>NZ_AP039451.1:0-4450019 GCF_055383085.1 Allocellulophaga tsushimaensis | reverse complement strand
TGTTATCTTATTTGTTTTTAGGGTTTGTTTTTTAAAATATTATTACAAATAGGCTAAAATTTGGTAATAATATTGTGACGGCAAATATGTGAACAAAAAAACTAAAAAAAAAATCATTTGGTATTGATTTTTCGGTTTTTTTTCACCATGTTAAAGGCGTAATAATTATAACCTTCTAAATATATTGTTTTTATATTGAAAAATATGAGTTTTAACAAAATTTCTTTTAGAGTTAGGTATGGAGAAACTGATCAAATGGGAGTGGTGTACCATGGCAATTACCCACAATACCTAGAGATGGGTAGAATAGAGTGGTTGCGTAAATTTGGTATTTCTTACAAAGAGATGGAAAAAAATAGTGTAATGTTGCCAGTGGTTTCTTTAAGTATAAATTACAAAAAATCTGCTTTTTATGATGATGTTTTAACGGTAGAAACTAAACTTAAAAAAACTCCTACAGTTAAGATAGAATTTGACTATTTGGTGTACAACCAAAATAATGAACTTTTGATTGAAGCAAATACAATTTTGGCTTTTATGGATGCAAAACGAAAAAAACCAATAAGATGCCCAAAATACATTTTAGACAAGGTTACTTAATGAATTTGTAGTCTGTTCAATTCAATTTTCAATTTCTTGAATCGTTACGCCGTAAAAATTCTCAAATAGTTTGTAAACAGCATCGGTATTATTTTTTCGTACAGCGATACGAAAAGTACAATCCATTTCTAAAGTTTGTTGTACTATGCTAATGTGTTGCTGCTTTATAATTCGCATTACCTTATCCATTTCTGCATAGCTAAAAGAAATTTTATATTCTTTCTCTATTGTTTTTTCTAGTATCGTAGCGGCATCTAAAGCCATTTGAGCAGTTGTTTTGTATGAAGATATTAATCCGCCAACACCAAGTTTAGTACCCCCAAATATCCTTGCGACTGCTATAAGGATGTTAGTAACTTCAAAAGATTGTATCTGCCCATAAATTGGTGCCCCAGCAGAATTATTAGGTTCACCATCATCATTAGCTCTGTAACGAATAGTTTCTGAGCCTAATTGCCATGCATAACAAACATGGTTAGCGGTGTAATGTTTTTTCTTTAACGCTTCAATAATTGGTTTTACTTCATTTTCTGAGGTGATAGGAAATGCATATCCAAAGAATTTACTCTTCTTTTCTTTAAATAAAACTTCATCAGAAGGTTTTAATATGGTTTTGTAAGTGTCTTTTATATTATCCATTAAAACTTGAGACTAATAAGATACTGATTATTGCAAGGGCAATACCACTCCAATTCTTTAAAGATAGTTTTTCTTTAAATAATAAAACCCCTAATAAAGTTGAGAATAATACAATAGCGACATTATTGATGGTAAAAATTTGCGAACTATTTAAGTATTGGTTTTCCAAAGCTTTTAATAAATAGTAAATAGAAAAAAAATTAGGCACCCCTAAAACAATACCTCCTGTAACATTTTTAATATTTATTTTAAAAGGTTTTTTAAAGCTTTTAGCGATAATAATAATAAAACCAATACATGCTGCTACACCAAATATTGTGGCAGAAAATAAAGAGGTATCCGTTTTGGGTACATATTTTAATTGCACATATTTTAAAGAAACATCTACAAGACCAGAGCCTATAAAAACGGCTATGGGTAGTAAAAAAGTTGATTTTCCTTGAGTGGCATTATTAGTACGCTTATCTTTTCCTGCAGCAAAATAAACTGCAGCGATGGCTAATAAAATGCCAATAATTTTTACATAATTTAAATTGTCTTTGTATGCAATAACGCCATAAAGGACTGGCATTACAAATGACATTTTGGTGGCAACTGAAGCTGCTGAAACACCAACTTTTTGCGCAGCGGAAGCCATTAAATTAAAGACCGAAATAAAAAGTATTGCAATGAATAAAGTGCCTATAAACCATTTTTTATGAATAATACTGGTAATGCTTATTGTAGATTCAGAAAAAAATAAACCTACTGAACATGCAACAACATAATTAGTGATAATGGCATAAAATGTTTGTATCTGATACTTAGCAAAGAGTTTAAAAACCACAAAAATTAAACTAGAAAAAAGAACGCTAAGTGCTAAATATAACATGCTAGATATAATTTTTTAAATTGATGATGTCTTCTGAACCAACTTGTAAATTCCAACATTTAATTCCTGTTGAAGTGGCAGCATCTGTATTTTCTTGGGTATCATCAATAAAAAAACATTCTCCAGCTTTTAAACTATTTTGTTCTAATACAAATTCATAGCTATTGGTATTTGGTTTTCTAAGCTTTATCTCATGCGATAAGTAAAATTGTTCAAAACAATTTTTAAATCTATTAAAACGATCTATACCCATATTTTTGATTACTTTTTCGATATGAAATTCATTAGTATTGCTTAATAAAAACAGGCGATATTCTTTTTCAGCGGCTAGCTGTTCTATAAAGTCTAATCGATATTCAGGGAAATCTAGAATAATACTGTTCCATGCATTTTTAATTTTTGTAATAGAAGTTTTAGGAAACATTAAATGAAGTGTATTCATAAATGTTTCAGAAGTAATGCCTCCCATTTCATAATCTTTACAGAGTTGTTCAAATTCGGCTGTTAAAATAACAAGCCCTAATTTTTCCATTTCTCGGTATGGAGCTTTTTTATCTAGATTGATGAAAATATCTCCAAAATCAAAAATGAGATTTTTAATCATTGTATATGTAAGTTAAAGTATCCGTTTTTATTTTTTGAGTTGTTTTAGGGCCTTTGGAAATCTGTGGGGCTTTAATACCTTTTTTAAAAAAGGTATTCCCTTTAAAAATTCTGGCCTCATCCCATAAATGGGCGTCTATAAAAGTTTGAAGTGTTTGCGTACCCCCTTCAATGATAAGGCTTGTAATTTGATGTTTGTGTAGTACGGTACAGATTTGCGCTGCAATATGCTGAGAAAAATCAATCACTTCATAAAGAATACCTTCTATATACTGATTAGTATTGGCGGTTTCAGTAATTATAATTGTAGGTGCAGCATCATCTAAGATATGATGATTAGGAGTAACTTTTAAAGTTCTATCGAGCAATATTCGTGTAGGGCTTTTGCCTTTCCAGTTCCTTGTATTTAATTTAGGATTGTCTGCTATAGCTGTATTTGTACCTACTAATATGGCTTGCTCTTCGCCTCTCCATTTATGAACAAGCTGTCTAGAAACGGTATTGCTAATCCAAAATGGACTCGGATTTTTCTTTCTTTCTTTTGGGTCAGGCGCTATAAAACCATCTTTTGTTTCTGCCCATTTTAATATAATATAAGGTCTTTCCTTTTCTTGAAAACTTAAAAATCTTTTATGGTGTGTTCGGCATTCTTTTTCTAAAACACCAAGTGTAACAGTAACACCAGCCTCTTTAAGTTTTTTATAGCCCTTTCCTGAAACTTTTTTATTTGGATCCAGAATCCCAATTACTACTTTAGGGATTCCATATTTTAGAATTAAATCGGCGCAAGGAGGAGTTTTTCCATAATGTGAACAGGGCTCTAGTGTAACATATAAAGTAGATTTAACGAGTAATGATTTGTTTTGCACACTTTCTATGGCATTTACTTCTGCATGATGTCCGCCAAAAGGGCTAGTGAAGCCTTCGCCAATAATTTTATGATTACACACAATAATAGCACCAACCGTTGGGTTAGGAGCAGTATATCCTAAGCCATTTTTTGCGATTTTAATAGCTCTTTTGATATACTTTTCATCTGTATTTTTTGTAACTGCTACTATATCAGATTTAAGACTCATTTTTCAATGCTCTAATTGGCATAAAATTTTAGGATTATATACATTTCATGTATCTTCACAGCACAAAAATAAGATATTAAAACTGACTTATTTTTAAGAATTTATGGAAAGTATCATTATAAGAGAAATCAAAAAAAAAGATAATAGCGCTGTGGCACAAGTGATCCGTAAAGTTTTGGTAGATTTAGGTGTGCCAAAAGTTGGTACAGCCTATGAAGATACTGCCTTAGACAGTATGTTTGAAAATTATAATGTGCCTAAAGCTACTTATTTTGTAGTTGAAAAAAATAAAGAAATAGTAGGGTGCGCTGGGGTTGCACAATTAGAGAATTATAAAGGTAATGTTTGCGAGCTTCAAAAAATGTACTTTTTAGACGAAATAAGAGGTAAAGGTATTGGGGCTAAAATGATGCAAATGTGTTTAGATAAAGCAAAAGAATATGGTTTTGAAAAAGTATATATAGAAACAATGCCTTTTATGAAAGCTGCACAAAAATTATATGTAAAATCTGGATTTGAATACCTAGACAAACCGATGGGAAATACAGGTCATTATTCATGTCCAGTATGGATGCTTAAGCGTTTAATATAAATAGAACTGCACTGGAGTCATTTTCTAAAATATGCTATTAAAAGAAATAAAAAATATCTTTCATAAAGAATTAGACCAAATTTATACCAAAGAAGAAGTGTCTAGCTTTTTTTACATGCTTATAGAACACTATTTAAATTTAGAACGCTTTATATTAGCAATAGCGCCAGACTTAATTATAAGCAAAGAAAATGAGCAACCTTTATTTGAAGCTTTGGCAGATTTAAAACTACAAAAACCAATACAATACAGCATTGGGCAAGCCCATTTTATGGATATGGATTTTGTAGTGAATAAAAATGTATTGATACCCAGGCCAGAGACAGAAGAATTGGTGCGGTGGATTATAAAAAAATCTCAGTTAAGATACGGTAAAGCACTAAAAATCTTAGATATAGGTACAGGTAGTGGTTGTATTGCGGTGTGTTTAGTAAAAAATATTCCTAATGCTAAAGTATATGCATTAGATGTGTCTGATAAAGCGTTGCAAGTAGCAAAACAAAATGCGTTTAAAAATGAAGTGGAAATAGACTTTATAGCTGCTGATATTTTAAGTACAAAAAGTTTGGAAGTTTCTTTTGATATTATAGTTTCAAATCCCCCATATGTACGGGAATTAGAAAAAAAAGAAATGACTGCCAATGTATTGGATTATGAACCAGACGAAGCACTTTTTGTTTCAGATGATAATCCTCTTGTATTTTATAAAAAAATCACAGAATTTGCTGTAAAAAACCTAGCTAAAGAAGGCGAGTTGTTTTTTGAGATCAATCAATATTTAGCTAAAGAAACAGTACGTCTTATAGAAAGTAATCATTTTTCTAAGGTTGAATTAAGAAAAGATATGTTTGGTAATGACCGTATGATTTATAGTAAAATATGATAAAAAGTATTGTAGTTTTTTGTGGCAGTAGTGATGGCGTGCATCCAGAATATGGTAAATCTGGCTATAAGCTTGGTGAAACTATGGCAAAGCAGAACATTAAGCTAGTGTATGGAGGAGCAAAAATTGGTGTTATGGGTAAAGTGGCACAAGGTTGCTTGGATGCCAAGGGGTATGTTATTGGTGTAATACCAAAATTTCTCAAAGAAAAAGAAGTGTATCATGCAGGGCTTACTGAGTTAATTATAACCGAAAACATGCAAGAACGTAAGCTTAAAATGCATGAATTGTCAGAGGGTGTTATTACACTTCCTGGTGGTTATGGTACTTTAGAAGAACTATTTGAAATGATTACTTGGGCACAATTAGGATTACATCAAAAGCCAATCGGAATTTTAAATGTTGATGGCTTTTATGATGACTTACTCAAAATGTTGCGCAAAATGGTAGCACAAGGTTTCTTAAAACAAGAAGGTTATGATTTGCTTTTAGTTGACGAAACAATCGACGGTTTACTTCAAAAAATGGAAAATTATAAACCATTCAAAAAATTATAAAAGATTAAAAGGATAAAATCTAATGGATATTCAAGAAAAAATAGAAAACCTTCGTAAAGAACTCCGAGAGCATAATTACAATTATTATGTTTTAGACAAACCAACAATTTCAGATTATGATTTTGATATAAAACTTAAAGAATTACAGGTTTTAGAAGAAAAATATCCGGAATATTATGATGCTACTTCGCCTACTTTAAGAGTTGGCGGTATGGTCACTAAAAATTTCGAAACAGTAGCTCATGATCAAAGAATGTACTCTTTAGATAATTCCTATTCAAAAGAAGATCTAGAAGATTGGGAAAAGCGCATACAGAAAAATTTAGGAGATGTACCAGTAGAATATACATGCGAATTAAAATATGATGGAGCTTCTATAAGTCTTACCTATGAAAATGGAAAATTAACCCAAGCACTTACTAGGGGAGATGGTTTTCAAGGTGATAATGTAACTACCAATATAAAAACCATAAAATCGATTCCACTTCAATTAAAGGGTAATTATCCTCCAAAATTTGATATAAGAGGAGAAATTATATTGCCTTTTGATGGTTTTGATCAAATGAATGCAGAACGAATTGCAAATGGCGAAGAACCTTATATGAATCCAAGAAATACTGCTTCAGGAAGCTTAAAGTTGCAAGATAGTGCTGCAGTTGCTATGCGTCCGTTAGAATGCTTATTATATGGAATTGTGGGTAATAATATTGGAATAACAACACAATGGGAAATGTTAGAAAAAGCAAGAGATTGGGGTTTTAAAGTACCTACTATTGCTAAACTTTGTAAAACAACAGAAGATGTAATGGCTTTTGTAGAAAAATGGGATACAGAGCGTCATCAATTGCCTTATGAAACAGATGGAGTAGTAGTAAAAGTTAATAATTTACAGCACCAAGAAGAACTTGGTTATACTTCTAAATCGCCAAGATGGGCTATGGCATACAAATTTAAAGCCGAGCAAGTATCTACAGTTTTAAATGAAATTACATATCAGGTAGGGCGTACAGGTGCAATTACTCCTGTAGCAAATTTAGAACCTGTATTATTGGCAGGAACAACTGTAAAAAGAGCCTCTTTGCACAATGCAGATCAAATAGCAAAATTAGATATTAGAGAAGGAGATACCGTTTTTGTAGAAAAAGGAGGAGAAATTATTCCTAAAATAATCCGTGTAGATACTACAAAGCGGCCAGAACAATCTAAAGCAACCCATTATATAGAAAAATGCCCAGAATGCGAATCTACTTTAGTACGTACAGAAGGAGATGCAAAGCACTATTGTACAAATTACTATGGCTGTCCACCACAAATTACAGGTAGAATTCAGCATTATATTTCCAGAAAAGCAATGGATATTGAAGGTATGGGAAGTGAAACCATCGAATTGTTATTTAAAGAAAACCTTATTGCTAATTATGCAGATTTATATGTTTTAACAAAAGAACAGGTAATGCCTTTAGAGCGTATGGCAGAAAAATCTGCTGAAAACTTAGTCAATGGCGTTTTAAACTCTACTAAAATTCCTTATGAACGGGTACTATTTGCATTGGGTATTCGTTTTGTAGGCGAAACCGTGGCTAAAAAACTCGCTAAAGCATATAAAAATATAGATGCGCTCATAAACGCAAGCGCAGAAGAACTTGTTTTGGTAGATGAGATTGGTGACCGTATTGCGAATAGTGTGGTAGATTTTTTTAGCAATGAAGCCAATCTAGAAATTATAGAAAGATTAAAAAGTTATGGAGTTCAATTTGAAATTTCAGCAGATAAATTAGAAAATCAAACCGAAAAACTAAAAGGACAGACTTATGTTGTTTCTGGAGTTTTTATAAAAGTATCTAGAACTGAATTAAAGAAAATAATAGAAGATAATGGAGGTAAAGTAGGCTCATCTGTTTCTTCTAAAACAACATTTTTAATTGCAGGAGATAAAATGGGGCCTAGTAAACGTGTAAAAGCAGAGAACCTTGGGGTTGCTATTATATCAGAAGAGGAGTTTTTATCGCAAATAGCAACTTAACACATATGTTCTTCATATAAAATCATACTTCATGGTATAAGTAAAAATCATTAAAGAACTTTATGACAAATAAACTAAACCATGAAAAAAATTACTTTTTTTCTAGTATTGCTGGTTTCTATTTCAGCAACAGCTAGAAATATTTATGTTTCTAAAAGAGGAAACGATACCAATGATGGTACTTTAAGTAGTCCATATTTAACCATCTCTAAAGCAGCATCAGTTGCTGTTGCAGGAGATATTGTGCATATAGGACAAGGAACCTATGAAGAAACACTTACACCAACAAATTCAGGTGCTGCAGGACAACCCATTGTTTTTACTTCCATGCCAGGAGAAAGAGTTATTATTACGGCAATGCAAGCACTTAGTGGATGGGTGTCTGATGGAGGAGCTATTTACAAGACAACAGTAGATTGGGATCTAGGCCAAGAAAATTTTGTGTTACATAATGATACTGCATTGGATTTGGCAAGATGGCCAAATAATACTGATGGTATGCCATTTACACAAGATTCTAGGCGTAACCAAGGGGGGAGTCCTTCTAATGCTATAAATACAAATCGTAAAGGTTTTTTAACTTCAAATGAGATCCCTAATATAGATTGGACAGGCGGTTCATTATGGTTTTATGGTGATAAGCCTGGTTCTGGCTGGTTAGCATGGAAAGAGTTTATTACTGGAAGTGCTTCAGGACGAGTAGATTTTGATATTACTAAAAGCGCTCAATTAAGTTGGATTTATACTTTTCATGCTCCAAATGATAGAGGAGATTTTTATTTAGAAGGCGTAAAAGGAGCTTTAGATTATGAAAATGAATGGTGGTTTGATACCGTTACTAAAGAATTATATGTTCAAATCCCTGGAGGAGATGCTCCTCAAAATGGAGCTATCCAAATGCGAAGAAGAAAAATAGCTGTAAATTTTAACGGTAAAAGTTATATTGAACTTCGAAATTTGGCTGTTTTTGGAGGTAGTATAGAAATTAGAAATAATGCCAATAATATTACACTATCTGGTGTGTCTTCTTTTTATGGGAGTCATTCAAGAGGTGTTTTTAATGGGTTTAATAGTGGTTTAGCTAGTGTTTTAGTAAGAGCAAATAATGTTACTATAGATAGGTGTGAAATAGCTTTTAATGCTACCGGGGGTATAAATATGTCTGGTAATTTTAATGAAATTACCAACTCTTATGTCCATGATTTTAATTATAACGGTACTTATGATGCGCCTTTAGTAGTTAGAGGTATTAGTGACTCTAAAGTGAATAATAATACGATCTTTAATGGCGGTAGAGATGCTATTGGTTACAATGGCTCCCGTAACGAATTTTCGTATAATGATGTCTCACGTAGTAATTTAATTTCGGATGATTGTGCATTATTTTATTCGGTTGGGAGACAACCAGATACTGAAGTTCATCACAATTGGTTTCATGATACTTATTCTAGTGGAAGCAAAAGAAAAGCAGCCGGTATTTATTTAGATACCAATGGTGCTGGCTATTCCATACACCATAATGTGGTGTGGAATACTGAATGGACAGGAATTCAGATTAATTGGGACGGCGCAGATAATGATATTTTTAACAATACCTTTTATAATAATGAAGGGGGGGTTATGGGAGCTTGGCATAAAGAAGGTACCGCTTTTAGTAATATAAAAGTTTGGAATAATTTAGCCAGTGATACAAATTTTGAACCACAATCTGATAAACGAAATAACTTAACGGTAAACGCATCAGTATATACAAATGTAGCCTTAGGAGATTTTAGATTACAGTCTGGAACATCACCTATAGATCAAGGATTAGAAATACCTGGAATTACAGATGGTTTTGTTGGTGATAATCCAGATGTTGGAGCCTATGAGTTAGGAACAGATTGGGTAGCGGGTATCGATTGGGATCCTCAACTTGGACCAGCTGGTTTAGGATGCTATGGTTTACCAGGAGAAAACTGCATCCGTTTACCACAGAACGATGCCGATAATGACGGGGTAAGTGATGAAAATGATGTATGCCCGGATACTCCAGAAAATACTACAGTGGATGCTACAGGTTGCCCTGTGTATACACTACCAGTAGATAATTTTACACTATTAGGAACAGGAGAAACCTGTAGAAATAGTGATAACGGAACAATAGAGATTTCTGCAAAAGAAAATTTAACCTATACAGCAACTATTGAAGGGGGTGCATCTAAGACTTTTACCAGTACTGAAAATGCTTTGTTTCAAGAGATGGCTTCTGGAACGTATACAGTTTGTATTACAACAACGGCAGATGCTAATTATGAGCAATGTTTTACTATAATTATTGATCAGCCAGAAGACCTATCAGTAACTTCAAAAGTAAACTTATCAGGAAAATCGGTAACATTACAATTAGCAGGAGCTGCTAACGATCTTTATCGTATAGAATTAAATGATGTTGTAACCGTAACAGATCAAAAAGAAATTACCTTAGCATTAAAAGATGGAGCAAATAATTTATTGGTAAAAACAGGTAAAGACTGTCAAGGAATACATGAAGAAAAAATTATTATATCAGATGAATCTGTACTTCATCCAAATCCAGTAAAAGACATTCTAACAATTACTATTCCGAGCATTGTAGCGAAGGAACTAACGTATACAGTGTATACAGTTACTGGCCAATTAGTAACTTCAGAGAAAATTAATTTAAATGGGACTGCGGTATCCTTAGATTTTTCTAATTATACAAGTGGCTTATATATTGTTTCTCTAAGTTCAACAAATTATACACTTAAATCAAAAATTATTAAGGAATGAAAAATATAGTAAAAATTATAGCTTATAGTGTATTAGCAACATTGTTTAGTTGTGGCAGTAAAGGGGGAGATGGTGTTGATATGCCTGGAGTAGACCCTACAGTAGAAGCACCAAATGCAGTTACCTTAGTGTTTCCGTTAAAGGATGCAGAATGTAATGAAGGAACCATACTTTCGGATCAAGAAAGTGATGTGCCTTTTGAATGGAATGCAGCGGAAGGTGCGGAGAGTTATACAGTAGTATTAACGAATTTGAATACCAATGTAGAACAATCTATAAATACAACAGAACTAGTAGAAACTATTAGATTGCTAAGAGGAGTTCCCTATTCATGGAGTGTGATTTCTAAAACGAGCAAAACAACCGAGACGGCTACTAGTGAAACTTGGAATTTATATAATGCTGGACCTGGAGAAGAGCGTTATGCTCCTTTTCCAGCAGATGTAATAAGCCCGGTAATGGGAAGTTCGGTTGATACTTCAACCAATTTAAGATGGGAAGGTGCAGATGCTGATAATGATATTGTAGGTTACGATGTATATGTATCAACCACATCACCTCCAACAGATTTATTGGGGAATACGAGCACTACAGAAATGGCAGCCTCTAATTTAGCTGTAGGTAGTATTTATTATTGGCAAGTAATCACTATTGACGGTCATGAAAATAGAACTGCCTCTCAAATTTTTGAATTCCGAACACAATAAATATAATTTCTAGTTCTGAATGAGCCTTTGTGTTGTTCATTTAGAACTAGAAAATATATGTTACAGCTTTAGAGACAAGCCAAATATAATTTGCGAAGGTCTAGCATCAATTCTTCCGCTGTCTACATTTGTAATATTATTATTGATAAAGGCAGCTTCATTAGAAGTAAAACCTCGTTCATAACGGACATCTAAACCAATATTACCAAGGTTTACAGCAGCACCTAAATGAATACCTAATGTAAAATCATTTTCAATATCGCTTAATACTACATCTTGTAAATCTGTATTGAGTAAATATTGAAAAGAAGGTCCAGCAAAGACACTCAAAGGACCAATAACTTGATAGCCTAATAAAACAGGTAAATCAATTTTAGAGATATCATAATCAGTATTCGTTCCATTAAGGCTATAACTACTATTTGTTTTTGTGTAAACCAACTCAGGTTTTAAATAAATTTTGCCTAAATCTAATTTTCCAAAAAAACCAACATGGAAACCAACTTTACCTTCAGACCCAGCAATAAGGTCTTCAGTAGCTGTTTGTACTTGTCTAAAATTTAAATTACCATTTTGGTTGTAGTTAAGACCAGCTTTAATCCCAAAACCAGAATCATTTTGTGCAAATGCAATACAACTTACTAAAGCTAGTATTGCGGTAAAAATTGTTTTTTTCATATAGTTTCATTTTGTTCGTAGATATGTATCAAAGACAATACCAATTCGCTTTTGTTACATATGTGAAAAACGATTTCATAGAATCTTTATTGTTTTCGGGTATTTTAAATATGATTTATTTAAGTCAACTTTATTTTTTTCTTAAGTAATATCCTTTACTAGTTAACTATATTTGTGCACATTTATATTTTTAAAATTTTGAAGTTTACATTAAAACATACTGATCCAAAAAGCAAAGCAAGAGCAGGAGAAATGCTTACCGATCATGGTAAAATAGAAACCCCTATTTTTATGCCAGTAGGTACTGTAGCATCAGTTAAAGGCGTACATCAAAAAGAATTAAAAGAAGAAATTAACCCCGACATTATATTAGGAAACACCTATCATTTATACTTAAGACCAAAAACAGCTATTATAGAAAAAGCAGGAGGACTTCATAAGTTTATGGGATGGGATCGTAATATTCTTACAGATAGTGGAGGATATCAGGTATATTCCTTGTCTGGTAGAAGAAAAATTAAAGAAGAAGGGGTGAAGTTTAAATCTCATATAGATGGATCCTATCATTTTTTTACTCCAGAAAATGTAATGGAAATACAGAGAGTTATAGGAGCGGATATTATTATGGCTTTTGATGAATGTACGCCCTACCCTTGTGATTATAAATATGCACAACGCTCTATGCATATGACACATAGATGGTTAGAACGTTGTATAAAACACTTAGAAAAAACGCCACTAAAGTACGATTATGCACAAACTTTTTTTCCTATTGTACAAGGCTCTACCTATAAAGATTTAAGAAAGCAATCTGCGGAATATATAGCAGGAGTAGGTGCCGAAGGGAATGCAATAGGCGGACTTTCTGTAGGAGAACCAGCGGACGAAATGTACGCGATGACAGAGGTAGTTTGTAATATCTTACCAGAAGATAAACCAAGGTATTTAATGGGCGTAGGAACACCTATTAATATATTAGAAAATATTGCATTAGGTATTGATATGTTTGATTGTGTTATGCCTACCCGTAATGCTAGAAATGGAATGTTATTTACTGCGCATGGAACCATCAATATAAAGAATAAAAAATGGGAAGATGATTTTTCTCCTTTAGATGAAATGGGAACTACTTTTGTAGATAGAGAATACTCAAAAGCATATTTAAGGCATTTATTTGCTGCAAATGAATATTTAGGAAAACAAATAGCAACCATACATAATTTAGGCTTTTATTTATGGCTCACTAGAGAAGCTAGAAAACATATTTTAGCAGGAGATTTCTACGAATGGAAAAATATAATGGTAAAACAAATGGATAAAAGATTATAGCCTTGACTATTTTAGATAAATATATATTAAAGCGATATTTAGTGACTTTTTCGGTCATGATTGCATTATTTGTTCCAATTGGTATTATGATTCATTTGGCGGAACAACTAGGTAAAATGCAAGACAATGATGCACCTTTAAATGAAATATTAATTTATTTAGGAAACTTTTCTATTTATATCGGAAGTTTATTATTTCCAATTTTTCTTTTTTTATCCGTAATCTTTTTTACCTCTAAACTGGCAAGTAATACAGAAATTGTAGCGATATTAAGTTCAGGTGTTTCTTATCTTAGGTTTTTAAGACCCTATTTTATTGGAGCAACTATAATAGCATTGTTAATGCTTTTAATGGGTATGTTTATTGTACCAGCTGCAAGTAAAGGTTTTAATGAATTTAAATACAAGTATTTAAAAAAGAATAAGAAGGATAGGATAGATAAAAATATCTTTAATCAACTTAATGAAAATGACTTTATGTATGTCAGTAGTTATGAAGCTGCACGTCAATTGGGGCATAATTTTACATTTGAGCATTTTAATGAAGATAATAAACTAGAATATAAAATATCTGCATCAAACATCAGATGGTCTGCTAAAGACAGTACATATAAATTAACGAATTATTTAAAAAGGACGTTACATTCAGATAATACAGAAACCATAGAAACAAAAAGAAATTTAGATACTATTTTTCAATTTAATATAAATGATCTTGCTCCAGTATCCTATATCGCGGAGACTAAAAACCTTTTTGAGTTAGATGAATTTATAACCAATCAAAGGCGTAAAGGTGCCACAAATATTAATTCTTATGTTTTAGTAAAATACCGGCGTTGGTCATTACCAATTACTGCCATTATTTTAACTTTAATAGCAGTGGCGGTATCTTCTCAAAAACGTAGAGGAGGTATAGGTGTAAATTTAGCTTTTGGTATTATGGTAGCATTTATCTACATATTTTTCGATAAAGTTTTTGGCACCCTAGCAGAACAATCTGGGTTTTCACCACTTTTAGCGGTAACCATACCAAATGTAGTTTTTGGCGTATTTGGTGTGTATCTCCTTAACAGGGCAAAACGATAAGTATAATAGCGTGTTTTAGTTATGAATACGAAGTTAAAAAACTACCTACACTTACATTTTTTAGTTTTTATTGCAGGTTTTACAGCTATATTAGGCAAATTAATTAGCATAGAGGCTGTCTCTTTAGTATGGTACAGAATGTTAATAGCTGCTATTTTAATGTATGTATACATTAAAATAAAGAAGGTTGATATTCGTATTTCAAGAAAATCATTTTTAAAATTAGCGTTAGCAGGAATAGTTATAGCATTGCATTGGATTACTTTTTTTGGAGCAATAGATGCTTCTAATGCATCAATAGCCTTAGCAATGTTTTCTACTGGAGCTTTTTTTGCCTCATTTATAGAACCTATTATATTTAAACGAAAGTTAATTTGGTACGAAATTGTTTTTGGAGTAATCGTAGTTTTTGGGATCTATATTATTTTAGAAAGTGAAATACGCTATGTAAAAGGAATGATTTTAGGGGTTTTATCCGCTTTTTTATCTTCCTTATTTGCAGTATTAAACGGAAAATTCTTAGAAAAACATTCCGCTACCAAAATATCATTTTATGAATTTATCAGTGGCGTTTTATTTATAACCCTTTTTCTTTGCTTTTATAATGATGGTTTTACTATAGAATTCTTTCAATTAAAAGCACTAGATCTAGTATACTTATTTATTTTAGCCTCAATATGTACAGCTTATGCTTTTATAGCGTCTACCTATGTAATGAAACAAATTACACCATATACAGTGGTCCTAACGTATAATTTAGAGCCTATTTATGGTATTATTTTAGCATTACTCTTATTTCCTAAGACCGAAAAAATGTCTTCTAATTTCTATTATGGAGTAGCCATTATTTTAGGAGTAGTGGTTTTAAATGGAATATTAAAAAACATGAAATTCCTTAAAAAAAAGGATTAGGAATTAGACGAAGCTATTTTATATTTTATATTTGTCTGTTGATTTAAATAAAAGAACAATACGCATGGAATATTTAGATTTTGAACTTCCCATTAAAGAACTAGAAGAGCAATTAGATAAATGTATGATTATTGGCGAAGAAAGTGATGTTGATGTTACTGAAACCTGTAAGCAAATTGAAAAGAAATTAGCGGACACACGTAAAGATATCTACAAAAACCTTACAGCTTGGCAAAGAGTACAATTATCTAGACATCCAAATAGACCATATACCTTAGACTATATTAATGCTATTTGTGGCGATACGTTTTTAGAATTGCATGGCGATAGAAATGTAAAGGATGATAAAGCTATGATTGGTGGTTTAGGAAAAATAAAAGACCAGAGCTTTATGTTTATTGGGCAGCAAAAAGGCTACAATACAAAAACACGTCAATACCGTAATTTTGGTATGGCAAATCCTGAGGGCTATAGAAAGGCCTTGCGTTTAATGAAATCTGCAGAAAAATTTAATGTTCCAGTAATATGTTTGGTAGACACCCCAGGTGCTTACCCAGGTATTGAAGCAGAAGAACGTGGGCAAGGAGAGGCAATTGCCCGTAATATTTTAGAAATGACGCGTTTAAAAGTGCCCATAATTGTAATGATTATAGGAGAAGGTGCTTCAGGTGGTGCATTAGGTATTGGTGTAGGAGATAAAGTATTAATGTTAGAGAATACATGGTATTCTGTAATATCTCCAGAATCTTGTTCCTCTATTTTATGGAGAAGTTGGGAATATAAAGAAATTGCAGCAGAAGCTTTAAAATTAACCGCTTCAGATATGAAAAAACTGAAGTTAATTGATGAAATTATTAGAGAGCCAGCAGGTGGCGCGCATACCGATAGGGATAAGACATTTACTACAGTAAAAAATAAAATTATGTTGCATTTTGAAGAGCTAAAAAAGTTATCACCAAAAGAATTGGTTAAACAGCGAATGAATAAATATGCAAATATGGGAGTCTATAATGGGTAACACCTAGCTTCAATACATTTATAAAATCTGAAAACTTAAACATTTCAGATTTTTTTTTGTTATCAACATAAATTTGTAACTTATCAACAGTGTAATTGTTGATTACCTGTGGATAGTCAAAATCATAATCTTGATGTTATCTAAAGCTTAATTGCATACATTCGCAAACATGGAGAAACCGAGTCCAACTCTTGGAAGAAAAATAGATAAGACCACAATCATTAATTTAGAGCGAGGAAAAATACCTCCTCAAGCTACTGATTTAGAGGAGGTTGTACTAGGTGCAATGATGATAGATAAAAAAGGTGTAGATGAAGTAATAGACATCCTACATCCAGATGTTTTTTACAAAGATTCACACAGATTAATTTACGAAGCAATTTTCAAATTATTTGAAACTTCTGAACCAGTAGATTTATTAACCGTTTCTTCTCAATTAAAGAAAGATGGAAACCTAGAAGCTTGTGGAGGTGATTTTTACCTTATAAAACTAACCCAAAAGGTAGCTTCTTCCGCACATATTGAGTTCCATGCGCGTATTATTTTACAAAAATTTATTCAGCGTAGTTTAATCAAAATTTCAAACGAAATTATTACAGAAGCTTATGATGATGGAACTGATGTTTTTGATTTATTAGATGCTGCGGAATCTAAGTTATATGACGTAACTCAAGGAAATTTAAAACGTTCCGCAGAAACCGCTCAAAACTTAGTGATACAAGCTAAAAAAAGAATTGAAGAAATTGCTGGTAAAGAAGGTTTAAGTGGCGTTTCGTCTGGTTTTACAAAATTAGATGAATTAACGTCTGGTTGGCAACCCAGTGATTTAATAATTATTGCGGCACGTCCAGGTATGGGAAAAACAGCACTTACCCTATCAATGGCGCGTAATATGGCAGTACAATCTAATACACCGGTAGCCTTCTTTTCATTAGAAATGTCTTCTGTACAACTTATAACCCGTTTAATTTCTTCAGAAACAGGTTTGTCTTCAGAAAAATTAAGAACAGGGAAACTAGAAAAACATGAGTGGGAGCAATTAAATGTAAAAGTAAAATCATTAGAAAGCGCCCCTCTATTTATAGATGATACCCCTTCTTTATCCATTTTTGACCTGAGAGCAAAAGCAAGGAGATTAGCTTCACAACATGGTATAAAAATGATTATGATTGATTACTTGCAGTTAATGACTGCTGGAGGTAGCCAAAAAGGCGGTGGGAATAGAGAGCAAGAAATATCAACAATTTCTAGGAATCTTAAAGCATTAGCAAAAGAATTAAATGTGCCTGTAATAGCACTTTCGCAGCTATCACGTGCTGTAGAAACACGTGGCGGTACAAAAAGACCCATCCTATCAGATTTACGTGAATCTGGAGCTATAGAACAAGATGCCGATATTGTATCATTTATATACAGACCAGAATATTACAAAATAGATGAATGGGATGATGATGAACGTTCACCAACTGCAGGACAAGGGGAGTTTATTGTAGCTAAGCATAGAAATGGTGGCTTAGAGAACATAAGATTAAAATTCGTTGGGCATTTAGGAAAGTTCGATAACCTTGATGATTTTGATTCTCCATTTGAGTTCCAATCTAAAATGAATGATGGAGAAGATAACCCATTTATCACTAAAAATCTTCCAAATGCAAATGAAGCTTTTGGAAGTTCTATGAATACACCAGACGATGATGATGTACCCTTTTAAACACTAAAAAAGTGCTAAATAAACATAAGCGTAAAGTATATTTTAAGATTTAGTTGTAAATTTAGATAGTATATCTAATGCCCTAGCCTTATCAAAACCTAGGGATTGACTTTAAGTTTATGCGTAACACACTTTTTTCATTTCTTTTCTTTCTTTTTTCGACATCTCTTTTTGCTTCATCGATACTAATACCCATGGATGCAGAGAGCCAGCAAGATCATCTAAAAGCATATGGTATAACGTATTGGGTGTTAGCCAAACAGCAAAAAGTGCAGTGGCTGCTGAATTATAGAGGCGGTTCTTTTTTACTGCCCGATGGTGATGCCATCCGTAAAGAGTGCCAAATAAGAGGTGTTTCTTTTGAAGTGCTTTCAGATAGTCAAGCAAATGCTGTTTTAGACCAAATAAGTAGCCCTTCTAAAAACCAAGAAGCCGTAATTTTAGAAAAAGCCCCTAAAATAGCAGTTTATTCCCCAAAAGGCAATCAGCCTTGGGATGATGCTGTAACCATGGTCCTATCCTATGCCGAAATTCCTTATGAAACCATTTATGATGAGGAAGTGCTAGAAGATAAATTGGTTTTATACGATTGGCTGCACTTACATCATGAAGATTTTACAGGGCAATACGGTAAATTCTATGGTGCTTATAAAGCAACCCCTTGGTATATAGAAGGAAAGAAAAATGCAGAAGCTTTAGCAGCTAAATTAGGATATAGTAAAGTATCAGAAGAAAAAAGAGCAGTAGCGCTTAAAATTAGAAATTACGTTATTGGTGGTGGGTTTATGTTTGCTATGTGTTCTGCTACAGATAGTTTTGATATTGCGCTTGCCGCATCGGACGGCGTAGATATTTGTGAACCAATGTTTGATGGAGATGCATCGGATGCCAGTTATCAGTCTAAATTAAATTTTCAAAAAACCTTTGCCTTTTCAAATTTCACCCTAGAACGAAACCCATTGCGCTATGAGTTTTCTTCAATAGATATGACAAATAAAAGAAGAATACCCAAAGAGAATGATTATTTTTCTTTGATGGATTTTTCTGCAAAATGGGATCCCGTGCCCACCATGTTATGCCAAAATCATACGGCTTTAGTAAAAGGTTTTATGGGGCAAACCACATCTTTTTCTAGAAACGAGGTAAAGCCTACAGTTTTGGTTTTAGGAGAAAATAAAGTTAATGGAGAAGCACGTTATATCCATGGGATAAAAGGAAAAGGCTTTTTTACCTTTTATGGCGGTCATGACCCGGAAGACTATCAGCATAGAGTAGGGGATCCAAAAACAGAATTAGAATTGCATCCCTCATCACCAGGCTATCGGTTAATATTAAACAATGTATTGTTTCCTGCAGCAAAGAAAAAGAAACAGAAAACCTAAAGAGAAATATTAATTTTAATTTTCGATTACATTCTTAGCTGCTACCATTTTTTCTAAAATAAGCTCCACTCCATATGCATTATTACTAAGCGTATTAAAATTAGCAGCTTCTTTAACATTAGCATGTGCATTTTCCATAGCAAAACTAAAATAGGCTTTGCTTAGCATTTCAAGATCATTGTTATAATCTCCAAAAACCATAGTTTCGGAAGGTCGTATTCCATATTGTTGCTGAATTTTTTCAATGGCAAAACCTTTGTTCGCATCCATTTCAGAAATATCAACCCAATTTTCACCAGAAACTTTAACCTTTAAGTCATTCTCTAAATGAGCAACAGCAGGATAAATATATTTTTCAGAACTCTCAAAATGATAAATAGCAATTTTTAGAATTTCATCATTATAAGCAGTCAAATCGTCTATAACTTCAAAACCTGCGTAAAACTCTCTTAACATGCCAATAAACTCAGGCGATTCGCCAGTGACATAGGCATTATCCTTGGAGCAAAGAACTGGGTGGATGTTAGGAACATTTTTAATGCTATTTAACACTATTTTTTTAAACTGATTTCGCATAGGAGTGGCTAATAGTTCTTCGTCCTTATGTTTTGCAAAACCACCGTTTTCAGCAACGATAATAATATCATTTTTTATGGTGTGTAATTTTTCTAAAATACTGCTGTATTGCCTTCCACTTGCAGCAACAAATAGAACACCTTGCTTTTTTAAGGCTTTAAAAACGGTAAAGAAACGATCACTAACTTCATGTTTAGAATTTAGTAAAGTCCCATCCATATCAGTGACTACTAATTTTACTTTAGATAAATCCATGCATTGTAATTATATAAAACAAAGGTATAAGAAGTAAAGACAACAAATAAAAATAAAAAGAATAAGTTTGTGTTAGCATTTTATAGGAGCTAATAACAATATTTTATATAAATACAATGCATTTTTACCAATACGAATTACGCTTGCCAAGATTTTCAAGAGGTTTCCATCTCATTACTGAAGAAATAGTAACTATTTCTAAAGACCTCAAACATATTAAAAAAGGAATGTTACAAGTTTTTATAAAACATACTTCGGCAAGCCTAACTATAAATGAGAACGCAGATCCTACGGTACGTTTAGATTTTGAAAGTCATATGAATAAAATGGTACCCGAAAATGCGCCATATTACATTCATACTTACGAAGGTCCAGACGATATGCCGGCACATATAAAGGCTTCTTTAATGGGAGCATCGGTTCAAATACCCATTACCAATGGAAAATTAAATTTAGGGATTTGGCAGGGTATTTATTTATGCGAACACAGAAACCATGCTTCAGGAAGAAATGTGGTCATTAGTTGTTATGGCGTTTAAATGTATTCTTAAGGATACCAATTGTGCATTTAGGCACTATTAATTTTTAGTGTATGAATATTGCTATTAAAAAGGACTTATTAATTGGGCTAAGGCTTTTCATTGGACACGTTGTTATGCATATAGTTATTTATAATATTTAATTTTCCGAATCTTTTTTCTGAAAAGTTTACCATTTTCGATTAACTTTCTTTCAATCCAATTGCCTTTTTCGTCATATACATAATAAACATACTGTTGATGATTTTTCAAAGACCCAAAGGTGTTTTTTTCCTCTATGACATCATGATGTTTATTATACTTAAAAACCCTAATTTCTTTAAGAGAACCATTAGACCATAATGTTTTTTGTTCTATCAAGTTACCAAATTCATCTCTTGTATATTCGTAATCATAAAATATTGATTTGCCATAATTTAATTTGGTCTCTCTGATTTTAAATCCATTTTCATCAAATTCTTCTACAACAGTGTATTTTTTTGTTATTCGTTTCGCTTTATTTTTTTCGTACTCATACTTAAATGTGCCAGTTATTTTACCATTACTTGAATAGTCTATTGCTTTAATTCTTTTGCCTTCATTATTATAAAAATATTTCACATAACTAATAGTAGTTGTATCTCTAACTAGTTTAAATTCAGTCTTAAGGCCTTGTTTATTATAAATTGAAATGTTTTTTACATTAGAACCACCAGATATGAATTGTGTTTCATTTCCATCTTTATTGAAATGTCTTGTCAGTTTATTGTAATCATTAGTCCTTAAATCATTTATATTTCCGTTAAATGGTTGGAATGTATTAATTTCAATTGTTTTTACTTTTCCTTTTAAATTAGATTTTTCCCAATCATTTTTTTGTCCTTGCGCAAATAATACGTTTGAATGTACAATAAGAAATATTAGTATAATTCTATAATGCATAAAATATTGTTGTCAATTTGTTTTTAATTATGCCTAACGGCTGTCTGTCTCAAAACTCATTTTTGACTCCTGAGAATTCGATATTTGGAATTTTTCAAAGACACCTACCCGAATACGATAACTAACTTATTTCCATTTTTAAATTCCGCAGTAAAACTTGGTTTGTTTCCTTCTTCTGAAGCCAAACCATATAGATCACAATTGCAGACTTGTGCCTTAACATTAAAATGAATAAAAATTAAAATTATTGATTTCATTTTTCTCTTTTGTTTAATTATCTACAAAGGCTTGCGCTATGCGTGGTGCAATAAGACAGGGAAACGTTACGTTTTCGCTGTAGTACGAAGCTAAAGCTTTTGGTTTTGATTTGTTTTTTATTTTATCAAAAAACTAAATCCAATAGATTTGGCGACACTATAAATATACACAGGCCTTTGGACTTAGCTCTAAACTCCGCATTAGGTTTAGGCTTTGTTGTGCAACATGATTATTCCACTTTAAATTTCAAAGGGAAAATTAAAGTGTTTTTATATGCTTTTCTATTTTGGTCAACTAATTTAATTCGATTTTGAAATAACAATAATGTTTTTTCCAATTCATTATTCAGCTCTGAATATTCACTTTTTACAGTAACTTTGGAAATTTCGCCATCTTCAGCAATTTTTAGATATATTCTGATTTCATAATTACCATTAGGTAAATTATCTTCTAAAGACCATTTTAAATTTTTGTTGATGAATTGGGTGATTTCCTTACTAACGCATAAATCATTTTCATATGCGTTATCCAAATCAGAACAATTATCCGTTATCCAATGAGTAGATTTTACAATGATATTTTCATTATTCAATTCAGTTTCGTTCTGTCCATAGGACATTTCGAAAATCATTAAAATCATTATGAGGATTAGTTTTTTCATATATTGCGCAACGTTGAGCTACACGTAGTGCGGAAGCAGAAAATCTCTAGTTTCCGGATTAGCACTTAGGCAAAGTTTATATTTTGTTTTTATCTTTTCTAAGATACTAAATTTAATACTTTGGCTATAAAATCAAATAGACAATAACTTTTCGATTAAACCAAAACCCGTATCATCTTATAGGTGTTGTTAGTATATGTTTTTTATTTCCGCTAAATAGGATTTTATTTCAGAATTTTCGTCCAATTCCGCAACACGTTTTTCAAATTCCGATTTATTCAGCATTTCTAAATCAATATTAGTAAAGCCTTGTGGTCCGCGGTTTTCTTCTGTAAAATATGTTCCGTTCTCAAGCTCAATATATGCTTTAGAATCAAAATCTTGTTCATTGTAACAATAACAAAAGTGAATATCCACTATTTTTTGATTTTCAATCCGTTTAGTACAGTCTTTATTCGGTGTTTTTGCTTCATTAAATATTTGATTCCTTTCCGTACTTTCATTAAGTTCCAAATCAGAATACTGTGGGATTTCAATTATCAATTCATTTGAGAGTTTTAGATAAGCATAAAATTCTTGCATATCATATTCATTCTGATAAGTATATGTATATCGAATTTCTGTTATCGTAAGTCCAATAATATCAGATATGTTCATTTAACGTACCAAATGTTTTACAGCGGTCAAGGTATAAAGCGAGTAGGGCGTCTCTCTCTGTTGTGCTTTACCTTTAGTTATTTCATATTTTATAAAAGTATGCTAATTTTTTGGAATAAAACGCACCAAAGTTCTCGGCCATGAGTAGTTGTATGGGGTGCACTTAACTTTGCAAGTATACACCAAACTGAAAACTCTGAAGGATTTTTCAGAAGTAGGAGAGAACAGGCAGTTACTCAGATTCATTGTTGTACAATGTACTTTTTTAGCATATAGTTTCTTCAATTTCGTCTTTGTAAGTTTCCTTATGTCTTGTCGAGCACTTACTTATATACTTTTTGCTCGGTTCAAGCTTAAATTCAAATCCGAGTTGTGCAACGGTTACCGTTATTATGTAAAGTTTTATTAATAATAACCTTAATATACTTTTTTGGATAGACTATTATTTCAGATTTTGTTTAAATGTTTGCCATTGATTCCCGTCATACACCGCAATATCAGATTCTCCAACAGACCAAAACCCACTAGGGCCAACAAACAGATTCATTGTAGTTCTCATGTCTGAACTTAATTTTTTAAACAGAGTAAGTTTATCATCTTTGAGCCTTAAGATTCCATTCACAGTAGCAAAATAGATAGAATCACCATAAGATTGAACAGACCAAATGTCATAATCATTTTCATTGTTTGGAATAATCTCCCATTTGTCATTACGGCCTCTTAATATGGTTCCTGATTGCCCAGCTATATACACATCATTGTTGTGAACATCTCCATCATTTAATATGTATTTTGTTGGAGAAGAACTTTTTTTCCACTCTCCAGAACTATTTGTCCAAATAACACCTTTCCAACCAAAGGCATATAGTTCCTCTTTATGAAAACCAGTGATATTTTCAAAACTCATAGGAGCAGGCTCTTTACGCATAGCATCAATTCCGATTTCGGTCCATTTATTATTTGTAAAGCTAAATATATAGTTATTAGTACCTCCTGCATAAAGAGTGTCGCCAATGAGCTTAATAAATCTAAATGTTAACTCTAAATCAACATAATCTTCCAAAATGCTATTTCTAAGGTACTCTTCGTTAGATTGGTACTCTAAAAACTCGCCTTTTGGGTCAAGGGCAACAACACCATTATTAGTTATACTTCTTGTAATTCCGGAAGTTGCTCTTGTGTTATGTCCTAGATCTATTTCTTCTCCCTTTTTTGTGAAAACTCTATAAACCGTATGCGGATGTGTATTAAAATTAAATTCTTTGTATTGACAACAAATTAATACATTACCATCATGTACTTCTGCACCTGATATATAAGTTAAATTAGTCAAATCAAATTCATTTTCCATATTTCGGTATTTTTATGTAACATTACCCCAACGGTTTTGTATAAGATTAGTGTGGGAGGTAGGCAAT
The DNA here is from genome assembly GCF_055383085.1 of Allocellulophaga tsushimaensis. Lineage (NCBI taxonomy): Bacteria > Pseudomonadati > Bacteroidota > Flavobacteriia > Flavobacteriales > Flavobacteriaceae > Allocellulophaga > Allocellulophaga tsushimaensis. The sequence goes on along the minus strand of NZ_AP039451.1, from coordinate 4,425,272 downwards.
CTTTGAATTGTCAGCCGAGCCACAAGCTTATACTTATTTTATGTTTTTATCTTGTCGATTTAAAAATACTCAAATAAGAATAAGCGACAATATAAACATACCTAAAACTTGGGAAACCATAAAACCCCACATTAATTTTATACAGTGTTGCCAACTTTTATTTTATTTTTTCTAACTCAAGAAGTTCTGTAAATAATCTCCCTTTTAGTAATGTTTTTAACTCTGATTTAGTTGGATTTATGTAATAACTTGATGAGAAGACTTGATTAACTTTATTATTATTTATTTCTTTTAATAAAAGCTCAATTTCTCCGTCTCTATCGTTTAATGAAGAGAGTTTCATATCATTACCATTTTTCTGAAGCTTTGCACCAATTGTACTTTTTATTATAAGATTTTTAGACTTATCTCTCTTTATCAAGTAAGTATCCCATTTTCCATCATCCGTTTTTAGATTAAAGAAATAAATATTTTTGTAACATTTAAGAATAGTCTTATCGGACAAATAAATTTTTCTACTAGAATCCAGATAATCCTTAAGTCCAAAAACATCTTCTTTTTCTTTAGAAAATTGCAGAAAATACTTGTCTATAATAATAGTATCATTAAAAAACACATATTCTCCTCTAATTTTTCGAGGAATCTTTTTAATTACTCTTTCTCCAATTGGCTGCGGTGCATCAAATTCTACACTCGTACAAGAGATAAAAGTCAATAAAACTAATAATAGAAAATTTAAGCTTCTCATCTTTAATTGTGGGCAGCGGTCAAGGTATAGAGCGAGTAGGGCGTTCCTTCTTGGTAAGCTTTATCTTGTTTAATTTATTGTTTTATAAAAATATGCTATTTTTTTGGAATAACTAGCTCTGCATACAGCTTTTGGAATGCCTTATTTGTTTTATATTTTGTTGTACACTGTTGTCTTTGGACAGCGAGAATTTAGCGGATTATCAGCTTGTTTGGTAAAGCGTTTCAGACCTTGATCGTTAGTGCTCATTTGGGCGGTGTGGGAATAAAATTAGTGTTTAGCATCCTTTCAGAAATAGGCTTACAGATGTTTTTAATGCTTGCTTTTTCACCTCAGTTTTTTGTTAGCAGATGTTTTTTTTTTTTTATTTAAAATCACTTTCACAATCAAAGCAGTGATGCTTTTTGGATAAAAATGGTAAAGGAATACCAATCAAAAGAATAGCTATTGCCATTGCTCCTCTAGATGGCTTTGGTTTTGAAATTTCTAAAGAACCACATACTGGGCATTTTAATTTTTTCATCGATAATTACCGTATCTTAAAATTGAACAATAAATTGTTAGTGAGTCAGATTTTAAAATTAATTCTCTCTGGTTAATAGTATATTCATATCTACTTTCAAGAAGTAAGTCTAACGTGTCAATTTCAGTGACTTTAATAAAATCGTTTTCTAATTTCCATTTTCCATTTATTCTAGACGAATTAAATCCAGGGAATTGTACATGTCCAGTGCTATCAAAACTTAGGTTTTCCGTACATTGGTCAATAAAGTTGAGCTTAACACCTTTAGCAACTGTATAAGGTACAAACTCTTCATTTTGATATACAAAATAATCTAAACACCAATTCCTTTCAGTTAACAATTCGTATTCAGAAGGTTGATTTAAATATCTATAAACAAACATTGTTAAAGCAAATAAGACTACAGTAGTTATGAGTCCAACAAGGCTATATTTGACTATTCTTTGAAATTTGGGATTACTTATTGTCTTTTCAACACTACTTTGTTTAGACTCACTCTCTTTTTGAACGAACCCATTTTCCTCAAGAATCATCCTAGCTTTTTCTAAATTTGATTTCTCTACTTGAAGTCGAACGCCACCCATTGCGTGTGAAAGAAAATTATGTACTTGAACGGTATGTTCATCAAGAACTTTACATTCAATGCCTTCAGATTCAAGTTTAGATTTGACCACAGCTACCTCTGTAGGGAAAGTGAATGTCATTAAGGTTTTAAAATTTTCCAATATTAAGATTTGTCTAGTTCTAATATGTGCTAACAGTCAAGATATAAAGCAGTAGGGCGTTCCTCTCTGGTAGGCTTTACCTTTTATAATTTCTTGTTCTATAAAAGTATACTAATTTTTTGGAATAACACGCACTACATAGCGCTTTTGGAATGCCTTATTTGTTTTATATTTTGTTGTGTGCTGTTGTCTTTGGATAGCAAGAATTTTGCAGATTGTCAGCTTGTTTGGTAAGGCGTTTCATACCTTTACCGTTGGTGGTTTTATAGTATAAAGTTAACGAATTACAGCTATAAATTATAACCCTTGTTAGCTTTAGTTTTTTCTATTATATGTCAGTTTCAATTCAAATCCATTGACATATTTCGCAAGTAGTACTAACTCATTTTTTGATAGACTATTTATTTTGAATAGGTTTATGAGTGTCGTTTTTTCTTTTGTTGTTAATGTATCTCTTCTTAACTGGTTTTTTGGCCAAGTAGCATCAGGTATTATGATGAGATTATTTTTACCTCCAAGAGTCCATTTTTTAATGGACTTAATATTCCCTCTTTTTATAAGAATACTGTCCTCTCCAATTTGGAGAAAATCCAGATTAGGCCTTTGATAATCATTTGGAAAAGGCATGAGTTCGTTGCCTATTATTGTATCACAAATTTTCAATGTCCAGTCTCCTAGAAGGTCTTTTGGAGTTTCAAGATTTTGCTCTTTAAACGAATAATTAAATTTCATCGCGCCCTGAATCGATAAATGTACTTTGTCATTTGTGAGAGAATCAACAGATAGGGTAATTATATTTAGCTTATCGAAAATCAAGAACAAATTGTCTCTTATATTGAAAGTATTCCAATGTCCAACAGAAACTTCTTCGATTTCAGGAAGATAATCAATATAAAGTCCATTCTCCAAAAACTTGGTTTTGACTATCGTGCTATTGCCTTGGAATTCGTATGATTTGCCACTTGGATTCCAATCAATTTTTGATTTGGGTTGATATTGCTTCTTGAAAACTTCTCTGGTGCTATTTTTAGTATTATAACTTATAAGAAGGCTATCATTTGAAATTTGATGAATAAATATCTTTTGAAAATTTTCATCTTCAGTTTCAATTCCGTCTGTAGTCCAACGGAATTTAGTTTTTATGTTAAGTGGGCTAAAATTCATTTTAGGTTCCCCAGTAGTTCTAAAAAATAGGCTATCTCCGTCTACTCTAATGAATTTTTTATAATCTGCGATTCCCAGATTCGGTTCCGTTTTAATTTGATATGCGCTTACCCAAAGTCCATCAAAATCTGACTCTGAGTTGATACAACTTGAGAAAAGGATTAAACCAAGTGTTAAGGATGTAAGAAATATTCTTTTCAAAATTAAAGCTAAGGTTTAATATATGTGTCGTAGCTGAGCAAATTGTTACCCAGCTTTTCGATTTTTCTGCGTATTGGTTGCTAATTTTTTCATTGTGCAAGCATTAGGCTTTAACAAAAATACAACAGTCATTCGATTCATCACTTAGCTACTATGAGCACGTATATGTTGTTAGCAGCTTTATTTTTTTATGTATTTATCCAAATCCTCAAGTTTTCCGTCAAATGGTTCTTGTTCCGTCAATTGATTCCATAATTCTGAGTTCATCAATTTTTCAGGAAGTCTACCCTTAAATACATAATATGGTTGAAGGCTTTGCCCTTTTTTTACAACTCTTGTATTATAGCCTTTTGTTTTGCTTAAATCCAAAAGTTCAATATATTCGATCTTATTTTTGAGTTTTCGTACTCCATCGAATTCTTGACCACCTATCATAATTAGTTTTTCGTCTCGTTCTATTATATAGTGATTTCCTTCGTCATTATAGCTATTAATCTTGGCATATCTATCTATGCTTATTTCACGAACTCTTGCAATTCCCGTATCAACAATGGCCACCTTTTCTTTTAAGAATTTAGGCAAACTAATTAGATCTTTTACTTCTATTATTAACATCCATATCATAAAGAACGAGATAATTAGTATTGGAATGATTAACCATAGATTTGGAAAATGATAAATAATAATTATGAATCCAAGTAGAATTGGAAGTTTAATAAGAACAGATCTTTTTGTCTTAGGGAAGTAAGATCTAATTTCCTGTACTTCCTTTAATATGATTTTCTTATCCGATTCAGATAACTCTCTTTCGTATTCTTTTATCAAACGCTATGATTTTTTACTTTAATTATTGCTAACGGTTTGGCTAAGTTTCGTTACTCTGATTCGTCTGAAGGACAATCCAGTCGAACCTAAAGATAGCTTTTGCGTGTGATTTCCGTTTAGGAAATCCGCAAGTAATGAATTTTAGGCTTTGTTGGTGGTAGTTTTTATTCTATTCATAAACCTTTTTTTTCGAATCCTTCTTTTTCTCTTTAGTAAAAGGCTTAAGTCACTGATATTTGCAATTCTATCGGGGATTACAATAGATTCCCCTGTTTTTAAAACTATTTCCATATAGGTAAAATCAGTAAAAGGAGGCCCATTGCCGTATGACTCAAATAGTTTTAGATGTCCAATTTCTGAAGGGAGAATTTCTTTTTCACACATTCCATCTTCAACAGTTAGTTTTGGAATCTCTTTGTCCAGAATAATCGTTTTTTTTTCAGCCTCTTTCAGATATTCTTTACGGTAAACAACAATTCTTATTAACGTAATCAAAATAAAGAGAAAAGGAGGAAAGACTAATAATATTTTCCAAAGTTGATATTGATTCCCGATAATTATTTTGGTGAAAATATAAGTTAAACCCCCACCATATATTACGGTAGATATTATCCAAAACCAAGTGTCCGTATGTTTTTTATATTTGAAATATTTGATTTGCATAAAGTACTGCCAATGTCTTGACTATGGTTAGTTGTATAGGCTAGGAACTAAGTTAGTAAAAGAAAACGAGCCTGAGGAAAATCCTTTGGATTTTCCGAGTACTCGCAAACTGAGCAATTAATTATATAAGTTGTTATGAGTAGTTTTGTTGCTAATCTTGATATCCACCAAATCGATATTTATCTTTTTCTATTTTTGTCCATTTAGGATATTTTAAAGAATCCAATCTTTTATTAGCTGGCAATTCTATTTCTACACTTAAGGAGTAGTCTCCTAAAAAATCATCTCTATAATAACTTATTTCAATATTCTTTGCGTTTTGCGGAGACTTTGGTAGCCAACTACTGTTCTTAATTAAATAATTGTATTCTTTTGCGGTGAATTTTTCTGCTTTATAATACCTACCATCATCACTTGATTTATTACAAATTGATTTGATTATCTTTCTTATTTCCTATTTTAATTGAGGGTTATTTTTTAAGAATATGGGTTTTGTCGATATTGTTTTCTTTTTGTTGTACTCTGTAACTTCTCACAGAACCATCGTCATTTAAGTTAAACGTGAAAGTAACTTCAGGTCTGAAACCAATAATTATAAATTTAGTCTTTGAAATTGGTTTTAATTCATACTGACCGCTATCCCACAGTCTTCCGAATTCAAATGTAATTTCAGTTTCTCGTCCGTCCCAAATATAAGTTCCTACATATTTTTTAAGTACTTCTTCAGGTAATGAAAACGGTATTTCGATTGGTTGTTCATATAAAATCTTACGCACATATTTAGCTGGACTTGTTGTGATTTTGTTTTCGATATTTATAAGTTGAATAATTGTTTTATCAGTATCTATATGTCTTTCAATAATTGTCAAATAACCAGCCCAACGACCTGTATGAATAACTCTTTCACCATATAGACTATCGTTTCTAACGAACCAGCCAAATCCATAACCTGTTTCTACACCACTATCTGTAGGATACGATGCGAAAATTAATTTTTTGTCTTCTTCGTTTATAAGTTCGTTGCCATATAGTGCTCTATCCCATTTAAAAAGGTCTATTACATTAGAATTGACCATCCCATCACCAACAATACCGTCTAAATAAATGACTTTACTATCTTCAGGCGATTCATCAGGTACTATATTTCGCTTCAAGCTATCTGAATAAATGTAGCCTAATGCATAATTATTAACCTTCTTCGGATTAAATCTTCTCCTGTAAACAAAGCTATTGTTCATTTCAAGTGGTTCGAATATCTTTTCTTTCAAATAGTCTCCAAATGATTTGCCACTAACTCTTTCTATTATAGTACCAAGTAGTAGATATCCAGTATTACTGTAACTATATTTTTGATTCGGCTCAAATTTCTTCTCAGGTTTTAGTTTTGCAAAAATTTCAATCACATCATCATTTGTAGCTATTTTTGATTTGCTCCAGCGCTCTTCCATAATACTCATATAGTCAGGCAAACCACCGGTGTGTATTAATAAATTCTTTAGGGTAACATTTTCGTAATATTTAAGTTCTGGAATGTACTTACTGATGAGGTCATTATATGAAAGCTTTCCTTCTTTTTGAAGTTGTACGATTCCCATCGCTGTAAATTGTTTTGAAACTGAAGCCAATTCAAAAGAAGTCTCAATATTCAATTTCTCATTGGTTTCTTGGTTAGCAATTCCAAAGCTTTTTTGAAATATAACTTTACCTTTTTCTGCCACAAGTACATTTCCATTAAATTCATTTTTTTCAAAATGGGCAGAATAAACGGAATCTAATCGTTGCGTTTTATCATTTTCTACGACCTTAAACTTATCCGTAGCTATTTCTGTGTTTTCCTTATTCTTACAGGCAATTATGAGAAATAATGCAGTTAAGAGAATTATTAATTTTTTCATTTTTAGATGGTTTTATTGTTTTTGGTGTATTACCTAGTTCAATGAGTAATTGTCTAGAAAACTATTTTTTCTTCAATATATCGCGTATAATCTTAAGGTGATGTTCTGTATGAATAGCAAGAAATTTAATGGTCTCGTCTCTATTCATAGTCCCAAGAATAGGATGATTAAAGTGCTTCTTTTCTGCAAGCGTTGGCAACTTTTCGACTGTAGCAAGCGCCTCATCATAATGCATTTGTAATGTATGGATAGTTATATTTCCTTTTGGTCTTACGGAATCTGGCGCAGTAACTTTTCCTCTAGGCAGCGTATTAGAAGTAAAGACATAGTCGCGTTTCATATTGGATTCCGCTTTGTAATTACTTTCATCAGAATACTTGAGCGCTTTGTGTAATTGATTTACCATTAAATAAATGTGATCCATATGCCACGCAACAGCAGCTTCCGATACTTTAAGGTTTATGGTATCCCTTACAGGAATATAGGATGCTACCTCATTAAGTTTTAATTTGAGATCAGAATTCCTTTTGCCTGACGCTAAACTTGCGGCGCTACTTAATAAAAGGATCCCTGCCATAAAGATGAAGATGATGTGAATACGATTTTTCATAAGTCTATTTTTAAAATTATTTAGCCCAAAAATAGCCTTGAAATCAGTACGTTACATAAAAATGGGATGGGTGTGCTTCTTTTGTGATGAATGGGAACCCTATTTAAAGTCAGCTTTTGAAAAAGATCTAGAAACAGGAATGCTTGTAGCAACTTTATCTAGTTGTATGGTAAGTGATCTCGCATTGCCATCAATAGCTATTATATGTTGGGTATTGATAAGGTAAGAGCGATGACAACGTTTTATTGGAGAAAGATTTTCTAATTGTATTTCAAGCTGTTTTAAAGAAAGTCTAATTAGCTTTCGCGAAAGCGCACTATCGTATAGATAAAATACCGTAACATAATTCCCTTCTGATTGTGCGTATACAAACTCTGATAATGACAATACAATAGGCGATGCCTTTACACTTTCTTCTTGTATTTGAACTGTAATGGCCTCTTCTACCACTGCAGGCGGTAATTGTTTAGAAAGTAATTGTGCTCTCTCGATATTGCGTTTTGAAAGTGTACGCTCTTTAAAAAAGATTAAACCTATGATAGGGAAAATCCCTATTGAAATAGTGATTTTAAGAAAATTAAAAAAGGTTTGATGTAAAACAATATCGGGCCACCAATTGTAATTGTGCAGGGAATTAAAAGCGCTTATTATCAGGATACAACAAGATTGTAATAGAATTTCCTTTCCTATGGTCCATTTTTCTGGGCAAAAAAAATCCCGAAATAGTTTAGGAAGAATAAAATAGGTGGTAGCCACACCAAGAAAAACTGAAACTCCAAAACCCGTCAAGAAAATATATTTATAAGCTATGGACTGTGCTGCGCCAAAAGGTTCAAAAACAATCAAAAATGTAAAAACAAAAAGGCCTGATAATAAAGCAAATAACCACTTGTGTCTAGCGTTTTGCAATAAAGGATATGGTGAGTTGAGCCACTTCATAAGGAACTACAATATATTAGTCTGTTTTTAATTTGTATTTTATTTGAGATTGTTTTTTCGCTTGTTGCCAACAGTTAATATATGTGTCGTAGGAGGGCAAATTGTTAGCTTGCTTTTCGATTTTTCTTGCGCATAGGTTGCTAACTTTTCCTTTCTGCAAGCATTGCGCCTTATCAAAAATACAACAACCATTCGATTTATTACCTAGCTGCTATGATCACATATATGGTGTTACCCACATTTATTTTTCCATTCGACTAAATTCAATTCTTTCCGTTTCGCAATTACCTAAGTTAGTTCTCCCCCAAACGTATTCCGTCAAGTTTTCACAATCAACGTATATTTTTCCGTTTAGGATTTTAAAACTTTTAAGTTTAGGTCTTTTTGATGGTAGAAAATTAGTTTCCAGTTCTGTTATTAAAATTTCATTGTCTTTTATGTTAATCGTTCCATTAACTGACATTTTACGGTTTTTGCTTTCCTCAAGAGTTACTTCAGAATCAGATATTGGCCATTCATTCAGGACAAAGATTTGTATTGAGTCCATTTTAGAATTTATATAAAGTTCATAAAACAAATCATTATTCTCCGCTTTGAAATTCCCTCCGTTTTTGAATTCTGTTTTATTGCAACTTTGAAGTAATAAAATCAGAAATAGTATTGACAATTTTCTTTTCATTCTACGTTTTGTCTAATTGTGGGTAACGATCAAGGTATAAAGTGAGTAGGGCGTTCCTCTCTGGTATGCTTTACCTTTAGGTATTTCTTGTTCTATAAAAGTATGCTAATTTTTTGGAATAACACGCACTACATAGCGCTTTTGGAATGCCTTATTTGTTTTATATTTTGTTGTGTGCTGTTGTCTTTGGATAGCAAGAATTTTGCAGATTGTCAGCTTGTTTGGTAAGGCGTTTTTGTTAATTCAAAAAAGTACGATTCTGTTGCTTTGAAACTTTCATAATCAACCTTTTTTAATTCAATTAATATTGTATTTTCATCAGTCCATCTAACTGCAAAAACGCCATAGTTTTCATTTGGAAAACGACATATTTCGTTTACAGAATTCTCAGTAAGTTCGTATAGGAATAGTTCGTTCTCTTCATATATTGGATGGTCGATGTAGTTAGAATACGTTGCTAACCAGTTTTGTTCGGGCGAAATCTCATATTCTGGACATAAAATCCAGTGCTTGTTTTCATTTAGATTTATCAGAATAGAATGCGCCTCTTCCCAATTTTTCCAGTCAAAAATTAATGTATTCGTTTTTTGTGAAAAACCTTTCAAGGAATATTTTTCGTGATATTCTCCATCGTCAAAGTCACAAAGTGTATCTTTTTCTTTTGAATTTAAAGTCAAATAGTAGCAAGAGTCTTTTCTAATCAAAAATTTGCTAGTGTTATTTTGTTCAAATGATGTAACTACTTGTTCCGTGATTTGAGTTTTAAAGACAAATTGGCTTATTTGTTTGAAAGTCAAATTCCAAGAATTAATAATTGTGTCTTTTGGGAAAATATTAATTGTGTCAAACCCTATTTCTCTTTTTTCTAATTCAACAGTCTTCTTCTTTCCTGTTTCTGTTCCAGTTTTTTTTAGTTCAACTATTTTTTTCGTTTTGACAACCGATTCCACATTCTCCTTCTTTCTCTGTTGACAAGAGAAAAATAAGATTACTAAAAGAATAAATTGGATTATCTTCATTTTTGTCAAATTGAGCACCAACGGTCAAGGTATAAAGCGAGTAGGGCGTTCCTTCCTGCTAAGCTTTATTTTGTTTAATTTATTGTTTTATAAAAGTATGCTATTTTTTGGAATAGCGCGCACTACATAGTGCTTTTGGATTTATATTTATGTTGTGCGCTGTTGTTTTTGGACAGCGAGAATTTTGCGGATTGTCAGCTTGTTTGGTAAAGCGTTTCACACCTTGACCGTTGGTGCTCATTTGAGCGGTGTGGGAATAAAATTAGCGTTTATAGGTTTACGGTATTTTTAAGATATACGCTTAAAATTAGTGTTGTGTAAACTGTTTGTAAAGCAGCCTACATGAAGTTCTTTTTTCTTAGTAATGTTCTTTATGTTATGAATGAAGAGCCTACTTCATGGATTTTATGGAACACTGCGGCTGAAGGCATGATCACTAACGGTTTGTGTATGGTGTAGTAGCATCCCGCAGGTTGCTATTCACTATACACCTCTTAAGTTTGATTTTCTTTAAATTCTTTTTCAATCAATTCTTGAAATTTTTTATCTCTACGAATATCTTCAAATAAAGGCCATTCTATAAAATTAACCTTCATTAGTTTGTCAACAATAATTGCTTGTTTAATTAATGGAATTGTTTCTTTGTGTTCATTTTTCAATAAATGCTTTGCTATTTTAAAAATAGGCGACATTGATCCTGTTCTAATACCTTTGAGTTTATTTGTTAAAATTTCATTTTTTTCTAGTCTTTTTAAGGCAATACAATTATTAATTTTTGCTCTTAAAATATATGATTCTTCGTCATCATTTCTTGGTTTGATATTTTTATCTATGTATTCACATATTTTTAAAACAAGTTCATTCTTATTAGTTAATAAAAGTTCAAATGTTAAATCCATCAGTTCTTTAATAGCTTCAGTAACATTATCTTTGCTCCATTTACCCCAACAGTTCATAATCAAAACAATTCCAGCTAATTTTATTTCTGCAATAGAACTTTTGAGATAATCTGCTTTAACTTCTAATTGATTATCAATCTCAACTTTGAAAGGATTTCCTGTTCTTGAAAGATATTTTTTATTTACAATTGAATTATTATGAACTATTAAATGTCTTCTTTCTCTGATTTCATTTATTAGTTCCCAGTCAATTAGTTTTTCAGAAAGACTTACATCTAATTTTTTAAAATAATTTTTAATTTCTTCAAAAGATAAATCTAATAGTATTTTTTCTACTTCTCTGAACAAGATATCATTATAAGCTTCCTCAACTGTTGAGTAATTTTTTAATTCATTAAGAGAAAAAGAAATGTTTCTTTCTTCTAAAACCTCTTTATTTGTTGTAAAATGAAAGGTTAATAAATCTGCAAATAGATATTCAAAATGATTGTTTAATATTAGAAAAGCTCCATTTGATAATATTTCGAAGTTTTTATCTTGAAGTTTTGGTGTTCTCGTAACTTGATATAAGAAATCTTCTAATTTCTCAACGGGCACTTCATTAGCTTTACTTTCTTCTTCTTTCTTTTCTACTACTTCCGTTTCTTCTTTTTCAATCTCTTTTAGAAATTCCTTAAGTCCTTCTTCTCCAAATGTTTTTAAAATAGCATTTTCTAGATGTGACTTTCTAGACTTTAAAATTGATAAATCTTCTTCTAGAGCTTTTAATTCAAATGTTTCAAAAAAAGCCTCAACACTTTCTATATTTCTGATGAATTGTTCGTAAATATTATTTATTGTTATCTTATCAGAGTGTTTGTCTTCTTCCTTAACTTTCATTTGTTGTTTTTTGTTTTCAAATTTGCCCTAACGGTAACGTATAAGAATAGTAGCGGATTTACAAGCGCTAACTTTTTGGTTTAACACAGACCTTTTCTATATATTATTACTTTCATTTTAGCGATTGAACCGCTATTATTTTATACATTGTTGGCGGTAGTTATTTTAATTCAACTAAATACCCTACTTCGATTTTCTTTTTTGGTTTTCCAGGTCGAGTAGGTTGCTCGATTCTAATTATGTTCGAACGAGTAGAATTTTTTTTTGACCATTTCAAGTTTAGACCTCCTACCAATATACTTATAGCTTTAAAATCCCCTAATGCTTTATCATAATAACCAAGTGATGGGGAAGATTCCAAATTTGGATTTAAAAATGGAATAAATGCTACATATTTGGAATTAACGTAATCATTTAATAACCTTAGTTTTTTGTCAGGTTTTGAGGAAAGTCTAAATTTCCAAAACCATTCAACTTTTATATCTTCAGCACGTTTATCTGGAATAAACCAAAACTCATCTTCTTGCAATATTTCAGGAATTGGAAATTTACTTGACCGAGGTCTTGGCAGTCTGTAAACAATGACATCATCATTTAATTTAGACTCATCTACATATGCTGAAATAATACCTGATTTAAGATTCTGAAAAACATGTTCATACAAGTCAATTGGGTCAGTATTATTTTTTAGAATAAATAACTTAGGTGCCTGGACACGTCTGATATCATTAAGTCGCTCTTCTATAAAATATGTTATATTTTCATCACAAGATTTATTTATTCCGAAATACGGTTCATTATTTTCATCTTCATAAGCTACTGCATAAAAATCAAATAAGTCGTCTATTAAAACTGACAATGTATCTTTAAACTTGTCTTCTTTTAAATCCAGTTCATATGTTAGGTTTATTTCAAAGGCATCTACTCTGTCAACAGAATTAGTTACGACAGTTTCGATATTTGATGTGCGATTTTTAACTTCTTCTAATTTTAATAAAGCATTTTCTGCTCGTAGCTTAAGAATTTCAGATTCTGTTTTTGTCAGTTCAAGTTGTTTTTTAAAATTTTCTTTCTGAATCTCAAAATTTGTGTTTTGAATAGAACTAATTTCGTTCAACGCCTCAATTTGATTTTTATATTTTTCGGCTTCTTTTCTAGCATTTTCTTCTGATTTTACTTTTTCATCATAACTAGAATATAGAGATATTCCGAAAGAGACTATTAATAGCACAAGTAATAGCTTACCAACCTTAGTTAGCTTTTTATTCAATGGCTTTGAAGACTTGCTATCATCTTCAGTATTATAAAGAAGTCCGATTATACCAATTACGGCAGTTATTATTATTGCTATATATGTCATTTTCTTAAATTACCGCCAACATAGTGATAAGCTAACTTAACCAAATAATTAGGAATAAACAACTATTTTATAGCAGTTATACTTACTTTTATATACGAATATCGATAATTTTAAAATAGGAGGTTATCATGATTTTTGTAAGTTTTATTATAAAAACGTTCTAAATGCACAACGGGTTTACGTATAGGAAGTAGTATATCGTAGCTTTTATTTTGTTTTTTATGAGTTGTATGACTAATTTAAAGATAGAAATATAATAAGCTTTACTTTATAAAATTAATCGTTAAAGGGTATTTATATAACTCACCTTTAGCTGCAGTACTACCTCCTAAGATTGGAGCAATAATACTAAGTAATGCCAATGGAATGGCTACTAGAATGAGTACAAAAAGAAGGATAAAGCCAATAAATATAAAAGTGAGGATAAAAGATACAAAGAAAAGAAAAGCAAGAATTAGACTATAAATAAGCAAACTTATTTGATAATTTACAACGTGTTTACCATGCGCATCCATTCCTTTTATCTCATGTTTTTTACCAGACCATAAAATAATGGGAACAATTAAACCAATAGGCCCTAAGAAATTTAGCAATTGCGAATAGTGCATTAAAGAAAGTGTAGAATTATCTTCTCTTAAAATAGGGGTGGTATTGTTTGGTGTAAGATTTGTTTCCATATCAATTAAAGTTAGGAATTAAAAACAAAAAATCCCGATTCTTTTGAATCGGGATTTTTATATAAAACGAGATGAATTATTAATACTATTTTACTTTGTTAACGATAGCTTTAAAAGCTTCTGGGTGGTTCATAGCTAAATCCGCTAAAACCTTACGGTTAAGCTCTATGTTATTAGCTTTTACTTTCCCCATAAACTGAGAATAAGACATTCCTTCTAATCGAGCACCTGCATTAATACGGGTGATCCATAAAGCACGGAAATTTCTTTTCTTATTTCTACGATCTCTATAAGCATATAACATTGCTTTTTCAACCGCATTTTTTGCTACTGTCCAAACGTTTTTACGTCTTCCAAAGTAACCTTTGGCTTGCTTCATCACCTTTTTTCTTCTGGCTCTAGAAGCTACTGAATTTACTGATCTTGGCATACTTTTAAATTGTTTTTGTAGTAGGCGGTTTAAAGTGTTGAGTGTTTAGTATTAAATTTTAAATAGTATTTCTACTTAAAATTTATAACTCATAACTTAAAACTCTTTTTGGCCCAACTCCATGGTGTTAATAAATTAATTTAATGACCTTAAGAATAATTACTTTAAACGCAATTGTTCTTTAATACTGTTAACATCAGACTCATGTACAAGACCTGAGTGTGTTAACGCAAGCTTACGCTTTTTAGATTTTTTCGTCAAAATATGACTCTTAAAAGCGTGCTTTCTTTTAATTTTACCAGAACCTGTAAGCTTAAAACGCTTTTTAGCACTGGATTTTGTCTTCTGTTTAGGCATTTTTCCTATTTTTTAATTATCTCGCTTATTTATGCTGAAACCTGCTTATAAAAATTACAAGCAGGCTTTCAGTATGCTATCTATGCTGAATAATGATCAGCATCAAGGTTTGTCTTCTAAATTACTTTAAAAAATAAACCTTTCTATTTTATTTTTTAGCCGTTTTAGGGGCAATGAACATCGTCATTCTTTTTCCTTCTAATCTTGGCATTTGTTCTACTTTCCCTAAATCTTCCAATTCTGATGCCAAACGAAGCAACAAAATTTCACCTTGATCTTTATAAACTATAGAACGACCTTTAAAGAAAACATAGGCTTTTAATTTAGCTCCATCTCTTAAGAACTTTTCAGCATGCTTCTTTTTAAATTCATAATCATGATCATCGGTCTGAGGACCAAAACGAATTTCTTTAACAACAACTTTAGTCGCTTTGGCTTTCATAACCTTCTCGCGCTTCTTTTGTTCGTATAAGAACTTCTTATAATCAGTAATCTTACAAACTGGTGGATCAGCTTTTGGAGAAATTTCTACCAAATCTAATTCTAGTTCGTTAGATTTATCCAGTGCTTCCCGTATAGGGTAAACACCTACCTCTACATTATCTCCTACCAACCTAACTTTAGGAGAAAGTATTTGCTCGTTGATTTTGTGAGGGTTTTTATTTTCCCTCCTAGGTTGTGGTCTAAATCTTTTACGTATTGCTATGACTTATATATTTTAATTAAACTTAATTTTAAAACGACTTTAAGGTACTATTTATTTCTTTAGTGACCAAGTCTGCAAAATCATTTAGCGAAATTGATCCTAAATCCTCACCGCCATGTCTTCTCACAGCAATAGTATTTTCAGATTCTTCATTCTCTCCAACGATCAACATAAATGGTAATTTATTCATTTCTGCTTCACGTATTTTCTTTCCTATAGTCTCACTTCTCTTATCAACGAGGGCGCGAATTTCGTGTTTTTCTAATGAATTTAAAACTTTTTCAGCATATTTTTCGTGTTTCTCGCTCACAGGCAGTATAATAGCTTGTTCTGGAGTTAGCCATAAAGGGAAATTACCACCAGTATGTTCAAGCAATAAAGCAATAAAACGTTCCATACTACCAAAGGGAGCACGGTGTATCATTACCGGCCTATGCAATTCATTATCACTACCTTTATACGTAAGTTCAAAACGCTCTGGTAAATTGTAGTCTACCTGTATGGTTCCCAATTGCCATTGTCTTCCCAATGCATCCTTAACCATAAAGTCTAGTTTAGGCCCATAAAAAGCAGCTTCACCACTTTCTATAACATAATTTAAGCCTTTTTCCTTAGCAGCATTTATAATTGCATTTTCAGCTTTTTCCCAATTTTCAACGCTGCCAATATATTTTTCAGGTTTGTCTAAATCCCGAACAGAAACTTGAGCCGTAAAATTATCAAAGCCTAAAGAACCTAAAACATATAAAGAAAGATCAATAACATTTTTAAATTCCTGATCTAACTGATCTGGAGTACAAAAAATATGAGCATCATCTTGTGTAAAACCTCTAACCCTAGTTAAACCATGTAATTCACCACTTTGCTCATAACGGTACACCGTACCAAACTCAGCAAAACGTTTTGGTAAATCTTTATAGCTAAAAGGTTTAGCATTGTATATTTCGCAGTGGTGCGGGCAGTTCATTGGTTTTAATAAAAACTCCTCATCCATTTTAGGTGTTTTTATGGGCTGAAAGCTATCCTCACCATATTTTGCATAATGTCCAGAAGTAACATATAATTCTTTCTGTCCAATATGCGGCGTCGCTACCATTTCATAACCAGCTTTTTTCTGTGCTTTTTTCAAAAAGTTTTCCAAACGTTCGCGTAAAGCAGCACCTTTTGGTAACCACAAAGGCAAACCTTGCCCCACTTTTTGCGAAAAAGTAAACAACTCTAATTCTTTCCCTAATTTTCTATGATCTCTTTGTTTTGCCTGTTCAAGCAACTCAAGATATTCTGTTAGCTCTTTTTGTTTCGGAAAAGAAATGCCATAAACACGAGTTAACTGAGGTTTGTTTTCATCACCACGCCAATAAGCACCAGCAACACTTAATATTTTTATAGCCTTAACAATACCAGTATTAGGAATATGTCCGCCACGGCACAAATCAGTAAAACTATCATGATCGCAAAAAGTAATAGTGCCATCTTCAAGGTTTTCAATAAGCTCTACCTTATATTCATTATTTTGTTCCTTATATATCGTTAAAGCTTCATCTTTAGAAATGGCACGCATTTTAAATTCATGCTTACCTCTGGCAATCTCAATCGCTTTTTTCTCTATAGTAGGGAAATCCTTATCAGAAATAGAGCGGTCGCCTAAATCAATATCATAATAAAATCCATTATCAATAGCAGGACCTATAGTTAATTTAACACCAGGGTATAACTCCTCCAAAGCTTGTGCAACAATATGAGAAGAAGAATGCCAAAAAGCTTTCTTACCTTCAGTATCATTCCAAGTATAAAGAATAAGAGATCCATCTTCATGTAAAGGCGTAACCGTTTCTACAATAGTGTCATTAAATTTTGCAGAAATAACATTTCTAGCCAAACCTTCGCTAATTCCTTTAGCAACATCTAAAACAGAGCTGCCTTTTTCATGTTCCTTAATACTACCGTCTGGTAAAGTAATTTTAATCATATCTATATATAAAGGAGGCAAAGATAGTGTCTTGTCGTGATGCAGGCAATAGTAATACCTCATTTTTGGGGCTTCCTCTTTCTTTAACAAGAAGAGGGCGGGCTATCCATTATATCCCAGACTACCGTCTGGGGATGCCATTGCTATCCCTAAGCTAAAAAAATATAAAAAAATCACCTGCTTAAAACACTGTGAATTAGAATGTTAAATAGTCTTTCAAAAAACCTTTAAAAAAAGCTTAAAAAATTCTTGTTGGGATAAAAAAGGTATGTATATTTGCACCCGCTTAGTTAAACAATAGTTTGGTTAGGGGTATTAAAAAGTTCATTGACATATAGAAAAGACAACGCGTATGATAGTTGTTGTTTGGTTTTTTAGGAATCAAATAATGGCCACATATAAGATATAAGATAAAGAGATATTAGGATTTAGAACAAGTTTTAATATAGTTACTGAGTTAGGATGATAATTTGAGTTATTGGTTAGTGAGTATATAATATTTACAAAACAACGATGAAGAGTTTGATCCTGGCTCAGGATGAACGCTAGCGGCAGGCCTAACACATGCAAGTCGAGGGGTAACATGAGTGCTTGCACTTGATGACGACCGGCGCACGGGTGCGCAACGCGTATACAATCTACCTTATACTGAGGGATAGCCTTTGGAAACGAAGATTAACACCTCATGGTATTATAAAGTCGCATGATTATATAATTAAAGGTTACGGTATAAGATGAGTATGCGTCCCATTAGTTAGTTGGTAAGGTAACGGCTTACCAAGACGATGATGGGTAGGGGTCCTGAGAGGGAGATCCCCCACACTGGTACTGAGACACGGACCAGACTCCTACGGGAGGCAGCAGTGAGGAATATTGGACAATGGGCGAGAGCCTGATCCAGCCATGCCGCGTGCAGGAAGACTGCCCTATGGGTTGTAAACTGCTTTTATACAGGAAGAATAAGGTGCTCGTGAGCACTGATGACGGTACTGTAAGAATAAGGACCGGCTAACTCCGTGCCAGCAGCCGCGGTAATACGGAGGGTCCGAGCGTTATCCGGAATTATTGGGTTTAAAGGGTCCGTAGGCGGGCTGTTAAGTCAGAGGTGAAAGTTTGCAGCTCAACTGTAAAATTGCCTTTGATACTGGCGGTCTTGAATTATTGTGAAGTGGTTAGAATAAGTAGTGTAGCGGTGAAATGCATAGATATTACTTAGAATACCGATTGCGAAGGCAGATCACTAACAATATATTGACGCTGATGGACGAAAGCGTGGGTAGCGAACAGGATTAGATACCCTGGTAGTCCACGCCGTAAACGATGGATACTAGCTGTGTGGTTTTCGGACTGCGCGGCCAAGCGAAAGTGATAAGTATCCCACCTGGGGAGTACGTTCGCAAGAATGAAACTCAAAGGAATTGACGGGGGCCCGCACAAGCGGTGGAGCATGTGGTTTAATTCGATGATACGCGAGGAACCTTACCAGGGCTTAAATGTAGTATGACAGCTTTAGAGATAGAGTTTTCTTCGGACATATTACAAGGTGCTGCATGGTTGTCGTCAGCTCGTGCCGTGAGGTGTCAGGTTAAGTCCTATAACGAGCGCAACCCCTGCCGTTAGTTGCCAGCATGTAAAGATGGGGACTCTAACGGGACTGCCGGTGCAAACCGTGAGGAAGGTGGGGATGACGTCAAATCATCACGGCCCTTACGTCCTGGGCCACACACGTGCTACAATGGCCGGTACAGAGAGCAGCCACTTAGTGATAAGGAGCGAATCTACAAAACCGGTCACAGTTCGGATCGGAGTCTGCAACTCGACTCCGTGAAGCTGGAATCGCTAGTAATCGGATATCAGCCATGATCCGGTGAATACGTTCCCGGGCCTTGTACACACCGCCCGTCAAGCCATGGAAGCCGGGAGTGCCTGAAGTCCGTCACCGTAAGGAGCGGCCTAGGGCAAGATCGGTAACTAGGGCTAAGTCGTAACAAGGTAGCCGTACCGGAAGGTGCGGCTGGAACACCTCCTTTCTAGAGAAGTTCACGACCAGTTATGCAGATAATGAGTAATTATTATCTATAGAATTTTTAGCTTAACTCATAGCTTTATTATACTTGTTCTAAATTTTGATAAGATTTTTTATTAAATGTCTAGTTGTCTTTTTTGATATGTTCATTATAAATATTGGAAGTTAGTATTGTTAGTTTTTTAAAAGTGAAGCAATAGTAACAAAAAAGTGAGAGTCTCATAGCTCAGCTGGTTAGAGCGCTACACTGATAATGTAGAGGTCGGCAGTTCGAGTCTGCCTGAGACTACAGCCTAAGGCTGATTTATTATTAGATATATTTAATAATAATTAAGTTTTAGAAATACGTTCATTAGTATAAATTGAAAGGAAATTTTAGAAGTTGAGAGACTTAGTTTTAAGTGTTGAGTGTTAAGTTTTAATTAACCCGGGCATCAACTAAAAACTCATAACTAATAACTCATAACTAAAACATGGGGGATTAGCTCAGCTGGCTAGAGCGCCTGCCTTGCACGCAGGAGGTCATCGGTTCGACTCCGATATTCTCCACGAGTGCTGAACTCGTTTCAGTACCTCTTTAAAGTTTGCGTCAATTTTACATTGGTGCTTTTATAAAGAGATCCTGAACTGAATTCAGGATAAAAAGTTCATTGACATATTGGGATAAAGGTTATATATAGGATCTACAGGATATCTATATATAACAGAATTAAAGAGAAACGAATTAGAGTAAAGAGAAGTACGATAAGTACAAAGATTAGAATTAAAAAAGGACTAGTGACAAGCTAGGAAAGGGCGTATGGGGAATGCCTAGGCTCTCAGAGGCGAAGAAGGACGTGATAAGCTGCGAAAAGCTACGGTGAGGTGCACACAACTTATGATCCGTAGATATCCGAATGGGGCAACCCAGCTGGTTGAAGGCCAGTTATGCCGCAAGGCAAGCAAACCCGGTGAACTGAAACATCTAAGTAGCCGGAGGAGGAGAAAACAATAGTGATTCCGTTAGTAGTGGCGAGCGAACGCGGATTAGCCCAAACCAATTATGTTTCGGCATAATTGGGGTTGTAGGACCACGCTATTTAATGCGCAATGAATTAGAACACTTTGGAAAGAGTGACCACAGAGGGTGATAGTCCCGTATAAGTAAAGAGCGTTATTGATAGTGGTATCCTGAGTAGTGCGGGGCACGTGAAACCTTGTATGAATTTGCCGGGACCATCCGGTAAGGCTAAATACTCCTGAGAGACCGATAGTGAACCAGTACCGTGAGGGAAAGGTGAAAAGAACCCTGAATAAGGGAGTGAAAAAGATCCTGAAACCATACGCTTACAAGCGGTCGGAGCGCATTTATGTGTGACGGCGTGCCTTTTGCATAATGAGCCTACGAGTTACTTTTACTAGCAAGGTTAAGATTTTAAGAATTGGAGCCGTAGCGAAAGCGAGTCTGAATAGGGCGTTTTAGTTAGTAGTAGTAGACGCGAAACCGTGTGATCTACCCATGGGCAGGTTGAAGCTTTGTTAACCCAAAGTGGAGGACCGAACCCGTTGACGTTGAAAAGTCTTGGGATGACCTGTGGGTAGGGGTGAAAGGCCAATCAAACTCGGAAATAGCTCGTACTCCCCGAAATGCATTTAGGTGCAGCGTATACATAGTTTTATAGAGGTAGAGCTACTGATTGGATGCGGGGGCTTCACCGCCTACCAATTCCTGACAAACTCCGAATGCTATAAAATGATTGTATGCAGTGAGGGCATGGGTGCTAAGGTCCATGTCCGAGAGGGAAAGAACCCGGACCATCAGCTAAGGTCCCCAAGTGTATGCTAAGTTGATATAACGCGGTGGAATTGCATAGACAGCCAGGATGTTGGCTTGGAAGCAGCCATTCATTTAAAGAGTGCGTAACAGCTCACTGGTCGAGCGATTCCGCATGGATAATAATCGGGCATAAGTATACCACCGAAGCTATGGCTTCTGTACACGGTACAGAGGGGTAGGGGAGCATTCTATAGGTGTTGAAGGTGTGTTGTAAGACATGCTGGAACGTATAGAAACGAAAATGTAGGCATAAGTAACGATAATGCGGGCGAGAAACCCGCACGCCGAAAGACCAAGGTTTCCCCAGCTATGCTAATCAGCTGGGGGTCAGTCGGGACCTAACGCGAACCCGAAAGGGGTAGTGGATGGACAAGCAGTTAATATTCTGCTACCTGCTCACATTAAAAGTGACGTGGATCTGGAGTTAGTGCGTACAGACGGAATAGTACGTTGAAGGGAGTGGTGACACCCCGATAGTACACTGCGACTTCGGTCAAGGTGATAATCTAGCGTAAGATCTACCGAGAAAAACAAGTGAAGCAGCCCGTACCGTAAACCGACACAGGTGGTTGGGATGAGTATTCTAAGGCGCTCGAGAGATTCATGGCTAAGGAACTAGGCAAAATAGACCCGTAACTTCGGGAGAAGGGTCGCCCACCTTTTAGGTGGGCCGCAGTGAAGAGGTCCAGGCGACTGTTTATCAAAAACACAGGGCTCTGCAAAATCGAGAGATGACGTATAGGGCCTGACACCTGCCCGGTGCTGGAAGGTTAAGAGGAGATGTTAGCTTCGGCGAGGCATTGAATTGAAGCCCCAGTAAACGGCGGCCGTAACTATAACGGTCCTAAGGTAGCGAAATTCCTTGTCGGGTAAGTTCCGACCTGCACGAATGGTGCAACGATCTGGACACTGTCTCGGCCATGAGCTCGGTGAAATTGTAGTATCGGTGAAGATGCCGGTTACCCGCAGTGGGACGAAAAGACCCCGTGCACCTTTACTATAGCTTCGTATTGACCTTGGTCAAGTAATGTGTAGGATAGCTGGGAGACTATGAAGTGGCATCGCTAGGTGTTGTGGAGTCATTGTTGAAATACCAGCCTTTACTTGTCTGAGGCCTAACTCTCTTGTGAGAGAACAGTGCGTGGTGGGTAGTTTGACTGGGGTGGTCGCCTCCAAAAGAGTAACGGAGGCTTCTAAAGGTACCCTCAGCACGCTTGGTAACCGTGCGTAGAGTGCAATGGCACAAGGGTGCTTGACTGAGAGGCATACAGGCCGAACAGGTTGGAAACAAGAGCATAGTGATCCGGTGGTTCCGTATGGAAGGGCCATCGCTCAAAGGATAAAAGGTACGCCGGGGATAACAGGCTGATCTCCCCCAAGAGCTCATATCGACGGGGGGGTTTGGCACCTCGATGTCGGCTCGTCACATCCTGGGGCTGGAGAAGGTCCCAAGGGTTGGGCTGTTCGCCCATTAAAGTGGCACGCGAGCTGGGTTCAGAACGTCGTGAGACAGTTCGGTCTCTATCTACTGCGGGCGTTAGAAATTTGCGTGGATCTGACTCTAGTACGAGAGGACCGAGTTGGACTGACCGCTGGTGCACCAGTTGTTCCGCCAGGAGCATTGCTGGGTAGCTATGTCGGGATTGGATAAGCGCTGAAAGCATATAAGCGCGAAACCAGCCACAAGATGAGATTTCTTTAAAGAGCCGTGGGAGATGACCACGTTGATAGGCCATAGGTAGAAGTGTAGTAATACATGTAGCCGAGTGGTACTAATAGCTCATAGGCTTGCACTCGCTGCTACTTCGAAAAGAGGTAGCAGTGGACACCTTTTTTATGCTGAATTAATTTTCAGTATCTAATACAAGTTAAACTTACTTTTCTTTAATCTACATTCATTACTTCGGCTACGCTTAAGTAACCGACTTCGGCTACTTTTTAAGTAAGCGAGTTTAAATTCTAAACAGTGGTCTTAGACCACCTTTATCCCTTTAATATGTTCACTTCGGCTACGCTCAGTAACCATATAAGTTACACACACTAAAAAAAAGTGATGCTAGTTAGAAGTTATTACAATATTGCCCTTATGATCTTTTCCCTTTGGGAGGATCGAGGGGAGAAAGTTTAAGGTGACCATGGCGATGGGGTTCACCCCTTACCATTCCGAACAGGGAAGTTAAGCCCATCAGCGCCGATGGTACTGCTATACCAAGTGGGAGAGTAGGTCGTTGCCTTTTTTATAAAAGTCCTTCATCATAACGATGAAGGACTTTTTTGTTTATATCTATCTTTCTTTGAAATCAATATTCTGAATCTTCAGTACAACTAAAACTTTATATATAGTAATTAATTTTTTTAATTTAGTTACTATAATATGAGTTTAGAATAGAGTTATATAGCCACAAAAAAATGAAATTATTAGCTAAAACGATATTAAGCCTAAAAATTAGAATTATGTTAGAAAGATTATATAAAAACTTATCAGAAAATGATCTAAAATCAGTTTTTAAAGTTTATTACGGACTTTTAATTGCATCAGTAATGCTCCCAATATTAATTTTGATTGTTGGATATTTTTTGAATGGTAAATTATATATTAATAAAATTCTGATTGTTTTTGTAATTATTTTTTTTTGGATTTTATTTAATATTGAATACTTAAAAAAAAGAATAAGCACAAATGATAAATCAGATTGAATTGATTTTTAAAACAAATGGATATGCTTTTATCATTCTTTTTAATTGATCAATACCAATTAAAATATTTTACTAATAACTCCTTTTTTAATGTAAAAATTGAAAAAATAAATTTTAAATCATCGATGAGTTACATCCTTTAAAAAAATAATTTGCTTTAAAAAGTGTGATACATCGAATTTATGATTTTAATACTATTTTAAAAACCTAGACTTTGTTAAGTATGTAAGGTATTGAAAATTAAATAGTTACATATTTATTTTTTTGAATTTAATAAGTAAAATTTGATTTTTGTATAAATTTAAGTGTAAGTAAAGACTTACTTTACGGTTGGAGCGTATATTTAAATACTATATCTTTGTTGCATATTAGGATGTATTTTACTTTGAATATAGTTACAAAATACCATCTTAATTAAGATAAAACTAAAACCCAAATCTATGAATAATTACTTTTACCTACAAAGTAACAAAAAAACCAATTTTGGTAACTACTTAATACCAAAATCACACAACTTTTCTTTTAGCGAAAAAAATATCCGCAATTTAAACGAAAATTAATACTTAGTTTTCTACGAGGTATTTAGCTTTTTTCTTGATAGTGTGTATTCTTTGTTATTGAATATATACTTTCCTATTGCTGCAATATGTTGATATTACAATCGAATTTAATGCTCTAAATTTTTTGAGTAGTAGTGATAACTATGATCATCTTAAATAGCATTCAAGAGCTGTTTTGTTCATCATATATTTTTATGAAAATAAGAATTAAGTTGTATTCAATACGATTAGCAATTGTGCGTATTATGGTATTTGAACAAATTAGTATAAAACTATAGCTGAGAAACTTTGCTATAATGAAACACGATATATAAGGCATCTATGATATAATCATAATTTGATTAGACCATTAAAATATTTAATGTTGATTGCTGCCAAAAAATCCCTGATAGCTAGTGTGGGTAGCTACAGGGATTTTATTAGTGAAACTTAATTTTGAGAAGTCTTTATTTATGACGTATTCAAAATTGTTAGTTGAACTAATCCCGCTTTTTCAGCGGGATCTTGTTTTAATCAGTATTTGTTAGTTTATTTTACTTCAGCTAACGTGTTATTTATCAAAGTTTTTAAATGTCCTTTGTGTGCTTTAGAGGATACATTACCATTAGTATTAGAAACCATTCTAGAAATAGCCTTTAAATTATAAAACGCCATTGATTTTGTAGCATTATTGTATCTGTTTTTAGATTTGCCTGTTAATATTTCAATTAGCATTTTAGTATATTCTACTTGTAAATTTTGTCTAAAAGAATTTACAGAACCATAAATATCAGAAGTAAATATTCCTTTGTTGAGTGCTGTCATAAATTCTGCTAAATCATAAGCATTGCCATATAACTCAGAATCAGAAATACGTTGTAATGTATTAGGATGTAAAATATGATTTAATACATTTTTTTGAAAACGTAAAACGGTAGCATGTATTTTAGGATCTTCTGATCTAGAAAAGAAATTAAAACCTCTTCGTTGCGGTGCCAGATAGTTATACAAATCATTTGAGATTTTAAAAGCATTTTCACCAAATATATAGGTGTTTATTGCAGTCATTGCTCTTTTCTGATCTTTGTAACTTACAGGAGTATAAGGCTGCGTAGCTCCTTTTTGTCCCGCCATAGCCCTATCTACATAAACACCTCCAATAAAACGAGACATTACATTACCAGATTGCGCATATTGCCCCATTAGAACATAAAAAGATCTTATAAGATCATTATAAAATTCCCCTTCTTTAGGATATCTGCTTTTTAATTTCCCCAACATTTTATTCACTAATTTTATACGATCTATAGAGTAGGTAATTTGATCATTAGACAAATCACCAGTATTTACTCTTGGATCTATAGCCTTCCCAGGCGCACGCATATCATCTGCATCATTACCGAAAATTAAATCAGATTGCGTAGACTTCGCTAATAAAGCTTTCATTTCGGCTTCATTAGAAAAGGGTTGATACCCAAATTGAATTGCCCAAACATCGTATGGGCCAGTTCTTGTGTCATAATAGTATACTTGGTTTTTAGGATCATTAGCAATATGAATGGCTGGATAATCCATTACTGAAGCCGTTAAGGTTTTTCCTTTTATAAAATCTGGATCATTTAATTGTTCAGGACTGTGTAATCGGCTAGCCTTCATATTGTGATTTAATCCCAAAGTATGTCCAACTTCATGCATAATCAGTCTGCGCATAGCTTCTTTTTTTAACCCTTCCATTTTCAAATCACTATTCCCCTCTAACGCTAAAGCAGTTTGTCCAAATTGCGTATTAAATTGCATCATATGTCCATAAGAACATGTAATTTGATGTTTGTTATTCTCCCATCCAAAATGGTTTTCTTTTCCTTCGGCAGTAATATCATCAAATAACTTTTCTATAAAAACTCTATTGGTATGATAAATAAATTCTAACATGATATCTGCTCCTAAAATCTGACCAGTATTTGGATTTACAAAGCTAGGACCATAACCTCCAAAAGGTGGGTTAGGAGAAGAAGTCCATCGTAATACGTTGTATCTAATATCTCCGGCATCCCAATCTGCATCATCTGGTTGTACTTTTACTACCATAGCATTTTTAAATCCAGCTTCTTCAAAAGCCTCATTCCATTTAAGTACTCCTTCCTTTATAGTTTCTCTAAATTCTACAGGAGTAGAATTCTCAATCCACCAAGTTATGGGTTCTACTGGCTCAGATATTTTGGCATTAGGGTCTTTTTTTACTAGGTCCCAACGATGTATCTTATCCCTAAAATTTGTGAAATCAGGTGAAGTCATATCATTAGATTGGGTCATAAAATAGCCTACTCTAGGATCATCATATCGAGGTTTATAATTATTTTTAGGCAGTTCTATAAAACTATGATATACCGTTATAGCTACATTTCTACCATCAGTAACCGCATTACTCCCACCGTTTAATATAGAAGGCTTAGAATACACATATGAAACAGAGATATCTGTATTTTCTGGGTAATTTCTAATTTCATTTATTTTGGTTTTTCCTTTATCTAAATTCCCTAAAGAAAAATCGGTTGGCTTACTACCAGGAAATCTAGGAGGTTTTATTTGTGATAAGGTTTCTTTTAAGAATAAATCGCTAGCTTTTATTAAATACAAGCCTTTTTCTGTATCAGTAGCTTCAATTTTAAAACTAGCTAGTGGTGCTTCACTAACATTTGCATCTTTAGATTTAGAAAGCGCACTTTCTGGATCAAAATAATAAGCTTTGTTTTGGTATGTAAATTCAATTTTATTATAATATTTTTCAATCTTAAAAATTCTTGATCCTCGGTAAGACCCTCTAAAACTAAAGGCATCTGTTACGCCATTAGAAACCTGACTAAAATAAATATATTCTTTATTGAGTTGATCTTCACGAATTAACAACTGAATAGAACCAGTAACAGTATCTCTATAGATATTAAAAAGACCGTCTATTTTTTCACTACTTTTTATAAAATCTGCTATTTTCTTTTTCTTTGATTTTGGTGGTTTTGGAATTTCTGTGCTTTGTTTTTTATTCTTTTTCTTTTTTCTGTTTTGCGCCATAGCATTTGTAGCACTAAGAAGTGTGACACAAATAACCAGAAGCATTGATTTTAGCATGATGGATTTCTTGTTCATTTTTTGAGTAATTTTAATTAAAAAAATAGTTTGCGGGGGATCACTAAATATACTATAAATCTTTATGTTCTAAAAGCTTTAGTGAAGGCTATTTTAAATGTGTATTATTTTATGAATTAGTTGTAATATTTAAGTTGATTTTGCTACTAATAAAAAAGATAAAAAGAAATATGAAAAGTAGTTTAACTAAAATAGTAGATTCTGATACTCCCGTATTAGTTGATTTTTTTGGTGAATGGTGTGGTCCATGTAAAACCTTAGCCCCCATCTTAAAACAGGTAAAAGAAGAGCTAGGTGATGCTGTAAAAATTGTAAAGATTGATATTGATAAAAACCAGCGATTAGCGCAACAATACCAAGTAAGAAGTGTGCCAACAATGATTTTATATAAAAAAGGAAAACCAGTATGGAGACAATCGGGTGTGGTTCAAAAAAATGATATTACCAGAATTATTGAATCCTATAGCTAATTGCTTATTATTTTTAGTAAAATATAATCCTCATTTTTTTAAATTAAGTAATCAAAGCGTTATATTTGTTTGGGAATAACGATAAGCATTCTCATGCAATTTTAAATAGTATGATTACCATAGCGCAAGCACAAGATCTTATAAAAGGAAATGTACTAAAAACGCAAAATGTAAAGCGAGTTTTACTTAGTGATGCTGTGAATTCTGTTTTAGCAGAAACACAATTCGCTGCTATAAATATGCCTCCCTTTAGACAATCTGCTATGGACGGCTATGCCATTTGTAGTAATGGTGCTAATACCTACAGTTTAATAGGTGAAGTACAGGCAGGAGATGCTGATCAACCTAAATTAGAAAAAGGACAAGCTATTCGTATTTTTACAGGAGCACCAGTTCCTGAAACGGCAGATGCGGTTATAATGCAAGAAAAAGTACTGGTTTCTGATGATACCATTACGCTACAGATGGAAATAAAACCACAACTGAATATTAGACCTGTTGGGGAACAAGTAAAAAAGGGTGATGCAGCTTTAAGAGAAGGTGCCGTATTAACACCAGCTGCAATAGGCTACTTGGCAAGTTTAGGGATTGCGGAAGTGCCTGTATATCAAAAACCAACTATAGCAATTGTTACTACTGGAAACGAATTAGAAGAGGCAGGAACTCCTTTAAAATATGGTAAAATTTACGAAAGCAATGCAAAAATGCTAGCAAGTGAATTGTACCGACAAGATTACAAAAACGTTTCGCTTCATAAAGTCATTGATGATTATAACAAAACAAAAGACACTTTAGAAAAACTGATAACAGAATATGATGTTGTATTGGTTTCAGGTGGTATTTCTGTTGGAGATTATGATTTTGTGGGTAAAGCTTTAAAAGAAATAGGAGTTGAGGAGATTTTTTATAAAATAAAACAGAAACCAGGAAAGCCATTATTTTTTGGGAAGAAAAAAAACAAATTTGTCTTTGCTTTACCAGGAAATCCAGCATCTACGCTCACATGCTTTTATATGTATGTATATCCAAGCTTACGAAAAATAGCAGGTTATGAAAAGTATTCTCTTTTACAACTACAAAGTAAATCACTTTCTCATTATATCAATAGAGGAGACAGGCCTGTGTTTTTAAAAGGGAAATTAAGTGAAGATGGTGTGGAAATTTTAGAAGGACAGAGTTCTGCAATGTTACAAACCTATGCATTGGCTAATGCATTAGTTTATGTTCCAGAAACAGTTTCAGAAGTACATAAAAGAACAACATTAACTGTTTATTGTTTGCCAAATTAAAAATAAAAAAATGACAGCATATCATGTAAAAAGTAGAATTTGGATAGAATCTGGTGATAAAGTATTATTAGGGCAGGGTAGGGTGTCCTTATTAAAAGAAATACAAGAAACAGGATCTTTATCTAAAGCAGCAAAGTCTTTAAAAATGTCATACAAAAAAGCATGGACTTTAATAGATGCTGTAAATAAATCTGCTAAAGAACCTGTTGTTATGATGAGTGTTGGAGGAGTAAAAGGAGGCGGCACAGAAGTAACAACTTACGGGAAAAAATTAATTGCTGTTTTTGAAGAAATTAATAGCGAATGTTGGGCGTTTTTAGAAAAACAAGAAGAGAAAATTAAAAATTTATGAGTTTTGATACCTCTTACTTTTGGTGGTTTTTAATGATACTACCTATTGTTTCTTTTCTTTATGCTGGTGTAGGCCATGGAGGAGCTAGTGGTTACTTAGCTTTAATGTCTTTATTTTCATTTGCACCAGAAACAATGAAACCCACTGCTTTAGTATTAAACTTATTTGTTGCAGGCATCTCATTTTATCATTTTTATAAAAGTGGCTATTTTAATAAGAAACTATTCATAGCATTTGCTATCGGATCAATTCCAATGGCATTCGTAGGCGGAATTGTAACCATAGATGCAACTATTTATAAAAAAATTTTAGCGGTTTTATTAGTATTTGCAGTTTTAAAAATGCTGAATGTTTTTGGGAAAGAAAGCAAAAGAGTAAAAGAAGTAAAAATTGTGCAAGGAATAGGTATTGGTGCTGTAATAGGTTTTTTTTCAGGTTTAATAGGTATTGGTGGTGGCATTATACTAAGTCCGGTAATTTTAGTTTTGCACTGGGGTAATATGAAAGAAGCTGCTGCAGTTTCGGCATTATTTATTTGGGTGAATTCAGCAGCTGGTTTATTAGGACAAATAAGCTCTGGAATAAGTTTTAGAGCAGAAGCATTTGTAATGGTGGGTGTTGCCCTAATAGGAGGTTTTGCAGGTGGTTATTATGGGAGCAAAAAAATGAGCAATATGAGATTACGCTATTTACTGGCTTGTGTACTTATTTTGGCGTCCGTTAAATTATTTTTTATTTAGAATGATCGCTAAAGAACATATAACAGGCATTATTCTCGCAGGTGGAAAGAGTAGTAGAATGGGAAGCGATAAAGGCTTTATGAAGTTAGAAAATAAACCTTTTGTTCAACATAGTATAGATGTTTTAAAACCGATAACAAGTAGTATCGTTATTGTTAGTAATAATAAAAATTATGATGCTTTAAAACACAAACGCATAGATGATAAGTTAGAAAATCAAGGACCTTTAGCAGGTTTGTATTCAGGATTAACATATAGCAATACGGAGTATAATTTTGTGCTCAGTTGTGATGTGCCTTTGATGAGTACTGCAGTTTTAGAACAACTAATAAGAGGATATGAAACTAACCTTGATGGTGTAATTGTAGAAGCAAATGGAAAACTAATGCCATTAATAGGCTTTTATAAAAAAAGTTGTGCAGCGCATTGCGATACATTATTAAGGCAAGGAGAAAGAAGAATGATGAAGCTTGTAGAAAAAATGAACACTAGAATAGTAAAATTGGAAAAATCTTTATGGGAAGCCACAAGAAATATAAATACACAAGAACAATTAAAAGCATTAGAGAATGAATATCCAAATTAAATATTTTGGAATGTTAACAGAAGTAACTTCTTGTACAGAAGAATTGCTTAGTTTTTCTAAAGTAACTATTAATGATTTATTAGTAAGTTTATTTGAAAAATATCCAAGTTTAAAAGATAAAGATTTTCAAGTGGCTCAAAATCAAGAAATTGTAACATTAGAAACTGAGGTTTCAGGTGCAGAAATAGCTTTATTGCCACCATTTTCAGGAGGATAGGGTGAAGAGTTTATGAGTTTATGCTGCACTAGTTTATAAGGTTATAAAATGTAATATCCCCTTGAGGGGATTATAGGGGTGTAAAATGAAAAGCATATTAAATTGAAATCAAAACCATAGAATTGAGCAGATATCTAAGACACATATCACTTCCAGAAATTGGAATAAAAGGACAAGAGAAACTCTCCAGTGCTAGAGTATTAGTTATTGGAGCAGGTGGTTTAGGTTGCCCTGTATTACAATATTTGGTTGCTGCGGGTATAGGTACAATAGGAATTGTAGATTTTGATGTGGTGGAAGAATCTAACTTACAACGTCAGGTGCTTTTTGGAGTTTCGGATCTAGGAAAAAGTAAAGTACTAGCTGCAAAAACCAGATTAGAGAATTTAAACCCAACATTACAAATTAATGCATACCAAGAGCAACTGAAAGCCACTAATGCAATGCGTTTTTTTGAAGGCTATGACATTATAGTAGATGGAACCGATAATTTTGGAACACGGTATTTAATTAATGATGCAGCTATACTTACGAATAAACCAGTGGTTTATGGTGCTATTTATAAGTTTGAGGGGCAAGTATCCGTTTTTAATTATAAAAACGGACCTAGTTATCGTTGTTTATTTCCAAAACCACCAGTAGAAGGTGCAATACCTAATTGTGCAGAGATTGGGGTTTTAGGGGTTTTACCCGGAATTATTGGAAGTATGCAAGCTAATGAAGTACTAAAAATAATTTTAGAATTAGGAGACGTATTATCTGGAAAAATGTATTATTTCAATACGCTTAACAATCAATCTAATACCATAAAAATAGCTAGAGTAGCTCAGGAAATTCAAAAAGTGATAGATAGAGGAACTCAATTTGAAATAGTACATCAGACTGCTACTTGTACAACAGAATTGAATACCATTTCTTTTGATGAGATTTTTGATGTCAATCAAGTGCAGTTTATAGATGTAAGAGAATTTGGAGAAATGCCAGAGGTAACCGGTATAGAAACCATTCAGTTGCCTTTAAGCAGTTTAAAAAATCAATTAGATAAAATCGATTTAAAAAAACAAAAAATTATCTTTTGTCAATCTGGTATAAGAAGTAAAAAAGCAGTTGCATTATTAGAAGAACAGCATATAACAAATTGTTATTCTTTAAAAGAAGGTGCTCCTTTTTTAGCAGAAGTGCTAATAGAAAAAGGACATGAATAATGATAACAGAGTTAAATGAATAAAAAGAATATGGATAAAAAAATAAAAAATGTTTTTAGAGAAGGTGCTATAAGTGCAGCATTTATTGGGAACTCAATAGAGAAACATCAGTCTAAAACAAATATAGGGGCGCATAATATTTTTTTAGGACAAGTGCGTGCCGATGAAATAGAAGGGAAGAAGGTAGTAGCAATAGATTATACGGCTCATACAGAAATGGCAAATAAGATGTTCCATGAAATACGTGAAGCTACTTTTGAGAAATATGATTTAACCTGTATGCATATATATCATAGTTTAGGAAGTGTTGCTTCGGGAGAGATTTGCCTTTTCGTTTTTGTATCATCTCCAAGAAGAAAAGTAGTTTTTAAAGCCTTGGAGTATGTTGTGGAACGCATTAAAGCAGAAGTTCCTGTTTACGGAAAAGAAATTTTTGAAGATGCATCACATCAATGGAAAGTGAACTCATGATAGTTATAACTTTGTAGAGTGTTTAATCGTGGAATTGTGTATATGTTAAATTGTCTAGCTGTGTAATTGTTTAGATAATTAAAAAAATCAACGAATCAACACATTAACAAATAAATATAAAAATATGCCATACTTGTTTTCTTTTGAAAAATTAAATGTTTGGGTTGATGCTAAAGAGTTAATTAAGTTGATCTACTCGGTTACTAAGAAGTTTCCTAAAGACGAGCGGTTTGGTTTAACAAGTCAATTACGGAGAGCAATGGTTTCTGTAGCATCAAATATTGCAGAAGGAACATCTAGAAGTACTAATAAAGATAAAGCTCGTTTTATGACTATAGCATATAGTTCTTTAATGGAAGTTTTAAATCAGGTTATTATAGGGTATGAGTTAGATTTTATGAATCAAAAAGAATACGATCAGATAAGAGTAGAAATTGAAAAAATTGCTAACAAATTAAATGCACTTAGAAAATCACAACTAAGAAATTGAATGATGTAACTGTTTAAATATGTTTAATCGTTTAATGGAAGTGATTTTAAAACTGTGTAATCGGTTATTTGTTTAATCATATTTACGTATCAACGAATAAATAATTAAACAATCATATCAATCAATACAGTTAAACATATTGACAAAAAACAGGCACACGAATAAATGATTAAACAAACACACAACAACAACTAAAGAGAACCAAATACAATGGTAGATATCACTCATAAAAATAATACACTACGAGTAGCAACGGCACAAGCAATTGTAAAGGTGAGCTCTGCAGATACTATAAAAGCTATAGAAGAAAAAAAAGTACCTAAAGGTGATGTTTTTTCAATGAGTAAGGCTGCTGGGTTATTGGGGGTTAAAAAAACGCCAGAGTTATTACCAGATTGCCATCCATTGCCTATAGAATATACTGGGATTTCTTATGAAATTAATGGGCTAGAAATTAAAGTTTTAGTCACTATAAAAACCATTTATAAAACAGGAGTAGAAGTAGAAGCAATGCATGGGGCTAGTGTTGTGGTGCTAAATATGTACGATATGCTAAAACCGATAGATAAAGGCATCGAAATTCATCAGATTAAATTGTTGGAGAAAACCGGAGGGAAGTCTAGTTATCAAGATAAATTTAGAAAAGGTTTAAAAGCTGCTGTAATTGTATGTTCAGATTCTATATCCGCAGGAGAAAAAGAAGACAGAGCAGGGAAGGCTATTATGGCGAAACTAGAAGAATGCGAAGTTACGCTTATGGATTATATTATTATTCCGGATGAAGTAGCTACTATTCAAGAAAAGGCAAATTATTATCAAGCTAATGGAGCAGATTTAATTATCTATACAGGAGGAACAGGTTTATCTGGAAGGGATGTTACACCAGAAGCTTTACAACCTTTATTAGACAGAACAATTCCTGGAATAGAAGAGGCAATTCGTAAATACGGACAAGATCGTATGCCCTATGCCATGCTATCTAGAAGTGTAGCAGGAACTATAAAAAACACCTTGGTGTTAGCATTACCAGGCTCTACCAAAGGAGCAAAAGAATCTATGGATGCTATTTTTCCGTCAGTACTCCATGTTTTTAGAATATTAAAAGGCGCAAGACACGACTAATGGAGAAACCAAATAATATATTAACAGACACTTTTGGTAGAGAACATAACTACCTAAGAATTTCGCTCACCGAGCGTTGTAATCTTAGATGTACCTATTGTATGCCAGCCGATGGGATACAATTATCTCCTAAGGCAAATATTATGACCTATGAAGAAATTTTTACGATAGCTAAAGAGTTTGTAGCGCATGGTGTTACTAAAATTAGACTAACAGGAGGTGAGCCATTAGTTCGGAAAGATGCGAAACTGATTATAGAAAAATTAGCAAGCTTGCCAGTTGAACTTACTTTAACAACCAATGGGATTTTAGTAGATAAATTTATTGATGTGTTTAAAGCCTGTGGTATTAAAAAATTAAATGTGAGTTTAGATTCTTTAAGCGAAGCTAAAAATACAAGTATTACCCGCCGTAATTATTTTGAAAGAGTTTACAATAATATTTTATTACTGGTTAAAGAAGGTTTTATTGTTAAAATAAACTGTGTTTTAATGAAAGACTTTAATGATAATGAAATTATAGACTTTATTAAACTTAGTAAGGCGTATCCATTGCATATTCGATTTATAGAATTTATGCCTTTTGATGGCAATAAATGGAATATGGAAAAATTGGTGTCTCTAGAAGAAATTTTAAAAGAAACCTACATAGAATATAAAACTAATGAAGTAGTGCGTTTAACTGATGCACCTAACGATACCGCTAAAAATTATCAAATAAAGGGCTATAAAGGTACTTTTGCAATCATTAGCTCTGTGACCAATCCGTTTTGTGATAGTTGCAATAGAATACGACTTACGGCAAATGGGCAATTAAAAAATTGTTTGTTTTCTACAGGAGAATCGGATTTGCTTACTCCTTTACGAACAGGAAAATCTATTGCTCCAGTAATTCAAAAACTAGTACTTTCTAAAAAGAAAATTAGAAATGGAATGGATACACTGGAAAAGTTTAAAGATACTGATGCACATGATGCTAATAGAAGTATGATTACTATTGGAGGATAGAATAGTTTTTATTGTAGTTTTTTAGAATTAGGATCAATTTAAAAACGATGTATACTTTAATATAAGTAAAATATTAGATTAGTAGTAGTGCCTAGATCATAATAAAACCCAATAAACTAAAAGTATTATAGAAACCCATAAAGTTCCTCCACAGCAAAACCCAATCCGTTTGCAAGACTACGGAATAGGTATTTTTACAACAATTTTAACCAAATCTGCTTTAAAAAAAGCCATCAAGAGAATGCAGATTGAAGTTGATGGAAAACTGACCACAACAGCACAATATATTAAAGGAGGCGAGACCATCATTTATCATCATACTAGGACTAGTATAAAACATAAGCCAATTCATTTAAACTTAGATGTGGTTTATGAGGATGATTATCTCGCTATTATACACAAACCAGCAGGAATTTTAGTAAGTGGTAATTCTTTTAAAACTATAGCGAATGCTTTAAACCAGAATTTAAAACCAAGCCTGCAACCAGATGCAGTACAACCAAGGCCAGTACATCGTTTGGATTATCAGACGACTGGACTTTTAATGATAGGAAAAACAAGTACGAGTATAGTAGCTTTAAATAAGATGTTTGAACATAGAGCAGTTGTGAAAACCTATAAAGCGGTTACTATTGGTAAAATGGAATTAAAAGGAGAAATTGATGAACCTATTGACGGTAAGGACGCAATATCTTTATATGAAGTACAAAAATCGGTAGTTTCTAAACGATTTCAGTATTTAAACCTAGTTAAATTATCCCCACAAACTGGTAGAAGGCATCAGTTGCGTAAGCATTTATATGCGATAGGGAATCCTATATTAGGAGATGCTGATTACGGCAAGGAAGGTCTTGTTTTAAAAGGAAAAGGATTATATCTGCATGCTTTTTCATTAGAGTTTGTACATCCTATAACCAATGAAAGGGTATATGTGGAAAGAGAATTACCCAAAAAGTTTATCCGTTTATTCACTTCGTTAGTTTAGGGGTTTAGTGAAAAATGTTTAATTGCTTAGCTGGTTTAATCGTTTAAGTGTTTATTAGTTTGATTTCTTTAGGGAAATCTAACCGACGATTTAGATTTTTTATAGGGTTTAGGTTTTTTTGCTTTACTGAGTCTATCAGTCTATTTATAAATGAATAACACAAATAAACGAATCAACAAACAAAAAAGAATCAACAATTTTATTCTCCTTCAATTTTAAAAACAAAAGCATGGTTGCCTTTTTTTTCTTTAGGAGGTATAATCAGTAATCCTTCCGAGGTCATTTTAAAATCTAATTGAACATCACTACCTAATAATTGAACAGATTTTACTTTTTTCTGGTATAAGTTTTTATTTGTAGCTAAAGCGGGTAAAATAATTGTGTCTTTTGGCCATCCTAAAACAGTAGCATAAAGCGTTTCTCCTTTAGTAGTATATCTAATATCTTTCTCTGTATTAGGATCATTAAAGCGTTCACTTAAATGGCCTTCTACAACTTTAGCAGGCCCTTCACCATATATTTTCCATGGTCTAGTACCGTAAATAGCTTCTCCATTAATCTTAAGCCAATCACCCATTTCTAATAATCGATCTTTCACCCTTTGCGGTATCTCTCCATTTGCTTTAGGCGTAATGTTTAAGAGTAGGTTTCCATTTTTACTTACAATATCTACCAATGCATCAATAAGGCGGTTGGTAGATTTGTAATCTGGATCTTTTATATCACTCCAAGATTTCCAATCTATAGAATCGTCTGTAAGCCAAGGAAATTCTTTACCTTCACTCATTCTTGCGCGTTCTACGTCTATAACGGCAGAACCAACTGCAAAATCTGTAAACTTATAAGTCGCTACCACTTCTCTATTTTGAGCTACTGCTGCATTATAATAATACGTTAGAAATTCTTTCCGGGATTGCTCATCAATAATATCCATTTTATTATCAAACCATACTAAATCTGGCTCATACTTATCTACTAGTTCTTTTAGCCTGTCTAACCATTCTTTATTAAAAGCTGCGTCTGGCAATGGCTTGGTAGGGATATCTGCCATTACAAAAGTATTTTCGGGAACCTTAGGACCATATAAACCACTATACTGAGGGTTACTGGCGTCTACAGTCTCATCCCAAGTAGGGAACCAAGCGTACATCCAATGTCTGTGATAGGTAGCAATAAATTTTAGGTTTTGCTTACGAAGAGCAACTGCCATTTCACCAACAATATCTCTTTTAGGGCCTTTGTCCATCGCATCCCAAGTCGTTAAATCGCTATCCCACATGGCAAAACCATCTGCATGTTCACTTACAGGGCCTCCAAATTTTGCACCAGCATCTTTAAAGAGCTTGGCCCACTCGTCTGCATTAAACTTCTCCGCTGTAAACATGGGGATAAAGTCTTTGTAACCAAACTCAGATAAATCACCATACGTTTTCTCATGATATGTTCTCTCTTCAGTTCCTTCAATATACATATAGTGCGAATACCATTCATTTTTGTAGGCTGGAACAGAGTATGGCCCCCAATGACAATAAATACCAAACTTTGCATCAAGAAACCAATCTGGAGTTTTATGTTCTTTTAGAGCACTCCAATCTAAGGTAAATGCTTGTTCAGGATTTTTTTGCTCTTCAACCTGTTTTGTATTCCTACAATAAAACAATGCTACTATTAAAATGAATACTAAAAATGTGTTTTTTATTTTAATCATAATTGCGATTCTTAATATGAAACTACAAAGCTATATGGTTTTATAACATAAAAAACGAATCAATATTAGTTTTTTGAATTTTAGCATCACATAAATTTACGATAGTTGACTGAAAATAAAGGTTTTTCGATAAAATAACCATTTGTTCTATTAAAAGGAACATATAGCAAACTTAACGATAAGTAAATTTTAGACATTAGCAATATCATAATATGATCGTGTAACCAACATTTACTTAAATTAACTATAATGCAAAAAACTAAACTCTTATTCGTATTATCATGTTTGCTTTTATCTGTTTCTTGTGGAGAGGAAAAGAAAGTTGAAACAAAAGAAACGCCTCAAATAGCGGCTGTTTACGAACCAAATTGGGAATCTATTCAAAAAAACTATAAAGATCCAGAATGGTTTAATCAAAAGAAATTTGGAATTTTTATTCACTGGGGCGCCTATGCTGTACCGGCTTTTGGTTCAGAATGGTATCCTAGAAACATGTATATGGATGAAAATAGGTTGAGTGCTACTTTAAAAGTAGAAAAACCTGGTGCTACTGTTGAATATTTACACCATATGGAAAACTACGGGAATCCTAAAGAATTTGGTTATAAAGACTTTATCCCTATGTTTAAAGCAGAAAAATTTAATGCGGCTGAGTGGATTGATTTGTTTAAAAAATCAGGTGCAAAATATGTAGTTCCTGTAGCTGATCATCATGATGGTTTTGCAATGTATAAATCTAATACAACAAGATGGAATGCCGCTGATATGGGGCCTAAAGTAGATGTACTAGGGGAACTAATGAAAGAAGGACGTAAAGCAGGTTTAATCATGGGAGCATCTTCTCATTACGCTTTTAACTGGTCTTTCTACAATAAAAAAGATCATTTTGATACTACAGATCCCCAATATGCTGATTTATATTCTAAAAAAGGAAAAGATCCTAAAGAACCTGTGTCAGAAGAATTTAAAGAACAATGGTGGAAAAGGACTAAGGATTTAATAGATAACTATCAACCAGATATTTTATGGTTCGATTTTATGTTAGATATGCCGGCCTTTAAAGAATACAGACCCAAATTAGCTGCTTATTACTACAATAAAGGCCTTGAGTGGGGTAAAGAAGTTGTTTTACAAGATAAAAACTTCGACCATGATGCATTTCCTGAAGGATCGGTAATTTATGATTTAGAAAGAGGTAAATTGCCTGGTATTCGTAAATTACCATGGCAAACAGATACATCAATCGGTAAAAACTCTTGGTGTCATGTTACCAATTGGGAGTCTAAAACGGCAAATCAATTGATTGATGATTTGGTTGATATTGTTTCAAAAAATGGAAACCTTTTATTAAATGTAGGCCCAAAGGCAGATGGTACTATTCCAGATGATCAAAAAGAAATATTATTACAAATAGGGGCTTGGTTAGATGTTAATGGAAAGGCTATTTACGACACTAAATATTGGAATACTTTTGGAGAAGGACCAACAGAAGTAGGAAAAGGACATCACTCAGAAGGAGGAAATAAAGCATTTACAGGTCAAGATATTCGTTTTACTCATAAGGATGATAAACTATATGCTATTATGATGGCTTGGCCAGAAAATGGAGAAGTAGCTATTAAATCTTTAGGTAATGACAGTGAATACGCTGAAGAGATTACAATTAAATCAGCTAAACTTTTAGGTAGTGATGCTACACTTAGCATTAAACAAAATAAAGATGCATTAGTTGTTAGCGGATTAGGAGAAAAATCTGGCGAGCATGCCCACGTCATAGAAATACAATTATAAAAATTATTTAGTTTTCGGTGAAACAATCACATTTGATTCACTCATTGATCAAGTATAAAATTTAAAATACGTGTATCTTTTACAGAGATGCACGTATTTATATTTATAAAATATAGCACGGAATGAAATATATTGTTTGTGAAAAGCCTGGTCTTTTTGAATTAAAGGAAAAAGAACAACCCATTAGAAAAGAAGGAGAAGCGCTTTTAAGAGTAAAAAAAGTGGGTATTTGCGGTACAGATTTACATGCATATTCTGGTAATCAAGCCTTTTTTACCTATCCAAGAATTTTAGGACATGAATTGGCTTCAGAAATTGTAGAAATAGGAACTAACGAAAGAGGGTTAAAAGCTGGAGATAAAGTTGTTATTATGCCCTATATAAGTTGTGGTACTTGTATTGCTTGTAGGTATGGCAAAACAAATTGCTGTTCTAATATTAGTGTATTAGGAGTACATTCGGACGGTGGTATGCAAGAGTATATAACGGTTAGACAAGATTTATTATTACCAGCAAATAATTTATCGTATGACGAAATGGCTATTGTAGAGCCATTAGCTATTGGGGCACATGCTATCCGTAGAGCTAATGTGCAAAAAGGCGAAACAGTAGTTGTAGTTGGTTGCGGCCCTATTGGTATTGGAATGATAAAACTTGCACAAATAGCAGGAGCTAAAGTAATAGCGCTAGATGTAAATGATGGCAGATTAGCTTATGCTAAAGATGAGATAGGTGCCGATTTTGTAATAAATGTAAATGATAATCCTGTTGATAAAGTGGCAGAAATTACAAATGGTGATATGGCTACAGCAGTATTTGATGCTACAGGCTTTAAAGGAGCACTAGAAACAGGGCCAGATTATATGGCGCATGGCGGTAGGTATGTATTAGTAGGACTTTCTAAAGGAGAACTCATCTTTACACATCCTAAAATTCATGCAAAAGAAACTACTATAATGTGTAGCAGAAATGCAACAACTGAAGATTTTGAGCATGTTATAAATGTTTTAAATGAATTTCCAACAGATTCTTTTATTACTCATAATGTACCTTATACAGATATGATTTCTAATTTTGATAGTTGGACAAAGCCAGAAACGGGAGTAATTAAAGCAACCGTAGATTTTTAAAAAGGTGTTATAATTAAAATACAAGCGTAAAAAGCAAGGAAATATGGTTAAACCTTATGCACAAATAGATGCAAAAGACAATATCATTGTAGCAATACAAAAATTAGCGAAAGATACTTTAATTGATGTTGCAGGAGAACATTTTAGTTTGCAAGAAGACATCAAACAAAAGCATAAATTTTCTTTACAAGATTTTAGTGTTGGCGATCCTATTATTATGTACGGGGTATTGGTAGGTAAAGCAGTTCAACCTATAAAAAAAGGAACCGCTATTACTACAGAAAATATTGTACATGCTTCAGCTGCTTATAATCCTGAGCAAGAAGCTTATCATTGGACAGCGCCAGATATATCTAAATATAAGAACAGAACTTTTAATGGGTATCACAGAGCTGATGGGCAAATAGGTACCCGTAATTATTGGCTGGTAATACCTTTAGTTTTTTGTGAAAATAGAAATGTAGATGTAGCACGTGATGCATTGTTAGATGCATTGGGTTATCAAACCAATAAAGATTTTTCTGTAGATACCTTAAAATTAGTTGAAGCCTATAAAAATGGTTCTACTACAGAAGAATTATTAGAAACACCTATAGTACACACTAAAGAAGAAGTTGCGAAAAATAGGCTATTTGCAAATGTAGACGGCATTAAGTTTTTAAAGCACGATGGCGGTTGCGGAGGAATTAGACAAGATGCGGAAACTTTATGCAATTTATTAGCAGGCTATATTACAAATGCCAATGTTGCAGGCGCAACCATATTTAGTTTAGGATGCCAGAATGCACAAATACAAATGCTACAAGATGCCATTGCTAAAAAAGATCCAAATTTTAGCAAACCCATATATTATTTAGAGCAACAAAAAATTGGTAGTGAGCGGAATTTCATAGAAACAGCTGTTAAGCAAACTTTTGTAGGCTTAGTTGAAGCGAATAAAGTAGAAAGAAAACCAGCACCTTTAAGTAAATTAGTTTTAGGACTAGAATGTGGTGGTTCCGATGGCTTTTCTGGAATATCTGCAAACCCGGCTTTAGGCTATGCATCAGATTTATTAACCGCATTAGGTGGCTCCCCAGTATTGGCAGAATTTCCAGAATTAAATGGAGTAGAGCAAGAATTGATTAATAGATGTGTAGAAAAAAACGATGCAGAAAAGTTTGCTACATTAATGAAAACCTATGCACAAAGAGCTGTTGAAGTAGGTTCAGGTTTTGAGAATAACCCATCACCAGGTAATATTAAAGATGGCTTAATAACAGATGCTATAAAATCTGCAGGAGCTGCAAAAAAAGGAGGAACCTCTCCCGTAACTGCTGTTTTAGATTATACAGAAAAAGTAGAAAAACCAGGTTTAAACTTATTATGCACCCCAGGGAATGATGTAGAAAGCACTACAGGTCTGGCAGGAAGCGGTTGTAATTTAATTGTTTTTACAACTGGTTTAGGAACACCAACAGGTAACCCAATCGCCCCAGTACTAAAAATGTCTAGTAACCATATCCTTTCCAAGCGAATGGAAGATATTATTGATATTAATTCTGGTACCGTAATAACAGGAGAAGATTCTATAATTACCATGGGCGAGAAAGTTTTAGAGGAATTAATACAGGTCGCCAGCGGCGAAAAAGTAGCAAAAGCAGAAATAAATAATCAGAACGATTTTATTCCTTGGAAAAGAGGGATTTCTTTATAAGAAAAATAATTTTAAGGGATTATCCTTAATAGCAATAGAACACAGTAAAGCAGAATGCAAAAACTAAATAGAACCACAAGAATAGATAGAAAAGCATTGCCATTAAAAGTAATGCAATTTGGAGGAGGAAATTTTCTGAGAGCCTTTGTAGATTGGATGATTCATGTACTCAATGAAGAAACTAATTTTAATGGAGGTGTAGTAGTAGTAAAGCCTACAGAAAGAGGAGATTATGTAGCATTAAAAGAACAAGAAGGTTTATTTACTGTAGTTCTGGACGGGATAAAAGATGGCGAATT
Source organism: Allocellulophaga tsushimaensis (assembly GCF_055383085.1). Lineage (NCBI taxonomy): Bacteria > Pseudomonadati > Bacteroidota > Flavobacteriia > Flavobacteriales > Flavobacteriaceae > Allocellulophaga > Allocellulophaga tsushimaensis. Next base: position 4,382,224 of record NZ_AP039451.1, on the reverse strand, counting down.
AGTAGCTGAAAAGACTGTTGTAGATTGTGTACAGCAGGTAATACAACCCTATATTGAATGGGATGCCTATTTAAAATTAGCGGAAAACCCAGAGTTACGTTTTATTGTTTCAAATACTACTGAAGCCGGCATTAAATTTAATACTGAAGACAATTTAGAAGATCATCCACCAAAAGAGTTTCCTGCTAAGCTAACGATTTGGTTACACCATCGTTTTAATCATTTTAAAGGAGCTGCTACAAAAGGATGTATTCTATTGCCTTGCGAGTTAATCGAAAATAATGGAGAAGCCTTAAAAACGGCTATTATAGCCTATGCAAAGCAGTGGAATTTAAGTGAGGATTTTATAGCATGGATTCATTCCGCCAATCATTTTTGTAGTACGCTGGTAGATCGTATTGTTTCTGGTTATCCGTCTGATAGAGCAGATGCTATTCAAGGAGAAATGGGCTTTGAAGATCAGCTATTAGTAGCAGGAGAATATTATCATAGTTGGGTGATACAAGGTGCAGATATCGTACAAAAAGAACTTCCTTTTGCACAAACAAACCTAAATGTAGAATTTGTAGATGATTTGGTTTCGTACAGAGAAATGAAAGTTAGAATTCTTAATGGAGCGCATACATCAATGGTTCCTGTAGGCTATTTAGGAGGAATTAGATTAGTAAAAGAAGCGATGAAAGATGAGGTGATTAGTAGCTATGTAGCATCACTTTTGATGAAAGAAACCATAAAAACACTCAATTTTTCTGATGAAATAACGCATAAGTTTGTACAAGACGTTTTAGATAGGTTTAGAAATCCTCAGTTAAAACACCAGCTCATCAGTATTTCATTAAATAGCACTTCTAAATTTGTTGCACGTTTACTACCTACTTTAAAAGATTATTATGCAATTGACGGACAACTCCCAAAACATATTGTTTTTGGACTTTCTGCATTAATTCGTTTTTACAAAGGTTCGTTTAATGGAGAAGAAATCGACTTAAAAGATGATCAATCGGTACTAGATTTCTTTTCATTACAATGGAAAGCAGTAGAGGCAAAAACAATAACTATTCAGGATTTAGTAGAAACGATATTAGCAAACACTTCTATTTGGAAAGAAGATTTAACCCAAATAAATGGACTAGTTGCTAGTGTATCTCAAAATATCTTGAATATTGAAAATAAGGGAATCCATCATTCTCTTAAAGAAACTATTATATAAAGGGACTCGTATGAAAAAATTAAACGCTAAGCTTATTTTATGTCTAGTATTAACTTCTCTATTTCTTAGTTGCGAAGAAAAAAAAGAAGATAAAATTATAGCTGAAAATAATTCAGAAGTAAAAAAAGAAAAAAAATATACAGAAGATTGGGCGTCTTTAGGAAAGCATAACGAATCTCCAGAATGGTTTAAAAATTCAAAATTAGGAATTTACTTTCATTGGGGTCCATATTCAGTTCCAGCATTTTATAGTGAGTGGTATCCTCGTTATATGCATTTTAAGGATAATAAAGTGTATAAACATCATGTAGAAAAATATGGTGAACTATCAGAATTTGGATACCATGATTTTATACCAATGTTTAAGGCAGAAAAGTTTAATGCAGACGAATGGGCACAACTATTTGAGGATGCAGGAGCACAGTTTGCAGGTCCGGTTGCAGAACATCATGATGGTTTTGCTATGTGGGATAGTGATGTAACTCCATGGAATGCTATGGATAAGGGGCCAAAAAGAGATGTTACAGGAGAAATTGCAACAGCTATACGGAAAAGAGGAATGAAATTAATAACCACATTTCATCATTCTAAAAACTTGCAAAGAAGTACAGAATTAGGAAAAGAAGTATCAACAAGTCATTTCCCTAATTTTGAAGGAATGCCTCCAACTTCTGATGATCCAGAATTACAAATGCTTTATGGTAATATGGAACCAGAAAAATGGTACAAAGAAATATGGATGGCTAAGTTGAAAGAAGTAGTAGATAAATACAACCCAGATATTGTTTGGTTCGATTATGTTTTAGGTGATATCCCTGAAAAATATAGAAAAGAATTTGTGGCTTATTATTTAAATGAAGCGGATAAAAAAGGACAAGAAGTTGTTTTAGGAAGAAAACAACACGATTTGCCTTTATCATTAAGTGTTGATGATTTAGAACAAGCACGTAAAAATGTAATAGGCACAAAAACATGGATGACAGATGCTACTATTAGCGATGGGAGTTGGTGTTATACCGAAAATTTGGGGGTAAAACCAGCAGAAGATATTTTGCATATGCTTGTAGATATTACAAGTAAAAATGGGGTTTTATTATTAAATGTATCACCCAAAGCAGATGGGACTATTCCTGAGAACCAGAAAGATGGTTTGTTAAAAATGGGGGGATGGCTTAAAAAATACGGAGAAGCCATCTATGATACAGAAGCTTGGTATACCTTTGGAGAAGGGCCAACAAAAGAACCAAAAGGGCATTTTGGAAACCACAAGGCTTTTATAAAGTTAAAATATTCTAATAAAGATATTAGGTATACTACTAAAGACTATACCATTTATGGAATTGTTTTAGGAGCTGTAGAATCTAACAAAGAGATGCTTTTAGAGTCTTTTGCAAAGAAAAATATTTTGGACGAACCTAGTATAGAAAGTGTTTCTTTTTTAGGAAGTAATGAAAAAATAGATTGGGAATTAACAGAAGAGGGTCTTAAATTAAAAGCGCCATCAAAAACGATAGATGAAATGGCTACAGTAATAAAAGTTAATATATCGCAATAAATATATAATTTAAAAGATAATAGATTGAATATAGATGCACACCAACATTTTTGGCAATACGAACCTGTAAAACATGCATGGATAGATGATGAAATGGCGTTGATACGTAGGGATTTTATGCCAAATGATTTACAAAAAATATACGCTGAAAATAATATAGATGGTTGTGTAGCGGTGCAAGCAGACCAAACTTTAAAGGAAACCGATTTTTTGATAGACTTAGCTGAAAAGTATAGTTTTATTAAAGGTATTGTAGGATGGGTAGATTTACGTGGTGGAAATATAGGATCTGATTTAGAGAAATATAGTGATTATAATATTGTAAAAGGTTTTAGACATGTAGTGCAAGGAGAGCCAGATCATAATTTTTTACTGCGTTCTAATTTTACAAAGGGTATTTCGTATTTAGAAAAATATAACTTTGTGTATGATATTTTAATATTTCCGCATCAGTTGGGGGCTACATTAGAATTCGTAAAACAGTTTCCAAACCAGAAATTTGTTATAGATCATATCGCAAAACCTTATATAAAAGATGGTTATTTTGAAGGCTGGGCAACTTTAATGAAAGAAATAGCAAAACATAAGAATGTATACTGTAAAGTTTCTGGGATGATTACAGAAGCAGATTATAAAAACTGGACTACAGCGCAATTACACCCTTACATGGATTTAGTATTAGAAGCTTTTGGAACGGACCGTTTATTATTTGGTTCTGACTGGCCTGTTTGCAATGTAGCAGGAAATTATGGCCAAGTAAAGGATATTGTAACTACTTTTATAAAAGACTTAAGTGAAACAGAACAAAAAGCAATTATGGGGCAAAATGCCATTGCATTTTATAACTTATAACAGCAAGAATAAAAATATAGATTAAGATGGATTTAGGATTAAAAGATAAAATTGTAATTGTAACAGGAGCTGCAGGTGTAAAAGGGAGTATAGGAGAAACTATAGTACAAGCACTAGCAAACGAAGGAGCTGTTCCTGTAATTGTATGTAGAAATGATAGAGGTATTGGCTATGCAAAAGAACTTCAAGATCGTGGTATTGATTCTATTTTCGTAAAAACAGATTTATCAGATCATGTGCAAATAAAAGCAGCTGCAGAAGTCATTGAAAAAAAATATGGAAGAGTAGATGCGCTTATAAATAATGTAGGCGTAAATGATGGTGCAGGTTTAGATGCCTCTATGGAAGATTTTATGTGGTCTATAAAATTAAATATGGTAAGCTTTTTTGCAATGACAAAATATTGTTTACCCATGCTAAAAAAGGTGAAAGGAAATATTCTTAATATTGGCTCTAAAGTAGGTTTAACAGGGCAAGGAGGTACTTCTGGTTATGCTGCCTCTAAAGGTGGTGTTCTTGGGCTAACTAGAGAGTGGGCAGTAGATCTTATTAAAGATGGAATCCGTAGCAATGCCATTATAATTGCAGAAAGTATGACACCAGCATATCAAACATGGTTAGATACTCTGGAGAATGGAGAGGAAAAAAAGAAAGCCATAGAAAGTAAAATTCCATTAGGGAATAGAATGACAACTCCACAAGAAATAGCAGATCAATGTTTATTTACCATCTCCGATAAATCATCACATACTACAGGACAATTTATCACTGTAGATGGGGGGTATGTTAATCTAGACAGATCATTACTTACTGAATAAAACACATATTTATCCTTCTAACATAAGTATAGAAGGTATTTTTATAACATAATGAAAACCAACTAACTTTAAAATCAATATTTATGGATACTAAGAAAATACCAGTAGTTTCAAAACAACTCTTGGCGCCTTTTATCATTATTACTTCTCTATTTGCTTTATGGGGTATCGCTAATGATTTAACAAACCCAATGGTATCTGCCTTTAAAAAAGTAATGCCAGAGCTATCTAACATGCAAGCATCATTAGTACAGTTTGCTTTTTATATTGGTTATGCCTCTATGGCTATACCTGCAGCTTTATTTATAAGAAAATATAGTTACAAATCTGGAATTATTTTAGGTCTAGTATTATACGCTATTGGAGCTTTTCTTTTCTATCCAGCTGCTGAATATGAAGAATACACCTATTTTTTAGTATCATTATATATTATTACATGTGGTTTAGCTTTTCTAGAAACTACATCAAACCCATTAGTACTAGCTTTAGGAGCTAAAGAAACAGCAACACAAAGATTAAATCTAGCACAAGCATTTAATCCTATTGGGTCTTTAACCGGAATCTTTTTAGCACAATTTATTATTATTGATGCCTTACGATCAGATGACTATACAGCAGAAGCATATGCTGCTTTAACGTCAGAAGAGACTGCAGCTGTTAGGGAAAACGATTTAGGTATTATTAGCTATCCATATATAGGTCTTGGTATTCTTGTGGTAATTATTTTACTGATTATCTTAAAAACTAAAATGCCAAAAACTTCTGATGAAGATAAAATGCCACTTGGTGAAGCAGTGAAGAAATTATTTGCTAATAAAAGATATCCATTAGGAGTTGTTGCACAAGCATTTTATGTTGGTGCACAAATTATGTGTTGGACTTATATTTATCAATATGTAGATAATTTAAATATTGCTTTAGGAACAGAATTAACTGCTTCTTGGTGGCAAGTAGGAGCAATGTGTTCGTTCTTAATAGGAAGATGGATTGGTACTGCTTTAATGAAGAAAGTTAATCCATCTAAACTTTTAATGTATTTTGGTCTTGGTGGTATTATTTGTTGTGCAGGAGCTATGTTTTTACCTGGAATGGCGGGCTTATTTGCTTTAGTGGCAATATCTTTATTTATGTCTATTATGTTCCCAACAATTTACGGAATAGCTTTAAAAGATATGGGAGATGAAGCTAAAATAGGATCTGCAGGTTTGGTAATGGCTATTGTAGGTGGAGCTGTTATGCCGCTATTACAAGCATTGATTTTGGATATAGATGGCCCTGGTTTAGCAGATACTTTAATTGCAGGAGTTCCAGAAGTTAATTTTTCTTATATCCTACCATTAATATGTTTAGGAGTTGTAGCTCTTTATGGATATATTACCTCAAAACCTAATGCTTAAAAAGATGTCTAAAACAAAAAGATTTTGTCTTACCTGTGATTTAAAAGACGATCTAAAACTAATTGCAGAATATAAAGAATACCATGCGCCTGGAAATGCATGGCCCGAAATAACAGCAAGTATTAAAGATGCTGGTATCATAGATATGCAAATTTACCTTTCTGGTAATCGGATGTTTATGATTATGGAATGTGATGAAACTTTTGATCCTAATAAAAAGGCCGAAATGGATGCTAACAATCCTAAAGTCCAAGAATGGGAGCAATTAATGTGGAAATACCAACAAGGGCTCCCTTGGGCAAAAGACGGTGAAAAATGGATTGAAATGGAAAAAGTATTTCAATTATAGAAAATGCTAAAATATTGTGGTGCATTATGTCTTTTCCTAGTCACATTAGCTCTTAGTGCGCAAACCTATAATATTACAGATTATGGAGCTGTTGGTGATGGCAGTACCTTAAATACTACTGCCATACAAAATGCAATTAATACCTGCTTTAAAAATGGAGGAGGCAAGGTTATTATTCCTAGAGGTAATTTTGTTACAGGAACACTTTTATTAAAAGATAAGGTAATCCTGCATATCAAAAAAAGGGGACAGCTTTTAGGAAGCACAAATCCATTAGATTATAAAAGTATAGATACTTTTGTTGATGCAACGGGTCAAGAAAGGGGAAATTGTTTAATTGGCGCTATAGATGCCCACCATATCGGAATTATAGGAAAAGGTACAATTGATGGCAATGGAGCAGCTTTTAGTTATGATGCTATACAAGCTAAAAAGAAAGCTCTAGGTATTGCTGATACAGATACTACATTTGGAACCAACCGTCCTTTCTTATTACGTTTTGTACAAAGCTCAAATATTACACTTAAAGATGTTGTACTGAAACAGCCTGGGGCTTGGACATGTCATTTTTATCAATCTCACGACATAGAAGTGAAAGGTATTACAATTTACAGTCATGCAAATCATAATAACGATGGTATAGATTTAGATTCTAGTTATAATACAAGCATAAAGAATTGTACCATAGATACCGGAGATGATGCTATTTGTTTTAAAACAACAAGTCCATTACCAACGTATGCTATTAGCATTACTAATTGTACACTTAAAAGCGAATGGGGAGCTCTTAAATTTGGAACAGAATCTATGGGCGATTTTTATGATATCCATATAAAAAATTGCAAAATTGAAGATACTAAAGGTGGAGGGATAAAAATACTTAGTGTAGACGGTGCACATATTTATGATATTGAAATTTCTGATATTGAAATAAAAAATACAGATATGCCTATTTTTATTCGCTTGGGAGAACGACTTAGAACATACAGAGGAGCTCCTAAACAAACTACAGGAACTATAAACAATATCTATATCTCTAACATAAAAGCTTCTACTAGGAATTTATCTGAGTCTAGAGTAAATCCACCTTCCGGAATTTTAATCACTGGTACGCCTAATCATCGAATCGGAAAAATTAGTTTGGATAACATACAGCTTACTGTTGCCGGTGGAGGCAATGAAGAAGATACTTTGGTTACTGTGGCAGAAGATGAGGAGAAATATCCAGAGTTTAGTTTTTTTAAAATTTTACCCGCTTATGGAATATTTGCAAGACATATAGATAAATTACAGATCAATACATTAACCATACATACAAGAGAAAATGACAAGCGAAAAGCTTCTGTTTTTGAAGATGTAATCACTAAAAAAATAAGTAATTAAAAAATACTAATCATTCCAATGCGCATCAATTACTTTTTGAATATGCGGATAATTTTTGTCTGTCTCATTTAAATCTTCCCTCATTTTTATAAGCTGCGTTTTTAGCTCAGCTATAGTTTGCTTATAATTAGGATTATTATAGGCATTATTCATTTCTTTAGGATCTTTTTTTAAATCATAAAATTCCCATGCAACAGGAGTATGGTTTGTAAAATCATTTCCCCAACTATTTGTATTCCATTCGGCATCTGGATCATCGGTGTCTACCCAATACTTACCGTAAAAAAATACTAACTTATAGTCTTTGGTACGGATTCCAAAATGAGCAGGGTTTTGATGTTTATGTGCTAAATGCATCCAATATCTGTAATAAGTTGCTTGCTGCCAGTTTTCTGGTTCTTCTCCTGTTTCTAGAATAGTTTTAAAACTTTTCCCTTGCATATAATCTGGAGCGGTACCACCTGCAAGTTCAATTAGAGTAGGAGCAAAGTCAGTGTTATTTATAATAGCATCTGTGCGTGTACCCGCTTTTATTTTTTTTGGATATCGTATAAAAAATGGCATGCGCATGGCTTCATCATACATCCATCTTTTGTCTATATAGTCATGTTCACCAAGCATAAAGCCTTGGTCGCCAGTATATACTATAATGGTATTGTCTAATAAACCTTCAGCATCTAAGTAATCTAACAAACGTTTTACATTATCATCTACCCCTTTTACACATCGCAAATATCTTTTTAAATAATCTTGATAGGTTTTACTGGTGTATTCTTTTTCTTCTGGAGACATTTTCCATTTTACCAATTCATTTGCATTAATATTATTGGCTTCTCTATATTTTTTATAAATACTAGAATCTTTTGTATAGATATTCATTGCCTGATTTCGGATTAAATTTCTATGCGATACAGAAGACCCTAATACACGCGTTAAAGAATCGTTTAGACCTCTGGTAGCGATAGAGCCATTGTTTTGATTGTTGTACAAACTTTCTGGCTCAGGAATAAAAGTGTCTTTTAAATAAGCGTCGTATCGTGGCGCGTTTTCAAAATCATCATGAGGCGCTTTAAAATGATGCATCAAAAAGAAAGGCTTATCTGGATCTCTTTTTGTTTTTAACCAATCTAATGAAATGTCAGTAATCATATCGCTGGAGTGCCCATTGGTTTTGACTATATTTTTGGGCCATGATTTTTCTCCTCTAATTCTAAATTCAGGATTAAAATACTTTCCTTGAACAGGTAATACTTTGTAATAATCAAATTCATCGGGTTCATCGTGTAAATGCCATTTGCCTATTAATGCTGTTTGGTATCCTAGTTTTTTCATTTCTTTAGGTAAGTATTGCTTTTCTGGTGCAATAGCCCCTTCAAGATCTAATACTCCGTTAGTTTGTGCTCGCTGCCCTGTAATGATGGCGGCCCTGCTCGGTACGCAGATGGCGTTATTTACAAAACAATGATCAAATATGATGCCTTCATTTGCTAATTTATCTAAAGTTGGGCTTGGGTTTAAAGATGCCAATCTGCTATTGTATATTCCAAAAGCCTGTGTGGTATGGTCATCTGCCATAATGTATATAATATTTGGTTTTTGTTCAGGTTTTTGAGTTTTAGTACAAGAATTTAAAACTAAAATTGGAATACAAAAGAATTGTATTGCGATAGCTATTTTTAAAATTCTTTTTTTTGATAATTCTATCATGAACATAAGTTGTTTTTTAGGGCACTAATTTGTGCTGTCTAACCTAATATTATCATAAGTAGATTTTAGTTGTGATCAACTAAGTTCTTTGGAGTTGATAGGTACTTTTAATTACACCTTGTTCTTTCTTTTTTCTTCTACATACTCACTAGGCGTAGTGCCAAATTGCTTTTTAAAACATTTTGCAAAATAAGAAGCTGTATTAAACCCAGTCATATACATAATCTCTTTTACCGATAAATCACTCTGATCTAACAATTGTACAGCTCTTTTAAGTCTAATATTTCTAACAAATTCGCTAGATGATAAACCTGTTATTTCTTTTAGTTTTAGATATAAATTACTTCTGCTTAAGCCCATTTCTTTTACAAGCTGTTCTACACTGAAATCGGTGTTCATCATATTTTTTTCTACGACTGCCATAGCTTGTTGAAGAAATTTTTCATCTGTTGAGGTTACCGTAACTTCTTCTGGCTGAAGGAAAATATCTCTATTGAAACGTTTTCTAAGCTCATCTCTTTTATTAATTATATTCTGGAGCTTTAATTGTAATACCTCTAAGTTAAAAGGTTTTATTAAATAATCATCTGCACCACTTTTAAGCCCTTCTAACTTGCTTTTTTGAGTGTTTTTGGCGGTTAGCAAAATAAATGGAATATGACTAGTTTCTTCTGTTGATTTGCATTTTTTACTAAATGCTATCCCATCCATTTTTGGCATTACTAAATCGCTAATAATAATATTTGGAATAATTTTAAAGGCTATTTCATAGCCTTCTTCACCATTTTCTGCTTCATAAATGGTGTAATTATTTTGTAGGCTCTGTTTTATAAATTGCCTAATGTCTTTGTTGTCATCAACAACTAGAATAATGGGCAACTTAGACCTATTGTTAGTGATGTTTTCATCATCTTTTTCATCATTTACAGATACCATATAGGCATACGAATTGGATGGGTTTAAGATGGTATTATCACTACTTTCATCTTCGAAATCTATATTTGGATTGTCTCTATATACCTTTTTATCCATTGGTAGTGTTACTATAAATGTAGACCCTGTGTCACCCGTATTTGCAATGGCAATAGTACCTTGGTGTAAATCTACCAATGTTTTGGTGTAACTTAAACCAATACCAGTTCCCACCGTATTGGCTGCAGCATTAGCATTAGAACTATAAAAACGCTTAAAAATCCGTTCCTTTTTTGCTACAGATATTCCTGAGCCAGAATCAGTAACTTCTATAGATAAATCATGGACGTTGTTTTCAGTACTTTTTGTTTCTTTTATCGTTACTTGTATGTATCCGTTTTCGGGGGTGAATTTAAATGCATTAGAAAGTAAATTATTCATTATTTTTTCTACTGCATCTGGATCAAAATAAGTGTTAATTGTATCTTTTTCAGCACTGATACTATATTTTATATTTTTCTTTTCACTTATAAATTTATAAGGTTCACAAATTTCTTTTATAAAATCAATAATGTTTCCATTGTGAAGTGTTAACCTTAATTTGTTTTTATCAATTTTTTGAAAATCTAATAGTTGTGTTAGTAGTCTAAGTAAATATTTTGTGTTTTTTAGCATTAAGGCGTATTGATTTTCAACAACATGATAATTTAAATCTTTTCCTTGCTGTTGTAGGTATTCTAAGGGGCCTTTAATTAAGGTTAATGGGGTTCTAAACTCATGTGAGATATTGGTAAAGAAATCCATTTTCATCTGATAGAGTTCTTCATTTTTCTCTCTCTCAATATGTTCTATTTCTAAAACATGTTTTTTTGTAGTTTTGATTATAGTAAACTTAAGAACGCCTATTAATAAAGCAATAACCGAAAGTCCGTATAAGAAATAAGCAAAAGGTGTTTTCCACAAAGGTGGGGCAATTACTATTTTTAATTCTTTTGGAGTAGTATCCCAAAGCCCATCGTTATTAGTAGCTTTTACTTTAAAATAATATGTACCGGGTTCTAAATTAGTGTAACTTGCATATCTCCTTTCTGAAGTAGAGTTAATCCAATCCTTATCAAAACCATCTAACATGTATAAAAACATATTTTTAAGTGGAGCAGCATAATGTAAGGCAGCAAATTCAAAAGAAATATTATTTTGGTAATGTTTAAGTTTTATTTGATCTGTTTGGTTTATGGTTTGTTTTAATAAGACTTTATTTTCATACTCCTGATCAATTTTTATTTCTTCATTAGAGATTAAAAACTTGGTTAATACAGTTTCTGGCGGTATTGTATTATCTTTTATTTCAGAAGAGAAAAAGGCATCGATTCCGTTTACGCCACCAAATAGCATTTCTCCGTTTTTCCTTTTTAAAAAGGCGAGTTCTTGAAATTCATTATTATGCAGCCCATCATAATTATTATAATTTCTAAAAATATTTTTTTCAGGATCAAAACGTGCAAGGCCAGAGTTAGTTGAAATCCATAAAAAACCATTCTCATCTTCTAATATGCCTTTTACCACATTATTAGGTAATCCATCTTTTTCTGTATAAGATATAAATTGTTCAGGCGAGCTACTAGATGCAGGAATATATTTATTAAGCCCACCTCCAAATGTTCCAATCCAGATATTATGTAACTTATCTTCATGAATCACTAGAGCATAATTATGGCTTATACTTTTAGGGTTATTAAGATCATTTCTATAGACCTTAAAATTCGGCTTATCAAGCTCAATTTCTTCAGGTGTTAATATAGAAACACCATTAGCTGTGGCAAACCATAAATTCCCTTTGCTATCTTCAAATATATCTCTTACAATATTGTTAGATAATGTAGTTTCATTAGTCAGCTCATGTTTAAATGTTTTTTTAATAACACTATCTGTAAAAAAATTATTCCATTTTTTTAAACCACCGTCATAGGTACCAAGCCATAAGTTATTATTGCTATCATTTAATATGGAAAACACTCCGTAACTAATCTCTTCTATGGGTGTAATATCGTCTGTGGAAATGCTATTAGGTGCTGTGATATCTATTTTAAAAAGAGAAGGAGACCCTTCGGCTCCTACAAGTAAATATTTCTTGTCTCCCAAAGCTAACTCTTCAACAGCAAATGGTTTATTTATGGTTTCAAAGACTTCAAATTGACTATATGTGCCATCATCTTTATTTTTTTGAAGCATATTTAGTCCTCCTCCTTCGGTACCTATCCATAAGGTATTGTTACTGTCTTCATATATGGAACGTATTTTATCATAGCTCAAGCTATTTTTATTAGAGGTTTTTCTAATATGATTAAAAAGCTTGCGTTCAGGATCAAATTTATTAACACCGCCGCCATTGGTTCCTACCCAAATAATCCCCATATCATCTTTATATAAAGATGTAATAATATTTTTACTAATGCTTAAGGGGTTTATAGGATCATAATTAAAAAGGTTCATTACTTCTGGTATTGCACCATATTGATTTTTACTAAAAAATAATAAGCCTTTGTTAGTACCACCCCATAAGTGACCTTTATCATCTATAACTAATGCTTTAAAATTACCTTCAGAAATTTTTATGGCTTCTGTATACTTTTGATTTTCAAGAGAAGACATGAATAAGCCATTAGCCGTCCCAATGAAAATTCTATTGTACTTATCTTGTACAATAGCGTTTGTAATAACATTGCGTATCCCTAACTGATCACTTATATTAGTTACGATAAACTCATTATTGTTCTTAACTATTTTATTGATATAATTTTGGCTGCCTACCCATATGCTTTTATCATTACCCTCATAAATAGTATTAATTTTATTATTTGCTAAAGGTTCCCCTAGAGAGATTTTTTTAAATTTTAGATCACTAATGTTTTCTGTTTTGCTCAGGTCGGCTATATTAAGTCCGTTTAAAGTACCTACCCAAAGTAAATTAGTATCATTTACATGAATGGTAGTAACATTATTGTTACTTAGGCTATTAGGATCTTCTTCATGATGCTTAAAATGGTAAAACTTTTCTGCTTTATCATCAAAATAATTTAAACCACTTCCTGTCGTGCCGATCCATAAATTTCCTTTTACATCGCTATTTATGGCATAAGTTAAATTGCTACTAATTGAATTTTCTGAAGAAGTATTCGGTTTATAAACTGTAAAATCATATCCATCGTATTTATTAAGCCCATCGTGAGTAGCAAACCATAAATAACCAGTTTGATCCTGATAAATATCATTTACATCACTTTGAGATAAGCCTTCGTTTATTGTTATTCTTTCAAAATTAATAGGATTTTGAGCAAAACTAATAGCAGTATAAGTAATTGTGATAAGAAAGGGTATAATAGTTTTTAAAGAAACACTTACAATACTATTTTTAAGGGTTTCTAGGGAGTTTTTTTTCTTTACCATACGTATGCAAAGTAATAGACTTTCTTTAAACAAAATTTATATATGATCTAATATAATATTTAAAAACGAATAAGTTATACATGTAACTGATTTTATGATCTATTTTGTTAAAATCGGTTTATTTTTTAAGGGATTGTATTAATAAACGTAGTACAAAAGAATTTATTTTTTGTTATAAAGGATTCATTTTCAATATGTAGTAAAATATAAGAATAATTTTATGGCATATAATTATAAGTTATTTGCTTAAAATAGTATATTTGCACCCGCAAAGAAATAATTTGTTTAATGGTGGCATAGCTCAGCTGGATAGAGCACCTGCCTTCTAAGCAGGCGGTCGAAGGTTCGAATCCTTCTGCCATCACCACCTAAAAACCCCTATTTATAGGGGTTTTGTTGTTTTAGAAGCTTTTAGTACAAATAAGCTTATATTAAATAATGAATAGCTATATTTAACAAGTTATATGAAATTACAACTTCTAACAAGAATTAAAATCTTGAAAAATGGATGCACATTTTTTTACTATTATCAAGCCCATGAAAAGATTATATGTGCTGATTTTTGCGCTAGGATTTTTGATGATTTCCTGCGCATCTGCTAAATATAGCTATTTATTTGAGACAGGGAAATACCTTGATTTTAGTCAAGGTAAATGGCTAATTAATGATCCAATATCTAATTCCAAAATTTTTAATGCTGAATTAAGCAATGCAAGTATTGAAGAATTTTCAAAAATTCTAGGAAAATCTCTGACTAATATCGATGAAATCAGAAGAACCGAATTAATAAGACCTAAGATCGATTTTGACCTTGATACATCACAGTTAAAACAACTTTACGAAGATACTAAATGTGATTATCTGATTAATATTCAGGGCGAAGTTTTGAGTAATAGTGCTGGGACTTTAAGTTATCAATCAAATAATCCAAATTATTACACAGCTAATAGAGCAACTGTTAGCATAAAGATTTATAATCTTAAAGATGGTGTGTTAATTTCATCTTCAACTGTACAAGGTAAAGCAGTTGATCAAGGCAATGAATTTAACAGTACGAATCATAATTTACCTAAAATTTTATCAAGTGCAGAGACAATGATGGTTACAGGAGCAAAAAAGCTTATTCGTAAATACGAGAAATACAGCGTTAAAAAATAAAGGGCTTCACATGTAAAGCCCTTTAAATATAAATCGATTTTTGTGATTATCTTTTGCTCAAATTTAGGCCAATATTAAGTTGAATGTTAAGTGGAAAAAAACCACTATTTCCCTCAGTGTCAAAGTAATATTGTGGTCCAAAATCTAATAGAAAATGAATTTTCTTAAAGGCACGTTGAAAGCCCCATGTTGGACCGATAGCAAAGTCAATATCATCAGTTCTATTAACATTATCGTCAATAGATTTACCACGCACTACACTTCTGATTGAGAAAAAGTTTCCTGTATTATAGTTGACTTTTTTTCCTTGTGGCTGTCTATTTTCTCGATTATAGATCAATTTATATTGCATATCAAAAAACGAACTAATAATATAATTGAATCCATTGTTTGGAAAGTTTTCTAATTCCTTATATGAACCTCCATAACCAATGCCTAAGCCGATTGATAATACTGATTTATAACTGATAGCTAATTCATAATCCAATGCTGGGTTTAAAAAGTTTATCCGAAGATTATTTGTCAGCGAAACAGAAGTATTATGTTGAGAGAAGATAAATTGATTAGCTAAAATAAAAACTAAGATTGAAATCACTCTCTTTTTCATACTTTTCTGGTTTAGTTTGTTTTTCCTATAATTCTTTTTCCTTTCCAAACACCATTTCTAAGAGCTGCACCATACATGTCTATTTCTAAATTATCGTATTTTTCAGCATTTATTTGATCTGTAAATGTTTTGAAATTAAAGCCTGTACCATTATTTAAGGTCAATAAAAAATTGGTATCAAAGGTTACTTTAGCCTTTGAAGAATGACTTTTAAGGATGTCAGCCCTAACAATTTGAAAACTGTTTTCAAGGTATTTTGTAATATTAACACCAACTCTATCTTTTTCTAAATCAGGAGCGATACTTCTAAAGTTAGATCGTACTAAACTTAATAATTCATTTATGGACCTATTTGCATCCTTTCCAGTTAGAGGGTAATAAATATCATTACCAAATATAATGATATCAAGTTCAGCGACTGTTTCATTTTGTGGAAATGGCCAAGCTGTTGGATTAATTGGAAAGCTTTGTACAACTCTTCCAGAAATATCATAACTAACTCCCTTGTAGCTAATAACAACTCTTTTTGGGTCAAATGGATTGAAAGGAGATAAAGGGCTTTTGTATGTATATGTTGCATGATTAACTCCTAATCGGACACCATCCGATGTTCTCGATTCAGACCAGCCAATAAAACGTTTTTTCTGATATTTTGCAGATACGCCAGCTGTAGAAAATATAAGATAATTTTCGTTAAAAACTTTTGTTTGGATTCGGTGTTTGCTATCATGGTAATCATTACATTTTACAGTATTTCCAAAAATTTGTTGGAACAGACTATCTTCACTGTATCGACATTCACCAAAAGATTGTGGTATTAGAATCGGAATAGGCTTTGTTCCACCAGAACTACCACCAGAACTACCACCGCCATTACTTCCGCCGCCGCCGCCGCCGCAATCAGTAATACGTGTGAATCGATTTATTTTGCTATCTATAGAATTAACTTCTCCTTGTATTGGATTTAATCTGTCAATAGGACATCTTAATGTTAAGCCGAAACTTATGCCTTTGTTTGTAGCCTCTATTTCTAAGTCTTTTAAGTAATTTTTTAAATAATCTTCATCTTCTATTTTTGAAAAATAAAGACCATTCATTGTGTATATATAATAGGTGTCACCAATATAAACTTCCCTGTTTTCGTTTAATATTGAAGCAAATTTTTCACTTGATATAATTTCATCATCTAATTCTAGTTCATCATTAGATTGTTTAGAACTATAAAGCAATCCTTTTTTTGATATAAGCGCAGATTTTCTAGCTAGAAAAGCATCCATTGCTTCTTCATCTCCTTCATTGAAAACTGGTCTTAAAGGGTGAAACCCTTTTTGCATCACTGATTTAACTTTTTTTTGAAGGTTTTCTTCATTACTTTCATCTAAAAAAATGTTAAGTGCTTCTTGACTATCAAATTTCAGTTTATCTTCAATAATTGTGATGTTTTCTTGTAAAGAAATTTGATCTTTTTCTAATGTAATAGCTTCCTCTGTAATAATTTCATTTTGTGTACATGAAAAAAAAGAAAGTGCCAAGCATAATAATATGCAGAGTTTTTGATGTTTCATTTTTGTTTGTAATTTATTAGTTAAACATTTTCAGTTGTAGTTAAACTATAGAAATTAAACGTAATTATAGATTATAAGCATAAAAATAATATTTTAAATAAAATACTTCTTAATTAGTTTGTAATTAGATATTTTAATTTATGAAGTATTTAAATCTGTATTAAGATATTTTAATAAAGTTCAACTTTTCTGTTTTTTCAAAAATACAAAAATATAGTTTATAAACTATAATTAGAGTCAATTATTATTAATAATTTAATTATTTAATCCATTTTGTAATAATTTTAGAGTACATATTCTTCATATATTGTATAATAACTCAAAATTAGTAATTTAATAGTTATCGAATAAATAGGCTCAGCTACAAGTTATGATAGCAAGAAATACGATTTCCTGATTTAAAATTTAAAAAGCTGAGTTATAGTATGGTTAATTTTTATGGAATATGAGTTTTTATCCAAACAATAAAACATGAATTTTAATGTAATTAGATATTTTATGCCTTAATAAGACATAGAAAGCAAGAGTAGTGTTTCTAAAAAGCAAGCAATTGATAATATAAAATTATTATTATTTAAAAAGCATAACTCATTAGGTGGAATCTTAATCTTCTTAATTTACTTTTTCTTACCAAAAAGACCTTTTATCATAGTTCTAATACTATAAAACCCTAATGATATGGCAGTAATAGCGAGTGCTAAACCAATACTAAGTACAGGGAGATACCATGGATGATTTTCATTTTTAAAGGCCTGATAAATTACAATAGGTGCAATAAATAGAAGTCCAATAGTAATAAAGGCATATTTTAATCCTTTTTGTAGCAGTCTTTTATCTTTCATATTTCGCTGTGTTAGATCATCGAAATTTAAATGGTATAGAATATACCAGATTCTAAATTACTTTTGTATAGTTTCTGTTATGGTCTATTTCTTAGTGATTTTTTATTTACTGAATGGTAAGGCTCTCAGTAAAAAATTGGTTGACAGAAAAATACCCGAGTGCAAAATTCTCATTAGGGGTAATATCATTTAGATCATCGAGACTTAAATCTGAAATATCTCGTCCCATTAGATCCACATCGGTTACATTTATAATATTGCCTCTTACTGTACCACTTGGAGTTTGAAAAGGACCTTGACTGCCACCAGCCTGAACAATAACCTGATTTAAATAATTAAACAAAAGAAAATCAATACCAATGATACTCACATCAACAGTATCTCCAACCTGGATATCATCATCATAAAAAAAAGAAAATTCAAAAGTTTCATTTTTATAAAAAGTATCCTCTGAAACTAAAAACTGATCGAAATCAAAATCAAACAAATAAAAATTATCCTCATTAGCTATATCAGTAAAAGTAACTTGTACCTCTGTTTCATTATTATTAAATAAGGTGTTTTCTCCTTGAATAAGGCTGTCAATAGGTGGCGCAGCTGTGTATTGTGTAGCAGAAACATAGGTCTCCTCATTGTATTGAATCAATAATACTAAATTTCCGCTTGTTAAAAAATCTGTTGGTATATTAGCTTCATAAACTCCTGGAACGCTTTGGCCTAAGAATATAGTATTCTCCGTTTCTCGATCTATATTTCGGATAACAATTACATCTAATTCTGCAGGTTGTACCGCTTCAAAAAAAGAGCTTGTTAGGCTAGCATTTATTCTCATATTAGTAACAGGTTCAGCTTCATTAACACGTATTAACGCATCAATTACAAGTCGTGTTTCTGTCTCAGGTAAATCTACATCAATAACATCTTCACATCCAAAAGAAACAAGCAGGAGCAGTATGTAAATTCCTTTTTTCATTGCTTAAAATTTAAAATTATATGTTACAGAAGGTACCAAACCAAATATTGAGGTACGTACAGCCTCATTTACATCTGTATCTCGGTTACGGCTAAAATTAATAGAAGCTGCATTTCTACGATTGTACAGATTATAGATACTAAAAACCCATTCAGCCTGTAATTTTCTGTTTTTATTCTTTTTAGGCGTTAAGGTGGCAGAAATATCAATTCTATGATAACTTGGTAGCCGTTCTGTATTTCGTAATCCAAAGAAAGGAACGGTTAAACCTTGAAACTCAAACTGACCTACAGGAAAATTAGTAGGTTGCCCTGTTTGAAAGATGAAATTACTATTAAAACTCCATTTTTGATTTAATTCATAACTACCATAAACAGAAATGTCATGTGTTTTATCATATGGCGTATTGTACCATTCTCCAAAATTAATACCAGGTTCATCAGGTGTTCTACCTGGTGTTTGTTGTTCTGACTTTGATAGCGTGTAGGCTAACCAACCTTGAAATTTTCCTTCATTTTTTCTTAAAAGCAATTCTAAACCGTACGCTCGTGCACGGCCGTTCAATATAATTCTCTCTATGGCCTGATTGGCTATAAGATTTGCGCCATCAATATAATCTATTCTATTAGCAATATCCTTATAGTAAACTTCTGTTTCTAAAGCGTACTTGCCATCTTTAATGTTTTTAAAATACCCTAAAGCGTACTGATCTAGTAATTGTGGTCTGATAAAGGGGCCACTTGGTGCCCAAACATCTAATGGAGTAGGGGAATTGGTATTGGATATTAAATGCAAGTATTGCGCTAAACGAGTGTAGCTGGCTTTTAATGAACTGTTTTCATTAAGTGTGTAAGAGGCTGATAAACGAGGTTCTAAATTTGTATAAGTAGCTAATTTTTCTCCTCTAGATTCACTTCTAACCCCTATAATAATACCTTCTCTGTAGGTACGCGTAAAAGGATCAAATATAACAGGCTCGTCATTTAAATAACTGAACAAATCTCCTTGCCCAAACCTAATAAAGTTGCTAAACCTTAATCCGTATTCTAGACTAAGTTGATCAGTAACTTGATGTTCTAGATCTATATATGCAGCAAATTCATTTGCATATTTTTTAGCGAGCTGTTGTTCTACTATTCCAGAGTCTGGACCACTCGGAGAAATTTTACCAGGATTAAACTCATAATAAATATTATTTATACCGTAATTGAGTTTTAAGGTATTGTTTAAATAATTTTTAAAATCGTATTTAAGATTAAAATTTTCAATGCCGGATTCCCAATCAAAACCTACAAAGTCTAAGGTAAGTCCGTAAAAATAATTGGAGTAAATTAAAGATAGGTTTGAAAATAATTTATCTGAAAAAATATGATTCCATCTAAAATTGCCAACGGAATTGCCATAGGTATTAATAAAACTATCATTAACACTAAATACATCTCTACCAAAATAACCTGATAAAAAGATGTTGTTTTTTTCATTGATTTTATAATTTAATTTAGAGTTTAAATCATAAAAATATGCTCTGTTGTTGATATCGAAAAGAGGGAGAAATAAATGGGCATATGATGATCTGCCTCCTATTAAAAAAGCACCTTTATCTTTAACAATAGGGCCTTCTACTAATAATCTACTGGCCACTACGCCTATACCGCCATTAACTTTTATGTCTTTACTATTTCCTTCTTTTTGAAAAATTTCTAATACAGATGAAACACGACCACCATATCGTGATGGTATCCCCCCTTTGTATAGTTTTACATCTTTAATAGCATCGGGATTAAAAACTGAAAAGAATCCAAATAGATGAGAGGAATTAAAAATAGTAGCTTCATCTAATAATATCAGGTTTTGGTCTGCTGCTCCACCTCGTACATTAAAACCAGATGAACCCTCTCCTGCATTACTAACACCAGGTAGTAGGGTTATTGCCTTTAAAACATCTGCCTCGCCAAGAACTACAGGTACCTTTTTTATAGTGGCAACTGCTAAATTATTTACGCTCATTTGCGGCTCGCGAATATTTATTTTTTCTACATCTTCTGTAACAACAACCTCATCTAATTGCTCAGTTTGTTCTTTTAGCTTAAAGTTAATTTTTTTATTTTCTGATAATTCTACCGTAATAATCTCATCACGATAGCCTAAATAGTTTGTCTGTATTTGGTAGGTGCCTTGTGGTAATGTTATGGAGTAAAAGCCATATTCATTGGTAATCACTCCAGTATTTAATTCGGTAATAACAATGCTTACTCCAATTAATGTTTCATTACTAGAAGCTTCACTAATAATACCGCTAATGGTATATTTCTGTTGGGCGTGTGTTGTATGGAATAGGAATAGAAAGCCAACAAAAGCTAGCAGCTTTTTAAATAATTTCATTAAAGCGATTTTTTAGTAAATGTAATTGAAAATTCACTTATTTCTGATTTTTTTAACCTTTTAGAAACAAAAAATCTTTTTTTTACAAATTTGAAGCTTATATTTTTACATATAAGTATGTAAGAAAGGAATGTAATTACTATAATTTAATTAAGGCTTTATTAAATAGTATGTTCGGTGTATTTTGTGAAAAAAGCTTAATTAAAAAAATGGATTTTACAAATAATTTGTAAAATCCATTTTTTTAATTAAAAATTAATATTCGTTTTTAATTTTAGTGAGTGCATCCAGCGTCTTTCCATTTATTTATTGCATCTGCAAACCTTCCAAAGTCTCCACTATTTCTCCTTATTCTTTGTGATCTTCTATAGAGTCTTGAGCATCTATCACCACCTAGTATTGTTGCTGATTCTAATTTCGTAAGTATTTTCATAATTAAATATTTAAAATTATTTTCTACGTAAATATAGGATTTTTATTTTAATTAAAAAAAATTATTACTATTTTCTAAATAAACACAAATTTTTTATTTTAATTATTTAATTTTTAAATACTTGAAAGAATACTATTAAATGTGTTGCTAGGTCTCATCGCATCTGCAATGATAGCATCATCACCTTTATAATATCCTTTAATATCTTGTTTTTTATTTTGAGCATCATTCAATTCTTGAATAATTTTAGCTTCGTTAGTTTGTAAAGCTTTACTAATTGGAGTAAAAATTGTTTTAAGCTCTTGTTCTTTATCTTGATTGGCTAATGCTTCTGCCCAATACATGGTAAGATAAAAATGACTTCCTCTATTATCCAATTCGCCCACTTTTCTTGATGGAGATCTGTTATTGTCTAAAAATTTTTCTGTAGCTAGGTCTAAGGCATCTGCAAGCACATTTGCTTTACCATTGTTGTATTTTTCTCCATAATGCTCTAATGACACCCCTAATGCTAAAAATTCGCCTAGAGAATCCCATCTAAGATGTCCTTCTTCTATAAATTGCTCCACATGTTTTGGTGCAGAACCACCCGCTCCAGTTTCAAACAAACCACCTCCATTCATTAATGGAACTATAGAGAGCATTTTTGCACTAGTACCAACTTCTAAAATTGGGAACAAATCGGTTAAGTAGTCTCTAAGAACATTTCCTGACACAGAAATGGTATCTTCCCCGTTTTTAATTCTCTCTAGCGTAACTTTTGTAGCTTCTTCAGGAGATAGTATACGAATGTCTAAACCGGTTGTATCATGATTTGGAAGATATGCATTTACTTTTTTAATAATTTCTGCATCATGTGCTCTATTTTCATCTAACCAAAAAATTGTGGGTACTTTGGTTGCCTTTGCTCTAGAAACAGCAAGTTTAACCCAGTCTTGAATAGGTGCATCTTTTACTTGGCACATTCTCCAAATATCTCCTTTTGCAACTTCATGAGAAGTTAAGATATTGTTTTCACTATCAATTACATGTACTGTTCCATTTGCTTTAATTTCAAATGTTTTATCATGAGAGCCATATTCTTCTGCTTTTTGTGCCATAAGGCCAACATTTGGTACGGTCCCCATTGTAGTAGGATCAAAAGCTCCGTGTTCTTTACAAAAATCTATAGTAGCTTTATATACGCTTGCATAGCTACTATCTGGAATTACAGCTTTGGTATCATGCGCTTTTCCATTTTTATCCCACATTTTTCCAGAATTACGAATCATGGCAGGCATAGAAGCATCAATAATTACATCACTAGGTACATGTAAATTTGTAATCCCTTTATCAGAATTTACCATTGCTAAATCTGGGCCGTTTGTTATGGTATTTTCAATTGCTGATGCTATTTCTTTGTGCTGTGCATCTGGTAATTCATTCAACTTATTCAATAAGTTTTCTAAACCATCATTGGCGCTAATTCCTATTTCATCAAAAACGGCTGCATATTTACTAAATACATCAGCAAAATAAGCCTCTAGTACATGTCCAAAAATAATTGGATCAGAAACTTTCATCATTGTTGCTTTCATGTGTACAGAAAATAAAACACCTTGTTCTTTTGCGTCTTTAATTTCTTTTTGTAAAAATGCAATCAATGCTTCTTTTCGTAAAACAGTGGCGTCAATGATTTCTCCAGAAAGTAAAGCTATATTTTCTTTGAGATTTGTTTTGCTGCCATCTTCACTAATATGTTGAATGCTAACTATTTTTTTATCAGCTATAGTTACTGATTTCTCGTTAGATTTAAAATCATCTTTTCCCATAGTAGCTACATGGGTTTTAGAATCAGAACTCCAAGCTCCCATACTATGTGGGTTCTTTTTAGCATAATTTTTTACGGCTTTAGGAGCTCTACGGTCGGAATTACCTTCTCTAAGTACTGGGTTTACTGCGCTACCTTTAATTTTATCGTATCTAGATTTTATTTTGGTTTCAGCAGAATCTTCAGGCTCGTCCGGATAATCTGGTAAATTATAGCCTTTATCTTGTAATTCTTCTATAGCTTCTTTCAATTGCGGAATTGAAGCACTTATATTTGGTAATTTAATAATATTTGCATCTGGACTTTTTGCCAATTCACCTAGTTCAGCTAAATCATCAGATATGCGTTGTTCTTCTGTTAAAAAATCGGGAAAAGTAGCTATGATTCTTCCTGCAAGAGAAATATCTTTTGTTTCAATATCGATACCAGAGGTTTTAGTAAACGCTTTAACAATTGGTAATAAAGATTGGGTTGCCAAAGCTGGCGCCTCATCTGTCTTGGTATAGATTATTTTTGGCATTTTTATATCAGATTTTTTTATTTTTAGCGGTGCAAATATACAATATTTATGTGTGTCTAAAATAACGTGATTACGCAATACCTAATAATTAACAATAGCTTATGAAAACATCAAAAGCCATATCATTGCTGCGGCATGATATGGCTTTTCGTTAAATAGGTTAAATTATAATTTTTTTGTTTTGTATTACAATGCAGTAATATAAAACGGCAACCATTGATTGCTCTTATAATCAGCTATTTACAGTTATAAATTTAATAAAAAAATGAATATAAATATGTTAAAATCCTAAATAATTTTTAAAAAAGAAAACGCCTGCTTTTGGCAGACGTTTTATATATGGGATGTAAAAACTTAAAATTAAGAACGTACTTCTTTAATTCTAGCTTTTTTACCAGTAAGACCTCTAAAGTAGAAAATACGAGATCTTCTAACTTTACCTTTTTTGTTTACTTCAATTTTTTGTAATGCAGGCATATTTACTGGAAATATACGTTCTACACCTACCGTTCCAGACATTTTTCTAATAGTGAACGTTTCTGAAGCACCAGAACCTCTTCTTTGTAAAACTACGCCTCTAAAAAACTGAGTACGTTTTTTTTCACCTTCTTTAATTTCATAATACACGGTAATTGTATCACCAGCAGAGAATTTTGGAAATTCTTTTTTTGCAACAAACTCGTCTTGAACAAATTTTAATAACTCTTCCATTACTTTGATTTACTGTTAGTTATAAATCAACATTCACGATTATCGTCAGAGGTTAATTTAATAGTTTGCAAAAGTAATTAATAATTAAGAGATAACAATGCTATAAAGACTCTTTTTTATTATTGTAATTAGAAGCAAACAAAATAAACCCTATAGCAAAAACTAAATAACTAATATTTGATATTATTGATAAGATGCCTATCGTCTTTACTAAACCATCGGTATCTGAAGAGAAAAAAGCATATATAAAAGGAGTAAGAATAGTACATATAATTGTTAAAGTAGATCCTGAAACCATTAATAAGGTTGCTGTTGTTTTTTCTTTTATTAAAAATATTATAGAAGCTATGATCATTAAGATATGTCCAACAAAAGATATGCTGCTAGCTATATAGTTGTAAATTTCAGTTTCATTTATCATTTTCTTTATCTAAAAGGTCAGGTCTCAATTTTTCGGTACGCTCCATGGCTTTTTCTTCTCTCCATTTTTCAATCTTAGGAAAATTACCACTTAATAAAATTTCTGGAACTTCTATTCCTTTATAGTTTGCTGGCCTCGTGTATACAGGTGGTGCCAACAAATCGTCTTGAAAAGTATCGGTAAGTGCCGAGGTTTCATTATTTAGTACACCAGGAATCAATCTAATAATAGTATCGCATAAAACAGCAGCTCCTAATTCTCCCCCAGAAAGTACATAATCTCCAATAGAAATCTCTTTTGTAATAAATAAATCGCGTACACGCTGGTCTACTCCTTTATAATGACCACATAAAATAATAATATTTTTTGCTAATGATAAGCTATTTGCTTTTTTCTGATTTAAGGTTTCACCATCTGGTGTCATGTAAATAATTTCATCATAAGTACGCTCCTTTTTTAGCGCTGTAATACATTTGTCTATGGGGCCTATCATCAATACCATTCCCGCACCACCTCCAAATTGATAATCATCTACTTGGTTATAGCTGAGGTCTGTATAATCTCTAAGATTATGCAGATGTACTTCAACAAGTCCTTTGTCTATGGCACGTTTAAGAATACTTGCGTCAAAAGGACTTTTTAAAAGTTCAGGGAGAACGGTAATAATATCAATTCGCATATTTTACTTTTTTAAAGATGCTAATTTAAAAAAGTAAAGACCCTTTTGTCAAAGAGTCTTTACTTTTTATGCTAATAAATATAATGTATTATAATTATTTAGACTTTTTATATTTATTTATTTCGTCTTGTAATTGCCTGCTTATTCTTTGTTCTCTCTCTAAAGCTCTTCTTCTATGCTCTTCGTATTCAATTTCTAACTCAGATAAATTTGTTTTAGCTTCTTGGGTAAGGATATTACTATTTCTGAATTTATAAATAAAAAATAATAAAAAGAGTAAAAGCCCACCAATTAGTGACCATAAAATAAAATTGTAAGTAGTTTTAGATACCAAAGCTCCAAAGAAAGACATGCTATCTTTTTCTTCTGTAACAGCGGTTAAATTTTCAGAAGTTTCGCTAAGCTTTGTGTTAAGAGAGTTAATGTTTTTCTCATTTTCTACGATGGTAGCTTTTAAATCTGTTGTTTTTTTATTGATGACTTTGAGCGTGTCAAGCACATTTTGCTTTAATTTATTGAAGCTAACAACCTTTATTACTTCATATCTTACGCCTTGAGCTCTGTAGTTTCCAGATTTTTTTGCCAAATAGTCAAATTGCCCATTAATACTAGCATCATTAGAGGTGTTATCATCTGTTGTGTTTTGTGCAAACTGAATATTAAAACATAGCATGGCAAAAGCCAATACAATTAATTTATAACTTTTCATTTATGTAGTGGTTAATTTGTTATTTGCTTAGAAAAACGAAAGTACTTTAATATTATTAAAAACTAAAGAAAAATACACTTAAGCTTATCTAATGTTCTCATATACGATGAAAGTACACAAATTAGACGTTCAAAAATTGTTAATTTGTGTACAATACAAAACTTCTTTTTTTAGGAGTAGTTTTATACCTTTTTTATAAGGCGCAAAAAATTAATAATAGGTATATCTTCTAACATTTGTTATGTATTTCGCTAACCGAATAACTTGATGCGAATACCCATATTCATTATCATACCAAACATACAAAACAATATTTTTACCATCTTCTGATACTATAGTTGCTTTGCTGTCATAAATAGATGGAGCCGAAGTTCCTATAATGTCAGCAGAAACTAATTCGTTATTTAAAGAATATTTTATTTGTTCTACTAAATTACCTTCTAAGGCGTGTTTCTTAATGAGATTATTAATAGTGTTAACAGATGTTTTGTTATTCACTTCTAAATTTAGAATGGCTAAAGACCCATTAGGTACAGGAACTCGTATCGCATTTGATGTTAATTTATCTTTTAATTGGGGTAATGCTTTTGTTACTGCTTTTCCTGCTCCAGTTTCTGTAATAACCATATTTAGAGCAGCAGCTCTACCACGGCGGTATTTTCCATGCATATTATCTACTAAATTCTGATCATTGGTATAGGCGTGTATGGTTTCTATATGTCCTTTAACAATTTCAAAAGAATCTTGGACAACTTTTAAAATAGGCGTTATTGCATTTGTAGTACAAGACGCAGCAGAATAAATGTGATTACTTTTGGGGTCATATTCAGTATGGTTTACACCATGAACAATATTAGGAACTTCCTTACCAGGGGCAGTGAGTAATACTTTACTAACTCCTTTTGCTTTTAAGTGTCTAGATAATGCTTTTTTATCTCTAAAAACACCTGTATTGTCAATTATTAAAGCATCGGTAATGCCATAGCTTTTGTAATCGATATCTTCTGGTTTTTCTGCGCTTATAATGTGAACAGTGGTGCCATTTATAAGAAGAGCATTTTTTTTGTGATTTACGGTAACACTTCCATTAAATGGCCCGTGTATAGAATCTGCTTGTAATAGGCTAGCTCTTTTTTCTAAGCTTTCCTTAGTTACTGCTCCTCTAACTACAATGCCTCGCAATCGCATCTGACTCCCTTTTCCAGTTTTTGCCATAAGTTCTCTGGCAACCAAACGCCCAATTCTTCCAAAACCATAAAGAATAACATCCTTCGGTTTTATTTTTTTAAAACTTTCAGCATTTTTTAATTTGTCATAGACAAAGGCTTTTATGGTATTGCTATTCCCTTCATGATATTCATAAGTGAGTTTACCAATATCTAATTTAGAAGGTGGTAAAGAAATATCATTAATGGCCCTTAATAGCTCAACAGAATCGAATATTGAAATCGGTTTTTGAACAAATTCCCCAGCATACTGATGTAAATTAATAATATCACTTACATTTTTATCAATAACTTGGTTTTTAAATAATACAATTTCTATTGCTTTATCATACCAAAGATCACTTACAATCTTTATAAATTCAGTAGTAGCTTTTCTTCTGTCTGCCTGAAAAGCTAATTCTTTTTCATAATCATTATTGTTGTGCATAACTCAACTTGTTGATGTATTGTTTTATATGCAACAAAAGTACTTTTTTAAAATACGTTACAATACCATTTTATAAAAAAAATGCTCCTTTTCTAAGGAGCATTTAAAAATTCTATAATAAAAAGGTCTTACTGTAAAATAAAGATCACTTTTTCACCATCTTCATTCAGCATGCTAATGCTAGATTTACTGTATCTAGAAATTTTTCCAAATACATATTTTGCATCATTTATGTTTCTTATTTTTTCGTCATCAACACCAATAATAACTTTATCTTCTAAACCATAACCCCTATATAGTTCTGGAACTCCAACGATTTTAACACCATATTCCGTATTATATTTTTTCATGTCTTTTTCAGTTAAATTTTTAACATCTAAGCCCATGACTGGAATTTCTAATATTTCTTTTTTCTTAAGCTTCACAGGAATCACAAATGCTTTATTGTCTCTTTCTACACTAATATTTACTTCATCTCCAGGTCTTTTTGAGGATAAATAACCTGTTAAGTCTTGGGATTTACGGACTTTAATATTGTCAACAGCTTTAATAATATCGCCTAATTCAAGACCAGATTCATCTGCTCCGGAATCTTCTTGTATACTTTCTATAACTACACCATCAATTTCATTGTATCCTTTTTCTATAGCTTCTTTAGAATTAATAGGTAAAAAGGATATTCCAATAATACCATTCTGAACATTACCATAAACTAAAATATCATCTACTATTTTTTGAGCAATATTACTTGGTACAGCAAAAGAATAGCCAACATAGGAACCCGTTTGCGAAGTAATAGCTGTATTGATACCAATTAAATCTCCATTGGTATTTACTAAAGCACCTCCACTATTTCCAGGGTTTACAGCTGCGTCTGTTTGTATAAAAGACTGATTGATTTTGCTTAAAGATCTGGCTTTAGCACTTATTATGCCAGCCGTAACAGTGGAGGTAAGGTCAAAAGGATTGCCAACTGCTAGTACCCATTCTCCAATTTTAGCATTGTCAGAATCACCAAAAGCAAGGTAAGGTAACTTTTTATCAGCTTCTACTTTTATCAAAGCAATATCCGTATTTGGATCAGTGCCAATAACTTCAGCATCATAAGTCTGATTGTTATTTAAAGTAACCTGAAGTTGTGATGCTCCATCTATTACATGATTGTTTGTTACAATATACCCATCTGATGATATGATTACTCCAGAGCCTGCACCACGTAATTGAGGTTGGGGATTAGATTCGTGCCCGTAAAAGAATTCTGCAATACTTCTAGGACCAGATTGTAGCGCTATATTTTTAACATGCACCACAGCATTCACTGTTTTTTCTGCAGCTGAAGTAAAATCTACCTCGCCAATAGGCGCACTTGTTGCAGTATAACTTGCTTTTACAAATTTATTCTCTGGGGTTTTTTCTGAAACAACATAAACTGGTTTTTCAATAAAAATTTTGTAGGTTCCTAAAGTAATTGCTCCTGCAAAAATTGAAACCAATAATAAACTTCCTATTTTCTTCATAATTATCTAAGGTTTTAACTTTAACATTATAAAATTAATTTTTTTTATGATTTAATATTCCAATTTAACGTCTTTTTAACTGTAAAAAAAAGACTAATAAAATACTACCTTTGTATTTAATTTGATTTTAAATGGCACTCACTTTTTTTAAATTTCAAGGTACTGGTAACGATTTTGTAATGATTGATAATCGTACGAATACTTTTAACAAAGATAATACCAAATTGATTTCTTTTTTATGTGATAGAAAATTTGGCATTGGTGCTGATGGTCTTATCCTTTTAGAAAACGATGCTGCTGTTGATTTTAAAATGGTGTATTACAACTCCGATGGAAATGAGAGTACCATGTGTGGTAATGGCGGTAGATGTTTAGTTGCTTTTGCAAAATATTTAGGTATTATTTCTAATACGGCGACTTTTACAGCCATAGATGGGCTGCATTATTCTGAAATAAATGAAGAAGGAATTGTAAGCTTACAAATGCAAAATGTTGATACCATTACAGAAAATAACGATGCTATTTTTTTAGACACTGGTTCTCCTCATCATGTAGAACTTGTAAAAAACCTTGAAAAGTATAATGTGTTTGGAGAAGGCAAAAGGATACGTTATGGTGAGTATGGTGAAAAAGGGAGTAATATTAATTTTGTAGAACAACTTGAGGATGCTGTTTTTGATGCTCGAACCTATGAAAGGGGTGTAGAAGATGAGACGCTTTCTTGTGGTACAGGAGTAACTGCTGTAGCAATAGCCATGCATAAAACTGGAAAAACTAAATCTGACCACATAAAAATTAATACTTTAGGAGGAGAGCTGAAAGTTACTTTTTCTAAAAAAGAAGAAACTTATAAAGATGTTTTTCTAATTGGCCCAGCAAAATTTGTTTTTAAAGGAGAAATAGATGCTTAATTTAAAAGGAAAACATATTTATTTGCGTGCTTTAGAACCTTCAGATTTGGACTTTTTATACCAATTAGAAAATAACACATCTGTTTGGGAAATTAGTGGGACGATAACACCTTATTCTAAAAATGTATTACAATTGTATTTAGATAATGCGCATAGAGATATTTATGATGTTAAGCAATTACGCTTAGGAATTTGTACTTTAGATAATACCTTAATAGGTTTAGTAGACTTATTTGATTTTGATCCTAAAAACCATAGAGCAGGAGTAGGTATCGTTATAGAAGACCAAAAAGATAGAAATGCTGGCTTTGGGTCTGAAGCGCTAGTAATTTTAGCTGAATATGCAAAAAACACCTTAAATTTAAAACAACTGTATTGTAATATATTAGAAGAAAATAAGCCTAGCATTCACCTTTTCGAAAAGTTAGGCTTTCAAAAAGTAGGTTTAAAAAAGAGTTGGATATTTTTTAACGGAACATATAAAAACGAAATTTTATTTCAAAAAATACTTAAATAATGTATTTAAAAAAGATTATAGGGGCAATAGTAATCATTGGTTTAATTATAGGCGCGTTTTTTGCTTATATGGTCTATGGTACCTTTTTTACGCCTAATACTAGTTTTAATAATGACGAAGCTTTTGTTTTTGTAGCTTCTGATGCAAGTTTTGAAGAGGTGAAGTCTTCATTAATACCATTATTAAAGGATATGGAGAGTTTTGAGTCGACTGCAAAAAGAAAAGGATATGCTGCAAATATAAAAGGGGGTAAGTTTTCTATTAAAAAAGGAATGAATAATAATGAAATTGTTGGAGCGCTCCGTTTTAGAAATACCCCAGTTAGAGTGTCTTTTAATAATCAAGAAACCATTGAAGATTTGGCTGGCAGAATAGCTTCCCAGATAGAAACCGATAGTGTAGCTTTAGTAAAAGCTTTTAGCGATTCTGAATTCTTAGAAAAAAATAATTTTACTACAGCAACTGCATTAGCAATGTATATACCTAATAGTTATGAGTTTTTCTGGAATACATCAGCAGAAAAATTTAGAGATAAAATGCTGGTAGAATATAATAGGTTTTGGAATGATAAAAGGAAGGCAAAAGCAGAAGCCTTACAAATGTCTAAAAATGAGGTGATAACCCTTGCTTCTGTCGTACATAAAGAAACCGTTAAAATAGATGAAAGGCCAAGAGTAGCAGGTGTTTATTTAAACAGGTTAAAAAAAGGAATTTTATTGCAAGCAGACCCTACTGTGATTTATGCCATAAAAAAGAAATCTGGAGATTTTAAACAAATTATAAAACGAGTTTTGTATAAAGATTTAGAGCTAGACTCACCTTATAATACCTATAAATATGCTGGTTTGCCTCCTGGACCAATTATGATGCCAGATATTTCTGCAATTGATGCTGTGCTAAACCCAGAAGAGCATAGTTATTATTTTTTTGTGGCCAATGTAGAGAATTTTGGGTATCATAAGTTCGCAAAAACACTTGCGCAACATAACCGAAATAAAGAACAATATATCCGATGGATAAATGGGAAAAACATTAAAAGATAGGCAAATTATCTTAATTTAAGTGCATTTTAACTAAAATTAATACTTTTTTAGATAAAAAAAACGGCTCCTTACTAAACTTGGACATATCTTTGCCAAAGAAATTTAAGCAAATCTTTGATTATGAGATAGTAAGTCTTAAGAAAACAATAATATGAGAAAGTGGCTAAGCATTTGTTTACCTCTTATCATGATATTTATTTTTACTAGTTTTGATTTAGATACAACTACATCAGTAGAAGTGCCTAAGTCCTTAAAAATAAAAGAACCTACTTTGGTTTCGTTTCCCAAAAACGAGACTTTAGAAATTGAAATTGAAATGCCTGTAATAACAGCTCCTTATTTAGGAAGTAGTTATGTTGGCTTTAAGGAGGCTTTAGCCTTTAAAGAGTCACAAGGTAATTATTCTGTAATAAATACTTTAGGGTATTTAGGGAAGTATCAATTTGGTGTTGGAACTTTAAAATTGGTTGGGGTGTATAATCCAAGTTATTTTATTAACAGCCCTGAATTGCAGGAAAAAGCTTTTTTAAAAAATATTGCTCGTAATAAGTGGATTTTACGAAAGGATATTAAAAAGTTTAATGGTAAAAAAATAGGAAGAATTAAAATTACAGAATCTGGTATTGTAGCTGCGGCGCATCTAGCAGGTCCAGGAAATGTAATTAAGTACTTAAGATCTAATGGTAGTTATAATACTAATGACGCTTATGGTACAAGTATCAGTGATTATATTTCAAAATTTTCTGGATATGATATCTCTGATGTTTCTGCAAAAAGAAACGCTAGAATTTAAAATAATATTTAGAATTTAGTAAAGTTGATCAAAACTCTAACTTAGGTTAGAGTTTTTTTATGCATAAAAAAATCCTATGAAAATAGCTTCACAGGATTGATTAAATTATTTTAAAATGATAAGTCTAATCTAAATTAAACCTTAAACCGCCAACCAAATTTATCTTCAGCTCTGTTGTATTGTATATCAGTAATACGCTTTTTCAATTTTTCGGCATAATTATGTTCAATCTCAGGTAAATCATAATCTGTATCCTTATAACCAAAACTTGCTATTGGCGATACTACTGCGGCTGTACCTGCACCAAACATTTCCTTTAAAGAACCATTTTTAGCAGCTTCAACAACTTCTTTCACAGTTATTTTACGGACTTCTACAGGAATCCCTTCATCTTCAGCAATACTAATAATACTTTTACGTGTAATTCCATCTAAAATCCTATCACTAGTAGGTCCAGTAATTAGAGTATCATTAATTCTAATAAATATATTCATGGCTCCAGCCTCTTCTATATATTCGTGCGTATTATCATCGGTCCAAATAACTTGGTTATATCCTTTTTTTACCGCAAGCTGGGTTGGATAAAATTGCCCAGCATAATTACCACCAGCTTTTGCAAAACCAACTCCACCGTTTGCAGATCTTGAGTAGGTCTCTTCTATTAATACTTTTACTTTTCCAGAAAAGTATGCTCCAGAAGGCGCTAAGCAGATCATAAATTTATATTCATCGGCAGGAGAAGCATGAAAACCTTGTCCAGATGCAAACATAAATGGACGGATATACATGGAACTCCCCGCTTTTTTTGGAATCCATTTCTCTTCAAGTTTTAGTAGAGCAGTCAAACCCTCCATAAAATATGCCTCAGAAATTTCAGGGATAGCCAAACGATGCGCAGAAATATTTAATCTTTTGTGATTATCTAAAGGTCTAAACAACCAAATGTCATCTGCTTCATCTTTGTAAGCTTTCATGCCCTCAAAAATAGATTGACCGTAATGAAAAATTTTAGCTGAAGGATCTAAAGTGATGGGCTGATAAGGCACAATCTGAGGTTGTTCCCATGCTCCATTTTTAAAATCACAAACAAGCATATGATCTGTAAATACACTTCCAAATGATAGGTTGTCAAAATCTACTTGATCAATTTTAGAGGTTTTAGCCTTTTCAATACTAACTAAGCTATTCGCTGTACTTTCCATTATTTATAATTTGTAGCGTTAAAATTAATGAATTATCATCATTAGGACTTCTTTTTTAATAAAAAATAACCAACTTTGTATAGAACAGATCATAAAATAAGAATTATGAAAAAGATTAACATTTTACTTGCATTTCTGTTATCTATTTATCTTGGTAATGCGCAATCGGAGCTCAGTGAAATTAAAGATAAACCTGTTTTTGATTCCTTTGGAGTTAAAATAAATCATAAAAATGCAATGAGTACAGCAGAAATTACTAAAAAATACAAAATACTGAAGGCATCAGATACCCTACAATTAAAATTCACCGCTACAGTAGATCAGGTATGTAAGGCTAAAGGTTGTTGGATGAAGCTAAAACTAGAAGATGGAAGTGTTGCTATGGTAAAGTTTAAAGGTTATGGGTTTTTTATGCCCACTGATATTGTGGGGAAAGAGGTAACCGTAAATGGTTTGGCTTTTATAGAAGAAATGTCAGTTAAAGCACAAAAACACTATGCAAAAGATGCTCAAAAAAGTGCGGCTGAAATTGCGGCAATAAAAAAACCAAAAAAAACATATAAGTTTGAAGCTGATGGTGTTTTAATAAAAAATTAATTTTTGAAACGAAAAATAATTACCACAGCTGATGGTTCTAAGACCATACAAATAGTGGATTGGAATGAACAGTATCATTCAATTCATGGAGCCATACAAGAAGCCTATCATGTTTTTATTAAATATGGGCTCTCCTTATTTAAAGATGATAAAGTTTCTATCTTAGAAATAGGTTTTGGAACAGGCCTTAATGCTTTGATTACAGCTATTGAAGCAAAAAAAATGAATTTGGATATCAAGTATACTGCGGTAGAAGCATACCCTGTACAGCTGAAAGAAATTAGAGAATTAAACTATATTGAAGAATTATCTGCAACAGATTATAGCGATCAATTTTTAAAAATGCATAGTTCTAATTGGGATGAACCTATTTTAATCTCCAAGCAATTTAATTTACTTAAACAGCAAAAAGACTTTGTTACTATTGATGATGTTAATTTGTTTAACCTTGTATACTTTGATGCTTTTGGGGCTAGGGTGCAACCAGAATTGTGGACAGAAGTTATATTTTCTAAAATGTATACAGCTATGAAAACTGGTGGAGTTTTGGTTACATATGCTGCCAAGGGGAGCGTAAGAAGGGCAATGCAAGCAGCAGGATTTATAGTAGAACGCCTTCCTGGACCACCTGGTAAGCGAGAAATGTTAAGGGCAGTAAAGCCTTTTGCATAAAAAAAGAATAAAACTTAATGTTGTAATTTAATTTTAAACCTAAACAATAGTGTTAAACCTAAACTAAAATGTATGGTTAGGTCTTAAAAAACTAATATCTTTAAAATAAAAAGTATATGGCTATTCTTATTACTGGAGCAACTGGGCTTATTGGAAATGAGATTGTCTTGGAATACCATAAAAATAATGTCTGTGTACATTACCTAACTACTTCTAAACGTAAAATTGTAACAGAAGCACTTTATAAAGGTTTTTATTGGGATCCAGAGCATAACGAAATAGATTTAAATTGCTTTACTGGTGTAACAGCAATTATAAATTTAGCAGGTGCTTCTATATCTAAAAGATGGACAGCCAATTATAAAAAACAAATTCTTAGTAGTAGAATTAATAGTTTAGATACTTTGCATAAAGGCTTACAGAAAGTTGATGTCTCTGCAATTACTTCTTTTGTATCTGCTTCTGGAATAGCAACATATCCTAATTCATTGAGTGGTTTTTACGAAGAAGATACAGCAACTATTGACGATAGCTTTTTAGGAGAAGTTGTACAAAAATGGGAACAAAAAATAAACACTTTTAAGGAATTTAATATAAATGTTGCCACTATTAGAGTAGGTTTGGTACTCTCTAATAAAGGAGGCGCTTTACCTGCGATGGTTAAACCTATAAAATATTTTATGGGAGCAGCTTTTGGTTCTGGGAAACAATGGCAATCTTGGATTCATATTAATGATTTAGCACGTATTTTCTTATTTGCTATAGAAGAAGAAATTACGGGTGTCTATAATGGAGTTGGGTCAAATCCTGTAACTAATACAAAATTAACTTTAGAAATTGCAAAAGTTTTAAAAAGACCTTTATTCCTACCAAATATTCCACCATTTTTTTTAAAACTCATTTTGGGCGAAATGTCGTATCTCCTGTTTTCGAGTCAAAGAGTGAGTAATAAAAAAATTATAAACGAAGGTTTTGTTTTTGAATATCAAAATGTTTGTAAAGCATTAGGAAATCTTTATGGTAATGAGCAAGAAGAGAAAGTAACTTCTGGGGATCATATCAATTCTTGTGCATAATAATTTATGTTGTTTTAATTCAAATTAAGCGGCTTTCCTATACCAATTCCCTTTCCTAAAAGACTTAGTTTTTTATCATTTTTCCATAACTACAGTTATTTTTATTTTTTTCAATGACATTTTGACATTTTTAAAGAATTGGCAGTACTTTTGCCAACTTTAAATTTAGATTGCAAAATGGAATCAAATGAGTAAGAAAAACAAAGAACAAAAGACAACTACAGAGGAGACACATAATGCACAAGATGTTATAGAAAACCCAGTAGAAGATGCTACTCCAAAAGCAGATACAGAAGAAGTAGACAAAACCGTTGAAGCCGAAGCAATTTCGGAAGAAGAGCAACTTAGAATAGATTTAGCAAAAGAAAAAGACAAATTTTTAAGACTTTTTGCTGAGTTTGAAAATTATAAAAAAAGGACTTCAAAAGAGCGTATGGATTTATTTCGTACTGCTGGGCAAGAAGTAATAGTAGCTTTATTACCAGTTTCTGATGATTTTGATAGAGCCATGATAGAATTGGCTAAGTCAGAAGATGAAGAAATGTTTAAAGGAGTAGAACTTATTCAAAATAAATTTAGACAAGTTTTAAAAGCAAAAGGTTTAGAAGAAGTAGAAGCAAAAGCAGGAGATGTTTTTGATGCTGAGTTGCATGATGCTATTACCCAAATTCCTGCCCCAGATAAGAAGTTAAAAGGTAAAATTATAGATGTTATTGAGAAAGGCTTTAAGCTTGGCGATAAGATCATCCGTCATCCCAAAGTGGTGGTTGGTAACTAATAAAATCGGTTATGAAGGAAGATTATTATGACATTTTAGGTATTTCAAAAGGGGCAACTGCTGCTGAAATAAAAAAAGCATATCGTAAGAAAGCTGTTCAGTACCATCCAGATAAAAACCCTGGGGATACTAAAGCTGAGGAAATGTTTAAGAAAGCAGCTGAAGCCTATGAGGTATTGAGTGATGAAAATAAAAAAGCACGTTATGATCAATACGGTCATGCAGCTTTTGAAGCTGGCGGCGGAGGCGGTGGCTTTGGAGGCGGTATGAATATGGATGATATTTTTAGCCAATTCGGTGATATCTTTGGTGGCGGTGGCTTTAGTGGTTTTGGCGGTGGCGGAGGTCAGCGCAGAGCTAAAGGCAGTAATCTTAGAATTCATGTTAACCTTACCCTAGAAGATATTGCCAATGGGGTAGAGAAAAAAATAAAGGTTCGTAGAAAAGTACAGGCTAGTGGAGTAAGCTATAAAAACTGTGCTACTTGCGGCGGTCGTGGTCAGGTTACCAAAATAACCAATACTATTTTAGGGAGAATGCAAACCGCAGCAACCTGTAGCAGCTGTAGTGGAAGCGGTCAGATTATAGACAAAAGGCCTTCTGGTACAGATGCACAAGGTTTAGAAGTAAAAGAAGAGACCGTTTCTGTAAAAATACCTGGAGGCGTTGAAGACGGGATGCAATTAAAAGTTTCTGGGAAAGGTAATGATGCTCCAGGAAATGGTGTCCCAGGAGATTTAATTGTAGCTATAAGTACTAAAGAACATCCTACTTTAAAAAGAGAAGGCGATAATTTGCATTATGATTTGTATGTGAGCATTTCAGAAGCCGTACTTGGAACCTCAAAAGAAATTGATGCTGTTACTGGAAAAGTTAGAATAAAATTAGAATCAGGAATCCAATCTGGTAAAATTTTGCGCTTACGTGGAAAAGGGATTAATAGTTTAAATGGTTATGGAGCCGGAGATTTATTGGTTCATGTGAACGTTTGGACGCCTAAAACATTAAATAAAGAACAGAAAGAGTTTTTTGAAAAAATGAAGCATAATGAAAATTTTATTCCCAATCCTGAAAAATCTGATAAGTCTTTCTTCGAAAAAGTAAAAGATATGTTTTCTTAATTAAAAATAAAATGTATATTTGACTAACATTGGGAAACCGATGTTAATTTTCTTTTTCATAGCAATTTTTTTCCCATCCTTAAATTTTATTGAGGGTGGGTTTCTTTTTTAACAAAATTTATTTTTTTATAGATTTTACAATTCGTTAAACAAAATTGTTAATAAACTAGAGATTTGATTTTCAGCTGTATGCGTAATTTTCACTTTTTTTTACCCTAAATCATACAAATAAAAGATAGTAGGGTGTCTAGTTTTTCTTTTAAAAGGGTTTCTATATCTTTGATAAAATTGTTTTCATGAACAACATCTTGGAAGCTAAAGAGGTCTCTAAAAGATATGGAGACTACTTAGCTCTTAATAACATTTCTATAGAAATACCTGAAAATAGTATCTATGGTCTTTTGGGACCAAATGGAGCAGGAAAAACTACTTTAATTAGAATTATAAATCAAATTACATATCCAGATTCTGGAACTGTTTTATTTAATGGGAAACCATTAAATTCTGAACATATTAGTATGATTGGGTATCTTCCAGAAGAGCGGGGTTTGTATAAAAGTATGAAAGTTGGTGAACAAGCACTTTATCTTGCACAACTTAAAGGAATTTCAAAAAAAGAAGCAAAGAAAAAACTTAAATATTGGTTTGATAAATTTAATATAGGAGACTGGTGGAATAAAAAAGTGCAAGAACTTTCAAAAGGAATGGCACAAAAAATACAATTTATAGTTACTATTTTACATGAGCCAAGATTATTAATTTTTGATGAGCCTTTCAGTGGTTTTGATCCTATAAATGCAAATTTAATTAAAGAAGAAATTCTTCAATTACACCAGAATGGAACTACCATTATTTTTTCCACACATCGTATGGAATCTGTTGAAGAGCTATGTGAGTATATTGCCTTAATACACAAGTCAGAAAAAATACTTGATGGGAAATTAATGGATATTAAAAAACAGTACAAGAAAAATATTTTTGAGGTAGGGATGCAAGTTGAAGATAGAAAAACAATTGTGAATACGCTTAAAGAAAAGTTTTTAATTACAAATGATTTTTTTGATGAAACTGAAAAGCAATTGAACTTTAATATTCAACTTTCTTCAGAAAACACACAGGAGATTTTAACAAATCTATCTTCTTTAGGAAGATTAAATCATTTTTTAGAAACCGTACCTACTGCAAATGATATTTTTATAAGAACTATAGAAAGTAAAAATTCTCATGAGTAAATTACCACTAATTATAAAACGAGAATATATTGCAAAAGTTCGCAATAAATCTTTTGTAATCATGACTTTTTTAAGTCCTATTTTAATGGTAGGAATGATTGTTTTAATTGCTTTTCTAACAAAATTAAATGATAACGAAAAACAAGTTATTACGGTTTTAAATGAAAGTAATTATTTTAAGAATCAATTTGTAACCAACCCTAATATATCTTATATTAATTTTAAAAATATAAGTTTAGAACAGGCTATAGATTCTACTACTAATTTAGGTTACTACGGACTTTTGTATATTCCTAAAGCTATAGATTTAGAGCAGACAGCAACCGAGAGTTTTTTTTACACAAAAGAAGTTCCAAATACCGCTATATTAAACAAGTTAGAAACAATTTTTGGAAATAGACTTCAGGAAAATAGACTTTTAAGTTTAGGAGTTTCTGCAGAAGAGTATGCTCAAGTAGAACAAAAGTTTACCATACATACAGCAACATTTAAGGGGCAAGAGAATGTAAAAGGGTATAATGAAATTAGAGCTTTTGTAGGTGGTGCATTCGGTTATTTTATAATGATGTTCATTATCATTTATGGTAATTTTGTAATGCGTAGTGTTATCGAAGAAAAAACAAGTAGAATTATTGAAGTAATTATATCATCAGTAAAACCATTTCAACTGATGATGGGAAAAATTATAGGAACCTCTTTTGCAGGTATTACGCAGTTTATAATTTGGATTATTTCTGGTGGGATTCTCATAACCATAGCGTCTTTAATCTTTGATTTAGATATGAGTTCTTTAGCAGCGGGGCAAGAAATGCCAGCTGTTGCTGTATCAGAAATGCCTAAAGCATTAGAAGGCAGTGAAGATTTAATAGCAGAATTATTTAAATTACCTATTGTATTACTATTAGGTATGTTTTTAATTTACTTTATATTAGGTTATTTAATTTACAGTTCTATTTATGCTGCTATTGGTGCTGCGGTTGATAATGAATCGGATACGCAGCAATTTGTATTTCCCGTTATTTTACCATTAATGCTAGCCATTTATGTAGGTTTCTTTTCTGTTTTTAATAACCCACATGGTCCTATAGCGGTTGGTTTTTCGCTATTTCCATTAACTTCGCCTATAGTAATGTTAATGCGTTTGTCTACAGGCATAGGAGAAGGAGGAGTTCCAATTTGGCAGTTAATATCTTCTATTTTATTGTTAATTGTTACTTTTATGGGTATTGTATGGTTAGCAGCAAAAATATACAGAGTAGGTATTTTAATGTATGGCAAAAAACCAAGCTATAGAGAAGTATTTAAATGGTTAAAATATTAGAAGTATGCCCCAGAAAGATACAACTGAAAAAGTACAAGAGATTATTCAGAAAGATATTTGGGGTACAATTGTAGATTTTTTAAACCTTGGGTTTCATTTTGGAGAAGGTGATAAAACAATACATGTTACCATAGGCCTTGTTCTAATTTTATTAGGGGCTATGATCGCTACTGGTTGGGTGTTAAAGTGGTTGCGCATGCTTTTTACCCGTAAAATGGAAACTGAAGATAGGCTAAAGTTTGTCAGCGTTTTTAAATTTATAAAATATGTGGTATACATGATTGTTATTGTGTTTACCATGAGTGCGGCAGGTATTAATATTACAATATTAATAACGGCATCTGCCGCTTTATTTGTAGGTTTAGGACTTGCATTACAAGAATTGTTTCAAGATGTATTAGGTGGTATTTTTATAATTGTTGATAAATCTTTAAGTGTAGGAGATATTGTTGAGGTAGATGGGAAAGTCGGCAAGGTATTTGAAATAAAACTAAGAACAACAAGAAGTATTACAAGAGATGATAAGGTAATTATTATTCCTAATCATAAATTTTTAACAGAAACTGTATATAATTATACGCAAAACCACAAAACAACAAGAGAAACCATTCGTTTAGGAGTTGCATATGGGAGTGATATAGAATTGGTAACAACTCTTTTGATTAAAGCAGTAGAAGAACAAAAAGGAGTTTTAAAATCGCCGAAACCTTTTGTTTTATTCGAAGATTTTGGAGATTCAGCACTCATATTTGCAATTAATTTTTACATTAATGATAGTTTTTCTGATCCTAAAATTAAAAGTGCTATTAGATATAAAATAGAGAAAACGTTTAGAGAACATAACATTAGTATACCATTTCCGCAAAGAGATGTTCATATTAAGAACTCGATTTAAGAAAATAAAAATAAATAGATGTCAAGAATATTAGTTATCGAAGATGAAGCCGCTATTAGAAGAGTTTTGGTAAAAATTCTTTCAGAAGAGAGTGATAAATATCAAGTAGATGATGCTGAGGATGGGCTAAAAGGAATTGAAATTTTAAAAAAAGAAGATTATGATTTGGTGCTATGCGATATAAAAATGCCTAAAATGGATGGTGTTGAAGTATTAGAAGCTGCTAAAAAAATAAAACCAGAAATACCTTTTATTATGATTTCTGGTCATGGAGATTTAGATACTGCAGTAAATACGATGCGTTTAGGAGCTTTTGATTATATCTCCAAACCACCAGATTTAAATAGACTGCTTACTACTGTTCGCAATGCTTTAGATAGAAAAGAATTAGTAGTTGAAAATAAAATTCTTAAAAAGAAAGTAAGTAAGAATTATGAAATGGTGGGAGAGAGTAGCGCTATTGGGGCTATAAAAGATATGATAGAAAAAGTTGCTCCAACAGATGCACGTGTGCTTATAACTGGTCCAAACGGAACAGGAAAAGAGTTAGTAGCGCATTGGGTACATGAAAAGAGCCCAAGAAGTGCAGCACCTTTTATTGAAGTTAACTGTGCTGCAATTCCATCTGAATTAATAGAAAGTGAGCTTTTTGGTCATGTTAAAGGCGCTTTTACTTCTGCAGTGAAAGATAGAGCTGGTAAGTTTGAAGCCGCTAATAATGGTACTATTTTTTTAGATGAAATTGGAGATATGAGTTTGTCCGCACAAGCAAAAGTATTAAGAGCTTTGCAAGAGAGCAAAATATCTAGAGTAGGTACAGATAAAGATATTAAAGTTAATGTAAGGGTATTAGCTGCTACCAATAAAGATCTGAAAAAAGAAATTGCAGACGGTAAATTCCGTGAAGATTTATACCACAGATTAGCTGTAATTCTTATAAAAGTACCATCGTTGAATGATAGAAGAGATGATATTCCCTTACTAATTAATTATTTTGCAAAGAAAATTGCCGCAGAGCAAGGTACCGCTACAAAACAGTTTACTACTAAGGCTATAGATTTATTAAAAGAGTACGATTGGACTGGGAATATTAGAGAATTACGCAATGTTGTAGAGCGACTAATTATCTTAGGTAATACTGAAGTAGATGTTGAAGACGTAAAACTTTTTGCTAGTAAATAATTAGTTTTACTCGATAATAGAGATTTAAATGCTCCCGAGGCTTGTCTCGATATTTTTAGTTATATCCATACAAATACCTCGTGGGCTTGTTTCGTGATTGTTTATCATCAAGATTCAAAGTATTTTTCAATAGCATTATCTCTTGGATTTAGCTGAAGTAGTGAATTTCAGAATTTGCGCTGCTATTTTTTACGTATCGTTTTACTTAGTATTAGTTTTATTACTATTACAATTTTCTAATTTTTTCAATGCAGCTGCTGTGATAGCTTTTGTACGTAATTGATAGTATTTTTTACCTTCAGTAAGGTCTTTTCTTAAGAGTTCTTTTTCGCACTTGTTATATATACCAGTTGCAAAATCTTTCGCTTCTTTGCAATCAACTGTGGTAACAACATCATTTAAAGAATTTTCAAATTTTTCTAAAGCAAGATCAATTTTTTGCCTTAAAATACGCTCATTCAATTCGGTTTTAGAAAGCTCTTTTTCTTCTGTAGTGCTTGTATTTAAAGTTAATACATCTTTCTGATACTTACTTTGGTGTAAATGATGTTCTTCTAAAGACTCTAAGCTATTCTGTATATCCTCTAAGGCTATATTAAGAAATATTTTGGCAGCGTTTGTAGAAGATGTTTTAGTAGCTTTTATGAGGTTTTTTAATGCATCATATAAGTTTCTAGTGGCATAATCACATCCGCATTCTTTTAATTTTTCTTTAGTATTTTCAATAGCATTAATTGCCTTGTAGATCTGATATTTTGTTTTATGTATATCGGTCTCTTTAATTGCTTGCTTTGTTTGATCGTTAATATACGAGATATTAGAACCAACATATTCACATTCTCTGCCATTAGAAAACGACAATAAAAAGAAAAAAGTAAGTATGTATATAGGTAGAAAATAAACTTTCATAGGTTAAGATTTATAGTTTATTGTAATATTTGGGCTATTACATTAATAAAGATACTAACTGTATGAGTATGTTTCATTCTATTTTCGATAAAATGCTTTTTTGTTAGTTA
Organism: Allocellulophaga tsushimaensis; assembly: GCF_055383085.1. Taxonomy (NCBI): domain Bacteria; kingdom Pseudomonadati; phylum Bacteroidota; class Flavobacteriia; order Flavobacteriales; family Flavobacteriaceae; genus Allocellulophaga; species Allocellulophaga tsushimaensis. Next base: position 4,338,255 of record NZ_AP039451.1, on the reverse strand, counting down.
AGATTTATAAAGTGTGTAAATTTAACGGTTAAAAGGTTAATTTTTTTGAGGTTTAGATGGTAACTTACATGCAAAATTAAAAATATAATGGATTATATAGACACAAAAGCTTATAAAGTTATAAATAATATTAAATTAAAAGATCGTACTGCAGTTGAAAATTTTGGATTAGAAAATAAAATTTTAAAAAAGCAACTTTCCACAGTTAGAAGAGCCTTAGGAGAATTTCAAGATATCATGTATGCGCACGGAAAATATAGCGTGTTGATATGTTTGCAAGGTATGGATACTTCTGGTAAAGACAGTTTGATAAGAGAAGTTTTTAAAGATTTTAATGCTAGAGGAGTAGAAGTGTACAGTTTTAAAGTGCCTACGGAGTTAGAATTAAAACACGATTATTTATGGCGCCATTATATAGCACTACCTGCAAAAGGCAAAGTAGGTGTATTTAATAGAACTCATTATGAAAATGTATTAGTAACTCGTGTACATCCGGAGTATATAATGGGTGAAAATATCCCAGGAGTAAATTCTGTTAAAGATATTGATGATGCTTTTTGGGCAAAAAGATTTGAACAAATTAATAATTTTGAGAAGCATATAACCGAAAATGGTACTTTAATATTTAAATTTTTCTTGCATTTGTCTAAAGAGGAGCAGCGTAAACGTTTACTAAGACGTTTAAATTTAAAAAGTAAAAATTGGAAATTTTCTCCTGGAGATTTAAAAGAACGTAAGTTATGGGGTAAATATCAAGAATGTTATGAAGATGCTATAAATAAAACATCTATGCCTCATGCGCCATGGTATATTATTCCTGCTGATAATAAAAAAGCGGCAAGACTTATAGTGGCTACTACCTTGTTAGAAGAATTAAAAAAATATAGGGATATTAAGGAACCTGAGTTAGATGATAAAATAAAGCTTAATTTAGAAAATTATAAACAAGAATTAAATTCTGAAGAAAATTAAGATAAAATTGTACTAAAAAATTAATATAAAATGAAAGGAAGTCTAAAAATAATGATGTTGCTATTAGGGTGTTTAAGTGTACATTGTGCTGCGCAAACTAAAGATGAAGAACAATTAAAAGCAATATATAATACAGCGTTAACAGAAAGTAAAGCGTATGCATGGTTAGATCATTTGTCTAACCAGATTGGAGGTAGACTTTCTGGTTCTGTTGAAGCGCAACAAGCAGTAGATTATACTAAAAAACAATTAGAACTTTTAGGTTTAGATAAAGTATGGTTACAACCAGTAATGGTACCGAAATGGGTTAGAGGAGCTAAAGAATATGCTTATTTTGAAGAACCTTCTGGTGCTACTACTAATGTACCTATTTGTGCCTTGGGCGGTTCAGTTGCTACACCAAGTTTAGGTATAAAAGCAGAAGTAATAGAAGTAAAAGGGTTAGAAGATTTAAAGGCTCTAGGTAAGGAAAAAATTAAAGGTAAAATTATTTTTTACAACAGACCAATGGATCCTACTAATATCAATACATTTGATTCATATGGCGGCTGTGTAGATCAGCGTTATTCTGGTGCAGCTGAAGCAGCTAAATTCGGAGCAGTTGGTGTTATTGTACGTTCTGTAAACCTCCGTTTAGATGATTTACCTCATACTGGTTCCATGGGGTATGGTGATACGGCTGTTTCAGATAGAATACCTGCAGCGGCAATTAGCACTAATGGAGCAGAATTATTAAGTGCAAAGTTAAATTTAAGCCCAAGTCTAAAGTTTTATTTTAAACAAAGCTGTGAGCAACTCCCAGATGTACAGTCGTATAATGTTATAGGTGAAATAGCAGGGACTACTCACCCTAACGAAGTAATGATTATAGGTGGGCATTTAGATTCTTGGGATTTAGGGGATGGCTCCCATGATGATGGCGCTGGTAGTGTGCAAAGTATGGAAGTGTTACATTTATTAAAGCAAACTGGCTATAAACCTAAAAGAACTATTAGGGTAGTATTGTTTATGAATGAAGAAAATGGATTAAGAGGCGGAAGTAAATATGCCGAAATAGCTGCTACAAAACAAGAAAAACATGTTTTTGCTTTAGAAAGTGATAACGGCGGGTTTTCCCCACGTGGTTTTTCTTTTGATTGTAGTGAGGCTAATTTTGAAAGAGCAAAAAGTTGGAAAAGTTTATTTGAACCTTATCTTATACATTCTTTTAAAAAAGGTTATGCAGGTGCAGACATTGGTCCTCTAAAAAGTTCGGAAATGGTCTTAGCAGGATTAAAGCCAGATTCACAACGGTATTTTGATCATCACCATGCAGCAAATGATACGTTTGAACATGTGAATAAAAGGGAATTAGAACTGGGAGCAGCTACTATGGCAAGTTTGGTATATTTATTTGATACCTATGGAATAGTACCATTACCTAAGAAGATAAAAGGATAATAGATAATTTAAAAGAAGTTAAATTTTATATAGTTTATAATGAAAACAATGACTTGCAGACAATTAGGTGGGGCTTGCGATATAGAGTTTAAAGCAAATACCTTTGAAGAAATAGCAGAAATGAGTAAAAAACATGGGATGGAAATGTTTCAGAAAGGAGACAAGCCGCACTTAAGGGCAATGAGTGAAATGAAAGCACTGATGCAATCTCCTAATGCAATGCAAGCTTGGTTTGAAAATAAACGGAAAGAGTTTAATGCGCTTCCATAATTTTTTACAAATATTAGATATCGCAAAAAAAATTAAAAGAAAGCTTATATTCAAATAGTATCATACAATCGATTCTATAAGTATATTTTTTGTGTGATGCATAAATAATAATGTAACAGAATCTATTCATTAGATAAATACGTGGTTATTCTAAGAAGTAGAAATGATGAAGTAACAATTCTATTTTTTCATAACAAAACTGTACATTTGCCGTTCACAAAAAAAGAGTACAATGAAAGACGGAATCTACGCAAAATTCAATACTTCAAAAGGAGAAATAGTAGTTAAACTTACACATGACAAAACACCAGGAACTGTTGGTAATTTTGTTGCATTAGCAGAAGGAAATTTAGAAAATAAAGTAAAACCTCAAGGTACCCCATATTATAATGGATTAAAATTCCATAGAGTAATTCCAGACTTTATGATTCAAGGGGGTTGCCCATTTGGAACTGGAACTGGAGATCCAGGTTATAAATTTGATGATGAATTTCATCCAGATCTAAAGCATGATGCGCCTGGAGTGTTATCTATGGCAAATTCAGCAAATCCAGGAACAAACGGAAGTCAGTTTTTTATTACGCATATTGCAACACCTTGGTTAGATAATAAGCATACTGTTTTTGGACATGTAGAAACTGGTCAAGACATTGTTGATGCAATAGCCCAGGGAGATGTGCTAGAATCTTTAGAAATAGTTAGAGTAGGTAAAGAAGCTGAGGATTGGAATGCAGTTGAAGCTTTCAGAACATTTGAAGGCGCAAGAGAAAAAAGAATTGCAGAAGAAAGAAAAAAACAAGCTGCCGAATTAGATAAAGTCTCTGCTGGTTTTGAACAAACGGCAAGCGGACTTCGTTACAAAATAATTCAAAAAGGAAACGGACAACAAGCAGAAGCTGGGAATAATGTATCTGTACATTATGAAGGTTCTTTAATCAGTGGAACTATTTTTGACTCTTCTTATAAAAGAAAACCAAAAAAACCAATTGACTTTCAAGTAGGAGTAGGGCAAGTAATTCCTGGATGGGATGAAGGTATTTGTTTGTTGCAAGTAGGAGATAAAGCACGTTTTGTAATACCTTCAGATTTAGGTTATGGTAGCCAAGGAGCAGGAGGGGTAATTCCACCAAATGCCACTTTAATATTTGATGTAGAATTAATGGCTGTTACTAAATAATAATATTTTCAAGAGCATAAAAAAAGAGGTGAGTACAATATATATTCACTTCTTTTTTTATGCTTTCTTATTTCTATTAACACTTAGTGCTAAAAACAATAAATTTACACTAACTAACAATAAAATGATACTGAAAAATGTAATCATTGTCAAATTTGTTTAATAATTATTTATATTAATAAAACAATTTAGTCTTCAAAAACCCTACCAAAATTTCTTTTTTAATTAAAAATTATTTTTAGAATTACTATTTTAGACATCATAATTCAAAAAACTTACTTCTAATAGCTCATAAATTTTAGAAAATGTTTGGGTTTACACATTCTGTTTAATTGTTAGATACTACACTTGTACAATGGTTGCGTGTAATTAGTAACAAAATTTAGGTAAATGTAAGAAATGTTTGTAAGTGATAAAAAATTATTGTAGAAAATAATTTATTTTTTATTTAAAACAGAGTAAATAGTAATAAAAAAGCTCAGCCGTATGGCTGAGCTTCTGTTTCAAAAAAAAGTTGTTACCGTATGTTAAAGTACTTTTACATTTACTGCGTTCAATCCTTTTTTACCTTGTTGTAATTCAAATTCTACAACATCACCTTCACGAATTTCATCGATTAAGCCAGAAATGTGTACAAAATGATCTTCGCTTGAGCCTTCTTCAGTGATAAATCCAAAACCTTTAGAATCATTGAAGAATTTTACTGTTCCTTTGTTCATTATAAAATATTAAAAAAATTAATTAAGTAGTAAAGATAGTACAATAAAATTAACTAAGTGATTTTTTGATAGTTATATTAATTTATTAACGATAAATTTACACTATAGTATCATATAGAAATTTGACTTAATTCTTCTGTAAAAATTTCATTCTCATTGTTTAGTGATAGGTTGTATTGAAATAGCCCTGTTTCACCTATAGCTATTAATAAATCATTAGAAATAATCACATCAAATGCACTTTTATCAATACTTTTTACAAGCTTAGAGTTTATAGGATCTGTAACATCAAATATTTTTATTTCATCATCACAAACAATTAAAAAATTATGGTACAGACCTAAACCTCTTGGGAATATTAAATTTCTTGAGTTTAATAGAATAGGGTTTTTAACATCAGTTACATCATAAACTTCTAAAACATTAATGTTATTTCCACAAAATGTTTCTGAGTGTAATGTTACATAAGCATGCGTGTCATTAGCAACAACAGGATCACAGGAAGTAAAATGTTGAACACTAGATAGTCTTGTTGGAAATTCTGGATTTTGCAAATCATAAATAAACATTCCGTTTTGTGAACCTATATAAAGAAACTCTTTGTAACTAAATAAAGTCTCAATATTAAAACCAATAGGTACTTTGTTTACAATAACAGGTTCTTCAGGATTAAAAATATTAAAAACATTTAAGTCCATATTATCTACAGTGTATAAATAATCTCCTTTAAGAGTAAAACGGGCCAAAGAACCCCCTTGACCATCATTACTTGGAGAAGCAATCTCACTATTTGTAGAATCCGAAGAACATCCTATCATAAAAATTAACACAAATACTAGTATAAAATTATTTTTCATCATTATTTAGTTTTTTAATTTCCAATCTATTACAACACTATTAGCAGGTATATTATTTGCATAAAAACCATCTGGAGATAATAACTCTGGAAAAGTATTAGGAATTCTTTTTGTTAGATTAATAGTGTTTTCTGTTTGATTGTATTCTAATGCAATCAGATCCGTAGCTTGGTTTATATAGATCATATTATTACGTATAGCAAGATCTGTTGCTCCAAGAGTTTCTAAAAAACGAATTGCTTTAGGATTACTAGGATCACTATTATCATACACATGAAAACCTTTGTTTACTTCATTAATAAATAATAAGTTATCCTTTATATATATTTTACCAGATGTATTAATAGGTATTGTATTTTTAAGCTGTACAGCGGTATCAAAAATTTCTCTACTTAAATAAATAGGTTCATATAAAGAACTAGTAGGATCAGGTTCTTCTATTTCTTCACTATCAATAAACCAGCAACTTTGTAAAAGCAATGCCAAAAGCATTACAGTAATTAGATTTGTATTTTTCATATATTAGATTGTTTTATATTTATTAAGATTAAATATAAATAAAAAGGTTGCGTATAGTTTACTATTTTTTTTGATAACCTTTCTCCTTTAAATATGAAATACGCTATATTTTCTTGTTAATGTGGTTAATTGACTGAAGTTTTCTATAATTTTTATAAGCTAGTCCTGTGAAATAGATTTGGAGAAGAAGGGAGTTCTTTAATTTGAACTACTGTTAATCCTTGAAAATTTGACTTAGTTACTTTTGATGCAGTAGCTCCTGATAAAGAAGCAAAAGTTTTGAAAAAAAGTTACCTTGAATGAATAATAACCGAAGAATTACTTAAGATTAACATTTTAAAATATAAATTCAAAAAAACCGACTTGTAAAGTCGGTTTTTTGAATTTATCAGGTACTAAAAATTATTTTTTCATTGCTACTATGGCACCCTCTGGTTTTGCATAAAAACGTGCTTGTTTGGCTGTGGTACTTAAACTTACGTTTTCAAAAAGGCGTTCACTTGCTAATTCTAAAATAGTACGGCCTTCAGTTTTATACCAGGAAATAGATTTAGGTAAAACCATACCATCAATAGTTTGCCAATTGTTATATCTAATCCAACTGATACGGTCTGATTTTTCACCACTTCTGTACGTTACGGTATAGCCTAACCACGCCATTTGACTTGTTTCTGCATCGTAATGAATAAAATATTCATCTTTAGAAGACACCCCAACTCCATCATTATAACTGATGCGTATACCGGGAAATTTCTTGCCTTCAAACTCTAAATCTTCTGTTTCCCCATATACAATACCATCATCTGCTAAGACAAAAGGCATTGCATAAAAATAAAACATCAAATTATGATAAAAAATAGGATCTCCTTTATATTTGCCTTCTTTATCTAAAGACCAAAAATCTGTGCCATCATATCCTAGTTCAAAACCTGAAGTAGTAATTTTTTCATGTCTGGAATATAAGTCTATCGTTTGCGTTTCTGGCGATTCTTTTGGCATGGTATAACTTAACGTTCTTTGTTTTTTCCATAGATCCAATCCGCCATGTTTTTTAAAAATTTTCTGAAGTATTTCTGGATATTTGCTAATTTCTTCTTTTGAAGTTACTTTTTCTGGCATTTCTGATGCCGTCTCCTTTGGTGTTTCTTTACAGTTAAAAGTAAATAATAATGTAAGTAGTATAATGAAATGTTTCATAATTTATGTTCTTTTAATTTTGCGTTTTGTCGAGTTATCGATAAGTAATTTACAAGATTAAGTTATTTTTGTGTAGATGAGCGAAGTTAAGCATATTAGTAGTTTACAAAATACTTTCATAAAAAAACTAATTGTATTAAAAGAAAAGTCTAGAGAACGTAAAAAAGAGTCTCTTTTTGTTATTGAAGGTTATAGAGAAATTATGCTAGCAATAAAAGCAGCTTATACCCTTAAAACAATTTACTATTACGCTGATATTCTAAGTTTAGAAAGAGTCCTTAAGTTAGTTGCTCCATTAAAAAATCCTCCAGAAATTATTGAAATTTCTAAAGAGGTGTATCAAAAAATAGCCTACAGGGAAACTACAGAAGGTATTATAACCATTGCAGAGGCAAAACCTCATAAATTATCTCATTTAGAATTTAAAACTAAAACACCACTTGTTCTAGTTGCTGAAGCCCCAGAAAAACCTGGTAATATTGGTGCTTTGTTACGAACTGCTGATGCTGCTAATATTGATGCTGTTTTGATTGCAAACCCTAAAACAGATCTATATAACCCAAATATTATACGTTCTAGTGTAGGCTGTGTTTTTACAAACCAGATTGCAACAGGAACTTCAACAGAAATCATCAGCTATTTAAAAGAGCATCATATTACTATAAACTGCGCTGCCTTAACCGCTTCTAAAAATTATTTAACTGTAGATTTTAAGAAATCAACGGCTTTAATAATGGGTACCGAAGCAACTGGCCTTTCTCAAGAATGGTTATTAAATTCCGATCAGAATATTATTATTCCTATGGAAGGAGAAATAGATTCTATGAATGTATCCGTTTCTGCTGCCATTCTTATTTTTGAAGCTAAAAGACAGCGAAGTTATAACGTTAAACTATAAATTTTATCAAAAAAAAGCAGTAATCCACTCCTAAAAACGTAAATTTCAGCATCAAACAACCAACAAACCCAAGTTCCGATGACCTTATTTTATAGTATAATTTTAATTTTAACGCTACAATATGTACTAGAAACAGTGTTAGACTATTTAAATTCTAAACGGTATCAAGATCCTATTCCACAAGATTTAAATGATGTCTTTGATGCACAAGAATATGAAAAATCGCAAGCATATAAAAAAGTAAATTATAAATTTGGTTTCATATCTTCTACATTTTCTTTTGTATTACTACTCTCTTTTATCTTTTTAGGCGGATTTGAATTTATCGATAACATTGCTAGAAGTTATACCGAAAATCCAATAGTAGTGGCTTTATTATTCTTTGCTCTTATAATGATAGGGAGCGACCTCCTAAATACACCATTTTCTTACTATGCTACTTTTGTTATTGAAGAGAAGTTTGGCTTTAATAAGACAAGTAAAAAACTTTTTTTTATAGATAAAGTTAAAGGTTGGTTAATGATGCTTGTTTTTGGTGGTGCAATCTTGGCATTGATCATTTGGTTTTTTCAATGGGCAGGGAACTATTTTTGGTTATATGCTTGGGCAGTTGTTGCTATATTCTCCTTATTTATCAATTTATTTTATAGTAAACTTATTGTTCCTATTTTTAATAAACAAACTCCATTAGAAAATGGGTCTTTAAAAGAAAAGATCGAAGATTACGCCAAAACAGTTGGTTTTGAATTAAGTAATATTTTTGTGATAGATGGTTCCAAGCGTTCTACTAAAGCTAATGCTTATTTTTCTGGTTTGGGAAAAGAAAAAAGAGTGACTTTATATGATACTTTAATTAAAGATTTAGAAGAAGAAGAAATTGTTGCTGTTCTTGCGCATGAAGTAGGGCATTACAAAAAAAAGCATATTATTTTTAACCTTATCAGCTCTATTTTGCTTACCGGAGTAACACTTTTTGTGTTGTCGCTTTTTATTAATAACCCAAATTTTTCTCTTGCAATAGGTGTATCGCAACCAAGTTTCCATGCCGCTTTAATTAGTTTTGGGATTCTATATAGTCCAATTTCTGAAATTACAAGTTTATGGATGAATATGATGAGTCGTAAATTTGAGTATCAAGCAGATGATTATGCTAAAAATACATTTAATGCTAAAGCTTTAATAGGTTCTTTAAAAAAACTATCTAAAAAGAATCTGAGCAACTTAACACCACACCCTGCTTATGTATTTATGCATTATTCTCATCCGCCATTAAGTGCTAGAATTAAAAACTTAAAGGCATAATTTTTGTTGCTTAGTAACTAGTATTATATTATTTTTAGTTTATAATGACAGAAGCTGCAATAGAATTAGAGAATAAACAAATTGCAAAGCAATACAAAGAATTGCTGCGCATTAGTTATCAAACGCTTTCTAGTGAGGACAAAAAATTAATTCGTTCTGCTTTTGATACAGCTGTAGATGCGCATAAAACTCAGCGTAGAAAATCTGGAGAAGCTTATATTTTTCACCCTATCGCTGTAGCAAAAATTGTGGCATCAGAAATTGGTTTAGATGCTGTTTCAATTGCTTCTGCACTATTACATGATGTAGTAGAAGATACAGAGTATACCTTAGATGATATTGAGCAAATGTTTGGAGAAACTGTAGCTCGGATAGTAGATGGACTTACTAAAATTGCACACCTTAAAAAAGATACCAAAATATCGCAACAGGCCGAAAATTTTAGAAAAATGCTACTTACTTTAAATGATGATGTAAGAGTTATTATTATAAAAATTGCAGATCGGTATCATAATATGCTCACAATGGACGCTATGCCAGAGCATAAGCAAGTTAAAATTGCATCAGAAACACTGTATATATACGCACCATTAGCACATAGAATAGGCTTATATAATATAAAAACGGAACTTGAAGATCTTAGTCTTAAATATACAGAACCTGAAGTCTACAATGACATTTTTGGAAAAATAGAAGAATCAAAAGAAGAGCAAATACAGTATATAGATGACTTTTCTGCTGTTATTCGTGATGCTTTAGATAAAGAAAAATTAGATTATTATGTAAAAGGGCGTATGAAATCTATTTTTTCTATCCGTAGAAAGATGGTAAAGCAAAATGTTAATTTTGATGAGATTTATGACAAGTTTGCCATCAGAATTATTTATGAATCTAATAAGGAGAACGAAAAGTTTTTAGCTTGGAAGATATATTCGATCGTTACAGACCATTTTACACCTAATCCAGTGCGTTTGCGAGATTGGATTTCTTCTCCTAAATCTACGGGTTATGAAGCCCTACATATTACTGTAATGGGCCCAAAAGGGAGATGGGTAGAAGTGCAAATTAGAAGTGAGCGAATGCACGAAATAGCAGAAAAAGGCTATGCAGCTCATTTTAAATACAAGCATGGAGACCAAAAAGAGCAAGGTATAGAAGAATGGTTGAACAAATTACAAGAAGCATTAGAAAATACAAATACAAATGCCGTAGATTTTGTTGAAGAGTTTAAACTAAATCTTTATTCCAAAGAAATCTTTGTATTTACCCCTCAAGGAGAATTAAAATCTTTACCAAAAGGAGCTACCCCATTAGATTTTGCTTTTAATATCCATACCGAAATAGGTATGCGTACTAGAGGTGCAAAAGTTAATGGAAAATTAATGCCTTTAAATACCATACTGCAAAGTGGTGATCAGGTAGAGATTATGACTTCTAAAACCGCAAAACCCAATCAAAGTTGGCTAGATTATGCTACTACTGCAAGAGCAAGGGCTAAAATAAAATCTTCTTTAAGAGAAGAGAAAAAAGCAGTTGCTTTAGAGGGGAAAGAAATATTACGTAGAAAATTAAAAACACAGAAAATTAGTTTTAGTGAAGATACCATTAACAAAATGGTATCATTTTTTAAGCTAAAAACTAGCCTAGATTTATTTTATAGAGTAGGCATAAGTGCAATAGACAATCAAAAAATAAAAGATTTTGCTGCGTCTTACAATAACGCTTTCATAAGTTTCTTTAAAAACAGAATGCGTAAACCACAAACCCCAGAAGATATCAACAAAGAAGAAGTTACTTCTAAGTATGATATGTTGGTGTTTGGAAAAGAAGAAGAAAAATTACCTTATACCTTATCTCCATGTTGTAATCCAATTCCTGGTGATGAGGTATTTGGTTTTATAAGTGTAAGTGAAGGCTTAAAAGTACATACAAAAAATTGCCCCAATGCCATTTCTCTACAATCTAATTACGCATATAGAATTATGTTTGCAAAGTGGGTAGATTCATCTCAGCAAGAATTTACAGCAGAAATTAGTTTAACCGGAATAGATAATTTAGGCCTTATAAGTAATATTACAAATATCATTTCTGGTAATATGCATGTTAACATGAGAAACTTAAATTTTAGTACAGATGGAGGAACCTTTAGAGGTAGCATTACGGTATTAGTAAAGAACAATGAAATTCTAAAAAAACTTATTAACAATTTAAAGGGGATTAACGGAATAGACAAAGTGTCCAGAATTTAAATTTAAGCTGTACATTTGCAATTGATTGATGTAAAAGTTCTTATGAAAAACAACAAGAACCAAGATATCGTAAAAAATGTCTTTACTACCTTTTTAGAAGAAAACGGGCACCGTAAAACACCCGAGAGATACGCTATACTCCAAGAAGTTTATGATAGCGATGAACACTTTGATATAGAAAGTCTCTACATTAATATGAAGAATAAAAATTACAGAGTTAGTAGAGCAACTTTGTACAATACCATAGAACTTCTTCTTGATTGTAAATTGGTTCGGAAACACCAATTTGGTAAAAATCAAGCACAGTACGAAAAATCTTATTTTGATAGGCAACACGACCATGTGATTCTAACCGATACTGGAGAAGTAATTGAATTCTGTGATCCAAGAATACAATCTATCAAAAAAACAATAGAAGAAGTGTTTGATATTAAAATTAACAATCATTCGCTATACTTCTATGGCATAAAAAATAAAGAAGAAAATACAAACAATTAACTAATTACTAATGGCAGTAGATTTACTACTAGGATTACAATGGGGAGACGAGGGAAAAGGAAAAATCGTTGATGTACTCACTAAAAATTATGACATCATTGCTCGTTTTCAAGGCGGTCCAAATGCAGGACATACTTTAGAATTTGATGGAATAAAACATGTTTTACATACAATTCCTTCTGGTATTTTTCATAAAAATGCAATGAATATTGTAGGTAACGGAGTTGTAATAGACCCAGTTATCTTTAAAAAAGAATTAGATAATTTAAAACAGTTTAAATTAGATATAAACGCCATATTATTAATATCTAGAAAAGCACATTTAATCCTTCCTACGCATCGCTTATTAGATGCTGCATCAGAAGCCGCAAAAGGAAAAGCTAAAATTGGTTCTACACTAAAAGGGATTGGCCCCACTTATATGGATAAGACGGGTAGAAACGGAATGCGTGTTGGGGATTTAGAATTTGCAGATTGGAAAGAAAAATATAGAGTTTTAGCAGACAAGCACGAGGCTATGATTAGCTTTTATGATGTAGACATTGAATATGATTTACAGGAGTTAGAAGCAGATTTCTTTAATGCAGTTGAAACATTAAAGCAGCTTACTTTTATTGATAGCGAAGAATATTTATTTAAAGCACAGCGTGAAGGTAAAAAAATATTAGCTGAAGGAGCTCAAGGTTCTTTGTTAGATATAGATTTTGGGACTTATCCATTTGTAACTTCATCTAATACTACAGCTGCTGGTGCTTGTACTGGTTTAGGTGTTGCACCAAATAAAATTGGAGCAGTAAAAGGAATATTTAAAGCCTATACAACACGTGTTGGTAGTGGACCATTCCCAACTGAGTTATTTGATGAAGATGGAGAAACTATGGGGCGTGTAGGTAATGAATTTGGTGCTACAACTGGTAGAGCCAGAAGATGTGGCTGGCTAGATTTAGTAGCCTTAAAATATGCTGTAGAAATTAATGGTGTTACAGAATTAATGATGATGAAAGGAGATGTGCTTAGTGGTTTTAAAACGCTTAAAGTATGTACTGCTTATAAATATAAAGGAGAAGAAATAACACATTTACCTTACAACATAGAACCGGAAAATGTTACTCCTATATATACGGAAATGGAAGGTTGGGCGCAAGACTTAACTAAAATGACTTCTGCAGACCAATTACCTAAAACCTTAAATTATTACATTGCTTTTCTAGAAAAAGAATTGGAAGTGCCCATAAAAATTGTTTCAGTAGGTCCAGATAGGACGCAAACAATATATAGATAATAAAAAAGCCACTTTTAAGTGGCTTTTTTTGTATCCATTATTAGCTACTTTTATAGCAATTACTAAATTTATCCCAATCATATAGGCGCTTCTACAAAAAATCATATTTTTGACTAAAATTTATATTCTTGAATAATCATTTATTTTTCATATTGTTATTGATTTGTTGCTTCACTGGTTTTGCTCAAGAAAAAACAACTCAGGAAGAAAAGACTGAAAACAAAAAAATTAATATTATCTACGGTGGTAACTTCACCAAAGATGAAGCAAAATTTCCTGGTGCTTCTATCTTTTCTCAAGATGATAGACAAGTAGAGTTTGAGCATGAAGGGGCAACGGTATGGTGCGATTATGCTATTTTTTATCAGAAAGAAAACATATTAAAAGCTATAGGAAATATCCGTTTGCAACAGGGTGATTCTGTGCAAATGACAAGCGGAAGAGTAAATTATGATGGTAATATCAAACTAGCAAAGGCATGGGACAGTGTTGTATTAGAAAATACAGATATGACACTTAAAACTGATACACTTCGTTTTAATAGAGAAAAACAAGAAGCTTTCTATAAAGATTTTGGTACCATTGTAGATTCTGCAAATACGCTTACTAGCCAAGTCGGTAGGTATTTTATGGAACAAAAAAGGTATCAATTTTTAGATAATGTTCATATAGATAATAAAGAATACATTGTAGATTCTGAACAATTAGATTATTATACCAGTTCTAAAAATGCATATATGTATGGCCCGTCTACCATTACAGGAGAGGAGTACAAAATGTATTGCGAACGTGGGTTTTATGATACGAAAATTGAACGAGGTTATGGTATAAAGAATACTAGAATAGATTATAATGACCGTATTATTGTTGGCGATAGTGTTTTTTTTGATAAAGCAAGAGAATTTGCATCCGCTACAAACAATATTGTGGTAACAGATACCATTAATGATGGAGTAATAAAAGCGCACTACGCTGAAATATTTAAAGCTAAAGATTCCCTTTTTGCAACCAAAAGAGCAGTTTCTATTAGCCTTGTAGAACAAGATTCTTTGTATATGCATGGCGATACGTTAATGATTACTGGTCCAGCAGACAATAGAATTTTAAGAGCTTTCCGAAATGCAAAATTTTACAAAACAGATATTAGTGGCAAGGCAGATTCAATACATGCTAATGAAGTAAATGGACTCACAAAACTTATTGGTCGTAAAATACCTGAGGCTACTAAAGAGAAGGATTATCCCTATTATTATCCTGTTCTTTGGAATGGAGACAACCAAATGACAGGAGATAGTATTTATTTGCTTTCTGATGTTAAAACAGAAAAATTAGACTCTTTAAAAGTTATTAATAATGCATTTGTAGTTTCGTTAGATAGTATTAGTAAAGTAGGGTATAACCAAGCAAAAGGAAGAAATTTGTATGGTAAATTTGAGGAGAACGCTTTAAAAATAATTGATTTAATAAAAAATACAGAAGTTATTTATTATAATTATAATGATAATGACGAGCTGGTTGGGATTAATAAAACCATTTGTAGCAAAATAAGGATTACAATGGAAAATAATGATATTGATGAGCTTACTTTTTTTACTTCTCCAAGTGGTAATATCTTCCCTGAAATAAATTTACCAGAAGAAGAGAGAATATTAAAGGGTATGGTTTGGCGTGGTGATGAACAAATATTATCTAAAGATGATATTTTTGATGATGATGATAATCATATTGTACTTCCAATCATTAGAGGTATTAATAACCCTATAGATATTGATGCAGAAGAGGCAGAGCGGAGTAAAAATTTATCAGATCCTATAAATAGTAGGCCTAAAAAGAAGAAAGAAAAGAAAAAACCTACTAAACAGAAAGCTTTAAAACCTGCTGAGGCGAGTGTTGAAGCAAAAGATAAGCAAGAAGAAAAAGCAATTCAATCCCTAAAAAAAGCTACGGATACGATAAAGAATACCAAAGTAAGCTTACAGCCATTAGCTCCTACAGATACTAAAAAAGAAGAAACAGAAGTTAAAAAGTCGAATTGATTTTTTATGAAAGATGATTTCTACACTTATCAAGCGCAAACAACTCCTAAACCTCTGGCATTACAAGTTTCGCATGCCAAGGGCAGTTATATTTATGATACCGATGGGAATGCGCATTTAGATTTTGTAGCTGGTGTTTCTGCTTGCCCTTTAGGGCATTGTAATCCTAAAATTGTAAATGCTATCAAAAGCCAAACAGAAAAATATGCTCATGTTATGGTGTATGGGGAATATATTCAAGAACCAGCGGTAGCATATACTAAGCTTTTGGCATCACTATTACCTTCAACTTTAGAAACCACTTACTTAGTAAATTCTGGTACAGAAGCCATAGAAGGGGCTTTAAAACTAGCTAGAAGATATACAAAGCGTACAGAAATAATTTCTGCTCATCACGCATATCATGGGAATACCATGGGGAGTTTAAGTATTATGGGGTATGAAGCCCGGAAAGGCGCTTTTAGACCTTTAATACCAGATGTTGCATTTATTCATTTTAATGCAGAAATTGAACTAAAACGAATTACAAAAAAAACGGCAGCAGTAATTTTAGAAACAATTCAGGGTGGAGCTGGTTTTATAATGCCCCAAAAAGAGTATTTAGAGAAAGTTAGGGAACGTTGTACAGCAGTAGGAGCATTACTTATTTTAGATGAGATACAACCAGGCTTTGGAAGAACAGGAAAATTATTTGCTTTTGAACATTATAATTGTATTCCAGATATTTTAGTTATCGGAAAAGGAATGGCTGGAGGGCTACCAGTAGGAGCATTTACAAGTTCTCAAAAAATAATGCAAAGCCTACAAGATAACCCTACACTAGGGCACATTACAACTTTTGGGGGAAACCCTATCATTGCCGCAGCCAGTTTAGCAACATTAAAAGAAATTACAGAGACAGCTATTATTGCTAAAACACTTGAAAAAGAGCAACTTTTTAGAACTTTATTACAGCATAAAAGCATTAAAGAAATTAGGGGTAAAGGATTAATGCTTGCCTTAATAATGAAAGACGAAGCATTAGCCAACCATCTTGTCTTAACCGCAGCAAAAAAACATTTAATTCTTTTTTGGTTATTATTTGAGAAAAAAGCAGTTCGTATTTCTCCTCCTTTAACCATCACAAACAATGAAATTAGAGAAGGTTGTGCACTAATTTTAGAAATTTTAAGACAATACAGATACTAATTTGTTAACTAATTTGTTAATAATATAGGGAGATACACTAGAATAGCGTAAGTTTAATAAGCTTATATTTAGTGTATTCAAAACAAAAGGCCTATGGCATTTAATGCAGAAGAGAGACCTAACCAACCGATAGCAAAATTTGAATCGATGTTAAAGACAGACGATGTCTACTTCTTTGACGCAGAAGATTTCGAATATATAATACATCACTATTTAAATAATGGTAAGATTTCCTTAGCTAAAAAGGCTATAAAAATTGGACAACAGCAACATCCAGAAACTACTGAACTTAAGTTGTTGCATATTGAAGTTCTTGTCTTTGAGAATAAACTGGACGATGCTGAAATTATGTTAGATGCTTTACAAGCTTTAGATATAAATAATGAAGAAATTTATATACAGCGTGCCAATATTTATTCTAAAAAAGATGATCATATTTCTGCAGTTAGACTTTTAGAAAAAGCATTAAAACTATCAAATGATGGTACAGATATTTATTCACTATTAGGAATGGAATATCTTTTTATGGATGATTTTGAAATGGCTAAAAAGAATTTTAAGAAATGTGTAGAATTCGACGCCCATGATTATTCATCTTTATATAATGTTATTTATTGTTATGAATTTTTAGAAGAATTTGAAGGTGCTATTCATTACCTTAACGATTATTTGGAAACAAATCCGTACTGCGAGGTAGCCTGGCATCAGCTTGGGAAACAATATTTTTCTAAAAAAATGTATCCAGAAGCATTAAGCGCATTTGATTTCGCCATAATTTCAGACGATTCATTTATAGGGGCTTACTTTGAAAAAGGAAAAGTTCTTGAGAAAATGGGCAAGTATAATGAGGCTATAGAAAATTATGAAACTACCATAAGTATAGAAGATCCTACATCACATGCATACCTAAGAATAGGAAAATGTCATGAAAAATTAGGAAACATGGATACTGCTAAATATTATTATTATAATACAGTTCATGAAGACCCTCTATTGGATAAAGGTTGGTTAGCTATAACAGATTTTTATTACAGACAGGGCAATTATGAAAAAGCAATTCATTACATAGATAAAGCTACAAATATAGATGGGGAGAATCCTTTGTATTGGAAAAAATGTGGGAAAATAAATGCTGCATTAAAAAAGTTTGATGAAGCTGATTTTGCATTTAAACAAGCTGTAGAATTTGGTAATTATGAGCTAGATACCTGGTTATTATGGTCTAGTGTGGTATTAGAAAATAAAGATTATGAAGCTGCTATTCAAATTTTAGTGCAGAGTAAAGAGTTTTACCCTGAGGTAGCAGAAATAAAATTTACTCTTGCAGGCTTATACCATCAGGTCAATAAAGTAAGAAAAGCAAGAATATCATTAGCAGAAGCTATTATTTTAAACCCAGATGGACTTAATGATCTTCAAAGAAAGTACCCTTCATTTTGTAATACAGAATGGATGCAAAACATATTAGCAGAATATAAAAAAACATCCAAATAAAAACCCCTATTTTTGTGTCTTTACTTAAGATATGCAAAATAGAAACTTTTTACAGTATTTCTTTATCACCTTAAAAGGTATGGCTATGGGAGCCGCTGATGTAGTTCCTGGTGTTTCTGGAGGTACTATAGCTTTTATATCTGGTATTTATGAAGAACTTATAGATGCTATAAACAACATTAATTTAGGACTCATTAAAGTACTCCAAAAAGATGGTTTTAAAGCTTGTTGGAATAAACTAAATGGAAATTTTCTTTTTGCTTTATTCTTAGGAATATTTATTAGTCTTTTTTCTCTTGCCAAAGGAATAAGTTGGTTATTAGAAAATCAGCCTATTTTAGTATGGTCTTTCTTTTTTGGCTTGGTATTAGCAAGTATTTTCTTTGTAGGAAAATCAATAGAAAAATGGAATATAACAGCAATTATTTTATTAATCATAGGAGCAGTAATTGCCTATTATATTACCACACTACCAACAGCCGATAATACAGAAAGTTTACCTTTTTTATTTCTTTCAGGAGCTTTAGCAGTATGTGCTATGATTTTACCTGGAATATCGGGTGCTTTTATTCTAGTATTATTAGGATCCTATAAAACCATCTTAGAAGCAGCTCATGAAAGAGATATTAAAGTTGTTGCTACAGTAGCTATTGGGGCTGTTTTTGGTTTATTAAGTTTTGCAAGAATCTTAAAGTGGATGTTTAAAAATTATAAAAATTTAACACTAGCCATACTTACAGGCTTTATTTTAGGATCTTTAAATAAGATATGGCCCTGGAAAAAAGTTTTAGAAGTAAAAACTTTTGGAGAAAAAATAATTCCTATTAAAGAACAAAGTATTTCACCATTTGCCTATGAAGGTGATAATCAATTAATATATGCACTTATCCTAGCTTTAATTGGTTTTTCTCTTATTTTTATATTAGAAAAAGTAGCCTCAAAAAAGTAAGAGACATTTGCATGTATCCACCAAGAACATTTCTAGATAAATTCTGGTTAGTCATCAAAGGCTTATGTATGGGTGCGGCCAATAAAGTTCCAGGGGTTTCTGGAGGTATAGTAGCTTTTGTTGGCGGTTTTTACGAAGAATTTATTCATTCATTACAAAAAATAAATGGCAAAGCTTTTAAACTTTTACTTAAAGGGAAGTTTAAAAGCTTTTACAGCTATGTAAACGGTCAGTTTTTATCGCTTCTCATTTTTGGAATGTTGGTAAGCTATTTTAGTATCTCAAAATTATTGGATTACTTTTTAGAAAAAAACGAACTTCTTGTCTGGTCTTCTTTCTTCGGAATGATTTTGGGTTCTATTTATTATATCGCTAAAGATTTTAAGCAGTGGAATAAAAAAACGATACCTGCAGGCATTATAGGCCTTCTTATTGGTATTGGGATTAGTTTTCTAAATCCCGCAACAGAAAACGATAATTTGCTATTTATTTTTTTCTGTGGAATGATAAGCGTTTCTGGAATGACATTACCAGGGCTTTCAGGATCTTTTATATTAATTTTAATTGGCAATTATGTTCTGTTGTTAGTAGATTCTGTTAATGCATTATACGATACTTTCTCGGAGATTTTCAAAGGAGATTTTAGTTTTGTTAAAAACTCAGAACGCTTAAAAACCCTTACTATTTTAGGAGTATTTACAGCGGGCTCAACATTTGGATTGGTTACATTATCACATTTGCTTAATTATCTGTTAAAACATTTTAAGCATATTACAACAGCAATCATTATTGGTTTTATTACAGGTTCATTAGGAGTAGTATGGCCCTGGAAAGAAGAAGTGTATAAAACAGCCGTAAATAGCAAATTAATTTTAGATTCCAATGGAAATAAAATTATAATGAATTATAAGAGATATTTTCCAGATATTACAGCAGCAGAGACATGGTGGGCCATTGTCTGTATTATTTTTGGGGTTTTTATTTTGTTAGGATTAGATTGGTATGGAAAAAATAGAAAAACAACAGCATAGATTTGGATTGATAGGGAGAGATATATCCTATTCTTTTTCTAAAGGATATTTTACTAAAAAGTTTGAAGTTCTAAACTTAGAAAACTATTCTTATGAAAATTTCGACTTTCAAAATATAAATGAATTAGAGCTTGTTTTAAAAAACACGACTACTATAAAAGGTTTTAATGTAACCATACCTTACAAACAACAGGTAATTCCATACTTAACAGAAATAGATGAAGTTGCTGAAAAAATAGGAGCGGTAAATACGATAGCATTTACTAAAAAAGGACTTAAAGGCTACAATACTGATTATTATGGTTTTCAAAAATCAATTGAAGATTCCTTAAAAAAGCATCATACCAAAGCATTGATTTTAGGAACTGGAGGAGCATCAAAAGCAATTACTTACGTTTTTGAAAAACTCGGAATAGAAGCAACTTTAGTCTCTAGGTCTCCTAAAAATAAACAATATAGTTATGGACAACTTGATAAAGAAATTCTGAAAAACTATACTGTTATTGTTAATTGTACTCCACTAGGTACCTACCCAAATATTGATGATAAACCAACTATTCCTTATGAGTATATTACACCACAACATTTGTTATTCGATTTAATATATAATCCCAATAAAACAGCTTTTTTAAAAGAAGGAGAAGCTAAAGGAGCAATAATTTTAAATGGCTCTAAAATGCTAGAATTACAAGCAGAAAAAGCATGGGAAATATGGAATACTACTAAAGATTAAGGTATATTTTATAATTTACAAAGGGTATAAACTACAAAGCTTTTTTAATAAACTTTTTGGTATTCAACAGGTTGTTACTATCTTACAGTCTAATTGTGGCATACAGCTAAATACGTACAATATGTTGGACGATAAAGACGAGAAACTACATGGAAATGTAGGTAGTGAAGAAAAAGTAGATAATACAAATAATTCAGATAATTCTGAGCCAAATAATCCAGCGGAAAAACCTGAAGAAATAGTTAGGCCTAAAGAAGAAACTATTGCAGAAGAAAAAGAAACTGTTGTAGAAGAGATTGTTAAAGAAGATACTGTTGTAGAGAAAACTGTTGCTACAGAAATTTCTGATGCTGTAGATACAGTTGCTGTTCCCCTTACCACTGATAAAGATGAAATTTTGGAAGAGATTGAAGAATCTAACGCAGAAGATGCGGAAGATTCTGATAATATTCAAAGACATGTTATACCAATTTTAGATTACCATAGCATGACTATGGAAAATTTGGTTGGTGAGTTACAACGTTTGGTGAAAAATGAAAAAATTCAAGCTATAAAAAAACATGTTGATGGCATAAAATATGAGTTTGATTTAAAATTCCAAGAATTTTTAGAACATAAAAAAGAAGAATTTATAAGTAATGGAGGTGTTGAAATAGATTTTCAATATAATTCCGTTACAAAAAGACAGTTTAATGAAGTATACGGTGAATACCGTGAAAGAAGGAATGAGTATTATAAAAATTTAGAAAAAAATTTAAAAGATAACCTTTCCAAACGCTTAGAAATTATTGAGCGTTTAAAAGGCCTTGTAAATGTAGAAGAAGATATTAATACTACTTACAAAAACTTTAAAGAATTACAAGAAAGTTGGCGAACCGCTGGGCCTATCCCAAGGAATAATTATAATGATGTATGGAAAACATACCATCATCATATTGAAATATTTTATGATTTTTTACATTTAAACAGAGAACTAAGAGACTTAGACTTTAAACGAAATCTAGAAGAGAAAACAAAAATTGCAGAACGCGCTGAAGCATTAGGTACCGTTGAAGATTTAAGTAAAGCTTTCCAAGAGCTACAAACATTACACAAAATTTGGAAAGAAGATATTGGTCCTGTAGGAAAAGAACATAGAGAACCCATATGGGAACGCTTTAGTGCAGCTACTAAAGTGTTACACAACAGAAGACAAGAGTATTATAAGAATTTAGAAAAAGTATTTGAACAGAATCTTATAATTAAAAACGAAATCATTGCTGCTATACATAGTATAAGTGAGAAAGTTGCTGTTAATCATAAAGACTTACAGCAACAAATAAAGGAAATAGAAAAATTAAGGAACGATTTCTTTGAGGCAGGTAAAGTTCCCCAAAAAGTAAACGAAAAAACGTGGTCTACTTTTAAAGAAGCTGTAAGAGTATTTAATAGAAAGAAAAATAGTTTTTATAAAGATCAGAAAAAAGAACAACAAGAAAATTTAGATAAAAAAAGAACTTTATTAGCTTTAGCGATATCTTTAAAAGATAGTGAGGATACTAATATGGCTACTCCAGAGATGAAACGCATTCAGAACGAATGGAAAAAAATAGGTCATGTACCTCGTAAATTCTCTGATAAAATATGGAAGGAATTCAAGGAAGCTTGCAATCATTATTTTAATAGACTACATGCTACTAAGAACGAAGCGCAAAAAGAAGAACTGGAGAATTTTAATTTAAAAAATGAATGTTTAGAACGATTACGTGCTTTGGAGCTAACGGGGACCCGAGAGGCAGATCTTAAGGCTATCAAAGCTTTTATTGCAGAATGGAAAACATATGGTAGAGTACCATTTAATAAAAAGAATATTAATGTTAAGTTTAATAAAATATTAGATGCTTTATTTAGAAAACTTGACATTGATAAACAAGAATCAGAACTACTTAAGTATGGTAATAAAATTCAACAACTATCAAGTAGCGAAGATAATGAAAGAGCTATACAGAACGAGCGTACTTTTATACGTAGAAAAATAGAAGAGAGTAAAGATGAGATTAGGCAGTTGGAAAATAATTTACAATTTTTCTCTAACGCATCAGAAAGTAATCCTTTGGTTAAGGATGTAATTAAAAAAATTGACGGTCATAAAGAAGCTTTAGAAACATGGAAAGCCAAGCTAAAAAAGCTTAATATTTTAAAAAATACCTTAAATAAAGAAGCGGAAGAGTTGGAAAAACAAGAGGATAGTTCTGAAGCTTCAGAAGAGGAATGATGTAAAACTATGATTCATTTAATTGTTGGTAATACTGGCGCTGGGAAAACTACATATTCCAATAAATTAAAACAGGAAACTAATGGTGTGGTTTTTTCTATAGATAATTGGAATAAAACATTGTTTTTGCAAGATAAAAAAGATTCTGACGGTTTAGATTGGTTTTTAGAGCGTATTGAAAGAGCTGAAAATTTAATGCAAACACTCATTTTACAATTAAATGAATCTAAAACAGCCGTTATTTTAGATTTAGGATTTTCTAAAATTGCACACAGGGAAAAGTTTAGACAATTTGCTAAAAAACACCAATTAAAAATCCAATTACATTTTTTAGATATAGCCAAAGAAATTAGAAGAAAAAGAATATTACAGCGCAATAAGGAAAAGGGAGATACTTTTGAATTTCTTGTGACTCATCAAGATTTTGAATTTATGGAAAATTGGTTCGAAAGACCTACTGCAGAAGAATTAAAAAATGCAGTGATAAGTTCTTTACAATAATCTAAATTTTTCTGTTTTAAAGATAAATGGCAAAAAGTATTTCTTTTCTAGAATAATAATAATAATAATTTTGATAGTAAAATTTCTTAAAATAGAGCAATTTATTATAGTGTAAAGTATTGATTTTTAAATAAGTATAAAATATAAATTTTAACACAAAAAGATTGAAGAAATGATTATTTTAGTGTGCTTAATTGTCTATAAAAAATAAAATCATGATACAAAATACTTTAAAAACAATAAAAATACAATCAAAAATAGTGCTTTTAGTACTATTATTGGTTGGAACTGTAACGGTAAGCTATGCATCCGTTAATTTTCAAGAACAAACATCTTTTGAGGAATATAAGGGTAAAGTAACTGATGCAGACACTAAAAAACCATTAGTTTCTGCAACACTTTCTATTGAAGGTACTAACATTAGCACCATCACTAATTCAGAAGGAGAATTTGCTTTAAAAGTACCTACTACTATAGAAAACGCTAAGTTAAAAGTATCTTTTTTAGGTCATAAAAGTAAAATACTGATTTTAGCAAATCTCGAAAAAAATAATTTAAAAATAAAACTTGAAGCATCTGTAACCCAATTAGAGGAAGTTGCTGTACAAGCCCCTAAAAGCGCGTTAAAGTTAGTAAAAGAAACATTTGAAAATAAAGGGAAAAATTATTTTGAAGATCCTACCCTAATGACCGCTTTCTACAGGGAAACCATTAAAAAAAGAAGAAAAAATGTTTCTTTATCAGAAGCGGTTGTAAATATTTACAAAACGCCATATTCATCTGATAAAAAAGACATTATTGAATTGTACAAAGCAAGAAAAAGTACGGACTACAGTAAATTAGACACCTTAGCTCTTAAGTTGCAAGGAGGACCTTTTAATGCACTATTTGTGGATATTATGAAATATCCTGAATATATCTTTACAGATAAAAGTATCGATTGGTATGATTATTCTTTTGAAAAATCTATTCGTATTAACGATCGTGTTATTTATGTAATTAATTTTGAACAAAAAAATTCTTTAGTAGATCAATTGTATAAAGGACAATTATTTATAGATGCCGAAAATAAAATCTTAACTAGTGCTACATATTCTTTAAATATTACAGATAAAGATGCTGCTGCTAGACTTTTTGTAAAGAAAAAACCGGCCAAGGCTAAAGTATATCCAACTGAAGTAGAGTATAAAGTTGATTATAGAGAGAAGGACAATAAGTGGTATTATGGCTATAGTAATGCAGAATTACAATTTAAAGTGAATTGGGATGATAAGCTTTTTAACTCTGTTTATACTATGAATTGTGAAATGGCTATCACAGATTGGGAAAAAAACTTAAGCAAATCAAATATAAAAAACAAGTTTAGGTTAAAACAAAATATTATTTTGGTAGATCAGGCTATTGGTTTTTCTGATCCAGATTTCTGGGGTGAGTATAATATTATAGAACCAGAAAAATCTATAGAATCTGCAATTAAAAAAATAAAACGTCAGCTCAAAAAAGCAAAAAATAAAGGAACGGCATCAGTTCCTAAACCTAGACCATAAATTAAAAAAAATAAAAGAGCACTGTTTTTAAAATGGTGCTTTTTTTATTCCTTATCTCCATGAAAAATTTAGTATACTGCCTTTTACTTTTTTCTTATTTTACTAATGCTCAAGATAATATTACACTAGCATATTATTTACCTCAAGATATAACTTACGATCCTAAAATTCCAAAACCAGCAGATATATTAGGACATGAAATAGGAGAGTGGCATGTAACTCATGATAAGCTGGTATATTACTTTAAGGCTTTAGCTGCAGCTAGTGATCGGATTACTATAGAAGATAGAGGTAAAACTTATGAAGGAAGACCTTTAGTATTACTCACAGTAACTTCTCCAAAAAACCATAAGAATATAGCAGAAATTCAAAAAGATCATCTGCTATTAACCGATCATAAAAGTAATGCAAATATAGAAAACCTGCCTATTGTAGTGTACCAAGGTTTTTCTGTTCATGGCAATGAGCCTAGTGGCGCTAATGCTAGTTTAGCGTATGCCTATTATTTAGCTGCTGCTCAAGGCGCGGACATAAACAATTTATTAGATCGTATGGTAATTCTTTTAGATCCGTCTTTAAATCCAGACGGTTTACAACGTTTTGCTTATTGGGCTAATACAAATAAAAGCGATAATTTAAACTCGGATAAGAACGATCGGGAGTTCACCGAAGTATGGCCAGGAGGTAGAACCAATCATTATTGGTTTGACCTTAATAGAGATTGGTTACCTGTACAATTACCAGCGAGTAGAGCACGTATAAAAAGTTTTAATAAATGGATGCCAAATATCGTTACCGATCACCATGAAATGGGCACTAATGCTACCTTCTTTTTTCAGCCTGGTGAACCAGATAGGGTACATCCATTAACACCAAAAGCAAACCAAGACTTAACCAAAGAAATGGCAACTTACCATGCAAAGGCATTAGATAAGATTGGATCTTTATATTACTCCGAAGAAAATTTTGATGATTATTACTATGGAAAGGGTTCTACATTCCCCGATGTTAATGGGAGTATAGGTATTTTATTTGAACAAGCTAGTTCTAGAGGACATGCACAAGAATCTGATAATGGTGTGTTAACTTTTCCTTTTACGATTAGAAATCAATTTACCACCGCGCTATCTACTATAACTGCTGCTAAAAACATGAGAAAAAAAATTCTTAGGTATCAGCAAGAATTTTATAAGGATGTGGCCTTAGAAGCTTCTAAAAGCAAAACAAAAGCTATTATTTTTGGTGATCATAAAGATGCAGCTAAAACATGGCATTTAGCAGAGATTCTGGAACGACACCAAATTACATTTCACGAATTAAATAAAGATATTGTTCTAAATGGTAAATCTTTTAAAAAAGGGAATAGTTATGTAGTACCCATGAACCAGAAAAAGAATAGGCTTATTAAGGCTATGTTTGAAAAAAGGACAGCATTTAAAGACAGTTTGTTTTATGATATTTCTGCATGGACTTTCCCTTTGGCTTTTGGATTAGATTATGCTGAAGTGAATTCTTTAACCAATGTAGGTGACCAGATAACTAATCTAAAAAAACGTGAGGGTGAAGTAAATCAACAAAGTAGTTATGCTTATCTTTTTGAGTGGCATGAGTATTACAGCCCTAAAGCGCTTAATATGCTACTTAATAAGGGTATTAAAGCTAAAGTAGCAATGTCTCCTTTTACTGTAGAAGGTAATACATATGATTATGGGAGTATTTTAATTCCTGTTCAGTCTCAAGATTTAGATGCAACAACTCTATTTAAGGAATTAAATCTAATAGCGAAACAAAGCCATCTTGTTATAAATGCAGTAGGGACTAGTGCAACCAGAGGGATAGATTTAGGTAGCAATGATTTTAAAACACTAAAACAACAAAAAGTAGCCATCTTAGTAGGGCAGGGAATTACCTCTTATGATGCTGGTGAAATGTGGCATTTGTTTGATCAGCGTTATGATATGAATCTTACCAAAATTGATTTAAGTTATTTTAATACCGCAAATCTTGAAGATTATACATGCATCATACTTCCAAATTCTAGAAATGCTTTAGATCATAAAGCTACAGCAAAATTAAAAACGTGGGTTAAAAATGGAGGTACCTTAATAGGGTACCGAAATGCAGCGAATTGGTTTGATAAAAATAATTTTATGAAACTAAAATTTAAAAAAGACACGCTAATTGCAAAAAACATTTCTTTTGAACAAAAAAGAGATTTTAGAGGAGCGCAAGTAACTGGTGGTGCTATTTTTGAAGCAAAATTAGATCGTTCACATCCAATAAATTTTGGCTATAAAAATGATAAAATTGCACTATTTAGAAATACAAACAATTATATTGCACCAGATAAAAATAGTTATAACAATCCTATTACTTACACAGCAAATCCGTTATTAAGTGGTTATGTTTCAGAAGAAAACTTAAATCTTCTTAAAAATAGTGTGCCTTTTAAAATACAAAATAGTGGAAAAGGAAAAGTGATACTGTTTACCGATAATACAAACTTTAGAGCATTTTGGTATGGTACTAATAAGTTACTCATGAATGCAATATTCTTTAATAAGATGATGTGATTGTATACTTTTCATTTATTTTTGAATGTACAATTATATGATAAAATTTAAAAAATAAATAGTATGGCTAGAACTCCTAGTAATATGTTAGCACTCGGAACAGTAGCTCCAGATTTTAATTTATTAAATGTTGTAACAGATACCAATACCTCTTTGGAGGAATTAAAAGGAGAAAAAGGAACTCTTGTGGTATTTATATGCAATCACTGTCCGTTTGTTATTCATATAAATCCTATGCTCGCAAAATTAGGTATGGAATATCAAAAAAAAGGAATTGCATTTATTGCTATTTCAAGTAATGATGTAAAAAACTATCCGCAAGACGCTCCGCATTTAATGAAAGAACTAGCAGCAAAAGAAAAGTACACTTTTCCGTATTTATACGATGAAACGCAAGAAGTAGCGAAAGCCTATGATGCTGCTTGTACTCCAGATTTTTATTTGTTTAATTCTGATTTAAAATTGGCATATAGAGGCCAATTAGACGATTCTAGACCAGGAAATGGAATTGCACTCACTGGAACTGATCTAAAAAATGCCATGGATGCACTTCTTAACAATACAGAAATAAGTATAGATCAAAAACCGAGTATTGGTTGTAATATAAAATGGGTAATGGATTGATGTTTTTTTGTTTTGTAAAAATAAATGCAAGTACAGATTAAATTAATTACGCCATTACTTTATCAAACCTACATAGATGTTGGTCTTAAATCCTATCTTCAACATTACCTTCATTTATGGGAAGATAAAGATGCCTCTCCATATATAAATAGTAGTTTTACAAAAGAAACACTTCTTAAGGAAGCGGAAGATTTTAATACTGCATTGTATATCATTTACGCAAATAAAATCCCTGTAGGGATTTTAAAAATTAGTAAAGACAAACCGTTTGCATCCTATGAAAAAAAAGATGCATTGTTAATAGACAAAATTTATATTCTAAAGGAATACTCTGGAAAAGGTATCGGAAAAAAAGTATTAGATAGTATACTAGAACTTGCACAACAGCTTAAGAAAAAAATAATTTGGTTAGATACTATGAAAAATGGTCCAGCATTAGCATTTTACATAAAAAATGGCTTTCAAATTCATAGTGAAATAGAGTTATCATATAAAACAATCCCTAAAAGCAAAAGAGCCATGTATAATATGATGAAACTCTTATAATGGTTAGTTATATCCAACCTTCAGCAATAGCAATGCCTTTTAAATGTGCATAATGATGATTACCATGCCAAGCATATTTTCCAATATTTTCTGCAACAGTAATTTTAACATTGCCCTCTGGATGAATGTAAAATTTCTCTAAATCTGAAGCAGAAAGCCCTTTTAATAAATACACAAGTTTACTATGTAATGCCTTTAAATAATCTAAAGATAGCTGTATTGGAGCTGTTTTGGCATCAAAAAGTGAACTCCATTTTTTTTCTTCGTATGCTTTAATTATGGGGTTTTGCTCCGTTAAAGCCCATTTAAAACGGGTGTAGCTATGATGATGACTATCTGCTATATGATGTATTAATTGGCGTACCGTCCAGCCGTTAGGCCTATATGGTGTTTCTAAATTTTTAGCAGACAAATGTTTAACAATAGTTTCAATTTTTTCAGGTAAAGTTTCCAAATCAGCAATCCATAGTTTAATATGGCCTTTTGTAATTAAATCTGGGCAGTTAAATTTTCCTATTGGATATTGAAGTTTCTCTAGTGCTGTTTTTTCCATTTTTAAAAATAAGAAACTTTAACAATCTTTTCAAGGCTAAGATTCGTTTTTGTCAATGTATCAAAAAACAAACTTTAATACTTTTTTAACCTCAAATTTCTGCTTTAGACTTATATATCTGCTAATTTTATGCGAATTAATGTAAACTAAAAAACAATATAATGGCAACACTACGATTAGGTGATATAGCTCCAGATTTTACGGCTGATAGCTCCATGGGGACCATAAATTTATACGATTATTTAGGTGATGGATGGGGTATTTTATTCTCGCACCCTGCAGATTTCACACCAGTTTGTACAACAGAATTAGGTACAGCCGCAAACTTTAAAGGAGAATTTGATAAAAGAAATGTAAAAATGCTAGCCTTAAGTGTAGATGGTGCTGCATCACATAAAGAATGGATAAAAGATATTAACGAGGTACAAAATACAACGGTAAACTTTCCAATATTGGCTGATGAAGATAGAAAAGTATCAGATTTATATGATATGATTCATCCTAACGCAGATAGTACACTTACCGTTCGTTCTGTATTTATTATAGGACCAGATAAAACAATAAAATTAACCTTAACGTATCCCGCTTCTACGGGTAGGAATTTTCATGAGTTATTACGTGTTATAGATTCATTGCAATTAACAGCTCATCATAAAGTTGCTACTCCTGCAAATTGGAAAAATGGAGAGAAAGTAGTTGTAAGTCCAGCTATTAATACTGAAGATGCAAAAAAAATATTTACAAAGGGTGTAGAAGAAATTAAGCCCTATTTAAGAATGACACCAGATCCTACTGCTTAAAACAAAAACCAAAACCTCCGTTAATAGCGGAGGTTTTTTCTTTTAGATTAAACCCAAAAAGTATCATATTCCATTATAAATATTAAGAAGTTATTTGTATTGAAACTTTTTAAAACGCCTTATACTTCTCGAGTAAAAGGTTGTACAATCTTTTAAAATAAATCTAATTATTATGTACTTTGTACTGGTCTAAATAAAAAATACAATGGAAAGTCATAAAATGCTTGAGTTTATTAAAGGGGTACTAGAAAATATGCCAACTTTCTGGTTGCGTTCTACAACCCATCGCCTAGATATTTATGATGAAAAATTAGCTAAAACTCAATTTTTAGAACAGTTTGAAATCTTAGCAAATGAAGCTAATGCAGATTCAAAGGTGCTTCATGAATTACCTACCGCTTTTGACTATATTCGTTTAGGACATCCTTTGTCTTGCGTATTAGAATGGGTTATTGCTAAATTAAATAACTTGTCACCAGAAGCGATTATTAGTTTTTCATCAAAGACTGCTCCCATTTTAGCAATTTTAAGACAGAATTTGTTGGATCAAAAAAACACTCAAATTTGCTATATAGGTGAACTACCTCATTCTTTTGATATTGAAATTCTAAGCGCTATTTATGGATTTTCGTTTGAATTAAAACAGGTTGATAAAGCTTTAGATGTAACAAAATTTAATGGTACTAGCATTTTTGTTTCACATCAAAATGAAATTACTAGTGCTGCTCTTACCCCAAATATTGATTTTTTTATAGATATCCATGCACAGCTTGGGAGTATTTTATTGGTGAATGGCGAGCAGCATAAAAATTATATTTCTGCAATTCAGCATTTTAGAAGAAGGGAAACTATTGCAATGACACCAGCCAATTGTCTTGAAGCCTTAGAGTCTTACACAAATAAGACTGCTTTAGTTGCTGCAGAAACTAATATAGCAGAACATAAAACTATTGTATCAGATGCTATTAAGGAGATCTGTAATACAACCATAGCACCGCTTGTTGCATCAAGCGGACTATCTATTCAATATGCCATTTTAATGGGGATAGTGCATTATGCTTTAGAAAATTATAAAGGAAAGGCAATTAAAATAGTAGTTCCTCCAAACTGTTATGGGGGAACTAACGATCAGGCAAGACGTGTTGCTGCTTGCAGTGATGCTATTGAAATAGTGGATTTGCCTGTTGATGGTGACAATGATATGGTACAAAGTATAGCGCTTATTTTAGATCAAATTGCTGCAGAAGATGCTATTCCTTACATCATTGCAGAAATTCCTACTAATCCTAGAGTTGAAGTTCCAGACCTTAATAGTTTAAGAACTGTATTAAGTGCAAAACGTAAAACCACAAGTGGTCATTTGGCTGTTGATCCAGTTTTTATTTTAGATCAGGCATTTTGTCCTAATGTTCAAATTTTAGGGGAAGGTGATATGCTCTCATCAGTAAGAACCATTTCATTTGCGAGTGGTTCAAAATTCCCTAGCGGGGGTTTATGTACAGCTGGTTATTGTGTGGTAAATAAAATGGGGGAAGCATTAATAGAAAAAATTGCCCAACACCTAAAACTTTGTGATAACGAAGCTACGGCTCTTCAAATGGAATTACTGGCAAAACAATTACCATCCATGAAACAAAGAATTTATAAGGCGTATTTGAACACAAACGAACTGGTAAACTTTATTAAAACTAATTTGCCAGCAGCTAAAATTAATTTTGTTTCAGAAGAATTAGTAGAAGCAGGATTTACCCCATCTGTTTTTTCATTAGACCTTCCTAGTAAAGGTGATACTGATGTAGAAAGAGAAGCTTACAAGAGAGCCTTAAATCTTAAATTAATTAATTTAATGATTCATGAAATTCCTAATGAAAGCAAATATTGTGTAAGTTATGGGCAGTTAAAAGGATGTTATTGGACCATACCCGCAACATCTACTCAAGGCACTACAAAAGAAGATGACAAAGATTATATTGTCCGTGTATCATTATCTCCCAATATGGATGTAGAACGCCATAAAAAAGTTTTTTTGCAGTTTGTTGAAAGTATGTAAGGCAAGTATTATAGAAATGCTATTCTATATAACCTTGCTCACGCATCCAATCGTCATTAAACATTTTACCTACATAACGGCTTCCATGGTCATGGAATAATACCACCACCACATCGTTTTTAGTGAAATGCTCTTTGAGTTGTAGTACTCCTTTTATTGCAGATCCTGCCGAATTACCTAAAAACATCCCTTCTTCCTTGGCTAAACGCTGCGTATAAACGGCACCATCCTTATCGGTTACTTTTGTAAACCCATCTATGATACCAAAGTCAACATTTTTTGGTAAAATATCTTCACCAATCCCTTCAGTTACATAAGGATAAATTTCTTTTTCATCAAAAATTCCGGTTTCATGGTATTTTTTAAATACACTTCCATAGGTGTCAATTCCCCAAATTTTAATATCAGGATTTTGTTCTTTTAAATACTTACCTACTCCTGAAATTGTTCCTCCGGTTCCTACTCCAACAACAAAATGAGTAATTTTTCCATCGGTTTGTTTCCAGATTTCTGGCCCCGTACTCTCGTAATGTGCTACGGTATTACTTGGGTTATCATATTGGTTTACATACCAACTATTTGGTGTTTCTTCCGCTAATCGTTTAGAAACGGAATAATAAGACCTTGGATCATCAGGTTCTACTGCAGTTGGGCAAACAACCACCTCTGCACCTACAGCTTTTAAAATATCGCATTTTTCTTTTGATTGTTTGTCTGCTAAAACAAAAATGCATTTATATCCTTTTACAATTGCGGCTAATGCCAATCCCATACCTGTATTTCCAGAAGTACCTTCAATGATAGTACCACCTGGTTTTAACCTACCATCTGCTTCCGCATCTTGGATCATTTTTAAGGCCATACGATCCTTAACCGAGTTTCCTGGGTTAAAGGTTTCGTATTTCGCTAATACCAAACAGGGTAGCTCCCCTGTAATCGTATTGATTTTAATCAATGGCGTATTACCAATTGTTTCAAGAATATTCTTTGCGTATTCCATAGATCCTATTAATGTAATTTAAAAATACAAAACTAGATTGATTAAAGCATTATTATTGTTGTCAATACACAACTCTTATGACGCTTTTATTGGTAAGATTTTAAAACTCTAGTTACTCAGTGTTATAACATCTTTAATACATTACTAACTTAAATGTTTATTCAACTAGGCTTACTATATTTGATTTTCTTATATAAAAAAGACCGAGTATAAACTCAGCCTTTTTTGTAGTATTTATTTTAAAATAATTTTATAAACGCTCAAAAATCATTTTAGTATCATTAGTTATACTAAATGGAATACCTGCTTGATCTATTGAAAGGTCAGTATTTACAGTTAATTCTAAATTTCCATCAGCATTAAAAGTGGCGCTTACAGATTGATCTACAGGAATATCAGTTAAGTCTACATCATTTGATTCAATATCAACAAGTTGACCGTCTATTGTTAAAGCACCATCATCTGATAAACTATAAGTACCAGCTTGATCTAAAGCACTAAAAGACCGCCTGTCTTCATCAAATGGTATACCATTAATGGTACCAGTAGTCACTAAATCATAGCCTCCTTGTACTGTATATTCAGTTTCTGTAAAAGTGATTGTATAGTCAAAATTTTCACCAATACTAGTACTAGCGTTATTTATAGGAAAGCCTAACACTTCTCCACTAAATTCGCTAGTGGCATCAAAAGAAATTAATGACCAAGTTCCAATAATAGTTTCATCATTTACAGGTGTAGTGTTTTCATCATTTTTATCACATGAGATAAAAATAAGCGTAAGTGTTAAAATAAAGATACTTTTTAATTTTTTCATAATTGTATTTAGTTTATTATTTAATGGTTTAACGTACGTAATTTAAAAAACGTATATTATTTTATATAATATAAACTATATTTTATGAAAACAGTAGTTATGACTTGATTTAGTACGTGCGCGGTTAAAAACATTTGTCCAGTTTGAAAGAGACTTTATAAAACAGATTGCACATCTTCTAGTTTGTTTATTCCTTAACTTTGATTGGAAAAGTACCTCCACAATATTGGTTAAAGTCCCATATTAAGTCTTCTATCTCATAATTTTTAATTGTATCACTGTTAATGATATTCATTACTTCTGGACAGTCATCAACACAATTTGATAATCTTTTTTTCCATGCTTTTTTATTCTTAACTATAGGACATAAGAAATTTTGATCTTTCCTTTTTATATAATAGGTTGTTATTATAGTTTTAGTGTTGCCTCCAACTAATAATCCATTACTTTGAGGGAAATTTGGTGACCAAGATACCTCATCAAATGCATATAGTGTCATAAAACCAGATTCAATAACTCTATATAATTTAGGTTTTTGTATTCCTATTTTTACATATTCATAAACTACAACTTCAAAATCCATATCTAACTCTATTCTTTTCACTTCTTTACTGTCCCACTTATCGGGTTTGTCTTCTAATTCCATTCGGAATAAAATCTTATTATTCTTTGTGATCCTTGCATATCCTTCAAATTCTGTGCTATCTAAAAGGATTAATTTAGCCTCAATAGATTGCCCACAAATCTTAAATGAGATAAAGAGTAATAAAATAGTAATACATAAATTTGAGAAATGATTTTTTTTAAGCATGTGGGTTTATGGTTAGTAATTATAAATATAAGTGACTATATATGATAAATATAGTAAATAGGTATATTTTTTACCCAAATGTTTATTCGCATAGCTTTATACTACAGTATTTATAGATTTAAGTTTTTGTTGTTATAATTTTTAATGGTGTTTACTTACCAATATAGCCTAATAGATACGGAGCGAAGTTAAACATGAGTATAATCAAAACGTTGTAGAACAAAACATTTATTGTTTATTTAGCTCAAGCTTTAATTTTTCTAAATGCCAAATTGAAAATTTGGCGACCTCAATATAGAATCCTAAACCTTTAAATTATACTTAAGCTTACACGAATTATAACACGTTTTTAATATTCATACAATACTTCATCGCCAGAATTAGTAATATTAAGTTGCACTTTATTTCCGTCAACTTGTAGATTTGAAATATCAAAACTCAGCTCTCTTGTAATGAAAGCTTGACATAATTCTTCATTTTTTAAGGATAAGATTAAATTTCTTTGTGGTGGATATGACTCCATTATACTTTCTGAATCAATGAGTTTTAATTCCCAAGTATCTCCACTACATCCACTAGAACTAAAGCTTATTTCTAGGCAGTTTTCAGTTATTTCTAAACTATTTATGGTTAATTGATCAGATGATGTATTTGCATATTCTTCCGAATTAATTACTGTTGTTAAATCACAATTCATTGAATTGTCAGTATCATCATCATTATTACAACTTGTAATAAAAACAATTCCTAAAATTATTAATAAACGTAACTTTCTAATTTTCATAAATCTGTTTTTATTTTGTAGATGTTAAAATTTAGAAAAGGTTGCTTCTAATTTTCATTTACATTGTTTACACAAGTAAAAGTATTCGCAGGGCATAAATCACATATTGGAGTATTTGTTTTATAATTTTTTAAAATAGTAAAGGGTCAGGATCTCGTGCTGAACATCCTAAACCACCTTCGAAATTGTTTTGAGGTTGCTTAATCAAACATAAAAATCCTTGTAAAAGGAATGTCTCTTCATTTTCAATAACAATTTTGTATCTATAACTACCTTCATTTAAATTTTCTCCAGTAAAAAATGTATTATTAGCCCCATAATTCTCTTGATCAAAAACAATATTATTATTTAAATCAAAAATAGTTACTCTATTATTAGGAAATTGAAATAAATTCGCGATAAAAAATACTTCATTAATTAAATCGTTATTAGGAGTTACAATATTAAAAACTACAATATCATAATATATATCATCTAAATTATTTACATTATTATTAATCTCTTCGGTACAACATCTAAAGTTGGGTTCATTATTGTTATTACTACAGGATAATAGCATATTAAATAAGATCAGAAAACTATAATTTTTAAATTTCATATAACTTTTTTATTTGGGTATTGCTAATAATATATAAATTAACGATTATTTTTTAAATTATACTTATTAGCTCTTGTAAAACGAATTAATATACTTAACAAATTATTATAATTTATTCTCCTAATTTTTAATCTCTCTTAAATCGATTCTACATTATTTTTTGTTCTAAAATATTCTTTCTTAAAAATTATAGAATCGCTTTCAAATTTTTTAATTCAGATTACAGTTTTGAGACATTATAGACAAGATTTAGTTTAAGAATAGTATAGTGTTAAATACACTTACTTTTAGTTTAACACTTAGTTAAGTTTATAATTTTTTCAGTATTTATTACTTTAAATTGTGTTACTAGTTAGGCTAAGTTTTTATTCTTCATTTTCAACTCCAGATTTTGGATTAGTACCACAAGTAGTTAAAATATTATTGTAGAAATTATACCATGGCATCCACCCTTTAAATTCTATATTATCTAAAGAAATTTTTATTTTACTCCATTTTCCTTTACATTCTAATATCCTAATTTTATATAAAGCGGAATCGTTTCCACTTTCGAAAAAGCCATTAATATCTAATGATCTTTTATTTGATTTAGTTGAAGGTTTAGAATACATATAAAAATAATTCTCGTTATTAGGATTGACTTTTTTTCTCAAATCCCATCTGTTCATCATGAATACCCATTCAGCAAAATCAGTTTTTAAGTAATTATTAGAAACCCATAACCCCTCATTGATCCGATTCAATGAATCTATTTGAGTCTTGTCATAAAAACGCTCACCATAATTAACAATAACTTCATTAATAGATTTAATTCTTGAAATTTTTGCAGA
Source organism: Allocellulophaga tsushimaensis (assembly GCF_055383085.1). Taxonomy (NCBI): domain Bacteria; kingdom Pseudomonadati; phylum Bacteroidota; class Flavobacteriia; order Flavobacteriales; family Flavobacteriaceae; genus Allocellulophaga; species Allocellulophaga tsushimaensis. The sequence continues at coordinate 4,301,156 of NZ_AP039451.1, read as the reverse complement.
ACTACTATCAATTGTTATATAAGATGTTATATATTCAAATTCAGACTGTGTCCAATATTTAATAATCTTTCCAGACCTATTTTTAAGCGGTATTGAGTCTTGTTTCTCAATTTTTAAATTGAATTCAAAATTACATGGGTTTATATTGTTGTCTTGACCAAACAGGGTAGTGGTGTTAACAATTAAAAATAACGTTATCCATTGGGTTGGATAAAAAAGTAAATTTTGCATATATATTATTATGATTAGTATTTATGGTAGTTCTCGTTTTAGGTCTTTAGCTTAACGCCTCGGCTATGTGTAGTAAGGGAATTAAAAGTACTGATTTTCCGATTATGGACTTAGCTAAATTTTTTATTTTGATTTAACTTTTTTGTTTTAAAAGCCAAATCAAAGGATTGAACGAGTTTTAAATAAATAGACTGAACTTTTGAGATAAGCCGCAAAAAACCGTATTAACTGTTGCTACAATTTTTTATTTATCCAATTCCCCACTTTGCGTGAAGTTTTGGATATTTCGCTTTTAACACTTCATCATCTTCTTCCCATTCTTCTCCGATAATGTCAAAATTTTCTTTTATTCCATTCGGCATTTCATCTCCACCAATTTTTTTCTCATAAACATCCCTTGGAACATAACTTAATCCTTCCCATTCGTCATTATTCATATCGTATTCTAGTTGAACAAGAGTTTCTGGATCTTGCATTGCATTTTCAAATATTTCCTTTCCTTGACCAATTAACCAGCCTCTAAAGTCCGAAAAACTATCATCTGAACATCCTCCATTCATAATATAAGCAGCAGCCCACAAATCCCAAGTATATGCTTGTCCTCGAAGTGTTCTAAATCTGTTGTCAAATTCAAGAACCTCTAATGCAGAATATTTTGAAAGCTCTTTATTTAATTCAGTTTGTTGTTTTTGATAATTACCTGAACTATTGGATTTAGATATTTTTATAATTTTCCAAAAACTATTTTCGTTCATTAGTTTGTCCGAATCCAGAATTGCTTCTTTTTTACCAAATAATTTGTCAAATATTCCCATTTCAATGTTTTTTTAAATTAGTTGCATTACAAATCAAAATTGTTAAATATAAGTATGAAAATTTGTAATTGTATCATTTGTTCAAATTATTACTAACAGTTAAGGAATAAAGCTAATAGGTTGTTTTTGCCTGATATGCTTTGCCTTTAGTTTTTTGATGCTCTATAAAACTATACTAATTTTTTAGAATTTGTAGTACTATATAGAATTTTTATAACGCTTTATTTGCTTTGTATTTATGTTGTACTTAGTTGTCTTTGGATGACTATAATTTCACGAATTATTTAATTATTTATTAGGATATGAAGCATGGCAACGTTCAGCCCTTATGATTTTATACACCGTATTGGCCACCGTTATTCAATTGTGCTTTTTTGGTTAAAAAAAGTAATAACTTTTTCATTGGCTTTTATTTCGTCAATAAATTTTTTAATAGTCAATACAGATTGATTCGCAAGTTCATCCCAAGTGTAAGTTTCGGGAGAATCCTTTAGTTGCAGAAATCGAATACTACCATCTTTTAATGGCGCAATTAGTATAGTGCGCCCTACTTTCAGATCAAAGTATCGTTGTGTCACTATTGCAAAATTTTCACCGTTTGCTAATGTCATTTGAACCCAATCAATATTTCCAAGCGATGTATTTTGTGTTCCTGTAAATAAATAGTGAGGATAATTTCGTGATATAATTTTTGGATTATGTCCTTTGTTCAAGTTTGGCTCATCCGTTAAATACAAGATTGTAAAGAAAGTATAATACTGACCAATTGAGTCTTTGAAAAGGTGGGTGTTGTATTTATCTCTGTAATGTGCTAAAGAGTAACCAAAAATTGCTTTTCCTTTTAGATCAATAGAAAGTGGCATTACGGCACTTCCGTTTCCATTATACTCTGCAACTGGAGATGGATAGTCCGAGATTGGTAATTTAATGTCTGAAACATCTCCCTGTATATTTTTTAAATCATTGGTTAATTTTTTTAAACTCCATTTAGTTGAATCTAAATTTTTTTTAGCATATTCTTCTGTATTAGTTAGGGTCCATTTGTAATGCTCTGAATTATTTTTCTTAACATCTTTAGCCCCAGTACAAGAGTAGAATAATATTACGGATAAAAGTGAAATTATAAATTGTATTGAAAATTTCATTTTTCTCTGTTTTTAATGGTTGTCAACGGTTATAGTATAAAGCAAGTAGGTTGTTTCTATCCTATATGCTTTGTTTTTTAAATTTTGATTGTAAAATAATAAAATTTGAGACACCAACCTCACGAGTATAAAACACCTTTTATCAAAGTACTAAAAAGCTACAATTAATTATAGTGGTTTTTATAAGCTGTTTTTAATTTCATCAATAAATTTAACCAGATGGTTATACGTTTGTTTTTGTTGTTCCTCTAATGAAATATCTGGCGAACTATCCATTAGAAGTTTACCTAAATACCCAAATTGTGAATGATTCCCTCCATTGATCAGAATCAATTTTGAGTGTTTTGGTAATTTACTTTTGTTTTCCATAACTTCTTTAACACTTGCTAGTCCATCGTTATTAGCATATAACTTAATACAAGGAATATTTTGAGTTGATAAATCAATGTCTCGCGGATGAGAAGTACCCATTAAAAATAGTCCTTTAAAGATGTTTGGATTTTCATATACAAACTGTGCTGCCATTTTTGCACCTTGAGAGTGTCCACCAATTACAAAGTTTCCTTTATTCAAGTCAATAAATTTAGAGATTTTTTGATAGTCATATTGAGGAAGTCTCCAATTCATTTTTATTAGGTGACAAGTAAATCCATTTTCTGCTATTTTTTTACAGAGTGGTGCATATGCTTTTGGATCAGTTAAACCTCCTTGAAAAAAAATAACTTCAATTTTGTTTTCTGCAGCTTTTGCTTTAAAAATGATTTGATCATCAGTTTCAATAATGGAAACAATATCTGAGTTTAAAAATGTGTTTTTAGGAAGATTATGTGATTGGAAAGTGTTCCAATTCCATATAAAGAATGCTATTACAAAACTAAACCAAACTGTTTTAAAGATTTTTCGTTTGCTCCACTTTTTTGCCATAGGTTTAGAGTTTTTAAATTGCGTATAATGTTTTGTATATTGAAAGTTGCGTGTTTGCGAACTTGGATTTTTAGCCAAAAAAATCAGAAGCTAGCAAATGAGCAGCTACAATTGATTTATCCCAAAATTGGGGTATTATTTTTATATATGATTGGTATTAGTTTCATCTATTCCGTTATATACATTTGGGTTATGTTTCTCCATATAAAATTTAGGATTAGGTATTTCTGTAAACCCAAACTTCTTATATAGCCATTCAGCTGTATCAGTTAATAAAATCCAGCGTCTTAACCCTTGAAGGTTAGGGTGTTCCATTATTTCATTTATCAGCCATTTACTTAATCCCTTTCCTCTATATTCTTTTAGAATATAAACATCACCTAAATAGGCAATAGTTGAATAGTCTGAAATTATTCTAGCAAAGCCAATTTGCTTGTTTACATGATAAAGTCCAAAATTCAAAGAGTTTTCAATTGATGTTTTCAAAGTATCAATAGGAATTCCATTGGCCCAATCAGTCTCGTTTGCAAGGAATTTGTGAATGCTAAAAATATCTAATTTATCGCTGTCAGTCGAAATGGTATAATCATTTCTATGAGCTTCTCTAATTTTCATTTAAGTCTTCTTAATTATTGCCTATGTTCTAGTATCTGTATAGTAGCAGATTTTTACGTACTATCTTTTCAACTAAATAAAGATCTTTTTTATATTTACTTACTTTTGTTTTAACGATTAAATCGCTATTATTTTACATAACCTTAGCTATTTCCTTTTACTCCATTTAGAGTTAGAAATAATTTCAGTTAACTCCAATGTCCTTTTTGTTCCGTTAGAATATTCCTTTTCCATTTTCACGAGTCCAATTCCTTTTGCGTAATAACTAAACTGACTATATTCATATTTTTGTTTGGTTTTCGGAATCTCTGTTTTATAGTATTCTTTAAATTTCAAAGCTTTGTATTCATTTCCAAGAGCATTTACTTTCACTTCGCCAATAAATTCTCTTTCCTTTTCAAAAATTACTTTCCCATAATATTCCTCTGTTGCTTCTGAAGAATAGCGATAAGGGTTATCAGTTTCCCATTTGAAAACATCTAATTCAATCGGTTTATTGATAACTTCTTTTTGTTTTTGTCCATTATCATCTGCTCTATAACTTATAAACTCGATTAATTCAGAACCTTTTTTTGTCAGTTTCTCCTTGAAAAATTCGTATTTCATATATTCAGCATTAAATGCCTCAGTAATAAGTGTATTTTCAGTCAGATTTGAGGTTAGTTTCCAATATTCGGTTTTTAAAGGTTCAGATTTGCATTCGTATTTATACACTTTTCCTTTAGTTAATTCAGACATTGGGAAGTAATAATCCTTTAGCGAACACCCTGCGAAAGTTAGGACTATAAAGAAAATCGAAATTAGTTTTAGGGATCTCATTTTTTGGTTGTAGCTAACGGTTTTGCGTATGGTTAATAGTGTTTGTATTATGATAGCAAAAGAGCACGAGTCCTGGAGAAATTCAGAAAATTTTACGACTAGCCATATAGATACTCTCGCAATTAATTATACACGGTGTGTTGTAAACAGTTACTCTTAGATAAGTTGATCAATTGCTTTTTTTAACTCTGTGTGATCTTCAGTTCCTCCATCAAATCGATACCTGATAATTCCTTCTTTATCTATAATTATTACAGTTGGAAATGAAAATATACCCCATTGATCAGAAAAAGCACCATTAACTCCATCAAACCAGTGATTCCATGGCATAGGTGTTTTTTGATGAAATTTTTCAACAATATTAACATCATCATCAACACTGACACTTATTATTTTAAAAGAATTTGAAGGATAAGACGCTGCAATTTTAGTCATGCTGGGGATCATTTTTATGCAAGGAGCGCACCAAGTAGCCCATACATCTATCATGACAACTTTTCCTTTATAGTCCGATAAGCGTACCTCATTTCCGTTCAAATCTTTTGAGATAGTCTTTGGGGCTTTTTTTCCAATAGCCAGATCCTGAAAAACACGTAAAAACTTTTTGGACTCTTTTACGAATTCTGCTTTGGGATGATCAGAGTTTTCATCTACATTAGGATATTTTTTGAGTAAGGAATTAAAGAGGTCTATAGATTTATTTAATTCAGATTTCGTTCTATTTTCTTTGTGAATTAATCTGTCTGCATATGCTAGGGTAAAATGATCGTTAATTTTATCGATTTTATTTTTTTCTATTACTGTTTCTGCCAATATTTCAATTTGTGGATCAATCCATGACATTCTTAGCGTTTGTACGTTAATACTTTCAAGGTCTTTACTGTCCGCATAATTTGTAGTTATCGTATTGATTGCTTTATTAAATAAAGATTTATATTTTTTATCTTTTTCATACCATATTGTATTAAAAATCTGAACCCAGGCATCAGATATAAATTCTTCATTTGGATAATTATTTACATAATAGTTTAAGCTGTCAACATATTCACTTTTCATACTTAATATTTTTTCCATTAAACGTTTCTCTTCATCATCTGTATGATTTTTCTCAAACTCTTTATCTAGTTCTTGAGATTTTTTATCATAGTTTTCTTTTAGATTTTGATATTGAGATGTAACATTTTTATTTTCACTACATCCCAGTAGTAAAAAAATAACAATTAGTAAGTTTAGGTTTATTAATTTCATTATGTATTTTACTTTTAATTAGTATTATAAATATATCATATTATTATATGTGTCAATCTATTTTAACTCATAATTAGTTGAACTATTCTTTTTTTTCGTATTACCCACAAGGTTAAGGTATAAAGCGAGTAGGGCGTTCTTCTTTTGTAGCTTTATTTTCTCTTTTCTTCTTGTTTTATAAAAGTATCCTAATTTTTTTGGAATAGCGAGCATTGCGGCCTAAAGCAATTGAGCACCAATTTTGAGTTAAGCATTAAAAACCCCCCATATTAATTATGCTCCTTGTTAGACATAGATTTTATTTCTCCCAAATTTTATGAATGAACTTCAAAGGTTTAAGTTTAGTTTTTCTTCTGATTTTTTTTTCATTTTGCACGAGTTATAATGGTAGTATTTGCCTTTTTCCATTTTTCATATGAAGATTGTTTTAATTCATTACGCTTTTGTGAGGACTTTGAAGATAAGCTTTAGATGATTCTGGAATAGTGTTTTTACAATCTTTTTGAATATAAATTTGCTAATAATGGAATAACATCAGTTCCTATCTCCAAAGAAGTCCAATACCAGTTATAATAAAACACTGAATTATTTTTACAAAACCTGATTAGATACTAGTATTCATTACGTTTTTTCTTGTTTTATGAATGTAGTTAATTTTCTTTAAATTTTAATTTTTTATTATTCATTTTGTTTTGCCAATCGTAAGGGAAAATTCCCAGCCCGTTTCCTGATATACTTTCCATAATTTTAAATACCCTATTTTGTATCCCATTAGGTAATTGGTAATACATTTCATCAACTTGGGTGTTCCTTTCATGGTCAAGTGTTCCATTTTGATGTCTTATGGCGCTTTTTTTTCCTTTATGATATACCAAGATTTTAATTCTTCCATCTCCAGTTCCATTCATTCCAAGTGTTCCGTATGTAATTATAGGGTCAATAATTCCGTCTTTATCATAGTCATTTAATTCAAAATATTTAGTCCAGAAAGATATTGAGTATTCTTCTGATACCTCATTTCCGTTTGGAAGAATAAAGTCGGTTAACTTCCATTTAAGTTCGTATAAACCGTTATGGTAATCAAAACAAAATGCTTTTATAGCGTTAAAACATTCTTTTCTAATATCACATTCTAGTTTGTTTTCAGTCATGATGAGAAAGTGTTTCCCGTTTATATCATTATACTCATATGCTTTATAAATAGAATAATTTACTTCAAACTGAACTTTTAGTTTATCAGTGAAAATTGAATCTATTTCTTGTTCACTTAATTGTTTACTTGAAATTTCTGAATCTTGACTATATGTAAAATTCACAATTATAAGAATTAGGAAGGTTGATGTTATTTTTCTCATTATTTTCTTAAATGGTTACCAAGGGTTTTATGTATGGTTTAGCAAGTAATTTAACAAAGCTTGTACAGTACTTTATAATTGTATTGTTGCTAAGGGTAAAAGCAATAAATTAGTTTTAAATGCTTGCTTTTAAACTCAGTTCTTTGTTGGTAATAGTTCTAATTCATTTAACTTATTAAAGTTAATAAGTTCAAATTCTGGTGAGCACTTAAACAGATATTTTAGAATAGAAATATGCCCTGCCCCAAACAGGACCATTATTCTATCATTCTCATCGTAATTTATATTCTGAATGTTTCTGAATATTCTTAAGTTTCTATTAAACCAAAACATCGAAAGTGCATCAACTCCTTCATATCTTTCTGAATCAAATTGTCCACCAGAAATATAAGCTCCAAATCCACGGTCTAATACTTTATCGGAGTTTATATACAAAAAGTTCTCCAAAAGGGTTTTTTGAACGTTCATTTTATTCTTACAGCGATAGAATTCTGAATATCTCATTGATATAGAATCTTCTCCACCAAAATAATGTCTATCCAATACCAAATCTGTATATCCTTTTTTTTGAGTGGTATCTCTATTATCTCGTAGCTCTAATAATAATGGATAAGCGTCAACACCATATAAGGTGTCCAGTTTAAATTTATCCATTAACTTTATTGCAATTTGGTCAGTTTCTGATGCGCCAAGTGGTTTTTCTCCACTTTTCCATCTTTCATATCTTCTTATTATATACCCGCTATTTCTTCCACCTTCCACAGCTATTTTCGTTGGTTTAAATTTAGAGATATAATCAAGAAGTTCTAATAGTTCTTTTTGTCTTTTATCTGAGAAAATATTAATGTGGTCCTCTTCTTCAGCTTGATGTGCATCCAACCCTGGATAATTGAAGTGCCAACTCCCAACAAGTAGAATTTTTGGTAGCTTTTTATCTCCGATCAAGATAGAATCAGGGTCAGTGAAATTGTTAGTTTGGCTAAAAGTTGTAGTTGCGATTAACATGCCCATTAGCACTAAAAAAAATCTATTCATCTTTTTTGATTTAATTACCACCAACACCAAATATATTTATCGGAACAAGGTAAGAAAACCTTAACCAATTGATTTATTTTGCGCATTCTTACTTCTCATTCAATTTATAAAAATTTGGCACCACTGCAAAAAGGGACTAAGCTTTTGATCTAATATTTAACTTTGCTTTCCTGCATGATGTTAGCATACCGTTCTTATTTTCGAAGATCGTTTTCAGTCATTTTTAAATCACATATTTTCTATAATCGTCAATTATAGGAATTTCTATTATAACTTGGTATCCATCACCAACTCAATGATATTTACGATTTTTAAATTCTTCGTCAACTTTCGATACATATAAGGAACCAAACAGATCCAACAATAAAAGTTAAAATCCCGAATAGTAATAGAAATGTATTTTTAGGACGACCAATTTTCATTGTGAATCCAACACCAATCATTAACCAACCTATGATTACAAGTAATACGGAAGTCAATATTTTATGTGTTCTTTTCATTTTTTTTGAATGCACACTTAGGTGTATATGTATGATTTGTAGTTATCCAAATTTTGGCAATGTTTTATATACGTATTGTAACTAGTTTTTTGTTACATGAAGATTAAATTGTGATTCCATTAAAAGAAAAAAAGTTTTTCCTTCTTTTTCCGAAATAATTATGGGCCACCCCCATGATGGTTCATCTAAGTCTTTATCTTTCCAATCGACAATTGTAACTTTTAACTTCGAATGGTCAAATCTCCAAAAAGCATTTTTCATTTTCTGACTAATGTCTTCTAAATCAATATCAATATTGAAGTATCCATCCTTTTTAAATTCAAATGTAGCATCCTTGAAAGCGGTTTTTAGTGTGTCAATGTATTGCTGCTGTTCTTTAGATACATTGGAGAAATTTGTGGTTACGTTTTCAACTTTCCAGGTTCCTATTAATTCAATTTCATTTATATCTTGGCTGAAAGATATAGAACATATTAGTAAAAAAAATAAAATAAATTTTAATCTCATAATCGTGCTAATTAGTTATAATGGTCAAGGTATAAAGCGATTAGGGCGTTCCTCTCTGGTAAGCTTTATCTTGCGTAATTTATTGTTTTATAAAAGTATACTAATTTTTTGGAACGCCTTATTTATTTTATATTTATGTTGTGCACTGTTGTCTTTGGACAGCGAGAATTTCGCAGATTGTTGGCTTGTTAGTTAAGGAGTTTCACTATTTGACCGTTGGTGTTAGATTGAGTGGTTTAGGAATAAAAATAGTTTAGCAATAATTTTATTAAATAAAGTAAATAATTTTCAGATTCCAACTACGATTTTTAGATTTACCACTGATTAATATTTCTTCATTTTCAGATATGTTTTTAAGACCTAAATCGAAACCAAAGTCAATTGAAAAATCTTTTATATTTATAATTCCTCCCAAAGTAAGTCCTGCATCAAAGCTTTTGTATGCTTTTTCTATAGATGTGTCAAAAGGCCAATCTATTACTTCAAAATCTCCTCCCAGAAGTTGTCCAACATAAGTTCCAACTCTAATTCCTGCACCCATCTCACCTTTAGTTTTAAGAACTATACTTATAGGTAGTTTCAAGTAATTAAGTTTAATGTTTTTTTCAAGCGTTCCAATATCACCCGTTCTCTGAGCATACTCCTTAAATCCGTTTTGATAATAGGATAAACCAGTTAATAGTGATAAGTTGTCTGTTAAGTTCATTCTGAAATCAACTCCAATATTTAAACCCAAAACACTCTCATAGTTATCATCTCGGTCACTAAACTGATCTTCATCAAACATATTAGATGAGTTAAGTCCGAAATGAAAACCAATTTGTTGACAGAAAATATTCGTGCTTGCTGATATAAAAAGTACTAAAATTAGATATTTTGTTTTCATATTTATATTATTGCTAACGTGTTTGTGTATGATTTCGTTGCGTGTTTAAGCATTAAAGTTAGCAAATAAATCACAGATAGAAAGTCCGCGAGGACTTTCGTAAGTAGGCTCTAACTAGCAATGAATTATACACGCCTTAAGTTTGATTTTCTATAAATAGATATTATAAATCTGAAAGAACAAAAGAGAGAATTAAGGTTACTATAAACGATAAAGTTTTAGACTTCGACAACATTGGGTAATCCTCTCTCTTTTACTACTTAAATCACGTTCAATTCTTTGAGACCTTAGATCTCGTTTTCAAGTTGTTTTGATACTGGATTTATTTTTTCAATATAAGACGAGGAGATGTAATTCCACGTTTTAATTGATCGGCTATTTTTAAACTGCGTTCAATTTTTTTATCTATTGACTTAACTTGATTTACTAAATAAATCAGTCCTCGTTTATTTCCATCAGTCAACGAGTCGAACTTGTCTTTCGCTCGTTCATCTGTCCGAAACACTTCTTCTAATTCCTCTGGATAGTTGAACTGAAACTCCGAAATATCTTTTTCCAATTCAAAACGAATTTTATCTCCAATTTTTAGCTTTAATTGATTCAGTATTTTAATTCCGATATAGATGAAGTAACCCCCTTCTTTTTTATGCATTAATGCGCAAGGAAACGTAGGTTTGGAATTAATTTTACACAATACTCTTTTATCTGATTCATATTGCGATAAATCAAAACCCTCAGGGATTCTAAAATAATGCATTCCTCCATCAAATTTTTCTACTCTACTCGTCATTTTTGCTTGTGTACAACGGCTTCGGCTAAGCGTAGTGCGGAGGTAAGGAAACATTTTCGTTTCTGTCTGCGCACGAAGCTAAAGCTTTTGGTTTAGTTTTTATTTTTCTTATCCAAAGCTAAAGCTCAAAGATTTAGCGACATTATAAATATACAAAGACCTTTCGATTTAACCCTAAAGCCCGTATTACGTTTAGCTATTGCTGACAACAGTATTTTTTATATTAAACATGGTTTGATAATAAACTCCTAGTACTATAGCAAGTCTATTTTCAAATTCTTTCAAGTCGTTTTCATTCGACCGATAAAAGTTTTTTAATGCTAGATTTGGACTTAAGCGATATTTAGAATTTGCTAGTAAAAAACTTCTAATACCATCCCAGTCTGTTGTCGTTTTGGATAGACAGTTTGAAAATGTATAATTTAATTTTACCCTTACTGGATTTATGTAATCAACATTGAATAGTTTTTTTTCAAGTTCAGCATCTTTATTCGAGCGTTCAGATTCTTCCCAGAGATTCAAACTCCTAATTTTCAATTCCAATGAATCTTGAAAAAAGTCCATGGGTAATTTTTTATTAGCCCATTCAGTTACGAATTCAAAATATGCCGCTTCTTTTGAAATTTCAGGGTATTGTTTTTGAATTTTCAATTCGAATAATTCGACTGCTTTTTTTAAAATTTCTCTTTCCTGCTTTACGATACAATTCCTTGAGGAAGAGTTAAATCCTGATTTACAAGCAAAAAGCCCAATAAATAATATGATTACTAATTTTTTCAATATGTTCGTTAAGATACATAGTTTACACAAGTTAAAGATTAGGTGTTTACACTAAATTAGTTTCTAATCTTGTTGTTTGTTGTTTTTTTGCAATAATATAAAGTAAAGTTTTCGCTAAGTATAATGGGTAAGGTTATTATCAAATCCCATTATCTTTTACGTTTGACCTCTTTCCATTCTACTTTTCTTGTATCGAGATTATATAATCCGTAAACCGTATAATTTTTATGTTTGGACTCTTTCCATTCTACTTTTTGTGTTTCTGGGTTATATACTCCGTAAACCGCATAATATGAATGTCTAGAGTGTTTCCATTCTACTTTTTGTGTTTCTGGGTTATATACTCCGTAAACCGTATAATTTTTATGTTTGGACTCGTTCCATTCTACTTTTTGTGTTTCTGGGTTATATACTCCGTAAACCGTATAATTTTTATGTTTAGACTCATTCCATTCCACTTCTTTTATAGCTGGATTATACACTCCGTGAATGATATGGTTTTCATGTTTAGCTTTTTTCTCTTCTACTGTATTCGTGTTAGGGTTGTAAACAGATAAAGACATGTTAAATCGTGGCTCTTGTTCTTCTTCAAGAAGGTAGTTCAGCACATAGTTTTGCGGACACGAATAATCAACAAATAGTACTTCTTCACCCCACAGATAGTTTGTTAAAATGGGGTTTTGAGAGTGGATTTGGTTATTTGTAAGGAAGATAAAAAAAAGGAAAATGATATGTTTAGTTTTCATATTGCAAATATTTAGTTTATGAAAAGTAATCAAGATTTATGCCATTTTTCTTCAAATAGAATTTCTAAAAAGGAAGCACCATGTTTTTTATTATATAACTTATGCCAATATCAAATGTATTATCGAAACAGTATGTAGAAATGACACACAACGGTTTATGTATGGTTCGTTGCAGCAATGAACTATACATTTTGTTGTAAAACGTTTTTATTCATTGCTTTTCATTTCATAATACGCTTTCATTTCGATTACTAGACTGTGAATACCAGTTAAACATTCTTCAATTAAGTCTCCTATAGGAATTATGTCATAATAATCTTGTAGTACTAAATATTCAGAGCTAGTTTTTTCGAAATATTCCATTCCGATATCTTTTTGGTCTGTTTTCCAATAACAATATCCAATTAATTCAAGTAAAAGTACAAATCTCCATAAAGGAAAATCCTCTTTCAGTTTTTTTTGATTAACCTTTAAATAATACTCAATAGCCTTTTCATGTTGTCCCAAATCTTGATAACAATGTCCTAAATAATAGTTAGACATATAATAGTTCGAGTCAGAGTCAATTGACTTTTTAAAGAAAGAAAGAGCTTTATTAGTAATTTCATTCAATAATCCCTTTGATGTTTCTTCATCATAGTTCATATAGTGAAATAATCCCATCGTATAATAGGCTTCCGCATTTGGATTATTTATTTCAGAGTAAAGTTTTAAGATGTCAGTTCGCAATGATGATTTCAAAGAATCATTTTCAAAAGTCTGGCTAAACTTTTCGTATTTATCAATTAACTTTTGTGTTTGTTCGGTTCTCATCAAATGTTTTACAATGGTCAAAGTATAAAGCGAGTAGGGCGTTCCGCTCTGGTAAGCTTTATAATTTCTTGTTTTATAAAAGTATACTAATTTTTTGGAATAGTGAGTAGTGTTGCTGGAGGCAATTGAGCACTAAAGGCCGACCTTATGTATGAGTAGTAACGGATTTCTGCGGACTAACCTTTGGGCTTTTGCAACGACATTTATTTTTATGGTACTATTTTCATGCTATTACTTATACACCCAGTAGGCGGTACTTATTATTTTCCAAGATTACTATTTACAACGATTTCCCTTATTTTATTTTCAAAATGATATACCAAATTGCCTCCTCTCCAATCGCCATCCATAGCGTAAATATTTTCCCAAATGATAACATCAACATCAGTTTCAGGAATGTAAAATTTAATAGATACAAAACCAAATCCTCTTCCGCCGTGTCCTAAATGTTTTGTTGGGTGCGTATTATGTATTCGAAGCCCATAAGCGTAGCCAATTGTGTCATTTGCAAACGCAGCATGTGGTCCTCTGTTACTTGGTGTAATCATTTGTTTATAAATATCAGAATTAAGAATTTTTCCATTGTGGAGTTTTGTGTCCCAAATATTTAAGTCGTAAACGTTAGAAATAATACCACCAGCCGGAATAAAGTCTTTCCAACTTTTTTTTGTAAATCCAATACTGTCAAATTCTACTAAGTTGATTTCCCTATTCTCAAGAGAGTGACCATTTACGAGTCCTATATTGGGTTTGTCAAATTGATAACAATAAGTGTTTTTCATACCTAATTCTTTGAATAATTGATTTGCTAACTCATTAAATTCTTTGTTTGTTACACTTTTGAGGATAGAACCCAATAACCCATAACCAGGGTTACTATATCTATATCCTTTTCCCGGTTTAAAAATTAATGGTTTCTCTATATCGACTATTCCCGAAGACATATTCAGCAATTGATGGACAGTTACTGAGTCAGTCCAAGTTTGTTTTAATTCTGGTAAATATTCATTGATTGGTTTATTTAAATCAATGTGTCCTTTTTCAACTTCCTTTAAAATTAATACCGCTGTTATCTGTTTACTATTGGATTGAATTCGGAAATTGTCATTTAAGCTAATTGGTATTTTCTTTTCAAAATCTGAAAATCCGTATTCCTTCGAATACTTCGTTTCTCCATTTTTAGTTATTAGAACAACACCATTAAACTTTCTTGGATTTGCTGTTGATATTAAACTGTCTATTTTGGCAGAATAGTCATCCAATATTTGATTTTTAATTTTATGATTTCCCTTGTTTTTATTTTCAACACAACTGAAAATGATGAAGACAAAAACAAGAATTGAGATTTTAAAGATGTGTTTCATTGAAATTATGTATTTGTTATTTTTGCTCTGATTACCATCAACGGTCATGGTATAAAGCGAGGAGGGAGTTCCTACCTAGTCTGTTATACCATTTGTTATTTCTTGTTTTATAAAAGTATACTATTTTTTTGGAATAGTGCGCACTACATAGCGCTTTTGGAACGCCTTATTTGTTTTATATTTATGTTGTGCGTTGTTGTCTTTGGACAGCGAGAATTTAGCGGACTTAGTTAATATACACAGACCTTTCGGTTAGGTGAAAACGTCCTATGTTTTCTTATACATTTTTAGCAGCTTTTTTTCTTGTTTTTACTTTTAATTCACAATTAATTCCGGCATTATTCAAATCATTGACAATTACATCTAATTCAGTATAATGGTCATTCCAAGCTTTTGATTCTGTGAATATTATTTTGTTGTTATTATTTACCAGTTTTAGTAATTCAGGTGTAGAACATTTTAGTATTGACTTCAGTTCTAAAATATTATCTTTTGAGTAAGGAATTTCTAAATTCCAATACTCCTCTAAATTCTGTAATTTAAGTTCAAAAAGATGAATCCAATCTACTCCAGGACCAGAGCCTTCAAATTCAACGATCCCTCCATCTTTACTTATCAATAAACGTCCAGCTCCAACCCAGGATGTTCTCTGATTCCAAGTCATTTTTTTTTCAGTTTTTTTACACCAAAAAAGAGAAAAGCAATGATTGTGTTCTTCAATTCCCTCTTCCAAAACAATCATTTTATCTTCAAATCCGCTGGCATTATTAATCCAATAATTTGCCTTTTCAATTATTTCAGTATTCATTTATCAATTTGGTTGAAAATTGCAGGTAAATTGTTTGTATATGATTTCGTTACGTGTGTAAGCAATTAAATTAGTAAATTAAACGAACCAGAGGGAATTCCTGCGGAATTTCCAAGTAGGCTAGAACAGGTAATGAATTATACACATCTTAAGTTTGATTTTCTTCAAATTGATATTATAAACTATTGTAACTCTTCATCTAGTAAATTTATAATTCGATCGATATGCCCTATTCCGCTTTTTATTCGCATATTCCCGCCATTAAAATTATCCTTGTTGGTTTTCAGAATATTAGTAAATTCGCTTTCATCCTTTAATATGTTAAAGTCTTTTAGAACAACGAATTTCCCAAATTTGAATTCTTTTGTTTCTTTTCTTAAAATATAAATCCAATCTTCTTTAAATGTTTCTTCTATATCTTCAATAGCTTTTACCACACGTTTTATTTCGTAATCATAGTATGCGCCAATATCAAATCTCAACTCCTTATTAGATATGAGGTCGAGCCCTTTAGATTTCGCAACTTCAAAAGCATTTGTTAAAGGCTGAAATCTATCAAATCGAATTATATCAGATAACCAATATTTAAGACTATCTTTTTCATTAGTTTCCCATTCTGACTTTAAAACCTTATCTGTAGAATTCATAGCATTTTCAAAATTAGCCTGTATTGATTCTAAAGTCATTTTGTCTTTAATTAAGTTAGCTCTTATTTGCTCTAGTATTTCTTTTTCAAATTTTCGATTCTTTATTTCTTCACTCCAATTATTAATAGATAGAGCAATCAATATTCCAATAACCACAAGCACAATTTCTCCGACAGCATATTTCAGATACTTTCCAGTTTTGCCTTCTGAAAGTAAGTTTTGTCTAATTTTTCTAAAGAATTTTATCATTCAGCTTATCCATTTAAATTCAGTTTTTACAATTGTCCATTTGCCATTTCGAAATTCGTATGTCCTTGTCTCTCCACTTCCACATTTCTCTCCACAAATCGTTCCTATTGTTACGAGAGCCTTGTCAAAAGCATCGTTGAAAACAGGTTTGCTTACAGACAAATACCCATTTTTACAATTTGTGTCCAACCACGTAAATAATTGATGATTTCCTTTTTCGGCTAGGTTAGAAAAGTGCTTGAATTCTTTTTCCGAGATTATCTTTTTTCCGAGTGTTAATCTCTTAGGTAGTTTATAGTTTTTATATAACTCCAGTTGCATTCTTAAATGGTCATTGCTTTTAATTTCCAACTGAGTTTTCATGAAATTAGATAAATCCGTCGTAAATATTACGTGATAAAGTTTATTCTTTTCACTAATACAACTAGACTCTGTGTAAGGGTCAGAGGAATTACTTATTATTAAACTTAAAAGTTCGTCCGTTTTCTCCGTGTCCAAATTCCGAGAATCAGATTTGTATTTTTCTTTACACCCAAATTGAACTAAGGCAAGTAGGATTAATATGTATGCTAATTTTTTTTTCAAATTGCAGGTAACGTTTAATGTAAAATACTTTTTTTTATAGTGTTATAAACTTTTATTGTTTTTATGATTGTTAATCCATGAAGTTGATTTTAATAAAATTATCAATATTGTTATTCGTATGCATACTTCTAAAAGACTAAAAATTGAGATATTTCTTGATAGGCTAATTATTAAAACCGAAATTATAAACCATAAGGAATAGAGTGAAAATGAAATCCATCTTGACCAGTATTTTCTTTTGATAAATAATAAAGCTGAAATAGAGTATATAAGAAAAAATATAACATTACTGATTATTCTAGCCTGGGTTGGAGCAGGGTCTCTTGAAAACATTGAAAGATGAAAAAAATAGTCTAATATTGGTCCAAAACTTAAAAGAATAAGTATTGAAGTGATAAAGTTAATTTTACTGCATGACTTTGAGGTACGAATAGGTAAATTTTCAGTTTTTTCAGATGCCATCTTCAACTTTTCTAAGGCCATTATTTCTATCTCATTGTATCCTCTACTTTTAATCTCATTGATAAGATGATTCCGATTTGGTGCTGTTAGTGAATTAATTTCAGCAGCTAATCTTTGTAAATCAAATTTGTCTAAGCTTTTATATCTTTCAATTATTTCTTTTTCTGTCATTCTAATTGTTTACAACTGACTTGTATATGAAACGTAGCGTGTAAAAAGACACTAACTTTTCGTCCCGATAGCTATCGGGATAACACAGAGCCGAATTTTTATATTTTGTTTTAATTTTTCTCTTTTTAAAAGCCAAATTAAAAATTTGGAGTACTTTGTAAATAAAGAAGAACTTTGGAGTTAATACAAATGCCTAAGGTTTTTTATATATTCTTGACAACAATATTTTTATTCAACGTTAATAGTCCATAATAAAACCAAGGAATTATTGTCATTCCTATAGAAAAGAGAAGTCCTTTTTTAAATTTCTTAGTCAGCTCAACATTTATATAATATTTTGGAATAAATCGTATTATAGGAATTAATAAAGGTACAATCCACCAAACAGGTTTGCTCGTGATATTCAAAAGAGTCAAACTATTTTTTATTGGTATAATTGCATCTGTTCCTTTTCTGCCAAGTTTTGTAAATAGATAATATAAACTATAATAGAAAATCACGATTGTAGTCAAAAAAACTTTTGAATTCAAAATCACCATATATAACATTTTTAAATTAAATGTTTTTATTGAATTTAATAATAGGAAAAATGGATTTCTTAATAAATCATTAATTATTGAAAATGTAGGTGTCCCAAATGTTTTAGACATAGTTTCTACCAGAGAAATAAGTCCTTTCTTTTCTGATTGAATAGGAGAATGTATTAAGTTATTTAGGTAATAAAATATTAAATCATTGACATATTTAAAAAAATAGTTAATGATAATAAATGTTAGTACTGAAATCAAAATTTCTTTAAAAACGTATTTTTCCTTTTTTGTTATGTTATTAATTAATAGAATTAGAGTAATTATAAAAATGAAACTAAATACAAAAGGGTTGAATAGTATCTGAACAAAACCTATTTCTTCAATATTCTGGATATTAAATATTAAATAATATAATTTTTCCAAAAAACTAGTTAAGAGAATATAGATTAAACTTAGCTTTAGTATACTCTTAAAATCCATAAATATTCATTTTTATATATTGTTGGCAACGGTTGAGCTATGAACAGTAAACAGTACGGGAGCAAAGTAACGTTTGCTTTCGGTCACGCACATAGCAAAATCTTTTTTTTGTTTTTTATTTTCCTTGTTTAAAGCAAAATCCCAAAGATTTTGCGACCTCATAAATATACACAGACCTTGGCGTTAAAACCCAAACGCCACATTAATTATAGCATCGATGAAAAAGCAGTAAGTCGAGTATCTTTAAAGTGAACTAAAAATTAAAGATATGGAAACTCAAATTACTGCATGCCCTAAGTTATATATTGGCATTGACATACACAAGAGAAGTTGGAAGGTTCATTGTGCTACGGATTTATTTTCGGGTAAATCATTTAGTATGTCTCCTGATCCGGAACAATTGTATAGATATGTTTTAAAACATTTTTCTGCTCATCAAGTAAGTGTAGCTTATGAGGCTGGTTGTTGTGGTTATTATGCCCACCGTTGTTTTGAGAGTTATAGTTGGCGCAGCTTGGTAGTCAATCCTGCTGATATTTATAGAAAAGGTAAGGAGAAACATACCAAGACAGATAATATAGACGCACAGTTGATAGCTAGAGAGCTTAAAGATGGTCGTTTAGAAAGTATCATAATACGAGATATCAAGCGAGAAGAACTTCGTAGTTTGTTTAGAAGGCGAAATGATTTGGTTAAAGATTTTAGAAGGATTAAGAGTTACATCAAGATGCAGTTATTGTATTTTGGCATTAAAGAACCAGAGGAATTTGATAATGACCATTGGAGTCATAAGTATCGTAATTGGTTAGATGCTATAGTTTTTAAACATCCAACGGCAAAAGCTACTTTGGAGAGTCGCATGCGTTCCTTCCGATTTATAGATCAAGAGTTACGAGGTGTATCAACACAATTGAGAAGATACTGCAAGACGCATTATAAGAAGGACTATATGTTACTGAGAAGCATCCCTGGTATTGGCGGGATAGTTGCTTGTGGTATTTTGTGTGAATTAGGCGATTTACGCAGATTCAATAGTGTAAAGCATTTAGCAGGTTATGTGGGTTTAGCCCCAGGGGTTCATCAAAGTGGTGCTAACTATAAGATCATGGGTATTACACCACGTGCACATCGACTGATACGAAGTTATTTTGTTGAAGCCTCGTGGCAAGCGATACGTACAGATCCTGTGATGCAGGCATATTACCGTAAGCATATGGGTAAGAACGTAAAGAGTATTATTATCAAAGTAGCAAGAAAGTTACTAAGTAGAACATTAGCAGTTATAAAAACAGAGACTCCTTATACGATAGGAGTGATATCCTGATAAAAAGTAACCATAACAAAGCTCATAGATAAAGCTCGTATCACAAAACAACGTGGGTGATCTAAGGTATTAGAATCACATTTTTATAGCAAGTGACCGAGTTTATTATAACTTAATAATCATACAGATGCTGGTGACGTTTCGTAAAAAAGAATCGATCACAAATAGGCGATGTCCTGAGCTAGCCGAAGGGATGCGGAGCAAGTTATATTAAAAGAAAAAAAGGTGGTTTAAAGCAAAAAAGAAAATATTATTTATCTTTAGAGAACTGGACTAAGGCTTTTCATAGGACACGGTGTTGCCAGTAGTTATTTTAAAATGATTGATATGAACTAGCGTTTATTAGAACAATTTTATCTTTGTCATTATTGAACAAAGGTTTGTCTAATCCCCAATATAGAAAATGTGTTTTAGTACCATCAGCCTTATTTTTTACTGATGCATTACCACTTTTTGTGTAAATTACAATTTCATCTCCAGCTTTTACTTCTTGAGGTATAAACCAATATGATTTATTGCTACGATTCCCAAAGCCATTATCAGTTTTGGATGTCATAAATAGCACATAATATTTTAATTCAGAGTCTTTGATTACATTAATTCCGATACGCTCATTAGCTAAATCTCCTTTATCTCCGATGCTTTTTATCTTTATTTCCATTTTATAGCTTTTGAAACAATTCCACCAATAATTAAGAATAAACCTAATGTTAAAAATATACCACCAAGACCATCATCCCAGACTACTTTTGCAAAACTAATAATTGCAGCACCAGAGGCCAAGCAAAAAGAATAGATTACTTCGTAAGATTTTGAAATATTAAATTTTTCGTCGAGAATTTCTTTTTCTTTATCTGTTTTGTGATATTTTTCTTTTAATTCATCTAGTTCGCTTATTTTTTCATTCAAACGATTTTCAAGTTTAGAACTTTTGCTTTCTAGTTTATCCACTTCACTCAAAAGAATTCTCTGTACAGCAGGCGTTTTCAAATCTTCTTCACTAATTCCTCGCTGAAGATTGAAATAAGGGTTTAATGGGATGACATTTTGAGTATTACCTTTTAATTCGGTAGCTCCGTCATCTTTCGGTATTTCATCACTCATAGTTTTTTATTATTACTGAAGTTCAATTGTTTACGAAGTTAAAAATATTAAAGTCAATTTTGATAAAGAATATGATTATTAAATTCTGGTTGTTCGTTTTTCTAATTACTGGCAACATAGTGTTATACGTACTTAGCTCAAAAAGTATGTATAACCAATTGAATAGAGTTGGATATCAATACTTTTATAAATTTTTACATTTTAATTGGTATTAAAATGTACCCTAATAAGGCGTATCACTCATTCCAAGCTTTCCAACCCTTAGCAAAATCATAAATTGTGGTAAAGCCTAATTCTTCCATCAATTTACTGGCTTTATGGCTTCTAACACCAGAGTGGCAATAGAGGTATACAGGTTTGGTTTTTTCTAGTTTTAGAATTTCTTTGGCAAAGCGCTCCCTATCTCTAATATCTATATGGATTGCATCTTCTATATGGCCTGCATTGTATTCTGTAGCCGTTCTAACATCAACCAATTGTACTTTTTTACCAATAGCTTCTTTAAATGTAGCAAGATCTATAACCGTAGTTTTTTGGCTGTGTTGTGCGTGGCATGCACTAATCATAATTAGTAGGAATGTGTATACAAAGCTTTTCATTACTTTTTAGCTTTTGGTATTATTTTGTTCCCTTTTAAAAGCCATTGCCCCCATTCTTCATCAAAAGCATGTACATCGCTGGTTTCCCCATCGGTATTCATTACTTTTTTGTCTTGGTGCACCCATTCAAAAATACCGCCGTATAAATTAGACACATCCGTAAAGCCTTTTTTAAGTAATTTTTCGGCTATTTTTTCACTTCTATAGCCAACCGAGCAATAGACTACTATTTTAGCATCTTTTGGAATTGTGGCGACTCGTTTTGTTTTAAAATTGTTATAGCCTACCCAAATGGCATTTTTGATATGACTCACTGTGTATTCTTCTTTTTCACGCGCATCTAGAAAAATCACTTCTTCATTGATATCGGTAGGAACAACTTCGGTAACTGTATGTGATAATAGGGTAGAGAGCATCGAATCAAACTCAGCATTTTCTACTTTTTGCTGTGCAAACAACAATGTAGAAAAACCGAATAACAGTACTATTAAGAAGGCTTTTTTTAGTATCATCACTATAAAAATAAGAATTAATAGCCAAAGCAGTTGTAACCGATGTTACACCAAACTAAAAAATGTATCCGAAACCACTGTTCCTGATACATTTTTTAGATAAACTAGTTATATGTAATTGTTAAAATGTCAGTTCGAGTATTTTTGTGAAGTGAAACGAAATAAAAATGTATCGAGAACTTTTTGATGCTATTTATCTTGTTCTCGATATAATTTTCTATCGAAAATCACTCGAACTGACGAAAAATGATCATCAAAATGAATGACACACAGTAGCTTACTTGGGTTTCAACTACGCCTGTACCGATCCCTATTGAGAACTATTTTATATTCCTAAGTTCTCGACTGCGTTTATCTAGAGCGAAGTCAGAAGGCTCGAAGTTATAATTTGCGCAAAAATCACTCGAACTGACGAAAAATGATCATCAAAATGAATGACACACAGTAGCTTACTTGAGTTTCAACTGCGCTTGTGCAACTCTATTGAGAACTATTTTATATTCCTAAGTTCTCGACTCCATTTATCTAGAGCGAAGTCAAAAGGCTCGAAGTTATAATTTGCGCGAAAATCACTCGAACTGACGAAAAATGATCATCAAAAATGAATTATACGTAATAGCCATATATTTTAATACATATAAGCCTTAACCTTAAAGTTTATTTCCCTTCATATTTTTCCATATAGCGTTTCCAAAGTTTAGTTTGGTGCGTTTCTAATGAAACAGTTCTACCATCTATAAAAGCATGGCTTAGTAGATTGGTGCGCATGTCTAAAGCATCACCTTCTGATACAAATAAGGTTGCACTTTTGCCAACTTCTAAGGTGCCATAATCTGCTGCAATTCCTAATATTCGAGCCGTATTTCCTGTAATTAACTGTAATGCCTTTTCTTTTTCTAATCCTTGCCCTACTACTTGCCCTGCATAGAAAGGTAAATTTCTAGTTTGGAAATTTGAAGCGGTACCGTTTTGTAAGCCTACCAATAAGCCTGCATCTACTAACATTTTTGGAAGCTTATAGGGCAAGTCATAATCATCATCTTCAAACGTTGGTAAAGTGTGTGTAAAGTCTACCAATACAGGGATCTTATTTTTCTTAAGAAAGTCGGTTACTTTATAAGCATGGTACCCACCAACAAGTACTACTTTCTGAACACCATTTGCTTTTGCATAGGTTATGGCATCAATAATTTGGCGTTCTGATTGCGCATAGATATATAAGTTTTGTGTGCCCTTAAATAGTCCTTGCATTGCTTCAAAAGCTTGGTTACTTTCTTTGGTGCTCGCTTTACCATAGGCAGCGGCATTTTTTATAAAAGTAGCAACGCCTTCTATTTGCTCTTGATATTTTTTGTTTGGACGATAACCTCTTTCTTCACCTTCCCACCATCTACCTTGTCTAAAAAAGCTGGGCCAGTTTAAATGGATACCATCATCGACCTTTACTACAGCATCTTCCCAATTCCAAGCATCAAACTGTACAATTGAAGAAGTACCGGAAATTCTACCTCCTTTTGGTGTAATCTGGCTTAAAAGCACTCCGTTTGGACGCATACTTTCTACAACTTTAGATTCTGCATTATATGCAATTAAACTGCGTATGTGTGGAATCATATCCCCAATTTCATCTTGGTCATCACTAGCTCTTACCGCATTTACTTCTACTAAACCTAAAGACTTTGCAGGTGCTATAAACCCAGGATATACATGCTTTCCAGTTGCTTTTATGATCGTTCCTTGGCGTGCAATTTTATTGGCAGCGGAGCCTACAAATGTTAGCTTTCCATCACTAAACATAATGAGTGAATTTTCAATAACTTCTCCATTTCCAAGATGCGCTGTAGCGCCTTCTATAGTTATTGCCGTAGTTTGTTTTTTTCCAGGTACTTGCTGTGCAAAACCAGAGCTTGTTACAAGTAAGAGAATAATGATATGTTTTATATGTTTCATTCTTTTTAGTATTAAGTAATTAGTACTAAGTATTAAGTAAAGAGTACTAAGTACAAAGGGTTTTATAATATTGTTTTATAATGAATCGCAATGAAAAGTTTCTTTATCTGCTTTCTTTGGCTTTTGCATTTTAGCACCACCTGCTTTTTCGTTTAGCATCATTTTTATTAAGGTATTGCGTTCTTTTTTTATGGCTGCTCTTTGTTGCTTATCCTTTTCAAGATCAAAATATACAATACCATCTACAACTGTTTTTTCAGATTTTGCATACACACTTAATGGATGGTCTGACCAGAGGACTAAATCGGCATCTTTGCCAATCTTAATACTGCCTGTTCTATCATCAATATGCAATAGTTTTGCTGGGTTTAGTGTTACCATTTTCCATGCTTCTTCTTCGGATACGCCTCCGTATTTTACAATTTTACCCGCTTCTTGGTTTAATCTTCTAGACATTTCACGATCGTCACTATTTATAGCAACAGTAACCCCTTGGCTGTGCATAATAGCTGCATTGTAGGGGATGGCATCATTTACTTCAAACTTGTATGCCCACCAATCACTAAAAGTAGAGCCTCCAACGCCATGTTTTGCCATTTTATCAGCTACTTTATAACCTTCTAGGATATGCGTAAAGGTATTCACCCTAAAATTAAATTTCTCAGCAACTTTCATCAACATATTAATTTCGCTTTGTACATAAGAATGGCAGCTTATAAAACGCTCTCCGTTTAAGATTTCTGCAATCACTTCCATTTCTTCATCATAACGAAACGGTTTACCACTTTTTTTTAAAGCATCATACTCTTTTCCTCTTTGGAAATAATTAATGAAGAGTTGTTCTACGCCCATACGTGTTTGCGGAAAACGACTTCGGCTTCCCCAATTAGATTGCTTTACGTTTTCGCCCAATGCAAACTTGATGTATTTAGGGGTATTGGTATAAATCATTTTATCTGCCGTTTCGCCCCATTTTAATTTTAAAATTGCAGATCTTCCTCCAATTGGGTTGGCAGAACCATGTAGTAATTGTGCTGAGGTAACGCCACCCGCTAAATTTCGGTAGATATTCATATCCTCAGGGTTAACCACATCTTCCATAGTTACTTCGGCAGAGGAGTTCTGCCCCGCTTCGTTTACATCTAAAGCTGCAATATGGGTATGCTCGTCTATAATACCCGCTGTTAAATGTTTTCCAGTAGCATAAATTACTTTTGCATTTCCTCCTTTTAGGTTTGTACCAATTTTTACAATTTTTCCTTTTTTAACCAATACATCTGTATTTTTTAGAATCCCATCAGCTTCTCCAGTCCATACTGTAGCATTTTTAAACAACATGTTTTCTGGTTGCGGTCTAGTGGTATTTCCATAACCGATATTAGGATAGGTAACAGCCATAATTGTAGGCGCTTTTTTTTCTGCTTTCTCTTTTTCTTTTTCTGAAAAGCTTTTCGTTTTTGTAGCCGTAAAAGTGGTTTCATCTCCATTAGGAAGTACAGCTTTACCCGTTATAACATCACTTACAGTATTGGCTGTTATTCTATAAATTCCGTCTTCTTTTGAAGTGAATGAAAGGTTTAACCAATTATCTGTATTGCTTATTTTAGCCTTTAATTTGGTAGTATCTTGCTTTACTTCCGCTTTTAGTTTGCTAATGTCACCAGAGATAGCAAGTTGATAGGTTTTTCCACTAATGGTTACATTATAATCTCCTCTAATATCTTTGAGATTCATATTTGTAACAACTGTTTTATTGCCTTGTACCCAATTTTCATAAAGGGTAGTGCTTTTGTCAAAAATATCACCTGATGTAATTAGAAAATTAGCATAGTTTCCAGTTTTTAAAGAGCCTATCTGATTACTTTTTCCCAATAATTGCGCTGGCACTGTTGTTAATGCTTCTAAGGCTTTTGTTTTTGATAAGCCATAGCTTATCGCCTTTAAAATATTCTCTTTAAATTTTGCTGTTGATTTAGAATCGTGCATGGTAAACGAAAATGGAATTCCATTTTTTGCCATAGCGGCAGGGTTAGAAGGCGCTTGGTTCCACATACGCATATCTTCTAAAGAAACATAAGCTGCATGATATGGATTAGAAACATCATATGCTTTTGGGAAGTTTACAGGAATGATATACGTTGCATTTGTTGCTTTTATTTTTTCAATCTCTTCAAACTCATCACCACCAGCAACAATAGCATATTGAACGCCAAAAGCATCGCCTATTTTATCGGCTCTAAAGGCATTTGTTTTATCTTTTGCTTCAAAAATTTGAACTAGGCTTTTATTTTTAATTAAGGCTTCTAAAGACCTGTCTTTGGTATCTACATTTCCTTTTGCATACCAATCCATATCATGATAAAGTTGGCGTAATAAGGCAGTAGCACCCATTAAGGAAGTGGGGTAAGATTGTCTTGAGGCTACACTTTTTTCAAAAGAAAAATGCTGCGCAGAAGCGTCATCTAAAACTCTATTGGCATCATTTCCTTTATTGTTTAGAGCAATTAAGACACCTGTACCACGTGCTATTCCGTCTTGGATATGAGAATTTACCACTCCAAAACCAGCTTTTAAAAGTGTTGCTGCTTTTTTAGTATCATAATTAAATTTGCTAATGGCATTATTTTCGGGCATTACATGGTCGTTCCAATAAAAACCATCTCTAGACGGTTCATAATCAGCACTTCTTCCCGTACCCGAAGCTGCTTTGGGTTTGGCAATTCCAAAATCTGAATATACATCTATAAATGAGGGATAAATTGTTTTTCCGCTAGCATCTATAACTACTGCATTTTTAGGAAGAATTACCGTTTTACCGGCCTGTACTACTTTACCATTTTGAATGAGTAAAGTACCGTTTTTAATTACTTGCGTTGGTGTTACATAAATGGTTGCATTTGTAAATGCAGTATAGTTGTTGTTTTTTACTTTTACACCGTCATTTTTGGGAAAATAGTCTTGTGCAAATAGTGAGGCACTGCATAGAATAAGACACAGTACGAGGAATCGCATTTTCATGTGAGTAGTTGTTTTTAAATTAGTCGTTCTAAAATTAAACCAAGTATACTAATTGATGGCTTTGTTAAGTTTTTTTTAACATTTGAGAAAGAGTTTATGTGCTGTGCGCTAGTTTATGAGTTTATTTAAATAGTTTATGAGTTTATGAGTTTATGAGTTTATGAGTTTATGCGCTGCGCGCTGGTTTATGAGTTTATGAAAATTGTTGAATCGTAGAACTGTTTAATTGTTTATGAATTTAGGCTGTTATAAGTATTGTGCCCTTGAGGGGACTTTAGGGGTGTGGAAACTTGGGTTAGTAGGTTTATGAATTTATTTAAAAAGTTTATGAGTTTATTTTGTTTAGTAGTTTAAAAAAATTATACTGACTACTGACTACAATGGATACTTTTCATGATAGCCAACAATAAGGTAAACTACTTTACTGTAACTCTGTATGCCATCTTTTTGATTATTTGCTTTTAAAAACGTACTAAAAATATTTTTAAAAACAACTTCTGCTGGGTTTTGGTAACTTTCCCAGAATAGGTTTAGTTCTTCATAGTTCTTTTTTATGCCAGGATTTAATGTGTTGTACAATTCTTTGAATTGGGCCTCGTCTGTTAATTTTATTCTGCCAAAAAAATAACGAAGCATGTTAGCATAAGCACCATATTTAAAATAAAGATCATCATTGTTTTGGGTTACTAAATACCCAATAAGATTGGTTTCACTTTCGGAAGAGTAACCTAATTGATGCCCTATTTCATGACCACTAACCATCGGAGCTCTAAACTTTGGAGGTTTTATATTTACTTGTGCTTCATTTGTAAACGGATTTAAATAGCCACCATAGCCCATATAACTCAATATAGTGCTAAATAAAGATGCTTTTAGACTCGTTTTTTTATAGCTTAAAAACGGAAACTTTTCCTCTAGCTGTGCATAACCTTCAATTGTTTTCTTAAAAATCTCATCATCAGTATAGGGTGTTTTTACGGCTTGGGTACTATCAGTAGTGATGCTATAATGTATGGCATTTGTTTTTGCAATGAGTTTTTTTGTAAAAGAAATCAATGCTTTTTCGTCTACATTAGCAGTAATTTGTAATGGTTTTGTTATGGGCTCTCTATGATAGTTGAGCCCCCAAAGGATATTAAAAGTAAAATATGCAATACTTAACACCATAATTGTATTTCTAATAAATACCAATGGTTTTTTTACAATCTCCTTTCTTTTTACAATAAGATAACGAATGCTAATGATAATTAAACTTCCATAAATAATATCCCCTACAGAAAAAGGAATCCAACCATATAAACTTCTGAAAATACTAGAAATAGAAGTGTAAATACCATTGCTATAATATTCTTCTACAAGATTTGGATAGTTGGCTAAAACTTTGATCAGTATAATTTGCGGTATAATCGCCAACGCTATACTATTTTTTAATTTATTTTTCACGGAATATAATGCTATGTATGATATAAACTCAAAAATAGTGATTTACTGAATAATCGAGATTTAAATGCTTTGAGGCTTGCCTTGATGTTTTTAGCTATTTTCATACGAATACTTCGTGGGCTTATCCCGAGGTAGTTTATTTTTCTAACTTTTAATTTACTATCCATATTTAATATATCGTTTGGTATTGATGTCTTTTTTGAGGTAAGATATTATCGGGAATTACCATAGAATTACTACTTTATAATTTCATTAAGAAAAGGATGTGTTATTTATGATAAATTTATATACTCAATCTAAACCTTCCAATCATCAATCAAATCAATAAACCCTTTTCCGATAAAATTTTAGCATGCATTATACATGCAAAGAAGTTTTGTATATATCTTATTTTTATACTATTGCCTTTTAACACACTTGCTTCTTACCCCGCACAGTCTATTAAAGTACCTGGTATTGCTAGTCTAGAAAAAGAGTATATGGTAAGCGAATATTCTTCATCATTACTTTCCCTGTCTTTTGATTATTATTTTGAAAATGCTATACCAACACAAACAACAGCAAGTAATAATGAATCATATGAAACTCATATTAGTTTTTGGATGGTGTTTTGTTTGTTTACAGCTTTTGTAGGTATTTTTATTTCTATAATTCTTAATTTAAAGAAAAAAGCAGATAAGTCTGCGAATCTACTTATTGGTTTATTTCTCTTTTTACATTCTTTATTTATAGTTCACATTTGCTTGTATATGAGCAATTATATTTATAATTATCCTCATAGCTTACTGGCAACTGCTACGTTTTCCTATTTATATGGTCCTTTACTATATTTTTATTTTAAAAGAATTATTGAAAAACACCAATTTAAATTAAGAGACTTTTTACATTTATTCCCTTTTGTTATTTATTTAGTTTTTGTTTCTCCTATTTATTTTTTGCCTGAGAATGAAAAGCTAGAAATTATGTTAGGCACTAGTACAATTAAAATAGAACCTTATGTTTTAATCACTACAATAACAAAGACAATCTCCTTACTCATCTATGGCTATCTCTTATTTAAATTATATAGGAATTATAAGAGTAAGCGTAACAGTATAAAAACACCTATACAGATCTGGCAAAGAAACATTCTTATTTTTAATACGGCTTATATTATTTCGTATATGTGTTATGCGTTATTTATAAATAATACGGTATTAGTTAAAGGTTTATTTTTTAACCTGCAAATTATAAGTATGTCTACGCTTGTATTGTATGTTGGATACACTGCTTTTATTCAACCAGAGATTTTTACAGATACTATTCTTTTAAGTCATGATGGTTTATTTTTTAAATACAAAAAATCTGGACTAACCGATGATTTTTCAAAAGAGCTTAAAGAAGAATTGCTGAGTCTCCTTAATAATAAGAAAGTTTATAGAGATAATACGATAACACTTGAAGTTTTAGCAAATTTGTTAGGGACTACAAAGCATAATACATCACAAGTAATTAATGAACATTTGAATATTAATTTTTTTGAAATGATTAATAAATTTAGAATTAGAGATGCTATTTCGTTATTAGAAAGTGATGAAAATAATGATATGAATATTATAGATATTGCTTATAGGGTGGGCTACAATAATAAAGTTACTTTTAATAAGGCATTTAAAAAGGAAACCTCGTTAACGCCTACTGAATATTTAAACCAAACCTCTAAAATACTTTCAAATGCTAAAAAAAATAGAGTAATACTTTAACGGAAAGGTAAACTATGATAAGGAATTCCTGAATTTATGAAAAAAATGATTTTCTTTATGTTGTACTCATTATTAAATTAAAAATCAAAGGATGGCAGAAAGATTAATCAACTTCTAAAATATTTGTTTAGTTTTTATTTCTTTCAACAGGAGTTTTTTTGAATTAGTCGCTCACAATCTTTACTGCCTCCTTTTCATTTGAAATTATGATATAAGAATACACTAACTCAATCATCATCAATCAAAAGCGAACAATAGTTATGTTGTTCTCTAGAAAGTCCCAGAAATCTATTTTTTGGGACTTCTCTTTTTCTATGCGTATTTTTGGGCTATCAATATAAAAATATGAGCAACGAAATACGGCAGCTAGCCCCTAAAAATGTTTGGAATAAATTTTCGGACTTAAATGAAGTGCCCAGACCTTCTAAAAAGGAAGAAAGAGTTATTCAATTTATGGTTGATTTTGGGAACGCGCTAAATTTAGAAACTTTCACGGATAGTGTTGGTAATGTTATTATTAGAAAACCAGCGACTAAGGGTATGGAAGACCGCAAAATGGTTACCCTACAGTCTCATTTAGATATGGTACATCAGAAGAATAATGATACGATATTTGATTTTAATCAGCAGGGTATTGAAATGTATATTGATGGTGACTGGGTAAAAGCAAAGGGTACCACATTGGGTGCTGATAATGGTATGGGTGTTGCTGCCATTATGGCTTTGTTAGAAAGTACAAAGATACCACACCCAGCTTTAGAGGCCTTGTTTACAATTGATGAGGAAACAGGTATGACGGGCGCTATGGGTTTAAAAGCGGGCGTTTTAAAAGGTGATATTTTGCTGAATTTAGATACCGAAGAAGATGATGAGATCGGGATAGGTTGCGCAGGTGGTATAGATGTAACGGCCACTAGAAATTATGAAGAAATTGCAATTCCTGCTGATGCAGTTGCCTATAAAATTACGGTAAAGGGTCTACAAGGTGGGCACAGTGGTATGGATATTGATAAAGGGCTTGGTAATGCTAATAAAATTATGAATCGTTTGCTTGCTACTATTTCTGATAGCCTAGGGATTTATATAGCAGAAATTGATGGCGGAAGTTTACGAAATGCTATTCCCCGAGAAAGTATTGCTACTGTAGTAATAACAGAAAAAGAGGATACCACTTTTAAGAAGCTGCTAGCTGATGAAATTACTTTAATTAAAGTAGAATTAGCCATTATGGAACCTCATTTAGAAGTTACAGCTGTAGCAACGCAACTACCCGAAAAAGTAATGGATCTTGAGGTCCAAAGTAAGGTGCTGAAAAGTATGTATGCAGCGCATAATGGAGTCTATACGATGAGTGCTGCTGTAAAAGGTTTGGTAGAAACCTCTAATAATGTGGCACGAGTTATTGTAAAAAATGGAAGTATAACTATTGGGTGTTTAACACGGTCTTCTGTAAACTCTGGAAAAATGGATTTAGCGAAGGCTTTACAGGCTACTTTTGAATTGGCTGGTTTTACAGTGGATTTTAGTGGAGATTATCCTGGTTGGAACCCCAACCCTAATTCTGATATTTTAGAAGTTTTAACAACACAGTATAAAAAAGTATTTAAAGAAGAACCTCTTATAGCAGCCTGCCACGCAGGTTTAGAATGTGGAATTTTAGGACAAAATTATCCTGCTTTAGATATGATTAGTTATGGTCCTACTATTAAAGGAGCACACTCTCCAGATGAGAGCGTTCAGATTTCTTCGGTTCAGAAATTTTGGAAATTTACTTTAGATATTTTGAATAACATTCCAAAGAAATAAAAATTAAACTGGTTTTGTGTAATGAAATAAATAGTAAAGAAAAGCGTCAATTCGAATGAATTTTCAGAATGAAATGAAGAAAAATTGTATCTAGAATAGTTTTTTTTTGATCCAAAACGTTATTCTCGATACACTTCTTCCTAGGGTCGAAGCACTCGAATTGACGAATTTTGAATAAAAAAATAGCCTTTAAAGAAATCTTTAAAGGCTATTTTTTAATCGATATTTTAAAGTTATTTGCTTAGGAATACCTTGTTGGCTTATCCTTAGTTTGTTTATTCAAAGTCCTGATTTTGAGCTTTCATTTTTGCTCTTACAATTCTTCCAGATTCGGTTAATTGGCTTTCTGGCCACCCACCATTACCACTTGCTCCAGGCATTAGTGCTGCAGATTTTTCTACTTTATCTGCAATAGACCAGTTGCACCAAGAAATTTGGTGCTCATCTAAGAAATCCCACCAAAGTTCTGATTCTGCTTCATCAATTTCGCCATTCCCATCTGCTGATGTTATTCCAAAT
The DNA here is from genome assembly GCF_055383085.1 of Allocellulophaga tsushimaensis. NCBI lineage: Bacteria > Pseudomonadati > Bacteroidota > Flavobacteriia > Flavobacteriales > Flavobacteriaceae > Allocellulophaga > Allocellulophaga tsushimaensis. The sequence goes on along the minus strand of NZ_AP039451.1, from coordinate 4,268,634 downwards.
TCTGTTACAAATAATGCCAAATTAGCGTTTATAGCTTGTTGTGCAATTGCTCTTAAATCTCCTCTGTGTGTAGCTGCATAATAATGTAAAGTATATGCCACGTTATCATCATTTATTTCATTTCCTATAACTTCATCTACTCTTTGGGAGTAAAACCTAGTTCCCATAACCACAATATTATCAGGGTCATATTTTCTAATTTCAGCTAAAATTTCTTCATGATATGGTTTTAAGGTAGTATTCCAATCAGAATTGATAGGCTCATTGTATATTTCATAAATAATATTTGGAGCATCACCATATTTTTGTGCTACTTCTGCAAAAAAGCTTTTAGCTTCCATGGTATAATTTTCTGCATTGTGGCTATGCCAATCTACAATAACATAAATACCGGCTTCTATAGCGCCATCAATAACTTCAAAAACTTTTGCTTTTTCTCTTTCTGGAAAAAATAAAAAGCCTTCATTACCTTCATCTATTCCCATAGCAGCTCTAACTATTGTTGCTTGCCAATCGTCTTTTAACCATCTAATAGCATCTTTAGTGTAAAATTGTCCCATCCATTGACTCCAAAAAAGTGACATGCCACGTAATTGAACCGGGTTATTATCTTTATCTACTATTTTATTGCCTTCAACACGTAATTGCCCTAATACTTCAACAGCAGAACCCATAGGTGCAGCAGTACCATCTGTATTGGTATCTTCACCACCAGTATCTTCGTTTGTAGTATCTTCCATATTAGTGTCCTGATCGGTAGTATCTTCAGCTACTTCTTCTGTTTCTTCTCTAATGACAGTAACCGAATCTTTTTGACAAGAACTGAATAGTATTGTAAAGAGTAAAAATAATATGTATATTTTATTTTGCATTTTTATTTCTTTTTATAATAACTTTTATTTTTTGGAGATATTGCTTTTCTTTCGATCAACTACATTTCCTAAGATTTTTTTTTATATAAATGTACTTAATATTTCTCTTTTACACCTAATCAATATAACATTATGTTAATACATCATGTGATTGTTTACTAACTTTCTTATGATTAACTCCCATAAAAAAACAGCCGCTAAAATTACTTTAACGACTGTTTTTTAATTATAATTTTACAAGTTATTTCACAATATCTGTAATTTCTATATCAAATACCAAATCTGTATTTGGTTTAATAAACCCTCTCCCTGTTTCTCCATAAGCTAAATGCGAAGGGATAAATGCTCTTACTTTATCTCCTACACTCATCGTTAATAAGGTTTCTTTAAAACCAGCAATTAATGGGGCATCCATACTACATTTCATAGGGGTAGCTTCATATCCTTTTTGAGCTTTTCTACGTGCATTAAACATATTATGTAAGATAGAGAGCTCTTCATGATTGCTATCTAAGAGTTTTCCGTCCTCAAAATAGGCATCATAAAAAACATTTGCAGTTTGCCCTATTTTAGTTTTTTCACCAGTTCCTTTAGTGATAGAAAAAATCTTAAGACCAGATGGATAAGATTTAGCCGCTTTCTTCTGAGAAATGATATCTGATACAAATTGAGTTTTTGCTTTTGCTAAATCAATAACTCTTTTTTCTTCTATTTTTATTGCCTCAGCTTCTCTTATTTTTTCTTCCGCAAAATAGTCAGCCATTATTTTTGGCGCATCAAATTGTTTCGCTGCTTTCCCTTTTCTAATAATTTCTACTGTATTCATAACCACATCTACTAAAGGCTTATCTCTTTCTCCTTTTTCTACAACAGAAATAGAATCTACTACAGCTAAACCTTCTACTACTTCTCCAAAAACAGTATGTCTTTTATCTAAAAAAGTAGTGGCTTTATCAGTGATAAAAAATTGACTTCCATTTGTTTTAGGACCAGAATTTGCCATAGAAAGAATACCTGCTGATTTATGGGAAAGGGAATCGTTAAATTCATCTTTAAATCGATACCCAGGAGAACCAGTTCCAGTTCCAGTTGGGTCACCACCTTGTATCATAAAACTATCAATAACTCTGTGGAATATGAGGCCATCATAATATTTTTTTCCTTTGTAATCATCTTTTACAAAAGTATTTGTACCCTCAGCTAAAGAAACAAAATTAGCTACAGTAACTGGTGTTTTTTCATGTTCTAATTTTATAAGTATTTCTCCTTTGGTTGTATTTAATTTGGCATATACACCATCATCTAAATCTGTTTTTCCAGATTTACAGCTAGATAAAATTACTGCAACTATAAGAAACAGAATATTGATTTTTTTCATTTTTTTCATTTTTAAATTTAAGGTTATTTTTTATTAATTTCTAATATCTTTAACGATGCTTTTATAGGAGTATTAGGATTTATTTTATTACCATCACCTCGATACCCGTATGCTAAAGAGGAAGGAAAAATAAAAGTTGCTTTTTCGTTTTCTTTTAAAAGCGAAAACCCATCTCGTAATCCTTTGAATAAGTTGGGTTGATCTACTCTAAATGTTTTTATTCCAATATCTTTTTCTGAGTATATAGTGTCATTAGTTAATGTCATTACAGTATACGTTAATGTAATAAAGTCATTAGCTTTTGGGAAGTAATCTGAATTTTTATCCTCTATTTCATAATAATACCATGAGCCACTATTGGTTGGGATATAATGATGTATGGAATCTTTTTGAATAAGGCTTTCTATTATTTTTTCTTCTAGCAATAAAAGTTCTTTACTACGGGCTACACTAGATTTTTTAACCTGAGTTTTAGAAGCACTTATGGGTCTTCTTGGTGTAGGCTCTTCACAGCTTACTATAAAAGTTGATAATAGCATTATAAGCAGATACTTTTTCATTTATTTAATGCTTCTTTATATTGAGAAAGTAAAGATGTAAAATACGTAACCGTATCTTTTAGGGCTATTTCACTTCTGCCTCCCGCAGCATTATCATGCCCGCCACCATTAAAATGATTGCGTGCAAATTGGTTGACAGAAAAATCGCCTTCAGATCTAAAAGAAATTTTGATGATACCTTCTTCTTTATTTTCTATAAAGATCACAGCAAATCTAATCCCTTCTAATGTGAGTCCGTAGTTTACAAAGCCTTCTGTATCTCCTTTTTGAAAATTATGATCATCCAATTCTTGTTGACTTAGGGTAATATAAGCGGTTTTAAATTCTTCTAAAATAACCATATTTTTTAACGCACAGCCTAAAAGATGTAATCTACTAGGTGAATTTGTATCGTAAATAAGATTATGAATTTTAGTATTATCTGCTCCTTTTTCGATAAGGTCTGCTATAATTTGATGTGTTTTACTCGTTGTAGATCTGTATTTAAAAGAACCGGTGTCTGTCATAATACCCGTATATAACGAACTCGCTATTTCTGGTGTTATCAGATTTGTATCACCTAAAAAACGAATAAAATTATAAATCATTTCGCAAGTAGAACTCATACTCGTATCAGAATACATTATTTTGGCGTAATCTGATGGGGCTTGGTGATGATCTATCATTATAAAAGTAGCATCGGCCTCTTCTAAATACGATTGTACTTGGCCAATTCTCCCTAAATGATTAAAATCTAAAGTAAAAATAAGAGTAGCTTCTTCTATTTTTCTTTTGGCTTGTGTATTTTCTTTTTCAAAATTTAAGATAAATTCACTTCCAGGAATCCATTTTAAGAACTTGGGAAAATCATTAGGACTTACTATGCAAGCGTCTTGGTTTTTGTTTTTTAAATAATGGTATAACGCAACAGTTGAGCCAATAGCATCACCATCTGGGTTTTTGTGGGGAACAATAACAATTTTTTGAGGTTTTTCTAATAATGCTTTTACCTCACTAATTTCTGCTAAATTCATGCGGTTAAAGATACTATTTTATAATATATTGCTCATGCATAATATACTAATTTTGTTTAAAACCTATTCCCATTTAAATTTAATGAAAGTATTTTATTTATGTCATATTATGATGATGAGTAGTAGTTGTGCAGCATTCTTATGTTATATGTTTTCAAAAAACCTTTCCATTTAAGCTAATGGTGGTAATTTAGAACAAATTTTTTGTAAGTATGCTATACAACTATTAGCTATTGTTAGTTCTAAGAAAAGAACTATTTTTGCACAAAATTTATTGAAATGACAACAAATAGAACATTTACAATGCTTAAGCCAGATGCCATAGAGAACGGACATATTGGTGCTATTTTAGATAAAATTATTGCTGCTGGTTTTAGCATAAAAGCAATGAAATATACACAGTTAAGTAAAAGAGATGCAGAAGCTTTTTATGCTGTACATGCTGCACGTCCTTTTTATGGAGAATTAGTAGAATTTATGACTAGAGGACCCATTGTTGCTGCTATCTTAGAAAAAGATAATGCTGTTGAAGACTTTAGAGCCTTAATAGGTGCTACAAACCCTGCTGATGCTGCAGAAGGTACTATTCGTAATTTATATGCAACATCCATGGGAGAAAATGCTGTACATGGATCAGATAGTGATGAAAATGCCGCTATAGAAGGTGCTTTTCATTTTTCTGGAAGAGAAGTATACTAGTCTTAAAATATAAATTGCTTTTAGAGTAACGTACCTAGTAAAAAAGAAAACCCAAAAACAACATATGCTGTTTTTGGGTTTTCTTTTAATTTTTAATACTGTTAGCGTAAAACCAGTTTTTTAACGACCTCTTTTCCTAATTCTTCATTTAACATTTGTATTATTTTAGATTTGCCTAAGCTTAATTCTTCCCTAAGTACAGAAGAAGATAACGATACAAACAAAGTCTGGTGGCGTAATTCTATTGCTGTAGTATAGTTGTTTACACCATTCCCCATTAATTTAGCCCAAGCATCACGGGCATCGACTTTATCAATACCTTTCTGGAGCTTATTCTCGGATATAAAATTCTTTAAAGCTTCACTTAACGGAATATGATCGTTTTGTCTTTTTGCCATTATTTGGGAATGTTTATAGGAATATATCTTTTATAAGTATACGTAATATTTTCTGAATTAGAAACAGAAAAATGATCTTTAGAAATAGCTTTTAATTTTTCGGTTCTTCCTCCAAAATTATCTTCATATAAAATCTCATAGCCATCTTGAGTATTTTTGATGGTAAAATTATCGGCATCATCAGATGTGGTGTATGTTCCATTAAAATTTGGTTTCATTTTTTTTCGATATCCTTTTAAATACTCCATCTTAATAAAATCGATAACCTGATTAACTTTATATTCTTTTGTACTACCATCTGAAAAAATTACTTTTTCAATTTCCCAATAGCCATTTAATAATACGAGCTTTTCTTCCGAGATCGTCTCAGTACAGCTTAGCGCAAATAGACTTAGGAAAATAAAGAGTAGTTTTTTTTGCATAATATTTTAAGAGCTAGAGTTTAAATATTTTATAAGACTGATGAATAGATTTTACAACATTTTCAGTTCTATCTGCATGCGTATCACTTATAAAAAGCTGACCAAAATGTTCATCATTTACCAATTGGATGATATGGCTTACTCTATTTTCATCTAATTTATCAAAAACATCATCTAATAATAAGATAGGTGTAGTTTTAGACTGTTCTTTTATAAAATGAAACTGCGCTAGTTTTAGTGCAATTAAAAAAGATTTTTGCTGCCCTTGACTTCCAAATTTTTTAATAGGGTAGGTTTCAATATTAAAATTTAAATCGTCTTTATGAATTCCAACACTGGTATATTGTAAAGCTCTGTCTTTATTAATATTTTGCTCAAATAGTGTTAAAAGATTATTGCCTAATAGTTTACTATCATAGGCTAAGGAAACTTCTTCATTTTCTCCAGCTATAGCTTTATACTGTTCTTTAAAAATAGGAATAAATCGTTCTAAAAAAGTAACTCTTTTGTTAAAAATAGTGGTACCATACCCATTTAACTGTTCATTATATACACTCAATGTGGTAGCATCAAAAGTTTGGTTAACTGCAAAATATTTTAAAAGTGAGTTGCGTTGCCCTAGTACTTTGTTATATTTAATAAGTGTTTGCAGATATTCTTTATCAGATTGAGATATTACGCCATCAATAAATTTACGTCGGGTATCACTGCCTTCGGAAATTAAATTACGATCTGATGGAGAAATAATAACTAAAGGCAGAAAACCAATATGGTCCGATAATTTGTCATAAGCTTTAGCATTACGCTTTATAATTTTTTTTAGACCTTTTTTTAAGCTACATGTAATTTTTTCGTCACGATCATTTTTTTCAAAAGTGCCATCAACCACAAAAAAGTCTTCGCCATGTTTAATATTTTGAGTAGCAACTGGATTAAAATAACTTTTTCCAAATGATAAATGATAAATGGCATCTAGAATGTTTGTTTTTCCAATACCATTTTGCCCTACAAAACAATTAATTTTAGTATCAAATTCCAGGTCTTTTGAACCAAAATTTTTATAATTTATAAGGGATAATTTTTTAAGAAACATTCTCTAGCAATCAATTTTTGAGTTTCAATAGCAAACAAAGGTGCAAATTATTGAAAAATAACGAATAAGAAGCTTCCCATTTTCAATAAAAACTTTATTTTTGCCCGATTAATAAAATTAAATAATGGCAACATATAAGAAACGCGGCTACAAACCAAAAAACAAAGCTGAAGAGGTACAGTTAGATGAGCAAGAAAGCACAACAGCTGAAGTTTTTAATACTTTAGATGAAAGTGCCTCTAGATCAGAAGAGTGGGTGTCTAAAAACCAGAATTATATTTTAGGTGTAATTGGCGTAGTAGCAGTAGCAGTTTTAGGATATTTAGCCTACAATCAGTTTGTAGCGCAACCCAAAGAAGCAACAGCTAGTAATGAGATGTATTACCCATTACAATCTTTTGATCAGGCTTTAAAAAGCACTACAGAAAGAGATTCTTTGTTTAACACTGCATTAGAAGGTGCAAATGGTAAATATGGTTTTATTAGTATTATAGAAGAGTATAGTGGAACGGATGCTGCAAATTTAGCAACTTATGCTGCTGGTACATCTTACCTAAATTTACAAAAATATCAAGAAGCAATAGAATACTTAGGAAATTATACTGCAGAAGATGATATTACAAATACTATAGCAAAAGGAGGTATCGGTGATGCTTTTGCTCAATTAGATCAGCCTGTTGAAGCTTTAGAATATTATAACAAAGCGATAGCGGTAACTACAAATGCATATACTTCTTTATATTTATACAAAGCAGGTATTATCGCTTTAGATATGAAAAAAGGAGCTGAAGCTTTAGCGTATTTTGAGAGAATAAAAGAAGAATTTCCAAAATCTAATGAAGCTAATAATATTGATGCTTTAATTGGAATGGCTAAAAATGTAAAATAATGGCAACTGCCAATAACAACCTATCGGTTTACGATAAAACAACAATCCCAAATGCGAAAAATTTTCGATTTGGGATTGTTGTTTCTGAATGGAATACAGAAATAACTGAAGGGCTTTTTGAAGGAGCTAAAGCTGCATTATTAGATTGCGGTGCATTAGTAGAAAATATTACTCGTTGGGAGGTACCTGGTAGTTTCGAATTGGTTTTTGGTGCTAAGAAAATGGTTCAGCAAACAGGAAGTAAAAAAGTAGATGCTGTTATTGCCATTGGTAGTGTTATCCAAGGAGAAACTAAACATTTTGATTTTGTTTGTAGTGCCACCGCTCAAGGCATAAAAGATTTAAATGTAGCATATAACACGCCAATAATTTTCTGTGTACTTACAGATAATACCTTGCAGCAAGCTATAGACCGCAGTGGAGGTATTCATGGTAATAAGGGCGTAGAAGCGGCAATAGCTGCAATTAAAATGGCCGCATTAGGTAACTAAGCACATTTAAAATTTTATTACTTTTCTTAACAGTAAAATCTGTTAACAAATTTTAGCATTACAATTACGGCATATTTTTTGTTTTTAAGTAACTTTGAGAAAAGCGATGTAATATGAAATTACCTACATTAATCAGACTTAATAGAAATTATACCTATAATTATACTCCTCGTTACTATAATGAGCGTAAAGAACGTATTGATAATTTAATAAAAGCGAAAGAGGAAAGGCTTAAAAGAGAAGAAAAGCTAAAAGAAGCGGGAGTATTAAATTTCAAGAAGAAAAATTATAGAGATGATTGGAAAAAAGTTAAAAGTATAGAGAGTAATAGGAATAGAAAAATACGCTTATATGTTATTTTTTCAATTTTAATGATAATAGCATATTTTGCTATTAAATTATCTAAAGTTCTCGATCTTCTAAATTAATGCCAGATATTATCCAACTTTTACCAGACCATGTTGCTAATCAAATAGCAGCAGGTGAAGTAGTACAACGCCCTTCTTCTGTTGTTAAAGAACTTTTGGAGAATGCAATTGATGCAGGGGCAAATGCCATAAAATTGATTATTAAAGATGGTGGTAAAGCATTGATACAAGTTGTAGATGATGGTAAAGGGATGAGTGAAACCGATGCGCGTTTGTGTTTTGAAAGGCATGCAACTTCAAAAATAAAAAATGCTGAAGATTTATTTAGTTTAAATACAAAAGGTTTTAGAGGAGAAGCCTTAGCCTCTATAGCTGCTATTGCACATGTAGAGTTATTAACTAAAACAGCAGATGATGAAATTGGAGTACAACTTAAAATAGAAGGGAGCAAAATTATTTCTCAGGAAGTTACTGTTACTCCAAAAGGAACCTCACTAAGTGTAAAGAATCTTTTTTTTAATATTCCGGCTAGACGTAATTTCTTAAAATCTAATCAAGTTGAGTTTAGACATATTACAGATGAATTTCATAGGGTAGCACTGGCACACCCAAACATTAAGTTTCATTTTTATAATAATGGAAGCGAATTATTTCATCTTCCAAAATCTAATTATAGGCAACGTATTGTAAATATTTTTGGAGCAAAAGCCAATGAAAAATTAGTGCCTGTAGAAGAGGAAACGCAGGTAGTGAAAATTACAGGTTTTATTAGTAAACCAGAATTTGCTAAAAAGAGTAGGGGAGAACAATTCTTTTTTGTAAACCATAGGTTTATTAAAAGTCCCTATTTGCATCATGCCATAGTTGCCGCTTTTGAAGGACTTATTAAATCCGATACGCACCCGGGTTATTTTTTATATTTAGATGTAGACCCATCCACTATAGATATTAACATACATCCTACAAAAACAGAAATTAAGTTCGATGATGAACCTACGTTGTACGCATTATTAAGATCTGCTGTAAAACATAGTTTAGGGCAGTTTAATGTAGTCCCATCTTTAGATTTTGATCACGATAAAAATTTAGAAACGCCATATGCATATCAAAATAAAAATGTAGAAGTTCCTAAAATAACAGTAGATTCTGGATTCAACCCTTTTACTGAAGAACAAAGTAAACCTAAGCACAGAAGTGCTAATTATGAGAAACAGAGTGCTAAAGGTTGGGAAAATATGTTTGTAGGTTTAGAATCTAAAGCAAGTAAAGTAGATGGTTTTAGTAGTGTAAGTTATGAGTCTGATACTATTACGGGTTCTATTTTTGAGGGCAAGCAAGCGTCTTTTGAAAATACAAGTACTACTTTTCAATTAAAGCGAAAATACATCGTAACAACTATAAAATCTGGAATGGTTATTATAGATCAAAGCAGAGCGCATCAACGTGTATTATACGAGAATTTCTTAAAAAACATTACCATTAAAGAAGCAGTGAGTCAACAACTATTGTTTCCTTTAAGTTTGTCTTTTTCAAAAACAGATATTGCTATAATATCAGAAATTAAAGAAAGTCTCATTGCAATTGGTTTTGCTTTTCAAAGTATAAGCGATGACCTTGTAGAAATTATAGGAGTTCCATTATTAGTTCCAGAAAGTGAGGTAGGGATGGTATTAGATCAATTAATTTCTGATTACCAATTAGATGCTCAAGATATTAGTTTTTCGCAATCAGATATTTTATCAAAAACATTAAGTAAAACATTAGCAGTAAAAACAGGAGAACAGTTAGATCCTGATTCACAAACCGCATTAGTAAACGATTTATTTGCCTGTAAAGAACCCAAAATAAGTCCGTTTAACAAACCAATCTATATTACCATTACTGGTGATGATATCGATAAAAAATTCTTGTAGATGATGAATAGGATAACAGATACCGTTAAACATTTGATAATAATTAATGTAATTCTATGGATTGCTACAATAATTTTATTTAAGCAAAATATTTTAGATCTGGAAAATATTTTAGCGTTCCATTATCCAGGAAGTCCTTTTTTTAAACCATGGCAATTTATTACGCACATGTTTATGCATGCTTCTATTGATCAAAATGGAAGCGTAATCATATATCATTTACTTTTTAATATGATTGGTTTATGGATGTTTGGTTCTCCTTTAGAACAGATATGGGGAAGAAATAAGTTTTTATTCTTTTATATTTCTGCAGGATTAGGAGCTGTTTTATTGCAATTGGGGTATAATTATTTTCAATTTCAGCAAGGAATGGACACTTTTTTAGAAATGGGATATACCTCTGATCAAATAAGAGAATATCTATTAAAAGATGTGGCTAGAATACCAGGAATAAATCAAGAGCTTTATGATATAGCTAGGAACTTGCAAGGTAATTTTTTAGGAAGTATGTTAGGTGCATCAGGTGCAGTATATGGAATACTGGTAGCATTTGCTTTTACCTATCCTAATTCTGAATTATTAATTTATTTTCTCTTTCCTGTAAAAGCAAAATACTTTGTTCCAATATTAATAGTGAGTGATGTCTTTTTTGGCTTTAGCAACTATTCTACTGGAGTCGCACATTTTGCACATATAGGCGGAGCGTTAGTTGGCTTTATCATGATGTGGTATTGGAAAAAAAATCAGTTTAATAAGAATCGTTGGAACTAAATGGCGGCTAGTTTAAAATATTATTATTCAAGATTAAGTATTGCAGAGAAGCTTATAGCCATAAATGTATTGGTCTTTATTGTAGCTGGTCTCCTCAATGCATTATTATTCCAAAATATGGATGTGATTAGCTCTTGGTTTCACCTTCCAAAAAAAATAGTAGATTTTGCTTCGCAACCCTGGTCTATTGTTACCTATTCTTTTTTTCATGGGGGCTTTAGACATCTTTTATGGAACATGGTGGCTTTATACTTTTCTGGAAAAATTTTTCTAAATCTTTTTGGAGACCGAAAATTAATTAATGTATATTTTTTAGGTGTTTTATTAGGAGGGCTTCTGTTTTTAATAAGCTATAATGTATTTCCAAATTTAGTAGATACAAATGCAGTATTAATTGGAGCATCTGCTGGAGTTACAGCCGTACTTATTTTTATATGTACTTATATTCCAAATCAAGAGGTTAGACTCATTTTTTTTAATGTAAAACTCTGGTATATCGGTGCTTTTTTTGTTTTAATTGATTTAATCCAAATTGGTTATGATGAGAATATAGGAGGTAGAATTGCACATTTAGGCGGTGCATTTATTGGGTATTACTATGCAAATCAGTTGGCAAAAGGAAAAGATATTGGAGCTTGGTTTTCTGCTCTTCTAGATGCAGTAGCTAATATCTTTAAAAAAGAAAAAAAAGCCCCTCTAAAAACCGTATACAGGAAAACAAAGACAGCAAAAAGAACTAAAGTTGTAAATTATGAAAAGGAGAGTCATCAACGTAAAATAGATGCGATATTAGATAAAATTAGCAAGTCTGGTTATGAGAGCCTTTCTAAAGAAGAAAAAGACTTTTTGTTTAAAGCAGGTAAAAAATAGATGCTGTGAAATGGATTGTCAAGTTTTTTAAGAGGTTCATTTTTCTAATCAACATTTTATTTGCTATACTTTTATTTTTTGCTTGTTTTGCGCCCTATATTTCTGCAACAACATTCCCGCCTATTACTTTTTTAAGTTTATCTGTTCCCATTTTAGTTTTGATCAATAGCGTTTTTGTTGTTTTTTATATTTTACTGTGGAAAAAACAATTTTTAGTATCCTTTTCAATGTTATTGCTTGCATACTTAGTATTAGGCTCTTTTGTGATGTTTCGTTTATCTGAAACGCAAATTACTGATGAAAGTTTGCGGGTAATGAGTTATAATGTGCGCGGGTTTTATAATGTGAAAAAATACTCGGATAGAACATATGGGAATAAGTTTATTGATTTTACAAAAGAACAAAATCCAGGTATTCTATGTTTTCAGGAATATAATACTGCTATGGATCAAAAATTCTCTCACTACCCTTATCGTTTTATAAACCCCGTTAAAGGTTATGATTTTTTAACACAGGCCATTTATTCTAAATATAAAATTATTAATAGCGGCTCACTAAAGTTTCATAATAGGGGTCATGGAAATAATGCAATCTTTGCAGATATTCTATATTATAATGATACCATACGGGTATATAGTGTTCACCTACAATCCTTAAGTATTGCTCCCAATCGTGAAATTTTAAATGAAAAATCTGATCACCTGTATGGTCGATTGACACAATCTTTTAAAAAACAACAAGAGCATGCAGCGATAGTGGAAAAGCATATGAAAACCACAACCCATAAAATCATTGTTTGTGGCGACTTTAATAATAGTCAGTATTCTAATGTGTATTATACTGTAAAAGGAAATTTACAAGATACTTTTTCTGAGAAAGGAATAGGTTACGGTAAAACGTACAATTTTAAATACTACCCAGTACGAATAGATTTTATTTTAGTTGATCCAAAAATAAAAGTCATTGCGCATAAAAATTATGATATAGAATTGTCAGATCACTTTCCTGTTATGACTTCATTAGATTTCTGAATGAATAATAAAGAAACAATCTGCTGAATCAGCTACTATATGCAATAATAATGCTATGCCATAAATTCTTGTTTTTTTAAAGAATAGTAAGCTGGTATATAAAGCAATGGCCCAATAGGTATGTAAGGGGTGAAAATTAATACTGCATCGTTGCGGATCAAAAATTGGAGTTGCTAAAAGATGATCTAAATCAATAACAATAGCGGCTAGTAAAATTAAAATAACTCTGATTCTATTCTCTTTAAAGAAAATAAAACCTATTATAAATGGGATTAAAAAATGAATTCCGTAATGAATACACCATCTAAGCATTCAAAAAATCTAGTTTTAAACTTTTTAAATAAGTTAGTGCATTTGTTCCTTCATTAAAAACAAGATCTAGAATACTTAAGTTTTCAATAAAACCATTCCGATCATCAAAAACTTGTGCATACTTTTCTTGATGGTATGTTGTTTTTTGTCTCACATCAATTAAAAAGCGAGCATCAATAATAGTAGTCTCTGGTTGTTTATGATATATACTCGTTTGTTTTTTTGGAAATTCTATTTGTAGGCAATCATATATGACTTCAATTGCTTTAAGGTTAAAGTCTAACAAAGAATTAAATTCTTGCTCGTATAAGGGCGCTATTTCATCTTCATAAAATTCAAAAAATGGAGAAGTTCTATAGGCTGTTTGTAATGTTCTCCAATGCTGGCGTTGCCATTTATAATCGTTATCTATTTTGATATTAGCGTAAGTTTGCTTGTTTTTGCCACCTCCTAGGTGTTTAATAGGAATTGTTAAGATATGCTTTCCCCTGTCATTAGCGATATAGCATCGATTTCTATAACTCTGTTTTTGGTAATTCCCAGAAGTTTCCCAACAAACTGTATGTTGAGTTAAGGCAGCAAAACTTGCTATATTAAGAAAGTAACCAGGATGGATAAGTAACTCCATAAAAACATATTTTAGATTTTAAGAATCACTTTTTTTCTTCGCTTTTTGTTTCTTTCTAAAGAAATCAAAAACAAAATAACCCGCTAATAACATTAAGAAATACTTGAAATATGAGGTGGGTTCTCCTGTTCCATTAACGGTGGTAAAAACCCGATCCCAGCGGATACCCCAATTTCCTATGCCTTGGTCAAAATTGCCGATACTCATCCAAATAAAAATTGGCGTTCCTACAATATGGTCTTCAGGCACATAACCCCAGTATCTACTGTCTTCAGATCTGTGTCTGTTATCGCCCATCATCCAATAATAATCTTGTTTAAAGGTATATGAAGTAACAATTTCGTCATTTATCATTATTTGATTACCAGAGGTGCTCAGTGTATTTTTTTCGTACTCTGTTATAATCTTTTTATACAACGGAAGGTTCCCTATGTTTAAAGAGATCGTCTTACCAGCTTCAGGAATATAAATAGGACCAAAATTATCTATAGTTCCTGTATAAGCATTATTTTGAGGAAAAATAGAAGCGTTCTTTTCTTCACGAAGAATTTTTTTAACAGATACTATACCATGTTTGCCAACAAACCCTTCCGCTTCTTTATCTGTAAGGTTAAAAACTTTCATGTTCTTTACACTCCGAGCTTTAAGTTTAGTTGAAAGGTATGAAAGAATATCTGGGCGTAATCTTGGCTCTTTTGGATTTAAATAATAATTGAAAATGCTATCAGTTTTTATTTTAAGAAAATTAGTGCCATTTTCAATAATGTTTTTAGCATCTCTCTCTTGTAATATAGAAGTTTTAGGAATTCTAACTACATCACCAACAAGATCGTCAAACCCTACAGCTTTTATTTCAGTATTTTCTAATGTTTTTTTAGCGGTTAATGTATAAAAATATTGTGGTTTTGCACGATCGGGTAAAACTGTTTGTTTCCCATTAATGTGTATATAACCATTCATGATAGACAAGGTGTCCCCAGGAATACCAACACAACGTTTTACGTAATTTGATTTTTTATCAATAGGTTTTTTTACTCCTTTTTCCCGGATAAAAAACTGTCGTACCGTATCTGCCGGCCAGCTAAACACTACAATTTCATTTCGTTTTATATTTTTAAAACCTGGTAATCTATAATATGGTAATTGCGGTTTGTTTAAATACGATTTTACGCCTAAAAGCGGTAGCGTGTCATGCACCATAGGAGCGGCAATAGTGGTCATAGGAGTTCTTGCACCATAATGAAATTTACTTACAAAAAGAAAGTCACCTATTAATAATGTCTTTTCTAATGAAGCTGTTGGGATTACGTAGGGTTGAATAAAATAGGTGTGTACAATACTAGCTGCTACAATAGCAAAAACGATAGAGCTTACCCATTCTCCGGCACCAGATTTAGGTTCAATACTACGACCTTCTATATATTTTACATCTAAAGCATAATTTACATAATAGGTGTAAAAACCCAAAGTTAGAATTACCAACCAAGTATCTAGTAAACTGTTTTTTCCAAAACTACGTATGGTTTCTACCCATATTACAGGAAACATTAATAGATTTATAATAGGGATAAAAAGTAAAATTACCCACCATTTTGGTCTGTTTATGATTTGCATTAATACAATAGCATTATAAACAGGTATTGCCGCTTCCCATGCTTTTCTGCCTGCTTTAACGTATAATTTCCAAGTTCCTAAAAAGTGAATTACTTGTACAAGTAGTATAAATAAAATCCATTCCTTTCCTGACATATGTACTATATTTTAAGCGAATATTATTTTTTAATGTTTAAAACGTCTTTCATTGTAAAGACACCATTTTTCCCGATAATCCATTCGGCTGCGGCAATAGCTCCTAAAGCAAAACCTTCTCTATTATGTGCTGTATGTTTAATTTCAATAGCATCTACACTACTAGAATAATTTATTGTATGCGTGCCAGGTACTGCTTCTATACGTTTTGCTACAATTGGGATATTGTTTTCGGCTGCCTTATCTAATTCCCAGTTTGCATATTTTGTATTCTTAATAATACCTTCTGCTAAGGTGATGGCTGTACCACTTGGTGCGTCTAATTTTTGGGTATGATGAATTTCTTCCATAGCAACAGCATACTCATCAATATTTGCCATCATCTTAGACAAATAATCATTTAATTCAAAAAACAAATTTACACCTAAGCTAAAATTAGAAGCATAAATAAAGGCACCATTATGTTGTTTACACAATGTAATTGCGTCATCATATTTGTCTAACCAGCCAGTTGTTCCAGAAATAATAGGAGTATTATTTTCTAAACACATCTTTATATTATTAAAAGCTGCATCAGGTTGACTAAAATCTATCGCTACATCTATAACAGAAAAATCAATCTCAGTATGCTCAACATCAATTTTGACTACAATGGTATGGTTCCGATTTTCTGCTAATTGCGCAATCATCTTTCCCATTTTACCGTATCCAAATAAGGCAATATTCATTTTTAAAATTTTATGGTTAAGGCCATTCCATAATTAGGTCTGGCCGTAATTTCATTATAATCTAAGTAGGGCTTAAAATCTAAACTTAGATCTTCATCTACATTAAATTGTTTTAAATGCGCATCTACATTGGCATCTATAACATTTAAGGCATATAATGCTATAGTTACTAATAGTGCTAAATCTCGATCTCTTTGGGCGTTTTCTTGTGTTCTTTGCAGTATGTCAAAGTTTCTATCAGCAGTTAATGGATCTGGGTCTGGTAAGTCCGCTTGTCTTAGTTTAAAAGCCCTTCTAGCTCTTTTATAATTAGAATTGTTTGTGCTGTAAACAAAAATACCTGTTCCTATAGCTCCGTAAACTAAGGGTACTTTCCAATAACGCTTGTTGTATATTTGGCCTAAGCCCGGAAAAATTGCTGAATAAAATGCAGCCTTACTAGGGGCAAGAGGATTTATCTTTTTTCTTTTTTTTAGGATAGAAGAATCTTGTACAACAATACCTTCTTTTTTTAAATTGGTTTGAACAGAATCTAGTGCTACGTCCTTACCTGTTGTAGTTTCATTAGTTTCTTGTGCAAAACCTACAAAAAGAGTAAGGAAGAATAGTAGTAAAATAATATTTTTACGCACCTAAAATTAATTTTTTGATTCGGTCAAATTCTTCTTTTGAATGAAAAGGAATGACCAATTTTCCTTTTCCTTTTGAAGAAGCTTTTGCTTCTACTTTAACGGCTAAGTGTTTTGTGAAATCTGCAATGCTATCTTCTATAAAAGCGGGGTTTTGCGTTTTAGATTTTGCAGTAGTGGTGCTTTTAGGATTTTGATATTCTTTTACCGCTTGTTCTGTATCACGAACCGATAAATTTTCGCTAATAATTTTTTCGTATAAATTTATCTGATCGTCTTTTTCATCAATGTTTACTAAAGCTCTACCGTGTCCCATGCTTACAAAACCATCTCGGATACCTGTTTGTATAATAGGATCTAATCGTAATAAACGTAAATAATTAGTAATTGTAGAACGTTTCTTCCCAACACGCTCACTCATTTTTTCTTGAGTAAGCTGTATTTCATCAATTAAACGCTGGTAAGATAATGCAATTTCAATAGGATCTAAATCTTGGCGTTGTATGTTTTCTACAAGTGCCATTTCCAACGATTCTTGGTCGTTTGCTATACGGATATATGCAGGTATCGTTTCTAAGCCAATTAGTTTAGAGGCTCTAAACCTGCGCTCCCCAGACACCAGTTGGTATTTGTTAAATTCTAATTTACGAACTGTAATAGGTTGTATTACTCCTAGCTCTTTAATAGAAGAGGCTAATTCCTGTAAAGCTTCGTCATTAAAATTTGAACGTGGTTGAAATGGATTTACTTCCACCAAACTTAATTCTAACTCAATAATATTACCAACTACTTTATCTGCATTTTTATCTGATGCAGAAGTAATATCATTATCTGGGTCTTTTAATAAGGCCGATAAACCTCTCCCTAAAGCTTGTTTTTTTGTTGCTTTCGCCATTATACAGTTTCCTTGTTTTTCTTCAATACTTCATTAGCCAAGTTTAAATAGTTGGCAGCACCTTTACTGCTTGCATCATATTTTATAATGCTTTCACCATAACTTGGCGCTTCACTTAAACGAACATTTCTTTGAATTATAGTATCAAAAACCATATCATTAAAGTGTTTGTTCACTTCTTCTACTACCTGATTAGAAAGGCGTAATCTAGAGTCGTACATCGTAAGTAACATGCCTTCTATATCTAAATTTGCATTGTGGATCTTTTGTACACTTTTAATTGTGTTTAGTAGTTTTCCTAAACCTTCTAAAGCAAAATACTCACATTGTATGGGTATAATTACAGAATCTGCTGAGGTGAGTGCATTTAAAGTTAATAAACCTAATGATGGCGCACAATCTATAAGAATATAATCATATTTTTCCTTAAGATGCGTAATGCTTTTTTTCATCATATACTCGCGCTCTTCCTTATCTACCAATTCTATTTCTATAGCCACAAGGTCTATATGAGCTGGAATTAGATCTACATTTGGGGAAGTGGTAGTAATGATCGTTTCTTCAGCAGTTTTAGTATGCTCTAACAACTGATAGGTTCCTATTTCAATTCCATCTACATCTATACCTAGCCCAGATGTAGCATTCGCTTGGGGGTCTGCATCTATAAGGAGAACTTTTTTTTCTAGAACACCTAAAGACGCCGCTAAATTTACAGTGGTAGTTGTTTTACCTACTCCACCTTTTTGATTCGCAACAGCAATAATTTTGCCCATTATATAGTAAGTTAAGAGGTAAAAATACAATTATTTACGATGTTAAAAAATGAATTTTGTTAACACTAAGTGAATAAGCTAGTGTTTAGGTGTTAAAGAAGGTTAAAATTCGTTGAAATACTCATATTTTTAAGGATTTATAGCAAAAAAGAGACTCAAATTGGTCTCTTTTTTTATTGATTATTTAATTTGTTGATATAATTTTAGCTTATTTTAATTTTTACCATTACATAAATGAAAATAAATTGAAATAAAAGATATTTCCCTGTAGTATTTTTTCATTTTTGATGAAATTTTGAATATTTCAATTATATCCAATCCTGAATTTTAAAAAAAATGAATTTCTGTATAAATTTTAAAACGATTTGAATTCATCAAAATAGAATTGTTAAAAAATGAATTTAGTATTTGTTTACCATCGATAATTTTTTATCATATTAAATATCTTATTGTTAATAATATAGAATTTTTATTATAAAATTAGATAAAATATAATTATATTTATACATTATTATTTTAATAATTAAAAATTATAGAAAAAAAACAACGTTAATATTTTTTTAGATTAAATTTTCGAAGTATTTTTAATTTAAAAACACCTCTGTTGAAAGTTTCAAAATTTACCTCGCAAGTAAAATTAATTAAAACAAAAGCTAATGAAATAGAACTTAAAAATCAACAGAGGAAGTGTTTATTTAGAATAAGTCTCCTCAAAACGTAGAAAATTACAAATTGAATTATTTACAAATTAAAAGGACATAAAATGAAAAACAAATATAAATTTTTGACATTACTATTTTTTACATTTATAGTATTGAATAGTTGTGATAGAGAAGAAGTTATTACACAAGAAATTGAGCAAGCTGAGTTAGTATACGATTTTAGTGTTGAAGTTAAGAACAATATGCTTTCTTTCCCAACTCGAGAAGATTATGATAAATCGTTAGAATATTTAGGATCTAAAAATTCAAAACAATTTAAGGAGTGGGAAGATTCTCTAAATTTCACTTCAATGAGGCTAAGTTTAAGTGAAAATGAGAGAGAAAGTATAGGAGTTGTTGATGATCTATTAGCTACTTTGATAAATTCAAAAGGAGAAATTGAAATTGGAGGAAATATTTTTAAGTTAGATGTATTAAATGAAACAGTTGAAGTTACCCCTGCTATATCTAAAAACTCAAAGTTATTAAATAAGAGTATTAAAAAATATAGTATTTATGATAATATTTTAGATATTATAGATGGTACCGATGAACCACTCAGTTTAGCAGAAAGAAGGAGATATTGTTCAAAGCGAAAGGTCACAACTACTGGAAATTTACTAATTGATGCCAAAATCACGTATCAGAAAGCTGGATTCTTGAATTCTTTGCAGAGCAAAATTAAAAGAAGAAGAATTGCCGACTTCATAAATATAGGTCTTAAGACAGTTGGTAATAACTTTTGGCAAAATAAAAAACACAGAGGAGCAATAGGTTTTCGTCAAACAAGTTTAGTTAGTGGAAGTGAAAAATCATATAGGCCTTATTATTCTAGTAGAAGATTAAGATCTTTTTCTTTTTCTGTTGAATTTAGTCATCAAGACGAAAGGTATGAAGGAACTAATGATAGAATAACCTATACTAACTTGAGTCTAAATTGTAATTAATGATTATTTATTTAAGTTATTAGTATTATAACTTTAAATATACACAGAGGCTTCTGAATGCTTTTTCAGATAGCCTCTACTTGTTAATCTAATAAAATCATAATTAGTTTGCCCTTTTAATTTCATCTTCATTACCATATTTTCTACTTTTTACATTTACTTTTTTATTTCCAAAGTTATAGCTCAATGAAAAACGAACATATCTATTATTTCTACTTTGTCCATACACCTGTCTAATACCATTTACCGTAGATGCTAAATTATTTAGACTAGAAGTGTTGAAAATATCTTTTACTACTACAGAGAATTGTAGACTTTTTGCTAAAAACGATTTTCTAAAACCAAGGTCCAAGCTAAAAGTATCTCCTAATGTAAATAAATTTGATTGTGCAGCTGAGTTATAACTTGCATCTATTTGAAGTTTGGTGGTTTTATTTAAAGAAATACTATTGTTAGAAGAAATAATATATGAAAATCCATTTTGCGGAGTAGCATCAAAAGCTTTTGTAAAGGTGCTTTTTGTATAGAGTAATCCAAAGTTATTCTGACTCTGTAACCAACTGATTTTATCATAAACATAATTTTCATTAATTCCGATGGTATGTTGCTTAAAGAAATTCTCTCGGGTAACAATTTGCGTATTCGTTTCTACATCAGAAGTAAATATAACTCCAGAAGCATCAGATCTGATACTGTAAAAAAGGCTAGTGTTTAAATTATTCTTATAAGTATGTTTCAACTCAAAATTATCATTAAATGTAGGTTGAAGAAAAGGATTTCCTTCACTGAACGTATTACTGCTTACAAACACTCTAAATGGATTTAAGTGGTTAAATTGCGGTCTTTGAATACGCTTTCCGTAGTTAAAAGAAAAAGAATTGTTTTCATCTTTTTCATATGCTAAGTAGGCCGTTGGAAACAATTTTGAATAATTATTCTCATTTGTTTGATTTAGATTAAGCGAAAAACCTTCTGTTTGTGTAGCCTCAAACCGTAAACCCAATTGCAGCTGTACTTTATCATTTAATTTTGCATTTCCATTGATATAAGCAGCTTGTATGTTTTCTGTATATTCAAAAGAATTAGAGATATTTGTATCTAATACAGACATACCAGAGTTTCTATTAAAAAAAGCAATTTCACTTGCACTTTTTATGCTTGTTGCTTTAATACCATATGCCAGGTTAACTTTTTCTAACGGATGCTCCATATCTGCTTTAAAACTATAATTTTCTATAACCTGCTTAGCAGTAGTTAATGCGGTTAAATTAATATTCATAAATTCATTGTTTGCATTAAAAGTTTCGGTGATAAAATCTCTGCTACTGTCAGAATCATAAGTGAAGTAATCTACATCAAAAGATAATTTTTTACCTAAAGTAGTATCTAATTTGGTCACCATATGTGCGTTTAGGGTATGGCTTATAATTTCTTCTCGCTTTACACCATTATTAATCAAAAGCGAGTCTATTTGGTTACTTGCATTAAAGATGCTAGAAACTGTTCTGTCTGTAATGTCGGGGTTTCTTTTATTCCCAGCATATTGTATTCCAAGAGTTGTCTTATCTGTAATGTCATAGTCTAAAGCTAATCTGCCAGAAAAGGCATCTCTTTTATCTTTCCCATCTATATCAATTTTCCAAGTATTATTTGGATAAAATACAGTGAAATCTTCAATACCTTTTATATTTCCTTTAGTGGCATTAAGCGCAAAAGAAAGGCTCAGTTTATTTTTGTTGTACAATAAGTTATTTCTTAACGTAGTATAATTTAGCCCATCTATATTATGAACAGCAGTTGTTGTATTTTTCCATGAGTTTTTTGCTCCCTTTTTTAGGATAATATTTATTAAACCCCCGTTTCCTGTGGCATCATATTTAGCAGGAGGGTTAGTAATGACTTCTATTTTTTGAATGTCATCAGCTGCCAATCCATTTAAATAATTGCTAAGCTCTTCTCCAGTAATTGGCAATAATCTGTCATTAACCATTACTTGTGTAGCGCCTTTTCCAAAGATGCTAATAGTTCCATTTTGCACACTTAAGCCTGGGGCTAATTTTAAAGCATCTAATGCGTCACCACCACTAGCAGCAATACTGTTTGCTACATTAAAAACAATCCGATCTGTTTTTTGCTCAATTAGCTTTTTTCGATAAGAAACCACTACTTCATCTAAATTGTTGGCACTTTCTTCTAAAACAATAGTTCCTAAGGCTATATTTTCTTTTAAAGTGATTTCTTTTTGATAATCTGTATAACCTAAATGACTAATTGATAAAGAATACGAACCAGCATTAGCTGTCAATTTAAAATTACCGTCTTCATCAGAAGTACTACCAGTAACAATTTCACCTTCTAAAGAAGTTAGCACCACATTTGCCCAAGCTATAGCGCTAAGATCGTCTTTAATGGTTCCAGTTACTTCTATTTGTGATAATACTAGAGTTGGTAATACAAAAAGGATAAGTGTGATGATATGTTTCATAATATGTTATTTTATAGAGTGATAATAAATGCGTAGTTGATTAGTGTATTTTAAGACTATCGATTGCTACGGTGACAGCATGTTTTTTAGACTTTTCTCTAAAAAATGTGAAACCAGTGAGTTTATTATCGTCTAGATTAAATTGAATATAGTTAGGGAAGTCTATAATTTTAAAGGTGTTGTTTCCTAAGTACACCATCTCACTTTGCGCCTTTCCAAGAAAAAATTGAAATATTAAAGATTTTAGATATAATTTATTGTCTTGAGCTATAATAGTAGAGGTAATCCCTTGTTCACCGTATAAAAAATCGATATAATCACCTTCAATTGCTGTTATTAATGTTGATGGGATTGATTTAATTTTTGCAGGATTCATTTTATTTCCCCAATTCATGATTTGTATAATTTCCTTTCTTGCTAAAGCGAGTATTGGAAATCTGTTTGGTTTCTCTCCATTTGCTAAAAAAGCAAAGCCATTACCACCAGTCATAGTTCCATAAACATCTCCACCTACGCCAGTATTAGAACCATTGTGGCTAAACCAATCTATATTGCCAAAGCCAAATGCTCTTGTTAATCCCATACCAGCACCACCAGAAGTTTTTATAGAAACGATATCAGTAATTCTTTTTGCTACTTTATGAGATATTACTGTGTTGTTTTTATTTTGTAATGCATTTTGTATTTCTATCCATATGGTAGCCAAATCAGAAGGAGTAGACCACATCCCGGATGTGGTAACCTGTGGTGTTATCGGTAAGCCTGTTTTAATAATAGTACCATCTGTATCATGTACTTTGGCAACATTCGTTAAAAAACCTTTTTCATTTGGCTGTATCATTGAAGTATTTTTTAGCTGCAAGGGATCAAAAATGTATTTTTTAGCTAGTTGCGCAATAGACTTTTTAAAGTGATTTTCTAATGCTAATTGAATAATAACATACCCACCGCCACTATACTTCCAGTCTGTACCAGGTTCAAATAAAAATTCAATTTCTTTATCATATCTAGGAAGTTTCCCTTGTAAGCTTTCTATGATGGTTGGTATGGTGTCTCCTTCATAAAAATCTGCAAAACCATGTTGGCTTGTTCCTGCAGTATGTGATAGAAGGTGTTTCCATGTAACTGGAGTGTTTTTAGTAAAATGGCTTTTAGGAAGTTTCCAGCCTTTTAGGTAAGGAACAATTGGAGCATCTAAATCTAACAAACCTTTTTCTTCTAAAAGTGCGCATAATAATGCAGTAATAGGTTTTGAAATAGATGCCGTACTAAAAGCAGTATTAGGAGCAATTTTTTCAGGAGAACCTTTAGCTTTAATTCCTAAAACTTCTGTATGTATTATTTTATAGTTTTCAAAAATAACATAACTAAATCCGTTTAGGTTTCGTGCTGTCATTAGTTCTTTAAGATTGGTTTTTAAAGCATCAAATTGTGTTTTCTGATTTTTAGTATTGTTTTGTGCAAAACAAATAATGTTAAAGAATAATAGTGTAGATAATAAGATCGTTTTCATAAGATTGTATTTTAAATATTTATTTGAAGCAAATATCTTATGGGTACCGTTCTTGTGCGACCGAAAGAAAAAAGTCGAACCCTTTTCTTTTTAGAAATGAGTTCGACTTTATTTTAGCAAACGTTCGACTTTTTTATAAGTTGTTGATTATGAGTTGTTTTTTCGGTATAAAGTAGGGGTAGTTCC
This sequence comes from Allocellulophaga tsushimaensis, assembly GCF_055383085.1. Lineage (NCBI taxonomy): Bacteria > Pseudomonadati > Bacteroidota > Flavobacteriia > Flavobacteriales > Flavobacteriaceae > Allocellulophaga > Allocellulophaga tsushimaensis. The sequence continues at coordinate 4,244,320 of NZ_AP039451.1, read as the reverse complement.
TGTATATTTTTTAAATGTAGTATTGAAGGAAGATTTAGAATTAAAACTAATTTTGTACTGTATTTTTAGAATAATATGTTTTAATTTGATTCTATTTAATTGATGACTATGGTATAACGCCATTTACTTGTTTTATTCTCTGGGAAGATTTCATGAGAAAATATGCCAAGTGTTACGATGCTAGTTCCTATAGTTATACCAGCTGTGGTGGTGGTTCCGGTAAATGCAGCCAATAAAGGTGTTAAAATTATTACAGTGGAACCTACTATTATTACACCGATGCTTGCAATAGCATAAATATAAGGGCGATTTCTGATTTTTTTTATAGTATTTAATGCAATTTTTTGATCTTTAATTTGTATTGTGTTTTCGTTAATGATATAAAATTTACCTATAAATTTTTTACCGTCGATAGTTTTTATTTTTAAACGTTTACCTTCATTAAAAATTTTGATTTTTTCTTTAGATTTATGTTCTAGACGTATATAACGCCCTTGCGAGAATGCAAATGATGTTGCTATTAAGCAAATTAGTAATGTAATAGTTATTTTAATTGGAGTAATATTCATTATTTTTTGTTATTCGATTTTTTATAGACCATTTTTTTGTACTGTATTTTGGCTGATTTCTAAAAATGCTACCTGTTGTATACAATATTCCTGAAACTACTAAAGGGGTAACTGCAAATTCTGGACTACTACTAAGGGCTATACTTAGAGTACTTAAAGCCGTTACTCCAGAAGCTCCCGTAAAAATCCAGCCTATAGTATTTCCTAAAACTGTTTTTCTTCTTAAAAAAACAATATCCTTTAGTGCTATAACCGTATTTTTTATTTGAATAGAAGATGCATCTAAAATGGTAAACTTTCCTTTAATTTTCAATCCAGAACTGGTTTCCAGAATTATTCTTTTATGTTCTTGGATGATTTTACTTTTTGAAGAAGTATTATCTGTTAATTCAATATAATTAATTTGAGCTATACCTGTATATCCTGTAAAAAGAATAAAACAAATAAAGAGAATAAATTTTATATACATATAAAATAATTTATAACTAATATAGTCAAAATAGTATAAAAATAATTTGCTTGAATAATTTTTCACTACTTTTTATGCTGATAAAGATTTTTAAAATAACAACTTAGATATTATTTTTTCGTTATAAAGTAAGGGTTGTTCCTGTATACTATTTAAAGTACCGCAAGCTTTTTTTGTAGCATCTTTTAAGATCTCTTTGGCTTTTTCTATTCTACGAAATCAAAAAAAATGTTGCCCTATGGCGTGGTTTATTAAAATAGATAATTCTTTTCTAACTAATTAGATAGACTTTGTATGCTTAAAGGGGTTTTTCTTACACATACTTCTTTTGGAGTACAAAATATTATCATCATGTTTTAAAAAGAAGCTATTAGAATATGTTAATTTGCGATTCAAAAGCTGTGTTAATTCTAGCTCACTAAATTTTAGTATTATTGGTATAAATACTTTATTATCAAGGTGTTTTAAACATAAAAAAGCATTGTATATTAGCTATGAATTAAATTTTAACTATAAAAATGAATACTTTTTTAAAATATTCTATCAATTTTTTGGTCGGTACCGTATGGTTAAGCAGTACAGTATTTGCATTTTTTATTATTGCCAATTACGCTTTTGCCTTGATTGATACTGACATGGAAAGATGGAATGTAATTCTTCCCAATTTATACACTCCTGATGATCATAAAATCGCGACTTTTGGGATAGGACTCCACTTTTTAACGGGAGCAATTTTACTTATTTTAGGTTGTATTCAATTTATAAATAAAATAAGATTACGGTATCCAAAATTTCATAGAATTACTGGAAGAATATATATAATAGCATCTTTCATCTCAGCAATAGGGGGCTTATTATTTATCTTATTAAAAGGAACAGAAGGTGGTTTGCTAATGGATATTGCATTTGGCTTATACGGTGTTTTAATGTTTATATGCGCCTTTTTTACTATAAAATTTGCTGTTACTAGAAGTATAGACAAGCATAATGCTTGGGCTATCCGTCTGTTTGCATTAGCCATTGGATCTTGGATCTATAGAATGAATTATGGCTTTTGGTTTGTTTTGACAGATGGAATAGGACATTCAGAAGATTTTAGTGGCGTATTTGACATTTTAATGGATTTTTTATTTTATATCCCTAATTTAATAATTGCCGAAATTATTATTAGAAAATCAAAAAACTTTAAAGTTCAAAAATGGGTTAAAATAGTAGCCATTGTATTTGTTAATTTAGCAACATTAATTATTGCAGTAGGCTCCTATTACATATACTATGCAAATAATAAAATTATTAATGGCTGATTCCCTTTTTAAAACAGGAATTTTTAATAAATTTTCCACTTTCTAGTATTCTGGTTTTATTACAGACTAACTACTATGAATAAAAATAAACACTTTAGCGGCATCCCATTATCAAGTAGTTATTAGCTCTTATTCTCAAGGGTGTTATTCCTCGAGCATTAATTAATTTTAATAGTGATTGTAATTATAAGACAAGTAAAACTCATGAATATAAGATTTCTATACTTTACAAGGTATTTAGAAGATCATCATAAACCAAATAATTAAATTCAACCCTTTTCTTTTAAATATTTTCCGGATTTACCCTTTCTACTTTATTACAACTAACCCTTAAATCTAGGGTTTTACCATTTTAGAATATAATTTTTAAAGATCTGGATTACAAAAAAAACCGTATATTATTACCTATCTGTTTTTTATAGATTTATGATTTAATTAATACAAAGAATGATTACATCTTCAAAGTGGAAGAGTTATGTGAAACTCGCTCGACCAAAATATTTGGTTTATAGTGGTTTAATATATCATTTTGGAATAACCTATGTAATTCTAAAATGCGATCAAGAAATTAATCTAAAACTGTATTTTTTAGGCCTTGTGGTTTCATGGTGTACGCATCTAATGGCACATTTTATAAACGAGTTCTATGATCTAAATGCCGATAGAAACAATGAATTATATACCAAATGGACAGGTGGTAGCCGAGTATTGGTAAACGGTGAACTGAAACCTAAAATAGCTATAAACTCAGGAATTAGTTGTTTACTAATAGGTCTAATTATAGTTATGCTAATGCCTAACTATATTAGTAAACTAATTATTTCTACGGGGCTTTTTATCGCTTGGTTTTATACAGCCCCCCCCATTAAATTAAATTATCGTTCATTTGGCGAGATTGGTGTAGCAATTGTACTAACTTTTATTGTGCCGTTTACCGTTCTCGCAATTCAAACTGGTAATATCCCAAAACAGCTATTCATTATGTTATTACCAGCTTTTTTAATTCAAATGGCACGCATGATGATTATGAATCTTTCAGATTATGAAGGAGATAAAAAGGTAAGCAAAGTAACAATACCTGTTAGAATAGGGAGAAAACGAACCATTTATTTATATCTAATTCTAAATATTTTTGCGTATTTCATTTTATTACCACTCTATTTTATTTTTAATATTTCGCCTATCCTATTTTTTTCAGTTCTTCTAACATTTCCAATTGCAATATGGCAGTATTTCCGGATTAAAAATATAGCTTCTCATGATCAAAATACATCAAATAATATTGTATTCTGGGCATCATCTCATAGTGCTTTAGTTATGATGGCGATATATATTGGTGTAATTCTAGAACACTGGGCATATAATGAATTTAATCTTCAGTTATTTTACCTAGCGATCCCACCTCTATTATTTACTTTTTCTCTTTTCCTTCAAATAAGGAATAATTAATTAGGATTTCAAAACATGTATGAACAAAAATTTGAACACACTCTTAATGACATCTAATAATTAAACTATGCTTCAAAAAATAAAACGTTTACTAAGTTTAAAAAGAATACAAAGAATAAGCTTGGGTCCGCAAGCTTTTCATATCATGAATACCGCTCACGAGCTAGGTGTTTTCAGTCATTTAATTGCTAATAAAAAGGGAATTAGCAACAAGTCTCTTTCAAAAATAATTGAATGTGATGAGAAACTTCTGGAAGTGATACTCAACGGTTGCTGTGCGTTAAAACTAATGAAAAAGAGAAAGTCCTTATACTTCAATACTATCAAATGTTCTCTTGAGGAACTTCGTACATTTTGTGAATTTTACAAAATTGTTATTTATCGTCAGATGTACTACTTAACCCAGACGGTTAAAACAGGTAAACCTATTGGTCTTTTTGAAACCTATGGAAGTGATAGTCCTAATATTTATGAGGCAAAAGCGAATTTTCCTGAATTAGACAATGCTTGGACTACAGCGATGAACTCCTTAACCAGAGAACATCAATCAATTTTCATTTCAAAAATGAACTACAGTTCATACAAAAAAATTCTAGACATTGGTGGTAATACTGGTCAATTAGCTCTGGCCATTTTTAAGAAGAATCCAGATGTAAAGATTACAGTTTTCGACTTAGCTCATTCGGCTAAGGTTGCAAATGAAAACTTTTTAAAAGCAAATGCAGGTGAAAACCTCAGGGCTATTGCGGGTGATTTTATGCAAAATGAATTCCCAATTGGACATGACCTAATTCAATTTTGTCATGTACATGGTATTTTTAAGGCTGAAGACAATCAAAAGCTCATAAATAAAGCGTACAAAGCACTGGATAAAGGAGGTACTATAGCATTGTATGATCTTTCTCTTAATAGCACAGGTACAAAACCTTATGAAACAGCTATTTTAAGTACCTATTTTATGAATTGCGTAAATGGAGAAGGCCGAATTTACTCCATAAAAGAAATTAAAGGGATGTTAAAAAAAGCGGGTTTTAAAAATATTAGAACCAAAAGGATTTCTTGGATGGAAAGTGCGATATTTGGTGAAAAATAAACAACATAATTGGAGTAATTATGAGGTTTATTCTAAATATCCATTAAGCAGCAGATTTTGAATTGTTTTTACGATATAATGTAGGTGTTGTACCTACATGTTTTTTAAACGCTGTATTAAAAGAAGATTTAGAATTAAAACCCACTTCATATAATATTTCAAGTATGGTAAGTTTCTTTTTTGAATTATTTTTTAAAATAACCTTAGCTTTTTCTATTCTGTAACTATTTATAAAATCAAAAAAATGCTGCCCTATGGTATGGTTTATTAAAATAGATAATTCTTTAGGGTGCATATCTAATTGATAGGATAAACTTTGTATGCTTAAAGAAGGGTTTAAAAAAGGTTCTTTTTCTTGCATATACTTTTTTAAGGCAATCACTTCTTTATTAGGTGTTACCGTATCACTTTTTTTATTGGCTAACATTTCTTTTGCAGCTAATTGATCGCTTTCTATTCCTCTAAACAATTTTGGAGAATTAAGGGCTTTTAGAACCAACCAACAGCTAAATAAGAATCCAAGTACGAGTAAAATTATTCTATAACTATCCGTTACTTCTTGCGGATAAGAAATCCGTATAGCTCCTTTTACTATGGTTATTGCTTGTAAAAACAGTAAAATAAACAATAATTGTTTCAGCCAGTTATAATTGTGAAAGTTAATTTTGTTGGTATAGTTTTCTAATAATATTTTTCGATATCTAAGGATGTAATACACTTTTGCTATAAAATAACTTGCAGTTAAAAAATATCCTAAAATTCTTAAAAAAGATCCTTCTGCAGTACTATCATAATTTTCTAAAAAGCTTATTTGAACTTTAGTAGCTACCAAAAAGAAATTTGGGCTAAGGACTACAATACTGATCAACCAAGGAATTAAATGAACAAAGTGTTTTGGTTTTAATTTAAAATCGGAATAGATAACAGATAAGACATATAAAAATAATAAAGGATCTTTAAAATCTGCTAATCGTACTCTAAGCATTTCAAGATTTAGTGGTAGCTCTATATACTTTGGATAAAAAAACGCACTAATATCTAAAGCAGTCACAATTAAAAATGATGCTAATAAAATATTGCTTAATTTTTTATCTGTTTTTACGGTCAGTAAAAATGCTGCAAATAAAAAAAACAGAATAAAAATTACAAAAGCTAATATGCTGATTACAGACCCATAACCCATTAAGCGGCAGATTTTGAATTGTTTTTACGATACAATGTAGGTGTAGTACCTGTATATTTTTTAAATGCGGTATTAAATGATGATTTAGAATTAAAACCAACTTCATAGAGTATTTCTAGAACCGTAAGTTTGTTTTGAGAAACGTCTTTTAAAATTTCCATTGCTTTTTCTATTCGGTACCCATTCACAAAATCAAAAAAATGCTGCCCCATATGGTGGTTGATTAATAAGGACAGATATTTTACACTTAAATTCATTTTAAATGCTAACTCTTGTATGGTTAAAGATGGGTTTAAAAAAAGCTTCTCATCTGTCATAAATTTTTTTAGCTTTTCAATATCTTCATTTTCAACATCTGTTTTTTCGGCTTTTAAACCTTCGTCTTCATTAATAATATCATTCACTAATCTTAGGTTTGCATCGACGCTCTTAAATAGTTTAGGATAATTTAATGCCATTAAAATATACCAACACACTACAAAAAGCCAGAATATTCTAATTATTAATCTTACCGCACTAAAAACTGCCTCATAATCTGAAAATTTAAGAATATTTTTTAAAAGAATGATGAAATGGGTAACTGCAAAAACTATAGCGAGTTGTGTGAGCCATTTATAGGTTAGAGAACTCGTATTGGTATAATTTTCATGATAGATTTTCTTAAATCGTTTTAATGTAGTAAAGATGCTGATAAAATAAATGATCACTAAAATATGAATAAAAATATGTGTAAACTGAATCTCAGGCTGTTCTAAATAATTTTGGATGAATACTACTTTTATAGCTTTTTCTTTGAGATAAAAATTTGGCAATAAAATAATATTCACTAGTAGGAATGGAACGATATGTATAAGGTGTTTCCATTGTAATTTAAAATTAGAATAGCATAACGAAAGAATATAGAGATAAAAAAGTGGGAGTTGCAAAAAGCCTATGGATCCTCTTCCTAAGTCTATCCCTAGGTAATCTTCGGTAAGTATACCTATGAACCAACCGCTGTAATCTATTGCAACCACAATTAAAAAAAAGGCAAAGAGTCTATTACTTAATTTATTTTGTGATTTAGCCGTAATGAGAAAAAATACAAGCAAGAAGCAGATACATACTGATATAAGTGAAATAATATTATTTAGGCTAAGGTTTTCCATGAAGTATTTAATCCTCTTCTTTTGTTTTTATGCTATCAGCATATTCAATTAAAAAAATATCTTCATTCTTCTTTTTAAGGTAGTATTTTTCTCGTGCAAATTTCTGAAGTTCTTCTGGGTCTGATAATTTTTCTATAATAATTTTATCTTTTTTAATTTCTTCTTCTAAGAAGGCTTTTTGTTTTTCTAATTTTTCAATTTCTTTATTTAATTCAGAATGCAACCGTATCGAATTTGTATCACCAAAAATCATCCAAATAATAAAAATAATAGAAACTAAGATATAGATATTAGTTATCCATTTAAACCATTTTTTATTTTTAAGATCTTTCCAAGTCATCTAATCTATGCTAATTTTTCATTAATAATACTCCGTACAATATCAACAGCAACAGTATTGTATTTATTGTTAGGAATTATAATATCTGCATATTCTTTTGTGGGTTCTATAAACTGATCATGCATTGGTTTTAAAATAGTTTGGTATTTCGTTATGGTTTCATCTAAATCCCAACCACGTTCATTAACATCTCTTTTTAATCGTCTTATTAAGCGTTCGTCAGAGTCTGCATGTACAAATATTTTAATATCAAACATGTTGCGAATCTCTGGGTTTGTTAAAATAAGAATCCCTTCAACAATCATTACTTTTCTGGGATGTGTTGGTACAGTTTGTTTCTGCCTATTGCATTCTAAAAAAGAATATACAGGTTGTTGTATAGCGTTACCAGCTTTCAATTCTTTTAAATGTTCAGCTAACAATTTAAAATCAATAGAATTAGGGTGATCAAAATGGGTTTCTCTACGTTTCTCAAGTGTTAAATGCGATAGATCGTTATAATAAGAATCTTGAGAGATTACCCCAACTTCTTCATTAGGCAATTCGTTAATAATCTGTTTTACTACTGTAGTTTTTCCGCAACCTGTACCTCCCGCAATTCCAATGATAAGCATTCGTGTTTGTTTTAAGCAAAAATAATAATAAGTACGAAGTACAATGTACGAAGTTAAAAAATAAAAAGTGTCAAACTCAATATGATGAACTTGACACTATAAATGCTATTTTTAAAAAGAAGGATTATCTATTCTAATTTCCATGTTCTTACCCAATCGTAAGAAGTTGTTCTTTCTGCTGCTGTACCTGTCATACCACCGTCTGTAGGAACAGGATTCCAATCATAAGTTTCTACAACCATTCTTAAATACATAGGAATATCAAAATTAGCTTTTGGGGTAACGGTGTATACTTTTTTGCCATCTAAATAAAATTCTACTTCGGTAGCACTTTTCCACCATGCTGCATAAACATGATATTCTTCCCATACTTTTCCGCCTACGGGGCTATTACCACCTGCAGATCCAGTTGGCGTTTCTGCGCATACTGCTTGTCTACTATGTGTATTAGAATGTATCGTTTGATCAAAATTTTGTGCCCAATCTGCAGTAGCAGTAACTTGTCCCACACACTCCGTAATGTCTAATTCTGTAACTCGTACATCACAACCTGTTTGTTCATTTCTGTGATTAATCAACCAAAAAGTGGAAGACATAAATGTTTTGTTTGCCTTCATTCTACATTCAAAATAATATCCAATTTGTGCAGGTTGTCTTGAACCAATATAAGATCCTGCATGAGTAAATGTATTTCCTCTAACAACTTGTGGTGCCTCTAACTCATCGGCAGTAAGCTTTAGATTTCCTTCGCTTACACTTACTGTATTTTCCTGAAAAAGACCTGGAGCTCTACCAATCCACCTTCTTGGATCGGTATTTAACCATTTACTTTCATCTAATAATTCTCCATCAAACTCATCAGATAAATTTTCAACTTTTGTCCAGACTTTTCCTGTTGGAGCGGGGTCAGTGTCTATAAAAAAGGGCTTTTCTGAAGAAGCTTCAGCTCTAGTAATAATCACATTAAAACTACAAGTAGCAGTGTTTCCAGCTGCATCAGTAACCACGTATGTATTGGCAGTCGTTCCAACAGGAAACATAGCTCCTGAGGCCAAACCTTCTGTTTGTGTTGTTTCAGCTCCTGGTTCATTATCTGTCCCTACAGGTGCATCAAACATCACTTCTAAACCATCATCTGTAGCTGCTACTGTTTCAGTAATATCAGCAATACATTCAATTATTGGAGCTATTGTGTCAGTAGCTTCTTCTTGAGTAGGTTCTTCTTCAACAGGCAGTTCTTCGGCAGTAGATGTTGCAATAATATCTTCATTATCGCTGGTACAACTAAATATTATAGTGCTAAAACATATGCTTATGGTATACATTCGCATAATAGCTATGTTCTTTTTTATCATGATTTGGTTTTTGGTAAACTTATGAAATATCTACATGACCTATAACATTAGATGATTTATAATAAGCAACGAATGTCTTTGACTTATATTTTAAGCATATTATAGCTACAAAGCATTATCAATAATCTCTTGTACTACTTCTGGGTTTAGGAGAGTACTAGTATCTCCTAAATTTGAGGTGTCATTACTTGCTATTTTACGTAAAATCCTTCGCATTATTTTACCACTACGTGTTTTGGGTAAACCAGAAACAAACTGAATTTTATCTAGTTTAGCAATAGGACCTATTTGTTCTGTAATCTGCTGGTTAATTTCTTTGCGCACATTATCCCTATCTCTACTTTCGCCTGTTTCTTTTAAAATCACATAGCCATACAAAGCATTCCCTTTTACATCATGTGGAAAGCCTACAATTGCAGATTCTGCCACTGCTTGATGCTCATTAATAGAATCTTCAATAGGTGCTGTTCCTAAGTTATGTCCCGATACAATAATCACATCATCAACGCGACCTGTAATTCTATAATAACCAACGGCATCTCTTAATGCCCCATCACCTGTAAAATAACTATTTTTATAAGCCGTAAAATACGTTTCTCTATAACGTTCATGATTATTCCATATGGTACGTGCCATAGAAGGCCATGGGAATTTTATGCACAATCTACCATCTACCTGATTTCCTTTGATCTCTTTTCCATTTTCGTCCATTAAGGCTGGTTGAATCCCTATAAATGGTAAAGTTGCATAGGTTGGAGTAGTAGGGGTAACATATGGAATTGGAGTTATCATAATACCACCAGTTTCTGTTTGCCACCAGGTATCTACAATTGGACTATGTTTTTTACCAACATTATTATTGTACCAATGCCAAGCTTCTTCATTAATGGGTTCTCCTACAGATCCTAAGACTTTAAGGCTAGACAAATCATATTTTTCTACATATTCTAAATTTTCTTTGGCAAGAGCTCTAATGGCAGTAGGAGCAGTATAAAACTGTGTTACTTTATGTTTCTGAACTACTTCCCAAAATCTCCCATAATCTGGATAGGAAGGAACCCCTTCGAACATTACTGTGGTAGCACCATTTGCTAGTGGACCATAAACAATATAAGAATGACCCGTAATCCAACCAATATCTGCAGTACACCAATACACATCATTTTCTCGGTACTGAAATACATTTTTAAAAGTATACGCTGTATACACCATATAGCCTGCGGTGGTATGTACCATGCCTTTTGGTTTTCCGGTTGAACCAGATGTATACAGGATGAAAAGCGGGTCTTCAGCATCCATAATTTCTGCTACTGACTCGCCACTAGCTGTATCTAAAAGGGGTTGTAGCCATTGGTCACGGCCTTCTTTCATGGCAATAGCGCTATCAATTCTTTTTACTACCAATACATTTTTTACACATGGGCACTCTTCTAATGCTTTATCTACAATTCCTTTTAAATCTATTGTTTTATTGCCTCTATACGAACCATCAGAAGTAATCACCATTTTACAATCAGAATCATTAATTCTAGTAGCTAAAGCATTTGCAGAAAAACCGGCAAAAACAACAGAATGTATGGCTCCAATACGGGCACAAGCTAATGTAGCAATCGCTAATTCAGGAATCATTGGGAGGTAAATACAAACTCTGTCTCCTTTTTGTACTCCATTTTCTTTTAGCACATTTGCCATTTTAGAAACACGTTCATACAATTGATTGTAAGTAATATGTTCTGCTGGTTCCTTTGGATTATTAGGTTCAAAAAGAATGGCTGTTTTTTCACCACGCGTTGGTAAATGCCTATCGATACAGTTTTCCGTAATATTTAGTTGTGCTCCTTCAAACCATTTCACTTCTGGTTTAGAAAAATCCCAGCTTAATACAGTATTCCATTTTTTACGCCAAACAAAATGTTCTTCTGCTATTTCTTCCCAAAAGTCTTCGGGGTTATTTACAGATTTACGATACACTTGGTAGTATTCTTCTAAATGTTTTATATGATAATTACTCATGTATACCCGATTAGATTGAGATCTATTTTAAAGAAACTAAATTACTTAAAATTAATGTTTAATTATAGAGTTCATCATAAAGAAAATACTACTCATTAAATTTTAATTTGAGTAATGGTACATATATTACTAAATTAGGATGCAATTACAAAAGAATCATTATAACACTATTAAAATTCCATATTTGTGAAACACAACAATTTAACAAATAAAACCGTTAGTAATATTTCGTCTTAAAATAAACTAAACCAAAGCCTAAAGTTTTAATAACCAACCAATGTCAAGATTTTTATTTTTTATTTTACTCACATACTCCATAAATACTTTTTCCCAAAAAAATGCAGACCCTTCCGAAGAAGACAAAAATCGAGCTGAATTATTGAAAGAAAAATTTTCTGACGATGAAATAGCTATAGAAAGCAGTCAAGATTATATCAGTTTTGATTTTGATAAAAAAGAAAAAAAAGTATTAGTAAATCAAGAATCGGATGAAACTATGATCAGTATTGAAGCTAGGGCTAATATTCAAAAATATTGTTTTTATGATAGTCAATCTGTAATAAATAAGTTTATCATTAAGAAAAAGAATAATAAGGTGACAAATACTTATATAAAAGACGAGGCTTACACAAGTAATGACTTATTTCATAATGATGCTCGGGTAAAATATACAAACTTAAATTTTCCACTTAAAGGATATAAATATAAAACGCATATATCAAAAAAGTACCAAGACATTAAATATTTTACAAGCCTTTATTTTAATGATGATTATCCTATAGTAGAAAAAGTTATAAAAGTCGAAATTCCTAATTGGTTAGATATTACACTTAAGGAAATTAACTTTGAAGAGTATGCTATAAAAAAAGAAGTTATTGATAATGTAAAGAGAAAATCAAAAACATATACATACACGCTAAAAAATGTTGCTGCAATATATAAAGAAAAAAAGGCACCAGGGCCAAGTTATGTTTACCCACATATTTTAGTTTTGGCAAAGTCATATACGTTTAATGGAGAAAAAGAAAATATATTTAATGATACCAAAGATTTATATGATTGGTATAAATCCTTAGTAAATGAATTAGAAAATGATAATACAACAATAAAAGATAAAGTTAGAGCACTAACTGAAAATGTTGAAAGTGACGAAGAAAAGATTAAAAATATTTATTATTGGGTACAAGATAATATTAGATACATTGCTTTTGAAGACGGGATTGCTGGCTTTAAACCAGATGAGGCAATAAATGTTTTTAATAAAAAATACGGCGATTGTAAAGGGATGGCTAACTTAACCAAACAAATGCTCATAGCTGCAGGGTTTGACGCTCGTTTGACATGGATAGGAACTAAAAGAATAGTATACGATTACTCTACCCCAAACTTATCAGTAGATAACCATATGATATGCACTCTTATTAAAGGAGAGGAGGTTATTTTTTTAGATGGTACAGAAAAATTTAATGCATATGGAGAATATGCAAATCGCATACAGGGAAAACAGGCTATGATTGAAGATGGAGATAATTTTATTCTCAAAAATGTGCCAGAAATAGCATCGGAATTTAACAAAGAAACGGTTCGTTATGAATTAAATTTAATGAATGATAAACTAGAAGGAAAAGCCAAAAAGTATTTTCAAGGCGAAAGTAGGGCCAGTCTACTTTATTATTTTGATACATTAAAAAATGATAAAAAAGAGGAGTTTTTAGAATATTATTTAAATCAAGGTGATCATAATATAAGGGTGTCAGATGTTGTAACTACCGATTTACTAAATAGAGAATTAAATTTAGAGATAGAATATAATATAAATGTTAAAAATGCAGTATCATCTTTTGATAACGAAATTTATATTACCATAGATTTTGATAAAGAATTAGAAAATTTTTCTTTTGATGACAGAAAAACAGATTATGTTTTTAACTACAAAAAGAATCTTGAAACCTTAACTACATTAAAAATACCTATTGATTATAAGATAGGGGAACTACCCAAAGAAATTACTATTTCTAATGAAAATTATAGCCTCAAAGTAAGTTTCGAACAAAAAGACAATATAATTTATTACAAAAAACGATTTCAAATTAACAATGGTAAAATTGTAACTTCAGATTTTGAAGAATGGAACATGTTTATTTCACAATTAAAAAAAATATATAACCAACAAATTGTTTTAACTAAAGCCTAAACCAAAATGAGAATTAAAACTTCACTTATTTTATCACTTTTATTTGCTTTTTATAGTTTTGGACAAACAAAAAAAGAACTTGAGGTAAAAGAATTTTTCTGGAATTCAGAAGATCCATATAAAAATGCAACAAGTATACCTGATAAATGGAAAAATGAGTCTGCAGTAGTGATCTACAAAAATGAGAATTATGATTTTCATAAATCTGGTAAAAGTGTTACGTATAAAGTTTCTGTACGAAAACGTATAAAACTTTTGGATAAGGCATCTTTGGAAGAGTTTTCTGAATTTTCTTTTAGAAAACGTTTTAGGTCAGATAAAGGACGCTATAGTTGGAAATCCAAAGGTGATAATATTATAGGTGTTAAAATTATTAAAGTAAGCGGTGAAGAAATTGAAATTGATGTTGATGCTGAGGCTGTTGAAGTAGACGGAGAATATAAAATTGCCATTTCAAATTTAGAAGTTGGAGATATTATAGATTTCTATTTTCACAAAGAAGAACCTTTTAAATCTACTTTTGCTTTTGGTTTTGATCCTGTTGAAACTACCTTAGGAGAAGAATATCCGATTATGGATTTTAAACTATTTTTTGAAACAGAAAATGATTTTTTTATCAATTTTAATTCTTATAATGGAGCTCCAGAGTTAAAAGAAATTGTAACTAAAAAAAAGAGTTTTAGGCGTTATAGTTTAGAAGCCTCCGATATAGAAAAAAACAATTTCCCAAGATGGTTTTACCCTTTAATAGAATTACCTTCTTATAAATTTCAAGTGTATTTTGCTCGTTCAGGGAAATTTGAAGATAGAGCTTTAGCTTTTTTACCAGAAAAAGAAAACATTATTAAAAACAATGTTACAGAAGAAGAAGTATTAGACTTGTATAACACAAGGTTTAAACCAAGTGGTGATATAGGCGATATAAAAGATTTCTTTAAAGGGAAAACCTTTAAAAATGATTCAGAAAAAGTTATAGCTGCCTATTATTACATAAGGCATTATTATTTTACACGTTTTGTAGAAGCTGTTACAATAAGTAATGCAAAAATCACTGACCCATATCATTACTACGGTTATCCTGTATTTATTGAAAATGATAAGCAGTTTGTTAGGCATTTTACGGAGTTTTTAAAACGTCACAAAATTACTTATGAAATTGTAGTTGCTAAAAAACGATTTGATGGTACAATTGAAGACTTACTCATTGAAAAAAATATTAATGTGCTTTTAAAAGTAAATACAGAAAAACCTATTTATGTTCAATATTTTAATCCATTTACTTCCATTAATCAATTTTCACCCTTAATAGAAAATACAGATGTTTATTTGCTTACTTCCTCTAAAAATAAAATTGATGAGATTAAAAAAGGGAAATTACCTAAAAGTTTAGCATCACAAAATGAAAGTAAAAGAGATATTACACTAGCACTTGATAATGATTTTTCTGGTTTAACTTTTAATATTGTGAATAGCCATAACGGTCATCAAAAGGCTAATGAACAATATAATCGTTTGCTTTTTTGTGATTATGTCTATGAAGATTATGCAAAATATGAAACGAAACCTTTTATAGAACTTGTGAAAAAGAAAAGATTAAAGGAAACATATCAGAAACAAATTGATGCGTACATTACTAAATTAAAAGATAAACGAGAAGAAACACTTAAAAAAAGTATAGTATCAGAATTTGATATAAAAGACGTTGAAGACTATTCTTTTGTGGTAAATGAAACTGGACGATATGGTTTAGATTCTTATTTTAAATATACAGAATCTTTTAAAGCTAAAAATGTATTGATAAAAAAAGCTGGAGATAATTATATTATTGAAATGGGTAAACTTCTTACAGGTCAAATAGATTTAACAGAAAAAGAACGAGCACGTACCGAAAATATACATATGTCATACCCAAGGACATATACCAACCTAATTAATTTTACAATCCCTGATGGTTACACAGTTGCAGGTCTTGATAAATTTAATAAAAATGTAGCTAATAAAACAGGTGCTTTTATAAGTGAAGCTCGGGTTGAAGGCAATACACTTTTAATTAGAACATCTAAACAGTATAAAAACTATTTTGAGCCAAATTCAAACTGGAGTTTAATGGTAGATTTTTTAGATGCTGCTAATCAATTTACAAATGAAAAGATTTTATTAAAGAAAAAATAATTATCATACAGTAAAAGCGTTGTTTTAATTTTTTCTATGTAGAGTTAAAATAGCGCTTTTCCTCTAATGATCTATAGCTTCTCCAGCACCAGACGGAATTCTAATATTTTCTACAATTTCTTGTACCTCTACAGGGGGTTTAGCAGTAAATTGCATCACTACAATAGATACGATAAAGTTAACTATCATAGCAATACTACCAAAGCCTTCTGGTGAAATTCCGAACCACCAATCTTTTTTTGTACCTCCGCCAAATAGATCAAACTTAAATTTTAACATATAAAAAAGCATCAGTAAAATACCCACAAGCATTCCAGAAATTGCCCCTTCTTTATTCATTTTCTTATAAAAAATTCCTAAAATAATTGAAGGAAAAAATGATGCTGCAGCTAGTCCAAAAGCTAAAGCGACTGTTGCTGCAACAAAACCTGGCGGATTAATACCAAAATAGCCCGCAATAATAACAGCTACAGTTGCGGCACCTCTTGCAGCCCAAAGTTCTCCTCTTTCAGAAATACTAGGTTTAAAAACTTTTTTAATCAAATCGTGAGAAACAGAGGAAGAAATGACCAAGAGTAAACCTGCAGCTGTAGATAATGCGGCAGCTAAACCACCAGCAGCAACCAAAGCAATTACCCATGCAGGTAGGTTTGCAATTTCAGGATTTGCTAGTACCATAATATCCCTATCTACAGTCAACTCGTTCATGGTTGCATCAGCAACATATTGTATTTTTCCATCCTTGTTCTTATCATCAAATTGAATGAGTCCTGTTTTTTCCCATTTAGAAAACCATTCTGGCATGCTAGAGTATTCTTGATTGTTCACAGTATTGATCATATTAGTTCTTGCAAAAACAGCTACAGCTGGTGCAGCTGTATATAAAATGGCAATTAATAATAAGGCCAATCCGGCCGATTTACGAGCATCTTTTACTCGTTTTACTGTAAAAAAACGAACGATTACATGTGGTAATCCTGCTGTACCCACCATTAAGGCTAAGGTAATTGCAAAAACATCTATGGTAGATTTTGTGCCAGAAGTATATGCTGAAAACCCTAAATCTGTAGATAAACCATTTAATTTATCTAAAAGGTAAGTTCCAGAACCATCGCTAAGCGTAGAACCCATTCCTAGTTGCGGTATTGGATTTCCCGTCATTTGAAATGAAATGAAAATGGCGGGCACCATAAAAGCAAAAATCAAAACACAATATTGTGCTACTTGCGTATAAGTGATCCCTTTCATTCCACCTAAAACGGCATAGAATAGTACGATTATCATTCCTATAATAACTCCTGTATTAATTTCTACCTCTAAAAAACGAGAGAACACCAATCCTACACCACGCATTTGCCCAGCTACATAGGTGAAAGAAACCAGTAAAGCACAGATAACAGCAACAATACGTGCCGTATTAGAATAGTACCGATCTCCTATAAAATCTGGTACGGTAAACTTTCCGAATTTTCTTAAATATGGCGCTAATAATAAAGCGAGTAAAACATAACCGCCTGTCCAACCCATAAGATATACAGAGCCATCATACCCAGAAAAAGAGATAATCCCCGCCATAGAAATAAAAGAGGCGGCTGACATCCAATCTGCAGCCGTAGCCATACCATTTGCCAATGGTGAAACGCCACCACCGGCAACATAAAACTCTTTAGTAGAACCTGCTCTAGACCATATAGCGATTCCGATATAAAGTGCAAATGTTACTCCTACTAATATATAAGTCCAAGTTTGAACATTCATAAATTTGTTATTAGTTTATAAAGTTTATACGTTGCAATGGTTTATAAGTTTATAAAAATTTAATTTTGACTACTGACTACTGACTACTGACTACTGACTACTGACTACTGACTACTGACTACTGACTACTGACTACTGACTACTGACTACTGACTACTGACTACTGACTACTGACTACTGACTACTCGTTATACCCATATTTTTTATCTAATCTATTCATCAGATACACATAAACAAATATGAGGATCACAAATACATATATAGACCCTTGTTGGGCAAACCAAAAACCAAGTTTAAACCCTCCTATTTTAATACTGTCTAAAGCTTCTTTAAAAAGAATACCGGCACCATATGAAACTCCAAACCATATGGTTAGTAAAATAAATAAGTAACGGACGTTTTCTTTCCAATAAGCAGTTGCTTTTTTTTGTTTTTCGGACATAAAAGTTTATTGAGTTAGTTGCTCTTTGTATCGAATATAAGAATTTCTGAATCAATTTTTAATTGGGTAAATAGATTGTACCACATTTAGAATTGTTTGTAGCACCAGTTACAGATTTTAAAACATTAATTTTTTCTTCTACCCGAAGTACTCCCATTAAGGCAAAAATGAGTGCTTCTTTAAATTCAATTAGAGTTTTAGAAGGAATATGAATGGTAGTCGTTTTTTCTAATTTAGATTGAAGCGTTTCGATTAAAAATGTATTGAAAGCGCCTCCACCAGTAATAAATAAAGAGTTTTCTGTAGTAGTGTTTAATTGTATTTGTTTTGCAATTTGTTCTGTTACATGATGAATACTAGTGTGTAATAAGTTTTCAATAGTATCTTCAGTTTTTTCTATAATAGGAACTACTTTTTCTACAAACCACTCATAACCAATAGATTTTGGATGAGGTAACTTATAAAATTCAAGGTTATTTAGTTGTTTTAGCATTTCATTATTGACAGTCCCTTTTCTTGCTAGTGCGCCATCTTTATCATAATCTAGATTGATTTTTCGGGTGATATAGTTTAGAATCATATTAGCTAAACCAATATCATAAGCAACTCTAAAATCATTTTTATCAAAAGAAATATTACTGATCCCACCTAAGTTTAGACAAAAGTCATAGTTATTAAAAAATAATTGATCTCCAATAGGCACTAAAGGAGCGCCTTGTCCGCCCAGAGCGACATCGTTTGTTCTAAAATCGGCAATAACTTTATATCCAGATGCATTTGCTACATGCTGTCCAGAGCCAACTTGGAAAGTAACTCCTTTTTGCGGTTGATGGTGTGTAGTATGCCCGTGGCTAGCAATATAATCTACTTCTAAATTTTCTTCTTCAATAAATAATTTGGTTTCTTTTCCCAACCAAGTTCCGTAGGTGTTATGGAGTTCTAATAATTCTAAGGCAGGTAGTAAAATAGCATCTTTTAGTTTTACAAGCATTTCAGGAGCATAGGAAATACTTTTTGTCGTCTTAATTTCAAACTCCCATTTATCCTGAGATTTCCAAATATGACAATAACAAAGGTCTAGACCATCTAAAGAGGTGCCAGACATCAAACCTATGATTTTATACTTTTTCATTGAAAATTTTGATTGATAGTTACCGGTAGTTGACCAACTGCTTTCATATTTCCTAAAAAATGTTCTGTTGCTACATCTTGAAACTCCTTAAAATTTTGATACGCAATAACAATTGCTTTAGCATTATCCATTTTTACATGGTTTAATACATATGGATTCCCGAAAAGGTACAAGACTACATTCTTAGTACTAATCAATTCGTTGATAAAAGAGATTTCTTCTGCTAATAATCCAAAAGAATCCGTAGGTTTTATTTGCGGAGGTGTTAACAATAGTAATATGTTTTCTTCGCCCTCTACTTCTTTTTTTGTGATTTCTAAGCTTTTTAAAATCGCCTTAGTATTAGTATGTGTAGTTCTTTTTATTGTTAAGGTACAATAATTAGTAGTTCTAAAAGCAGCAATAACATCCTCATTACCTTTTAGAAGTGTTAAACTCTTTTCTGCTATTTTTTTATTTAATAGCGTGGGATTTGATAATTTTTGAACTTGCTGATCACCATTATTTTGAATTTGAATTTTCTCCTTCAGCTTCCAAATACGCTTAAAACTTTCTTCTATTTGTTTTGGATTTGCATTTTTCAGAATCGTTTCAATACCTTCTTTAGTGTTTTCAGCAAAACATAAAACATCATTACCAGCATTAAAAGCCAACCATTCTAGGTCCCCTTTTTTTGGATAATTTTTAGAAACAGCATGCATGTTTAAAGCATCAGAAATAACAATACCTTTAAAGCCCATTTCTTTTCGTAAAACACCAGTTATCATATCTTTAGAAATACTAGATGAGATAGTACTGTTGTTTGCTAAAGCTGGTACTGCCAAATGCCCAACCATAACAGCATCTACTCCTTCATTAATTAATCTTTGAAAAGGATACAATTCATTTTGGAGCAATTCTTCTTTTGTTTTATTGATTAATGGTAAATCTAAGTGCGAATCTGTTGCAGTATCTCCATGCCCAGGAAAATGTTTAATACTGCAAAGAATACCTTCACTTTGCATTCCCTTTATATAGGCAGCTGCTTTTTCAGTAACCTTATATTTATCTTCACCAAAAGAGCGGTAGCCAATTACAGGGTTTAGTGGATTATTATTGATATCTACACATGGCGATAAATTCCAATGAATTCCTGCAACCTTACAATCCTTAGCTATCTGTTTCCCTACTTCAAATAATACATCATTGTTATTTTGAATAGCGCCTAAAGTAATAGCATAGGGATACTGTGGCGTATTTTCCACACGCATTGCCAAACCCCATTCGGCATCTATACTTATCAATAGTGGATATTTAGCTGCTTTTCGATAACGCTTTATAAGTTTTTGAAGTGTGATAAAACTATGCTCATTATGGACTACCTTTTTTTTGCCTTCAAAATTCGTGGCAGCACTTACTCTACTATGAAAAAAACAAAGCCCACCAATAGCATATTTTTCAATAAGGCTTTCTAATGCTTTAATTTCTTCTTCGGTATCGTTTATAAAAGCAGCAGGCATAAAAAACTGTCCTACTTTTTCTGTAGTGCTTAAAGTCTTTTTTGCTATTTTGTATGGTATATTATTTTGCATCTATAGTGGATTCTTTTTTACCAAAATCTGCTGGATAGCTTATATATTTTAATAAAAATAAAGCAGGTAAAGATGCAATAACTACCCAAAGAAAAAAACCATCATAACCCAACCATTTTTGCATATAACCACTTATCATCCCCGGAATCATCATACCTAAAGCCATAAAACCAGTAGCTATGGCATAATGAGAAGTTTTAGATTTTCCATCAGCAATATATATGAGGTACATTACAAATGCAGTGAATCCAAAACCATATCCAAATTTTTCAATCACTATTGTTGCTGTCACCGCTATAACATTAGTAGTTTTTGTATAGGCTAATACTGCGTAAAGAATATTTGGTAGGTTTAATGATAAAACCATGGGTAACATCCATTTTTTTAGGCCATCTCTAGAAATAAGAATTCCACCTAAAATACCTCCAATAACAAGCATTAGTACCCCAGCACCACCAAAAATAGCACCTATTTCTTCAGTTGCATATCCAAGTCCACCTTTAGAAGGTTGGTCTAACATAAAAGGAGCTGCCATTTTTAGTAATTGCGATTCTCCTAATCGGTAGGTTAAAATAAAGGCTAAAGCAATACCAATGTTTGGTTTGGTAAAAAAAGAGGAAAAAACAGCAACAAAGCTTTTAGGCTTGTCTTGTTTTATCGCAGCTGAAGTTTCATATTTAGGAGCTACAAAAAAGTTTGATATGGTGAGTATAAGCATCAAAACGGCTGCTGCTATCATAGTAACACTCCAAGCTTTAGAATTATCACCATAATGATGTTCTAGATATCCAGCTAAAATTACAATAAGCCCCTCTCCAGTAACCATTGCTAAGCGATAGAAGGTACTACGCATTCCTACAAAAAAAGATTGTTTTTTTTCTGTAAGACCAATCATATAATAGCCATCTGTAGCAATATCATTAGTAGCAGAACCAAAAGCTGCCATCCAAAAACAGGCAACACTGGTGATAAAAAACAGATTTGTAGGAATCACTAAACCTACTCCTAAAATAGCCAATGCGATAAGTAATTGCATCGCTAAAAACCACTTGCGTTTGGTACTTTTTAAATCTACAAACGGGCTCCATAAGGGTTTTAATACCCAAGGCAGATAAAACAAACTCGTATACAGGCCAATATCTTCATTTGAAACCTCTAGTTTCTTGTACATAATTCCAGATACTACTACTACCAAAACATAGGGTAAACCTTGAGTAAAATAGAGGAGTGGCACCCATGCCCAGGCATTTTTGTCTTTTTGAATCATTTAATTTGATTAGAATCTAAAAATAGGATAATCGATTTGAATTTCCATATCAATTACTCATTTAATCAAATTTATACCTTACAAAACCTTCCATTGCTTCATATTCTGCCATCCCAAGTGCATTGTATTTTTTTGCGGTTTCCTGATTTCGTTGCTCAGCACGCTGCCAAAACTCACGTGCATCATTACCAGGAAACATGGCTGCATCTTTTTGCGATTGATGTTTAAAAATGGCATTTTTCTTTCTACGCATATCTTTTGGCCCAATAGGAACAGTCATTTCCATATCTGCAATATCCCATTCTTGCCACGCCCCTCTATACAACCATACATAACAATCTTTTAACCACGCTGCTTTTTCTTTTACCAATAAATCTAAGGCTTCATAAATAACTTGTAAGCAAACACGATGTGTGCCATGTGGATCTGATAAATCACCTGCTGCAAAAATTTGATTTGGTTTTATTTTTTGTAGCAAATCATAGGTTAATTTAACATCTTCCTGAGCATGTGGTTTTTTCTTTACTTTCCCAGTTTCATAAAAAGGAAGATTTTGAAAATAGGCGTTTTCTTCTTTTACCTTACAATATCTACAGGCAGATAACGCTTCTCCTTTTCTAATAAGTCCTTTAATTTTTTGTATCTCCTTACTATCTACTTGCCCAGGTTTTTTCTTTTTTAAAAAGGCTCTGATGTCTTTATATTTTTTCTGTAGTGCTTTATTATCCTCTTCTATAGCTGTTGCGAAATCTAAAAACCGAATCACTTCTTCATCAAAAACAGCGATATTCCCTGAGGTTTGGTAGGCTACATGCACATCATGCCCCTGATCTACCAATCGTAATAAAGTGCCTCCCATAGAGATTACGTCATCATCTGGATGCGGACTAAATATGAGTGATGTTTTAGGGTGTGGGCTTTTACGTTCCGGTCTACTGCTATCATCTGCATTGGGTTTACCACCAGGCCAACCTGTTATAGTACGTTGTAATTGGTTAAAAACAATTAAGTTAATATCTTCGGCCGAGCCTATTTCTGCAAGTAAGTTTCCCATGCCATACTCATTATAATCTTCATTAGTCAATTTAAGAATCGCTTTGTTTACTTTTTCAGAAAGCCATATGGTTGCTCTTTTAATAAGCGTTTCATTCCAATTACATTCAGAAATTAACCAAGGTGTATATACTCTGGTTAGCGCTGATGCAGCTGCATGATCTAAAATAAAATCGCAATCAGGATGATTTTGTAGAAATGTAGCAGGAACAGATTCTTTAATTTTTCCTTCCACTGTTTGTTTTATAATATCTGCTTTACCCTCTCCCCATGCCATTAAAATAATTTGTTTGGCAGCCATAATGGTACCAACACCCATAGTGATAGCTTTTGAGGGTACATTTTCCAATCCAAAAAAATCACTTGCAGCATCTAGTAAGGTTACTTTATCGAGTCTAACCATTCTGGTTTTACTATTTAAAGCAGATCCAGGTTCGTTAAAACCAATATGACCCGTTCTACCAATCCCTAAAATTTGAATATCTATACCGCCAAGTTTTTCAATTTCTTTCTCATAAGCATCACAAAACGCTTTGATGTTTTCCTTAGAAATAGCGCCATTAGGAATATGAATATTTTCTTTTTTAATATCAATATGATCAAACAAATGTTCATTCATGAATCTTACATAACTATGTATAGAGTCTGGTTGCATGGGGAAGTATTCATCTAAATTAAAAGTAACTACATTAGAAAAACTTAAACCTTCTTCTTTATAAAATTGTACTAAGTAATCGTATACTTTAGTTGGTGTGGAACCAGTTGCTAAACCCAGAACAGCTTTTTTTTTCTGTTTTTGTCTTAGACGGATTAGCGCTGCAATTTTATGGGCAACATGTAATGATGCATCCTGAGAATTTTGATGAATACTCGTATTTATTTTTTCAAATTTTCTAAAACCTTCATCTTCAGGAAAATCTGAAATAGCTGTTTTAGTATCGATTAGTTTCATTTTAAACACTTTTTGATTAAAACATGGAATAACAAATATAAACTATTTTGCAATTTTATGCTGTTTTAATTGCAATTTTATGCTGTTTTTAAATTTAAAATTTACTTTAGATTAAAATAACGGTATAAAACAGCAAGTATATATAATTATTATATTTGCCTAAAGCTTAGCTTAATTTTAATGTTAAAAGAAGAAAGACAACAGGTTATTTTAAATGAAGTAGCCTTACATAATAGAGTTTTACTCACGGATCTTGCTGAAATTTTAGAAGTTTCTATAGATACGGCACGCAGAGATGTAAAAGAATTAGATGAGCAGCATAAGTTAAAGAAAGTGCATGGTGGCGCTATTTCTTTAGGCTTTACTACAAATAATGCAGTGAATACTAATGTATATGCGCAGCCAGAAAAGATAAAAATTGCAAAGAAAGCAATACAATTGGTAAAAGAGGGGAGTGTTATTTTTATTGATGGAGGTACTACCTGTTTAGAATTGGCAAGATTACTACCGGAAAAATTGGAATTAACCTGTTTTACATTGAGCCTTCCTGTAGCAATGGAATTGATAAAAAAACCTAATGTGACTGTTATTTTTATTGGAGGGCAGATAGAAAAACAAGCGCAAATTTCTGTTGGCGCAAATGCAATTCATAATTTATCTGGAATACTTGTAGATTATAGTTTTATAGGTACGGGTTATGTTGATGTTTTACATGGATTAACAGATTTTGATTGGGAAATTGTTCAAATGAAAAAAGCAGTAATAAAGGCAGCTAAAAAAACGGTACTTTTATCCATATCAGAAAAATTAAATTCTAAACATCGTTATAAAACTTGTGATATTACTGCAATACACACTATGATAACCGAGTTAAATGCTGAAGATAAACAGTTAGATGTATTTAGGAATCACAATATTGATTTAGTATAATGTCAGATTACAAAAAAATTACAGAGACTCCTTCAAATTATGATCATTTGGAGCTAATGGAAACTGCTACCATTTTAGAGAATATGAATGCTGAAGACCAAAAAGTTGCTGTTGCAGTTGCTGAGGTTATTCCACAAATAACTAAGTTAGTAGATGCATTAGTAGAGCGCTTTAATAAAGGGGGGCGTTTATTTTATATTGGAGCGGGTACCAGTGGTAGATTAGGAATTTTAGACGCATCAGAAATACCACCTACTTTTGGGATGCCGCATGAGCGCGTAGTAGGCCTTATTGCTGGTGGAGATGGCGCTATTAGAAAAGCAGTTGAAAATGCTGAAGACCAAACCCAACAGGCTTGGAAAGATTTAATGGTACATGATATAAATACTAATGATGTAGTTGTAGGTATTGCAGCATCTGGTACTACACCTTATGTTTTAGGAGGTATTAAGGATGCTAAAGAAAATGGAATATTAACCGCAGGAATAACGAATAACCCTGATTCTCCTTTATCCTTATTACCCGATATTCCTATTGCAATTAATGTAGGACCAGAATTTGTTACAGGGAGTACACGGATGAAAAGTGGTACATCTCAAAAATTAGTATTGAATATGATTTCTACTGCTTTAATGATTAAAATAGGCAGAGTAAAAGGAAATAAAATGGTAAATATGCAATTAAGTAATGACAAACTTGTGGATAGGGGAACCCGTTACATTGTAGAGGCATTAAACGTTCCTTATGATGAAGCTAAAATTTTATTAGAAAAATATGGCTCTGTTAAAAAAGCCATAGATGCTCAGAAATAATTATTCTGTAATCGCTTTTACTTCTTCTGCAGTAACCATTTTTTCAGAAGAATTTCCAAAAGAATTAAATACAAAATTCATAACATCAGCAATTTCAGCATCACTTAGTTTAACTGCTTTCATTTTGTTATTATAAAGAATGCCATTAACTGTGATTTCTCCTTGCAAACCATATTTTACGGCAGTAATACTTTTTTCTCTATACTTGCTTATAAAATCTGATTTGGCAATAGGAGGAAAGTTTTTACCCCTACCAGTACCATCTTTTTTATGACACGAAGCACATTTAGATTTATATATTTTACTGCCTTTTTCGATACTTTCTGAAAGTGAATTTTCTTGAAATGCAAAAATGGCTAGACTAGAAGTAATGATTAGATAAATAGATAAAAATAGTTTCATACTGGTGTAGTCGTTGTAAAAAAAATAACCTTATTTTCTCATCGTATTTTTTACTTCTTCTTCAGTAACTATTTTTTGATCGGTATTGCCCCAAGAGTTTAAAATAAAATTCATAACATCGGCAATTTCTTCATCCTCAAGACCCATTGGAGTCATAATACCATTATACGTTACTCCATTCACAATAAGTTCTCCCTTTTGACCGTATTTAATACCACGTATACTTTCTGTTCTGTTCTTTAATAAATAATCTGATTTTGCCAATGGCGGGAAAGTACCTGCTACACCTTCACCATTGGTTAAATGACATCTAACACAGAAATCTGCATATATTTCACTGCCTCGTTGCATACTTTCTTCATGTTGCTTGTCTTGAAATAGAAAAGTGACAAGACTAGTTATGCCTACAAGATAAATAAATAAAAATAGTTTCATTTTAAGTGTATATAAGTTTAAGAGATTTTTTCTTTACTGACCACTGACCACTGACCACTGACCACTGACCACTGACCACTGACCACTGACCACTGACCACTGACCACTGACTACTGCTTCGGTACTAATTTATAAATTCCTTTACCTTCAACGGCAACATATATAATACCATCAGGACTTTCTTGCACATTACGGACTCTTCCAATATTGTCTAATAACTTTTCGCGTTTAATTACTTTATTATCTTTTAGAATCAAGCGTTCTAAATATTGGAATTTTAGTGAACCAACAAGAATACTACCTTTCCAGTTTTTATAGGTATCGGTGCTAACAAATGTCATTCCACAGGGCGCTATAGAAGGGCTCCAATAATAGACAGGTTGTTCCATACCTTTCATTTTAGTTCTATTAGAAATCTTAGTTCCACTATAATTGATACCATAGGTAATCACGGGCCAACCATAATTAGCTCCTTTCTTTATGATATTAATTTCATCTCCACCCCTTGGACCATGTTCGTGATTCCAGAGCATCCCAGTTTCTGGATGTTTCACTAAACCTTGAGGGTTTCTATGTCCGTAGCTATAAATTGCCGTTTTTGCTCCATCAACTCCTACAAACGGATTGTCTTGAGGAATACGCCCATCATCATGCAATCTATATATTTTTCCACCATCACGTTTAATATCTTGAGGGTTAACTTCCCTTTGAGCTCTTTCTCCTATCGAAAAATAAAGATACCCCTGGTTATCAAACTCAATTCTAGATCCAAAATGCTGACCACCAGTAGTATTAGGAGATGCTTTATATAATAATTCACTAGAAACTAACGAATCATTCTCCAATTTGGCACGCATAATAGCAGTATGCCCGCCTTTTTTTGTTCCTTTTTTAGAAGAATAGGAGAAATAAATCCATTTATTTTTATTGAAATTCGGATGTAATTTTACATCCAATAAACCACCTTGCCCTCTTCTATACACCTCTGGAACACCCAAAATTTGTGTTTTTTTGCCATTTTTAAAATGAACTAATTCTCCAGACAATTCTGTTATTAACATTCCTCCATCAGGTAAGAATGTCATGCCCCATGGAATATATAGTTCATCGACGAACAACTCAACGGAAAAAGGAGTCATTTTAGCGATCTCTGCCCTGTTTTCGGGGTCTTGAGCGCATGAAAAATTGTGCATTACAACGATTAAATATAGATACACAATACTTTTTTTCATAAGTTTACGTTAAATTAATAATGAATAGAAGTTAAATATAAATAGATTTTTATAAGATAAATAATTACTCATTAGAATATTTCTGATCCCAAGTCTTAATATTCCAAACAACCTACTACTATGTCCTCCAAAAAATCAAGATCTTCTTGGTATGCAATTATTTTAGTATTGTTTGCATTCATTGTTACCTCAGTGCTAGGTAATGATAAAGTCAGTGAGATATTTCATGGAATTACATATGTAATCGATTATTCAACAGATAATTTATTCACTTCCGATACTAACCTCGCATACGACAATTCAAATTCAACAGGTGCTTCAAAAATTGAGGCAAAACCACTTTTCTTTACCACTGTAGTTGCAAATGCAGACGAGACTATTAATTGTTCTGTTGACGGTGCAACATTAGCACGTTATAATTTATGTGGAAATTCAGATAATCGAATCATCACCTTAGACCAGGTTTATGGTTCATACCAATGGGAACGTTTAACTGTGGGCTCATGCCCTAGTTTTGATGTAGATGAAGACTGTCCTACATATACTTGCGGTACAGCTTGGGTGCCAGTGGGTAACAATCCTACACTAACAATAGATGCCGCTTCAATAGCTGCTGGTGTAGGAGCAGAATATAGAGTTAGTGTAAATGGAGGTTCTCCATTTTATATAAAAGTGAAAAAGAGTACGATAACGCAAAGTTTTGTAAAAAGAGATTTTATTTGTGGTGTAGATGGTAGAATACAAATTACCAATTTATCAAGTGCATATGAGTATGATATCGATGATGGGACAGGTTTTACTGGTACATGGCAAGGTCCTATATTTGATAATTTACCAGCAGGCACTTATATTGTAAAAGCAAGGTTAAGAAATACGCCTAATACGTGTGAGTATCCTTTTACACCTATAGAAATAAGATCAAGAGACATTGATATAGATGTTACTTTTACAGATGCCAATTGTTTTGGCGAAAATGGTAGTATTGATGTTGCAGTAAATGGTGTTCCAGGACCATACAAATACACTTTATTAGATGCTAGTGGTATTCCTCAAGAATTTACCACTTTTATTGCAGATGATACTTATAGCTTTATGGCTGTAGGTGCAGGTACTTACAGTGTACAAGTTGAAACTGCACAGTGTAGAGGCAATATTTCGGCAGGTATACCGGGTCCAAGACAAAATCTAGATGTAAATGGTGATCCAATTATTATTGGTGATGGTTTAGTGGCATTAGCAGCATCAACCCAAGCAAATAGTAGTTTTGGTTGTGCTAATATAACCAATGTACCCGTATCAATATTTACATCTGGTGGCTCACCGCCATATACTTTTACAGTAAATGGGAGTGCAACTTCTAGTCCATCATATACCGGTTCTACAACATTTACCACAACAGCACCAGGTACTTATAATTTTTTAATTACGGATGCCAATGGATGTACCATAACCGCATCGGCAGATGTAGAAGAGTTAGGGCCGCCAGAGGTAACAGCTACGGGTATTGATGGTACATGTAGAAATGGAGGAGCAAAGATTAATTTTAATGTAATTAATGCAAGAGGTTACAATTTGTCCTACAGAATTTCTCCTGCAGACCCATGGATTGTAGCACCACAAATTCCTGTTGTTGATGGTACATACAATACCTTAGAAGTAAGATACCAACAAGGTAATTTTGAATGTACGTTGATTTTACCCCCAGTTACAGTAACGAGTGATGCAATTATTAGTTCTACTGCATCGCCAATTATAACTTCTACGGATGCATCTTGTAATACTTCAGGAGGAGTAGATGGTGGTAGTATTACTTTTAATGGTACTTTTTCTGGTGGATCTGGAAGCGGATATGAATTTAGTATAGACGGAATCAACTTCTTTAGTACACCAACATTTACAAATTTAGCTCCAGGAACTTATACTCCTATCGTAAGAGATAATGGAGGATGTCGTATAGAATTAACGCAAGTAGTTATTGCTGATGTAGATCCTCCAACAAATATTGATTTTGTGCAAAGTAATATTAATTGTACACTAGGTACTACAGATGTTACTCTTGCCGCTACAAGTAATGCAGCTATAGTACGCTATGAAATAATAAGCCCAACACCAGGTTTAGATGTTGATGGTGATAATACAAATACTACTATTACAGGTATCAATGTAAATACATCTTATGTATTCCAAATTACAGATATTAATAATTGTATTTATACAGAAAGCTTTACGCCAGCAAATATTAGTTCAATACGTGTTAGAGAAAAGTCAGGAGGCGATAAAAGAGTATGTGTAGGAGAAACAGATGGTAATGGAACTTATATTGTTGATGGTTTTGCTACAAATTATACCTATCAAATAAATTCAGAACCAGTAAGTGCACCTCAAAATACAACAGAAGTAGATTTAACTTCTAGAGGAGCAGGAACATATGTGATAACAGTAACAGATGTAGATACAGGTTGTACAGATACTGCTAGTATTGAAATCCAAGAATCTGCCATAGCAGTAAATCCTGCAGTAACGCCTATGAGTTGTGCTAATAATAATATTGGTAGAGTAGTAGCAAACACATCTGGAGGATGGGGAAGTAATGGATATATCCTTACCCTACCTAACGGAACAACTATACCAGCAAACCCATCAAGTATAGTACCAGCGCCAACACAATCTTCACCTGTTTTTGGTAATCTTGTAGCTCAAGGTACGTATACGATTACCGTTGTAGATTCTGAAGGATGTACTGATACACAAACTTTTGATTTAATTCCATTAGATGCACCAGTAATAAATGTTGTAGCATCAGATATATGTTTTACACCAGGTTCTGGTGGATCTGTTACTTTAGGTGCAACAGGAGGTGACATTAGTACTTCTGGAGCATATGAGTATAGCATAAATGGGAGTGCATTTCAAGCCAATCCTACTTTTAATAATTTAGTACCAGGTACTTATAGATTTGAGGTTAGAGATGATAATAATTGTATAGACGAAGTAACAGTTACAATTCCACCACAATTAACCATCTCATTGGGTGTTAACAATGAGATACCATGTGGCGGGGATGGAGAAATGCAAATTACGATTACAGGTGGTGATATTTCTACCATAGCCAATACAACTTACACTATTTTTAGAGATGGTATTGCTGTACCAGGTTTTACCGGAATACCCTTACCTTCAAATTCATTTGCCTATACAGTTCCTTTAGGAGATCATGGTATTTACACTGTTGAGGTTACCGATAATAACTCATGTACAAATATATCTGGACCTATAACTTTTGAAGAGCCGTTAACTATAGCCGCAACGGCAAATGTTATTGCTCCAAATTGTACAGATCCAAATAGTGGTATTGTAGAAATTATACCGACAGTATCTTCTGGAGCACCCCCTTTTACTATAGATTTTGGGAATACTGGAACATTTACGAGTCAAACAACCTATTCTGGTTTAGCAGCAGGAGATTATGATTATGTAGTCAGAGATGCTAGAAACTGTATTACTGGCGTACTAACCGTAACAGTACCTCCAAACACCACTCCAAGTCCAGATACTAGTATAACACCTGTAAACGCTATATGTTCATCTGGAGCAATAGTTAGTGGAGGTGTTACTATTGATGCAATTACTGGTGGTGAAGCGCCATACAGAATAGTTATTGAAGATTTAGCAGGAAACGAAATATATAGTCAAGATAATGTGAATTTATCTGATTTGCCTTTAACGATAAACGATCCAAATTTAGTGCAAGGGCAGTATAGAGTGATTACAATAGATTCTAGAGGTTGTGTAGATCAAGATACCTTAGTTATTGGTTCAGATGAGGTTGTCATAACACCAGTGCCAATAATTTCACTTGCTTGTAATTCTGTTGGTTATACTTTTTGTGTTACCATAGATAATGGTATAGGACCCTTTAGAATTAGAAAAGTAGAAGATCCAGTTGTTCCTTTTACCGATTTAGGAGGTGTAGTACCAAATCCAAATAGAAATCACTGTTTTAGTAATATTCAATTAGGGGAAACATTTACAGCAGAAGTATTTGATATTGGTACGGGCTGTACTTATAGACAATTAATAACCGTACCGCAAGGAACTTCACCACTAGATGTCAACTTAGCAGCTGTAGATGGAGCATGTGATCCTACGGGTTTAATTAGGTACGATTTAAATTATACCATAACTGGTTTTACTGGCCCAAATGTAGATATTACTGTAACTGATTTAGATACAGGGGTAGTAGTAGTACCAACATTTAATACACCAATCACAACAGGAACTATACCAGGTTTAAGACCAGGTAATTATGGAATTATTGTTGTAGATTCTGATGGTTGTGAAGATGGAGATGCCATTGTAATTACAAGCAACGCGCCAAGAGTTGATATTGTTAGCAATTTAAATGCAAATTGTAATGCTCCCGGTCTTTTAACGGTTAGCGGTAGTGGTGGTACACCTTTTACAACAGGAAGCCCATATTTATATGCTTATGTACCATCTGGAACAACGCCAACTGCGGCAGATTTTACAACTGAAACTACAGTATCTTTACCAGGATCTTTAGCACCCGGAATAAGTTATGATATATGGGTAAGAGATTCACGTAATTGCGAATACAGAACATCAGCGGCTGTAATACAGTTAGATGCACCTTTACCAGTTCCATCAATTAATGTAGATGATCAATGTAATGCTAGTGTTCCAGTAGGTGGATTTACAGTAATTGTAGAAATGCCTGGTAATATAGATACACCAACATTTACCTTAAATGGCGAAACACAAACCCCAGCCTATATAGCTGGTACGCCAACTATTGCTACTTTTAGAATAGGAGCTATAGGTTCTTATCCTTTAAACGTCATTGATGCTAATGGTTGTGATGTAGATACTACGGTAGAGATATTTCAGCTGTTATCAGCCTCAGGAGATTTTACAACCAATCCTACCTGTACAGATGCAGATGGAGTTATAGAAGTTACTGCAAATGGTGGTAGTGGAGATTTTACATTTACGCTAACAGGTACAGATTTAAACGCTAATCCAGTTTCTATTTTGCAGGTAAATAACGGACTATTTACAGGAATAGCAGCAGGTACGTATGAGGTTTTAGTTACCGATAATATCGTTAGAGGTGGTGGAGCATTCTGTAGCTATACAGTTCAAAATATTATTAGCGCTCCTCCAGTTCCACCAGTAATTACTGGAGCAGGTGAGTCTAACATAACTTGTACTGGTGATGGTAATGGTAGTATCAGTGTAGAATTATTAGCAGGTAGTGATGTAGATGGTATTATAGAGTATAGATTATTTAATTCTTCATCACCAACAACAGCAGTAGCTATAAACCTTTCTGGTTCATTTTCTGGTTTAGCTGCAGATACGTATAGAGTAGAAGTAGAAACAGAAAAAGGATGTATTGATGACTTTACGGTGACGATCACAGAACCAGTTCCTTTTGAAATTTCAGCAACCAATACACCATTTTCGTGTGAGATAGGAGCAAATCGTTTTAGTTCGTCTACTATTACTGTAAATATAGATCAAGTAGGTACAGTTGGTACTGGATATCAATATAGTATAACAGGTTTTGAAAATTATCAAGCTACCAATACTTTTGAAATTGTAGATGATGGAACTGTACAAAATATAACAGTATTTGCCATAGATGGAAATGGCTGTAGAGATCAATTTACATTACCAGCCATAAACCCTCCATCTGAGGTTAGACCAACACTAGCGGTAACGAGTGTATTAAATTGTGAAGATGATGAGGTGGTTCGTATTACTGTACCAAGTACAGACACAATGGACTTTACAGTTTTGACTACTGCTCCTAGTGGTACTACAATTGCAGATGTAACTAATAATAGTGCTTTAAGTGAAGATTTTGTTGATGTTTCATTACCAGAAGCAGGAGATTATTTATTTGTAGTTCGTGATAATACAACAGGTTGTTTGTATCCTTTACCAAAGCATGAAGCAATAATGCCAATACAACCAATAGTTACTATTAGAGAAGCTGCTCCAATACAATGTTTTGGAGGTACTGATGGAGAAATGTTTATTAATGTTTTAAACTATACAGGTGTTTACACTTACACGGTGTATAGTAGTGATGATCTTACACAAACAACACCATTAGCAACAGGAACATTAGATACTACTAATTTCCCAGATGCCAATGGGGATGATGCTAGAATCACTGGATTAACAGGTGGAAATTTTTATGTAAGTATTAGGGCAACAGATTTACCAAGGTGTACAGCATTTAGTAATGTAGGTAATATCCGTACACCAAACGGACCTTTAACAGTTACACTAGAAGAAATAGGAAATGTAAGTTGTGCAGATAATACAGGTAAAATAGTAGCCTTAGGAGAAGGAGGTTGGGATTCCTCTCCATATAATTACCGTTTATTAGTAGAAGATGCAACGGGAGCTATAGCTATAGCAGGGACTAATTATACCGAAATAACTCCGTTTGGAATTACAAATGAGTTCGAAAATTTAAGTAGCGGTACTTATCGTGTAGAAGTAAGAGATATTGAAGGTTGCGAAAGTTTTTCTAATATCGTATTAAACCCAATACCTCCAATAGTAGTAGGTATTCGTGAGCCACAAGGTTTGGTATGTCCAGATGGTAATGATGCTATTTTAGAAGCATTTGATACTACTACAGGAGATGCAATTACTGCAATTGCAGGTGCTAGTGGTGGCGTTCCCGGAGCTGGATATAAATACCAATTGTTGTATTTAGATAATGATACGGCAAATACAGATATTAACTCAAGAATAGTTTCTAGAAGTGGTTTACAAGATTCTCCAAGATTTGATGCTATGGGAGGAGGTTTTATTAGTGCTGGATGGTATGCTATAGAAGTATCATCTAATTTTAACTGTGTTGGTATAAGTACAGCTTATTTTGTAGCCCCACCGAATCCAATAGATCCTAAGTTAGTACAAGTAGAAGCGCCAGGTTGTGGTGGAGCTGGTAGAATGCGTTTAAGCATAGAAAACCCCGAAATGGGCTTTAACTATGAATACCGACCTATAAATGCCAACCCATCAGATCCATTTATTTTAATGGTAGATGCTTCAGGGAATCCATCTACATCTGTTTTGATAACAGGAACACAAGGTTTTTACCAATTTGATGTTCGTAAAGTTGGAGGAGCAGGCGCATGTACAAGTTTACCTTCTGAAGGAATTACATTAGTAGATGCACAAGCGATAGATTTAATTGTTAATTTACCAGACGATATTTCTTGTTCTAACGAGCAAGATGGTAGAATAGAATCTTTCTCATTTGGTGGAGTTGGTAATGAAATGTATACCTTATATTCTGGTAATCCTACACCAATGGGATCTTCTTATACCGGTTTTAACCCAGACCCATCTGCAACAATAGTAAGAGGACCAAGCCCAGAAGGTACATTTGAAGGACTTCCCGAAGGAACAGCATATTATATTGGAGTAACTAGTGGTGCCACTTGTTATGAAGTAGAAGGACCGTTGGTAGTTGTTAGACCAGATCCAATAGTATTTGAAATTAGAAAAACAGATATTACTTGTAATGGAGAGGTAGATGGTACCATTACTGTTGAGATTCTTAGTGGTGGAGAAGGTTTGGTGCAGTTTGCCATTAATCCAAATTTCGATCAATTTTTTAGTAATCCAGATACGCCAGGGATTTATACCTTCACAGATTTAGAAGCTGGTGCTGAATATGAAATTTTAATCCAAGATGAAAAAGGTTGTGGAGAACGAGTGCCGGGACCTACTATAATCGAACCAGAAGAATTAATTATAACAGATGTAGATACAGAACCAGAGCAATGTTTAAATGCATATGATGGGGTAGCTACGATACAAATTTCAGGAGGTAGCCCCTTTGTAGATTCTACTACAGGAGCAAGATACTATGAGACCATGATTATAGGACCAGGCTTTGAAGCGCCAGATCCAAATGATCCTTCAGAAGGTTTTATTCGTAATGATAATTTAACCTATACAAACCTTAGAGGAGGAGAAACATATAGAATTTATATAAGAGATGTAAATGGTTGTGAAACCGATAGGATTTTCCCAATTATGCTTGGTGTAGATTTAGAATCAGAACCAATTGTACAATATGGTTGTGAAGGTATTTTTCCAAACAATAGTGTTACGATAGAAATGTCTGATAGTGAATTACTACCCGATCTATTATTTAGTTTAGATGTAGATGATATTAATGCAGCTTCTACAACTAAAGAGTATGGAGACTTATCTAAAGGAACACATAATGTATACATTTATCACAGTAACGGTTGTATGGATATGGTTACTTTTGAGATAGAAGAGTACAGCCCATTATCTTTAACAGTAACAAAAACTGATGCTAATGAAGTCACTGCAGTTGCAGAAGGAGGTTATGGTGGTTACGAATATTTCTTTCAAGAAGAATCCTATGGCAGCGTAAATACATTTAATATAGCTGTTGATGCAACTATAAATGTTAGAGTTGTAGATGCTA
Source organism: Allocellulophaga tsushimaensis (assembly GCF_055383085.1). Lineage (NCBI taxonomy): Bacteria > Pseudomonadati > Bacteroidota > Flavobacteriia > Flavobacteriales > Flavobacteriaceae > Allocellulophaga > Allocellulophaga tsushimaensis. The sequence goes on along the minus strand of NZ_AP039451.1, from coordinate 4,207,916 downwards.
GAGGTTGTATTGCTCTGGCGCAAATTCCTTTTGATTTTGATGGGATAGTAGATATGCCTAATTTCTTTACTCCAAACGGAGATGTTGAAAACGAAACATGGTACCCAAGAAATAGAGACTTATTCCCTAATATAGAAGTCATTATATACGATAGATATGGGCGAGTGATTGCGCGCTTAGACCAAGTAAAAAAATGGGATGGAACATACGAAGGATATGAATTGCCATCTGGTGATTATTGGTATGTTGTAAATGCAAATGATGAAGATAAGCAACAATATGTTGGCCATTTTACACTCTATAGATAATAAATAAAACTATTCCTTTTTTAATAAAAGTAAAGTACTATATTTGCAGTCCGAAAAAACAAGATGCTATAATGTATAGCACTATTTTCGGGGTGTAGCGTAGCCCGGTTATCGCGCCGCGTTTGGGACGCGGAGGTCGCAGGTTCGAATCCTGCCACCCCGACAGATAAAAGCCAGAAATCTGATCAGATTTCTGGCTTTTTATTTTTTATGAGATATAATATTATAGTACCGCAATGGCTTCTTTTGCTTTAGAAACACTTTCGTCTAGTTGCACATTAGCAAGGTCTGCATTAATAAAAGTTACATCAGTAATTCCTAAAAAGCCTAAAAATACTTTTAAATATGGGGTTACTAAATCAACCTCACTACCTGCTGGTGTTCCGCCAGTAGACAGAACAACATATGCTTTTTTGTTTTCTAAGAGGCCTACAGGTCCTGTTGGTAAATAATTAAATGTAATACCAGCTCTTGCAATAAGGTCAATATAGTTTTTAAGTCCTGCTGACACACTAAAATTATACATAGGAGCAGCTATAATGTAGCCATCTGCCTCAGCAAACTCTGTTGCTAAAGTATTGCTCGCCTCAATAGCTTCTTTTTGTGCTTCGGTTTGATTTTCAGGAGGTGTAAAATAACCGTTATAACGGTTTTCATCTCCTAAAGTAATGAGCTCGTCATAATATACGTCACGATGCCCAGAAATAGTATGTCCATTTCCTTCTAAATGTTTTTGAAGCTCATCGGCAAGCTGGCGGCTTACACTTCCTTCTTTTCTTGGACTACTGTCAATTCTTAGTATTTTCATTTGTATGTTGTTTTTTAAAATGTAATAAATAAGTGTAATAACTCGTTAAATAGAGTCGTTTAAGTTGTAGCTTACTAACGCAGAAAATTAACTTTTTAAGCCTTAATCTTTTGGTACTTCAATGAAGGATCTATATAATTGATTTCTAATGATATACGATTTGTAAACTTTAAATTTAATTGAATAGCTACTTTTTAAAAGAAGCAAAATAAAATTCTTGCCAATCGAGCTTTTTTAGTTAATTATGTTATGATCCATGATTTTAAAAATTTTAAACAGGCTACAAACAGACTAGTTTTACTTTGATTCAACTCATTTTCTAAGTTTTTAACTAGTATGAAAGAGCAAAGTACTTATTATAAATTAGTATCATATTATGATAATTTTTAATATTATTTGGAATGTCCTCAATGTATTAATGTTGCTTTGATTTATTGCTAAAATAGTTATGGAACTAGTTAAATAAAGAAGTGTTTTGAAAAGAATCATTTTAAAACCTACTATAACTAAAATGTCAAATTTAAATTTTTAGCGACTACCGAAATTCGATATGGCTAATACCCTCTCTTCACCCTAGGTATTGAGTCACTCATACCAGATTTAATTCATGTTTTTAATACTGTCAGTTAAATATTATCAAGGACAATCTTTAGAATTAATTGTATGCCTAATCAGATAAAAAAATATGATAACCATAAAATTTTAACATTTTAATGATAAAAATATTTTTTTTTAACATATACATAACATATATTTGGTTTACCAATTTGGTAAACCAAATTAGATTACCAGTTTGGTAAACCAATAAAATCAAACTTAAAACACACTATATGATTATAAAATAGCTAAAAGAAGGCTAACGGGTATACACCTTATCCTATTTAAAAACTACTTCTTTTTTAGAGAAGTGAAACTTGACAATTACACATCCAAAATAAATTTGAAAATTCATGAGAGATGATATCCTCATTCACATTTATTGAAGAACTGTGATTTACTAAACTTAGATAAATAACATTCCAAAAATCTTGGAATGGGATGAAAAACTTTAGAAATTAACTAACAAATGAATTTAAAAACAAGACTATTACTGATTGTGGTATTGCTGGTCAATGCTCAATTATTTGCACAAGATTTAACAGTTACTGGGAATGTAACTGATGATAGCGGAATACCTATTGCTGGTGCAAATGTATTGGTTGTCAATACAACCAATGGAACTCAAACAGATTTTGATGGTAATTATACAATTACTGTCGCAACTGGTGAAACATTACGGTTTTCCTATGTAGGTTTTACTACGCAAAATATTACTGTAGGAAGTCAAACGGTTATTAATGTAACCATGCAAGAAGACTTAGCTAAATTAGATGAGGTTGTAGTTGTAGGTTATGGTAATCGAAAAAGATCACAACTTACAGGTGCTGTTGCTAAAATTGGGGGCGAAGAAGTTGCTGCTATACAATCTAACCGTGTAGATGATGCCTTAGCGGGTAAACTATCAGGGGTATTGATTCAAAATCAAAGCGGTGAACCTGGAGCTGATCCAAGAATTCAAATTAGAGCTGCTTCCTCTATTTCCGGCAATTCAAATCCATTGATCGTTGTTGATGGCTATCCTATTTCAGGAAGTTTGGCAACTGTTAATCCTAACGACATCCAAAGTTTAGAGGTTTTAAAAGATGCTGCATCGGCAGCTATTTATGGTTCTAGAGGAGCAAATGGTGTTATTTTGGTAACTACCAAAAAAGGAAGACAGGGTAAAGTTAGCTTTAGTTATGATACATATGCAAGTATTTCAAATAAGTACCAAAGAGATAATCTGCTTTTAAATGCAGGAGAATGGGCTAATACAATAGAGAGTAACATCGCTAATGGAAGTTTTGATGTTTCTGAAGTAGACCCAGCATTAGTTACATATAGAATAAATGCTTTTAGAAATTCTCCTGGAGCTATTAGCCCAGAAGAATGGCTTTTTCAAACAGGTAATACTATTAATCACGATTTTAGTTTTAGTGGTGGTACAGAAAATGTAAATTACTTTGCCTCGATAGGTTATTTAAATACGGAAGGTATTGCAATTACTCAAGAATTTGAAAGAGTTAATGCACGTTTAAATATTGATGCAAAACTAAACGATAGATTCAAAACAGGCATAAGTTTTAATGGGTTTTCATCTGATAGAGCTATACTGGCACATGATCAGAGAGATCTTTTAAGAGCATATGGTGTTCATCCTGTTTTTCATACAGAAGAATCTATCGCTTTTGTACAGCAATTAAATGCTGAGGCTATTGCTTTAGGTTTAGCTCCATTTGATGATGGTTTTAGAGGTGGTAATGCCCCATTCAACAATAGTATTTTTACCCTACAACCTGGAGATACCGCTCAAGATTGGCATTATGGAAGATCTGGTAATGGTATTGGTGGTTCGGGAGATGCAGGACCTGCAACGAAGCTTAATAATCAAGAACGAACACAAAGGCAATATTTTGCTAATATAAATTCGTATTTACAAATGGGGATTATAGAAGGCTTAAACATTAAAACGGTCTTAGGGGGTGATATTTTAGATAATCAAGATTATTATTACAGAGGGCTTGAGGCAGATTCTAGGGCACGAACTAATCAAACAGATTTAGATCAGACCGATACAAAAATATCTACAGTTTTAAGTGAAACTACATTAAATTATGCTAAAGTATTTGGAAAGCACGATATAGCAGCAGTAGCTGGACTTGAATATCAAAGTACTTTCATTAATGCAACGGCATTAAGAGGTACAAATGTTCCATTTGGTGATATTATCAATTACAATTTGTTAGACCCTGCAGACATTGCTGTAACTGAAAGAGATGAAACTAGAACTAGAAGAAGTATTTTTGGTAGAGTTCAATATGCATATGACGATCGTTATTTACTCACAGCATCATTAAGAAGAGATGGCGATTCGCGTTTTGGAGCTAATAATAGATATGAAATTTTTCCAGCACTTTCAGTGGGTTGGAATATACACAAAGAATCCTTTTTTGGAGATGGCGAAAAGGTGAGTCAGTTAAAATTAAGGTTTAGTACGGGTTCTTTAGGAACTACATCCTTTTTAGGTTCTTATGATGCGTTAAGTCTTTTAAGGCCTCAAGCTACTATATTTGGAACTGGCTTTTTAATTCCTAGTAATGTAGCCAATCCAGATTTAACATGGCAAACAAATACAGAAACAAACTACGGACTTGATTTAGGCCTTCTCGAGAACCGCATTAGTATGAGTGTTGATTACTACACATCAGATATCGAAGATATTTTAATTAATCAGAGTGTGTCTGAAGTAACAGGAACTAGTTCGGTTGTACTTAATTCTGGAGATGTAAGAAGCTCTGGTTTGGAGTTTGAGTTATCTGCTGCAATCATACAACAATCTGATTTTTCCTGGAGTCTTGGTGCTAACCTCTCTACTGTTAACTCAGAAATTACAGATTTAGGAGGTTTAGATGAATTGCCTAGAGTAATTTACGGGCAAAGTGGTAGAGGTCCAGTTTTTAGAAATTATGTAGGAGGTGCAATAGGTGAAATGTGGGGCTTAGAAAGTGAAGGTTTAGTAGAATCTGTTCATATAGCCGATCCAACAAGAACTTTAGGAGCAGATAGTGGAGAAGTATATGTAAAAGATCAAAATGGAGATGGCGTAATTGATGCTACAAGAACTGTAGAAGAAGGTGGAGATTTAGTTAAAATAGGACAGAATACACCAGATTTTTATTGGGGACTTAATAGTAATATCCGATATAAAGATTTTGATTTTTCAATGCAATGGCAAGGATCACATGGAGCGGAAGTCTTTAATATAGACCCTCTTTATTGGCAATCTCAGTTTGGTGGAAGATTACGCGATAGTTTTGATGCTAATGATGATAATATTGCAGATGCTACTGGACGGCATTATACCAGAGCAAGAGACCAAACTTCTTCTGCTATACAAGATGCCTCTTTTATTGCATTAAGAAACTTAACCATAGGATATACATTAGACCGGGATTTTACAAGTAAATTAGGTATTAATTCTACAAGAGTATATGTTGCAGCTACTAATTTGCTGTACTTATGGTCTAAGGACTATACCTCTTTTAATCCAGAAGGTATAGAAACTACGAATAGTGGTTATTTAGGACCAACTACATATGGTGTCCAAGTGGGTGCAAGCCCTGTTGTTAGGAGCTTTACGCTCGGTTTAAATATTAATTTTTAAATATAGAAAATGAAAAAGTTATATAAATTAATTTTACTGTCTTTGGTATTGGTTATATCATGTGATAACGATTTGGATCAGGTGCCACCAAATATTGCTAGCTCAGATTCCTTAACAGATTTTACTGGAGTTTTAAATGCAGCATATTTTTATCAGTTGGGTTCTGTTACGCCAATGGCGGTAATGGGCGATTTTAGAGCCGATAATGCACTTATGGAAGAAGAACCATTTCCTGCTTTTGATAGATTCAATAGTGATTTAACGGATATGGAAGATCAATTTTTTGGACCTTTTTATACTGCTTTGTACAGGTCTATACTAAGTACTAATAATGTTATTGAAAATTCTGAAGATGAAATACTAGTTGGAGAAGCTAAATTTTTAAGAGCCTTATCGTATTTTAAACTAGTACTAATGTTTGGAGATGTACCTGTAAATTTAAGTAGTGCACCAAGTACAACAGATACTTCTATTTTAGCAAGAATGCCTGCTGAAGATATTTACAATACTATAATTATTCCAGATTTACAAGATGCAGTTGCTACTTTAGGAACAGAAATAAGATCAGATGGGAGAGCAACTAGATATGCAGCCCAAGGTTTATTAGGGAAAGTATATGTTACCAGAGGAGATTTTGCAAATGCTGAACCAGAATTAGCAGCCGTTGTAAATGGAGCAGGAGCAGCTGGTTTTAGTTTACAAGGTAATTTCGCTGATGTTTTTGGTGTAACAAACGATTTGAATTCCGAAATTATTTTTGCTACCCAAGTCTCAAGTTCTGTAGAAGATGAATATGGTTTTTCAGAGTTTTGGTCATGGTCTGGTGGTTTAGATACAAAATCACTTTTGCCATTAGATGCATCTTTAATAGCTGCTTTTGATGAGGTTGTAAATGATACACTTGTTGGAGGAGATTTAAGAAGAGCAGTCACCATAGATGAAGCACTTATGGCTTCTCCAAAGTTTCCACAAGTAGGAGGACCTGATCATGATTGGATAGAACTGAGATTAGCAGATGTTATTCTATTATATGCAGAAACATTGAATGAAAATGGTTCTCCAGCGTCAACTGTACTTCCTTTATTAGATGATATAAGGACTAGAGCAGGTTTAGTTGTTTTAGATCCAATGACAATTAATACGCAAGATTTAGTTAGGCAGGCCATTGCTGATGAAAGAAGATTAGAATTAGCTTTTGAAGGCCAAAGATGGTTTGATTTGGTTAGAACGGGTACCGCCCAAACAACACTTGGTTTTATGGATGGAAATTATTTAGTAGCTCCAATTCCAATTTCTGAAGTGCTAGCAAGTGATGGAGTGATTACTCAAAATCCAGGATACTAAAATATATTGGTATTCTCCAGCGGTTTATAGTTCATAACATAAATGCTGTACTACGGCATAAAAACTTTTAAAGTATGTTTTTGAGATATTGATTAAGTTATAAATAAGTTTTGAGTTAGTAGAGTTTAGTTTGCAGACTGCTAATCAGTGGTAGATTGGCAGTCTTTGCGAATTATAAATATGGATTTGAATATAGCTCAAAGATCTTTTAGTAGGATAATTTGCTTGTATAATGGTTAATCTTAACTATGGTAATTTTCTTAATTTATAGTATATAAATTAATTTCTATTCTAAAAGAATATCGCGTATACATCTTAATAATATTGGAACTATAAAGGCAATTAAAATTTAAAAAATAAATTAAAATATAATTTTACTATGAGTAAAAATAATGGGAAGCTTGCTATTGTAACAGGAGCAACAGGAGGCATAGGTTTTGAAGTAGCCAAAAGACTAGGAAAAGATGGATACTCAGTAGTTTTAAACGGTATTGAAGATGAGGCAGGAGCAAAAAGGGTGCAAGAACTTATTGCATTAGGAATAAAAGCTGAATATTATGGTTTTGATGTTACTAATGAAGAAGCGGTAACTTCCAATATCACAAAGATTGGTGAGAAGTATGGTACTATAGATGTGTTGGTTAATAACGCAGGAGGATTGGGAGGAAGATCTCGATTTGAGGAAATGACTACAGATTTTTACAGATTTGTGATGGCCTTAAATTTGGACTCTGTATTCTTTGCTTCTAGAGCTGCAATCCCTTACCTTAAAAAAGGGGAACATCCATCTATTATTAATTATACCTCTAATGCAGGCTGGACGGCTGGTGGTCCAGGAGCAGGTATTTATGGTGCGTCTAAAGCTGGTGTTCATGCAATAACCAGAGCTTTAGCAAAAGATTTAGCAGAATATGGTATCAGAGCAAATGCAGTATCTCCTGGCACAATTGATACTCCGTTTCATGCCCAAATAAAAGCAACAAAACCAGAGGTTTTTGCTTCATGGGCAAATAATATTATGTTGGGTAGATTGGGACAACCTGAAGATGTTGCTGGTGTAATTTCTTTTTTAGCGAGCAAAGATGCTTCATTTATAACAGCAGAAACTATTCAAATTGGAGGCGGACAAGCTTTAGGAATTTAATTTAAAATATGATGGCCAAACTAAAAGGAAAAGTTGCGGTAGTTACAGGAGGTTCTAGAGATATTGGTAGTGCCATAGCAATTAAACTAGCAAAAGAAGGAGCCGATATCGTTGTTAATTATTTTAATACCGATTCTGGTGCAATAGAGACAGTAGAAAAGATAAAGGCATTAGGGCAACAAGCTATTGCTGTAAAAGCGGATGTTTCTAAACTAATTGATATAGAGTATTTAAAATCAATGACCGTAGAAGCATTTGGCAATAAAATAGATATTCTGGTCAATAATGCTGGAGGGCTTTTTGCGCGTAGAACATTACAAGAATTTGATGAAGCGTTTTATGACTTAGTGATGGATGTAAATTTTAAATCAACGGTGTTTGTAAGTAAAGCTTTTGAACCATTAATGACTAAGGGCGCTTCAATTATTAATCTTTCCTCACAGGCTTCAAGAGATGGTGGTGGAGGTGGTTCTGCGTTATATGCTTCTTCCAAAGGAGCCGTCACTACCTTTACTAGAGCAATGGCAAAAGAACTTGGACCAAAGGGTATCCGAGTAAATGCATTATGTCCTGGTTTAATAGGCACAAAATTTCATGACGATTTTACAAAAGATGAAATACGTGCCAAAGTCGCTGCCGCAACACCTTTAAAAAAAGAGGGTGCTGCTGAAGAAGTAGCAGATTTAGTGGCCTACTTAGCTTCAGATGAAGCTTCTTTTATTACAGGAAATAATATTGATATCAATGGTGGATTAGCTTTTAGCTAAAAAATGTTTTAATTAAAAAAGAACAGAGTATAAAAGTTTTAACTTTAGGTAACATCAAATCAATAGATTCTTATTTTGGGTTAAAAGCATATTCTGCAGTTTATCCGTGTGTTATTATTATGGTTTTAACTATGTGTAAATAGGTTTTATTATATTTTTAAAATCCACTCGTATTAAAAGTTATATTTTAGACTTTGAATATATGCCTAAACTGTAAGTTTCATACTAAAGAAAACACTATGCTTTTATAATACTAAAAGTTTTGATCTATGATACATTCCATCGAAAACAGTAGGATAAACGTTTCAACAGAAAAAAACATATGTATCCTTTTCAATGGAAGCATAACCATTGAAAAAGATGCTGTCATTACAGCAATTCCTTCCAAAAGTTTTTTCTTTTTTGATAAGCCTTTTACATTATTGGCAAAATCACCTTTTGTTGAAGGTTATATAATTACATTGGATACCGCTTTTTTAGAACGATTTCCTGATATTAATGCTACCGCTGTTGGGATTGAAAGTTTTTTTGAGATTCAAAAAATAAAAAATATTGAAATCAAAAAAAAACAAATAAAATCAATTTTTAATTTTTCTGCTGATAGTCCACTCAAGCCAAGCTATTTACATATTTTGTGGAGCGAATTCCTTCATGATTTTAGTAAAAATGGGAAAGAGACTTCTGTTGTTTCACAATTTTCTGAATTGATAGACCAACATATAGAACAAAATTATTGTGCAGGTACTTATGCGGAGATGTTAGATGTGCCACTGAAACAATTGATATCAGAAGTAAAAAAAGAAACAAACAAAACCCCATGTAATTTTATTACTGAAAAGGTAATAAATAAAGCTAAGTACAAGTTAGAACAATCCAAAGATACCAGTCAAATGATAGCTTATCAATTGGGTTTTGATGATCCATACTATTTTATCAAGTATTTTAAAAAGAATACAGGCTTTACACCTACCCAATATAAAAAACAACTTTCTAAAAGAGTATAACGCTAGAATTTTTTCCATCTTTTTGTATTTTTTTCCATTTTTTGAAAAGGTAATTCCTATGACCTTTGCTGTGTTCATAAAAATGAGTAATAAAAATTTAAAACATATAAAGATGGAATTATCAAATACATTAGCAGCTAGAAAAGCAAAGAACTCACAAAATATTCCTGCTGAAAAGTGGACTATTATGGAAAGAAGTACAAATGAACTAAAAGAAGCTTCGATCTCGTCTTTTGCCATACAAAAAGGAGCTACATTGCCTTCTTTTAATTTGTTAGATGTAGAAGAAGCGCGTACAACATTAGAAGATTTTAAAAACGATTTTCTTGTTGTTTCTTTTTACAGAGGAGGTTGGTGCCCATTCTGTAATTTAGAATTACAGGCATTGCAAAATATACTCCCACAGCTAAAAGAATTGAATGCCAGTTTAATTGCTATTTCACCAGAAACTCCTGACAATTCATTAAGTACAACAGAAAAAAATGAACTTGAATTTACAGTTTTAAGTGATATCAATAACGAATATGCTAAATCTTTAGGTCTTGTTTTTCAAATGCCTAAAGACTTACAAGAAGTATATCACTCTTTTAACCTCAATGTAGATATACATAATGGTAATACAGATTACGAGTTACCTATGCCTGCTACTTATATAGTGAATAAAGAAAGAGAAATTATATACAGTTTTACACCAGAAGATTATACAGAAAGATTAGATCCTGAAGTAATTTTAGAAGTTATTAAAAAACAGAATAGTCATTAGAAATATAATTTAGCTAATAGTAAAACCCTAAAAATCTAATGATTTTCAGGGTTTTATCTTTTAGAAAGTTTGTATCCGAATACTTATCTAATTAGTTAATGTATAAAGATAATTTACTTACAGTTCTATGCAAATAGCATCTAAACCGTAAAATTTAATATTTTTTCGTCTTTTCAATATTTTCTTTTAATTTAATGCAGAATAGGATATTGAAGATTGATGTATAGTTTTTATATGTCAAGTTCTCGTGTGCAATGTATATCATAATTGAAAATAATAATGGAACCCCTTATAACAAACTATTTATCATTTTATAAAAAAATAGTACCAGAGTTTACCCAAGAAGAATTAGATTTTGTCGGCTCAAGAGTAACTTTAATTAAAATTAAAAAAAATGATTTTTACCTTAACCAAGGTGAAGTTCAGTCTAATATTGGTTTTGTTTCCTCTGGATTAACTAGAATTTTTTATATTGATTCGTCGGGTAATGAAATTACAGTAGGTTTTTCTCCTGAGAATACCTTTACTACGGACTATGCATCATTTATAAAACAACAACCTTCTAATTATATCATTAAAGCTATAGAACCCTCTACAATTATAGCTTTAGATTTTAAGCATATGCAAGAGGGTTATTCTTTATACAGAAATTACGAACGTTTTGGTAGATTAATTGTAGAGCATATTCTTACCGAAAGGCAGAAAAAAATAGAAAGTTTTTTATTTCACACAGCAGAACAACGATATATAAATTTTACAAAACAATACCCAGAATTATTTAATAGAATTTCAATTACACATTTATCCTCTTATATAGGTGTTGAGCGACAATCTTTAACTAGAATACGAAAAAAGTTGCTTCATTAATTTTTGGCACATATGTGTCAAGTAGCAGACGGTATTCAGTATTAGTTTTGTGTCATAACCTTAAAGTATTTATATCATGAAAACTATTTTATCTTTAGTACTAATCATTTTTTGCAATACACCAATCTTTGCCTGCTCTGCTTTCTTTTGTAATTCTAATCATAAACTACTGGCAAAAAACTTCGATTGGTATTCTGGTGAAGGCTATGTATTAAAAAATGTAAGAGGGCAAGTAAAATATGCCTATGGTTTTCATGGTGATAATACCGCTAAATGGGTATCAAAATATGGCTCTATTACCTTTAATCAAATAGGGAAAGAATTTCCATATGGAGGGATGAATGAAGCTGGACTAGTTGTAGAACAACTTTGGTTAAGTGAAAGTGAATATCAACTAAATGATGCCAAAGAAATTTCCGAATTAGAGTGGATACAATATCAGCTAGATCAGTACGGTACTGTTGAAGAAGTTATTGAAAACATCAATACATTAACCATTAAACCTATTGCTACGGTTCACTATTTATTAGCAGATAAAAAAGGAGCATCTGCAGTGATTGAGTTTGTAAACGGTAAAGCTGTTATTACTAAAAAATCTGCATCTTGTCAGGTAATTACCAATTCTACTGCTAGGGTATCTGAACATAATTTCAAAGCAATAAAGAAGATAAACACAAAATCAAGACTTAGTTTAGATAGATATTGTATTTTAAGACAAAACACAATAAAGCATCCTATGGCTGTAAGCGATGCATTTAAAAAATTGGACTTGGTAAGCGAATTTAGAAAAAGTTATAAAACACAATGGAATCTTGTTTACGATATTGATAGGCTCCAAATATATTTTAAATCTTATGATAATGAAAAAATCAAAAACATAAAATTATTAGATTTTGATTTTAAAAATACAAGCACTGTTACCTATAGTCCTTTGCATGTAGATCGTTTTGAATTTAAGAACTATACAAATGCAGCAAACAAATATCTATTTGCTAAAGCTATGGGTATGATGAAAATAAAAGTTGATGTTGAAAAAGGAAATGCACACCAAATGGATCCAAGCAAACCTTCTTTAGATACTATCTTTAGTGACAACTATGCTAACGTAACAGTAGAATTTATTACCAAAAAACCAAAAGGAAAAATATGGTATGCATTGTCTAAAGGAGAAGAGAATTTTAAAGCCTTTAAACCTTTTAAGGCAAATGTAATATCGGTTACAGATACTAATACAAAAGTAACCTTATACAATATCCCTAAAGAATTTGCACTAGCATGTTATAATGATACAGATGGTGATGGCAAAATGGATAAAAACTTTTTAGGGATTCCAAAAAACACTGGTTTTTCTAATAACAAAAAGAAAATGTTTGGAATACCTCCTAATTACGAAACAGCAAGAGTAAAAGTAGTTTCGGATAGCACTATAACAGTAAAAATTAAATAACAGTATAATATAATTAATAAAATCAACAGATCACGATCTGTTGATTTAGTTATCGTAATTTAGTTGATAAGCTCAATTTTAGAAGCCTATAAGATGTACTCAAAATTGTAGGTTGGAATTGTTGTCGCTTTTTTAGCTAAATTTTGGTTGAATATTTTCAACCTGAGGAATAGGTGCCCACATTGGGTACAGGATTTGCTCATTGTGACTTATCCTTTTTATTTCACTTTCAGTAATTCCAAAGCCTCTTCAACGGTCTCTACTGGTAATTTACAAGTAGTTTCTTGGCAAACATAAATATAGGTGCCATCTGTGGTATATCTATTTTTAAAAAGAGGTGATTCGCTATCAGAAGTACTACCAACAACTAAAGTATTAGGAATATAATGCTTTTTTAAATCAGTAAGCATTGCAGCTGCATCATTACCTACTACAGCCACTTCATAAAATGGAGAGGTGTTTTTTAAGAGTAATGTATTCCACTTAGCATGCCTTGTAGCTAATGTTTTAATAGGCTCCGTCATTACAGCGAGCATATTCTTTGCTTTTTTAGTATAAGCTTTATCAAAATAAATATGTCCTAAATAGAAAAGATTTTCTGCTAATACAGCATTAGCAGATGGTATTTTACCATCATCGGTCTTTATAATTTTAGAAATTAATTCTTTAGAATTACTGTAGGTAAACATAGGGCTATTCTCGTCCTTAAACTTGTTAAGAATGTTGTCGTTTAATGTTTTAGCAAAATCTAAGTAACTAGTGTCTAAAGTTGCGCTGTATAATTTTATAGCGCTACTACTTAAAAAAGTATAATCGTCTAAAAAACCTTCTACATCCTTACTGCCTTCTTTAAAAGAATGTAATAACACATTATTTTTATAAGCTTTTTCTTTTAAAGTATTAAAAGTATAAAGTGCATTATCTAAATATATTTTATTGCCAAAAGTGGCATAAGCCTCCAGAAAACCATCTATTAAAAGTGCATTCCAGGAAACAATAATTTTATCATCTATTCTTGGTAATTTTCTGTCTTTTTTTGCCTTTACTAATGCAGTAGACCAAACTTTCTTTAATTCCGTTAGCTCTTGTAGGGTTATTTGATGTTTACCTATAAAGTTAGTATCCGTACTACTTTTAAATAAATGATATTTTCCGTCTTCTAATCTATTTGCTTCAACAATACTATAATAATCGGCAAATAAATTAAATTGGCTAGTAATAGCTTTTTTGAGTTCTTCTTCTGTCCAAACATAATAGGCACCCTCTTCACCATCGGTATCAGCATCCATAGCAGCATAATAACCACCATTTGGGTTTTTCATTTCGTTATCTAAAAACAAACCAGTTTTAGTAACAATTTCTTTATAAATAGGATCTTTAAATATTTTGTATGCTTTAGCATAAACTTGCAGTAATTGTGCATTGTCATACAGCATTTTTTCAAAATGTGGTGTTTGCCATTTCCCATCAACAGTATACCTAAAAAAACCACCACCGATATGATCAAAAACCCCACGCAAAGCAATATTATCTAGAGTATTTTTAAGGTGTTTTTTAGCATCATCATCATCATATAAAGCAGTATAATCCATCAGAAAATTTAAATTACTGCTGCTCATAAATTTTTGAGATGCTTTATCACCGCCCCATAGTAAATCCCAGTTTTCTTTCCAATTAGCAATACTTTGTTGTACATTTTCTGTAGTTAAAGTGCTTAGGTCTTCCTTTACAGTAATAATATTTTCTTCAGCAATGCCTTGTGCTACTTGATCTGCATACAGCCCTGCTTTTTTGGGATTGTCTTGGTATAATGTGCTTATTTGGCTTAGCGCTTTGTGCCACTCCGTAGTGGTATGGTAAGTAGCAGCATAAAGTGGTTTTCCGTTGGGGAGTGCAATAATATTTAATGGCCATCCACTATTTCCTGTAAATAATACTGCTGCGGTTGAATAAATTTGGTCAATATCTGGTCTTTCTTCACGATCTACTTTTATATTGATAAAATTTTTATTCATCATTTTCGCAATACTATCGTTTGTAAAGGTCTCTTCTTCCATTACATGGCACCAATGACAAGAGGAATATCCTATACTAATTAACACCAATTTATTTTCTTTTTTTGCTTCTTCTAAAGCGTTCTGACTCCAAGGTTTCCAATCTACAGGATTATAAGCGTGTTGCAGTAAATATGGACTTGTTTCATTTATCAATGCATTAGCCTTTTTTTTGTTTTCTTGACATCCAGTAAGGAGCAATATAATAACCAATAATAAGACAAGTGTAGGTGTGTTTTTTATAATAGATTGTAATGGTATAAATGTAAGCTTCATAAAATACTGTTCTAAAAAAATGAATGAGTAACGAATCAAATTTATACTAATTTTAGATTTGTTCTCTCTCCCTTTACTTTTATTTATGTTTTTTTTGATTTATACCTTATAAATAAAACTAGTATTCATAATTTAAAACATATGTTATAGTCAAAAAAGTAGTATTATTTCTTTTTAGAAAATGATTTAATTAGTTTTATCCCTTTCAAACTAAAGATTTAAATCAATTTAAAATGATATTAAAAAAACCGCTTTTATTTTTATGTTGCATCTTAAGTGTAGGAATACTATGCGCACAAAACCCAATTGTAACTCATATGTTTACAGCAGATCCTACTGCAAGGGTTTTTGATGGAAAATTATATATCTATCCTTCTCATGATATTGTTCCGCCAAAGGGAACAAAAGCACCCGCTTTTTGTATGCCAGATTACCATATCTTTTCTTTAGAGCAAGGCATAGCGTGGAAAGACCATGGTAGAGTACTAGACCAAAATGAAGTGCCTTGGGGAAAGAAAAATTCTTATGGAATGTGGGCACCTGATTGTATAAAAAAAGGGGATAAGTATTACTATTATTATCCTGCTGAACCCAAAGATGGCTCTACATTCAGAAGAATAGGAGTAGGAGTTTCCAAAAGTCCGACAGGACCATTTAAATGGGAGAAAAATTATATAAAGGGAGTTAGTGGAATAGATCCAGGTTTATTTACAGATGATAATGGAACATCTTATTTATATTTTGGTGGAGGTAAAGAGTTGTTTGTTGCACCGTTAAAAGATAATATGAAAGAAACCGCCGCTGCA
Source organism: Allocellulophaga tsushimaensis (assembly GCF_055383085.1). Classification (NCBI taxonomy): domain Bacteria; kingdom Pseudomonadati; phylum Bacteroidota; class Flavobacteriia; order Flavobacteriales; family Flavobacteriaceae; genus Allocellulophaga; species Allocellulophaga tsushimaensis. The sequence continues at coordinate 4,192,085 of NZ_AP039451.1, read as the reverse complement.
CCTATAAAGTTAGAAGGCCTTCCGTCTGGTTATAAAGAAGGATCTTTTCTATTTAAAAAAGATGGTGTGTATTACTTTACTTTTGCTCATGTTTTTCCTCAGGAAGGTTACACCATTGGCTATGCAACTAGTGATAAACCAACTGGACCTTTTAACTATAGAGGTAAAATAATGGATAATTTGGGTAATGGAACCAATCATCATTCTGTTGTGAATTATAATGGAGATTGGATTTTATTCTACCATTGGTGGGATATTAGCGGATATAATAGGTTGCGTTCTATGCGTGCAGATTATATGACATTTAATAAAGACGGCTCAATTAAGAAGGTAAAACCCACTTTAAGAGGTATAGGTACAGCAAAAATTGGAGATACGATACAGGTAGACAGACATAGTGGTATAAAAGGAGCAAAAGTTGAATTTGTTGGCGGAAATGAGCCTATTGGTTGGATGGTAAGTAATACCACCATGATGTCTTCGGTACGTTTTAATAAGATTGATTTTGGGAAAGGCATATTTAAAAAAATTAAAGCACGTATTGCTTCGGGTCAACGTATCGGTACTTTTGAAATTCATATAGATAATGCTAATGGAACTAAAATTGGAGAGTTTCCTGTGGAATATACGGGAGGATGGAATACTTGGGAAACCATAGAAACTGATGTGTTAGAAAAAGTAGACGGAGTTCATGATATTGTTGTTGTCTTTAAATCCATTTGGGGATCAGATAAAATTGTAAATCTAAACTGGCTAAAGTTCGAATAATCATCTAAACAAAAGCTAGTAAGTTGAAATGTAACTTTCTTCTTACTAGCTCACTCAATTTAAGTATCAAACTACTTACTACTTACTTGTATGGTAGCATCTTCTATCCCTTCTGAAGATGCTGTTATTGAAATTGTTCCCGCTTTTTTAGTTGATTTAATCACCAACAAACATTTGCCATTAAATGCAGCTCTACTAGGTTGTTGAAATAACTCCAAAGAAGGCTGGTTTCCGTTTCCTACTGCTGCTAAGGTGGCTTCACCATCAATCTTGAAATTTATTTGATTAGATGCTGTTGGGCAGAAATTACCATCTGCATCAGTAACATTAACAGTGATAAAAGACAAGTCTTTACCATCTGCATCTATTGCTACTCTATCTGCTATCAATTCTATTTTAGCAGGAGCTCCTGCAGTTTTAATTTCTTTTTCGGCAGCTATTTTACCCTCTTTGTAGGCAACAACTTTTATACTACCAGGTTTATAAGGCACATTCCAAGCAACTCTATGTTTAGAATTGTACATTTCTTTATCATAATCATGAAAATCTGCTGGTATAGCAACAGTATCTACACCTTTTACTTTTTTTCCATAAGACTTCCCATTCACAAACAGTTCTACTTCATCACAATTAGTATAACTATACACAGGAATTATATCACCTTCTTTTCCTTCCCAATTCCAGTGCGGTAAAACATGTACCATAGGTTCAGAAGTCCACTGACTTTGGTATAAATAGTAACGATCTTTGGGGAAACCGCATAAATCTACAGGACCAAAATAAGCAGATTTAGAAGGCCAGTCATCATTCCAATACCCCTTTGTAGAGTTATCCCTACCACCATATGGAGTGGGCTCTCCTATATAATCAAACCCAGTCCAAATAAATTCACCTAATGAAGCTGGTGTTTTTTCTTGAGCATCAAATTCTACTTCTGGAGGATAGGTCCATGGTGGACCGGTAATAACATCATAACTAGAAACATGTCTAGTTTCTTTTTGTGGAAATGCAGAAATAGGGAAATCGTAAACACCTCTACTACTGGTTTGTGATGAGGTTTCTGAGCCATATATAATCATATCTGGGTTTTGCTCTTTAATTTCAGCGTATCTTCCTGGCCAGTAATTCATACCCACAACATCTACTTCGTAAGCTAATTTGTTTACAAATGGATGAGGATAATAATTAAAACCAACTGTGGTTGGTCTGGTATTATCTTCATCATGACATATGCTTGTAAGTTCTTTTGCAATTTTCCAACCGTCTTTTTGGTTTTGCTCTAAAATTTCATTTCCAATACTCCACATAATAACAGACGGATGATTACGATCTCTTTTAATCATATCCCTCAGGTCTCTCTCATGCCATTCGTCCCAAATGGTATTATAGCCATTTGGTACTTTACCTATTTTCCACTCATCAAATGCTTCAACAATAACTACAATCCCTAATTTATCACATACTTCTAGCATTTCTGGAGAAGGCGGATTATGGCTTGTTCTTAAAGCATTTACACCCATAGATTTCATAATTTGCATCTGACGCTCAGTAGCTCTGTAATTTACAGCTGTTCCTAACGGACCAAGATCATGATGCATGCATACCCCATTTAATTCTACAGGTACATTGTTAAGAAAAAAGCCTTTGTTAGCATCAAAATTTATGTTTCGCACTCCAAAAGTACTAGTGTATTGGTCTATTTCAAGATCATTCATTAAAATGCTTGAAACTACAGTATATACATGTGGATTATCCAGACTCCATAACTCAGGAGTTTTTAACATCACATTCAAAATTTCTTTTTGCTCTTTGCTTGCGGTCACTTGAACATCTGTACTTGTTGTATTGATAATGTTACCACTAGCATCTTTAATTTCTGTTTTTAAAACAATATTTTGTGGCGTGTTGGTTGTATTTTTAATTTTTGTTTCAATACTAATGCTCGCTTCTTGCTTACTTACTTTAGGAGTTGTAATGTATGTACCCCACTGTGGAATATGTACTTTGTTATTTATTTTTAAGCGTACATTCCTATAGATGCCAGCGCCAGGATACCAGCGTGCTGCTAAATCTTTTGGAGCTAGTTGTACCGCAATTACATTATCTTCACCATATTTAATATGCTCCGTTATATCAAACTCAAAACCAATATACCCAAACGGTCTCTCGCCTACATATTCTCCATTAACCCAAACTCGAGTATGATCCATAGCGCCATCAAATTCAATAGCTATATTTTTACCTTGGTTTTCTTTACTTATTGTAAAATGCTTTCTATACCAAGCCACTCCGTGAACCGGTAAACCTCCTGTTCGGGCATTGTGTTCAATGCTAAAAGGACCTTCAATAGCCCAATCATGCGGTAAATTTAATTTACGCCATGAAGCATCATTAAAAGCTGTTTTTTCAGCTTCTAAAATAGAATCTTTTTGAAATAACCAACCTTCATTAAAATCTAAATCTGCAATTGCTTTAGAGATTTTAGAATCGCTTTGCGTACAAGAAGTTAGAAACGTTGCAATCAACAAAAATAAAGTTGTTGCTATTTTTAAATTTTTAGTCATAAAATAATTTTAAGTAGCGCTTGTTTAATACTTTTAAATATAAGATATATTACTTTTTGCTACAGTAGTTTTGATCCTCAGTATTATATTTTAAGACATATGTTATAACAATAAGAATATTTGAATCCTAATTCACTTTTCAGTTTATTTAAATTTGAAAATACTTAAAGTTTACTGTAGAAAATGCGTATTATTCACTTGTTATTTTTTTTATTTTTCATGGTGATATCATATAGTCAAAATTTAACGATACCACCAAAAAACTATATAGATTCTGTAAAAGCGGAAAATAGAATTCAACGATCTAACTCAAGTTTTCCATTATCTGACCAAAAAAACAACGCGAATTGGGTACTACGAAAAGATGTATCTGATGAGTTTTCGGGAACCACTTTAAATGAAAACAAATGGTATCCTAATAACCCTAAATGGAAAGGGCGTCCGCCAACGTATTTTCATGGTTCTAATGTGAGTTTAGAAAATGATGAGTTGGTTTTTAGTATTAACAAGCATAAAAATGAAAAACTACCACCAGATTTTACGCATACCGCAGGTTTTATAAAAAGTAAGCAAAAAATATTATATGGTTATGTAGAAGCAGAACTTAAATTAATGGATGCGCCTTGGGTTTCTGGATTTTGGATGACAAACGTTGGGAAAAGTTGGTGGACGGAAATTGATATTTGTGAGAATGCACCTGGTTTATCGTATAATAGAAACGATTTAAACTCTAACATACATGTTTTTAGAGCTCCTAAAAATAAAGGAAATGTAAAAAAACATTTTTCAAGAACTAAGAAATATTACTTTCCAGAAGAATTACAAAAAGATTATCATGTATGGGGCTTGGAATGGACAAAAGAGTATATTCGTTTTTATATAGATGGTATTTTATTTAGAGAAGCTAAAAATACCCATTGGCATCAACCTTTAGAAATTAATTTTAACAACGAATCTAATAAATGGTTTGGTGCATTACCCGATGATAAAAGAGTGGATAAAGAGTACCGCGTAAAGTATTTTAGAGCTTGGCAGCAAAAAGAGAATTAATTATTATTTATTAGTTAAAAGAATAACTACACTAAAAAAGATCATACATGAAACTTCAATTAACAAGCTTTTTAATACTTTTATTATCATGCACACCTATAGTAGCGCAAGATGGAGAATGGGTAGATTTACTAGATAAAGAGCTAACGCATTGGGATACTTATATAGGAGTACCACATTATTCTGTTAAAGGAATAGATGATGCTCCAAAAGGGAACGGGAGAGAAGGGATTCCTTTGGGTTTAAATAATGATCCACTTAAAGTTTTTTATGCAGAAAATGTAGATGGTACTACTATTATGCGTGTTAGTGGAGAAATATACGGAGGCTTAACTTCTAAAGAAGTGTATGAGAACTACCATTTAAAGTTAGAATTTAAATGGGGCGAATTAAAATGGGCTCCACGCCTTAATGATGTTCGTGATAATGGTTTATTATACCATTGTAATGGGGAGCATGGAGCGTTTTGGAATGTTTGGATGCAGTCTCAAGAATTCCAGATTCAAGAAAAAGATATGGGAGATTATTTTGGATTAGCGGGTGGCGTAAATACTATAAACGCTACAAAAAATGAAAAAGGCTTTTTTAAATACGATCCAAAAGGAGCACCAGTTACTTTAGGTACAGCGATTAAAGGAAAAAATATGTATCGTTGCGTCCGTGAAGAAAATAGAGAAGTACCTAATGGACAATGGAATACTATAGAGTTAATCTGCTTTAATGGAAAATCATATCATATTGTAAATGGACATGTAGTAATGGTTTTAAATAAAGCAATGCAAAAAGTAGGAGAAGCATTAGTGCCAGTAACTAGTGGAAAAATACAGTTGCAATCTGAAGCTGCTGAGGCCTATTATAAAAATATTAAGATTAAGAAAATCACGGAATTACCTGCTTTGGTAAAAGACTTGTAGCAATTTTATTATCATTAGAAAGTGACTCAATTAGGAGTTATAAAAGAAGAGTATTATAAAATCATGGTATGCTTAAGAAGTGTGTTCCCATTCTTGTTTTCTAAATACCATAGGAGATTTTCCTGTTATTTTTTTAAACGTTCTTGAAAAATAAGACAAATTTCCAAGGCCAACTTTATCTGCAATCTCAGGAATAGATTCAGCAGTAGTAACTAATAATAGTTGTGCGCGCTCAACCCTTAGATTATTAATAAAGGGAATAGGGCGTATGCCCATTTCTTGCTTAAAAATCCTTGAAAAATGGTCAGGATGTAAATGACATTTTTCAGCAAGTAATTCTACAGTAAGCACTTCACTTAAATGTTCTTTTATATAGATCACAATTTGGGATAACCTTTTGTCTTTTGTTGGTTTTTTCCCCTCAGGAGCTTTGTTTAATATAAAACGAGAAAACAAGCTAAGAAGAATTCCTTTGGTTTCCATATAATGCGCAGCACTTAACCGCTCATTATCTTTAATATAAGATAAAAGTGTAGGTTTATTATCGTAATATTTTGGATCATCTCTTATAATACTTCTATTAGGATTTATTTCTAGCAATCTTTTAAAAAGGATATGATCTTCTGGAGTAGCTGGTACTTCATAATCAAAAGCATTTAAATGATAAATAGAAATGCCATTGCCTAATGCCGTTAAAAAGCTAATATAATACTGTTCCATAAATTCATCACACGAATACCTGCTATAGGTATTGTTAGGAATAAGGTAAAGATGATTTTTTTTTAAATGGAATATTTTATTATTGTGGTATACTTTAGCATTACCATCCGTAATAAGGTATAAGCGACTAAATGGGCTTATAACATGATCAAAATTCCATTTTTTATCTAAGGAAGCAAAACCAACATTTAAAAGGGTAATATGTAAAGATTGAAGTACTGTGTTCATCGTTTTTATGCAAAAATGAATTGCTCTTAATAATTTGAAATAATTAAATTAATATTTAAGTTCATCATTGTTTTTAAGCTTATTAATTGTTAAAAACGTAATTTAATATCCTTTAGAAACGTTAAATAACACTAAAATAAGTATAATATACTAACATTTGTCGGTTTTGTGCAAAAAAAAAGTTTACTTAAAAGTTAACTTCGTTATGTTGTAGATAAAACTATAATGATTTTACGTTTGCTTATGAAAAATAGATTTAGATTTTTTTTAATCCTTGGAACATTCACCATACTTTCTTGTGGACCAGATTTACCTGAAAGTGTTGCTTTAGAGTATAAAACCTTACCAGAAGAATTGGATTTTAATATAGATGTAAAACCAATCTTATCTGATAAATGTTTTGCTTGCCATGGGCCTGACAAAGGAAAAATAAAAGGAGGAGTACAATTACATAGTGCAGAAGCAGCATATGCAGAACTCAAAGAATCTCCTGGTAAAGTTGGGATAGATCCAGGGAATCTGAAAAACTCGGAAGCTTTTTATAGAATCTTATCTGACGATCCTAATGTAGTAATGCCAACTCCAGAATCTCATTTAAGCTTAACAGAAAGAGAAAAAGCGATTCTGATCAAATGGATTGAAGATGGTGCCGAATATGAAGATCATTGGGCTTTTTCAAAACCAGAACAACCAAGTATTCCAGAAGTTAAAGGAGAAGATTTAAATAACCCAATTGATAAATTTGTTTTAGCAAAATTAGAATCAGAAAGCTTATCATTTGCACCAGAGGCAGATAAGGAAACCCTGTTAAGAAGACTGTCTTTTGATTTAACTGGTTTACCACCAACATTAAAAGAAATCGATAATTTTTTAGCTGATAAAAGTGTTGACGCTTATGAAAAACAGGTAGATAGGCTTCTAGCATCTCAACACTATGGAGAGCAAATGGCTTTAGATTGGATGGATCTTTCTCGTTTTGCAGATACACATGGCTATAGTGTAGACCGGTATAGAGATATGTCTCCTTGGAGAGATTGGGTCATTAAAGTACTAAATGAGAATATGTCTTATGATACTTTTGTAACGCAACAATTAGCAGGAGATTTAATGGAAAACCCTACCAGAGAAATGATTCTTGCTACGGCATTTAACCGTTTGCATCCGCAAAATATGGAAGGGGGTATTGTCAATGATGAATTTTTGGTAGAATATAAGGTAGATAGAGCTGCAACAGTAGGGCAATCATTAATGGGACTTACAGTTGCCTGCGCGCGTTGTCATGATCATAAGTATGATCCGATTACACAGAAAAATGTGTATGAAATGGCAACTTACTTTAATAATGTTAATGAGTCTGGACAAATTTCTTGGAATGATGCGATGCCAACACCAACATTAATGCTCCCAACTGAAGAAGAAGAGAAAGTTTTAGCCTATGTAGAATGCTTAATCAATGATACTCAAAAAGAAATACAAGCAAAAGAAACCCAGATACAACCAGAATTTGAAAAATGGTTAGTATCAAAATCACACCAAAAAATTGTAGCAAACAAACCTAAAAATGGATTAGTAGCGAGTTATAATTTAGATAGTAAGAATCTTAAAAATGCAGTAGCACCTTACCAAAAAGCAACTTTAAAAAGAGAATATACCGAAAACCAGCCTATAAATTTAGTAGAAGGTAAAAAAGGAAAAGGTTTGTTATTTAATGGAGATACTTGGTTAGACCTTAAAAAAGTAGGTGTTTATGATAGAACGGATGCTTTTACTGTTGGTGTTTGGGCAAAAATTCCTAAAGAGGTAACAGACGGTAATATTTTTCATAAGGGAGACGGTGCTATTTTAAATGCATGGAGAGGATATCATTTAAAAATAGTAGAAGATAAACTAGAAATAATGATGGTGCATACCGCTCCAGACAATGCTATTAAAGAAGTAACCACAATTGATTGCCCTAAAGATGCATGGACGCATTTTGCAGTTACCTATGATGGTTCTAGCAAGGCGGCAGGGTTTAAGTTGTATGTAAATGGAGTTGAGGCTACTACTAAAATAATTGATGATAATTTATTTAAAAGTATTCTGTTTCATGGAAAAAATGAACCAGCACTTCAATTTGGAGCTCGTTTAAGAGGAAAGGGGATTGCTGATGGGGTTATGGATAATATTGATATCTATGATAGAGCACTTACAGCATTAGAAATGATGCGTTTGGCAGAAAATAAAGATTTTGAAAATATCATAAAACAAGATGTTGCCCAGCTATCAAGTAAAGAAAAACAAATTCTAAAAGAATATTATACCAAACAAGTAGCAAAACCTGCTAAGGATTTGTATCCTAAATTAGCAGAATTACGCAAACAATATGCAGATAGTATAGAAGGTGTACAAGAAGTAATGGTGATGAAAGAAACTGCACCCAAACAATCTTATTTGTTAGAACGTGGTGTTTATGATGCAAAAGCAGATAGCGTTTTTCCAAAAACTCCAGAGTTTTTAAACCCTATGTTAGAAGATATGCCTCAAGACCGTTTGGCATTTGCGAAATGGATGTTTCATGAAGACCATCCCTTAACTGCTAGAGTTGCAGTAAATAGAATGTGGCAACATTTTTTTAGAGTAGGAATTGTAAAAACCTCAGAAGATTTTGGAAACCAAGGCGAATTACCGAGTCACCCAGACTTATTAGATTATCTGGCTATTCATTTTAGAGAAAATGCTTGGGATATGAAAGCTTTAAATAAAATGATAGTGATGTCTAAAACCTATAAACAAGATTCTAAAACAGATCAGGAATTATTAGATAGAGATCCAGAAAATAGACTTCTAGCACGTGGCCCATCTGGTCGTATGACAGGAGAAATGCTTAGAGACAATGCTATTGCAGCAAGTGGATTGATAAATTATATGATAGGTGGAGAAAGTGTAAAACCATATCAACCTTATGGATTATGGAAAGTAAATGGGGCTGAATATGAGCAAGATAAAGGAGATAAATTATATCGTAGAAGTATGTATACGATATGGAAGCGTTCTGTGCCCAACCCAACCTTAGCTACTTTTGATGCACCGAGTCGTGACGTTTGTACTATTAGAAGACAAGAAACGAATACGCCATTACAAGCATTAGTATTGCTAAATGATCCTACTTATATAGAGGCTGCAAGGTTAATAGGAAAACAAATGGCAGATGTAGCTAATGCTGATGAAGCCATACAAATGGCCTTTAGAAAACTAACAGGTAGAAGAGCTGCGGAAAATGAACTAACCTTACTAAAGGAATTACAAAAAACAGAATATAAGAAGTTTGAAACAAAAGAGGCGAAAATGGCTGGTTGGTTAAATACAGGAGAATACCAATTAGCAAGTAATGACAATAAAGCACTTATTGCAGCCAATGCGGTTGTAGCAAGTACCATTATGAATGCAGACGCCACAATAACAAAAAGATAAGAGTATGTGTGATCATCATGATAAATTAAGATCTAATAATAAAGATTTACAGCAGGTAGAAAAAATGTTTGACCGTAGACAGTTTTTAACAAAAACATCTATGGGAATAGGCGCATTAGCCTTTAGTTCTTTACTAAAAGCAGAAAATGTCTACGGGTCAATACCAACGACTGGTACTCCAAATATAGCTCCAGATCCTAATATGGATGTGCAATCATTCATTAAAAACGAATTAGGATTGCCTCATTTTGCACCAAAAGCAAAAAGGATCGTATATCTATTTCAAAGTGGTGGTCCCTCTCAAATAGAACTTTTTGATTACAAGCCAAAATTAAAAGATATGTTTGGCAAAGATTTGCCAGAATCTATACGTAAAGGACAACGTTTAACAGGAATGAGTGCCGATCAAACCTCATTTCCTATTGCGCCCTCAGCTATAAATTTTAAACAATATGGCGAATCTAGAGCTTGGGTAAGTGATGCAATGCCGTATTTGTCTGAAGTAGTAGACGACCTCTGTTTTGTAAAATCAATGCAAACAGATGCTATTAATCATGACCCTGCTATTACCTTTATGCAAACGGGTAGTCAGCAGTCAGGTAGGCCATCTATTGGTTCTTGGTTAAGTTATGGCCTTGGATCAGACAATCAAAATTTACCAACATTTATATCTTTAGTTTCTAAAAATGGAGGAGGACAACCATTATATTCACGTTTATGGGGTAATGGATTTTTGCCAACAGAACATCAAGGTGTACAATTCCGTTCTGGAAAAGATCCTGTATTGTATTTAAGTGATCCAGAAAATTATGATGGTCATGATAGACGTAATATGCTAGACTATTTAAACAAATTAAATGGTGTACAACAAGATGCTTACGGAGACCCAGAAATAAACGCACGGATGTCTCAGTACGAAATGGCATTTAGAATGCAAACTTCTGTACCAGAAGTAACTGATATGAGTGATGAGCCAGAAGAAGTGTTTGAGCTGTATGGAGAAGATAGCAGAGATCCGGGAACCTATGCTGCAAACTGTTTGATGGCACGTAAATTATTAGAAAAAGATGTGAAATTTGTACAACTATACCACCAAGGATGGGATCAGCATTTAGGATGTCCAGGAGGAGTTATGGGTAACGCTAAAAAAACAGATCAGGCTAATGCAGCTTTAATAAAAGATTTAAAGCGTAGAGGAATGCTAGAAGATACTTTAGTAATTTGGGGTGGAGAATTTGGAAGAACGGTATATTCTCAAGGAAAATTGTCACCAGAAGATTATGGAAGAGATCATCACCCAAAAGCATTTACCATGTGGATGGCAGGAGCAGGCGTAAAACCAGGATTTACCTATGGAGAAACAGATGATTTTAGTTATAATGTAGTGAAGGACCCTGTACATGTACACGATTTTCAGGCGACTTTAATGCATCTATTCGGAATAGATCATGAGCAATTTACCTTTAAATCACAAGGAAGACGCTTTAGATTAACAGACGTACACGGACATGTTGTAAAAGATATTTTAAGTTAAAGTATTATTGTTGACTGAGCGTAGCCGAGTCAAGAAAGCATAAATAAATTGTTGACTGAGCGTAGTCGAAGTCAAAGAAAAGATATATGTTGTTGAACGAACGAAGCAGAAGTAAAAAAAGATATTAAGTTGTTGACTGAGCGTAATCGAAGTCAAAAAAAATAATCAAGTGCCAAAAACCAATAAATTATGAGTTCAAGAAGAAATTTTATTAAAAAAACAACAGTAGTAGGGGCAGGTTTAGCCGCTGCTCCATCTTTTGGAATGAACCTTTTTAAAGGAGAGGCACCAGATGATACTCAGATTATTGGTCATGGCGATTTTAAATATAAAATCCATCGCGATTGGGCAAAAATGAGTGTCAGTCAAAATCCAATATTCAATTGCCATGAAATGCAGATGGATTCAAAAGGGCGTTTATTAATGTTGGGAGACCATACACAAAATAACATGTTTGTTTTTGATAAGTCTGGTAAATTATTAGATACTTGGGGCACACGTTATCCTGGCGGACATGGACTTACCTTACATGACGAAGGAGGAGAAGATGTATTATATATCTGCGATTGTGGTTGGCTACAAGATAAAAATGGAGAATGGCACAGGCAAGCAGGTTTAGTGCATAAAACAAAAGTAGATGGGAAGTTAATTTTTACACTTCCAGATCCACGGACTATTGGAGCGTATTCGCATGATATGGAATATATGCCTACAGAAACAGCAGTTGGCCCTAATGGAGATCTTTATGTGGCAGATGGGTATGGATCTAACTATATTTTACAGTTTAACCATAAAGGAGAATTTATCCGCAAATTTGGCGGGATGAAAAATGAAAATCCAGAGCACAACTTAAATCAAGCACATGGTGTTGCTATAGACTATAGAGATAAAAATAATCCAGTAGTTATTTGTACTTCTCGTAACGAATATTCTTTTAAATGGTACACTTTAGACGGCAAGTATATTAAAACAGTTACTATGCCAGGAGCAATGGTATGTCGCCCTGTTATAGATGATGAAAATATTTATGCAGGCGTATGTTGGTCTACAACAAGAGAAGGTAAAAACTGGGTGCAGGATACTGGTTTTGTAACCATTTTAGATGGAGAAAATAAAGTAGTTTCCAATCCTGGTGGAGAAGCTCCTGTATATAAAAAAGGAAAATTACAACAGATGTATCAGGCAGAAAAACCAACCTTTAATCATGGGCATGATGTATTTATTGATGAAGATAAAAGTTTGTATATCTGCCAATGGAATGCCAACAGAACTCCACCGATTAAATTAGAAAGAGTATAATTAGCTTTTGGCATTTAACCATTAGCTTTTGATTAGTATTAAAAAGCCAACAGTCAGAGGTCAACAGCCAATGGCATTGAGCGAAAGCGAAATAAATGAACGAAGTACCAGATTTTGTATTATTTGTAGGAAGATTTCATCCTTTAGTGGTTCACTTACCCGTCGGGATTCTTCTTTTTGCAGCATTATTAGAAGGAGCGGCACGTTTTACCAAAAACGATAGTTTTAGAAGTATTATGCCTTTTACCTTATTAATGGGCGCTATAAGTGCTGTTTTTGCCTGTATTATGGGTTATATGCTCTCTTTAAGTGGTGACTATGAAGGCGAAACATTAGATTGGCACCTATGGTTTGGAGTAGCAACTACAGTAGTTGCATTTTTAGCATGGTTATTTAGCATTGGTAAATTAAGTAAAGAAGGCTTAAAAGGAAAGCCTTATTTTGTTTCAGTAGTGCTAATTGCTATTTTATTAAGTATTACAGGTCACTATGGCGGTAGCCTTACCCATGGCGAAGAATATTTATTTGTATATGCACCTTGGGCAGAAAAAGAAGAAGTTGTAGTAATTACCGATGTAAATGAAGCAAGAATTTATGCAGATTTAGTGCAACCTATCTTAGATGAAAAATGTATTAGTTGCCATCGTTCTGGGAAGAAAAAAGGAGAACTTTCCATGGAAGATATTGCATCGCTTTTAAAAGGAGGCAAACATGGGGATATTATCGTTGCTGGGGATACAAATGCTTCTGAAATGATTACCCGTGTAACCTTAAATCCAAACAATGAAGAATTTATGCCTCCTGATGGTAAAACACCATTAACAGAAGAAGAAATAACCTTGCTAAAATATTGGGTAGGAGAAGCTAAAGCAGATCCAGAATTGAAGATGGGAGGGTTAGAAACTCCTGAAGAAGTTAAGCTATTAGCTATGGCAGAATTAGGCTTGGACGAAAAATCAATGGCAAAAGCTAGTTTAGCAAATGTGAGTGAAGTACCAATGGATGCTTTAAATGCATTGCAACAAGCAGGCTATAATGTAAGAGAATTAGTAGCCGGTTCTAATTTATATGATATCGATTTACCAAGTGCTGCTGTTGTAAATTTAGATGCATCAGCTTTAAAAGAAAAGTTAACCTTATTAGATCCAGCAAAAGGAAATATACAACGACTCTCTTTAGACGGATTAGGCATTACAGACGATATGTTAAGCGTACTGTCTGGGCTTAGCAATCTAGAGCAATTAAAGTTAGATAAAAACCCTATTACAGATAATGGAATTTCGGCTTTAAAGGGCTTACAGAACCTTAAATCTTTGAATGTCTACAGTACAAAAATCTCAAAGCAAGCATTGCTAGATGCCGCCCAATTAGAAAAGCTACAGCGTATTTTTGTTTGGAACACCAATATTACCAAAGAAGATGTAGCTGTTTTCAAAACTGAAAATGATAGGTTAGAGGTTGTTATGGAGTAAGTCTTAAAAATTACTAATTACTATAATTTATATAGAAACCACTGGTAAAGTTGTGGTTTAGGAAATGCGAGTGAGAGATGTATTTGTAATCGCAGTAAACTTTGTTGTGATAGCATACAAAAGAATGTTTTTAAATTACCTGAATAAATAAAATATTTGTGTGAAAAAAGCACATCATATAGGTGGATTATATTGTTATTTAAGACAGCTGGCATTATCTCTAGATAGAAGAGAAAGAGATAATGATATTAATTTGAGGATTTTCTTTGAAAAAAGAATGAACCCTAAACTTGTATTGTCTTATTATAAGAATAATCAATATGAATTGGTTGATCTACTAAACAAGAATCAATTTGATAATATATTGTTACTTTTAGAAATTTATAGTAATTATTTAGAAATTTTACATAACAATACGGAAGAGCTAACAGAACTTCGAATGAAGTTATCTCTATTTTGTTTAGAACTTGAAGAAAAAGTCTCTGTGCTAGAAAAAAGAAAATTTGATAAAGTAGAGCATTATAATCAGAACCATATATCAAGCACTTATTCTTTAATTACATTAGTTCCAGAATGGGTTAATTTAGTAAGTAATCCCTCCACTAGCTCTTAATTTTTGACTAGTGCCGTTATTGAGAAATGTCTCGTCCTAAAAAAGTTTACAAAGAAACTGTTTCAAGATTTGTATTGTAAGCATTTCTGATAAGCTCTCGCAAGTCTGGAATAACAGTTCTTGCTAGTTTAGAATTCGAATTTAATAATACACAAATCCCTAAATCTGCTTCAGGGTATAATGCAATTTCATTTCTAAAGTTATTTACACTACCGCCATGGTGCAATATAGTAGTTTCGGCATTATTTTCTTTAAACGTATGAATACGCCATCCAAAACCATAAGCAGATGTTAAATGCCCTGCCCAACGTTGGTAATATTTGCTTTTACCTTTTAAAGTTATAAAAGGTGTAAAGGCATCCTTTATATTAGCCAATTTAGCAACTTCTGGATTATGTCCTAATAAAAAACGCATCCATTTACCCATATCTAATGCACTTGCGTTAATACCGCCAGCAGCTATAGCGTTATAATATTTATTTTTTAAGGCTAAACTTCTCCATCCATTCTTTCTACGAGAATGAGGTATAGCAATATTTTCTGTTGCTAATAAAGTATTATGATCCATAGAAACTCCCGACATTCCTAAGGGGGTGAAAAAACGATTGTTTAATAAGGTTTGTATTTGCTCTCCGGTCGTTTTATATAATACTTCTTGAACTATAGCATACATAGCATTTTGATAACTATACATCGTTCCAGGTTCACTTATAGGGTTCACTTCATTAAAGTGTTTCGCAATAGTTGCAATGGGTAAGTTTGCTTCTACTAAATTGGTATAGCTATGATATGGTGTACCAGCGGTATGCGATAAAATATGTGATAGTGTTACTTTAGCGGTGTTTATTTGATTCCCTAATTGAAATTCGGGAATATAATCTGTAATTTTATCATCCCAAGAAAATTTCCCTTCATTTTTTAAGTCAGCCGCCAAAATACCAGCAAAACCTTTGGATAAAGATCCTAGTCTAAATACTGTTTTCCCATTAACCTTGGCTTTATTATGAATATCTCTTTTGCCATAACCTTCAGATATTACAATAGAATCTCCTTTTACGATACTTACACCTGCACCCACAATATCACCAGCCAAAATTGCCTTTTCAAAATAAGTGTTTATAGCATTTTGTAATTCTTGTTTCTGAAAATTATAGGTTTTCACAAATTCTTTATCAACTAATATTTGTTCAGGAATAACTGTTGTAATCGCATCTTTAGGTACTACAGGATGCTTTTTAAATGCTGTTATGATAAAATAACCGCTAAGTACTAAAGAAATTGCTATTAAAAATTTTATGGGACGCACTGATTAATAAGGTTAAGATTAATGAATAAAGTTGATATAATATTAACTACTAATCTTTGTATTTATTTTAACTGTTTTGTGTTTTATGATTTTTAGAACATTTTTTAACATTTAGTAGTAGTTTTTAAGATGGTTTTTTCATAATTTTTTAAGGAAAGTAAGAAGTTTCTAAATTTTCTGAACATATACCTTTAACCTTAAAATAGCCTTACTGTATGCCAGTATACTCATATTTAAAGGCTCTTAAATCATTGCATCTTTTAAAGATCTTCTTACTTTTATAGAATTCATAAACTGGCTTACAATGAAATGCTATAAAAAAATACTCTTATTAGTTCTGCTAACTATTTTAACGAGCCAAGTGAAGGCACTCCAAAACCAACAAAAGCCTAATGTTGTAGTTGTACTAGCGGATGATATTGGCTTAGGAGATATTTCTGCTTATAGAAAGTTACATTCTAAAAATATTATTGTAAAAACACCAGTTTTAGATCAGTTAATGAAAGAAGGAATCTATTTTACAGATGCACATTCTCCTACAGCCTTATGTGCGCCATCAAGATATAGTATCATGACAGGAAATACCACATATAGAAGTTATGCACCATGGGGAGTATGGGGATCTTACCAACGTTCTCCTATTAAAAAAAATGAGCTAACCTTAGGTAAATTAATGAAAAAAGCTGGGTACCAAACGGCATTTTTTGGGAAATGGCATTTAGGAGGAGACTGGCTTAGGAAAAATGACCCTAAAACAATTTATAGAGGCCCTAGAAATAATCCGCAGTTAGATGTTGATGTTTCTAAAATTGTTGGAGGTGGTCCACAACAAAATGGGTTTGACTATAGTTTTATGTTTCCTGCAGGAATTCAGGATGTTCCTTATCTCGTTATGGAGGATAGTCAATGGTATCCTTTAGATAAAAATTCTAAAATAGACTTTATTACACAACAAAAAATGAATGCGCTATCGTTTACTTTAGATAAAGATGAAGGTTTAGGCGATAGCCATTGGAATCCGTATAAGGCAGGACCTCTATTGGTGCATAAAGCAATAAACTATATAGATCAAGTAAATAATAGCACTCCATTTTTTATGTACTATTGTGCGCTAGCGGTGCATAAACCGCATACTCCTTCTGATCTTTTAGACGAAAAGAAAATAAAAGGAACTACACCAGATTATCATTTAGATATGATTGTAGAATTAGATGTACAAATGGGAATGCTTATTAAGGCCTTAAAAAAGAAAGGGGTTTATGAGAATACCGTATTTATTTTTACATCGGATAATGGAGGACTTATTTTTAAAAAAACGCTAGAAACTGGTCATAGGTCTAGTGATATCTATAGGGGCGGGAAAAATCAGATTTATGAGGGTGGACATAGAGTTCCTATGATTGTAAGTTGGCCCAAAGAGATCAAAGGAAATAGAGCATCAAAATTACCAGTTTCTGGAATGGATATATTGGCCACTCTTGCTGGAATTACAGGAGAAACGATTCCAGAAAATCAAGCTAAAGATTCTTATAATTTATTGCCTATTCTAAAAGGAAATACAAATGCTTCCTCTTCTAAATACTTAATGTTACAGGGTGGCACAGCAAGACAATTAGCCTTTAGAGATGGAGATTGGAAACTTATCATACAAACAGATAAGAAAGCTAATAGAACACCTATGGCTTTATTTAATTTGAAAGTATCTCCTTCTGAAAAAGAAAAAGATAATCTTATTCATCATCCAAAACACCAAAAAAGAATTCAAATGATGCTAGCTCGGTATAATAAAATTAGAACTAGTGGAATAGCGACAAATAAGTTGGTAAATTAGGCATTCATCTTATTTTTTAGTAAAATCTTGGCTCAATACTTCGATCCTCAGACCGATTTCTTTCATGTGATCCAAGACATATATTTAACTTTTAGATCTTTAATTTAATGCTAAGAGGTGATGTAAACTAAGTATTCTTTTGAGGTTTAATGCTAAAGCTTTTATAAATTCAATTGCCAATACATTAGATTATCTAATCGTCTAAAATCATTTTTAATTCTTGTTCACTCAAAGAAAAACCTAATCGTTTTATTACAAGTAACTTGCCTAAATATTTAGCTTTATGAGCACTTTTCTTACTATTTTCAATAAGTTTACGGGTATTTTCATCAGATGCTATAGCATCGTTTAAATTGCTTTGCTCTTCTTTCTTTACAGCTACTTCTTCTAATAAAAATAGAAGTTTAGCCATAGCCTCTTCTTTAGTAAGCTGCTCTTTTTCTATTAAAGTTTTTAAATTTTTAAACTCTTCTAATAATTTTTCCATAAAAACTATGCTTTAGAACTTTTTTCGTTTTTTAGAAGTTTAATAATTTCTAAAGTTTCTTGGTACACTTGGTCTTCTAAAACATGTTGCTTTTTACTGTGCTTCATCACTATTTTGAATATAATTAAAACCACTAAAAATATGGATGAGGTACCCAAAGCATATAAATATAAAAAAACATCATCAGATGGAAGATCTGGTCTAAATATCCAAACAAATTGAATACAATAACAATAGGCGGGAATTGCACAAGAAAGAATATAGGGTTTTAACTTTAAAGCGATTACTAAAAGAATTATAATTGCACTTGTTGATTGCATTAAAGTCCACATAAAATCTGAATAACTATAATACCCATATGTATTTTCACCTTCAATGCCTAAAAAATCGAGAACCTTATCTAGATACAAAAGTAATCCAGATAAGGCAATCATTACAGAAGCAATAATTCTACTAGTCGTTCCTTCCTGTTTGGTCTCCGACTCTTCTAATTCTTCTTTTATTGCTTTCGGTATTAATTTCTGATTCTTCATTTTCTAATTCTGTTTTTGAACACGATTCAAAAATAGTAGTTGCTGTAAATAGTAATATACATAAGCAAATACTTCTGATTACTCTTTTCATTTTGTTTTAGATTAAAGTTATACAGACTTCAATCTAGTTAAATGAGTATCATTTTTTTCTAATTTATTAAGTAAGTTTTACAAAACTTATTAAATAAATCAGGATAAAAGATACAACTAATTATTGTTTTACAAATATTCCAAACAATTCATTGCCATTTCGTTCT
Source organism: Allocellulophaga tsushimaensis (assembly GCF_055383085.1). Classification (NCBI taxonomy): domain Bacteria; kingdom Pseudomonadati; phylum Bacteroidota; class Flavobacteriia; order Flavobacteriales; family Flavobacteriaceae; genus Allocellulophaga; species Allocellulophaga tsushimaensis. The sequence continues at coordinate 4,173,056 of NZ_AP039451.1, read as the reverse complement.
GGAATAGAATTGTAACAAGGCTCAAAAGTGTGTATTTTAAAATAAGGCTCTAAATAACTTAAATACAAAGTTTTGTTCCCACCAAATGGTCGCTTTTCCATATTGTCAGTGAGCGGCATGCTAAACCAAAGTCCAACCAATTTACCATTGGCCTGCAATAGTTTTGCCATTTGTTTGGCATAGGCATTTCTGTTGGCGTCTGTAGGCACAAAAGAACAGAAAAAAGTCTGCTCAAAAATAAGATCATAAGTCGCTTGATGTTGAAAAAAATCTTCTTGTATCAACTGGCTACCTGGAAAATCTGGATTACGTTTTTTAAATTCTTGTAGTGGAATTTTAGAAATATCCATTACATATACATTTTTAAAACCTTTAGTCCAAAGATATTCCGCTTCATATGCATTGCCTGCACCTGGAATTAAAATAGTTTTACTTTTATCAGTTAACTGATCTACATAAGTTTTAATAGGGGTAGAGGGGTAACCAATATCCCAGCCGGTTTGTTCTTCTTTATAACGTTGTGTCCAGTATTTTTCTTCTTTATTAATCACAATAAATAGTAGTATTGGTCAAGTGCTATTTTAGTAAACAGCTGAGAAATGATTTAGTTTACATAATGTTATGTTAAAATTAAGTATTCCTAATGTAGGATACAACAATGAAGCTCTATAATTTCTGTATCTTTCGCTCGTTTTTTTACAAACGATAAGACTATGAAAACTAAATTATTTTTTTTAACCTGTATACTTTTTCCAATAGTTAGTGTAGCTCAAATTACACCACAATGGGCGCGTTACCCTGCTATTTCTCCTGATGGTAAAACAATAGCGTTTACCTACAAAGGTGATTTATATTCTGTTTCTTCTTTTGGGGGTGAAGCAAAACAACTTACTTTCCACAAAGCACATGATTACAGGGCTGTATGGAGTAAAGATGGAAAAAAAATAGCTTTTGCATCAGACCGTTATGGAAACTTTGATATTTACATTATGGATGCTAAAGGTGGTGATGCTCAACGTTTAACTTTTCATAGTGCAGATGAAACGCCTTATTCTTTTTCTGCAGACAATACTAATGTGTTATTTGGAGCAACAAGACAAGATGCTGTTTTGCATAGGCAATACCCCACCAGTGCGCAACCAGAATTGTATAGTGTAGCCACTAAAGGCTCTCGCGTGCAACAAGTCTTTACAATACCTGTAGAAGATATTCAGGTAAATAAAGAAGGTACTCAAATGATATATCATGATAAAAAAGGATATGAAAATGAATTTAGAAAGCATCATACTTCATCAATAACAAGAGATTTATGGCTGTATAATAAGGCAACAGATAAGCATACTATGATTACATCTCGCGCTGGAGAAGATAGAACACCTGTTTTTTCTAAAGATGAAAATTCTATTTATTATCTGAGTGAAGAAAGTGGTTCTTTTAACATCTATAAAAAGAATTTAAAAAGTGAAGTTATCCCAATAAAACTTACCAATTTTAAAAAACATCCAATCCGTTCTTTAAGTAGCGGTAATGGGGTGTTATCTTTTACCTATGATGGTGAATTGTATACGCTGGTAGACGGCGAATCTCCAAAAAAAGTAGCTATACAAATTCGGACACAAGCAGGCAGTAATTTAGATAAGTATGTTAGTATTAATGGCAATGTTAGTGAAATGACAATTTCTCCGAATGGTAAAGAAATTGCATTTATTTCTAGAGGAGAAGTATTTGTTACTTCCATTGATGGTACACTAACCAAAAGACTTACTAATACTCCAGAACAAGAGCGCTTTGTAACCTTTACTTCTAGCGGTGATGCAGTTGCTTACGCTAGTGAACGGGATGGTAAATGGAGCATATATCAAACTAAAAAAATACGTTCCGAAGAACCTTTTTTCTTTGCAGCTACTGTTTTTAAAGAAGAGGCTGTTATTCGTAATACTTCGGATAATTATGCTCCACAATTTTCGCCAGACGGAAAGTTTATAGCATATTTAGAAAACAGAAGATCACTTAAAGTAATGGATTTAAAATCTAAAAAGGAAGTTACCCTACTAACTCCTGAAGATTTATATCATTTTTATGAAGGGGATAAATATTTTAAATGGAGCCCAGATAGTAAATGGTTGTTAACACAATGGGGAGTTACTTTAAGTAATAATGAGATATATTTATTGGCTTCTGATGGAACAAAGAAAATTAATTTAACAGAAAGTGGATATCAAGACTTTTCTCCGCAATGGGTAAATAATGGAAAACAAATGTTATGGTTTTCTAACCGTAATGGCCTTAAGAGTTATGCAACGAGTGGAAGAACTGAATTAGATGTATACAGTATGTTTTTTACTCAAGATGGTTGGGATCAATTTAATATGACGAAGGAAGAGTATGACTTGATGAAATTGCTAAAGGAAAAAACAGAAAAAAAATCAGAAGAGCCTGCTAAAAAAGATAAAAAGAAAAAGGGAGAAGCTAAAAAAGCGAAAGCTTTAAAACCATTAACTTTTGATTGGGATGATTTAAATGAAAGAAAATCTCGCTTAACCATACATTCTTCTAGTTTAGGAGATGCGGTATTATCTAAAGACGGTGAAAAATTATATTATTTAGCTCGTTTTGAGAAAAACTTAAACCTTTGGGAAACGGAAATACGAACCAAAAAAACAAAACAGCTTATTTCACTTGGAGCAAGATCAGCCAGTTTACAATGGGATAAAAAGCAAGAGCATTTATTTTTATTAGCAGATGGTAGCATCTCTAAAGTAAACCTAAAAGCGGGCAGTACAAAAGGAGTAAAGATTAATTCTGAAATGGAATTAGACATGGGTGCAGAAAGAGCGTATATGTTTAACCATATTTGGCAGCAAACAAATGCTATTTTTTACCATTCTAATTTTCACGGAATAGACTGGGAAGATATGAAAAAGGAATATGAAAAGTATCTTCCACATATTGGAAATTCGTATGAGTTTGCAGAGCTTAGCTCAGAATTATTAGGAGAGTTAAACGTATCTCATGCAGGTGCCGGTTACAGTGATAATATTGCTAATGGCGATAAAACGGCATCACTTGGTATTTTTATGGACTACGAACACCAAGGAAATGGGATTAAAATTGCTGAAATTATAAAAGGGGGTCCTCTAGATAAGGCTGCTTTTAAATTAAAGCCTGGGATGTTAATTGAAAAAATTAATGGAGAAATTATAGTACCAAATAGAGATGTAGCTAGCTATCTTAATAGAATAGAAGATAATTTTACCTTATTAGATGTTTTAGACGCAAAAGGGGTACGCAAACAAATAACGGTTAAACCAATTTCTTTACGTGCAAAAAACCGTTTGCTTTATAAAAGATGGGTAAAACAAAATGAAAAAGAAGTAGCCAAAAAAAGTAATGGAACGCTAGGCTATGTACATATTCCAGGAATGAGTGATGAGCCTTACCGTACTATTTATGATCAAATGATGGGTAAATTTTTTAATAAAAAAGGAGTTATTGTAGATACTAGATTTAATGGAGGTGGAGATTTGGTTGCCGATTTAGCAATGTTCTTTACAGGAGAAGCTTTTTTATCTTATGAAACTGAAAAGAAAGTGGTTGGCGGTGAACCAACCTCTAGATGGACAAAACCCACTTTAGCCATGTTTAACGAATCTATGTATAGCGATGGATCTTGTTTTGCAAGTGGTTATGTAGATTTAAAAATTGGTAAAACAGTAGGGATGCCTGTACCTGGCACTTGTAGTTTTGCAGGTTGGGAAGGTTTACCAGATGGCAGTGTATGGGGCGTAGTGCCAATAAGTGCAAAAAACAAAGCAGGGGAATGGATGGAAAATAACCAGACTAATCCTATGATTAGGGTGAAAAATATGCCAGGGATTATTGATAAAGGTCGTGATGAGCAATTAGAACGTTCTATTAAAGAATTGTTAGAAGAGGTGGAGTAATTAGATAGGAGTTTATTATTTTTTCTTAATGAATAATAATTACTAATCATATTGAAAGAAATAGATAAAAACGGTTTGTCTTTAGAAAAAGTTTTTTTTGATTTAGACAATAGTGAATGGCATAGAAATAGTTCAGAAAGCCTTTGGGTAGAAAAACTTAATGATATTACTTATCGATTAAAAAACTCTCCATTTTATGTAAAAGGAGTTAGTTTTAAAGATATTATTGAAGTAGTTTTTAATGATGATAAACTGATTTTTAAGAAAGTAATTAAACATAGTCATCATTCAACCTATAGAATCTTTTTATTAAATGGAAATTCTAAAGAAAAATTTAATAAATATTGGGGTAATTTAGAAAGAATAGGATGTACCTATGAGCAAGCAAATGATAAATTTTACTCTATTGATGTACCAAAAAATACAGATATAAATCAGGCTTACAAATTTTTAGAGTTAGGTTTAGACAAAGGAGTGTGGGATTTTGAAGAAGGACACTGTGGTCATATTCTCGATTAGTAATTCTGTCTTGAACAAAAAAATGAATACTATTCTTTATAAATATCCCCATCCTTCATTACAAAACGAACCGCTTTCATTTTAGAAATATCTTTTATAGGGTTGCCCTCCACAGCAATAAGATCTGCTAAAAAGCCTTGTTGTACTTTTCCTAAACCTTCTAAATGAAAAACGCTAGCATTTACTGCAGTAGCCGATTGTAATACTTTTAAAGGTTCCATACCATACGCAACCATTAATTCTAATTCTTTATAGTTTTCGCCATGTGTAAAAACACCAACATCACCACCAAATACAATAGTAACTCCAGATGCTAATGCATTTTTAAAGGATGCTTTTTTTCTTTTGATCCGATCTGTATCGGGATCTTTGCCTTTTTTCCAACCATTATAGGTTGCTATAGATTCGCCCGCAGCTAGGGTAGGGCAAAGAGCAACTCCTTTTTCTTTCATCAACTTAAAAACTTCTAAGGTACCATGATCTCCATGTTCTATAGTTTCTACACCGCCTAAAACAGCTCTTTTTATTCCTTCTACAGTGCTTGCATGTGCTACTACATATCTACCAGCACTTGTTGCCGTGGCTACCATCGCTTTAATTTCGGAAAGTAAAAATGTAGGTTGAGACGGTTCTCCTTTCCCCCAACGGTAATCGGCATAAATTTTTATAAAATCAGCACCATTGCCCAATTGGCGTCGTACTGTTTTAATAACTTCGTCTGTTCCACTTGCTGGTTCTGCACCTAAAGGTACCGTAACGCCATCATGAAAACCTTTAGGGCCATAGGCACCAGTAGCTACAATGGCTGGCCCAGCAACTAATAATCTAGGACCAGGAATAATGCCATCTTCAATTGTTTTTTTAACATACACATCGGTATACCCGGCACCTTCCGAACCTAAGTCTCGTATAGTGGTAATACCAGCCATAAGAGCGTTTTTCACATGAATGGTAGCTCGTACAGCGCGTTCTACAGGAGATTCTTTTAGCACCTGATCGTTCCAATTTGTTTCGTTATAGGGATGTAATAAAACATGCGAATGCCCTTCTATAAGACCAGGCATTAAAGTAGTTCCTTTTAATATTATGGTTTTTGTTTTTTTGGGGACTTGTAAACCAGTCCGTAAACCTGCATAAGAAATTGTATTTCCTTCAACCAGAACTACCCAGTTGTTATGTATTGTTTCTCCATCAAAAACCCGATCGGGTACCAATAATGTTTGGGAATATAGATTAAAACATAAGGTGAAAAAGAAGAGTGAAAGAATATTTTTCATAAGTTATTGCTTTGCTGCGCTTTGGGCTATCATAGCTAGTTTGTTATTAATTTCTGTCTTAGAAATCCATTTACCTTCTAACATTACGCCCTCTATATGGCTTAAGTGTTCAATATTTTCTAATGGATTTTTAGTCAATAATACCAAATCTGCATTCATACCTTCTTTAATTTCTCCAAAAGTATCTTGCATCCCAAAATACTGGGCTGGGTTTACAGTACCTGCTTGTAAAATTTCCAAAGCTGTCATTCCTCCATTTCGCATTCCTTTTACTTCATGTATTATAGAAAACCCTGGGACATTAAATAATTGTGGCGCATCAGACCCTAATAGCATTCCATATCCATTTGCTTGTAGTTTTTTAATCAATTGCCTGCGTACGGCATCAAAACGCTGCCATTTTGCTTTAGTGAAATGCTGCTCTTTTTCATAACGTAATTTTGTTTTTTTCCAATTTTCTAATGTGCTTTTTGGCATGTATTTCATTTCTGGTTCTGCTAAAAGCACATCTGCATCTGTGGGAGCAAACCAACGCTCAAAAAGACTTTGTGTGGGAACAATCCAGACTTTATTTTCTTTCGCTATTTTAACCAACCCATCAATTTTTGTGGTATCTGCCAATAGGCTAAAGTTATAACCAAAAAAGCCATTGTCATCTGCATTTACATTTGCAGATTTAGGCACTAAACCTTCTAAAAAACCATCAATATGGTCTATAGAAGCGTATTTGCTTTCTAAAGCATGTTCAATCCCTACAGCTACAGGAACATGGCCTGCAAAAGGAATCCCAACTTTGTTGGCAGTTTGTACAGCAGCATCAAAGACCTCTTTTTTTATACCAGGATGCATTTTTAAAAAATCATAACCTTCTTTTTTATATTGCGTTACTTTAGCAATAGCTACCTCTTTAGTAGGTATAGAATTTCCATTTAAAGATGGACTTGCAGTATATATTTTAGGACTTAAAATATGCTTTTTTTTAGCATTTTCTCTAAGTGCTAAATGCGCAGGATGCCCTAACATACCTCTAATAGTTGTTACTCCGTTTGCTAGATATAAAAAAAGTACATCTTCTGTACGTTGTTTAGAAGTAGGTGGTTGTGGAATATGGGCATGCATTTCTGCTAAACCTGGAATAACAAAATAGCCCGAACCATCAATTATAGTTGTGTATTTTACCTGATTTGGAGCACTGTTTAAAATACGCTTTATTTTACCAGAGTCAATAACAATATAACGTTGCTTTTCTATGACTCCTGTTTTAACATCTATAATATTTACATTCGAAATTAATTGAGCCGTTGAAGCTATTTTTGCTTCTTTTTCTTTGGGTTTGGTATGGCAAGCCAACAGAAAAATAATGGATAGGAGTATACTTATGTGTTTCATTGGTATAAATTTTAATGTTGAATGGCAGCTTTTAAGAAGCCTTTCAATTCTTTTTGTGTGTATATAGTTCCATTTTTAATGACCATAAAAATAGCTTTTGTATTTTTTATATCTTCTAAAGGGTTTTTATCTAACAAAAGAAGATCCGCTATTTTTTCTTCTGAAATAGTACCATAGTTTTCTTTTTTAAGAAACTTTGCTCCATTATAGCTTGTAGTTTGTAATGCATTTAAAGGAGATAATCCGTTTGCAACCATTTCTTCTAATTCTTTGTGTAATGATATGCCAGGATAGGTATAGGAATTAAAAGCACCACTGTCCGAACCTGCTAAAAGCCCAACACCGGCATTATGTAAGGAATGGGTTAATTTTCCAAAAAAAACATCCAATTCCTTGCGATTCTTTCTGGCTTGTTTGGATGCGTTTAAAGCCCCTTTAATTCTTCCTTCATAGGTTTTGATAATTCCAGAACCCATATACTTTAAATAGGGGTCATTGGTATGATCTACTTCATCTAAATAACTTAAGATTTTCCCAATATGAAGTGTGGGTACCACGTATACATTATTTTCTTTTAGAGAAGCAAAGGTTTTTTGAGCAGTACTATCTTGATAATTTTGCATTAAAGCAGGCATCGCTTGCCAGAATCCAATTTCTTTACGGTTTAGCTGTTGGGTAATTTCTTGCTCATTACTAGCACAGCCTTTCATAATGTAATATAAATGTTCAATAGCATCGATCCCTGCAGTAACGGTTTCATCTAAGGTAACTGTAAAAGGCATATGCCCAGAAGTAATTAATCCTCTTTTTTCTGTTTCTCTTATTGTTTTTAAATAGTTTTCTCCAGAAATACGACTATCATATAATTTTACAAAATCGGTTTGTAATGTTTGCAAAGAGTCTAATACTTTTTTTATGTCGGCTTCATTTTCAACTTCTAAAGAACCTGCCCAAGTACCATTTGGGCCATCAATTTTTGGACCTGAAGTAAATATAGTAGGACCAATTAATTCACCGTTTTTAATAGCAGTATTCCACTTTTGTACAGCTGTAGTAAGATCACCACCTGCATCTCTAACTGTTGTAATACCGTTTGCTATAAATAAGTTCAGGAAATTTTTGTTGGCTTTAATTAAAGTATCGCCACCTCTAAAATGTACATGGTTGTCCCATAAACCCGGAATAATATATTTATCTGTAGCATCAACTACTGTGTGTGCTATGGCTTGTATTTTTACATCCGCAGGTGTTGTTTTTTTGATAATACCGTCTGTAATATAGATATTTTCTTTGCTAATAGTACCTGTTTCTATGGCAATGATATTCCCGTTTTGGATAATAAGGTCATATGATTCTTTCTCTTCTGAACAATTGATAGAAAGAATATAAATAAGGATTAAAAAAAATCTATTCATTTAGTAATTTTTAATGTAATTGTAAAAGCTACGCTACAAATTACAAATATTGCAGTATAATACTGTTATTTTAAATTTGAAAAGGGGTTTTAAATAGTGAATCATTATAGATCCTCGACTTTAATATTGATATAGTAGCTAGTGTAGTTTTTTAATCCATTAGCGATTTACAAATTTTCTTAAACCAATAAAAACAAATATAAATAAGGAATAGCCTATAAAAAACGGAATGATATAACTACTATAACCTAAAGCTAGCATTAATCCAATTAATAACAATTGAAACCCTAAGCCGAAAGTAGAAACTGCTGTCATTAACCAATTTGGGAGATGTTTAGATTTTGCAGCTTTACGATCCATAGCGTAAATAATTTGATCAAAAATACCATAACATAAAGTATATAGTTTAAAAAGGATATTTACATTTCGTTGTTTTTCCCCCTTTAGTGCTTTAGGCGTTTCTTCTTCAAAAACTCTGCTAGTAGTATCGCCATTGTATTTATTTCTAAGAATTACATAATAATAATTATATAATGTACCCTGTAATTGTAAGCCAAAAAAAGCGAGTAATGTATATGCTAAAGAACCCTTAGTAATATACCAGATCGTTATCAGTAAAAGAAGATTCAAAATAATATCGGAAACTGAATCTAGATATCTTCCGGTATGGGATGGTGTGCTTTTTACTCTTGCTAATTCACCATCAGCAGCATCTAAAATAGATTTTAAGACCAGAAAAAAAACTGTAGACCAATAAAATTGATTTAAAATACAAACAATAGCTAGTAATCCAGATATAATGAACGCTATGGTAACATGTATGGGAGTAAAAGAAGTCTTTTTTAGAGAATTTGCAATATATTTTGCAATGGGTCTACCATAATCGGATAGGTCCAAAAATTGATTTTTTTCGGGTAATTTTGACATTGTACTAAAAACCCTAAAACAGAAAACAACGAACGGAAACACGCTAGCGGAGTACACTCTTTAGAGTCTTTGCAAAAGTACTATTAAATTTATAATTTGTTGGTAAGGAAAAAAGTTACTATAATTGAGATTTAAAAGCCTCATAGCTTAGTTATTCTTAAATTTAAATTGTTTTGTTCAGTAAAATATCAAGTGAGTTTATTATTCAATAACTTTTCTTTCTTTTAAATCATACTTATCGCCTCTTTGCAGATGGTAAAAACGAGATGTTACAGGAGGTATTGTTTTTAAATTAGTCCCTTCTCTAGACCAGAAAGTACCATCATAAATCAATGCTTTTCCGTCTCCAATAACATCAAAAGTATTGCCTTGTACAACAATTGCGGTTCTTTCATCTATGCCAATACCTAGTAATTTAGGTTTATTTTTAAGAATATCAAACATATCAAATTGTCTATTTCGAGCAGTTACATGCTGGTCTATAGCGATATTTTTTATAAAACCAAAACCTTCTTCATGGTCACCCATCATAATCTGATTGTTTTTTGTGTCTCCACGTGCTAAATAAGAGCCTTGGATCGTTGCTCCGGCAGAAGAACCACCGATAACACCACCTTTATTTAGAATTTCCCAAAACATTTTTTCGGATTTAGTACCAGCATATATATCTACAAGATGCCACTGCCTTCCGCCGCCAAACCAAACAGCTTTAGCTTCTTTTAATGGTTTTATAAACGCATCAGAATTGGCTACTTTTTTATCGTAAGTATGTAAAAGGGTAACTTTTTTAGCACCGTAATCTCGTAGTAGTTTTGCAAAGTAATAATTATCATTAAAGTTCCTATCACCACCCGCTGTAGGGATTACTACTATTGGAGCATCAATTCCGCCAGCTAAATGAATAAACCTTTTTACAATGGTATCTACAACACGTCCACCACCCACAATAACTAAAGAACCTTTTTCTGGGCCAGTAGTAATAACTTCTTTTTCTTGAGCGCAAGCAGTTGTTAAAGAAAACAATGCTATGATGATGTTAAAGTAAATGGCTTTTTTCATAAATTTTTAATTTTAGTAGTTTTAGTATGATAGATGCAATTCAAAATGAATATTCTTCTTACTTTCTTCTTTATCTATAATAATAATCCCTTGTTCATACATATCTATTGAAAAATTTACATCAGGATTACTTTTTATAATTTCCCAAGCTTCAACCATTCCTTTACTCCAATTAATATCATCAAAAATATAAATTGTGGGTCCTATTAATCTAGATTTTAGTTCCTCAAAATAACTTATGGTAGGTTGTTTCTGATGATTTCCATCTATAAATAAAATATTAAAGTTATGATTTTCTGCTATTAATTTAGGAAAGGTATCATCATATAAGCCCTGTTTTATATCATATTTATCTTTAGGGGCTAATTGTGTAAAACGCTTTGAAGTGAGTTCGCATAATTGTGCTAAACCCTCCATTGATATAAATTTACTCGCTTTTTTATGTTTTAAAGCATGTAATATATAAGAGCCAGAAATACCCACATTGGTTCCTAATTCTAGAAAAACTGGGACTTCTATCTGTTTTGTAATAGCATATAAAAACTGACACCATTTTTTGCTAGAAGCAGCTCTTTTACATATTGTTGCAACGCTTGCTTCTTCTTCAGAATTAAAAATGGCGTATGAAATAAGATCTTGGTTAGCTAATAATTCTGTTCTATAATTTTCTACTTCATCAAATGCTGCCAGATCTTCTGGTGTAAAATTTTGATTTTTTACGGTTTTAAAAGCAGTCAGGTATTTTTGTAATGTGCTATTCTTATATGAAGCAATTTCTTTAAGAGCTTTATGCTGATTAAACCTTCTTTTAAAAATGGTTGTATGTTTTTTTAGTTTTTTAATAATCATTTCTTCAGTACTGCTATTTATTTTTCAAAACTACTGTATCCAATTCAATTTTGGTAGCTGTTGGGAAATTAGATGGTATTTTATAAGTAGTATGGCCAGTTGCTAACCATTCTGTAGCTCTTATTAAAGTAGTTTGGAAACCAATACACCTGTAACTATCTGGGTAAATTTCTCCTTTCCATAAATGTCCCATACTAGAATTATATACATTTCCTTTACCATAGCTAACGACCCATTCTACAGGCCAATTAGTGTTGGTTTTGGTGTCTTTAGCATAAGATAGGATTGTTATGTTTTCAGCAGTACCACGAGCATATTTATAGAGCTCCATATTTGGTGTTTTCCATGCTAATGGATATGATTTGTGTATTGGATGTTTCGCTAATATATAGATAACTTCATCATTTCTTGGTCCATGAAACGTATCTTTTCCTTGCCCTATAGGAATTTCTTTTAGACTTCCATTTTCTAACACTTGTATGGCTTTCCCGTTTTCTTTTGTACGCCAGCCCAAACCTATCATCTTATCATATGCTTCCCAATGTGTAAAAGCATTATTTGCAGAATGTAAAATATATAAACCACCTCCTTTTTTTACATATTTTTCTAAGCGCTTTTCAATTTTCTTCGGCCATCTTATAGCAGTATTATGAATGTTATTGGTGTTTTGAATAACAACATCATATTTTTTGAATTTTGGATTCCAATACTTCCAATTTACATCTTGGGCAGTAGCGGGAGTGGTACTAATAGTTACTTTAAATAATCCGGATGTATCCAAAATATGTTTCACTACAGTAGTGGTTTGTTTCCAGTTATGATTGCTAAAACCATCTACAATTAAAACGGAAATTTTTTTATGCTTTGCTTGCGAATATGAGATGGTTATGTTTATGGTGAATAGAAAAAGCACCAAATAAAAGTAGTTTCTTTTCATATTATACTCCAATATTAGTTGGCAATTGCATCTAGAAAAGGTTTCATGTCTAGCAATTTAATATCGTCTCTTTTTCTCAATTCTCTTAAAAACCAACCTTTATGTCCGGCACCATACGTAATTAGAATTCGCTTGCCTTTATAACGATGCTTTTCCAAAGCTTTTTCAATATGCCAATAATGTGCAATATTAATATTATCCCAACCTCCAAGACCTAATTCTACATTAAAACGTTCATTATAAACTTGTAATACAATGTCTTGGATACTATCGTACGTATTAGTATGAATAAAATAGGGGTCGTTTACTTTTCCTATAGCTTTATATATAGAATCTGATCTTTTGTTAGCGGTAACATATGCTTTCCAATCTTCTGTTCTAGTACTGTCTTGACTTATAGCTCTTAATTTTTTTTGACGTTCTAAAGCCATAGGCCTTGTCCATCCAGCAGTAGGAATTATTTCAAAATTCATTTCCTTGGTCAATGGAAAAATTACATCTGTATACTCAGGAAAACGCATTACTCTGGGTTCAGAGATGCTATCATCTTTTTTAAAGCCTTTCATGGCCATTTCAAAACGGTCTGGTGGAATCTCAGTAAGGATATAATCTGGTTTTATTTCTTTAATTAGTTTCGTTAAATATGCGGTGTTATATACACTATCGGTAAGATGTCCACTGTGTATGGCACCTAGCACAAGAACTTCATTTAAAGGCTTTTTGGGTATATTTTGATGGCAATTAGTGATGCTAATAAAAAGTAATAGCGTGGTAAAATATATCGTTTTTATGTTCATTTTAGATGGTATTAGCGTCCTTCTTGATGCATTTTTATATTGGCTTTGCAAAGTTTTATAATTTCAGCAATCCTTTTTTGTTGGGTAGCCTCTCTTTTAGCATTGTTTAGCCAATAAAGATAACTTTTTCGTTGCCCTTTGGTAAAAGAAATAAAATTTTTAAAGGCAATAGGGTTCTCATTAAAAGCAGCTTGTAAGTCTTGCGGAATAATTCCGTTTTCTACATTATCTAGAGCAGTCCAGGAACCATTTTCTTTGGCAATTTTAATTTTTTCTAATCCACTTTGGTGCATCAACCCGTTTGCAGTAAGTATTTTTATATAGTCTTTGTTAACTTTGCTCCAGGCACTTTTTATTTTTCTGGGACAGAAATATTGCCTTCTTTTTCCATTTCCTAAGCTTTTTACCGTACTGTCTATCCAACCATAGCATAAGGCTACTTTTACAGCTTCTTCCCACCGCATACTTTCATTGGGGTGTGCTAACTTGTAAAAAATAAGATAAATCCCTTCTGTTTGGGTATGGTTTACTGTAAGCCAAGCTCTCCATTCCGCATCATTTTTAAAATAATATTCTTGTACTCCTTCCAATTTCTTTACTTTTTCATCAATAAATTTATGATTCCATTGATAGGCTCTAATTCTATTACATTTGTTGTTATAGATTCTAAAACACTGCTCCCTACAATTGTAAATTTATCTTGCAGTATTTTAATACAATCTTCAGCTTCTTTAATACCTATACCTCCTGGAACTTGGTAATAGGTTTTATCATATTCTTTTGGTTCCAAGCTATCAAAATCAAAATGAAGGTATAAATGTGTTATCTTCTTTTGTTTTAATGTTTGTACCAAATTAGCATTATTTGTTTTTTTAGGCGCATATATATTTCCTTTTTTAATTCGTATTTGCTCTGCGGTATCGATATCTCTTAACCCAACATAATGTATTTGACTTTCATTAATTGTTGTAGAAAGTAAATCGTCCATATGATGATTTCCTTCTCCTAATAGTGTGCGTAGCGGCATTCCATGAAAGTTGCAACTAGCGGAATCACAGGCTTTGTTAATATCTGCATGCGCATCAAACCATATGACTCCTAAATTTGGATACTTTTTATTGAGATAGGATACCGGTACAATTTCTAAGCCACAATCGCCTCCTATAGTTTGTAGGGTTGTTGGGTTTTCTTTTTCAAGAATTTTTTTAAACCTACTTAATTGTTCCGTTATGGCATTATAATTATGGATACCATATACTTTTCCTTCTTGACTATTAGCAGCAATTGTGGCTAAAGGAATCTGTAAAAATGTAGGATTATTTAAATAATCTAAAATAGCTTTGGCTCCAGGTTCTATATGTATTCCAGTTCCGGAACCCTGCCATTGGGGGAAATAAATTTTCATTTTTTCTTTAAAGGTATACTTTTTCAAAAAACACTTTGTAAAACTAGCCTACCTTTTATTGCTAAATATTTGCAAAAATAACTGAATAATCGAATTGATTTAATAGTTATTCTTATTTTGGTAGTCGGTTTCTAAATCCCGTTAAATTTTCTGTATGAAAAAAATATATGTCTTATTTTTTATCTTTTTTGGGTTGCTATTAAATTCTTGTGGAGATGAAAAAGAAAGAACACCTAAAGTACTTGTTTTTACTAAAACAATGGCTTATCGTCATAATGCTATCCCAACAGGTATTGCTGCAATTCAAAAATTAGGAATAGATAATGGCTTTAAGGTAGATACTACTGAGAATAGCGAATTATTTAATGAAGAAAATTTAAAACAATATAGTGCTATTATCTTTTTAAATACTTCAGGAAATGTTTTAGATCATTACCAAGAAGCTGCTTTTGAACGATACATTCAGGCTGGAGGAGCTTATGTTGGTATTCATGGTGCCGCAGATACAGAATATGATTGGGGTTGGTATAACCAATTAGTAGGAGCTCACTTTAAAAGTCATCCTGACGGAACGCTAGAAGCTGATTTTGTAATACAAGACAAAGAATTTGCAGCAACTCGTTTTTTTAAAGAGACCGTTTGGCATAGAAAAGATGAGTTATACAATTACAAGAAAATGAATTTAGATTCCCTTCATGTAGTAATGACATTAGATGAGGCTACCTATAAAGGGGGTACACATGGAGATGAACATCCAATTGCTTGGTATCATGATTATGATGGTGGCAGATCTTTTTATACTGGAGCTGGGCATACCCAAGAAAGTTATGAAGAAGAAAATTTCTTAAAGCACATTTTAGGAGGGATACAATATGCAATTGGAGACAACTTACCATTAGATTATACTAAGGTTAGTTCTCAAATACCACCAGATATGGATCGGTTCACGAAAGTAACCCTTAAATTTGGTGATTTTTTTGAACCTACTGAAATGACCGTTCTGCCTAATAGAGATATTTTATTAGCAGAACGAAGGGGAGATATTTACCGCTACTCAGAAGAAACGCAAGAACTAGAACAAGTGGCTAAACTTGATGTTTATTTTAAAGTAAAAGATGCAGTAGATGTTAATGCAGAAGAAGGTTTAATGGGCTTGCAGAAAGATCCTGATTTTGAAAATAATCATTGGATATATGCCTATTACAGTCCAACAGGTGACAAATGGATAAATAGATTATCTCGTTTTACTTTTAAAGATGGTGTTTTTGATCTAAAGTCCGAACAAATTATTTTAGAATTATATAGCCAACGAGAAATCTGTTGCCATACTGGGGGTTCTATTACTTTTGATACAGATGGTTTGTTGTATTTGTCTACAGGGGATAATGCTACGCCATTTAATGAAAAAGGAGTTGCATATGCCAATGATGGTTACGCTCCACTCAACGAAATTAAAGACAAACACCAATATGATGCCAGTAGGTCTTCTGGTAACACTAACGATTTAAGAGGTAAAATCATTAGAATTAAAGTTGAAGAAAACGGTACATATACTATACCGGAAGGAAATTTATTTCCTGAAGGGACTCCAAAAACCAAACCCGAAATTTATACCATGGGGCACCGTAACCCATACAGGATCTCTGTAGATCGTAAAAATGGATATCTCTATTGGGGTGAGGTAGGACCAGATGCTAGAGAAGATAATTTGGATACCCGTGGACCAAGAGGATATGATGAAATGAATCAGGCAAAAGCGCCAGGTAATTTTGGATGGCCATTTTTTGTAGCTGATAATAAACCTTATGTTGCTTTTGATTATGAAACAGGTGAAAGTGGTGAAAAATTTAATCCAGAAAAGCCAATCAATAATTCCATAAATAATACCGGATTAAAAGAACTTCCAAAAGCTATGCCTGCCTATGTATATTATCCATATGTAGATACGCCAGATTTTCCGCAAGTTGGCTCTGGAGGCAGAAATGCAATGGCAGGACCAGTTATTTATACGGATTTACATCCTTATGCTAAAGAATTACCAAGCTATTACGATGGAAAATTAATTGTTTATGATTGGATGCGAGGTTGGATGAAAGCCATAAGCTTTTTTCCTAATGGAGATTTTAATAAAATGGAACCTTTTGCAGAAAATGTAGAAATTAATAGCCTTATAGATATGGAATTAGGACCAGATGGTCGTATTTATCTTTTGGAATACGGTAGCGGTTGGTTTACTAAAAATGCAAATTCTAGTTTGGGCTACATCCAATATAATTCTGGAAATAGAGCTCCTACAATTGAGGCTATGACAGTAGATCATACTTCAGGGAAAGTCCCGCTTACGATACATGCAAAAGTAAGTGCTACGGATAAAGAAGAGGATGCCTTAACTTATATATGGAATTTTGGTAATGGAATAGTAAAACGTTCTACTACACCAGAAATGACTTACACATATAAACAAGCAGGTGAATATGCAGTTTCTGTTACTGTTAAAGATAATGATACACGAGTAAAAAGTGATTCAAAAATAATTACAGCTGGTAATTCCAGACCAAAAGTGACTATAGAATTGATAGATACAAACACTACTTTTACAATTGGAGAACCAGTACAGTATAGGGTGAAAGTTGCTGATCCTGATAGTAAAAATACAATCAACCCAGATCATATTTATGTTTCTGTAGACTATAGAGCTGGTTTTGATGAGGCAAATAAATCTTTGGGACACCAACAAGTGTCTGCTACAGTTACTGGAAAGACATTAACACAATCAATGGATTGTAAAACCTGTCATAAAGAAGCCAGTTCTTCAGTGGGGCCAAATTATACAGCCGTTTCTCAGAAATATAAAAATGATACAAATGCTTTTGCATACTTACAACAGAAAATCGTTTCCGGAGGTACAGGAGTATGGGGAGAGGTAGTAATGCCCGCACACCCCAATATTACTAAAGAAGAATCCAGGCAATTGGTGACCTATATTTTGTCTTTAGCTGATACCAATACCAAGAAAAAATCTTTACCAATAGCAGGAAGTATTATTCCTAAACCTGCAAACGGAGATAAGGTAATGGTGATTACAGCGAGTTATACAGATGATGGAGGGGACGGTGATAAACCACTAACAGGAACGGGAACAACGCAATTAAAATTAAAAGAGTCTTTAGATAAATAGATGGTATAAAAATATTTTAGTTACCAATTTTATTTCTTTCTAGGATGAAATTGATTTAAAACTGTTGCTAAATGAGATCTATCAACATGTACATATACTTCGGTAGTTGTAATGCTTTCATGCCCTAACATTTGCTGTATAGCTCTTAAATCTGCTCCATTAGTAAGTAAATGTGTAGCAAACGAATGTCTAAAGGTATGTGGGCTAATTGTTTTTGTTAATTTAATCTCTTTTGCAAGTTGTTTAATAATTGTGAAAATCATAGCTCTTGTAAGTTGCTTACCTCTTCTGTTTAAAAAAAGAATATCTTCAAAACCTTTTTGGATTTTTAAATGTGGGCGGACTTCATCTTTATATATGGTAATATATTTTTTATTGATCGTACTAATAGGAACAAAGCGTTGCTTATCACCTTTCCCTGTGATTTTAATAAAATCTTCATCAAAATATAAATCAGAAATATTTAAATTGATAAGTTCTGATACTCTTAATCCGCAACCGTATAAGGTTTCTAGCATAGCACGGTTACGTTCACCTTCTGCCTTACTAAGATCTATAGCATTGATAAGCTTATTTATTTCATCAATAGAAAGTGTATCAGGAAGTTTTCTCCCTATTTTAGGAGCTTCTATTAAGTCTAATGGATTATCATTTCTATAGTCTTCAAAAACTAAATAATTAAAAAAACTTTTTAAACCAGAAATAATTCTTGCTTGCGACCTTGGATTTACATCTTTAGCAATTTCATAAATAAATTGTTGGATAATCTCCTGATCAATTTTTAGGGGAGATATTGTAATAGTATGATCTTTAAGAAATAACAGTAATTTTTCTACATCTAAAATGTAATTAGCTACAGAGTTTTTAGAGAGTCCTCTTTCAATTTTTAGATAATATTTATAATCAATTAGGGTCTCTTTCCATTTCATTTTGAAAAATAATGCATTTTAACGATAATTTTTGCTTTTTAACTGATACAAATCATTTTTTATAAGCTGTAACTTGTTAAATTTTATGTTTCACAACAATTTTGAATGTTTTTACAACTATTATGTATGTAGATAATATTAGCTATTCTATGTTTGTTGCATAAAATTAAGTAAAAATAAAACAAAACCAAATTATGAAAAAAGTATTAGTAGTAGCGGTAATTGCATTAATAAGTTTTAGTGCAAATGCACAATTTAAATTAGGATTCGGTGTAGGATATGCAAATCCTTTAGGAGATCTTTCTGATGGATCTAGTGGCGGTGTGTCTGCTTATGGTGAATTAGGATATGGTATTAATGAGAGTCTAGATGTATCATTATTATATCAAGGAGATTTCTTAGCAAGTGCCGATAATGTTGTTAGTACTGGAGGTGTAGAAGTAACATCATCTCTATCTGCAGTAACTGTAAGTAGCATTATGGCTAACGGGCGTTATTTTTTCTCAACAAATAAATTTAAGCCTTATGCTGGTTTAGGTATTGGTATTGCAAGTGTAAGTGGAGGTGATGTAGATGTTGATTTAGGAGGATTAGGAAATGTAAATGTAGATGCAGGAAGTACTTCAAATTTTGCTTTTAGACCATCTTTAGGATTTAAATATGGAGTGTTTAATGCAAATGTAGCATACTTAAGCGCTGGTAAAATTGGTGATACATCTGTTGCAGATCTTTCTTTCAACATTGGACTGTTATTTACTTTCGGAGAATAGTATTATATATTGTAATTCAAATAAAATTTAAAGCGGAAACATTAAGTGTTTCCGCTTTTTGTTTAGGCGCTACAGTATAAAATATTACAAATATAATATCACATAATATGTAAGTAAATTTATAAATTATTAAACAAAATTAAATATAAAATGTATAGATTAAAATTTTTTAATTGAGTTAATCTTATTGAGAGTTAAATAATATGGTGTAATCTAAATTAATAAGTTGAGATTTTTTATTAAAAAAACCATTATAATTTTGAAGTGTATAAAATTGAAATTTATGATTAAAACCTATTAAAATTAACATTTCAAAGAAATTTTAAATTTTTATTTATATAAATATTATGAAATTAATTTATATCATGTTATCTATTGCTGCATAAAGTATAAATTTTTTAATTACAAAAAAAATATTATAATGTATTTTCTATATAGTTTTATTTACTTATGTTTGTTGCACTAAATTAAATAAAAATAAAACAAAATTAAATTATGAAAAAAGTATTAGTAGTAGCGGTAATTGCATTAATAAGTTTTAGTGCAAATGCACAATTTAAATTAGGATTCGGTGTAGGATATGCAAATCCTTTAGGAGATCTTTCTGATGGATCTAGTGGCGGTGTGTCTGCTTATGGTGAATTAGGATATGGTATTAATGAGAGTCTAGATGTATCATTATTATATCAAGGAGATTTCTTAGCAAGTGCTGATAATGTTGTTAGTACTGGAGGTGTAGAAGTAACATCATCTCTATCTGCAGTAACTGTAAGTAGCATTATGGCTAACGGTCGTTATTTTTTCTCAACAAACAAATTTAAGCCTTATGCTGGTTTAGGTATTGGTATTGCAAGTGTAAGTGGAGGTGATGTAGATGTTGATTTAGGAGGATTAGGAAATGTAAATGTAGATGCAGGAAGTACTTCAAATTTTGCTTTTAGACCATCTTTAGGATTTAAATATGGAGTGTTTAATGCAAATGTAGCATACTTAAGCGCTGGTAAAATTGGTGATACATCTGTTGCAGATCTTTCTTTCAACATTGGACTGTTATTTACTTTCGGAGAATAGTATTATAATTCAATTAAAATTAATGAGACTGTCTGATAAGGCAGTCTCTTTTTTTGTTTAATAGCAGATAATAATATTTCAAAAATATAATATTCAAAAGCTTGTTTTTCTTTACATATTCTCTTTTCTAGTAGAGAGCATAATTATGAGCATTTTAGCAAGCCTTATAACGATGTTTTAGTTGAAATACTAGATATATTTATTTTCTTCTTTTAAGTTTAATTCATCCCGCTTTTCAGGCATCATCTTATTTCATATTCCAATCTTTAACAGATTTCATTTATTGAGTTTTTTTAAATTATGTTTCTATAATTTTATATGAATAAAAACATTTATGCAATTTATTTTCTACATAATATTATTTTATTTATGTTTGTTTAATAAAATTAAATAAAAACAAAAATCAAATTATGAAAAAAATATTTGTAGTTGCAGCATTCACATTATTTGGATTTGTGAACATAAATGCACAAGATGCAATATCTGGTGGACAAACTGATGAAGGAAGTTGGTTGATTGAAGCAAATACAGGTTTTGGTACTCCAATAGGTGCAAACACTTCTTTTGGACTACTATCTGTAGATGGCACTACGATTTGGTCTTTAGGTGCAGAAGGAGGTTATTTTGTTGCAGATGATTTAGCAATAAAACTAGGTTTAGGTTATACTGATCAAGGAGTAGGTATATTTTCTTATAAAATAGGGGCAAAGTATTATATTTCGGGAATGATTCCTATCCAAGTAGATTATACTGGTGCTAGTATCAATGACGCTGACGTTAGTCTAAATTTTATTGGTTTACAAGGTGGTTATGCTATCTTTTTAGGAGATAATGTAAGTATTGAACCAGGTTTTCGCTATAACCTTACATTGGATGATGCATTAGCAGAAAGTGCATTACAATTTAATATAGGTTTTGCTCTTCATTTCTAAATAGTAAATAATATAATATAAAAAACGGAAACACTTAATGTTTCCGTTTTTTTGTTTTAAAGAATATTTATAAAAAACTAAAGCCATTAGTTTGTACGTATCTATTATATCAATTAATTTTGATTAAACTTAAAACAAACAAAAACAATAGAAAATGAAAAAAATAGGAACATTAGTTTTAGTTCTTTTTGCATTTGGAATCATGAAAACCAATGCGCAGTCTGATTATAAAATAGCAGCAGGTCTTGGTTTAGATTTTGGTGGAGGATCTACTTTTGTAGGCCCTAGTGGAAAATTCTTCTTGGCTGAGCAACATGCTATTCAAGCAGAAATTATGTTTGAAACAGGAAGAACACTTATTACTGGAATCTATCAATATCATGGGGATATTACCAATGCCGATGGCTTAAATTGGTTTGCTGGTGGAGGACTATCAATTGGTTTTATAGAAGGAGGTGATTCTGCTTTCGCTTTAAGACCTACGGCAGGTTTAGAATACAGAATTCCTGATGTTCCATTGGCTTTTTCGTTTGATTGGAGACCTTTTATTGGTTTAGGGGATAATGCAGGAAATGAAGTAGGCGCTTTCGGATTAGGAATTCGTTATGTAATTGAATAAATTATATAGGTAAGATTTAAAAGCAGAAGTTTTACTTCTGCTTTTTTTATGCCTTCTAATTTGATATTTTTACAAAATGAAATTATTACTTTTAAATGGCCCCAATCTAAATTTACTTGGAAAACGAGAACCAGAAGTATATGGGAATACTACTTTTGAAGATTATTTTAAGCAACTACAATCTAAATTTTCACAAATATCATTAGAATATTATCAGTCTAATGTAGAAGGAGAGTTGATTAATAAATTACACGATTGTGGTTTTAATGCTTATGAAGGTATCATTTTAAATGCAGGCGCTTATACACATACTTCGATAGGAATAGGAGATGCTATAAAGGGCATAGAAACTCCTGTTGTAGAAGTACATATTAGCAATACCTTTGGCAGAGAAGAGTTTCGGCACAAGTCCTACATATCTCCTGTAGCGAAAGGTGTTATATTGGGTTTTGGTTTAGAAAGCTATGATTTAGCTATTCAAAGCTTTTTAAATAGCTAAACTATTCTTGCTCTTTATGAGTCTGTTTTTGTATTTTTTTTAAATCCATACTTTTTTTGATGCCTGCTCCAGCAATCACTGCCCCCACAATACTAAAAAAACCAGCTACACCAATTTTTCCAGCTACATCATAGATACCCCATAGTATTGAATTTAGTCGCATTTCTTCATTAGAGTTTTCCCAAGCTGCTAAATCATAATACATATAAATACCAAAAGCAATAAAACCAATGCCTACTAGTACACTCCATATCATGGATGTATTAGGGTTTTTAGACGATTTTCCTGTGTACATGTTATCCTTCATGATTTTAATTTTTAAGAAGTTAATAGTATATTATTCTGATTGTTCTATTTCAAAAATACCACCAGATAATTCTTGATTTTTAGGATCAAAACCATAAAACACACCCAACTTAAAATAAGTTAAGGATAATTTTATCGTCTTTTCAGTAAAATTCTCATTGTTTAAGTTAAACTCAAAATCTTCATCTTTACTAAAAGATTTATGGCCTTGTAGCCATATGCTATCTCCTTTAATCTCTTTTACTAAAAACCAGGTATGACCACTTTTTTTGGTGTCATTATTTACTGAAGTAATCAATCCCATTACCTTATCTCCTACACCAACATTTTTTACAGCAGCCATATTGTTGTTATAATTATTAGATTCATATGCAGAATACCCAATGCCACCAATTACTGCTATTACTAATATTATAATGATAACAATGAGCCCTTTAGAGAATTTAAACTTTTTAGGTGCTAGTTTAAGTTTTTGTTTTTCAGTGGTAAAATAGTTCTCAATTTCATCTGTCCATACAACTGGATTTATTTCTGTATTTGTGTGATGGCATACCAATATACCAGTAACTTTATTTGTGATATTGGTAATAAATGGAGTTTCTATTTTTTTTTGATAAAAGTTGAGTTCTAAACAATCTATATTTCCACAATCTGGACATTTAGAAGGTATTCTTTTACTTCCTACTGGATCATAAATTTCTTTAACTTGATAAAACATATTTAGTTAGTTGATTAGTGCAACAAATATAAAGGAATTGGTTAATGAGGCACTCCCTGAAAATGGTGAATTTATAGTTGCATATTTATACAAATCATTTCTATTAAGAAATATCCCTCATCTAAAATAGGGTACTTTTACGTATACACTAAAAAGAGATTATGAAATTAAATTTTTTTATTTCCTATGCGCTATGCATATTTTTTATATCCTGTAATAGTAATTCTGAAACGAATACAGTAGAAGAAGAGCCCCAGCCTCTTGAAAATACTACTGTTACTTTAGTAAATGCATATCCTGCACTTAGTTTTCAAAATCCATTAGATTTTCAAACAGCTAAGGATGGTACTAATAGGGTGTTTGTTCTTGAACAAAGTGGTATTATTAAAGTATTTCAAAATAATGAAGAAACAACTGAAGTTGAAATATTTCTAGATCTTAGAAATAAGATTAACACCAATGCAGGAGAACAAGGTTTGTTAGGGCTTGCATTTCATCCAGATTTTGATACTAACGGTTATTTTTATGTGAACTATACACCTACAACAACATTATCTTTAGTATCTCGATTTCAAGTTTCTACTACAAATAATAATGTTGCTAATCTAGATTCAGAACGTATCATATTAGAAATACCACAACCTTTTACCAACCATAATGGTGGACAATTGGCCTTTGGAGTAGATGGTTATTTATATATTGCATCTGGTGATGGTGGATCTGGTGGTGATCCTCAGAATAATGCACAGAATAGAGCTAATTTATTAGGGGCAATTTTAAGAATCGATGTTGACCAAACTGAAAATGGATTAAACTATGCTATCCCTACTGATAATCCATTTATCAATGAATCAAATGTGAGATCAGAAATTTATGCTTATGGATTAAGAAACCCATGGCGAATGAGTTTTGATGCCCCAACAAATACACTCTGGGTTGGAGATGTAGGACAAAATGTTATAGAAGAAATAGATGTTATTGTATCTGGTGGAAATTATGGATGGAAACTTTTTGAAGGAACTTCTTGTTTTTCGGGTGCTTGTGATTCTAATGGGCTAATAGCGCCAATATTTGAATACGACCAAACGAATGGAGATAGATCAATAACAGGCGGTTATGTGTATAGAGGAGAGGCAATTAGTGCTTTAAATGCTAAATATATTTATGGCGATTTTGCTAGTGGTAGAATTTGGGCCTTAAATTTAGATGGTAGTGCGAATACCTTAGTAGTAGAATCTAATTTAAATATCGCCTCTTTTGGTATTGATGCTCAGAATGAATTATATATCTGTGCTTTTGATGGTATGATATATAAATTTGTAGAAAATTAATTTTGTAAGGGTTTTAAGTACTTTTTATCAATATAAAAAGTAGCGAAAGGAAGCAGAGAAGCTATAAAGAGAATAATAAACCTTTTTATACTCCATTTCCGTTTTATACAAAAAAGAGCTGCTAATACTACATAAGCTATAAATAAAAATCCATGCGCATAACCAATATAAATATTAGGCTCTGGTATCTTAGCCATATATTTTAAGGGCATTCCTAAACCAAAAAGTAATAAATAAGAAATTCCTTCTAAGAGTGCGGTAATCCTAAATATTTTTAGCATAAAAGGATATTTAGTTTTTTACCTATCTGGTTTTAAAAACCAGATAGGTAAAATATTTTATAAATGTATTACTTCATCATAAGCAGCAGCAACAGCTTCCATTACAGCTTCACTCATGGTTGGGTGTGGGTGTATTGCTTTTAAAATTTCATGACCTGTAGTTTCTAATTTACGTGCCACAACAGCTTCAGCAATCATATCAGTTACCCCAGCACCAATCATATGGCAACCTAACCATTCACCATATTTAGCATCAAAAATTACTTTTACAAAACCATCTGGAGTACCACCAGCTTTAGCTTTACCACTAGCAGAAAATGGGAATTTACCAACTTTAATATCAATGCCTTTCTCTATAGCTTGTTTTTCTGTTAAACCTACTGATGCTATTTCAGGAGTACAATAGGTACAACCAGGAATATTGCCATAGTCTAAAGGATCTACATGCATATTTGCTAATTTTTCTACACACAGTATTCCTTCAGCAGAAGCCACGTGAGCTAATGCTGGTCCAGGAGTTACATCACCAATGGCATAGTAACCAGGAATGTTAGTTTGGTAAAAATCGTTTACCAATATCTTGTCCCTATCTACTGCTATACCTACATCTTCTAAACCAATATTTTCTATATTGGTCTTAATTCCTACAGCAGATAAAACAATATCAGCTTCAAGGATTTCTTCTCCTTTACTGGTCTTTACTGTAACTTTTACACCTTCTCCAGAAGTGTCTACTTTAGTAACTTCAGAAGATGTTTTTATTTTAATGCCAGTTTTTTTGAAACTACGTTCTAATTGTTTAGAAATATCTACGTCTTCTACTGGTACTATATTAGGTAAGTATTCTATAACAGTAACTTCTGTCCCCATAGCATTGTAGAAATAGGCAAATTCTATTCCTATGGCACCACTACCAACCACAATCATTTTTTTAGGCTGACTTTTTAAAGTCATTGCTTGTCTATACCCTATAATTTTATTTCCATCTTGCGGTAAACTTGGCAATTCTCTACTTCTTGCTCCTGTTGCTATTATAATATTGGTAGCGTTATATTCTGTTTCTGTACCATCTGCTGCCGTAACCGCTACTTTTTTTCCAGATTTTAATTTTCCGAAACCATTGATGACTTCAATTTTATTTTTTTTCATTAAAAATTGAACACCTTTACTCATACCGTCAGCAACTCCACGACTTCTTTTTACAACAGCTTCAAAATCTTTATCAACACCATCAACTTTTAATCCATAGTCTTCAGCATGCTGCAAATAATTAAATACTTGAGCAGATTTTAATAAGGCTTTTGTAGGGATACATCCCCAGTTAAGGCATACACCACCAAGGTTTTCCTTTTCTACAATAGCAGTTTTAAAACCTAATTGAGAAGCTCTAATTGCAGTTACATATCCGCCAGGACCACTACCTAAAACTATAATATCAAAATTACTCATGTATGTATTTTTAAGAAGATTAAATTTTAAAGTTGCAAAAGTACGGAATTCAAGCCCCAATTACCAAATAGAATAGTGTTGAATAAAGGTTAAATTAAAGTAGTTTTTAATCTTTTTGAGACTTATAAAGTGATTATGATTTTTTAGACACTTGGATATATTCTATGTCATTAATTTTATTTCGGATCAAACCCGATACTTGCAGAATTAATACAATAGCGTTGCCCAGTTGTTTCTTTAGGACCATCGTCAAAAATATGCCCTAAATGTCCGCCACAATTAGAACATACGGTTTCAGTTCTAATCATTCCATGTGTAGTATCTCTTATGTAAGTTACTGCTCCTTCAATAGATTTATCAAAAGAAGGCCAGCCACATCCACTTTCAAATTTATGCTCACTCGTAAATAATTTAGCATTACAGCCTTTACAATGGTAATCTCCATTTTCAAAATGAAGATTTAGGGCTCCTGTATGGGGGTATTCGGTCCCTTTTTTTCGTAATATTCTATATTCTTCTTCTGAAAGTTGTGCTTTCCATTCTGCTTCAGATTTTTCTACATTGTATTTTTTTTCTAGCATAGTATAAATTTAAGAAGAATAAGTAGAAATATAAAATGGGTTAAGAAATATCAAATTTCATAAACCCATTTTTTTAAAACATCAACCAAATAGGATACGTCTGAATATATAATTCAGCAATTGTATTTTTTTATTTTGAAGGGACAAATTTTAATGCCCCACCATTAATGCAATGTCTTTTTCCTGTAGTTTCTCTTGGTCCGTCAGAAAAAACATGACCTAAATGACCGCCACAATTTGCACAATGTTCTTCAGTTCTGGCATAACCTATTTTATAGTCAGTATCAAAGGCTACATTTCCCTTTATTTCTTGATCAAAACTTGGCCATCCTGTACCAGAATTAAATTTATTTTCACTTTTAAATAAAGGAATGTCACAACCCGCACAAGTATATACACCTTCTTGTTTATTATCTAATAAGTTACTTGTAAATGCCCGTTCTGTACCTGCTTTTCTTAAGATATAATATTGTGTATCTGTAAGTGCTTTTCGCCACTCTTCATCTGTTTTAGTAACCTTATAAACAGTTTCTTTAGTACTAGAAGTACTATCGTCTAAAGTAAGTTCTTTCTCTTGTGAAATTCCTTTGCAACTTGCTATAAGTATTACAATACTAAATGCTATATTTTTAAACATATGGGACTTTTTTTTAATAGGTCGTAATTGATCTTCATTACTTCCAAAAATTAACATGCTTTAACAATCTAGAAGTCAATTTCTTACTTAATAATTAGAATTTAATTCAAATTACTTTTTCATATAAAACCTCTAGTTGATCTTTGTATGGGCTCCCAAATTAATATTTTTTTAAATAAAAAACCTCAATATGCAAAATGCTATTGAGGTTTGTATTTTTCTTTAGAAATGTATTATTTCATTTGAAAACGTTGAATGTCTTTTTCTTCAATCCCTATACTTTTTAAAACAGCAGTCATATCTGTTCTATCAAATTTACCGCTTGCTGCGTCACTAGGAATAATAACCACTCTGAATATTTGATTATCTGTAAAATCTGTGCTTAAATTTATCAAATCAAAATTCCCATCAATAAATATATCAGTATCCACAAAATTGTGAGCAAATGTATATTGAATAGTTCCTTCGTTCAAGAAAAAATTCTGCGGTATTAAACTCCAATTATTAGCAGGCCCATCACTTAAGTCTACAGTTCCATCAAATCGATAGATTAATATAGCATCAGTTTCTCTTACTTCAAAATTGGTAAAATCACCAAAAGTAAGCCTGGTTGTATGCCAATTATTAGCATTTTCATAAATAAAATTAACATTTTCTATTTCAAAAACCTGCCCTTGTACACCAGGTTCTCCATCAATTCCGTCTCTTCCAGGTGTACCATCTCTTCCAGTATCTACACTACAAGATGTGGCTATAATTGCTAAAAATATTCCGAATACTACTGTAATTTTTTTCATATACTTTGTGGTTTTAAGTTCTATAATTTTTAATATTTATGTTAGTATAGCAAAGAGCGTTCCAAACTTTTTATTGTATGGTATTTAAAAACTAACGTCATATAGGTTTATGTATTATATAAACTTGTTTTATATTGCGATAAATACATTAAAAAATGCCAGAAGTTTTAGTTCACAGCTTATTTACAGATTTTGATATTAACTTATTTAAGTCAGGAAAACATTTTAAATTATATGAAAAGCTAGGTTCGCATGTAACCGAAATTAATGGTGTAAAAGGTACTTATTTTGCTGTTTGGGCTCCTACAGCCAAATCGGTTTCCGTTGTTGGAGATTTTAATTTTTGGGATAAACATACACATCAACTCAATGTGCGTTGGGATGAAAGTGGCATTTGGGAAGGTTTTATACCTGAAGTTAAAAACGGTGCTTTGTATAAATATAGTATTACCTCTAATAATAATGACATTGTTACAGAAAAGGCAGATCCTTTTGCTAGATATTGTGAAACGCCCCCAAAAACTGGTTCTGTAGTTTGGGAAGAAAACTATCAATGGAAAGATACCAATTGGATGGGATACCGATCTGATAAAAATGGATTGGATAAGCCTTATGCTGTTTATGAAGTACATTTGGGGTCTTGGAAAAGAAATGCAGCAAATGAATTTCTTAGTTATACAGCATTAGCTGAAGATTTAGTGAATTACGTAAAAGAAATGAATTTTACACATGTAGAATTTATGCCTGTGATGGAGTACCCTTATGATCCTTCTTGGGGGTATCAACTTACTGGGTATTTTGCACCCACATCAAGATTTGGGAATCCTGAAGAATTTAAATTTTTAGTTGATACTCTGCATCAGAATGATATTGGCGTAATTTTAGATTGGGTGCCTTCTCATTTTCCGGAAGATGCACATGGACTCGGTTTTTTTGATGGATCTCATTTATATGAGCATCCAGATAGGAGAAAAGGCTATCATCCAGATTGGAAAAGTTTAATATTTAATTATGGTCGTAATGAAGTACGTGCCTTTTTAATTAGCAATGCCGCTTTTTGGTTAGATCAGTTTCATATAGATGGCTTAAGAGTAGATGCAGTTGCTTCTATGATTTATTTAGACTATTCTAGAGAAGAAGGGGAGTGGGAACCAAATATATATGGTAATAACGAAAATTTAGAGGCCATATCATTTATTAGAGAAATGAATGAGTATTTGTATACTACATTTGAGGGTATACAAACCATTGCAGAAGAATCCACAGCTTTTTCTGGAGTTTCTAAGCCTGTAAATTTAGGAGGTTTAGGATTTGGAATGAAATGGATGATGGGATGGATGCATGATACTCTAGAATATTTTAAAAAAGAACCGATCTACCGAAAGCATCATCAAAACGATATTACGTTTAGTTTAACCTATGCATTTACAGAAAACTTTATGTTGCCTTTTTCTCATGACGAAGTCGTTTATGGGAAAAAATCACTTCTGTATAGAATGCCTGGAGATGAGTGGCAGCAGTTTGCAAACCTAAGATTACTTTTTGGATATATGTATACACATCCTGGGGCTAATCTTATTTTTATGGGAGGTGAATTTGGGCAATCTTCGGAATGGAACTTTCAACAAAGTTTAGATTGGCATTTAACGCAATACGATTTTCATTCTGGTGTTCAAGATTTGGTAAAAGATTTAAACGGTATTTATAAAACTCATCCAGCACTTTATGAAAAACAATTTAGTCCAGAAGGTTTCCAATGGATAGATTATAGCGATCATGAAAATTCTGTATTAAGTTATATCCGTAAAGGCCATGACACAAAAAACGACCTTATTATTGTTTGTAATTTAACACCTGTAGTACGAGAAAATTATCACCTTGGTATTCCTATTTCTGCTGGCGTAGAAGAGTTATTTAATACAGATTCTAAAAAATATGGAGGTAGCGGAATACACAATACAGTTATAAAAAAGATAAAAAAACCATTACACGGACATCAGAATTCTATTAAAATTAATCTACCTCCTTTAAGTATTATCATTTTAAAGTAAAAAAAATAGGTATCTCATAATAGTTAATAACTCATAGTAATATCTTTTTATTATGTAATAGTAATTCTATTAATTTATACCGCAAAAGAAATTAAACTATGATCACTAATCAAGAATTAGAATATAAAGGGAATCTTTATCCCAATCAAATTAAAGATTTTAAAAGAGACGCAGATAAATTCTATTTTACAACTGCTAACGGAGTTATTTTAGAAATAACAGTTTTACGAGATAGCGTTGTACGTTTTAGGTATGCCACAGAGAATACTTTTGAGCCAGATTTTTCATATGCTATTAGTGATGATAGTAATAGTGGATACAATACATTAGAAATTGAAGAAACCAAAGGAGAGTATTATATCATTACTTCTAAAATAAAAGTATTAGTTGATAAGCAAACCTTAAGAACTCAAATTTCTGATTTAGAAGGTAATATTATAAATGAGGATGAATTGGGCTTTCATTGGGAAGAAAACCACCAATATGGAGGTAATACCGTAAAAATGAGTAAGATTACGCAATCTGCTGAGAGTTTTTATGGAATGGGAGATAAGGCTACACACTCTAATTTAAAAGGGAAAAGAATAGAGAATTGGGCAACAGATCAATATGCTTATGGAAAAGATCAAGATCCACTTTACAAAGCCATTCCTTTTTACACCGGATTGCATCATGGAAAAGCCTATGGTATTTTCTTTGATAATACCTTTAAAACACATTTTGATTTTTCTCAAGAGCGTAGAAATGTAACAAGTTTTTGGGCAGATGGTGGAGAAATGAACTATTATTTCTTTTATGGTCCTAAAGTGTCAGAAGTAGTTCTTGCTTACACAGATTTAACAGGTACACCAGAAATGCCACCCTTATGGGCACTAGGTTTTCATCAGTCTAAATGGAGTTACTATCCAGAAAGTAAAGTAAAAGAAATCACTAATAAGTTTCGAGAATTAAGAATTCCATGTGATGGTATTTATTTAGATATTGATTATATGGATGGTTTCCGTTGTTTTACATGGAATAAAGAATACTTTCCTAATCCGAAGAAAATGATTCAGGAACTTAGTGATGATGGTTTTAAAACGGTTGTTATTATAGATCCAGGAATTAAAGTTGATAAAGAATATTCTGTTTACCAAGAAGGCGTAGCAAATGATTATTTCTGTAAGCGTGGTGATGGGCCTTATATGAAAGGGAAAGTTTGGCCAGGTGAATGTAATTTTCCAGATTATACCAATCCAGAAGTTAGAGAATGGTGGGCAGGTTTATATAAAGAACTTATTGGTGAAATGGGTGTAAAAGGTGTTTGGAATGATATGAACGAACCAGCAGTAATGGAGGTTCCGGGAAAAACATTTCCTTTAGATGTGCGTCATGATTATGATGGGCATCCATGTAGTCATAGAAAGGCACATAATATCTACGGAACGCAAATGGCTCGTGCAACCTATGAAGGAGTAAAACAATTCTCATACCCTAAAAGGCCTTTTGTTATTACACGTTCAGCATATTCCGGAGCGCAGCGTTACACCTCTACTTGGACAGGAGATAATATTGCAACTTGGGAACATTTATGGATTGCAAATGTGCAAATGCAACGTATGTGTATGAGCGGTATGTCTTTTGTAGGATCTGATATTGGAGGTTTTGCAGAACAACCCAACGGAGAATTATTTGCAAGGTGGATTCAACTTGGAATTTTCCACCCGTTCTGTAGAGTACATTCTAGTGGTGATCATGGAGAACAAGAGCCTTGGTCTTTTGATACTGATATTACTAATATAGTAAGAACATATATAGAATTAAGATATCAATTATTACCTTACTTGTATACCATGTTCTGGAAATATTCTGAAGAAGGAACACCAATGTTACAATCTTTAGTACATTATGATCAAGAAGATGCACAAACGCATTTTAGAACAGACGAATTTATTTTTGGAGATCAGATTCTTGTATGCCCAGTTCAAGAGCCTAATGCTAAGGGCAGAAGAATGTATATTCCTAGAGGGCAATGGTATAACTATTGGACTGGTGAACTTTTAACTGGTGGAATGGAAAAATGGGTGGTAGCAGATATCGATATTATTCCTTTATTTATTAAAGAAGGTGCTATAATCCCTAAGTATCCTGTACAGCAATATGTAGGAGAAAAAGAAATTAAAGAATTGGTTTTGGACGCTTACTATAAATTGGGTGTAGAAAAATCTACCGTGTATGAAGATGATCAAGATGGTTATGATTATAAAAAAGGAAGATATAGTTTAAGAAACTTTAGACATAAAGGAAAGGAAAACGAAGTGATTATTCAACAATTTAAAGATGGTAAGTTTATTACTGCTTATGAAACGTTTAAATTTAATTTTCATGGACTTCCTTTTGAAATAGGGACTATAGAAATAGACAATGAAATAGTGTCGTTAGAATCTGTAAATTTAAATGGGAATACTATAGAAGTAAGTAAAGATTTTACAGAGCTGCATATTACAGGAAAGTAATTTTTTTTGTAATTTTAACATACACTAACTAGTTTAATAATTTTGATTTAAGATGCTTATTTTAAGTTATTTATAATCAGTATTATTAGGCATAACAAAAATATCATGAAAAAAATAGTATTAGTTGTATTCATTTTTTTAGGTGTTGCAGCTTGTAAAACAAATCCTTTTACTGGGAAAAAAATGTTGAATTTTTATCCCAATAGTCAAATTTTCCCAACTGCTTTTGCACAATACAATCAGTTTTTAACTCAAAATAAAAAAGTTGAAAACACTCCAGAATCACGTATGATTTCAAAAGTGGGTCAACGTATTGCAGTTGCGGCAGAACGTTGGTTAACAGCAAATGGACACCCAGGATATCTTAAAGATTATAAATGGGAGTATAATCTAGTAGATGATAAAACTGTGAATGCTTGGTGTATGCCAGGGGGTAAAATTGTTTTTTACACAGGAATACTGCCTATTACACAAACAGAAACTGGTATAGCAGTAGTTATGGGGCATGAGGTGGCGCATGCACTAGCAGATCATGGAGCACAACGTATGAGTGCAGGTACTATCCAACAAGGATTAGCTGTAGCAGGTAATGTTGCTTTTAAAGACGATCAAAAAAGAGCAATTTTCAACCAAGCATATGCAGTTGGTTCTCAAGTAGGTGTTATGTTACCATTTAGTAGAAGTCATGAAATAGAAGCTGATAATATAGGTTTACATATTATGGCAATTGCGGGTTATAATCCAGATGAAGCAGCAAATTTATGGAGACGTATGAAAGCAAATAGTGGTGGACAAGCACCACCAGAATTTATGAGTACGCACCCTTCAAACGATACCAGAATTAATAACTTAACAGAATGGGCACCGCTTGCTAGAGCTGAGGCAGCTAAATTTGGAATTACTTCTTTTGATTAGATAAAACATATTAAAACCTTATATTTATAAGCTGTTCTAAATCTAGAACAGCTTTTTTTAGTTCATTTTTTAAATACCAATCCTAACTATGGCAAGAGTACAAGCAGAAAAAGGAAGTAAAAAATTATTAAATGCATGGGCATTTTACGATTGGGCTAATTCGGTATACAGCTTAGTTATAGCTTCTGCTATATTTCCTATTTTTTATGGTGCTATATTTAGAGCTGCTGGGATTGAAAAAGTTAACGTTTTTGGTTTTGAATTAGAAAGAACGCCACTCATAAGTTATACTACTTCCGTAGCATTTGTTTTTATAGCTATCATAACCCCTTTACTCTCTGGAGTAGCAGATTACCTAGGGAATAAAAAGATTTTTATGAAATTCTTCTGCTATTTAGGAGGTTTATCATGTATAGGGTTATATTGGTTTTCTATAGAAAATATCTATTTAGGTTTAGCTTGTTACTTTTTTGGTTTAGTAGGCTTTTGGGTCAGTTTTGCTATTAATAATTCGTATTTACCAGATGTGGCTTTTTTAGAGCAGCAAGATAAAATTAGTGCAAAAGGCTTCTCTATGGGCTATGCAGGTAGTGTTTTATTACTATTAATTAATTTAGCAATGGTGATGCAACCCCATTGGTTTGGTATTATGGCTGATTCTGAAACAGCAGAGATAAAAGCAATGAAAATATCATTCGCTACTGTTGGGATATGGTGGATTGGTTTTGCACAATATACCTTCTATCATCTGCCAAAAGGGGTAAAAAGAGAAGGAGAACGTAAAAATGTGATCTTAAATGGTTTTAAAGAACTAAAAGGAGTTTGGAAACAATTAGGGAACGAAATAAAACTAAAAAGATATCTAATTGCTTTTTTTGTATACAGCATGGCTGTACAAACGGTAATGCTAATAGCGACTTATTTTGGAGAAGAAAAAATAAATTGGGGAGGCGATACGGAAAGGACAATTGGACTTATTGTAAGCATATTAGTAATTCAATTAGTTGCTATACTAGGAGCTCTTTTTACAGCCAAAGCATCAAATGCGTTTGGAAATGTTAAAACCTTAATTGGTGTAAATATCCTTTGGGTAGCGATATGTATTTATGCTTATTTTGTAATTACGCCAACAGATTTTTATATCGCAGCGGGTTGCGTTGGTTTAGTTATGGGAGGTATCCAAGCGCTTTCTAGATCTACCTATTCTAAATTTATACCAGAAACAACCGATACTACTTCATTTTTTAGTTTCTATGATGTTTCAGAAAAAATAGGAATTGTTATCGGTACGTTTATGTTTGCATATATTACACAAATAACGGGTAATATGCGCAATGCTATTATATTTTTAGGTTTGTTTTTCTTAGTAGGAGCATTTTTACTGACTAGAGTAAATAAAGTGAAATAAAAATAAAAACAAGCTTATTTATTTGTACTGAATTTATTCGGCTAATACATTTAAAAACAGAAAATCCCGTTCAACATCTTGAACGGGATTTTTTAAAGTCTTAAAAAGTATATATTATAGTACTCTTACGTTTACCGCGTTTAATCCTTTTCTTCCTTCTTCTAGATCAAATTCAACTTCATCGCCTTCACGAATTTCGTCTACTAATCCAGAAACGTGTACAAAGTGATCCTTGTCTACGCCTTCTTCAGTGATAAAACCAAAACCTTTAGTGTCATTGAAGAATTTTACTGTTCCTTTACTCATGTTAAAAATTTAAATTAATTATGTATTAAAATGCAAAGATGGTGCCAATAATTTTAAAAAACACCATTTTATGAAAAAAATTAAATATAATTTTATTTTAAGCTTTATTTAGCAGCCTAGTTATCATGTGGTTAGCTGCTAAAAACCTATAGTATATCAGTATTTTTCTGATAAATATCTTATCTAAACAGTAATACTAATGCCATCTGCATTTATGTTTTGGTTATCATCAAAATAAAAATCTATCTTGCCTAGGTTAATACCAAAACAACCAACCTGATTTATTAAAACTTTTTTGCCCTTTGCATTAGTAGCTATAGTGGGTTTATCTAAAAAAGTATGCGTATGCCCACCAATAATTAAATGTGTATGTGCTGTTTTTGAAGCTAATTTATGGTCATCTGGTTTATTACTATCCTCATATTTATACCCTAAATGTGATAAGCAAATAATAAGCTGGCACCCTTTTTCTTCTTTTAATTTACGTTCCGTATCCAAGGCTATTTCAATAGGGTTGAGATATTTAGTTTCTTTATATAACTTTTTGGTTACCAAACCATTTAATTGAATTCCTATACCATATACACCAATTTTAATACCATCTACTAAATAGATAGTATATGGTTTAGTGTAGCCATCTAAGATAGTATTGCTAAAATCATAATTTGCAGAAAGTAGTTTAAATTTTGCATTTGGTAATTGGGCATATAAGCCTTCAATACCATTGTCAAAATCATGATTACCTATTGTGGCTGCATCATATTTTAACATACTCATTAGTTTAAATTCTAACTCGCCACCATAAAAATTAAAATATGGAGTGCCTTGAAAAATATCACCTGCATCAAATAATAGGGTATTTGGATTTTCTTTGCGAATAGAATTCACTAAAGTAGCTCTACGGGCTAAACCACCTAAGTTTGGATATTGAGAATGTGTTTTTGGGAAAGCATCTATATGGCTATGTACATCATTAGTATGCAAAATAGTAATCTTTTTACTTTTCTGAATGGAACAAGCATTTAAAGAAAGTCCTCCTAAACCAATAAAACTTAAAGTAGCACCAGTACTAGAAATAAATTGTCTTCTTTTCATAATTATTTAATCTAGTTTTTTAAATCTATCATCTCTTACCGGAAAAATAGTGTCATACTTTATAAAATAATCTATCATAACATTTCTAATTAAATAATCCGTTTCAGTAAGCGTAATCTTATCTTCAAAAAAAGTCATTTGATCACCTCCATTTACTAGATAATTAGATGTAGCTACATGGTAAATTACGTTTTCATCAAAAGGTTTCCCCTGTATGTTTACTTCTGATAAGCTATTATTTTTATCTAAAATTATTTGTATGCCAGCTATGGGATGAGGTCTGTTAGACTCTATTAAGTATTTTACAAGATTCCGTATTGCTTTTCCTCGCAATGCAACCACTACTACTGTATTCTCAAATGGCATAACTTCATAGGCTGTTCTTCTTGTAATAGTTCCTTTGGAGATAACACTTCTAATGCCTCCATGGTTTAATAATACAAAATCTATTTCTTTTTGAGTTCGAGATTTAAAAATAGGATTAGTAAGTTCAAAAACAGCATCAGCCATTAAATTCCCTGCGGTGGTATTGTATTTTCCATCTTCTTTAGAAATTGTTTTGGGTGTGTACGCTAAAGCACTATCTAAAACTTTATTGATGTGTTCTTGAAAAGGTGCTACAAAGTTAGTGATCTCACTCACTTCTTTAAGATCTTTAGAAATAGGGATGTTTTTAGCTTCTATTTCATGCAAATACTTTTTTTTGTCTTCACAGGAAGAAAATGAAATAATTGTTATAAATATAACAAATTGTGTTAATTTTAAAAGCATATAAGTTTTTATCTTCGTATCAAATTGCTCTGAATATTATTTACATTTGTATAAATGTAAAAATACATGTTTTTAAAGGCTTTAAAAGAAAAACTTAAACATAAATCTGGGCAGAAATATGTGAAACAGCTTTTAGCTAATCCAGAACGTAGTTCTAGACCGGGTAAAGGTGGGGTATTATCTATTGGATGTATAGTAGATTTAGATAAATTTGATAACACTAATGTTTTTTATGAGTTAGTAGATGAATTTTCTCTGCGACCTAATTCGGTAAAAATAATTGGATATAAGAATTTTTATGATAAAAATTCGCCTTATTCAACGCCTGTTTTTTCCGATAAGGATTTAGGATGGAATGGGAACTTAGAAAATAGTTACGTTTTAGAATTTATCAATAAAGAGTACGATCTCCTTATAAATTATTATACAGATGATAATTTATTACTACAGCTAATGAGCGTAAAAACAAAAGCTCGTTTGCGTGTTGGTTTTTATGAAGTAGATAAAGATTTTAATGATTTAATTATTAATACTCCAATTACTGATTTCGCACTATTTAAAGAAGAATTAAAAAAATATCTTAAGATTCTTAAAGAAGTTAGGTAAAATGAAAGAATTGCGTGGTACAGGAGTTGCACTAATAACTCCTTTTAAAGAAGATTTATCTGTAGATGTATTAGCACTACAACGTGTTGTTGAATATAATATAACTAATGGTACCGATTATTTGGTAGTACTAGGTACAACAGCAGAAACAGCTACACTGACCCCCTCAGAGAAAAAAATTGTGGTTGATACTGTAGTGAAAACAAATGCTGGAAGATTACCATTAGTTATAGGAGTTGGTGGTAATAATACAGCCTTAGTAGTAGAAGAACTAAAGAATATTGATTTAGCTGAGTTTACTGCTATTTTGTCTGTTTCTCCATATTACAATAAGCCTACACAAGAAGGAATATACCAGCATTTTAAGGCAATAGCTGCTGTTTCTCCAAAACCAATTATTGTATATAATGTTCCAAGTAGAACAGGAAGTAATATGCTGGCAGAAACCACTTTACGTTTAGCTCATGATTTTAAAAATATAGTAGCTATAAAGGAAGCTTGTGGTGATATGGCTCAGATTGCGGCTATTCTTAAAGACAAGCCTACAGATTTTCTGTTAATTTCTGGAGATGATATAACAGCTTTGCCTACGGTATTAGCAGGAGGAGCAGGAGTTATATCAGTGATAGGTCAAGGATTACCTTCAGAATTTTCTAGAATGATTAGTTTAGGAATTCAAAAAGAAATCGGAAAAGCATATGAAATGCATCATGCTCTAGAAGAGGGTATGAATCTTATTTTTGAAGAAGGAAATCCTGCAGGAATTAAGACCATTTTTGAAGTGTTACAAATTGCTAATGCTACAGTTCGCTTGCCTCTAATGGAAGCAACACCGCAATTAAAATCAAAAATTAAATCGTTTGTACAACAAGCTACTCAAGTATTGGCATAGCCATTTATTAATTACATAACGTTAAATCTAAGCTAAATTACTTTGTATACGACTATAGGCTATCTATTTTAGTATGCTAAAAATGTTTTTTATATCCAGTAAGAATCCTTAATTTTGCAGAATGTTTAAAAATATGCGATCTTTTTTTAGTTTGCTTTTAATAGTTATAGCTTTAAGTTCTTGTAGTGAATACCAAAAAGTACTCAAGGAAACGGACATTAAAGCTAAATATGAGATGGCGGAGAATCTTTATAATGAAAAAGATTATAAACGATCTAACCGGCTTTTTGCTCAAATAGCACCTAAGTATATTGGCAAGCCACAGGGAGAAAGAGTGTTATTTTTTCTTGGAGACACCTATTATAAAATAAAAGATTACAACTTTTCTAGTTATCAATTTGAACGTTTTATAAAATCATACCCAAAAAGTGATAAAGCACAAGAAGCAAGTTTTTTAGAAGCTAAAAGTTATTATTTACTCTCTCCAAAATACAGTAGAGACCAAACAGATACAGATAAGGCGCTTACTAAATTACAAGGATTTATAAATATATATCCTACCTCTGAGTTTTTGCCTGAAGCCAATAAAATGGCACAGGAATTAACGGCTACCAAGGAAAAGAAAGCTTTTGAAATAGCTAAACAGTTTAATAAGTTAGGTGAATTCAATTATCCTTTATTGGTTTCTTCAATAACGTCTTTAGATAATTTTATTTTAGATAATCCAGGTTCTAAATTTAAAGAAGAAGCACTATTTGTTAAAATGCAGGCAACAACAAGTTTAGCACTAAATAGTACTGAATTTAGAAAGAAACAAAGATTGCAGAATGCTAAAGATGCATATGCAACATTGAAAAAGTTTTTTCCACAAACAACATTTGAAAAGAAGGCAAATGATTTATTAGAAAAAATTGATAAAGAATTACAAAACTATTCCAAATAAAATATTTTCAGAATGAATATGAATGATTTAAAAAATTCAAAAGCAGCTGTTTCAACGGTTACAATCAACAAAAATGAGTTTGATGCTCCAACAGGAAATATTTATGAAGCAATCTCTATTGCTTCTAAAAGAGCCATCCAAATTAACTCAGAAATTAAAAAAGAGTTATTGGAAAAGCTTGAAGAATTTGCTACGTATAGCGATAGTCTTGAGGAAGTTTTTGAAAATAAGGAACAAATAGAAGTTTCAAAATTTTACGAAAAATTACCAAAACCGCATGCTCTAGCTGTGGAAGAATGGTTACAAGATAAAATATACCATAGGAATACAGCGAAAGACTTGTAAAGGAATGTTGAGCGGAAAAAATATCCTTTTAGGAATTACTGGAGGTATTGCTGCTTATAAAACTACCTTTTTGGTTAGATTACTTATTAAAGCTGGTGCTACTGTTAAAGTTATTTTAACAGAGAGTGCCAGCTCTTTTGTTTCTCCACTTACATTAGCTACCTTATCTAAAAATGCAGTGTTGTCTTCTTTTGTAAATGAAGAAACTTCAGGAGAAATTTCATGGAACAATCATGTAGAATTAGGACTTTGGGCGGATGTTATGTTAGTAGCGCCAGCAACAGCAAATACCTTATCCAAAATGGCTAATGGTACATGCGATAGTCTTTTGCTAGCTGCTTATTTGTCTGCAAAATGCCCTGTTTTTTTTGCTCCAGCTATGGATTTAGATATGTATGTACATCCCAGTTCTAAAAAATCCTTTGATACGCTACAATCTTACGGTAATATAATGATACCAGCTGCTTCAGGAGAATTAGCAAGTGGCTTACATGGTGAGGGTAGGATGGCAGAACCAGAAACAATAGTAGGATTTCTAGAAGCATATTTTTCTGAAAATTTACCATTAATAGGTAAAAAAGTATTAATTACAGCCGGACCTACTTACGAAGCAATAGATCCCGTTCGTTTTATAGGAAATCACTCCTCTGGTTTAATGGGTTTTGAATTGGCTAAAGTAGCGGCAAATCTAGGAGCTGAAGTTTTTCTAATATCTGGCCCATCGCATTTAGATGTCCATCATAATCGTATAAGGCTTGTACGTGTAGTATCTGCAGATGAAATGTATGATGCGGTACATAAGTTTTATAAAGAAATAGATGTAGCAATAGCGGCTGCTGCGGTTGCAGATTATAAACCAAAAATAAAAGCTGATCAGAAAATAAAGAAGAATGATAGCGAAATGGTAATCTCTTTAGTTAAAAATAAAGATATATTGCTTTCT
The DNA here is from genome assembly GCF_055383085.1 of Allocellulophaga tsushimaensis. Lineage (NCBI taxonomy): Bacteria > Pseudomonadati > Bacteroidota > Flavobacteriia > Flavobacteriales > Flavobacteriaceae > Allocellulophaga > Allocellulophaga tsushimaensis. The sequence continues at coordinate 4,131,670 of NZ_AP039451.1, read as the reverse complement.
ATGGGAGAACAAAAACAAAAGCAATTTTTGGTTGGCTTTGCTTTGGAAACTCAAAATGAAGTGGTGAACGCTAAAGGAAAATTAAAGAAAAAGAATTTAGACGTAATTGTTTTAAATTCGTTAAATGATTCCGGAGCAGGTTTTGGAAAGAAAACCAATAAAATATCTTTTATAGATAAGAATTTGGAGATAAAAACGTTTGAACTTAAAACCAAAGCAGAAGTTGCTGAGGATATTTTTAGTGAAATTATAAACCGTATAGATGCGTAGATTTGTTTTAATATTGGTATTGTTTGCTCTTCCTATAATTATGTTTGCACAAGAACTTAATGCAACATTTACGGTAAATGCAGATCAAGTAAGTCAAACCAATCAGCAAATTTTTAAAACCTTAGAAACTTCGCTAAGCGAATTTGTAAATAAAACCAAATGGACAAATAGAAAATTTGAGAAGGAAGAACAATTAAATGCTCGGTTTTTTATTACAGTTACAGAATTTGAGAACAATAGATTTATTGCTAACCTTCAAATTCAATCTTCAAGACCAGTTTACAATACCTCTTATGAAAGTTCTGTTTTTAGTTTTAAAGACGATAAATTTAATTTTGAATATACAGAATTTCAACCGCTAATTTTTAATGAAACTAATTTTACTTCTAATCTAGTAGGTGTTATTTCATACTATGTCTATATTATACTTGGTATAGATGCCGATACATTTGAATTAGAAGGTGGAACAGAATATTTTAAAAAAGCGCAGAATATAGTAACACAAGCGCAGGGGAGTAATGCTGCAGGTTGGAGTCAAGATGTACAAGGTAACGGGAGGCGTTCTCGTTTTGATTTAGTTGATAATTTACTTTCTAATACTTTTAGAGAATACAGAGTAGTTATGTATAACTACCATAGAAAAGGACTAGATATATTAGCCGATAATAATAGTACTGGAAAACAAGTTATTTCTGGTACAATGCGTTTGTTAGATATATTGCAAAAAAGACGACCAGGCGCTTTTTTGATCAGAATATTTTTTGATGCAAAATCTGAAGAAATTTCAAATATTTTTTCTGATGGACCCAAAGTTGATGTGGTGAAATTAAAAGAAATATTAAATCGTGTTGCTCCTTTTTATTCCAGTACTTGGGCTTCAATAAAGTTTTAGTACAAAATAGTTATATCACTAAAGGTTTTTTAGGCTTATAAATACGTGTAATTTTTGGATTATTACATGTTATATCTTAACAGATATAACTTATATTTACAGCAATAATACACAATACATTGCTGAGTACACTTTCCATACAGAATTATGCATTAATAGACCATTTAAATGTGTCTTTTACGAATGGTTTTACTATCATAACAGGTGAAACTGGTGCAGGTAAATCCATACTATTAGGTGGTCTCGGTTTGGTTTTAGGAAAGCGTGCCGATTTAACTTCCTTAAGAGATCAAACTAAAAAGTGTGTTATAGAAGCTTCTTTTGAAATTGGAAAATATCAATTAGAAGATTTTTTTGAAAAAAACGATTTAGATTTTGAAGTGCATACCATCATCAGAAGAGAGATTTTACCTAGTGGAAAATCTAGAGCTTTTGTAAATGATTCCCCAGTTACTTTAGCAGTATTAAGTAATTTAGGGAATAACTTAATCGATATTCACTCGCAGCACCAGACTTTACAATTAGCAGATAATGATTTTCAGCTTAAAGTAATTGATGCTCTAGCCGATAACGAACGTTATCTTTTAAATTTCAGGAAGGGCTTAGCCCTATACCTAAAAACAGAAAAAGAGTTAGCAGCACTTCTGGATTTTCAAGAGAATGCAACCAAAGAGCATGATTATAATAGTTTTTTATTAAAAGAATTGGAAAATGCTCCTTTAAAAGACGGGATTATTCAAGAATTAGAAGAGCAGTATGAGCAACTGAATAATGCTGAAACCATTATAGAACATCTAGCAAAAGGGCATGCTTTATTAAATGCAGAGCAAATAGGAATTATTTCCGCGATGACCGAATTTAAATCACTTACAGCTAAATTAGCAGGGTATGGTACATCTTACACAGGTTTAAATGAACGAGTACAATCTGCATTTATAGAATTAGATGATATAGCTACAGAATTAGAGCAAATGCAAGAAAATGCAGATACTAATCCTGAATTATTAGAAGAAATAAACGGAAAATTACAATTGTTATATGATTTACAAAAAAAGCATCATGCTAGTGATATAAGTGAATTAATAGCAGTTAAAGACGCATTATCAGAAAAAGTAAGTGTTACAGAAAACCTTGAAGAAACTATTAAAGAGAAACAAGGGGCGTTAGCTACTCAAGAAAGTGGTTTAAATAGTTTAGCAGAAACTTTATTAAATAGAAGGAAAAAAGTAATACCACTCCTTCAAAAACAGTTAGGAGAAAGTTTGATGCAATTAGGAATGGCCAGTGCAACATTTAAAATAGAACTCAATGCAACAACATCTTTTCATAAAAACGGGAAAGATGAACTTATATTTCTTTTCTCAGCCAATAAAGGGGCTAATTATGGTGACCTTAAAAAAGTGGCTTCTGGTGGAGAGTTATCTCGTATTATGTTGACCATAAAATCTATTTTAGCAGAATATGAGCAGTTGCCTACTATGATGTTTGATGAAATTGATACTGGTGTCTCTGGAGAGATTTCTAACAAAATGGGCGATATTATGAAGGCAATGAGTTCAACCATGCAAGTTTTTTCCATTACACACTTACCTCAAGTAGCAGCTAAAGGAGCACAGCATTTTAAAGTATATAAAGAAGAAGTTGGTAAAGAGACGCATACAAGAATGAAAAAATTAGGGGAAGATGAACGAATTGCTGAGCTTGCAGAAATGCTAGGGGGTAAAGACTTGTCTGATTCTGCTTTAGCACATGCTAAACAGTTGCTAAGCTGAGTATAAATTATAGCTACATTACACTTTTTTTAAATATCTTTGAAGCTTCAATAAAACGAAAATAAAGTACACAAAATGTCATACAACCTATTAAAAGGAAAAAGAGGAATTATTTTTGGCGCTTTGGATGAAAATTCAATCGCTTGGAAAACTGCAGAGCGTGTTCATGAAGAAGGCGGAAAATTTGTTTTAACAAATGCACCTATAGCAATGCGAATGGGACAGATAAAAGCTTTAGCAGAAAAAACAGGTTCAGAAATTATTCCAGCAGATGCTACTAGCGAAGAAGATTTAAATAATTTAGTAGCGCAAGCAACAGAAATTCTTGGTGGTAAATTAGATTTTGTTTTACACTCCATAGGAATGTCTGTAAATGTAAGAAAAGGACGTGCTTACACCGATGAGAAATATGATTTTACAACCAAAGGTTGGGACGTTTCTGCACTTTCTTTTCATAAAGTAATGCAAAGTTTATACAAAGCCGATGCTATGAACGAGTGGGGTAGTATCGTAGCACTCACCTACATGGCAGCACAACGAACTTTTCCAGATTATAATGATATGGCAGACAATAAAGCCTATCTAGAATCTATAGCACGTAGTTTTGGATATTTTTATGGAAAAGAGAAAAAAGTAAGGGTTAATACAATCTCACAATCTCCCACGCCAACAACTGCTGGGCAAGGAGTTAAAGGTTTTGATGGTTTTATAAGCTATGCAGAAAAAATGTCCCCATTAGGCAATGCAACTGCACAAGATTGTGCTGATTATACCATTTCTTTGTTTTCTGATTTAACCAAAAAAGTTACTATGCAGAATCTTTTCCATGATGGAGGTTTTTCTAATACTGGTGTAAGCCAAGAAGTTATAGAAAGGTTTACAGAAGAATAACAATTTAATACAAAATAGAGAGCCATTCGCATTGTCGAGTGGCTTTTATGTTTATAGCTATAACAATGAATTTATTTTTTTCTTTTATAGTTCCTGTATATAATAGGCCTAATGAAATAGATGAGCTTTTACAAAGTTTATTAGAACAAACGTATACAAAAGCCTATGAAATTGTAATTATAGAAGATGGTTCTACAATAAGTTCAAAAGAAGTAATAGCCATATATCAAGAACAATTACCAATAACATATTTAGAAAAAACAAATTCTGGCCCAGGAGATTCTAGAAATTATGGCATGAAACATGCTAAAGGAAACTATTTTGTAGTTTTAGATTCTGACTGTATACTACCTCCAAACTATTTATTGGAGGCATCGGAAGCATTAGAAAAAGAGTATGTAGATTGTTATGGAGGACCCGATGCTGCGCATGCATCATTTTCTAAAGTGCAAAAAGCTATTAATTATGCGATGACTTCGCTATTAACCACGGGAGGCATACGGGGTAATAAGAAAGCTGTAGATAAATTTCAGCCAAGAAGTTTTAATATGGGAATATCTAAAATTGCTTTTGAAGCTACTGGTGGATATGGAAATATTCACCCAGGAGAAGATCCGGATTTAACCATCCGTATTTGGAATAATGGCTATAAAACAAAATTACTACCAAATGCTTTTGTGTATCATAAACGGAGAATAGATTGGAATAAATTTTATATTCAAGTCAATAAATTTGGTATGGTACGGCCTATTTTAAATAAATGGCATCCAGAAACAAAGAAAATAACCTATTGGTTTCCAACACTATTTTGTTTGTTTTTTTTAGTGTCAATACTTCTTTTTGTATTGGGCTTTGGATTTCCATTGTACCTATATGCTTTGTATTTTTGTTTAATTTTTATTGATTCATTGCTAAAAAATAATAATTTGGGTATAGCACTGTTATCTATAGTAGCGGTTTGTATACAATTTATAGGCTATGGCTATGGTTTTTTAAAAGCAACTTTAACACTTAATTTTAGTAAAAATAGAGCTGAAGACTTATTTCCTAAATTGTTTTTTAAAACAAAATAATAAGCATGATTAAAAAAATTAAAAATGGACTAAATAAACGCAAAGTAAAAATCTTTGTTGTATTTCTGTTTTGTTCTGCTTTAGCTTGGCTTATTAGTAATTTATCTGAAACCTATACTGGCAATACGGTTTTTGATTTAAAATATAAAAATATTCCAGATAGTTTACTTTTTGTAAAAGCTTCTAAAGAAACTTTAGAGGTAAAATTAAAAGCGAGTGGTTTTGCTTTTTTAAGTTATAATTTTCAAAATAAAGAAGTAGTTATAGATGTTTCTAAGGCGTTACAAAAAGGGGAATTATATTATATTCCTAAAAATGCATACGAAGTTCAAATAGAAAAGCAATTACCTAATGCAATGAGTTTAGAAGGTATTTATGAAAAAGAAGATCTTATCTTAGAGCTGTATCAATTACACACTAAAAAAATTCCTGTAGTTCACCAGTTAAAAATAGATTTGGGACAAAATTACCTTTTAGATAAACCTGTAAAAGTAGTTCCAGATAGTATTGTTATTAATGGACCTAAAAAAGAAATTGAGACTATAAAACAGATAAGTACAGAAAATAAAAGTTTAGAAGAAGTTTCATCCAATTTTTCTGAAAAATTAATGATAGCTATTCCAGAAAAATTAAAAAACACCTCTTTCAATACGAAATTTGTTCAAGTTTCAGGAAAAGTATTGCGTTTTTCAGAGAAAATAGTGAATGTGCCAGTAACTGTAAATAATCTACCAGAAAATTATACGATAAAAGTATTTCCTGATGAAGTCCCTATTTTGTGTAAAGGGACATTAGAAAACTTAAAAAAGCTAAAACCAACAGACTTTAAAATTGTGGCTAATTATTTAGATGTAGCAAATACAGAAGGAGAGACCATTCCTCTAAGTATAAAAACAAGTCCAGAAGAATTGCATAGCACACAATTATTAGAGATAGAAGTCACCTATATTTTAAATAGAAAATAATGGTTGTAGGGTTAACGGGTGGTATAGGAAGTGGAAAGACAACAGTAGCTAAAATGTTCTTAGATCTAGGCGTACCCGTGTTTAATTCCGATAAAGCTGCAAAGCATTTAATGCAAGAATCTAACGATTTACAAATAAAAATAAAAGAGTTGTTAGGTAGCAACTCATATTCAGACAATGAACTTAACAAAGCATATATTGCTTCGATAATTTTTAAAAACCCAGAAAAACTTAAAAAGTTAAACAAAATTGTTCATCCAGCCGTTAGAGCTTATTTTTTACAATGGAAAAAAGAACAAAAATTTCCTTACGTAATTCAGGAAACAGCAATTATTTTTGAAAATTCTTTAGAGGAAAATTATGATAAAATTATTTTAGTTACTGCTCCAGAAGAAATTCGTATAAATAGAGTAATATCTAGGGATAACGTAACTTATGAAGCTGTAATGTCTCGCATTAAAAATCAATGGCCTGATGCTAAAAAAGCAGAAAAGTCCGATTTTATTATCGAAAATATTGATTTAATATCAACATTACCTGAGGTGTTGAAAATACATAATGATATTATAATTTCCATTAAGAATCTTCTTTAATTTTAACATTTTTGTTAAGTTTAGGTTAAACACGTTAACATATATTTTTTTAATATTTAAATTTACCCCTAATGAATAAGCGGTTATTTTTTTTCTTAGTCGTTTTAATGAGTATTTCCCTTATTGGGATCATTTTTGTACAAGCGTATTGGATTAAACAATCGGTAGAAGACAAAGAGGAGCAGTTTGCAAATACGGTTACTGAGATACTGGTTAAAGTTACTGAAAATGTTGAAGATAGGGAGGTTGCAGAATATACAGAAGAATTTCTTAAATTAAATGATACTGTAAAAAGCCAATCAAACAAATCTAATATAATCAAAAGTTTGTTTTTTTATGAGCGTGATTTAAATTCTAATGAGATTAAATACTATTCTCATGGAATCTTAGAAGAAAACTACAGCTTATCATCATCGTTCTTTGACAATGGTATTGATACTGATACCACAACTTTTAAAAATTATACTAGTACTAGAACTGAAAAGATTTTTAAGGAAGAGTATGGTTTAGATGGTAAGTCTTATACACTTACACCGCTTCAAAAAATTGAAAAAATAGGAGGCTTATCAGCTACAGATAAATTACTTTATGAAGACGTTTTTAAAGAAAAAGCAAAATCACGGCCTATACATACAAGAGTTTCTAAAAAAGAGATTGACCTATTATTAAGTCAAGAGCTTAAAAATAGAAATATAGATACAGAATATGAATATGGCATTTATAGCAAAGGGCTTCCAACCAAAATAAAGTCCAAGAAATTTAAATTTGCAAAAAGCACGTTTTTTAAGTATCCAATTTTTAAAGATGTAGAAGGGGAAAGTAATTTTTCGTTGTTAATTACATTCCCTAAAAAGAAACGATACTTAATTGGTGAAATTTTACCAATGGCAATTCTTTCATTGTTATTTACATTAATAATTGTGTTAGCATATTCTAGTGCAATCTATCAGTTAATACGACAAAAGCAGATTTCAGAAATAAAATCTGATTTTATAAATAACATGACGCATGAATTTAAAACGCCTATTGCTACTATAAATCTTGCGGTAGAAGCTATTAGAAACCCAAAAACAATTGAAGATAAAGAAAAAGTGCAGCGCTACCTTACAATGATTAAAGAAGAGAATAAACGAATGCACTCTCAAGTAGAAAATGTATTGAGAATTTCTAAATTAGAAAAGAATCAACTAGATATTAGTAAGGATAGGGTTGACGTTCACGACATAATAAATGATGCTTTAACTCATATAGAATTAATTGTGGCAGATAGGGGCGGATATGTGAATTTAAATTTAAAAGCAGAACAATCTGAAGTATTGGCAAATGATATGCATTTTACAAATGTGCTTACTAATATTTTAGACAATGGAATTAAATATTCTCCAGATGCGCCCAATTTAGAGGTGCATACAGAGAAAGTAGAAAATGATATCATTATAAAAATTAAAGACCAAGGTGCTGGTATGAGCAAAACGGTTTTAAAGAAAGTTTTTGAAAAATTTTATAGAGAACATACAGGGAATATACATAATGTTAAGGGACATGGTTTAGGCTTAGCTTATGTAAAAAAAATAGTAGATGATCACCAAGGTGAAGTTTATGCAGAAAGTGAAAAAGGAAAGGGAAGCACTTTTTATATAAAATTACCTTTAATATAATTTAATATGGAGACAATAAATAAGAAAATACTTTTAGTAGAAGATGATCCTAATTTTGGAATAGTTTTAAAAGACTATTTATCAATGAACAATTTTGATGTTGTTCTTGCCAAGAATGGCATGGAAGGTTTTGAAAAGTTTAAAAAAGACAATTATGACATTTGTATTTTAGATGTTATGATGCCTTACAAAGATGGCTTTACACTCGCTAAAGAAATAAGAGAAAAGAACGAAAATGTTCCTATCGTATTTTTAACAGCAAAAACAATGAAAGAAGATGTCTTAAAAGGATACAAAGCTGGAGCAGACGATTATTTAAATAAACCTTTTGATTCTGAAGTGCTTTTAATGAAGCTTAAAGCAATTCTTCAAAGAAAAGCATCAAGTACTTTAGCAGATAGCCGAAAGTTTGAGTTTGTTATAGGTAATTTTAGTTTAAACTCTAAATTACGTTTCTTAAAGTTTAGAGAAGAAGAAGCTATTAAATTATCTCCAAAAGAAAATGAGTTATTGCGTTTATTAGCATTACATGAAAACGATTTGATGCCAAGAGAATTAGCATTAACTAAAATATGGAGAGATGATAATTATTTTACATCTAGAAGTATGGATGTTTATATTGCAAAACTTCGAAAATATCTAAAGATGGATGATAGCGTGGAAATATTAAATATTCACGGTGAAGGATTTAGGTTAGTGGTTAAAAATGAAGTGGTAGAATAGTTTAAAATATAAATCTCCATAGATAAAAAAAGCCATCTGTTTTCCCTCAACAGATGGTTTACTTGCTTTTATAGGAAGAAATTAATAATGCTAACAGTTATAAATCCTGTAAATGCTAGTATGGTTGTCATTATAGTCCAAGATTTAAAAGTTTGTTTTTCTGTAATTCCTAAGTATTGGCCAACTAACCAAAACCCACTATCGTTTACATGAGAAAAAATACTAGCGCCAGAAGCTACGGCAATAACAATGCAAGCTAATTTAGCATTGTTTAATTCTGCATGAACTAAAAGAGGTGCTATTAAACTTGCAGCAGTTATCATGGCAACTGTTGAAGAACCCTGAATAATACGTACAATAGCCGCACTAATAAAAGCAAAAGCTAAAATAGGAAAACCAGCATCACTTAAGGAGTTTGCTAAAAGCTCACCTGCACCTGTATTGGTTAATGTTTGTTTAAAAACACCACCAGCACCAGTTAATAATATTATGGTTCCTGTTGTTTCAAAGGATTTACTGCTGATTGTAAATAATTTGTCTTTAGAAAACCCTCTGCGAATTCCAAAAAAATACCAAGCTAAAATATTAGCGATAATTAAAGCAACAAAGGGATGCCCTACAAGTGCAATACTATTTTTAAAAGTTTCGTTATCAAAAAACAATAGAAAACGATCTAGACTGCTAAGATTTTCTATATGTTTAGAATCAATAGTAAATATTCCGCTAGAAAAAAATGTATTTAATAATATTAAGACAATTGGTACTGCAATAATTCCTAAGGTTAATCCAATATTTGGTAAAACAAGATCTTCATTTTTTTCATTTTTGCTAGGAGCTTCTATATGAATTTTTTTTGCTATATATTTTCCAAATACTAATCCACTTACCAAAGCTGTTGGAATACCAACGATAAACCCTATTAGAATTACCCATCCCAATTCTGCTCTAATAATTTTTGCAACAGCTATAGGACCTGGGGTTGGAGGTATAAATGCATGTGTAATGGCCAAACCTGCTAATAATGGAATGGCATATAATAAAAGCGACTTTTTTGTTTTTCGCTGTAAAGCATAAATCATAGGGACTAAAATGATGAAAGCAACATCAAAAAAAACAGGAATTGCGATTAAGAATCCTGAGATTACCATTGCAATAGGAGCATTTTTAAGCCCAAATTTGGCAACCATAAAATTGGCAATGGCTTTAGCTCCACCAGAATATTCTAAAATGGCTCCAAACATGGCACCTAAACCAACTACAGTAGCAACAAAACCTAATGTACCCCCCATTCCATCTTGTACAGTGGCTATAATTTCAGTAGCATTTAACCCTGCTATAAGACCAACAGTAATACTTGCTATTAATAAAGCTATAAAAGCATTTATTTTTAATTTAAGGATTAAAAAGAGGAGTATGCTTATACCTCCCACAACTGCTATAATTAGTTGGTGCTCCATTATTGTATTTGTTTTAAAACGCTATGTATAATCTCTTCTGGAGTATTTGTAATGGGTACTGTAATAGCATCATTTGGTACTTCTAAGGTGTCAAATTGTGACTGTAATAATTCTGGAGGCATAAAATGGTTTTTTCTGCTGTTTAATCTGTTTAAAATTAAATTAAAGTCACCTTCTAAAAATATAAATTTTACTTTTGGAATATCTAGAGATAAGCTTATCCTATATTTTTCTTTTAAAGCAGAGCAAGCTATAACTGCCCCAGTGGTACTAGATTCTTTGGCTAAATCATTCAAGCGTTCTAGCCATCCTTTTCTGTCGTTATCATTTAAAGGCATTCCAGTAACCATTTTATCAATATTTTCTTGTGGATGGTAATCATCACCATCATAAAATGGACTAGCAACTGCTTTTGCCAATAGTTTTCCTATGGTACTTTTTCCTGTTCCGGAAACTCCCATGACATAAAATATGGTAGTATCATTCATAATAAGGCATCAATTTTAGAAAGTGTACTTTTTTCATCATCATTAAAACCTACCCATACTATAGTTTTATTTTTTTTAAACCAAGTAAGTTGCCTTTTTGCAAACCTTCTAGTATTCTTTTTAATTTCAGATAGCGCAAAATCTAGCGTAAAAGTTCCATCAAAATAAGAAAATAACTCTCTATACCCAACAGTTTGTAAGGCGTTTAGGTTTTTATGTTTTTCTAGTGCTTTGGCTTCTTCAACTAAACCTTCCGAAACCATGATATCTACTCTTTGGTTGATGCGATCGTAGATGATCTTCCTCTCAGCATCAATCCCTACAGAAATAAGATTAAAACCTCTTGCTTTTTTTGGCTGATTTAAAAAAAATGAATAGGGTTTACCAGTACCAATACAGACTTCTAATGCTCGGATAAGCCTATGTGGGTTCTCTAAATCTACTTTTTTATGGTATTCTGGGTCTAATGCTTCTAGCTGCTTTTGTAAGGGGGTAATCCCTTCTTTCTTTAAAGTTGTATTTAATTGTAATCGTATTTCTGATGCAACCTCAGGAAAATGGTCTAAGCCTTTAGTTACCGCATCAATATAGAGTCCACTCCCGCCAACCATCACTACAATAGCATGTTTTTGAAACAATTGCTCTAATAATTGTATGGCATCACGTTCAAAATCGCCAACAGAATAGGGTTCTAAAATACTTTTATGTTGAATAAAATGATGGGGAATTGTAGCAAGTTCTTCTTTTGATGGCACCGCAGTACCAATAGTCATTTCTTGAAAAAACTGCCTAGAATCTGCTGAAATGATTTCGGTATTGTAGTATTTTGCAATATTTATTGCCAATTTTGTTTTACCAATTGCAGTTGGACCAACAACAGAAATTAGTGTTTTTTTCATTATAAAATTCCTCCACAATTATAACAATGCTTTGCATTATCTCTATGTCCTTCAGCAGAACAATCTGGACAAGACTGCGTATTTGTATGAACAAAATTTGTGTTATTTTTCTTTTTTCCTTTTGCATTTTTAGCAAACTCTGTGGTAACGATACCTGTTGGAACTGCGATAATGCCGTAACCTAAAACCATAATTATGGTAGCAATAAATTGTCCCCAATGCGTTTGTGGTGCAATATCTCCATAACCCACAGTAGTGAGGGTAACAATAGTCCAATAAATACTTCTAGGAATACTCGTAAAACCAGTTTCATCACTTTCTATATAATACATTACTGTACCCATTATAACAGATAGGATAAGCACAACATATATAAAAACTGCTATTTTGGCTCTACTAGCCTTTAATGCCCTAGTTAATTCAGAAGCTTCCCCAATAAACTTCACTAATTTTAATATCCTAAATACGCGTAGTAACCTAAGGGCTCTAACGGCTAAGAATATTTGCGAACCAGCAAAAAAGTAGGAAATATAAAGTGGAATCGTAGATATAAAATCGATAATACCATAAAAGCTAAAGATATATTTAAATGGTTTTTTAATACTAATAATTCTGGCAATATACTCTATAGAAAAAAAGATCGTCACAATCCATTCAAAAGCATATAGGATATCATGATATGCAGCATCTATCTCTTTTACACTTTCTAACATTACTAAAATAACACTGATAATGATGAGTACAAATAATGTAATATCAAACGATTTACCTAAAGGAGTGTCTGCCTCATAAATAATTTCATGAAGCTTACTTTTCCAGTTTCTTTGTGTTTTTTTAGTTTCCAATTTTTACTTGATAATCGAGATTTAAATGCTTCGACGCTTGCGTCGAAATCAATGTGAATTCTTCCTTTTAATACCTCTTGGACTTGCCCCGAGCTTAGTTATTCAATAAGTGGTATAATTTTTTGCACACGTCGCTTTCTTAAATAATTGTCTATAATATGATTGGTATTTGCATTACCATCCATAGGAGTAATTATGGTTTCTAAGATATGCAAATTATTTATTTGGTGGTTTAAATCGCAATAACCTAGACCCTTAAAAATACCATTTTTAATTAGAATAACACTGCGTTCTCCTATTTCTCTTCCTCTATCTAAAATAACCATGTTTTTATCTACTAGGCTATATTTTTCAATTGCTTTGCTAACTCTTGCATTGTAATTTGTTACCTCCTCTTTTGCTATGCATGCACCAAAACATATACCCTCATCATATTTAGAACAATTATTTTTTGCAGCAGACAAGCCGTTTATTTTATCACATAATTGAAATTCTTTAGAGACAGCATGTAAGAAATTTTCAGCAGAAATTATGCTATTAAAAGTAGTTACTCTGTTGGTGTCCTCATTTAATTTCTGCGCTCTTAATTGCGTATATCCATTTTTATTTGTTGATGCATACACTCCAAAAGAAAAAAACTTTCTTCTATTATGGCGATTAAATTTAGGTTTATTACGCATTAATTCCTCATTTTCTTTTAATAAGGCAATAAGCTGATTTCCCGTTTTTTCATGACTGACACTCCTTGTTTCTTTTTGCAATTTTTTTGCTTTAGTTCCATTCGTAGTAAAATGTTTGTTTACCCTCTTTTTAATATTACTGCTTTCTCCCAAAAAAATAATTTCAGCTTCTTTATTGTGCATATAATACACACCCGTTTCAGATGGTAAACTATCAACCATATCTAATTGCCTAGATGATAATTCCCCTAAAGTTTCTGCTTTAATTACCGTTTTTATAATATTCTTATCTACATCTTTAGACAGTAATAGTTTAAATAATTTTAGGGTAGCTAAGGCATCACCATTTGCTCTATGCCGATCACTAACAGGAATGCCTAAAGATCTTACCAATTTACCTAAGCTATATGATTCTGCATCTGGGATAAGTTTTTGAGATAATTCTACAGTGCAAAGTGTTTTACGTTCAAAATTATATCCCAAACGTCTGTATTCTGTTCGTAAAATACGATAATCAAATTGGGCATTGTGGGCAATAAGCACACAATTTTCTGTAATTTCTATAATACGTTTTGCTACTTCATGAAACTTAGGAGCTGTTCGTAACATTTTATTGTTTATCCCGGTAAGCTTTACAACAAAAGGTTGAATATCTTTTTCAGGATTTATAAGACTTATAAATTTGTCTACTACTGTATGCCCATCAAATTTATGAATTGCAATTTCAGTAATGCCTTCTTCATTAAATTTTCCTCCAGTAGTTTCAATATCTAATACTGCATACATATATTTTAGAATAATCTAAATAATCTTTTCATAATGATTATTTTAATATTTTTAAGACATTACAAGAACCATATTAAACAAATGCTATTTTTTAAATCTCTATTTATCTAAATAAAAAAGTATTACTATATACTTTCATTTTATATGTATTCAACACAAATATAAGGATTACCAATTTTATCGACTCCCAAAAATACTGCTTCCAATGCGTACCATAGTACTTCCTTCTTCAATAGCTATTTTATAATCGCCACTCATTCCCATAGATAAAGTGTGTAAGTCTGGTATCTTTTTTTGGGTGAGATCAAAAAGGTTTTTTAAATTTTTAAATTCTTTTCGAATCTGAAGTTCGTCATCTGTAAAAGTAGCCATTCCCATGAGTCCAACTATTTTTATGTTTTCTAGTTGGTTAAATTCTTCGGAGCGTATTAAAGTATTTAATTCTTCAGCATTTAAACCAAATTTTGTAGTTTCTTCAGCAATATGTATTTGTAACAAACAGTCTATAATTCTTTCATGCTTTTTGGCTTGTTTGTTAATCTCTTTTAGAAGTTTAAAGCTGTCAACACCATGCACTAGAGAAACATATCCACCCATATACTTTACCTTATTGGTCTGTACATGCCCAATCATATGCCATTGTATGTCTTTTGGTAATGTTTCCCATTTTTGGGTCATTTCCTGAATTTTATTCTCCCCAAAGATGCGCTGACCTGCATCATAAGCTTCTTGTAAATCAGAAATAGGCTTTGTTTTAGATACCGCAACAAGTGTTACATGTTCTGGGATAGTTACTTTTATGTTTGCTAAATTTTCTTTAATAGACATGAAAATAGGTTATCAGGTGATGAGCGAAGTTCGGTTATTAGGGGTATAAATTAGCATAAACTTACAAACCAGTGAAGCGAATAGACTCATAAACTATATTTTAAATTGAGATGAAACCTTTTCTGCTTTTCTAGATTCCGAATAATCATAAAAACCTTCTCCAGATTTTACGCCTAATTTATTTGCCATAACCATATTTACTAATAGTGGGCAAGGCGCATATTTAGGGTTTTTAAATCCATTGTACATTACATTTAAAATAGACAAGCATACATCTAAACCTATAAAATCTGCTAATTGCAATGGCCCCATAGGGTGTGCCATCCCTAATTTCATAACTGTATCTATTTCGACAACTCCAGCAACACCATTATATAAGGTTTCTATAGCTTCGTTTAGCATTGGCATTAAAATACGGTTAGCAACAAAACCAGGATAGTCATTCACCTCAGTAGGCGTTTTACCCAATTTTTCAGATAATTCCATAATCGTTTTTGTAGTCTCATCAGAGGTACTGTAACCTCTAATAATTTCAACCAGTTTCATAATAGGAACTGGGTTCATAAAATGCATCCCAATAACTTTATCTGCTCTTTTAGTAGCTGCTGCTATTTGAGTGATAGAAATAGAAGATGTATTGGAGGCTAGTATGGTATCAGCACTACAAATAGCATCTAATTCTGTAAATATTTTAAGTTTTAAATCAATATTTTCTGTAGCGGCTTCAACTACCAAATGCGTGTCTTTTACACCTTCACTTAAAACAGTGAACGTACTAATATTTTGTAGGGTTATCGCTTTTTCTTCCTCAGTTATTTTTTCTTTAGATAGCATTCTATCTAAATTTTTAGTGATGGTTGCTATACCTTTATCTAAAGAGGCTTGGGAGATATCTATAAGATGTACTTTATACTTATTTTGTGCAAATACATGAGCAATTCCATTCCCCATTGTTCCTGCACCTATAACAGCAATATTTTTCATTCTTTTAAATAGTTTAAAATTTATAAATAGTTAAAAGCATTTTATAATTTGTAGTGCCACACGTAATGCATTGGTTCCTTGTGTTAAACTTACAATAGGAACGGTATCATTAGCTATGGCATCAGCAAATGTTTCTAACTCATCCAAAATGGCATTATTGTTTTCTATAGTAGGGTTTTCAAAGTAGATTTGTTTCTTATCACCTTCTGCATTTTGTAAAACCATATCAAAATCGCCTACTACTTCAGGGGCGTCTTTCATTTTTACGACTTCTACTTTTTTCTCCAGAAAATCTACAGAGATATAGGCATCTTTCTGAAAAAACCTAGATTTACGCATGTTTTTTAGTGAAATTCTACTAGCAGTTAAGTTGGCTACGCATCCATTTGTAAACTCAATCCTTGCATTTGCAATATCTGGTGAATTACTAATTACAGATACACCACTTGCATTTATTTGTTTTATATCGGCATCTACAACACTTAAAATTGCATCAATATCATGGATCATTAAATCTAAAACAACAGGGACGTCTGTTCCTCTGGGATTAAATTCTGCCAACCGATGTGTTTCTATAAACATTGGGTTTTTAATGGTATCCTTTACTCCTATAAATGCTGGGTTAAAACGTTCTACATGTCCAACTTGACCTTTTACATTGTATTTTTTTTCTAAAAGGATTAATTCTTCAGCCTCTTCTATGGTATTGGTAATAGGTTTCTCTATAAAGATATGCTTTCCTTTTTCCATAGCTTTTTTAGCACAATCAAAATGAGAAAGGGTAGGCGTAACGATGTCAATTACATCTACGGCAGCTATTAGGGTATTGATATTGTCAAAATAGGTATAGCCAAATTCGTCGGCAACTTTTTTACTTCGTATGGCATCGGGGTCATGAAAACCTACAAGGGTATATTTTTCGGACTGATTTAACAATCGTAAATGTATTTTTCCTAAATGGCCAGCTCCTAAAACTCCTACTTTAAGCATAAAAAAATATTTTTTCAAAAATAAACATACTTTAAAAGTTTATCGCTTAAAGCTCATTTATTTTGTGTAATTTTTAAGTTTGTTAGGATAGACTTTAGCTTTTAAGCTTTCTAGTTTGTAATTTGATAGATTAGAAGCTAACTTTACATTCCAAATTAAAACCAAACCCCTTTTGAAAGATACTCTTAAACATAGTGGTATGCGTAATAAATTAGCTAAAATACTTTTGGCTAAAGGTATTACAGATGCTAAAGTATTAGATGCTATAAAAAAAATTCCACGTCATTTATTTTTAGATAGTAGTTTTGAAGCGCATGCTTACCAAGATAAAGCATTTCCAATAGGGGCAGACCAAACCATTTCTCAGCCCTATACAGTTGCTTTTCAAACGCAACTTTTGGCTTTACAGCCTAATGCTAATATTTTAGAAATAGGAACGGGTAGTGGTTACCAGACAGCTGTTCTTTTACATTTAAAGGCTAAAGTATATACTATAGAAAGACAACGAGAATTATTTAAAAAAACACAGTTGTTCTTTTCTAAAATGGGCTATAGGCCTAAGAAAGCTATTTTTGGAGATGGCTATAAAGGTTTACCAGAAGAAGCACCTTTTGATGGCATTATTGTTACTGCAGGTGCTCCAAGAGTCCCAAAGCCTTTATTGGCACAATTAAAAGTTGGTGGTAAATTGGTAATACCAGTAGGTGTAGACGAACAAATTATGACACTGTTTATACGAAAATCTGAAAAGGAATTTGAAAAGAAAGAATTTGGTTCTTTTCGTTTTGTGCCAATGTTAGAGGATAAGAATTAGCATTTATTTCTTTAACTATTAAAATTCTTCTTAATTCTATCAAGACTTTTCTTATTATCTCTATCTTTTATCGTTTCACGCTTATCGTAGAGCTTTTTACCTTTAGCTAAAGCGATGTTTAGTTTAGCAAGCCCTTTTTCGTTTAAGAAAAGGTTTAAAGCAATAATAGTAAGGCCTGTATTACGTACTTCTCTACGCCATTTTTTTAATTCTCTACGGTTTAGAAGAAGTTTACGTGCGGCTTTTGGTTTGTGATTAAAAAGATTACCGTGTGAGTATTCATCAACTTGCATGTTTATCACAAACAATTCATCTGCATCATTAAACTCGCAAAAACTTTCAGAAATAGAAGCTTTTCCAAGTCGTATTGATTTTATTTCTGTTCCAGATAATACAATACCAGCAGTTAAGGTATCTAATAACTCATAATCAAAACGAGCTCTTTTATTTTTTATATTGATTTTCTTCTGTATCACGATGCAAAAGTATGGAAAAAGTTATTGCTTTTTATGTCAAGAATCTCTCCAATTGTTTTTGAATAGATAGTTCCGTTATTGACTTGAATAAAAAGAGTAAAGTTGGATAGAAATAATTTTAATTGTAAAAAACGTTTCAAAACTTAAATAACCTCATAAAAGTTTATACGCTTGCTGGTTTATAAGTTTATGCGCTGCACGCTAGTTTATATGTTTAAGAAAAAAGTTATGAGTTTATGAGCTGCGCGCTAGTTTATATGTTTATAAAAATATAAATTTTAGAAACCAGAAACCAGAAACCAGAAACCAGAAACTAATTTAGTCCATATTCAAATGGATGTCTGTAACTGCTCCATCAATAATACGAACAATAAAAAGACTTCCATTATCATAATCGTCCATTTGTTGGTATTTTTCTTCTCCAATCATTTTATTTACAAAATCTGGAGTAGTATTGCTATGGCCCACCACTAAAACATTTTCACCTTCATGATTGGCTTTAAATGCTTCTACATCTACTGTACTAGGATCATATTCTCTTACTACAATATCTTTATTTACGGCTAGTGGTGCAGCTGTCATATTAGTGCGTTCATAGTTAGTACTATATATAGCGTTTATGGGTATATTAGTTAATACCTTTTCCCATCGCATAGCACGCCCTAATCCATCTTGATTTAGTTCTGGGTCTGGGTTTTCAGGATCACTTCTATCTTTTTCTGCATGTCTAATAAAATAGAAGGTAGAAACCACAGGGTCTAGCGCTACTTCTTCAGTAGGAACATCATCTTTACAACTTGTAAAAACAACTAGAAATAAAATAGGTATTAATCTGAAAGCTTTCATTTTGTATTTGTTTAAGGTTTTTAGATTGCTTATTTCTATTTACAATAACTAAATATAGTATAAAAAAGTATGTAGATATGGTTTTGGAGTGTAGTTTTCGTAAAATTTGAATTTCCAAACAGCTTTCTTTTATTTTGTTATCTTTTCATAAGCGTAAACAAAAGCATAAAAATAGGTTGCAGATAGCAAGAAAGGTAATTATCTTGCGGGCATTAAAATTAATATTTTAAACCCTATAAATAATACAATACTATTTATAGTTTAAATAGCAGAAAACAAGTAAAATGAACAAAAAAATAGATCAATCAGCAGCAGACAATATTAGGGCTTTATCCATTGCAATGGTAGAAAAAGCAAGTTCTGGACATCCAGGAGGACCAATGGGTGGAGGAGACTTTATGCATATTCTCTATTCAGAGTTTTTTAATTATGACCCTTCTGATATGGAATGGCCATTCCGCGATCGTTTTTTTATGGATGCAGGGCATTTATCGCCTTTAATGTATGCACAGTATTACTTATTAGGTAATTTTTCTAAAGCTGATGTTCAGAATTTTAGACAATGGGGTTCTGTAACACCAGGGCATCCAGAAGTTGATGTAAAAAGAGGAATAGAAAATACTTCTGGCCCATTAGGTCAAGGGCATACTATGGGTGTTGGAGCAGCAATTGCGGCTAAGTTTTTACAGGCTAGGTTTGGAGATTGGATGAATCATAAGATATATGGTTTTATTTCTGATGGTGGTGTTCAAGAAGAAATATCTCAAGGTGCTGGTAGAATTGCAGGACATTTAGGTTTAAGCAATTTTATTATGTTTTACGATTCTAATGATGTACAATTATCTACAAAAACAGATGAGGTAACTTCTGAAGATACTGCTAAAAAATATGAAGCTTGGGGATGGAAGGTAGTGACTATAGATGGTCATGACCATGAAGAGATTAGAAAAGCATTAAAAGATGCTAATGCAGAAACAGAACAACCTACCTTAATTATTGGTAAAACCATTATGGGTAAAGGTTGTGTTGCGGCTGATGGTTCTATGTACGAGGGGCATACCGAATTACATGGTAAACCTATAGGAGATACTGGAGCCGATTATACTAAAACACTACTTAATCTAGGGGCAAATCTAGAAGATGAGTTTGCTATTTATGATGAGGTTGCTAGTGAGTATAAAACAATTATAGAAAGAAAAGTAGCGCAAGCTAAAGCTAAAAAAGCGGAAATAGCAAGCTGGAGAACAGCTAATACTGCTTTAGCAACAAAATTAGATAGTTTCTTATCAGGAGAATTACCAGAATTAGATTTCTCATCTATAGAAAATAAAGAAGGTTTAGCAACTAGAGCTGCATCTTCTACCGTATTAGGGTATTTAGCAGGGAAAGTAGAAAATATGATTGTTTCTTCTGCCGATTTATCGAATAGTGACAAAACGGATGGCTTCTTAAAGAAAACAACTTCTTTACAAAAAGGAGATTTTAGTGGTTCTTTCTTACAGTCTGGAGTTGCAGAATTAACAATGGCTTGTATGGCAAACGGTATGGCATTGCACGGAGGTGTTATCCCAGTAGTGGCTACGTTTTTTGTTTTTTCTGATTATATGAAACCAGCCATACGATTAAGTGCTATTCAAGAATTACCAGTAAATTATGTATGGACGCATGATGCCTTTAGAGTAGGAGAAGATGGGCCTACACACCAGCCTATAGAACAAGAAGCGCAAATACGTTTATTAGAAAAATTAAAAAACCATAGTGGTGATGCTAGTTTTATAGCATACAGGCCTGCAGATTCTGCGGAGACTGTTGTTGCGTGGGAAATGGCATTACGGAATAATAAAGTGCCCTCAGGTTTAATACTTTCTAGACAAGGTATTAAAGATATCCCTGCACAAGGAGACTCTAGATATAGCGAAGCCTTAGCGGCTAAAAAGGGTGGCTATTTGGTGAAAGAAGTTGCTAACCCAGATGTGGTTTTATTAGCAAATGGTTCTGAAGTAGCTACGCTAGTAGAAGCTGCGGCATTATTAGAAGAGAAAAAAGGCTTAAAAGTAAATATTGCATCTGTTATTTCAGAAGGATTGTTTAGGCAACAACCTAAATCGTATCAAGATAGTGTAATAGCACCAGGAAAACCAGTTTTTGGACTTACCGCGGGATTACCTGTAAATTTAGAGGCTTTAGTAGGAGCAGAAGGGAAAGTATTTGGATTAGACCATTTTGGATACTCAGCCCCTGCCAAAGTATTAGATGATAAATTTGGATTTACTGGTCCTAAAGTATACGAACAAGTTTTAGCTTACTTAGGAAAATAAATTTTAAAATAGAATGATTAAAAAAGCCAATATAACCTAAGTTGTATTGGCTTTTTAGTATTGTGTATATCATAAAAATATTTCTGCACAATTATAAATTAATATCTATAGTCCCTGAAGTTAAGTTTAAAATAGCATTATCCATTGATTGTACAGGTCCAGATAACGTTCCTTCAATTTTATTAGCATTATTAATTGTTATTGAAGAAGTAAAAGTACCTACAACATTTGAAGTAGGAGTATAGTTTTTAGATATTATATGTATTGTGAAATCAGAGATAATATCGACACCTGTTTCTCCTTCTTGTACATTAAAAGAAATCCAATCATCAGATAAATTATTTTCTGCTCTAATACTTATAGTAGTGCCATTCGATTGAATAGTTATATTTTTATCAAAACTTGTAGGTAATGTTCCTATTCTTACGTTAATTGAACCTTGCAATATTGTATTAGAACAATCACCTAGACTATCTATTAATAATTGTAATGTACCTAATTCATCACCACAAGAGGATATTTGATTATTTAATGCAGTTTTGTATGCATTACACAATTCTTCTGAATTAGTATTGTTATAATCAGTTGCAGCATTTGCGGTTGCTACTTCTAAATCAGAACAATTACTGTCATCATTACTTTCACTACAACCAATGATTAAACTATTTATACATAAAGAGAATACTATAATTATTATTATTTGCTTTTTCATTTTTATCATTTAATTATAGTGTATAACGATCAATATAAATCTATATTGTTTAAAAATTTAAATATAATAGTAATTATTCTATATTGAAATTAATAGAGTTTAAATAAAATGACTGAAACTAAAATAAAGTAATTAAAACTTTATAAAAATGTAGTAAAAATGAAAAATTTCTATTGTAGGCAAATCGTTGACAATGGTATTTTTATGGTTATTTTGTTAACTCATTTAATTCGCTCTGTAGATTTTTTCGGGCTATGTTTTCATAAAGCCCGTAATACTCAGAAGTATTGAAAATTACTTTTCTAGAAAGCATTTTCTTTAAAAATTGTTTTCGTCCAATTTTATATAAGTAATTAGGAATTTGTATATGTTCTTCCCTTATTTGATTTTTATATTTTTGATAAATTTCTTTGGTCTGTCCTAATACAGAAAGATCCATATCAAGAAATATTTTGGTTAAGGAATTAGAAGATTGATGCGTTTTTGTAGCTCGTATGATATCACAAATTAATTGTGATCTACTGGTTTCAAAGTTTAATTTTTCTAACCAATGATTAGCAAATACAGCACTTTTGTGTTCGTTATCTTTTTTTCCTGCTTTATATATCACATCATGAAATAAAGCAACATTTATAAGGATGGCTTTGTCATCATTTGAAATAGACAAAAAAGCTATTTGTTGAATTAAATCTTTAATATGTTTTAAATTGTGATAATGTCTACTGGGGTTAGCATACTGTTCTGTAACAATTGAATAACAATGTTTTAGATCACTACAAAGCGCTTTTTTAAATGTTCTACTCCAAATAGTATAAATGTCTATGGCTTTCATAATTCAAATTTCTGAATAATGAGGAGTCATAACATTGATGTATGTTAAGATTTACCTTTTAATAAACAATCTCCTGGTAAGCTAATTGTTTGTAGGGGAGGCTTAAAAATATTAAAGCAAGCCTAAGAGCAATTAAATCTCTATTATCAAGTAAAAGTCTTACGAATACGGCTTAGTGATTCTGGTGCAATACCTAAATAAGAAGAAATATAATGATGTGGTATTTGATTTAAGAGTTTGGGATAAAGCTTCAAAAACATTTCGTAACGTTCTGTTGCATTTTGATACTGTAAAGATTCTATCCGTTCTATAGCTAATAAGTAATTTTTTTCAGCCATCAGGCGACTAAAAATATTTAATTCTAAGCTAGTTTTATATAGCTCTTGCCAGTCTGAATAGGATATAGATAGTACTTCCCCTGGTATGATACATTCTATGAATTCTGTGCTAGGTTTTTGGGTTAATAAACTAGCAAATGATGCTACTAATGGATTTCTTTCTTGATAATTAAAATAACTGGTAATTTCTTTACCATCTTTTAGTTGGTAAACTCTATAAACACCTGATAAAACAAATTTTAAAGTTTTTGATATTTGATTCTGCTTTAGAATAAAATCGCCTTTGTGATAACTTTCAATAGTTAATTTTGAATTTATTTTTAAGACATCACTATCTGAGAGTTGAACTATATGAGATATAAAATCAAATAGTTTTTGAGATTGGCTAACATCCATATGAATTGCAATTTATATGAAATAAATTTAGATATACTTTATGAGGAATCTTGTGCTAGATACCTTTATCTTAACCAATTCTTTTTTATGGAATAATTGGAGAACCATATTAAAAATAAACCAAATAGCACCACTAATAAAGGCATTGTAACGGCCTGTGCCGTACCATAAACTTCCATAGATGTTGTAAAAAATACATTGTGAATCATTTGTGGGATGATAGCACATAATGAAATGATAAATGCTAGTTTAGACCATTTCTTTTTTAATAGTAAGCCTAAAGCCCCAAATAAACCAAAAAATACGGCTATTGCAAAAACAACAGTTGTCCATGCAGGATATTCTCCATAAAGTGCTCTTTCATTTTTTGGAAGTGCAGCTAAACTTTCTTCTGATATAAAAGTATGAGAGATGAAAGAAAAAACGCCCATCATATTCCATAACAGAAAAAAAATAGCGAGCGCCCAAAACCAAATAGGTATTTTTATGTTTTCCATAATTGTTTATTTTAATATAAGGAATACAGTATAAATTAGGTGTAACATTTTGATACTGTATTGTTTATATAAAAATACTAATTTTTATGTAATAAGCGCAATACCTATTTTTTTGATAAGATAACTTATGTTATAATTTTCTAAGGTTTAACATCCCAAATATTCCAATAAGGAATGCAATTATTAAAGTTGGTAAAAGTAAACGGTACCAACAGAAATCACGTTTTAAAGTATAAAATTTGGCTTGGTGATTTGCCCAATCAATAGAATCAGCAGCATTATTGTCAAAAATTTTAGTGTAAAACCCTAAACGTAAATTCTTATGAAATTCGGTAAGCGCTTCTAAAAAGTTTAAATGACTCAACATATCTGTACCTGCTAAATTATTAAAGCTAAGTTGGGCATGCATGGTAGGGATAAATAGTGCAACGTTGTTACTTACATGATTACGAAGCAATATTTTTTCTTTCATTTCCCTACTTGTTTCTTTTGCCGCAATATCTCCCATATGTTGCATTCCATAATACCAAATCCAACTAAATTCATCTTCAGGAACGGTATACTTTTTATACTGTGGGTAGGCTTTGTAAAATCCAGTCATGGTAGCATCTTTTTCTAAATCCCATTTTTTATGATACCCATCTCGTTGTTCTACCATAGCATCTAAAGCTTCTGGAACTTGATATTGGTTCAATACATAATTATTAACCATTGCCGGAAGTAAAATAGTAAGCACCATCCAAATAGAAATTAAAACTACGGCATTAAAACTAGAATTTTTTAAAAGGGAAACGATCCATAAACACAAGGCACTCCAGAATAATACATACAGAATGCCTTGCAGAAGTATCGCCCAGAAGTTCTCATCCATCGGTATTTGGAGTAGTATACTTGCCATGAACATAAGAAATAGTAGAATTATAAAAACAAAAGCTATTCGTACCAATAGCTTTTTGAGTAAAAAGCTTGTTTTTCCAGAGGTTTGTGCAGCTAATATTTGCCAAGTCCCTAATTCTTTTTCTTCAGCATATAAATTAAAAGTCATAGCTATTAATACCAACGGAAATAGATAGATGATTACAAAGCCTAAATCTAAATTTCCAGACATTAATAAGGACGGATTCTCAAAATCGGTATCATATTTCTGTCCTTCTAAGCCGCGAATCGTAACAGCTTGTAATGAAGGATTCACATCACTCTGACCAATAGAAAGCGCACTGATATTGTTTGGTTTTTTTATGAATGTAAATCGTAAATAATATAAGAGTAAGCCAAGATCATCATTATAATATTCTTTATTTTTTTCAATACTTTCTTTTTGAAATTCTTGCGCAGCAATAATAGCTTTTTCTTGTTTTACCAAATATTGTTTGCCAATTAAGATGCTTATTATTCCTACTGTTACGAGTAAAACTAGGCTTACCAAGAATATCTTGCTTCTAAAAAATGATTTAAATAATAAATGATACATTTAAATGGCTTTTAAGTTTGTGGATATTTTTAAGAGACCAAAAACGGCTAATACTCCCCATAATAACAGTGCTAAGATGGAAGTTAACTCGTTTTGAAATACGCTTGAAATAGCTAAAAAATGATATCCAAATGGCGGAAATTCTTTCCAAAATTTGTTAGAGATTTTATTGGGTCCAGCTTTTCCTTTATTGGGAATAAAATCCATCTGTAGCTGATTCATTTGTTGCGCTAATTTATAGCGATACGCTTCGGCTTTACCTTTAAAATGAAGATACGACTGAAAGTTGGTCCCTGAGAACCCCATCGATAAGTTTTTTATAGCAGTATATGGATTTATAAAAGCAGAATTGCGCTCTAAATTATTTTGTTTTGTATATACTTGGTATAAGTGTTCTTGATGTTTCAGATAAATTGCTGTACTCATCGTTTCCCCTTTAGCCATAACAAACCCACCGTAGTTAAAAGGAAGATCTGCTACTTTTTCTACATTATTTGCTAAAAGCACAGAATCTTTTAAGGCCTTAAAATGTGGGTCGTCTGGATCATGACTATCCCCTTGCTGAATAAGATCGTGTTCTACAGCAGTTTCCATTTCTATCTTTGAGGGTGTAGGGTAGCGATAGTACCCTATAGCTTGTAATGATTTTGGTAAAATAATGACAAACAGCAACCAAATTCCTAAAAGTTTTACCAAAGCTCCTTTAGCTGTTTTACTAAAAGCAGATACTAGTATGGTAATGGCACAGAGAATGGCAAAAAATAATACATAAGAAATAAATAAGACAATAAACCTTAATAAACTATCGGTATAACTACTATCATGAGATGCGATGAGCACAAAAAATAATACGATTAGAAATACCGAAAAAAGAAAAATTAAAGATAAACCCCATAATCCTAATACCTTACCAAAAACAATTTCCTTTCTACGAATGCCTTGACCTATTAAAAGTTTTAATGTGCCATTTTCCCGCTCTCTTGCTATACTTGCAAAGCCAAGGTAAAAAATTAAAAGGGGTACAATAACTTTTAGTAACATTGCTAAACTTACTTCTCCAAAACGCAATAAACCTGTAGACATGCTGGCTTCTGAAAAGTTGACCGTATTCTGTTTGTGCGCTTCTAAGAATACGGCATTGCCCACAAAATTTTCCATACCTAAATCAAAAACACTTAACACATGTTTTAATCTAAAGGCAAAAGAGCCATAATGTGACATTCGATGCGGATGCTTATCAGGATTACTTTCCCAACTTTCCCGAACTACATCTTGCATTGCATCTCGTGTATTGTTTTGGTCATGATAATTTTCCCAACCACTGTAGGTAGAAAAAAGTAATAAAAATGCCATGAGACCCAAAGCTATAAGCATAACTCTGGATCTAAAAGCATCTTTCCATAGCTGGCTTGCCAACAAATAGACATTTCTTTTTCTCATCCTTAAAATTTAAAAGTGGCATTTAACAAGGCATTTCTTGGTGCACCTGGACCTAATCTAGATGGGTTAAGACCACCTAACCAATACGTTTCATTCAATAGGTTATTTACTTTTAAGGCCAACTGCATCTTTGTATTATTTGGTTTGTAATATAAAGCCGCTTCTAACACGGTATATTCTGGTAATAATACTCTATCTGTGTCGTATGCCGGATTGTACCAAGTAAATCGCTCGTCAACAAATTGAGCTCCAAAACCAATTCCAATTCCTCTTAATTTAGAGTGTGAATTAAAATCGTATCTACCCCATAAATTTGCATTATGTTTGGGCGCTCCACCAATCCGAGCTCCTACAAATTCTTCTACAGTATCTTCTACAATTATTGCATCTGTATAAGAATAAGACACTACTAATTGTAAATTTGGTAATACATAACCAGAAATATCAGTTTCAAAACCTCTACTTCTTTGCTCACCTCTTGTGGTTAAATTATCTAAATCAAAAGTATCCCCTAGTAAAATATTTTTTTGTGTAATATTAAAAATGGCGAGATTGGCAAAGACTTTTCCATTTAAAAATTCTCCTTTAGCACCTAGTTCTACTAAGCTACTTTCTAAAGGGTCAAACCTGCCTGGTGAAGCTGCCCAGAAGAATCCTTCTGCTGTGGGTGATAAGGATACCGTATTAGTGTGTGGCTGAAATCCTTCTAGATACGTGGCATAAGCACTAACAGTATTGGTTACCTCATAGGTTAAACCAAGCCTAGGAACAAAAGAACTAGTCTTAAATTCTTCTTCATCCCCTTTATAATCAAATATATCTGTAAACCACTCATATCTTAGGTTTGCCAAAGCTGAAAATTTTCCGATTTTAAATTGATTTTGAATATAGACACCACCTGAAGTATTTAAATTTGCAGGTATTGTTAATTCAGCAAGGTTGTAATTATCTGTATTTCTAGCGCCGTTAAAAGGATCTTCTAAATTAAAATGCGGAACAGCTGGTACGGGTAAAGTAACACCATCTACAACCATTTGTTGAAAATTATCTGGATTACTGGCGTCAAAATTAGCCTGTCCACCACTAACCGTTAAATACCTTCTAGCACGTAGAAATCCTGCTCCTATTTGTCTTTCCCATCGTGTGGCATCATATCCAAATAATAATTTATTGGTAATATTCCCTTTTTTAATATCATAATTAAAATAAGCGCTGAAGTTATCTGTTTCCCAAAATTGTTGCCTTCTATCGTATCGTAACCTTGCCAATGTAGGAATCACGTTACCATCAATATCAACTGCAGCACCGTCAACTCTATGTTCCGCCAAATCTTCATCCCAAGTTTGTTTCATAAACTGGGCATTGAAACCAAAATTGTCAGTGAATTTTTGATTAAAGTTGGCCATAAAGATGACCTCTTTAGTTTTATAATGGTCGTTTGATGCACCAACATTTCTTGTAATTGGAGTACTGTTTAAATCAAAATTACCGTTAATAGCACCAAAAATAGGTTGCCCTCTGTCTAAATTTCCTTCAGCATCATTGTATATCATTTCAACATTAAATGATGTATTTGGATTAGGCACATAACTGAAAGATGGAGAAATTAAAATAGCATTGTTAGTGACAACATCCCGGAAAGAGTCTGCTTCTTGGAATGCTGCATTAAAACGATATAATACGGTTTCAGCATCATTCAATGGTCCTGTAAAATCTGCTGTAGCTCTTAGCGTTCCAAAACTCCCTGTAGTAAAACCTATTGCACTTCTTTTTTCTGTTAATGGCTTTTTAGTGACCATGTTTACCGTTCCACCAGGATCTGCACTAGAAAAAGTTACCGAAGACGGTCCTTTAATTACTTCTACACGCTCTAAATGAGAGGTAATGGGTTGTAAAAAGTAATATTGCCTTGTACGCATTCCATTCAGCATTTGTCCATCATCGGCTTGCGTTATACCTCTTATGTTATAATGATTGTATAAACCCGTAGCCGATACTCCACTGACTGTTTTTACAGCGTCTGGCAACTGAAATGCAAGACGGTCATCTATAAGCTCTTTAGTTACAGTTGCTACTGCTTGCGGTAATTCTTTGTTTTTGATTGCTATTTTAGTGGCTGAGAAAGAATAATCGCTGTTATAATCCTTTCGGAGTCTACCAGTAACTTCAACGGACTGTAATTGTTCTACATTTTCTTTCAGCACTAATGTACCTAAGTCGTAGGTTTTAGTTTGGTCAAATTGTTTTTGTAACTGTAAAGACCCCATCCCTATATAACTGATATCAATTTGGTAATCTCCTGTTTCTGTAAGTTCAAAACTAAAACTTCCATTTTCTTGTGTAACGGTACCTTTTGTTACACCAGAGTTTAGGTTTTTATACATAATGGTTGCTCCTAGTATAGGCTCTTGATCTATAGCAACAATTTTTCCGGTGACTGAAATTTGAGCAAATGATGTATGTATTGTAATTAGCGTTAATATGATTATAATATAGTTTTTCATGATTTAAATTGTTTCTAAGTAAAGTTGATTTAATTCTCCAGCATTTATTTCACTGGCTTTTAGTTGTTGTATTAAGGTGCCTTCTTTCATAATGCCTATTGTTGTAGCTAGCTCTACGGCATTAAAAATATCATGGGTGGCCATAAAAATTATTTTTCCCATTTGTGCTAGTTCTTTACAGATTTTTGTGAATTCTGCGGTTGCTTTTGGATCTAAACCAGAAGTAGGTTCATCCATAAAAATAACTTCTGCATTTTTGGCAAGTGCTACTGCGATCCCTACTTTCTGCCGCATTCCTTTAGAGTAAGTAGATAGTCTTTTGTGATGGGCATCAGATTGCAAGCCAGTTTTTGTTAGAAAATCTTCTAATGCTGAAGTAGTGTATTTGAATCCTGCCAAACGGCTAAAGAAATTTAGGTTTTCTACACCACTAAGGTTACCATAAAGTTGTACCGTTTCAGGAATATATGCAGTAAGTTTATTAGTATTGTCTTTGCCTATTTCTTTATCAGCTATAAAGGCTTGGCCACCATCTTTAGAGATGAAACCTAAAAAAATGTTGATGGTTGTTGTTTTTCCTGCGCCGTTCTGACCCAAAAGGCAAAATATTTCGCCTTTAGAAACTTCAAAGGAAACGTCTTTTAAGGCCATCTTTCCTTGATAAGACTTACTTATGTTTGTTGCTTTCAACATAACGTTTAATGACTTAAATGATTCGTAAATCGTATAATCACCTATGCTTACCGTTGTGAACAATAATGAGGTGTTATTAAATGTATTGAAGTGATGTCCTGTAAAAAGGACTTAGTCCTATGTATGCTATACGCTTGCGTAATGGGTAAACCCAATTTATACGAAATTTCGAAATATTCCACAATATGCAGAAACTATCAAATCGAGAAAAAATGAATGAATTGGGTATACCTATCCTATTAAAATAAGGATGGTGCTAGATACAAAATGGACTATGTGAGTTGTGGTGGTGGCCTAGTAAAGAGGTAGCTTGATAGGTGCCTGTTGTTAAAAGTAACAAGAAGGGCTTTATCTGTGATTTGTTGTTCTATGAAAAAATATTCAACCTCAGGTAAAACAGTAGGGTCTGTTTTTAAAATGGGTATAAGATTAACTGCTGTTGAAATATCACAAATTTCACAATGCTGAACAGAAGAGTCATCATCATGATGGGTAAGCGCATGCAATCCACCCACTTTGAGTATTAAAAACAAAGTGACAAAAAACATGATAATAAAATTCTTACCTTTTTTCATCGTATGGGGTAAAAATAAATATATTTTAAACTATTAATGGAATTTTGAATAAAAATCTTTCAATTAATTTAATTATTGATTTTTAGCTATTTTATAATGTATATAATTATGATATTAAAAAAATAAGTTGTCTTATGATATAAATATGTTTAAAACTATTTACCATTAGATTCTAAAAACAGGTTTTATTATCAACTATTTTATTACAGAAAACTTGAATCTATCCTTAACTTTGTTATGCTAAAAGTATTATAAGTATGAAAAAGACTTTCCTGTTTCTAAATATATTTCTAATTATTTTGGTAGGTATGCAATGCAAAGAAAATGTACCATCAAAGGAAAAAGAACCTAATAATGCTACTGAAAAAGGCGAAGCAGATTCAACTACAAAAACAATTGCAGTTATAACAGAAAAACCAAAAGATTTAGTAGTTCCTAATAACATGGTATGGATTCCAGGAGGTACTTTTTTACAAGGAGCCGTTTCACAAGATAAAGAAGCAATGCAGCACGAAAAACCAGCCCATAAAGTGGCTGTAGACGGTTTTTTTATGGATATCACTGAAGTTACAAATGCCCAGTTTGCAAAGTTTGTAAAAAAAACTGGTTATGTTACTGTAGCAGAAAGGCCTATTGATTGGGAAGAAATGAAAAAGCAACTTCCAGAAGGAACCCCAAAACCACATGATTCTATCTTAAAACCTGGAGCTTTAGTATTTAAACAAGCAAAAAAACCGGTTCCTAATTTATATGATTTTTCGCAATGGTGGGAATGGAAAATTGGCGCTAGTTGGAAACACCCATATGGGCCTAAAAGTTCTATAAATGGAAAGGATGATTATCCAGTAGTACAAATATCGTATGAAGATGCGCAGGCCTATTGTAAATGGGCAAATAGGCGTTTGCCAACAGAAGCAGAATGGGAGAGAGCAGCTCGTGGTAATTTAAAACAAAAAATATATGCGTGGGGAGATGATGCTACAGAATTGCATAAACATGTAAATTCTTGGGAAGGTGAATTCCCTGTGACGAATCTTAAAATAGATGGTTATGCAAAACAAGCTAAAGTAAAATCATACCCTTCTAACTCGTATGGTTTATTTGATATGGGCGGTAATGTATGGGAGTGGACCAGCGATTGGTATAGTGCTAGGTATTATAATGAAATTGCAAATACTACTATTAAAAACCCTATTGGAGCAAAAAAGACTTATAACCCTAACAATCCCTACGCTATAGAAAAGGTGTTGAAAGGAGGCTCTTTTTTATGTAATTCCTCTTATTGTGCAAGTTATAGAGTTTCTTCAAGAATGGGCTCTTCAGTCGATTCTGCTTCAGAGCATGTAGGTTTTAGAACAGTAGCAACAATTGAAATGCTAAAAAAATAAGAAATGTACTAGGTAACTAGAGTTACCAAAAAGATCAGGTATTATCTTTATTTTTGATAAAAATTGTAGATTCATCCAAACTATGGAAAAATATAGTATCGCTTTTCAAAAAGCTTTTACAGGAAGTATAGACTGGACACTAAAATCTATCCTTTTTGAAGTTCCTTGGTATAAAAATTACTTTTGGGGCTTGTTATTTATTTCTATATTGGTTTGGGGTTTAGAAATACTTTTTCCTTGGCGTAAAAACCAATCTATTTTTAGAAAAGATTTTTGGTTAGATGGGTTTTATATGTTTTTTAATTTTTTTGTTTTTTCGATTGCTATAAGTGGTATTTATAAAATTCTTCAGCTTGGTTTTTCAGATTTGGGCATTTCATCCGCTAGTCTCACCATAATTAATTTATCTACGCTGCCAAGTTGGTTACAATTAGTAGTTTTCTTTATTGTATTAGATTTTGTGCAATGGGTAACCCATATATTACTTCATAAATTTCCCATACTTTGGCAATATCATAAAATTCATCATTCCGTAAAAGAAATGGGTTTTGCTGCACATTTGCGTTATCATTGGATGGAAAATATTTTATACAAACCTTTAAAAACATTAGGTGTAATGGTTTTAGGTGGTTTTGAACCTGAGCAAGCCTTTATTGTTCATTTTATAGCTATTAGCATTGGCCATTTTAACCATTCTAATATTAAAATTACTTGGGGTATTTTTAAGTATATCATTAATAATCCTGTAATGCACTTGTACCATCACGCTTATAAAATACCAGAAGGAAGTTTTGGTGTAAATTTTGGAATTAGCCTTAGCGTGTGGGATTATATTTTTAAAACGAATTATATTCCAGAAACTAGTGGGAAAATAACCTTAGGTTTTCCTGGAGACGAAGAAGTTCCTAAAAGCTTTTTAGGGCAATTTAGGTATGGTATCTTTAGCAATAGAAGTAAAAAATAACAGCTATAGTAGTTAAATACAAGCAATGAAATTTTAGCGTGTTTTTTTCAACATAACTTTTAATAACTTTAAAGTAAGTTTTTTGTTAAAAATCCTACTTTTGTATAACTAATATTAATTGAATAGATTAATTATGTCTGAAAACATAGAAAGAATAAAAACATTAATAGTGGGTTCTGGTCCTGCGGGATATACTGCAGCAATATATGCAGCAAGAGCTGATTTAAAACCAGTTGTTTATACGGGTATGGAGCCAGGAGGACAGTTAACTACGACTACAGAAGTAGATAACTTTCCAGGATACCCAGAAGGTATAGACGGTCCAAGTATGATGGTACAACTACAGCAGCAGGCAGAGCGTTTTGGAACAGAAGTACGTATTGGGATGGTTACCGCAGTAGAATTAAGTACAGAAGTAGGAGGTATCCATAAAGTTACTGTTGATGATTCCAAACAGATAGAGGCAGAAACTGTAATTATATCTACAGGAGCAAGCGCTAAATATCTTGGTTTAGAAAGTGAACAACGTTTAAGAGGTGGAGGCGTTTCGGCTTGTGCGGTTTGTGATGGTTTTTTCTACAAAGGACAAGATGTTGCCATAGTAGGAGCAGGAGACACTGCAGCTGAAGAAGCATCGTATTTAGCTAATATTTGTAATAAAGTGACCATGCTAGTTCGTAAAGATTATATGCGAGCATCAAAAGCAATGCAGCATAGGGTAAATAGTATTAAAAATATTGAAGTACGTTACAATACAGAAATAGATGAAGTATTAGGGGAGCAGGTTGTTGAAGGTTTGCGTATGGTAAATAACCAAACAGGAACTAAAGATGAGATTGCTATTACTGGTTTGTTTATTGCTATAGGGCATAAGCCAAATACCGATATTTTTAAAGGACAGTTAGATATGGATGAAACTGGCTATCTAATTACCAAAGGAAAATCTACTAAGACAAATTTACCTGGTGTTTTTGCTTGTGGAGATTCTCAAGATAAAGAGTACAGACAAGCAGTTACAGCTGCAGGAACAGGTTGTATGGCTGCTTTAGATGCGGAACGCTATTTAGCAACAATAGAAACCCCAGAAGAAGTAGCTTAATTTAGATTTCTTCATAAAGAATAAAAAAGAGCCACTATTTTTATAGTGGCTCTTTTTTTTTAAAAATTATTGGTAAATATAAAAGCAGTAATTATAAGTATATGATTGCTGCTTTGTTTTATTTTAAGAAACCGTTTCTTTCGCTACAATTTTATCTCCAAATTCGGCTAACATTCCAATAAAAGGTAATGCATTTGCTCCTAACGAAGTAAGTGAATATTCAACCCTTGGAGGTATCTCTGGATATGATTTTTTATTTAAAATGCCATGTTCAATTAAATATTTTAATTCTTGATTTAGCATTTTTTCACTAATCTCAGGTAATAGTCTTTTTAGACCACTAAACCGATGAACCTTCTCTTGAAAAAACTGAGCAATAATAAGTAGCCTCCATTTTCCACCGATTATATCTAGCGATTTTCGTACTGGACAGGTGTCTATTAACTTTTGTGCATTTTTTTCCATTTGTAATTATTTGATTTTCAACATATCTAACTTTTAGGTATGTACCTAACCTTTTGGTAAGTTGTTGGTTATTAAGTATTTAGGTGCTAAATTTATAAGGAAATAGACTTAAAATAATACACTTATGAATTTAGTTTTATTCAAAAAAAACCATCCCATACAAGGTACACATGAAATTGAAAATTTGCAAAAAATAAGTGCCAATTTTTAAAATGTGTGTGAATTTAAAATACCAATATTTCATATAAAGCTTTAATAGAAGAAAATATAAAGCACTCCCCTGTACTATTTTTTATGGTGTAAATATTTGTACTCCGGTTCACCACACTTTGAGACACGAGTGTAATTTTTAATTAACTGAATATTAAGTGTTTAGTAGTTTTTTTGGTTGCCTTTGGTAAACCAAATAGGTTTTCTAAATATATTTTTTTAAGAAAGAAAAGAGTTGTTTATAAAAAAGAAAAATGATTATGGTTGAAGAAAAAATTACAAAAAATGCAATGTCAGTAAACAAGACCAAAAAGAGTAAAGTTAAAATTTTCTATGGTTTTGATCCTTTATGTGGATGGTGTTATGGTTTTTCTGATGAATTAAAAAAAATTACAGATGAATTTAAGCAAAATATAGATTTTGAACTGGTTAATGGAGGATTGTTTTCTGGTGTTAGAGGTCCAAAAATGGAATATATGAGTGCGCATATTAAAAGAAATATGGAGTATGTAACTGATCGTAGCGGAAAAAAATTTGGACCCAATTTCGTCAAACTTCTAGATGTGCCAGAATACCCTTATGATTCAATGAAAGCATCTATAGCTATTGAGGTTATGAAGGATATGAATTCTAATAAAGTATTTGATTTTGCTTCCGATATTCAGACAGCGTTTTTTTATGAAGGGAAAGATATTCATATAAATGAAACCTTTCACGAAATTGTTTCTGGTTATGCTATAGATCAAATTTTATTCTTAAAAAAATTAGATACGTCCCTGTACCAATTAAAGGTTGAAAAAGAATTTCAAAGAGCCCAAAAATTAGGTTTTTCAGGCTATCCTGCCTGCAAAATTAAGATTGGAGAGAAGGTACAAAGTTTAACACATGGGTATATCTCTTCCAATGAATTTAAAATTCTTATTCAGAAAATACTGAATTAAAAAGATTAAAAATTTTCTAATTTAATTTATCACCTTTAATGACACCAAATCCAAAGAAGTCACCGGCTTTTGACTATATTGTCTATGCTGAAAAAATAAATAAAAAATATGGAAACGAAAATCGCGGTTTCCTTTCATTTCAAAGAGGGTTCATGCCACTTAAAGCTCCACAAGAAAACCTTCCTTATCCGTTTTCAATTTGGGATGATGTGGCTAAACAAATGCCTCAACATTATAAAAATCAGTCTTTAAGAGCTGCATTAAAACAACTACCAGTCTTAGATGCTAACAAATTAGATGCTGTATATTTATGTAGAGCATCTATGTTAATGAGTATGTTGGCTCATGCTTACGTAAGGAATGAAAGAAATGAAGATTTAGAAATCCCTGAAAGTATTACTATTCCTTGGAAAGTAATCAGCAAAAGATTAAAAAGGCCAAAGCCATTTTTATCCTATATAGATCTTATTATATATAATTGGAAAGTTAAAGATGCGCGTAAAAAGTATACGCTAGAAAATCTAGAACTCTTAACGCCAACAGTAAATAACCAAGAAGAGAATGTATTTTATTTAACGCAAACAGAAATAGCTTTTAAAACAGATAAAATTGTTAATCTAGTAGTTCATATCCAAAATGCAATCATTCAAAATAATGTTAACACAGTTATTAAAGGTTTAAAAAAGCTTACAAAAGTGGTTACTAAAGTTACTAAGAGTAGCTTTTTAAAGATAGATCCTAATCCTAGAAGTAAAACTTATGTAGATCCTGTGGTTTGGGCTAAAACAGTAGCACCATTTGCAGTTCCATTAAGAGAAGGGGTGCAAGGGCCAAGTGGTACTTCGTCTCCTTTTTTCCATTTAATAGACACTTTTATTGAAAGAGCTAAATATGATACCATATTAGGAGAAGAGGCACTTTTTATTAGAGAATGGTATCCAGAGCATTGGAGGAATTTTATAAATGCTGTTAGTGAAGTTTCTATTCTAGATTATATGGAAAAAGTTAATAGCGAAGCGCTGAACGGAGCTTTTTATGATTTTGTAGAAAGCTATGCTGGCGATAAAGGTTTTTTAGGTGTACATAAGCGAAAAGTATACGGCTATTTGCAAATGGCATTTAAAGTTGGACGTTCAGTTACCATAGGAGGATTTAGTGGTTTGTTTAAAGAACGTACTTGGGAAGAAGTAGATGATGAATTAGAAACTACTCGCTTAGAGCGTTTTTATGACAAAAAAATAAAATGCCCTTATGCTGGAGTAATGAGCAAATCTACCATCGGAGAAAATTCATCAAAAAAAATAGTTTTAGATGTAAAAAATAAAGGCTTAAGCTACAGCCATGGTGATAGATGTGCTATAGTTCCTAAAAATACAAAAGAAACGGTTAAAGAATTACTAGACTTAATGCATTTTGAGGGGAGCGAAATCGTAAAATTAGAAAATAACTGGCAGAATTATTTTGATGCGTATTATAACGAAAAGAAAGAAACTGCTACAATAACACAGGTTTTAGAGTCAGCTAAGCTAAGTGATGCTGCAGGAGTACTGGAAATGTGTTCACATATTCAGCATTTTATAGATCAAAAAGAAGAAACTCTAACATTCAAAAAATTAATAACACAATTAAGAAGTGCGCAAATAGATTTGAAACAATTTATGTTACCTTATTTAACGAGTATTTTAAAACCTGAAGGAGAAAGAATGTATAGTATATCTTCTGGATTTAAAAAGGGTAAGATAGCATTAGTTGTAGGTGATGCTACAACAACAATTGGAAACCAAACATATAAAGGAATAACATCATCCTATTTAAATACAAATGAGGTAAATGCAAGTACTAAACTACCTGTAAAAATTATAAGGCCTTTGCGTTTTTCACTTCCAGAACAAGAATCTGAGATTTTCTTATTTGCAGGAGGCTCAGGAATAGCCCCTTTTAAAGGATTTTGGAAAGTATTAAAGAAAAAAGGTCAATTACATAGGCTATCTATATTTTACAGCGTTAAGAAAAAATCTGATATTGTTTTTGAAAAAGAGCTTACTAAACTATTCACCAAATATGGAGTTAACTTAAATATCATAATTACTAGAGAAGGGAAAGAATTAGATAAAGTGAGTACATTATTAAAACATAAATTGGTTTTTAAGAATACAAATCATAAGAGCATTGCTAACCTGATGCTAGAACAAAAGAATTCGAATAAAATACTTAAATCAATTCTTAGTGAGACAGAAAAGAGCAAAGGTTATTTTTTTATATGCGGTAAAGCTGGCTTTGCATTATCAATTCTAGAAGCCATAAAAACTACAATTAATTTAAACTCATATACCAAAGAACAGTCACAAGAAATTTATTATTCGTTGTTTTCAGAAAATAGAGTTAAACAAGACATTTTTACTTCAACACAGGTAGATGAAACATCAAAGAGTGATACATTTTACTTGTCGGATGTTATTTCTCATAATAATAAAGAAAATGGCTATTGGGTTGTTTTAGAAGATAAAGTATACGATTTAACGGAGTTTAAAGAAATACATCCAGGAGGCAATAAAATTGTTGAAGATAATGCTGGGAGAGATGCTACTCATGAATTCAGGAGAGCAAAGCACCACACTTCTAAAGAAATAATGTCTATGCTAAGCATGTATTATATTGGAAAGCTAAAAAAGATTTCTTTTACTTCAGAGGATATAAAAAATAAATATCAGCTGTGGGAAGATAACCTCCATCTTATTACCGAAATGCAAAACACCTTTGTGAACGATTTTTCTTTTAAAAATAGAAAATCTACTATTTATTGTGGTGCTAATGAAATTACACCTTATAAATTAGCATTAATTATTGAAAATCAAAATCGATTTTTTGAAGAATATGTTAAAAATATACATCAGATTTTTAAAGATCTTTTTCATAATAACAGTAATTATAATGCGCTTGTAATACTTTTAAATGAAGTTATAAAAACGAATGTTGATTTAAAAACACAAGGTATTACGCATAAAGAAAGTAAATTGAACAACCGATGGCATGAATTGGTTGCATTAGAAAATAAGCATTTAAATATTTTAAATAAAACCAGAGATTTTTTATGGGAAGGTATAAAGTTATTTGAAATTAATTTTGAAAACCCTTCCATGGAAATCAATTTTGTTTTTGATGCTATCATTACTAATTATCAAATAAGTTTAGAAAAAGTTTTAGCGCATGATACAGAAAAAAGCAATTAGGGGACTATCTACGTTATAGCTTTTATCGTAATAATAGTTGTTTTGATTAATAAATCTATTTAATGTTAGTCTATTTTAAGGAGCAGACAAATTTTATATAAGAAAGCCCACTATGACAATAGTGGGCTTTTTGTTTTTGGTTAGTTGATAAATAAGTGTCTAATTTCTGTGGTTTACACTACCAGAAACGTGTTTTTTAGTATCAGCACTAGCGTCTCCATAGTAGGTAATATTTCCACCGCTACTAGCTTCAGCAGTTAAGTTATCTGTAACATCAATAGATGCGTTACCACCACTACTTGCCTCTGCATCACATACTTTAGCTGTTAAATCTTTAGCCCTTATCCTACCGCCACTGCTCACATCTAAAGAGGCAGTATCTGTTTTACCACTTAATTTAATATGAGCACCGCTACTAGCATCAATATCTAGTGATGTCGCAATTATTTCGGCATTTATTTGAGCACCGCTACTGGCACCAATTTCTAAAATATCACTATTTATAGTATTGATAACTTTTAATTGTGCGCCACTAGAGCTTTTTAAAGTATTGATATTTGGTAAAGAAACATATATCTTTTTTGTGGCGCTACCTATATTTTTAGAAGAATGAATACGTAATTTCCCGTTTTTTATTTCGGTTTCAATTAAATCTATAATATTTTCATCTGCTTCTACTTCTATATTAAATTCATCTGCTTGTGTAATAATAGCTTCTAAACCTTCCGATACTGAAATAGCAGTAAAATCATCAGATACTGTTCTTGTATCTTTTACTACGGTACCATTTCCTTTAATACCACTACCTAAATTAATATCAATATTACATGATGATACGAATACTGATAGGGCTAATGCGATTACGATTCTTGCAAGTGTTGTCATGATTGTTTTTTGTTTTTATGCTGTCCTGATATTACACAAGACAGCTAGTTGATTGTTGTTTTAATTCCTGAAACAAGTTCAGGATAAATGATTGATGTAAAATTGCTGTTTTTATTTGTATTGCTATACTTTTAATTACTGAGTTGTAGTATTATGATGCTGAATTGTGATGAGCAGCTTCTAAACGGATTTAGTCATTTTCATTATTTTCTATTTTTACGCCCTCTTCATTAATTTTCATTTTTACAGACTCTCCATCCTCATTAATATCAATATTAATTCCGTTCTCATTTATTTGTACTTTATTGCGTTCTCCATTTTCATTAATATTAATATCAATACCATTTTTGTCAATTCTAATTCTATTTTCAGTATCGTCTTCTTCTATTTTTTCTGGACAATCTAAACATTTAAATTCTCCATCTGCTCCCATTTTCCAATTATAATCTTGGATTTTTCGCCCATGCATGTTTTTATCATTATTATTTCTGATACGGTACCCATTAGTTTTTTCTAAATCATACGATACCGCAATTCCCTCAGGAATATATAGGGTTACAATAACTTCTTGATCTTTAAACTTATTTGATTTTTCGGTACTTAAAAAACTATTTAAATAAATGGCATTGCCTTTTACCTGATAGGAATAGTCTATTTTTTCTGCTGTTTCTCTAGCGTTCTTAAAAGACCTTCCTCTTGCTTCTTTATGCAATTGAATTCGTATGATAGAATCTTGAGATTTTTTTATATTATACCTCACATCATTAGATAATAACATCTCATTTCCATTGGCATCTTCGTATACTTTTAAATTTCCAAGATTCATAGTGTCATGAATTCCTTGATCATTAGAAGATGAAATTTTTATGTGTACAGGTTCTTGCGCATTTTCTACAAATAATTCTGTTTTATTTGTAGAACTGCCTTGGTAAGCTCTTTCAGTACCCTGTCTAATGCCTAATACAATTAAAGCTATCAAAGAAATTAACCATAAACCTAGTAAAGAAAATTTGGCTATTGCACCAATAGATTTTAAGTTTTTTACCAATATTTTTAAACCTAAATAGAGTAAAAAGAATAGCGGAATTGCTGTAATAAAAAACACAAAAATGGAGGTTAACCATATAGGAGTATTAGTAACATCGGCTATCTGATAAAAATTTACCCCTGGAAAATGCACAGAATCTAGAATAATTCCTAAAGGCAATGTAATAAGTAATGCAATAATACTAACAGCACCAACAAATATGAGTATGATACCAATAAACTTTGCAATTACTTTAAAGAAAAACATGATAATATCTCCAATAGTATCAAAAAAAGTTTTCCCACTACTTTTTACTTTTTGACCAACTTGTTCGTAATCTACGTTCTTAATTTTTTGGGCAACATCATCAAAGCCTTCCTTGACCTTACGTTCTATATTGCTGATGTTGATATCCTCCCCCCGCATGTCTAGCTTTTGAGAAGTTGTAGCTGCTTCGGGAATTAAAATCCATAAAAGTCCATAAATTAAAATAATACCTCCACCAGAAAAAATGGTTAGTACAATCCATAAGATGCGAATCCAAATAGGGTCTACATTAGCATAATGCGCTAAGCCCGATGAAACTCCGGC
Organism: Allocellulophaga tsushimaensis; assembly: GCF_055383085.1. NCBI lineage: Bacteria > Pseudomonadati > Bacteroidota > Flavobacteriia > Flavobacteriales > Flavobacteriaceae > Allocellulophaga > Allocellulophaga tsushimaensis. Next base: position 4,090,164 of record NZ_AP039451.1, on the reverse strand, counting down.
AACATACTTCGTTTCTACATCTCTATATAATTTTTTAACTCTTCTTCTCTCTCCAGAATTGCCTCTAATTGGCTCATCATCAAAAATATCTTCATCTATCTGATAATCCTCGGGTTGCCCCATAATAGCGATTACTTCATCTACTTCTTTTTGTGTAATTACCTGGCGTTCATCTTTTAATTTTTCTTGAAAAAGTTCTGCAATTCTAGCTTCAATATCAGCTAAAATTTCATCGTTCCCAGGAGTATTTACAAAAGAACGTTTTATAGTTTCAAGATAGCGTCTCATTTTATTGTACGCATCTTCATCTATATGAAAAAGTATATTTGCGAGATTTATATTTACTGTCTTGTTCATTTTTAATTGTTTTTGTTGTTGGTTACAAGATTTGTTGCATTTCTTAATTCATCCCAAGTGGAATCTAATTCTTTTAGAAACAGCTTACCCGTTTCGGTAAGGGTATAATACTTTCTTGGTGGTCCAGATGTGGATTCTTCCCAACGGTAATTTAATAGTCCTGCGTTTTTTAGTCTAGTGAGTAATGGGTAAATAGTACCTTCTACGACTAACATTTTAGCATCTTTTAAAGTGCCTAGAATTTCAGATGCATATTTGTCATTTCCGTTAAGGATAGATAATATGCAATATTCTAGCACACCTTTACGCATTTGTGCTTTTGTATTTTCTACATTCATATCTTCTTTTTGCTTTTTATGCCGTGCCTGTTTTTTATAGGACAAGCTTTTTTCTTGTGCTTTTGTAGTTGAGGTCTGCATAGATTAACTGTTCGTTTTTTGATTGATGAATAAACATTCTTTTTTGATTGATTTTTAATCTCGGTTTTTGCCGAGTGATGAATAAACTGTTTTTATGAGGTATGATGAGTACCTCTTTGATTACTTATTTGATAAATTTTATAGTGATAGGGTATTTAAAACGTTCCCCTTCATTAGTTTTAATAGTTGCTAATATGGTATAAACAATATTAACAATAGTTAATGCGCCATGTAATAAACCAGAAATTCCTAAAGGCCAAACCCAATTTCCATTTCTAAAAAAGTTACTATCAAAATGAAAATTGAAACCGCTGTTTCCAAAATCAAAAATATTTGGCATAAAGCCTACAAAAAAAGGAATGCTTACAACACTTAAAATAATTGCATAAAGCGCTAGGCTAATTTGAAAATTTAAAGCTTGTTTTCCATTGTAGTCTACATATTCGTATTCCTTTTTATTTGCAGTCCATAATACAAGCGGAATGATGAAATTTCCGAAGGGAATAAAATATTTAGAAAAAGTAGAGGCGTGGATGATTGCCGATAAGTTTCGTTCGTGTTTTGATACTGTTTCTGTCATGACTTTTAATTTCTTAGAAAACGTGTTTTTTAGATTAGTTGTTTTTTGTGTATTGATCGTTAATTTAATTGATGATTTTTTATCAGATTTAGTAATCACATAATAGCTGACTATGCAAATATATGGCTAAAAGAAGGTACTATGCAAAACAAAGTACTATAATTTAACATAAAATTAACAAATTAATTATCTTTTCCTATTCATTTTTGATAACCCTTTTTATTCCATATTTTTAGCATTAAATCATACGTAATATGGCAATGTCTACAAGCAAATTCAACACATTTACTTTTTTAAAATTACCATCTGCATGGTGGTGTGGCGTGCGTTTAAAGCATATAGATAAAAAAAAATGTATTGTTAGTGTTAAACATAGATGGGTAAATCAAAATCCGTTTAAATCTATGTTTTGGGCAGTACAAGGTATGGCAGCAGAGTTAAGTACTGGTGCTATGGTAATTGCACAAATTAAAGAAAGTGGACAGCGTATTTCTATGTTAGTGGCTAATAATAATGCTAATTTTTCTAAAAAAGCAACTGGTAGAATAACCTTTACTTGTGAAGATGGTCATTTGATAGGGGAAGCCGTTAAAAAAACAATTGAAACAGGAGAAGGGCAAACGTTTTGGATGAAATCTGTAGGTGTAAATACAGATGGTGTAGTAGTGTCTACCTTTAATTTTGAGTGGACCGTTAGGGTTAAAAAGTAGTTTTTTAAGGAGTTTATGAGTTTATGCGCTGAGCGCTAGTTTATAAGTTTATAGAAAAGGTTATGAGTTTATTTGCCATAGTAGTGTATAAGTTTATTGAAAAAAGATTATGAGTTTATCCTAAACTAACGTATGGGTTCATTTAGAGAATTTCCCCTTGAGGGGACTTTAGGGGTATAAATGGAAAGTTAATTAGGTTTAAAAAAAGTTTATGAGTTTATGCTTTGCGCACTAGTTTATAAGTTTATGAAAAAGTTTTAACCTTAATGAAAGTAATAGTTTTGAAAAATATAGTTTTTAAAAGCCAAAATAATATAATTCAAATATGAGTTTTATAAACCTATTCAATTTTTTAGAAGAACTTCAAAAAAACAATTCAAAAGAATGGATGGATGCTAACCGGAAACGTTATAAAGAAGTAAGAGATTTTTATATTGGTTGGTTAGATCTAATGGATGGTAAATTAGCTGCTATAGATTCTGAATATTATGCAACTCCTGGGAAAAAGGGCATCAATAGAATTAATAATAACTTATTATTTCATCCCAATAAACCCGTTTATAAAGATCACTTTGGAGCAGGTTTAGATAAAGCACCAAATACAGGAGATTTTTATGTGCAAATAGGCATCAATGAATCTCTTTTTGCTGGTGGAATATGGCGTCCAGATGCTAAAACCCTAAAGAGTATAAGAGATGCTATTGATTATGATGGAGAAGAGTTAAAAAAAATTATCAATAAAAAATCATTCAAAATTACTTTTGGAGATTTATATGAAGATGTAAAATTAATAAGACCTCCAAAAGGTTATGCTAAAGATCATCCGCATATTGATTTATTAAAAAATAAAACATTTGCAGTGGTATGTTCTTTAACTAAGAAAGAGGTTTTACAAGATAATTTTAATGATAAAGTAATCACTGTGTATAAAGAAATGTTGCCTTTTAGAAGGTATTTAAATAAAGCAATAACGGTTTAAATACGAAAATTTTGAAAAATGGTAAAGTAAGAAATATTAAAAACGAAGTATTATCAGATAATTGGTACACACTAAACAAAGTAACCTTTGAATACCAAAGAGAAGATGGTACTTGGGAAGAACAACAGCGAGAAGCCTATGATAGAGGTAATGGAGCTGCTATTTTATTATATAATAAAAAAAAGAAAACTGTTATTTTAACCAAACAGTTTAGAATGCCAACTTATGTAAATGGTAATAAAAGCGGAATGATGATAGAGGTTTGCGCTGGGCTTTTAGATGGCAATAACCCAGAAGACTGTATTAAAAAGGAAGTAGAAGAAGAAACAGGATATGAGATTACTACAGTAGAAAAAGTGTTTGAATCTTATATGTCTCCTGGTTCAGTCACAGAAATACTCTATTTTTTTATTGGCGCATATGAAGATAAAATGAAAATATATCAAGGAGGGGGCGCCACTGATGAAACAGAAAATATAGAAGTTTTAGAATATTCTTTTGAAAAAGCAATAGCGATGATGGCTAGTGGCGAAATCAAAGATGCTAAAACAATAATGCTACTACAGTATGCAAAATTAAATGCACTATTTGTTGAATAAAAAATGAAATCTGTATCTAAAATTGCATTAGGAGGTGGCTGCCATTGGTGTACAGAAGCTGTATTTCAATCTCTTAGAGGTGTAGTTGCTGTAGCACAAGGTTTTGTAGCATCAGATGGAACCAATTGTACTTATTCTGAAGCAATTATTGTACATTATACTCCCGAAATAAGCTTAGAAGATTTAATTAAAATACATTTATACACACATAAGTGTACAGCAAATCATTCCATGCGAAATAAATATAGGTCTGCAGTGTATACTTTTAAAGAAGGAGATAAAGATATTATAGAAGGGATACTAAAAAATATGCAAAATAATTTTCCGGAGAAGTTAATTACAAAAGTGCTATCATTTGTATCTTTTAAACCGTCTGATAAAATGTTTCATAATTACTATTATTCTAACCCTCAAAAGCCTTTTTGTGAGACCTATATTGCACCTAAATTACAGTTGCTACTTCAAAAATTTTCAAAAAGCTTAAAACCCGAACTTGTTAAAATTTAATAGGTATCTCTAATTTTTTCAAAAATTAGTTGTGCCCTTTTTTTTACAGCTATGCTGGGCTGAGTATAATGATTGTTCATAAAACTAAAAATCAACGTTTTTCCTGAAGCAGTAATTAAATAACCGCAAATAGAATAATTATTTCCTAGGCTTCCTGTTTTTGCATAAATATAGGGTTCAGGATTACCAGCATACCATTTTTTTAAGGTTCCGGAAACTCCGCCTACTGGGAATAAATTAAATAATTGTTGTTTAGGAACAGTCATATACAATTTGTGTAATACATGAACCATATTTTCTGGTGTGGCTAAATTATACCGTGATAACCCAGAACCATCTACCCAACGCGGTACTTGTTTTAAGTCTTTTAGTTGTGTCTTTAAAATAGTATCAATTACTTTATTGATCTGCAATGTATCAGAAATTGTAGATGATGCAGTGATTAATAATTGTTCTGCTAGAAAATTATCACTCTCTAGCATCATTCTTTTGTAAATAGAATCTGTGGCTATACCATACACTATTTTTTTATTCCCTTTAGGAAAATTTGTGATAAGGCGTATTTCTTTTTTTAAGATTTCTTCTAATAATTTTTGAGTAATAACTGCATTAACTTTAAAAGGGATAGTTAGCGTATCCTTTTTAGCATAGTTATAATAGAAGGTATTGGTATCTTCTTTTCTGCGGATTGCACCTTTATGGAAACGCACATTTTTCTTAAAATAAGAAGGGCTAACCTGTAATGAATTTGTTTTGTGCACTTTAATTACATTGCCATATAATGGAAGACTATTCCTCTCTGTTTGAAAACCATATTGGTAATCTTCCCAGGCCCAACCAGGACCATACCTGTTTTCTTGAAAATGATGTACAGATAAAGCAATATTTTTATAGGGGCGTAAAAAATTAATACAACTACTATCTTTAAAATATGGATGCAATGTAGTTGGGTTTCCGGTTCCTTCTATATATAGTGTATCATTAATAGTGATATATTTTAAGGTGGGTATTTTTTTGGGTAAAAGTTGTAAACCACTAAAAAGACTAAAGATTTTTATAGTACTTGCAGGAGTAAAATATTTAGAACTATTGTTTTTATAAAGCGTATCATTCGTAACTGGATCAAAAATTAGGAGTCCAGTAAATTGATTTTCATAGAATTCCTCTTTTAATATCTGATTCGTAAGCTTACTGATTTTTCTTTTTTTACCACTAGAACAACTAATTAGTGTTAAAATAAAGCAGATGACAATAATTATATTTTTCAATTTTTGCTATTTTTCTAATTTTATGTTAAAAAATTTTGTTTAACTTTTTTGTTTAACTTTTTTTGCTAAATTAGTAACACTAATCTAAACGTAATATATCATATGACGCAAAGTATGTTAGAATACTCAAAAATAGTACTTAAAAAAGTTAGTTTTGATACTAAATTATTTTGTAAAGAACTTGAAAAAGCAATTTCTTTTTTATTACCAGAAGAAATAGAAGAATTACACTCCTGGTTAATACAATTTGTTACAGATAAGCCAGAGTTGGAACAAAGCATCATTTATTTAAAATAAAAAAATAAGCCACTTTAAAAGTGGCTTTGTTTTTTGTTTACAGGACTTATAATTTCAACATCTTGAAAAGCTATAGCCCCCCTTACAATACTAGAAATAACATCTTTTATAGCTTCAGTAATTTGAATTTTTAATTCACTTTTATGATAAATAAGACTTACTTCTCTTGCAGGAGAAGGTTTTGTAAAGTGTTTTAAATTGCTTTGTCTTGTATCATCCAAACTTAAGGTATTTAAAAAGGGTAAAAGTGTCATACCCATACCTTCATCTGCTAAATTAATTAAGGTTTCAAAACTACCGCTTTGTAGTTGAAAGTGTTCTTCTCTAGAATTTTTAGAAGATTTGCAAAGATTTAAAACACTGTCTCTAAAGCAGTGACCGTCTTGTAGTAAAAGCACATCGTTAATATCTAGATCAGAAGTATTTAGTTCTAAATTATTATTTAATTTATGATTATTAGGGATATAACCAACAAAAGGTTCATAATATAAAGGACGCTCTTTTATAAACTCTATTTCTAATGGTGTTACTGCTATACCAGCATCAATGTAACCATCTTGTACATTTCTAATTAAATCTGAGGTATTTTGTTCTTTTATAATAAGATTTACTCTGGGATACTTTTTTATAAAGGTATTTAAAAACATAGGGAGTAATGTGGGCATTACTGTAGGAATAATACCAAGCGTAAATTCTCCACCAATAAATCCTTTTTCTTGATCAACAATATCTTTAATTCTACTTGCCTCGTTTACAACATTTTTAGCTTGAATGATAATTTTTTCACCAACTTCTGTAATTGCGATGGGTTTTTTAGAACGATCAAAAATTTGAATATCCAATTCATCTTCAAGTTTTTGTACTTGCATGCTTAAAGTAGGCTGCGTTACAAAGCTCTTTTCGGCAGCTAAAGTAAAGTTTTTAAATTCTGCTACTGCTAGTACGTATTGTAATTGTGTAATAGTCATTTGTATCTGTATTATAAATCAAAAATTAAAAAACTATATAACAGAACTATAATTTTTTACAATAATAAAACTATAAACTTTATGTTTAAATAATTTTTGTAAAAAGCCCTGCTACATACTTATACGTAACAAGGCTTTTAAACAAACAAAAAACAATCACAAACTTTTACTTTAATTTCTCTTTCATTATGTATTTATGTGGTATCTCCTAGTAAAGAGAGTACCTTTTTGATAATTTATTATTCATTATTAAAAATTCATTTTTGATTTCAACAAGTCAATTTTTTAAAACATATCGATTAAATGGTTAAAAATGAACTACTTAATCAGACAAGAATAGTAGCAGCTTCTTACATCTTAAAACTGTTAAATTCTATTTTTATACTTTAATAATTTGATTTACAGTATATTATGTTTCTTAAATATAAAAGTTAAAAATTTACTCCTCAATAACTTTATGTAATTAGAATACAAAAATGATATTGTCATGATATCTATGTGAACTTTTTTAGTTTTTAATTTTATGAATAGTAAAGTAAGTTGATCAGAATTATATTTGTATAAGAGAGGTTTTACTCTTTATTGTATATGCTTTCTAAATTTTCAGCAACTATTTTAAAGAGTACCTCTTCAAATTTTAGACTGCTTATATTATATTTTATACTTGTTATAAACCTCTTTTAGTACCATTTTTACCATAAATTCAACTTATTTTTCAGAATAAGGTTTATTGCTCCTTTTATTTATTGTCATTTATGACTAAACTTTTTCCTTGTTATTATAATACCATAACAAGTACATGTATAAATAGATATAAGATTTGTTATACCATCTCTAATCTTACTTACGATATATAGAAGACCATGAAAGAATGTTTAAAATGCAAAAAATCTATAATATTTTATTTGGATTACAATACATTATATAATAGGTAGCATCGTGATCATATTTTTCTACCAATACCAATACTATTTTTTAATGCTTATGACTAATTTTTCTCTTCTGATATTTTAGTTACTTGATGGAATTTATAAATACGCCCGTAATTTTTAATAAGTAGCATATATTAATAGATAATAACTATCACAGAAGTATCAACAAGTTATTCTTTTTAGGTTTCGTTTTTGTAATAAAATTCTTGTTTTTGGCTATATTTTTTTTTGGCTTTTTTTTAACATGTTAAAATAATCTTTTCAACTAATTGATTTTCAGTTATTTAAAAATTTTAACACATGTGATGCAAAATATTAGTGTAAGTACTTTTATGTATTCCTGTCTCAACTAGTAATTCATATTTAGGCCTTTTGAATTAAAAAAAATAAGAATAACACAATAGAAATATAACAACATTTAAAAATTGAACATGAAAAATTTAAGAACATTATTTTTAGGAATGGTAGCGACTACAATGTTTGTAGCGTGTACTAAAAATCCAGTAGTAGATGCACCAGATGCACCAGACGTAGAGGCTACAGAAGCAGAATTATTATTAGCAAGTATTGAAGAAGATGGAGGAGTTCCTTATGATGCTGAAAATCCAGCACTTACTTTTACAGCTGCACAAAACGTTTTCTTACCTAGTGTTTTAGGTATTGATTTTAGAACAGATAGATCTGTTGTTCCTGCAGGACCAACTGGAAGATTCCCTATGTTTAAAGGGTGGGAAACTACGCCTAATGGACCAAGAGAATGTTACTACGTAATTACAGAATCTTCTGATAGAGATATGGCTGTAGAAATGGGTCTTATTTTTGCACCAAGAATGGCTAATGCACTCGGTTCTGATGGAGTTCAAAATGCAACATTTACAGAAGATGGTAGACTTATTTTTGAAGGATCTGTTGATTTTTCTCCAAAAAGATCTTTAGTAGCAGGAGCAGGTTCTGGCGATGGGATATTAGATGCTTTTCCACCAGCAGCAGTTAATCCTGGAGCAATTGCAGATGCCGCTTGGTCTTCTTATGTAGTATTACCTAGTGGAATTGTAATTAACGCTCAAATGGTAGCAAATAGTACTGGTATTCATGATAGAATTCCAAATCCAAATGGAAATGCACAAGAAGATGAGGATGATTTTAACAATCCTAACTTTGCTCCAGAAAGAGCATCAGTTGTTATGCAACTTTTAGATGGATGGCATGAAGAAAGACCTTACTATTTCCACCTTGTTACAGATACTTCTGATCCTGCACCAGCAACAATTGAATTAGGAGTTTTTGCACCAAGATTAGCAAACTTACCAACATTTGGTTTATTCCCAGGAGGTTCTATGTTACCTTTTAGCCCAACCGCTAACGGTAGAACTTTTGATAACGGAGATGGTTTTGGAGTACAAGGTTTAAATGCTGCTTCTGCAAGTGATAGACAAGTACAAGATCCAACAAATACATTCCCAATCGATCCAAGTAATGATTTATATTCTCCAATGTGGGATGCACATATTACTGAATTTACAGTTCCAGAAGCTGATCGTCCAATCTTAAGAAGTTTTGGTCAAATTAATGATCTTTTAGCTGATGGTACATTAATTAACTTTAGAGGAAATGGAAATCCAGAGCCTTTAGATAATGCATTATCTAACTTATTAACTGCTACTGGAGCAATCATCAATTGCCCAGTAATTACACAGCCAGATGCTAGTGTTATTGGTACTCAAATAGGTGAGCCACGTAATTAATAAAAGATTTTTTAATCATTAAAAAGCCTAGTTGCATTTGCAGCTAGGCTTTTTTTATGTGTATTATTTTTAGCATAGAACCCGTTTTTTACATTTCAGAAGTAAAAATCGGCAATTCAGTATTTCCTTTTATGTGAGTTTGTTTTTGTAAGCCACTTTTGTGTCAAACAAAAATAATATCATGAAAACAATTACCACTCTTTTACTACTTTGCAGCATATTACAGGCAACTGCTCAACATACTATTTCTGGAACAGTAACCAATAAAAAACAGCAACCAATTGTTGGTGCAAATGTATATTTAGAAGATACTTATGATGGAACTTCTACTGACGAAAATGGAAATTTTTCTTTTATAACTTCAGAAACTGGAACTCAAAATTTAATTGTTTCAATGGTTTCTTTTGAGATTTTTACACAAGCAGGCGATGTTTCGTATTTAAAAGATTTAAAAATTACTTTACAAGAATCTATTAATGAATTAACAGGAGTTACTTTAACCGCTGGGACTTTTGAAGCAGGTGATAATTCTAAAGTTTCCGTATTAAAACCGTTAGATATTGTTACTACCGCTGGCGCTTTAGGAGACTTTGTTGGAGCTTTACAAACACTACCTGGGACATCTACAGTAAGTGAAGATGGGCGTTTATTTGTAAGGGGTGGTGATGCAGGCGAAACACAAATATTTATAGATGGTATACGTGTTTTTCAGCCTTTTAATGCTACAGCTAATAATATTCCAACTAGAGGTCGTTTTTCTCCTTTTTTATTCAAAGGAATGTCCTTTAGTACTGGGGGGTATTCAGCAGAGTACGGACAGGCACTTTCTAGTGTGTTGCTTTTAAATACTACAGATTTACCAGATCAAGAAAAAACTGATATCTCTATAATGTCAGTTGGAGGTGGAGTAGGGCATACTGAGATGTGGAAAAATCAATCTTTAAGTGTAAATACTTCATATATTAATTTAGCACCGTATGAGAGTTTAATACCGTCCGATCAGGGTATTGCATGGAATAAACCATTTGAATCTATTTCTGGTGAAGCTGTATATAGAAACATACAAGATAAAAGTGTTTTTAAGGTGTATACTAACTTTAACCATAGTAATTTAGACATTAGTCAAGAGGATATTAATTTTGAGGACTTCGTTAGGTTTAAATTAAAAAACAATAATATTTATTTTAACAGCACCTATAAGTACTTTTTTGAGAATAATTGGGTCTTATCTTCGGGAGCAAGTATTTCTTATGATGAGAATAAAATAGGAATTATTGAAGATAGAATAAGAACACAAGAAAATGCAGCACATGTTAAAGTAAAAGCAAGAAAAAAAATTAGTAATAAGTTTAAACTTAATATTGGAATTGAACATTTTAATACTAATTATGCAGATATTTTTGAAGGAAATAATAATTTTATAGCCGAAACTGAAGTAAAAGATAATTTAAGTGCGGCATACACTGAAGCTGATTTCTTTTTCAGCAATAGTTTTGCGATTAAATTTGGTGCAAGAGGTGAGTATAGTCAGGTTTTAAAAGATTTTAACTTCTCTCCTAGAATTTCTTTGGCCTACAAGAGCAGTGAAAAAGGACAATTTTCTTTTGCTTATGGAGACTTTTATCAAAATCCATTTAATGATTATTTAAAGTTTGATAAAAGTTTACAATCAGAAAAAACGACTCATTATATTTTAAATTACCAATATACAGGAAATGGAAAAACATTTAGAGCGGAGGCATATTATAAGAACTATACTAACTTAATTAAATTTGATACAGAACGCCCCCAGTTTAATTCTAATTTTAATAACCTAGGAAAAGGTTTTGCGAGAGGGGTAGATCTTTTTTGGCGCGATAATAAAAATATTAAAAATCTAGATTATTGGGTTTCCTATTCTTTTTTGGATACAGAAAGAGATTACCTGAATTTTAGAACACAAGCTACACCAACTTTTGCTGCTAAACATAATTTTTCGTTTATCACTAAATATTGGATAGATAGTTTACGATCCCAAGTAGGTTTATCATATAATTTTGCTTCAGGAAGATCATACGATAATCCAAATACAACTGCTTTTTTAGCAGAAAAAACAAAGCCTTTTAATAATGTAAGTATAAACTGGGCATATTTAATTTCTCCGCAAAAAATACTATACGCATCAGTAAATAATGTTTTGGGTTTTAATAATGTCAATGGGTATCAGTATGCTAATACACCTAATGCACAAAATCAATTTGATAGAAGGGCTATTACGCCACCAGCAGACAGTTTCTTTTTTGTAGGTTTCTTTTGGACTATTAGTAAAGATAAAAAAACCAACCAGCTAGATAATCTTTAAAGCATGTTAAACTAATTATATGACTCGCTTTTTTAAATGCAGTAAAAATATGAGTAATACAATATAATTTACAAAAGGAACACCTTACTCTAAAAAATTAGTATCAAATAAAAATGGATTTTCTAATGAAGGATCTACGGTTACTTGTACAGCTCTTGAACCACCAATGATTTGGACTCTATGGATGTTTTTTTCTTCATAAGGCGTATCATTAATCCAAAAATGTCCATCGCCATTTAAAAATAAGATTGGTTTATCATACATCTTAGCAGACTTTCGGAATTGTGTTGTAAACGTATTATATTTTTCTGGCTCAAAATTTACAATATTGGCGTGAGCAAATAGTACCGTTGCAATTGCTTCATCTTTATAGTCTGTTAAAAGTTGCGTTACCCAATTAGCATCATCGGTAAGTCTTTTTTGCCATTCTTCTGCATCGTGTATTCTACCACCTACCAAATTTATTGCTATAAATAATACATTATCTTGTATCCAACTGAAGTTTTCTAAGCGTTCTGTTTGATAGCTAATTTTATGTAAAAAATTAGGTTTTGTATTAAATGGTAAAAAATACCTATTCCAATTTTCAAGTCCTGTTATAGGATCAATACAATCGTTATATTCATTATCACCTAAAACCACAAAAGTAGGTGCTGAAAAATCGGAAAGAATAGCGCTAACGTCCTTATAAATAGATGTGTCACAGGGCGTTCCACCAGGCGTAATATCACCAACATGAATTATAAATTCTGATGTATTTTGTGCATTGTGTTTGGCCACCATTTCCACAAGATCATTACGTTGTTCACTAGTATAAGGAACGTCTCCAATTGCTGTAAACACAATTTTTGATCTCGCTACCATAGGAGTTTGTTCTGCGGGTTCTACATTTCTATTTCCACATGACACTACTATTAAAACGCTAAAGATGCATAAATATATATTGATTCTTATAGCTTTCATGAGTTGTTTTTTATCAAAGATAAAAGTATAATTTAGTTAAAGATAAACTCTAGTTTTATCTAATTCTTGATAAAGAGATATCATAAATTATAAAAAAGTTTTTTTATTCAAGGTAGATATGGTCTATTAATAAAATAAAATCTTCTTCTTTTTTATTCCCAATTAAAAAGGCTATTTCATTTATTTCTTTTCCATCATAATTTGGAATAGCTAATTTTCTACCTCTAAAAGCAGGATACATTTGGGAGAAATTAATTGAGATAGTCTGCCATTCACCAGTAGTAGCAAAATTTCCAATATAAGAATGTCTATCACTTTTACCAGATTTAATTCTAAATTGATATGATTTTTTATCGCCCTTAACTTTTAAAACAACTTTTTTATAATTTGTAAGCTCTTTTATCTGATTTCGAAATCGTACAGAAGCAAACCCTCCATTATTTTCTAAAGAAACATGCCCTTTAAATTCCCCATAGCCATCATTATTTAAAGAAAAAATAGCAGATGAAACACCACCCATAACGCCGTCATTAATTACATACCAATTAGAAATATCACTTTCGGCATTAAAATTAAATAGCGTTGCGGTATTCATAAGATATAGGATATAAATAATTATATAATTCATACTACAAATTACAATTTTTAAGTCTAAAAACCTTTGTAAGTACTTTTAAAAAATATCAGGCGAGTTATTTTTCTAAAAAAGCGATTTCTTTTTTAGATAATTTTCGGAAAGCAAATTTATATCCTAAATACGATGCAATTCCATAAAATAGTAAGTCTGCATAACTAAAAGTTTTGGAGAGTAACGGAAAAATATTTGCATAGTCAAAGAACAATAAGGATTCTACATACCCAAGCCCGTTTTGACAAGCATTACTGCCTATAATGCTAAAAAAATTTCCTAATATACAACTACAAACTGCCACTATAGCGCCAGTAATACCAAATACTTGCTCTACTCCATTACCAAAAAGGCGAATAGAATACCCTATAATAATTCCTACAACAAATGCTAAATATCCTATTTGATAACCACTAGAAACTACAATAGTTGCCCATAATATAGCACATAATATACCTACAGATATGCCCCCAAATAATGCCATTTTATAATCTTGTTCCTCTTTTATTTTGTGTAAAGATTTTTTAGAAAGGGTAGGTAAAACTGCTTTATGACTTATAGACTCCTTATTATCTAAATGAGCAGTTATAGATGTGTCTAGAATAAAGTGAGGACATGTAGGGTTAAAATCTGCTTTTTGATCTGTTAAACCACATAGAACATCTTGTTCCTTATCTAATTTACGATTTATACACTTTTTACAGTATATCAATTGCTCTTCTCTTGTCATTTGTAGGTGTTAGGTGGGTATGCCGTACTTAAACAATTTGTTTTTGTACACATATACAACGAACAAAAGAACGATAAATTATTTTTCCTACAAATTTTATGTAAGAAATATTATAATTTTTTGTTAGTAATCCGATTACGGTTATTGGATTTTTTCTTGTTGGATTTGTTTTTAGATCTATTTTGAGTGTTATGTTTTGGTTTTTTTGTATGCTTTTGTGTTTCTTTAGTTTCATCAACATAGGGATGCTCTGAAATTACGGGTACTTTTTGACGTATTAATTTCTCAATATCTCTTAAATAAGGTCGTTCTTCAACATCACAAAAAGAAAGTGCTATACCACTAGCTTCTGCTCTACCTGTCCTCCCAATACGGTGTACATAAGTTTCTGGCACATTGGGTAAATCATAATTGATGACTAATGATAATTGATCTACATCTATACCTCTAGCAGCAATATCTGTTGCTATAAGTACCTTTAACTTTCCATTTTTAAAATCACCTAAAGCATTTTGCCTTGCAGTTTGCGATTTATTTCCGTGAATTGCGGCTGCTGCAATTTCTGCCCTACCTAAAAGTTTTACAATTTTATTAGCCCCATGTTTTGTTCTAGAAAAAACTAATACGGCATCACTAGCTTTCGTTTCAATTAAATGAATTAGTAATTTAACTTTATCACTTTTAGCAACATAGTAAAGTGCTTGTGCTACCTTTTCTGCGGTAGCCTGTTTTGGTTTAATGGTAACCTGTTCAAAATCACCTAAAATTTTTCGTGATAATTCTACTATTGTTTTTGGCATTGTTGCAGAAAAGAAAAGCGATTGTCTTTTTGGAGGTAATTTGGCAATGATTTTCTTAATATCATGGATGAAACCCATGTCTAGCATTTGGTCAGCTTCATCTAATACAGCAAATTCTATATCGCGTAAAGAAATAAAGCCTTGGTTCATTAAATCTAAAAGGCGCCCAGGTGTTGCCACTAAAATGTCTATTCCTTTTCGTAATTCAGCCACCTGTTTTCCTTGTTTAACTCCGCCAAAAATCACAGTGTTTTTAATACCAGTAAATTTACCATAATCAGTAAAACTTTCTCCAATTTGTATGGCTAGTTCTCTTGTAGGGGTAACCACCAATGCCTTTATAGTTCTTTTTCCATTTTGTTTTGCATGGTATAAATGATGTAGAATTGGAATGCCAAAAGCTGCAGTTTTTCCTGTTCCAGTTTGCGCAACGCCTAAAAGGTCTTTTCCTTGTAATAAAATAGGAATGGCTTGTTCTTGTATAGGGGTTGGGTTGGTATAACCTTGTGCTTCTAATGCCTTTAGTATAGGGGTGGCTAGACCTAAATCTTTAAATGTCATATAATATATGTATGTAGCAAAGGTAGTTGATTATGAATTGATAAGTTGATCCGTTTCATAATTATTAAAAAGTTAAAATATCTTAAAGTCTATATGGATCATATTTTATAACTATCGCAATCTTTTATATTTGCGCTACACTAAAAATAAGAATATGGAATATAGAGTATTAGGAAAAACTAACCTTAAAGTATCAGAAATAAGTTTAGGTACATGGCAAGTTGGTGGTAAATGGGGTTCTCCATACAACCATGCTAATGCAGAAGAAATTATTAATACAGCTATAGATAATGGTATTAATTTTATTGATACTGCGGATGTGTATAGCGATAAACTTAGCGAGCAAACTGTAGGTAAAATAGTTCGTTCTAGGTCTGAAGAAGTTTTTATTGCTACGAAGTGTGGAAGACAATTAAACCCGCACAATAATAAAGCATACCAAGTTGATGTATTAAGAAAATTTGTTGAAGATAGTCTTACTAATTTAGGAGTAGAGCGTATTGATTTAATACAATTACATTGTCCGCCAAGAGAAGTGTATTACCGTCCAGAAATTTTTGAATTATTTGATACCTTAATGCAAGAAGGGAAAATTAGAAACTATGGAGTTAGTGTAGAAAAGATAGAAGATGCTTTAAAAGCTATTGAGTTTGAAGGGGTGAGTACGGTACAGATTATTTATAATATGTTTAGACAAAGACCTTCTGAATTATTTTTTAAAGAAGCTAAAAAGAAAAATGTTGGTATATTGGCTCGTGTTCCTTTGGCGAGTGGATTGTTAACAGGCAAGTTTTCAGCAACTTCGTCTTTTGATAAAGAAGATCATAGAAATTTTAATAGAGATGGTGCTAGTTTTGATAAAGGGGAGACTTTTTCTGGTGTAAATTTTGATCTAGGTTTATTGGCAGTTGAAGAGTTGAAAAAAGTTTTTGGAGAAAATGAAAACCTCATTCATAAAGCATTACAATGGGTTTTAACGGATGATGCTGTAAGTTGTGTAATACCAGGGGCATCTTCTTTAGCACAAGTAAAAAGCAATATAGCAGCAGCTAATGCTTCTAAACTAAGTGCTGATGAGTATGCGAAAGTAAAAGAGATTTACGAAAAATATATTAAAAAAGAAGTACACCACTTGTGGTAGTACACATAAAATAATTTATGGACGCCAATATCATCAATAATGATATTGGCGTTTTTCGTTTAAATCTAATCGTGTGTTTTAGAAGATGCTTCTACAAGTCTGTTTATTTCTTTTAATTCAGCTTTGGTAAGATCTCTCCATTTACCAACAGGAACATCCAATTCTATATTCATAATCCGGATGCGTTGTAATCTTTTTACACGATACCCTAAATATTCACACATTCTACGAATTTGTCTATTTAAACCTTGTGTTAATACAATGCTGAATGTATACCGATCTATCATGCTAACCTTGCAAGGTCTTGTAACGGTATTGAGAATAGGAACACCCACACTCATTTTACGAACAAAATCTGTGTTAATGGGTTTGTTTACCGAAACAATATATTCTTTCTCATGGTTGTTTCTGGCTCTAAGAATTTTATTTACGATATCCCCATCATTCGTCATAAAAATTAGGCCTTCGCTAGGTTTATCTAACCTTCCAATAGGGAAAATACGTTCAGGGTAATTAATGAAATCTATAATATTATCTTTTTCTACACCAGTATCTGTAGTACAAACAATGCCTACTGGTTTATTAAAAGCTAGGTATATGTTTTTTTTGTGATCCGCTTTTGAAATTAATTCGCCGTCAACCCTAACTTCATCTCCAGTACTAATTTTAGTGCCCATTTCGGGTACTTTACCATTAATAGTTACTCTCCCTTGATCAATTAATTTATCAGCTGCTCGGCGAGAGCAATAGCCAACTTCGCTTAAATATTTGTTTATTCTGGTTGTTTTTTTTTCTTCCATTTATTTGAAATCATACGGATTGTAAAATTACTGTATTATTATGGTAATTGCTTGGTGAGTTTATAAGTTTAAAAAGTTTATTTGTGTTTTAAGTTTAGGAGTTTAAAACGTTTTAGTGTTTATTAGTTTAGGAGTTTATAGATTTATATTATCAAGTACTAAGTTTATATGAGAGTTATTGTCCCCTTGAGGGGATTTTAGGGGTGTAGAAATTAAGGTTAGCAAGGTTATAAGTTTATTTTAAAGGGGTTATGAGTTTATGTTTCGTCTAGAAAAATTGTTGAATCGTTTACTTGTTGAACTATTAAATTGTTTATGAGTTTATACGCTAGTTTATAAGTTTATTAAAGTATTGTCCCCTTTGGGGGTTTTAGGGGTGTAGAAATTAGGGTTAGCAATGTTATAAGTTTATTTTAAAGGGGTTATGAGTTTATGTTTCGTTTAGAAAAATTGTTGAATCGTTTACTTGTTGAACTGTTAAATTGTTTATGAGTTTATACGCTAGTTTATAAGTTTATTAAAGTATTGTCCCCTTGAAGGGACTTTAGGGATGTAGGTACTAAGTTTATTATGTTTAAGTGGTTTAGAAAAATTATTTTCAACCATCAACCCTTGTCCTGAGCGGAGCCGAAGGGAACAGCTACAGTCCTCTAATTGCAGCTTCAGCGCATCGTTCTCCATCCATAGCCGCAGAAACAATCCCGCCAGCATAGCCACCACCTTCTCCGCAAGGAAAAAAACCTGATATTTCTGGATGTTCTAGGTTTTCTTTTCTTGGAATATTTATGGGAGATGAGGTTCTAGACTCTACACCAATAATATTAGCTTCTTGGGTATAATAACCTCTCATTTTTTCTCCAAATGCGGCAAAACCACCGCGTAACCTACTTCCTATCAATTTGGGTAATAAGGAATGCATAGGAACAGAATTTAACCCGGGTTGGTAAGAAGTTGGATTTAGCGTATCTGATAATTTACCTTCAACAAAATCGGTTAAACGTTGTGCTGGTGCCGTCTGTGTGCGTCCACCAGAAGTAAAAGCTAACTTTTCTAAGTTTTTTTGATACTCTAAGCCTTTTAAGGCACCAAACCGTTCAAACTTCTTTAAATCTTCCTCTACATTAATTTCTACAACAATTCCAGAATTTGCAAATAAATTATTTCTTTTAGAAGGGGACATGCCATTAACAACTACCTCACCTGGAGCAGTAGCAGCAGGAACAATAAAACCACCAGGGCACATACAAAAAGAATATACGCCTCTGCCTTTTACTTGTTCTACTAAACTGTATGATGCGGCTGGTAAAAGTTCGTTACGATCACCTGAACAATGGTATTGAATGGAGTCTATAATATGTTGCGGATGTTCTACCCGCACCCCCATGGCAAAAGACTTGGCTTTTAAAGCTATTTTTTTCTGATCTAATAGATGAAAAATATCGCGAGCTGAATGTCCAGTAGCCAAAATAACACGATTTGTTAGCATTTCCTGGCCATCTTGTAATTGGATGGCTTTGATTGTGCTGTTTTCTATCGTAAAATCGATTACTCGGCTTTCAAAATGAACTTCTCCACCATGTTTTAGGATGGTTTCTCTAATATTCTGTACAATTTTAGGCAGTTTATTCGTTCCAATATGAGGATGTGCATCCACTAAAATTTGTGCTGTAGCACCATGATGTACCAAACTTTCAAAAATACGGCGAACATTACCGCGCTTTAAACTACGAGTATATAGTTTACCATCAGAATATGTACCTGCACCGCCTTCTCCATAGCAGTAGTTAGAATCTACGCCAACAGTATGCTCTTGGTTAATTGCTTTTAAATCTCTTCTGCGGTCTTGTACATTTTTTCCTCGCTCTAAAACAACTGGTTTAAACCCTAATTCTAAACATCGGAGGGCAGCCCACATCCCCGCAGGACCAAAACCAATAATATGAACCTCTTTAGCTTTAGAAACATCTTTATACTTAAACGTATAATCTGGTTTTTCAGGAGGTTTTTCTCTAATGTAAACTTCTAGTTTATAATTAAAATAAATTCTTGGTTTACGAGAATCTATAGATTTCCGAAGTACTTTTACCACAACTTCTTCTTCAGAAGCACCTACATGTCTTGCTGCTTTTTTTAGGAGAATGCCATCTATTGCTTCTTCTTTTAAAGAAATTCGTAATTGAAAAGTTCTGATCATAGCACAAAATTAGTGGAAATAGAACAATTTAACTCTGTATGCAAGATTTAAATGCACTGAGATTTTCTGCTAATTCAAATTAATTTTTTCATCTCTTTTCATTTGCTTTGTATCCCTTTGCTAGAGTGTTTTATAAATAACTTAACCACCATTTGTCTTTATGACTTGCTTTATAGCGCATATACCTTCTGCAAATTGGGTAGAGTAGGAGCACAATTCCAATCCAAATGAGATATACCACACTTAGCGAATACCCATAGCCAGTTAATATGTTTGGATCCATAAACTTATCAAAAGTTAAGATCATCAGGGTCCAATCTTTACCAGCAATAAGAAGTACTAAAATAGCAGCGATATGGATGATAAATACATGTAACACATAGTAGAAAAAGGGAACCCTACCAAATACTAAAAAGAAATCTGTAAGCTTATTTTGTATGTTCTCAATAGCATATAAAAATAATAGCGCAGGTCCTAAGGTTATTAAGAGGTAGTCTAATGATGGAGGGTATTTGGTAAGGTTAAAAAATGAAATAATAGTTTTTGCTGTGGTTTCTTGGGTTTCCCATGGCAATAGATTTGCATAAACATTAGCACCTCTTAAAATAAAAAATAGTGTTATAGCACCTAGACCAATATACAAAAGCCATTTTTTGCGTGTAGCTGCAGAAAAATCAGTTGTATATAATTGTCCAAAACTATACCCTAAAAAGATCACTCCAGTCCAAGGTAATATAGGGTATAAAAATGATACAAAAGTATGATCAGAAATAGAAATAAAATTAGACTGATGCAGGATATACCATAAGATTGATGTGGTACTCTTTCCTTCTAATACAATGCTATCTAAAGCATTATGCCCAAAAACAATAAGTAATCCCAAGATAAGAACAATCCGTTTTGGTAGGTATACTGCAACTCCTAGAATGACCATGCATAGTCCAATAGCCCAAATAACTTGTAGGTTAAAAAAACCAAAAGAAACATCAAACCACCAAAGAAACGTCATGATAAATAGTTCTACAAAAACAAGCCATATACCACGGGTAATTAAAAATTTAGAAAGCTGTTTTGAATTTCGTTTTTGCCCATATAAGTAAGCAGATGTACCTGCAAGAAAAATAAATGTAGGCGCACAGTAATGTGTGATAAAACGAGTGAAAAATAAAATAGGCGTTGTAGTGGCTAAGTTTTCTGGAAAATTGGTGGTTAATGCATTGATATGAAAGTAATCGCGGACATGGTCTAATGCCATAATTACCATAACCAAACCTCTTAAAATATCTATAGATTGAATTCTGTTGGATTTTATTTCATTCATTGAGACTTATTTTAAAAGTTTTACAGGCATAAGTAGGTATCTTTCTTGCTTGTGATACTATTTACTTAATTTCTATAGTACTCATATATTTTGTTCATTTAAGAACTCTATTATATAGAGTTTAGATGTTTTATATAATTATTTAACAAGCCCCTAATTTGTTCAGCTGCAACTGGATTAGCAGAATGCACTTTGAATTTTAAATTTCGTAAGTCGTATCCTGAATCATAAACCAACCATTTTGCAGCAGCAAGTCCATCTGGTGCAATATTACCATTTTCTCCAAGTCCTAGATCATTGTCAAAACTGATATAATCTGGAAGTCCATTATTTTTTATATATTCAACAAATTCAGAATATGTTCTTACAATATCAAATTCAGATTCCATTGATTTGTCATAAATCATTTCAATAGTTCTAACATCATCTAAAAAAAGTTTTTTCATTACGTTTGAGAAAATTTCTGCTAAAAATTAAAACAAACCCGAATATAATAACTTTATTTCTGTTATTTAATTGATTTACAATATTCTAAAATAAAAATTAATAGCTAGCGCTCACTAGCATCCTCCAAAGGTTCATTTTTATTAGGGTTTTTAAAAGGATATACAAATTGTTTGGCAAAGCCTTTTGGGAAAGAAACATCTCCTAAACCAGTACTTTCTGGCCAAGTATCTTTCATAGGGTAATAGGTGCCAAAAAGCATATCAATAAATGGAAAATGAATTGCGAAGTTCTTATCATAAGCATCAGGATTATCAGAATGATGCCAATGGTGAAATTGTGGGGTTACAAAAATATATTTGAACCATCCAAAATTAATACGAGTATTAGAATGTGCTAAAACTGCCTGAAAGGAGACAATAACAATATAGGTTGCAAAAACAGAATAGCTAAAGCCGCATACATAAATAGGAATAAATGATATGGCTCTTACCGCAATTAAATCTATAAAATGTGTTCTAGAACCTGCTAACCAATCTAAATGTTTGGTAGAATGGTGTACGGCATGAAATCGCCATAAATAGGGTACTTTATGAAAAATATAATGTCCTGTATACTGAAATAAATCTGATACTAATAAGGCTAAAAAGAGTTGCGGTATAAAATGTATGGATTGTATTGTTGCTTGAAAACTCGCTAAGCCCATATTTTTAAAAAGAGCTTCTGCAGGTAGTTGTACCAATACTCCTGTGACTTGTATTAATAAATGACTAATTACGAAGTAAACAAGATCTGTACGCCATTCTTCATGAAATTTAGATTGCTCGGGTCTTTTGGGTAAGAATAACTCAATAGGAATAAAGATTACTGTTGAGATTAAGATGTCTAATAGTAACCAATCTAATCCTAAAGAGAAACTTTTTGAGGCTATTGTTTGTGTTTCGGGTAAACCAGTAGCTAAGATAATAGTGATCCCTAATAGTATGGTTGCTATAAAGCCGTATTTGCTAGTTTTACTTAATAATACACTGGTAATTGCAAAACCAAAAGATACGGTAAGTACTCCTAGTAAAATCCATTTTACAAATTGCGGTGTGTATAAATCTCTGAAATCTGATGTGGTAAAAAATTCAGGAAAATAAGCACAAATTACTGCGCCTAAAGCTAATATTGCTAAGAATATTGCAATATATCCACTAATTTTTCCTTCTCCAATTTTAAGTCTTTGGTTATTATTCATGTATTTGTTTTAGTTACGATATGATACTAACATACAATTCAGTATCAAAATTGTACAGTTCGGTAGTTCTTTTTTCTAAAAAGGTGTAAAAATATAGAGTTTTGAGGTATCAATTTAATTAAAATTATATTATCATGAAAAAACAAATTACAATCGTATTACTTTTAATCACGGGATTAGTAGCCGCGCAAGACCAATACACTAAGGGCATGCAAAAGGCCTTTGAGTTATGGGGGCAACAAAAAACAAATGAAGCAGCCAATCTGTTTGAGCGTATAGCCAATGTAAACACAGACAATTGGTTACCTTATTATTATGTAGCACAAATTAATACTATTGCTGCTTTTCAGGAAAAAGAGAAAACTGTACTGAAACAAAAACTAGACAAAGCACAAGAGTATATAGATTTAGCAAAAGCAATTTCTCCGGAAAATCCAGAAATTATGGTACAACAAGCCATGATTTACACGGCTTGGGTAGCTTTTGATGGTGCTACATATGGAATGACTTATTCTGGAAAAATTATAGGGATTTATGCAAAAGCTGAAGTAATAGCTCCGGAAAACCCAAGAGTAGTTTTTGCAAAAGCAGAATGGGATATGGGTTCGGCAAAGTATTTTAAACAAGATACTACTCCGTTTTGTAAGGATATCGAACGCTCTTTAGAACTTTTTACTAACTTTAAGCCAGAAACACCTTTTCATCCTAATTGGGGAAAAGAAAGAGCAGAACAGGTAGCTGCTACCTGCAAAAATTAAACACATAAAATGCAACGATTTTTAAAACATTTGCTTAAAGCTTTCCTTTGGGGTACCATAATTTTTATAGTAATATTCGCATATTTTTATTTCACTAATGATAATTTGTCTAGTATATCCTTTATTGAAATATTAGAACAATACGGAAGGTCTCTTATTTTTGGAATTATTTTATACCTTGTTAATTCATATTGGATGGAGTATTTAGCGACAAGATTTAAGAATGCCCTATTTACTCCAAAAATTTTAACTATTGCTATTATTGGAAATGTGGTGGTTTCTTTAATTGGAACATTTATAGCAAGGGTAATTGTTTTAATACTAATTGATAAAAAACCTTTAGAACCTTTTTTAGCAAATGAAAAATTATCCTATTACTATCAATCGCTTATTATTGCTTTAGTTGTTTCATTGGCTTTTTATGGTGTTTGGTATTATAAATACAAGCAAGAAACAAGAGTAAAAGAACAGAAAATTATTGCGGGTACGGCATCGGCAAAGTTTGATGCCTTAAAGAATCAGTTAGATCCGCATTTTCTCTTTAATAGTTTAAATGTATTAACCAGCCTTATAGAAGAAGATCCATACCAAGCACAAAAATTTACCACTTCTTTATCTAAAGTATATCGGTATGTTTTGGAGCAAAAAAATAAAGATTTGGTTTCAGTTGATGAAGAATTACGATTTGCAAGAACCTATGTAAGGCTATTAAAAATGCGTTTTGAAGATAGTATTGTTTTTGATATTCCTGAGCAAAGTACAAATCCAGAAGCAAAAATAGTACCCTTGTCTTTACAGCTTTTATTAGAAAATGCAGTGAAGCACAATGTAGTAACTTCAGAAAAACCTTTACATATAAAAGTTTTTGAAGAAGGAGGGATGCTGACTATTAGCAATAATTTACAAGAAAAACAGGTCGTTAAAAAAAGTACAGGTGTTGGTTTGCAAAATATAATGCAACGCTACAGTATTTTATCGGACAGAAAAATGAATATTAATAAAACAGCAACGGATTTTAGTGTGCAACTACCGATGTTATCTAAAAAAATATCAGTGATGGAAACACAACAAACCTATATACAAGACAAACGTTATGAAAAGGCTAAAGAAAAAGTAGAAGCTATAAAAGGATTTTACGGAAACCTATTAGCCTATTGTATTGTAATTCCTTTTTTAGCTATTTTAAACTATAATACAACTGATTTCCCTTGGGTGTTATTTCCAATGTTAGGCTGGGGCTTTGGACTGTTAATGCATGGTTTTCAGGCCTATGGTTATAATCCTATATTAGGGAAAGACTGGGAAGAGCGTCAGATGAGGAAATATATGGATGACGATAAGTTTTAAAATATTAAAAAATACAATTGAGTATTAAAAAACAACAATTCAGAAAAGCATATTTAGAAAAGAGACACTTACTCCCGAAATTTGAAGTGTAATCAATTAAAAACTTTACAATGGAAAATTTAGATCAGAATAAATATCAAAGAGCAAAAGACCGAGTAAGTGAAATAAAGAAATTTTATAATAAGGTTCTCTCTTCTCTAGTTACAATAGCAATTGTAGCAGCAATTAACTATTATGTAAATGAGTGGCAACACCCTTGGTTTTTATGGGTTGTTTTTGGAGTAAGTATTAGTTTAATTTTTAGAGCTATAAAAACCTTTAATCTAAATCCTTTCATGAATAAAGAGTGGGAAGAACGTAAAATGAAAGAATTTATGGAAAAAGAAAATAGAGAAAACAGATGGAACTAAACGATATAAATTCAGAAAAAAGAGAAAGTGCTAAAAAGCGAGTAGAAGCGCTAAAAGCATTTTATAGACACTTCGTTGTTTATTGTTTTGTAAACACTATGATTACGCTAATAAAAGTAGTTAGTAAAACATATTATGGTGAAAGTTTTGTGGATGCTTTTTTTAGTTTTGAAACACTTGCGGTATGGTTGTTTTGGGGAATAGGATTATTGATTCATGGCTTAAAAGTGTTTTCTGTGATTTCTATTTTTACTAAAAGTTGGGAAGAAAGACAGCTTCAAAAATATATGGATATAGAAGATAAAGTAATCCAAAAATATAAATAAAGCAGTTATGAAAATGGAGCAAGAACAAAATTTAGTATATGACAGCGCTCAGAAAAGGCTTAAATGTATGAAAGACTTTTACAAGCATCTTTCAGTCTATTTAGCAATTAACGTACCTTTATTATTGTTTATAGTTACTTTACATTTAAAAACTTTTGATTCAGCTATTTTAGGACACCCTGAATTTTTTAGCTGGATATACTGGAACGTAGTATTATGGGGAATAGGTTTAGCTATTCATGGTATTTACGCTTTTAAACCTTTTTCAAAACTTTTTAAAAATTGGGAAGAGCGTAAAATTAAAGAGTTGATGAACAAAGAAAATACAGAAAACAGATGGAGTTAGGACATACAAATTCAGCAAAAATAGAGCGAGCTAAAAAACAAGTGGAAGCTGTTAAAGGTTTTTATATACATTTATTAGTTTACATTCTTGTAAATTCATTTATAACTGGTGTTGTTGTGGTAGCACATGTAAACAACGGGCAAACACTAGGAACGGCATTTTCTAACTTAGGAACAATTTTTACGTGGTTAGGTTGGGGGATTGGTTTAGCTTTTCACGCCGCTAGAGTATTTATACGCAACCCATTTTTTGGAAAAAATTGGGAAGAGCGTCAGATTCAAAAATATATAGAAAAAGATAAAAATGAACTTACTAAATATAGGTCATAATTTTAAAGCATAAAGAAATGGAAAATAAGCAATCACCAGCCTTTATAAAGGCAAAAGCAAAACTTAAAATGCTTAAAGGGTTCTATAACCATTTAACGGTTTATATACTAGTATGTGCAGTGCTTTTACTATTTAGGACTAAGATTAAAGTTACTATTTTTAGTGCAGAAGCTTTGGGGAATCCTGAATTTTTAGAATGGATCAATTGGAATATATTTGGCACACCGATTATATGGGGAATAGCATTGCTCATTCATGCTATTTGTGTTTTTAGTCCTTTTTCTAAGTTTTTTAGAAATTGGGAACAACGCCAGATTCAGAAATATTTACAAGACCATAAATAATAGTATTGGCATAACTAATAATTACACTATAAAGCAACAACCTAACTTAAACTATGAAAACAATTATTATAGAAGATGAGAAACCCTCAGCAAGACGATTAAACCGCTTACTAGCAGAACTAGATGTTACCGTTTCTGTGATGTTGCACTCTGTTGAAGAAGCTATCCAGTGGTTTCAGAACAATGAACATCCAGATCTCATCTTTTTAGATATCCAATTGTCAGATGGACTCTCTTTTGAAATTTTTGAAGTGATAGATATTCATAGTTCTATTATTTTTACAACGGCCTATGATCAATATGCTTTGCAGGCTTTTAAATTAAATAGTATTGACTATTTGTTAAAGCCTATAGATGACGAAGAGTTAGAAATAGCGGTAAAAAAGTATAAAAATCGTGCCCCTAAAACAGAAAAAATAGCATTAGATTTTGAGGATATTAAAAAGCTTTTAGTAAATCCGGTAGATCGCGAATTTAAAACTCGGTTTACGGCAAAAGTTGGGCAACATATTAAAATTATAAATGCTGATGATATTGAGTGTTTTTATAGTGAAAATAAAGGTACCTATGCCGCAACAGTAGATGGTAGAAATTACTTGATGGAAACTACATTAGAAAATTTAGAGCCAGAACTGTCTCCTAAAAATTTCTTTAGAGTAAGCCGAAAATTTTATGTGAATATTAATCATATTAAAGATATTGTTTCCTATACCAATTCTAGACTTCAAATTAAACTTCATAAGTTTAATGATCAAGAAATTATTGTAAGTAGAGAGCGGGTAAAAGATTTTAAATTATGGTTGGAGTAGGGGTGAATACCATTTTCTATTATGACTAGGTATTGTATGAGGAGACTAGTAAATATGAATGCTAACTATTATTTTTGATAAACTAAAGCTAGCTGGGGGGATAAAATTTTATTCTGACTTTTTACCCCAAATAGACTGCCTTTCAAGAAAGTATGTTGTTAATTTGTTTCCATCAAATTCTCCATTTACACAGTCTCCCAAGTTTGGATGAGCTTTTAATCTTTTATAAAGAGACTTTCCTTCTCCATCGTTTACAATTAAAGTATCATTAACTATAGAGATGCTACCTTTATTTATGGGTTTATGATAACCTCCTAGTTCTTCTATATAAAGAAAATCACCTTTTAGATGATATTTTACAGATGGTACCCAACCAATCTCGTTAATACGATAGACTTTATCATCGGTTATATAAAATTCAAAGTAGTAATTTTCACCTTCTGAGGTATAAATTGGACACCAATTTCCTTTTAATTCCTTTTTATTGATTTCTTGTGAATTACAAGAAATACAAACTAATAAAGTGAGATATGTTAATATTTTTTTCATCACTATTTCTTAACTTTTATAGTATTCTTTATATACTCCATCTTACGTTATACTTTATCTCAAACTTTTTTTATTCGAAAAATGCATGCATAATATCGTATTGCTCATAGATAATTGATGAATCCAGTACGTTAATATGTTGCAAAATAGCAATAGTATTTATTACGTTGAGTATTATATTGTATAAAACCCGTTGTGCATTTAGAATAAAATTCTGTCAATTCGAGTAATTTTTAGGAATGAAATGAGTAAAAATTGTATCGAGAATAAGAGTTTTAGTTCCAAAACAGTTCTCGATACACTTTTTCGTACCTTAAAAGCACTCGAACCGACATTTTAGGACTATTAAAAATCCTGAATGCATAACGAGTAAAGTATTATTTAATTATTTTCTAGGATCAATTCTAACATTCCATACCCAGACGAGTGAGAGTCTTTTGTTGATTTTAGTAGGCTTTGTCTATAATAGGCTAATCCTTTTGGAAACATAGCTCCATGACCAACTTGCCCTCCTATACTCTTTAAAGTGATATCTAAATTCCATTCTGGCGCTATTACCTGAATTATTTTTGGAATATTTTTTCTTTTACTGATAGCATCCGAACTTGTATCGATAGTTTTTAGTGTAAATCCAGGAATTGTTTCCACTACTATTTTACTTTCTTCTAAAGACCATTTTGTTGCGGTTTGGATTCCTTTATGTTGTTCAAAATGGTAAAACTGACCTTGAATTACTAATGGAATCCAGTAAAAACTTTCAAAATCTCCAAAATCTTTCACTTTTTCTTTTCCCCAACGGATCCTTTCATAGATCATCCACCCAGTTCTTGTTTTTCCTTTTACGGAGGCCGTTGTTCTAAAACCGTATATTTTCTTTTCCTTAGCATTCGTATTTTTTGGCATCAGTACCCATTCTTCCGCATTAGGAATTTTAAATCGTACTTCAGGAGCGTCTTGTATCTTTGAAATTATTTCTCGTGAAGTAGTATTAAATTTAAAAAAAGAATTGTTCTTATGTTCCCAAGCTTCTTTTGGAATATCAGATCCCTCAGACGCAATATCTTTTTTAAAATATCCTATAGGCCAATTTCCTTTTGTACCATACCAAACTTTAAATTCGGTTTTATATCCTTGTTCACTAGGAGACCAATTAATGTCGGCAGGAATTACTAAGGGAGCACCCCCATCATCTGCAATAAAAACAAAATAATCACTGTAGTATGCTATAGGATTGTTGGGAGAAGAGAACTTGTTAAAAGAAGTAATACTAATGAAAACGATAAATAGTAAGATAAATCGAATAGGTGATTTCATATATTCTTTTAATCAATAGCCGTTTTGAATTTTAAAAGCTTACAAAATTATCTTGAAGTGTATAACATACAGAAAAATCTAAATCTCTAAGAAGTATTACAAGGTTTTTTGTTCGGAGAATTTCTTTTTTCTGAAGAAAACTAATCATTAAGAAAAGCTAGATGTTATACTAAAGCTAAAAATTCTTTTTAATCTCATTAAAACTTTTTACCATTATTTCTCCTTTAGTAGGTAGCATATTTTGCCATACCCAATTATAATGATCTATCACTTGTTTGGCTTTTAGTTGAGGTCTGTCTCCTGTAGTATGGCAGTCTGCTACAACAGTAATAGTATAATCTTTTGTAATTGCAGATTGTATGGTAGCTTCAACACAAAAATCTGTGGCACAACCTGTAATATAGATGTTATTGATATTTAATTCTGTTAGGCTATTTTGAAGATTAGAATTATAGAAAACATCATTTGCATATTTATCTATTAAAATATCAGTTGACTCCACTACTAGATCATTTAACAGTTTCCATTCTTCAGTATGTTTTTCAAATTCACCTGTTCCAGAACCATCATGTTGAATATAAATAATAGGAAAATCTAAATTTCTAAAAAGTGTAGCTAGTTTATTTATTCGAGTAACAACTCCATGAGTATCATAACGAGGCGTTTTAGGAATAAAAGAGCCTTTTTGCATATCAATAATGAGGAGCGCACTTTTAGTTTTCATCTACTTCTTTTTTGTCTGATATATGAGATATAGGTATAGGAATATTTTTTTTAGAATCTATATCAGAAAAATCAAAGAAGAGTAGCCTCAATCCAATTATCTCATCAATTTTTTTTCTTTTTTGATTAGAC
Source organism: Allocellulophaga tsushimaensis (assembly GCF_055383085.1). Classification (NCBI taxonomy): domain Bacteria; kingdom Pseudomonadati; phylum Bacteroidota; class Flavobacteriia; order Flavobacteriales; family Flavobacteriaceae; genus Allocellulophaga; species Allocellulophaga tsushimaensis. The sequence continues at coordinate 4,060,253 of NZ_AP039451.1, read as the reverse complement.
AATTCTGAAATATTTTTTTCGTACCATTTTTTAGATAAGTATTCTTTATAATTATTAATCCCCCTTACAACTTCAATTACTGCTAATTGTAAGTTAACAATAGATGAATATTTGTTATTCATTATGATATCAAATCTTCCAGTTGCAATAGAATCAAAAGAATTTGTCTCTGGAATTTTTACTTTTCTTTTTAGACTAGAAGATATATTAGGTTTGCCAAGTTGTAAATACTTAAAAGAGTTTAGATGCAAAGAGTCTAGATTAGTTAATTCGTGATCAAATAAGACTTGTTTGTTATCGTTTATGTTAACATGGGAATTAAACCTAAAGCAACCACCAAAATCTCCAATACTATCCTTTAGAAAGTTGTATTCTGATAATGCCTCAGAAAAATATGTTGAAGATGGATATTTCTGAATAAATTTTCCATAATCAATATAATTTCTTGACTTTTTTGTTTGAATCCATTCACTTTCTAAAAAACTATTTTTTTTAGGATTTTTACATTGAATGAGAAACATTATTAATACTAAAAGGCTAACGTTCCTCATAAATAATTTTGTTTTAGTGTTTCTTAAGTTTTATTTCTCCTTCGTATCAGCATCAAGATCTAAATAATTAATCTTACCCTCTTTATCAAAGGTGATTTCATCAAAACAAATAGAACGGCGATGGTTGTTCTTAGACAATTTCATATTATGATAAAAAACATACCATTTTCCTTTAAATTCTACGATAGAACCGTGCGAAGTCCAAGAATCTACAGGACTCATGACTTCACCAACAAATTCAAAAGGGCCTAAGGGGTTATCAGCCATAGCATAAACTAATGTGCTTTCTTCTCCCCATCCATTAGAGTACATAAAATAGAATTTCCCTTCTCGTTCAAAAACCCAAGGGCCTTCTCCATAAAATCCACCTTTTTCATTTTCTTTATCACCTTCTATACCCTTAATTTCTAATGGCATTACATCGCCATCCAATTCCATCATATTCTCGTTGAGTTTTACCACTCTAAGATCACGACAGCCAAAGTACATATAGGCTTGGTTATCGTGTACTAATAATGCTGGGTCTATAGGCTCACGACCTATTTTTTCGATCTGATTGGTGTGGTCTATCAAAGGTTTTTTTAACTCATCTACAAACGGGCCTTCTGGAGTATCACTTACGGCTACTCCAATTTTTGCACGCTCTACCGGATAATAGAAATAATATTTTCCATTTCTGCTAATAGCGTCTGGTGCCCATGCCCATTTTTCGGCCCAATCTATCTGATCTATACTTAAAATTGCGCCATGATCTTTCCAATCTACTAAATTATCCGTTGAAAAAACATGCCAATCTAACATATCAAAATAGGTAGCATCATTTTCATCATGCGAAGTATACACATAAAGCTTGTCATTAAAAACTCTTGCGGAAGGGTCTGCAGTGTACATATGTTTTACTAACGGATTGCCTTCCATTTTAAATTCTTTGGTTTCTTGCGCATTACTAAAAAATGAACTTAAAAGGGCTGCTAGGCTTATTATTCGTATTTTATGAAAATTCATGGGTTTTGTTTATTGGGTTAAGATTATGGGAAGCAAAATAATAAAATTATTGGGTATTCTTTGATTTTATATAATAATTAGGATCTACTTTTACAGATATAACATTATTTTCTATTTGCTTAGTTTTCCATTCATTAGATGGGCTTAGCCAAATGGTTGAATTATCATTTATAGCAACCTCTACAGGCATGTCAAAATCTTTTACAATATTAGTGTATCTGTAACTGATGCTTTTTTCATCAAATTTATATTCTAATACTGGAATTTTTGTTGTTCTAAGATATTGGTTAAAAAAGGCTGAGAGGTCTTTTTTAGTATGCTCACTAATATAATCTTCTATTTGTTTCGTAGTTACGGTTTGATGATAGAATTCCGTATTTAAGCCACGTAAAATTTGTCGCCATTTTTCATCGTCTTCTACTAACTGACGTAGGGTATGTAACATATTAGCGCCTTTGTAATACATATCTGAACTACCCTCTTTATTTACATTGTACGGTCCTATAATGGGTTTGTCATTTCTAATCCTTTTTCTAATCCCAATAATGTATTCAGAACTTGCTTTTTTTCCATAATAGTAATCTAAAAATAAGCTTTCAGAATAATTGGTAAAGCTTTCATGCAACCACATATCTGCAATATCTTTATTGGTGATATTATTAGCAAACCATTCATGACCAGCTTCGTGGATAATAATAAAATCAAATTTTAAGCCCCAGTTTGTTCCAGATAAATCTCGGCCTAAATAACCTTTTTTGTACTGATTTCCGTAGGTAACAGAGCTTTGGTGTTCCATACCTAAATAGGGTACTTCTACCAATTTAAAGCTGTCTTCATAAAAAGGATATGGCCCAAACCAATGTTCAAAGGCTTTCATCATTTTTGGCGCATCTTTAAAATGTTCTTTTGCTTTTTCTAAGTTATCTCTAAGTACATGATAATCCATATCTAGGGTTCCTTTTTCCCCTTGGTATTTTTCTCCAAAAGAAACATAATCTCCTATATTGATATTTACCCCATAATTATTTATAGGGTTGCTTACAAACCAGTGGTAGGTGTTATCCTTTTCTACTTTACGTAAACGTCCGTTAGAGATATTCATTAAGCCTTTTGGTACCTTTACACTAATTGCCATACTATCTACCTCATCATACATATGATCTTTATTAGGCCACCATACGCTTGCGCCAAGGCCTTGGCAAGAAGTTGCTACAAAATGATTTCCATTGGAGTCTTTTTTCCATGATAAGCCTCCATCCCAAGGAGCATTTTTGGCCTCTCTAGGATAGCCTGAATAATGAACAATAATTTCGTTAAATGCTCCTTTTTTTTGTTTCTTTTTTAGGGTGATAAAATGCGCATTTCCATTAGACTTTATTTTTAAAGATTTCCCCATTTGGGTTACTTTTTTAATTTTCATGGGGGCTTGTAAGTCTATCTGAAGTATTTGTTGTTCTGCTAAGACTTTATATCGAATAGTATTTTTACCAGAAATAAATTTTTTATGAGGCTGTACTTCAATATCAAGGTGATAATAATTTAAATCCCACCATTCTCGCTCTGGCGTTATGCTCCCTCTTAAGGTATCTTGTTCCGTAAATTTATTTTTGCCTTCTAGTAACTGTGCGTTGAGACTTAAACCAATACAGAAGCTGAAAATGAATACTATTCCTCTCATTTTTTAAAATTCAACATTTATAATTTACAATTGAATGTATTTATCTAAAAATTCCGTTTGGAAAAACAACAGGACTTTCATGTCCATCTTTGCCTACTGCTGCAACTCCGAAGAAAAAATTATCAATAACAATACCATTTAACAGATATTCAGTAACATCGCCAACATAACGGCTATGATCCCAAGTAGGTGATGTGGTATCTCTCCAATAAATTTTATAACCTATGGCATTGGGTACTTTAGACCATTTAAACTTAGCGGATGGTTCTACAATACCACCAATTTCTACTTTTTCCGGTGCTGGAGGCGCCCATGCTAAAGATGCTAAGTTAATGGCGTTTACAGCGGTTAATTTTTTAGCATATTCAAAATTTACGTGTTCTAAAACATCTCCGTAGTTAATACCATTTTCGGTACGCACATCTTGGTGTTGCTGTGTATAGTTTTCATGAGCTTCCATAATACGGATACCTGCAAAACCTAAATCGTTAAAAGGTCTATGATGACCACCTCTACCAAAACGATCTAAACGATAGATCATCATAGGATTCATTTCTGGCATGTATGTTTTTACATTTTTGTGAATATAACGCGCTAATTGTCTTGAAATACCGTCTACTTCACCTCCATAAAAACGTCTAGCATTCCGTTGTTTTTCAGTTTCATTTGCAGGTACAGGTTCAGAAAATATGCGAAAGTCTCGATTGCTGGTTACGCCATCTACACCAGTAATATTTCCAATCATATCATTATTTAAAATACCAATAATATCCCATCCTTTTTCTTTAGCATATTTTGCCAGGCCAGCACCACCAAAAAGTCCTTGTTCTTCACCAGAAAGCCCAACATAGATAATGCTATTTTCAAATTTATATTTGGAAAGTACTCTCGCTGCTTCAATAGTGCCTGCCATTCCGCTAGCATTATCATTGGCACCTGGAGCATCTGTAGTAAAATCCATAGTATTACTTGCTCTAGAGTCTATATCGCCACTCATAATTACATACCTATTAGGATATTTTGTTCCTTTTTGCACCGCTACAACATTTACCACCCATGCATCTTTAGGAATTCTTCTGCTCATAGCTGTAGTAACAAAATCTTTCTGATAAAAAACATCAATGCAATTATTACATTTTTTGGAGATGCTTTCAAATTCAGATTTTATCCAACGTCTTGCAGCTCCAATACCTTGTGTAGTAGAAACCGTATCACTAAAAGTATTTCTGGTACCAAATTCAGTGAGTGTTGTAATATCTTTTTCAATTCTTTCTGCGGAAACGGCATCTACAATATCATAAATACGCTGATCTGTTTGTGCGTATATAGCTGTTGTAATTAAAAGAAGGCAGAGTGATAGTAATTTTTTCATTTTTTGTGTTTAAAAGTCAATTGTTGTTAATTATTTTCTTAGGAATGTAACCTTAGCTATTTTTCCATTTTCAATTTCGTAAATGGCTACAGCATCAAAGTAATTATCATTAGCTCGTACATATTCTTGATCGATAACTTTATTTCCAATAACTATTCTATTTTTAAGTTCGCAATAAAGATTAGGGGCTCTTTCGAACATTGCTTCAAAGTTTTTTCTCATATCAGCTTTACTTGCTACGGAAATTTCTTCTGGAAAATTATACAGTTTTATATCGTCTGCATAGGTATTCATAAAAGTATCGATATCTCTAGCGTTATAGGCATTTAGTTGTCTTTGTACAATGTATTCTGGAGATTCTTTACTTATGGTATTTAAGTCTAGTACTTTACCACTTTTAATAACCGATGTTATCGTAGTTATATTCTCAATATTTTCTAAAGGATTTTTATCCAAAATAACAAGATCAGCCAGCTTACCTGTTGCTATAGATCCTAGTTTTTCTTCTAGCCCAAAGCCTTTAGCAGCGTTTATGGTTGATGCTTTAAGAATTTCTATGGGGCTAAGTACATTTGCCATAGTTGCAGTCTCTTGCAAATAGGAAGAGGCGTGCATTGTGCCAATATTTCCGGCATCTGTACCCGTTGCAATATTGATACCTGCATCTGAGAGCATTTTTAAATTATTCAGCATTATAGCATCTTTAGTAGCATAGTTTTTAAAGATGCTTCTCTCATTTTTACGCATTACTTTAACAATCTCCGGAGCTTGCTCATCGGTATACTGTTTTACATCTGTCATAGTTGCATAGCTAATAGGGTTAGCAAAAGCTAAATCTATAGGGTGGTTGCTAGGTTTGCCTAAAAAAGCACGACCATAATTTTTAGCAACAATTAGTGTTGGGATATAGGTAACCTTATTTTTTTGAAGTAGGGCTATAAATTCATCATCTACTTTTACATCATCCACACTATGCACTAAAATATCTGCCCCAGCTTTCACTACCATTTTTGCTGTTTCGAGATCGGTAGCATGTACCGTAAGTTTTAAATTATTTTGATGCGTTAATTTAGCAATATGCGCTACAATAGGGGCTACCCTTTCTAAAGTCATTTCATTGGTAATTATACCCCAGATTTTAATAAAATCTGGTTTATAAGCCATCATTTTATTAAAATGTGCTGTTGCTGCGGCTATAGTTTTAATTTCCTCAATAGGGATATCTTCTATCTTAGAGAGTGCCTCTGGTTGATAAGGCGAAAATAAAGGTCCTGTTACATATATATTTGGGGCTATATGCTCTGCTGCTATTGAGTCTCGTATAGTAAAATTAGAAAAGGGTCCCCCAACATCCATTACTGTGGTAATGCCTAATCTTAAATACCGCTTAAAATGATCCGTAATAATAGAATTCGCAAATTCTATTTCTTTTTCATAGGGTTTAATAGCAGTTAAGTCTATAGCATCAGGTCTTGTGTATAGACTTCCTGTCTGAAAAAAATGCATATGTGTATCTATCAATCCAGGGATGATAAATTTTCCAGTGGCATCTATAATTGTAGTTTGTTTTTTGGTTTTAATTTTTCGAGAAGAAATTTTTATAATCTTTTCTCCTTCAATTAAAATATTTCGCCCTACCAAACTTTTCCCTGTTTCTACATCAATTAATGTGGCATTATTTATTACTGTAGATTGTGCTATAGTATGTAATAAAAAAAGGAAAAACACACATAAAGTAAGGCTGTATTTTTTCATGCTAGATATTATTTTTTAGTCTGCACTAAAGTACGTTTATCTCTAGGTTTAATTTCTTAAAGTAATGTTAAGAGCTTTTTTGTAGTAAACTCCATATTCCAATGATGGGACCTATAGCAAGTAAAAGGAAAATATAGCTTGGATTGATATCATTTAGTATGCTTGATAGGATTTGAATACTAACGATGCTTATGGCAAAACCAAAGCAGTTTACTAAAGTAAGTCCCGTACCTTTTAGTTCGGGTGGTGCAGCACTAGCTACTAAATTAGAAAATTGCGGAGAATCTGCAATAACAGCCATTCCCCAAATAGACCAACCGATTAGAAATAGTATAGGAGGTAGTGAAAATAATAATGGAGAAAGCAAACACAAAGCTCCTGAAATTAGTAATGCAGTTAGGGCTACTTTATAACTCCCAATTTTCAAAGAAATATAGCCTCCTATAATACAAGATAATGTTCCTACGCTAATCACAACGAAGGTCCATACAGGAATGGAAAAGTTAGTATGGTGAATGCTATTAAATGTTTTAATGGCTAAAGGTGTAAAACCCCAAAAAGCATAGAGTTCCCACATATGTCCAAAATAACCAAATGCTGCTTTGCGAAATGCGCTTATTTTAAAGAGTGATATACCTGCTTGTAATTGTATTTTAGGGCTAGATTTTCTATAAGGGCCATTAGGAACTAGGACGAAAAGTAACAGTCCGCCTATAATAGCAATTATAGTGGTTGTTTTAATGACGATACCAGAAGCTCCACTAAATTGTAATCCATTTATAAAATGTGGAAAAGCGGAGCCTAATACTAAAGCGCCTACCAGATAACCTAATGCTTTGCCTAAGCCCTTTTCATAATAATCAGCAGCAATTTTCATGCCTACGGGATATATACCAGCTAAGAAAAAACCTGTGCCAAACCGCGCCAATAATAAAGTCCATTGTGTTATTTGTTCTAGTAGTAAAAAGGCATTGCAAATGGATGCGAGAAGTGCACAAATTAAAAATACTTTTGATGGGGAAAACCGATCAGCAATCATTAATAAAGCAAAAACAAGCGTACCGATAATAAAACCAAATTGTACTGATGAGAGTACATAACCCGCTAGCGCATCGCCTAAACCTATTTTTAAAGCCAATTCATCTACAATTGCATTACCTGCAAACCACAGCGAGGTACAAGCAAATTGCGAAAGGATAATGATTGGGAGAATATAGGATTTTGGTTTCAAGAATTTTGGTTGTTTATTCGCTCAGTTATCAATTTTTTTTCTGATTCGCTGTTCAATGATTTCTCAAAATGTTTATTAATCCAATAATTAGCTGAGTTAATATCATTCTTTTGTTTGTATAAAAAACCTAAAATATATTCGAATGAAATTATTCTTTGTCCTATTTCATAAGGTGGATTTTTAATATCAATTAATAATCCTGAAATATTTTCTTCAATTGTCTTTTTTCCTTGAAACCATTGATGAAGTTTAGTGATATTTTGAGACAAAACTTTGTTTAAACTTTCTCGGAACTTTTTTTCATTTACAGTACTAATTTTATCAGGATTAATTGGACTATTGTTTTCCATTTTTTCTTGCCAACCTTCAAGTCGTTTAAAGTATATTACTTTAGTTGATTTATCTGTACGATGATTAATTAGTTTCTTTCCGGATAATGTTGGGGTAAAATTGTAACAATTACCAAAAGAAAATGACCCACCATAATATTTGAATACATTATACTCGATTACGTGTTTTATTCCTTGATCATTAAAATCACTATACCATAAATACTTTCCATTCCAATTGTTGAGTCCTATTTCTGCAAATTTAGGTGTAACAACTTCTTTAAATATCTCAATTCTTTTTTCAAGTAAAACTTCATCCAAATTTTGAATGTCATCATAGATGTCATTCACAGCTTTTCGTCTTTCAATTAGATTTCGAATTTTACTAAAAAGATTCATGGTTTTTTATAAAAAAATCAAATATAATAGATAATAATTAGTTTTTTATGTTAGAATTATTCAACAAACTTTTTCAATAATTTCCGAACACTTTCAGTACCATCTACATAGTAAGTAGCTTGTGTTTTTTGCCTTCCTACTTTTACGGTAACGGCATCTTTTGGAAGTTCCTGAAACATATACTCATCTGTCCAATCATCTCCAATAGCAAAAACAAAGTCGTAATTTTGTGCTGCATAGACACGCATAGCAGCCCTACCTTTATTCACATTACCACTTTTTACCTCCATCACCTTATTACCGTTTAATACGCTAAGCCCATCATTAGCAATTAAGCTTGTTAATACGGTATTGAGTTCTCTAGCACGTTTTGTCCCAAAATCTGGATCTGTATTGCGGTAATGCCAGGCTAGAGAATAGTTTTTTTCTTCAATAAAACTTCCAGGAGTTCTATCTACAAAAGATTCTAAAACGGGATGTATTTTTGTCATCCAGTCTTTCTTAATATTCTCTAACATGCTAAATGCAGCTCCGTTTTGAGAAATCCAAACGCCATGTTCTACAATCATGTTATACTTTTTGTGTAGAAACCATTTGCTAAACGTTTCTTTGTCCCTACCACTAATTAAGTATAGATCTGTATTAGGCTGATTGGAAATTTGATCTAATAGCTGATACAATTCTTCATCTGGACTAGCTTTTTGTGGGTCTATATGAAAATTAGCAAGGGTGCCATCATAATCTAGAAAAATAAGCTTACGTTGTGCGGCTTTATATTTTTGAGCAACTATATCCATTAAGGTAGAAGCTAGTTTTTTGGAAATATAGGTTTGGTTACTATCTTTTTGGTTTTTAAGTGAGGTCATAAAATCATTAGCCCATTTTTCTACATTGTATCGTGCCAATCGTTTTTGTAAAAAGCCATTGCGTTCTTGTTGCTCAGTTTTAGGCATTGTAATAGCATGTGAGAGTGCCTCCGAAATCTGTTCAAAATTATTGGGGTTTATCAATAAAGATTCATTCATCTCATTAGCAGAACCTGCCATTTCACTTAAAATTAATACCCCCGTTTTATCGGTTCTGGTTGCAATATATTCTTTAGCCACCAAATTCATTCCGTCTCGTATCGGCGTAAGCCAAGCAATATCACAAGAGGTATACAGATCTATAAGATTCTCAAAAGGCATGGATCTGTAAAAATACCAAATAGGCGTCCAGCTTACTGTAGATAATTCTCCATTAATGCGCCCTACCAATTCATCTACTTCTTTTTTAAGTAATTTATATTGTGGTACATTAGAACGAGAAGGTACTGCCAGAATAATAAGCCTTACTTTTTCCTTGTATTGTGGATTTTTATTTAAAAAATATTCAAAAGCATTTAAACGTTTTGCAATTCCTTTGGTATAATCTAAACGGTCTATAGATAATAAGAACTTTGCTTCTGGATCCGATTTTTTATGGGTGTCTAAGCGTTTCTGAAGTTCAGATTTTTGATCTTCTGTGCGTAAGCTATGCTCTTTTGCAGCATCACTAAATTTTTTATAATCTATTCCCATAGGGAAAGAGTCTACTTTTACAATTCTATCAGCAATATAAATATCATTAAAGCTTACCTCTAAGCCCAATAATCTTCGTACAGAACTTAAAAAATGACGTTCATAATCATAGGTGTGAAAACCAATTAAATCGGCACCTAATAAACCTTCTAAAATTTCTCTACGCCATGGCAGTGTTCTAAAAATTTCAAAAGAAGGAAATGGAATATGTAAAAAGAAACCTATAGAAATATGAGGCAGTTTTTCTTTTACCATTTGTGGCACTAGCATTAACTGATAATCATGTACCCAAATGGTATCTCCTTCATCTGCATTTGCTATAATAGTATCTGCAAATTTTTGATTTACTGCTTTATAAGTTTCCCAATTTTGAAGTTCAAACTCTGAGTATTCTAAAAAGTAATGAAACAAAGGCCAAATAGTACGGTTGCTAAATCCAAAATAATAACCATCTATTTCGTTAGCTGTTAACCTCACTTTTGATGCTCCATGTTTGGCTAGAGCTTTATCAATACTTTCTTCTAAATGCGTAGGAATTTCTTCATCTGTAAGTCCGCTCCATCCAATCCATAGACTATCTCCACCAGAATGAACCGATTTCATTCCTGTGGCCAACCCTCCAACACTTGGTATTGCAGAGATGCTTCCATTGCTAATTTGTAATTGTACGGGTAGTCTATTTGAGATTATGATAGTTTTACTCATAATTTGACTCTTTTTTGGAGTTTTGGTTTTTAATTTTTCTAAATTTCGATAAAAATAGAGTAGAAACCTATAGAATAGGCTTCTGAATTAAGATTTTTACGAAATGGATAATTTAGATTACGGAATAATAGGAAATTGTAGAAGTGCTGCCTTAATATCAAAAAATGGGGCTATAGAATGGTGTTGTCTTCCAGAGTTTGATTCTCCATCTGTTTTTGGGAAACTGTTAGATGATGAAATAGGAGGAAGTTTTGAAATTTTAGTGGATGATTCCTATACTATTGAACAATATTACCACACTAATACTGCTATTTTAGTGACTAAATTTACTTCGGGAACAAATTGTTTTGAAATCCAAGATTTTATGCCAAGGTATAAGAAAACAAACGATACCTATAATACGAGACCCGAACTGATACGCTTTGTAAAACTGCTATCTGGAACACCTAAATTTAAAGTGCTTTACGATCCTAAATTAGAATATGCACAAGGAGAAACCAATACCTTTGTAAAAGACAATTTTATGGTTAGCCTTACCAAAGAAGTAAAATTTGACACCGTATTTTTATATACTTCTTTTGATAAAAATGCTGTTGTAGATAGCACTGAAATAACACTTACAGAAGATGGGTATTTTTTATTAGGCTATAATGAAAAGATTACGCCTCCCAATCAGCAAGATATTGGTATAGAGTTAGAACGCACTAGGTTGTATTGGTTAGATTGGTCTTTACGTACACCAAATTTTAAAATGTTTAATGACCAAATTAAACGGAGTGCTATTACCCTAAAATTATTGAGTTATGATAAAACGGGAGCAGTTTTAGCAGCAGCAACCACTTCTTTGCCAGAAACTATAGGAGAAGTACGCAATTGGGACTATCGCTTTTGTTGGATAAGAGATGCTTCTATGGTTATTAAAGTAGTTTCTAAGCTTGGACACAAAAATGTTGCAAAACGTTATTTGCAATTTATTATAGATCTGATACCGGACAAGGATGAGAAATTACAAATTATGTATGGGATCAATAAAGAAAAGAAACTCACTGAAGAAACCTTACATCATTTAAAAGGCTATAAAGGTTCTAAACCTGTCAGAGTGGGCAATGCTGCTTATGAACAGGTGCAGAATGATATTTATGGCATATTAATGGATGTTATTTATGAACTGCTTGTTAAATTTCAGGTAGATAATGAGTATGGAGAAGAACTTTGGAGTATTACCAAAGGGATTGTTTGGATTGTAGAAAAACATTGGAAAGAAGCAGATAAGGGCATCTGGGAGTTCCGTTCAGAAGACAAGCATTTTACCTTTTCTAAAGTACTGTGTTGGACCGCTATTAACCGAGCTATTATGGTTGCAGAATTATTACAGAAAAAGCATAAAATAAAAAAATGGCAGCCTTTAGAAAGTGAAATTCGGAAAGATATTATAGAAAATGCTTGGAATGAGAAAAAACAAGCCTTCACCCAATCCTATGGTTCCGAACATATGGATGCCTCAGTTTTATTAATGGAATCTTACGGTTTTATTGCAGCGAAAGACCCTAAGTTTATAAGTACTGTTAAAGCCATAGAAGAAGATTTGTCTAATGATGGCCTATTATACCGTTATAAAAATGTGGATGATTTTGGGGAACCTTCTTCTTCTTTTACCATTTGTACATTCTGGTTTATTAATAGTTTGATTAAAATTGGGCAAAAAGAAAAAGCATTGCAACATTTTAATCAGTTGCTAAGTTATAGCAACCATCTAGGATTATTTAGCGAGGATATCGATTTTAAAACAAAACGACTTTTAGGGAATTTTCCGCAAGCCTATTCGCATTTAGCATTGATTGAATGTGCTATGAATTTTTCAGAGCGCGTTTAAAAAGTGTCTTTAAGAATTACCAAATAAAATTACTTGATCACTAATCCTGTAATCTTGTCTAATAGCTGCTCTAAATGTGCTAGAGTGGTAAATGGATTCATTATAGTAGTTCGTAAATAATGTTTGCCTTTTAGTTTCGTTTGTACAATATAAAACTCCCCATCTTCTAAAAGCTTCTGACGGATATTTTTATTTAATGCATTCAGCTCGTTTTCATTTAGATTTGGTCTTACATATCTAAAACAAACAATATTAGAAGTTGGTGTAACAGCCAATTCAAAGTTAGGGTGTTGCACTAACATTTCTCCAAACTGATGCCCAAGATCATATAGTGTAGTTACGTTTTGATTAAAGACTTCTTCACCATAGGCTTTTAATAAAGCAAACCAATGCAAACACATCATGTTTTTGGTACATTCAAAAGTACGTTTGCCAGAATTATACCAATCTTGTTCGTTAGAATTTTCTAAAAGGTAATCTGCTTTTTGACTGAATGTAGCAAAAGAGTCGCTACTATTTTTAAAAAGTAAAGCGGTAGTGACTCCTGGCATCATCATCATTTTATGACCATCGATAACTACAGAGTCAGCGTGTGCTATCCCCTTAAGGGTATGTTTGTATTTAGATGAGAAAATACCAGCGCCACCATGTGCTCCGTCAGCATGAAACCAAATATGGTGCTTTTTAGAAAAAGCAGCTATGGTTTCTAGATCGTCAAACATTCCAGTAGCGGTTGAAGGAGCACTTCCCACTATAGCAAAAACTTCAATTCCTTCTGAGCTTGCTTTTTGATAGTATTCTTCTAAGTATGAGGTATCCATTTTAAAGTCTGAAGTGGCGGGGATTTTAATGATTCCTTTTTCTCCTAGTCCCATAATCTTAGCAGCACGTTCTATACAATAATGCGCTTCTTTGCTTACTAAAATACCTAAAGGTTTTGTATGTCCTTTATTCCAGATATCATCAGAAACTTTAGCTTTTCTGGCAGCTAATAAAGCAGTAAGATTAGCTAAAGTTCCACCTGAAGTTAAGAAACCGTTAGAATTGTTACCATAACCAATTTTAGTACATAGCAAATCTGTAATGATACACTCAATAGCATTAGAAGCCATTCCCATTTCATACACTGCCATACCATTATTAAGCATAGCACTTACCATTCCAGATAAAATAGTAATAGGAGCTGTAGGACTTACTTGATGCCCTATATATTTAGGATGGTGTACGCTGGTAGAATGTTTAATAACGGTATCAAGAAATACATTTTTATTTCCATTTTTTAGAAATTCTTTCCAAAATTCCAATTCATTTTCGGGGCTATTCCAAGGAATTACTTTTGGGTTTTCTGCATTAATTTGTGTCTGCATATGTTGTGCCAACGCATCAATAAGCTGATGTCCATTTTCTTTAAAATCAGTAAGCTTATATACTTTTTCTAGAAGCGTATTTTTCATGGTATAAAGTTACTAAGTATAGTTGTATTGTAGTACTATTTTAATGCTTAGGATACTATATAAATAATTTAACTATTAAATTTGAAAAAAGATAAGTAAACATGTTTTATGAGAATTATAATTTTTTTACTTTTTCAGTATTTAAACAAGAAATAAGTATTATTGAAAAAGAATTTTCAAAATTAGAGAAAGATAAAAATAATATCACAATATCTCATATAGATTCTATTGACTCCATTAATCTTATTGACTTCATTAATCCATTAAATGGAGGTGCGCATTACCCTATCTATTCGCTCATAAAGATTAAAGATATAGCAGATCATACTTTTTTTCTTTCTAATTATCAAGATGGCTTAACAAATATGGTAAATATAGTAGCCGAAAAGTTAAATAGTTATCTTATAGAAATTAGTCTTTCAATAGATAAAAAATATCCTTTTTACCGATATGCAGTTAGATCTGCTGATGGAAATAAAAGAGTAATTCAGTTGATTAAAGATGAGAAATGGGAGTTTTATCAAACAGGAAACCTACTTTTCTATGAGGATGTAGCCATATATAAATCTAAATATTTAAAAAATAGACTTTCAAATGCGCTTATCCTATTTTATTTAGAGCAAGAGAATATTAAAATAGAAAATTTTGAAAAAGATAAATTTGAAAAGGGGTTTCTTTTTAAAAGGATCAATTGGTAACTGATTTAATTAAAAACTTCTTCTCGCTTCCGCTAGTTTTAAAAACTTGTTGTGGTAAGTGTAAGAAAGCATGTGAGATAAAAACTGAAGTATAAGCTGTGATCCCCCTGCTAGCAATTGTCTGTGACGAGTGACGGCAAGAGTAAGCAAATACAAAAGCTATGATTTTAATGTCATAGCTTTTTGTATTTTAGTTGTAGGAGGAAGTATAATTTCCATAATCATGATTATATTATTTGAGTTTTACAATAGTATATTGGCTAGATATATTTATCAAAAATGTGTATTATGATGTTTTGGAAATAGATGCTGTTGACTTTTTGAGATAATAGTAAAGAGATTTAATTAAAAACTGATATGGCACTCGTCACAGACGAGCGCTAGCGAGAGAAATTTACCAAAATAGACATGTAAAAACAGTAACCAAAGGAATAAAACAATAAAATAATGATATGAAAATATTTAAAATAATATTTTTTAGCTTTCTTATTAATAATATTAGCTGTGTGGCTCAAACAAAAATCAGTATAAATGAATTGGAAGAGAGTTTACTTCAGTCAGAAGACAAAATTAATACTTCAAGAATAAAGCTATTAAAGGAATTAAGATCATTTCTTTTTAAAGATGTAACAGAAATTGGGAAAGAGTTTATTTTAATTGAAGAATTGAGCCATACTAGTTTTTTATATAGAGGAGTGTTATATTCTAAATTTAAGACATATTCATTTGAATTAGATTATTATAAGGGTAATGAAGATATACATTTAGAAGAAATATCAAATGAAAACCTTTTTAAAGAGACTTATATAGAGTCATGTATCATACTTGAAATTTTAAAAAAAAATATTCCAAATTTATTAATTGAAGATCAGAATACTATTAACACACATTCTGTATTTTATGCAACAATTGCTAATAAGAGTGATATAAAGTTTCATACAATAAAAAGATTATGCATGATTGATTCAAAAGGAAAAGTGGAGTATAATTGGTAAGGTAATATAAAAAGTTATTATTTAGATTGTAAAAAGGAATCTAATTATTATCCCTTGTGTTCCTGTACTTTAGCTAAGATTTCTTAGTGACGGCAAGAGTAAGCAAATAAACAAAAGCTATGATTTTCATGTCATAGCTTTTTGTATTTTAGTTGTATGAGTAGGAAGTATAAATTTCATAATAAGTCAGGATTATATTTTGTAAGTTTTGCAACAGTATATTGGCTAGATATATTTACCAAACAAGTATATGATGATGTTTTAGAAATAGATGTTATTGACATTGGGATAATAACGAGGGTTAATTAAAACTGATATGGCACTAGTCACAGACGAGCGCTAGCGAGGAATTTATAAAAATAAATTTATATACGATAATATACGTATAAAAACATATCCGAAAGGAATAAAAAAGTTATAATAATATGAGAAATCTTATCGTAATACTATTGATTGTATTTAATTTAAATAGTTGTAGTAGCCAAGAAACTTTAATTTCTCAAAAAATAAATAATGAGTTTCAAAAATTTTTAAAAAAATATGAAGAAAATATCCAAGATGATAGGTACAAATTAATAATTATTGGAAGAGATAGGCTTTTTAATAAAATAGAGAAAAAAGTAAATGTTAAAACAGCAAATCTTCTCGAAGTTTTTATGCCGAATCATGAATATGTTGGGTATTTACAAATAAAAGACAGCATGTATATCTATTCTGACGATTTTCAAAAGTCTATAAGCATGAAAAAAATGACAGTAGTGGATTTTATTAACAAAGGTAGTGTAGAAAGTTGTTTAATGTTTGAATTGATTCAGAAAAATCTAATTGATTTAAATAAAGATAACCAATCGTCCTCTAATCCTAACCATTATTTTGTCACTACAATTAAAAATGATAAAATAGAAATACTTTCGGTAAAAAGTATATGTGTACTAGATAAAAAAAAACCTAACTACAAATTTGAAGGACTTATTCAAAAAGATTACATGAATCATGAAAATATCTTTGGTGGTAATGTCCCAAAATAGTAGTGCAAATCCCCTGCTAGTGCTAGTATGTTAGCGTAATGGCTAGCACTCGTCTATTACGATTGACGGCAAAGAGTAAGCAAGTAAACAAAAGCTTTGATTTTTATGCTATAGCTTTTTGTATTTTAGTTGTATGAGCAGGAAGTATAATTTCCATAATCATGATTATATTTTGTGAGTTTTACATTAGTATATTGGCTAGATATATTTACCAGACAAGTATATTATGATGTTTAGAAATAGATGCTGTTGACTTTTTGGAATAGTATTAGTAAAGGTTAATTAAAAACTGATACGGCACTCGTCAAAGACGAGCGCTAGCGAGAGTATCATAGACTTAATATTAAATTACAGCTTAAAGAAAGCAAACTAAAAATTGAATATGAACAAAGTAAAACGGATAACATTTATTTCTTTATCTTATTTATTTGCTCTGTTGGTAAGTTGCTATGACATAAATAACAAAGATAATTCCGTTTTAGGTAATTGGAAAAGTATTGCAAATGAGGACGCAGAAAAACTTTACACAGAAATTTACATAGATAGTGAAACTATTAATATCTTCTCAGAAGAGGTTAATGAAATTATTTTTTCTGATTACTATAAAATAACTGATACAGAAATTTTTGTCTTGAAAGAAAACAATGGAAATAAAAAAGATACTATTTTTAATATAACATACTTGGTTTCTGGAAACAATTTAAAATTACATAACGATAAATTTGATTCTAACTATAAAAAAATAAAAAAAGGCTACACTTTGGATGAATATATAGATGGATACATCACTATTGAAAATTATTTAAATTCCTTTAACGAAAGAAAGGATTAAGGATAGCTAGAAGAGATTGTAGATCTTACTTTGTCTTAAAATAGGCTTACCCAGTTTTGCTCTAAAAAATTATAATCCTAAAATAACGATATAATCTATTCTTAATCTCCATATAAAAAATAAAAAACCGCTCTATAGAGCGGTTTTTATTCGTATTAAAACCATAGTTTTAATTTGAATTAGTCAAAGGTATATCCATTGTCTGCAGCTACTTTATCCGCAATTTGTGTGCGTAAAGCTACTACATTAGGATGATTGGTATATTTTGTAAAGCGTTTAAGCCCCATTAGCATCATACGCTGCTCATCACCTTCTGCAAAAGAAATAATAGCTTCTTTCCCTTTTTGGATAATCGTTTCTGTAGCGTTGTATACATATAATTTAGCCATGGCTATTTGAGTAGCTTGTGTTTCTGCTCCAAAACGTTTTGCATTCTTCTCTGTTCGTAATACAGTAGATTCTGCCATATAGGTTTCTATAAGAATATCTGAAGCAGCTAACATTAATTGCTGGTGTTTTTCTAATTCTGGTCCAAATTTTTGAACGGCGCTCCCAGCCACCATTAAGAAAACCTTTTTTAAACGGGCTATAATATCTTTTTCTTCCGAAAATAGTTCAGAAAAATCTGGAGCCTCAAAAGATGGGATTCCCATTAATTCTTCCGCTACTGCTGTTGCAGGCCCTAAAAGGTCTACATGCCCTTTCATTGCTTTTTTAACGAGCATTCCTACCGCTAACATTCTATTAATCTCATTAGTACCTTCGTAAATACGAGAAATACGAGCATCTCTCCAAGCAGATTCCATTGGCGTATCTGCACTAAAGCCCATTCCGCCAAAAATTTGGATACCTTCATCTGCAGTTTGTTGTACATCTTCGGAAACCGCAACTTTTAGGATAGAACATTCAATAGCATATTCTTCTACGCCTTTTAATTCCGCCTCCTGATGTGTATTCCCATCTGCTTCTCGTATGGCTATTCGATCTTCTATATTCTTAGCAGCCCTATAACAAGCAGATTCCCCCGCATAGGCATTAATAGCCATGGTCGCTATTTTAGCTTTTATCGCACCAAAATTCATGATTGGCGTTTTAAACTGAATACGCTCATTAGCGTATGTAGCTGCTTCTGCTATCACACGACGTTGTGCATCTAAACAGGCAGCAGCTAATTTAATACGGCCTACATTTAAAGCATTCATGGCAATTTTAAATCCGTTGCCACGAGCAGAAAGCATATTGCCAATTGGTACTTTGGTATCATTAAAGAAAACCTGACGGGTAGAGGAGGAGTGAATTCCTAATTTTTTCTCTTCATCTCCTAATGTAATTCCGTTACTAGGGTCGTTTTCTACAATAAAACCAGTAATATTTTTATCATCTTCTATTCTAGCAAAAACAATAAATAGATTACAAAATCCGGCATTAGATATCCACATTTTTTGTCCAGAAATGCTATAGAATTTTCCATCATCAGAAAGTACCGCTTTTGTTTTTCCAGAATTGGCATCAGAACCTGCACCTGGCTCAGTTAAGCAGTAAGCCCCAAACCATTCGCCTGAAGCTAATTTAGGAACATATTTTAATTTTTGTTCTTCTGTACCATACAGTGTAATTGGCATCGTACCAATCCCAGTATGTGCGCCAAAGGCAGTGCTGAAAGATCCGGTTGCTCCAGAGATATAATCACAAACTAGCATGGTAGAAACAAAGCCCATTCCCAATCCGCCATAAGCTTCAGGAACAGCAACGCTAAGTAAGCCTAGCTCGCCAGCTTTACGCATGGTTTCTTCTGTATAGGCATAGTCTTTCTTTTCAAAGCGTTCCCAATGCGCCCAAAGATCTCGGTCTACAAACTCTTTGGTACTCTCTCGCATCATTTTTTGCTCTTCCGATAAATCTTCTAATGTAAATATATCTTCACATTTGGTTTCTTTAACAAGGAACTGCCCTCCTCGTAATAAGTTGTTTTCTGTTGCTTCCATTTTGTATTTTGATTATAGAAGAAAGAAAATAGAGAATAGACTTAAATAAGACTATTTTGAAACCCCATTGTCATTCTCTGGAATTCTTCTATTTTACTTTCAAGCATTTTTAAATTGTTTTCGGTTATATAATTTCTATGTTTTGCTACTAATAGCTGTGTTCCTAATTCAAAAGAAGAACCTAAAGAGATATCCAAAAAGTGACTGAAAGATTTATCTGTTCTAGCAGATCCTTCTGCAATATTACTTGGCATTGATACAGAGCATCTGCTAATTTGAGAACTTAAATCGAATCTTTCATGATTTGGAAAACTAATTAACAAGTCGGAGATATGATGTGTAATTTCAAGACCAAGTTGCCAAATTTTCAAATTTTTATAATTATGTCTTTGTTTAGTCACACATAAAGTATTTTTCTCTATTCTCTATTCTCTATTCTCTATTCTCTATTCTCTATTCTCTATTCTCTATTCTCTATTCTCTATTCTCTATTCCATTACTATTTAAGAAACTCAAAAATTCCTGCTGCACCTTGCCCTGTCCCTACACACATGGTTACCATTCCATATTTTCCTTGCATGTTACGTTTACGCATTTCATCAAATAATTGTACGGATAGTTTAGCACCGGTACAGCCTAAGGGATGTCCTAATGAAATGGCACCACCATTTACATTTACAATCTCCTGATTTAGATTTAACTCGCGCATTACTGCTAAAGATTGCGACGCAAAAGCTTCGTTTAGTTCTATCAATTCAATATCATCTTGTTCTAGTCCAGCTTGTTTTAATGCTTTTGGAATTGCTTTTACGGGTCCTATTCCCATAATTCTAGGTTCTACACCTGCGGCAGCATAATTAACCAATCTAGCAATAGGTTCTAGGTTTAATTCTTTTACCATTTCTTCACTCATCACCATTACAAAGGCAGCACCATCACTGGTTTGTGAGGAGTTACCAGCCGTAACGCTACCACCAGCAGCAAAAACTGGTCTCAACCTAGCTAATGCTTCTTTAGAAGTTCCTTTTCTAGGGCCTTCATCTTTAGTTACCGTATATTTTTTAGTTGCTTTTTTTCCATTCTCATCTACATATATCTGCTCTACATCTATGGGTACAATTTGATCTTGGAACCGATTCTCTGCTTGCGCTCTTAATGCTTTCATATGTGAGTGATAGGAAAACTCATCTTGATCTTCTCGAGACACTTTAAATTGGTTGGCAACCGCTTCCGCCGTATTTCCCATACCCCAATAGTAATCTTCATGACCCGATTTTGCAATGTCGTAATTTAATTCTGGTTTATTACCTGTCATTGGAACAGAACTCATGCTTTCTGCACCACCAGCAATAATACAGTCGGCCATTCCTGCTTGAATTTTTGCGGTAGCAATTCCTATAGTTTCTATTCCTGAGGAACAAAAACGATTTACTGTTACGCCGGGAACATCAATAATGTCTAAGCCCATTAAAGAGATTAAACGTGCCATATTTAGTCCTTGAGATCCTTCGGGCATGGCATTACCAACAATAACATCGTCAATTCGTTTTTTATCTAATTGCGGTAGCTCTTTCATCATATGCTGAATGGTTTCAGCCGCCAATTCATCACTTCTTTTAAAACGGAACACACCTTTATGTGCTTTCCCTACTGCTGTTCTATATGCTTTTACAATATATGCGGTCTTCATAGTTCTTATTGTTTTTAATAGTAGAGTCTAGAATCTAGATGATTAGAAATTAGACTAATCAGTTAAGTTATCAATAAACTTTCCTAACATTTTTTGAATTTGTAATATTTTATTTTCTAATTCTTCAAACTTATTTTTACTTAAATACGCTTCATTATAAGAAACTATTAATTGTGTTTCCCATTCAAAAGCTGAACCAAGACTATTCTCAAGATATTTCTTGAAATGCCTGTCTGTACTTTTACTAGAACCTTCAGAGATGTTAGAAGGGATAGATACAGCACATCTGTTCATTTGGCTAATTAAATTATATCTTTCAAAATCAGGAAAAGTTTTAGTTAGTCTATAATTTTCTCTAACTAAAGAAATCCCATCTTGCCAAACTTTCATTTTTTTAAAATTGTGTCTTCCCATCGTCTAGCATCTAGATTCTATTTGTCTAACATCTAATTTCTTAGCGGTTTCCCCGTTTTCAACATATGCTGGATACGTTCTAATGTTTTGCGTTCTGTACATAAAGACAAAAATGCTTCACGCTCTAGATCTAATATATATTGCTCTGTTACCAATGAGGGTTCAGATAAATCTCCACCAGCCATTACATAGGCTAGTTTATTTGCTATTTTCTGATCGTGTTCACTAATATAATGACTCGCATTCATCGCGTCTGTACCCACTAGAAACATCCCTAATGCTTGTTTTCCTAAAACTTTTACATCTTTGCGCTTAGGGGGTTGTGTGTAACCAGCTTCTGCCATTAATTTGGCATGTGCTTTTGCAGTAGCTATTTGCCTGTCTTTATTTACAACTACAATATCTTTTCCTTTCTGGAGCAATCCTAAATCATACGCTTCATAGGCCGAAGTAGATACTTTTGCCATACCAATAGTTAAGAAATGTTCTTGCAATACGTTTAATTCTACATCATCTTTTTTGAAGGTATCTGAGGCACGCATGGCCATTTCTTTTGAGCCACCGCCACCAGGAATAACACCTACTCCAAATTCTACAAGTCCCATATAGGTTTCTGCAGCAGCAACGATTTTATCGGCATGAAGCGAAAGTTCACATCCACCTCCTAATGCCATACCATGTGGAGCTGATATGGTTGGTATAGAGGAGTAGCGCATCCGCATCATCGTATCTTGAAACATTTTTATCGCCATATTAAGCTCGTCATATTCTTGCTCAACTGCCATCATAAAAATCATTCCGATGTTGGCTCCAACAGAAAAATTAGCAGCCTGGTTCCCTACAACTAATCCTTGGAAATCTTTTTCTGCTAAATCTATAGCTTTATTTAAACCTGCTAAAACATCCCCACCAATGGTATTCATTTTAGATTGGAATTCCACGTTTAAAATTCCATCTCCTAAATCTTCAACCACTACGCCAGTATTTTTAAATACTTCATTAGATTTTCTAATATTATCTAGAATAATAAAGGCATCTTGTCCAGGGATTTTTTCTGCTGATTTTTTGGGAATATCATAAAAATATGTAGCACCATCTTTTACAGTATAGAAAGATGTTGCACCACTAGCAAGCATTTCAGCTACCCAACTAGCAGGAGTTTCACCCTCCGCTTTCATAATTTCTAATCCTTTTTCAAGGCCAATAGCATCCCATATCTGAAAGGGTCCGTGTTCCCATCCAAAACCAGCTTTCATGGCATCATCTATCTTATAGAGCTCATCTGTTATTTCTGGAATACGATGCGAAACATAAGCAAATAGCGCAGCAAAACTTTTTCTGTAGAATTCGCCAGCTTTATCTTTTCCTGCTACCAAAACTTTAAAACGATCTACAACTTTATCAATAGTTTTGGTAAGTTCTAGCGTTGCAAATTTTGCGCTTTTTTTAGATCGATACTCCATCGTATCTAAATCTAAAGTCAATATCTCTGTTTTTCCTTTAGCATCTTTTGATTTTTTATAGAAACCCTGACCAGATTTACTCCCTAACCATTTGTTTTCCATCATGGTATTGATAAAATCTGGGAGTTTAAATAAATCTAATTTTTCATCGTCTTTACAATTATCAGCAATGCCGTTTGCTACATGTACTAAGGTATCTAAACCAACCACATCAACCGTACGGAAAGTAGCAGACTTAGGCCTTCCAATTACAGGACCAGTTAATTTATCTACTTCTTCAACCGTCATGCCAAGTTCTTTTACCATATGGAAAAGACTTTGAATACTAAAAATTCCTATTCTGTTTCCTATAAAAGCAGGAGTATCTTTAGCAACTACTGAAGTTTTTCCCAAAAACTGTTCACCATAAGAATTTAAAAAATCTAAAACTTCTGGTGAGGTTTTTGGTCCTGGAATTATTTCAAATAATTTTAAATATCGGGCTGGATTAAAAAAGTGTGTTCCACAGAAATGTTTCTGAAAATCATCACTTCTCCCTTCACTCATAAATTTTATGGGGATACCAGAGGTATTAGATGTTATTAATGTGCCTGGTTTTCTGTGTTTTTCAAGATTTTCAAAAACTATTTTTTTGATGTCTAAGCGTTCTACTACCACTTCAATAATCCAATCTACCTCGGAAACTTTAGCAATATCGTCTTCTAAATTCCCCGTTGTAATTCTACTAGCAAATTTTTTATTATAAATAGGAGAGGGCTTGGATTTTAAAGCTGCCATTAAAGAACCGTTAACTAGTCTATTGCGGACTACTTTACTATCTAGTGTAAGGCCTTTTGCTTTTTCTTTATCATTTAATTCTCTAGGGACAATATCTAAAAGTAGAACTTCTACTCCAATATTTGCAAAATGGCAAGCAATACCGCTTCCCATAATTCCTGAACCTATAACGGCTACTTTCTTAATATGTTTGTTCATCTAATTTGTAGAAATTAATTGGTTGTTTTTGTATGTATTTTTTTTTCAGAAACCAAAGTATTTATAGTATTCATGACTTCAAAAAATGTATCTAATTTTTCTGGAGTTACACTATTTTTAATCATATCGTTAAATCGCAACACTGTACTTTTTGAGTCATTTCTTTTTTCAAGACCATATGCCGTTAAATAGATCAATACACCTCTACCATCTTTAGGATTAGGTTTTCTTTCAATTAACTTTAGTACTTCCATTCTTTTTAAAATTCTAGAAAGACTAGTTGCTTCCATCCCCATTTTTGGACCAAGAGCCGTAGAAGGTGTGCCCGTTTTAGGATCTATACTTAGTAATGTAAAGCCTACGGCCATTGTAGAATCAAATTCTTTAGCCTCTTCATTATACATTCTAGCCACAGCCTGCCAAGTTGCTCTTAAAACATAGTCTATTGTAATATCTTTCATAAAATAGTTGTAGGTCTTCAAATATAATAAAATTTATTATGCACGCATAATAAATTGAAAGAAAAATTTAAAGACTATAGATATTTTATAAATTGGTATAAAATAATAATTGAACTTGTTTAAGCGGTTTAGAATTACTGATTTCTTTTCTGTAACTCTGTTTTTAATTTAGAGATATACAGAATAGGCAGATAAGTGAGTGGCGCAATAAAAATAGGAACTGTTAATGGTAGCATTACATTATTTTTACCCTTTGTTATTAAATACAATGAAATAGCAATTACAATACAAGCAATAATAAGTGCAGTTATAGCTAGACAAATACATAGTTTAATTCTTTTTTTAATTTGTGGAGTGGTTAGGTTTTCCATTTTTTTTGTTTGAATAATGATAAAACCCTTTTTTAATGACCATAGATGTCATTATACAAATCTTTATAAATTTCTTTAATTACCTTACGCTTTAATTTCATGGTAGGGGTAATGTGCCCACCATCTATACTCCATGCGTCTGGTGTTAACCTAAATTGTTTTACTTTTTCCCATTTAGCAAAACTTTCGTTTGCTAGATTTACTTCTTCTTGATAACGGGCAACTACTTTTTCATTTTTAACTAAATCCACATCATTAGAAAATGAGATATTGTTCTTTTTAGCCCACTCAGATAAAAATTCAAAATCTGGTTGTATCAATGCTGCTGGCATTTTTTCGCCTTCACCTACAACCATAAGCTGTTCTATAAAACGTGATTGTTTAAATCTATTTTCTAAAAGTTGTGGTGCTACATATTTACCTCCAGAAGTTTTAAACATTTCTTTTTTACGATCGGTTATTTTTAGGAAGCCTTCAGCATCAATTTCTCCAATATCACCAGTTAAAAAATACCCATCTACTAATACTTCTGCTGTTTTTTCTGGATTTTTATAATAGCCCATCATTACTTGTGGTCCTTTAATACAGATTTCCCCATCTTCAGCTATTTTTACTTCTGTTCTTGCAATAGGGATACCTACGGAACCTATTTTAAGTCCATTTTTACGCATATCATTAACAGATACTACTGGTGATGTTTCTGTTAATCCATACCCTTCCATAAGTCCAAATTCTGCAGCATTAAATATACGCGCTAGTCTAGGTTGTAGTGCAGCACTTCCTGAAGCTATTAATTTAAGATTACCTCCTAAGCCTTCTTTCCATTTGCTAAATATTAACTTTCTGGCTAAAGCTAATTTACGCTCGTACCACCAACCGTTTTGTCCATATGGTTCATACTGCAATCCTATTTCTACGGCCCAAAAGAAAAGTTTCTTTTTAATACCAGTTAGGGCAGCTCCTTTTGCAATAATTTTATCATA
The DNA here is from genome assembly GCF_055383085.1 of Allocellulophaga tsushimaensis. Lineage (NCBI taxonomy): Bacteria > Pseudomonadati > Bacteroidota > Flavobacteriia > Flavobacteriales > Flavobacteriaceae > Allocellulophaga > Allocellulophaga tsushimaensis. The sequence continues at coordinate 4,034,447 of NZ_AP039451.1, read as the reverse complement.
TACTTTTTCTAATAGTCGGGGTACAGCCGTCATTACATGTGGCTTTACTTCTTTTAAATTATCACTTATGGTTTCTATAGATTCTGCATAGTAAATACTAACCCCTCTAAGTTGATATAAATAGATGAGCATGCGCTCGTATACATGGCATAATGGTAAAAAACTAAGCGATTTTGTTTTACCGTCTACAATGGGGAAACGTGCTGAACTTTCAATAGCATTAGAAACTAAATTATCATGAGATAGCATTACACCCTTAGGTTTACCTGTTGTACCAGAAGTATATATTAAAGTTGCTAAATCTGTAGGTTTTACTGTTTCTTTAAGTTTCTCTACTTCGTCTTGATTAGAATTGTCTTCACCAAGAGTTAAAACTTCTTTCCAGTTTTTACAATTTTCTAATTCATCAAAAGAATACACTTCTTTTACATTAGGTATTTGATCTCGTATTGCTTGTATCTTTTCATAAACCTCTAGACAGGAAACAAAACAATAACTAGCTTCAGAATGATTTAAAATGTAAGCGTAATCATCTTCTGAAATTGTTGGGTAAATAGGTACATTTTGTGCTCCTATTTGTAAAACGCCTATATCAATAATATTCCACTCTGTTCTGTTTGTAGAAGAAATTACAGCAATTTTATCATTTGGCTTTACATTAAGTTTTAGTAATGCCCTACTGATGGTATTTGCTTTATCTATATATTCTTTAGTAGACATAGCAACCCATTCTCCATTATATTTTGTGACTAGCGATTTTTCTAAGTTAAATTTTTCTAGTTGATAGTAGGGAAAATCGAAAAGACGAGTTATACTTTGCATATCTAAATTTCTGTATTATCACCGCAAAATAAGAAAAGGGAATGGGATTTTTATAAAGCAAGTTAAAATAGTTGTCATAAATTCCTAAAATGCTACTAAAATATGCATTTGATCGAAAAAAGAAATTTACTTACAATAAAATAATAATAACTCAAGTTTTGTTTAATAAAGTAAGAAAAGTATTGTTATAATTTTCGTTTCATATCTATTAGAACTAATATAATATGACAGAAAAATAATAGTACACTACTTAAATTTCGATTTTTAAATTGAGTTGCCAACTCGAGATACCCCCTTAAGTTATTTTTTAAATAATTGGGGGTATTTATATTGATAACAATATTACTAGGTATATTGTTTTTCTATTTCTTTTACAAAAAAGGAGGGATAAATGCCTGTAGTTTTATAAAATGATTTTGAAAAAGCTTCTGTGGTATTAAAACCAATTTCGTTTGCTATAGCTTTAATGGTGTATTTTCTAAATTTAGAGTTGGTTTTTAATTCTTCTACGATATAATGAATGCGTAGCTCATTAATGTAGTTCGTAAAACTTTTATTTTTATAAGTGTTTATAATTTTAGAAAAGTATTTGGAGTTAGTATTGAATTCTTTGGCTAAATGTGATACTGATAAATCTAAATTTAGAAAGCCCTTATTAATTTCAAATTTCTCTAATTTGTTTAAGATGTCATCAACAATATCTTCTGGTATTCCCAAATCTGTTTTGGCGCTAGTTTTTTTGACCAATTGTGTTTTCCTTGGTTGCGTTTCTTGGAGTAATTCTTGAAATCGTTTTTTGTAGGTTTTCTGTTTTTTGTAATTATAAATAAGTAATAGAATTAATCCGACTGAAAAAAGGGAAAGTAAAATCAAGATTATCTTTCTTTTACTTTTATCTTTTTCTAATTTAGTAATGAGTTGTTGCTTTTCTCGGATTAAATTTGGGCTATCATAATCAATATGTAATTTCTTAGATACATAAGTCTCATCTTTATCTAAAATACTATCAACTTTAATGAGCCTATTGGTAAAGAATAATTGTTGCTTTGTGTCATTTTTTTCTTTGTAGTAACTGATTAAAAAACCGTATATTTCTCTTAATTCACTAGCAAAAAAAGAATCAGCAAATGCTATAGAATCTATCTTTTTAAGGTATGGAAGTGCAATATCTTTTTGTCCTTGTTTAAAATAAGTATTTCCAAACCCAAGGGCAATCCGTAATTCAGTACCAATTCTCATTTCTTTATTTTTAGAAATAGCTTGGTATTTTTTTAAACTATCTAGACTAGATTGATATGCTCCTTTTAAATTGAGCGAATTAACAGAAGAAAGAAGAATTCTACTATAAAGTAAACTATCTTTTAATTTTAAGGCCATAACCATAGCCTTTTTCATGTAGGTTAATGAAGAATCTGGTTGTTTTAGATCACCGTATTGACTTGCTAATGCGTATATTGAAAATAAGTATTTACGATTATAAGTACTGTCTTTAAGAAACTTTTTTTTGCGGTAATCTACGGTTTCTTCTAATAAAAAAAAGGCTTCTTTATATTCGCCAACGTTGTTTTTTAATAGCGAGATAAAATATTTTATATCGTATTGTTGATCAATATTATCTGTTTTACGTGCATAGTCTTCAGCTATTGTCAACAGATCCATTGCTTCTGTAAAATTAGTTTGTGCTCCTTTAATATTTGCTTTTAAAATAAGCGCCTGCGCAGGAAATTCATAGTTATAGTTATCTTTAGAATATACTATAGCAGAATCTAAATAAGTTAATGCTTTATTTAAGGCTAAAGCTTTGTTGAGATTTTGGGCAATTATATAATATCCTTCCGCTTTTTTTAAGTTATTATTTTCTCGCTTTGCCTTTAGCAAAAAAGCCTCTGTAAAAGATTTTGCTTTAGTATTATCATCTTTTGAAGCTTCATATAATTCTAAAAGATTTTCATAACTATCTTCAGATAAGAATTCTATATTTTTCTCAACATTATTTTGAGAATAAACAGATTTCAGTATAGATAGCAGTAAGAAAATAACAAGAATAATTTTATCCTTTTTATAGTGTTGAGTAGTTAAATTCTTCAATAAGTTGATATGTTTTTTTGATATTAGGTATCAATTCTTCTTTTTATTGCGATATGCTATATAAATATATCAAATCTATCTCCTTTTTGTCACTATACCATTAATTAATATTTTGTTTTTATTATTAAGTATTTAATAATCAATATTTTATATTAAATAAGAATAAAGAGAATAATAGCTTCTACGCTTTTTATGAATAACTGTTTTCCATGAATACGGGGTGTGTATTCCTGAAAACAGACTATATAGGTTTGTTTTCTGATAGCACTATCTCTTACTTTTGGACAAAGACTAAAACAAAGTAATTCGTTAAATATAATTACCAACAAACATAACAGTACAAACTAAAATCCCAGAAAATGAAAAATACAATTTTTATTACATTATTAATTTTATGTTTCTCATGTAAGAACAATAGGAGTGTTAAGAAAGAAGTTAACAACGTATTAAACACTTCTTTACAAACTGAATTAGATAGTTTATATGATATTGGTGTTTTTAATGGATTTACAGCCACTATTGTGGACACAACAGGAATAGTTTATAATAAAGGATTTGGCTATGCAGATGTAGTTGCCAAGAAAAAATACACTGCAAATACAATTATTAATATTGCATCTGTTTCTAAAGTATTTATTGGAGTTGCACTTTTAAAAGCGCAAGAAATGAAACTTCTAGATTTAGATGATCCCATTAATAAACATTTGCCTTTTAAGGTAATCCATCCAGACTATCTAGATGAAGTCATTACAATTAGGCAATTAGCAACCCATACCAGTGCTATTATGGATACTGATATCTATATAGAAACATGTTATGTAAATAAAGATGATACTCCTATAGCTGAAAACCTTATAGAAAAATATGGTACATATTATCAAAATCCATCAAAAAATTGGATGCCATTAGCGGAATATTTAAATAAAATTTTACAGAAAGACGAAGTGTTTTACGATGCTTCTACTTTTGCAGACAGAAAACCTGGAGTTTTATATGAATATAGTAATATAGGAGCTGCTCTATGTGCTTTAGTGATAGAATCTGCTGCTAAAAAACCATTTAATAGGTTTACAGAAGAACACATATTTAAACCATTAAAAATGTCTTCAACTAGTTGGGTTTATGAAGAAGTAGATAGCACTAAGCATTCAAAACTATATGCCGATGATCAAGAATTACCTTATTATAAAATTCTTTCTTATCCAGATGGTGGACTTATTACTTCTAGTACAGATTTGAGTCAATTTCTAATCGACTTAATAAAGGGTTACTCTGGAAATGGGAATATTCTGAAACAAAATAGCTATCAAGAATTGTTTAAAGCGCAATTAGAACGAAAAGCTTTTTCAGAGCATAAAAATAAAGGATTTAATCTAGGTATATTTTTAGAATTAGAAGCTGATTATAATGTAATTGGACATACTGGTGGCGATCCTGGAACAAATGTTTTTATGTATTTTAATACAGAAACTAAAAAAGGGAGAATTCTTATTACAAATACTGATTCTAATAAAGAAAATAGTATGGATGTATTTTTGGGGATATGGAATACCCTCGATAAATATTAAAAAAAGTTAGTACTTAGCATCTAATTGAAAATTTAATGGCCTGAAATATAATATGGTAATTATTATGAGAAAACTTATTATTTTATTTACGCTATGCGTCTTTTCAAATATATCTTATGGACAAGTTCAGAAAGATATTATCATCGGAAAAAGATTTTCAATAAAATCTAAAATACTTCATTCAGATAGAGAAATTTCTATAGCACTCCCTGACACCTATGAAGATAATAATTATACAAACTACCCTGTACTATATCTTTTAGATGGCAAAAAGTATTTTCATTCTTTTTCAGGAGTAATTGGGCAATTAAGTAGTGATGCCAGTCCGCAGATTCCTGAAATGATTGTAGTAGGGATTACGAGCCAAGACCGAGTTAAAGATTCTTCTCCTACCAAATCATTAATTGGGTATACTGGTAAAAAAGAAAAAGGATATGAAGTTAGTGGAGGGGCAGATGATTTTTTAAAATTTATTAAAAAAGAACTAATCCCTTATATAGATAAGAATTACAGAACTAATTCTTATCGCACTTTTGTTGGGTATTCGTTTACAGGTCTACCTGTAGTACACGCTTTATTTTCAACTCCAGAGATTTTCAACTCTTATTTGGTTATTGATTTTAGTGCTTGGTGGGATAATGAAATAATGACAAAACGACTTAAAGATTTTTCTACAGCATATAAAGGTGCCAAACGAGATATCTTTTTCGCTACTGTAGATAGGGTATCTAATACGGTATTTCCTGAAAAGTATAATTCAGGATGGGCTTTTATTCAAGAATTTGAGCAAAATCCTCCTAATAATGTCAGTTTTGACTATAAAAAGTATCCCTATAAAGTAGAAAACCATCATTCTATGCCTTTGATTTCATTTATAGATGGCCTTAAATATATTTTTAGAGGTTATATGGTACATTATGATACCATGCTAACCAATCCAACTTTACTAAAAACACAGTTTTCTAAATTATCAGATAGGATAGGGTATCATATCTATTTACCAGAAGAGCTTATTAATTTTCACGGTTATTTATTTTTGTATAATCAACCGGATATTGAAAAAGCGCTTTTCTACTTTCATTATAATACTCAGAATTATCCTTTATCAAGCAATGCTTGGGATAGTTTAGCAGAGGCTTATAAAGTGAAAGGTGATAAAAAGAAAGCCATAACATTTTATGGTAAAGCATTAGAATTAGATCCGGAAAATATGGGAATAAGAAATAGATTAGATGAACTAAAAAAGTAAATTGGTATAATTATTACGCCACCAAGTAAATCACAAATTTCTAATTATAGAAAATAACAAATATAGCATCAAACATTAATTGATTAAGACATCAAATTTGTAAAATTGAAATTCCTTTTTGAACTTGAAATTCTATCCAGAATTTTTAAGTCTATTACGTTCACTACGTTTATCTATAAATAGATTTTCGACTATAGTTTGCTTAAATATGTCTATATCATAAGGTTTTAATATAATATCATTCATTCCAGATTCATAAATTTTATATTTCTGTTCTTCAATTTCTACTGCCGTTAAAGCAATTATTGGTATAATATTATTAAAAGTTCTTATCTCTCTGGAGGCTTCAATACCATTTTTTACTGGCATATTAATATCCATTAGAATCAAGTCATAATTGCCAGTTCTTACCATAGAAACAGCTTCTTCTCCATTTTCTGCAATATCACAATTTACATTAGACGTTTTTAAGATTTTTTTAGTGACTATTTGGTTGATACGATTATCCTCAACAATAAGGATGTGTTTTTTAGCTAATTGAGAAGTGTCTTTTATAGATGATGATGTCTCTTCTTCATTTTGTGAGGCAACTTTTAATTTTAAGTTAAACTTGAATGTACTTCCTTTTCCAGATTTACTTTCTAGAGCGATAGAACTATTGGCTTGTTTCAATAATTTTTTAACTATAGGAAGTCCTAAACCAGATCCTTGATATGTTTTAGTTGAAGAATTAATTTGAGTGAATTCATCAAAAATACCTTTAATCTTGCTTTCTTCAATTCCGGGACCATTATCTTTTATAGTAAACGCAATAGTAGCTTCTTCTTCATCTTTACTAACTAAATTGATCATAACATCAATAGTACCGTTTTCGGTAAATTTGCAGGCATTACCAATAAGATTCATTAGTACTTGAGAAAGCATAATTGAATTGCCTTTTAAGTACTTTGGTACATCATCACTTATTAAAAGTTTAATTTCATTTTTGTGTTGTAATCTTATATATTCAAATGAAAAAGTAATAGTGTTTATAAGGTCTTTAAGGTTAAAAATGGTTTCTTCTTTTGTAAAACCTTTATTATCAATCTTATTCATTTGAAGCAAATCATTTATCAATGCGAGCAGATAATTTGCAGAAAATTTAAGGGAATTTAAATCTTTTTCATGTTTTTTGAGTTCTACATTTTCTAATAAAATACTACTCAATCCAATAACACCATAGAGAGGAGTTCTTAATTCATGACTTACGGTAGCAAAAAACTTAGCTTTAGATTTTGCTAGTTGCTCACTCTCTTCTTTAGCAATTAAATACTGTTTGTTTTTAGCTTGTAAATCCTTAACAAGTATTTTTCTTTTCTTATATGCAAAATAGATAATGCATAATATGACAATAAGAAAAATACCTAATGCTAAAACACTAAGAAAAAGAATATTTTTACGTTCAGCTTTTTGGGTTAATAGTTGTTTTTCAAGTTCTTTAGATTTAATTTGATCTTTATAGCGTTCTACATTTAGTTTTGCTGATACTGCATCAGTAATATTTTTAGCCTCATCCTTATCCTTTTTTTCTTCGTAAACTTCTAATTTTTTATTTATTTGGTAGACCCCTTTATAATCTTCCTTCATTTCCAGGGCCTCTTTATAGCCCTGATACCCTTCTACAAGTGCATCAACAAAATCGGTGTTTTCACATATTGCAATAGTTTGTTTAAATTTTTCTATTGCTTTGTCTGGCTTGTTTAATAATAGGTACATTCGTCCCTCATTATGTAGATGACTTGCTTTATAGTGGGGAGGATTTCCAATTAGATTTAAATATACTTCAGTTTTTTGTATTTGAGACTTACTTTTTTCTGGTTGATTTGTTTCATTAAAAAGTCTTGCCAAATTATGGTGCATAACAAATAGACGAGTAGTGTCTTTTAACTGTTTTGCAATTTTTATACTTTCAAAATACTTATCAATAGTTTTATGTTTAAACCCTGGAGTATAATAATACACGCTTGCCAGATTACCTATTGCTCCTAATATGGCTACACTATCATTAGCTTTTTTTGCTTCTTCAAAAGATTTTAAAAATATTTTTTTTGCACCTGCTGTGTCATTTACACGCATCATCGTATGACCTATAATTGATTGTGCACTTGCAACATATTTGCTGTTACCAGTCTTTTTTGCAAGATAAAGACCCTTTTCTGCATAGATTAGAATTTGTACATAGCTAGATTTATAATGCTCGGTATTCATCCATTCAATCATCGCTTTAACATGTTCTGATAATTCTGATTGCGTAGAATCTTTTGAGATTTTTGGTAGAATTTCAGAGATGATCGTACTTTGACTATCTTCTAAGGTTAAATCTGGATTTTGATTCTGGCTATGTAAGGATATACAAATAAAACAAGCAAAAAGAATTAAAGCGCTATTTAAATGTTTCATAGTATAAATGTTTCCTTTTATTTCAATGAAAATATAACGTTAAACACGCATATTTATTACTTAAAGAATATTATTATTATTAATAAATGTGTTTTTTAAGATAAACCCTAAAAACAATACTTATTATATCAAACTCCTATTAATGGAGTCATTAAAGTAAGAAAAAGAATTGTAATTAAGAAGAATAAATTTAATTATGTAGTTATATTCTTTCAAATTAAAGATTATTTAATCTCCTTAATATTAATTTCTAAATAATTAGTTTATCAATATAATATGAAACAAATATTTTTTTAATGTTTTAATTTCTGAGGACTTAATTCTCCGAGGCTTGCCTGATATTATAAAGAAGAAAGTTTGAAATTAACACTAATAATTAGTGATAGTTATATAATTTTTTAAATAATATTTGATTAGTTTGTTGCTTTAAAAGATTCTTGTTTTTCAATTTGTTTCATAAAGAAAGAGGGATAGATACCTGTAGTTTTATAAAAAGATTTAGAGAATACTTCAGTAGAGTTAAACCCAACTTCATTTGCAATTGCTTTAATGGTGTACTTTCTAAATTTAGAGTTGTTTTTTAATTCTTCTACAGCATAGTTGATACGTAATTCATTAATGTAGTTGGTAAAGCTTTTATTTTTGTAGGTATTTATAACTTTAGAGAAATATTTGGAATTGGTATCTAGTTGTTTTGCTAAATTTGCTACCGTAAGATTCATTTTTAAGTACCCTTTTTTGCTTTCAAAAGTTTCTAACTTTAAAAGAATATCATTTATTGTCTTTTCAGAAACATCATTATTTTTTGATTGACCTGTTGTTGTTAAAGTAGTTTTTTTTGTTGCCGATTCTGTTTTTTTAAGTAATTCCTGAAAACGTTTCTTGTATAATTTTTGTTTTTTACGATTCCATAGAAATAGGAAAAGTAAGGAAATAAAAGAAACAAGGAAAAATACTATAGTTCTACTTTTACTCTTTTGCAAAGAATCAATAATACGTTGTTTTTCCAAAATTAAATTTGGAGTGGTGTATTCATTATTCATTTCTCGCGATAGATATTTAACGTTGTTATCCATTATACTATCAACAGCTAAAAGTCTATTAATATAAAAAAGTTGTTTTTTGTTATCGTTTTTTCTTTTGTAATACTGAATTAGAAACTCATAGTTTTTTCTTAAATCTGGGGGAAAATAATTTTCAGCAAAAACAAGAGAATCTACTTTTTTAATATGTTTAATAGCTAATTCTTGTTTTCCTTGTTCATCATAAATTTTTCCCAAATAATAATTTATAGTAACCTTGGCACCTATCCGAGTAGTCTTATTTTGAGTTACTTTTATTGATTTTTGGATGCTATCAAGACTCGATTTGTATTCTTTTTTTAAGTAATGTGTAATAGCTGAAGACAATAATATCCTATCGTAAAGAATGCTATCTTTGCTTTTTAAGCTTAATAGTGTAACTTTTTTATTAATAATAGAAGCTGAGTCAATCTTTTTAAAATGATTAAGGCCACTACTATATGCATATAATGATAATATATAATCATCTTCATAGCTTTTATCGTTAAGATATTTTTTTTCATAATAAGCAATTACCTCTTTTAAAATTTTTATGCTTTTCTCATATTCTCCTAAATTTTTCTGTAATTGAGCAAAAAGATATTTTATTTCATATTGTTGATCTTCATTGGTAGTAATATTTGTGTATGTATTAGCCTCTGCCAATTCATCCATCACTTTTTGATATTTACTTTGTGACCCATAGATATTTGCTTTAAGGATATGAGCTTTTGCTGGATGTATAAAGTCATTTTTATTTTTTGAAAAAGTAATGCTAGAGTCTAAATAAATTGTAGCCTTATCGTAGTTCGGAATTCTACAAAGCATTCTAGCAGTTAAGTAATACCCTTCGGCTCTTTTTAAAGTATCATTTTCTTTTTTTGCCTTTAAAAGATATGCTTCTGCATAAAGCTTTGCCATTTTAATATCATCTTTAGAATCTTCAAAGACTTCAAATAGGTTTTCATAGCTTTTATATATCAGTAATTGTGTGTCTTTTTTTAAAGCACTTTTTTGAGCATGAATTTGTTGGTAATTCAATATAACTAAGAAAAGAACAATGATAATTTTGATACCTTTCATTTTATAGATCACTATAATTTTAATTTATGAACTCTGAAATGTAATACTTTTTGAAAAATACCAATTAATTATCATTTAAATATCAATATGCATCTCTATGTATTGAAAAATCATTCACTTGAAATGGTATAATATTGATTATTAGCGATTTGTGTGATTTTGAAAAAACTTTTTTCATGAAATCACTAGTCTTAATTCATGGAAAATAGATAGTGTTCACTTGCATTTAAGTTGTGTTTTCTAATATGTTTGTGACAACTTAAATAAACGGATTTAAAAATCTATTACTAAAAATTATGAATTTAATTAATAGTCTTAAAAATATAACCTTCTGTATTCTTGTAACAGTTTTTTGTAGCTGTAATAGTGAAGGTGATACTTCAAAAAATCAATTTGAATTTGTTCAGGTTATAGATTCTTTAATGATAAAATCTTATGAAAGAGATTTATTTAATGGTAATGCGCTTATTGTAAAAAATGATACAATTGTTTATCAAAAATCATTTGGTTATACAGATGGTACCCAACAGATAAAATTAAACAGTAATTCTATTTTAAATACAGGCTCAATTGCCAAGCAGTTTAATGGTGTTGCCATAATGATGCTTCAAGAAAGAGGTTTATTAAACATACATGATACTATTTCTAAGTTTAATTTAGGATTGCCACATTGGTCTAATAAAGTTACCATTAACCACTTATTAAATTATGCAAGTGGCATACCAAGAATAGACCCTATAGAACCACCTAATGATGCTGAAGCATGGAAAATTATAAGAAGTGTTGATACACTTCTTTTTGAGCCAGGCACTCGTTTTTTGTATGACAATAGTAATGTGTTTTTACAAAGAAGAATTATTGAAAAAGTAACAGGCAAGTCATTTCAAGAATTTGTTACAGAAAATATCATTAAACCTTTAAAAATGACAAACGTAGTTTTTGACCCAAAAGCAAATTATCCAAAAAGAACTTCTTGTTTTGATTCTAATAAAGTGCAATGCCCAGAAATGAAATTTATTAGTGGTTGGTTATGGCTAGATATAAATGAATTGTACAAATGGGTTAATGCTATGAATTCTAATATGCTGATATCTCAAGAATCCTTTAATACCTTGCTTATAAATCCATATGCTAAAGATATGGCATCATCATTAGGCGAATATTTTGAAAAAGAGCAATTGCAAAGATATAATGGAACATCCTATAAATTTAGATCCATGTTATTAAATGATTTTAAAAATGACTTGACTATAATTTTACTTTCTAATAACGGTGGTCTTGCATTTGAACTTGGGGAAATGATACACAATGTGATATTAGGAAGAGAATTTGAAATTCCAAAAAAATCTGTTCGTAAAGCTTTGGAAAAGGTTTTTATGGAAGATGTAGCTAAAGGAATAGCGGCCTATCAAGATTTAAAACAAAAATATCCTGAGTTGTATAATTTTGATGAACAAGCTGAACTTAATAGATTAGGCTATACTTTATACAGACTTGAAAAAAATATAGATGAAGTGATTAAGTTTTTTGAGTTTGCAATTTCTCAATTACCTAATAGTGCTAACCTTCATGATAGTTTAGCCGAGATGTATTTTAATAACAAGCAATACAATTTAGCTTTGAAAAGCTATAAAAAAGCAATTGCATTAGGGGGGACTAGAGGTAATGCTAAAATGATGGTAGAAAAGATAGAACTTTTAAAGAAAAGCATTGCCAATTAATTTAATATTACTTATGAAATTCGGGACTTAATAAACTTAAACTGTCCGTTATGGTTAGACTCATGTTCGCAAACATGAAACCATTTACAGTAATTATTTGTTGGTCCCCATGGAAAATTATTGTCCACTGCCATTAACCATTTATCATCACGGTTTTTAAATTCTTTTAAAGTGTTTTCTCTTATTTCGGAAAGTTCATTTAAATAGAAATCGTAATTATTCCCTTTTATTTTTTTTCTTGCCGCTTCACCTAAACCAGAGGCTACAGACCATTTTTCGGAATCTTCTTTAGACCAGTCACCCCACGTTTTATTTTCAAATGTGTGAATTTGATAGAAACGCTCTGTAGCTGCTAAATGCATTAACATAGCACCAATACTATTTGCATTTTCGTCAACTAAGAAATCTAAATCTGATACGCTCATATTCCGTACTGGAGATAATATAACCATTCGCATCCAATTCATCATAGAGACTAGTGTTCCTATTTGAGGCGTATAACCTTCTTTAGGGCCAACAATATTAATATCACTTTCTTGAGTAAAATTACCCAAAGGTTGAAGGTGTGGAGCAGCCAGTAAGCTACTAGTACCGAAGGCACCTAAAGTTAATAAAGATGATTTTTTAATAAAATTTCTACGATTAACTGCATTGTTTTGATTGTCCATGATGAATATATTTTTCGTCAAATTAACACTTAATTCTCTAGAATCCAATTCTTTGCATTTACAAAAGCTGCTAACCAAGGCGAAACTTCATCATTTCTATCGGTAGGGTAGTGCGCCCAATTCCATGGAAAAATACTTCGCTCTATGTGCGGCATAGTTACTAAATGTCTACCTGTTTTATCACAAAGCATGGCCGTATTAAAATCACTACCATTTGGATTTGCAGGGTAAGCATCATAACCGTATGTACCCACAATATTATAATGATCTTCTGAAAGTGGCAAACTAAATTTACCTTCACCATGCGAAATCCAAACGCCAAGTTTGGCACCTTCTAAATTTGAAAGCATTACAGAATTATTTTTCTGAATTGCTACAGAAGTAAAATTACTCTCGTGTTTATGAGAATCATTATAAGTCATTTTACCATGCGTATGGTGGTCTGGATTGATAAGATCTAATTCCATAAATAACTGACACCCGTTACAAATTCCTATAGATAAAGTATCTGGTCTGGCAAAGAAGTTTTTAATAACGGTATTTGCTTTTTCATTATATTTAATAGCACCTGCCCACCCTTTAGCACTTCCTAGTACATCAGAATTAGAAAAACCACCAACGGCTCCTAAAAACTGTATGTCTTCTAAAGTTTCACGACCAGAAATTAAATCGGTCATGTGAACATCTTTTACATCAAAACCTGCTAAGTACATTGCGTTTGCCATTTCACGTTCAGAATTACTTCCTTTTTCGCGAAGAATAGCTGCTTTAGGTCTCCCTTGACTTTGTCTACGCTCAGTCACTGAATTTATTCCCTGAGCGGAGCCGAAGGGAACTACGGTTCCATCAAAGTCTATAGGGAAAATATACTGTAAAGGTTGCTTTTTATAATTATCAAACCTGTCTTTTGCTAATCCGTTAGCGGTTTGTTTGTTGTCTAATAAATAAGATGTTTTAAACCAGGTGTCACGTAGAGAAGAAATAGTTAAACCAAGTTCCATACCTGCATTTTTAATACTCAATGTAGGTTCTGAAGTAACCTCTCCTATCTTTTTAAAATCGATTTTAGCAGCACTTAATATAGCTTCAACAGAACTGTCTTTAGATTGAAAAACAATAGCACTATTTTCTGCAAATAATAGTTTAATACTGTCTGCTTCTCCTAAACTTGTTAAATCTAATTCTGCTCCTAAATCAATATCAGCAAAACACATTTCTAGTAAAGTTGTAATTAATCCGCCAGAAGCTACATCATGGCCAGCAACAATTTGGTCATTTTTAATTAACTCTTGTATGGTATTAAAAACTGTTTTTAAATATGCAGCACTTTTTACAGTAGGCGCTTCATTTCCTATAGCGTTTAAAATTTGAGCAAAAGAAGAACCTCCTAATTTATAAGAATCTTGAGAGATATTAATATAATAAATAGCACCACCATCTTTTTGTAAAACAGGTTCTACTACCTTGCTAATATTATTACAATTTCCTGCAGCAGAAATAATAACGGTACCAGGAGAAATTACATCACCGTCTTTATATTTTTGCTTCATGGAAAGCGAATCTTTTCCAGTAGGTACATTGATTCCTAAAGCTATAGAGAAATCTGATATAGCTTGTACTGCTTCATACAAACGTGCATCTTCCCCTTCGTTTTTGCAAGGCCACATCCAATTTGCAGAAAGTGAAACCGATTGTAAACCATTTTTTAAAGGTGCCCAAACAAGATTTGTTAGCGACTCTGTAATACTATTTTTACTTCCTGCCGACGGATCAATTAGTCCAGAAATAGGAGAGTGTCCAATACTTGTAGCGATACCTTCTTGTCCTTTGTAATCTAAAGCCATTACACCACAGTTGTTTAAAGGTAATTGTAATGGACCAGCACATTGTTGTTTAGCAACTTTACCACCAACACATCTATCTACTTTATTGGTTAGCCAATCTTTACAAGCTACAGCTTCTAGTTGTAAAATTTGTTCAAGATAATCATGGAAGAATTCTAAAGAATAGTCAGGGTTTTCATAATTTCTTTGAATAGTTTTATCTGTCATGATGGTTTTTGGAGAACTTCCAAACATATCTGCTAAATCAAAATCCATAGGTTTATCACCATTGGTTGCAGATTCAAAGGTAAATTTATGATCTCCAGTTACATCACCAACTTCATACATTGGAGAACGTTCTCTTTCGGCTATTCTACCGAGTAAATCAATATCTGTAGCACCAATAACAAGCCCCATACGTTCCTGAGATTCATTCCCAATAGTTTCTTTAGCAGATAGAGTAGGGTCTCCTACAGGAAGTTTATCTAAATCTATTTTCCCTCCAGTATCCTCCACTAACTCAGATAAGCAGTTAAGGTGACCACCAGCTCCATGATCATGAATAGAAACTATAGTATTGATATCACTTTCTACCATTCCACGAACTGCATTAGCTGCTCTTTTTTGCATTTCTGGGTTAGAACGTTGTACTGCATTTAATTCAATAGCAGAGCTTAACTCGCCTGTATCTGCACTAGAGACTGCTGCACCACCCATTCCTATTCTATAATTGTCTCCACCGAGAATTACAATTTTATCCCCTTTTTTTGGAGTGTCTTTTAGTGCTTGTTCAGTTTTTCCGTAACCGATTCCGCCAGCTTGCATAATCACTTTATCATAAGCAATTCGTCTACCTTCTTCTGAGTGTTCAAATGTTAATACAGAACCAGTAATTAATGGTTGTCCAAATTTATTTCCAAAATCAGAAGCTCCATTAGAAGCTTTTATTAAAATATCCATTGGAGTTTGGTATAGCCAATTACGTTCTGGCATTCCATTTTCCCATGTACGACTCTCTTCTAATCTAGAATATGCTGTCATATAAACAGCGGTTCCTGCTAAAGGCAAAGAACCTTTTCCACCAGCAAGTCTGTCTCTAATTTCTCCCCCTGCACCAGTTGCAGCTCCATTAAAAGGTTCTACGGTGGTGGGGAAATTATGCGTTTCTGCTTTTATAGAAATGACAGATTCAAATTCTTTTTCTTCATAATAATCAGGTTTATCTGCACTTTTAGGAGCAAATTGTATGGCTTTAGGTCCTTTTATAAAAGCTACATTGTCTTTATATGCAGAAACAATATCATTAGGATTTTCTTGTGACGTTTTTTTAATCAGTTTGAAAAGTGACGACGGCTTTTCTTTTCCATCGATCACAAAAGTGCCATTAAAAATTTTATGTCTACAGTGCTCTGAGTTTACTTGGCTAAAACCAAATACTTCTGAATCCGTAAGTTTTCTATCTAATTTTGTGGCAAGTTTTTCTAAATAGCTAACTTCTTCTTCACTTAAAGCCAAACCTTCTTTCTGGTTATAAGCAGCAATATCATTTATTTCTAAAATAGGTTCAGGATTAATTGCAACCGTAAACATATCTTGAGATAAACCATTGAATTTTTGTGAAATCATTGGATCAAAATCCGTAAAGTCTTTTTCAACAGTTACAAACTCTTCAATTCTAATGATCCCAGAAATACCCATGTTTTGCGTAATTTCAGTAGCATTGGTACTCCAAGGTGTAATCATTGCGGCACGTGGACCAACAAAAAAGGCGTCTATAGACGCCGTATTTATTTTAGCTTGGTTGCCAAACAACCAACTTAATTTTGAACTATTTTCTTCTGAAAATTCAGTTTCTGTCTGTACTGCAAAAACTTTAGTGCTGATATCCCCGAAAAAGTGAATCATGGAATGTATGTATTGTTAGGTTTTTGAAAGCGCAAATTTACGTTTTTTTAACCTAAAAAATCTATAGAAGTAATCAACAATTCTCTAAAAATTGTTGATTACTTTTTCGCTAACAATGCCATATAAAAACCATCAAAACCACTTTCTGAGGCGAAGATTTTCTTTTCTTTGATCAATACAAAATCCTTACCCTCATCAGAAGATAGGAAAGACTTGACTTGATCAGTATTTTCTTCTGGTAATATAGAACAGGTTGCATACACTAATTTACCATCTGGTTTTAGCATTTTACTATAACTCCGTAAAACTTCTTGCTGCGTTTTTTTAATTTTTTCTAAAAACTCTGGTTGCAGTTTCCATTTGGTATCAGGATTTCTTTTAATTACACCAAGCCCTGTACAAGGAGCATCTATAAGAACTCTATCTGCCTTGCCATATAGTTTTTTTATGACTTTGGTTGAGGTGATTACGCGAGGTTCTATATTAAAAGCAGCATTTCTTTTCGCTCTAGTTTTTAGTTTCTTTAGCTTACTTTCATATATATCCATGGCAATAAGCTGCCCTTTATTTTCCATTAAAGCAGAAAGGTGTAGGGTTTTACCTCCTGCACCAGCGCAAGTATCTACAACTTTTTGCCCAGGTTTAACCTCTAAAAACTCGGCTACTAATTGTGATGATGCATCTTGGACTTCAAAATACCCTTTTTGGAAAGCCTCTGTTTTAAATACATTTGCACGCTCCACTAATTTTAAAGCACTCTTATGTCCTTTTATCGGTTCACAATCTATCCCTTCTTCTAATAATTGTTTGCGTAATGCTTCTTTGGTGGTTTTTAGGGTATTTGTTCTTAAAATAACATCAGCTTTTTTGTTTAAAGCGCTAATTTCTGCGGTCCAACGTTTTTCTCCAAGTGCTTTAAGGCCAATTTCATCTATCCAATCTGGAATAGATTCTTTAAATTTCCGAGTCTTAGAAAGTTCATCAAATCGTCCTTTAATTTTTCGGGCTGGTACAGCTTCTAATTGTTTCCAGTCTGGTAAATCTATACCCCTCAATACTGCCCAAACTACAAAAAGTCTAAATAAATTTGGTCTGCTATATGGTGCTTTTACCTCTGCAATTTCGGTATACAAACGTTTGTAACGGACCATTTCATAGGTGGTTTCAGCAATAAAACCTCTATCTCTAGCTCCCCAACGCTTATCAAATTTTAATACTTTTTGTATTACTTTATCCGCATACTCATCTTCATTAAAAATAAGATTAAGGGCATCTATAACAGCAAAGACTAGGTTTCTGTGTAATTTCATTTTTTCCTTTCGTTTGGGCAGCAAAGATATCTTTTCTTTTTTATCTGCTTTTAAATTAAACCTTTTTTTAATCTGTTGGTCTAACAATAAAACCAGTATCTATTCGATTATACTTTTACCCAAACCTTAAACCTTAAATTTATATGAAAACCTTTTTTAGTAAAAATTTGGTGTTATTTCTTTTTTTAGTCATTGTTTCTTGTGCTAAGGATGAGTATGTGGCACTTCCATTAGATGAAGATCAAACAGAAACCCCTACCATTACTACGCTAACATTAGAAAATGTAGTGCTACCAGAAACGCCATATGTGTATTCTGAAACTGAATTCCCTGCTTTTTTTCTTGATGCAAATGTAATAGAAGAAGACAATACACCTGCGAACAACCCTATTACAGATCATGGAGCAACTTTAGGACGCGTTCTTTTTTATGATAAAAAATTATCATTAAATAATACAATTGCCTGTGCCAGCTGTCATATCCAAGAGAATGGATTTTCGGATCCTAAACAATTTAGTATTGGCTTTGATGGCGGCGAAACCTCTAGAAATTCAATGGGTTTAGCAAATGCTAAGTTTTATGAAAACGGACAATTCTTTTGGGATGAGCGCGCTGCTACTTTAGAAGCACAAACTTTGCTTCCCATTCAAGATTTAACTGAAATGGGATTAACACTTGCAGCATTAGAATCAAAATTAATGGAAGAAACTGATTATGAGATTTTATTTAGCAATGCTTTTGGAGATGAAACTATTTCTAGTGAAAGAGTAGCGCTAGCACTAAGTCAATTTATACGTGCTATGGTCTCGTATGATGCTAAGTATGATGAAGGTTTAGCACAAGAGAATGATCCTAGGCAACCTTTTCCTAATTTTACTGCTTCAGAAAATAGAGGAAAACAACTTTTTTTTAGTAGAGAAACACAGTGTGCGGCATGTCATCATACCAATGTTTTTGTTGGAGATAGAGCTAGAAACAATGGATTAGATGCTACGATTGTAGATTTAGGGGTAGGCGGTGTAACGGGTAATAACAATCAGGTAGGACAGTTTAAAGCACCATCTTTGCGAAATATTGCAGTAACAGGCCCTTATATGCACGATGGTAGATTTGAAACTTTGGCAGAAGTTGTGGAACATTACAATAGTGGGGTACAAAATAGTGCTACTTTAGACAATAGATTAAGAGTTGATAATGGCGTAAGACAATTAAATTTATCTGATGCTGATAAACAAGCCTTAGTAGATTTTTTACATACACTAACTGATGATAATTTTTTAACTGATGAAAAGTATAGTAATCCTTTTTTAGAATAATTTTTAAATGAAGTAATACGCATTCTTTTATTATACTTATTTTTAAGCATGCGTTATTTTCCTTTTATTTTCTTTTTTAGTTTAATTTTTTCATGTGCAGAAAAAGAAGCGATGCCTTTTACTTCTGTTACTATTCAAAATGTATATGAAGATTCTCTAAGTATTAGAGCAATAACTTTAAACAATAATAGTTTAGCTTTTGCAGCTAATAAGGGAACTTTTGGTACTATTGATTTTAAACAACAAAAGGTACGCGCTAATGTAAAAAAATACCATACAAGTATTCCTGAGTTTAGATCAGTAGCGTTTACAGATACCGATTTTTTTATGCTATCTGTGGGTAATCCTGCTTTGCTTTATAAAACAGAAGATGGTGGTATGGAATTGGTGTATATGGAAGAAGGAGAAGGTGTTTTTTATGATGCAATGACTTTTTGGAATAATACAGAAGGGATTGCTGTAGGAGATAGTGTAGAGGGGTGTTTGTCCATTATTATTACTAGAGATGCTGGGCATTCTTGGCAAAAATTACCATGTGATGATTTACCAAAAGGATTAGAAGGAGAAGGTGCTTTTGCAGCAAGTGATACCAATATTAAAGTAATTAAAGACAAAACTTGGATTGCAACAACCAGTGGTCGCATATATTTTTCTCCAGACAAAGGAAAAACATGGCAAATACAGGAAACTCCAATAATTAAAGATAAGCCCACGCAGGGTATCTATTCTATAGATTTTTATGATGAAAATTTAGGTTTTGCTATTGGTGGTGATTACACAAAACCAGAAAGTACTACAGCAAATAAGGCAATTACAAAAGACGGTGGAAAAACATGGGGTCTTATTGCGGATCAAAAGGAGCCAGGTTATAAAAGTTGCGTTCAATTTGTACCTAATTCAATTGGAAAACAAATTGTAGCAGTGGGTTTTACAGGTATTTCGTATTCTAGTGATACAGGTGTTACTTGGAAAAAGCTATCTAAAGAGTCTTTTTACACCTTACGTTTTAAAAACGATTCTGTAGCCTATGCAGCAGGTAAAAACAGGATTTCAAAATTAACTTTTAGATAGGTATAGGGGATATATTCAATTGTATTCAATACTTAGAAAGTTAACGATTTAGCTATCATGTTCCAATGTTATCGTCTGCGCTCAAAGTGACATTGCTTTTTAGTATTTAAACTTAATCACTCAAAACTTAAAATTACCTTGGTCCTGGGCCTCTTTTACCATATTGTTTTAATAATTGTTTTTTAAAATCTTCTTCAACCCGTAATAATAAAAGTGCTTTTTTTACGGTTATTTTTTTTGAAACTTTAGTTAAAAAGTCTCTTCCCAATTGGTCTTCCTCTTCTTTAAGATTCATAAAAGAATTTAATACTTGCTGGGCTTCTTGTTCAGAAAGTGTTTCTATGGTTCGTATTTTACTGCGAATTTCTCTTCGTCTTTTTCTACGCAACTCTTCTCTTTTTTTATCATACACATTATAAATAGGCCAGAAACCCTCTGCTTCTTCACTATTTAAATCTAATTTATCAGTGATAAAAGCAATTTTTAGAGCTCTTATTTTCTCATGATCCTTTGGTTTTCTTTGCCCAAAAAGGACAGTTGTTCCTAATAATGTAAGAACAAGCAATATTGTTTTAATATGTTTCATCATCTTGTAAATTTAATTCTTCAAAGTCTTCTGTAGTATTATTTATATATTCTAAAATATCTTCTTCTTGTAATGGGTTTTCTATAAAATCACTTAGTTCTACTTCGTTTATACTCATAACATCAGCAATTTCATAAGAACTGTAGCCTAATTCGGCATCATTTAAATAGTTTTCAATATCAGTACTTGCTAAATCATCAAAACTTATCTTGTCTTCTTTCTGATTGAAAATTCCAAAAAACAAAATTAAAACTGCAGCTACTGAAGCTACCATATAATAGTATTTCTTATAACTTTTTAAGGTTATTACTTTTGGTTCTTCTTGATTTAATTTTTGTTGAATATTTTCATGTAGGGTATCAAAATAGTTATCCGGGACTTTAAAACCATCTTGTGGATTAGTATCAGCATTAGAAGAGTTTTCTTCTTCACTACCTAAACTATGCATTAGTTTTTCAGTAAAGTTTTCAAAATAACCTTCTGGAATACTAAAATCGGTATGTTTTTTATTCTTTTTCATACTATTTAATTTTGAACTAAAAATGACTCAAGTTTCTTTACTGCCAAATGGTATGAGGCTTTTAAAGCACCAACAGAAGTATCCAAAATTTCTGACATCTCGTTATATTTTAATTCTTGAAAATATTTCATATTAAAAACCATACGTTGTTTTTCTGGTAATGTAGCAATTGCTTTCTGTAATTGTAATTGTATTTCATCACCTTCAAAATAGACATCAGCTTCTAAGTTAGCAATCATTTTATCTTGCAATTCTCCATCACTTATATTCATTTTTTTGGACTTCTTTTTCAAAAAAGTAAGTGATTCGTTGGTTGCTATTCTATACATCCATGAGTATAATTTACTGTCTCCTTTAAAATTTGTAATACTTCTAAATACTTTTATAAAAGTATTTTGCAATACATCATCGGCATCATCATGATTCAGTACAATTCTACGCACATGCCAATACAAACGCTCTTTATAAGTATGTACTAATACCTCAAAAGCCTGCGCTTGAGTACTTGCTGTTTGTAATTGTTTTACTAATTCTTGTTCAGAGAGCAATCTATATATATTATAATTACAATTCTTTGACTATAAAAATAAGAAAAGGTTTAACTGCTTATGATAGATTTATTTATAGAATAATTTTTTAAGAAGTTTTCAGCAGTTAAAAAACTATAAGGATTGCATAGAAACCAACTTTTTATACATACCGTTTTTAGCAATCAATTCTTCATGAGAACCTTGCTCTACAATTTCTCCTTTTTGTAACACTACAATTGTATTTGCATTTTGTATGGTTGATAAGCGATGTGCAATAACAATAGAAGTTCTGTTTTGCATCATTTTTTCTAAAGCATCTTGCACCAAACGTTCACTTTCCGTGTCTAGGGCTGAAGTAGCTTCATCTAAAATCATGATAGGCGGGTTTTTTAATACAGCACGAGCAATTGACAAACGCTGTTTTTGTCCACCACTGAGTTTATTACCACTATCGCCAATATTAGTGTCGTAACCATTTGGCAGTTCTGAAATAAAATCGTGTGCATTGGCAATTTTTGCGGCAGCTATAATTTCTGCTTCAGTAGCATTTTCTTTTCCTAAACTGATATTATTTTTTACAGTATCATTAAAAAGAATAGAATCTTGCGTTACAAGCCCAGTTAAGCCTCTGAGTGATGCTTTACTCATATCTTTGATATTGATGCCATCAATTTTTATTTCTCCTTGGTTTACATCATAAAAACGAGTCACTAGATTAGCAATCGTACTTTTTCCGCTCCCGGATTGCCCAACAAGCGCAACAGTTTCTCCTTTAGGGACAGTTAAGCTAAAGTTTTTAAGTACATCATCATCTTCATATTTAAAGCTGATATTCTCTAATGTGAGAGTCTTATCAAAACTAGTTTTTTCTATAGCATTCTCTTTTTCTACTATTGGATTTTTAGTTTCTATAATTTCTAAAACGCGTTCTGCAGCGGCATTTCCTTTTTTAACGTTAAAAGAGGCTTTGCTCATTACTTTTGCTGGGGTTAATACTCCATAAGACAATCCCATATAGGTAATAAACGAAGCAGCATCTAATGTTCCGTCTACTAAAACCATTTTACCTCCAAACCATAATAATACACCTATGGTAAGAATACCTAAAAATTCCCCACTGGGAGAGGCAAGATTTTGACGGTTTAGCAGAACATTTGAAAATTTAAAAAAACGTGTAGTAGATTTTTTAAATACAGTATAAAATTTTGATTCGGAATTAAAGGCTTTTATCACTTTTAATCCGCCTAAAGTTTCTTCAATGATAGATAAAAATTGCCCTTGTTCTTTCTGGACATTGTCAGATTGCTTTTTTAAGGATTTACCGATCCAAGAAATAATGAGTCCAGAAATTGGAATAAAAATAAAAACAAATAAAGTAAGCTGTGCACTGATTAAAAACATGACTATAATGGTAAATAGAATAGTCAGTGGTTCTCTTACTAATAGCTCTAAAACTGCTAAAAAAGAATGTTGTATTTCTAAAACATCGGTTGTTATTCTTGCGATGACATCTCCTTTGCGTTTTTCAGAATAAAAAGAAATGGGTAATTCTGTTACTTTTTTATACATGGTATTACGAACATCTTTTAAAACGCCGTTTCTCAAGAATGTAATAAAATACATGGCAATGTAATTGAAGATATTTTTTAATAAAAACATTACAATCACTAAGCCAATAACCAGAACTAGACCTTTCATTTTATCATCTGCGGCATATTGGGTAACCTGGTAATTCATGTAATCCATGAAATATTCCTTTAACTGCGCTATTCCATTGTATGTAGGTAGCTCATATAATGGTTTGTCTTTTTCAAACAAAACATTAAGCATAGGCATTAATGCAGCAAAAGATAATGCACTAAACAATGCATAAAGAATATTAAAAAAAATATTCAGGTAGCCATATTTGGCGTAGGGTTTCGCAAATCGAAGGATTTTTTTAAAATAATCCATGAATTTATAAGTTCAACTCTTTTAAGATACGGTCAATTTTGGCGTTTAATTGCTTGTCTATAGTTGCAAAATCTGCAATATCATCTAAGCTAGTATTGGTACTGATATAGAATTTTACTTTAGGTTCTGTTCCACTTGGTCTAGCAGCTACTCGCGTACCATCTTCGGTTTCATAGATCAATACATTAGATTTTGGTAAGTCTATTGTTTTTTCTTCGCCTGTTAATACATTTTTTGCAATAGAAGTATTGTAATCTTCAATCCATTTTACTTTAGAACCAGCAACGCTAATTACTGGATTTTCTTTAAAATCTTTGAGCATTTGCTTAATCTCTTCAGCGCCAGACATTCCTTTTTTTGTGATAGAAATTAGTTTTTCTTTATAAAATCCATAAGCTGCATAGCAAGAAATTAAATCTTTATAAAATGAGCTTCCGTTTGCTTTTGCTTGGGCAGCAATTTCACAAGCGAGTAGGGTAGCGGTTACGGCGTCTTTATCACGAACAAAATCACCTACCATATAACCAAAGCTTTCTTCACCACCGCCAATAAAATTAGAATCTGGAAAATCTTTAATCATTTTACCAATCCATTTAAAGCCAGTTAATGCTGTTTTGTATTCAACCCCAAAACTTCTGGCCATTACTTCCATCATAGGAGTAGAGACAATAGTAGTAGCAATAAATTCATTGCCTTTAAAACCTTTTGTTTTTTGTTGTTCTAAAAGAAATTTTGTCATTAAAACCATCGTTTGGTTTCCATTTAAAATTTCCATTTGCCCCTCTAAATTTCGGACAGCAATACCTAAACGATCACTGTCTGGGTCTGTGCCTACCACCATGTCTGCACCAATTTCTTCTGCTTTTTTTATAGCGATTGATAATGCTTCTGGCTCTTCTGGGTTTGGAGAAACAACAGTAGGGAAGCTGCCGTCTGGTTTTGCTTGTTCTTCTATTACAGTTACATTGGTATAGCCCGCACGTTTTAAAACCTCTGGAATAGCGGTAATAGATGTACCATGTAAGGAAGTAAAAACAATTTTAAAATCATTTTTATTAGCTGCATTAAAACTTCCATTTTTTACGGAGGCTGTAATAAATGCTTCATCTACATTTTCATCGATCAGTTCAATTAATGTATGGTTTGCTTTAAAATTAATAGCTTCAAAGGAAAGCGAATTTATTTCAGCTACTATTTCAGCATCCTGAGGTGGTACTATTTGCCCACCATCAATCCAATATACTTTGTATCCATTATACTCTGGAGGATTATGAGAAGCGGTTAAAACAATTCCGGCATGGCATTTTAAATGACGTACTGCAAAAGAAAGCTGTGGTGTTGTTCTTAGGTCCGAAAATAAAAACACTTTAATTCCATTTGCAGAAAAAACTTCTGCTACCGTTCTTGCTAAAGTATCACTGTTATGACGGCAATCATAAGCAATAACCACTTTTAATTCATCATCAGGATATGCTTTTTTTAAATAATTACTTAGTCCTTGTGTGCTTTTCCCCAAGGTGTATTTATTTATTCTATTGGTACCTACGCCCATAACACCACGCATACCACCAGTACCAAACTCCATATTTTTGTAGAAACGATCTTTTAATTCTTCCGTATTATGGTCAATAAGATCTTGTACTTCTGCTCTAACTTCAGCATCAAAAAAATCTGTCAACCAACTTTTTGCAGTATTTAAAATGGAATCCATAAGGTAATCAGTTTATGTTTTTATAAAGAAATTGTTTCTTCTTTTTTGGTTTTTATATTTAAAGTATTCGAAATTTTATAACGTGTTTCATTTTTTCTGGAACGTACCATAATCTCACCTAAAAACCCAGCTAAGAATAATTGTGATCCAATAATCATAGAAGCAAGTGCTATAAAAAATTCAGGCCTGTTTGTTATTAAACGTCCAGCTTTATCTATAAGTAGTTTGTCAATACCTAAGTAGATAGAAAAGCTAAAACCTATAGTAAACATGAGTACACCTAAAGCGCCAAATAAGTGCATAGGGCGTTTCCCAAATTTAGACACAAACCAGATGGTAATTAAATCTAAAAAGCCATTAATAAAGCGTTCCATACCAAATTTGGTTTTGCCATATTTTCTAGCTTGGTGTTGTACTACTTTTTCTCCAATATTTCCAAAGCCTGCATTTTTGGCTAACACTGGAATATAACGGTGCATTTCTCCTGAAACCTCTATGTTTTTTACAACATCTTTACGGAATGCTTTTAAACCGCAGTTAAAATCATTAAGCTGTACACCAGAAGTTTTTCGGGCTGCCCAATTAAATAATTTTGAAGGTATATTTTTACTCAGAATAGCATCATAACGTTTCTTTTTCCATCCAGAAACTAAATCATAAGAGCCTTCTGTGATAAGATTGTATAATTCAGGGATTTCATCAGGGTTATCTTGTAAATCAGCATCCATAGTGATAATAACATCACCATTTACAGCTTTAAAACCAGCATGCAAGGCTTGCGATTTACCAAAATTCTTTAAAAAACGAATTCCTTTTACATGGGTGTTTTGTTGGGAAAGGGTATGGATAGTATCCCAAGAATGGTCTGTACTACCATCATCAATAAAAAGAATCTCATAAGAAAAACTATTGGCTTGCATTACTTTAACAATCCAATCATGAAGTTCCTTAAGAGATTCTTCTTCGTTTAAAAGAGGGATAATTATGGATAAATTCATTAATTTTTACTGATGTTGCTCTTGCAAATATCAGTTAAAATTTTCGTTCTTCTTTAAAATTAAGGCAGGGATTAATGAATAAATGAAAGAAGTTACCAAAATAAATATAAAACCAAAAGCAGCTTGTACCCCCGGAGTAGAGAATTTTTTGCTGAATTCTAGTTGCGCTTCTATTTGATTGCTATCTAAATTTGAATTTTCTTCTAATTGAATTCTCTGATATTCCATGGATTTAGTCATCATTTCTGGATCGATAACATTTCCTAAAATTAATTGAAATACGATACCAATAATACCAGCAAATAATCCAATGCCCATACCTATTTTTAAAGCTTGTCCAAAGCTCATAAAACCACCATTTTCTTTTTTAAATTGTAACATTCCTAAGACAATAGTAGCTATAGATATTAATGCAGATATTCCAAATACCATCCATCCTCCCTGATAATGCATATCTTGAGAATAAAGCATAAACACAAATATGATCCCTATAGCAGCAGATAGTGATCCATATGTTAATATTATTTTTCCGACTTTTGGTTGGTTGTTTTCCATTGTAGCGTAGATTTTTAATTGTTTATTTACTGTTAGTATTCACATACTAAAATTTGTTACAAAATTGTATTAAAATTATTTATTTCTAACAATACTGCCAACTACAAAAGAAATAAGTAGTCCACTAAAAGAAAATTTTAAGATGCTTATAAAAATGGCAAACACGGCGCTATTATTTGCTTGGTTAGTATTTATTTTCTCTTTTACTTCAGCTACTTGTCCATAATATTCTGCTAATTCAAATGCTTTCTCTGTTTGAAAGTTAGAGTCAATGTATGCATCATAAATATAAGAACCTAAAGCAAAAAAAAGCCCCACAATAACCATAAAAGTAACCCCTGTAACTAAAGCCTCTTTTAAATCAATTTCTCCACCATTGTATTTTTTCACTTTCTTTATTAAATAGTGGATTAAAAAGGCTTCTAAAATAAAACCAATTAAAAAAGTACTATAAAAAGTGATGGCATTTGTATCTAAAAGTTTTGGAATGATATCTAATAAAATTCTAAAAACTCCAAATATAATTGCTGTTGGGAGTATAAGCTGTTTTATAGATTTTGGTTGATTTTGTTCCAATTTGTTTGAAGTTTTATGAAATAAAAAACAAAAATAAACTTTTATAGTGAGGGTAGTTTGTATTAATTCTATTTTTGATTAAAATTTTAATACTTAAAAATTGTAGATTTAAGAAAAAAACGTAAATTTGCAGCCACAAAAATAGATTTTACAAAGGTTTTTTAAGATGAAAAAAGGTATACACCCAGAAAATTATAGATTAGTTGCTTTTAAAGACATGTCTAATGAAGATGTCTTCATTACAAAGTCTACTGCAAATACAAAAGAAACTTTAGAAGTTGATGGTGTTGAGTATCCATTAATCAAATTAGAAATATCAAGAACGTCTCACCCTTTTTATACTGGTAAAGCTAAATTAGTAGATACTGCAGGACGTATTGATAAATTTAAGAACAAATACAAGAAGTTCGATAAAAAATAATCGAGATTTCTTTACTTTATATTTAAGTCACAAACTATACAAATTTAGTTTGTGACTTTTTTTATTTTTACATAAAACTACAGCAATGAATTTTATCCTTTTTGATGGTACCGTCCGGAAAGCACTTTTACCTTTTACTTTTACGAGACCTGTAGCAGATATTAGAGTGGGTATTTTTACCATTAGAGAGAAATGGGAGCACTACTTAAAAAGCACAACCACTACTATAACAGAAGATTATTTGTCTGATAAATATCCAATGGTTGAGTTAGAAGAGAATATTTTAATCAATGCTTCTTTTTTACCCAATCAAGAATTAGTAACCTTGTTAAAAGGTTTAAAAGAGAATCAAGCTGTTTTTAAAGGAGAAGATGTTATTGCTTTTTATACCAAAGAAACGCAAGAAGAAGTAGACTTAGCATCTTATGAAGCCATAGAATTTTCTGGTGAGGTACTCCAAATAGAAAATACATGGGATATTTTTTCTAAAAATGCTGAAGCCATACAAGCAGATTTTGATTTTATTACTGCAGGAAGAAAAAGCCAACCAATATCGACTTCTAATACCGTAATCAATCAAGAAAATATATTTTTAGAAGAAGGAGCTATAGTAGAGTGTAGTATTCTAAATGCTACAGATGGTCCTATTTATATAGGGAAAGATGCTGAAATAATGGAAGGCTGTATGATTAGAGGAGCCTTTGCACTTTGTGAGCATGCTATTGTTAAAATGGGTGCAAAAATATATGGTGCTACTACAGCTGGGCCACATTGTAGACTTGGAGGAGAAGTGAATAACTCGGTCTTATTTGCATATTCTAATAAAGGACATGATGGATTTTTAGGAAATTCTGTTTTAGGAGAATGGTGTAATCTTGGTGCTGATACTAATAACTCTAATCTAAAGAATAATTATGATGGTGTTCGCCTTTGGAATTATGAAACAGAGCGTTTTGCAGCAACTGGACTTCAGTTTTGTGGATTAATGATGGGAGATCATAGTAAATGCGGTATCAATACCATGTTTAACACAGGAACAGTAGTTGGTGTAAGTGCAAACATTTTTGGCAGTGGATTTCCAAGAAATTTTGTTTCCAGCTATAGTTGGGGAGGCGCTTCTGGTTTTACAACCTACTTGCCAAAAAAAGCTTTTGAAACCGCTAAAGTAATGATGGCAAGACGTAAAGTCGATTTTGATGAAAAAGAAGAAGCCATCCTAACACATATTTTTGAAGAAACGAAGAAATGGCGTAAAGGCTAGGGGAAGTTTAAAAGTTTATGCTTCGCTAGTTTATGAGTTTATTTATAGTATTTTCCCCTTGAGGGGACTTTAGGGGTGTAGAAATTGTAGTTAGTAAGTTTATAATAAGTACTAGGTAAATAGTATAAAGTATCAAGTAAAAAAAGTAATTTTTTAAAAGCGAAAAGCGAAAAGCGAAAAGCGAAAAGCGAAAAGCGAAAAGCGAAAAGCGAAAATAATTTAATGAAAAAAAAAGTCGCATTTTATACCTTAGGTTGTAAACTAAATTTTTCTGAAACCTCTACTATTGCTAGAAGTTTTACAGAAGAAGGTTTTGATCGTGTAGATTTTTCAGAGCATGCAGATATGTATGTGGTAAATACGTGTTCGGTTACTGAAAATGCAGACAAACGTTTTAAAACTATTGTAAAGCAGGCTCAAAAAGTAAATCCAGATGCTTTTGTAGCGGCAATAGGTTGCTATGCACAACTAAAACCAGAAGAACTAGCAGATGTAAATGGTGTTGATTTGGTTTTAGGAGCCACAGAAAAATTTAACTTAACAGCCTATGTAAATGAACTTTTTGCTCGTCCTGATAGGAGTGAAGGAAGAGGCGAAATACATTCTTGTGAAATAGAAGATGCCGATTTTTATGTGGGTAGCTATGCTATAGGCGATAGAACCCGTGCCTTTTTAAAAGTACAAGATGGTTGCGATTATAAATGTACCTATTGTACTATTCCGCTTGCAAGGGGTATTTCTAGAAGTGATACGCTACAGAATGTTTTAAAGAATGCCGCTGAAATAGCTGCTCAAAATATTAAAGAAATTGTATTAACAGGTGTTAATATTGGCGATTACGGAAAAGGAGAATTCGGAAATAAAAAGCACGAACATACCTTTTATGATTTGGTAACTGCTTTAGATAAGGTAGAAGGGATTCATAGACTTCGGATATCGTCCATAGAGCCAAATTTGCTAAAAAATAGGACAATAGATTTTGTATCTCAGAGTACTTCTTTTGTGCCTCATTTTCATATTCCGCTGCAAAGTGGTAGTGATGTTATTCTTAAATTAATGCGGAGGCGTTATTTAAGTAATTTGTATATCGATAGGATTAAAAGAATAAAAGAAGTGATGCCACATGCCTGCATAGGGGTAGATGTAATTGTAGGTTTTCCAGGAGAAAGCGACGAGCTATTTCTAGAAACCTATCATTTTTTAAATGAATTAGATATCTCGTATTTACATGTATTTACCTATTCAGAAAGGGCTAATACAGTAGCTGCAGCAATGGAAAACCCAGTTCCTAAAAATGTAAGGGCTAAACGTAGTAAAATGCTACGTGGTCTTTCCGTAAAGAAAAGAAGAGCTTTTTATGAAAGCCAATTGGGAACTACCAGAACGGTTTTATTTGAAGGCGAAAATAAAGAAGGTTATATTCATGGGTTTACAGAAAACTATGTAAAAGTAAAAGCGCCATGGAATCCGGAATTGGTAAACGAGTTAAAACAGGTAAAACTAACTGAAATTGATGAAGATGGTTTGGTACGGTTTGAGTTTATATGAAGAACTTATTTGGCTTTAGAAATGAAATGTATCATTTTGTTTTAAACCACAAAAAACCTCTTAATATTAAGAGGTTTTGTAATTTTTAGAAAAAGATCAATCTTTTAGATGCGAATACCAACAGGTAACATTTCTTTGTATTTTCTGTTTTTTCTTAAGAATCCTGCAATTTGAGGGCTAGTAGGAACTACTCTTAAGTTTTTGTCTTGAATGTTATGAAGAACAGCTTCTATAAATTCTTCTTTAAAACCTTCTTTAGACACTTGTTCAGGAATGATGAGTTTTGTTAAAAATATTTTTCTTTCCTGAGAAGAATATTCAATCTTTGCTAAATGACCTTGAACAGTGGTCTCATACTGACGCAGAAAATCATTGTCCTTAATTTCAATTACATTCATATAGTTTTTGATTTTTTAAATTAGGTAAAATAAAACAGTTCCATTGTTCTCAATAATGGATAATTTTTTTACATTTAATTGCTTCTTAAAGTTATCGTAAAAAATAACAAAGCCAGAATGTAAAAGTACAAAAAAGTATCTTAATTTCCTAGTTTTTAACGCCTTTGCTAATGAATGAATCAAAAATACCTGTTTACTTTATGCCCGGAATGGCGGCTTCGCCATCTATTTTTAAACATATCCAATTACCTGAAGAACAATTTGAGATACATCTGCTAGAATGGTTTGTGCCTCAGAAAGGAATTTCTTTAACCGCATATGCAAAATTAATGTGTAAAAAGATAACACATCCTAACCCAGTTTTAATTGGGGTTTCATTTGGAGGCATGCTAGTACAAGAAATGGCAAAACATATGGCATTACGTAAACTTATTATAGTTTCTAGTGTAAAATCAACGACAGAGTTACCAAAGCGAATGCTTTTTGCAAAATATACTAAAATCCATAAGTTATTGCCTACAGGTTTAGTTAATAACGTAGAATTGCTCGCAAAATATGCTTTTGGAGAAACAGTAACAAAACGTTTAGAATTATACGAACAATATTTATCGGTAAGAGACAAAAATTATATCGATTGGTCTATAGATCATATTGTAAATTGGAAAGAAAGTGATCCAATCCCCGACCTAGTACATATCCATGGAGAAAAAGATAACGTATTTCCTATTTCTAATATTAAAAACTGTATAAAGGTTAAAAATGGCACGCATACCATGATTATTCATAGATTTAAATGGTTTAATGAGCATTTGCCTACAATTATTTTAGAAAACGGAAGTTCTATTTAATATATTTGATTACTTAAAAGATAAGATGATGAAATTTATAAAAAATATATTGATGGTTTTTGGGGTATTGTTTATTGCAAGCTCCTTAATTTTTGCTGTACAAAGCTCTAATGGAGATGAGGTGGCGACTAAGGAAACCATTAAAACTGTAGAAAATTCATATAGTGTTACACCAATTACAATTCCATCAAACTTAAATTTTGCTGGTGAGATGGTTCCTGTTGCTGATCCTGAGGTTAGGGAACGCGTAGATCGTGAGTTTTTAGTAAATACGTATTGGCAATCTAATGCATTGCTTTTAATGAAAAGAGCTAACAAATATTTCCCTATCATAGAACCTATATTAGCAGAAAATGGTATCCCTGATGATTTTAAGTATTTGGCAGTAGCAGAGAGTGGACTTCAAAATGTAGTGTCTCCAGCTGGAGCCAGTGGTTTTTGGCAAATTTTAAAAAATACAGGTAAAGAATATGGTTTAGAAGTAAATAGTAATGTAGATGAACGTTATCATATCGCTAAAGCAACAAAAGTTGCTTGTAACTATTTAAAAAAATCAAAAGAACGTTTTGGTAATTGGACATTAGCTGCTGCATCCTATAATGCAGGACCTTATGGAATACAAAAATTCATGAAAGCTCAGCAAGCTAAGAGTTATTACGATTTGCTATTGGGTCAGGAAACAGGGCGTTATGTATTTCGTATTCTTGCGATAAAAGAAATTTTATCGCATCCAGAAAAATATGGTTTTGAGATTGAAAAAGATGATCTGTATAAAAAGGTTCCTACGTACGAAGTTGAGTTAGATAAGCCAGTAACTGATTTTGCAGAGTTTGCGCAGCAGTACGACATTAATTACAAAATACTTAAAAGACACAATCCTTGGTTAAGAGAACCTCATTTAAATAATGCTTCTAAAAAGAAGTATATATTGGAGATTCCAAACAAGGGATATTATAGCATGGTTAGATAATATCTATCTATCTTCTTCTGCCACCTCGTTGTTGAGTACCAAAATGCTGATTAGGCATAGAAGAAGCTTTTTTCATTTGTTGTTGCATCATCTTTATTTGCTCAGTCAACATATTTTGTTTGTCTAACTTCTTTGCTTCATTTAGTAATGTAGTAGCTTCCCTTTTTCGTTGTTTTTGCATAGCAATACCTGCTAAGCTAAGTTTAGCCATTGCCAGATCATAATCCATCGTTAGACCAAGTTTTAAGGCTTGTTTAAAATACTTTTCTGCTTTAGTAAGGTTTGTTTGCGAAAATATAATACCATGTAAGTAATTGTAATAACCTTGTTGTTTTACAGTAAGTGCAGCCTGAGGGTTTTTAATTTTACTTAACCATTTTTCGGTACCAGCCATATCTTGTTTACGCATTCTAAGAAAAGCAAGTAAAATAATTTCGTTTCTATAGTATAAGAAAATAAAAATACAAGCTAATAGTAGTAAGAAGATACCATTACCAATTTCACCTTCAGTAAATTGGTATACCGCATAAGCAATAATTAGTGCTGCTATAATTAATTTAAAAATTTTATTAAACATGTTTTTTGTCCCTTTTGAGCTTTATAATTTGATTAAATTTGAGTGCTATATTTTAATCGTGCAAAAGTAGTAAAAACAATCTAAAATATTTTTTAATTTAGATTTGTCAAAGCGAAAACTCTTTGTATATTTGCGCCCAGTTTTGGCTAGGGTTATTTGTCAAAATTCATACAATAAAGGTTTTAAGCATTATAAATATATTTTAAGATGAGCAAAAGAACGTTTCAACCATCAAAAAGGAAAAGAAAAAACAAACATGGTTTTAGAGAACGCATGGCGTCTGTAAATGGAAGAAAAGTTCTTGCTAGAAGAAGAGCAAAAGGAAGAAAAAAGTTAACTGTATCCTCAGAGCCAAGACATAAAAAATAATGATTGAATTTATTTTCAACAGATTAAGGTGTTACTTTTTTTAAAGTAACACCTTTTTTTTTGAAATTTACAAATAGAACACTATAAATACATTGTACCCATGCCAAAAAAAGAAGATTTAAAATCGATATTAATCATTGGATCAGGACCTATCGTTATTGGACAAGCTTGTGAGTTTGACTATTCTGGTTCTCAGTCTCTGCGCTCTTTGCGTGAAGATGGAATTGAAACGATCTTAATTAATAGTAATCCAGCTACTATTATGACAGATCCTACTATGGCCGATCATATTTATTTAAAGCCATTAACTACAAAATCGATTATAGAAATTCTTAAAAAACACCCTAATATAGATGCTGTACTACCAACTATGGGAGGGCAAACTGCTTTAAATTTATGTATTGAAGCAGATGAAAAAGGAATTTGGGAAGATTTTAATGTGAAGCAAATAGGGGTTGATATTAATGCAATTAATATTACGGAAGATAGAGAGAAATTCCGTGAACTGATGGGGCAAATTGGAGTGCCTATGGCACCACAGGCTACCGCAACTTCCTTTTTACAAGGAAAAGAAATTGCACAAGAATTTGGTTTTCCACTATGTATTAGAGCCTCCTACACTTTGGGTGGTGCAGGTGCTGCAATTGTATATGAAGAAGAAGACTTTGATAAGCACATGCGTAGAGGCCTAGAAATATCTCCAATCCATGAGGTAATGATAGACAAAGCCATGATGGGTTGGAAAGAATATGAATTGGAATTATTACGCGATAAAAACGATAATGTAGTTATTATTTGTTCTATTGAAAATATGGACCCGATGGGAATCCATACTGGCGATTCTATTACAGTAGCTCCAGCAATGACATTATCTGATAAAACCTATCAAAAAATGCGTGATATGGCCATCAAAATGATGCGTAGTATTGGCGATTTTGAAGGCGGATGTAACGTGCAATTTGCAGTTAGTCCAGATGAGAAAGAAGATATCATAGCTATTGAAATTAACCCACGTGTTTCTCGCTCATCAGCATTGGCAAGTAAAGCTACAGGATACCCGATTGCCAAAGTAGCTACAAAACTTGCAATAGGTTATACTTTAGATGAATTAGAAAATCAGATTACAAAATCTACATCTGCTTTATTTGAACCTACTTTAGATTATGTAATTGTAAAGATTCCACGTTGGAACTTTGATAAGTTTGAAGGATCTGATAGAACTTTAGGCTTACAAATGAAGGCTGTTGGTGAGGTAATGGGAATTGGGCGTTCTTTTCAAGAAGCCTTGCACAAAGCAACACAGTCTTTAGAAATAAAACGAAATGGTTTAGGGGCCGATGGAAAAGGCTATAAAGATTACAATCAAATTATAGATAAATTAAAATTTGCCTCATGGGATAGAGTATTTGTAATTTATGATGCAATTGCTATGGGAATACCATTGAGCAAAATCTATGAGATTACCAAAATAGACATGTGGTATTTAAAGCAATACGAAGAATTATTTCAGCTAGAAAAAGAAATTTCTACCTATACCATAGATACCTTAGAGAAAGATTTATTATTAGAAGCTAAGCAAAAAGGCTATGGAGATCGTCAGATTGCTCATATGCTTGGATGTTTAGAAAGTGAAGTTTATAACAAAAGAGAAGAATTAAGTGTACAACGTGTTTATAAGCTTGTCGATACCTGTGCAGCAGAATTTACGGCAAAAACGCCTT
Source organism: Allocellulophaga tsushimaensis (assembly GCF_055383085.1). NCBI lineage: Bacteria > Pseudomonadati > Bacteroidota > Flavobacteriia > Flavobacteriales > Flavobacteriaceae > Allocellulophaga > Allocellulophaga tsushimaensis. The sequence continues at coordinate 3,998,781 of NZ_AP039451.1, read as the reverse complement.
ACTATTATTCTACTTTTGAAAGTGAAGTAACCAGTGCTTCAGGAGAAACCTATGTGCATAATGAAAGTGTGGTTACCGATAAAAAGAAAATTGTAGTATTAGGCTCTGGACCCAATAGAATAGGACAGGGGATAGAGTTTGATTACTGCTGTGTACATGGGGTTTTAGCAGCAGCAGAATGTGGTTACGAAACTATAATGATCAATTGTAATCCAGAAACCGTTTCTACAGACTTTGATACGGCAGATAAATTATACTTTGAACCTATTTTCTGGGAACATATTTACGATATTATTCGCCATGAAAAACCAGAAGGTGTTATTGTTCAGTTAGGGGGGCAGACCGCATTAAAATTAGCTGAGAAATTAACCAAATATGGTATAAAAATTATTGGAACAAGTTATGAAGCTTTAGATCTTGCCGAAGATAGAGGAAGTTTTTCTACACTATTAAAGAAAAACAATATTCCTTATCCAGAATTTGGTGTTGCAGAAACAGCAGATGAAGCGCTAGCCTTAGCGGATGAATTAGATTTTCCAATTTTAGTAAGACCTTCTTATGTACTTGGTGGCCAAGGCATGAAGATCGTAATTAATAAAGAGGATTTAGTAGAACACGTAGTAGATTTATTGCGCAAGATTCCTAATAATAAATTATTATTAGATCATTATTTAGACGGTGCTATAGAAGCTGAAGCTGATGCCATTTGTGATGCAGACGGGAATGTTTACATAATTGGTATTATGGAGCATATTGAGCCTTGTGGGGTACATTCAGGCGATTCTAATGCCACATTACCACCATTTAACTTAGGGAAATTTGTAATGCAGCAAATTACAGACCATACCCATACTATTGCTAGAGAATTAAATACAGTAGGATTAATAAATATTCAGTTTGCTATAAAAGACGATGTAGTCTATATTATAGAAGCAAATCCAAGAGCCTCTAGAACGGTGCCTTTTATTGCAAAAGCGTATAAGGAGCCCTATGTAAACTATGCTACAAAAGTAATGTTGGGCGCTAAAAAAGTAACAGATTTTAATTTTAATCCACAGTTAGATGGTTATGCAATAAAACAACCCGTATTCTCCTTTAATAAATTTCCGAATGTAGATAAAACATTAGGGCCAGAAATGAAATCTACAGGAGAAAGCATTTTGTTTATTGATAGTTTAAAAGATGATGATTTTTACAACTTGTATACCAAACGTAAAATGTATTTGAGCAAGTAGATTTTAATCACTTTATTAAATTCATAGCATATTAAAACCTTCAAAGTATTATAATTTTTTTATAATATTTTGAAGGTTTTGTTATTTTTAAGCTAATATGTAAAAGCTAAATAGTTAGAATTTAGATTAAACTTGAATAAAGAATAGAACATATTTTTATTTCTGTACTTTTAGAGATATAGAATTTAATGGCATTTTTTTTGATAATCTTTAATCGTATTTAACGCTAAAAAAATGAAAAATATCTCTAAAATATCTATTATAGTGATCTGTTTTTTGTTCACTATTTCTGTTTGTTCTCAAAAAAATTGGGACAAATCTAAGAACGATCATTCTTTAGTCTACACGCCCAAAAACCTTAGCAAAAATGAAATTTGTAAAGTTAACTTTTCCATTACAAATTCATTAAATGGACAAAGTCTAAAGGAATGGTTTAGTAGTACTGCTAAAAAGCAACAATTAAAATTAGGAAAACCCATTAAACCATGGATTGTAAAAGCAGGTAAAAATGATATTTGGAGCCTTAGCAATTCATATTTAGATAAATCAGGCAGAGAAATGACAATAGGGTACCAAGCCGGAAAATTTGCTAATGGTGATATATACATATTACAAATGATTATGAAAATTGGTATCGGTAAAATGATACAATACGGAATGCAATTGGATGGCTTAATTAAAGATGCTGAAGTAACTTTTAGAGAAGACGCTACTTTAACGAAATTAAAAAGTAATATACCTAAACAGGTGGTTAAAAAAAGCACTGTATTAAAAGGTAAAACAAAAATGACGGCTAAAGAAAAAAGAATTGCTGTTGAACGTCGCATACGTATAGAAGCAGGTAAAGGCGTTAAAGCTTCGCAAATTCATGCATTATGGATAGATACTGGTTTTGGTGTGATTTCTGGTGGGATAGATGTTGATACCTATTTATTATTAAAAGATGGTTCTGCGTATAAAGGTTGTGAAATACCACCAAATGAACTTAATATGGATGCCTCAAAGAAATTACAAGTAGCGGGAGAAATTTATAAAAAATCAAAATGGATGCGTTGGCGCAAGTCAGGTTCTGACTATCAGATTAAAAAACCTGGAACTACAACGTGGATAAAGTTAAAGGGGAATAAGGTATTTATGCCAAATAAAAATGAGCGCTTAGAAGGAAAATTTATCTCTACTGGCGGGAGTCAGTTTTCAGGTTCATGGAAATATTTTATCACTTTTAAAGCTAATGGACGCTTTGAAATGAGTTCTAGCACATTTAAAGACAACTCAATGTTAGGAGGAGGCGATAATGGCCCACTAGTTTCTATAATTAGAAATAGTGATAAAGAAGGAACTTCAAGTGTTACTACTATATCAGGATCTGGCGTTGGAGGAGGAACAAAAGGCGTAATTAATGATGGAGATAAAAATAAGGGTTCATACCTTATTAATGGTTATACGATTACGCTGAAACATGATAATGGAGATATACACAATGAGTTGTTTTATTTTGATAAATCCACTAAAAATTCCTTCATTTATGGAGATAGAAAATATTGGATTCCTAAGAGATAATCCATTAGTGAAATTCAATGTTGAGAAGTTTATAAGACGTATTTAAAAGAGATAGTTGAACTTATTCTGCTTTTTAAGCGGAATCTTGGTTGAATAACCTTGACCTCTGGGGCGATTTCTTTTATCGAGTTTGGGGCTTGCCTTAGGGTTTTAATACCTTAGTTAGAATATGCTATAAAACAGCTAATAAAGCACCAAATTTTGATTCATTAGATTTGGTGCTTTTTTGTTCAACTCAAAAATCAGAACACTATTAAATTCGAACAAAAACATAACCTCTATTCGTTTTTCTATAATGATTTCCATTCCAACGATAGTATCGTTTTCCTTTTACATTTACTATTTTATAGGTTGCTGGTCTAGTTTTAACAATAACTCCTCTTGTGGTATTTGGTCTTACTACACTTCTTCCGCAAGAAGCCGTACTAAAAAGACCAATTGTAAATAAACAAATTAAAAAATATGATTTCATACTATTAAGATTTATGGGTTTTATAGTATGACTATTAAAATGGGGTAAGGTTTAAAATAGAATTTATTTTATACAAATTTCACTAAACTTTTAAAGTTATTTATGATGTAGGTAGGTTTCTGTTTTTCTAGTTGTTCTCTTGTATTATTTCCGTAAGTAACCCCACAGGTATCCAAATTTGCTCTTTGTCCCATTTCAACATCAAAAATGGTATCTCCTATAACTAAACACTCATTTCGTTGATAGTTATGTTGCTCAATGATAAGGTTTATAATGTCTGGAGCTGGTTTTTTATTTTTCGCATCTTCTTCACCACCTACAAATGAAAACAGATGATAGATATTTTGCTTTTTAAGAATCTTAATTAGAGCTTCTTTTCCTTTACTTGATGCAATGGTTAGCTGTATTCCTTTATCATGAAAATGTAATAATGTGTCTTTTACATCATCAAAAAGAGAAATGGTGTTAATAGCAATTTTATTATAGTGTTTACGATAAATAGTGGTAGCCTCTTGCATCAACTGTTCGTCTAATAAAAATGCTTTTTCGAAAGTAGTTTTTAGGGGTAATCCAATTAAACTTTCTATGTGGTTTTGATCAAAATTTTTAATATGGAAGCTATCTGCGACCACTTTCATGGTGTTTACAATACTTTCCTTAGTATCAGCTAATGTGCCATCAAAATCTAAAATAAGTGTTTTATATTTCATTGTAGCAGGTTAGATCTTTGCTATCCCTTTATTTCTTCTTTTATTCTTTTTTGTACTTCTATTACCTTTTCTTCAATTCGGTCATAAAATTTCATAATATAACTTCTGTTTTCTTGAATTTTCATTAAATACAATAAAAATATTTTTTTTTCGTCACCAGAAATTTTTAGAGGGAGCTCTATACCATTTAGTGTACCTTCAGCATTGAATTTAAAATTAGGGGCTAACATCTTATTTATTTCCTTAAAATAGCTTTCTTGAAATTGCATTTCAGCATATTCTTCTTCTAACTTTCTTAAAATTTGATACTCAAACTCATATAGCGAAATCACCTTTAATCGTAAGGTGTCGTTTTTTATCAATTCTAAGCCTCTTGACTTAAGCGTTTCATACCCTGCAGTATTTTGAATAGAAATGAAGTCTCTTGTTAAACCGCGATAGAATATTTTTAAAGAATCTTGACTTAAATTTTTATCTGTTAATGCTTTTTTAAAGTAATTACAGGCTAACATTCCATATTTGTGTCCAAGTTTATTTTGTTTGACATCTTCTAGGTCTTTTTCTAAACCATTAGCAATTTCAATTAGAATTTTATTTTCAGACTTATCCGCTTTTCTATTTTCATTCCAATTATTTAAGGCAAAGGCAGAAATAACAGCAATAAATATAGAAAGAAATTCAAATCCAGATTTTTTCCATTTCTTAGATTTATTTTTTTTCATATAAATAAAGGCTATTGTATGTTACCCAAAATGGGTGATAAATGATGTGCTTTGTATTAGAACTAGTCCAAATATAAATATTTTACTTTTATCCTATAAATAACCTATCCTTATGGTCCATAACTTTACAAATCAAATTGATCTTTAGACTAAGATTAAAACTGCTAGGTCTTTCGTATATGTAAATTGGTTCAGCTTCTTTATTAGAATAATAATACTCAACATAATTGTTGAAAAATATTTTAGGTCTTTTTTGAGCTGTACTATTTAATGAGTATAAATAAACATCTTATTCTTTCAGTAATAGCACAATCTATTCGTTTTTAAGGATTGTAAAAATGTCTTTATTTTTAATGAGATTTTTGGATTTAGTAAATTTTCATTCACCTCCATTTATTTATTCTTTCGGTCTTTTCTTCAAATTCTGAAGCAAGTGATTTAATTCTTGATTTAAGAAGTAGTTTACGTCCTTCAATTGTTCTGGTATAAACCAATTCACATGTTCCTACAAATTTACTCCATTGTACTTCAAAATATTCTGCAAATTTTTTATTGCTACCTATTAAATTCGGTAGCGAATGGTAGTCTTTTTGAGAAAAAATATTTACAAAAAAACTCTTGCGAATAATAACATAACGTGGATTATCAACTACTCCAATAATTTCTTGTATGCATTTAATAAATGTTGATTTTTCATATGTTGTTCCACCTTTCAGATGACAATAAATAGCTCCATCTTTATCAATATGAGTAACAACAGATAGTTTTGAATCATCAGTTTTGATTATTCCAATTTTTAGTAATGATTGTAATAAAGCTTCTCCAATTTGGTGAAAATCTTTTGAAATATCTCTGTATTTAACATAAGATTTGAACGCTTTATATGCTAGTCCAGCAAATATAATTACTCCAACACCTACAATAAACATTAACCAATAAAGCAATTCTTCTATGCTGTTTATAAACCTAGCTGCTCTTGCCGAACTTTGTAAAACTTGGAAGCCAAAATAAACTAACCCAGTACTAAGGATGCTAAACAGATATTTAATGGTACGATTATAATACAGTGATTTTATTTGTTTATATTTCTTGTTATCAGGAAAAGACACTTTAATTTCTTCTATTAACGAATCACCATTCTTAAGTGCTAGTTGCCATTTTTCTTTTAGTTGGTCTCTTTTTTTTGCACTATTTAGTATTTGATTGTTTAAACTGATGATTTCCTGATCTGTTGATAATTGATCTGGAATTTCTAAGCGGCCCATTCCATTTTCTATGCTGACTTGCTCACGGAATGATACTCCAACAAATGCCTTAAAGCGTCTTTTAAGTAGTTGTATGTCATTACCTCCATCGGTTGCAGTTGGATCAATACAAACTAAATGCCATATATTTCCTGTCTTCTCCGAATTTTTACGTTCTGTACGAATTGCACGACCTCTCATTTGATTAGAAAGAACGTATGAACCAACAAAACTTGCTAGGATTAACGAATTGATTGAAGGCGCATCCCATCCTTCACCTAACAATGATTTCGTACCAATAAGAACTTCTATTTCTCCATTTTGAAAAATTTGGGTAATAATATTTACGATATAATTTTTTATTTTGTTTTCTGTATTTATAATTACATATGAACTATCAAATTTAAGTGGAGTAGTGTTCATATTATTAATATGATACTTTTTAAGTATCTCATTAAAAATATCAAGAGCAGAAATTGGGATAATAATCAGTGAACCAGTTAATACTCCAATTTTTATTTTTCGATTATTATTTCTTCTTAATTTCTCAAAAATTGGTAAAACTCCATTTTTATTTAATTCAAGGGTGTTTTTTTGTGTATCAACGAGAAATTCTTTACGAATGTAATCCGTAAGAATAACCATTCTTAAATCCTGCTTTAAATGGCTATGTTCAAAATCTACAATTTTACGTATACTTTCTAACTTACTTATACTTGAACTAAGAAAGTTATTAATCTTACGGTTGTACTTAAAATTAATAGAACGCCTTTCAATAATCCCACTTCTTTTTAATTTATTGATTAGTTTTTCTTGATGATTTTCTAATCCTTTAAAATATTCAGAATCTTTGTATAAATAAAATGTGAGCAAAATTTCAATCCACTCATAATTTAATTCTGGAATAGTAAATTTTTTGTCACCTATAATTTCCAGATGCTCAGTACTTATTTTTTTTCCTGTGGCATTGAGAAAAATTAACGTCGCGGAGTAAAACTGAAGGTTTGTGTAAATCCAATCTAGTTCGGTATCTGGAGTTTGATAAATTGGGTGTTTTTCTAAAGCTTCAATCAGTATTTTGTCAGTTTTTATATCCTCAAAAAGAATATCAATTTTTTTTCGATATTCAGTAATCTTATAAGTTTCTTCATCTGTTGGTTTTGAAAAGTAAATATAGTCTTGATGGGGACAAAGATCTCCTTCAACTACTAACTCCGGAACTGAAATTTCTGCATCAACAGGCCCATTTAATTCAATATATCGTTGCCATTCAGTATATGATACATCATAAGGTGGCGTAGCTGTAAGGCCAACAATAGTTGGATTCAAAGCTTTTTTTATTTCTGATAAAGATTGCCACCATGCATTTTTAAGATGATGTGCCTCATCAACTACTATAGTTCCAATTTTTAGAGCTTTTAATATTTTAATTATTGTATTAGTTTTTTTGCTATCCTCTTTTTTTTGTCTGGGATCACCTAATTCTTCTTCTTTTATATTATCATCCTTTTCTATAATATCTGAGCAAGCAGCATGCAATCCTTGATATGTAGAGACGGTTAAAAACTTAGGATTTTTAATATCTATAGAAATCCAATCTGGTGTTGTATCTGTTTGTAAAAAAAGTTCACAGAACCTCTGTATCCACTGATTGCGTATTGCTATTGTTGGAGCAAAAATTAATGTAGGTTTGTTAAGTCTTATCGCAACTTCAAGTCCAAGAATAGTTTTACCAGAACCTGGTGGTGCTATAATATGTAGATGATTATCATTTAGGTGATCCTCTAATTCGTTAAGAACACGCTTTTGATATTTTCTCCATTCATATTTAAATTGTACATTTTCTGGAAAACGGTTGAATATTTTTTGTGACACTTTTTTTGTATTATTCCCTATTCTTATATAATTCAATTGCTTTTAAGAATTTTATTCCACCATCTTTTGTTTGGTTGTATATGAATCCATTTAATTCTGGATGGTTTTTGTCAATCCAGTTTAAGAGCATAGTTCTGTTTCTTTCCCAAACTTTATCATTAAAAACCACGTTACTATTTCCAAAACTAATTATTTGATTAGCATCAAACCGAATAATTGAATTCCATACTGTGGGTTCCCCATGAAGGAAAAGAATTCTCTTATCTATTTTAGAAATCTTTGCTTTAACAATATCATTTTCTAATTTCATCTCAATAATTTGATAAGTAGGGTCAAATATTGAATCCCATTTTAACCAGTTTTCTAGGTATTCATGCTTTGAAAACGTTTGCTCATAATCATAATCTGTTTCTTTGCTTATAAGGCTATCAGCTAACAAAATCTTCAAAGCAATTTCATCTGAACTATTAAGCGCATTGTAATATTGGGTTGCAATTTCTAATTTATCAATTCCTTTTTCAGTGGTTTTACAGGATAAAAACCCAAAGGTTAAAAACAATAATGACATTAAAATTTTATGCATTCCTATTTTATTTTATGTCTTGTTTTAGAGCAAAAGTATTCCTAAATATAGTTGATATTACTCATTATTTTGTTATTAAAATAAAAATGCTTTTACCAAATTTGATTTTGTTCTATAAAGGCAATTAAACTATCCGCCATACGTCGTTGTTCTTTTACAGAAGGATGCCCTGGCGTATTTTTATAAGGAATAAAATGGGTGTAGATTTTTGGGTCTTCTAATTTTTGTACGGCTTGTTTTACATAGTTTGGCCAAAGGGTATTCTTTGTAGCATCCATACTCCCAAGGATACAAATAATTTTGGCTTTGGTATATTTTGCTCTTAAACCAGCCACAAAATTGGCATAAGCATTTATAATAAAAGCATCTGTAGGCGGAGTATTGCCAAATCTTCTTTTAAACTCTTCATGATCCGTACGTTTTACAATCCATGAGTCGTTCTGACATAAATTGACCACCACCACATCTGGTTGATACAGTGAAAAATTATATTTGCTATTTACATTTGTAGGATTTAAACGATCGTATAACTCTGGCATTATTTGCGGAAACCAACTAGCCATAATTCCAATACCACTTCTGCATATAATACGATGATCTGCATTAAAATGCCTAGCGGTGATAGCAGCATAACTTTTATAGCTATTGGTTAAATTTCCTTTTGGAGAATCATTTCCAGTAGTATCATTAACTGCATAAGCAGCGGTGATAGAATTGCCATAGAACTCTATTTTCCGTTCTTTTTCGAGGTCTTTAGAAAGTACTTTAGGATTTCCTTGTATCTGAAAACCATAAAAAGAAGTTTTTCCTCTTGTCCACTCACTTCCCTTGTAAATTTCTACACTGTGTTTGCCTTTAGAGAGATGATCTGCTAAAGAAATGTATTTTTTTGCATTTGGTTGAATCAGATAGGGCTCTTGATCATCAACGATAACACTATAATAATTATCAGCATTTTTATCTTCCAATAATGCTTTAATGGATTCTCCTTCAAAATTTATTTTAATACTACTGCTAGACCAATATAATTCTGCCGCTTTAGTAGTTGTAGTATCTATTCTACCCATATAACTAATATCTGGACTATAGTAGGGTACTATTAAGGCTTTTTGAGGTTTACAGGAAATTAGAACTATAAGAAATAGGCTAAAAAGGATAAAGGTTGATTTTTTCATGATCGTAAATCTTAACTTTTAAATGTAAAGAAAAAAGACCAAACACAAATGGTGTATGGTCTTTAATATATTAATTGTATTTATGTAACAACTATGCGCCCCATTCTGTATGGAAAATACCTTCCATATCATTTCTTTCATAAGTATGAGAACCAAAATGATCTCTTTGCGCTTGTATTAAATTTAGTGGCAAATGACCAGAAGTATACGCATCAAAATAGGTTAGTGAATTTGATAAGCCAGGTACAGGAATTCCACTTTTAGCAGCATGAGCAACCAGTTCACGTACTGCAGGTACAGCTTGTTGCACTTTAGAAACAAATAAAGGCGATAAAAGCAGATTTGGTAACTTTTTGTCTGCTGTAAATGCATTAGAAATATCTTCTAATAAACCTGCTCTAATGATACAACCTGCACGCCATATTTTAGCGATAATGGACAGATCTAAATCATAAGCGTATTCGGCTGAGGCATCTGCCAATTGATGTAAACCTTGTGCATATGCAGTGATAAATGAAAAATATAAGGCCTCTTCCGCTTTTTCAATCAATGCAGCTTTATCAATTTTTGCTGGTTCTGGTCTACCATATAAGGCATCTGCTTTTATACGTTCTTCTTTTAAAGCAGAGATTTCGCGCATACTTACTGCGATATCAATTGTTGGTACTGGAATTCCTAAATCCATTGCATTTTGCGAAGTCCATTTTCCAGTTCCTTTTTGCTTAGCCTTATCAAGAATTTTATCCACCAAATGCCCATCGCCTAGGTCATCTTTTTGCTTAAAAATTTCTGCTGTAATTTCAACTAAGAAAGATTGTAGTCTTCCTTTATTCCAACGACTATAGACCTCATGTAATTCTTCGTTAGATAATCCACAAGATTTTTTTAAGAGGTCATAGATTTCAGAAGTTAATTGCATCATACCATACTCTATTCCATTATGTACCATTTTTACATAATTTCCTGCAGATTTTGGTCCTAAATAAGCAACACATGGTTCTCCTTTAAATTTAGCTGAAACGGCTTCAAAAATTGGTTTTACATGGGCGTACGCTTCTCTATTACCTCCAGGCATAATACTTGGACCTTTACGAGCGCCTTTAGCACCACCGGAAACCCCTGATCCAAAAAAGTGAATCCCTTTTTCCTGTAAATACGCTTCTCTACGATCGGTATCTGTAAAAAAAGAATTTCCACCATCTATAATAATATCATCTTTATCTAAATGCGGTAAAAGGTTTTCAATTACGATATCTACCACTTTACCAGCAGGAACTAATAACATAATCTTTCTGGGTTGCGAAAGCGATGCGACAAAGGTTTCCATTGTGGTACTTGCATTTACTTTATTTAAATCGCCACCTTCTTCTTTTAAAGCATCAACTTTCTCTTGATCTAAATCATAGCCAAAGGCTTTAAAATCATGATCTGCTACATTTAAAATAAAATTACGTCCCATTACGCCTAAGCCTACTAGTCCAAAATCGTAATCTGTATACTCCATATTTTTGTTTTGTTGATCCCTAAACATTCTTAGGTAATCTTGTGTTAAGTGTATTAGAAGGCTATTTTAAATATAAATAAACCCTATTTTTGCATAAATTTTGTCAAAATTAATTTAAAATATCCACTTTTAGGCTATTGTTTCTATAAACTAAGAACAATGGTTTAAAATGTCACAAACAAAACAAATTCAATACAAACAACATCATATTCATGAATAAAACATCAAATCAATTGCTTGTTATTTTTGGAGCCTCAGGAGATTTAACAGCAAGAAAATTGATTCCTGCTCTTTTTGATTTGTATAAAGGAGGGCATCTTCCTGAAGATTTTACTGTTTTGGGTGCTAGTAGAAGTGCTATGACTGATGGAGAATTCAGAAAAAAAGTTGTATTTGAAAGTAGTCACCTTGCAAACGATACGAATGAAGCTCAAAAATTAGAAAAAAATAATTTTGCCAATAAATTGTTTTATGAGGATATCGGTGATGATTATGATACGGATTATGATAAGCTGAGCAAACGTATTTCGGATTTAAATACGAAATATAATGCAGGTCATAATTTTATGTTTTACTTATCTACTCCGCCAAGTTTGTATGAAGCTATTGCTAAAAACTTATCTGATGCAGGCTTAACAAAAGAAAAAGTAGGTTGGAAACGTCTTATTGTAGAAAAACCATTCGGTTATAGTTTAGGTACCGCTAAGGAATTAAACTTAGGTTTACAACGTTACTTTAAAGAATCTCAGATTTATAGAATTGATCATTATTTGGGTAAAGAGACCGTTCAGAATTTATTAGTTACCCGTTTTGCAAATTCAATTTTTGAACCACTTTGGAATAGGAATTATATCCGGCATATAGAAATTACAAATGCAGAGACGGTTGGAGTAGAAAAACGAGGTGGTTATTATGATAAATCTGGCGCTTTGAGAGATATGTTCCAAAGCCACTTGTTGCAAATTGTTTCTTTAATTGTTATGGAACCGCCAATTAATGCTAGTGCTGATGAGATTAGAAATGAAAAGGTAAAAGCATTAAAGTCGCTTCGTATTATGCGAGACAAAGAAACGCTTTGGGCCAATACTATAAAAGCACAATATGTAGCATCTACTATTGATGAAAAAAAAGTGAAAGGTTATAGAGAAGAAGATGGTGTAAACCCAGAGTCTACTACGGAGACTTTTGCTGCCATTAAATTTTTTGTAGATAACTGGAGGTGGAAAGATGTACCTTTTTATGTGCGTACGGCTAAGCGTATGCCTACAAAAGTAACAGAGGTAGTGATTCATTTTAAATCGCCACATCACCAGGTGTTTAAAGATCAAGATTTAAATTTAAATAATAAAGACAATAAGCTTATTATAAGGATACAGCCAGATGAAGGGGTTCTCATAAAATTTGGCGTAAAAGTGCCAGGGCAAGGTTTTCAAGTAGAACGTGCTAATTTAGACTTCTACTATTCTAGCTTAGAAGAAAATAATGTAATGGCAGCTTATGAGCGTCTTTTACTAGATGCTATGCAAGGTGATGCTACACTATATGCAAGAGCAGATGAGGTAGAAGCTGCTTGGGATTTTGTAGATCCAATTTTAGCCTATTGGGAAAATGATAAAGATGCCCCAACATATGGCTATGCAGCTGGGGTATGGGGACCAGATAATGCAGATGATTTATTAGAAGGTGATTATACATGGCGTAATCCTGGGCCGCGCTTAACTGATGATTCTGGTTTCTGCGTGATTAGCTAAAAAAGTGCCTAGTAGTACTATTAATTATAACGAAAGAATGAAAATAAATAGATACGATACCAAACAAATAGTAGCCCATAAATTCTCTGAATATTTTAGAGATCTAACACAAACAGATCAGAAAATACACATAGCGCTTTCTGGTGGTAGTACACCTAAAATTGTTTTTGATGAATTGGCTGCTTTATATAAAGATGAAATTAATTGGAAAAACGTATGTTTTTATTGGGGAGATGAGCGTTGTGTAGTACCTACAGACAATGAGAGTAATTATAAAATGACGGTGACTCATTTATTATCTAAAATTACAATTCCAGAAGAAAATATTTATCGAATACTAGGAGAGAACTCCCCAAAAGAAGAAGCAATACGCTATAGTGAGGTTTTAGCTAAAGCACTACCAAATGTAGATGGTATTCCACAATTTGACTTGGTGATTTTAGGAATGGGAGATGATGGGCATACCGCTTCTATATTTCCACATGAAATAGCACTTTGGGATTCCGAAAACAATTGCGAAGTGGCCGTACACCCAGATTCTGGCCAAAATAGAGTTTCTATTACTGGAAAAATTATTAATAATGCTAAAACGGTAGCCTTTTTAGTTACTGGGGCTGGTAAGACCAAAAAAGTAAAAGAAATTATCAAAAAAGAAGGTGATTTTAAATCATATCCGGCAACTTTTGTTGCCCCTAAAACCAAAGATTTGATTTGGTTTTTAGATGAGGAAGCTGCTGCAATGCTATAAGATAAATTGTAAAACTTTAGAACTTCTATATTCACATGAATTAAAGTTCTAAGATTTCTTAGTTTCAAAGTATTCTTGTGATAAACGAACTATTTTAACTCAATCTGAATATTTTCATCTTTTAAAACTTCTAAATATTCTTCTATTTTAAAATTAGCAGATTCAAAACGAGTATTTCTGGATAATGATTCTTTTTTTCTTTGAATACTTCTAGAAAATCTGCGCACACCTTGTTCACTAGTAACGATAAGGCCTGGTACTTGTACCGTTTTGCCATCTGCACCTTTGGCTACCATAGTAAAATAAGAAGAATTGCAGTGTTTCTTTTTGCCAGTAGTAATATTTTCTGATTCTACACGGACACCAACTACCATTGAGGATCTACCGGTATAGTTTATTGAAGCTTTTAAGGTAACCAATTCCCCAACATCAATAGGATTTCTAAAATCTACTTTATTTACAGATGCTGTAACACAATAACAACTAGAATGTTTAGATGCACAGGCAAAGGCAATCTGATCCATTAAATTTAAGATATAGCCTCCGTGTACCTTTCCGCCAAAATTGGAATGCGATGGTAACATTAACTCTGTAATAGAAACTTTAGATTCACTGGCTGTTTTATATGTTTTCATATGTAGTTTATGCTTGTAGTAGTTTAAAAGGTGAATACTTTACAATACTAATGGTTTTCTTATGCTAGTTTAAAAGTTTATTCGCTGCGCTGGTTTATGAGTTTATAAAAGTCTAAGAGTTTAGAAGTTTATCCGCTGCGCTGGTTTATGAGTTTATGAAAAAGTTTAAGAGTTTATAGGTTTAATAGTTTAGAAAAATTATTTTGATCTAGTGTCTAGTGTCTAGTGTCTAGTGTCTAGTGTCTAGTGTCTAGTGTCTAAATTTCATCATCTTCTTCAGCCCTTTTTAGAATGGGCTCTGGAATAGATTTTTTTGCTTTAGCGCCCATTTTTTTAAGTTTTTCTATACTCGTTATAATATTACCTCTACCTTCAACAAGTTTATTCATAGCACCTTTGTATTCTGTTTTTGCCTCGTCCATTTTTTTACCCACTTTGGTTAAATCTCCAACGAAGCCTTCAAATTTGTCATAAAGCGCTCCAGCTTGCCTTGCTATTTCAATAGCATTACGTTGTTGCTTCTCATTATTCCACATGGTATCTATAGTCCGTAAAGTTGCTAATAGGGTAGCAGGAGTCACAATTACGATATTCTGTTCAAACGCTTTGTTGTAAAGCGAATTATCATTGTTTATAGCTACAGCAAAAGCTGGTTCTATAGGAACAAAGAGCAAAACAAAGTCAGGACTTTCCATTTCATATAGATCCTCATATTTTTTGGCAGATAACTGGTCTACATGCCTTCTGAGCGAATTGATATGGTCTTTTAAATGCTTTTCCTTCAATTCATCTTCAGCATTTACATAGCGTTCATAATCTGTTAATGAGACTTTAGAATCTACGATCATTTTTTTACCATCAGGTAAATTAATGATCACATCTGGTAGTACTCTTGAACCATCTTCTCTCGTAAAACTCTGTTGAACGCTATATTCTCTATCTTTTTCTAAGCCCGACTTTTCTAAAACACGCTCTAAAACCAATTCGCCCCAATTCCCTTGCATTTTACTATCTCCTTTAAGCGCTTTGGTTAGGTTTTCTGCTTCTTGCGTAATCTTTAAGTTTTGAAGCTGTAAATTGGCCAACTGCTCTTTTAGAGCAGAATGCATGCCTACACTTTCTTTTTGACTTTCTTCTACTTTCTTTTCAAAAAGTTGAATCTTTTCTTGTAGTGGTGTTAAGATATTTTTGATGTTTTCTTTATTCTGTTCGGTGAATTTAGAACTCTTTTCATCTAGAATTTTATTTGCTAAATTTTCAAATTCTTTGGTAAATTTTTCCTGTAATTTCTCTACTTCCTGTTTTTGCTCTGTATTTTTTACTTGTAAATTTTCTAAGTCTGCTTGGTATTTTACAATCTGATTGCCTAAATATTCTTTTTCTTGCTGTAAATGTGTTTTGTATTCTTCTGCATCTATTAGCTTTTGTTCAGCATTTGTTAAATTGGTTCGTAGCTGCTGCTCACGCTCCACTAAAGTACTCTGACTAGATTTCGTTTTTAAATTTTGGATATAGGTGCCCAAAAAATATCCAATAGCTAAAAACAGAAATCCGATGAGTACATATATCAAGTATTCGTTCATGCAATTAAAATTTTACTCGATAATCGAGATTTAAAATGCTCCTAGACTTGTGTCAAAATCAATGTTAATTTTTATTTTAATGTCTTGCGAGCTTGTTCTAAGGTTTTCTAATGTAAAAATAACTAAAATAAGGAGGTGTTGTGCCTTTTACTTTTTAAAAATATCGAGTAATTACATCTCTTTTACGATAATGTGTTTGCCCATAAAATACACTTGTCGGATAAAAGAAACCGTTTACCATAGCCTTATGTTATACAACCTGAAAATAAAGGGTTTTCGTCGATATATAGCTTCATTCTAAAAATACCTCTCCTATCTTTACCAAAGCAAAAGGATACTTTAATAACTTTTGCGGATCATTAGAAAAGTAAAAAAAATATTATGGCTTCAGCAATCTTCACAGTATTTATTTTAATCATTTTTATGCGAGTTTTAGCGTTTGTAAGAGTATTGATGTCTAAGATGTTTGTTATGCTTCTTACTCCTGTTCCTACAGCAAATAGAAATAAAAAAATGCCTTATAGAAACCGTTAGTTCGTACAGTTTTTATTTCTTTACCTTAAAACTCCCCGTTTTCGCATCAAAAGAAATTATATCTGAGGGGAATAAATTTTCAAAACGTTTTTCTGTGATTAATTCACAAGGTTGTCCAAAAGCAGTAGTATCTTGCTCTAAAATCAACATTTTATCACACAACTGAATTGCTATTTCTATCTCATGAGAGGTGAAAAGTATCGTTTTATTAGTCTTATGGGCTATTTTCTGGAGTAGTTTTAATACTTGTACTTTATGGTATAAATCTAAATGAGAACTAGGCTCGTCTAATAAAATAAGAGAGGTGTCTTGTGCTAACGCTCTTGCAATTAATACTCGCTGTAGCTGTCCATCACTTAATTCTGAGCATTTTTTGTGTTGAAGTGCTTCAATTTCAACTAGCGCAATAGCTTCTTTTATTTTTTCAATATCTGTAGCAGCTAATGTGCCAAGCCAATTGGTATAAGGCTGTCTTCCTAAAGCTATAATTTCTAAAACAGTTAAATTTTTAGAAGCTATGGGTTCCGTTAAAACCACACTTATTTGAGAAGCTAAACTTAAGTCTTTATAGCTGCTAATTGGTTTATAATGCAATAAAATGGTACCAGATAATGGTTTTTGTAGGGTGGCAATTGTTCGTAAAAGTGTAGATTTTCCTATTCCGTTTATCCCAACAATAGCGGTTAATTCACCAGCATTCACAGAAAAGTTAATGTTTTTTGCTATACTAATAGCAGTCTTTTTGGTTTGATATCCAATAGCTAGGTTTTCTACTTTTAGCGCAATATGTTTTTTGATGGAATCGATAAATTATATGGATATTTTATGTTTATAAAAATACGAACTAAATATTTTTAAAAGCACATCTGAATTTTAAAAAGTCATTTTTCTTTTTCGTACCAATAACCAAATTACAACAGGTGCACCAATGATGCTTGTAATGGCATTAATAGGTAATACACTTGCTGAACCCGGTAGCTGTGCTATAGTATCGCAAAGCAACATTAAAATTGCTCCAGATAATAGCACTGCAGGGATGAGTGTTTTATGATTGGTGGTATTAAAAATTTGTTTTGTTAGATGTGGTACTGCTAAGCCAACAAAAGCAATTAGGCCAGAGAAAGCAGTAATACTACCCGCTAATAATCCTGTGGCTATAATAATTAGAATTCTATACTTTTTAAGATCAACGCCTAAACTCTTCGCATAGTTTTCGCCTAATAATAAGGCGTTTAGTGGTTTTATAGTAAGGATACTTAATAGAATCCCCGCGCAGACTATAATGGCTAAAAGAAGTAGTTGCGACCAGCTAAGGTTGCCAACACTCCCTAAAGACCAATACATATATTGCTGCAATTTTTCTGCACTTGTAAAGTAGGATAAAAGGCTTACTACAGCTCCTGTGATGCTTCCAAACATTAAACCAATAATAAGTAAAGCCATGGTGTCTTTTACTTTTGTAGCTACGGTGATAACAACCAGAAGCACTAAAAAACTACCTAAACTGGCGGCTATTGCTAAAGCAAGGTCTGATGCAAAATTAATAACCACAATTCCAGTAAATAAAGAAGACCCCATAATGAGGAGTGCAGCTCCTAAACTAGCTCCAGAACTTATGCCTAATACAAAAGGACCTGCTAAAGGGTTTCTAAATAAAGTTTGCATTAATAAGCCGCAAAGCGCTAATCCGCTTCCTACTAATATGGCGGTTACTGCTTTTGGTACTCTATAATTCCAAATAATATAATCCCAGGAAGTACTTGTTGTTTCTCCACCAAATAAAGTGCTTAGTGTATCTAAAAAGGGTATTGCAACAGAACCTAAACTTATGTTTATGATAAATACGACTATCAATACTATAAAAAGTAGTAGAAATGGAGTTTTATATGTTTTTAAGCCTTGCACTTATTTCAAAGGTTTAAAAAAGAACAGTTGATGTTTGGGGAGTATTTCTGGATGAAAAATATGGATAAGGTCTTTTAAAACCAAATCGGGTCGTAATAACGCTAATTCATAAAATAATATCCCACCTGTAGCACCTTTTGTAATGGTGTTTGTATAAATTTTTTTATTTGCAAAGGCGTCCAGTTGTGTATAATGTGGGTTAGCTTCTTCTAATGCGGCATACGAAGTATGTATGGAGGGGTTTAACCAAAAATCTGCATTTTTTGCTTTATCTAACACGGTTTCTAAACTGGTAGCAATTCCACCTGTTTCTGTAGTTTCAGACCATAAATAATCTACTTGTGCATCGTTTAAAAATTGTGCCATCCAACTTTTTCCTCCAGCTACATGCCACACATCTTTATATAAACCACCCGTAACTACAGTCGGTTTTTTAACAATGTCTGCTACTAATTCTTTTGCTGTATGGTAGTTTTTTTCAATAGTATTGAAATAGTGATCTGCTTCCTTTTCTTTCTGAAAAAATGGAGCAAAAAATTTAATCCACTCTGCCTTTCCTAATGGTGTTTCTTCGGACCAATCGCCATTATAGACTACCGGAATACCAGAACGTTCTAATGTTTTGTAGGCTTTATTCTGATTATTTATTCCAAAACCTATAATTAAATCAGGTTGTAATGAGAGTGCTATCTCGGTATTTAGAGATTCGTTATTACCCAATTCTTGCACTTTTTTTGACTCAATATTTTTTCTGGTTTTTTCTGATGATACAAATTGCGTATTAGGGAAACCAACTAATTTATCTTCAACACCTAAAACTTCTAACGCAGGAATATGTGTTGTAGAGGTTACAATTACTTTTTCTATAGGAATTGTAACAATAGCTTCATAATCTTCTTTGTTTAGAGTAACGGTATTTACTAATTCTTTAGGCACTAACGCATAGGTGAAAGAAGTTTTAGCATCTGGCCATGGTTTGGTAATGGTCATAATACACACACCATTCGCTAATTTTTCAATAGAAAAACCTTTTGCATAAACAATAGGAATCTGTGCTGTTTTTTCAGAGAAAGATAGTGGTTCTTTTTTTTCTTCTTTGCAACCAAAAAATACGATAATACTTAATAAAAGGAATAAGCGTTTCAACTAGTTTTTCTTTAATGTGTGTTCAAAAGTAATTTAAATTATTAACACCTCATTTTAAATTAAATTGGAAGTACGCATTTGTTTGTTAGGTTAAACAAAATGTTTACTTTCGCCGAGAATTTTGGTTTAGAACAATTTGTTATGATAATTTATTGTTTTGATTAAAAGGGAATCTAGTGAAAATCTAGAGCTGTTCCCGCAACTGTAAGTTTATGCCAAACCAGTTTGGCACCTAGTTTCTAGGGTTTTATTTACTTCTTTGCCACTGAGAAGATTTCTTGGGAAGGCTAAATAAAATAAAACAAGTCAGGAGACCTGCCAAATTTCAAAAACTATTGTTAAACTTTCGGGATAAAGGTTTACGTATGGGTACAGACATACTATTCGCTCGAACAAGAGATTAAAAATGAACAAATTTTTTTATGGGTTTTGTGCTACCATATTGGTAGGTACTAACCTTGTTGCACAAACGCAACAGAATGATTCCATTGCAATAAAACAATTGGACGAAGTAATTGTTAGTGATTCTCGTTTTGCCATAAAACGTGAAAATTCTGGAAAAACAGTGATTAAAATTACTGCTGAAGAAATTGAAAAAAATCAAGGAAAAAGTATCGCAGAAATTATTAACACTAAATCTGGAATTGAAATTGCAGGGAGTAGAGGTAGAGATGGTTCTATTTTGGGTGTTTTTGCCAGAGGTGGTAGAGGTAGGCAGGTATTGGTATTGATTGATGGGATTCGTGTAACAGATCCATCTAGTTTTTCGCCTCAATATGATTTGCGTTTACTTTCCACAAGTGCAATTGAATCTGTTGAAATTATTAAAGGAGCGGCAAGTACATTATATGGCACTAATGCTGCAACAGCAGTAATCAGTATTACAACAAAGAAAAGCACAACTAAAAAAATTGCGGGGACTTTTAAGGCTGCAACCGGAACCAATCAAACTTCAGAAAATCAAAATTATGATTTTAGAAGTTTTACAAATAGTGCTTTAGTACATGGAACTTTAGATAAGTTTAAGTATAAGATTGGCACTTCAAATCGATTTTCAGATGGAATTTCAGCTGCTGTAACTCCAGAAAATGAAGATGATGCCTTCTCACAGTATAGCGCTGATATTAGTATAGGATATCAATTTTCAAATCAATTTTCTGTTTCAGTTTTTGGAAACAAAACAAAAATAAATACTGAGTTTGATGCCGCTTTAGCAGAGGCACCTAATCGTTTTATACAGGACCAAGAAAGAATAGGCATCTCTTCTACTTTTGCATACAATAAAAATGGGTCATTACAATTAAACAGCTCTTATTCTGATTATACTTCAGATTCTGAAAGTACATTTGGAGAAACAGTAACCAATGGGAAAAATTTATTTGTTGAATTATATAATAAGTATATTATTGCACAAAAATGGCATTCCGTACTTGGTGTAAGTTATAATAAAGATGAAGCTATTTTTAGTAATGAGGTGGATTTTACAATTATAGATCCTTATGCTAATGTAGTATTTGTATCTGGAAAAGGTTTTAATTTAAATGCTGGTGGGAGGTATAATACACATTCAGAATATGGAAATAAGTTTTTATACAATATCAACCCTTCTTATGCTTTTTCTACAAATAATGGGTATTTAAAACTTTTAGGTTCATATGCTACATCTTATATTACACCGGCTTTAACACAGTTATTTGGTGATTTCGGAGCGAACCCAGATTTAATACCAGAGGAAAATAGGACTATTGAAGGAGGAATAGAATATGTAGTAAATGATGCTTTAAGAGTAGGTGCTGTTTATTTTGATAGAAATGAAAAAGATAGGTTTGGCTTTGATCAAAATTTTATGACCATAAATATTTCTGATGAAATTGATGTAAACGGAGTTGAAACAGAAGTTTTTTGGAACCCAACATCTAATTTGGATATTAGTGCTAATTATACGTTTACAGAACGAAAAGGAGATAATGCAATACGTATTCCAAAACATAAATTGAATGCTACTTTAGGATATAAGTTTAATAAAAACACCTCAGGGTCGCTCTCGTATACCTATACTGGGGATCGTTTAGATACTGATTTTACTACATTTACAGATGTTTCTTTAGATGCTTTTTCCATACTCAATTTATATTTAGATCATCAAGTTATCGCAGAAAAACTTCGTATTTTTATTGCTGCGGATAACCTTTTTAATACAAATTATACAGAGATTATAGGGTTTACAACAAGAGGAACTAATGTACGTTTGGGCTTTACGCTTAAACTTTAAAAAGTAAATATTAGACTTTAATTAAAAAGGCTCGGTAGATACCGAGCCTTTTTTGTTTGTGTAAAAAATGTATAATAAATTTTAGTTGGATACTTTTCTGGTATCTCCACTTTTATTCTTAATGATGTATAAGTTTTTTGGTAAGTCTGCAATAATTTGGTTTTCTTCAGAAATGCTATTGACAGTCTTGGTTAATACTTTTTGACCAGAAAAATTATAGATGTCAATTTGATATGGTTTTTCTGAAATAGGGCTATTATTTGTTTTAGAATAAAATTCATCAAAACCACCAAGAGGTGTTGGGCATATAATACAGCCGCCAAAAGGATCACCACCTCTTCCTGTAGCTGAAGAGTAATTAATAGGAATAGCAGTTACATTATTATTTTCAAGGCTTTCATCATTAAAGTCATCATTATCAGCTACAACTAAAATATTTGTAGTTCCTGAATTACGACCAAGAGCTCCAGATATTTCTGAATAGAAAAATGTAACATTAACTTGTCTGCTTGAATTTGGAGATATGGCAGCAAAATTAGAAATTTGCCCAAATTCGATATCTGTCGAAGTCTCCAGAGTTGTATTAGACGATAAAAAATATCTTAAGTTAGTTCCTTGTGAGGATGCATTTCCTTGGTTTTTTACAGATATATTTGCATTGATCGAAAATGCAGAATTGGCTATATGTCTATCATTACCTATGTCAGCAAGTACTCTACTACACTGAGAACATCCACTATCTACAGTTGTGTTATCTCTATCGATAATTAAATCTGGTTTACCTGATGAGTTAGGACAGTTAGCTCTATTTGTAGGTACTATTTTTGAACTACCTTGTCTATAGCGCACATCAAAATAATGTTCTACTCTAACATTAACTCTAACTCTTACTTGATAATTTCCATTTCTTGCCCAATTAGAATTTAGTGAGCTTGAATTTACCTGTGCTAAATAAGCAGATTTATTAGTAGCTCCTATATTTTTTACAGTTCTCCATCTTTTATTTTGATTATCAAAAATTTGAATCGCATAACTACTAATCCATCTTTCATAGACTTTTCTCCATCTAATATTAAAAAAATCTGTTTCACATTGATCAGAAGGTCCTAAGTAATTAACATGGGATATCCAAGGAGTAGTTCCTGCATAGTCTGGATTAAAGTTTATAGGTATATCATCAAAATTAATTTGAGCATAATTTAATTGACAAGCAATCATTAAAATTAAAAAAGTAATTTTTTTCATATTATCTTAGTTTAGAATTTATATTACATCTAATATAATATTATTAAAACAATATAGAAAATAATTTTTGTTAAAAATGAAAAATAATTCATTTTAAATAAAAAAATCCCTATCAAGACGCCATTTATAGGGATTATATGATGTAATTGTGATTAATTATTTCTGCAATAACATATCTTGATTTTGAAGATACATTTCATCAGTAAACTTTGGAAGTTTTAGTTCAATTGATTTAGACATATTAAAATTTGGAACCATTTCTTTTGTTTTAGAAGTACTACTTCCTGTAATTTGTTGTAATGCAACATTAAGCAAAGCTTCTGTAGGGTCTCCAAAAGGCTTAATGTCTGCTAAAAAACGAAATTCTTCGACTAAGATATCTGGTTCAAAACCAAAAGTGTAATCACTTTGGTTAAGACTATTAAAAACTTGAAAAACAATAGGTTGCATTCCAACTGTATGATTAGAATTTCTATTGTTTAAGTTTGTGAATGGGTCGTTGCCAGAAGCTGGTGAATCAACAACTGTTATTGAGCCTTCATTTTTTCCAACTGTTCTTTCTCCGATTATTGTAACAGGCATATAAGGTCTTAACCCATTTATAATCATCTCACTTGCTGAAGCAGTACTCCTACTGGTAAGCACATATAACCTATTAATATTTGAAAGTCTATTAGCAACCTCATCACCAGTGCGCTGGCTAGTTGTTTTATCAAAAAGAAAAACTTCATCGAAAAAAGTGAAAGTGAAACCTTCATCAGCTTCTCTTTTAGAATTATATTCAAGACGTGCAAAAGCGTCATTTTGTGCAGGTATACTTCCATTGATCATGCTAGCTAAGTGAGAAGATGTTAATACTGAACCGCCACCATTATATCTTAAATCTAAAATTAACTCGTTAATGCCCTCACTTTTAAAAGTTCCAAACACTTCATTTAATTCGCCATTAAATGTATTTCTAAATCCATTATAGACTAAATAACCAATTTTTCTACCGCCTTGTTCAATTATAGTAGAGTAGTGTACAGGATTAGATGTTATTGTTTCAGCAGTTAGTGCTATTTCGCCATCTATTGGTATTAGAGTTTCATTTTCAATATTAGCTAGTCCTAAAGTTATATTTTCTTCAGAAAACACTTTATTGATGATGGCTCCATTACCTGTAGTCATTCGTTCTCCATCAACTCTGCTAACAATATCACCTCTCTTTAAACCTGCTAAATCTGCTGGCGAACCTTCAACCACATAAGCGATAAAAATTACAACATCATCTGAATTTTGACTCACTCTAGTTAAACTTCTTGGAAATCCAATGCCATAAGATTTACTGATGCCTCTAAAACTATTTAATTGTTCATTTACATCTGGGATGTACCATGAGAAATCATCTACTTCCCCTGGTTTGTATATTAAAGAATTAAATAGATCTTGAGAATTACTAAATCCATTTAAGTAGGTGTTGAAATCATCAATACTAGAAAATCTATCGTCGGCTAAATTTGGTTGATCATCTTGCCAAAAATACCAATAGTTTAATCCATTCCAGATAAAATCGTTTACTTCACTATTTAGCTCAACAGATACTATTTCGTCATCATTTTTATTACAGCTAGAGATTGTTAAAAACAAACCAATAGCTATTATCATATACTTTTTCATTTTTTGCAATTTTAAATTTTTTATAACTTTTTCATCTTTAAACTAGCAATAATCATACCTAAAATGTTGATCATACCTCTATTACTATGCCTCTAAAATACTTAGATTAGGATTAAAAAAAAAGTATTCTGTAACAAAAATCGTTGTATGTCGTCTTCCTTGTATAAACTGCTAAAAATGGTTTTACAACAACACCAACTAAAAAATGAAACAAGTAGAATTTTTAAAAGTTGTGCTTCCCTTTAAAGATAAATTGTTTCGCTTAGCGAAACGATTACTAGTATCTACTGAAGAAGCTGAGGATGCAACACAAGAAATATTACTAAAGTTATGGTCTAAAAATGAAAAGATTGAAAAGTATAATAATGTAGAAGCTTTTGCAATGACCATGACTAAAAACTTTTGTTTAGACCGATTGAAATCTAAGCAAGCGGGTAATTTAAAACTAGTGCATAGTAATTATAAAGACGAGAACTCCTCTTTACAAAAACAAGTAGAAACTAGTGACAGTGTAAGCTGGGTAGAAAAAATAATGGACGAATTGCCAGAACAACAAAAAATGGTTTTGCAATTAAGAGATGTAGAGGCATATGAGTTTGAAGAAATAGAAAAAATGCTTGATATGAAAGCTACAGCGGTAAGAGTAGCATTATCAAGGGCAAGAAAAACAGTAAGAGAAAAATTAGTACAAAAACATAGTTATGGAATTGGATAATATAGAAAAATTATTAGAAAAGTATTTTGAGGCTACTACAACAGTTGCTGAAGAAAAAACCTTGAGAGCTTATTTTGCCAAAGAAAGTGTAGCTACACATCTAGCACAATACGCACCAATGTTCACCTATTTTTCTAATGCTAAAGAAGAAGAATATACAAAGCAAATGCCACTAAAAACTAAAAAGCAAAAGCCAAAGTGGTTAGCTGTTGCTGCTGTAGCATTCCTATTTTTTGGAGTTTATTTTGGGAACACTTATTTAGAGAAAAAAGAAGCTGATAAAAGAAAAGCACAAATGGCCTATGAAGAAACTAAGAAAGCCTTAGATCTTTTAGCAGTAAATTTTGGAAAAGGAATTGAAAAAGTTGCTTATCTAAATGAATTTGAAACAACAAAAATGAAAATTTTTAATAATAAATAATAAGTAAATAAATTATGAAAAAGTCACTAATAATTTTATTAATAAGTATTCTGCCTTTAGCTGGGCTATCACAGTCAGCCTTTGATAAGTTTGCAGATTTAGATAATGTTACTTCAGTAACAGTTAGTAAAGCTATGTTTGATCTTATTGCAAAAATCGGAGTAGATACTAACGATGCAGAAGCTCAAGAATATATTGAAATGGCAGAAAAACTAAGTGGGTTAAAAGTTTTTACTACTGACGATGCCACAATATCAAAAGACATGCAGTATACTGTAAATAAATATTTAAAATCTGCTTCTTTAATAGAATTGATACAGGTTAAAGACAAAGAAGCTGATATAAAATTTTATATTAAAGAAGGTAAAGATAAAGACCATGTTAGCGAGCTATTAATGTTTTTAACAAGTATGAAAAATATTGAAATAGAAGGTAGAAAATTTGAAACTGTTCTATTATCCTTAACTGGTGATATTGAATTATCTAAAATAGGAGCACTTACTAGTAAAATGAATCTTCCTAAAGAATTAAATAATGCTGGAGGAAATAACTAAAAATATAATGCAGTTATTGTACAATAACTGCATTATTTTAATCATCAATCATTAATTAATTAATTAAACTTTGAAATAAATTCAAGGTGATCAAAAACAACAATCATGAAAAAAATCAATTTATTCGTTTTAATCGCAGTTTTACCATTATTTGGCTTTTCGCAATCTATATTTGATAAATATGAGGATATGGATAATGTAGGTTCCGTAATTGTAAATAAGGGTATGATAGATCTTTTAGGCTCTTTAGGCGAAATGTCTGATGATAAAGAGGCAAAAGAGTTTTTAGAGGTAGCATCAGGTATTAATTCTGTGAAAGTATTTATGACAGAAGATGAAAAAATGTCTGCTGATATGAGTTTTACCGTAAAAAAGTATTTAAAAAAATCTTCTTTAGAAGAGCTAATGCGTGTAAAAGATAAAGATGTTAATGTAAAGTTTTACATTAAAAAAGGAAAACGGAAAAACCATGTTACTGAACTTTTAATGTTTGTTTCTGATCTTAAAAATAAAGATGTTGGTATTAAAGGAAGAGCTTTTGAAAGTGTAATTGTTTCACTTACAGGAGATATCGATTTAGATAAAATAGGAACAATAACAAATAAATTAAACTTGCCTAAAGAATTGAACAAGGCAGGAAACTAATATAAAGTGTAAAGCCATAAAAATGAGAAAAATTATATACAGTTTATTCATTAGCCTTAGCATGCTCTTAACTGCTTGCTCTTCTACAAAGAGTATCCAAGAATATTATGTAGATAATTCTGAGAACCCTAATTTTATTTCTTTTGATTTGCCTGCTAGCCTTTTAAATTTAGATAAAGCAGCTCTAAGTGCAAAACAGAAAGAAGCTATAAGCTCTCTAAAAAAACTAAATATTTTAGCTTTTCAGAAAACTACAGAGAATATTGCTGCATATAGAGCAGAAAAAGTAAATGTAAAAGCAATATTAAAAAATGATAAGTTTCAAGACTTAATGAAGCTAAATACAGAATATGGTAAAGGTGTTATAAAATATTTAGGGGATAGTGATGCTATAGACGAAGTTATCATTTTTGGTGATAATATAGATAAAGGTTTTATGTTAATAAGAGTATTAGGAAATGATATGAACCCTTCACATTTAATGGATGTAGTGAATGCTCTAAAAAAATCTGATTTTGACTTAGAACAATTAAAAGGTTTAGGTAACTTTTTTGAGAAATAATTTTATGTTGTTACTTTAAAAACTCCTGATATGGAAATTTCCATGTCAGGAGTTTTTGTTGTTACCTAGTATTAAATTTATGGCATTTGCTTAACTTGAACCTATATTAACTAAACACTATATTTTAAAATGACAAATTTACAAGAAACTGTTGTTGATAAGGCAGCAGATGCAGTAACAACTGGTAGCTTTTGGGAAAATTTATCTCCTGAAATTATAATGAAATATGCAATAGATTATGGGTTACCCATCGTAAAAGCTTTATTAATTTTTATAATTGGTTCATGGGTCATCAAGAAAATTGTTAAAGTCATTGCTAAAGTAATGCGTAAAAATAATTATGATGAATCATTACAGAAGTTTCTGCTGAACCTAATTTCATGGGCATTAAAAATCTTTTTAATTATAACTGTGATCTCTACATTAGGGATAGAAACCACAAGTTTAGCTGCGGTAATTGCAGCAGCCGGTTTAGCCGTTGGTTTAGCTTTGCAAGGTTCACTTTCTAATTTTGCAGGAGGAGTATTAATCATCATTTTTAAACCCTATAAAATAGGAGATTTAATTGAAGCGCAAGGTATAACTGGTGTTGTAAAAGAAATAGAAATATTCACTACTAAATTAAATACTCCTGAGAATAAATTGGCTATTGTTCCTAATGGTGCTATGGCTAATGGAAATATTGTTAATTATACTGCTGAAGGAAAAATACGAGTAGACACTTCAGTTGGTATTGGTTATGGAGAGGATATGAAAAAAGCAAAAGAGGTTTTATTAGCAGTTTTAACATCTCATCCTAAAGTGCTTAAAGAACCTGCTCCATCTGTAAATGTTGCAGAACTAGCCGATAGTTCTGTTAATTTGGTGGTTAGGCCATTTTGTAAACCAGAAGATTACTGGGATGTGTTTTTTGATACTGTAGAGGGTAGTAAACTAGCCTTAGATAAAGCTGGTATAGAAATTCCTTATCCACACGAAGTACAGATCAATAAATAACAAATTACACCTACACCTGTCAGGTTTTAGAAACCTGACAGGTGTAGGTGTGTTTTTCAAAACCTGACAGGTATGTTTTATATTCCTGTGTAATTGCTCGGTGTAATTGCTTTTAATTCCGTTTTTATGGCATCAGAAACTTCTAAAGTATCTATAAAATCAGCAATCGAATGCTGATTTATCTTTTCATTTGTACGGGTTAAACCTTTTAACGCTTCATATGGATTTGCATATCCTTCTCGTCTTAGTATGGTTTGTATAGCTTCTGCTACTACTGCCCAGTTGTTCTCTAAATCTTGTTCAAATTTTTCTTTATTTAAGAGTAATTTGTTAAGTCCTTTTAAAGTAGATTGTATGGCAATGATCGTATGCGCAAAAGGTACGCCTACGTTTCTAAGTACGGTACTATCCGTTAAATCTCTTTGTAATCTAGAAACGGGAAGTTTAGCACTTAAGTGTTCAAAAAGTGCATTTGCAATACCTAAATTCCCTTCAGAATTTTCAAAATCTATAGGATTTACTTTATGTGGCATTGCTGATGAGCCTACTTCTCCCGCTTTTATTTTTTGTTTAAAATAATCCATAGACACATAAGTCCAAAAATCTCTGTCTAAATCTAGGAGGATGGTATTGATGCGTTTTAAGGTATCAAACAATGCGGCCATATGATCATAATGTTCAATTTGAGTGGTAGGAAAAGAATGTTGTAAGCCTAATTTTTCTTGAACAAATTTTTGACCAAAGACTTTCCAATCTATAGTAGGATATGCCACTTTATGTGCATTAAAATTTCCAGTTGCTCCACCAAATTTAGCAGCACTGGGGATATCGTTTAATAAATTGAATTGCTCTTTTAATCGTACAGCAAAAACTTCAATTTCTTTGCCCAAACGAGTAGGAGAGGCAGGCTGACCATGCGTGCGTGCTAGCATAGGAATTGTAGCCCATTCTTTAGCTAATTCCTCAATTTTAGCTAAAATCTCCAGATAATTTGGTACGTATACATCATTCATTGCTTCTTTTATAGAAAGCGGAATAGCAGTATTATTAATATCCTGAGAGGTTAGACCAAAATGTATAAATTCTTTAAATTCTTGTAAGCCTAGCGAATCAAATGCAGCTTTAATAAAATACTCAACTGCTTTTACATCGTGATTGGTTGTTTTTTCAATTTCTTTAATTGCTAAAGCATCTTCAGAAGAAAAACTCTTATAAATAGCTCTTAAATCATCAAATTTAGAAGGGTCAAAACTGGCAAGTTGAGGCAATGGAATTTCGCACAATGCAATAAAATATTCTATCTCTACTAGAACTCGATATTTTATTAATGCTTCTTCAGAAAAAAAAGGAGCTAAAGCTGCTACTTTACTTCTGTAACGACCATCAATAGGTGATATTGCATTTAATTGATTTAATGACATTTCTATGATTTTGATTAAAAATTTGAAAGGTGCAAATGTAATTAAAATTGTGCTTATATTTTTGGTGTAAGCACCAGTTTAAAGTACTATTTGGTATGTTGTAAGTTATAGTTTTGCTAATGTTTGTCTTGCTCTAGCCTTATATGCAGCACTCCCATTATTATAATTTTGCTCTAATACTAATTTAAGTTCAGGGTGTACCCATTTAAATTTTTCACCCAATAGTAATAAACTTGTCATAGAATAGGCTTGTGCAGCTACTTTATGATCACCAATAAGCCAATCAAAGCAAGCTGAAGTAATCCGCTCTAAATAGGTGTTTGTTAAAAATTTAATGCTTTCAGGATCTTTCTTTTTAAAGTAAGATAGGGTTAAATATTCGCATATTTTAGCAACCGGACGTACAGCAGAATCGTTATAAACACTACTTAAATTTCTAGTAAATTCCTCTAAATAAGGAAAAATAAAGTGTAACTGTTCTTTGGCCGTAAATTCTAATACCCAACATGCCCTAGGGGAAATTTTATCATCTACGGAAAAGGCGATGTCTATTAAAGGAGCTACTAATTCTTTATGAGTATTAATTAGTTGTGCCATTTCTGTTCTTTTCTCTCTAGAATGGTTTACATCATTTAATGCCTTATACAATTCATTTGGTGTCACACAAAAATATTTTAGTATAGATAATTGATTTTTGGTAATTACAATTTAAACAGTTAATAGCTTAACTTTTAATTCGGATCATTTTTTAATACACTGATGTATTTCCTTGCTTTAGTTTACAAAATCATATAATATAAAACTAGCTATTATTTTAGGTATAAAGCCCTATGAGATCATCAACTAAAATTGGAATACCATTTACAGCGGTTTTAGATATGATGGTTAAATTATTAAAGTCTGTTTGTTGCACAGATGGTTTTGGATCTATAAAATAAATAGGGGTATTTGCTTTTATATAATTTACTAAGCTAGCAGCTGGGTATACTTGCATAGAGGTGCCAATAATAATTAAGAGATCTGCTTGTTCTGTAATCTTAATGGCTTTTTCTAACAATGGTACTTCTTCTCCAAACCAAACGATATGCGGTCTTAATTGATGTCCATTTTTACTTAAGTCACCTAAATTTAGATCGGTTTCCCAATCTATAATTTCAGTAGTACTATGTGCTGTGCTCCTTACTTTTAATAATTCGCCATGTAAATGAATAATTTTTGAACTTCCAGCTTTTTCATGGAGATTATCAATATTTTGAGTAATAATTGTTGTGTCAAAGTGTGCTTCTAAATCTACCAAAGCTTTATGAGCGGCATTTGGTTCTACTTTTAATAATTGTCTGCGTCTTTCATTGTAAAAATCTAAGACAAGCTTTGGATTATTTTTAAATCCCTGTGGAGAGGCTACTTCCATAACATTATGTCCTTCCCAAAGTCCATCAGCATCTCTAAATGTTTTTATGCCGCTTTCTGCACTAATCCCAGCACCAGTTAAGATGACTATTTTTTTCATTTCTTTTTCCAATTTTTATAAGCATTTGAATTTACTAAGTTTTCAAAAGTATTTATTTCAGATTCATCAATATCTTCTATATAGTCTATTAAATCAGATTTTTGGTAATCATAGATATGTATTAAATCATCTAAAAAACGGATGCATTCTCCATATTTTTCAGCTGTATTATAAATCATTAATAAAGTAAATTTAGCTTCTGTATAATTGGGAAAATTTTGAATTATTTTTTTAAATGAAGTTATAGCTAAATTATATTTTTTTTCTTCAAAAGCTATATTTCCCCTATATAAATTGAGAAATCTATCATTTGTAATAGCTTCTAAATAGTTTAATACTTCATATACTTTGTCATATTCTTTTGTTAAAGTATAATAATCTATACTAAGCAAATAAATGGTTTTATCGTTTGGATAGGCTTTAATCATATTTGCCATTGCATTTAGGTATAGTTCTTCGTCTAAATTACTAGCAGCGGTAGTTTTTATAATATGAATAATTTTTAGATTTTTCAGATCATCTCCTTCAATCTCATTTAATTCTTCAATTGTAGTCTTATAGTCTTGTTTACTATATGCTAAAAATGCTTTTAATAAGTGTTTTTGATCTAAACTTTCTTTTGAAGCAATTATTTTTTTGAAATTTGATATAGGTATGTAAGCTTTAAATAGCTTATTAATACTTTCTGTTAGATTTTCTCCGCTAGTATAATAGTAAATATCACCAATATAAAATTTACCGTTTTTTTTATTTATTAAGTATTCATGATAATTAATTCCTCCCTCTTCAGAAAAAAGCCTAAATAATATTTTATAGGCTTTTATATCGTAATCATAATAATAATCAATGAAATCATAATAACCATTATTAACATTTATATCATCATAAATTTTTTTTGGTATACCTTTTATTTTTCTGACAAGACCTTTTACAAAACTATCTGTATATTGTTTTATAGTTGATCCAAATTCATCAGTTTTAATAGTTTGATTTATAAAATAAGATTTATCTAAATGTTCTAAAAAAGCTTTGCTATCATTATTATAAATAGCATTTTCAATTTGATATCCTAAGTCATATATAAGAGAATCATTTTCTACTTTTAGTTTTGCTTTTGTTCTTATATTTTTTGTGTTTATTTGACAAAAAACATTTGAGGTACCATAAAGGATAAAACAGATGTATAGTAATATGGACTTAATTTTCATACTTTAGGCAGCAATTACACTGTATAAATATACTTTTTTGATTTTTATTATATTCGGTTTATGGAAGACAATTTACTTTTAAATTATTTAGAAGAATTTATTTCTACTGATCGGAAGCAACGTTTTCTAGAGGTTTTAGAAGAACGCACTAAATATATTACCGTAGCCATAGAAGATGTGTACCAGATGCATAATGCAAGTGCAGTAGTGCGTAGTTGCGAAATATTTGGGGTACAGGAAGCACATATTATAGAAAGTAAATATGGGAAACGCTTAGATAAAAACATTGCGATGGGAGCAGAGCAATGGGTAGATGTTTGTAGATATGATAGCACCTCTTCATGCATTAAAAAATTAAAAGAAGATGGGTATCAGATTATTGCAACTACACCACATCATAATTCAAATTTTTTAGATGATTTTGAAATTAAAGGGAAAACTGCTTTGTTTTTTGGAACAGAGAAAAGTGGATTGAGTGATGAGGTTTTCATGGCTGCAGATGGATTTTTAAAAATACCTATGGTTGGTTTTACAGAAAGTTTAAATATTTCGGTATCTGCAGCCATTATTTTAGAACGATTAGCGACAGAACTTAAAAAAAGCACTTATAATTGGCAACTTACTGCATCAGAGAAATTAGAAAAACGTTTAGATTGGACCAAAAAGTCAATTAAGAGTATCGATGCCATTTTAGAAAGGTATTATAGCATTAAATAATTTTTAGTACATTTATTTGCAACCAATAAACTGATATACAGATGACTACAATATTACTCGTTTTAGGTGGAATTACCATAGTATTCCTTTTTTTAATATTAATAGCACCAAAAACATATGATGTTTTTAGAACTATAGAAGTTCATAAACCAAAAACAACTGTTTTTGAATATTTAAAATATTTAGAGAAACAACAAGAATGGTCTCCATGGGCAAAAAAAGATCCTGATAGAAAAACGAAACTAACTGGAACCGATGGAACTGTGGGAGCCGTACATTATTGGAATGGTAACAAAGAAGTTGGTGAAGGAGAACAAGAAATTACAAATATTATTGAGGGTGAAAAAGTTGAAGGTGAACTTCGTTTTTTTAAGCCTTTTACATCTACTTCCAATTGTTACTTAATAGTAGAAGAGGCTGCTAATAAAAGTAGTAAAGTTACTTGGGGTTTTTCTGGAAAAAATAAATTTCCGATGACGATACTGTCTTTATTTATGAGTATGGATAAAATGGTAGGTAAAGATTTTGAATCTGGTTTAAAAGATTTAAAATTGATATTAGAAACCAAGTAGCACTATTATTTTTTCTTTTTTCTATTTAGTACTTTGTAATCTTCATAACAACCACTAATAGCATCTAGAATTTGTAAATCGTTTGCGGTTAATATAAAAGAATTAGAGTAGTTACAGTTTGTTAAGATATCGTTTATATCTGCCTTATCTATTTGGAGTAGTACAATAAGGGTTTGCCTATCAAATTTTGAAGCAAGTAAATCTTTAATAGCATCATCTTCTTTTACTTTTCTTAGCTTTTTTAATTGGTTAGGTCTTTTGCCAAAAAGGTTTCTTAATAAATCAGCAGGATTTAAAATGGCACCAAGTACTTTAGTTACTGCACTAGGATTTTTCTTGCCCGCTTCATAAGCTGTATTTAAACCAGAGATACTGTATTGGTATGCATCGTTTACAGGAAGATTTTTAACATCAATTTCTAAATATCCTGTGAGTTGATATGGTGTAACTATAACTTCTTCTAATGCATATGCGAGCTCCGTTAATGAAATTTTTGTGTTTTCAAACTTTATCATGTCGTTTGTTACACTTATTTTTTGTGGTTTAAATCCTAAATAGGTGAGGTACAAAGTATCATTTAAAGTTGCAGGGATACTGAATTCGCCTTTTTCATTGGTAATGGTTCCAACCACTTGGGTGAGGTTAACAATATGCACACTCTCCATTAACGCTTTAGTTTGGTCGTTAACCACAACTGCTTTTACAAGCGTTTCTTTATTTATTTCAGTTTCTTGTGAAAAACTCAAAAAAACAGATAATAGTAAAATGCATAATATAACTTTCTTCATCTATAAATTATAAAAATACCCATGAGGTTAAGATAGGTATAAAAATAGAAAACTATATAAAAAAATACGCCTGAGCGTATTTTTTTATTATTTAATTAACTAAAAGAAACCACTTCTTCTTTTGCTTTTTCCGCTACTACCAGAATTTCCAGATCCAGAACTTCTACTAGCACCTCTAGCGCCAGAAGACCTTCTTCTTGAGGAATCTCCACTATCTCTGTTCCTACTTTTATTTCCATTACCGTAACCGCCACGAGAAGAATCTCTTCTTCCGCCACCACTACGATTTCTATCTCTACCACCACGGCGACTACCACCTCCAGGGTTACTAGAAATTTCTACATTTACAAATCTACCATCTACTTTATAATCTTTAAAAGTTTCAAGAATCTTTGGTGTTAAAGCTGCATCTGTATTAAAGAAAGAAAAACTCTCTTTTACATCTACTTTAAAAATATCATCTTTACCAGTGTCTAAAGTATCTCTTAAGAAGTCTTTTAAGGACATCCAGTCATAATCGTCTTTTTCCCCAACGTTTATAAAATAGCGAACAGAACCACTTGTAGGTACTTCGTTAGTATTACGAGCGCTTCTTTCTCTTCGATCATTTCTATCAGATCCGCTAGTATTTAAATCTTTTGCTTTGTTGTAATAGTTAAAGAAACGTGTAAATTCTACTGAAACCACTTTTTTAATTAGTTCTTCTCTGTCTAGTCCTTCAAAAATTTCGTTAATAGCCGGTAAATAACTTTCTACTTCAGGATTAATTTCAGTACTTTTTATTTTTTTGGCTAAATGATGCAATTGAATCTCACAAATTTCCATTCCGGTTGGAATTTTCTTTTTGAGGAATTTTTGATTGATTTTATTTTCAATTGCTTTAATTTTTCTTAGCTCACTGCGCGTAACAATAACCATAGAAACGCCTTCTTTTCCAGCCCTTCCGGTACGCCCACTACGGTGTGTATAAGTTTCTATTTCATCGGGTAATTGATAGTTAATTACATGTGTAATATTATCTACATCAATACCTCGGGCAGCTACATCAGTAGCAACAAGCATTTGAATTTGTTTTTTACGAAAAGCATTCATCACCAAATCTCTTTGGTTTTGACTTAGATCTCCATGTAATGCTCCTGCATTATAACCATCTTCTATTAGATTTTCAGCTACTTTTTGAGTATCCCTTTTTGTTCTACAAAAAATTACAGAAAAAATATCAGGATTCGTATCTGCTAGTCTTTTTAATGCAGGATAACGATCTCTTCCACTAACAACATAATACTCGTGTTGGACGGTAGAAGCTCCAGAATTTTTTGTTCCCACAGTAATTTCCTGTGGTTTATTCATGAATTTTTTGGCTATTGTGGCTACTTCTCTTGGCATTGTTGCAGAAAATAACCAGGTAGATTTTTCTTTAGGAGTATCGGAAAGTATTTCTTTAATATCTTCATAAAAGCCCATGTTTAACATCTCATCAGCCTCATCTAGAATACAATAATCAATTTTAGAAATGTCTACTAGGCCTCTCCCGATCATATCTTTCATACGGCCTGGTGTGGCTACAACGATCTGAGCTCCTCTTTTTATTTGCCTTGCCTGATCTGTAATACTTGCACCTCCATAAATGGCTACCACATTAATATTACGTTCGTATTTAGAATATGCCTGTATTTCTTTTGTAATTTGTAAACACAGCTCTCGAGTAGGAGAGAGAATTAAGCCCTGTGTAGTTCTACTATTTGGGTCAATTTTTTGAATTAGTGGAAAACCAAAAGCTGCGGTTTTACCTGTTCCGGTTTGTGCAAGTGCTACTAAATCGGTATCACTTTCTAATAAAATTGGGATTGCTTTTTCTTGTACTTCAGAAGGGGTTTCAAAACCCATATCTGTAACAGCATCTAATATGGACTTTTGCAGTCCAAGTGCTTCAAATTTTGTCATAAATAAGTTAATGTTAATCGCAAATATGTATGTTGCGTAGAGTGATTATCATCTTATTATAACCTATCCTGACTCCGAGCAACACATGCTATACCAGCGGCGTTAATTGAAGTTGCAAAGGTACTCTTATTATTTAAGATTACCATTTCTTGTTTTTAGTTCCTAAAATAGTCTCTTAAGGACTGTTATTATTGAGTTTTTAGAGTTACTATGTATACTTTTATTTTTTTTATTTTGTTTCTATACCATGCAAATAGCTAATTAATGCTCTTGTAGCTTGTCCGCGATGACTAATTTTATTTTTAATTTCTTGTGGTAATTCTGCAAAAGTTTCCTTAAAACCATCTGGTCTAAAAATAGGATCATAGCCAAAACCTTTTTCTCCATGTTTTTTGTGCGTGATTTTTCCTTTAGCAATTCCCTTAAATATTTTTTGTTGCTTTCCAATATTTAAAACAATACAAGTTTCAAAATATGCTGCTCTGTCTTTTTTGTTTTTTAATGAAGTTAAAAGCTTATTCATATTTGCTTCAGCATTTTTTTGAGCTCCAGCATAGCGTGCAGAATATACGCCCGGTTCTCCATTTAAGATAGCTACCAAAAGTCCAGTATCATCAGCAAAACAATCTAAGTTATATTTTTTTGTTACAAAATCAGCTTTCAATTTAGCATTACCTTCTAAAGTATTTGCTGTTTCAGGGATTTCATCAAAACAATTAATATCATTTAAAGAGAGTAGTGTGATGTTTTTTGGCATCATAGCTTTTACTTCTTCTACTTTATTTTGGTTGTGTGTTGCAAAAACTAATTTCATGTATTTTCATTTTTATTAAAAGGCTAATATCTTACAAAATTTCTGAATTAAATAAAATCACAAATACAGATCAAAATCATTTAATTTCTGATCAATACAACAATATTGTACTGCTTAAACAAATAGAATTATAAATATCATAGTAAATTTTCTTATATTTATCTCTAAATTATTAAATCAAACTAAACCATAGTATGCATAAATTATTGTTAGTTTTTTTGTTGTTGTTATTTTCTATTTCTAATGCTCAACAAACAATTTTATCAGAAAAAAATAACCCTAATTTAAAAGTGCTTAGTACAAATTCCTTTGATATTGGGAAAAGCAGTTTGCATTTTGTTAATTACAGAGAGAAAAATGGAAAAAGGTATTATAGTAAGCCTTATTATGTTACTGAAAACAGGGACGTAAAAAAACTCAAAGCAATAAATTATATTCCTAAATCCAATATTGTTGGACATCATGTAAATAATGGAGTATTTACTTATGTATCTTTCTTAGCAAGAAAAAAGATATATTATGTCACAGACTTAGACCTAGATACTGGTATCTCCATAACTTCTGATCCAATAAAATTTAAGGATGCTACCAATGTGTTTAAATATGAGGATAAGACTATTATTTCGTATTTATCTAGTATCGATTATACCGCAGAATTTTTAGAAATAAAATCTTCTAAGAATTTTAAAAGCATAGCTTTTAAAATCCCTGAAAAACAACAAAACGCATTTTCTAAGGTCATTACCCTTTTTTCAAAGCCAACTCAAATTTTAACAGACGAATATTCTGAGAATGGTTCTATAAAAAATGAAAAAGTATATGGATTAGGAAATAAAATACACTATACCTTGGATTATGCAAAAGGTGTAAATAAGGTGTTTACGTTTGATTTGGATCAGCCAGAAAAAGGAGTTAATGTTTCTAGATTTGTTACTTCTAACTTAGATGATATAAAAGATAATAATTCATTTTTATATAATAAATATTTATTTTGTTTATCCATTTCTAAGGAAGACCTGTTATTACAGGTTAGAAGTTTAGAAGACTCTGTTTTTTTAAAAGAATACAGGGGAATAGATGATTTTACAATGAATTCAAGTATATCAAGAAAATTTATTGTAGAATCTTATGTAAGAAATGTATCAAAAAAAAAGATAAGACCAACTATAACTGTTTACGAAACTGAAGATGAAAATTTAATGGTACGCATTTCAAGGGTATATCCTGAAAGATATAATTATAATAATGATTTTTGGTGGCATCATCAGATGTTTTTACAGCACCAACAATTTCATCAACAATCCATAAATAGTGTTCCAAGGTTTAGCCCTAATCCTAGTTTTTATGAAAACCTTGATGCTATTTTTTATACATATGATAATGAGGAGGTAATAGAATTTGTACTTGATAAAAATTTTAAAATTCAGTCAAAAGAAAATTATACCACCAAATTAAGGAAAATAGATAAGAAAAAAGTTTTTAGTAAATATCAAAATTCAAAGTTAAATAGAAAAGTCTCTGCTGCTTTTTTTGATACTAATACTACTTTAATATATTTAAATGGTGAAAAAAAGATAATTATTAGAAATGTTGATTACTAGTATATAATATAGGCTGTTATGGTGTTAGACTAGTAGTTTGAAGAAGCTCTAACAATTAATTCAGCTTTTAAAATTATTTTATTTAGCTTTTGCTTTACAGTTGTTTTTTTAGCGTGTGCTAAAAAGGTTTTGGCAGCTTGTTTTCCAATTTCAGCACTATGCTGATTAATACTAGATAATGTTGGAGTTACCATAGCTGTAAAAGGTTCGTTTCCAAAGCCAATTAAAGCAATATCTTCGGGTACTTTAACACCTTGTTCATTTAGTACTTGTAATGCGCCTAAAGCAGCATAATCACTAGCAATGTATACAGCATCTGGTCTATTTTGTAACTTTAACAATGCTAACATTTTTGCTCTTCCTTCCTCAATACTAAGGCTACTTTCTATTAGTAATTCCGGATCTAAGGGTAATTGGTGCTTTGTAATAGCATCAATATACCCTCTAATTCTGTTATTAAAAATGCGGGTATGTTTATAACCACCAATATGTGCAATTCGTTTACAGCCTCTTTTTACCAAATGTTCTACAATCATATGGCTACTATCATAATCATTAATTCCAATATAATCTACATTTAGATCATTCTCCCCACGATCAAACAAAATAAGCGGAATTCCTTTTGCTTTAATTTTTTCGTAATAGCTTAAGTCAACTGTTTCGTTTGCCATAGAAGCAATAATGCCATCTACTTGAGTAAACAACAACGTATCTATAGTATCACATTCCTTTTTAAAAGATTCATTAGATTGGGTAATAATAATGTTATACCCTTCTTTATTTAAAACTTCCTCTAAATTCTGTATTACAGACGAAAAGAAATTGCTATTGGTTCTAGGAACAATAACACCTACAAGATTACTTTTTCCACTTCGTAATGCACTGGCAAGATGGTTAGGTTGATAGTCTAAGTCTTTAGCAACCTTTTTTACGGCTTCTTTTGTTTTATTGCTAATTCTGGGATCGTTATGTAAGGCTTTAGAAACAGCAGCAGCCGATATATGTAAAACATTTGCAATATCTTTTATGGTTGATTTTTTTTTCTTTCCCAATTTTATATATATTTGCTTAAACGTTTAAGCAAAAGTAAGTCTTTTAGCTTTTAGAAACAAAATAACACTTTTCTGAAGTCTATTTTGTTTTCTTTTAAAGAATTTGCTTTAACGTTTAAGCAACTTTAATTAATATCAACTTAAAAACAAATAAAATGGGTAGAGTAGTAACTTTTGGAGAAATTATGCTTCGTTTAGCACCTCCAGGATTTTTAAGATTTTCGCAAACAAATAGTTTTGATGTAGTTTATGGAGGAGGAGAGTCTAATGTAGCAGTTTCTTTAGCTAATTATGGTGTTTCTGTAGATTTTGTTACACGTTTACCAAAAAATGATATTGGTGCTTGTGCTTTAATGGAAATGAGAAAAAGAGGTGTAGGGACTGATAAAATAGTTTATGGAGGTGATCGTTTAGGAATTTACTTTTTAGAAACTGGTGCAGTATCTAGAGGCTCTAAAGTAGTATATGATAGAGCACATTCTGCTATTGCCGAAATTGAGTCGGGGATGATAGATTGGGATGTTGTTTTTGATGGTGTTGAATGGTTTCATTGGACAGGAATTACCCCTGCTATTTCTCAAGGAGCAGCAGATGTATGCCTAGAAGCTGTAAAAGCAGCAAGTGCTAAGGGAATTACCATTTCTACAGATTTAAATTATAGGGCAAAGCTTTGGAAATTCTGTGATGCAGCTCATAGAGAAACCATTATGACGGAGTTAACCTCTTATTGTGATATTGTTTTAGGAAATGAAGAAGATGCCGAAATGCACTTTGGAATTAAACCAGAAGGTATTAGCGTACAAACTGAAGGGCATAATGTAAAAGCAGAAGCTTTTTTATCTGTTTGTGAGCAAATGATGAAAAAATTCCCTAGAGCTAAAAAAGTGATTACAACCTTAAGAGGTTCTATTTCTGCATCACACAATACATGGGCAGGCGTTTTATATGATGGTAAAACTTTATTCCAAACACGTCAGTACCAGATTACAGATATTGTAGATAGAGTGGGTGGTGGCGATTCTTTTATGGGAGGATTAATTTACGGATTATTAAAATACCCAGAGAATGATCAGAATGCATTAGATTTTGCTGTTGCAGCTTCTTGTCTAAAACATACAATAAAAGGAGATGCAAACTTAGCAACCGTAGCAGAAGTTGAAAAATTAATGGGCGGCGATGCTTCAGGACGTGTTGCTAGATAAATAATGTTTGTTTAATTGTTGATTTGTAGAATAGTATATCGTTTTTTCAAATCAACAATCAAACAAATTAACAAATTAACATTTAAGGAAAAATGGCACAATATTCAAGAATAGAAGTAGCAGCAGTAATGAAGGAAAACGGAATGGTTCCTTTATTTTATCACCCTAATATAGCATTAGGTAAAAAAGTTTTAAAGGCATGTTATGATGGAGGTTCCAGATTAATGGAATTTACAGCTAGAGGGGACTTTGCTTTTGAAGTTTTTTCAGAATTAAATAAGTATGCTATTAAAGAACTACCAGGGATGATTATGGGGGTTGGCTCTATAACAGACGCAGCCGCTGCATCTTTATTTATGCAAATGGGCGCAAACTTTATTGTAACACCGTCGCTTAGAGTAGATATTGCAAAAGTTTGTAATCGTAGAAAAGTTTTATGGTCTCCTGGTTGTGGTTCATTAACAGAAATTAATGATGCAGAAGAGTTAGGCTGTGAAATTGTTAAGCTTTTTCCAGGCTCTCTTTATGGTCCAGGTTTTGTAAAAGGAATTAAAGGTCCACAACCATGGACAAGCGTAATGCCAACTGGTGGAGTAAGTACAGAAGAAGCAAACTTAAAAGGTTGGTTTGATGCTGGTGTTACTTGTGTTGGTATGGGATCTAAATTAATTAGCAAAGAAATTTTAGCTAATGAAGATTATGCTGGTTTAGAAAAAACAGTTAGAGAAACCTTAGCTTTAATCAAAAACTTGAGAAGCTAATGATATTAGCTAGACTTATCGAAAACAAAAAATCCAGTGTATTAGCACTGGATTTTTTTATCCCTTGAAATCAGTTTCTAAATATACTGATTGATTATATTCTCGAACAATTCTTGTTTACCGCTTTGCAATTCTAATTCTCCGTTTTCTAAGGCAATTTCATATAAAGCTTTAAAATCTAGTTTTCCATTTTCAAAATCTTTTCCTTTCCCTGTATCAAAAGAACTATAACGTTTAGTGCGTAGCGCATCATAAGAAGAAGAACTAATAATTTTATCAGCAGTTAATAAGGCTCTAGCAAAGGTATCAGCACCACCAATATGCGCTAAGAATACATCTTCCATATCCGTAGAGTTCCTTCTAATTTTAGCATCAAAATTAATACCTCCTCCTTGTAAGCCACCACCTTTTAAGAATACTAACATAGCTTCAGTCACTTCTTGGATATTATTAGGAAACTGATCTGTATCCCAACCATTTTGGTAATCCCCACGGTTAGCATCAATACTCCCTAACATATTATGAGCAACAGCAACTTCCATTTCGTGTTGCATGGTATGGCTCGCTAAAGTAGCATGGTTTACTTCTAAGTTTAATTTAAAATCATCTTGTAAACCATACTGATTTAAGAATCCAACCACAGTTGCAGCATCAAAATCATACTGATGTTTCATAGGTTCCATAGGCTTAGGTTCAATAAAGAAAGTGCCTTTAAAACCTTGACTACGGGCATAATCTCTTGCCAACCCTAAGAACTGTCCCATATGGTCTAATTCTCTTTTCATATCCGTATTCAGTAAAGACATATAACCTTCACGACCACCCCAAAAAACATAGTTTTCACCATCTAAAGCAATCGTAGCATCTAAGGCCAGTTTTATTTGTCCGCCCGCTCTTGCTAAAACATTAAAATCTGGATTAGTAGCTGCACCATTCATATATCTTGGATTGGAGAAACAATTAGCAGTACCCCATAATAGTTTTACACCAGAAGCTACTTTTTTCTCTTTAATAAAATCAGTAATAGTCGCCAATCTTTTTTCAGACTCAACAAGAGTAGTACCTTCTTGCACTAAATCATAATCGTGAAAGCAGAAATAGTCAAAGCCCATTTTTGTAATAAACTCAAAAGCAGCATCTGCTTTTTCTTTAGCGGCATCAATAGCATTGGTGGGTTGATCCCAAGGAAAATTCTGCGTACCTGGCCCAAAAGGATCGGCACCTTGCCCACAGAAGGTATGCCAATAAGCAATGGCAAAGCGTAAATGTTCACTCATTGTTTTTCCAGCAACCACTTGACTTGGATTATAATATTTAAACGCTAAAGGATTATCAGATTCTTTCCCTTCAAATTTTATATCGCCTATTCCTTTAAAGTATTCTTTATTTCCTATAAGTGCCATTTTATTGATTTTGTTAGGGTTTGTATAATATATTAATTGTTTTTGTGAATTTATTATCTGGTAATTTATAAGATCTTAATAGTAATACAAAGCAAATTACTAATACCCTAACTTTTAGTGTTTCTTAGCTCATTATGTTTATTAAATACACTAATAACATAACTTGTTATATCTTCCAGGTGTTAGATAAGTAATAAGTGTTAGAATGTTAAAGATTTTTATGTGTTATAGCTATCAAAACTAATCTTTAGATAAAACGATTAATTTTGGCTAATTAGGTGTATTTTGGTCGTGGAGGTAAAGAAAAGTTAATTTAGCTTACGCTCTTTTGTTACCGGGTTTTCATGAAAAAACAGATATAACAATACTTCTATTTTGTCTCCTAATTTTATTCGAAGTTTTGTAAAAGCTTTCGTGATTTGTGCTTCTACTGTTTTAACAGAAATGTCTAAATAATCGGATATTTCAACATTGGTTAGGCCTTCTTTTTTACTTAATGAAAAGATCTGTTTGCATTTTGGCGGCAACTTATCAATTTCAGTAGTAATTAAATCGATGACTTTCTTATAGTTTTTCTCATCTGTTTTTTCTACCTCTTCGTATAAAA
The DNA here is from genome assembly GCF_055383085.1 of Allocellulophaga tsushimaensis. Taxonomy (NCBI): domain Bacteria; kingdom Pseudomonadati; phylum Bacteroidota; class Flavobacteriia; order Flavobacteriales; family Flavobacteriaceae; genus Allocellulophaga; species Allocellulophaga tsushimaensis. Next base: position 3,954,730 of record NZ_AP039451.1, on the reverse strand, counting down.
ATTCATAGTATTTCATTTGTAGCGTCATGGTAGCTCTATCCTTTTTGTAGGTATTTACAAATTCATTATAAACAGATTTATATAAAAAGCTCTGGATAGAATATTTATTATTAAGATTTTCTCTCGTTTGCCACGTTTTTAAAAGCACATTTTGGACGATATCCTGTGCTTGCGCATGATTGTCTATTAAGGTTAATGCATAAGCATAAAGTTTCCTGTGATATTTATCTAATAAATACATATAGGCTTTCTCTTCACCTCTCTTTAAAGAATCAATCAAAACCTTATTATCTGTTAAATCCATGTTATTTGTTTGTTGATATGGCAATCAAACCTACTAATTAATTACGAATTAAAAAAAAATATCATATTAATTGAGAATTTTTTAAAAAAAATATTTTAAAAAGATTAGGGTATCGCAAATTTGCTTTGTATTAATTAAAAGACCTGTATTTATGGATGCATCTGAAATTCAAAAAACTATTATCCAATTTCTTCATAATTCAGCTAATAAAGCAGAATTGGATAAACTAAGTGTTTGGTTACAAGATCCATCAAATGAAGCGATTTTTAAAGATTATATAAAAACCCATTACGCAATAACCCTTGGAATGAATAACCCAGATTCTAGTGAAATTAGAGAACGCCTACTTAAAGAGATTAGGAAAGAAAAAAGTATTTTCTACCGCTTTAAGCAAAATCAAATTCTAAAATATGCTGCAGTTGCAATTCTTTTTTTAGCCCTGGGCTATTTTTTTCAAACAGATTTTTTAAAGAATTCTAATGATGAATTATTAAATCCTACAGAAGAAGCTATAACGCTGAAGTTAGATAATGGTAATATCCAGATTATTTCGCCAGACGGACAAACCAAATTGGTAGATTCTGAAGGTAAAGTAATTGGTAAACAAGAGGGGGAACAACTTGTTTACTCAAACGATAGTAAAATCTCAGAACTTGTTTACAATACTATAAATATTCCCTATGGTAAAAAATTTGAAATAAGATTATCCGATAATACATTGGTATATCTAAATTCTGGCACATCTCTTAGATATCCAGTACAGTTTCTAGATGGACAAAAACGCCAAGTATATTTAAAAGGTGAAGCTTATTTTGATGTGGCGGAAGATAAAGAAAATCCTTTTGTTGTAAATGCTCAGGAATTAAATGTGCAAGTGGTAGGCACAGAATTTAATGTAATAGCATACCCTGAAGATCAAGAAACAGATGTTGTATTAATTGAAGGTTCTGTTGGTTTATCAGAACAAGGTAAACCTTTAGATTCTAATACACCAAACCTTCTTCAACCTGGTTTTAAAGGAACTTTTAATAAAGAACTAAAAACAATTAATAAAAGTAAAGTAAATACACTCCTTTATACTTCTTGGATGGATGGCAATATTGTTTTTAGAAATGAATCTTTCGATAATATTATTAAAAGATTAGAACGTCAATATAATACATCAATAATAAATAATAATGTGGCACTTTCAAATGAAACTTTTAATGCAACAATAGAAGTGGATAAAGAATCTTTAGAAGACGTCTTAAATTATTTTAAGAAAGTGCATCAAATACAATATCAAATTATAAATAATAAAGTCGTAATCAATTAAAAATTAAATGCCAATGAAATAAAAAAAGTTAAGTTAATAAAAGTTACACCTTTTTAAATAAAAAAATATCGGAAAATGCTGTCACATTTCCCGATGTATTTATGTGACAAACTAATTAAAGTTAACCACTTTCTAACACTACAAAATTATGAAAAAAGTATTTAACTCCAATTTTTTAAAATTTGGAGTTCCAAAATTTGATTTAAAAATGAAGTTATCCATTCTTTTTCTGTTTGCAATGGTCTTTGTGTTACAAGCAAATACTTCATATTCTCAAGGTACAAAAATTACCTTGCAAATGGATAATGTTAAGGTTACTGATGTAATAGATGAGATAGAATTGAAAACTGAGTTTAAGTTCTTATTTAATACTAAAGTTATTGATTTGAATAGGATCGTTTCCATAAATCATAAGAAACAGACTATAGATAAAATTTTACTTGATCTATTTAATAATACAAATACAGGTTTTGAAATAGAAAACCGAAAAATTTTATTAGTAAAGAAACAAAAAACTAGTGAAGCTTCCCCCCAAAAAACAATAAAAACTGCGCAAGTTGCAATAACTGGTAGTGTAAAAGATTCAGGAGGTGTTCCTTTACCAGGTGCTAGCGTTTTAGAAAAAGGAACTACTAATGGTGCACAAACAGATTTTGATGGTAATTTTACCATAGAGCCACAAGGAGAGAATCCAGTTTTAGTGATTTCTTATATTGGTTTTGCTACAGTAGAAATACCTGTAGATGGAAAAACCACTATAGATGTTATTTTAAAAGAAAGTGCTGCTGGTTTAGATGAAGTAGTGATTATTGGATATGGTTCTATAGCTAAGAGAGATGTTACTGGTGCAGTATCTACCTTAAAAGCGGGTGTCTTTAATAGAGGACAAATATCATCTCCAGAATTATTAATTCAGGGTAAATCTCCAGGAGTGCAAATTTCTTCTGATGGTGGTGAACCAGGTGGTAATGTAAATGTTAGAATTAGAGGTACATCTTCTGTTAGGAGTGGTAACGGTCCCTTATATGTAGTTAATGGAGTACCTTTAAGTGGTGCACCTATAGCACCATCTGGTGCTAATGTAGGAGGTAACGATGCAGGTAACGGAAACACCACTCCAAAAAACCCACTTAGTTTTCTTAACCCTAGAGATATTGTAAGTATTGATATTTTAAAAGATGCATCAGCAACCGCTATTTATGGTTCTAGAGGAGCTAATGGTGTCATTATAATAACAACAAGATCTGGAAAGGCTAACAAAAATGCTTTAATATATAATTCTTCTTTAGCTGTTAGTAATATCACTAGAGAACTACCCCTGCTATCCGCAGAAGAATTTGTGGCAGCCGGAGGTAATGACTTAGGTGGTAATACAGATTGGCAAGATGTAGTATATAGATCTGCACTTTCTGAGAATCATCATATTAGCTATGGTGGTGGCACGGAAGATGGTGATTCTACTTATTCGCTATCTTTTGGTTCTCAAGATCAAGAAGGTATTGTAAAAGGTAGTGGCACAAAAGTGTACACAGGTACTATTAATACCAGTTATAAATTATTTAATGATAAATTAAAAATCATTGCTTTTGCTGCAGGTGCCAATATTTTAGATGATAATCCACAAATTTCTAATGATGCAGGTGTACCTGGGGATTTATTAGGCGCTGCTAACAGAGCAAACCCTACACAACCTATTTTTAATGCAGATGGTAGTTTTAATCAGCCTGGAGTTTCAGAACTTAACCCAGCAGCTATTTTAGCACTTTCTAGAGATAATACCAATACGTTAAGAATTTTAGCTACTATTTCTGCAAATTATAATTTTACAGATAATTTTTCGTATAAGTTTAACTATGGTGTAGATCGTTCTAACTCTCAGCGTATCAGTGGTGTTTCTAGTGATCTTATCGCAGCAATATCCTCTAGAGGAGGTATTGTAACAGTAGCAAACGCTTTTCAGTCTAATTTGTTATTAGAGCATACATTAAACTATAATACAGATCTTAATGATCATAGTAGGTTAAATGTACTTGGAGGGTATTCGTATCAAAAATTTAATACAACATCTTCTGTATTTACAACAGAAAATTTTCAGACTTCAGATTTAGATGTTATGATAAATAACTTAGAGTCTGCTAATACATCAATTGGTAACGCAGGAGAGGCTAGGAGTGATGCTACATCAGATGAGCTTCAATCCTTTTTTGGAAGAGTAAATTACTCTTATGATGGGAAGTATTTAGCTACTGCTACATTAAGAGCTGATGGATCTAGTAAATTTGGGGAGAATAATAGATATGGATATTTTCCTTCTGTAGCATTAGCATGGAGATTGTCTGACGAAGATTTTATACCAGACGCTATTGATAACCTTAAATTTAGAATAGGATATGGTATCACAGGAAATCAGGAATTCCCGGGTGGAGCGGCTTTAACTATCCAACGTTTTGATCGTAATAATAATCTTTCTGCACCAAGATTTTCTAACCCAGATCTTAAATGGGAACAGACCAGTCAGTTAAATGCAGGAATTGATTTTGCTTTTTTAGATAGTAGAGTTAGAGGTTCTTTTGATGTGTATAAAAAAACAACTACTAATTTATTGTTGCAACTAGATAGTGCTGTACCGGCACCTGCTCCTTTCTTTTTTGCTAATTTAGATGCAGAAGTGGTTAACCAAGGTTTTGAATTTGGTATAGAAGCAGATATTATAAAGAAAGATGATATTAACTGGACTTCTTCATTTAATATTGGTTACAATAAAAATGAGGTAACCAGGATTGATAGAACAATTCAAACAGGAGCTATTAGTGGTCCAGGTTTAACAGGAGCATTTGCGCAGGTTATTACAGAAGGACGACCACTTTATTCATACTTTATATCTGAATTTAGCGGATTTGATGAAAATGGATTTAGTATAGAAAGTGCTCCTACAATTCTGGATAAATCTCCTTTACCAGATTTTACATTTGGTTTATCTAATTATATAACTATTAAAAATTTTGATATAAATATGTTTTTCTCGGGTCAGGTAGGGGCATATATTTATAATAATAATGCTAATGCTCAGTTCTATAGATCTGCTCTTGTTGGAGGGCACAATGTTACCCGAAATATATTAAATAATGGCGAAGCAGATACCAATGGTAATGGAGTTTCTACACGTTTCTTAGAAAATGGTTCTTTTTTAAGATTACAGAACTTATCTGTTGGGTATAACTTTAATACAGATAAAATTAATTTTATTGATAAACTGAGATTTAGCCTTACGGGGCAAAACTTATTTACCATCACTGGGTATTCAGGTCAAGACCCTGAGGTAAATGTTGATAAAAATATTAATGGTGTACCATCTTTTGGTATTGATTACTCAGCATACCCTAGAGCACGTACTTTAGCTGCAGGATTAGAAGTTTCATTCTAATATTTGACTTAAATATTATGTATAATAATAATAACTACAACTATGAAAATAAAAAATAAAATAAAACTAATAGTTAGTTTTTTTGGCCTAATTATATTGGGCGCATGTACGGATTTAGAATTTAATAACCTATCAGGAATTACTCCTGAAGGTTCTGGTGATTCTAGCGAATTATTAGCATCTGCATACGGTAACCTAAGAGAATTTGCTAACGAAAGAACTATTTTTGGTTTATCGGAACATCCTTCCGATGTACTTATGGGACCAACAAGAGGTGGAGATTGGTTTGATAATGGTGTATTTCAACAAATGCATTTGCATTCATGGGCTCCTGATCATTTATTTATTAGAACTGTTTGGAGCGACTTAAATGCAGGGGTTTTTAGAGCTACTGAAGCTATTGCTGGTACTGGTGCAACTCCTCAAATAATTGCAGAAGCAAAAACGGTAAGAGCTTTTTATATGTTTCATATTTTAGACTTTTGGGGCATTACTGTTTTTAGAGAAGCTACTGATGGCTTAGAGGTAGATCCAACCGTGAGAACTTCAGCCGAATCTGTTGCATTTCTTATTGAAGATTTAGAATCTGCATTGCCAGATTTACCTGATACATCCAGCCCTAATGTAGCAAATAAGAATACCGCTAGAGCTATTTTATGCAAGCTTTATCTTAATAAAGCTGTTTATGATGTTGAAGACAGAAGTGTTTCAAGCTCTTTTAATTTTGAAGCTGCGGATATGGATAAAGTGATTGAATATGCAAATGCAATTATAGATTCAGGAGAGTATTCATTATCACCAGGGGTATTAGGATATTTCAATACATTTGCAGAGTTAAATGATGTGCAAAGTTCAGAATTAATTTTTTCTGTTCCTTCCTCTCAAATTCCACAATTTAAAGCAAAATGGAATTGTTCTTTGCATTGGAACCAAAAACCTAATGGATGGAGTGGTTATGCAACATTATCTGATTTTTATGACACTTTTGATGAAGAGGATAGTCGTTTAGGAGGGCCTTATAATAGTGCAACTAATCCATATACAGAAAACTCTGGAGTTAATGCAGGTTTTCTTATAGGATTACAAACAGACGAAACAGGTGCACAGGTATTTGCTAGAGATGGTGTTACCCCAGTTGATTTTACAAGAGAAGTAACGCTAAAAGTAAATGGCGAAACAGAAGGGATTAGAGTATTAAAATACATCCCTGACTTTACTGGTGGTAATGATAACGCAGATAATCCTACCAATAGTATGGTATTGTTACGATATGGTGATGTTTTAATGAATAAAGCTGAAGCTATATTTAGAGGGGGAACAGATCCTATGGGACAAACTGCTTTAGAGGCTGTAAATGCAGTGAGAACAGTTAGATATACAACACCATCGCCATTTACAGAAGTAACTGCAGAAAATCTTTTAGCTGAAAGAGCAAGAGAGTTGTATTGGGAAGGATGGAGAAGAAATGATTTAATTAGATTTGGTAAATTTTTAGATGCTTGGCAAGAGAAACCTGCAACTACAGCAGAAAGAGTTTTATACCCAATTCCGCCTACAGCAATATTAGCAAACCCTAATTTAAATCAGAATCCGGGATATTAATAAACGAATTAATTTTTATGTAAACCATAAAAAAAAGAGTTTAGGTTTATATTGATTAAACCTATTTTTTACTGTTTAAGTTTTGAGTTTAGTTTTTTGGAAACACTCCATAGCAAATTAATTTTCTTTTGAAAGTATAATTCCCTCAAAAAATATTTTTGATTAAGGAAGTTAATATAGTGTATGGGGTGTTTTTTTAAATATATTGCTATTAAAAAAAGAGCACAAAAACATATATGGGTAAGCATTTTTTTATTTTAATATTTTTTTGCGGAATTTTCTCCTGTGTAGAAACTAAAGAAAAAAACACCTCTAAAACACTATTTAAAAAAGTTAGCTCTGAGGAAACAAATATTCGTTTTGAAAATACAATTACGAATACTAAAGACCTTAATATTTTTAACTACCGTAATTTTTATAATGGAGGTGGGGTAGGGATTGGTGATATTAATAATGATGGTCTTTCTGATATTATATTTACAGCCAATCAAAATAAAAATAAGCTATACTTAAATAAAGGAAATTTTAAATTTCAGGATATTACAGAAAACGCTGGAGTTTCTGGAAAAAACAAATGGTCTACTGGTGTAGTTATGGTAGATATCAATGCAGATGGTTGGTTGGATATTTATGTTTGTAATGCAGGAAATATTGATGGCGATAATCAAAAAAATGAACTCTACATTAATAACAAAGACCTCACATTTACAGAAGCTGCGGAAAAATATAACCTAGCCGATAATGGTTTTACTACACATGCTTCATTTTTTGATTATGATAATGATGGAGATTTAGATGTTTACCTGTTAAACAATAGTTTTATACCAGTAAACAGTTTAAGTTTTTCTAACAAACGAGATTTAAGGAGTAAAGATTGGGATGTTGATGCTATTTTAAAAGGCGGTGGTGATAAGCTATTGAGAAACGATGCTAATTATTTTGTTGATGTTAGTGAAGAAGCTGGTATTTATGGTAGTCTTATTGGGTTTGGACTTGGCGTAACTGTAGGCGATATTAATAACGATCAGTGGCCAGACATCTATGTATCTAATGATTTTTATGAACGCGATTATTTATACATTAATAATAAAGATGGTAGTTTTTCTGAAGAAATAAAAGATTGGACTAATCATTTAAGTCTGTCATCAATGGGAGCAGATTTAGCGGATATTAATAATGATGGATATCCTGATGTTTATGTAACTGATATGCTACCGGAAAAATTAAGCCGTGTAAAAGAGACAAATGAATTTGAACGGTATGATTTGTTACAGCTCAAAAAAGAAAAAGGTTTTCATAATCAATTTATGCAAAATACATTGCAGCTTAACAACCAAAATGAAAGTTTTTCTGAAATTGCATACCATGCAGGAATAGCCATGACCGATTGGAGTTGGGGTGCCGTAGTAATGGATATGGATAACGACGGATATAAGGATATCTACGTGTCTAATGGCATTTATCACGACCTTACAAATCAAGATTTTATGGATTTTTTTGCCAATACTATTTTAGAAAAAATGGTACGTACAGGCAAAAAAATTGCAATGGACACTATAGTTGATAGAATGCCAAGTACTCCCATTCCTAATTATGCCTTTAAAAATAATGGTGATTTAACTTTTTCAAATACAGTAAGACCTTGGGGTTTTGAAGAGGCAAGTTTTTCTAATGGAACTGCCTATGGCGATTTAGATAATGATGGCGATTTAGATCTTGTTGTTAATAATGTAAATCAGCCTGCTTTTGTTTATAAAAATGAAACAAATATACAGTCCACTAATACCTATCTACAATTAAAGTTAACAGGCAAAGACAATAACACTTTTGCAATAGGAAGCAAAGTAGATATCTATACCAAAAATGGAATTATACACCAGCAATTGCAGCCTTCAAAAGGTTTTCAGTCTTCATCAGATTATATGATAACTGTTGGTACTGGAGTACATAAAAAAATAGATTCTTTAATTATCACGTATCCAGATCATAGTCAACAAATCAGAAAAAATGTTGCTACCAATCAATTATTAGTTTTTCATCAAAAAGATACCACCAATAGCTATATAGGAAAAACATTGGTAGCGCAGAAAAAATTACTTTCTAAAGAAGTAAACACTGTTTTAGAAGCGCATAAGGAAAATAATTATGTAGATTTTAATTATGAAGGTTTAATTCATAAAATGATATCAAAAGAAGGGCCAGTAATAGCTACAGGAGATGTAGATAATGATGGTATAGAAGATCTATTTATAGGAGGAGCAAAGGGGCAAGAAGGACAAGTATACCTTTTAAAAAATAAAAAGTTTTTAAAAAAGAATACTGTAGCATTTACCAACGATCTTGATTATGAAGATACTGCAGCTAGCTTCATAGACGCTAATGGAGATGGGTTTTTAGATTTACTTGTTGGCGCTGGAGGAAATGAAATGGGAAGTATAAGAAATGGTTTTAACCTGCGCCTTTATATAAATGACGGGAAAGGGAATTTTTCTAAAAGTATGTTCAATCTTCCTCAAAATAATTATAATACTTCAGTAATAGCGCCTTATGATTATGATCAAGATGGAGATATAGATGTTTTTGTGGGCAATAGAAGTGTTCCAGGAGTTTATGGAATGGCTCCTAAACACTTTTTATTAGAGAATGATGGAAAAGGAAACTTTACGAATAGCATACAGTTACATATTCCAGAATCAAATAAAATAGGAATGCTTACTGATGCGGTATGGGAAGATATCAATAAAGATGGGCTAAAAGATCTTATTTTAGTTAAAGATTGGGGTGGAGTACAGGTTTATATAAATCAAGAGAAAACATTAGAGCCAATAATTACTAATCTTGAAGCCCTTAATGGATGTTGGAAAACATGCAAAGCTGAAGATATAGATAATGATGGAGATATAGATCTTATTCTTGGTAATAGAGGAACAAATTCAATATATAAAGCAGATAGTACAAACACCTTAAAAATGTATGTTAATGATTTTGATAACAATGGTGCTATTGAACAAATTTTTACCACAACTATAAATGGAGAAGATGTTCCTATACATTTAAAAAGAGAACTCACAGATCAATTACCAGATTTAAAGAAAAAAAACCTACGCTTTTCGGAGTATTCAAATAAAACAGTACATGATTTATTTCCAAAAATAAAACTAGAACGTGCCATAAAAAATAGCGTTACGATTTCTGAAAGTGTAGTAGCGCTAAATAATGGTGATACTACATTTACAATAAAAAAATTGCCGGTTCAGGCTCAGCTTTCATGTATCAATGCTATTGAAGTTTTTGATCTTAACAATGATGGGCATTTAGATATTATTTATGGCGGAAACGATTATTCACTAAAGCCCCAATTTACGCAATTAGATGCCAGTTATGGAGGTGTTTTGCTAGGTAATGGAAAAGGCGATTTTAAATGGATGCCTTATCAAGATTCTGGTTTTTTTGTAAAAGGTGTTATCAATAATATCAAAATAATAAATTCAAAAAAGAAAACACCACAAATTATTATTGGAATAAATAATGAATTGCCAATACTATATTCTATTGCAGAAAATGATTAGTGTATCTAACATACGATATTTCCTAATACTAGTATTGTTAGTAGGTTGTGAGTCCCAAAAAGAAAAACCAAAACTTTTTGAGCTGATCTCAGCTGAGCAAAGTGGTATACACTTTAAAAACACCCTAAAACCAACTGAGACGCTTAATATCTTAGATTATTTGTATTTCTACAATGGGGGAGGTGTAACTATTGGTGATATTAATAATGATGGTCTAGTAGACCTTTTTTTTACGGGTAACCAAGTTAAAAACAAACTCTATTTAAATAAAGGAAATTTTCAATTCGAAGATATTACAGAAAAAGCAAAAGTTGCAGGAAATTCAGATTGGAATACTGGAGCTACTATGGTAGATATTAATGGAGATGGACTATTAGATATATATGTGTGCGCTGTTTCGGGAGTAAATGGCTTACAAGGGCGTAATGAACTTTATATCAATAAAGGAAACCTTGGCTTTGAAGAACAAGCCATACCATATGGATTAGGTTTTGAAAATTATAGTACGCAAGCAGCATTTTTTGATTATGATAATGATGGTGATTTAGATATGTATTTACTAAACCAATCTGTACACACCTTAGCATCTTATGGTGCTTCTTCTATCCGTAATAATCGTATAACAAACGGAGACAAACTATTGCAAAACAAAGATGGTGTATTTATAGATGTAAGTGATACATCTGGTATTTATGGAAGTACTATTGGCTATGGATTAGGCGTTTGTACAGCAGATTTTAACAATGACGGTTATATAGATCTTTATATCTCTAATGATTTTCATGAAAACGATTATTATTACATCAATCAAGGAGATGGTAGTTTTAAAGAAAGTATAACAGAAAAATTTGGACATACTAGCAAGTTTTCTATGGGGAGTGACGCCTCAGATATCAATAATGATGGCTATTATGACCTTTTTACTTTAGATATGATGCCTGAAGATGAGAAAACCCTAAAGGCTAGTATTGGAGAAGATAATATTGATATTCATAATTTGAAAATTAATAAATTAGGATATCATTATCAGTATGCTAGAAATATGCTCCAGATAAATGAAAAAGCAATTTCTTTCTCTGAAACAGCTTTGTTAAGTGGTGTTTCCGCAACAGATTGGAGCTGGTCTTCATTATTTGCCGATTTTGACCTTGATGGAAATCAAGACCTTTTTATTAGTAACGGTATCCCTAAACGCCCTAATGATTTAGACTATATTAATTATATAGCTAACGAAGAGATCAAGTATCAGGTTAATAACACAAAAATAATAGATCAAAAAGTGTTAGATAAAATGCCATCAGGAGCTAGTCAGAATTATATTTATAAAGGGACTGGAACACTTAATTTTATTGATAAAACAGCATCATGGTTGCCGCAAGATCTTTCTTTTTCTAATGGTAGTGCTTACGGTGATCTAGATAATGACGGTGATTTAGATCTAGTAACTAATAATATCAATGCTACTCCATTACTTTATAGGAATGTTAGCGCAAATACCAACCATTATCTTAAACTTAAATTAAAAGATACTACCAAAAATAGTTTTGGTATAGGAAGTAAAATTTTTGTGCATCAGAATGGAAAAACACAGTATAAACAACTTTTTACAACTAAAGGATTTCAATCTTCGTCAGAACCTTTGCTGCATTTTGGTTTTGAATCAAAAACATTAATTGATAGTATTACCATTGTTTGGCCAAATCAAGAGCTTCAAAAATTATATCATATTGCTTTAGACACCAGTTTACTAATTCAAAAAGAAAAAGCAGTAAGAGCAACAGTTCATAAAAAACAACTTCTTTCTAATAAAAAGCCAGTTTTTTTACAATTAGAAAATACCCTTGGATTAAATTTTAAGCATACTGAAAATAACTTTATTGATTTTAACAGGCAAAGTTTAATTCCCTATAAAATATCAGATAGAACACGCGCTATGGCGGTAGGAGATATTAATAATGACTTTAAGGATGATATTATCATAGGTGGAGGTAAAACACAGAAAGCTGCTATTTATATTCAAGGGGAAGATGGGTTTAAAATGCAAGAAGATTCGGTAATTGCATTAGATGCAATAAATGAAGATACCCATATTCTGATTGAAAACTTAGATCATAAAAAAGGGAATGATGTATTGATGCTTTCTGGTGGTGGGGAATTTTATAAAAAAAGTAAGCCATTATTAGATCGTTATTATCGCAATACAGGAGTAGGTGGCTTCTATAAAGAAACAGTATTCCCAGCATCTTATGAAAATAGTTCGGTTGTTAAATCAGCAGACATAGACCAAGATGGAGATTTAGATCTTTTTATTGGGAGCAATGCAGTAGCAAATAATTTTGGAAGTATTCCTAATTCATTTTTATTAGAAAATACACCAGAAGGGTTTAAAGTTATTGAAAATGAAACCCTTCAAAAAATAGGGATGGTTACTGATGCTATTTTCTCAGATTATGATGCAGATGGAGATGAAGACCTTATTGTAGTTGGAGAATGGATGGCTCCCGTGTTTTTTCGAAATGAGAAAGGAATTTTTATAAAAAGTGAAGTCATAAAAGATAAATTAAATGGTTTGTGGCAGGCAATTAGCCCTTTTGACATTGATCATGATGGTGATGTAGATTATGTATTAGGGAATTGGGGGTTAAACTCTAAATTTAAGGCAAGTACAGACTATCCTATGTTGATGTATTATGGGGATGTTGATAAAAACGAAATGACAGAAACCATAGTCTGTATAGCAAAAAACAAAACATACTATACTTTGAATAATTTTGATGAGCTTTCAAAACAACTTCCATTATTACAAAAGAAATTTAACACTTATAATGCTTTTGCAGGAAAGTCTGTTAAAGAAATTTTTAGCACTACAGAACTTAAGAAGTTAAAAACTTTAGAAGTACATGAACTCGCTTCTGGATATTTAAAAAATGATGATGGTACATTTACATTTGTGCCTTTTAGAGAAGAACTCCAAATAGCACCTATTACAAATATGTTAGTCCATGATTTTTCTAAAAACGGTTCTGATGCTATTTTTTTAGCTGGTAATTATATGGGAGTAAGCCCATATCATGGTAGGTATGATGGATTTATGGGTGCTATAGTATTTGATGATGCTACTATAAAATTTGGAAAAGATATTGGTATAAATTTAGCTAAAAAACAAGTGAGTCAAATAAAAATAATACGAATTAAAGGTGTAGCTTATATGGTGGTAATGATTAATAATAGTCAATTAGAATTATATAAAATTCAATAATTACAACATAGATATTAAAAAGCATATAAATGAAAATTATTAAAAAAATCGTTTTATTTTTTCTCGTTTTATTTTCTTTAGTTTCCATATGGTATCTTTTTATAAAAGCAAATGATTTTGAAGTTGTTATTAATGTAAAAACGACACCAGGTACCGTTTATCAGAACGCATTAGATTGGAATAAAAATTTAAATATAGATAAAGCAAGAACTTCAATTCGCGAAAAAGAGCCTTTTCAGCGTCTAGTTCATACCTATAATTTTGAATCACACCAATTAGAGTTCGATTGGGATATATATAAAATAAATGATTCCATAACAAAAGTTGCTATTGGAATAAATGATTTAAACCACTCAATAAGTACAAGAATTAAAAAGCTAATAGGTACTTCCAAAATAGAAGGTTTTTTAAATCAGGAATTTTCAGGATTCAATAAAGTTTTAACTAAGCAAATAAAACAATTTAAGATTAAAATAGATGGAGAAGAGAATACTCCAGAAACCTATGTTGCTTATGTAGCTATATCTTGCGACCAAGGGGAGAAGGCAAATAATATGATTCATAATAGTACTTATATCAATACTTTTTTAATTGATCATAAAATCAAATTAAAAACCAACCCATTTGTAGAAATTACAGATTGGAATATCAATACAAGAAAAATAAATTTTAACTTTTGCTTTCCTATTGAGCAGCAAAGTAATTTTCCTTTTCATGAAGAAATAAAATATAAAAAAGTTACCGCAAAAAAATCATTAAAGGCAACTTTTTATGGTAACTATAGTTTTACTGATAATGCTTGGTACGCATTATATCAATATGCCAAAGAAAACCAGTTAAAATCTATACAAACCATTACCGAAGTGTTTTATGATAATCCCCATACTGGCGGAAAAGATAGTACTTGGAAAGCAGCAATTTATATGGGAATTGAATAATACAGTTTAGTAGAATAAATCTGTTTTTGTATCTTTTACAGCTGATAGTCTAAAAGTAGATTTTTTGATGAAATATAAACTGAAGAGACTCTTTTCTATTGGTCTTATTTTAATTTGCTGTTCCAGTTGTAATGCGCAATCTAAATTAGTTAAAGAAGAATTTCGTATTGTAGTAAACGAAGAGATAAAATACTATTTGTATTACCCATCTGGTTATGAAGATAATATGAGTAAAGAGTATGGTTTGCTCCTTTTTTTGCATGGTGGTGGAGAAACCAGTGCAAATGCAAAAGGCGAAGCCATTCCGCCAAAAATATTAATGGATGGTACAGAATTCCCTTTTTTAGTTTTAGCACCGCAACACGATAAAGAAAAAAAATGGTGGGATACTAAAGCAGTAAAACAATTATTAGACACTGTTGTGCAAAATAACAGAATAGATACTAAAAGAATTTATTTGTCAGGTTTAAGTAGAGGGGGAGGTGCAGCCTGGGAAATGGCAGTACAATACCCAGATACCTTTGCAGCACTAGCCATTGTATGTGGTATGGCTCCAACGCCCTATGCACATTGGATTAATAAAGAAATGCCCATATGGGTTTTTCATGGAGAAGATGATCCAGTTATCCCTATTTCAGAATCCGAGGAAATTGTAGCACGGTTAAAAAGCCTTCATTACAAGATACAGTTTACACGTTATAAAAATACTGGGCATAATGCCTGGGATAAGGCCTATAGAACCCCAGCATTATTCACTTGGATGCAAAATCAAAAAAAGAAGTAACTTGTAAACCGTTGATCATAGAAATTTAATCATATGATAAAGATGATATGTAAGAGAAAAAACACCTATTCTCTATTTTATTTACTGTTTCTCTTTTTTTTGATGGGATGTAAAGAAGCTACTAAAAAAGAAGCTATCACAAAGGAAAATGTATTAGATTCGGTACAAGTTGATACTAGTATGGTAACCAAAACTATAGTACCACAGTTAAAAAGTTTTGCAGGTTTATCAGATACTACTTTTGTTAGGCTGGCAGACTATAGTAAAGATTTTGAGTATGATTTGCGATATGCAACAACCAATAATTTTTTAAAAGAAAAAGTATATGACTGTGCAGAATGTTATACAAGGGTAAAAACTGCAAAAGCATTGATTAAAGCCAATAAAAGTTTATTAAAAAATGGCTATAAAATTAAATTTTACGATTGCTACAGGCCTAATTCTGTACAATATAAAATGTGGGAAATTGTTCCAAACCCTCAGTACGTGGCTAATCCTAAAAAGGGTTCTATTCATAATAAAGGAGGAGCGGTAGATATTACCTTAGTTACCTTAGAAAATGAACCTTTGGATATGGGCACAGATTTTGATTTTTTTGGGAAACGCGCCTATCATGATAATACCAATTTACCAGATGAAGTGTTAAGGAATAGAAAACTCCTAAAAGAAACTATGGAGGCTTATGGGTTTTGGTCAATTAGAACAGAATGGTGGCATTATAATTTAGGGGCAGCTAGTAATGATAAAGTCGCAAATTTTAAATGGGATTGCCCTAATTAAGCCTAAATAAGATGTATTACTTAGTATCTGTATTATATTTAAATGAAATAAGAGATAACAATATGAGGAGAAAAATAATACTACTTTGTTCTGTGATTTTTACAGTATTATCAGTAGCTGCGCAAGACACTATTTTACCTTTATGGAACAAAAAGATTCCAAATCAACTGAAATCTAAAGAAAAAGAAAAACAAACAAGGAAAGCAATTTACGGAATTAGTAATGTACAAAACCCAACTATAGAAGTTTATTTACCCGCTAAGGCAAATGCAAATGGGCAAGCAATGCTGATATTTCCAGGAGGTGGTTATGGTAATTTAGCGTATGATTGGGAGGGAATAGATATTGCTAAATATTTAAATGCAAAGGGTATTGCCGGTATTGTTGTAAAATATCGTTTGCCCAATTCAAAGTCTCTTACAGAGCAGTATAATGTGCCTTTACAAGATGCACAACGTGCTATGCGTTTGGTGAGAAGTAATGCGGAGCAATGGAATATTAATGCTGATAAAATTGGAATTATAGGTTTTTCTGCTGGCGGACATTTAGCTTCTACTTTAGGAACTCATTTTGATGAAAAAGTATATGAAAAACAAGATGTTATAGATGAATTAAGCGCAAGACCAAATTTTATGGCATTACTATACCCTGTAATTTCAATGAAAGAAGAGCTAACTCACAAAGGATCTAAAAATAACTTATTGGGTAAAAAAGCAACTCCAGAAATGGTAAAACGTTTCTCTAATGAATTACAAGTAACTGCAAATACACCGCCAACTTTATTGATACATGCTACAAACGATACTGTTGTGCGAGTAGCCAATAGCATCAAATTTTATGAAGCCTTAGTAGTACACCAAATACCTGTAACGATGCATATTTATAAGGATGGAGGACATGGTTTTGGTTTAGGTTTAAACCATAATACCGTTAAGGATTGGACCGCTAGATTGGGCGATTGGCTTAAAGATTTGTAATAAGAAAATACAGCTGTTATTTAATAATCCGAATAGGTTGTTGGATATAAAAAATCAATATCAATATGCGAAACATTATGTTGGTATTTGTCTAATGCAGCCATTTTTTTCCATTCTGGGGCAGCAACAAACTTTTTCCAATAAGCATCTCTAGTTGTTTTGTCTTTATAGGTAGTTAAATACATTAAGTTAGGCATTTGCGGTCCAGAAAGTACTTCTCCATAAAACACACTTTGAAAACCAAGCGATTTAAAAAGTGTTATTTCTCCACCTTCATTAAACATATCTACCTTATTTCTATGTAATTCTTCTGTTGCAGATTCATAACTCCGTAATTCATAAATACGTTCTTTTCTTAAATTTTTTAAAGCAGGCACTTCTAATTGAGGCTGATCTGCAAATGCTTTTAATAAAATAGAACTGATTCGTTTGTACGGAGGAGTATGATATGCAGCATTTAAATATGTTTTTCCTGTATTTAAATAGACAGAATCTTTTTGTAATTTTTCTGTAATAGCATAAAACTGTTCTAAATGGGTAAACGGAGCAAGTACATAGGTCTTTTGAATGCTATCCTTTTCATTAGGTCTAGATTTAAAAACTCCTATCTGCTTTACACCTTCTCTTTTAAGTGCTGGTAAATACGCCTCTTTTAAATACTGATCTGTAGCAATTTCCTGTGCTTTAGTCTCAAAAGCATATATTTTTAATTGATAGTACTGACGATTTGATTTATGTAAAACTTCTTCATTTTGAGTTTTAGTTGCATTTGTACAGCTTATAAATGTAGCGATAAGAATTACAACTAAATATGTTCTTTTAATTTCCATAGTTTTTCTATTGAAAACAAAGATATAGGAAACCTGAATTTTTATGGAATAAAATTACAAATTAGCCTTCAAACTCTAAATCATCTCCACCACCATTAGTTCTCTGCCCACGTTGAGGTTTTCTATTTTGTTGTTGATTAAAACGGTATAGGAATGACATATTTATTTGACGTACGCGCCATTGAAACTCACTAATGGTAAAAACATTATCTGTTCTTGTTTCACGCCTGCGGATACGTGAATTAAAAAGGTCTCTTACATTTAAAGATAGTGTAGCTTTATCCTTAATAAGGTCTTTGCTAAATGCCAAATTAGTACTTAAAATCCCTTTGTTTCTAGCTTGTGCATTTCTAGAAGCACCTCTATAAAATAAATTAGCCTGAAAATCTATTTTGGCAGGTAGTGGTAATTTGGCACTAAAACGCGTAAACCAGGTAAAATTATCAGCATCAAAATTTTGTGTTATTTCGGTACCTTGAAAATTTATAAAACTATGATTTCCTCTCAATTGTTGTTGAAATACATTAAGATTCCAGGTAAGTCGCCATTTTCTTATTGGCGTATAAGTGGTTGTAAACTCTGTTCCGTAGCGCAGGTCTGTTGCTAAATTTATTGGAGTTCTCGCCTGTACTGGAACAATTACATCATTATTAGGATCGTCTGGATTTGCTAGTATTACAAAATCTCCTGTTTCTTGAGTTATAAACTGAAAAACACCTGTAGATCTGTTTACATATGCTGAAGTAGTAAACGATACTTTAGCCCAACGTTTTAAATAACCAATATCATAAGCATCTGTAAAGGTAGGGTCTAAATCTGGATTTCCTTGAAACAGGTTTGTATTACTAGAACGGGAAGGAAAAGGATTTATAAAGCGCGAACGAGGTCTGCGTAAACGCCTACTATAACTTATATTGAATTGTTCTTTGTCTGAAAGTTCATAACCTAAGAATATAGAAGGAAACCAACTTACATAATTTTTATTACTCAGATCGTTTGTATCGATAAGTTTAATATCAATATCAGTAGTTTCTACTCTCAAGCCTCCTAAAATACTAAACTTATTGTACTTACTGCCCAATTGCGTATAAATAGCATTAACATTTTCTATATAGCTCAGTTCGTTACTAAAATTTGGATTGCTAGAAAAATCCCCACTTAATTGCTGTGTTCCAAAATCAAAATCGGTATTAAAATTATTGAAAGTACCTCTATAACCAAATTCAAATTGAGATTTATTGTCTTTCCCAAATGGTAAAACATAATCCATTTGTAAAAGCTGATTGGTCTGACTTTCATCATTTATAGTTCTTTCGGTTGGTAATGAATTGGTGTTGTTTAGAACAATTTCATCTATCAAAGAGTTTTCTAATTCAGTTCCTTTAGAAAATTGGTAATCAAAAGTTAATTCATGCCCTTTATCGTCAAACTTTTTCTTGTAATTTAGGGAGTATTGCACATTTTGATCCATATCATCTTCAGAAGTAAACCGCTGCCTTTGTATGGTTGGGTTTTGATTTGCATCAAAATTATCAAAATCTATAGCTACGGTATTAGTGCCATTCCGTTTTCTAAAAACAAAAGAGTTCGTGATGCTACTATTTTTGCTTAAAAATAGTTCTAAACCAATATTAGTATTGAAACCGCTATTTTGTCGCTGAATATCTCTTTTCTCATCCTGGAAACTTAGCGTATTTCCATTAGCATCAAAATTCTCTTGTTCAAAAAGCGCATTTCCGGGACCATTCCTAAATCGGTAAGACGTATTTGTAAAAATATTAAACTTCTCTCGCCTTAAATTTAGACTTAACGCTCCGCCATAGGTTTCTGGAATACCAGTAAAAACATTTATAGAACCGTTTAATCCTTTTGTTTTATTCTGTTTTAAAATAATATTTAAAATACCTGCAGTACCTTCAGCATCATACCGTGCAGAAGGGTTGGTAATGACTTCTACTTTTTCTATAGCATTGGCTGGGAGTTGTTGCAGCGCATCTGGACTAAGACCAGATAGGGCAGAGGGCTTTCCGTTAATAAGAATACGAACACTTTCATTACCACGTAAGCTAATATTACCTTCTACATCAACATCTACAGAGGGTACGTTGTCTAATACATCAGTTACAGAACCCCCTTTAACAGTAAGATCTTGCCCAACATTGTATATTTTTTTGTCTAAACGCAGTTCAACAGTTGTACGTTCTGCTACAACTTCTACACCTTCTAACTGTGCTACATCTAGTGCTAATTTAATGGTCCCTAGCGCTGTGGAAGATCTGTATAATTGTTCTTTTAATTGATAGGTTTTGTATGAAATGTATTCTATACGAACATTGTATTTACCTGGATAGGTTTCAACAGAAAATTTCCCCTCTTTATCTGTAATACCCCCAGTAACCCTATCTGGGTTACGTACACTTTGCAAAACAAGAGTTGCATATTCTAAAGGCTCTCCTGTATCTTTATCTATTACTGTTCCTGTTATTTTTATGGGTTGCGACCTCTTTCCTTGTGGTCTTTGCGCAATGCATTGAATTGTAATTAATAAAATAACAATCAGCAATAGTTTCTTCATATTATTCTTTGCTTTTCTTTTTTTTCTTCTTTTTCTTCTTCTTTTTTACCTTGTACTGATTTTTTTGCAACTCTACCATCGCATCATACTTATCTGCAGGTAAACCAGACTTTAACTCCTCATCATGAACTTTTTTCATTTTTTCATATGCCTCTCTATTTTGTTCAGGGCTTAAGGCTAAAATTTGTAGTTCAATACTTTTTTGAACAAATTTTGTAAGTGAAGCTCTAACAATGGCACTTTCAAAAGGATTAAGATCTACTGCCTTTACAATATTTGGCATCTGTAGGTCTACAATTTGTTTGGCATTTAATTTTTCGGGTTCTTTTTCTGGGGTAGTCGCCTGAGGAATCGTATTTCTATTTCTTCCAAAACCTCTTCCATTTCCATACCCGTACCCGTATTGTGCAGCTGCTTCTGTAGTAAAAACTACAAAGGCGAATAAGATCATAATATGTTTTAAATTTAATTTCATCTTATATCTGTTTTTATATGACTATCAAATTATAATAAGGTTTAATTAGAGTATTAATATATATTCTAATTATTAAAGATGCAAGATATAAAATATGCTTTAAATAGAGTATGACAAAAACTTTTTGGGTAGCAGAAATAAAACCATTACACAGTAATTTCTATATCCATTTATGCTTGAAACATCTTCTTTTTGCAGGTGCCTATTGGACTTATTTGCTTTTAAGTTTTTTGGCCACACTATTGTAATATTCTTGCGTTAACTTTTCTGTCCATATGGTTGGTTCACTTCCATAAATAGCAATATAGGTAATTGAATGATCTCTAGAAGAGGTATGCCAGTGTTCCCTATTTTTTTCACACCTTAAAACATCTCCTTTTTTTATGATTATTGGTTCTTTTCCCCTTTCTTGATAATAGCCTTTACCCTCAATAACAATTATAACCTGATCTGTTTTATGTTTGTGCCAATCTAATGTAGAATTGGGACTAAATGTTGCTTGTGTAATATTATGAACAAAATTCTCATCTGCTTTTGATAAAAAGTTTAACCAAGCATCACCAATATGATGTGTATTGGGTGCTTTAATACCTTTATCTAAATATGAACTTATATGATACTTGGAGTCTTGTGCATAAATAGATAAGGGTAGGAGTATGACTAGAATTAAAAATCGTTTTTTCATTTATAAAAGTTTTAATTAAAAATAACACAATTTAAATGAATTGTAATGAACTGTTAAAGTTGATTGTCATTAAAAATAATTGATCTACAGCTGTTTATTTCAAATTTTGGCTAAAAGGAAAGAAATAAAAACGGTTTAGATATTAATTTTCTAAACCGCTTTAAACTATTTTTAAGTTACTTTTTTAAATACGAATACTACCACCTCCAAACAGAGGAAGCGTCATTGAAAACGTTTCTTTAAATAATAATTTTTGTTCTTCCAGTATTCCAATAGCTATTTTTTCGCCCATTAATATAGATTCGTAATAATCTGTAAAATAATGTACGCCTGCCCAATCTCTACCTATAGATATATTAGAAGCTAATTTGTTTAATTCCCCTTCAACTGTTAATTCAGCACTTTTTCCAAATTGATCTAATACAGGCGTTAATTCTAATTTTTCACCATTATGTGTAGATACATATGCTTTATTGGCGTTTACTCCATCTGCTTTAAACTTGCTATTACAATCAAAAAATGCTTTTAAAACAGTAACACAAGCACCAGCAACAGTAGCATGCCCTGCACCATAAGCAGGGTGCATTGGTGCCCCCTCTGTAAATGCCATTGGTAAAAGATAATTTTTGTCAGGTGTATGTCCAGATTCAAATAAATCTCCATTTTGATTGTCAATTAAACTAAGAATTGAACCATTGGCAGTACCTATATCGTCACGCATTGTTTTAAATTCTTCTGTCACATCTGCTAAATTATCTGCCATAGTTAATCTTGCAGCTAGTACTTCTGGTCTACATCTGCGGTGTACATTATATTTTTGAAATCGTACTGCTTTTAGAGCTCTGGTGGCTACTTCAGTAACTAAGGTTAAAATATGTGGTCCTCCAAAATGTGCAAATCCTTGCTGATGGTCTCTAGAATCATCTTGTTGATAAGGGATTCCTGGGTCAAAAGCAACACCTTTTCCTAAAAGAATTAAACATGCATTAAAATAAGCTTCATAAAGTGCATCATAGTGTACATATGTTGCTAAATCTCTTGGCGTGTAAATAAACCTTCTTCCTGTAGCCCCTTGCACATACTCTTCTAATCCAGAAACATTTGCCGCATTCTGAACATCTAACCATTCTTCCCATTTTGTCATATAATCTCTTGGAGCAGCGTTGCGCACTTTCTGGTCCACAGAAATGGCTCCAAAAGTTATTTTTCCTTCTTCAACTCCTCTTTCATTATCTCTAGAATTAATGCCAGTATTCCCAATCAATAAAAATTGAGAAAGATACGGTCCTATATCATCACCTCTGGTAATCCCTCTAAAGGCGTTTGATGGTGTTGGATGAAGTCTATTTAGCCTTCTTATTTCTTCTTGTTTTGATAAACTTAAGTCTACATCAGAAAACCAATCTAACTGTTTTAATTCTTCAGTAATTTTTAGCGCTTCTTTTACATCATTTTTATTCGCTTTTAAATCTCCTAATCGTGGTTGGTTTACAACACCATTTTGTGGTATAGACTGGCTTTTATCTTCTAAGTATTGATCATCAAGAATCCCAGCACTTAACGCATTTAATGGAACATCTCTAAGTAGTGCTTGTGCATACACTTCTGCCATTTCTGCGGTTAGTTCAGGACTTCCTAAGGTTGGAGCGGGTGGCATTGTTACAGCTTGAGCATCAAAACCTTCTAATTCAAAAATTAATCCTGCACTTTGGCTTTCCCAAGCTCTTAGACCAACATTATTCTTATTATTTACAGGTTCTGTATCTAATTTTCCTGTTTTTGCTATTTTAGAAAACCACATTTTTGGAGGCGAACAGTTCTCTGTAGACCCACAATGTTCTTCTGGTCCTAAAGGCGTATCCCTAAAGTCTCTTGGATCTCCACTATCAATACCTCTTACAAAATATTGAAAATGTTGTGGGTCTTTTAATAAACCCGTTTTTTTGTCGTGTGGGAGTCCTTTCGTAAAGCTAACCGCATAAATAGGTTTATCTTTATCGTTTATTTTTTTTCTAAACCTTTGCTCATCACCATTACTTAGATGTTTTACAATTGGTCTTTCGTTTGCTAAAAGATTAGCTTCATTACGTTTATTAAAAGCCTCTTTTTTTCTTAAATTGTTTGTCATGGTATTATTTATTTAGAAATTAAATATTGAGTTAACATGAATTTGAAAGCGTTTTATTTTTAAGAAAATATCCTCAAAATATGTTGCGTATTAAGCCGTTTAAAAAGCAATACCTTTTTTTAAAAATTCGCTTAGGGGAAACAATTAATAATACAGTAAATATAAGTGTAATCTTATATTTAAATATTACATAACTGTATGATTTGTAGTATTTTATGTGTGAATTGTATTTTTAATATCTTATATTAAAATAGAATAAATGTATATTTTGAATACGTACTTTTATGATACATAAACTCCTGTTTTATAATGCTAAATTTTATAGGAAACTAGCAATTTAAATACGATAAGGTTTCTCGCTTTATAGGTATTTTTTGTAAATAACTTTTATAGGTATTATTACATTGTATGTAATGTCTGATTACTTTCATTAACAATTAACTCTCCCCAATTAAATAGGGTTTTCTCTTCATCTTCAAGGATATTTTTATAAGTGTTATGTAATAGCGCTTTTAATTGATCACCTTTATGCATCATGAAATTTTCTATTGATTTTTCTAATCCTATGTTCCTATTAATATTATGGATTAAATAATCTTTTGAAAAACCATACGAAATAGGGAGTACATCTCCTTTTTCGGTTATAATTATTTCTTTAAATAGATCTCTAGTAGTGTTTATGTTATCTATTTTTCCATATATGATTTCTGGTCGTGTTTCTATATATGACTTATGTAACAAGTCTAGTTGAATTTTTACTGGAGTAGTTTCTTGTACAACAGCACAAAGTATAAAGATACGTTGTAAATCATCATTACTCAATAAAAACTCATTATGAAGTTCATTAATTGACCTACCTGCATTTTCTATCGGATGTAATTGTAATAAATTACCACCATTATTTTCTACTAATTCGATTAAATCTGGTATTTGCTGCCAAGATTTTTTTGTTACGGTATGTATAAATCCATAAGGAATATTACTATCTTTTAATACTTGAACTCCTTCCAACATTTTATCATATGCAAACTCTGATGCCCTAATTTCATTGTGTAGTTCTTTATTTCCATCTACACTAATTGCAATAGAATCGATATAGTTTAACGTTTCTCTATTTCTTTTAGACTTTAAAAGCATGCCATTGCTCACAACCTGATTGTTATACCCTAACTCTTTTGTATAACAAAGTAATTCTTTTAAATTTTTATATAAGAAGGGTTCACCGCCAGAAATTGAAACAACATTAAAGTTATGTTTTTCCCTTAGATATTTAAGATATGGCAATATCTTATCTAACTCTAAGCCTATCTTTTGATTAGGCCCAGAGCTAGAATAACAATGCAAACATCTTAAATTACAATTTAATGTAGGATGAATATGTACAATTGAGAAGTTTGATGAAGCACTCATTTTATCTTCTATATCTATTATTGGAAAATGTGGCTAGTACCTCAAGAAATTCGGGAGCTCGTATACCTCTTGGGAAAACCTCAATTTTGCTAAGGTCTCTACTCTTTAAAATATTTTTAATGCGCCCAATATTATTAATTGCAAGTTTGCCTCTAACACATATACTGTCAGGGTTTTTTATGCCTACAGGAAATACATCATCCCATTTAATTCCCTTCCCAACTGACTGTGCAATAAATTCGGTTGAATTTTTTAGTAGTGTCTGATCTAGCTCAGGGTTAGATAGTCTTTCCACCAAATGTTTTTGAAATAATTTTACATCTTTAGAATCCATAATTGTTAAATTTTAATAGTTAAAATTGAAATAGTGTTTTCTAAAGGTAGGTTTAATCTTATAGTAGTAGATTACTTAATTGTACAACTTGTAGTTATTTATGTATAGGCTGTATTTGAAATTGTATTAGTAATAAAAAGAAATATAGGCTAAGTTATTAAAGCATTTAAAGTAATGATTTTCAGTAAATTAAATGTTTTTTAGAGTTCAATATTCTGTTCTAGAAGTATTTATTTCTCCGATCTAAGCACTAGAATTAATGAATTCTGAATACAAAACATAATGTCTAACAGCTAATAATAAGATTAACAAAATAGTAACTTTTATCTATTTAGGTAAGGAGCACACTATGATATAATTTTTACAATTTCATCTGCTGGTCTACCGATTACTGCTTTATTCCCATTAATAACTATGGGTCTTTCTATCAGTTTTGGATCTTTTAACATTGCATCAATGATCTCTTCATCAGAAAGTAATTTTCCACGATAATTTTCTTTCCAAACCGCTTCATTTTTTCGAACTAAGTTTTCTGGTTTAAGATCTAAATAGTTTAAAACCTTTTTTAATTCTTCTTTTGTAGGGATATCTTCTAAGTACTTTATAATTTTAAAGTCCTTACCAGAATTTTCTAAAATTTGTAACCCTTCTCTAGATTTGCGACACCTTGGATTGTGATATATTTTAATCATTATTTTTTAGTATTGAGTGGTTAGTAAAAAGTATTGCGTATTCATTTTTAGCTTGTTGCAACTATTACAGAGGTGGTACTAGCTATTATAATCATCATCATTTCCACATAATAATTAAATACAAAAAGTCCCGTTAATATTAAATGATCATTACTGATTGAAGATTCAATTTCTCCTTTAGAAGCTGAACCCCTATATTTAATTATAGGCTGTCCGTTTTCTAAAACACTCCATTTTTTACCCCAAAAGCTATCAGATTTCCAATCAATTTTTTTGCTCTCAATATTTATTTCTGCTTTGTTTCCCCATGTATTGAATTTTATTTTCCCTACAACCTTCTTTTGGATTAAGTCAGTAATCTCAGTTTCTGAGTTAAAAAAACCTCTTTTTTGAAACTTTAATTTGCTATTATTTAAATTCCCTATAGAAGTTGAACTAAACGACTTTTTATTCAATTCCCCAATTTTTTGGTTTACAGCAAACAATTCGTATTTTGAAGCGAAAACCTTTTTTTTCCAATTAATTTTCATAATTACTATTTTTTACCAATAACAAATTCCTTATTCCTCCTCTTTCTGCCCCATCATCATTAAATATGCTTTTAAAAATTTATTAATGTCACCGTCCATTACAGCATCTACATTACCAGTTTCTTGTGCCGTACGTACATCTTTTACTAGCTTGTATGGATGCATCACATAATTGCGAATCTGTGAACCCCATTCAATTTTCATTTTAGACGATTCAATTTCTTGTCGCGCTTCCATTTTTTTACGCAATTCTATTTCATATAATTGCGATTTAAGCATTTTCATGGCAGTGGCCCTGTTATCATGTTGAGAACGAGAGTCTGAACATTGAATTTGTATTCCAGAAGGTTTGTGAACCAGTTGAACTTTAGTTTCTACTTTATTTACGTTTTGCCCACCAGCACCACTAGATCTAGCCGTTGTAATTTCAATATCAGCTGGGTTTACTTCTATTTCAATACTATCATCAACTAATGGATATACGTAAACGGAAGCAAAAGAAGTATGTCTTTTAGCATTGCTATCAAAAGGAGAAATACGTACCAAACGGTGTACTCCATTCTCTCCTTTAAGCCATCCAAACGAAAATTCGCCATCTATTTGTAACGTAACTGTTTTTATACCTGCAACATCACCTTCTTGGTAATTGAGCTCTTTTACTTTGTAGCCGTTTTTTTCGCACCACATCATATACATGCGCATTAGCATAGCAGCCCAATCACAACTTTCAGTACCACCAGCTCCTGCGGTGATTTGTAATACAGCAGACAGCTCATCGCCTTCCTCTGAAAGCATGTTCTTAAATTCTAAATTTTCAAGAGTATCAACTGTTTTTTCGTAATGTTTTTCTACCTCTTCATCACTAACATCTCCTTCTTTTTGGAATTCAATAAGAACTTCTAAATCATTCACTAGAGTTTCTACAACTTTATAATCATCAACCCATTTTTTTTTAGATTGAATAAATTTCATTTGAAGCTGCGCTTTTTGAGCATCATCCCAAAAATCTGGCGCTAAAGTTTTCTCTTGTTCGTTCTCTATTTCAATAAGTTTGGCATCAACGTCAAAGATACCTCCTTAACGCACCAAGGCGATCTAAAAGACCTTTGTATTGGTCTGTGGTAATTGTCATGTTTATTTTAAATTTTTAGTAAAAATAGCACTCTTTTTTACTTTATTTATATGATGCGAAATGTTTTATTTTATCTAAATTTAGCGGATCAAAAAAATCATCATGAAACAAGGCTTTTTTCTTATTTTTTCGTTCCTTTTTAGTTCAACTTCTCTTTTTGCACAATTTACAGAACAAAGTAAAAACTATACGAAATATAAGGGTTATTTTGATTTTTACTATGATGCAAAAACGGATAAAGTTTTTTTGGAAGTAGCTGCTTTAGAAAAAGAATTTTTATATGTCTATAGCTTAAGTAATGGTATAGGAAGTAATGATATTGGCTTAGATAGAGGGCAAATAGGGAATGAGCAAGTTGTTTATTTTAAAAAAGCAGGAAATAAGTTATTGCTGGTACAACCTAATTTAAAATTTAGAGCGCTTACAGAAAATACCTTAGAAAAGAAATCGGTTGAACAAGCATTTGCAAAATCTATTCTTTATGGTTTTCCAATACTAGAAGAAAAAAAAGGGAGATATATTATTGAAGTGAGTAGTTTTTTAATGCAAGATGCACATGGAGTTTCGCAAAGATTAAAAAATGCGAATCAAGGTTCTTATGCTGTAGATCTTTCAAAAAGTGCATTTAATTTAGAAAGAACCAAGGCTTTTCCAGAAAATACGGAGTTTGATGTTGTTTTAACATTTAAAGGAGAACCTAAAGGAGATTTGTTAAGGTCTGTTACACCAAATGCTAGCTTGGTAACTGTTGCGCAACACCATTCTTTTATTAAACTTCCAGATAATGCCTACAAAAAAAGAGTGTTTGACCCTAGATGTGGTTCTTATCCTTTTTCATATTATGATTATGCAACACCAGTACAGGAACCTATCCTTAAACAATATATTACAAGACATCGTCTTAAAAAAAAGAATCCCAATGCAGCTATGAGCGAGGCTGTAGAACCTATTATTTATTATTTAGATAATGGAACACCAGAGCCAGTACGCTCTGCTTTATTAGAAGGCGGTAAATGGTGGAACCAAGCTTTTGAAGCTATTGGTTATAAAGATGCTTTTCAGTTAAAAATATTACCAGATGATGTAGATCCATTAGATGTACGGTATAATGTAATACAATGGGTACACCGTTCTACGCGTGGCTGGAGTTATGGCAATAGTATTACAGATTCGCGAACAGGAGAAATTATAAAAGGACATGTTAGCTTGGGAAGTCTACGAATTCGTCAAGACTTTTTAATTGCGCAAGCACTCATGGATAAGCCCTTTGCAGAACGGGACGATAACTATAAACCAATGTTGGCATTAGCGCTGGCTAGAATTAGACAGCTCTCTGCACATGAAATAGGGCATACTATTGGTTTTGCTCATAATTTTGCTGCTAGCACCAATGGTAGGGCATCAGTAATGGATTATCCGCATCCACAATTTGCTATAAAAAATGGCAAAATAAATTTTTCTAATGCCTATGCCGAGGGAGTAGGAGCTTGGGATAAAGTTACTGTAGCTTATTCGTATAGTGAATTTACAAATGAGAATGCTGAAAAAGAAGGTTTAAATACGATTTTAGATACCGCTAGAAAACAGGGACTCCGATATATTTCTGACCAAGATGCCAGACCAGCAGGAGGAGCACATGCCTTAGCACATTTGTGGGATAATGGTAAAAGTGCTACGCAGGAACTAGAAAGTGTATTACAAATACGGAAACAAGGAATTGCTAACTTTTCAATAGATAATATTAAAACGAGAGAAGCAAATTCTACCTTAGAAGATGTTTTTGCCCCATTGTATTTTTTCCACAGATATCAAACAGAAGCTGTTGCTAAAGTAATAGGAGGTTTAGATTATAATTACACGGTAAAAGGCGATGGGCAAGAAACAGTAAAGATTATTGATAGAAAAACGCAAGAAAAGGCATTGAATACTATTTTAAAAACCTTGGATGCTCGTGAGATAGCAATCCCTAAAGAAAAATTAAAGCTATTTCCTCCCAGAGCTATTGGTTTTAGTAAAACGAGAGAATCTATAAAAGGAAAAACGGGTGTTTCTTTTGATGCGCTTTCTGCTGCTGAAACTGCTGCAGATATGACGCTAACTTATCTTTTGCATCCAGAAAGAGCGTCTAGACTAATTCAGCAGAAAGCATTAGATTCCAAACAATTGGGTTTAGCTGCTTTAATTGATGAAATTGTAAAAGAGACCTTTAACAAAGTTCATAAAGATGCGTATCTAAGAGAAACTCAAGCTAATATTAACTTTAGAGTATTGGAGCATTTAATGAATTTAGCAGCACATAAAAATGTGCATCCACAGGTGAATGCTATTGTTCATGCAAAACTAAATGAGTTGAAAGCACCATTAGATAAAGCAGCATTAGCACTATATGGGAATAGTTATGGTCTAATGATTCAGAAAGAAAGAAACCGTAGAATAGCTGCTTTTTTAAAGAACCCATCTGCGTTTAAAATTTTACCAACACCTAAAATTCCAGATGGATCACCCATTGGGATGGAGTGTTTAGACATGAATTTAAAATTTTAAGAGCTTAATAAATGTCCTATAAACTGCCTTTGACTTTTAGTTATTATGTTTTTTAAAAAGTAATAAAAATTAAAAAAGCTCCCAGAAACATGTAAATTCGATTATGGGGATATTAAGATTATAAAAAATAAATTGATTGAAATGAAAATTAACTTAATAAGTGATACAGTTACCAAACCAACTCCAGAAATGCTAAATGCTATGATGCATGCAGAAGTTGGCGATGACGTTTTTAAAGAAGATCCAAGTATTAATGCTTTAGAAGAAAAAGTAGCAAAGTTATTTGGTATGGAAGCTGCATTGTATTTTCCGAGTGGTACCATGGCAAATCAGGCCTCTATAAAATTGCACACGCAGCCTGGAGAGCAGTTAATATGTGATAAATATGCACATGTATATAATTATGAAGGCGGTGGCGTTAGTTTTAATAGTGGTGTTTCTTGTAAATTAGTTGACGGACATAGGGGGATGATGACAGCGGAACAAGTAGCAGCAGCGATTAATCCGCCAGATTTTTATCATAGTCCATTGACTAGTTTAGTTTGTATAGAAAATACAACTAATAAAGGAGGAGGAGCTTGTTGGAATTTTGAAGAACTTAAAAAAATCCGTACTATCTGTGATGAGAATAATTTGGTATATCATCTAGACGGTGCTCGCTTATGGAATGCTATGGTAGCAAAGCAGGAAACTCCTTTGCAATATGGTAAATTATTTGATACAATTAGTGTTTGCTTAAGTAAAGGTTTAGGTTGCCCTGTAGGATCTATTTTAGTAGGTGATGCTGCAACTATACATAAAGCATTGCGAGTACGTAAAGTATTAGGAGGTGGAATGCGTCAGGCAGGGTTTTTGGCTGCAGCTGCAATTTATGCTTTGGATCATCATGTAGAAAGACTAGCAGAAGATCATAAAAAAGCAAAAGAAATAGGGGAGGTACTTAATCGCCTAGATTATATAAAGAAAGTAGAACCTATAGAAACGAATATCGTCATATTTGAAATTGATGAGACTAATAGAAGTGCTGACGTTTTTGTAAAGCAATTAAAAGATAATAATATCCATATTATTGGTATGGGTCAGGGGAAACTTAGAATAGTAACACATTTAGATTATACAAATGTGCAACATGAAGCTTTTTTAACTATTTTAAAGAAGCTATAGGAAGAACAATTTTATTTTAAATCTTTCCAGCCCCACTGCAAACGTCACATTTTCCACATTTTTTTATAATCGGACGACGGATTTAAGTTTTTATAAATATAACAAACAATAGATACAATGATCTGGATTAGTAAAACTCTTAAAATCATTTATGATAGAGTTTATCAATATGATTTCTTAAATATTTAATTCCATTTTCCATACCCGCTTCAGAAGCATAATATTGAGAATGTGCAATAATACCACCATTAAGGTTTTTTAAACTAAAAAGAAAATCGCCATTATGATTGGTTTTGCGTTCAAAGACATTCGTTTTTTTAAGCAGGGTATGTAAAATAGCTAGGGTGGCTTCAAAATCAATTTTACTTTTAAAAGAAATACTATTCAATAACGTGTGCCCTTTTTTACTCTTAATGAGAAAAGAATAGCCATCGTTAGTCTTTGTTTCTAATTGTATCATACAAAATCAACTTTCTTTAAAGTTAGAAAAAAAACTTTAAAGCATAAAATACACTTTTTATATATTCTTTAACTTTTTATGTAATTCATCGGTGTTTTAATATAATTCATCGATAATGCTAAAATCAAATGCTATTTTTCTTTCTTTTTTTTTCTTCAAGTTACATTTGACTAACTATAAATTTTATAAACACTAAACACAATGAAAAAAGTTTTATTTTTTGCTGCAGTCTTATCTGCATCTTTTACAATTGCCCAAGATTTACCCGCTAACCCCGAACCAGGAAAATGTTATGTACGTTGTACTACACCAGATGTTTACGTAAATGAAACCGTGTCTTTTACTGTAAAACCAGCTTACAAAGTCTTAAAAACGGTACCAGCCACCTTTAAAACAATTACAGAAAGAGTAGAGGTGAAAGCCGCTAGTAAAAAGTTGACTATTATTCCTGAAAAGTGGGGAACAGAAACAGTAACCTATACTTCTAAAGAAGGTGGAAACTCGTTAGCAGTAGTTCCAGCAACATTTAAATCTGGTTCAGAAACAGTAGAAATTAAACCCGCTTATGCGCAATGGGAGTTAGGTGCTGCTGCACCTGATTGTTCTTCTGGTAACCCAGATGACTGTAGGTATTGGTGTTATAAAGGTTACCCTGCAGAATATCAAACAGTATCTACTACCCTTTTAGATAGTGATGCTTCTGTAAGAACTACTCCTTTAGGATCTAGAAATGGAACATATACTAGACGAGTGCTTTTAGAACCAGCAAGAGTTGTAGAAAAGATTATTCCTGCAGAATACAAAGAAATTACTAAAACTGTTTTAGATAAAGATGCGTATACTACAGAAGTAAATATGCCTGCAAAAACAAAATCTGTAACTAGAGAAGTATTAAAAGAAAAAGGAGGCCTTACAAGTTGGAAAGAAGTAGAGTGTTCTTTAGTAGAATACCAAGCATTACCAATTAGTTGGAATACAGGAAGTGCTACTTTAACTTCGGCAGCAAAAACGCTTATAGATACGCGTTTATTACCAGTTTTAGCTAAAAACCCTGGAGTAAAAGTAGAATTAGCTTCGCATACAGATGTAAGAGGTGGAGCGGCAGCAAATCAAAGCTTATCTGAAAGAAGAGCTAAAGCAGTTGCAGATTATTTAATAACTAAAGGGATTAACCCTAGCCTTTTAGTTGCTAATGGCTATGGAGAAACTAAAACTAAAAATAGATGTAGAGAAGGTGTTTCTTGTACAGAAAGAGAGCATGCTGTAAATAGAAGAACTGAGTTTAGGTTAATAAATAACTAAATTTCTATTGACACAAAAAAACCCCAATAATATTTATATTATTGGGGTTTTTATATTAAAAAAAATTGTTTTTAGTTTGCTTTTATATATTTATCTAAAAATTCTTTATGGTATTTAAGTTGCCCATTCATACTATAACCAGACATTTCATCTAACTTAATTCCTTCTTTGTTTAAAATATTAACCGCAGGAATAGCTGATTTTTTATTGTATCTAGAAGCTAATTCTTTATTCAGACGATATTCTTCAGCTGTAAGTAGATCTTTATTTCTAGGTAAATCGATGTAGAGTAAAATGTAGCTCTCTGCATATTCTTTAAACGCTTCAGTTTCTAAAAAATCTTTCTTTAAAGCGATACAAGGTGGGCACCAATCGCTACCTGTGAAGAATAGTAATATATTCTTGTTTTCTTTTTGCGCTTTTTTAGTAGCTTCATTATAGTTGGTTAACCAATTATAAGAAGTTTCGGTTATCAAATCTCCCTGAGCACTTAATAAAATAGGGAATAATATTAAAATGATAATTTTTTTCATAATTTTTTATTTGGCTATTAAATTAACAAAAATGATGCCGTTTATAAGATACTACAAATTTAAAATAGTAATGCCTGGTAAAAATCCAGAAGTATACTAAATAATGTTTATACTATAATTAAACGCATTTTTGCTATTAGAATTGTTTGATGGTATATTTTATTTTAATTGGTTTACAGGTGCTTATAAAATTTTATAAAGTATACTAATATGCTCAATAGTAGCCATTTAAACGAGTTTTGAGCATACTAAAACAATTAACCGATTATCTATAGCAGTTGTAAAAAACAAGAATAAATTACCACCGTCTTTTATTTTTAATTTTTTTCTGATGACAGCAACTGAATCTGGGAAGTTACGTGTGCTGATATTAGCTTTTACTATTTTTAATTTTTGGATAACTTTTTTATTATAAGGATATATAGCCTCAATTTTAAAGGCTCTCCCTGGAAAATCTACTAAATTAGGAGAGGTGTATAAATGAGTATGTTCATGTAGTTTTGCTACTTTAAAGTGTGCTCCTAGGCTTTTAAAAGCTCCTGATTTAAGAATTGCACTATTGGGTTCATACAAGTAATCTAAGGGCAGACTATAACTTGTAACCGCACTTTTCTCATTTGATAATATAAATTCAAATTTTTCTGCTATTTCATTTTTGATATGAATAGTTTTAACTACAATTTTATCTTTCACATCTTTTTCTAAAAACCATAACAATTCTTTTACGTCATTATTTATGGCAACTACATGAATCTCTTTTACAAATTTTAGTTCTTTTATTCCAATCGAAAGGTCTAAGAGTGGGGAAGTTTTTAGTAAAAAATGTTTGGTTTTGTTCAATATAAAATTTAAATGTTTTGGAATATTGGGCAAACAATCTGATAGTAAAAATACTTTTTCTTTACGATCATTTCTGCGCGAAGGATCGCAAAAAATCCAATCAAAAAATAGTTCAGTTCTATGTAAAAAATCCAATCCGTTTTCAGGAATAAATGTACAGTTATTTACACCTAATTGATTAAAATTATGCGCTGCAATTTCGGATAATTTTTCATTGATTTCGCAATGGTATATTTGACTCATTTTTTGACTCATAAAATAACTATCTACACCAAGACCACCAGTGAGATCTAAAACGGAATTTCCTGTAATATTATTTGCTTTATATTGAGCCGTAATTTCTGAAGAAGTTTGTTCTATATGTAACTTGTTTGGATAATAAATATTGGGTGTTTTAAACCAAGTCGGAAGCTTTGTTTTGCATTTTTTTTTAGCTTCTAGCTGCTCAACTAACTCTTTTTGTGAAACTTCTTTAAAAATTGGTTTTTTAAGTAAAACTGACATGATGTCAGCATTCCAATTTTTATTTATAAATAATTGTATACCAGTATGTAGTATGTATTTATTCAAAGTAAAACTATAAATTTTCAGTCATTGATTTTACAATCTTATTTTCTGATAAAAACTCTTTTAAGATTACTTTTATTGCTGTATAACCAGGCACGGCAACAATCATTCCTGTGACTCCAAATAATAGGCCAGCTATAATAATAATTAAGAAAATTTCTAAGGGGTGTGATTTTACACTATTGGAAAAAATAAAAGGTTGTGAGAAGAAATTATCTACGAGTTGACCAATTACCAAACCTATAAAAACATAACCCGCTTTTGGGAGTATAACTGTACTAAAATCCGCACCTAAATTACTGGTCATTGTAAGCCCTAACATAAGCACTCCTCCTATAATTGGACCGATGTACGGAATAACATTAAATAATGCACATAAAAAAGCAATTACGATAGCGTTTTCTATACCCACAATAAAGAGCACAATACTGTAGATAATGAAGAGAATAAATATTTGTAAAAGCAGTCCTGCAAAATATCGAGAAAGCAGTCCATTTATTTTTGTGATAGAGTTTACCATTCCACTTTCTTTTCGCTCTGGAATAAAGGTTAATAATCCGTTTTGGAAAAGAGTACTATCTTTTAAAAAGAAGAAAGAAATAAAAAGTACTGAAAACAAACCAATACTTGCACTACTTAAAACTCCAATTATAGAATTAAAAAAATCCGGTATAAAACCAACATCAATGCCTTCCAAAATGTTTTTTTCAATATCACTGTCCGCCAATAAATGGGTAACGGTTTCAGGAGTAGCTCCAAAATACTCGGTTATTTGGCTGTAAAGGGTATTTACATTTGCTTGTAATTGATCTATGTTTAACAATGATAAATTTTTACCTTGTTCTGTAAGTACAGGAATAAAAAGTGCAATGAGTCCTGCTAAAACACTAACCATAATTAGCATGGTTACAATAACTGCTGCTGTATTAGGAAATTTTAGTTTTCGTCTTAGAAATATAACAATAGGCCTCCCTATTAAGGCAATAACTGCAGCAATGCATAAATAGGCTAAAACAGATTGTATTTTATACAAAAAATAAAGTACTAGTAGAATTCCAGTAAGTATTCCTACTGCTCTTAATATACCATTAGATAATGTTTTTGATGTCATTGGTTTAATTTTTAAAAACATATTGGATTATATTCGCTCCCATCTGTAGTGCCTTTAATCGTATTTCTTCGGAGTCATTATGCACAGAAACATCTTCCCAACCATCGCCTAAATCACTTTCAAAAGTAAAAAGTAAGATAAGTCTGTTGTTGTGATATATACCAAATGCTTGTGGTCGTTTTCCATCATGTTCATGTATTTTTGGTAGCCCTTGGGGAAAGGTATACGTCTGTTTAAAAATTGGATGATCGGCCCCTAATTCAATCAATTCCTTATCTGGAAATACTTTTTTTAATTCTTTTTTTAAATATGGTTCCATGCCATAATTATCATCAATATGTAAAAAACCACCAGATAATAAATATGACTTTAGATTTTCTGCATCTTCGTTTGTAAAGAAAACATTTCCATGCCCTGTCATATGCAAAAAAGGATATTGAAAAATAGTAAGGCTATTTGCTTCAACTGTTTCTGGTTTAGCTTTTATAGTTGTGCCAATATTAGCATTACAAAATCGTATCAGATTTGGTATAGCAGTTGGGTTGGCATACCAATCACCACCTCCATTGTATTTTAAAATAGCAATTTCCTGAGCAGGTGTAATTGCAAAAGACATAAAAATAAGTATAACAGTAAGTTTTTTCATGAAGCATCGACTTTAAACAATAGATTCAAATTTAAAATATTATGAAGAATAAAGCAGGGATTTTTGGATTAGTTTTAATTACTATTATGATAACTTCATTTTCAATTTCTAATCTAAATGGAGAAAATGACAAAGAAACTCCCCATGCTTCTGATGCTGTAGTTGTTTTAGAGTTGTATACCTCTCAAGGCTGTTCTAGCTGCCCTTCTGCTGATGCTTTATTAGAAAAAGTGAATGCGCAATATGGAGATGCAGTATATGCGCTTTCGTATCACGTAGATTATTGGAATTATATTGGTTGGGAAGATCCTTTTAGTAAAGCTGAGTTTACAAAAAAGCAGACAGCTTACAATTATAAATTTAAAAATAGAAGTAACTACACACCACAACTTATAGTAAATGGTAAAACTCATTTTGTAGGTTCTAGCGCCTCTAAAATGCGTGCAAATATCAATTTGTTTAAAAAAGAAGAGCTACCTAATAATGTTAAAATTTCTAATATACAACTCAATGCTAATAGTGTTGGTTTTGATTATGAAGTATCAGGTAACTTAGTTGGTAAAGAATTACGTGCTGTTTTGGTTATTGATAAAAGAGTAACTCGAGTAAAACTTGGTGAAAATAGAAATAAAACCTTAACAAATACAAATATTGTAGTTGCAGAAAAGTATATGAGACCCAAAGAATCGGGGAATGGTTTTATTCAAATTCCAGAAATCATTGAAGATAATGATGCCATTTCTATAGTCCTTATTACTGAAAATGAAGATTTTGATATTACGGGTGCGGCAAAAAGCAGTATTAATAAATAGAATATTTCAATATTTTTTAGAAAAGTAAATATAGCGATTGTGTCATTTTTGGACGATTTTATAATTTAATTATTTACCATTCTCATGGTGGCACAGGCAAATATGGCTGCTGTTTCGGTTCGTAACCTGTTTGTCCCTAAAGATATGGGTTCATAGCCTTTATTTAAAGCCATATCAATTTCAGAACTACTAAAATCTCCTTCAGGGCCAATAAGTATAGTAGCGTTTTTACCTGGGCTTAGCTGCTTCTTTAAATCTTTCTTTTCTTCATCTTCACAATGCGCAATAAATAATTGCTCCTCAGGATTATTTTTATCTAACAATTCTTTAAAAGAAAGTGGTGCATTTAATATAGGAAGGTGGTATTGTAATGATTGTTTCATGGCAGACTGTATTACTTTGTATAACCGATCTAGCTTTACAATTTTTCTTTCGGAATGATCGCAAATAATTGGTGTAATCTCTGAAACACCAATTTCAGTAGCTTTTTCTAAAAACCACTCATACCTGTCGTTCATTTTAGTTGGCGCTACGGCCAGATGTAAAAGCGGTTTTTGTTGTGTATGTTCTTTTATGTTAAGAACTTCTACAGTACACTTACGAGTGTCCGGAATTAGAATTTTTGTTTCTAAAACAAGGCCTTTTCCATTGGTAACATATAAAATATCACCTACTTTTTTACGAAGCACTTTTACAATATGCCTACTCTCATCCGCCGGAAAAGTGTACTTTTCTGTATTATGGTTTAGATCAGCACTGTAAAAAAGTTGCATATTTTAAGAGTTAATTACGTAACGCGCTTTGGCAGTTATACTTTGGTTTGTAAAAAGTTGCTCTTTATATTTTAGATAACCAACTATACCAATCATAGCTGCATTGTCTGTACAGTATTCAAATTTTGGAATATAGGTTTTCCACCCTAAACTGGTTTCAGCATCTTGAAGTGCTTTTCTAATCCCAGAGTTTGCAGAAACACCTCCACCAATTGCGATTCTCTTAATTCCAGTCTTTTTCACTGCTTTTTGTAGTTTAGACATTAAAATAGTTACAATTGTATGCTGTATGGAGGCACAAATATCATTTCTGTTTTCTATTAAGAAATTTGGATTTTTTTGCGTTTCTCTTTGTATAAAATATAGGATACTTGTTTTTAAACCACTAAAACTAAAATTTAAGTCACCTACTTTAGGTTTAGGAAAAGGAAAAGCATGTGGGTTTCCTAAAGCCGCATATTTGTCAATTAGCGGTCCGCCTGGGTATGGTAAACCTAATATTTTAGCACTTTTATCAAAAGCTTCTCCAACAGCATCATCTAGCGTTTGCCCTAGAATTTGCATCTTAAAGTAATCTTTAACAAGTACTATTTGGGTGTGCCCGCCACTTATGGTCATGGCTAGAAATGGAAAATCTGGTGTTTCCATACTTTCTTCTTCAATAAAATGAGCCAAAATATGAGCCTCCATGTGGTTTACTTCAATTAAAGGAATATGCAAACCAAGGGCTAAAGACTTTGCAAAAGAGGTACCAACTAATAAAGAACCCATAAGTCCAGGTCCACGCGTAAAAGCTATGGCGGATAACTGTTTTTTATCGATATTTGCCTTTGTTAATGCTTGGTGTACAACAGGAACAATATTTTGTTGATGTGCTCTTGAGGCAAGTTCAGGGACAACCCCCCCGTATTCCTCATGAATTTTTTGTGTAGCCACAACATTACTGAGCCTTTTTCTATTGCATAAAATAGCAGCAGAAGTGTCGTCACAAGAAGATTCTATAGCCAGAATATAACTATTTTTGCTATCCATTAGTATTTGGAATAAAAATTGAAGGTACAAAGGTAAAACATAAAAGCCCTATCAGAAAACTTAGAAAAATATTGTTTAGAACGTTTTTAGTAGTAGTACTATTATGCGTTTTCGCAACCTTAATTTTCTCGCTTCCCATTGTACAAACTAGCCTTGCTAACTATGCTACAGATAGTATTAATGAAAAGTATGGCACTAACATAAAAGTTGATAAAGTAAAAATTTCACTCATCACTTGGGATACCTCTTTACAAGAAATTTACGTAGAA
Organism: Allocellulophaga tsushimaensis; assembly: GCF_055383085.1. Taxonomy (NCBI): domain Bacteria; kingdom Pseudomonadati; phylum Bacteroidota; class Flavobacteriia; order Flavobacteriales; family Flavobacteriaceae; genus Allocellulophaga; species Allocellulophaga tsushimaensis. The sequence continues at coordinate 3,914,934 of NZ_AP039451.1, read as the reverse complement.
GATTATAAAAAGGACACACTCTTTTATATAAAAAGCCTAACGACCTCCCTAATTGATATTAGAAATATAAGTGGAAAACGAATAGAATTAGGCGATGCAAAAATAGATGAACTCCATTTTAAACTAAAAACATACAAAGGAGAAAAAGAACCTAATATTAATGTCTTTGTTGATAAACTTTCTGGTGGAGAAAGAACAGGAGCTCCTTTTTTATTAACGTGCTCTGGTATTACGGTAAAAGATAGTAAGTTTAAACTAATAGATGAGAATTATGAAAATAGCAAACGTTTGCTATTTACTAATTTGAATATTGATTCTGAAGATTTTCAGGTTTTAGGTCCAGACGTAACCGCTAGAATAGAAGCACTTTCTTTTAAAAGCAGTAGAGGTTTGATGGTTGAGAAACTAGCAACAAATTTTAAATATACCAAAACTCAAATGAATTTTGATAAACTCCAAATAAAGACGCCTAAGTCTAAATTGTTTGGAGATGTAAAAATGAATTATGATAGAAGTGATTTTTTAGATTTTGTTAATAAGGTAAAGTTTTCTGGAGCATTTGAAGAATCTACCATTGCTTTTGATGAAATAAACCTATTGTACAATCAGTTTGGAAAAGGGAAAGAAGTTACTTTTTCATCTACAATTGATGGTCCTTTAAATAATTTAGATGTTTCTAAATTATTTCTTTTTTCGGATAATACAGGAATCCGAGGAGATTTTAATTTTAAAAACCTTTTTACCTCTAGTAAGCCTTTTGTAATGGAGGCTAATATGAAAAATGTAACAAGCAGTTACTACGAGTTACGTAGCTTGTTGCCTAATATATTAGGGAAAACCTTACCCTCATCTTTTCAAAAATTTGGACAATTTACGATTAGAGGAACTTCTACAGTTACAGAGAATACTATAGATGCTAAAGTAAACATAAACACAGCTGTAGGTAGCAGCTATTCAGATATTGCACTTTCTAATATTAAAGATATCGATAATGCATCTTACAAAGGTTTTATCTCTTTAATAGATTTTGATTTAGGAACTCTTACTAATGATAAAAATTTAGGAAAAACTACCTTAGATTTTAATGTAGAAGGGCAAGGTTTTTTAGCAAAAACATTAAATACAGAAGTAATAGGAGAGGTCTACAATATTAATTTTAATAACTATAATTACAAAAACTTAAAAGTTTCAGGAGTATTAAAAGAACAATTGTTTGATGGTCTTTTAGTCTCTAATGACGAGAATTTTAAAATTGACTTTAAAGGATTAGCAGATTTTTCTTCAGAAGAAAATAACTTTAATTTTATTGCTTCTGTTGATTATGCTGACTTTAAAAAATTAAATTTTATTAAAGATAGCATCTCTATATTTAAAGGAGAAGTTAATATGGATATTACGGGTAATACACTTGATAATATCGTTGGGGATATTAAATTTTTTAAAACAGTGTATCAAAATAAAAATGATACCTATTATTTTGATGATTTTAAAGTATCATCAACTTTTGAAAACGATTCTATTCGTCTTATCGATATTAATTCTCCAGATATTATTACGGGGTATATAAAAGGAAATTTTAAAGTTGCTGAGCTTATAAAATTAGGAGCCAATTCTGTAGGTAGCATTTATACCAATTACAAACCATATGATATATCTAAAGGGCAACGCTTTGCTTTTAATTTTAAAATATATAATAAAATTGTAGATGTTTTTTATCCAGAAGTAAAGTTTGGTCCAAATACTTTCATAAGAGGTAATATTATTGCAGATCAAGGCGATTTTAAACTTACGTTTAAATCTCCGCAAATAGAAGCTTTTGGAAATGCTTTAGATAGTATTGATATTAAGATAGATAATAAAAACCCATTATTTAATACCTATATTTCTGTTGCCGACGTTGCTACTAATTATTATGATGTTCAAGACTTTAAATTAATTAATACAACTTTAAAAGACACTTTGTTTTTTAGAACAGAATTTAATGGAGGGAAAACATTTAATGATAAATTTAACCTTAATTTTTATCACACCTTTAATAAAGATAATAAGTCAGTTATAGGTTTAAAGACATCAGATGTTAGTTTTAAAGGCAATAAGTGGATCATCAACAAATCGGGTAAGAAAAATAAAGTTATCATAAATAAAACATTAGATAGCATTACTATAGAGGAGATTGTAATGAATAATGGTTTAAATGAACAAATAATGCTTAAAGGGCAAATAGCAGATTCTACTTATAAAGATTTAAAATTAGATTTTAATTTTGTTTCATTAGATAAAATTACACCATCAATTGATAGCCTTAAATTAGATGGTAAAGTAAATGGGAAGCTTTATATAAATCAAAGAAATAGTGTATATAGACCATCAACTAACTTAGATGTTAAAAACTTTTCAGTTAATAAAATACCTTTAGGAGATTTAATTATTGATGCAATTGGGAATAAAGATTTAACGAACCTAAGTATCAATTCAAGATTAACAAAAGATGGTGTAAACGCCTTTAATCTTATTGGTAATTTAGATATTAAAGATAAAGTTCCTAATGCTGATTTAATTGCTAGTTTTGATCGGCTAAATCTTGCACCTTTTAAACCTCTTGGAGAACCTGTTTTATCTAATATCCGTGGTTTTGTTAGTGGAGATGCTCAAATAAAAGGAGGACTAAATAATCCTGATATATCAGGAATTTTAAGTTTAAATGATGCTGGTATCGGTATTCCATATCTTAATGTAGATTATAACTTAGGACCAAACTCTACAGTAATGCTATATAATCAAGTATTTGATTTTCAAAATGTTGCTGTAACTGATGTTACAGAAAATACAAATGCAACTGTAGATGGTATTATAAAACATCAATTTTTTAAAGATTGGACATTAAATCTAAATGTAGATACCAATGACGATCGACTTTTGATTTTGAATACGCCCTACAAAGAAGATGCCTTATATTATGGGACAGGATTTTTAAATGGCTCTGGTAAAATATATGGACCAACAAAAGCACTTAATGTAGAAGTGAATGGAGAAACTGCAAGAGGTACTTCGTTAAAGATACCCATTAGTGATGTTGCAACAGTAGGGGATTACTCTTTTATAAATTTCATAGATAAAAATACGGTTTCTAGTTTTGAACAACAAAGAGAAATAGAGACATATGAAGGTTTAGAATTGGCTTTTGATTTAGATATCACGCCAGATGCTGAAGTTGAAGTCATTGTAGATCAAAAAACAAAGAGTGCTTTAAAAGGCACTGGAAAAGGGCTTTTATTAATGGAAATTAATACCAATGATAAATTTATCATGGAAGGTACTTTTGTTGTGGTTACCGGAGAATATAGATTTAAAAAAGCTGGTATTATTGACAAAACATTTACTGTTGTACCTGGAGGCACTATAAATTGGGAGGGCGACCCCTATAAAGCTAAGTTAGCAATGGAAGCAGTTTATTCTTTAAATGCAAACCCAGCACCATTATTAGATAACTCTGGATACACAAAAAAAATACCGACTAATGTAATTATAAAATTATCAGAATCCTTAGAGCAACCCACAATAGATTTTGATATTGCTTTTCCGAGTGTAAGTTCTGTTATAAAATCTCAATTAGAATATCGTCTTCAGGATCCTACCGTTGAAGATAATAACGCTTTCTTTTTATTAGCACAAGGAACTTTTGTAGATGAGGCAAATGGAGGATTAAACCAACAAGCCTTAACTGGTAATTTATTTCAGTCGGCTGGAAATTTATTGACCAATGTATTTGGAGGAGACAACGATAAATTAGATTTCGATTTAACTTACGATCAAGCGGATTTAAGCCCTACAGGGGACCAAGGTGAAAGTGAATTAGGTTTTAATTTTGCAAGTAGACTAGGAGATAGGTGGCTTTTAAATGGTAGGTTTGGTATCCCAGTAGGAGGGGGTAATAGTGTAAGCCAAACTGCTGTGGGTGGAGATTTTGAATTGCAATACCTTATTAATGAAGAAGGATCGTTTAGTATGCGTTTTTTTAATAGAGAAAATGAAATTCAACAATTTTTTGGAGACAATCAAGGGTATACTCAAGGGGTAGGTCTTTCTTATCAAGTAGATTTTGATAATTTTGAAGAATTAAAGAGACGACTTTTCGCCAGAAAACCTAAAAAAACTCCAGTTGTTAAAAAAGATACGATATCAGAAATAGAAGATCCTTTAGACAATCCCATAAATTTTATTCCTAAAACTAAGCAGAAAAAATAGGCACATAGCCTAAATGGTTTCTGTTTTTATCATTTTTTTTGTTGTATTTGTAACGAAAACGTTATAAATGTATTTTGTACATTAATAAAGCTTGTTTCTATGTATTCTTAATCCGAAAAGTTTATTAATTTTACATCTTACAAACTTTGATGAGTACAGAAATAAAAAAAATAGGTGTTTATACTTCTGGTGGAGATTCACCTGGGATGAATGCGGCAATTCGATCAGTTGTGCGTACTTGCGCATATTTAAAGATAGAATGTGTTGGTATTTACAGAGGATACCAAGGGATGATAGAGGGCGATTTTAAACCAATGGATGCCCGTAGCGTAAACAATATTATCAATAAAGGAGGTACAATACTAAAATCTGCGAGATGTACCGAGTTTCAAACCAAAGAAGGCAGGCAGAAAGCTTACGATCAATTAAAAACTGAAGGCATAACCGGTTTGGTTGTTATAGGTGGTGATGGTAGTTTCACTGGGGCATTGATTTTTAATAAAGAATTTGATATCCCTATTATAGGAATTCCGGGTACAATTGATAATGATATTTTTGGTACAACTTATACTTTAGGTTTTGATACCGCTTTAAATACAGTAGTAGATGTAATAGATAAAATTAGAGATACTGCTAGTTCTCATAACAGACTCTTTTTTGTTGAGGTAATGGGTAGAGATGTAGGGCACATTGCTCTAAATGCTGGAGTAGGAGCAGGTGCCGAAGAAATTTTAATACCAGAAGAAAACTTAGGTTTAGAACGCCTGTTAGAATCCTTAAAAAGAAGTAAAAAATCTGGAAAATCTTCTAGTATAGTTGTTGTAGCCGAAGGCGATAAAACAGGAGATAATGTTTTTAAACTGGCTGAATATGTTGAAGAACATTTGCCGATATACGATGTTCGTGTATCCGTATTAGGGCATATGCAAAGAGGTGGAGCGCCATCATGTTTTGATAGAGTTTTGGCAAGTAGAATGGGGGTGAAAGCGGTAGAAGCTTTATTAGAAGGAAAAACAAGTTTAATGGTGGGTATTCAGGATAATAAAATAACACTTACTCCAATAAGTAAGGCTATAAAAGGACATACAAAAATAGATAGGGAACTCATGAGAGTTTCTGATATAATGACTGTATAATTTTAATAAATTAAATAAATAAAGAAGAAAAAATGTCAAATTTAAAAATAGGAATTAACGGATTCGGTAGAATTGGAAGACTAGTTTTTAGAAGTAGTGTAAAAAGAGGTGATGTAGATGTTGTTGCCATTAATGATTTATTGGATGTTGAACACCTAGCATACTTACTTAAATATGATTCTGTTCACGGAAAATTTGACGGAACTGTAGAAGTTAAGGATGGCCACTTAGTAGTAAATGGAAAAACAGTTCGTATTACTGCAGAGAGAGATCCTAAAAATATTAAATGGGATGCCGTTGGTGCTGATATTGTTGCAGAATGTACAGGAATCTTTACCACTTTAGATTCGGCACAATATCATATTGATGGTGGAGCAAAAAAAGTAGTAATATCGGCTCCTTCTAAAGATGCTCCAATGTTTGTAATGGGCGTAAATCATACAGAAGTAGAAGCGTCAAATACTATTGTTTCTAATGCATCTTGTACAACAAATTGTTTAGCACCTTTAGCTAAAGTATTAAATGATAATTTTGGAATAGAAGAGGCCTTAATGACAACAGTACATGCTACAACAGCAACTCAGATGACAGTTGATGGTCCTTCTAGAAAAGACTGGAGAGGTGGTAGAAGTGCAATGTTAAATATTATTCCTGCTTCTACTGGTGCAGCTGTTGCGGTTACAAAAGTAATCCCAGCTTTAAAAGGGAAATTAACAGGGATGGCTTTTAGAGTACCAACAGCTGATGTATCTGTAGTGGATTTAACAGTGAAAACATCAAAAGAAACTTCTTTAGATGAAATTAAGAAAGTATTTAAAGCGGCTTCTGAAGGTGAATTAAAAGGAATTTTAGGATACACAGAAGAAAGTGTGGTATCACAAGATTTTATTGGTGATCCTAGAACAAGTATTTTTGATGCAGGAGCTTGTATTGAGTTAAATGCAGGATTTTTTAAATTAATATCTTGGTATGATAATGAAGCTGGTTTTTCTAATAAAATGTTAGATTTAATTCAGCACGTTTCTAGCTTATAAAAGCTTAAATAAATAACATATCCTGAAAGTGAATATACCATTTACTTTCAGGATTATTTTTTTACTTTTTCAAAATATGATTCTAATAGTAGATAGTGGAGCAACAAAATCTGATTGGATTGCTCTAGATAGTAAAGGAGAACAATTATTTATGACACAAACTTTAGGTTTAAGCCCTGAAGTATTAACGCGTGAAGTTATTGAAGATCGTTTAGCTAACAACTTTGAGCTTTCGCAATGTAAAGAAAAAGTAACAGATCTTCATTTTTATGGTGCTGGTTGTGGAACAGATAAAATGCGAAGCTTTTTAAAAAGTATTTTTGCTTCTTATTTTCCAAATGCAAAAGCAGAAGTAAAAGAAGATACTTATGCTGCTATTTATGCAACAACAGCAATAGGAGATCAAAGTATTGTAAGTATATTAGGTACAGGATCTAATTGCAGTTATTATGACGGGCATCAGCTATTTCAAAAAGTAACCTCTTTAGGATATATACCTATGGATGATGGCAGTGGTAATTTTTTTGGTAGAAAATTAATTCGCGATTATTATTTTCACAAAATGCCACAAGATTTAGGAATTAAATTTGCTAAAGAATACAACTTAGAGGCAGATGTAATTAAAGAAAATTTATATAAACAACCAAACCCCAATACTTACTTAGCAACTTTTGCACGTTTTATTGTAGAAAATAAAGAACATCCTTATTGTAAAGCAGTAATAGATAAAGGTTTCCAACAATTTATTAATAACTATATCATGCAATTTGAGTTGGCTACAAAAGTACCTGTTAGTTTTGTTGGTAGTATAGCATATTATTTAAGAGATGAGCTTACGGCTGCATTAAAACGTAATGATTTGGTTGTGGGAGCAATAAAACAAAGGCCTATAGATGGTTTAGTAGAGTTTCATAAAAAAACCATGTAATAAGTATTGTTATTTGAAACTAAAAAATAATTTTGACTACTGACTACTGACTACTGACTACTGACTACTGACTACTGACTACTGACTACTGACTACTGACTACTGACTACTGACTACTATTTATTTTACAGCAATCATAGAAATTTCAACATTTACAAATTTAGGTAGGTTTGCTACTTCAACAGTTTCCCTAGCTGGAGCAGTTTCAGCATTAAAGTAAGAACCATAAATCTCATTTATTTTTGCAAACTGATTCATATCTTTTACAAAAATTGATGATTTAACAACATTTTCAAAAGTCATCTTGGCTTCTGTTAAGATGGCTTTTAAATTTTCCATAGATTGTTTGGTTTCTGTTTGAATATCGCCTTGAACTAGTTCTCCTGTTTTTGGATCTATTGGTATTTGTCCAGAAATATACAATGTATTTCCTGTTAAAACAGCTTGGTTGTATGGCCCTATAGGAGCAGGGGCATTAACAGTATTTATTATTTTTTTCATAGCTATAAAGTTAGCATATTTCATAAAAGATCTACATTGTTTTGATTATTTTTCTTTCTGAAAATACTCACACATTTATGTTAAATAAAAAAGACTGCCCATTAAGAGCAGTCTTTTTACAAAGTATATATAATTATTAGTGGTTTCTTATTGGACAATTAATTTGTGTGTTTTTTGTACTCCATCAGCAGAAACGCTAACCAAGTATATTCCACTCGATAATTTAGTTGTGTTAATACTAGTAGAATTGCTTTGTAAAACTAAAGCGCCATTTAAGTTGTATACATTAACATTTACTTTATCTGCTGCAGTATCAAGATAAGTAGTACTACCAGCTTTTACAGGGTTAGGATATAAACTTACTTCCGATGGATTACTAGTATTAGTGAGTTCATCTAAAGAAAGAAATGATACCGTAGCTGCAACTCCCGCTTGGCCTAGTCCAGTATACGTAAATATTTCCCAATCGCCACGTGCTCTTACACTAGTATTTAATACTGGTGTTCCGTTGGAGTTTTGAGGAACTTGAACATATTGGCCGCCTGGCGTTTTTAAGGCAAAACGTCTCGTACCTGGTAAAACTTCCCATATAAATCTTGTATTGTTATTGTTTTTATTTGTAGCATTAGCGGTTAAATTTCCAGTACCATTATGTTGTAGGTATTTTGTGCCACCTTGTTGCACGCTTAGAGCAACTCCTCCATTTGGATGTGCCTCAACGCTAAAACGTTCCCATCTCTTCCATGCCTGTGTTGGTGGACTCGTCTGATTAGATGATTTTACAAGACCTCCATCATCAAAACGAGTAGATACATATCCTAAGACTGGCTTGCCAGCTCTATTAACCCAACTAGCTTGTACAGGTATAATACCAATTAATTGTCCTATTGGAGCATTAGAAGTGGTTGGAGGGATTGGATTAGGATTTGGAGAAGTAGCTCCCACTTCTCCCCAATCAAATAACTCCCAACTTAAGGGCTGTGGTGCTAACGAGGTTACGGAAGGATTATTTTGATTATGAGGGGCTATCACCCATGCATCTAATTCATAACTTCGTAGAGATACTTTATTAGCACCCCTATCTTTCCAATGAAATTTTTCCCATTGCTGTCTGTTATTCGATGTCGCAATTATGGGTTGCGTTTCATTAGTACCAGTGATTCTTAAATATCTTCCTGTTGCAACAGACTTTAATACCACTCCATTATTTGCTGGATGCGCTTCTACAGTAAAATGTGTTTTTGTAGCATTACTATTCGTTGCGACAGCCTTTAAAACATTCCCAGATTCTACAGATAAGTATTTACCAGGTCCACCAGCTTGCTTTAACCATATTGTTTTTCCAATTGGAGCATTGTTAATACCATTTCCATAGTCTGAGCTTAATGGTGTAAATTCTGGTTGTCCTGGTTTTTTTCTCCAAAACCTTACCCATTGTACCTCAAAACTTGCAAGAGGTGTAACAGCATTGGCATTAGCTAAGGGGTTATCTTGTTGATAAGCAACACCGCCACTACAACATATATTATATCTTGTTCCTCTTAAATGTGGCGAAGAACTTAAAATAATTCTAGTAGGGGCTGGATCTACAGCAGCATTCTGCGGTTGTTTTGATCTGTAGTATTCAACACCATCATAAAAGAAAACAATTTTATCTCTGGCCCATAATACTCCCCATGTATGCTCTTCAAATGCATTTCGTTGAACTACAGAATAATCTCGTGTAGTGGTATTAGACCTTCCTTCTACTGCTCTTTTTTGCGTATAATGATGAGAAGAAGTTGCTCTACGTAAATGATTTTGAAAAGCAAAACCACTATATTCCATAACATCTATCTCGGTAGGGTTATTCTCATTAGCATTCCACATCCAAAAAGTTGGCCATACCTTGCCATTATTTGGTCCGTTTATTCTTAATCTTGCCTCATAATAACCGTATTTTTGATTAGAAGCTATAGGACTAGATTGTAACCATCCTCCTTTAGATGTAGTACCATCCCAAGAATTAGAGATGGTCAATTTACCACCTGAAACATTTACTTGACTTCTTAAAAAGCCTTCATTGGTTGTGTTTTTTACTTCCCATTTATTTAACCCACCATTAAATTCATCAGAATATCTCGTGTCTAATTGCCAATTATTTTGATTACCTGGGGGTTGAGCGAAAACGTTTGCGCTAAAAAATAGAGCTATTAAAAATAAAATAGGATAAGTAGTTTTTTTCATGATTTTGGGTTTTGAAAATTACTGTAATTGAAGTATGTATGTTAATTTTTTAACAATATTAACATTAAATTATGAAATAATGTTTTAAAAAAATACTTTTTCGATAAAGTGTATATGTTTAATTTATACTATTCTTAATTTCTTAAAAAAAAAAGTATCTTAAATTTTCTAATTGATAAGATGTTTTTTTGAATACGTTATGTTACATGACGTAGTGAGAAAATAAAATATTTAAACCTGAATAAAAATTAAAATAAATGGGTGATAGTCACTATTCTTTTTAATCCAGTAAGGTTAAGTAATAATAGTGATAAGCAATTAATTGTAGTGTTATAGCACATTAACGTTGTTGAGGACTTCTTCTGCTTTGTTTGTCCCATTTTAAATCTTTTAATAAGGAAGACGATATTCCTATAAAAAAGTTCCAGCGTTCTAATGTACCAAATGGGGTCCAAGCAAAACGTAGATTAAAACTTTCTAAATTTCTTTCAAAACGAAGTTGTGTAACAGAAAACCCTTTGTTTACAAAATCATAACCAGAAGATCCCCCAATTTTCCATTTAGGGGTTAAGGCTATATTTCCAGAAAATTGCATGGTATGATTGCTAATATCATTTTGCCTATTAGAATTAGAATAACCAATTACATAGGCAACACGTAAATCCCACGAAATAGGATTAGAGTAGAATTCGTTGTTTACTTCTTCCTCATCAATATTAGGGTTATTACGTCCATTTATAAAATCAGCATCACCAAATAGATCATCATTTCTACCGCCACTTGAAGCTGCATAATCATAATCTAGGTTATCATCTTCTTCCTCTTCTTCCTCTCCTTTTCCTTTTTTCTTAAAATCCTTATTAGAAATGGAATAGCTAATATTAGACCTAGCGTTGGTTAGCCTAAATAAGCTACCACCATTTTCTCTATTAAAGGTATTTATTCTGGTACCATTATTATCAATAGCGTAGGGATCTAAAGTAGCACTGAAATTAATAGACATTTTATTTTTTAAAATGCTTGTATTTCCATTTAAGCGAATTGGGGCTAATTTTAAAGAATCTGCGTTAAAGTTATAACTACTACTAATATTAAGGTTTTTTAATATAGATACTTTCTTAGGTTCCGTAGCGGTAGAATCTTTAGAACGTACTTTGGCTTCTAATGTATTTGCCAAAGAAAAACTTAAAGAATTAGATCTGGATAAGCTAGGTACTCCATTTAAAGTTCCTTGGAACCTTGTGAATTGTGATATTTCCCCATCTCTGTCAAGTACAGGTAAACCTGTTTCAAAATCTAATAAATCTTCGTAAAATTGGTCAAAAGCTGGGGTGTATCCATAACTTATAGATGGACGTACAACATGGCGTAAAGCTTGTATTTTTTTATCCTCTCCAAAATTAAAAGTACCGTAAATATTGGTGGTAAGACTTGTACTAAAATTATACCTGTTAAATCGATCAAAGCCATTAACAGTATCTCTAACAATTTCTCTATTTCCATTATCCAATAATCTAGATGATTGCGAAAACGTATTTCCTGTCCAAATATCTTCATAATTACCTCCCATAGTAATGCTAAAAAATTTGGCTAATTTAAAATTGGTGTTAATGGGGATTCGATGTCTTGCACCAAGTCTAGCATTATCAAACATTCTAGTGGTTAAAAAGTTTTCCTCAGTAGTTTGTATTTGGTTTTGAGCATTTACATCATACTGAAAATTTATATTTTCAATAATTCCTTTTTTGGTACCTTCTCTTTTTGCAAAAGGATATATACGTTCTACACTTCCTTGTAATGTAGGCAAAGTTAAATCAACCGTTTGTGTTCTTGTATTTTGCCTATGACTCGCTGTTAAACTGACATTAACCGAAGGATAATTTGGAAATGTTTTTGAATAAGATACAGAAGATTGAAAAGTGTTATTCTGACTGTTTGAAATATCTCTTTGTTGAAATGAATTTGTAAAAAAATCACTACTTCCTAAGTTTACAGAAGCTGAAAATCTTGAATTTGGACTAGATTTAGGATCTTGAGAATGACTCCATTGAATATTATAACTTTGAAACTCATTAAAATCATCAAAACCTTTTTGACTGGTAATTAAATTTTGATATTGAAGATTAAAACTACCTCTAAATTTATAGCGTTTGGTGTAAATAGACCTAGAATTTAAGCCCCAACTACCATTTGTAAAAAGGTCTCCGGTTATTTCTAGATCCGCATATTCACTAAGTGGAAAATAATAACCACCATTTTGTATAAAATAACCCCTATCTGGTGTGTTACCAAAAGTTGGGAAAATAAGCCCTCCTGTTCTACCAGAGCTTAATGGAAAAAAGGCAAGTGGCGTAAATATTGGAGTAGGGACATCAGAAATATATAGTTGTATAGGTCCTGAGATTACTTTTTCTCCTGGCACTAATTTTCCTTTTCTCCCATATAAGTAATAGTCTGGATTAACAGTATCTTTAGCAGTAGTTAACTTAAAGCGATCTAAAAAGTATACAGAGTCATTTTGCTTTTTAGTAATATCTGCATATACTTTCATAGCATCACTACCTAAAGCTCCTAAACCAGCCTGTTGTTCTGTTCTAGAATTCCAAATTAATGCTTTTTGAGTGTCAAAATTAAAACGGATAGAATCTGGATTTACCACCTGATCTGCTTGCTTAAAATTAGGAATTTGGGAGTAATTGCCTAATGAATCTTTAATTCTACCAGCATAAACCTCATTAGTTAAATAATCTAAAATAATAATGCCTGCTTTTAATTCTGTATCTTGGTAATATACTTCAGCCTCATTATACATATAAATTTTATGTTCCTTTTTACTCAGCCTTACATAATCTTTGGCTTTATATTTGATTACATCTAATAAAAGAGGCTTTTTTTTAGGTAAAGTATCAGTGGCAGAAGAATCTATTTGTGTGCTGTCTTTAATTGCTAAGAAGGAAAAGTCTTTAGGAGCAGAAATAGAATCTTGGATAGGATTAATTGTTATTTTTTTAGTAGGTATTGGGGTAAGAGGATCTCTTTGACTGTATATAGAAGTAACACTACTAAAAAGTAGTATGATAAGAAGTAAATAATGTTTATTTGATTGCAATGCTTTAAATCCTATTTTTGTAATGGTTTTTGGTTCTCCTGATTACTTAAGAATTAGAGTTCAAACATACATATATTTTTTGTTCTGTCGGTTCGACATTACAATAAATTTAACCTTATTTCTATATAAAAATGAACATTAGACACCTTGATAAAAAATATTTGCGCATTTTATCTTTGCTATGTGTAATTTTTCTTTTGACGTCTTTTGACGGTAAAACAAAGGAAAAACAACAAGAAGCACCTTTTATTGTGGTTTTAGATGCTGGACATGGAGGGCACGACCCTGGAAATTTAGGAAATGGATATTTAGAAAAAAATATTGCACTAGGTATTGTGTTAAAAGTAGGAGCAATATTAGAAAAGGAACCAAATATAAAAGTAATCTACACAAGAAACGATGATACTTTTGTTGATTTATACAAGCGGGGAGAGATTGCAAACAAAGCAAATGCTAATTTATTTGTTTCAGTACACTGTGACTCTCATACATCTGAGGCACATGGGGCAGGAACTTTTGTGTTAGGGCTACACGCCAATAAACAAAATTTCGAAATTGCTAAGAAAGAAAACTCAGCTATTTATTTAGAAGATAATTACCAATCTAGGTATGCGGAATACGATATCAATTCTCCAGAATCTGTAATCGGTCTGACTATAATGCAAGAAGAATTTTTAGATCAAAGTATTCTTTTAGCTAAAATGATGCAAGATAATTTTACAGGTAGCTTAAAAAGAAAGGATAGAAAAGTAAAACAAGCAGGTTTTATTGTATTACACCAAACTTTTATGCCCAGTGTTTTAGTAGAAACAGGATTTTTAACCTACAAGCCAGAAGGAGCGTATTTAAATTCTACTAAAGGGCAATCGCAAATGGGAAATGCAATAGCAAAAGCCATTATAAATTATAAAACAAGTTTAAATAAAGTAAGCACAGTAGAAGATACTTTTACAGAAACAACTTCAGTAGAGGAAATAGAGGAGGAAAATGAAGAAAAAAAGGAAACAAAAAAAGAAACCGTAATTATTGTTGCGGAAGCCCCTATAGAGAATGAGCCTATAAAGACGCCAGAAAAAGAACTTCTTAAAAATGATATTCCAGAGAAAAAAGATATTTCTAAACAAGTTGTAGAAAAGCAAGTAGAAGAAAAACAAGTTGAAAAAAACAGTATTGCAAAAGAAGCTGTAAAAAAGGATATTGTCATAAAAGAGGTAAGCCCTAAAGAAACAGAAACAGCAGAAGAAATTATATTTAAAATTCAAATTTTCGCAAGTTCTAAAGACCTTACATTAGATAAGTCTAATTATAAAGGACTCTATGACATTTCTAAAGAATCACACAACACCTTATTTCGCTATATGTTTGGAAAAACAAAATCATATGATTATGCAAAAACGCTTAAAGAAAATGCAGTAATTAAAGGATATAAAGATGCCTATATCGTAGCCTATAAAGCCGGAAAACGAATTGCTGTTAAAGAAGCTTTAAAGTACCTTTCTGAATAATATAGCTAGTCTTCAAAAAATTATTTCTAATTTTGTTTAGAACGTAAAATTCATCCTTTTGAAAATATCCAGGGAAATTAAAACAGGAATTATTGTTATAGGTGGTATTCTGTTATTTATAATGGGCTTTAGTTATTTAAAGTCTACCTCAATTCTAGATAGCAATAAAACTTTTTATGCAGTATACGATAATATAGGAGGCCTGCAAACAGGAACGCCAGTATCTATTAACGGTTTTAATATTGGTAAAGTAAATGATATCGGGTTCAAAGATAGTTCTGGGAAATTACTAGTTACTTTTTCTGTAGATAGTGATTTTGAATTTTCTAAAAACAGCAAAGCAATTTTGTTTGATACTGGAATAATTGGAGGAAAAGGAATCCAAATTAAACCGGTTTTTGATGAAGCTAGTACAGCTAAATCTGGTGATACTTTAGTAACCAATATTAAACCAGGACTTACTGATTTAGTACAACAAAACTTAGCACCATTACAAACAAAAATTGAAGGAGCAGTTACTAATGCTGATTCGTTATTGATTAATTTTAATCAAATATTAGATGTAAAAACTAAAGCCGATTTTAAAGAGAGCATTAGTGATTTAAAAGATCTTATTAAAACTTTTCAAATTACTGCAACTTCTATGAATGGCTTCTTAGTAGATAATAAAGAACAGCTAGATAATTCCGTAAAAAATATCAATACAATGACAACTAATTTTTCTAAACTATCAGATTCTTTAGCCAATGCAGGTCTAACTAAAACCATAAAGAATTTAGAATCAACCATTATTAATCTAGATAAAATGTTAGCTCAGATGAATAAAGGAGAAGGGTCTTTAGGAAAATTAATGACAGATGAAGAACTCTATACAAATCTTACCAATTCTAGCAAGCAGCTAGATTTATTATTACAAGATTTTCGTTTAAACCCTAAACGATATGTAAATGTATCTGTTTTTGGAAAAAAGCAAAAAGAGTACGAATTACCTGAAAATGATCCTGCCAAACAAACTGAAAATTAAAGTATGGACTATCTTCCCAATATTATATTTGCTATTATCCTTATTGCTGGAGTTGGCTATTTTGCCAATAATGTAAAAAAACTATTTCGTAATATAAAGCTAGGAAAAGATATAGTCGTTAATGATAACAAATCACAACGATGGAAAAACATGGCAAAAATAGCTTTGGGGCAAACCAAAATGGTTGCACGTCCTATAGCTGGTTTTCTTCATATTATCGTATACATTGGTTTTATTATCATTAATATCGAAGTATTAGAAATTGTAATAGATGGTCTTTTTGGTACACATCGCATTGGGTTAAATGTTTTACCTGAATCTGTATATGGATTCTTAATAGGTTCTTTTGAAATTTTAGCAGTACTTGTTTTAGTTGCCGTATTTGCCTTTTGGATCAGGAGAAATATAATAAAATTAAAACGTTTTTTAAGTCCAGAAATGAAAGGTTGGCCCAAGAATGACGGGAATATTATTTTATATTTTGAAGTGGTTTTAATGTGCCTCTTTTTAGTAATGAATGCTACCGATACTACTTTTCAAAACTTAAATTCAGGAAATGTAATAAGTCAGTTTGTAGCTCCGCTATTTAATGGAGTATCAGAAAGTAGTTTACATATCATAGAACGCGGCGCATGGTGGGCTCATATTATTGGAATTCTAATCTTTTTAAATTATTTATATTTTTCAAAGCACCTTCATATTCTTTTGGCTTTCCCTAATACCTATTATGGAAAATTGAAACCGCAAGGTCAGTTTAAAAATTCTGAAGCAGTTACTAAAGAGGTGATGTTAATGATGGATCCGTCTGCTGATCCATATGCAGCACCAGCTGAAGATGCACCAGAACCTGAAAAATTTGGGGCTTCTGATGTAACAGATTTGAATTGGGTACAACTCTTAAATGCATATACTTGTACAGAATGTGGCCGTTGTACTAGTGAATGCCCTGCTAACCAAACAGGTAAAAAACTATCACCTAGAAAAATTATGATGGATACCAGGGATAGACTGGTTGAAGTAGGAAAAAATATTGATGCAAATAAAGGAACTTTTGTTCCAGACAATAAACAATTATTAGGCGATTATATTAGTCATGAAGAATTATGGGCATGTACTTCATGTAATGCCTGTGTGCAAGCTTGTCCTATAAGTATAGATCCACTTTCTATTATTATGGAAATGAGGCAATACTTAGTGATGGAAGAATCAGCCGCGCCATCAGACTTAAATAATATGATGGGTAATATAGAAAATAATGGCGCTCCATGGCCTTTTAATCAACAAGATAGACTTAACTGGGCTAACGAATCATAAAAATACGTTTTACTTATGGCGAACGAACTAAAAGTGCCAACAATGGCATCCTTACATGCAGAAGGAAAACAACCTGAAGTTTTATTTTGGGTAGGTTGTGCAGGTAGTTTTGATGATAGAGCAAAGAAAATAACTAAAGCTTTTGTAAAAATATTAAACAAGGCAAACGTTAGTTTTGCAGTATTAGGAGCGGAAGAAAGTTGTACTGGTGATCCTGCCAAACGTTCTGGGAACGAATTTTTATTTCAGATGCAAGCTGTTACGAATATTGAAGTAATGAATGCTTATGAAATTAAAAAGGTAGTGACTGCCTGTCCGCATTGTTTTAATACCATAAAAAATGAATATCCTGGATTAGGGGGTACTTATGAAGTGGTACATCATACTCAGTTTTTAAAACAACTTTTAGATGAAGGACGCATTACTATGGAAGGTGGCACCTTTAAAGGAAAACGGATTACATTTCATGATCCTTGTTATTTAGGAAGAGCTAACAATGTATATGAAGCCCCCAGAGATTTAATTCGAAAATTAGATGCAGAACTTATAGAAATGAAAAGCTGTAAGACAAGAGGTCTCTGTTGTGGGGCTGGTGGTGCACAGATGTTTAAAGAACCTGAAAAAGGAGAAAAAGATATTAATATAGAACGTACGGAACAAGCTTTAGAGACAAAGCCAGAAATTATAGCTGCTGGATGCCCGTTTTGTAATACCATGATGACAGACGGAGTAAAAAATAAAGAAAAGGAAGCCGATATTGCTGTAATGGATATTGCAGAACTTATTGCTACTGCCGAGGATTTATAGATTGATAAGAAATAAAAGTAAACGATAGAAATCAACTATCAACAAAGAATTATGCTAGTAGATTTTAAAAAATTACCAGAATCATCACGGGTTTGGATTTACCAAGCCAACAGAAGTTTTTCTACTGATGAATTAGAAGAAGTTACACAAGCATTAGATCATTTTATATCCGAATGGACTGCTCATGGAGCAGATTTAAATGCTGGTTATGAAATTAGATATAAAAGGTTTATTATTTTAGCTTTAGACCAATCTATAGCTGGGGCAACAGGTTGTTCTATTGATGCTTCGGTTCGTTTTATTCAAAGTTTAGAACAGAAATATCAAATAGATTTGCTAGATAAGATGAATGTTTCTTATAAACAGGGAGAATTTGTGGCGTACAAGCCTTTGTTAGATTTTAAAAAAATGGCTAAAAACAAATCCGTTTCTAAAAAAACGATTGTTTTTAATAATTTAGTCACAAATAAAGGAGAATATTTAACACATTGGGAAGTTCCTGCAGAGGATAGTTGGCATAGCAGGTTTGTCTCTTAATCCACTTTAAAACAGTAAGATCACTGTAAACCGTGATGAATTTGTAATAAAAGGCACTATTTTTGGTTACTACTAAGAATAGTATCGTTTCTATGTTAAAAAACTACTTATATATATTCTTTTTTTTAGTTGTTGTCATTGGTAATGCACAACAAAACCCATTAGTAACTACAGATAGCTTACAACAACAACAATGGGTTGATGAAATTTATGATTCAATGTCTCTAGAAGAAAAAATAGGGCAATTGTTTATGGTTAGTGTAGCATCTAATGAGAGCAAACCGAGAACAGACAAAATTGTACAACAAATAAAAGAGCATCAGATAGGTGGGGTTATATTTTCAAAAGGAGGACCAGTACGTCAGGCAAAATTAGCGAATAGCTATCAAGAGGCTTCTAAAATTCCTTTATTAATTGGTATGGATGCTGAATGGGGATTAGCGATGCGATTAGACTCTACCTATGCTTTTCCTTGGAATATGACATTAGGAGCTATAAAAGATAGTAGTATTGTAGAAAAAATAGGAAAACAGATAGGAAAACATTCTAAACGCTTAGGAGTGCATATTAATTTTGCACCAAGCATAGACATCAATACCAATCCCCAAAACCCAATTATAGGAAATCGTTCTTTTGGTGAAGATAGAGAAAATGTGACTAAAATGGGTGTGGCTTTTATGAAGGGTATGGAAAGCGAAGGTGTTTTAACTACTGGAAAACATTTTCCTGGTCATGGCGATACTGCTAAAGATTCTCATAAAACATTACCATTAATTCCTTTTGATAGGATACGATTAGATAGTATAGAGCTATACCCTTTTAAACAATTGGTTAATGAGGGAATTAGTAGTATAATGGTGGCCCATTTAAATGTTCCTAGTTTGGAAATACAAAAAGAAATACCTTCTTCGCTTTCAGAACAGATTATTTCAGGAATATTGCAAGAAGAATTAGGCTTTAAAGGACTTGTTTTTACAGACGCATTAAATATGAATGGGGTAGCGGTGTCTAAAAAACCAGGTGATATAGAAGTAGCTGCTTTTTTAGCAGGGAATGATATCCTATTAATGCCAAAAGATATTCCGTCTGCAAAAGCAGCATTATTAAAAGCATATAAAAGGAAAAAGATTTCAGAAGCGCGGTTAGCCTATTCTGTAAAGAAAATTTTAATGGCAAAATATAAAGTAGGGCTTCATGACTATAAGAGTGTTCACCTACAAAATCTTTATACCGATTTAAATACTTTTGAAGATGATATTTTTTATAGTGAAGCTATTGAAAATGCAATCACTGTTGTGAAAAATAACTTCTCTTTATTACCAATTAAAAAACTAGAAAATAAAAAAATTGCTTATATCCATTTAGGTGATTCTGATGGTGATGTTTTTCTGAACGAATTAAAAAAGTACGCTCCTATTACATCCATAGATATCATGGATACCACAATGATTAAGAACAATTTACCATCGTATAATATGATCATTGTTGGTCATCATAAGCCTAATACATCACCGTATAAAGCATACAAATACTCAAAAAAAGAATTAAAGTGGTTAAATGAAGTGGCAAATCTTAGAACTTCTAATACTATTTTAGTAGAATTCACAAAACCATATTCGCTTTTAGATATTAAAAATTTTGATGCTATTGACGCAACAGTTATTGCATATCAGAATAGTAAAATATCACAAGAGAAAACGGCACAAGTACTATTTGGTGCACTTCCTGCAAAAGGAGTATTACCAGTTACTATACATCAAGACTTTCCTGTAAACACAAGTATTAAACTAAAACCCTTAGCTAGGTTAAGTTATGGCTTACCTGAGCAGGTTGGTATAAGTGCTACGAAATTAAAAAAAGTAGATACCTTAGTACAAATAGGATTAGATTCTTTAATGTTTCCAGGTGCACAAATTTTAGTAGCACGTAAGGGTAAAGTTATTTATCATAAGGCTTTTGGGAAGCCTAGGTATGAGGCAAAAGAGAATCTAACAACAGATTACATTTATGATTTAGCTTCGTTAACAAAAGTGTTGTCTACATTACCGCTTCTAATGCGTATGGAAGAAACCAATAAAATAACTTTAAATCAGACATTTGAGCAGTTAAACCCTAATTACAAAGATACAGAAATAAAAGATGTTACTGTTTTAAAAGCGCTTTCTCATTATGGGAGATTGCCCGCTTGGATTGCTTTTTACGCTAGTACATTAGATAAAAAGAGCAGGCCTTCATCAGAATTTTATAGAACTAAACCTACTGTAGGTTTTTCAACAAAAGTTACTGATAAACTCTATTTAGTTGATGCGTACAAAGATTCAATTTATAATAGAATAGGCAGGCAAGATTTAAAATCTAATCGATATCGATACAGCGATGTTGGGTACTATGTTTTTCATAAATATATAGAAGACACCTATAAGAAAGCGCAAGATATATTATCAGACGAAATGCTGTATAAGCCTCTCGGCGCTTACCATATGACCTATAACCCTTTAGATAAGTTTTCTAAAAATATTATTGTTCCTACAGAAGAGGATAATTATTATAGATATGAAAGAGTACAAGGTTATGTACATGATATGGGCGCAGCAATGCAAGGTGGAGTAGGAGGACATGCTGGATTGTTCAGTAATGCTAATGATGTTGCAAAGCTTATGCAAATGTATTTGCAGGGTGGCACATATGGAGGAGAACAGTTTCTAAAATCAAGAACTATAAAAAAGTTTAATACCTGTTATTTTTGTAAGGAAGATGTTAGGCGTGGTGTTGGTTTTGATAAGCCAGATGCTAAAACGGGCAATCCTACTTGTGGCTGTGTATCTCCTAAAAGCTTTGGACATAGTGGTTTTACAGGTACCTATACCTGGGCAGACCCAGACGAAGAAATTGTTTATGTATTTTTATCTAACCGAACATATCCATCATCAAGCAATACTTTGTTAATTAAGTCTAGTTTAAGAACGCGGATACAGCAGGCTATTTATGACGCCATCATCCACTAGTTTCACCCTTTTAAAATTTATTGCGCTATTATTAGGCTGTAATTAAACTACTTTTTTTCGACCAAAAAATAATTAATTTGTAAATTTATAGAATGAAAATAGCGATTGTTTGTTACCCTACTTTTGGAGGTAGTGGTGTAGTTGCAACAGAACTTGGTATTGCACTTGCAGATAGAGGTCATGAAGTCCACTTTGTAACATACAAACAACCGGTTAGATTAGAGTTATTGGGTAATAATATTCATTTTCATGAAGTTCACGTACCTGAATATCCATTATTTCAGCATCAACCTTATGATTTGGCATTGTCTAGTAAATTAGTAGATACAGTGCGTTTACATCAAATAGATTTACTACATGTTCACTATGCTATTCCGCATGCCTATGCAGGGTATATGGCTAAGAAAATGCTGCAAGAAGAAGGTATTTTTATACCAATGATTACTACATTACATGGTACTGATATTACTTTAGTAGGTAAACATCCATTTTATAAGCCTGCTGTTACTTTTAGCATTAATAAATCTGATATGGTTACTTCCGTTTCAGAAAGTTTAAAGCAAGAAACTTTAGATTTATTTGTTATAGAAAAGAATATTGAAGTAATTCCAAACTTTATTGATCGAAAAAAATATAGCTCAGAATTTACTGACTGTCAACGTTCTTTAATGGCTGCTGATGATGAAAAAATAATTACGCATGTTAGTAATTTTAGAAAAGTAAAGCGCATCCCAGATGTGATTGAAATATTTAATCTTGTTCAGAAACAGCTGCCAGCTAAACTTTTAATGGTGGGAGATGGACCAGAAAGAGAAGGAGCAGAAAAGCTATGTGAGGATCTTGGAATTAATGATAAAATCTTATTTCTAGGAAATAGTAATGAAATTGATAAAATTCTGTGTTTTTCTGACCTGTTTTTATTGCCTTCCGAAACGGAAAGTTTTGGTTTAGCAGCACTAGAAGCTATGATCAATAAAACACCAGTTATTTCTTCTAATGCGGGTGGTATTCCGGAAGTAAATGTGCAAGGAGTTACTGGTTTTTTAAGTAATATTGGTGATGTAGAAGAAATGGCACAGAACGCTATTAAAATTTTAGAAGACGAAACAGTTTTACTTCAATTTAAGAAGAACGCATTAGAAAATGCGTATAAGTTTGATATTCTAAAAATATTGCCCTTATATGAAGCAGTATATGAGAAAGCGCTGCAAAGTAGATTTAAAAATGTACATTAGCGCCTATGAAGTATGTCTTTATATTATTTTTAATAGTTACATCATGTAACGCTCAAAAAAAGCATAAATCTAGTATTTCTAATTTTAATACTGATTTAAGATTAGTTTTGAGAGATAGTTATAGTAATTATACTCGTCCAGAAATTCAGATTATAAAAGAAAAAAACACACTTCAGAAATTCTTTTCTAAAATTAATAAAACTAGAAAACCTGGTTTGGCTGTTCCTAATATCGATTTTACGAAAGAAATGGTTGTAATTTATTGCGCTGGTGAGCAAGAAGGAAACCCCACATATACTTTAGAGATGAACAAGGAAACGGATCATCAAATTTACCTTTCACTTTTTGAAGAGTCTGATATACAAATTGATTCTAATGCCATTATAACGAGCCCATTTTGTATGTATAAGATTACTGCAACTCATAAAGAGATTATTTTTAAAAAATAAAATAACGGATTCGTTTAGGCTTGTGTTGGCCAACTTTAATATCAAACTTAAATGAAATTATGGAGTAGTACTTATTCTAATTTTTATTTTAATTTTCTTGAAAAAAATAGAATTCCCTCTTTTTACATCAATAACCTTGTTGCTATTAAGAGCTTAGACCATAAAGATGAGTATCTAAATCTACTGGTGAAGGATCAAATACATACTATTAATTATATTCCTCCATACTATAGCCTTCAAAAAAGTACTTTACCTTCATTTATATCTGTTCTTACGTTTTCGCGTAACTATGGTTTTTTAATCAACTTAGAAAAAAATAGTAGTATTGAGAATTATATGCAAACCCAATTAGGATCGCATAGAAGGCAAATTTTAAAACGTGTTAAAAGATTAGAAACCTGTTTTAATATTTCGTATAAACTATACTATGGGTCTATTTTGGAAGAGCAGCGTATTTTTTTATTTCAAAAACTAAAGGAATTCCTCCAGAAAAGATTTCATCAAAAAGGAAGGCGTAATATTCAACTAGAAAGATGGGAATCCTATACCGCATCTATAAAAGAAATGGTTAATGCTAAAAAAGCTTCCATTTTTGTTATTTATCATAAAGACCAACCTGTTAGTATTTCATTAAACTACCATATGGCAAATGTAATGGTACATACCATAAATGCTTATGATATTGATTATGCAAAGTTTGGTTTAGGGAATACCGCAATTTATAAATTAGTAGACTGGTGTTTTAAAAATAATTACAAAAGATTTGATTTTGAATGGGGTGATTTAGCGTATAAGAATGACTGGAGTAATACAATTTATAATTTTGAAAGTCATATTTTTTATGATAAACGTTTATATAAGAATAGTATAAAAGCAAAAACTATTTATGGTTTGAGTTATTCAAAGGAGTTTTTCAATCAAAATAAGATTCTATTTTTAAAAAAGTTATTTAAAATGCTTTCCCAAAAGAAAATTGTAAAATATAGAGCATATACACATGCAACAACTTATAATTTTTTAGAGGCTTCAGAAAATAAATCTATAAAAGGCTTAACTATAATACATATAGAAAAAACTGAATATGCTTTTTTAAGAAAGGCAGTTTATGATTTTCAATATTTAAATTTTGAAAATTTTAAAAATATAAAGATTTATAAGTCACCATCTAAGCGCTATTTTATTAAAGGGAGTAGTACTTTTCAAGAAATTATACTCAAGTTGTAGTAAGTGAAACACTTTTTTTTTGCCCTATAATATAATAGCCTTTTTGATTTTTGTATACCGTAATATCCTTAATATGCTCCATATAGGAATATAAAAAATCATAGATATGCTTTTGAATATGGGCATGTTCATCTAATACGTAATTAATTTTTTGATGATTATTAAAATCGGTATCTTCTTTATTTATAGGAGTGCTTATATACTGATGCTGGGGGGTATTCTTAATTTTGCTTTTAGATACTGATAATTTTAATTTTTCATATGCCTCATTTATTTTTTTTGCTTTTAAATATTCTTTCAGAAGAATTCGACAAATCTCTATTTTAGAGCTAATTTTAGAAAGTATACCGGCTTTTTTTGAACATATAATGAAATGTTCATATTGGTAGATGTTATTGCTCCATCTGCGCTTATAATCCATTCCTCCAACGCCCATTTCAAAAACAGTATAATTATTATGAATACACCATTCTAATTGTTTGTAGATTTCAACATGGCCTAATCCAAATTTGGAGTAATTGATGTCAAAAGATGATATAGAACTAAAGAGAATTTTATCAAAATGGTAATTTAGTGATATTTCAATGGGTTTACTTTCATTAAAAATAACGAATAAAGAAGCCTGTTTTTTTATGATTTTTTCATAAGTGGTTTCAACTAATTCATTCCATTGATGTATCTCTTTATGTATCTCCTTTCTTTGATGAAATCTATTTATTATCATTTGATGCAAACATTCCATAAGAAATTGATAGGTTTCAAAAGATATATCTCCATGAAATAATTTATACTCAATATTAAAACAACCCTCTAACCTTTTTAGATATCGTTTAATGGTTTTACGTGGCGTATTTTTAAACTGATTATTCAAATATTCGGGTACATTAGAAACGCTACTTAATTCAATTGCATAACCCCAATTCTGTTGCTTTATTATTTTTGTACGTAATGTATTATCATTATAGGATAGCTTAAAATAGCTTGGGATTAGCCGTATAGAGTATATCTCATTTATTTTTGAGTGATCATCATTTATAAGCTGATTATTAAAATATGTAAGATTTTTAAATACAGAAGGAATATGATGCTGTTGTAAAACAGCATAATGTAAGTTTATTTTTTTTAATCCCTTCTTTATCATATTATAAAACCTTCGTTACTTTTAACGCACTTTTTTCGCCTTTAATATAAAAAACGTTTTTATCTTGAAGATGGTTGTAAATTATAATATGATGTATAGTTTCACGATTCTTATATAAAAAATCATTTAAAGGTTTTTTTAAAAAAGAATTTGGACTATCATCAATTACAATTTCTTTTAATTGTTTAATTGGAACTTCATGACTAGCCATTTTGTGCGTATCTAGTTGTATCTTAATTTCTCTCTGCGATTTATATAATTTGGAATTCCTGTAATAATAGGTCATAAATTGCCCAAATAGGATATGAAGATTTATTTTCTTTAAAAATTGTATTGCCCTATATCTTAATTTTAAGACTATTTTTTTACAATATGCTTTATAGCTATTTAATAAGTGTTTATCATTATAAATAATATGTTCTTGATAACGATATGTTTCGTTTACCCATCTCCTTTTGTGTAAAAAATCACCTCTTCCCACATCAAATATTTTGATGTTTTGATCAAAACACCATTGTATATGCTTCATCATATTGATGTGCCCTAAATTAAATGCAGAGTAGTCTATATCATAACAATTATTAAAAGCAAAAAAAAGTTGTTTTCTAATAAATCCGATACTAATATTTATAGGTTTTTTTTGATCATAAATTGCATAAATACATGCTTTTTTGGTTAGTATTTGTTGAAACATTATTTCTTGATAGAAATCTAAAAAAACTACTTCATAATTACGTTCTCCTTTTTGAATAAAGCGTCTTTTAATCATCCTTTTTAATTCCTTAAAAAGAAAATTATATTCTTTTTTAGTAATTTCTCCATAATACATTTTATATACTGGCGAAAGACACAAATCTAATTTTTTCTGATACCCTAATAATTTTGGTTTACTTTTTTTTCCAAAATTAAAACTCATGTAATCGTCAAAATTTTTATAGCTATTTAAATTAACAAGGTAACCTGAATATAAAGGGGCATTTAAAATGTTTAACTTTTGAGCGCTTTCTTGAGGTATTTGAATTTTTAAATAATCGGGAAAATCATATATAGCGTAATTATCTTTTAAATAATGATTGGAAGTATTTGTATGGCTATAAATACTACTTTTAGAATAGCCCTCTATTACCTCAAAATCTATGATAGGTTCTTTTACATCTTTAAATAATAGATCTAAAAAAAAACTAAAACGATTTTTCTGGGGTAATAGCATGTATCGTATTGTTTATATGAAAGGTTATGGTTTTAAAGATAACCACTGACTTTTATGTTCTCCTTTTATTTGAAAATAATTATCATTTTTTACTAGAGTAAAGACTTTTATATTTCCAATAGATTCCTGGTTTAAATATAAAAAATCATATACATGTTTTCTTAAAAAAGAGAATTTTTCATCATTTATAAAATCGATGCTAATAGTATTATTGTCTACATCAACTTTTAGATCATTAATTGGTATAGCTTTAGGGTTTTTTATTTTTTTTCGGAGGCCAAAAAAACTTTTCTTTACTTTTTTTAAAAAGGAATATAGCTTTAATTTTTTTGCATTTTTTAATAATTGGTAGCGAATGATATCTTTCTGTATTTTAAAATTAGCAAGTACTATAGCAGACATAGAAGAGGTGTCATAAATAGTATAATTATAACAATCATAAGAAGTAGTCATCCATTTTTTTTTGTAATGATAATAACCTTTTAATAAGTCATAATATCTAAACGAATTATGAATACACCACTCTATATTTTTTAGCATATCTATAGTACCTAAATGAAATTTAGAATAATCAATATCATAACCACTTAAAATGTAATACGCGTATTTATTTTTAAGCATATTTATTCGGATGCTTATAGGTTTGTTTTCTTCGTATATAACATATATAAATGCTTTTTTTGCTAAAATCATTTCATATACCTCTTCTTGAAATTGGTTTAAATGTTTAAGCTCATAGTTGGTTTCTCTTTTTTCTTGAAACCTTTTAATTAATAATTTCTTTAAAACAGAAAACAATCTGTTGTATTCATGGATATTAATTTCGCCATGGTATACCTTATATGTTATATTAAAACATTTTTCTAATCTATTCTTATATCTTCTTAAAGCAGATTTGCTTTTGGCACCATAATTAAAATTTAGATACTCATCTATATGTTTAAATTTCTCAAGTTCTATTAGATATCCTTGTTGTGTAATTATTTTTTTTGTTTTTTGTTTTTTGTTTTGATGATTGAAATGTAATTGTAAATAACTAGGGACATCATTAATTAATACTACCTTATTTTTTATCGCCTCATTTGTATGTGTTTCTAATAATGTATTGTTTCTATGCCTAATTTTTGTGGAGTATGGAAACTGATCATGCTTATTTAAAAACGCTTCTAAAAAAATAATTTTATGTATAATAGATTTACTCATAAATCATCTATTATAAATTATTTTTAGAGTACTATTTTTTCCTTTTATACAAAATGTATTTGGGGCTTTTAATTTGTGAACAGTAATATCGTTAATATGCTCTTTTTGAGTATAAACAAAATCACAAATTGGTTTCTTTAAAAAAGAGTAGGATTCACTAGCAAAGTCTATGCATTCAGCATCTTCTATTTCCTTAGTATCTTTTAGTATTGTTTTTTTTATGATTTCTTTTCTATTCTTAATTTCTTTTCTATTCTTAATGCGATAGACCAAAGATTTATATTTATTAAACAATACATTAATTTTTATTTTTTTTAGAAAATTAACTGTAGTGTAAAAAACATATATTCTAAACCATGTTAACAATGCAATTAGACTTTGTTTAAATGATTTTGGGTTGTATAAAATTAAATTTTGAAAATTATATTCATGGTCTGCCCATTTAGATTTATAATCATATTGACCTTTTAAAAAATCAAAAACATGAAAGTTATTTTCAAAAGCCCATTTTAATATCGTGTAAAGCTCAATAAATCCTATGGAAAATTTAGAAAAAGCAATATCATATGATTTCACATAACCGCAAATTATTTTGTCTCTAATACAATTTACACTAATGCTGATAGGTTTATTATTCTCATAAATAACAGAAATTATAGCTTCTTTTTTTTGTATTAAAGGAAAAAAAGTTTGATGTAAATGATTCCAATATTGTATTCCATCATTTTTCATTTTTTTTTCTAAAAAACGTTTTTCTAGCATGGAAAAGAGCTCTTTAAAAAGATAATCGTATTCTTTTTTAGTAATTTCTCCATGAAAAATTTTGTATTCAATATCAAAAGAATTAGAAAGCCTTTTTTGATAATTTTTTAATTGTGATCTTCTTTTTGTTGTAAATTTTGATTGTAAATAATGATCAAAACTTTCATAACTTTTAAGATAAATTAAAGAGCCTTTAAAAGAATTCGCCTTTTTTTCTGCTATAGGTTTGCATGATTGCGTTTTTAAATAGTCTGGTAAATCAAAAACTAAGTAAGGGCCATTATTTATAGTATTAGATTTAGGTGCGTCAAGATCATAAATAATATTTTTTGATAATACATTAACAATTTTTTTAAAAAAAGAAGAACTGTTTCTTTCTTCTAAAAAAATAGCTAAAAAATCTATTGGAGTAGCGCTTATTTTACGTAAAAATGAAAACATTCTAATCCTCGATTTAAATAATTTGTATGCATTATAACGAATCTTTCCAGTTATAATTTTTTAATTTCTTTACTCTTGTTTTATAAAAAAACGTATCATATTGAAAAAACTTACCAATAATATCTTTATTTCTTAAAAATTGTTTGATTTTCAATTTTAAGATAATAATAAAGCTTAAAAATAACGATATCATTGATTTTGGATTATAATAGATGTGATAATTAAAGTGATATACATAATTACTCCATTTAATTTTATAATAGGTTTTCCCCATAGAAAGGTCAAATATAGTTATGTTGTTTTTAAAAGACCATTCTATTTGTTTAAACATACTAATATCTCCCATATTATATTTAGAATAATTAGTGTCATAAGTCTGAATATGACTAAAAGTAATTCCATTTAAGTGAAAGTTAAGGGTAATCGTTATTGGTTTTTTATCATTGTAAATAACAAATAAAGATGCTTTTTTGCTCAGTATCATAGGGTAAACCAAATGATATAAATAATGCCATTCAATTAAATTTTTATTGTACATTTTTTTTTCATGAAATCTTTTTTCTAGCAACTCATAAAAAGTTTCAAAAATTGTAATGTATTGTTCTTTTGATATTTCTCCAAAGTAGCATTTAAAAGTAATTTTGTTGTTGTTTAATAACTTTTTGTACTTAGACTTTAAGTTCTTAATGTTTCTTTTACTTAAAGTATCAGATAAGAAGATATCTGTAGTAGTATAATTGCTTAGGTTTATTAGGTAGCCTTTGTATTGTTGTATTTCTTTAAACTTTAGATTTGGTGTAATTCTGGGTTGTATTTTTAAATAATCTGAAATATCCATAACAACGTGTGGAATATGTTTTTTAGATATTACAGGAGATAGGGTATCCTTAATATTTATTTCAGAAGCATTAAATTTATTTTGAATAGCACTGCCATAATAAGGATGAATTTTATTTTCTAGAAATAGTTTGAAAACAAACTTTTGGTACGTTGGAGTGTATTTATGAATTAGTTTGCGTACAAAACTCAAATTAGATGGTTTAAATTATATTATTTCAGAACATATAACTCAACAAAAGATTTATGTTGAATTATATATTGATTAGATATTTCTTTTACTTTAAACAATGCTGTCATTTTTTCACATGTTTTTTTAGTATACAAGATATCATAAAAAGGTCTTTTTAAACTAATATTTTCTAATTTTTCTAAATCTATATTGATTAGTTTTTCGGTATTGGGTAATTCAATATTTTTTAAATATTGAAATTTTCTATTTTCTAGTAATTTTTTTTCTTTTCGTTTTTTTAAGGTGAATATTAATTTTTGTAGTAAAACATTTATATTCTTATTTCTGAGAAATTGTTTCAATGAAAAGAAAATTTTTAAAAAAACAACTATACTAGAAGCTATTAATGATTTAGAATCGTACAAAATGTGATATTGAAAAAAGTACTTTCTATTGGTCCATCTTTTTTTGTATTCGTAATAGCCTTTAGAGAAGTCTAGATTCTTTATGTTATTATTAAAACACCATTCTATTTGTTTAATAATAGAGAGTGTACCCAAACGAAATTTAGAATAATCAATATCAAATACTCTAATAGTATCAAAAACAGTAGTTTTTGAAAGAAAGAGAAGAGAAATTCCAATAGGTTTTTCCTTATTGTAAGTTACAAATAAAGCGGCTTCTTTTTTTAAAATCATTTCATAAGAAACGGTATGGTAAAAATTCCATTCAGCTGGAGAAATATTATTATTTATTATTTCTTTACTAATAAAACGTTTTTGTAATAATAATTTAAACGCTTTAAATAAGTAGTCATATTCATCTTTTGTAATATCACCATGAAACATTTTGTAATTGATATCAAAACTACTCTCTAATCTCTTTTTATATGTATTATACTTATATCTACTTTTTTTGCTTACAACAGATACCATATAATCATTAAAGCTATTGTATTTTTCTAGTTCACATATGTATCCAGGGTACTGTTTAAGTTTATCTATTTTTAAGCTGCTTTTTTTATTTAAAGTTGCTTCTAAATTCATGTATGTAGGTACATCGTAAATTAAAAAAACTTTGTTTTTATATTCTTTTAACGAATTATCTACAAGCTTGTAACATATCCCTTTTGTGTTGGTGCCGCCAATATTAATATATAATGGGAATAGCGATTTTTTTATAAAAGATAGATCAGGAATAAAGTTATAGGTAAGCCTAGCCTTCTTTTGGTTAAAATGATTTAACCAAATTTGTGTAAATGTATTAGATGTAAAGGGGTTTTTATTCATTACTTTAAACCTTGTTTGCTATACCTTTATTTAGACAATTCTTTATTGATATCCTTACTTAATAGTTTGGTTAGTTTTTTTGCACTTTCTGCTAAAAGATGCGAGCCATCATATGTTTTATATTCTTTTGAATGCTTGGAATAATTAAAATAAGGTACTTTATGTTTTTTAGCGATACTATCAAAATGCACGTCAAATTTTTTCCATACGCTATTTTCTAATTTAATTAGTTCTGGTGCAGCAGGCATTCTAACGATAAAAACGGTACCTTTTTCTTTTAAAAATGTTATTGTTTCTATAAAACTTTTAATTCTATACTCAGAAATAAATTCTTTTTCTATTCTTTTTTTGTTTAATTCTAAAGTGTTATTTGTCCAAAACTTAATGTCTTTATCTGTTATAAGTTGAGAATTTTTGTACTGTGTTTTAACCTCATTCCAACCATTTTTATGAGTTATTAAATTTGCCCAGCCACTAGTTTTTAAAAAAATATGATATAAGGGTTGTGAATAACAATTTATGATATAATCATAATTTGGAGCAGATGTAAAGTTATCTATTTTGCCAGGAATCATTTTCATATCCATCTTAGTAATTTCCTTTTCATCTTTAGTATGACTCGCAAAACTACTTAAATCTATAGTTAGTATAAAAACACCATTTTTAGAATTTGGATTCAATTTTTTTTTGATAGCTTCTAAATATACAGCTCCATATGGCGATTGGTAACTGTTAAAAGCAAAGTTAGTTAGTGGGGTATTTATGCCTTTATTTTGTAATTCTTTTTCCAGAATTTCAGGAGAAATACCTTGTTGAGCTCTAGAAGTACCAATAATTAGACTTTTTGCTTCATTAATACATTTATTATAATAAATATCTACATTACCATCAGAAAGTTTTTTAATAAATAAGTAGTATGTTGATATAAATATCAAACAAAAAACACCAAACTTTAATATAAATTTTTTCATTTTTAAAATTGAAAATATATAAATGTATGCTGCCTGTTTACTGCGAGCAAAATAAAAATAAAAATATATGCTATATACATACACCATCTAATACTTTGAGATCTATTTAAGACTATTTCATGGATTTTTTGATTTCCTTTAAAAAAATGAATTGTTTGTACAATAATTATAAGAAAAAATGATAAAAACAACTCAAAATAATTACCAAGGATATTCACATGGAGGTTAGAGATTTTAAAAATATTTTTGATATAAAGTAGTGCATGCGATATGGATGTTGCTCTAAAAAAAATTAAAGTAAACATAATATAGTTTATACCAATAAGCCAGCCTCCAAATGAAATGATTTTTTTGGATATTCCTAATTTTCTAAAAAGACGTTTTCTTTTAAAATTGGTTAAATTTTCTAAGATCAGTAAAAATGCATTTAATAGCCCCCAAATGATAAAAGTCCAATTTGCTCCATGCCACAAACCAACAATAAAAAAAACAATCAGAACAACAACAATTTGTTTATATTTTAATTTTTCTTTTAGCGGAACAGATATATAATCATGTATCCATTGGATTAATGAGATATGCCATCGTTTCCAGAATTCTCGTATGGAAGTAGCAAAAAGAGGTCGGTCAAAATTATGCATTAAATCATAACCTAAAATTTTGGCAGCTCCAATGGCTATTATTGTATAGGCAGAAAAATCATAATAAATTTGGAAACCAAAAAACCAATATCCTATAATTAAGGGTAAACCACTATACATTTCTGAATTTACAAAAACTTGATCTACATACATACCAAGTCTATCAGCTACAACTAGTTTAAGAAAAAAACCCCAAGCCATATATACCAGTCCTTTTCGGAAATTCTCTATATTTATGGATATTTTATTTTTAAACTGAGGTAATAGTTTTGTTGCTTTCTCTATAGGGCCAGCTACTAGTTGCGGGAAGAAAGCAACATATAAGGCGAATTTACCTAAGTGTTTCTCAGATTTGATATTACCTCTATATACCTCTATAGTATAAGACATCGTTTGGAATGTATAAAAACTAATACCAATGGGCAGTAGAATAGTACTTAAATTATATGCGCCAGTTTCTATAGTATTTGCATTTAAAAACCCTAAAAAATTAAGAAATGAAGTAAAAGAATTTATAAAAAAGTTTAGATATTTAAAAGAAAAAAGTAGTCCTAAGTTAACAACAATACTTACTAGTAAAAAAGCTTTTTTTCGTTTTTTAAATTTAGTACTATCTATTTTTATGCCGCAATAATAGTCTACTAAGGTAGAAATCCATAACAATATAATCAATATGGGTTCTACTTTTATATAGAAATAGTAACTTCCAAATAATAATAATATCCATCTATACTTGTTAGGAATACTATAGAAAAGAACTGTTATTATTAGAAAAAAAATAAGGAATTCAAAAGAATTGAATAACATTTATTTATAATTGAGATTATTCTATTTTTTATGAAATAGTTTAAATTTTAGTGAATTATATGATATCTGTAGGTTTGATAACGTTGGCTTTAAATCTTTGTTGTAAGATCTTAATTTTAATTATATCAATCATAGATTTAATTTTCGCGAATTTAATTCATAAGATCTGAACTTTGCTATATAGAGAGTATTTTGAAAACCTTAGATTTTTTTACTGAACATCAAACGTTTAAGAAATCCTTATGTTTATCTCAAGAAACGATAAAAAATAAAAATATTTAGTTTTTTAAAGCCATTACAATAATTTAAAACTATTTATTTGAATATCTGTATAGAGGAAAAAAATTATTTTCTGTTTCTACTATATTCATTTTTTCTACCAATTCATTATAAACCCTATTGTTGCATATATACTTCCAAACTTTAAAACTTTTAAAATCTTTAGAAAAAGAAGATTTAAATCTAAAAAGCTCATCTTCATTATTACCTAAACCACCCCCTAAATTAAAATACTTATAATTCTCATAAGTACCCTTAATTCTTGTTTTATCTATAAGAAGCCTAATAGGTGATAAATTTAAAAAACTAGTTTTTGTTCCAGAAATATGATATTGAATAATGTTATTGGTTTTCACCATTATAGCTGCAGAAATAATTTTTTGAGTCTCGTTATCTATGGCATACAAAACATCTGTTTCGTATTCTTTACTATCTATAAATTTAAAAAGATAATTCTCATCAAAATAATATTTTTCTTGTGCATTAACACGATTCATATTTTCATGATACAATTCTTTAAACTTTAGAATATCCTCTTTGGAGTTACTTATTTTTACTTCTAAAGATCTATTTGCTTTGTTGATATATCGTTTTGTAGTTCTTGAAAAAATTGTTCGTTGCTCTTCTAAATTTTTAGTCAAATCTATATTTACTATATTCCCCATTTTTACAACGTCACCTATGTTTCCAAGTATCGTTTCTTGATTTTCAATGAAAGGGTTTAATCGAGAAAAAACAGATATAATTTTATGATCTTTAAAATAATTTTCCAAGGCTTTTAAAAAATGTATATTATTAAAATCAGAAGAAATATTTTTTTGTAAAGGTCCAGCATATCCATAAACAGAGGTGGCATCGTAATATTCAGTATTTTCAATTTTTCGTATAATAAGTGGTAAGTAAATAAACTTATTACCTTCTGTATACTTTAAGAGCACTTGCTTTTCTCCTCGAAGCTTAGAAAGCTCATGATAATCATAGGTATGATAAAAATCATAAGTCTCAGCATTTAAAATAGCTGCTTGCCATTCTTTTTTAGAAGTTATAATTGATAAGCTGTTTTGTTTATTCACTTTTGTTATTAACAATTTTGTTGACTTATTTTTTAACTTAAGCATATCTTAATTATATTCTTATGATTTTGCCATCATAAATTAAACGTTAGTAATTTTAATATCGTGTATTGTATAATTAATTTATTATTGTAATTAATCCTAACACAAAAAAATTATAACCTAAATATATATAAAGATGCTAATTGAGTTAAACAAAATAGTGATGAACAGGAATTATGGGGTTTAAACAGGAAATTTATTTAATTATATTTTTGTTTCTAAATACATGTTTCTGGCTAGATATTTTTCACCTTTAACCCTATCTCGTATTTCAACTGCAGGAACCCCATAGGCTACTTTATAATTTTCTATGTTCTTTAATACAACAGCTCCTGCTCCAACTACGGTATGCTCTTTTATGGTAATATTCTCAATTATTTTAGCTCCGATTGAGATAGCTGTAAATTTTCCAATAGAAACATTTCCTCCAGTATTTGCGCCAGGTCCAATACTAGAAAAATTTTCCATTTTACTCTCATGATCAATAGAGGCAGATGTATTTACAATGCAGAAGTCTCCAATAACACTATCACAATTTAATACAGCTCCTGGCATTATAACTGTACCTTTTCCAATTTTTACACCTTTTCCGATACATGTATGTGGGTGAATAATAGATATAAAATCAAAATCTGTATTTAATTTTTTGATTTGTTTGTATATAGTATATCTAGACCAATTATCGCCTATTGCTATAAATCCTCCTAAAATTCTATTTTCTAAAATAATTTTAGTAATATCTTTTTCAGTTCCTAATATTTCATAACCAAATACAGAATCACCTTTTTCTTTAAAAGTGTCTATGATACCAAAAATTTTGTATTTACCTTCCTTTTCTATGATGTCTATTGCTACTTTAGCATGACCTGAAGCTCCAATAATTAGAATTTTGTTCATTTTATTATTTTACTTTATACACTGTATAATAGCCTAGATTACTTATTTAATATTACCTAGTCTTGCATCATTAATTCTTAATTCATTTAGCAACACTTCTACTTTTGAATTATCTGCAGCTACATCTTTAGAAGTGATTACTTTATAGAATGTTTTGAATAAAATATTGATATCCATTTTAAAAGTTAAATTATCAACATAATCAGCATCATATTTAAGTTTGGTATCCCAACTTATATTATTTCGCCCGTTAACTTGTGCTAAACCAGTAATACCAGGTTTTACATTATGTCTTTTTTGTTCATTTTTCAAATAAAAAGGAAGGTATTGTGGTAGTAATGGTCGAGGCCCTATTAGAGACATTTCTCCCTTTAAAATATTAAATAATTGAGGTAATTCGTCTATAGAAGTTTTGCGCACTATTTTTCCAAAAGTAGTTAAGCGCTCTGTATCTGGCAATAAAATTCCATTATGATCAGTTTTATCATTCATAGTTTTAAATTTAATAATTTTAAATATTTTCTCTTTTTTTCCAGGTCTATTCTGAAAGAAAAAAGGTTTGCCATTATTTAAAAAAAACAATAAAACTGTGGTAATGATAATTATTGGCGATAATAATGCTAGAACTGCAAAAGCTATGGAGTAGTCTAATAATGGTTTTATGTGACTTTTGTAATTCATATAACAATAAAAGTGGTTTGGTTTTTATATTAATATCAATATTATCAGTATATTATTTAACTATAGCCAAATTCAACTTTATAATTGATCTGGTTTTATTTACGATAAAAATGTTGATATAGACGTTGGTTTTTTTACAAAGTAAGATTATTTTTTTGTAAAATTGACTATACATGTATTACAATTATAATTTTATATTGTTTTTTGAATAAAATGAATATTTCTGTTGCTTAAAAAGCTATTGCTTAGTTTAAACTATTGTATTCTGATAATATGGCATCCCAAACAATTTGCCGATCGTACTTTTTTGTAATTAAGTCTCTACAAACCTTAGCATCAAATAAAAATTCTCTATTTGCTATTTGTAACATTTTTGTACTAAGTTGCTTAGTATCTTTAACTGGTATAATCGTTCCATTTTTTCCTTCAATAATAATTTCATTACAACCATTTATATTAGTAACGATACAAGGAATACCCATGGCTCCAGCCTGCATAACTACATTTGGAAATCCTTCTCTGTAGCTTGGAAAAGTAAGTACGTCTGAAATTGCTATGAATGGGCGTACATCATTTTGCCAACCAACACTTATAATGTTTGGACTTGTTTTTATAAGATATTCAGTATTTGGTAACACAGGATCTAAATCACTTTCATAGCCACCAACGAGTAATAATTTTATTTTTTTATTTTCTTCAGACAGGCTATTGAAAGCTTCCACTAATTCATTAATTCCCTTATCTTTTACCAATCGTCCTATAAAAAGAAAAACAAAATCTTCTGTTTTTATATCAAGACTATCTTTAAGTTTTAAATTTTCTTTAGCGTTGTAAAGCGAGGGATCAAAATGATGTATATCAATACCATTAGAACTTCCATTCGCTAGCACTTTAAGCTTATCTGATTTAGCGTATTTATTTTTTATAATAATATCTCTTAGGCCATGTGAGTTAGGATAAATTTTAGTAGCGCAGAAGTAAGTCATTTTTTCTACAATATCTAAAAGCCGTCTTTTACTTCCAATAGCTTCTAATAGTGGTAAACCAGCTATTGTATGCAGTCTATGAGGAACTTTTGCCATATATGAGGCTAACATAGCTAGGGTTCCTGCTTTAGGGGTATGTGAATGTACAATAAATGGTTTTTCTTTTTTAAATATTTTGTATAATTTCCAAACGGCTTTTAAATCTTTTAAAGGAGTTATTTTTCTAGTCATTTCTACAGGAATGACTTTAACACCTTCTTTATTCCCATAATTCTGTAGCGATAAATTACCATGCCCAGTTGAAGAAACGCCAATAATTTCGTAATAATTGGAAATAAATTTAATCTGCCCAGTTAATAGGCCACCAAGAGACAAAGGAACTGTTGTGATTCGTATAATTTTTTTCTTCATTGATTATAGTACAACTACTATTGTTTGGAATATTTGTTTAATAAGTTTTTTTAATAATTAAACGAAATTATAAAATCCATAAATTTAATATAATTAACCAAGTTTTTTACGCTAATTATGTTAATTATCAATTTTCTTTTAGTGTAAAATTTTATTTTTTAGCAATTTCTAGTTGTATCAGTAATAGGCTAATTACTATTTCCAAAAAAATATAGTATTTGTGAATTTATAAATTGGTATATGATATAAAACGAATTGAATTGTTTTTTGTATCATATATCGATTAAATGTGCATTTGAGAGAACTTTATAATGCTTGTTTTTAAAATGTGATACTTTTGTGATACTATTTTGAAAAAAAAACCGTAAGAATGCTAAACTTAACTTTTAAACAGACCAAAAACATCTTTTTTTTAATTCCTATATTATTCATGCTAACTGCATGTAATAAAGATGATGAATATACTGAAGTTCCAAATGAAAATGTATTGGATAATGCTCTTTCAGATTTGCTAGATGTAGCATCGGATGGAGAAGGAGCTTCTTTTTTTATATTACCAGAGAGTAACGATTTTGTAAACATACCTCAAGATCCATTGAACCCTATCTCACAAGAAAAAGTAGCATTGGGTAAATTATTATTACATGAGACTGCTTTAGGTGGGGCACCAAAAATGGGAGAGCAAACGCTAGGGCAATATACCTGTGCATCATGCCATCCAGTAGCATCTGGTTTTAGTTCTGGCTTAAGGCAAGGAATTGGAGAAGGAGGCATTGGTTTTGGACTAAAAGGAGAAGGAAGAATTATTAATACAGCCATGCCAATTGATTCTGTAGATTTACAAGCTGTAAAACCCCCTACACTTTTAAATTTAGCATATCAAGATGTAATGCTTTGGGATGGAAAATTTGGTGGAACTGGAACAAATGTAGGAACCGAAGCAAATTGGGAAGAAATACCTGAAAATGCAGAAGGTTTTCAGGGTATTGAAGTACAGGCAATGAAAGGACAAAATGCGCATAGGTTACTTGTTGACGAAAATTTTGTAAACACATACGGGTATAAAGAATTATTTGATGCTGCTTTTCCGGATGTTCCTTTAGAAGATAGGTATTCTAGAAAAACGGGAGCTTTAGCTATAGCTGCATATAATAGAACATTATTAGCAAACGAAGCACCTTGGCAAAAATATTTAAAAGGGGATAAAAACGCTCTTACAACTCCAGAAAAAGAAGGAGCTATTGTATTTTTTGGTCAGGGTAAATGCTATGAGTGCCATACAGGGCCTGCTTTAAAAGATAAAGAATTTCATGCTTTTGGTATGGAAGATTTTGAAATTTCGGGAGAAACAGTAGTTTTAGATTTAGTTAAATTTGAAGATGTAAAAAAGGGTAGAGGAGGTTTTACTAAAAATGCATCAGATGATTACAAATTTAAAACACCTACGCTTTATAATTTAGTAGATGCAAAATTTTTTGGTCATGGTGGTACATTTAATTCGGTAAAGAGTGTTGTGGAATATAAAAATAGTGGCGTTCCGCAAAGTAACGAAGTTACTACTGCTAATTTAGCTTCTCAATTTGGAACCATTAATTTGGATGACGCACAAATAACTGCCCTTACACTATTTTTGGAAAATAGTTTAAGAGATCCCAATCTAATTAGATATGTACCCGAAAGTATTAATTCTGGTTTTTGTTTTCCTAATAATGATGATCAATCTAAGGCAGATTTAGGCTGTAATTAATTCAGTATTTACTAATTTCGAATTCTTAAGAATTATCAGTTATTATTTAATTTAAACCTTGATGAAAAATACTTTTAAAAGAATTTTAATTTTCCTAAAAGACAAAGACAAAAAGAGTTGGTGGAAAATGTCAAAAGAAGTATTTCAATTGATAATAGCAAAAAAAGAATTTCCCCTATTTTATTTTGGCAGATTTTTTTACAAAAATGATAATACGCTCGATGCTAGGAATTATATGAGTTTAAAGGAGTTTTATAGTATTATTTTTTCTTCTAAATTAGAACGTAAGCACACACAAAATATACTTAAAAATAAACTCAATTTTGCGCTTTTTTGTCAAGAAAACAAATTGGAAACACCTAATTTATTGTGCTATAATCTTTATAATAGTTTTATTTTAGATGGCAAACAACAAACGGTAAACAATGTAGCGCAATTCATAGAACTTTGTAATAGTCTATTTAAATTACACCATAATATAGAAAAAGTATTCGTAAAAGCTTGCGAATCTAAGGGAGGTAAAGATATTTTTTTAATCACTAAAAATAGTATAAACGCTACTTGTGAAATCATATGGGATGATATTAAAAATGCTTCTTTCATTTTTCAAGAGGGTATAGATCAGCATGAAAAAGTAAGTCAAATATTTCCTAACAGTATTAATACAGTTCGTATAGAAACGTATATAGACAAAACTAATACTATCCAGATTTTAGGAGGTTATATGCGTTTTGGTTCAGGAGATAGTTATGTAGATAATGTTGATGCTGGTGGTTTTTTTGTTCCTATTTATTTTGATAAAGGGAAGTTACATGATAAGGGATTTACTGCAATGATTAATGGTAGTAAATTAATAGATAAGCATCCAACATCTCATGTTAAAATTTCTGGTTTTGAAATCCCATTTTTTAGTGAAGCTTTGGTTTTATGCAAAAAATTTGCAAGCCATATTCCCAATAGGCTTATAGGTTGGGACGTTGCTATAACACCAAATGGACCTATGATTATTGAAGGTAATTATAATGCAGCTTTAATAGCTGGTGAATATAGTTATGGTGGGTTTAAAAATCATCCTGCTTTTAAAGAAATTTTAGAAGAAATTTAATTTTGGTCAGATAAATTTAAGATAATCTTTCTCTTTCCTGATTTTAAAAGAGGAACTTCGTCTACATACTCAATTTCAATAATTGCATCATGCCCTAAATACCCTTTAAATAGTGAAATAAATTCTTTTTCTCTTTGGAAAGGTAACGCACAGTTTACCTTAAAAACATAAGCTGTTTTTGACATTTGTACAAGTTGTACTTGTTCCAATTCTGGAAATTTATAAATTTCTACATAAACAACAAACGGGTTTATAACCTCACCTTTTGTGTTGTATAAAATATCTTTAATTCTACCTTGTACAATCTCAAATTTAGGGATTTGATCGTTTTCAAAATTGCAGAAATTGCCAACATCTCCTGTATCATAACGGATCATTGGGGTAGCTAAATTAAATAAATCGGTAACAACGATACGGCCTAATTCTCCCATTTTTGCTGGAGTATCTTTTTCTAAATCTAATATTTCAACATAAAAACTAGACCAATTGATTGTAAACGCTTTTTCACCAATCATTTGTTGGGATAGAATTCCATTTTCTTCATTAGAGTACCTAGAAACAACAGGTGTATTAAAATAATACTCCATTTGGTCTTTTACATAATCATTTAAACTTTCAGAGGTAGCAATTATTGATGTTATATTACAATTAATTGGTTTTATTTTATTTTTTTGTAGTGAAGCGCATATTTTTTCGAAACCAGAAGGATAACCAAACAAACATTTTGGCGATCTATCTTTACTGATTTTTTTAATAAGCTTTAAAACATAACTATCAGTTAGGTTACGGACATCTATTTGTTCTAGATTTAACAGTTTAGCAAAAAAAGTATTTTTTTTATAATGATCAGACCATAATCGGGTAAATAATAATCGCTCCCCTATAGTGTAACCACCCAAACTACCATAAAAAATAACATCAGCTTTATTTCGTATTACTTTTCTTTTTGTTTGATAAATTTTAAAAGGAATACCTGTAGAACCACTAGAGCTTACTGTTCTTACATTTTTGTCACTAATGTTTATGGTATTAAAATTCTCCTTTACAATTAATTTATTAACAACAGGAAAATCATTTAAGCTTTTAAAAGAGTCATATTTTTTATAAAAAGGACTAGAATTAACAACTTGATTTAGTAAATCTTTTATAAGAGGGGCATTTTTTTGCTGTAATTCTTTAAATGATTTAATTTTAAATTTTTCGGTAAGATCGTTTAAATCTTTTTTTATAGCACCACCTTTAATACTATCTATTGCCCAAAAAGCACTATATCTTAATTTGTTTAAGAAACTCATTGGTTTAATTTTCTATAATCATCTAAATCTAAAAGCCCTGAACTGGCTTCCATAGCAACATCTTTTGCTGTAATTACTTTTAAAATTGTTTTAAAAAATATTTTTAAATCTGTTGTAAAAGATAAATTCTCAACATATTCAATGTCTTTTTGTAATCTATCTTCCCATTGAAGTAAGTTTCTTCCAGATACTTGGGCTAATCCTGTTATACCAGGTCTAACAGTGTGTCTTATGCTTTCTTTTTCAGTATAATAAGGCAGGTATTTTACATGTAGCGGTCTTGGTCCAATAATGCTCATGTCTCCTTTAATAACATTTATTAATTGGGGGATTTCATCAAGAGATGTTTTTCTTATAAAATTGCCAAAAAGAGTAATTCTTTTTTCATCAGGTAGTAATGCTCCATTACTATCTTTAGCATCTGTCATTGATTTAAATTTAATAATGCTAAATATTTTTTCTCCTTTACCGGGTCTTTTTTGAAAGAAAAATGGCCTTCCTTTATTTATAAAAAGTAAAACAAGGGAAATAAGTACAAAAAAAGGTAAGAGTGCAATCATACCAAAAATAGAAATAAGAAAATCTACAAGTCTTTTAAAGGTTTTTTTATACATTATTTCTTATAAAATTAAATGTCAATCAAATATAAATAAAAGGTTAATTATTATAAAAATTAATAGTTGTTTCTCGCCATATAATTATATATACCGCCTGTATACCAAAAAAGAATATTTCCCTTTAAGGCTTTATTTTTAATGGTCTCTTGCATACCATAAAATGCTTTTCCAGTATATGTAGTATCTAAAATAATATCATTTGTAGTGATTGAATTGGCTGTAATTTTAGCTATTTCATCATTATATTGCTCATATCCACCACATAAAAATTTGTCTTCTACAGTAACGATATCGTTTCTCTTTTCAATTTTAAATTTTTCACAGATTTCTATGTAAAAATCTTCAATTATCTTTTCAGCTCGTTCTTTAGTTCTTCCAACCGATATACCTACTACTTTTGTTTGTAAATTATATTTAGTAATACCAGCCAAAATACTCGCTTGTGTTGAGCCAGTTCCTGAAGCTAAAAAAATATAATCTGGTATAAAATTATTTTTAGAAATTTCGTTAAACACCTCTATATGCCCTTTTGTAGTGTCTATAGAATGTCCACCACCATAAAGATAATACGGTTTTTCTCCTTCATTTTTGTATGCAAACATGGCATTATCCATTAATTTGGAAATTTCAGTTGCATTACAAAAAACAATTTTTGCATCTGTATCTCTAATTAATTTTGCATTGCCAGATTGTTCTTTAAACTTTTTTTCATCCCCATGAATAATTAGGGTACATTTTAAATTAAACTTCTGACAGTAAAGAGCTGTTGCTCTGCAATGGTTAGATTGTATTCCACCTGTAGTGACAATAGCAGTATACAAATCATTGGAAATAGTTGTATGCAAAGACATCATTTTTCTAGCTTTATTTCCACCACCTAAAAGCGGAAACAAATCGTCTCTATAGTATGCAAAAGTGTTATTTATACGTTGTAACATTTAGTACTTCTAATATTCTAAATTTTTAGTTTGGTAATGCTTTATATTCTTTCAATAATTCATTCCAAATTAAATTTCTTTCATATCTGGTAGTGATTTGAGTTCTAATATGTTCTTTTTTTAAAAAATTAGGATTATGCTTGTTATAAGCTAGTAACATAGCTTCGTGTAGTTTTTCAATGTTTTTTACTGGTATTATATACCCGTTTTCATTATCAGTAATAATTTCGTTACATCCATTAATATCGGTAACAATTGATGGAAGACCCATAGAGCCCGCTTGCATCACAACATTTGGAAAACCTTCTCTATAACTCGGAAAAGCTAATATATTGGCAATTGAAAAATAAGGTCTTACATCTTTTTTCCATCCAACCTTAATAATGCTTGGATGATTTTCAATGATTTGCAAGGTAGTTTTATGTAATGGATCTAGACTTGTTTCAAATTCGCCAACTAATAACAACTTAGTGTTTTTGTGCTGCTTATTTAATTTTTTAAAACTAGTCACAAGTTCATTAACACCTTTATCTGTAACTATTCTACCTACAAATATAAATACATAGTCTTCTTTATCAATTGAAAGGGAACTTCTTAAATTTAATTTCTCTTCATCATTATATAAAGCTGGATCAAAATGATTTGTATCAATACCATTAGAACTTCCATTTCCTATAACTCTCATTTTTTTTGGAGTTGTAAATTTAAGATCAATAATGATTTTTTTTAATCCAAAAGAATTC
Organism: Allocellulophaga tsushimaensis; assembly: GCF_055383085.1. NCBI lineage: Bacteria > Pseudomonadati > Bacteroidota > Flavobacteriia > Flavobacteriales > Flavobacteriaceae > Allocellulophaga > Allocellulophaga tsushimaensis. The sequence goes on along the minus strand of NZ_AP039451.1, from coordinate 3,870,367 downwards.
GGATATACTTTTGTAGCACATCGATATGTTATTTTTTCCACTAAGTTTAAAAGAATACGTTTTGATCCTTTAATTTCTAGTAATGGAAGCCCCGCTACTGTATGTAACCTATTTGGGACCCTAGCTAAATATGAAGCTAACATACCAATTGTACCTGCTTTTGGAGTATGGGTATGCACAATATCTGGCTTTTCTTTTTTTAAAATTTTATATAACTGCCAAGTCGCTTTTAAATCTTTTATGGGTGTTATTCTTCTTGTCATTTCAAGAGGAATTGTAGTTGCAGATTCATTAATTCCTACTTTTTTTAGCCTATCACCAAAAGGAGAAGACATAGCAATAACATTAAAATAGTTAGACATGAATTTGAGCTGTCCTTTTAATAAAATTTCTAAAGAGCCACAGACAGTTGTAATACGTATTAATTTTTTACTCATATTAATAACAATCTACGCTTTAATTAATTTTAATTAATCGGTCGCATTTAGAAAATCCAATACCTGACTGGTAATTATTAAATTTATCTACTTGATCATTCCCTTCTAACCAAGCTAAATAAATAGCAGGAATATCTATGCCAGCTTCATGAGAAAAAGGATATCCACCTCCAAACCTAGGATTCATTTCTAGAAAGTATATTTTTTCATTTGAAACAAAAAAGTCGCAATCCATATTTCCAATATGTTTGGTATGTTGCGCTATTTTTTTAGCAACAGCATTAAACCTTTCATCTATAATAGAAACTGCTTTATCTGTTTCGCCAGAACGCATCCCTAATTTCTGCCTCACAAATGAATTGTAATAATTACCATTAAAATCATTTAAAATATCTATGCCATATTCTATTCCTACAATTTTCTCTTGAATTATAATATTTTTATCAATATCGTTTGAGCAAAAGTTTTTTAATATTGTATTTTTTAATTGTAGGCTTTGTAATTTATGAGAAAGAATTAATTCTTCTTCATTTGTCACAATAGAAACACCTATAGAGCCACTACCAAACCTAGGTTTTACAATTAGTGGATAACTCACCTCCTTATTATTTAAGGCATTTATAGCACTATCAACAGTTATGTAAGATTTTGGAGTAGCTACATCTATAGATTTAAAAAACTGATAGGTCTGCCATTTGTCTTGTGAGATGTCAATAACATTCTTTTCAGAGATAATTACTTTAGTTCCTTGTGCCTCAAATTTATCTTTACTGTTTGCTAAAATAGGAAGCTCACAATCGTGTAAAGAAATAATAGCTTTTACATTATGTTTTTTAGCAACTTCTAATAATGCCTCAACATAATTTGTATCATACATGGAAGGAACTACAATACTAATATCAGCATCAACTAGTGCTGGAGCTGTCATTTGTGTATCAACAGCAATTACTTTTCCATTATTTTTTAGCGCTTGCTTAAAATAATTAATCAGATAATTTCTTCTTCCTGCGCAAGTGAAAAGTATATTCAAAATAAATATGATTTAGTTTTTTTATTGAAAATATCATAATTCATTTATTTGATCCATAAATTATGATGTATACATTAAAAATTATCGATACCATTACTTTTCAAAGTAATGATATCAAAAATAATCTTTTTTATATTGTTTTGTATGTATTATAGTACCATTTTTGAAAACAATAAAATGTCCAAACTTTAAATGTATTATCCTCTTTCCCAGAGATATGATTCATTACTAATTTTTTTATGGCGCTTGGGTTAAATATATTCTGATCTGTAATACTTTTTTCATCACAGTAACTTTCTAATTCTTTTTTAAAAGTAGATTTTAACCAATCACCAACGGGTGCTCCAAATCCACTTTTACTTTTATCTAAAAAATGCTCAGGGAACTGATCTTTAAATGCATCTTTTAAAATAAATTTTTTATCCCATCCATTCATTAAAAACTTTTCGGGGAGTGTATTGGCATAGTTCCATATTTTTTTATTTAAAAATGGCGCTCTACATTCTAAAGAATTTAGCATACTTGTTCTATCAACTTTTACTAGCATATCTCCTTCTAAACTCATATGTTTATCTATGATTCTAAAATCAGTGAGACTAGTTGGAGTTTTTATCCCTGTTTTTTCTTTATAATAATTAAATATGGTTGTATCTGTTTTTTCTGGTAATAGATAGTTGTTTAGTGTATTATTATTAAATCCAAGTGATATAATATCCCAATAGTATCCGCCATTATAATCTATAGAATTTAATAACTTTTTGGCTAAAAAACGTTTTCCTCTATTATCATTTGATGTTTTTAAAAATGGAGCTGTTGTTTTTTGGATCATGTTATGAAACCCTTTGGGAACAATACTTGTATACCTTTGGTTCATTTTCCCCATATAATATTTATTATATCCTCCAAACATTTCATCTCCACCATCACCAGTAAGAGCAACTTTTACATGGGTGCTAGTTTTATTAGCTACTAAAAATGTGGGTAATGATGATGAATCTGAAAATGGTTCATCAAAATTCAATATAATTTTAGCTACATCTTTCTCTAAGTCTTTTTCACTAATAATAAACTCATGATGCTTACTTCCAATCATTTTTGCTACTATCCTAGATTTATCTGACTCATCATAAGATTTTTTTTGAAAACCAATAGAGAAAGTATCTATGGGTTGCGATTTTTCTTGAGCTAAGCATAAGGAAACAATAGAAGAGTCTACACCACCAGAAAGAAAAGTACCTAAAGGAACATCAGAAATAGATCTACTAGTTACACTATCGTAAACAAGCCTCCTAACTTCTTTTTTTGCTTCATTTAAAGTAAGGTCAGATTTGGATTCAGGAATTATGTCTTTAGCTATTTCATGAATTTCATGAGTATGTGTACTTAGATCGTATGCGATATAATGATTTGCATTTAATTTAAATATATCATCATATATGGTATATGGAGCAGGAATGTAAGTTAAACTAAAAAAAAGATTTAATCCTTTCGTATTTATTTTAGGTTTCCTCCCTATTTTTTTTATTACTGATTTTAATTCAGAACCCCATATGAGACCATTATCATTTTGATGATAATATAATGGCTTTTCTCCAAAGAAATCACGAGCTATGAAGACCATTTTTTTGGTTTTATCATAAATACTAAAACCAAACATACCGTCTAATTTTTTAAATGATGTAACACCCTCATGTTCATATAATTTTAAAATAACTTCAGTATCGCTATTGGTTCTAAACGTAACTCCCTTTTTTTCTAAATCTTTTTTTAACTCTAAATAATTATATATTTCACCATTAAAAACGATAACTAACTTTTTGTCATCAGAAAAAATGGGTTGTTTTCCAGAATGTAGATCAATAATTGAGAGCCTTCGCATTCCAAGAGAAATAGTATACTCCTTATTCTCTTCATTAAAAACACCATCATCGTCTGGACCTCTATGAATAATTAAATCATTCATGATATTAATATCAATATCATTTTCTGAATTTGGTTTAGATATAAATCCGTTAATTCCGCACATTAATGAAGGTCTTTTTTTAAGTTTTACTTTTTTTAAACACTAAAATTTGTTTAGCAATTGGTAAATATTGTTTTATCAGAAAATATAGAACAGTATTATTTATATATCAAGGTTAATGAAATATTAAATTTTAATATTATAAAATTCCAAAAATACTATATAAAATCATTTATTAATTATAGTTGAGGTATTTAACGGACTTAATAGGCATTATATTTTAAATATTTTTATTTTTAAGTATCACTTTATCAAAATTCTAGAATAAATTATATCGTTTTTTTACTTATCCACTGTTTTTCGGAAAAAATGCTTTGCTGCAACATTAGTAATTCATCGATTTTTATGTTAAAAAAAACCAAACGAAAATCCAAATTTTGCGATTTGTCGTAACTGAAAGTGTAACTTATCGAAAAATATCAACAATTAGACGATTACTACGTTATAAATAATAATATTTGAACAAATAAAAGAAACGTAATGAAGAAACCTCAGATTTTTACAGTTAAACTTTTAGTTTTTTACCTACTTACCCTTATCACTATAAATTCTTGTACAACAGAAGGCTTATTGTCTGGCATAATAGAAGACAGTATTGAAACAGGAGATTCAGATCCCGTAACTGAAGATCCAGTTATTGATGAAATGGATGTTAATGAAACTCCTTGTGATTATACAATAGCTGATATTGCAGCCAATACTACATTAGCCATCGAATGTCAACTAGATTTAGGAGGTGCAACTATAAACTTACCAGAAGGGGTAACCTTAGAATTTAATGGTGGAGAGATAATTAATGGAACATTAAATTTTGCAGCTTCTGGAAAAATTGATGGAGACTTATTAAACTACGAATTAGAAGTAACAGGTGATGTTACTTTAATTAGCGAAGTTTTTCAATTTCACCCGTCTAGATGGGATATTGTGCAAGGCCAGGTTGATGATGAAACTGCATTCCATAACAGAGATGTCTTAGAAAATTTATTTGCTAAAATAGTTAGTATTGGTGGTTATGAATTTCAAATAGATACTTTTGATGCCTTTTTTAAGACTGATGGTCTATTAATAGATGATGTTCCTGAATTTCATGCAATTAATTTACCTTCAAATTTTCACCTAAACATGTCTGATAACACGCATATACGTATGCAGCCTAATGGACATTTTAGACCTGATTTATTAGCTATATTTAACGAAAGTAATATTAAAGTAACAGGTGGTACTTTACATGGAGAGAGAGATGAACATGATTATAATTCAAATTTTGTAGATTCTGATGGTGCTACAGGACCAACTCATGAATGGGTAAATACTATGTCTATTAAAGGAGGGCAAGATATTATTATAGATGGAGTAACTTTTATGGACCCTGCTGGTGATTGTCTTGTAATTAGTAGTGTCTTTTTCTACTTTGATCCTAGACATATCCGTTCTAAAAATATTATAATAAGAAATAATAAATTTATAAGAGCAAGAAGAACAAATTTAGTAATTACAAACGCTGAACAGATTTTTATTGAAAATAACGAATTTATTGATGGTGGAGCTAATACTGCTGGATCAGATGGCACAGCACCTAGTTCAGATTTTAATATTGAAGCAGTTAGAGGTAGAAATGAATCTGGTGAATTAGTAGAATTCGAAAAAGTAAGTCATATTTATTTAAGAAATAATAAGCAGATTCTTAATAACCCAGAAGATAACCCTAGAGCTGGTGGTTTCCAAATATCTCATGCCAATGGTCCTATTGTTTTTGAAAATAATGAACTAATAGATGGTGGTGTTGGATTTTTTACTGCAGATGGTGTAATTATTAGAAATAACACATTAATTGGTGGTGGGATTTCGGCTGGAAGTGCAGAAAATATAGGCAGAACTGATTTCGTTTTTGGAAATGAAATTTATGGAAATACAGTAAAAAGTAAGGGAACTGCAATAACTTTAGTAGGTAACGGAACAACGGTTAATGATAATACTTTTGAAGGAGTAGTAGCAGTTGCTATTGGGCCTGGAGCTGTTAATACAAGCCAAGGTACTTCTAATGTAAGTTTAACAAATAATATTATTAGAGCAAGCAATAGAGCAATAGCTTCTAGTAATACGGTAACTAATGTGCTTATAGAAGGTAATACAATAGAAATGTTAGAAGGAAGCTTTTTTGCGCTAGTATTAGGGAATGAATGGGATAACCCAGGCGATGCTAACTTTGTATTAAGAAATAATAGTGTTACCGGTGTAATTTCTGGTACAGATACAGGAGCGCCACCTAGTTTATTTGGTGCTAACTCTATTAATGTTATAGAAAACAGTTTAGGAGCTGTTCAAGTCACTGGAGGGAGCAATATGAATTTTACAGGAAATTCTTTTGATGGTTTTATTGGTAGTAATGCTTTATTATTTAATAATGATACTCCAGGTTCTTCTTTTATAAATAATGACATGGTTATTTATACTTCTCAAACGCCATTACGAATAGATTGCGTTAAAATAAGAGAAGGAGTTAGTTTAACTAATGTAAGTATCAGTGAAAATAATTGTGTAGAGAAATAAATATAGCGGAAGCTAAATAATATTACTTTAAATATATATAATGCAATGCGCCTATGAAATCATTTCGATTTTGTAGGCGTTTTTCATTATGAGAAATTATGAATTTATTTTATGGATTTTTTTGTAATTCTGAGATATAAAATTCTTGAAGTAATTTCGCATTACTTTTAATATCATAACCTCCTTTAATGATCATTTCGTTTGTGTTCTCTCTATCATAATAGAGTTCATTTAAGATTTTTTTAGCCCAAAGCTCAGTAGTTTCTTTTAGTGATATAAAATGTATTAAATCTGTTATTTTCAATTCTTGCGATATTTCATCCGATGCTATTATTTTTAATCCTGCTGCTTGCGCTTCAATGAGTGTTACAGGCAAACCTTCGTTGGTTGAAGGGAATACAAATAGATCAATAGCTTGTAACAAATCAATTACATCATTTCTAACTCCTAAAAAATGTACATCATCAGCAATATTCATTTGAATCGCTAAATTTTGAATAGGGCTTATGTTACCTCCACCTACTAGAAGCAATACGGTATCATCTTGTATCTTTTTAAATGCTTTAAAAACATCTATTAAAAAGGGATGATTTTTTTCAGGAACAAAATTACCAACATGGCCAATTACCTTTTTTCCTTCTATACCAAGTTCTTTTTTAATGCTCAAAGCTATTTTCTCATTATAACTAAATTTACTTGCATCTATGGCATTATTAATAATAGTAAAATTTACTTTAGTTCCAAATAACCATTTACCAGCCTTTAAACCACAAGCAAAATAATGATTAGCATATTTTTTTATTTTTAGTTTAAAAAAATTTTGAGCAAAAAACTTAAAAATAAAATCTAGACTATGTCTATTTTTAGAAAAAGGGTTTAGATTTACTCGGTATAAACTGGTATGACTATGCGCTATTCGTACAGGAATATTATTGTTTTTAGCAGCCTGTAAAACAAAAATACTTAGAGCATTTAGATGAGAATGAATAATATCGTAATGATTATTTTTAAAAAAATAATCTAACTCTTTTTTATACTTTGATAAATTTTTGAAATTGATACTAGATAAACGATATATTTTACCGCCTAAGCTTTCAATTTCATCATCAAAAACTCCTTTTTCTTGTCTATGCAGCAGAAAATCAAATTGAACCTTTGTAGTGTCTACATTTCGATAATAATTCATTACCATTGTTTCAGCACCACCCCGATTCATAATGGTTAACACTTGAAGTATTCGTATTGGTTTTGAGTTATTTTGTTTCTCAAGCATTTTTTTTAGTTTTTAATCGTATATAGATATATAATGCCAAACCAAAAGGGATTGCTAACACTGTTAAAACTTTTTTAGGGGATTCCTTAATAAAACTCCAATTTTTTGATAAAAAACTGCTGGATACATAATGTATAATTTTTTTAAATCGTTCTTTAAATGTTTTTGCATATTTCATTTCTACTCGTCGCGAGAATGCAAAGCCTTTAGGATGTCTACGATACTGTTTTAGCATATTTAAGCTAGAACCATCTTGCATATATTCCACAATACAGAATACTTCATTCACAGGAAATAAAAAATAATCCTGATCTATCTGTTGATATAAATAACCAAGTGGAACAAAACGTTCTTCTTTAAAAATAGGGTAGGGAGGGTATTTTTTTACTACTTCAGTTCTATACACTAATTTTTTATCACCATGTATTCCGTGTACCTGATAAAGATCTATTAAAGTTGTTTTTTTGATATGCTCTGGGATTTTAGTTCCAATAATGTTCCCTTTTTTATCAGCATCCAAACCTATAAAACCTGCATATTGCGGCTCATCTTTAATTTTTAACCAATTTTCCAGAATCTTTTCAATAGCATTATCAGGCATAAAATCATCACTATCAATACATACGTTTAATTCTGTTTCTATTAACCGGTATGCAGCATTATGACCACCATGCATTCCTAGGTTTTCTTGATAATGGTATTGAATGTCGATTTTAGATTCATTAATCCAAGAATCTACAACTTCTTTTGTATTATCTGTAGAACCATCATCTATAATTAACCAAACAAAATCTTTATTAGTTTGCCTAACCAGACTATCATAACATTGGTCTAAGCAATATGCTCGGTTATATGTTGGCGTAAAAACGGTAATGGTTTTTGTATTCATAATTATTGTTGGTAGTAAAGTTTATACATTAAAAAAGTAAAGGCAAAATAGGCTAAAATAATTTTACCAATCATTAAATGATGGTTTTTAAAGAAACGTTGTTTTAACATTGGATAAATAATAACAATAGCCATCATAAACCACGATAAATAAGCAAATCTATTAGAATAATTGGCTCTAATCACTAAAACCCAAAAGCCATTACAAATGAGGTAAGTATTAAATAATTGAAAATAAATTTTATCTTCATATTTTCTTCTAACAATAAAATACCAACCTGCAAAGACAGCAAAAGCACTATGAAATAAGAAATCCCAACGAAAACCAGTATTTGCTTGGGCTTCTCCTGTTAAATAACCAGATAATCTTTCATCTCCAAAACCTAAACTGGTGAATAATGTAACCCAAAGTCCACCGGCAACTAATGAAAGTGGAATAGCGGATACCCAACCGATAAGGTATTTTTTTGGTTTGTTATAGAAAAAAGTGGCTATGTAAGCAAAAATGGGTAGTAGTAAAGTCTTATGGAATTGAATGGCAAGTAAAAAAAATAGTGCCATAATTATTTTTTTACGTTGGTAACAAATACCCCATAAAAATAAGGACCCTGCAACACCATTACGAACACCATTTACGCCATAAGTCCAAAAAGAAAATGAAACCATAAACATTAAGAATGCATAATACCAATATTGTTTAAAATATTCTTTCGATATTCTATACATTGGATAGATATATAAAAAAACACAAATGGTAAAAAATGTATGTACAGACATTATTTGTGAAGAAAACTTCATAAATAGTTCCCAACCAACATCACTTGAATTTGGATTTAATGGTGCCCCAAATTGATAGGCAATATATGCTTTGTTATAATTAGCAGTATCCCCAAAATAGACACCACTTATTGGGCGCTGACCCATATATAAAATAGAAAAAACACAAAGGAAAGCACCAGTAAATTGTATGAATATTAAATTTTTAGGAGAATCAATTTTTAGAATTAAGGTGTGGAAAATAGTAAATATTACTAAGAACATACTTAGATATAAGTATAATGCGTAATAATCTTCTAACGGAACTAATGTATTCATCTTATAATTTTTTAATACCGTTTTGTTTTATAATTCTTGCAGGATTGCCTACAACTACAGAATTTTCTGGAATATTTTTAGTAACAACAGCCCCAGCACCAATTTGTACATTATTCCCTATTTTAATATCCCCTATTACAATGGCACCTGTATAAATTGAAACATTATCTCCTATATATGGTCTTTTCCCGTTTACCTCGCCTACAGTTACAAGGTGATTTACATAAAAGTTTGTACCTATATAATCAGCGTTTAAAATTGTGCAATAGGGATGTCCAGTTAAAACACCACCTTGAATTTTTGTGGTAACATCTATAGTAAAATTAGATTGTTTTTTACAATATAAGTTTAGTAAATGATTGATGAAACTTCGAGTTCTAAAATAAAAAAGTGTTCTGAAATCAGGAGAATTAGCCAGAAAATGTAAAAGTAAACTATTTTTTGATTTATTAATTTTTTTTGCCTCCGCCCAACGCGCTATATCTAGATCTATTTGATTTTTATTTTGACTTTTCATATAGATGATTAGATGTGGGATCAGCAGAATTTTATATAAATTTAAAAGTATTGTTCTCATATCTAATTATTTTTTAACTCTTTAAATAATGCTAACCACTTACTCATAATGATTTCTACAGTATACTTTTTGGCATTTTCAACTGCGGAATTACTCATATTATTTAATAATTCGGGTTCTGAAAACATCTGCAGCAATGTAGTTGCAAATTTTTGTGTATCGTATAAGGTTACAAGATTTCCACTTTTATTAGATATGATATTTCTAGGACCATGAGGGCAATCAAAAGATATAATAGGCAAGCCACAAGCTTGAGCCTCTAACAATACTAAAGGAAAACATTCATTATGAGATGTCATTGCATATATGGAGGCATTTATCATTTTATCTTTTATATGAGTTGTAGGTCCTTTTAAAAATATAGAATGCTCTAATTTTTCTTTTTTTATTTTTTCTTGTAATGTAGATACATATTCTGGTTCACCACCTCCATAGATATGTAATTGCCAATCATTAGCTGATTGCTCAATAATTTTCCAAATATCAATCAGTAAATCAAAACCTTTTACGGGTGCAATTCTGCCTGCTGCAATAACGATGTTGTTTTGAAGCGTAGCTTTATTTTTTGGAAAAAATGTAAGAGGATTTGGAATTACCACAGTGTTATTTGATTCATAATATTCTTGCTCATCTAGGTTAAGAACTACAAGTTTATGATATTTTGATTCTACATAATCTGCAAATTTTAAAAAATATTTTTTTAATGCATTTTTAGGATTCTTACGAGATTCAATTTCAATAGATTTTGAATAATGAAACTCTTTTATTTTAGGTATTTTTTTAACAATGAATGGCATAAAGTAAGTGTCTGTACTATGACTACAAACAACTACAATATCTGGATTTATTTTTTTTAATATTTTTTTAGTCTTTTGTATGTGTTGAGGTAGCTTAATTAAATTTTTAGGATGAAAATATGATTTGCCTCTATGATAGTTAATATTTAAATCATTAAAATATATTTTTGAATTAAAATCATAACAAGGACTATTATCTTTCTGCTCAGTAGTGACAATTGTTATTTTATGCGTAGGCTTATCTGCTAAATAATTAGCTTTAATGGAGAGTACTCTTTCAATACCTCCATGCATATAAACCTGATCTATAAAAAAAACAATATTCATTTATTAGTTGTTAATTTTTGAAATAATTGTATCCATAATTTTGAAATATTATCTATATGATATCGTAGAATATCTTTTCTTGAATTAGATCCCATTTGCATGCGTAGGCGTTCATCTTTAATGAGTCTTAACATTCCATCTGCTAAACCTTCTATATTATCATTTGGTATCAAAATTCCATTTTCATTATGTGTTATAATATCTGAAGGTCCATAAGGGCAATCAAAAGAAACACATGGAACCCCATATGACATCGCCTCTGTTAATACCATACCAAAGCCTTCATATCTAGAAGACATAACATATATAGATGCTTCTTTATATTTTTCAGAAATATTTTTTATAGGTTTAAAAAAATTCACCTGTTTTTCTATACCCAATTTTTGAGCTAGCAAGGGTAAAGCCTCTTTTTCACTATAGGTTCCATAAATATCTAATACCCAGTCTGGATATTCATTTATAACTATTTTCCAACTTTCTAAAAGTCTATCATAGCCTTTTTGGTAACTTTGTTTACCAACAGCCAATACCCTTTTACGCGTTAAGGTACTTATTTCAGTATCTTTTGGAAAAAAAGATAATGGATTTGGAATTACTTCTATATTCTTTAATGACCATTCTTTTGTGTTGCCTTCTGTTAACACTATGAATTTATTATAAAAAGAACCTCCAAAATCCATTATTTTAAACTTTATTTTGGATTTTATTTTTTCAATAAATGATGTATTCTTAATTTCTATATTTTTTGACACATGACGTTCATATATCATTGGACAAGGTTTTCCAATAATTATAGGTAATAATAGGCCTTTAATACCATCATCACAAACACATATAAGATCTGGTTCTACTAATTTAATTACTGTTTTTATTTCTTTTTTGTATCTATATATATAACTAATTGGATTACCATAAACTTGGATGTTATGATAATTAATTTTAGAACTAAAATCATAAAATAGTTCTTGTTTTTCCTGATTTAATGTTAAAACATCAATAGTATAATTTAAATTTTCGGCAAAAAAACTAGCTTTTATAGATAAAACACGTTCTAAGCCACCAGGTCCACATACTTGATTAGTTATATATAGTAATTTTGGCATTTCAATTTTTTAAAGCATTATTTAAAAATTGCTTAGAAGTTTTTATTAATAGATCTAATTTTCCTTGTGTTTTTTGGAAATCTATGCTATTAATTTTATGATTTTTCACCATTAAATCATCTAAAATTAATAAGTGACCTAAATCAATTGAGTTTAATAAATCTCGCATTCTAGTATTTATTTTATAATCTCTATTAAAGACCACAAAATCTTTTTGAAAAATAATTGAAAATGCTACCGCATGAAAACTATTAGAAATAACAAATTCTGCGTTTTTTACTAAAGTTAAAAACTTATCAGGACCTTTAAGGAAATAGTTCTTATCAGCGTAGTTTATTAATTCGTTAACTGTTATAATATCCCATCCGTTATCTTTTTTTAATTTTTGAGCCATCTTTTTAATCAGTGGATTGGAATCAAAATCATAAATGAAAATATATTTCCTTTTTTCTTTACTGTTATCTTCTAAAGTAGACCAAGTAGCTGGATCCAGCAAAAAGACGGGATCGAGAACTTGTGTTACATTTTGAATATTTAGGTCTTCTAATATTTTTTTTCCAGACGATTCTCTAACAGAAACATGGTCTATTTTTGTCACTTTTTCTTTTACAAACTCCTTTATATTATCTTCTAATTGGTCAATAGCAAAACTAGCTGCATAAGATATTTTTAGTTTGTTTTCTGGAACAAAATCGAGATAAAAAGCAGGATCTTTTCCATTTTCGAAAAAAGAATTCCAGATTTGATCACTACCACATATATAGGCATCCGCTTCAGGAACATTGTTTTTTAGTTCTGTATTATTATGATATAATGTTTGCGTAGATTTTATATGTTTTTGAGAAAAAAGATCAAATTCTTTCTTCCGTTTAAGATTAATTAATCTTTTAGGAAGTTTTAAAATTAAATAAATGAGTCTTAAAATAATATTTTTGTCAAAAGTTGGGTTAGATACAATCCATAGTTTAAAGTGGTTACTTAGGTATGGAGGTTTGTAATGTATGGTTGAAGCTGTATGCCCTTGTTGATCTAGATATTTTAGTAGTGCATATTCTTGTAAGCTAGCGCCATAATTATAAACTTCATGGCATGTTATTGTTTTTATATTCATCAATTTAGCTTTTTTGATTCAGTATTAATAATGAATTAATTTATTTATGGCATTTACAGAATTTTCCATATCATTATTTTTTACTTTTTTTAAGTTTGTTGAAACAAACTCTCTTAAGTCTGGGTTTTCAATAAAACGGATAATATGATTGCTTATGTCTTCTGAATTCATATTGGTAATTAAACCAGTTTTCTCATGTTCAATAATTTTATAAACACTAGGAAAGTTAGTGGAAACAATTGGTTTATGTAAAATGGCTGCTTCAATAACTGATAGTCCTAAACCTTCAAACAAAGAAGTTTGCACATAAATATCGCACATTCTAACATATGGATAAGGATTTTCTTTTAAGCCAAGCAAAATAAAATTAGATGCAATGTTATTTTTTTGAATTAAAGTCTCAATCTCTTTTCGGACAGGACCTTCTCCTACCACATACCATTTAATTTTATAGCCTTTATCAATTAATAACTTACAGGACTCAACAGCCAATTCATAACCTTTTGGTTTTGCCAATCTACCTACTGTAGTTATTGTAATTTCATCATTTATTTTCTTTTCAGGAATTTCCTCTAAACTAATTTTATGTACCGTTTCTTCATTTGTAATATCCTTTATAATTTGAGTTTTAAGTGGAGTACTATATTTTTTCATGGCACTTAAAAGAGAAGTTTGAGCTTTCTTAGATACACATATAATGTCATTATATTTTTGATATATAGGATAATCAAAATCAGTATCATAACCAGCCCTTTCATAGTCAGTATTTTGCCAAGTATATTTTATTTTAGCTTTGATTTTATGTGCCACCAAATAGGTGGGAAATCCTTGATTGTAGGCAATTGCAATGTCATATTGCTTTTCAATAGATTTCATACTAGTTCCATATGCTTTCCAATGTAATTGGACTACGTGAAATTTTTTATATTTCTTGCTTTTTCTTAAATACTGAAGTTTTAATGAATTATAAAGCCTATCCCAAAAAGTTAGATTGTCATATAAATTCATCCCTTTAATAGCGATGTTTTTTGGAACTAACTTTTCAAACTCTCCTCCTTTTTTTGTTAATAAAATATCTACATCAAATTGAGATAAATCTACACTGTTTAATAGTGCAACAAGACTTTTTTCTGCTCCACCACAGTGTAAAGATTCAATTATAAAAGCAATTGATTTCATTACTTTTTTATTTTCCATATTTTAATATAAAATCATTAATGTCTAAATAAAAATCTTCAACTTTTTCTTTTACTGTTTCATTATTCCAATTCCACCATGCTATAGCATTCAACTTTTTTATAATTTCTTCATCATACTTAAACTTTAAGACTTTTGCGGGGCTACCTGCAACAATACAATAATCTGGAATGTCTTTAGTAACTACAGAGTTTGCTGCTACTGTAACACCGTTTCCTATTTTAACACCAGGCATTATATAGGCTCCCATTCCTATCCAAACATCATTTCCGATAGTTATTCCTTTGCGTTGCTCAATTTTAGCTATAAATTGATCTTTATCAATTCCACTTGGTAATTTATTATCAAACCGATACATATTTTGAACAAGCGGAAATGAGGTGATGGAAGATGCTTTATGAAAACCTTCATCAACTATAAAACGTACATTGTTTGCAATACTACAGTATTTTCCAATAATAAGTTTTTCATCTGTCCATCGCCACACTAATGCTCCATTATCGTATGTTTTTTCACCTATTGAAGTGTATTTATCATTTTTAAGAAATACATAATCGTGTATTTTTAAAGTTTGGTTGTAATCAATACCTAATATTCTCCATAAAAAATGTCTTATTTTTCTCATTTTTTAAATATTGAAATTAATATCGTATAGATTCTTTTCATCACAATTCTATAAGCACTATTTGTGGCATATAAAAATAAGCCATAGAGTACTAAGGTTATTAACGAAATCTGAATAGAAAAAATTATAAAATCTAAAATAGATTCACCATGATTTAATGCTAATACTACTTTTATTTTTGTAACTAAATAATACGTAATACAAAAAATTAATACGAGTTTAAGGAAGCCTGCCCAATATTGCAATACCTTGCCTTCGAAGCCTTTTGTAAATAAATAATAAGGTTTCCAGAGCAACACTATTGCTGATAAGCTTATCATAGTACCTAACATTATTCCCGCAATACCCCAATAATAGCCTAGTATCAATGATATTCCTAAATTAAGTGTGCTTTCGGTTATAGGAGCCCAAGTATCTTCATATAAGCCATATGCTTGTATAAAGCTATCTACAGTTGCTCTTATTTGATTGATAAATAAATTGGTAAGAATTAATATTAAAACCGAACCTTCTAAAACATATTGACTTCCAAGCCACATCGTTATGAAAGGATCAATAGTGTTAAATAATACAATAAAAGTAAATCCAGCAATATAAAACCTTAAGTTCATCATTTGCCAAAAAACACTATTAATTTGCACTTTGTTATTTTCAGCCACTAAATTTCCTACACCTGCTCCAATGCCAGAGAAAAAGTTGTTTAAGAGTCCCGCAAAATTAGATTTTATTAAGATATAATTTCCATATATGGCAACACTTTCTAAACTTACAAAAGAAAAAATGAGTATTTGATCAGTACCTGTTAAAATAAAAGTACTTAGCTTATGAACAGAAATTCGTTTTATTTTAGAAATAATATGGCTGTATTGACGAATTAGTTCTTTACTCTTATGAGTAATTAACCATGGATATTCGCTTTTCATTTTTTTTCTGATAATAAGATTAAAAATTATAGAAAAGAAAATGTCTAATGAAATCCACAATACATAACTTTTAAAATAATACGCTACTAAACTTTGAAAAACCACTTTTAACAAGTTTATGGTTTGAAAGTGTTTTGTAACGATATATCCTTTTTGATCTGCTTGTAGTAGTAGTAAGTTAAAATTGTAGAAGTAACTTAATAATGCAGAGCATAGATAAGAATAAAATAGAAAATATATAATACTTAACGATATAGTGGATGAGCTAAATATTAATGGAAAAAAAAATGAGAGGATAATACCGCAGACTAAAACTATGGTTCCTATCTTCTTATATAAATAACCAATTAAATTAATGATATTATTAATCTCTACATGATCATTTTTAAATAGAGGTTTATATATAGCATAGCCTATTGCTGTTCCTATTCCTAATTCAGCAATATTTAAAAAACCTAAAAAACCTTGTAAAGTACTAGTAATACCTACAAATTCATCTCCTAGAAAATTTAAAAATATCTTTCTTGAAAAAAAGTAAATAGGTACACCTACAAAATAAAAAAAAGTGCTAACCTTGGCATTCTGTATAATTTTTTTTACTCTAGACATTTTTATTCTTTGTTAAAAAAAGAGTTATTTTGAGCAAAACTTTATAAAGATATATGGGCGTATAAATGATTAGAAGATATTTTACTTTACGGTTAGCATTGTTATAATTTTCTTTGATTAATTGACGTATTTTTTTTCTATACTTTAACTCTTTATCTAATTTGGAAAACTCGAACAATGAATTATAAGAGTTGGTTAAAAAATTTAAAATTAAATCATTAGCAATTATGACTGTTTCTGGATTAAATAAAGTTTTATATTTATTAATGGAAACTATGCAATCAATTGAGTTTAATTTTTTTAAACTAAAATTACTCCTTGTAATACTATTGTTTTCAACAAAATAGATATAGAAAGCTTCATTGATATACCCAATTTGCGTTACTTTTTTTAAAACGCTCATTGTAAAAGGTACATCTTCATATACCTTACCAGAAATAAAATTTAAATCTTTAAGAACTGTAGACTTATAAATTCTTCTCCAAACAGAAAATGTTCTTTCTTTAATAATCCTATGATATGCATCAGTTACGGGTTCTATTTTTTTTTCTGATGATATTTCTTGAATTAAATCATCAGTTGATTTTACGCTATCACATTCAATAATTTCTAAATGATTATTTAAACCAAAATCTATCATTTTTTCAAGCATATCACTTTTTATCCAATCATCGCTATCTACAAAAGAAATATAAGCGCCAGAAGCTAGTTCTAGGCCTTTGTTTCTAGCAGAACTTAGCCCTAGATTTTCCTGATGGTATACTTTTATTTTTGCTTCTTTTTTTGAAAATTCGTCACATAAATTTCCACTATTGTCTTTTGATCCATCATTCACTAGAATTAATTCTAAATTCTGATAGGATTGGTTTAGTATGCTATCAACACATCTTTTTAAGTATAGTTCAACATTGTAAACAGGAACAATAACGCTAACTAAAGGGAACTTGGTTTTATCATTTTTATAGGCGTCCATCTACCTTTTTTTTATCAATAATACCTTTAACATCGTAAAAAATACCATTAGGAATTAATAAAGAGTCAAAGTCTAATGTTAAAAATTCTTTATGTGCTACAGTTAAAATTACTGCATCATATTTTTCTTTTGGAAGTTCTTTTGTAGTTATTAAATTATATTCATGTTTTACTTCATCTGGATTAGCCCAAGGGTCGTAAACACTTACATTTGTGCCAAAATCTTTTAAGCTATGGATAACGTCAACAGCTCTTGTATTTCTAACATCAGGACAATTTTCTTTAAATGTAATACCTAAAACTAAAACTTTAGCATTTTTAATTTTAATGTCTTTTTGAACCATTAATTTTATGATTTCTGAGCCTACATAAGTTCCCATACTATCATTCAATCGTCTTCCTGCTAAAATAATTTCCGAATGATAACCAAATTCTTGTGCACGTTGCGCTAAATAATATGGATCTACACCTATACAATGCCCACCTACAAGTCCAGGTTTAAAATTTAGAAAATTCCATTTAGTTCCAGCAGCTTCTAATACATCATGTGTGTCAATATCCATGAGATTAAATATTTTTGCGAGTTCGTTTACAAATGCTATATTGATATCTCTTTGCGAGTTTTCTATAACTTTTGCTGCCTCTGCAACTTTAATAGTAGGAGCAAGGTGAGTACCAGCTGTAATAACTGATTTATATAAGGAGTCTATCTTCTTACCAATATCTGGAGTAGAACCAGAAGTAACCTTTAATATTTTTTCAACGGTATGTTCTTTATCTCCTGGATTTATGCGTTCTGGAGAATATCCAGCATAAAAATCTGTATTAAATTTTAAACCACTAATTTTTTCTAATACGGGGATACATTCTTCTTCTGTAGCACCAGGATATACAGTAGATTCATATACTACAATATCTCCTTTTTTTAAAACATTGCCTACAGTTTCGCTAGCTTTATATAAGGGGGTTAAAACGGGTCTATTATTTTTATCTACAGGCGTGGGTACAGTTATAATATAATAATTACAATCTTTAATTGCATTGATGTTATTAGTACAATATAGTCCATTATTATGATCTCCTGAATCTTTTAGTACAGATTGCAACACAGCATCAGAAACTTCTAATGTGCTATCTATACCATCTTGTAATTCCTTTACACGTTCTTCATTTATATCAAAACCAACAACGGAGTATTTAGTAGCGAATAATCGGGCTAAGGGTAATCCTACATATCCTAACCCAATAATTGCAATTTTGTCTGAATTCATTTGTTTTTTATTTAGCAATATTGAAATTTAAATAATCTTAAATTACTTATTTATAGTTTTTTGGTTTAATTTAATGAATAGTAATAATTTCTGAAAGCTCTTTCTTTTTTGATAAAGCTACTTTATAATCATCTTTTAGATGACCAATTCCTATCATCATTATTAATTTTTCATTTTCTTTTATTTTCCCTTCTTTTTTTACTTTCTTTTCAGTGGTGTATGGAAAACAAGTATTTAAGCAACATGCTCCAATACCATTGTTATGTAAAGAAAGCACTATATTCATGGAAAAAAGTCCGCCATCTACATAAACTTGGTTACTTTCTAACGTAGTAAATGCTTTTGTATTGGTTGTTACAACAATTAATTTATTAATACTATTTGTAAAACCATTATTGCCTCCTTGTAATTTTAATAAATTTAGAATTTGTTTTTTTTGTGTGTAAATATGAGCAGACCACGCTTGTCTGTTACATACAGATGGAGCATATTTAGCAATATCGATTACTTTTTTAATGGTCTCTACATCCACTTCAGTATTATCGAAATCTCTAACCGAAAAACGACTTTTTACAAATGTTTCAAAGGGAATATCAGTAATTTTTTTTAATTCTTCTTTTGATATGATTTTTGTGCCTCCAATATTTTTAGAGTTATTTCCTTTAATGAATTCCTGGATCGATTCAAAAAAAGGTGTATTCATATCAAATTCATTTTTTTTATTAAATGTTATGTATTCAGACAAACAGTTTTTTATGGTGTAGATTAACTCATCTTCTCCAAAATCAGAAACATACTTTTTACTCCTGTTCATAAGAATATTTATTTTTTCTTGTCCAAAACCTAAACGGGGATCAGGTAATGCTAGGCCTTTTTCAATAATATGATATTGCTTTGTTAAAAATGCTCTATCACTTTCTTTACTCTTAGATTTATTTTTTCGAAATGAATATTTATAAAATATTTTAAGATCATATATTTTATTTGCTACATCACCAAGAGAGGTTTGCCAAAAGATTAGTGCATGTATTTTTGCTGTTATTCTGCTTGTTAAACTCATTTTATTTTTTCTCTATTTGATTGTATTCAAAATCCAATTTTTGTAATTGTTTTTCATTATATTAATTGCAACCGTCAAAAACTACTGGTGCATGTAAAGATTTTTTTAGTTCAGAGAAATCTGAAGCTTTAAATTCTTTCCATTCTGCTAATAAAAACATTGTATAGGTGCCTTTGATGACATTATATTTGGTATTGTAATAAGTGACATTCTTATTCCATTTTAAGTAGAATTCTTGCACTTCGTTTATTGCTTTGGGATCATATGCCCTAATTTTAGCTCCTTTTTGTGTCGATTCTTTAACAATATAATTTGACGGAGCTTTGCACATATCATGGGTACCAGCTATAAATGCAATGTCACAGTTTGCAATGTTATCTTTTAAACTAGTACTAAAAAAAAGTGTTTTATTATTAATTTTGCGCTGAACAACAGTTTTTAGACCAGACTCATATATTGGAACTATTCCTTTGTTAAGGTTTTTTATTTTTTTTTGGTCTATATTAATACAGGTCACAGTATTTCCCATTTCTCCAAAACAGCTACCACCTACTAGGCTTATATAACCTGCACCAATAAGTGTTAATTTCATTAAATTATTAAATTAAATTTTTCCAATACCAGTTTACAGCTTCTTTTAATCCTTTTTTAATATCGTATTGTGGATCATAGTTTAATTGTTTTTTAGCTTTTTCTATAGAAGCTAAAGAATGTGGCACATCCCCTTGACGTTGTGGGCCATAAATAATTTTTATATCTGCAATCTTTGGATCAAAATTACCTAAGTACTCTTTTAACAACGCTATTAACTCATTTAAATCAGTACGCTCCCCATATGCGGTATTATATACAGTATTAATAGCATCTTTATTTTCCGATACTATTGCTCTTACATTCATTTCAATTACATTATCAATATAGGTGAAATCTCTCGAGAAAGATCCATCACCATTAATAACCGGTGATTTATACTTCATCAACTGCATTACAAATTTCGGGATAACCGCGGCATAAGCACCATTTGGATCTTGCTTTCTTCCAAAAACATTAAAATAACGTAGGCCTATTGTCTCTAGACCATAGGTTTTACTAAAAATATCAGCATATAATTCATTAACATATTTTGTAATAGCATAAGGCGATAATGGTTTTCCAATAATGTCTTCTACTTTCGGCATATTTTTAGAATCACCATATGTAGATGAACTAGCAGCATATATAAAACGTTTTACACCAGCATCTCTTGCAGCGGTAAGCATATTTAAAAAACCAGAAACATTTACATCATTACTTGTTATAGGATCATTTATGGATCTCGGTACAGAACCTAAAGCAGCTTCATGTAATACATAATCTACATTTTTACACGCTTCATTACAATCTGTAATATTCCTTATATCACCCTCGATAAGAGTAAAATTTGGGTTAGATAATAAATGCTTAATATTATTTCTATGTCCTGTAGCAAAATTGTCTAAACAAGTTATTTTATTTCCGTTATTTATTAACGCTTCACATAGGTTAGAGCCAATAAACCCGGCACCTCCAGTAACTAAAATGTGATAATTCTTGTTTAAATTAAGTGTGTTGATATTCATTCTTTAAATTTTCGAGTGTAAAGATGTGGAAAACAAATTAAAATTAGGTGCTATTTTATATTAAATACAGTATAATATCGTTGAATTAACTATAATCTTGTATTTCTGGTTTTTAATTAAAATTATTAAACCTTATAATATAATTTGTACCATTTTATAAACTTCTCAACTCCAATTTCAATGGGGGTGTTAGGAGAGTAATGATATGTTTCAATTAAGGGGGTAACATTTGCCCAAGTTTTTTTGACATCACCTGGTTGCATTGGTAACATTTCTTTTTTAGCTTTTATACCTAGTTTTTTTTCTATTGTAGTGATAAAGTCTAATAATTTTACAGATTTGTTATTTCCAATATTAAATATATTATACTTTTCATTTGGGGAAGTTTTTTCGTTAATCGTATTTTCAATTATCTTAACCACACCTTCAGTAATATCATCTATATATGTAAAGTCACGCTCCATTTCACCATTATTAAAAACCTTTATTGGTTTTCCTTTCATAATTGCATCTGTAAACAGAAACATCGCCATATCTGGTCTGCCCCATGGGCCATAAACCGTAAAAAAACGTAGCCCAGTAGTAGAGAAATTATATAAATGACTGTATGTGTAAGCCATTAATTCATTACTTTTTTTAGTAGCTGCATAAATACTGATGGGGTGGTCTACATTATCTGTAGTTTCAAAAGGCACTTTTTTGTTTAACCCATATACACTAGAGCTACTGGCATACACTAAGTGTTTAATAGCATTATTTTTACAACATTCTAAGACATTTAAAAAACCAACAATATTACTATCAATATATGCTTTAGGATTTTCTATACTGTACCTAACTCCGGCTTGTGCGGCTAGATTACAGACAACATCAAAGGAGTGTTCTTTAAATAGCTTTGGTAGACTTTCTCTATCTTCTAAATGCATTCTAATAAAGCTAAAATTGTTTAAAGTATAACTTGTAGTTATTGTATTATACTGTTCACAATTTTCTTTTTTTATCCCAAGCGCAGATAATCTATCTATTTTTAATTTAACATCATAATAATCATTAATATTATCTAAGCCTACTACTTTATGTCCATTTTCTGCTAATTTTTTAGCAGTATAAAAACCAATAAATCCTGCTACACCTGTTACTAATACTTTCATTTTTAAAAATAATGACTATCTTAAACAAAAGTATACAATAATTCTTTTCTTGTAACGTACTTCTATATTAAAAAATAAATCATAGAAGTATCTCATGAAAAATACGATAAGAGGTATGGTTTAAAGTAATTAACCGATTTTTTAAAGCATTTACCGAATTATTTTATTTGCAGCCCTCTCTTATTAAAATTTAAAAGTAAATTTACCATGTTAAAATCCCCTTAAATATTTTTACATTAAAATTTAACCATTTGAATACTAAAATACATCAAAAAATTTGGCTTTCTTCTCCACACATGGGAGGGAATGAACAACTTTATGTAAAAGAAGCTTTTGATACAAATTGGATAGCTCCGTTAGGGCCTAATGTAAATCAGTTTGAAAAAGACATCGAAAGTTATATCAGTAACAAGATTCATGTAGCAGCATTAAGTTCTGGTACTGCGGCAATACACTTGGCATTAGAATTATTAGGGGTTTCTAAAGACGACGAAGTATTATGCCAAAGTTTTACTTTTTCTGCTTCCGCTAACCCTATTATGTATCTTGGGGCTACTCCAATTTTTATTGATAGTGAAAGAGATACTTGGAATATAGATCCAGTGCTCCTAGAATCAGCAATTAAAGAGCGAATTTCTAAAGGTAAAAAGCCAAAGGCCATTATTGCAGTGCATTTATACGGAATGCCCTATAAAGTAGATGTCATCCAAGAAATATCAAAAAAGTATAATATCCCAGTTATAGAAGATAGTGCAGAAGCTTTAGGAAGTACGTATAACGGAGAAAAATGTAGTAGTTTTGGAGATATTGGTATTTTATCATTTAATGGGAATAAAATTATTACTACTTCTGGTGGTGGAGCTTTGTTAACAGAAGATATTAACATTAAGCAAAAGGCTGTTTTTTTAGCAACACAAGCAAGAGATGATGCGCCACACTACCAACATTCTAGTATAGACTATAATTATAGAATGAGTAATGTGTTAGCTGGCATAGGACGTGGACAGATTGAAGTTATTGATGATAGAGTTAAGGCGAGGAGGCAAAATTATTTTTATTACTATACCCATTTAAATGCAAATACATCTATTGAGTTTTTAGAAGAACCAAAAAAATATTTTTCTAATAGATGGTTAACTTGTATCCTAACGCCTTCTTTTGAAATAAGAGAAAAAATAAGACGAGCACTTTTAAAAGAAAATATAGAATCTAGGCCATTATGGAAACCAATGCACTTACAACCAGTATTTAAAGATGCTCCAAAATATGTAAATGGTATTTCTGAGGATTTATTTAACAGAGGTTTGTGTTTACCCAGTGGGTCTGATTTAAGAGAAGAAGATTTAGAACGAATAGTGTATACTATCAAAGAATCAATATTATGATACAGAATTACCTAAACAATACGCTTTTTAAATACGCATCTAAATGGTTAGTTCTACTTATAGATTTAGTTATTGTAGGAGTTTCTTTTATGTTATCCTATTTTATCTTATTTAATTTAACCTTGAATTTTGATATATATAGATTGCCGTTACAACTTATTTTTGTAATAGGTATAGCTCTTGTAGCATTTATCATTACAGGTTCTTATAAAGGAGTAGTACGGCATACAGGGGTAAGAGATGTATATAATATATTTAATGCCATTTGTTTGTCTAGTATCATCACTATTTTTGCAATTATTAGTAATAGACAATTTAATTTCCTTGATGACTTTACCATACCACTATCTATAATAATCATTCATAGTTTAGTTAGTTTTGTTTCTTTAACGGCTTCTAGGTACGTTTTTAAAGGATTGTATTATAATCTTATAAACACTTTTAAGGCAACTAAAAATGTACTTATTTATGGTGCTGGAGAATCTGGTATATTAACACATAATGCTATTACAAGCCATTCTAAAAGTAATATAAAGGTTGTAGGTTATATAGATAACAACCGTCAAAAAGTTGGGAAACAAATTAATGGTGTTAAAGTATTTGATAAAGATGTTCTCACTGAAAGTTTTATATTAAAAAAAGATATTTCGGAGGTTATTTTTTCGATCCAAAATATTGACCATAATAAATTACGTAAACTTGTTGAAGATTTTGTTGATTACCCAGTTTTGGTGAAAATTGTACCTCCAGTAGAAGACTGGATTAATGGAGAATTGAATGCTTCTCAAATAAAGAAGGTACAAATAGAAGATCTATTAGACAGGGCGCCAATTACTATAAAAAATTCTAAAATTTATAAAGAATTAGAAGATAAAGTAGTTTTAGTTTCTGGTGGAGCAGGATCAATAGGAAGCGAAATAGTAAGACAGATTTGCACCTATAAGTATAAGTCTTTAATTATTATTGATCAAGCAGAGTCTGCACTATACGATTTGCAACAAGAATTAAAACAAAATGGTTTTCATAATTTTATTCCTATTGTATCTGATATTAGAGATAAGAATAGAATGAACAATTTTTTTCAAGAATATCAGCCAGATATTGTTTTTCATGCTGCTGCATATAAGCATGTTCCATTAATGGAATATAATTCTTATGAAGCAATTAAAATAAATGTTGCAGGAACAAAAACACTTGCAGATCTTTCTATACAATATAATGTAGACAAATTTGTATTTGTTTCTACAGATAAAGCAGTTAATCCTACAAACGTAATGGGAGCTACTAAACGTATTGCAGAGATGTATATAAGTTGTATGCAACAACAAGGCAAAACTAAATTTATTACTACGCGTTTTGGTAATGTTCTTGGGTCAAATGGTTCAGTTATACCATTATTTAAAAAACAAATAGAAAAAGGGGGGCCTTTAACAGTAACACATAAGGATGTTACTCGATTTTTTATGACAATACCCGAAGCTTCTCAATTAGTGTTGGAAGCAGGAGCAATGGGAGATGGAGGAGAAATTTTTATTTTTGATATGGGAGAATCTGTTAAGATCTTTGATTTAGCAAAGAACATGATAAAATTGTCAGGTTTAAAATATCCAGAAGACATAGATATAAAAGTTACAGGTATGAGACCTGGAGAAAAGTTATATGAGGAATTATTAGCAAATGGAGAAAATACCTTACCAACATATCATAAGAAAATAATGATAAGTAAAATAAGGGAGTTAGATTATGCTAATGTTAGAGCTAATATTGATGAGTTATGTGTTACTAATATGTTTTTTGATGGTGATACAGTGCGTTTGATAAAGCAAATAGTACCAGAATATATATCCAAAAATTCAGAACTTTCTAAGCTAGATGATAAAAACAAAAGTTTAGATAATTCTACAAATATTGAGAACAAGGCTTTACTGCCCTAAAAAATCCCTAATATTGTATAAAATATTATTTAATTATGTTAAAAACTAGATATTTATATCTTTTATTATTAATAAGCTCCATCTGTATGACATCATGTGGTTCTAAAAAAGAAGTAGTTTATTTTCAAGATTCTAAGGATTTTGAAACTTTAATAGGAGATAATTATTTTGAACCTAAATTTAAAGTTGATGATGAAGTAGTCATATTAGTATCAACGGCAAACCCTGAAGCCAGTGCTCCTTTTAATTTATACAGCGGAACAGGAGGGGATGGAGGTCAGCAACAAGTAAGTTATCTAGTAGATAAATATGGAGAAATAGATTTTCCGGTTTTAGGAAAAATTAAAGTAGCAGGGCTATCGCCAGAAGAGCTTAGAGTTTTCTTATACAAAAAATTAGATGGTTACCTAAAAGATCCAATTATTAACATACGATTAAATAACTTTACAGTTACTATTTTAGGAGAGGTAAATGCACCAGGAACATACCAAGTAATTGGAGAGCAAATTACCATTTTAGAAGCTCTTGGATTAGCAGGTGATTTGGGAAGAAAAGCAATACGGAATAATATTATGATTATTAGAGATTATAGTGGTACAAAAGTTATCAGTAGAATTGATTTAACTTCTAAAGAGGCATTCAATAATCCATCTTATTACTTAACTCAAAATGATATTATTTATGTAGAACCTAATAAGTCTGCTATATCTGAGTCTAGATCTGATGGTAGATTGGGTGTTGTTCTATCTTTAATAGGTATTGCTATAACTACAGCTACACTTATTACTAATTAATATAATTCATACTCATAGTTGATGAATACTAATCTAGAAGATAATATATCCAGTTCTTTTAATATTAAGGATATCATAAAGCCATATCTAAAAAAGTGGTATTGGTTTTTTATTTCCTTACTAATTTTTTTATTTGCTGCATATTTATTAATCAGATATACTGTGCCGCTGTATTCAGCAGAAGCTAAAATTCAAATACTTGCGGAAGAAAATTTAAATCCTGAATTGAATCTTTTTAAAGATTTAAATGATTCGGGCTCTTCATCTTCTGGCGCCATAGAAGATGAAATACTTTCGTTTAAATCTAAATCTAATGTTATTGAAGTTGTTGAAAGTTTAGGTTTAAATCAAACAATAACGCAGTTAGGAGGGTTTTTGGATAGCGAAATTTATAGAGGCTCTCCTTTTAAAGTAAATTATATAGCACCAGATTCTATTATAAAACAATCTAGTATTACTTTTTATATACAGCCTTTATCAGGAACTACCTTTGGTTATTCAGTTGACAAAAATAAACCTGTAAAAGAGTTTTCATATGGAAATAACTTACCATCTTCGGTTGGTGATTTAGTTATAACACCTAATTCTGACAAATTAGATAATTATAATGGCAAAAAATTTGAAGTCAAATTAAGACCAGTTACAGCTGTAGCACAAAGCTACAGAAATAGGGTGAACGTGTTTCCTGCTCAAAAGTCTTCTACCATATTAAACATTGGTCTTAATGATCCAGTACAAGAGAAAGCACAAGATATTATTAATGCATTAATAGATGTATATAACAGAAATGCAGTTGCTGATCAAAAAGCGCTTGCTGATAGAACTTCTGAATTTATTAATACTAGAATTGAAAATATATATTCGGATTTATCTTCTGTAGATCAAACAGCACAAGATTTTAAAACAAAGAGAAGAATTGTTGATTTGGGGTCGGAAGCTAATTCAAATTTAAGCGCAGGAAATGCAAATGAACAGGCATTAATAGAAGCTTCTACACAATTAAACATTGCTGAGTCTATGAACAATATTCTGGATAATACAGCCAGTAATAATGATTTGTTACCCTCTAATGTTGGTTTGTCTGATGGAGCCATTGCTGCTACAGCAGCTCGGTATAATGAGTTGGTATTAGAACGCAAACGCTTACTTAAAAGTTCAAGTGAGAAAAATCCAATAATAGTAAATTTAGATGAACAATTAAATGGATTAAAGCGTAATATGAGAACTAGTATTACAAGCATTAAAAATGTTCTAAATTTACAAGTTAATAATCTGAGTAATCAACAAGCTAAGATAAATTCTAGTTTATATTCTGCTCCTAAAAATGAGAGAGCCTTAAGAGATATTACAAGAAAACAACAAACAAAAGAATCTCTTTATCTATATTTATTACAAAAGCGCGAAGAATCTCAAATTACGTATGCTTCTGCTAAACCAAAATCAAGAGTTATTGATAGTGCTTCTAGTGGAAGTTCTTATCCTGTGGCGCCAAACAAAAAAATTATTTACTTTGGGGCTTTTGTTTTCAGCTTATTTTTACCATTTTCCATCATATATGTTTCTGACTTATTAGATAATAAAATTCATAATAAAATTGAATTAGAAAAAATAATTAATGATGTACCTATATTAGCCGAGTTACCGAAAATAAAAAGAAAATCATCTAAAATAATCATTAAAGATGATCGCTCTGTACTTGCAGAATCATTAAGAATATTAAGAACTAATTTAGATTATTTAATAAAATCAAATACGAAGAATAGTAAAAATAATGTCGTATTTATTACTTCTAGTGTTCCAGGAGAAGGTAAAACATTTTTGTCTTCTAACTTAAGTATGATTCTTTCAAATACAAATAAAAAAGTGCTGCTTTTAGGTGCAGATATTAGAAATCCTAAAATCCAATCATTTTTTGATCAAAATAAATCCAATATAGATTCTCTTGATAAATCTAAAATTGGAATTGGAGGTTTAACCGAATATTTATATGATAGTACTATTAGTTTAAAAGATATTACCAATACGATACTAGTAAATTCAAATAGCTTAGATATTATTTATTCTGGAAAAATACCACCAAATCCTTCAGAATTGTTAATGAGTAACAAGATGAAAGATTTGTTCGAAGAAGTATCTGAACTTTATGATTATGTTATTGTTGATACAGCACCATTAATGTCTGTAACAGATACACTTTTAATATCTGAATATGCCAACCATATCATCTATGTAACACGGGCTAACATGACTGAAACAAAAGTTTTAGAATATCCTATAAAACTTAAGAAAGAAGGTAAGCTAAAAGGACTATCTTTCATAGTTAACGATGTTAAGCAAACAGAATTAGGCTATGGTGGTAAATACGGTTATGGTTACAGTGCTACTGAAAAGAAATGGTGGAAATTTTGGAAAAGTGCTTAATTTACACCAAATGTTTTTATAGTATACTTTATTACAGGAAGTATTTGTTGTAGTGTTTTCTTAGAAATGGTAATCTCTTTAAGAGCCTTTAGTTGTTGCATATGATGAACATCACTACCTACAAAATCTATTTGCCCTTTATGAAGTAGTTTTATAGCGTTTTTTTGAACATCTCTGCCATAATATTCTCCTAATGATAATAAATTAAGCTGAAATAAAACACCTTGATTCCTATAGATTCCATATTTGTTAGTATTTTTTAAATACATATAACGTTCTGGATGCGCTAAAATAGGATATAATCGGTTTTTAGCTATTTTTAGTATAGCTTCCTCAAAATTTATTGATGCCTGTAAATAAGACATTTCAACAAGAATATAATCTTTGTGCAATGGCATAATAGAATTCGTATTTAGTATCTTTTCAAAGTTAGAATCTATCATGTGTTCCGCGGAAGCTTCAACAGAAATAAAGCGCAGACTCTCTTTAACTATTTCATTTTTTAGTATTGCTAATGCTTCGTTAATTGTATGTGGAGTATTTGGATAATAATTATCCATGATATGGGGTGTGGCTATAAAATGTTCAACACCGATATTAGAAAAACCTTTAATGAGTGCAATTGACTCTT
Organism: Allocellulophaga tsushimaensis; assembly: GCF_055383085.1. NCBI lineage: Bacteria > Pseudomonadati > Bacteroidota > Flavobacteriia > Flavobacteriales > Flavobacteriaceae > Allocellulophaga > Allocellulophaga tsushimaensis. The sequence continues at coordinate 3,840,585 of NZ_AP039451.1, read as the reverse complement.
TTACTGTTTTTGCTCCATCATCAATACCAGGTAAAATATGATTATGAATATCTATAAGACCTTCTAAATAATCTGCCAGAAATATTTTTTTACTAAAAATATGGAACATATTTTAGGTTTTATTAATACTAAATAATTGCAAAAATACTATTGCTCAATTAATTATTAGTATAACTTATTAAAATAATATATAAATAACAAAGCTAGTCTGTTTTTTAAACAAACTAGCTTTATTAGAAGTTTTCTATTTTTTATTAGAATCTAACAGATAATTTACCTCTTAGTGAAAAAGGAGTACCTGGTGTAAATGTAATTTCTTCAACAGAATTCACTTCATTACGTAATCTAGTTTCTGTTGCAAATTGAGTTTCATTCCATTCAGTATCAAATAAATTTTCTACAATTAATCCAAAAGACCAATTTTTAGTAAAATTATAATTTAAATTTAAATCTGTCACAAAATATCCTTCTGCTACAATAGAATTATCTTCATTTGCAGGTCTATCATCTACCAAACGGTAGTTAATACCGCCAGAGAATTTACCTAGGTTACGAATACTTAACCCACCACCAGAAGTTAAATCTGGAGCTAGAGGAATAAAATCTTGCCCATCTGGTTCATCAATACTTCTCGCTAATGTATAATTAACATCTGCATTGGCATATAACCAATCTGTTAATTGGTAACGAATACCAAAATCTACACCAAAACGTCTAGATCGTCCACTTGGTTCTACAACAGCTTCATCACCTACATACACAAACTCTTGTTCTAATGCTAAGCCCCAAACACCAGCATTTACAACAATACGGTTAGTTGGTTTAAAAATTGTTCCTAAATCTAATCCAAAAGCAGATGGTAAGGTCTCTAAGCTTTCATCATTTCCATTGTTTAATCCTAAACCTTGAGGATTAGTAACTACTCTACTATCATTAGAGTGGAAACCAAAACCAGATTTAAAGAATAATTGGAAATTTTGAGTTGGAGTATAAATTACATTAAATTTTGGACTTATAATAACATCATCTGTTTGTCTATCATCAAATAAATTTGGATTTACTTGAACTCCATCTTCCTCACCAGAAATAAAGTTGTTATATCCAAACTTAAAATAATCTAAACGTACTCCTGGAATAAAGCTCCAATCTCTAGTTTTGTAGGTTAAACTCGCAAAACCATAACCGTTTAACTCATCTACATCACCAAATGCTAAACGCTCTAAAAGCTCTCTTCTATTACGAGTACGAGATAATTGTACATCGTTATTATCATCGTATCGGAATCCAAAACCACTTTCAAAACTAATTTGTGTATCATGATCTTCTACATGAAAATTTTTCTCATATGCAGTCTCAGCACCTATAATTGTTCTACTTTCAGATTGTCTAATTTGATCTCCATCAACAGGGTTATTTAAGAAAAATGTAAAGTTTGAAAACAATTCAAAATCATATTTAGAAATAAAAGCTTTTGTTTTAATTCTTTGATGCTCATCTAACTGTTTGGTATGGTTTACCCATATATTAGATCTACTTGTAGTACCCCCTTCAGTATCATCTATTGCTCCAAACCTTGTAATTAAACCTTGGTCAACCGCACGTTGTGGTATTTGCCCAGAGGCATTCCATCTACTTTGAAAATGTGATACTGAAAGCGTTAATTCTTCATCTTCATAATTGTTAAAATTATAGCGACCTAAAATATTAATTCTATTAAAATTTTGTGGAGATTCAAAAAAACCATCTGTAAATACAGCTTCTGATGCTATATAAGCATTACTAAACTCACCTTCTGAAACTTTTATTAATCCTACAGCTCTAAGGGTATTGAATTGACCTACTTCAAGCGTAAAAGAATTATTGTCTATTTTATTTTTTATGTTTAGATCAATATATCCTGCAGTATTAAAATTACCTTTATTAGCATAATAAGGACCTTTTCCAAAATCAATATTATCTATTGTTTCGGGTATTAAAAAGTGTAAATCGGCATAACCTTGTCCGTGAGCATGTGAAGGTAAATTTACTGGTAAACCATCTACATTAATAGCTACGTCTGTACCATGATCTACATCAAAACCTCTTAAAAATATTTGTTCAGCTTTACCACCACCAGCATGTTGTCCAATAATAAGACCTGGAACTTTTCTAAGAATTTCCTGTGAAGATTTAACAGGGTTCACTTTCACATCTATATTAACAAGTTTTGTTAACACGTCTACTTTAGAAACTAAGGTAACCTGTTCTAAAGAAACAGCGGCTTCTAACAATATGATATTTACAGTTGCATCTAATTGACTTTCTGTTATGGTAATTTCTTGCGTTTTAAACCCAAGGCTATTAATATTAATTAGATCACCTACAGAAATATCATCTAATTCAAAATAACCAGATATATTACTTATTGCATAACCTCCTGTAGTTTTATTTACAATAGTAACCCCTTCAAGTGGTACATTTGCTTCATCTACTATGGTGCCTTTTAAATCGTGCGCACTAACACTTCCTATAAAAGCAAAAATAAATATGCTTCTTATGATAAAATTTTTCATTATATTTTTATTAGTAGTTAACTTTTATGTTAACCCTTTATACTTTAATTATTTTTTTGAAATGAGATTGATATTCATTTAGCAACAAACACTACAATTTTACATTTATATCATAAATGAAAATAAGTGAGGTAAAATAATAGGTTTAAATACTAAATTAGTGTTGCGCTATCTTTTGGAGGCGGGTATTTTTTGTTTTGATAGATAGTTATAAAACTTTCTTCAATCGCTATTGGTATACTTTTAATAACGAAAAAGCTCTTTTTAGGAAATAAGTCAAGTTTTGATATCAAATGCTTTGATATTTTTTTCTTAAAATTATTTTTTTTGTCAATTGGGTTATCTGTATCGGATGTTTTAAATATATCACCAATCAATTCAATTAAATTATGATCATGAGATTCACTTGTTTTAAAATGACTCTCAGGTGTTGTATGGTGTTGTTGGTATTTCTCATGAGACATAATATGAGTTGGCGCCTCTAAGTTATGAGTTATAGTATGTAATACATAAGTAATTTCTTTATGAATTGGGTGTACCAAATAAAGTATTGCTATGGCAATAGCAATATTTTTTATAATTAATGACTTGTAGTCTATTTGATACATTTGGTTACTTATCGATTTTACAAATTGTTAAACAAAATACCTTAATTAGCAAGGTTTTTATTTGAGGGTGCAAATTAAACAAAGAAGGTGCTTTAATGAAAAAAAAATAGACTAAGCGTGAATTAATAGGTTTGAAAGGGAATATAAATGCTTTTTAAAACCTTTTAAAAACCTATTTTCCCTTGTAAAATTACAATTTCACTAAAAATTACTGCATAACTCTTTAAGATAATACATAGAATGATTGAATTTGAAAATTAGAATGAAAGATAACGATTTAAGTATTTTTTTGTTTAAGTTTTGTTTGATTAAATAAGTTATGATACATTGTTAGTTATCGTTGTTTTTTGCTACTAAGAAAACTTTTATTATTAACTATTTACAACATATTTTTTTATATGATAACTTTGTTGTAAAATTTCTTAACCTTTTAAGTGATGATGTCAAGAACTCCTTTAGCCTTAACGAATAGCCAAATGAAAATATGGAGTGGACAATTTCTTAACGAAAATGACCCACTATATAACATGGTTTTAACGTATGAAATTAATGGAGAAATTATGGTTGATATTTTTAAAAGAGCTTTTCAAAAACTGGTTGATACTAATGATGTTTTTCGTTTAGTTATTAAGCTCCAAGATGATATTCCAGGACAGTTTTTTTATGATAAAGTAGAGAGCTCTTTAGAATTTATAGATTTTTCTAAGGAGCATAATTCGTATCAACTATATAATCAATGGGTAGAAGAGCATAAAAGAAAAATCTTTTCAGTAGAAGCATTTTTATATCATGCCGTACTATTTAAAATAGCTGAAGGTAAATTTATTTTTTACTTAAACCAACATCACCTTATTACGGATGGTTGGGCAATGAAATATGTCTATGATTGCCTAAATACAAATTATAAAACACTAATAGATACTATAGCAGAAGCGGATACTAGTAAATCATATACTTTTGAATCTTATGCAGCGAAAAACCCATTCAAGTATGAAGAAGAAATAAGTCCTTTTTGGAAAGAAAAATTAGATCATGTTAATACGCCTACTTCTCTTTACGGTATTAAATTAAAAAATGCCTCAAGCAATGCAACAAGACTTAATTTTGATTTAGGGGTAGAAAGAACTCATAAACTTAAGGAATTAACCCAAGATAAGGATATTAGAGCTTGGACAACAGAATTAGCCTTGTCTAATGTTTTTTTAACTGCAATCAGTGCTTTAATCTATAAAATTGGAAATCAAGAAGCCTTCACTATCGGAATGCCTTTTCATAATAGAACAAATGTAAAAGAAAAGCAAACAGCCGGTTTATTTATGGAATTGTTTCCCGTAGATGTGTTGGTAGAAAAACAAGAAACACTGATTGGCCTTTTTCAAAAAATGAAAAATGAATCTTTTGAGGTAATTAAGCAATCTGTTTTAGCTAAGCCTCCTGTAGATTTATTAAAGTCATTTAATGTGTTACTTAATTACATTCCTGTAGCCTTAGATGATTTTTCTGGAATGCCAATGAAGTGTAATTGGATCCTTTCCGATCATTTAGATGCAAATCACCATATCAGATTGCAAATTCAGGATTTTAATAATGAAGGTAATTATAAGTTACAGTTTGATTTAAATAATGATGTATTTCCAACAGATCAGGTAAATTACATAGCAGATCATTTTATCAAAATTATTGATGCATTTATTGAAGATAAAAATCAAAAAATAAATGATATTAACCTTATCACGGCTGAAGAGGTTGCAAAAATAAAAGAATGGAATGCTACAACTGTTGTGTATGATGAAAACGAAACATTACTTTCTAAATTTGAAAACCAAGTTAAAGAAACGCCAAATGCTATAGCACTACTGCATAAAGATCAAAAATTAACTTATAAAGATTTAGATGAAAAATCGAATCAGGTAGCTCATTTTTTAATAAAAAAAGGCGTTCAAAAAGGAGCTATTGTTGCGATTAGTTTAGAAAGGTCATTAGAGATGATGATTTATATTTATGGGGTTATTAAAGCAGGAGCTGCATATTTACCGTTAGATACTGGTATACCCATGCAGAGATTGAAATTTATAATAGAAGATGCTAAGGTTAAGCACCTCTTTTATAATCATACTAATATAGATGTAGCTATCCAAGAAACAGTTCAGTGTTATAAAATAGCAACTATTGCCGAAGAAATTTCGTTACAAGATCTTTATAAACCCTCAGTAGAAATAACACCAGACCATTTAGCATATGTAATTTATACATCTGGTAGTACAGGGGAGCCAAAAGGAGTAAAATGTCATCATAGAGGGGTTTGCAATCGTTTAAATTGGATGAGAGAAGACTATCCAATAACGAATAGTGATGTTCTAATTCAAAAAACGCCAATTACGTTTGATGTATCTGTCCCAGAATTATTTTTTCCACTGCAAATTGGTGCTACACTAGTTGTAGAAGTACATAAAGGACACCAAGATCCAGACGGACTCATAAAAACAATATTAAATTATGGAGTCACTATAATTCATTTTGTGCCATCTATGTTAGCTGTTTTTATAGAAACAGTTGGTGTAGAACAATGTAAAAACCTTAGAATAATTTTTTGTAGTGGTGAAGCGCTATCTGTGCCAGTAGTACAAAAAACATATGCTAAACTAGATGTAGAAATTCATAATCTATATGGTCCTACAGAGGCATCTGTAGAAGTATCTAGGTGGCATTGCACAAAAGATAGTGGTTTGGATAGCATTCCAATTGGGCATCCAGTTGCAAATACGCAACTGTACATATTGGATGAGTCTTTGCGTCAAGTCCCAATAGGAGTAAGTGGTGAGTTACATATAGCTGGTACACAAGTGGCTATGGGTTATTTAAATAGGGATGCATTAACGAATGAGCGTTTTGTAAAAAATATTTTTTCTGATGATAATACAGCTAAAATGTATAAAACAGGAGATTTAGTTAGATATAGAGCAGATGGAGCAATAGAATATTTAGGAAGAACAGATACGCAAATTAAACTGAGAGGCTTACGAATAGAATTAGGGGAGATAGAAAAAAGTTTAGAAAAGTATCCGCATATCTCTCAGGCGATAGTTAAAGTTAATAAACAAGAAAATAATCAAGAATATTTAGTTGCATATTATACAGGTAAAGAAGTAGATGAAGAAGCTGTAAAAGAACGGATAGGAGAAAATTTACCAGATTATATGATCCCTTCTTTTTTTATGCATGTAAAGCAATTTGAGTTATTATCTAGTGGTAAAATAAATAGAAAAAAACTACCACAACATTTTATAAACGATACGCAAGTAGCTAAAAGTTACTTAGCTCCTAGAAATGAGATAGAAGAAATTATAGTAGCTGTTTGGAAAGAAGTCTTGAAATTAGATGAAATAGGAGTAGATGAAAATTTTATTCAGATAGGAGGTAATTCCCTTAATGCCATGGTCATAACTTCTCGATTAAAGGCAGCTTTTGAGTTAGATTTATCTATAGCACTTGTATTTAAATATAATACTATAATAGCATATGCAGCATATATAGAAAAAACAATAATAGCATTATTAGAAGAAGAGTAAGATTGGAACTTCTTTAGATTGATAATGACCGAGTATACAAAGAGTACTTTTATTTTTATGTAAAAGAAATGCAAATGCTTAGATCTTAAGGTGTGAAAATGATAAATAGAATAGAAACCTATATTGTTGACTCTTTTACAGATATGCCTTTTAAAGGTAACCCTGCCGGTGTATGTTTAATGGATCAAAAATTGCCCGATGCGCAGATGCAATCTATTGCAAAAGAATTAGGGTTTTCAGAGACAGCGTTTGTATTTAAAACCGATAATCAAGAAAAATTTTTGATTCGTTATTTTTCACCCATCATGGAAATTCCACTTTGCGGGCATGCAACATTAGCAGCTTCTAAAGTTCTTTTTGAAAAGAATACTGAAATAAATGGAATTCATTTTAAAAATATTCAGGATTTAGATTTAATAATCAAAGGGGATGGAGACAAAATTGAAATGGAATTTCCAGTTTATAATACAGTTCCACAAGAGGTGCCAGATGAATTGTTACATGCCTTAGGAATAGAGGAAATATTGAATAGTGCGTATAATAAAGAAACAAATATTTTACTACTTGAAATAGAAAGTAGTGAGGTGTTAAATAGTTTATCACCAGATTTTGAAAGATTAAAACAATCACATCATTCCATAAATGGGGTATTAATTACCGCAATTTCTCAAAAGAAAGATTTTGATTTTGAGTCGAGATATTTCTGGCCTTGGAGCGGAACAAATGAAGATCCTGTAACTGGTGGAACACATACTTTTTTAGCAAAATATTGGAGCAAACGTTTGCATAAAACCAAAATGAATTCATATCAATGTTCAGAAAGGACAGGTTTTATGGAAGTAGAGTTGATTAATGATAAAAAAGTAATCATAAAAAGTGAAGCACAAATCGTTTTTCAAGGAATGTTAAGAATATAAGTCTGACTTATTTTTATTTCATAGTATGGCTACATACCAAAGTTGGTTTTTAAAAACATATTAATTCATAATAAAAACCTTATATTTGCACGCAATTAAATTTATAATTGCTATGCAAGCACATCTTGATAAAATTCTTGGAGAAGGTCTTACTTATGATGACGTACTCTTAGTTCCTGCCTTTTCAGAAGTACTTCCAAGAGAAGTAAGTATCAAAGCAAAATTTACTAGAAATATAACCATAAACGTTCCTGTTGTATCAGCTGCAATGGATACTGTAACAGAATCTAAAATGGCAATCGCTATGGCACAAGAAGGTGGCATAGGGGTTTTACATAAAAATATGTCCATAGAAAGGCAAGCCATGAAAGTGCGTAAAGTAAAACGTGCTGAAAGTGGTATGATTATAGATCCAGTAACATTACCCTTAAATTCTATTGTTAGAGACGCTAAAGCTAATATGAAAGAGCATAGTATTGGTGGTATTCCAATAGTAGATGACGATGGTAAGTTAATAGGTATTGTGACCAATAGAGATTTAAGATTCGAAAAAAATAATGATAGACCTATTGCTGAGGTAATGACTTCAGAAAATTTAGTAACAGTTGGCGAAGGAACATCATTAGAGCAAGCAGAAGATATTCTGCAAGAAAATAAAATAGAAAAACTTCCAGTAGTAGATAAAACCAATAAGTTAGTTGGTTTAATTACGTTTAGAGATATTACAAAACTGACGCAAAAGCCTATTGCGAATAAAGATCAATACGGTAGGCTGCGTGTAGCAGCTGCTTTAGGAGTAACCCATGATGCTGTTGAGAGAGCAGAGGCTTTAGTAAATGCAGGAGTTGATGCCGTGGTTATAGATACAGCACACGGCCATACTAAAGGTGTGGTTACCGTTTTAAAGGAAGTAAAAAAGAAATTTCCAAAGTTAGAAGTTATTGTAGGGAACATCGCAACAGGTGAAGCAGCTAAATATTTAGTTGCTGCGGGGGCAGATGCCGTAAAAGTTGGTATAGGACCAGGATCTATATGTACAACACGTGTAGTTGCAGGAGTTGGTTTTCCCCAGTTTTCGGCGGTACTAGAAGTCGCAGCGGCCATAAAAGGTTCTGGAGTTCCAGTAATTGCAGATGGAGGAATCCGTTACACTGGAGATATTCCAAAGGCAATTGCAGCGGGTGCGGATACGGTAATGTTAGGATCTCTTTTAGCAGGAACAAAAGAATCTCCAGGAGAAACCATTATTTACGAAGGGCGTAAGTTTAAATCGTATAGAGGAATGGGGTCTGTAGAAGCAATGAAAGAAGGCTCTAAAGATCGCTATTTTCAAGATGTAGAGGACGATATTAAAAAATTAGTACCCGAGGGTATTGTAGGGCGTGTTCCGTATAAAGGAGAACTGTATGAAAGTATACATCAGTTTGTTGGAGGATTAAGAGCAGGAATGGGCTATTGCGGTGCAAAAGATATTGAAACCTTAAAAGAGAATGGAAGATTTGTAAAAATCACGGCTAGTGGAATTAACGAAAGCCATCCACATGATGTAACCATAACAAAAGAATCACCTAATTATAGCAGATAACTTTTTTAAATAGTATAATTATAAAATAGAAAAAGGGATTGTTATTTTGAACAATCCCTTTTTCTATTTTATTTTAATATGTAAATTAACCGCCAATATTACCTATAACAGGTAATTTTTCTTCTTTTAGGTTCATTGCATTTATTATTCCTAAAATTGTTAAGACCCAAGGAATATAACCTAAATAAGCTATTGCTCCGATACCTGTAACCATTACTAGTACATTAGACACAATATTAATAATTACTAAAAGAATAAAAACTTTTAATGATTGCTTAATATGAAAATTAACAAATTCGTTTTGTTTGTCTTTATTAGAAAAATAGGCAATAAGTAGTCCTATTAATGTTACATAACTAATAATAGCCATTGTTTTTCCTTCTTCTTTTGTTGTTTGATCCATAATTTAATTTAGTTTTTAGATTGTTTATTTATTGTAATGATAACTCAAATATAATTATTTTAGTATCAGGGAGTTATTTATTACACCATAAACAAGCCCTTTTTGTTTTTTTCCTAGCAATGCAGCATTTTTGGAAGTAGAATGTATAGTATTTTCATTTAGTACGCTATCTCCATCTGGATTAAATAAAGTTAAACAGGCTTTAGCACCTTCTTTTATTTGTGGCGTTTCTAAACCAAATCGTTCTCTTCCTTTGGTTAACAAGCTAATGGAAATTTCTAAATCTAATAGGTAATTTAGACTTCCAAAAGCACTTTCGAGCCCAATAGTTCCATAAGCAGCATTATCAAATTCTACTTTTTTTTCTTCAATATTTATAGGAGTATGATCTGTAGTCACAAAATCAATAGTATTATCTTTTAACCCTTTTATTATCGCTTTTTGATCTGTTTTAGTACGTAATGGAGGCATTACTTTATAATTGGTGTCATATTCGTGTAAAACGTCATCCGATAAAATTAAATTATGAATAGCAACGCTACAACTTACATCTAAGCCTTTTTTCTTTGCGTCAGCAATCAACTTTACGGCATTTGCAGTAGAAATAGTTGGGATATGCAATTTTCCTCCAGTATATTCTAATATAAATAAATCTCTAGCTATTTGGATATCTTCAGCTAAAGCAGGAATACCTTTAAGCCCTAGTTTTGTAGAGTTTTCACCTTCATTAACAATACCTTTTCCAGCAATTTTTGTGTCTAAAGGAAAAGAATAAATAAGTCCGTCAAAACTTTGGGCATATTGCAGTGCTATTTTTATGAGATTAGAATTACTAACGGCATGTTTATAATCGTAAAAGCCTACAGCACCAGCATTTTTCATATCATATAACTCTGCTAAATCTTTGCCAGCAGCATGTACAGATAAAGTCCCAAGCGGATATAAATTTGTAGCCTGATTTTTCCCAGCATTTTTTAAAAATGCAATATGCGAAGAAGAATCGGGGAGGGGCTTGGTATTAGGATTTAATACAATATCGGTAAAACCACTTTTCGAGGCAGTAAATAAACCATTTTCTATCGTTTCTCTATCTTCATATCCAGGTTCGCCAAAAGCCACCCCACTATCAAACCATCCTAGAGATACATGTAGGTTGTCTAATTGAATAACAGTAGTTTTTGCATTAGGAGTAATTTTTGTTGCAATAGTAGAAATGATACCATTTTTAATCCAAACATCTCTTTTTTTTAAGTGTAGCTTAGGATTCGATGCATCTACAATTTTTGCAGCTTTTAACAGTATATTCATTTTAGGTATTTTTGGATAATCACTTCAATAAAAGCAAATACTAATGCTAAAATAACAAACCATTTCCAAAGCTCGTTAATGTTATTGTCTTTCTCTAATTGTTCAAATAAATTTGCAATAGAATTTTGTTTGCTTTGCGATTTAACCGTATTTAAATCGCTATAGACCAATTCACTTTCTTTAGTAGTATAATTAAAGCTTATGTTTTTTAAAATTTCAGTATCCTTTTTTACATTGAAATTACCATTTTTAATAGGGTTTTCTGTAAAAAGCAGTCTTGTTTTATTGCTAAAAGGCCTTTGTTGAGGAATAAATTCATATTCGTTTTGCGAAACCTTTAAAATCTCATCTTTGGCCAATGTTATAGGGATTTCTATAGTGCTAGCTTTGTTAAGCGTATTATAAAGCTGATTTAATTTTAAACTGCTTACACCTACTTTATATAATGTAGGTACAATTAATGGGGAATTTTTGAAATTAGAATTTTCTGCTGAAATAGGGGCTGTAAACACATAGGTTCCGTTACCACCTACCATAAATGGCTTGCCGTTAGTATAAGAGAGAATAGCATTTAAATTACCTTTTATATTATAATGCGTATTTACTTTTGGATACTGAAAATTACTTACTTTTTTATCAAAAACATTTTCATAGAGTGGATGCGAAAAATGAATTGTTGTTATTTCTTGCCCCTGTTTCACTAGTCTTGGTGAAATAACCATATCATTATTCAAAACCATATTAAAAGAGGCAATATCACTATTTTGAGCTGGTATTAATACTAAGCTACCTCCATTTTGTTTAAAGGCCTTTAAAGTATTTTGTAAAGCATTTGGAATAGTTTCTAACGCATTAATTATAATTAAATTTTGATTCTCTAATAAGCTATAATTAAGATTTTTTAGCGTGTAAGAGGAAAAGTTAAACTCATCCTCAGTATAAATCCTCTTTAAGTAAGAAGTCTGCTCTCCAATAGCTAACACTTTAATTTTTTCCTTAGTATTAAGACTAAAATACAGTCTGTTGTCATAATCTAAATTTGGGTCAGCGATCTCTATTTTCCCAGCAATTGTTTCATTCTTTGGAAGTGAAAAGCGTACAACGGCCTTATTTAAATCGTCAAAAATTGCTGCAGTTTTTGCAATTAATTTTTCACCATTATACAAGGAAACTGGTGTTGTTTCTATTTTTGTGGTACTAGATAGTATAGTGTTTAATTCTATAGTATCTGGTGTTTCTTTATCTATATATGCACTATCAATTGCAATATTGGCAGTGCTTTCTGGAGAAAGTTGTACCAAATGCATCTGTATATCGGAGAGCGAATCTTTGCTCTTTTTTAGTATTTTCTCTTGAAAATCAGAAATAACAACTAAGTTTTTAATATTATTTTCTTCTTTACTAAATACTGTTTTAGCTTTTAATTGAATTGCATTTAACGAAAGTTGTTTTTGAGTATAGGGTAATGCTAAAAGATCGTTTTGAATATTTTTTATCTTCTTATTTTTAAAAACTTTATGGTTCGTTAAAATAGTAATGGTATTATCTTTAGGGATTACTTTTATAACTTCTTGTACGGCTGCCTCCAATAATGGGGTATTTTCTTTTTTAGCCTGCATACTAAAAGAATCATCGATATAAATAACAGTTTCTTTTTTTTGCAATGCAGTTTTTTTAGCAAAAAAAGGTTGCGCAAAACCAAGAATAATAGCTGCAAATAATAATAATCTTGTAAAAAGTAAGAGCCATTTTTTTAAAGAATTACTCTTTCTAGATTCGGCAACTACTTTTTGTAAAAATTTTACATTAGTAAAAGCTGTTTTTTTAAATTTCCGAAGCTGAAAAAGATGAATAATTATTGGAATAAGTAGTAATAATAGTGCCCAAAGAAGTTCTGGATATTTAAATTGCATTCCCAATAATTGTTTGTCAAATATAATTAAAAAGAGTTTAAAAAATTAAAGGATCGTCACTTAAAAAAACGTATTGTTTTTGAGTTACTTAACAAAAGAAAAAGTAATCTATGTTAGCTTTCAACTTTAATTTAGAAAAGTACTTTTTTATGAATAGTTGCTCTTCAGGATTCGCTACAGTTATAATCACCTGTATTTGATCTATTTCCGCTATTTTTTGATAGGCTTGCATTTGTTTATCATAAATATGCTTTCCTATTTTTTTAGGATTATTACAGACCCATTTAAAACTCAACTGTTTTGCAATTAATTTTTTTGCAATGTCTTTGCCTTTATTTCCTGCACCCCAAATAACAATAGTTTTGTTTTTGTGATGTTCTAAGGCTAAAAAATAAAATATTTTAAGGGTTAAAAAAGAGTTATTTGCATAATGTGCGCTAGTTCTAGAGGTTCTGGTATCATAATCGCGCCAATAGTGCAAAATTTCATCACAAGGGATGCATTTTAACTGCTGTTTGTAAAACCGAAATGCTAAATCATAATCTTCAGGGTAAATGTTAGAATTAAACCCATTACAAGCATCAAAATCAGTTCTATACACCATCCAACAAGGAGACGGAACCACACATTCTTTATAGATTTCAGTATAATTAGTGCCATTTTTTGTTAATTGATTTAGCCATTCTCCATACTTTCTATAGCCATCATTTAAGCCTTTTTCAGAAAAATAGTTAACTAAGCCAATAGCAATATGTCCTTTTCCATGTTTTTGTAATGATTTTACCATCACTTCTAATTTAGAAGGAGTCATGATATCATCAGAATCCATACGTGTAATTAATGCACCTTTTGCTTTAGAATACGCCAGTTGCAAAGCAGCTATAATTCCTGTTCCATTATTTTTAAAAACTTGTATTCTTTCGTCTATTGCTACAAAAGAATCAACAATAGCATAACTTTTGTCAGTAGAATGATCATCAACGGCTAAGACTTCAAAATTTAAATAGGTCTGGTCGCAAATAGATTGTATGCATTCTTTTAAATATTGCGCAGTATTCTTAAAAGGAATTACAATACTTACTAATGGTTGTGGCATAAATAAAACACAAAAAGTTATTTTTGATTAAGACTGTCTAAAAAAACACTTTCTTCTTTAGTAAAATTAAGATCTATTTTAATATTTTTTTTAGTTAGGCGAATGGATATTAAATATGCAACAAGACATAATCCTATCACAAAATATAAAGCAATTCCGTTAATATAAAAAATGGCAAATGCAAAAAACGCAGGGCCTTCTATACAGGCATATCTTAAAATTAATGCACTAGTGTATAGTGCTAATTTATCTTTAAGAGGAGTTTCTTTGTTTTTTGTAATTAGAAGTACTTTTTGTTTAAAAAAGAACTTACTTGCAAAATAACCGATAATAGCTATTGATGGAACGATGTAGAGAAAAACATCATTTTTAGAAGCTGAACTTAAAATAAAACCTTCCCCAAGAAAATAACTAATCAAAGCAAAAATAAGGAGACCCATAACCAATGCTGCATGTATAATAGTCATGTTTTTAAAAAAAGCCTCAAGTTGATTTTTGTTATTTGAAGAAGAATTCATAGCTGTTAGTATTTAGAAATACCAAGGTAAGAATATCCAAAAAATAAAATAGAAGATGAATAAAGAAATTATAAAACAAAGGATAAATAGGTTACGATGTTTGCGTTTGTCTTTCTTTATTTGAGCACGTATTATGCGCATTTGTTCAGGACTATATTCTTTAAACTTTAACTTGGTTTCAGATGAGATACCATACACATCTGCTTTAGTCTTTAATTTTCTTCTTTTTAAAAGTGCTCTATTATTTTTTAATGCAACAATAGCACTAGCCATACTTCCTTCTCCACCCATACCTAGATATTTAACTGTTTAATTTATAGGTAGTTAAAAAATAATAATTGTTACATTTTACTATTGTTATTTTTTAAAAATGAAACGTAAAATTCTAAAGAGGTAAAATTACTTGTTATTTTAAGTTATTAAAAATCAGATGCTTAACATTAATTGCATTTATACCTTACATTTATTTTATGATAAGTTTACATCATAACCTAAACTTAAAAGTGGAGTAATAAAAGGTATATTTTTAGTTAACATTAGCCTAAAGGTTCTTAGATAGTTTTGTTAAAAATTATTTAAATATGAGAACATTTGAAATATCAAAAGTGATGTATAGAAATAGGTTTTGATTTACCCTACCAAACCTTCCCTTTTGATAAACTCAGTTTATCAAAAGAAAAACAAAATGCTTTAATAGAATTTATACAAACGTTGTCAGATGTTAAAATTGGACCAGAATAATGATTTTATTGTAAGTATTAACGTATAAAATATACTTTACTTAAGTCTAATCATATATTTTTTGTTGAATGAATAAAAAATGATTGCAAAAACACTATTTATCCAGATTAAAAATTTAAAAATGAAAAAAAAGAAAATTATCCCATTTGTTCATAAAGCAATTATTGTATTTGCTTTATTGCTATCCGTTATCTCCTGTAAGAAAAACAATGATAATCCACCACCAGAAGAAGAACAAGAAGAACCTAATCTTATTGAATTAGCAGAAGGTATCGATGTTTTAAGAACATTTGTTGCCTCATTAGATACTGCAGATGCAGGTTTAGAAGAGGTACTTTCAGCAGATGGAGGTCAAACCGTTTTTGCGCCAACTAATGATGCATTTACTAGTTTATTTGCTCAATTAGAGGGCTTTAATAGTTTAGCTGATTTTGATGAGCCTGCAGAAAGAGAATTATTAGCAAATATCCTTAAGTATCATATTATAGGGAATTCTTCTCGTACATCCGATCAGTTTTCTGGTGGAGCATTGGTTACTACCTTACAGTCAGAACAATTAGATTTTAGAATAACTACACGTCTTTTTGTGATTGATAAAACTGATGAAGAAGCAGCTGTTTTAGTTGCAGATCAGATTGCTACTAATGGTGTTCTTCATATTATCGATAAAATATTATTACCACAAGCTGTAATTGATCAATTATTTCCACAACCGACTTTAGCAGATATTATTGCTGAAGATGATAATTTAAGCTCTTTAGAGGCTGCTTTAAATGAGGCAGATTTATTAGAAAATTTTAATGCTGACGTACCATACACTGTTTTTGCTCCTACAAACGCTGCTTTTCAAGATTTTAATGATCAATTAGTAGCAAATAATATTACTGTTGATCCATCAGTATTAAATAATGTATTATTATACCATGTAGTAAGTGGTAGTTTTGAATCTTCGGCTTTAGAGGCAGGTACAAAAGAAACCTTATTTGCAGGAAATACAATTGACATTAATATAACAGATGATATCATTACAATAGGAGATGCTAGTGATGTTGATGCCAACTTAGTTACTCCAGATAATATTGCAGCTAATGGTGTTTTGCATAGCATTGATAAAGTACTTTTATCACAGGAAATTTTAGATCTTCTTTTTCCATTGCCTAATATTTCTGAAATTATAGACGAAACTCCTGAATTCAGCTTATTTGATGAAGCACTTAGTTTAACAAATATAAATGTTACTTTAATGGCAGATGGACCGTTTACTGTTTTTGCTCCATCTAATGAAGCAATAGAAGAATTATTTGTTGCCCTTGGAGATGATTTTAACAGCTTTGCAGATTTTGATCAAGCTATTGAAATTCAAATTTTAAGACAAATATTATTATACCATATTGTAAATGGAAATTTTGGTAGTGCAGATTTAGCACCAGGATCGCTTCAGACTTTATTAACTTCTGATAGTATTGAAATAATAGCTTCAGGAGATACTTTTGTCATAGGCGATGCATCAGATGTAGATGCTAATATCCTTACCCCAGATGCTATGGCTTCAAATGGAGTGGTACATGGTATCGACAAAATTTTAATTCCAACAGAAGTTCAAGCGTTTTTAGACCAGATAAATGAAGCGCAAATGAACACCATACAAGAATTAATAAATGAGTCTGATGAATTCTCCTTATTAAGAGAAGCATTAATTTTAACTGATTTGTATGATACTTTAGGTGAAGATGGTCCTTTTACCGTTTTTGCACCAACAAATTCAGATTTTAATAGAATGCTTGCTTTATTTGGTGCCTCTATTACAAATCTTAGTCAAATAGATACTGCCTACGAAATTCAATTGTTGCGTGATGTATTAAGCTATCATATTTTACCAGGTAGATTAGCATCAGCAAACTTTAGCGAAGGCTCTCTAGAAACTTTGTCTGGTGATAATATGTTATATCTTGTTGAAATAGAGAATACATTTGTATTAAGAGACGTTACAGGTTTAAATGTAAACTTTGAAATAAAAGATATCCCGGCAAGTAATGGAATAATACATACTGTAGAACGCGTTTTAATACCACATTCTGTAGTAGAAGATATTAGAGATGCTGCCCATGCTGAGATTTTACATTTCTTAGAAGGTAGAGTAGATTTATCACAGGCATATGAATTATTTAGAAGATTAGGAGACCAAGTAACCGATGTGTTAAATGATGAGTTTACCGTATTTATACCAAGCAATGCAGCTTTCGAAGAATTATTTCGCTCCATAGATGGCGTAAATACGTTAGATGATTGTGATACACCAGAAGAGATTGCCTATTTACTTTCCGTGCTTAAATATCACTGTGTAAAAGGACAGAGAATTGCGTCAACTTCTCTTTATGATGGACAATCATTAACTACTAAGCAAGGTGGTGCATTAGGAGTTAGCATTGATGCTACAGGAACATATTTATTAGATCAGTCTAATGACCCTGCAAAAATTACATATCCAGATATTTATATCTTAAGAGGAGTAGTACATGTGGTAGATAAGATATTAGTACCATAAAACTTTATTTTAAACTATTGGAATAAATCGTTTAAAAAATAAAATACCCCCGAGGCTTATAACAGTTTAGAAATAAATTTTTTATAATCTTCGGGGGTATCTATATCTATAAGTTTCTGAGGAGAATTTATAGGAATAATTTCTTCAGCCGAATTATTTAGTAGATTTTTTGCTCCTTTATCATCTTTTAAAACCAAAAGTTGTTTAAAATAAGATTTAGGGAAAATTGCTGGTACACCGTAACCCCAATTATATTGTGACGCTGTAATTTGATATGGTTGTTTTTTAAAAGAACTTATCATCGCATTTAAATAAGAAGTATCTATAAGAGGCTGATCTGCAAGCATAATTAATACACCATCTATATTATTTTTGTGCAGTACTATATGAGCTATCCCAGCTTTAATACTTGAGCTTAACCCTTTTTCCCAATTTTTGTTCTGAATGATAGTAATTGGGAATAGGTTTGTTATTTTTTTTACTTGTTCTGTATGAGCACCTATTACACAAAAAATGTCATTTGCTTCTGTTTTTAAAGCATTTTCTATGGTTAGCCCTAATAAACTCTTATTTTTTATAGGGAGTATTTGTTTTGGCTTTGCCATTCTGGAAGCACTCCCAGCTGCTAAAATAATGACTGCAATTTTAGACATTTTTAAATATTAAAAATTTAATAATTAAATATAAAGGTAATTTTTCTTAAAATTTTTCAAAAACACCTAATCCAAATAGTGCAAAATCGTATTTAACCGGATCAAGAGGGTCTAACTTTCTTAAACTTTTGTCTAATTCTGCTAGGGCTTTAGCATCATTTTGTTTTCGTTTTAACAATTTTAATTTTCGAGCTACATTACCAGAATGTACATCTAAAGGGCAAGATAAATAAGCAGGAGAAATGGTTTTCCAAATTCCAAAATCTACTCCAGTATTAGCATCTCTAACCATCCAACGTAAAAACATATTTATTCGTTTTGCAGCAGAACCTTTTAAAGGATCCGAGATGTGTTTGGTTGTTCTTTGTGGAAAATCAATTTCAAAAAAGACTTTTTTAAATTCACTTATAGCGGGTTGCATAGAATTATGATCAATATTTTTTTGAAATACAGCTTCTAATCCGTTGTGCTTTTTATAAATATTTTGAAGGCTTCTAATAAAAAAAGAAAAGTCTATACCATTATAGGTTCTATGTACAAAATTTTGAAGTTTTTCTAAATCTTCAGGTTGATGATTGAGAACAAAATCATATGGAGTTTGGCCTAGTAACTCCATCATTTTTTTAGCATTCGTAATAATACTTTTCCGGTTTCCCCATGAAATTGTAGCCGTTAAAAAGGCACTGATTTCTATGTCTTCTTTTTGAGTAAAACTATGCGGAATTTGTATGGGGTCGCTCTCTAAAAACTTTGGATTGTTGTACTGCGCTACTTTTGCATCTAAAAATGCTTTTAGTTCTTCTTTTTTCATGAAATTCCTAAAAGTTTTGCAATTATAATGGGAATAAAAACAATACCATTATGTGCAGTATGCAATAATATAGACCATTTAAAACCTAATTTTACTCTTGTAAAGCCTAAGAACACCCCAGCAAACAATTGAGGTAGTACTAATATAGGAAGTAGCCATAAATATTCTAAGTACGTACTATAGTTCATAATGTGTATTGCACCAAATAAAACTACAGAACTATAAAAACTAATCTTAAAAAAAGGGATTTTTCTAAAAAAATATAAAGGATATCTAAAAATAGTTTCCTCTATAATAGGAGCTACAAACACGCCTAAAATAAAAATTACCAGTAACGGATAAGTATCAAATGCTTTTTCTAAGTCATGAGAGCCTAAATCTACATGTAATAGTTGTGTTACTATCGTGGTAATTATACCGCTGACAAAACTAAAAATAACTGTTAAGCCTATTAATTTTATTATAGCTGTTAGTTTCTGCCCTTCTGTATAGTTTTGATAAGGTTCATAGATTGGATTTTTAAAAAATAACCAGACTTCGTTTAACATTCTAATCTACAATTCTACCATCTACCATGGTGAGTTTACGATCTGCCATATTTGCCAATTCTTCATTATGGGTAACAATTACAAATGTTTGCCCAAACTGATCTCTTAGTTTAAAAAATAATTGATGCAAATTGTCGGCACTTTCAGAATCTAAATTCCCACTAGGTTCGTCTGCATAAATTACAGATGGGTTATTAATCAAGGCTCTTGCCACAGCAACCCTTTGTTGTTCACCACCTGAAAGTTCATTAGGTTTATGATGATATCTATTGGATAAACCTAAAAAATCTAATAATTCCTTTCCTTTTTTCTCAGCATCTACCTTGGTTGTTTTTTTAATAAAAGCAGGGATGCAAACATTTTCTAGGGCTGTAAATTCTGGTAATAATTGATGAAACTGAAATATAAAACCAATATTTTCATTTCTAAAACGAGCTAGTTTTTTTTCAGAAAGCGTGGTAACATCAGTATCTATTATAGCTAAATGGCTGTTATTTTTATTAGACTGAAGGTCTAGAGTTCCTAAAATCTGTAGTAATGTAGTTTTCCCAGCACCAGAAGGACCTACAATGGCTACAATTTCACCTTTTTTAATATGAAGATTAACTCCCTTTAGAACTTCGAGTGTCCCATAAAATTTATGAATATTTTCAGCTTTTATCATTCAAAAAAATTAAAGCGATGAAATTAAGCATAAGGAAAGACATGACAAAACTCTTATATTTAAATGATTGCAAAGTATTTTTAAAATTTTTAATTATTGTTGTAAGTATTTTAAAGAATAAACTACTTCTTACTTGATAGAATTATCTAAATTTACCAAATAATTTTCCAAACAATAAACACATATATTTGAATATAGAAAGAGAAATAGCAGTATTTGCTGGAGGATGTTTTTGGTGTACAGAAGCTGTTTTTCAACGTTTAAACGGGGTAGAGGAAGTTGTTTCTGGCTATACAGGAGGTACTATTAAAAACCCATGTTACAGAGAAATATGTACTGGGAAAACCGGCCATGCAGAGGCTATTAAAATTAGTTTTAATCCTAAAAGTATAACGTATAAAGAGTTGTTAGAAGTTTTTTTTGCAACACATAACCCTACAACATTAAACCAGCAAGGGCATGATAAAGGAACGCAATATAGAAGCGCTATTTTCTATCAAAATCAAAATCAAAAAGAGCAAGCAGAAAATTTCATTGTTTTTTTAAATCAAGAAAAGGTATTTGATGCTCCTATTGTTACGGAGGTTACAGCAGCACAACATTTTTATATTGCTGAAAAAGAACATCATAATTATTTTAATGATAATAGTGAACAACCTTATTGTCAGTATGTGATAAATCCAAAAATTCAAAAGCTACAAACGCATTACGCAAACAAACTAAATACAAAATAATAGATGGCACCGTACAGAAAATTTGAAGAGTACAATATAGAAATTACTGATGATGTTAGAAGTAATTTTTCTACCATAATAGATGGTATAGGCGAAGATGTTGAGCGAGAAGGTTTAGTGAAAACACCCGAGAGAGCAGCAAAAGCCATGCTTTTTTTAACGCAAGGTTATAAACAAGATCCTGTTGAAATTTTAAAGGGAGCTATGTTTAAAGAAGATTATGATGATATGGTTATCATTAAAGATATTGAACTCTATTCGCTTTGTGAGCATCATATGCTACCTTTTTTTGGTAAAGCACATATTGCTTACATTCCTAATGGACATATTGTAGGTTTAAGCAAAATACCACGAGTAGTTGATGTTTTTGCTAGAAGATTGCAAGTGCAAGAACGTTTAACGCATGATGTTTTAGAATGTATTAATAACACTTTAAAACCTAAAGGAGTAGCTGTAGTTATAGAAGCTTCGCATATGTGTATGATGATGCGTGGCGTTCAAAAACAAAATTCGGTAACAACAACCTCTGGTTTTAGAGGTCAGTTTGAAAAACAAGAAACGCGTAACGAATTTTTAAAATTGATAAGCTCTAGTTTATCATAACTAAATTATGGACTAATTTAAATTAATATACTGTTAATTATGCGCCTCATTTACTATAGTATTTGAGGCGTTTTTTTTAAAGTTGGTTAGAAGTTTATGAGTTTATCTGCTCTGGAACAGTTTAAAAATTTATGAAAAGTATTGTCCCTTTGAGGGGACTTTAGGGGTGTAGAAATTGTAGTTAGTAAGTTTATAATTTTATTGGAAGTGGTTATTAGTTTATACTTCGCTAGTTTATGAAGTTTATTTTGTTTTGTTTTTTAGATTTTTTTCTTGGCTAGAAGCCTAAGGAAAGAGCTCCTGTATTGAGCGCAGTTGAAGGCAAAACTAAATTTATGGCATCTCTTTTGATATGATTATTTTAAAATCAGTAAATTTAGAAATGTCAAAAACTAAAGATAAAAAAATAAGAAACCTTTTTCTTGGACTCTTATTTGATGCAATTGGGATGTTATCTTTTGCAATTCCAGGAATAGGAGAATTCTCTGATATTATATGGGCGCCACTTTCTGCATGGTTAATGACACGTTTATACAAAGGTAAAATTGGTCAAGCAGCAGCAGCAGTATCATTTGTAGAGGAGTTAATTCCAGGTTCAGATTATATCCCTTCTTTTACTATAATGTGGTTTTACACCTATGTTTTTAAGAGAACTAAAGCAGAAAAAGTGATCAATGTAGATTAGATTGATGTATCATAACAAATAATAATCATTAATCTTTTGAATATCATGAATAAGTACCTTTAACTAATTCAAAAGACTTGTTTACTCATTTTTAATTTAAATGAAGTAGTGTTTACGCTATTTTTATTTTAATCAACTTATACAAGTAAAAAAATGAGAAAAAACTTTCTAATATTATTCTTGATACTACTATTACTTCTCTTTTATAAATTTGGAGAAAATACTTGGAAACCCTTTTTGTTAAAAACGGAAAATACAGTAGCAATAGAAAAACCTGAGGAAGTGGTCGTTATTAAAACAGAAGATAGAGTAAGAACTATACTTTCTGATAAAGGATTTGAATCTTACCCTGAAAAAATACAATTTTTGGCTTTTAAAGAAGAGCAAAAATTAGAAATATTAGCCGAAAGAAGTTCTAAATGGGTCTTACTCAAAACATATAATTTTACCGCTTTTAGTGGTCAATTAGGTCCTAAACTAAAACAAGGGGATAAACAAATTCCTGAGGGTATTTATAAAATAGAATACCTAAACCCCAATAGTTCTTATCATTTGTCTATGCGAGTAAACTATCCTAATAATTTTGATAGAGAAAAAGCGAAATTAGATCGTAGAACAAATTTAGGAGGAGACATCTTTATTCATGGGAAAGCTGTAACTATTGGTTGCATACCCATTGGTGATAGTGCTATAGAAGAGTTGTTTTTACTAACAGAACATACCTTAAAGAATGGAATTAAAATTATAATTAGCCCTAGAGATTTTAGGAAAAATAATAGCTATCCAGAAATTAAAAAGGTCCCTTGGGAGAAAGAATTATACAAGAATATTGAGTCCGAATTAAATGAAATAATTGTAGTAGCTATTTAATAACAGTACTTAAAATGTTATTTTAAATTTACCTTATTTGAAAATAAAGAGAGTTTTAAAGAACCGTATTTAGGAGCAATAGTGTCTTTTTTAACTTCATTCCATAAAAAAGGGATAGATTCATTAGGTTTAGAAGATTTAAAAACGTCAGCTTTCCAAATTATAAATTTACGGATAGCATAAGGAAGGTGAATAATCTTTACCGGTTTTTGTTGCGTTTTAAAAGTCATTTTAACCACTTCTTTTTGTGTTAAAACTTCTGGACCTCCTATACTTGTTTCTAAATTTGGAGTTTGCATAATGTCTACACATGTACTAGTGAAATCTCTTATGTGTATGGGATTAATCTTTTGTTTTCCTTTGCCAAAAAGGATGATGTTTTTTTTAGGTGTAATATCTAATAAGCCCATATTATCATTAAATATTCCATTAGCACATAAAATAGAATAGTCTAAGCCAGAAGTTTTTAATTTTTCTTCGAAAGATTTTTGTGTTTTATAAAAAATATGGTTTTTATGTAAATCGTTTTTGCAAGTGGTAGTGATGTATATAAATTTTTTTACACCAGCCTTTTTTGCAACTTCTAGTAGATTCATATTTGCTAAATAATTTGAATAAGTAGCTAGAAGGCTTTTTTTATTTGGTGTAATTGCAATGGTAGAGATAACTGTTTCAATTCTATTAAAATGTTGTTTTAACGTTTCTTTTTGTGAAAAAACAACTTCTAATACCGACGAAATTTCAGTATTTATTTTTTTAATTTTATTTCTGTTTTCAACCAAAATTTTAGCTGATATGCTACGCGTATTTAATTCTTTAATGACCTCCCCCCCGAGATAACACGTAGCACCAGCTAAAATTATAGAATGTTTAGAACTGTTACGGTTCAATTTTTTGTTTAAGTTTTAGATATAGCTGAACGCTAGTTGATTTCCAAATTTAAACACATTCTTAAAAAGAAAAGGAATCCGATAGGTCATTAAATAGCCCAATAAGACATTTTTAAGAACTCTTTCTATACTCGGAGGGTAATGCGTTATGACATTTTTGAAATGCTTGAGAAAATTTGCTTACATTTTCATAGCCAAAATTTACTGATATCTCTTTTATTTTTAAATCAGAATTTTTAACATATTCAATTGCTAGTTGCATTTTAGCATGCTGAAAATATTTAAAAATTGAACTTCCGTATAGCAGTTTAAAGTTTTGTTTTAATTTAGTAGGAGAGATATTATTTTTTTTAGCAATAGGATCAATACCTGGAAATTTTGCATATAAATTATTCATTAAATAGCGCTCTATTTTCTGAATTTTCATTCTATCTTTTTCATCTAATTGAAAAGAGTCTGTATTATCTTTTTCTTTTAATGACGTAAAAAAATGTTCAAACATTTCATAAGCTATTTTTTTTAATTCAAATATGTTAGGCTTAGTGGATTTATTAATAGTGCCCGAAATTCTTTTGATTAAGCCTTTGAAGCTATGTTGATTAAAATTATAATTTAAATATTTTTTTTCACCATTTAAAAATAATTCTTTTACAACATCAGTTATCGTCTCTGAATTTAAAATATTTTTAGTAGCCCAATCTTCACTAAAATATAAAATATACATGGTTTCTTTAGAACCTTTAAAGTGATAATTCGGAGATTTTACAACAGGTTTTGAAAACGCCATAGAGTAATTTTCAACCTTTAGATTATTAAAGTTATAAAAATTAGAATTGAATTTATTTTCAATGATATTTATAGTGATAAAATAATAATCCGCAGGTAAAAAAGTATCATAAACAGGAGTGTATGACACATTATTTTTATAATTCATAATAGAACTCATCATCCATAAACCATTCTCTAGCTCAGCATAAGAAAACTCGCCTTTTACAAAAGGAGTATCTGCAAATAATAGTTGTTTTTCTGTATCATGCTTCATAAAAGGCATTTTAGAAAAACTTTTTATCATCACATCAGGAGAATTTGATAAGTAGGATAAATTAAAAAAACCATTGCTATAAGTAAAAAGATATTGTTTAGATAAATTGAACCAATTGTTTATTCTTTCTCTTAGCATAGGTATTAAAAAGCCTTTTATTTTGTTATAATTCCAAATTTAAAAAATTATAATACCATATATTCAAGTGCTTATGTATTTTTTGCAAGACTTCTTAACAACATAAGAGTAGTCAAGCAGTAATTCCTTTTAAAGTATCTTTGTAGTAGTCTAAAATAAAACACTTGAAAGACCTTTTACTTTTAACGCCACCTTTTACACAATTAAATACTCCATACCCAGCTACAGCTTATTTAAAAGGTTTCCTGAATACTAAAGGGATTACTTCTTTTCAGATGGATTTAGGCATAGAAGTACTTCTGGAATTATTCACTCCAGAAAAATTTACTCAAATCTTTAATTTTGCTTTTGAAAATAATACTATTAGTTCTGAAAATTGTGAGCGAATTTATGCTTTAAAAGATAAATACTTACATACTTTAGATAATGTTATTAACTTTTTACAAGGTAAAAATCAGACTTTAGCAAGGCAAATTTGCACCTCCAATTTCTTGCCTGAAGCATCTCGTTTTAATCAGTTAGATGATATGAGTTGGGCTTTTGGAGAAATGGGAATACAAGATAAAGCGAAACATTTTGCCACATTGTACCTCGAAGATTTGTCGGACTTTATAGTAGAATGCATAGACCCAAACTTTGGTTTTAGCAGGTATGCAGAACGTTTAGGGCAAAGTGCTCATACATTTGATGACTTATATGACAGTCTACAAACAGAAATGACTTTTGTAGATACAATAGCCTTAAAAATACTAAATGATAAATTAAAAAAGGTACAACCTAAACTAGTTTGTATATCCGTACCTTTTCCAGGTAACTTATATAGTGCTTTTAGATGCGCACAATTTATAAAAACAAATTACCAAGGTATAAAAATTGCAATGGGAGGGGGATTCCCTAATACAGAATTGCGATCGGTTTCTGATGTTAGAGTATTTCATTTTTTTGATTACATTACTTTAGATGATGGAGAATTACCTATAGAGCTTTTATACAAAGCAATTCTACCTAGTGATGATAATATAAAATACAAACGTACTTTTTTATTAGAAAATGGAAAAGTTGTTTATAAAAATGATACTACAAAACCAGATTATAAACAGGCACAAGTTGGTACACCAGACTACTCAGATTTCGTTTTGGAAAATTATATTTCAGTTATAGAAATCGCTAACCCAATGCATAGCCTTTGGAGTGATGGAAGATGGAATAAATTAACTATGGCGCATGGTTGTTATTGGGGGAAATGTACTTTTTGTGATATCTCTTTAGATTATATTAAAATTTATGAACCTATTGCTGCAAAACACTTAGTTGATAGAATGGAGCAATTAATTTTACAAACTGGAGAAAACGGATTTCATTTTGTAGATGAAGCGGCGCCTCCTGCATTGATGAAAGCGCTGGCACTTGAAATTTTAAGAAGAAAATTAGTAGTAACCTGGTGGACCAATATTAGGTTTGAGAAAAATTTCACAAGAGACCTTTGTACTTTACTTAATGCTTCTGGTTGTATAGCTGTTTCTGGAGGCTTAGAAGTAGCGTCAGATCGTTTATTAAAATTAATAGATAAAGGAGTTACGGTAGCCCAAGTGGCACAAGTAACTCGTAATTTTACGGAGGCGAATATAATGGTACATTCCTATTTAATGTATGGGTATCCTACACAAACTATTCAAGAAACTGTAGATAGCTTAGAAATGGTCCGTCAGTTATTTAAACTTGGTATATTACAATCTGGTTTTTGGCATCAATTTGCTTTAACTACACATAGCCCCATTGGTAAAAGCCCATCTGAATACGGAATTATACCAAATTATAAGGAAATTTCTTTTGCAAATAATGATGTAGATTTTACTGATAGTACAGGAATAGATCATGCACTATTTAGTTATGGTTTAAAAAAATCGCTTCTAAATTTTATGCATGGTATCGGTTTTGATTTGCCCTTACAAGAATGGTTTAATTTTGATATCCCAAATACTACTGTATCCCCATCTTATATTGAGAATACTTTAAAAACGACACCAAATTTAATGGTGAAACCTTCAGCTAAAATTATTTGGTTAGGAAAGTTGCCACTACAAAGAACTTTTAAAAAAGGAAAACGAAAATTAATGCGTTTAACTTTTCATGCAAATACAGAAGTAATAGAAATAAATTTAGAAAAACATCAAGGTGAATGGTTTAGTACTGTGTTAGAAAAACTGCAGCCTAATCAAGAAAAACACTTACCTCTCTCGGCACTTAAAACTGATTTTGAAGTATATTTTGATGATTTTAAATTATTTTGGTTTTCAAAACCAATAACTATTCTAAAGGCTAACGGCTTATTAGAATTATAATTTTTTTATACTATTTTAGATACATCTTTACCATTTATAATTTTATATTGTATAAAGATTATGGTATTCTTATCTTTCCTATTCTAAATTTTTGATTCATGAAAAAGTATCAGCTCCCTATAGTAGGAATATATCTTGTTTTAGTATTACTTTTTTCATGTAAACCCTCTTCAGAAGAAAAGAAAAATCAAACTACAGTTGCAGTAGAAAAAAAACAGGTAGAGTTATATAACTCTTATTGTGCCAGCTGCCATATAGCACCAAAAATTTCAGATTTACCAAAAGATATATGGGAAACCGCTATTCTACCAGAAATGGGAGCACGCATGGGTATTAGAGATTTAGAACATGATCCTATGAAAGGAATAAGCTTAAGAGATCAATATGCAGCGGGACAGTCTGGAGTTTTTCCTACTAAGCCAATTATTAAACAAGAAGATTGGAAATTATTGAAAGATTATATTATACGCCTTGCACCAGATTCTTTAATTTCTTCGGAGAAAAACAAACCTCACAAAGAACTTACACAATTTGTATCAAAATCAATTACTTTGGATACTACTAATCTGGCTTTGTTTTCTTTTTTAGATTATGCTGAAAATCAGAAAAAACTTGTTACTGGTGATATGCATGGCTATTTAGCAACCTATGATTTTAAGAAAAATAAAGTTATAAAAAGGACTAAGTTTAAAAGCCCTGTTGTAGATTATTTAGAAAAAGATGGTATTGGATATGTTACTACTATTGGTAGAATAGACCCTTCGGAAATTGCCTCCGGTGGTATCAGTACAGTTAAGAATGGCACAGTGAATTATATTCCTGAAGTATTGCATAGACCCGTACATACTTTAGTTCATGATATCAATAATGATGGAAATGATGAATTAGTAGTGAGTGAATTTGGCTATTTTACAGGTAAACTTTCTTTACTTACAAAAGAAAATGAAGGCTACAAAAAAAGAATTTTACAAAACCAGGTTGGCGCTACTAGGGTTATAGCTAAAGATATGAACGGAGATGGTAAAGACGATCTAGTTGCTCTATTTGCTCAAGGTGATGAGAATATTACTATTTTTTATCAAGAAGATAACTTATCATTTAAAGCAGATAAAGTGCTTCGTTTTAATCCGGTTTATGGAAGTAGTTGGTTTGAAGTAGTAGATTATGATGATGATGGCGATCAAGATATTATTACAGTACATGGAGATAATGCAGATAGATCAACCATTCATAAACCATATCATGGAATGCGTATTCATATTAATGATGGAAATAATGTTTTTGCAGAACACTATTTTTATCCTTTAAATGGTGCTACACGTTTTGTTGCTAAAGATTTTGATATAGATGGCGATATTGACTTTGGCGTTTTAGCAAACTTTCCTGATTATGAAAACCATCCAGAATTTTCTTTTGTGTATCTAGAAAATATAAATGCATCAAATTTTGAATTTAAGCCCTTTACCTTTAAAGATTCCATGTTAGGTAGATGGCTTTTATTAGACTCAGGGGATATCGATAACGATGGTGATGAAGATATTATTTTAAGCGCTTTTTCGTATACTTTCTCACCAATACCGGATGGATTGCAAGAAAAATGGGAGAAAGAAAAAGCGCACTTGATGGTATTAGAAAATATACAAATTGAGTAATCCTAATTGATGAAACGATTTAAAAAAAGGTATGTATTATACGTGATTGGATGTAGTTATTTACTATTTAATTCTTCTTGTTTAACCATGAGGAGTTCTAAAAGTGATACAGTAGCATTATTTACTGCTAAAAAAGTTGCATATATAGATACCGTACAACAAATTCAAGATCAAAAAATCCATTATATACAAACAGGAAAAGAAGATGCACCAACCTTAGTTTTTATACACGGTTCCCCTGGTAGTTGGAATGCCTATGAGGAGTATCTTACGGATTCCTTATTACTAAAAAAATATAGAATTATTGCGCCAGATAGGCCTGGTTTTGGATATAGCAGTTTTAGAAAGGTAAAAAGTTTAAAAGAACAAGCATTAAGTCTTAATAAAATGTTAGTTGAATTGGCTAATGGACAAGCATATACACTAATAGGACATTCTTATGGAGGACCATTAATCGTAAAAATGGCCATTGAGCAGCCTGCTTTGTATGATAATTTGGTTGTTTTAGCAGGAGCTTTAGACCCTACAGCAGAAAAACCAGAAAATTGGCGTTATCCTTTTCATTCTTTTCCATTAAAATATTTGGTTCCAGGAGCTTTAAGGCCTTCTAATGACGAACTTATTGCCTTAAAAACTGAATTATATGCCTTAAAAGATGAGTTGTTTAAAATAAATCAGAATGTTTTAATTATTCATGGAACAGAGGACAAGTTAGTTCCTTACCAAAGCGCACCTTACATGGAAAAAAGGTTTACAGGAGCGCAACAATTAAAACTCCTAAGTTTAAAAGGGCAAAATCACTTTTTTGTTTGGTCTGCAAAAGACTTGGTTATAAAAAATATTATAGCATGGACTTCAGAAGAATAGTTAAATAAAGATCTTAAAAAGGGGTTCTACTTAAATAAAAAGCCCAGCCCTAATCTATGAAGCATCTTTTTTTCGAAATTCCAAAAGAATTTAAATTGACCAAAAAGCCATCCGAAAATTATGAGAAGTACTTGATAAATTGGAAATATTGCTACAATACGAATGGTCCAATATAAGACAGAAAAATACCAGTCATCATCAAAAACAGTTCTTGTAAAACCTATTTTTTCTAGTATTGGTCTAGCAATTTTAACAGATGTTGATCCTGTTATAGCAAACACAATCAGTATCATAACAACCCCAAAGTTAGAGTCTATTCCCCAGCGTTCTCTTAGTTTTTTCATACAATAATGCAGTAGGGGCAAATATACTATCAATTCACTGCGATGTCAAAAAGAACTTTGATAAATATTATATTCTAGGCATAAAACCACCTAAACGTTGATTATTTCTACGTTGAAAAAATATAAAATAATTGAAGAGTTTATAATTTACGTCATAACCATAATCAATATTAGGATCATAATTGATTTGTTGTAGATATAAATTAGGGTTAAAACGATGTGGTTGCATTACTCTTTGATTCCAAGATATGACCCATAAACGATTTCTAGTTTCTAAATAATTTTGAGTATAAAACCCAACAGGTCTGGCTATTCCAGCCAACCAAGAATTAAAACCAGGATCGATAATAATAATTTCATATTCTGTTTCTTCGTCGGCAATAACAGTTGTATCGTTTACGGTCTGATTAAAAATAGTTTCTTCTTCTTCAGAAATCACTAGTTTTTCAACATCCGCAGACACAGTATTATTCTTAGTACTATTGCAGCTATACAGTATTATTCCTAGAAATAGTAGGGAGAAGAGATATGTTAAGATTTTTTTCATAGAGCAGATTTTAGAATTAAGGTACAAAAAAAGCCGAACATATAATGTTCGGCTAGGGTATCATTTAACAATTTTTTAGGCTTATTTACCAAATAAACCTCCAAGAAGACCGCCAAGACCTCCTTTTTTCTTTTGACCACCGCCGAGAACCATTCCAGCAACATCATCTAAAATACTCCCGTCACCGTCTGCGTCTAAGAAAGATTCTATTAAAGATTGTTCTTTTGCACCACCATTATTACCGCCTAACATTCCGCCTAAAAGGCTTCCTAAACCATTTGCATCAGAAACGCCTTGTTGCTGTTTTTGTTTTCCTAAATAGCCCATAACTAATGGTGCGGCAACTTTTAAAATAGTACCTATAGAACTTGCATCTATACCAGATTTTTGACTTAACGCATTTTCTACTTGTGATTGTTTTCCGCCTAATATATGACCTAAAATACCTGCGCCATCCTCTTTTACTTCTTGGTTAACACCACCGCCAAATAAATCTCCAAGGTTGTCTAAAATACTACCATTGTGTTTGTTAGATAATGCATTCATTAACCCTTCTGCACCTTCTGGTGTTGATGCATTTCTTTTCATGGCACCCATTAATACTGGTAAAGCCATACTTATTACTTGACTCGTTTTATCAGCAGGCTGATTTGTTTCTTGAGCTGCACCGCTAATTAATTGTTTCCCTATTGGGCTGTTTAATAAATCTAATAATCCTGACATTATAGTTTGTGTTTAATTTTAAGCACTCAATGTACAAAAAAGTAGAGTACAGACGATAATCTGTTCTATATTATTTTAAAATTGAAATTATTTGATTTGCTAATTCTATTCCTATTCTATCTTGCGCCTCTATTGTTGCAGCACCAATATGTGGTGTTAAGGAAATATCTGGATGCATTAGAATACGAATTTCGGGTGTGGGTTCTGATTCAAAAACATCTAGACCAGCAAAACTCACTTTACCTGATTCTAAGGCATTTACTAAGGCTACTTCGTCTAACACACCGCCTCGAGCAGCATTAACAATTCCAACGCCATCTTTCATCTGATCAAAATCTGAACTTCTAATCACATATTCTTTTTGATATGGAACATGAATAGATATATAGTCAGCCATTTTTATAAGATCAGGTCTACTGCTACTTTTTAAATTAAAAGAAACCTGTTGTCCATCAAAAAATGAAAGCGAAATGTTGGCTTCTTCAACATTAGAATCGAAATACATAACATTCATGCCAACTCCTAAAGCAATTTTAGCTGTAGCTTGTCCAATTTTACCAAAACCGATAATCCCCAGCGTTTTACCTCTTAATTCGCTACCTTTTGCATATGCTTTTTTATATGTAGCAAATTTAGAATCACCATCTAAAGGCATATTCCTGTTAGAATCGTGTAAAAATCGAACCCCGCCATATAAATGAGCAAAAACGAGTTCGGCAACAGATTCAGAAGATGCGTTTGGAGTATTTATAACATGTATTCCTTTTTCTCTGGCATAAGCAACATCAATATTATCCATACCTACACCGCCACGTCCAATTATTTTCAGCTCTGTACAAGCGTCTATAATATCTTTTTTAACTTTAGTAGCACTCCGTACTAAAAGCACTTTAATGTTGTGTTGATTTATATAGCTTATTAATTGCTCCTGAGCCACATGTATCGTAAGGACTTCAAATTTTGCAGCTTTTAGGGTATCTACGCCAATTTGTGATATCCCATCGTTTGCTAATATTCTCATTATTAAATGTTAAATGATAAGTTTTAAGTGTTTAAGTTTTTTTGACTTGTCTTAACTTTTTTTGTTAAAATTTTAATCAATTCTTCCACTTCTTTAAGATACTTATCTATATTATTAGTAGTTAATTTTCCTTCTTTTATAAGTCTTAACCAAATATCTAGTTTCTCTAGCTTCTTTTGACGCAATAGCCATTTTTGCTATAAAATCTTTCTTAGATTGTCCTGCGCCAGCTTCTGCTACATTAGCACCTATGCTAGTTGCTGATTTAAGAAGTTGGTTTGCAAATATAAATTCTCTCTCATTTCGTAAAACCTTTATTAAAGAAATTATGTCAAGGGCAAACTGAATACTTATTTTTTCAATCAAAATAGATATTTTAAATATTTGATATTTAATTTTAGCACTTAGCACTTAGCACTTAGCACTTAGCACTTAGCACTTAGCACTTATTACCCTTCTAAGTCGCTCATTACATCTACTAAAACACCTACACTTTCTAAAGACATGGCATTATACATAGATGCGCGGTAGCCTCCAACAGAACGGTGACCATTAATTCCATTAATACCAGCTTCTTTGCACATGGCATCAAAAGTATCTTTTAGCTTTTCATCTGTTAAATTAAAAGTAGCATTCATAATAGACCGATCATCTTTCTTAGCAAAACCTGTAAATAGCGGATTTAAATCTATTTCGGAATATAATAACTGTGCTTTTTTCTCATTGATTTCTTCAATAGCAGCAATACCTCCTAAATTTTTTAACCATTCTAAATTAAGCATCGAAGTATACACGGCAAATACACTTGGGGTATTAAACATACTATCTTTACTAAGATGCACCTTATAATCCATCATTGATGGTATTTTACGGCTTACTTTACCCAAAGTGTCTTCTTTTACAACAACAAGAGTGGTTCCTGCAGGACCCATATTTTTCTGTGCGCCAGCATAAATTAAATCAAATTGAGAAAAATCTATTTTCCTAGAAAAAATATCAGAACTCATATCACAAATTAAAGGGACCTTAGTCGTAGGGATATTTTTTAGCTGAGTACCAAAAATAGTATTGTTAGAGGTAAGGTGTAAATAATCTAGATCATTAGGAACGCCATACATACTTGGAATATAATTGTAATTCTGATCTTTAGAAGATGCCACTTCTACAACTTCACCAAATAGCTTGGCCTCTTTTATAGCCTTATCACTCCAAGTTCCTGTGTTAAGATAGCCTACTTTGGTTTCTAAATAATTATAGGCAACTCTTAGGAACTCCATACTAGCACCACCTTGTAAGAATAATGCTTTATAACCTTTATCTTCCAAGTCTAAAAGCTCTAAGGCTAAAGCTTGTGCTTTTTCCATTACTGCAACAAAATCTGGGCTTCTATGAGAAATTTCTATAAGAGAAAGTCCAGAACCGTTAAAGTCTATTACTGCTTCAGAAGCTTTTAATATCACTTCTTGAGGTAAAATACATGGGCCTGCACTAAAATTATGTTTTTTCATTATTATTTTTTTATTCTGATGACTATGAGAAGGTAAAGGTCTAAAATTTATGGAAATATATTGCTAAACTAATTTAAAAATCTATAGGGTTTGTGTTTCTAATAGAAAAGCAATGGTGTCTGCATTATCTGCATAATCGCTAAGGCTTGGCTTTTGCGTTTGTCCAAATGCAATTTCCTGATTTAAAAAATCTTTGCTTACAATACATTGAATCAATTCTTCGTCTTCTTTGAGCTTTTCTTTTAATGCTTCTAAAGAACCGTATGTTTCATAAAATAAAGAAGCAATAGGAGAGGAGTAGCTCTCATCTTCTTTTAACATTAGAAAACCATTATCTAACAATTTAAATTCGCTCATTAAATAAACCGCTTTATTATAATCATAATTGTTAGCGTATTTCATTTGATTGATGATAGGATTAAATGCATAAATTGCTTTAAAAAAAGCATCAAAATTATATCCTTCAGGAACAAAAAGTTTAGAAACACTTCTACAGCCCAATCCATAGTATCTAAAGATATCTTCTCCTAAAGCGGTAAGTTCTTCTGTAGTTTCATTTCCTGTTAAAACAGCAACAGAATTCCGGTTTTTACGGATAATATGCTGTTTCCCTTTAAAATAGTATTCAAAATAACGTGCAGTATTATTGCTGCCTGTAGCGATTACCTTATCAAAATTTTCAAGTTTTTGATCTGTAAATTCAATTTTATCTTTTAAAGAGCCATCCGCAGCTATTAATACTTTTGAAATGAATGGAAGCAAAATAGTATCGTTAGAAGATAATTTCACCAATGCTTTATTTCCGGTAAGTAATACTGCTAAAAAATCATGGAAGCCTACTAAAGGAATATTCCCAGCCATAATAATAGCAACCACATTTTCTATTTCAGTTAAAGTATATGGGGTTAGCCAATTTTTTAACTGTTTTTCAGTTAATAATGCGCCCCAATTTTCAATACTAAACATAATGTTTTCTCTGGTAAACCAGCCATTTTTATGCTTGGCAAGTGTAATAATTTCATCAAATTCAGCAAATAGTTTTGTTGGTTTCGCTTTATTTTTGTCATAAGAACAAAAATCGCTAAAAAAAGTACCAAGTTTAACAAAAGCTTCTGATCTTGACTGATGCTGCGTCATTATATTTGTATAGGATTATATTAGGTTTTACCTTTGTGCAAAAATACGGTTATTGGAACTATTTTTCCAATCATCATAGTATAAGTTGGATGCTGTATACTATTTAAATGATTATATAGTTAATAACTATACGGAAAGTATAAGAATTTAGCTTAAAAAAGAACAAAATTATGGCAATTATAATAACAGACGAGTGTATAAATTGTGGAGCTTGTGAACCAGAATGCCCAAATACTGCAATATATGAAGGTGCAGATGAATGGCGTTATAGTGATGGTACATCTCTTACAGGTGATGTTGTTTTACCAGATGGTAAAGCAGTGAATGCAGATGAAGTGCAAGAGCCTATTAGTGATGAAATTTATTATATTTCTCCTGATAAATGTACTGAATGTATGGGCTTTCATGAAGAGCCACAATGTGCAGCGGTTTGTCCAGTAGATTGCTGTGTTCCCGATGAAGATCGTGTGGAAACAGAAGAAGTTTTACTAGGAAAACAAGCATTTATGCACCCAAAAGATTAAGGAATCTTTAAAGCATAAAATATTTCAAAGACCCATTCTTAACTGTTTGGGTTTTTTTGTGCAATAAAGTTTAATGTATTATGCAGTAAAAGCAATCTTATTTCAGTAAAATCATGATTATGCTTTATAAAAAACGAAATTTAGTGCTATTCATTTTCATCCAGTGATTTCTTTAGCTAGAAATATTTTACTTCATTAATACGTATTATATTTGCGCAAAATTTAATAACCCTATAGTCTAAGGACTAAAGGCTAACGTCTATCTAAAATGAAAGCAGGAATTGTTGGGTTGCCAAACGTAGGAAAGTCTACTCTTTTTAATTGTTTATCTAATGCAAAAGCGCAAAGTGCTAACTTTCCATTTTGTACCATAGAACCTAATATAGGCGTTGTAAATGTTCCAGATCCTAGATTACAGAAATTAGAAGCATTGGTTACTCCTGAGCGTGTATTGCCTGCTACGGTAGAAATTGTAGATATTGCTGGTTTGGTTAAAGGGGCTAGTAAAGGAGAAGGTTTAGGTAACCAGTTTTTAGGAAATATACGAGAAACTGATGCTATACTTCATGTACTACGCTGTTTTGATAACGATAATATTGTTCATGTAGATGGTTCTGTAGATCCTATTAGAGACAAAGAAACCATAGATATGGAGCTACAGTTAAAAGACTTGGAAACGGTAGAGAAAAAACTTGAAAAAGTTAAAAGAACTGCAAAAACGGGCAATAAAGAAGCTCAAAAAGAAGAAGCTGTTTTATTGGCTATAAAAAATGGCTTAGAAGCAGGAACCTCAGTTAGAGCGATAACGATATCTGATGATGATAGAGTGGAATATGTAAAGCCGTTACAGTTTATAACAGATAAGCCCGTGATGTATGTTTGTAATGTAGATGAAAGTGCTGCTGTAAAGGGGAATGCTTATGTAGAAAAAGTAAAAGAGGCAGTTGCACAAGAAAATGCAGAAGTAATTTTCTTAGCAGTAGGTACTGAGGCAGATATTACGGAATTAGATACTTATGAAGAACGCCAGATGTTCTTAGAAGATATTGGTTTAGATGAACCAGGATCTGGCAAATTAATCCGTGGTGCCTATACCTTATTAAATTTAGAAACCTATTTTACAGCAGGGGAAAAAGAAGTGCGTGCTTGGACCATTCCAGTAGGCGCTACTGCACCGCAAGCCGCAGGAGTGATCCACACCGATTTTGAAAAAGGATTTATTAGAGCAGAAGTTATTGCTTATGCAGATTATGTAGAATATGGTAGCGAGGCGAAAGTAAAAGAAGCGGGTAAAATGCGAGTAGAAGGGAAAGAATATATTGTAAAAGATGGAGATGTGATGCATTTTAGATTTAATGTGTAAAAACTAGCATTTAATCGCAATAACATAAATTACCTTTAAGCTAGTCTTAAGTTTTTTAATAACACTAATAATAGTTTGTCTAGTGTTCTAAATAACTACTAATACACATTATAGTATCATCAATGTTTACTGGTGGCGTAGCTAACATATATAAAATAACACCTTCGTTAGAAGCTCTGTATTCTTCTAGAATAAGACCAAATTCATCTGTTGTATAGCCAACAAGCTCATTTTTCTTTACTTTATCTCCAGCTTTATGTTTGCTATGAAAAATACCCTTTGCATTAGAACTTATATATGTTTGGCTATTACGATAAATAATATTTTTATGGGCACCAGTTCCATTCTTATACATACCCATAGTTTCTAGCATGTTATATACCCCTTTTTTAATTAAATTAACATTCTCTTCTTGTACATTTCCCAATTTACCACATTCAATACTTAATGCTGTTTTTCCATCTTGTACAGCTTGTTTAAAGGTATATTTAGCTGGCTCAGTATCCGAAATTGTATAAGGGTAAGAAACAACATATTCAAACCCACTATTTTCAGATAGCTTTTTAGCTAATGCTGTCTGATCTGGCTTTTTTGTATTGTTGTAATAGCAAACAAAAGGAATAAGATCTTCACAAGAATCTCCTCCATGTATATCTAAAAAAACATCACTTTTGGAAATAATATTTGTAGTAATAAAATGCGCTATTTGTTCTGTAATAGTACCATTCTTTTTTCCAGGAAAGGCATTGTTTAAATTTTTTTGATCCTGAGGATTAATAAAAGGCGTTCGTGTGTAAAAAGAAGCAATATTAGCAATTGGAATAATTATTAATGTTCCTTTAAGCTCTTTTATTTTTATTTCTTGCAGTATTTTTTGCGTTGCAATGATTGGTGGGTATTCATAACCATGAACACCAGCAACAATAGTGAAAATTGGCTCTTCAACTTTACCTTTTAAAATAGCGATTGGCAAATGACCAGAATTTCCTGTATCATCATTAAATTCTATTCGAATATTTTCCTTTGTTAATCTAGTCTTGGAATTAAATGCTTTTTGAAAAGTATTTTGTGCGATGACAAATTTCAGGATAAAAAATAAAAAATATGATAAATGTATTCTTCTCATTTAATTTAAAATGTTATTTGAGTGACATCGTTTACACTAAATAGGTTTATTTTCATTAGGTCTTTTTCCAAATCCCCACACGAAATATAGTGAAACCAAAATGGAAATAATTATTTCGGAAATTTTTAATCCATCACCAAAAATAAATGAAACTCCAATATAAAGAAGGGTTAAAATAGCTACAGTTCGTAAAGTCCAATTATGTTTTAAAATCTTAATTATTTTTTTCATTCTTTAATTTTTAACTTGTCAGATTTATTAGTGTTATATAGTTCCATCGCCTCTTTCTTTGACTTTTCAAATATATCTGAACCGAATTTTTTAAAAACTAATTCCATCATTACATCAGAATAGCATTCCGAATGTTCTGTTACAAAACAACCCGCATTCTTAGAAATAATTCCATATTTATTTTTCCTGTATTCCTGAAGGTAATAATTAAACTCAGAGTTGCTTTCCAATGTTAAGCCGTAAGAATAATAATTG
Source organism: Allocellulophaga tsushimaensis (assembly GCF_055383085.1). NCBI lineage: Bacteria > Pseudomonadati > Bacteroidota > Flavobacteriia > Flavobacteriales > Flavobacteriaceae > Allocellulophaga > Allocellulophaga tsushimaensis. Next base: position 3,801,552 of record NZ_AP039451.1, on the reverse strand, counting down.
TATATTCCTTTTTTAAAATCATTTTGAGCATCCTTTTTTCCTTTTTCACAATCTTGTTTTATAAAGACAACAGAATCTTTCTTCTCAGAGTTACTTGATTGTGCTTTAGTTACATTAATAAAACTTAAAAATATTAATGTTAAAAAAAGACTTATTTTATGTTTCTTTAATGACATTGTTTACATAAAATTAATTTGTTGTTTTGTTTGTTTTTATGAGTTCTTTTTCCAAATCTCATACAATATAAAGGAAAACCAGAATAAAAATAACTATTTGAGAAATTTCTGTTTTGTCACCAAAAATATATGAGACTTCAAACTAAATAATGATTGAAACTGCTATGTTTTGTTGAGTCTAATTATTGATATAGTACATACCTTGGAGGTTTGAGCCCATTTAATCTCAAATAAACAATCAGTTGCGCTCTATGGTGCGTGATGTGGTCAGCAACTAACAATAGTATTTGCCTTTTTGTTCTATCTGCTCCAAAATAATCTAATCTTTCGTCAAGTTTTTTGATATCAAAATTTAAAATAAAGGCTATCGCCTTATCAAAAACTGTATTGATTTTGGCAATCATTTCTTTTTTTGATTTGTTATTCACTTTAAGTTCAGTATCTGTATTCCAGTCTCTTGCTTTACGTCCGCCTAGTAAAGATTCTGTATGCCAATCCATTGCCCAAGCAATATGCATTAAATGTTCTTCAAAACGCATCAGTTCAGGTGTTGCTTTAAAAGTATATTTGTCTTCGGGCATAGTTTCGGCCACTAGCATCAAATATTTTTTTGAATTCTCGAGTCGCTCTATGTACTCTTTAATAAATATATTTTCTTGAGCATAAAGATGTGAAGTAAAAAGTGGCAATATTAATAATGCCACTGCTACTATTTTATTTTTGACAGGGTTTAGAAATCGTTTTTTCATTTTATATTATTTTAAAGTAGTGACTATTACAAAATAAATGAACTAATGGCTGCGCAGCTACTTTTTTAGGTATGATTTAAGTGCTAGTCCTAGTATTTTTTTGAATATAAATTATTTAAATTCTTTATTCTAGTTATCAAATAAATCACCATCTTCCCAAGTTTTTTCGCCGATGAACTCTCCACAAAAATTATATCTTTTTATTCGTCCGTCTAAATCATAATTTTTCCCGTAATTGAAAATCCAGATTTCTTTATCAACAATTTTTATCCGATTGAATCTTCTTGTATCAGATGCATCCATTGATTGGATAAAAATAGATTTTTTCTTAAAAATTTGATTTCCGTTTTCGTCAATAATTCGATCGGTTATAATTACCTTTTTATGGCTTAAGGTCCAAAATAAAAACCTGCGTTTCTTTTCTATTAGTTCTGTTTTTAGTGTTACATTTTGAATTTTGCATTCATTTTTTGCCTGATTTTTGTTCCCCTTTTCAGAATTTTTTATTTCGCTACTTAAATTAAGGAATAAGAAAATTAGACTTGACGATATGATAAGTGTTGGTTTCAGAGCTTTTATTTTTTAACTAATTAAACTAATTATCTTTTATTAAACAAAATAGGATTGTAAAAATCAATATTTTCATTTTGGCATCATCTACTATTACATAATATTTAACTAGATTTTAATCTTATCTAAAAATATACTATTTATAATAACTTCTTTTTACTTTGTGAAAATAGAATCATAGATCAAATTAAATCTTTTTCAGAAGTATCTTTTTGATTGGTTGTGTTATCTGTGTAAGTTTTAGTGGCTTACAATATTTAGTATTAAAATTTCGAAAAAAATGAATAGGAAATGAATAATATCAACAAAAAGCCTTCGTATTGTTGATTACTTTCAATGTATGTAGTTTTATCTTTGGAGAACACTCCCTATATTAGCAAGACTTTCAAAAAAAGAAACCCCTGCGCATGTCAGAAAACACGGCTTATAATGAAGATAATATACGTTCCTTAGATTGGAAAGAGCATATTCGTATGCGCCCTGGAATGTATATTGGAAAACTTGGAGATGGTTCATCTGCTGATGATGGTATTTATATTCTTTTAAAAGAGGTTATAGATAATTGTATTGATGAGTTTGTCATGGGATCTGGTAAAACCATTGAAATTAGTATAAAAGAAAATTTAGTTTCTGTTCGTGATTATGGTCGTGGTATTCCTCTGGGTAAAGTTGTAGATGTTGTTTCTAAAATGAATACGGGTGGTAAATATGATTCTAGAGCGTTTAAGAAATCTGTAGGTCTAAATGGAGTAGGTACAAAAGCGGTGAACGCATTATCTACCTTTTTTAAAGTAGAATCTTCTCGGGAAAATAAAATAAAGACCGCAGAATTTCACCAAGGGAATTTAGTAGCCGAAGAAGGTCCTGAAGATAGCTCCAAAAGAAAGGGCACAAAAGTATCTTTTATTCCAGATGAGGCTATTTTTAAGAATTATAAATACCGTAATGAGTATATAGAGCGAATGCTTAAAAACTATGTATACTTAAACCCTGGACTTACGATAGTTTTTAATGGTGAAAAATTTCATTCTAAAGATGGTTTAAAAGACCTTTTACAGGATAATAATAATGAAGCAGATTTGCTATATCCTATTATTCACCTGAAAGGAGACGATATAGAAGTGGCTATTACACATAGTAAAACACAGTATAGCGAGGAGTATCATTCTTTTGTAAATGGACAACATACGACACAGGGTGGTACACACCAAGCGGCATTTCGTGAAGCAATAGCAAGAACCATTCGTGATTTCTATAAAAAGAATTATGAAGCAGCAGATATTCGTAAATCTATTATATCTGCCATTGCAATTAAGGTAATGGAGCCTGTTTTTGAAAGTCAGACAAAAACTAAATTAGGTTCTACTGATATGGGAGGAGATTTCCCAACAGTAAGGACCTATATCAACGATTTTATTGGTAAAAATTTAGATAATTACCTTCATAAGAACCAAGAGACTGCAGATGCTTTACAGCGTAAAATTATACAAGCAGAAAGAGAGCGTAAAGAACTTTCAGGAATTCGTAAACTAGCAAAAGACCGCGCTAAAAAATCGAATTTACACAATAAAAAATTACGAGATTGTCGCATCCACTTAGGGGATACTAAAAAAGATAGGTGTTTAGAAAGTACTTTGTTTATTACAGAGGGTGATTCTGCATCTGGTTCTATAACCAAATCTAGAGACGTAAATACCCAAGCCGTTTTTAGTTTAAAAGGGAAACCATTAAACTGTTATGGACTTACAAAGAAGATTGTATATGAAAACGAAGAATTTAATCTTTTACAAGCTGCTTTAAATATAGAAGAGTCTATGGAAGATTTGCGTTACAATAATATTGTAATTGCAACAGATGCCGATGTAGATGGGATGCATATTCGTTTATTATTAATTACATTCTTCCTACAGTTTTTTCCAGAAGTTATCAAAGAAGGGCACCTTTATATTTTACAAACACCTTTGTTTAGAGTCCGTAATAAAAAGAAAACGCATTATTGTTACAGTCCGGAAGAAAAGCAAAATGCTATCGAATCGTTAACAGGAAAACCAGAAATTACGCGTTTTAAGGGATTAGGAGAAATCTCACCAGATGAGTTTAGACATTTTATTGGAGACGATATCCGTTTAGAACCTGTAATGTTAGACAAGACCATGTCTATAGAAAGCATGTTAGAGTTTTATATGGGTAAAAATACACCAGATAGACAAAAATTTATTATAAATAATCTTAAAGTTGAGTTAGATTTAATTGAGGATAACTAACTGTAAAATAAACCAATAGCTCTTAATCTTTTATGGAAGAGAACGAAGATTTAAATTTGCCACCAGAAGAGGCTGGAGAAGATAATAACGAACAAAAAGAGAATACCCAAGATACTTTAACTAAAGTAACAGGGATGTATAAAGATTGGTTTTTAGATTATGCATCCTATGTAATTTTAGAAAGAGCTGTACCTGCAATAGAAGATGGTTTTAAGCCAGTACAAAGAAGAATTATGCACTCGCTTAAGGATCTAGATGATGGTAGGTATAATAAAGTAGCTAATGTAGTAGGGCATACCATGCAATACCATCCGCATGGAGATGCAAGTATTGCGGATGCTATGGTGCAAATTGGCCAAAAAGATTTATTAATAGATACACAAGGTAATTGGGGGAATATATTAACAGGAGATAGAGCAGCAGCGTCTCGTTATATAGAAGCGCGTTTATCTAAATTTGCATTAGAAGTTGTTTTTAGTCCAAAAATTACGGAATGGCAAGCCTCTTATGATGGTAGGAAAAAAGAACCTGTAAACCTCCCTGTAAAGTTTCCACTATTGCTCGCTCAAGGGGCAGAGGGGATAGCTGTAGGTTTGTCTACAAAAGTATTACCGCATAATTTTATAGAACTTATAGATGCTTCCATAAAACATTTAAAAGGACAACGTTTTACCATAGTTCCAGATTTTCCTACATCGGGGATTATAGATGTGAGTAATTATAATGATGGTTTACGAGGAGGAAAAATACGAGTAAGAGCAAAAATAGCCCAACTAGATAAAAATACTTTAGTAATTAGTGAGATTCCTTATGGAACAAACACTTCTAGCTTAATTGATTCTATTCTTAAAGCCAATGATAAAGGAAAGATACGCATAAAGAAAATTGAAGACAATACAGCTGCCAATGTTGAAATATTAGTACACTTACCAAGCGGACTCTCACCAGATAAAACGATTGATGCATTGTATGCTTTTACAGCATGTGAATCTTCAATTTCGCCCTTAGGTTGTATTATAGAAGACAATAAACCCTTATTTATTGGAGTAACCGAAATGCTAAAACGTTCTACAGATAATACAGTAGAACTGTTAAAGCAAGAACTAGAAATTCAGCTTAATGAATTAGAAGAGCAATGGCATTTTGCTTCTCTAGAGCGGATATTTATTGAAAATAGGATTTATCGTGATATAGAAGAAGAAGAAACTTGGGAAGGCGTTATTAATGCTATAGATAAAGGTTTACAGCCTTTTATTAAACACCTAAAAAGGCCAGTAACCGAAGAAGATATTACAAGACTTACAGAAATTAGAATTAAAAGAATATCAAAGTTCGATATTGATAAGGCACAACAACTTATTAATAGTTTAGAAGATAGAATTGCTGAGGTAAAGCATCATCTTGCGCATCTCATTGAATTTGCTATTGATTACTTTAAAAAATTAAAAACTACCTACGGGAAAGGAAGAGAGCGTAAATCTGAAATCCGAATTTTTGATGATATAGAGGCTACAAAAGTTGTCATCAGAAATACCAAACTCTATGTAAACAGAGAAGAAGGATTTATAGGAACTTCTTTAAGGAGAGATGAGTATGTTACGGATTGTAGTGATATTGATGATATTATTGTGATGACCAAAAGTGGGGAAATGATGGTTTCTAAAGTAGGTTCTAAAACTTTTGTTGGTAAAAATATTATTCACGTAGCTGTTTTTAAGAAAAAAGATAAGCGTACTACGTACAACCTTATTTATAAGGATGGTAAAGGAGGTCCAAGCTATATTAAACGTTTTAATGTCACTTCAATTACAAGAGATAGGTTGTACCCCTTAGGAACAGGAAAACCTAATACGGATGTATTGTATTTTTCTGAAAATCCTAACGGAGAGGCAGAAGTTGTCACAGTACATTTACGCCAAGCTGGGAGTATTAAAAAACTAAAATGGGATATTGATTTTGCAGATGTACTGATTAAAGGGCGCGCTTCTAAAGGAAATATAGTTTCTAAATATGCGGTAAAACGAATAGAACTAAAAGAAAAAGGAGTTTCTACACTTAAACCACGCAAAATATGGTTTGATGAGGTGGTGAGAAGGTTAAATGTAGATGGAAGAGGTGACCTCCTTGGAGAATTTAAAGGAGAAGATTTACTGTTAATAGTCACTCAAAAAGGAATTGCGAAAACTATTGCACCTGAACTAACCACGCATTTTGAGGATGACATGATTGTGTTAGAAAAATGGAATCCTAAAAAACCACTATCTGCGATTTATTTTGATGGTGATAAGGAAAAGTATTATATAAAACGTTTTATGATAGAAAACAGTAAAAGAGAAGATCTGTTTATTTCTGAGCATCCAAAATCGGTATTAGAATTGGTTTCTACAGATTGGAGGCCCGTAGTTGAAATAGAATTTTCGAAACAAAGAGGAAAAGATCAAAAACCAAATCAAAATATTAATATAGAAGATTTTATAGCCATCAAAGGAATAAAAGCATTAGGAAATCAGCTCACTTCTGATAAGATTAAAAATGTAAATGCATTGGACGCGCTTCCATATGAAGAACCAGAAGATGTTCCCACAAATGAAATTGAAGTAATAGCAGAAGATGATGAAATAAATGAAGAAGATAAAACCAATACTGAAAATATGGATAATTTAGATGATGAACAGCCTACATTATTTTAGTCTCTATTTCACTATAAGAAAATCATATCAACTTTATCATAAATATCATTAAAAAAAACACATATTTGTTTAATAAAAGAATCACCAACTTATAAATTGTGTTTTAAAAGCTTAAACAAGTTATATATTAAGGCCGAATAACAGTACATTTAAAGAAAATTATAATTTATGGATTTTACAAACCCCCTAATTTATGGAGTTCCTTGTTTTATAGGTTTCATATTATTAGAATTAACTTACAGCAAAACACATGGAGATGATGATTTATATGATTGGAAAGATTTTGCGGCAAGTGGGGCAATGGGAATTGGATCTGCTATCATTGGTCCTTTAATCAAAACAATACTTTTAATTGTAGTTTTTGAGTATACTTATGAACTTTTTAACCCATTAGTTGATGGTGTTCGTACAAATATCATGGGATGGAAATCTTTTGGTTATGCATGGTATGTTTGGTTAGCTTGTCAGTTAGCAGATGATTTTACCTATTATTGGTTTCATAGGGCTAATCATGAAATCCGTATTTTATGGGCAGCACATATTGTACACCATTCTTCAGATAACTTTAATTTAGGGACAGCAATCCGTAATGGATGGTTTACACTATTATACAAACCATTTTTTTACATGTGGATGCCTGCAGTAGGTTTTACGGTAGAGATGGTAGTGGTATGCTTGGCAATCGAATCTTTCTGGCAGTTTCAACTCCATTCTCAATATATTCCAAAAATGGGCTGGGTAGAGAAAATCTTTAATACGCACACCATGCACCAAGTGCACCATGCTCAAAATGTAGAATACTTAGATAAAAATCATGGAGGGTTTTTAAATATTTTTGATAAGATATTTGGAACATGGAAAGAATTTGATGAAAATATTGATGTAAAGTTTGGCGTAATACATGCTCCGAATTCCAATAATCCATTAGTTATTTTAACGCATGAGTATAAAGATATTTGGAATGATATGAAAAAGTCTCCCAAGCTGTGGCATAAGTTCATGTATGTTTTTGGCCCTCCAGGTTGGAGCCATGACGGTAGTACTATGACCGTAAAACAACAACAAAGAAGTTTTAAAGAACATAAAAATAAAAACCCTGAGGTAGCTTACAGTAGACCTAATTAAAAAAAGCGCTTATTTAAATCTTTAAATAAGCGCTTTTTTTTAGTCATCATCGTCATCGTCATCGTCATCGTCATCACAAACTTTTAAAGCTTTTTTAGAATATTTGATAAGATCTTCAATTTCTTCTTCAATATCATCTAGTTCGTCTATTGCATTTTTTATGTAATGCTCGCCATCATCATGGTATTCAGAATAATAAACATTTTTGATGTTTTTAATAATGATTTCTATTCGTATCGTTACTTCATCCAATTTTCTTTCCGATGCTCTAAAGTGTTTTCTTCTTTTATAACAATCACAAGCATATAACCTCCTTTTAGCAGATTTAGAGGCGTGGACAGCATCATCAAGATATTGAAATATTTCATTTTCATATTTCAAAGCTCTTTCAGAATAATGTTTTAAATCATATAAAGTATTTGCATTGTCTGCTTTTTTGGTTTCATATTGCAAATCTTGTACTGCTTCGTCTAAAGCTCTAGAATACTTAACTAAATAGTGTAATTCACTCTCAAAACTAGATTGCGCATGTAGCGCAGTAGTAAAACAAATTGTTGCGGTAAATAGTAATAATTTTAAAACTTTCATGATACATTTATTTATAATTTTCAATAAGCTATTTTTAGAATAAATCCAAAATGTGTTCTTAAAGAATAAATTTAAATCTTGTCTATTTTGTATAAGATATCATAAAGCGTACCATTTTGCTTTAAGCGCATATAATTGTATATTTCGTTTATGAGAAAACTGTTTTTATTCTTACTTTTTATTTCTTTTTTAAAAGTAAATGCACAAGACCAACCCAACTTTATTTTTATTTTAACAGACGACCAATCTTATGAAACTTTGGGTTGTACAGGTAATAAAATTATACAAACGCCACATATAGATCAATTAGCAAAAGAAGGTGTTTTATTTACTAATGCGCATGTAACAAGTGCTATTTGTACTCCAAGTAGAATTTCTATTCTATTAAGTCAATATGAACGAAAACATGGGGTAAACTTTAATTCAGGTACGAGTGTTTCAGATAAGGCTTGGGAGAATTCGTATCCAGTAGTAATGCAAAAAGCAGGTTATTATACAGGTTGGATAGGTAAAAATCATGCCCCAATTGGTAGAGGGGGTTATGAAAGTGGTCTTATGGAAAAAAGTTTTGATTATTGGTATGCGGGCCACGGACATCTAACATTTTATCCAAAAGACAGGCATAAGATTTTTGAAGATGCACAATCTAACACCCAATTAGAAATTATGACAGAGGGGATTGATGATTTTCTGTACCCACAAAATTCAAAGCTAAAAGGAGCAATCAGATTTTTGAAAAATAAACCAAAAGACAAACCCTTTATGTTGTCTATAAATTTAAACCTTCCTCATGGTGCTAGCACATCAACAATGAAGCAAAAACAGACAGATGACGATTTATACAAATCATTATATAGAAATAAGGAAATACCCTTACCGGAAAATTATGTAGCAAAATCTGATATTATAAACCCTAAATTACCAGAAGAATTGCTAAGGGTAGCTGATAGACAAGCTATTTATGATTGGGTAGATACACCAGAAGGGTATAAGGAGCGTACCATTAGGCAATTTCAAACCATAACGGGTATTGATAGAATGTTAGGGAAGTTAAGAATAAAATTAAAACAGATTGGCGCTGATAAAAATACCATTATCATTTTTACTTCAGACCATGGGCTTTTTAGTGGCGAATATGGGATAGGAGGTAAAGCTTTGTGTTATGAGAAAGCAACACATGTACCGTTAATAATATATAACCCATTAGCTAAAGAAAAAGGAATACGGTCTAATGGTTTGGTGCAAACTATTGATATTGCGCCAACAATATTACAAATGGCAGGGGTTGAAATTCCAAAAACGTATCAAGGAAAACAATTAACAGGTATTTTAGATAGAAAAGAAAGTGAAGTAAGAGATTATACCTATACAGAGAATTTATGGTCTAATCATTTTGGAAATCCGCGTTGTGAAGCGGTACAAAATAGAGATTGGAAATATATTAGATACTATAAGAACACTACTTTTTCAGCCTTAAAAAAGATTGAAACTGCTAAATCATTAGGGGTAAACTTATCTGAGATGTTGTATAGGGTGAATGGTACCGATATAGCGGTTTATAGAGATTATATAACCGCTTCTATAGATGGTGAGCAACCTGTTTATGAAGAATTATATCATTTAAAAACCGATCCAAACGAAAAATACAATCTTGTAAATGATGTTAAATCAAAAGAAATTTTAACTGAAATGCGAAGTGTATGGAAGCAAAAAATTAAAGCAGCACGAGGTACAGGGAGCCCAGAAGTATATCCTTATATCGCTGATGGAAAATAAAATGTAAGACTATAATCTTTTTAATATCTTCGCACCAATAATTTAGCTGTTTTGTATATTGTAATGATGACTTTATTTTCTAAACTAACTCCAGAAAAAAGAAAAGCAGCACAGTACTTTACGTTCCTATTTTTAATACTATTGTTATTAGAGTTTATTTTTAATTTTTCTGCTGTAATCTTCTCAAATACAACAGATCGGATTAAGCTAAAAGCTGCAATGTTTGAATATCGGAATACTACAGCAGTTTTATTTATGGGGAGCTCTCGTTTTAAAGACGGAGTATCTGCTAAAAAATTTAGTTCCTATTTAAATGATAAGCACGGTATAGCATATAATAGTTTTAATGGCGCTATAACAGGAGCTAATCTGGAACGGTTAGCATATTTTTTTAATAAAGCAGTAGAAAAAGAAGGGTTAAAACATATTATTATTGAAATATCTGTACCGCAATTAGAGCGCAAACCCTTAGATATAGAAGCAGACAAACAAGAAATAGATTTTGATGCGGAACTCTCCGATTTTTTTGCAAATAATTCTAAACTAATACAATGGCGAAAATCATTACGTTTAGATAATCTTAAAAACATACCAGTTATTATGTTTTCTGATTATTTAGGTGGAGCAGAATTGTCTAGAGCAGGTGGCTTGGGAGATTTGTTTTCTAACAGTGATGTTGTACTAGATTCAACTGTTCTAAATACATGGCAACCTTCTATAATCCAACCTAAAAATAACAATGTAACTACTAATGAGTTTATGTTAAGTACTTTAAAGACTATTATTGAAAAAGCTAAAGAGAAAGCTATAAGTGTAGTTTTTATAATACCACCTTTAGTAAACAAAAGAAAAGAAATTGAAAATAGTTCAGAAATAATAAATAGGTACCAAAACGTATCCAATAGTACGGGTCAAAAAATATATAATTTTTCTACTATCAATATTCCTGAAAAATATTTTAGAGATCAAGATAGTCATATGAATAAAGAAGGGCGAGCCTTATTTACAATACGCTTAGCGGAGTTACTCCATCAAGAAAACCTTATAAAGTAAAGGTAGTATGTTATTTAATAGTGTTGTTTTTCTTTGTTTTCACATACTTGCTTTAGTATTGTATTGGACTTTTAATTCTCAGAAATTACGCTTATTAGTTTTATTAGCGGCATCTTTAGTTTTTTATGGTTGGTATTACTGGCCTGGTTTAATTTTACTTATTGTAACCATTTGTGTTAATTACGGCTTGAGTTATGCCGTTTCTCGCTATCGTAAAAAATGGATTTTTGTTACAGCCATAGCCATTAACCTCTGCAATTTGGGTTGGTTTAAATACGCAACTTTTGTTTCTGATAATATAGCGGTATTTCTAAACTACTTTATTGATGATGTTCAAATGCCAGAGATCAGCTATTGGCTGCCTTTGGGTATCTCTTTTTATACTTTCCAATTTCTTGGATATTTAATAGATATTTGGCGTAAAGAATTAGAACATGAAAAATCTATCTTACATTTTGCTGTATTTAAATGTTTGTATGCGCAATTAATAGCGGGACCAATTGTAAGAGGAGTAGAGTTGTTGCCACAATTACATCAAAAGCAGACTTTTAAATTTCAAAACTTCCAAAAAGGCTTCTTTTTATTAATTGGAGGGCTTTTTATTAAAATTTGTACAGCAGATGTTTTAGCACAGTATGTAGATTATGCCTTCGAGAATACAGACAAAATTAGCACGTTACATACTTGGGTGAGTATGTATGGTTTTGCTTTTCAGATTTTAGGCGATTTCTGGGGCTATTCTACTATTGCTGTTGGTATTGGTTTAATGTATGGGATTCTATTGCCAGATAATTTTAATTTCCCATACAGGGCAGCTACCTTTCAAGATTTCTGGAGAAGATGGCATATTACCTTATCCATATGGTTTAGAGATTACTTGTATATTCCGTTAGGGGGTAGTAGAACAAAAAACTTAATTTACAGGAACCTTATTTTAACAATGACCATAGCTGGAGTATGGCATGGTGCAGGTTGGAATTTTATTATATGGGGCTTAGGACATGGTGTATTATTAGCGCTTGAGCGTAAAATTGGGGCTAATAAAACAGAATTAAAGGGTTTTAAGTTATTATTAAAGCGTTTTTTTATATTTAATATGGTTTGTTTGTTATGGGTGTTTTTTAGAGCAACAGATTTTCAACAGGCCATGCTTTTCTTCGAATCGCTTTTTGTAGCACCATATAGCACTAAAATATCTCACCAAGAAACTTTAATCATCATTATACTACTCTTTGCTTTATTAAGCTATAGACTAGGAAAATTATTTGTGGGTAACAATTTTTTAAAACTAAGCGTAGCAAAACAACTTGCCATTACTGTAGGTATGATATTACTGATCTTAGGCTATGCCGAAGCAAAATTAGATTTTATCTATTTTGTTTTTTAGTGCCAGTACGTAATCAATTCTAATACTACTATTATTATAATTTTGAATTAGAAATAAAAGAAATATACTTGCTATCCGGAGACCAACTTGGAACATTAATAGTACCTTGTCCACCATATAAGTATCCAATAATTTTAGGAGTTCCTCCATTATATGGCATGATGCGTAGTAAACAATGCTTATAAAAAGGATGGTCATTAGGATCTATATCTTTAGGGAAAGAAATAAAAACAATCCATTTCTGGTCTGGACTCACATGCGGGAACCAATCGTTATATGCATCAGAAGTCAATTGTTTTTTGTTTTTTCCATCAGCATCCATTCTCCATAATTGCATCGTACCCGTTCTTACCGAATTAAAGAATATATATTTCCCGTCTGGGCTATATTCAGATCCGTCGTCTAATGTTTTTTTATTGGTTAATTGTGTTTCTTTTCCAGAAGCAATATCTATGCTATAAATATCATATTGCCCTTTGCGTTCTCCAGTAAAAATCATTTTTTTATTATCCGGAGACCATCCATGTAGGTACGATGCTCCAGCACCTTTTTTTGTAACTGCTACTGGGTTTTTGCTACCTTCTACAGGCAGATAGTATAATGTAGATTTGTTTTTATCCTTTGGGTTATGATGACTTATTCCCATTAGCGCGCCATCAAAAGAAAGTACGTGATCGTTATTATTTTTTATAGCTTCTCCAGTTTCCATTGGTTTAACTTGTCCCTTATGTAAATCGTATTTAAAAAGCCTACCTTCAGAATTATAAATGAGTTCTTTACCATCTATAGTCCAGTTTGGTGCTTGGATAGAATGGGCGGTGCTAAAAAGTACTTTTCTGTGCCCAGTTTGTACATCCATAACTTCAAGATTACTACCAATATAATCTCTGTAAGGTTGAAAATCTGGTGCTGCAGGTGTAATAATCCTAACATTTCTAAACTTTACCGTTTCTAAAATATCAGGATTGTGTGAGCAAACTCCTAATCCTACATATACTTGATTTTTTAGAGACATGTCTGTTAATTCTACCACTGTAAATTCGGACCCAAATTTAGCTGTAGACATGATAAAAGTATCTCCTTTACGCTCTAACTTAATTACATTTGGTAAACTGTCTTTAGAAATTACTTCGGCTGTTTCGCCACCAGTACTTTTTCGGTATTGTAAAGAGGTTAGCCCATCTCCATGAGTAGTTGCATTTACATGAGGCGTATTGCTATTTAAATCGTTTTTTACAACCCAACCCACTTTTCGGTGCGGATCAACACCCTTTCCTTGAAATTCAACTTCAGCTCTTAGTATAAAATCGCCTTGTAATGTGGTCCATAAATAATGAAACTGATCTTGGTTCGCCCACATATTAATACCACTACCTCCAATAACATAGGTCTGACTTTCTTCTTCATAATGTGCAAAACCTTTGTTTTCAGGGTTTCCAACATCTAAGTGATTATCAAATAAACCCAAATTGTTCTGACTTGTCATTGTAGTACTGATCAATAATAATAAAATAAAAAGAGGAGAGGTTTTAATAACTTTCATTTTGTACGTGTTAGCTGTTGTACTATAGTAGTAATTGAGGCTATAAAATTACAAATGTCAAATATGAGATTATGTATTGTAAATTAAAATAAGGGTTATTATGCAAGTCTTATTTAGAAGCTGAATATGAATTGATAACCTCTTTTAATTTCTTTAAAGAAGCCTTTATTTCTTCCGAATTACTCTTTTTATGCATTAAATCTATTTTTCGTAGTGTACTATTATGATTAGCTTTTGGGTACAATTTTACTAAATCAATAAAATATTTTTCAATTCCTTTGGCCATCATCTGCTTACCTTTTTCGGAATATGCTTTTTCTTCATTTATATTATCTAAGTAATGGTGAAAATTTTCAATTAAAATATCGATGTTAGCGTTAACTCTGTTTTTTGTTGATTTTGAATTAGGATCATCTGAACTTTTAATAACATCCTCATTTCCTAATTTAAAATATATGAGTTGTAATCCAAGTCCAAATTCGTGTACAGCAAGTCGTTCTTCATCATATACGTAATTATCCTTTAGATCTCTTGCATTATATATATTCATCATATCTTTCCATTGAAGAAAAAATTCTTCACTAGCATTGTTTCTATATTTCAGCCCTAATTCATTGTCATTAAGAACTATTTCGTAATTTTTAGGATCAACTAACTTTTCAATAATTGCTCTAGTCTCAGGATCTTTAAAAGAAGGAAGATTCTCGTCGCTTTCGTAATTAAAATTCAGTTCTAAGTTAGCATTCCTATAGTCTTCTGTACTCCAATACCGCTTTTCTAAAGGAAAAGAATGTTTTTCTTCTTCACAACTTAATAGCATTAGACAGAAAAATACTAGAAATATGGATTTATGCTTAATCATTAATTTTAATTTTTGGTTTTTTAAATTCAGAAAGTGAATTTAGTAAACTATCTACAATTTTCTCATATTTTTTTTGTTCACTATACACATAACTGTGAAAAGTATCATAATCATATTTATATTGAAATTCTCTTTCCTGTTTATTTATTTCTTCCATTATATTTTCAATTTCATCACTTTTTATATTTTTCACTTTTGAAATGCGTTGTTTTGCTTTCCTGGTAAATAATTCTGTAATTCTAAAATGGTACATTTCATGGGTTAATAATTCTTTACTATTAGAATGAGAATTGTAGACAAAAGAACGTGAAGGATGAAAAAGAGATTTTATGATAACATGGTCGTCATTAATTTCACTTTCTATGGTTACCACAACATAAGCAAAATGTTTGTTGCCATAAAGTGATTTTTTAAAAAATTCAAGTCCTCTGAAATTTTCAAAAGTTATTTTATCAATTTTGTCAAAAGTTATTGGCTTTTCATAGTCTAGAAAATTTATGCGTATTAGCACTGCAAATCCAATTGCTAAAGGTAGAAGAATTGCAATACTGTATTTTAAAAACCTTTTAAATCGTTTTAAAGGTATTTTGTTTCCTTTTTTATTTTCCTTAATTACGATATAAAGCTGATAAAAAACGGGAGAAAAGTAAAGTGTTAAAAATAATAGTATTATTAAAGCGTCTCTCATTGAATATGGTATATAGATACATTTATTTAGTTAAAACAAACCTTTTATTACTTTCTCAACCAGCCTAGTATGCGTTTATTTATAATTTCCCATTTGCCGCTATTGGTTTTCTCTAATTTAAATGTTTCTCTAGTTGGGGTAAATGGTACTGGGTTTTGCTGTATAATTTCAATAGTATGATTTGTTGTCTTTGAAATTATAGCAACATGCCCATATCTGTTGAATATAGTCTTATCCATTACTACTAAATCTCCTTCTTTAGGAATCGTTTTACTTGGGTTGCTATATTGTATTAAGTCTCTTTGCTTGTTTAGTTTCCCATCTAAAATAGTTTTATCATAAAAACTTATAGCATGACCATAGCTGTCTGGCATTTTATGGTTATAATGTTTAAAATAATAGCGTTTTACAAACTCGACACATTGATATTCAAGACCAAGGTTATAACCATCTTTTGTATTTCTTTGAACTACATTATCAACACCTCCATTATAAAAGACAATAATATTATTTAAACTATCAATATGTTGTCCAACTTCATATTTTGGATTAAAATTTACTTTCTTAAGTGTTTTATAAGAAAAGAATATAATGGTTAATATGGAAAGTGTTACGAGTACTTTTTTTATCATTTTAGTACGAGTAAGTTTAATTAATATTTAAACTAATACAAATTATTATTAAATTTCTTTTTTAAACACTGTTTTGGTAGCGATATGCGATAGTACATCTTTTAACTGATTGTTTTTTTCAAAATCAGCTACTGAAAATCTTTTTCTTTCTTTTTCAAAATTAATTTCAAGAACAGTTTCTTTTTTTAATGATTTAAAAAGAAAAAAAGAGCCAAAAAAAATTAAAAAGAAAGGGATGATTATTTCTTCGATATAAAATTCTCCACCTACACCCGATACAAAAAATAAAATAATATTTTTAGTAAAATATAGTCCAGGGATAATTAGCAAAAGACCTAAAAGGAGTAAAATAAACCAATTTTTAACAACTCTACCACGTTTTAGTATAACTTCATCTATATCAGAAAATAAAATAGATTTGTATTCAAACCTATTTCTAAGGAAATGCATTTTTGTTTCGCTTATGCCAAGATAATTGTCCTGAAATAGATATTTAGCATCCATATTTTATCTTTTTCTAAGCTATTTAAAAATTAAGAACGCTATTCCTCAGTTTCCTCAACCACATCCTTTTTCTTATTCCGCTTCATACGCATATCAAAAAATTCTACCATTAAAGAAAAAGCAATAGAGAAATAAAGATATCCTTTAGGAATGGTACCTACTTCGTTTCCAAAAACAACTAAATGGCAAATATGGGCAGATTCCGCAATTAACATAAACCCAATTAAGATTAGAAAAGAAAGGCCTAAAATTTGTATAGAAGGGTGTTTGTTTACAAATTCGCCTACAGGATTAGCAAATAACATCATTATAACCACGGAAATCACCACAGCAACAATCATTAAGATTAAAGCATCATTAGGGTTAGGAGAGATGCCGTTTGTCATTCCTATAGCTGTTAAAATAGAATCAAAAGAAAAAACGATATTAATAACAGTAATTTGTAGGATAGCATTGGTCATCGTTGTAGAACGCCCTTTAGTAACCTCTCGTTCATCATGGCCTCTGTCTTCTACCTTTTCATGTATCTCTTTAGTGCTCTTATAGAGTAAAAAGAGTCCTCCGGCAAAAAGAATAAGCCCTTGTCCGCTGATACCACCGCTAATCCAAGATTCATCTAAGAGAAACCAAGGTTTTTTCATAGCAGTTAGTAATGATATACCAAATAAAAGAACAATACGCATTACCATTGCTAGTACTAAACCAATACTAGTTGCTTTTTTGCGTTGGCTTTTTTCTAATTTGCCAGCAGCAATAGAAATAAAGATGATATTATCTATACCTAATACAATTTCTAAAAAAGTAAGGGTAAGTAGGGCGATCCAAGCATCTGGACTTGCAAAAATTTCAAACATAGTTTAGTTGGTTTTTAGGGCTATTCCTTTAGATTTATTTTTTTTCCCAATTACATTATATTCAAATGTATAAGAATTGCTCGTAGTAGTTAATATTTTATAGTGAATAGGTGTTTTTTTATCGTATGGGTATAAAACAAATTCACAATCGTTTAACCAGCGTACTTTAGCAGTATCAACTTTTTGGTCATAATATTCAATACTTAAGGTATCGTTTCTAGTAAATGTACTTTGTTTTTTTTCACCATTAATATCATACTCGAAAGTAAAAGTACCTGTTTTATATTTTTCACAGAAGCGATCGGGTTCAAAACAGGCGGTTGTACATATTAAAATTAGAAAAACAGCAAGAAATTGTATTTTCATAACAACAAAAATATTAAATAGTATTAAGTAATTGATGCAAGTTTTAAGAAAATATAATTTTGCATTTAAAAGCTTATTAATCTACAATACAACGCAACCTTATATCAAAAACAACATCCTTTATACAATATGAAAACAATAAAAACCATTCCGTTAGTTCTATTTTTTGTCATTTTTATTTCCTGTGATAAAGAAGAAAATGGAACTCAAGAGCAAGAAGCCCAAAATTTGAATGCATTATTTCTTGAGATTGAAAATATGGTATCAAATGAAAATTGTGAAGATAGTACTGAATGGACTTTTACAAGTTATGGTAGCAAAGCCTGTGGTGGACCAATTGGTTATATTGCTTATCCATTACATATTGATGTTGAATTGTTTCTTAATAAAATAGAAGAGCATAAAGCGCAGGAAAGAGCTTTTAATATGAAATGGGGTATAATAAGTAATTGTGCTTTACCAGCAGAACCCATTGGAGTGCGCTGTGAAAATGGAAATCCTGTTTTAGAATATTGATGGTATTATTATTTGTAAAATGATTTATACTAGTTGATAAGTTTATAACAAAAGATATAAGCGTTATATTGGTTGATATACTTAGAATGTTTTTTTCTAACCTCTAACCTCTAACCTCTAACCTCTAACCTCTAACCTCTAACCTCTAACCTCTAACCTCTAACCTCTAACTCAAGGTATTTCTTGAAAACTACCATCTTCATAAAACACAATGACCTTTTTTATTTTTTTAGATGCATTATTTGTTTTAGAAATTTCTACAGGAACTTTATCATCATCTGATTTTGGTGGGCTAGAAGAGGGGGGATTTTCTTCTTGATTTGGAAACTTTCCTTTGCCATTTAAAAGCCAATATAAGTTTACTTCAGGAAAAGCTTTTACAACCTTTAAAACAAACTCTAAACTTGGTTTATTTCTACCAGAAAGCAGGTGTGATATACTAGAGCGTTGCACTGCTATTTTATCGGCAAATGCAGCGCCAGAAAGACTATAATATTGTATTATTTTTTCTAATCTTTTTATAAACTCTTCT
Source organism: Allocellulophaga tsushimaensis (assembly GCF_055383085.1). Classification (NCBI taxonomy): domain Bacteria; kingdom Pseudomonadati; phylum Bacteroidota; class Flavobacteriia; order Flavobacteriales; family Flavobacteriaceae; genus Allocellulophaga; species Allocellulophaga tsushimaensis. The sequence continues at coordinate 3,782,677 of NZ_AP039451.1, read as the reverse complement.
GAATTTACCATTGTAACTTAATTAGAGGTTTATGTGTTGAAAATTAACGAATTTTATATGATTTATAACACTTTTTATTAATGTAAAACTTTAGTTAAAAATGTTTAAAAATCTGAAATACAAATAATTGTTATGTATTTATTATAAAACCCAATAGAAATCATAAAAATTGTTTACAATTGTATATTATTTGATTTCAATATATGCTTAATGTGATTACAAATGTAAATAAATGGAATTACATTTGTAATTTAAAAAGAAGTTATTTTTGTAAAAATAAACAGGGGTTTAAAAATGATAGATGTAAAAAAAATTCACTCTAATTGTAAAGAGAAATCAGTACAAGGAAGGTATGTAACCAATGAGCATATTTTTCCTTTTTTGGAACAATTTTCAGATAAATTTGCAATAGAAATTATTGGTGAATCTGTTCAAAAAAAACAGATAAAATCAATCACTTTTGGAGTGGGTAAAAAGAAAATTTTTATGTGGTCTCAGATGCATGGAAATGAATCTACAACAACCAAAGCTGTTTTGGATTTTATTAATTTTATGAATTCAGATACACCACTTGTAAAAAGTATTTTAGATGAGTGTACTATTAAAATTATTCCAATTTTAAATCCAGATGGCGCAAAAGTATATACGAGAAGTAATGCAAATGAAATTGATTTAAATAGAGATGCTCAAGAAAGGAGTCAGCCCGAAAGTGAAATTTTAAGAGCTACTTATGAAAAATTTAAACCAGACTACTGTTTTAATTTACATGATCAGCGTACCATTTTTAATGTTGGTTTAACAGATAAACCAGCAACAGTATCTTTTTTAGCTCCTGCTCATGATGAAGAACGAAGCATTTCTATGACAAGAGGAATTAGTATGCAGCTTATTGTTGCGATGAATATGGAATTACAAAAACATATTCCTGGACAGATTGGAAGATATGACGATGGTTTTAATGCAAATTGTGTGGGAGATACATTCCAAATGTTAGCTACTCCCACCATTTTATTTGAATCAGGTCACTTTCCTAATGATTATAGAAGAGAAGAAACTAGAGCACAAATTTTTTACGCAATCCTTACTGGTGTCCATGTTATAGCTACAGATACGATTTCTAATTATAAACAATCAGATTATTTTCAAATTCCTGAAAATGGCAAATTATTTTATGATATTATTATAGAAAATGCGGAAATTTTAAATAGTTTATTTAAAAAAGGCACTTCTTTGTCAATTTTGTTTAAAGAAACTTTAAACAAAAACAATGTAAAATTTATTCCAGTGATACAAAAAAAAGAAATTGGCACTAATTTTTATGCACATAAAAAGTATAACTGTTTAGATGACAATGATTTAAGAGCTTTAAAAGAAGATAAAGCTATTTTAAACCTAATTTTAAATAATAAAGATTTTGTTTAAATAGCACTAAATTGTTACGTTTTTTTTAAAAAGTTTGCTGTTTTATTGAATATAATTTCTTAATTATTTATTTTTGCCTTAAAATATGATATAAATGGGAAAAGTTAAATTAGACGAAATTGATCATCAGATTCTAGATATGTTAATAGACAACACTAGAACTCCTTTTACAGATATAGCTAAGAAATTGTTGATTTCTGCAGGAACTGTACATGTTAGAGTTAAAAAAATGGAGGAAGCAGGTATCATTAGAGGTTCTTCATTAACTTTAGATTATGTGAAATTGGGCTATGCTTTTATTGCTTATGTGGGTATATTTCTTGAAAAAACACATCAAACTAAGTTTGTATTAGAACGTCTAAACTTAATACCTAATGTTACTGTAGCGCATATTACAACAGGAAAATTCAATATCTTTTGTAAAATACGAGCTAAGGATACTAACCACGCAAAAAACATCATTTTTAAAGTAGACGATATCGATGGTATTAGTAGAACTGAAACAATGATATCTTTAGAAGAAAGTATTAACGATAAGAAGCGATTGATGCATACTATTTTTAACGAAATGTAATGACATCATTTTTACAATTATAAAAAACCTCAAGCATTAAATTGTTTGGGGTTTTTATTTAAATTACTTTTATATTTTTAATTAAACATGCGCATATTTTATGAAAATAGCTACTTTATCTAAGTCATCATACAATCCTTATTATCAAATGTATATAGACATTTTGGGAGACGTAAACTTAACCACGCAGTTGCGCGATGGTTTAGAAGATTTTAAAACTATAGTAGGTAATATTGCTGAAGATAAATTAACCTATGCATATGCAGAAAACAAATGGACGGTTTCTGAATTGATTATGCATATGATAGATACAGAACGTATCTTTCAGTATAGAGCTTTACGTTTTTCACGCAATGATATGACCCCTTTAGAAGGTTTTGAGCAAGATGATTATATTCCAGAATGTAATGCACCCAAAAGAAGCATAAACAGTTTATTAAATGAATTTACTGCGGTTAGAAATTCAACTATTTCCTTATTTGAATCATTTAATGATAACAGTACTATATTAAATAGGGAAGGGATAGCTAGCGGATCAAAAATGAGTGTAGCTGCCCTAGGATTTATTATCTCAGGACATCTAAAACACCATTTAAGTATACTACAGAATCGTTATTTGTAAAAAGTTAATCCAAACCTTCTTCATACTCAGCATCAAGTTCTAATTCTTGATGTTCTATGCCATTTTCAACAAGATTTTTGGAGGGTTTAACTTCTAATTCTTTTTCTATAGATAAATCAAAATTTGCAATAAAATTAGAAAGACTTTTACTAATCTTTACAAGATAGATAGTGTCTTCTGTTCTTACTTCTACAGCTTCGATAATTTCTCCATGCGCATTTTTAAATGCAATAATATCAGAATCACCATACCCGTGTGGATAGCTTTCTATAAGGAGTTTAGCAACTTCGTGGTCTAATTTTTTGTAATCTACAAGTCTTCTTAACATAGTTTAGTTATTTTAGTTATTATGGTTTACCTAAACTAATGTTATTTTATTTTGAATTAAATTAAGAGTTGTAGAATGCGATATTTTGTAGGTGAAGTGTTTATAATTTGTAGTAAGCAAATGCTTCAGCAAATAATTCCAGAGGAACTTGTGCGTCAATAACAGTTTTGCCTATACTTTTTAATAATACAAAATTAATATTTCCATGAGAATTCTTTTTATCAAACTTTAAAAGTGCTAAAATCTGTTCAATATCTTCTGTTGTAAAAGTAACTTTTGGGTACCTCGCTAAAAAAGTAGTTTTAATATCATCTAGTTGAGATTTAGATAAACCTGTTAGCTTATATGATAGAAACCCTTCCATAATCATTCCTATACCAATAGCCTCACCATGTAATAAAAGCTCATGTGCTTCACTTTCTAAAAAGTAAGATTCTATGGCATGCCCTAAAGTGTGACCATAATTAAGTGTTTTGCGTACATTTTGTTCAGTTGGATCCTTTAATACAACATCATTTTTAATTATAACTGAATCGTATATCAATGTATCAATAGCATTAAAACTATTTGGATCCTTTAATGTATTCCAATAATTTAAATCTTCAATAAGGCCGTGTTTTAGCATTTCTGCATACCCACTTTGTAATTGCCGCTCCTCTAAGGTTTTTAAAAAATCTGAAATAATCAAAACCATTTCTGGCTGATTGATAACACCAATTTGATTTTTAAGGGGGCCCAAATCTACACCTGTTTTTCCACCAACGGATGCATCAACCATTGCAAGTAGGGTAGTAGGGATGTTTATAAAAGCAATTCCTCTTTTAAAGGTGGAAGCAACAAAACCGCCTAAATCTGTAATAACACCACCTCCTATATTAATCAGTAAACTTTTTCGGTCTGCGTCTAAATCAGATAATGCTCCCCAAACTCCAGCGCAGGTATCAATATTTTTATGAATTTCTCCAGATTCTATTTCAATAATTTCACATTCATAATCACCTTCTAACTCAGCCATAAATGGAGCCAAACAATATTGATGTGTATTTTCATCTACCAAAAGAAAAATCTTAGAGTAATTGGCAGTTGCAAGATGATTATTTAATATTTGATAAGCAGTTTTATTAAAATGTACTGCATAAGAATCAGAAATAATAGAATCCATTATAATAACTAAATTTTGCACAAAATAAAGACTATTTTTAATTATAAGAATACATTTTCTGTAGTTATCTTTGATTCATTACTAAATTATTAAAAATGAAATCGATTTTTGAGGATACTGCAACAGCTTTTGCTTTAAAGACGGATTCTGAATTAGAAAGAGCCTATTTTTTATTTAAAATGATTGCTAACGAGCCATTAGTTCGCATTGGTACTGCAATGACTAATTTTGCAATTAAAGCACATTTACCAGTTGAGGGACTTATAAGAGCTACTGTTTTTGATCATTTTTGTGGTGGTGTTGATGAGCAAGATTGTTTGGCGGTAGTAGATAAAATGTATGAGAAACGCGTTTGTTCTGTTCTAGATTATTCTGCAGAAGGAAAAGAAGAAGAAGAACAATTTGAAATTGCTACAGAAAAAATCCTTAAAATTTTAAACTTTGTAAAAGAAAAAAATGCAATTCCATTTGCAGTGTTCAAACCTTCTGGTTTTGGTCGCTTTGCATTATTTCAAAAAATAAGTGAAGGTAAACAGCTTACTGACGAAGAGAAATTAGAATGGAATAATGTTATTGTACGATTTGATAAGGTATGTAAAAAAGCTTTTGATATGGATGTAGCATTATTAATAGATGGCGAAGAGAGTTGGATGCAGGATGCTGCAGATGATTTGGTAGAGCAAATGATGCGAAAGTATAACAAGGAAAAGGCTATTGTATATAATACCTTACAGTTGTACCGTTGGGATAGATTAGATTATTTAAAACAACTACAAGAAAAAGCAAAAAACGATAATTTTAAAATAGGAATGAAAGTTGTTAGAGGTGCTTACTTGGAAAAAGAAAATAACAGAGCTATAGAAAAAGGATATCCTACTCCAATATGCGCTTCTAAAAAAGAAACAGATGATAATTTTGATGCAGTAGTAGCTTACATGTTACAGCATCTAGATATTATGAGTGTTTTTGCTGGGACGCATAACGAATTAAGTTGTTTAAAATTAATGGACCTAATGGAACAATATGCAATTACACCAGATGATAATAGTATATGGTTTGGGCAATTATATGGTATGAGCGATCATATTTCTTTTAATTTATCTGATAGAGGATATAATGTAGCAAAATATTTACCTTTTGGTCCTGTAAAAGATGTAATGCCATACCTAATTAGAAGAGCTGAGGAAAACACTTCTGTAGCTGGGCAAACTAGTAGAGAGCTTAATCTATTGAAAAAAGAACGAAATAGACGTAAAATATAACAATAGTCATTTTGTTATATTTACTCAACTTTTAAAAATAACATGAAAAAAATTAGCTCACTATTAATGATTTTGGCATTAATTGTTTCTTGTCTTGGTGATAATGAAACCTCACAAATAGATCCAAACACAGATTTTTCAGAAACAAATGAAACAGAAATTTTAGCTTATATCGCTGCAAATAATTTAGTTGCAGAAAAAACAGCTAGTGGTTTGTATTATGTTATAAATGAGCAAGGTACAGGAGAACAACCTGTTGCTAGTTCTAATGTAACAATTACTTATAGAGGTACTTTAACTAATGGAAATGTATTTGATCAAAATACAATTGGCTTTATAACTGATTTGGCTAGCGTTATTCCAGGCTGGAGAGAAGGTATTCCACTTTTTAGAGAAGGAGGAAGTGGTATACTGTTAATACCAGCAAGATTAGGCTATGGAGCTCGTGGAGTTCCACGGACTATTATTACTCCAGGAGCAGTGTTAGTTTTTGAGGTGAATTTGATTTCTGTAAATTAAATTTAAAATAGAAGTTTTGAGTTTTTACTTAGATTTCAGTTGTCTCTGTTTTTGAAGTGTTATTGATAAGTTGAATAATGCTTGCTATGATAATGACCAAAGCACAACCAAAAAGATTTAACCAGAGATAAGGCATCCAATCTAACCACCAACCAATAACTACTATTAATTGTGTTATTAAAGCACCTATAAAAACAGCATTACCCTTAATAAATTTAAAGAAGAAAGCAATTAAAAATATCCCCAGTACATTTCCATAGAATATAGAGCCAATAATATTTACCAATTGAATTAGATTTTCTGCCAAATCAGCAAAACAAGCAATAATGATGGCAACGATTCCCCAACCTAAAGTAAACCATTTACTTACATTAACCATTTGCGTGTCTGTTTTTTCTTCTTTCTGGTTTCTACCATATAAATCTATAGCAGTTATGGTGGCTAAAGCATTAATTTCTGATGCAGTAGAAGACATGGCTGCGGATAGTATTACTGCTAATAATAAACCAATAAGCCCAGTTGGCAGATGGTTTAAGATAAAACGGATAAACATATAATCCCTATCATTGGTTTTTGTGTCTTTTGCAGCATCTTTATATAAATCTTTTAATGCTTTAGCTTTGGTTTTATACGCTTCACTTTTTGGATTAGCTTTTAATATTTCTACCTCATTTTTAAGTATATTGTATTTAGAAGTATACTCTGCGTCTACTGCTTTTTTAATCAAGAACTTTGCTTCTAAACGGTATGTTTTTTCAATACTATCTAATCGAAATAATTCTTGCCTCAAGTTTTCATCTTCCTTTTTAGATAAGGCTAAACTTAAATCTTGTTTTTTGGAGAATAGAACCGATTGTTTATTTTGAAGTTTACTATACTCACTGCCGTATTCTGAAGCTAAAACTGTTTTAGTAGAATCATCTATAAAATTTAACGGAGATGGATTAAATTGATAAAAGACAAATACCATAACTCCAACAAGTAAAATAAAGAATTGCATCGGTACTTTTAATGCGCCGTTAAAAAGCAAACCCATTTGCATTTCCTTCATAGATTTACCGGAAAGATAGCGTTGCACTTGACTTTGATCTGTTCCAAAATATGATAACATTAAAAATGTGCCGCCAATAAGACCAGTCCATACGGTATATCTATTTTCCAAATCAAATGAAAAATCTAAAATTTTCATTTTACCAGTAGCACCAGCAATAGCTATAGCATCCGTAAACGAAACTTCTTCTGGAATTAAACTGATGACAACATATAAAGCTGCAAACATGCCAGCAAAAATTACAAACATTTGTTGTTTCTGGGTTACAGTAACCGCTTTTGTACCTCCAGAAACAGTGTATATAATAACCAAAACCCCAATCACGATATTTAAGCTTGTAATATCCCAACCTAATACAACAGATAATATAATTGCTGGAGCAAAAATGGTAATACCTGCTGCTAAACCACGTTGAATTAAAAACAATATGGCTGTAAGACTTCTGGTTTTTAAATCAAATCTATTTTCTAAAAATTCATAAGCAGTATATACTTTAAGACGGTGATAGATTGGAATAAAAACCAAACAAATAATGACCATGGCTATGGGTAAGCCAAAATAAAACTGAACAAAGCCCATACCGTCAGAAAATGCCTGACCAGTAGTAGATAAAAATGTAATAGCACTGGCTTGTGTTGCCATTACAGAAAGTCCAATAGTCCACCAATTAGACTGTTTTCCACCTAAAACATAATCATTAACCCCTTTGTTTCCTTTAGTTTTCCATACACCATATACTACAATAAATATAAGCGTACCAATAAGAATGCACCAATCTAGTATTTCCATATTATGCGTTCGCTGTCATTATAAAATAGAAAACAATAAGGTAAATAAGATTCAGTATAAGTACTATACTATATCCTTTTTTCCAAGAGACTTTCATACTTATTTTTTTATTTGATTTGTAGTACCAGTCTCTCTTTTCTCTAGAGACAACATATTTGCAAATAATTTATAAGCACCAGGAACTCCAACAGGTAACTCCCTAAAGAAACTAATGCCTGTATAGATGTAATTTCCTTTTCCATATGGGGCTACTAACAAACTCCCGTTTTTTAAAGTCTCTCCTTCGTCTTTCATAGCTAGTATAGGAGTAAATTCTTTAGACCATGCGGAAGGGAAATACAAACCTCTTTCCTGTACCCAGCCATCAAAATCTTTTGTAGTAATTTTATTGGGATAATTTACTAACGGATGTTTTTTTGCAATGATATTTACTTCAGAGTTTTCATCTGTGACCCTGTCTCTAGAAAGGGTTAAATCATATGGCGCAATATTTTCAAATTGCCTGGCCCATCTGCCAGCAGTATTGTACTGCACAATTAAATTACCACCTTCTTTTACATAGTTTAATAAAAAACGTTGTTTAAATTTCAGTTCTTTGACCACATTATAAGCTCTAATACCAACTACTATGGCATCAAATGCTTTTAATGAGCCTTCAGATATGGTGTTAACATCAATAGTATTTACGGTATATCCTATTTGTTCTAAACTTTCTGGAACAGCATCACCAGCACCAACAAGATATCCAATATATTGCCCTTTTTTCTTAATATTTAATCGTACTACTTTAGTTTCTGAAGGTAATAAAACCGATTGCTCTGGTATATGATCATAAGCAATAGTAATTAACTCTTTGGTAATTTCTTTCCCATTAATTTTTAGTATCGGAGAAATATAACTTTCATTTTCTTTCTCTGGAGGTGTTAAGGTAAATAGTATAGTTTGCTCATCACCTTTTTTTGCAATCTCAAATGGTTTTGTATCTGCATCTACTTTCCATTGTTTATCATAACAGAATTGAACTTCTCCTTTAGTATTGTCCTTATGTGCTTTTATAGTGATAGGCACCTGTTTTGGTTTTCCATCAGCGAATATAATGACCTTGTCTTTAAAACTAGCTGTAGCTTCTGGGAGTACTTCAAAGGGTTGATATAGTTCTCCTTTATCTGGTTTAGAGTAACGGTATACCACAGGTTTATTAATTGTAATTTCCTGTCCATCAAAATCTAAAATAAAATGTGCATTGAAAGCTCTTGGCGTTTCTGGATTGCCTATTAGTTCTTGGTTGGTAACCTTATAAGTGCCTAAAGTTCCTTTTTCATTTAACCAATACGGGCTAGTATGCTTCGTGTTTTTAGCAACATTTATATCAACATCAAATTTAAAATCCTCATTTTGTTTTAGTTTGATGTTTTTCTGAATTTGATCTGTAATAGTAATAGATTTTAAGGTAATTACAGCTGAACTTCTGTTAAGAACTTCAATACCAATTTTTATATTTTCTCCTGGGTTTGTAGATGCTGTTTTTGATGAAGCTTCTATATATAAACCAGAAACAGCAGTAATAATATTTAAGAGTTCTTGTGACTTTAAAGTTTTCCAATGCTTATCATCAACATTTTGTAATAAAGCATATGCTTTTACTAAATCAGGAAGATGTACTTCAGGTTTTTTAAAATTAAAGTTTTCTTCTACACGATATAAAATGTCACCTATAGCTTTACCACCTTTAATTCTAGACCAACTCGTGTCGATACCTTCAAAAAGATTATTTTTATTTTTAGGCAAATCCCCTTTTAATAACTCAACATATTCTGTTTGGCTACCTCTTGTACTTAATCTTCCAAAACCTTGACATAAATGCTGGCTACTTGCTAATGATGCAATTTCGTTATTAGAAACGCCTAGAGTAGGGTAGAAGACTCCTATATCTACATTTAAAAGATTTGTTTTATCTGCTTTCTCAAAGTTTTCTCTGCTACCATAAAACCACCAAGATGTATTAAAAAACAGACGCTTAGGCTGCCATAATTCCGTTTTTGATAATTGCTCTGGGTAGGCTTTAGCATCATTTACTAAATCAAAAGCTTCTACGCTTAGCATGGCCGATGATGTATGGTGTCCATGTGTTGTCCCCGGTGTTCTATGGTTAAACCTGTTAATAATTACATCTGGTTTAAAATTGCGTATTACCCAAACCACATCACTTAAAACCGCCTCTTTGTTCCAAATTTTTAGAGTTTCTTTTGGGTGTTTGGAAAATCCAAAATCATTAGCTCTAGTAAAAAACTGCTGTCCGCCATCTACACGACGTGCTGCTAAGAGTTCTTGCGTACGTAAAACGCCCAATAATTCTCTTAATTCGGAACCTATTAAATTCTGACCACCATCACCTCTTGTTAATGATAAATAAGCTGTTTTTGCTTTTACCTCATTCGATAAATAAGAAATGAGTCTTGTGTTTTCATCGTCTGGATGAGCTGCAATATATAAGGCTTTTCCTAAAAAATTTAACTTTTCTAAGGAATGATATATTTCAGCAGAAGTACTTTTTTTTGGAGCTTGAGAAAAAATAAAATTTGAATTCAGTATAAGTGCTACTGATAAAACCTTAATAAGGCGCATATGTTATGATTTAAGTTGGAGCCCAAATATAGAAAGATTATAGAGCGAGCAGACCATTTTTAAAGTTTCTTTAACATGCTAATTCTCTCCCTGTTGCTCAATAATGTCTTCGTATTTATCTATTAAAGTAACTGCTTTTTGTAACATTAAACTATTAGGATAGGTTATTAACTCCTTTTTGTTATTTCTAAGGTGTACATGGAAAGCTTTAATGTCTTCAATTAAAAACTCCTCATCATTGTCAAGAATATCTTTATCCATCACTTTTATTTTATCTCCAATTTTAAAAGGGAAAGAGAAAAAGAGTACTATACCTGCAGTAACATTACTTAAAATGGACCATTGCGCAAATAAAGCAATACCTAAAACGGCAAAGGCGGAAGAAAGTAAAACAGTTAAATCTTTAATTTCTATCTCCCAAATAATAGCAAAAGCTACCAATATCAGAAGAATACATAAAATAGTAATATACCTTATGATAAGGTTAGTTCTTGTAATTAAAAACTTTTTAAGCTTACCAATTCTGCGGATTGCTTTTCTGGTAATAAAATTTAAGACTAGTGTAATTACTAGTGCAATTGCAGAACTAATAAATTCCGATGAATACATTTCTAAAAAAGCATTCATATTATAAACCTAAAGAATCGCGTAAATACAAATCGCTATTATGATTTTTACCCCAATAGGGCGATTTTATTGTTTTTATTTTTTTCCCTGTAGAAGTTAATGTTTTTGCATTTACACCATAGCCATCTACAAATGACTCTGACCAACTTTCTATAGTATACGGAAAATCAGCTAAAAAAGTAATAGCAAGTGAGCGGTTTAACTTTGGGTACTCAATAGTATAAGTTTTTGTAGCATCTTTGTTTACCAGTATAGTGGCTTTTGCATCATATGCTTTTACTTCTTTATGTTTTAATCGCGCAAATTCAAAAGAAGGGACTATTTTTAAATTACCAACAGGTAAATCATTTGGGTTTATTCTTATTTTTTGCCAAATTTCATTTTCCAAAATATTTTTTTCTAGAGTAAAACTCTCATCACCTTCACTTTCAAAATAAGACCTTGATTCTATTTGAAACTGTTCTTTGTTATTTAATTGCGCATATACATGTCCGCACCATTCTTGAGCAGAAAAAGAAATTTTTAAAGCGTGTTGATTATCGTGAACAGGATAAAAAGCACTCGTCATTATAGAGTAGGGGTAAATGCCTGTGAGATATTTTTTGGTACTATTTAACTTTAAAACGGGAATATTGCTAGGATTATTTCTATCTGCTTTTACTTGTTTGTCTGCAACAAAAGGTTCTGTAACATAGACTAAAACACCAGTTCCTTCTCGCATTTCACCATAACGCGCTTGTTCTAATGTATAAGAGCTAATTTCTGCCTCTCCAGCATACCAATATTTTTTAAACTCTTCGGATATGGCTTTCTTTTCTTTTTTAGTTTCAATATTTTTTTCAGTATGTAATGCAATTGCTTCTTTACTACTAGAAACATTTTCTTTACAAGATATAAAGCATATCGAAAAAGTAAGTGTAAGGATAATAAAGTGAAGTTTGGAAGTTTTCATACATCGAAATTTTATACAAAAATATTTAAAAAGAACTAGTTAGCCATAGCTATTAACGTTTTGTATACTAAATGTGTTGGTAGTCCAACCACATTTGCATAAGAACCTTTTATTTCAGTAATTCCTATTAGGCCTATCCATTCCTGAATGCCATAAGCTCCAGCTTTATCAAAAGGTTTGTAATTGTGAATGTAAAACCAAATTTCATCGTCTGTTAATGCTTTAAATTTTACTTTGGTAGTATTATTTAGCGTTATTTGACTGGTTTTGGTGGTAAAACATACCGAAGTAATTACATCATGCCAATCATTGGATAATGTTTTTATCATTTGATAAGCTTCTTGTTCATTTACAGGTTTTTCTAATGATTTTTGTTGATGCCAAACAACAGTATCCGAAGTAATAACAATGTCGTTTGTGTTTAAAGTATTTACAAACTGACTTGCTTTTAATTCCGCTAGATAGTCAGAAATTTCAGAAGCTTGTAATTCACTGGGATATACTTCTTCTATAGTCTTTACAGAAATGCTAACGTTTAAAGCTAAATCTTCAAAAAATTGCTTTCTCCTAGGAGAACCCGAAGCTAATATAATATTGAATTTTTTCAATTTTTTATCCCACATAAAACTTAGGCATTTTTAGCATCAAAATTCCCATACCAATCTCCTCTAACTTTTAATACCTGCTCAATAACATCTCTAACACAACCAGAGCCACCATTTTTATGCGAAATGTATTTTGATACTGCTTTAACTTCTGGAACAGCGTCTTGTGGGCAAGTTGGTAGACCTACTATTTCCATTGCTGGAATATCAGGAATATCATCACCCATATATAGTGTATTTTCGGGTTTAAGTTGATACTTATTTAAGTATTCTTTAATGGGTTTAAGTTTTTGATGCGCCCCTAAATAAATATCTGTTACTCCTAAATTTGCCAAACGTTCCCGGACACCTTCATTTGTTCCTCCAGAGATAATGCAGACATGATATCCTTTGGTAAGCGCTGTTTTTAAAGCATATCCATCTTTCACATTCATTTTACGAAGCATATCACCTGTATCTGTAATGAGTAATGAGCCATCTGTAAATACACCGTCAACATCAAAAATAAAAGTGTTTATATTAGTGAGGTATTCTTTATAACTTTTCTCCATATTTCTCTTTAATTGATTGTGTTAGCAAAGTATATATTTCTTTATGTTTTTTATGTTTTAACTGCTTTAAATGTTTTTCTAAAGTATTGGTGTCGTTTCTTCTTGCTGGTCCAGTCTGTGCAGCATTAGGAGAAAGATCTTCAATTTTTTTTGCCGTCTCTAAAATAAGCGGTTTTAAAATAGTGAAGGGTAAATTGTTTTCCTGGCAAATAGTTTCTCCAATTTGATAGAGATGATTTGTAAAATTATTGACAAATACAGCAGCAAGATGTAACGGTTTCCGTTGTTCTGAAGAAATTTTATAAATATGGTCAGAAATTTCTAAACCAAGTTTTTCTAATAATTCTAGATCTTTTTCATTTTCCGCTTCAATGCAAATAGGTATGGTTTTAAAATTTACTTTTTTTCCTTCAGTAAAGGTTTGTAATGGGTAAAAAACACCTTTCCTTACGTTGGTATTTAAATCTGATATACCTACACTACCAGATGTATGCGCAATCAAACCTTTTTTAACACGAATAAATTGTGAAACTGTTGATATGGCATTATCACTTACAGCAATTATACTAATATCTGCAGTAGCAATGTTATTAAAATCGGTACTTGTTTCAGTGTAGCTTTTGAAATACTGAAGTGCGGTATCGTTTCTACCAACAACTTGCACTATTTTTATATTTTTTGCTTTTTTAAAAGCATTAAAAAAATGTTTTGCAACATTACCAGTACCTATAATCACAATAGAAATCATACTGTAAAAATACATATTTTGATAGCTAGTTTATAGCTCATTAAAATTTATTGTGAATAGGAAAGATGTATTGCTCGATCATTTAAATTATTTTGATTGAAAGACTTTTGCACAATTAATTATTTGTTTAGATAATATTAACAATTCTGTTTTACGTTTTCTACGCTAGAATCTTCTTCAAAATCATAAAAAGAGCGTAATTTTGCATACTGAAAACTAAAGGTCTATTCTTCATGACAGCACTGCTTAAAAAGTTCTTTTTTTCTACTCGATTAATGTCCGTTCTATTTATTGTTTTTGCTACAGCAATGGCCTTTGGCACTTTCTTTGAAACTTGGTATAGCACTGACACAGCTCGTATTTGGATTTATAATGCAACATGGTTTGAAGCGATCATGGTCTTTTTTGTAATTAATTTTGTGGGGAATATTTTTAGATATCGTTTATTACGATGGGAAAAGTGGCCTGTTTTATTGCTACATGCATCTTGGATATTAATTATTGTAGGTGCTTTTGTGACACGTTATATTAGCTATGAGGGTTTAATGCCTATACGTGAGGGGAATACAGAAAAAGTCTTTTTTTCTGATAAAACTTATTTAACGGCATATATTGATGGTGACATCAAAGGAGAAAAAATGCGTAAAACTCCTATTGAAATTCCAATAATTGCCACGCCGGAAGCGCAAAAATCTAAACTACCTTTAGAAAATGATTTTAACGGACAAGAATTTAATATTTCTTATGTTGGTTTTATAAAAGGTGTAAAAAAGGGATTTGTACCCAATGAAAATGGTACAGCATATTTGAAAATTGTAGAGGCTAGCGATGGAGAAAGACATGACCATTATTTAGAAAATGGTAAAGTTGACAGTTTTCATAATGTTTTATTTGCATTAAATAACCCTACAGAAGGGGCTATAAATATTTTCACTACAGATAGTGTCTATCAGATAAAAACTCCTTTTGAAGGAGACTTTATGCGAATGGCTGACCAATTTAGAGGCCAGGTTTATAAAGATAGTTTGCAAAAGTTACAATTAAGATCTTTATACAATACTGCTGGGATGCAATTTGTAATACCAGATTCAATTACTAAAGGCTCTTATGATATTGTTAAAGCTCCTAAAGTTGAAGTCAATGAGGCAACTCCTAATGCTATTATTGTTGAAATAGCCAGCAATGGAGAAAAAAAAGAATTGAAAATACTTGGAGGAATGGGCTCTTATGAACCATCTAAAAAAGTTACTGTGGCAGGTTTAGAGTTTTCATTTACTTATGCTTCTAAGGTATATGAATTACCTTTTGAGATAAAAGTGAATGATTTTATAGCCGAAAAACACCCAGGTACCTTAAATGCCTACAAATCTTTTATGAGTAAAGTAACTGTGAAAGATGAAAAACCATTTGATTATGATATTTTTATGAATAATGTCTTAGATCATAGAGGTTACCGTTTTTTTCAGGCACAATTTGATCCTGATGAAAAAGGAACTACCTTATCTGTAAATCATGATTTTTGGGGTACTTGGATTACTTATATAGGTTATTTTTTACTCTACATAGGCCTTATGGGTATTATGCTCTTTGGTAAGACTAGATTTAAAGATTTAGCGGCATCACTTAATAAAATAAACAAGAAAAAAGCCACGCTAAGTATTGTCCTGTTTTTTGGGTTAATTTTTACATCAAATGCTCAAACCAGTCTTCGTTCACAACCAAGTGAAGCACAAATAGATTCTATCTTAAAGACAACTATAGTATCTCTAGAACACGCAGAAAGTTTTGGTGAATTAGTAATACAAGATGAAGGGCTTATGAAGCCTATTAACACCTATTCTTCTCAGCTTCTGCGTAAAATTAGCTTAAAGGATAAATACAAGGGTTTAACATCAGATCAGGTATTTTTATCTATGATCATCAACCCTGGTTTGTGGTATAATATGCCATTTGTTGCTGTTGATAAAAAAGGAAAGAATGATAGTTTACGTAATGTAATAGGAATTCCAAAAGGGCAACTTTATGTTAAAGCTATAGATCTTTTTGATGATAAAGGCTATAAGTTAGAACCATTTTTAAGAGATGCTACAGCTACAAATAATCCTAATAAGTTTCAACAAGATTATAAAGATTTAAATGTACGTCTTGTTTTATTAGATCAAGCTTTACAAGGAGGGGCTATTAAAATTTTTCCACTTCTTGATGATGAAAATAACAAATGGATTTCTACTTTAGAATATAGAGGAGGGCAGTACCAAGTAAGAGATTCATCTTATGCAAGCTTTATTAAAAACTCACTAACTTATTATGGAATAAAATTAAAAGAGGCAATAGCTAAAAAAGATTATACTGAAGCGGATGAATTCCTCAAAGCTTTTAAGAAAAATCAGAAAAATCATGGTAGTGAAGTTTTGCCTTCCGATGAGAAAATAGAAATAGAAATTATTTATAATAATTTAAATATTTTTAATTGGATTTGGCAAATATACTTTTTAATAGGCTTATTGCTCTTTTTTGTACTGATTTTCCAAATTTTAAAAGACAGATCTATTTGGCGAGTGGCTTCTTATTTTTTTAGAGGAACTATTATTATTTTATTTTTATGGCATACTGCAGGTCTCATTTTACGTTGGTATATATCTGGTCATGCCCCTTGGAGTGATGCTTATGAAAGTATTGTATACCTTTCATGGGGTGTTATGGCAATAGGTTTGGCTTTGGGGAGGAAAAGTAAAATTACATTATCTGCTGCAACTATTGGTGCTTCTATGTTTTTAATGATTGCAAATTGGAATTGGGTAGATCCTTCTATTGCAAACTTACAGCCAGTTTTAGATAGTTATTGGCTTATGATTCACGTTGCTGTAATTGTTGGGAGTTACGCCCCTTTAACTATTGGAGCTATAATAGGGATAATGAGTTTAATCTTAATCATATGTACTACATCTAAAAATAAAAAGAGAATAGAAATCAATTTAAAAGAGTTAACCATTATTAATGAAATTTCTCTTACCATTGGTTTAGTAATGTTAACTATTGGTAACTTTTTAGGAGGGCAATGGGCTAACGAAAGTTGGGGTAGATACTGGGGTTGGGACCCTAAAGAAACTTGGGCTTTAATTTCTATTATGGTATATGCCTTTGTAATCCATATGCGTTTAGTACCAGGAATGCGTAGCAAATGGTTATTTAATTTTATGAGTATTGCCGCTTTCGGTAGTATTATGATGACGTATTTAGGTGTTAACTATTACTTGGTTGGTTTACATAGCTATGGACAGAGTGGTTCGGCTGCTATAACACCAGATTATGTTTGGTATATAGTTGAAGGTGTTTTAATATTTGGAGGGATTAGTTTATGGAGATATCAAGTAAATTATGCTAAAAAATAAATTTAAAGATTAGGTAATTTAATTTATAGTTTCAATCCAAAAAACTAAGGCTTGTATTTGAATAAAAAATAGAATAAGAAAAATGAATATATTTAAAGTATTGATAGCTAACCAATATTAATTAAGCAGTTTTATGAGATAAATTTTCATTTTTTTGGAGTTTAAAATGGAAAGAACTCCCCATATTTAAAGTACTTTCTACCCAAATTTCTCCTTGATTTTTATCAATCATTTCTTTACACAAGGGTAAGCCTAAACCTGTACCTTTTTCGTTTGCTGTTCCATAACGGCTAATAACTTTTTTATTTTTATTAAAAATAGTGCTTAGAGTATCTTGGCTAATGCCTAAGCCATTATCTTTAATAATTATTTCCCAATAATAATCGCTTTCTATGGCATTAATAACTATTTTACCATTTTTATTAGTGAATTTTATGGCATTACTAAGTAAATTCCTAATTACTACATCAATTTGGTTTCTATCTGCCCATACTCTAGTTCCGTGAGCAACATCAGAATTCACTTTTATTCCTTTACTTTTAGCAACTTCAGCTAGTAAAGCCATATTTTGTGTCGTTAATTTATTAATATCTACATATGATTTTTTAATAATATCTTCATCTATTTGCGATTTTCCCCAAGAAAGTAAATTATTAAGTGTAAATAAAATTGCATCAACATCTCCTTTTAGTCTAGGGGCTAAATCTAAAAAATCAGACGGACTTATTTCTTTGTTTTTCACAAGCGATAGTAAACCTTGTAAACCAGCTAAAGGATTCCTTAAGTCGTGCCCAATAATAGAGAAAATACGATCTTTAGTTTCATTAAGGTCATTAAGTTTCTGTTCTCTTTTTTCTAAAATTTTAGTTTTTATTTTTAACTTGTGTACTAATTCTTTTCTTTTTTTAGATTGTTGTTTAGCAGAATAGGTAATTAAACTTAAAATTAATAATACACCTAAAGCTATATAGATGTAGTTTCTCTGTTTAGCCAGTTTTTTCTGATTGACAAGTTGTGCTTCTTTTTTTTCTTTTTCATAATGCGTTTTAGCTTTTAAAATTTCTAATCCATTTAAATTTTCTTTTCTAGAAATAGAATCAGATAATTTTTTAAAAATAATATGATATTCTAAAGCAGAATCGATTACGTTTTTTTCTTTAAATATTTTGTAATATAATTCGTAAGTGTCTCTCTTAGCTTCTATACCAGCAGTTTTCTCCATTGCATTTTTCGCGTATCGTAAAGCTTTATTATGATTGTCTAATAGAAGATGTGCCTTAGCTATATTATTATAAAGATTAGATTCTTCTTTTGTATCATCTAGATTTTTATGTATTAACTCGCATTCATTAAACCAGTGCAAGGCTAGTTTTGGTTTGTTTTGGTCTAAGTAAATAAGGCCTTTAATACGGTAAGCATATGCAAGCCAATCTATACTATTAACTCTATCGATATGTTTTATAGCATAATTAATATTTTCAAAAGCTCTATCATAATCTTTTACTACTAAATTAGTATACGCTATATTAGCTTTTGTAACAGCTATATCAATATCAATTTGATCTTTATACAATTCATAAAGTTCTTCTATTTCGTTAAAAATTTCTAAACCTTGCTTGTATTGACGTTGACTATTATAAAGCGATGCAATATTTTCTTTGGTAATAATAATAAGTGATATAGAATCTTTATGTTTTTTGGCTAATTCAACACCTTTTAAATACATTTCTAATGCTGTTGCATTATTTCCAATATCTACATTGATGAAAGCAATCTCAGTTAATATCCTGTATTGCTGTGATATATCTCCAGATTCTTCCGCAATACTTTTTGCTTGTGTAAATAGTTCAAGCGCTTTTTTATGATCCTTTTTTCTGGCGTAGTATGTCCCTATTCCTAATAAACCATTAGATTCTCCAATTTTATCATTTACATCTTTACTGTAATTTAATAACTTTTCTGAATAGAATTTTAAACTATCAGTTTCCACAAACTTATATGCTTCTGAGATTGCTATCAATAAATCAATATAATCTTCATTTTTAGAAGAAAAATCTATAGTATTTTTATATTTGTGTAATTCAGTTTTTAGGCTATCTAAAATACTATTATCCTGTGCTTGTCCAACATAAAATTGTCCAAGCATCAAAAAAACAAATAAAAAACTCTTCTTAATGTTATTAATAAAAAACAACTTTTTAAATTTTAACATTTAGTTCATAAATTTAGGGGAATATAAATTTAAATAGCTTTTGAACATAATTTTTGTTGTGAATATGCTTTTAAAGGTGTTAAATGTTTAAGAATTGATGTTTTTAAAGTAAAAGCATAGACTATTTATGAAATCAAAATATGGACTTTTCTTTAGTTGTTTTGGCTTGTTCTATAGCCTAATTTCATTATTATAATTTTATTTCATAGCAATAGCTATTCTATTTGTTTATTTTTAATTCTAATTTTGTAAAAAATCATTTAAATATGAAAAAAGATAAAATAGGATTAAATACTATTTGCACCCATACTGGAGAATTAGAAGACAAGGAATTTAAAGGTGCGGTTTCGCCACTTTACATGAGTACGGCATATGCTTTTGATGATATTGATGTAAAGCGTTATCCAAGATATTTTAATACCCCTAATCAAGTTGCTCTTTCTAAAAAAATAGCTGCTTTAGAACATGCAGAAGCTGCTATGATATTTGGTAGTGGTATGGCAGCAGTAAGTACTGCATTAATGGCTTTTTTAAAAGCTGGAGATCATATCGTATTACAAAAAACATTATATGGTGGAACCTATAATTTAGTAACAGAAGAATTTAAAAAATTTGGAATTTCTTATTCCTTTACCCAAGGTTTAAGTGCTGATGATTTTGAAACAGAAATTAAAGCAAATACCAAAGTTATTTATATAGAAACGCCTTCAAATCCATTATTAACCATAACAGATTTGACTGCTATAGCTAAAGTTACTAAAAAGCATAATCTTGTTTCTATGATTGATAATACCTTTGCTAGCCCAGTAAACCAAAACCCTATAGATTTTGGGATAGATATTGTAATACATAGTGCCACAAAGTATATGGGGGGGCATTCTGATATTTGTGCAGGTGCAGTAGCTTCTTCTACAGAAAATATGGAACACATTTTTCAATTGGCTAAAAATTTTGGAGGCAGTTTAAGTGATTATACGGTTTGGTTGTTGGAACGTAGTATAAAAACAATGGGAATACGTGTAAAAGCTCAGAACAATAATGCACAAAAGATGGCAGAATATTTAGAAAAACATTCAGCCATTAAAAAAGTATATTACCCTGGTTTACCGAGTCATCCAGATCATGAATTAGCAAAAAACCAAATGAACGGATTTGGAGGGATGTTGTCTTTTGAATTAATTTCAGAAGTGGATGCTGCAATTTTTCAAAAAGAATTAAAATTAATTAAATCCGTGATGAGTTTAGCAGGAGTAGAGAGTACTATATTATCGCCAACTAAAACTTCTCACTCGCTATTGAGTCCAGAAGAAAGGAAAAATCAGGGGATAGAAGACGGGCTAATTCGTTTTTCTCTTGGAATAGAAGAAATAGAAGATTTAATAAATGATATAGAGCAAGCTATACAAAGCGTAAGGAAAGTAGCAACACTAACGACATAAAACGAATTAAAAGATAAGTTAACGATACACAAAGTAATGAAATTAGACATATTAGTATTTGGAGCGCATCCAGATGATCAGGAGTTAGGAGCAGGAGCCACAATTGCTAAAGAAATTGCTAAGGGTAAAAAAGTTGGAATTATTGATTTAACCAGAGGAGAATTAGGAACTAGAGGCTCTGCAACAATCAGAGATGCTGAAAGAACAAAAGCAGCAGCGATACTAGGCGTTAGTGTTAGAGAAAATTTAAATTTTGCAGATGGTTTTTTTATTAATGATAAAGCCCATCAGTTAGAAATTATAAAAATAATTCGTAAGTATCAGCCCGATATAGTACTTTGTAATGCCATTAGAGATAGACATATAGATCATGGAAAAGGCAGTAGTTTGGTTTCTGATGCTTGTTTTTTAAGTGGATTGGTTAAAATTGAAACGAAATCAGATAATGATAGACTACAAAAGCAATGGCGACCTAAAGCAGTGTATCATTACATACAATGGCAAAATATAGAACCAGATTTTGTTGTAGATGTTTCTGGGTTTATGGACAAAAAAGTAGAGGCTGTATTGGCCTATAAATCTCAATTTTTTCAGTCAGGTTCTAATGAACCAGAAACTCCCATAAGTAACAAGAATTTTATAGATAGTATACTTTTTAGAGCTTCAGATATGGGGAGGTTAGTAGGAGTGGAGCATGCAGAGGGCTTTACTGTAGAAAGATATTTAGCGGTAGATACGTTAAGTAATCTTATTTAATAACATTATTTTTTCGTTGGTATTTGTAATAAAGTATATTTAGTTAAACTAATGTAGTTTAGATCATTATAAATAATATTTAAATTAAATATTATTTTATTTTGAAGATAAAACTTAAAAAAGTAACTTTGCAGCCGCTTACAAATGGTGGTTGTAGCTCAGCTGGTTAGAGCGCTGGTTTGTGGTACCAGAAGTCGCCGGTTCGAACCCGGTCTTCCACCCTTTTTATTCAAAAACCTATCTTAATAATTTAAGATAGGTTTTTTTTATTGGAATTCTTAAACACTTCTAATTTTAGATTAATTATTCACCTGCCTTATCAACAACTAATCTTTCTTTGCGATTTGCAATTTCCCAGGCAGTATGGAAAACAAGTCTACTTCTATTTTCTAAAAGGTCGTAATTAATTTTATCAGGGGTATCAGTTGGCCTATGATAATCGTCATGTGTGCCATTAAAATAAAAAATAATTGGAATGTTATTTTTTGCAAAATTATAATGATCACTTCTATAATAGAATCGATTAGGGTCATTTTTGTCATTATAGGTATAATCTAATTCTATATTCATATATTTTTCATTTACTTTTTCTGATAAATTATGGAGTTCTGTACTTAATTTATCTGAGCCTATAAGGTATATATAATTTCTATCTCCACTTCTTTTAGGATCAATTCTTCCTATCATGTCTATATTTAGGTTTGCTACAGTCTGTTTTAATGGAAAAATTGGATCAATATCAGAATAATATTGTGAGCCTAGCAAGCCTTTCTCTTCACCTGTTACATGTAAAAACACAATTGATCTCTTAGGTCTGTAACCATCATCTGCTGCTTTTTTAAATGCTTCAGCAATTTCTATAAGAGAAACCGTACCAGAACCATCATCATCGGCGCCATTATTTATTTCTCCATTTTTAGTTATTCCAATATGGTCTAAATGAGAAGAAATTATTAAATATTCGTTCGGTTTTTCTGAACCTCTTAAAATTGCAGCTACATTTTCTGATTCTACTATTTCATTAGAACTTTCTATTTCTAATTGGAGGTTTGTTTTAAGGATTTTGGGAGTATCTTCTGTAGCAATTTGCGGTAAAATTGTAGTTGCTAAATCTTCATTAATAAAAAAGCTATAAAAAACTTGATTGGTTTTAGTTTTTAAACGCATTCGCCCACTGTTATTTGCCTTCATAAAATCATACCTAGCTTTAAAGCGAGAAAAATTATTAGGATCAAAATAAAAAATGCCTTTAGCGCCTTTACTTTTTGCTAAATCCATTCTTTTACCAACAGACTCAGACATATTACTCCAAACAGATGGTGTCTTTGTCCCAGAAATCACATAACTCCCATCAGAATTTTTAGGTTCTCCAGATTTCACTAAAACGATCTTCCCTTCAACATTAATATTTTTATAATCTGAATAATTATCTTCTTCAATTCCAAAACCTACGTAAACAATTTCATTAAAGTTACCTTCGGCAGTAGAAAAAGTAAGAATTTCTCCTCCATTATAATATGATTGATTATTAATTTTAATAAGACCTTTAGGTAGCTTACTTACTTCTAAAGGAACTTTTTGAAAATAATCACCATTGGTTTGAGCTGCTGGAATTCCAATTTTTTTATATTGATCTGCAATATAGGCTACAGCTTTTTTTTGACCAGGTTGTCCAGTTTCTCTCCCTTCAAATTCATCTGATGCATATATATATAAATGTTCTTTTAGTTCAATGTCCTTAATAGATGTTGCATATAAAACTGATTTTTTTGAAGAATTGCATGAGGTTATTTGTGCTAGGACTAATAGGGTGATTAACTTTTTCATTTTTAGGGAGTATACTTATTAAATTTTGTGTAATCAAAAATAGCGAAAACTTAATTTCTTTACTCATTTTACAAGAATTATATGGTTGCTAAAAATATTTGTGTTTATATAATTAGGAGATTTAAGTTGTTTATTTAATTTTGTTTCTTTAGATTTAATTTTTTAGAAAAACAAATAAAAATAATATGGATATTTTAGAAGAAGCAACTGCTTTTTTAAATGCCAAAATGAGTAATATGTCTACAAGTGATAGGGTAGAAGCTTCTAGAGAGGCAAAACGACTTATTTTAGCAATTAATGAAATTTATAAAGAGAGTAAAGATCCAGCTTTAATGGACGAAATGAAACGCTTGACTGAGAAAAAAAAGAAAATAGATAAACGCCTCAATGGTAGACCTGATGATTCTTTTTAAAAAAGACCCCTCAATATAAATAACAAAACCCCTTAAGATATCTTAAGGGGTTTTGTTATTTATATATTAAAAAATGCGCTTATTTCTTTTGCATTAAATATTCACTGATGTGATTTACAGTCATGAAATTTTCAATAGTCATATCTTCTGGTGGGACTTGAATATTAAATTCAGTTTCTAGGAAAAGTACTAATTTCATCATTCCCAAAGAATCAATTAAACCACTGCCTAATAGGTCATCATGGATATCTAATTCATCTTCTAAATCATCATTAGAGAGCTCTTTTGTTATATAATTGATTATAGTATTATTCATTATGTATTATAATTTTATAAATTCTTTTTCTATTTGTTTTCGATCTATTTTTCCAGAACTGGTTCTTGGGAATTCTTGTTGTATCTTAATAACAGCAGGAATGGCATAGACTGGTAAATGTTTTTTACAAAAAGAGGTAATATCTTTAATGTCTAAACTAGATTTTTTGGATAATATTACTGATGCAACTAATTTCTTTTCATTTTCATCT
This sequence comes from Allocellulophaga tsushimaensis, assembly GCF_055383085.1. Taxonomy (NCBI): domain Bacteria; kingdom Pseudomonadati; phylum Bacteroidota; class Flavobacteriia; order Flavobacteriales; family Flavobacteriaceae; genus Allocellulophaga; species Allocellulophaga tsushimaensis. The sequence goes on along the minus strand of NZ_AP039451.1, from coordinate 3,758,274 downwards.
TCTATAACGATCACAGCAGCTTCTTTTATTTCATTATTTTTTAATAATGTATTTTCTATCTCATCTTTTTCAATTCTAAACCCTCTTATTTTTACTTGGTTATCAATTCGTCCTAAAAATAATAACTCTCCTTTTTCATTATATTTTACAAGATCTCCAGTTCTATAATAAACATTTTCTACACCAGGAACTATAGTTTCTTTGTATAATGATTTAGTGGTAAGCGCTTTATTGTTCCAATAACCTTTCATCATGGTTGCTGATCTAATTACTAAAAGACCTGTTTCTCCATAAGAAACTTCATTATCCTCAGTATCTAAAATTTTATATTCTGTATTTTTCCAAACATGTCCTATAGGTATGGGTTCATCTGAAATGGGAGGTGTATTTAAATTATAATAAGTGCATTGATTTACTTCTGTTGGACCATATATATTGCTGTATTTTTTTTGAGGCCATATTTTCATTAATGCTTTTAAGTGTTTGGTAGGAAATACTTCTCCTGCAAAAAGAACCCATCGTAAATGACTCATATCCTTTTTTTCTATAGATCCATTCAATAAAATCTGAATTAAAGCGAGGGGAACAGAATACCAAACAGAAATTTTTTCTTTTTCAATTAATTCTGCTAAACTGGCGGGCATTTTGGTGTGAGCATCAGAAACGATAACTGTGGTAGCAGAAACTAATGGTCCTGCAAAATAACCGAAAGTAGAAACATCAAAATGTAACGGTGCATGATTGCCTAAAATATCTTTTTCATGTAGTTCATATAAATCGGCAGATAACTTGGCATAGCTTAATGCACTATAATGTGTATGCATTATTCCCTTTGGGGTTCCAGTACTTCCAGAAGTGTATAATATGTATGCTAAATCTTGTTCTAAAACAGTTACAGGAACATATTTTTCTAATGAAATAGAAAATATAAAATCCCAAGAAAAAGATGAAATGGCATCTAACTCAGAAACACCTATTACGGAATCTAAATTAACTCCTTTTGTAGTTAATTTTATTATTTTTTTAGATTGATTTTTTGTGCTTATAATATGTTTTATTCCGCAATCTTCTATTAAAAAAGCAATGCGTTCTGTTGGAGCAAATGAATCTAGTGGTACATAAACCCCACCAGCTTTTAAAATTCCATAAACAGCAATTGTTGTTTCTAAACAACGATTCATATATATGCCAACCCGATCTCCTTTTTTTATTCCAGAATTTACTAAATGCAGTGCTAACTGGTTCGCTTTAGTATCTAAATCTGTGTAATTAATAGATTGATTTAAAAACCGAAACGCATCTTTAAAAGGAAATTTTTTGGCTCCTTTTTCTATAGTATGTGATAAAGTGTGAATCATTTTAATTTAAAGGCCAAGAAATTTACAAATAATATTTCGCTGTATATCAGAGGTTCCGGCATAAATAACACCACCAACGGCATCTCTAAGGTTACGTTCTATTTCGTTATGAGATAAATAGCCACTACCACCATGATTGCGTATTGCATCTAAACTAGAATCTATAAAACTTTCACTTAATTGCAATTTTAAGAGTGCGGCTTCTAACATAGCCTGTTTACCTTGACTTTTTAACCAGGCTACCTTGTATAATAATAGCCTAGAAGTTTCTAATCTTAGTTTCATATTTGCTATTCTATTAGATACAGATTGAAATTCGCCGATAGCTTGTTTAAATTGCTTCCTGTTTTTAACAAAATCAATAGAGATTTCTAGTTGCCTTTCCATAGCTCCTAATTGGCTCGCAAGAATACTACATCTGTCATATTCTAAAGAATGATTAGTAATGCTCCAACCGGCACCTTCTTTTCCCAATCTATTTTCTTCAGGAATAAAACAATCTTTAAATGTTAAATCTCCAATAGGGACTGTTCGTAATCCCATTTTTTCTTTGTTTTCACTAATGGTAAAACCTTTAGTTCCTGTTTTAACAAGAAAAGCAGTAACCCCCCATTTTCCTAATTTTGGATTAATATTCGCAAATACTAATACTACATCAGCCACAGGTGCTAGCGTTATAAGGCATTTACTACCATTTAAAATGTATCCACCCTCAACTTTTTTTGCAATAGTTTGCATACTAAAAACATCGGACCCTGCGTTTGGTTCAGTTAATGCATGAGAACCAATCCATTTCCCAGAGGCTAGTGACGTCAAATACTCTTTTTTTTGAGCATCCGTACCAAAATGCGCTATTGGCATCTGAACAGTCCACATTTGAGCATTTAAAGCAAAAGGTAATCCGTTGTCCTTATAGGCATAGCCCAAACCTTCCATAGCCAGAGTTGCACCTAAAATATCTACATCGCTATTGTATTTATTATATTCTTTTGGAACTGATAAACCTTGGATTCCAAAATCAGCACATTTTTGCCAGTCCTCTCTGGAGAAAGCACAATTTTTATCTTGTTCAACAAAAGAAGAGTTAAGTTCTTTTTTTGCAAACTCAATAACTTTATTTTTATATGCTAGTTGTTCTTCAGTCCAGGAAAAATTCAAAATAATATGTTTTTAAATTGATATTGCATTATTTATTTAGTGTATAATTAGAATTAAACTTTCATTTAGTTTTATTTTTTAGCTTAAAAGCAAAATTCTAGGATATACGGTATTTCGCTGTAAATATATTTCGTACAAAGTATTTTGTTGCTAAAAATATAGATAAGCATGAATTATTAGCTTTAAAAGTGATTTTTTTTGACCTTAAAAAAAGTAAGTGAATTGCTAATAACCCTTATGAATAAAGCATTCAATTAGTTTTGTTTTTAGTTTTTATGTTTGTTTTATTATGTAAGCGTATAAGTTAAACGTTTTTGTTAAAATTAACATGAAGTATTCAATAACTATTTGTTTTTACGCTGTTTTTACCTAGTAAAAAAATATTTTTGTTTAATTTTGATTAGCTTAAAAACTAAAAATTTGTATTCCTTTTCAAGGGTGAAAATTCACTTTTACAAATGTTTTTAATGCAATATCAATAGTTGAATAATACATTTGCTTCAAAAAAAGAATGGTATTAAGAAGAAATCAAAAAAATAAGTTTTGGCTTCTTAAAATTAATAAAGTAAACTTATAAACGATTCAATTTTTATGCTACTTAAGAAGCATAATAAAAGTAATATACGAATGAATAGATTTTTAAAAATAATTCCAAATGTTCTTAATGGCTGGATGATTGATTTTGATTCGATGATTGATTTTGATTCAGAGAAACATTTATTGGAGGCTAATAGTAATTTGTTAAATTCTTTGACGTCTTATCTAAAATATATGGTAAATAGCAATTTTGTTAAAAGTGATGCAGAAGGGAATAGTACAAATACATTAATAGTTAAAACTTCTCATATATTTTTAAATATAAATATTTAATCTTCTGAACATACTACCGCTGTAATTATTTAAAATACACTTAATGCTTCAGAAAAGTGTTTTTCTTAACTAGATATGAATATAGTAACAATACCACACTTTTAGAGTTTAATAAAACATATATTTTCTAAATAATCAAAAACCACAAAAAAAACGAAATGAAAAAAATATTATTTAAGTTATTCTTTACACTATCATTACTCTTTTCAATAGCTGTATCAGCGCATAGTGTTAGTGGGAGTTATATATTTTTAAAAATATATGAAACTTCTGGGATTGATGGACGTTTTGAGCTTAACGTGAACGACATTAACAAAGTATTTAATCTTAATTTACCTAAGAATGCAACTGTAGAAGATATTAAACCTCATGTAGAAAGAATAAGAGCTTATCTTTTAGAGCATAGTAATTTTAATTCCAGTCTTGGAGAACATAAAGTTCTTTTTGATGATTTAGATGTTTTACCTGTTGGTTATGGTAATTATATGCAGTTTAACTTTCATTTAAGTAATCTAGATAGTTTGCCAGATGAGCTTGATGTTTTTTATAATGGAGTTTTTGAAGTTGATGATAGACATAGAGGATTTTTAGTTGTTGAACATAATTGGAAGGCAGGAGTTGTTAATAATGAATCTGTTATTTCCTTATATTTTACTCCCGATGACACCAAAGACACACTTCCTTTAAATGAATCTTCTGCTTGGAAAGGCTTCGTAGCAATGATAAAGCAAGGGATATGGCATATATGGATAGGCTTAGACCACATTTTATTTTTAGTGGCATTAATTTTACCGTCTGTTGTTCGCAGAAAAAGAGATAATGAAGGAAGTACAGCGGTAGAAACCATACCAACTTCATTTAACTTTTTTGGATGGGAACCCGTTTTAAAATTTAAACCTGCATTTATTTATATTGTAAAAATTGTTACTTTTTTTACAATAGCACATACTATTACTTTAACATTAGCCTCTTTAGAGCTTGTTAGCTTACCCTCAAGAATTGTAGAATCTATTATTGCACTCTCTATAGGGCTAGCCGCATTTCATAATATTAAACCTATTTTTAAAAGTAAAGATTGGCTCATAGCTTTTATATTTGGTCTTTTTCATGGATTTGGATTTGCAAGTGTTCTTAGTGATTTAGGCTTAACAAGCGAATATTTAACACTATCCTTATTAGGATTTAATATAGGGGTAGAAATAGGTCAGTTTTTAATAATTGCAGGAATATTCCCAATACTATTCTTTTTAAGAAGGACTAGAATATATCCAAAATTATTATTCTATGGATCAATTTTTTTAATCATAATATCGCTTTATTGGATCGTAGAAAGAGTATTTGATATTAATTTGGGAGTACAAGAATACATTGTATGGAAATTATACGAATTATCTGTTTACTTAGGTTTAAAATAAATTAAGAAGAATTCTTAAGGTTAAAAGAAAATGGCATCTATATTAAGTCAGTGGAAAAATAAAAAGAAAGCGAAAAGTACTTCTGTTCATTTAACAGATGCACCAAAAGGAGAACTTATTCCACTTTCTCATGGGCAACAACAATTATGGTTTTTACAAAAATTGTATCCAGACAACCCTTTTTATAATTATGCAGAAGTATACATATTAAAAGGAAATTTAAATAAGGAGTATTTAGAAAAGGCGGTACAACAAGTTGTTTTAGACCATGATATTTTAAGATCCATATATGTAGAAAATAATGGAGAAGCAATTCAAAAAGTAGGAGTAGACTTTAAACCTAGTGTAGAATTTTATGATTTCAGCAATTTTTCTGATCAAAATATTGAAGAGGAGTTAGCTGCTTTATCACTAAATGACGCTAAGACCAAATTTTCTTTAGAAACGGGACCTTTATTAAAATTTACATTGGTAAAACGTTCTAATTCAGAGTATTATTTTTTTGTGACTTTAAACCATATTATAACCGATAAATGGTCTATGATGGTTTTTAGAAATCAAATCGCATCACACTATAATAAACTTTTAAATAATTTACCTATAGTATCCTTGCGACCAAAAATCCAGTATTTTGATTATGCTTATTATCAAAGAAAATCTAGCGTACTAGATAAACAATTGGCTTATTGGAAAGGTAAATTGAGCGGTGAAATTCCTATTTTAAATTTACCATTAGATCATAATAGACCTATAAATCCTTCGTTCAAAGGAGCATTAAATACGCAGCGCTACTCTTATGACTTTTCTCAGGATGTTTTAGCATTAGCTAAGAAGTTAGAGGCTACGCCATATATTATATTTTTAACTGTTTACTATATTTTATTGCACAAGTATGGTAAACAAAAGGATATATGTGTAGGTTCTCCAATAGCAAATAGGAATCATAAAGATTTAGAAGAATTAATTGGTTTTTTCAATGACACTATAGTATTAAGAACCGAGGTATTGCCTGAAATGACTTTTTCTGAATTGGTTACAGAAGTATGTAAAACCACTTTAGATGCGTTTGCTCATAAAGAAGTTCCTTTTGACTTATTAGTAAAAACGCTAAAACCTAAGCGAACACTGAATTTAAATCCCCTTTTTCAGGTAATGTTTATTTATCATAAAGTTCCTGATAAACCATTTTTTGGAGATGATTTAACAATAGAACACGCTCCATCAGAAATGGGTGTGGCAAAATTTGATTTAACACTGTATGTGGCTGAAGAAGATGGTATTATATCTCCAACGATTGAGTATGCATCAGATTTATTTGAAGAAAATACAATAGGAAAAATACAAAGTCAATTAAAACATGTATTGGCTTCAGTAATAAAGGCTCAAGATGTAGAAATTGCAAAAATTTCTATAGAAGAAGAAATAAATCAAGACAATAATACTATAGCTGATCAAAACTTAATAAAGCTTGTTGAAACATATTCTGGTATACATAGTATAATAGAAGAAGTTGCTACAAAGAATTCTAACAAGGTAGCGATTACATATAATAATGAATCTATAACATATGCCGAGTTAAATAAAAAAGCAGTATTAATTGCGCAACAAATACTCCATAAAACAAATGGAGAAAATCAAATAGTTGGTTTATGCTTAAATAGATCAATAGAAATGATAGTGGGTTTATTAGGGATATTAAAAGCAGGATGTGCTTACCTCCCAATAGATCCAGATTACCCGCAAAAACGTATTCAGTATATGATTACTGATGCCAGTGTAAATTATATTTTAACAGAAAAAGAGCATACCTCTTTATTGGAAAATTCTGATAGCGAAATACTATTTATAGAGCATAGCTCAGAATTTGTATCAGATATACCACTTCCTATTGTAAAAAACGAGCAATTTGCATATGTTATTTATACTTCAGGTAGTACAGGAAAACCCAAAGGAGTGCCCATAACGCATAAAAATATTATGACTTCTACTTTAGGTAGATTCGATTTTTATGAGCAACAACCCACAGCATTTTTACTATTATCATCTATAGCTTTTGATAGTTCCAAAGCAGGATTATTTTGGACCTTGTGTAGTGGTGGAAATTTAGTTGTATCAGAGAAAAGGGTAGAGCAAGATCTTCAACGTTTAGAAAATATTTTTACAGTGCATAAAATTAGTCATACGCTGATGTTACCATCGTTGTATAACGCTATTTTATCTAATGCTAAAACTGAAAATTTAACTTCTTTACATACAGTTATAGTTGCTGGGGAGGCTTGTTCTAGTAAGCTTTGTACAGCTCATTATGATATACTTCCTAATGTAAAATTGTACAATGAATATGGACCAACGGAGGCTACTGTATGGTGTATAGCACATCAAATCACTAAAGAAGACACGATAGCTAAATCTGTACCAATTGGTAAGCCAGTTGCAGGAGCAAGGGTTCATTTGCTAAATGAAGAACTTTTACCAGTTGCTTTTGGAGATATAGGAGATCTGTATATAGAAGGAGAAGGGCTAAGCCAAGGGTATATAAATAGACCAGAGGTTACCGAGTCTGTTTTTAAAAGTATTTTAATTGATGATCGTATTAGAAGAGTATATAAAACAGGGGATCTTGCTAAATATAATTTTGATGGTACTTTAGCATTTTTAGGGCGTGTAGATAATCAAATTAAGATAAGAGGATTTCGAATAGAAATAGATGAAATAGAAAAAGTTATTCAAAATAACAGCTTGGTAAATGATGCTGTAGTAATTATAGAAGAAATTGTTAGAAATTCTAACAAGCCAGCTGTAAAAAACTTGGTGGCTTATATAGAACCTAATACTGAATATGATTTAGAGACCTTAAAAAAACAAATTAGGAAAGAATTGCCAGATTATATGATCCCTTCTAGTTTTGTTCTTTTAGACAAAATTCCTCTTTTGCCTAATGGTAAAATTGACAAAAACATATTACCAAGTTTAAGAAAGAAGGTGAAATCAGAAAATAGTATTGAAGCAATTGAAGAAAAAACAAATTCTTTAATTGAAAATCAATTGATACAAATTTGGGAAGAAGTGTTAGAATACTGCCCGATAACAACTAGTGATAATTTTTTTGAAATAGGGGGAGATTCTATTTTGAGTATTCAAATAATCGCAAAAGCTCGCAAATTAGGAATAGCACTTTCACCCAATCAATTATTTGATCATCAGACTATTGGAGAACTGTCACTTTTTGTTACTGATGAAATTAGTCCTAAAGGTCAACAAGAAATTCTTCTCGGAGAAATTCCTTTAAGTCCTATCCAAGAATGGTTTTTTAGTACACATAAAAATGTACCACATCATTGGAATCAGGGAATGCGAATTAGTAATATTGATCAAGATAAAGCTGATGTTATTAAAAATTTGGTAAATAATACCATAGCAGAACATGATGCTTTACGATTAAGTTTTTTGAAAAAGGATAAGGCATGGAAAGCCATAGTTTTACCAATTGAAGCTATCAATGCATTTACATACCTAGACCTCACTAATTCTAATGACTTAGAAGCTGATGTTGCTTTGTTTGTAGATAATTTACAAGAAAAATGTGTATTAGAAAATGGTAATTTATTTCAAACAATATATATAAAAACAAATCCTGAAATAGGCGATATATGTATTTTCATAGCACACCATTTAGTTATAGATGTTGTTTCTTGGCAAATACTATTAAATCCATTCATAAAAGCACTAGAAAAAGATGCTTCTACAGTAGATGCCTCTTTAAAAACAAGTTCAATTAAAGATTGGGTATCGTATTTACAAAATATTGAATTAGAACCAAAAGAGTTTGATTTTTGGAGAAAACAAACAGAACATATTGTTACACTACCTATAGAAGGTAATGGGAATTTTCCTATTGTAGAAGGTGCTGTAGATGTTATTCATAGTATATTGAATGAAGAGATAACGGAAGGTTTATCTAAATGGGCAAACGAGACGTATAATACCAAAATAGACGAACTATTAGTAACTGCTTTAGTTGATGCATTGTGTTTTGTCTCTAATACAAATGATATTTCAATAAGTTTAGAACGACATGGAAGGGAAACTGTAGGAACTAATTTTGATTTCTCTAATACGGTAGGTTGGTTCACCTCTTTTTTTCCTATAAGCTTTAAAAGAGAAGCTGAAGAGATAGGAGGTAAAATCATAGAAATAAAAGAACAAATAAGACAAATACCAAGGTCAGGTATTGGTTATGGAGTTCTAAAATATTTGAAAAAAGATTTAGTACATGATAATGAGCCCAGCGTAGTTTTTAATTATTTAGGAAAACAAGACAAACAAAACGATAATAATTTAATTGTCACCCCGTTAATGGATAGTGTATATCATACAAATAGTGAAAGGTATTCAGCTTTAGATATTAATGCATATATAGAAGATGAACAAATACATATTAGATGGGGTTATGGTAAGGATGTTCTAAAAAAACAGACTGTAGAGCTATTAATTAAAGAATTTGATTTAAGGATTAGTGAGATATTAAAGCATTGTAGAAATGCAGAGGAAAGTACATATACACCTTCCGATTTTCCAGATGTAGATCTAAATCAAGATGATTTAGATAATTTACTTTCTAATCTTTAAAATTGCAAAATGGGACAAACAGCTATAATAAACTCTAAAGCAAAAACAATTATAAAAAAGCCAAAAAAAGAAGAGGTTATTAAACAACCAGGAATGGGAACAACTACAAAAAAGCCAAAAATAGAAGCTATTTACCCTTTAACAGCAATGCAACAAGGTTTGTTGTTTCATCATTTAATGTCAGAAAATGATCAGGGCTTTTTACATGTGCAATGCAAATTTTCTGGAGATTTAAATATAGATTTATTTAAGCAGGCATGGGAAGCAACTGTAAAACGACATCAAATTTTGAGGACTTCTGTACATTGGAAAAATATCGAGAAACCAATACAAGTAGTAAGACCCGAAATCCCAACAAATTGGAATGTATATGATTGGTCTGATAAGTCCCTAGAAGACCAAGAAGAGCGTTTAAAAAAGTTTAAAGCAGATAAAAACGAAAGGACTATAGATTTTGAAAAAGGTCCATTAGCTAAACTTAATCTTATAAAATATAACAGTAGTGAACATCTATTCATTTGGAATTGTCATCATCTATTACTAGATGGTTGGTCTAGTAGCATAATTTTAAAAGATGTTTTTACGTATTATGAAAGTTTTTCTACAGGAGATAAGGCATCTTTAAATACACTTCCTTCGCAAAAGGCTTATATACAATTTATTCAAAGTATAGATCAAAATAAAACAAGTGATTTTTGGAAAAACACCTTTAAAAACACGTTTGAATCTTCTTTATTTAATAAAAATAAAAGCGTCTTAAAAAGGGAAAGTGTATATAATCATATGATTATTTCTGAAGACCTTACCAATAGTCTAAATACGCTTGCAAGAAATTATAAAGTAACACCAAATTCTTTATTTTTAGGAATATGGTCTATAGTACTCAGCGCTTACTTTCAAAATGAAAAAATTGTTTTTGGAAATACAGTATCAGGTAGAAACATCCCTTTTCCAAATATAGATTTAATGACAGGTATGTTTATGAATGTTTTACCTGTACATGGACATATAGAAAAAGAAGAAGATTTATCCTCTTTTTTTCAAAACATACAAAAACAACAGCAAGAAGCAAGGAATTATGAACACGTTTCGAATGATGATATATTGTCATGGCTAGAATGGCCCGTAGGAAATCCATTATATGACAGTTTATTTATTTTTGAAAATTACCCATGGAGCAATATAGAAAGTGCTGGAGTAAAGGTAAATAATTTTGAAAGCGGAATTACATCTACTTATCCAGTGACTTTTACAGTAACTATAGGCAAGCAGCTAGAATTTCATTTAATGACAAGCCCCGAGGTTGTCTCTGAAGAAACTAGATTATGGCTTATTAAAAACATAAAACTATTATTAGAAAACCTAGTAAAGATTAACGATGGCACTCAAGGTCAATTACTATTAGAAATACCACCTTTTATTGGAGATAAAGAATATACCCAAAATGATTTAAAAGAAAGTAATAAAAATATTAAAGATTATGTAGCTCCAAAAAATGAAACGGAATTAAAGCTTGCTGGTATTTGGGAGATAGTTCTTGGGCATAAAAACATAGGGATTCATGATAATTTCTTTGATTTAGGGGGGAAATCTCTGTTGGCAGTACAAATGTTTCGTTTAATTGAGAAAGAGATAGGAGTTAAATTACCACCAACTACTTTATTAGAGAATCCTACGATATCCACTATTGCTAGTGTCATAAATGAAGGAAAAGAAATACCCTCATGGAAATATTTAATTCCAGTACGATCTAGAGGGGAGGAGAAACCTCTTTTTTGTATTCATGGAGGAGGTGGTCATGTTTTCTTCTTTAATCCTTTAGCTAGTGCTTTAAATAAAAATACTCCAGTATACGCATTGCAACCCTCAGGGATGAATGAGGAGGATAGTTTGCACAATAGTATAGAAGAGATGGCAATAGCGTATGCTGATGAGATGCGCCTAGTTCAAAAAGAAGGACCTTACAATATTCTAGTGTATTGCTTTAGTACAGCAGTTGGGATAGAAATTTCTCGATATCTAAATACATTAGGAGAAAAAACGCATATGATTATTGTGGATAGTATGCCAGAGCAAGAAAACTTTAGAAATCCATATGTAATGAAATTAAGGATACAAGGATTTTTAAAAAGATTCTTACATAACCCTTTCTCTGCAATAAAGGGAATGATATTAAATCAATCCGTTAAATATTTGAAGCCAATATGGAAACGAATTTTTGCTGCTAATGAAGAAAAAAAATTAGAAAAAGTTCAATCAAATTTATCAAAGGCTTATGTTAATTATTCGTGGTCTCAAAAATATAATGCAAAAACATCTTTGTTATTAACCAATAAACATAAAACAATAAATGATAAATATATTGAAAGTTGGAAAAGATTATCAGATGAAGATATTCAATCTTTTCCTGTAGAAGGCAAGCATTATCAATTATTTGATGGAGAATATGCTAAAAAAATGGCTAAGGTAATAGATCATATTTTACTTGAAAAAAACAAATAAATCTAAAATAAAAACACTTCGCTTCATAAACTTTACTTAATAAGCATTAAATGGCGCATATTGCATTGATTATGACTGGTTTAACAGGTAGTCTTAATAGTAGTTTTGAAATTGCATCTAAATTAATTTCAGAAGGACATACCATTACTTATCTTTCAGTATTAGATGTAAAAGAAAAAGTAGAGTATTATGGAATCAAATATGTACAATTACCTAAAGTACATTTTTCATTTTCTCATGTAAATACAGAAATAAAAAATGCTTCTTGGATTAAAAAATTTCGATACCATCTAAAGAATAAACCTGAAATTTATACTGAAAGTAGAAGAATTCTAGGTTTAGATAAATTCGAAAAAATAATAAGAGCATTAAAGATTGATAAAGCTATAATAGATCAGGAATTACATGATTTGATTTTTGTTTGCTTTAAGTTTAAAATTCCTACTACCCTTTTTTGTTCTTGGTTTTTTAATGATATTGAATACGGATTAAAACTTCCGCCTATGCGAACAGACATAGTGCCAGGTGAAGGGTTTAGAGGAAGTGCTTTAGGAATATTAAAAAGTTGGATAATTATAAAGTTAAGAGTATATGCTAGGATTATTTTACTTAAACTTACTTTTAAAGGGTATAGAAGAGTAACTTTATTAAAATATGCTAAAGAAAATGATTTCCCTATAAAAACACTCATTTCTAGTAATTTACCGGAGTTATTTGTGTACACCAATTTGCCTATTATTTCTTTAACAATGAAAGAGATGGATTTCCCTCATAAACAAGTTAAAAACTTTATTTATGCTGGTCCAATGGTACATGAAAAAAGAGAGATTAAAACAAATCAAAAAATAAATGAAATAATTGATGATGTTGTAAAAATTAAACAAGAGACAAAAAGAAAACTAATATATTGTTCGGCAGGAAGTATATTAACGCCAGAACTGTCTTTTATTAATAAGGTAATTCAGGCAGTTGAAAAAGATGATAATTGGTTACTTATAATAAGTCTGGGAGGTAAATTAACAGCTGATACTTTTAAAACTAAATCTAAAAACATTTATTTGCTTGATTGGGTACCACAAATGAAAGTATTAAAATATGCAGATTGTTGCATTACTCATGCGGGCATTAATACAATTAACGAATGTATACATTATGCCGTTCCTATGCTGGCTTATTCTGGAAAAGTTGCTGATGAAAATGGCAATGCTGCCAGAGTTCATTATCATGGTTTAGGAATCATGGGAGATAAGGATAAGGATAGTTCTTTAGAAATACGAAATAATATTAAAAGAATTTTTGATGAACCTTCGTTTATAGAAAAAGCTCAATTTTTCAGTAAAACGTATCAGGAGTATAGAAAGAAAGAATTAAGCCAATTTCTTAATTAAACTAAACAGATAATATATAGAACTACTTAGATGAAGTTATCAATTTTTCCTTTCGCAAAAATACATGATAACAAAATTCATTTATGGAATATTATAACTTCAGATATATCAGATCAAAAACTACAAGTATATTATGATTTGCTTTCTAAAGATGAAAAGCTTAGAGCAAGTAAATTTCGTTTTAAAAAAGATCGCAAAACGTATATAGTTGCCAGAGGTGTTTTACGAAAACTATCTGGATATTATTTAAAAGAAAAGCCAGAAGCTATTGTTTTTGAATATGAACAATATGGAAGGCCAAAATATAAAAACCACACGCATTTAAAATTTAATGTTTCACATTCTGGCGATAGTATTATTATAGGATTTGTTAAAGAATATGAATTTGGAGTAGATGTAGAAGAAATAAAAGAAGATTTTGATGTGATAGATATTGCTCATAATTTTTTTTCTAAACAAGAAATAGCTAAACTAGATAGTTTACCAAAAACGGAGCAATTTATTGCATTTTATCGTTGTTGGACGCGCAAAGAATCTTTTATTAAAGCTAAGGGTAGTGGACTTTCTTTTCCGTTACATTTATTTTCAATGTCTTTACATACTGATGATTCTGCTGAATTATTGGAAACGCAATGGAATGCTTTAGAGAAAAAAAAATGGAAAGTATTTACTTTTATACCTCAAAAAGGATATCGGGCTGCCATATCTGTGTATGGTAAAGTTGATACCGTTGCTTATTTAGATTGGAGTAATTATAAAGATTAACACGACTAATACTACAATATTCAAAAAATAACAATTTTAATTAATCTTTAAGATTAAAAAAGCTTGTTTAAAAAACTTTTCATAGTACTTTAGCAGATTGATTTTTATACATGATTCAAGAAACTATTATTGCTATATTATGGAGCCTTTCGCCATTTGGAGAAGCTAAAGTGGGCATACCTTACGGTATTTCTAAAGGGATTAATGCTTATGTAGTTTTTATCGTATGCTTTCTTGCAAACGTACTTGTATTCCCCATAATGATGTTTTTTTTAGAAAAAGTAAATTTTTATCTCTTAAAATGGAACTTTTATAAAAAATCAGCCATTTTTGTGGCCAGAAGAGCTAAAAATGGTTCAGGTGATAAAATAAAAAAATATGGTTTTTGGGGACTTATTTTCTTTGTTATGATTCCATTACCCGGAACTGGTGTATATGCTGGTAGTATTGCAACGTATCTATTTAAAATAGAAAAGAAGAAAGGTTTTTTAGCAAATGTAATAGGTATATTTTTCTCTTCACTCATTGTTTGGCTTATTGCTTATTTTTCGATAAAAATATAAGACAGTATATTCTGCTTTTACGCTAAAAAATACCAATTAGTTATATGATAATGAACAGATCAGATTTTATTTTTTAAAATGAAATAATAATATAGCTGTATTTTTGAAAGTAAGAATAATCATTAATTTAAATCAGCTCAGATCGTGTTAAGGAATAGGTGTTTTATGATGAGGTTAGTTTTATTGACACTAATAAGTATCTTGTTTTTTTCTTGTAATAAAACAGAAAAAATAGTGCAAACCAATACCATAGATTTTAATTTTGATTGGAAATTTTCAAAAGAAGAAGGAATAGTTAGTGCTGAACAAATAAGTTTTGATGCTGCTAATTGGAGAAATTTAAGATTACCACATGATTGGAGTATAGAAGGTCCATTTTCTGAAGAAGATGGTGCAGGTGCTACAGCATTTTTACCAGGGGGGATAGGTTGGTATAGAAAGTCTTTTAAAATGCCAAGCGAAGCCAAAGAAAAAGTAACATGGATAAATTTTGATGGGATCTATAATAATTCAGAAGTATGGATTAATGGTCATTTGTTAGGCAAAAGGCCTTATGGTTATATAGGTTTCACATATGATTTAACGCCATATTTAAATTATGGCGAAACCGAGAATATCATAGCTGTAAAAGTAGATAGAACAGCTTTTATAGATTGCCGCTGGTATTCAGGATCTGGGATTTATAGAAATGTAAAACTTACCACTGTAAACAAAATACACATTCCCAATTGGGGAACAACTATAAATACTATAAATGCTACTGCCGAGAAAGCTGAGATTTTAATTAAAAATAAGGTGTTCAATACGTTTAAAGAAGGTCAGAAAATTAAGGTAAAAACAACTATTTTTAATGCTAATCGTATTGTCGTAGCCAGTGAGAGTGAAGATGTGACCATAGCTAGTGGCCAACAAAAGAATATTGAACAGCATATTAGTATTACTAAGCCAAAGTTATGGAATACAGAGACCCCAAATATGTATACTGCAGAAACGCAACTGTTGAAGAATGGCGAAATTTTAGATGTTTATACAAATTCTTTCGGCATTAGAACCATAGATTACAGTAATAATGGGTTTTTATTAAATGGAGAACAAGTAACCTTTAAAGGAGTTTGTTTACATCATGATGCTGGTTTAGTAGGTGCAGCGGTGCCTAAAGACGTTTGGGAAAGGAGACTTCAAATATTAAAAGAAGGAGGCTGTAATGCTATAAGAACTGCACATAATCCACCATCAGAAGAATTCTTAGACCTTTGTGACGAATTAGGGTTTTTAGTACAAGATGAAGCCTTTGACGAATGGAATAATCCTAAAGACAAAAGAAATAATTACAACCAACAGAAAGAAGAAGAAGTTACTAAAGGCTATACGGAACATATTTTAGAATGGGCAGAAAGAGACATTAAAAATATGGTTAATAGAGATAAAAATCACCCCTCTATAGTGATGTGGAGTTTGGGAAATGAAATAGAGTGGACCTATCCAGAACATGCTGAAGCGGTTGGGTATTGGGAAAGTGAGGAAGTAGACTATTATCATGATGAACCACCGCACACCATTGCAGAAATTAAAGCCAGATATAAAAAAGCAGATACTGCCCAATATAAATTGCCATTAATGGCACAAAAATTATCTAAGTGGGTAAAAGAAGAAGACCTCACAAGGCCAGTTACGGCAAATCTAGTGATACCATCGGTAAGTTTCTTTAATGGGTATACAGATGCTTTAGATATCGTAGGTTTAAGCTATAGGCAGTCTGTTTATGATTATTTGCATAAAAACTATCCAGATAAAATGCTACTTGGAACAGAGAATTGGGGACAATGGCATGAATGGAAACAAGTAGAAGAAAAAGAATATGTCCATGGCATTTTTTTATGGACAGGGATTTCTTATATGGGAGAATCTAGAGAATGGCCAAAGAAAGGGAGTAGGAGTGGTTTATTAGATTTTGCAGGCTTTAAAAATGCAAGCTATCATTTGTTTAAAACACTTTGGAACAACGAGCCACATATTTACATGAGTACCGTAAAAATGGAGAATTCACCATATGATCTTGTTGAAGGAAAGTTACTTTCCAAACGCAGAAACGAAAAATGGATTCCAAAATGGGGTTGGCATCAATATAATGAACACTGGAATTATAAAGAAAAACAAGAAGTTGTTATAGAAGTAATGACCAATTGCGAATTTGTAGAATTGTTTTTAAATGGAACTTCTTTAGGAATAGAAAAATTGAGTGACCATAATGATGATAAAATACTAAAGTGGCTAGTGCCCTACACTTCAGGAGAATTAATTGCAAAAGGGACTACCAAAAATGGGAAAGAAATTAGATACTCTATAAAAACAGCTACAGATTTTAAAGCATTAGAAATAAAAGCAGACCGTAAAAAAATAAAAGCAAACGGATATGATGTAGTGCATATAGAAGTTCAATTAACGGATAAATTAGGAAATCCTATAAAAACAGAGGAGAAAAAAGTAACTTTTACAATAGATGGAGATGTAAAATTATTAGGAGTAGATAATGGTGCTATTAATAATGTACAACCCATACAAACAGATCATATAGTAACAGCTAAAGGGCGTTGTATGCTACTCATTCAATCTAACAAAAACGCAGGAAAAGTTAAAATTAAAGCAACGGCAGATGGCGTAGTGAGTCAAGAATTAATGATTGCTATTACAGATAAATAAAAGAATGCGCTACTTTAAATTGAGCATTCTCTATGGTCTACACTAAACTATATCTTTTTTACATATTTAGTAATTAGCACTGTTAATATAGGCCCTACTTTCCCTTCAATAAACTCAGCATTTTCATGATCTACAGAAATTCTACGAACAGCAGTACCTTGTTTGGCAACTTGGCTAGATCCTTTTATTTTTAAATCTTTAATAAGAACAACACTATCTCCGTTTTGTAGAATCACACCATTAACATCTCTATGAATTACTTTATCATCAGGGTCCTCACCTTCACCAGTAGCCTGAGCATATGTAAGCTCATCTTCTTCTAAATACATCATATCAAGTAAGTCTTGTGGCCATACTTTTTTGCGTAAACGCGATAACATTCTCCAAGCAACCACCTTTACTGGCGTATGTTCGCTCCACATACTATCATTTAAACAACGCCAATGGTTTTCTTCTGTAGCCTCAGCATCTTCAATTTGCGTAATACAAGTTTCACAAGCCATAAGGCTATCATTCAAATTTTTTTCTGTGCTAGGAGCAACTACGTAAACATTTAATTTTTCTGTATTTGCACATAATTCGCAAGCATTATTGCTACGCTTTTGTAAATCTCTTTCTAAACTCATACAATGATTTCTAAGAAATCAAAAGTACAGTATTTATTTTGTTCATAATTATTACAGCTTACCTGTTTTTTTTATGAACACAGATTCTATTTTTGTAGCTTTTTAATCATATGAATCAACTTAAAGTAGGAGATAAAGTGTATAATGTAAAACAAGATGGTTTTGCAGATTTTGCTAGATATTCTTTTTCAGAAGTAATAAGACTTACTAAAACTTTAGCGATTTTAAAAAACGGAGTACGCTTGTTAAACCAGCCTAAAACTTCCTATATTATCAGTGATATAGGATATTCGGTCTATAAAAACTACGGAACACATTGGCATCTAGTTACTTTACAAGCTATTAGAGATGCACAAATAGAGAATGCTAAAATAGCGGCTTATGATTGGTTTGAAGAAAAGGAGTTTACCATAAAAGAGAAGCAAATTATTTATCAAGAATTTAAAAAAATGGAATCCTAATTTAATTCACAATCAGACACGCTGTTTTAATACACATAAAAACCTCTTATGATACTATTAATTTCTCCAGAAAACGATATCCCTAATGAAATTGATACCTTACATCAACTTTTTAAAGCGGGTTTAATACATTATCATTTAAGAAAACCTCATAAAACTATTCAAGAATATGAGAGGTATATAGCACAGATCTCACCTGAATATCATAAATATGTGATATTGCATAATTTCCATGAACTTATAGAACAGCATCACAATTTAAAAGGAATTCATTTAGAAGAACAAAAATGGAGAGACACAGCAGATGGTTTAAACAACTATGTTCTTCATTTTAAAAAAAATGGAAATACCGTTAGCAGCTCATATCATGAACCAGAAGATTTAGAAAAACAGCCAGTGATTTTTGATTATTATATTTTAAGCCCTGTTTTTGGTGCGATATCAAAATCTGATATGAAAGGGCGCGGATTTGATGTAAGTCATATGTCAAAATTTATTGTAGGTATGGGTGGTATTAATGCGCATACAACCCCAAAAGCATTAGCATTGGGTTTTAAAGGAGTAGGTGCATTAGGAGGTATATGGAATAGCACAGATCCAATACAAAGTTTTATAGACATTAAAAAAGCGCTAGAAAAATAGCCTTCTACAGCTTAATATTTTTTAACTCATCATATCAATTTGCATATGTAAACTCAAAATTGTAGTTTTAAAAACTTAATATTTTAGTTTACAATGATTCAAACTAACCTTAAATTTATCAGAGAGGAGAAAGGCTTTTCCCAGGAGCAATTTGCAACAGCTTTAAACTGGACAAAATCTAATATCGGCTCCTATGAAGAAGGCAGAGCATTACCTTCTATAGATAAATTAATTCAACTTTCAGATTTTACTAAAATTCCTATTGATATTTTGGTGCGGAATGATTTGAGAAAATCTGGGGCAACATCATTTATTGAAGTGGGTAATCAAAGAGTTTTATTTCCGATACTAGTAGATAGTGATGATGAGAATTTAATAGAAATTGTTCCAATAAAAGCTTCTGCGGGTTATTTATCTGGGTATGATGATCCAGAATATATAGAACAATTACAAAAAATAAAACTTCCATTTTTGCCAACAGGTAAACACAGAGCATTTCCTATTAAAGGAGATTCTATGCTGCCCATGAAAGATGGTTCTTTTGTTGTAGGGCGTTTTATAGAAGATAGGAGTGAAATTAAAACAGGCAGAACTTATGTGCTACTTACTTTAAATGACGGAATGGTATATAAGCGGGTAATGAATAATATTGCTTTAAATAGCTCTTTATTATTAATGTCTGACAATAAAACGTATCATGATTATAGTATTCCTATAGAAGAGGTTTTAGAATTATGGGAATTTACCTGTAGTATTAATACGCAAGAATACAGTGAAGAAGAACTAAAATTAAGTAGCATAATGAATATGTTTAATGCATTAGGAGTAGAATTAAAAGCTTTAGAAAAGGTTTTAAAATGATGTACAGTATCATAGATGTAGAAACAACTGGTAGTACCAATCGTATTACTGAAATTTCTATTTTTAAGTATGATGGTGATCAAGTGGTAGATGAGTTTACCTCTCTCGTAAATCCAGAAATACAAATACCTGTGCATATTACTGTTCTAACGGGTATTGACAATGCTCTAGTGGCAAAGGCACCTACTTTTAGTGAAATTGCGCAGCAAGTACTAGAAATTACAGAAGACAGTATTTTTGTAGCACATAATGTAAATTTTGATTTTAACGTAATTCAAAAAGAATTTCAATTAGTAGATATAGCATTTAAGAGAAAGAAGCTATGTACTGTTAGACTTTCTAGAAAACTTTTTCCAGGATACAAATCGTATAGTTTAGGGAAATTATGCAAAGCTTTAGAAATTCCATTAAAAGACAGACACCGTGCTAGGGGTGATGCTGCCGCTACAGTTGTGTTATTTGAACGTTTGTTAAACGCTCCAGATGCTCAAAAAATATTCAATTCTTTTTTAAATAAAAATTCTCAAGAAGCTACGTTACCACCTAACTTGCCTAAAAAAGTATTTAATGCCTTACCCAGTCTTCCAGGTATTTATATGTTTAAAAATAAAAAAGGAAAGATCATATATGTAGGAAAAGCTAAAAATATCAAAAAAAGAGTTCTGAGTCATTTTTATAGTAAAACCCAGAAATCTATAGATATGGTTAGAGAAATTGCAGATATTAATTTTGAGCAATCAGGAAGCGAATTAGTGGCTTTATTAATGGAAGACGCTGCTATAAAACATTATTTTCCTATATACAATAGCGCTTCTAAAAGAGCACCTCAATCCTATGGTTTATATAGTTATGAAGATAGGAATGGTGTTATACATTTAGCTATAAGTAGTACTAAATTAGTGCAACACCCAATAATTACTTTTTTTACTAGTGCAGCTGCTAGAGCCTATTTAGAAAAGAGTTGTTTAAAGCATAGCTTATGCCCTAAGTATTGTCATTTGCAAGAAGATGTAAAAGAGTGTAACCATTATAAGATAAAAAATTGTAAAGGCATATGCAAACAAGAAGAATCTATTGTTGCTTATAATGATAGAGTAGCACAAGCTATACAAGAAATTAATGCTACTATTTCTAGGGATATTATTTTAAAAGAAAAAGGACGAACTAATGACGAAGATGCATTTATTCTTATTAAAAAGGGGGTTTATGTTGGCTATGGTTTTGTAGAACGAACAGAGACAATAGCGCATACAGATGATTTAAATAATTTTTTAATTCCACAAAAAGATAATATAAACGTGCAAAAAATACTGAGGAGTAAATTACTCTCTGTTCCATTATAAATTTTATCACCTAGTTTAGGACTCAATTATTTAAATGTTAAGAAGTGTATTCTAATTGTTTTGTATTGAATGTAGGGGATCTGTTCTGAGGTAGTTTATGAAATTAAAAGAAATTATCTACTAATTTTTTTCTTCCAGTAGGTAGTAAGCATTAGAATTAAATTACTATCACTAAAACCTTTTCTAATTTTTTTGAATGCTATTGCCATTTGTGCTTCTACAGTTTTTACGGAGATGTTTAATTGTAGTGCAATAGTTTTATATTTTATTCCTTCAACTTTGTTTAAATGAATAATTTCTTTACACCTAGGGGGTAGAGAAGCTACAATCTCTTTCATTTTTTGAATTCTTTTTTCTAAAAGCTCATTGTCTTCCAGTATATGGTCTCTTAAAGCACGTTCCCATATAACATCTAAATTTTTTTCTCGTTTTTTAGTCAATTTTGTGGTATCAATAAAACCGTTATAGGCAATAGTATAGAGGTAATTTTTTGGAGAATTACCTTCTCTTAATTTTGTTCTATTTTCCCAAAGATCAATAAAAGCTTGCTGTACAATATCTTCAGCTTGCGTTTTATTTTTTGTATATGAAATAATATAGGCAAGGATGCGATTGTAGTAAGATTCAAATAAATATTTGAAACCTGCTTTATTACCCTCCTTTAAAGCCTTAACAGCTTTTATATCATCCATATAAATTAAAACTTACTAAAATAGATTCCTCTAAAATATAAAGATTAGAAAAAAAATAAATAATTGTTAGGGGTTTTTTTTCTTTTTCAGTAATAATAATATAAGGTATTATTATAAAACAATTAAAAACAGATAATATTGTGAATTCTATAATCATTAAACTTCTTGATGGGTCTATTACAGCAATAGAAAAAGAACAACTTCTAAAATGGCTCGAGGATTCTGAAAATCAATTGATTTTAGAAAAAATTATTAAAGAAAATAACGATTTAAATCTTGCAACATTAGATGATGATGTATCATCTGCTTATGAAAAAGTAATTAGCAAAATAGAAAAAACAGATAAACCAGTAAAAAGATTACTCCCAGTTTGGGTAAAATATGCAGCGGTAGCAGCTGTTATTTTAGGTTTTGCATTCCTATATCAACAAAATGCTAGTGTAGAAAGTAAACCTAATGATGGTATAGTGCTTAAAGAGGAAGCTATTATCTTAAAGCTAGCTAATGGAGAAATACAAACTATAGATGTTTCAAGTACAAAAGAAGTTAGAGATAAGAACGGTATATTAATAGGCAACCAGACCAAAAGTCAATTGAATTATAGTGCTAATACTTCTAATAAAGAGCTTATTTATAATACATTAGAAGTGCCTTATGGCAAAAGATTTCAATTGGTTCTCTCAGACGGAACAAATGTGCATTTAAATGCAGGAACTTCCTTAACCTATCCTATTAATTTTGTTGCTGATCTCCCAAGAGAGGTGTTTTTAAAAGGAGAAGCTTATTTTGATGTTATGGAAAATAAAGAAAACCCTTTTATAGTACACGCAGAAGAAGTTAATGTAAAAGTTTTAGGGACAGAATTTAATGTTTCTTCTTATCAAGAAGATAAGGTGTTTAGCACTGTTTTATTGGAAGGGAGTGTAGAAGTATATCAAAATGATACAGCACTGAATGATAAAAATAGCATTATAATAGTTCCAGAACAAGGAGCTTTTTGGAATACAGTGGATAAAGAAATGACAGTATCCAAGGTAAATACTAGTCTATATACCTCATGGAGAAGTGGAAGCCTTAAACTTAAAAACACCCCTTTTAAAATTATACGTAAAAAGCTAGAGCGGCAATATAATGTTCGTATCATTAATCATAATAAATTATTAGATGAACAAGTGTATAATGCACATTTTGACATTGAAGATATTGAAGAAATTTTAAAAATTCTAAATGAAAGTTACTCAATTAACTATGAGATAAGAAATAATGAAATTATTATTAATTAAAACCAAAACATGAAATAAAAAAGTAAAAAAGACTCAAAAAAAATCGAGAAATGCGCTAACATTTCTCGATCAAAATAGAGTCAATCAAATAGGCGTCTAACCAATTAACTCAATACTAAATTATGAAAAACTTTCCTAAGGTGGAGGCAATTCACCTTTATCGATTAAAATTTGACTTAAAAATGAAGTTAACCACTTTACTTCTCTTTACAACTCTATTACAATTACAAGCCAATATTGGCTATGGACAAAATCAAAAAATATCATTAGATCTTGAAAATGTAAGCATAGAAAAAGTCTTTGATGAAATAGAGTATTTAACTGAATTTAAATTTTTTGTAAATACAGCTGAAGTAGATCTAAAAAGAATTGTTTCAATAAAAGCCAAGAACGAAAGAGTACTACAAATACTTAATAGACTTTTTAATGCTAATGAAGTTGTTTATAAGGTAATCAATAAACAAATTGTTATAAAAAAAGCATCAGACTTAGGGGGTGGAAGTACAAATTCATTATCAAAACAACCTAATGATACATCATTACAAATGGCCATTAGTGGAAAAGTAATAGATGCTAACGGTTTTCCATTGCCAGCAGCAGCAGTATACATAGAAGGAAAAATAGAGGAAGGAGTTGCAACAGATTTTGATGGTAACTATGAAATAACTGTTAATAATGGAGATATTCTTGTTTTTTCTTTTGTAGGGTATTTTCCAGAAAAAATAACAGTAACTGATGGAGTAGCTATAATAAATGTTACTTTAAAAGAAAATGTAAGCTCTTTAGATGAGGTAGTGGTAGTGTCTACAGGATATCAAACTATTTCAAAAGAAAGGTCTACAGGGTCTTTTGAGCAAGTAAAAGAACAAACATTAGGTGTAAAAACAAACCAAAGTATCTTTTCTAAGATAGAAGGTGAAGTAACAGGGGTTACAACAGATGTAAACGGAAATTTTATCATTAGAGGGATTAGTACTATAAGTGCAAATACAGAACCATTAGTAGTGGTAGATGGTTTTCCAATAGAACAAGGAGTGAATACTATAAATCCTAATGATGTAGAAAGTATTACAATTTTAAAAGATGCTGCTGCTGCTTCCATATGGGGTATTAGAGCAGCTAACGGTGTTATTGTTATTGTTACTAAAAAAGGTAACCGTGCTTCTGGCCTTTCTATAGAAGCATCTGTTAATACAGCCATTACGCCAGAACCTAACTTACTAGATGCACCTATTGGAGATGCGGCTACGCAGATTGCGTACCAAAGAGCGCTGGTAGATGGTGGTTATTATAACCAAAATCAATTACCTTCAGATACGTTAAATGTACTAGCATTACGCGTTCTAAATCCCGCGGCAGAAATTTTATTATTACAAGAACGTGGAGATATAACAGGAGCAGAAGCAGCATCTAGACTCCAACAATTAAGCACTATAGATAGTAGAAGAGAATATGCAGATATAATACAAAGACCAGAAATTTGGAGACAGTATAATCTTGCTATTTCAGGAGGTAACGAAAAATATAATTTTAGATCCTCCATTACCTATAATGGTAACGATAGACAGAATATAAATACCAACGCAGATCAGCTTGTAATTAACTTTACCAATGTCTACGATTTAACCAAAAAGTTAAAATTAAATGGTTCTGTTAATTTTTCGCAATCCAAAGAAAGACTTCCTTTTTCTTTTGTGAATGATGGTGTTTCTACAACTGGAAATCGAATTGCAAATGCGGCTCAGTTTCTTGAATTTGTTCCTGTTACACAGCAAATCTTAGATAATAATGGAAATTTTGTACCTATGGGTGGACCATTGAGCTTTGGGTTAAATCAACAAAGTTCTGATTTGGCGTTAAGTAATGGACTTCCATACGAATGGACCTATAATCTAAAACAAGAATTAGATAATGCAGATAATGTAGCAAGGCAAACAGCTATACGTTTACAAACAGGGTTGCACTATGAAATTTTTAAAGGACTTGATTTTAGTACTACTTACCAATACGAATGGTCACAAAATAGCCTCCGGAACTTTTATAATGAGAATACGCATTTTACCAGAAACAGAGTAAATATATACACACAATTAGATGCTATGGGGCTAGCAACTTCAAACCCTATTCCTCTTGGAGGTATTTTAGATGAGTCTTTTGGCAATCAAAAAGCATATACCTTTAGAACACAATTAAACTTTAACCGTTCTTTTGTGGATAGGAAACATGATATTACGGCGATAGCAGGTTACGAAGCGCGTAGAACTTCTTTTGAAAATTCAACGAGCCGATTATATGGGTTTGATGATCAAACATTGATTAATGTGTCGGTAGATTTTGTAACACAATTTCCACGGTCTCTTGGAAATAGAATAGACCCAATACCAGATAATAGCAACGTTGAATTTATTGAGAACAGATTTATTTCTTATTATGCCAATGCAGCCTATACCTATGATAATACCTATACCATTTCTGCCAGTACCCGTTTAGATGATACCAATCTTTTTGGTGCTTCAGAAAAATTTAAAAATATTCCTTTATATTCTGTAGGTTTAAAATGGAATATAACAAATGATCTATTTACGGATAGTGATGCTATTAATAATTTAAACCTAAGGGCTACCTATGGAATTAATGGTAATGTTGATAGAGGTACTTCACCTTTTTCATTAGCCGTGTCAAGAATTAATTTTTTTCCTTTTCTTAATGCAAGAAGTCTTACTATCAACAATGCACCAAATCCAGAATTACGTTTAGAAAGGACAGAAACCATTAATCTAGGACTAGACTTTTCGCTCTTTAATAATTTTATGAATGGTAGTTTTGAATATTATAAAAAAGATAGTGAAGACCTTTTAACGGCCAGCAGTCTTAATCCCACTTTAGGTTTACCACGAACTTTTTTTAATGTTGGTTCATTGCGTAACGAGGGGTTAGATATCAACCTTAATTTTAAAATAGCGCAATCAAATAATTTTAATTACACAACAACAACTAACTTTAGTGTAAATACCAATACCTTACTCGAAGTAGACCAAAGCAGCAATGACATTAGAGATTTTATAAATGGATCTCTTATTGCGCCAGATATTGCTTTACAAACTATTTATAGTTATAATTTCGGAGGGTTGGATCGTAATGGTGCACCACAATTTATAGATGAAAATAATAGCATAGTTGATGTATCAACTGGTATTGGCAATACGGATGCTCTTATAGAAGAGGGGACTTTATTACCAAAATATTATGGTTCTTGGATTAATGACCTTAGTTATAAGAATTTTTATTTAAGGACATTATTTACATTTAAGGCTGGTCATGTGTTTAGGAATTCTACAGGTAGCTTTATACCATCCTTTGCTCCAGATATTAATGTAGCCTCAAATTTTAATGACCGTTGGCAAGTGCGCGGAGATGAAAACCGCACAAATGTACCCGCATTGCCTTCCCAAAACGAATCTTTTGCGCTGGGCTATGCGCAATATGGAGACACGGATATATTCGTGGATAAAGCAGATCATATACGATTTAGTCAATTAAATTTTGGTTATAATTTCAATACACCTGAAATCTTGGAGCGTTTGGGTATCTCATCTTTAAATATTGGGTTGCAAGCAGATAATATTGCGGTTTGGGATTTTAATAAATGGGGCGTAGATCCAGAAAGCACTTTTATTCCCAGAAGACCAACCTATACGTTAAATATTTCTGCATCATTCTAAAAATACAAATATGAAAAAAATTATAAATAATACATTGCTTTTAATACTATTTATTAGCATAAGTTCTTGTAATAGAGAAGAATTCCTAGATATACAACCAAGAGGGTTTGTAATACCATCTACAATAGAAGATTTTCAACAGTTACTAGATAATACAGAAGTTTTTTTAATTAGTGATTTACCCCCGGATATTGAGTTAACCTTGGAGGAGCGACGTAACTTAGGTATTACAAATGGCTTTGCGCAAAAGCATAGTATTACCAGATATATGTCAGATAATTCTATGTTTACCGATGATTTAGCTGATGCCTTCTTTTTTGGGCCAATAGAAACAAGAGCTTACCTTTATGATGAAACAATCTATAACCCTAATGAAAATGATGGAGATTGGGATAATTATTATGGAGACATTTACTTGGCTAATATTGTCATAGAGGGTTTAGAGACAGCCGAAGGTGAAGTTACGGAGAAAAATAACGTAGAAGCGCAAGCTAGATTGCATAGGGCTTATGCATATTTTGGTCTTGTAAATTTGTATGCTGCACATTACAATGCTCAAACAGCTAGTACAGATTTAGGGGTGCCCATACGAGAAGGAATTAGTTTTGATAATGTAGATTTAACCAGAGCATCTGTACAGGAGGTATATGATTTAATTATAGAAGACCTTCGTTTTGGTATTGAGAATTTAGAAGATTTGCCTGCCGATAATTTAGTTTTTAGGCCTTCCAGAGCAGCTGCCCATGCCTTGTTGGCAAGGACATTTCTATATCAAGGAAGATATGATGAGGCATTGAATGAGGCCAATAATGCTTTGACAATTTTTGGTGCGATACGAGATATTAATAATGATCTCATACAGCCAAATTTTGGAATACGGTTTGCACCAGACGCCGCAAATGATCCGCAAATACTTTGGTTTAAAACGAGTTTAAATCCTTTCGCCAATCAAGTAGCTTCAGACGAATTATTAGGTCTTTATGAAAATAATGACCTAAGACAAGAATGGTATATTCCTTCTAGTTCGTTTTTTGGAGGTGATTTTCAAGCTCTATTTTTTGCACAAGATTTAGTTACACTTGGTGGTGGAGATGGTATTAATACCCCAGAAATTTATTTAATACGAGCAGAATGTAATGCACGCTTAGGAAATATTGCCGCAGCAAATGAAGATTTAAATGCGCTAAGAGTGAATCGTTTTTCACCAGATAATTTTATCCCGGTGAATATTACAGATCCACAAGCATTGCTACAATTTGTAAAGGATGAACGTAGACGCGAATTCCCAGTAGATGAAGAGCGTTTATTTGATATTAAACGCTACAATTTATTGGATAATGATGGGATATCACTTACCCGTTCCTTAAGAGGGCAGACCAATACTATTGAACCTGGTAGCCCAAGGTTTGTCCTTCCAATAGGAAATCTCTACATACAAACCAATCCAGAAATAATACAGAATCCTAGATAAGCTAAAACGATACCGATGAAAAAAATAATATATACTATTACCTTGATTAGTATTTTCTTTTCCTGTACTAAAGAAGATGAAAAACCCCTTATTGTACAGATAGAAAATTTAACAGCAAACTTACCTATCAATGCTAATATTGGTGATGTTATTGGCGAATTTAATGGAACTTCTAATCAAGGCTCTTTAAAATATACGATAATGTCTCAAACCCCCAGTGGTATTTTCACTCTTGGTGAAGATTATGGGGAACTTATTGTAGCTACTGATGCTGTAGACGAACTAGCTATTGGCACTACAGTTCTCTTAGAAATTAGTGTGCGTAAAGATGCTATTACCCAAACTGCTATGGCAGAAGTTACGGTAATTGCTCCACCGCCAGATGTTAGTCCATGGATTGGTCCTTTGTTGGTTGTACAGAGCGAAGGTGGACTCCCGTTTTTCCCTCCAGAAGTACAGGCCATAGCCGAAGCAGGGGATCAAGCTGGTATTTTGGTGCTAAGTGGAACGGATCCCTTTGGCTTGGCTTGTGCTGATTTTTCTCAAGTAACTCTAATATTTGGTCCCTTAGAAACAGCAACAACAGGGCCTGTGACCCTGCAAACAGCAGATTATCCTTGTGCTCCCAATTTTGTTTTGCCAGCTTTACAAGGGCAGGGTTCGTATGATTTAACAACCAATACCATCACTCTGGAATACGCCGTGCCCGATTTTGGATTAGCAGGAGTAAAAACGATTGTACCAAATTGAGTAAATGTTTTGAGTTATACAGAGGTCAGGGTATTAAGAACTATATAAAATAGAATCTCCATTTTCTCTAAACCAAATTTTCAAATTCCGAAAACGATTTTGAATTAGTCTATTAACAAGTAAGAGAGATGATAAAAGGTTGCTGTTTTATCACAGTAACCTTTTTAAAGGTAACATTAATTTAAATTTATATTCATTAATCTTTAGCATAAAAAATAATATACCCTTTAGAATGTAACTAAACCAATTATTTATATGTTTCATATTGATGAATATTATAATTTATTAAAATAATAAATAAAAAAATGATAAAAAAAATAGTACCAGTATTATATATTGTAGGAATGTTATTTACTTCTTGCAAAAATGAAAATCTAACAAACTATAGTGTTGTTTATGGGAAAATAAAGAATAATGAAGCTAAAAGTATTATCATTCGTACAGATAATACTGTTATAGATTCAATAGCTATTGCCCCAGATGGTAGTTTTAGGGATACTTTGTATCTAGATTCAAAAACCTATCAGGCGATAACCGAGCAAAACAGGTATGATTTGCATCTAGAAGCGGGTTACGATCTTAAAATAAACTATGATGCCAATGACCTACATAATAGCATTCTGGTAAGTGGTGAAGGTGCGGTTATAAATTCCTATTTATTTGCCAAAATGAATAAAAAGGATGAATTACAAAATGAAATGCGTAGTTATTTAACGCTTGATGAAGAAAGCTTTGTAACTAAAATCAAAGATAATAATACAGCTATAGAAGCTTTATTAACATCAAATAATACAATTCCTGAAACATTTGTAAATTATGAAAAAAGAAATTTACATTATGAGTTTCTTGGTTCTATGAATGTTTATAAACAAATGCATGGTTTTATTGCGAATGATCCAGAATTTAAAGTCTCTAAAGCTTTTTTAAAAGAATTTGAAAATTTGGATTATAATAATGAAAAAGATTTTGAAGCTTTTGATAGCTATAAAAATCTTGTAAATAATTATTATGCGGATAAAGCATATAAATTAGTAAAAAAAGAAGGGCTTGATGAAGGAGTTGCATCAATGCAAGTTTTTGCTACTATAAAAAATGAAACTATTAAGAATGCATTGTTATTTGATAATGCAAAATATAATATTACATTCACAACAGATTTAGATGAGTATTATAAGAAGTATCTATCTATTTCCACCAATACAGCACATGAAAATGAGATCACAAAAATATATAAAGAATTAAAATTATTAGACGAAGGGCAACCGTCTCCTAAGTTTATAGCCTATGAAAATTATGCGGGCGGAACACAATCGCTTGATGATTTTAAAGGAAAGTACGTGTATATTGATGTTTGGGCTACTTGGTGTCGTCCTTGTATTGCAGAAGTACCAGCCTTAAAAAAAATAGAAAAAGAGTATCATAATAAAAATATTGAATTTGTAAGTATTTCTACAGATAATAAAAATGATTATGAGAAATGGAAACTTATGGTTAAAGAAAAAAGCCTTGGAGGCATTCAATTATATGCTGATAACTCTTTTGATTCCTCTTTTATACAAGAATATAAAATAATGGCAATTCCTAGATTTATTTTAATCGATCCTCAAGGGAATATTATTTCCGCTAATGCTCCTAGACCATCAGAAGCAGAACTAGTTCAAT
Source organism: Allocellulophaga tsushimaensis (assembly GCF_055383085.1). Taxonomy (NCBI): domain Bacteria; kingdom Pseudomonadati; phylum Bacteroidota; class Flavobacteriia; order Flavobacteriales; family Flavobacteriaceae; genus Allocellulophaga; species Allocellulophaga tsushimaensis. The sequence goes on along the minus strand of NZ_AP039451.1, from coordinate 3,727,413 downwards.
TATTTGATAAACATAATATTTAATATTATTTTAATCTATACCCTCAGAAATTTAAACTGAGGGTATTTTTATATACTGTTTTTTAACTTTAAAATTGTAAGTTGAGATACCCTACTTTTTTAGCGGAATCTTGGTTACAAATCCTCAGCCTTTGAGGTTATTTCCTTATGCTGTGTCCAAGTCTTGTCCAGAGATTTACTCCCTTTTATTTGTATTTATAACTGTAAGCGTTTACACATCAACACTTTATTTGCCAAAAGTACTTTAAAGTTAGTTTCCCTTTGTGAATGTAAAATCCTATGAATAATGGGAAGTATTGAGTGTTAATAATTCCTTTTCAGCACTATTTTTTCAGTTTCACAAACTTTTAACATGTTAATAGATAGTATATGCAGTTATTTTTGTCTGTATCTGTAGATTGGAGGAGTTGTATTAATTCCGCTTTTTAGAAATCTTAAGAATTACTAATTAAAATAATTATTGTATGAAAACAAAATTACTAAGAAAATTTATGCTTTTTGCAGCACTTATACTCTCGGTGGGTATATATGCACAAGCAGATCCAGTGTTTACAGCACTGAACCCTAGTACACAAGAAGTAACGATTACAAATATTGGAAATGCATCAGTAGATATTGGAAGTTATCAGTTATGTACAGATGGCTTTAGATATGATGCAATATCTTCTTTAACTACAGCGAGTACTTTATTAGCAGCAAATACATCAATTACAGTTTCTTGGAATGATATTCCAACCGCTGGTAATGGAACCTTAATGTTATTTGCTAACACTAATTTTAACTCATCAAGTCCTGATGATGTATTAGATCATGTACGTTGGGGTAATAGTAGTTTTAGAGTAGCACAAGGTGTTGCAGCAGGCCGATGGAGTTCAGCAGATGATAGTGTAACTTGCCCAGCACCATATAGTACAGGCGGAACCAGAGGCGGTAATTCAATAGCATGGGGTGATGCAGATGGAGGTACTATAAGTCTTAATGTGGCACAGACCAATGCATTAAATGTAAATGGAACCACTCGTATCGATGGTGATTTAGCAGTGAGTATTTGTGTAGATGGTCGTCCAGATCCAATCGCAGTAAACCATGTTACTCAGGCCACGAATCGTTCTTACCTATATGTAATTACGGATGATAGTCCAGAGGAGAACATTTTAAATATAACAGCAAGTAATGAGATCAGTTTAGATGGCGCCGGAGTAGGCACATGCTTAATCTGGGGTTGGAGTTATGCTGGATTTGGTGGTGTAGCAGGATCATTAGCGACCTTCCAAGGGAGACCTTTACAAGAGATGCGCGATGCTGATTGTTCTTCTGTATCAGAGCAGTTTGTTACAGTAGTAAGAGAAGTTGCAGATGCAGGAACTATCGCTATAGATATAACAGCAACGGGTAATCCAAATAGTACTACAGTAGTTACTGATGAGTTTAATGCTAGTATTTGTGTAGATGGTAGAGCAGATGATATTATCGTTAGCCACAATACCCCATCTACGAATCTAACCTACATGTATGTAGTTACAGATGATAGTCCACAGGAGATGATTTTAGCTATTACACCAAGTAGTGCTATAGATTTAGATGGCGCAGGCCCAGGCACATGTTTAATTTGGGGATGGAATTATCGCGGTTTAGATCAGGCCTCATTTGTAGGTCAGCCATTACAATCCTTACGTGATGCTGATTGTTCAGATATCTCCACACAGTTTATTACTGTAGTAAGAGAATCGGCAAATGGAGGTACCGTATTTATTGATGAAACAGCTACAGGCGATGCACAGGGAACAACAACGATAAACAATGCTACGTCAGCGACTATTGTAGTTGGTGATGCTATTGCAAATCCAATTGTAGTAGGTCATAGTAATCCAGGCTCAGAGACTTTATCATACAGATATGTAATTACAGATCAGGCTACAGGTTTAATTTTAAATGTAGTAGCTACCAATAGTATAGATTTAAATGGTGTAGCACCAGGGATTTGTGAAGTTTGGGGCTGGAGTTATAGAGGAGTACCTAATAATGGATTAGATCAGATAGGGGAACCTTTATCTGCATTAGACAATTTAGATTGTTCAGACATTTCAGATAATGCAGTAATTATCGAACGTGTAGGCGCAGTAGCACCACAAGGAGCAGAAGCAGTGTTTACAGCACTGAACCCTAGCACACAAGAAGTAACGATTACAAATATTGGAAATGCATCAGTAGATATTGGAAGTTATCAGTTATGTACAGATGGCTTTAGATATGATGCAATATCTTCTTTAACTACAGCGAGTACTTTATTAGCAGCAAATACATCAATTACAGTTTCTTGGAATGATATTCCAACCGCTGGTAATGGAACCTTAATGTTATTTGCTAACACTAATTTTAACTCATCAAGTCCTGATGATGTATTAGATCATGTACGTTGGGGTAATAGTAGTTTTAGAGTAGCACAAGGTGTTGCAGCAGGCCGATGGAGTTCAGCAGATGATAGTGTAACTTGTCCAGCACCATATAGTACAGGTGGAACCAGAGGCGGTAATTCAATAGCATGGGGTGATGCAGATGGAGGTACTATAAGTCTTAATGTGGCACAGACCAATGCATTAAATGTAAATGGAACCACTCGTATCGATGGTGATTTAGCAGTGAGTATCTGTGTAGATGGTCGTCCAGATCCAATCGCAGTAAACCATGTTACTCAGGCCACGAATCGTTCTTACCTATATGTAATTACGGATGATAGTCCAGAGGAGAACATTTTAAATATAACAGCAAGTAATGAGATCAGTTTAGATGGCGCCGGAGTAGGCACATGTTTAATCTGGGGTTGGAGTTATGCTGGATTTGGTGGTGTAGCAGGATCATTAGCGACCTTCCAAGGGAGACCTTTACAAGAGATGCGCGATGCTGATTGTTCCTCTGTATCCGAGCAGTTTGTTACAGTAGTAAGAGAAGTTGCAGATGCAGGAACTATCGCTATAGATATAACAGCAACGGGTAATCCAAATAGTACTACAGTAGTTACTGATGAGTTTAATGCTAGTATTTGTGTAGATGGTAGAGCAGATGATATTATCGTTAGCCACAATACCCCATCTACGAATCTAACCTACATGTATGTAGTTACAGATGATAGTCCACAGGAGATGATTTTAGCTATTACACCAAGTAGTGCTATAGATTTAGATGGCGCAGGCCCAGGCACATGTTTAATTTGGGGATGGAATTATCGCGGTTTAGATCAGGCCTCATTTGTAGGTCAGCCATTACAATCCTTACGTGATGCTGATTGTTCAGATATCTCCACACAGTTTATTACTGTAGTAAGAGAATCGGCAAATGGAGGTACCGTATTTATTGATGAAACAGCTACAGGCGATGCACAGGGAACAACAACGATAAACAATGCTACGTCAGCGACTATTGTAGTTGGTGATGCTATTGCAAATCCAATTGTAGTAGGTCATAGTAATCCAGGCTCAGAGACTTTATCATACAGATATGTAATTACAGATCAGGCTACAGGTTTAATTTTAAATGTAGTAGCTACCAATAGTATAGATTTAAATGGTGTAGCACCAGGGATTTGTGAAGTTTGGGGCTGGAGTTATAGAGGAGTACCTAATAATGGATTAGATCAGATAGGGGAACCTTTATCTGCATTAGACAATTTAGATTGTTCAGACATTTCAGATAATGCAGTAATTATCGAACGTGTAGGCGCAGTAGCACCACAAGGAGCAGAAGCAGTGTTTACAGCACTGAACCCTAGCACACAAGAAGTAACGATTACAAATATTGGAAATGCATCAGTAGATATTGGAAGTTATCAGTTATGTACAGATGGCTTTAGATATGATGCAATATCTTCTTTAACTACAGCGAGTACTTTATTAGCAGCAAATACATCAATTACAGTTTCTTGGAATGATATTCCAACCGCTGGTAATGGAACCTTAATGTTATTTGCTAACACTAATTTTAACTCATCAAGTCCTGATGATGTATTAGATCATGTACGTTGGGGTAATAGTAGTTTTAGAGTAGCACAAGGTGTTGCAGCAGGCCGATGGAGTTCAGCAGATGATAGTGTAACTTGCCCAGCACCATATAGTACAGGCGGAACCAGAGGCGGTAATTCAATAGCATGGGGTGATGCAGATGGAGGTACTATAAGTCTTAATGTGGCACAGACCAATGCATTAAATGTAAATGGAACCACTCGTATCGATGGTGATTTAGCAGTGAGTATTTGTGTAGATGGTCGTCCAGATCCAATCGCAGTAAACCATGTTACTCAGGCCACGAATCGTTCTTACCTATATGTAATTACGGATGATAGTCCAGAGGAGAACATTTTAAATATAACAGCAAGTAATGAGATCAGTTTAGATGGCGCCGGAGTAGGCACATGCTTAATCTGGGGTTGGAGTTATGCTGGATTTGGTGGTGTAGCAGGATCATTAGCGACCTTCCAAGGGAGACCTTTACAAGAGATGCGCGATGCTGATTGTTCTTCTGTATCAGAGCAGTTTGTTACAGTAGTAAGAGAAGTTGCAGATGCAGGAACTATCGCTATAGATATAACAGCAACGGGTAATCCAAATAGTACTACAGTAGTTACTGATGAGTTTAATGCTAGTATTTGTGTAGATGGTAGAGCAGATGATATTATCGTTAGCCACAATACCCCATCTACGAATCTAACCTACATGTATGTAGTTACAGATGATAGTCCACAGGAGATGATTTTAGCTATTACACCAAGTAGTGCTATAGATTTAGATGGCGCAGGCCCAGGCACATGTTTAATTTGGGGATGGAATTATCGCGGTTTAGATCAGGCCTCATTTGTAGGTCAGCCATTACAATCCTTACGTGATGCTGATTGTTCAGATATCTCCACACAGTTTATTACTGTAGTAAGAGAATCGGCAAATGGAGGTACCGTATTTATTGATGAAACAGCTACAGGCGATGCACAGGGAACAACAACGATAAACAATGCTACGTCAGCGACTATTGTAGTTGGTGATGCTATTGCAAATCCAATTGTAGTAGGTCATAGTAATCCAGGCTCAGAGACTTTATCATACAGATATGTAATTACAGATCAGGCTACAGGTTTAATTTTAAATGTAGTAGCTACCAATAGTATAGATTTAAATGGTGTAGCACCAGGGATTTGTGAAGTTTGGGGCTGGAGTTATAGAGGAGTACCTAATAATGGATTAGATCAGATAGGGGAACCTTTATCTGCATTAGACAATTTAGATTGTTCAGACATTTCAGATAATGCAGTAATTATCGAACGTGTAGGCGCAGTAGCACCACAAGGAGCAGAAGCAGTATTTACAGCACTGAACCCTAGTACACAAGAAGTAACGATTACAAATATTGGAAATGCATCAGTAGATATTGGAAGTTATCAGTTATGTACAGATGGCTTTAGATATGATGCAATATCTTCTTTAACTACAGCGAGTACTTTATTAGCAGCAAATACATCAATTACAGTTTCTTGGAATGATATTCCAACTGCTGGTAATGGAACCTTAATGTTATTTGCTAACACTAATTTTAACTCATCAAGTCCTGATGATGTATTAGATCATGTACGTTGGGGTAATAGTAGTTTTAGAGTAGCACAAGGTGTTGCAGCAGGCCGATGGAGTTCAGCAGATGATAGTGTAACTTGCCCAGCACCATATAGTACAGGCGGAACCAGAGGCGGTAATTCAATAGCATGGGGTGATGCAGATGGAGGTACTATAAGTCTTAATGTGGCACAGACCAATGCATTAAATGTAAATGGAACCACTCGTATTGATGGTGATTTAGCAGTGAGTATTTGTGTAGATGGTCGTCCAGATCCAATCGCAGTAAACCATGTTACTCAGGCCACGAATCGTTCTTACCTATATGTAATTACGGATGATAGTCCAGAGGAGAACATTTTAAATATAACAGCAAGTAATGAGATCAGTTTAGATGGCGCCGGAGTCGGCACATGTTTAATCTGGGGTTGGAGTTATGCTGGATTTGGTGGTGTAGCAGGATCATTAGCGACCTTCCAAGGGAGACCTTTACAAGAGATGCGCGATGCTGATTGTTCTTCTGTATCAGAGCAGTTTGTTACAGTAGTAAGAGAAGTTGCAGATGCAGGAACTATCGCTATAGATATATCAGCAACGGGTAATCCAAATAGTACTACAGTAGTTACTGATGAGTTTAATGCTAGTATTTGTGTAGATGGTAGAGCAGATGATATTATCGTTAGCCACAATACCCCATCTACGAATCTAACCTACATGTATGTAGTTACAGATGATAGTCCACAGGAGATGATCTTAGCTATTACACCAAGTAGTGCTATAGATTTAGATGGCGCAGGCCCAGGCACATGTTTAATTTGGGGATGGAATTATCGCGGTTTAGATCAGGCCTCATTTGTAGGTCAGCCATTACAATCCTTACGTGATGCTGATTGTTCAGATATCTCCACACAGTTTATTACTGTAGTAAGAGAATCGGCAAATGGAGGTACCGTATTTATTGATGAAACAGCTACAGGCGATGCACAGGGAACAACAACGATAAACAATGCTACGTCAGCGACTATTGTAGTTGGTGATGCTATTGCAAATCCAATTGTAGTAGGTCATAGTAATCCAGGCTCAGAGACTTTATCATACAGATATGTAATTACAGATCAGGCTACAGGTTTAATTTTAAATGTAGTAGCTACCAATAGTATAGATTTAAATGGTGTAGCACCAGGGATTTGTGAAGTTTGGGGCTGGAGTTATAGAGGAGTACCTAATAATGGATTAGATCAGATAGGGGAACCTTTATCTGCATTAGACAATTTAGATTGTTCAGACATTTCAGATAATGCAGTAATTATCGAACGTGTAGGTGCAGTAGCACCACAAGGCGGCGATGCAGTATTTACTTCATTAGATCCATCTACAGATCAGGTAACGATTACTAATATTGGCGATGCATCAGTAGATATTGGAAGTTATCAGTTATGTACAGATGGCTTTATCTATGCAGCTGTTAGTAGTTTAACAACAGCTTCAACGGTATTAGCACCTAATACTTCTATTAGCGTAACTTGGGAGCCTATCCCAACAGCAAGTGGAACCTTAATGTTATTTACTAATAGCAACTTTGGATCATCGGATCCAGAAATCTTAAGAGATTTTGTACGTTGGGGAAGCACCAGTAGTTTTAGAATAGCACAGGGAGTAAGTTCAGGTAGATGGAGTTCAGCAGATGATAGTGTAACTTGTCCAGCACCATATAGTACAGGCGGAACCAGAGGCGGTAATTCAATAGCTTGGGGTGATGCAGATGGAGGTACTATAAGTCTTAATGTGGCACAGACCAATGCATTAAATGTAAATGGAACCACTCGTATCGATGGTGATTTAGCAGTGAGTATTTGTGTAGATGGTCGTCCAGATCCAATCGCAGTAAACCATGTTACTCAGGCCACGAATCGTTCTTACCTATATGTAATTACGGATGATAGTCCAGAGGAGAACATTTTAAATATAACAGCAAGTAATGAGATCAGTTTAGATGGCGCCGGAGTCGGCACATGTTTAATCTGGGGTTGGAGTTATGCTGGATTTGGTGGTGTAGCAGGATCATTAGCTACCTTCCAAGGGAGACCTTTACAAGAGATGCGCGATGCTGATTGTTCCTCTGTATCAGAGCAGTTTGTTACAGTAGTAAGAGAAGAGGCAGACGGCGGAACAGTAGCTATAGATTTAGACGCGACGGGTAATCCAAATGGAACTACAAGTTTCAATGGTGATACAGAAGCAGTAATATGTATAGATTCACGTCCAGATCCAATTGTAGTATCACATGTGAATCCAGGTGCTGAGAACTTATCATATAGATATGTAATTACGGATCAGGCAACAGGTTTAATTTTAAATGTAGTTGCTACCAATAGTATAGATCTTAATGGTGTAGCACCAGGAACTTGTGAAATCTGGGGATGGAGTTACAGAGGTGTACCAGGAAATGGATTGAATCAGGTAGGTGAACCATTATCGGTATTAGATGATTTACCATGTTCAGATATTTCAGATAATGCAGTAATTATTATCAGAGAAGCTGCAGAAGCAGGTACTATTGCAATAGATGTTACAGCAACAGGTAATCCTAATGGAACTACTGAAGTAGCTGCGGATGGATCTAGTGCTACAATTGTAGTAGATGGTCTTGCAGATGATTTAATCATAACAAGAGATACACCATCAGTAAACTTATCATATAGATATGTAATTACTGATAATAGCCCAGCAGCAACAATCCTAAATATCGTAAATAGTAATACTATTAATTTAGATGATGAAGGAGTAGGAGTGTGTCAGATATGGGGATGGTCTTACAGAGGATTAGATCAGGATTCATTTATTGGAGAACCTTTACAAGCTTTACGAGATGCCGATTGTTCAGATATTACTGATGATAGTATTAGAGTTGTTCGAAATACTGGCATAGGTAATCAAAACTTTACAATAGAAGCTATTGGTGAAAGTTGTGAAACTAGTGATGATGGATCTATTACAATTAGTTCTGTAAATGATTTAACGTACAATGTAACGGTAACTTTTAATGATGCAGCACTTGTAACAAGAGAATTCACAAGTACAACAACATTTGCAGATTTAGAGCAAGGAACGTATACGGTATGTATTACTACTGATAGTGTAGATGGATTTGAGCAGTGTTTTACTGTAGTAGTAGATGAACCTCAAAACTTAGATGTTATAGAGAATTTATTTGGTAATGCAGTTACACTTCAGTTACGAGGAGGCGTAAATTATGAAATTGATCTTAATGGTGAGTTATTTACAACAACTGATACTGAAATCACCCTTGATTTAGTTGCAGGAGAAAATAAATTATCTGTACGAACTGATAAAGATTGTCAAGGAATATACACTAGTAGTATTATGATTAATTCAAATGAGTTTACGGTATTCCCTAATCCAGTTGAAGATAATTTAAATATACTATTTGATAGTAATACAACTCCTGAAAACAGTACAGTGATCATTTATGATATTGCTGGAAAATCAGTTAAAAGTTATATCGTTGATACACCTTCTGTACAAACATCATTAGACGTATCAGATTTACCAGCAGGATTATATATCTTGAGTGTGAATGGAGTGAATAATGTTAAAATTTTAAAGAAATAATAAAATGAAAAAAATAAATTTTTTAATAGCAATATTAGCCTTCTCAAGTGTCTTTGTTTCTTGTAAGAACGATGATCCTGTGGAAGAACCTATTCAGCCTGCAGCAGCAATGTTGATATTTCCTGAGGAAGATAGAATATGTACTACTGGGATTTTTGTATCTGAGACAGAGAGTCGTGTAACTTTTTTATGGAGTGCAGCAGAAGATGCAGATACTTACGATGTAATATTGACAAATCTTGCTGATAATTCGGTAGAAACTTTAACTTCTACAACAAATCAGTTAGATATTACTTTACTGCAAAATGCACAATATTCGTGGGCAGTAGTATCAAGATCTAATGAAAGTGAATTAACGGCAGAGAGTCCTACGTTCAGGTTTTACAATGCAGAAGAAGGAGCGAGAAACTTTTCTCCTTTCCCTACTGAGTTATTAAGTCCTGAAAACGGAGAAACAGTATCTGGTACTTCAACTACTTTAATGTGGGAAGGTGCTGATCCTAATGGAGTAGAGAATATTGCATCTTACAATGTGTTTATAGGAACATCTATGGACTTATCTACTCCGCTTAGTAGTACAGAAGCTACTTCTATAAGCAGTGGAGATTTAAGTGCTGGAACGCAGTACTATTGGAGAGTAGAAACTGTTGATCATTTTGGGAGTTTAACAAGTTCTCAAGTATATAGTTTTAAAACGCAATAAGTAAGGGTTTTATAATTTTTGTAAAAGGGATTAACTTTTAAAGTTAATCCCTTTTCTTGTTATTGTAAAAAACTAAAGCATGAGTAAATATTAATTTCCTTACATTTAAAGAAAATATAGATTACATGCTCAAAAAAGTTTATGGGAGTGCTGTTTTTGGAGTAGAAGCTACCACCATCACTATAGAAGTAAATGTAGACAAAGGAATAGGCTATCATTTAGTAGGGCTTCCAGATAATGCCATAAAAGAAAGTAATTATAGAATTGCTGCTGCACTAAAAAATAATGGATATAAAATTCCTGGAAAAAAATTGACCATAAATATGGCACCTGCAGATCTTAGAAAAGAAGGCTCTGCATACGATCTTACTTTGGCTATAGGAATACTGACTGCTTCGGGTCAAATAAAATCAGAAGACATCGAAAACTATATCATTATGGGAGAACTTTCTTTAGACGGAAGTTTACAGCCTATAAAAGGAGCATTACCCATAGCGATTAAAGCAAAAGAAGAAGGCTATAAAGGTTTTATTTTACCCAAAGAAAATGCTAGAGAAGCCGCTATTGTTAGTGATTTAGAGGTGTATGGTATTGAAAATATATCACAGGTGATTAATTTCTTTGATAATGGTGATGCTTTAGAGCAAACTAGTATAGACACCCGCGCAGAATTTTATAAAAGTTTAGATTTTCCTGAATTCGATTTTTCTGATGTAAAAGGACAAGAAAGTATTAAACGTTGTATGGAGATTGCTGCTGCTGGCGGACATAATATTATTCTGATCGGTCCGCCTGGTGCAGGTAAAACAATGCTAGCCAAAAGATTACCCTCTATTTTACCGCCTATGACTTTACATGAAGCATTAGAAACTACTAAGATACATAGTGTAGTGGGCAAAATAAAGAATATGGGACTTATGAATCAAAGGCCATTCAGAAGTCCACATCATACCATATCAGATGTAGCACTTGTAGGTGGAGGCGCATACCCACAACCAGGAGAAATATCCTTATCACATAATGGTGTTTTATTTTTAGATGAATTGCCAGAATTTAAGCGTGGGGTTTTAGAAGTAATGCGACAGCCCTTAGAAGATAGAGAAGTGACTATTTCTAGGGCGCGCTTTACGGTAACCTACCCAAGTAGTTTTATGCTGGTTGCTAGTATGAATCCAAGCCCAGGAGGTTATTTTAATGATCCAGATGCACCAGTAACTTCCTCACCTGCAGAGATGCAACGCTATTTAAGTAAAATTTCGGGGCCATTATTAGACCGTATTGATATTCATATAGAAGTAACACCCGTTCCATTTGATAAACTCTCCGAAGAGCGAAAAGGAGAGGGGAGTGTAGCCATTAGGAAACGGGTAACCGCTGCCAGAGAAATACAAACCCAACGCTTTGCAGCAATGGAAAATGTACATTACAATGCGCAAATGAATACCAAACAAATTCGTGCCTATTGTAAAATGGACGATGCTTCTAAAGAATTGCTTAAAAATGCTATGGAGCGCTTAAACCTTTCTGCAAGAGCCTATGATCGAATTCTAAAAGTAGCCAGAACCATTGCAGATTTAACCGCCTCAGAATCGGTTACAGGTACGCATATAGCAGAAGCCATACAGTATCGTTCTTTAGATAGAGAAGGTTGGTTGGGGTAATAATGAGCACCAGTGAGACACATGATTATTGACCGCAATAGTGCAACTACCGCAAAGCTGCTGAATCACATATAAGCAAAAAAAACACCTATTGAATATTCAATAGGTGCCATTACATTATACTATTTTGTTTTAAAGAGAAGTCGATTTTAAAGTCCACAGCTGTAAGTTTCCTTCAAGAACTTGTTCCTTTTGACCATATATAAGAAACATTTCATCATTAACAATAGTCATTGCATGAATAGTTTCGTTTTCTGGGCTGCTTAGATTAGTTTCAAGCTCAGTAAAGGAGCCATTTTCTGTATTATATACACCTAAGTAGGGTTCTCTATCTATAGGCAAGCCATCTATATCTCTGGTAATAATACTACCAGCAACATAAATAAGGTTACCATATCGTTTTACAAAAGTAAGGTCTAATTTAGTGGGCATTTGTTCAATTGAAACTATTTCGGCTTTAGTCGTATCTATAATATAAATATCATTTGTTGCAGGTGATCCATCAAACTCATAGGTCCCTCCAAAAACGTATAACTTACCATTGACAACTTCTCCCCGCGCACCATAAAGAGGGGCTGCTAAATATATAAAGTCACTTACCGCTCCCGTTTCAATATCAAACTTTGCGATTCTAGCATCTCTACCAGATAAAAGCGCATCTCCGCCGATAAGATAGATATTGTTATCTGAAACGGCAGCTCCAAATCTAGTTAACTGTAGACTATCGTCAAATTGTGCATAATATTGTGTCAGGGGATCTTCAATTATACCTAGATTATAGGTGCTTACCTTTTTACCACCTACAACTAATAGTTTATCTTTATTGATGATTAACTGTTTTGACGCTAAATCTTGAACAAAAGAAATGGCTTCTGTCTGATCTCCACTTGCAATATCCATTTTAATGACCCTTTCTGGCAGTGGTCCTCCTGGATCTCCTAAATCGTCCTCGCGAGTCGCAATATAAAGACTATTATCTACTAAAGAACCTATAATATCTGGAGCATAGCCATCTATGCCATTAGAAAAAAATGAGTTGCTATCTTCAAATTCAAGTCTTGATGTAGGAACTGCTTCATAATCTTCTTCTGACTTTACATTTAAAGTGATTCTTAACTGCGCTCCGCCATCTAGCTGTATTATTAAAGTTATAACACCTTCTTCGGAAATAGTTATTTCAATCTTATTGTCTCCTGCAATCAGATTTAAACCACTATTTGACTGGAATACAAGGTTAAAAATTTCAGGAGATACATAATTTTCAGTCATCGTTTCATCACTATTATTGGCGTTGGTGTTAATTGTATTGTTTTGGCGCCATTCAAGTGTTAAATTAAAATTAGATATGCCTTTTCCTGTTGAAGATGAGTTTTTAAAAATAAACTCGTCATCTTTTATGTTAAAATTATCGGAAACATTAAATGTTCCATTGGTATTGATTAGTTCTGCAACTTCGGCTTTCCAACTTTTTTTAGTATCATTCGTTAACAAATTAACTGAACTTTCTTGTACCTCTTCAAGTGTAGGTGGTGTAGTAGGTTCTTCAGCTTCATTTTCATTTATTGCTTTTTCTTCTTCATTAATGTTAATAACTTCTGTTGTTGTACAATTGTAAAGACAAATAGAAATTATTAATAAGGCTAGGTAAATTTTTGGTTTGATCATATTTGGGTTTTATAAAGGTTATTAAGTTTTATAGTTGTAAAATTCACAAACTATAAAACTTATAAGAACTTAACGAGTTTTTAACATTTTTAGTGTAATAAGCCTTAGAAGACCAGACTATTGGGGGAGTGGTGTACCATGAATGGCCGTTTTTCAGCAGAAATGAAAGAAACAGTGATAACTTGAAAACAATAGTATTTTGAAAAAGTGTATTTGTAGTGAGTTGCCTGTTAATCTTGATGAATACAAACTAATTACAAATAAGTTACGTGTACTTTATGAGATAGTTAATAAGAATATATGTTGTTGTTAAGAACAATTTTTATATCTGTTTGGTAACAACTATGTACAATTAAGTTAAATGTTATTAATTAATAAGAAGCATTTTTCTGCTCATATTCCACATTATTAAAGATTAAAAAACATTTACTCATAAAACAGATTATTCTACACAATAAATCGATCCGTTCACTCATCTCTTTTCTTTTTCACTTGTTAAAGAAGCAAATTTGATTCATCAATATATAAACAACTAAAACATTCAGAATCATGTTAAACTTTACAGGGAATCAAAATGAAATAAATCCTAACCCAAATAATTGTTGTGGTGGATTTGCATTAGCTGCAGTAATCAATCAATTAAATCTTACTGGAGGACTACCAGCTTTGGTTTTACCAAGCCATGGCATTACAGGTTTTATAGCTGGGAAAGATACTGCAAACAATAAACTTGGTGCACGTACTTATGAAGCCATACAGAATATTCAGAACAATTATGGGGAAGGCGGTGCACAAGAAAATTTTGTAAATAATGCAGCTATTATTGTTGATGGAACGAGAAGATCACTACCATCTGCAATAGTAATTACTGCGATTATGACAGGGATAAGTGCAGCAAACATTACGGTTAATTATAATAAGGTTGAGCTGTTGGCATTAGGATTCCCTTCAAACGTAATTAATGCAGAAGTGAATATGCTTAGAAGCTTAGGTGTTACAGTAAACAATATAAAGGATTTAGCATATGATGCTCCTGAAGATGGGGAGTTTGATATCATTTTATGTAATGATGGTGCTCACTGGATTTCAGATGATGCAGCGGCATATTATAATCCACATGATGGCACAAATGATAATCCGCTTGCAGGTATATCAGGCATTTTTTCTGACTTATACATTAGAATTTCTTAATAAAGATTTTTCATAAACTTCATATAAAAACCAGCTATTTCTGCTTCTAGATAAAAGTAGAATTGGTTAAAATAAAGGGATAACGCTTAGCTCCCATCTTAAAGTCTAGGCATCAATAATATATTAAGATGGACATTGAAATCACATTTATCAACAACTCGAATGACATGAACAACTCTAATGTTGTTATCTTTCAAAAAAACGTTGCAACAAACTTTGATTCTACTGCTATTGCATGGAAAGTAATCCAAAATTGTGGACGAGACTGGACACACAAATTTACTTACCCAATGGCATTTGAAGTAGCTGCTGCTGATTCTTATGGGAATGTATCGGACATGAAACCTGCTGTAAATGGCCAAAAATGGTCAGTAGTTCGGTCTAATTCTGGAGATATTCTTCAGTTAGATAGTAACCCGGCAGCTAGCCCAAATGAAGTAGAAGTAAAGAATGAATTAGGAACAAGTTCCATAGATGCACAAATCTATAAAAGTGGAACGTTATTAGCTACCAAGACAGGAATTTCTCCAGAAGAAAAAGGCGTGTTTCAATTTCAACCTGAAATTTATGTTGGTGTAAACTCACAAGTTGAAGAGGGAAAAGAAATAAACTCTGCTATTATAAAAGATTTCAATCAGAAATTTTCTTTGTTCGGTTTAACCAAGGCAAATTTAATTATGACTGGTGGTGGTGTTGGTCCAACAGCAACACCATTTGTTTTTGATTTAGTTCCTACTTCATAAGTAAAACCAAATATATTTTGGGAGAAGTTATTGGACTGGGTGCTTGCAAGAAAAATCATTTAGTGTTATAAAGTCTTATTGCAGGAAAACCTGTGAAAAGAATGGTCTAACAACAAAAATTATTTTAAAACATTTATCAGGTAACACCCAGTTTCAATTAATGCGATCGCTTTCTGAATTTTTGATTTAATCTTTTTATAAAAATACAATGAACACTAAAATAACATTTATCAATAAATCGTTTGATGCAAATAATTCCAAGGTGGTTATCTTTCAAAAAAGTGTTGCTACTAATTTAAAATCTACTTCTACAGCTTGGAAAGTAATAGAACATTGCGGATATAACTGGAGTCATGAGTTTATATACAGCTCTTCGTTTGATGTTGCTGTAAAAGATTCATATAATAATCATTCTGATAAAAAAGCTGCAACTCCAGGTGATAAATGGGTAGTAAAACAAAATCGAAGAGGGAATAGTATTGAGTTAGATAGTAGCAATGCTGTAAACAGAGATGAAGTAGAAGTAAAAAACGAATTGGATTTGGGATCTATAGATGCTCATGTATATAAACAAGGTAGTATCGTAGTTTCTAGAAAAGGAATTCCTCCTGGACAAAAAGCTATTTTTAAACTTGAGCCTTATATCTACGTAGGAGTGCATGCACAGGTATACGAAGGAGAAGCATTAAATGCTGCAATTTTAAACGATAAAAATATGCAATTTTCCTTAAGAGGTATTAATGAAGCACAACTCATTATGACTGGAGGAGGAGTAGGGCGTTCGGCAGTTCCTTTTGAGTTTGAATTAGTTCCCATATCATAAATAAAAACAAAAATAATCTGTAAATAAAAATAATATGCTTAGTCTCAACCCACTAAATAATCAGCTAATAATAGATAATATTATATCATTTCATAGAACAGGAAAACTCCTTAAAGATTCTCTTGCTGAAGGAATAAAAATAAATGACAAAGAGAACCTTCAAATAGATTATGGATTTAATGAAGAAATAAATGGTTCCATTATAATTAAAAGAGGGCAATTTGAAGTAATAGAAGTGACCAACGAAAGTGGAACATTTGTAAAACTGGAAAAGTATAACCATTCAAAACACTCTAATAGAACAAAACAAGATTATACAGAAGCTTTAAAATGTAAAAACTTAAACAAAGACCAAAAAAAAGCCTCTGCATTAATCATTCTCTTGTCCGAATCTTGTAGGTCGGAAATGGTTTTAGCAACAATGATGAAATTGTTAAATAGTACTGTTTTTTCTCCATTGTCAACAGATGTATGGGCTGGTTTAGAGTTTGCTTTTAAAAATTATGGAAAAACTACACAATTCTTAGAGTATAAAATTAAAGCAGGTGAAGAACCTTGGAAGCCATTAATAGTCAAAAATTATCTTGATTATATTGATTCTGATAAATTTACGGGTAAAAAGGCAGAAGTAAGAAAATATATAGAAGAGATAGATGAATACCTTCAAGAAGACACTAATTTCTCTAATCAACCAAATCTTACTACTACTTATCCGTATAGTTATACTTTAGATCTAAGAAGTTCGAAAAAATTTATATTCGAATTTTCATTCGAGAACAATTCGGAAGATATGTGTAACCCATCTATTTCTCGTTATATTTCTTACCGTATATTACGTAATGATTCGCCTAGTGGAGTTAAAGAATGGGACGGTTGTCTTTTTCTAAATAAAGAAAAACCTTTCCATCTAAAATTTGAAGATAAAAATGATTTAAAAGGAACTCTGAAGCTTTTTAGGAATTTTGGTAGAGATTTTATTTGGTTAGACAGTAAATATGGCTATAAGCTAGAAGAGGATATTGAAGGGAATATATTAGAAATCCCTAGAGATTAATTTTATTAAATGCTATTCTTACTTATCATAATGCCTATTATTGGCAGTCTGTAATTTTAGAAATTAACAGTAATTCTCATCAAATTTAAATGCCATGTACACATACGAATTAGACGCTTGCGGAGATAAACAATTTATTTTTGAGTTTTCTTTTGAAAACACATCTGATTGTAATGAATTTAACTCATATTATGTGTCTTATAGACTTCTAAGAAAAGACAAACCCAAAAAGGTTTTTGAGTGGAGTGGATGCCTTTCTACAACTAGTACAGAAACATTTAAACTGTCTTTCCCAGATGAAATTAACATTAATGGGAGTATGTGTCTTTTTAATAATGGTGAAGCAGATTTTATTTGGATTGATGCTTGGTACTGCCAAAATTTAATTGAACATTTTGAGGGGAATATTTTGGAGATTCCGAGTCACATTACTCCACCAACTCCTATAATTCCACCAGTGATTCCCATTGATCCTACAATGCCAAATAATAATATTTCTGAAAAAGAATTTATTTTACCTGCTGAATATGATGATTTATTTCCATACCTATATGTTAGAAAATGGCCAGATCTTACCTTAGAAGAAGAAAGTTATTTTGTAACATATATAAATAATATAGGTGCTACCACTTTATACAACAATTTTTTGTCTCATTTTAATGATGGTGTTCCAAAGCCTGATGCACGTAAATCGATTATAGAAGAGACATTTAATTTTATAAATAGCACAACCACATATCAAGAAGAATATATTGAAAATACGCGAGAGTTAGCATTTCCATTTAAGATATTTCCAGAACTGTATAACACAATTCAAGAATCACATTTCACAAATAAAGCAGAGTTTAAAGCTTTTCTTTTAATGGAATTAGACATGGATCAAGAAGCTATTGAAAAATTTATTTATTCAAAAGATTATGCAGCAGTAAAAGATCGTGTATGGCAGAATGTATTTGCACTTAGTGTACTTGGTTTTTATAATATTAAAACACTAGAGGATGAAATAAAAATGCTATTGGTCTGTAATTTTTTAGAAACTTTGTTTCCCATATCTTATCAACCCCCTGTAATAATAAGTCATTTATTAAAAACTTCTGTTATACTTCCAGAACCAGTTTTTCCATTGCCTTTAGCAAACAACACTAAAACAAAGTCTTTGGAGAGCGAAAAAGTAGTTATTCCATATGCTATTGGAGATCTACATATGATACAGCACAAATTAATTGGCTATAAAACAGGAGAGATTGCACATATAGAAAATGTATTACCAGGAGAAATAAAAGAACGCAGTAATGCATCATCTAATGAAATTACAGAAACCTCTAGATTAGATAATGAGACCATTACAAACAATCATCAAATATTGGAAGGAAGCTTAGAAGCACTTAGTAATGAAATTAAAAATACACTTACTGGTACAGACACAAATGATGATAATTATACTAAATTAGAAACAAGTTATGGCCCTCCAACAACATTAATACTTAACGGTGATGTTACAAAAACAAGGACTCCAGATTTAAAAGATGATACAGTACATACGGACTTTGCAAAAAAAGTACTGAACAAAGCAATAATACGCATGAATCATCTTATAAAGCAGGTTTACACCAAAAAACAAGTTAACAAAACAGAAGAAGCTGTTATTCATACCTTGGATAATAGAAATAATGATTGTAATGTGCGTGGGATTTACAATTGGGTAAATAAAGTATATTCCGCACGAGTTATTGATTATGGGAATCGATTTTTACTAGAGTTTTTAATTGATCATCCTTTACCTAAATTAGAATCTTATATATCACTTACTGAAAAGGGATTAATACCCCTCGCTAAGCGAAAACCTGCAATTAGTTCTTTTAAGTCTATAAAAAGTGATAATTATGCAATGCTAGCAGCGGAATATGGAGTGTTAGATGTTCCACTGCCTCCTGAAGAACAGATAGTTTCTTATATTTTTTTTAATGCAGATAATGTTGTCACTAGTCAAGAAGTTTCTATAGAAGAAGGATATATACCAGTTGAAGCAGATGTAAGTTATTCTATAGACATAGATATGGATTTACTTGTTGGAGCTACCATAATCAAACTAAGTAAAGGAACGCAAACGATACGTAATCCTTTGTCTACTAAAACTAACACTTTGGAATTAGAAGTTGATCAAAAAAAATCATTATTTGTGGAAACTGTTTCTGTGAGTACTACTGCTATTCCTGTAGTATTAACTCATATGACATCATATGCCGCTCCACCAACCAAAGGTTTTTATATATCCATTACGGTAAAGAGCTGCCCTTCTCAAAATTTAATGAACCAATGGCGTATAAGAGTATATGATGCAATTACCAAGGCATATAAGACTAATATTACTAAAAGTAAGCTTGCTATAGATCGGCTGGAGCATAAAAATATGGCTAGAAAGAAAGAACTGTTAAACCAGTCTATTAAAAGTACCTGTAAGAAGATTTTATATGATATTTATTTAGAAAAAAATGAAACAAAAACGATAAAGGAAGTTTTTGTTGATGATTCCTTATATGTAGAAGCAACAGCACCAGAATATGACCAGTTTTTTGAACAAGCAATGGAATGGAATGAGAGTACTTACGAATTTTTTAATTCTGACAATCCATTTTCAACAGCGCTGATCAATAATTCTATAGAAGAGTTTATAACGGACCAATCTTTTCTAGATTATTCCGATCAAAAAAAATTAAGGGTTATGATTCCTGTGGACCCTAATTTTAATTATAAAATACTCTATTATTTAAGTACAGGTTTTATATCATACATACAAAACACTATTAGTCCTTTAGTTGCTGAAGACAAAACTATTGCTGTAGCACTTAAAAAAGTCAGTGAAAGGAATCATAACGCATGCATACATAATCAACCATGGGAAATACAAGTACCAACTAATATGCAATGGTTGCAAGACGAGGAAGAATTACCTATTTGTACTGCGTTTAACAACATAGCCTAAGACAATGAATTTACCTTTTTCAAAAGCCGGAATCGATACGCCTGTAGGTACTGTTATTGCCTACGCAGGGATTATAAATGAAACACAAAAAGATAATACTACAGGCACTATTAATAATATCCAAGCCTATGGTTGGGTGGTTTGCGATGGGAGAGAACTACTTGTTTCTGAATATCCTGAACTTTTTCAGGCTATTGGTTTTTTATATAGCCCAAATGGTGGTGCTCCTATAGATGTTTCAAAACTGCCTGCGGATCAAAAATTTAAAGTTCCAGATTATCGAGGATATTTTTTAAGAGGTGCTTCTGGAAATTCTAAAAATGACCCTGACGCAAACGAAAGAACATTTGCAAATGGCAAAAAGGTTACTGTTGGTGAAAATAAAACAGGTTCTCTTCAGGAAGACGCATTGCAAACGCATCAACATCAATATGAACAGACCAAAGCTAATGTAACAGCCGCTACAGGACCCAATACAATAGCCATCTCTCCAGGAATTATAGCGTTAACATCAGAACCAACAGATTCTGAGGCCGCCACTCCAGGTGGTATACGAGTAAGTTCAGAAACAAGAGCTAAAAATGTGTATGTAAATTACTTGATAAAGTTTGCTTATCTATAATTTACCTTGGAAAATAAGGATTCTTTTTCTTCAACAATTAATTAATTTATAAAATTAAAGAGTAAAGACTATCAATTTATAATTAAAATAAAATGATAAGCGTTAAATAGTTCTGAACTGCCTAAAAATACTGTTCTTATATGTTTTGCTGACTGGAATTTTATTCTTCCCAAGAAGTAACATGTTGCCTTCAAAACCTGTAATGGTAGTTATGTTAACAACATAACTGCGATGTACTCTAAAAAAAACATCCGATGGTAATAATTGTTCAATTTTTTTAAGTACCATTGAGTATAGAAAGCGGCCACATTGTGTATGTATAGTAGTATAATTACTTTCTGCTTCTAGAAACAAGATTTCTTTTAATAAAACACGCTCAAAATGGTTGTCTTTTTTAAGAAAAAGACTTTCACTAATTTTAAGCACTTGGTTAGGAGTAGGTTTAAAATTTGTACTAGCCAATACATTAAGTTCTGGTTTACGCTTGGAAAAATTCTCCAAAGCCATTTCTATAGATACCATTACCTGTCTTTTATTAAAAGGTTTTAAAATAAAGGCGTAAGGTTTAGTATTGGTTTTTACTAAATTTATGGTACGTGTATCTGCATAAGAAGTTAAAAATATATACGGTATGTTATAATGGGTGTCTAAATGTTTTGCAAGCGCTATGCCTGTTTCATTCCCTTTTAACATAATATCTATGAGTACAATATCGATATCTGATTTTTGTATTAAAAGCTGTTTAGCTTTTACAACAGAAGCTGCTATTCCAGAAACCTCATAACCAGAATCTAAAAGTTCAAAAGCAATATCTTTTGCTACTAAATTCTCATCTTCTACAATAAGTAACTTCACTTTTTTAATTTCTCCAATCATAATGAACTTATTTTTTTAAGCAACATTTAATTTTACTTGCCAATGTGTACCTTCATTATCTAATTTTTTTATCGTTCCTTCTAATTGTGCTATTAATGAATGAATTAATTTTAATCCAAAAGAATTCTTTTTCTCACCTTCATTATAATTAAACCCTTTACCATTATCTATAATTTGAATGGTTAAGTTTGCATTAACCTCATTGACTTTTATAGTTAGTGAAGGATTCTCAACATTCTCATAGGCGTATTTAAGGGAGTTTACAACTAGTTCATTTACAATTAAGGCTAAAGGAACGGCAGTATCAATAGAAATATTGATATTCATAAGTTCAAATTTAGGCTCAAAATGGGCATTGTATCCATGAAATAGCCCCAATACCAATTCTTCTAAATATTCTTTGAGCACAATGCGAGTTTCTGAGCCTTCTTGATAAAGCTTTCGGTGTACTAATGACAGTGCTTCTACTCTGTCTTTTCCTGTTTCCAAAGCTTCTTTAGCAGGGTGCCCTACCAATTCACGACTTTGTAAGCTAAGTAGACTGGAAATCATTTGTAAATTATTTTTTACGCGATGGTTCAGTTCTTGAAGTAATAGTGCTTTTTCTTTTTCTCTTTGGCTAATAATTTCTTTTTGTTTTATTAATTGTGCATTGGTATTTTTTACTCGTTTATTTATTTTAAAAATCCAATACAGAAAGGCAAGTGTAGCTAATACGCCTCCGCTCAGGGTCCATAATAAGTATTTTTGATTAGAATTTACCTTATTCAATAAATCAATTGTAGACTCTCGCTTTTCAATTTCATATCCCGCTTTTAAACGTTCTATTTCTTTAATATTTTTTTTGTTGACCAAACTATCTTGATATACCTGAAATAGTTGTTGATAATGTAACGCTCTAGAATATTTTTCTTGACTTTCATAGAATTGAGTCAGCTTTTTACTAAAATCTCTTATTTGTTCTTTAAGTCCTGATCCTTGAGCTATAGTAATAGCTTCCATAAGTTTTTCTTCAGCCAGTTTTGGTTTTTTTTCTTTTCGGTATACCTCACCAAGTTCTGCTAAATAGACAGATGTAGCATAAGAATCACCTAAGTCCCTTAAAATGCGTATGGATTGTTGTAAATTGGTTTTGGCTGATGATAGGCTATCTTGAGTGTTATACACCATGCCTAAATTACCTTTTGCATAGCCCTCTGCAATATTATTTTTTACGATTTTATTATTATCAATAACCTTTTTAAAACTAACCTTGGCACTATCTAAATAATTTGCTAGTCTATAAACTTCACCTAAATTTATTAATGTATAGATGAGATTACTTTCTTGATCATGGTTTTCATAAATATGAATTGATTTTTTTAAGTTTTGGATGGCTGCACTATAATTTTCATTACTTATAAAATTATTTGCCAATAATGAATAGGAAGCCGCTTGCTCTTTTTCAAGATTTAAAGAGTCATAAATATTTAATGCTTCAAAAGTAGATTTTATTGATATATTATTATTTCCTAAAGTATGTTGTTTCACACTAATTACTTCTAATACCTTGGCTTGCAATACTATATTTTCTATTTCTTTTGCTGCAGTTAATGCAATTTTTGAGTAATATAATGCACTATCAATATTTGAATGTGTTAATGCATAATCTTTTAAAGTAGTTATAGATTTTTCCGATATACTTCCCTTTTCTAATAGTTTTAGTATGCTATCAATTCTTTTCGTGTTTTGAGAATTAGCAAAGAGCGAAATAATAGTGGCTATTGTAAATACAATCTTTTTTTTATTAAAACTCATTATTTTAATAGCATTTAAGAATATTATCCTCTACCTGATGAAGTTAAACGAATTACGGGATCTAAAATAAAATAATAGTTTTTTTCAGTGTTATAACCTTTCAATTTTAAGTTTGCCGAAAAGATAATACTATAGGCTAACATGGTATCGGATATTTTTTTACAAGTTCTAATCTTACATTCTCTTTTTTTATTAGGAGCTATATATAAAGTACCATCTGGTGCAGGGTAAATGGTTTTGATGCGCTTGCCATTTTTTTTATAGAGTTTAAAAATAGTAGCCCATGGAGTATCTGGATTTCCTTTTAATCGATCAACATGTTTACGATCTATATTAATCACTTTACAACATACCAATTGCATGTTTTTTATAGTTAGCGATGGATCATTAAAAACAAGATTAATTGTAATCTTTGTATCTGGATGAATAGTGGCATATTCCTGATTTTCTAAATCGATAAAATTATCTACACGTATAGGCGAATATGGGGTGCCTATACCCATGTAACTACCGTCTAAGGCAGCTTTTAACTCTTTTATTTTTATGGTAAACTTTGGCTGGTTTTTTTTGCTTGTTTTTATACTATCATGCTTATCAGCTTTTTCTTCTAAATGTAAATTAATAGTAGCTTCCATATCGGTTTAGAACAAATGGTTAAGATTATTAATTGCTTAAGGTAGGAAAAAGTTTTATAAATCAGTAGTACCATCAATACTTTTGTTAAATTCCTATTTTATGTTTTACAAATAAAAGACTTTACGACCTTAAAAGAGTTGAAAAGTATAAACGTTAGAAAACCGAAACATCTGCAACTACAACTCCGCACGTATTTATAAAAAAACAATTATGAAATATAAACTATTAATCGCGGCTTTAGTATTATTTTCTTTTTCTTGTATAGATACACCAGCCAATGACCCTGATGAACCAACCCCTGCAATTGTTTCAGGGCTAACACTATCTTTAAGCAATTCTTCTTTTGAAGATTCGTATACTGCTTTAAGAAATACCATTGATGCAAATCCTAATATACGCATTATAGCAGAAATAAATCATCAAGCAAATGCAAATTCGGTAGATTTGGAATTAAACCCTGCACGGATTATCTTTTTTGGTAATCCAAATTTAGGAACACCATTAATGCAAAGAAATCAATTAGCAGGTTTAGACCTACCTCAAAAGATTTTAGTATACCAAGACAATGCTGATGATGTATATTTGGGTTTTAATGCTACGGATTACCTAGTTAGCAGACATCAATTAGAAGGCGTAGCAACTTTACCAACAATTAATGATGCGCTTACTAATATAACGACTAATGTAAGTGGTAATGAAATTATAGTATCGCCTAGTACAGTAGTGATTTCTGGAGAACAGATTATGACTAAAATAAGTACCCAGAATTTTGAAGACACCTACAATACTTTAAGAACTACAATTGATAATAACCCTAATCTTAGAATAGTAGCAGAAGTAAATCACCAAGAAAATGCATTGAATAATGGCTTAGAATTACGACCAACACGCTTAATTATTTTTGGAAATCCAAATTTAGGAACTCCATTAATGCAAAATAGCATC
Source organism: Allocellulophaga tsushimaensis (assembly GCF_055383085.1). Classification (NCBI taxonomy): domain Bacteria; kingdom Pseudomonadati; phylum Bacteroidota; class Flavobacteriia; order Flavobacteriales; family Flavobacteriaceae; genus Allocellulophaga; species Allocellulophaga tsushimaensis. The sequence continues at coordinate 3,702,470 of NZ_AP039451.1, read as the reverse complement.
ACAACAGCTATAGATTTACCACAAAAAATGTTGGTTTGGGAAGATGAAGCTGGAATCGTAAATGTTTCTTATAACGCTGCAGATTTTCTTAAATCACGTCATGGAATTGAAGAAAATGATGCTGTTTTACAAACCATACAAATGGCTTTAGATAATATTTCTAATGCTGCTGCTGGTTTATAGTAGTATCCTATCATAAATTATTTAAAAAAGGATGTGTAATTTATAAATTGTATGTCCTTTTTTGTTTAGTATATCTATGTTACATTTTTGGGCTATTTATAGTATTTTAGGTACTAATTATTAGTATCTCACCTACAGTAATTTTTTTGATTTCAGTTTATCATATATGGGTAAAATTCAAAGGTTGAAAGCTTTTTAGAGGGCTATTACATAGTAATCAATATTAAAGTCAATTAAATTTATTATTTAAATTTAAAATATAGTGCAATAGCCATAAATAACGTGATGCTAAAAAATACTAAATACAGTATAAAACATAGATTTAGATATATTTTTTTAAAACTGATGAAAACTTTTTGGGTACCTAATTTTATAAGATATAAAAAGAAAGCGGGAACAAACAAGAACAAAGGAATGGATACGACCATAACTCCTAAGTTCATTGCAATTTCTGGGTAACCCATCTGCATGTTAGTATACTCAGTTGAAAAATAGAACGCTACAAAATTTAAAATAATTAAAACAAAAACAATTAAAGCTTTTTTCATCTATTTAATCAGTAAAAACAAATATATAGAAAATTAAAATTTAATTGTTTTAAATGCTATTTTTAGTATTTTGTAGAGTACAATACTATCTAATCATCTTTACATTCTCTTTTAACCCTTCTATAATCCCTACAATATTTGCTACCGTTTTATTGAGGTAATATTTTATTAAAGTATGTGGAATACGAATTGTAGTAAAGCCGTTTTTAAAAGAATTCATTGCTTCTTCTAAATCTAAAATGGCTTGCTCATGAGATATGGTATTTAACTCCGTATCTATTTCTATATTTAATTTAACTCTAGAAATTGCAATATCAACAGATTTCTTGCCGTCCCACCATTCTAGCATTGCATTTACACCAACGGCTTTTAAGCCATAGTATAGCTGTATCGATTCTTTTGGCGTTTCTCTAAGTTTTACAAGCTTATCTATACGAACTTTATGCTGTTTGCACAGTTCTACTCCATATTGGTCAAAGGAGTTTTTATGCTCTATATAGCTAAGATGATTGTTACATTCTAAACAATTCATTCTAGTAGGTTAAATTAATTAAGTTTGGGACTATTATAACCGTATCTTTTTAGTAATATTATATTTTTACAAGAAGTTTTAGACGAACGACATTTTTTTAGATGAAATGCATCGTTTTATTCTAATTTAGCAAATATCTTGTAAGAATTTTGCTATAATTTTAATTAGAAGAACTTATATTTATTAATACTGTTTAATTTATGAATAAGAAACAATTTATTTGTTACAGCCTACTAATAGCACTTTTTTTTTCATGCAAAGAAAAACCAACCGTGATAGTTGATACAGAACTAGATCCAATACCTGAGTTAACGCTAAAAGAGGCAAACCGCTTAGCTACGCTACCTCTTGAGTGTATGCAAATAGAATTCCCCAATAGACTAGGGCAAACTTTAAACGATACAACGCATATTGATACTCCAAAAGCACTGCATCCTGCATTTTATGGTTGTTTTGATTGGCATTCTTCTGTACATGGGCATTGGTCTTTGGTGTCTTTATTAAAGCAATATCCAAATTTAAAAGAAGCGGATATCATTCGTAAGAAGCTAATTGCTAATATATCGGAAGAAAACATTAAAGCAGAAGTTGCATATTTTAAATTAAAGGGTAATAGTTCCTATGAGCGAACCTATGGCTGGGCTTGGGTTTTAAAATTAGCAGAAGAAATACATACTTGGAACGATCCCCTAGCTAGAGATTTAGAGAAAAACTTACAGCCTTTAACAGATTATATTGTTGAGGCTTACATTACATTTTTGCCTAAATTAAATTATCCGATACGAGTAGGAGAACATAGTAATACCGCATTTGGTCTTTCTATGGCTTTAGATTATGCAGAAACGTTGAATAATACCTTATTAAAAAAAGAAATTGAAACCTGTGCATTGCGTTTTTATGCTAATGATGTAAGGTGCCCTTTACAATGGGAACCTAGTGGGTTTGATTTTTTATCTCCATGTTTAGAAGAAGCAAACCTCATGAGAAGAATATATGCTAAAGCAGATTTTAAAATTTGGTTTGATCAGTTTTTACCACAATTAACAGAAGCTAACTTTAAATTAGAAGAAGGAAAAGTAGCAGATAGAACGGATGGTAAATTAGTTCATTTAGATGGCCTTAATTTTAGTAGAGCGTGGTGTTTGTATGGTATCGCAAAAACATTACCAGAATACCATCATTTAAAACAAATTGCAACAGAACATATTGCATATTCATTACCAAATATAGTAGATGGTAATTATAGTGGTACACATTGGTTAGGTACCTTTGCACTTTATGCATTAAACACCGCAGAATAATGTTTAAAAAAATAGGACCTGGTGTATTAGTAGCAGCAGCCTTTATTGGTCCCGGAACAGTAACGGCATGCACGTTAGCAGGAGCAAATTTTGGCTACGCATTGTTATGGGCAATGTTACTCTCGGTAATAGCTACTATAGTGTTACAAGAAATGGCAGCAAGGCTAGGCATTGTAACCCAAAAAGGATTGGCAGATGTGATAAGAGAGGAACTTAAAGTACCATGGTTAAGGGCCATAGTAGTTCTTATAATTCTGTCTGCAATTATTGTTGGAAATGCTGCATATGAAGCAGGAAATATTGGAGGTGCAACACTGGGTTTAGAAGCTCTGTTTGGCAACAACTATATAGCGTTTTACCCTATGATAGTAGGGTTAATAGCATTTATACTGCTATTTTTTGGCAACTATAAGCTATTAGAAAAAATACTAGTCTCTTTAGTTATTTTAATGAGTTTGTCATTTATCATTACTGCTGTTGTTACAAAACCCAATATTTCATTATTACTAAAAGGTTTACTAATCCCTAGTACACCAAGAGAGAGTTTATTAACTATTATAGCCTTAATAGGAACTACAGTAGTCCCGTATAATTTATTTTTACATGCTTCTTTAGTCAGTGAAAAATGGAAATCTAAATCGGACTTAAAAAAAGTACGGCAAGATACTTTTGTTGCTATAGGTTTAGGAGGTATTGTTTCTATGGCTATCATAGTAGCAGCCTCTACAATAAGTAAAGGAGAAATTAAAAATATTACAGATTTGGCAGAAAGCTTAGAACCTTTATATGGGAATACTGCTAAATATTTTATGGGAGTAGGACTTTTTGCAGCTGGTATTACATCGGCTATTACAGCTCCCTTAGCGGCAGCCTATGTAGCAAATAGTTGCTTTGGTTGGAAAGCCAGTTTAAAAGATTGGAAATTTAAACTAGTATGGATTCTAATATTGAGTTTGGGCGTGTTTTTTCTTTCTTTCAACATAAAACCAATACAAATTATAAAATTTGCTCAAATTGCCAATGGCATATTACTGCCAGTTATAGCGATACTTTTATTGTGGGTAGTGAATAAATCATCTGTTCTTGGAAGCTATAAAAACACTACTTTTCAGAATTTATTAGGAATTATAATTATTATAATTACATTAATTTTAGGAACAAAAGCTATTCTAAAAGTTTTTGGCTTCTAATTAATGCTAGTCTCTTGTATTAAAATGATAAAAATTGATATAAATTGTGATGTAGGTGAGGGGATAGGAAATGAAGAAAGCCTAATGCCTTATATTTCTTCTTGTAATATAGCCTGTGGGGGCCATTCGGGAGATGCTGATACAATTCATAAAGTCATCAGTTTAGCAAAAACGCATAAAGTTAATATAGGAGCACATCCTTCCTATCCAGATAAAGAAAATTTTGGAAGAAAATCAATACAGATTACTCCAAAAGAATTAATAGAAACCATACAAAAGCAATTAGAATATATCATAAAAATTGCAAAAACTCATAAAGTAACACTACATCATATTAAACCACATGGGGCTTTGTATAATGATGTAGCTAAAAATAGTAGTATTGCAAAATCATTTTTGAAAGCTATAGAGCACTATAAAAAAACACTGTATTTGTTTGTTCCATATAAGTCCATTATATCTGAAGAAGCAACGAAACAAGGCTTTAAAACTAAATATGAGGCTTTTGCTGATAGGAATTATAATACAGACTTAAGTTTAGTTTCTAGAAATATACCTAATGCAGTTATAGAAAATCCAGAAGATGTTTTACAACATATGGTTGGTATGGTAAAAAACCAAAAAGTAAAGACAGTAAAAGGATCACAAGTAAAAATTAAAGCAGATACCTATTGCGTTCATGGAGACACTCCTTCCGCTCTAGAAATAGTTACTTATCTTACTCAAGAATTGCCTAACTATAATATTGAAATTCAATAGTGAAAAAATATGCCATAGAAATAAGACCCTTTGGAACACATGCTATCTTAATTGAATGGCCAAAACGTGTAGATGAAACCATCTTACATGATATTTTGCAATTTAATTTATACCTCAAAACACATGGTTTTCAAGATAAAAATTGGGAATTTATACCTGCATACAATTCATTAACCTTAATAAACAGAAAAAAGCCTTTAGTTTTCAATGAGCTTAAAACACAATTGGAGCATTGGTATCAAAAAAGAACAGCGACAGTATTAGAGGACAATTATGTATGGCGAATTCCAGTTTGTTATGACGAAACATTTGGAATAGACATAGAAGAAACTGCAAATACATTACAGCTAAGTAAAGAAAAATTAATAAAATTACATACTACAAATATATATACAGTTTATGGAATTGGTTTCTTACCCGGTTTTTTATATTTAGGAGGATTACCAAAAACATTAGAAATCTCAAGAAGAGAAACACCTCGCTTAAAAGTGATGAAAGGAGCTGTAGGATTAGCAGGAAAACAAACTGGAATTTATCCTCAAGAATCTCCGGGAGGTTGGAATATTATAGGGAATAGTGTAGTGCCCATTTTCAATGCTGAAAATACCCCTCCATGTGTTATAAAAGTGGGCGATAAGGTACAGTTTTATCAGATTTCAAAAGCAGCATATGATTTGAAAAAGATAGAGGTAGAAGTAGGTATTTATGAACTAGAAAAAAAGAAGATGAATGCTTAATGTTCTAAAAGCTGGTTTTTACACTACTGTGCAAGACTCAGGAAGATTTGGGTACAGAGATAAAGGAGTACCCATTTCTGGCGCAATGGATATTGAAACCGTAACTATTTTAAATAAATTGTTGGAAAATGAGCCAGATAATGCTGTTTTAGAAATAACAATGACTGGCCCTACTTTAGAATTTGAAGTACCTACTTACATTGTCCTTGGTGGTGCAGAATTTCATGCTACTTTAAATAATGAACCTATATACAATTATCAAGTGTATAAAATTAATGCAGGTGACATTATTTCGTACGGAAGACTAGAAAAAGGCTTTAGAGGCTATTTGGCTATTAAAAATGGGTTTCAGACCCCAGTTATTTTAGATAGCAGGTCGTTTTATGATCCAATAACTTCAAGTGCTATAGTACATAGTAAATCTACAGTAAACTATATGCCGATTGATTTATTTGAACCTAAACTAATCGGTTTAAAAGTAGATTGTTTTATAAATGATAAAGTTTTACAGGTTTCACGTGGTCCAGAATTTTCATTATTATCAGATAAGCAATTAGAAAGTTTATTTGCTAAAACATATACAGTTGCTATGGAAAATAATAGAATGGCATATCAATTAAAAGAAACTATTACAGGCCATTCGTTTTCCATGCTTACTTCTGCTACACTTCCTGGAACTATACAATTTACACCTTCAGGGAAATTAATTATTTTAATGAAAGACGGGCAAACTACTGGCGGTTACCCACGTATCTTGCAACTCTCTGATAAGGCAATCGCAATTTTATCACAAAAAAAATCTGGAGATAAAATAAGGTTTAAATTAATGTAGTGCAATTGCGTAATTATTTTAGACTAATTTTTAATTGAACATGTAATACTTTAAAACGACCGTACTATAGCGCATATGATAGAAAATAATATAGAACTTTATCCAGACTCTGAAAAAGTGTTTGTAGATCCATCATTAGGAATATATTTTAGGCCTCTTTTTACATTTTGTACTAAAAAAAACGATAAAAATTATAAAATTCATTTACTCGGAACTGATGGTTTATTTTGTGTAAACAAATACAAATATTCAGAAAATAATTTTTTTGGTTTTAAGTATGAGAACGGATTATATGATTTTTTGGGAGATATAAAAGTATTTAGAAATTATGAATTAATAGCGCGAGTTTATGATTTTTTGCTAAACGACTTTATTAAAGAAAAAGAGTATTACATTAAAAATAAAATAACTATTGAGAATTATTTAAATGTAATTAAACCAAGACTTATTGAAATTGATACTAAAAGGTTTGATGATATTAAATATTATGTAGCAGCATTTTACAGTTATAAATTCACTAAATACTACTATAAAAAATATGGAGTTCATAAACATATATCAGTGTTAACAGAAAACTATGGGGAAAATAAAGAACCATTACTTTTAAGTAATTCCGATTCAATTTTAGAAGAGTTTTTTACAAATCTAAAATATAATTTAGTAAATGAATACGAAATAAATCCTAATATGTATGTTGGTGCAACAGAACGATCTAGGTTTATGTCTGTTATAGGGGGTGGTGATGTATTGCCATGCTAAATACAAAAGAAGAGATCATATACATATTAGAATACCATTCATAAAACATGAAGAGCAATAATTATTATTCATCTTCATAATTCCCTAAATAATCAACATTATAATTTCCTTTTAAAAATTCTTTAGATCGTTAAATGTTTTTACAAAAGAAGAGATTAATTCATAAAGGTCACTTCTCAATAAAAAAATACTTGTTACCCTTTTTAATTTTTTTTGATGTTTTTTCAAAAAATAAGACCGTTAGATATTAAAATCTATATTTTTTCTAAAAAAAACAACTAAAAAGGTATTACTCGCTTTAGTGGTACCTATAATTTGATTGAAGTTTATACTTTCATTCTTAATTAATAAACAACTTCAAGGTAAACCTAAGAGATATTCGTAAGGAAATAACTTAAAAATATAAAAACAACTCTTGAAACGTTTAAATATAGATTATCGAGTAAAAACCTAAAAACAAATCAATGGAAAACGACAAATCAAGACCAAATACGGTACCACAAGAAGCAATCTGGAATGTTTCTCAAAACGAATGGGAACTTGGAGAAAAAAATGAGCAAGGAAAACATATTGGAGAGTGGAAATGGTGGCTAGCTCCAAATGGGCATTTATGCTGCCATACTTTTTTTGATGACAACGGAGTTCTTTTAAGCTTTAAACGATTTCATCCAAATGGGGAAGTTTCTAGATATGGTACCTATGAAAATGGTGTGGAAATAGAAGATGTATATTTAAAATCTTCAGAACCAACTACAGAAATTTTTGCATATGGAAATACAGATGATACCGTTTATAAGGCAGTAAAAAGAGCTGGAGTACCTATTGAATATGATTATTTTGATAAGGAAGGGAATCACCTAAACCCTCCAATTGAAAAGAAAGCTTTAGTAGATGACAAAATTGTTATTGCTACAGAAGAAGAAGTAGCCGAAATAAAAGAGAAAATTCTTGTGAAAGGAAAAAGTTTCTTGAGAAAAGATTTTGAAGATGCATTTTACCAAGAGACTATTTTACCAATGGCTAGAGAGCAAGATCAGCAAATGCTGCATCATATAGCTAGTTCAGGATTATCTAATCAAAAAGATTTTATTTTTCATGATGGAGATTTACATCTTAGTAATTTACATTGTTTAGCTCATTTAGGCATTAGTGTGCTGGTGATAAAAGGTAACTTAATAGTTGATGGAAGCATTAACCTTGAAGATGATTTGATGCAAATGTTATTGGTAAAAGGTAATGTAACCGCTACGAATGTTATTACAAGTGGTGTATTGTTGGTTTATGGAGATTTAGCAGTTTCTGGATGTTTATTGGGTGATTACAACAAAGGTTCTGCTGTTATTGAGGGTAACTTAAGTGCAAAATTCTTTAACCCAGAAGAATACTTTTTTGAAGTTAATGGGACGATCAACTTTACCCACGCTTTTGGTAATTCATGGCGATTAAACCAAAATGAAAACCCAGAGGCTTTTAATTGGAATGAGCGTAAATTATCGGAATTTATAGCAGTTTTACATGAAAATATTCACGAAGCAGCGAGTTTTAAAGAAAATACAAGTTTATTGGATGCTAATTGCGGCGAACAAGGTTTGTTTGAATATATAGATCGATATGAATTAATCACCTATATATTAATTGATAAGCCTGTTTTTAAGAATTAATTTTTTAATCATAAAGGATTCTTTAAAAATAGTTGTATACCATATATTCAAAATGATAAAGGTCAGTATATAATTTACTTGTTGTTCTAGGGGAGCATAATGAAATTTAATTTACTGGCCTTATGGTAATTATATTAAAATAACTTTTTAATCTTCTTTGCTAAAAGTAAGGAAAGTGTGTAAGGTGGATATCTTAAAGGAATATCTAACCAATTTCCTTTTTTAAGAATCACTTTTTGATGTGAAAAGGTATCAAAAGAAGTTTTACCATGGTATGTGCCAATACCACTACTTCCAACGCCACCAAACGGAAGGTTTTTATTGGCAATATGACTAACAGTATCATTAATAGCGCCACCACCAAAACTATAGGTAGCTAGTATTTTTTCTTGAAACGTTTTATTTGTACTGAAAACATAGGTAGCCAAAGGCTTTCCATACTTAGATATGTATCTTTCGATATCTTGCTCATTTTCATAAGCAATAATAGGAAGAAGAGGTCCAAAAATTTCACCTTCCATTAGTTTACTTTCCATGTTAGGTTCATTAATTAACGTGGGAGCTATAAAACGATCAGAATCATCAAAATTACCTCCAAAAAGAATTTCTTCATCCACTAACATACTTTTTAAGTTGTTATAATGAGCTTCGCTCACCATTCTTGCATAGTATTTAGAAGCAACTAATTCATCACCATAAAAACCTGTAATGCTCTTTTTTAGCGCTGTAATTAATTTTTGTTTTACATTTTTATGTACTAAAATATAGTCAGTAGCAATACAAGTCTGTCCTGCATTTAAAAATTTGCCCCAAGCAATGCGCTTTGCTGCTAAGGCAATATGAGCAGTATCATCTACAATACATGGATTTTTACCACCTAACTCTAAAGTAACGGGGGTTAAATGTTTTGCAGCACTTTCATATACAATTTGTCCTACTCTAGAACTTCCTGTAAAAAAGATATAATCCCATTTTTCTTTCAATAGCTTCTGAGAAACTTCAACACCACCTTCAAAAACAATAGCATGTTCTGGTGTAAAAACTTTAGTGATAATAGTTGCAATAATTTTTGAAGTATTTGGTGTAATTTCAGATGGTTTTACAACTGCAGTATTACCTGCAGCAATGGCACCAATAAGTGGCGCTATTGCTAATTGAAAAGGGTAGTTCCAAGGTGCTATAATTAATACCGTACCATAAGGTTCATTGTATATATAGTTAGATGAAGGCCAATTAACCCAGGTATCTCTAACTTTTTTAGGACGAGACCATGAATTCAATTTTTTAATGGCTAAACTTAATTCCGCCAAAACAAATTGTGTTTCTGCTATGATAGTTTCAAATTTCGGTTTTTTAAAATCAACATAAATAGCATCACAAATAGCATCTTCTTGTGCTATAATTTCATTTTGTAAAGCAAGCAGTGCTTTTTTTCTAAATACAATAGATTTGGTTTGCTGTGATCTAAAGAAAATGTGTTGTTTTTTTAATTTCTCTTCCATTATACAAATTTACTTAAATCATATTTTTTTGGGATATAAGTTTTCTTTTACTTATTTTTATCCTAATGAAAAATACAAGCATCAATAATATTTTAGTTGTCATTATTCCATTTCCGGGGTGATGTAGCTATATATTGATCATAAAAAGCCTGCATCTTAACCGTTAGATGCAGGCTTTTTTTATGCATTTTAATGAAAAAAAATAAGGATAAAATAATCTTTAAAAGTATTGAATATGGGATATAAATACAGTTTAAAATACTGATTATCAAATAATTAAATATATAATAACAAAATTGAATTTGAACTAGTAGAAAATGTTAAAAAATTATGATTTTGTAAACATTTATCTTTGAAAAGATAGAAGAAAACCAACAAATACAAAGAAATACAAGTAATATTCTAAATGGAATTAAATAAATATAGTAAAAGCGTCACCCAAGATTCAACCCAACCTGCAGCCCAAGCAATGCTATACGCTATAGGTTTTAAAGATGAAGATTTTAGCAAACCACTTGTAGGTGTAGCTAGTACAGGTTTTGAAGGTAACCCATGTAATATGCACTTAAATGATCTGGCAAAATTAGTCAAAGCTGGAGTCAATTCTGAAGAAGCTGTTGGATTAATTTTTAATACGATTGGGGTTAGTGATGGTATTTCTATGGGAACTCCAGGAATGCGTTTTTCTTTGCCTTCTAGAGATATTATTGCAGATTCTATGGAGACTGTGGTGCAAGGCATGTCTTATGACGGTCTAGTAACGGTTGTGGGTTGCGATAAAAATATGCCCGGTGCATTAATAGCAATGTTACGTTTAAATCGTCCATCCATATTAGTGTTTGGAGGAACAACAGCCTCTGGTTGCCACAATGATAAAACATTAGATATTGTTTCTGCTTTTGAGGCATGGGGAGAAAAGGTAGCAGGAACAATGCAAGAAGATGAATTTAAGAATATCATAAAAAAATCTATTCCTGGAGCAGGAGCCTGTGGTGGTATGTATACAGCTAATACTATGGCATCTGCAATTGAAGCTTTAGGAATGGCTTTACCCTATAACTCTTCTAACCCAGCTATCAGCAAAAATAAAGAGGTTGAGTGTATCGAAGCTGGTAAAAAAATGTTCTATTTATTAGAAAATGATATCAAACCATTAGATATTGTTACACGCAAATCATTAGAAAATGCAATCCGCCTAGTAACTATTATGGGAGGGTCTACTAATGCTGTTTTACATTTTTTAGCCATTGCCAGAGCAGCAGATATTGATTTTACTTTAAAAGATTTCCAACATATTAGTGATACCACACCTTTTATTGCAGATTTAAAACCGAGTGGTAAATATTTAATGGAAGATGTGCATCGTATTGGTGGTATTCCAGCAGTACTAAAATACTTATTAAAAAATGGTTTATTACATGGCGATTGTATGACGGTTACTGGAAAAACATTAGCAGAAAATTTAGCTGATGTTCCAGATTTACAAGAAGGTCAAGATGTTATAAAAACATTAGAAAATCCTATCAAGGCAACAGGTCACTTACGTATGCTATATGGAAATTTAGCAACCAATGGTTCTGTAGCAAAAATTACCGGGAAAGAAGGTTTGTTGTTTAAAGGTACTGCTAAGGTTTTTGATAGTGAATATGATGCTAATGACGGCATTAGAGACGGTAAAGTGCAAAAAGGAGATGTTGTTGTAATACGTTATGAGGGTCCAAAAGGAGGTCCGGGAATGCCAGAAATGTTAAAGCCCACAGCAGCTATTATGGGCGCTGGCTTAGGTAAAGATGTAGCCTTAATAACAGATGGTCGTTTTTCTGGTGGTACACATGGTTTTGTTGTGGGTCATATTTCTCCAGAAGCACAAGAAGGTGGTGTTATTGGCTTAGTACAAGATGGTGATATCATTACTATAGATGCAGAAACAAATGCTATTAATGTAGCAGTTACAGATAAAGAATTAGCGAAACGTAAAGAGGCTTGGATACAGCCAGAATTAAAGTTTAAAAAAGGGGTATTATACAAATATGCTCGTTCCGTATCATCAGCAGCACAAGGTTGTGTTACAGATGAATTTTAAAAAAAGCCTATGGAAGTTATAAAGGAAAGAAAGGCAAAAATTAATACAAAGAAAACAATGAAAATAACTGGAGCAGAAGCAATTATACATTGCTTATTAGCAGAGGGAGTAGATTTAATCTATGGATATCCTGGAGGAGCTATTATGCCAGTTTATGATGAATTATATAAATTTCAAGATAAACTAACGCATATATTAACACGCCATGAGCAAGCAGCTGCACATGCAGCACAGGGTTATGCCAGAGTTTCTGGTAAAGTTGGTGTAGCTATGGCAACCTCAGGCCCTGGAGCCACTAATCTGGTTACAGGTTTGGCAGATGCCCAAATAGATTCTACTCCAATAGTATGTATTACAGGGCAGGTGGCATCTCATTTATTAGGTTCAGATGCATTCCAGGAAACAGATATTGTTGGTATTTCCACACCAATTACCAAATGGAATTATCAAATTACGAAAGCAGAAGAAATCCCAATCATATTAGCAAAAGCATTTTTTATAGCAAGATCTGGTCGTCCAGGACCAGTTTTAATTGATATTACAAAAGATGCACAATTTGCAGAATTCGATTTTTCATACGAAAAATGTAAAGGAGTTCGAAGTTATGTTCCCGTTCCAAAGCCAGAAATTAGTGCAATAGATGCAGCGGCAGCATTAATTAATAATGCTAAAAAACCTTTTATTGTTTTTGGTCAAGGTGTTATACTAGGCAAAGCCGAAGAAGAACTGAAAGCTTTAGTGGAAAAAGCAGGTATTCCAGCTGCCTGGACTATACTAGGATTATCTGCAATGGATACAGACCACCCTTTAAATGTAGGGATGGTTGGGATGCATGGAAATTACGGACCAAACTTGTTAACGAATGAATGTGATGTGCTCATTGCTATTGGAATGCGTTTTGATGACCGAGTTACCGGTAGTCTTGATACCTATGCAAAACAAGCTAAAGTTATCCATTTTGAAATAGATCCTGCAGAAGTTAATAAAAATGTAAAAGCAGATGTAGCCGTTTTAGGGAATTCAAAAGAAACCTTAAGCTTACTCTTACCAAAGATTCATAATAATAGTCATGAATCTTGGCATGAAGCCTTTAAAAAGAAATACGAATTAGAGTTTAATGAAGTGATTAAAACCGATTTGAAGCCTACTAACGATGGTATTAGTATGGCTGAAGTAATCGAAGAAATCAATATTGCTTCAAAAAACAAAGCTGTAATAGTTACAGATGTTGGGCAACACCAAATGGTAGCTTGTAGATATGCTAAGTTTAGCCAAACAAAAAGTAATATTACCTCAGGAGGTTTAGGAACTATGGGCTTTGCATTACCCGCAGCAATAGGCGCTAAAATGGGCGCTATGGATAGAGAAGTAGTAGCTATTATTGGTGATGGTGGTTACCAAATGAATATTCAGGAATTAGGAACTATTTTTCAGAATAAAACACCAGTAAAAATTGTAGTGCTGAATAATGATCATTTAGGAATGGTACGCCAATGGCAAGAGTTGTTTTTTGAAAGTCGCTATGCATCTACAGTCATGGTAAATCCAGATTTTGTAAAAATAGCGGAAGGCTATGCTATAAAATCAACTAGAGTAAAAGAACGTAAAGATTTAAAAGCAATTGTAGCAGAAATGATGGCATCTAAAGATGCTTATTTCTTAGAGGTATGTGTAGAAAAAGAAGAAAATGTTTTTCCAATGATACCCACTGGAGCTTCTGTTTCTGATATGCGTTTAAAATAAGAACATATTTTATGAACGATTCTAACATACAAGACATTCCAAAATTACATAATGCTATTGCACGTAAATCCGAAGAAATTGGATTTACAATGCCGTCGGATTTGTATATAGGAACATTGTTAAAAACATTGATTAGTTCTAAACCTAAAGCAAGGCTATTAGAGTTGGGTACTGGTATAGGTTTAAGTTTGTCTTGGATGATAGAAGGCATGGATACTGAATCTAAACTAATTTCTATAGATAATGATCCAGCGCTTATTGATATTGCAACAACATATTTTGGATCGGACAAACGAGTTGAATTGCTATGTGAAGACGGTTCTAAATGGATTAAAAATTATAAAGGCGAAAAATTTGACCTTGTTTTTGCGGATGCTTGGCCTGGAAAATATAGTGAACTAGATGAACTTTTAAGTTTTATTAAAGTGGGCGGATTTTATATTATTGATGATATGACGCCTCAGCCAAATTGGCCAGAAGGTCATGAAAAAAAAGCAAAACGGTTAATAGACTATTTAGAGAACAAACAAGATTTTAATTGTACAAAACTAAATTGGTCTACAGGAGTAATTATAGCTGTAAAAAAAGAATAAATATCGCTCTCTATTACGATAGATAGTGGTTTAGAAATGTAGTAGTAAAATGGAAAAAAAGTGGTTTACGATTTCAGTATATTCTGAAAATAATGTTGGTTTATTGAACAGGATTTCAGGAATATTTTTAAAAAGACATATTAATATAGAGAGTTTAAATGTTTCAAAATCTGAAATAGAAAATGTCTCTAAATTTACTGTTGTAGTACATTCAGGAAATGAAATTGTACGTAAAATTGTGAGTCAGATAGAGAAACAAATAGAAGTGATAAAAGCCTATTATCATGTAGATGATGAGACTATTTATCAAGAATCAGTAATGTTTAAAATAGACTCTAGTTTATTGTTTGATGAACGCAGTATTCAAAACATTATTAAAGATCATAATGCTACTATAGTAACTGTATCTAGAGCTTATTTTGTTTTAGCAAAAACAGGCAGAAAACACGAAATAGACCAAATGTATAACGAGTTAGTTCCTTACGGTATTATGCAATTTGTACGTTCTGGAAGAATAGCAGTTACCAAGGAAGAAATGCCAGTTACAGCATTATTAGAAAGATTTCAAGAAAATTAAATAATCAATAAATAAATCAAACGAGTTTAGAAAATGGCAAATTATTTTAATACACTATCATTAAGAGAACAATTGACCCAGTTGGGGAAATGTAGATTTATGTCATCCAGCGAGTTTTCTGATGGTGTATCCGCTTTAAAAGGTAAAAAAGTTGTTATCGTAGGTTGTGGAGCACAAGGCTTAAACCAAGGCTTAAATATGAGAGATTCTGGTTTAGATATCTCTTATACTTTGCGTGAAGCAGCGATTAAAGAACAACGTCAATCTTATAAAAATGCGACTGAGAACAATTTTAATGTGGGCACTTATGAAGAATTGATACCAACTGCAGATGTAGTAGTTAATCTTACACCAGATAAGCAGCATACAGCTGTTGTTAATGCAATTATGCCATTAATGAAAAAAGGAGCTACTTTATCGTATTCTCATGGTTTTAATATTGTAGAAGAAGGGATGCAAATCCGTGAAGATTTAACGGTTATTATGGTAGCACCAAAATGCCCAGGATCTGAAGTAAGAGAAGAATACAAAAGAGGTTTTGGAGTACCAACACTTATTGCTGTACACCCAGATAATGACCCAGAAGGTAAAGGGTATGCACAAGCAAAAGCCTATGCTGTAGCAACAGGAGGGGATAGAGCAGGTGTTTTAGAATCTTCTTTCGTAGCAGAAGTAAAATCAGATTTAATGGGAGAACAAACTATTTTATGTGGTTTGTTGCAAACAGGTTCTATTCTTTGTTTTAATAAAATGATAGAAAAAGGGATAGATGCTGGTTATGCTTCTAAATTAATTCAATACGGATGGGAAACCATTACAGAAGGATTAAAATATGGTGGTATCACTAATATGATGGATCGTTTATCAAATCCTGATAAAATTCAAGCCTTTGAGATTGCAGAAGAATTAAAGACTATTATGCGTCCACTATTCCAAAAGCATATGGACGATATTATTCAAGGAGAGTTTTCTAAAACAATGATGGAAGATTGGGCAAATGATGATAAAAACTTATTGACATGGAGAGCTGCAACAGGAGAAACCGCATTTGAAAAAACACCAGCAGGAGCTGTTGAAATATCAGAACAAGAATTTTATGACAATGGTATATTAATGGTAGCTATGGTTAGAGCAGGAGTAGAGCTAGCCTTTGAAGCTATGACAGATTCAGGAATTATTGAAGAATCTGCCTATTACGAGTCATTGCACGAAACGCCATTAATTGCAAATACCATTGCAAGAAAAAAACTATTTGAAATGAATAGAGTTATTTCTGATACAGCAGAATATGGCTGTTATTTATTTGACCATGCTTGTAAACCACTGTTAGAAGATTTTATGAAAACAGTAGATACAAATGTAATAGGAAAACCTTCAGGGAAAGGGAATGGAGTAGATAACGCAAAATTAATTGCTGTAAATAAAGCATTGAGAGAACACCCGGTAGAAATAGTAGGTGCTAGATTAAGAGCATCTATGACCGCTATGAAACCAATAGTTTAATTTGAATTAGTCTACTTTATTAGGGCACGAAATAATCCTAATAAAGAAAATTTTACGATGGTGTACTTCGGCAGCTTTAACTAAAAGCTGCCTTTTTTATAACTTTTATTCAGAAATGATGAATGAAAAATTAAAACCTATTCATTTCCCTAGTATTACTGCTATTAAAAAAGCAGCTAAAACCATACGGCAAGTAGCAGATGTAACGCCACTAACTAAAAGTATTCGCTATTCTAATGCATATGGCGCAAATGTTCTATTAAAGCGAGAAGATCTTCATAGAGTGCGTTCCTATAAAATAAGAGGTGCTTTTCATAAAATTAGTAGTCTTTCTAAAAAAGAAATGGAAAATGGTATTGTATGTGCTAGTGCTGGTAACCATGCGCAAGGCGTTGCTTTTGCCTGCAATCATCTCGGAATACATGGTGTTATATATATGCCTTCTGTAACTCCTAAGCAAAAAGTAGAACAGACAAAGTTATTTGGAGGTGATAAAATTACTGTAGTTTTAGAAGGAGATACTTTTGATGATGCATCATATGCTGCAAAAGAATTAAGTAAAAGAGAAGAAAAAACATATATCCATCCTTTTGATGATATAAAAATAATTGAAGGACAAGCTACTGTTGGTTTAGAACTAGTAGTACAAGCTAAAGATCCGATAGATTATATTTTTGTAGCTGTAGGAGGAGGAGGGCTAGCCTCAGGTTTATGCAGTGTTTTTAAAGAACTTTCTCCAGATACTAAAATTATTGGAGTAGAACCAGAAGGAGCCGCATCTATGACAACTTCTATTACAAATGGTAAAAATACGGCCTTGCAACATATTGATAAATTTATAGATGGTGCAGCAGTAAAAAGAGTAGGAGATTTAACATTTGCTATTTGTAATGATTACCTTAATGAAATGATAACGATTCCTGAAGGTAAAGTTTGCCAAACAATTTTAGATTTATATAACAGGGATGCTATAGTAGTAGAACCAGCTGGGGCATTAACGGTAACTGCATTAGATTTCTATAAAGAAAAGATTACAGGAAAAAACGTAATATGTATTATTAGTGGTAGCAATAATGATATTACGAGAACAGCAGAAATTAAGGAACGGGCACTTTTATATGGGCAATTAAAACATTACTTTATTATTAGGTTTCCGCAACGAGCAGGAGCATTAAAGCAATTTGTAGGATCAATTTTAGGACCCAACGATGATATTACACATTTTGAGTATTCTAAAAAATCTAGTAAAGAAAATGCCCCAGCCATAGTTGGTATAGAATTAAAAAGCCCAGATGATTTACAACCATTGATTCACCGGATGAAAAAAGAAAAGTTTTTTGGAGAATACCTTAATGATAAACCAGATTTATTTCAATATTTAATATAACAAAACAACACATATGAGCACTATTCAAACAATACCTTCAGCATTTCAGATCACAGAAACAATAGACCAAAGAGCATATTTGGTGAATGGAGAACTTAAAGAATGGAAAGGGAATACTACAGAGATTTATTCTACCATATCTTCTACAGAAGCGTATCAACCAACAGTACTGGGAAGTATTCCTGATATGGGAGAACCAGAAGCTTTAGAAGCTTTAGATGCCGCTTTAAATGCATATAGCAGAGGACAAGGAGTTTGGCCAACCATGCATGTAAAAGATAGAATTGAATGCATGGAAAACTTCGTTAAAAAAATGGAGACGAAGCGAGAAGAAATTGTAAAATTATTGATGTGGGAAATTGGTAAATCCCTACCAGATTCTCAAAAAGAATTTGACCGTACTGTAGAATATGTGTACGATACCATTGAAGATTATAAACAGCTAGATCGAAATGCTGCTAAATTTCAAAAACATGGGGGTGTTTATGCACATGTAAAAAGAGGTCCATTAGGTGTTGTTTTATGTTTAGGACCATATAACTATCCGTTAAACGAAACATTTGCATTGCTTATTCCTGCAATTATTATGGGTAACACCGCTATATTTAAACCCGCAAAACATGGTGTTTTATTAATTACGCATCTGTTAGAAGCTTTTCAAAGCTGTTTTCCTAAAGGGGTGATTAATATTTTATTCGGTAGGGGTAGAGCTGTTGCTGCGCCTATTATGAAAACAGGAAAAGTAGATGTGTTGGCATTAATTGGTAATAGTAAATCTGCTAATGCACTTCAAAATCAACATCCTAAAAGTAATAGATTACGCCTTGTTTTGGGCTTAGAAGCAAAGAACCCAGCCATTGTTTTACCAGATGCAGATTTAGATTTGGCTATAGAAGAGTGTATTGCAGGAACCTTATCGTTTAATGGGCAACGTTGTACCGCTTTAAAAGTAGTTTATGTTCATGAAGATATTGCAGAAGAATTTAATAAAAGATATGCAGCTAAAGTAGATGCGTTAAAATTTGGAAATCCATGGGAATCTGATGTTAAATTAACACCATTACCAGAACCCAATAAACCAGCTTACATACAAGAACTTATAGATGATGCCCAAGCTAAAGGAGCTAAGGTTATTAATAAAAAAGGAGGACAGCATTCTGATAATTATATTTGGCCAGCTGTTTTATATCCAGTCTCTAAAGATATGCGAGTATACCAAGAAGAACAATTTGGACCAGTAGTTCCCATACTTTCTTTTAAAGATATAGAAGAACCTTTAGATGATATGGCGGCTTCTAATTATGGACAACAAGTAAGTTTATTTGGTAGAGATGTATATGCTTTAGCACCTTTAATAGATACTTTGGTGAACTTAGTTTGTAGAGTAAATTTAAACAGTTCTTGCCAAAGAGGACCAGATGTATATCCCTTTACAGGAAGAAAAGATTCTGCACAAGCTACTCTAAGTGTGCATGATGCTTTACGTTCTTTTTCTATAAGGACCTTTGTAGCTTTTAAGGATAACGAATTAAATACAGCAATTGTAGAACAGTTATTAGATGCTAAGTTATCTAATTTTGTAAGTACAGATTATATTTTATAACGAATAAGAAAGCTCTGCATAACTAGTTATGCAGAGCTATTCTTTTTTATTCTTCTAAAGCGCCACCATCTATCCAGGCTCTAATTAAGTCAATATTTTCTTGTGGTAATCTACCAGAAGGAGGCATAAAACCACTATTTGTATTTCTGAAAATACTTTCGGCTCTACTGCTTACACTTTCAAAAGATACCAAGTCAAAAGGAGCTCCTCTCGTTGGAGGATCGGTATGGCATGCTAAACAGTTGTTAGAAATAAGGGGTGCAATATCTGCGTTATATGTAATTGCTGTAGTATCCCCATTATCAGTGTTTCCATTGCTAGTATCTCCGTTCCCTGTATCTTCATTTCCTGTGTCGCCATTGCCAGTATTCCCTTCAGCATTTGCATCTGGTTGTTCAACAACTTCTTGATCAATTGGTAATTCAGATTCAGTAGTGTCATCATTAGAGCAGCTTAAAACAAAGAACGCTACTATTGGCAGTAAAAATTTTAATTTATTTTTCATAGCTATATTAAATATATTATTTTCTATTTTCTATTTTCTGTGTCAAAGAAACAATATAGTATCAGGCACTACTTTATAAAGTTTGGTGAGCTGGAAAATGGACCTTTAAAAATGAATAAAACTTGAAAAATAGATATCTAGAATATTCATTTAACTTCATGATGAATTTCCGATATGCCATAAATATTAGTGTTTTCTTTGTTAAGTATTACAATCAATTTCAATTTAAAAAAGAAAAGCCCCGTTAAACGAAGCTTTAAATGTTAGCTGTAATATGATAAAAAATTTAGATGTTTTTTGCTAGCCAATCACCAACTTCACTGGTTTTATGTCCTTTAGCCCCTTCAGCTAAATCTTCGGTAACTACACCTTGTTCTAAAGATTTATTCACAACAGCTCGTATGGCTGAAGCTTCTTCGGTTAGTTTAAAATCTTCAAATAACATAGCCGCAGATAAAACGGTAGCTAATGGATTTGCAATATCTTTACCTGCTGCTTGCGGGTAGGACCCATGAATAGGTTCGTATAATCTAGCCTTTTCTCCAACTGAAGCTGAGGGCATTAAACCCATAGAGCCAGAAATAACAGAAGCTTCATCCGTCAAAATATCTCCGAAAAGATTTTCTGTGATCAACACATCATATGAATTTGGCCATTGTACCAAACGCATAGCAACTGCATCAACAAACTCATAGGATACTGTTACTTCTGGATAGTCTTTTTCCATTGCTTGTACAGTTTCTCTCCAAAGTCTTGAAGATTCTAATACATTAGCTTTATCAACACAACATAGTTTTTTTGTACGTGTCATAGCTAACTCGAAACCTTTTTTTGCTAAACGTTGTATTTCTTCTCTAGTGTAAGTACAGGTATCAAAAGCGGTATTCCCATTATCTTTTCTACCTCTTTCTCCAAAATAGATTCCGCCAGTTAATTCTCTTAGGAAGACTAAATCTGTTCCTTCAATGCGTTCTTTTTTTAATGGCGATTTATCAATTAAGGAAGGGAAGGTAAATGTAGGTCTCACATTAGCAAAAAGCCCTAATTTTTGACGCATTTTAAGTAAACCCTGCTCTGGACGTACTTTTGCAGAGGGATCATTATCAAATCTTGGATGTCCAATTGCACCAAAAAGAACCGCATCAGATGCAACACAAATTTCATGCGTACTGTCTGGATAAGGTTCTCCTACAGCATCAATAGCAGCAGCACCTGTTAATGCAGGTGTCCAATTAATTTCGTGATTGTATTTTGTAGCTACAGCATTACAAACTTTTACTGCTTGATCTATTACTTCGGGTCCTATTCCGTCTCCTGCAAGTAGGGCAATATTTAATTTCATTTTTTAAGCGTTATATGTATTTGGTTAGTTAAGACAATTGTAAAAATAGAATTGCCTATGTATTTTTAATTATATAATATTCAACATTTTTTCAGTTGCTTTTATTGCAGAAACTGTCTGATCAGAATCTAACCCACGGGTAATAAACTCTTTCTTGCTATTTTCCCAAGTAATAATAGTTTCACATAATGCATCAGAATTACTACCTGGTGGAATACGAACGGCATAATCTATTAAATTTGGAAGCGGTATTTTTTTAGCTTTATACACTTTTCTTATGGCATTGATAAATGCGTCAAACTGACCGTCCCCTGAAGCATGTTCTTCATAGGTTTCACCATCTATTTCAACCGATACTGTAGTAGAAGGTTGTAAACCTTTAGAATGTGTTAACACATATGATTTTATGATAACCTTCTCTTGATAGCCTTCACTATCTAAAACATCTGAGATGATATATGGTAAATCTTCTTTGGTAACTCGTTCTTTCTTGTCTCCAAGTTCAATAATACGTTGTGTAACTTTTTTTAACTCATCATCATTTAGGGTGAGCCCTAATTCTTGTAAATTTTTTAAAATATTGGCTTTCCCAGAAGTTTTTCCTAGTGCATATTGTCTTTTTCTCCCAAAACGTTCTGGTAGTAAATCATTAAAATAGAGGTTTTTTTTACTGTCTCCATCAGCATGAATACCAGCGGTTTGTGTAAAGACATTTGCACCAACAATGGGTTTGTTAGCAGGGATTCCAAAACCAGTAAATGCAGACACTAATTTACTTACTTTAAAAAGAGACGATTCTTTTACAGCAATTTCTACATCTGGCATAAAATCATTTATCACAGCAACAACACTTGCTAAAGGGGCATTACCAGCTCGTTCCCCCATTCCATTAACCGTTAAGTGTAATCCATGGCAACCTGCTTTTAAGGCTTCCATTACATTGGCAACACTTAAATCATAATCATTATGTCCATGAAAATCAAAATGGAGTGCTGGGTATTTTTTTACAATAGCAACAATATAGTCAAAGGTTTCTGTATGTGTTAAAACACCCAATGTATCTGGTAATAATACCCTGCTTATGGGTTGTGTTGCTAAGAAATCTAAAAATTGATATACATATTCTTGAGAGTTACGCATTCCGTTACTCCAATCTTCTAAATATACATTGGTTTTTATTCCAAAACTTTCGGCTAATGCAATGGTTTCTGCAACCTCAGAAAAATGCTGTTCTGGCGTTTTTTTAAGCTGATGTGTTAAGTGATTTAATGATCCCTTTGTTAAAAGATTTTGAACTTTAGCTCCAGCTTTTTGCATCCAACCTAAAGAGACACCTTTATCTACAAAGGATAATACTTCAACTTTATCCAAATAATTATTTTCTGATGCCCATTCGGTTATTTGCTGAACTGCCAACAATTCGCCATCAGAAACTCTAGCAGAGGCAACTTCTATGCGGTCTACTTTTAATTCTTGTAGTAATAATTTGGCTAAGGTTAGTTTTTCTGAAATTGAAAAAGACACTCCTGAGGTTTGTTCCCCATCACGAAGTGTGGTATCCATTATTTCAATTTTTCTTGTCATTCTTGGATTGGTCTTTCAGGATAGCATTTCTCAATAATAAAAAAGTATCATTAAGATCATTTATTCCAGTAATTTTTTACAAAGGAGTATTTGCTGCAAATGTTTTAATTTCTTCTCTAATATTGGTTAAGTAATCAATATCATCAAAACCATTCAACATGTTTTCTTTCTTATATTTATTGATATCAAAAGATTCACTTTCTCCAGTGGTTAATAAAGTTACTTTTTGTTCTGGTAAATTTACTTCTATTTCAGTATCTGGATTTGCTTTAATAGCACTAAATATTTTGGCTGCAAATGCTTCACTAACTTGTACTGGAAGTACACCAATATTTAAGCAATTTCCTTTAAATATATCTGCAAAGAAACTAGAAATTACACAGCGAAAACCATAATCATAAACAGCCCATGCTGCGTGCTCACGAGAAGATCCAGAACCAAAGTTTCTACCACCTACAAGAATTTTACCAGAGTAAGTAGCATCATTTAATACAAAGTCAGTTTTTGGAGAATCATCAGTATTGTATCTCCAATCACGGAATAAGTTATCTCCAAAACCAACACGTTCTGTTGCTTTTAAGAAGCGTGCAGGAATAATTTGATCTGTATCTACATTTTCTATGGGTAGGGGTACAGCGGTACTTTTTAATATTTCGAATTTATCGTATGCCATTTTTGATTAGCTTTAGGCTATTAGCGCTTGGCTATAGCAGTATTTTATATTTATTTTGGCTAGAGGCGAATTGCCAGTAGCAAGAAGCGAATTAGCTATGCCAATTCTTTTTCCATTAACTCACGTGGATCTGTAACTTTTCCAGTAACTGCTGCGGCAGCTGCAACTAGAGGTGAAGCTAGTAAGGTCCTTGATCCAGGTCCTTGACGCCCTTCAAAGTTTCTGTTACTTGTACTTACAGCTAGTTTTCCAGCGGGTACTTTATCATCATTCATTGCTAAACAAGCCGAACAACCTGGTTCACGTAATTCAAAACCAGCTTTATGAATAATGTCTAGAATACCTTCAGCTTTTATAGCAGCTTCTACTTGGTGAGACCCTGGGACTAACCATGCCGTAACATTAGCCGCTTTTTTACGCCCTTTAATAATAGATGCAAACGCTCTAAAATCTTCAATACGTCCGTTTGTACAACTTCCAATAAATACAAAATCAATTGGCTTGCCTATCATGTCTTCACCTTCATTAAAGGCCATATAGTTTAAAGATTTTTGATAGGTAGCAACAGCACCTTCTACATCAGTAGCTATAGGAATACGTTTAGAAATTCCCATTCCCATTCCTGGGTTAGTACCATAAGTAATCATAGGCTCTATATCTTGTGCATCAAAATGTAATTCTTTGTCAAAAATAGCTCCATCATCAGTCTTTAAAGTTTCCCAATAAGTCATTGCTTTATCCCAAGCTGCACCAGTGGGTGTAAACTCTCTCCCTTTTACATATTCAAAAGTTTTCTCATCAGGAGCAATCATTCCACCTCGGGCACCCATTTCTATACTTAAATTGCAAACGGTCATTCGCCCTTCCATGGTCATGTTTTCAAAGACATCACCTGCATATTCTGCAAAGTAACCCGTTGCACCAGAAGTAGTTAATTTAGATATGATATAAAGTGCTACATCTTTTGGAGTAACGCCAAAGTTTAGTTTTCCATTTACGTTAATACGCATTTTTTTAGGTTTAGGCTGCATAATACATTGCGTAGCTAATACCATTTCTACTTCAGAAGTTCCAATACCAAATGCAATTGCTCCAAAGGCACCGTGAGTAGAGGTGTGCGAGTCTCCACATACAATTGTGGCTCCAGGTTGGGTAATACCATATTCTGGACCTACTACATGCACAATTCCATTTTTTTCATGACCCAATCCCCAATGGCTAATACCATGTGCTTTTGCATTTTCTTCTAAAGCTTTTAGTTGATTAGCAGAAAGCGGATCTTTAACGGGTAAGTGTTGATTGATTGTGGGCGTGTTATGGTCGGCAGTAGCAAATGTTTTTGAAGGATATAAAACATCGATTCCTCTATTTTTTAAGCCTAAAAAGGCAACAGGACTCGTTACCTCATGAACCATATGGCGATCTATAAACAATACATCAGGACCATCTTCTACATGTTTTACTACATGCGAATCCCAAACTTTATCAAATAATGTCTTTTTTGTACTCATAATCTACTTTGAATTCTGGTAAACAAAACTATTAAAACGAGTTCTTTTACGAAATTTTCATGTTCATAAATTACGATGTTCAACGGCGCTTATGATTCCTTTTTATTACAGATTAAAATATCTTTTTTTGGAGGGTTAAAGTAGATAATTTAACAGAACTGTAACAGGTATAGAAGATTGAGGATGTTATTTTCGTAGCCTAGTATTTTTAATCAATTGTTTAACACACTATTTAATTATGAAACATTTCAACTATAAAACGTATTTGAGTTTAGCTGTTTTACTTTTTTTGACAGCTTTCACAACAATTTCAGCACAATTAACTGTACCGGCAAGTAGCCAAGAAGCGGCCGTAACCCAGCGAGTAGGAATTACCGACATTACCATCCACTACAATAGACCTTATGTAAAAGGAAGAAAAATATGGGGCGGATTAGTTCCTTATGGTTTTAATGATTTAGGTTTTGGAACATCTAAATCAGCACCATGGAGAGCAGGAGCAGATTACAATACTACTATAGCATTTACACATGACGTTGTTATTGAAGGAAATCCTGTAAAAGCAGGAAAGTATGGATTGTTTTTTGCTATTGAAGAAAACGGAGAAGTGACCGGTATTCTTTCTAGCAACACTACTTCATGGGGTAGTTATTTTTATGACGAAAAAGAAGATGTTTTACGTTTTAAGACGACGGCTAAAGATACCGAAGTATCTAAAGAAATATTAACTTATGAGTTTAATACTGTTGAAGCAACAAACGCAACTGCATCATTGCTTTGGGAAAAGAAAGAAATCCCTTTTAAAATAGAAGTTGATGTTCAAAATATAGTTCTAGAAGGTATTGCAAACGACTTACGTAATCCAAACGGATTTCAGCAGTCTGCTTGGGATCAAGCAGCTAACTATGCCTTTAATGCTGGAGAGTTAGATAAAGCTTTAGAATGGGTTAATAGTTCTATCAGTGGTCAGTTTTTCAGTAAAGAAAGCTTTAATAACCTTTCTTTAAAATCTAGAATTTTAGCTAAACAAGGAAAAACTTCAGAATCTGATGCTTTAATGGATAAAGCGCTTACAATGGGAACTTCTAATGAGATTTATCAGGTGGGGAGCCAGCTTTTGGCTGCTAAAAACTTAGATAAAGCCTTAAAAGTGATGAAGACTAATGTAAAAAATAATAAAGGTGCTTTTCCAAGTAATTATGGATTAGCAAGAGTATATTCAGCTAAAGGAGATTTTAAAAATGCTTTAAAGTCAGCTAATAAATCTATGACAGTTGCTCCAGAAAATTTTAAAAGAAGATTACAAGGTGTAATTGATAAGCTTAAAAAAGGAGAAGATTTCAATCAATAATCATTTTTGATGCAATACTTCGAAACAAATTTTCGTGGTATTTTATAAAAATCATGTTCGTATTAAAAAATCCCAATCGTTTTCGGTTGGGATTTTTTATTTTATGCGAATACCAATTGCCATAATAAGTTTAATGTTATTTATGATTTAAGTTTGTATAGTTAATGGAGGTAGTTACATAAAGGTTAACCTTTTACATATGGAATTATAATTTTAGATACCACTTTCTCTATTTCATAAATTTTTATTGTTCTCAACCAAAGAAGATCTCATATAAATACCTTCCAGGAAAAAAAGTAAAGCCGCCTGCAATAAGAATAGCACCAAAATACAGTAATATCATTTTTCTTTTATGCGATTTTATATTTCCTTTTTTTATGGCAGTGTAGGCTGTTGGAACGGTATAAATTGTTAGAAAACTGAAACAATGTATCCATCCAAAATGATTTAATATTTTTGGACCCACTTGTGCAGGCATAAATAAGGTAATAACAGCTGTTACTAGCATTAATATCATATATATTCTACCCGCTTTTCTATGGAATATAGTTCCTTTTTTTATTAATAATAATACCGTTCCAATAACAAAACATGGAATAACAGTAAGTAAATGAAAAAACATTAATTCTTTATATTCCATAACATATTACCTAATTTTTAATTTAGTTTTCTGTATTTATCAAATAGAGTACTATATCATCTGTATAAAGCTTTAGAAAACGAGTACCCTTACTTAAAAGTAATGATATTTATGTATAATGTTAATGGGTAAATTGTAAAATCAGTAAACTCTTGTCATGGAGCACCTTAAATGAATTGAAAATAATAGCAAGATGATTTCAACTATATTTTTCTATTTTTGAAATAAGATACCTATTTACATGAGTAAATTTTTAGATAAGCTTTATAAAAATCAATCTATAGGATATAAGTATTTTATTTATATCATATCTACAGTATTAATTGTTTTCTTTTTTCCTAAAGGCGGTAAATTTAAATATGAGTTTCAAAAAGGTAAACCTTGGCAGTATGATAATTATTATGCTCCTCTTGATTTTTCAATAAAAAAAAGTGAAGCAGAAATAATTGAAGAAGAGCAAGCAATAAAAAACAATCAAATTTTATATTACACATACAACCAAGATATTGTTGAGGAAGTTTACCGTATGTTCTCTTCGGAAATAAAAACCATTTTTGTAAACGATAGTATTAATACAACCCAAAGGCAAACATTAACTAGGTTGGGAAAAGAAGTACTAGATAATATTTATAAATATGGCGTGCTTGATGCCGAGCAAGTAAACGTAAAAAAGAAGACCATAAGTCTTTTAAAAAATAAAGAAGAGCAGAAAATTAATTCCAGTCAGTTATATGTTCTTAAAGATGTGAATGCTATTATTTCAAGTATTTTAGAAAAAAGAGGCTACATAAATTTAAAAACACAATACCAACAACTATTTTTTGGCATTATTAAGCCTAATGTTTTCTATAATGATATACTTTCTAAAACGGCTTTAGAAGCAGAACTCTCTAAAATTTCTTATACAAGAGGAACAATAGATGAAGGAAAATTAATTATAGCAAAAGGAGAAGTTGTTGAAGCAGAAAATTTTAAAATATTAAATTCTGTCAAAGCTGAATACGAATCAGAATTATGGAGAGCCAGTAACTACTATTTTATCATTATTGGTTATGCAATTTTAGTTGCATTAGTACTAATGATGTTGTTGCTTTTTTTAAAGAAATATAGAAGCGAGATTTTTGAAAATAATACTAAAGTAACTTTTATTTTCTTTAATATCATTTTCATGGTTTTTTTAACTACCATGGTAGTAAAGTATAATGGAGACTATGTTTTTGTAGTTCCATTGTGTATTTTACCTATGATATTGAAAACCTTTTTTGATGCTCGTTTAGGGCTTTTTGTGCATGTATTAACAGTGCTTATATTGGGTTTTGTAGTGCCTAATAGTTTTGAATATATTTTTCTACAAACAATTACTGGTATTGTAACCATACTTACCGTTTCTGAATTTTACAAAAGAGCAAATTTATTTATATCGGTAGGGCAGATCACATTAATATATATTATTGGTTATTTAGCTTTTCATGTTATACATGAAGGCGATTTAAAAAATATACAATGGTTGGTTTTTGGATTATTTCTACTAAATGGATTAATAACGTTAGTAGCACATCCTTTGATTTATATTTATGAGAAAATTTTTGGTTTAGTTTCCGATGTTTCTTTGTTAGAATTATCAGATACAAACTCAAAATTACTTAAAGAACTTTCCGATAAAGCTCCGGGAACTTTCCATCATTCATTGCAAGTAGCTAATATAGCAGAAGCTGCTGCTAATGAAATTGGAGCTAATGCTATGTTGGTTAGAGTGGGTGCTTTGTATCATGATATCGGTAAAATGATTAATCCTAACTATTTTACAGAAAACCAAATTACCAATGTAAACCCACATGATGAATTACAACCTAAAGACAGTGCTAGGATTATAATAGATCATGTTATTGGAGGGATAGAAATCGCTAGAAAAAATAACCTTCCGGATAGAGTTATTGATTTTATTAGGGTACACCACGGAACTAGCTTAGTTTACTATTTTTATAAAAAGCAAGAAAGTATTGATGAGAAGGTAGATATAGAAGATTTTAGATACCCAGGCCCAATTCCATTCTCTAAAGAAACGGCAATTTTAATGATGGCAGATGCTATTGAAGCGGCTTCTAAGAGTTTAAAAAACCCAACATTTCTAATGATAGATGAGTTTGTAGAAAAAATAATTACAGCTCAAATGAATGCAAATCAATTTTTAAATGCAGATATCACATTTAAAGAAATAGAAGCAATTAAGAAAATTTTAAAACAAAAACTCACTAATATTTATCACTTAAGAGTAGAGTATCCAGAATAATATTTTTAGGATAAAAAAAATTAAAAAAAAGTTGTGTTATAATCTACTAAAAAGTACATTTGCAACCGCATTTTAATGTGCATTTTAAAAAATGGAGAGGTGCCTGAGTGGCCGAAAGGAGCGGTTTGCTAAATCGTCGTACCTAGAAATAGGTACCCAGGGTTCGAATCCCTGTCTCTCCGCATTATAAGGATAACCTTCGGGGTGTAGCGTAGCCCGGTTATCGCGCCGCGTTTGGGACGCGGAGGTCGCAGGTTCGAATCCTGCCACCCCGACAAAAACAAAACCTGTAAATCTTAGATTTACAGGTTTTTTGTCTTTAAAAAACAAGTGTAAGAACCAACGTTAATTGTTTTGTTTTTTGCTTTAGTATTTGCTTTGTAGTTATCTTCAGTATTGTTGCTTTTGGATTTTAAAAAATTAAGAACATTAAATCACGCATCTATTTTATAATTAATAGTAACTCGTGTGCCTTCTCCAGGGATGGTATTGATAAATAAGCGTCCATTAATATAGCTGATACGTTCTTTCATGTAAAAAAGCCCCATACCACCATCACTATCGTTTTTTGGTGTTTTTTCTAAATCAGTCATATTAAAACCTTTACCGTCATCTGATATCACTAGACTTAAAATATCTTCTTGATGTTTTATATTTACTAATATATAGTTTGCATCAGCATATTTTATAGCATTATTAACGGCTTCTTGTACTGCTCTGTAAATATTTGTTTCAGCTAAAGAGTCAAATCGAATAGTGGTTTCTGTGGTATTTTCGAAAAGAATATTCTTTCCTGTTAATTTAGAAAGTTCAATAGTCATTTTGTGTAGGGCCGGAAAAATACCATGATCACTAAGTTCAGGAGGGGTTAAATTAAAAGTAGCAGTACGTACGCCTTTAATAAGATCAGCCGTAAGTTCTTTTAGATACGAAACCTTTTCAATAGTTTTTGCTTTGTGATCTAGGTTTATAGATTCTATATTAAATTTTAAAGCAGTCAACATTTGTCCAATTCCATCATGAATGTCTTTAGCGATACGTTTGCGCTCTTCTTCCTGGCCTTCAACAACAAGGCTGGCTTGTAATTTTTTTTGTGAAATGCGCTCTTCAAAACTTTGTTGGGTAAGCAGTGCTAGTTTTAATTCGTTCTTTTTACGGGCAGTAATATCAGAACATAGAATTAGAATACTTTGCTTTTCAATAGACTTTTGTATGGGAACAATAGACATATCTAACCAAAATTCTTGCTTGTACTTTGTTGTTATTTTTAATTCTTCCGAACGAATTACATTTTTCCGATTACTTTTTAAAACTTCTTTTAAATACTCTTGCTGCCCTTCATCTGTAGTTAAGATCTCTGATAATGGTTTTTTAATATCATTTTTTTGATACCCTAATAGGTTTAAAAATTTCTTACTAATAAAAACAATACTCCCGTCTTTACGGATACTAGCAAATAATGCAGCATTATCGATAACAAAATTGAGTTCTTGTAGTTCTTGTAACGATTTTTCTTTTTCTAAATAAAGATGTTCAATTTCTTTAGCATTTGTTTCAGATTTTTTCTGACTTGTAATAAGATCAGTAATTGTATTTCTAATTTGTACAGATAATGGTTTAAAAATAAATATGATTTCTAAGAGTAAAATTAGTAGCGAAAAGGCAACTAGCAAAAATTCTTTGTGCTTTAAATTTTGTAGTTTTTCTTTACTTCTCATATCATAAGTATTCACAATCGTATCCATTTTTTGTAAAAAAGAACGTTCGTTAGCTAGTAGTATACCCGTGGCATTTTTGAATTTTTCTTCTGAAACTATAGGGGTTACAAGAATATCCTCCACAGCAGTTACCATTGCGGTGTAATTTGGAGCTGCTTTTTTAAAGAGTATTAAAATTTCAGAATCCTTTTCTGCTACTAATTTTAAGGAGTCATTACCAAACTGTAATGCATTATGTGATGTTTTCCATATGGTTAATGTAGCTTTTATTTCATTTAAAATTTTTGCTTTTTCTATTGGGAATGTGGTTTGTCCCAGCAGTAAAACTTCTTTTGTTAATTTTTGACTAAAAGCACGTTGTCTCCCTGCAATATTAATGACTTTAGAATCATTTAATTGCAAATTTAAGTGTCTTTGTATTAATACCTGAGAAATTACTATGGTTAAGGCGATACAAGCAAAAGCTAATAAATACCATTTTCTGATTCTCAGAAATGTACTGGTATCTAATGCTTTATTGCTCTTAGCAGTTTTCATTTAAAATGTATGAATTTTTTATAAATTCCCTTAAGAAATTGCTTTAGTAATGAGTGTTACTGCGTTTTCAGATAACGGAAGTTTTAATGCTGTTTTTTGCCCATTCTCAGACATTTTACGCCATGTTTTTTGAACAATGTCTATTGTTTTTTCTTCTGGGTGTTTTGCCGCAAAGGGTTCAAAATAATACTCTAGAAAAACCAAACAGATGACATCTTCTAAGACCTGTGTTTCTTCGTTTTTTTTTAACTGCTTTTTCTGAATCAAAAAAGAAACTTTATCAATACTATCTTGTGAATAACCAACATCGGTTAAAATAGCTGCTGCTTTTTTAGCATGATATACTTTTAGATCTTGCCGCCATTTTAAATAGCCAGTACGGTTCATTTCATAACTATCTCTAGCAATCTCCCATCTGCAAATATGCTGGCAACGTGCTGTTAATTGTAATTCTTCTGAGGCATTGGGTGCAAAATCATCTAATTTAGTCGTCATACGCATGGCGTATAACAATTCTTTGGGATAGGTTTTTCCTTGGTAAACTTCTGTATTAGGGTCTTTTTGGTTTGCTGCATCAAAAAGTGCAAATGCTTTTAGTTGTTTTTCTGATTTTGGCATGTATTATTCTTGTTTTACTCAAAGATACAAAGACCTATTTAGCTTTTTTAATACCAGAATAGATAATCTTGTTCTTATTCCGAAAAGCCTACATAGACAACATCATTTTCAATTTTTACAGGATATGTAGCTATTGCATCTAAAGTTCCGTTTAGGTTTTCGCCTGTTTTTAATGAAAACGTATTTTTGTGTAAGGGGCAGGCTACTTTGGGCTCCATATTGTCTTCACCAATCATCCCGCGAGAAAGCACCATTTCCATCTTATGTGGACAAAGGTTTTGACAGGCATACCATTTGCCTTCTCTTGTAAAATTAAAAACCGCTATTTGTTTTTCTTTGTACTTAATACAAGCACCACCATTTTTTGGAAATTTAGATATTTCTGCAGCTTTAAACCAGACTTTCACTTCTTCTACAGTTGTTGCTTTATATGTTTCCAATCCTATCATTTTGTTTAGTTTATTAAGTAGTTTATGAGTTTAGGGGTTTATAAGTTTAAAAGGTTAATAGGGTTGGGTTTTATACATTTTAAAAATTATTTTCCTCTATTCTCTATTCTCTATTCTCTATTCTCTATTCTCTATTCTCTATTCTAGTTTATGAGTTTAAGGGTTTATAAGTTTAAAAGGTTGATTTTTTGCATTTTAAAAATTATTTTCCTCTTTCCTCTTTCCTCTTTCCTCTTTCCTCTTTCCTCTTTCCTCTTTCCTTTTTCCTTTTTCCTCTATCCTCTATCCTCAATTTTAGTTTAGATAGTTTATGGGTTTAAAAAGTTTATTTATTTTCTAATGGAGAAAAACTATTTTCCTCAAACCTCAAACCTCAAACCTCAAACCTCAAACCTCAAACCTCAAACCTAAGCCCATTCCTTAGGCATTTTCTGATCTCTTAATGCCACAAACTCAATATTTTCATCAGTATCTTCAGAATTTACAAAATGGGTATAGCGCGCTCTTATTTCAGGGGTTTCTACTGCTTCTTTCCATTCACACTTATACGTGTCTACCAAGTTTTGCATTTCTTTATCTAATTCTGCTACAATACCAAGAGAATCATTAATAACCACATTTTTAAGATAAGTAATTCCTCCCTCCAGTTTATCTAACCAAGGAGCAGTTCTCATCAATGGCTGAGCTGTTTTAATATAGAACATAATAAACCGGTCTACATATTTAATAGCCGTTTCTTTATCTACTTTTTCTGCTAATAGTTCAGCATGTTTAGGATTTGCACCCCCATTACCACCTACATACACATTCCAACCACCTTCTACAGCAATAAAACCAAAATCTTTACCACGTGCTTCTGCACATTCTCTTATGCATCCAGAAACCCCGCCTTTAAACTTATGTGGTGAACGGATACCTTTGTATCGGTTTTCTATTTCTATGGCAAAACTAACGCTCTCATCCATCCCATATCTACACCAGGTAGACCCTACACAGCTTTTTACTGTACGTAACGATTTTCCGTAAGCCTGACCTGTTTCAAAGCCTTCTGCAATGAGTTCCTCCCAGATAAGTGGTAGTTCGTGCAATTTAGCACCAAACATATCAATACGTTGTCCGCCCGTAATTTTTGTATATAAATCGTATTTCTGTGCAATTCTTCCCATGGCCATCAATTGTTTTGGAGAAATTTCTCCGCCTGCAACTCTAGGGACTACAGAATAGGTGCCATTTCGTTGGATATTGGCTAAATACCGATCGTTAGTATCTTGTATGGTATTTTGTTTATTAGCCGTTTCGTTATAAATACTCGCAAAAATAGCAGCAACCGCAGGTTTACAAACCTCACAGCCATTTCCTTTGCCTACAGTATCTAAAAGCTCATCGTAATCTTGTATTTGCCTTAGTTTTACCAAATCAAATAGTTCTTGTCTGGAATATTCAAAATGCTCGCAAATTTGAACTTTTACTGTTTTTCCTAACGTTTTTAGACTTTCGGTAACTAAATCAGAAACCATAGGTTTACAACCACCACATCCACTAGTAGCTTTAGTAGCTTTAGAAACAGCTTTTACCGTTTCGTTACCATCATCAATAACAGAGCAGCAAATAGCTCCTTTTGTAACCGCTTCACAAGAGCAAACCACAGCTGTGTCTGGTAAATCCATAGCACTACCAAAAGAAGTATCACCTTCACCACGGCTACCTAAAATAAGGTCTTCAGGGTTCTCAGGTAGAGCCATTTCATTTTGGTATAATTGCAATAACATATTATAATCTTCAGCATCGCCTACCAGAATACCACCTAATAATTTTTTTCCATCTTTAGAAACATTAATTCGTTTATATAAACCTTGTAACTTATTTTCAAAAACAATAGCATGGGCTTCTTCATCAGAGGTAAAAGGATTTCCAAAACTAGCAACATCCACACCAATTAATTTTAATTTGGTAGACATGTCTATACTTTCTGCCATGAGTGTAGTTCCGCCTAATATTTGTGAAACAGCAACACTAGCCATTTCATAGCCTGGCGCTACTAGTCCATATATCATTTCTTTATATAAAGCAACTTCACCTATTGCAAAAATATTTGGATCAGAGGTACGCATGGTATGATCTACTACGATACCGCCACGAATACCTACTTCTAGGTCACATGTTTTAGCAAGTTCATCTCTAGGTCTAATTCCTGCAGAAATCACTAACATATCTACATCGAGATGATCACCACTATTAAATTCCATTCCAGTAATAGCACCATTTCCGGAAATTTGGCTAGTAGCTTTATTAAGGTGAACTTTTATTCCTAATTCGTTCATTTTAGTTTCTAAAGCTTGACTCCCAACATCATCTAACTGTCTTGGCATTAAACGGGGCGCAAATTCTACTACATGTGGTTCTAAGCCCATATCCATAACAGCTTTTGCAGCTTCTAAACCTAGTAATCCACCACCAAGCACAGCAGCTTTACCACCTTTAATGGTATCTGCATATGCCATAGTTTCTTCTAAATCCTCTATAGTACGGTATACAAAAACACCTTTTTTTTCTACGCCTTTTATCGGTGGAACAAATGGCGCGGAACCAGTAGCAAGCACTAAATAATCATAAGAAAATGATTTTCCGCTAAGTGTAGTAATTGTTTTTGTAATACGATGTATATCTGTAACTCTTTCATTAGTGTATAACGCTATATTATTTTCAGCATACCATGATCTTGGTGCTAGGCTTAAGCGTTCGGCATCTCCATTTTCAAAAAATTCACTTAAATGCACTCTGTCATACGCTACACGAGGTTCTTCTCCAAAAACAATGATTTTGTATTGCTCTTTACCAGCTTCAGCAATAAATTTTTCACAAAACTTATAACCAACCATTCCATTTCCGATTACTATAATAGTTTGCATACGTACTTATGTTTAGTTTATGAATCAAAATTAAGTATTATTACGTATTTTTTTATTGATTTTATCGAAATAATCAGATATCCTTATTGCGAAATCAACAAAACTTACCAGTATATTTTGAAAGTATGAAACTCAATGAATACTAAAATATTCTTCGAATCCCCTTAAATACTTATGATTTTGAAGTTTTTTTATTTGTAGCTCTATTTTTTTGATGTATCATACGTATTTCAATATTACTATAGCATTAAAATGAATTGTTATCAACCTATAAGTTTGGATTTTTCTCATGTATGATTACTGACTCATACTGTTTATAGGAGTTAAAGAAGATGTATATAATTCGTAAAAATAGATATATAAATTTATAATTCTGCAAATACAACATTCAGAATATTGTTTTATCGTAATAATACGTATTAAAAATCATTTTAATTTACTATAATACGTATTAATACGTATTAATTGTTTTACTTTGTTTTGCTAACATGATATTAATGAATACAACACCACAAAAAGCAACCACATTAAATTTATTAAACTTTAAAAGTATCTCTACCCGTACTTTTTGGATTACATCCATAGCATTTTTCATTTGCTTCTTCTCCTGGTTTGGGATTGTTCCTTTTATGCCAGACGTAGTAAAAGATTTGGGTTTAAGTCCATCGCAAAAATGGAACTCCATTATATTGGCAGTAACAGGTACTGTATTTGCGAGATTGATAATTGGTAAACTCTGCGATACATACGGACCGCGTTTATGTTATACCTATCTGTTAATCCTTGGCGCTATACCCGTTATACTAATAGGTTTTGTGCAAACACCATTACAGTTTTTAATCTGTAGATTATTTATAGGGTTTATAGGCGCATCATTTGTAATAACACAATTCCATACTTCTATAATGTTTGCACCCAATATTGTAGGAACAGCAAATGCTACTTCTGCAGGTTGGGGTAATTTAGGTGGAGGCGCTAATAGATTAGGAATGCCTTTAATAGCCGCTGCAGTGGTAAGTTTTGGTATTGCTGATGAAATTGCTTGGCGTTACTCTATGGTGATAGCAGGTGTTATTTGTTTACTAATGGGAATATGCTATTATTTCTTTACACAAGATACACCACAAGGTAATTTTAAGGAATTAAAAGCAACTGGTAAAATGCCAACCTTTAAAAAGGATGAAGTTTCTTTTGTGTCAACGCTTAAAGATTATAGAGTTTGGATTTTATTTCTAGTTTATGCAGCTTGTTTTGGAATGGAGCTTACCGTTTATGGCACTATGGACGATTATTTGCAAAATACCTTTGGTTTAGAACGTACAACAGCTGGTAACCTAGTATTGTCTTTTGCACTAATGAATATTTTTGCGAGAACATTAGGTGGTTTCTTTGGAGATAAATTCGGGAAATTAAAAGGCTTACGAGGAAGAGTCCTTTTCTTATCCGTAATCTTAGCGGTAGAAGGTATTATGCTTTCTATCTTTTCAACAACAACAAGTTTTGTTATTGGGGTACTGTTTTTGGTGCTTTTTAGCCTAACGGTTCAAATGGCAGAAGGAGCCACATTTTCAGTAGTTCCTTTCATCAATAAAAAAGCAATAGGGTCTATATCTGGAATTGTAGGTGCAGGGGGTAATGTAGGCGCATTTTTAGCTGCATTATTATTAAAATCTAAATCTGCTATTGCTGAGAGTAATGCTATAGCAGCAAATCAGTCTCTTGGCAAAGAAGCTATAAAAGCAGCACAATCTTTAGCGGCAGCAAATGCAGTTTCTAGTGGATATTTTATAATTGGTTGCTTAGTAATTGTTTGTGCAGTAGCAACTTTAGCCATTAAATTTTCTACAGCTGATGAGAATGCTGTAGCGGAAGAAGTAAAAAAAGAACCCGTATTAGTTTTGGCTGATAAATAAGTAAAACCAATTAAATGACAGATAGCATCACAACTTTAAACAAGTCTACCGCGAATACTAAAAAAGGATCATTAGTTGGGTTTTCTTGTTTGGCGTGTGAAAATAAGCGTTGTTTAATTAAAAGAAATATAGGATCGCCTATAGTATCTAAATTATCGCAGACTAGTAAAACAGAAATTCGTTGTAAAAAAGGACAACAATTTATTATAGAAGGAGCACCTGTTAATGGCCTTTTCTTTATCCTAAAAGGGAAAGTAAAAGTATTTAGAACAGGGATTAATGGTAAAGAACAAATTGTTCGTTTTGCTAAAGAAGGTGAAATTATAGGGCACAGAGGCTTTGGAACTGCCGAATATTATTCCATAGCAGCTATTGCTTTAGAAGATAGTGTACTGTGCTATTTCTCTAAAGATATTTTACAAGAAGTGTTGCATAGCGACCCTACTTTCACGTATGATTTAATGCTCTTTTACGCCAATGAGCTTAATAAGAGTGAAGCAAAAGTAAAATCGCTTTCTCAAATGACGGTTCGCGAGCGTGTTATTGATACTTTATTATACATCAACCGAAAATTTGGACAGACTAATGGTTTTTTAAATTTACCGCTTAGCCGAAAAGAATATGCAGATTATGCAGGAACTACAGAAGAGCAGGTCATTCGTATTTTCTCAATCTTAAAGAAAGAAGAACTCATAATGGCTAAAGCAAAAAAAATTGGTATTGTTGATGTTGCTTTACTCAAAAAGGAAATCTCGGAGCATAACTTTTATCTGGATTCTTAATAATTCATACTTTAATTTTTTTTAGAATTTAAGTTTTATCATAGTTGTTAACATTATAATAAATGAAACTTAAAAAAAATCACTATTAAAATATTATACGCAATACATTATAAAATCAATTGCTAATAAAGTTTATTTTAAAAAGAAATTTAAAAACATCATTTTTATTTAATCCTTAAGCTCTTTTTCCAATATCTACAATTTTGGATAATGGATTAAATAGATTCACTTTTAAGGCATTATTTTTGGTATATATTTTAGTACACATTCTAATTAAAATTTTAAATATTAGATTCTTGTTTTGTGTGTAAAGAAGTTAGGTTTAATTAAATAAATCAATATGAAGTTCAAAATTATTATTACCATTGTATTAACAGGAATTGTACAAAGTGTATATGCCTATCCAATTACTCCTAGGCCTTTGCGTAATTTGGTAATGGAATCAGAATTTATTGTTTATGCTGATGTAATTCGAATAGAAAAAATAGAAACTGAAAACTATTGGAGTCAAACAAAAGCAATATTGGTTATTAAAGAAATATTACAAGGGAAAATAAAAAAAGACACTTTAGAGGTAATTTTTAATTCTAATATGATTTGTCCTTCACCAGCTAGATATGAAAATGGAACAACTGTGTTAGCTTTTTTAGATAAACAAAAGAATAACTATTCAACACATGCGCTTTCATATGGTTCAAAAACAATTGATGCAATTGCATATAAATCATACAAGATTAGAATTATTGAAATGCAAAATATCTTACAAATAAAAAATGAAGAGGAGAAGATTCAAAAAACAATAGATTGGTTTATAGCTTGCGCTATTAACACAAATACAAGATGGGAAGGAGTTTATGAGCTTTCCCCTCGAGGTGATTTTATGTCATATTATGATCAAGATAAAGATACTATTATCAGAAAATATGAATTGAATGATGCTCAAAAGTTAAAGCTGAGAAAAGCACTTTTTGAAATAGGTAAATTAACTTATGCTGATATAGGTTTAATTGATTTAGTTGAAGATAATAATGACAAAAAAGTAACTGATTTCCTTATTAGAAAACTAAAAGAAAAAGATTTAGAAAAAACATGGTATCAAAGCTTTTTAATGAAAAGAGTTGCTGAGTGTATGAATAGAGATGATTTAAGGGGAATTGTTTTAGAAATAGAAGAACTTGACTATAAGGATAAGAAAAGAAAAGAAAAAGAGAATGAATTAACTAAAAAGTTTTTGAAAAAAATATAAAACTATATAACAAAAATGTAGAGTTCATAAATTCTAAAATATTTAAAATCTATACTGAATTTATAAGTGATTGAAAAACAATAAAATACTCTTAAAACCTGCTTTTTAGCAGGTTTTTTTATGGTGTAAAAAGCTAGTTCTTTATGGTTGATGACATGAAATAGAAATGCACATACGTATAAATTTGCCTTGAATAAGTATTAATACGTAGTTTAATATAAAACGAGACCAATATGAAATCAACCTTAATGAAATCAACTTTTTTAGTAGCAGGTGCACTTTTACTTTTTGCCTGTGGAGGTAAAGAAAAGAAAAAAGAAGTTACAGATGAAGCAGAAACAACTTCAAAAACGGAAATGTTAACAATAGAAAAGCCACAATTAAAGTTTGGTTTTATAAAGTTAACAGATATGGCACCATTAGCCATTGCTAAAGAAAAAGGCTTTTTTGAAGATGAAGGTTTATATGTTTCTGTAGAAGCACAATCTAACTGGAAAAATATTTTAGATAGAGTAATTGATGGTCAATTAGATGGCTCGCATATGTTAGCAGGTCAGCCCATTGCAGCTCAAGCAGGTTTTGGACGTCAGGCAGAATTGGTAACGCCATATTCTATGGATTTAAACGGAAATGGAATTACTGTTTCTAATGATGTTTGGTCTAAAATGAAACCTAATGTAAAAAAAGATGCCGCTGGTAAACCTGTGCATCCAATATCAGCTGAAGCATTAAAGCCAGTCATAGAAGAATATAAAGGGAATGGTAAGCCGTTTAAAATGGGGATGGTTTTTCCGGTATCTACACACAACTATGAAATTAGATATTGGTTAGCAGCTTCTGGAATTCACCCTGGGATGTATACAGCAGATAATATCCAAGGACAAGTAGATGCTGAAGTATTATTATCAGTAACACCACCACCACAAATGCCAGCTACTTTAGAATCGGGTACTATTTATGGCTACTGTGTTGGGGAGCCATGGAACCAACAAGCTGTATTTAAAGGTATTGGAGTACCAGTAACAACAAACTATGATATCTGGAAAAATAACCCTGAAAAAGTTTTTGTTTTAACAAAAGAATTTACTGAGAAATATCCCAACACTACAATAGCAATAACAAAAGCTTTAATTAGAGCAGGTAAATGGTTAGATGAGCCAGGGAATAGAACAGAAGCTGTTGAAATTTTATCTAGACCAGAATATGTAGGTGCACCAGTAAATGTATTGGCCAATTCTATGACAGGTACCTTTGAGTTTGAAAAAGGAGATAAAAGAGAGATGCCAGACTTTAATGTATTTTACCGTTACGATGCAACATATCCCTTTTATTCTGACGCAGTTTGGTTTTTAACACAAATGCGCAGATGGGGGCAAATTCCTGAAGCAAAACCTGCAGATTGGTATGCTACAAAAGCAAAGGATATTTATCGTCCAGATATCTGGAAAAAAGCAGCAGAATTATTAGTAGCTGAAGGACAAATTCCTGCATCAGATATTCCAACTACAGACGGTTACAAACCAGCTACTACAGATTTTATAGATGGTAATAAGTTTGATGGTAAAGATCCAATAGGCTATATCAATAGTTTTAAAATTGGAAATAAAGAGCAATAAAAAATAAATTTTGGTTTTAGGGAGTGTTGAATTTTTCAACCATAAGATATCAGGAGGAGTATGACTAGCTTCTCCTGATTTCACTAAAACTTTAAAACCAGTAGTCCCATTTCATTTTTTTAAAAAAATCAATTCAATACGTTAATTCCCTAAAAAAACGATTATGAAAGATAAGTCAATACACCTTTTAAACTTTGTAGGTTTAAGTTTTTTTGAGCCAGCAATTCGCATAGCAGCGGGAGAAGAAATTAAAAAAAATGCAATAGTACTTTTTCGTAAAGTAATACTTCCTATAATATCCATTATAGCATTCTTACTCCTATGGTCATTAGGAGCAAAGCAATTGCATGATATGGAAGTTTCTTACAAAAGAGAGGCTGCATTTAAAAGTGGAGGCGAAGTAGCAGCGCAACAATTTGATGCCTGTTTAAAATCTGGAGGAAAAGAATGTGAAATTACCTCATTACCAACTCCTACAGAAGTTCTAGGTGCTTTTTCTACCCTTATAGCAGATCATAAAATCATAAGCGCTAAAAAAGATGCTTTTGAAGAAAAAACAGCTGCAATGAATGAAAAACGAATTGTTGATGGCTTAGCGCCAATTACGTATACAGGTAGGCCTTCATTTGTAGATCAGATTTTAACCAGTTTAAAAACGGTATTTTCTGGTTTCTTTTTAGCCTTATTCCTAGCGGTTCCTATAGGGATGATTTTAGGTTTAAGCGAAACCTTAAGAGCTTCCTTTAATTGGTTAATACAGATTTTTAAACCAGTATCGCCTGTGGTATGGTATTTATTAGTGTATATGATTGTAAAAACTATGTTTTTAGGCTATGATGGAGACACTTCTTTTATCATCTCTTTTATTGCTGTGGGTTTATGTGCTATGTGGGCCACTTTAGTAAATACTACTTTGGGGGTTTCTTCGGTAGATAATGACTATATCAACGTAGCAAAAGTATTAAACCTAAGTGTAGGTCAAAAAGTGTTTAAAATAATTTTGCCTTCATCATTTCCATTAATATTTACAGGATTACGCATTACTATTTCTGTAGCCTGGATGGTATTAATTGCTATAGAATTATTATCTCAAAGTCCAGGTTTAGGAACATTTGTTTGGGAAGAATTCCAAAACGGAGCAGGAGATTCTAATGCTAAGATAATAGCGGCAATGTTTGTAATTGGAGCAATAGGCTTCTTATTAGATAGATTAATGTTTTCGGTACAAAAGCTGATGACTTTTACAGAGCAATAAAAAACAATAATCCATCTAAAAACTAAAGAAATGGCACATATAGAACTAAGAAATGTATCTAAATCTTACGGGACAGGAGCTGAGCGTGTAGAAGTACTAAGAAACATTAATTTACGTATTGAAGAAGGAGAATTTGTAGCTATTGTAGGTTTTTCTGGAAGCGGCAAAACCACATTAATTAAACTCATCTCTGGTTTAGAATTCCCAGATGAAGGAGAAGTATTGTATAAAGGCGAACCAGTTACAGGTCCTAGCCATGAAAGAGGCGTAATCTTCCAAAACTATTCCTTATTGCCCTGGTTAAATGTGCGTAATAATGTAGGGATGGCCATAAAAGAAAAATTTAAAAAATGGACCAAAAAACAAATCGGTGAGCGTATTGAAAAGTATGTAGATATGGTAAACTTATCTCATGCTATAGGAAAACTACCTAAAGAATTATCTGGAGGGATGCGTCAAAGAGTATCAGTTACCAGAGCATTGTCTATGAGTCCAGATGTTATTCTAATGGACGAACCTTTAAGTGCATTAGATGCTTTAACAAGAGGAACATTACAAGATGAGATTTTAAATATATGGAGTGCAGATAAAAAAACTGCTTTATTAATTACAAATGATGTAGACGAAGGGATCTATATGGCAGATAGAATTATTCCACTACGCCCAGGGCCTAAAGCTACATTGGGACCTGTTTTTAAAGTAGAATTAGAACGTCCCAGAGATAAAACCGCCTTAAATA
Source organism: Allocellulophaga tsushimaensis (assembly GCF_055383085.1). Taxonomy (NCBI): domain Bacteria; kingdom Pseudomonadati; phylum Bacteroidota; class Flavobacteriia; order Flavobacteriales; family Flavobacteriaceae; genus Allocellulophaga; species Allocellulophaga tsushimaensis. The sequence goes on along the minus strand of NZ_AP039451.1, from coordinate 3,659,299 downwards.
CAAATGAAGAATTTAAAAAACTTAGAAATTCAATTTTAGAGTATTTAATACGTATAGGAGCAGAGCGCGCAGCTAAAGTTACTAAAGAATACAACTTGCCAGAGATAAAACCAGTTATCAGAAACCGATCTTTTAGAAGAACGAGAGCCTAATCAGTAAAAAGAAAAATTATGGAACAAACACTAGTTGAAAATAGCACTCGTACTCAAAATAATGGATTGTTTAGAGACGATTACATGCTGGACATCAGTAAAGTCACTAAAATATACCCTACACCAAAAGGAGATTATGTGGTTTTAGATGATCTAGATTTAAAAGTAAAACACGAAGAATTTATATCAATTATAGGACATTCAGGTTGTGGAAAAAGTACATTGTTAACGATGATTGCTGGTTTAAATCCAATTTCTAAAGGAACTATTGTAGCGGGTAATACCAATATAGTAGGGCCAGGACCAGACAGAGGCGTTATTTTTCAATCGCCAAGCTTATTACCATGGATGACCGCTTATGATAATGTAATGTTAGGGGTAAAACAAGTATTTGCACATGGCACCAAAAAAGATAGAGATGATATTGTAAAATATTACTTGGCTAAAGTAGGACTAGAAGATGCTATGCATAAAAAAGCAAAAGACCTATCGCAAGGAATGCAACAACGTGTTGGTATTGCAAGAGCATTTGCATTAAAGCCTAAAGTACTGTTATTAGATGAGCCTTTTGGAATGTTAGACTCTCTTACCCGTGGGGAATTGCAAGATGTTTTAGTAGAAGTTTGGAATCAAGAAAAAATTACAGCGGTAATGATTACACATGATGTTGATGAATCTATTCTTTTAGCAGACAGAGTCATTATGATGACCTCAGGACCACGAGCTAAAGTAGGCGATATTTTAGAAATAGATTTTGCCAGACCACGCAATAGAGCAGAACTTATAGAACACCCAGATTATTACAAATACAGACAACACCTTATTAATTTTTTAGAACACTAAATTATCATATAACCATATAAAACAAATAAAAAATTTAAATCGCCAAATTATGAAAAAACAAATTCTTTTAATTTCACTACTATTTTCAGGCATTCAGGTTACAATGGCACAATTTACACTAGACGGACAGTTTAGGCCAAGAACAGAATACCGTAATGGTTTTCAAACCCTTATTCCAGATGGTGTAGATGCAGGTTTTGCAACTAATACAAGAGCACGCTTAAATGCGGGGTATCAAACAGAATCGTATAAATTTTTTCTAAGCCTGCAAGATGTTGCCGTTTGGGGAGAAAATCCACAACTAATCCCAGTGGATGCAAATAACTCATTTTCTGTTTTTGAAGCTTGGGCAGATTTAAAATTAGGTGGTAACTGGTCTACTAAAGTTGGTAGGCAAATGCTTTCTTATGATGATCAACGATTTTTTGGTGGCTTAGATTGGGCACAACAAGGGAGAAATCATGATGCCGCTTTAATAAGACATAAGTCAGCTAAATTTTCTTTTGATTTTGGACTAGCATTCAATCAAGATTTAGATGAGGAACCAGGTCCCTTATTTGGTTTTAAGAACCAAGGAACAGAATTTCCAGCAAATAATCCTTTTCAGTATAAGACCATGCAATTTGTACATTTAAATCAAAAATGGGAGAATTTCTCAGGAAGTTTTCTTGCTGTAAATAATGGTTTTCAGAATTTTGATGATGCTGGTGTAGCTGATGGTATAAATAGTACTTACACTTTAGGAACACATTTAAAATATAATAAAAATAGCTTTGGAGCTTCTGCAAATGCATACATCCAAGGAGGGGAATTTTTTACTGGTTTAGATATTAGCGGAGCGTATTTATTAGGCTTAGAGTTAAATTATAAAGCGACTAGTAAAGTAGGTTTAGGATTAGGAATAGAAATTATTAGTGGTGATGATGCCACTACAGTTGGCGAAACAGAAGCTTTTTTACCAACTTTTGGAACAAATCATAAGTTCAATGGTTTTATGGATTATTTCTATGTTGGGAATCATATCAATAAGGTTGGTTTAATAGATATCCACGCTAGCGCTAATTTTAAATTAGGAGAAAAATCTAGCTTGTTAGCTAAAGTATTAAACTTTAGTGGAGAACAAGAATTAGCAAGTGGTGAGAAAGCTCTAGGTACAGAATTAGATTTGGTATACACACAAAAATTTAAAGGATATGCCTTAAAAATAGGCTATTCTCATATGTTTGCAAATGATGGTTTGTATGAGTTAAATGGTGTTGCAGAAGCAGATGCTAAAGACATACAAAATTGGGCTTGGGCCATGTTAATTATAAAACCTAAATTTTTAAATACTACAAAATAGTAATTTAATTAATTATTATGTTAGCTGATAAGCTATCACAATTTCGGTTGTGGTGGCTTATTTTTTTATTTAGTTATAAGTTTATTAGAGTATTGTCTCCTTGAGAGGACTTTAGGGGTGTAGAAACTAATGTTAGTTAAGTTTATAAATTTATAAAAAAGTTTAGGAGTTTATTTGTTTAGTAGTTTAACTTTTTTATTTAATCGCCCTTGCCCTTAACGAAGTCTAAGACAACAACAACAAAAAGTGATAAGCGAAGCAGAAGGAAACAAATAAGTAGTTCTACGTAATTTCTTATATTTAACCCGCTTTATATATTAGAACTTCGTAATGAAGCTTTGGGATAGAATAAATACTGGTGTTTTCTTAATTTTAGCATAGCATCGCTATGGTTAAATTAAAAAATGAATTAGAGTGGCAGTATTTGAAGGATGTCGAAGATGTAATAGATTTTCTAATGCATGAAGCGGGTTTAACCCTTTAAACAACACAAATTGAGCAGTAAAATACGTATTATATTAGCAGATGATCATGCTTTGGTTAGAGATGGCATTAGAGCCTTATTAGAAAGTGAACAAGATTTAGAGGTCATAGGAGAAGTTTCTAACGGTATAGAGGCTATAGCAATCGTTAAAGAAAAAAAACCAGACGTATTAATTATAGATATTAGAATGCCAAAACTTACTGGCATTGAAGCGGTGGAGCAGCTTAACAAAAATAATATCCCGATTAAAACAATTATTCTTTCCATGCACGATTCTGAGGAGTATATTTTAAAATCGGTAAAAGCGGGAGCTAACGGCTATCTTTTAAAAGATACGGGCAAGACTGAGTTTTTAAAAGCTATACATACTGTACAACAAGGCGGAAAATATTTTAGTGGTGCTATTTCTAATGTATTAGTGAATAATTTATTGAATTCTACAACAACAGAGGTAACAGAAAAACCCGCTGTAAAAACAAACAATGCTTTTGATTTAACCAATAAAGAATTACAAATACTACAATTGGTTTTATCAGGGTTGACCAATAAACAGATTTCAGAAAAACTACAAAATAGCAAACGTACGGTAGAAACCCATCGGTTTAATCTAATGCGTAAAATGGAAGTAAAAAATTTGATTGATTTATCTAAGAAAGCACAGGAGTTTGGGTTGGTTTAAATTAATTAATGGTAAAGTAAAAATATATATAATTTATATATTAATATTTCTGACTTTTAGTTGTGTAGACAAAAAGAAAGATTCTGAGAACATTTCCAAAAGAATTGAATCAAATATGGAATTGGAAAAGTTATCATTAGATAAAGACTCAAATAGTACCTTGAAACAATGGGTAGAATTTTATCAAGAAGTAGATCCTAATTTCCGATTAAATTATTTTGAACTTAAGTCTATTGATTCTATGACAATAACTCAAGGAGATGTTTTTGGGAATTTTGATAAAAATTTTGATCCAATCTATTCAGATTTTTTAGTTTTTAGAGCTGATAAAAAACAATATATTGATTTTGATAGTTATCAATGGACTTTTAACAAAGACAAAACCCTTTCTTATTCACCAGATCAAGCAATAAATTTAATTGATATTGAAACCAAGAAAGTATCTCGAATTGGATTTAGAGGACCTTCACAATGGGTTGAAGATGTGTTTTGGGAAAATGATTCAACGATTATCCTTCTTGAAAATTCATACGAAAAGCAATTAATGATCACTAAAATTCAATTGAACAGTAAAATAACTAAAACATTTGAATATAGAGATACTATTAATTTTGCACCAAAATATTCTGAATTTCGATTTAAGAAAATGGGATTTAAGCATCAGTAGAAATTAATATAATAATAGCTAACTTTAATTATTATATATGTTCGTTAGCAATAACAATTCAGAGATTGTTATAACCATACTAATTTCTATAGGAATTCCAATTCTTGTAGCGACCTATTTAATAAGACATAAAAAAAATGTTTTAGAAAAGTACTTAATTGGTACACTTCTACTTTTTTTAATTATTTATTTTCCTATACTAGAATATTGGTCTATATGGTTTTCATGGAGTTTTTGGCCAGATGACTTTTATCATGCTAGCGGACATATTTTACCAAATAATGAAGAACCATTTCTTGGATATTATCCAAAACTAAGTATTATCTTTTTTACTCTTAGTATCATTTCTCAGACGCTAATGTTCCTTTCAATGATTCTTTTTGTAATTGTTCTAAATCAGCATATTATTCATAAAAAGAAATATTTAAATTGGATTCCACTGGTAAATATTTTTAGTTTAGGGTATTATTTATATAGCTATTTTACTACTAAAATAATATATAAAGTGCTTACCATATTATGGGTTTTTATTTCATTAGTATTTGTGTATTATAGATTTGTTGCAGGTCCTATAACATTAATTGGATTTAATACGATTTCAATTGTTGGAGATCTTTTTTTTTGAAGATCCAAGCCCAAATACACTTAATAATTCTGAATATTTTGATACAAATTTTTCCATTTTATCAGATTATATCAATATTATAACACCAGTATTTGCATATGGTAGTGGACTACTTACTTTTTTAATAACCAGAAAAATTAAATCCTCAAAGCATTAAATTTTTGGTGATCTATTCCATAAATCCTATTTTCACTTGCAAATAATTATCATTCTCCCAGAATATAGAATAACTATTGCGAAATAAACACTACGTATTTATACGTATTTTTGTAATTTCCCATCTTCAAACAAGATCTTAATATAGATTTATTTGCTTTTACGTATGCAAAAAGAAAACCAGCATAAAACAATTTGTTCCTATTGCGGCGTTGGCTGTGGTATTTTAGTGGATAAAGATACTAAGGGGAATATTAATGTGGAAGGAAACCCAGACTACCCAACCAATAAAGGAATGCTCTGTTCCAAAGGTAAAAACCTAAACTATGTAGCACAAGATACTACAGACCGTATCTTGTATCCAGAAATGCGTTGGAGTAGAAACCACCCTATGCAAAGAGTATCTTGGGATACCGCTTTAGATAGAGCTGTTGGCGTTTTTAAAAGCATTATAGAAAAACACGGACCAGACAGTGTTGGCTTTTATGTTTCTGGGCAATGCCTAACAGAAGAGTATTACTTAGTAAATAAACTAACAAAGGGATTTATAGGAACCAATAATATAGATACCAATTCCAGACTTTGTATGAGTTCTGCTGTGGTAGGCTACAAAAAAACCGTAGGAGAAGATTCTGTTCCTATTGCCTATGAAGATATAGAATTGGCAGATTGCTTTTTAATTGCAGGTGCAAACCCAGCATGGTGCCATCCCATTCTCTTTAGACGTATAGAAAAACGAAAAGAAGAGCATCCAGAAATAAAAATAATAGTTGTAGATCCTAGAAAAACGCAAACTTGTGCCACAGCAGATTTACACTTGCAAATTTTACCGGGTACTGATGTTATTTTGTACAATGCTATCGCCAGATGGTTAATAGAGAAGCGTAAAATAGATAAGAATTTTATAAAAAACCATACTTCTAATTTCACAGCAGTAAAAGAAATGGCGTTTTCACTATCCATACGTAAAGCAGCAGAAAAGTGTGGAATAACTGCGGCTGAAATTCGTAAAGCAGCGGATTATATTGGAGATGCGGGGAATTTTATAAGCATGTGGACTATGGGGCTAAACCAAAGCGTTATTGGAGTACCCAAAAATGTATCTTTAATAAACCTTTCCTTACTAACTGGGCAAATTGGAAAGCCAGGATCAGGACCATTCTCGTTAACAGGACAGCCCAATGCCATGGGGGGGAGAGAAGTTGGCGGAATGGCAAACCTGCTAGCAGCACATAAAGATTTAGGAAACGCTAAACATAGAAAAGAAGTTTCCGATTTTTGGGGAAGTAAGCCCATACAACCAAATCCAGGATATACGGCAACAGAAATGTTCGATGCCCTAGAGAAAGGTAAACTAAAAGCCATTTGGATTATTTGTACCAATCCGGTAGTAAGTATGCCAAATGCGCGTAAAATAGAACGGGCTTTAGAAAAAGCCAGTTTTGTAGTGGTACAAGATATTTCAAAAAATTCTGAAACCAGTACCTATGCAGATCTCGTATTGCCTGCAGCAGGCTGGTTAGAAAAAGAAGGAACCATGACCAATTCTGAACGTAGAATTAGTTATTTGCCAAAAGTAATAGATGCTCCGGGAGAAGCCTTGCCAGATGCAGAAATTCTTTGGCGTTTTGCGCAAAAAATGGGTTTTAAAGGTTTTGATTATAATAATGCCAGTGAAGTATATGATGAGCATTGCCTGCTTACTAAAGGAACACATATAGATATCTCTGGGCTATCGTATCACCGTTTGCAAACTGAAGGCAGCTTCCAATGGCCAGTACCTCATAAAACCCATAAAGGTACTCCACGCCTTTTTCAAGATAAAGTATTTTATACCAGCGATACCAAAGCACATTTTAATGCGCCATCTGTATTGTATAATAAATCTGAAGAAACAAATGCTGATTTTTCATTAATTCTAAATACTGGAAGAATTAGAGATCAGTGGCATACCCGTACCAAAACAGGAAAAGTAAAACGATTGCTTACTCATATTCCAGAACCTTTTTTAGAAATGAATTTGGTAGATGCACATGTACGTCAATTAAAAGATGGAGATATCGCAGTGATTAAGAGTAGAAGAGGAGAAGTACAAGTAAAAGTAACGATTAATCCAGATATTAGAGAAAGAGTAGTGTTTTTACCCATGCATTGGGGTAAAATTTTAAATCGTGATTTTGGTAGGGCTAATAACCTAACAAATGATTTGGTAGATCCAATATCTAAAGAACCCGATTTTAAATATTGTGCTGTAGAAGTTAGCAAGTACAAAAAAGAACAACAGAAAGTTGTAGTAGTTGGAGCTGGTGCTGCAGCCTACAGATTTATTCAGAGCTATAGAGAAAAAAACCAAGTAGACGAATTGCATGTATTTTCTAAAGAAGATAATCCGTTTTATAATAGAGTATTATTACCAGAATATGTTAGTGATGAGCTTTCTTGGGAATCTTTAGAAAAACTTAAAAAAGGAGAATTAAATAAATTAGAAGTTACATTACATCCAAATAACGGAATAGTAGCTATTGATGAGGAAAATAAAATAGTAACTGATGCACAAGGAAAAGAGCATTCTTATGATCTATTAATCATGGCAACTGGAAGTAGAGCTTTTGTGCCTAGTGAAGTTCAAATGGGGCAAAGCGGTAGGTTTACCATGCGTGAAAGAGGTGATGCGGATCGGCTTAAAAAATACCTTGCAGCTACCCAACTACCAAAAGAAGAGCAACATGTAGTTATTGTTGGGGGTGGACTTTTAGGCCTAGAACTCGCTGCCGCACTAAAGAAAATAAATATCAATATTAGTATTGTACAACGTGCACCGCGTTTAATGGAACGCCAGTTAGATAATGTAGCGAGTAGATTATTAGCAGAAGATGTTACCGAAAGAGGCATTAATTTATATTTTGACAATGAAGTAAGTACTGTATTTGAAGAAAAAGACACCAATTTTTCATTATTAGTCAATTTAAAAACAGGGAGAACCATTCAATGTAACGCCATTGTATATGCTATAGGAACACGTCCTAATATAGAACTTGCAAAAAAAGCAGGATTAAAAACAAGAAGAGGCGTACTTGTAAACTCATATTTACAAACCAACAATCCTTCTATTTTTGCATTAGGAGAAATTGCTGAATACAACAGCTCACTTTTTGGAATAACTTCAGCAGCAGAACAACAAGCTGATATTGCTGCAAATTATATTTTAGGAGATTTAAGCAGCAGGTATAATGGTTCCGTTTTAATGAATATTTTAAAGTTCGAAAATTTGGACCTCTGTAGTATCGGAATGGTAAATGCACCAAAAGAAGATTCTAGTTATGAAGAAATTATTTTAATGGATGTTCGGAAACGTTTTTATAAAAAGTGCATTGTTAAAGACGATATTCTTGTTGGAGCTATTTTAATGGGAGATAAAAATGAATTTGCTGAGTTTAAAAGATTAATTGAAGAGGAGATAGAACTTTCTGAAAAACGAGATGAATTATTAAGAGGAGCAACAAATGCAGTACCATTAAAAGGAAAATTAATTTGTTCTTGTAGTCAAGTAGGAGAAGGCAATGTTATTGATGCTATCCGAAACGGATGCGATGATTTTAAAGAATTATGCGCACAAACTGGAGCCGGTTTAGGATGCGGAAGTTGTAAACCAGAAGTAAAATATTTATTAGACGAAGAATTGCAAATAGCAAAATAAGATTTGTATGAATGATGATTTACATCGTATTTTAATCAAAGGAGGCGTTACCTCTCCAGGAGAACTTAAGGACATTATTACAATGCTAGAAGCAGCAGGACTAAAAGAAGTGTATTTTGGTTCTAGACAAGATTTGCTTTTTCCGTTAAATGATGTAAAAGAAGAACAACTAGAAAGTCTCTCTAAATATAATACTGATATTATTGGAGAGCGCAGCTATCAGAATATCGTTTGCTCTTATGTTTCTGCAGATATTTTTGATATGACCTATTGGTTAAAAGGATCTACCTACCTGTATATCTTAGAACAGTTTGATTTTTCGCCCAAACTAAAGATTAATATTACTGACCCAAAACAACGTTTAGTCCCCATATTTAATGGAAACTTAAACTTTATTGCTTCAGAAAATGAAGACTATTGGTATTTAAATATCAACCTTCCTAATTGGAAAGCAGCTGCTTTTTACCCAGTATTAATTTACAGTTGGGATATTAATAAAATTGCCAAAGCAATAGAAGTCATATATGAAGATGTTGGAGACGTAGAAGAGCTATTTTTTATCTTGAATAAGAATATAGACACCAATAATAAAACAATAGAAAAACCATTAAACGCACCATATTTAACCTTTCCTTATTATGAGGGAATGAACCGTATGGGGATAGACCAGTATTGGTTAGGGCTCTATTGGCGTAATAATAGATACGATTTAAGCTTTTTAAAAGAACTCTGTGGTTTTTGCTTAGATAATGCAATTGGTAAGATTTGTATAACCCCTTGGAAATCGTTTATTATAAAGGGAATAAAAAATAAGAGTAGGGTAGCTTTAGAACGTCTCTTAGGCAAACGAGGCATAAACGTACGGCATTCTCAATTAGAGATGAACTGGCATGTACCCGTTGATGATCTAGAAATGTTAGAGCTTAAAAAGTTTTTGGTACGTAGTTTTGATCAGAATGATATTAGTACCTATGGACTTACTTTTGGCTTAACCAATGATGTTGGGAAAAGATCGCATTTTGCATCTATAATCATAGAAAAAAACTCACAACCCACTTTAGTACAAGGTTTTGAAGTAAGACCAACCTATAACGTACTTCATTTTAAAAATTTTAATCCCAATACCTTACGTTATGAGGCCTATGCTTTAGATGTAGATAAGATAGAACTCCCAGGCTTATTGATGGAATTGAGTAAAAAATATTTTGAGTCTTTAGATCAAGAAGAAACAAAAGAAAAAATACTTGAAGAGCCTGTAAAGACAGCTAATGAAGTATACCAATGCCGAGACTGCTTTACAGTATACGATGAGCAATATGGAGATGTAAAAGCAGGAATTGCTAAAGGGGTTTCTTTTGAGGCACTACCAGACGTATATTGTTGTGCAGTGTGTGAAGCACCAAAAACAAGGTTTAAGAAAACGGAGTTGCAAATACAATAAAGTTTAGCCATAGAAACATTGTGTTTGCATATAAAAACAAAGCGAGCAGTCTTATTACAAGACTGCTCTTTTTTTTATCTGGCTAGATGTTTTAAGTCATAATACTTTGAATGGCTTTAATTTTTATCTTACAATAATTTTTCTAAGTGTATTTCCTTGTGGTGTTTCGAGTAGTACGGCATATACTCCAGCGGGTACACCAGCAATATCGAATTCCATTTTATAAGAATCAGTACCTCTATCTTTTTTATTGGCAATCATTTGATTGTTTGCGAAGCTGAAGATTTTAATAGCGATATTTCCTCTTTCAGGGAGGTTTACATCTGCTGTAAATTTTCCTGAAGTAGGATTGGGGTAAACGATAAACTCTCCAATGGGTTTTGTATTGTTTTTTTCTTCGATAGCAACAGAAGCATCACGATCAATAATGATAATAGTTTTGGTTTGGCTTTCCGTACAAGCTCCTCTTTGCGTCATTAAAGTTACTTGATATTCACCAGGTTGCTCAAACAGCATTTCCGCCTCATCTTGGTTTTGATTAATTATGGTTGCACCTTCAGGTAATATCCAAGCAATCGTTTCAGGTCTTGGGTTGCTCGTATCAACCGCATAAACGGTCTCCCCAGTAAAAGCTTGGCTAGAGATTACAAATTCCGCTGCAATATCCTCTGCACTAGTTGTAATACTAATACTTCCGGTAGCAGTACACCCAGAAGCAGTAGTAACTATTAGCTGATAAATACCTTGATCAGTAAGCGTTACCATAGGTTGTGTGCTGGTAAAACCATTATCAGCACTCCATAGATAAGTAGCATCAGTTCTAGTTACATCAAGTACTACAGATTGCCCAAGGCATAAGGTTCTATCTTCCCCGAGTGCTACGGACAAGGGTTCAGGATCTAACAAAGTATAGGAACGTTCTAGAGTACCATTAGGTAATCCAGTTATAATTACCGAGTAGGTTCCTGCAGCCAAATCCGTTATGGTATTGGTAGTTTCACCATTACTCCACAGGTAAGAGAAATTACCATTCCCTTGATTTACCTGTAAACGGATACTCCCATTCGCTTCTCCATTACAGATGGGATGCACAATGTTCTCTTCCACAATATCCGGTTGTGTAATTTCATACGTCTGTGTTAGTGTACATCCATTGGCATCCGTTATCAATACCGTATAAAAATCAGCATTTAAGTTGGTAATACTCTCAGTATTCCCCACATTAGCATTATCAGAAGCTCTGGTCCACGCAATGGCATAGGGGAGTGTTCCCCCAGCGAGAGATAGTGCAATACTAGCATCATCAGCCAGATATTCAGAAGCATTTGTTTGGTTTACATCAGCAATAGCCAATGGATTATTAGGTTCCTCAATAGTAACTTCAATAGCGGCACTACAGCCATTAGCATCTACCACATCTAACATATATACCCCAGAAGGGATTGCATTTAAACTTTGGGTAGTACTTCCATTACTCCAAAGATATCGATAAGGTGTAGTCCCTCCACTAACTGTTAGATCAATAGCTCCGGTAGCTAAACCTTGACAAAGAATATCCGTTTTACTATTGAGTAAAATGTTAAGGCGATCCGGTTCCGTAATAACTATACTTGCTGCATTAGCACTAATAGCATTGGCATCGGTAACCCTTACAAAATATTCTCCAACAGCCAGATCAGCCAGAATAGTAGAAGTTTCATTCAGAGGTGTATTCCTCCCATTATTTACTTGGAACCACTGATAAGAATATGGAGGCACACCACCTTGCGCATTGGCGATAAGTTCGGCAAAGTCATCATCTTTACACTCTAAGAAAACACTTTGATTGATCTCGGCTAATAATACACTAGGTTCCTCTATGACAAAAGATTGGGAATACGTACACTCAGCATTGAGAGCGATATTGTAGTTAGCATCCTGAATTACAAGAGTATACCTACCACCAGCTAAGCCACTAATATTTTGCTCGGTAGAAGAGAACCCATTATCTGCAGTCCAACTAAAACTATAAGGCGGAGTTCCACCAAAGGGTGTAATAGCAATAGCGCCATCATTAGCATTAGCTGCCAAAAGATTTTTTTGTGTATCGATTAATAATCCCATCGGTTGCGGTTGATCAATACGGATAGGATTCGGAATAGTAAACGCACAATTATTAGCATCTCTTACCGTAGCAGTATAACTTTGAGCCCCCAGATTGGTAAAATTATTATCCGTACCAAAAGCTCCTCCATCTAGCGCATAGGTATAAGGCGGCGTACCACCACTGGCATTAATTTGTATTCTCCCATCAGTAGCCTGATTACAAGTTGCATCAAAAGCAGCACCAGTTGCTGATAGTACCTCTAAAGGCTCATCGATAGTAATATCTAAAGTCACTGGAGGATTTGCTGTAATGTCAGCTATAGTTAAGGTATATGTACCTGCAACCACATCTTGTAAGGTATTGGTTGTAGCACTAGCAATTACTGATCCTCCAACACTCCAAGTATACGATATAGGAGCATTACCAGAAACCGTAGTCACAATAGCACCAGTGGCCTGTCCTTTACAGGTTACATTAGTAACCACAACATTATCAATAGATAGGGGTCCAGGTTCTGCTATAGAAAAACTTTGGATAGCATAACACCCACTGGCATTATTTATATGATTAGCATCACGTACTTCTAAGGTATAGGTGCCAGCCCTTAACCCAGAGATATTTTGAGCGGTACTAGAGAATCCAGGCCCGGTCCAAGTAAGGGCATAAGGTCTGGTACCTCCAGAAATAGAAACCGCTAAAGCCCCATCAGCACCACCAGATGCCGATACATCTGTAGTATTATCAAGATTTACAAGGAGCATTTCAGGTTCTCCAATTATTGCTGTAGTACCAAATCTACAGTTGTTTGCATCACGCACATCAATAGAGTAGGAGGCAGGTCTTAGATTTGTAAAGGTATTACCTGATTGCAGAGCACCTCCATTTAAAGAGAATGTATAAGGAGCAGTTCCCCCAACAGGGTTTATTGTAATAGCCCCATTAGTAGCGCCAAAGCAAGATACATTTGTTGGTATAGGAGTAGCACTTAAGGCAAGCGCAGGCTCGGTTATGGTCACCTCAAGCCTTACCTCTGGAGTAGGTGTTGCGTCAGTAAGCCTTAAAGCATAAGTACCCGCTTCTAACCCCGTAATAGTTGCTCTATTAGGAGCCGTAAAACCAGGGTCTCCTTGTTTTTCCCAAACAAAATTAAAAGGAGGTGTACCCGTTACAGTGGCCGTTATAGCTCCTGTATTTTCTCCTTTACACAAGACATCATTCTTACCATTGGTCAAGGATGTAATCTCTAAAGGACCAGGTTCAGTAATTACAATTGGAGCAGCAATGCTAGCAGAACAACCATTTGCATCGCTAACCGTAAGTCCATAATTCCCCGCAGGTAAATTAACCAAGCGAGTATTTGTAGACCCGGTTGGAGGGGTAAAGGCAAGCCCATTACGAGTCCAGTTATATGTAGTTATTCCGCTATTATTGGCTATAGCTACTTCCAATACTCCAGTAGTCCCCGCATTAATGGTATTATCAACATGAGCAGCCAAAACTTCATTAAGTGTAATAGCAGGTGGTTCAATGATGCTTAACGATCCAGAATAGATCGCCTCACAATTATTAGCATCCCGAATATATAAAGGATAGTTCCCAGCAGTAGCCACAGGAATAGAAACAGCATTTCCAGAAAAAGGAGTAAACCCACCAGCATTCGCAATACGATAGCGATATGGAGCAGTACCCCCGTTAACATTAACATTTATAGCCCCATCATTCTCCCCAAAGCAGGAGATAGCATTGGCGACAGCATTAGCTATGGTTAGCTGTGCAGGATTATTTAATACAATAGTACGCATTGTTGTAGCCGCAGGAACTGTTAATGGCGCACCTAATGATGCAACAGTTAGGGTATACCTACCCGCACTAAGATTACCACGGATAAATGAGCCACCAGAGAAAGTACTATTCTCTAATTCAGTACCATCTTTAGACCAACTAAAATTATAAGGTGCCCTGCCCCCAGATACAGTAATAGCAATATCACCATTAGCATCATTAAAACAGGAAATAGGAGTTATCGAAGGCGTTCCTATGTTAGGCACAGGGGTAGTCGTTACTGTAACAGCGCTGTTAAATATAGCACTACAACCATTAGCATCTACCACACGTATGGTATATGTGCCGGCAGGAAGCCCTGTAATATCCGCAAAACGGTTCGCAGAAGAGGAACTGGCTATAAGAGTACCATTAACACCACCACTTCTTGCTTCATAGGTAAAATTAGGAGCTCCGTTAGCAATATTCACACGGACAATACCATCAGAAGCTTCTGTATAAGAGGCCTCTTGAGTTACCGTAGCAGTATTAACTACAATCGGATTGGATATCGTATTTATAGCCACACTAATATTTGTTGGTGAGATACATGCTACGCCCCCTGTAAAAATGAGCCTGCTTCTAAAGGTATAGGTAGTTCCTGGTGTTAGTCCTGTAAAGTTTGGTGATGCTTGCCAAGTAGCACCATTATCTCTGGAATATTGATAAGTACCCCCGCTTTTACCACCAGTGGCAGTAAGGCTTACCGAACCTGTATCACCACTACAAATGGGTTGTACAATAGTATTGGTAGCAACAGTTACCGCACTAGGACTATTGACTACAAAAGCTTCTGTGATACCTGTACTAGTAGGGGTATCATCAGCACTACCTGGCCCATTGAGTAAAAAAGACTGATAAATAAGCTCATAGTTCCCAGGGGCAATTCCACTAGGCCAAACAAAAGTATTACCAGGACCAAGGATTAAAGAAGCTGCATCAGATTCTGGAATTCTAAGCCCTTCTGGTGTTAGGCCTCTTAAAGTCATACGAAGTTCTTCATTAGTGTCTAAAGGTCTATCAAAAGTGAGTGTAAACCCTCCATCAGAACTATCAGAACAATTAGTGTCTGTAACAATAGGTGGACCACTTAGGTTTGGTGAACAGGGAATATAGGAATAGGTGAGGACATCTGAATATTCAATGGTTCCTGTGTTGTTGTATTGCAATCTTAATCTTAGATTTTCAAAATTATCTAAGCCAGGAAAATCACTTTTTTGAAAACTAAAAGAACTAGATCTCCTTCCATAAATAAGTAATGTTTGCCAAACTGAACTACTGCCTATCTGGTATTGTACGGCATATGTTGCAGTACCGCAAGAATTTCGATACACCTGTAATGATGATGTTTCACATTCAGGAATAGTTGTATTTAGCGAACTGTAATTATTAACTGTTGAGAAAGTCTCGATCAGATGGACGTTAAAATTATAAACATCACCGCGATTACCCATCAGCCATGTATTATTGCTTGGTATATCACAAAAATCATAATAACGATTACCTGTTGTTATTCCTGTATATAGCTGATTCGATGAAACTATTCTGTCAGATTCTATGTAAGCTGTTTCAAGCGGACCATTTTGTACCGTTGTACTAAATATTTGGGGACCACTGGTATCGCCTACAGAATTAGCGAGCCTAACTGAAAAGCGTTGTGTTGGGCCTGCAGACGAGAAAAATACCTCTAGTTCATAATCTACTTTATATCTGTATTGCGCATAAATAGTATTTCCAAAAAAAAGGAGGAATGTTAAAATGCATAAAAGTATTTGGGACTTTTTCATAATATCAATTTTTATTAATCAATAAATTACTTTAATTTCTTTTATTTGGGATTGGGAACCATCTTTTTCTACTAACCTTAAACCGTATTTATAATTTTTATTAATCACCAAATTACTGTCAACATAATTATTTTTTTCAGCACTTATAGTTTTGTAAAGCGTTAACGGATTATCATCTGTAGCACGATAAATAAGAAATTCTGAAGCATTGGTACTTTCTGCTTTCCAAGAAAGCCGAATAAGCCTAAGTTCTCTATCTACAACACCATTAAAGCGTGTTATAGCACTAGCAAACAATTTTTTAGGCGCTTTAATGACCAATTGATTAGAAGGCGTACTCTCCCAACCAGTTTTATCTTTGGCTACAAGTGTGTATGCATAGGATTGGTTGGAAGAAATAGCGGCATCAGTATATAAAGTTATATTTTCTTCTGTAGAAATTACTGCTAATTGTTCCCAACGCTCTTCTTCACTTGATAGTGCTTTTCTATAGATTACATGTCCAATTACATCTTCACTTGAACTTGGCACCCAGTTTATTGTTATCCCTTTTTCAGTACTTGTATACTCTTTTATTACGGGTGGAGAAGGGGGAATAAGGTCTGGTTTTTCTATGGTCAACATTTCAGAAAGGTCTGACTGATTATAACGTTGATCGACAGCCATAACTTTATAATATAGATTTGTATTTAAATTACGGATCTGAACAGTATCTGTATATGTATTTTCTCTTGTTGGTTTTAGAGTAAGTTGTGAGAATTCTGCATTTGGGTTATTTGCTCTAAAAATGCGATATCCAGATATATCTAGTTCCTCATTTGCTTTCCAAGTAAGTTGAACGATGCCAGTAGTGTCAATAGTTCCTAAAAGTGCTACAGGAGGTTTCGGCGGAATAGAATCTACGGGCTGTATTATTGCTGGAAAGGAAGGTTTTTCGGTTCCATTTTTTCCTATAGCTACTACAGAAAAGTAATTAATTCTGCCTAAACCAATATAATTTGCTTTTCTAGCTGTTGGGGCAATATTAGCGACTACGGTTTTATAAGGACCTTCTGCTTTGCTAGCTTTCCTCAATTCAAATCCAGAAATAACTGCATTCCCTTCTTGGGCAAATTCCCATTCTATTTCTACGGCTGTATTTGTAGCTATTCTTTTTCTAGTGATATGCGGTGTATAATCCAGAACTTCTCTACCCATACCCGATTCTACAGCTGAAGGTGGCCCAACATCACCAAAAGGTGTAAGTCCCTTTACACGATAATAGTAGGTTTTATCATTAGAGATTGAATCGTTATAAAATAAAGATACTTGCTGCCCTTGTTTGGTATCTTGCGCATTAAAAATGGGTTGTCCATTTACTTTTTTAAAAGTATTGCCATCTATTGATCTTTCTAGCAGGTAACTACTATAGGTTTTTTGTAATAGATTAAAATTCCAATTGAGCATCACATTGCTATCGGCAAAAATACTAGTAAAGCCTATAGGCTTTGGCAATTCTTCAGCAAAGTCTAGACTAGCGTATACACTACCTTCTTTTACATTATATTTACTATCAATGGGTAGGGCTATTTTTATTTTATAGAGGTATTTTTCTCCTGGGTTTACGTTTTCATCAATATAAGCCCAACCTGCTATTAATGAGGCATCAAAGCTTTGTTCAGCAGCCATTAATGCAAAGGTAAAGCGCTGTTCTAACTGATCGTTTATGGCCATAATTTCGCCCATTCCACCACCAGCATCTACATCAAATCCTTCTCCATGAATAGCTTGCGCTATTACAGCAGCATTATCATCAGTAGTGGCAATGGTTTCCCATTCTGCTAAAGGTTTTGGTAATAATGGGTAGGCGGTGACCATAGTACCCTCTACAGGCAAAACAGCTTCTCCATTTTTTGAAATGGTATACCTTTCTATTAAATACCCATACTCATTGCCTTTTTTCCAAGCTAAGGGCTCATTAGCTGCCCATCTTAATTTAATACTATTAGCGCTAGAATAGGCCAATACTTTTACAGCAGCTTCTTCTTGACCTAATAGAGTATATGAACATAGCATAAAGCATATAAGACTTATTGGTGCTAAACCTTTTGAGGGAATTAAAAACGATATGTTTTTTAATATATAAATCATTATTAGTATCTGTTAGTTGTCGTTTACAAATTTTATTTCATATTTTGAAGTATGTATATTACCTGGCGTTCTATAGATAAGATAGGTCTTATAGCTACCTTGTGGTATAGCAGGGAATTGTCCTTCAATTAAATATTTATACTTTTCGTACATAGTTTGGTTGGGTGTACCATTTATATATCGATTGACTATAGTGTATTGTAAATGCACAAAATCGTCTTTATAGTAATAAGGTAAATTATACATAAAGGGATATCGTTCAGTTACATATTGAGATGTAGGTTGTTCTCTCAAATAAAATTCATACCAATTAGGAACATCTAATCCTCTAACAGGAGGAACACCCAAAAGTTGCTCTTCTCTATTCACTCGAATACTACCATCTAAAGGATAATTTTTATAGTTTAAAGGATAGATTTGCTTTTTGTAATAATTGTCTTTTAATATGGCTTCACCATATACCAAAGACTTACCTCCAGAATATTTGGTACCTAATATTTCTGTAATATCAAAATTCTCATAGCGTTGTAAACGTAAATGAATTGTATGTACATCAGGTGCAATAATATCCGTTATATTATCAATAATTGATAAGGATCGCATTTTACTTTTAAAGGTATTGTGAACACTAGTTTTATAATTAAAAGCTAAAAGTGATTTAGGTTTTGCATTAGCTACTGTAACATTAGCCGCTTTTTTGTTAGCTACAGTAACACTTGCTCCTGTATTTTCGGTATTCTGGCTACCAGAATTTGGATCGTACCAATTGGTATCACCTGCTTCCTCATCAAAGCTAGTTGACGTTTCTTCTACTACAATTTCCGCTTGTACATTCTCTCCAGGAGGAAAAGCCATAATATCTATGGAATAGTTGCTAGCGTTAGTCATATCCGTTAAATTAAAATTCAGCATTTTTTCTGCAGAGTTGTATGATAAATCAGTACGTGTTCCAGTACCATTTTCTGTCGTTTGTGCTTTTATCGTGTAACCACTTTCAAAAAGATAGGTCTGTCCTCTTTTAAGTTTTACATAGCCTTTATCATATTCCTTAGGATATACATTTTGTTGATCCATAACGGGGTACATATAAGCTATGTTTTCTAATGGAATGTGATCTGGAGCAACATCGGTTACAAATTTGGTTTCTCTTTTTTCGGTAACAGGTTGCCCACTACTTTTAGTTACCACTCTAAAGCTACCGTTTATTTTTTCTTGAAAACTTACGGATACTTCCGCATACACCTCTTTTTTAGAAGGAAGTACTTCATCAGGAATAAATGTTACGGCATCACCATCATTATTCCATTCCAAAGTACCAGGAATTACTTTGCCTTCAGATTTTACGATAAAGTCTTTTAGTTCAATTTTAAAGGTTTCCAAGCCTTCTTCAGTATCAATACTAAAAGCTTGCCCTACCGTATAATTAAATACGGCTTGGGGGGCTGTAAAAACATCCACATCATCCGATCCATTTATGGGGGTAAGATCAGAAATGATTGGCACTTCGGTAAATGGATTGATATTTTCTAGTTCACATTTATCTCCAATGCTAATTTTTAATCGTAATCGCCCTTTTACTAGACCTCCTAAAACCCTAAAATACATTCCTACATAACCTTTAAAATAGGCAGGGTTTGGGAATTGTCCATGAAGGAGTGCTGCTATTCCAGCTTCACCAATTTTAATTTTTTTCTTGATAAATAATAGCTTTACTCGAACCCCAAATGAACCATAGAGCCAAGCATAAACATTACCTGTAGAATACCAACCATTATTTCCTACAGGGCCAGACCGCCCTTTACAGCGTACGTCTGGATATAAACGATGCATCACATCAAAACCAGCTCCAATTTCTAAAGTAGCATAAAATATTAAGTGTTGAAAAGTTTGCCTATATGTAAAACTAAGCCCAAAAGCAAAACCACTACCTCGTGTTAATTCATTAGGGCTTCTATTACTATCTAAAATACCATCTCCTAAAATCTGAATTACCCTTGGATGTGGGGCCAATTGCGTAGGTAGCATATTTCCTGTCATAAAGTAACCGCCAACTTCTATTTCTACAGCTCCTAAACCAAATACTAAGCCTAAGCGATCAGTAGGGGAGCCTACATGTAAATACCATTCGTCTGGACTAGTGTGTAATGTAGCAAAGCCTGCTTTATTATTTGGGCCAGCTCCTCGTAATCCAGAAGTAGAAAGGTACAGCTCAAAAGTACCGTGAAATGTATTGGTTGTAAAGTCTCTTTCGATTCCTAAATAAACCCCAATTTTACCTGAAGAGGCTACTTCTCGTATGGGGATAGCTTCTTTTGCTGGATCTAGAAAATTACCATTTGCTATGGCGGTTTGGTAGAGTAGTGGATTTTCTTTTGCCCATTTCGTTATTTCTTCTTGTACTTTTTTTAGATCTTCAGCTGAAATTTCTTCTTGATCTTGAGCACTCATAAAAGCACCTTCTCCAGCAAATCCAATACGATTTAGACCTCCACCAGAATTATACACCATTTCTAAAACTGCGGTTCCTCTGAACGTAGATTTTTTTTGCACCCCAATACTCACTCCAGCTCTTAAACCTAGTCCTAGTTTTTGATCAGGGACATAGATAGATTTTGTAGGTGTCCAGACACTATTTTCATCTGTACGCCGCATATGGTTAGAAATTCCTCCCATAAATGCATCTATGAGAAATTTACCATCACCTCCTTTGGTTTTCTTTTGCCATGCATCTACAAACCAGTACCGGAATCTTTCCTCACTATTGGCTTCAATAGGTTTTGCGCCAAACATCCCTTTACCACCTACTTCTAGGTTTAGTTTTTCTATTGTAGCTACCAATTCTCCACCAAATCCATCACCGAATTGGGGATTATCATTCAGAATTTCAAGCTCGCCTTGAATTCGCATTCCTCCGCGATCAAAGTCCACTCCAATTTTGTCTATGGTTACTTTATCAAATTTCCAGGTATGTAATTTATTGGCTTCGTCTAATTTTCCGAGAATGCTCATAGAAGTTTGGGCACCTCTTCCGTTATCATCCAGATGCAATGCCATATCAAATTTTAAGCCAGCAAGGGTATTACCTTGTGTAGCTAATTGCACATCTGAAACAGTTACTGGAAAAAATAACAATTGAAATTGTCCTTCAAAACCAAAATATTTGGCGGAGATAAAAGGTTTGTCTGGTTCCGTTTGTAAGACCAGTTCTTGAAATTTTATTCCTTCAAATTCAAAGCCATTAGCTCTTTTTGGTGGATCTGCTTTTTTTGGTTTAGGATCATCTTTTTTCTCTGAATCTTCTTTTGTTGTAGCCGAGCTTGTTGGAGTTGCAGGAGTTTCTTCTGCTTTTTGGTTTATTGCTCCTGCAACAGTTATAGTTCCCGTAAGATTAGTTGAAGGATAAAATTTGTCCTCTTTAACTTTTAAAGCAATGATAGAATTTGGTTCTAATTCAATAGTACCTAAAAACGCAGGAGCATTAAAGACTCGTTTTTCGCCTAGTGCAACCGAAAGGCCGTATTCATTTTCTGCTATCCAACCTCTGTAACCAAGGGGTTCTTCTTTACTGAGTATAGGAACGGATATGTCCCCTGTAAGTTTACCTCCAACTACGGTATTCACAGCAAGATTAAGGCCTAGAGAGTCAATAGTTATACCCCATTTTCCTGCTCCGCCTTCACCTTTTTTTAAGATGTTTGTTGCGGTAAACTCCCCAGAAAGGCCAAAACTATCTATGATTAAATTATTCGCACGAAAGTCTACACGTTCTTCGTTACCTGTTATTTTTTCAAAAGCTTTTGGAAGTAAAACACGAACCTCTTTGGCATACAAGCCACGCCATAAATTCCTGTTTTCTGAGGGTAGTAACTGGTTGTATACTTCTGGAAATATAACATTATCCGAATTACGGGTATCACTTAAATCGAGCACCGCATTTTCTACATTAAACCCCCAATTTTTTAATCCTACCATTTCAAAATTGGGTAGGGTAACATCAATTAAAACATCGTTCCAACCTGATGATACTACGCTAAAAGAGGTTTCTACATAACAGCTACCATCCCGAGCCTTTTTATTTCCTTTATCATCCTCAGGAAAATTTTCTTTAGAATCACCACACATATAAGATCCATCCTCCTTTAAGGGAAGTAAAACATTTCTTGATACTTTTAGGTTTCCATCTAAGCTAACTTCTTTAAGCCCGTTACAATCTATAGAAATATAACTTTTACTAGTAAAATCACCCGTTTTTAAGTTCTGATCTCCTTTCAGTGTTAAAAGCCAGTTGTTTCCATTAAATGCAATCGGAAAATCACCCAGTAACACCAATTTTGCATCGCCTACGAGCGCCCCTTGTCGTGAGAATTTCACTCCTTCCGCACCAAAAATTAAAGATTTATTGCTTTGAGGGATGTCCATCTTAGCCCAAAGTTTTAATTCTGCGTACTCTGGATGAAAGCGGACACTACTCACAGCAATCACAATTTCATTACCAGAAGTAGGGTCTTTTTTACGCAACCCCACAGGTAGCGATAACAAGTCTTTACCTGTTAGTACATCAACAAAATTGCCAAGCTCTTTTAGTTTTCCAATAAGTTGTTCTGCCTTTTGTTTTAGGGTGTCAACACGACCTGATTGCACAAAACTTTCTTCTAAATAGCTTTGATTAAACTCAGGTTCAAAACTTTGATCATAGTTGAAATGAAAGGCTTTGTTAACCGCCAGTTGTTCATCGAGTTTTGGAAAAGATTTAAAAGTTTTTGCTGTAGTGGGGCTATAGTTTTCTAGTCCTAAAGTAGCCTTAGAACGCAGGGCTAGTTGCTGCATGCGTAGTTGTACCGAGGCGTTAACCTTGTTTTTAATTTTTGTACTGTCTTTAGCTTTTGTAGCGCCTATAGGATTATCCATAGGTGCTGCGGCTAGCCACTGAACAAGTAGCAGTAGTAGGATGAATATATTTTTTGGGGCGGTTTTCATAATTTATTTAATTTTTTTCATGATGCTTAGCTACAGTAATTTAAATAAGGGCATCTCAATGAGATGTTGTTTCAAAAAGTTCGCTCCTTTTTTAAAATTTATTATTTCTAATATGCTTAAGTTATAATTACTTTTTCCAGGATTAATCCAATCTTTCATTATTAACCATTGATCAAAATCTATGTTTATTTCATTAAAAAAATTACAACTCATTAGATAAGCTAAAAATTCACAAATCTCATCATCAAATATTTTTTTAGCTTTAATTAACTTATAGTTGTTTTCAAGTTTATCATAATTAAATTTCATAATTATTGATATTTGATTGTTTTGTAAATAATTTTGATATTCTTTTTTATTCATTTTAAAAGCATTATCTATAAAAACTCTTTTAAACTGATTCCATTGATTTAAGTTTGGTGCTGTATAATATTTTTCTAAATAGTGATCAAAATCCATATTAGCTGCATCATACATTTTTTTATATGAGCTACCATTTGGATAATTTTCGTAAATACTATATTCTTCTCCTTTTATTAATCGACCCATTTCAATATCGTGTTATTCTTTATTATTAATCCAATGATATATTTTAGAATTTTGTTAATCACCATTCAGATTTTAAAATGACGAATTCTCCTGTATTATTAGAAACATGTAACTCATCCATAACTCTAAGGTGCTCAAGAGCTAAATTTGAATCAAGACTATTTCTTACTGCAACCATAAAATCTAATTTATTCATAGTTTGATAACTACCTCCATTAATAATTCTTATTTGTCCAATATGTTTAGGGTAAGCTATTTTCATCTCATTTGATAACTTGGCTGGCTCTGTAAACTTATTTCTAATATCTTTAATTCTGTCAATTACATTTCGTTCTGCGCCACCCGAAACTCTTTTACATTCAACTATACCTCTATTAGAACCAGTTTGAATTCTCACATCAATTTCATCGATATTGTTTCCGAATTGTTTGGATATATAAACATCCTCTCCTTGTCTTAAATATTTTAACCCAACTTGAATTTCATTGAATTGATTTAATACTTGTTGAATTTGTGGAATGACATTATTAACATCTTCAGCATTTATAACCGCATTAATATTAGCATTATTTAGCCAACCAAAAATATCTTCTGGATTTTTAAAGTTGTTATTGACTGCCAACTCACTAATAGCATCTGCAAATAAATTATTACCAATTTTGTCGTCTAATAATAAAATTTTTATTGCTATATCTTCGGCATCGGACTCTGAAACACCTCTCAAGATTAACTGGGCTTCTGCTTTTGATATTTTAAACCATTGTGTTTGACTTACAATTTTTTCAGTAAAAAGTACTATATTCTTATAATCTTGTGTACCACGTGCTCCTGGTACTATAATACCAGAATAACCCTTTATCCTTGCCCAATCGGCAATTTCATTGGTAAACTCATACATTATGGATTTATCTCCATTAGGATCAATTTTTAGAAGTTGTTCCCGTGATACACGTAAAGTATTAATTACATTTGGATCCGTAATATCTAATAAATTTGATAAATCTACGTTCGGGAATTTATAGGTATTGTAATTATCCCACGAGCCATAAGCCGCTATTTCCTGCTTATTTCCTTTAAGTGTTTGGCTTAAGTACAGCGCATTTTCTGCACCATCTAAATCGTACCGCCCCCAGTTACTATAAACTGTATGTGGAGTAATTATGTTAGGTGTTAAATTGTAAGTTTGTTCAGCAGATTTATTTAATGAACGATATAAATTTGTTGTAAGATTAGTTCCTTTTGGAAGGTCGGTTATCGTATTCAAATATGTTCTTAACGCTGCTCCTGTTTTATAAAAATTTACACCAGCGCTTACCACCTTAATATAGAATTGACCTAATTGACCTAAATCTTCAACTATTTCAATTTTACCAACTTTGGCAATACCATTCTGAGTAAATCCAATTTTATCAAATTGAGCAACAACCCTAGTTGAAGTTGTTACATTTGGGTTTAACCATCTTACATTCCCTGTTAATGTCGGAGTATTATCAATGAAATCAATTTTGGCTACTGATAAATTAGTATCTGTATTTTTAACTATTAGATACGTATTATCAACAATAATGTTTGTAAAATCACCTAGTGTCTTTTCGACTTTAAATCGAACTTCTAAAAGTTTTTCAAACATTTGCCTCTTGTTTACTAAATTGGCAAATGCAGGTGTTTTCAGGACTGTTAATAATTCATCTATTTTGTTTAAAAAGTCCGTTTTCTTTTCTAGATCACCAGTTTGAATTAAATTTTCTGCTAATTCATCTAAACGATTTAATTGCAGTTGCATAGAAGTTATTTTATGGTCACCATTTACTTCTTTTGTCTTAAACTTGAAAAAGCCTCTGCCAAATTGATAAATATTGTAAAGTCCATAAGTTGCGTTCCAAAAGGTTATGGCACCATCACCATATTTAGCTCTGATTTCATCTTCCTTTAAGGCCATGTAAATATCAATAGTGGCTGCTGCTACTTCAATTAATAAAATAACAGTTGATCCTCCTGCGGTTAATGGTGCTAAAGCAATTGCTAAAACATTCATTCCAACTCTAAATGCGGTTGCATTCAGGTCAGCTCTTCGTGCTCTTACAAGCCAATGAAGGTAAATTGATGGTACAATCCCATAAGCACCTTCTATTAACTCCGAGTTATATTCTTTGAATTTATTATCGTCTAGATAAACAAAAACTGGATCAAACGGAGACAAATTTCCCCTTAAAATTGCAAACCTCTGAGAAGATGAGCCATTGATGTTATTTTCAACAAAGTGATGATAGAAATCAAAAGTACCATCATGACTGTCGTTAAATTTAGAGCGAAAATTGCTGAAACCAGTTTCTGTTTGATTAAACCAATTAGAACCAATTAGCTTATATTGTTCTACATCATAATAGATGTGCGATCCATCATTATTATAATTTATATTATTAAACCATATGTCAAATTCATTATAAGCCGTTTCTTTAGCTCTATCATTGGCATAAACTGAGGGATTCAATTCACGAAGCCAGTCAAATACTTCCTCAACAAAATATACTGCCTGTTTATTGTAGTCCAACGAATCAAATATATATTCGAGATAATTATAATTGTCAATAAAATTCAATAACTCCTGTCTATCTTCTTTCCTAGTGGTTCTAAATATTTTTATCAGAATATGCTCGGAATCTGCGTCTAAATCAAAATAACCATCAAAAATAAGACCTGCGTCGGAAAAAGTTCTAATAATCTGTTTCCTATCATTTATATCTAATTGATTCCAAAAGCAATCCCAATTATCACTATAGATATTATTATTTACATTCGAATCTTTAAATAAATCAACGATTCCATCGGCAGATGCATCTTCAGGAAGCCTGAAACTTTTCACAGCCTCCGCAATAATAGGGTAGTAATTGACGTCGTATAGCTTCCAATGATTAACCAAGCTATTTACATTATTTTTTTCTGCATCTGGCTCAAAAGTATCTTTAAAGGCTGGCACCTCGCTTGTTGATGCATATTCTCCAGCATAATGACCAGATGTATATGTAGTTACATTCTTAGTTATAAATTTCAACATTTCTCCGGGCACTCCTGTTTTAAAGCATCCTTTTAAAATATCATAATACTCTAATTGGGTAGCATGAATAAAAATATAGGCATCGTTCTCGTAAGACCTTTGACCATTAAAAACTTGTTTATCCAATTGGTCATAAATAAATTGTCTTACCTCTAGACTATATTCTGGTGAATACCTTGCATAGAGCTTCTCAAAACTTGCTATGGCATTAATTTTTTCAATTAAGAAGTCATATTCCTGAATCATTCCAGAGCCTCTATATTCAGAAGATCCTCCTTGTGGTTCTATTGGAACCATTCCAACTTTATAATGGATACTTCCCGAAGGCTCAACAGTAGGTATACCAGTGATAGCATTCTTGATAGAATTATTAGTGAATGTATCTATGTAATATGAGCTACCTCCCTCAGGGATATAGCCAAGAAATCTCTCATCACAATCCCACCGACCGGTATATTCTTTGTTATCAAGAGAAAAAGACATCAATATTCCGAAAGGAATAATGTTGAATTTGGAATTATTACTGCAGCGATCCTTGTTATATATGTCCCCAGTGCTAAAACTAGCTGCAGTTATATTAGCAGGCACTGTAATTGGGTTTCCTGCTGATGTGATAAATGTAAATGTGCCATCCGCATTCCTAAAGCCATTTAAGGCCTCAATATTAGTAACTACCGCTTTTTCCCCTTCCTCATCCTTATCAAAGAAATACAGACGGATGCCTTCAAAGCCAAGGCTTTTCCAATTTTCTTGTGATAAGGCCGTACCATTACCATAGTCCATTAACCAATCGGTTCCTGCTCCATCTACGCCTGCCTTAAACGGATGTTTTAAATCGAACACCCCGTGGCCTATTTCATGGGCCACCACCTCTTGAACACTACTTTTGCCTTCAACTTGACCGTTGGTTATGCTCGTAAATACAAAGCCAAACTGGCTGCCTCTAGGCATAAAACCAGCAATGTCTTTGCTAGGGATTATCCCTTCGTCTAAAACAAACACATAATAGGTTTGCTGTGCATAGGAAGCATACTCTTGCTTAAAGGTCTGGTATATTTTTCTGAATTCCTCTGGATGGTTGGATAGCAATCCACTGCCATCATAATTTAAATGACCGTTCCCATCCAAATCCCATGTACTTGGGCTCAAAGAAAAATTGGTAGTAGGGGCAACGGTAATATTGGCTCCTGCGGATGTAAACAAATCACGTACCTGGTCCTTTATTCCAGATACGTTTGCACCGTTTACGGGAACCAAGGTTACATTGATATTGTTCCATGGTTTTAGATGATGTATAAAGAAACTGGCTACCACCACTTGGGTACCATCTTCTTTTTTATAAGTAATAATGGCTTCTTCACTGTGGTACCCATTATAACCGCTAATATTTATTTTAAAGGTGTTCTCGTCTGTATTCTCAGCGGTTAATTCAAGACCATTTACTGTTTTAAAGACCAAATCTTCTTTGGTAATAGTTTGTTCTTTAAATTCAATATCCACTAAAAAAGTATCGGCCTGCCCATCTGCTACTGCTTTGTGAATTGGATAGGCTTTTTCGCCACTGGCTAGGTCTACTTTTGGGTAATTGGATTCTTCATAATCATTGTTTACCGCATCATATCCATAGCTTGCAGAAGCGTCTTCTCTAAAGGATACAACTACATCTGTATCTTCCCAAATCGTCACCTTTGGGTCTTCTGCAGTGCCTCCATCTCCGCTACCCAAACCAACGGTATTATCTGAATTTGGCACCCCACCCTCGGCTAGATCTCCTATCCGAGTAGTTCCATCTGGACCCACATCAAAAACACCATTGGTTCCGGTAAGTTGGTAGGAATCAGTGTCATCATAAGGCACTCTATGTTCTACTTCATTTCCGTTTGCATCGGTTCCTGTAATGATAAGTTCCTCTCCGTCTTCACTAACCCTTGCGTCTGTAATATCAAAGTCTACTGGATCTAGAACAAGGGCATCTCCTCCATTAATAATATCACCTACATCATCTATAAAATCCCATGGGTCTATAATCCCTTTTAAACTTGGGTCGTATAGTGTTTGTACATTTCCTTGTTTTAGCTCTCGTAATTCATTGATAAATATATTTGTAAACTCAACCGCTACTTTTATGTTTTTTAAATAAGGAATGCTTACATAGCCCTTGCCATTGAAATAGCCATTACTGCCGTTAACTTCTGTAACCGTTACAGGAAAATCGCCTGCTGTAAATTTTTCACCTGTGTTTAAATTAGCTAAAGGCGTTTCATTGGTTACATTAATATCAGGTGCAATACCACATTCATAAGCGCTGTCATCAGCATCAAAAAGAGTTGTTCTAAAGGTTTTAACAGGAGAATAATCACTTTCCGATAAAGTACAGGTTTTAGCCAATTGGTATTCGTATTCAGTACCCGCTTCCAAGTCCCAAAGGGTTACTAAATTGGCAGTGGTTTTGGAGTAGAACCATTCTTTATTGGCTCCTAATTCCCGATATCGTATTTGAAATTCTGGAGATTCCGTTGTAATATCGTCCCAAAAAATATTGGCATTGGTAGCGCCTTTTACTTCGTGTTTGATACCCAATGGCAAATCACAAACGCTCGTATTTCCAAAAACGAAAATAGTGCTATAACCTTGGTTTTCAAATAATCCAATTTCTTCTGCACCTTGTTTCGCCTTTGCTTGAACACGCCAAGCATAATTTTTATCAGAGAGTAAGGGCGGGTCAGCAGGTCCATATATATAAGTGGTTGCTTGGGTTGTAGTTGTAAAAATAGGAGGGGAGCTTAAAAATGCTGCCTGATGGTCTATTTGATTATCCCATATTTCAACAATACTCAACTCATATTCTACATTACTAACATTAATATGTCTGGGTGTCCATTGGAAAACAATATTTTGCGGATTTCGTTCTTCAACAATTGATTTATTCAATGGGGTAATTAGTATGGGTGGATCATTCTGAAAGATCACTGTACCAGCACAAGTTCTATCACTAATACGGTTCCCAGAAAAGGCATCAAAAACTTCAAAACAAAAACGATAAGAACCTTCAGGAATGGGTTGCCCATAGACATTTGGAGAGATCCCAATGATATTTTCAAATTTAAAGTAAGGAGCAAGTTCTACATTAGTGAGGTTTAATGGAATACCAGATTCTAAAAATAATAATGGGGCTCCAGAAACAATGGTATTACTTTCAAACGCTATTCCATTTCCCTCAAACGAAGTTTTTAAGCGAACTTCTTTACTAGCTACTTGTAAATCGTTAAGAATAAGCTGTACTCTTAACGG
Organism: Allocellulophaga tsushimaensis; assembly: GCF_055383085.1. Classification (NCBI taxonomy): domain Bacteria; kingdom Pseudomonadati; phylum Bacteroidota; class Flavobacteriia; order Flavobacteriales; family Flavobacteriaceae; genus Allocellulophaga; species Allocellulophaga tsushimaensis. Next base: position 3,629,517 of record NZ_AP039451.1, on the reverse strand, counting down.
ACTACTCACAGTACTTTCGTTTGCATAATCCGAAAAATAGATAGGTGCTGGTGGAAGTGCTTGCGGTATCACTTGTACAGGAAAAGACTGCGCACAAATTATTTGCGTTCCTGTTAAGAACATAGTAAGGATAAAATGAAAAAGAAGGATAAGCTTCTTCATAGTCTGGTTTGTTTAGTTTTTGTTGATATATTTTAATTCAAAAGTTTCTGGATTTACAATATCCAAAGATTTTTTATAATAAAAATCAATAAGTTCTTGTTCTAAAAAGGACTTTAATTTTTGTAAGTTAGGGGCTTCCTCAAACATTTGATATGTTTTTTCAGTCATCCCCTTTTTAAATTCTAATAAATAGCCATTTGGGTGTTCAATGGTCTCTTTAGAAGTAAAATTGGTAAACTGATTTTGCATCCACCGATGGCCTACCAATTTTTCCAAACGTTCTTTTTGCTCTGCAATAAGTGCTACAAAATTTGCTTCTAGTTTTTTATCTTCATCAGTATAATGCTGTTTTGCTTTATCTTTTAAGGAGTGTTCATCATACGCTAATTTTTTTTCTACAAAACGCTTTTCTAAAGCGATATCTATTCTTTGCATATCTTTCTGAATTTTTAGAACAACAGCATACAAAGCCTCATCATATAATTTTAAGAAGTCTGTATAGCTATAGAGTTCATCTAAGAAAATAATAGCATTTTCTTTAAAAGGGGCTTCTTTGCGTTGTTTTTTAACGGTAGAAAGATTCTGATTGAGTTGTTCTTTTTTAAATGAAGGGATATCAGAAAATTTTGAGCTTCCGTACACGTTTGTGAGCTGGGTATTTATTTCTTCCATTGTTCCATTATACGTTACCCCTCGATGTCTAAAACTTAAAGTACGCAGTGGGTTGTTAGGAACTTTTTCACGTTTTTTAAGTTTTAATTTAAAATTATCAAACGCATAACTATACCCAAAAGTTACTGTAAAATCGTTGTTTTTTGCTAGCATTGTATTTCTAAATAAAGACAAAGCATTTAAATTAAAATTATGCCGTTCTAACCATACATATGTAGCACTTACTCTAAAGTTATAAACATTATTTTGTTGTGTACCATTAGTAAAAGAAGTATTGTATGAGCTAGAAAAATTAGTACGAAGCTTTTTATCAAAAAATTGTTTTGATATGGCTAGAGTAGGTCCAAGCGTTAGGTTTTGATCTTCTGGGCCAATTACATTATAAGATGTATTTGCCGCTAAGGAAATATTTAAAGTGTTTTTTGGAAAGCCCCATGTATGAGATATAAGACCATTATAAAAACTGCTATTGCCTCCTTCTACCGTTTCTCCTTGTTGCTGATTTTCAGAATTTTGATAGATAAGATTTAAATTTGCACTATGTTGCTTTGCTTCTGTTTTTTTGGTGATTAGATTAATACCAATATTTGCATTTTGTGAGATTTGACGGTAATTTAAAGTATCTACATTATCTAATGCACCAACTTGATTGATAAAGTCGAATTGATCTTGAATATTAGTAAAAGACTGAAAATTAGAATAAGAACCGTTAATACCAAGCCGTTCTGATGCGGTATAGTTAAGATTAATAGAAGCAACAATACGCTGTAATTCTGATGATTTGCTTTTATCTAAATTATCTTGTTGTAAACCTGTATCTACACTTATGTTAACTTTATTATCAAAAATACTTTGACTGGCATTTATGGTGATATTTTCTAAATCATTATTAAAAAAATAAGCCCCTAATGTATTATAGTTAGGATCTATACGTTCGTATCCTACACCTAAGGCACCGTTTCCTGCGGGGTAATTAAATGAAGCATTAAATGCATTATAATAATTGGTAGTGATATTTTCTTTTAGTAGAAATGATAATAGTCCTGGATTGCCGCTTCTTTCTGTTAGTCGAGCATCTTCTGTAACCCCAGAAATGGCATATTCAAATCTAAATTGTGCTTTTTCGAATAACCGGAATTCTGACTCTAATGAAACTACAGCATTGTCTTTAGGAGCTAGTCCTATTTCTACTGGAAACGGGTTTTCTAAAGAACTTTCATCATCACTAGCTTTAAAAAAAATAAGACCTAATTTTATTTTTTTAAAATCGTAAGCAGTTTTTATTCCATATCCAGTTCTTCTGTAAGCGGTTATTGCCTGTGGCTCCTCACTATTGTATTCGGTTGCTCTTAAAAAACGCCCATACATAGCACTGATTTGAAAAGGACCTTCTGGAGTTAAATCAACTCCAACACCTGTAAACTGATGACCACTCAGGGTATAAGGCGAAAATGTCATATTAGCGTCACCAATATGTGCTGCTACCCACTTATAAGAAGGGTTAAAACTAAGTCTGTTAAATTTAAACGGACTTGGAAAATTAAAATCTTGATTAGAATAGGTAAATGAAAGAGGAATATTGTATAGACCTGCAATATTAAAATTAAGATTACCCGTTAAAAAATAGGTAAGTGCTTGTCTATTTGCAGTACCGTCATAATATACTGCATTAGCAGCTACGCCGCCGTTATAGCGTAGTAACTTATCTTTTCCTACCTCATCAAAATTAACGCTTTGAGAAAAGCAATTATTGACAACAAAAAGTAGAACAATTATATACTGAAATAGGGTGAGTTTTTTAATTAGTTGCAATTTTTAGGTTGACGAGCTTCGTGAGAAAGCTCTTATCAATAATAGAAATAATGCTTTACTAGTATAAGTTTTTGTTGTATAAGTGCTTTTTTTATGGTTTTTAAAAGGTAAAGTTGTGGTTTAACTCCTAAAACCATTAAAATTAGTCATAATTTTAATGTGTAATTGTAATTTAAATCTTACAAATATTAATTGTGATTATAAGAATATTTATATATGGACTTTGGATGACTTTTTAAATAAAGAAAAGAGAATAAGTTTAGTTTTCTCGTTCAATTTACTTTTAAGTATTTTAAACCCTTTACTAATATGACCTTCAACAGTTTTTACCGAAATGCCTAAAAATTCGGAGATCTCTATATTAGAGAGTCCTTCTTTTTTACTCATAATAAATATTTGCTTGCATTTACGAGGTAATTTTTCAATTTCATTATTAATCATCTTTATAGCCTTCTCCGTAGGTATTGTTTCATTTTGATGAAAAACACGATGCTGCGAATTGCTATACATTATTTCTAGCTTACTCATTTGCTGCTTGTGTTTATATTGATTAATAAACTCATTATATAAAGCCTTATATAAAAAGCTTTGCATAGAGAAATCTGGATTTAGTTTTTTACGGTGCCTCCAAGTTTTTAAGTAAACATTTTGGAGGATGTCTTCTGCAAATGCATGATCATCAACTAGCGTAAGGGCATAAGCATAAAGCTTTCGGGAATAGGTGTTTACCAAATGTATATACGCTTCTTCTTTCCCTTCTTTAAGGGCAGTTACTAAAGCTTTATTACTTTTAAGATCTTCCATTCTCATCAATAATTAAGTAATTATAGTAAAAAAAAAAAACAAAAAGCAAGGGTTGTTCAAATTTGTTTTGTTTTAGTAGTATAGAATCAAATTAAATGGTTGAGAAAAAAATAGAAGCTATTATTATTAAATGCCTTAGTCGCTCATTAACGGCAAGTGAAATAGAAGTATTGACAGATTGGTTGTCTAAACCAGAAAACGAAGTTTTATTTGATGAATATGTAAAAACGAATATAGACATCACTATGGCACTAAATGAGCCAAATGTTGAAGCCATCAAAGAAAAATTATTTTCTGAAATTAAAAAAGAACGATCAGTAGTAAAACTTCCTAAAAACTGGTCAATTATGAGATTGGCTGTTGCTGCTGCTATTGCATTACTTATTACTACGGCTATTTTCTTTTTTACTGAATCACCAGAAGCAGAGTCAATACCTTTGGTTAAAACCGATACTGCCATACAGCCAGGCGCTAATAAGGCTACGCTTACTTTAGCAAATGGTAATCATGTTATCTTGCAAAAAGGAAAAACTTTTCAAACTACTACTGTAAAAAGTGAAGGCGAGACCCTTCTTTATGCACAAAACACAGCTAATAATGAAGAAGAGTTAGCATATAATTATTTAACCATACCTAGGGGAGGGCAATTTTTTATTAAGTTATCTGATGGCACTCAGGTTTGGCTCAATGCTGCATCTAAAATTAAATACCCAGTAACTTTTGCAAATCAAAAAGATAGAGTTGTTGAATTAGTCTATGGGGAAGCTTATTTTGATGTTTCTCCAAGTAGTGCCCATAATGGTTCTCCATTTAAAGTAGTAACAAAAACGCAATTACTAGAAGTTCAAGGAACTGAGTTTAATATTAAAGCAATTAAGGAAAAAGATAAAGTATTTACTACGCTGGTAGAAGGTAAAGTAGCCATAAGTAATGGTGTTAAAAACCAAACTTTAGCACCAGGACAACAGTCTGTTGTAAGTGTTGCTGATGAAAATTTGAATGTTGAAATTGTAGATGTTGAGGTTGAAGTAGCTTGGAAAAATGGATATTTCATTTTTAATAAAATGCCTCTAAAGGATATTATGGAGGAGCTATCAAGGTGGTACGCTTTTGAACCTATTTTTCAAGATAAAGAAAAAGAAACAATCACTTTTTCTGGAAAATTAAAACGATCTGATCATATTTCTGAACTTTTAGATTTTATAGAAAAAACTGGAACAGTAGGTTTTGAAAATACTGGTGAAAAATTAATTATAAACTAAAAAACAAATAACTAAACTAAAAATATACAGATAACTAAACTAAAAATAAAGGAATAAAGGCCATAAACTTTCCACGGCTTCGGCTTTATTCCTTTGTATATGCTAATTAAACTAATGTCTAACTAACTTTTCAAATTTATGAAATTAAAATTAACCCATGCGCCGTTTTATTTTAAAACGAGTTTCTATCGTATAATTATGAGAGCATTTATTTTCTTTTTTTGTACATCATTATTAAGTTTTAGTCCAAAATACACCTTCTCACAGGACGCAAAAATTACTATTGATGCCGATTTTACAGCCTCAATTGAAGAGATTTTTAATCTTATCAAAACACAAACAGATTATAGATTTGTGTATAGTAATGAACAAATTGAAAATGCACCTTTGGTAAAATTAAAGAGAGGTATTATTTCTACAAGAAAATTATTAAATATGGGCTTAGGTCCTATTAATAGTTCGTATGAATTTATCAATAATACAATTATATTAACTAAAAAACCTTTAGTACAGGATTACTTTACTATAGAAGGAGTTGTATTGGATGAGAATGGAGATCCTATTCCTCAAGTTACCATATATACCAGTAAAATAGAACCTATTAATGGTACAGATAGGACCCAAGACAAAATTATTAGAGGTACTACTACAGATTTTGATGGTAATTTCGCAATAGAAGTTGCTTTAAATGAGTATGTAGGTTTCGTAAGCTTAGGCTATGAGTTCTATTACCAAAAAATTACATCTACACAAGAATCATATACTATTACCATGAATTCACAAGTAGATGAATTGGAAGAGGTGATTTTAGTAGGGTATGGTTCTACACGAAAAAAAGACCTTACAGGTACTGTAGGATCTATAGAAGCAGAAGAAATTACACAATTAAAAGCACAAACACTAGATCAAGCCTTAGTGGGTAGAATACCTGGTGTATTTGTACAATCAGCAGGCGGTGCTCCCGGTAGTGGTGCTACCATAAACATTAGAGGTTTAAGTCAGATTAATGGAACCAACCAACCTCTTTATGTAATAGATGGAATACCAATACAAGTAATTCAAAATTCTAACTCAAATGGTTTGGCTACATTTAATGAGCGTGAGAGTCCATTACTTTCTATTAACCCTAATGATATTGAGCGTATTGATGTACTTAAAGATGCTTCTTCAACAGCTATCTATGGATCTAGAGCAGCTAATGGAGTAATTATAGTAACCACTAAGCGTGGAAAAAAGAATCAGGCACCAAAATTAACTTTTTCGCATAATGCAACAGTTCAATTTCCTACTGCTGTTTTTGATGCACTCAATGCAGAACAATACAGAGAGGTTGCTACTGAGCAAACGAATTTAACTGTAGATTTTCTTGAAAGAGGACTACCAGATTATCTGCTTCCGTTCTTACCTCTGTTTTTAGAACAAATTTCTCCAGGACAAGCAGCCATTTTTAATGATCCTGATGGTTTTTTTGGGAATGCAGATACGGATTGGCAAAACGAGATTATCAATAATGCTGCCTTATGGACCGAATATAGTCTTGGCGTAAATGGAGGTACAGAAAATGTAAATTATAATCTGTCATCACGGGTATCTAGCCAAGATGGAGTGCTTAATGGGGTTAATCTTACGCGATATAATATTATTAGTAATATCGATGCCCAAGCAACCAAAAAGCTGCGTTTAGGTGCAACTTTTAATTATAATTATTCGGTAAACAAACAATCAGGTTTTGGTACAAGTGGCTTAAGTCAAGGCTTATTTAGACCAGACCTAGCCATATTTGATGAAAATGGAGATTTTACTTCATCTAATCTTTTGGGTATAGGCAATACACGTAATCCGTTAGGTGATGGTGCTACAATACGGAATAGGGCTATCTCGCAAAACATTATTGGTAATTTATATGCAGAGTACCAATTGGTTAAAAATCTTAAATTTAGGTCTCAATTCAGTACTAACCTTAATAGCAACAGAAGATCCATATTTAGCCCATCAGGAACGCAAAGCGCACGTTTTAATAACAATGCGTTTGGTAATAATGTACCGATACCAGCTACTTTAGATATTAACCGATCGGAAAGCTACAACAATTCGTTTGCAAATACCTTAAGTTATAATGCCTTGTTTAATGCAGATCATCGTATAGATGCCGTGGCAGGAGTTTCTTGGGATCGTAATTTTGTAGAATTCGAAAGTCAAACTTATAGTGGTTTTCCTGATGACGAATTTTTAACTGATATTCGTTCTGCTGAAGAGATCATTGCGTTTAGTAGTGATGCAGTTGAGGCAGGTCTTAATTCATTATTCGCTCGTTTCAATTATGGCTATAAAAATCGTTATTTGTTAACCTTTACTGGGCGTTCAGATACTTCAACCAAATTTGGACCCAATAACCAAAGAGCATTTTTCCCTTCTGGAGCATTTGCTTGGAATGCGCATAATGAATCTTTTTTAAAGGAAAGTAATTTTTTAAGCCAATTAAAATTACGGGCTAGTTTAGGACGCACAGGTTCTGACAACTTACCTTCTTTTTCTTTTATACCCTCTATACGAGCAGAGGCACTTAATCGTTCCACCTATAATGGCAGAGCTGGTATTGTACCTATCAATGTACCAAATCCAAATATTCAATGGGAAACTACTGATCTGTTTGATTTAGGATTGGAGTTTGGCTTATTGAATAATAGGGTTTTTGGAGAAGTGGTTTATTTTGAACGAAAAACAAATGGTGTTATTTTACCAACACCTATCCCAGCAGAAACCGGATTTTTATCTGTGAATACTAATGTTGCTGATGTAAGCAATACAGGTTGGGAATTTTCGTTAACAGCAGACCTTATAAAAACTAAAAACTTTATATGGAATTCTTCTTTTAATATTTCGTTTGTAGATAACAATGTAGATGCTTTAAATGGTAGTTTAGCACCAAATAATGTACGCGAAGGCCAGCCGATTGGATTTATTTTAGGCTTTGATGTAGCATCAATTGCGCAAACAGATGAAGAGGTTACCGCTTTAAACGATGCAGCTCCTAATGGCCAATACCAAGAAGGTTTAGGAGTGGCAGGAGATTATATTTATAGAGATGTAGATGGCGATGGCGAAATTACTCCAGAGGATAGAGTGTCTTTAGGGGATATTAATCCTGATTATTTTGGAGGATGGAGCAATACCTTTACCTATAAGAATTTTGATTTATTCGTTAACTGGCAATTTGTACAAGGTAATGATAGGCTATGGATAAGACCACAAAGTTTAGCAAACTTTGATCCAAGTCTTAATTATACTACTTTAGTTTTTGAAACTTGGACTCCAGAAAATACTGATGCCAACTTTGCAAGATTAGGTTCGGATACTCATTTTGATGCGAATTCTAGGGCTGTAGTAGATGGTTCTTATATGAGATTACGTTCTGCTGGATTAAGCTATAATTTTCCAAAAAAATTACTTCAAAATATTGGACTCAGCAGTGCACGTTTAACCTTAAATGGAAATAATCTTATTACTATTTCTAACTATCCTGGTATAGATCCAGAAGCAGTAGATCAGCCAAGAGGTGGTGCAACTTTAGATTTAACTACTGATTCTGGTATTGCATTTCCACAGGCAAGAACATACAGTCTTGGACTTAACATAAGTTTTTAAAATAAAAAAATAAACTAATGAAAAAAATATATAAATACATTTCAATTACGCTATTAACAATTATGCTGTCCTTAGCATTTTCTTGTGAACTAAGCAGAGATATAGACGATTTTGAACCTTTATTTACCTTACCAGCAGATACTGGTATTGATTCTGAAGCTATAGCAGAACTTACTTTAAACGGGGCTTACGCTGCATTTAGAAGAAATTCAATTAGTAGCGGTTTTCCAGATTTATGGTATGTGCCCTCCAGATTAAGTGGTGTAGCCACTATTACGGTAGACAATCAAGGTAACTCAGAACAAGAAGGTTTTGATGAAAATAATCCTGTAGTGTTTAATGGTGATGTTAATTTAGGAATGTACACTAATTTGTATAACCTAATCAATCGTACCAACTTAATTATTGAAACTGTACCAGCATTAGACAATGCTATTTTTAGCACAGAAACCCGCAGGGATGAAATTGTTGGCGAAGCTCAAATTTTAAGAGCTACAGCTTACTTTTATTTACTGCGTTTGTATGGTCAGTTTTACGATGCAAATTCTACTTTTGGTGTAGTGGTTAGAACAAATTTTGCTAGAGATTTGGAAATATTACCAAGAAATACCGTAGCAGAAACCTATGCGCAAATTATGCAAGATTTGGATGCCGGTATCGCTACGGCACCAGAATTTAGAGAAGCTAAATTTTTTGTAAGTAAAACCTATGCCAATGCACTAAAAGCTAAAGTATTGCTATACCAAGGTGATTATACACAAGCAGCAACTTTAGCAAGTAATATTATTAATAATCTTGATTCCAATTTTGGACTTTCACCTACCTACGATGAGTTATTTGATAATACTTCAGAGGCCTTATTTAATAATCCTGAAATCCTGTTTGGTTCTAGAGGTGATGCACGTACAGAAAGTTTAGGTCTTGGTGATGCATGGAATGATGCTGATGCAAGAGTTAATGTTCAATTTGCTAGTAATATAGTTAATGGAGAAGTAGCTATTAACGGACAAGCTATTACGCTTGATGGGTCTAGGGTAGAGACACAATTAGGGTATTTCTATGACGATTATTATTACGAAGAGGCAGCAGCAATGCAAAAATTCAGTAATAATCGTGTCAGCGAACCTTTTGAAATGATATACCACCTGCGTTTGGCAGAGTTGTACTTAATTTTTGCAGAAGCAGAGGCACGGTCAAATAATACCGTCTCTATTGCTGCATTAGATGCTTTAAATGCTATTAGAACACGTGCTGGTGCAACTACAACAGGCGATGACGGATTTGAAACCTATCCTGCAAGTATTTCATTGGCTGAATTCTTAGAAGCTGTACGTGTTGAAAAAAGAATTGAACTTGCTGGCGAAATGGGTGAAGATTGGTTTGATTTAATACGATATGATTTTGCAGATGGTTTTGGTACAGGATTTCAGGTGTCTGATGTAAAGGAAACTGCAACCGATTCGGATCGGTTTATTTTACCAATAGCCCAAGAGAATATAGATGCAACTAATAGTGTTGTTGTACAAAACCCTGGGTATTAATAAATAGGCTATCATTATTATAATATGATGCGATAAAGCTTCATTAAAGGCAAAGACAATTTTTTAGTTGTCTAAAAGCAATTGTCTTTGCCTAAAATGTACATTCCAAGTGTAATTACATAAAATTGTTTTAAGAAATAGAATTATAAATAAAAAAATAAAATGAAACAGATTAAAAAAATAGGAACACTATTGACATTAATTTTAGTATTGCTATCATGTACAGAAAAAGAACCTCAAGGGTATAGCGTTACAGGCGAGATAAAAGGCGCTGAAGACAGCATGGTTTTATTATACTATTATGATTATGTAGAAAAAGAACCAAAAGTAATTGATAGTACTGAAATGAAGGCTGGTAAGTTTAGCTTTAAAGGGCATATTGATCAACCCGTTTATGTAGACCTAAAATTAGCGGAGACAGCAGCAATTGGTTTCTTTTTAGAAAACAGTCCTATACATATAAAGGCAGACCTTAATCAAGAACGAGGTCCTTATGAGCCTGTAAAAGGTGAAATAACTGGATCAAAATCTGAAGACCTTTTGGCTTCTTTAACAGAAAAATTAGATGCCATTTTCAATGAACCTAAATACAATGCGTTCACTAGCTTAGTGAAAGACTATGAGGAAGCTGCAGAAAAGGAAGACGATTCCTTAGCAAAACAAATTTATGATCAAATAAATGAATTAAATCACTTAAGTCAAGAAATTGATGATCGTAAGCTGAATACTACTTTAGATTTTGTGAAGACAAATGCCTCATCTGTTGTGGCACCTTATGCCTTACAGGGCTATTTTACGGAATATGCAATGGATTTTGATCAAATGACAGAAACCATAGGACTTTTTAGCGGTGCTGCTAAAAACACTGGTGTTTACAAAGCTTTTGAAGATGAATATACTATTATTAAAAGAATGCGTCCAGGGAACAAGGCTCCAAATTTCACCTTGAAAAGCCCTGAAGGAAAAGATATTTCATTAGGTGATATTAAAGATAAATATGTACTCCTTGATTTTTGGGCTTTTTGGTGTGGACCTTGCCGAGCATCATATCCGCATTTAAAAGAGGTATACAGTAAATATAAAGATGCTGGTTTTGAAGTGTTAGCTATTTCTACAGATGTTAATGAGAAGAAATGGAAAAAGGCCATTGATGAAGACCAAACAGATTGGATTCATGTAGTAGATACACGGGCAGATGAGAATTCTACCACAGACGTGGCCAACATTTATGCAGTGCCGTATCTCCCCACAACATATCTTCTGGACAAAGAAGGAAATATTCTTGCCAAAAACCTCAGCGAAGAAGAATTAGATGACAAACTCAAAGAAATATTTGAATTCTAATCCAATAATCTAATGAAACATAAACTACATATTTTCTTCATATTATCCGCTATAATTTTTTTGTCGGGATGCGCTTCGGAAACACTTAAGAGCTATACCATTGATGGAAAGATAAAAGGTTCTAAGGATGGTACTAAGGTTCGTTTAAAACTTGTGGAAGATGATTTTATACACAGTGTTTTTGATACCACATTTGTTGATGTAGCTGTCATAAAAAATGAAGAATTTCAATTTACAGGAATCGTAGAAAACCCTGATTTATATACTGTTACTATTGATCATATTAAAAATGAAAAAGATGAAGATCTTGTATACCAACCTGTAATTCCAATTTTTTTAGAAAATACTAAAGTGACGATAACAGCTCATATCGATAGTATCACTAATGAACAAGAATTATTTTCACAAGGAAATTTAAATCATGGAAAAGTAGCAATTTTAGGGTCAGATTTGCACGAACGTTATAGGCAATATGAAGAAAATTTAATAGAATTAATCAATAATAATAATTCACAACGAAATATAGGAGATGCTTCTGCAGAAAAAGGGGCTATTGCTCAGAAAAGAGAGGCTATAAAAAGAAGAGAATATAATGAGCGTAGTGAAAAGAAATATAAATTAAATTTTACGGAGCGCAATGCAGATAATATGGTTGGCCTTTATGCAGCAAATAAGGCTATCCCTTCCCTTTCTTTAGAAGAATTGACAACGTTAAGTTCTACACTTTCTAATGAGATAACCAAAACAACAAAAGGTAAAAAAGTTTTAGAAAAAATTAAAGAGACACAGCGTGTAGCAGATGGAGCAATTTTTGTAGACCTCCCTTTTAAAGGCCCTAAAGGTAATAAAGTAAAACTATCTGATTATGTGGGGAAAGGCAACTATGTATTACTCGATTTTTGGGCTTCTTGGTGTGGACCTTGCCGAGATGATATTCCTCATCTTAAAAAAGTTTATCAAAGTTATTATCCTGAAGGTTTTGAAATGATAAGTATTTCAATGGATGATAGCCATGAAGATTGGTTAGAAGCTTTAGAAGAAGAACAAATGCCTTGGCTACAATTGTCTGATGGAGAAGGCTTTGATGGAGATTTAGCTAAGGTGTATAAAATACCTTTTATTCCTACTTGTATATTATTTGATCCCTCCGGAAAAATTGTTACTCGAAAAATGAGAGATGATTTTATGGATATAAAACTAATAGACCTTTACGGAAATAAATTTAAAAAGAACTATAACTAAACCATATCGCTATTAAAATAGCATAAAATAGAATAATACTATCATGGAATTATCCATTAGGTAAAATACTCCAAGATTTTTTTATTTAAAACATTAAACCTGTGTTTTCATAAACGTAGTTTTAAATATTAATTTTTTCATGTTAGTCAATGTGTATAGGGGTTACTCCAATATTGTAACCCTTACACATACCAAATTAAAATAAATACAAAGCTTTATGAGAATAAAATTAATCACTCTTTTAAGTTTGTTTATTTGTGTTTTTAATGCAACTTCACAAATATATAATCCAGTAAAATGGTCTACCGCTGTAGAAAAAATAGCTACAGATGAGTATCTGCTGATTTCTACGGCAACCATACAAAAGGGTTGGCATCTATACTCGCAAGAGGTTCCTGATAATGGACCTTTAGCTACTACTTTTAGTTATAATGAAACCAACGGTATTGATGCTATTGGTGATACTGTAGAGGATGAAGGACGTACCATCCTTGATCCAATCTTTAACATGAAGATTAAATTTTTTGAACATAAAGCAGTATTTAAGCAAAAGGTGAAAGTAGATGGTGCTGTTAACTCAATTACAGGTAGTGTAGAGTTTATGGTCTGCGACGACACTAAATGTCTTCCTCCTAAAGAAGTAGATTTAGTGTTTAAACTTTCTGAAACTAGTTCTGCTACTATTGATAAAAGCACAAAAAAGGGTTTAGGAACTACAGTAGATAAAGATCTAGAAACAAAACAAGAATCGTCTACAAATAATAATGGCCTTTGGACTATTTTTTTTCTAGGCCTTGGAGCAGGTTTTATAGCCATTTTTACTCCTTGTGTCTTTCCATTAATTCCTATGACCGTAAGTTTCTTTACCAAGCAGAGTAAAACTAAAGCAGAAGGGATACGAAATGCCATTATTTATGGTATTTCTATTATTGTTATTTATGTGCTTTTGGGAACAGTTGTAGTGGCTATTTTTGGACCAAGTTCCCTAAATGCATTGGCAACTAATGTCTGGTTTAACCTCATTTTTGGAATTATACTGATTGTATTTGCCGCTTCTTTTTTAGGCGCTTTTGAATTGATGTTGCCTAATTCTTGGGCAAATAAAATAGATGCTAAAGCGGATAAAGGAGGGTATATTGGCATCTTTTTTATGGCATTAGCACTAGCTATTGTTTCTTTTTCATGCACAGGCCCATTTGTGGGGAGTATTATAGGAGCTGGTTCTGCAAGTGGGGGTATTGGTCCTATAATAGGAATGTTTGGCTTTTCATTGGCTATAGCCTTGCCTTTTGCCTTATTTGCAGCTTTTCCAGGATGGATGAATTCTTTGCCAAAATCTGGAGGATGGTTAAATACAGTTAAAGTGGTCCTTGGATTTTTAGAATTGGCATTTGCATTTAAATTTCTTTCCCAAGCAGATCTTGTATTACAGTTACATGTTTTAGAACGCGAAGCTTTCTTAGCCATTTGGATTGCTATTTTTGCAGTATTGGCTTTATATCTTTTCGGAAAACTTAAATTACCACATGATTCTCCTTTGTCTCATATTTCTGTAGGGAGATTGTGGCTAGGGCTTGTAACATTTGCATTTACCATTTACCTTATACCAGGTTTATGGGGTGCACCATTAAATTTAATAAGTGCTTTTCCTCCTCCACAAGATTATAGTGAATCGCCGTATGGAGTAGGGAACTCAAAAAATACAGGAGTAACAGCAAGCCATAATGCCTTACCCGATGGAGCACATTTGTTAGCTCCACACGATATTTTAGCTTTTAACGATTATGAAAAAGGGTTAGACTATGCAAAAAAAGTTAAGAAACCAGTGATGATAGATTTTACAGGATGGGCTTGTGTTAATTGCCGTAAAATGGAACAGAATGTATGGCCTAAACCTAAGGTATTAGAACTTTTGAAAAACGAGGTGGTGCTCATATCATTATATGTTGATGACAAACGAAAACTGACAGCTGATGAAGTTACCATATCTAAATTAAACCCAGGAAAAAAATTAAAATATATTGGTCAAAAATGGAGTGAATTACAGACGCTTAAATACAAGGCAAATTCTCAACCTTTTTATGTATTAATGGACCATAATGAAGAAAACTTAATTGCTCCTGTTGCGTATACTCCAAATGTAGATGAATATTTTGGATGGCTCAATAAAGGTATAGCAAAGTTTAATAGGGTAAACTCAAATTAATGTAGAAATACAATTAAAATAAACTACTAATAGTTCTTTATGTAACACATTTTAATGTACTTAAATTGATAAAAAAATAATTAGCGACTATGAAATATTTAAAAAAACACATGCAGCACATCTCATTTTTTGTTTTAGCCTGTTTCCTATTCTCTTGTGAAGCAGAAACTACAGTCATAGATGAAGATCCAATGCAAATGCAAGAAGATCCAATGCCAGTAATTGAGGGTTTAGAAGTAATTGATGCAGATAAGATATATGATGGTCTTATTTTAGTTAATGATGCAGGAGCAAATCGTGTATATCTTATGGATAAGGAAACCGAGATTGTATTTGAATGGGACCTAAAAGAACAAAAACTGGGGAATAATGCATTTTTATTGCCAAGTGGAAAACTATTAGCGATGTTCGAATCTAAATCACCAGATATAAAACTTGGTGGTGTTGGAGGTATTCTTGCCATTATTAATAAAGATAGTGAGGTAGAATGGAGTTATGAATATGCAGATGAAAACCATATTGCGCATCATGATGCGGTGATGTTGCCAAATGGTAATATTTTATTTCTTACATGGGAAAAAAAGACCGTTGAAGATGCAGATACAATTGGTTTTTCTCAAGAAACCCCTATAATTTATGATGCGATTCTAGAAATTGATCCCACCACAGATGAAATTGTATGGCAATGGCACATGTGGGATCATTTGATACAAGATTTTGATGATACCAAAATGAATTTTGGTGTTGTTGCCGATAATCCGCAATTAATTGATATTAATTATTTAGGAGTACCCAATGCGCAAGGCGATGTAAGCCATGCTAATGGCCTGGCATATGATAGCGAAAATGACCTTATTTATTTAAGTGCTAATTTTTATAGTGAAATTTGGGTAATAGATCATAGCACTACAACAGCGGAAGCACAGACCAATTCAGGAGGAAATAAGAGCAAAGGAGGAGATCTTATTTATAGATTTGGAAACCCTGAAGCTTATGATAATATTGGAGCTAAAAGGTTTGATAGAAACCATTTTCCTAATCTATTATCGGGTGAAAGAGCAGGAAATATTTTAGTATACGCCAATGGTGTTTCAGCGAAACAATCTGTTGCTTATGAATTGAAAATTCCTGAAAACCTATCTTTACAGTCTGGAGTAGACAACGAACCAGAAGAAGTATGGAGTTTTACCGATTTAGATTTATTTTCTAGAAATGTATCAGGAGTTGATTTATTACCAAATGGAAATCGCTTGATTACCGAAGGCGATTTTGGTTTTTGGGAAGTCACTGAAGCTGGACAGGTAGTTTGGAAGTATACCGAACCAGGTTTTTTTTGGAGAGGATATCACTATGATAAAGATGCACCAGAAGTTCAAATTCTGAATCAATGAAGAAAACTAGAAACAAAGTCAAAATAGAGGCGACTTCGTTTACTTTCAGCTAGATAAATATTATTATTTGTACAAGTATTCTGTATTCAAAACAAATTAGAAAAAGTCAAGCATACTTAATAGCGTATGCTTGACTTTTTTATACCAATAAAATTATCTGGATTTTTAATAGTACTATAAATACTATGGCATATCAATTACAAAATTTAAAGTAGCTGTGGATAATGCTCCCGTCTGATTTAACCATATGGAATATTGACCAGCGGGTAATGGACCCGTAAAACCAGTTGCACCATCTAACATCCCCATTGCGGGTAATATATTTGTTCCAACATTTGTGTCACCATATATTAGACCTCCTAAAAGATCACCTGCCGTTGCCCCAGGAACGGTTGCTCCATTAGCAATACCTATAAAAGCTGGATCTGCAGCTTCATATGCATCTAAATTTATTTGACTTAATTGATATCCATCTGGAACAACAAATGTGATATAATCGGCATTACCACTTACCTGATTAGAAATAATAATATTACCTCCTGTAGCAAGAGTAATCATTGTTGGAGCATTTGCATCATTGGAAAGGTCTCCATTAACACTTTCATCATAAATGATATTTTCTGTTGGAGCTGTCGCTGTTGTAATCACAAAATTTAAGGTAGCTGTAGATCTAACACCTGTTTGGTTTAACCATACCGAATATATACCAGAAGGCAATGCTCCTGTAAAGCCTGTGGCGCCATCTAACATTCCCATTGCAGGAAGGATATCTGTATTTAACTCTGGGTCTCCATATATTAGCCCCCCTAACAGATCATTTGCTGTTGCTCCAGGAACGGTTGCTCCATTAGCAATACCAATAAAAGCAGGGTCAGCCGCTTGGTACGCTTCTAAATTTATTTGACTTAATTCAAACCCATCAGGGACAACAAATGTAATATAATCTGGATTGCCCATTTCTTGATTGGAAATAATACGGTTATCACCAGAAGTAAAATCTATTGATGTTGGAACAGCGGCATCATTAGAAAGATCACCATCAATACTTTCATCATAAATAGCATTTTGTGTAGTTGTAGTGGCTACTGTGATAACAAAATTTAAGGTAGCCGTAGATCTAGCTCCTGTCTGATTTAACCATACAGTATAGAGACCAGCAGGTAGTGGACCAGTAAAGCCAGTAGCTCCCTCTAACATTCCCATTGCTGGAAGTATATCAGTATTTAAATTTATATCACCATATATTAGTCCTCCTAAAAGGTCGCTTGCCATTGCTCCAGAAACCATAGTCCCACTAGCAATACCAATAAAAGCGGGGTCAGCCGCTTGATACGCTTCTAAATTTATTTGACTTAACTCAAATCCGCTAGGCACAACAAATGTAATATAATCTGGATTGTCCATTTCTTGATTAGAGATAATACGGTTATCACCAGAAGTTAAATCTAACATTGTTGGCGCATTAGCATCATTAGAAAGATCTCCATCATTTGCTTCATTATATACCAAATTCTCTGGATCTGGAATTACCTCTGGAGCCATTGTAAGTACTAAATTTATGGTAACAGTAGAAATACCTCCTGTTTGATTTAACCATATTGTATAAGGTCCAGTTGGTAGAGGAGGAGTAAAGCCTGTAGCCCCATCTAACATTCCCATTGCAGGTAGTATATCTGTATTTACATTTGCATTACCATATATCAGACCACCTAAAAGATCACCTGCCATATTACCAGAAATAGTTGTTCCTCCAGCAATACCAATAAAAGCAGGGTCACCTGCTTCATAAGCTTCTACATTTATTTCACTTAATTGATATCCTTCTGGTATAATAAAAGTAAAATAGTCAGGATTATCCATTTCTTGATCTGAAAGTATGCGGTTATCCCCTGGAGCTAACGTAACGGAAGTAGGTGCTGTGCCATTATTCGAAAGATCTCCATCTGCATCTTCATTGTATACCACATTTTCTGGGAGAGTAGGACTATCAATTGGATCATCAATTGTAGGTGTTTCAGTGTCAGAGCTACAGCTATAGGTAATTGTTAAAATTAAAAAAATGTAAATTAATTTTTTCATCATTATTTTTGTTTAGTATTTTAATATCACTACTGTCGTTGCATTATTATTAACATAACAAATATTACTTGGTGTTTTTACATAGTTTTATCTTCTTAATAATAAGGAATCATATAACTTATAAAAAGAGAACTATTATTGGTCTACTTAAAAATGCTTATTAAGTTTAAAATGCAATATATGATCTAAGGCTTTAAGAATAATTGGATAAAATTAGTTCATATCTGCCACTACATCTATTCGTTATTTAAATAATGAATCCATTCCAGGAATATTTGGCATACCGTCCTTTGCTACAGCGGCAAGTTCAGTTTCATTTACATTAGTGGCCTTTTCTATAGCTTTATTTATGGTTAAAATTAGATAATCTTCTAATTGTTCTTTATCGTTTAGTAAAGATGCATCAATACTAATATTTTTTACAGTTCTATTAGCAGTAATCGTAATTGCAATATTTCCATCACTAGATTTTTCATCAATTAGAACCGTATCAAGACGTTTTTTTGTTTGTGCTACTTTTTCTTGGGTTTCTTTTAATTTCCCCATCATACCCATTAAATCTCCGAACATTATATTTAGTTTTTAGTTAAAATTAGTTTACAAAATTAATAAAATGTGTTAAACCCTGTATTAAATATAAAATACTAATCCTCAAAAAGACCTTTATTTTTTATTAAGTGTTAGTTTTGCGTTCGCTGTAAAAATTTAAAAGACAAGATGTCACAAAAAAAGATACCCTTTGCTAAAAAAGAACTAAAAGAATTAGAGAAACATGGAGATGTTCGTATGGATGCGTATTATTGGTTAAATGAAAGGGATAACAAGGATGTACTCGCTTATTTAAACGAAGAGAAGCAATATTATGAAGAACAAACATTGCATACTAAAGATTTTCAGAAAGTTCTTTTTGATGAAATGAAAGGTAGAATAAAAGAAGATGATTCTTCTGTACCCTATAAGAAAAATGGATTCTGGTATATAACGCGCTACGAAATAAATAAAGATTACCCAATCTATTGTAGAAAAAAAGGAACTTTAGAAGCCCAAGAAGAATTACTTTTTGATTGTAATAGTATGGCAAAAGGTCATGAGTATTTTAATTTAGGAGGACTCAGTATTAGTACAGATAATAAATTAGCTGTTTTTGGAGTGGATACGGTTTCTAGAAGGCAGTATACACTAAAAGTAAAAAATTTAATTACAGGAGAAATTTTAACTGATAAGATAGAAAATACAACTGGAAGTGCAGTATGGGCTAATGATAATAAAACTTTTTTTTACACTAAAAAAGACCCAGTAACATTACGATCAGATAAAATTTACAAGCATATTTTGGGAAGGCCAACTTCTGAAGATGTATTAGTATATCATGAAAAAGATGAAACTTATAATAGTTTTGTGTATAAGACTAAATCTAAAGCATATATTGTAATAGGATCTTCAAGCACCTTAACATCAGAATATAGATTTATTAGAGCAAATGAGCCAGACAATGAATTTACAGTATTCTCAGAAAGGGAAACGGGTGTAGAATATTCTATAGCGCATTATAATGGAAACTTCTACATTTTAACGAACAAAGACGGCGCTACCAATTTTAAATTGATGCGAACAGAAGAAGATAAAACGGCATCCAATTATTGGAAAGATTTTATTCCGCATCGTGAAGATGTACTTTTAGAAGATATAGAAATATTTAAGGATTTTTATGTGATTTCTGAACGTAAAAATGGACTTAGTTTAATTAAAGTTGTTGAATGGGAAACAAATAAAAGTTACTTTTTACCTTTTGATAATGAAACATATACTGCTAATGTAGGTGCTAATCCAGATTTTGATACAGAAGTATTGCGTTATGGATATAATGCTATGACGACTCCAAGTTCTGTTATTGATTTTAATATGAAGACCAAGCAAAGTGTAGTAATGAAAGAACAAGAAGTTTTAGGAGGTAAATTTCAAAAGGAAAATTATATCTCTGAGCGCATATGGGCAACAGTAAGAGATGGTGTTAAAGTGCCCATGTCTATTGTATATCATAAAGAAACTAAATTAGATGGTACAAGCCCCTTATTACAATATGCATATGGTTCTTATGGTTATACCTTAGATCCCTATTTTTCTTCTACTCGTTTAAGTTTATTGGATAGAGGTTTTATATTTGTAATTGCGCATGTAAGAGGAAGTGAATATTTAGGTAGAAATTGGTATGAAACAGGAAAACTTCTTAAAAAGAAAAACACTTTTACAGATTTTATAGATTGCTCTAAACATTTAATAGCACACAACTATACTAGTGACGACCATTTATATGCTTCTGGCGGTTCTGCAGGTGGCTTATTAATGGGAGCGGTAAGTAATATGGCTCCTGAATTGTATAAAGGTATTATTGCATCTGTACCATTTGTGGATGTTGTAACTACCATGTTAGATGAAACAATACCCTTAACAACTGGTGAATATGATGAATGGGGCAACCCTAATATCAAAGCATATTACGACTATATGAAGTCCTATTCGCCTTATGATAATGTAACTCCAAAAGACTATCCTAATATGCTAGTTATTACAGGGTTTCATGATTCTCAAGTGCAATATTTTGAACCAGCCAAATGGGTTGCTAAGTTAAGAGAATTAAAAACAGATAAACATCAATTGCTTTTTGATATTAATATGGATGCTGGTCATGGTGGTGCATCAGGAAGGTTTGAATCGCTAAAAGAACTCGCTAAAGAGTATGCGTTTTTAATGGATTTAGAAGGAAAAATAGCGAAGTAAAAAAAAAGTGATAAATTTGTGCTGTTATTTTGTGTATGATTAAAACAAATCAGAATAACCGCTAAACATATAACATTCCTAAATGGCAAATAAGATTAATGCTTATAATAATGTTCTTGAACTTATTGGCAATACACCATTGGTAAAACTAAACCGAATAGCAGAATCACTTACTGGAAATTTTTATGCTAAAGTAGAAGCATTTAATCCAGGACATTCCTCAAAAGACAGAATTGCAAATTATATCATTGAAGAGGCAGAAAGCAGAGGAATATTAAAAGAGGGTAGTACCGTTATAGAAACTACATCAGGCAATACAGGATTTAGTATTGCAATGGTAAGTATAATAAAAGGCTATGATTGTATTTTGGCTGTAAGTTCTAAATCATCTCCTGATAAAATAGATATGTTACGTTCCATGGGGGCAAAAGTTTATGTTTGCCCTGCCCATGTTAGTGCAGACGATCCTAGATCGTACTACCAAGTAGCAAAACGCTTACACGAAGAAACTAAAGATAGTGTTTATATCAATCAATATTTTAATGCATTAAATACCGAAGCACATTATAAAACTTCTGGTCCCGAAATATGGAACCAAACAAACGGTGCCATTACACATTTAGTAGCCTGTAGTGGAACTGGTGGCACAATTTCCGGAACTGCTGCTTATCTAAAAGAACAAAATCCAGATATTAAAATTATAGGTGTTGATGCTTACGGTTCTGTGATTCAGAAATATCACGAAACTAGAGAGTTTGATGCTAATGAGATTTATCCATACCGTATAGAAGGATTGGGTAAAAACTTAATACCTTCTGCAACTAATTTTGACGTTATAGATAAATTTATCAAAGTAACAGATGAAGCGAGTGCGCATACTGCTAGAGAAATTTCTAGAACAGAAGGAATGTTTGTAGGGTATACTAGTGGAGCTGCATTTCAAGCTATTAAACAATTAAATGCCGAAGGCACATTTACAAAAGATAGTAATGTAGTTGTTATTTTTCCCGATCATGGTTCAAGATATATGAGTAAAGTATACTCAGATCAGTGGATGGAAGATCAAGGTTTCTTTGATAGTAAGACTGTAGAAGCTCCCCAAGAAATTCAGTTTGTAAAATAGAACCACCTCAAGATATATTTTAAAAGCAATGATATACAGTATCATTGCTTTTTTTATGAAAACAGCACAAAAACGCTTACTTTTGTGCAAAATCAATTTAGGATAAATGAGAGATTTATTTGAGAGAATAATTGAAAATAAGGGACCTTTAGGAAAATGGGCTTCACAGGCAGAAGGTTACTTTGTTTTTCCAAAACTAGAAGGACCAATTTCTAACCGAATGAAATTTCAAGGAAAAGAAGTTTTAACTTGGAGTATTAATGATTATTTAGGACTTGCCAACTTACCAGAAATTAGAAAAATTGATGGTGATACTGCAGCAGAATATGGTTCTGCTTATCCAATGGGCGCTAGAATGATGAGCGGACATACGGATTTTCATGAGCAATTAGAACAAGAGCTAGCCACTTTTGTTAATAAGGAATCTGCATATTTATTAAACTTTGGATATCAAGGAATAATGTCTACAATAGACGCTTTGGTTTCTAAAGACGATATTATTGTATATGATGTAGATGCACATGCATGTATTATTGATGGCGTACGTCTTCATATGGGAAAACGTTTTACGTTTAAGCATAATGATATCAAAAGCTTAGAGAAAAACCTTGAGCGCGCTACTAAAATGGCAGAGCAAACAGGCGGAGGAATTCTTGTGATTTCTGAAGGTGTTTTTGGAATGCGAGGAGAACAAGGAAGGTTAAAAGAAATTGTAGCACTTAAAGAAAAGTATAATTTTAGACTTTTAGTTGATGATGCACATGGGTTTGGAACACTAGGCAAAACAGGAGCAGGAGCAGGAGAAGAACAAGGAGTACAAGATGATATAGATGTTTATTTTGCAACTTTTGCTAAATCTATGGCTGGTATTGGTGCTTTTATAGCAGCAGATAAAGAAATTATAGATTATTTAAAATACAATCTACGTTCTCAAATGTTTGCAAAATCATTACCAATGGTTTATGTAAAAGGAGCATTGAAACGTTTAGATATGCTTCGTACAATGCCACAGCTAAAAGAAAAGTTATGGGAGAATGTAAATGCATTGCAAAATGGATTAAAAGAGAGAGGTTTTGATATTGGAACAACTACAAGTTGTGTTACGCCAGTATATTTAAATGGGAGTATTCCTGAAGCAATGGCCCTTGTAAAAGACCTGCGTGAGAACTATGGAATATTTTGTTCTATAGTGGTATATCCAGTAATTCCAAAAGGATTAATTCTATTAAGAATGATCCCTACAGCTACACATACTTTAGAAGACGTTGCAATTACACTAGATGCATTCTCAGCTATTAGAGAAC
Source organism: Allocellulophaga tsushimaensis (assembly GCF_055383085.1). Taxonomy (NCBI): domain Bacteria; kingdom Pseudomonadati; phylum Bacteroidota; class Flavobacteriia; order Flavobacteriales; family Flavobacteriaceae; genus Allocellulophaga; species Allocellulophaga tsushimaensis. Next base: position 3,606,152 of record NZ_AP039451.1, on the reverse strand, counting down.
GTTTAGAAAATGGCACTTATAAAAGGCTTTCAGCGGCTGTAGCTGCTGCAATGGGAGAATAATCTCATGTATTTAAAACTTTTAGAAATATAAATTCTGAGATGTTTTAAGTTTTATAAGTCTTTAGTTTAAAGAAAAACTAACCCCGAAAAAGAGTAATACCTTTTAAATCGGGGTTTTTTATGTTTGAAATATTTTTTAATGTATTCGCTTTGATTGATTTGTAAAAGGAGAAAAACAATAGCGTAAATTTAAAATAGTGCAATACTAAAAGGGAACATGCTCTACAATCTCTAAGCCATAACCAACAATACCAACTCTTTTGGTTTGTGATGTATTGGTTAACAAACGTACTTTAGAGATATTTAAATCATGTAAAATCTGTGCGCCAACACCAAAATCTTTGGCATCCATTTCTATTTTTGGTGCTTTTAAAACTCCTTTAGATTGAATATTTTTTAATTCTGATAGTCTGCCTAGTAAATTTAAAGATCTAGATTCTTGATTGATAAATACAAAAGCGCCTTTTTCTTCTGCATTTATCGCGTTAAACATATCTTCTAACTTTTTGTCGGGGTTGTTGGTAAGTGTGCCAAGAATATCATTATTAATTAAGGTAGAATTAATTCTGGTTAATACCTTTTCATCTTTTTTCCACGTTCCTTTAGTCAATGCAATATGTACCTGATTGTTTGTGGTTTGTTTGTAAGCCCTAAGTCTAAATTCACCAAAACGTGTAGAAATTTTAAAATCTTCTTTCTTTTCTATAAGACTATCGTGCTCCATTCTATAAGCAACCAAATCTTCAATGGAAACAATTTTTAAATCAAATCTTTCAGCTACTTTATAAAGTTCTGGTAAGCGGGCCATGCTTCCATCTTCATTCATAATCTCTACAATAACACCAGCAGGTTTTAAACCGGCAAGTCTTGCAAAATCTATGGCGGCTTCTGTATGCCCGGTTCTTCTTAAAACGCCACCTTCCTTAGCTACTAAAGGAAAAATATGTCCAGGTCTAGATAAATCATAAGCTTTTGTATCGTCTAAGGTAAGTGCTTTGATGGTTTTGGCTCTATCTGAAGCAGAAATACCAGTGGTTACTCCATTACCACGTAAATCTACAGATACGGTAAAAGCGGTCTCCATATGGTCAGTATTGTTGCTCACCATCATTTGGAGTCCTAGTTCTTTGCAACGTCCTTCAGTTAATGGAGCACAAATAAGACCACGGCCATTAGTAGCCATAAAATTTACCATTTCAGGAGTAATGGCCTCAGCAGCAGCTAAAAAGTCACCTTCATTTTCCCTATTTTCATCATCAACAACAATAATGACCTTTCCCTTTTTTATGTCTTCGATGGCATCTTCTATAGTATTTAACTGGATACTCATTTTTTAGTTTTTGATTCTTTACTTTATTAGATTAATATCCTTTTGGATTTTGGATCTGGAATATAAATAAATAATGAAAAATACAATTGCCCCCAAAAAGTATATAATATATATTAAGTTGCTAGATTTTGTTATTTTTTTATAACTATGAGCCGCAATCATAATATAAACAATTGTTGTAAGCTGTAAAATGTAACTTATCAAATTAAGTAAATTAAAAACAATTTCTTTTGAAGGAAAGAAAGAAATTATTAAAAGTATGATTGAGCTTAAATAGAGTATTAAACCAGTATTAGAATACCTTTTGTAATCAGTAAAATCTCTGTCTGCTTCATCAAAGAGATGGTTACTTAATTTACCTGATAATTTTAACTCATCTAAAGAAAAACCTCTATTTTCTAAAATTTTCAAAGAAGTATCTCTATACTCTATGGAATATTTCTTTTGCCTATAGTTTCTAGCAGTTTCAATTAATTCTTCAGCAGAATAACTCTCTAGAAGCAAATATTCAGAGGAATTATCAGGAAATATTTTTGCAAGCTCTTGTTTTGGACTTTTAGTATTTTGTAAATCTTTTTTCTTAAACGTTCTACTAAAGAAATCTATAATACTTCCAAAATTAATAAGTCCTTTATCTTTAGTGGCTCTTTTGGTTAAAAAGATACTTAGAGGTAACATTATCATTGTAGAAACCCATGGACCTAATGCTGGGTTAATACTATCATCTTTGGCGGCATTTTCACCAAAAACACCAATAAAATAATACGTAAGAAATAAAATAATAGCAATTACCATGGGTAAGCCCAAACCTCCTTTACGGATAATAGCTCCTAGCGGTGCTCCAACAAAGAAAAGAATAATACAGGATAGTGCTAAAGCAAATTTTTTATGAAACGATATAATATGTAAATTATAAATTTTATAGCGTCGTTCAATTTCTTGTTTTTTTCCTTTCACAGAATTAATAACATTATCTGTTGTATTTTTTGCAGCAGATATAATTTGAGATTTTTGCCAAATTTCGTACAAGCCGAGTATATTTAGCGTATCTATTTGAGTATTCTTTTTTACTTGAAGAGTTTTTGTTTTTTGGGAATCTATTTTTATTTGATTTGCATTTTTAAGATCTTTTGCTGCTAAGACAAATGCACCCATCCTAACAGCAATTGTTTTGGAAAATGTTTCAACGATAACTTTATTGTTTTTGTAAAGTGAATCTGCATCTTTAACAAGTCGCGTTACATTTTTCATCTTATCAGTAGTAATCGCTCTTTCTTTCTCCAAGTCTACATCTAAACCAGAAATATCTTGGTAAATGGTGTATTTTTCAAAACTTGCTTTAGCAAAAGGGTATTTTCTGTTATCCTTACTCTTTTTTTTCTTGATATCTTCATAATAATGGCCGTCTTTTAGCACCAATTTTAAAATATCGGAGCCTTCACGACTAATAAGTTCGCCGGTTTTTGACTTTATTACAGTACTATTTAATTTTGTTTTAGATTTTTTATGAATCACAACATTGTCCAAAAAACGCTCGTTTTCTCCATACTTTCGATCTACTTTCATATTCATATCTGAGCCTTCTAAATCACTAAAAGCTCCTTCAACTATTGCAGTAGATGGTTTTACTTGTCCAATATTTTTCCTGAGGTTATAAATTTTTTGTTCAGATGCAGGGATGACACTATTGGCAAAATAAAAAGTTAGAATACTTAGAAAACCAATAAAAATAATAAGACTAAGCATTGCGCGTTGTAGCGAAATACCTGAAGCTTTCATAGCAGCAAACTCATAACTTTCTGCCAAGGCACCAAAAGTTAAGATTGAAGAAAGTAAAACGGTTAATGGTAATACTTTTTCGGTAAGATTTGGCATGATATAAAAAAGAAACTTACCAATAATAATAGCATCCAAACCTTTACCAGCCAAATCATCTATAAACAACCAAATTGTTTGGAAGATAAAGATGAACATTAAAATAGTAAAAGAACTAAAGAAATTATATAAAAATCTTTTTAGGATGTAAGCGTCTAATATTCTCAATGGTTTAATTTCTTATGATATAATATCCATCGTTTTCATACTTGGATTCATCAAAAGTAAATAAGGTTTTTGACAAAGTCTGATTTGTTTTAAAAGAATTAACAGTGATTGTGGTTTTTGTACTGTTTTTTCCTGTTTCTATAAGTTTATAGATGTGTTTTGTTTCAATATCTACCCCTAATAAAATAGATTTCGTTTCAGAATTTGTATCAATAGGGGTTAATTTTACAAATTGTATTTTTCTGCCTTGTACATTCTGTAAAATATCCCACGCATAGGTATGTCCTGTTTTATAAAATGTAAGCATTTTAGAAGCTGTAACAGTGTTTTCTTCAGTTGATTTATTTTCAATGGTTACTTCTTCGTTTTCTGGTACAATGGTATATACTTTTTCCCCATCATATATTTGTTGCGAGCCTAAGTAATTTAAAAAATATTTGTCACCTTGCATGGTAACGTCTCCGCGCGTTTCTTGCTTTATATTTGCTTCTGTATTGTTTAGCGCATATTTAAAATCGATAAAAATATTATCATAGCTTTTTACTTTATTGTATACCTGATCTAATAGTTTTTTAGCTTTATCGGAACCTTGTCCAAAACTACTTTGAATACTAAATGCGATTATTAAAAGAAATACTATTTTTTTCATGTTGTTTAATTTCATTTTTTAAGCTTCTCCTTTTTGAGATTCGTTATTTAAAAATTGTTCTAATGCTAAAATATCAGGAATAAGTACTTGCCTTGCTTTACTGCCTTCAAACTGACCTACTATTCCAGCTGCTTCTAATTGATCAATAATTCTACCAGCTCTATTATATCCTAATTTTAATTTTCTTTGAATTAAAGATGCGGAACCCTGCTGTGCTATTACAATAACTTCAGCAGCTTCACGGAACTTAGCATCTCTTTCTGAAATGTTATAATCAACAGTTGTGCCAGAATCTTCACCTACATATTCTGGTAATAAATGTGCATCTGGATAAGCTCTTTGCGAACCTATAAATTCTGTTATTTTAGCAACCTCTGGAGTGTCTACAAAAGCACATTGTATTCTTGTAACATCATTACCTTGTGTGTATAGCATATCTCCACGACCAATTAATTGATCGGCGCCTTGTGCATCTAAAATAGTTCTAGAGTCTATTTTAGAGGTTACCCTAAAAGCAATACGTGCTGGGAAATTTGCCTTTATAATACCAGTTATAACATTTACAGAAGGTCTTTGCGTTGCTATAATTAGGTGAATACCAATGGCACGAGCTAATTGTGCTAAACGCGCTATAGGCGTTTCTACTTCTTTCCCTGCGGTCATAATTAAATCTGCAAACTCATCAATTACCAAAACGATATAAGGTAAAAATTTATGCCCTTCATTTGGGTTTAATTTTCGCGCCTTAAATTTCTCATTGTATTCTTTAATATTACGAACTAAAGCAACTTTTAATAATTCATACCTATTATCCATCTCTATACAAAGTGAATTTAAGGTGTGAATTACTTTTGTATTATCAGTAATAATAGCATCTTCTGAATCTGGTAGTTTTGCTAAAAAGTGACGTTCTATTTTATTAAAAAGGGTTAATTCTACCTTTTTTGGATCAATTAATACAAATTTTACTTCTGCGGGGTGTTTTTTATAAAGTAGTGAAGTTAATACAGCATTTAAACCAACAGATTTACCTTGCCCAGTTGCACCAGCCATTAAAAGATGGGGCATCTTTGCAAGATCAACTACAAAAGTTTCATTACTTATTGTTTTACCAAATGCAATGGGTAATTGCATTTCTGCTTTCTGAAATTTACTTGATGTAATAACGGAACGCATAGAAACTATTGTTGCGTTTTTGTTAGGAACTTCAATACCAATAGTTCCTTTGCCAGGTATTGGAGCAATAATTCTAATTCCTAATGCTGCTAAAGACAATGCAATATCGTCCTCTAAATTTTTAATTTTAGAAATGCGCACTCCAGCTTCCGGAACAATTTCATATAGTGTAACTGTAGGGCCAATGGTAGCTTTTATTTGCGCAATACCAATTTTGTAGTTTTTTAAAGTTTCTACAATTTTATTTTTATTTTCTTCTAATTCTTCTTGGTTGATTGTAATTCCTCCAGATACACCATGTTGGTCTAATAAATCAATGTTTGGAAATTTATAATTTCCTAACTCTAAAGTCGGATCAAATTCCCCATAATCTTCCACGAGTTTATCGGATAAGTTTTTCTTTTCTTCTTTTTCTACTACCACTTCTTTAATTTCCATAGCTAAATTTTCTTCTATAGATTCTTCTTCTACAGGAATACTAACTTCAAAACCATCAGTAGTTGTAATTTCGGGTGCTATTTTTGGAATATCTTTCTTGTGTGTATAGGTGTCAATAATAATTTCTTTTGAAGTATCTTCTGTAGTGGCAAATGATGGATTATTTGTAGCATTGTCGCTAGTATTGAATTCTGCTTTTAAATCTTTTTGTTTTTTTTGCAAAAAGGATAAAGCAGGTAGTGTTGTTAGTTGAAATCTTTTTACGAGAATAAAAATTAAACCGAATACTAAAAGTAATAAAACACCTATTTTACCACTATAATCCTGTAAAAAATCATTCATTTCAGAACCAACTAATCCGCCTAATAAAGGTCTAGATGCAGCAAAAAAGCCAAGTGCTATAGAAATCCAAATGACAAAAACTAAACCCCAAACCCATCTTTTTAATAGATTTTTTCGATCAAGATTTAAAAAAAGATGCAATCCAGAAACAAAGATCAATCCGGGAAAAATAAGCGATGCTAAACCAAAACCTTTGAACATAAAAATATGACTAATTCCGGCGCCAATTTTATTTAGTAAGTTATTAGCGGGTTCATTTCTATTGGCAAAATCATATAGAATACTTTGATCATCTTTCCAGGTAAAATAGAATGAAATAAAAGAAATGAAAAGAGCAATGCTAAGAATCATAAAAAAACTACCCAAAATAATTTTATTCTGTTTGGATAGGGTATAGGATGCCTTTTTTTTTGGAGTAGCTGTTTTTGACTTTTTTGTCTTTTTTGCCATAAAATGTTCATCTTCTTTGAGGCTAAATTACAAATTTACATCAGAATTTGTGGTATCTTTTACGTTTAGCCTTCAAATAGTTATACAGTGTTTCTTCAATATAATTAAAACTCTTAACACTATAAAATAGTATGATTTTACTGCTATATTTATCAAAAAATTAGATTAGAATATTTTGGGGATATAAATAATGAGTCCTATAATAGATGAGGCAATAGAAACCAACATTACTGCTCCAGCGGCTATATCCTTAATAAATCCAATTTTAGGATCAAATTCTGGTTGTATATAATCGCAAATTTTTTCTATTGCTGTATTTGCCCCTTCAATACCCATTACTAAACCAATCGCAAAGATTTGTATAATCCACTCGGTTTCTGATATGTTATAATAAAAACCAGCAATGGTAACCATTATAGCTATAGCAACTTGAATTTTTATGCTAGCTTCTGTTTTTATTAAAAGGTAGGCTCCGCGAAAAGCGAAGCCTATACTTTTTATTCTATTTACTAAAAAAGAATCTTTAGGCATTTATTAAGGCATCTAAAGCGGCTTTGTAATTAGGCTCATCAACAATTTCTGGAACTTGTTCTGTATACACTATATTTCCGCTTTCATTTAAAACAACTACAGCTCTAGAGTGTAGGCTTTCTAGTGGTCCATCGGAAAAACTTACGCCATAATTTTTTCCAAAATTACCATTTTTAAAATCAGATAGCATTTCTACATTTTTAATGCCTTCTGCTCCACAAAAACGGGCTTGTGCAAACGGTAAATCTTTAGAAACACATAATACGGTAGTGTTTTCTAATTCTGCTGCTTCTGTATTAAATTGTCGTACAGATTGTGCACATGTGCCAGTATCTATACTTGGAAATATATTTAGTACTACTTTTTTTCCTTTGTAATTGGCTAAGGATACTTCTGATAAATCTTCTTTTACCATAGTAAATTCTGGCGCATTTTGCCCTGCTGCTGGCAAGTTACCAATAGTATGAATTTCATTTCCTTTTAATGTTACTGTAGCCATTTTTATTTGTTTTTTAAATTAGCTGTGAAAGTAAAAAAAAATGCTTAGCAAAATGTTATTAGAAATACGAAATTTTTTATAAAATTTCTTTGAAATGGTACTTTGCTAGATGTTTAACATTGTTATTTTTTTACCAATTGTCTTATTTTAATATTGAAAGCTGCGAAAAGTAATGTGGTTATTGGACTTAACCAATTAAATATAGCATATAATGCATATTCTCCCACGCCAACGCCTAATACACTAGATTGATAGGCGCCACAAGTATTCCATGGTATTAGCACTGAAGTAACAGTACCAGAATCTTCCAGAGTTCTACTTAAATTTTCGGGCGCTAGACCTTTATCTTCATATGCTTTTTTAAACATTTTACCTGGGATAACTAAGGCGAGGTACTGATCACTTGCTACTACATTTAATCCTAAACAACTCACTACAGTACTTGCAAATAAACCAAATACAGAACTAGCTACAGAAAGTAGAGCTTTTGTAATTCTTGCCAAAGCACCGATACCATCCATAATACCACCAAAAACCATAGCGCAGATAATGAGCAAGATGGTCCAGATCATTCCTGCCATTCCACCAGCGCTGAATAGTTTTTTTAATCTTTTTATAGTAATTAATTTATTTAAGCTGTCAACTTTATTTTTTAAAACAGTAGTTTCTAGTTTTTCAGAAGCAAAGACCTTTTCTAAGTCAGCATTGGTGTAATTTTTATCTAAATCATCATCAGTAAATATATTTTTTAAATCGTTATGCTCATTTAATAGTTTTATTTCTTGTTCAGTAAAAGATGCTACATATGCTGCATCGTCTATTTGAACGCTAGTATCTGTAAAAATTGAAGTAAATAAAGCGGTTACCTCAGATTCATTTAATTTTTTAAGCACATTGGTTTGAAAAATCATTGCAAAAATTGCAGCTAATCCAACACCAACACCAAGTGCAATTAATGGCTTAGTTTTTAAAACGATTAGTAGAATAACTACGGCAGGAACTATAAAAAGATAGGGCGTAACATTAAAATTAGTTTGTATAGTCTCTAATATAAAAGACGTATCGGTACCACCTGTAGTATCAATGCTTAGATTTATAATACTGAATACTACTAGTGTAATCACTACAGTTGGTACAGTAGTAAATGCCATATATTTAATATGAGTAAATAAGTCAGTCCCAGCCATAGCAGGGGCTAAGTTGGTAGTATCACTCAGAGGCGACATTTTATCACCAAAATAAGCTCCAGAAATAACAGCTCCTGCTATCATGCCACTAGGAATTCCTAAAGCAGCACCAATACCAACTAAGGCTATCCCAACGGTAGCAGAAGTCGTCCAAGAACTACCAGTAGCTATAGAGATTATTGCTGCGATAATAACTGATGCTGGTAAAAAAATACTTGGATTTAGCACTTGTAAACCATAATATACCATTGCAGGAATAATGCCACTAACTAACCAAGTACCTGCTAAAGCACCAACTAAAAAAAGAATCATTATAGGCATTAAAACACTTTTTAAGTTTGCCCATATTTCTTTTCCCATGGCTACTATAGTAGCTTTATTATAAAGCCCAACAATAGCTGCAAATGCACCACCAATTAATAAAATATATTGATTAGAATATCCTCCAAAAACTTCTCCGCCAGCAAAAAATATATTGTATGCTAGCATTCCCATTAGTAGGATAACAGGAATTAAAGCCTCCCAAATACTAAGTTCTTTATTTTCTACTATATGATCATTTTGCTCCTCTAATGATTCGTTATTATGGTCTTGCATCAATCGTATTTTAGTTCTTTGTAATATTACGATTTTGCATAATCTAAAGCAAAAAATTAAACGCTAACTATATCTTTTTGCAAAATACCTAAATCTACCATACAAGATTTCATGGTTTCATAAGTTCTTTGGATATTGCTATCTAGTCCTATAGAAAAGCGTATTAAACCTTCTGATAATCCCATTTGTTGTTGCTCTTCCAATGGTATTTCTGATGAAGTTGAAGTGCCAGGAGCACTAAATAATGTTTTGTAAAACCCTAAGCTAACGGCTAAATACCCTAAATTTTTATGCTGCATTAATTCCATCAATGCGTTTGCTTTTTCTAAAGAACCAACATTAAGAGTAAGTAAACCTCCATAGCCATATGCTGTATTCATTTGCCTGTTCATAATTGCATAACCTTGGTGCGATGCTAGTCCGGGATAAGAAACTTTGAGACCATCTTTTTCAAATTTTTGAGCTAAAAACAACGCATTTTCACTATGCTTCTGTATTCTAATATGTAATGTTCTCATATTTTTTAGAATAGAGGAAGCTCTAAGGCTATCTAAAGTACTCCCTAAAAGCATTCCTGCTCCGCTATTTACATCTTTTAAAGCCAAACAAAACGCAGTTGTACCACACACCACTCCGGCAACACAATCACTGGTACCATTAATAAATTTTGTTAAACTATGAATAACGATATCTGCACCTAATTTTCCAGGCGCTATCGATAAAGGCGTAAAAGTATTGTCTACAACTAATGGCAAATTGTATTTTTTTGCCAAATTTGCCAACGCTTTAATATCAGTTACTTCTAAAAGCGGATTGCTTACTGCTTCGCAGTAGATCATTTTAGTCTGTTTAGTAATTGCTTTTTCAACAGCTTTGATATTTGTAGTATCAACAAAAGAAGTATTGATATGAAATTTCTTTAAAAAGTTTTTCATAAATGCATAGGTACCACCATAAATAGTTCTACTGCTTACAATATGTTCTCCTGCATTTGCCAATTGCAAAATTACAGAAGTGATGGCACCCATTCCACTAGCATACACATTTGCAGTTTCGGTGCCTTCTAATGCTGCTAAGGCTTCCCCTAAGTATAAGTTAGAAGGAGAGGAGTGTCTGCTATACAAGTAACACCCTTCTGTATTCCCCTCAAAAGTATCAAACATTGTTTTTGCAGATAAAAAAGTATATGTAGAAGAATCTGAAATAGAGGGGTTTACGCCTCCATATTCTCCAAAATATTGCAAATCTTGTATGTGATCCTCGGCCTTATAATTCATAGTGAAAAGTTTAAAAGTGTATGTTGATATTAAGAAATAGTACTATTAGAGTAGTTAATTTATGAGGAGCTGAGAACTATTAGATTTCTAATAGTTCTTTAGCTCAATCACTTAAGAAACTATAATTTAAATTAGTCAGTATAAACTTAAAGTATTATAATTTTATTTTCAATATAAAATAAAAATAGATGAAAATAAATCTATTTATTTTAATTAAATTAGATTTTAAATTTAATATTCTTTAAGTTTAATTATTAATAATGAAAATTTGTCTGTATGAAATTTGATGCGATAGATGTGCAATTACTAGCACTTTTACAAGAAGATTGTAAAAAGACCACAAAAGAGTATGCTAATAAGCTAAATTTATCAGTAACAGCTGTTTATGAGCGCATTAAACGTTTAGAAAAGACAGCCGTGATTAAAAATTATGTTGCCTTAATAGACAAACAAAAAGTTAAAAAAGCGTTTACCATACTTTGTCATGTAAAGTTAGCGCAACATACAAAAGAATTTGTACATCGTTTTGAACGAGAGGTTATTAAATTAGAAGAAGTGGTAGAGTGTTTTCATATCAGTGGGGATTATGATTATATTTTAAAAATTCATGTTACAGATATGCAAGCCTATAGAGATTTTATGGTTGCAAAACTAACGGCAATTAGCCATATTAGAAGTACTCAAAGTTCTTTTGTAATTACAGAGGTAAAGAACACGACTGTAATATCAATTTAGAAGAACTATTATTATTTTGAGACGCAAATTTGATTAATAGGTTTCAATAAAAAAAGAAATTACGAATAGAATAGTATAAGTTTAGACTTGTTTCGTTTTTAAAACAGAAAATAGTACTAATTTTGTGGAGCAGATAAAAATTTAAATATTTATGAGTTTATATGATGTAGCCGTTATTGGCTCTGGACCTGGAGGATATGTTGCAGCAATACGTTGTGCGCAATTAGGAATGAAAGTAGCAATAATAGAAAAGTATAGTACCTTAGGCGGTACTTGCCTAAATGTAGGTTGTATACCATCTAAAGCATTGTTAGATTCTTCTCATCATTATGAAGATGCAATAAAACATTTTGAAGAGCATGGAATTGAAATACCAGGAGAAGTAAAAATCAATTTAGAAAAAATGATTTCCCGTAAACAAGGAGTGGTAGATATGACCACCAAGGGGATTGAATTTTTAATGGATAAAAATAAGATTGCTGTTTTTCAGGGTTTAGGTAGTTTTAAGGATGCTACACATATAACAATAACAAAATCGGATGGTGACGCTGAAACCATTGAAGCCAAAAAAATTATTATAGCAACTGGTTCAAAACCATCTATCTTACCTTTTATAACCTTAGATAAAGAACGTGTTATAACTTCAACAGAAGCTCTAAAATTAAAAGAAGTGCCAAAACACATGATTATTATTGGTGGTGGTGTTATTGGTTTAGAACTAGGGCAAGTATATAAAAGATTAGGAGCAGAAGTTACTGTTGTGGAGTATATGGATCGTATCGTAGCTGGTATGGATGCTGCGCTTTCTAAAGAACTAATGAAAGCGATGAAAAAACAGAAAGTAAAATTTGCGTTATCCCACAAAGTTAAATCTGTAGAACGTAATGGAAATGAAGTTATCGTAAAGGCAGATGATAAAAAAGGGAAAGAAATAACATTTACTGGCGATTATTGTTTAGTTGCTGTTGGACGTAGCCCCTATACAGACGGATTGAATCTTGCTGCTGCAGGTGTAAAAATGGATGATAGAAATAGAGTAGAAGTAAATGCTCAGTTACAAACTAATGTAAGTAATATATATGCTATAGGTGATGTAGTTAAAGGAGCAATGCTAGCGCATAAAGCATCTGAGGAAGGAACTTTAGTAGCAGAAGTTCTTGCCGGGCAAAAACCACATATAGATTATAACTTAATTCCGGGTGTGGTATATACTTGGCCAGAAGTAGCAGCTGTTGGAAAAACAGAAGAAGAATTAAAGGAAGCTGGAGTCGCTTATAAAACAGGACAATTTCCAATGAGAGCTTTAGGAAGATCTAGGGCTAGCATGGATACAGATGGTTTTGTAAAGATTTTAGCTGATGCAAAAACAGATGAAGTGCTAGGTGTGCATATGGTAGGTGCACGTTGTGCAGATTTAATTTCTGAAGCAGTAGTTGCTATGGAGTTTAGGGCGTCGGCGGAAGATATTGCACGTATGAGTCATGCACATCCTACCTATGCTGAAGCAGTAAAAGAGGCCGCATTAGCAGCTACAGAAGATAGAGCTTTGCATGTATAGGTAAGGAAATAATATTTATTTAAAAGACTAGTATTTTCATTAGAACATGCTAGTTTTTTTTTGAGTACTGCTCCAATGATATTTAAAAACTAAAAAAATAGAAGATTGTTTAAAAAGAATTATCAAATATTTATATGAAATTATACTATTGGATATAAACTTTTATTATTTTCAATAGCATCAAAAACACATAAGTGGTATAATATATTCGATGTCTCGTCTGTTTGTAGTTATTAGTGAATCATATAATATCATTAATAAATCATATGTTATGGTCTTATTAAATTGGTTTTTTTAACTTTACTATAGCAAATTAATAGTGCTGCATTAGCTTTTTTTGCTAAAAATTGCTTGAAGATTATTTAAATTAAATTGTAATACACATGAATAAAGTTTACCCCAAAATGTTGTTTTTTATTGCTCTTGTGGCATCACTAACAACTTTTTCCCAAACAGTTAATGTTAGTATTGATCTTGAAAAACAACGTTTTTTAGGAGCAGAATCTAACTTAGATAGAGCCAAGTATTTTAATATTCATGCTCTTAATGAAGAACCTGCTTTTCCTACTTTTCTTCGGGATAATAATGTAGGGGAAGGACGTCGTTTTTTTGGCCCTTTTGCGGATGGAAGCTTTACGAGTCCACGTGGTAATTTCCCTACCACTCCTGCAACTTCTGATGGTTTTGTTAGACCGGTAAGAAGATTTATTGCTACCGCTAATACTGGTGTATGGCAACCTTCTGATGATCCTGCTGCTGCTGCTCGTGCAGCAATTAGGTATTGGATCGATGAAGTAGATACACAAAATAGACCTGAGTTTTGGGAACCTTTTAACGAGCCTTTTATTAAAGCTGGTGGTTTTGAAGCAACTAGTGGTCTCACTAATTCACAAATTGTTACAAGAATGAGTGAGTGGTTTAGAGAAATGGCTAGAGAAGTACATGCAACACCTGAGTTAGCCAATATGAAAGTGATCGGTTTTTCTAGTGCTTTCCCTTCATATGCCAGAAGAGACTTTAGTGAAACTTGGCAAAATCATATGAAGAAATTTATTGATATCGCAGGAGTTGATATAGATGCATTATCAATTCACCCTTATGATGGGGTAAACCAAGTAGGGCAATCAAATGGTCGTTCTGGAAGTAATTCCGAAGCTATTTTAGATTTAGTAGAGACCTATACTGCTCAACTTTTTGGTACCCCTAAAAAAATAGCGATCACAGAATTTGGAGTAATAGGCGGTAACGACCCTTTTCCTCCAGGTCCTGCACCTGATTTTAATAATGAAGCGAGAAGTGCTGTCTCAATAGGTGGTTTTAATAATATGTTATTTAACTTTTTTGAACGTCAGGATAATATTGAAATCTGTATTCCTTTTACAACAGGGCGAGGTGATTTCTATTATAATAGTGGTTTTACTGCAGATGGCGGAGATGGAGATTTAAGACCATATCCACCAGCGTACCTTCGTCCAACAGAACTTTTCCCTAATGCGCCGTTTAGAAATAATGATTTTGTACTAACATTTAGAGCAAATTTCTACACATTTTGGAAAGACGTTAAAGGTGACCGTGCAAAAATCTTTAGTGACGATCTAGATGTACAGACACAAGCTTTTGTTGATGGAAATACAGTATATATAGCACTTAATAATTTAGATACTGTTGGTAAAACGGTAAATTTAAATTTTTTAAGTGGTGGATCAGGAATTACAAATGTTGTAACGTCATCAATTGTTACAAATGGAAATAATACGCCTATATTTGAACCTGGGATAAGTTCAAACAGTATTCCTGCTTCTGTACCACTATTAGTTGGAGAAACTAAAATCTTAACCATAACGTATAGTTCTCCTGTGAATTTTACGAGTAGCATTAGGAGGACCAAGTACTATGCTTCCACTTCAGAAGCGCCAACTGACAAAGCCCCTACTGTTCCAATTAGTGCAAATCAAGCAAGGACATTTACCCTAAGCAATGTTGTAAAAGGAACTACTGGAGATGCTACTTTAAGATTAAGTGTAGGAATTCCTTTGAGAACTGGTATTAATCCTAATTCTCCTGCGACTGGATTAAACAGGTTGCCTAGTCAGGTTACTTTTAATGGAACCCCATTAACTATTCCCAGTAATTGGAGAGGAGGCGATCAAGCCAATAGAGCTGATTTTTATGGGACTTTTGAGTTAAATGTACCTTTTAACATAGTGAATAATGGCACCAACACAGTTACCGTGACTTACGCACAAACTGGAGGACGTGTTGCAGCCGTGGTTTTATCTCTTGAAAACGATGAAGCGCCTTGTGTGCCAATGACACTTTATGCTGATGAAGATAATGACGGATTAGGAGATCCAAACGTTACCATACAGAGTTGTAGCCCAGTAAGAGGTTTTGTTGATAATGCAGATGATTTGTGTATTGATGATGCTGAAAATATTTGCTTGGCCATAAATATTCCTGGAATAGTAGAGGCCGAAGAATTTGTTGAAAATAGTGGAACAGTTGTAAATGCAGGTATTATTGAATCTATTAATAACGGAGATTCTTCTACATATGATGTTAATCTTTCAATACCTGGTAGTTTAGATTTAACTGTCCGTGCTAGTACTCCTGTAGGCGGTGGCGGTACTATTACTGTATTTAATGGTGTTAATGAGTTAGAAACTATAACGATAACAGATACTGGGGGAATTGGTAATTTTCAAGATTTCACTGGGGTTATTACACTTAATAATAGAGGGTTGAATAGACTACGTTTTGAATATAGTGGTGCCGCAGGTATTGACCTTTTTGCTATAGATTCTTTTGAATTTACAAGTAATGAAGCCTTTGTAGTATATACAAATCCTGAATCTAGTGAAATCGCTTTAACAATAACTAATAGTCAAACTATGTTTTCTATTGAGGTAGACTATGCAACATTAAAAACAACTCAATCTGTTGATTTAAATCTTAGAACGGGAACAACTGGTGTTACTGGTGGTTTTGCTTCTATTCGTCCAGGTGCAATTACAGCAGATAGAGGGACTTTTGAGGTAACATTAAGTGGTCCCTTGCCTGTAGGCGATTATGAAATGTTGATTTTTATTAATTCTCCTGGTGACTCACCACAATTTTTTGGAGGGCCTTCTCCTCAATTAAGGTTAAATGTTATTGAACCTGAAGTTACAGCAGCTGATGATGTAAGTAGAAGTAACCCAAGAGGAGCATCAATTGTTTTTAATATTTTAGCAAATGACACCAATGAAGCAGGTAATACACCATTGGCCAACGAAGTTCTTATAGATATAGATGTAAATACGGATGGTCAACAGACACAATTAATTGTTGGTAGTGAAGGTGTTTGGAATTATGATACTTCTAATGGGAATTTAACTTTTATGCCAAATACAGGTTTTATAGCTAACCCAACAGATATCACATATTCCTTAACAGAAATTGCAAATGGTTTATCAGATTTAGGAAATGTAAATTTTGAATATGTACAGGACCCAACAGCTACTAATGATACGAGTTTAAATAATGATGCAGGAGCAGTATCTGTTAATATTCTTGCAAATGATGTTTCTGATAACGGTGCTGGTTTAACAGCAACTCAAGTAACAGTTGATTTAGATCTGTCCACTCCTGAAATAGAAACAACATTAAGTGCTGGTGTTCTTGGAGATTGGTCATACAATACTGCTTCTGGAGTTTTAACTTTTACACCTTCAGCAGAATTTTCAGGTAACCCACCGGCAATAGCATATAGGCTTACAGAAACCGCTACTGGTTTAAGTGATACTGCATCAGTAACGATAACTTATAGAGAATTTACTTTGGCAGAATTTACTGTAACAAATACGGGAGAAACTTGTGCCAATAATAATGATGGATCCATTCTTATAAGTTCTTCTATTGTTGGAGATTTTACAGTAAATGTAACAGGCGCTGCAGCTTCTAACCAAGGCTTTACACAAAATGCAACTATAGATGGTTTAGCTGCAGGTGATTATCGTATAGAAATTACAGATAATAATTCTAACGAAGTATTTATATTTAATATTACTATTTCTGAGCCTCAAGATCTTTCAGTTAGCTCTAGAGTATCTCAAGTAAATAAAAGAGTTACTTTAGATTTCTCAGGAGGAGAGGAATACACTATTATTTTAAATGATACTGAATTTACAACAACAGAAACTAGTTTAACACTCCAATTGGAGGATGGTATAAACAGTATTTCTGTTCAAGCAGAAAAAGAGTGTCAAGGAAAATTTGATCAAAAAATTGTAATAGGTGCCATAACTGCTTATCCAAATCCGGTTGTTCATAATTTAATGATAGAAACAGGAACTACAGAAGAAGTAGAGATTAACGTTTTTAGTCTTTCAGGAACTTTATTAAGTTCTCAAAAATCTTCTTCAACTAATGGAGTTTCTTCAGTAGATATGCAAAATTTAGCCTCTGGTATTTATTTGGTAAAAGTAAATGCTCCTCAATCAACATCAACATTTAAAATTGTTAAATAATGAAAAAGATATTTTTAATTATAACGTTCGTTAGTTTATTTGCTTCCTGTGGTAGTTCAGGAGACGGAGGAGAAATGCCATCACCAACACCAACACCAACGCCAATGCCACCCACCGCAGTGGATCCACCTGCGCCAGCAAACTTGACATTTCCTATTAACGGAGAAATATGTGCGGAGGCAAAAGATTTAACAGGAAACGATGGTGATACAGACAGAACTTATACTATAACTCTTCGATGGACTGGAGATGCAAGTGCCAGTAATACTGTTACTTATACTGTTAATTTAACAAATAATGATACTAGTGATACCAATAGTCTTGAAACTACTGTAAATACCAGAGAGGTCACTTTAGATGTTACAGAAATAATTCCTCAAGGGAATTATACGTGGCAAGTAATAGCTTCTAAAAATGGGACAGATGAAACCGCTACCTCTACAGAGCAAACTTTTACGGCAGCAGGAGTAGCTTTAGTGTCATTTACACCAAGCACTGCAAACCCAATTAATCCTGATAGAAATGAAGTATTGGCAGCTAATACTACATCAGTAACATTAGAATGGGAAGGTAGTGATGCTAATAATGATATTATGGAATATGATGTATTTTTTGGTGATACAAACCCTCCAACTGATATGGTTAGAGTGCCTAGTAATATTACTACAAGAGATGTTACAACAACATCTAATACGATTTATTACTGGAGAGTAATTACCAGAGATGATGTAGGTAATGAATCTAGTTCAGCTATTTTTGAGTTTACAGTACAGTAACTTTAAAATAAATTAAAAGTTAAAACCTCCTAATTACAATTTGTAATTAGGAGGTTTTTTTATAACAACCCAACTGTTATTTTATTAATTTTGTATTAGGAAAAGCAGCTTTATAACCAAACCAAAATGCATTATGAGATGGCAAACGTTCCAAAGTATCTCCATTAGCGCTTTTCATTAGTTCTTCTGAGATAGTCCAATCTGTTCCATTCTCATCCATAGCAACATATCCGTCATATGTTGTAAAACGTAAGCCTTTATTTTTATAAACTCTGTGTGCTCCTGTATTGTCGGTAAAAACAACAAAACTTACATCCTTTATAGTAGAATGGTAAATAGGATGTTTTCTTAAAAACTTGCTAGCTATCGCTATATTTTCATCTTTTACTTCGGTTAAGCGTATGGCTAAGATTTCATCTTTATTCTTTAGACTTTTATCTATTTTAGGAATGGTAAACATTAATTCATCAGTTGCAAAATAATCTTTATAAGCATTTCCTTCTGCATAATTTCTTCTATGCCCAGTACTTAAGGATAATACTGTAGTTTCTGGATGTCTTTTTTTCCATTCTCCCCAAGTTGTGGTTACGGTGCTTAAATACTCTAATTTAATGCCTTTCCCAACTAATGGTCCAATAGCAGGTTCTCCTTCTAAAGTGCTCCATAAGGATTGCGTTTTTTTATCATACATTAATTTATTAGAGCGGTATAGAAAACCGCTAGTCCCTAATTCGTAATTAGTCCCTTTATGTGTGGTTTTATATAATATTGCAGTGCCACATAAGGTACAATATACTCCAGCAACGGGTACATCACCAACAGTATCTACAAACATTTCATGCCAAGCTAAAATACGTTTAGGATATGCTCTAGCATCACCGTTAACTTCTATTCCAAATACAATATTACTATCATCTAAATAAGTGGCTTGCGCTGCAGTAATCATTAAAGGGTTTCGTAAAGGAGGGATACCATCTTGTTTTACGCCTCCCCAACGTACTTCATCTAAACGAATAGTGCTTTGTTTTGCTCTCTCATTAAAATAAGCAGCAAATTTTGGGTCTATTTGCTGATGTATAATGGCTTTAAATTGATAATATTCTTCGGAATAACTTGCTTCTTTACTCCAAATGTATTGAAACCATTTATCAAAATCATCACCATAATATTTACGTGTTTTCTTTTCTAATATTTTTAACAATTTAGTGTAAGTGTTTTTATCTTGTGAGAAATAAAGTGTTTCTAAAAGCAGTATTTCATAAGCTTCTTTCCAATTTTCACTTATTTTACTAATAGTGTTATTTAAAACAACATTATCTTTTTCTATAAATAGGGTTAAAAAATCTTCTATCCCCACTTCTTCATCAATACTAATGGCAGGAGTACTATTTTTAGAAGTAGATGAAGATAAGTTATTGGAGAATCCAAAAAAGAAGAGGATAACTATACTTATTTTTAATTTCAATAGCATTTTGAGTGATTTTAATGAATCAGTCGAAAATAAAAATGAAGTCTTTCTAGTTTAAGAATATTTTGTGAGCATATTTATTGATATTTAAATACTTCTATATTAATCTTATAGCTCAACTCAATTGTATAAAAAAAGAAAACCTCGAGAGTCAATCTCGAGGTAGTTTGTTTTAAAAGTGCAAAAAAGAATTTCCTGAACTTTAAAAATATCATTTAATTGTTATGAGAACCATCACAATAAGGTGGGTTCTTTGTTAACTTACAAGTGCATAAATATGCTGATTTGTCTTCTTCTACTGAAAAACCCAATGATGGTGTTGCATTGTTAGCTCTATGTGAACCATCACAAAATGGTTGGTCTTTACTATGACTACAGGTACACCACGCATATTTCTTATCTTTTTCTAAGTCTACTTGTATTGGAGAAAATCTTTTATCGCTCATGTTTCTTATTTTTTTCTACTAAAATAATAGAAACATTTATAGAAAAGAATAGCAAGGCCTAATTCTTAACTAGTCTAAACAACTTTAAGAGGTAAATTCTAGCTTTTAAAAAGTATATTTTTATGAGTTTAAGTGTAAATAGAGACCACGGGTCTAATTTTAAAAGTGCTTTCTTTTGTATAGCCTGTATTTTAATGTTGATAATAGCTTTCTTATTTTCATACAGTAGGGCTAAGTAAGTACAGCTTATCATAAACAGTATTGCGCCAGAAATTGCCCATACTGGTGCTAAAGTATGATGTAAGAAAAAATACAAACCTAAACCAATAAAACTTCCATATAGTATAATAAAATGAATCACATAGATTGATAAGGTACTTGCACCGATTTTCAAAATAGTTGCATTCGTCATAAAACGTCTCAATAGCATAAAAATAGCAAAGACAATGAATACATCTCCTAAACGAATAAATAAATAGTTATTAAAATATACATCAGCCAATACTTGCATTTTTGTAAATCTTGCCAGTACCAGTAGAAGAGGAGAAGAACCATAAATGAGTGCAATTCCAAAAAGGAGAGCAGAAGAAATTGCTGCAGGATATAAATACCTGTAATTCTTGTATTTTGTAAATAATATTGCCATAAAAGCACCAAAAGAGGCATAGCCAAACCATGGCAGAATAGTAAAAATAGAACCGTTGTTTTTAGTAAAAAAATTAGCAAGCATTTTTGGTAAAAAGCTAAAATTATAGCTACTATAGATGGGTTCTAAAATAAATAACAGAACAGTTATTGTAAGTAATAGTATAGATAATAGTGTTTTTCTGGCTTTTGTAATTAGATATAAGCCTACAATACCTAAAATAGATAAACCTATACAATGAAGCACATCTATTTTATAGAATTCAGGATATATTTGACCAACTAATAAGCCAAAAAAGTTTAAACGGAGCAGGTATCCAATAACTATAAGTTGCAATCCTCGTTTAATACCCTTTTTTACTCTAGGATTATGAAACCCAATTGTATCTCCTTTTACAAGTAAGTAAGTAAATATAAAACCAGAAACAGTAAAAAATACAGGAGCCGTAATTCCTCTAAAATACTGCCATATAGAAAAGCCTAAATTAGTGTTGTCTCTAAAAGCATTGTCTAGTAAACCATCTATAAAGTGACCTTGCAACATCATAAGGATAGCCCATGCGCGCATTGCATCTACAAAATATAAGCGTGTTGTTTTTTTATCCACTTTATAATGATTCATTTTAAATAACCAATACTTAAACACCTTATTTATGATTTTAGTATAAATTTGGTTTCCCTATATACTTGTAATTGAGTATGTTTGGATGTTTATTTTGCAAAATTAGATAAAATATGTGCAATTAAATGGTATTTGAGGTATTTTCGTTGAATCAACGTATAAAAAGAGTATAAATGGCATTTATTTTAGCTTTTGCAGGTAGTAATTCATCTACTTCTATAAATTTTAAATTGGTGAAACATACTGTAAACACAATTAACGATAAGGATATAGAGCTTTTAAATATGGTGAACTTTCCTTTTCCGATGTATAGTGAAGATGAGGAGAAAAATAATGGTTTTTCAAATTCTTTAATAGAGTTTACAAATGATATAAAGCATGCAAAAGGACTTATTATTTCTGTTAATGAACATAATAGTAACCCATCAGCCTATTTTAAAAATGTCTTAGATTGGTGTTCAAGAGTAAACAAAAACTTTTTGGCAGACACGGCAGTTTTGTTAATGGCTACCTCTCCTGGAAAAAGAGGAGGAATTGGTGCTTTAGAAGTTACTGAGAAACTACTCCCACGATTAGGCGCTACAGCTATAGAAAGCTATTCTTTACCTTCATTTTACGATAATTTTGATGAACAAACTGGAATTACTGATCCAGAATTATCAAAAATGCATCAGGAGAAAGTAGCCTCTTTTTTAGCTAAACTCTAATTTATATTTTGCGAAAAATAACATCATTTTCAGTTTCTGACATTGAGAATTTTAAAGCTTCCCTTTTACAGTGGTCGCAGCAATTTTATGATGTAGTCTGGTTAGATAGTAATGGACATCATACAAAATACAGCTCTTTTAACGGAATACTTGCTGTAGATGCACTAACTGCAATAACAACAGATGCAACAGCCGCTTTTGAAGATTTAAAAACATACCAATCGGAAACGAAAGATTGGATTTTTGGCTACCTCTCTTATGATCTAAAGAATGATGTAGAAGAATTGACTTCTACAAATTTAGATGAGATAGCATTTCCAGATTTGCATTTTTTTCAACCTAAAAAGATAATTAGAATAGTAGGTGATACTATTGAATTCCACTATTTAAATATGGTTGATGATGAAATTGAGACCGATTTTATTGAAATACAAGAATATAACGCCTTTACTGAAGATAAGGAGAAAAGTCAAAGTCCTATAAAAATTAAAATGCGAATTTTTAAAGATGAGTATTTTAAGCAAGTGAAGGCACTTTTAGCACATATATACAGAGGAGATGTATATGAAGCAAATTTTTGCCAAGAGTTTTATGCCGAAAATTTTAAGATCCATCCTTTACAAACGTATCAAAAGTTAAATCGTATTTCTAAAGCTCCTTTTGCTACTTTTCTAAAGTTGAATACTAAGTATTTACTTTCTGCATCTCCAGAACGCTATTTAAAGAAAATAGGTCCAAAAATTATTTCTGAACCTATAAAAGGGACTGCAAAACGTTCAGATAATGAAAAAGAAGATATCGCCTTAAAATTAGCGCTCTCTCAAGACGAAAAAGAACGAGCAGAAAATATAATGATCGTAGATTTGGTTAGAAACGATTTGTCTAAAAGTGCTTTAAAGGGTTCTGTAACTGTAGAAGAGTTGTGTAAAGTCTATTCGTTTCAACAAGTACATCAAATGATATCTACAGTTACAGCACATGTAGCAGAAAAGAAGAATCCTGTAGAGATTATAAAAGAAACATTCCCTATGGGAAGTATGACAGGCGCTCCAAAAGTATCTGCCATGCAGATTATAGAAGAACTAGAACATTTTAAAAGAGGGCTGTACAGTGGTGCAGTTGGGTATTTTACACCAACAGGAGATTTTGATTTTAATGTAGTTATACGCAGTATTTTGTACGATGATGCCACACAATACACTTCTTTCTCTGTAGGGAGTGCTATTACCGCTAAAGCTGTACCCGAAAAAGAGTATGAAGAGTGCTTACTGAAAGCTAAAGCGATGCGAGAGGTGTTGGAGAGTTAGTGTTTTAGATTTGTTATATTTAGGACTAAGGATATTATGAAAATACTAAGAATCAGTTTTTACATCATAATTTTTGGGATTATTTTTTCTTCTTGTAAAAGTGAAACTCAAAAAAATAATTTAAATTTTTTCATAGAAGATTTATCAATAAACCTTAAGATTGATTTTATTCCTAAAGATATAACTAAAGCTAAATTTGACTTTAATGAAGAGAATTTAGACCCTAGTATTTATGTCTATTTTGGGAAAGTAAAACCTGAATTTATGGATGAGTCAGTTGAAGTTTTCAAAGGAAATTTTGCTTACCAGCTTAATAATCAATTAAGCATAGAAGAAAAGGAACTTTTAAGCTATTTATACCCTGTTCATGGAGATCCAAAGGAAGTAAAGATCCTTTTAAATGTAGATAAAGATATTCCTAAAATATATATAGAACAGTTTTATACATCCATACAAAAAATAGGGATACGCAAAAACCAAGTATACTTTTTTAAGATGAATTCAAAAAATAAAACAGTTGGTTTCACTAAAGATTTCTAGTTAATAGTAAAGCCTAATTAATTTGTGTAGCTATTATAAATACAAAACTAAGTGTACAAAGAATTTGAAACAGAACGATTATTGATAAAACCAACTTTAGAAAAAGATGCTGAACTAATTTATGAATTGATGAATACCCCAAAGTTCATTGAATATGTAGGAGATAGAAAAATTAATTCAATTGAAGATGCCGTAAAATACATTCAGACTAAAATATGTATTCAATTAAATAGCCTTGGATATTCAAGTTATACTTTAATATTAAAAACTACTGGTGAAAAAATTGGGGTTTGTGGACTCTATAACAGAGATGGAGTAGATGGGGTTGATATTGGATTTGCCCTTTTACCACAATACGAAAGATTAGGTTATGCTTACGAATCTGCTCAGAGAGTATTGAAAGCCGCTTTTGAAGAATTTAATATTAAAGAAGTTAAAGCAATTACATCAAAGAAAAATAGTGCTTCTCAAAAACTTTTAGAGAAACTAGGATTAGAAAAGCTAGGTATCACAAAATTACCAAATGAAGATGATGAAATATTGCTTTATGCAAGAAAGAGTACTTGATTATGGTTTTAAAGTTTTGATGTTAAATTTCCAAATCTTTTGATTTAGAAACTAAAAAAATGAAAATACTTTCAAAATAATGAAAAACCTATTAGATTAGTAGTAGGGCTAAGAAGAATAATATCGATATTAGGCACAATCTGACTCATTAAAATGAATAAAAGAATTTCTAAAATACCTAATAATATTCAAGACAGAAATTCTATTGCTTGGAAAAAATTATGTAAGTATATTGATCAAACTGCTGAAAATGGTACAGATGAATTTGTACCTAGAGAATATTTAGGAGATGAATTGTTTTCGCAGATTTATACTTTGCCTGAATCTATTTCTAAACTTAAAAAAGTAAAAAAAATTGCACTTTACGGGAGTAATTTAAAGAGAATTCCTCCAGAAATAGGAGAAATGGAATCATTAGAATATTTTGATACATACACTTCTTATGATTTAAATTGGTTCCCTTTTGAGATTTACAAGTGCAAAAAATTAAAAGACAGTAGAATAAGTACAAGGGCACTTTATGGGAACTATAAAAATAGAATGGGTTTCCCGAGGCTTCATCACAATCCTGTAAGGTATTTTGGAGATAGTTTAAAATGTAGCGTTTGTGAAAAGGAAATAACATATGAAACTACTAATCAAATGTGGATTACTGCGCGCATAGGAACTGATACAATTCCTATGCTTGCGAACCTTTGCTCTACAGAATGTGAACAGGAATTACCAAAACCACCTGAATTTTATGTACAAAACCCTCATAAAGGAGGGGCTGATTTAAAACAACCAGAAATGGATGAATTAGATTACCATAAATTAAATGGAAAAACTGTCAAAATTGAGTTTATTCCTAAATCTAAAAAAATCAATTTTAAAGCTTTAAAAACTCTAAAGTTGATTAGAAAAATATGGAAAAAATAAAAGTTAATGCAAGTAAAAACTATGTAAAAATCATTAATATCATAGCTAGAATACTTCTAAATTCATTGTTGCAAGGGGTTTTGGTCCGTTTTGAATAAGCGTACAAGAAAAGTGAATTTTTGTATCAACAATTGTGAATATGAATCAAAACTGTAATTAGAAATGAACATCAAAGAATCAACTTTTTCTGCTTTTAATACTACTATTCATTATGGTTATACTGAACCTCATGAGATAAAAGCAGTATGTGTTTTGGTACATGGCTTTGGTGAGCATTCGGGCAGGTATTTCAATACTGTTATTAAAATGCTTTTAGCAAATAATATTGCTGTGGTTTTTTATGATCATATAGGACATGGAAAATCTGGTGGAAAACGTGGACATTGCCCTAGTTATGAATCTTTATTAGCTATTTTAGATTTGGTACTAGAAAAAGCAAGAACAAGATACCCTAAGCAAAAAATAATGCTATATGGGCATAGTATGGGTGGGAATCTAGTGCTGAATTACGCTTTAAGAAGAAAACCAGTACTAGCAACTATTATAGTAACAAGTCCCTATTTACGTTTGGCTTTTAAGCCACCCAAATGGAAAATGGTATTAGGGAAAATATTACTTAAGATAGCGCCGTCCATTACCTTATCTGCAGGCTTAGATACTAATTTTATTTCTAGAGTTCCTGAAGAAGTTAAAAAATATACCACAGATCCTTTAGTGCATGATCAAGTAAGCCCTATGTTCTCCTTTCCAATTATGGAAGCAGGGGAGTGGGTTATAGAAAATGCGAAGCATTTAGAAATAGAAACACTAATTACACACGGTACTGCAGACCAGATTATAGCTGTACAAGGCAGTGAAGATTTTCATCAAAATTCAACCAAAACCAAGTTAAAATTATTTGAAGGTGGCTATCATGAACTTCATCACGATTTATGTGCTGAAGAAATGTTATTGGTAGTTCAAGAGTGGATTAATGATCGTATTTAACTATTTACCATTATTTTTGCCTTGTGCTAGCAAATTTTAAACAACACATAGAAAAACAGTTTTCTAAACTACAAGAACAACCATTTCTTTTAGCCTGTAGCGGAGGAATAGATAGTGTTGTTTTGGTACATCTTTGTCATCAATTAAAACTCGATTTTTCCATTGCACATTGTAATTTTAATTTAAGAGGAGTAGAAAGTGATGCAGACGAAGCTTTTGTAAAAGCATTGAGTAAAAAAATAGACAAAAAAATTCACATAACTCATTTTAATACACAATTTTATGTTAGTAAACATAAAGTATCAGTACAAATGGCTGCACGTGAATTACGTTATGATTGGTTTTACAATCTAATGCATAAAAATGGGATTACTACTTTAGTAACGGCACATCAAGCAGATGATAATTTAGAAACCTTTTTAATCAATTTATCTAGAGGAACAGGAATAGAAGGTTTAACAGGAATCCCTGACCAAACCGATCGTATTGCACGTCCATTATTACAATTTTCTAGAAATGAAATTTTAGCCTATGCAAAAGCGAATGCTATTGCTTGGAGAGAAGATAAAAGCAATGCAGAAACCAAATATTTAAGGAATCACATTAGGCACACTATAGCGCCTTTATTACAAGAATTACACCCAACATTTGCAACTAACTTCCAGAATACCCAGGGTTTTTTGGGTCAAACAGCTCATATGTTGGAAAATCATATTAAAACGCTAAAAACGGATTTATTTCAGGAAGAAGCTAATGTGATTAAAGTTTCTGTTTCAGCATTAAAAAAACTTCAACCCTTAGAGGGTTATCTATATGAATTGTTTAAGACTTATGGTTTTACGCAATGGGAAGACATTTCATCTTTATTAACGAGTAGTAGTGGTAAAGAAGTACGCTCTAAAACACATCGGTTATTAAGAGACAGAACACATTTACTTTTGCAAAAAATAGTAAGGCTAGATACAGAGGTGTATACCATATCGGAACAAGAATCTACGATAGAAAACCCCATAGTGATACGAATTAAAGAAGTCCAAGAAATAGAAGAAATAGGACCCCAGATACTATATGTAGATAAAAATGCGTTAAAATACCCATTAAGCGTAAGAAAGTATAAAACTGGCGACTATTTCTACCCATTTGGTATGCAGGGTGTTAAAAAACTTAGTAAGTTTTTTAAAGACGAAAAATACAGCCAGATTGCTAAAGAAAACCAATGGTTACTTTGTTCAGATAACAAAATAGTTTGGGTAATAGGTAAACGAGCAGATAATCGCTTTAAAATAACTCAAAAAACAAAACAAATATTAAAATTGACCCTCTAAAATATGAAACAATATTTTTTAAGTTTTATCTTATTTTTTAGCACTTTTTTTGGATTTTCTCAAAGTGATGACGAACCTATAATCTGGTCTCAAGAGGTACATAAAATTACTGAAACAGAGTTTGAACTTATTTTAAAAGCAGCTATTTATCCAGAATGGCACTTGTATTCGCAACATACAGCAGAAGGTGGGTCTTTACCTATTGCATTTACCTATAATGAGGAGGGTACAGCATATGAATTAATTGGTGAGACTACAGAAAGTGAAACAACAACTTCATACAATGATATTTTTGAAGTAGAGGAAACCTATTTTAAAAATAAAGCAGTTTTTAAGCAAAAAATAAAGGTGTTAGATAGCACGTTAAAACAAATAACGGTTAATGCTTTTTTTCAAGTATGTAAGGAAGTTTGTATCCCGGGTGATGAAGATTTTGTGTTTTCTCTAACCAATGAAAAAGCTGAAGTAAAAGAAGTTACTATTGATGAAAGAAGTAAAACTTTAAGTGATGCCTTAGCTTTAAATTTAAAACATAAAGAACGGTTAACAGAAGGAACAACAAATGCGTTAGATGGTAATACAAGTCTTTGGGTACTATTTGGTTTAGGTTTTTTAGGGGGGTTAATTGCCCTATTAACACCTTGTGTATTTCCTATGATTCCGCTTACGGTATCTTTTTTTACCAAACAATCTGGAACTAGAAGTAAAGGAATCACAAATGCAATAGCTTATGGCTTTTTTATTATATTGATCTATTTTCTATTGAGTTTACCTTTTCATTTGTTTGATTCAGTAGATTCTCAGATATTAAATACCATATCTACTAATGTTTGGCTGAACATTGTATTCTTTGTGATATTCGTATTTTTCTCCTTTTCATTTTTTGGATATTATGAACTAACCTTGCCCTCTTCTTGGGCTAATAAAATGGATTCTGCTTCCTCTAAAGCAGGTGGTTTTATAGGAATCTTTTTTATGGCTGTAACGCTAGCTATCGTATCTTTTTCATGTACAGGTCCTATTTTAGGAGGTTTATTAGGAAGTACGGCTTTAGCAGATGGAGATGTTGCAACCAACCTTTCTGCTGGTATGGTAGGTTTTGGCACAGCATTAGCCTTGCCATTTGCCTTATTTGCCCTTTTTCCTGCATGGTTAAATGCACTTCCAAAATCTGGAGGATGGATGACCACTGTAAAAGTAGTATTAGGTTTTTTAGAATTGGTCTTGGCTTTAAAATTTATATCAAACGCAGATTTAGTAGGACATTGGGGAATTTTAAAACGAGAAATATTTATAGCAATTTGGATTGCACTTTTTGTATTACTTGCATTGTATTTATTTGGAGTATATCGTTTTCCACATGATGGACCAAAACAAAAAATGTCTAACGTGCGTAAGAGTATAGGTGTATTAAGTGCTGGTTTTGCGATTTATTTGCTATTAGGATTAACCAATGTGGTTCATTTAAAATTATTTGGTTTCTTACCACCAACGTTTTACAGCATTTTTGAACAAGAAAATGACTGCCCCTTAGGCGTTAATTGTTTTAAAGATTTTGACGAAGGCCTTGCATATGCTAAAGAAACAAATAAACCTATTTTATTAGATTTTACGGGTTGGGCCTGTGTGAACTGTCGTAGAATGGAAAATGAGGTGTGGAGTGAAGCAGATATTTTTCCGATCATAAAAGACGATTACGTACTCATCTCATTGTATGTAGATGATAATGAAAAAGCATTACCAAAAGAAGAGCAATTTAATTTTAAATATAAATCTGGAAGAGTAAAAAATATAAAATCAGTAGGGCAGAAGTGGGGCACTTTCCAAACGCTTAATTTTAATGCGGCTTCTCAACCGTATTATGTATTGCTTTCCCCAGAAATGGAAGTATTAAACTCCGCAATTCAATATACAGATAGAGATACCTATAAAACATGGTTGCTTAAAGGTTTAGAGCGTTTTAAAACAAAGTAAACTCTATGGCAAGCCCGCAACATATTCGTAAGGAAATAACTTAAAAATATCAAAGCAAGTCTTATAGCATTTAAATCTCGATTATTCAGTAAATAAGAACAGGTTTTTCTTGATATGAAAAAATAAATAAAAGGTATCTTTAGTCTCTAAATTTTTTATTTTGAAACGATTAAAGAAAGTTCTATATATTTTTTTGGCTATCGTAGTGTTGCTAGGAATTGCTGTATTAGTATTCATTCAGACGTTAAAGCCCCAATATAAAGGAGAAGTTAATTTAACAGGGCTTACCGAAGAAGTAACTACCTATTATGATTCTTATGGTATACCCCATATTTACGCTACTACAGAAAAAGATGCTTTTAAAGTATTAGGCTATGTACATGCTCAAGACCGGTTATGGCAAATGGAATTACTACGAAGAATTGGTAGAGGTGGCTTATCGGAGTTATTTGGGAAAGATTTAATAGCAACAGACAAATTATTCCTGTCTTTAGGGATTGATGAAGCTTCTAAAAAAACGGTAGCCAATTTAGATCTTGCTTCAGAACAGGTACAGCTTTCACAAGCCTATTTAGATGGCGTAAATCAGTTTTTAGAAGAAGGTCCCACTCCGTTAGAGTTTTATATGTTAGGGATTGAAAAAGAAAAATTTACCTTAAATGATATCTATAATGTAACGGGGTATATGGCCTTTAGTTTTGCTATGGCGCATAAAACAGACCCATTGCTAACAGTTATAAAAGAAAAATTAGGAAATGACTATTTAATTGATTTAAATATTGGAGTAGATTCCACCACTACCTTAATTCACTCCTATAAATCAAAAGACACCACTTTACATTATTTGTCTAAAGTAACTGCAAAAGCATTACATAAACTCCCAGTGCCGCAATTTGAAGGCAGTAATAGTTGGGTGGTTGCTCCAAATAAAACCAAAAACGGAAAAGTGCTGTTTGCCAATGATCCACATATTGGTTTTTCGCAGCCTGCAATTTGGTATGAAGCGCATATAGAAACACCAACCTATACCAATTATGGGTATTACTTAGCTGGAGTTCCTTTTCCATTATTAGGCCATAATCGTAAATTGGCTTATGGTTTAACCATGTTTGAAAATGATGATATTGATTTTTATTACGAAGAAAATCACCCCACGGATCAAACCAAATATAAATTTAAAGAAGAATGGAAAACCTACGAAACGGTTTCAAAAACGATAAAAGTTAAAGATGGAGATGCTATTACATTTACATATCAAAAAACACATCATGGTCCTGTTTTAAATGGAATTTTAAATCAAATCAATACAGAAAAGCCTATAGCCATGTCTTGGGTGTATACTAAGTTAAAAAACCAAACTATGGATGCCTTGTATGGAATGCCCCATGCTACTAACTTAACCGAATTTAAGAGTGTACTCCCTAAAATACATGCTCCTGGACTAAATATTATGTATGGAGATGCTGTAGGTAACATCGCTTGGTTTGCTACGGCGCAATTGTATACAATGCCAGATCATAGTAATACAAAAATGATATTAGAGGGTAGTTTAGGAAAAGATGAACTTTTGCAATATTTAGATTTTTCTATAAATCCACAAGCTATAAACCCGCCTTGGAATTATGTGTATTCTGCTAATAATCAAAGTGTAACCAATGATAGTGTTCTAATACCAGGTTATTATTTACCAGAAAATAGAGCAAAACGCATCGTAAATTTATTAACGGAAAAAAATGATTGGGATATTACCTCGTTTCGCGAAATGATTACAGATGATATTTCTGCTGTAAACCCTGATATTGTTTCTAATTTTATAAAAAGTATACAAGGTATAGACCTTTCAGTTGAGCAAAAAAATATCATAACCAATTTAAAATCATGGCAAGGAGATTCGGGTCTTAAAAGTGTAAATGCTGTGTTTTACCATAAATGGATCTATTATATATTAAAAAACACATTTAAAGATGAATTAGGAGAGGAACTATTTACACAATTTTTAACCACTCATTTTCAAAAAAGATTAGTAGCCCCTTTATCAGCAAATGAAACTTCCATTTGGTGGGATAATAGTAAAACTGATGCAGTAAAAGAGACTAAGGAAGACATTGTTTCTACCTCATTTTTAGCTGCCTATAAAACGCTGAAGAAAGATTTAGGGGATGATATTTCTAATTGGTCATGGGATAGGGTACACACTTTAGAACACGAACATCCTATTGGTAAAGTTGAAGCACTACGTTCTTATTTTAATGTAGGCCCTTTTCCGGTATCTGGTACAAGAGAAGTAATTAATAATATGTCTTTTTTATATTCAGAAGAGCCTACATACAAAGTAACAGCAGGACCATCTACACGAAGAATTATAGATTTTTCGGATGTCGAAAATAGCTTAAGTATCTTACCAACAGGGCAATCAGGGAATCTATTCAGCTCTCATTATAAAGATCAATCTGAAATGTTTATTAAAGGAGAGTTCAGAAAAATGTTACTAAATAAGGAAGAGATTGTGAATACTTCTGAATCTGTACTAAGATTTTATAGAAATTAAGAATTTTAATTATATACTATGCTTATTAAAGATAAATACCAATATTATATCGAAAAAAATACAAATTTGAAAAATTTATAGACAAAGAGAATTAATTTTTTGAATAGAAAAGAATATCTTCGTTTACTTGAACCAAACCACCACTTTTTATGATTTTAATTTTTAAGGGTTTATTTAGAACATTTCTTATAATTTATTTCTTCATTTATAATTACTCTTACGCTCAAATAGGTTTTTCAGAAAATATTGTTATTTCAAATTCAATGTCACCTATCGATGTTACAGATATTGTACATGCTGATATTGACGGAGATGGTTTTAAAGATATCGTTACTGCATCCCAAACAGATGATAAGATAGCTTGGTATAAACATCTAGATGGGTTAGGTAAATTTGAATACCAAGGCGCAATTTCCAATTCAGTACGCGAAGCTATTTCTGTTTATGTTATTGATATGGATGGTGATGGTGATAATGATATAATAGCGGCATCGGAAGGAGATGGTAGAATAGTTTGGTTTGAAAATGCAGATGGAAAAGGAAACTTTAATTTACCAATTACAATCGCAACCAATGTTGAAGAAGTTCAAACAATTTTAGCAAAAGACATAGATAATGATGGTGATATTGACATCCTATCAGCATCTAAAGGAGAAGGGAAAATTGCATTACATAAAAATACAGATGGTTTAGGAATCGTATGGGATGAAGTTATTATGGCTACAGATATTAATGGCACAAAGTCTCTCAGTATTGTGGATACAGATAATGATGGAGATTTAGATATTATTGCATTAGCTGGCGGTGTTTCTAGATTAATTAATGGTGAAGTTGTAGGAGGAGATTTGCTTTATTGGTTTGAAAATATAGATGGTAATGGAGGGTTTAGTGAACTGAAAGTTATCAATAGAACGCGCAGCGAAAGATATAAATCTGTAAAGTCTTCAGATTTAGATAATGATGGTTATACAGATATTATCATAACAAAAGACTTTGGTGTTTCTTGGTTTAGGAATATTAATGGTACTGGAGCTTATGAGTCAAAAGGTAATATATCATTAATTAGCAGAGTTTCAATAGCTATAAAAGATATAGATAATGATGGAGATAATGACGTTGTCGCATTCTCTAGACAAAATACAAGAAATGCAGATTTAGAATGGTATCAGAATAACGGCTTAGGGGTTTTTACTGCTCAAGGAAAGATACAACATACACATTATGAAGGTCGTTCTGTATTGATTGAAGATGTAGATGGAGACACATATATGGACATCATTACGGCATCCGCAGGTGATACACAGATTAGTTGGTATAAAAATATAGACGGTTTTGGAACATATGGTAGGCAACAAAATATCAATCACAATAGTAGAATACTCAATATGGCAAGACCACTAGATGTTGATGGTGATGGCGATATGGATATTATTTCTGCTTCTAGCAATAAAATTGCTTGGTATGACAATAGTGATGGGAACGGACTTTTTACAGCACAACAAATATTACCTAATACAATTAATGGTACTATTGTTGATTTCAGTAATACATGGGTATACGGGGCTGATATAGATGGTGATGGTGATCAAGATATTTTAGCTGCTGCCTTTCCTACATCGAATAACCCTATTATAGGCTGGTTTGAAAATATAGATGGTCAGGGAATGTTTGATAATTTTAAGTTCTTCACATCATTAGATCGATCAAGTGATATTGTTATTGCTGCTGATCTGGATGGGGACAACGACTTAGATTTTATTTCTTCTGGTTCTTTATTTAGAGATACTCTTTTTTGGTATAAAAATATAGACGGCCAAGGTAATGTGGGTGGCAGCATTCCAATAGATGGAGTATCGGGAGTTACCTCCTTACATACAGATGATCTTGATGGCGATGGTGATTTGGATATACTGTTAAGTTCATTTTTAGATGACAAAATAACTTGGTATGAAAACTTAGATGGTTTGGGCAATTTTAGTACAGAAAAAATTATCAATGGAAATGCCGATGGCGCTACCTCTGCTATGGCTGCAGATATTGACGGTGATGGTGATTTAGACATTATTTCTACTACCGCAGGCTTTAGTAGTAATAACATTATTTGGTATGAAAACACAGATGGTCAAGGCACATTTAATGAAGGAACTATCATTAGCACATTAGTCACTAGCCCTTATTGGGTTCATGCAGCTGATGTTGATGCAGATGGGGATTTAGATTTACTTTCTGCTTCAAACGGAGATAATAAAATTACTCTTTTTGAAAACGCAGATGGTACTGGCACATTTATAAGAAATACCCTTTCAGATAATGCTGATGGAGCTAGGACTGTATTTACGGCAGATTTTAATGGTGATGGAAAATTAGATCTTTTATCGGCATCTCGTCGTGATGGTAAAATATCATGGTATCAAAACAATGGAAATTTTAATGTCTCTGTAGTTGTTGATAGTATAACCTGTTACAATACTAAGGCAAGCTTTACAGCACAAGTTAGAGGGGGGGTACCCGCTTACACCTACGAACTATTAAATATTAATGGTGATGTGCTAAGGTCGCAATTTTCTCCTGAATTCAATGATATTGGCGTAGGTGAATATGCTATACGTGTCACAGATTCAGATTCTAATCAAACTACTAGTAATCCTATAACTATTAATACCCCATTTGAATTATTTTTTACGCTACAAGTACTAAATAATCCATGTCCTAACGAAAATAACGGAGTTATAGTCGCTACAGAAGTATCTGGAGGTGTTGAGCCTTATCAATATAGTTTAGATAACATAAATTACACTAGTGATTCACGGTTTGAAAACCTTATTGTAGGGAATTATACAGTTTTTGTAAAAGATGCAAATGACTGTATTAAAGAAAATATGATTACAATTGAACCCAACTTAAATTGTATAGCCTTTGAAATAATATCGTCTACAATTTCTAATGTAACCTGTAATGGTGGTACGGACGGATCTATTGAAGTTAGTGTTTCTGGTGGTACTGCTCCTTACAAATATACCCTACTAAATGAAGCAGATCAAGAGATACTAATTAATGATCAAGAAACATCTACATTTGATAATATAAGATCTGGTAGTTATGTAGTACGTATAAAAGATGCAACCACTGCTACTGTAGAAACAGAGGTATTTATCATTACAGAACCAGAACCTTTAAATGTCTCTGTTTCTACAGTAGCAGTTAACTGTTCTGGTGGAACAACAGGTAGTGTAACCATTAATGGTTCAGGTGGAACAACAAATTATGAATACTCTCTGGATGGTACAACATATCAAACTTCAAATACGTTTGTTAATCTTGCAACAGGGAATTATACAGCATACCTTAGAGACATAAATGGATGTGGTGAAATGCTTTTTGATTTTATTATTGATGGACCACCACCATTAAAAATATCCGTTTCTACTGTAGCTGTTAACTGTTCAGGTGAAACAACAGGTAGAGCAACGATTAATGCTTCTAGTGGAACAGTGAATTACGAATACTCTTTAGATAGGGTAACATATCAAATATCAAACACGTTTAACAATTTAGCATCAGGCAATTATACCGTTTATCTTAGAGACGTGAATGGATGTGATGAAGTTTTTTCTGATTTTATTATTGAAGAACCACTGTCTCTTGAAATTGTTGATGTTTCAATTGCAAATAATACATGCAACACATTAGATAATATAGAGGTAACAATTAATGCTATTGGTGGTAATGGAGAATACTTGTATTCTATAAATAATGGTGCGGATTTTTATGAGTCCAATACTTTTACAGGTCTTTCAGCAGGCACATATATGTTACTAGTAACTGATAGTTATGGTTGTTTTATCCAAGAAGAAATTTTAATAGACGTACCTGAAAACTGCTCAGATTTTTCGCTTCCTGTCACTAATTTTAGAGTTAAAACTGTGAGTGAAAGTTGTGCTTCAAGCAACAACGGTATGATTATTATTGATGCTATAGAAAATCTTAATTATATAGTTACTTTGTACAGAACTAGTGATAATACTCCTGTAAGCACACAAAATTTTATTGATACAACAAGCTTTTTAGATTTAGAAGCAGGTATATACAACGCCTGTATAACAGTTGTAGAACATGCTGAGTATGAGCAATGTTTTACATTGCAAATTATCCAACCAGATCTCCTAGACGTTAGTTCAAGTATAAATGCAACAAATAATACTGTAACTTTAAAAATGAAAGGAGCTACAGAATATACTATTAATATTAATAATGTAGAATACAAAACTACTAGTAACGAAATAACCTTACCAATTTCAAAGACAAGAAATGAAATATCTGTAAAAACAGATAAAGAGTGTCAAGGTATTTACACAAAATCACTCCTCATAAAAGATGTTTCTCTGTACCCAAACCCCATTGAAAATGAAGAAATAACAATTCAGTTACCAGACTCATATATATCTAACAACATTGTAGAAGTGTTTGTTTTTAATAGTAATGGGGTTCTGATTAAACAAACAAAATCAAACATAAAAAATGGTTTGGTAAATCTTAATTTTGAAACAATGTCTTCTGGTGTTTATATGATTCATATAGTTACAGAACAGGAACAATACTTTAAAAAAATTATTAAAAAATAATAGTATAACTGATAGCAGAATTATTATCAGTATTTCTTTATGATGCAATTCCTGTTATAAGATCAATCTTGTATATACGCAATTTTATAAAATGTTTTGAGTTTAAATATTCCAGATGAGTAAGGTGAATATTTGAAGGCTTCTAGAAGATCAGGAAATCGATATTAAATTTAACAACAAGCTATAGTTTAAATTGTAAAAAGGGAGTTTCATTTTTTTTAAAAAAAGTAGCTCATTTTGTATTTGTGTAAAAAACACACAAATAAAACTTGTTTGATGTAATATGTTATTATATATTTGCGTTATAATTACGCAAATTAATATCACATGGTTTATACTTCAAAAGATAAATTACCAAAAAAGTAAAAAACTAAAATGTATATTTTAACAATCTTGAAGAAGCACTAAATACTATTAACATAAATTAAAAAAATATGAATGGATTATTATTAACAGACGGTTATAAAACGGGACATCACCAACAATATCCAAAGGGAACGGAAGAAGTATATTCTAATTGGACCCCAAGAAGTAATAAATATGCGCCTAAAGGTTGCGATCAAGTAGTTTCTTTTGGTCAACAATACGTATTTAAATGGTTACACGATTATTTCAATGACAACTTTTTTTCTAAACCAAAAGAAGTAGTTTGTAATGAAATTAAAGAGGAATTGTCTATGTATTTAGGTACAGACTATGATATAACTCATTATGAAAAATTACACGATTTACAATACTTGCCTATTAAAGTAAAATCACTACCAGAAGGAGTAGAAGTACCTATTCGTGTTCCTATGGTAACTGTCGTGAATACGAATAAAGAATTTTATTGGATTACCAATTTCTTAGAAACTATTCTATCAACTATGTTATGGCAACCTATGACATCTGCTTCAATTGCACTTAAATACAAAAGGATATTTAAAAGTTGGGCTTTATTAACGGATAAAGAAAATGTAGCTTTTATTGATTTTCAAGGGCACGATTTTTCTATGAGAGGAATGGGTGGTTTACAAAGTGCTGTTTCTTCTGGAATGGGACATGGAGCTGTATTTTTAGGGTCTGATACATTGCCTGTAATTAGTAGCTTGCGTAAATACTATAATGCAGAAGGTTTTGTAGTTGGTTCTGTAAATGCTACTGAGCATTCGGTAATGTGTGCAGGTACAAAAGATGATGAAATAGGTACATTTAGACATTTAATGGACACTTATCCAACTGGGATATTATCTGTAGTAAGTGACACGTGGGATTTATGGAAGGTATTAACAAAATATTTGCCAGAATTAAAAGAAGCGGTATTAGCCAGAGAAGGGAAATTAGTGATAAGACCAGATAGTGGAGATCCTGTAGCTATTATTTGTGGGGAGGAAAGAAGACTAGGAGGGAAGCTTCCTAAAGATAAAGGCGTTGTTGAGTTACTATGGGATATTTTTGGAGGTACCGTTAATACACAAGGTTTTAAAGTTCTTGATACACATATTGGAGCTATTTATGGAGATAGTATTACCACAGAAAGAGCTGAAAATATTTGTCAACGTTTACATGACAAGGGTTTTGCTAGTACAAATGTTGTGTTAGGAATAGGTTCATTTACATATCAGTTTAATACTAGAGATACTTTTGGTTTTGCTATGAAGGCTACTTCTGTTGTTGTAAATGGAGAACGAAGAGAAATTTTTAAAGACCCC
Organism: Allocellulophaga tsushimaensis; assembly: GCF_055383085.1. Classification (NCBI taxonomy): domain Bacteria; kingdom Pseudomonadati; phylum Bacteroidota; class Flavobacteriia; order Flavobacteriales; family Flavobacteriaceae; genus Allocellulophaga; species Allocellulophaga tsushimaensis. Next base: position 3,567,627 of record NZ_AP039451.1, on the reverse strand, counting down.
ATTACAGATGATGGTGTTAAAAAATCTGCTAAAGGATTAGTAAAAGTAGATCTTGTTAATGGAGAGTATGTGTTAGTAGATCAAGTAACGCCAGCTCAAGAAAATGAAGGAGAATTACAGGTTATTTACGAAGACGGAAAATTTGTGAATCAAATTAGTTTACAAGAAATAAGAAATAGAATCAATGAAACTCTTTAATTTTTAGCATGAAATATCAAATAAAAAAATTTAATGATGGACAAGTAACAGCCAAAATTATTGAAGGTGGAGATTTAGAGATTAAAATTCGAGGCAACAGTTATGAGGATTTATTTAGAGCTGCAATAATAAAAGAAGCTTGGGATGCAGAGAATTCAACCAAAAAGGATGTTGTTGCTACATTAACTATATACTGTTTAATTGGTCAACGTTCAGATAGAAGATTTAATAAGGCTGAGTCTTTTGATTTAAAAGTTATTGCTAATTTTATTAATACAATGAAATTTGATAAAGTCTCTATATTGCACCCGCACAGTCCCATATCATTAGCTCTTATAGATAATTCTGAAAAAATAACGCATTTAGATTTTGTAGCAAAAGCGTTTAAATCCGTTGGAAAACCAGTATTGGTAAGCCCGGATGCTGGTGCTTATAAAACAACTCATGAGATTGCAGAAGAGTTAAATGCAGATTTAGTGCCATCTAATAAAGTTAGAGTAAATGGTGTTCCTGAAATAAGCATACAAGGTAAGGTTAAAGGAAAAGAATGTTTAATTGTTGATGATCTTGCTGATGGAGGCAGAACATTTAAATTCTTAGCTAAAGCTTTAAAATCTCAAGGCGCTACAAAAGTATTTTTATATGTGACCCATGGGCAATTTAATTATGGCTTTGAGGAATTAAAAGAAAGTATAGACCATATTTATTGTACAAACAGTTTTAAAGATATTAATGATGAATATGTTACACAATTTAAAGTAATTTAAAATGCTAACAATGAATAACAATCATGAAAAGTAGCATTACAACTTGTAAAATAGTTGAAATAGAACATGGTAGCGCTACTCTAAGATAGCTGTTAAAAAAGCGTTAATTGAGTTAGAACCCATTTTAACGAGATGAATAAAGATTATTTTTATAATCGTTAAACAAAATGAATTTAAGATGAAAAAATTAATTTTAAGGGTTCTAATTTGTACAATGTTATTAATGACACTCCTTGCGGCCAGTAAAAAAGACACAACGGAGGTTAATTCCTTAACAACCAATTTTACGATTGGTAATCCAGCTATTGCATCAATCAATGCATTAAGTTTTGGACCTAAAGGAATTCTATTTATCGGAGATTCTAAAAATGCAACTATTTTTGCAATAGATACTAAGGATGCCATTGTAAAAGAAAAGGCCGAAAGCATTAGAATTAAAGATATAGATAAGAAAATTGCAGCATCTTTAGGTACAACTCCAGATAAAATTAAAGTTACAGATATGGCGGTTAATCCAGTATCTAAAACCGTATATTTTGCTGTTACTATAGTTGATGGAACTCCAATTATATTAAAACTTGATGGCGATGACATAAAAAATGTGTCTTTAAAAGGCGTAAGCTATTCTAAAATTGATTTGACAAATGCAATTTCTGAAGAGAAAAAAGACAGACGTGGGCGTTCACAACGTCCCTTAGCAATATCAGATTTAAAATACCATAAAGGTCATGTAATGGTAACGGGGTTATCTAACAAAGAATTTAGTTCTACCTTTAGAAGTATCGCTTTTCCTTTTAATGAGATGCAAGACCATGCCTCTTTAGAAATTTATCATGCTGCGCATGGTCGTTTTGAGACCTATGCACCAATTAAAACATTTAGTATTGTAAATGTAGATCAAAAAGATTATTTAATGGCAAGTTATACCTGTACTCCTTTGGTGTTATTTCCATTAGATCAATTAAAAGATGGTACTCATGTAAAAGGGAGAACAGTTGCTGAATTAGGAGCAGGTAATGCGCCTTTAGATATGATTACTTTTGAAAGAGATGGGAAACCATACTTTTTAATGTCCAATTCAAATCGCCCAGTAATGCGTATTGATTATGATGCAATTACAAATTATAAATCAGAATTAACAACACCTGTAAAAGGTTACGCTACAGATGGTGTGCCTTATACTTCTTTACCAATGGTGAATGTATTACAATTAGATAATTTAGATGCCAATAATATTGTGTATGTACAACGTACTTCTGGTGGTCAGCTTGTTTTAGTGAGTCGTCCAACAAATAGAGTATAATGATATGTAATAGCTTTTTAAAAACGATCAAAGGTAGCTTGGTCGTTTTTTACATTTTAATAATTGTATGTTGTGCTGATCAAAAAGCTTCTTCATTAGAAATCATCTACGATGCTGAAAAAGCAATAGCGATTACATTTCCATCCGCACTGGTTACAAATGATGCTAAAGTATATTTAGAAGGTAATTTAGATACGCCTGTGCTAGGTATTTTTTCATTAGATGGAAACAAGTATAACTTTGCGCCTGTGATCCCATTTTCTGAAGGGAATACGTATCTATTATATCAAAATAACAAAGAAGTCTCTAGTTTTACCATTAAGAATAATAGTAATTCTGAAGCTCCAGAAGTTATTGCTATTTACCCTTCAACAAATAGTGTCCCCGAAAATTTATTAAAAATGTATTTCTTGTTTTCTAATCCGATGCAAGAAGTAGATGCAGCCCTAGATTATATTACAATAACAGATAATGAAACGGGAAAAGTTATTGATGTATTTTTAGAACTGAATACAGAACTATGGAATAAGGAACACACCCAATTAACGTTATGGCTAGATCCAGGACGTATTAAAACAGATTTAATTCCGAATAAGGAAAAAGGCTTGCCTATACTAAAAGGAAAGCGTTATACCGTAACAATTGATAAAAACTTTAAAGATGCTAATGGTACTGTATTACAGCAAGCGTATCAAAAAGAATTTACTGTATTAGGTCGCGATTCAGAAAAACCTGTACCACAGCGTTGGGAATTATTAGTTAACCCAGATGTCTTAACACTTCATTTTAAAGAACCAATGGATGCTATTTTAGCCATAGAAACATTTCGCATTGAAAATAGTAAAAACGAAAATGTACTTGGAGATTTTGAATTAATTAATGAAGAAAAAACACTTAAATTTAATCCAAAGCATCCATTTGCATTAGGAGAATATACACTTATTATTGATTCTCGGTTAGAAGATTTAGCAGGTAATAATCTAAACCATCTATTTGATAATGATTTAAGAAAACTTGAAAACCAAGAAAATACAGAAACAAAAAAGCTTCAATTTATAATAGCTAAGTAAAACTGTATAACTAATTATTTATCAATTTCTGAATTCTCTTTTACCTAAGGGCTAAACATCGTGTACAATTATATTAAAAACTTGACTGTTAGTCCTTTAATGCTGTTTTTTGAGCTCTTAAGTTTTGCTAAGAACTTAATCTAAATCCAAAATGTATCATACTATGGTACATCCCATTAATTCAAAGCTTTTACCAAAAATGCTTTTTTGTCACAAACTTTAGTAAAGAAATTTCCACTATAATAATGTCAGAATTATAACCATTTGTTGCAGATTTTAAGTGTTTAGTTGTGTGTAAGGTTCTTCCACATTACTATTTTCGGCTTTTTAAACCACTTTGAGAAAATCATATAAATAAAAACACCATCTGTAATGAAAAAACTAAGCACACTATTATTACTTTTTACCGTCCAGATTCTCTTAGCGCAAAGCTTTGATGATCTTGTGATAAACGGCAGATTAGATTCTGGAAACGATGTTTCCTGGTCTCAATTTGGACCGGGGAATGCCGGTTTTGCAAACTTCCTACGGTACCATCCTACAAAACCTGACGTCTGTATGACCTCTCCCGATCTTTTTGATGTCTACCAGACAGAAAATAACGGTACCAGTTGGGCTACTGTTAAAGATGTAGACGGAGATGGAAGATTTCAACGCCTTTACGATATGTATTATTCAAGTAGGCCTGGATCTAACTTCGCTGTGGCTATTGAAAATTCCAGAATCTATACCAGTCAGGATATGGGAAGAAACTGGCAAACAGTTTTTAATTGCCCGTGGTATGATGGTGCAGGCCCTGATGATTCGCGTTCCTTTATCCGTAAAATATCTGCGCTTGGTTTAGATCCTGCAAACGATAATACCATATATGTAGGAGCTGGGAACTTTGCAAGGGGGCAACAAGTATTTTCATCTTTTCAAAATGTAACGGCGGCTGACCCTAGGGGTCCCGATTCTGAGATTACCGGAGTCATTTATAAAACCACAAATGGGGGTGCATCATGGACAACCTTATCAACGGGTTTAAATCCTAGAGCACAGTTCAACAGAATTATTATTCATCCTACAAATAGCAATATCGTATTCGCTTCCTCAAATTATGGACTGTTTAGATCTGATAATGGTGGAGCAAGTTGGACTAACATTGGAGAAGGCAAATTAGACAATAATACCATTTTGGACATGGATTTTTATTATAATGCTACTACCAATCAATTTATACTTTATGTTGCTGATCAAGTACGTTATTATGCTAACGGGCAATCTACCCGAAATGATGGCGGTATTTTTAGATCTTTTGACAATGGGGAAACATGGACAAATATTAATGGAAATTTAGGACTAGATATTAATAGATTAACTGGTGGTGTTCCTACCAGTTATTACCGTTATATAGCAGAATGGTTTGGTATTTCAGAGGCCGCAGCGCGTGCTACTTATCCAGTATTGCCAACAGATGCAAGACAATATTTTAATTCAATTAATGTTGATCCAAGTCAAGAAAACACAGTTTATGTAGGTCACTACAGACCTGAGTTAGCAGAATCATTTACGCCAGGTCGCTTATGGAAAACAGCAGATGGTGGTCAAAGTTGGATTAGTGTTGCCCGAGATTTTGGTCCGGGTTGGGCTGCTGATGCAGACTATTGGAATGAGCGAGGGAATCCAGTTAATGACAACATGGCGACAGGGCATCAGCCTAGTACGCAACAATTTGGTTCTAATTTTCCAGTACGATCGCTGCGTTACTGTGCTGTGAATTCTCGTGGTGATATCATGATCATCTATGCGCACAATACGATGTTGAGTACGGATGGGGGGATCACTTGGAACCAAGTAGATGAGGATAGAACCCCTTCAGGAAATATAATGGGCAGAGGTAATAGCAACTTGCCTGGAGATGCACTTTTCCTTGATAAACGTCTAGGCGAAGGTGTAGGATATTTTGCCTCTGGAGAACATCACCTATGGAAGACCACTAATGACGGTATAAATGGACGTCAAGCTGCTGCATATCTTAGTGGTTCTCAAGAAACAGTCAGTGCACTTGCTACCCACCCATGGGATGTCAACACCGTATACACACTTTCATTCCGTCAGCAGTTTTTGAATAGAATTTTTAGATCAATTAATGGTGGAGCAAATTTTGAAAATTTTGGGAAAGCTACTGAAGCTACCGTATGGATGAGAACTAATGCTTTACTGATTGATCCAGTTAATCCTGATAACATGTATTTTGGAGTAACCGATGTAGGTGGTTCTAATGGAGGTACAGGTAGTGATGGACCTGATCGAGACAGAGAAGGTGGATTCAATATTTCTACTGATGCAGGACGAAGTTTTACAACAAGTAACAACGGAATGCCAGAACGGGTATGGGTGCAAGATCTTGCCTTTGATCCTCGTGACGAAACAAAAGCTTCCATTTTTGCGGCTTGTCCGTGGAACCAAGAACGTAACATAAACGGCGGATTGTATTTTTCTAGTGACCGTGGAGAAAACTGGAGGGAGATTTTTGTAGCGCCACAACTTGAGGGGATCAACGCTATAGAATTTGATCATACAGGACGTTTATATGCAACTGCAGGACGAAGAGAATTTCCTGGTCCGGCAGATGGAGGGCTCTTTATTAGTGATGATTATGGCCAAACTTGGACACAAATTTTTAATGGCCCTTATGTAGATAATCTATCTATTTCTCCTTTTGATCATAATGTAATAGCGATAACGCAGAGTGTTTTGACCAGAAACCCAGGCGTATTCATTAGTTTAGATAGAGGGTTAACTTGGACTAAGAATAATATGGGTATTGGAAACCCTAACCTTATTACTGATATCGCTTTTGATTTCAATGATCCAACAACCTTATGGGTCTCCGCTTTTGGTGGAGGGTTTTATCGTGGTAGTTTCCCAGGTGGAGCAGATACTCGTAAAATAACGCTAACTCCAGGTATTGCAGCCATTCTTCGTGATGAAACATTGCAAATTACTCCCGCAGTAAGCCAAGATATTGATGTAAACAATTTATTATATAAGTCATCTAACCCTTCTGTAGCTACTGTAAATGAGCAAGGTTTGGTTACAGGTATTAAACGAGGCGCCGTTAAGATTTATGGGACGACTCCAGATGGTCGTTTCTCCGATTTTGTGCAACTTACAGTAGATGTAGCCAATGCGCCACTGGAAGGTATAACAATTGGTTCTGAACGTATAGAATTAGCTGAAGGCGAAACGGATACATTAGCGGTTACTCCAGTACCTCAATTTGCAGAGTTGTCTGGAAATGTTGTTTGGACTTCTAGTGAACCTACTGTTGCTACAATAGATGAAAATGGTGTAGTTACAGGTGTTGCAAGCGGAATCGCTATCATAACAGCTACTTCAGGAGACGTTTCAGGAAGTACCACTGTATTTGTTAGTGGTCAAAATAGAACAAGATTCCTTACGTGGGAAAATAGTAGTGCATTTATACCTGAGGGTAGCACAGTTCCTGATTTCAATCCAGGGCAAGAGGTAAGCCTTAGATTTACCTACGGAACTGAAATTGTAGACGGAGCTGTTGAAGATTTTAGATTCCTTACAGTACGTGTGCTTCAAGTAGATGAAATTGGTGAACAAGTTGGCATCAGTGATTTTAATCAATTAGTCAATACAGCTGCCCCTAATACAGATGACGTAACCTTATCCTATACCATACCCGCAACATTCCAAGATGGTACTCCCATACCGTTAACAAAAGATTTGCCCGCAGGTCATAGGCTGCAATTACGTCCTTTAATGTTAGTAAATGATGGAGTTGCAAATAGCTTTACAGTGGCCACGTCTGATATTGTGTTAAGTGGCGTAAATAGAACAAGGTTCCTGACATTTGAGAATCTAGCTGATTTTATACCTGCGGGAGCAACTGTACCGCAAGTTGAAGTAGGACAAGAATTATCTCTTACTGTTAATTACGGTACTGAGATTGTAGATGGGGTGGAAGAAGATTTCCGTTTTATAAGTGTAAGGGTGCTTCAGAGAGATGCTGCTGGTGCTCAGGTTAATATTAGTGATTTTAATCAATTGGTTCCAAACAGTGCACCGAATGAAGATAATGTAACTATTGCTTATCCGCTTCCTTCTCTATTTCAGGATGGTGCTACTATTCCGCTCTCTCGAGATTTGCCTGTAGGCAATAGCTTAGAGTTACAGATACTTATGGTCGCTAATGATGGCACTACTCAAAGCTTTACAGCCTATCAAGATGAACTTATTATTGCTCCGGTACAGAATCGTACCCGCTTCCTTGATTGGGTCAATGAGGCAGATTTTATTCCACGTGGACAAACAGAACCCGCTTTTGAATTGGGGCAAACGGTAGCTTTAAATGTAAGATATGCTACTGAAGTTGTTAATGAGGCTGAAGAAGATTTTAGATTTATTACGGTACGTGTGAGACAATTGGATGCGAATGGTGCTCAGGTAAATATCACCGATTTCAATCAATTGGTTGTAAACGACGCACCTAATGCTGATAATGTTACTATTGATTTTACCGTTCCAACTGCATTTATGGATGGTATGGCAATTCCGTTAACTAGAGATCTTCCTGCTGGGCACCGCTTAAACCTTCGGATCTTAATGTTAGCTAATGATGGTACAGGACCGAGCTTTACGGCCTATGATGACGAGATAACCCTCAATCCACCATCTCGTTTACGATTCCTTACTTTTTCAAATATTGCTGACTTTACACCAGAAGGTGGAACAGTAGCAGAGTTTGAATTAGGTCAGGTTGCTACGATTGGTATCGATTATGCCACAGATATTACGAATGAAATAGAAGAGGACTTTAGGTTTATTACAGTGCGTGTAAGACAGTTAGATGCAGCAGGGAATCAGGTAAATATTAGTGCATTTAATCAGGTAATAACAGATGATGCACCAAATGCGGATAGTACAACAGTGAACTATACCATTCCAACAACATTCCAAGATGGCACTCCAATACCGCTCACAAGTGAATTACCAGTTGGGAATCGTTTAAATTTAAGAATCCTTATGATCGCTGATGCACCAGACGGAGCAAGAAGTTTCACCGGATTCGAGGAAGAAATAGTGATTTTGCCTCCAGGCAGAATGCGTTTCGTTACTTGGACAAACGAAGCGGATTTTATTCCTGAAGGAGCTATTGAGCCAGAAGTACAGCTAGAACAAGAGCTATCAATTAATATTGATTATGCCACTCAAATAACAAGAGGTGTAGAGGAAGATTTTAGATTTATTACGGTGCGTGTTAGAGAATTAGATGCTGATGGTAATGAGGTGAATATAAGTGATTTTAATCAATTGGTATTCGATACAGCGCCTAATGCAGACAATGTCACGATCAACTTTACAATACCTACAAGTTTCCAAGATGGTACACCAATAGTACTCACTAGAGACTTGCCTCAAGGACATCGTTATAGCTTACGTCTTTTAATGGTAACTGATGATCCAGACGGACTAAGAAGCTTTACAGCAGCAGAGCGTACCATAATAATCAATCCAATACCAGTAAGCGCTATTTCTGTTGCTCCTGAAGCTGTAGTATTGCAAATACAAGATACACAAACCCTTACAGCAACTATAGCACCAGCAAATGCTACAGATCAAAGTGTAGTATGGTCAAGTACTGATGAAAACGTAGTTACGGTTGATAGTTTAGGTCTAATCACCGCTGTAGGTGGTGGAGAAGCTGCCATTACCGTAACAACTACCGATGGTGCATTTACAGCGACAACTCAAGTTCAGGTTCAGGCGCCATTTGTTCTGGTTACCTTACCAGGTATATTAGAAGCTGAAAACTATGATTTAGGAGGAAGTAATGTTGGTCATATAGACAACACGCCAGGAAATAGTGGCCTTACTTTTCGTGATGATGATGTAGATATCATCACAACTACCGATCTTAATGGCGGTTTTAATGTTACCGATACGCAAGCAGGGGAATCATTAACTTACTCTGTAGAGGCAGCCGAAGCAGGAGATTATTATGTGTCTTTTAGAGTGTCTTCTACCTCAGATACTGGCGCACTATCTTTAAGTATTAATGGTGTTGATATTACTGGAGTAGTTACGATAGCGAACACCAATGGTGCATGGCAAACACTCCCTATTTTAACTCCTGTACCCATTGCTTTAGGTGCTCAAGAGCTTCAAGTTACTATTGTAGGTGGTGGTTTTGATTTAAATTATTTTGAGTTTGTGGCAGTTCCTACAGCTTGTATGGGTGTAGATGCCTATACTAGTGGTACGGTTTACCAAAGTGGTGATCGGGTATTATTTAATGGATTACGTTACAGTGCCAGACATTATACAACAAGTAGCCCAGAAAGCAATGATTGGATTTTAGAAGGCTTTTGTGGAGCGGCACAACCAGATTGCTATGATGTTCCAGTATGGAACCCCAATACTACATATAACCAAACAGGTTTTACAGTAACTTTTGAGGGAGATTTGTATATCAGTAAGTCGTTTGCTAGTCCTGGATTAGTTCCTGGTACAGCAGCCGTTTGGGAATTTATTGGCCCTTGTAGCTCGGCATCCATAGCTGCAAATCCAACAATAGATTGTTCTAGTGCCTCTGGATGGGATAGTACGCTAGTGTATGCAACCGCAGGTACTATTGTTAACTATAATGGGCATTTGTACCAAAATCAATGGTATGCAAGTCCTGGACTAGAGCCTGGCATAGCACCAGTATGGCAGTTAGAAGGACCTTGTAATATTAGCACATCATTAAGCACCAAAATTACTGTTGAAGATGAACTGATTCCGATACAGGTATATCCTAACCCTTTCACGGATAAGCTTAATGTAACCATGGGTGATAATAATCAGTTTGATACGGTTGAAGTATATGATATTCAAGGACGACTTTTAGTGCGTAAGCCTATTTCTGATAATACGTATACCATACAACTTTCCCAAGATGTTAACTCACTTCCTCAAGGACTTTATATTGTTCGCGTACGAGGTGAGAAATCTATCAAAACCTTTAAAGTATTAAAGACCAAATAATACTTTAACATAAAGAGAAACTGTGCTGCATTAAATGTAATTTACGATGCACAGTTTCTCTTCTTATTTTTAAAAGAGTTTAATAAGCTCAACATTATGTTTTTTTAGTAGTTCTCTTCACCATATCCTTTAATATTTTATATCATTTATAATTAGAGCTTACAAATACTTTTGTATTATAGTTTTCTGTCTTATGCAACTTTTGCTTGAGTAGAAAAGTATTCCTGTGCTAGCATATTTATTAGCACTATAATTATTATAATTATAGAGCGTTTTATAGTTAACTTATATTAGATATTCTTTGTAATCTAAATCCGATCGGATTCCGATCAGAAAATACTAGAAGATTTAGACCTTTAAAAATGCTGATCATATCATAATTTTATTGAATGTAAAAATAGCTGTTTATCTATTGCCTGCTATGTATCATTTTTTATACTTAATTCACTTACCTAATTATGGATGAGTTATCGTTCTACATTCACATTTACCTTATTATATAGTTTAAATGAAAAGTTTTTGATGATTTGTATATGTATTTATATAATATATGCTATACTATGCTACTTTGTATACTTAATGTATACTTTTTGTATACCCCCTTTAATAGTATTTACTTTTTTTATTAGCCTAGATTTGCTGCTAGTTGATCAACTTAAACAATATATTAACACTAAAATTATTTATTTATGAAAACATTAAATTTATTTATGACATTATTTCTGATAGGTGTTCTGATTTCTTGTGAAAAAGAGGATAACCTGATAGAAAATCAAGAAGTAACAGAATCTGAAGTTACAGAATCTGATGAAACAGAATTTGAAATAGTAGAATCTCTTGTAGAAGAAGAAAACGCAGATTTAAACCTAGACAGCAATACTAGTAAGATTAACACAAATAACCGAAGAATAGTTGGGCAAATTTTTCAAGGTAATGGGTATACAGGAAGAATTTACACCATACAACAACCAGTAAACGTTCGTAGAGATAAAGCATATCGATCATACCATACACTTGATTTCTCTACGGGGGGTATCGGTAGTATTGTATTGACTCCTGGTTGTGATTTGCATTGGGCTTATAAACCCGCAGGAAAAGTTAACGGAAATACTAGTAATTCAAGAATAAGAATCCCTGGAGCTAAATTTAGCGTGATTTGTTATCCGTGGCGACGTGGGCGTACAGGGGTTGATATGACTTATGCTGGACAATTCTCATTTAAATGGCGCTCTGGTAAAAGAGGAGCACTGCCTATTTTTAGAAACACAAATTTAGGAGACATTAAAAGCCGTGGAGCTCACAGTTTTAAATTCCAACCAGCAACAAGATCTAAAAGTAGAGGTGGTACAATTTTTCGTGATCGAGGCAGTGTAAGGTTTAGTACTGGATCTAATGCCAGAACGACCTATTTTGGAAGTAACAGCCCTCAAACGATTTATGTTGGTTACTAGATAGAAATAACACACTTAGGTAGTAAAATAAATTATATTTTTAGCGGTAAGTAGCATTAGTTACTTACCGCTTTCTTTATTGGTCTCAAAATGGGTTTAAAACCCTGCACTTGAGTGCAGCTACTTTAGTTTTATAAAAATCTATATTTTAGATCAATGGAATCAAAATATAGAAAAGGCTCACATACAGTAAGTAGATTAACATGTCATATGGTTTGGATTACCAAATATCGCTACCAAGTTCTAAAAGGGGATATAAAGTCAAGATGTAGAGATTTAATAATTCAAATATGTGAATCAGAAAATGTAATTATCCTAAAAGGTGTAGTTAGCGTTGATCATATTCATATGCACATTGAATACCCTCCAAAAGTTAGTTTGAGTTCATTAGTAAAAAGATTAAAGGGTATTACCTCTAGGAAATTACAAGAAGAATATCCAATGCTAAAAGAGCGTTATTGGGGGAATCATTTTTGGGCAGTAGGTTATGGGGTTTGGAGCACAGGTAATATAACAGAGGAAATGGTAAATCAGTATTTAGAGCATCATCGTAGAGAAGATAATGATAATTCTAATTTTATATTAGAATAGGCTTAGGAACTTCAGTCCCTAGTGTACCAAACCTCTGCACTTGAGTGCAGAGTGGTTTAGTTAAACCCAATTTTTTCTATCGCCTTGCGGCTAATGCTAATGGCTTCAAGAGGTAACATTCCATCAAAAGTCATATCCTGCTCTACCATATAATATTCCATTCCTGACAGTTCTTTATAGCTTAAAATTTCAGCAAAGTTGATGGAACCAGTCCCAACAGGAGCAAAACGTCCTTGTGCATCCATATCTTTTACATGCCACATTTTAAAACGATTCGGGTATTTTTTAAAGTACGCAATAGGATCTGCTCCCGCTTTGGTTACCCAGTATATATCCATTTGAAAGTTTACGTATTTAGCATTGCAATTTTGCAATAGATAATCGATAGGAACAATCCCTTCTTCATTTTTCTTAAATTCAAAATCGTGATTATGATATAATAATTGTAATCCGGCTTTATGAGCTTTTTTTCCCAATTCGTCTAAAATTTCTGCCAATCGCTTAACCGTACCAGTCATTCCTAATGTTTGAGTTTCTGCATCGTAAGTAAACATCCCCATAGGAGGGATGGGAACAACAAAATAGATGAAACCAGCAGCCTTAGCATCTCTAAACATCTGATCTGCATTTTCTAAAGTAACTGCAGATTGGTGGGTACTAATTCCGTTTAGGTTTAATCCTTCTAAAAAAGCTTTAAATTCAGTTGGGGTCATATTGTAGTACTTCCCGTTTTCATAACCCGCTGCTTCTATGTTTTTGTAGCCAGTTTTAGCTACTTTTTGCAATGTAGCTTTGGCATCTTTTCCCATATCATCACGCACCGTGTATAATGCTAAACCACCTAGTTGTTGTGCAAAACTAGCGCTAGTAATGAAACAAAAAGTAATTATTAAGGTTGTTTTTAAGGATGTAATAAGGTTTTTCATGGATTCAAATAATTTAAAAAGTTATTGTACTAGAGCTGTGAAGGTACTCACTTTCTAAAAAAGAGGAAAGCGATACGTAATTTTGCATATTATTTAAATATACAGCTATTGATATTTTTATTATTAGTGTTTTAAACTAAACTAAGCATTATGAAAAGAATTTATTGTCATCTATTTTTCTCTACATCATTACAATAAAACTCACATTTTCAGTGTTGTAAAGAGATTTTACATAACGGCTGATTACAATTCTTTTTTATGAATTATAATGTGCTGTGTGCCGCCTGTCTCGAACTTGATTCGGGATAACTTTTCTTGTGTAAAGCAACGCATTTGGCACTTAACTTTCTTTAAATTTTTCTTTTAAAAACTTTCTTTTGAAAAGGCAATGGAACACTTATTAATTGGCCGACAATAGGAGGGAAGGCAATATGTATGTAATAGTTTTACTATAAATTTCAATTGGTTACATAATATGTAATTGAATTCTTGTTAATTTTTTATATATTTAATACCCTCCAATGATTTATTTCCCCCAACAAAATACCCAATTATAGGTATTGATTTTTTTTATAAAAAATCGAAACTTGACTTGTAATTAAAAAAATAAGAGAACTTATGAAAACTAAATTTATTGATTTTCACTGTCATTCTATTCTTAAGCCTTACTCCAAAAGTTTTGCACACCAAAATGAGTCAGGCCAGAATACTTTAAAAAATGAAAAAAGAAGTATTTGGTTCAAAACTAAATTAAATATTATTAAAAAGGTATTTAACGCGTTAGCAACTATAACAAAATTTACACAAGCAGATTTTAAATCTGCATACAAAGGGGGCGCAAAGGTGTTGATGGTATCAATAGACCCTATGGAGCGTGAACTTATTCTTTCTAGGAATCGAAAAAAGAAAAGGAAAGGAGGTAAGTTACTTTTGGATTTGATTCAAGGAATAGGTAAACCTCGAATGAATCAGCTTTATAAACTTACAAACTATTATGAAGATCTTGAAAAAAGTTATGATTATCTAAAAATGCTTCAACAGATCGCTAAAAAAATTAATGGTAAAGATGTTACTTATAAATTGGTGGGAAGCTTTGAGGAACTCAATTTTTCATCCGATGAAGTAATCAACATCATTCCTACTATGGAAGGTGGGCATGTTTTTAGATCTGACCTTAGTAAGTCCTTAACTGCCAGTGACATCGAAAATCAGTTTTTAACAAATATTAATACACTAAAATCGGAATGGGAAGTAACTCCATTTTTTGTTTCATTAGCACATCATTTTAAAAATGGATTATGTGGACAAGCTAAAAGTTTAACTGGTGCTGCTAATTTAGCTTATAAACAATTTTTGAATCCAAAGGAAGGTATTTCCGATTTAGGTTTTAAGGTGATTGATGCATTATTAAGTCAATCTAATGGGAAACGTATACTTATAGATGTTAAGCACATGAATCTCAAATCTAGAAAAGCTTTTTACACCTATTTAGAATCTGATAAGTACAAACATGCAAAAATTCCAATAATAGCCAGTCATGGCGCTACCAATAACCGTTCAATACCTAGAAAAGAAGATGTGGAAATTAACTTTTACAAGGAAGAAATACTGACAATTGCTAAATCAGGAGGAATTTTTGGAGTTCAATTGGATGCCCGTAGGCTTCGTAAAACAAAATATGGATCTAAAAGGAGAGGACTTAATGCCAGTATTGAACGTAGAGGTCTATATAAGAGAGCATTTTTTGTATGGAGACAAATTGAAATGACGGCGTTATGGATTTATACAGAACAAAAAACGGATATTAACTTTGAAGGAATTGATCCATGGGGTTTTCAAGTTATAGGGTCAGATTTTGATGGTGTTGTGGACCCCTTAGATGGATATTGGACTCACGCAGAAATACCATTGTTACAGGAGTATTTAATTTTACAAGCAAAAACATTTCTGAAAACAACGCAAGCAAAAAAACTGCCTGACCATTCCAATCTTGATGCCGACACATTAGTTAAAAAATTTATGTTTCAAAATGCAAAAAAATTCTTGAAAGAAAATTTTTCAGCTGTAAAACGAGGTGCTTGATGAATCGTAATTTCATTTTGGGCAATCTCATATACGATTTTATCTGTGGTGCTTCTGCTCAAACCAATCATACCAGCAATATGCGCTATTTTAAAACTTATTAAAATAATTAAACTAACTGTAATGAAACACATTAGAAATCTTTGGAGTTACATTTCAAACTACGAAAAACCTTCACGAAAACATATAATCGCTTTGATTATTACCAGTTTAACCTTATTGCTTTTGTCAAATACTGGGCATGTTCCGGGTATTATTGATACCATGCAATTTCGGGTGAAATTGAGTGAGCGCTTCATTACCGGTGATTTATTTCATGATAACACTGTATTAATGATTTCGTATAAGGCCTATTTTATTCTAGACTGTATTTGGCCCATCTTTTTGTTTTTAGCCATTTGGAAGTTTGTACGTAATCATATCGGTAGAGATGTCAAAGTATGGGTGCAGGTTATTTATTGGATATTTTCTATTTTGGTTGTGGCATCCTATATTTCTGATGTTATCGAAAACTACAATTATTTTTTCCATTATAGTTATGTTTCTGAAATCTATTACACAAAAATGACATTATATGGGCTTAGTATATTATGTTTTGTAGGAGTTTTGATTGTGAAATATATCCAAGAATTTATACCAATTTTTCTTAGGTTTTTGCAATCCGCAGGCATTAGTCTTTTTATTTTATTGGTCATCGGTCTTGCGCTTCCCAAAGCACCACAGGTAAATTCTATAATCGTGAACTTATATGGCAATCCAGTTAACTTTATACTGTTGTTAATGGCAGCTCCTATGTATGCTATAGTTTTGGCACATTACCCAACTTATTTCTGCATTGATGAAACTCATCGAAAATGGTACCGTTCTACATTGGCATTCGGTCTTTTTGGCACCATTTTTTTCAAGTACAAAAAGAAGTACTCACAAAGTACAGATGGTAATATTGAAAGTAGTTTAAACTTTTTCTTTCGAGTATTGGGTATTATGTTCTATGGAGCACTTTTTTACATCGTTGGCTACACCTCTGAAATTAACTTTGATTGGCCTGTTTCCATTGCCACACTGACCATTTGTATATTGACCTTGGGTATATGGTTGCTGTATAGGTTGCGAATGACTAAAAACAAATGGCTTATAGAAAATTACACTTTCCTTAGTGCCAATCTACCCAATTTTTATGATGGTGATTTTTCCCCACCGGAAGAGGATAAAGAAAAAATAAAAATAGCTTTAAAAGCTGTAGAAAGTGATTCAACTATTTCGCGACCCGAAACCTATTATAATATTGTCAAACCTGTTCGTGAATACCTGTTCTTTTTGGTATTGACAATTGTTTTTAATGTTCTATTTGTCATTTGGATCTGTGTTTGCAGCGATTGTAGTTATACCAATTGGACAGCAATATTTAGCCTGCTTTGTTTCATTCTACAAATGATCACTTTCATTTATTTTAGATCTTTCCGATCCATTTTTAGGTTTGTTTTTTTTAATGATAGGATAGATACTGTACTCAATGCTTTTTATTTACTTCGAGTATTTGATGTCACAGATCGAGAGAAAAAAAAGGTCAATGCAAAAGCTATTGCCAAAAAAAGAAAGCAAATTCTTGAATTCTTTAAACTCAATAGTTTTACCAAAAATAATAAGCTGTTCAGTGCTTTTTCTTCCATAGGGTTTGGAGCACATAGTAATAACATCTCCTTTTTACAAATCGCAGGATTCTTCGGAATAGCCAATGCCGTATTTTTTTTACTTCTAAATATTTTCAGTATGTGGTCATTAGCAATCAATCCGATGATCATAATTCTTTCCGCCATGTTCCTGTACTATGGAATCATTGTGGTAATTACCAAAAATTTTATTTATTATAAAAACTCATTTGAGGTATTTGCCAGTAAAAATAGGAAACGGTATTACATGACTTTGGCTTTTAGCTTTTTAGTCTTGTTTGTTTTCAACCGTTTAGGAAGGATTAAAAGCAATGAATTGTTCAATCTAAACTTGATGAAGAAGGAGGTACAAACAGATACGGTTTATTTAAATGATTATGTAGATAAGCTTCAAAAGAGCCATACTACTCGGTATTACATTGGGGCATATGGTGGTGGTATGAAATCAAATGCTTGGACTATGACTGTACTACATGAGCTACTACAAAATGATGCTGACTTTTTCAAAAAAACTGTTGGTATTTCAGGAGCATCGGGCGGCACAATAGGATTAATTAACATGGCTGCAATAATGAGTGCTAACCCAAAAGAGGAATGGTCTGAAAAAATACGAGATATATCCACAGAAAATATTCTTTCACTAGATCTCACTCATATTTTGGGTAGAGATACGTTTAATCATATGTTTATACCAGGTTTTTTCAGAGATTTAAAAGGAAAAGACCGCTCCAGTAAGGCCATGCTGCGTTATGCGCAATTGGCTAACAAGGACTATAAGTGCAAACAGTTACTTAGCTATAGAAACCAATGGAATCAAATGTATTTCAAGTTTCAAGAAAAATTTCCTATCCTTATCTCCAATACCACCAATGTGTTGGGTAATCAAGGAATGGCGGTTAGTGTTAACCTAAAAGAGCAAACCAAGGAATATGTGCTTTTGTATCGTGGCGCTGATAATATTTTGGATATTGAAATGCAGGATTATGATGAGGGAACGCCCAAGGAGCAGTATACACTCGGTTACTATGATGCAGCATCTACCTCAAACCGTTTCCCAGTAATAAGTCCCGCAGCCAAAATTGAGACCTTAGGTCATTACAATGATGGGGGCATATATGAAAATTCAGGGTTATTGTCCGTTTACAAACTTTACCAAGCAGTAACACATTTAGAGAATAAACAAGAACATCTTAAAAACGACAGCATAACCAATGTTTTCATCAATATTGTCAACGATAAAAATCTATATATCAAACATTACATTGAAAAGCAGTGTGAGTTGTTAGTTGAAACCAACAAGGTAAACACGAACACCGAAATTAATGCCATTTTAAATGCAGTTGCTTCAACAGAAATGATGCCCCGTTTTATCAAAGAAGAATTAAAACGATTGGAAAAAGAACATAAGCCTTTCTTCCAATTTAAAACAGTGTACCTACCACATCGATTTACTGTTGCAGAGGTCAAAGCTGTTTTAGGATTGGAGTTAAATAATGGTAGCGGTTTGGAGAATACCCATAAATTATTATATGATTGTATGGTAAAAAATGATAGCACAATAAGAAGTTTGATTGATAAGCGCTGTGGGACTGAGGAGGCTACTATTATTGAACCTCCAATGAGCAGAGTTTTGGCCGATGATGCTTACCAGTTTATGCGCGATATGCTAAAACATGAGTTGACCAAAGAAAGTATGCAGCAAATTAGAAACCCAGAGATTCTGCATGACAAAAAATAATGAAACATAAAAAAATTAATTAAAATTCTACATTTAACAAGTGTATAGAAATTTTTAAGCAAGGATTAGAGCAAGGGAAAATTTTATGCTTTTGTGGCAAGCTCACGAGAATCGTCTAAAATTTTTCATGACATAATTTTATCGAATACCCGATTTTTAATAAGCGCAAAAAGCTTAGCTTTTATTTTGGCGTTGACTGTGCTGCGTGCCGCTTGTTCCGAACTTGATTCAGGATAACTTGAGCTTTGGATAAAAGCTTTTACCATCTAATAATATTCTTTATTTTTTTCTAAAAGCTAATACTTATGATACAAACCGACGATAGGAGGGGAGTGTAATGTGTGTGGAATGGTATTTACACTAAAAACTCTTCTTCAAAACTAGATATGAAATCATGTATATACTTTTTATTACGCTGTTGCTTTTTTACAACCAAGTAATGTTTTCGTTTTAAACCATTTTTTCCAATACGCTTAAATATCAATTCTTTTGACAATTTAAAAGGACTTAATTGCCATTTTGGAGCGCACATAATACCCATGTTAGCATTTATCATTGATAAGGTGATTTCAGTAAACGGAATTGCAGAAATTTTAATTGGGTTTATTTTACTAGGCTTTAGAAACTGTTCATATACGGCAACTCCTTCCAATGGGAAAGAATTAATCAACAAATGCACATTTTCAAAATAACTTGCATCTAGATAGTCCAATTTATTTAATTGATGTTCTTGATGCATTATAGCAAAAACTTCATCTTCAAAAACTAGTATACTTGAAAGGTCTTTAGATTCGGGTCTTGATGTCACAATTGCTATGTCTATATCGCCAGATAATACTTGTGATATGCTTTGATGTGTTGCCCCAAGCGTTACATCGATGTCCATTTCAGGGTAGAGAACACCCATTTTTTGAATAAACGATGGAATAGAATGAAAAAAAGATTGACATTCAGCACTTAATTTTATTGAGCCTTTTGAACCATCTTTGATATGTTTGATAGCACTAAAACCTTCATCAATAGAGGTGAATAGCTTATTAGCCAATTTATAAAGTTCTGAACCTTCTTGGGTCAGTTCCCATTTATTTCTTGTTCTATGAAAAACCTTAAAACCTAATCGCCCTTCTAATTCACGTAATTGATGACTTAAAGCTGACTGCGTTAAAAAAAGGCGTTCAGTAGCGTTAGCAATACTGCCTTCCTCTGTAATGGTTTTTATCAATCTGAAATATTTTAATTCCATATGTCAAAGATACAAGACTCTATAAATCTATATGGTTGAAAAAATATCAATTACGACTTCAAAGTAATTCAATCTACTTTCCGCTAAAGTGTTTATGATATCAATAATTTTGACCAAAAGACACGTATGAAAACAATAGGATTGATCGGTGGCATGAGTTGGGAATCCTCAAAACTGTACTATGAGTTTTTAAATACTAATGTAAAAGATTTGTTAGGAGGTTCACATTCGGCAAAATGTGTTATGGTATCCGTAGATTTTTCAGAAATTGAAAAGTTAACTTTTCAAGGTGATTGGAACGCCATCGGAGAGCTTATAAAACAAGCGGCTCAACATCTAGAAAGGGCAGGGGCAGACATTATCCTACTTTGTACGAACACCATACATTTAGTAAGTAATTATATCTCTGAAAACGTACATATTCCTTTTTTGCATATTGCAAAAACTACAGGTGAGGCTATATGCGACTTAGGTTTGAAAAAAGTAGGTTTGTTAGGTACAAAGTTTACTATGGAAAAAGATTTTTATACCAAAACCTTGATCAATGATTTCGGACTTGAAGTTGTGATTCCTGAAACAAATGATAGGCAAGTAGTTCATGATATTATTTATAAAGAATTAGTAAAAGGACAATTCACAAAAGCTTCAAAACAAAAAATTCTTGAGATTATCAATAAATTGCAAGTTCAGGGCGCGGAAGGTGTTATTCTTGGCTGTACAGAATTGCCTATTCTAATTTCAGAATTAGATACGTCTATTCCCATATTTGATACTGGAAAAATTCATGCTTATAAAGCTAGTAAATGGAGTGTAAAAAATTAATTATGAACTTTAATACTTATTAAAAAAGCATGAAAATAAATAGGTTTTTGTCCACCACAGTGTTATTCTTTTTTCTAATGACCAGCATCACTTTTTCGCAAAATAGCCCTTTAAAAGATCATGTCCTTTTTTACAGTTCTTTTGACGGGAAAGTAGCTGCAGATATTGCCGTTGGCGATGCAAATATTTATACAGCTGAAAATTATAAAGAAGCAGCTAAGGCTACAATAGGTTTAAACGACTCTAATGTTGTTTTAGCCAAGGGAAAAGGGCTTAGTGGAGATGCAATTCACTTTAAAGAGGCGAAAACTTCGGCTGTTTTTTATAAGGCTTATAAAAATGTAGGCTACAATAATACATCATGGAGCGGCACTATATCTTTTTGGTTACGATTAGACCCCAACAAAGAACTAGCACCCCATTATTGCGATCCTATTTGCATTACAGATTCTAAATGGAGTGATGCTGGTTTGTGGGTAGATTTCACAGATCATAATCCAAGACAGTTTAGATACGGAGCCATGGGTGATTTGGCGGTGTGGGACCCTAATAATGATAGCGATGAGACAGAATGGAACAACCGCACGGTAACGGTTAACCCGTCTCCATTTCAGACTAAAACATGGACACATGTTGCCATGGTTTTTTCCAAGGTAAATACAAAAACAAAATCTGAATTTAAATTATATATAAACGGTAAGCTTCAAGGTAAAATAAAAGATATTAATGATCCTTTTACTTGGGATGCCGAAAAAGGAAAAATCATGTTAGGTCTTGGTTATATTGGCTTTATGGATGAGCTTGTCTTTTTTGATAAGCCACTAGAACTTAATGAGGTGAACGCTGTTTTCCAACTTAAAGATGGTATAAAAACTTTATTTAAATAAGAGCATAGATAATATACTTAAAACCACTAAATTTAGATATTGTAAAACAAAGTATCAAAATAACAAAACAAGATTTAGTAGAATTAAAAGATAACTTGTTTATTGCTTTGGTTTTAATCATAGAGCAACAACCAGGAGTTATTTATTTAATTCCATCAACTCAATTACAAAATTCCAATAACATTTTTTTGTGAATAACGAAGTAAGTTTAATGCCCCGTTTATCTAATTGGGAGATTAAAATATATAGCAAATCTATTAAAGAATTTGAAGAGTATGCTTTAAATAATATGATTTATAACTTATGAATTGGTTTAAGAACTTAGAAATACACAAGAGATATTCAATTATAATTATATGTATTTGCTTAATAGGAATTTCTCTTAGTATTTTAGTAAGACCGTATAGAGGAACTTGGATCTATCAATATGGGAATCTACTAGGTATAGTATTATTTTATGGAGGAGTATTATGGTGTTTATTTAATACAGTCTTTTTAATTTCAAAATATAGAAAAGCTGTTAAGCAAAATATCATATGGTTTATAGTAAGTGCTTTGCCATTTCTTTATATTTCTACCTTGATTGCGATAGCATTTTTAAATGATTATGAATTAGAACGTAATTTCTAATTCTATAATATTATATAAAATAGAATAATGAATCTAAAATTGGCCTCAGAAAACTTTGGTATAAACACGAGATATAATGATTGCTCCAGTGGAGGAATTATTACAGCTGCGAGATGATGTGGCTGGAAAATGATAGCACTATTGATTAAGCAAAACGTTATAAATCGCCAACACGCCAGCTCGCTCACAAAATCAAAAGTCTACTAGACTTTCAATTTTATGCGGTCTAAAATATAGCGTCCCGATAGCTATCGGGAGAGCCGTACATTGTTTTTTCAACGTGCCGACTTGCTGCTTCACTAAAAAGCTCTACTAGACCTTTTCTTAATGTTTGCCCGTATGCAGTTTTGAATTTTTGTTTCTTTTGTTTCAAGACAAAAGATAATGAAACACGAAAAAAAAGATTAATTGAAATTCTACATATAACAAGTGCATAGAATTTTATTTTTCTTAAAATTTATACTCTTGCGGAAACCTAATGAGAATCCCGTAGAAAAAAATCTTGTAGGATTATTATTAAATACGAGAATTATGAAGCTATCTAAAAGTTAGCTTTTTTATGCGGCTGGAAAGCGTTGGCAAATTGTGTTTAAAAAAATTACTGCGTAGCATAATTATTTTTAAAAAGCAATAGAGCATTTGCGAGCGGCAATTTTACATAACGGCTAATTATAGCTACAAATGTCTAACTAAATGTTTCTGAATAACATAAAAGCCTAAAGCCAAATGTTTAATGACCCCCAGACAAATGTTTCTTTAAAAGACCGAATATTGTGGGATATTTTACATAATATGGAATTATAGCTTACAATAACCAGCCGCATTAGCTCGCCGCTAAAATTAATCATCCACTGGATAATTAATTTTACCACGTGTACTATAATTTATATTATGTAAAATAGAAAAATATAATCTTATGTTAACCAAAGTATATTATTGCGTGGCAGTATTTAAATAACCTGAGTATTGAATTCTATTTCTGTGTGAGCTAGCAATAGTAAAGAACCCTTTTTTATTATAATACACCATTCCGTTTACAATAAAATTTTCAGTCTTTCTATTTATGGTAAATTTTATTTGATATCCTTTTTTCTTAGGATTCTCTAGAATCTTAAAATCCTTAGCAATTCCTTCAAATTTAATACCTGTACCTGTATTATAGCCTCCACCAATTCGCCGTTCCCCATAGTATGCTAAATCTGCATAAACAGAATCTCCTTTTACTTTTAAAATATTTGTACCAGGACTAAGATTAATCCTCCCTAAATTATCTCCTGGAGCTAATAAACCACTATTTAATACCTGACTTAATGCATTCGTAAGAAAGGGTTGGGCTTCTGTAGCAATAATTTCAAATTCTTTTGTATCTAGTATATCACTGACTATAGCATTATTTTCAATTGTTTTGCTAGTAGCAGAACATCCTAATATTAGAAATAAGATAGCTCCTATTGCTCCTAAAACTAATTTTTTCATAACATCAATTTAATTTTACTTTTAAAATACTGAATAGTTGCGACCTAAGCCTACTATTTGCCTAAAATTTAGCGTAACATTAACTTCAAGTAAGCTTTGTTATAGCGTACTTTTGCTAAATGCTAAAAAAGAAATTTCTACAAATAGAATTTATACTTCTTATGGCTTCTTTAATGTCATCTGTAGCTATAGCAATTGATGCTTTACTACCTGCATTAGACATCATAGGTTTATCTATAGGCACTGTAGATCCATCAAATAATCAGTTAATCATTATTATGATTTTTCTTGGTTTAGGGATTGGTCCTTTATTTTTTGGTCCTATCTCGGATAGTATTGGCAGAAAACCAGTAGTATATATGGGCTTTTTCGGTTTTATTATCTCAAGTTTTATATGTGTGTATGCTAAAAACATTGAAACAATGATTTTTGGTAGAATCCTTCAAGGGATTGCTCTTTCCGCTCCTAGAACTATTAGTATTGCTATGATAAGAGACTCGTATAGTGGCGATTATATGGCAAGAATTATGTCCTTTGTTACGGTTGTTTTTCTTTTAGTACCCGTTATAGCCCCAGCAATAGGAAAAGCCATTTTAGACAGTTACAATTGGCAAGCTATTTTTTACATTCAAATTATATTTACAATTCTTGTTGGTATTTGGTTTTGGAAAAGACAGCCAGAAACGCTCAAGAAAGAAAATAAAATGAAACTTCAATTTTCTATTTTTACAAATGGTTTTAAAGAAATACTTAAATACCCTAAAACGATTGGATATACGCTTATTTCGGGTTTTATAGTGGGCTCTTTTTTAGTGTATTTAAGTACGGCACAACAAATTTTTCAAGAGCAATATGGGCTTAAAAATGAATTCCCTTATATTTTTGCTGCTTTAGCAATTGCAATCGGTATGGCTACTTTTTTAAATGGAACTTTTGTACTTAAATTTGGAATGGAAAAATTAATTAGAACTTCTTTATTTGGGTATTTTGGCACTTCCCTACTCTACATTATTTTATTTTATGGAAATGTAAACCCTTCAGTAATTGTGTTATTGTTATTTTTTGGAGTACAGTTCTTTATGGTAGGTTTTTTATTTGGTAACTTAAGGGCTATGGCTATGGAGCCTATAGGGCATATTGCAGGAATTGGAGCAGCCATAACCGGCTTTGTGTCTACCATAATGTCTGTTCCTATTAGTACATTTATTGGTAAATATGTGGAAAATACTGCTTTGCCACTATTTATTGGATTCTTAATCTGCGCTATTTTTTCTTTACTGATATTTGGATACCTTAAAATGACTCAAAAAACAAAGAAAACAATCAAGAGTTTTTAACGGTTGCCATATATTCTTTGTATTGTAAGTATACACTATTAAACTCCTCTACTTGGGTTTTTGCTATTTCTAAAGGATTAGTAATAATGTGTTTTCGGATTGCATTTACAGTTTCATGATTCTTATTTCTAAGTTGTTCCATTTTAAGCTTTAAAAACATGCGCTTTTCGTATAAACTGGCAGTTTTAGGCTCGCAAGTGTAGGAGGCTAATTTGGCATTAAAACGAGTTAAATTTCTATTATTTCGCTCTAATTTTACAATAAACCGGTCTTCAGTATTAGGAATTGCATGGAGATTATTAGTGTTTTTCATAATAATTAGATTTTATATTTTCTTCAAAAGTAAGAAAAATACTATAATCTATGTCGCGATAAAAAAAATACCTTGCAATTTGCATAAAGTTTTTAAACAAAAAATGGTATCTTTAGAATGACCTAATAAAACAAAATTTCTTACCCTAAAAACTAAAGCATGAATATAAATTTTGAATACGATGATGTTAAAGCAAGTCAAAGGCTTGAAGTTTTTGCTGGAAAAAAACTAGAAAAACTTTCTGATAAATTTGACTATATTATCCGAGCAGACGTATTTTTTAAAATAGAAAACACTTCAACTCCAGATACAGGAATGATATGTAGCATTCGCTTAAGTATTCCAGGCCCGCGTTTGTTTGCTGAGTCCAGTAACGGAAATTTTGAAGCATCTATTTCAAAGTCAGTTGATGAATTAGCACGTCAGCTTAAAAAAAGAAGAGATAAATTAAGTAGAATTAAATAATTTAATTTAAACCGCTAAAAAAGACTTAAATAATAGTACTATTATTTAAGTCTTTTTTTTGTAATGATACATTTCTGTAATTGTCTCCCATAATAACGACTAAAATTAAAACATCAATTATGAAAAAAGCTATCTTAATTCTTTTACTTTGTTTTGGTCATAGCCAATTATTTTCACAGGAGAAAAGTAAAATTACAGCTGCAGAAATAAGTTTTGTCTTTAATCATAAAAATACAAAAGGAACTGTAGCTGGTTTCAGTTCTTCTTCTACTATAGATTTTGATCATCTAGATACCAGTACTTTTAAAGGAACCGTTAAAGTAGAAACTTTAAAAACGGGTAATTTTGTTAGAGACTGGTCAATTAAGGGAAGTAAATACTTTAATGAGGATAAATACCCTACAATGTCTTTTGAAAGTACTAGTGTTTCTATGAACAATTCAGATATTGTTGTAGAAGGGAAACTCACCATAAAAGATGTTACTAAAACAGTTCGTATCAATTTTAAAAAAGAATCAAATCAATTAGTAGGTACTGCAGTTATTTATAGTTCGGACTATGGGATCCATATTTATAAAAACGATAAAGCAAAAAATAAAGTTACTGTAAAAATTATACTTCAGTTAGCATCTTAAACACTACTAAATTTTAATTTAACCCGTTGTGCACTTAGAACAAAATTCTGTCAATTCGAGTAATTTTCAGGAATAAAATGAGTAAAAATTGTATCGAGAATAAGAGTTTTAGTTCCAAAATAGTTTTCGATACACTTTTTCGTACCTTAAAAGCACTCGAACCCATATTTTAGGGCTATTAAAAATCCTAAGCACAACGAGTTAATTTACTCGATAATAGGAGATTTAAATGCTCTACAAATACTTCTTAGGCTTACCCCAATTTTGTTTATTAGCCTACAATGCTTTAGTGCCAAAAATCATTTTGTAAATTTTTCCAACGCCCCAATTTCCTATGGGGAAATACAAAGCAAAAAATAATGCCATACCCAAAGCAAAATTACGTTCGTTAAAAAACTGATCCATTAAATTATTTGGATATGCATAAGAACTTTCTAAGGCATAGCCACCAAATTCTAGCAAGCACATTGCAATAAGCCCATACGCATATTGCGCATGAAAAGGAAGGTTTCTCAATAAAAGTGATATGGGTACCATATACACAATATAGCAGGTTATTACTTGCCACCAATAGGTAAATCTGGCAATTTCTACTTGAGTCCCAAACCAGTCCATTAACATGCCCCATGAAAAATAAACCAAGCAGTATAGTAAAATTAAACGTTTGTCTACATTTAATTTTTGTTTTACATAACTAAAAAACTCATTCATTTTTTAAGCTAATTTCTTTTCTATAATATTAAGGGCATCTTGCACCGTTTTCATATCTTCCATATCACTATTTTCTAGCATAATATCAAAGGCATCTTCCACATCTAAGACAATATCCACCAAATTAGCAGAATTAATATTTAACTCTGTAGTAAGATTGCTTTCTGGTGTAATTGCATCTACAGAGACATCTTCTGGAAGGTATATTGCAACAATGGCTTTTAATTTTTCGTAACGTTCTTGATCCATTTAAAATTCTGGTATAAAAATTTACAATTTATGATTTGTTGTATGCACCAAAAATAGCACATGCATTTACATCTCCAAAGCCAAAACTTGCTTTTGCCAAAATTTTAGGAGAATGGGGGATGGTTTCTTGCGGAACTTTGCTTGAACTTATGGTTTGAGCAATCTCTTCATGGAGCTCTTCACAATTTTTATTTCCAAAGAATTGCTGTTCTTTAAATTGTAGTATACTGGCGACACACTCAATACTTCCCGCTGCCGCCAAGCAATGTCCAATAGTACTTTTAAAAGAGTTAATTAATGGAAAATCCATTCCAGAACGGTTCAGGGCTTTGCTCCAATTCTGTATTTCTAAACTATCTTTAGCAGTAGCAGTTAAATGCCCGTTTATACAATCGATATCCTTACTAGCAATATTTGCATCAATAACAGCCTGTTGTATACAACGTTGTACAGCAATGCTATTAGGAGCTGTCATGGTTCCTTCTCCTCGTTGTCCGCCACTATTAATAGCGCCACCTAAAACTTCCGCATAAATTTTTGCACCACGTGCTAAAGCACTCTCTAAAGATTCTAAGACTAAAGCACCTGCTCCACTCCCAGGAATAAAGCCAGCTGCAGTAGCACTCATTGGTCTACTAGCTTGAGTAGGGTTGTCATTGTATTTTCTGGGTAGAATACGCATAGCATCAAAACCTGCCCATATATAGGGGCCACTATCACTACAACTTCCAGTTAATATCCTTGTTGCTTTTCCAGCTTTAATCCGTTCATAGGCCATTAAAAGCCCTTCTGTACCTGTAGTACAAGCAGAAGAATTGGTAGTAACTTGATTCCCACAACCTAACATACCACCTAAATAGGCACTAATTCCACTAGCCATAATTTGCATTACTGTAGTACTGCCTAAACGCCTTGTTTTTTTAGCGTCTATTAAATGGATCGCTTCTCTAAATTTATCAGCTCCTAAAATACCTGTTCCAAAAATAATTCCACTTTCCCAATCGGGCTCTTCATTATTTTCCACAGCTAGTCCTGCGTCTTTCCAAGCATCTGTTCCTGCAATAACACCATATAAAATACCACTAGCTTTTAAACCTCTTAATTGTAAAGGGGTAAAATAGTTATTTATGATTTCTTCTGATAGTTGTGGCGCTCCTGCAATTTGACAGCCAAATTCTAAATCGGCCAATTCTTGTTGAAAACGAATACCACTAATGCCATTTTGCAGAGCGTGTGTAAACTCCTCTAGCCCTACTCCGTTTGGAGCACAAATTCCCAGCCCAGTAATTACTACTCGCTTATTCATCCTTATCTGCTTTTAACATTCCTGCAATTATTCCTTTGCAGGCAATTTCTCCTTTTGCATTTAAAAGTTTTACTTCACATTTTAATTTATGAAATCTAAAATAGATTTTTTTAGAAATTACCGTTACCGTTTCATCTGGAAATACAGGTAAATAGAATTCCATTTCTGAACTGCTTAAAGCAATTTGTATATTTTTATCTATTAAAGTATTACTTTTAGTTAAAATATGTAATCCCATGCATACCAGTCCTATTTGTGCGCAACATTCGGTTAAAATTACACCTGGTGTAATAGGGTTGTTTTTAAAATGACCTTTATAAAAATCAGAGTTTTTGGAAAAAGTGTATACCCCTTTTACGGTAGTATCATCTACATGCAATAACTCGTCTACAAACAAAAAAGGTTTGGTGTATGGTAGCTTGGAAATGATACTTTGATATTTCATTATGCAAATTTATTGTAAACTTTCTCCTCCATCAACTTTAATAATAGTACCGGTGATCCATTTTGCTTCATCTTGGCACAACAAGTAAACTGCATTAGCAATATCTTCAGGTTGTGTTAACCTTCCTGAAGGATTGCGTTTTAAGGCATTTTCTTTTAGTATTTCACTACCAGGAATCATTTTAAAAGACTCCGTTTCTGTTATTCCCGCTTGGATGCAATTTGCTTTGATGCCAAATGATGCAAATTCTAAGGCTATATTTCTAGTAATAGCTTCTAAAGCTACTTTAGCGGCAGATACTGCAGCATAATTTGAGATTACTCTAGTGTTTCCTTCGCTTGTAAAAGATATAATTCTAGTGTCCTGAGCAAATAAATTAGCTTTGGCTAATGCTTTTGTCCAATCGTATAAACTAATCGCCATAGCTTCTAAAGTAATATGAAAGTCTTGATTGTCTAATGTTTTTTCGTTTGTAGAAGACATCGGTTTTAGATTCCCTTTTGCAATACTATGTACTAAAACTTTTATGTTATCTTGAGGAAATTGTTCTTTAAAATCTGAAATAACGGCATTTCTTTTTTCAGAATTTGTTGCGTCAATATTATAGGATAGCACTTTAACATCACTTGAAGTAATACTTTTTATTTTTTTATTAAGTATTTCTAAATCAGACCTTCTACTTCTATGTATGAGCAAAATATTAAATTTGTCTGAAGCTAGTTTTTGAGCAGTTGCTAATCCTAAACCACTGCTTCCTCCCAGTATTAAAGCCCATTTGGTTTCTCTATTTTCTAATACCATTTAACTAAAGCTTTTAAGTTATACTATTACCATTCCA
Source organism: Allocellulophaga tsushimaensis (assembly GCF_055383085.1). NCBI lineage: Bacteria > Pseudomonadati > Bacteroidota > Flavobacteriia > Flavobacteriales > Flavobacteriaceae > Allocellulophaga > Allocellulophaga tsushimaensis. The sequence continues at coordinate 3,537,430 of NZ_AP039451.1, read as the reverse complement.
ATAATACGCGCTGTGCTGAAAACCCAGGACCAAAACTTAATATGATGCCTTGTTCTCCAGGAGCTATTTCTTTTTCTAAAAAGCGTTCTAAAACATACAAAACTGTGGCACTACTCATATTTCCATAAAGCCGTAATACTTCTCTGGTGTCATCTATATTTTTACCAAGCTTTCCAAATAATTCATCTACAGTTTGTACAATTTTTCGTCCTCCGGGGTGAAAAATTAAATGGGCTACATTATCAATATGACTCCCATGCTTTTCTAAGAAAGGATGTATGATGTTTGGAAAGTGATCGGCTATTATTTCTGGAACAGTTGGGTCTAAAATCATTTTTAAACCATGGTTGGTTAAATCAAAACCCATCATATGTGATGCATCTTTAAAATGATACATCTCCTCTCCTACTATTTTCGGCCCTTTGGCATCATTTTCTGAGGATAATAATACACATGCTGCACCATCTCCAAAAATTGCGGCACTCACCATATTCGCCATAGAATAATCGTTAAGCTGAAAGGTTGCAGTTGGGCTTTCTACAGCAATAATAGCAGCTCTTTTACCGGGATTGGCTTTTAAGAAATTGCTCGCATAAATTAAACCAGAAACACCAGCTGCACAGCCCATTTCTGTTACGGGCAAACGTACAATATCTTGTTTTAAACCTAAATCATTGATAATATAAGCGTCAAGAGAAGGAATCATAATTCCAGTACAACTCACCGTAATAATAAAATCTAATGAATCTGGATTCCAGTTTGTTTTTTGTAAAGCGTTTTGCAAAACAGAAGTTCCTAGTTTCTTCACCTCCCTTACATAAATTGCATTTTTCTCTTCAAATGAACTTGCTGTAAATACTTCTTCGGGAGCCATAATACTATAGCGTTTGTCTACAGCAGCACCTTCAAATATTTTTGTAACCTTACGCTTAAAACGTTCGTCATGGTCAGCTAACCATAGTTCTACCATGGGTATGATATCTGCAGTTTCTCTGCTATATTTTGGCAGTTGCTTAGCTACTGCACATATTTTTATGTCGTTCATTTGTTTTTATTGGTTAGCCCTCATAATCCATACATACCTAAAAGCCCATTTCCATTTTATAAAATGCTTTACCTGTGAAAATTTTTCAGCATAGCGCTTCAAATCTTTTGCTATAAAACCCTTGCTGATTGAGATTAAACCGTCAATTTTAGCGGTATCCGTTTTAATAAATGCTAAACTAAATAATTTAAACAAATAATAGGCTAATCTGCTTCTGTGCAAATCATTTATAACAACACCTATTTTTGCTAGTTTTATAAATTGCGACAAGAAAATCTTTAATTGTTCATCGGTAAAATGATGCATAGTAAGCGTGTTTACTAAAATATCACAATCAAAATTATCGGTATCTAAGGTTAAAATATCTTGATGTAGATAAGTAATCTCGGGGAAATCTACAGAAAATTCTTGTGCAATTTTTAATGCATCAGCATTTAAATCAATACCAATTAAAGTTATGTTTATTCCTTTTTTTTGACATGACTTATGAATTTCTCGTAGCATCTTACCATCGCCACAGCCCATGTCTACTATGGTATAGTGTTCTTTGGGGTTTTCTTTTATAAGTTGATGCACTGCATTAATAGTAATATGGTTACCACCAAGAATGCTGTTTACTCTGTTAATGTCTTCAAAAACAACTTTAAGGTCGCTAAAAGATCCTTTAAAGTCATCCATTAATTCTTCTTGAGTACTTCTCTTAGATAAGTTTTTTAGCATAGTACGGGCTTTCCGTGTGTTTGTTTTATTAATGTTTTTAATAATTTGGGTGATCTTGCTACTGTTTGCATTGCTATGGTTGATAAATTTTCTTTAAGCAATAAGGTTTGTAATTGCCTTCCCATCCAAAGTCGTTTTTTAAAAGCTTTGTCCCATTGTTTTTTATAATTAATTTCTAAACTCAAACGACTTTTAGTTGTATCGGACAAATAGTCGGAAATTAACTCGGAAGCTAACTTGGCACTATGGATCGCCATTGCCATTCCGTTTCCGCATAATGGGTGTATTAAACCTGCAGTATCGCCACACATAAGCATATGGTTTTCTACTGCTAATTTTTGACTGAATGAAATTTGTGCAATCGTTAAAGGTTTTTCAAATAATGGCGTTGCTGTATTTAAAAAAGTATTTAAATGTGGATTTTTAGAAACAACCTTATTGTTAAAGTCGTTAATATCTTTATAGCTCTTAAAACTCTTATAATTAGCTAAGTAACAAAAATTAATGTTTCCATTTTCTGTTTTGGATAAACCTCCATATCCACCTCTAAAATTATGAAGCCCTACGAGGTGATCCGGAAAATTTGCTAAGGCATAATGCGCTTTTACGCCTAGCCAAGATGACTTCTCATTTATAAAATCTCGCTGTAAAACCTTATCTAAAGTTGCTCGTTTACCATAAGCTCCAATAACAATTTTAGCATTGTATTTTTTTTGTATTGCATCTTCTACAGTAAAAGTATTTTCTGTAAATGTTACTTTAGTAACGGAATTAAAAACAAAAACCACACCTAATGCTATTGCTCTGTTATACAGTATTTCATCAAAAGCATATCGGCTAATACCAATACCGCCCAATGGCAGTTTTGTGGTAATTGTTTTTCCAGTTTGTGTGGAAAATTGGAGTGTGTTAATACGAACTGCTTTTTCGGTATGCACACCAAGATGATTCAGATAAGGTATAATTTCATTAGAAACATATTCTCCACATACTTTATGATGTGGGTACTGTTGTTTTTCAAACAATAACACTTTATGTTTTTCTTTGGCTAAGTGAATGGCTGCCGTTAGGCCTGCCAATCCTCCTCCTACTATTATAATATCTTGCATAGTTGTATTACAACGAAAGTACTCATAAGTCGGTAATTATTACAAGACCTGTCAAATTAAAATTAATAGGCCAATAACATTAGTAACTCTTCTTCAAAACGTGCTACGGGTAAGTAGTTGTTTTCTAGTACCTTTGAAAAGGGTATAGGTGTTTCTAAACTAGCAACACGTTTTACGGGGGCGTCTAAATATTCAAAGCAATTTTCCACTACCAAAGCAGTAATATCACTTGCAATACCTCCAAAAAGACTGTCTTCTTGGAGAATAATAAGTTTCCCTGTTTTTTTTACGGAATTATATATCGCATCAATATCTAGAGGTTGCAAGGTTCTTAAATCAATAAGATCTGCTTTTATATCTGGGTTGTTTTCTAGTGTTTCTATAGCCCAGTGCACACCTGCACCATAAGAAACAATAGTAATTGCATCTCCTTCTTGTACTATAGCAGCTTTCCCTAAAGGCAAGGTGTAATAATTAGTGGGTACTTCTTGGTATTTACTTCTATATAAGGCTTTGTGCTCAAAAAATAATACTGGGTTTGGGTCTTCTATTGCAGTATTTAATAAGCCTTTTGCATCATATGGAAAAGCGGGGTAGACAACTTTTAAGCCTGGAGTTTTTGTAAACCATGCTTCATTGGTTTGCGAGTGGAAAGGCCCTGCTCCTACGCCACCACCACATGGCATCCTAATCACAACATCAGCATTTTCACCCCAACGGTAGTGAGACTTTGCTAAATAATTTACAATAGGATTAAAACCAGAGCTTACAAAATCAGCAAACTGCATTTCAACTACAGCTTTCATTCCGTTAATAGATAAGCCCATAGCAGTAGAAACTATCGCAGATTCGCAAATTGGGGTATTTCTCACTCTTTCTTTTCCAAAAGAGGCTACAAAACCTTCTGTGATTTTAAATACTCCTCCATAGTCTGCGATATCTTGCCCCATAATAATTAAATTATGATGTTTTTGCATAGCTTGGTTCAAGCCTTCAGAAATTGCATCTACAAAACGAATATTTTTAGTGTTATTTTCCGATTTAACTTCTTGATATACAAATTTTTGAAATACCTCATTTAATTCTTTACTATTATTAAGTGTTATGTCGCTTTCATCAAAAGAAATTTGTAAATTTTCATTAATTTCTTTTTCAATTTTTGCTTTGATCTCCCTTATTGAAGCTATGGTAAGCACCTCAGTTTTTAACAAATATTCTTGGAAGTTTGCAATGGGATCTTTTTCTTCCCAGGTTTTCATTAACGCTTCAGGTACATATTTTGTACCACTAGCCTCTTCATGCCCACGCATTCTGAACGTTTTAAACTCAATGAGAATTGGTCTCGGGTTTTCTCTAATACTATTACAGAGCTCACTCACTTTTTCATAAACAGCTAATATATTATTCCCATCAATAATATGAGATTCTATACCATAACCGATCCCTCTATCTGCAAGATTCTCACAATTGTATTGCTCTTTAACGGGTGTAGAGAGTCCATAACCGTTGTTTTCTATGCAAAATAGAACTGGTAACTTCCATACAGAGGCTACATTAAGGGCTTCATGAAAATCTCCTTCACTTGTTGCTCCTTCTCCAGTAAATACTGCGGTAACTTGTTTGTTATTCTTTAAAAGATTGCCTAGTGCTATACCATCTGCAACACCTAATTGCGGTCCTAAATGAGAGATCATTCCAATGATTTTGTATTCTTGCGTACCAAAATGAAAACTACGATCTCTTCCTTGTGTAAAACCGTTTGCTTTTCCTTGCCACTGCGAAAACAGACGGTATAAAGGAATACCTCTAGTGGTAAAAACACCCAGATTTCTATGCATTGGCAAAATATACTCTTCTTTATCTAGCGCTGAAGTGACGCCTACAGCAATCGCCTCCTGACCAATTCCACTAAACCATTTTGAAATTTTCCCTTGCCGAAGAAGAATTAGCATTTTTTCTTCTATCATTCTGGGTTTTAGTAATTTTTTGTACAACGCTAACTGTAGCGCTTTTGATGTTGTATACTCATCATATAGTAAAGTAGTGATCACAGTAAACTATTTTTAAACTCTTATAAATGTAATTAAAAGTTCTTATTCAGACACATCTGTACTAATTATGTTAGCATATTTATTTAAATTTGATATAAATACGTTAGCATGGGCAATATACCTAGTGTAAATCTCCAAGATTTTGTCTCTGGAGATGCAACTCAAAAACAGAAATTTATAAAAGAAATAGGTGCAGCTTTCGAAAACATTGGTTTCGTAGCACTTAGTGGTCATTTTTTATCAGAAGAATTAATCGAAAATTTATATGATGAAATAAAGCTATTTTTTAACCTTCCTCAAGAAACTAAAGATTCTTATGAAATCGAAGGTATTGGTGGGCAAAGAGGATACACTTCTTTTGGAAAAGAGCATGCCAAAGGAAAAAAAGAAGGTGATTTAAAAGAATTTTGGCATTTTGGGCAGTATGTTGAGGATAACGATGCCCTTGCTGCAGAATATCCAGATAACATTACCGTAAATGAGTCTCCAAATTTTAATGTTGTTGGTAAAGAAACTTATAAAATGCTCGAAAAAACGGCTAAATATGTGTTAAGAGCGTTGGCAATACACTTAGATTTAGAAGAAACCTATTTTGATCATTATATTAAAAATGGAAATTCTATTTTACGCCCTATACATTACCCACCGATTACTTCGGAACCTAAAAATGCAGTTAGAGCGGCTGCACATGGTGATATTAATTTAATTACTTTATTAATGGGTGCTTATGGTAAAGGCTTGCAAGTAAAAAACCATAAAGACGAATGGGTAGATGCGATAGCACAACCAGATCAACTTATGATTAATGTGGGTGATATGTTATCTCGCTTAACGAATAATAAGCTAAAATCTACCATACATCAAGTAGTAAACCCGCCTCGCGAACTATGGGGAACCTCTCGCTATTCTATTCCTTTTTTTATGCACCCAATTAGTGAAATGCCTTTAAATTGTTTAGAACATTGCATTACTGAAAATAACCCTAAACAATTTGAAGATATTACAGCCGGTGCGTTTCTTCATGAGCGTTTAATAGAATTAGGACTTATTAAAAAATAAAATGGATTTACAAGACCAATTAAAAAACCTATTCCCAGACCATAAAATAGAAGAACAAGCAGCAGAAACATCAAATACGGATCGTATTTGGATGCAAAAAGAGCCTATTATATGTAAATATGAAAAAAGAAAAGGAAAACCAATTACAATATTAGAAGGCTATACTGGTGCTGATGAAGATTTTAAAAAATTAGCAAAAGAATTAAAGACTAAACTCAGTGTTGGTGGTAGTTTTAAGGACGATAAAATTATTATACAAGGCGATTATAGAGATAAAATTATGGCCATACTTAAAGAAAAAGGGTTCAAAGTAAAACGTGTTGGAGGCTAATTTTTGTTAATTTTTTTTTATTTCGGAAGATTAAATATTACATTTATTACACCAACAATATAAAAACATCCACAAAATGAGCACTCTACTTCATATTACGAATGGTGATAGCTTTACCTCTAGACTAAAAAAATTAAACTTACATGGCGATATTATCACTTGGCGAGAAATGCTTTGTGAAGGTAAAACCGAAACCAATGTAGGAAGCGAATCTTTTTGGAAAACACGTTTCGATTTTTTACACAAAAATTATAAAATATCTAAATCTAAATATATAGAATACACCTTAAAAGAGTATAGATCACTATGCAGTCATAAAAAACAAGACCAGATTGTACTATGGTTTGAACACGATTTGTTTTGTCAAATAAATCTTTTAGCGGTGATTAGCTGGTTAAAAACGCACCGTAGGTATGCAGAGATTTCGCTGGTTTGTAGTGGAAAAGAAGATGAAACGGATAAGCGTTATAGCTTGTGTGAGCTTACAGATGAACAACTTCAAAAGCTGTATAAACATAAAACAATCTTATCTCAAGATGATATGGAATATGCAGATTATATCTGGCAATTATATTGCAGTGATAACCCAATGCGCTTAGAAAATCACAGACTAGATAAGCAAACTAATTTTGAATATCTTCCAGATGCTATCAATATGCATTTAAAACGTTTCCCTACCATTCATAATGGATTAAACCAGATGGAAAACGATATTTTAAAATTAGCAGTTCAGGAAAAACCAACTTCTAAAAAAGATTTCTTAAGAAATATATTATCCACACAAGAAAGGCTTGGTTTTGGTGATATTCAATACAGAAGAGCCATAGCAAGATTAAAGCCTTTATTTTCATCATTCAATCCTGTTAGGCTAAATAAAGTGGGTAAAGAAATTTTAGTAGGAGCTACAAGCTACTATGCTAATTTAAAAGAAGATGAAGTTTATTTAGGGGGGTCATTAAAATATAGCTATTTGTATAATACAAAAACAGATAGGATTTTAAAATTATAATATGCAATTAAGCCCTTCTGAGTTGATTTTAAATGCAGACAAAAGCATTTATCACCTTAACCTATTACCAGAAGATATCGCAAATACAATAATTACTGTTGGTGATCCAGATCGTGTTGCTGGTATTTCTAAGTATTTTGATACCATAACCGTAAAAAAGGCAAAACGAGAATTCCATACACATACAGGTGTACTAAATGGCAAGCAAATCACTGTAATTTCTACTGGAATTGGTACAGATAATATAGATATTGTATTAAATGAGTTAGATGCTTTAGTGAATATAGATTTTGATACAAGAACTGTAAAAAAAAACCATACTGCTTTAGATATTATCCGTATTGGTACTTCTGGAGCAATACAACCTTATATTCCCATTGATTCTTTTTTACTAAGTGAATATGCTATTGGTTTTGATAGTCTACTACGTTTTTATGATAGTGAACATATTCTTATTCCTGAAATAGAAGAAGCCTTTATTGCTCAAACAAATTGGGCTAAAAATAAGTCTAGGCCTTATGCTGTAAAAAGCAATAAAATTTTAGCAGATCGTTTTCTTTCAGATGATGTTATCACGGGTTTTACCGCTACAAATGTTGGTTTTTATGGTCCTCAAGGAAGAAAACTAAGACTTAAAAATCCGGATATTGCGTTGAATTATAAAATTGGTAATTTTTCATTTAATGGAATTAATATTACAAATCTAGAAATGGAAACTGCTGGGATATATGGCTTAGCTACTCTTTTAGGGCATCGGGCTATTTCTTTAAACTGTATATTAGCAAATAGAGCTACTAAAGAATTTTCAGAAAACCCAGAAAAAGCTATTGACGATCTCATCCGATATACACTAAAACAACTTATTAAATAAGTTAGGTTTAAAAGAAGAAATTTAAATGAAAAAAGTTAGTATAGTAGGCGTGCCAGAACATTTTAATATGCCTTGGCATCTGGCTATAGAAGAAGGTGCTTTTGAAGAACGTGGCATAGCATTAGATTGGCAAGATGTTCCAGAAGGTACTGGTAAAATGAGCCAAATGCTAAAAGATAAAGAAACAGATTTAGCAATTATATTAACAGAAGGTATTGTAAAAAGTATTACTGATGGCAATTCTGCTAAAATAATACAAGAGTATATTGCTTCACCTCTACTTTGGGGTATTCATGTTGGTGCTAAAAGTAGGCATCAAAGTATTGAAGAATTAAAAAACACCAAAATAGCAATTAGTCGTTTTGGAAGTGGGAGTCATTTAATGGCATATGTGCATGCACAAAACAAAAATTGGAATACAGATGCCTTACAATTTGAAGTGATAAATAATTTAAATGGTGCAATTGCTTCTTTAACAAATGAAACGGCAGATTATTTTATGTGGGAGCATTTTACCACAAAGCCATTAGTGTATGATGGTACCTTTAGGAGATTAGGGGATTGCCCTACCCCATGGCCATGTTTTGTAATTGCTGCTACTGATACATTTGTTAGCGAAAATGAGCAAACGTTAAAGCATATTCTAGAGATCATTAACACGTATACCGAAGAGTTTAAATTAATACCCAGTATAGATAGAACAATAGCAAATAGATACCATCAAAAATTAGAAGATATACAAGAATGGCTATCCATTACAAGATGGAGCCAGACTCAATTATCAAATGAATCTTTAGCACAAATTCAAAAGCAATTACTTGCTTTAAATCTTATAGATAAAAAGCTACCCTTCGCTAGTATCCTCAAAAAATTGATTGATTAATTGTTTAAACTTTAAATCAGACAACGGTTTTCGGATATATTTGGCTACATGAATATTTTTCTTTGCTTTAATCATATCTTTCTGATCATCACTTGTAGTAATTACAACAATTACCACTTGTTTTTTAAACGAATCAGAAAATAATTTATCGTAAGCTTCTAAAAATTCCCACCCGTTCATTACCGGCATATTGATATCTAAAATTAAAAGACAAGGTCCTATAAAGTTAGACTCTAATATTTCTATAGCAGCTTTACCATTTAAAGCAATATCCACTTCAACATCTAAATCTAATTGACCAATAAAAATTTTGTTTAAGAAGTTATTGGCATGGTCATCATCAACTAATAAAATTGATTTAACAGGATTTGGAATCATAATAGTTTGTTATTTGGCTTAACAAAAGTAGTATTTTTCTTGATATAATATTAAGAAAAAGAATTGAAATGTAAGTTGTTTAAGAAAAAAGAAATATTGACTATTCAATTTTCTTTATAGATTAAACAAAAAAATAAGAATTAATTAAAAAAAAGAATAGATTGTTATATTATTGCTAAAATCGAAAATAAGCAAGTATAGATTTAATTTATTGTTATGAAAAACAAGGAAAATTTAAAACAAGGTAGGCTGTGCAAAAAATCTATTATTTAAGACCAATCTATACTTTTTAAATGATTACTTTTTAAAAGGATATTAGTTTTACTAAAATGCTTATTGTTGAACCAAAAGCCTCTATTAGCACTTAGCGGTGATGGGTGACCAGAAGTTAATATATGATGCTTTCTTGCATCAATTAATTTTGCTTTTTTCTTAGCAAATCCTCCCCATAGTAGAAATATAACATGCTCTTTTTCGTCAGAGATTTTTTTAATAACTGCATCCGTAAAAATTTCCCATCCTTTTTTTTGATGGCTCCCTGCTTCGTTAGCTCTAACGGTTAATGTTGCATTTAATAATAGAACACCCTGTTTTGCCCATCGTTCTAAATTTCCACTTTTTGGATATGGAATGTTTAGGTCTGCACTAATTTCTTTAAAAATATTGATAAGCGATGGTGGATGCGGAATTTCATCTTTTACAGAAAAACAAAGTCCATTTGCTTGGTTGGGTCCGTGGTATGGATCTTGACCTATAATAACAACCTTAGTATCATCAAAAGTACTAACATCAAAAGCAGCAAAAATATCGGCCCCTTTTGGATAACATGTTTGCTCACTGTATTCTTGTTTTACAAAATCTATTAGCGTAGAAAAGTATGGTTTTTCAAATTCTTCATTTAGATGTTTCTTCCAACTTTCATGAATATTTACAGGCATAGCGTTCTATGTTTATTTTATTTCCTTTTGTATATGACATTAAAAAACAAAAATAATTCATTTTAGATTAGCTTAACTTTGTTTAAATAGATTGAAAAGTGCCTAGAAAATTTAAAACCTACTTTAATTGGAGTTCTGGAAAAGATGCATCTCTTGCTTTATATTTTCTTTTAAAGGACAACAAATTTGAGATAGACTTATTAGTGACTTCTATCAACAGCCATCATAACAGAGTTTCTATGCATGGTTTGCGAAGAGCTTTACTTGTACAACAAATTAGATCAATTGATCTGCCGTTTACCACTATAGAATTACCGGAAGAACCTACTATGGAAGAATATGAAACTATTCTAACTAAAAAAGTAAGTCAGTTGATGGATGCTGGTTATACACACTGTGGTTTTGGAGATATCTTTTTAGAAGATTTACGAGCCTATAGAGAAAAGCAATTGGCAGCTTATGGAATTCAAGGTGTTTTTCCGCTTTGGAAAAAAGATACTAAAACCTTATTGTTAGACTTCATAAATTTAGGTTTCAGGGCTATTGTAATTTGCATAAAAGCAGAACTCTTAGATGCATCTTTTGTAGGGAGAGAAATAGATAGTGATTTTATAAAAGATTTACCAGAAAATGTAGATCCATGTGGAGAAAATGGAGAGTTTCACACTTTTTGTTTTGATGGACCAATCTTTAAAAAACCAATTTCTTTTACCATAGGTGAAAAAGTGTATAGAGCTTATAAAAACCCTGATAAAGATGCTACAGCTACAGATATGGGTTTTTGGTTTGTAGATTTAATCCCTAGTCTTTAAACTACATTCTTCATATCTGCATGCTATTCCATACCTTTGTAAGGCTATAGCATTAGAGAATGAATAAGATTACTAAAAAAACACTTAAAGATTTAGAATTCCATACGGTTTTAGACCAATTAGCAGCGCGTTGCAATACAGAATTAGGAAAAGAAAATGTATTACAAGTCTTCCCAAGTGTAGAACGCAAGGTTATACTTGATTTATTAGGGCAAACATCAGAATATGTAGCATCTTTTACCAATGAGAATAGAATTCCTAACCATGGTTTTGATGCCATAAATAACGAGTTACAACTTTTAAGCATTGAAAATGCCACAGTAGAAATTAGTGGTTTCCGCAAAATAGGAAATATTTGTACTACCGTAAATACGCATAAAAAATTCTTTAAGAAATTTAAAGAATACTACCCTTTACTTTTTAATTTATCAGAAACAGTAGTACTAAACACAGAAATCCCAGCTCATATTAATGCTGTTATAGATCGTTTTGGAGAAATAAAAGATAATGCTTCTGATAATTTACGATATATTAGAAGAGAAATCAATAATGTTAAAGGAAAAATTAATCAAAGCTTTAATAGTGCGTTATCTAGATATCATTCTTCAGACTTTTTAGATGAAATAAGAGAATCTGTTGTAGATAATAGACGGGTATTGGCTGTAAAAGCAATGCACCGTAAAAAAATAAAAGGTTCCGTAATGGGAGCTTCTAAAACAGGGAGTATTGTATATATAGAACCAGAAGCATCATTACAACATAGTAGAGCACTCAATAATTTAGAGTTTGAAGAACGCGAAGAAATACAGAAAATTTTAAGAGCACTTACTGCTCATATAAAACCTTTTATCCCTGAAATAGCAGCCTATCAAGATTTTTTAGCACATATAGATATTACTGCTGCAAAAGCAAAATATGCATCCGAAATGAATGCTGTTTTACCAGAAGTGAGTACGGAAAAAGAAATTTATCTGAGAGATGCCTATCACCCACTACTCTATTTAACCAATAAAATTTCTAAACAGAAAACATATCCGCAAACCATATCCTTACACTCTGAAAACCGGATTATTGTGATCTCTGGCCCTAATGCAGGTGGAAAAAGTATAACATTAAAAACATTAGGCTTATTACAAGTAATGTTACAAAGTGGTTTGCTTGTTCCTGTGCATGAACGTAGTAAAATGTGTTTATTTGATCGGATTTTAACGGACATTGGAGATAATCAGTCTATAGAAAACCACTTAAGCACCTATAGCTACCGCCTTAAGAACATGAATTACTTCTTAAAAAAATGTGATGATAATACCATGTTCTTAATTGATGAATTTGGTACGGGTAGTGATCCAGAATTAGGTGGTGCATTAGCAGAAATATTCTTGGAGGTATTTTATGAACGAGGGTCATATGGCGTAATTACCACACATTATGCAAATCTAAAATTATTAGCGAATGAATTGCCCCATGCCACCAATGCAAATATGTTATTTGATGGTAAAACTTTAGAGCCAACATACCAGTTGGTATTAGGACAAGCTGGTAGTTCTTTTACATTTGAAGTAGCACAAAAAAATGGAATACCGTACAGTTTAATTAATAGAGCAAAGAAAAAAATAGAGCGCGGAAAAGTCCGTTTTGATGCAACAATTGCTAAACTTCAGAAAGAGCGGAATTCTATGGCAAAAACGGGAACTAAGCTTAAAGAAGAAGAAACAAAAGCACGTGATGAGGCAAAACGATTAGAAAATTTAAATAGCAAGATAAAATCGAAATTAGAAAATTACCAAGAACTTTTTGATAATAATCAACGTATGATTTATTTGGGGAATAAAGTAAATGATGTCGCTCAAAAATATTTCCAGAATAAAAAGAAACGACCTATGGTTTCTGAGCTTATCCGTATTGTTGAAACCGAAAATAGCAAACGAAAAAAGAAATCTGCCAAACAAGTTAAAGTAGAAAAAGAGAAAAAAGCTCAGGTAGAAAAAGAGGTCATCAAAGAAGTAGTAGAAATTAGAAAAGAAAAGAAAATAGAGAAGAAAAAAGCAGTTGTAAAAGAAAAGAACAAACCAAGACCCGTTTTTAAAATTGGAGACCGAGTACGGATGTTAGATGGTAAAGCCGTAGGAAGTATAGATAAGTTGGAAAAAAACAAAGCTGTAGTAAATTATGGTATGTTTACCACTAATGTTAGTGTAGATCAATTAGAATTGGTTGAAAAGAAAAAATAGCAGCCGGCATCAAGTTGTTGAATCCAACTTGAGCGGCCAACTGCCATGCATTCATAAACTTGGATTGGTTATTTTACACGAGAAACACTAAAATTACCGCGTACATCGTGTTGTGGTTTTTCATTAAATCGTAATTGCACTGGCGTAACCGGTTCATTTAAATTCAAATCTTTTAATAAAACTCTTGTAGATCGTCTGCCTAAGAAATCATCAGAAGAGGTGTCTTCATCACTTAAACTGCCCGATATTTCAATGTAATCCACATCATAATTTGGTCGATATAATTCTATTTCAACAAATCTATTAATATTATGTAGCCCCGTAACTCTTAAATTATTTGCTTTTGAACGGCTCCAACTTACTTCTTTAGAGGAAGTATTAATTTTACCTTTTAAACTCCCATACAATTCTAAGTGAGAACCTTCAAAACCACCAGGTGTTTGTGCTACACGTAAGCTGTTTATACTTATTTTAAACACTGGATATGCTAAATCACATGTGCGTATTGGGTATTCGGAGCTTAGTACTACTCGTGCTACTGGTGTTCCTTTTTTAATGTATCGTAGTTTATATGCTAATGGAGCTCCTGGAGAATCTTTAGAATAATTGCCACCTTCAGAAATAAATTCATAAACTTTTTCTGGTCCATTAATTGCTTGCGCAGCGCCACTGCCAGAACCACCTATAATTAATGCTTTAATACTAGATTCATTAATGGTTTTAGCATATTTTGTATCAATAGTACCTCCACCAGATGAAAAAGAAGCACTAAATGCAGCTCTAATATCTGTTTCACTAGAATTTGTTTCAATAACATACAAAACCATTCTACCATAAGCTACAGAAGCTACATAAACAGGACTGGCAGAACCTAAAGAATTTAAATCTGGCAATTCAGTAAACAAATCACTAGGATCTGTAGGTGGATCCATATCTATAGTATAGTAGGTTTGTAAATACTTTAATACAAATTTGTTTTTAAAAGTTGAGTTGTCAAAATTAAAAGAGCCAGAAACACTCTGCCCTGCAGCTCTGTAGTTAGCACCTAAGGCCACATTAATATGCTGTTCAGAATATACCTGAGTAATTTCAAAATTTACTCGCGCAGCAGTGGCACCTGTAACTTTCTGATCTAGAATAGTTTTGATTTCTTCTCTAACTGTAGAGAGTTTAGGATCGGTAACTTCAACAACCGGGCTACCACTAATATTGGTTAAAGAGGCAGATAATGTAATAGGAGCTCTATTCGCAGTTATGGGAATATATTCTCCTGTGGGTATAGATTCACCTTTTAACATGGCTCCAGGGAAAATAACATCGGTAGAAGGGTCTAAGGATAGCATTTCATCATATCCTGGTGAAGCTTTAAATGTTTTTGTAAAGCATTCTAATGAGCGGTCTTCTGTATCACGTTCTGGATCAGATTCGTCAACTTCTTCTGGTTCTGGTAATTCATCTGGTTGACTAAAAAATTGAAGCTTTGCTACTTCAGAATTAAAATTCATAGCTTGGCTTTCATCAATTTTTGGAGGACCATCAATAATGGTTTCATCTTTACTACAAGATAAGTTTGTTACTAATAGAAAAGTAAAAATCAGTTTAATAATAAATTGTGTGTTTTGGATAAATGTTTTCATGATGTTTGTGTTTTTCAGATTCAACACTTCGAAAGTATCTATAAACCAAACTGTTGCCTAATTTTGTCCATGGACAAAGTATGGACAAGTTGTGTATCTAAAGGATTCATAAGCCATGGACAGGCAAAAAAAAATAATTCAAAAAAAATATTGTAAAGCCTTTAAAATAAGGAGTTTAAGAGCTTTTTACATAAGATTGTTTTTAAAGAAAAATATAGACTTTACATGGACAAGGCTTTTTTAAGCATAGATCCCCTCTTTTTTTTAAATGCTATAATGTTTACCTTCAATGTCTTAACACATAATTCTTATGAAATCTGTAACGTATTTTTTCTTATTTATTTTAGTAACTGGAACAACATCCTTTGCCCAGGATAGACAAAAAGAACTGGATAGTCTTATACAACAGGCAGCATCTTTACCAGAAAATATGCAAAAAGCAAAAGTCTTATCTAGAATTCATGAACGGATGATGTTTATGGATAATGAACGTGCTTTTGAATATGCTAAAGAAGCATTTGAGCTTTCTAAAAAAATCGATTTTAAAAAAGGAGTCGCAAATGGCTATCTTCAATTTGGTAATTATTATTACAATCAGTCTAAAAATGATTCGGCTACTTATTTTCATAATCTTGCATTAAAGGAATTTAAAAACCTTAATTCGATTAGAGGTCAGATTTTTGCTTTACATTCTTTAGCGACACTTGAAAGAGAGAAAGGGAATTTTAAAGAAGCAATAGCACTTACCAATTCTATTTTAGGGATGTATACTGATGAAAATAGAAAGCATTCAGATTTAGGAACTTTTGATTTAAGAGGTTCAGAATATGAAGTTTTAGGAGGCATTTATTTTGAAAAAGGAAATTATAGGTTAGCATTAGAAAACACCTTAAAATCTTTGCGCTTTTTTGAAAAAGTTAAGGATGAAGTTAGAGCAGCAGATGCTTTAAAACAACTTGCTGATATAGAATTAAATCAAGAAAACTTTAAAGAATCTTTGGTATATGTTGAAAAAGCAATAGCTATTTATAAAAAAAATGAGGACAAAGTGTATCAAAGTTATGCATACAATTCTGCTGGTATAGCTGCGGAAGGCTTAAAAAATTCAGAATTGGCAACACATTATTTTAGTGCTTCTATTGCTCTTGCAAAAGAGATGAACGTACAGTCAATGATAGTACAGTCATCTAACAGCCTTGCAAGACTATCATATCAAAAAGGCGATTTGTCTACAGCAAGAAAATTATTAGAAGAATCACTAGCAATTGCAAGCAAAGAAGATATTAAACTAGACCAAACAGAGACCTTAAAAGAAATGGCTCATCTAGATTTAATAGAAGGTAAAACCATACAAGCATTAGAACATATAAATCAGGTAATTTTAATATCAAAAGAAATTGGAACCTTGCCAACTTTAAGAGATGCAATGAAAGTAAGAGCAGAAATTAGAAACAAAATGAATCTCCCAAATTTAGCTTTAGAAGATTATAAAACCTATAAAACTCTAAATGATAGTTTGTATACTATTAAAAAATCGCAGCAGATAGAAGAATTAAAAACGATTTATGAAACAGAGAAAAAAGAAGCTGAGATAGCACTTAAGAATGAGGAAATTAATACTTTAAATGAAAAAGCTAAAGTAGATCAATTAACAAAAGGATTATATGCTGGAGGGATGTTCTCTTTTGTAGCGGTTTCTGGTTTGTTGTTCTTTGGTTTTAGACAACGAATAAAAAAGAACAAAATTGCTAGAGAAAAGCAAGAAGAAATCTACAAACAAGAAATAGCACATAAACAAAAGGAGTTGGCTAGCCAAACCCTACACTTGGTACAGAAAAATACATTTATACAAGAATTGATGGAGAATTTACAGCATATTAAAAACTCTCCAGAAAAATTTAAAATGGAATTTAGGCGTATCGTAATGTTATTAAAGAAAGAGAATGCTTCAGACAAAGATTGGGAAGTGTTTAAAACCTATTTCGCTGATGTACACAACGACTTTGATCAGAAACTAAAAACCCTTTACGCTGATATATCTGAAAAAGAGATACGATTGGCGGCCTTTTTACGAATGAATCTTACCACTAAAGAAATAGCAGCTACATTAAATGTGTTACCCGATAGTATTTTAAAGTCCAAATACCGGCTTAAAAAGAAGCTTAATATTGACAAAGAAACTGATTTGACAACGTTCTTAAACACCTTATAAATTTAGGCTTTCTATCTCCCCTGTAGTATCTTTGCATGGTGGAAGAAACTAAAAAAATAATATTGTTTGATGGAGTTTGCAACTTATGCAACTCTTCTGTTCAGTATATTATTAAACGAGATAAAAAAGATGCGTTTCGTTTTGCTGCTTTACAAAGTGAAATAGGACAACAATTATTAGCAGAGCGAAATATTGATACAAAGGAAACAGATTCTATTATTTTAATAGAACCAGGTATTGCCTATTATACAAAATCTACTGCAGCACTCGAAATTTTAACTTCATTTGGCGGTCTATACACCATCTTAGGCGTTTTTAAATGGCTTCCGGAAAGTTTCCGAAATGTTATTTACGATTATATTGCTAAAAATCGTTATAAATGGTATGGCAAAAAAGACCAATGTATGATCCCTACTCCAGCATTGAAAGCTAAATTTTTAGATTCTTAATGGTTATGGAAAACATATCTCACAAAATATATGATTATTTAATTGCTTCAGGGTTCTCAGAAACATGGGCAGTTTATATTAATCTTATTGCTTTAATTATAGGCCTTCTAGTAATCTTATTTGCTATTGACTTTCTTTTTAGAAAAATATTAGTAGGAGTATTTACAAAACTTGCGTTAAACTCAAAAACCAATTTTGATAATTTATTGGTTAAGAATAGTGCTCCGCGGAATATGGCACATATTGTTCCTTTGGTAATTCTCTTTAAAGCTGTTCCTTTTGTTTTTCAAGATTTTCCCACAATAATTCCCACATTATTAAAAACCTTAGAAGTTTTTGGTATTTTTCTTTTTTTATGGATCGTTAGAAGTATTCTGCACACTTTTAAAGATTTCTTTAAAACTTTATCTAGTCTTAAAGATAAACCGATAGACAGCTATATTCAGGTTTTTATGATTTTTGCCTGGGCATTTGGCTTGTTTTTTGCATTTTCTGTTATCACAGGAATAGAATTGTGGAAATTCTTTACTGCTCTTGGAACTGCCTCAGCAGTTATTATACTTGTATTTAGAGACACTATTTTAGGTTTTGTGGCCAGTATTCAAGTTTCTATAAATGATATGGTGCGCATTGGTGATTGGATTACTTTTGATAAATATGGTGCTGATGGTGATGTTATTGAAATTAATTTAGCCACAGTTAAAGTACAGAATTTTGATATGACGATTACTACCATACCCACTTATGCCCTTATTTCTGATTCTTTTAAAAATTGGAGAGGTATGAGTAATTCTGGAGGAAGGCGAATTAAGAGAGCCTTACTCATCAAACAAGAAAGTATTCGTTTTCTGGAAAAAAGTGATATAAAATCCTTTGAAAAAATTGAGTTAATAACAGGGTATGTAGAAGATCGTAATACTGATATTGAAAAGTATAATACAAAGCATTCCATTGATAAATCATTACTTATTAATGGAAGAAACCTCACTAATATTGGTGTTTTTAGAAAGTATATTGATGCTTATCTTAATAATCATTCTGGCATCAATAAAGAAATGACCATAATGGTACGGCAATTAAAGCCTACTTCGCAAGGAATTCCTATAGAAATTTATGCCTTTAGTTCAGATAAACGTTGGGCTAACTATGAATACATTATGGCAGATATATTTGATCATCTTTTAGCCGCTATTTCTTATTTTGATCTTCAAGGCTTTGAACTGCCCAGTAGTACTAACTTTTTATCAAAATAATATTTAAGATTCATTTATTAAATAAATAATCGTACTTACTAAGTCAAAACAGTATTTCCCTCATTTAAGATTGTAACATTTTATGGTAGTTACTAAGTTTACCCAAACTAAAAAGCGAACCATCATGAAAAAATTAGCCTTTCTTTTAATTTTATTTCCATTGTTAAACTTTGGAAATAACATCAAAAAACCTTCAAAAATAAATAAAGTAACTGTTTATTTAAATAGCGCATCTATTTTACGTACAGCTACTTGCGATATAAAATCTGGCATATCGGAAGTTATCTTTACGGGCTTGTCAACAAAAATAGATGAAAGTAGTATTCAAGTTTCAGGCTTGCAATCGGTTTCTATTTTATCGCTTTCATATGATATT
Source organism: Allocellulophaga tsushimaensis (assembly GCF_055383085.1). Lineage (NCBI taxonomy): Bacteria > Pseudomonadati > Bacteroidota > Flavobacteriia > Flavobacteriales > Flavobacteriaceae > Allocellulophaga > Allocellulophaga tsushimaensis. The sequence continues at coordinate 3,518,066 of NZ_AP039451.1, read as the reverse complement.
AATTATTTAGAAAAAACAACTGAATCACCAGTATCTAAAAAGCTTTTATTAGAAATGGAAAACCTGAATTTAGAAATTACCATGCTTAGAAATCATGTTTTTGGCTTACAAGAAGAAGAGCGTGTAATTACCACAAACAGAGTAGTGAGCTCTGAAACACAAGCTTTAGATTTAGAAAAAATTAAAAGTATAAGCGCTTATTATAGAAAACGAATTACTGAAATTAAGAATGAAATCTATATCACCAATTTAAAAGCAAATGTATTAGCAGAAGAACTTAGAGACATCCGATTACAACTCACAGCATTAAATAATACGCCTGCAAAACCACAAGGAGAGATTACGATAAAGTTTGACGCTCCAATTTCGAAAACCTTAGACATTCAGCTAAAATATAATGTTACTGCTGCGGGTTGGGTGCCAAACTATGATATAAAATCTAAAAAATTAAACGATCCTTTACAGCTCACCTATAAAGCGCATGTATACCAGCAAACAGGTGTAAATTGGGATAATGTAACTATTAGCTTATCTACAGGTAATCCTAACAGGTTTTCTGTAAAGCCAGAAGTACAAACCCATTTTTTAAATTTTGGAAGGCGAAAGAGAGGCTCTAATTTGGCTACAAAAAAGCAAAAATACAGTTACAACCCTTCTGTACGAAAAGTACAAGGAACTGTTACAGATGCTTCTGGTGAGCCATTGCCAGGTTGTGCTATTCTAATTAAAGGAACCACTAATGGTGTTGTTACTGATTTTGATGGATTTTATAGCATAGATGTGGAAAGTGGACAAACTTTAGATTTCTCTTATGTTGGGTTTTCAAATACTAGCATTCCTATTTATTCTTCTTTAATGAATGTAAAATTAGAAGAAGATATTAGCCAATTAGATGAAGTAGTGGTTACTGGTTATAGCTCTAAAAGAAAAGAGTATACAGGAGCGGTATCATCAGTTAATGCGGAATTATTACAAGGAAGCGCTGTAGGAGTAACAATAAGAGGAGTTGGTAGTACACAGCAAAGATCACCATTGTATATTATTGATGGGGTTCCGGTAGATGATTATGAAGATGGAGATTTGGATGCTAATGAAATTCAGAATATAGATATTTTAAAAGATGCTGCTAGTACCTCAATTTATGGCAGTAGAGGTTCCAATGGAGTGGTTATCATCACTACTAAAAAAAGCACTACAGAAGAAACGATTACTACTGCAAAATTCAACATTAAAAAGCCCTACTCTATTCTGTCTGATGGCGATATTACTGCTATAGAGATTAACACCTTTCAATTAGCTGCCGATTATGAATATTTTACAGCGCCTATTATAGATGAAAATGTATTCTTAACAGCAACGTTTAAAGACTGGGAAAAACTGAATTTACTACCAGGAGAGGCTAATATTTATTTTGATGGTGCTTATGCGGGTAAAACAGCATTAGATCCTTATAGTACGAGTAAAGAGATGGTTGTTTCTTTAGGAGTAGACGATAATATTACCGTAACAAGAGCTCAAAATAAGAACTTTAAAAGCAAATCTTTTACAGGGAATAACCGAATTATCAACAGAACTTACAATATTGAACTCAAAAACAATAAAGCGATAGCAATAGACTTAAAAGTTGTAGATCGGATTCCTATTTCTCAGAATAAAGAAATTAAAGTGGATGATATAGAAACCAATAATGCCGCTTATGATAATAAAAAAGGGATCTTAACCTGGAAATTAAAGTTGAATAGCACCGAAGAAAAGAAAGAAAGTTTTTCTTTTCAAGTAAAGTATCCTAAAGGAAGACGAATTACACTTTAGAATACAAAAGATTACTTTAAATTATTGAGAATAAAATCTAGTGTTTTATTCTCATTTTTATTTTGTTGGTAGGCAAAATTAGTATGTTTATTTGGTTTTGCTATCCCTAAAGTGTATAATTGTTTTATGGCATCTTCATAATCTAAAGAGACTTTACCAGACAATAAAGGATCCATTGTTTTTTCATTAAGATAGCGTTTGTAAATTTTACGGAGTCCGCTTAAATACAATCTATCTTTTGTAAAGCCACCACCTCTATGGGCTCTCAATGTAATGGAAAAAGCATCGTTACGGTTTAGTTTGTATTGATTATGAATGAGATCAAAGGTGTCTGAAAAGGTATAACCTTTTATTAAACTATCGGAAGCTAAAACTCTGTAAGCCAGCTCTTTTAATCGTTTTAAGGTTAATGCCCCACACATATATTCACTAAATACAGCTAAACCTTCTTGTGTTTCTACATTTTTAGGAAATCCGTTAGAAAAAACCTTAAGTGGTTGTTCGTTACCATTATAGGTAGTTACTAAATGCACCCCTATTTCATGATTAGCCAAGGTTAATAACTGATTTTCGCTAAACTTTACGTTTCTTTTTATTAAAAGTGTTTTTGAAGCGTTACTTACCATTGCATCAGCAGCAATATGGGTAGAAAATTTAATGTTTAACGGAAAATCATATTGTTTTGAAAATTCTTCGAAGTACTTTTTAGCATCTTCAGGAGTATATTTTTTCTCCATATTTTCAGCAGTAGGCTCATTGGCAAAATGCAGTATAAAACGAGCGTTTTCAACATCTTTCTCGGTTGGGGAACCAAATACACGTAAAGAATTATAATGAAAGTTTTTACCCTTCCCTATGCTTTCAATGCACTGTACCATATTAGAGTAATAATAGATAATCTCTTGATACATTTTTCGTATTCCATCATCTTCAATACGCTCTAAACGTTGCGAAAAGAACAAACGATGTAATTTGTAAGGGTTGAATTTTAATTTTGGATATCTAAAGATAGGATCTAGAACATATTTAGAAGCAAAAAACTGATGTTTCTCTTTTTCGATATTTAAAGGATTCACATAACTTAAAAGTTCAATTTTTTGAATTAATCTGTTCAGATGCGTATCTATTTCAAATAAATCTGCATATTGATGTTGTAATTCTTTTAATTCTGCCTCTTGTATCATGTATTTGATAGAAATTCTTCTACTTGCAAAGGTATTAAATCTTTTAACTGCTTCTCAACACTACTTACTACTTCAGGAAATAGTATTCCTGTATACTCATCACAATATACTTTTGCAATTTCTGTGGCCAAAACTAATGTGTTTGTAAAGTTTTGCGTGATATACTTTAAAAAATAACCATTTCCTTGAAACGTATCATTAATTTTAGAAGTTGATGCAATACCATTTGGGAGTTTCATGCTACCTAATTTTTCACTCCAAGATTTTGTGAGGTGTTCATAACGTTCGTTATCAATATTAAGCGTTCCTAAATTCCATGTAGGCACTTCCCTATCCCATCGTTTCCAATTATAGCTATGCATATCAAAAACAAGCGCTTTTTGGTGCTTCTTTTCAATTTGCTGAAGTAGAGCCTGTACAACACTGTAAAAAGTATGATGTTTGCTTAGGCTGAACTGTTTTTCTTCTTCTGGCAATGGGTTTTTCCATAATTGTTTTCCCCAAGCATCCGTATATATTGCTGTTTCTGGTCCTCGATTCAGATCATATTCAAATCTACTATCACAACCTGCTATTACAATTGGATGCGATTGTATCATTTGTTTGGTACAAGGATCTTCTTCGTACCAACGATCATACTCAGAATGCAAACAATTTTCCCATAAGGATTTTCGAAACTGATGTCCATCATGTACAGCTGCGCAGACATAAGGAACGTAAGCCTCTATTTTAATCGTAAACGAATAATCATCACAAACCGCTTCAAAAAACTCTTCTGCTTTTATTTTAGCGATGATGCTATGTGCTGAAAGTTTAAGCATTTTCTACTTCATCTCTTAATCTAGACCTACGCTGAAAAGCATTTAATTTATCTAATACTTTACTTTCTACAAAGTCAATCACTTTAGTTTGCAGTTTAGACTTATATACTTTGTTCATGTAGGTGATTCCACCTGGAGACATGACATTAACTTCTACTAATTTTCCACCAATAACATCAATACCTACAAAGTAAAGTCCGTCATTTACTAATTTTGGACCAATCTGCTTGCATAAGGCTTTTTCAGTTTTGGATAATTGATGTTTTGCGATAGTACCACCAGCCGATACATTAGATCTATGATCATCGGATCCTGGAATGCGTTTCATAGCGCCAATAGGTTCCCCATTTAAAAGTAAAATGCGAATATCGCCCAAATCTGCACCTTCAATGTATTCTTGAAGTATAACATAGTTAGAGCTTCCATCTGAGTTAGTTATATAAAAATCTAAAAGCGATTTTATATTAGACATTGCAGATTTTTCAATCAAAATAACACCAGAACCACCAAAACCATTTAATGGTTTTAAAATCATTTTATCCGATGATGATTCTTTAATTTGTTTTACTAGATAATTCTTGCTCTTTGATACATGTGTAGCTGGTATAATATTACTATGTGAATCTCCAAAAGCGGCTGTGTACAATTTATTATTTGCTTCTCGCATTCCTTGTAGCGAATTCATAATAAAAACATCGTCTTTAACTGAGTCTAAGAAATTGAGCATAATAGGGTCTAAAGGTGGGTTGGCACGCATAAAAATTACATCAAAACCAGCCAAAGGCAACATTTCTTCTCTAAGTTTTGCCTGCTTATAAAAAGATTTTAGGCTACTGGAAACCTTTTCCATTCTACCCACAACCATACATGAGGCATTGGTAACACTGTTGCGTATTGTTAAATTTGCGGGACTGCAGATAGCAACACCATGGTTACGTTTTACGCATTCGTGAATCAAGGTCAAACTAGTGTCATTCTCAGGATCAATTTCTTCCCAAGGATACATTAAAAAACAAATATTCATGATAGGGTTGGTTTTAAGACTTACAACATTTCTGCTTAAAAATAATATTAAATTTTGAAAAGGGCTACTTTACCACATCATAATTATCATCCCAGTTTTTAATCTTTGGATCACCTAACTTCCCAACAGATTTAGCGACTACGGTAGATACCGTTGCATCTCCAGTAACATTGATAACTGTTCTGCACATATCTAATGGTCTGTCTACCGCAAAAATTAAAGCTAATCCGGCTTCAGGAATACCAGCATAGCCTAACACTCCCACTAACATGACCATTCCTGCTCCAGGCACTGCTGCTGAGCCAATAGACGCTAAGGTCGCAGTAGCGATAATCCCAAGTTGTGTGCCAACAGATAAATCCATTCCAAAGGCTTGTGCAATAAATACTGCCGCAACCGCTTGGTATAAACTTGTACCATCCATATTTATAGTTGCTCCTATAGGCAATACAAAACTGGCTACTTCTTCTTCTACGCCTAAATGTTCTGTAACCCTTTCCATTGTAACGGGTAAAGTTGCAGCACTAGAACTGGTAGAAAAGGCTAATAACTGTGCTGGTATAATCCCTTTCAAGAAAAATACAGGGGACTTTTTAGTGTATATTTTTACAATTAAAACATATATCACCACCATTAAGGCTAAACCTAAAACAACACAGAAAGCATACATTCCTAAGGCGGTAAATAAATCTGCACTAGGGGCTTCTACAACTAGAGCAGCCATTAGTGCGAATACGCCATATGGAGCAGCTAGCATTATTAAATCTACCATTTTAAGAATAACCTCATTAAAGCCATCAAAAAACTTTTTAACGGTTTTTCCTTTTTCTTCAGGAATTAATATTAATGCAATTCCAAAAAATACAGCAAAAAAGATGACTTGTAACATATTTCTGTTGCTAGATGCTGCTTCAAATATATTACTAGGCACTAAATCTATTAAGGCTTGTAATGGTCCAGCTTCTTTTTGTGCAGCTGCTGCTTTTTGTTTCATTGCGGCATCACCTGCATAAGCTTCAATAAGTTCATTACGTGTATTTTCGGTAATACTGCCACCCGGCTTTATAAGGCTCACTACGCCTAATCCTATAGAAACAGCAATTACCGTGGTAACAATGTAAATGGAAATGGTTCTGAACCCCATTTTAGAAAGGCTAGAAATATCTTTTAAATCAGAAACTCCTTTAATTAATGCTGCAAGAATTAAAGGTATTGCAATAAGTTTAAGGGAATTGATGAATATGGTACCAAATGGTTTTATCCAGTTACTGATAAATTCTTGTGCCCAAGTTTGTGTAGAAGTAATTTTATTTAATTCTGATAATTTTTTATCTAATTTTCCAATCTCTAATAATGTTACTTCCTTTTTTTGAAGAAAATCGATAGCAGAAATGGAACTAGTTTTAAAATTATTTTCAAGTTCAGATAATTTTCCAATCAATATATTTTTGTCAGTATTCGTCTTAACAATTTCTGATTGCGCTTTTTTTATTTCTTTTTTTTGTTCTTCAGATAATGAACTTACTTGAACCAAAATTAGAGCAAATAATATACCGAGGAGCATTCCAAGTAATATTTGCCAGTGTAGTGCTATTTTTTTCATAAAAACAAGAAGATTTAAACTTACGAATTACCAGTGATTCCTGTTGCAAATGCAACAAAGCCGTAAACTAGTGTTGAAAGATACAGTTTTGAGTAGAAAAAGCCCAAAAAGAAGCTTATAATTTAATAGTTCTGTTTAGCAACATATAATCTGCTATAACTAAAGCAGCCATAGCTTCTACAATGGGTACTGCTCTAGGAACCACACATGGGTCATGCCTTCCTTTTCCTTTTGTTTGTACCGTATTACCCTCTTTATCTATAGTTTCATATGCCTGGATTACTGTGGCTACAGGCTTAAAAGCTATATTAAAGTAAATATCCATGCCATTGCTGATTCCGCCTTGGATACCTCCACTATAATTTGTTTTTGTAGAACCGTCTGTATTAAATTTATCATTATGCTCGCTACCTTTCATGGCAACTCCATCAAAACCACTTCCAAACTCAAAGCCTTTTACAGCATTAATAGAAAGCATTGCTTTGCCTAACTCGGCATGCAGCTTATCAAAAACAGGTTCACCTAAACCAATTGGTACATTTTGTATAACACAAGTAATTACGCCACCAATAGTATCCCCTTCTTTTTTTATTTTTTTAATATATTCTTCCATTTTTGCAGCAGTAGCTGCATCTGGACAACGAACAGCGTTAGATTCTGTTTGTTTTAAATCTAATTCTTGATAATTTTTCTCCAATTTTAAAGTCCCAACTTGTGAGACAAAAGCATTTATTTTTACCTCACTTAAAAATTGCTTTGCAATAGCACCAGCTACTACTCTACTTGCAGTTTCTCTTGCAGAGCTACGTCCACCTCCTCTGTAGTCTCTAAAACCATATTTTTGGTCGTACACATAATCTGCATGAGAAGGCCTGTAAGAGTCCTTTATATGTGAATAATCATGAGACTTTTGATTGGTATTCCGAATTGCAAAACCAATTGGTGTTCCAGTTGTTTTTCCTTCAAAAATACCTGAAAAAAACTCTACTGTATCGGGTTCTTTTCGCTGAGTTACAATGGCAGACTGACCTGGTTTTCTACGATCTAATTCTTTTTGAATTTGATTAAAATCAATTTCTATACCGCTAGGACAACCATCTAAAACACCGCCTATAGCTACGCCATGTGATTCTCCAAAAGTAGATACTTTAAATATATTTCCGAATGTGTTTCCTGCCATTTGTATTGTAATCTGTAAGGTTTCAAAGGTAATTTTAAAATTATTAGCTACCAAAACATAAAAGTACTTAATGATTAATTAACACAAAAAAGTGAAATGGTAATTATTACTTAACGATTCGCTGATAAAATGTTGATTTTCAATATACCGCAATTTTATACTCATAGGTTTAATTTTGTATAAAATTCATTACATTGAAAAAAAGGAAAATAGATATTGCTGTTATTTCCGATGTGCACTTAGGAACTTTTGCTTGTCATGCAGATGAACTTATTGCCTATTTAAATAGCATTCAACCTAAAAAACTAATTCTAAACGGAGATATTATAGATGTTTGGCAGTTTTCTGAATCTTACTTCCCTTCTGCTCATTTGAAAGTAATCAAGAAAATTATAGCAATGGCATCTAAAGGAACGGAGGTTGTTTATATTGCTGGAAATAATGATGAAAAGCTGCGCAAGCTCAAGGGTACTTCAATTGGATTTATACGTGTAGTTAATAAGCTTGTATTGAATTTAGATGGTAAAAAAGCTTGGTTTTTTCATGGTGATGTGTTTGATTTTGCTACTCAAAATGCCAAATGGATTGCTAAACTTGGTAGCTATGGATATCATTTCTTAATTCTTTTAAATCGACTTAGAAATTGGTTTTTATTAGGATTGGGAAAAGAAAAATATTCGCTTTCTAAAAAGATAGAAAACAATGTTAAAAGCGCAGCGAATTACATAACTGATTTTGAAAAGACTGTGGCTGATTTAGCCATAGAAAATGATTATGATTATGTAGTATGCGGGCATATCCATCAACCCCAAAAAGAAATTTACGAAAACAAACATGGTAAATGTATGTACTTGAATTCGGGTGATTGGGTGAAGAATTGTACTGCTTTAGAATATTCTTTTAAGCGTTGGAAACTGTATCGCTATTCTAGTGACAAACTTTCTGCTTTTTATGCAGATGAAGAGATTAAAGAAATGGATATTTCTGAAATTATAGCGGCTATAACTTCAGAAAAGACAGTTGCTAACAAAAAATCATTACAGTAAGGCCTCTTTTAAGATGGTAATTGGGTGTTTTGCTTCCCTTTCGGTGCCATCATAAATCTGATGCCTACAACTAGTACCATTTGCAGAAATTATGGTATCAGCTGCTGCTTTCCTAACTGCAGGGAACAACTTTAGCTCACCCACTTGCATGCTTATTTCATAATGTTCTTTCTCATAACCAAATGAGCCAGCCATACCGCAGCAACCAGAGCTTATAATTGTTGGAGTATAGTTTTCAGGTAAATTCAAAACATCAAAAGTTACTTTTTGGTTGGATAGTGCTTTTTGATGGCAATGCCCATGGATTTTAATGGTTTTAGCTTCTTTAGTAAATGCATCTGCTGTTATTGCTTTATGCTGAATTTCATCAGCTAAAAATTCTTCTATAATAAACGAATTTGCTGCAATTGCAGCAGTTACTTCTGTTTCTTTAGAAAAACGCTTGTATTCATCCCTAAAACTCAAAATAGCGGAGGGCTCTAAACCTACTACAGGTATTTTTTTGTCTGCAAATACCTTAAGCTGTTCTATATTTTGTAATGCTAATTTCTTTGCCTGTTTTAAAAAACCTTTAGAAAGGTATGTTCTACCACTTTCGGCGAAAAATAATTCTACATCATAACCTAATCGTACCAATACTTCTATGGCGTCTTTACCCAATTCTATATCTAAGTAATTTGTAAATTCATCAATATAAAGGATGATTTTTTTATTGATTTTAACATGTTTATTTTTAAATAATTGTAGGTATTTATTAAAATTAAAACTTGAAACTTTTGGCAAACTTCTTTCTGGAGCCACACCAGCCGATTTCTTTAAAAGACCTCCTAAAAATCCAGAGTCATAAATTGCATTTGTTAACCCTGAAACTTTACTTCCTAATTTATTAAGCTTAGTATTATAAGCAAATAATTTACTGCGTAACGGATAACCATTTGTTTCTTGGTATTGATACAAAAACTCAGCTTTTAAAGTCGCAATATCAACATTAGATGGGCACTCACTAGCACAAGCTTTACAGCTTAAACAAAGATCAAAAACTTCTTTAAGTTCCTTTTGGTTGAATTTATTCTTCTCTTCAGAATTTGTTAAAAATTCGCGTAAAGCATTTGCTCTGCCTCTGGTAGTATCTTTTTCGTTTTTTGTGGCATGATAACTCGGACACATGCCTCCTGACATTTGATGTGTTTTTCTACAATCACCACTACCATTACATTTTTCTGCTGCTTTAAGAATTCCCTCACTATCCGAAAAATCAAGTAAAGTTGTTATCTCAGGCTCAGTTCTATCAATTTCATATCGCAAGGATTCATCCATTGGATAGGCGTCTACTATTTTTCCAGGATTCAGAATATTATGAGGATCAAAATAGCTTTTAATTCGCTTTAATAGCTCATAATTCTTATTGCCTATCATTAATGGAATAAATTCCGCTCTTACAATACCGTCACCATGCTCACCACTAAAAGAGCCTTTGTATTTTTTTGTGAGCTTTGCCACATCAGTAGTTATTGCACGAAACAAACCTACATCTTCGGATTTTTTAAGATTTAGAATGGGTCGTAAATGTAATTCTCCAGCACCTGCATGCGCATAATATACCGCTTGTTGGTCATATCCTTTCATAATAGCAGAGAACTCTCCAATAAAATCTTTTAGATCTTCTAAAGCAACTGCAGTATCTTCTATGCAGGCAACAGCTTTTCGGTCGCCAACAATATTACCCAATAAACCAAGTCCAGCTTTACGTAATTCTAAGGCTTTTTTTATATCAACTCCTTTTAACACTGGATTTGCATAGCTTAATCCAGATGTTGTAATTGTTTTTTGTAATGCTTTTATTTGCTTTTCTAATGCTTCTTCGGAGTCAGCTTTTACTTCTAACATTAAAAGTGCTTCAGGATCGCCCTCTACAAAAAACCTGTTGGCAAGCTGCGCTTTATTATTTTTAGTACAATCTAAAATAATTTTATCCATCATTTCACAGGTGTGCAAAGCATGTTCCATTACTGGCGCAACATCACTTAAGCATTCTTCTAGCGTCTTGTAGTGTGTTACTACCATGGCGGCTAGCTTAGGAGGTATTTCATCTAATTGCAAAGTTATTTCTGTTGTAAATGCTAACGTACCTTCACTACCACTAAGCAATTCACATAAGTTAATTGTGTTCGATTTTCCTCCAAAAAGATCACTTTTTAATAATTCATCTACCGCATAACCCGTATTTCTTCTATGTATGGTTTCTTTAGGGAATTCAGTATTTATTTCTTTTTGTATATCACTATTAGATAGTTCTTTATGTATATTTTTATAAAGTGATGATTCAAATGAATTAGCAATTGTTTTTTCTTGAAATTCATCAGAAGAAATCGATTTAAACTCGGCAACATCCCCATTCACCAGAATTGTTTTTAAAGCAACCACTTTATCTCTTGTAACACCGTATTGTATGGAGGTAGTTCCTGATGAATTATTCCCTACCATTCCACCAATCATACATCGGTTAGAGGTAGAAGTATTTGGCCCAAAAAATAAACCATAGGGCTCTAGATACAGGTTTAATTCGTCTCTAATAATCCCAGGTTGTACAGTAACCTGTTTCTTTTCGGTGTCAACTGCAATTATTTTTGTAAAATACTTAGATACATCTACTACAATACCATCTCCAACGCATTGCCCCGCTAAGGAAGTTCCTGCTGTTCTAGGAATAAGTCCAATGCTATGTGTTCTAGCAAAAGCTAATAATTTTTTAATATCGTCTGTACTTTTAGGAAACGCAACGGCTAATGGAGTTTTGCGGTATACAGAGGCGTCTGTAGCGTATAAAGCTCTTGATAAATCATCAACATTAAAATCGCCTTCTAGACTGTCTTTGAGGCTTTTAAGTAATTCGGTAGTCAAATTCAGTAATTTTACTGCTAAATTAAGTTTTTATTAACTTAGTGTCATCTTCAAAAAGTTATTTTTGAGAATAAATTTTAAACACTTTATATGAAACCTACTTTTTCTTATTTTCTTGTTTTTTTAATTATTCCATTTTTAGGCTTTTCTCAATACATTTCAGAACATACTATTGGTTTACGTTTAGGCGATAGTGATGGACTTGGTGCAGAAATATCGTATCAAAAATCCCTAGGGGCGTCAAATAGATTAGAAGCTAATTTGGGTTGGAGAGATAGCAGAGCTTTTGATGCTTTTAAAATAAGTGGTACCTACCAATGGATAAACTTTTTAGATGGAGATTTTAACTGGTACTATGGTTTTGGAGGTGGCTTAGGCAGTGTAGACTTTGAACCTATACCGGCAACTAATGGCCCTGGTGCTGTAGATCCTGACGGGGGTTTATTTGTTTTCGCTGCGGGTGTAATTGGTATTGAATATAATTTTGATATACCACTTCTTATATCTCTTGATACACGACCAGAAATAGGACTTATTGGGTTTGATAACTTTTCTAATACTTTTATTTTTGATATTGCACTTGGGATTAGATATCAATTTTAACGCATCTTTACTCTTATGAGATTTTGTTTGATTGTATTATTGTTCTCTAGTAATCTATTTTTTATAGAAACCACTGTTGCTCAAGAAGCTTCTAAACCCAATATTGTTATTATTATGGCAGATGATTTGGGTTTTGGTGATTTGGGCTCCTATGGTAATACTACTATAAAAACAACTGCATTAGACAAACTAGCAAACGAAGGAGTTCGCTTAACAAATTTTTACTCAAATGGTCCAGAATGCACGCCTACAAGAGCTGCATTGCTTAGTGGTACTTACCAGCAACGAATTAAAGGAATGGAATGTGCTATTGGGCTGGGAAATATAGGTCGTTATGATGAAGCAAAAAGCCTCTCAGATGATAACAAATTAGGATTCCCTGTAGCACATGGTGTGTTGCCCTCTATATTAAATAGAAAAGGATACCAAACCGCTATTATTGGCAAGTGGCACTTAGGAGAAGGTGCAGCATATACGCCTAAGGCGCATGGCTTTGATTATTCTATAGGGCCATTAGGTGGTGCAGTTGATTATTTTCATCATACCGAACCCATAGGCGAATTTGTGGGTACTTATATGAAAGGGAATCATGATTTTTTTAGAAATGGGGAACCTCATATTCGTACAGGATATTATATGACCCATTTGTTAACAGATGAAGCTGTAGAATGGATTGGTAATCAGAAAGAAGAACAACCATTTTTTTTGTATTTACCTTATACCACGCCGCATACACCTTACCAATCACCTGACGACTTTAAAGAAGATGCAATTACGGTTGAAGAATGGCGAAATGGAGATAAAAATATATATGCTAAAATGGTAGAAGATATGGATAAAGGCATCGGACGTGTTTTACAAAAATTGGAAGAGAAAGGCTTTGCAGAAAATACTCTTGTTTTCTTTTTTTCTGATAATGGTCCTACTTGGTTAGGAAGTACTGGAGGATTTAGTGGTAGTAAAGGTGATGTACGTGAAGGCGGAATACGTGTTCCATGTATTATAAAATGGCCTAATAGAATAATGCCCAAGAGTATTTCTAATCAAGCATTTATAAGCATGGATATAACAGCTGCCATTGCAACTATTATAAATCAATACCCTGATAAAACTTTAGATGGAATTGATTTAGTGGGTCATATTATTTCTAGAAAGCCAAATTATGATCGTAATCTATTTTGGAGAAAAAAGAGAGCTTCTCAAGTAAAAAGTGCCATCCGTTCTGGCAACCTTAAATACATTAAATATATTGATGAAGGTGTTTTTGAAGAATTTTTATTTGATTTAGCTAAAGATCCAAAAGAAAAAAACGATTTAAAAAAGGAATTTCCAAAAGATTTTAAAAAGTTAAAATCATTATACACAAAATGGGAAAAAGACCTTATTCCTAGTCATTAATTCTAAAATTATTCTCACGATTAAGACCCAATTAGCCCCTATGGTTTTTAAGATGATAAAGGGAATGTAGTTTACTATTGAGATTTAAGTAATAATAATTACATTTGCTTTAAATAATTTGAGATACGAAATGAAAAAAATTGCACTAGGAATACTAACAATCATTATGTTTGGAGCCTGCGCTGGCACTCCTGAAGGTTTTACTATTAATGCTACTGTAGCAGGTGAAGTAGAAAACGGAACAAAAGTCTTTTTTAGAAAGGCTGGGGAACAAAATCAACTGACCGATATTGATACGACAACCATTGAGAATGGAAAATTTCAATTTATTGGAAAAGCTGACTCCTTAGATTTTCAGTATATCTTTATTGATAAGATCAGAGGGAATATTCCAGTAATTATGGAAAATGGAGAAATAACAATTACTACTCATAAAGATAGTTTACCTTTTGCAATTGTTGATGGAACAACGCAAAATAAAATGTTTGCCAAATACATGGAAGAAAATAGGCTCTTTGCAAAAAGAAATATGGCAATGCGCGAAGAGTTTAATAAGGCAAGAACAAGTGGAGATGCTGCTAATCAGAAAGCTTTGCAAGAAGAGAGCAAAGAGATGTTAGAAGAATTTAAAGATTTTGAGCTTGACTTTATCCAGAAGAATCCTGATGCATTTATTTCTTTAATGATACTGGATAGAGCCTACCAATCTAAAACGATTGAAGAAGAGAAAGTTCAAGAATTATACGATAAGTTTAGCCCTACTTTAAAAGAAACTACCCAAGGTAAGGGTATTAAGAAAAGATTAGATAAGAATAAGTCTACTGCTATTGGTGCTAAAGCACCTAATTTTTCTGCTCCAACACCCAATGGTGAAAAACTAGCGCTATACGATGCTTTAGGAGAAATTACTATTGTTGATTTTTGGGCAGGTTGGTGTAGACCTTGTAGAATTGAAAACCCTAATATGGTTAAAATTTACAATAAATATAAAGATGCAGGACTTAATATTGTAGGCGTATCTTTAGATAAAACAGCAGATGAATGGAAAAAAGCAATAGCTGATGATGGTTTAATTTGGGATCATGTTTCTAATGTGCAATATTTTGATGAAATTGCACAATCTTATAATGTTAATGCAATACCCGCTACTTTTATTTTGGATAAAAATGGAGTTATTATAGCCAAAGATTTAAGAGGTGATGAACTTGATAAAAGAATAGGCGAATTGATAGGCCAGCTTTAAAAACATATAATTGTTTTTATCGTAGTAAGTAATACTAATATCAAGCTAATAAAAAAGTGCTATTGTATAGATAACAATAGCACTTTTTTTATTGTTTTATGTATGTCATTAAATGCTAAAATGCATTATTTATATCATTAAATGTACCTATTACTGTTGCAGAATTAGATCTTCTTACGTTACCAGAAATAGAAATTGTAGAATTTTCTCCAATAAATTCTAAAGTGGCATTATCATTTAAAATTAAATCTCCAAAGATAGATACATCTCCTTCTACTCTAAATGTTCCGTTTTCACCAACAGTAATGTTTCTTCTTCTATTATTGTTACCAACAAAAAATGAGCCATTCATTTCAAATAAGCCGTTAGTACCGATACTTACATCGCTATTTGCCGTTGAAGTTCCGCAAAACAATAGGTTGCCATTTACATTAATTCTTCCAAACCTATTATCAACGCTGAATGCTAACGTTTCTCCTGGATCTACAGTTAAATTTCTTCTTCCGCTGTATGCAGAAAGAGAAGAACAACGAGCAGCTAAAGATTCACTAGGTTTGTTCATTTTTATAATTTGTAGTCCATCTTTTCCTGATGCAGCAAAAATATAATCTCCTTTGGCTTCTACATAGTTTATAGATGCACTTAGTTCTATAATACCAACAGCTTCAGTACTTGTTGCTGTATTTTCCGATAAACTAAGTCCTGCACCTCCATTTGCCATTAAAATTATGGAATCATCAGCAGCAACGGCATTGGTAACAATATCTTCACTAGCGACATCAGCTGGATTAGACAAAATAGGAATATAGCTTTCCAAATCTCCTGTTGCTATGTTATACATACCAGCACCTTGAGCACCTTCTGCAACAATTATTTTATCATTATAAAAATCTAACGTACGCTTATTGGCAATTCCAAAGTCCGAATTAATAGCTATTGTACTCGTTACATTCAGGTTTTCATCTATGATGTTAACTCCTTGATCAGCATCTAAAATTGCTAACCTTCCGTTAGAAGAAGCAACTGAGCGTAAATCTGTAAAATCTTGAGTATTTAGTGCAGTAGTAACATCATTGGTATTATACATTCCAATTGTGCCATCTTTGCCACTTGTAAACAGTACATTATTACCAATAATTTCTACATCTGTTCCTACAAATCCTTTCTGAAAGCCATATTGAATACCAGCTCCAAGATTTATACTTCCATTTGTAGAAGTAATTTTGGCTACAAATGAATTAAAGGATATTGCAGCAGATCTTTCTGAATCAAAACCACCCGCAATGTATATAAACCCATTACTATATGCAATGGAGTTGATATCTGCATTGGTATAATATAGTCTTGAAGCTATTGTTGGAGTATTTGGGTCACTAATATCAATAACATCTATAGCACCAACATAATCTTCCTCAACGGTGTTATATGATACATATGCAAAATTACCATCTATATCTACATGAGAAGCCGTTAAATTTTCTCCTCCGCTAAAAGATGGTGGATCAATTTGTGCAACTAAGGTTAAAGGGTAATCTCCAACGGCTTGTTCACCATCTGCAAATGATTTACCTGTTATTTGTCTTTTTCCAGTGATACTTTCATCATCATTGATAATGAGTACACCAGCATTTTCAAAATTTATACTATTATCTAGTACATTCTGATTCGTTTCAATTATAATATTATCTTGATTATTTTCAAATATCGTAGTTTCGTCAGAACACGATACAGCGTACAACAGCACGAATGCCATTAGAGGAACTATTTTTTTCATTGTAAGTAGGTTTAATTTGAGATTTGGGTTAATATCAAAACGTTAATATCTAAAATTTTATATATTTTCTTACAAATTTTCGACAAACTACCAAATTTATGTATTTTATCTCTTTTTTTTGCTTTTTATCGAAGAAGTATACATTGTTATTTTATCATAATTTTCAGGTTCTTATATAATTCTTACATTAAGAATGCTATAAAATGTTAAAATAACTTTTGTTATTATTTCTTGATAAGTAATAATTTGTTTTACGACAAAGATTTAAAATACATTGCTTTATGAAATATTTCCCCTTGGCCTTCTTATCCATTATATTAATTTTTGGATGCACTACTTCATCAGATATAGAAGAAGAAACGATAGCTGTTATTGATAATCAAAATTCTGAGGTTGATGCTGTAGACAACCCAGATACTGCTGAAGAAGAAGAAACTTCTGATGATACCGCTGAGGCAGAAAGCACAGATACAAGAGATGAATCGACTGATGATACAACTGGAGAAGAAAACACTGATACAGAAGAAGAACCTACGGATAATACTTCAGAAGAAGAAAGTACAGATACAACTGATGATACGGCAAATGAAGATGAAACTACAAATGCTATCTTAATGGGTAATTTTGTTGATGCAGCGCATCCAACATCTGGAATGGTCAGTATTAATGAAGACAGAACCGTTTTAACTATTACTAATTTTAGATCGGACAGTGGTCCTCAATTAGAAATTTATATTCAAACAGATTTACAAGCAACTCAATATGTAACTTTGGGTGCTATAAAAGGTTTAAATGGTGACTTTACCTATGAAATTCCGGCTGGTGTAGATTTTGATACACATAATATCATATCGGTATGGTGTGTTCCTTTTAGTATAAATTTTGGGCATGCAATTTTAGAGTAAAGAACAGTTTTAATTGTTATCTATACAATAATTAGCATAAAGTATATTCATGAATATACTTTATGCTTTTTTTATCTCAATTAAATTTTACCCATTTTTTGCAGTACAAATAACAATAGTATGGGAAGTGCTAATAAAATTACAGATATGGTGTCTGTTTGCAATAAACTAGGCATAAATAGTAATGTGGTTACATACCCCCCTATTGCACCTCCAAAATGTGCTGAATGCCCTATGTTTCCTAAACTCTTTTTCATTCCATAAATAGAATATAAAAGATAAATTATTCCAAATACGTAGGCAGGTAAAGGGATAGGAATAAACATAAGCCCTAACCGCATATTAGGCTCTAAAACTATTGCTGCATATAGGACACCCGTTACTGCGCCACTAGCACCAACTGCATTGTAAAAGGGTTCATTTTTATGAAAAAATAAGCCTAGTAAACTTCCTGCCAGTAAACTAATTAGGTATATAATTACAAAATTTAAAGGGCCAAGCTTATTAATAACTACATGAGCAAAAAAATATAAGGTAACCATATTGAAAAGCAGATGTGGAACATCTACATGGAGAAAACCAGAAGTGAGCATTCTTTCTTTTTGACCTGCTTTGATGCCTCCTATGGAAAATTTATATTTGTCAAAAAAATACCTGTCGTTAAAACCCTTAAAAGAAACTAAAGCATTTAACCCCATAATAATAAGGGTTGCCATATGTATATTATTCATAGAAAACTGCTATTCTGTTTGTTTTCAAATATAGCTATATTTGCTTTATATTACTGTATATGCAACTCATCATATTTATTTTAGTATATCCCTTTTTATGGTTTGTTTCTATACTACCCCATACTTTATTTTATTTACTTTCCGATTTTCTTTTCTTTTTAATTTATACTGTTTTTGGCTATCGAAAAAAAGTAGTTTACGCCAATTTAAAGCTTGCTTTTCCTGAAAAAAATGATAAAGAATTACAAAAAATTAGAAGAAAATTTTATGGGCATTTGGTAGACTTATTTATGGAAATGGTAAAAACCAGAAATCTTTCTAAAGAAGACGTCAAAAAACGATATCATGTACGTAATATTGAAGTATTGAGAGAGATTGAAAAAACAAAAACAACGCTACTAGTATGCTCCCATTACGCCAATTGGGAATGGAATGTAAGTATCAATAATTACGTTGCATCTAAAGGCTATGCTGTTTATCAAAAAATACACAATGTATATTTTGAAAAATTAATCAAAAAAATAAGGTCTAGGTGGAATACTACTCCTATTTTACAAAAAGATACAGTAAAAACAGTAATCAGAAATTTACAGAATAATGTAATAGGTACTTTCGGTATGGTTAGTGATCAATCACCTCAAGATCATATAGCACAGTATTGGACAGAATTTATGGGTGTTAAAGTTCCTGTTTTTAATGGTGCGGAAACTATGGCACGTAAAATGGATTTAGCTGTTGTTTTTTTAAAAGTATCTAAAGTTAAGCGTGGCTATTACCAAGCCGAATTTATTCCAATTACCACCTCTGGAAAACAAACTGAACCAAATGAAATTACGGATCGCTTTTTAAGGCTTACAGAACAACAAATAAGAGAAGAACCTGCCTATTATTTATGGACACATAAGCGTTGGAAACATAGAGATAAAGTCCCTGCTAAGTTTGCAACTGTAAAATAATTTTAGAATTAAACAAAAAAAGCATTTTATTAATTTATAGTGTAACTTTTTATAATAACTTTATCCCTGTAGTTAATCATTACTTCATCATTTCTAAATGGGATATAAAAAGTTAATTTTGTGTATTATTGGAATTGTATTGGCATTAAGCTTTTCTAATCTTGACAATAGTTTTGAATATATACTTAATAGACTCCAAAAATATCAAAAGGAAGAAACACCAGAGAAAATATATTTACATACAGATAAAGAAATTTATACTAGTGGAGAAACTATTTGGATTAAAAGTTATTTAGTTAATGGCATCACACACACTGCAAGCAATAAGAGTAAAGTATCTTATATTGAATTGATTAACTCTAAAGATAGTATTATAGCTCGAAGAGTATTATATACAGATAGTATTGGAACAGCTGCAGACATAAAAACGAATGAAAATTGGCTTTCAGGAAAGTATTTATTACGATCTTACACAGCATACATGAGAAATAAGGAACCTATCTTCTATCAAAAAGAAATTCTTATTTGGCAACAAAAAATTAAACCAGAAGAAATAGATCAACCTAATGAAACTACCATTGTATTATCTGACACAGTATTATTATCAGATGTTAAACCAAACACAAACCAGTTAAGACCTGAACTTAAATTTTATCCAGAAGGTGGTTACCTAATATCAAATTTAAAAAACACATTAGGAATTCATGTTACAAATTCTATAGGTAACGGAATTCCAATATCTGGAAATATTAAAGATTCAAAAGGGAATAAAGTTGCATTTTTCAGAACATATGAATATGGATTAGGCAAGACTGCTTTTATACCTAAGCCATATGAGAACTATACTGCTAACATAGAATTTAATGGTAAAAATATTCAGTATACTATTCCTTCAGCTTTAAAAAACGGATATCAGTTAGCTATAAAAAATAATAAGGATCATGTTATTATAGATATAAAATCTACAACAAAAGAAGGCTTAAAAGGGACTTTGCTATTGGGACACCTGAGAGGAAAACTTTTTTACAAGCGTGTAGAAACAAGAAACAAAAATAATAATACTATAAAATTACTAACAAAAGAATTAGACGATGGAGTTGCTCATTTTACGCTTTTTAACCCTAATGGAGAAGCTGTTTGTGAAAGGTTATCTTTTATAGATAATCCAGTAAATGATATTACTCTACAAATAAATACGGACAAGAAAATATATAAAACTAGAGAGCCAGTTTTTATTGACCTCTCAGTTTCTGATGAAAAAGAAAATATAATTAATGGAGATTTCTCTATAAGTGTTAATAATAACGAAGGCATAAATAATGAATCTAATACAAGCGATATTAGAAGTTGGTTGCTATTAGACTCTGACCTTAAAGGAACTATAGAGAATCCAACCTATTTTTTTGAAAATGATGTAAAAATAAATAAACAGTATTTGTTAGATGCTTTGATGCTAACGCATGGTTGGAGAAGATTTGTATGGAAAGATTTTTTAGGAAATACTATAGAAGAAAATAATTTTCCTCCAGAAAAAGGGCTTTTTATTAGCGGAAAAACTACAGTATTTAATAAGCCTTTTGTAACAAAATCTACATTTACAAAATTAAGCTTCTTAAAAAAAGGATTTGCCTATCAAGAAAAAGCTAATACAAATAGCCAAGGTAAATTTAGTTATGGTCCTTTTGTTTTTAAAGATACCATTAGTGCCATTATAGAAGCTACTGACTTAAATATAAAAAATAAAGATAAGAATAGGAATCTTTCTATATACATAGATGCGCCTGCCTCAAGTCCTAAAGTTGCAAGATTTCAACCAAAAAAAAAGAATTCAATCATACGTTATGATCATTTAAAGAAATATCTTAAAGCGGCTAAACGTAAGAAAATAGCAGATTTCAAATATAATTCTGAAGTAACTATTTTAGATGAAGTAATTGTGCAATCTGAAAGAAAAACTTTAAAAGAAAAACTCACAGATGAAATTGATAAGATAACATTATATAATCAACCTCAAAATAGGTTATTTCCTGATTCTATACCAGGTGCAGGATCTTTAAATGTTACTGACCTTTTAAGTCAAGTTCCAGGGGTAGCTGTTTTTGGTACTTTTCCTAATCAAAAAATAGAAATAAGAGGTGGTGGTTTTGGTTCATCCCAATCATCACCTCTAAATGTAAGTTCACCACTTTCTACTTCATCCTCGCCTTTATTTTTAATAGATGGAGCTGAAGTACAAATAGATTTTGTAAATCAATTGTTGGCCTCAGAAGTTTCATTTATAGATGTTTTAAAAGGAAATGAAGCTACTTTGTTTGGAGCACGTGGTAATAATGGAGTAATTGCTATTTATACCTATAGAGGTTTTAGTTTTTCTAAACGACAAATAAGTTCCCCAGGAGTTACTAATTTTGAATTTCCTGCATTTTATAGAGCAAGAGAATTTTTTACGCCAAATTATCAAATTAAAAAGGCAGAACATATTAAACCCGATTTTCGTAATACTTTATACTGGAAGCCTATTCATAATGTAAATAGTAATACTAAATCTAGATTAAAATTTTATACAGGTGATAATACAGGAAGATATCTTATAAAAATTGAAGGAGTCACAAAGGATGGCCGTGTAGTGAAAGCAACAAAAGACATCTATATTAAAAACTAAACCATTCAAAACATTAGTAAATATATTGAATGGTTTAGTTGTATTATAATGATGTTAATTTAAAGTCCAGCGACTTCTTTAATTTCTCCAATAATCTTATCTGCTAAACTATCTGCTTCTGATTGACTTTTAGCTTCTGTATAAATTCTAATAATAGGTTCTGTGTTAGATTTACGTAAGTGTACCCAATTTTCAACAAAATCAATCTTTACACCATCAATATTGGTTACTTGTTCTGCAGCATACTTTTCTTCCATAGCTACTAATAAAGCATCCACATCTAATTCTGGAGTGAGTTGAATTTTCTTTTTACTCATAAAATAACTAGGGTAACTTGCACGTAATTCCGATACCGTACCACCCTTTTCTGCCATAAGCATTAAAAATAATGCAGAACCCACTAAAGAATCTCTACCATAATGACTTTCTGGATAAATAATACCTCCATTACCTTCGCCACCAATAACAGCATTATTCGCTTTCATTTTGGTTACTACATTTACTTCTCCAACAGCAGCAGCCTCATAGCTACCACCATGTTTCTCCGTAATATCTCGTAAAGCTCTAGAAGACGATAAATTAGAAACGGTATTCCCTTTTGTTTTTCCTAATACATAATCTGCACAGGCTACTAAGGTGTATTCTTCACCAAACATTTCACCATCGTTACTAATAAACGCTAAACGATCTACATCTGGATCTACTACAATACCAAAATCCGCTTTTTCTTTTACAACCAAGTCACAAATATCACTTAAATGTTCTTTTAAAGGTTCTGGATTATGTGGAAAATGCCCAGTAGGATCACAATATAATTTTACAACTTCTACGCCTAAGGTTTCTAATAGTTTTGGAATAGCAATACCGCCTGTAGAATTTACACCATCAACAACAACCTTGAATTTTGCCTTTTTAATTGTATCGGCATCTACTAAAGACAACGCTAATACTTCATCGATATGAATATCTATATAAGCGTCATTTTTTATAATTTCTCCTAAATCATCTACTTCAGCAAAATCAAAATCTTCCTCTTCTGCAATTGCCAGAATCTTAGCACCTTGCGCAGCATCTAAAAACTCTCCTTTTTCGTTTAATAATTTTAATGCATTCCATTGTTTAGGGTTATGGCTCGCTGTTAAAATAATACCGCCATCAGCATTTTCTAAGGGTACTGCAATTTCTACCGTAGGTGTAGTAGATAAATCTAAATCGATCACATCTATTCCTAATCCTACAAGAGTTGAAACTACAAGATTCTGAATCATTTCTCCAGATAAACGGGCGTCACGACCAATAACTACTTTCAGTTTATCCTTTTTAGCGTATCCTTTAAGCCAGATTCCGTATGCCGCAGCAAATTTCACAGCATCAATAGGAGTTAAATTATCACCTGGTTTTCCGCCTATAGTTCCTCGTATTCCTGAAATTGATTTGATTAGTGTCATGTATTGTTTTAAAATGTTTTTGCAAATATAAACGTATCGGCATAAAACCTATTGTCCTTATTTGTAAATTCGACAATAAGAAATTTAGTTTTAGTTATATGAACTTTCTAGCACATATTTATTTGTCATTTAATGATGATGAAATCACTATTGGTAATTTTATAGCAGATAGCATTAAGGCTAATAAATACCATCATCTCCCAGATAAAATTCAAAAAGGCATTCACCTGCATCGCGCTATAGATACTTTTACAGACAAACATCCAACAGTGCGCCAAAGTACAAAGCGTTTGCATAAAAATTATAGCCATTACAGTGGGATTATCGTAGATATTTTCTATGATCATTTTTTGGCAAAAAATTGGGCTAGCTATTCAGATATTCCCCTAGCCACTTTTGTAGATCATTTTTATGATTTATTAGAAGATAATTATGAAATACTACCGATAGGAGTAAAAAAAATGATGCCTTATATGATTGCTGATAATTGGATTTTTAATTATTCTAAGATGGAGGGTATTGATAAGGTTTTAAATGGAATGAATAGAAGGACTAAAAACAGATCTAAAATGAATTTTGCCATTCTAGATCTTGAAGAACATTATGATGCTTTTGAAAAAGAATTTACCACTTTCTTTGAAGAATTAATTGCCTATTCCAAACAAAAATATATTTCATTAGTAGAAAAATAATATTTGGATTTGGATGAATTTCAACAATCAAAAAAACAAAATACTTATTTTTAATTCCTAATTATACTTGCTCTAGAATTTAATCTAATATGAAAAAAATATTCTTACCCCTATTAATATTACTATGTATACAATGTGAAAAACAAGCCCCTACGCCTACTGGTTTAGTTACCGAAAAAGCAATGGTGGTTTCTGCTAGAGAAGAGGTGTCTAAAATTGGCTCAGAAATCTTGCAAAATGGAGGAAATGCCTTTGATGCTATGGTGGCTACAGAAATGGCGTTAGCTGTTGCCTATCCGTATGCAGGGAATCTTGGTGGCGGTGGTTTTATGGTATACCGAAAAGCAAATGGTAACATTGGCGGATTAGATTACAGAGAAAAAGCGCCATTAGCAGCTTCAAAAAATATGTATTTAGATTCTCTAGGGAATGTAATTCCTGAAATGAGTACACTTGGTGCCACAGCAGTTGGGGTTCCTGGTACGGTAGCAGGCGTAATTGAAGTACATAAAAAATTTGGATTAATGCCTTTAGAAGAAATTTTAAAGCCTGTTATCGCATTAGCCTTAAAAGGAGTTGTAGTAACCCAAAAACAAGAAGATAGATTACATAAACACAGACCTGCATTTCTTAAAGTTAATGGAGACAGTACTTTTTTTGCTACCGTTTATAAAAAAGGAGATACCATAAAATATACAGCTATAGCAAAAACGCTCACAAAAATAGCAGAACAAGGTAGAGATGGTTTTTACAAAGGGGAAACGGCGCAAAAATTAGCGCAATTTATTCAAGAATGTGGTGGTTTTGTTACAACACAAGATTTAGAAAAGTATGAAGCTCAGTGGCGGCAACCTGTTGTTTTTAATTATAAAGATTTGCGGATTATTTCTATGAGCCCTCCTAGTAGTGGTGGTGTAACCATGAATCAGATTTTTAAAATGATAGAGCCTTATGATTTAGAAAGCTTTGGTCATAATTCACAAAAAACCATTCAATTATTCACAGAAGCTTCCAGGCGTGCCTATGCTGATAGAAACTACTTTTTAGGAGATCCAGATTTTGTTGCTATTCCTTTAGATGTAATTCTTAGTAAGAACTATTTAAAAGAGCGCATGGAAGATTTTTCTTTTGATAAAGCCACTTCTTCTTCTGATGTAGGACATGGAAATATTGAAATTGTAGAAAGTATGGAAACTACCCACTACTCTATTGTAGATGCAGACGGTAATGCTGTTTCTGTAACCACTACTTTAAATGGTGCTTATGGTTCTAAATTATATTCAGATGAATTGGGTTTCTTTTTGAATAACGAAATGGATGATTTTAGTGCAAAAGCGGGCATTCCTAATATGTTTGGGCTTATTGGAGCAGAAGCCAATAGCATCGCACCAGAAAAACGGATGTTAAGCAGCATGACACCTACAATAGTAGAAAAAGAAGGTAAACTTTGGATGGTAGTGGGTACGCCAGGTGGTTCTACTATTATTACGGCTGTTGCACAAACAATACTGAACGGATATGAGTTTAATATGAGTATGCAAGAGGCTGTAAATGCACCTCGTTTTCACCATCAATGGCTGCCAGATCGTTTGGTTTTTGAACCAGAAGGCTTTTCAATACAATTAAAAGAAGGACTAACCGCTAAAGGTTATCCTATTAGTGAAGAAAATAACATGATTATAGGGAAAGTAGATGCTATAAAAGTACTTCCTGATGGAAAACTAGAAGGCGGAGCAGATAAACGCGGTGATGATACTGCTGTTGGCTTTTGAATGGTAATGTGTTATATTAGAATACTGTTTAAACAATAAAAAAATCAGCAGATTAGTGGTAACACTAAAAAGAATATAACATATCTCTAAATTGTATAGCACATGAAAAAAATGCTAACCATAATATTATACTTTTGTTTTACCATAATGCTATACTCTCAAGCAGACTGTGCATTAAAGATTAGTTACAATGGAACAGTTGAAACTAATGAATTAAACATTTATAAAATTTTATTGCCTTCAATCCAAACCTTCAAACAAAAAGATTTTGAAAATATAAATGACTCATATTCTGACATGTTTGTTACAATTAAAAATAATAAATATGTTGGATTTAATATTAGTTTAGGTGCTTGTAATTCTGATTTCAAAAAAATTATTTTGTTGAATAAATATTTTTATGTGATTATTGAAACAATAGATAATCATGGAAATTTGAATCGCACAAAAAAGAAGGTGAGATTTGATGAGGCTGAAGTTAAAATATCTGGGTTATCAGCTGATATTGAAATTCCAAAAATAAGTTTGTAAACATTAAGGTATTTTTTGTTTTTTATCTTTGATGGATTACTATATGTACACTATTAAACAGCATGATAAAAAGAGCTAACTTACTAGCATTATTAATTTTAGTTTTTTATTCCTGTTTTGGAAATGCACAAACATGGAAAATTAAAGATACTATAATAGACTCCGAAAAATTTTATATATATCCAATTCAAAAAAAAGAATGCTGTTGGGGAAGTGTTGATACCTGGATGATTAATGGAGAACATATAACAAAACTTCCAAAAGACGGAAATTGGATTCAAATCTTTGAAAAAGATAAAAACCGGATTGCTAAAAAATATCAAATAAAAAATGGTGTCTTAAATGGTTATTGGTTTGAATTTTATTTAAATGGACAAGAGGAACTTTCAGGAGCGTATTGTAATGAAACAAAGTGCGGAAAATGGATCCAATACTATAATAATGGACAAATAAAAAATATTACCACTTATAGTAAAGGAGAGCCTTTAGGTCTATCAATAAATTATTTTAAAAATGGTAAGATTGAACGTAAAGGAACTTATGAAGGCTATAATAAAAATGGTCTATGGCAATATTTTTATAAAAATGGTCAGTTAAAATTTAAACAAAACTATATTAATGGAACTGTTCAAGATGACAGTATTATAAAATATGATTCAATAGGTCAAATTCATTTTAAAGGAGGTCTTAAAAATGGTATACCTAATGGAGAATGGGTTATATATTATCCAAATGGAAATATGGAATCTTTTGGCTCTTTTACAATAAAACAAGTAACTGTTTGTTCAGGAGCTCTCCCAAATACTGTTTATAGAGATTTTAAAATAGGAAAATGGAAATACTTTTATAGTTCAGGAAAATTATTTGCAGAAATTGAGTATAAGTTAGCCTATAAAAGAAGAAGAAGAAAGCAAACAAGAGTTCTTGACAAACAAACTATTTATTCAAAAATATACTTTGAAAAATATTATTCTGAAAAAGGTGAAATAATAAAAAAGAAAAATATTAAAAACAAATACCCTATTTTAATCGAGAAAATAAAAGCTGGGTATAACATGATGTTCTATGAAGATATTTAATTCATTTTTTTAAATAAATTTATCTTTTCTTTTGCATATATTATAACTTCACAGGCATCTCTAGAGAAAATTCTGAACATTTTCTGTGCATGATATTATTTTAGAATGAATTTCAAAATAAATAAAAAAAACTTACCAAATTAATTTTAAGGTATGTAATTATTCAGTGTAAAATTAGATTAGAATGATAACCAAAATTTTATGAAAACACTTATTACTAAAATATTACTATTTACTAGCTTAAGCTTTTATGGTCAGGATTTAGAAGAAGGAACACAGTTTTTTCTTTCTAAGGATACTACAGAGATTATACAGCTTTTAGAGCAATTGAAAACTCAAGATTCAGCATATGCAGCAACTGAAATTTTAAAAATGGATTACGCATTACTTTCCTTTGATATAGATAATCCGATTACTTCTCCAAAATTAATTGAATTAAAAGAAGGGGAATATATTTCTAAAGTAGAAAATAACATTTCATATATCTATTATTTGTTTAAAGTTGAAGAATTTAATGAATACAGAGCTAGTTATATATACTTGGATGGGACTAAATTAAGTAAAGCTGAAATTGATTCTATCCGACCAATAATTATACAAGATTTTAAAAAAGGAACTAGCTTTGAAAAATTGAATGAAAAGTATAATATGGATCCAAATCCAAATAAAGGAGATTTAGGATGGTTTAAAGAAGGAAGGATGATGCAAAAATTTGAAAAAGCTGTACGAGAACATAAACTAAAAGAAATTTTTACAATAGATATTCCTGACATGAATTGGTACTATGTAACACTTAAAACCTTTAATAATAGAAAAAACATAAAAAAGACTTATCTGAAAATAAAGAGTAGTAATTAATATTTTATATAACTCTTTAATACCAAAATACCAATTAAATTTTTCTAAATCACTATATGAGCATATTCTCTTATCACCTTGTTAAAGTACCCTTTATATTGGGCATAAAAGGAGTGTTCTCAGATCAAATAAAAAAAGAAACCAAAGGTCTTATAAATGCTGAATATATGACCGCAATGACATTAGGTTCTCCTTTGCTATCCTCTTCTCGATTTTTGATCAGAAAAGTTGCCATTTTTGCGCAATGGGAAAACGAAGAGTATCTTGATAATTATTTGAAAAATGAAAAATTTGGTAAAATACTGACTAAAGGTTGGCATATTAGGTTAAAATTTATGAGAGAATGGGGGAAAATACGAGGTTTTAAAATTCCTGAATTTAAAGCTGAATTAGAAAGCACATCCTCTCCAGTTGTTGCAGTAACCATAGCAAAAATGAAGCCTTTGGCCGTTCCAAGATTCATATATTGGGGGAAACCAGTTGAAAAATTGGTTCGTGACCACTCAGGAACCATACTTTCATTAGCGTCCATTAAATTTCCAAATACAGTGTCTACATTTTCCATATGGAAAACTCAGAAAGAAATGACCAATATGGTACATGGCCATAGTGCAATGCCTAAACCCAAAAGACATTCAAATGCAATGAAAGAGAGAGAACGAAAGAATTTCCATTTTGAGTTTACTACTTTGCGTTTTAAACCTATTGCTGAATTTGGTTCTTGGGAGGGTAAAAAGAATTTTATTCCTAATCTTAAAAAGAATTAAATGGGTATTGCCATTATAAAACAAAATTTTCAAGATTTTATAACGCAACAATGGGTTATCCTATTTGGAAAAAAAATAATTAAAAGTCAAAATGAATGGCTTTTAGGCCCTTTTGGTACTACAAAAGGTATTGGCGTTAAATTTATTCATCAACTCGCTAAAAATGAAGATTTAATAGTTGATAAAACTCAAAACAACAAAGGGATACTATCCTCTATTGCGCAATTGCATTTATCGGAAGAAGAACAAAATAGCTTATCAAAAAGTGTAATTGACTTTTACGAAAATACCAGTAATTATGATTTTGATTTAAAAGTGAAATGGAATCCTTTTTTCAAAGGATTTGGTGTGCTATTACGATTATTATTTAGCAATAGAATTAAACAATTAAATGTTCCACTTAAAAATGTTAAGGATTCAAAATCTTTAAAAAGTGAAATCATTTACTTATTGGATGCTAAAACCAAAAAAAATAAGCGAACGATATGGCTAAGAACTTTTAAAACAACAGAAGAAGTAGTGTATTCTGGTGTTTATGAAACCTGTGTTATACCTTCTGGACAAACTTGCATTAAAGCAATATTTCCGTTACCGAACGGAAATGCCACGGTTATTTTAAGCCCTAGTGTTGGAGCAAATGGGGAACTCATCTTAACCTCTTATGGAAAAAAAATTGGAGATAGTGGTTTTTACTTTTTACTAAACGATTCTAAAGGAAATTTATGGACTAAATTTATCAAATCATTTAAAGATGAATTAATAGTTAATGCTGAAAATGATAAAATTAAAGCTATACAAACCTTAACTTTATGGGGTTTACGAGTTTTACAATTTCAATATCATATTAGTAAGAAAACTAACTGATCAAATACATCTTATAAAAATACGATATGAATAGTTCTTTCCTAAATTTTTAGGACATTTTACAAATATCTATATTTAACTTTTATATTTCCTCTCTTAGCAAATAATTAAGACCAAATGGAAAAAGAAATTATTGAAAAACAGAAAATAGAGGAGCAAAAAGGTTTAAAAACTTTAGAGAGAATTGATGGAAAATATATTTTAAATGAAATTAGTAGTGTTTTAAACTTTGATAAAGGAATACTATATACCATAAAGGAATTATTCTTAAGACCTGGCAATACCGTTAGAGAATTTATCCTTTATGATAGAAAAAGACTTGTGAAACCAATAATTTTTGTGATTTTTAGCTCTTTATTTTTCGTAATAGCACAACAATTTTTTGAATTTAATGTAGGTGCTGCTCCAAAAAATATAGAAAGCCAAGGTCTTACAAAAGTGTATGAATGGGTTGGCAAAAACTTTGGAATTGTAAATATTTTTATGGGATTTTTTATTGGATTTTTGATAAAGTTATTTTTTTTTAAAGTCCAATTTTAATATTTATGAGATATTCATTTTAGTTTTTTTTATCGTTGGAATGAGCAACTTTATTTACACATTCTCTGGAATAATAGAATTTTTAACAGGGTTTGGAAACTTTATGCTAACATATTTTATTACACTACTATATTCAGCTTGGGCAATTGGAAATTTTTTTAATAAAAAGAAATTCTGGAGTTATTTTAAGGGAATGCTTGCTTGTTTTATAGGAACTAGTATAAGTTCATTTACTACAGTTTTTATAGGTATTTTAATTGATGTTTTTAATAAAAACAGTTAACATTACCTATAACAGAGTAATCTCTATTCATTTAAAAATTATGATGTTTTAATAGCGATTTAGTCGTTAGACTCAAATTTAACTGTAGAATAGCCTACAACAAGATTTTTGGTATGTGGACCATCATCGTTATACAAGCCTGCTTTTAAGTAAAAACCATTAGCAATACCCGTATTATTTACCCAATCTGTAGTTGCATCAGGCGCATATGATTCGTCTAAAACAAGTGTACCATTTTGTTCCACATAGATATGTGCAAAACCATCTTTCTTTTCTAGGATTATTTTTAATGTAGATTGATTATAATTTCCTCCATCCGCAAAAGGAAAATCTCTTTTCATAAAGCTAGTATCTCTAGAACTTACTTCTGGATCTTTTCTAATAACGGTTTCCAATCCATTTTCATGTAACACTAATCTAAAAAAAGGCTTATTAGAATTCCCCCCTCTATTATGGACTTGGGCTATCGTTACCCCATTTGCTGGTATATCATAGTAAACACCTTCTAGTTCAATTTTAGAAAGAGAACTAAGTGGCCCTCTAGAAATCTGCTTAAATTCTATTCTTCTCCCCTTCTCTAATTGACATTCTAAATTTAATTCAGATTGATCATCAGATAAGTAAAAATAATTATCATCTGGCACTGCGTTTTCAAAAATCCCTACCAAACTTTCATCGTTTGTATCACATGGTGGGCTGTCACAACCTCCAGTATTGTAACTATTCTCTATGACGATATTTTCATCAAAAACAAATCGTTCTGCTAAACTTGGACTTTCATTATCAGTAGTACTTTCACCAGTATCCGTGTTTCCATCAGGGTTTTCACCATCACCCATATTTTCATCTTCATTAGTACTTTCATCATTCGTAGTATCTTCTTCTACAGGTTCTGGAGTATCGATTTCTTCACTAATTGGAGCTTCTGCTATGACATCTTCTTTATCAGTAGAACAACTGTATAAAAAAATAAAACAAAAAGTCATTAAAGAAAGTATCGATTTGGAGGGAGTCATTATTTTAAAATTATTAAGGTTAACTATTTTAATAGTATTTTTTTGTTTAAGATTCTATAAAAAGGATTACAAATCTAAATTTACCATTAAATTCATAAAAGATTTATGTTATTTTATATAACGCTCAAATTTAATGAATATTTCCAAGCTAGTTCTTTTTAGCTACTTTTACCAAATAACCTTTAAAAACAAATTCTTTAAAAGAACATATTTTGAAGTGCCATGATTAAAAAATTATTCAAAATCCTTTTAAAAATCATCTTAGCCTTACTTTTATTAGGTTTAATTGCTTTCGGAGTCCTTTACGCTGTTTATAATGAAGAAATGCCGATAGCTGAAAAAAGCACTTCTGCTGATGCTTTAGCCGAAAAAATGCTCAAGGCTATTAACTATGAAAAATATGCTGCAACTAGATATCTTGAATGGTCTTTTGCAGGCGGTAAACATATTTACAAATGGGATAAAGAAAATGAGCAAGTTACTGTAGAATGGTCAAGTTACAAAGTGTTATTAAATCTAAACAATACCGTAAAAAGTGAAGTGCACAAGAGTAATACTGTAATTACGGGAAGTGATAAAGAAAAACTAATTACTACCGCATTAGACTATTTTAATAATGATTCTTTCTGGCTGGTAGCTCCATTTAAGATTATGGATAAAGGAACGGAAAGAAGTATTGTACAATTAGAAGACGGTACAGAAGCATTATTAGTAACCTATACTTCGGGAGGAACAACGCCTGGAGATACCTATCTTTGGAAATTACAACCAAACGGATTTCCGGTGAGTTATAAAATGTGGGTAAACATACTCCCTATTGGTGGTTTAGAAGCCACTTGGGATAATTGGCAAGTTATGGAAAGTGGTGCGTTTTTGCCAGTATCTCATCAACTAGGACCAATTAGTTTAAGTATGGGAGCCGTTAGTGCTTATAATTAAGATTATGCCAAAAAAGGGATCAGCAAAAAATACGAAGAACAAAGCCAAACATACCAAGCTTATGAATCAGAAGATAAATAAGCAGCGTAATGATAAGGCAAAGCGCATAGCACGCTTAAAAGAAATTGCGCAAATGGGAAAGCAAACAAAAAAAGCTGAAGAATAAGACTTTTAGTTTCATCAACAACATATAAAAAAATACAACAATAGGATACTGCTTTGTGACTTGCTATTACAAGAGTATGTTTCTAGTTATTTTTGTTTAAAATTATATTTAACGACTATGTTTAAAACAAATACATATTTTGATGATAAGGTATTATCTATCGGTTTTAAAAATGATGAGGGCAAAGCAACCATTGGTGTAATGGCAGCTGGAGAATATACTTTTGGAACTACTTCTATTGAATATATGACTGTAATTTCTGGAGAAATGCAAGTACAGTTACCTGAAACTACAGAATGGATTAGCTATAAAGCTTATGAAACTTTTATTGTACAAGCTAACCAATCTTTTCATGTAAAGGTAATTAGTGATACTTCATATAAGTGTGTGTATAAGTAATACTTATTGTATTTATTATTTATGTTCTTGTTTTTTAAATAATAACTTTTTAATAATTAAAAACGAGACATAATATAAAAGAATTGCAACAGAAAACTGCATATAATTTATTACATAATAATTCTCATAAATATTAAATGTAAAAGAGTTATCACCAAAAAGAAATGCACTCAATAGTATTAAAAAAATAATTACTAAAAATTTCACTTTCATATTTTATTATAAAACCAAAACTTACTCGATAATCGAGATTTAAAATGCTCCGATACTTGCGTCGAAATCAATGTGAATTCTTCCTTTTAATGCCCTGAGGTTATTTACTTCTTAATCTTATTTTTATACCTTACAATCCACTAATAAAATTACCGTACAAATCTTTAAACTGGTAGCCTTCTGAAATTCGTTGTTTACTTAGTTTTTTATAGGATACTAATCCCCATAAAATCATTTCTTTTAGGAAATAAGTATCATTTTTAGGAAAATCTGGTTGGTATTTTTGTATCAAGTCATTTAATGCAGGAATACCGTCCAAAGTTCTTTTGTATTCTTCATCTGTAAAATCATCTAAAAGCTCAAATCCTTCGCCTTGAAAAAACCACTGTAGTAAATTGTCATATTCAGTTTCTGCATCTTTACGTTCTAGTTTGTTAATTTTAGGGAAATACTGTGGAAATAAAGATTTTACAGCATCATCTATTAGAATAGCAGCTACACCATCTGCACCCTCCTGCTCTCCTTCATATACCAATTCTATTTTTCCTGTGATAGCCGGAATTACACCCAGAAAATCACTAAGACGGATCATGGTACTATCTGCTCCTGCTAATAATGCTCTACGTTCTGCAGTACTCAATAAATTCTCAAAAGCAGTAATACTAGTACGGGTACTTACACCACTTTTTGCATCTACATACTCACTTTCTCTAGCTTCAAAACTAATTTGCTCTAATAAATCTCTAGCCAAATCTGGAACATATACGGCATCTGTTTGCCTGGTATCTAATTTTGATTCTTGCTCCGTAATTTTACGAGCAGTTTCGATATCTTCAGGGTAGTGCGTTAGAATTTGTGAGCCTATTCTATCTTTTAATGGCGTTACTATACTTCCTCTATTGGTATAATCCTCAGGGTTTGCTGTAAATACAAATTGTAGATCTAATGGTAATCGTAACTTAAACCCTCTTATTTGGATATCACCTTCTTGCAGAATATTAAATAGTGATACTTGAATTCTTGCTTGCAAATCTGGTAATTCATTAATTACAAAAATACAACGGTTAGCACGTGGAATCATTCCAAAATGAATTACTCTATCATCTGCATAAGACAATTTTAAATTTGCTGCTTTAATAGGATCTACATCCCCAATTAAATCAGAAACAGTAACATCTGGGGTTGCTAATTTTTCATAAAAACGTTCGTCTCTATGCAACCAAGTGATTGGTGTTTTATCTCCTTTTTCTTTGATCAATTCTAAAGCATAACGGGACATAGGTTGTAAAGGGTCATCATTGATTTCAGATCCTTCTACTACTGGAATATATTCGTCTAATAGATTGACCATTAAACGTGCTAAACGAGTTTTAGCTTGCCCTCTAAGTCCTAATAAATTAATATTATGTCTGGATAAAATGGCTCTTTCCAGTTCCGGAATTACAGAATCTTCATATCCCCAAACTCCGGTAAAGGTTTCTTCACCATTCTTTATTTTTTCTCTTAAATTATCTCTAAGCTCGTCTTTTATACTTTTTACGGTATAACCCGCTTTTTTTAAATCGCCTAATGTTTTTATTTCTGTAGTATTCAATTTCATAAATAGTTGTTCGTTTATGGTTGTCTGTTACTCGTCCTGTTTTTTACATTTCTAATAATCTAACCATATTGCAATTTCACTTCAATTTTTCGTAATAAACTTTTACTTAGTACTTATTCGTTTGTGGTTTTCAGTTGTTAGTCTTGTACCTCGTACTTTTTACCTTGTACTTAGCATTTACTTCAATCTTTTTCGTCTATTTGACTCATAGTCTTCAAAAATCATTTCTCCTAAGCCTTTTAATCCTGTAAAAAATGCTTTGCCTTTATTCGCTTCAGTAAAATGACGAATAAAACGCATTAAATAAGGGTCTTGGGCTATCATAAAAGTAGTAATAGGGACATGCATTTTACGTGCTTGTCGTGCCATATTATAGCATTTTTCTACAATCATTTCATCTAAACCAACACTATTTTTATAATAGGTACCGTCTGGCATTCGCAAACAACTTGGTTTGCCATCGGTAATCATAAATATTTGTTTGTTGGTATTCCGTTTTCTACGCAGCATATCCATTGCTAATTGCAAACCAGCTACCGTATTGGTGTGGTACGGGCCTACTTTTAAATAGGGTAAATCTTTTATGGGAATGGGCCAAGCATCATTCCCAAAAACCAATATTTCTAAAGTATCTTTTGGATAACGTGTTGTAATTAATTCAGCAAGTGCCATTGCCACTTTTTTGGCTGGTGTTATACGGTCTTCCCCATATAAAATCATACTATGGCTAATGTCTATCATTAACACCGTACTCATTTGTGCTTTATGTTGGGTATCTTCTACCACCAAGTCATTTTCACTCAGCTGAAAACTACCAATTCCGTTGTTTACCTGTGCATTTTTAAGGCTTTCTGTCATAGAGATATTTTCTAAGCCATCTCCATATCTATATTCTCTTAAATCACCAGTATGCTCATCCCCTTGTCCAGATTTACCTGTTTTATGATTTCCAGCTCCACTGCGCTTTAATTTTCCAAAAATCTGATCTAAAGCACGTTGTCGAATAATACGTTCCATTTTTGCAGTAATCGATATGGAACCATCGCCACCTTCTTCTCCATCTTTTGCTTCTCCTCCTCCATCTTCAAACTCTTCACGGATGTAGCCTTTTGCTTTTAAATCTTCAATAAAATCATCAATCGTATAGTCATCATCGGTAAGTTCATATTCCTTATCCAATTCTCTAAGCCAATCGATAGCTTCATCAAAATCACCTGAAGTATGGGTAATAAGCTCCTGAAAAATATCAAAAAGTTTTTCAAAAGGGCTTTGTTCTTTTGCTTCGTAAGGTACAAAGCGGAATCCTTTTCTTATATTCATAGCCATAAGTAAAAATAAGCTATTTGCTTTTTAATTAATACTATTTATATAAAATTTTATGCTTTTTTTAAAATGATTTTAAAACAATTTAAAGGTTTTTTAGAAACACCTCCTTTTTGGAAAAACACGCAGTTTGGTATTCAGCAGTTTATTTTTCCTAAAATTGATTTACAAACCATTACACCTGAATCTTTCTCTAATAGAATTCGTTTAGGGCATCAAATGGAGCATATTTTTAAGCAACTTATTAGTCAAATTGATTCCCATAAAATACTGCTTTTTAATCTCCCTATAAAGGATCATACAAGAACCATTGGTGAAATTGATTTTATAGTACAAGAGAAATCCTCCAATGCCATCATACATGTAGAACTCACCTATAAATTCTATCTGATAGACCCATCTATTTCAGAACCCATACACCAGTTGATTGGTCCCAACAGAAAAGATATGTTTTTTACGAAGATGGAAAAGATTAAAAACCAACAATTCCAATTATTACATTCTCCAGAAGGGATAAAAGCTTTAGAAGAAAAACAAATCAATCATGAAAACATCATACATCAAGCCTGTTATAAAGCACAATTATTTGCACCATACCAAACAAAAAATGTACACATAAGACCTTTAAATACAGCTTGTATTATTGGTTTTTGGATAAAATTTGATGCTTTTAATACTAAAGAATTTAACAATTACAAATATTATATCCCTTATAAATCGGAATGGGTAATTACACCACATGAAATGGTAGAATGGAAATCTCATCTAGAGATTTTAATGGATATTAATCTAAAAATGATATCTGAAATTGCTCCTATGCTTTGGATTAAAAAAACAGAGACTTTGTTTGAGAAATGTTTTGTGGTGTGGTGGTGAGGGATATACTTAGTATTAAGTAATTAGTACAGAGTATTTAGTTGTTAATTCTGAACAAAAATTACTTCATACTGCGTACTCACTACTTAATACTTTATTTCTGCCTTTCTATCAATACCTTCTCTATATCTTTTAAGGTAAAACCTTTAGCTTGTAAGAGCATTAGATAGTGAAATAATAAATCGGCACTTTCATTTAAAAACAAGTCATCATTATCATCTTTTGCTTCAATAACTACTTCTACAGCTTCTTCTCCTACTTTCTGCGCTAATTTATTAATGCCTTTTTCAAAAAGAGAGGCTACATAAGATTTACTGCCATCAGAAGATGTTCTTCGTTCCTCTATCGTTTTTTCTAATGTTGAAAGAAATCCAAAGTTAGATTCATTTTCCTCTGCCCAACAGGTATCCGTTCCTTTATGGCAGGTTGGCCCTACTGGGTTTACTGTAATTAAAAGCGTGTCGTTATCACAATCGTTCTTTATAGCAACTAAACTCAAGAAATTGCCACTCTCTTCCCCTTTGGTCCATAAACGTTGTTTGGTTCTACTATAAAAAGTTACTTTTTGAGTTTCTTGAGTTGTATCAAAAGCCTCTTGGTTCATATAGCCTAACATCAACACATTTTTTGTGTTGGCATCTTGAATGATTGCTGGTATGAGTCCGTCTTTATTTTTATTAAAATCTATTTTCATCGTTGATAGTTGATAGTTGATAGTTGATGGGTTTTATAAGGGCCAGCAACGGACAACTAGTTTATAATCGTACCGGAATTCCGTTTTTCTGTAATGCTGTTTTTAAATCTTTAATTTGTATTTCTTTAAAATGAAAAACACTAGCTGCTAATGCCGCATCTGCTTGTCCATCTTTAAATGTATCTGTAAAATGCTGCGTATTACCGGCCCCACCAGACGCTATAATAGGAATATTTAATTCTGTTGACAATTTGGCTAAAGCTTTATTGGCAAAACCATCTTTAGTACCATCATGATCCATAGAGGTAAATAAAATTTCTCCTGCACCCCGTTCTTCAACTTCCTTTGCCCAATCAAACAAATTGAGTTCTGTAGGCACTTTACCACCTACCAAATGCACAATCCACTCCCCATCTATATTTTTTGCATCTATGGCCACTACAATACATTGCGAACCAAATTTTGCAACTAAATCATTAATTAATTGTGGATTTTTAACGGCTGATGAGTTGATAGAAACTTTATCGGCCCCATTTTGCAATAAAATATCTACATCTTCTACTGATGAAATTCCGCCTCCTACTGTAAACGGTATATTTATTTTTTCGGCTACACGACGTACGAGTTCCGCTAAGGTTTTGCGCTTTTGCTCTGTGGCAGAAATATCTAAAAAAACCAATTCGTCTGCTCCTTCTTTAGAATAGATTTCTGCAAGTTCTACAGGATCTCCTGCATCTCTTAAATCCACGAAATTTATTCCTTTTACCGTTCTACCATCTTTAATATCAAGACAGGGTATGATTCTTCTTGCTAACATAATACAAAGTTCAAAGTTTGAGGTACGAAATACAAAAAGTGAAAAAGGTTAAAGTTTAAAATTATCATTTTTTATAGTTTTTTTCTGGCGGTTTTAATTGATACTATTGTTATCGATAGTAATTCTTCTGTTTCTTTTTTTAATTGTTTTCCTTGTAACTTTTACCTTGTACTTCGTACTTTCTCTCTAACTTTTATTTATTTTTCAAATTAAGATCAAGGTCTTTATAAAAGCCTAGATCTTCTTCTTTTAATTGTTTTATCCAAAAAGCAATTTGGCCTGTATGATAGGAATAATGCTCAACAACATGCATTATAATTCCTATTCCTGAGAAAAGAAAACCTTGCACTTCTCTTTTCTTAAGTAATTGTTCTTCAGAACAAGTTGCTATTACTTGTTTTGCTTTAAGTAAAACACCAATTAGCAAATCTAATAATTCTTGTTTGGTATAGCCTTCTTTTGTATCAAACTCTTTATCTCTATCTCTATTATCTTCAGTTTCTCCCAAAGAAGCTATGGCATATTGCGTTATATTACCACAGAGATGCAAAATTAAATTTCCGATACTATTAGACTTTGAATTTGGATATTTCCAAATATCTTCATCAGAAATTTTAGCAAAAGAAAGTTTAATCATTCTTGTACTTTCCTCTAATCTATAGATCGCATTTTGAATAAATTCTTCTCTCATATTTGCTGCTGTATTGTTCATACAGATAATATAAAGTCTTCTAATTGCTTTAAACTGATTCTATTCTCATAGATAGCTTTTCCAATAATAGTACCTTCACAGCCTATCTCTGCAAGTTTAGGTAGCTCATCAAAAGTGGAGATGCCACCGCTTGCAATTAATTTTATTGCTGTGGTTTTTTTTGAGTTGGTTTCTGTTATTATTTTTTGATACAAATCAAATGAAGGACCTTCTAACATCCCATCTTTGCTAATATCGGTACAGATTACATACTGTATTCCTTTCGCTTGATAGGTTTTGATAAAAGGTATTAATTCTTCTTTAGATTCTTCTAACCAACCCGAAACAGCTACTTTTTCATCCATCGCATCTGCTCCTAAAATTATTTTTTCTGCTCCATAGGTACTAATCCAATTGGTAAATGTAGTTGGATCTTTTACGGCAATACTTCCACCGGTAATTTGATTTGCTCCACTTTCAAAAGCAATACGCAAATCATCATCTGTTTTTAAACCTCCTCCAAAATCTATTTTTAAACTTGTTTTAGCGGCAATTTGTTCTAATACTTTATGATTTACAATATGCTTAGACTTTGCACCATCTAAATCTACCAAGTGCAAGTATTGAATGCCATGCGCTTCAAATGCCTTGGCAACCTCTAAAGGATTTTCATTGTATATTTTCTTGGTATTGTAATCTCCTTTAGAGAGCCTTACACATTTACCGTCTATAATGTCTATTGCTGGTATTATTCTCATTTTTAATTGGTACTAAGTTGTTAGTACAAAGTATTAAGTTTTATTTATTTGTAATCAGTATTAAGTAAAGAGTACAAAGTACTAAGTTTTTTATATTATGCTTTATTAGTCTGATCTACTTATAGTATTCAGTACAAAGTAATTCGTATTAAGTTCTTTCAATACTTCTTTGTAATGAATAATTCATCTTCTTTATTTCAGCACAAAATTGTCATAATTCTTTTATTTTTTCTTTAACATCCATGTTTCTGGATTCTCTATTTTTTTAAAACCAAATTTCTCATACAGACCGTGAGCGTCATTTGTTCGTAGTCCAATTCCTTTTACCTCATTTAAAGCTGGGTAATTGGTCATATATTCCATTAGACATTTTCCAATCCCCTGTCCGGCATGTGCATCAATAACAAAAACATCCATTAACCAAGCAAAAACCACATAATCAGTTGCTATTCTGGCAAAAGCAATTTGTTGTCCATTCTCATTAAAAACTCCAAAACACAACGAGTTTTCAATTGATTTTTTCACCAATTCAACACTTCTTCCTTTAGCCCAATACGATTGATTGGATAGATAATCATGAATCAGATGAATATCTAATTGATTTTTATCTGTTGATATGTAAAAATCAGCCTTCATTACATTAGTAAAAAATTCTTCAAAATTTGCTCACCTACAGTGCTACTTTTTTCTGGGTGAAATTGTGTTCCATAAAAGTTATCTTTTTGTAATGCCGCACTATACTTGAGTTCATATTCAGCAATGGCAATTGTTTCTGTGCAAAGCGGGGCGTAAAAACTATGTACTAAATAGATATGTTCTTTTTCTAAAACTTCTTTGAATAAATCTGTTTTTAAATCCATAATTTGATTCCAGCCTATTTGTGGAACTTTTACTTGGTTTGAAAAACGAACAACATCTACATCAAAAATGCCTAAGCCTTTAGTATTTCCTTCTTCAGACGAATTGCACATTAATTGCATCCCTAAGCAAATTCCTAAAACGG
Source organism: Allocellulophaga tsushimaensis (assembly GCF_055383085.1). Taxonomy (NCBI): domain Bacteria; kingdom Pseudomonadati; phylum Bacteroidota; class Flavobacteriia; order Flavobacteriales; family Flavobacteriaceae; genus Allocellulophaga; species Allocellulophaga tsushimaensis. The sequence continues at coordinate 3,476,894 of NZ_AP039451.1, read as the reverse complement.
GTTGTTTTAAATTTGGTATTAAAGCATCTAATCCACTAGCCCTAAGTTTCTGCATTGCAGTACTAGCCTCTCCCACTCCTGGAAAAATTACTTTATCTGCGGCTTGTATTTCCTTAACATTATTGCTTAAGACTGCCTCATATCCTAATCGCTGAATAGCAAATTTGATACTCTGGATATTTCCTGCTCCGTAATTTATAATTACAATTTTCATAAGTTAAAGTACAAGGTTTGAAGTACGAAGTACAAGGTTTTTTGTTTTACAAAGAATGATAATCATTTTATTACTTTTTTATATTTTCTCTTGATTTCTTAATTGATGCGACAGTAATTGCCAATAGCTCTTTTGCTTCTTTATGCAATAATTTTATTTCATGACTTTTATCTTCCTTAACCTCTAAAAATAATTCCAACCAATAAGCTGATTCATCAACTTCTTCCTCAACAATTTTAAGCTTATTTATAAAATCAGCTGTAGATTTTGCCCTTTGAGATGCTCTATAATTAGCTCCAACTGAACTTGAACTACGAATTAATTGTCTAACCCATGCATCTAACTCTCTAGATCTTGGAATTTGCTCACAAAACTTCCAACATTCGATAGCAAACTTTTTAGTTCTTAATTTTAAATCTTGCATTACTTTGTACTTTTAATTTTGTACTTCGTACTTTAAAGAACTCCTTTTGTACTGGGTAATACCATTTTCTCTACATCTCTTTTTATAGCCATTTTTATAGATTTTGCCCAAGCTTTAAAAATAGCTTCTATCTTATGATGTTCGTTGGTCCCTTCTGCTTTTACATTTAAATTTGCTTTTGCACCATCTGTAAAGGATTTAAAGAAATGATAAAACATTTCTGTTGGCATATCTCCTACTTTTTCACGTTTAAAATCGGCTTCCCAAACCAACCAATTACGTCCACCAAAGTCAATACCAACCTGAGCTAGGCAATCGTCCATAGGCAAACAGAAGCCATAACGTTCAATGCCTAATTTGTTACCTAAAGCTTTACTGAAAAGCTCTCCTAGTGCAATAGCCGTATCTTCTATAGTATGGTGCTCATCTACTTCTAAATCGCCATCTACTTTTATTTCTAAATCCATCTGCCCATGACGCGCTAACTGGTCTAACATATGATCAAAAAAAGCTAAACCAGTTTCAATTTTACTTTTTCCTGTACCGTCTAAGTTCAGTTTAATGTAAATATCTGTTTCATTGGTCTTTCTATGAATTTCTGATGTTCTTGCTTCTAATTTTAAGAACTCATAAATTTTTTCCCAATCGTTACTTTCTAAGGCAATGGTAGCTTCTAATTCATCTCGTTTTATAGTGATCTCTCCTGTTCCTAAATTGGTATGATCATTTATAAAAATACCTTTTGCTCCTAGATTTTTTGCTAATTCTATATCTGTTAATCGATCTCCTATTACAAATGAATTGGCTAAATCATATGCATCTGAAAAATATTCGGTTAACAAACCTGTTCCTGGCTTTCGAGTATCTGCATTTTCATGTGGAAAGGTTCTATCTAAAAACACTTTATCAAAAACGACTCCCTCATTTTCAAAAGAATTGATGATAAAATTATGAACAGGCCAAAAAGTTTCTTCTGGAAATACGTCTGTACCTAAGCCATCTTGATTGGTAATCATAACTAATTCGTAGTCTAGTTCTTTTGCTATTTTGCCTAAGTACGTAAATGCTTTAGGGTAGAAAATCATCTTTTCAAAAGCATCTATTTGCTCATCTACGGTTTCTTTTATAATGGTTCCGTCTCGGTCTATAAAGAGTAATTTCTTCATCTTATATTTCTCTTAATGCATTTAACAATGTCTTATTTTCTTCTGATGTTCCCACAGTAAAACGCAGTGTATTTTCACATAAAGCTTGCGTTGTTCTATTACGAACTACCACTCCTTTTTCTAATAACTGATCGTATCTTTTTGTAGCGTTATCCACTTTTACTAAAACAAAATTTGCTTCTGAGGGATATATTTTTTCAACAAAATTAACTTCAACTAATACTTTAAATAAGTGATTTCTTTCTATTAATATTGAGCTAATTTCTGATTTCACTCCTTCTGTGTCAAGAATACGATTTAATGCCTTTTGTTGGGTAAGTTCGTTGATATTATAGGGAGGCTTTATTTTATTTAAAATTGTGATAATTTCTTCTGATGCGATACAAATCCCTAATCTAATCCCTGCCATTCCGTATGCTTTAGAAAGCGTTTGCGTAATTACAAGGTTTGGAAAATTGGTCAGTTGAGTTACCCAACTTTCTTTTGTTGAAAAATCAATATAAGCTTCATCTATAACCACCAATCCTTTAAAGTTATTCAGTAATTCTATAATACTATTTGTAGCAATACTGTTCCCTGTAGGGTTATTAGGAGAGCAGATAAAAATTATTTTAGTATGATGATCAACTGTCTTTAAAATTTCTGTTACATTAGGCTGAAAATCGTTTAATAATAGCACTTCTCTATTTTCAATAGCATTAATACCAGAAAGGACTTTATACATGCCGTATGTAGGCGGTAAAGAAATAATATTGTCTTCTTTTGGTTCGCAAAAAGCACGAAACAATAAATCTAAAACTTCATCACTACCATTGCCTAGAAGAATATTTTTGGTGTTAATTCCTTTTTGTGTTGCTAAAACAGCTTTTAAGCTGCGTTGTTGAGGATCTGGGTATCTATTAACTCCATTGGCAAAGGGGTTTTCATTAGCATCTAAAAAAACCATTTTAGAACCATCTGAAACATATTCATCTCGTGCAGATGAATACGGCTTTAAGCCTTTTACATTTTCTCTTGTTATATTTTCTAAGTTGAAATTCATTATTTTTTTTCCAACATTTTTAATATTATAAATGATATTAGACAAGTAGTAATAGCTATTATTGCTACTTTAATTATATCCTGTATTACAGCTTTTTCTTCATAATATTTTAAATACATTAAAATATGTATGATACTCATCGCAAAAGAAACTCCGAAAACATATCTAAACAATTTGATTAAAATCAATTTCAAATCAAACATTCATGAAGTTAACTTTAAATCCTTCAACCTAAGTGTTACTGCATTTTTATGAGCTTGTAAACCTTCTGCTTCAGCCATAATTTCTATAGCTTTTCCAATTTCTTTGATTCCTTCTTTTGATATTTTCTGAAAGGTCATACTCTTTAGAAAACTATCTAAATTTACACCACTATACTGCTTCGCATAACCGTTTGTGGGTAGCGTATGGTTGGTTCCAGAAGCATAATCACCAGCGCTTTCCGGAGTATAGTTGCCAATAAATACCGAACCTGCATTTAATGTGTTTTCTACATAGAAATCTTCATTTTCTACACAAACAATATAGTGTTCTGGGCCGTATTCATTAATTAAATCAATAGCCGTTTCATCATCTGCTACATAAATCAGTTTGCTATTAGCAATTGCTTTTTCTGCAATTTCTTGTCTTGGTAAATCACTAATTTGTTTTGTTATTTCTTGCTCTACTTCTAGCATAAGTTCTTTAGAAGTTGATACTAAAATTACTTGACTATCTACTCCGTGTTCTGCCTGGCTTAACAAGTCTGATGCTACAAAAGCGGGATTAGCCGTATCATCTGCAACTACAAGTAGTTCACTAGGCCCAGCAGGCATATCTATAGCTACTCCATGTTTTGTGGCTATTTGTTTGGCTACCGTTACATATTGATTGCCTGGCCCAAATATTTTATATACTTGTGGGATGCTTTCGGTACCGAAAGTCATCCCTGCAATGGCCTGAATGCCACCTACTTTAAAAATTTTAGTAACACCACATAAGTGTGCTGTATACAGAATTGCTGGATTAATTTTTCCTTCTTTATTGGGAGGTGTACATAAAACAATCTCTTTACAACCTGCAATTTTTGCTGGAATTGCTAACATTAGAATAGTTGAAAATAATGGAGCCGTACCACCCGGAATATACAAGCCTACCTTTTGGATTGGTTTCTTCTCTTGCCAACACTGAACTCCTTTTATCGTTTCAACGGTTACTTTATCAGTTTTTTGGGCTTTATGGAAAACTTCAATATTGCTTTTTGCTAATTGAATAGCTTCTTTTAGTGCTACTGAAACGGATGAAACTGCCTCTTCTATTTCAGTTGTAGTAACTACTTGATTTTTTATGGTAACACCATCAAACTTTTGGGTGTATTTTTTTAAAATAACATCACCTTCTTGAGCTACTTCGTTAAAAATGGTATTTACCGTACTTTCAATATCAGCTACAGTTTGGGTAGGACGTTTTAAAACGTCTTTCCATGCTGTTTTATTTGGATTATAAATTTTATTCATTTTAATTTTAATCAAATTTTTTAAAAAAATGATATGCTAAAGGTTCATACCCTTGTCTTTCCCAAAACTGTCTTCCTTTTTCATTTATCGTATAGCAATTCACTTCTGTACCTTCACAGCCTATGCTTTTAGCATGTTTAAATAAATAATCAATCATCAATTGCCCTACGCCTTTACTACGATATGTTTCTTTTATAAAAACATTATCTGGCTCTACATGCTTGCCAGCATAAAGTTTATTTAAAATCCAAAAACCACAGATTCCTATTAATTCTTTTTGATCATATACTCCAATACATTCATATCCTCCCATGGCTAGCATGTCTTTGAGTCTTTTCTGTAAAATATCATACGGAATCTTTCCCTTATTCAGTAACATACTTAATGGAAGTATCGTTTCCATCTCATCATAAGGTATTAACCTGATATTTAGATCACTTTTCATTACGATACTACAACACCATTTTTTCTATAGGGCACACTAAAATACCTTCAGCACCTGCTTGTTTTAATTGGTCGATAACATCCCAAAATTTATCTTTATTAATCACGGTATGTACAGAACTCCACCCTTTTTCCGCTAAGGGAAGTACTGTTGGGCTTCGCATTCCTGGTAACAATGCTAATATATTGTCTAGCCTATCATTTGGAGCATTTAATAATACATATTTAGATTTTCTAGCTTTTAAAACGGACTGTATTCTAAATTGCAATTTTTCTAATAGTTTTTTGCTTTCGTCCGATATTTTAGGTGAAACGGCCAATACAGCTTCACTGGTTAGCATTACTTCTACTTCTTTAAGGTTATTCTTAAATAGTGTACTCCCACTAGAAACGATGTCACATATACCATCTGCTAAACCAATATTAGGAGCAATTTCTACCGAACCATTAATAATATGTATGTCAGCAGTTACTCCTTTATCCTTTAAGTAATTAATTACGGTATTTGGATAAGAGGTTGCAATGCGTTTATCCTGAAAATCTTGAACCGATTTATATGCAACATCTTTTGGTACAGCTAATGAAACTTTACATTTTGAAAAGCCTAGTCTTTCTGCAATAGAAATATCTTCTCCTTTTTCTATTAATACATTTTCTCCTATAATGGCAAGATCTACTACCCCATCTCTTAAATATTGGGGAATATCACCATTCCTAAGATAAAAGACTTCCATAGGGAAGTTTCTAGAAGATGCTTTTAACTGATCTTTTCCATTATCTATAGAAATTCCGCAATCTTTTAAAATCCCTAACGATTCTTCATTAAGTCTACCCGATTTTTGAATAGCAATTCTAATTTTTGTCATTTTTATTGTCTATTATTCAGTTTTGTTCCTTCGACTACGCTCAACAAACCATTATGTAAGCTAAGGTTGAGCGGAGTCAATGCCAAAAGTAAAACCCGTTTGATTGCTCAAACGGGTTTTATATATGTTGCATTACTACAATACATTTTTACCTCGCTTAAGCGCCAGTATAAAAATGATGATGTGTAAATTTATTTACCATTATAATACAAAATTAAGTTATATTTTTCTTCTAGAAAAGAAATCAACCAATTTTTAGTTTTAAAAGTGTATCTATAACTTTATTTTTAATTATTACCCAATATCAAAGGCAATCCAGATTCCCCTCCTCCAACAACAATAATTTTAGAATTAGGCGATTCTGATAGCTTTAAAGTAGCATCAATACCTTTATCTTGTAAAATTTTATCAGTTAAAGAAGCGCTTAATATTCTATTGGCATCTGCTTTACCCTGCGCTTCAATAGTTACTTTTTCGGCTTCTTTTTGAGCTGTAACCAAACGAAATTCATATTCTAAAGACTCCTGTTCTTGTCTTAATTTACGTTCTATTGCCTCTTTAATTGTGTTCGGTAATGTAACATCTCTAATTAAAACACGCTCAAGAAGTATATATTGATCACCAACTATTTTTTTTGTTTCTTCAAAAATCTCATTTTGGATTGCGTCTCTTTTACTAGAATACAATTGTTCTGGTGTATAACGTCCAACAACACTCCTTGCAGCACTACGAACCGCAGGTTGTAAAACACGCGTTAAATACCCTTCTCCTTTTTGATTATGAAGTCTTCCTAAGTTATTTAAATCTGGCATATATTGTACAGAAGCGTCTAATTTGATATCCAAACCGTTGGATGATAAAACTGACATCGCCTCAGGAACTTCTTGAAGTCGAGTTTCATAATCGATAACTCTATTCCATGGAGCTATAAAATGGAAGCCAGGCCCTAATGCTTTTTCATCTGGATCAACTCCATCTCCGAGAGTTTGATATAATACACCTGCATGTCCTGCATCAATAGTTACTGCTGATTTTGTAATAATAACTACTGCTATAATCGCTATAAATATTATTGGTAATGCAATTTTTGGTAATTTATCCATTTCAAATTTGTTTAAGTTAGTCCGTTGTATTTTCTAATAAACCACTCTAATGTTAGCGCAGCTATAATGATCCCTAATAACCATTTAAAATCAATCAAAGATACAATATTTTTGATGCGCTTTTGTATTGGTACAAACTGATTATTTGCTGTTAATTCTGATTCTAAATCTGCTATTTGAGAGGGATAATATAATTTTCCGTTAGTTTGACTACTTAGCGCATTTAACTTTTTATAATTTGTAGCTGTAAACTGTTTTTCTACATCAAAATCTAATATGCTAAATTTTCCTTGTCTGCTGTATTTTTGATTTTTTACTGTAGTGGTAAAGCTGTAGTTTCCTGCTTGTAAGTTAGATAAGTCTGCTTCATAAGAATTTCCTTTTAACAACATTGGAATTTCAGTTTCGAATTCCGTTTCAAGATTTTTAATTTTTAATACTAAGCTGGCTTTAGTGTCTACAACAAAGGCATTGTCATAATATGTTGCCGTGATCTTTGCTTCAGTGCTTCCTTCATAAATGGCTTTATAGGATATATTTAATCGGTTTTTTGGTTTTGTAGTTCCTAGATATAAAATTATTTTACCCATAAAATCATCAAAATTTTTAAAATCTTGATCGTTTCTAAAACTTTGCACACGCCATTTCCATATATTTTCTCCAAAAAGAATGGCTTCTTTAGCCTCTTTTCCATCTACAATAGCTAAGAGCGGAGGATCTAATTTAGTACCAAAAACACTTCTGTATAGCATTGTTTCTCCTCCTTGTATTTCTGTACTTTCTACACCAACATTTAAGGGTGGGAAATTCTCAAATGAAAATTCTGAAATATCAAACTTTGTAAAAGAAGCATTTAATAAAGGAAATGTTTCTGTAATGGGGTAGTTACCTCCAAGTTTGAATGTTTTCTGAACAGAATTTAAAAAATTTCGATCTACTTGTACTCCAGTAATAGTAAAAAGGCTTGCTTTTTTATCTTGAATGTATTTGTAAATATTTCTAAAAGAAGAATTTGGCTGATATAATACAAAAATTGCTGTATTCTCTAGTTCTGAGGCTTTAGCATTGGGCTTTAAAATTTTTACTGAACGTTGTTCATTGCTTTCTAATGCTTTTTTTAACGCGCCAATATCTGGATGTAGTTTGCATGCGATGATTGCAATATTTGTTTTTTCGTCTATTACTTCTACCGCTAAACTTTTTGTGTTATTAAATGTGTTTTTTTCGTTCTCTATTGGTGTTACCGAAACAGTTATTGTTTTTACTCCTACCGTATTTGCATTTAAGTTTGTATTGATAACACTTGAACTTTTATCTTTTGAAAGGCTTAAATTTTCTCTAAAGACGATTGCCCCATTTGATCGTATTGTTAATTGAGTGTTTATATTTTTTAAACCATCATATGCAACAAAAACTTCTACTGGGTATTTGTTTTTTAAAAAAGCAAATTTATTTGTATTTACTTTACTTATTCTAATGTCATCATATGTTGTAGTATCTCCTATTGCTACAGGAAAAACGGGCATTTTATGTGTAGTTCTAATATATTCATAATCGCGACCAATAGTCTGATTACCATCAGAAAGTAGCACAATCGCAGTATTATCTTCATATACTTCGTCAAGTGCTAGTAATGCCTGACTAATATTTGTATGAGTGCCCTTATAGGTACTACTATCATTTGCATGTAATTCAGAATCAAAATGATATGAACTAAGATTAAATCGTTCTAGAATTGAAGTATTTTCCTTTAATCTTCCTATAACAGTTGAAATATCATTTTTATATGGTGCAAGAGAGGAAGAATTATCAGAAAGAACGATAAGATTTGCTTTTTCAATGTTATACTCATTTTTAGAAAGTTTTGGATTAATGAGTAACAATAAAAGTCCAAAAACAGCTAAAAAGCGCAAAAAGGAAAGGTAAATAGTAAGCTTTACTCTCTTTTTTGCTTTAAAATAATATTGAAATAAAACCACAATTCCTGCAACAATAGCCGCAAGGATAATAAATAGTATGGTTTTACTTTGCATATTTTATAGAATGGATGATTTGTTTTTTACTCGATAATCGAGATTTAAATTGCTCCGATGCTTGCGTCGAAATCAATATTAATTTTCCTTTTAATGCCTCGTAAGCTTGCTTCGAGGTTATTTACTAATTTAATGATCTCTTTTTTCAAAGTCTTCATTTTCTTTTTCTGATATTCTTTTGAATATTAGATAAATTAGAATACACAAAATACTTCCATAAAACAATAGCATCACTAAAAATGGAATATACTTAAGCATTCCTATTATTTAAATTTTACCGCTGTTCCGTATGCTAGCATTTCTGCTGCTCCTTGCATAACTTGCGAAGTTGTAAATCTAACATTTACCACTGCATCAGCACCCAAGTTTGCTGCGTCATCTAGCATTCTTTTTAAAGCTTGTTCTCTAGCTTCTGATAATAGTTTAGTATATTCAGATATTTCGCCGCCAACAATATTTTTAAATCCTGCAAAAATATCTCTTCCAATATTACGTGCACGTACAGTACTTCCTCTAACGGTACCTAAAGATTCCGATATTTCTTTACCAATTACATTTGGAGTAGTTACATAAATCATATTTATAAGTTTAAAATACTAATAATCAATGTGTTATGTTAGCATTCCGCCATCAACATTAAGCACTTGCCCTGTTACATAGGCAGACATGTCTGATGCAAAGAATAAACATGCATTTGCGATATCTTCTGTACTCCCACCTCTTTTTAGCGGAATACCATCTCGCCAGCCTTGTACCACTTTCTCATCTAGTTTTGCTGTCATTTCTGTTTCTATAAAACCAGGAGCAATGGCGTTACAACGAATATTTCTAGAACCCAATTCTAAGGCAACAGATTTCGTAAACCCAATCATACCTGCTTTAGATGCTGCATAATTGGTTTGTCCGGCATTCCCTTTTACACCAACTACACTGCTCATGTTAATAATAGATCCTTTACGTTGTTTTAGCATCGTGCGCTGCACAGCTTTCGTCATATTAAAAACGGACTTTAAGTTAATTTCGATCACTTTATCAAAATCTTCCTCAGCCATACGCATCAATAAGTTATCTTTTGTAATCCCTGCATTATTTATTAGTACATCTATTCCTCCAAAATCTTCTAAGACTTTAGCAACCAGATCTGCAGATTCGTTAAAACTAGCCGCATTACTTTTATAGGCTTTGGCTTTTACACCTTTACCTGCTAATTCTTTTTCTAATGCTAAAGCTGGTGCTTCACTAGAGCTATACGTAAATGCTACATTTGCACCTTGCTCAGCAAAAACTTGTGCTATTCCAGTTCCTATACCTCTACTGGCACCTGTTATAATTACATTTTTTCCTTCTAATAATTTCATTTTATGCTCATTTACTTCGGTTGATAATCAAATATAAGTTTTGTTTCAGATAAAGACGAAAAAAATCCCGTTTTAACCAAATATGATTTCAGTAGAAACGGGATTTATATTTTCATGGAATGGATTATCCCATAACTTCTTTCACTTTAAGTCCTATTTCGGCAGGAGAATCTACAACATGGATACCACTTGCTCTCATAATTGCTTTTTTAGCTTGTGCAGTATCATCACTACCACCAACAATAGCTCCTGCATGGCCCATAGTACGTCCAGCAGGTGCTGTTTCACCAGCAATAAAACCTACAATAGGCTTTTTACTACCACTTTCTTGATACCATTTTGCAGCATCTGCTTCTAACTGACCTCCTATTTCACCGATCATCACCACACATTCTGTTTCTGGATCATTGATTAACAATTCTACCGCTTCTTTTGTAGTTGTTCCAATGATAGGGTCTCCGCCAATACCAATTGCTGTAGTGATTCCTAATCCTTGACGCACTACTTGATCAGCAGCTTCATAAGTAAGTGTTCCTGATTTTGAAACAATCCCTACATTTCCTTTTTTAAATACAAAACCTGGCATAATCCCAACTTTTGCTTCTCCTGGAGTAATAACCCCTGGGCAATTAGGACCTACCAAACGGCAATCCATATTTTTTATATAATTTGAGGCTTTAACCATATCTGCTACTGGAATACCTTCAGTAATTGTTATAATTACTTTAATTCCTGCATTAGCAGCTTCCATAATTGCATCAGCAGCAAAAGCTGGTGGTACAAATATTATTGTGGTATCAGCATTTGCCTTTTCTACAGCTTCAAGAACCGTATTAAAAACTGGCTTTCCTAAATGTACTTGCCCTCCTTTACCTGGTGTAACACCACCTACAATATTAGTGCCGTATTCAATCATTTGCTCAGCGTGAAAAGTACCTTCACTACCTGTAAAGCCTTGAACAATTATATTAGAATTTTTATTAACTAAAACACTCATTATTTTATCATTATTAATTTAAGTTGCACAAAAATATGCCTTTGCTTACAATTTCTAAAGCATTCGACTGCTTATTTATAAATCTATCTTTTTTAAGATTGATGGAATCTTTTTTACATTAGCCAATTGCTTCAATTTTTCTCTAGCTTCTTCCACAGGGCTTCCAAAATAGGTCTTTCTACCTGCAATAGATTTAGAAATTCCAGTTTGCGCTAAAACTACGGCTTTTTCTCCTATAGTAATAGCACTTGTAACACCTACTTGTCCCCAAAGTGTTACCTCATTCTCAATCACTACACAACCAGCAATACCAGTTTGTGAGGCTATTAAACATTTTTCTCCTATAACAGTATCATGACCTACATGTACCTGATTATCTATTTTGGTGCCTTTTTTAATTCTTGTATCACCAGTAACACCCTTATCTATAGTACAAAGTGCTCCAATGTCCACATGATCCTCAATTATTACGCGTCCTCCTGACAACAATTTATCATAGCCTTCTGGTCTCATCTTATAATAAAAAGCATCTGTGCCTAATACTGTACCTGCATGTATGGTAACATTATTCCCTATGACACAGTTATCATAAATAGATACATTAGAATGTATCATACTATTATCACCAATCACTACATTATTACCAATAAAGCTATTGGGTTGTATAATGGTTCCTTTTCCTATTTTAGCTGTGGCAGCAATAGTTTTTTGTGCTTTTTCAAAAGGTTTAAAAAAGTTAGTCAACGCATTAAAATCTCTAAAAGGATCATCAGAAATTAATAAGGCTTTACCATCTGGGCAATCAACCTTTTTATTGATTAATATAGTTGTTGCATTAGAATTTAGGGCTTTATCATAATATTTAGGGTGATCCACAAAAACAATATCTCCTTTTTCTACAACATGAATTTCGTTCATTCCTATAACCAAAAAATCTGCATCACCTATATATTCTGCTTGAATAATAGCTGCTATTTGTTTTAAAGTATGTGGATTAGGGAATTTCATATGCTACTCTATTAAGTGAGCTACCTCTTTGTAAGGTAAAAAGTTTGCTGTTGGGAAAATAATTTAAATATAGATTTTACCAATGAATATTTCAATCTCTATTTTAAAAAAAGAATAATATATTATTCTTTTACACGCTCCATATAGGCTCCCTTTTCTGTATCGATTTTAATTTTATCGCCCTCATTTATGAATAGTGGTACATTTACTTCTGCTCCTGTTTCTACTTTTGCTGGTTTAGTAGCATTTGTAGCAGTATTTCCCTTTACACCAGGTTCTGTATAGGTCACCTCTAAAATAACACTAGCTGGCATTTCTACAGACAATGGCATACTATCTTCTGTATTAAACATAATTTTTACAACAGTACCTTCTTTTAATAGGCCAGGAGCGTCTAAAGCGCTCTCTTGAAGCGTAATTTGGTTGTAATCATCTGTATTCATAAAATGATAGGTTTCTCCTTCTGGATATAGATATTGATAAGAACGTGTTTCTACACGAACATCTTCTATTTTATGGCCTGCAGAAAAAGTGTTATCTAATACTTTTCCTGAAGAGATACTTTTTAGTTTTGTTCTTACAAATGCGGGACCTTTACCAGGTTTAACATGTAAAAATTCAATTATTTTATAAATATCATTGTTGTAACGAATACATAATCCCTTTCTAATATCTGATGTTGATGCCATATTATTGTTGTTAATTGCTAATTCTTAGTTGTTGCTATAAAACTAATGAACTTAACTTTTATTATTCTACTTTTCTTTTAATATTTACTATTGCATAGTATTTAAAAACAAAATCTTACTACTATTTTCTTTAACTATTACTAAAGTATCCTTTCATTATCCCTCTTTGGGAGTCGCGTATAAATTGTAAAATCTCATCTCTTTCTGGAGTAGCTTCCATTTCTGCTTCTATAATTTGTACCGCTTGCGTATTGTTATAGTTTTTCTGATATAAAATACGGTAGATGTTTTGTACTTCTCTTATTTTTTCGGATTTAATCCCTCTTCTACGTAACCCTACTGAATTAATCCCAACATAGGAAAGTGGTTCTCTTGCTGCTTTTACATAGGGAGGCACATCTTTACGTACTAATGATCCTCCAGTTACAAAAGCATGTTGCCCCACTGATACAAACTGATGTACAGCTACTAAACCTGCCAATATTACATTATCGCCAATAGTAACATGACCAGCTAAGGTAGAATTGTTAGAAAAAATACAATTATTGCCTACAAGGCAATCATGCGCCACGTGGCAATACGCCATAATTAAACAATTCTTTCCAATAACGGTTTTCATTCTATCTGAAGTTCCTTTATGGATTGTAGCACATTCTCTAATGGTTGTGTTATTTCCAATAACAACAGTAGTTTCTTCTCCTTCGTATTTTAAATCTTGAGGAGGTGCAGATATTACAGCGCCAGGGAAAATATTACAGTTTTTACCGATGCGAGCGCCTTCCATAATAGTTACATTAGAACCTATCCAGGTACCGTCTCCAATAGTAACATTATTGTGGATGGTGGTAAATGGTTCTACTACTACATTTTTAGCAATTTTTGCTCCTGGATGTATGTATGCTAATGGTTGATTCATTATGGGTGTGTATAGTTATTGTCTTTTTACAATTTGAGCCATTAATTCTGCTTCACTTACTAATTTGTTATTTGCATACGTGTAAGCCTGCATATGACAAATACCTCTTCTAATAGGAGAAATTAAACTGCAGTGAAAAATTAAAGTGTCACCCGGCATTACTTTTTGTTTGAATTTTACATTGTCCATTTTCATAAAAAACGTTAAGTAATTTTCCGGATCTGGCACAGTATTTAAAACTAATATACCACCAGTTTGTGCCATAGCTTCTACTTGTAAAACTCCAGGCATTACAGGAGCTCCAGGAAAATGACCTACAAAAAAAGGTTCATTCATGGTAACATTCTTAACTCCAACTACATGTTTTTCTGTAAGCTCTAATATTTGATCTATTAAAAGGAAAGGTGGTCTATGTGGTAACCTTCTCATAATTTCTACAACATCCATTAATGGAGGTTGATTTAAATCATACTGAGGTACTCTATTTCTTTTTTCTAACTTAATTATTTTAGATAGTTTCTTAGCAAATTGTGTATTTACAAAGTGTCCGGGTTTAGTAGCTATAATTTTCCCTCTAATTCTTGTACCAGCAAGGGCTATATCTCCAATAACATCTAGGAGCTTATGTCTGGCTGCTTCATTGGGTTGATGCAAGGTTAAATTATCTAAAATTCCATTTGGTTTTATAGAAAGTTTGTCTTTTTTAAAAGCTTTTTCTAGCTTTTTCATGGTACTCTCTGAGATTTCTTTATCTACGTAAACTATGGCATTGTTTAAATCTCCTCCTTTTATAAGTCCATTTTCTAATAACATTTCCAATTCATGCAAAAAGCTAAAAGTCCTTGCTTCAGAAATCTCAGTTTTAAAATCAGAAAGACGATCTAAAGTTGCATTTTGAGTTCCTAAAACCTTTGTCCCAAAATCTACCATTGTAGCTAGTTGGTATTCATCTGCAGGAATTAGAGTGATTTCACTACCTGTTTCCTCATCTTTATAAGAAAGAACTTCCTTAACAATAAATTCTTCTCTAAATGCATCTTGTTCAACAATACCAGCTTTTTCTAAAGCTTCAACAAAAAACTTTGAAGAACCGTCCATTATTGGAGGTTCTGGCGCATTTAACTCTATTAAAACATTATCTATCTCTAAGCCTACTAAAGCTGCAAGTACATGTTCCGAAGTATGTATTTTGACTCCCTTTTTTTCTAAATTAGTTCCTCTTTGAGTGTTTACAACATAATTGGCATCTGCTTCAATTATAGGTTCTCCTTCTAGATCTACCCTTTTAAAACTGTAGCCGTGGTTTTCTGCTGCAGGCAAAATTTTCATTATTACATTTTCACCTGTATGGAGTCCCACGCCATTCAAGGTAACTTCTTTTGCTATTGTTGTTTGTTTGAAAGTTGTTTTACTTACCATCAATTTTTTTTTCAATTTGATTAATTCTATTTACAATTTTAGGTAAATTTTTAAAATGTACATACGACTTGTTATAATCGCCATAATTTATTGCTGGAGACCCCTGTATTATTTCATCATCTTTAACATTTCTCCCTATGCCAGATTGTGCTTGTATACGCACTCTATCTCCAATAACAATATGTCCTACAATACCAACTTGACCTCCAATTAAACAGTTTTTTCCAATTTTTGTAGAACCTGCTATACCAGATTGTGCTGCTATTACAGTATGCTCACCAATTTCTACATTATGTGCAATTTGAATCTGATTATCTAATTTTACACCTTTACGGATTATAGTAGATCCTAAAGTAGCTCTATCTATAGTTGTACCTGTGCCTACATCAACATCTTCTTCTAAAATGACATTGCCAGTTTGGGGTATTTTACTGTAAGTACCATCTGCACTTGGCGCAAAACCAAAACCGTCAGAACCCACAATAGCGCCACAATGTATCACACAGTTATCACCTATAATAGATTCAGAATGTATTTTGCCTCCTGCATGTACAATGACATTGTCTCCTATAATAGCATTATCACCTATGTATGCATTAGGATATATTTTAACGTTATTTCCCATTTTTACATCTTCTCCAATGTAAGCAAACGCACCTACATAAAGTTTAGATCCATACAAGGCAGATGTTGCAATATATGATGGGTTTTCAATGCCTTCTTTATTATTTTTTACTTGATGATAGTATTCTAAAAGCTTAGAGAAAGACTCGTAAGCATCATCAACTTTTATGAGTGTTGTCGATAATTTTTGCTCCGCCACAAAATCTTTATTTACTATAGTAACAGAAGATTTAGTAGTATAAATATGATTGGTGTATTTAGGATTTGCCAGAAATGTTAAAGAGCCCTTTTCGCCCTCTTCTATTTTGGCTAATTTGCTAACAGAAACATCAGGATTACCATCTATTTCTCCTTCTAAAATACCTGCGATTTGGCCCGCTGTAAAATTCATATTTGCAAAAGTAAGAAAAATTGTTAAACAGAATCTTTAGGGTAACAGATATAATATTTGGTTACCATTTTTGAGATTCCTTTTAAATTTAACTGATCTGATATTTTTGAAATATCTGCAATTTTACCATTACTTTTTATGATATGAATATTCTGTTTGTTATGATGATATGCTTGGTTTTGTATAGAACCTGCATAAACAAAATAATTTACTTCCGAAGCTTTAAATTTTTCTTTACTTAGAATACGATTTTTATGTTTTAAAAGCTGATCAGCCGTTACAGGTTTATTTTTAATTTTTATATCTAATAATTTTCTATTTATAATCATCTGACATAACTTAGATAGTACTTGATCTGGATGATCTTGCCAAGATTTTATGGCAGACATGATATCTACATCGTCTAATTGTGCAAATAAGTTTAAAGTATCTTCAGTAAAATTTGTAGTTGTTATTTTATGGTTTAAGAAAAATAATAATGGTACACTTGCATTAAGTTCTACTCCACACTGCAATAGCTCTTTACTTCTTTTAAAAATATTAATAAGCAATTGCTCGGCTACTAAGCCAGTTTTATGTAAATATACTTGCCAATACATAAATCTACGTGCCATTAAAAATTTCTCAACAGAATAAATTCCTTTTTCTTCAACAACCAATTCATTATCAACAACATGAAGCATTGTAATTAAGCGCTCTGCGTTAATATTGCCTTCTGCAACACCTGTATAAAAGCTATCTCTTTTTAGATAATCCAAACGATCCATATCTAGCTGACTAGAAATTAATTGATTGAGGAACTTTTTGGGATGATTTCCTTTAAAAATGGCGATAGCAGTAGTTAAACTTCCGTTAAACTTTTTATTTAATTGTTCCATAAAAAGTAATGAAATATGCTCATGATCTATATTTTCTACGATGCTATGCTCCATGGCATGTGAGAATGGTCCATGACCAATATCATGTAACAAGATAGCAGCTAAGAGCCCTTCTTCTTCTTCATTTGTTATCTCAACTTGCTTTATTCTAAGCACTTGTATGGCTTGCTGCATTAGATGCATACAACCAATGGCATGATGAAAACGAGAATGATGTGCTCCAGGATAAACCAAATATGAAAGCCCCATTTGAGAAATTCTTCTAAGACGTTGAAAACTTGGTTCTGCAATAAGCTTAAAAATTAATGTATTTGGTATATGAATAAATCCGTAAATTGGATCATTAAAAATTTCAAGTTTTTCTGTTTTTGCCAAAATTTATGTTTGCTTTTTACTTATATAATTATGTGTGACAAAGTTATACATTTTATTTTCGCAGCATAATAGTTAAAACAATACTAGAACTATATATTTCTATTTTTAGTTAAATAGAAAATTCAAACTTTTAAAGCGACATCTTAAATGAGTAATATAAATATCTTGTGGGTTGATGATGAAATAGATTTACTAAAATCTCATATCCTATTTTTAGAAAGTAAAAATTATAATGTCACTACGTGTTTAAGTGGACAGGAAGCATTAGAAGCTGTTGCTGAAACACGATTTGATATTGTTTTTTTAGATGAAAACATGCCAGGTATTTCTGGATTGGAAACCTTAACAGAACTAAAAACAGTAGATTCTAGTCTTCCTGTTGTGATGATTACTAAGAGTGAAGAAGAGTATATTATGGATGAGGCGATTGGATCTAAAATAGCAGATTACCTTATTAAACCCGTGAAACCAAATCAGATTCTTCTTTCGCTTAAGAAAAGTTTAGATAATTCTCGTTTAATTTCAGAAAAAACAACGTCAAATTATCAACAAGAGTTTCGTAAAATTGCTATGGATTTGGCCATGGTAAACTCTTACCAAGAATGGGCAGAATTATATAAAAAGCTAATTTATTGGGAACTCCAACTAGAAGAAATTGAAGATTCTAGCATGTTTGAAATACTAGAATCTCAAAAATCTGAAGCAAATAATCAGTTTGGGAAGTTTGTTGAGAAAAATTATGAGGATTGGTTTTCCAACGAAGATGTTCCTGTGCTATCGCACACATTATTTAAAAAATATATTACACCAGAAATAATAGATCAACCAACCTTATTAGTAGTTATCGATAATTTACGTTATGACCAATGGTTAGCTTTTGAAGATACGATAACGCCTTTTTATAAAAAGAAAAAAGAAACTGATTATTTTAGTATTTTACCTACAGCAACGCAATATGCTAGAAATGCAATTTTTTCTGGACTTACCCCTTTAGATATGTCTAAAAAACATCCAAATTGGTGGAAGAATGATACAGAGGATGGTGGTAAAAACCTTTTTGAAGCAGAGTTTCTTGGTGCGCAATTAAAGCGTTTAGGTTTAAATATAGAATGGGAATATCATAAAATATCTAGCTTAAAACAAGGTAAACATTTATCTCAAAATTATAAATCACAAAAGAAAAATGATTTAACTGTATTGGTCTATAATTTTGTAGATATGTTATCACATTCTAAAACAGAAATGGAAGTGATCAAAGAACTTGCTTCAAATGATAAAGCGTATAGATCTTTAACACAAAGTTGGTTTAAAAATTCGCCCCTGTTAGAAATTATACAACAAGCGCAAAATATGGGGCAAAAATTAATTATAACTACAGATCACGGAACTATAAACGTTAAACAACCATCTAAAGTAATTGGAGACAAAGACACCAGTTTAAACTTACGTTATAAAACAGGAAGAAGTTTATCTTACGAAAAGAAGGATGTTTTAGCTGCTGAACAACCTAGTAACATATTTTTACCCAGTATTAATATGACAAGTTCTTATATTTTTGCAAAAAATGATCAGTTCTTTGCTTACCCAAATAACTACAATCATTATGTGAGTTATTATAGGAATACTTATCAACATGGTGGAGTTTCATTAGAGGAGATGATAATTCCATTTATTGTTCTTGAGCCTAGGTAATTTCTAATTACTAAAGTGAGAATTTATTACTTTTTATGATGGTAAAAATGTTATATTGAATAAAATTTAAAATAAATTTAAAAAAAAAATATTTTAAATTTTTAACATTTTTATTGTAAGAAACTTCATGTTAAAATACTGTTTAGCAGGTTATTACAGGCTTTGTATAGCCCATACAAAAAAATACTTTACCAACAAAAAATCAGCTTAAGTTATTATGAGTTGTTTAACTTTTTTGCGATAAAATAAAATAAAAACTATATTTGTTGCTAATAATTTAAACATATCCCCTAATATGCAAAAAACTATAGACAGATTAATGATGTTTGTCAGACACATAGGCATAAGTGCCAGAAAGTTTGACATTTCAATTGGTGCCAGTAATGGATACACATTACGTATGGAAAAAAATAATGCGTCCATTGGTAGTGATGTAATTGAAACAGTAATAGCCACGTATCCTCAACTAGATTTAGTATGGTTAATGACTGGTGAAGGCGAGATGCTTAAATCGGACAATGAACTTTTAGATTTTAGTAAACTTCCACAAGAAAAAAAGGATGAGATAAATCACATCATTGAACGAAGAATACGTGAAAGGCAAGAAGAAGAGTTTAAATACCTTCTTAGAGAGGTTACAGGTGAAATTAATTTAATGGCCGAAAGTTCAACAAAACTTAAGAAGAAAAAGAAAAAGAAAAAGAAATAACCGTTTACTTTAATTGCTTTTCAAATTCTAATTTTAATTTTACAAGCTCATTGTAATAGTCTTTTTCTTCCATATTTTCTTGTTTACTTTTTAAATCTCGTAATTGAATAACTAATGAGTGTTTTTTTATAGATGTACTATTTAAGAAGCTAATTATT
This sequence comes from Allocellulophaga tsushimaensis, assembly GCF_055383085.1. Classification (NCBI taxonomy): domain Bacteria; kingdom Pseudomonadati; phylum Bacteroidota; class Flavobacteriia; order Flavobacteriales; family Flavobacteriaceae; genus Allocellulophaga; species Allocellulophaga tsushimaensis. Next base: position 3,456,892 of record NZ_AP039451.1, on the reverse strand, counting down.
TTATTGATTTGACTTTCTATTTCTTCATTTAAAATAGTTATTTTTCCTTTGTATTTTATCAATCTTCCTAATAGATAAATAATTAAGATAATTGGTGTTAAGATTGGTAGTACATTTAAAAATTCGTTCTGGTGTATAACGGTATGCTCTGAAAACAAAGTAATTAATTGAAATAAAGAAACCGCTATATTAAACAAAATAGCATATTTTAAAATACTTTTACACGTAAAAAACCATATTAATAGTAGTGAAACAATACAAATTTTTCCAATTAGAAACCAAATAGCGTCTTTTAATTCTATTAATCCAAAAAATGATGCGTCAATTGTGAATAAACCTAAATCAAATTTATGCATACCGGTGGGAATGAATAGATACACTACTAATAGTTGTAATGGAAATAATATTGCTATAAATAGCACTATATTTTTTACACTTAAGAAGTTCTTTTTTTGTAATTTTTTAAGTAAAGAATCTTCACTTTTTAGCTGCAAATTTACTTCTAAGGATTTCACTGTATCTAATAAAATGGCATTTTTTGGAGCATTATCATCAAAATCATAACTGGCATCAAATACTTTTAGTTTTTGTAAATACAATTGTTTTGCTTTACTACCGTTCACAAAAACTTTTATAAAATCAAAAGTTAATTTAGGTAGTTCATTCAAATTATATTTGGTATACCGCATGTTATTTTGATATAAAACATAGATGTATATAAATCCTAATAAAAGTCCAATTAAATTAGTTTGTAGGTTGTTTTGTTTTTGTTCTAATAGAATAGGTACTAAATCATAAAACAGATACAAAATCATGATTAGCAATATGTAACGCCACAAATCTTTAATCGTTAAAAACCATATCGTCAAAAAACTTACAACATAAATTTTTATAAAAATTAAATAGAAATATTCATTACTGGGTGTAAAAAAGCCTATTTTTTTGGGCATAAAAAGGCATAGAAAAAGTAATGATGGAAGAAAAAAAACAACAATAGTAATTGTAAAATTATAATTTATTTTTTTTCTACTAACAAAAGGCATCTAAAACAATTTTAAATTTAAATATAATATATTTATGTAAGTAATTCCGCTTGTAAAAGAAAAAATAAACTTGAAGTTATCCAGTTTTCTAAGAATTTTATAGACTTGTATTATATTTGATTTTCCTACATTAAAATTTAGTAACTCCATTTTTTTAGGGAATATACAGAGGTTTAAAACACTCCTGCTACCCATTTTTAAATATATTTTTAATGAATATATGTGATGTGCAACTAGATAATTTTTAATAAATGCAACAACAATATATTATACTTTTATGCTAGAGATTTTATTACAAAATTCAATATTAAGATAAAAAATAGAGTTAATTTTTTAAATAAATAGATAATTTCTATACAATCATTTGGGTTAAGAATACTATTGATACATTTTTGTCGTTAATTTAATTAACCTACTTAACCAAAACAAATATACCCAAATCATGAAATCACTAAAATACTTATTTATTATGGTGCTTATTTTTAATATAAGCTCATGCGAAATCAAAGAAAATTCTACTTTAGAACCTATTATTAATGCTGTTGATGATACTATGGATGGCATAAATGGTACCACTGGCGCAAATGCCGTTGTAAATGTATTAGACAATGATACTGTAAATGACGAAGTTGCAAGCCCAGAGACTATTACACTATCTTTATTAGGACAAACCACAGATTATTTTTCATTAAATACAGATGGGACTATAGATGTAGTTGCCGGAACCCCTGCTGGAGAATATGTTTTAAATTATGAAATTTGTGATGCAACTAATGAAGATAATTGTAAATCTGCCACTGTAACGCTCTTTGTATATAACGAGGATACAACTGCGGGCATCAATGCTGTTGATGACGGTATGGACGGAATAAATGGTACTACTGGTGCTATTGCTGTTGTAAATGTATTGGATAATGATACCATTAATGGAGTTCCTATTACCGAAAATGATGTAGTGTTAACTTTATTAGGACAACCAAGTAATTATTTCATATTAAATTCGGATGGCACTATCGATGTTGCTGATGGGACACCAGCTGGTGAATACGTTTTAAATTATGAAATTTGTGATGCTACCAATGAAGATAATTGTAAATCTGCCACTGTAACGCTCTTCATATATAACGAAGATACAACTGCAGGCATCAATGCTGTTGATGATGGTATGGACGGAATAAATGGTACTACTGGTGCTATTGCTGTTGTAAATGTATTGGATAATGATACTATTAACGGAGCTCCTGCTACCGAAAATAATGTAGTATTAACTTTATTAGGACAAACAACTAATTATTTCATATTAAATTCAGATGGTACTATAGATGTTGCTGATGGAACACCAGCTGGTGAATATGTTTTAAATTATGAAATTTGTGATGCTACTAACCCAGATAATTGTAAATCTGCCACTATAACGCTTTTTGTATATAATGAGGATACAACTGCAGGCATCAATGCTGTTGATGACGGTATGGACGGTATAAACGGTACTACTGGTGCCATTGCTGTTGTAAATGTATTAGATAATGATACCATTGCCGGAGATCCTGCAAATGCAAATAACGTAACACTTTCTTTATTAGGGCAACCAAGTAATTATTTCATCTTAAATTCAGATGGTACTATAGATGTAGCAGATGGTACACCAGCTGGAGAATACATTTTAAACTATGAAATTTGTGATATTACTAATGCAGATAATTGTAAATCTGCTACTGTAAGGCTCTTTGTATTTAATGATCTTGCTAACATTATAGCAAATAATATTTCCTTAGAAGGGTCAAATGGTGCAAGTACCGGGAGTGTATTGTTTAATGATACTATAGACGGATTACCTGCAAATGCCAATAATGTAATACTGTCTTTATTTGGCCAAACAACTAATTATTTTTCCATTAATACTGATGGAACTATAAATATAGCATTAGAAACACCTGAGGGTCAATACGTTTTTGAATACCAAATTTGTGATCGTACCAATGTAGATAATTGTAAAACAGCTATTGTAACGCTTAATGTATATCTTGAAACAGCTAATATTATTGCTGTTGAAGATAGTATGGATGCAATAAATGGTGCTACTGGTGCTACTGCTGTTGTAAATGTATTGGATAATGATACCATTGATGGAGACCCTGTAAATGCAAATAATGTATCACTTGAATTATTTGGACATAATAATAATTATTTTTCCATAAACTCTGATGGTACTATAGATGTGGCTGCTGGCACTCCAGTTGGCGATTATATTTTTGAGTATCAAATTTGTGAAATTAGTAGTCCAAATAACTGTAAAACAGCTACAGTAACACTTTATGTAAGATAAAACTAATATCTATTTATTACTGGACTACGCTAAGATATTGTCTTGGAGTAGTTCAGTAATTTTATCTATATAAAAATCATAGGCCTATATTTAAGTCCATATTTCACTCATTTTATTTTTAAATTAACTGCATCAGTGTGTATGATTAACTATTATATTTCGCAGTCGTAATTCGTTTAAAAAACGACTAAAATAGTACGTTTTCAATTTTTATTACTTCATTCTTTTTAATTCTAAATAGTAGTATACTATTTTTAAAAATACATCGTTCTAAAATCATTATACTAAACCACCTATAAAAAACAAAGTAGGTTATAAACTAAACATACTATGAACGCAGATGATATCTTACAATTTTTTGCATATTTAGCACCAACCATTGTAACTGGAGCAATTGCATTTTACTTCTTTAAATTACACACAAAAAACGAAGAAGGGAGAAGACGCTTTTTACTTCAAAAAGATACACAAAAACAAACTTTACCAGTTCGTTTACAGGCTTATGAAAGAATGATTTTATTTTTAGAACGCATATCAATTCCTAGTTTGGTAGTTCGTGTAGCTCCAATTTCTAAAGATAGAAATGCTTATGAGAATCTATTAGTGAAAAATATTGAAACAGAATTTGACCATAATTTATCACAACAAATTTATATCTCTGATGATTGTTGGAATGTTATAAAAGCTGCCAAGAGTGCTACAATACGTGCTGTAAGACAGGCAGGAATGAACCAATCTGATTCTGCTGATAAACTAAGAGAAGGAATTTTAAATGAAACTATGGATAAAGAATCACCTTCTGCAACTGCAATTTCTTTTGTTAAAAAAGAAATTAGTGCATTATGGTAAACAATAGCAGGCACTCTTTTTAAGGATTATTACCAACATCTATATTTTTAAACTTAGAGGCTCCATACTCAAAACCTAGTTCCCACCATTGTTTCATCAGTTTTTTATTAAAAACCAATGAGTTTTCAGTCAATTTTGTGGGAGTGTAATATAAGTTCAAAGTGACTCCTTTGTGCTTAGCGGCTAAGATGCCTTCAGATATATTATAAAATTCTATTTGATCTATAACAAAACCATAAATGCTTAACATTAAGGAAAACGGATTTTTTCCTAATACTTTGTTTTGTTCCATTTTTTCGGACTCTAAAATAATAGCATCAACTTCTGTAGCGCCTCGTTTTATGGCCTCTCTAATGGGTACAACGGCTCCTAAACCACCATCACCATACTCAAAACCATTTTTCTTTACTAAGGACATAAAGGGTATATAATTACAAGAAATCCAAATCCATTCGCAAAAGTCTTCATACTCAAAATCGCTGAGTGCTTTATACTCAACTTTGTTTTTTGATAAATTAGATACGGTAACCACAACTTCTTTGTTACTAGCTTTTATGGTTTCAAATTCTGCTTTTGAGAAATTCTTTTTAATGGTTCTACGCAATGCTTTACTTTCTCCAAAAGTTCTTTTTCGTTTTAAAAACTGTAAAAAAGTAGTTAAATAGTTAATCGTCACATATTCTCTACCATCTTTTTTACGGACAATAAAAGGATTTAAACTAAATATAGAAAGTTGATTTACATTGGTGTAAATATCATAAAGCTTCCCAACATTTTTAAGGGCCAATTGGGGAATTAAGAGACTACCCGTTGATGTTCCTAAGAACAAATCATACTCTTTTTTCTTTATCTCCATTAAATACTGCGCAACGCCACCAGCAAATGCACCTTTACTGCCACCACCACTAATTACTAATGCTTTCAATTTTTAAATTTCTTTATTCTGATGTTAATTGACTACTTGTTGTATTCTTAAATTTTGCGTAATTAAAGCCGCTTTTCCACCAATCGGTCATTTTAGCTTTGTCAAAAATAAGTGAATTGGTAGTTAAAACAGTTGGTGTGTAATAAAAATTAATAATTGCACTGTTATGTGTAGCTACAAACTTTCCTATGCGAACATTTTGATGCTCAATTCTATCCAACATAAATTCAAACATATTGGTTAACAAAGAGAAAACATTTTTAGATGGCATTCTATTTAAACTAGTTACTTCGGTTTGTAAAATAATAGCATCTATGGTAGTTGCACCTCTTTTTATGGCTTCTTCTATAGGCACCATACTACCTAAACCACCATCGGCGTACTCGCACTTGTTTTTATTTACCAAACTCATAAATGGAGTATAATTACACGAAATCCAAATCCATTCGCAAAAATCATGATAACTAAAATCATTTATAGATTTGTATTCTATTTGATTTAAGGATAAGTTAGAAACGGTTACTACAATTTCTTTTGGGCCATTTTTTAAGACCTTAAACTCTTCTTCTGTAATAGAGTTTTTAATTAATTTTAATAGGTTGTGACTTTCTCCAAAAGTTTTACTACCCTTCCAAAAGTTTTTAAGCACATTAAAATGATTAATTCCTATGGTTTCAACCCCGTGTTTTTTTGAGGTATTAAATGGGCAGGTACTAAATATACTATCTTGACTTACTGAAGTGTAAATGCCTTTAATTTTTTCGATCTTTTTTAATGCTAAGTGAGAAATTAATAAGCTACCCGTAGAAGTGCCTAAAAATAAATCATAGTTATGCTTTTGTTCTTCAATTAAATGTTGTGCTACACCACCCGCAAATGCACCTTTACTACCACCGCCAGAAATAACTAAAGCTCTCATTTTATTGCTAATTTACTTTTTATATATTTTTGATCTTCAATGGTTAACGTTTCTACCAATTCTTTTAATCTTTCTTTATACTCCTTTTCTTTTAAAAGTGTATCGATCATAGCTCGCGCAAATTTTTTAAACCGCCAACTATGATGATGTGTTGCTTTGGCCAAATTGGCTAAACTATAATTGGTTAAACCAACTGTTTGTTCTAATAGCTTAAATGCACCTTGCCGAAGCTCTGGACTATATTCAGGAGCTGTATAAGCACTTAGTTTATCAAAATATACTTTGGTTTTTAAACTATTATAATCTTCCGTTACTATAGCTAAAGCAAGCCATAATAAACGTACATTTTTAGTAGGTAAGCCAATGACACCTTTAGTTTGTTCTAAATAAGTCGTTCTAGATTCCGGAAAATTAACCCAAAGTCTGTATAAAATATTTTCTTTAGTAATATAACTCTCATCTAATAATAAAGATTCATACGCTGCTTTTAAATTTTGGGGTATGGTGGTACCTGAAAACACTAACAACTGTCTTTGTTTAATATCTTTTGAATTAAAAATATTTTTTATCAATTCATCAGAAAATGCAAAGCTGTATTCTTTAAATATTTTGGTTTTAAGCCCTAGTGATGTTGTATTATTCCATATCTGTTGAATTAATTCTGATCCCGCTTCTTTTTCATCTAATTGTTCTATTGCTGCTTTAAAATGAATGTATTTAGAAATACTCTTACAGTTTTTTTCTAAATAACGCATTGTTTCTTGATATGGAAATGCCGTTTCTGTTAACCAAGTATTTGAAAAAGCAGTTAAGTCAGTACTACTCGCTTCCTCTACCGATTTTATAAAATCAGAAACTCTTACATTTTTAAATTGATACGTTTTTAGATAGCTTTTTACAGCATTTTTAAAGGCCTCTTCTCCTACTTTACTTTTTAGGATGGCTAAGGCCCAGGCACCTTTTTCATAAAAAGTAAGGCTACTCGCTTTTGGATTCGTTAATGCTTCTCCATTTCCATCTGTAGTCATTTTTTGCAATTGTTGAGCAGTATCATACAATTTCCAATAAAAATGATCGGCTCCAAAGATCTTTTTCTCTGTTAAATAAGCATAATAGGTGGCAAAACCTTCGTGTAACCAATGGTGTTTGGCACTTTTCTCTGTAACCAAATCGCCAAACCACTGGTGTGCCAATTCATGCGCATTTACATTTACATAATTATAATCTTTAAAAGCAGTGGAATCAATCATAAAACCATCAGAAAAAATAGTAGCTGTTGTGTTTTCCATACCTGCATATAAAAAGTCTTTAACAGGTATTTGCTTGTAATTCTGCCATGGATAAGGAACACCTATTTCATTTTCTAAAAAATCAAATATTTCTTTTGAATACCTGTACGTAGGTTCAACTTTTAAACTATCTTTTGGGTAATAGTATAATGAAATAGGAACACCACTAGCTGCTGTTATTTCTTTAGATTGATAGTTCCCTATCACAAAAGCTAATAAATAACTACTCATGGGTTGTTGCATATCAAAACGCCAGATTTTAGTGTCTCCAGAATTTAATTCTGAATCCATTAATGTACCGTTTGCAATCACCTGATAGTCTTTATGGTAGGCAATCCTTAAATCAAATTCTACTTTTTCATTCATGTCATCAAAACTTGGCAACCAATAGCTGGTGTATTTGCCTTGGCCTTGTGTCCAAATTTGATCATTAACCTCACCCCTAGCGTCAATAAAATAGACCGTTTGTTTTGGTTGTACAGTATATTGTAAATGAATTGTATATGACTTTCCTTTTTTTAACTTTTTAAATACCGTGATGGTTTTTCCATTATTATGATACTTTACTGTTTTATTATTTAAGCGAACCCTGGAAAAGGTCATTTGCTTGGCATCTAAAAATATAGAATCTACAGACTGTACCACATTAAAGTTATAAGATACACTACCAGTAATAGATTTTTTATTAAGATTAGGTCTTATAAAAATGTCACCTTTCGTAAAATCTACTTTATCCTGTTGTTGAGCAGAAATTATTAAAGAAAACAGAAAAAAAAGAATTAGAAATAAGCGCATTTTAGATTTTTAAAAATGATACCACCAAAATAAGCAATTTGCTTTTTTGATCTTGTATAAGTAACCACTATTTTAGTAGCATGAATGCAAATTATTTACAAACGCCTGTTGCCTATTTAAAAGGGGTTGGTCCAAACCGTGCGGCCACATTGCAATCAGAGCTTGGCATTCATACCTATCAAGACCTTATAAATCTATTTCCCAATCGTTATATCGATAAAACACAGTATTATAAAATTGCGCAATTACAGCGCAGTAGCGCCGATGTACAAGTAATTGGAAAAATTATTCATTTAAAAACAGTTGAACAAAAAAAAGGAAAGCGATTAGTAGCCACTTTTAAAGATGATACAGGGCAAATGGAACTAGTTTGGTTTAGAGGTCAAAAATGGATTAGAGAAAATTTAAAACTCAATACGCCCTATGTTATTTTTGGAAAGACTAATTTTTACAATGGAAATTTTTCAATGCCACACCCAGAAATGGAATTACTCTCGGAGCATGAACAAGGATTAAAAGTAGCAATGCAACCCGTTTACCCTTCTACCGAAAAGTTGAGTAATAGTGGTATTAGCAATAGAGTGATTAGCAAACTCATTCAGCAGCTATTTATCGATTTAAAAAGTAAATTTACAGAAGCTTTATCTTCTAAAATTATGAATGAATTAAAGCTCATTTCTAAAAGTGAAGCGATGTTTAATATTCATTTTCCAAAAAATCAGGAATTATTAGCAAAAGCACAATTCAGGTTAAAATTCGAAGAACTTTTTTACATCCAACTACAACTCATCGCTAAAAATTTGTTGCATAAAAAACGTATTAAAGGTTTTACGTTTGATAAAGTGGGAACGCTTTTTAATCAATTTTATGCCGAAAACCTACCCTTTGAATTGACCAATGCACAGAAAAGAGTTATCAAAGAAATTAGAGCAGATTTAGGCAGTAATGCACAAATGAACCGTTTATTACAAGGAGATGTGGGTTCTGGAAAAACTATTGTAGCCTTAATGACCATGCTTTTAGCCATAGATAATGGTTTCCAAGCTTGTTTAATGGCACCTACAGAAATTTTGGCGAATCAGCATTTTGTAGGCATACAAGAATTACTGGGTACTATAGGAATTAATATTGCACTTTTAACAGGTTCAGTAAAAAAGTCTGCGCGTAAAATTATTCATGAGCAATTAGAAAATGGCGAATTACATATTTTAATTGGTACGCATGCATTGTTAGAAGATAAAGTACAGTATAAAAATCTGGGACTTGCTATTATTGATGAACAGCATCGTTTTGGTGTAGCACAACGCTCTAAACTATGGCATAAAAATGAGCTTCCTCCACACGTTTTAGTAATGACGGCTACGCCCATTCCCAGAACGCTCGCCATGAGTTTATATGGCGATTTAGATATTTCTATCATAGATGAGCTTCCTCCTGGGAGAAAAGCAATTAAAACGGTACATCGGTATGATGCTAACCGACTTAAAGTATTTCAGTTTATAAAAGATGAAGTGCAAAAAGGAAGGCAAGTTTATGTGGTATATCCATTAATTCACGAATCTGAAGCTTTAGATTATAAAGATTTAATGGATGGCTATGAGAGTATTGCAAGAGCGTTTCCCCTACCCGACTATCAGATTTCTATTGTTCATGGAAAAATGAAACCTGCGGATAAAGAGTATGAAATGCAACGTTTTGTAAAGGGCGAAACTCATATTATGGTAGCTACTACGGTCATAGAAGTTGGTGTTAATGTACCCAATGCTTCTGTAATGATTATTGAAAGTGCCGAGCGTTTTGGACTCTCACAATTACACCAATTGCGCGGTAGAGTGGGCCGTGGCGCAGACCAAAGTTTTTGTATTCTCATGACCAGTTATAAATTATCAGCCGATTCTAAAACAAGATTAGAAACGATGGTGCGCACTAATGATGGTTTTGAAATTGCCGAAGTAGACCTAAAACTACGTGGTCCAGGTGATTTAATGGGCACGCAACAAAGTGGTATGCTGAATTTAAAAATTGCAGATATCGTAAAAGATAACGACATTCTAAAAACGGCCCGTTATTATGCCATGCAACTCTTAAAAGAGGACCCTACTTTAGCTAAAGATGAAAATATAATGATTAATTATACCTATGCGCAATTAATAAAGCATAAGAATATTTGGAAGTATATAAGTTAGCATAATTTTAAAATGAATCATCAAAAATATATTAGGCATTGTATAGAATTGGCTAAGATTGCCTTAGAAAATGGTGACCCACCTGTAGGGGCCGTTATTATTCATAAAAATGAGATCATTGGGCAAGGCATAGAAGCAGGTAAATCTACCGGAGATATTACAAATCATGCAGAAATTTTGGCTATAAGAAATGCCATTTCTAATGGAAAAAAGGCTTTGCTTGCAGAAGCTATACTTTATAGTACACATGAAGCTTGTGCAATGTGTTCTTATCTGATAAGGCATCATAAAATTCCAGTATTGGTTTTTGGAACTTCGGTTAAAGATTTAGGGGGTTATTCATCAGAATTTAAAATTTTAAAAACTAAAAACATTGCAAAATGGCAGCATACTCCAGAAGTTATTATTGGAATTTTAGAAGAAGAGTGCTTAGCATTAAGCAACAATTTTAGATAAAAAAACCCTGCGAAATATAACGTAGGGCATTAAAATATAGATTTTTAAAGTTCTTTTTTAAATTTAATGTACCATAACTTTCAATATACTACTTTCGCCTCCAGCATTATCTATCCTAATGATATATATTCCATTTGAATAAATATGCCATCTCTTTGCAAACTTAATGCTGTGCTTTTCGTTGCTGTTTGATATACCAATCTTACTATCATATCAAAAATTGAAATTTGTTTTTCCTTGTTGGCACTTTTTAAAACAATATTAAATTGATTATTTACGCCTATAGGATTAGGATATACTATGGTTTCAATTTTGGATTCCTGAATTGCAATAGAGACACCTAAAACAATTGCAGTATAGATTCTAGGTTGTTATATACTACAATAATAATGTTAAATCATTGTAAAATAAATAAAATATAAATTCTTTAAGAATATGGTATCATTTATATCATTAGGCTAAGAGAAAAATAAGGTTATTTTTTTTATGAAGAATGTAGTTGTTGCTCTATATCTGACTTTAATTTCTGAAGCGCTGTATAATACGATTTTTTATCCATTGTATGCTGTTTGGTTTTTAAATCTCTTAATTGTGTGATTAATACATGTTCTTTTAATTTTTTCTGATTCAGAGTTTCAATAATGTGATTAATCTGACTTTCTATCTCTTCATTTAATGAAGTTATTTTGTCTTTGTATTTAATTATCCTTCCTAAGAATAGAATAACTAAAAGGACGGGAATCATAATTGGTAATGCTATAATTAATTCATTTTCATCAACTCGGTCATTAGAAGAAAACATGCTTATTAATTGAAATATTGCAACAGCTATATTTACCAATATTCCATATTTTAAAATACTTTTACATGTAAAAAACCAAATTAACAATAGTGATATATTGTAAATTTTCATTATTAAGAACCAAAGAAAAAACTTCAAACTACTAAAACCAAAGTAAGGATCTCTTATTGTAAATAAGCCTAGATTAAATTCTTTAATATCATTTGGAATAAAACTATATGAAATAGATAATAGAAATGGAATTAAAATTAAAATTGGTATTAATAAATCCCTATTTGATATTTTTTTTAATTTATATTTTTTAAAAAAAGAAACTTCGCTTTTGAGCTGTAAATTAAGTTCTAAAATTTTAATATTATGTAATAATGATTCGCTTTTAAAATTATCTTGATTAAAATTATCTATCGCATCAAACTCTTTTTGTTTTCTTAAATAAATTTCTTTTGTACGAATACTAGAAACAAAAATTTTTATAATATCGAATGTTATTTGATGATTTTCGTTAATGTTATATTTTGAATATTGTTTACTAATTTGATTAAGAAGTAATATAAACATTAACTCAAAAACAACTACTTTGATAGCAATTTCAAAAAAATGAACTGGTGTATCTGATATTATATGAAATAACTTATAAACTGCGTACAGATGTAGAATTAATAGAATGTAACGCCACCAATCTGTTACCGTTACAAACCAAATTGATAAAAATAATACTACATATATTTCAACAAAAATGGAAAAATAAAATGATTGAACATTAGTGTAATGATTTGCATCTAAAGTAAAAAAAAAGAGTTGAGTAGTCTTAGTTTCTGGAAATATTAAATGAAAATACATGACTACTGGAAGCAAAAAAAGAACAAGCGTAAGTAAAAAATGATAATTTATTTTTTTTCTATTTAAAAAGTCCATTTCATAGTATTTTTGCGTTAAATATATTAAAATTATAACTAGTTCCATTTTGTGAAATGAAAAAGGCCTATACTCAAAATCAGCTTCAAGAAATTGCTAAAGAAATTATAAGTGCTGTTGTTTCTAAAAAATTATGTTTTTATGGCGAAATGGGTGCTGGAAAAACAACGCTTATTAAAGCTTTAGTAAAAGAATTAGGATATGCTGGGGAAGTAAGCAGCCCTACTTTTGGGATTGTAAACGAATACCAATTGGAAAATGGAGCCGTTTTAGGCTATCATTTTGATTTTTACCGGTTAAATAGTGAGGAAGAAGCCTTAGATTTTGGTATTGAGGAATATTTAGATGCAGACAAATGGCTCTTTATGGAGTGGCCCGATAAAATAAATACATTACTTCCAACAGATTGCTCAAAAATTAATCTTGAAATTATAGATGCTACTACAAGAATGCTACACATTACAAACTAAATTTTTAAGAATTAAATCTTTATAACAGATTTCTATTATTTGAAGTTTATTTTTCTACTATTTTTTCAAGGGCTTATACCATATTTTCATTTTTAAAATATTTCCAATATTTTGTTTTTTGTAGATGTATCGTTTTTAATCTTCTTTTATTATGCAATTTTTAAAAACCTTACAAATTTTCGATGAAATGCATACTTTTTAAGTTTAAATACACTTTTTTTGGGTTATATAACATTTTGTTAAAGTTTTTTTTCCTACATTTGAGATGAAAATGAATTACTATTAATTAAAAAAAACCCCTTTAAAATGAACACTAAAAAAACAATTTTCGGAATTTTTACAGCATTATGTTTAACTCTAACTACAACTTCTTGTACTTCTGATGCATCAACTGATGATGCTTTTTATGAAGAAGGTGTTGAAAAGAAAGATATTGTACTTCCTGGTAGAAAAGATAAACAAGGTGTTGAAAAGAAAAATATTATACTTCGTGGCAGGAATTAATAAAAGGATATTTATTACAAACATTTTGAAAGAGCAATTTTTAATTGCTCTTTTTTTATACTAAATTGTAAAATAAATCGTTAGAAGGAAATATATCTACTAAAACAAGCAACAACATTTATTTATGAATAAGGATTTTAAAAAAAATAAAATAAAAAAGAAATTCATAATTGAATCAATTTCAGTTTTTTTTATTGCAATTACACCTTTTTTATATAAAATGTATGATTACATTCCTTATGATATTAAAACATATTCAATATTAGGAATCACAATAGAAAGTAATGGGTTTAATGATGTATCAACATATGTTTGGTTTATTATGAGTAAAATAATACCTCTTTATCTATTTGTCATATGGTTTTTTTCATGTAAAGAATGGTGGTATCATATTATATTAATTCCCATTGCAATGTATTCTTTTCAATTATTTGAAGTAATGTTTGATTCTGATGATAGAATTGATGTTGAAAATATATTTTGGTTATTACCCATATGTATGGTGGTTATCCCATTTGTGTATTTTATCAGGGTAAAATTATATGACAAACATGTACATGGCATTGATCTAGATGCCATGGATGCGGAATTAAAACAATTAAAAGAAGAAGAGCGCCTCAGAAAAGAAAAAGAAGCCAAATCATAAAAAGTTGTAAATTTGTTTTAGTGATTATTTTAATTACTAATGCCAAACAAAAGTAGCATAACAATACAACTTATGAATCAACCCACATCTCCTTTTAGCAAACAACAGCTTCTCCCACAAGAGGAAATGCTAGAAGTCTTAAAACAAAAAGGAGAGCTATTTATAGGACTACCCAAAGAAAATCAATTACAAGAAAAACGGATTTGCCTTACTCCAGATGCGGTTAATGCCATTACAGCTAATGGACATCGCGTGCTTATAGAAACTGGAGCTGGTGAAGGCGCAAATTTCTCAGATATAGATTATACCAATGCTGGAGGTGAGATTTGTAGGGATACAAAAAAAGTATTTGCTTGTGATTTAATCTTAAAGGTAGAACCGCCTACCCTAGCAGAAATAGGATTAATGAATCCGCAAAGCACCGTTATTTCTGCTTTACAACTAAAAACACAGTCCAAACCCTATTTTGAAGCCTTAGCCCAAAAACGAATTACCGCCATTGCTTTTGAATATATTATGGATGATGCTGGGAAATATCCTGCTGTTCGTTCTTTAAGTGAAATTGCAGGAATTTCGTCCGTACTCATCGCCTCAGAACTCATGGCAGAAGCAAATAGTGGAAATGGTTTAATGTTTGGGAATATCAGCGGTGTACCCCCTGTAGAAGTGGTTATTATTGGAGCAGGAACTGTTGGTGAGTTCGCTGCAAGATCTGCTATTGGCCTTGGGGCTAATGTAAAAATATTTGATAATTCCTTAACCAAATTAAGAAATATACAAACCAATCTTAGGCAAACGGTATACACTTCTACCATACAGCCTAAAAACCTTTTAAAAGCTTTAAAAAGATGCGATGTAGCTATTGGTGCTACTCGCGGTAAAGACAGGTCGCCCGTAATTGTTTCTAAAACGATGGTAGAAAATATGAAAAACGGGGCTGTTATTATAGATGTTAGCATTGATATGGGAGGTTGCTTTGAAACCAGTGAGGTAACTACACACCAAAAACCCACCAAAAAGAAATATGGGGTTATCCATTATGCAGTACCTAACATCCCTTCAAGATACCCAAAAACAGCAACACTATCCATCAGTAATATTTTTACACCTTACTTACTTAAAATTGGTGAAGAAGGTGGTGTAGAAAATGCGTTGCGTTTTGATAAAGGACTCCGAAACGGATTGTACTTTTATAGAGGTATCCTGACTAATAAATCAGTTGGAGAATGGTTTGACCTTTCGTACAGCGATATTAATTTTCTTATTTTTTAATGTATGTCATTTTTAAAACGTCTAGGGTTTTTCATATTTGGTTTATCTATAGGAATTGTATTTTTAGTTTTCTTTTTTAAGAATAAAGCAAAAGAAACGGGTACGGAATTTTGTTATTTGCCCAATTGTAGGGTACTTAAAGATTTACGATCAAAATCTTATTCCTATTCTGATACCGTGCAAGAAATGATCCGTACTGGAAAAATAGACTCCACAGAAATTAAATCTTTTTTTACCCATGGGGATGTAGATTTTGCTAAAAGTGATGCACAAGCTGAACCATGTCGCATTTATTTTATAGAAAAAGAGATAAGAGCAACTGCCCTTACTTTAAAAGTCGAAAATTGCGAAAAAAGTATCCTAATTGAAAGCATATCAGAATAATATATTTTTCGATAATCGAAATTTGAAATACTCCTACACTTGCTTGAGTCGTAATCAATGTAAATTTTCCCTTTCAATATGTTATTTTTATTAAATATTTGATTTTTAAATAGTTAAAAAAATTATATCAATATACACTTTACACAGAAATTAATCTTTATAAAATACAAATACTCCTAAAAAGAAAGCCCCAACTAGTCGTTGAGGCTTTGTAATTTTTATAAAAATGGTTTACATTTTAGCGCCCCATTCTTTTAAAGAATCTTTGTTTAATTTCACATAATCTGCATTACCCGCTTTTTCTGCTCCTGCCATAGATTTTTTTGCGATAGCAATTGCTCCTTTTTTATCACCAGCTTTTGCATAGATTAAAGATTGTTGACGTAATTGCCAAAATCTTGGAGCATCTGACATAGCCATTGCTTTATCCATCCATTCTTTTGCCTTTTTAATGTCTTTACCAGAGTTTAAATAATACACTGCTGCCGTATATAAGTCTCTAGCACCTGGACCAGCCATCACTCTATCAATAGCACTACTTACCGTAGCATCAGTTGGTACTTCAAAAGGGATAGCAACTTTAGTATTTTCCCAAGAAATGACCAAGTGAGCCCCATTATCAGAAATATGGTCTATTGCGATTTTAAATGATTCAACTGTTTCAGCTGTTTTTGCTGTTTTAGCTGTAACTGCAGCGGCAACCTTAGCATCATCCCACTCTCTTGGTGTACCCCAATTGGTAGCATCGTTATAGAATTTTACTTCCCATGAAGTGGCAGTAGGTACAGAGTATAAGGCATAAGTACCCGCTTTTAACGCTTTTCCTGCAACGGTTACATCATTACTAAAAGAAATTTTTGTGTTGGCATTGGCACCCGTTCTCCACAATTTATTGTAAGGTACTAAATCTCCAAAAATTGTTCTCCCACGCATTCCAGGTCTAGAATATTCTAGGGTAACATCAGTTAAACCTACAACTTGTTCTACTGTTGTAAACGGACTTGGTTGCGGTGTTTCTATTTGTGCTTGTACAGCAATACTTAAAAAAATTGTTAAAAATAAAATACTTACTTTCTTCATTACGATATAGTTGTTTAATTTTTCACAAAACTAATTATAATGCAAGAGCCGTTTTGTTAACAAATCCTTAAAATAAAACTGTTTAACTTTTTAATAAAAAAATAAAACAAAAAGCAAGTATATTTGTTAAAAAATTAGAATGAAACTCTATCAATTGCATACCAAACAATATCTACCCATCATTAAAGATACTGCTTGGAAATTTATATCAGATCCACATAATTTAAAAAAGATTACACCTAAAAAAATGGATTTCACCCTTATTTCTGGGACACAAAAGCCTATGTATGCGGGGCAAATAATTCATTATAAAGTAAGTCCATTCCCAGGATTTAAAACCAAATGGGTTTCAGAAATTACGCAATTAGTAGCAGGAAGTTATTTTATAGATGTGCAAATGTATGGTCCATACGCTTTATGGCATCATAAACATTTTATTAATTCTGTTAATGGAGGCATAGAAGTAGAAGATATTGTAGATTATAAAATTCCATTTGGAATTTTAGGGCAATTGGCGCACAAACTATTTATAAGAAAAAAAATATTAAGCATTTTTAATTATAGAGAGGAAAAATTAAAAGAATTATTCGGTACAATGGATCATATGCCTACCGAAGTACATATAAAATCATTATAAATGAAAAAAAATATATTATTGATTGGAGGTTCGCATGGTATTGGACTTTCTATAGCACAAGAATTGCACAAAGAACATCATCTGTACATTGCCTCAAGAACACAAGAAGAATTAGCAGGCTTAAGTGTAAACCACATTCCTTTTGATGCTACAACAGATACTTTAGATACTACATTACTTCCCGATGAAATAGATGGATTTGTATATTGTCCAGGTAGCATTAATTTAAAACCTTTTAAAATGCTAAGCCTGGAAACTTTTCAAGAAGATATGCAGCTTAATTTTTTTAGCATGGTTAACATTGTGAAAAACATTATTGCAAAAATGTCTGATGGTGCAAGCATGGTTTTTTTTAGTACTGTTGCGGTTGGTACTGGGATGCCCTTCCACACTAGTGTAGCAGCATCTAAAGGCGCTATTGAAGGTTTTGCAAAATCTATGGCTGCAGAGTATGCCCCTAAAATAAGAGTTAATGTTGTTGCACCTTCTTTAGTAGATACTCCACTTGCAAAACGTTTATTAAGCAATGATCGTAAAAAAGAAATGATGTCTCAACGGCATCCACTAAAAAGATATGGTGCTGCTGAAGACATTGCAAATGTCACGACTTTTTTATTAAGTGAAAAGAGCAGTTGGATGACAGGACAAATTATAGGTGTTGATGGTGGTATTTCAACATTAAATGTAAATTGAAGCAATTCAATACTTTTTTATAAATCATAATACCTTATTCATATGAAACAAAAAGTAGTTGTTTTTTGGTTTAGAAGAGATCTTAGATTAAACGATAATAAAGGTTTTTCTGAAGCATTACAAAACGGTTATCCTGTTTTGCCCATCTTTATTTTTGATACACAAATACTGCACAAGCTACCAGAAAATGATGCAAGAATTAGTTTTATTTATGATACGTTGCAAAACATGCGGAAAGAACTTCAAGAAAAGCACAATAGTTCTTTAGCCCTTTTGCACGGTAAGCCCATTGAAGTGTATCAACAAATAATGAAGCAATACCAAATACAAGCTATTTATACAAATAAGGATTATGAACCCTACGCAAACACACGAGATCTAGCGATTAAAAAGAGTGCGTCAGAACAAAATATTCCTTTCCATCAATATAAGGATCAGGTTATTTTTGAAAAAAATGAGATCATTAAAGACGATCAAAAACCTTATGTGGTCTATACACCCTATAAAAACAGATGGAAAGCCACTTTTAAACCATCTGAACACCTAATTGCACACCAAACAGAACCTTATTTTAATAATTTGATAAAAGAGTCTGCTTTGCCCACTATTAGTTTAGCTGAAATGGGATTTAAAAGAGCAGCAATTAAAGTACCCGATTATTTGGTTTCTACTAACTTAATAGCCAATTACGAGGAAACACGTAATTATCCTGCAATTACGCATGGAACATCTCGTTTAGGACCACACTTAAGATTCGGTACGATATCTATTCGGGAAATGGCACAGAAAGCTATAGCAGAAGATAATGAGATATTTTGGAACGAACTGATTTGGAGGGAGTTTTTTATGCAAATTTTATGGCATTTTCCAGAGACAACTAACAAATCTTTTAGACCAAAATATGACCGGATTGAATGGCGGAATAATGAAGCGGAATTTGAGAAATGGAAAAATGGTGAAACGGGTTATGCCTTTGTAGATGCTGGCATGCGAGAATTAAACCAAACGGGGTTTATGCATAACCGTGTACGGATGCTCGTAGCTAGTTTTTTATGTAAACATTTGCTTATCGATTGGCGCTGGGGCGAAGCTTATTTTGCAGAAAAACTTTTAGATTATGACCAAAGTGCTAATGTAGGAAATTGGCAATGGGCTGCTGGTAGCGGTGTAGATGCTGCTCCATATTTTAGAATCTTTAATCCTATGACGCAAATAGACAAGTTTGACAAGCAAAAAGAATATATTAATAAATGGGTGCCCGATTTACAAGAACTCACCTACCCTCCCAAAATGGTAGATCATAAAATGGCTAGAGAACGTTGTTTGGAAACCTATAAAAAAGCATTGAATTAAATTTATTACTGTTTTATATGGTTTCAATGCAAAACGAGATTTAACTGTTAAACCTTTATCTACTAATAAAAGTTTATTCAGATAGCATTTACTAATATTTTCAGATGTTTTAAACTCTTAAAAAACATTAAAAACTGATACTTAGGTTTGTAGTGATGAAAAAAGTTCTTTAGTTTCACCAAAAAAAACATGAAATTACTTTATACATTTTTTCTACTGATTGCATTTACAATCTCTTCAACAGCATTTGCGCAATCCTTTGATTTTAAATTTGATCACCAAGCTATTATTGTTAAAGACATAAAAGTTAGTGGAGATTTTTATGTTAATATTCTACATTTAAAAGAAATATTTCATCCAGAAAAAAAACCTGGGTTTAGATGGTTTACCGTAAATGGAAACACACAGATACACCTTATCGAAAAAGATGGTGCTGATTTTAAGAAAAATAAATCGGTACATTTATGTTTAGCCACCAAAAACCTAGATGCCATAATAAAACACTTGGAAAGGAATAAAGTAAGCTATTACGATTGGCCTGGAAAAGAAAATACAGTTACTTTACGTGCTGATGGTGTACACCAAATTTATTTGCAAGATGTAGACGGTTATTGGATAGAAATAAATGATGCGCCACATTAATATGTTCTACTTAAAAGTATTGGCCTATCCCAAAAACTATACCTCTAGAAGCATCATTACCTATACCATAACCATAATCTAGTCTAAAAACAGCATTAAAAATTTTCTTATGAATAAAACGAACGCCTAAGCCTGGATATAAACGGCCAGAATTTGTAGAAAAAACTTCAGAAATTCCATTCCCAGGAGTTCTCCATGTTCCTGCGTCTATAAATGCATTCCCTTGAAAAACAAACCAGTTTTTTTCATATAAGGTATGGCGGTATTCCGTATTTAGAACAATTGCTGCTGTACCCCTATCAACAGTATTACCAACTCCTCTAATATTTAGTTGATTATCTAATTCAAACGGGGCAAATGGGGAATCTAAATTCCCTATAGATGCTGCTAAACGTAAACGTGTAGCCCAATTCCCTTTCTTTTTTAATTTTTTATAATAGATAAAATCGTTTCGTACAGATACAAAATCATCTAAAAATACATCAGCCTGATCGCTTCCATTTCTAAAACTGTTATACTGTGCCGTAAACTCGTTTGTTACTCCATGAAAATATTGATAGTTAATATCAATATCTACATATCTATAAACACCCCTATACCCGAATTTATTAGCTTCTAAAAATTCTGGTGCATTTAAAACAGGTTCTTCAATAAAATTATAAGATTCTTTCATAAGGCTAACGCCAAATTCTGCTTCGTTATGAAAATCAAAAGAAAATAATACAGAAGCTTCAAACCTTCTATTGTTAAAACGGTAATTTTTTGTTCCATTATCAAAAAAAACAGGTTCTTGCGTAGTTTGGTCTTGATAACTAAAACCTAGCCCTACTTTATCACTAAATAGAAAAGGGTGTTCATAGAAAAAACCATAAGAATCAAAAACATCTTTTTCATAAAAACCACCAACAAGCTGATTGTTTCCTAGAAAATTAAATTCAAAAACCGATAATCTATAGGCAAAATCTCCATTGCTAGAAGTAGAAGTTCTAGCCCCCGGAATGATGGTGAAATTTTCTTCTAAGGTATAGGTAAGTGTATTTCCTTCTAACGTTACACTACCATTTGCTATTCCTGGCAGCCTTTTTAAACGTTCTATATCTGTAGTAGCTTTTACAGAATCATAGATAGAATTTTCTTTTACTTTGATAAGTCTTCTTAAAAAACTTTCTTTTGTTTTTTTAAGGCCTACAAAATTAATTTTTTCAACTTTAATATTTTCTTGTGAAAATGATACGCTTGTAATAAAAAAGCATAAGATAATTAAAAGTACTCTCATTATTAATTTGTTTGTTACTTAGTAAGACGTTCTTTATAAGAATAACATACACTTTTTTTTAGCTAATACTATTTTATATTTTATAGATATCAAATGGTATTATAGCATTAATCCGTAATTAATTATAACTTTGCAAGAAAATTTAATTGTATGAAATCTAGCATCCGACAAGTGTTCCCTTTAGGGTTTCCATGGCAAACACAAGATCCTTTTTTATTCTGCGTATATCATTTAGATCATTATCCAAAAGGAAATGGTTCATTAGGACCAGATGCCTCTTTAGTTGGTAGAAATTTAGGTAATGACTTTACAATTAAAGATGGTTGGCGTATGTATCACGGACAGACTATTCCTGGATTTCCGTCGCATCCGCATAGAGGTTTTGAAACGGTAACTATAGTGAATAAAGGATTTTGTGATCATTCTGATTCTTTGGGTGCAGCCGGTAGGTTTGGCGATGGTGATGTACAATGGATGACCGCTGGAAGTGGTGTGCAGCATTCTGAAATGTTTCCGCTCTTAAAAACAGAGGAAGAAAATCCGTTAGAACTCTTTCAAATCTGGTTAAATTTACCAAAAGCTAGTAAATTTGTACCTCCACATTTTGCAATGCTATGGCATGAAGATATTCCTATAGTTAAAACAGAAAATAGCACGGTTAAAGTAATTGCAGGTGATTATCAAGAAATAAAAGCCCCTGCTCCTGCTCCAGACTCTTGGGCTGCAAGTAAAGAAAATGAAGTAGCCATATGGAATATTCATATTGATGCCAATAGTACATATACTTTACCAAAAGCAAAAACAAGTGTCAATAGAATTTTATATTTCTATGAAGGAACTGAAATCGAAATAGATGGGCAAACAATAACTATAAACCATGGCATTTTTTTAGATGAAACTATGGCCACAGAAATTAAAGTAGGATCGGAACAGGGACACTTTCTACTCCTACAAGGAAACCCAATTGACGAGCCCGTTGCCAAGTATGGCCCGTTTGTGATGAATACAGATGAAGAAATACAGGATGCCATGCAAGAATATAGAACCACACAATTTGGCGGTTGGCCCTGGAGACATCCAGATAATGTTCACGAAGCTGACAAAGGAAGGTTTGCTAAATATCCTGATGGAACTTTGGTTGAAAAGTAGTTAGTTGTTAGTTGTTAGTTGTTAGTTGTTAGTTGTTAGTTGTTAGTTGAAATTTATTTTTTCTAAACTACTAAGCAAAATAAACGATTCAACAATATTTATAAACTCTTAAACTTAATAAACTAGCGGAGCGAATAAACTCTTAACCTATTTTGTATTCTTCTTTTTGACTTTCACTGTGTAGGTTGCTATAATACTTTCATCAATTTTTAGATGTACATCATAATGTCCAGCTTTTTTAAAAGAGTGGCTCAACTTTAGAGCTCTATTAGTGTTTTGTAAAATTGTAGGACTTATATTTTTAGTACTCATGCTACCTACTATTTGTAATACAATATCTTCCTGCTTTATTTTTTGAGTAGTATTAAATAAAAATGTAACTGTTTCATTTTTATTTACTTCAGAGTGCATCTTAATGGGACTCACAGGAATAACCTGTTTTTTAAAAGCATTTTTATATACTAATGGTGCATTTAAAAATACTTCCAATGTTATATTTTCGTCCAATAAGGACCATTTTTCCTCCAATGGATAGTGATTCTGGATAAACAGTTCTGGTGATGCTAAAAAATAACCATCATTATAATCACTTATAAAAGTTTCTACTCCATCTATAAAATCAATTCTTCCACTAGACCAAGTGGCATCAGACAAATACCATTTATGACCTAATTTCACTACATTCCAAGAATGATTTGGGACTCCTTTTTTTCTAATATTGGTAGTTGCTGTGCGGCCATATCCATGAACTATTTTACAATCTAGACCAGCTAAAATTGTTAACTCTCTTATTAAATAGGCATAACCTGTACAAATGGTTTTATTATTTTTTAATAGTTTTTGAAATACTTTACGTTTAAAAGATGAATTCCAATATGATAATGCAATACTATCTCCTTGCAATTTTGTACGCTTGTTCATATTCTTATGGTAGTATCCATAATCATTTTCAATATTGGTACACACCCACGTATAAATAGCTCTAAACTTCTCTACATCAGATGGTAAAGAAGTTGTGAGCTTGTATGCTAATATGGGTAAATTATGTAATTTTTCTCCTTTATAAAGTGCTGCAATACTATCAGCTTTCTGGAAATTATAATTTTTAAAATCAGAACCTTGTGCAAAGGTGTTTATATAGATTACTAAAAAGAATAGGATTGCATATCGAACCATTTAAAAAATGTCTTATTGCTTTTTTGAAGAATAAATTTCATCAGTACTCACTGCACCTAATAAATTAAAATTATCGATTTCTAAGTTGATAGATATCTCAATATTTTTTTCAGCACCTTTTTTTATTAAAAACTCCTGTTTCTCATAACCAATATGGCTAAACAATAAAACATCACCTGTTTGTAAAGGTTTAGGAAATTTAAACTTACCATCTATATCGGTGAGTACTCCATTTTTTGTTCCTTTCTGTACCACGCTTACTCCTGGTAAAGGGGCTCTGTTTTCGTCATATACAATGCCTTTTATTATATGTTCTGCTTCGTAAATACTAAGGCTTGTTACTCCGTTTTCTATAGTTGCATCATTAACCGCTATCAATTCATTTGATTTTTCTACCTCTTGCGCTTGGCTTATTGATATAGCAAACAAAGCAGCTAATATAAAAGTTACTGAATGAATGCTGTTCTTTTTTCCTGTTATAGGAGCTGTAATGTAATTTTTCATAATATTAAGTTTTAGAATTATACCTCTAAACTATGTTATGTTAAAACTTTTTAAAAACTACAATGAGTCTACTGGTCTTTTTAATGAGTAAAATCTATTTTAAATACATTTTTTAACTTAATAAACTAATCACAACAAATTACAAATAAAAAATTCCAAATCCCAATATAGAATTAAATGGAGATTTGGAATTGAAATATTGAACTTTTAAAATCTTAGACACGTTCTATCTTAGCACCTATGGCTCTTAAACGCTCGTCTATATTTTCATAGCCTCTATCTATTTGTTCTATATTATGGATTACAGAGGTTCCCTTTGCAGATAGAGCGGCTATTAACAAAGAAATCCCTGCTCTAATATCTGGAGAAACCATTGTAGTTGCTTTTAAGGTAGATTTAAAGTCATGCCCCATAATAGCTGCCCTATGTGGATCACACAAAATAATCTTAGCACCCATATCTATTAGTTTATCTACAAAAAATAAACGGCTTTCGAACATTTTTTGATGAATAACAACTTCTCCTCTTGCTTGGGTGGACATCACCAAAATAATACTCAATAAATCTGGTGTTAATCCTGGCCATGGTGCATCTGCAACAGTTAAAATAGAACCATCTATATAATTCTGAATTTCATAACCATTAGTATGCGCAGGAATATAAATATCATCTCCTTTTTGCTCAAGCGTAAGGCCAAGTTTTCTAAAAACTGCCGGTATTTGCCCTAAATCTTTCCAGCTTACATTTTTTATGGTAAGTTCACTTTTTGTCATAGCTGCAAGACCAATCCAACTCCCAATTTCTATCATATCTGGCAACATAGTATGCTCAGTACCTCCTAAGGTATCAACACCTTCTATAGTCAAAAGATTAGAACCAACACCAGCTATTTTAGCCCCCATTCTATTCAACATTTTACAAAGTTGTTGCAAATAGGGTTCACAAGCCGCATTATAAATAGTAGTGGTGCCTTCTGCTAAAACAGCAGCCATTACAATATTGGCTGTACCAGTAACAGAAGCTTCATCTAAAAGCATATAAGTACCCTTAAGCTTTTTTGCTTCTACACCATAAAAATGCTCTTCTTTATTATACCTAAACTTTGCACCTAGATTTATAAAGCCTTCGAAATGCGTATCTAACCTTCTTCTACCAATTTTATCGCCTCCTGGTTTAGGGATATATCCTTTTCCAAAACGTGCTAATAAGGGGCCTACCAGCATTATAGAGCCTCTTAGTCCTCTCCCATCTTTTTTAAACTGATCTGATTGTAGATAATCTAAGTTGATATCGTCAGAAACGAAGCTATAAGAACCTTTGCCTTTTTTTTGGATTTTTACGCCTAAATCTTCTAATAATGCGATGAGTTTATTGACATCAACAATATCTGGAATATTGTGTATTGTAACTTGTTCTGGAGTTAACAGTACCGCACATAAAATCTGTAGTGCTTCATTTTTAGCTCCTTGAGGTGTTATTTCACCAGAAAGTTGGTGTCCACCTTCTATTCTAAATGTTCCCATTTAAAGTCAAAAAATTAGTATCGCTTTTTATTGCGGTTGTTATTATTTCTTTGGTTCTTTTTACCGCCTTGATTATTAGATCGGTGCGAATTAGATTTTGCAGGTCTATTCTTTAAAAACTGACCGCTATCTGTTAAGGTAATATCTTGACTTGCAAGGTCTATTTTACCATCACTTAGTTCATATAAATGATTAAAAATGGCTTTATCCTCTACCGTATCTTTATTCCAGTTTAAATAGCATTTCTTCATATGATTTGCTATGGCATACTCTAAACCGTCACGCATATCGCCTTTTTCCCAACCAATAGCAACATCTATCATTCTTTTAATATTGTTTCCGTAAAAACGATACTTTGGAAAATTCTGAGGGTATGTTAAAGGTTCTGGTCTCTCTCTCAACATTTCTTTTGTGGTAATAGGATACGGAGAATCTGCCTTCAATTTAAAATCAGACATAATAAATAATTGATCCCATAACTTGTGTTGAAAATCTGGCACATCTCTTAAATGCGGTTGTAGGTTTCCCATAACTGCAATTATAGATTTTGCTATTTTATTGCGTTCCTCATCATCTTCTATAGAAACGGCATAGTCTACCATTTTTTGAAAATGACGACCGTATTCCGGTATAATAAGTTGTGAACGTTCTGTGTTGTATTCTAAATTGAATACTTCGTTGTTTGCTGAATTCAAATTGAAATTTTTTTTATTATCAGGGAAAGTAAGTACTTAAAGAGTGCAAATTAGCAAAAATCTATTAGAAATACTAAGTTTATAAAGATATAACATCTTTTATGAGACTTACTTTTTTATATTTTGCAATGACAGCATCTGGATTCTCCATTTCAACCGTTATAGAAACACTAGTATATTTACCGTTTTTAGATTTTCTAGAAGTGATAACCGCTCCTTCATTATTATAGATATTTTGAATTTCTTCTAAACCATTTCCCTGTGTTGGAACAATAAATTTATATAAATAGGTAGATGGCCAAGTCGTATTCTCTTCTAATTGCGTCTTTAGCCTCTCGTAAAACTCTTTTTGTTTATTCGTATCCATTCAATATTTTTCACAAATATAAAGTATCAGCTTCATTTTTTAGTCTTAGTGGTTTCATTACTTTTGTTATTTAAACAATACTTTTTTTTGAAAACACATAAAGTTGTTATTATAGGCGGACCCAGTACTGGAAAAACTTCTGTTATAAAAAAAATAGAGGAAAGAGGTTTTCAGTGCTTGCACGAAATCTCTAGAGAAGTCACCTTAAAAGCAAGAGAAGAAGGTATTGAGCAGCTTTTTTTATCAAACCCTTTACTTTTTAGTAAACGAATTTTAGAAGGGCGAATAGTACAATATAAAAAAGCAAATAAACTAAATAGTTCTCATGTTTTTTTAGATAGAGGTATTCCAGATGTATTTGCCTATTTAGATTGCTTTGAAAATAGATATGATGAAGATTTGCTAACAAGTTCAATGCCTTATACATACGATACTGTTTTTCTTCTGCCACCATGGAAAGCAATACATACTTCGGATAATGAGCGTTTTGAAAGTTTTGAAGAAGCTATTAAAATTCATCATTTCTTAGAAAAAACCTATAAAGAGTTTGGCTATCATATTATAGAAGTTCCTAAATTATCTGTAGTAGAACGTGTAGATTTTATTTTAAAAAAACTAAAACTAATCTAGTGCTTCAAGACCCTAAAAACGTTTTACAACAGTATTGGGGGTTTTCTGAGTTTCGGAAATCACAAGAAAATTGTATTAATGCCGTCTTAAATAACCAAGATGTGCTAGCACTATTGCCTACTGGTGGTGGAAAATCTTTGTGTTTTCAGATCCCAGGATTAGTAAAAGATGGTATTTGTATTGTAGTATCTCCATTAGTAGCACTTATAAAAAACCAAGTAGATACTCTTAAAAACAGAGGTATTAGAGCTACGGCACTTGTTGGTGGAATATCTTTAGACGATGTTATTGCAATTTTAGACAATTGTAAGTTTGGGAATTACAAATTCTTATATCTATCTCCTGAGCGATTACAGCAAGATATTGTACGTGCTAGAATACAAGAAATGAATGTGAGTCTTATTGCTATTGATGAGGCGCATTGCATCTCACATTGGGGAAATGACTTTAGACCTGCGTATTTAAATTGTGGAATTTTAAGAACTCTTTTTCCTAAAACACCAATAATAGCACTTACAGCTACTGCTACCCCTACAGTAGCAAAAGATATTATGGAGAACCTGAAAATGGAAACTCCACTAATTGAAAAAACATCATTTTCTAGAACTAATATTAGTTTTCAAGTTATTTTTAATGAAGATAAAAATCACCAGCTTAAAGAATTATTAGCAGATACAAAGCATAGTGCAATTGTATATGTTAGAAGTAGAAATCATTCAAAAAGTATTTCGGACTTTTTAAACCAAAATGCTATTTCTAGTACGTTTTATCATGGAGGAATCACTAAAAAAGAAAAAACAGATAGACTAACCTTATGGTTAGAAAATAAAATAAGCGTAATTGTAGCTACAAATGCCTTTGGAATGGGAATAGATAAACCAGATGTTAGTATGGTTATCCATTACCAAATACCTGATAACATAGAAAACTACTTTCAAGAAGCAGGGAGAGCAGGAAGAAATGGTAAACCAGCTAAAGCAATTATGATTACAAATAAAAGTGACGAATTACAAGTGAAACAGCAATTTTTATCTGGTTTACCCGATATTCCATTTTTAAAGCTATTGTATAACAAATTAAATAATTACTTTCAGATTTCTTATGGTGAAGGAAATAATGAAATTCATCAGTTAAACTTTAATAAGTTTTGCGTTATTTATAAATTAAACTCCTTTTTGGCATACAACGCATTAAAAATACTAGACCAGAATTCTGTTATTTCATTATCAGAATCATTTTCAAAAAAAACTGTAATACAATTTGTAGTTGGGAAACATCAAATTTTCAATTACATCGAAAAACAACAAAAAAATGCACTCATTATACAAACTATATTAAGAATGTATGGTGGCATTTTTGATTTTGAAACTAAAATAAATACCTTTTCTATTGCTAAAAAAGCAAATACTACAGAACAACATGTAATTAAGGTATTAGAGCAACTTCATAAAGATGCTATAATTAATTATAAGGCGAACCATAATGATATTGAACTCATTTTCTTAGTTCCTAGAGAAGATCACAGAACAATTAATAGCTTTTCTAAAAAAGTTGAAGCAATACAGCTTACAAAAATAAAAAATATTGATAAGATCTTGTCATATATTACCAATACAAATGTTTGTAGAAGTAAGCAGTTATTATCGTATTTTGGTGAGAAAGCATCTAATTGTGGAAAGTGTGATTATTGCTTAAAAGCTGCTCCAATTGATAAAGATATTATGGCATTGGTGGCATCAGCTATTTTAGCTGCTTTAAAAACAAAAGGACAAAGTTCTAAAAACCTTATCAAGGCATTACCATATAAAGAGGCACACATATTAAAGATGATACAATTCCTATTAGAAGAAGAAAAAATAGAAATAAATACTAAAAACGAATATCAAATATTATCAAATGAATAATTTAAGAATTGTATTTATGGGTACTCCAGATTTTGCTGTGGGTATTTTAGATACTTTAATACAACATAAATGCAAGATTGTTGGCGTTATTACTGCTCCTGATAAACCAGCAGGCAGAGGGCGCAAATTAAATGAATCTGCTGTAAAAAAATATGCAATTGAAAATGGCTTATCCATATTACAGCCAACAAATTTAAAAGAGGAGCACTTTATTAATGAATTAAAAAGTCTAAACGCCAATCTACAAATTATTGTTGCTTTTAGAATGCTTCCAAAAATAGTTTGGGAAATTCCTGAATATGGTACTTTTAATTTGCACGCATCACTTTTACCCGATTATAGAGGTGCTGCACCGATTAACTGGGCCATTATAAATGGAGAAAAAGAAACTGGAGTAACTACATTCTTTATAGATGATAAAATAGATACGGGTGAAATTATTCTTCAATCTAAAACAACAATAGGCATACACGACACTGCTGGCGAATTGCATGATAAATTAATGCTATTAGGTGCTGATTTAGTATTAGATACTGTAAAATTGATTAGCAATCAAAAAATCACTACTATTCCACAAGAAAATACCAGTAAGAAATTAGCCTACAAAATTCATAAAGACACTTGTAAGATTGATTGGGAAAAACCAATTGCAACAATTTATAACCACATTAGAGGTTTAAGCCCCTACCCAGCTGCATGGACTACATTATATAATGGCACTGAAACATTGTTTTTAAAAATATATAAAGCAAAAATGATAGTAGAAAAGCATACTGAAAAACCAAAATCAGTATTATTTGACAAAAAATCTATGAAAGTAGCGGTACATGATGGTATGATTGAACTTTTAGAAATACAACTCCCTGGTAAACGAAAAATGAAAACCAATGAGGTCTTAAATGGTTTAAAATTGATAGAAAATTGCAAAGTTGGCTAAAGCCTTGCCACCACTAGCCTCCGATGAATGGTAAAAACAGCCAACTTTATTAACAAACTTTTTAAGTTATTAACAAAAACAGCTATTTCCCTACGTTTTACTTGTGTTAACCACAAATCCGTATAATTTTGTTAGTGTATAGAAATAATTTTAACAAAAAATTTATTAAACATGAACAAAACAGAATTAATTGATGCAATGGCGGCTGACGCTGGTATCACAAAAGCAGCAGCAAAAAAAGCTTTAGAGTCTTTTTTAGGAAATGTTGAAGGTTCTTTAAAAAAAGGTGGTAGAGTTTCTTTAGTTGGTTTCGGATCTTGGTCTGTATCTAGAAGAGAAGCTAGAGATGGTAGAAATCCACAAACTGGTAAAACGATCAAAATTGCTGCTAAAAATGTTGTGAAGTTTAAAGCT
Source organism: Allocellulophaga tsushimaensis (assembly GCF_055383085.1). Taxonomy (NCBI): domain Bacteria; kingdom Pseudomonadati; phylum Bacteroidota; class Flavobacteriia; order Flavobacteriales; family Flavobacteriaceae; genus Allocellulophaga; species Allocellulophaga tsushimaensis. The sequence continues at coordinate 3,426,131 of NZ_AP039451.1, read as the reverse complement.
GGTGCTGAATTAGCAAAATCAGTAAACTAACTTATATTTTTATAATAGTATTAAAAAAGCATTTCTAACCGAAATGCTTTTTTTTATCAAAAAGGTTTTGGAATGTTAAAATTTATTATAAATTTAATAAATCATTAATTTCTTAGTGATAATGGAACTTACAAAAGGTAAATTATTAATTGCAGAACCATCCTTAACAGGAGACATTTCCTTTAGTAGGTCTGTAGTACTTCTTGCAGAGCATAATCAAGATGGTTCAGTTGGTTTCATTCTAAATAAACCTTTAGAATATGATATTTCTGATCTGGTAACAGAAATAACAGTTCCTTTTCAAGTCTATAATGGAGGTCCTGTTGAACAGGATAATTTATACTTTATTCACAAGGTACCTAATCTTATAGAAGATAGCATAGAAATATCTGATGGTATTTATTGGGGAGGTGATTTTGAACGTATTATAGAACTCATTAATACCAATGTTATTACAACTGATGATATACGGTTTTTTCTTGGCTATACAGGTTGGAGTTCCTCTCAATTAGATGATGAGCTTGTGTCTAAATCATGGATTATAGCTCCAAATAGATATGAAAGCAACATTATTCAAAAATCTGTAAGTGCTTTTTGGAAAGAAAAAATGTTAGAACTTGGTGGAGACTACTTATTATGGTCTAATACTCCTGAAAATCCGAGTTTAAATTAAATGAGTACATGTAAAAGTATGTTAGCTTAGTCTTGCATTGGCATTTAGCTTTCCAAGTAAATCTTTAGCAACTTCATTATTATAGTTCTTTTTCCTGTATTTTGTAATTGGTTGTATCCCTACAATTGCATTTGTAATAAATAGCTCATCTGCTTTTTGAAGATCAAAAGGAGAAATAGAAGCTTCTTCTATAGTATAATCTTTTAATTTTGATATAATTTCGATTAGTTTTTTTCGCAGTATACCATTTAAACAACCATCCGCTTTGGGTGGTGTTTTGATAACTGAACCATTGACCATAAAAATGTTTCCATTTAATACTTCTACAACACTTTTAGCATTGTTTAATAAAATACAATTCTGGTATCCATTTTCTTTTGCATAAATACTCCCTACTACATTAATAATTTTATTGTTAGTTTTTAATGTAGATAACATATCTGGATTTACATAAAAATCTTTAAACAATTCTACTTCATATGTATTATCTGATAGTGTAAAAAAAGAGGAGTCTAATTTTTTAGCTTCTATACAAAAGGAAATAGTATTGGTTTCGGGGAGGTATAGGCCTCCATTATTTCTAAAAATAGTTAATCTAACTCTTGAGGTACCATTTTCTAATCCATTTGTTTTTACGGTTTCTAATATCTCTTGTTCTAGATATTCCATTGTAAAAGACATTGGTATTTGCATTCGTAAAATTCGCATAGAAGCCATAAGTCTTAAATAATGATCTTCCCAGAAATAAATTTTAGAATTTCCAATTCTAATTGTTTCAAATAAAGCATCTCCATAACGCAATCCTCTATTTTCTTGATTTAGAAAAAAACTATCTTTTGAAACGATATTCCCATTAAAATTAAGCATAAAAAAACCTTGAATAAATTCAAGGTCAAATATATGATTTCTATATAAAAATTATCTTAGGAAGACCCTAAAACTTGTTTTAAACTAGAGACCTGATTTGTCCACAACATTTTAGATTCTTCTACCTCGTCATCGTCTTCAGCAAAATCGGTTATAAATAAAGAAACATCAGATGTAATTTCATCAACAATAATTTTCATTTCAAAATAACTATCATCATCTTCTTCTGTCCATGTAAATTTTACAAATTCATCGCTTTTCTTTTTTAAAAGTTTTGCTTCCTCTTCAGATTCGTCCCAAATAAAGTAGAACATCTCTCCTCTAGAGTTTACATTATCAGCAAACCATTCTGATAAACCTGATGGTGTAGATAAGTATGTATATAGTAATTGTGGTGATGATTGGATCACAAACTCTACTGTAAATTTTATTTTTTCACTCATGCTAATAGCTAATGTTATTTAATGTGACCAATATATATATTTATCGATGATAAAAAAACAAAACTCTTATAATATTTTACCAATCTTATTTTGATAAGGTAGAAATTTAACTTTATATTTGCAGCCGTTTAACATAAACGGCGAGGTAGCTCAGCTGGTTAGAGCGTCGGATTCATAACCCGGAGGCCGCGGGTTCAAGTCCCGCTCTCGCTACAAAATAAACAAAAACTCAAGACTTATATCTTGAGTTTTTGTTTATAAGCAACTAATCAACTTGTTTTAATTGTCGCTTTAAATCGTTCATAGAATCTTGTAGCTGTCTTAAAAGGCCAGTTTCTGTAGTAGCATCAACTCCAAAAGTAATTTTACTACTCACCTCCCACATTTCCTGAATTTGAAAAGGTTTTATTTCGTAAGGAGGGTAATTTTCGTTTAATGATATTAAAGTGACATTATTAGAATTTGGCTTTTTTTCTACTTTTTTAACTAACACCGCATCTTGTAAAACCACAACATATATTTTATTAGGACTTACATGATCTATATGTTCTGTAGCTTTTGCTAAAACCCATTCGCCTGGTTTTAAATTTGGCAACATACTATCACCTTCAACTTGGAAACCTCTATAGGTTGCATTTCTAAATTCTGGAATAGGTAAATCAAAAGCTGGCAATTTTTTGTACCAACTAGTATCTGCAATATTTTGAGGATAACCCGCAGCTGCCTTTGCGTTTACTAAAACCATATTCTCATTATCTTCGGTATCTACAGTAACTACTTTAGGAATTACGCTAGTATGTGAAGTTTCTATATATTGACTATCACTTTCACCAAACAACCAAAGTGGGTTTATTTTAAACTGCTTTAGAAGCTCAGTAACTACTTTTCCAGAAAGTTTAGTTCTTCCACGTTCAATATCTGCCGTAGTAGTAGAAATACCTAACAGTTTTGCAAATTCAGCTTGTGTATAGCCTAAATCTCTCCTAACTGCTATAAAGCGTTTTAATGTGATTTCGTTTTCCATTTCAAGTGTATTTTTTAGTAAAATAACCTCATACATAAAAATCAAATATACAAAAAATGGATATATTCCAATATAATTTATGGAATATATCCAAAAAAAAAAGAAATATTAAAGCTTTTATTCAGGCGCTATTGCTGTTACTTTAGATATTGAAAAACTGCCTGAAGAATCTTTTGAAATGATTTCAATAGTATATTGCTCGTTGCTTATATAGCTTACAGGAGCAATTGCTTCTAAAGTAAAATCAACTTCTTCAAAAATAACAATATCATTTTCAATAATAGTAATATCATAAGTAAGTGTATCACCATCTTCATCATTACCCATCCAAGAAATGTTGATTTCTGCTAGATCAGAATTAAATTCTACTGTTATTGCAGCAGCATATGGCGCAAAATTGCCTACAGGTATACCAGGAGTTGTAAAAGAATAAGTATCACCCAAAGTTTCCCCATCTATATTTATTGAACTTACAGACCAAGTATAGGTTCTTCCTCTATCTAATATTATATCTGTTTCTAGTGCAGAAGTTGTTAGTGTATTAACTTGTGTTTGATTTTCAAGAACACTAAGTTCATAATTATCAGCAAATTCTGCCTCATTCCAGCGAAATTTTACTTGTACTTTTGTTGGATCTCCAGAAACTTCTTCATAATCTGAACAGGGTTCTCCATTTTCTGGTAAAGTTCCTATAACTTTTACTGGTAATTGTAATTGTTCAGTAGGATCTGGCATTGGATTTTCAGCAGTTGGTGAATCTCCTCCTCCACACGAACCTAATAAGATTGAAAAAGTAAAAATTACTAGTATTGCGTAAAACTTTTCTGTTATTATTCTCATTGTTTGATTAGCTTAAATGTTTGTTTATTTCCTTTTGATATTATTTGTACTGGGTACATTCCGGTAGGTTGTCCTTCTAGGTTAATATAATTATCTTCTCCTTTTGTAATTTTTTTATTCAAAATTAGCCTACCTGTAAGATCATAAACCATTACAACTAGATCATCAAAACTACCTGCAACATATACTTTACCATATGTTATGGTGGGAAATAATACTATTTCATTAGAAAAACTAAAACTATCTGAAATTTTACCTTGACAAGCACTTATTCCAGAAATTGTTATCGCATTTGTATTGCTTAGTCCTGTTAAGTAAATTTTATGGTGATCAGTAGAATTAAATGTAAAACTTATGAGTTTTCCATTTAGATTTACCTCATATTCTTTACTTCCAAAAACGTCGTAAATAGCAGATTTAGTATCAAAATCTAATGACTCTCTTTTCCCTGCTATCGCATTGATTTCGTTTATATATACGCCATATGTTTGTTCATAAAAAATATCGGGCATTGTAACTTCAACAGTATAACTACCAACACTCAAATCGCTTACATTAAGTCCTTCATCAAGAGAGATCGCTGTATATGAGTCCATAAAATTTTCTCCTGTAATTTCTACATTAAAAAGATAACCTGCTAAGGTTGTAGAAATGAGCATACTACCATTAGATTCACCTACACAAGAAGGTGTTTCTGTGTAAACAGAAATTGCATTTGGAGCAATTATTTCACAGCCTTTCTCATCTACAGTTACACCTTCTCTTGTATTTAAACAACTGTCTAAATGATCAAAGATTCCATCTAAATCAGTATCTTCATTACATAATGGTACTTTACCTGCATCATTTATAGTCCAATCATAAGTGTCTATAATACTTTGGCGAGCATCAGCTGCATCGCAGTATTGGTTTTGTGGAGCATCTAATCTTACATTATTTTGTAAATTGGGTAACTGGCTCCAACCGATTAAGGTTTTATTGTAATTATCATTAGAAAGGTTTGAATTATTAAACATGCTTTCCATTTGAGTAACATTAGTAATATTCCATTCACTTAAATCTTGATTAAAAGAAGAAGCTCCTTGAAACATAGCTGACATATCAGTAACATTACTTACATTCCAATTGCTAATATCTTGATTGAAGGAACTACTTTGATCAAACATAAAACTCATTGAAGTAACATTAGAAACATCCCAACTTGATATATCTTGGTTAAAAGAGGTTGTGCCTCCAAACATTCCATTCATAGTTTCCACATTTGATACGTTCCACAGACCAATATTTTGGTTAAAAGAAGAAGCACCCGCAAAAAATTGCGTCATATTAGTTACATTGCTAACATTCCAACTACCAATAGGTTGATTAAAAGAAGAAGCTCCTTGAAACATAGCTTGCAAGCTCTCTACTTTGCTAACATCCCAATTACTAATATCTTGGTTAAAAGAAGTAGCACCTATAAACATACTTCCCATATTAACCACATTACTAACATCCCAATTACTAATATCTTGATTAAAAGAAGTAGCTTGATTAAATACTTCTGTCATAAAAGTTAGCTGAGATACATCCCATTCATTAAAAGAAGCATTACCTATTAGTGATGTGCATAATCTAAACATTCCACTAATACTAGTTACTTGCGATAAATCTGGAGTGTCAACAGCCAATACATCCATATTTATAGCTCCTCTAAAAGCTTGCATTAAACTTTTCCATTCAATATCTCCCCATTGATTTACAGCTGTTATTTTTTCAGCATCACCAATTCCTTCAAAAGCAATACTTGGAAAAACTCCAGAAATTGAGACTTCATAGATTCCTGGAACAACATAAGTATGTGTAATATCACCTATAACATTTGTGTCTGTATTTCCATCACCCCAATCTATAGTATAATTATAAATTTCATCTGGATGGGTAGGAATTGTAATCTGGTTATCAGCTGAAACCCCTGGATTATCTGTTTTCCAGGTGGTAATAAAAGCTTCTCCCATAAACGGAGTTTCCGTAATAGTTAATTCAAAACTTTTTTCATCTGAGCAAGTGCCAGCACCATCATAAATATTAAGCGTTATAGGATACGTAGAAAAATCATTAAAATTAATAACATCTCCCGCATCATAACGAGTTCCCATACCATTTTGAGCAGTGTAGTATGCCTCTGCACCTGTAAGATTAATTCCTTCAATTATAGGTAAAGTATATGAGTCTACTGCGTTTTGATTTGCTAAACCATTAACTATGGGTGATGCAGGGCCTCCATCTGTTATGATCCAATTATCTCCCGTAGCATTAATCATGTTAGTTCTTGCCGCTTCTCCAAGACAATATTGACTATTACCACCATGAAAGCTTAAATTTGGCTGTAAATTTTGAGCATTCCATCCTATTAACAAGGCATCATAATTTGCAGTAGATAGTTTAGCTCCATCAAACATATTTCCAGCATCATTTAATTGTTCAACATTCCAATTTCCTAAATTCTGATCAAATGAAACAGCATTCGAAAACATATTAGACATATCGGTAACATTGCTAACATCCCAAATACTAACATCTTGGTTAAAGCTTACTGCATTAGTAAACATATTAGACATATCAGTAATATTGCTAACATTCCAACCACTTAAATATTGATTAAAGTTCGTTGCATTAGAAAACATGCTAGACATATCTCTAACATTGCTGACATCCCAACTGCCTATATCTTGGTTAAAACTTGTTGCGTTAGAAAACATATTAGACATATCGGTAACATTGCTAACAGTCCACCTACCTATATCTTGATTAAAATTTGTAGCATTAAAAAACATATTTGTCATAGTAAATACAGAAGAAGTATTCCAGTTACTTATATTTTGGTTAAAAGCTATTGCTCCAGAAAACATATTAGACATATCCGAAATATTTCTAACATCCCAACCGTTTATATCATGATTAAAAACTATTGCACCAGAGAACATGCTAGATATATCGTTTACAAAACTTAAGTCTGGATTATCAATAAATGGATTGGTTATATTTAGATTAGAACACCCTTTAAAAGCACTTCTCATATTCACCCATTGTGTATTACCCCACTGTTCAATGGTTAGTATTTTATCTTTATCACCATCATTATCAAAACTTATAGCCTCTAGAGGGCCTGTAATACGTACAGTGTAAGTACCAGGAGTAGTATATGTATGTGTAGCTACTCCACTTTCTAGTGTGGGAGGAGAACTATCTCCCCAATCTACAGTATAATTAGTTCCTGTAGCTGGTATAGTAATTTGGTTAAGACTAGACATTCCAGGGTTATCTGTTTTCCAAGTCGTGATAAACGGCCTTTGGGGTTCTGGGCAGTTTGCACCAATACCAGCATCATTAATTATCCAACCATAAGTGTCAATAATATTTTGACGGGCAGTAGCAGCTTCACAATATTGGTTGTTAGGTGCTTCAAATAGAATTCTTGTTTGTAAGGAAGGAAGTTGACTCCAACCTATTAAAATTTTATCATAATTTTCATTAGAAAGACCAGAATTATTGAAAAAAGAACTCATATCAGATACATTAGATATATTCCAACGACTAATATCTTGGTTAAACAACCGCGCATAACTAAACATAGAACTTAAATCTTGTGCCATACTGAGATCCCAATCCCCTATATTTTGATTGAATACATTTGCTGCACTAAACATCCCAGAGAAAGATTCTCCATTTGAAACATTCCAGTTCGAAATATTGCCATTAAATAAAAACGCACTACTAAACATGCTTTTGAAATTTTTAATGTTGCTTACATCCCAATTGTTCATAGTTTCATTACCAACTAATTCTAGACACTCACTAAACATTCTTTCAACTGAACTTACTCTAGAAAGATTTGGTATATCATTAGCCTTAACATCCAAGTTTACACACGATCTAAATGCATTTTTCATAGACAACCACTCTATTTCTCCCCAACTATCTATAGAAATTATTTTACTATTATCTGGCGATGATGATAGATGTATCCTTGGAAAGTCACCCGAAATAGAAATGGTGTAAGTCCCCGGGGTTGAGTATAAGTGCGTAATATTACCAGTTACATTGGTATTTTCTAATCCGTCTCCCCAATTCACAGTATAATTATAACCTCCGCTTATAGTTGGAATGGTAACACTAGAATCAGATGCATCAAATATATCTGTTTTCCAAGTGGTAACAAAAGGTAGTTGATTTTCATTAGGAGCATTACAACGTTCTCCTCTATCATCTATATTCCAATTAAAAGAGGTTGTAAGAAGTTGCCTTGCATCTGCACCAATACAATATAAACTGTTTCCTGCGCTAAACTCAACATCCTGCTGAAGAGTTGCCAGACTACCCCATCCATTTAAAATAGCATCATAATTTGCTATAGATAGTGTAACTCCATCAAACATATTTCCAGCATCAGTTAATTGTGCAACATTCCAACTTCCTAAATTCTGATCAAATGAAACAGCATTAGAAAACATATTAGACATATTGGTTACATTGCTAACATCCCAAATACTAACATCTTGGTTAAAGCTTACTGCATTAGTAAACATATTAGACATATCAGTAATATTGCTAACATTCCAGCCACTTAAATATTGATTAAAGTTCGTTGCATTAGAAAACATGCTAGACATATCTCTAACATTGCTGACATCCCAACTGCCTATATCTTGATTAAAACTTCTAGCATAAGAAAACATATTAGACATATCGGTAACATTACTAACATCCCAATTGCTTATATCTTGGTTAAATGGGGACCCTGAAAACATATTCTTCATATTAGTTACATTAGCAGTATTCCAAGTATTGATATTTTGATTAAAACTTGAGGATAAAAACATTGATTCCATATTAGTAACATTTCTAACATCCCATCCGCTAATATCTGGGTTAAATCCAAAGGTTAATGCAAACATTGCTTTCATATTAATTATAGATGCTGTGTTCCATTGCTCTATAGCACTATTACCCCTAATACTTGAACAACGAATAAACATACCTTCTAATGAAGTAACTTGTGACAAATCTGGGATATCAGATGCAACAACATCTAATGAATTACACCCAAAAAAAGAATTCTCCATAGATTTCCATTGTATCCCCCCCCACTGATCAACACTTAAAATTTTGGATAAGTCTCCTTTATTATTAAAATATATTCTTGGGAAATCACCTGATATTGAAACTTGGTAAGTACCTATTGTGGCATAAGTGTGCGTAATATCTCCTGTAACATTAGTATCTGAGGAGCCATCTCCCCAGTCTACAGTATAATTATAAAATTCATCTGGATGTGTAGGAATTATAATTTGATTGTTGTCTGAAACAGAAATTCCAAAATTATCAGTTTTCCAAGTGGTAATGAATTCTGTTTGTGCAGATAAAAAGAAATAGGCAAAACAAAGTACTACAGCTATGTAATTCTTTTTCATAAAAAGTTAGTTTAGTTTAGTTTCTCTACGCTAATCTAAAGGTAAATATTTTCAAATAGAAATTATCTTTTAAGTTTAACATTTATTTTCTATATATCGTTACATAAATAAGGTCAAATACCTCTTTATTATCTTAAAAATCGAATATTTTCAAAAAATAGTACTTTCTAAAAAGTATCTAATTATAATATTGGAAATATTCCAAGATTATTCATGGAATATTTCCAATATTAGGAATAATTCCATATTTTTGGATTGTTTTTAATTAAAATTATGAATTTTACTCGCATCAAAGAAAAATTAAATATCCTAGCAGATGCTGCTAAGTATGATGTGTCTTGTTCTAGCAGTGGTAGTAAACGTATAAATTCAACCAAAGGTTTAGGAGATAGTAGTGGAATGGGAATATGCCATACCTATACAGAAGATGGTAGGTGTGTATCACTTTTAAAGATTTTATTAACGAATCATTGCATTTTTGATTGCGCATATTGTGTTACCCGTAAAAGCAATGATATTAAACGTGCCGCCTTTAAGATTCAGGAAGTAGTAGACTTGACTATAAATTTTTACCGAAGAAATTATATAGAGGGACTATTTTTAAGTTCTGGTATTTTTAAGAATGCGGATTATACTATGGAACGCCTTGTTGCTGTAGCAAAAAAATTACGTAGAGAAGAAAATTTTAATGGCTACATTCATTTAAAATCTATTCCTGGGGCTAGCGATGAATTAATGCGTGAAGCTGGGCTCTATGCAGATCGCTTATCTGTTAATATTGAAATTCCTACCATTTCTGGACTAAAATTGTTAGCGCCAGATAAAAAGCATGAAGATTTTACAAAACCGATGCTTAAGGTTAAAAATGAAATCATCCAATATAAAGCAGAGAAAAAAATTATTAAAAGTACTCCAGTATATGCCCCTGCGGGGCAAAGTACACAAATGATTATAGGGGCAACTGGAGAATCTGATAAAGACATTATGTACTCAGCAACACACTATTATAAAAACTATCATATGAAGCGTGTGTATTACTCTGGTTATGTACCCGTTGCAGAAGATAAACGATTACCTTCTTTAGGCTCTAAAGTACCGATGTTACGTGAAAATAGATTATATCAAACCGATTGGCTATTGCGGTTTTATGGATTTAATGTACAAGAAATTTTAAATACTAATCACCCAAATTTAGATTTAGATATTGATCCTAAGTTAAGTTGGGCATTACGAAATTTAAACTTGTTCCCTATAGATGTTAATAAGGCGGATAAACACCTTTTGGCAAGGATTCCTGGTTTAGGAATAAAATCTATTGCTAAGATTATAGCTGCTAGGCGCTTCCGAAAACTAAATTGGGAACATTTAAAGAAAATTGGAGTCGCCTCAAATAGAGCAAAATATTTTATTATTTGCGATTCTAACCAATGGGAACGCAAAGATTTAGAGGGTGATAAAATAAAAGGAATGATTTTACAAAATTCTGTTGGAAAATTTAGAAAAAATTATAGTTCACAATTGAGTTTGTTTAACTAAAAATATACAGATTATGGAAAAAGCAACGATTTTAAGTTATGATGGTAGTTTCAATGGCTTTTTAACAGCTGTTTTTATTGCTTTCGATGAAAAAATCACTGTTTCTGATATCCAAAAAGATACTGTGCAGCAAAATGGGTTATTCTCAGAAAGAGAAATGATATATACCGATGTTAGTAAAGCAAAACGTGTTTGGAATGGTATTCAACAAAAGAGTTATTTAGCTATAAAAAATATTTACTTTGCATTTTTGAGTGAAAAAAATGGAATTGAACTCCTACTCTATCGCTATATTAGAAAATTATTTGCAAATACTACAGCTATTCAGTCTGACTATTCAGATAGTACCGTTTTAAAAATTAGCCAATTGACAAAATCAGTTGGAAGAGAAAAACATCGTATGGAGGCTTTTGTCCGCTTTCAATTAACACAAGATGGTATTTACTTTGCCAATATAGAACCAGATTTTGATGTTTTACCACTCATTTCTAAACATTTTAAGAACCGTTATGCGGACCAACAATGGCTTATTTACGATATAAAGCGAAAGTATGGCATCTATTACAATTTAGAATCTGTAGAAATTGTTTCTTTAGACATAAAAGAAGTTTTTACCAATAGCATCCTAAAAAACGATACTTTTTCTGGGGAAGAATATCATTTTCAGGACTTGTGGAACAATTATTTTAAAAGTACAAACATAAAATCCAGAATCAATCCTAAACTGCATACACAGCATGTGCCCAAGCGATATTGGAAGTATTTAAGTGAAAAAAGTACCGTCATATAACTGAAATTATAGATGCTCTTATGAGCAAAATATTTCTTTTTAAATTTAGGCCATATTTGTATTCATTATTATGCAAGAACATTCAATTATATTTCTTGGTGCAACAGGTGCTGTAGGGAATGAAACCTTAAAAACCTTATTAAAGCTTCAAGAAGTTACTACAATTACTCTTTTAGGTCGTAGACCTGTTCAAAATTTTGTCGATTCTCGTATTGTACAACACACTATATCTATTTTTAATCCAGATTCGTATCAAAAATTTACATCAGGCCATAATATTGCTATTTGTACTTTAGGCGTTGGAGAACCTTCAAAAGTGAGCAAGGAAGATTTTATTAAAATAGATAAAATTGCAGTTTTAGATTTTGCTAAAAATTGTAAAGCTAATGGAATTAAACATTTTCAACTATTAGCTTCAGTAGGGATACATCCAAAATCTAAATCCTTTTATTTACGCATTAAGGGAGAATTAGTTGCAGAATTAGAAGCCTTAAAATTTGAAAGATTAAGTATTTTTAAACCGTCAATGATTTTAACACCAACCAATAGATATGGATTATCTCAGGCAATAACATTAGCACTTTGGCCAATTATAAGTGTGTTTTTTATCGGCACTTTAAAAAAGTTTAAGGGTATAAAAGTTGACACATTAGGAGCAGCAATAGCTCTGAATATTATAAAAGAAAATACTGGTCTAGAAAAATTAACTTGGAAAGATTTTAAAGAAATAACAAATTAAATTATCTAACTCTGTAACATATCTAATTAGAGTGCTACTAATCAATAAAATTATAAAACATGAAAAAAACATTTTTGAGTATTACCCTCATTTTAATAAGTATCTTAAGTTTACAAGCGCAGAAATTAGAAAATGCTTTGCTTTGGGAAATTTCCGGAAATGGTTTAGAACAATCTTCTTATCTATACGGTACAATCCATATGACTTGTGATGCAACTTTAGATACAAAAATTAAAACAGCTTTAGACAACACTTCTTTATTAGTTTTAGAATTAGATATGGATGATCCAAATATGCAGGGAAATATGATGAAGGGGATCGCTATGAAAAATGGTAAAAACATTAAAGATTTTACCACAAATGAGGAATACAAAACTTTAGATACTTTCATGCAAACAGAAATGGGAGCCCCTCTTAGCACTTTTGCTACCTTTAAGCCTTTCTTTTTAAGTTCAATGTTATACACAAAATTATTAGATTGCCCAATACAGTCTTTTGAAGGAGAATTAATGAAAGTTGCCCAAGAACAAAATGAAGAAGTTTTAGGCTTAGAAACAGTTGCCGAGCAATTAAAAGTTTTCGATGATATTCCATATAAAGATCAAGTAACTGATTTACTAAAAGCTGTAAAAGGTAATTTAAAAGATGAAAAAATAGAATTTCAAAAAATGCTTGCTTTACATCATAACAACAATTTAGTAGAAATAGAAAAGATGATTGATAATGATGATAGTTTAACAATGACAGCCCATAAAGATTTAATGCTAACAAATCGTAATAAAAACTGGATTCCTAAAATAGAAATGCATTCTAAAAAACAAGCAACTTTTTATGGTGTAGGAGCTGCACATTTAATTGGTGAAGCGGGAGTAATTAATTTACTTAGAAAAAAAGGGTATATCGTTACAGCAGTTAAATAAATTTTAAAACGAATTATTATAATATGTAACTAAATCTTTAATGAATTTAATTTTTTGTAGTCAGATAAGTTTTCAAATCATATATAAAAAATAAAGCACCAACTCTTAATTAAACATAGCTCGTGTTGATTATGACAAACCTCCTTATTACTATAATAAATAGTTTTAGTAAAAATATTCAATTATGATCTCTATAAAAATCATAATTAATTTTAACTAAGAATTTTGAGTACATTCTACAAACTACTCAAAGTTGTTTTTCACGACTAAATAATCAATTTATTCCCATACTATTTACAAAAAAATGAAATCTAAGAACGGTTTTGTAAGGATTCTATAAAGATTGCGGCTATTGTACCAATAATTAATGACATCTCACATCTAAAACACTAGTTTTAAGTTATTTATACTTGTTTTGTGAGTTTAAATTAGGTTGTGATCTTTGTGTGACACTTTTTAACTTCATTTGTATATAATATGAAAGATATATTGATTATAGAGGATGATCCAGGTATTGTAAAATTACTAGAAATTCACCTTACAGATTTAAATTATACCAGTTCCAAAGCTATGGATGGTGCGTTAGGCTTAAATATGGCATTGGAAAATAACTATGATCTTATTCTTTTAGACATTTCTTTACCTTCCATGGACGGTATTGAGATTTGCAAAAACTTAAGGACAAAAAAAAATACACCAGTGATTATGCTAACAGCTAAATCCGAAGAAATAGATAGAGTATTAGGCTTAGAAATTGGAGCAGATGATTACATCACTAAACCATTTAGCATTAGAGAATTACTAGCTCGGATTAAGGCTGTGATGAGAAGAGCAGAGACAACTAAGGTTACAGATACGAATACTACTACTATTACAGGAGAAGGTATTTTTATTGATATTGAAAAACGCAAAGTAGTATTAGACAATTCTAAAATTGAATTATCACCCAAAGAGTTTGAGTTGTTGGTTTTAATGGCTTCAAACCCAGGGAGAAGCTATAGTAGAACAGAGCTATTAAACCTTATTTGGGGCTATAATTTTGATGGATATGAACATACGGTTAACTCACATATCAATAGATTAAGAGCAAAAATAGAGTCAGATATGGCAAACCCAACCTATATTTTAACAAGTTGGGGCGTAGGTTATAAATTTAATGAAGATATTATAGCGTGAAAAACTCTGAAAAAACATTAACACCAATTCTTGTAAAGAAACTATGGTTAGCATTTGTTTTTCTAGTGCTTTTAATGGGAGGATCTTATATCCTTATTACTGCCTATTTTGCTAATAAGCATAATGAAGAAACAACACAGCGTATTAATGCAGATGTTGCTAACCATGTTATTGCCGAAAAATTTAAAGATGCTTCTCCTTTTATGGAAGACGGAAGTGTAAATAAAGAACTGTTTGGTAGTTTAATGCACGATATGATGGCGGTAAACCAGAGCATAGAAGTGTATTTGCTAAGCAAAACGGGAGAGGTTTTATATTCCGTTGTACTTGATCATGATGAAAAAGATGCTCAAAAAGTAGTTTCTCTGCCACCTATAAAGTCTTTCATAAAAAATAAAGGACAAGACTATATTCTAGGAGATGACCCCAGAAACCCTGGGAAACAAAAAATATTCTCAGCTGCACCCTTTAATGTAGATGGACATGAAGGTTTTGTATATATAATTTTAGCTGGGCAAGAATTTCAGTTAGTCAGTAATGATCTTATGGGACAATATTTTGCCAAATTAGGGGTAGGTGCTACTATACTTACCATGATTTTTGCTGCCATTATTGGTCTTATAAGCATATGGTTTTTAACAAAAAACTTGCGTTTAATAACAGGTACCGTAAGACGTTTTCAAGAAGGTGATCTAGAAGCGCGTATTGAAAACTCAAATGCATCTGATATTGCAATTTTCGCGAATTCTTTTAATGAGATGGCAGATACTATTGTAGATAATATGGATAAAATGAAATCTGTAGATTTGCTCCGTAGAGAATTAATTGCTAATGTTTCTCATGATCTAAGAACACCTTTAGCTGTACTAAAAGGATATATAGAAACTCTACAAATAAAAAGAAATTCACTTTCTGAAGAAGAAAAAGACGAATACCTACAAATAACACATGATAATGTTGATAAGCTTTCTTTACTTATTAACCAATTATTTGAATATTCTAAATTAGAAGCAGAACAGGTTGTGCCAATTAAAGAGCCCTTTAGCATCACAGAACTTTCTCACGATTTAATTGCAAAATTTAGAGTAATAGCTCAACAAAAGAATATCATATTAGAATTAGACAATCCTGAAGAAAATTGTATGGTGCATGCAGATGTTAGCCTTGTAGAACGCGCCTTGCAAAACCTTATTGAAAATGCAATTAAGTATACAGGGTCTCATGGTAAAGTGAGTTTAGCACTGTCTAAAAAAGGAAAAAGTGTAGAAATAAATATTAAAGATACAGGAAGGGGAATACCTCTTAATGAACAGCCTTTTATTTTTGACCGTTACAAACAAGTTGAAAAAACCGTAAACGTAAAAAGACAAGGCTATGGGCTAGGTCTTGCAATAGTTAAAAAAATTATGGATTTACACGATACAACCATAACAGTATTAAGTAAACCAAAAGAAGGAAGTTCTTTCGTATTTAGCTTGCCTGCTTATCAGGTATAGAGGGAAAATGATTGCTGTGAAAGCAAAGAGCCTTCCATTATCGGAAGGCTTTTTGTATTTTATATTCACACCAAAACAATATAAAAGATTTACTCTTAGGGTATACAAGATATTCAACAATGACTACTAAAAAAACGGGGGTAAATTCTGGTTTATTATTTTAAGGTATGTTGTACAAATTTCTAAAAGTTGAGGTGTATGAATAAAATTTCAAATGTATTCAAAACATCAAATCATCGATAAAATGCATAAAATAACGTTAAAATGCGCTTTTTATCGATTTTATTAGTATATTTATAATGTCAAACAAACAATTACCTCAGTATGAGTATTACGCAAAAAATAAAAAGTCTTTTGTATTTAATTGCTTTTGTAGTTTCAGCAATTATCTATTATAATGTAATAGGAAATCATACAGAACAAACAGCTGAAATAGCAAATAGCGCTGCTAAAGCTACATCAGACAATACAACTTATATATACTAAACTTAAACTTGTGGTAGTTAGAGAATGTTTTAGCTTTCTAAATAGGCTAAAACATTTTTTTTTATGCGTTCTTGAATATTATTAATAGCTGCCTTTACAAAAGTTTCTCCTGTAATATTCTCATACAATTCTATATAGCGTTCAGATACGCTATTAATATAGTCATCCGTCATATCAGGCACAGTTTGCCCTTCTAAACCTTGAAAATTATTAGAAATTAACCATTGACGCACAAATTCTTTAGATAATTGTTTTTGAGCTTCTCCCCTTTTTTGTCTTTCTTCGTAACCATCTGCATAAAAATAACGGGAGGAATCTGGAGTATGTATTTCGTCAATTAAAACAATCTTACCAGTTTTGGTTTTACCAAATTCATACTTGGTATCCACTAAAATAAGCCCTCTTTTAGCAGCTATTTCTGTTCCCCTTTTAAATAAAGCTCTCGTATAATTTTCTAGAATTATATAATCTTCTTCAGAAACAATTCCTTTTCTAAGAATATCCGCTCTGGAAATATCTTCATCATGATCGCCCATTTCTGCTTTTGTAGCTGGAGTGATAATAGGTTCCGGAAATTTATCATTCTCTTTCATTCCCTCTGGCATAGCAACACCGCACAAAGTTCGCTTACCAGCTTTATACTCTCTTGCAGCATGTCCAGACATATAGCCTCTAATCACCATTTCTACCATAAACGGTTCACAGGCATGCCCAACAGCAACATTGGCATCTGGCGTTGCAAGCAACCAATTGGGAACAATATCTTCAGTTTCCGCCATCATTTTAGTAGCAATCTGGTTTAAAATTTGCCCTTTATATGGTATTCCTTTAGGCATCACCACATCAAAAGCAGAAAGCCTATCCGTTGCTACCATCACCAAGATATCTTCATCTAAACGATATACTTCTCTAACCTTACCTTTATAAACACTTTTTTGTGTTGGGAAATTAAAATTAGTATCTATTATTGTGTTACTCATGCTATGTATATTCTGTACTATTTTATATGATAATCGAAATTTATATATTCTAAAGTTTAGCTAAAAGCTAAAATGATTTAAAAAAGCAATTTTTAATTTTGATGTTCTATACTTTTATATGCAGCAATTACTTTCTTTACTAATTTATGACGGATAACATCTTTATCATCCAAATACACTACAGAAATCCCTTCTACATTTTTTAAAACCAACAAAGCTTCTTTTAAACCAGAGGTAGTTCTTCTTGGCAAATCTATTTGTCCAGGATCTCCCGTAATTAAAAACTGTGCATTTTTTCCCATCCGTGTTAGAAACATTTTCATCTGTGCATGCGTAGTATTCTGTGCTTCATCTAAAATAACAAAGGCATTGTCTAAGGTTCTACCTCGCATAAATGCCATAGGCGCTATTTGTATGGTCCCATTTTCGATAAGCATTGTTAGTTTTTCTGGTGAAATCATATCGCGTAATGCATCGTAAAGCGGTTGCATATACGGATCTAATTTTTCTTTAAGATCGCCAGGTAAAAAACCTAAATTTTCTCCTGCCTCTACTGCAGGTCTGGTTAAAATAATTTTTCGAACTCTTTTTTCTTTTAAAGCCTGTACTGCTAATGCTACGCCTGTATACGTTTTTCCAGTACCAGCAGGGCCAATAGCAAAAACCATATCATTTTTCTTAGCGGCATCTACCAATTTACGTTGGTTTACAGTCTGTGCTTTTATCAATCTCCCACTAACTCCATGCACCAATACCTCACCACTACTCTCAGAAGATGTAAAATCGTCTTTACTAGTGCTCATCAACAAGCGTTCTATACTATTTTCATCTAGCTTATTGTATTTAGAAAAATGATTGGTAAGCATTGTAAAACGCCTATCAAATTCTTCCAAAAGAGTATCATCGCCATACACTTTTATTTTACTGCCTCTGGCAACTATTTTAAGTTTCGGAAAATGTTTCTTTATAAAATCTATGTTTTCATTCTGATGTCCAAAAAAATCTCTTGGACTTATTTCTGTAAGTTCTATTATCAGTTCTTTCAAAGAATTGTGGGTTTTAAAGATGTCTTTGCAATATAAATTTTTCTTGCTTATTTTTTTATGTAATTTTGTTTAACAAACTTAAGTAAAATAGCTTTCTTTAAATAAAAAACATATTAACAGTCCTACATGGCAATCATTACATTAACTACTGATTTTGGACATAAAGACCATTTTGTAGGCGCAATAAAAGGGGCTATTTACAAAGAAACTGCAGAAGTTAAAATTGTTGATATTTCTAATGAAATAAGTCCGTTTAATATTCCTGAATGTGCTTACATCTTAAAAAATGCTTATAAAAGTTTTCCAAAAGGCACTATTCATATCATAGGAGTAGATGCAGAACCTACTCCAGAAAATCAGCATATAGCTGCTTTAATAGATGGGCATTATTTTGTTTCTGCAAATAATGGGGTTATTTCATTTATCACCTCTGAAGTAAAACCCGAAAAAGTAGTTGAAATTACTATTCCAAATCCAGAAAATGGCTCTTTTCCTGTTTTAGATGTATTTGTAAAAGTAGCATGTCATATAGCCCGTGGAGGTACTTTAGAAGTAGTAGGTAAAACTTTTGAAGCATTAAAAGATATTCGAGAATTTTCCCCTAGAATAATGGACAATGGAGATGGTATAGTAGGCAGTGTAATTTATATTGATAATTTTGGGAATGTAATTACAAACATTCATAAAAAACAATTTGAAGCCTACCGCAACGGAAGACCTTTTGAACTAAGTGCTAGAAATAAAAAAATTACGCAAATACACCATAAATACAGTGATATTATTAATTTTAATTTAGAGAAAGAAAAACGAAAAGGAGCTGGAGATCTTTTAGCCTTATTTAACTCCTCCGAATACATAGAATTGTCTATCTATAAAAGTGATCTAAATACTGTAGGTGGTGCTTCTACCTTATTAGGTCTTGATTATAGAGATACGATTACAATTCATTTTTTATAATAACAATATTAGCACACTACATTAAGGAATGCGACAGAGAACTTATAAACATTATTTTACTACTGTAATTTTAATGTAGATTTAAAAAATAGAACAAGTAATTGTTTTACTGCAAGTTGTATTAAAATTAAACAGAAAATAATGCACTTTTTATTGGCTTATTGTTTAGTTTAGCTGTTGATAAGTTTGTTTCTAAAAAAAAGACTTTTAAAATACCTTTGTTATTCTTGTAATAACAAGATTTTTATTAAAATATTACGATAACGATAACAAAACATATAACGAATGAAATTTATAGTTTCTAGCTCATATTTACTAAAGCAATTGCAGATTTTAGGAGGTGTGATCAGTAATAGTAATACATTACCTATTTTAGATAATTTTCTTTTTGATCTTAAACAAAACCAACTTACCGTTTCTGCATCAGATTTAGAAACTACAATGAGTTCAGTTTTAAATGTAGATTCTGAGAGTGAAGGTGTTATTGCCGTACCAGCAAAAATTCTTTTAGAAACTTTAAAAACATTTCCGGAGCAACCCTTAACTTTTGTGGTAGAAGACAATCATACGGTAGAAATTAGCTCTAATCATGGTAAATATGCCTTAGCTTATGCTGATGGAGCAGAATTCCCAAAAGCTGTAGAACTATCTAATCCTAGCGCTACTACAATTATTGGCGATATATTGGCAACTGCTATTAACAAAACCATATTTGCTGCTGGTAATGACGATTTAAGACCCGTAATGAGTGGAATATTTTTCCAATTCTCTCCAGAAAACTTAACATTTGTTGCTACAGATGCACATAAATTAGTAAAATACCAACGTACAGATATTACAGCATCGCAAGTAGCAGAATTTATTATGCCCAAAAAGCCTTTAAATCTTTTAAAAGGTATTTTAGCAGGGAGCGAATCTGATGTTACAATTGAATATAATGAGAGTAATGCAAAGTTTATTTTTGAGAATACGGAGCTTATTTGTAGGCTTATAGATGGTAAGTATCCTAATTACGAAGCAGTAATTCCAAAAGAAAACCCCAATGTGCTTTCTATTTCTAGAAATCAATTACTAAGTTCTGTGCGTAGAGTTTCTATTTTCTCTAATAAAACAACACATCAGATTAGACTTAAAATTGCTGGAGCAGAATTAAATATTTCTGCCGAAGATGTAGATTATAGCAATAAAGCCGAAGAACGATTAACATGTTCTTATCAAGGCGATGATATGCAAATTGGTTTTAATTCTCGTTTCTTATTAGAAATGTTGAATAACTTAAATTCAGATGATATTTCTTTAGAAATGAGTTTACCCAACCGCGCAGGAATCTTAACCCCAATTGATGGTTTAGATGAAGGAGAAAACGTTACTATGCTTGTAATGCCCGTAATGTTAAACAACAATTAATACGTATATAATCAACCACATAGAGAAAAATCCCAATTCAAAATTATTTTGAATTGGGATTTTAATTTTATACCATTATTAAAGAGTATATCATAATTTAAGCTATAGTAATTTATAAAAATTTAATACTCAAGGGGTAATAAGGACGCTCATCATTATTTACACGCAATGCATTAATAATAGGATATATAAACATTAAAACTCCTATAACTAGAAAACCCAGTAAACCCAGACCAAATAATAATATTAAAGGAATACTTATTATAAAATAGATAAACATGCTTATTCTAAAATTAAGAATAGCCTTTCCATTTTCATCCATGTTTATTATAGTATCTTTTTGACTTAACCATAGAATTAGTGGTACTATAAAACCTCCAAAACCAGTTATAATATCTAATAATTGACTTAAATGGGTAAGTACTAAAAGTTGTTTGTTTTCTCTTTGCATGATGATTGATTTTTATTGATTGATGATTTTACCAAAACAGGTTTGATATTTAATAATATGACGTAAGAGCTAGTAAAATGTTACAAAGATTCTTTGTCAAAGTTTAATTTGAGAAATTAGTATTTATATTTTCGGTAATAATACTTTCTTAAAAGTACTCCAAACAAATCACTATTTTTGCACAAAATACGAATGTATCATGATTCCTAACGATCTTATTATTGCTTTAGCAACCCCATCTGGTGCTGGTGCAATTGGTGTTATACGCATCTCAGGAGCAAATGCAATTGCTTCAGTTGCTCCATTTTTTAGATCGATTAGAGAAAAAGATTTAAAAAAACAGAAAAGCCATACCATACATTTAGGTCATATTATAGATAACGAAAAAGTCCTAGACGAAGTTTTAGTTTCTGTTTTTAAAGGCCCTAACTCCTATACAGGAGAGGATGTGGTAGAAATTTCTTGTCATGGGTCTTCCTATATCCAACAGCAAGTGATACAGTTATTTCTAAGAAATGGCTTCCGTACTGCTAATGCAGGGGAGTTTACACTACGTGCTTTTTTAAATGGAAAAATAGATTTAAGTCAGGCAGAAGCTGTTGCTGATCTCATTGCAAGTGATAATGAAGCAAGCCACCAAATAGCCATTCAACAAATGCGTGGTGGTTTTAGTGGTGAAATTAAAAAACTAAGAGAAGAATTATTAAACTTTGCTTCCCTAATTGAACTGGAATTAGATTTTGCAGAAGAAGATGTAGAATTTGCCAATAGAAATCAGTTTACAGACTTATTACAACGCATCCAATTGGTATTAAAACGCCTAATTGATTCTTTTGCGGTGGGTAATGTGATAAAAAACGGAATTCCTGTCGCCATTGTTGGTGAGCCTAATGTAGGGAAATCTACTTTACTCAATGCCCTATTAAATGAAGAGCGCGCCATAGTATCAGATATTGCAGGTACTACAAGAGATACGATAGAAGATGAAATTTCTATAGGCGGTATTGGGTTCCGGTTTATAGATACCGCGGGAATACGCGAAACCAAAGATGTTATAGAAGGCTTGGGCATACAACGTACTTTTGAGAAAATAGACAAAGCCGAGGTAGTTCTCTATCTGGTAGATGGTGCATCACTATTTACTGATGAAAATGGTATTGAAAAATTAAAAGTTGAAATACAAAAAGTAAAAAATAAATATCCTTTAAAACAACTTTTGGTTATTATTAATAAAAAAGATACCCTAAGAGAAGAAAACTTAACAAGCATTAAAGAAACACTCCCTACTGCCCTACTCGTATCTGCCAAGCATACAGAAGGGATAACCGAACTACAAAACAAGCTTTTAGCATTTGTAAATACAGGTGCCCTACTGAATAATGAAACTATCGTCACCAATACCAGACATTACAATTCACTATTAAAAGCATTAGAAGAGATCGAAAAAGTACAA
Source organism: Allocellulophaga tsushimaensis (assembly GCF_055383085.1). Lineage (NCBI taxonomy): Bacteria > Pseudomonadati > Bacteroidota > Flavobacteriia > Flavobacteriales > Flavobacteriaceae > Allocellulophaga > Allocellulophaga tsushimaensis. The sequence goes on along the minus strand of NZ_AP039451.1, from coordinate 3,403,364 downwards.
ATAGGCATGGAAGATGAACTTTCTAGTGATTTAATGGCTATCGATATCCGCGAAGCGCTATACCATTTAGGAGAAATTACAGGGCAAGTCACCAATGATGAGCTTTTAGGGAATATTTTTGCGAATTTTTGTATTGGAAAATAACCTGTTCTAAAACCTTCTAAGTAATAAGCCCACTACCTCATGCATTAAAAAGTATATGAGCTAAAAATGGTAGGTACGAGCTGGTAGAGAAACAAAAGAAGAGCTACGAGAGTGGAAAATTAAGACCAAGAAAGAAAGAGTCGTTAAAGAGGATAGAATAGCGATTGGTAAAAAACTCAAAGAATTGGGTCATGATAATGATGCTATAAAGCTAATTACTGGCTTACGCATGTCTGATATTAAGAAGCTATAAAACCTTTAGGATAAAATTACCTTTGATCGAATCAAATAATACTATCCTAGAAATAAAACCATTTTACCAAATCGCATCAATATTTTAGAAATCTATTTTAAAACCTAAGCCGATTAAAACTAACAATCAACTCATATTTTACTTATATTTGAGCCGAATAAACGCTTTAATTGGCTCATGAAATACAATTGGCAACAAAAAGATTGGACAAAATTTACGTATAACGAGGGTGAGTTAGAGGATAAACTGTATGCTTTTGAAAAAAAAGTAGGTAGAGTTCAAGGAATTACTAAAGGACTTTCTAAAGCATCTCATATCCAGACAACAATAGATATTTTAGTATCTGAAGCCATAAAAACTTCAGAAATAGAAGGAGAGTACCTCAGTAGAAAAGATGTGATATCTTCTGTTCGGAATAACCTGAATATCAACACTTCTTACGAAAAAGTAAAAGATAGTAGAGCCGAAGGTATAGGCGCATTGGTTACAAGTGTGCAAAATAGTTTTAGAGCGCCTCTTACAAAAGAAACCTTATTCGAATGGCATAAGCAGTTACTGCAACACGAAAAACAGCTAAAAGTTGGCGCTTGGCGAACACATACAGAACCCATGCAAGTTATTTCTGGAGCTATGGGAAAAGAGAAAATTCATTTTGAAGCACCAGCCTCAGCCGATGTACCCAAGGAAATAAAGCAATTTATAAATTGGTTTAACGATACTGCTTCAACAGGAAAGCTGCGAATAAAGCATGCAGTTATTCGATCTGCAATAGCACATCTATACTTTGAAAGCATTCATCCATTTGAAGATGGTAATGGAAGAATAGGAAGAGCTATTGCAGAAAAAGCACTCTTACAAACCATAGATAGCCCGTTACTCATTAGTCTTTCTACGCGTATTGAAAAGGAAAAGAAACAATACTATCAAGCCTTAGAGAAAGGACAAATGAGCAATAAAATAACGCCTTGGCTTCATTATTTTATGGATGTAATCTTAAATGCTTTAGACACATCGGAAGCAACTATTGATTTTACATTGAAAAAAACGAAACTTTTTGATAGCTACCAATCAAAATTGAATGAAAGACAACTAAAAGCTGTCCGCAGAATGCTAGAAGAAGGCATCGATGGATTTGAAGGTGGTATGACTGCTAGGAAGTACATTGGAATAACCAAAACATCTAAAGCAACCACAACTAGAGATCTACAAAATTTATTAGAATTAGGTGTTTTTAAATTATTGGGCAAAGGGCGTAGTACGTCTTACCAAATTAATTTAGATGTGTAATTGCTGTATATGCTTTGCTTATGTACTAAATTTGGAAACAAAATAGCATGTAAAATATAAGTATACACTTTTAAATACTTATCTGTTTTTTGATTCTCTCTAGCCTATTTTATCCCGTATTTGTGCCCTTTTTCTCTTAAAGCACTGTAAATAAAGCGTAGTTAGGTTTTGTATTGGTAAGTAACCACACGAAACTAGTTCTTCGGATCTATTTTTAGAAATATTCCAATGTATACATCTTAAGGCTATGCTTTAAAACTACTTTTACAATCTAAGGGTTTGTATATAAATTAAAATTTAGTTACTTCAACTTACTTCCTTTTAGCAAATAGTACAACTTTTTTCTAAATGTACAACAACTTAACCTCATTAAAAACGACTATCAAATTAAACAGCTATTATCATTTTGTCTTATTAACTAGCCAAAATAAATTGATTTCCTATTTTTAAAGTTATAAAATTAATAGTTTTATAATTAAATTGTTAATTTAACAAATAAATTTATTCTTAATTCAGTATTTGTTTTTAACTTCGAGTCTTAATCTAATAATTAACAAATCTAATCTAGAACAAAAAAAACAACAAAATGAAAATCAACACAAAAACAAAAGCTTTTTTATGGGTTACCGCAGTATTTATGATAATGTCATGTGAAGATCCTTACGAAGATCAGGATGTTTCTGTTTCTGAAGATCCAGTAATAACTCTTAGTGAAACAAAAGCAACAGTACGAGCTGGAGGAAATTTTGCTCAAAATTTGATAAATGCTGTCAATGCAACTCCGGTTGGAGGTACCGTTTACATCCCTAGAGGAAATCACCAAATATTCAGCCCTATAGTACTTCCGAATAAAAGAGTTTTTATTCGCGGAGAAAGCAGAGGTACTACAACAATTACTTTGAATGGTAGATCTAACGGAATCTTTTATGTAGGAGCTAATGGAACACGTATTGAAGACCTTGGAATAAATGCAAAAAACAATTTGGGCTTTAGTAATTTTGCTATCGATATCAATGGTAAACAAGATGTTCTTGTAAGAAGAGTAAATATTAGTAATGCTGTAAATGGAATAGGAACAGCAAATACACCAACTGGAGGAAAATCAATGGGAGGACTAAGCGTTGTTAATTGTGCTTTTAGTAATTGTACTCATGGAATTCTTTTTAACAGAAAATTTAGTGCAAACCCAATCAGGTGGATGAAAAGAATACTAATTGATCGTTGTACGTTTTCAGGAAATCAAACCGTAGGAGTTATTATAGATTGCGGAAATGATGGATCTAATGGAAGAGGTACTGGACCAGGATTTTGTAACCCAGGAGGATTACGAAGCGGGCAATTTGGAAGAAGAGCTGCTGAAGCACAAAGAGTAGTTACAGATATGAATGGGATGCTTATTACAGGATGTACTTTTGGAAAAGCTTTAGATTATAATATTGGATTAGCCAAATGTAAAAATATAAACATTATAGGTAATACATTAAGAGGCACTAACAATAAAAGATTTAGCGAAAGTATTAGTTTGGAACACCAAGCTTCAAATATTCTGATTTCTCAAAACTTTATATCTAATGGTGGAAATAACGGTACAAGTTATATTGCTTTAAATAGTTTTAGCGATTATTGTACTCCAAGGGTAAAGTCAAACGGAACCAGATTTGTTACAATTAGAAATAATACGTTCCAAGGAGCTGCTACTGATGGCATTATTTCACAGAATGCCGATTCAGCTACAATTATTGATAATAATTTCCTTAATCCTAAGCCTAATAGATTAGATCTTAATTTCTATACAGGAAATACTGGTATAACTCATGCTAGAAACAATATTAGTAGAATACAAATAAGAAACTAACAATAATACGTTAGTCATTAAAATACCCAGTAACATTATATAATGTTACTGGGTATTTTTATTTTCAACCATAGTACTTTCAAATACATTATTCTAAACCAACAAAATTTAGCACCTTAATTTCACTTTCTACTCTCCTATCCCTATATTAACAAGAGTTTAGTACATATTGTATCGGCAAAATAAGTATCTAAATAAAGTTACTCTACAAGAGTTTCTTGAATTGACAAGCTCCAACCCTTAGCCATTTTTTTAGCAGGAAGGTAACCTGGCTCTAGAATCCCTAAAGTAATAAGACCAGCACCACCTGCAATAAACGGAATGGCAGAAGTGCCATCTACAAAAATAGCCACAATGGCTCCTACTCCTATAGTAACTGCACCAAGGTATATAAAACCAGTAGTAGCAAGAGTACTTAAAAAGATAGGATCTCTTTTTATTTTTTCAATATCACTAAGCGCAATAGAGGTTCCGTTTATGGCAATTGTATTAGCATCTACAATAACAAAACGCCCTTTAAATTTCTCACCTGCATTTGTTTTTACACGGACTCTTTTATTTTCTTTTATAGTTTTTGTTACTTTTCTACCTTGATGTTCTAATTGAAGCACTTTTTCTTGAGCTAAAGAAACAGTTACTGTTAGCATTAAAAATAAGGTGAGTGAAAAATTAGTCAGTGTTTTCATAGTAATTTTAAATAATAATAGAAATACAGACCTTCCGATCCTTTTTTCTAAGTTAAATTCTTTTTTTAAACTAACTCATTTCTTGTTATTGAGTAGTTGACTATTAGATACAAAAATTTATAAATGGTTGCTTTGTAATTCAATAACAAAGATAGTTTTATGATCCAAATGATAGTATTAACCTCTATAATATAGCATTTCACAACATAAAATTTCTATTATTAGTAACTACAATTAAGTTTAAGGCATAATTAAAAAACCCACCTAAATGAAACGAAATTTATTACTATTTGTATGCACACTATGTGTAAGTTTAATTTATGCGCAAAGAGAACCTCAAAAAACATTAACTTTTGATAATAAAGTAGACGATTTAATAATTGTACCTGTTAATGGTATTGCCGTTATTTCTGAAGGCAATAATGTTCATGGATATAGTCCTCTTGATGCAGAAACAATTTGGACGATAAATAAACCAAAAAAAACAGGTTTGGACACTGCTGCTGATTTTTTACAAACTGGTTCAATAACCAAAGCTCCACTTGAGTTTACTGTAATTGAAGATACTCCATTTATCCAAAAGTTTTTTGACAATAGGCTTTTTGTATACAACAGCGTAAATGGAGATTTACTTTACGCTCCAGAAGGCAAAGAAAATTTTTTCCAAGCAGAATATCTTTATGATGAAAATGCTTTTTTGTTAAGAGGTCTAGAAGGTAAAAATCTTATTATCGCTAAATATAGTTTAGCAAATAAAAAAACGGAATGGAAAACTACAGTGTCTACTACTTATGGTGCTTTTTTACAAGCAGCTTCTAAATTAGCTGGAGTAGAGAAAAATGGTTTAAGAGATGTTATGGAATATTCTGATGATATAATTTATGCCCTAGTAAAATCTAAGTTCTATGTGTTAGATAAAGCAAGTGGTGATCTTTTATGGAAGGAAGAAGAAAAGAAAATATCAGACTTTAGAGTTTCAAATGATGGAAAAAAACTAATAACTGTAGAAACCAAGGGTTTTTTAAATAATAAAAGCTTAATTAATTTGTATGATTCAAGAAGTGGAAATAAAGTATGGAAAGATCCACTAAAAACTAAATATTTAGTACTTTTTGAAGATTGGCAAGATAAAATGTTATTAGCACATTACAGAGGATTTAATTTTTATGATTATAACACTGGTACCAAAGAGTGGAAAAAAGATCCTAAAGGAAAAGGTATTAAATCTGTAATACCAATAGATAAAGACTTTCTCTACGTGTATGATGATGAAATGATGTTGTTAAATAAAGAAGGAGGCAAAGAATGGAAAAAAGATGTAAAAATATGTGATGATGAGGAAGACCCTATTTTCTTTTTAGAAAAAACAAATAATGGAAGAATACTATATATTACAGCTACATATGCCAATATGGTAGATTATAAAACAGGTAAAAAAATCTGGAAAGGTAATCTTAAGCTTAATGAAAAAAGGCCTACTATGGCAAAGTATGATGAAAAAAGTGGTGATTTTATTGTTTATAATGATGAAAAATTATATCGTTTTAATCAAACAAGTGATGCCAAACCTAAACCATATGCAAAACTTAAATTAAAAAATGAAAAAATGATTTCTAGTTTAGAAATTTTCCCCAATAATGTTTCTATTTCTGGTGAGAATGAAGTTGTGGGTATTAATGATGCTGGTGAAGTTGTTTTTCATAATAAATATGTACAACCAGGGGAATTTGGTAGGCTTTTACTAAAAACCGCATTTATAACAGGGCAAATAGTAGGAAGTTTAGCTACAACAGAAGTTACAGTAACCACTAGAGATAGTGAGGGTAATATTACTTCTAGTAATACCAGTGCTGTGTTTGGAGAAAAAACAAAGGCAATTGGTGAAGCTGGATATTATGCTGGGAGATTTGGTCAACAATTTGTTCAAGATCGTTTTTTAGCGATGCAAGAAACTGATAATTATAGTTTAATTTTTGCTAAAGGTGAAAAAGGAGAAAAAGTTCTTGTAAAAGTAAATAAAGAAACAGGAGAAGAAATCGACAAAATTATGATGACGAATAATAAGCCTATTTATGATGTTGATAATGTTTCTGATGATATCTATTATAGTAAAGGAAAAGAAGTAAGAATTTTTGAAGGAAAGTAACTATATTCCTATACCTTATTTAAAAATAAAAGCGTTTCAAAATTAGGATTTTGAAACGCTTTTATTATCTTACAAATTCTTATTTGGTTCGTTCGCCAACAAAATGATCACTCTTATTTTTAAATAATACATTAAAAGTGGTTAGACTACCATAAATTCTTGTAATATATTGTTGCAAATCTATTTTTTCTTGATCATCTAAATTTTTACTAGCATTTATTTTTTGTTCCATCACACGGATCCGATCTCTTACCATTACTATTTTATGAAAGAAGGTATGTATAGGCACTTCTTTATTAGAAAGATTAGCATCACCAGCCTCCATTATTAAATTACCGCCACGCCACTTGTCAGCAATTGGAGTTACAGAAGAAGCATCGCTCCATTTTCTTAAAATAGAAATTAAAGACTGTTCTACTTCAGAGAAACTAATGGTATCTACTTCATCTTCAACAGCATCAATAATTTCAAAATCATCAATTAAATCAATAGTTTCCAATCCGTTTTCTATAAAAGTAACCCAATAATGCTTAGAAGTAACATTGGTGATGACGCCTTTTCCAAATTCTGAATGGTTTATTCTAGACCCTATTCCTAATAGTTGCATATCAAAAAATTATATCGATTAAAGGATTAAAAATAATACTAAGTTTTAATTCTCAAAAACGAAATGAAGTTAACTTCATAATTAAATAGCAAAACCGTATTTTTACAGCTTTGCTTTTAAAGAAAAATGATAAATTACGAAGAAAACATAGAGGTAAAAGGAGCTCGTGCTCATAACCTAAAAAATATAGATATTACCATACCAAGAGAAAAATTGGTTGTGATTACTGGATTATCTGGTAGTGGCAAGTCCTCTTTAGCTTTTGATACCATTTATGCAGAAGGTCAACGTAGGTATATTGAAACATTTTCTGCTTATGCAAGACAATTTTTAGGAGGTTTAGAGCGGCCAGATGTAGATAAAATTGATGGCCTTTCTCCTGTAATTGCCATAGAACAGAAAACAACTTCTAAATCGCCAAGGTCAACAGTAGGCACCATTACTGAAATTTATGATTTTTTACGCCTTTTATACGCACGCGCTGGTGATGCTTATAGTTATAATACAGGAGAAAAAATGGTGAGTTATAGTGATGAAAAGATAAAAGAGCTTATTAAAGCAGATTATACAGGTAAAAAAATTAATATTCTTGCACCAGTTATAAAATCTAGAAAAGGACATTATAGAGAGCTTTTTGAGCAAATTGCAAAACAAGGTTTTGTAAAAGTACGGGTAGATGGTGAGATAAAAGACATTGTAAAAGGTATGAAAGTAGACCGTTACAAAGTTCATGATATTGAAATTGTAATAGATCGCTTAAAGGTAGCTACCGATACAGAAGAATTTGATAAAAGATTATCAGAAACCATACATACCGCAATGTACAGTGGCGATAATGTTTTAATGGTGTTAGAAGAAGGAGAAATAGTAGCGCGTTATTTTAGTAGAGATTTAATGTGCCCCTCTACTGGTATTTCTTATCCAAACCCAGAACCTAATACCTTTTCTTTTAACTCCCCAAAGGGGATGTGTCCAGATTGTAGCGGACTGGGCCATGTATATGTAGTAAATGAAAAGAAAATTTTTCCAGATAAAAAGCAATCCATAGAAGCTGGTGGTATTGCGCCTTTAGGTCCCTACAAAAAATCATGGGCTTTTAAGCAAATTGAAACAATTGCACAACGCTATGAATTTCAATTAACAGACCCTATTCAAAAAATACCCGAAAAAGCAATGGATATTTTGCTACATGGTGGTTTTGAAAGTTTTGAGGTAGATTCTAAAACCCTTGGTGTAAAACGTACTTATAAAATAGATTATGAAGGGATAGCCAATTTTATTAAAAACCAATTTAAAGAAGCTGACTCTACAGCTATAAAAAGATGGGCAAAAGAATATATGGATAAAGTAAGTTGCCCCGTATGTTCTGGTTCTCGCTTACGTAAAGAGTCATTAAATTTTAAAGTAAACGAAAAAAATATTGCAGAATTAGCACATTTAGATATTGCAGAACTAGCCGCATTTTTTAAAGCTTTACCCAAAAAAATATCAGGAAATCAGTTTAAAATAGCAGAAGAGATTATTAAAGAAATTAGTACCCGAATTCAGTTTTTATTGGATGTTGGTTTAGACTATTTGTCTTTAAACAGAAGTTCTAAATCTTTATCTGGTGGCGAAGCACAACGCATTCGTTTAGCAACACAAATTGGTTCTCAATTGGTAGGAGTACTTTATATTTTAGATGAACCTAGCATAGGATTACACCAACGAGATAATGAAAGACTTATAAAATCTTTAGAATCTTTACGTGATATTGGTAATTCTGTTATTGTAGTAGAACATGACCGTGATATGATAGAACGTGCAGATCACGTTATTGATATAGGACCAAAAGCCGGCAAATATGGTGGGGAAATTATTTCTGAAGGCTTACCTAAAAATCTAAAAAAGGCTAATACCCTTACGGCAGATTATATTACAGGCAAAAAAGCCATTGAAATTCCTAAAAAAAGGAGAAAAGGAAATGGAAAAAGCATCACATTAACAGGCTGTACCGGAAATAATTTAAAAAATGTTTCCATAACTATTCCTTTAGGTAAAATGATAGGTGTTACCGGAGTTTCAGGTAGTGGAAAATCAACCTTAATCAATGAGACCCTCTACCCTATTATGAACGCATATTATTTTAATGGCGTTAAAAAACCAATGCCCTATAAAAAAATTACAGGCTTAGAACATATAGACAAAGTTATAGACATTAACCAGGCTCCAATTGGGAGAACGCCGCGCTCTAATCCAGCAACTTATACTGGGGTGTTTTCAGAAATACGATCATTATTTACTAAAACACCAGAAGCTGCTATACGAGGTTATAAACCGGGTAGATTTAGCTTTAATGTAAAAGGTGGGCGTTGCGAGACCTGTCAAGGTGGTGGTTTACGGGTTATAGAAATGAACTTTTTACCCGATGTTTATGTAGATTGTGAAACCTGTAATGGGAAACGTTTTAATAGAGAAACGTTAGAAATTAGATATAAAGGGAAATCTATTTCTGATGTTTTGGAGATGACCATAAACGAAGCTGTAGACTTTTTTGAATTGATTCCTAAAATTTATAGGAAATTAAAAACAATAAAAGATGTTGGGTTGGGTTATATATCCTTAGGACAACAGTCTACAACATTATCTGGAGGGGAAGCGCAACGCATTAAATTAGCCACTGAACTTTCTAAAAGAGATACGGGTAATACCTTTTATATTTTAGACGAGCCTACTACAGGGCTTCATTTTGAAGATATTAGAGTATTAATGGAAGTTTTAGATAAATTAGTAGACAAAGGTAATACCATACTTGTTATTGAACATAATATGGATGTTATTAAAATGGCTGATTACATTATAGATATTGGCTATGAAGGTGGTAAAGGTGGTGGAAAAGTAGTTGCAAAGGGAACTCCAGAAGAGCTAGCAAAAGACAAAAAAAGCTATACTGCTAAATTTTTGCAAAAAGAATTAGATATTTAAAAAGGATATTATAAAATTGTAGTGATACATTTATATATCATAAGAGATAAAATAGCATGAGAAAAGAACAACATCATAAAGGTTGGAATGAGATAAAAACAAATGACTCTTGGGCATTATTTAAAATAATGGGAGAATTTGTAAATGGATTCGAAAAAATGAGCTTAATTGGGCCATGCGTATCCATTTTTGGATCTGCAAGAACCAAAGAGAATCAAGAATATTATAAAGCTGCAGTAGATGTTGCAGAAAGTATTGCAAAAGCAGGTTATGGTATCATTACTGGCGGTGGCCCTGGTATTATGGAAGCCGGTAATAGAGGAGCAAATAAAGCGGGTGGTACTTCCGTAGGACTTAATATAGACCTTCCTTTTGAACAACATGATAATCCGTATATTGATAGTGATAAGAGTTTAGACTTTGATTACTTTTTTGTTAGAAAAGTAATGTTTGTAAAATATAGTCAGGGTTTTGTGGTAATGCCTGGAGGTTTTGGCACCTTAGATGAACTTTTTGAAGCAATTACACTCATACAAACCAATAAAATAGGGAAATTCCCAATTATATTATTTGGTACTACCTATTGGAAAGGTTTGTTAGAATGGATAAAAAATACGATGTTAACTGCTGGTACAATAAGTCCGCAAGATTTAGATTTAATACATTTAGTTGATACAAAAGAAGAGGTTGTAGAAATTATAGATGCGTTTTATAAAGGAAATACGCATAGTCCTAACTTCTAATTTGATGAATCAAAAAAATCTTTTTTTTAAATATTGCATAGGTCTGCTGCTGCTCTGTTGTTTTTATAAAACATATGGGCAACACCGTAATGAAATTAATGCCATTTTAAATAAAGAGACTAAATCTATTACTATAAAACAAGCATTTACCTATAAAAATAGCTCTACTGATACTTTAGACATTCTTTATTTTAATGATTGGGCAAATGCATATTCAAATAAAAAAACACCTTTAGCCATACGTTTCGAAGAAGATTTTAAAAAGAATTTTCATTTAGCTAAAGATTCTGAAAGAGGCTATACAAAAATGTTGAGTGTTGTTGATGAAAATTATGTAGGCATTCCATCTACACATACTTCAGTTGGTGATATTATTAAAGTTAATTTAAGTGAAAAACTTATTCCTAATGATAGTATCCAACTTTTCTTTACCTATGATGTAAAATTACCTCCAAATAAGTTTACTCGTTTTGGCTATAACAATAGAGGCGAATATTATCTTAAAGATTGGTATTTAACCCCAGCCGTTTATGATGGTGAATGGCACTTATATTCTAATGAAAATCTTGAAGATTTGTATACAGATATTACAAATACTTCTGTAACATTTACATTCCCCAAAAAATTATTTCTTCATACAAACTACTTTATTCATGACAAAGAAAATGGAACAGATCAACAAGTATACACCTTAGAGGGTAAGAATAGAAAAAGTTGTGATATTCACCTTTCCCGTTTATCTAACTTATCCAAACACATTACTAAAAATTTGGTGATTCTAAGTGATATTACTGTTGAAAAATACGATGTTATTTCTAGAGGAATAGCGATAGAAAAAGTAGCCGATTACATTTATGAAAAGTTAGGAGCGTTTCCACATGAAGAATTAGTAGTAACCACCTTTAATTATAGAAAAGATCCTTTATACGGAATCAATCAATTACCTAGATTCATAAGACCATATGATGATCAGTTTCAATTTGAGATGAAATTTTTAAAAACAGCTTTAGCTAGTTATTTAGATGAAACTATTTTTATAAATCCTAGAAAAGAAAAATGGGTAAAAGATGCTGTTTTAAATTATTTAATGATTTCATATGTAGAGCAATATTACCCCAATCAAAAATTATTAGGAAAACTATCTAATATATGGGGGTTCAGGAAATTTAATTTAGCACAATTAAAATTTGTAGATCAGTACCCTCTGCTGCACATGGTAGCAGCACGTAAGAATACAAACCAAGCATTAACTACCTCTAATGACTCACTTATTTTATTTAATCAAAAAACTGGAAATAGAAATAAAGCTGGTGCTGGGATGTCCTTTTTAGCAGATTATGTTGGCAAGGAAAATATAGATAAGAGTATTAAAAATTTCTACAATACTTATAAATTAAAAAGTATTGGTCCTGATGAGTTTCAAACTACCATAGAGCGTAATGTTACTAAAGATATTTCCTGGTTTTTTGATGAATATGTCTCTGCAAATACTAATATTGATTTTAAAATAAAAAATATAAAAAAGACCAAAGATTCTTTATTTGTTACCATAAAAAATAAAAGCGGAACAAATATCCCTATTTCACTTTCTGGCGTTCAAAAAGACTCTGTTATCTCTAATTATTGGTTTTCGGACATAGATACTACACGTACATTTAGTATTCCCAGAAATGGAGAGCAAAAGCTTGTTTTAAATTATAATGGCAAAATTCCAGAATTTAATCAGCGAGACAATTGGAAATCTGTAAAAGGAGGTTTTCTTTCTAGTAATAAAAAGTTAAAATTTCAATTTTTTAAAGATACTGAAGATCCCTATTACAATCAAATATTTTATGTTCCTGTAGCGCGTTTTAATATCTATGACGGTATTACACCTGGGCTAAGAATTTACAATAAAACTTTTTTGGATCGTCCTTTTTTGTTTGATTTTCAACCCTCCTATGGTTTAACAGAAAAAGCATTTGTAGGTTCTGGAGGCTTTAGATATCAAAAGTATTATCAAAATAGAAAACTTTTTTCTGCAAACTATTCATTTAGTGGTAATACCTTTCATTTTGCAGAAAACTCAAGGTTTACAACCATTACGCCATCGGTTAGTTTTATTTGGCGTCCAAACGATTTAAGGTCTAATAAAAGAAACTTTTTACGTTTTAGATATATTAATGTTTTAAGAAATATAGATCCTAGATTAACTACTTTAGAAACAACTCCGGATTATAGTGTATTAAACGCTCGTTATGGTAGTTTTAAGAATGGATTGGTAAACTTTTATTCTTGGAATGTAGATGGGCAACTTACCAACAATTTTAGTAAAGTTAGTTTTAATGCTGAATACAGAAAACTTTTTCAAAATAATATGCAATTGAATTTAAGGTTTTTTATAGGCAAATTTATTACAAATAACACCTCAGATCCTTTTTTTAATTTTAATTTAGACAGACCCACAGATTATCTTTTTGATTTTAATTACATAGGTCGTTCTGAAGGTGCTGGAATTTTTAGTCAGCAATATATAGCTGCAGAAGGTGGCTTTAAATCTCAAATTGCAAATCCAGACACTAACAACTTTTTAGCAACCACTAATACCAGTGTAAATATATGGCGATGGGTGGAGTTATATGGTGATCTTGGAATCATAAAAAATAAAAGAGAAAGTGGTAGATTTGTTTATGATTCTGGTATTAGATTAAATTTGGTGACGGATTATTTTGAACTTTATTTTCCCCTATACTCAAACAATGGTTGGGAAATAGCACAACCAAATTATGGAGAAACCATCAGATTTGTGGTTACCTTAAGTCCTAAAACTTTAACAAGACTTGTTACAAGAAGGTGGTTTTAATTCATTAAATTATTCTTAAAATATCGCATTTATTTTATTTATTTCATAATTAAGCACTATTATGTAATCCAAAAATTAACATATTATTGAAATTTATAACATTTTGTTGATTGCATTATTCAAACTCTTTTGATATTTTTGCAAAAAAATCTTAATAAGATGAAAGTAAATCTACAAACAAGTGCTGATATTTCTTTTGATGATTTTAAAGATCAAATCCTTAAAGATTATGAGACTGCGGTTCTTAGTAGAGAATGTAGCTTATTAGGAAGGCGAGAAGTACTTACCGGTAAGGCAAAATTTGGAATTTTTGGAGATGGAAAAGAGCTTCCCCAACTAGCCATGGCAAGAGCTTTTAAAAATGGTGATTTTAGAAGCGGCTACTATAGAGATCAAACATTTATGATGGCTATAGGGCAATTAACGCCAAAAGCTTTTTTCCATGGATTATATGCCACAACTGATGTTACTAAAGAGCCTATGAGTGCTGGTAGGCAAATGGGAGGGCATTTTATGACGCCTAGTACAAACCAAGATGGGAGTTGGAAAGATCTAACAGCACAAAAAAATAGTAGTTCAGATATTTCGCCAACCGCTGCGCAAATGCCTAGACTTTTAGGTTTAGCACAAGCATCAAAAATATACAGACACGTAAAAGGAATAGACGCTACTAAATTTTCTGTAAACGGAAATGAAGTAGCTTGGGGAACTATAGGGAATGCAAGTACTAGTGAAGGTCACTTTTTTGAAACTATAAATGCCGCTGGTGTGTTACAGGTACCAATGGTTATTAGTGTTTGGGATGATAATTATGGAATTTCTGTACCAGCAAAATACCAAACAACAAAAGAAAATATTTCTGAAATTTTAAAAGGCTTCCAAAGAACAGATACTGAAAAAGGTTATGAAATTTTAAAAGTTAATGGTTGGGATTATACTGCATTAATTCATGCATATGAAAACGCCTCTGATATTGCCAGAGAAGAACATGTGCCCGTATTAATACACGTAAAAGAATTAACACAACCTCAGGGACATTCTACTTCTGGATCGCATGAGCGATACAAGAGTGAGGAGCGTTTAGCATGGGAAAAAGAGCATGATTGCAATAAACGCTTTAGAGAATGGATGATTAGCATAGGAATTGCTACAGATGAGGAATTGAATGCGTTAGAAATTAAAATACGAAAAACTGTACGAACTGCAAAAAAAGAAGCTTGGTCAGAATTTTTAAAACCGCATAAAACCGCTAAGGCAGAACTTAAACTTATTTTAGATAATGCGGCAAGTACTTCTTCCAACAAAGCATTTATATCAAAAATAAATAACGATTTAATTGCTATAGAAGAGCCTATTAAAAAAGATATGCTTTCTAAAGCTAGAAAAGCACTACGCTATCTTTTGGGTGAAAATTCTACCTCTAAAACTGCACTTATCAATTGGATTGACAACTTTATTGCGGAAAATCAACCAAAATTTAGTTCGCATTTGTATAGTGATTTACCAAATAATGCAACTAAAGTAGCAGAAATAAGAGCGACTTACGATACGGATGCAGAAAAAGTAGATGGCAGGGTTATTTTAAAAGAAAATTTTGACAAACTTTTTGCTAGACGCCCAGAAGCCTTAATTTTTGGTGAGGATAGTGGTGTAATAGGAGATGTAAATCAAGGTTTAGAGGGTTTACAATCTAAATATGGAGCACTTAGAGTTTCCGATACCGGAATTAGAGAAGCTACTATTATTGGTCAAGGAATAGGAATGGCATTACGAGGATTAAGACCTATAGCAGAAATTCAGTACCTAGACTATATTTTATATGGTTTGCAAACTCTTAGTGATGATTTAGCAACATTATTATACAGAACCGTAGGACAACAAAAAGCACCCTTGATTATAAGAACTAGAGGTCATCGTTTAGAAGGTATTTGGCATTCTGGTTCACAAATGGGTGGTATTATTAATTTGTTACGCGGCATTTATATTCTTACTCCAAGAAATATGGTAAAAGCAGCAGGTTTTTACAATACACTCATGAAAAGTGATGAACCTGGCCTTGTTATAGAAAGTTTAAACGGGTACAGACTTAAAGAAGAGATACCAAATAATTTAGGAGAGCTTTGTACTCCAATCGGTGTTGTAGAAACTGTTAAAGAAGGTACAGATATTACGATATTATCTTATGGTTCTACCTTGCGTATTGTAACAGAAGTAGCTCAAGAACTTAAAGAAGTTGGTATAGATGCAGAAGTAATAGATGCGCAAAGCTTATTGCCTTTTGATTTAAATCATGACACTTTAAAAAGTATACAAAAAACAAATAGACTTTTAGTAGTAGATGAAGATGTGCCTGGAGGCTGTTCTGCCTATTTAGTAAATGAAATTGTTGAAAAACAAGGTGCTTATCATTACTTAGATAGTGTACCATATACCTTAACTGCAAAGGCACATAGACCTGCTTATGCAACAGATGGCGATTATTTTTCAAAGCCTAATGCCGAAGACATTTTTGAAAAAGTATATGAAATAATGCATGAAAGCAACCCAACAGATTATCCTAAATTAAGATAAGCAATATTGTTATGGTAAAATGCTCGTAGCATTACTGAAAAAATAATATGGATTTAAGGTAAACAGCTGAGTATTTAGATTTTGTTTATGGTGTAAAAGTGCATTTTTTGTATTTCTAATAAAAAATAAATATTTTTAAATATTCTAAATCTTTCTATGATGCAAAAAAATACTATAAATAACATAGGCTTAGCGCTTTTAAGAATTATACCCTCTGCTCTGATGTTAGTGCATGGCATCCCTAAATTCCAGAAGTTAATTAATGGTGATTTTGGAAAAATGGATCCTATTGGTATTGGTGCTGCTCCTTCACTTTTCTTAGCGGTCATAGGAGAAGTGGTTTGTCCCTTATTATTAATTGTAGGTTTTAAAACGAGGTTAGCTGCCATACCTGCTGCAATTACAATGGCTGTTGCCGCGTTTATTGTTCATGGCAAAGATCCATTAGCTACAAAAGAATTAGCCCTATTATATTTTGTTTTCTTTATCGTAATTGCATTATTAGGACCTGGCAAATATAGTATAGACAGAAAATAAAAAATCTCGGGGCAAGCCTACAAGGTATTCGTAAGGAAATAACTTAAAAATATCGAGGCAAGCCTCGGAGCATTTAAATCTCGATTATCGAGTAAATTTTAAATAATTTTTACAAGCAATTCTTTTAGCAAATCACTTTGAGATAAGGTTGCTCCCACTCCTTTGCCTTTAGTGTCTAATTCTCTTAAATTAGATATAATACCACTCACTTTTCGCATGGGATAATTACGCGCAGCCACTTCAAATTCTTTTACAAAAAAAGGACGTATGCCCAAGGTTTTAGATACATTATTAGGACTACGGTCAGATAATCCATGGTATTGTAATAATTGTGTAAAAAATGTATGTAATAAGGTTACAGTTAAAACAAAAGGATTGTCTTTTGGGTTTTGAGCAAAATAATTTATAATTTTTGTAGCCTTAAGTACATTGCGTTCTCCCAAGGCTTTTTTCAATTCAAAATTATTAAAGTCTTTACTAATTCCTATATTCTCTTCAATAATTTCTGGTGTTATTTCTTTTCCTTTTGGAACAACTAATTTTATTTTTTCTAATTCATTATTAATTTTACTTAAATCTGTTCCTAAAAACTCTACTAATAATACGGTTGCTTTTGGAGTAATACTATATCCGCTTCCTTGCAATACTTTTCTAATCCAATCTGCTACTTGATTTTCGTATAGCTTTTTACTTTCAAAAATTATTCCTGACTTTTGAACTGCTTTATATACTTTTTTACGCTTATCTAATTTAGAATATTTAAAACATATTACTAAAACAGTTGAAGGTTGTGGGTTTTCAGCATATGAAGCCAACTGATCTATTGTCCTGGAAAGATGCTGTGCCTCTTTAACGATAATAACCTGCTTCTCAGACATCATAGGATATCGTTTTGCATTACTTACAATATCATCTATAGAACTATCTTTACCATAAATAATAGTCTGATTAAAGCCCTTTTCGTCTTCAGATAATACATTTTTTTCTATATACTCAGCAATTTTATCAATATAATAAGGCTCCTCCCCCATTAAAAAGTAAATTGGTTTTAAATGACCCTCTCGAATATTACTTACCAACTGTTTTACTTCATCCATTTAAAAAAAATCATCAAATTTGTACTATGCAAGCGTTAAATTTACCTGCTTACAACTTTCGTTTCAAAAATAGGGAAAATAAAGTCTATATTTTTGATGTAATCCGCAAAAAATTTGTGGTTTTACAACCCGAAGAATGGGTAAGACAGCATATACTCCAATACTTAATCCAAGAGAAAAAATATCCTAAAAGTCTCATCAATGTAGAAAAGCAATTAAATAGTAATGGTGTAAAGAAGCGATATGATATTGTAATCTTTAAACCTAATGGCGCAATTGCTATTTTAGTAGAGTGTAAAGCACCAGAAATAAAAATTAATCAAACTACTTTTGATCAAATTGCACAATACAATCTGCTTTTAAAAGCAGATTACCTTATGGTTACTAATGGAATGCAACATATTTATTGCAAGATGGATTTTGAAAAAGAAAAGTATACGTTTTTAAAGGATATTCCTGATTTTAGCCGTTAATTTGCAACCTATAAAAGAATAATGAACTTATAGCATGTATCTAAAAGAAAAGGTGCAATTTGAATGTTAAAAATAGCAGTTGTAATACTTAATTGGAATGGAGAAAAATTATTAGAACAATTTTTACCTTCAGTAACACAATATTCTAATAATGCTACGATCTATGTTGCAGATAATGCTTCTACCGATAATTCAATTCATTTTATAAAAGAAAACTACCCCACTGTAAAAATTATTAAAAACACAGTAAATGGAGGTTATGCTAAAGGTTATAATGATGCTTTACAGCATATAGATGCAGAAATTTATTGTTTGTTAAATTCTGATGTTGAAGTAACAAAAAATTGGCTAAATCCAATAGAAAATACTTTTTCAGAATTTCCTGATATTTCAATTATACAACCTAAAATACTAGATTTAAAACAGAAAGATTATTTTGAGTATGCTGGTGCTGCAGGAGGATATATAGATCAGTTAGGCTATCCATTTTGTAGAGGTAGAATTTTTCAAGCGTTAGAAAAAGACACTGGCCAGTATAATGATATTCAAGAGATATTTTGGGCTACAGGTGCATGTATGTTTATAAAGAGTACAGTCTTTAAAGAATTAAATGGTTTTGATGAAGATTATTTTGCGCATCAAGAAGAGGTAGATTTATGTTGGAGAGCAAAAAATCAGGGCCATAAAGTATTCTATGTAGGAACATCTGAAATTTATCATCTAGGAGGATCAACACTCACTAATATGAACCCAAAAAAAACATATTTAAATTTTAGAAACTCCTTGTATTCTATCACAAAAAATTTACCGCGCAAGAAAGCATTTTGTATTATCTTTGTGCGATTGTTACTGGATGGTGTTGCAGGGTTACGCTTTATTTTTCAATTAAAATTTAACCATTGCTTTGCAATTTTAAGAGCTCATTTTAGCTTTTATAAAAACTTTAGCAAGGTTTATAAGAAAAGAGAAAAAACAAAATATATTCGAAAATATTATACTGTAAAGTCCATTGTTTGGTCTCATTTCGTATATCATATTAGAAAATTTAACATTTTAGTAAAAGATTAACTAAGTTGTAATAGCCTACTATTACATTTTATATAAATTTGAAACTGTTTAAACAATATAATCTATTTATAATTATTATGAAAAAAATCATTTTAGGATGTTTAGGAATTACTTTATTAGTAGCATCATGTGTACCACAAAAGAAATTTGCTGAATTAGAAGCAAAACATAAGGAAACACAGGATTTATTAAATTCAGCTACTGTAAAATTAAACAATTGTTTAGAAGAAAAAGCAACTGCATCTGCAAGGTTAAAGACTTTAGAAGATCAAAATAAATTTTTAAAAGGAAACAATCAAGTACTTATAGATAATTTAGGAAATCTTACAGACTTAAGTGCAGCTGGTGCTAAAAACTTAGAAAGATCTTTAGAAAATATAAAAGAAAAAGATTTAACGATCCGTAAATTAAATCAGGCTATTACCAGAAGAGATTCTGTAAACCTATCTTTAGTACAAAGTTTAAAGGGTGTTCTAGGAAACTTAGACGATGAAGATATTGAAATTAGTGTAGAAAAAGGTGTTGTTTTTGTATCAATATCTGATAAGCTTTTATTTAGCAGTGGTAGCTATAAATTATCCCAAAAAGCAAAAGGAGTATTAGGGAAAGTTGCTAAAGTAGTAAACAATAAGCCAGATTTTGACTTTTTAGTTGAAGGACACACAGATGATGTTCCTTATAGAAAAGGAATTTTAGAAGATAACTGGGATTTGAGTGCTAAACGTGCTACTTCTGTTGTACGTGTTTTACAAAACGATTATGGTGTAGATCCTAAGCGTATGACTGCAGCAGGAAGATCTTCTTATATTCCATTAGACGCTACAGATAAATCTAAAAATAGAAGAACCCGTATTGTAGTTCTTCCAAAAATAGATCAGTTTTATGATATGATTGAAGAAGGAATGAAAGATCCAGCAATCAACGGAAACTAAGAATAAAAAATTAAAAAAATTAAAGGCGACCATCTCGGTCGCCTTTTTTAATACAAAAAATTTTAGCTAGTTAAGTTATTGATTGTTCCAAACTATTTTTTTAACACCAATATGTCGGTCCTCATCGGAGTTTAAAACATTGAAATTTTTTGGCATGTCATATGGTGCTATTGAATATGCTCGTATTGTAAAAATAAAATCTCGTCTATCTTTTTTAACTGGAGCTTTCCATGAAATTTTAACAGTTTTAGAATCAAAAGCTCCTAAAAAAGTAGTTGTAGAACCAATAAATTGTTGATCATTAATATCCTTTGAATCCTTATGAATTCTACGTCTAGTACTAAATTTACCACGAGGTGCAATCTCTATTAAATCTCCTTTTTTAATTTTTATCCTAGGGTTACTCTTTAAAGAAAGGCTAATATGATTTCCTGTCCTTACACTATTAGGTTGAGAATTTCTACTTTTTCCTAGTACTTTTACATTAAACTGATTACGTGTACCACTTCTTGATGTTCCAGTGAAAATATTTATTTTCTTATTTGAAGAAAAATTATACATGCCTTGTTCTACAACTCCAGTTACATGAGTACCCCTACCAGCTATTTTAAAAACATCTTCTACATGAAACCTAAAAGAACGTTGATCTAAAGGGATATCATCTGAATTCACTAACATATCACCCGTTTTAATCTCTCTTTTAAATTTTTCTCTTAATGTTTTATTCAAAGAAAGAAATAAGGTGATTTCACCTCTTATATTCTCTACAGTATGAAAAGTGCTAGATGTTGAGGGCTGTGTAATACCATTTACACGGGTTGTATAAGTAAAATCACTTCCTAAAACATCTAAGATATCTCCAAGTACAATTTTTCCTTTTTCTAGTTTTCCTTTTATTTGAAGCCCTAAAAAGTTCACGGAAATTTGATGAATTGTAAATTCAACATTATATTCTTTCATTTTCTTAGCAACAAAGAACTCAACATTAACTGTCGGCATATAAATATCTCCTCTATTAACAAGTGTTGCTTCTAGATTATAGCTAGTATTTGGATTTATATTTTGTGCTACACGCCCAGAGCTTTTATGCGTTAAGTTAACACCAAAACTATTTTGATTAAATCTAGCATTTCTCCTTCCTTTATCATTATGAGCACTAGGGATTAATAAAAATGATTTCCCTGTATGCAAGCCTAAATTTAATTTGATTCCATTTTGAAGCGCTTTCGCTCTTTCATCCTGATATTCTCTTGTCTCAACATAATCTGCAAAAGCGTTGCTGTTTAATTCAATATCATTTTTTATAAGCGCTATTGAACGATCTATTTTTTTATGAAAATTACTCATGATTTATTTTTTTAATATGGGTTGAACTGGTTCTACTATTTCATCATCTGCTGTACAGGAAGTGCTTTCCCAACATGGATAACCAATACCACGATCTGCATCTAAATTAATATCAGGAATTTCTTTATTTTCTAAGAATTGTTGATACAAATAACTGGTTAATAAGCAGGAGTTACCCAACTGTTCTCTCCTACCCTCAGTTTTAAGTGCTTCAAAATCATTAATCTGATTGATTGAATTCACAAAGTTTGTATTTAGATTAATATTCCCTTCTATAAAATAATCATGAGGTTCAGTAGCATAACTTGTTGGTGCTGGTGTAGCTGTATTTAACTCTGGATCCGTACTTGGATACATAAGATGGGCTTCTTGTGATGCAACTCTAAATATTCCTTTATTTACATCAACATGTTTTAAAGGGTATTCCCATGAAGTACGCAATGTATTTCCCTGCAAATCTGGTAATGTAGGATTAAGCATATGTTCTACCCTTGAATCGTTTAAATACCTAACAGAAGGAAACGCCATTCCGTTTAATGAAACTGAAAGACGGAAATAATCATAAATACCATAAATAGATTGGTATATAAAATTTAGAATATGGTGAAATGCATGTGCACCAATTGCAACAAAAGATCCAATTAAAGCATCTAATAAAGCCGCAGCTATTTTTGCCAATTCTTTAATAATACGTGCTAAATTTTTAAAGAAATTAATAATATTTCTAGGGTTAAAATTCCATGAAAAATCAACATCACCTAAAATATCTCCAATTTCTCTTATAGCATCTGTCACTCTTTGTACAAAATCATCAAATGTTTCTCGAATTTCTTCTGTTAATGGTGGCAAATCTGGTAATGATGGAGGTAAAATAGCTTCTTCTGTACTAGATTTAAACCAACTATACCATAATCTATATGCAGCATCAACTTCCTCTGGTTCCATACCGTCACCGAATATAGATGAACCATCATCATTTTTATACACTTCTTTTGTAGCATTAGAAAATAACTCACTTAACTCCTGAGGAAGCCCAATATCAGTAATTTCTGGTGTTAAACCATCTATAATAGATTCTGTATCGTTAATTCTATTATGCTCATTAAAGTTAAATCGAAAATCGTCATGCAAATTACTATTACTAAAATCTTTATTTGAATATTGATGTAAAGCAGAAACATCCTGAAATTTCTCTACTACATTATGGCGCTGTGAGTGTGTTCTAAATGGACCTCTAACAATATTATTAACATAAGGATGCCCAACACTATCTGCTGATACATGAGATAAGTAACCGATGGCATAAGCATGCAATTTAGGATTATCCTTACTGTGTTCTAGTAAATATTGTGCAAATTTTCCTGTTCTTCGATAGTGTAAAATATCAAACCACCACCATTTATTTTTTGGTTCACAATTTTGAATAGGGTGTGCTAAAAAGCTATAGATATCAATATTAGAAGTAACAAAATCTTCAATTGCAGTAGATACAGTGGCTTCTATAAGCCCAACTAAACTCTTAGTATCTTCAATCATCCTTTTAATATTTCTAAAAGTTACAGATTCTTCAACTACTTCATCTACCGCTTCATCTAATTCGTCTTTTAGTTCCTTTAGTTCTGTTAAGATTGGAAATGTTTCTTCTATTTTACCCTCTACCTCTTTCAGTGTTTTTGCTAATTTTATAATCATTTTAGCAGGAAAAAATTCGCCTAAAGGCCAATCTTTCACATTAAAAAAAAGAAAATCTGGACCCAATGTTCCAAAATTGAGATAGGTTTCATGTTCTTTTAACCAATTTAAAGTTTCATCGTTAAAATATTTAGCATTATTTGGATCACCATTTAAAGTGGATCCTGATTGATTAACTCCTTTATGAAGTTGTTGACCGATAATATAATGTACAGATGGACCTGGCATATTTATGCGTTTTTAAATTAATAATTAATTGAAAACCTTAAGGATTTTATTTTTTGAAATGGGTTACCCATTCCTATATAATATTTTAAAATTCTTAAACAGAATTAAAATATTTATAGATATCATCATGATTATATGTGATGAAAGTAAGTTTTAAATTACTTTAAAAAATAAATTATGTAAGAATTGCAAATTAATATGTGTAGATAGTAATTTTTTATTTACCTCATTAAAGTGGCAAAATGCTAAATAACAATTATATAGGTTTTAACCACAAGTTTCTATCATTAGACAACAATAGTTTATTTAAACGCTACAAGAAATATACTTTTACAGTGTTATAATTTTAAAGAGTTAGTTTTTCATTTTCATATAGTGTTCTCAAAAAATGGCTTTAATCGCTTGATTAGAGCCTTTTTTATGCTTATTCATTTGCTTTTACGGTAATAGCATTATGCATAAAAACATTTCTCATACGTTCTAAGCGTTCATCAAATACCGTAGCTAAAACTACATATTGGCATTTTTCTATACTTTCTGGTGTTCTAATTACATCTGAATAGGCACTTGCTTTCTTTAAAAACTCTGCATCTTCTATTATAAAAAGTTTTAACTGACTTAAATTAATCCCGTTTAAAAAGAATATTTTATTAAGTCGTTTGGGGGTAGCAATTACAATATCAACTCCATCGTAAATATCTGCTCTTTGATCTTCTATGTTTTGCTCGTCGTAAGCACAATATATTCTTAAATCCATTCGCTTTGTAAAACGTTTAAAATCGTCTGCCAAAGCTAAAGCCTTTTGTTTGTCAGCTACAAATATTAATGCTCTAGGAGCGTCTTCAAATGCTTTACATTCTAATTTTTGTAATGTACTTATAATAATCGCTGTAGATTTCCCGCACCCCTTAGGACCAATACCATATACATTAACACCACTCTTTATTTTTGGTAATAATTGTTTTTGAAATGGTAAAGGAATATCAAATTCTAAAAGATCTAGTGCTTCTTGTAATGCTGGATGTATTTTTTTAAAAGACATATTGTTAATTAAAATTCTTCATTTTTTTGGCGTTTAAAAAGTGCTTATAACGTTTTTTTATGATCTCACCACAAGTTTTAAGCAGTTCACAACAATAGTTTCTCAAAAGAGTGAAAGCCCTGTATATTTATGGTATAATAAAAAGAAATAAAAATTTTCATTTTCATATAGTGTTCTCAAAAAGGGGCTTTATCTAAAAGGGTAAAGCCTTTTTTAATGCCTTATATTCAAGAAAGATTAGTGCTATAGGGTATTAATCTGCTTAAGGAAGCCATTTATTTTCGCCAAAATCTGGTTTTCTTTTTTCCAAAAATGCATTTCTACCTTCTTTAGCCTCTTCTGTCATATAGGCTAAACGAGTAGCTTCACCAGCAAATACTTGTTGTCCTACCATACCGTCATCAGTAAGGTTCATTGCAAATTTGAGCATTTTTATAGAAGTTGGTGATTTTTCTAAAATTTCTTGTGCCCATTGGTAAGCGGTATCTTCTAATTCTTCATGAGGAATTACTGCATTTACCATTCCCATTTCATATGCTTCTTGTGCTGAATAATTTCTTCCTAAAAAGAAAATTTCTCTTGCTTTTTTTTGTCCTACCATTTTTGCTAAATATGCCGAGCCATAACCACCATCAAAACTTGTAACATCAGCATCTGTTTGCTTAAATATTGCATGCTCTTTGCTTGCTAAAGTTAAATCGCAGACAACATGTAAACTATGCCCCCCACCAACTGCCCATCCTGGTACAACAGCAATTACTGCTTTTGGCATAAAACGAATCATACGCTGCACTTCTAGAATATTTAAACGATGTTGGCCATCTTCTCCTACATAACCCTGGTGCCCTCTTGCTTTTTGATCTCCTCCACTGCAAAAAGACCAAATTCCATCTTTTGTAGATGGCCCTTCTGCAGATAACAAAACTACTCCTATTGTAGTATCTTCTTGTGCATCATAAAAAGCTTTTATGAGTTCGCTTGTTGTGTTAGGACGAAATGCATTACGAACATTTGGCCTATTAAATGCAATACGTGCTACACCATTACACTTTTTATAGGTGATGTCTTTGAATTCTAAGGCTTTTTTCCAATTTGGTAATTCCATAAGTTTAAATATTAAGCAAGATTAGCCTTCTTTTTCGTTATAAATTAATAACCTTGCTGCAAGTTCATTAGCTCTTTTTAAATACACAAAGTCTTTATCTGCATTAGACCAGTACTTCATTGCAATATCTAAATATTCTTTAGCTTCTTGTTTATTTTCTTTTTCTAATAAAAGTGCCATTCTATAATAATAGATGGGTTCATCTGTTTTTTGATCTATTGCTTTTTGCAGGATTTGTTTAGCTGTTTTTATATCCCCTACTTTGTTATATATTTCGGCTAAGAAAAAACTATTTGCATCAAATAATTTTTTAATTTTCCCTGTATCTTTCTCTAAAATTTTAAGACATGTTTCATAATCTCCTAATTGGTAAAATTTTAATAATTCATAAAATTCTTTAAAACCATCTCCATAGTTTTCATACTCTTTAGAGCAAGTCAAGAACTCTTCATTATTTATTTTTACTTCATAATCTCGAACAATAATATTTGACTGTACTATACAGTCAAATATGGGAATTGATTCAGCAGAATACTTTCCTATTTCCTTTATCAATCTATCTATTTCATTTGTCTGATTTATTGTTTGATACAAATCAAATTTTACGTTAAAAGTTCTAGTTAACATAGCACTTAAAGGAGTATTTTTAAGACCATATTTTTCATAGGTTTCGTAAGCTTTTAAAGATTTATTAATTTGCCCCGTTCTTCTAAAAAAATACCCTTTAATCCATAAAAAGTTTAGACTATCTGTAAGTGTAGTTGCTTGTGCTATTCCCTTATCTATCCTCTCATTTGCTTTGACTAAATCTAAATTTCTAAAATCTAAATAGGCTAATCTTGCTTGTAACTTTGTGTTTAAAGGATCTAATGCTTCTTCTTCAAAAAGTATCTCTTTAGCTTTTTCTATTCTCCCCTGCTTTTCATAAATATCTGCATATCGCATCCGATCTTGTTTTCTATCAGGAAATTCTCTGCTAAACCTATCTAATGTTTTTTCTGCTTCTATATATTCTTCATTTTCTACTTCTAAATTATAGAGTGTTAATAATCCTTTTTCAATATTACCATTATCTATAGCTTCTTGTATTAATACTTTAGCACTATCTATGCCTTTGTTAGCCTTATAATAACTTAGTAAATTATTATAAGCACTAAATTCGTATGGAAACATTTTTCTACGCAATTCTTGGAGTTTACAATAGGCATCAAAATTATTTGTGTAATTGTATAGGACTTCTTTAGCATAAAACTGCGTTCTTTCTGGCAATGAATTACCATATTTAATTGATTTTTTAATTGCTACAATAGCTTGATCACTTTTTCCTGCATTGTATAACGAGGTACCCAAATAAAGGTAACAGGTAGAACACATTGCGTCTGATTCAACTGATTTGTTAGCAAAATCTATTACTTTTTCTAATCCTGATGGATCGTTATAGTAAGCCATTCGAGATTTAGTTAAATATTCTAATGACTTTGTATTTTCTGTAATTAAAGAAGAACTTGGTAAACTGGTTTTATTTTTAGATCCTTCAATAGGGTTGGGAATATGATCAAAAATGTATTGTTTTATTTTATCAATTGCAACAAAAGGGTTTTTGTCTGTGATATCAAAAGACATGATACTCTTACCATCATTAGAACTATATAAATTACTAGCAAAAATATATTGTTCATCTTTTATCGAGTAAGATATTCTGGTGAAATAATCACAGCGCACTTCATTTGCAATTTTTCGTTGCATACCAACACTAGGTACTGTAAATGGTTTAAGTTCTAATCGGTCATAAACACTATGTAAACTATATTGAGAGTAAGAATAAAATTCTGGCCTTTGATCAACACTTGATTCCAACAAATTTGAAAAAGCTACCCCCCACCAATCTAATTCATTATCATCTGTTAGATTTTCGAATTGAAAAATAGCAACAGTTTTCACTTGATTAAAAACAGGAACAACTGTTTCAATTTTTTCCCCTTTTTCGTCAGTTAAAGTTACAATTTCTGATTGTTTTGGTTTTTCATTATTAAATAAAAGACCTCCTAATATAAAAGCAATTATTACATTTCCTAAAACAACAAACTTTGGCCATTTTACAACCCCTTTTGTAGTTTTTGGATTTAATTGATCACTAAAATAAATTAGAATAATAATAGCAGGTATCAACGCAAACCAGACAAGCAAGTATTTATCTACTAAATTTTCAGTGAAATTGTACCGTCTCGTCAAAAATTCCACAAATTGTAAAAGTCCAAAGCCGACGGCAAAATATGTCCCTAAGTATTGAGGCACTTTTTTATCCCATAATACCTGAAACCATGATTTTTTATCTTCTGAAGCCATACACTAAATATATCTACTAATATAAAGGATGTAACTTAAAAGAAACTTATTAATTTATTTTTTTTTTAAAACAACTTCTTTATTCTTCTCTTCAATCCATTTAGACATATACTTGGTGCTTTTCATGCTTTCATGAAGTAGCAGTGCCCCTATAAAATTAGCTTTTCTATGAGCTATTAAATTAGATTGAATGTCTATTAATTTGGATTCAAAATTAGTACTCAAAATATTTTTATCATATAACTGATTTATAATTCTAAATCCATTTTGTTGTGCTATGTTCCATTTTTCTTGATTTTGGTATAATGATGCCGCTGCATTTGCAAATTCTACTGCATTATCCACAACTTCACCACACCAATCTAAATCTCTATGCATCCCCTCTGCTCCTATTTTTGTGGTGATACTTGGCAGACCAAAACACATAGCATCGGCTAGTTTCCCTTTTATACCAGCTCCAAACCGCAATGGCGCTAAATTAATTCTAGCACCTTTCATCATAATTTCTAAATCATCTACAAAACCATGAACTATAACTCCTTCATCTGGCCTATGCATTTCTACTATTTGTTGTGGTAAATAGGCACCATACACATGTAGCGTAGCATTAGGTAATTCTTTTCTTATCAATGGCCATATTTTCTTATTTAACCAAAGAAAGGCATCTATATTTGGCGTGTGTTTCCCGTTTCCTATACAGACAAAATCTTTTCTGTTTTCAAAAGAGGGCATTTCATTTTTTTTTGTATAAATTTCTGCTAACATAAATGGTAAATGCAATAGTAAAGAAGTACTGATTTTTATGTGCTTACAGAGTAATTCCATTTCATAGCTTGAAATAATCAGCGAAAGATCGCAACGATAAATACTAGCTATTTCTCTTTTTGTAATATCACTTTTTAACCATTCATCAATTGTAAAAGAGCTATTTTTTTTACATAATTGTGCTCTAACACTACGTAAACTATGTAAATCTTCTGTATCCAAAATACGTATTGCACTTGGAACATTTTCAGCTACACGCCAACCAAATTGTTCTTCTGTTAAAAAACGATCAAACAAAACAATTTCTGGTTGTAATTTTAGTATAAAATCATCAAAACTAGTATTATTTAATGCTATCGAAACTTCAGTGATACCTAAATCTTCTAATTTTAAAGATAAATTACTTTTACTAGCAGTAGATGCGAACGTAATTTTGTAATTTTTATTCAGGAAAAATTCAATAAGTTGCTGCATTCTACTTCCAGCAGCAGTGGCATTTGGCTCTGGCCAAACAAAACCAATAATGAGTAACTTTTTTGACATCTAACTTAGATTGTACTACATTTTTTCAGAAAATTTTTGAGAAATCTTTAAACGAAGTTTTCGCTCATAATCTTCTTCTAGCCACTCTTTATAATTCTTAGTATTGTTCATAATACAATAGGAGTACAAACGGACTCTATAAGCAATTTCTTCTTTTAACAGCTTTGCTAAAATTCTCGCATCAAAAACATCTTCGCTATTTTCCATGCAAATTTGCGCATGTTGCTCTAAGCTTTTTTCTAAAACTAGTTTAGATTTACCACCTTCGGCAAAAATCTTTTTATATTCCTCTTTTACATCAAAATCTAGATGCGTAGACTTAGAAAACCTTGCTCTTAAATCATCTGGCATTGTATAAACAAATTCTCGTTCTATTTCCTCATCATTTTTAATATTTTCAAGATAAAAATCTGGAAAATGAAAAATTTCTTTCCAATCTATCGGTGCATTCCACATTCCAAAACGAGCCACATTATTCCCCATATCTAGCACTGTAAAAGTATCTTTATTTGGTAAAATACGAGATCCTCTACCGATCATCTGAAAATATAATGTAAGTGATTTTGTAGCTCTATTTAATATAATGGTCTCAACAGTGGGCTCATCAAAACCTGTTGTTAATATACTTACCGAAGTTAAGATAGCATCTGGTGTATTTTTAAACCAAGTTAAAATTTCTTTACGTTCCGTTGCATTATTTTTATTATCTAAATGTCTAATATTATAGCCTGCTTTTTTAAAGGTTTCATAAACGTAAATAGAGGTATTAATACCATTATTAAAAATTAAGGTTTTGGTACCCTTTGCTACTTCTTCATACGCATATATTAACTTAGAAAGCATGGTATAATTACCATATAACTCTTCTGATGATTTTACAGTATAATCGCCACCTACTCCAATTTTTAAATTTCTAAGGCTAACATCTTTATTGTAAACAATTGCTTTTGCTAAAAAATTCTTATCAATTAAGGATTGTATAGATTCTCCTACGATCAACTTTTTATAGTTATCTTTCATAGGTAGTTTTATATTAGAACTTAATGGCGTAGCAGTTACACCGAGAATAATAGAATTTTCAAAATATTTAAATAGTTTACGGAAAGAATTATAGTGTGCTTCATCAATAATAACAAGTCCAATATTATTTATTTCAACTTTTTCTTCTTGCAATCTGTTGTTTAATGTTTCAACCATCGCAACAAAGCACATATACTCATCCTGATCTATAAGCTCTTTAACACTGCTATTTATAATTTTATTTTTTACGCCAAAACCATCAAGCATTTTAGATGTCTGCGTTCCTAATTCTATTCTATGCGTTAATACTACAACTTTTTTTTGGCGTTCTTTTATAAAACGTTTTGCTATTTCAGAAAACACAACAGTTTTTCCGCCACCAGTAGGGAGTTGGTATAATAAATTTACATTATCAGGAGAATTATTTAAAAACTCAAAAATGGAATTTAAATCTTGTAATTGATAATCATAAAGTTTTTTTTCTATTATTTCTTGAGAATGCTTCAAAAGCGAATTATAATTACTGTGTTAGAGTTGTCTGCTTACTTGGCTTATAAAAAAACCAATCTAACAAAAATAATAGATTTTTATATTCAAACGTATTTTATAACGTTAATTAAAGAAATAATTTAGTTTTACACGATTTTATTCTATTTGATCTAATGCCCTTGAAAAATCTTCAATATTGGGCCATTCTTGAAGTTCAACATCTTTATATATTTTTAGTATTCTATCTTTAAAATCTTGTAAGAGTCCATGTTGAGATATGTATACAACTACCTGGTTAAACGAATTAAACATACTTTTATAAAAAGAGTCTGCTACTTTTTTTTCTTCTGAAAAAGATTGGGCAATTTCTATATTATACAACATTAAATCGGCTACCAAATGTAATTCTACACCCAATTTTATAAAGTGCTTAATATAATTTTGAGCTATAGATCGTCTCATACGAGCTTTTTTCCTTTTTAATGGATAATACTCATTAGAAATTTTAATTTTAGCTTCTTGAATAAGCTTATCCTCTTTTGGATTAAATACAAAATTGAAGTATTCTTTTACCACCGGAAACCTATCATACAAATCTAAAAGTTGAATTTCTAACTCTTCTTTTGGTAGTGCAGATGCATAAGCTTTTAATTCTCTTTTACTCATTTTTAAAACAAATATTTGGTTTAAAAGTACAAAAGATTCCAATCTGAAGCTCAATTACAATTTAAAACCAATTGGAATATTCTTGAAAAAAATATTGTTTTTTTGATAAAAACATAAACTTATTATAAAATAGCCCCTATTTGTAAGCAAAAGTTTGAAAATTCATTAAAAAATACTACTTTGTAAGTCCAGAACAATATATTGACATATGAGGCAACTAAAGATTATCAAGCAGGTAACTAATAGAGAATCAAAATCATTAGACAAGTACTTGCAAGATATCAGTAAAATAGATTTAATTACTGCTAATGAAGAAGTTGATTTAGCACAAAGGATTAGAGAGGGCGATCAAGTTGCTTTAGAAAAATTAACGACAGCAAATTTACGATTTGTGGTTTCTGTTGCAAAACAATACCAAAATCAAGGACTTACTTTACCAGATTTAATTAATGAAGGTAATGTTGGCTTAGTTAAAGCTGCAAAACGGTTTGATGAAACAAGAGGTTTTAAATTTATATCTTATGCCGTTTGGTGGATAAGACAATCCATATTACAAGCATTAGCAGAACAATCTAGAATTGTGAGGCTTCCCTTAAATAAAATTGGTTCTATAAATAAAATTAAGAAAGCGTTTTCTTATTTAGAACAAGCACATGAAAGACCACCATCTCCTGAGGAAATTGCTAAGGAATTAGAAATGACTGTTAGTGAAGTGAGACAATCTTTAAAAAATACAGGAAGACATGTTTCCATGGATGCTCCATTAAAAGAAGGGGAAGATTCTAATCTATATAATGTTTTAGGCTCTGGAGAATCTCCAAACCCTGATAAAAAGTTATTGCAACAATCTCTAAATATAGAAATCAATAGAGCTTTAGAAACACTGTCGCAGAGAGAAGCTGATGTTGTTAAATTATATTATGGAATTGGCGACCAACACTCTATGACTTTAGAGGAAATTGGACAGACTTTTGACTTAACAAGAGAACGTGTAAGACAAATAAGAGAAAAAGCTATTAGAAAACTAAAACACAACTCTAGAAGTAAGATATTAAAAACATATCTAGGATAGATTACAAGCGTAAATTACTAATAAAGCCTCACTAAATATATTTAGTGAGGCTTTATTAGTTTTAAGTCTTTTATTAATTATGAATGGTTCAACCCATTGATATTGTAATTTCCTAAAATTTCATTTAAACTTTCAATAAAACTTAAATACGCTGAATTTTCTTGATTCTTGTTTGTCATAATTACTGCATTTTGTAGGTTAATATATTTTTGGATGATTTTATAAAAAATCTAATTCTACTAATTCGTTTAAACTTAATATTTCATTTAAATCTTGCAAAAATGATAAGTATTCGTCTCCGTAGGTATCGTATAACATTTGGTCTATATGGTTTGGTTTATTAAACTTTTATAAACTTATCTAAATGTTACTTTACACACAATATAATGTGGTGAAATACCTTTTTTTTGTTGTTAAATCAGTTTTCCTTATTGTCAAATCAATTTATCTTATGGCGTATCAATATTTAAATTGGTAATTAAAGCCAATTGTAGCCGCCCAAAAGAATTTTCCTGAATCAAAACTCAATTCTTGTCGTGTTACTCCTAGGGTAGTTCTATAATTATTTAAACTATTTCTAGCAGTAAATTGATATTCTATAAGCAATTGTTGTGACTCTACATATAATAACGTTTCCGCAAGTAATATATTATCAACTCTAAATTGATTTAGTTGTGAAGCAACACCATAACTAGCATTTAAACCAATATAATTATACTTGTCTTTTAAATATTTACGCGCTAATAGACTTCCAGAAACACCTATAGCCCTAGCAAGCGTTGGTGTTATGTATGGCCTAGCTGAAAAATAATAATTACCTTTATAAATGCCATAAGAAGCTGTAAAAATAGACACACTACTATTTGTAAAATTTAAATAACGTAATCCTAAAGACACCTCTTTTCCTTTTGATATTGTACTATATAACTCTGCCCCTACTCTATGATTTGGAAATATGGTTGCCTTAGAATAACCATAATTTAAATATGCATACAATCCTTTAGAAAATTTTGGATATAGATCTAATTCATATTGTACGCCATTTGTATTAAAACGATTGTTATAATTTACTTTTGGAATAATGGTTCCATATTTAGTTTCTCTTTCGTAAGTTATACTAGCATAATACATTGGATCAAAAAGTATATCAAAAAAATCTGTTGCAATATTAATTCCTATAGCATTTTTGGACGCTTTTATAATTATAGTATCTTTTGGGAACTCAGTTTTTTCTTCAATACTTGTGTTAGATATAATATCAGTTAGCTTCACTTTTAGTGCTTCTAGTTCTACATCATTTTCTAAATACATCAATGCTTTATACGATAGCCCTAAAGCTGTGTAATAATTTTTGGCATAAATTTCATTATTAATGGCAGCAATCCATGCTTCTTTATTTTTTCTATCTTTAGAAGTGATCTTATTGAATTCATTTCTAGCAATATCATATTTACCATCCCAACTTAGGGTTTTTGCTAGTAGATTTCTAACATCCGAGTAGTCTGGGTACTTGGTGAGAATATTTCGTAAGGTATCTCTTGCCGCTATTCTATCTCCAGAAAAGGCCATATCTCTAGCTATAAAAAATGATTTATCTGGATTTCCAGAATAATCAGATTCTTGTGCATTTACAGCACTTGCAAAAACCAATAAGCACAATGTTATGTAATTATAAATTTTATTCATGTATGCTATTTTGGGCTATGTAAGATTCTATTTTGGGATTAAATAGTACCGTATTGGTTTTTTTTGCGTCTTTTTGTACTACTTTGTATGCTCTATTAATTTTATTAACAATCCCATTAGATTTGATATTATTTTGTTGAATTTTATGAAAGAGTAACAATGCCTTATCATTTTCATTAGACCAATAGTAGACATCTAACAATGCAGCATATACATCTTCATAATTCGGGTTTTTAAGCAAACAACTTTCTAAAATCTCTTGCGCAATTTTATAATTTCCATCCCATGCATTTACTCTGGCGGTTAGTATTTTAGTATCTATATGGCTCGGTACTTCAGATAAAATATATTTACTGAGTAACAATGCTTTATTACTTTCTCTATCAAAAGCTAGCTGTTTTGCTGTTTCATAAGCATCATCAAAATCTTTTCCATTAAACTGGCTATCTATCCATATTTTTTCATCTTTTGCAAACGATTCTTTTTCTATTTTAAAAATGGTTAAATCTTCAGGAACTATTTTATTCTTATTTGTTACGTAAGCATTTAATGCTTTAAACTTGTTGAATTCTTTTTTAACCTTTTCTGTATTTGTTAAAGTATTATGAAGCTCTAGGTCTTCTGTAATTTTAAATAAGTTTCCGTTGCTATAAAAATGCTTTAAATTCACATAATCTTTAATTTCTTTTTTATTTCGCATCAGTGGGATGTTCTTGGTAATTCTAAATTCTTGGCACATATCTATGCCATTACCCATCCATGCCGTTTCTTCAGGTATCTTTAAAGCATAGTGCTGTTCTAACATCCCTAATAAAGTAGGTACAACATCAAAATGAGACGACACTGCGCTAATTTTCTGAGTTGATTTTAACAAAGGGCTATATATCATAAATGGCACATGAAACCGTTTTAACACATTCTTTTGAGGTATTGAATTTAGCCTATGATCTCCTGTAATTACAAAAATAGTATTGTTATAAGCCGGATTTGATTTATAGGCTTGCATAAACTCATGTACTGCCTCATCTGCATATAAAAGTGATCCAAAAATATTTTTATTTTTATTCACTATTCTTTTTACCTTTTTTGCGTAAATATTTTGTGCTAGTATTTTTTTAACTTTTTGTTCATACAATTCTGAATTTGGTGCTAAAAATGGGTGACTAGTGGTTAAAGTCATAAACACATCTAGTTTAGGCTGACTGTTTATCTCATACTGATTTAGCGCTATCGCTTTTCGGAATAATTCTTTATCTGGATAACCCCATGAGACCTCTGATCCGTAACCAGGTTGCAAATGATATTGATCTCCATAATTGCTTCTATCTAATATAAAATCTACATTTTCACTTTTTAAATAATTATCTAAATTATAAAATGAGCTATTTGCACCCATATATAAAGAAGTTCTATATCCGTTATTTTTTAAAATACTGAAAAGTGTTAATTTATGAGGAATGTTCTCTAAAGCCATAAAGCCATTTTGTCCAAATGGAAGCGAACCCAAAAGCGAAGGAATTACTCCATAAGTCTCGCCTGTATTGCATAAAAAATTATCCCAATACAAAGATTTAGTACTTAATTCATCTAAATATGGAGTAAAGCCACCAAATTCTGCGTTTTCACCCATAAAATCTCTTCCTAAACCCTCTACAATAATGAAAACAATATTAGGTTTTTGACTTTTTAAATTGAAATAATTGCTCAGTACATCTTTATGATTTGCTTTTTGTAATAATGGATACTCTTCTACAACTTCATAATTATGCTCTACTAAAGCCGTTCTAAAAAGATTATGTATTAAATATTGTGTCTTATTCTCATTTATGGGTTTTCCCGAAATAAATAAGGTTGCTAAAAATAAGCTTAGTAGAATAAATGTAAATGGAAACATTTTACTGATATAATGGTAATACCTAGAACTAAGCATATAAAACCATATAAATGCTGCTGTAATTACTAATGGTACGAGCACCGTAATAAAATTACTTATCCCAGATTTAAAAATCGTATCTTTTATATCTTTAAGATTATGTCCTAAAATATCTACACCTAATGGCAAATAAGTAATAATGTAATAATTAGTTAAAATACCTTCTACAAGCACTAAAAACAGTAAAACTATTATAGTAAACTTAAAACCTGTTCCCGTTTTATGCATTTCTAAAAAATGAAATGGAGCAACCAATAAAAGCCCCACTAGCGCACTATACCCTATATGATGGGTTATGGCTATGATAAGACTCATATTAAATAATGTATCTACAATACCTTTAAAGTATAAGGTTATATATTGATAAAAAGAAAGCAGTACCAGGCACAACAAGAAAGAAATCATCGATCTTGTAAACTCTTTTAGGGTTATATCATGCACTACTACTTTCATTAATTGGCTTTCGCAAATCCTTTGCGGGTTATTGTTCCCCAACCAGATTTTACTTTAAATAATTTTTTATAATTACCTCTAACTGCTGCAAATACAACGATAGGGTGAAAAACAAATGGTTCTACTAATGCACATAGCATTAAAATTAGAATGTCTTTTATGTTCTTATATTCATTATAGGAGTATACTTCCCATAAAATGGCATAAAAACTAAACATTACAGCATACAAATAAATCATAGCCGTTATTGCTATGAAAAACGGAACATTTAATATATCGATATAGTAAAACAGAATAATAGAAAAGAAACCAAAGAACTCTAACAATGGTGCCATCCATTCATAAAAAAACCAATATGGATAACTTATTAAACCTAACCTACCATATTTAGGGTTAAAAAACATGTCCTTGTGTGTGTATAAGGTTTCTATATTACCACGAGACCAACGATCTCTTTGATTTACCAATATTTTTGTACTCTC
Source organism: Allocellulophaga tsushimaensis (assembly GCF_055383085.1). Classification (NCBI taxonomy): domain Bacteria; kingdom Pseudomonadati; phylum Bacteroidota; class Flavobacteriia; order Flavobacteriales; family Flavobacteriaceae; genus Allocellulophaga; species Allocellulophaga tsushimaensis. The sequence goes on along the minus strand of NZ_AP039451.1, from coordinate 3,366,290 downwards.
TGGCACCTCAGTCCAACATAGAGGATCTGGAATGTATTCTATAGTATGCGGTTGTTTATTATCAACCATGTAACGTCGCATTCTAAATACAATTTCCATATCTTCTCCTACAGTATTTGTATCATAACCGCCAACTGCTAATGCTATTTCTCTATCAAAAAATCCAAAAGCTCCAGAAATAATTAAGAGGCAATCTAATCTACCCCATGCCATTCTACCCAAAAGAAAAGATCTTGTATATTCTAAAAGTTGAAATCTTGCTAACCAATTCTTTGGCAATTTAATTTCTTCTAAAGCGCCTCCGTTAATTACGCACGAATTTGCAATTCTAATTACTCCTCCAACTGCAATAACTCTTTTCTCTGTTCTTTGATAAAAAGATTTTACAACATGTAATAATGCGTCTGGCAACAATAAACAATCTACGTCTATACATCCAACATATTGACTTTCAGATAAATACATTCCCGTGTTTAAAGCATCAGATTTACCACCATTTTCTTTATCAATAACCGTAAGTTTAGAAAATGCTTGTTGTTTAGATTTATATACACCTCTAATAGGTTTTGACTTCCAATTAGGATCAATTTTCTTATCTATTTTAACAAGATCATAAGCAGTTATCATTTTCTGCATGGTATCATCTTTACTACCGTCATTTACTACCATTACCTCATAATTCACATATTTTAATGATAAGAGCGATCGTATATTTTCAACTATTGTCATTCCTTCATTATAGGCAGGTGCAACTATAGTTAAACTAGGCGCTAAAGGAGATGACATTACTTTAGACATATCCCCAAAACTATTTTTATGTTTATAATGAATTGAATTTCTGGTAGACAGATATCCCATTAAGCTAAATGCAATAAATAGTATTACAGTAAACACCAGAAAAATGATGTTTATATATTCTAATGCGATATTAAAATATCCATTATTCATTTAACTTGTCTTTAAATTTTGGTAGTGATATTAATTGATTTAGAAGTGATTCTTGACTCTCATTAAGTATAATTTCTTCTTCTACTGCTTGAAAATATTCTTCTGAAAATTCAAAAGCTACATCTTCTAAACCTTCGGGTTTGGCAGGGCTTATTTCTAATTCGTTTAATAAAAAGCAAAATTCTAATGGTAGTAAACCCTCTTTATTTTCATACGTTTCTGGTTTTTCTTTTAAATCTTCAGAAGTTTTATTAACTTTTTTTGTGAGCTTTTCTAAAGGTTCTACTTGTTTTGAACTATGTAACTGCGTTTCTTGTTCTATGATTTTTTCTATAACCTCCGTAGTAACCTCTTCAATAGAAATTTCTTCATTATTAATTTCAGTATTTAATTTTTCTAAAAGCTTTGTTTTTACTTCTGCTGCTTTTTCTCTAATCCTACTATTTTCATCATCAATCAATGTCGTTAAAAAGGATACTTCTTTTTCATTTCCTAATTCATACACTTCATCTAATAAGATTAACTTACTCTCTATATCTGCTATTTTAAACAGAGAACAAAATATACTATGATATGAAGTATATAAACTTTCTGCTCCTTCTAACATCTCACTATTCTTGAAATAATCATCTACTAAAACTTTTTCATTGGTGATACCCAATTCTATTTCAATAGTGTTATTTTTTATTTCAATGGTATCTTCTTTTTCAATAATGCTTTTTGTAACAATATCAATCCTTGTATCATCTGTCTTTAATTCCTCAAAAGTGTTTATTTCAAAATTTAGTACTGGTACTACATCACCAGTAGTTGTTGTATCTATATTTTCTCTAGTCTTTTTATTTTCAATTGGCAATTGTATTTCTTTAGGAAATTCATTAGTATTATGCAAAGTGTTTTTATCTTCTAGTTTTGCTAATTCTAACTCATCTATTAAATCTGTAAGTGCTATTTCTACATGTTTTTCTATGCCAACAGTTGGCATAACATGTTCATTAGAAATAGCGTTTAAAGCACTTAAAGCTTTGCTTTTTACATTAAAATTAGATTCTTTATGATCAACAACTTCTAAAAATGGAATATCATCTGGGTTTTCAAAATTTTCAATAGCATCTAATATTGCTAGTTTAATGGCCGTATTATTTTTCCAAAAGACACTTTTAAGTGTTTCTCTTGCGCTTTCAAAATGAAATTTTTTAATACAATTTATTGCCTCTTGTTTTATCTTATTATTCTTATGCTTCACTAATTCTATAATAGATGCTTCAGCATCATTTTGGTTATAATAATTTATTAATCGCAATGAAAATAATACCACATCTCTATTCTTAGAAGTCAACCATTTTTTAAATTTAGGAGGTACAAAGTCTTCTAAGTTGGAAATGATTTCCATTATCTTAATTTGTTGCCATTCAGAAATTTTATAGCAAGTAGTGTCTAAAAAATAGCTGATCCCTTCATGCATCAAAGCTATTGTAGATATTTCTGCTTGTTTTCTAATAATAGATCGTTTATCATTAATAAATTTTTTAATAAACCCATAAGACTCTGTAATATTCATTTGTGTTAACTCAAAAATACCTTGAGACACATTTTCCCATTTCCAGCTTTTTAGTTTTTGATATGTTTCTATTTCTAAATTCAATTCTCTATATAAATTATAAAGTCTAGTTTTTGTATTTCCAGATACATCTTTAGTTAAATCCAGTAAAACCTCCCTTAGTATACCTCTATTAAAATCGTCTTTAATAAGTTCTCTAATCTGTATTCTTTGGTTGATATAGTTTTTTCGCTCTTCGTTAGTCCCAGTTGCTTCATCATAAAATAGAAACTCACTTACCATGGGTGATAATTCTTTTTTTCTATCAGTAGTGTTTCTATTTATGATTTTAAATTTTCCTCTAAAGAAAAATACAGCAAGGAAATAAAGCAGTGCTACAGCTGTAAATAGTATAGTGAGGTCCCAGAATAAATCCGTATGGATTTTTGGAGCCGTCACAATAAGATGTGTTTTTAATATGGGAGTGTTAAAAAACAAATATTTTATTTAAATAGGTTAAGTTTTATTTATATTAAGACTTTGGGGAGACTTAATGTAATGCTTTTGAAAGTCTAATTAAAAGTTCAGACGGACTTATAGGTTTGGTTAAAAAATCATTTGCTCCTAATTTAAAAGCAGATACTATATTTTCTTCATTACCAGCAGAAGACAATACAATAATTGGAATCTCTAATTTTAACTCTTTACGTACATAATCTGTAAGTTCTAAACCAGAAAAATAAGGCATCATGATATCTGTAACTATAATATCTGGTGTAGCGACTTTTAAACGTTCTTTTACTTCTCTGCCATTAGTAGATAAATGTACCTCATGACCTGCTTTTTTTAATCTAAAATTTAAAAGTGAAGCCAACAGATCATCATCTTCTGCTAATAAAACTTTATGTCTAGTCATGTTAACTATTTTTTTATCCTTGCTAATTCGCTATCTATAGCTTTTTCTACTGTCGGATATTCTTCTAGAAAACAATCATATAAAAAATTAAGGTATTTTATATCTTTATCTATAGTACAAGAAGCATGCATTTGCGTTGTTATTTTTAAAAGACTGTGAGCTTCTATGTTTTTCAATGCATATTTTATTTTATGTACATTAAATTTTATACCTTCAAAATCAGAATTTTCCAGATCAATTTTCATTTTTCCTATAAATTCTATTGCATTTCTTTTTTGGAGCTTCACTAATTCTTCTAACAATTCTATATCGCCTAAACAATCTTCCATAACTTGTGCAAGACTTATTAATTCTTGATTTGTATTCTGTATTGTTGGGGATACATATTGCGACTCAAATACATCTATTTTATCCATATCACTATATTTTGAGGTTAATTTTATTAATAGCTGTTCTGCTTTGTAGGGTTTTAATAAAAAATCATTAATACCACATTTTATGCATAACTCTTTATCATGAACTGTAAAATCTGCACTAAAGGCTATAATTGGCGTATCATTAAAAGATCTTATCATTTCAGCTGCCTTGAAACCATCTATATCTGGCATTCTTAAATCTAAAAGAATAATATCTATTTTTTCATTTTTTAAAATTTCTAGACCTTCAAAAACATCTGCAGTTATATAATTTTTACTCTTCCATAAATCTAATTGACTTTTAACAAGTTTTTGATTTAGAATGTTATCCTCAATCACAAGAACATTTGTATTTTTTATAATTTTTAATCGCTCTTCAGCTATTTTTGGGTTTAGCATTTTTTTAGTTTTTTTCAGCGCTTTCCCCTCCGTATATGGAATAGAGAATCTAAATGTAGTTCCCTCATTTAATTTACTATGTATAGCAATAGTTCCATTTAATGAAGTTATAAGGTGCTTTACAATACTTAGCCCTAATCCTGTACCTCCATATTTTTTATAGGTATCATCCTCAGCTTGTTTGTACCAATCAAATATGTTTTTTTGGTTTTCTTTAGAAATTCCAATACCAGTATCTGATACCTCAAAATCTAAAATAAGTTTTTTCTTATGTGTTTCTCTAACACATATAGTAAGAGCTATACTCCCTTCGTTTGTAAACTTTATGGCATTACCAATAATATTTAAAAGTATTTGAGAAAGTTTTGAAGGATCTCCAACCAATACATCTGGAATATCGTTTCCTATTGAAACATTAAAAGCTATATTCTTCTTTACAATAAGTGTTTTGCTTAAATATGAAATTTCATTTATAACATTATTTAAGCTAAAATTTATTACTTCTGATGCGGTTGGCTCTGTAGCATTTTTTGAATATGATAATAATTCATCTGTAATTTTTAGAAGCGCATTAGAAGCAGATTTAATTGCTTCTACATAACTCACTTGAGTATCAGATAATTTTTCCTGAGATAAAAGTTCAGAAAAACCTAAAATACCATTTAACGGCGTTCTTAATTCATGACTAACTTTAGCAACATGTAAATTTTGTTTTTCTAAAGTTGAAAAATTAGAAGTATCATAAGTTTCATTAAGAACAGTTTTTTCTTCTAAACTTGTTTTAAAAGATGTAAAAGAATTTTTTAGAATTACAGCTTCCGAAGTTGTTAATTCTTCAAATGAAAAGCTACTTAATTTTTGCTCTAAATCTGATAGATAAGATAATAGTTCTGTTGATTTCAATTTGTAAAATTTAGGTGTGTTAGCGATTTAAAATTATAAGTGAAGTAATGTTTTTCTTAAATCTTAAATAAACCTTCTACTTATAATATATAAATATGAGATAATATGGTAATTAGCACAATAAAATGTTACCTGAAACGAAGAAGTTGTTGTAAAAAGCTTAAAAAGTGATGGGAACGAATTGTTAAACATACGCATTTCATCGGATTTTTTAATCTTTTAATCTACAAATAAAAATCCACTATGAAATTTAAATAATTCACAAGCAACTGGTTTTTAATATTTTAAAATTATTTACATAAACTATTAAATTAAAAAATTAAAATAAAATAAGTGAAAAATAAAATTTTTAAAAAGAAAATCAAAAAAATAATTATTAAATAATTACTTAAGTTAAATATTTATAATATAATAATAATCAGTAATTTAAGATTTTTTTAATCTATCTCCAACAAATTCAATTTTAGTTTTTCCATGTGGAGTGGGTTTTCCATTTTCATTTAGATTTACCATTATAATATTATCTACAGTAACAATGGTTTCACGAGTCATTTTATTTCTAACTTCACAATTTAAAGTCAACGAACTTGCCCCAAATTTTACAACATCAATTCCAATTTCTACAATATCGCCTTTTACTGCAGTGCTCATAAAATTGATCTCAGAAATGTATTTAGTAACTACTTTTTTACTTTCTAATTGTATAATAGTATAAAGAGCAGCTTCTTCATCTATCCATGCTAAAACAGTACCACCAAATAAAGTACCATTGGCATTTAAATCTCCTGGTCTTACCCATTTTCTTGTATGAAATCTCATTTGGATTATATCTATTTAATACAAAGCTAATAAAGATCCATTTCTTAAAATAACGTTGGCGGAGAATCTAGTAACGTTTTAGGGATTCTTAAATTAGTGTTCATTTTTTTATTCAATTTAGCAATAAAACGAGCTGATAATAATGGAGACTCTAATTCCATATTTTGATGAACAAAAAAATGTATCTTTTTTAATCCTTTTATGTTCCATTCAGCTAATCGTTCTATCCAATCATCTAATCTATCATAATCGCTACTATGGTTAGCTCCAACATATCTAATAAAAGCTTCATTATTAGTAAGGCGCATGTGCATAATATCTCTTCTTCCAGCCGTATCTACGAGGACATTAGCTATGTTATTCTCTTCTAAAAGATAATATAACTCTTGGGCAACTTTTTTGTCGTTAAACCAATCTGTATGTCTAAATTCTATTGCTAAAGGAAATTCTTTTGGCCAATATTCAATAAAACGTACTACTCTATCCCAATTTTTAGGACCAAAATTATTGTGCATTTGTAAAAAGATAGTGCCTAACTTTTCTTTTAGATTTTTTGTTACTTCAAGATACTGATCTACAATAGGATACACCTTATCATTTAAACGTCTTAAATGACTTATATCTTGAGGTAATTTTGGAAAGAATTTAAAATTTTCAGGAGTTTTCTCGTACCATTTTGTGTATTGTTCAGCTGGGAAAATTCTATAAAAAGTAGCATTCAACTCAATACAATTAAATTGAGATGAGTAATAAACCAATTCATCTTTAGTACCTCTTGGATAAAAATTCTTTAAATCTTGTCTATTCCATTTTGCACAACCTACATAAATTTCAGTTGCTACATCATTTAAAGATTTAGAAAGTACAACTTCTGTATTGGGATGATCTAAAGGAAAACTAAAATCTATAAGTGCTGGTTGTTCTACTTTACCAAACTTCATATTTATTTTTTTAGAATTTAAAAGTAAGAATTCTATTGATTTAAAAAACTGTTATTATTAATAAATCATTGTAGAACAGTGTTGTAATATCTATTTTTTTTACGCATTAAATATTTCCGTTTTGTTCATAACATCGTTAAAAACTAATATTTCTGTTCTTTAACTCCTTTTTTCTATTTACTACCTTTAAAAAAAGCTTTATAAGATGGGTAATAGATCAGAACAATTAGAGCATATTCGTCCAGAAATTAAATCTAGCAGAATTATAGAAGGGATGAGTGATGAAGAATATTTTCAAAATAAAACATTACGCCCTATTTTAAAATTTCAAAATCCATTATTACTTGTAATCTTCCAAAACTACATTAAAAAGCATAAAAATCGTTTTTATGAGTTATCAATGTCCAAACGTTTTTTATATCTAGAAAATGCTATACAGAAAGATATTAAGCTTAGAAATGCTTTAAAAGGAGTTATCATAGGACAATTTACCGTAGAAGAATATGAATTATACCTCCAAAACTCTTCTGCTTTAAATAAAAGAATGATGAAGATGGTTATTGAGCGTTATAAAGATCAGATTCAATTTTTTGAAGACAAAATTTTAGTCTAATAAAGATTCACCATTTAAATCTGTTGTAAGAATTTCACTCATTAAATCAAAAAACGGCCTAATTTCCTTAAAAGATTGTATTACGACTTCTGGAAAGCTAGCAGCTAAAACCTCTTTATCTGTAAAATTTCTTACAAAAATAAACTGCTTTTTCTTGATTAGGTCAATGTCTTTATGCGTTTTATCAAAATCTCTTGGAGCAGTTTTTAATTCGTCTCCTACTAATTCTCCCCAAGTGTTTTTAAACGTTGGGTGATTAATGACTTCTCTAAATTCCGAAGCATCTAATTCCAATTCTTTTCTAATTCTAAATAAATCGTCTTTATTAGGGTCCCAAAAACCAGTAGCAATGAAACTTTCTCCTGGCTTAATTCTAATAAAATATCCTCCTCTTAGCTTTGCCCCTAACCTAGAAAAAGATGCTGCAAAATGACTTTTATAAGGTGTTTTATCTTTAGAGAAACGAACATCTCTATATATTCTAAACAATTTTTGTTTTTCTATCTCATCATGCTTTTCTAAACCACTTTTCACCAAGCTCAAGAATTGTTTTATACAATCTTCGTGCTTTTTAAAAGTAGTTTTATTTTTCTCGAACCAATCTCTATTGTTATTTTTTTCAAGGCTTTTTAAAAAATTTAAAATATCCTTGGTTAGTAAGCTATCCTTCATTCGACTATAACTTTGATGTATTTTTAGATAAAGTTAACCAAATTAACACATCAGTTTTTAAAATATTAGATTAATTTTGAACGTACTATCATTCAAATTATGAATTCAAAATCAATTATAGATAAAATAAATCAGCATAAAAAACAGCCTAATTTAAGATTTCGTCTTAAAGATAGCGTTAAAGAATTCACAGACAGACTATTTCTTACCCTTTTTGATATAGAAACACCAGTTGAAGATAATTTAAAAATTTTAGAAAAACAGTTTGATGAATTAGTTGATTTAGCCTGCTGGGAATTAGATAAGCCCTGTAAAAAAACATGGGAAAATTACATTGGCCAACTTCCAAAAGTATTGGAAATGCTAAATTTAGATGCTGAAGCTTTTGTAAATTGTGACCCAGCTTCTTCCTCTATTGAAGAAATATATATGGCTTACCCTGGTTTTTATGCCATAGCTATATACAGATTATCACATGAACTTTATCTTAAAGGCTTTCCTTTAGTCCCAAGACTAATGACAGAATATGCACATATGCAAACAGGTGTTGATATTAATCCTGGAGCAACTATAGGAAAATCTTTTTTTATAGACCACGGAACTGGTGTTGTAATTGGAGAGGCTGCAATTATTAAAGACCATGTACGCATATACCAAGGGGTAACTTTAGGCGGGCTGTATGTGGCAAAAAATTTACGTAAAACAAAAAGACATCCTACTATAGAAAGTAATGTTACTATTTATGCAAATGCTACAATTTTAGGAGGTAAAACTATTATTGGAGAAAATAGTGTTATTGGTGGTAATGCATTTATTACTACATCTGTTCCTCCAAATTCTAAAGTATACCATACATCAGAAATAAAAATAAAAACAGCTTCTAATGTCTCATAGTTTATTTGATTTAATAGGAAATACACCTTTAGTACTTTCCAGAGTTTTAAATACAAATCCAAATGTTAACTTATTATTTAAATTAGAAGGTCATAACCCAGGCGGGAGTGTAAAAGACCGTGCTGCATTTAATATGATTAAAAGTGCTTTAGATAGAGGTGATATTTCTAAAGAAACTAAACTTATAGAAGCTACAAGTGGTAACACAGGAATTGCTTTAGCAATGATTGCTGGCGTTTACGGATTAAATATAGAATTAGTAATGCCAGAGAATGCTACTAAAGAACGTATACAAACGATGCGTGCTTATGGTGCAAAAGTTACTTTAACTGCTAAAGATGTAGGTATTGAAGGAGCTAGAGACTATGCCGAAAGTAAAGTAGCCAAAGAAGGCTTTTTTATGATGAACCAATTTGGAAATAATGACAATTGGCAAGCGCATTATAAAACCACTGGTCCAGAAATATGGAATGATACTGATGGAAAGGTCACGCATTTTGTATCTTCAATGGGCACTACTGGTACTATTATGGGAACTTCTACTTACCTGAAAGAAAAAAATAAAAATGTTCAAATTGTAGGGGTGCAGCCAAAAGATGGTGCTAGCATTCCTGGTATACGGAAATGGCCTAAAGCCTATTTACCAAAAATATTTGATACAAGCAAAATAGATACTGTGTTAGAAGTAAGCCAAGAAGAGGCTGCAGATATGGCATTACGCTTAGCTAAAGAAGAAGGCATTTTTTCTGGAATGAGTAGTGGCGGCGCAACAGCAGCAGCATTAAAACTTGCTGCAACTCTAGAAAGTGGTACAATAGTATCTATCATATGCGATCGTGGAGATCGTTATTTGTCATCTGGCTTGTTTGATTAATCGATAAAATCTAATTTATTAAGATGTAATCCTGAACCTGGAGCTACATAGGTTAATTTCATAGTAGTATCAGCTTTTAATGAGTTTTCAATATCGCTAAGACTAAGAGTACCATTACCTACTTGTATCAAAGCGCCCATCATCATGCGTATTTGATATCGCATAAAACCAGCTCCCTTTACATGTAATGCATAACTATGCTCTGGGAAAAAATTTGCTTGTAATAAGGTATTTTCTTTTATTTTAGAAGAAGTAATAGTTCTCACTACTTTTGTATTTTCCTGTAATCTAGCTGTATAAACTTTAAAATTATGTTCTCCATTAAATAAAGTAGCCGCTTGTTTCATTTTTTCAATATCTAAATCTTCTAAAATTGTGGTGACGAAGGGGGCAGAAAAAGGGTGGGGTTTTTCACCATAGGCAAACAAATACACATATTCTTTTTCTTTACTATGGTGAATAATATTAAACTTTTCTTTTTTAGCTATAATCGATAGAATTCTGATATCTGGAGGTAAGTTTTTATTGAATAGAATCACAAAATTTTCTAAATCGTCTAGAGGCTCATGATCTAAAAACAATTCAAAAGCAGCATCTAAGGCTGACACTTTTGCATCCGTTCTACCTGCACCTAGTATTTTATATGAAGCATTTGGCAATATAAACTTTAATGTTTTTAGCAACATGGCTTCAATTGTTTTCTGCCCAGGTTGCTTTTGCCATCCACTATACCTAAATCCTAAAAATTGTATTTTAATAAGATAATAATATCGTTGTTTTTTCATACCACTATAATCACTCTAAAAATACAAATTCAAAAAGATACTTCACAAATGTAAAAACAATGTAAAGTATTAAAATATGTGTTATAATTAGTTGTTAATTGAATTCATTTTAAGTTCCATAATAGGTAGAAACCTATCTTTAATAGAACTTTTAAGTTTTCCAATGACTCTAAACCCCATTTTGCTGTAGAACTTTTCGGCATTTGGATCTGCATCTAGAATAACACTTTTAAATTCTGAATTCTGAATTCGTTTTAAAAAATCTGTCATTAATATTCTACCATATCCCTTATCAATAAACTTTGGTGCTACAAAAAGAAAATTCAATTTAATATTTGAAATATTTTCTGGTTGGTATGCGTAGAAACCTATCAAAGTACCATCTATGATCAGCTTATAAATTTGATTTTCATCAATATAGTTCTCAGTAATCGTTAATTCATCTCTCCAAGCTTCAATTTGCTTTTTGTCATAACCCCAAAAAGATTTAGATTGTATTGTTAATTGGGTTAAATCTTTAGCATCGGTTCTATTCGCTCTAATAATTTTCATTTTTACTTCTATACCCCGTAATATTTAGTAAAGGAATTTTAAAAGTAACTATTTTTTTGAAAATTTTATATACATCATACGAGAAGAGTGTACAGATGTTAGCAACTGGATAATTTGTTATATACTACTTTTATAAATCCTTAGTTTGGTGAATCCATTATAATAAACTGCCCGCTATAAAATGAAGACCCATTTGGTAATTTTATAATTTTTAAGGTCGTTGTATGTGAACCAGCTTCTACTTCAGGAGCATAAAAGAATTGTCCATATTTTATTGCTCCACTGCCTTCTTTTAAAATGATTTTTTTTGGGGTTTTTCCATCGGTGCTTACTTCTACTTCCATACCAGTTCCTTGCGGAATAGAAGAAAAACCTATTAATACACCATTCCAGTTAATTGTTAAGCTTTCTCCTTCTTTATTTGTTTTAAAAGCACCTCTTAACATTTGGTTGGTTCTCTCGCGATCACTTCTATAAATAGCATCACTATTAACATCTACAGTTTCCCAATTTGCGTTTACATCCATATTATCATATGATAGTAATGAAGCATTTTCAAAATGATCTGTTTTTATGGGACTTGGCATGTCATGCATTAAAGGTTTATCTATGTTTTCCATAGCTTTTAAGCCTTTAATAGTAGTTTCTGCATATAATTGATAACCATCTTCTTTAGGATGTACCCCATCTTTTGAAAAGTAAAGTTTTCCTGCTTCTGGCGCTGGAGCCTTAAAAACAAGCTTCCCTTCTTTTTCAAGTTTAACAACTTCAACTCCAAAATCTATGGATGGAATTCCATATGTATTAGCAACTTCTTCCATTACTTTTCCAATCCAATATTGTTTTCCTTGTCTTAAATCGTCTAGCATCCACTCCCCTATGGTATACACAAAACAAATATCAGTTTCCGGATTATGAGCTCTTATTAGTCTTACTAAACCTTCTGTTGATCTTGCTATATCAGCAATTCCACCATTAACTCTAAATTCAATAAAAATTAAATCTGGATTTTTATCTAATACATCAACTTTAGCTCTGGCAGCACCAAAATCAATCCCAGTTCCAGAATGTGCAGCTTCTATTTCCGTAAAGTTAGCAGTAGGATATCTATCTTTAATCCAATTAAATGTAATGGGTCTCCATCCATTTTGGTTGGTTATACTACCACCCATATAAGCTACAGAAATATTTTTTCCAGATTTAGCTTTAGCGAAAAAATTTGGGAGTCCATTTCTGATTCTAAGCTCCTCAGCAATTCCAGTATCAAAGTCAAAAGATCCATTTTCTTCAACTACAGGGTCTTCTGTCTCTTCTGGCACTTCTTCTTCTGGAAGTGTAGGAGTAACAATTTCTTCTTGGAGGTTTTGTTTTTCAATTTGAATTTGCGAATCAGAACAACTTAATAGGCTTAATAAAAATGAGAAGAAAAGAATCATTGTATATTTTAAAGTTTTCATAGTCTTTATAAAGTTATCAATTATTTTTTAATGTGACTCACATTAGTAAAAGTTTGAATAAATATAGCTTTAGAAAAAAAATAATTATATTTAATTCCTAAATTTAAAAAGCTATGATTGTAAAGAATTTTTTGTGTGTTCTAATTTTTGGTTTTATAGTGTTTTCATGTTCAGATTCAAATGAAGAACAAGTTGAAGAATTATCTGAGGAACAAGTTGAAGAATCATCTGAGGAACAAGTTGAAGAGCCAGCAGAAGAACCAGTAACAGAAGAACCTATAACAGAAAATACTACATTAATAGGCACATGGAGACTAACAGGCTTTTCTGATGGTACAACAGATCAAACTGCAAGTGAATGCGAAAGTCAAGATACGATAACACTTGAGGAAAATGGAATATTTAGTTTTGTGTTTAATGATCAAGACCAAGCAATGATGTGTTTTGTAGCAAGAGAAGATACTGAAACTTGGGAGCAAATAGCTGATGATCGTGTTCGCCTAACATACTCTGAAAATGATGTTCAAGAGTTTGATTTTTTAATCAATAATAATGAGCTATCTCTAACGTCTGATAATGGATTTATACAAAAGTATATCGGCGTACAATAGAGAGTAACATAATCTCATACAATCTAATAATTAGTGCAAACTCAGATTACATTACTTTTAGGCCTTTAAGTATTTAACTTATAAAAAAGTAAAAAATTGAGATATAAAAAGCATTATAATCTAATTTTTACAAATACTATACTTAAACGTTATAAGTACATTGTGATGTGTTAACAGTCACTTAAAAACACACCCACAGCAAGTCCTCCCTCAGAAGTTTCTTTGTATTTAGAATTCATATCCTTTGCAGTTTCCCACATGGTTTGTATTACTTTATCTAAAGTAACTTTAGCATCTTCTGGATTAGATCCTAAAGCAAGTTCAGCAGCATTTATAGCTTTGATAGCTCCCATAGAATTACGCTCAATACAAGGTATTTGCACTAGACCACCAATAGGATCGCAAGTAAGCCCTAAATGATGTTCCATTGCTATTTCGGCAGCCATTAAAACTTGTTCTGGTGTACCACCTAATAATTCTGTAAGTGCACCAGCGGCCATAGCACTAGAAACACCAATTTCTGCTTGGCATCCGCCCATGGCAGCAGATATGGTAGCTCCCTTTTTAAAAATACTCCCAATTTCTCCCGCTACTAATAAAAACTTCTTAATTTCTTTAAAATTGGCTTCATGATTTTCAATCACCAAATAATACATTAAAACAGCAGGTATTACTCCTGCACTACCATTTGTTGGTGCAGTAACTACTCTGCCTAAAGAGGCATTAACTTCGTTTACAGAAAGGGCAAAACAACTTACCCACTTCAATATCTGTCTAAATTTAACTTTCGTTTTTCGTATCGTTTCTACCCATTCTTGAGGAGAAGCATAAGAATAATCGCCTTTTAAGCTATTATGCATGTCAAAAGCTCGTCTTCGTACTTGTAAACCTCCTGGTAGCGTACCTTCTGTATGGCAGCCTGTATACATACATTCAAGCATTGTATCCCAAATTCTAAGCAATTCCTGATCTATTTCAGCATCAGAACGCAGAGAGCGCTCGTTCTCTAATACCAAATCAGAAATATTTTTTTGAGCTGCCTTACTATAAGCTAAAAGCTCTTCCGATTTTTGAGTTGGATAAGGAAATTTTTGAAGCAAATGCGTATTCTTTTCTGTATTATCTTCATTCTCTTTCACTACAAAACCACCTCCTATAGAATAATATTTTTCTGATACTTTCTTATCCGTATCTAATAGGGCTTCAAAACAAATTCCGTTAGCATGAAATGGGAGAAATTCTCTTTTAAAAATAATATTGTTTTCTGGAGTAAATGGAAGTGGTTTAATTCCATTTAAAAGAATAGTATCCGTATTTTTTATCGTATTTATAATTTCGTCAATACTAGTAATTGGTATAGTTTCCGGATCGTAACCCGCTAAACCCAGTTGCAATGCAATATCCGTAGCATGTCCTTTTCCTGTTAAGGCTAGAGATCCATACACATAAACATTAACAGTAACAATATGGTGGAATAATTTTTTGGTCTGTAGTTCTTTAATCCATTTTTCTGCTGCACGCCATGGTCCCAAGGTATGAGAACTAGAAGGACCTACTCCTATTTTAAGCATGTCAAATGTACTAATAGACTCCATAAATGGTACTTTTAAGAATATCAAAACAAATATAGTTTCTATAACATTAAGTAAGTAAAAAGTTATGAAAATTGTTTTGAAAAATAGTAAGTTCATTTTTTGACTATTCTCTGACTTTTGTACGCATTCTTACAATAGTTAAACGTCAAAAACTAACAGTAGAATATAAAAATATGACAGCTTGGCAGATTTATTGACATGGCATAATACTTGACTATACTGTTTTGAAAATAGAGTATTCAATACAAGTAAAAAATAAGATCATGAGTAAAATAATTGGAATAGATTTAGGAACAACAAACTCTTGTGTTTCCGTAATGGAAGGTAATGAGCCTGTTGTAATTCCTAATGCAGAGGGTAAAAGAACAACACCATCTGTTATCGCTTTTGTAGAAGGAGGAGAAATTAAAGTTGGTGATCCTGCAAAAAGGCAGGCAGTAACAAATCCTAACAAAACGATATATTCTATAAAACGTTTTATGGGGAATAAATATTCTGAGTCTAGTAAAGAGGCTGGTAGAGTACCTTATAAAGTAGTTAAAGGAGATAATGACACTCCAAGAGTAGATATAGACGGACGTTTGTATTCTCCACAAGAACTTTCTGCTATGATTCTTCAGAAAATGAAGAAAACAGCAGAGGATTATTTAGGACAAGATGTAACAAGAGCCGTAATTACTGTTCCTGCATATTTTAATGATGCGCAAAGACAGGCAACTAAAGAAGCTGGTGAAATAGCAGGACTTACTGTAGAACGTATTATAAATGAGCCAACCTCTGCTTCTTTAGCATATGGTATGGATAAAAAAGATACGGATCAAAAAATCGTTGTTTTTGATTTTGGTGGAGGAACACATGATGTTTCTATCTTAGAATTAGGGGATGGTGTTTTTGAAGTATTAGCAACAGATGGTGACACACACTTAGGAGGTGATGATGTAGATCAGAAAATAATTGACTGGTTAGCAGAAGAGTTTAAGAAAGATGAAAATATGGATTTACGTGAAGATGCAATGGCATTGCAACGTTTACGTGAAGCAGCAGAAAAAGCTAAGATAGAATTATCTTCTTCTGCACAAACAGAAATTAATTTACCTTACGTTACAGCAACTGCTAGTGGTCCTAAGCATTTAGTACGCACACTTACATTAGCTAAGTTTAACCAGTTAATAGATGATTTAGTAAAAAGAACAATAGCGCCTTGTGAAACAGCATTAAAAGCAGCTGGTTTATCTAAGAGTGATATTGATGAGATCATTTTAGTAGGTGGTTCTACAAGAATACCAGCAGTACAAGAAGCTGTTGAAAAATTCTTTAATAAAAAACCTTCTAAAGGAGTTAACCCAGATGAAGTTGTAGCCGTTGGTGCAGCAATACAAGGTGGAGTGTTAACAGGAGATGTTAAAGACGTACTTTTATTAGATGTTACGCCATTATCTTTAGGTATAGAAACTATGGGAAGTGTTATGACAAAGCTTATAGAAGCAAACACTACTATCCCAACAAAAAAATCGCAGGTATTTTCTACTGCTGCTGATAATCAGCCATCTGTAGAAATCCATGTTTTACAAGGAGAGCGTCCAATGGCAGCAGATAATAAAACAATTGGTCGTTTTCATTTAGATGGAATACCACCAGCGCAGAGAGGAACGCCACAAATTGAAGTGACTTTTGATATTGATGCAAATGGTATTATCAAAGTATCAGCAACGGATAAAGCTACGAATAAAACACAGGATATTAGAATTGAAGCTTCTTCAGGATTAACAGAAGAAGAAATTCAAAAGATGAAAGCTGAAGCTGAAGCTAATGCAGAAGCAGATAAAAAAGCTAAAGAAACAGCTGATAAGCTAAACGAAGCAGATGGAATGATCTTCCAAACAGAAAAGCAATTAAAAGAGTTTGGAGATAAAATTTCTGATGCCAACAAAGCACCAGTAGAAGCTGCTTTAGAAGAATTAAAAAAAGCATATGAAACTAAAGATTTAGCACTTATTACACCAGCTTTAGAAAAAATAAATGAAGCTTGGAAAGGCGCATCAGAAGAAATGTACAAAGCACAAGCAGAACAACAAGGAGCTCCAGCTCCTGAAGGAGATGCCACTGCAGGTTCGGATGCAGAAGGTGATAATGTTGAAGATGTGGATTTTGAAGAAGTTAAATAATCTTCTTTTCAAATAAAGGCTATACTTTATTTAAACAATAAAACTTAGCCATAAATAAAAAAGGCTGTCTATAAATAGACAGCCTTTTTTATTATTGATAAACTTAAAGTCCTTTATTAGGTATTCTATTAAAAAATAGTTTGAATTAAAGATAGCTCCTCATACTTTATTTTTCAAAAAACTTTTTAATTTCATCAGCATCGAACATTCCAATTTTAGCTTTACGAAATCTAAAGGTTAATAAAGTTAAAATTAACAAGACAAAATAGGTGCAAGCCGCTATTAAGCAAAAGCATAAAAATGTTTCATGGATAAAGTTTATTTCTAAATGTTTGTATTGACTTAAATGATATATCGCTTCAAAAAACTTAAATATATAGACTAGATAAATAAGATAAAGTGCGTATTCTAAGTTTCTTATTTTAAGATCAACAGGTGAATTATTTTTTATTTTACTATAAATAGCGTGTAGATATGAAAAGTGAACTAAACTAAGAATAGGGAAAATGTATCGATCTGGTCTTAGAAAATAAAATTTATTGGAATAAATTCCATAAAAACTATAGATATCTAATATGATCAAGGCAATAGTGCTAAAACATAGCAAAAGCCATAATTGTATATTATGTACAGTCAACTTCATAAGTAGGTGTTTAGGCTTTGGGAAACCGTTCTTTAAAACGGGTACTTTTTTTATTTATTTGAAATAAGTTGTTTAATGTTGAGAAGTCCCTTAAAAGTGTTGTGAAAGATCCTAAAGATCTATTTTTGATAGTAATAAAACTTTAAAATTAACACTTATGAAATACTGAAAAAATAGATAATAGTTACCTTTTGGAAGATTTTGTCGGGGTGACAGGATTTGAACCTGCGACCACTCGACCCCCAGCCGAGTGCGCTACCGGACTGCGCTACACCCCGTAAAATATAATTTTAAGTCTGCAAATATACATCTAAGTATAAAATAAGAACCATTTATAATCAATTTTTAATCACAAAACAATACCTTTTTATAATTCATAAAGTAAATTCATAATTTTAAAACTATCTTAGGCTCTTAATTTAATAGATTTGTGAAAATAGTACTCTATTTATTATTATTCTTTTCCAGTTTTTGTTTTGCACAAGGAAATCCATTTTTTAAAGATGAAGTTAAAGCCATACAGCAAAAAAATGACAGTATTTGGGATAGCTCAAAAGAAACTATAGTTTTTACAGGGAGTTCTAGCATCCGTTTATGGAAAAATTTACAAGAAAAATTTCCGCAACATCAAATTATTAATACTGGTTTTGGGGGCTCACAAGCTATAGATTTAGAAGGTTATCTAAAGGAATTAGTTTTAAACTACAACCCTAAAAAAGTATTTATTTACGAAGGTGATAATGATATTTCAACTAAAAAAAATACTAAAAAAATAGTAGCTTGTTTTAAAAAAATTATTAAAGAAATTAAAGCATACAACCCAAGAACAAAAATTGTACTCATTTCTGTTAAACCAAGTATTGCTAGATGGGAATTAAAATCAAAATACAAAAAACTAAATAGAAAGCTGAAACAGCTTTGTAAAAAAGATATCAATTTAGCCTATGCAAATATTTGGGATATTATGTTTGATAAACAAGGTATTAAAACAAATATATTTAAGAGTGATGGGCTCCATTTAAACCATAAAGGTTATGAGCTTTGGTATAGTGTAATTAAAAATTATGTAGAATGAAAAAAACAATTCTATTACAAGTTATTATCCTTTTTTTAGGCGTTTTTGCAATTTGTTCTTGTGCCAAAAAGAAAGTTGTTCTAAAATTTCCCAAAACAAATTTATCTTCAGAGCCTATCATCCCAAAACCTGTACAAGTAATAGAAACTAATTCTGCTTTTGGTTTAGATAAAAATACTGTTATCTATACTTCTAAAACCAATATAAAGTTTAAAAAAGTTGGTCTTTTTTTAGCAAAAAAAATAAAAGAAAAAATAAATTTAGAAATTCCTGTAAATAATGCTGATTCTGATACGGTAGATCGAATTATTTACATCAATCAATCTGATAGCACAGATTTGAAAGCAAAAGAGTCGTATCAGATATATATTAATAAAGATTCTATCTTCATTAATTCTAATACTTCTGAGGGTGCCTATAGAGCTATACAAACGCTAGAGCAAATAATACCTGCTCAAAGTAATGATACGATTACAGATCATAAGATGTGGTTAGTACCAACCGGTAAAATTATAGATCGTCCTAATTTTGCCTATAGAGGAACTATGCTCGATGTTGCTCGTCATTTTTTTAGTGTAGAAGAAGTTAAAAAATATATAGATGTACTCGCCTACTATAAAATAAACATACTGCATTTACATTTATCCGATGATCAAGGTTGGCGGATTGAAATAAAATCTTGGCCTAAACTAACTGAAATTGGAGGTGCTACAGAAGTTGGCGGTAAATCTGGAGGTTTCTATACACAAGAAGAATATGCAAGTATTATTGCGTATGCAGCAGAACGTTATATTACTATAATTCCAGAAATAGATATGCCTGGGCATACCAATGCAGCATCTCTATCTTACCCTATTTTAAATGGTAATGGAAAAACACCAAAACCGTATACTGGAACAAGAGTAGGTTTTAGCACCTTAGATACTAATAAGGATATTGTTTATACATTTATAGACGATGTAGTGAGAGAAATAACCGCACTAACACCAGGCCCTTATTTTCATATTGGCGGAGATGAAAGTCATGTGACTAAGAAAAAAGATTATATCCATTTTGTAAGCAAGGTGGAAAAAATTGTACAAAAGCATGGAAAACAAATGATTGGATGGGATGAGGTTATCCAAGCTGATATAAATTCTAATACTATTGCTCAACATTGGCAAACAGAAGAAAATGCACTAAAATCTGTAAAAAAAGGTTTGAAAATAATTATGTCTCCAGCAAAAAAAGCTTATTTGGATATGAAATATGATGAGCATTCTAAATTTGGATTAACTTGGGCTGCTTACATTCCTGTAGATGTTGCATATAATTGGTCTCCAGAAACACACATAGATGGTATTACTAAAGAAAATATTTTAGGCCTAGAAGCTCCATTATGGTCCGAAACCATTTCCAATAGCGAGGAACTAGAATATTTAGCCTTTCCAAGAATTATTGGATATGCAGAATTAGGCTGGTCTATACCTGAAAATAGGAATTGGGAAGATTATAAAATTAGATTAGCAAAGCAAGCTCCTTATTTAAAACGAAAAAATATAAAATATTATCCAACAAAACTAATCAACTGGATTAAAGAATAATACATATGAAAAACTACTTAGGTCTAATTACTATACTCCTTTTATTTAGCTGTCAGACCAAAAAAAAGGAAGCAGAAAAAACTGAGTTAAAAACAAAAACAGTAAAAAAAGAATTTTCTTTTTATGTTGGAACCTATACTGGAGGAGAAAGCAAAGGAATCTATAAATACAGCATAAATGACCAAGGTGTATTAAAAAAAGATGGTTTAGCAACAACTGCAAAAAACCCTTCTTTTTTAGCACTGAGTCATGATAAAAAATATCTTCTAGCCGTAAGTGAAATTAAAAATGAATTAGGTACTGGTAACGTAGAATCGTATAAAATAACAAAAGACAGTTTAATGTTTATGAATAGTATTTCTTCTGGTGGTGCAAGTCCTTGCCATATTATCACAAATAAAAATAACAATGTATTAGTCGCTAATTATACGGGAGGAAATGTTGGTTTGTTTCATTTAAATACGGAAGGCAAGCTCACAAGTTTAGACATACAACAACATACTGGTAAAGGGACAACCAGCAGACAAGAAGCACCACATGCCCATTCGACATGGTTTAGTCCAAATAAAGAAAATGAGGTAATTGCTCTTGATTTAGGGACAAATGAATTATGGTTTTCTACCATCACTGAACAAAAATTGAAACCTTCTGCACCACAAAAATTGGCTATGGCAGATGGTGCAGGGCCACGCCATATGGTATTTAATCCTATAAAACCAGAATTTGCATATGTTTTAAATGAATTGGATGGTACCATTACTGGCATTAAGAAACAAGAGGATCATAGTTATAAAATCACTACAACTATTTCTACTTTACCAAAAGATTTTACAGAATTTAACAAATGTGCAGACATTCATATGTCTAATGATGGTGCATTTCTGTATGCTTCTAATAGAGGACATAATAGCATTGCAATTTTTAAAGTAAATAGTGATGCCTCTTTAACTGCTATAGGCCATGAATCGGTACGTGGAGAAACACCAAGAAATTTTGCTTTATCGCCTGATAATAAATTCTTATTAGTAGCTAATCAGAATTCTAATACGATTATTAGTTTTAAACGTAATACAGAAACGGGTCTACTAACTTTTGTGTCTGAAATAGCTGCTCCAAAACCTGTATGTATTTTATTTGAGTAATACTTTTTACACTATGGTTTATCAATACAAAAGCCATCATATTATGATGGCTTTTGTATTGATACTTAAAAGAAACTTCTTATTCTTTTTCGGAAGAAGCTTCTTCTTTTTCTTGACTTTTTGTAGCATCTTCTTCCGGTTCAGAAAAATCTACTTCATTATTTTCAACTAGTATATTATACCATTGAATTACTTTTTTAATATCACTAGCATAAACCCTATCTTCATCATAATTAGGTAAAACTTCAAAGAAATATTCTTCTAATTTTAATTTGTCATCTTTATGACTGATAGCGGTTTTTTTACCTTCTTCTTTTTCTTGGATCTTTAAAAAAACTTCTCTTAACGGTACTTCCTCTTCTAGAGTATATATAGCTATTTCAGAAAGCACACTAACATTACTTCTAAAATTAACTGTTATTTTTTTTCCATCAGCAAGTGCTTCAGCTACAAAACCTCCACGAGTTTGGGTTACTAAACGATATAAACCTGGTTTCCCTCCAATGGATAAAATTTTATCTAAACTCATCTTTTTCCTATTTTTTGGCAAATATTACACTTTTCTATTAATAAAAAAATCTATTTAACGCCCTTTTTTTACATCTGGAAAACGCATTCTATAATCAACTCGTATCTTTCCTTTAGAAATATTCCCTAATCTGCCTTTTAACAGTCGTTTTTTTAGAGAAGATAATTTATCTGTAAAAAGAATTCCTTCAATATGATCGTATTCATGCTGAATTACTCTAGCCAGAAGTCCGCCATAAGTCTCTGTTTGCTTTTTAAATTTTTCATCTAAATAGGAGATTTTTATCGTTTCTTTTCTAGAAACATCTTCACGTACATCAGGAATACTGAGGCAACCTTCATTAAAAGTCCATTCGTTTCCTGTTTCTTCTTCTATAATTGGGTTGATAAAAACCTTTTTAAAACCATCTAAAGCTTTTTGTTCTTCTTTAGTTAAACTGTCATCATCAGCAAATGGTGTGGTGTCAACTAAAAATAAACGAATTGGTAAGCCGATCTGTGGAGCAGCTAACCCTACACCGCTAGCATTATACATGGTTTCCCACATATTAACAACCAATGCATCTATTTTTGGGTAATTTTCATCGATATCATTGCATTTTTTTCTAAGAACTGGATCTCCGTATGCTGTAATTGGTAATATCATAAATTATTTAATTCTATTTAAATAAGACTGTAAAATTAATGTTGCACTAATTTCATCTACTAATGCTTTATTTTGTCTTTGCTTCTTTTTTAAACCTCCATCAATCATGCTTTGAAAAGCCATTTTAGAGGTGAAACGTTCATCTTCCCTTTCAATAGGAATAGCCGGGAAAGTTTTAGAAAGCTTAACTAAAAATGGAGTTATAAGGACCTCAGATTCTGATGCATTATAATTCATTTGTTTTGGCTCACCAACTACAATACGTTCTACAGACTCTGATTGCACATAATCTTTTAAAAAATGTAAAAGCTCTTTAGTGGCTATAGTAGTAAGCCCAGACGCAATGATTTGCAACTCGTCTGTTACTGCTATTCCAGTACGAACTTTACCATAATCTAACGCAATAACTCTAGCCATTTAAAGACATTTTTTGCAAAAATAAAGCATATTATGTTATAAGTATAAATTAGAACAATTAATTAACGTATACCTCTTATCTTTGTCAAAATTTTTTATTAAAATGACTGAGTTAAGAGAACAAATAGAAAAAGCTTGGGATAACCGAGATTTATTAAAAGAAGAAGAAACACAAACAGCCATACGTACTGTTATTGGTCTTATTGACGACGGAAAATTACGTTGTGCTGAGCCAAATGGTGACGATTGGCAAATAAATGAATGGGTAAAAAAAGCGGTAGTATTGTATTTCCCTATTCAAAAAATGGAAACTTTAGAAGCTGGTATTTTTGAGTATCATGATAAAATGCCTTTAAAAAGAGGATACAAAGAAAAGGGGATTCGTGTAGTGCCAAATGCTGTTGCAAGACATGGCGCTTATATCTCTCCTGGTACTATTTTAATGCCTAGTTATGTAAATATTGGTGCCTATGTAGATGAAGGCACTATGGTAGATACTTGGGCTACTGTGGGGAGTTGTGCACAAATAGGAAAAAATGTTCACCTTAGTGGTGGTGTAGGTATTGGTGGGGTTTTAGAACCCTTACAGGCATCTCCTGTAATTATAGAAGATGGTGCTTTTATAGGCTCTAGATGTATTGTAGTGGAAGGTGTTAGAGTTGGTAAAGAAGCAGTTTTAGGTGCTAATGTAGTCCTTACTATGAGTACTAAAATTATAGATGTTACTGGTGATACTCCTGTTGAACGTAAAGGTTATGTTCCACCACGTTCTGTAGTAATTCCAGGAAGCTATACTAAAAAATTTGCTGCAGGAGAATATAGCGTACCCTGCGCATTAATTATTGGAGTGCGTAAAGAAAGTACCAATAAGAAAACCTCATTAAATGATGCACTTAGAGAATATGATGTAGCGGTATAAATTTTCAAGAAAGAAAATACAAATACAAATACTTTATTTAAAAACAGTAATTTTGAAATTGAATTAAGTTTTTGTAAAGCACAAATGAAAATAGGTTTTGAGGCTAAAAGAGTTTACCATAACACTACCGGATTGGGAAATTATGGACGAGATCTAATCCGATCTCTAAGCTCCTTTTATCCTCAAAACTTTTATTTTTTATACCATCCTAAAAAACGTACCCCTGCCCTATTTACTTCTGATCAAGAAAATATTATAGAAAAATTACCCTCCACTAATTACTATAAAAAATTTAAAAATTATTGGCGACAAAAGGCTATCGTTAAAGATTTAGTTAAAGACAATATTAGCCTATACCATGGTTTATCTGGAGAGCTACCTTCTGGTCTAAAAAAACAACATATAAAAAGTGTTGTCACCATCCACGATCTCATATTTATGAGATACCCAAAACTATACTCCTTTTTTGATCGGAAAATACATTTTTTAAAGTTTAAAAAAGCAGCTCAAAATGCCGATGTTATTGTTGCCATAAGTGAACAGACCAAAACAGATATCATTCAGTTTTTAAATATTGAAGAAGGTAAAATAAAAGTAGTCTATCAAACATGTCATAGTGCTTTTAAAAAAAAATACACCTCAGAGGAAAAAAATGAAGTTAAAAACAAGTATAACTTACCTCATACTTTCCTCTTAAATGTAGGCACCCTAGAAGAAAGAAAAAATGCATTATCAATAGTAAAAGCTATAAAGGATATCGACACTACGCTTGTTTTAATAGGAAAAGAAACAGCATATAGCAAAACCATTAGAGCCTATATTAACAATCATCACTTAAACGAAAAAGTATTATTTTTAAATAATGTTTCCATCAAAGATTTAGCAATTGTATATCAATTAGCACATCTTTTTGTATATCCTTCTATTTTTGAAGGCTTTGGAATTCCTATTATTGAAGCTTTGTACTCTAAAACACCTGTTATTACTAGTAATAGTGGTGTGTTCCCTGAAGCTGGAGGTCCAGATTCTTTATATATTGACCCACATAATAGCCAAGAATTGAAAGAAAAAATTGAATTGCTTTTAGATGATACTAAATTATGTGCTAAAATGGCAAACAAAGGCGCTCTTTATGCCGAAAAATTCTCTGAACAACAACAGGCAGATGACATCATTAATATCTATAAATCGTTATTATAATGGCTACAATCTGTTTTTTTAATAGCATAAAATTTTGGGGTGGTGGTGAAAAATTACAATTAGAAAATGCTATTGAATTCAAAAGAAATAAACATGATACTATTATAGCATGTGACCGAAATTCTCCATTACAAGAAAAATCTGAAAAAGAAAACATACCTACTTTTCATATTTCTGCTGGAAATTTATCCTTTCTAAACCCCGTAAAAATATACAAACTCTATAAATTCTACACATCTCAAAAAATAGACACTGTAGTTTTTACTGCATCTCAAGATCTAAAATTAGGAAGCATCTCCGCAAAATTAGCCAAGGTAAAAAATATAGTGTATCAAAGAGGTCTCGCTGTACCTATAAAAGCAAGTCTAATTAATAAGTTCATTTTTAAATCTTGTTTAACACATATTATTGCCAATTCACAAGAAACAAAACGCAGTATTTTAAGGCATTTAAAGGCGACTATAAATGCCGATAAAATTAAAATTATATATCATGGGATTGATTTTAAAAATATAAATAACTCGCAGTCAACTTTAAATGAAATTAAGTCAAAAGGACATGGTATTATTTTAGGAAATGCTGGTAGGCTAACAGCACAGAAAGGGCAAAAATATTTAATTGATATTGCTTCAAAATTAAAAAAAGAAGGAATAGACTTTACATTATTTATTGCTGGAGATGGTGAAAAAAAGGAAGAATTAGAACAACTCATAAAAAATCATAAATTAGAAAACGATGTTATTTTGTTGGGTTTTGTAGCAAATGTTACCGCTTTTATGAACTCCATAGATATTTTCCTTCTCAGTTCTGTTTGGGAAGGTTTTGGATTTGTTATTGTGGAAGCGATGGCCAGTAAGAAACCAGTCATAGCATTCGATATTTCTAGTAATCCTGAAATCATAGAAGCTGGAAAAACTGGGTTTTTGGTAAATTATCCAGATACTGACATGTTTGTGGCTAAAAC
This sequence comes from Allocellulophaga tsushimaensis, assembly GCF_055383085.1. Classification (NCBI taxonomy): domain Bacteria; kingdom Pseudomonadati; phylum Bacteroidota; class Flavobacteriia; order Flavobacteriales; family Flavobacteriaceae; genus Allocellulophaga; species Allocellulophaga tsushimaensis. The sequence continues at coordinate 3,340,073 of NZ_AP039451.1, read as the reverse complement.
AAAGCAATTGATTCTTGACAGTGCATTACGGAATAAAATGGGCGAACAAGGTGCTAAAAGTGCATTAGAAAAATTTGAAATTAAAGATAGAATTTCCGAGTTTGAAAATTACCTTTTTAAAAAATAAGCATTTAATTACTTTTTAATGCATATAATTCATTTGTTTTTATACACTTTGTATAAGTATAAAATGCTGATAAATACGACCAGTGAAAACCAGCTTTTCCATTTAAAAAATTACCTTCTAAAATATACCGCTTAAAAAACTCAAATGTAGTTTTTAAAAGTATTTCAACAATGCTATAACGTTTATTTTTTAGTGCTTTACCTTCTGCATATAATTGTGTGTACTGATTAAATTTAGAAATATAGTTTTCCAAAGAATCATAACTATAATGAAGAAAATAATTCTTTAAATGATGTACAGTGCCTTTTACAACAACTCTTTCGTGTACTTTACTGGTATCAAAACCTCCTCTTTCTCTATTGAATAAACGTAAAATAGAATACCTACTTTCTTTTCCGTAATTGAAAATTTTATCTAAAAAAACATGCTTACGTTTTATAAAATAGCCATCGGCCGAAGGACTTTGTAAAACTGTTTTTATTTCTTCAATTAAAGCATCAGACAATATTTCGTCTGCATCTAAAGACAACACCCAATTATGAGAGGTTTGTTTTACTGCGTACTGTTTTTGTTCACCAAATCCGTCAAAATCTTTATGAAATATTTTAGCATTATTATACTTCTTACAGATTTCTAAAGTACGATCTGTACTACCAGAATCTACAATAACTATTTCATCTGCCCACGAAATTTTATGCAAGCATTTTGCTATAATTTTCTCTTCGTTAAAGGTGATGATAAAAACAGATAATTTTTCACTCATAATTGATTACAAGACATAGGATACTATTTAGAGGCAAATTACGGGATAATTCTATTCATTTATATATAATTTAAAGCACTTTGTAGCAAATAGCTGTAATAGAAGCATAAAAATGACTTAATTAAGCTATAGATTTTAAAAAATTGAAAAACTGGTTGAAAGAAAACCCATATTTTTGCAAACTGAATAATTAGACTTAAAAAGCATGCAAGAGGAAATTAAAAAATGTATTGAAATTCTTTCTAATGGCGGGCTTATTCTATATCCAACAGATACCGTTTGGGGTATTGGCTGCGATGCTACAAATGAGGAAGCTGTTAAAAAGGTGTATGCTTTAAAAAAAAGGGAGGATAGCAAAGCATTAATATGTATGGTTGCAAATGATTTTATGTTAGAAAAACATATCGAAAACGTTCCGGAAGTTGCTTTTGATATTATAGATTTAGCCACAAAACCAACTACAATAGTTTATGACAAACCTATTGGAGTTGCTAAAAACTTAATTGCTAATGATAACACTTTAGCCATACGTATTGCATCAGATAAATTTTGTCAATATCTAATTTCTAATTACAAAAAACCCATTGTTTCTACTTCAGCAAATATTGCGGGCCAACCAACTCCACAATCTTTTAAAGAAATTAGTGAAGCAATTTTAACAGGTGTTGACTATGTGGTAAATTTGAATCGTGAAAAACAAGGGGGTACACCTTCATCTATCATTAAACTTGGAAATGATGGAATTGTAAAAATTATCAGAACCTAGTATGACGCAACAGAACCATAAAAAAGCGCTATCAAATCCAATTTTTTCTAGTATTACAGAAGCATCTGAAATATTAAATATAGAATGTTATGTTATTGGTGGTTTTGTACGCGACTATTTATTACAACGGGGTGATGCAAAAGATATAGATATTGTAGCTGTTGGAAGTGGTATTGCTTTAGCTAAAAAAGTAGCCGAGTTACTTTCTGGAAAACCTGAGGTTTCCGTTTTTAAAAATTTTGGTACCGCAATGCTGAAGCATCATGGTATTGAAATAGAATTTGTTGGTGCAAGAAAAGAAAGCTACCATAGAAATAGCAGAAAACCTGTTGTTGAAGATGGTACATTAGATGATGACCAAAAGCGAAGAGATTTTACTATAAATGCGCTCGCTATTTCTTTAAACAAATCTAATTATGGAGACTTACTAGATCCTTTTAATGGCCTTAAAGATCTAGAAAACAGAATTATAAAAACACCTTTAGCGCCTGGTATTACGTATTCTGACGATCCATTACGAATGATGCGAGCTATCCGTTTTGCTACACAACTAAATTTTATCATACAAAAAGAATCTTTAGAAGCCATTACGCATCATAAGGATAGAATTAAAATAATTTCTAAAGAACGTATTGTAGATGAATTGCATAAAATATTAGCCAGTAAAAAACCTTCTTTAGGCTTTTCTTTATTACATAAAACACAGCTTTTAAATTATATACTTCCAGAGCTCACTGCCTTGCAAGGAATAGAAGAAAAAGAAGGTCAGAAACATAAAGATAACTTTTGGCACACTCTAGAAGTTGTAGACAATATCTCAGAACATACTGATAACGTTTGGCTACGATGGGCAGCATTATTGCACGATATTGGGAAAGCACCTACGAAACGTTTTGATAAAAAAATAGGTTGGACGTTTCATGCTCATGAATTTGTAGGCTCTAAAATGGTATATAAACTTTTTAAACGTTTGCGTATGCCATTAAATGATAAAATGAAATACGTGCAGAAAATGGTTTTGATGAGTTCTAGACCGCAGGTCTTGTCCGAGGAGTTTGCAACAGATTCAGCAGTAAGAAGACTTGTTTTTGACGCTGGTGAACATGTAGATGATTTAATGACTTTATGTGAAGCAGATATTACTACAAAAAATAACAGTAAACGGAAACGTTATATCAACAACTTCAAAAATGTTCGGCGAAAAATTGTAGAAGTAGAAGAAAGAGATCATGTCCGTAATTTTCAACCACCAGTTACAGGAGAAGAAATCATGGAAACTTTTAATCTAAAACCTTCTAGAGAAATTGGAATGATCAAAGATGCTATTAAAGAAGCTATTCTAGATGGTAAAATACCTAACGAATACGAAGCTGCTAAAAATTTTATGTTAGAGAAAGGCGCTTCTTTAGGGTTAAAAACAAACTAAATAATATCCAAAATTCTGACATTTAAACACACCAACTCAACTTTAAATCATTCTTTTTAGTGATAGAATAAAAAAACTATTATTTATAGATTCTTTATTAGCATTACAAATTAAGTTTCAGTGCCTAATACACTTACTTTTTCATAAAAGAATAGTAATTTTGTAAGGCAAAGAACCTCAGGACACGTCTACGAGGTATTTGTAAGGAAATAAAAAATATAGGGGTAAATCTCGATTATCGAGTAAAAAGACCACATGCAAAAACGCTTTAGGAGAGTAGCAAAAATAGCTTTATTTATTGTATATCTGGTTGTTATTGCTGGTGCAATAGTTCGGATGACTGGCAGTGGAATGGGCTGCCCGGACTGGCCTAAATGTTTTGGATATTATGTACCTCCTACAAACATAGATGCTTTGCTTTGGAAGCCGAATAAAGACTTTAAAAAAGGGCAAATTATTATTGTTAATGAAGCTTTAAAGGTAGCTACAGAAAATTTCACAACGGCGGATAAATTCAATCCTAAAAATTGGAAAGATTATACCAAACATGATTACGCGTTATTTAATCCAATTAGAACATGGATTGAATATATTAACCGGCTAGTAACAGTTATTTTAGGAATCCCTATTTTAATAATGCTTATCCTATCTTTTTTCTTAAGAAAAGAAAATAAAAAAATAACCATATTTTCTTGCCTCACGCTATTTGTAATTCTAATTCAGGCCGTTTTAGGGAAACTTGTGGTAGATACAAATTTAAAACCTGTAATGATCACTATTCATATGATGATCACTTTTATTATTATTGGGTTGTTGTTATACTTAATATTCATTTCTGCAGATAAAAAACAAAAAATAACTTTTGATAGCATTACAAAAAATGTACTTCTTATAGGGATAACATTAACATTTATTCAAGTTTTTATTGGAACTCAAGTACGCCAATTTGTAGACCTACAAGTAATAGCTCTGGGAGAAAATGCACATCATTTATGGTTAAAAGACCCCACAATACAATTCTATATTCATCGTTCATTTTCGATTTTAGTAGTCCTTTTAAATACATATTTAGCATTTCGCATTTATAAACTCAATTTGGGTTTAAAAAAAATAAATTGGGTTTTACTGCTTATTGCTGTTGAAATACTTTCTGGTATTGCTATGTATTATATTGATTTTCCATTTGGCACACAACCTTTACACTTAGTAATTGCCTCTCTCCTATTTGGCGCACAATTCTATTTGGTTTTAGAAGTATTAAAAGCTGCTAAAAATCACAAAACTTTGTAACTTTGCTTTCCCATAAAATCTAAATATTATGATTTATAAAATTAGAATCATCTTAGATGCAGAAGAAGATATCTTTAGAGATATAGAAATTGAGGCGGGTAATACTCTTGAAGACTTTCATAATGCAATAACACAAGCTTTTGGTTTTTTAGGCAATGAAATGGCTTCTTTTTATACTTGTGATGAAGAATGGAATCAGGATCAAGAGATAGCTTTATATGATATGAGTGAAAATGGTGCAGATATTCGTCTTATGAACGAAACTTTTTTAGAAGATACGCTCACAAAAAACAACCCTAAACTTATTTACGTTTACGATTTTTTAAGCATGTGGACTTTTTTTGTAGAACTTGCTGATATTGTTGAAAAAGAGGATGGAAGAGCCTACCCTAATATTTTGTTTAGTTTTGGAGAATTACCAGATGCGCCACCAGAGAAAAAATTTGAAGCAGAGCAAAACGCTCTAGATTTAGATGATTCTTTTGAAAGTTATGAAGATTTAGATTTTGATGAAAATTGGAATTAAAATTTATACGATATAAAAGCTTTTTTACCCATTAAAATAAACTATGATCAACCTATACGCTACCCAAATTGAGACTATTTCTATACATAGAGTTGGAAATAAAAATAAAGGCGAAGCCATTTTCTTATCAGAAGGTTCACATGCATTAAATGATGAAACAACTGGATTATTAAAAGAGTATTTCTTTAAACCATTTAGAGAAAAAGAAGAAAATTATTTTCGTTTTTCTAATGAAGTAGATGTTGAATTTAATGAACTATATAAAATAGCAACAGCTATTTTTTCAGATGCTGATAGTTTACATGCAAATTCTAAAAAAATAGCATCTCATTTATATGAACAATCAAATCATCCTCACATAAAAAGTGGAGAAGTTTATATTGCCTACTTAAGCAATGTATTGTTAGATAATAACAAAGTAAATGCTATTGGGATATTTAAGAGTGAGCTAAAGCACGATTTTATTCAGTTTGAAGAAAATGGAAGTAATTTAGATATTGTAATTCAACAAGGAATTAATATTAATAAACTAGACAAAGGTTGTATTATTTTTAATAGTGACAAAGAGGAAGGTTATAAAATATTATCGGTAGATAGCAACCGTTATGATACCAAATACTGGTTAGAAAACTTTTTAGATGTAAGCGTTTTATCTGATGATAATTTTAAAACGAAAAGTTACTTAAAGTTTTGTCAGGAATTTGCTAAAGATGTTGTTTTACCTGCTGAAGATAAACAACAAGAAGTATTATTTATGAACCGGGCCGTAAATCATTTTGCAAAGAATGATGCTTTTGAAGAAACCAACTTCTTAAACGAAGTAATGGAAAACCCAGAATTAATCCCAGAATTTAAGCATTATAAAGTAGAAAAAGGACCTAAATATAGTGTTGAGGATGTTTCTAATTTTGATATCGCAAACAAAGCTGTTTCTGAAGCAAGAAAAAAGATTAAGAATGTCATTAATCTAGATACAAACATCCAAATTAAAATGGATTTTATAAATCCTGAGTCTGCTGAAAAATTTGTAGAAAAAGGTTGGGATGAAGAAAAACAGATGTACTACTATCTGGTTTATTTTAATAAAGAGCAAAAGTCTTAGTTAGTTGTTAGTTGTTAGTTGTTAGTTGTTAGTTGTTAGTTGTTAGTTGTTAGTTGAAATTTATTTTTTCTAAACTATTAAACAACTAAACTTATAAACCAGCGCAGCGTATAAACTTATAAACTCTTACAGCAAATAAACTTTTTTCGTAAACATAGTAACACAATATCAGTATCTTATTCTGTGTAGATAAGACCAGTTCCTACATGATCATAATTACGCATCACAAAATCTAACGCTAAATTTAAAACTTCTCCCATAGTTTTCGATTTTTTGAATTTAGGGTCTAATGTTAATTCATAAATTTGATTCGCTAATAATGAGATGTTTTCTGGTGTTGAAATAGTATCTGTTAAAGAAACTTTTAATAATTTTTTAATTCTATTTCCCGAGCTTTTAATGCGCTTAGCAACAATAGAGCGTTCTTCTAACTTATACTGATCTACTGATTTTTTTTGCAATTTAGAGCGTACCAATTCTACCATTTGATAGTTTTCTTTAAAAAACTGCGGCCGATACACTTTTAATTTTCCTTCAAAACATTGCTGATCAAAATCTATAGGCCTTATTTTGTAAACAACATGATCAAAATCATGTGTTGGTACAATAACATAATTATAAGAACGCATATCGCCTAAAAGACGAATCATACATCGCTCATTAAACTTTACAAACTCTTTTGATAATTGCGCTTTTTCTGCTTCTGGGCACTTAGGCAATATTTCTTTAATAAATACATCTCCGGGGATACCGGCAATATGCTCCTCTATCAATGTATTTTTATACACCAAAAAGTTAAGATTATATGGAGAGAGCATATGTTCTAATTCTAAACCATAAATTCTAGAAGCATCTGTTTTTTTAACATAGAAATAGGTAAAATTATCATTTAGTATATTTCTAACTTTTATTCTAAAAGGCTTAGAGTTTCCAAAAGTGCAATAATCAACTGCATCAACACTCAAATACTGAAAAATATCACTACCACCATCAGAATGCAAAATAGAATATACTTTTTTAAGGCTAAAATCGATTTCTTTACGGTCATATTCTGAATAATATACTCTTACCCATAAACTATCCTCATCATTAGAATCATATACCACTACAGAACCAGAAAAACGCAATAAATCTTCATAAAAGATAGGAATTTCAATTAACCTATTATAATCTCTTAAGTAAGCATCTAACTGCTTATTTACGGGGTAAGCAGGTTTTTTTTTAGACATTAAGCGTTCCTCAGACATGAAATCTATAATTTACAGTTTTAAAGGTACAAATTCATTCTTGAGAATCTAAAGAAGAATTGAAGAGAAATTCAGGATTACTAAAAGTAATACTATATTTTGTAACAAAAGTAGTTCTGAATCGTCATACAAGAATACAACAATTTAAAAACCAATTCAATTTTGCAAACAATACTCACAGTAAACAATCTTACCAAAAAGTATGGCCCACTTGTAGCAGTAAGCGATCTGTCTTTTACTATAGAAAAAGGGAATGTATACGGCATTTTAGGACCTAATGGAAGCGGGAAATCTACAACGCTTGGCATTGTATTAAACGTAGTAAATAAAACGCTAGGAAACTTTAATTGGTTTGATGGTACTTCGTCAACTCATGAGGCATTAAAAAAAGTGGGCGCAATTATAGAGCGACCAAATTTTTACCCTTACATGACTGCAATACAAAATCTAAAATTAGTCTGTAAAATAAAAGAAGTTAGCGAAGCTAAAGTTGAGGAAAAATTAGAATTAGTAGGACTTTTAGATCGTAAACATAGTAAGTTTAGAACCTATTCCTTAGGGATGAAACAGCGTTTAGCCATAGCTTCTGCACTACTTAACGATCCTGAAATATTAATCTTAGATGAGCCTACTAATGGTTTAGACCCACAGGGAATTCATCAAATTCGAGAAATTATAAAAAAAATTGCAAGTCAAGGTACAACTATATTGTTAGCATCACATTTATTAGATGAAGTAGAAAAAGTATGTAGTCATGTGGTAATTCTTAGAAAAGGTAAAAAACTATACTCAGGTAGAGTAGATAACATGCTTGCTAGTCATGGTTTTTTTGAGCTTCGTGCAAAAAATGAAGACGCATTGGTGAATTATCTTAAAACGAATACAAGTTTTGGTGCAATTGAACAACAGGATGGTTTAGTAACAGCCTATTTAAAAGAAGATTTAAATGCTGAAGAACTCAATACAATCCTTTTTGAAAAAGGAATTGTATTATCACAACTTGTTAAAAGAAAAGAAAGTTTAGAAGAACAGTTCTTAACCTTAACCAAAAACGCTCAATAAAAAGCAATCAACAACCAAAAACATTAGTATGATACGTTTACTACATATAGAATTCATAAAACTTTGGAACAATAGAGCAAGTAAAGTTTTAATTATTGCCTACTTTGTGCTATTAACATTAATTGCTTTAATTGCTGCCATTAAGTTTGATATTGGTCCTATAAAATTTCATTTAGCAGAAATGGGCATTTTTAATTTCCCATATATCTGGCATTTTAACACCTTCATTTCTGCATTCTTTAAGTTATTCTTAGCCATTGTGATTGTTTCTATGATGGCTAATGAATACAGTAATAAAACCATAAAACAAAATTTAATAGATGGCTTATCTAAAAAAGAATTTATTTTATCTAAATTCTTAACAGTTGTATCTTTTGCCTTTATCTCTACATTATTTGTCTTTATAGTTTCGTTGATTTTAGGACTTGCATATTCTGATTATACTGATATTTCTATCATATTTTCTGATCTCGAATTTGTACTTGCTTTCTTTTTAAAATTAATAGGCTTTTTTGCTTTTTGTATGTTTTTAGGTATTTTAGTAAAACGCTCGGCATTTGCTTTAGGGTTTTTGATCTTATGGCAAGGTTTTGAAGGATTTATTAGAGGTATGATTAGGTGGAAGTTATTTGATGGTGAAACAACAGATGCTATTATGGGTTTCTTTCCTTTAAATTCTATGTGGAATCTTATTAAAGAGCCTTTTTCTAGACTAGGAGCAGTACAATCTGTTGCGAAACAAGTTGGAGAAAAAATAGCCTTAAACTACCATGTAAATTGGTATGAGCCTCTTATAGTATTATCTTGGACAGCTATTTTTGTCTATTTATCTTATGCATTATTAAAAAAGCGAGATTTGTAGTATATTGTAGCGTCTGAGAAACGCTATGAAAAAAATCAGTCTACTCATATTTTGTATAGGATTACTAACTCCTACCCTTATTTTTGGGCAAGGAGAAACCTCTAATTGGTATTTTGGGGAAAATGCGGGAATAAAATTTAATGATGATGGTACTGTTACCACATTAGATGATGGTAGAATTAGGACCGATGAAGGTTGTGCTACTATTTCTAATAGTATGGGAGATTTAATCTTGTACACAGATGGTAAAACCGTTTATGATCGTAACCATAATGTTATGGAAAACGGCACTGGCTTGTTTGGTGATTCTTCTAGTACACAATCTGCTATTATCATCCCAAAACCAGAAGATCCAAATATATTTTACATCTTTACTGTAGACACTTCCTATTTAGGTGATCCTGATAATGGATTTAATTATTCTGTAGTAGACATTTCCAAAAATAATGGTAATGGAGCCGTAATAGAAAAGAATAGTCCACTTTTAGAAAATTCAACAGAGAAAATAACGGCGGTAATTAAAGATTGTACCAATAAATCTGTATGGCTTATTACCTTTGCTGCTGAAGATGGTATCGCCGAAATTTATGATACCTTTTATGCCTATGAAATCAATGAAACAGGTTTAGTGAAAACTCCTGTTAAAAGTACTTTCTCAAATTCACCCATAGTAGATCAAAGAGGGTATTTAAAACTATCACCTGATGGCACTAAAATGGCATGTGCAAATTATACAAATGGTCTGTACTTATATGATTTTAGTACAGAAACTGGTAGGGTTACTAATGAACAAAGAATTGTAATCCAAAATGAAAATAAAGATGCTTATGGAATAGAATTTTCTCCTAACAATCAGTTTTTATATGTTCACGCAGCTAGTGAAACTACCATTGCTGAACAAGTTGATTTTTCTTCTTCTTTATTACAATATGATCTAACGAGTACTATTATTCAAGATTCGGAAGTAGTCATAGATACCCGCGATACTTACAGGGGTGCATTACAACTAGCCAGTAATGGAAAAATATATAAAACTACTTCTAAAAATTATCAGGAAGGGCTGCCATTTTTAGATGTTATTCATAATCCTAATGAGAAAGGTCTAGCGGCTACTTATGAAAATAATGCTATTTCACTTAATGGCAGAAACGCCAGACAAGGATTACCCCCGTTTATTCAATCTTTTTTCAATGTATTACCAATTATAAAGGATGATAAAGGAAATGAAAAACTTAGTGCTATAAGTATTTGTGAAGGAGATAAATTTGTATTAGAAGCAGAGTTTTTTTCAAATGCAGAATATGAATGGGAAAAAGATGGCAATCTAATAATTGGTCTTACTACTAATTATTTAACTGTAGATAATTCTAAATTAATTGATGCAGGTAGGTATACTGTTACTATAACACTTCCCGATGCTAAAGAATGTCCTATTATTGGAGAAGCTTCTATTGAAATTAATGAAATACCGCCAGCTCCTGAATTGTTCTTAACACAGTGTGATATTGATAGAAACAGTATGGATGGCTTAACAAAAATAAATCTTGAACAAAGTATTACAAATACAAATTTCACCTATACTTTTTATAAAAGTATGTACGATTTAGATAATAATATAGCAATAGTGAATCCTAGTAGTTTTACCAATACCCAACCTACAAATCAGACGATACTATATAGGGTAACAAATACTTTTGGCTGTGGAAGTACAGGAAAATTGAATTTAGATATCATCCCTATTGATCTTAGTGCAAATGCTAAAGAATATTTTTATACCTGTAATGAAAATACAGATAATACCATACTAAGTGGTACTTTTGATTTACAGCATATTGCTACAACACGTTTTCTTGGATCAGATGTGCATTATTACAGTGCTCTAGAAGATACTGGCTTAGAACAAAACGCTTTACCAGATATTTACAACATCACTACGGCATCAAAACTTATTTATGCAAGATTAGAAAATCAAAATCAGTGTGCCGATGTATTTAAAATAGAACTAAATGTAAATCCACTTCCAGAAGTATCATTAAAAGACAATTATATTGTTTGTACTGATAATCCTAATTTACAGATCATAGCCCCAGATGGTTTTGATTCGTATACTTGGTTCAAAAATGAAGGAAATACAATTCGAGAAGCTGGCATAGGTAAAGATATATCTATTCTAAGCGATGGCGACTACATTTTAAAAGTTGGTAAGATAAATAATCAAAATGGTATCCAAAGTATTTGTGAAAACGAAGTAGCCTTTAAAGTATTACCTTCTAACAAAGCTATTATACTATCGCCTACTATTAAAGATCTTTCAGATAACAATACAGTAACTGTAAATGTGTCTGGTGATGGTGATTACTTGTATGCGTTGGATAATTCTGAAGCACTTCAAGCTAGTAATTTTTTTGATAATGTTGCCCCTGGTTTTCATACGATATATGTAATAGATAAAAATGGTTGCGATCCAGCTTCAATGGAAATTTCTGTGATCGGGTACCCAAAATTCTTTACCCCTAATGGAGACGGAATACATGACACATGGCAAATTATAGGGGTAAATGATCAATTTCAACCCAACTCATTTATTACATTATTCAACCGTTTCGGTCAATTTGTTGCACAAATTACTCCAGAAGAAAAAGGCTGGGATGGTAATTATAACAATCAAGAACTTCCATCAGATGACTATTGGTTTAAACTTAATTTAGAGGATGGAAGGGAGTTTAAAGGTCATTTTTCTTTAAAGAGATAAGACTTTACCTCTTATCTGAAACTTCCTCATATACAAAACAATAGTCTTTTAAAATTAGCGTTTAATAGAATACCAAATCTATTAACCTAGTGAAGTATCTACCCATTATACTACTACTCTTTGTAGTAACATCTGAAATCTCAGGTGCTACTATAATTAAAGATACTTTTAGCATTATTCATCAACAAAAAACTGATAAGCAAACAAAAAAGCGAAACTTAAATGCGCAACAAGCGTTTATTAGCACTTGGAAAACAGATAATTTTGGAACATCAAATGATAACCAAATTACCATACCTACACATGGCGATGGCTATAACTATTCGGTAGATTGGGGTGATGGCTCTACAACTACTAACGAACAAGGTAATGCAACGCATAACTATGCTATACCAGGAACTTATCGTATTAGCATTACGGGAGAATTTCCAAGAATTGTATGCTATAATAGCGGAGAAGAAGAAAAAATTATTGCTATAGACCAATGGGGTGATATTGCTTGGAAAAGCATGGAAAATGCGTTTACTGGCTGTAAAAACCTTATCGGTAATTTCCATGATAGTCCAGATTTAAGCAAGGTAAAAAAACTCTCCAATATGTTTGCGGGTGCAGTAGATTTTAATCAAGATATAAGCAATTGGAATGTAAGCACTATTACAGATATGAATGCAATGTTTTTAAATGCATCAGATTTTAATCAAGACATAGGGAATTGGGATACTAGCAATGTGGAAGATATGGGGAGTATGTTTGCTGGTGCTACTTCATTTAATCAAGATATTAGCCGTTGGAATGTTGCCAAGGTTAAAAATATGTCTGCATTATTCTTAAGAGCTACAAAATTTAATACAAATATTAATAAATGGGATGTTAACAAAGTTGAAAATATGTCACAAATGTTCATGTTTGCTACAGCATTTAATCAAAATATTGACAATTGGGATGTTGGTCAAGTAAGCGATATGTCTATCATGTTTTCTGGGGCAACAACTTTTAATCAAAATATTAGTACTTGGAATGTAAGCCGTGTAAAAACCATGAATGGGATGTTTAGTAGGGCTTTTGCTTTTAATCAAGATATTAGTAACTGGCAGGTAGGAAATGTAACTGATATGAGAGGAATGTTTAGTGATGCTAAATCTTTTGATCAAAATTTAGGGCGTTGGGATGTGCGAAATGTAACTAATATGTCGTCCATGTTCAAAAATATTAAATTGTCGCTTAGTAATTATGATATGCTATTAATTGGCTGGAATGATCAGATTTTAAAGTTAAAAGTCCCTTTTGATGGTGGTTTAAGTGAGTATTGTGCAGGTAGTAGTGCCAGAGAAAATATGATTAAAAATGATACTTGGGTGATTAAAGATGGTGGCGCTTTAACAATGAAAATTGATACCATTACAAATCAAGAAACATATAACAGCTATAAACTACCAGAAATAACGGGTATACATTTAACGGGTAACGAAAAATACTATACCGAACCCAATGGTAGCGGAAAAGCATTTGAAGTTGGAGAAATTATTGAGTATTCGGATTTTAGTTCTTACCCAATCACATTATATGCGTATGATGCTACTGCAAATACTCCTAGTTGTTCTGTAGAACAACGCTTTAGCTTACATTTAATAAACCGCAACATAAATTTAAGCATAACAGCAACTGCTGATACCTTGTGTAGTAATCAACTAAGTGACATAAATATAACAGCGATGCCAAATCCTGCAAACGGAATAGGGAACTATTCGTATTCTTGGAATATTAGCGGTAATACTACTGTGATTGCCACTTCAAAATCCATTTCTGTTTCACCCACTGAAACTACTGTATATGAAGTTACTATTACAGATTCTGGATTACCAACAGGACAAAACATAAAAAAAGAAATAAAAACAATAACTGTAAGTCCTTCACCCATCATTAAATCTCAAAGTGATGTAAATGAATGTGCATTTTATATATTACCAGAAATTCAAGGAAGCAATTTATCTGGAGATCAATTTTATTATACCAATATAAATGGTGATGGCAAGTTTTATGCCCCTGGAGATGTTCTCAAAGCAGATGATTTTAAATCCTACCCAGTTACCATATACATCTATGATGAAACACAAACGACACCTATTTGTTCAGATGAAAAAAGTTTTCAATTAGTTTTAAATCCATCTTCCTGTAAAGCAGTAAATACACGCATACAATTTCCAAAATTCTTTACACCAAATGCCGACGGGATCAATGATACCTGGCAAGCCATCGTTATCGATGCTAGTGGATTAGCAGCAAATAGTAGTATTTCAATTTTTAACCGCTACGGTAAATTAATAACACAAATCCCCACTACAGACCGTATCGGGTGGGATGGCACCTATAATGGCAAACAACTCCATGCATCTGATTATTGGTATAAATTTAGCAATAATGAAGAACGTATCACAGGGCATTTTACTTTAAAACGTTAGCTTTTCACGGAAAACAGGGTTACAACACAAATACTATTCAATATAAATTTGCGTTAGTGTTAATACCTAAATCAATAATAATGGTAAAAAACCTACTTACCCTACTCACTATTCTCTGTATTCAAAGTTTATTTTCTTTTTCTAATTCTGTTGATGAAAAAAATGAAAAACTAGCAATGGGCACCATACCATTTATCACTAAATGGAAAACAGACAATCCTGGAACTGACGATAATAGAACTATAACCATAGAAACTTCATTCTTTGTTTCTGCTTATAATTATACTGTAAATTGGGGAGACGGCAGTACAAATACAAATGTTACAGGTAATATATCTCATACCTACGCAACGCCAAATACATACACAGTACGTATTACAGGCACATTCCCAGCCATTGAAAATACAATAAATCCTGAAAAACTGGTAAGCATAGACCAATGGGGTAATAACCAATGGGAAGACATGTCTGCTGCATTTTCTGGTTGTGTAAATCTAATAGGGAATTTTACAGACAGTCCAGATTTATCTAATGTAACAAGAATGAGCTTTATGTTTGAGAATTGTGCTCTCTTTAACAGCCCTATAAATAACTGGGATGTAAGCAATGTAACAAGAATGAACAATTTATTTAGTGGAGCAAGTTCATTTAATCAAGATATAGGAAATTGGAATACCTCTAGGGTAACTACCATGGTAAATATGTTTCAAGGAGCAACTCTTTTTAACAAAGATATTGGGAATTGGAATACTTCTAGTCTTATCACTATGGATAGAATGTTCTCTGGAACTGATAATTTTAATCAAAATATTAATTATAAACCTGGTGCAGGAATTCCGAATGGTGATGCATGGAATACTTCTAATGTGACTAGTATGCAAGGTGTTTTTTGGAATGCAGCAGCATTTGATGAACCTATTGGAAACTGGAACACAAGTATGGTTGAAAACATGTCTAGCATGTTTAATAATTCTCCAGTGTTTAATCAAGATATCAGTGGTTGGGATATGACAAGTGTACGTTATGCACATCAAATGTTTGCTGGTGCTAGCAAATTTAATCAAGATATTAGTGGTTGGATTATGAACGATGTTGAAACTATTTCCGTAATGTTCGCTGGCGCTACCGCTTTTAATCAAGATATAAGTGGTTGGACTATTGGTCCAAATGTTACTAGCATGAGTCAAATGTTTGCTAATGCTACAAGTTTTAACCAAGATATTAGTGGCTGGGATGTAAGTAATATTACTAATATGAGTTTTATGTTTTCCAATGCTACTTCATTTGATCAAGACTTAGGAGTTTGGAATGTGGCAATGCTTACAAATGCTATGGATATGTTCGATAGAATTACACTATCCACAGCCAATTATGATGCATTGTTAATAGGTTGGAATGCTCAAACTTTACAACCTAATCTAAACTTTGATGGTGGTAATAGTAAGTATTGTCTTGGGGCAGCTGCTTGGGCTAATATGACAGCTGCTACGGGAGATAATTGGACGATTACTGACGGCGGTACAGCAGGGCCAAATATTACTAATTTACCTCCTCAAAATGATGTAGCCACCTATACATTACCAGCAATTACTGGTACTGACCTTTCCGGAGCAGAAGCTTATTTTACTGGAATGAACGGGACGGGAACACGATATGATGTGGGGGATATGATCAGTTTTGCTGATTTTACTATGTATCCAGTTACCCTTTATATTTATGATGATGGTGGTGGTATGTGTCCAGATGAAAAAAGTTTTGAACTTACCATAACGACACCCCCACTTATTCCTGGTGCTTTTGTTACTACTTGGCAAACAGATAATCCTGGAGTTTCTGGACCAAACCAAATTACTGTTCCTGTTATAGGAACTAATTATACTATAGATTGGGGAGATAATACTACAGATAATAATACGCAAACACATACCTATGCAACTCCAGGAACGTATAGAGTTAGTATCACTGGCGATTTCTCAAGAATTCTTTTTCAAGGCGGTGGCGATAAAGATAAAATCTTAACCATAGAGCAATGGGGAAATAATATCTGGACTTCTATGGCTCAGGCTTTTGAGGGCTGTTCCAATTTACAAGGAACATTTATAGATAGCCCAAATTTATCTATGGTAACCAATATGAGCTCAATGTTTCAGGAGTGTTCTCTCTTTAATAGCCCTATGAATAACTGGGATGTAAGCAACGTTACAGACATGAATAGTTTGTTTAACGGGGCAACAACATTTAATCAAGATATTGGTAATTGGAATACCTCTAGCCTCGTCACAATGGATAGAATGTTTTTTGGGGCAAATAGTTTTAATCAAAATATAAATTATAAACCTGGTGCAGGAAATCCGAATGGTGATGCTTGGGATACCTCAAATGTAACTAGTATGCAGGGTGTTTTTTGGAATGCAACTCTATTTAACGAACCAATTGGGGAATGGAACACTGGTAATGTAATAAACATGACTAGTATGTTTCAACTAGCATTAGCCTTTAATCAGGACATAAGCGAATGGGATGTAAGCAAAGTACAATTTTTTAGTAATATGTTTACAATTGCACCTTCTTTTAACCAAGATATTAGTAGATGGATTACTAGTAGTGGTACTACTATGAGCCAAATGTTTAATGGTGCAGGAAATTTTAATCAAGATATAGGAGATTGGGATGTTAGTAATGTTACAGACATGTTTAATATGTTCTTAAGTGCTGTTTCTTTTGACCAGAATTTAGGAAGTTGGAATGTTGAAAAAGTAACAAATTTCATTTCTATGTTTAGTGGAGTTACACTATCTACAGCCAATTACGATGCATTACTCATAGGTTGGGATGCGCAAGATTTAATAGCTAATTTAGACTTTCATGGTGGTAATAGTCTTTATTGTGCAGGTGAAGCGGCTAGAAATAATATGATTGATGCTATGGGTGATAATTGGATGATTACTGATGGAGGCCGTGCAAATTCTCCTGTAATTGACAATTTAATAGTCCAAAATGGAGTAGGCTCTTATACTTTTCCACCAATTACAGGAACCAACCTTACAGGAGCAGAAGCTTATTATACAGCACCTAACGGAATGGGAACACAGTATAATGCAAATGATGTAATCAATTTTATAGATTTTGCTGCTTACCCAGTTACCCTTTATATCTATGATGGTGGTGGCACGTGTACAAATCAACAAAATTTTGACCTCACCATAACACAACCCCCACTCATTCCTGGTGCTTTTGTTACTACTTGGCAAACAGATAACCCCGGAGTTTCTGGGCCAAACCAAATTACAGTTCCTGTTTTAGGAACTAATTATACTATAGATTGGGGAGATGGTAGCACAACTACTAACATACAAACCCATACATATGCAAATCCAGGAACGTATAGAGTTAGTATCACTGGTGATTTCTCAAGAATTCTTTTTCAAGGTGGAGGTGATAAAGATAAAATCTTAACCATAGAGCAATGGGGAGATAATATGTGGACTTCAATGCTTCAAGCTTTTCAGGGATGTACCAATCTACAAGGTAATTTTACAGATCGTCCAAATTTATCTATGGTAACTAGTATGCGTGCTATGTTTAGTGATGCTACCAGCTTTAACTACCCCATAGGAGATTGGGTGGTCACTAGCGTTTTAGATATGCATAGCGTTTTTAGTAACGCTACTAATTTTAACCAAGACATTAGCATGTGGGATGTTAGTAACGTAGAAACTATGAACTCTATGTTTTTTAGAGCTACTGCATTTAACCAAGATATTGGTATTTGGGAAGTTGGTGCTGTTACTGATATGTCATTAATGTTCTTTGGTGCCGAATCGTTTAATCGAGATATTGGGAATTGGGATGTAAGTGGTGTTACAAATATGTCATCAATGTTTAGCAATGCTACTATGTTTAATGGAGATATTGAAAACTGGACTATCACTAGTGCTACAGATATTACTTTTATGTTTAGTGGTGCCACCGATTTTAATCAAGATATTAGTGCTTGGGATGTGAGCCGTATAACAGATATGACTGCTCTTTTTCGAGATGCTACTAGTTTTAATCAAGATATTAGCATGTGGGAGGTTGGTGCTGTAACTAATATGGCTTTTATGTTCAGTGGAGCTATAAGCTTTGATCAAAACTTAGGTGCTTGGGATGTAGAAGCACTCACTGATGCATCAGGAATGTTCAATAATGTAACTTTATCTACAGCTAATTATGATGCATTACTCATAGGTTGGAATGCACAAAACCTAAAACCTAACGTAACTTTTAGCGGTGGGAATAGTCAATACTGTGCAGGAGAAGCAGCCAAAAATAATATGTTAGCTTCAGATAACTGGTTCATTGATGACGATGGCCTTGCAAATTCTCCTATACTAGATGATTTAGTAGACCAAGATGAAATTGGCTCTTTTACATTACCCGCAATTACTGGAACTAACCTTACAGGAGCAGAAGCTTATTACACAGCACGTGACGGAATGGGAACACAGTATAATGCAAATGATGTAATCAATTTTGTAGATTTTGCTGTTTATCCAGTTACACTTTATATCTATGACGGTGGTGGTATGTGTACAAATCAACAAGATTTTGAGTTAACAATAATTGAACCTTTAATACCTGGTGCTTTTGTTACTACTTGGACAACTACAACAGCTAATGAAACCATTACCATCCCTACAAGTGCTGGGGAAACATATAATTATACCATTAATTGGGGAGATACTACTACAGACACTAATGTAACAGGTAATGCCTCGCACATGTACGCAACCCCGGGTACTTATAGAGTTAGTATAAGTGGCAATTTCCCTGCAGTGTATTTTAATATTACAGATACTAGTACTCCTGCGGAAATCCAAAATGCTGAAAAAATAAAATTTATTGAGCAATGGGGAACTATTCAGTGGACCTCAATGGAATCTTCATTTCGTGGTTGTACCAACTTACAGGGTAATTTTATGGATGCCCCAGATTTATCTAGAGTTGTAAGTATGGCTCAAATGTTTTTTGAAGCAACTAATTTTGATTACCCAATAGGGGATTGGGATGTAAGTAATGTTGAAAATATGTCTTTTATGTTTTTAAACGCACGTATGTTTAACCAAGAGATTAGAAATTGGGATGTATCTAATGTAACAAACATGTCATTTATGTTTTCAGATGCAATATTATTTAATAAAGATATTAGAAATTGGAATGTCAGCAAAGTTACCAATATGCGTAAAATGTTTTCTAATGCAGAATTGTTTAATCAAGATATAGGAAGTTGGAACGTAAGCAAGGTTACTAATATGGATGGTATGTTTGCTTTCACAAATTCTTTTAATCAAAATATAGGAAATTGGGATGTATCTAGTGTTACAAATATGGGTGGTATGTTTACTGCCGCAAAAATGTTTGACGGAAAGATAGGTAATTGGGATGTGAGTAAGGTAGAGACAATGCGTCTTATGTTTTCTGGTGCAACTGTATTTAATCAAGATATTGGTAACTGGAATGTATCTAATGTTACTGATATAGGGGCAATGTTTAGTAATGCTATAGCATTTAACCAAAATATCGGAAATTGGGATGTAGCTAATGTTACAAATATGCGAGGTGTATTCGCCCGGGCTAATTTATTTAACCAAAATATCGGAAATTGGGATGTATCTAATGTTACTGATATGAGTAATATGTTTCTGGAAGCCAGTAATTTTAATCAAGATATTAGTACCTGGAATGTTAGTAAGGTTACTAGCCTAAACAGTACTTTTGAAAGAACAGTTTTATTTGATCAAAATATAGGAAATTGGAATGTAGAAAAGCTAACAGATGCTGAAGAAATGTTTGAAGGGGTAACATTATCTATTGAAAATTATGATGCTTTACTCATAGGCTGGGATATGCAAAACCTACAAGCAAATGTTCTTTTTAGTGGAGGTAATAGTCAATATTGTGCAGGAGAGTTAGCAAAAACTAATATGATGAATATGGATAAATGGATTATTACAGATAGAGGTTTAGCCTCCCCTTCAGCAGATACCAGTGCAAACGTAAATGAATGTACTCGTTATATTTTACCCCAATTAAGTGCCGATAATTTTTATTACACAGAAGCTAATGCAGGTGGTTTATTATTAAGTGCAGGCGATGAAATTACAACCACGCAAACTGTATTCATTTTTACAGGAACCACATCTTGTTTTGATGAAACAATGTTTACCATTACCATAGAAAATTGTGAAGAACCAGAAATAGCAATAGGTTTACCCAAATTTTTCACTCCAAATGGAGATGGTATTAATGACACTTGGGATACTACAATATTAACAGCTCAAAATGTAGAATCTGTTTTTGTATTTGATCGATTTGGTAAAGTACTCACACAGATAGATGTTCGTCAGAGTTTAGGATGGGATGGTACAGTAAAAGGAAGAGTTTTACCTCCATCAGATTATTGGTATAAGTATATTGATGCTAACGGAAAATCAATTACCGGACATTTTAGCTTAAAACGCTAATTTTTTTATGTTCTAAACGAGAAAAAAATACCCCAAAAACAGGGATAAAAGTGAGATATTCTAAGAGTTATATTTGTTTTAAATTATAAAACAATAAACTTTTTATTAAAACTAAAAATCCTTAAAATGAAAAACACATTAACTATACTTGTATGCTTATCTTTTGTTATTAGTACACAAGCACAATTTGGAAAATTAGCAAAAAAAGGAAATCTAAATGCAGCTAAAAAAGTAGTAAAAGCAGCAACACTCTCAGATGAAGATATGGCTGTACTCTCCATACAATCCGTTCAGTGGATGGATGAAAATAACCCTATAGCTGAAGCTGGTGATCCTTATGCAGATAGGTTACAAAAATTAGTAGCTGGTTTTGAAAATGAAGACGGATTAAAACTTAATTTTAAAGTATATAAGGTATTGGATGTCAATGCATTTGCAACTCCAGACGGTAGCGTTCGTGTAATGGCTGGCTTAATGGACTTAATGACAGATGATGAGATACTAAGTGTGATAGGCCATGAAATTGGACATGTAAAACTGGGGCATTCTAAAAAGAGATACCAATCTGCTTACACCGTTTCTGCAGCAAAAGATGTAGCAGTTGCAAATACAGGAGCAGGAAAAGTATTAGCGGATGGAGAAATTGGAAATTTTGTAGAAAATGTTGCCAATGCTCAATTTTCACAGTCAAACGAATCTGCCTCAGATGAATATGGCTTTAAATTCTTAGTGAAAAAAGGTTTAAATTATCATGCGATGTCTGGCGCTTTTCAAAAATTAGCAAGTTTAAGTAGCGATGGCGGAAAAGGATCCCTTACCTCTTCACATCCTGGTGCTGCAAAAAGAGCAGAAAGAGCAAAGAAATGGGCAGAAAAACAAGATATTAAAAAGTAAACAACTACTTTAAAGTAGCTATTTAAAAAGTCTTTATATGCTAATCTAAATGTAAAGACTTTTATTTCTTTAATTCAAAAAATTACTGCTATGTAACAATTCTAAAACCTCTTAGTTTTGTAACTTTAGTGCATGAAATTTAAGGTAGTATCAGAATTTAAACCCACAGGAGATCAACCCAATGCTATAAAGCAATTGGTAAACGGACTCAACACAGGAGAAAGGTTCCAAACACTATTAGGTGTTACAGGTTCTGGGAAAACGTTTACGGTAGCGAATGTGATAGAAGAGGTACAAAAACCCACATTAGTTCTGGCACATAACAAGACTTTAGCTGCCCAATTGTATTCAGAATTTAAACAGTTTTTTCCTGAAAATGCTGTAGAATACTTCGTTTCTTATTATGATTATTATCAACCAGAAGCCTATATTCCTACCTCTGGTTTGTACATAGAAAAAGATCTTTCTATTAATGAAGATATTGAAAAGTTACGATTGAGTACTACTTCTTCCCTACTCTCAGGCAGAAGAGATGTTATTGTAGTTGCATCCGTTTCTTGCCTTTACGGGATTGGGAATCCTGTAGAATTCCAAAAAAATGTAATCTCTATTGAAAAAGGACAAATTATTTCAAGAACAAAATTTTTACATCAATTAGTACAAAGTTTATACTCTAGAACTACTGCAGATTTTACAAATGGAAATTTTAGGGTTAAAGGAGATGTTGTTGATGTATTTCCAAGTTATGCTGATCATGCTTTTAGATTTCATTTTTTTGGTGATGAGATTGAAGAAATAGAAGTTTTTGATCCATTAAAAAACAAATTAATAGAAAACTATGAAAGCATAAACATATACCCTGCTAATATGTTTGTGACTTCTCCTGATATTTTACAAAATGCCATACGCCATATTCAGGATGATTTGGTAAAACAAATAGATTATTTTAAAGAAATTGGAAAGCATTTAGAAGCAAAACGCTTGGAAGAACGTACCAATTTTGATTTAGAAATGATTCGAGAGTTGGGATATTGTTCTGGGATAGAAAACTATTCCAGGTATTTAGATGGTAGAGAAGCTGGTACTAGACCTTTCTGCTTATTAGACTATTTCCCTGATGATTATTTAATGGTTATTGATGAGAGTCATGTCACCATTTCTCAAGTACATGCCATGTACGGAGGCGACCGTTCTAGAAAAGAAAATTTAGTAGAATATGGCTTTAGACTCCCAGCGGCAATGGACAATAGGCCTTTAAAATTTGAAGAATTTGAAATGCTACAAAATCAAGCACTATTTGTAAGTGCAACACCTGCTGATTATGAGTTACAACTTTCTGATGGGGTATTTGTAGAACAAATTATACGCCCTACTGGACTTTTAGATCCTATTATAGAAGTGCGGCCTAGTTTAAATCAAATCGATGACTTGGTAGAAGAGATTCAACAGCGTACTGAAAAAGATGAGCGTACATTGGTAACGACCTTAACAAAAAGAATGGCAGAAGAATTAGCAAAATACCTAACACGGATTCAAGTAAGGTGCCGTTATATACACAGTGATGTAGATACACTAGAGCGTGTAGAGATCATGCAAGACCTTAGAAAAGGTATTTTTGATGTACTTATTGGAGTTAACTTACTTCGTGAAGGTCTAGATTTACCAGAAGTATCTTTAGTCGCTATTTTAGATGCTGATAAAGAAGGTTTTTTAAGAAGTAATAGATCACTAACGCAAACAGTAGGTAGAGCTGCAAGAAATTTAAATGGAAAAGCAATAATGTATGCTGATAAAATTACCAGAAGCATGCAAGAAACCATAGATGCAACTACATATCGTAGAGAAAAACAAATTGCTTATAATACAGAACATAACCTAGTTCCTAAGGCATTAAATAAAAGTTTAGATAGTGTACTTGCCAAAAATTCTGTTTCTACGTATCATTTTGAAAAAGAAGAAATGCGTGCAGCTGAGCCAGATTTAGAATACCTAACTAAGGAACAAATAGAAAAACTGATCCGAGAGAAAAGAAAGTCGATGGAAAAAGCAGCAAAAGATTTAGATTTTATGCAAGCTGCTAAATTACGTGATGAAATTAAAATATTACAAGAGCAAAAATAGATAAACGCTATTTTAAAAAACAAAAAATCCTGATTATACCAGGATTTTTTTTATTATTAAACTTAAAACTATTATGAATTCTGCGCCGTTATTCTAACAGGCATTGTATAAATTTTACCTTCAATTTTGTTCTGGAACGCCACATTTTTATAATTTAATTTATTCTTTACAAAATTAATCAATGATTGGTTCTGAGCTGCTACTGATAAAATTACAATTTCTCCAGCCTGATTGAATGTAAATCTTACATTTCCTATTAAATCTGTTGAAGAAGTAATATCATTATCTTGTAAAAGCGCAGTAATTTGTTTAGATAAAGCTATTTTATCTTTTACCGGAGTTACTGGGGTATTTGCCAATACATTAGTTACTGCCACAAGTGCAAACATTACGAATATTACATTTAATCTTTTCATTATTTTTTGTTTTTAAATTGTTTTGTTTTTAATCTAATTAATGTTCAAATTATTTGACACAAAGTAAGTACGCACTATTGGAATTTAATAACATGGAGAATTACATTTTTAACAGCAGTTTATGATGTTCATTTTTTTAAACATAATTCATTTTTAAGTTAAAAAATTTAAAAAAACTACACAATAATTATAATTAATGATTAATAATTGAGATATTATCAAATATCAAAAGAATACCATTAAAGATTTAATTGTTTATGAATAATTAAATTTGTTAAAAAATTATGAATTTTAATTAAAAAAGAATCGCAATAAATTTTTCTGATATTGAAAAATTAAACATTTAAAAAAGAATTTTTCTAAATTATATTTAATAAAGGAAAGTATACTAAAAAATTAAAGAAGCATATATCTAAAGTAGTTTTTGTAAAATAAAAAAGACCTCATAAAGAGGTCTTTTTTTGGTTGTAATACCTGTTATAAATTAAGCTAGTTTAGCTTTTCTCTCTTTAGTATAAAATGATAATTCTTTCTTAACTCTAGAATTCTTGTACATGTATAAACGCGCTACTTCTGTTTTAGTAGTCGTTTTTAAAACAACTGAAGTCTTTACTGTATCTACTTTCTTTACTTCTTTTTTAGCTTGTCCTTGCGCTGATAAAGAAATAAAAAGGATAAAGATAAATGTGATAATTGTTTTCATGACTGTTTCTTTGTTACACTACAAAGATACTAGCAACAACAAGTTTAAATAGATAAAAGTCGCTCAAAACACCCTGTTTTTCGGTATCTGTGCAATTCTCAGATAAAGCGTTTGGTTTAATCGATAAGGGTAGTTCATCGATCTTTCGCTCATCGAAACTATGTGCATTTCATAGATATTTTAGAAAAGGTGTATTAATTGTAAAGAAAAAAATGCAATTAGTTTAGCTTTTTATAGAAGTAGTAGATCATCTATTGGATACGTAAACAAGTTTTGATTCAGTACAAAAGTATAAAACATAAAAAAGACCTCATATAGAGGTCTTTCATGCAAGTGTAACATGCATTTTAATCAAGCAAATTTAGATTTATTCTTTTTTAAACCAAATAATAACTCTTTCCAAATCCTACATTTTTTATTTTTATATAAGCGGGTTACGCTATGTATACTATCAATTGATGCGTTCTTTATGACTACTGTTTTTTGAATGAGCTTTACTTTACTTTCTACTTTTTTATTTTGTGCTTGTATGGATACAGAAATAAATAGAATAATACTAAATGTGATTATTGTTTTCATAATTAATTTGCTTGTTACACTCCAAAGGTAGTCCTACATCCTAACTTTTTTAGGCAACAATCGGTCAATCCAAATTATCTTTCGGTGAAGCTAATTAAAACTTAGATAAAGCATAACATTTTATGAAATGAAATTTTACTAGAGATGTTAAAATAAAAAAGACCTCATATAGAGGCCTTTTTTGGTTGTAATCCTTATTAATAAATTAAGCTAGTTTAGCTTTTCTCTCTTTAGTATAAAATGATAATTCTTTCTTAACTCTAGAATTCTTGTACATGTATAAACGCGCTACTTCTATTTTTGTAGTCGTTTTTAAAACAACTGATGTCTTTACTGTATCTACTTTCTTTACTTCTTTTTTAGCTTGTGCTTGCGCTGATAAAGAAATAAAAAGGATAAAGATAAATGTGATAATTGTTTTCATGACTGTTTCTTTGTTACACTACAAAGATACTAGTAACAACAAGCTTAAATAGATAAAAGTCGCTCAAAACACCCTGTTTTTCGGTATCTGCGCAATTCTCAGATAAAGCGTTTGGTTTAATCGATAACGGTAATTCATCGATCTTTCACTTACCGAAACTATGTGCATTTCGTCTATCCTTTAAAAATTTAGGCTAGACTAAACAGTAAAAATATCATTCTAAAAAAACGTCTCATATATAAAACATGAGACGTTTTTAACCAACTAACTAAACCAATCAATATGAAAATCGTTTGTAAACGATCAACATAATACGATAATACATTACTTTAAAGAGATGACTCTTTTAGGTTTTGGTAATGCTTCTTCTTTTTTAGGAAGATTAAAACTTAAAATTCCATCTTCATAATTAGCTTTTATTTCTTCTATATGTACCGTTTCTGGTAAAGTAAAGACTCTTTTAAAAGCTTCAAAAGAAAATTCTTTTCTAGTATAATTCTCTTTTGTTTCTTCTGTTTCAGTTTTTGTTTCTGTAGAAATGGTTAACACATCATTATCTACTTCAATTTTAAAATCTTCTTTTTTTCTCCCAGGTACGATTAACTCTAAACTAAAATCTGTTTCACTTTCTCTGATATTAACAGCAGGTGTTTTTTTATTCAATACTTCTGATCCTCCAAACCAATCTGGCTTAAAAATTTCGTTCATTAATGCTGGAATTGATACTACATTTCTATTTACTGTGCTCATAATTATATTTTTAAAATTATTATTTGATTTCTGATATGTAATAGTCAAATCTTATACCAACAGCAATAAACTGTCCTTTTGTCACATTTTACAAATTTAAAGTGACAAAAAGACAGTTATTAATTAAAATCATCACATATTTGTCATTTTTAGCAAAACAACTAACACCTATCTTCTCAAAAATCTTAAAAAAAGAAATCATTGAAATATGCTACCTTGCACCCCAAAATATATTTTGAATGACGAATAATGACATTTTTAAAAAGTTACGGGTAGCTTTACAACTTAGAGATGATGAAATAGTGGAGATTTTAAAACTGGTAGATTTTAAAATTTCTAAAGCAGAAATAGGTGCATTTTTCAGAAAAGATGACCACCCAAAATATATGGAGTGTGGTGATCAAATTCTACGTAATTTCTTAAATGGTTTAGTCATTCATTTTAGAGGCACAAAAGAAACACCCAAAGACCCAAAACTAACCTTAGCACATCTTAAAAAGGCTAAAAAACCAAAAAATAGCTATAGTCCCGATTTTAAAGCTAAACAGGAAAAGAAAGTAGATAAGAATATTATCCACGGAAAATATAAGAATAAGAAGAAATAGTTCTTAATCTAATATCACAAAAAGAATATCAAGCAAATTCTAAAAATAGAAAAGGCGATGTTTTTAACATCGCCTTTTTATAATATAAATCGAAGTTAATTTCTTAACTTAATACTTCTTTTACTTTATCTGCAGCTTCTTGGAACTGTACTGCTGAATGTACGGCTAATCCAGAATTATCTATAATTTCTTTTGCAATTTCTGCATTGGTACCTTGTAAACGAACAATAATAGGAACTTTAATAGCATCTCCCATATTTTTATAGGCTTCTACAATACCATTCGCTACACGATCACAACGAACAATACCACCAAATATATTTACTAAAATTGCTTTAACACCATCATCTTTTAAAATAATGCGGAATGCTTCTTCTACTCTTTTTGCATCTGCTGTACCTCCAACATCTAAGAAGTTAGCAGGCTCACCACCCGCCATTTTAATTAAATCCATGGTTGCCATAGCAAGACCAGCTCCATTTACCATGCAACCAACATTACCATCTAAATCTACATAATTAAGACCAAGAGCGCCTGCTTCTACTTCAATAGCATTTTCTTCTCTTAAATCTCTCATTTCTGCATATTGCTTTCTTCTGTATAATGCATTATCATCAATAGATACTTTAGCATCTACAGCCATTATTTTATCATCAGAAGTTTTTAACACAGGGTTAATTTCAAACATACTAGAATCACTCTCCACATAGGCTTTATATAAAGAAGCAACAAACTTTGTCATCTCTTTAAATGCAGCACCAGACAAACCTAAATTAAAAGCTATTTTACGTGCTTGAAAAGGTAATAAACCAGTTGCTGGATCAATTTCTTCAGTATATATTAAATGTGGCGTTTTATCAGCTACTTCTTCTATATCCATTCCACCTTCCGTAGAATACATAATCATATTTCTTCCCGTTGCTCTATTCAATAACACAGACATGTAAAACTCACTTGTTTCACTATCGCCAGGATAATATACATCCTCAGCTATTAAAACTTGATGCACTTTTTTTCCTTCAGCAGAAGTTTGAGGCGTAATTAGGTTCATACCAATAATATTACCAGCTATTTCTTCTACTTCTTGTAAATTTTTTGCTAACTTAACTCCTCCACCTTTTCCACGACCACCTGCGTGAACTTGTGCTTTAATAACATGCCATCCTGTGCCAGTTTCAGCTGTTAATTGTTTTGCAGCATCTACTGCTTCTTTAGGATTGTGTGCAACAATTCCACGTTGGATGCGTACACCAAAACTTGCCAAAATTTCTTTTCCTTGATATTCGTGAAGATTCATAAGTAAATCGTGTCTTTATTATATTGATGACAAAAATAACAAACCCAATGTAATTACCCTAATGAAATAGTGATGCGATTTTAAATTTTAAAATCTTCGAAATCTAAAGGGTCAAAATTTTTAAAATGACCATTTAGTTTTATAACTTCTTTTGCTCTATCTACTTCTCTTAATACAGAAATAGTGACTTTTAAATGTTTATTGATAAATAGCAACCGATCACTTTCACTAACAATTTGTAATAATTCGTATTCTTGTATTTTAGATAAGCCTATTTTGTGTGCCAAAGTAAAGCTTAAATAATCAGCAACAGCAATATGTTGCAATGGCATCTGCATTAAAGCATACAACTCATTTATATTTTTAAGTACTTTCTTTTTTAAAGATAATACACCATCATCAATATTATTTAAAAAAGAAACTTCTCCGGCAGCATATAATTTACCAGTCATTAACTTTTGAAAGCTTTTCATTTTAAAAACCCTCTTGGCACTACAGATCACATCCATTTCTCCACCTGGATGCAACTTCACGATTTCTTCTAAGTTTACCTCTACCCCATAAGGCATCAGTTTCTCTAAATACACAGGAATTCCAAAAGAGATCGCTTCATCCCTACAATCTTCAATAAGTTGACAATATCTTTCTTCAAAAATATGAAGTGGTATTTTTTCTCCTGGAAAAAAAACAGATTGTAATGGAAACAGCGGTAGTAACATTTATTTTTTTCTAAAATTACAATTCATGTCAATTGAAAACAAACAATATAAGAAAACAATTAATGTTATATTTATAACAATTTGTTTTATTTATATATTATTGAGTGTTTTTAGTTGTAGACCTGAGATGAGTATAGTAAATTTGACAAAAATTAAGCTCATAATGAACACTACGGATTTACTGAATGTTGCAAAAAAATACGGAAACCCTGTTTATGTATATGATTCAGAAAAAATAATAGCACAATTTAATAGACTAACTAATGCTTTTAAAGGTGTTAAAAATTTAAAATTAAATTACGCCTGTAAAGCACTTTCTAATATTACTATTTTACGATTAATGAATAGTTTAGGGAGTGGCTTAGATACTGTTTCTATCCAAGAGGTAAAACTAGGAATTTTAGCAGGTTTTAAACCAAGTGACATTATATACACTCCAAATGGAGTTTCTTTAGAAGAAATTGAAGAAGCTACTGCATTAGGAGTACGTATTAATATTGATAACCTTTCTGTTTTAGAACAGTTTGGAAGTAAATATCCTACTGTTCCAGTTTGCATACGTATTAATCCGCATGTAATGGCTGGTGGCAATTCTAATATTTCTGTAGGGCATATTGATTCTAAATTTGGAATTAGTATTCACCAAATACCACATTTATTACGTATTGTAGAGCTTACTCAAATGAATATTAATGGTATTCATATGCATACAGGTAGTGATATTTTAGATATTGATGTTTTTCTTTATGCATCTGAAATTCTTTTTGAAACCGCTAAAAATTTCAAAAATTTAGATTTTATAGACTTTGGAAGTGGTTTTAAAGTACCTTATAAAGAAGGTGATATTGAAACAAATATTGAAGAATTAGGAAAAAAACTAAGCAAAAAGTTTAATGCTTTTTGTAAAGAATATGGTAAGGAATTAACATTAGCTTTTGAACCAGGTAAATTTTTGGTGAGTGAAGCTGGTCATTTTTTGGCTAAAGTAAATGTGGTAAAGCAAACTACTTCTACTGTTTTTGCTAGTATAGATTCTGGTTTTAATCATTTAATTAGACCCATGCTCTATGGATCATACCATAAAATAACAAACATCTCTAACCCAAGAGGTAAAGAACGTTATTATTCTGTAGTAGGTTATATATGTGAAACCGATACATTTGCTAGTAACCGTAGAATTAATGAAATTTCTGAAGGTGATATTATTAGTTTTTCTAATGCTGGTGCTTACTGTTTTACGATGGCAAGTAACTACAATAGTAGATTTAGACCGCCAGAAGTTTTATGGCATAATGGTAAGGCTATTTTAATTAGAGAACGAGAATCTTTTGAAGATTTGGTAAAAAATCAAGTAGATATCAAAACCTTATTTGTAAAAGAACCTGAAAAAGTTACTGCAGAATAAGTAAAAGTAAAAGCCACAATATAAAATATTGTGGCTTTCTTCTTATAGTTATTAATTTTCTATAAATTATCTTCTAAAGTCTTTTGCAATGCTTTTATTCTATCGTCTATTTGGTTTAAGTTGGTAGTTGGTTTATGATCTAAAGTCAAGGTTTTGTCTGCAAAACTCACCCATTTATGTGCGCTAGATATATCTGCTTCATTTTTAATAACCACTTTCTGTAATTCATCTGCAATTGCCTCTTTACCCATCTCATCAGCGCAAATAGCTTTTAATGCAGCTGTTAAAGGCTCAAAATACACTTGCGGCCAAGCTTTCTGATATAAATGACTCATACCATCTAAAGAAAGAGAATTCCAATCGACTTCTACGGTTACATCTTTACCAACTATTTCTTTAATTTCTGTTAAAACATTTGCAAATTCATTTTCTTGAAAATCTTTTGCGATTCTTCTTTCTGCTAATCCCATAATTTAGTTTTAAATATTAATTGTTTTTATAAATTTGATTCAATTTGTTCTTTTAATTTTATTTTAAAATCTTCGTCTATTTTGTGATTAGGATTGATTTGGATTGATAGTTTGTTGGACATTTTTTTGACAGATAGCTTATCCGCTGTCTTATCTAACATAATATTTGATAGGCCTTTTAAGCTTTCTTTACCTAAAGCATCCATTGCTATTTCTTGGATCACTTTTTCAAGAATTTCGAATACTTTTTTTAATTGATGTTTTTCTTTATCACCTATAGCTTTATGATCTAATAGTTGCGTTTCTATTAAAAAATCATACGATTCCATAAACTTCTCGGCGAGTATTTTTAATTCTCTATTTAATTCTAAACGAGAAGGAGCTTTTGTATTTGGTATTTCAAAATATGCATCAGTAGTCAAAATATCCGTTACATTAGTACTAAAGGGTATTTCTATATGTGCAATAATTCTATTTTCAATATAGCTAATAGTATTTTTGCTTAAACTATAAATAATACTTACTTCTGCTCCATATTTTATAGGAAAACCTTCTGTGACATGTCCAGCATTGGTGATGATATTTGCTAAGATTTTACTAGCATTTGGTACTCCTGTATTAGCATCACATAACCGTTTAAGAAGCTCTACAGGTTTTTTTATTTCTAAGAAGGGTGAAACTTCATTAATTTCCATAATCTAATTATATCTTTTATGCTATATAGAATCATGGCAAAATTAATAGCGGTTCCTAAATTTTAAATCCCTGAATTCAGGGATTTATAGATTATTAATGAAAAGTGTTTCTTAATATGAAATAAAATAGCTGAAAAATCGTTAGTTTTAAACAATAATTAGACTAATTTGATAAAAAAATTACGATGCTATTTACAAGATTAAATATGTTAAAATCAACATTTATAATTTTCTTAGGTTTAATGAGCTTAACAAGTTCTGCTCAAGAAGTTACTTGGCTAAGTTGGGATGAAGCTGCTACACTTGCAAAAACAGATAAAACCCCCAAGAAAATTTTCATAGATATTTATACCGATTGGTGCGGTTGGTGTAAAAAAATGGATAAAGACACTTTTCAAAATGCAGAAGTAGCTGCCTACATGGAAAAGAATTATTATATGGTGAAATTAGATGGAGAAGGAAAAGAGGATATCGAATATAAAGGAAAGACTTTTAAATTTGTCCCTTCTGGCAGAAATGGCTATCATGAATTTGCTGCCGCTTTGATGCAAGGAAAAATGAGTTATCCGACTACAATTTTTTTAGATGAAGAAATGAATATGCTTTCTCCAGTACCTGGTTATCAAAAGCCAGATGCATTTTTAAAAATAGCTAAATATTTTGGTGAGAATATCCATAAAGAGAAGAATTGGCAAGAATACTCAAAATCTAGCAAATAACCTTGATTAAGTTCCACGAGACATAAAAAGGAAAAATTTATATTAATTTCAACGCAAGCGTGGGAGTATTTTAAATCTCAATTATCGAGTAAATAAAAAACTACGCTTTATTCTTTACTTAAAAAAGAATATCCATTCTTTATTTAAATAGCTGTTTTTTGTAGTTACACCTCAGGAATGGTAACTTTACAAAATGGAAAAAGAAATACCCGGAAAAAAAACAGCCATTATTGCATATTTTACAATGGTCGGTGCACTTATTGCAACTAGTATGAATAATGAACCTAAACATGATTTTGCTCGTTTCCATACAAGGCAGGCCTTTGGAATACATTTACTTTTTATTGGTTGTGGTTTATTTTTAAGTCAGGCTTATAGTCCCTATGCTTGGTATGGTTTATACCTATTTTATGTAGTATTGTGGGGTTATGGATTTTCTGGCGCTATTACTGGAAAAAAACAAGAAATGCCATTAGTTGGTGCCTATTTTCAAAAATGGTTTACTTTTATTAAATAGGTTAATCCCTTCGACTCCGCTCAGGGCAAGGGTTGATCGTTGAAAGTAATTTTTAAATTAAAAAAGCAATTCCTATTTACTGAATACTTTTTTATAAACTAGCGCAGCGAATAAACTACTAAACAATTAAATTAAAACGCATAAACTCTTAAATTTATAAACCAGCAAAGCGAATAAACTACTAAAACGATTTAACAAATAAGCAATTTTCACAAACATATAAGCTTGCAAAGCGCAAAAACCCAGATTTATGCAAACTACACTTCCTCTATCTTTACATCATATTATAAGACCATCAACCATTACAGCTAGAAAACCTCCTGTACTTTTTATGTTTCATGGATATGGTAGTAATGAAGAAGATTTATATTCTTTTGCTACTGAATTATCAGAAGATTTTACCATCATTTCTGTAAGAGCACCTTATAATTTACAACCCTATGGCCATGCTTGGTACGCTATTAATTTTGACGCAGAACAAGGAAAATGGAGTGATGAAGAACAAGCTAAAACATCAAGAGATCAAATAGCAGGTTTTATAGACGAAGCATGTGAAGCATATGGCTTAGACAGTACTAATGTTAGCCTCTTAGGCTTTAGTCAAGGTACTATTCTAAGCTACGCAGTTGCATTATCATATCCAGAAAAAGTGAAAAATATAATTGCTTTAAGCGGTTATATTAATGAGAATATTTTAAAAGAAAATTATGCAGATCATAATTTCAATCATTTAGACATCTATACCTCACATGGTACTGTTGATCAAGTGATTCCCTTATCATGGGCAGCCAAAGCGCCAGCATTTTTAGATCATTTAGGGATTAAAAATACTTATGAAGAATACCCGGCAGGTCATGGAGTTGATCCTAGAAATTTTTATGCTTTTAAAAAATGGCTAGAAAGTAAGTATTAATTACTTCTTGTATAAAGTAAATTATCAGTAAGTGTAAAATCTACTCCTAAATCATCTTTAAGTTCATACTTAATAAGTAATTCTCCCCAGTATTGTCCATCAGAGAAATCTGCAACAATCCATTTATGATTTAGAATTTTAATTTTATTAATTTTAAAATCTCCTTCCATACCTTCATAAGGAATCAAAGGGTTATCACCTTTACTTTCATTTGTTTCTAATAATTTATCTATAATATAGTTTGAAGGGGAGTCTAAATTTAAATGCTCATAATACGCCAATGCATCATCATTATTCTCTAAAGAGAAGTATTGCATCTCTAATATCTTTAATTGCAAGTTTTGTATCGAATCTTGTTGTGCCTTTTTTTCTTTTTGATAAATATCAAATTTATCATTGGTAACATTAATCATTTTATTAGCACTAACAAATTGCCATAATGCTATTAAAGCAGTAAAAATAAATAAGTATAAAAATATGTTCTTTTTCATATTAAAGTTATAAGTCTATTGCTAAATTATCATACGCCAAAAATACATTTTCTGGCAATTGTTTTTCTACTTCGTCATGAAAACCTAAAAGAGCACTAATATGGGTAAAATATGCTTTCTCTGGTTTTACTTTAGCTACAAAAGCTAAAGCTTCTTCTAAATTAAAATGAGAATGATGTAATTCAGTCCTAAGCGCATTCACCACTAAAACTTTTACTCCAACAAGCTTCTCCAATTCAGTATCTTCTATTGTTTTAACATCTGTTAAATATGCAAAATCAAAAATTCGATATCCAAAAACTTGTATTCGATTATGCTGAGCATTAATAGGAACTGCTTTAGTATTCCCTACAGTAAAAGATTTATTATTCTCTACTAGATGGATGTCTACAGCTGGGGCGCCAGGATATTTATTTTCTTCCGTAAAAATATAATCAAATCGTCTTTGTAAAGACTCCACTACTCTCTTGTGCGCATAAATATTGATATCACCTTGTCTAAAGAAAAAAGGACGTATATCATCTATACCAGCAGTATGATCTGAGTGCTCGTGTGTAAATAAAATACCGTCTAATTTAGGAATAGGGTTGGTAAGCATTTGTTGTCTAAAATCTGGACCACAATCAATTACAAAGTTATAAGTTTCCCAAGAAATTAATACCGAAACACGTAAACGTTTATCTTTTGGATTTTCGCTTAGGCATACAGGATGATTACTACCAATCACTGGGATTCCTTGAGATGTACCTGTGCCCAAAAACGTTACCTTCAACTGTTTAACTATTTAATTCAAATTTATAACTTATTTGTTAAATAGATACCGCATTACTTATTAACTTTGTGATAAATAAATGAATATCATGGCTTCTGTTTTAAAGAAAAATACTGCATTTGAAAATATTCCTTCAATTAAATCTAAAACATTACGAATAAATTTAAATCCAGATATATACGGTACTTTTTCTGAGATTGGTGCGGGTCAAGAAACTTCTGCTCATTTTTTTAAATCCGGAGGAGCTTCGGGTACTATCGCAAAAGCAATGAGTGCCTATGACAAAGATTTTAGTGATGCTATTTATGGCATAGAAGAAGATGGCAGGTATGTAACGCAATCTCGTCTTAAAAAGATGTTAGATTATGAGGTTAAAAATATGGAAACACGTATTAATACGGAAAACCATCCAGAACGCCTTTTCTTTTCTTATGCTAATACAGTTGCTACTATAGATTTTTCTAAACGTTATAAAGGTCATGGTTGGGTAGGCATTAAATATCAGTTAGAGCCAGATCAAAAAGACTATAACGAAATTATTTTACATGTACGATTTAAGCAAAATGAAGCTCGTTTACAACAAGAAACTTTAGGAATTATTGGCGTAAATTTAATTTATGGTGCATTTTATAAATATGATAGACCTCGTAAAATTTTAAAATACTTATACGATCATATTGATAAAGATACCTTAGAGATTGATATGGTAAACTTTTCGGGTCCCAACTTTAAAGATGTAGATAATAGATTAATGAGTCTGCAACTGATCCGTAACGACATGACGGATGCCGTTATGTTTGGACCAGATGGGAATAACTTACTACCTGCAGCAATCTTATATAAGAAAAACATATTAGCTCTAAGAGGTAGTTTTAGACCTGTTACCAAGGTAAATATGGATATGTTTCAGAAATCGTATGACATTTTTATAAGAGAGCCAAGAGTTATTGAAGATAAGTCTATTGTAATTTTTGAAATTACGCTTTCTAATTTAAAAGCATCTGGAGAAATAGATGAACGAGATTTCTTAGATAGAGCAGAGTTACTATGTTCGTTAGGCCATACCGTGATGATCTCTAAATTTCAAGAATATTATAAATTGGTAGAATACTTTAATAATTATACCAAAGCAAAAATTGGATTAACTATGGGGGTTAATAACCTCGTAGACATTTTTGATGAGCAATATTATAGAGAACTCAGTGGTGGTATTCTAGAAGCCTTTGGTAAATTATTCTTTAAAGATTTAAAAGTGTATTTGTACCCAATGAAAAACGAGCAGACGGGTCAAATAATGACCAGTAATAACGTTAAAGTACATCCGCGAATGAAAGAATTGTATAAATTCTTTAAATACAATAGTAAAGTAATGGATATTATAGATTACGATCCTGAAATTTTACATGTATTTTCTAGAGATGTATTGAAAAAAATACAAAATGGAACCGAAGGCTGGGAAGATGTATTACCAGAAGGTATTGCAGAAATGATAAAAGACAAAAAGTTATTTACTAGAAAAGAAATTACAAACTTAAAAACGAGTAGTAGTTCATAAAATTAAAAAGCACTTTAGTAGTACTAAAGTGCTTTTTAATTTTTCACAAAACGAGTTTGATCCAAGTCTAGTTAGGTATAAATGCCTTATTCTAATAACTGTGCTGCGTGGTCTTTGGTCTTTACCTTATCAATAACTTTTTCTACTACGCCGCTGCCATCAACAATAAAGGTTTTTCTGTGAATCCCATCATATTCTTTTCCCATAAATTTTTTAAGTCCCCAAACACCAAAAGCATTAATTACCGTATGGTCTTCATCTGCTAATAACGGAAAAGGGAATTCGTATTTATTTTTAAAATTTGCTTGTCTTTTTTCAGAATCGGCGCTTACACCAAGCAATTCATAACCTGCAGCTTGTAATTCTTTATAGTTATCTCTTAGATTACATGCCTCAGCAGTACAACCTGGTGTACTTGCTTTAGGATAAAAAAACACCACTAGTTTTTTTCCTGCATAATCAGACAAATGAATTGTATTTCCATCTTGATCTTTTGCAGAAAATGATGGTACCTTATCCCCTATTTTTAATGTATTCATAGCTGTTTTTTAATTAAATTCGTTCTCGTTTATTTTTTACAAAAAATCGAGGCAAGCATTGCAGCGTTTAAATCTCGATTATCGAGTAAAAATACAACAGAACTCATTAGATATACAAGTCATTTAAAACAATTAGCATGACGAAAGCTGAAAAAATTAATTTCGCTATAGAAAAATTACAAGAATTATATCCAACAATTCCTGTTCCGCTAGAACATAAAGACCCCTATACCTTATTAGTTGCGGTATTATTATCAGCACAATGCACTGATGTAAGAGTAAATCAGATTACACCTTTGTTATTTGCAAAAGCAGATAATCCGTTTGATATGGTAAAAATGTCTGTAGAAGAAATTAAAGCAATTATTAGACCTTGCGGGCTTTCACCAATGAAATCTAAAGGAATTCATGGGCTTTCGCATATTTTAATTGATAAATATAATGGTGAAGTGCCTCAAAAAATTGAACTTTTAGAAGAACTGCCTGCAGTAGGACATAAAACAGCAAGTGTTGTTGTTTCTCAGGCATTTGGAATTCCTGCTTTTCCTGTAGATACCCATATACATAGATTGTTATATCGATGGGGGTTTACAAACGGAAAAAATGTAACACAAACAGAAAAAGATGCCAAACGTATTTTCCCTAAAGAATTGTGGAATGATTTACACTTACAAATTATTTGGTACGGAAGAGATTATTCACCGGCAAGAGGTTGGGATCTAGAAAAAGATATTATTACAAAAACCATAGGGAGAAAAACAGTGCTGAATGACTATTATAAAACTAAAAAGAGCCGCTAATTGCGACTCTTTTTTTGTGTTGTTTAATTCAGATTAGACTCAAACTGTAAGCCTTTGTGTTCTACAATATGTAGCGACTTTGAAAAATTCATCAGAAACGAAACTGTTTCTGGGCAAGCTTTAGCTAATCTGCATTTGTTTGGATTCTCAGAGTAAATTTTTTCCATAAGTATAATATTGTTATGTTAAGATAACGCCATTAAAATGGAAATATTGCCCTGTTCGTTCTACGACCTATTAATTCGTTAAAACGATATTATTCTTTTCTATTACTTTTCTAAGATTAATTAATGCATAACGCATTCTTCCTAAGGCTGTATTGATGCTAACACCTGTGTTTTCAGATATTTCTTTAAAACTCATATCCTTATAGATACGCATCATAAGTACTTCTTTCTGATCATCTGGTAATTCTTGAATCAATAAATTTAAATCAGAATCTATTTGATCTTTTATAATTTGCTTTTCAGCATTTAACTTATCATCACCAATTACAGAGAAGATATTAAAATCATCACTACCCTCAAACATTGGCATTCTTTTATTTTTTCTAAAATGATCTATAATCAAGTTGTGTGCTATACGCATCACCCAAGGTAAAAACTTACCTTCTTCACTATAAGATCCTTTACGTAAAGTTTTAATAACTTTAATAAAAGTGTCTTGAAAAATGTCTTCTGTAATGTCTCTATCCATTACTTTAGAATAGATAAAACTAGAAA
Organism: Allocellulophaga tsushimaensis; assembly: GCF_055383085.1. Lineage (NCBI taxonomy): Bacteria > Pseudomonadati > Bacteroidota > Flavobacteriia > Flavobacteriales > Flavobacteriaceae > Allocellulophaga > Allocellulophaga tsushimaensis. The sequence goes on along the minus strand of NZ_AP039451.1, from coordinate 3,301,079 downwards.
TACGTTGGTTGTGTCTGTTAATCAAAGTTTCAAGAGCACTCTCTTGTCCGTTGATATAATTTTTTACTAATACTGAATCATCAATCTGCAAATCCATACAAATTACTTTTTATGTGGTTAAAATTAGGGGTGCCCCATGTTATTTAAACATGAAAGGACTTTGATGTGTTATAATTTTAAAAAGTAATTTTGTTCCGTATAGGCTTTTTTTGTTTTTGATTACATTCCAAATATAGATAAAATAAAGGCTTATTAAAAAAACATTGTTGTGATTTGCTGTTTTTTAGATGTTAAACTGCTAATTCTAGTTATTAAAAAGAGCATATTGTATCTTTACCTTATTAATTACGAACATGAATAACATTTTAGACGTAAATCCTAAAAAAAATATCATCATAAAAGGTGCCAAACTGCACAATCTTAAGAATATTGATGTAATTATCCCTAGAAATAAGCTTGTAGTGATCACTGGACTCTCTGGATCTGGTAAGTCTAGCTTGGCTTTTGATACCCTATATGCAGAAGGGCAACGTAGGTATGTAGAAAGTTTATCTTCTTATGCTAGGCAATTTTTAGGAAAATTAGATAAACCTAAAGTAGATTATATAAAAGGTATAGCACCAGCAATAGCTATAGAGCAAAAAGTAAATTCTACCAATCCACGTTCTACTGTTGGCACTACTACAGAAATTTATGATTATCTTAAATTATTATATGCCAGAATTGGAAAAACGATTTCTCCTATTTCTGGTAAAGAAGTAAAAAAACATACCGTAACAGATGTTATTGACTATGTTTCTACTTATAAAGAAGGTACAAAGCTTCTTTTATTGGCACCTATAGTCATACCAAAAGATAGAGATGCGCTAAAATCATTACAAATATTTTCGCAACAAGGTTATGCCCGTATCAAATACAAAGGAGAAATACTTCGTATAGATGATAGTATTACGGAAATTGATAAAGAATTTAGCTTAGTAGTAGATCGTATTATTACAAAAGACGACGAGGATTTTAAAAACAGACTGGCAAATGCAATTGATACGGCATTCTTTGAAGGTAAGGGAGAATGTATTATAGAAGAATTAGAAACCAAAAAACAAATACCGTTCAGTAATAAGTTTGAACTGGATAACATGAAGTTCTTAGAACCTAATGTACATCTATTTAGTTTTAATAACCCATATGGGGCTTGCCCCAACTGTGAAGGTTATGGAGATGTAATTGGTATAGATGAAGATTTAGTGATTCCAAATACAGCATTATCGGTATATGAAAATGCTATTTTTCCTTGGAGAGGCGATAGTATGGGCTGGTATAGAGATCAACTTGTGAATAGTGCTTACAAATATGACTTTCCCATACATAAACCTTGGTTTGAACTTACTGAAGACCAAAAACAATTGGTTTGGGACGGAAATGCGCACTTTATAGGAATTCATAAGTTTTTTGAAACCTTAGAAGAAAAAAGTTATAAAATTCAGAACCGCGTAATGCTATCGCGTTACAGAGGAAAAACAAAATGTGTTAGTTGTAAAGGGAAACGCTTAAGAAAAGAAACGGATTATGTAAAAGTAGGCGGAAAATCAATTTCAGATTTAGTAGAACTCTCTATAGAAAACTTAATCACTTTTTTTGATGAAATGAAACTGAATGAGAATGATACTCAAATAGCTTCTCGCCTACTCATTGAAATTAAGAGTAGGTTAGGTTTCCTTAATAAGGTAGGTTTAACCTATTTAAATTTAAATAGAAAATCTAATACCCTATCAGGAGGAGAAAGTCAGCGTATCAATTTAGCCACCTCTTTAGGAAGTAGCTTAGTAGGTTCTATGTATATTTTAGATGAACCAAGCATAGGCTTACATCCAAAAGATACTGAAAACTTAATTGAAGTATTACTTTCCTTACGAGATTTAGGGAATACAGTAATTGTTGTAGAACATGATGAGGATATTATGAAAGCAGCAGATGAAGTTATAGATATAGGTCCTGAGGCAGGAACTTTAGGAGGTAATGTTGTGGCGCATGGTACTTTAACTGAAGTATTAAAATCTACATCCTTAACGGCAAGTTACCTAAATGGTGCACTAGAAATTAAAACTCCCAAGAAACGTAGAGCCTATCAAAATTATATAGATATAAAAGGAGCAAGAGAAAATAACTTAAAGAATATTGATATTACCTTTCCTTTAAATGTGCTAACAGTTGTTACTGGAGTTTCAGGTAGTGGAAAAAGTACTTTGGTTAAAAAACTACTCTATCCTATTATATTAAAAGAAGTTGGTGGTTATGGCGAAAAAGTAGGGCAATTTACAGCAGTATCAGGAAAATATGCTGATGTAAAACATATAGAATATGTAGATCAAAACCCTATTGGACGTTCATCGCGCTCTAATCCCGTTACCTATATTAAAGCCTATGATGACATTCGCAATCTATTTGCATCACAAAAACTAAGTAAACTAAGAGGCTATAAAGCCAAACATTTTTCATTTAATGTAGATGGTGGAAGATGTGAAAAATGCAAAGGAGAAGGTGAGATTACTGTAGAAATGCAATTTATGGCTGATGTTCATTTAGAATGTGATACTTGTAAAGGCAAACGTTTTAAAAAAGAAGTATTAGAGGTAAAGTTTCAAGATATTAATATTGATGACTTGCTTACTATGACCATTGATGAAGCCTTAGGCTTTTTTAAAGAACACAAGCAGCTAAAAATAAGTAACAAACTACAACCCTTACAAGATGTAGGTTTGGGCTATGTAACCTTAGGGCAATCTTCTTCTACCCTATCAGGTGGTGAAGCACAACGAATAAAACTGGCTTCATTTTTAATAAAAGGAGCCACAAAAGACAAAGCCTTATTCATTTTTGATGAACCCACTACTGGTTTACATTTTCATGATATTCAAAAATTATTAAAATCTTTTAATGCATTAATAGAAAAAGGACACTCTATAGTTGTCATAGAACATAATATAGATCTTATTAAATGTGCTGATTATATCATAGATTTAGGACTAGAAGGAGGAGATAAAGGTGGACAGTTAATAGCACAAGGCACACCGGAAGAAATTATAAAAAATAAGAAATCGCATACCGCAAAATATTTAAAAGAGAAACTCGTATAGTTTCGTTATTTTTTGATGTTCTAAATAGTCAGCATGTATTAGGAAAGCATATCTAAGCTACTGCTTTTTATACCTTAAATATCTTATTAAGTTTGATATGTGCTATTTTGTTTAACAATTTTGTATTTTTGTTAAACAATGAAGAAAAAGCAGCTTCCTCAAAAAATTTGTCGTACTTGTAATTTGCCCTTTTCTTGGAGAAAGAAATGGGCAAAGGTTTGGGATGAAGTAAAATATTGCAGTGAACGTTGTAGAAGGAATAAAATATCAAAGAAAATTATTTAACCTTAATCTATAAACTAGCAAAAGTTATATGAATGGACTTATTTGGTTTAGAAATGACTTACGTATACTAGACAATGAAGCTGTAGCCCAAGCCACAAAAAATTGTAGTACTGTAATAGGAGTGTATTGTTTTGATCCTAAACATTATGCACTAAATGAATATGGTTTTAAAAAAACAGAACAGTTTAGAGCAAAGTTTTTAATTGAGAGTATACAAGAACTCCGTGAGAATTTATCCAAATATGATATTCCTCTTTTTGTATATATAGATACTTCAGAAAATAGGATTCCGCATTTAATATCTACCTATAATATCACTCATCTCTTTAGCCAAAAAGAGTGGACTAGTGAAGAGCTAAATACCCAAAATAGTGTCCAGAAATTACTTTCAGCTGATATTATTTGGGAAACACATTACGATCAATTTTTATATCATCCAGAAGATATTCCTATTAAAATTGAAAGCATTCCACCAGTATTTACTGGATTTCGGAAAAAAGTAGAAAAATATGCTTCCGTCAGGCCTTTAGCAACCATAAACAAGCAATTTTATCAAGAAGCAATAGAAAACAAAACTAAAATTCCTTCTTTACAAGACTTAGGCTTTAAAGATTTTGAACAACCCACACATACTGCTTTCCCCTATAAAGGAGGTGAAAATTCAGGATTAAAAAGAGTACAGCAATACATTTGGGAGTCTCAAAAAATAGCTTTTTATAAAAAAACACGTAACGGACTTTTAGGAACCGACTACAGTTCTAAATTTTCTGCATGGCTAGCTAATGGTAGTATTTCTGCTAAAACTATTTATAATGAAATTAAAAAGTTTGAAAGAGAAATCACAAAAAACGATTCTACCTACTGGCTTATTTTTGAATTGATTTGGAGAGATTTTTTCAAATACATCTCCTTAAAACATCATAATGCCATTTTTAAAATTGACGGGATCTTAAATACTGATTACCAATGGTCTACTAATACAGATGACATAAACAAATGGATCAATGGGGAAACTGGAAAAGCTTTTGTAGATTCCAATATGATTGAATTACAGCAGACTGGTTGGATGAGTAATAGAGGAAGGCAAAATGTAGCTTCTTATTTTGCTAAAGAATTAGAAATAGATTGGCGCATTGGTGCGTCTTATTTTGAAGCTATGCTTATCGATTATGATGTACATAGTAATTATGGCAATTGGATGTATGTTTCTGGTGTTGGCAATGATCCTAGAAATCGGAAATTTAATGTGGATTTACAGGCAGAACGCTATGACCCACAGGGAAAATACCAACGCTTATGGCTACAGCCAAAATTGCTTTAATCAAATATTTAGTGTAAAGCTTAAATTAAAAACTACTGACAAATGAAATTACGATTAATTCTTGGTGATCAATTAAACCATAAACACTCTTGGTATACTGAAATAGAACCCAATACCATTTACTTTATGGCAGAAATGCGTCAGGAAACAGATTATGTAGTACATCATGTTCAAAAAGTAATTGCTTTTTTCTCAGCTATGAGAAGTTTTTCAGAAACTCTACAAGAAAAAGGACATCTAGTAATTTATTACACCTTAGATGATCCGCAAAACACACAATCTTTAACTGATAATCTTAACAAATTAATCGAAAAAAATCATATAACAACTTTTGAATATCAGTTACCAGATGAATACCGCTTAGACCAGCAATTAAAAGAATTTTGTACAACCATATCAATTAAACATCGGGTATTTGATACTGAACATTTTTTAACAAACAGAACTGATCTAAAGAAATTTTTTGAGGGTAAAAAGCAATACACCATGGAGTATTTTTATCGTTATATGCGGAAACGCTATGATATCATGATGGAAAATGATAAAAACCCAGAAGGAGGAAAATGGAATTTTGATCATAACAATAGAAACAAATGGAAAGGAGAACACCTTATTCCCTTAAAAAAAGATAGTATTAAAAATGTTGAAGAACTACTAAGCTTAATTAAAAATAAAGGTGTAAAAACAATAGGTACTATAGATCCGAAAAATTTTGACTGGCCTACTACAAGAACAGAATGCTTATCTGTATTAGCACACTTCTGTGAGCATTTACTCATCCATTTTGGCACCTACCAAGATGCCATGCATTCTAATGAATACTTTTTATTTCATAGTAACCTTTCTTTTGCAATGAACTCTAAATTACTTCATCCCTTAGAAGTGGTACAAGCTGTAATTTTACATTGGCGAGAAAATAAAAATGAAATAGATATTAGCCAAGTAGAAGGATTTGTAAGGCAAATTATTGGCTGGCGCGAATATATGCGTGGAATGTACTGGGCAAAAATGCCAAATTATAAAACTCTAAATACCCTAGAAAACACCAATCTTCTCCCCGACTTTTATTGGACAGGTAAAACAAAAATGAATTGTTTGCAGAAATGTATCACGCAAAGTTTAGAGACTGCTTATGCACACCATATTCAACGTTTAATGGTTACTGGTAATTATGCTTTGCTAACTCAAACTCATCCAGACCAAGTAGACCAATGGTATTTAGGCATTTATACAGACGCTTTAGAATGGGTACAACTCACTAATACCCGAGGTATGAGCCAATATGCGGATGGTGGCTTGGTAGCTACCAAACCCTATGTTTCTAGTGGTAGTTATATCAATAAAATGAGTGATTACTGTAAAGGTTGTCATTACAAAGTAGCAAAAAAATCAACAGAAGATGCATGCCCCTTTAATTCTTTATACTGGAATTTTTTAGATGATAAGCGTAAAATGCTACAAGGAAATCAGCGTATGAGTATGATGTATAGAATGCTAGACAAAATGGATAATGAACAACTTGTAGCACATAAAATAAGAGCCAAACATATTATAGAAAACCCAGATGCGTACTAAACCACCTATAAATATAGTATGGTTAAAACGCGATTTAAGGTTGTTAGACCATGAACCCTTATCTAAAGCTGTAGCAAATGGTTTACCAATACTCTTTTTATACTGTTTTGAACCTTCTTTACTAGCCGATCCGCATTATAGCAAACGTCATTGGGATTTTGTAAAAGAATCCATTCAAAATATAAATGAAGAGTTGGCAACAATCCAAACTAGAGTCTTTGCCATTAATGATGAAGTTATTTCTACACTAAGTCGTTTACAACAATACTATACCATTAAAAAGCTATACTCACATCAAGAAACGGGTATTAGAATCACCTATGATAGAGATAAAGCCGTATCGCAATTTTGTGCAAAAAATAATATAATATGGGATGAAAGTATAAATAATGGAATTGAGCGAGGTTTAAAAAATAGAAAAGATTGGAGTGAAAAATGGCTTCAATTTATGTATCAACCAAAATTTGATATCGATTTAAAAGCAACATATTTTATTTCGCTTTCTAAATTAGAAGAAATTTCACATCATTTTAAAATAAGTGATTTAAATACCTCAAAAGAAAGCTTATTCCAAAAAGGAGGTACAGATACGGGGATTCGATATTTACATTCATTCTTAAAAAATGGTAGATTCAAAAATTATAATGCACACATTTCTAAACCTTTATTAGCACGAAAAAGCTGTAGCAGACTATCTCCCTACATAGCATGGGGTTGTTTATCCGTGAGGCAGGTATGGCAACATACTAAAGGCTTTAGAATACATGCTTCTCATAAAAGATGTATCGATAGTTTTACATCTCGGTTGCGATGGCAAGCCCATTTTATTCAAAAGTTTGAAATGGAAGACCGCATGGAATTTGAAAGTATTAACAGAGGATTTCACAAACTACAAAAAAGTATTTCAGAAGAATATCACAATGCATGGGTACAAGGAAAAACAGGAGTTCCCATAGTAGACGCATGTATGCGTTGTTTACATGCTACTGGTTATTTAAATTTTAGAATGCGTGCTTTAGTCGTTTCATTTTATACACATAATTTATGGCAACCTTGGCAAAATGCGTCTCAGCATCTGGCACAACAATTCTTAGATTTTGAACCCGGTATTCATTTTCCACAATTACAAATGCAAGCAGGAGAAACAGGTATTAATTTATTACGAATCTATAATCCAATTAAAAATAGTAAAGAACATGACCCTGAGGGCGAATTTATAAAAAAATGGATTCCAGAATTAAAAAATATACCAAGTAGTTATATTCATCAACCACATGTAATGCCAGTTTTAGAACAACAATTTTTAGGGTTTCATCTAAACGAGAATTATCCAATACCAATAGTTGATGTAAACTTTACTCGTAAAAGGGCCAGTGATCTAATGTGGGGCTTTAAAGATGATCCAGAAGTTAATAATGAAGCTTGGAAAATAGTAAAAAAACACACCTTATCTGATAGAAATAATTTTGACTAAAACGAGTTATTACACAATTACACTAGTATTAATAATGACTCATAAATGTTTAAATTGTTGAAATTCAGTTATTTAATAATTTTATTAAATTCTTGGCACGCTGTTTGGTGTATACTAATCGAATGTAAATAGTTGCATTCGGAAATTCTTTAAAACCTTATATTATGAAGAATATTATACTACTTTTTACAGCAATACTTTTTAGTACATCAAGTATGTTAGCTGCTACGACAGAAGATAAGGTTGCAACACGCAATGCTTATAATTATGGAGACTCATTTATTTTTAATGAGAATGGCATTACGTTTTCAGTTTATCCGGATGGTGAGTTCGATTTTTATATTGACAATAGAGTTGGTGTAAATGCAAATGTAAATATTGGACGTACAAATATTACATTTAATTCTGGATACAATTACGATGCTTATGTACAGTATGATGATTATGGAGCAGTAATACAAGTAGAAAACGTTCCAGTATACTATGATAATTATGGTAGAGTTAACCATATTGGAGGTGTAGAAGTATATTACACAGGAAATAGAGTTTGTAGAGTTGGTGGTTTATATGTATACTATAATAATAGAGGGATATATAGTCATCACAGAGGATACATCAACAGATATAACAGACGTTTTGTATACAGACCTTATTATTCTTATTTCTCTAGACCAGCTTCAAATTTCTGTCTAGTTTATAACAGACCATACAGAAGATATTATAACCCTGTACGATATACCTTTTATAACCCATACAGATATAATACGAGAAGAACTTATGCTAGAATAGGGAGAGATCACAGATATAATAATGTACGTAATGATAGAAGAAATATCTATAGAAATGATAAAAGAGTAACCAGAAGAAATGATGGATATAGAAGTAATAGAAATACCTATAGATCTAATACCAATTACAGAGGTAATAGAAATACGTCAAGAGCAAATAATGGATACAGATATAATAATGATAGAATAGCCTCTAGAAGTAATACCAATAGATCTGCAAATATAAACAGAGGACAAAGAGGTAATGCTACCAGATCTAATGCAAACAGAGCTACATCTAGAAGTACTACGAATAGATCTGCAAATGTAAACAGAGGGCAAAGAGGTAATGCTACCAGATCTAATGCAAACAGAACTACATCTAGAAGTACTACGAATAGATCTGCAAATGTAAACAGAGGGCAAAGAGGTAATGCTACCAGATCTAATGCAAACAGAGTTACATCTAGAAGTACTGCTCCTAGAAATAATGCAAATAGAAGTAGTAGAAGTACTTCTTCTAATAGAAGAGCGGTAGCTAGTACAAACAGAAGCTCTAATAGAAGTAGCGCACAGACAAGAAGTAGAAGCAACAGAAGTTCATCTTCTAGAGCTACAACTTCAAGAAATACAAGAAGTTCATCTTCTACATACAGAAGTGGACGTAGAAGTAATTAAGATAGTTTTTAGATTAGTAAATTAGTTGTTGAACTCCGTAGTATATTTGTATACTGCGGAGTTTTTTACTCGATAATCGAGATTAAAAATGCTCCAACGCTTGCATCGAAATTAAAGTGATTTTTTTCTCTTAATACCTCTTGGGCTGCCCCGAGTTTATTTACTTTAACCATATTATTCTTGGGTTTTATTTTTTCTTAAACACCTTAGAAATTATATTAGAAACATCTTCAGAAATTTTAAAACGATACAAGCCCCATATATATAGAATTGTTAAAAAAATGCTTTTTATTATAATATTTACAATTGGATGAAAAGGCGTTTTTAAAATATAAAAAGCAATTCCTAATAGTAAAAGCAAAGCGAGAACTTGCAAAATCTCACTAGTAAAAGGTAAGATTCCAAATCGGATTTTCACGAATATAATTTTTATGGTATTGTATAAACTAATCGCTAAAAATGAAGCATATGCTGCGCCTTCTAAACCATATTTAGGAATCAACCAAATATTAAACAAAATAGTACAAACAGCTAAAATAACCCCCATGACTAACAACGCCTTATAATAGTCAGAATTGTATAAAATGGCATTACTATTCCCTAAAAGTGCATCGTAAACTTTTACCAAACCAATACAAAAAACAACAGTAAAGCCGTAACTATATTTTTCTGGTAGTAATACATACAAATCACTTAAATTTAAAATAATAAGTATATAAATAAGTCCTGACACTATAAATAGCGTTAATGCACTTTTTTGGTATAGTGCTTTCAACCCATTAATATCATTCTTATTCAATAATTCTGCAGTTAAGGGATAGGTAATTTGGTGCATCGCTCTAGAAGGAACAGATACCACAGTTGCAATAAATATAGCCACACTATAATAGGCAACATTATTAATTTTAATAAACTGATTGAGCATCACTTTATCTATTTCTAACAATACTGTAGCTATAGAACCACCTATAATAATTAATACACTATAATTTAGAATAGATTTTATATTTTTTGGAAAGTTAAACTGAAGTTTAGGTAATCTTAATGTATATGCATAAATTTTCATAATTAGAGTTCTTAAAAGATACACCCCAACCAATAATTTTAAAAAAAGCGCAACATCTATGATTTCTAAATAAATTAAAATTAAAAGGATCAATACACCTACCCTACTAAATACTTCTTTCATGAAATTCCCAAAAACAGATTTCATATGCACTTTAGACCAAGCATAGAATACCTCAAAATAGGCCATTGCCATTCCAATTAAAAAGATATACCAAACATAATCTTTTACCAAAGCATTTTCTTGAGCTAAAAAATTACCAATAAGATCATACGAAAAATAGGATAATAAAGCTATAGGCAGTATTAATAGTAAGGGTAATAACAACATCAGTGAAAAAAAACCATCAGCATCTTTACTCTTTTTAAAAGTAGCATAGTATTTAATAAGCGTATTAGGTACTCCAAAAGCTAAAATTGGCATTAATACAGCTGCTGCAGATAATATAACCCCAACTAAACCATAGTATTGGTCTGTTAAAAAACGTGTATATAAAAACAACGTATTTATAGCCCCAAATCCAAAACCGATATAGGTAATAATTGTATTGGCTAAAGATTGTTTTAATACAATGCCCATTAGAGTTCAGCTGCTAATTTTCTAGTAAGTTCTCTTCTACTATATTGTTCAATATGTTCAGAAGCTACCTTTAATTGTTGCTCTTGATATTGTTCAAACCAATTTAAAAGTACGTTTTTTAACTGGAAATGATTGGAATAATCAAATATAGCTCCAGTTTTTGTAGCAGCAACCATATCTGCAACCTCCCAACCTTCTGGACCTATGCCAATAATAGGACGTTTTGCTGCCATATATTCAAATAGTTTCCCGGGTATAATTCCTTTGGTTTCTTCAGCATCAATCTCCGCTAAAAGTAAAATCTGTGATTTTTGCTGATACTTAATAGCATCATTATGAGATACATAACCTAATAAATGAATATAGTCTTTTAAGCCACTTTCTTCTATCGATTGTAATACATCATCACTTAAAACACCAATAAATTGCATGGCTAAACTATTTTTAAAAGCAGTATTTTCGGCTATAAGCTCTGCTAAAACCTTCCATAAATTCTTTGGGTTTCTACCCGTTAACATAGACCCAATATGCGATATAGTAAACTTAGTATCTAAAGTATTATTTTCAGATAAAGCGGTATCATAACCATTCGTTATTACGGTTATGGGTTGTTTTGTAAGCTGTTTAAACTCGTTTTTAGTAGTTTGGCTTGTTACAATAACTTTATCAGCAGCATTTAATACCATATGCTCTAATTCTTTATGCTTATCTTTTGAAAGCGCTGTAAGTTTTAATTTTTTATGATAGCCAATTGAAGTCCATGGATCACGAAAATCAGCTATCCATTTTACATTTTTAAATTCTTTTAAGTAATAGCCAATAAGATGTACACTATGTGGAGGACCAGTAGTGATAATAGTAGTAATAGCTTCCTTTTCTAATATATCATATAAAAATTTAATAGAAGGTTTTACCCAATATTTACGTGCATCTGGAATAAAAAAATTACCTCTAACCCAAAGCATTGTTTTCTCTAAAAAAGATTGGTTTTTAGATGGGATGATTCCTGAACTAATCTGTTTGGTTTTTTTCCGAGATAAGACACTTGCTAAACGGTATGGCTCAAAAATACGGTGCTTATAGATCGTAATATCATCAGGAATTTCACTCACAAAAGTATCGTCAACTAAAGGGTACTGAGGGTTCTCTGGAATATAAACTACGGGTTCAATACCAAAATCGCTAAGGTATTTTACAAACTTAAGCCATCTTTGTACGCCTGGACCACCAGCTGGAGGCCAATAATACGTAATGATAAGCACTTTTTGCATTAGGCAATGTCCTTTTTCTTATCCTTTTTTCGTGAGCTCCAAAATTGGAAACCTAATCCTCCAAAAACTAAAAGAACTAAGCTAAGAGAACTAGCGATACTAATTTTACTCCCTTTTTCGATCACTTCTGGTTCAAACTTAAATTCTATTTGATGTTCCCCTTTTGGAATTTCTAAAGCGCGTAGAGCATAATTCACATTAAAATGTGCAGTTTCTTTACCATCAATATAAGCATTCCAGCCATTGGCATAATACATTTCGGAAAAAACAGCTAGTCCCGTTTTTTCAGTTGAAGAAGCATAGCTAATGTAATTTGGTAAATATTTAGTGACTGCTATAGTTGCTGTTGAATCTTTAGGATACACAAACCGTTCTATGTCAGTAAATTTATTGGTATTAACAATGGCGGTTTTTTTTGTATCTAAATCTACTAAGGCCTGTATTTCTTCATTCGCAGAAGAAACTTTATTTAATTTTTCTATAAACCAAGCATTCCCATTAGCATCTGGGTTTACAGCTATTGCCTTTTTACCTTCTTGATCTTGTTGTAATACATATTTAATATTTAACATATTAAATACCGAAAGATTATTGTTATACACATGAAACTCAAAAAGATCTTGAAGTTTTGCAGGCTTGGCGGCATGATAGCCTCCAACAGATTTATGGAAATAAGATGTTCTGGCCCCATTTAAACCCTCTGCGGTATCAAAAACTCTATAAATAGAAGTATCTTCTTTTAGTTGTTTATCATACGCCATTTCTTGAAAAGGTTGCAACATTTGGCGTTTGCGTACAAAATCTTCTTTTGTTACATATCTTAAATCTATGCCTACTAGATCTATGAGCAATAAAATTGCCATTGCTAAGGCAAAAATATTCTTATTAATTTTTTCTTTGATAAAGAACCATAAAGCAGCTGCGGCTAACAATACAAATAATAGCGATCGTAACGTATCACTAGTATACACAGCTTCTCTATCTAATTTAATTAGGGTTAATAATTCTTTACCATAGTATTTTTCTAAGGTTGCATCATTACCTCCCTCAAAATAAAACATCCCTTTTACTAACAATAAAAGAATACCTAAACCTGCAGTAATAAAAAAGCTATACTTTAAGGCGTTTAATTTTTGTACTTTAGAAATTTCATTCTTAAACAATACAGACAAGCCTAAAATAGCCAGAATTGGTGCACAGAGTTCTAAAATAACTTGAATGGAAGATACTGCCCTAAATTTATTATACATGGGGAAATAATCGATCATAAAATTAGTGAGCCCCTCAAAATTCTTACCCCAGGACAAAAGAAGCGACAAGATTACTCCTCCTAAAAGCCACCATTTTGCTTTTCCTTTCACCAGGAATAATCCTAAAATAAACAAGAAAAAGATTATCGCTCCTATATATGCTGGTGCTGCAACTCCTGGCTGATCTCCCCAATACAATTGCATACCACTACTAAATTCTAAAGCTTTAGATCTTGGAAGTCCTTTCTCTATTAAAAAATCATAAGTTTTAGAATTTTTCCCTAAATCTTCGCTATTCGATCCTCCAAAAAGTCTAGGAACAAATAAATTTAAAGACTCTGTAATTCCATAGCTATAATGCGTAATATATGCTTTATCCAGACCATTTGTACTTTCTTTTGGAGAACCATCTGGCTTTATGGTAAGTTCACTTTTACCTCTTGTACTCCAATCTGCATACTCTTTTGTGGCCAATAAGCTAGTAGCATTAGTTGCAACCCCTATAATTACTGCTACCAATAAAATGAGTATCGAGATAAAAAAGTGTTTTAATTGCTTTTTAAGTATCGCATCTACTAAATAAACAATTCCCAAAATTAGAACCAATAGCATAAAATAATAGGTCATTTGGTAATGGTTTGCTGCCACTTCTAGACCCATCGCAATTGCGGTTAAGAAAAAACCACCTAAATATTTTTTCCGAAATACAAGTACAATACCACCAAGTAGCATTGGTAAATAAGCTAAAGCATGCGCTTTTGCATTGTGTCCTACTCCCAAAATAATAATAAGATAAGTTGAAAATCCAAAAGCAAATGCGCCCAAAACGGCAAGTCTATAATCTACTTTAAGGCAGCATAATAAAATATAAAAACCCAAGAGGTATAAAAATAAATAATCGGCTGGTCTAGGTAAAAACCGAATTGCTAAATCTAACTGTTTAATGTAATTATGTGGATAACGTGCACCTAATTGATAGGTTGGCATACCTGCAAAAGCACTATTCGTCCAATAAGGTTCCTCTCCTGTTTTTTTCTTAAAATCGGCCTGTTCTTTAGACATACCTCTATATTGAGCAATATCTGATTGAAAGATAACTTTACCTTCTAATACAGGACTGAAATAAATTACAGCAGTTAAAACAAAAAGAGAAAGAACAAAAAAGTGTGTAAAAAAAGCTTTAGCAGTACTTTTCATTGTACGTATTTAGTAGTTTTTAAATGGTTGTCATCTAATAAAAGCCTAAGTTAATCTATTTCTTCAAAATCTATATACTCCCCTACTTTTTTAGAAGGATTACTTTTCTTAGTTGTATTTTTATAGATGGTACTACTCCCCTCTTTATGTGTCTGTTGCGATTGCGTTTGACCTGTAAAACCCTCAAATTTTTCTCTGAAATGCTTTTCTGCTTTTCTACCAGCATAATTTAGCAATTTTGGCATAAACAGTTTAATCAGTATTTTAAATAAATAATATACTAATATGATAAATAAAATCGTTTTAAGAAAAGTCATGGTTTAACTATTTAAATATCAAAAATACAATTATAAGCGTTTATCTATAAGGTAAAAATCTTAAAATTATAATAAAACCAGTGGTTTTATAGTATTTTTGGCAAATTTCTTATATGAAAAACGTTCTTAACATTGTACTACTGTTTTCCACAATTTATGTACATGCACAATATACAGATGTAATTAATTCTAATAGACCTGGATTAGCTGTAAGTGCTTTTGCTGTTGGTACAAATGTATTACAGGGAGAATTTGGGATTAGTTATGAGCAGCAAAAACACAATTTATTAAATACCGATGCCCAGCTATGGAATACAGATATTGTTTTACGGTATGGATTAGTTTTTGAAGAGTTAGAGCTTATTTATGAGGGCTCTTACCAAAAAGAAGAAATCACTTTTACTACTTCTGAAAATATGATCAACTTAAACGGTTTTTCTAGAAATAGAATAGGCGCAAAATACCTCATATTTGATCCATTTAAAAATCAGGAAAATAACGAGCCCAATGTTCGCAGTTGGAAAGCAAATCATTCATTTAAGTGGGAAGATTTAATTCCAGCTGTTTCGGTTTATGCTGGTGCTAATTTTAATTTAGGAAACAATCCTTTTTATCCAGAAGACCCAACTTTTTCGCCTAGAGTGATGCTTGCAACTCAAAGTAAAGTAACGCCTAGATCAGTATTTATTACCAATATTGCATATGATAGAGCGGGTACCGAAGATCCAGAGTTAAGTTATATAATATCTTATTCACAAGCATTAAAAAATCCTAAATGGAGTATTTTTATAGAGCATCAGGGTATACAAAGCGATCGGTATTCAGATATTCTTTTCAGAACAGGTATTGCGCATTTATTCACTAAAAAACTACAGGTAGATCTTAATTTTGGAGGGAGCACCAAAAATACACCTACGCGATTATTTGTTAGCTCTGGAATCTCCTATAGAATAGACCAACATCAGGTAGAATAATTTTCAAATTTCAAAAGTTAAAAACCTAAGAATAAATTAACCAAGTTAATTTTTCTACTTTCAAGAAACCTTATCTACAACGATTAGTTTTCTTTAAGTGGGTGATAACTTCAATTCAAACATAGGTTAGCTTCAGTTATCAACTTAAAATTAGCACATAAAATAGTAACTCGCTTTAGTCACTGTAACGAGCACTTTTTCTTTTAAAAATTATAAATAAAAAACAAGCTAAAACACTGTTTGTTAATTTATTAATCTGCTTTATTATACAACGAATTGCATAAAAATATGGGATGGTATTTAATACTATTTTTCCGCTTCAAAGCCAAATACTACAAATAATGTACGTTTTCGCCTTTATTTTAAGAAAATAGTATACTAAGAGCATGCATAAAATCGTTTAAAGTAAAGCCAAATTATATCAGTATCAAAAATAGAATTACAAGATTATAATCAATAGTGCAAAATCTAAAAATTATAATGAAATCTAGATTTCATTATTCCATTTGAAAATAATTAAATGAAAAATGTATTTTGTATTATTGTTTTATTGTGCACATGCCTAATGTCTGCACAATATACCGATGTTATAAACTCTAACAGACCCGGAGCGTCTGCTGGAGCATATGCTGTTGGTAAAAACGTTATACAAGGAGAATTTGCATTTGGTTATGAACAACAAGAGCATTCTTTATTATCTACAGCATCTAATATTTGGAATACGCAATTAGCATTACGTTATGGTTTTTTGTTCGAAGAATTAGAACTTATCTACGAAGCCTCTTACAAAACAGAAAATAGAGATTTTACACTTACACAAGAAAACATCAAATTAAAGAATTTCTCTAGAAATAGAATTGGAGCAAAATATTTAGTTTACGATCCATTTAAAAAAGAAGAAAATAATAAGCCAGATTTATATAGTTGGCGCGCCAATCACAGGTTTCATTTAAGAAACCTTCTTCCGGCGGTATCTGTTTACGCAGGTGCAAATTTTAATTTGGGTGATAACCCTTTCTTAGCAGGTGATCCAATTGTTTCTCCAAGAGTTATGGTAGCTACACAAAGTAAAATGTCTCCAAGAGTAGTTTTTATTTCTAATATTGCTTATGATAAAATTGGCACAGACAACCCAGAGTTAAGCTATATTATTTCCTTAACACATGCATTTAGAAATCCAAGATGGAGTGTATTTATAGAGCAGCAAAGTATAAAAAGTGACCGGTATTCAGATATACTTTATCGATCTGGTATCGCATATTTATTTACAAAAAAACTTCAGGTTGATGTTAATTTTGGCGGTAGTTTTAAAGATACCCCTTCTCGCTTATACGCAAACACAGGAATATCTTATCGAATAGATAAGCATAAAGATCAACTTATCGCTGTTGATAGCTTAGACGGTGGAAAAGTGAAGAAGGGAACAATGAAAAAGAAAGCTAAGGAAAATAGAAAAAAGAGAAAGAAGAATAAAAAATTAAAAGAAAATGAAGAAGAAGAAGAAGAAGAAGAAGAAGAAGAAGAAGAAGTTATCCAAAATGAATATGATTATGATCTAGAAGATACTTTAAAGAATGAGAAAGACAATGAGAATGATTTAGAAAACGAAACTAAAAATACTGATAAGAAGGCCACAGATAAAAAGAAAGAAAAAAATCTTAAAAAAGAGCTTAAAAAACAGCTCAGAAATAATAAACCGCAACGTAAAGTAGCTCGGAATATAAATGGTAAAAAGAAAAAAACAAAGAAAAACATACCTCAGAAAAACAGAAAAATAAATGCCAAATTGCTTAAGGCGAAAGAAAAGAATGCTAAAAAGAGAGAAACGAATAAGCAAAAAGCAGAAAAAAGAATCGTAAAGAAAAAAGCCACTAAGCTGAAAAAAGCTGAAAAAGTTAATACAAAAAATAGAAAGGCAGCACTTAAGGTTGATAAAAGAAAACAATCTAATAAAGCTAAAGCTGAGAAGAAAACACAAAAGAAACTAAAAGCTGCTCAGAAAAAAGTAGATCAAAAGAATAAGAGAAAAACAAAAATTCAAAAACGAAAAGAGAAAAGCGCAACAGCCAGTCAAAAGAAGTTTGTTAAAAAACAAAAGCAGCTAGAAAAAAATAAAAATAAGATAGCTAAAAGAAAAAATAAGTCAGCTTTACAAGTTGAAAAACGGATTGCTAAAAAGAAAAAGGCAACACAAAAAGCTGCTAATAAAATTGCTAAGAAAAAAGAAAAAGCAGCAAATCAAACAGAAAAAAGAAATGCAGCAAGAAATAGAAAAATAGAAAAAGTTAAAGCAAAGAAGCAAAAAAATAGTGATCGTTTAAACAAGAAAAAAGAAGTTAGGAAACAAAAAGCACGGAAAAAGAAAATAAAATTTGGCGAAAATAAAAACAAAAAAATAGCTAAAGCTAAACAGAAAAAGCAAAAAGCTGCAGAAAAAAAGATTAAAAAAGGAAATACATTAAAACAAAAGAATGAAAAAAGAAAAGTAAAGAATAGTACAGCAAAAAAGAGAAAAGCAGAAAAAAGAATTGCTAAAAGTAAAAATGCAAAGGAAAAGTTAGCTAAAAAGAAAGCTAACCGTAAAAACAAAAATCAAAATAAAAAGCTTAAAAGTATTGAGTCTAGTAAAAGAAAGGCCGAGAAAAATAGTGCTAAAAAGAAGCAACTTAAAAATAAGCTAAAAAACAAAAAAGAAAAGCAGGTACAAAAAAATAAAACTAAAAAAGAAAAAGAAAGCGCTACTAAAAAGAAGAAAAAGGAAAAAACAAAAGCGCAGAAAGCGAAAACAGTTGCTAAAAAAATCCAAAAGAAAACAACAGAAAAGCAAAAAAGGTTTGATAAAAAGAAAAAAGCAATTGAAAAAAGAATTCAAAAAAATGAAACACAAAAACAAAAGGATGATAACAGGAAAATAAAAAATAAAGAAGCTAAAAACCGTAAGAAAGAAAAAAGAATTGCTAAAAATAAGGCTACTAGAGAAAAGTTAGATAGAAAGAAAGCTGAACGTAAAAGAAAGAACGAAAATAAAAAGCTTAAGAATATTGAAGCTAGTAAGAGAAAATTAGCTAAAAACACAGCACGCAAAGTAAATACTAAAAACAAAACAGCTAAGAAAAAAGAAAGTCAAATTCAGAAAAATAAAAACAAAAAAGAAAAGGAAAAAAATGCGAAGCAAAAAAGAAAAGAAAAATTAAGAGATCAGAAAAAGAAAACTACTGATAAAAAACTTAAAAAGAAAGCAGCAGATAGCGAGAAGAAATATAATAGAATTCAAAAAAGTAAAGAAGCAAAACAGAAAAAAGCAGAAAAAATAAGAGCTCAAAAGAGAAAAGCTGCGGAAAAAAGAACACAAGAAAAAATAAAACAGAAAAAGAAAATTGCTGATAGAAAGCTAAAAAATTATAATGAAAGACAACGAAAAGCGAAAAAGAAAAAAAATTGATGGAAAAGTTTAATTGCTTCGCTAGTTCATGAGTTTATGAAAAAGTTTAATCGCTTCGCTAGTTTATGAGTTTATCAATTTATTTTAAGTATTGTCCCCTTGAGGGGACTTTAGGGGTGTAAAGGCTTAGTTCATTAGTTCATGCGACCAGCTGTTTATAATTTTATGGATAAAGCAAAATAAGTTATGAGTTTATCAATTTATTTTAGGTATTGTCCCCTTGGGGGGACTTTAGGGGTGTAAACGCTAAGCTTATTAGTTTATGCCACCAGCTGTTTATAATTTTATGGATAAAGCAAAATAAGTTATGAGTTTATCAGTTTATTTATAAGTATTGTCCCCTTGAGGGGACTTTAGGGGTGTAAACGCTAAGCTTATTAGTTTATGCCACCAGCTGTTTATGATTTTATGGATAAAGCAAAATAAGTTTACGAGTTTATCCGCTATGCGTTAGTTTAAACCTTTATTTAAACGTATTCTCCTCTTGATTGGACTTTAGAGGATAATACAAAATAAAAGTTTGTAGGCTCTCGTTACTCTATGGTTATAGGATTTCATGTAATAAAGGTAGTATCCAATAAACCATATAAACTTTTAAACCTATAAACTCATAAACTAGCGGAGCAGCTAAACTTATAAACCCTATAAACTTCTAAAAACAGTATCCAATAAACTTTTAAACTTTTGTTTTTATGTTTTGAATTAATATTACTACTATTGTTTAACAAAAACGCAATAGATGATTACGGTTAAAGAAGTTACTACTTCATCAGATTTTAAAAAATTCGTAAAATTTCCATTTTCACTGTATAAAGATTCTCCATATTGGGTTCCTCCTATCATAAATGATGAATTAGAAACTTTTAATAAAGATAAAAACCCCGCTTTTAAAAGTGCAAGTGCTTGGTTTTTTCTGGCTTATAAAAATAATACACTAGTGGGTAGGGTTGCTGCAATTGTAAATCATATTGAAGTAACACAGCAACAAGTTTCTAAAATGCGTTTTGGATGGTTTGATTTTATTGATGATGATGAAGTTTCTAAAGCTTTATTAGAAAAAGTTAAGGAAATTGGAGCAAAGCATGAGTTGAGCTATATGGAAGGACCTGTCGGGTTTTCTAATTTAGATAAAGTTGGAGTACTTATAGAAGGTTTTGATCATATCGGGACTATGATTACTTGGTACAACCACCCCTATTATGCAAATCATTATGAAAAGCATGGTTTTATAAAGGAGAAAGAATATATGGAGAATAAATTTCCATTTTCAAATGCGAAAACGGAGCATTTTGAAAGAATAAATGAATTGATCAAAAAAAGATACCAATTAAGGCCTTTAAATTTTACAAAAACTAAAGATGTAATGCCTTGGGTAGATCAAATGTTTGCTCTTTTTAATGCTTCCTATGCAAGTCTATCTTCTTTTGTTCCAATTACTGCTATTCAACAGGAATATTTTAAAAAGAAATACATTAGCTTTATAAACCCAGAATACATCAAATTTGTGGTAGATAAAGATGATAATTTAGTTGCTTTTTCTATTGTAATGCCATCCTTTTCTAAAGCTTTACAAAAAGCAAAAGGAAAATTATTACCCTTTGGTGCTTTCCATTTATTAAAAGCCAAAAAAAATAGTAAAGATGTGATTTTCTACCTCATAGGTGTTCATCCAGATTATCAAAACAAAGGAGTTACTGCTATTATTTTTAACGAATGTTACAAAACTTTTAAAGCTAAAGAAATAGAAACTTGTATTAGAACACCAGAATTAGAAGACAATATCGCTATAAAACAAATTTGGAAGCATTTTGGTCCTATTGTTCATAAAAGAAGGAGAACTTATAAGAAAAACATTTAAGAACTCTAGTATTCAAATAAAAAGTATTAAACCCAAATTTCTTTAAAAAGAAGAATGAGCTCAACTTATATTTTTGAGTACATGGTACAGACTGATCAACTTAAATTAGCATCAATTTCTACACCCCTAAAGTCCCCTCAAGGGGACATTACTTTTAAAAAAAGGTATAAACTTAATGACAAGTTCTGGATCCAATAAAAATTATCAGCCTAAGAATTTTTCCTTCAAGATCCCACCAAAAAAGTGAGATGAGTTCAACTAACTTTATACATGCTCTTTAATAATACTCGCCATCTTATCTGCTCTTTCTTGTACTTCTTCAACTGTCCAACTTAATTTAATTAAGCAAGATATCGTTCTAGACATAATAGCATCAGAAGCCGAAAAATTAGTGGTTTTATAGGTGCTTAATTGCTTTTGTATTGCTTCAGAATAAGGCGTTAAGCTTTTAGCTTCTTTTAAATGGTCCCATTTGCTATGGTAATGCCAATCGTTATCAAACCAATAAAAAGAAGCATCTACTCCATTTGCTAAAAAATCTGCGTGCACTTTTTTAGTGATTTCTTTAGTAGGTAAAAAGAAATTTAAAAAAGCATAACTCTGCTCCCCTCCTTCAGGTATTTTCCTGAAAATAACTTCAGGTATTTGTTGTAAAGCAGTTTCTAAAACAATATAGTGTTTCTTTTGTATCTCAAGGAAATGGTCTAAACGTTTTATCTGTGCTAGTCCAACCGCTGCATGCAATTCTGAAATTCTATAATTATATCCTAAAAAAGGATGCTTATCTGCACCTCTATTTGCACCTCCAGAATGGTCGTGCCCATGATCTGAATAATGGTCTGCATTTTTATAAAACTGAGGGTTATTGGTAATTAAACCACCGCCTTCACCACAGGTAATTGTTTTTACATAATCAAAAGAAAAACAACCGATAGCGCCTATACTACCCAATGGTTTTCCATGGTAAGTGCCCCCAATAGCTTGGCAGGCGTCTTCTACAATAAGAATATGATGTTTTACAGCAATACGATTTAAAGCATCTAAATCTGCCATAGCACCACACATATGCACGGGCATAATCACTTTTGTTTTAGGGGTAATCGCTTTTTCAACCGCATTTGGATCTAAGGCAAGTGTTTCGTCTATATCTACTAATACCGGGATCGCTCCAAGGGCTAAAATAGACTCAAAAGTAGCTACAAATGTAAAGGTTGGCATAATCACTTCATCACCAGCACCAACGCCAACACTAGCCAAAGCTACCGTTAAAGCTGCTGTACCACTACTTACCAATTGGGCGTGTTTTACCTGCATTCGTTCGGCCAATGCCTTTTCAAGTTCTACGGCTTTCCAATCGGTACGTGCCCCATCAAAACCATAGCGCATTAATACGCCTGAGTCTAAGACTTCATTTACTTCTTTTCTTTCTTGATCCCCAAACAATTCAAAACCAGGCATAAACCAATCGTATTTATTTTTACGTGAAATTAATTAAAAAACCACAATTTTAGCGCCATTAGGCCAACCATTACTATTAAAAATATTTTAATGTAGGCATCTCCTTTTTTTACGGCTATTCTACTGGAAAACCAGGCTCCAGATGCATTGCCGATAGCTAAGATGAGTCCTATTTTCCAATTTACTTTATCATTATAAACAAAAACAGCTAAGGCAGAAAGCATGTAAGCAAAAACTACAGCTACTTTAGTCACATTAGCTCTTAAAAAAGTCATATGATTAAAAAAGTGAAGGAATAATATCATAATAAAACCAAGACCCGCATTAATAAATCCGCCATAAATTCCAAAGAAGAAAAAAGCTAGCATTCCTATCCATAAATGCTTTCCTGTGGTTCTTTCTTTGATATAGGTTATTGTAGTTTTTGGCTGGAATAAAATGATTAGAATCACTGCTACCATTATTATAGCAAGGATTTTATTAAATACCGCTCCGTCTATATCCACAGCAATTCTGGCACCTAAAATAGCACCTAACAAAGCAGAAATTCCTAAGTAAAGACTAAATGGATAGGTAGAAACACCTTTACTTTTAAAACCCGCTATTGCCGTAGCCGTCTGGAATACAATAGCCACTCTATTGGTTCCATTGGCTACGCTGGGTGGCAGCCCTAAAAAGATGAGTATAGGCAATGATAGTAAGGAACCGCCACCAGCAATGGTATTGATAAAACCAACAGCAAAGCCTACACCTATTAAAAGTAGGTAATGATACCATTCTTCCATAGGGGCAAAAATAAGCCCAAAAAAGAATAAATAAATTAAGATTCTTTTAGAGAATATAAAAAAAGCTTATTATATTTGCACCCGCATTCAGGGAATACCTGATGAGGCACTCAGGAGAAATGGCAGTCCCGATAGCTATCGGGAGGTCAAAGCGGTAAAAACCGCACTCCACATTTTAAGGAGAAATGGCAGAGTGGTCGAATGCGGCAGTCTTGAAAACTGTTGAGGGTCACACCTCCGGGGGTTCGAATCCCTCTTTCTCCGCAAAAGAAACCCATAACGGAAACGTTATGGGTTTTGTGTTTTCAGTAGCGTCGAAAGTATACTTTCGTAAGTGACTGGAAATACAAAACCGACAAAGCATCGCTTTATTTGGGTTTTATGCTTGCCAAGGATTCCTCCTTTGGGATCATTACAAATAATCCCTCTTCTCCGCTTAGAGCAAAGCTCGATTTCTGAATAGAAATCGGGCTTTTTCTTTTTACGCACGTTACAAGCTCGCTTGTATAAGTATGTGAAAAGAAAAAGCAATGAGAATGGGATAGCAGACTCGGGCTTTATTGTAAGGTGTGGAGATGGTAGGGATCAACATAGTTCATCCCTCTTTCTCCGCGAAAAAAAAACCTTAACTATCTAATAATGATATTATTAAGTTTTTTTCTTTTTAAATACTGTACGATTACTGTACGATAAATAAATTTTATTTCTGTTATTTAAAATCTTGCTGCCTGTGTTATTTTAAAAATAACCTCAGGAACTTCATAATCTTTACACTTTATAGTTATTATACCATAATCCTTTAATAAATCTTTTTCTTGTCTTTCGTCAATATGCAGAGTCTTCCCGTGAAGCTCAGTTAATTGAATAGAAAAACCAAAAGGAGTGTCTCTCAAAAACTCATCTGGGGTATTATCTAGATACCATTTAGTTTTTAATTCTTCAATTTCAGGAGATAAATCTTTAACTAAAGTTTCATAAGAAGCTCCTACCGATAAAAAAGTTGACCTTGTTAGTAATGATTTTAACTTTTGCATTCTAATACCATCTCTTTCCCTTATATTTCCATTGAACTCTTTTTCAGTAAAAACAATAGTACTACTCTTTTTACCCATATTAGATTTAGGATGAGGAAGGTATCCGTGAATATGAAAGATTGAACAATCTTCATTCATATCCATTGCACTTTTATTAAATTCAGTATTGACGTTTAATCCTAATACATTTAAATACCAATTTAATAAATTATCAAAATTATAAGTTATTACTTGCTTTACACGCCCTTTATAATTTCCAATAAATAAAGAAGTTAAAGCTGTCATCATTGGGTGATGAACAGTTTCTAAATTTAAATCTAGTTTTGAATATAATTCACGTGCTACCTCCTCTAGATACTTGTTATTATCTAAACTAGATTTAAATCTTTCTGATATATATTTTAAATCAAGTTCATCCGCTTCTTTAACTAAATCATTAATCTCAGATTTGTTAGATGCTTTACACAAACCTGTAACCAAAGAATACCACGAAGGAAGTCCAAGAGCCATAGATACACCCGCTCCTGTAATTAAAGATAGTTTACCTTGTTTTAATAATTCCCCAGCAGCAGCTATACAAGAAGTTGTATTGTTCTTTAGATAACTGTAGTCATTTTTAAATATATTCGACATTCTCTAATACTTTAGACACTGACCTATTTTTAATTGTCAATGTGCTTATATTCTTTAAATAAAGAAACATTTCGTTTATTAAAGCAACTGATTTTTCATAATCAGTTTTTTGTAAATAATAGCGAAAATTTCCTTTTTGGTCAAAAGCCACTGTAAATTGCCCTTTATTTTTAGAATCTAATATTTCTAACCTTCCAGCCAAATGTTCTATTTCAAATAAATTAGTTTGAACTAAATGGTTATAAACATCAGAATCTAAAGGGTCAGTACCTTTTAGGTAAACATGAGAAGCTTTAGATATAGATTTTTCATCTTTCATACCTGTATCCCCAATATTTTTAAAAATCAATGCAGTATATTTTACTATATTTACTAAGAGGTCTGATTGAATATTTGCCTTACTATTATTATTTCTAATTCTCATATAATCAACGATTTTATGAAAGTCAATACCAATAGATGTTACATCTTCATTTCGTTGTAAATCACTTGTTAAGTACTGTAAAATTTTATAAGGATAACTTATGCTTAGTATATCTCTATCTTTAACTTTTATTATAGTTATAAAAAGAGAATAAGAGTAATAGCTTTTTCCTTTATGGTAAAACTCTTTCATTGCTGATTGTTCTCCAAATTTATTCTTTAATGATATTGGTAACAGGTAATTATAAGAATAATTATTTTTATGAGATATTTTTTTACAAAATTCTGGCTTAAACCAATCAAAAATTTCTGGTAAACTTTCAATGCCTTTAAGACGAATATCCTCATAATATTCCAAGTAGTAGTGGTGATTTAAAAATATATCCATTATATAGAACTTATGATTAATAACAGTCTCGAAGATAAATATTGCATATTATTTACCTTATCATAATTTAAAATTGCTTTATGAGTATTTTCCAAAATATAATAAAATTTTGAATCTATTTCTCCAAAAGGCCAATCGTTAATATCGGTATCATAGACAAATGGTGCCTCCTTATCATGAAAATTACCTATCTCATCCAAAACATTACCATCTCCATTTTTAATACCTTCAGTGTTTGGATATGTCAAAAATTGAAATGAATAATCCGATAAACAAAGACAATTACAAAAACGAAAATAAAATTGGTCTTCATTTTCTAAAATAGCTAAATCCTTTATGATTTGACTAAATATTGAAGACCTACTCTCCAATTCTTTAAATATCTTATTTAGCTCAAAAAATGCTTGAACCATCCTCTCATGAGGAGTTCCTCTTTTAGTTAATGAGATTATCAAAAGGCTTCTTAATATATACTGGCTTGAATCTTTTTTTACAACAGGTTGAGTTATCCAAGAAAGCCATATACTTCTTATATATAGATTAAAATTTGACTTATAAATATAAAAGAAGTCTAAAGAATGAACAAAAATTTCATTAATCTCCCAATATTGTAAATTTAAATGGCTATTCATTTCATAAGAAGAATATGAATTATACCCTTCATCCAACTCCGAAGTTAATTCAATTACTGATTGTCTACCTAAAGATCCTAATCGGTTTGTGGAATCAAGATAGTTAGTTATAGCTATTTGACCTAACTCTTTAACATTATAATTTTTTTTACCCAGCTCGTAAATATCTTCTTGAAGATTCATCCATTCGCTATGAACTTTGGCAAGGTCTATATTTTGAACAATGTGTTGTATTAAATATTTAACATGACCATGTATGATTTCATGGGTATAATTTACTAAACTCCATTCATTAGATGCAGCTGAGATAAGAACTTGTAGAGCGGAAGTCGCAAAATATCTATATTCTTTAAAACCTAATCTTGCGCTATAATAACCAATTCTAGTAAAAGCAGTTTCTTTATCTTCAATATTTCGAATCTCCATTTGATAATCTTCGAAATTTGCATCTTTTCTCCATTCATCTGGGTCATGATTGGAAGAATTAGAAAAAGATAAAGTGTTTTTACCATTAAACTTAATGGAAAGCAACGAAGGTGCATCAAGAGTTTCTAATCTAGTAGAAGTCAGAAAAATTTCAAGTTTATCCAACATAACAAATAAACTTCTTGTGGCACAACCTACACCTAAAAGTTTATATTCTGAAATTTGACTAGGATTTTTGAGAATAGGAGGGACACCACTAAAATATTGGCTTTTAATATAAACTAAAGAGGAGTTTATTTGAACAAGTAAGGCTATAGTATCAGATTTCACTTCATTCTTCTTTAAAACAAACTCATGTTTATTATACCCTTTCTTCTTATGTCTTTGATAAAGTGGCGAATCAGGATATAAATTATCATCATCCAAGATATAGTATAAGTCTTCTAAAACCTCTAAAGTAAAATGACTAGTTAATTTTGAAATTTTATCATGCGCATATGGAGAAAATTTTTCAGATGTTTCTAATAAATCATTTGATATATTTTGAAATTCTCGTATTAAAAATTTTATATCTTCTGGTATTGATTCAGGAATGGGTTTAAAAGTTAACAAAGACTCTACCCTCTCTTTAATATTTAGAAAGGAAAAATCCTCAATCTCTTGTTTTTTGTTTATGTACCATTGTTCTTTTACATAAACAAAATATTTTTCCAAAAAATCTTCTAGATTAAAGTCTTTATCACATAGCAATATTATTGAACTCAAGCCAATAGTAAAATATGAAGTGAGGGATTTATTGTTTTTTGATTTTAAATATTGAACAAGTTTTAAAGGATTGTCGGGAAAACAAAATGATAATAACTTATCTTCTAAATTATTGTCGTTTGTACCTGTTATTTTAAATAATGGTGAAGACAACAAAGATTGTCCTTGTTCCTTTTTTTCTTGCTCTTTGGTTATTAATACTGAGCAACCCCTGTAAATATCATTTTGATTAATTGGAGTAATTGCATTTAGATAGCAATTAATAGGAAAATTATAGTTGATTTTATTCTTCGACAATTTCTTTTCGTATTTCTTTGGTTGTCTCATCAAAGATAATACGATATTTTGAGTTGCCTGAACGCTTGTTATCAACACCCATACTACTAATTTTCCTATCTGAATGTTGTGGAGAGGTTAAACCGTAGCCCTCATGCGTCTCGTCATAAACAGGTCTAGGCGTACCAACGCCTCCGAATCTCTTGAGTTCGAATAGTCTAGACTGTAATATGTATTTAAATTGTGGCATTTTTAACGGGGTGCAAATATATACATTTATTTTAAAATAAACTAATATTAATAAAAACAAAAATAAACAGTTGTAAACATAAATGACTATTTAAAAATAGTCAATTTCTGAGGTAAAACGTCATTTTTCTTCGAAAAATTGTTTTTAGTATCATATATCTTACACTATTATATAATCTATAACTTACTCACAGTATTTTTCTCCTAATAATATCCCATAAAGATTATCCCTATTAGAGGATTACGATGAATTAACTTTCATAATCTTAACCCAGCTAGAAGTTGTTTTATAATATCTTAAAATTTGACACAAGTATCCTGCATAACCGTCTCTACGTGTACCATCATCAACTACGGTTACATATAATACATTGGCATCTGTAATAATCGCATCCTTAATCTTTGGCTCTTGTTTAATCTCTTCTAAAGCTTTTACATTGTTTATGTTATCAAGTGGCTTTTGTGTTTCTCCACAACTAGTTAATAAAACAATAAAAAAAGAAGTAAATATTATTTTAACTTGTTTCATATTGGTTATTTTATTGTTAGACCTATTTAATAAACTTTAGCACAAGCTTCTTTTAAAGAGTGTCAAACTATTAAGAATTAGCTAGAAGTTTCTTGTATTATTTTTTCAATCTTTTTAGCTATACTTAGTGATTGAACACTTCGTAAAGCAAAAATTGCTAAAGCAAATGGAATAAAGCTTAGAATTAATAAGGGAACAAACTCTTCTATATTATCCTTAAAAAGGATAGTTATTAAAAAAAGAGATACAAGCCATATAATAAATAGTATTAGGCTTATCTTACTAAAGATACTTTCAAATATTCTTTGAGCTTTGGTTAGTTTTACATTTAGTGTAGCTCCTTTTTTATCTAGATGAGGTCTTATTGTATTGATTTGATGCCAGTTGTAGTCCAAACCTAATTTGTTTTTTAAATCGATATACTTATTTATAGTTTTTACATTTGTTTTAATACCTGTTTGCACATAAAAATATGTCTCAGTTATATCAGGTAAGATAAAATCATCTTTAAACTCTGCTTTTTTATATTTATCAAAAAGTTCTAAAGCCTCCGAAGCATAAACTAATTTTCTGGTTTTTCTTAATTTGTAATATTTTATTAATTCAGTTAGAGGCTCTTTTAATAAAGCACCTAATACAAGTGTAACGATTGGGATGTAAATTTTTAAGTTTTCCATTATTAATATATTTAAAGTTATTTACGATAAAAGTAGTCTTATAACTTAAAATATATCTTGTTAAATAATTTATATATCACTACTCAAAACCAATCTTAGTCTCCTCCATTGTTAGCTCATTTTTATTCTCAGTCTTTTCAAAAAGACCAGATTTCATTACTATTATAACTTGATTAAAAAATACCAACGCAAGCACTATCGTATTGGTGTTGATAAATCTCCTATCGTGCATAGGGTACTAGAGTATTCAGAATAAATCTCATCCCTATACTCATACTATTTACCATTATTTTATTCTCTTGATTTCTTTTTGAATTGCTTTGATGATATGCTCATCGATCTCTAATTCCCTAGCGACCTCTTTCCATCTTGGAATCAAAGCCTGCACCTCTGCTACAATCCCTTTGGGGTTTTTAATAGCAAACTCTTCTGCAATAGCCAATACATTTTTTATTGTAATCGCTGTACGTTTTCCGTTTATAGACAAAGCTCTAGAAGTGGTTTTAAAGGTAAATAATGGATTAAGTGCATAGGTTAAATCGTATGCAGGGGCTAAATTCCATTTGTTTTCTTCTTTGTTATAGATAAAACTATGGTTTTTTAAATGGTCATCTACGTTTCTAAATACAACATTGAATACCATACGCTTAAAAAGCTGTTGCAAATCTTTATGTGGTACTTCTAGTCCTAATGCTACCTTGAAAACATTTTCATACGATGAATTTTCTGGTTGGCTTTTAAAATCCCAACCCGTTAAACCGGTTACGGTTAATACATGCTGTTTTTCTCCATGTTGTCTATCATAGCGAAGCGTAGCAAAATGCTTATTTTCAATCAGTTTAGAAGGCATCATGTCAATACCTGCCTCTTTCGCTAACAAATAATAAGCATATTCTACTTTTTCTTTGTTGTAGCCATCGTTATCATCAAGGTGTAGCTTGACTAGATAGTGGTTGTATTCGTTGCTAGTCTCTCTGTCTCCTGCTATAATTGCTCCTGTTTCCTTATGCTCTGAGATTAAAATTTTTGGCCTAGCGCCACCAGCTGAAGTTCCTATTTTAAAAACGTTCAGTAAAGACAATTCATCAAGAGTTGCTCCAGAGGTATTCTCTTTTAGCTTTAACACTTTTTCTAAGATCGTAATGACTTCATCGATATTAATAGCTGCTGTATTGGGTAGTTCTTTAATTGGTTTAAATTCCAAGGCTCCCATACCACGATCTGCTACATAGGCCAATTGTTCTAATGGTGTCACTTTTTGGATCCCTCTAGCTGTTAACCATTCTTGAAAAATAATATTCCCAAAAGTATCTGGCAGGGAATCGGCTATCATAGGTGGTAAACCTTGAAAGGTATCTTGTTGGTATTCTGTAAATACCTGTGCAGATTTGTTACGTTTAAAAATAAAGGGAAAGAACTTTGAATATTTTTCCGAGTCTAAGAATTCAGGATGGTATTGAAAAAAAGATTTACTCTGGTCTATATCATAACCTAATTTTCCAATTTCTTGGCCAAAAGCAAAAATCGCTATGATATTATCTTTAGCCATAAATTAATACAGTGAAATGTTGTTTTGATTACTAATGCCCTTATCTATTTCTTTGGTTATATCTGCCAATAATCCAAAATGATTGGCTACTTTTAAAACAGTATCGAGTGTAGCATTTTTTCCATTCTCTATATTTTGAATAGTGGTGCTTGAGACATCAAGCACCTCTGCAAGTTCATCTCTAGATAGCTTATTTGATTTACGAAGTGTTTTACACACTTCTCCAATTTTGATCTTTACCTCTTTTATTGTGGTTACCTCCAACATAAAATACCATTATAATGGTTAAATATATACATTTTAATTCATATTTACCATTATAATACTAAATATATTGTTTTATAGTAGCAGTATTCTGAGCAGTATACTTTGAAAATAAAGGGATTCAATTTTAGTAAATTTTCCAAAAAGCATCAATATTTAATACTTTTCTCGAAAGTTTACTATAATCTGCTCTTAAAATTTAATTTAGACTCATTTATATGAATTTGTACACTCAGCTTGGATGAACCACTTAAAAATACTTAAACTTTTGTCAAAAAAGAGGCAAATTCGGTGTCATTAAATTTTAAGAGTTATTTTAAGTCCTGTAAATACTGTAAAATTAAGAATTTAGATAATCCCTCTTTCTCCGCTCAGCGCAAAGCCAAATTTTTATTAAGAAATCGAGCTTTTTCTTTTGCTCAAATCTGTATCTTTATCAATATAAAACTACTACTATATTATGACAAAAGCCCTTTATGTTGCCACCTTAGAATCTCATAGTGGCAAGTCTTTAGTTGTGCTAGGTTTAATGCAACTTTTACTTGGTAAAATGGCAAAAGTAGGCTATTTCAGACCTGTGATAGATGATATTAAAGCTGGTGGAATAGACAATCATATCAATACTGTCATCTCACATTTTGGCTTAGACATCCCCGTAGATGATGCATATGCTTTAACCCAAAGTCAGGTGGTAGATATGTTTAACGATGGAAGACAGGGAGACATTCTAGATACTATTATTAGCAAGTACAAACAGCTAGAAGCGCAGTTTGATTTTATTCTAGTAGAAGGAAGCGACTTCTCTAGTGATGGAAGTATCATTGAATTTGATTTGAATATAGATATTGCTAAGAATCTTGGTATTCCTGTTATTTTAATAGACAATGGAAAAGGCAAAACTTTAGAGGAATTTTGTGGTAACCTGGAATCGGCTGTCAATACTTATCTTCAAAAAGATATCGAAATTATTGGTGTTGTAGCTAATAAAGTTCGTCCTGAAAATGTAGACCTAGTCAACAAAAGACTTGAAATAGAATTAAAAGATAAAACTGTTGCTTTTACGGTACCTAGAGTTAAGAATTTATCACATCCTACGCTCCATGAAATTTTAGAAACTCTTGATGGAAAAGTGCTTTTTGGTGAAGAAAACCTAGACAATCAGACCGGAAGCTTTGGTGTGGGTGCTATGCAATTGCATAATTATATAACTCATCTGCGTGAAAATAGTTTGGTGATAACTCCAGGAGATCGGTCCGATATTATTCTTGGTGCTTTACAGGCGAATCTTTCGGATAACTATCCAACAATTTCAGGTATTGTACTCACTGGAGGAATTCTCCCTGAGCCATCCATTTTAAAATTATTGGAAGGTTTTGAAACACATGTTCCTATCATTTCTGTACAACAAGGTACTTTTGATGCCACCAATGCTGTAGGTAATATTAAATCTAAGATTTATGCCAAGAGTAAGCAAAAGATTGCTACTTCTATAACACTTTTTAATGCTCATATTAATGGTGAATTGTTGTTAGAACGATTAAAAACTTATGATCCTAAGGGGATTACCCCCAGAATGTTTCAGTATAATCTATTGCAACGCGCTAAAGAAAGTAAAAAACATATCGTCTTACCAGAAGGGAAAGATCCCAGAATTATAGAAGCAGCAAGTGAGCTAAGTGCTTTAGGTATTGTTGATATTACACTGTTAGGAAATCAAGAACAGGTAGAAAAGAAAGCAATGCAGTTAGGTTTTGATATTTCTCACTTAAATATCATTAATCCTGCAACTGCTAAAAATTTTGAAAGTTATGCAAGCACTTTTTGTGAGTTAAGAAAGCATAAAGGCGTAAATATGGATGTCGCTAGAGATACCATGCTAGACGTTTCTTATTTTGGTACAATGATGGTCTATAAAGGTGATGCAGATGGAATGGTTTCTGGAGCAATACACACTACCCAACATACGATACGCCCTGCACTACAGTTTGTAAAAACCAAACCTGGTATAAGAGTAGTATCCTCTGTATTTTTTATGTGCTTAGAAAATAGAGTTTCTGTTTTTGGAGATTGTGCTATAAATCCTAACCCAACGGCTGAGCAGTTAGCAGAAATTGCTATCTCATCTGCAGTTTCTGCAGAAGGCTTTGGGATAAAAGCTAAAATTGCGATGCTCTCATATTCTTCTGGAAGTTCTGGAAAAGGGGAAGATGTAGATAAAGTGAGAAAAGCAACTGAAATTGTAAAAAATACACATCCTCATTTACAAATTGAAGGCCCAATACAATATGACGCGGCAGTTGACCCCTTAGTAGGCAAAAGTAAACTTCCCGATTCGGAAGTTGCTGGGCAGGCCTCTGTTTTGATATTTCCAGATCTTAACACTGGTAATAATACCTATAAGGCTGTACAAAGAGAAACGGGTGCGTTAGCTATAGGTCCAATGCTACAAGGACTCAACAAACCAGTAAACGATTTAAGTAGAGGCTGTACAGTTGAGGATGTTTTTAATACGGTAATCGTGACTGCTATACAAGCACAAGAAAGTTAAATCATTATGCAAATTCTTATTATTAATTCAGGAAGTTCTTCTATAAAATTTCAAGTGATTAAAATGCCTTCCGAAGAAGTTATTTGTAAAGGTTTAGTAGAACGCATAGGACTCAAAAACGCAGAAATACATTATGAATCTAAAGGAAAATCTCATTCGGAGGTACAATCATTATCCAATCATCAAGAAGGATTAGAGGCGATTACTGATGTATTGATGCACAATGAAATGGGCGTTTTAAAACACACAGATGAAATTGCTATTGTAGCCCATAGAGTTGTACATGGCGGAAACCGCTTTGACCAACCTACTAAAATAGATGAAACCGTTTTAGCAGAGATAGAACGTTTGACTTCTTTAGCGCCACTGCATAACCCTGCAAATGCAGCAGGAATAAAAGTAGCCACCAGTATTTTTAAAAATGCAAATCAAGTTGCTATTTTTGATACCGCCTTTCATCAAACACTTCCTGAAAAAGCGTATCGGTATGCCATGCCAAAAACGCTTGCAGATAAACATCATATTCGTGTATATGGCTTTCATGGTACAAGCCATAAATATGTTTCTGAACAAGCTACTGCATATCTAAAAAAACCATCAAGTAAAATCATTAGCATTCATTTAGGAAATGGTTGCAGCATTACGGCTGTAAAAGATGGTAAGAGCATAGATCATTCGCTTGGCTTTGGACCTTCAAACGGACTTATAATGGGCACTCGAAGCGGAGATATCGATCAGTCAGTAGTTTTTTATCTTATGGATAACTTAGGACTTTCTTCCCAAGAGGTAAATCAGTTATTACAAAAACAAAGTGGACTTTTGGGACTTACTGGGTATTCCGATCTACGTGAAATACAAAATGAAGCGGAAAAAGGAAATATAGATTGTCAACTAGCACTTTCTATGACTGCTTATCGTATCAAAAAATTTATAGGGAGTTATATTGCAGCTCTTAATGGTGTAGATACCATACTATTTACTGCTGGTATTGGCGAAAATTCAAGTATACTTCGTGCTATGGTTTGTGAAAATATGGAGGCATTAGGTATTCAAATTGATGTTAAAAAAAATATCCAAAAATCGTCTCATATTTTAGAGATTCAGCAAGAGGATTCCGAAATAAAAATCCTAGTCATCCCAACCAATGAAGAATTGGAAATCGCAAAACAAAGCTATAAATTAATGAAATAATAGCATCTATAAACTGGAGTCGTTTTCTTAGGGTAGCACTTAAAAAACAAGGATTTTCACATCAGATATTTTATATAGATTTCCACTTTTGTAACTATTCCAAATTAATATTTTTCATCCATAACTGTCACAAATACTATAAAAATGAGAATTTGGATGGTTACTCTTTTTTATTTTAGAAGTGTAGAGAATTATATTCACCCTTCAATTTTCCAATCCCCAACTTTTATTAGGTTCTGGGCCCATTTCAAAAACAAGCTCCCCTCCTGCCATTAGCGTATCATGATGAAGAGTACTAGAATTGTAGGGTTTTCCATTTAGTGTGGCAGATTGGATATAGCTGTTTTCTCTAGAATTATGATTTGCTATTATAGTAAACACTTTTCCGCCACCAACGTCTATAGCAGCTTTATCTAAAACAGGGCTACAAATCTGATAGGTGGGACTTCCGGGAAGCGCTGGATAAAAGCCCATAGCTCCAAAAACATACCAGGAAGAGACTTGTCCGCAGTCATCATTACCCGGTAAACCACCTACATCATCAAAATAATATTTAAATAAGATGTCTCTAACTACTTTTTGTGTTTTCCATGGCGCACCTATACTGTTATACATAAACGGAGCATGCATCGAAAATTCGTCTCCTACGTAGTACATATCTTTTTCAAAAAACTCATCTAAATAGGCTTCTAATTGAGTATTACCACCCATAAAACCTGCTAAACCAGGAATATCATGCGGTACTAAAAGGGTATGGTTTTTATAGTATAACTCGGTATCTAAATCTGTTCCTCTTGCCCAAACGCTAATGGTTTTATCATAAGGTGCTAGCCATTCTCCATTTAGTTTTTTACCTCTTACCAATCCAGTTTCTTTATCTAGCACATTGCTATAACGCTTGGAGCGTTGCATAAACTCGTCATATGTATCATTTTTACCTAAAGCTTTTGCCATTTGCGCAATACAGTAATCATCATATGAAAATTCTAATGTTCTAGCTACGGGTTCTCCATAAAAGCCATAAACATCTGCTGGGACATAGCCAATGCTATTAAACTCTTCTATACCAACACGACCAGAAAACCCACGATTTCCTTTTTCTGATGCATTTTTAAGCATGGCTTTAAAAGCCAAATCGGTATCAAAGCCTCTAATCCCTTTTATATACGCATCTGCAATTACGGCATCTGCATGCGTACCCATCATAATACTTCTATAATGCGGGTTAGGCCATTTAGGAAGCCAACCACCTTGTTGGTAGGCATTCAGCATTCCATTAATTACATTAGTCGTTTCTTCTGGTTTTATAATCACCCAAAGTGGATGTAAGGACCTAAAGGTATCCCAAATAGATAAATCGGTATACATCGCCGTTCCTTGGTGCACTTTATAATCAAATGGACTAAAATACCTACCATTTTCATTTAAGTTTCTTGGGTTTACAAAACATTTGGTTAAAGCCGTGTAAAAAATAGCTTTATCTGTTTCTGTGCCTTCTACTTGAATTTTATTTAGCTCATTCTCCCATATAGTAGCTCCTTTGGCTACTGCCCTGTCAAAATCAAAATAAGGAAACTCTTCTTCCATATTGGCTCTAGCTTGTGCGATATCTATCAAAGAAGTGCTTACTTTCATCTTTACTTTTTCTCCTGCGGTAGTAGGGAAAGTTACATAAACGGCATTTCCGTCAACTCCTTTAAGTGCCATTTGTTGGCCTAGTTTAGGATCTACCGCCACTGGTTCTGTGCATCTAAGATGCATCTCTGTAGTTGCCGAACCATCATAATATTCAATACGCAAATTGTAAGTTTCGCCTTTTGTAAGATGCGTGGTATATTTATTTGTACCTGTTGCCCTATACATCCATTTATCAATCACCATTTTATCATTAATGTACATTCTGGTGCCATCTTTGGTGGTTAATTCAAAGGTATGTTCACCAGTATGTCTTGGCACAACCGTAGCACGATACTCCACCGAAAAGAAATCTGCTTTAACACCTTCTGCTGGTTCTTTTAACCAATCGTAATTTAGTGCTTTATAGTTGACCAATACAGCTGGTTTTCCCTGTAGTTTATCATTATTATAGTATTTTGCTTTAAATCCATTAGGCACTAAATCTTCATCCATTACTTTGGGAAGCATATCTACATTATAAACTTCAAACTTTTTCTCAAATTTAGCGACAAAATGATTTTTAAAATGCCCTGCAATAACCGTATAGCCTTCAATCTCATTACGTTCTGGGATCACTTTATAATTTCCCGGTACAAAAACGCCATCAAAAACAACAGAAGATGCGTCTGACTCAGGGTAGGTAAATTGAAAAAAAGCAGTTTTAGCCGCGGCAGTAAATTCTGCTTTTATATTATAATCATCTAAATGAACGGCATAATAATGGGGTTTAGCAATTTCACTAGCATGCTTAAATTTGGAAGCACGTTTTTCTGCATCAATAACGACATCCCCAGTTAAAGGCATTACAGACATCGGACCCCAATCGCCAACTACAGCTCCGTTTGGGTATCTGGTGCCCCTAAAGCCTTGTATTTTTTCTTGGTCGTACCAATAGGGTACAGGAACTGTAATAACTCTATCCGTATATGTTGCCGTTTGCGGTGTCCAATGCGTTAATGCAGAAGGGTTCCCAACAATTGGTGACACATAACCTCTGGGTTCTTCTGCTTCAGTTACCGTTACATCTGCAATACTTGGTGAGGTCCCTACACGGGTATCTACATAACTCAAATATTCTTTTTGATCTGTATCACCTTTATCCTTACTACCTTCTTTACAGCCAATAAGTACTGCTAAAAATAAAATTATGCTACTGTATTTTAAGACAACGTTTATCATATTAGTTACTTTTTTCAATACTGATAATATTATCTGATTCAAATTTTTTAATTTCTTCGTTAGTATATCCTATCTCTGCAAGGATATCTGCACCATGCTGACCAATTAAAGGCGAAGGCATTCTAATTTTACCTGGAGTCTCACTCATGGTAAAAGGAATATTAGTCATTTTTAACTTGCCCGCTTTAGGATGTTCTACCTCAACAAAAGTATTGTTATGCTTTACTTGCGGATCATGCTCTACTTCTTCCTGATTGTTTACTTTTGCAACCCATAGGTCTAATGCCAGCATAATCTCTAGCCACTCCTCTGTTGTTTTTGTTAGCGTGATTTTTTCTATAATCCCATGGATTTTATCGCGTTCATCAAAAAGGACTTGGGGATCAGCATATTGCATTAGCGATTCATCTCCAAGTGCTTGTATCAATTTAGGCCAAGGGCTCATGGCAATAGTTAGGTATCCATCGCTTGTTTGATACATGCCAAAAGGCGCACCGTTTCCAGGATGACCAATTTTAGATTCTGGTCTTTCAAAACTAGTCCCTAAATTCTGAATGGTAAAATAATCTTGCATTTGAAATGCAATAGCTGAAGACAACAAGTTTGTCTTTATTTCCTGTCCCTTTCCTGTTTTCTCCCTGTAGTACAAGGCTGCTAAAATTGCATAAACTGAATTTAAGCCATTGACTTGATCACACAATGCAGTACCAATAGCTACAGGTCCATCAGATTTTTTACCGCTGGTCATTATTGCTCCGCTAACGCTTTGCACAAGTAAATCTTGCCCCGGCCTTGTTAAATATGGACCATCTTCTCCCCAGCCACTTGCAGAACAATAAATAATCCCAGGATTTATTTTTTTAATTTCATTATATCCGTAGCCTAGCCGTTCCATTACACCTGGGCGAAAATTTTCTACTAGAATATCTGCTTCTTTAGCTAGTTTGTAAATGATCTCTTTCCCTTTTTCGGACTTCATATCAATGGCCAATGAACGCTTATTTCTATTCCATGCCATAAAACAAGGTGACTCATCTCCCGCTATCCATTCATTAAAAAAAGTCATCCCACGGTAGATATCTCCACTTCCGTTTCGTTCTATTTTAATAACATCTGCTCCTAAATCACCTAGCATTTGAGTAGCAAAAGGTCCTTGTAACAGTTGCGAAAAATCTAATACTTTTACACCATCTAAAGCTTGATCCATAATTTCTATTTTATAAATATCTTGGTAGTGTACTAAGCCCACCATCTACTTTAATATCTTCTCCTGTTATAAATGTTGATTCGTCTGAGGCTAAAAAAACTGCCGTCATAGCTACTTCTTTAGATGTTCCCATACGACGCATCGCTGACTGATTTTCGCTCTTTCTTAAAAATACTAGCCCTTCCTCTTTAATTCTCCTTTCATTTAAAGGGGTAAGAATAGCTCCCGGAGAAATACTATTGCACCTAATATTATCTACCCCAAACTGACCCGCTACTTGAGTTGTCATAGAAAGCATTGCCCCTTTGGCACTAGCATAAGCAGTCCAATCATCCCAACTGCGATGTGCTTGTACTGAAGAAATATTTATAATACTCCCCGTTTGTTTTTGTTGCATATGCGGTATTGCATATTTTATGCCTATAAAAACGCTTTTTAAATTGGTCTGCATTACTGTATCCCAATCTTCCTCTGGCATTTTTGCGATGTTGCCACTAATAGCAACAGCCGCATTATTAACTAAAATATCTATTTTACTACATACTTTTATGGTGTAATCAATGGCACTTTTTATGTCTTTTGAAATGCTAACATCGCACTTATAACCATATACCGTAGCACCGCTTTCTTTAAGCTTATGTGCTTCTTCATTGCATTTATCAATATCAATATCACACATCACCACCATAGCACCTTCTCTAACAAAAGCCTCACTTGTTGCTAAGCCTATACCATTTGCTGCCCCAGTAATGATAGCTACTTTACCTTTTAATCTATTCATTTCTATTTTTTTTATTCGATAATCGAGAATTAAAATGCTTAGACGCTTGCGTCAAAATTCAATGTTAACTTTCCTTTTAATGCCTTGTGGCTTTCCACAGTTTATTTACTTAGCCAATAATTTTCTATTTCTTCTAATGTCTTTCCTTTGGTTTCTGGGAGAAATTTTCTTGCAATATAAAAGGTTGGCAAACAGAAAATAGCAAACAACCAAAAAACACCAGATTCCTTAATATTGGTTTGCAACCAAGGAAATACTTGAGCAACAACTGTATTAGCAATCCATAAAGCTAATACTGCAATAGACATTGCCCGTCCTCTAATTTTTGTAGGATATAATTCTGATAATAATACCCAAATTACGGGTCCGTAAGAGAATGCAAAACCAGCTACAAAAGTTAGAATAAAAAGCATTTTTAACTCCATCATTGCATCTATATAAAACATCAATCCAACTAAAAATAATGATATGATAAGGACTGTAACTCCAGAGTACAATAACTTTTTTCGCCCAATTTTATCGATGGTAAAAATGGCGATAAAAGTAAATAGCACATTGATGATACCTATTAATACTTGTCCTTTAAAGGCTAAATCTGCATTAGCACCTCCAGATTGTAAAATACTATTCCCATAGTACATAATGGCATTAATACCACTAGTTTGTGTTAAAATTGCCAGCGCCGCTCCAGCTATAATGGCGATACGAATTCCTTTATTTTTAAAGTAATTCTTTGCTTCACTATTTGGTGTGTCTGTATCTGTACTACCATCTGTTTTAATTCCGTACTGACTCATAATTTTATGCGCTTTATCTTCTTTCCCTTTAGATAGTAGCCACCGAGGCGATTGCGGAATAAAAAATAGTAATAATAGAAATATCAGTGCCGGAATGGTTTCTGCACCTAACATTCCACGCCATTGTTCCCCTATAAAAATTTTATTATACAGACCTATTTCAACTTCATTTGTATTGGCAAAATCTTGAATAAAAGCATTAGATAAAAAAGCCATAAGAATACCCATCGTAATAGCCAACTGATATAAAGAGGTAAGCATTCCTCGTTTTTCTTGTGGAGCAATTTCTGAAATATACATAGGCGATAACATTGATGCCACACCTACTCCAACCCCACCAAGCAAACGGGAGATTATCAATACCGTAAAATCACTTGCTATAGCACAGCCAATGGCAGATAAGCTAAATAGAATGGCACTTAAAATTAATGCACGTTTTCTCCCAAAGGTATCACTTATAAACCCAGCTGCAATTACTCCAAAAACACAACCTACTAAACCAGAACTTACATACCAACCTTGTAGCACATCGTCTAATCCGTATTGTACTTTTACTAGGTCTGTTGTACCAGAAATTACTGCAGTATCAAAACCAAATAGAAATCCTCCTAGAGCAGCTACAAAAGCTAAAAATGCAATATTGTTTTTCATGATTTCTTGGATTAATGCTTCTTTTTATTAAATTGAAATAGTGTCATTTTCATAGCTTCAACTTGTTTGAGTATAATTTAAAAAGGAAACACAAACGGGCGATAAAATTTCTTTTGTTCGGTACTGTTCCTCTAATGTTCCATCTTCCCGAATGGTATATACAACAATATCATGTGAATTTTGGTGACATGCAATTAACCATTCGCCATCTGGACTAATATTAAATTCTCTTATTTCTTTTCCTTTGGTGTATTCATAAGTGATTAATTCTAAACCATCTCCATCAATCTTAAAAATACTGATCAGGTCTGCTCCTCTATGTGCAGCATATAAAAACTGTCCGTTTGGGTGTATTCGTATGGCAGAAGCACTTGGTATTCCTTTATAATCTTGGGGTAAAGAAGCTATAGTTTGCAACTCTTTAAATACAGTATCTTCTTTCTTTAAGATGGAAATATTTCCCGATAATTCATTTAAAACGTACCCAACGTATCCTTCTACATTAAAAACCAAATGACGTGGCCCACCTCCTTTTGTTACTTTAATATCTTTTATTTGATTTGGGGTGAGTTCACCATTTTTAAATTGATAAGCTTTTATCATATCTATCCCTAAATCACATACATATATATCTTTTTGATTAGGGTGAATGACTATCTGATGTGCATGTGGTCCTTCTTGTCTCTCTGCATTGATACTCGTTCCTGTATGCTGATAATTTTTAAAAGCAGCTGTTAAATTTCCATCAGAATTTACTGGGTACTGTATTACATTACCTGATCCATAACAGGCTACTAAAACACTATTTTTATAGCTGTTGATATGACAGGGCAATCCTCCAGGTATCCCTTGCTGATTACAGAATTCTAATGAAAAGTCAGCTTTTATTTTATAACTTTTTACCTGTGGCGTTTTAGTTTCGTCTAGTTCTGTATGAGCATATAAAAATTTAGTATCATCACTCAGCACCAAATAACTAGGGTTGCGAATCATTTCTGTATGCAGCACTTTTAATTCACCCGTTTTCGTATTTAATTCTACGGTGTAAATTCCCCTGCCTATTCCTCCAAAACCAGGAACAATTTCTTCTGTATAACTACCAATAAAAAAAGTTAAGGTATTCATGTATTGTTTTTATCAATAAAATTTTGAATTGCTTTCTTTGCTTCTGGACTGTAAAAAAGATTGGTTACTGTTTCGCCTTCTACTGTAATTTTGTCTTTAAAAGGAATAGGTTTTAAACTTAACTGCACCAATTTTTTTAATTCTTTAATAGCGCCAGAAGGTCTTCTACTTAATTTTTGTGCAAAATTGGTAACAGACTCTTCAAATTCTTCTACAGGGTATACATAATTTACCACCCCCCAATCTTGCATTGTTTTTGCATTATATTGTCCGCCTGTAAACAAAAGTTCTTTTGCTCTATTCGCACCCATTTTCTGAATTAAACGTTGCGTACCACCTCCTCCAGGCACAAGATTTAAAAATACTTCTGGCAAACCCATTTTTGCTGTTTCAGACGCTAAGATCATATCACAAGATAGGGCAATTTCAAAGCCACCACCAAGTGCAAAACCGTTAATAGCCGCTATCCAAGGTTTTGGTGCGTGTTCCACTGCAGCGTATAATGCTATTCCTCTATCCTGAAAAGCTTTAAATTGTTCTGGAGTTTGGCTCCCATATTCTTTAATATCAGCACCCGCCATAAATGCCCTCCCTTTTCCTGTAATTATAGCGACATGAACTGCATCGTTTGCATTTAAACTATTAATACCGTCAATGATTTCATCCATCATTTCTCTGTTCATAGCATTGAGTTGGTCTGGTCTATTAAAAATAAGCCTTCCTATGGTACCTTTGATTTTTACTAGTATGTGCTTATAATGTGTCTTCATAGCGAACAATAGATTGATAGAATTCGTTTAAATTTTTCATTAAAATAGTAGGAGAAACATTTTTTACAAGTCCATTATGCAATAGGTCAGCTCCTTGTTCTTGAAAATGATTCCAACCCACAAATTGTTGCCGTACATAGGCATTTTTCAGTGTTTCTAATGTGTCTTTAAAAAAATTAGCACACAGTTTATTATTAAGCTCACTTTGCCAAGCTTTAAGATTTCCCGGTTGACCTCCATTTTGAGTAAAAACGCCTTCTTGTATTTTAGCACTTGCTGTAAATCTAACGTAATCTACCGCAACATCAACATGTTTGGTTTTTGAGGAAACAGCTAAACCTACACCTCCTAAAATGGTTGAAATAGCATGTTTAGGATTTTTTGGACTATTGGTAAAGTGTATGATGTTTTTTGCATACCCCACTCTTGAATAATTTGTATAACCAAATAAATAGGGTGCATAAACCATTTCGTCACTTTCCGCCATATGGTCTAAAACCTGAATAGGATTCATATGAAGTGAATCTGGATGTAGATACTCTAAATGTTGTTTTAATTCTTCTAAAACCTGAATTCCTATAGTTGTATTTATTACTCCTTTATTGATGAAATTTCTACCAGCATCCTGAGCACAAAGTGTTAAAAAGGAACACCATAGATCTGTAGGACATAGAGGCCAGGCTACTTTATATGCTTTAGGCAATTTTTTATAAAAATTGAATAAATCTGCTCTGGTTTTAGGTACATTTAATGCTAAATCTGTTATGATATCTTTTCGTAATGCAGCTACCAAAGCGGCAACATCTATTGGCAATGCAAATAACTTATTTTTATAAAAATAAGAACGGAAGCTTGGCCCAACCGACTCCTTTTCCAATTGATCCAACTCACTTTTTAAAATTTTATCTTCTAATGAAAGAAGTAAAGTATTTTCATGTGCCTGTCCCATATACGGATGATCTACGGTAATTAAATCATAAATATCTATTAAATTTTCAATGGGCATGTCACCAAAATCTTTTAAAGAACGAACATCCCAAGTTATACTTACCTCAGGGTGTATTTTTGCATATGCTTTTGAGGTAGCTTTTAGAGGTTCATAGCCTCTTGGATGATCCCAAGCAATACCTCGTAAAATGGTTTTGT
This sequence comes from Allocellulophaga tsushimaensis, assembly GCF_055383085.1. Lineage (NCBI taxonomy): Bacteria > Pseudomonadati > Bacteroidota > Flavobacteriia > Flavobacteriales > Flavobacteriaceae > Allocellulophaga > Allocellulophaga tsushimaensis. Next base: position 3,256,731 of record NZ_AP039451.1, on the reverse strand, counting down.
TGGTCATCTTATAAAATTAATTTTGTTTTTTTAACTGTAAAGAACACATAATTATTTAAATATGAGCTATTTCTTGGGTATTCTATAAAAATATCAAGGATGGCTTTGCTGAGAAGTCACCCTTGATAAAAACTAACTCAATTATATTTTATTTATTCCATTTTACGCCTCTCAATTCGCCATTATAATTACCAGTTTCATCTGAGAAACTAATCCCATTCACACGATTGAGTGGGAAATAAATTTGTAAACCTGTTTCTGTGCCTGTAATCGGAGTATTGAATTCTGCAGGAGTACGAACAGCATCCCATAATCTAAAATTTCTAACCGAACCTGTGGTCATTTTAGTAAATGCATTCCCTAACCAAATTTCTGACCATCCAGAAACGTTAGGGCTTCCAATTTCAGTTTGTTGCCCTACCATTTCACCATCAATATAAATACTGGTTGTTTGTGCTGTATTATCATGCACAATGGCAACGTGTTGCCACATATTTGGAGTTATTGTTAAAGCTGGGAACATTGGTCCTTGGAAACCTCCTACATCAGTCCAGTTCCAACCTCCACCAGAATTCAACAGACTTTCTTCTGTTAATTCTTCATAACCATTTACTCGGAAACCAACAGCACCATTACCCATAACATCATTCTCTACTTTAGCCAAGTTTGCTAAATTTAACTCTAGCTCATAGGTATAGTCTCCTTGTGGGGTATAGTTTGGTGTTATTCTAAAACCAATAGCATTAGGATCCTCTATATCCGTGAAAAAGCCATTTGCATCACCTACTAAATTATCATTAACTAATGCAATACTTGCTCCTAATGATGTTGCTGTATCATCTAATGCAGTTTGGCGTAAATCGTTTGCTCTAGTCTCGGTAGCACTAGCAATTAAACCATCTACATAAGCAATTGTACCAAATGGGTAATCGCCATCTTGATCTCCTTCGACTATACCATCTCTAAAAGTTGTGATTTCCATAATAGCAGCATCAATTGCCGTATAATCTGGCATAAGTACAGGTACTGCAGCTTCCCATGTTACATTACTCAAAAGTGTAGCGGTATGCCTTCCTGTTACATCTGCAAAAGAATTACCTAAATTAGAACCAAATGGAAAATAGGCTTCTAAGCCAGCTTCAGTTCCTTCAACTGGTGTGCCAATATTTGCTAAGATAGTAGCTGCATCTAATGCACTATCCCAAACTTTAAATTCTCTAAATAGTACATTACTGGAACGATCATTAAATACTGGACTATTTCCTAAAATAAAAGGCACATCTGGACCATCAATAACTTGATCGTGACCTGCAATAAAGTTTCCATTAACATATACCTCTTGTCTTGTACCGGTATTTACCCATGCCACATTTATCCATTCATTAGCTATAAAAGTACCTGCTGGGATAGCAACTTCAGGCCATCCAGTACCAATACCTGTAACAATATGTCCTGATCCATCGCCAAAGTAACGTACCGTAAAACCACTGGCAGGATTATCTTCAATGGAGAATAAATTGTTAGAAAAACCATTTTGATTTAGGTCTACAATATATGCTTCTATTTCTATGGTTGCACCAGTGAATAAAGTAGACTTAATACTTTCAGAAATTTCTATTCCAGTTTCACTACCATGCTGGGTCCAAGGTATGGCCGTAGCTACAACACTTTCTATATAGGTCTGTATAGCGGCATCTAATTTAAGCCCTGCATCACTAATATCATCTTGTGATTTGGCACTTGCTAATATTCTTTGTATGGCAGCAATAACACTTTCTAAGGTAGCCTTAGAACCTGGTTGTTGGTCACCAGCCATAGTTCCTTCTTCTGTACTACTCAGCAAGTTTTGTGCTTGGTCTATCATTCCCTGTACTACTGTAACATCAAAGTTGCCACCACCTGCGTCATCATCATTATTACAAGAAATTGCAAGAGAGAGAAACAGTATTACAGCAAAGCAACTTGTTGCAATTTTTGTTATTCTATTTTTCATAATTATTTTTTTAAAAGTTACTACTCATTAAACCATCAGACTTTGTTTTTGTATCCGCTGTATCCCACCAAAGGCGTATATCCATTCTATTTGTGGGTATGGTATTTTGATTCGCTGGCATTAATTCAGATTCAAAATTATGAGCTGCGTCAGGATAACGTACACGTTTAACCCAAGTATCTGGAGCAACAGATGAACTTCCACTTACTCCATCTAAAGGAAGTGTAATGTCTGGATAATCTGTTCTTCTAAAATCTGCCCATGTTTCTGAACCATTAGGGAAATTTGCAATATATTTTTGTGTTATTAATTGCTTTAATTGTGCTTCATTAGATCCAGAAAGTGATGGTGCAGCAGCAATATAGGCTGTTGCTTCATCAGCAGGGACTCCTACGAAGTCCATAGATGCTTGTATCCCTTCTTGATATAATGAATTAGCATCTCCAGAAACCCAACCTCTTAAGGCTGCTTCTGCTTGTAAGAACAATACTTCTGGATAATTCATTACTGGCATATACAATCTTACGGAACCTCCATCACCAGCAAAGCCAGAAAATTCTCCGCCCAATTCTGCTGTTTTCATCGTAGCAAAGTTTACAGCATCCTCTGGAACGATATCAAAACCATTTGCGACTCCGGTAAACTGTCCACTATCAGCTAATTCAGAGCCTTCAGCATATGCTAACCATCTTCCAGCACGTGGATCCTCTCCACCTGATTGATTGTACAAATAATTTGTAAACGTTTCCGAAACTCTGATGTTTACAAAAATATTAGATATGATGTGCAAGTAATCATAATTTCCTTCACTCCAAAGCGGAATTCGTGTAACATCGTCATTAGATTGCATTACACCCAAACTTACGGCTGCAGCAGCTTCTTCTTGTGCTTTTGCGGGATCAATGTTAGACAATCGCATCGCTAAACGCAAGCGAAGTGAGTTTGCAAAACGTCTCCATTTTTCAACATCACCATTAAAAATGATATCATTTTCTCCAAAAGAAAATTGTGTGTTATCACTAGCATTCAATGCTGCTACTGCACTATCTAATCGTTCAAATAAATCGAAATAAATTTCTTGTTCTGAACTATATTGTACTCTTTCGCCTTCTCCAGCTCCAAAATAAGGCAAATCTCCATATATTTGAAGCATTCTAGCCCATTCAGAAACCATCCAAATGTCTACTTGAGCGAGAGCATTTACATAGGTAGGATCTTCTCCATATAATCTATTAATCGTGTTTGCTTCTGCTAATGTTTGGGTGTAAAATTCTCTCCACATATTTCCAATCCACCCATCAACATATTCGTATCTTGGCGATTCAAAGCCACTGACAATATTACCCCAATATTGCGCAAAAAAATCAGGGTATAAATTTATATTACGCTGATAATTTCGCAATGGATTTTGCAACATTGGATTAAACAATGCTCCTGCAGGAGGTAAAATTACAGCGGAAGGATCTGTATTTATTTCTTCAAAATCTTCGGTACAACTCAGTATAAAAGTAACCGGGATTAATATTACAAAAAAGATTATTTTTTTCATATCAAATAATTTTAAAAGTTTAGATTTAGTGCAAATCCTAAAGATCTTGTTAATGGAACTGGTGAGAAATCGAATGCTTGGGCACCGAAAGTAGAATTAAAAACCCCTGAATCTGGTACAGTTCCTGGAGTATTTCTATAAAGATAAAATAAATTACGACCAATTATAGATAGTCTTGCATTTTGAATTAGTCCATTACCAAGTCTATCTAAAACAGTAGAGGGTACTGTATAACTCAAAGAAAGTTCTGTTAATTTCATAAAAGAAGCATCATAGATGAACTCTTCTGTTATACCCGATACTCTTCCCCAATAGGCTTGTGGCGAAACAATTTGCAGATTAGAACTACCATCTGCTAATGTGCCGTCTACAAAGAAAGGTTCTCTACCTAAACTTAATGTTTTTAAAGCATTTCCACTAGCAGTAGCTGTAGCCTCTGTTAAAGAGTAGATATCACCGCCTTGTTGCATACCGAAAAGAGCACTAAGTGAAAAGTTTTTATAATTTGCATCTAAACCTATAGAACCCGTAAAATCTGCTTGAATATTCCCTAATCTTTCTATTTCTTGGGTTCTTACTGGTAAACCACTTTCATCTACAATAATACCTCCATTAGCATCTCTTTCATATGCAAATCCAAAAATATCACCCAGTTTTTCACCTTCGGTCCCTCTAACTTCTTCAGGTATTGTATTATTGTTAAAAAACAAGAAAAATTCGTCATCATCTTCTGGAGTAATTAATTCTTCAATTACACCATTATTTCTCGCAAAATTAAAAGTCAATCCTAAACTGAAATCTTCTATTTTAACTGGAATAACGGTAGCGATAAGTTCTATACCCTTATTAGAAATTAAACCTGTATTAGTCACTTGATTTAAGAAACCAGTAGATTCTCCTTGTGAAGGGTTTAAAAGAATTTGATTTCTAGTACGCTCATTGTAATAAGTTGCATCTAAACTAATACGACTATCTAATAAGCGAAGTTCTAAACCAATTTCGGTTGTCGTAGAAATTTCGGGTTGTAGATTAGGGTTTACATTCTCATCTGGAAGCCCTGAAGCTAACAAATTAAAATTAAATGTTGAAAACAGAAAAACAGGATTTGTTTGAAAAGGCAGGGTATCTTTACCTAATTGTGCCCATGATCCTCTTATTTTTAAGTAATTAACCCAATCTGGCATTTGTGTCATTTCCGAAATTAAACCACTTAAACCAACAGATGGGTAAAAATACGACACTTGATTTGACGTAAAAGAAGAAGCTAAAGCAGAAGACCAATCATTTCTAGCGGTTGCCGTGAAGAAAAGATAATCTTTATAAGAAACATCCAGATAGCTGTAAAGCGATTGTATTTCTCTATTAGAGAACTCTTCTCTTGAAGTAATATTAGTACCAGCATTTAAAAAGAAATCATTAGCTGTAGCCAATTGCCCCGATCTGGATCTTAAAAAGTTAAAGCCATTCTTCATTAAATTTCCACCAACACTTAATCCAAAACTAAAATCGTCATTTATCTCTTTTTTGTAATTTAACAGAAACTCCATATTTTCTTCTTTAAAAAACTGCTCACCTGTATTATAATTTGGTCTATTTGCAGGATCTACATTATCAGGAAATCTAAAGCCATCTACAAGTTGATATCTGTAAAAATCTAACCCATATTTAAGTCTTAAATTTAGATTTTTAGTGAATTTAATATTTGCAGCTAAGTATCCAAGCATCCTGTTACGTTCATCATTATTTACAAATTGTTCTTGTACAAAATAAGGATTACGGTTATTAGGGTTGGGATTAGCTGTTAAATCGGCATTAGGTCCAAATAAAATTTCAGTAGGCACACCATTCTGCAAGACAAAACCTGGGGCCAACTCTTGCGTTCTAATATTAGGAGGCGTACCGTTTAATTGTGAGATGTAACTGTAAAAACCTATTTCTGGTCTTTGCTGTCCTTGAGTTCTAAAGTAAGAAACTTTAGCATCAATATTTAACCAAGGATTAATATCATAAGCGCCACGTAAATCAAAATTTATTTTTCTGAGTTCATTATTTTCAAAAACACCTTGATTTTTATCTGATTGGATAGACGCTCTAAAATTACCTTTTTCATTGCTATTTGTAAAGGCTATAGCATGTCTGGTGTTTACCGCTGTCCTAGTAAAATCATCAATTAAATTATTCCCTCCTTGATACGGTAAATCTTCACCCGTCCAACCTAGTCTTGTAGATCCGTCTAATCTTGGTCCCCAAGCACCCCTTGATCCGGGATTAAAGACACCTTCTATACCCTGACCATATTCATCTTGTAAATCCAGGAAATAGGCAGCATCAGAAAATGTTGTTGATCCCGTATAACTTATTCCTAAGCCTGTGGAGTTAGTACCTGTTTTTGTGGTGATTAAAACTACACCATTAGCACCACGTGTACCATAAAGTGCCGCAGCTTGACCACCTTTTAAAACAGAAACTGTTTCTATATTATCTGGATTAATATCTAACAAACCACCACCATTAGAGATTCCTCCAAACAAGTCTGTAGGATCTGCAGTATTGTCTTGCGAAAATGGGACACCATCAATAACCCATAACACATTGTTGTTCCCTGTTAGTGAACTTGGACCCCTAAGTTCTATTCTAGCGTTACCACCAACACCACCAGAAGTAGTAATATTTACACCAGCCACCTTACCCTGTAGTCCTGTAAAGATATTACCATTGGCAGCACGAGATATTTCATCCGCATCAACTTCCTGTATCGCATAAGATAATGCCTTTTTTTCTCTTTTTATTCCAAGCGCTGTAACAACTACTTCATCCAAAGCTTGTAAATCTTCTGATAAAGTAACATTAATGACAGATTCTGCGCCAACAGCAATTTCTTGAGATACAAAACCAACATAAGAGAATACCAAAGTGGCTGAATCATTTACAGTAATGGAATAGTTGCCATCAAAATCAGTTACAGTTCCATTATTTGTTCCCTTTTCTAGAACAGTAACTCCTGATAATGGTACACCATCATCATCATCAACAGTACCTGTTACTGTCTTATTCTGTGCAATTATTACATTACTGGATAATAAAAACACAAAAACTAAAAAATTTAATAGTTTTTCACACATAAGTCTCAGATTTAATTAGTTAGAGTTAGTTCAAAATATAAACTAGTTATAAATGTTATGATAATGTTAAGTTATTTGAAAGTTTTTCGACCAATAACAATGCTGAAAAGCTAAATAGCTAAAAAAATGCAATGATGAAAAATTTTAAGGAATAGTATTCAATAAAACAGCTATGTTAGATCATAGACTTTGATTATTTTATAGTGTTTTATTTATCATAGCGGGGTAATAAACATCCTCAGAGTGCCCTATAAACAAAAAAAAGGAAACTAATAAAGTTGAGCATATTCAACTTAAGTCTTGCTAAAAAGCAGGCTTTGTGTTACTCACTATCTTGAGTACGTTTTACTAACTTCTCAAAATTCAGTTTCCCTACCATATTAATTGCCATTATGGCCTGTAAATTTAATCTCTTTGGCATTGGTTAGCCTTTTATGTGATATAAAATATCCACTATGTTTTTTATTATCTACAGTAATTTTCATTTGATGTGTAGCTACTGTCTTTGAAATGGTTAGTTTTGAATTTTGATAGTATTGTTTATCCAAATGGATGGTAATACGATCAAATACGGGAGAGAACAAAGTATATTTAGGTTCTGAAGGTGATGATGGATATATTCCCATCATAGAAAAAACGGCCCAAGCACTCATCGTGCCCGTATCATCATTACCAGGGATCCCATCTGAAGCATTTTTAAAATGCTTTTTTAATAATTCATTTACTTTTTGCCCAGTCCTATATTCTTGCCCTTTTATATGATTAAAAAGAAATGGGTAATTAATATCTGGCTCATTTGCCATATCAAATTGGTTTTTATCAAAAACATCTTGTAACCTGTTAACAAATGGTTTTTCTCCACCCATCAATTTTATGAGTCCTTTAGTATCATGGGCAACCATAAATGTATACTGCCATGCATTACCTTCTATAAAACCTAAATTTTTAATAAAATTTGCACCAGTTTCCGGGTTATAGGGCGTTAACCAACTTCCATCATCATTTTTTGGACGTAAAAGATTAAATTCTTTATTGAATAGTTTTCTGTAGGAAATAGCTCTTTTGGAAAATAGTTTATAGTCTTCTTTTTTTTCTAATATTTTTGCTAATTGTGCAATTGCAAAATCTGATGTATTATATTCTTGAGTTGTAGAAACCGAACCACTTTCTGTAGTTTTTGTAGTTAAATACCCTTTTTCTATATAATCTTTAAGTCCCGGTCGTAGCGGGTTGTTTTCTATTTGCAAAGCACTTTTTTTCATGGCCTCATATGCTTTGTTGATATCAAAATCTTTTATTCCTTTTTGGTAAGTGTCTGCGATAATTATTCCAGCAGGGTCACCAACCATAGTAGTGGTTTCTGTTGCGTTAAGTTCCCACTTTGGTAACCAACCAGACTCATCATAAATCTGCAACATACTCTTCACCATATTAGATTGTTGTTTGGGGTATATCAAACTCATCAATTGATGTAAATTTCTGTGGGTATCCCAAAGCGAAAAAGTAGTGTACCGTGTTCCCTCGGTTTTCATAGTTTGCCTTGTTTTCATTTTAGGATATTCTCCATTAAAATCGTTCAAGGTATTGGGGTGAATTAGAGTATGATACAATGCCGTATAAAAAATAGTTTTTTCATCTTCGGTTCCTCCTTCCAATTCTATTCTGGATAAATACTTGTTCCATTCTTTTTTTGATTCCCCTAAAACTTGATTAAAACGCTTACTAGAAGTTTCTTTTTCTAAATTTTCTCTTGCGTTTTCTATACTTACATAAGAAACCCCAATTTTCATTTCAACAACAGATGGTTTTTTAAAATTATAGCGCATGTATGCTCCTATACTATCCCCTACAATTTCTTTTGTATAACCTTCTTTAATTCTAGTTTCTCCATTCTTTAGAAACCATTCGGCTTCAGCACCTTTATACTTTTTGGGTTTTTCCCATACCCCAAATTCATCAGCTGATGTAGAAAAACGAGCTACAAAATAAACTGGATAGGCCTCTTCTGGTTTATAGTAACAGAAAGACCCAACAGTTCGCATCCCTTCAATTTCTGTAGGCGAAACCACTTTTACCATTGCTCCTTCTTCATTAGTTAGTCCTAAGCCCAAATTTAAAAGAATGTTAGATTTTCCTGCAGGGAAATGATATTTACTTAGCCCTACTCTTGTGGTAGCTGTAGCTTCAACTTTTACATTGTATTTATCAATTTTATTGGTGTAATACCCAACTGTTGCCTCTTCTTCTGAGTAGGTTGATCCGTATTTTAAATGATTGGTTACTAGTGCTCCTGTAGTGGGCATTGCAATAATAACTCCCAATTCTGGACACCCAACCCCACTTAAATTTATATGGCTAAATCCTGTTAAAAAAGGATTCTCTTTTATGTAAGGTGTAGACAACCATCTACTATCTTTTTCCAAGGGTAAATTTTGAGGTCCTGCAACATTAAAAGGGGAAACGTTAGCCATACCACGAACAGCAATTGGACCAGGGTTTGTAGTTCCAAAATTTGAAGTACCTATGAATGGATTTACATAATCTACTACTTCATTTTGAGCAGTAACATTAAAATAAATACAAAGAATTCCTAAAAATAATACTGTCCTCAATTCAATTTTCATAATCTTACTCCTTACCAAGTTAATTTTCCTAATCTAACTACATTTAGAAATTGGTCTTATAATCAAATTTATTTTAAACACTTTAGAACAAATAAATCTCCTTTATTTCTGATTGCTTAGCGAATAGGGCGCAGACTCTTTAGAAACTGCCCAATTTTTGTTTGGTTGTTCTCCCATAACAAAATTTAATCCTCCTCCTTTTTGGATGGTTTCTGTGGCAATCCAAGTCTGATTAAATGGCTTCCCATTTAAACTAGCATTCTGAATAAAATGATTTTGTTTCTTATTATCATCAGCTGTGATTGTAAATATATTTCCATTTTGTAAATGCAATTTTACTTCATCAAAAAGCGGACTTCCTATTACATATTGATTTGTTGCTGGAGCTACAGGATAGAAGCCTAAAGCACTAAAAACATACCAAGCAGAGGTTTGTCCGTTGTCTTCATCACCACAGTAACCATCTGGTGTTGGCTGATACAATTTAGTCATAATATCGCGAACTTTGGCTTGTGTTTTCCAGGATTGTTTTCCATAGTTATATAAGTACACCATGTGCTGTATAGGCTGGTTGCCATGTGCATAATTCCCCATATTTACAATTTGCATTTCTCTAATTTCATGAATGGTAAATCCATAATAAGAAGCATCAAAATCTGGTGGCATATTGAATACACCGTCTAAGGCATTTATAAATTTATCATCCCCGCCCATTAAATCTATTAAGCCTTGAACATCATGAAAAACACTCCAGGTGTAATGCAAACTATTCCCTTCTGTAAACGCATCTCCCCATTTTAAGGGATTAAATGGTATTTGAAAACTTCCATCTTTATTTTTACCACGCATTAAATTATTACTAGGGTCAAATAGATTCTTATAATTTAAAGATTTTTTATAATATTTTTCAGCAATAACATTTTTACCCATAGATTTTGCCATTTGTGCTATGGTAAAATCGGCATAAGCGTATTCTAATGTTCTGGCCGCATTTTCGTTAATCCCAACATCATAAGGAACATAACCCAAATCATTGTAGTAATCAATACCAGCTCGGCCAACACTATTTACAGGTCTATCATTTGCTACCGTAGCATTTTTTAGAACTGCTTCTAATAATAGTTCTTTATCAAAACCTGCTACTCCAGTTAAATGCGCATCTGCAATAATTGGTGCCGAGTTAGAACCTATCATACAATCTCTATGACCAGGACTTGCCCATTCTGGTAACCAACCCGATTCTTTGTAAGTGTTTGCTAGTCCTTTCATGATTTGACCATTTAACTCTGGGTACATCATATTAAAAAATGGAAAAACGGCTCTGAAAGTATCCCAAAAACCATTATCTGTAAACATATAGCCGGGAAGGATCTCACCATTGTATGGACTGTAATGCACTACTTTATTATCAGCATTATACTCATAGAATTTCCTTGGAAATAAAAGCACTCTATATAGGCAAGAATAGAAGGTTTTAAGCTGTTCTTTATTGGATGAAAAGGCTTCTATTCTGCCTAATTCTTTTTCCCAAGCTTGAGTTGCAGCTGCATTTGTTTCCTTAAAAGTTTTGTTTCCTATTTCCCTATCTAAATTTAGCTGTGCTTGTTCTGGGCTTATAAAAGAAGAAGCGACTTTTACATGAACTTGCTCGCCTCGTTTTGTTTTAAATCCGATAATAGCACCAACATGTTCTCCTTCATTATCAGTACTATTTTCTATTAATTTCCAATCATCTCCCCATGTGTGGTTTAGGTCAAAATTTTTATCGAACTCCGCTACAAAATAGTTATGAAAATTATCTGGAACACCTCCACTATTATTTCTGCAATAGCCTATAATTTTTCTTTCTTCTGGTATTATTTTTACCATTGAACCTTTTAAAAAAGCATCAAGAATGATATATGCTTGGTCCGTTTCTGGAAAAGTAAATCTAAAATGTGCTGCTCGTTCTGTAGGCGTTACTTCTGCAACAACATCATAATCTGCTAAATACACCTCATAATAATCTGGGCGTACTGTTTCGGCTTTATGCGAAAAATAAGATTCTCGCTCGTCTTCCTTATATTTTAAATCTCCTGTAATCGCCATTAATGAAAAAGCGGCATAATCATTAATCCAAGGGCTAGGTTGATGGGTTTGTTTGATGCCTCTAATCTTTTTGTCATGATATTTATAAGTCCATCCATCACCCATTTTAGCAGTCATTGGCGTCCAAAAATTCATTCCCCATGGAGTTGCAATGGCTGGATATGTATTTCCATTAGATAAACTAAAATCAGAATCTGTTCCCATTAATGGATTTACATAGTCTATTAAATTAACAGAAGTATGCGTTTCATTTTGTTTTTTATTTTCACCACATGAAAGCATTAGAATATAAACTACTACAAAGCATCTATCAATTTTCATCAGTTAAAGTTTATTGTATTTTAAAATCTGCATCCACCAACTCATTTTTAATTGTTTTGCTTGTAATTGCATAATTAAACCCTGGACGTAAGCAGTAAGAACCATATTCTCCTTTTTTGTTTAAAGCGATGAAGCCCACTTGCAACCATTCTAAATCTGGTTGCCCATTATAAATTTTATAAATCCGTTCTACCACTTCTTTACAAGCTTCATACGGAGATTTTCCATGGCGCATTAATTCTACCACCATAGCACTGCCCGCAGTTTTCATCATTGCTTCTCCTAATCCTGTAGCTGCTGCTGCACCAATTTCATTATCTAAAAATAAACCAGCTCCTATAATAGGAGAATCGCCAACACGCCCATGCATTTTCCATGAGGCTCCACTAGTAGTACATGCCCCAGAAAGGTTTCCTTTTTCATCTAAAGCTAACATACTAATGGTATCATGGTTTTCTATATTGATCACAGGCTTATAATCAGATTTTTGCAACCACTCTTCATAAGCCTGCTTTGATTTTTCGGTTAATAAATTCTCTTTTTCAAAACCTTGTTCTAATGCAAATTGTAAAGCACCTTCGCCTACTAACATAATATGTGGCGTTTCTTCCATCACTTTTCTTGCTACTGATATGGGATGTTTTATGTGTTGTAGAAATGCTACGGAACCACAGTTGTTATTATGATCCATAATACAGGCATCTAGTGTTACTTTACCATCTCTATCTGGAAAACCACCTAAACCTACTGTTTGTACATCTGGATTTGCCTCAGCTGTTCTAACACCTTTCTCAACAGCATCCAAGGCACTACCACCTTTACTCAAAATTGTCCAAGCTTCCTCATTTGCTACCAATCCATGATTCCAAGTAGAAATAACTATAGGCTTTATACTGTTATTCTTTACCTCTTTTTGAATTCCCTTATTGTCTTTGCACCCTATAAAAACCAATAGGATAATAGGAAGTATAAAAAACTTTACTAAATTTTTCATTATTGATATATTTTATTGGGTTCTGGCATTTTAGATGCTGTAAAAAGCGAATCATTAGGAGTGTCTGTCATAACAAATTCTAAAACACCACCACTCACAATTTCGTTATGAGTAATGTATAATCTATTTAATGGATTTCCATTTAAAGATACACTTTTGAAAAATGTATTCTTCTTTGAAAAATTTACGGTTTTTATCTCAAACGATTTTTCATTTTGCAATGCTATAGTGGTAGTTTCAAATAATGGCACTCCAAAATGATAAACACCTTGTGCTGGATTCACTGGATAAAAGCCTAATGCACTAAATACATACCAAGAAGACATTTGCCCGCAATCTTCATTTCCACAGTGTCCGTTTGGTTCATTTTTATATTGATTTTCTAAAATATTACGCACTAAGCCTTGCGTTTTAGAAGGCATTTTTAAATAATTGTATAAATAAGCAACATGATGGCTTGGTTCATTACCATGTGCGTATTGCCCAATCATACCCGTACTAAATAAAGGCAATTTGTCTGATGGTTCTGGGTAGTACGAAAACATAGAGTCTAATTTTTGTTCAAAACGTGCTTCGCCTCCTGTTTTTTCAATTAATCCATCTATATTTTGTGGTACAAACCAATAATATTGCCACGCATTACTTTCACAAAAATATGGGCTGTATTCTTTAGGCTTAAAGTTTGGCAAAAAAATATTGTTTTCATCTTTTGGTTGAAACCATGATGTTTTTTCGTTATACAAACGCTTCCAACTTTCAGAGCGTTTTAAAAAATATTGGTAGTCTTCTTCTTTACCCAAATCTTTGGCAAACATTGCAATACACCAATCGTCATAGGCATATTCCAAGGTTTTAGAAACGGACCAATTTTCGTGATGCTCATCTACAGGAATATATCCGTTTTCCATATACAGATCTATTTGTCTATCGTTCATCATAGCACTCGTTTTACATGCTTGGTACGCTAAACTAGCATCAAAATCAAAACTCTTAAAATAAGCATCAACAATTACTGGGACAGCATGATATCCTATCATCATATCGGTTTCACTACCTTGCATAGACCAAACTGGAAGTTCTCCTGTTTCTTGATAATGTGCTAAAAATGATTTAATGATATCTGGAACTCGCTTTGGGTGCAAAATAGTCTGTAAAGGATGTGCTGCCCTAAAAGTATCCCATAGCGAAAAGGTATCGTAACGATGAAAATCGTTTGCCATTGCTATAGTATCTGTCCCCTTTTTATAATTTCCATTTTGGTCATTAGCAGCTTTATAAGTACCATCAATATCACTAAACAATGTTGGTGCTAGCATGGATTGATACATCATGGTATAAAAAACCATCTTTTTATTTTCGTCTGACGTTTTTATTTTAATTTTTTGAAGTTGGTTTTCCCAAATTAAAGCCGCCGCCGCCTTATATGTATCAAAATTAAAACCAGTTGTCTCTTTTTTTATAGCTAAGGCTGCTGCTGCATAACTTGTGGAAGATAATCCTGTTTTAATAATAATTTGTTCGTTGTCATTGGTTTCGTATCGCAACACTATTTTGGTATTCCCTTCTACAGCATCTACTCTTAAGGTGTCATTTTTATAATATTGGTATGCTATAAACGGTTTAGAAAATTGCATTTGAAAATACACTTTTTGATTTCTTGCCCAACCTGTTGACATCCGATATCCTTGAATCGTAGAATCATTTACTTTTTCTATATAGGTACTTGTGGGTGTATCCCAATTTATTGAATATCCTAAATCTACGTGAATTTCACTAACATCATCTTTTGGAAAGGTATACCGATGTATACCTACCCTTTTAGTAGCTGTTACTTCTGCTTTAATGTCATAGTCTAATAAATCTACCGAATAATATCCTGGTGAGGCTTTTTCTTTATGATGACTATAGCTTGAAAAAGGTTTAAAGTTATTTTCTTTGATTCTTTTTTTAAACTTACTATTGGTTGGCATCACCAATATATCATATAAGTCTCCTGCACCTGTACCTGTTAAATGTGTATGGGAAAAGCCAGTTATAATAGAATCTTGATAATAGTAGCCCGCTATTCTATCCCAACCAGGAATACCGATATCTGGACTTAATTGTACCATCCCAAAAGGAACTGTTGCTCCGGGATAAGTATTACCAGGGCCATCTGTACCAATAAAAGGGTTTACACAATCTACCAGCATTTTTGGAGTACTGGAATTAGTTCCTTTTTCTTTTTGTTTACACGCTACAAAAAGGACAAAAACAAAAATATATATGAAACTATTATTCATCATAAATTTATTCTTTAGTAGCTTTAATTATTTGGTAATGTTTCTCCTTTATATCAAAAAAAGAAACACCTGCTGCGCCACTTTCTTTCACCACTTTTATCGCCTTAGCAAGTTCTTCAGGTGTCATTTCTGGGATGTATAAACCTGTATGCAATTCCGTTTTTTTATTTTTTAAATCTCTTATGCCTTGTTCTGATGCAAATTTTACCCAATCCAATCCTTCGTTATAAAAATTATTGTAAACCATGGGTAATACCACATCTATATTCCATTTATCCCAACGTTGGCGTACCATATGATCTGCCATTTCTGGATAAGGAAATACTGCTGCTGTTAGTTTTTTACCATGTTTGTGCGCTATTTTATAAGCACCATCTACCACTGCTTTTATTTCGTTTAATCTAAATTGTTTCCATTCAATATCTATGGCTGGTACTGCAATTTCTTTGATGTTTTTTCCATGTAATTTTTTAAATTTTTCTACTGCAGCATCAGAATAATCAAAATCATAATCTGGCAATTCTTCATTTTGAACTAAATTGTATTTAGGTAATAATCCAATAGGTAAATACACATCTGGATACCTAATGTAATCTAAATGAACACTTGTAATACCATCAACTTTAGCCAAATTTTCTACTAAACCCCAAATGTGTTGACGTGCTTCTGGATGGCTGGGTGATAACCACTGGTAATAATCCACATAGGGTCTATCATCAAAACAAGATTTACCACTTCTACTCACCATATACCAATCGGGATGTTGTAAAGCAACTTCATCGCCAGGCCTGTTCATTGTAAACATCCAGGCATGCACTTCTAAACCTTCTTTAATTGCAAAAGGTGCAATTTTAGCTAAATATTTTGCATCTGCTCTCGTATCAATTAGTACCGCATCTATTCCGTGTTTAGCGAATTTTTTAAATTGATTAATATGAATACTATCGGCCACATCTTGCCCTGCACCATACCAAGTCCAATATTTAAAAGCAGGTTTTAAGGTTTTATTTTCAGCACTAGTTTCTTTTTTAACATCAACACATGATACTATAAAAATTAAAAAAATAACGACTAAACCAATTGCTTTTTTCATTTTTTATGTACAATAATTTGACCTTGGTGATTTATAATAATTCTATCTTTAGTAAAAGGACTATGAATCCATATATTATAACCCGTTTCATGACTTTGGAATATAGGATGAATAGAATGATTTAAAATGGTTGTAGTATTTTCAACTTCTTTACCACTAATTTTTTTACTTTTTAAATTGTTATGTAAGTTAAATAGCAACCATTTGATATACTCGTCTTTTGGAATTTCAAAAGTATCTTTTTCACCAGGATCATGATCAGAAAAATATACATACCCCCAAGTTTCTGGTTGATGCATAGCGATAACCCCTTGTGGAGACCAAACCCAGTTATACTCTTTTTGATATTTTCCCTTTTTATCTTTTTTACGTTGATACTGGTTATTTTCTAACTGAAAATCCCAATGTACTCTAGAAAAATTAAGCCTCCAAAAATTTTCTTTGAGTTTAATTTTTTCAAAATATGATGTTTTAAAAACGGCTATAGGAATCGCTATTTCTATATTCCAACCTTTATCGATATCTGTAGGGTTATTTAAGGTGCCCTTAATATGTACTGCAGATTTTATCCCATTAGCATCCCAATCATTCAATACAAGTGCATTTTCTCTGTAAGGCTTTGTCAAAAACAAATCCCAAATTGTATTTAAGGCATTAAACTCAAATTCATAATAATTATGGGCATCTCCATCTGGATCTATAAAAATCTCAAAATCATTATTATAATATACAATAGTATCTCTTTGTTTTAAATTTCCCCAAACATGTGGTTCTTCTAAAGTAGCTAAAAAATAAAGATAATCGGTATCCCAAAGCATTTTCATTTGGGTATTATATTTCGGTTTTTTTATCCCTTCAATATCAATAAATAAATCAGAATACGCGGCGTTTATCCAAGATTTTTCTGTACCTAAACCATCAATTACTATGGATTCTTTTGTATGATTTGCTATGTATATCTTTGGAACAATAGTACTAATATTATCTTGAGCATTAGCAAATAATGATGTGAAAATATAAAATATGCCTATTGAAAATAGATACCTCATATCTCTAAAAATATGTAAGAAATCTATCTTTTCCATAGTTAAACGCTATTTTTTTTTGTGAAAGCTATAATTTCACTAATATAACCAAAAGCTATAGCCACAACAGTATCTGCTGCACCATAAAAGATCGTAACTTTATCTTCTGCTACATCTTGTAATGTAGCGCAAGGAAAAATTACATTTGGTACATCTCCAATTTGCTCATAAGGTTCTGACGGTGTTAATAAATAAGGTTGCGTTCTATAATTTACAATATGTGGATTTTCTTCATCTAATAGAGCTGACCCCATGGCATATCTAAATCCATTACAGGTGTTTATAACTCCATGATAAAACATCAACCAACCAGCTTTGGTTAAAAAAGGTACAGATCCTGCTCCTACTTTTGTACATTGCCAAGCACTATCTTTAAAAGCTGTAGGAGACATCATATGCCTATGTTCTCCCCAGTATTTCATATCTGGGCTATAACTCATATAAATATCTCCAAAAGGTGTATGGCCATTATCGCTTGGCCTACTCATCATAGCATACCTGCCTTTTATTTTTTGCGGGAGTAGTACACCATTTCTATTGAATGGTAAAAAAGCACTTTCACACTGAAAAAATTCAATAAAATCAAAAGTGTATCCTATACCTATCGTAGGTCCATTATGACCTTCGCACCACGTAATCCAATAGCGATCTTCTAAAAATACAACTCTTGGATCATATTTATAATCTCCAAGAACTTGCTCAAGATCATTAGCTATAAATGCTATGGGATTTTCATTAATTTTCCAATTGATTCCGTCATCACTAAAACCAGCAAAAATATTCATTTGTACCGCTTTATTATCACAACGAAAAACACCTGCAAAGCCTTCTTTATATGGTACTACAGCACTATTAAATATACTATTTGATGATGGAATGGCATCTCTTTTTATAATTGGATTGTTTGTGTATCTCCAAACTACATCAAGAGACTTTTTTGGCCTCTCTTGCCAAGGTATCTTCATCATTATCTTTTATTTTTTGTATAACAGCTAAATTAACTTTTTCTGCGCCTAATTTATCATACCAAGTTTTCTTTAAAATTATTGAAGTTATTATCATAACTCCCAAAGTAACAAACAAACTAGTATACTCTCTAATGATTAAGTACATCGGGATAAGCACAAAAGTCATTTGCCAAATTATACCAATAAGGCAATTAAACATATCTATTTTAAAAGATCTATTTGGAATAAATGTTTCATCTTCTTCTTGAATTTCTTTGATAATTGGTTTCCAAAACCCCCAAGGTTTTGTTGTTTTATAAAAGTGTTTCAAAACTTCTATATCATCAGGTTTTGTTGCATAAACACCAACAATACAACCTATAAATGAAATTAGTAAAATGTATGGAAATAGAAAAATAGAAGAAATTTCTGGAAATATTTCTGGCAATAGAGTTGCCCCAATAAGACCTGCCAACATACCTCCAAAATAACCATAAGAATTAAATCGCCACCAAATCCACTTCAATACATTTGCTGCTGCATAGCCACCATACAAACCAAAGGTTAACCATAGGGTTAATGCATTAATAGAAGAAGCAAAAAAGCCTCCCATAACACCAATAACAACCAGTGATATAGAAGCGATATAACTATATCTTATATATATTTTATTTGAGGCATTTGGATTGATATATTTTTTATAAATATCATTTACAATATAGGCTGGCGCAGAATTTACGAAAGCAGCAAAAGTTCCCATAAAGGCTGCCAATAAACCTGCTAAGAGTATTCCTTTTATCCCAATAGGAACAAAACGCTGTATTGCCTCTGGAAGTATGGTTTCAAAGTCAAAACCTGAACCCATTGCTTGTAGTTCTGGTCCCATATAAACTAGGCATAATACTGCAAAACCAGCTATCATTAAATACCTTGGTATAAGAAGTACTACTACAGTTAAAGCACTCATTTTAGAAGCATCAACTTCATTTTTAGAAGACAAAATACGTTGCATATCGTAGCCAGGAACTGGACCCGCTAGACTGGCAAATATGCCTTTAAAAATCATCATCATGAACAAAAAACCGAAAAGAGAGAATCCGTCTTTTTCTATTTTTGTATTTACGCTATCTATATATCCTGTCCAATCGATATCTAATTTTGTTCCAAAAGATAAATTCTTCCAATTTTCTGGTACCGCAGCGTCTATTGCATCAAAAGTAAGACCATTATAGGCTATGTAACCAATCACTAAACATGAAATCGTCATGATTACAAATTGCAACACTTCTGTTGCCACTACACTATACATACCCCCCTTAAGTGTATAAATAGTGGTTAGCCCAATAATGATCAAAGCATAGGATTGTTCCGATAAAACAGACAAACCGCCTATAGTAAAGGATAAATCCCATGGAAAAAAGATCACGATAAACTTCCCGATCCCCTCAAAAAAATAAGCCATAAAGCCTAAGGTGCTTATGATGGCAAATACAGTAACAATGATATGTGATAACTTAGCACCATAGCTTTTCCCAAAACGATAACTAATCCATTGTGCCCCTGTCATTACATTAGATTTTCTAATCCACGCCGCTAGAAAAACGAATACAAATACTTGGTTCCATACAGGCCAGGACCAAGGCAACCATGCACTTTTTACACCGTAAACGAACATTGCTGTAACCAACCACATGGTTCCAGATATATCAAACATACCAGATGCATTGGATAAACCTAAATAATACCATGGAATTTGGTTACTCCCAAGAAAATAAGATTCTAAATTTTTTGAAGCTTTTTTGGATACATAGAGTCCAAAAAGAACTGTAATTAGCAGATAAGCTAAAATAATAACAATATCTATTGTTGCTAAATTCATTAACTCTTATTTAAAGTAATATTACAAATTTGACTGCAATTTAAACAAAACATAAATACTTGATTATCAATTAATTATATTAAATTAATTTTTTAAAAAAGAGTTTACAGTGTATTTTTTTTCTATATTTGTTATACTAATTTTTTTACTGATTATAAATATTTATAAATTTAATGGTGATCGAAATATTTTTAGACCAACAACAATAATCGAAAGCTAAACGCCATAAAAAGCAAACAGTTTTATGTTCCAAAGAATAAAAGAAAGTATTCTAATTTCTGATGCTAATTTTAAAATTAGAATTCGACATCATATTATATTTTGGGCTATTTATTTTCTCTTTACCACCTTTAGATGGGGTAGTTATTTTAATGACTACGAATACGCTTTTAAAACAACACTTTTAGGATTTTCTATTCATATGACTTTGGCTTATTTTAACATCTATTTTTTAATGCCAAAATTTATTTATACTCGTAAATATGTGTTTTATGGCATAGCGCTTATTGCGTGTCTGTTTTTTATGGTGATCTTAAAATTTAATTTAACCTACTATTTAGTGAGTAACAATGTGTGGCCAGAAGGGCCACAGGCCACAACTACACTTACTTTAAATTATGCTATAGAAATGATGTTAGGTGAATTGTATGTTGTTGCATTTGCTTCAGCAATAAAAATAACTTTTGATTGGATTAGGGAACATAAAAGACTTATTGATATGGAAAAGCTGCAATTAGAAACCGAATTGCGCTTATTAAGAACACAAGTCTCTCCCCATTTTTTCTTTAACACCTTAAATAACATTTATTCGCTGACCATTGAAAAATCTGAGAAAGCGCCAAAAATCATTCTCAAATTATCAGAATTGATGCGCTATTTGTTATATGAAACAAAACAAAAAAGACAAAGTTTGACAAAAGAAATCATTTGTCTCCAAAATTATCTGGATTTAGAACGCATTAGATATGGAGATAAATTAAAAATAAATATGAATATTTCGGGAGATATAGAAGACAAAAATATTGCTCCAATGTTATTACTTTCTTTCATAGAAAACTCCTTTAAACACGGTGCTAATAAGAGTATTGGGGAGGTAACTATTAATGTTGATTTTAAGGTTATTAATGATTTTCTTCACTTTAGAGTTTCGAACCCCATTGCTACAGAAAAAAATAATAATGCTATAAAAACAACTCAAGGTGGTATTGGTATAGGAAATGTAAAAAAAAGACTAGCATTAGGGTATAGTGAAGATGAATATAATCTTAAGATTAATAATGATGGTAGGGAATATGTTGTAAACCTTAAAATTAAAGTATAATGAGTTTAAAATGTGTTATAGTAGATGATGAACCGTTAGCAATTAATGTAATTAAAAGCTATATAGAAGAAACCAAAGAATTAGAATTGTTAAATTCCTTTAGTAATGCGGTAGAAAGCATTGATTATATCAGAAATAACACCATAGACTTACTGTTTTTAGATATTAATATGCCTTTATTAGATGGTTTAAATCTTTTAAGAAGCTTAGATAAAAAACCCCTTACCATTATTACCACTGCACATGAAGAATTTGCTGTAGAAAGCTATGAATTAGAAGTTTTAGATTATTTAGTAAAGCCTATCCCTTTTCATCGGTTTATTATGGCGATAAATAAAGCCTTTAAAATGAGTAATCAAATAAAAGGTAAAGCCATTACGCATAACGAAAGAGCTTCTATATTTGTGAAAGTTGATAAAAAGAAAATGGCAAAAGTATATCTGGATGAAATTTTATTTATTGAAAGTTTAAAAGATTACATCAGAATTAATACGCATACCCATAAGCATATTGTACACCAAACACTGACTAGTTTTACAGACAATTTACCTTCTGATAAGTTTATTAGAATACACCGTTCTTATACCATAGCTATTGATAAAGTAGAAGTTGTTGAAGGCAATAGTATAGAAATTGCGGGGATCCGGTATACCATTGGCAGAAGTTATTTAAATACTGTAAAAAGCACCATTTTTAGCAATAGTACTTTAAAGGATTAATTTTTTAAGCTACAAACCAATACCCTTTAGTGTGATCTAGATTTTTATCCCGCTTCTACTTTACTTGCTTTATTACCATATAAGGCAATTAATATAAAGCATATGAATGGTAGTATAAAAGAGAAATTAACCTCAGATACACCTAATATTGTAGTGTCATTCACTTTTTTACCACCTATATCCATAATCATTCCTTGCCATTGGGGCATTAATGCGCCACCTACAATTGCCATAACCAATCCTGCAGCTCCTATTTTAGACTCTTCTCCTCCTAAACCATTTAATGCAATTCCATATATTGTTGGGAACATTAAAGACATAAAGAACGAAATAGCAACCAAACAATACAAACCTACCAATCCTTCTATAATAATAGTACCTGCTGCACTTAAAGCGGCTAAAACACAAAATAACATTAATAATTTACCCGAGTTAATGTATCGTAACAGCGCAGTACCAATCCACCTTCCTAATAAAAACAGAACAATTGCCATAATCTGATAATTCACAGCTATCTCACTCACCATACCAATACCTTCTGCGTACTGATAAATGTAAGTCCAACACATAATTTGCGCACCAACATACAAGGCTTGCGACAAAACACCAAACACATAATTGCTATTTTTAAACAGATTAGAAAATGTTTTTCCTAAACTAGGAATACTACCTTCATCTTTAAATTTCGGCATTTTTACTATTACTATTAAAACTATAAATACTAAAATAACGATCCCTAAAGTTACATACGGATTTCTAATGACAAGTAAGTCTGATGTTTTAATCAAGGCTTTTTTTGCCAAGTCTAATTTTGCGAAATTTTCAATATCATCTGATTCAAGTTTCTTTAACACAAAATATTTAGCCACCAACAAACCTGCTAGCAAACCTACTGGATTAAATGCTTGCGCTAAGTTTAATCTTTGTGTTGCTGTCTTTTTAGATCCCATAGCTAATATATAAGGATTAGCTGCAGTTTCTAAAAAGGCAAGACCAAATGTTAAGATATATAATGCTACACAAAATACCCAAAATTCTTCGTTTGTTGCGGCAGGAAAAAATAATAATGCACCACCAGAATATAAAGCAAGCCCAATTAATATGGCTGTTTTGTATGAGTATTTTCTAATAAATAATGCTGCTGGTAAAGCCATAGAAAAATACCCTCCGTAAAAGGCCATTTGTACCCATGAAGCTTGAGCATTAGACAACTCCAATACTTTTTTAAAAGCGGTTACCATAGGGTCTGTAACGGCATTTGCAAAACCCCAAAGTGCAAATAAAGAAGTTACTAAAATAAAAGGAATTAGTAACTTTTTAGGTACAATAACATTTTCATCAGTCATACTATTATCGTTATTTAATGGTTGATTATTTTCTTATCAATCTATTTTAATGGCTTTCTGTTTTTTAAAAATTATATTATAGCTAAAACCGATATGCTTGATTATTTATCTTAGTTATAAAATTGTTCTCGAGATCCCAATCAAGTTGAGGACATGCTGTTTTTTATATTTATTTTAGTACACCATAATTTCATCTACAAATAACCATACTTTTTGCCCAGAGGCTGCATGCCATTCCGGGGCAACACCAAAAGGATTTATTTTTACTTTTAAATACTTATAGCTTCCTTTTTTAATTGGAATGATATGACGATTTACTTCTTTAGGAAAACGAGTTGCTTTAGGGATGTTTATTTCTCCAATAAGTCCTAGATTTTCTGTTGTACCCCCTCCATAGATCTGAATGGACTTTGCAGGAAAAATCCAAGATGCAACATCTGTTAAAACCCCTACAGATACTTTTTGTATAGCTTGTTTTTGTCCTAAATTAATATCAACCTCAAACGCTTCTTTTAAGGCAGACCATTTACCATCACCATAGCTACTTGATCCAGTAATTTCATCAAAAAATAAACTTCCATCTTCTTTCCCGTAGTTGGGATCTGACCAATTATGCATTTTTATTTTAGGATAGCCCTCTTCTAATACCGGAAAAATACTTTTAAAAAGTGGTTTTTCGTATGTTTTACTCACATGTAAACCTTTTTTTACTGCAATTGCTTTTAACACACAGTTCTTTTTTATAGATATAGGATGTTGGTATTTAGCAGAGGCTATGCTTGGTGTAGAACCATCTGTAGTATAAAAAATTTCTGCTCCTTCAGTATTGGTTTGCAATGTAGCCCTATGTGCATTAGAGAAAAAGAAAGAGGGATTGGTATCATAAGGCGAAGCGGTTGCTTTTACCACTATTTCTGGTTTTTCTTTAGAAATTGCTCCTATAGAAGTACTTTCTTCAGCATTTCCCCAATGTGGATTAGGTGTATTTCCCATGGTAAATTTTAAAGTGCCTCCTTTTAGAATATCTGTATACGTAATATAAGTTTTATTGTACGATTTTCCATTCAGTTGAACATCTTGCACATAAAAATTATCATCTGATAAGTTATTCGCTTTTACAGTAAAAGTATTACCATTCTCTAAATTAATCGTTGCACTTTCAAAGTAGGGTGCACCTAATTGGTAGTTAAGACTTGCCGGGGCTACTGGGTAAAAACCTAGGGTACTAAAAACATACCAGGCAGACATTTGCCCTAAATCCTCATTATTAATTAATCCGTCTGGTTGATCCGAATACATCGTAGTGACTACTTCGTTAATTAACTTTTGCCCTTTCCAAGGTTCTCCAACATAATTATACAAGTAGGGCATTTGGTGTCCTGGCTCATCTCCATGACCATATTTACCAATAAACCCAGAAATATCAACATGTTGTGCTCCTCCTATGGCTACAGTATCCGAAAAAACCTTGTCTAACCAATCTGCATATTTTTCTTTTCCTCCATGCATCTGTATTACTCCAGCCATATCATGTGGTGTGTATGCAGAATAGGCCCAAATATTTCCGGAAACATAATTAGGAATTAGATCATCCCATTTTGTTACATCTAATGCACGTATGTTACCATTACTATACTTGGGATACAGAAAGCCATTATCGGTATTAAACAAAGCTCTGTAGCCTAAACTTCTTTGGTAAAATTCATCTGCTTCCTTAGTTTTTCCTAGTTTTTTAGCAACTTTAGAAATTACATAATCGTGATAATTGTATTCAGTTGTCTTAGATACCGAACTACCAGTTTCTGCTGTTACATAGCCGTAATTGATATAATCTTCTAATCCGCTAACATCATAAACCGCACTGTGTTTCGTTAAATCAAAGGCCGCATTGTACATGCTTTTAAAAGCAGTTTCGTGATCAATCCCTTCAATATTTTTTAACACCGCATCTCCTATTACTGAAGATGTGGTATAGCCAATCATACAGGCATTATCATAGCCTATGAGTTCCCATACAGGCTGTCCCACCTCCGCTTGGGTATCTCTAGAAATTAAACTATTTACCATTTCAGCCGTTTCTTTTTGGGTTACAATAGCTAATAAAGGGTGTAAAGCCCTATAGGTATCCCAAGTGGAATAGTTACTGTACTGTATGTCTTCTGAGGTATATGTTTTCCCTTCAACAGCATACCTGCCATCTACATCCGAAATGGTATTAGGTGAAATAAAAGAATGATACATGGCGGTATAAAAGGTTCTTTTTTTAGCCTCAGAACTCGCCTCACTAATTACTATTTTATTTAAAACCGTATTCCATGCTTGTGTTGCTTCTTCTAAAACAGCATCAAAGGATTTCCCCAGCGCTTCTGCCTTAAAATTTTTATAAACACCATCGTAATCTATAGCTGATAAGCTTACCGAAAGTTCAATTTGCTCACCCTCTTTTACATTGAAGCTTACATAGCATTTTGCTTTAGCTGCAGTTAAATGATCTGCTGCTATTGGGATATCTTTATCCGTAAGTGTAGCTGTTTCAAAAGGTTTTGAAAATTGAACACTAAAATACGCATAGCGACTCTTATCATCACCCATATCAACTCGCTTAAAACCTCTTATTTCAGTAGTAGAAATCACTTCTATTGCAGTTTCTGCAGCACGTTCCATAACGCCATGCGTTGGGTCTATCACAATATCGGCTACACCCGCCCTATTGAAGGTATATTTATGTAAACCAACTCTTTTGGTTGCAGTGAGTTCCACATCAATATCGTAATCCTCTAAAGTAACAGCATAATAGCCAGCTCTTGTTTTTTCGGTTTGATGCGAAAAACGAGAACGATAGCTAGCGTCTACCAATGCTTCAGAACCAGATTTTGTTGTTTTTTTACCTATGGTTGGTATCACAAGAACATCGCCTAAGCCTGAGAGCCCTGCACCACTAATATGATTATGTGCAAAACCCTTAATAATAGAATCTGAATAATGATAACCCGAGCACCAATCCCAAGATTTAAAATCGTTAGACGGACTTAACTGTACCATTCCAAATGGAGTTGTTGCACCAGGAAATGTATGACCATGGGCATCTGTTCCTATCATGGGGTCTACATAATCCGTTAAATGCACCAATTCTTTTTGCTGACAGGAAAAAAGAACCACTACTAAGCATATCAAAAAAATAAGTTTTTTCATAGCATACTATAACAATTTTAAAATTTACATATTTTAGTTGACATGCACACCTCTATAACCACCTAATGTATTTAAAATCTAAACTGAGAATAGAAATTTATCGACCAACAACAGCTCTTAAAAGACCAGTAGATGAACATTTAATTTGTTTTTGTGAAACTATTCAAAAAAGGATATCAACCTAAAATTCAACAAAACTAAAAAAGACTAATCAACAAAGGGGTCACTTTGAAAAATAAAACAAGATAAAGCTCATGAAGTTAAAAAGATTTAACTTTATGAGCCTTATTAAAATCTACTAAAAGTTAAGAATACCATATAAAATTCTTGTCATATTAGTAATGGAAAATAAGCTTTTTAGAGAGAAAATATATGTTGTATAATATTTATGGCTATCGTATTTATGGTTCTCTTTATTTTTGAATAAATAGCATAAAAATCATTATATGACAGCGTTTTATTCATTTGTCAATCCTATTCTATATCAAGTTTATGAATATTGAAAAATTAGTTTAATTTAATAAATTGAGGGTAGTCATTGTTCTTTACAGCAATAAAGAATCTAGCTCCATTAATCATTATTGAAGAGAGGTCTTTAACATCTCCTCTCATTACTAAGCCACTAACATTACTAGATATTGCAGTAAAGTTACCCTTGCCATCTCCTTTTAAATATGCACCAATACTAGAATCGTTTCTTGGTGTTTCAATTTCAGAAACATATAAATTACCTCCGGTGAGAATATCCTTAAAACCATCTTGATCTATATCTTGAGAAATAATTTTATTTACTGATGAAAACTGAACTTCTTTAGGCAAGCTAGTAAGTTTAAATTTTCCATTCCCTAAATTCTCAATATAACTACTTGCAAATGTCTCTGCTTTATAATGTATTTCCGCATTTTTTAATTTGTCCTCTCCATATACTTCGGTAACGTCTGCTACAGAAAATGAATTATAATTATCAAATTTTTTCTTTAATGACGGTATTTGTTGAGAAGAACATGATTTGCCTCTTACAGGGAATAGTTTACCAAAGTTATAATAACTTAAAACAATATCTTTTGCGTCATTATTATCAAAATCGTCCGCATATACTTCAAAAGGCTCATCTTTTGTTGCCTGATATTTATAATTTAAACCCAAATTACCTACCACATAATCCATATCACCATCATTATCAAAATCATCTTGAGTTATGCCTGACCACCAACCGCTAGTATTATTTAAACCTGTATTCTGGCTTACATTCTTAAAACTCCCTCCTACATTACTGTAAAATAGAATTGGAGTCCATTCTCCTACTACTATTAAATCTAAGGTTCCATTAGTATCAAAATCTGTCCATACTGCATCATTTATCATTCCAATATTTTCAAAATCTGGTGCTATTTGAGTAGTAACATCTTTGAAGACACCATTTTCATTATTTAAAATATAGCTTTTTGTAGGCCACGGATATTGACCTGCAACCAATTTTCCTCCAATAAAAAGATCTAAATCTCCATCTGCATCATAATCACCTGCTACAGCTCTAGAACCACTGGTTGTTATATTTGGTATACTATTTTCGCTCTTTGCAAAATTACCTTCTCCATTATTAATATAAAGACGATCTTTAAAATTTGATAAATCATTACCAATCAATTCATTTCCTCCACTTACCACATATAAATCTTTATCTCCGTCGTTATCAGCATCAAAAAATAAAGCACTCATATCTTCTTTATTTTTATCTACTTCCCAAATACTATCATTAGTCCTATTAAATTTCCCCTGTTTATTTTGAATAAATAATGCTCCTGCTTGTCCTAAAGCTCCACCCATATAAAAATCTTCTAAACCATCTCCATTTATATCTGCAACTGCAACTCCAGAACCCTGCATTGACATTTTGTGTGGCAACAAAGGCTCTTTTCTATAATCATCATATACATTCTCAATATGCTTAAAATCAACATCAATTGAGTCCAATATTACAGTTCCAAATACGAAATTATTTTTTGCTAATAATGATTCTTGAGCTTTAGAAGTAGAATAATCAACAACTAAATTTTGGTTACTGTTAACATCTTCTATTTTTGAAATACTTCCGTTAGGCCAAACTACTTTAACACTTACTTTTTTCTCTTTTCCCAATCCAAAATGTAACTTTGGTGCCACAGAAGATTGAAAACCTCTTGTTAAAGTTAACTCACTAAATTGTTTTAGTTCATTTTTAGTTGTAATATAAACTTTGGCTCCAAGACCGTTTTTATTATTTTCCGGACCATTTAAACTAACTT
Organism: Allocellulophaga tsushimaensis; assembly: GCF_055383085.1. Taxonomy (NCBI): domain Bacteria; kingdom Pseudomonadati; phylum Bacteroidota; class Flavobacteriia; order Flavobacteriales; family Flavobacteriaceae; genus Allocellulophaga; species Allocellulophaga tsushimaensis. The sequence goes on along the minus strand of NZ_AP039451.1, from coordinate 3,227,891 downwards.
GTAAATAGTTATTATGATCTAGGTTATTATTTTTATAAATTGATGCTTCTTGATCAATATTATTAATTATAAAATCTAAGTCACCATCATTATCTAAATCTGCATACGTAGAGCCGTTAGAAAATGTTTTTTCTTCCCAACCCCATTCGGCAACCATATTTTTAAATGTATAATTACCCATATTCTTAAAAATATAATTTGATATTTTTTCTGATGGTATCTTATCTATTTCTTCTGCTGTTAATTTTACTCCTCCAAAATGGTTTCTAGATTTTAATTCAATGAAATAATCTCTGTTATTAATATCTCTTCTAGTTCCATTAGAAATCGTAACATCTTTCCAACCATCGTTGTCAAGATCTGAGAAAAGAATAGACCAACTCCAATCTGTAGTTGAGATTCCTGCTATTCTAGAAACTTCACTAAAAATAGGATTTCCTTTATCATCATTTCCTCTGTTTAATTGAAGACTATTCTGCATATATTGATAATTTAATCCAGCTTTTACCATTTTTGTAAAACCAATTGGGTTCATACTAGACATATTTGCTTTAGATCTTCTATTATCCTCAGGTGTCATATCCACTTGAGCAATATCGAGTAAAATATCATTGTTATAATCGGCGATATCTACACCCATACCATACTGAGATGTATGGTTTACAGCTTCTTTAGCAATTTCTTTAAATGTACCATCTTGGTTATTAATGTATAAGTAATCAGCAGAATCAAAATCGTTAGAGACATAAATATCTTGCCACCCATCATTGTTAAAATCTCCATTTGTTGCACTGAGGGATAATCCAAAATTTAAAATACCAGATTCTATAGTTACATCTGTAAATGTTCCATCTCCATTATTCTTATACAAAATATCTGACTCTTCAATTTTAGGGTTTTTAGATTTTCGGTAGTATAAAGACACTGGACTTTTAAAAGGTGTTGGCGGATAATTTGCTACATAGAGGTCTAAATCACCATCATTGTCATAATCAAAAAAAGTACTCTGTGTTGTATGTCCGTTATTATTTATACCATATTCAACTGCTTTTTCTGTAAAAGTTAAATCCCCATTATTAATGTATAAAAGGTTATTTCTATTTTCTCCTTTACCAGAAACACCTACATAAATATCTAAAAAGCCATCATTATTTATATCTACCATAGTAGTTCCAGTAAACCACCTATCATCACCAGCTATATTGGCCTTATTGGTAATGTCTTGAAACTTAAAATCTCCTTTATTAAGGTATAAAGAATTGGGTTTCATATTAGCTGTAAAAAATAAATCTACAAGACCGTCATTATTTATATCTCCAGCAGAAACACCTCCTCCCATATACATATATGGGTAGTTAAAATAATTTAAACTATCTGTTTCTTTAATAGTATTAGAGAAAAAAACATTTGTGTTTTCTGAAGAAATTAGACTGAACTGCTTTTTATTATTCTCATTACAAGAAATAAGAATAAATAGTACTAATACTATGAAATAACTACTTTTCATCATCTAAAATTAAATAAAAAGAAGGGAGCTTTCGAACAAATTATTCAAAGCCCCCTTCTTAACTAACTCAAACAAATTTATTAATTCCCTGGGTTGGGTGTAAGATTAGGGTTTGTTCCTAAAACGGCATTTGGCAAAGGAAATAAATCGAGCCCCTCAGGCAGATTAATACCATAGTTTGCCATAAGAAATTCGCGTGCCATTCCTGATCTTCGTATTACAGGCCATAAAGAGAATTCACCCGCCAATTCATGTCTATATTCTTGTAATATATTTTCCATTGTTGCAGTCATAGGCGGAGCGCTTCCTGCGAAAGCACGTGCTCTTACTCTATCCAAAGCTGCTTGCGCTTTTGCAGTTTGTCCATCTTTTAAGGCAGCTTCAGCCAAACTTAAAAGAACTTCTCCATAACGTATCCATATATGACCTTGACCACCAAAAAGGATTGTGCGTCCCCAACCTTCTATACTAGGATCTCTCCAACCTTTAACACCCCAGTATCCTGTTCTTTGATCATTTTCGGCTTCACCTGCAGGTGCACCTGTCCATGGATCTGCAACGGTTCCAACTGTATTTATGTCAACACCATCATACATATTAATATTAATTAATGGATCTGGATGTTCCTCTCCAGGGCCTATAACGGTAGCAACGCGTCTTGTATCTCCTGCCTCAAAAGATTCCCATAGTTCTTGCGTTGGAATTCCTGCAAACCCACCACTTCCTGTAATGTCTGTTGGCATTGAAAATAGCTGCAGAATATTAACTTCGTCATTTCTACCCCAGCTTAAGTCACCGTTGGCAGCCCATTGTAATTCAAACAAGGATTCTACGCCATTAGGATTTGCCAAAGCATGAATATCTAAATAATTAGGTTCCAAAGAAGTTACTCCTCCACCTTCAATAGCTTCAAATGCAGTTACTGCCTCTGCATATTGTCCAAGCCACATATGAGAATTTCCCAATACTGCATACGCAGTACCTTTAGTTACACGACCTCTTTCAGGATCTTGAGACCATGGCAATAAAGGAATAGCCTCTTCCATATCAGCAACGATTTGTTCATGAACCATTGCTTCAGGGTCTCTACCCTTAAAAGGATCATCGGAAGAACTTAATACTAGGGGTACATCACCATAAGTAGCAGTTAGATATTGATAGGATATAGCACGTAGTACCAAAACTTCACCAACCAAACGGTTACCTAAATCTGCTGTTAAAGCAGCTCCAGATTCAAGAGCACCTCTAAGGCCTTCCAAGGCGATATTCGCCCTTCCAATCTGTCTGTAATTATTAGGCCAAATCTTTGTTGCTTCATCACCATCTGGATTTACTTCAAAATTGAAGAAATCGTTTTCTGATCGTCTGGTTGAAACCTGAAAATCAATGGTTGGGTAATTTGCCATGGCAAAAATACCTTTTACATTATATTCATTAGGTAATCCAGGATCCCCTTGAGAATCGTTTTGAAAACCATCATACACCCCCGTTACGGCTGCAGTAGCAGTAACGTCTGAATTAAACACAATATCACTACTAATAGAGCTTTGATCTTGATCAACAACAAACTCTTCAGAGCAACCTGATAACACAAGCGAAAAAATGGTAAATACCGCCATTTTCCTTACAGATAAAAAATTTACTTTTTTCATAACAATTATTAAAAATTAAAATTCAAACCAAATGTATAAGTCTTAGACAATGGAAAAGCACCATTATCGATACCACGAGTAGTTACACTACTGTTCCCATTAATATCTGCATTCTGACCTATTTCAGGATCGGAACCAGAATAATTTGTAATGGTAAAAAGATTCTGAGCACTACCATAAATTCTTAGTGAACCAATACCTAATTTTTCAGAAATTGCAGAAGGTAAAGTATACCCTATATTTAAATTACGTAATCTTAGGAATGACCCATCCTCTACAAAGTGGCTTGATGCCCTATTGTTTTGGATATCTCCGTCATCTATCAATGCTCTTGCAAACACATTACTAGTACCTTCACCAGTCCATCGATTTTGGAAATATTCTGTACTTACATTAGAGAAAGAAGCATTATTTCCAAAACCAGAAGCACTCTGTAACTCTCTTTGTACCAAATTTAATATTTCATTTCCATATTGTCCATAAAAATTAAAACCAATATCAAAATTTTTATAATTAAAATTTAAATTTAAACTCCCATAGAAATCTGGAACTGGACTACCTATAGCCATTCTATCATCTGCAGTAATCTCTCCATCACCGTTCAAATCTCTAAATCTTCGATCTCCTGGAGCAGTCTCTTCGTCTTGGTAAGCCCCGTTTGGCGAAGCAGTATTTAAAGCATCTATTTCCGATTGATTTTGGAAAATGCCATCGGCTACAAATCCGTAGAAAGACCCAACTTCACCACCAAGTTCAGATCTAGTTACATCAAACCAAAACGAGTCTGCATCAAAAGAGTCTAAAAATTGGTTAAAGAAAGTTACTTCGTCAATTTCTCCAATTAAATCTGTAATTTCATTATCAACAGTAGTTAAATTAGCATTGATATCCCAGCCAAAATCATTTTTCTCCCCACGATAGCCTACAGAGAATTCAAAGCCCTTATTTACAGCTGTACCTCCGTTTTGAGCCTGTGTTAAAAAACCTGTTTGTGGTGGAACATTTGTTTGAAATAAGAAATCACTTGATTCTCTATTATAGTAATCTATCGTAAAATAAAGTTTACTATCAAACAATTCTCCTTCTAAACCTACGTTGGTTTGTACTTGAGATTCCCAGATGAGTCCTGGATTTGGTAGTCCTGTAGGCGCTAATCCTAAATTAGTGTTAGAGCCATCAAATGCAAAACTAGCGTCATTAAGTGGAGAACCGCTGTTGAATAATGAAGCGAATTGAAATGCAGGAATACCACTAAAGTTACCCGTTTCTCCCCAACTTCCACGCAATTTCAACACATTGAACTTAGAATCTTCCATGAAAGATTCCTCGTCAATATTCCATCCAACCGCAAAGGAAGGAAAAATACCAAAAATATTTTCAGGACCAAAAACATTACCTACCCCATCTCTTCGAATGTTTGCTGTAGCATAATATTTACTATCAAAATTATAGTTAATTCTTCCAAAGGTACTTGCAAGTGTTCGTCTATTAGCCCCACCAAAGGAGTTTTGGATATCATCAGCTGCTGCATTACTTCTTAAATCGTTACTTAAGAAGCCTATTCCTGTAAGACCCGCAAAACGTGTAAATTCGCGCTGGGCAGAAACCCCCGCCAAGACATCAATAGTATGCTTTTCATTAAAAGTTTTGTTGTACTTCAATAGGTATTCAGCAAGCCATTCATTTTGGGTAAATTGATTGGTGCTGAATGTAGCATTATCTCTTACATCAATATTTCCGTTACTCCGGTAGTATTGTGGCTGAAAGAATGAATCTGCTTGATTAGCTACACGTCCACCAATTTTTACTTGTGTAGAAAGCCCACCATAAATGTCCCATTGAACATCAGCATTTGCCAAAATGGTATTTCTAATATTGTCTTGGTCATTTTCTGTAGCTATTGCTACCCAGTTTCTACCATCTCTAAAAGCCTCATTACCAACATCTGGGAAGGCACCAAAGTTACCGTTTGCATCTACCGGAAAATTAGTAGGATTTGTTCCTCCTCTAAGATTAGCCTCTCCTGCAGGAGCCAAATGAGGTATAGTAGCATAAAGATTTAATAATGCATTACGACCAGATCCCAATGTTTGGAAACTTTGAGAAGTAACATATTTAATACTGGCATTGACTTTAAGCTTATCAGTTACATTATAAGTACCATTAAAGCCAATATCATAACGTACAAAATCTGATCCTAATAATGTTCCTTCTTCATCATAAAGTCCCAAAGATAAGGAGCCTCTAATTTTTTCACTCCCTCCACGTACACTAGCAGTTACACTTCTACTTAGGGCAGAGTTAAAAATTTCGTCTTGCCAGTTAATATTTCTCAAAGCTGAGGGGTTTTCCCATCCTGAATAAGGAATTGCATTCCCTCTAATATTATCATCAGTACTATTGGCCAATTCAAGTGCAAAAGAGGCGAAATCGTTAACTCCTAATACATCTACTTCATTAGGAGCTGTCCTAAATCCTACAAAGGAGTTAAGTTCTACCTGTACCTTTCCAGATTGCCCTTGTTTGGTTTGTATAATAACAACACCATTACTTGCCCGTACCCCATATAAGGCAGTAGCAGAAGCATCTTTTAAAATAGAAATGGATTGGATCGTCGTTGGATTGATAAAAGAAATATCTTGGGTTGGAAAACCATCTACAACATACAATGGCGTAGTACTACCAAAAGAACCTACACCACGAATATTTACGGTAACTGGAGATCCAGGAGCTCCTGAATTAGAGGTAATCTGCACCCCAGCAGTTTTACCTTGCAAGGCTTGATCTACTGTTGTTGCTGGAAAAGTATTTAGTTCATCACCGCCAATAACAGCAACAGCTCCAGTTAAATCTTTTTTAGTTGAAGTTCCATAAGCAACCACAACAACTTCATCTAATTTTGAGGCATCTTCTAATAGTTGTATGGTTATTGAGCTTCTCCCATTTACAGCTACTTCTAGCGTTGTAAAACCAATATAACTTACTATTAAAGTTGCATCACTTGGAGCGGTAATCGAATAATTACCATCAAAATCTGTTTGTGTACCATTAGTTGTTCCTTTCACTATTACGTTGGCTCCAGGCAATGGTGTTCCATTTTCATCTGTAACCGTTCCAGTAATTGTGGATTGTTCCGAAGTTTTATTTTCTGAAATTATATCATCAATATTTGATGAGGCGGTTACGTTACTTGTAGAAAATAATACTGTAAAAATAAAAACAAATACTCCTATTTTTTTGTTTAATTGTTTTGAATTAAGCCATAAAAGCTTAAAACCTTTTTTGTTTTTCATATTTTTTGAAATTTAGTAACTAAGTTAGTTTTTTTATTAATTTGAGTTAGGATGTCTTTTAATACATCTCTATTTTATGTCTTATAGTTTATCTCATTGGCAAAGTTTATAGTTTTTAATTAATTATTAATTCAATTAGTTAGATTTTAATTTTATTAGACAAACCCAATCTTCAAGATTTGAATTTATTTTCCGTATTGGAGGTTTTCCCAATCTTCTGATTCCTCCTCCGTTTATTGTGTTAATACTCCCTGATTGTAATTCTCCCCCATTCAATGGATCGAACCATTTTAGTGTAAAATCTCCTTCTATATTTGTTAAATTTATTGTATTTAAATTATTTATTTCAGGTAAGTATATAGCATATACTTTTCCTTCTTCACGTAAGCAATATACATTTTTTACATTAATTAATTGATGTTCTGGTTCCATTTTCCAATATGGTAAGTTTTCTCTGAAAAATCTTAAGGCATAATCTGTTAAAGTCCATAGTCTATCTCTTTGTCTCCAATCTTCGGAAGTAAGATCATTATGTGGATGTTTTGCACCAAAATACCACTCAACACCAGCACCACCAGATAGTAATGTACCCCATAATACATACTGCCTAATTGTATTATGGTTTGGATCTTCATTATCTGGTAATACAGCCGTATGCCACATTCCTATTTCATCCATAGTAATAAGCCATTCGTTTCCTGCTTCTTTAGACTTTTTCTTCCATTTTTTAATTACTGCTGCGGTTTCTGTTCGTTGTTCTTGTTGAAGCGATAAACCATCAACATATTTATAGCCTATAATTGAATCTAAAATATCGCTTCTTAAAGGATCATGAGAATGGGTATGCAAAAGCACTGGATGATTATAAGGGTCATTCTCTTTAAGGAATTTTGCCATTGCTTTTCTTTGCTTATCATTTTGCCCAATAGGCGACCACTCTGCCGCACCATTTTCTTCCCCTAAATTCCAATTCAATGCTAAATGATGTCCAAAACGAGCGATTAATTCATTAAAATACAATTTCCTGTAGGTTCCAGTATCGCCATTATCAAGCATTGTTTCATTTTCGGTTTCTTGAATTACCATATGCAATAAAACCCCTTTTGCTTGCATGTGCTGAAATACAATTTCCCATTGCTCTAACTTACTTACATCAAAACGGGTAAAGTCTTCTGGAGTTGAGTATGGCCACACATCTTTACCATCTCCTAAAATATTCATCATTAGGAAATAAGAAGAATTCATTCCTTTGCTTGCTAAATAATTGTATGCACCTATTATAGCCTTACCTTTACCTTTTTTCCAAGTAGGATCTCCTTCTTGCCAATCTTTTAAATGTGGAGCAAAAGAGTGTATTTCGCCATTCACGCTAGCCTCTCCTTCTCTATTTTGAGATTTCATACGGTATGTATTATCAAAATCTACATAGGCTAACATGTTCTCTGGGCTGTTTGCTCCTCCTTTGAGCCAATACCTATCAGAACTTTCAAATTTATAATACCCGTTAGAAGCTACCAGACGACCATTTGCTCTAAAATCTACTCCATCTTTATCGGACTCTTCCACCAAAAAACGACCTTCTCTATTGGTAATAGCCATAGTTTTGGCTGTTGCTATATCTCCTTTAATAGCAATACTATCTTTATGATATAAAACAGCAGAATAATTCCAATCACCTTTAAGATTTGGTGAGAACTTAACCTTCCATATGTTTCCTTTATCAGCACTTGTTTCTGAAGCATTACCATCTGCAGCATAAAAACCACGGATCGCATATGCTGCATCTTTATGTTTAAAAATAACATCCAAACGGTAATTTAAAAATGGATTATCTTTTGCTTTTTCAGATGTTTCTGGCCCTTCAAAAGCTAGTGTTACTGTATGCCATTGTTTGTATACAGGGCTAAGATCTACAACTTTATTCCCTTCTTTAATACTTTCTTTAGGCAATTGCAAACGTTCTATTGTAGTAAGTTCAGGGCCACCTCCCCTATTAGCACTTCCAGAAGCGGTATACACATAATCATCTACTATCACAAATCCTGTTCCATGGCGTCCTTCTAGCAATGAAGGCCAATTGTGCCATGTTTTTGTTTTATCATTATAAGATTCAACTTCGTTATGGGCAGGTTCTTGGTTGATACTTTCTCCTCCTCCAATAATAATTTCATTATTCCATGTAAAAGCAAAATTACCTGCTCTTTGCGTAGGGATTCTTAAATTTTCAGTTACTGGTTCCCACTCATTACTTTTAAAATTATAAATATTACCATGACTACTGGTTAGTGCCATATCTTGTTCTGTTCTTTTAGAAGTTCTACGACCTGCAAAGGCATATAATTTATCATTGTTTATAACAGCCTGGAAGTGATCTCTTGCATCTGGTGCATCTGGTAAAACTGTCCATTTTCCTGTTTTAGGATCATATGCATCAAACCAAGCTTTGTATCCATCTATATGACCATTTGTAATACCTCCTACTATATAAATTTTACCATCATAATATACTGCTCCAGCACCACCTCTACGTCTATTTTCTGGTATTTCGTGGCTATATTCGTACCGGTCTTCTTCTGGATAATAAATGATAATTTTTTCAAGCGGTTTTTCATTTGGCCATTTACCAGTCATTGCTCCCATTAAATAAATAGCATTATCCACTACTACTGGTTGAAAATGATGTAACTCAATAGGGGTTGGTGATTTTGCTGTCCAGGTATTGGTTTTGGTATTAAATTCATCCGTAGGGTTTATTCTTCTTCCTCCTATCAGATAAATTTTATCTTTATAGGCTACCAAACCTGCTTCATGTCTTGCAGTTGGTTCTCCTTTAGCAGAAACAGTTTCCCAATGCCAGTTACTTTCGTTTAGGTTGTTACAACCCAACAAAACAGCAAAACATATCATGCTAATACAAAAGTATTTTTTCATAATTAACTGGTCTCTGTACCTTAATTGGTCAATTTTGGTTTTCTTTTTATCTTTTAAAAAATTACTCTTGGCATTACCCTACCAACTTTTATTTTTTAAAGCTTCTAAAACAACTACTTCATCCATTTCTGCATCCATGGTACCTGCCACTGCTATTGCACCTAGTAATTCTTCATTATGCCATATTGGGTAACCTCCTTTTAAAGGTACATATGATTCTAAAGTGGCGCAGTTTAAAACTAGCATTGGAGTTCTTCCTTCAAGCACTACGTTTTCAATATCAATTGTAGGTCTTTTAAATGCCGCAGCTGTAGCTGCTTTTCCGATAGCAATTTTAGAAGCACTACTCATGGTATTATCCAAACTTTCTAATAAAATAAGACTCCCTCCTGTATTTACAATAGCAATAGCTCCAGGTACATTATGATGATGAGCAGATTTAACCGCTTCTTTCATAAGCAGTTTAGCTTCATCATAGGTCATTCTAAGTGTTTGTTCTGGCATAAATAAGTTATTATAATCTATATATCTCTTTTCTAACCATTTGCATTAAATCCATATGCTTCTCCTCATGCATTAATCGTCTATATTTATCTCTATCTAAGTTTTCTACAATATTCCATATAGCTTTATTCATTTCTGCATGTTCTCTAAAAAAACCAAGCATATCAAAAATTCTTGGAGAAGCATCGGCAGTAAAGTATTTGTTATAACCAAATTCTTTAGCGTAAAACATAAATTCTACGGTATGCAAAAAGTTTCTTGATCCTCCAATTAAATCCCAATCAAATTGCCAATCATTATCATTAGTATGCAAATAGTAATCTACATTAGATTGTTCGCACATTGCTAGTACTTCTGCTGGATTCTCTTTTGCTAATAAAGAGTGTCCAAAATCTATAGTAATTCCAGTAGCAGCATTTTGTACTTCCTTTAAGAACACTATAGTTTTAGCACAACTATCTAAAAAGCAATTTACTCTTGTTTCATTAATTTTATACTCTACAAACAAAGGCATTTCTGGTTTATAATCTGCTGCTTCGGCAAAGGCATCTATCATGTATTTCCATCCTTTTTGATAATCAACTTGAAATAAATTATCATAACCATCAGATAATGGACAACAGGTTACCAAAGGTGCTCCAACAGCAAGTGCATAATCTTTAGCATCTTTAATCATTTGCACTGCATCATTTCTCAAATTTTCCTTTGGTCTAGATAATGCACCTGGCACCCATTTTGTTTCTTTTTTAATATTAGCGTTAACGGCAGCAAACTCAAGTCCCATATCACTCATTAACTTCTTTGTAGCAGCTGCTTCTTCAGTTTCATATGGAAAAACAATTTCAACACCTGTTACACCATCAATTTTCTGAACAATTTCTAATCGTTCTTTTAATCCTGTGGGTTCTTGATATTCTGAAAATCTATCTTGTGTTTTACTTAAAAATGCTGTAATTATACTCTGCTTCATTTGTCTGATTTATTTCTTTTCTTATTATTTATTTTAACACACTAGAAGGTGCTTCTTCAATTATAGTTTCTCTAACAATATCTGGGTCGGTAAACTGATCATTTAAATCTGTAACTGTTGTTGAAAAAGAATACATCACTGCACCTTTAGCTCCTGCCTGAAACCAATGTTTTGTTCCTGCTGGCAGTTCTAACTGATCACCAGGTTTCATAACCACCTCATTTCGCATGGTGTAACAGTTTTCTTTTCCATTTACAATAAAACCATGCTTCATATTATCTTCTCCAGGAATATAGAAATACAACTCTCCACTAATAGCTCTTATTACCTCTTCTTTCCCTGCATCATCTCCAACAGTAGGGTGCCAGTGCTCTGGCTCCGTTTGGTTGGGTAATAAGACTAATATCTTACCAGCAATACGTCCTGTTTGAAACATGGTTAATATTTGAACTCCTTCTTTTTTGATATGACTTAATCCAAAATCTGCAGCAGTCATTTTTGTCTTATCTTCATCTGTAAGATAGATGCCAGCTTTTTCAATCATTTCAATTGATTGTTGACAAACTTCCTTAAACTCAGTATACTTTATCATGATCTATAATATTCTTTAACTTGTTAATTGTAATGGTTTTTCTGGTTTAATACTTAACCAAACTGGAATTGCAATTAAATTTAATAGTGCAGCCAGAAAGAAAAAGGGAGTATGTGGATCACCAGAATATACTTTGCTTGCATAATCTACCATATAAGGAAAGGCTAAAGCTGTTAAAAAAGAGCCTAAATTACCTGCCATATTCATCGTACCACTAACCGCACCTGAATATTCTTTCCCTACATCTAAACATGTTGACCAAGATGGACTCAAAGTCATATCAGCCCCAAAAACAGCCAGAGAAATAAAAATAACTGCCCCTACAACTTCATCCATATAAATACTCCCCACGATACCAATTGTAGCCAATAAAAACCCAATAATTGCGGGTACTTTTCTTGAAAGACTCCATTTTCCTTTCTTATATATAGTATCTACTATGTATCCAGAAACCCAATTCCCTAACGCTCCAAAAATAAATGGTGCTGATGAATAAAAACCCGCTTCTACTACATCCAAATTGTAGGTAGTTTTTAAATAAGGAAATAGCCATGTTAAGCAAAAGAAAAAGGTGAAATTACTACAGAAATACTGTATCATAAGCAACCACATTCCTTTAGAACTAAACATCTTTGTAAAAGAAATTGATTCTTTGTTCTCAGTAGGAGTAGCTTCTGGAATTCCAGTGTTTATAACTTTTAATTCTTCTACTGATACTGATTTATGATTTTTAGGATTGTCTCTATACCACCAGTACCAAACTAAGGCCCATAAAATGCCAAGACCGCCAAGAATTACAAAACTCATTCTCCAACCCACAAGATCTATGAGCCAAGCAACTATGGGTAAAGCTATTGCCGCCCCAATTCTACCACCAGAAAAATTAATACCATGTACTAAGCCTCTTTCCTTCATGGGCATCCATTTAAAGATAGCGCGAGCCATACCAGGAAAAGCACCTGCCTCTCCTACTCCAAATAAAAACCGTACAACTAATAGCGCAAAGAAATTGTAAACTGCTCCAGTTAAAGCAGTAAAAATTGACCAGATGCTAACTACTACCGTTAATACTTTTCTAGCACCATGCTTATCTGCTAGATAACCCGATGGGGTTTGAAAAAGAGCATAACCTAGTGCAAAAATAGAAAGCACCCATCCCATTTGTTTATCCGATAAAGCTAAATCACTTGCAACAGGATCTTTAGCAACAGATATTAGAATTCTATCAAAGAGTACAATCATTGATAAAATAAATGTACCGAAAACCATGCGGTACCGAATAGGAAAAAAGCTATTGCTATTGCTAGGCATTAATTTTTTTTAAGATTAATTGTCTTGTTTTATCTAAATGTAATTTAGCAAGTGATTCCGCTAAATCTTGATCTCTTTTTTCAATAGCTGAAATAATATCAACATGTTCGTTAATGGTTTCTTCTGCAGGTCGTAAAAGTCCTAATAAATCAATACACACTAATAGATTCCCTTTGTTAAAGAGTCTGTGTAAAAAAGAATTCCCACTTCCTTTTATAAGCATATCATGAAATATAGCATCGGCTTCTTGATAGGCTACATCATTTATTTCACCATCCATAAAGGGCTCAAAAAGTTTTTTAAGCTCATCTATTTCATTTTGCGATGCCTTCTCTGTAAACAACCTTACTGCTGCTCCTTCTAATGCCATCCTACATTCATATATTTCAACTATCTCATCATTCTTAAATTCCCTTACCACTACGCCTCTTCTAGGAATAGATTTTATTAAGCCTTCACCCTCTAACATCTGTAAAGCCGAACGTAAAGGCGTTCTGCTAATCCCTAAATCTTCTGCCAATTTATCCTGTACTATTTTTTGACCAGGAGGCAATTTTTTAGAGATTATCATTGACTTTACTCTTGCGTATGCTTGATTACTTAATTCATTATTTAAAATTTCTGTCATAGCATTAAATCTTAATAAATTGTATTTTGTATACGGTATACGGTATTTCGTATACGAAAATATATAAAGTATTTCAGTTACACAAGCATAAATTCACATTTTATTAACAATCTGCTGTTAATTATGATAAGATGATATGTTTTATGCTTATATTTTGACAAATAGATAATATCACAAAAACTAACAAAGTAAATAGTTAGCAGGTTTTTAATTCTAATACAATTGGTTTTCAAGCAATATATACTTTAATAATGCCCAACAAGATCAATTTCTAATACAATATTTTAATTGCATACTATGTGGCTTTTAAATATTATTGTACATAATATGAAGAAAACAGTAATTAAAACTCTTCCATATTAAAAGCTTTTTATGGAAAAATCATACCTATATAATGTGTATCGATAACCATCTGCACTTTAAAATATATAAACCCTATGGAATGTTAAGTCAATTTAGCTCTAATGATGCTAAAGAGATGAAAAAAAAGCATTTTTTAAGCGAAATTTATGCTTTCCCCAAGGGAATAATGCCTATTGGAAGGTTAGATGAAAAATCTGAAGGTTTATTACTACTTACTACTAATGGAAAATTAAGTGATACTGTAAATCGTTCTGGAATAGAAAAAGAATATTATGTGCAATTAGACGGGCAGATTACGCCTAAAGCGCTGGCATTAATAGAAAAAGGAGTTGAAATAGGTTTTCGTGGTCAAAAATATATGACTAAACCGTGTAAAGCAAAACTATTACATACCATACCTATTCTTCCTGAGCCTGATCAAAGAATTCGTATTAACAGGCATAGACCAAATTCATGGATTACAATTACTATTACCGAAGGTAAGTTTCGTCAAGTTCGTAAAATGACAGCTGCAGTAGGTTTTCCAACACTAAGACTAGTTCGCGTTAGAATTGGTGACATATTATTAGATCAAATGCTTCCTAACGATACTATTCCTATTTTTACAAATCAATTCTCAACTATTTATGGTAATATCTAAAAAAATAGCCCGCCGACTTGCATCATCTTTATTTTTTATTGTAGCATGCCTTGTATTTCCTTTTTTAAGATTTACGTTGTCTTCTCCTGATACTACAACAGAAAATAAAAAAATAAAAATTATTGGACATCGTGGTGCTGCAGGTTATGCACCAGAAAATACCTTAGCTTCTTTTCAAAAGGCTATTGACTTAAATGTAGATCTTATTGAATTTGATATTCACCTTACCGCTGATCATGAAATTGTTGTTATTCATGACTCTAATGTAGAAAGAACTACAAATTCTGAAGGAGAAATAGAAGATTTAACATTAGCAGAAATACAAAAATTAGATGCTGGTAGCTGGTTTAAAAGTCAATTTAAAAATGAAAAAATACTCACACTAGAAGAACTGATCAATTTTGTTGACCATAGAGTAAAACTACTTATTGAAATAAAATGGCCAAAAAAGGGAATTTATGAAGGTTTAGTCCCTAAACTTATAGACATTATAGCAAAAACAAATTCTGCCTCCAATGTTATCATACAGTCTTTTGAGCGTGCATATTTAAAAGAAATTGCTCTTATAAATCCAAACTTAGAGTGTCATCAATTAATATTTGCTACTTCAGATATCTTTCCCTTATATTATGATAGGGAATTGCAATTTGGCTATTTTAAACCCTTAAAAAAGGTGAGTTCTGTAAATAGATATTATTATTATTTAAGTAAAAATAACATCAATGAAGGTACGATAAGTAGTGGTGCATATACACTAAACGAACCCGATGATATGAAAAAAGCAATTTCGTGGGGTTTAGAATATCTTATTACTGACTATCCAGATGTAGCTTTTAAAGTTTTAAATGAAAATAAGCAATAATAAGCTTTTGGATCTTTATAAACTGTTTCAAGTCTTAGGCAAGTTCTAGTACTACATTTAAAATATTTTGAACGTTAAATTTAGTGGATCAATGACCCACTTAACAAAAAGGTTCTCGATACATTTTTTCTCCATTGTATTACGAAAATACACTCGAACTTACGACTTAACATATTAATTCTAATACGTTAATTGACAATCTCTTTTATTTCATTTTTATAATACTTTTTCCGCAACCAAAATGCAACTCTAACTAATAGAATTAATGCTGGCACTTCTACTAACGGGCCAACAACTCCAGTAAAAGCTTGACCAGAATTTAAACCAAAAACTGCGATTGCTACCGCAATAGCTAATTCAAAATTATTACCAGCAGCAGTAAAAGCTATAGCAGCATTTTTATCATATGTGGCTCCAGTAGCTTTACACATAAAAAACCCTATTAAAAACATACATACAAAATAGATCAATAAAGGCACAGCAATGAGTAAAACATCCATAGGTATTTGTACAATAAGCTCACCCTTTAAAGAAAACATAAGCACAATAGTACATAATAATGCAATGAGGGTTAAAGGAGATATGATTGGAATAAATCGTTTGGTATACCACTCTTCTCCTTTAAGTTTTACGCCTATAAACCTACTTAGGATGCCTAATAAAAATGGAATACCAAGATATATAGCAACACTTTCCGCAATAGTAACAACAGAAATATCTACAATAGCCCCATCAAAACCAAAATAAGGAGGTAAAACGGTGATAAATAACCAAGCATAGAAGCTATAGGCAAATACTTGAAATATACTGTTTAGAGCTACTAAACCAGCACCATATTCTGAACTCCCCTCTGCTAAATCGTTCCAGACTAAAACCATTGCTATACAACGCGCTAAACCTATTAAGATTAAGCCCACCATGTATTCTGGATAATCTTGTAAAAAAATTATCGCTAATAAAAACATTAAAACTGGACCAATAATCCAATTTAATACTAATGATATGGATAAGATTTTTATATTTTTAAACACTTTGGGTAATAACCTGTAGTTTACTTTAGCCAAAGGCGGGTACATCATCACTATTAACCCAATAGCTATAGGTATATTTGTTGTACCATTACTAAAAGAATCTATTACTTTAGGAAAAGATGGTACAAAGTAACCAACGCTCACACCAATTGCCATTGCTATAAAAATCCACAGTGTTAAGTAATTGTCTAAAAAACTTAATTTCTTTTTCATTGCTTATTTTAATTGGGAAAAAACATATTTTAATTCTGTTGCAATCTGCAAGCTTCTTTCTACATACTTCTCCTCTTGTTGCGGAGTACCATCAAAAGCTTTTGGATCTTCAAAAGTTAATGGGATTCGTTTTTCTGCTCCTGCAATAAAAGGGCAACCTTTGTCTGCACTAGAACAGGTCATAATAGCTGCGAATTCTGATTGCGGATTAAACAAATCATCATAGGTTTTTGAAAAACAGATCACAGAATGCTCGTTTAAAGCATAACGAACACTGTAAATTGGATTTGTAGTTTCTGCAAGGGTACTCATTTGAAAACCTGCGTTTGTTAATGCTTTTGCAGCCATAGGAAACATCGCAGTAGCTTCAGTTCCTCCTGAATATGAAAAGACATTTTCAATTTTAAAATAGGCAGCCATAGCTTGTGCCCATACCTGAGATAAATGACTTCTTCTGGAATTATGAGTACAAATAAAGTTAAGTCTAATAGCAGTTTGTTGCTCTTTTTTTTCTTGTATAAAATGGATTAACTCTTGTAAAATAGCTTTCCTTTCTTTAGAAATTGTTTGTATCTCCAAAGAATCGATCGTTGAGTTTATAGCACTAAATAGCATTTTGTGTAAAAATTAAATTAGCAACATCCAGAACCTGGAGTACATGAACCGCCTTGAGATTGCAATTCTGACATTTTTATTCTTGGTTTTTGTTGAGGGATCCCACAATTTTCTTTAGCCAAACAGTCCGTTTTTGTACTTGTTAAAATAAAATGAGTCCCGTCAAAATCCAATCCATATTTTCCTATGGTATCACCTTGATATTCAACTTCAATATTAAAATCGCCTAAACCAATTATTTTTTCTGATAATTCTATAATGTTTATTAACTTTTCTGGATGTAAGCGATGGTCATAATCATCTGCTTCCCACAGTTGAAAGTTAACTACAGATTCGATCCGTTCTGTTCCTCCACAGTCAATAAAATGTTTTGTGACTTTACCAACTTCTGTAACATGAAAATGACTTGGTACTAATGATCCGTTTGGCAATTTAAAACCAATCCTTTCTAAACCTGATAAGTGATTTTTAATTTCTGATAATTTCATCTATTTTATTTATTTAGCAACAGTGTTGTGAATTTGTTTTTTGTCCTAAAAATGAAGTAAATAAGCTTTCTATTTTCTCCCATTTTTCTTGATTTATACAATAGCAAACGCTAGTACCTTCTATAGTTCCTTGTATTAAACCTAAATTCTTAAGTTCTTTTAAATGTTGAGAGACTGTAGGTTGGGCTAAACCAATTTCTTCTACTAAACCACCGCAAACACAAGATTGTATTTTAAATAAGTGTTGTATAATAGCTATACGGGCTGGGTGTCCAAGCACTTTAGCAATTAAAGCTATCTGATTTTGCTCTTCTGTAAATATTTCTGTTTTAGTGGCTCCCATAATCAACTCTATTTATATATTGCAATATTACGATTAATATAATAAATGAGTGGACCAAAGTTTTAAAAATATTTTAAAATTTTATATTCCTTTTAATAAAAGAAAAGTTGAGATACTTGTTCATAAATTGTATACAATAAATAAATTCCTCCAAGTGCATATAGAACATTTTGTTTGGTTTTATCTTTAACTACAAAAGCAAGGGCTAGTGGTATTAACCCCCATATTAGACTCGAAAAAAAACCAACATATTTAAAAAAATCAACTTTATAATACTCTGGAGAAAGATGGCGGAGTGTTGTAAAAAATATTTTAGAAACCATCATCCAAACAAAAATGATTAGTATGATAGTTTCACTACTCTTATTTATAGAAGAAGTAGATTCTTCATTACCTATAAAATCACTATTGTCTCCTTTAGGGTTCTTACCGTATTTATTTTCCCCTTTATCACCTTCAGTTGTCATCAATATTAATAACCATATAGAACCTACAATTGGTAAAATTCCTAATAACATAGACCAGCCACTTTTACCTGTATCATGCAATCTTCTCACAGATACGGATAATCCAGGAAAAAATGTTATTAAAAGGTAAATCATATAAATTGGTCCATAGGGAGTTCTTCCAAATGTAATTTCAAATATATTATCAAGGATAATAGCAGCTATACTGAAAATACTATTAAATAAGGTAAACATCCAGTATTCCATTCGCCTTGCTCTTCCACCAAAATCAGTATAATTTTCAAAAACGTATATGTACCACTTCATAGTTATTGTTATTTTTGATTCCAAATTAAAAAACGGTATAAAATTTATAATAGTATGTTAGTTATGTTACTTAAACTAAGAAGTTTATAAATGATCAAAATAACACAAGCTACTTCAAAATCAGATTTTAAAACGATTGCTGATTTAGCAACAACTATTTGGACTGAACATTACACTCCTATTATAGGCGCTGTGCAGGTAAGCTATATGCTAGATAAGTATCAATCTATTGCTGCAATTGAGAATCAGGCGCAAAATGGTATGGAATATTATATACTTATTTACCAGGAGATTTCGTCTGGTTATATCGCTATTCTTAAAGAAGAAACCTCCTTGTTTCTAAGTAAATTTTATGTTCTAAAAGCGCAAAGAGCTAAGGGCATTGGCAAAAAAGCCTTTGTTTTTACCGAAAATAGAGCTGCCCAATTAAATTGCACTAGTGTACATCTTACCGTAAATAAATACAATAGCATTGCTATTAAAGCTTATGAGAAAATGGGCTTCCTAAATGTAAAACCCATCATTCAAGATATTGGAGAAGGTTATGTAATGGATGATTATCTTATGAAAAAACACTTATAAGTATATTTCAATTCATCTATCATGCACTTTAGATATGTTGAATCGTCAGTTCGAGTATTTTTCGGAATAGAATGTAGAAAAATGTATCGAGAACAATTAATGCTAGTAAAGGTTGTCGATACACTAAATTTAAAGTAGAAAACACTTTACGTTTAGCACTCGAACTGACGTAAAAAATTGATTTACATCAGACAAAAAAATTAAGCCACTTTAACTTCTACTTGATATGTTTTTCCTTCCTCAAAACGAGTAATGATAGGCTCTGACAAAACATTGCCATCTACACTAACTTGTATCCCAGAAATTGCGGCATCTCGCTCTATTTTTATATGGAATATAGCACCTCTAAAATTACGAGTTACTGCTGCTCTATCCCATGATTTAGGGAGATTCGGTTTTATTTTTAATCCTTTTACGGTACCATTTATACCAAATAAACCGTCTATCATACAACGATATACCCAAGCTGCTGTTCCTGTATTAAACAATTGGCTAGAGCGCCCTGCCGTTCTTGGAAACTGACGATAGGCTCCCCTGTAGTAATTGGGTACAAAAACAGGTAACTGTCCTCTTTGCTCAATATCTGCTGCCTCAGCACTAGGAATCATTTTACGAAGTAATTCATACGCTTTATCAGTATCAGCGGCACTAGTATACAAGCCATAGATATAAAACGCTGCTGCATGATTATACACGGAGCCGTTTTCTGCAGATCCAGGATGTTTTTGGGTAACTCTTCCGATATCTTCTCGCATTGCAGTAAAAGATGGTGCTAGCATTTCTACACCATAAGGACTTTCTAAATGTGCTTCAACTGATTTTAGAATACTACTTGTTTTAGTAGCGTCTGCAGCACCACTTAACAAAGCCCATCCCTGTGGATTAAGAAAAATACGTCCTTCAGGATCTGTTTTTATACCAAAAACAACATTGTTATCAGTAATTCCACGTGCATACCAATTGCCATCCCATAAATGTGTATTTACTGCAGTATTTAATTCTTCTACAGAAGCTTCAAATTCTTCTGCATGTGCTTTATCATTAGCATGCAAACAGATTTCTGACCAAATCTTTAAGGCATATGCTGTTGCTAAAGTCAACCAACCAGAAACACCCTTTCCTTCTGGCCCAACCATATTCATAGGATCACACCAATCTCCTTGAGCAATATAACTTAAACCTCTTTTATCTCTAGTTTTCAACAACCACCGCATCGCCATGTGAATATGTTCTGCTACTGTTGCCGTTTTAGTATTTCCTGCAAAAGGAACTATTTCTTTTAACAAATCATAATCATTTGTTTCATCTAAATATGCTTTTAAACATACTGGTAACCATACACAATGATCTGTATGTGGTACTTGATTGATGTATTTTAACTCTGCATCTGGGTGAATAAGCACACCATCTGGCATTGCTCCACTCTCTTCTTGTTGGCTCAACGCTGTGAGATATACTTGACGTGCAGTATCTGGTTTTACATATCCCATACCCATATTATCTTGCAAATAATTACGTGTTTGTGGGTCTGTACTCAACCGATTGGTTTCTCCATGATAATACATCTGCCTTGGCAACCAATGGTTGATAAAATTGTTAAGTTCCTTATCTGGTGTTTCTATTGTTATACAACCCTGCCCTTCTGACACATAATCATCATAGCTTTTCTTGACACTATCAAAACCATTATCCTTACCAAAATAGCGTTCTCTTATTTCGGCGATAGCATCTACTGTTCTAGCCGCACCAAATAAAAAGCGATAGTTTACTGCTTTATTAGCTTCTAAGCTAACACGGTATTGCATTGCACAGGTAGGCGTTTCATAACGTGCATCTGTCCTCGATAATTCTTTTTGATGAATCCCTGAAGGATTGTGTAAGCCACCTTCACCTTCAAAAATAGCCTGATTCACTTCCCATGAAGTGGGTTTTGTATCTGCAATAAAAAAAGTTTTATCCTTTAGCGTCTTTATCTTATCATATTCTTTGTATTTCTGATAGGGCGTAATTGAAGAACAAATAATAGTATTTAAAGCTGCGTTATATTCGCCAGACTGATTCATCCAAGACATATACCCTACTGGAAAGTACGGGTAAATAGCTAAAGTTTTAGTTAGCGAAGTACTATTTTTTACAGTAATGCTCCACTGCTCTATTGGTTCATCTTTAGGCAAACTTAATCGCATTTCTATTGCTACGCCATCTTTCTGAACCATCCATAGGAGATCACTTTTACCTACAGAAAATTGAAAATGATCTAATGTTGCTTTTACTGGCGCATAAGGTGCCGAAAATAAGGTGTTGTTTTCTTCATCTTTTATATAACAAAACCGTCCGGGATGATGCGCGTAATAAGGCTGCTCGGGTTGCATAAAAGTTTTAGCTTCTAAATTAGGAGCATGTGCATATTTTGCTGGTTCTGGTTGCATAAATTGTGAAACTGCATAGCCTTGACAATTCATATGAATCATCATTTGTTTATTCCACAAAAAGCTTGAGGCTCTTGGTAATAGTATTGGTGTAGTAAGTACAAATCGCTCACCATTGTCAATAGGTTTCATCATATGGACTATGCTTTTGCTTTACGTTCTTTTAGTTCTGTTTGTACTTTTTCCAATAAGTCCTTATCTAAGGTATAGAAACGCATAATATAGGCTGCAAGTAATGCTATAACTCCTGGAATAATACTTATTGCTAATACAATTCCTGTTTGCGAAGCATCAGATTGTGCTTCTTTAGCTACATAACCCATAGAAGCTAATATAAGACCTATGGCAAAAGATGCTAATGCACCTCCTAATTTCTGAGAGAATATTGCAGCAGAAAATGTCATTGCAGTTGCACGTCTGCCTGTTTTCCATTCCGTATAATCTGCTGTATCTGCATACATAGAAAAAGCTAGAGGTGATTTTGGCCCTAATGCTAATCCTATTAAAATATTTACTGTAAAAAGTAACCAAATTGCATCTGCGGGTATAAAAAAGAAAGAAATAGATAAGACTCCTGTAATACTCATCAAGATCATCATCAGTTTCTTTTTTTGTACAAAACGAGTCATTACAGGGGTTAATGCTGCACCAGCAGCTAATGCTAAACCGTATGTTGTTAAAAAATAATCTACCAGATCTGGTTTTAATACATAATATTTAATGTAATAAATAGATGCTCCAGCACGCATGGTAATGGTAATCATGATGATTAGCGCTAAACTAAACAATACCAACCATGGTTTATTTTTAAGCAAATCTTTAAGATCTCCTATGGCATTTGTTTTCTGTGCGACAGGTGGTTGCACACGTTCTTTAGTGGAAAATGTTACTATAGCAAAAAGTATTGCAGCAACTACACCATATAAAACCATAGTAAGTTGCCAACCCAAGGCTTCATCTCCAACAATTCCTAATTTTTTATCTACACCTCCAAAATAGTTAACTAAATCTAGGGTATAAAAATTTACTAATGTAGTTCCAGTAAATGCTGCTATAAATCTAAAACTGATAAGGTCTGTTCTATCTTGACTCCTTGCTGTAATTACACCAGAGAGGGCTGAGTACGGAACGCTCAATATGGTATACATGAGCATCATTAAAGTATAAGTACCATAAGCCCAAATTAATTTACCTCCTTCCGCCAAATCTGGAGTAGTATAAGTTAATACTGCTGCTCCAGCCATAGGAATTCCTGCCCATAGCATATAGGGTCTATATTTTCCCCATTTTGTTTTAGTCCTGTCTGCAATAGCGCCCATTATGGGATCGGTAAAAGCGTCAAAAATTTTAGTGACTAAAAACATGGTACCTGCTGCTGCGGCAGAAATACCAAAAACATCAGTATAAAAATAAAGTAAGAATCCAGAAATATTAGCCCAATAAAAATTGAAGCCTAAATCTCCAAGACCATATCCTATTTTTTCTTGTAATTTAATTGGAGCCAATATATCTCCATTTTCGGTAGAAGTGTTTTCCATATAGATTATCATTTTTCGTATACGGTATACGAAATAAAATACTAAAATAGCATAATTAGTTTAAAATACAGGGTTTACTTCTAAAATTCTATTTAGACTGACATTTAACTGATAACAAAGTAGCTCCTTTATAAGTTATAATGACAAGTTGTTCTCTATCGTTTTTACAATAGCTTTAGCGGCCATTTCTCCTGAGGTCATTGCTGCATTTAAAGAACCATTTAATAATTGATCTCCAGCTAAAAAAATGGTACTGGTTAATTGTGTTTCTGATGGGGATAGCTGATGTTGTAGATTACTTATTTTAGGTAAAGCGTTTGGTATATGGTAGTGCTTTAAAAATTGGGTGTTTTCAATTCCACAATAGGTCTGTAATTCATTTTGGACATGCGCAATTAGGTCATCTTCTGATAATTCATGTGGCTCTACTACAGTTACAGATAGCAACTCTTTTTCGCCAGATTGCTTCGTATCAATACTGTTATGAAAAAAGATATTATTAATTAATGCCTCTTTATCTGCAATTAAACCAATTAGTGGCTTTACTATAGTACGTTTATCACAGGTGAAATAGAGATTATCACAGCTTTTCCATTCTGTTTCTTGATTTTTTAAATTTTGTACCAAATTAGAAGCCTCGGTAGCAATAACAGTATAATCACTTTCTATTTCAATATCGTTAGCAAAAGTTATTTTCCCGTCTGTTACATTAGAAACGGGTGTATTATAATTTATTTTGGTTGAAATTAAGTTTTGGCTTAATTGTTCCGCAATGGCGCCTATACCCATTTTGGGTAGCACTGCTAGGCCTTCTCCAAACATTTTATATACAAACTGAAACATTCTACTAGATGTTTCTAAATTGGGTTCTAAAAAAATACCACTAAAAAAAGGAGTGAAAAATGATTGAATCATTGCTGTACTAAAGCCCTTTTCTTCTAGATATACTTTTGTTGTTTTTTCTTCAGATTCAAAAATTTCTTCTAAAGAGGTTTTTTTAAGTGATTTATTTAATTTTAATATTTTTATTTTATCCGAAAAGGTTCCTATCCCAGAGAATAAAGTAGGAAACAATAATGATAAGTTTCTAAGTGGATCTCCTATGGTTTTTGATTTTCCATTTTTATAGATAACTGCACCAGGAAGAAATTTCTGTAATTCTAAGGCATCAAAATTCAAGTATTTCTGGGCCATAGGATATGCATCTAATAAAACCTGAAATCCGTGATCTAATTGATACCCCTCTATGATATCGGTTTTAACTCTACCCCCTACTTGCCCTGATGCTTCTAAAATTATTGGAGTATATCCATGATTTTCAAAAACCTTAGCTGCTATCAACCCACTAACACCAGCACCTATAATATGTATTTTGTAATCTGATTTCTCCATTATTACTTTTTTTACAAAAATAGAAATTACCAAAAATAAAAGCTGTCTTTTTTCTTTAGCATTTTTCTAAAGCTACACAAATTTGCTATTTCAAAAGTTTTTTAAAAAAAGTATTAAAATAATTTTTTTTAGCTGATTCCGCACCTAGTTACATATAATTATCTTATTATCAATTACTTAAACTAATAATTACTTATACTTCACCTATTTTTTTATCACTAGTTATGTTAAAAATTACTTAAAATAGTACTTTGTTATGCATAGTACTGTAACAAAAGTATTTTGCTGTCGTCTATAAGTAGTAAGTCAATTAGAAAATAACAATTTATTCAATCAATTTAAAAACAACAATCATGGAAACATTAAACAAGTATCAAACAAGAAAAATTTCTGAATCGTCTCACATCCAAACTTGGAATAGTAAAAGACGTTACAGGTAGTTAGTAGTCAGTAGAATATATTTTTTAACTAAATACTTTGTACTCATTACTTAATACTTATTAATCATCATCAATCATCAATCATCAATTTAAAAAACAACAATCATGGAAACATTAAACAAGTACCAAACAAGAAAAATTTCTGAATCGTCTCACATCCAAACTTGGAATAGCAAAAGACGTTACAGATAGTCAGTAAAATTATTTTTTAACTAAATAGTATATACTCATTACTAAATACTTTTTAAAATTCATCAATCAATCATCAATCATCAATCTAAACTCAAAATCATCATCCCGGCGTAATACCGGGAGTTGAGTTTAAAAAAACAACAATCATGAGAATATTCAAAAATCAATCCGTATTAGCATCAAGAAAAGAAAAATTATTTTCAAATTTTAAAAACAGTAAAAAAATCCGTTGGGTAGCTGGTAGAACTTATGCGTATTAATTAAGTTTTTATGATGCTATTACTTACTAATTAATTAAGATGAATAGACATCATCTTATATCTAAACTTTTGAAAACTTCATAGCATCTATTGTAAATAAAACAATGGAGACAAGTTACGATCATTTTCTTTGCTTGATCTAAGAAAATAATATCTTAAAAGGTGTATTACTCATCTTCTGGAGGATAGCCGTGAATTTCTTCGAAAACACGATCAAAATTTTGGCGTAAGTACGAATTTAATTTCTTTTGGTAATCATCTTTTAACCATGCTAGAAAATTATAGGTGCTCCTACTAATGCATTTGGCATAACTTGCTATTCTGGTATCTATATCGCCACTGAGCAATTTTGCTAAAGCTAAAGCATCATACACATCTTCGCTATTTTCAATACACATTTTGGCATGTTGTGCTATAGAACGCTCTAAAACTACTTTTGAAGATTCCCCATCAAATGCAGCTTGGGTATAGGTTGCTTTAATATCAAAATAAACTTCTTCCGATTTTGGAAATTTAGCTCTAACTTCTTCTGGCATTTCATGCCTAAAGTTGCTTTCTATTTCCTCATCATCTGCAAGGCGTTCCATATAGAAATTTGGCGATTTAAAAATCATCTGCCAATCTAAGTCTGCACCCCATGGACCAAATCTATGATAGTTATTCCCTAGGTCTATTACAGAAAACTTAGATTTATTATTTAAAATACGGGAACCTCTACCAATCATTTGATAGTATAAGGTTAGTGATTTTGTAGCTCTATTTAGTATAATAGTATCTATGGTAGGCTCATCAAAACCTGTAGTTAATATACTTACCGAAGTGAGTATGGCATCTGGAGTTTCTTTAAACCATTCTAGTATTTGTTTCCGTTGTTTTTTAGTGGCGGTATTATCTAAATGCGCAACTGGTAAGCCTGCTGCTTTAAAGGTATAATAGATTTGAATAGAGGTATTGATTCCGTTATTAAAAATCAGTGCTTTTTTTCCTTTTGAATGTTTTAAATACGCATTTAAGGTTTTATCCAGCATTGCAGGACTAGAATATAAATCTTCGGAAGATTTTACGGTATAATCACCATTAGAACCTATTTCTAATGAGGTTAGCCCCATATCGTATTGAAATACTTCTGCTCTCGCCAGAAATTCATTTTCTATAAGTGATCCTATACTCTCTCCCGTTATTAATTCCTGATAATTATCCTTCATGGGGAGTTCTTTGTTAGAACTTAAAGGGGTAGCTGTAACACCAAGAATAAAGGAATTTTCAAAGAATTTAAAAAGCTTCGTAAAAGAATTATAGTGTGCCTCATCAATAATCACTAAACCAATATCAGAAATATCTAATTTGTCATCATTTAAACGATTATTTAAGGTTTCTACCATTGCCACAAAACAGATGTAATCAGCTTGGTCATCTAAATTTGCCTTACTATTTACCACTTTATTGGGAACGCCAAAGCTTGTTAGCATAGCTGAGGTTTGATTACAAAGTTCCACACGGTGCGTCATCACTAATACCTTCTTATCATGGTTTTTGATATACTGGCGTACCATTTCAGAAAAAATAACGGTCTTTCCTCCTCCTGTTGGTAATTGATATAATAAATGGTGATTGTCAGGGGCATTATCAAACTTATCAAAGATTTTGTTAATTGCTCCTTTTTGGTAACTGTATAACTCTTTATCAGTTTTTCGCTCTTGTAAACCTATGGAATTCTCCGACATATATGCTATTTCTTTGGGATTGTAAAATTAAAGCCTTTCCACTATGATACCAAATTTTAATAGCTTTACATTAGTTTAAGCAAAAAGTACTTTAGAAAAGCATCTATTTTGATCATGAAAAGGAATATAATATTGAGTTTGCCTTATTTGATTCCCCTAACTGAGCATAGCAATAAGCTGTTTAAGATTTTGTTTTATTTATACGTTTTAAACTACATCAGGGAAAGGTCTGTAGGCATAGTATTGCAAAACTTCTTCTAAAGCCATTTTCAAAGCTTTATTTATAGGCAAGATCTTATTTCCTAAATGAAAATCTATTTGATTTAATTGCATATAATACTCCGTAAATACTGGCACTTTTAATCCTTTTGCGATGGCATCTACTGTAGTGTTATACTTGTCTGCTTGTCCTTCTTTTATAATTTTACAAGTAGCTAATCTTAATTTTCCATGTTTATCTGTGTTGGCTCCATATCCAAACAAGCGACAAATTAAACCTCTGTATTTGTAATTGCTACAAGTCCCTTGATGCAAACCAAGTAAAGGTTTGTAAATAAAACAGGTATTTGTTTGTCTTTCATGAAGTTTTAAAAGCGTTTTTTCTGCTTCTCCATTTAAAAATAAATGAAAAGCCCAAGGCAAAAACTCTAAGGGAGATGCTTCTATATCTGGGTGGGTACAACATTTTCCACAACCAGAAACACAAGAAATCCCGGATGATTGTACAAATTCAGCGCTTTCTTGCTCTAATTGGCAAAAAAGATTTTCTACCAATTGCACTTTGCGCGCTAAAGACATTATTTTTTTGCCGAAGGTAAGCTTAATAAAACGATACAGCTTTGTTTCTTACAGAAAAGAAAGCTAAACTATTTTTTAGGGTTGTTAGTGAAATTTATTTTTATAAACTCATAAACTAGCAAAGCGATTAAACTTATAAACATATTAATCATTATCCACTAGCATCGCTGAAATAGCAGAAAGATCATTTTCTATTACTTTTCTAAATATCATTTTATTTTTTAGGAAACTGATTCAAGTAATTTTTGGGTGTCTATTACTTCAGCAAATCCTTTGTGTATACTTGCTAAAGTGGTTTGATGAATTAACTCTGCGTCAAATACTTCTCTCCGTTTAGTCCAATTCGGTCAAAGGTTGCAGTAGCCTTTTTGTTTTATTTGAAATGTAGTTTCATGCCTTCATGAGTGGCTTTAAAGCCTAAATCTTCATAAAAATGAATTGCTTTTGGTCTTTTTTTATCGGTAGTGAGTTGCAATACATGTGCCTTACGTTCCTTTGCTCTCTTAATAGCCCAGTTAAACATTGTTTTTCCAATGCCTAGTCCTCTTTTATCTTTTCGAATTCTAACTGCTTCAATTTGAGCTCGTATACCGCCTCTATAGGTTAAATATGGAATAAAAGACAATTGTAAGGTGCCAACAACTTCAGTATTTTCGTCTTCAACAACAATCAACTCTTGGTTTTTATCTGAATTTATTTCCTGAAAAGCATGAATATATTCATTTGGAATTGGAATTTGAAAGTTCTCTCTGGTTTTTCCAAGTTCATCATCTGCTAACATTGCTACAATTGCAGGAAGATCTCTTTCCGTTGCTTTTCTAAATATCATTTGATCATTTATTATACCAATTCAAGTAATTTTTGCGTGTTTATTACTTCAGCAAATTCTTTGTGTAAACTTGCTAAAGTGGTTTGATGAACTAATTCGGAGTTAAATACTTCTCCATTGATTCCCACTCGGTCAAAGGTTGCAGTAGCATCAGAAATGAGTAGGGTATCAAAACCCAAATTTCCTGCCATTCGGGTTGTGGTAGAAACACAATGATTTGTGGTTAAGCCTATAATCACTAATTTGTTGATGCCTTTACGTTCTAATCGTTCCTTTAAATCGGTTCCTATAAAAGCACTATTCACTTCTTTGATGATAAGCGGCTCTCCTTCTATTGGACCTAAGCCTTCTTTGATCTCAAATCCTGAGTGAGACTTATGCAATTTTGATAAAGGTTCTTGGGAACTATGGATCACATGAAAAATAGGAAGTTTTAAAGCTCTCCATTGCTGTAAGATACGCATTGCATTTTTTTCTGCGTCTTTATTATTTCGGTTTCCGCCCCAATAGGCTTCTTCATCCATACCTTTCTGAAAATCTATTAAAAGTAAAGCCGTATTTTGTTCTTTTAAACTCATTATTTTATGTTTTTATATGATCCTTTTGAATTCATAAGACAATAATTGATTTAGTAATTTTTAAAGTAGTAACTTACTATTTATACCACTTAACGCATTTTAAAGTTAAAAATGCTAAAACCTATATATTCTTTACGGGTATGTCATTATTTTTGGTTAAGATAGATATTATAAATAAAATTTTACTTGTTGATTGCTTTCTTATTTGTAAGCTCATTTACTATATATACGATTACTCCAAATAGTAACCAACCTAACAAAATTTCATTTACCCAACCTCCGGGCTCTACATAAAGAAATTGAAAATAATTTTTATTTTCATTTCGAATAAATTCGATAGTTAAGCTAAAACCAACTAAAGATAGGAAAGTTATATAGGTTAGGTTAAATATTTTTCTTTTTGTCGTAAGGTTCTTTGAAAAGAAAAAAGCAAGAGTTAACCCTAAAATAAAAAACGCAAAAGGAATGCCTGCAATTTGTCCTCCATGTACATAAGCTGTCCAAATAAAACCAAACCTAAAACAATAGATTATTGATACAATTACTATTAAAATTAAAAGTATTTTTCTCAAAACTCTATAAAAATTTATCAGTTAATAATTTCAAAACTAACTGCTCGATTTTCTTTTGTTCCTGTATCAGTTCGCTGTGCAAATGCGCTATCATTTTTTGCATCAAATATTTCAATTCTATTTTCTACTATTCCATTTTTCATTATAACATCACGGATGAATTCAGCACGTTTGAGTGATACATCAGGATTTTTTATCAATTCAAATTTATCAAGATGTCCAATGATTCTAACTTTATAATGATCGTTAATTATCATCTTCCCTACTATAAAATAAGCAAATTCCAATTTCGTTGTGGTAAAGCAATTTTGTTCAAAATATATATTACTGTCAAAATAGGTATCAGCAATTACGCCCTGCTTCTTTAGTTCTTCTTTATACTTCCAAGCTTCATCTCTATTTTTTGAGATGCTATCTGCCTTTGTAATTAAAAAATCAAGTTTTTTTCTTTCAATATCCTCAGAATTGATACAACTATTTTTTACCCCCCCACAAGCGGATATAAAAAATGAAAAGATTATTATGAATAATATTTTTTTCATAATTCCCTTTAATTCAAAGCTTTTACAGATTTCACTAAATTTTTAAATAGTTCTAAATCTTCACTTAAAAGCTCCGTTTTGTTGATATTAAGAGCAATTGACACTCCAAAATCAAATTCTTTTCCTGGATTTAGATAAACAATATATTGATAAAAACTACCTTCAACATATACTTCTTTACCAAATGTCTTATATAAAGAATGCTTAATAGTAAGTTCTTTTTGCTTTAGGTTTTCATATCTTTCTATATAACTACTAACATCAAAGTTAAGATCTTCAATTGTATTTTCGTCTTGCTTTTTAAAAGCAAAAATTTGAATCAAAGGGCCTCCATTGTCATAGTCTTCTTTACTCTTAAAAATTGCTGAATGCGCTAAATATTGTGCTGCATTTACGGAATCTAAAACCCAGTTATTTGGTTTATCATAATTAAAAGAAAAGCCTTCATGGTTATTTGTGATTTTGGTTTTCTTCGTTTGTGCTTTTATACTTATTAGAGAAAAAATTATAAGTAGTATGGTTAAGTCTAATTTCATGCTAAAGATTCTAAACGTTTTTCTTATTTCTTTTAACTCATACAAAGCCAAGTTAAAAACAGTTGCTAGGTGATTTATGGAGTAAATGTTACTCCATAATCAAGGTTTAATATGCTCTGATGCTTGTGTCAAATCAATATGAATTCTTACTTTTAATGCCTTGTGGGCTTGCCCAGAGGTTGTTTACTTTTAGTATTTTAATCATCAAAAGGTACATTATATATAATACTAAATTGACCGTCTTCAATTATTACTTCTTGATTTCCAACATTTAATATTCCAGAAAATATTACATAGAAGCATTCACGTGTATTTTTTATAACATTACTTTGTAATTCTCCATCTATAAAATCTCCTTCAGATCTTGTTAAGTCAATATTTTGGCTATAAGTAAATTCCTCTATTATATTTTCGCCCGTTTTTTTATATGGTAATTTTATTGATATTGTCTGGCGCCTATATGGATTATTACTACTCCTTGTAATAATAAAACTTAATTCTAAACCATTTTGCCGTAAATTTAAACCAGTTCCAGATAGGTCAAAAGATTGAGGTTCTCCATTAATGGTCATCATTGCATTAGTTTCCATGCATGGCGGTTCTTTATCCTCATTAGAACAAGAGCATAGGCTGGTGTATATTAAAATCAGTAGCAAGGTATTATATAATATTTTTTTCATTGATTTGTATTGTAAATTACAGCTAACAAATAAGTAGATGTTATAATATCCTTAATAGGATTACTACTAATCTAGTGATTTTTTACTTTTTTGGAAGTATTTTCATTTTTCTTATTTAAGGAACATAAACCAGATTAATATCAACTATATATTCATTGTTAACTTCCCTTACTTCAGCATTCAGTACTAAATCACTTCGTCCTTCACTTTTTGTGTACAAATCAATTAACACATTCCAGTAATCGCCATAGCAAATATAAACTGATGTTTCCCAAGTTTCTTCTGGAAGTTCAATTAACTCTTCATCATAATCTTCAATATATTCAGCTATTTGCTTAGCAGTATTTTTTGATACTGTATTTACATTTTTTACACCAAAACTAAGACTATAATCTTGCTTCACAAAAGCGTTAACTATCGATTTAAAGATTGGTCTCCATACATGAGGAATAGGAAGTTCATCATCTTCATTCTTTTCAACTAGTATATGAGTCATTGTATTTAATGTTTACTAAGTGTTTGTTTTAGCTTGTTTTTGCCTACTCAATATAGTGAAAAGTTGAAAAGGATTGCATAGTACACTAGGCTTGATGTAGCAAATTCAAGATTGGATTTTAATTTTCAACTTTATAAATTTCTTTTTCTATTAATTTACGTAACTCCAAAATTGAAATTCCATCAACTACACTTTTACTTTCTTCAATAGGATAAAAGTCAATATATCCTACTGCTGTCATTGTATTATATTCCCCTAAAATATGATCAAGATACAGAAATGCTAAAACCTTATACCTTTCATCGTTTTCGTCTAGGTTTCTAATACAAACTTTAATATTAATTTTTGCTCTTTCTTTATCTAGTTCTGGGACAATCTCAATATCAGAGCTTGAATATTCTATTCCATTAAAACTTAGTTCTACTTTACCTTTTGCTTGTCTAAACTTTTTGATGATCCAATTATCTAATTTTGGTCTTGAATCGTATAACTTTTGAGTGGGTATAATTCCATCAGAAATTCCATCTGGAGTTATAATTAGTACAATTTCATTTTTTTCAGTTAATGTCATTTCAGGAAAAAGTATATCATTATACTTTTTCATTTCACTAGTTAATTGATGATAAATAGTATAATCCTCAGTATTAGAATTAATGAAATGTTCTAATTGTGATTTATGCTTAGTAACCCAATTCCAAAATTTTTCTTCCTTTGATTGTTTTTTGAATAATGAAAACCCCATCGTTAAAATTATGATTGGTACTATAATAATTATTTTTTTCATGAAGGTATTTATCTTTTCTATTACCTTATAACCTAACTATTTCGCTAACTTCCGTAAAGCCACCCATTGCTTTAACATATCTCTTGAATCGCATGCTGGGTAACCCAAAACAGTTTTTCCTGCAGCAACATCCCCTACAACCCCAGAACCCGCACCCACGGTTACACCAGAATGTAAGGTGGTATGGTCTTTTATAGAGGCGCTACCTCCTATTACAACACCATCACCTAAGGTAACAGAACCCGCTAAACCACTATGGCCAGCCATAATACAAGAACGTCCCATAATAGAATTATGCCCTATTTGTACCAGATTGTCTATTTTGCAACCGTCTCCAATAATCGTAGCGCTAAATTTACCGCGGTCTACACAAGAATTAGCGCCAATTTCTACAGCATCACCAATCACTACATTCCCTATTTGCGGAATTTTCACCAATCCTCTACCATCTGGGCTCGGTCTAAAACCAAAACCATCGGCACCTATACTTACATTGGTATGAAAAATACAATAATGCCCAATTACCGTACGCTCTCTGATGACAGTGCCAGACCAAACAATACATCCGTTCCCCATAGTCGTATCGTCCATAACCGTTACATTTGGGTATAAAACAGTACCATCTCCTAGTGTTACATTTTTCCCTACGTAGCTATTTGCGCCTATTTTGCAGCCTTTTCCCAAACTTGCCGTTTCGTGTATTACAGCTGTTGGATGTATCTCTTCTTCAAAAGCCGGGATTCCAGGATCAAACAATTCTAAGATTTGCGCCATAGCTAAATCTACATTAGGCACTTTTATCAAAACTCTATTTTTACCTGGTTCTAAGGCAATTTTTGCATCAATCACTGCAGCACTCGCATGAGAAGTGTTCCATAGCTTGGCATATTTCCGATTTCCAATACTCGTAATTTCACCTTCTTGTGCTTTTTCTAATTGTTCAGGAGCAGTTATTACTGCTGTAGTTTCTCCAACAATTTCTCCGTTTAATACGGCATTGATTTCTGCGATGCTAAATGATTTCATGATTTTGTATTGGGTAATTAGTTGTCAGTATTTAATAGTTTTTAAATATATGAAGCAATTAACACAAAATATATCTAATGAATTTCAACAGTGCTAAAAATAAGATTTTATAATGAAACATAGTATTCTCAACAGCGTTTGTTTTCTTAGTCAAAGGAATCAACCAAATACTAAGAAATTTAAAGAATTAATGAGGTTCTCGATACAATTTTCTTAGGAAAATCACTCGAACTGACGTTTTAGCCTATTTAATACTTTTTACTTAATCACAGTAAAACTGATCACTGAATACTAATAACTACTTTCTTTTATTCCTTTTATTGTAATTCTTATCCCCTCTGGTTTTTGGCTTTTTATATTTCTTGGCAATGATACGTTGGTACGAGCCACCCTGATTGGTTTTCTTATTTTTCTCTTTCTTTTCGTGAAAACTGGCTCCAGATTGCAAAGTTTCTTTATCTGGGTTATTGGCCTCTACAATTTTAGGTCGCTCTTCTCGTGTTAATTGCTCCGAAATAGCCACTCCATCTGGAATGGCTAGCAATGGAATTTTATAATCCATTAAAGCTTCTATAGCTTCTTTGTCTTTTTCTTCTTTTTCGGTATAAAATAAAATCGCATTCCCCTTGTGTTTTGCTCTACCACTTCTCCCAATACGGTGCATATAGTTTTCAGGATAGATAGGCGTATCAAAATTAATAACATGCGTAATTTGATCTAAATCTAAACCACGTGCCATGACATCTGTAGTGACTAAAATTCTATTCTTCCCTTCATCAAACTGCTTAATAGATCTAATTCTATAATTTTGTGTTTTATTAGAATGGATCACACAAATTTCGTTGTTAAATGCTTCTTCTAAAGCTTCAAATAAAGTATTGGCACTCTTTTTATTCGATACAAAAACAAGCACTTTTCCAAAAGTATCTTTATCCTTTAGTAATTTTAATAATACATTAACTTTGGTATAAAAATTAGGAATCGTATAACTGCTTTGTGCAATATTATCTAAGGGTGTACCACTAACGGCTATAGATACTTTTTCTGGTTTTATAAAAAAATCATCTATCAATGCCGCTACATCTTCCGTCATAGTAGCTGAAAACATAATATTTTGCCTTCTGGTGGGTAATAATTCAAAAATGTTAATCAGTTGAAAGCGAAAGCCTAAATCGAGCATGACATCCACTTCATCAATCACCAATTTTTTAATATCTCTAAATTTTACGGCTTTAGAAAGTGCTAAATCGTACAACCTACCGGGAGTAGCTACCAAAATATCGGTTCCTTGGGCACAGGCTTGTTTTTGGGTATTTATATTTGTGCCACCATACACGCCGAGCACACGTACATTAATATATTTCGCAAAACTTTCTATATTTTCAACTACTTGAAGCACAAGTTCTCTTGTAGGCACTAAAACTAAAACCCGAGGGGTTTGTTGCTTAGAAAAGGCTAAACCCTGCAGTATAGGCAGCATATAGGCCATGGTTTTACCAGTTCCTGTTTGTGCAATACCCACCATATCTTTCCCCGAAAGTACTACGGAATAGGATTCTTTTTGGATAGGAGTTGGGTTTGTAAAACCTAAATCTTCAATAGCATAGTTTAATTGCTTTTTTAGGTTAAAATCTTCAAAAGAATTCATGGTAAAACAGTTTGGCTGCAAAGGTATACTTTTCTGACTTGTCATATCTAATAGTATCTTTGTGTTTTAAAAATTGATCTAAAAGTAAATGCATCCAAAAAACATTCACCAAAAACCATATGATTTTGATGCATTAGTAGCTAGTTATTCTGAATTACAGCCTTTTGTTTTTACAAATGACTACAAAACAAAAACTATTGACTTTAGCAACGATAAAGCTGTCTTACATCTTAACAAAGCCTTATTAAAAAAACATTATGCCATAATCGATTGGAATATTCCAGAAGGTTATTTATGCCCTCCTATTCCTGGAAGGTTGGATTACCTATTACATTTAAATGATTTATTAGACACAGATAAAAAAATTGTTGGATTAGATATCGGTGTTGGTGCCAATTGCATCTATCCTATTTTAGCGAGTAGGCATTTACAATGGAAAATGATTGGATCCGATATTGACCAAACTGCAGTTATAGCTGCAAAAACAAATATCAATGCCAATAAATCTTTACCGGAACAAATAGAAATAAGACACCAAGAAAATAATGCTCATATTTTTGAAGGCATTATTAAAACGGGTGAGTATTATGATTTTACCATGTGTAACCCTCCTTTTCATAGCTCCGAAAAAGAGGCTTTAGCAGGAACCAAGCGAAAATTTAAAAACTTAAATATACAGCGAAATACCAAACTAAATTTTGGTGGACAAGCTAATGAACTCTGGTGCAATGGTGGAGAAGCTTTATTTGTAAAACGAATGATAAAGCAAAGTGTAGCGTTTAAAAAGCAAGTAGGATGGTTTACTTCTTTAATTTCTAAGCAAGAAAATTTAAAAACTATCTACAAACAACTAAATAAGCTGGGTACTACTTATACCATTATAAAAATGTCTCAGGGTAATAAAAACAGCCGATTTATTGCTTGGAAATTTGTTGATTAAGTTTTGTAATGTATCGAAATAAGAACCTGTATTTCTTGTAATTTTACAAACCATAAACAACAATCCATGCCGGTACAAATAGCACAAGAACAATTACACTCCACTTTAAAAAAATATTTTGGATATGATCGTTTTAGGCCACAACAAGAAGAAATTATCACTGCCGTTTTAGAGCGTCAAGACGCTATTGTTATTATGCCTACTGGAGGAGGGAAGTCTATTTGTTTTCAGTTACCCGCATTATTATTTAAGGGGGTTACGCTGGTTATATCTCCATTAATTGCCTTAATGAAAGACCAAGTAGATGGTTGCAATGCAAATGGAATAGCAGCTGCATATTATAACAGCAGCCAGTCTTCTGATGAACAACAAGACATTTTAGCTAAAATTGCTAATGGTAACTTAAAATTACTTTATGTAGCACCAGAAAGTATTTCTGGCTTAGATCATATTTTAAAAGAAAGCTATGTAAGCTGTATTGCTATAGATGAGGCGCACTGTATTTCTTCTTGGGGGCATGATTTTAGACCCTCATACCAGCAATTAGGCTTTTTAAAAAAATCCATGCCTAATATCCCCATAATTGCTTTAACAGCTACTGCAGACAAAGCAACACGGCAAGATATTGCAAAACAATTGGGCATTGCAACAGCAAAACAGTTTATCACTTCTTTTGATCGGCAGAATATTAGTTTAGATGTACGTGCAGCAGACAATAGAATTGCTCAAATTATTCGGTTTTTAGAAAAAAGACCCGATACTTCTGGTATTATTTATTGCTTGAGTAGAAAAACAACGGAACAGGTTTCCGAAAAGTTAAAAGCAAAACAGTTTAATGTTGCGGCATACCATGCCGGACTTACTTTTGAGGAACGCACCAAAGTACAGGAAGATTTTATTTTTGATAAAACACAGATTGTATGTGCTACTGTAGCCTTTGGTATGGGGATAGACAAATCTAATGTACGCTGGGTAATACATTATAACATGCCTAAAAATATAGAAGGCTATTATCAAGAGATTGGACGTTCTGGTAGAGATGGTTTAAAAGCCCATGCCCTACTCTTTCATAGTTATGCTGATGTGATTCAATTGCGGAAATTTACAGAAGGTGCTGCAAACCAAGAAGTACAAATTGCAAAACTAGAACGGATGAAGCAATTTGCGGAAGCAACCACATGCCGCAGAAAAATTCTACTGAGTTATTTTGGAGAGCTTTTAGCAGAAAATTGTGGAAATTGTGATGTTTGTAAAAATCCGCCTACTGTTTTTAACGGAACTATTATAGCACAAAAAGCATTGTCTACTGTAGCTAGAGTAAAAGAAGCAGAGGCTACTGGAATTATTATTGATATTTTACGAGGAGCACAAAATCAAGGGATCTTAGAAAAGAATTTACAACAGATAAAAACTTATGGCATTGGGAATGATATTTCTTGGAAAGATTGGCAACATTACATTATTCAATTAATTAACCAAGGCTATTTAGAAATTGCATTTCAATTTAATAACGCGTTACGCCTAACCCATTTTTCTAAAAACGTACTGTTTGATGGTGCAAAAGTACACCTTACAAAACCTATTGAAGTCATAGAAAAAATAGGAGCCCCTAAAGAAACCAAAGCTAGAAAAGCTAAAAACCTAGATTTATTCAATCGATTAAAGCAATTACGTCATAAAATTGCTTTGGAAGAAAATATCCCAGCATATCTTATTTTTAATGATGCTACGCTCAAAGAAATTGAAAATAATAGACCCGTATCCGATTCAGATTTCTTAAATATAAGTGGGGTTGGTCAGCGTAAACTAGAAGTTTATGGCGATATTTTTATGAATGAAATTAGAGCATTTGCTGATGAGAAAAAATCTAACAAAACAAGTACGCACAAAGTGACTTATGAGCTGTATAAAGAAGGTTTATCTATTGAAGAAATTTCTATAAAAAGAGGTTTAACCACTACTACCATTTTTTCTCATATTGCGAAGCTTTATATGGATGGAAAGGATATTAATATTTACGATTTTATTGACAAAAATGAAGTAGAAGAAATTAAAAAAACAAAAAAAATTTTAGATAGTCCACCCGCATTAAAACCCTATTTTGATTATTATAAAGGAGAAAAGCAATACAGTACTATCCGTTTAGCTTTGTCTATTATTGAGAAAGAAAAATAAGTCATTTTTATTCTAGCAGCGGTAGTCAATTACTCAGTTTTAATGGTTCTAAAATGTAAGTTCTAGTACTTTTGAGATATGAAAAAGTAGTTTGATAACTGTTTTAAAACTAAAATTCTGCTTCTCTACACAAATTTTTCCTCATTACATCACTAAAAATCAATTAATTAGATAGATTTTTTTTCTGAATGCGTTAAAAATTACATTATCCCAAATTTTTCAAAAGCATCAACTATACTCATTCCTGCTTCAAGTGTTTTTTTAACAAGATGTTCTCCCCTAGCTTTTTCTATCCGTTGATTCTATTGAATTTAATACAACTAAATTAACTGTTCTCTAGTGAAGGTTTATAAACTCCATATGCAACCAATAAAAATTGTAAGGATATAATTAAATTATAGACTAATTAACAAACAGTATTCTATTTCGTAAATTAATTATGATTTTTAAAAAAATAATACTAATATTTGATTATCATTATTTCAATTTATTTAATGGTTTTAGTAGTAGGTATGTAAATTTATGATGGTGATTTTTTTTGATTTTATTTAAACATAATTATATCCTTATTATTGTACCATATTTTATTATTCTAAAATTTAAAAAACAATTTATAAGTGAAGGTTAATACTTTTTTGGTTAAGTCAAGATTACCAACAAAATATGGTGAATTTATAGTTAAAGCATACAAATCTCAAGTCGAAGATTTTCCAAATTTGGCATTGTATACTAATAATATAGAAACAAATGTAGCGGTTGATGTAAGAATTCATTCTGAATGTATGACTGGAGATGTTTTTCACTCGGCTAAATGTGATTGTGGTGAGCAATTAGACTTTTCAATGCGTTGGGCACAAAAACATAATGGTATAGTTATTTACTTAAGGCAAGAAGGAAGAGGTATAGGGCTTATAAATAAACTAAAAGCATATAATTTGCAGGATAAGGGTTTCGATACAAGAGATGCTAATCTAGAATTAGGCTTGCACGAAGACTCCAGAGATTATTCAACAGCCATAGAAATTTTAGAAGATTTAGGAGTAAGTACCATCCGATTATTGACAAACAATCCTGAAAAAATTAATTCCTTTAATGATTCAAGCATAAAAGTTATTGAACGCATACCAATAGAAATCCAAGCTAATCATGATAATATGAGTTATCTGAAAACTAAAAAAGATCGCATGGGTCATTTATTATCACAAAACTTGGACTCATGATAGCTATTTGGGATGCCATTATTGAAACTCGAGAAAAAATAGGGATTGTAAAAAAATTACCAAACAATATTGATATTAGATTTAAACCTGAAACACAGGTTGTTTTTGATGAAAATTGGATAGCTATGAATTTGTCTATTTTAATTCAGAATAATCTAGCAGAGAATATCAATGAGTTAGATTCATCCCAATTGGAAATGAGATTATGTTCGTAGGAGGTTTATAGATATGACGTTTAACTTAAATGAAATATGGCATAATAAAGAAACAAGTTGGATAGAAACTGTTGATATAACAAAGCCAAATAAAGAAGATGTCTTAGTTAAGAGTATCTATTCTTTGATTAGCCTCGGAACCGAGAAAACACTACTTACACATAATTTATCAGCTACAGTAGCACAACAAATGACTGTACCCTATATGAAAGGATCTCTTACAGATACTTTTACCTATGGTTATTCTGCTGTGGGTAAGGTTATAGAAGGCAATAGTTTATGGGTAGGAAAAAATGTTCATCTTATGCATCCGCATCAAGACTATATGATTGTATCTGATTCAGACTTAGTAGAAATTCCAAAAGAAATAAATTTAAAGTCAGCAACATTAGCTAGTAATATAGAAACAGCCGTAAACGCAATTTGGGATGCAGAAGTTTCACTTGGAGATAAGGTGTTAATTATCGGCTATGGTTTAATTGGAGGATTAATTGCAACTATTATTAATAAAATGATAGGTGTTAAGGTTGAAGTGCTTGAGGTTGATGAGGATAGACAAAAATTACACATCTCACACGGAATCCCATCTGAGTCTTTGAATGCCTATGATGTGGTATTTAACACCACATCCAATGAGAGTGCTTTACAACAAGCATTGCTTAAAACAAGGCAGGAAGGTAGAATTATAGAGTTAAGTTGGTATGGTAATCGAGAAACTGCCTTGAAATTAGGAGCAGAATTTCACTATGGTAGAAAGCAAATTATTTCATCTCAAGTAAGTCAAATACCATACAAAAAACAACCTATTTGGACGTATGCTAAAAGAAAGCAGTTGGTTTTTGATATTTTGGCTAGCGTAGATTTTAATCATTTATTAACTAATGAAATAGATTTTAGAGAAACACCTAAATTTTATAATCAATTACGAAAAAATAAAATTAAAAATTTAAGTACTATTATCTGTTATTAATTATATCTTATGTTTACTGTAAAAGTTACTGATCACATCATGATCGCACACTCGCTTCCTGACCCTTTTTTTGGGCCTGCACAAAATATGCATGGAGCAACTTATG
This sequence comes from Allocellulophaga tsushimaensis, assembly GCF_055383085.1. Taxonomy (NCBI): domain Bacteria; kingdom Pseudomonadati; phylum Bacteroidota; class Flavobacteriia; order Flavobacteriales; family Flavobacteriaceae; genus Allocellulophaga; species Allocellulophaga tsushimaensis. The sequence continues at coordinate 3,186,503 of NZ_AP039451.1, read as the reverse complement.
TTACTGAAGTATCATTTATGAGTGAAAAACTCAATGATAAAAATGTAGTTATTGATATTGGTGAAGCGTCAGCAATTACCAAAACTGTATTGAGTGAACTTGCTTATAACAATCTTGACGAACTCCCCCAATTTAAAGGCATATTAACAACCACAGAGTTTCTAGCTCAATATATCCACGGTAAAATTAAGGAGCAGATAGATAGTCATTTAAAGCTAAAAGTAGAATTGTTGGAATCTCACATAGCTACTGCTAGTTACGAAAGTTAAAATATGAAACAAAAATTGGTCATATTAACTACAAGTTTCGGAACTAACTTTTCTGGTGGGGCAAAAGCTACATGTGAAGTGTTTTCCAGAATTCAAGATCAATTTGAAAATATTACGGTGTTAGCTACAGAAATTGGCGACCATAGATTTCAAAATCTTAAATTTATTAAAGTAAGTAATTGGGTAAGTACTTACCGAGTTATTAAGAAACTAAAAGACAATTTGACTATTTTTTATGGTGATTTTTACAATTCTTTTTTATTAGGTTTAGCTAAGGTGCCTTTTGTATTTACATATCATGATAATTGGCCGGAGTTATCTAAATTGAATATGAAATCGCAGGTTCAAAGCCTTTTTTTTAGTAATATGTATTATTTCATTTTTAAAAGAGCTAAAGTTTTGATTACCGTTTCTAATTTTAAGAAAAACACTTTAGAAAAATATGCTAAAAAAGTATATCTAATTCCAAATGGCTTTAATTCTATTACACATAGTATTCATAAAGAAACACAGGTTTTAAATAGAGTATTAATGGTTGGAAATATTGATGACCGTAAATATAACTTAGCAATAAAGCTTTTTGATTATATACAATCGCAAGCGAAAGACCCAATACCAATTGACATTTATGGTCATGTTGTAAGTAAAAATCTAGCTAAAAAATTGAGTGAATATCCTTTTGTTTCCCTAAAAAGTTTTGCTAGAGAGGTACCTTATTCGTCATATAAATTATTGCTTCACACCTCTTTTTCTGAGAGTTTTGGTTTGGTTTTCTGTGAAGCTATTTCCAATAAAGTACCTGTTCTTACTTTTAATGTTGGGGGAGCTTCTGAAATCATTTCAGCAGAAAATGGAAAGATGGTAAAGGCTTACAATATTGAAGATATGTATAAGGTCCTAAAAAATATGATCCTAAACCCAATGCAAGTCAATACAGAAACAGTTAGATCATTTTCTTGGGATAATACTAGTGCCAACTATAAAAAATTATTTAAATATGTGGATTAGTACTATCATCATCATAATCTATATATCTTTTATATTAGATTTATGGATATGGCCTATTCCAAGTGAGGCTTCTACTGTATCTATATTATCAGCAGAAAGAGGTGTTTTCTCATTAAAATCACTTCAATCATCAGTTGGTTTATTGTTGTGTTTGGCATTTTACTTATCGCCATTATATCTATCTTTAACATCATTTATAGATTCAAAAACAGATACAACATCTATATATATAGTCATAACTGCATTATGTATTTCTCTTTTAGGGCGTATTATTTCACTTAAGGGTACACAGATACTAAGAAGAAACCATTCTAAAATGGTAGTAGAATCTTCTATTTTTAAACACAGTAGAAATCCAATAACTGTAGGCATGCATTTAACTGTGTTTGGATTAATAATGTGTTATAATTTTTGGATTTTGTGGGTAGGCTTTGCAATTTATTTCTGGGTTTTACATTTCAAAATCAAAATAGAGGAACGTTTTCTCGAAGAGAAATTTGGTAACAATTATATAAAATATAAAGAAAAAACACCAAGATATTTATGATAGCAACTAACGAGCAAGAACAAATCAAATCTTGGTTTGATAATGTTTATAAGACCAAAGGATATCTTTATTTAAGGCCTATAAAGGCTTATGAGATTTTTGTAACTATTTTAAACCCTAAACCTAAAACAAAACATTTAGATGTAGCTTGTGGGCTAGGTTTAATGCTAAAAGCTCTTGAGCATAAAAATATAGAGCGTTACGGTATTGATCTTTCGGATGTAGCAATAGAGGGTAGTCGTAAATTATGCCCTGAGGCTAATCTTACTGTTGGTAATGCTGAGAAGCTTCCATATCAAGACGGTATGTTTGATTCATTAACATGTTTAGGTTCTCTAGAAAGAATGATGAATAGAAAAGCAGCGCTTGCTGAGCAGTTAAGAGTTACCAAAAAAGGAGCAGATATATGCTATATGGTTCGCAATTCAGAAAACTTCACATGGCGTTTTTTACTCAAACCACTAAATTTATACAATAAAAAAGGGCATCAAGATGCACTTAATTTAGACCAATGGAAGTCTTTATTTGAAAATGCAGGTTTAGAAATTGTGAAAGTGTATCCAGATCAATGGCCTTATCACAGGCTCATGCAAATTTTAAAACCATGGAAAAAGATTGATGCTGGTAGAATTTTAAAATTTCCAATGCGTATCTCTTATGCATATGAATTTGTTTTTCATCTTAGAAAAAAATGAGCGAGGTAGCCGAAATATATAATACGCTATTTAATTTTGAAGTTTCACCAAAACAAGGAGCTTACCCTATTCATAAAAAAATAAATTTTGTAAATGGTGGTAATGATATTGCAGATTGGATTATACAAAATAGCCTTTGTCCAGTTGGAGCGTCGGTTTTAGATGTAGGTTGTGGAACTGGAAACACGCTTTTTAAGTTATCAAAGTCTAAACAGGCATCAGGGCTAGGTATTTCTATAAGTGAGAACGAAATTGAATTTGCTAATAGTCAATTAGAAAAACTTGGTGAAAAAACAGCAATAGCTTTTAAGAAACAGAGTTTTGATGATCCAATAATTCACGAAAAATTTGATGTTATCATTGCTATTGAATCATTAAAACATAGCGCCAACCTGTCTAAAACAATTAAAAATTTATTAAGCATTTCGCATGAACATACTGTATTTATTGTTGCCGATGATTTTATTATTCATCCTTCAGTAGACAGTCAACAACAAATGAATTTATGGAATGCTCCATCATTATTACCTGTTCTTGAATTTGAAAAACTCCTCAATAAAAACGGTTTTGCACAAGTAAAATCACATGTTTTTACCGATAAGGTAAACTTAAAATCAAAATTCCTTTTAAGCATCATGATTTTTGGTATGAGGTTGATTAAAAAAATAGTAAAGGGGGATCACAAAATTCTTATTGAAACATACTTAGGAGCATTGCTTTTGGAAAGACTTTACCAACGCAAAGAAATGGATTATTGTATTTTAATAGCGCATAAATAATAGATTTAATTTAAGGGAAATTACTTAGTAGTTCTATTATCTTTTTTATTCACCAAAAAATTACTTATTCAAGTACTTTATAACCATCAATCACATTAGCTTTCATCTTTGGATAAGGTTTTCCTAATAGCTTATACTTAACAAAAGATTTTAAGCTATTTATTTTATAGCTTATTTGTTGTTTAATTCCTAAATCAAACAACGTTCTTATTTTTATATTTATCGGAATTTTATCCCAAATTCCGTATTTATTAATGTATAATTTATGAGTGTTTTTAGAGGTGATTTGAGATACTCCTAACATTGATTTTTTCCAATCAATCATATGTAAATAAATGCCTAAAAGACCAGATTTATTTTTAATTTCTCCTTGTTCCCAGTACCATCCATTAGGCTTTAATTGTAGCTCCATACGATCAATACTACTTCTTTCTGGCCAAAAAATATTAAACTTTGCACGATTTTTTTCAACTTCATTAAACAAATGATACGAAAAATAACCTTCGTCAAAACCTTGATAATTAATATCAGTAAATGCTTTCTTGTAATTAGGTACTGACTTAAAAAATGTATTAATTTCTGTTTTATTCTTGTATAATGTTAGATGACCACTAATAGCGTTCTTACGTGTTGAAATAATATCATAATTTTCAAATTCTATTTTTGTGAAAAATGAAGTTAAGTCTCCCCAGATAATATCCATATCACAATGTCCCCAATAATTATAGTTAGTTAAATAATCATCAAAAATCAAACCATACATTGGTTTAAAATCACATAACTTGTGAGGATTAGATAACTCGTGTTTAATACCTGTTTTTTTATATATAAGTTGCGTTAATTCTTGTTTATTTAATTTTTTAAAAAGAACATTTTCAGGAAGTTTACCATCATAAATTAAGTCCGTAAAAATAAGCCATGTAATTGATGAATTAAAACTACAAGAAATTACAAATGCCTCAAACCAAATAGGTAATTTTCCATAAAATGGGAGTACGAATGCTATTTTTTTATCGTTCACAAATATTAATTTTAAGACTTGTTTAGGTAAGGAATAATAGTCATTAAAGTTTTTCTAGTTAAAATTACTGTCATACATATTATTAAAACAGTCGTTACTTTAGAAATAACCTTAATATCAAAATTCATAAAATTGACTAGATTATATCCGATAATGTTTATTAGAACCATTAATAAAGCAGGTTGAATTATTCTTATAAATGGATATCTTTTAATTCTAAAAACTTTTTTTACATTCAAAATATAAGTAACAACACCTCCCATTCCAAAGGCGATTAATGCACCATAAATACCAATAGTAGGCACAAGTAAAAACAATAATAAAGCTTGAATTGAAAAACCATAAAATGAAAATTTAGATATCACTCCAGTTTTTTCAATAACCATGAGTTTTAAATGATTAATATATAATAATGAGCTGGGTAACATTACAAGAATTCCAATAAAGAGGTATTGATCTACTGCAATATACTTTGGATTATCAGTAAGCCAATTAAGATGCGTTCCAATAAAGAAAACTAGTATTAGAACTAATACTATAAAATTTACATAAAGAAATTCTATTTTGTTTATTAACTCATACTTTTTATCGTTCAATAACTGTAAAAGTTTAGGTTTTAAGGCATTCATTGTAGCATTAACTATCATTTGGGGAAAAGTTATTAATGCTACTATAACAGCATATTGTCCAACTTTTTCTAATGATACAAAGCGCTCAAGAACAATGCGATCGCCTAATGTTTGTGCCCAATGAAGTAAAATAGTTGGTAAAAAAGGAATGCTAAATTTTAAGGCTAATATGCCATATTTATATAAAACTTTAAAATTATCCGATTTTATCTTCATCCATTTTCTATAGTAAAACAACAAAAAGGGAAGCACAATAATTTGAGAAAAGAAACCACCATAAATGATCCCGGAAAGACCCCAATCTAAATAAATAATAAAATAAATCTGAAATGCAACTCCAAGAATTGTTAGTGCCAAGGAAAATACTCCAAATGCTTTAATTTGATATTCATTTTTCATAAAAGTAAAAAACATTGTATACCACAACATTAGAATGGCAGAAACCAATGATACAAAGCCTAATGGATAAAAATTAAGCTCAGCTTCATAAAGCGAAAAAAACAACTCACCTGAAGAAGCAAATAAAATGAACATTAAGGTTGATAAGAGGAATCCAGTTATTAATAGACTTGTTCTATAAGTCTCTTTATCTATATTTTTAGAAAAATATTGTGTGCTTGCAGCAATATTAAGTTGAAAATATCCAAAGACATTAAACAAACCTACATATAAAGTGATGAGCACTAATTTACCATATTCAACCACAGCCAAATGCTCAAGATATATTGGTAATAAAAGGAAATTGATAGCACGCGGTAGTATTCCTAAAATTACATATAGTATGGATGCTTGAATATAAATAGATGAGAAGATTTTTTTCATTTACCGTATTTTATATTCAAACTATTTTGATTTAGTTATTCCCAATACATATGAAATCAAAAAAGAGCACATTATCAATATTCCTGCTACGGTAATAATAATATAAGTAAATTGAGTATTCATGATAAAAGGGACTAAAAGTGCTAAGAAAAAAATGACGGCAATTGTTGCTCTAACGATTTTAGGAAGCGCTTCATTTTTGTTTCGTAAAGGGTAAATAAACAACATCCAAGCATAAATATAACGAAAAGCTGCTGGTAGCAATATCCAAAAAGGGATGCTTTCATTGGTAATATGAATGCAAGCAAGAATGAGGACCATTAATGCATCAATCTCCATATCTAAAATTGCCCCTTGTTTGGTTTCATGATGAAATTTTCTTGCTAAAAATCCATCTAAACCATCCAATATTATAGCAAATAAAAAGGATACAAAAAGTTGTATGTCGTTCATAAAAGTATGCATAGAAAATGCAATCATAATAATTAAAAACCGTATAATACTAACCCAATTAGCATACCCATAAAGTAAAGGGAGCCTTGGTAAATGCGCTATAATTTTGAACAAATAAGTACCAAAAAGTGCTATAGAAAGTACAATCCAAACAACAGGGTTATGTAATAATAACGTAGAAAAAAGACCAATAAGATGAATTATAGCACTTATTAATATCCACTTTTCATAGAATTTATCAAAATTGTAAACCGACTGGTTCATAAGAATAAATATTTAGAAAAGAATTTAGCATCATTTTTAGAAAATACATTTAAAATATAAAGTTTCACATTTATTGTTATTTGTAGTATTAACCAAATCATAAACAAAATTAAAGACTATAAATTCATTTAAAAATTACTCATTTTTTAATATACTATGAATTGGTATTGTTAAGTCATTAATTATTCAAATTTAATGTTATTATAACTTAAAAGGCATTGAAAATAATGCTTTTTTTAAATGAAGAGTATTACGATAATAAATATTAAAACATATTTGAGTATTATGCTTTAGAGAAGTTTTTAGCTTAAAATCTAGCTATAATTATCACTTATTAGCTAAACAGTATTTTCCATCTAGTTTTTGTAGTTTTATATATTGCGAATTGTTTTTAATTTAAAAGGGGGTATGTTTAAATTAAAAACTAAAGTAAATGTAAAAATTAACAAACAAAAAAATTACAAAATACTCTTAAGCAAATAACAATACTAGGTACGCGCTATAAAGTTCTACATTATCCCAAATTTCTCAAAAGCATCAACCGTACTCATTCCTGCTTCAAGTGCTTTTTTAACGAGTTGTTCTCCCCTAGCCTTTTCTATAGCACCTTCAAAAGCTTTCTTCTCAATTTCTTGAGGAATTATTAATACCCCATCTCGATCACCATATACAATATCTCCTGGTTTAATTCGGATACCATTAATTTCGATAGGAATATTATAATCAATGACTTTTCCACGGGGGCCTTGGTCCTGCGCGTAGGTTCCTGTAGAAAAAGTAGGAAAATTGAGTTTTTCAACTTCATTGGTGTCTCTAGAATATCCGTGAAGCACAGCGCCTGCAGCTTTTAATTTTAGTGCACGAGTACTCATAAGACCTCCCCAAAGCGCATACGAAAAGGAAGAACCTGTACAGATATATACTTCATTTTCTTTTAAACTATCTAAGGCTTCAAACATGATCCCAAAAGGCTTTTTCATAATAGGATTATTCGTGGTTTCGGCAGATTCTTCAAAAACATCAGCTTCTAAAACCGGCATAGCCCTTCCTATCAGTACCATGTCTTTTCGGACTGGTTTTATATTCGGATCTAGAAATTGATGCTGATATCCTAGCTTATCTAAAATATCTCCAACCAAAGCAGGAAAAAGCTCTTTCTTGGCAATAGTAAAAAGTTCTTGGTCTGATGTCCACATATAAAATTTATTTTTTTGCGATTGATACTGTAATTGGGTTAGCCTTTTTTAGATGCTCTTGTTTTAAATAATTTCTCCAATCATTCGCAGATTGAAATTCGCCCGCTTTTTTCCATCCAAAACCAGCCCAGTACGAAAATTTATTTTCTTTAATTTTAGTCTTTAGCCATAGGTTATTTAAACTTTCATCCGCAGCTAAGGTGTCTTTCATCACTATATTAGTAATTGCCTTAGGAGCTGTAATAATTCCTGTTCCAATTTCGGAACCTGCCATTGGTTCCCAGTATAAAGCCCAACCCTCATTTACATTAGATTCAGCTTTTCCTTTTCCTTGATGTAATGCTAAGCCAATAGCTGCAGTATCTATTGTTTTTTCAGAAGTATAAAACACTTCATTTTGGTATAAATTTGAACCTAAATCAAGTGTAATTCTTTTCTTTTCTTTTACTTCAGCATCATTAATTGTTAAGGATGGATATTCCAATTCAAACACACTACGGATAGGACCATTGGCTATTACTTTCCATTTATTAAAATTCTCACTGAGCACATAATTTCCTCCCTGTACAATAGCAATTCCACCACAACCTCTGGTAGTCCCCACATGGTAAGCATCTAATCCTTCTCCGTGGTCTTCATGATAGGTAATCCCTTCTCCAAACTTTTTATACCATTTATTAATGATAGGATAATCAACTCTTTTGGTCCAACAATCAATACCACTAGAAATTAAGCCTGCTGGATTGCCTTCTTCAAAAAGTTGCTGGCATTTTGGACCATAGGTTCTAAAGGCTACTTTATCATTTTCCCAAGCAAAATCATCAATTCGCTCTGGTACAATTCTACAAAAAGTACGTAACGCTTCCTCTGAATTCGCTGCCTTATTTTCTTGTATTATAATTTTAAATGCTTTGCTTTGATTAGCGGTAAAATTAGTTTGAAAAATAATGTAGTCGCTTACATTATCCTGATCTAAATCGATCAATTGAGAAAGTACTTCTTTATTTTCAGCATCTAATACTGCTAAATTAGCGTAATCTGTTGCTGAAAAATCTTTTATATCCTCCAACAAAATTTCTATGGTTTCTGCCTCACGGTCAAAAGCTTCACTGTTTGTAGTAGTTATGGTAAAATTGGTAACCTTAGGTTCACAAGAAATTAATGTAGTGATACCAATCACATATAATGGAGCCCAAATAAATCGAAATAGTTTCATGATATAGTTGAATTTTAAGCACTCAAAGTAAAGGAAAATGAGTACATCTGTTTAGGTATATATTATCTTTTTTTTTATTAATATTTGCATATTAACAAATATTTTAATTATTTATGGTAAATTTTATATAATGCCTAAGCCTAAATTTTTATCATCGGACGCTTCTCCTCATAAAGCCATATCTGTAAAGCATTATGAATTGCCTTATTTTGAAAACCCTTTACATTATCATAAAGAGTTAGAATTGGCCTATATTATAGAAGGTTTTGGAACTCGGTATGTTGGTAGTAGTATTACCTCTTTTGAAAAAGGAGACCTGGTATTTCTTGGGCAGGAACTAACTCATGTTTGGATAAGTGATGAGGCTTTTTATGAAGAAAAAAGTAATTTATTAACCAAAGCCATTGTCATAAAGTTTAACGCTAATTTTGCAGGGAACGATTTTTTTAAACTTCAAGAAGCACATCAACTAAATAAAGTATTTTCCGAAGCTTTAGGTGGCCTAAAAATTAATGGAAAAACCAATACCGCGATAGGTAGCATTATGTGCAAAATGCTAACTGAATCTCCAATAGAACAAATATTATCCTTACTTCAAATTTTAAACCTAATATCTAATTCTAAAGAGGTTGAGGTATTGTCTCCATTTGATTTACACAAATCATCAAACCCAAAGGATAAGGATCGGATGAATAAGATTATTGAATACACAACACTTAATTTTAGAAATAAAATTTCTTTAGAGGAAATAGCCAAAGTAGCTAATTTATCTAAAAGTGCTTTTTGCAGGTATTTTAAAAACACAGTAAAAAAGAGCTATAATGATTTCTTATATGAAATTAGAGTTCAATATGCCTGCAAACTATTACTGGAAAAAGAAATGAGTACCATTCAAATATGTTATGAAGCAGGTTTTAATAACCCTTCTTCTTTTTCTCAAATCTTTAAAAAAGTTAAAGGCATTCCCCCAAGTAAATATCGAAAAGAAAATTCGAGAGTACATATTTAACTACTCATTATTTTTGTGTAAAAGGTATATTAGTGGGGTTTCAAAATTCAGTATTTTTATATACAAATATTGTCTTATTGATACATTATAAAGATAAATATGATAATATTTAGATAGAACCAAGCAAGATTAATACAATTTAGGTTTTATACATAACTTAAGTTTGTAGGTACTAAACCATATAGTTTATTAAAAGCTATTTTTTTAAAAGATGAATAAAAACCTTATCGTAAAATTGAAAATAATTATGAAAAAACTTGTTTTGGCTTTTTTTATGCTCATTAGCTTAATAACTGAGTTACAAGCGCAATCGGTATATGAGCGCCCTGCAATTAAAGAACTGATGGACCGTGTAAACACGTATCAACTAGCAAATCCTTGGAGAGAATACGACGATAATTGGATTAGAGGAACCTATTATGCTGGTGTTATGGCGTGTTATAATGCCACAGGAGATGAAAAACTTTTAGAACAAACTGATAAGTTGTGTACTAGTTTAAAATGGAAGGTTCCTACCTTACCGCCTGTACATCCAGCAAGTGGAGCAAACCTACTTACTGTAGGGCAGGCAATGATTCAGTCTTACATAGCAAAACCAGAAAAAAGAAAAATTAGAGGAATAATTGATCATTTAAACAATCCTAATTTAAGAAATCCAAAAGGAAACCCACACCAATGGTATTATGAAAATGGAACAAGGTATGTAGATGCTTTATTTACAGGGCCACCAACCCTAGCGATGCTACATAGTGTTACTGGAGATAAAAAATATTTACATTGGATGGATGCTATGTTTTGGGACGTTTATGGGAAATTATACAATACAGATACGAATCTATTTTACAGAGATAAACGCTTTTTCCCATCTAACAAAAATGGCAAAAAAATAGTTTGGTCTAGAGGAAATGGTTGGGCTATGGCTGGTATTGCAAGAATTTTAGAGTATCTACCTATGGAGCATGGTAACTATAAGCGTTATGAAGCAGTGCTTAAAAATATGGCTGGAGCTTTAAAAGAATGTCAAGCTAAAGAAGGGTTTTGGTATCCAAACTTAGCAAATCCAGATGATGCCCCTTTTAAAGAAACAAGTGGTACAAGCTTCTTTATTTATGGTTTGGCTTATGGTATTAATAATGGAATTTTGAATAAAGAAGAATATTTACCTATTGTTAAAAAAGCATGGAAATCGGTTACTGATGAAATTAGTAAAAAAGGTAAAGTACAATGGGGACAATTGGTAGGAGACCAACCTGTAAATTTATCGAAAGATGATTCTCATGAGTATGTAACAGGTACCTTCTTATTAGCGGCTAGTGAAATGTATAAAATGAACCTTAAAGGAAAAAAATAAAAATGACTCATATTAATTACGAAGAACGCTATGCAGCACATCCTGCTGATGTAAAAAATTATGACACCAACAGACTTAGAGATCAGTTTTTAATTGATTCCGTTTTTGAAGTCGATAAAATTTTACTAACCTATACCATGAACGATCGATTTATAGCTGGTGGTGCTGTCCCTGTTCATAAAGGATTGTCTTTGGATGCTATAGACCCACTTAAAGCAGAGCATTTTTGTGATCGAAGAGAAGTTGGTATCATCAATATTGGTGGTGAAGGAATTGTTGAAGTAGATGGAAAAGAAATTGTATTGCTTCCGATGGAAGGAATATATATAGGAAATGGGACTAAAACGATCGTTTTAAAAAGTAAATCGAGTAGTGAACCTGCTAAATTTTATATTAATTCTGCTCCAGCTCATCAATCTTTCCCTACTAAAAAGATTGAACTTAACGATAGAATCATCTTAGATTTAGGAAATGCGAACGATGCCAATGAGCGTCAAATCCTTCAATATATTGTAGCAGCAAGCGTGCAAACCTGTCAATTGCAAATGGGAATCACTAAGTTGAAGCCAGGTAGTGTATGGAATACCATGCCACCTCATACACATAATCGTAGAATGGAAGTGTACTTGTATATCGATTTACCAGAAGAGCATGCTATAAGTCATTTTATGGGAGAAGCTACAGAAACGCGCCATATTTGGATGACGAACGAACAAGCGGTAATTTCTCCTCCATGGTCTATACATTGTGCATCAGGAACTTCGAGCTATACTTTTGTTTGGGGTATGGCTGGCGAAAATTTAGATTTTACCGATATGGATGCTATTAAAGCAATAGAACTTAAATAATCATGGGGATATTAGATAGTTTTAAGCTAAATGGTAAAGTAGCTCTAGTTACTGGAGGCTCCGATGGAATTGGAAAAACACTAGCGCTTAGTTTAGCTCAAGCAGGTGCTAAAGTATGTATTAATGGACGTTCTGAAGCAAAATTGGCTCAAGCCAAAGAAGACTTCAAAAAAGAAGGTTTTGATGTTTTTACGAGCGCTTTTGATGTAAGTAAAAAAGAAGCCGTAAATACTGCAATAGATACTATCAAAAAAGAAATAGGCCCTATAGATATTTTGATCAATAATGCAGGAATTATAAAGCGAACTCCCATTTTAGATATGGAAGAAGAAGACTTTAAAGAAGTCTTAGATATCAATCTAGTTTCGGCATTTTTAGTATCCAAAAAAGTAGTCCCGGATATGATTACTAATGGAGGCGGAAAAGTAGTTAATATCTGTTCTTTAATGAGTACCTATGGTAGAAACTCTGTTTCAGCTTATGCTGCTGCAAAAGGAGGTTTAACCATGCTCACAAAGAATATGTGTGTAGAATGGGGAAAGCATAATATACAAGTAAATGGAATTGCACCTGGGTATATTAAAACGGCAAAGACCGAAGAATATGCTAGTAAAGGACACCCTTTTAATACCTTAATTATGACCCGTACCCCAGCTGCACGTTGGGGAGTTGTAGAAGACCTTTCAGGTACTGCTATTTTATTATCCTCAAAAGCGGGAGATTTTATCAACGGACAAGTTATTTACGTAGATGGTGGAATTACTGCCAATATGGGGTATATGCCGGGAGAAAACGAGAATGATTAATTGTATTGTCTCTTTGAGTCTTCAATTTTTAAATTGAGGTACGAAAATTAAAAATTGAATGTATCGAAAAGTGTTCTCGATAAAACCACGTACCTAGGTTACTCAAACTGACAAGAGTTTTGAATTAAATCATGACGTTTTGATTCAAAACTTATTCATTTTATAAAAAAAATCAATATGTCGAAATTCAAAAAAATACTAGTTAGTGTTTTACCAGGAATATTCTTAATAGGGTATAATGTGGGTACAGGAAGTGTAACTTCTATGTCTAAAGCAGGAGCTAATTTTGGTCTAGATCTGATGTGGACAGTTCTAGTAAGTTGTATAATGACGTATTATTTAATTGTGCTATTTAGTCGCTATACTATGGTGACTAAAGAAACCGTTATCCAAGGGATAAAAAAACACATTCATCCAAGCTTAGCAATTGTGTTAATTGTTGCTTTATCTACTATAATAGTTAGTGCGCTTACGGGCTTATTAGGCATTATGGCCGATGTTATGGCAGAATGGTCGGCAGTTGTTTTACCATTCCATGTGTCATCTTTATGGTGGGCCATTATAATTGGAGGTTTAATTTATGCGCTTATTTGGATTGGGAATTATGAATTATTTGAAAAGATTTTAGCCATTTTGGTGGCTATTATGGGCTTAGCCTTTATTTCTACAATGTTTTTGAATTTTCCTTCTATATCCGAATTGGCAAAAGGGTTTATTCCAAAATTCCCAGAAACAGCAGAAGGTAGCGATAATAGTCCATTTATTATTATAGCTGGGATGGTGGGGACTACAGTATCTGTATTTGCCTTTGTAATTCGCTCACAAATTGTGAAGGATACCGGTTGGGACATGTCGGACAATAAACTTCAAAAACGCGATGCATTTGTAAGTGCTTCTTTAATGTTTATCATTAGTTCTGCGATATTAATTACCGCTGCTTCAACTTTAAATGTACAGGGCTTAAGTTTAAATAATGTTGCAGAAATGATTCCTTTAATGGAACCTATTGCTGGTAAAGGGGCGCTAGCTGTTTTTGTAATTGGTATTCTTGCTGCAGGCTTATCGTCTCACCTCCCTAATACGCTTGTAATTCCGTGGCTTATTATAGATTATAAGGAACAGGAAAGAAACACAAAAACGGTAACTTCTAGAGTCATCGTATTACTTTTAACATTATCTAGTATTTTAGGAATAGGTTTTGGTTTTAGACCAGTATTTATTTTAATGTTATCACAAGCTAGTATCGCCATAGTATTACCCCTTACTGTTGGGTCAGTATTTTATTTAACGAGTAAAAAATCATTGATGAAATCGCATACAAACAAAATACAAGATGTTATTATACTCCTATTAATTATGGCTTTTACCCTATATGTGAGTAGTTTAGGTATTCAGGGTTTAATAAAAGACCTTACTAATATGTAAGCTATAATCCTTAATTTTAAAATTATCGTTTAACTAACTTTTTTGTATCCCTTATTCTTACTATTTCTAGAAGTAGGAATTAAAGAAATTAAAGTCATTACGCAATACTGTAAAAATTAATAATGAATAGAATCCTAAAAATAGCATTATTATCCATTTCTTTAGTTGTAGCATCCTGCGGAAGCGCATCTAAAGGTAAAAATAAAAGGATCACTTCCAAAGTAGATAAAGAGAGTGCTGAGCATTTAATTCCACAGCAAGTACTTCAAAAAAAGCATATTGGAAAAGAAAACCACCCTCTTTCAGAAAAAATTAATAGCTTTTTAGAAGATCAGAATAAGCATACTGATTTTAAACCAACGGGGCTCAATAGAAACGATTATCTAAATATTATTGAAAAGCAGGTACGTGCTATGCAGAAATACCAGAATAGCAAGGGGCGTATTATTGACCCTATAGCGAAATCAGAAAAATATTATACTACGCCATGTTTTGCTCATAGTGTTTCTGTCTTAGTTTCCTCAGGAAAAATAAAAAAAGTAGATCCTTTATTTACAAGTGGCGTAAAGGCACTGAGCGAATCATTACTTGATATGGTAAATGATCAGGTGAATGGAAATCATGGAGATTTCTATACCTGGCCGGTAATGCTAGCCTACGAGAATTTTAAACCCCACGTTACTGAAGAAACTTTAGCTTCATGGAACAAGAGTTTAAAAGCCATTGATATTTCTAAATTATATGAATTTTATAATAAAGAAAGGGCAATGAATTGGATTTTAGTGCATGCTTCAGGAGAGTTTCTTAGAGCTAAAAACAAATTCACTGATTATGAGTATTTTGAAAGAATGCTTGGCTTTCAATTGGGCAATTTCACTAAGTTAGGCATGTATAACGAAGGTGGAAACCCATTATCATACGATTTGTTTGCCAGACATTATTTAGCGGGAGTTTTACAACTCGGATATGATGGAAAGTATGCGCCAGTATTACAAGATAATTTATGGAAAGGTGCATGGACATCTTTATTTATTCAATCACCTTTTGGAGAGCTTCCAACAGGCTACAGAAGCAGTCATCACATTTGGAACGAAGCCGAACAATGTGTTTTGTTTGAAATTTATGCTTCAGCCTACTCAAATTTAGGGAAAAATGAAGAAGCTGGCGCTTTTAAAAGAGCAGCAATGCTATCTCTCAACTCCATAAAGCAATGGATAAGAGAAGATGGTTCTGGTTATATTGTAAAAAATAGATTTCCATTAGAAAAAAAGCATGGCTATGAAAGATACTCAGTACATACCTGTTATAATATGTTGGCCACTTCCATGCTAGCACAAGCTTGGCAATTTGCTAAAGATGACATTAAAGAAAAAGTAGCGCCAGCAGATTTAGGTGGCTTTGTATTACAAACAAAAAAGTTCCATAAAGTATTTGCTAATGTTAAAGGGACATATTTGGAGTACGAATTAAAAACAGATAAAAAATACAATCCAACAGGTATTGTACGGTCACATATTAAAGGGAGTAACCCGCAATTAGGACCGTCTAATGGTATAGCACCATTATTTAGTGGCAAAGGCAACTATATGGCTACAGGACCATTATGGAAAAACGAAGAAAATAAATGGGTTTCTTTAGCGGAAATTGTTCCAGAAACGTCCTCCGTTGAGATTTTAGAAGAAAGTAAGGACGCAGTTCAATTTAAAATTGAACATGAATTAACCTCTTTAGATAAAAAACCACGATTTATTACTGAAACTATTTCTATTAAGGATAATGTAATAACGGTAAACACTAGTTTTAAGGGCTTTGATGGAGAAAAGCGTATTTCTTGGCCAATGCTCGTAAATGACGGAGAAAACGATGTAGAAAGCACTATTTCAAAAAATTCAGTAAAGCTTAATCTATTTGATAAAAACATCAATTTTTCGATAGAGTCACCTAAAGAGGTTAAGATTATTTCAGCTACAAAAACTCTCGAACATGTTAACGGTTTGGTAAAAGGAATATTTGTATCCTTTCCGGGAAATAGTATTACCTATACATTAAAATAATATTACTGTACAAGAAAGCGAAGTTCACAGATTACTAAAACAAAAAAGACTGTCTATAGACAGTCTTTTACTTATTTATATTAAAATATTTTATACTTTCTTTACACGAACTGCATTCATCCCTTTCATCCCTTTTTCCAATTCAAATTGTACAGAGTTACCTTCTACAATTTCTTCTAAACAGCCATTGATGTGTACAAAGAATTTTTCTTGTGTAGCAGTATCTTTTATAAAGCCATAACCTTTTGATGCATTAAAAAACTCTACTCTGCCTTTGTGTATTGGGTCTATTTCTTCTTCCTCTCCTTCTTCTTTCTTTGGGATACCTAAAACAATACTTTCAGCATCTACTTTTACTTTATTTGCTGGATCTGGTGGTGTATCTACTAAATGTCCGTTTTCATCTACATAGACAAACTCTTCAGCCTTTTCTCCACTCGCTTTGCGAGCTTCTTTTTTCTTCTGCTTCTCCTCACGTTTTTTCAAACGCTTTTTCTCTCTTTCTTTTTTACCAAAGGTTTCTTGTGCTCTCGCCATTCATTTAAACTATTTAATTAATATATGCCATTGTGTAGTTCACAAGTAACAATTGTGTTATTGAAATTCTGAAACGAAAAATTGGTTGTTTACAATTTGGTTTATTGTATTGCCAGTTTTATTTAAGGAGTTGCAATAACGGGTGTAAATATAATTTACCACTCATTACAAAGGTAAGTATCTATTTTCAATTTAAAAAATGGATGATATACTATTGCAAACCCGATATGATTAAAATGAATTTATTCTATATTTTCTTCTTCTAAACTTTTAATTATTTTTTCTGCAGAAGTTGTAATCTTCCCATAACACCTATACCCCCATCTTACGAAAAAGAATAAACCAATTAAAGTCATCATAACATAGATATAAAATGACATTTTATACTCTATTAAAAACAAGTCTTTCCCAGAAGTAATCTTTGAAAAAACTGGCATAGTGGTAAAAAATACTCCAAAACTACCTATAACGCCTAGTTTTTGTAGTGTTATCAATGTCTTCTTTTCTTTGGTATATTTTAAAAGTGTTTTTTTAAGGCTAAAATTGGTGATGTTGAGGTTTTTAATTCTAAAAAGCGAACGCATTACCAAAGTTGGGAGCACTAGTAAATACCCCAAAACAAATATACCAGAAGCTTGCAAATACCAGGTATCTAGTTTAGGAAAGTTTGCTAAAATAAAAATAGCAGTTCCAAAACATATCAGTGTTCCAAAACCTTCATATGTTGTAAGCGTTTGAAATTTATTCTTATATTTTTGTTGCGTCATTTCCATAATAATAGTATTAGTTAACTTTTTTTGTTTTTCTAATGCAGTAGACATTTCTGTCCAGGCAGCTTGTATTTCTTCTAATTCCATCTTATTATTTTTGAATTTTATTTTTCAACTTTTGTTTTATTCTAGCTATTTTAGTACCAACATTAGTCTCTGACAAACCAGTTATAACAGCTATCTCTGCGTATTTTTTTCCTTCTAAAAAAAGCAAAACAAGTCCTTTTTCTACAGCATTAAGTGCTTTGATATGCTCATAAAGCATTTTTATTTTTTCTTCAAATTCTACATCATAATTTTCAGTTTGTTGTAATATTACTTGATCGATAGCAACTGAAAAAGGTTTCTTTTTCAGTTTTTTTAATCTAGTCATTGCTGTATTTAACGCTACACGATACATCCATGTACTTATTTTTGATTCGTTTCTAAAAGAATCAAAAGATTTCCAAAGCTGGTAAACAATATCTTGATACAAATCTTTCTGATCTTCTTGATGATCTGTATAGAGGGTCGTTATCTTAAAAATAATACCTTCATTAGCCTTAATAAGCTTTGTAAATGCTTCTTCTTTATTCATGCTAAGCAGTTCAATTTTTCTATTAGTATCTCTATTTCTAAAAAATCACAGATTTTATGATAAAAAATGTTATAATCTAGTTAAATAAAATACATTCTATTGCTTTATCTGTTTATTTTGTAACAATATTTATAAGAGAATTGCGTTGTAAATAATTAAACCTACAATGTTATGAGTTATTTGTCTCCAGAAATTGCTGCACTAGCAAAAAGAAAATCTGAAAAATCTTTAGTAAAAAGAGTAGCCTCTTGTGGCATTTTCCAAGATTATGGTGAAGAAGAAAAAAATACTACAGTAGTAAAAAATAAATCATAGTCTTATTTTTTAGCTGTGAATCCCAGATGTTTTATCTCTTAATAGCATAGGCTCTTGTTTTCTAGTCACTGCTAATATTTCTGATAGTACTGAAATCGCAATTTCTTGTGGTGTAATTGCTCCTATGTTTATACCTGCAGGTCCATAAATACCATCTAGAAAAGACATCGCTATTTCATTATCCTTTTCTAGTAATTCATTTAATAATTTTTCTCTTCTACGAATTGGCCCTAACAGTCCTATATACAAAGGTTTTGTTTCTTTTAATGCTAATAAAAAAGCTAAGTCTTTAGAAAAACTATGATTCATTAATACAATAGCCGTTTCTTGGTCTACCAAGCTAGTATTAAAATCTGTAGGTAATACATTTAAAAAATAATGTGCTCCAGGAAAATCAGCTATACTTTTCGCTTCTGATGGATTTGCTATTACTGTAATATCCCAACCCAGCATACTCGCTTGTAAAGCTAATTGTACAGCGTCATGTTCTGCTCCAATAATAATTAGTTTTAGACTTGGTACCATTACTTGTTCAAATACATCTAATTCGGTATTTAAATTATAATGAGCTTGTAATGCAAAGGAATCATCTACAAATTGGACTTTAGAACCTAATCCTATTGCTGTAATTTCTTCTTCTTTAAAAAAAGAGCTTATTTTAAATTTTGCTCTTTTCTTTATAGTATTATTAAAAATTTCAATGAAAGAAGCATTAGGCTCAAATGGTTCTAATAAGATGTACAATATACCTTCACATCCTAATCGATACCTACCATCATAGGTCATTATTTTAGGAATTCCAGTTTTAAAAACAGTATTGGATTGTAACAGTACTTCTTTTTCTACACAACCACCACTAACAGCCCCAACCGTTTTTCCATTAGACAATAACAACATTCTAACACCAGGTTTTCTATAGGATGAACCCTGTAATGCCACAATAGTTGCTAAAACAGCTTGTAGACCATTTGCATGAGCTAGAATGTAAGCATCAACAATTTTTTTAAATTCATGCGTCATGTATATATGCTTCTCCTAATAAACGATTAGCCAAGAATTTCTTTTGAAGCTACTTTAAATAATTCTGGGTTTTTCATAAAAGGTTGCTGCGTAAATCTGTTACCAGTTGCCGCTTTTAATGCATTTGCTACAGCTGCTCCTGCTGGTGGAAGTGTTGGTTCTCCTAAACCAGTTGGTGCAATATCATTTTTAATAAAATGTGTTTCTACTTTTGGGGCTTCCATCATTCTAATTAAACGATATTTATCATAATTACTAGCACTTGGAACACCATCCTCAAAAGAAAAATCACCAAACATGGCATGCCCTACTCCATCTACAACGCCTCCTTCTATTTGGTTTAATGCTCCTAATGGGTTTACCACGATACCACAATCTACTACACAGGTGACCTTTTTTACAACAGGTAAGCCTCCTTCTATTGCTACATCTGCAACTTCTGCTACATGGGTATTATGGCAATAGTATGCTGCAAATCCTTGATATATGCCTTCTTTTTTTGTACCAAAACCAGATTTTTCTACAACCAAATTAATGGCATTTTGTAATCGTTCTGGTGAATATTGAATATTTTTACTTTCTATATTTTCCTTAGCTTTTTCTAAAAGATCTAATCGTAGTTGTACCCGATCTACTTCCATAAGATCTGCCAATTCATCAAAAAAGCTTTGTTCAGCAAAGGCTAAAAAGTTGGTATGTGGCGCTCTCCATGCTCCAGTAGTGACATTACTTTGATAATTAGAAACATCTACTTGATAGTTTTCTACTGCTCCTGCAGGGAAGAAATTAGACATTGCTTTCCAAAAATTAGTATTTATAGCTGCTTCTTTTAAATAATAACCTGTTAACTTACCATCTTTAACAGCTGCTTTTATTCTATATTTTATAGAAGGCCTATAAACACCTGTGGTCATGTCATCTTCTCTTGATGAGATTAACTTTACAGGTTTTCTGATAGCATCTGAAATTTCTGCCGCTTCATATACAAAATCACCAAACAATCGTCTTCCAAAACCACCTCCCATGCGAGTCATTTCTAAATGAATGTCTTCTACATTTCTATCTAATAATTCTGCTACCATATTTGCAGCAGGTTCTGGAGTTTGTACAGGACCTACTAAATGAATTTTTTCTGAAGTTACGTCAGCATAAAAATTCATAGGTTCCATACAATTATGAGGTAAAAAAGGCGATTCATAGGTGCGTTCTAACACTTTATCTGCTTCTTTAAAGGCTTTTTGTACATTACCATCTTTACGCAAAGTTTTAAAGTCTTTACCATCCAATATTCCTGCTAACTTTTTGTTTTGAAATTCTGTGTTTTCTAATGGAGTATCTTCCTTCCAAACAGCTTTAATGGCCTTTTTAGCTTTCATAGCTGTCCAAGTATCTTTAGCTATTACAACCACTTTTTCTGATGTGCTAAGCTTTACGGTCCAATTAGCAACTCCTTTATCTAAAAGAGCTTTTGCCTTTTTTCCTATCTTAATCACATCTACGACGCCTGGTATTTTTTTAGCTTCTGTAGCATCAAACGATTCTAAAACCTGACCAAAAGCAGGAGGTCTTAAAACAGTTGCATATACCATACCTTCTGTCTTATAATCTAAACCAAAAAGAGGTTTACCAGTAATAATTTTATCGATATCTACATTCTGTGCATCAGTACCTATAATTTTATAATCTTTAGGTTCTTTTAGCGTTACATTTTCTGGAACTTCTAAAAGAGCAGCTTCTTTTACCACATCCCCATACCCTAGTGTCTCTCCTTTTGCGTTGGTTATAATACCTTCATTAACGGTACAGGTAGATGCTTCTACTCCCCAACGCGCAGCAGCAGCATTGATAAGCATTTGTTTTGCTGTAGCTCCAGTTTGGCGTAACGCATCCCATCCGAAACGTATGGATTGGCTACCACCAGCAATTTGCCTTGTATAATTTTTTGTATCGAGTACACCTTGTTTTACAAAAACATTCTCCCAAGCCACATCTAGCTCTTCCGCTATAATCATTGGCATAGCTGTTTTTACGCCTTGTCCTATTTCTGGGTTAGGAGAAAAGATGGTTACGGCGCCATTAGCAGCTATTTTTATAAAAGCATTAAAATCGTTATAATCTAGTTTAGAAATATCAACAGGTACTTTTACATTGTCTTTACAGGCTGTAAAAAGATTAAATCCAATTAATAAACCACCACTTGCTAAAGATGATGTTCTTATAAATCCTCTTCTACTAAATGAAATAGGTGTAGCCATGATTGTATTTTTTAGGTATGAATTCCTGAAAAATCAGGATAATTTTATTTTAATTTTAAAGTATTCTAATCCTTAAGATCATAAAGAACTATGACATGTTTTCAGCAGCTTTTTCAACAGCTCTGTATATTCTGTTATAAGAAGAGCATCTGCATATATTACCATGCATCGCTAATTTAATCTCATCCGAAGTCGGGTTTGGGTTTTCAGCTAAAAAAGCTGAGGCAGTCATGATTTGTCCTGCTTGGCAATACCCACATTGTGGCACATCAACCTCTTTCCAAGCTACTTGTACAGGGTGCGAACCATCTTCTGATAATCCTTCTATAGTGGTTAATGATCTTCCTTCTACCTGCGACATTTTTAAAGAACAACTACGCGTGGCAACACCATCTAAATGTATCGTACACGCACCACACTGTGCAATTCCGCATCCAAATTTTGTGCCTACTAGATTTAAATGATCTCTTAACACCCATAAAACTGGTGAATCTTCGCTAGCTTCAACGGTTGTAGCTTTTCCATTTACCTTTAGTGTATACGTTTTCATGAAGAATAAGTTTTTAGTATTGCTCTATAAAAGTAGTAATGTTTCGTTTAACTTGACTTTAAAATAAAGAAAAGTCATTTGCTTTAACATTTTTTAACAATATAGCACAATAACTACAGATACTTTTATCAATTTTCTATCGTTTTTAAATTGAACATTTAAAATATTGAAAATGAAATTTAAGTTTCTTGCCTACGCATTAGTATCAATTCTTGTCTTTTCTTGTGGAAACGCTGAAAACGATGTCTTTTTTAATCCAAATCAAGGACAAGGCCTAGGTGAAGGCCAAGTTGTAGATCCTTGTTTAAATTTAGGAGAAAATGAATTGGTTTTATCAATACAAGACCAATTTACAACTTTACCTGGTAAAGTTTCTATTTTCTTTAAAGTCTCTAATAATGATGGTGGTCCTGTACCCAATTTAACTGCAGATCAGTTTACGATTTACGAACAAGGAAGAAATGATGATTGTTTTAATACCATTTCTTCATCAGAATCTTTGGCCAGAATATCGCCTAATTCTCAAATTTTTTCTAATAATACCCTTTTAGTACTAGATTTAAGTAATAGCGTACTAAGCAGTAGTTTAGAAGAGTTAAAAACTGCTTCTGTTAGTTTTATAGAAAATGTAATGCCCAACACCAATCAGGAGTCATTTAGAATGGCCATTTACTGGTTTGATGGGGAAAACGAATTGCATTTATTAAATGCGCTCACAAATTCTCAAGAAGAACTTATTACTGCTGTTAATGGTATTACTCCAGATATTAGCAATGACCCATCTACAGATTTATTTGGAGCTGTTATAAAATCTACTGAAATAGCAGAGCAACTTTTAATTGATAGTACTTCTGATGCCATTAAAGCCGCTTCAATTGTTATATTTACAGATGGTACAGATCAAGCATCTCGTTTTACAGACACGGCAGCTTTAAATAGTGTAAATAATGCTAATCCAAACATTTCCTTTTTCACTATAGGTTTAGGCAGTGAAATTGATACTGATATATTAACAGATATTGGAAAAACCTTTAGCGTTTTCGCAAATAACAAATCAGAATTAGAGACTACATTTAGTGATATTTCAACTAGAGTATCGGAACAAGCTAATAGCTTTTATTTATTTGAATATTGCAGCCCAAAAAGGGATGGTAGTGGTGAAAATAACTTAGCGATACAAGTTAAAAACGGAAATTTACAAGGTTCTGTGCAAACTAAATTTAGTGCAAATGGTTTTCTTGGAGGATGTGAATAAAACAACAATAAAAGCAATTTAAAAAAATTACAAGCCACCTAAAAATAGGTGGTTTTTTGTTTTTTATCGATAAAAAAGATCTTTTTACCAGATATCTTCGTAAATGTTAATGAGAAAAATATCAAAACGAAATTACTAAACATTTTTACAATGAAAAAACTAGCATTAATTACATTAGCAGCAATAGCGGTAAGCTCTTGCGTATCAAAAAAGAAATATGTTGCTTTAGAATCTGATTATAATTCTACTAGAAGTGCTTTAACGAAAACACAAGTTGAAAAAGAAGAATTAGAAACTAAAATGGCTAAAATTGAAGCAAGAGTAGCCGAATACAATGAAAAAATTAACTCTTTAAAAGAAGTAAACGACACCCAATTAACTTCTATTGATGATGTTGCTGTAATGAGCAATGTTACTAAAGAAAAAATGAGAGCTACCTTACAAAAGGTAGATCCTGCTGTATTAGCAACTGCTAAAACTATGGAAGATTCTATTAATATTGCTGTTTCTCATAATCTTAAAAAATCTATAGCTGATGAGGAAGATGATATTAGTATAGATATTGATAAAACAGTAGTAATGATTAATATTTCTGATAAGTTATTATTTAATAGTGGTAGCTATAGAGTAAGTAACAAAGCTAATGATATCCTTCAAAAAATAGCAGAAGTGATTAATTCTGAGCCAAGCATGGAAGTTATGGTAGAAGGCCATACAGACTCTAGAACAATACAAACCCCAATGTTTCAGGATAACTGGGATTTAAGTGTAAAAAGAGCGACTTCAATTGTAAGAAAGCTTCAATCTGAATATAATGTTTCTCCAGAGAAACTAATTGCTGCTGGTAGAAGTAGTTATTTACCCCTTGTAGATAATGATACCAAAGAAAACATGTCTAAAAACAGAAGAACTAAGATTGTTATTATTCCTAATTTAGATAAATTCTTTGCGCTTTTAGACTCTGAAACGCTGTAAAAATCTACTCTTTTATACTAAAGAGTATCTAAAAGTATTTCTCTAGATAATGTAATTTAATTAAACTATTATCGATTACTACTTTTAAAAATACGCTAGGAATTATCAATAAATTCCACAAACAAATTAAAAACAATAAAGAGGGCGTCTGATATTTCAGACGTCCTCTTTTTTATACTAACTTTATTAGCCGTATTGATTAGTTTTTAACAACTTTAGATACACTCAGTAATTTACCCTCTTTTACTATTGAAACGATATAAATACCGCTTGCAATACCAGATAAATCTACATAGGTTTCAGATGATGAAGTATTAGCCGTTGCAACTACCCCACCACTTAAACCATTCACATTAATTGATGCTCCAATAAAACTTTTATCCATACTTACATTTATCCCATTCACAGTTGGGTTAGGAAAAATTGAAATATTTTCACTACTTGGTAAATCTCCAATAGCATTCAAATCAATACTTAGGCCATCCGGAATCCGGAATCTAACACTAGCAGTATTTGCTGTATTTACCGTTGAAACTTGAGTTACACCACCACCAGAACAAAGCGCTCTTACAACAATTGTATATTGAGTACTTGCGTTTAAGTTATTAATTGTAATTGGTGAGCTAGATCCTGATGCCCAAATAGCTCCAGTACCTGCTATGCCTGAACCTGAGTAATTTCCTGGGGCAAAAGTTCTTACTTCATATGTAGTGACCCCGCTTAAGTTGTTAAACGATAAAGTTGCACTTGTACCAGATCTGGTAACACTTAATCCAGAAACTGCTGCATTAGCACTACATGCTGTAGGAGTACCACCAGAATTACCACCATTGTTTCCTCCAGTATTACCGCCTGTACCACATTGTTCAACAAATCTCCAACCAGTTGCGGTACGCTCATACAATTTATTATCATCTTGATTTACTACAAATTGACCAGGAGAATAGCTATTTGGATTTCCGTTATATGCAGGAGCCGTTGCACAGGTATTTCCTCCGGTATTACCACCATTATTCCCTCCATTATTTCCTCCTGTAGTACATTGTTCAACACGTCTCCAATTAGTAGGAGGTGCTACACGCTCATATAAGACATTATCCTGCTGATTAACAACAAATTGACCTATAGAATAGCTACTTGTATTTCCATTAAATGCAGGAGCTGTAGCACAAGTGTTTCCGCCTGTATTACCACCATTATTTCCTCCAGTATTCCCTCCTGCACTACATTGCTCAACAAATCTCCAACCTGTTGCAGTGCGTTCATACAATTTATTATCGTCTTGATTTACTACAAATTGACCAGGAGAATAACTATTTGGGTTTCCATTATATGCAGGAGCTGTAGCGCAAGTGTTTCCTCCAATATTCCCGCCATTGTTTCCTCCTCCGGCAGGTGTATTCTCTACATATCTAGTCCAAAATTTTTGAATAGTGTTTGCTGCATTTCCAATATTGAAAATCCACCATATTTCAGCAGTATCTGAGAAATCAACTCCTCCTCTAACCGAAATCGTTGGATTTTCATAAGAAGATGTAAAATTATCACAAACCGCATCTGCTTGTCTCCAAATATCTCGAGCAGCAGTGTTAGGGTTATTAGCTCGTTTTGCATCAGCTAACCATTGTGTACTATTATTTTTATAGCCAGGCGTATTATTCGACACGTTTCCATTTGCAATTCTTTGGTAATCAGTATTATTACGAACCCATGTTAATTTAAATGGAGTAGTTTGTCGTTCATTAAAATCTAAATTGCCTGCAGGATTCCAACTATGTTGTACAACAATTACATTTTGTCTAACCCTAGCTGCACTAACACCGTTATTTTCGTCAACTACTGCTTTAAATACATCATAAGTAAAGTCAGATTGCCCGGCTTCTTGAACAAATACCTTATGACCAGCATTCAATACCTGAACAACTTTTGCCTTAACACGGTTTAAAGTAGCATTTCTTTCGTTGTGAAGATCTGACCAAAATTGATTCTTAGCTCCAAAAAGCGTTGTGTATAATCCAGGCGTAGCTGCTCCAATATACGTACCACCTTGACGGCCGTAGGCTCCAGCAACTGCATGGTAATCTATACCTGCCAAATCAGGATGTCTTAACATGCATCCTAAAGCCGCAGCTGCATGTACATCATCTTCATCTGGCCTTAGGTCAAAATTAGCCAGTAAAAAATCATTGTTCTTGTCAAAAAATTGACGTTGCGCTATCGATGTTATTGTACTCATAGCAAACAACATCAATACTAAAAAGTTTTTAAAGTTTAGTTTTTTCATCTTTAGTTGATTGTTTTTGTTAATATGATAACATAAATATAGTTATTACATCATTATTCTTAAACTTATTAAACTTTTGTTATGTATTTTTGATTATATGTTGTATGAGTAAGGTAATAATCACATATTTAGTATATCTTAATAAATATTTTACAGTAATTTCTTATTAAAAATATATTTTAATGATTGGGGTGCTTATAAAAGCAACCAACTAAAGTAAATTTAAATTGCTAAAAGAAAACGGTCTTTATATATAATCTTTTTATAAGATCTAAGTATCTTAACTGTTTATTCGAATAAATTGCAGATAATCATTATTCTTTCCTACAATAATATATGAAGTATCTTTTATGGTGATACGAGCCATATCTTTTACATCGCCATTGGCAAAAAAACCACTTTCTATAGCTGGTGTAGGTTTAAAATTTCCTTTTCCATTTCCTTTTAAAAATAGACCATTACTAGCATCATTTCGTGGCGTTTCAACTTCAGAAGCATGTAAATTACCTGCTATTAAAGCATCTAATTCTCCATCTTTATCAAAATCATCTACCAATATTTGATGAATACTTGAAATTTGGGCGCTATTAGGTAACTTATAAAGAACAAAAGTGTCTCCTCTATTTTCTATATACACGCTGGCAAAAGATTTTACTTGATAATGGAGCGATTTCTCTAGGTCATCTTCAGTATAAACGTCTTCTAAAGTTGCTGTAGAAAAAGAAGCATAATCTTTAAATTTTTTCTTTATTGATGGTACTTGTTGCGAAGAACATTCTCTTCCTCTTAATGGGTATTGTTCACCTTCGTTATAATAACTTAAAACAATATCACTTTTCTTATTCCCATCAAAATCATTAAAATAAATATCAAATGTTTCTTTATCATTAGCATTATACTTATAATTTAACCCTAAGTTACCTGCCATATAATCCATATCGCCATCTTTATCAAAATCTCCTTCTGCAATACTAAACCACCAGCCTCTAGAGTCATTTAAACCTAATAATGTTGTTACATCTTTAAATTCTCCTTTATCATTCTTAAAAACGGTAATAGGCATCCATTCACCTGTTATCATAAGATCTACCCAACCGTCATTATTATAGTCTGTCCAAATAGCATCTGTAACCATTCCTAATTGCTCTAACCTAGGAGCTAATTCTTTTGTTTTATTTATAAATTTAGCTTCTCCGTTTGCACTCACATTTTCTAAGATATAGCTATTAGCTGGCAACGGATAATTACCGGGTATGAGTCTACCACCAACAAAAAGGTCTAAATCTCCATCTTTATCAAAATCAGTAGCTTTTACCCTAGACCCACTGGTAATCATTTCTGGAAGTGCATCTAAAGATTTTTCAAAGTCACCTGCCCCATTATTAATATATAATCTATCCTGCAACTGTTTTGAGTTTGCTTCAAACTCATTACCTCCACTAACTATGTAAATATCATTATCACCATCAGCATCAGCATCAAAAATTAATACACCAATATCCTCTGCACCACTGTCTACAGAAAAAGCTTCTATGGATTGTTTTATAAAACCAGTTTTAGATTTAAAATATACAGTAGCCATATTTTGTGATGAGCCGCCTATTATAATATCATCTAATTGATCTCCATTTAAATCTCCTACTGCTAAGCATGGCCCTAGCATAGATGTTTGATAAGGTAAAAGAATTTCTTTTTCAAAATCATTATAATAATTTTCTATGTGCTTATGTTTAATATAAACAGTAGTGTCATTTTCTGTTTTAAATAGTTTTTTATTGTCAAAACTTTCTAATTTAGATTCAATAATTGCATCATTATAATCTATAGTTAAAAACTGATTTGGTTTTACATTTGTTTGAATCGCTATTTTACCATCTGGCCATTTAATTTTTAAAGTATCAATTGTATTCGATTTCCCTAAACCAAAATGTAATTGTGGCGCAACAGAAGATTGAAAACCACGTGTAAGTGTCATTTCTTGAAACTGTCTGATCTCATTTGTAATCACATATGCCTTAACTCCTATTCCAAAATTATTTTTTTCAGTTCCTTTAAATCTTAAGCTTATATAATTATTGTTATTTGAACTCTTATTTTCAAAAATTGAAGCAGAATCATCAATATTATTTGTAATAATTTCTAAATCACCATCATTATCTAAATCTACATAAACACTGCCGTTAGAGAAACCTTTATACGAAATTCCCCATTCTGAATTCATTTTAGAAAAAGTAAGGTCTTTATTGTTTTTATAAATAAAATTATCAATTTTTTCGGATGGAATAGCTAATGCCATTTCTAAAGAGTTATCCTTATTAACTTTATTTTTAATTTTGGCAAAATAATCTTTGTTATTAATTTCTCTACGGGTACCATTAGAGATAAAAATATCTTTAAACCCATCATTATCTAAATCTGCTATTAAAGGAGACCAACTCCAATCTGTAGAAGAAATTCCTGAAAGTCTTGATAGATTACTAAAATCTGGAAGTGAATTGTTTATATTTCCATTATTTATCTGAAGACTATTTTGCATATATTGATAATGGAATTCATTATTTACGGTACTCCAAAATAAATCTGGATTCATACTCGCCATATTAGCTTTTGAACGTCTGTTACTATTTGCATTCATATCTACTTGAAATACATCTAATAAACCATCATTATTAATATCAGAAATATCGACTCCCATTCCATAAAAAGAAGTGTTTTTAGTTACTTCTCTAACATGATCTGTAAACGTTCCGTCTCCATTATTTAAAAAAAAGTAATCTGGTGTACTAAAATCATTAGAAATATATAAATCTGGATAACCATCTTGATTCACATCTCCAACAGTAGCACTTAAAGTAAGTCCAAAGTTTTTTAATTTAGATTTTCCCGTTACGTTTACAAATTTGCCATTTTCGTTTGCATATAGTTTGTCCATCTCTACCCCCTTAGGGTATTGTTTTTTAACACTGTAATAATTATTTGGAGCATCAAAAGGTGTTGGTGGGTAATTAGCAACATAAACATCTAAGTCTCCATCTAAATCATAATCAAAAAAAGTAGCTTGTACCGAGTTTCCATTGTTAGCAAGACCAAATTCTTCAGCTTTTTCTGTAAAAGTAGTATCTCCATTATTTATATAAAGTTGATTCTTTTTATCTCCATACTTACCTCCAACAGAACAGTAAATATCTAATAACCCATCATTATTTACATCTGCCATTGTAGCACCCGTATACCATCTATTATCTCCTGAAACACCTGCTTTTTTTGTAATATCTTCAAATTTTAAATTCCCTTTATTTAAATATAATTTATTAGGAACCATATTTCCTGTAAAGTAAATATCAATTAATCCATCATTATTAATATCACCTACAGAAACACCACCACCCATATATATATAAGCATATGTGAAGTAATTTAAAGAATCATTTTCTGTTAAAGTATTATTGAATTTTACTCCTGTAACATCCGGTTTTAACTTATAAAACATCTTATTGCCTTGTTCTTGCTCTTTCTCAGAAGTACAAGAAAGTATAGCAATTAAGATAAGAAGTAGTACTATGAATCTTTTCATTATTTTTTTATGTATAAATTATAAAACAATAATTTAAATTAAAAAGCGAAGTGCTTATACACTCCGCTTCATTAATCATATCATAAACCTTACATTTTAGAATCCTGGATTCTGATCTAAAATACCTTGACTCAAATCTATTGCATCTATAGGAATTGGTAATAAATCCATATTACTTGTGTACGTACCAGCTTTTGTTCCGAAATTAGGAATTGTACGAGATTCATTAGCAATATATTCATTTATTACTTGAGCTGCATTACCCCATCTCCTTAAATCAAAGATACGATGACCTTCCATTGCTAATTCTAAACGACGTTCAAAACGAACAGCTTGTATTGCAAATGCTTGATCTGGAAAAGAGGCGTATGGTGCTATATTATAATTAGCTGCCGGACCAGAACCATCAAGTGCTTGTACTGGAGTCATTGTAGCTGCTCTATTTCTTACTCTATTGGTGTAGTCTAAAGCAAGTGCTAAATTATTTTCTTCAGCTGCTGCTTCAGCAGCTAATAATAATACATCTGCAAAGCGAATAACGTTATAATTTATACCAGAATGTTGTTGTCCCCATGCTCCTGTGCCTTGATTTGTGCTTAATTCGTCTGATTGATAAACATTTTTCTTAGACAGGTACGGACCAGAAATATCTTGAAAACTTGCTCTAATCCAATCTTTCCCTACATTACGTCCAAAACCATTAAAATCAATATCTCTTCTACCTACAGTATAATCTAATCTTGGATCTAAATTTCCGGCATGTGGTGTAAATGGAGTTGGTATTGGATTGCCATCTGCATCTTCTATATTATTACCTTCAGCATCCGTTTCAAACGAATTTAGACCTGCATCATTAGTCACATCTACATCATTAAAAGTATCTAGTAATGGAAGACCACTTGCATCTGTTTGGTATGCATTTACTAAATCTTGTGTAGGTTGATAAAAACCACAACAAGAATTAAAAGGTCCTCCACCAGGAAAAGCTAAAGTACCAGCACGATTACCATTTAAAGATTGTCCAGAATCTGCTGCAAATTGAATTGCAAATACAGATTCAGGTCCATTTTCGCCAGCGGCATTAAAATTATCTATATACTCAGTATTTAGAGCATAAGGGCCATTATTAATTACATCATTTAAGGTTACTAAAGCTTCAGCATAATTTCCTTGAAAGACTTGTACTTTACCCAAATAAGCTTTGGCGGTCCAAGAAGTTGGTCTTCCTGCTTCACTTTGTGTTTCTGGAAGAACTGCTATAGCTGCTTCAAAATCAGCCTCTATCTGTTCCCAAATTGGGCCTATATTAGGTTGATTAAATTCTTGATTATCAAAATTTTCTAATGAAATAAAAGGAACATTACCATAAGCTTTTTGAAGTTCAAAATTAAAATGAGCTCTCAAAAAACGGGCTTCAGCTGCTTGTTGTATAAAATCACCTTCAATTTGTGCTATTTGAGATAAAACAGCATTTGCTCTATTAACACCAGCAAAGTCTGCTCTCCAATATCCATTAAAATAAGAGTTTCCTGTTTGCCAATTATATGTTTCAATAGCAAATAAATCTGCCTGATCTCCATCTGTACTCCCTTTATGGGCATCATCAGATATAACATCTAACCACCAATTGTCACCAGTAGCAGTCCAGTCACTAGCACCTATATTATTTCTAATACCATCTAAAACAGAATAAGCACCAGTAAGTAAAAGATCTACTCCATTTTGATTTGCTAACTGTTCTGGAGATAATACTCCTACATTTTTGTCTGTTGAGAAATCATCACTACAAGACATAATCATGAGTAAGCCACTCGCTAAATAAATTAATTTCTTTTTCATTTTTTTACAATTTTAAATTAACACCTAAAGTATATATTTGCGATAAAGGGAACGTATTTAGATCTACCCCTATAGTTGTATTTTCATCACCTCCGTCTACTCTACGTGGAGGAAGTTCTGGATCTAAACCACTATATCCTGTTATGGTAAATAAGTTAGTCCCAGAAATATAAAAACGTAACTTATCTAAGCCTAATTTATCGATTACAGAATCTGGAAGGCTATATCCAATTTGTAAATTTTTCATTCTTAAATAAGAACCATCCTCAATAAAAAATGAGTTTGGTGCCGTTTCATTATTCAATACACTTCCGCTAAGTGCAGGTAATGAACCATTAGGATTAGTTGCTGAAAAAGCATCTAGAGTTCTTACACTTCTGTTTCCATTAAAAAATGTTGGGAAATCGGTAAATATTCTTTCATAGTTATAAATATCATTTCCAACTGATCCGTTCATAAATGCACTTAAATCCCATCCTTTATAGGCAAAATTTAAATTAACACCAAATGTAAAATCTGGATGTGGAGAACCAATAAATGTTCTATCATCATCATTAATAACACCATCACCTTCTACAGATAAAACATTACCATTTTCGTCTAATGTTATAACAGGTTGATCTCTATATATTAATCTACCAACACCATCAGCTGGCGTATCAAAACCTTGATCTGGTGCTGCTGCTACTTCTTCTTCAGTTCTAAAAATACCAATTACTTCTCTACCGAAAAAAGAAGATATTGGTTGCCCATTTTGAGTTCTTGTAATAGCACCTCCTCTAAAACCTCCATCTCCTGATATAAAGCTAGATAAATTAGAAACTTCATTTTTAAAAGTAGAAACATTAGCACTAATACCATAGGTTAAACCACCATTTGTTTCTTTATTATAAGCTAAGCTAAGATCCCAACCTTTATTCTCTACAGAACCTCGATTTGTAAATGGTGAATCGCCATCTAAACCAGTACTTGGGTTAATATTATTATCTCTAGCAATTAAACGATCTGTTGTAATATTAAAGCGTTCTACTGAAAATGTCAATGCATTATCTAAAAATGAAAATTCAGCCCCAATATTGGTTGTATTACTTCTTTCCCAAACGAGATCAGGGTTCCCTAATGATGATAAGAATGCGCCTGTAGTTGCTGTACCTGAACCATTAAAAGTATAATTGGCCGTACTTTCGCTTAAACCAGCTAAGTTAGATGTGAGTAAATTACCTGGTAAGCTCTGGTTACCTAACTCACCATAAGAAGCCTTTAATTTAAAACGATCAATAAAATTTACTTCCTGAAAAAAGTCTTCATCACTAACCAACCAACCAGCACTAACAGATGGAAAAGTATCAGACTGATTATCTCCTAAGAAACGTGACGATCTATCTCTACGCAATGTAGCAGTAAGGAAATATTTGTTGTTATATGAATAGTTTGCAGATCCAAAAATAGAAAAAATTGTACTAGAGTTATCAAAAGCAAAATCAACATTTGGTGTGCCTGAACCATTATTTAACAAGTAAAAATCAGGTGTTTCAAATAAGAAACCAGTTCTACTTACACCAGATCCTTTTCCTCCAGTCCTCAATGATTCTATACCAACTAAAGCATTAATAGAATGGTCACCAAAACTTTTGGTATAATTAGCAGTGTTTGTCCAAACCCACTGAAAAAAATCTTGATTGGCTTCAGAAAGTGTATTGGTTCCTCTAGCTTCTGAAAATTCTGGATCTAATGCTAAAAACCTTCTTTCATTAAGTGCATTTAAATCTCCACTTATATTCGTTTTTAAAGTTAGTCCATCGGCTATATTAACAGAAGCATAAACATCTGCAATTAAACGAAATTGTTTAAAAAAGTCGTTTCCTGCTCTATTTAATTCAGCAATAGGGTTTCTTACATTAGATAAACCTGCGGCAGCATTGTATGTACCCGCAAAATTTCCATCATCATCTCTAACGGGTACTAATGGACTACTTCTATAAGCTGTATTTATAATCTCATCATTTATAAATCTAGAGTTACTAAAAGAAACATTCACATGTTCACCTACTGTAACATATTTTCCTAATTTAGATTCTGAATTTAAACGGATAAAAGCTCTTTTAAATTGTGAGGTAACAACAACACCTTGCTGATTTAAATACCCCATAGATAGTGAATATCGTCCTTTGTCATTACCATTAGAAATTGATAATGCTACATTTTGAATTGGTGCATTATCAAATACTTCTTCAAACCAGTTTGTACCTCCAGGTTGTATTGTTGCTGCTACCGGAACTCCTAATAATGAGGTAGGAACAACTGGTTCTGCACCACTACCATACTGAGGGTGTGAAACAGCTACACCATCATTACGTAGGCTTTCAAAAAGTACTTGTCCGTGTTGTTGGGTATTTAGTAATTCAGGAAGATTAGATACTCTAGCACTCCCAGTATAA
Source organism: Allocellulophaga tsushimaensis (assembly GCF_055383085.1). Taxonomy (NCBI): domain Bacteria; kingdom Pseudomonadati; phylum Bacteroidota; class Flavobacteriia; order Flavobacteriales; family Flavobacteriaceae; genus Allocellulophaga; species Allocellulophaga tsushimaensis. Next base: position 3,151,722 of record NZ_AP039451.1, on the reverse strand, counting down.
ATATCTAAACTAACATCTAATTTATCTTGTCCGTACTTACCACTTTTAGTTGTAATAATGACAACACCATTAGAAGCTCTTGCTCCGTAAATAGAGGCAGCACCGTCTTTCAACACATTAAATTGTTCAATATCTCCTGCTCCGATACTATTTAATATGGAACCATCTGTAGTTTGTACCCCATCAATAATGTATAACACGTCAGCATTATTAAATGTTCCCAAACCACGTATACGAATTGTGGGTCTACTACCTGGTTGACCAGCTGTTGCTACAGAAACACCAGAAACTCTACCTTGTAGAGCCTCACCAACATTTGCTAATGGAGCTTTTACAGCCTCAGTTACATCTACAGAAGCAACAGAACCTGTTAAATCCCCTCTTGTTTGTGTTGCATAACCAAGTACTACTACTTCATCTAATTTAGAAGCGTCTTCTTCTAATTGAATATTAATTGAAGATTGACCATTAACCGGCACTTCTTTACTTGTAAAACCTACATAACTAAATACTAAAGTAGCATCAAGATCAGCTTCTATAGAAAAGTTACCATCAAAATCTGTTTGTGTACCATTAGTAGTCCCTTTTACTAATACATTTGCTCCTGGTAACGGAGCTCCATCAGAATCAGTTACAGTACCAGTAATTACTGATTGTAGTGGCAGTTTAGAATCTAAACTCTGAACTGTTTCTGCTTTAACTACTTTTTTCACAACAACTTGTCTGTCGTCTATTTTGTAAGTTAAATTAGTGTTGGCAAAAGCTAAATCTAAAATATCCGAAAGTTTTGCTTTTTTTATATTGATAGTAACTTTATGATTATTTTTTACAAGATCATCTTTATAGAAGAAAATGAATTCGCTCTTATCTTGAATTTCTTTAAATAAATCTTCAAGTTGTACTTCATTAACATTAATATTGATTTTGGTCTGTGCATACACAGAGTTAGCATAAGCAGAACTAAGACCAACAGTAATTAGTATTAAGAATATCCTCATAATAGTCATTAGATTAGGCCTCAAGGCACTTTTTACCCCTAAGGAATTAGGGTTAAGAATTTTATTCATAATTTTGTTTTTTAGTTAATATTGCCGTGAATCACGGCGATGTTTTTTTAGCCAGAAGATGGACCAACATCTTCTGGTTTTTTTAAATAGTGTTGTTTTTTAATTCATGAATTATTATTTAGTTTAAGTTAGTTAGTTAATAAGTTGCTTATTGTAATTGTTTTATTTTCTTTATTATATTCAAAATCTGTAGTTTCTTTAATGATATCAACTACATTTTCTATATTCTCTTTTAAATCTAAATAGCCAGAAAAGGTTTGTTTTGCTAATTCTTTATTATTTATGACGATGTTTACGTTATAATATCTAGATAATCTTTTCATTATATATTCCATATTATCATTCTTAAAAAGAAATACTCCTTCTCTCCAAGAAAAATAATTTTCCACATTTACTTTTTTAGAAGAGATTTTGTGCATGCTTTTATTGTAATCAGACTTTGTACCTGGAGTGATTTTAATAGTCTCATCCGTTTTAAAAAAAGAATCACTTTTATATCTAATTTGTACACTTCCACTTTTAAGTGTAGTACTAATCATATTTTCATCTGAATAGTTGCTAACATTAAAAACAGTGCCTAAGACCTCTATTTCATGATTTTCAGCCATTACTATAAATGGGTGTAACTTATCATGACTCACTTCAAATATTGCTTCTCCTTCTAAATAAACCTCTCTTTTCTTTCCACTAAAAAGTACTGGATACACTAATTTAGAACCAGAATTTAACCATACTTGACTTCCATCTGATAATTCAATTTTAGACCTTTTGCCATAGGGTACCACTATAGTATTATATACCACTTTATTATTTTTGGTAGCTGATCTATTAATGGTTTTTGAATTATTTATCGCTATTTGCTGACCTGTATTTGAATATTTAATTGTAGAATTATCTTCTGCAATATCTATATTTTCAGTATCATTTAAGATAAGTTTTATAGAATCAAAATCTTTACTGTCTACATTTTTAACATTTTTCACATACTCATCAATTGAGGGTTCATTATTGCTATGAACAAAAAATAAAATACCAAGTATTATGGATATTGATGCTGTGATTCCAAGGCTAAGTTTTCTTAGGTTTTTTCTCCGCCTTTTATATGAAAATATTGAAGTAATTATTTTACTCTTCAATTGTTCTTTTTCGTCTTCAGAAAAAGAAGTGTAATTTAATTTAGTTGGTTTTTTGTTTTCCATAATTTAAAAAGATCAAGGCAAACTTTTATTATTTTATAATAATGAACAAGTTTAACTTACCTTACTTATATAAGGAACACTTTATACTTTTATAGACACTTTTTTTAAAAAAAAATATTTTTAATCAATAAGAGGAAGAGAAAAAGAGCCAAATGCTGTCTTAAAACCTTAATGCCACGGTAAATAATTGTTCTAGAAGTTTGAACAGAAACATTCATGATCTCAGCTATTTCCTCATAAGGTCTATTTTCATTGAACCGTAAGAAAATACCTTTTTGTTGTCTTGTAGTAAGAAAATTAATTGCTTTTTTAAGTTTGAAATTTATTTCAGAAGAATTTTCAGAACTAATTATTTTTTCTTCAAGTGGTTCAGAATAACCAACTTGAGGGTTTATTTCAAATTGATAATCATCAGTAAATGAAATAGTTTTAGTTTTATATTTTCTATTAATTTTTCGTTTTAATGATTTTAATAAATAATATTTAACATTATCAGTATGTGCTATTTTCCCTCTATATTTATATAAATCTATAAACAAATCATGAATGCAGTCCATTACATACTCTTTATCATTAGACATGTACATTCCATTAGAAATTAAAATATCAATATATAAGTCATATAATTTGCCAAAGGCAATAATATCGCCTGTCCTTAACCTTTCCCATAAAGCAGTATCAATATTTTCTATATTATCTTTCAAAATTTTAACCGATTTAATTTTTATCTATACTATCTATTAACAAAAGAGTAGTCTTCCAAAATTTTGAAAGAGATATCGTGCACTAATCTCATAAATTAAAGAATTAATAAGTTCTTTAAGATTAATATAATAGGTATAAAACACATTGTAATTAGATGAAAAAATTTAGCCTATATCACAAAGTATAACTTTAGAATGTTTTTCTTAAACTTATTGAAATTATAAAATTTCAAAAGCACTATAATCCTAAGTTTTAAATGAAGTATTGTAATTATTTTTCATGAGTAATTTGAGTTTTGAGTTAATTTATTATAATATAATCGAATTGTATTTTAACACGTATATTACGTTATAAAAGTGTAAAAAACACCCTTCTATATTGTAATATTAAGAAAATTTTATGAAAAAAATAAAAATTTAACGTAAATATCTATTCAAGATTGTATCCAACTTTATTTTATGAATTGTAATTATCCCATCATATTATTTTGAATTTATGAATTTTTGTATGTAAATTTTAACATATTCATATATCATAGAAAACAAAAGGAAGTTACCGGTAGTTATTGTACTTGTATTGATATTTTTATCTTTAAAAATTTCTTTTTCATAATAAATTAGCTCAATAAAAATGAAAATCCTATAAAATAAAAATAGCTTTAATAACAAAATGTAGTAACTATTTAGCTTATTTTTTTTGACTTTTAAAAAAGCTTTGTAATGAAATAGTAGGGTTTAGAGACTAATTAGGTGTTATCTATTTGTAAGATCACATTATTTAAGATTCCTACTTAAAAAAATAATATGAAAGTCATAGATGAAATTATTCAGAAAAGTGCTCTTGGAATGTTTCCTAAAATTTATAGGACCTTCATTTTATTAGTATTCTACAGTATTATTTTTTGTCTTTGCATGATGCTATATATGCTTTTATTTCAACATCATGCATCACGTATAGGGTTCAGTTTTTAATTGGAACCATACTATCTTTTGCTTTTGCATAGTATATAGTAAGTTTGCGCTTTCCCCATTTGATAGCGCTATCCTTATCTATACCCATATAAACATCTATCCGATTTTTCCAACGTTTGTTCATCTTATCTTTTACTAAAAAAGTATCTGGAAATGTATCTATCCGTACCATGGTATTATATGTTAAGCCTTTTGAAAGTAGATCTCTTGATACCGCAATAATTTTCATATCTGCATGCAATGTATCGCCCCAAGCAGCTATGTTTGGATCTATTGTTGTTGTTTGCTCTGGTAAAGAATTGTATGCTGTAGCTGTTACAGACAGCGGAATCCAATTATAAAGCTCTTTAGGTTCTTTTTTATCTCTTGCACAGCTAAATAAAAATAGAAGCATCAAAACGATAGAAAGCTTAATAAGGTTCTCTATTTTAAGGCAAAGGAACATAAGAATCGTCATTATCCATCATTGGAAATGTTTTATTTTTCCAGTCGGCTTTAGCCTTTTCAATTTTTTCTTTGGCTGTAGAAACAAAATTCCAATAAATATGTCGTTTTTCCGAAAAAGGTATTCCGCCAAATAATAATAAATGAGAATTAGGATTTATAATTGTTTTACAGGTATCTTCTACTTTAGAAACAACGATATTCCCTTTTTGTATTTCTTCCCCACATGCATTAATACTTCCTTTTACAATACAAATTCCTATCTCGCCTTTTAGATGATCTTTAGTATTGAGGTGAAAAGCGTCTGTATTTTTAACTTCAATCATAAACAATTCTGAATGTACTGGTACTGGTGATTTTCTACCATATCCATTTCCTGCGATCAATTTAAATGTTGCGGATTCCTGTTTCCAAGAAGGGAGGTCATTGTTTTTAAAATGATGAAACTCTGGTGCAATATCTTCTAATGCTTTTGGTAAAGCAATCCAAATCTGATATCCATGAGCTGTAAAAGAAGTTCCATTTCTTAAATGCTCTGGTGTTCTTTCGGAATGGCTTACTCCTTTACCAGCAACCATCCAATTAACATCACCTGGTTTTATAACCTGTTTAGTCCCTATGCTATCCTCATGTAGTATCTCACCTTCTAACATAAAAGTAAGGGTAGAAAGTCCAATATGTGGATGCTGATCTACATCCAAATAATGGTTAGGACCTAATATAGTTGGCCCCATATGATCTATAAATATAAAAGGACCTATCATTCTTTTCTTTCTAAAAGGGATAAGTCTCCCTACTATAAAATCGCCTATATCTCTAGTTCTTTCTTCTATAATTAAACCTATATTTGACATCAAAAATTATTTATATTTATAGTTTTAAATATACAATAAATACAAGTCTTAATTTGCTATGAAATTGTTCAAAAAAATATTGCTATTTGTATTAGTTATAGTAGTAATTACCGCTTTTTACAATTACCCTAAACTAAACCTTATTTCTGGTTTTGCGTCTAAAAATATGGCCTCTAATGTCTTTATTGCAAAAAGAAGTGCCGAATCTGTAACAGAAAACGATAATAATATTCCTTTAATAAAACTTGCTAAAACAGTTGTTTCTGAAAAAAGTGTAGTAGCAAATGTTTTTGGTTTAATGGATAGAAAAACAATAAACAGAGGTGGTCTTGGTTGTGTTTTAGTAAACAACGATTATAATGAAGAAACACCATTTTATGCGCCAGAAAGAAATCGGATAAAAAATAATTTACCTTTTCCATATGGTAATAATGGCATTATAGATACCATTTTACCAAATGTTGATTACACACAGTTACAGAAATCCATAGCTTACGCTTTTAGCGATCCTGATACTCAGAAAACAAGAACTGTTTTAATAGTGCATAAAGACCAGATTATTGGAGAAAAATATGCAGAAGGCTTTACAAAAGACACCCCTATTTTGGGTTGGTCCATGACTAAAAGTATAACTGCTACACTTTATGGAATACTACAAAAAGCTAAAAAAATTAACATAGATAATTATGCCCCAGTAAATTCTTGGTTAGTAGATGACAGAAAAAACATTACTATAAATCACTTATTAAGAATGCAAAGCGGTTTAGAATGGGATGAAGATTATAAAAGTATTTCTGATGTAACCAAAATGCTTTTTTTAGCTTCTGATATGACTAAAGCGCAAGAAGAAAAAAGGGCTATTGCAAAACCTAGAGAGATTTGGAACTATTCCTCAGGCACTTCTAATCTACTAATGGGCATTTTAAGAAAGCAATTTATATATCACGAACACTATTTAAATTTCCCATATAATACCTTAATAGATAAAATAGGCATGCATTCTATGCTCTTAGAAGCCGACTTAGAAAGTAATTATGTTGGTTCTTCGTATGCATGGGCAACAACAAGAGATTGGGCTAAATTTGGCTTACTGTATTTACACCGAGGAAATTGGAACGGAGAACAGATTTTTAACTCCTCTTGGGTAGATTATGTAACAAAGCCTACTGAAAACTCTAATGGGGTGTATGGAGCGCATTTTTGGTTAAATGCTGGGGGTAAGTATCCAGATGCGCCTAGGGATTTGTATTCTGCAAATGGTTTCCAAGGGCAACGCGTATTTATTATCCCATCTAAAGACTTAGTTATTGTACGTACAGGTTTGGCAGGAGAGGATGGTTTTGATTTTAATTCCTTTTTAAAAAGTATCTGTGATGCTATTCAATAAAGTATTGATAATTAGATGAGAAAGTGTTTAATACACCGTATTCATTTTTCACTTTTAAAGATTATTTTTCATTTTTAATTTCTGAAAAATACTTAAAACCAGCATTTTATGGTATTATTTAATAGTTATAAAAGTATTTTTTCATTTTTAAAAGCTTATTTTCAGTCTAAGCTATTTTTAGGATTCTATAACTCTTTTTATGCCGTTACTTTGTAGCTCAATATAAATTGATTGCTAAAAAATTGTTATGAAAAAAATAATATACTTTATTTTACCGCTTACTTCTTTTATAGTATCAAGCATACTATTTGTTGTATTATTAGCGATGCATGTATGCAATAATTAGGTATGCTATAACTGAAGAACTTTATATTTTGCTATTGTTTAAGATAAATTTTACAATCGCATCATAATATGCTTTACCGCCTACTGCTCCTACATTGTTATGGCCAGCATCTTGAACTGGGTACCATATTTTATTTTTAGTTTTTAAATTCTTAAACAATTGTTCTCCATAATTAAATGAGATCCTTTCATCAGCAGTACCGTGTGCCATAAAAATGGGTTGTTCTATATGCATAACAGATTGGATCGGTTTTACTTTAGATGGGTTAAAATTTGCAATTTTAGCTGCTCTACTGAGCGCGTAGTTAGACATGAAACGAATTCCTACGCCTTTCATTAATGCTTTTTTATAATCAAAAACAATCTGATTTAAATCAGTAAACGTACTTTCTATAATACCAAATTGTATTCTTGTGTCTAATTCCAAAGCTTGTATAGCAACAGCACCACCTAAAGATACTCTAAAAATTCCTATAGGGATATTACTATTTTTGGTTTTAATAAAATCTACAATACGCTTAATATCATTTTTCTCATAATACCCATAAGTACAATACTCCCCACCACTTTTACCATGAGCTCTACTGTCAAAAATAAGCGTAGCTATTCCGCTTTTAGATAAATTTGTTGCCATAGGTATAAAACTTTCTTTACAGTTCCCTATACCATGTGCTATAATAATTACACTTTTTACAACAGTATTTTTTGGTGTTATATAATATGATGCTAATTTTATACTATCAGTTGTAACTATAGTTACTGCTTCACTATTCACTAAATTTGTATCTGGTTGTATATCCATATTCCATTTTCCCAATTTAACAATTGCATATGGAGCCACATGGTGTAATCCATAAAACCCTAAAGAAATTAGTATCAGCACTAAAACGCTTAAAAAAATCAAAATCTTTTTTTTCATGTTAATAAAACTATATTCTTTTTTGTGGTTTGGTTGTATTATAAAATAGCTACACTTCCTTTTCCTTCTCTAATTACAACAGGTTCTCCTTCCGAAAGATCTATTACTGTAGAAGCTATATTATCACCATAACCACCATCAATAACAATATCTACTAGGTTTTGCCATTTTTCATAAATCAGTTCAGGATCAGTTGTATACTCAATAACCTCATCTTCATCATGTATAGAGGTAGAAACAATAGGGTTTCCCAGTTCTTCTACTAAAGCCTTTGCGATACTATTATCCGGAACACGAATTCCTACGGTTTTTTTCTTCTTAAATGCTTTGGGTAAATTATTATTACCTGATAAAATAAACGTATAAGCTCCAGGCAACGCTCGCTTTAAAATCTTAAAGTTTGGTGTTGAAATTTGTCTGGTATAATCAGATAGATTGCTTAAATCTGCACAAATAAAAGACCATTTAGCCTTATCTAATTTTATACCCTTTATTCTCGCTATTTTTTCAAGAGCTTTAGTATTTCTAATATCACAACCCAAACCATAAACTGTATCAGTAGGATAAATAACTAAACCTCCTTTCTGCAGTACATCTACTACTTTCTTTATTTCTTTAGGATTAGGGTTTTCTGGATATATTTTAATAAAATCTGCCAAATGAATATCATATTTACTACTAAGATAGTGTAATTTATACGCTTTAAATAACAACTAACTCATGTAAATATGCAATTATTCCTTTTTTTTTAAAATTTTATAGATCACACAAAAATGAGCAAAAAGAGCAATAGGTACTATAAAAGTGGGAAGCCATATAAAAGGAAAATAAAATATAGCCACATTAGGCTGTTGAAATGCGAATTGCTGGATTGGTAAAGGCGCAGAAAGTATTGCATTTAAAATGATAAAAAATAACAAACCCAAGCAAATAATATTCCAACAAAGAATCCATACATTATTTAGCTTCTTTTTTACAAAAGCACAATAGACTATTGGTGCTGTAAGTCCAGCAAGGATATCAAAATTACGACCAGAGAACGTCATTAATTCTGGAACGGCCTTCCAAAGAAAAAGCCAATACAATATAATTTCTACAGGAACTCTAACAATGTGGAGCAATATTAAAAATTTATGATCTAGACTAAGTATCCATACTTTCCCTTTTTTAAAACTAAAAAGACTAATTATAACTACCAAAGTAAAAGGCAATGCAATAGCAAATTTTATGGGCTTATCATAAACATCAAGGTAAAAACCAGAATAACTTAGTATTCCCTGTACTAAAAGCCATAGAATTAATACCACTAATACCTTATTAGCATAATTAGTAGCTTTCCAAAATAGAAATAATGTTGCAAGTGTTGTTACACAAAAAACAATAGTAATATACAAAGGCACTCCGAGCGAATCTGCCATAGGTAAACCAAATAAAATTAGACACTAGAATTTTAAAATTTACTCCATTTCAAAATCATCAAAATAGCTATAATCTTTAGTAATTAAGCCGTCTTCAATGGTGAAAATAGTGCAGATTGGCAATTTAAACGTAGAACCATCAGGAGCAGTACCTCTTGAGATAAATTCAACTACAATATGGTTTTTACCAGAAGGGTAGGTAGCAATAACTTCATCCTTAATATCTGGAAAAATAGCATTAAGTTCCGTATACTTCTCTACAATTTGTTGTCGTGTCTGTTTAACAATTCCTTCTCCTAAGCTGGGGTCTTTAAAATCAGCAGTTTCCGTATACATATTAGCCATTTTAGACCATTCATGATTGTTAAAATGGTTAAAATAATCTTTTACCAAAACAACAAGTTCAGCATTAGTTTCTTCAGTTATTTGAGTTGTTTTTTGATGACAAGAAATAATTAAAAAGAATAATACGTAGCATACATTTTTCATTTTTTCCGAAATTAATTTTTGGTTCTTATTTTATGTGGACTTGTTTTAGGGATTCGCTCTATAATTTGATGTGCTTCTAAATCTAATTTAACTGTTACTACATACCACCCCACTTTACCATCAAAAGAACTTTTAAGTTTTTTAACGGCTAATGTATTTAGATCTTGGTATGTAATTTCTTTGTGTTCCTTAAGGGTTTTAAGTATAAAATCTTTAATAACAGTATACTTAGAAAGCGCTATATTAACTCCTTTTTTACCTTCGGGATGTAGCGTCAAAATTTTATCATTTCCCATAATAAATTAACGGAATTGCAATTATTTCTCTAATTCTTCTTTTAAATTTGTTAAGCCAGTAGAAAAATCATTCCCTATCATTCCTTCAATATCCATAACTAAAAGCATTAAATTCATAGGGTAATCCATATGACCTTCAAAGCCCCATTTAACTTTGGTTTCATTAGCAGAGACTTCTTCTGTTGTTACATAAGCTTTATCAGTAGCTTCAAAAGGTTCAAAAAAACGGAGTTCTGTTTCCATGCGCTCTCCATCTTTTATTGCTATAATCTCTTGTTCCCCTACTCCTACATCTTTATTATCGCTTTTCCAAGCAGAAACAAATCCTACAGTACCATCTACACCTTTATAGGTTTTTTCCATATTAGGATCCATAGCCGCCCAAGTACTATAATGATCCTGATTTTTTAAATGTCTTAAATAGTCAAAAACTTCTTGTTTAGGTTTTTGAATCATAATTTCTTTCTCTACTGTGTAATCCTTTTTCGTAAATGCAGCTAGGACTAAAGGAATAAGTATTAGAATTATTAGAATTAATACAACTCTTTTTACAATTTTCATGACTTTGTTTTTTAAGATTAGCTATTAAACTGTGTTAAATGATGATCAAGATGCTTATAGAATAGGGTATTCCATTCAGAAGCCGATAATTTTCCAAAAGAATGTGATTCTCTGTTATCAAAATGGTCTTTTCCAAGCTCTTGTGTTTTATGTAGATACGCAATAAGGCGTTTCTTCTCCGTATCAAAATCTTTCTCAGTAGCAATTAGAAATTCGGGAGCGGTACGACTGTTCTTTTTGTATGGCTTTGGACCAACAACACTATTTTTAACAAATAGTTTTAGCATCAACTTTGTAAAGCCATTTGGTTTAGGATGTTTATCTTCATAAGCCATTTCATAAGCAACATTACAATGCGCTAACATTTGTGCTACATTCATTTTCCCCCAAAGTGGTGTGGTTGTAGGCTTTAATTTTTCAATACGCTGGATAACTTCCTCAGTGTCAGTTTGGTTAAATATATTTTTCATATAAAGTTGTATATTGGTTTGTTACTTTTCCAAAATTAATAGATTATACTTAGACAAAACTTGCCATAGGGCAAGAAAACATCTTTTATAATTTTATGGCCTCTTTTCGTATTCTACTTAAAGAAGTAGCTGTAATACCCAAATAAGTCGCTATATATTTTAGTGGAGCATGCTTTATAACTGTTGGTTTTTCTTTGATTAATTTTAAATAACGAGTAGTAGCATCTTCCGTAATTATAGAAACCGAGCGCTGTTTAAATTCAAACAAACTGTTTGCCATCCAAGCACGTCCCCATTCGGAAAAACCTGGTATCGTATGAAACAGTTCTTGAAACGTATCAAAATCCAATTTCCAAGCAACACAATCTGTTATAGCTTCTATATTTTCTGAAGTAGGGATTCTTTGAAACAATGAAGAAACTTCTATTACAATTTCATCTTCAGTAAAAAAATTAGTGCTTATAGCCTCACCGTTATAATCATGAACATAAGAGCGCATTACCCCACATTCTAAGATAAGGTATTCATTTGCAATCTGCCCTTCTTTTATCAGATAATCGCCTTTTGCATAGTGCACTTTTTCATGCGCATTCAAAATACTTTTTACCTCATCAGCAGATAATAATGGATGTTCATATATGTTGGTTAACACTGGCTTAGCTTTTAAAAAAAAGTATTACAATATAATAAAACTTCATTAAAATACTAATAAGCCCTTGAAATAATAAGTATCATTACCAATCCAAAACCAATAATTGCCGCTATCAAATTTAGAGTATTAAGACTGGTTGATCCTAATTTATGATAAGACTTCACATCTTTTACTTTATTCATTAGGAACAAAAGGAAAAAAGGAATAAGTAGAAATAAGTAATATAACCATTCTATAGGTTCTAAAGGAATTTCTGATTCCAGAAAAAAAATAAAAAGATTTAATAGTAAAAAATAGAAATACGAAGAAACTAAAATCCAACCCATTTTGTTAGGTACAAAAAGACCTATAAGTAATGGCATTAATAGTAATATTGTTATGAAAGAATTTGATATTTTAAGTGTTCTATAAACAGAAGCAAAACTATAACTTTCTAAAAAACACATCGCATCATAAAGCTTTTTCAAGCTAAGAATATTTGATGTTAAAATAAATACAAAATAACAAAACAAAAATCCATAAAAAACAAACCTATAATTAACTTTAGAAAAATTCATTTTTTAGATTTTGAATACAAACTCAACCAATTACCTCTAGCTTCGCAAAACGCAAAAGCAACTTCTTTACATCACCATTCTGAAATTTTATTTCTGCTTTTTTATCATTTCCAACACCTTCTATTTTTAATACTTTTCCATGACCAAACCGGGTATGGTTTACCATAGCTCCAGCAGCTAAATTAGGATCTACTGTATTTGTATTCCCAACAGGTTTTGCTAATTCTGGTTTTAGCTTACGAAGTTTGCGCAGCTGATTTTCATTGGGTTTAATACTATTTGGAGGGGTACTATTGGTAGGTTTTACTTGTCTTAATTTACTCTTATCTACTTCTCCCCATATATCATTATCTAGTAGAGATTTATAACGGTAATTACTTGTAACTGGCGTTAAGTTCTCTATGTATTTTTCATCTATTTCTTCTAAAAACCTACTGGGTTCAGCATCTATTAATTTCCCCCAACGATACCTGTTTTGTGTATAGGTTAAATACGCTTGCTTTTCTGCTCTTGTTAATGCAACATAAAACAGCCGGCGTTCTTCTTCTAGTTCACTACGGGTATTCATACTCATCCCAGAAGGGAACAAATCTTCTTCCATGCCTACAATATATACATGTGGAAATTCTAAGCCTTTAGCCAAATGTATGGTCATTAAAGCCACTCTATCATCATCACCAGTATCATTATCTAAATCTGTTGCCAAGGCTACATCTTCTAAAAACTCACTGATATTACCTGTAGCATCTGCAATTTCTTGTTGGCCTTCAACAAAATCTTTAATTCCGTTTAAAAGCTCCTCAATATTATCCATACGCGCAATACCTTCAGGAGTTCCATCTTTTTTAAACTCCAAAAGTATTCCTGTTTTTTTAGCAACATGCTCAGATAGGGTAAACGCATCAGCCGTTTCGTTCATGATCTGAAAACTCTTAATCATGGTGGTGAAATCTTGCAATTTACGGGTAGTACCTGCGTTTATTTTTAAATTGATTTTATCTAAGTTTTCAATCACCTCAAAAATAGACCTACCATAATGGTTTGCTGCAACGGTAAGCTTTTCCATAGTACTCTGACCTATACCACGGGCTGGAAAATTAATAATTCGCTTTAGTGCTTCTTCATCTTTTGGATTAATCACCAAACGCAAATAAGACAATACATCTTTAATTTCTTTACGTTGGTAAAATGATAAGCCTCCATAAATGCGATACGGAATATCGCGTTTCCGTAAGGCATCTTCTATAGCTCTAGATTGCGAATTGGTACGGTATAACACTGCAAATTCTCCATTAGACATCTGGTTTTGCATTCTACTCTCAAAAATAGAACCCGCAACAAACCTACCTTCTTCTGCATCTGTAGCACTCCGGTGTATTTTTATGGGAGGGCCATCATCATTAGAAGTCCAAACTACTTTTTCTAATTGATTTTTATTTTTCTCAATAATAGAATTTGCAGCATTTACAATATTTTTAGTAGACCGGTAATTCTGTTCTAAGCGATACATAACAACGTTATCATAATCTTTCTGAAAATTAAGAATATTACTAATGTTAGCCCCTCGGAACGAATAAATACTCTGTGCATCATCACCAACAACGCATATATTTTGAAATTTGTCTGATAATGCTTTTACAATTAAATATTGCGAGTGGTTGGTATCTTGATACTCATCTACTAAAATATACCTGAAACGATCTTGGTATTTGGCTAAAACTTCTGGAAAACGATTCAAAAGCTCATTGGTACGCAATAAAAGATCATCAAAATCCATAGCTCCTGCTTTAAAACAACGATCTACATAATTCTGATAAATATCACCCATTCTTGGGCGTTTAGACATGGCATCCGCCTCTACCAAATCTGGATTATTAAAATAAGCTTTTACGGTAATTAAGCTGTTTTTATAGGATGAGATTCTATTTTGAACTTGTTTGTATTTATAAATATCTTTATCTAGCCCCATTTCCTTAATTATGGAGGCAATCAAACGTTGCGAATCTTGTGTGTCGTATATGGTAAAGTTGCTGGGGAAACCTAGTTTATTTCCATCATAGCGCAACAACTTTGCAAAAACAGAATGAAAAGTGCCCATCATTAAGTTTTTAGATTCAGAAGCACCAACAATAGCAGAAATACGCCCTTTCATTTCCCGAGCCGCTTTATTGGTAAAAGTCAACGAAAGAATATTAAAGGCATCTACCCCTTGACTCATTAAATACGCAATTCTATAGGTTAAAACCCTAGTTTTACCAGAACCAGCCCCAGCAATTACAATTAAAGGACCGTCTTTATGTAACGTAGGAGCTCTTTGCGCTTCATTTAATTCATTTATATACTTCTCCAACAGCTATTTTATTTTAATTTAAACAAACGTGAATTTAATGATAATAGACCTGATTCTAAAAACATCATTTTAATAATTATGAACAATACGAATAGATTTTGTTGAATTTGAATATATTTGGTATGATTGTATGTAAAATATGATAAACGAGCTTGATATATTAAATTTTAAATGTTTTTTAAAACTTAGCAACTCTCACTTATACTTACAAACTAGTTTGTCTTAAGACAAACAATTAAACTAGCGTTAGTGAATAAACTTAATCTAATATGAGACAAATCTACTTTTTATTTTTTTTAAGTTTGATGGTGCTCAGTCAAAATACTATAGCGCAAAGCCCTGAAAAAGGCCCTATTATTAATGGGTATGGTCCTGTTTTTAAAATAGATAATGCAGCTATTAAAGCAGATGTCACAAAAGAATACAGAGTCGTTTTTGATGTTGTAAATACTCCTGAATCTGATGATAAAATAAGTCATTGGATAGAAACTGCTGCACGTTTTCTAAACATGCACGCCCAAGGTGGTGTTCCTAAAGAAAATATGAAAGTAGCTTTAGTTTTTCATAGTAAAGCAACAAAAGATATCTTAAATGATAAAGCATACCAGAAAAAATATGGAACTAAAAACCCTAACGCTGGTTTATTAAAAGCATTAATAGAAGCAGATGTACAACTTATATTATGTGGGCAATCTGCCGCTTATCACAAAATTGCTAAAGAAGATATTGCTCCTAATATTCAAGTTTCACTTTCTGCTATGACGGCTTTAATTCATTTACAAGATGATAATTATAGATTGATTAAGTTTTAAATGTGAAGCTTTTTTTTAGAACTTGATCTTCTTATATTTAAATTTAAATAAACTAGTTTGTCATAAGACAAAACAATTAAAATAGCGCAAGCAAATAAACACTATACAGATGAAAAAAATACTCTTATCCTTATCCCTATTAACTGGCTTTATAGCTATAGCACAAGGCCCAAATTTAGAAAAAGATTATAAAAAAGTTGAAGATAAAGTAATTGATTGGCGCAGAGATTTTCATCAAAACCCTGAATTATCTAATCGGGAATTTAAAACGGCCGAAAAAATAGCAAAGCACCTAAAGTCATTAGGCATTAAAGTACAAACTGGCGTTGCAATCACTGGAGTTGTTGGTATTTTAGAAGGAAAAAAGCCAGGGAAAGTTATTGCATTACGTGCAGATATTGATGCTTTACCCGTAACAGAACGAAACGATTTACCTTTTAAATCTACTGTTAAAACTGAGTTTTTAGGGAAGAAAACTGGGGTAATGCACGCTTGTGGACATGACACACATACTGCAATTTTAATGGGTGTTGCCGAAGTTTTATCTAAAAATAAAGATAAGATTAAAGGAACCGTAAAATTTATATTTCAACCTGCTGAAGAAGGAGCTCCTCCAGGAGAAGAAGGTGGCGCTTCTTTAATGATTAAAGAAAATGTATTAGAAAACCCTAAAGTAGATGCTATTTTTGGACTTCATATCAATTCTGGAACAGATGTTGGCACCATCCGTTATAAGTCTGGAGGTACTATGGCTGCCGCGCAACGTTTTGTCATCAATGTAAAAGGAAAACAAACACATGGTTCTGCACCATGGGCTGGTGTAGATCCTATTCTAATCAGTGCAAAAATTATTGATGGCCTACAAACCATTATTAGTAGAGAAGCAGAATTAACAAATGAAGCAGCCGTAATTACCGTTGGTAAAATTACTAGTGGCGTACGTTTTAATATTATTCCAGAAAGTGCGGAGCTTATTGGTACTATTAGAACTCTAGATTATGACATGCAAGATTTAATTAATCGCAGAATGGAAGAAATGGTTCCTGCTCTTGCAAAAGCATATGGTGGGGAAGCTACAATTGATATTCAAAGCACTACTGAAATTACCTATAACGATCCTGATTTAGTAGTACAAATGCTCCCTACCATGCAGCGAGTGGCTGGAGCAGAAAATGTACAAATACAAAAGGCAATTACGGGAGCAGAAGATTTCTCATATTTTCAGAAAAAAGTGCCTGGTTTCTATTTCTTTTTAGGGGGAAAAACACCAGGGTCGGAAGCTTTTCCACACCACACACCAGATTTTAAAATAGATGATAGTGGTTTGCTTTTAGGTGTAAAAACCTTAACAGAAATGAGTTTGGATTATTTGAATAAGTGAGTAATGAGTAATGAGTAATGAGTAAAAATAATTTTTTTCAACTCTTAATCTTACTTTAAACTCTTAACTTTTATAAACTTATAAACTAGCAAAGCGAATAAACTCATAAACTATTAGTCCCATAAACTCCTACACTTTTGTTATAAACTTATAAACTAGCGAAGCGAATAAACTTTTAATATGATAAGTCATCAGTTCGAGTGTTTTTTTGTAATGAAATGTAGAAAAAATGTATCGAGAACCCATTCTTGCTAATGTAGGTTCTCGATAAACAAAATTTAAAGAAGAAAATATTTTAAATTTAGCACTCGAACTGACGTAAAAACTTAATTTATACATAATAAAATAAACTCATAAACTAGCGGAGCGAATAAACTCATAAACTAAATTGCCTTATGGCAATCAAATAAACAAGCATAGCACATAAACTTTTATATAATGATTAACTTTCTTACAAGTCTCCCATGGTGGGTATGGGCTTTACTATTTTTAGCTATCGTGGCGATAAGAGATGTATTTTTTCAAAAAAGCCATACCATTACTCATAATTTTCCTATAGTAGGCCATATGCGGTATTGGTTAGAGAGTATTGGTCCAGAAATGCGTCAGTATTTTGTAGCTAATAATAGAGAAGAACTTCCTTTTAATAGAATAGAACGTGGTTGGATCTATGCTTCCGCTAAAAAAGAAAATAACTACGAAGGTTTTGGTACGGATAGAGATATCTATGCACATCAGCATATTTTTATTAAAAATCAGATGATGGCTTATAAAGTAGATGAAAATCATCCAAATACAGAAGACAAAAGTTTTTTACCTTGTGCAAAGGTCATGGGTGCTTATAATCAGCGTAGAAAACCATTTCGCCCAGCATCCGCTATTAATGTTTCGGCAATGAGTTTTGGATCGCTTTCTGCTGCTGCAGTAGAAGCTTTAAATAAAGGTGTTTCAAAATCTGATGCCTACCATAACACTGGAGAGGGTGGTTTATCTCCCTACCACAAGCAAGGTGGAGATGTTGTTTTTCATTTTGGTACAGGTTATTTTGGTGTCCGAACTAAAGACGGGAATTTTTCTATGGAAAAAATGCAGGCCTTAGTAGCGCAAAACCCTTGTATAAAAGCCATTGAAATAAAATTATCGCAGGGCGCA
Source organism: Allocellulophaga tsushimaensis (assembly GCF_055383085.1). Classification (NCBI taxonomy): domain Bacteria; kingdom Pseudomonadati; phylum Bacteroidota; class Flavobacteriia; order Flavobacteriales; family Flavobacteriaceae; genus Allocellulophaga; species Allocellulophaga tsushimaensis. Next base: position 3,133,693 of record NZ_AP039451.1, on the reverse strand, counting down.
AAACCTGGTAAAGGAGGAGTTTTACCAGGTGCTAAAATTACTCCAGAATTGGCAGAAATTCGCGGTGTAGAAGTTGGTAAAGATGTGCTCTCCCCTGCTACGCATAAAGCTTTTAGTACGATACCAGAATTGCTGCAATTGATAGAAGAAATTGCAGAAAAAACCGGACTCCCAGTAGGGATTAAAGGTGCTATTGGAAAATTAGACCAATGGGAAGAATTGGCAGATTTAATGCTAAAAACAGGGAAAGGACCCGATTTTATTACCGTAGATGGTGGCGAAGGTGGTACTGGAGCTGCGCCACCCAGTTTTGCAGATCATGTATCCTTACCATGGGTCTATGGTTTTTCTAGTTTGTATAAAGTATTTCAGAATAGAAATTTAACCGAACGCATTGTTTTTATAGGCAGTGGCAAATTAGGCTTTCCCGCAAAAGCGGCAATGGCATTTGCTATGGGGGTAGATTGTATTAATGTAGCCCGAGAAGCCATGATGAGTATTGGTTGTATCCAAGCACAAATATGCCATACCAATCGTTGCCCTGCTGGGATTGCCACTCAGAAAAAATGGACTCAAAAAGGGATTAATATTCCCTTAAAATCAGAACGACTTGCGCAATACTTTAAAACCTTTAGAAAAGAACTTATAGAAGTCACCCATGCCGCTGGTTATGAACATCCTTGCCAATTTAAAATGTGTGATATTCAGGTAAATGTAGATGATATTGATTTTAATAGGGATTTGAAAAAAAGCTATGGGTATGAAAAAACTCCAGTCCCTTTTGAAAGTATGCAAAAACTAAAAGACTGCATGCATATAGGTGGGAAATATTGTACTGTTGAAAAACGAACTGCTACTGCCAATTAAAAATTTATAAAAAAGAGCCCAAACCAGACTGAAATATTAAATTTGTTGTTTAAAATAAAAATATTAAAAAATGAAACATACTTTACTTGCATTATTCCTTTTAGCCAGTATTTCATATATCCAAGCACAGAAAAAAGCAGAATTATTACTCCAAATAGATAGCTTAAAAACAGAATTAGCTGAGGTAAAGACTGAATTAGCCACTGCTCAAAAAAATGTAAAAGTAAGTAAAACTGAATCGGAAGCCTATAAAACCCAAGCCAATGAATTGCAAAAAATAAACAATGGTTTAATGACAAATTTGTCTAAAATGACCAATTCATCTATGGAAAAATCTAACAATATAGGACAAACATTAGAAAGTCTTAGAGCTAAGGAGAAAAAGCTAAAATTATTTAGAGATGAATTTAGTAAGAACGATTCTATTATGTTAGCAGTCTTAACAAATTTTAAACAAGCATTAGGAAATAACGAAGAAATTAGTGTTTATGAAGGTGCAGTTGTTGTAAAATTAAATCAAACTGCTCGCGAAGCAATAACTGCTACCGATAGTATTGGTATGGCTCCTGCAGTAGGTTTCCTAGAAAAAGTAGCTTTAGTGTTAGCAAATAATCCAAATATGTCAATTACAGTGGAAGGATATACGAATACTGGTGAATTAGATCAGGCGGCGAATCAAGCAATAACAGTAGTTACAATACTTGAGCAAAAATTTGGGATCGACCCAAATCGTTTTACAGTATCAGGAAAAGACGGTGGGTTTATAGAATCTATTTTAATTAATGTACATCCAAAATATGAGGCTTTTTATTTTAAAGTTCGTGAGGAATTGAAGGAGAAGAGATAATTATTTTATATTTCAAAAAGGAAATAATTGAAAACTAAAAAAAACCTAAACATTAAGAATTGGAAAAAATATTTGTTTGAATTTCTTTCAGTTTTCTTCGCTATTAGTTTCGCATTTATTTTAGAAAGATGGAATGAAGACAGAAAAAACATACTTGCCGAAAATAAAATCTTAAATGAGATTTATAATGGATTAGAACGTGATAGCCTAGATTTGGACTATGATGAACAATACTACAAAACAACATTTGATGGACTCAAATATTTTAATAAAATAATTGACGGTCATATCATAAAAACAGATTCATTAGTTAATTTTTATTATTTTATAACTCGTGATGTTTTAGTTGTTCAAAATAAATCAGGCTATGAATCATTAAAATCAAAAGGCTTAGAAACCATAGCAAACGACTCTTTGCGAAGTAAAATAATAAACCTTTACGAGGTTGATTATGATTTATCCGAAAAATTTAATGAACAGTTTCAAGAAAATAAATTTTCAGAAAATTACTTTCATAAAATAAATGATGTAATAGCACCAAATTTTGAATACGACTCTTTAGGAAATATTAAAGGAATTAAATTACCGTTGATTATTGAGGAAAAACAACGAAAATTATTAAAAAGTTATTTTTGGAAAATAGCAATAACTAAAGGGGAACGATTTCGAACTAACAAATCTCAAAAAGAAAAAATAGGTAAATTAAGAAAGTCCATAAAAAAGTACCTCGATGATAATTAAGTGTAAAAATTATTTGTGAAAAAGTTAAGTTAAAACCAGTGAAACATTACTGGGTTTTTAGCTAATATATTTAAATAACATATCTAGCATAATTAATCAAAAAAACACTTATTATAGATTTTATTTTTACCGCCCTCTAAGCCCTTTTCCAGAATCAAAAGTATACAGTAATCCAATAGTAATCGTAGTCCAACTCGCATTTTCAAATTGTATGGCAGTGTAAGATACATTTATTTCTGTTTGGGCACTCATTAAATAGCCAATAGTAGGTCTGTAGTATAATCCACTTTGCTCAGTATCATTTAAGCTAAAACCGTAGCCTAATTTGCCTCCAAAAGAAAAAGAATTAGAAGTCCAGACACGAACATCAGCTGCTACATTTGAAAATTGTAAACTTGGTAAATCTAAGTCGCTCGTGCCTTCTTTAAAAGTTTCTGGGAAAGCGTGAATAATCCCAACACTTGCGCCCAGATCTAATACTTCATTTACACCAAAAGAATACCCTATATCTGCTCCTACTACAACGCCTGTTACGGCATTAAAATCATTGTGGGGCAGACCTGCCTGAATGCCTATTTTAAAACCTTCTTGTGCTGATACTAGTGTAGAAATACTTAAGAAAAGAAATATAATGATACTATTTTTCATGATTATGGTTTGGTTTAGGTTATTCAACTAACGCAAAACCATCATAATTCGCATAAATTATTTGCTTTTTGTTGTTAAACGCATCAAAATAGTCTAGAAACAACGTTTTTATGTTGTAGCTTTTATAAAGGAAAAAGTAGCTTCCTTACTCTTTTTTATAATTTTCTATTAATTCTATAAAAACGCCAAGGGCTTTGGCGCTATCAGCATAAGCATATTCACCACCATTCCAACCACCTTGTTGGAGTACTGGCATTTTTTGTTGCTCAAAAACTTCTACGTAGTGCTCCCCTATTCCTGCTACTTCAAAAGCAATATGATGAACTCCTTCTCCTTTTTCATGTAAAAAAGTTTTCCAATGACTAGCTGCTTCCCCTACTGGTTCTATTAGCTCTACTTTAATATTTTCTAAAGTGATAAATGCTAATTTTGCCTTAGCATCTGATGCTTTTCCCAAATACTGCGTTGGGTTATCCTGATGTCCTTTTGCTAGGTTTATTTTTGGTTTACTTTCTAAACCTAGTACCGCAACCCAATTTTCTAATGTAGCTTCTATATCATGAACTACAATCCCAATATGTAACATGTTATGATCTGGCACTACGCTATCTGGAGTTTGCGTTTCTCCAACTTTAAAAGCTACTAAAGCTACGGCTAGAAATAAAAAGAATAGTATGCATACTTTTTTCATATCACAATTGTTTAAAATTAAATAGGTGATGTTTTCTATTTAAAGGAATATTCTGGAAGAATCCTATCGACCAAAAAAATATTCTAAAAGCTGTTACTTAATTTTCTTTACTGTAAGAAACTCTGTAAATAGCATCTGCAAAATCATCAGAAATTAATAAAGACCCATCTTTTAGCTGTAAAATATCAACTGGTCTTCCAAACCGCTCTTGCGTTTCTTCATTTAACCAACCTTCTATAAAAGGCTCGTAAGAAACTGCTTTATTATTTGCTACAGATACTGAAGAAATTTTATAGCCAACTTTAGAAGAACGGTTCCAAGAGCCGTGTTCTGCAATAAAAGCCATTCCTTTATATTTTTCAGGAAACATATCTCCTGTATAAAATTTTACGCCCAAAGGCGCAACATGTGCTCCTAGTTTTTGCTCTGGAGCAATAAAGTCTGTACTAGGGTATTTGTGTCCATATTCTGGGTCTTTAACGGTACCACCATGCCAATAAGGATAGCCAAAATGTTGCCCTACAGCTGTAACTTTATTTAACTCACAAGGCGGAATACTATCTCCTAGCATATCTCTACCATTATCTGTAAACCACATTTCTTTAGTTTCTGGATGCCAGGTAAATCCAACTGAATTCCGAACTCCTCTTGCAAAAATTTCTCTACCAGTACCATCTGGATTCATCCGCGTAATTGTAGCAAAACGTTCATCTTCAAGAGAGCGTTCACAGATATTACAGGGTGCTCCTACTGGTATATATAATTTTCCATCTGGTCCAAAAGCAATATATTTCCAACCATGATGAAATTCCGTTGGGTAGTCGTCATAAATTACTTCAGGTGTTCCAGGATTAGCTAGCTTATTTTCAATATCGCTATATTTTAATAATCTATTTACTTCAGCCACATAAAGTGCTCCATCTTTAAATGCTACGCCATTAGGCACTTTTAAAGTAGTATCTAATTCAATTATTTTATCCGCTCTAAAATCATGGTCTAAATCTTGTAAGGCATATAATTTATTTTGCCCTCTAGAGCCCACAAAAATAGTCCCATCATCACTCATTGTCATAGATCTTGCTCCATCAATACCTTCTACAAAAGTTTCAATTTTAAAGCCTTTAGGCAATTTTAGGTTTTTTAAGGGTAAACTAGAAATAAATGCTTCTTTAGGAGTTTTATTAGGTGTAGGTTCTTTTTTTTCATCTTTACATGAAGAAATCACTAAAAGTAAAACAAGAAATAATACGCTTTTTTGTAAAGTAGACTGTAATTGCATGTTTGTGAGCATTTTTAGATTGTGATTGCAAAATTAATCCAAAAACTTAAGACCAGTAAATTTTGTTTTTGACCTGATATAATAATGAGAATTCTAAATAATAATTTACGAAAAAATAATTTTAACGAAAATAAAAATCAATATGATATTACTTTGAGGAAAGAGACCTAGCTACCATGAAAAAGAAATAACCAAAAAGTAGGCCGCAGAACAATGGCTTGTTAGCCATTTTAAGAAAGCTTTCTTTTAAGTTTTAAAATGATAAGAATTTTTAAAACATGTTTACCTGTAAACTTTTAATTGTTTATTCTATAGGTAATTCTTCGGTTCGTAATCATAATACCTGCTACTATCGTAGCCGCAACATTTGCTACATTATTCCCAAAAGCATTGTCTCTAGAACCTGCAAATACCGAAGCAATATTGGAGAAAGTAGTATTAGGAGTACCATTTACAGTACCTCTAATTAATATGGTTTCTGTAACTCCATTTGATATTATGGAATAGCTTAAAGAACCTGTCCATGGGTTCCATGTTGTTCCTCCGTCTATAGAAAATTCTGGGGAATTAATTTGTGCAGGCACAACATCATTTACAACTACATTAAAAGCAATATCTGGTCCATTATTTGTAACATCAATTGTATAGGTAAGTAATCCTCCAGTAGCAATTGTTGGAGAAGATACCGTTTTAGTAGCCGATACGTCTGCCAGTAATCGAAGCTCTCCACAGCTTGCGTTTGTACCTGAACAGTCTTCATCACCAGCAGGTAAATCACTATTTCCACTAGCACACCATACAATAGATACATCCCAAAACCCAGCATTTTGAATATCTCCGTTGGTTATATTAACAAAGCCATTACCCAATATGCCTTGGTTAGAAGAATCGTTTTGAAAAGATCCATTCTGTAGTTCAACGCAACTATTAAAATGAAACAAAGTTCCTTCATTTTTAAAATTCCCATTAGTGCTAGTAAGTACGGAATTTGATGTACTTATGGTTCCTCCTGGTTTTATTTCGATATTATCAGATGTCTCTAAGGTGCCATTATCTAAAATTAAAGATCCTTCATCGTCAACTAATAGACTGAGGCTACCAGGCATAATAACATCGTGGTTTATCACTACAGTATCTCCGTTATTTATTTCATCTGAAGGACGACAGCCACATGGTGTTACGCCAAGATCTGTAGACCATATACTATTATCATTCCAATTGCCATTAGCTATGGTTGTATATGTAGTCCCCGTAACAAATGTAATGCTTAGTTCTGGAGCATTTGCAGCACTCCCATCAAAAGAAAATGCAGATCTAAGTCCACTCCCTTGAAACAAAAAAGTAATTGCATTTCCATTAGACCAACCAGGGCGGCTAATAAGTTCTTTAATAATGGGAGATAAGTTTGGAGTACGTTGTGCTGCACCACTTTCGCCAATAGTATTCCATGATACTATATTAGACCAAGCTAAAATAGCACTGGTACTTGGTCTAGTAGATACATTAAAATCGGTTGCTGAAAATGTAGCAGCATTATCTGTTGCCTCTCCACTAATTAAAAGCGTTGTATTAGCAGATTCTGTATTACTTGCTGTAAATTGTATACTAGCATTTAATATACTAGCACCTTGAGGAACTGTAATATTAGTATAGCGTAAACCAATGATTTGACTTGTGCTTCCATCAACAATCATTTCTAAATCGGCATCAGTAACAGTAACAACACCAGTTGCTAAGCTTTCCTCTGCATCATCACTACTCGTTACTATTTGACGATTAATAGTGGTTTGACTGATTAATAATAATGGTAAAAACAAAAAAAAGATCACTATTGTGTAGTGATTATCTAATTTGATCATCATTAATGTTTAAATTTTGGCGTTTTAAAATTAGTATATAAGGTTCAATCAAAATAAAATTTGTTGTGTGTTATCATAAATTAGAGGTAAACTGATAGATATGAGCAATTTGCATCATTTTTTAATGAAAATTAATTGAAAATATTTTTTTGCAAAAGAAAATTCTTACCATTTAAATTACTGAATATGATGTTTTTAGCTAAAAAGGACTCCATTTGATAATAATGCTACATCAAAAAAACATCACGTGTATTTATTTAAGTTAAAACAAGGCTTAAATCATTAAATTTTCAGTAAAGAAAAAGTATTCATTATATTGTAATAAAATTCTAAAAAATAGAACATTTAATATCTACGAATTCCATCTAAAATGATAAAAAAAACTTCTATTTTAATTGTTATTATTATACTAAAGAGTTCATTTTGCACAGCCCAAGTACAGTCAGACACTACTTTAATTAAAACACATCTAACAAAAATCACCAAAACAGCTAAGGCTAGGAATTATAAGAATCTAGAAAGTTTAAATAATATAGCTGCATATATTTTAGGAGTATTTCAAGAAAATACAAAACAAGCATACTACCAAAATTTTAAGGTAAAGGGAAATACTTATAAAAATGTAATCTGTTCTTTTGGCGATCCTACTAATCCAAAAATTATTATTGGCGCACATTATGATGTTTGTGGAGATCAAGAAGGAGCAGATGATAATGCTAGTGGAGTGGCAGGCTTATTAGAGCTAGCAAGGTTATTAAAAAATAACACTAAGGCATTAAAATATCACATAGAGTTAGTGGCTTACACTTTAGAAGAGCCTCCTTTTTTTAATACGCAACAAATGGGGAGTTATATACATGCTACATCATTAAAAGAAAATCATACTCCTGTTTTTGGGATGATAAGCCTTGAGATGATTGGGTATTATTCTGATAAAAAAGACTCACAACAATATCCAATTCCTGCTTTGTCTGATCTGTATGGTACAAAAGGAGATTTTATAACAGTAATAAGTCCTCATAAAAAAGGGATGTTCGAAAAAGCGTTTTCTACCAAATTTAATGCGTTAGACCATATTAAAACAGTACTTTTTAGTAGTCCTGTCCCAATAAAAAGCACACAACTATCAGATCATTTAAATTATTGGAATATGGGGTATGATGCTGTAATGATTACGGATACCGCTTTCTTGAGAAATAAAAATTACCATACAAAAGCAGATACTATGGAAAAATTAGATCTTTTAAAAATAGCTAAAGTTATAGACAGTGTTTACGAAACAATCATAATCTTACAAGACTAAATTAAGAACATTTATGATAGGATAAAACCGATTTCTAACGTATTATATTTCATTTTTTTTAGAAATTGCTAATACATTATAAAACCCATTTATACAGACTATTAAATGAAATACTTTTTCTCTTTTTTTCTTTTTCAACTAATTTTCCAAACTTCTTTAGCACAATACCAAGAATATCAGTACAAAACCAATCTAAAACAGACCATTAAACAATGGGAAGTTATAGATATTAGCATACAAGCAAAAGCTATTCTTGATCCATTTATGGATCAAAGTATAGTGGTTTTTACGCATGTTAGTGGTAAAACATTAGAACTTCCGCTAATCTACAATGGTAAAAATAAAAAAAGAAGCCATTGGCTTATTCGGTTTTCTGCTGCTGAAACTGGTACTTGGTCTTTTGTAACTAAAAGTAAGCATCGTTCTCTAAATTATAAAAAAGGTAAAATTACAGTTGTAAACAATGTAAAACATAAAGGAGGGCTTAGCTTATCTAATACCGATAAAAGAAATTTGTATTTTGAGTCTGGTGAGCGTTACACTCCCATTGCTTTTGAATGTGATTGGCTGTATGCCTTAGATTATCATAATGACAAAAGCTTACCTAAAACCAATCATTTACTAGACCTTATTAAAGAAAATGGTTTTAACCAAATTGTAATGAATGTTTTTTCTTATGATGTAAGTTGGAAAAAAGATGAAAAGTTAGCAATGCATCCCGAGCATGAATTTGGAGGACCAGATGATATTTTTCCTTTCTTAGGAACAAACAAAAATCCAGATTTTGAACATCTAAATATAGATTTTTTCAAAAAGTACGATCGTACTATACTTGCAATGCACAATAGGGAATTATTTGCGCATATTATGATTTATGTTTGGAATAAGCTTGTAGCTTGGCCAGATATGCAATCTAAAGCAGATAATATGTATTATGATTATGTGATAAAAAGATACCAGGCATTTCCAAATGTTTTATGGGATGTTTCTAAAGAAGCCTTGTATTATGGGAGAGCAGATGAAGCTTATATTTCTGAACGTATAACTCGTATTAGAGAAAAAGATGCCTACAAACGTTTAGTTACAGTACACGATTATGGTTTTTGTAAAAAACATGCGGATGAGGTAGATTATATCTCTTCGCAAGATTGGAGTCATAATATTTACAATAAAACATTAGAAGCCTATAATACTTTTAAAAGTAAACCCATTTTTAATATAGAACATGGAGGCTATGAAACTGCTGATTATACGGTTTTTACAGGAGATTATACCAATGCAGAAACCTGTTTAAGGCGTAATTATATGTGTTTGTTTGCGGGTGCAGGCACCACTTATTATTGGCAAGGAACTTCTTGGAATGTATTGGTATACAATCCGTTTGAACAAGCTGCTGAAAGTTACAAGCCAAAATTTGAATATTTTAAGCACTTAAATACCTTTTGGAAGCAATTTACAGGCAAGAATTTAAAACCAAGTCCATGGCTCAATAGTAGTGGTTATGCACTTGCTAATGAAGACGGACTTACGCTACACTATATTCCAAAAGAAAATTTTCAATTAAAATTAGGCTGGCTAACGAGACCAGAGGAAGGGAAAACAAAAACTTTTTATTGGTTTAATACTCAAACAGGCGAAACAACTCCTATAAAAGAGGCTAAAGAAAAAAGCTATACAAATCCGTGGCGTTATAAAGCTGATGCCATTTTTGTAGCTAAAGCAACTAAAAACTAAAGCAGAATAGTACTTTAAGAATTTAATATGAAAAGAATTACGATTTTAACTATTGCTATAAGCACTTTAGCCACTTTATCATTCTCCTTAAAAGAGATACATGATGATAAAAATACTTGGAAAACATTATTTAATGGTAAAAATCTTGAGGGTTGGATACCCAAAATATACCATCATGAAGTTGGTGATAATTATGCGGATACCTTTAGGGTTGTAAAAGGCGTAATACAAGTAAATTACGATAAGTATACCGATGGATTTGGAGAACGTTTTGGGCATTTATTTTACGAAAAACCATTTTCTTCTTTTCATTTAAAATTTAAGTATCGTTTTACGGATCAATGGATGAGTGAAGCCCCTATTTTTACCTATAGAAATAGTGGTGTGATGTTTCATTCTCAGGCTCCTGAAACCATTTTAAAAGAACAAAATTGGCCTATTTCTGTAGAATACCAATTATTAGCAGAAGAAAAAGAAGGAGAAGCAAGACCCACTGGGAATATGTGTTCTCCGTCTACAGAAGTTTTTTATAAAGGTGAAATGGATCCACGTCATTGTATTCCATCCAATTCTAAAACATACCAATGGGATAAATGGGTTAAAGCAGATCTTATTGTATACGGTGACTCTCTTGTAATTCATAAAGTAAATGGAAAAGAAGTGTTACGCTATACAAAACCTCAAATTGGAGGAGATGTTGTAAAAGGACATAACCCAGCTGATAAAATTGATGGAAAACCACTCACTGAGGGTTATATTGCATTACAAGCGGAAGGTCAAGGCGTAGAATTTAAAAACATTAAGATAAAAGAACTTAAATAATTACTCACAGCCTTCTTTTCGCCTCGTATCAATTAAATAAATAATTTTCCAACCCTTATCAGTTTTAAGGAGTTGAAAAGAGTTAACACCACAATGACTAAAAGCGTCATTAAAATAAAATTGATACGATACCCAAGCATTTGCCATCTTCCCATCTATTTTAATATCAAAATGGGTTAGTTTTTCTTTAAATGATGTTGTCTCAGGGATACTAGCAATTGCTTTTAAAAAAGCATGAAAATCATCTGTCTTTACTTCATCTTCGCCATTTTTATTTTTAGCAATAGTTTGTAAAATAATTGAAGGAGAAACGGTTTCCTTAATCAAAGTAGAATCTTGCTGATGAAAACCTACAAAAAAATCTTCAATAGTTTTTTGAACATTATGTTGCTCACTATGTTGCGCATAACTTGTAACATGTAATGCAATAAAAAATAGAATAAGTAAATGTTTCATCAGTAGTGTTTTTTATCAAATTTAAAATAAAATATCACTCAGAATACTTTGTAACGAGCCTTACCAATAAATTATTTAATTTTTCTACTTGGTATTCTCCCACACTTGCTTCTAAATGATCATTACCAATACCACTATCATTAGTAATAAAAACATAAGTGCCATTTGTGGCAACAGCAAAAAAGCGCATTAAAAATTCCGTTTCTTTATCAATACCACTTGCGGTTATCGGAATTATTTTTATTCCCATTTTTGCAGCTTTTTCAATAGTATTATGAAGATTATCTATAACTTGATTGTTATGGTGAGGGGGTGCATCTAGTAATAAAAATGCAATTTTTGTTTTAGTGCTATTAGACCATTGCAATTCGGTTAATGCATTATCTAATGCAGTATGTACTGCTTCAGGAAAATCGCCACCACCATCTGCGCTTTGTGCTTTAATAAAATTTAATGTACTAGTAACATCTGTAGTGAAACCTGAATTACGCACCACATAGTCATCTCCTTCATCTCTGTAAAAAACTGATGATGTTGCAATTGTTGTATTAGGTCTATTTTCTTTTACTTTAGTGATCACATCTAGGAGATCTTTCTTTAAAAACTCTAATTCATCAGACATAGATCCTGTAGCATCTACAATAAAAGAAAGCTCTATTGTATTATTTTTTTCATTTACACCTGTATATACGATCTCATTTATACCTTCTGAAAAAGGAATAACTGGTCCATTTCTAAATTGCCCATCTACATAAAGGGAATACGAGGTGTAATCTATATTATTTTCTTGCTGTCTGGTTCCGGCAAAAAGTTCTGCTTTTCCAAAATTATCTGTTTTAGCTTCCCATACCACATTACCTTGCTTTTGTAATCCTACACTAATATTACTAACCGCATTTCCTTGGCTATCTTTAAGTACTACTGCTACTCTGTTTTCAGTATAAAAACTCCAATAATTTGGCATTTGCTTAAAATCCTCTACTCTTAAAAGATTTGTCCAGAAAGACCATTGGTCTAAATCATTCCATTCCGCAGCAGTTATTAACCCAGCTTCTTCTTGGCTTTGATTACCTTGTCCCTCAGTACCATTATCTACAGATGAACTACCTTCAGAATCTTCAGCAAAAGAATCTGTGCTAGGTTCTTCAGATAAAGAATCACTTGCTGCATCAATACCAGAAGAACATGAAGTAATAAAAAATAAACATATTGCTAAAAAACCTAAATACTTTGTCATCTTGTTATTTCTTTGAGTTGTATTTAAGATGTAAAATATAGCAATTGGTTGCGTAATTAATAGTAGCTATTATGATAAATAAAAAGCAATAAACCTCAGTACAAGCCCTGAAGTTGATATAAGTCATCGACAAAAGAGTCGAGGGTATTCAACCAAAACCTTGTTAAAAAAGTAGGATGAATTTTAACTTACAATTTTGAGTACGTCATGAAGATTTCTAAAGATTGAGTTTCACTAAAAAACATTTATTAAAGTTTTAATGCTACAGTACTTTTTTGGTGAAACTATTTCGTTATTTTTAACCAATTAAATTTCATACAGTATGTCTGTTGCAAAAAAAGAATACAAAAGAGTTACCGTAAAGTCTCTTGTAGACATGAAACAAAACGGTGAAAAAATATCTATGCTTACTGCCTATGATTATTCTATGGCTAAAATAGTTGATGCTGCTAATGTAGATGTTATTTTAGTAGGAGATTCCGCTAGTAATGTTATGGCGGGCCATGAAACGACTTTGCCCATTACACTAGATCAGATGATATACCATGCATCTTCTGTTATAAGAGCAGTGGAAAGAGCATTAGTAGTGGTTGATATTCCCTTTGGCAGCTACCAATCGGATTCTAAAGAAGCCCTCCGTTCTGCAATACGAATCATGAAAGAAAGTGGTGGGCATGCCGTAAAAGTAGAAGGTGGTATAGAAATAAAAGAATCTATTAGTCGTATTTTAAATGCAGGAATTCCTGTTATGGGACATTTAGGATTAACACCGCAATCTATTTACAAATTTGGTACCTATACCGTACGTGCTAAAGAAAAAGAAGAAGCAGAAAAATTAATCAAGGATGCCTTAATGCTAGAAGAAACTGGGTGTTTTGCTATCGTTTTAGAAAAAATACCTGCTGCATTAGCCAAACAAGTAGCAGAAAGCGTTAGCATTCCTGTAATTGGTATTGGTGCAGGTAATGGTGTAGACGGGCAAGTGTTGGTTACTCATGATTTAATTGGTATGACCAAAGAGTTTAATCCAAGGTTTTTACGCAGATATATGAATCTATATGAAGAAATGAGTAATGCTATTGGAAACTATGTTTCTGATGTAAAAAGTAAAGATTTCCCTAGTGATGAAGAACAGTATTAATTGAATTTGTACTGTATTTATTATTTTAATTCTTGACCAAAAATTATGCTAAAAAAAATTGCGCTCATTTTACTTATTCTCCTAAATATTGGTTGTGATCAAATCACAAAAAATATGATCAGAGACAAAGTAGTTCCTGGAGAACAAACCCATCTTATACAAGATGTTTTTATTATGACTAATGTAGAAAATACGGGTGCAATGCTAGGTTTTGGACAAGACTTCTCTCCTATTATAAAACTAATATTATTACAAATTCTTCCCGTTTTAGTACTTGTAGGTTTATTTATCAGAATCATTAGAAAACAAGAAATTAGCATTTGGCTTATTGTAATTTTCTCATTTGTTATTGGTGGTGGAATAGGAAATTTAATTGACCGGATTTTTATTGGTTCAGTAACTGATTTCTTTATTTTAAAACTTGGTTTTTTTAAAACTGGGGTTTTTAATATGGCTGATGTTTCCGTTACTACTGGTGTATTATGCATTCTGGCCATGATCCTTATGAGAAAGAATATTGAAATATAAGTTATAGCCCTATCAAACAACATAAAAATATTTATTCTACATCAAAAAATCTTCAAGTCTTGTATGAAGATAATCACCTTATTGCAATCAATAAGCGCCCTGGTGATATCGTACAAGGAGACAAAACAGGAGATGTTCCTTTAAGCGAAATAGTAAAAGAATATATTAAACACAAATATAACAAACCGGGTAATGTTTATTTAGGGGTTGCACATCGTTTAGATAGGCCAACTTCTGGCATTGTTGTTTTTGCAAAAACCTCTAAGGCTTTACCACGGTTAAATAAATTATTTGCCGAAAAAGCTGCTCAAAAAACCTATTGGGCTGTAGTTAAAAAAAGCCCTCCAAAAGCGTATGATACGCTTATACATTGGTTAAAACGAAATACCAAACAAAATAAATCTTACGCAAATACTAAAGAAGTTCCAGAGAGCAAAAAAGCTATTTTAACCTATACTAGGTTAAAGAAGCTAGATCATTATTTTTTACTAGAAATAGATTTACAAACAGGAAGGCATCACCAAATAAGAGCGCAATTATCTGCTATTGGCTGTGCTATTAAAGGCGATTTAAAGTATGGAGCGGATAGAAGCAATAAAGATGGTAGTATTCATTTACATGCCCGTAAATTAGCTTTTATGCATCCAGTGAAAAAAGAACCAATACAAATTGTTGCCCCTCCTCCAAATGAAGCTATTTGGAATGCTTGCTCTTAATTTTTTAGTATTTTTAGGCAAAATCCTAACCATACCATGAAAAATTTACTTTTTATTCTGTCTTTCACCCTATTTGTTTCTTGTAGCAGTTATCATAGTATTGATACTTTTTATAATACACATAAAAATGACAATAAGGTAACCGCTGTACGAGTACCAAGATTTATGTTATCCTTACTCAGTAGTATTTCTCCAGAAGTACAGGCATTAATAGGCAATACTAAAGATTTAAGATACATGCAGTTCCCAAGTGCTACTCCAGAAAAAACTACATTTTTAAACAATCAGATGAATACTATTACGGGAAACTCATTTATAGAAATATTCCGAAAAAATGATGAGTTAAAACGAAATGTAGTTTCTATACGGGAGAAAAAAGATGTTGTTAAAGAAATTTTGATTTATAATAATAATGGTGTAAACGGCTCTTTTCTCTATTTTAATGGCAATTTTGATCCTGTAAAAGTGAAAGAAATGGCCAAAAATCAGCAATTTGATAACTTGACTACAAATTTCATCAATCAGTATAATGTAAATACACCAGGGATACGTAACTAGGGAATCTTTCTTACGTTTTTATGCATTCTAATTTTAGTTTGTATCTATTTGATTTGAATATATTTGATATACCACCTCTAGATATTTATACATTATGATACGGAGTACTTTTTACTATCTCATCTAATTCTACCCAAGTGGTATGGAATCCAATAGGTATTTTTTTGGGTAATAACAGTTTACAGATAGGACCTTTAGTAATTTTTTGTGCATCAAAAATTTCTATATAACATTTGCCTTCAGGTTTAGAGAAATCATGAACAAAAGTAATTATCCACCCGCAGTCTTCTTCATTTTTAAAATTGGGATTACGAACAAATCTAACTTCACCATTATATATTTTATCTGGATAATTATAGTGCTGATAGGTATTTGTAGTATGGTCAAATTTTGAAAAACCACTAAAATTAAAGGTACTTGTCCTAGAAATATGTGGCAGGTATGAAAATCTATGTTTTAAGCCTTCAAATTGCGAATTAATTGTAGGAAACTCGCTTCCTATAGGAAAGTGTTTTTTTTGACTTTCTCCAATTTCGTTTTCTATAGTTCCTGTTTCTATATTTAAAACCCATTTATGTAAGTAACCATCAAAGACATCCGTAATTTCATTATCTTTTTTTCTCTTTATTTCTAGATAAGGTTTTCTTAAAGCATATAAAATTATAGTATTTCCCTCCTCATAGGCATTTATAATGTGTATAATGTAGCATCCAGATGGATCATCAAACCATAGAACATCTATATTTTCTTTAGTTACAGGAGCCTTCTGAGGCGCAAAATCAGTACGCAAAACACCAAACCTAGCAGGTTTTTTCTTTCTGTATTTTAGCCCTAAAGGAGACATTTCAGCAGGCATATCTATTACGATAACATAGTTCTCAGTAACGGCAATATCGTGTAACAAATGTCTACCAGATATGGCAATTTTTTTGGTATCTATAATAGAACTATCCTTGCTAATAGCAGAAATGTATATATGCGGTTTTGAAAATCTTTTCCATGAATTAATGAAATCCATTACAAATAATTTATGGTCCTTTGGACATTCTTTTGGATGCGCACTTATTCCGTGTGTAACACCTTTATTTTGATTTTTTTCAGAACCAAAATTATAGGCTTTAACGGTTTCTAATGTCTCTATATTAATCTTATAGGCAGTATCACACATCAACCAAAGTGAAAACAAGGTATTATGATGATATACTAAATCTGTATTACTTGTATTCGGAAATGGATTTTTTCCAAAAAAAACAAATTGAAGAACTCTAATAAAACTTTTAAATAGATTATTTGTATTTATAGGACCATTTAAGCCACCATATAGCGCTTTATTTTTTAAACTTTCTTCTTTAAATTTTTTAGTTTGGATAAACTTTCCCTTATAATATGCATTTCCATTATGGAATTTTATCCCTTGTATAAAACCATCTCCATCAAACCAATGATACTTATTTGCTGGAAGAAATTGAGGGTTTGAGCTATTCCTTAAAAAATAGCCGTTCAGTTCTTGTGGTACAGCTCCATAGATTAGTTTGGTAGGTTCCCAATCTGTAGACTCTTCAGCTAAGCTTAAAGGTTTGTACTCATTATTAAGATATGGACTATTTTTTTTCATTAATATTAAATAGATAATAATGATTTCTTATAAGGTTTATTTACAGTTTAATATACATTATTTTTATTTTAAACACAGAATTTTCCTATACTATTTGGAGTATGGTTTAGTTTCAAATTTATAATAATTAGCTTTATATAGGGCTAATCTCAGTCTTTATAACAATCAATTAGTTACTATAAAGAATTATTTACTGCTTTCACTTTAAAATTAAAGTGGTCTACCTTTTCTGATTTTCCAAAGGCAGATTCATAAAACTTAACTGCTTGTTCATCTTCCGAGTGTGCTTCAACAAAAATTGTTTCAATTCCATGATTAGCAGCATAATCTTTTAAATAGTTAATTAGTGCTTTTCCTATCCCTTGATGATGTAGTTCTGTTTTAACCGCTATATCATAGATATATAGTTCACTCTTATCCGTATAATATTGCTTTAATTCATATGCAGTGAGTCCTCCAACAATATTATTTTCCTTGATTGCTGCAAGTGCATAAAAATCAGGTTTATGCAATAGCTTTTTTAATTCTTTTTTTGAAGCTATTTTGTTAGCTTCATCAAAAACCACATTGAATAGTGTTATAAGTTCTATGAATTGCTCAATATCATTTTCTTGAATTCTTAAAATTCTGACACTGTTTTTCATCATAGTATTCATTTACATATGGTAAAATAGGCCATTGCTTAAAGTTTTTACTTTATTATAGCTCTAAACCATCAACATTTTCTATACGTTGGTTACTAATTTTTACTTTTGTGAACAATTAAATGTATCTCTTAAGTTACTATAATCATATATAATATGGATGATGCTATTTTCTCATTGCCATTATCATATCATTGCCATGTTCTTTAACAGAAACCACTAGCTTGTTTTTTTGAAACTATAATTCTATGTTATTTTGAGCATAGCGGAAAGACTTGATACCATTTTTTCTTCATTGCATTCTTAGCATCATTAGAATTGACAAAATTTTATTCTAAATGCAAAACGGGTTATAGTAGTGTTATAATTTCAATTCTATTATAAAATAGTAAATTCTCCAGTGTAACTACCACTTATTCTTTTACCTGACTCTAAACTTAAATCATAAGTAATTGTATATGTACTACCATCTACCTGTTCAAATATTACTGAACCAGAACCTTCTCCATTATCAACTGGATTTACGTTAAAGTCAAAATTGTCGTCATTATTGGTATCTTCTACAATATAAAGGTGAGAAAGAAAAGATCTATTCTCGATTCCTTCTGTACAAGTACCTACAAAGCAATGATCAAAATCTCCAAACGTGAATGCATCAGCACCAAGGCTTTGTAATTCTACTGATATAGTGTATTGTCCATTTGTATAGGTATCACCAGAAACAAATTCTCCATCGCTTAATACAACGAAATACTCATAGATATTGTTAGAATAGACATTGTTTTCGCTACCAATATCAAAAATTTGAGCCGATCTGATATTTAGTGTATCACTTCCTAGAGCTACAGAACTCATAGAATCATTTGGAGGATTATCAGTAGCGTCTGTATCAGTCATTTCATCATTATTAGGATTATCTGTAGAGTCCGTATCAGTCATTTCATCATTAGTAGGATTATCTGCAGAGTCCGTATCAGTCATTTCATCATTACTAGGATTATTTGTCGCGTCTGTATCGGTAGTTTCATCATTACTGCAAGATAAAATGCTAAAACAGATAATTGCTATTTTTACTAATTTTAATAAACTTTTCATTTTTTTAAATACTATTAGGTTATCCATTTTTTAAATTCAATATATGTATATTTATCATCCTATAAAAAAAATTAACATATTTTCCATGTCGAAAGTATGTAACTTTAATCAATTATAGATTTTTACTTCGTATTTCTACTTAATCTACTAAGGGTCTTTTAAATAAGAATTAGATAGTTCTTCTTGAAATTTTTTCGGTTGTTCTATTTTTTAGCTCTTTTAAATCAATGTCAACAATTATGTAAGGAAAGTGAGACAAAGATTTATCCAATTCAGGTTTGAGTCTAAACAGCCTAAATTCAATACCGATGATAGAAGGAATGTATTTTTTATATATTTTGATGCGTATTGGCTCTATTCTTTAAGCTGTTTTAACCTGTTCATGGCGTTTTGGTTTTTAGGATTCAATTCCAAGGACTTTTCAAAGTTAGTTATCGCATTTTTGAAATCCTTATTGTACAAATAAACTTCAGCCAAACTATCATATAAGTTTGCAGATTTTGGGTAGATATGCAAAGCCAATAGAAGAACATTAATTCCTTGTTTTATTTTTTTAGAATTAAAAGGCAATCCTAATCCAAGTGTATTTAACATACTTTCTTGTAGTTGTAGATTAGGATGTTTCACAATTGTTCTTTTATATAATGGAATTAAATCTTTATAAGCCTGATTATAAGCTAAATCATTAAAATCTTTATAGTTAAATGTGGTTTTACGAGACTTTTTCATTGTTTTAGAAATCAAAGTTTCTGATAAGTCATTTTCATGAGGTTTGTTTTCAATGAAATTACTAGCTTTTTTATCATTCTTTAGGGTAGCATTCAAAAATTGTAAGGCATGTTCACAAAGCAAATGATAAGAAGCCATTATTTTTTTGTCACTTTTATCTTGCCTTGTATCTCTATTGGCAAACAAAATACCGAAAGAACTAAAATAGGAATGCGATAAGTCATGAAATTTATACCGATACACATTACTATATTCTAGGGAATCGTACAATTGGAATTTGTAATTCAACTCTTCAGGTATTTTATCTTTAGTAAGAACTTCTTTAGGAATCTCTTTTTGAGCAAAATGGATATAGGGAATAGTGAACTTATCTAAATTAAAATAAGGTGATTTTTCTAATACAGCATAATTATATCTTTCAGTTCCGTCTAAACTTACTATTGCTCTAACATTCTTATTTTTCATAACCGTTATAGCATTTGACAAACCTCCAAAACTAAAGCCCATTAATGCAACCTTATCAGAATCTATATTCTTGTAATTGTGAATTTCATTTAAGAGGAATTCTACATCTCTAGATTGCGTTTCCATATCTTTTGTAGTACCACCATCTAAGGATCTGGTATCTGTTCCTATTGAAGGGCTTGATATCACAACAAATCCATTACTTGCTAAATATTCGAATAGTACAAAATTCTCAATCGAAGAAGCCTGATAACTTGGTGCATAAATTATAACCGGAAAATTACCTTCTAAAAAAATTGAATTAGAAAATGCAGTCACTTTTTCAGTAAGATGAGCTTTATTCTGGGGGGTGTTCTGCAAGTAAGGAAACCAATCTAATAAAAATACATTTGGTAAGTTCTTCCATTCTTCCTCTTCTTTTAAAACCTCTAAATAATTTAAAACCGTTAAGGGTTCGTCATTATTCTTGTTAATTACCGCAGGGTACCAAATGCTAATAGGAATTGGTCTGTTTATGAATTGATTGTTAAAATCATTTTTAATTTGATAAGTTCTCGTACTATCAATACGCGTATAATGTTTAAATCCTACTTTATACTTTCCCTTACTTAGGTTTATTGCTTTTAATGATGTCTGCCCTTTAACATAACATACCTGAAAAAATATTACAATTATTAAAATAGCTATTCTCATCTTTATAGTTTAATGTTTATACTATAGATGTAATATTGTGCTAATTGTTACAGGTCTTTTCAGCTTAAAGATAATGTTCAATGTAGGCGTCTTTGCGAGCAGAAAATCACAAATTTTAGGAATAAACACAAGGTGTTACCTTATTATTTTTTTAAATACTCTTTTGATTTTTCGTTATACTATTTGATATAATTCCAAAGAATGAGCAATTAATCAAAACTTTCTATTTTTTTAACAATATCTATAAGATAACCTCTAAACATTTCTGCACGTGTTCTTAGGTGTATTATTTTATTGTTGTATGGTACTAGATAATTTGGTTCTTTTCCATTGCAATATCCATTAGATGATTCAAAAGCGTTAAGTATTTTATTTTTAGCTATTAGCGCCTGATTTTTATTTTCAAATTCATAAACCCAAATTGTAAAATCAGGATAATAATTTTTAGGTTTAGCTAATGTTCTTTTTACATAATATTGCTTTAATCCTTTTCCTTCAATTCTCAATATGGTATTGTTTTTACAATTGTTATAAGAATTACTTTTAATCAGCTTAGCCTCCTCAATTTTAAATTTTTTCTTATTCAAAAATGGTTTTAGGCTTGAGATCAATGTGGTATCATTAATAAATCTATTTGATTTTAAAATTTCTGTTTTAGTATTTTCATTCGGAATGTCCCAAAAATCTACCTCTTTGACTGATTTATTTTCGATAGATTTTTCATTAGATTTTTTTTCTGTAATTAGCTCATTCTTGGTTGTAGAAGATTCTTTACAAGAATGTAAAATCAAAATTATTGATAGGTATAAAATAGATTTCATTTGTAGTTTTTTAATCCAAGTTTAAAAAAAACTTGTAATGATGTATAAGAAAGTAACTATTAAAAAAGTAATTAAAAAAGCTGTGTATGCTATTTCCAATTGCATATAATTTCTTGATATGCTTTTACTCATAAAATAATTAAACCTTGTGAGGTTTCCTATTTGTAAATTTTGACTCTTTAAAACCTTTTTCATGGAAGATTCATATTTTTCAAATTCGGGTACATCAAATAGCATGAAGTTGTTTTCTTCTAAATTTGGATACTTTTTCTTTATTGTTTTGTTAAACACTTTATACATGGTATAGCTAAAAGGTTTAGCAGCAAGAATTGCAAAAATTAGTGAAATAGAAAGTCCCACAATCAGAATTGGAATGATTTGATTGTTAAAAGATGAATTCCCTTCAAAATAACCTTCAAAGACTATCAATGCAGAAATTATTGCAGTATTTATTCTAATCAATATTGCTGCTTTTTTATCAGCAATGGCAATGGAATTCATGATAAGTCTATTCTGATTTTTTAAATAAACTCCAAGTGATTTTCTAGGTTCTTTTTTTGTATCATACATCTCAATAACCGATTTACTTGGATTTATATCATTTATATTTTGAGCTTCACTATTCATTTTTATTCATATTTTGATTTACAAAATCGTTTTAAATCATTTAGAAAAAAGAATTATTCATATTTTCTTGATATCATTTATCATTTCACTATCCAATTTAGGGTAACACGTTTGTATATAGCGTGTAACAGTTAGTTATAAGGTTGTAACTAAGTTAGTAAAAGAAAACGAACTAGAGGAGAATCAAAAGGATTTCTCAAGTATACACAGAACAAACAATTAAATATACTACTGTTATAAAACTGTATTTTATTATAGCTATTCATATTAGCTTCTACAAAAAATATTTAGATTAAGTTCATTGGCTTTATTAAATACATATTACATTTTTTTAAAATTCAATAATAAATATTATTAATAAAACTAAAAACAAGTAATCAAACCTTCTGAATGAGTATAACTTTATTCTCATTTAGTGTAGGGCCAAAACGGTTTGTATATGATTTGTGAATGAAGTACAAAAGCCAACATTAATTATACATGTTGTTATAGCTGCTAGTATTTAATTTTATTTAATTCAAGAAGTTGTTTTGCTTCTTTAGCAACTATTTCTATTATCGAAACAAGTATACAAAAGTAACACTACGTATTTTAACATGTAAACCAATCCAAAAATTTAAAAATTTTCAGACTCTTTTATAAGAACGAACACTTTCAATAGCTACGGAGCTTAATATTAAAACACCACCAATAATGGTTGTCCATTCAGGGTATTCTTTTAAAAATAGTACTCCTATAATAATCCCAAAAATAGGCTGTATACTACTTAAAATACTTACCGTTGTAATAGAAAAATGCTTAAAACTATTTAAAAACAGCGTATGCCCAATAGCGGTAGTTAATAATGCTAATGCAACTATTCCTTGCCATTCTCCTATAATTTCATCAAAAGAAACCGTAAAAACTAATGGAGCTAAAACAAAACCAATAACTAGCATCTGGTAACACATTAGCATAGAGCCATTATAGGCTGCAACTTTTCGTTTTAAAATTAAATTCCGAAGGGCATAAAATAATGCTGATAATACCCCCACGCCTACCGCTATAGTATTAGAATTTACCATATTAAAATTTGGAACTAAAAAATAGATCCCAGCTAAAACAAGAATTCCTAAAAACAAATGTATTTTCTGCAGTTTTGTTTTCAATAAAAGTGGCTCTAAAAAAGCAGTCAAAATAGGATATGTAAACATAGATAACATTCCTATAGCTACATTAGAAAGCTTTAAAGCATAAAAATAAGTAATCCAATGGGCGCCCATAAAAACACCACTAGCTATTACTGCCAATAAGTGTTTTTTTTCAACTTTTAAAGAAATATTTTTCCATTTACAATACAAAAAAAGAAAAAGTAGGGCTAATAATGCTCTCAATGCTATGGTTACGGGTACTGGTAATGACACATACCTTCCTAAAGCACCAGAAGTACTAATAAAAAGCATGGAAATATTTAACTCTAAAAGCTGTCTAAAATGGATGTTTTTTGTGCTCAATATAGGATAGCTTATCTGGTGAGCATTGCTGCTTTTTCTTTAATAATTTGTGCCACAGGTTTGTTATGCAAATGGCTTTCTAACCAAGACAAGATATCTAAATATAAAAAAGCTCGTTTTTCATAAGGGTGATCTTCATATTTTTTGAGTTCGTTGTATAATTTCTGAAATTCATTTTGCAACTCATTAGGGTATATATCACCTAAGTTTCTTAAAAATTTAATCATCTCTTTTTGCACTGCATGTAAATCATTCATTTTTAATAAAAACTTATAGGTACTTTTTAATTGCACTTCTAAATGATAGTCCATACCTGCCTCATAATGTGCTACTAGACTTAATACACGGGAAAAACACATAAGGTCTTCTCGCATTTTTAAATTTTTATTACTAATAATTTTTTTGAGGTATTGTATGCAGGTTTTATTATCGCCCATTCCAAAATACAAACAGGCAATTTTATAATAAAAAAGCATAATATGATGTGCATCTAAACGATCCTTATGCTTTGCAATACCATATTCTATAATTTTTACGAGGTATTCCCCTTTTGTAAAAGTGCCTTTTAAAAAGTGTAAATTTAATTTATTGCTATTAATGTATAGGAATGCCAAAGAGGTAATATTATCGTTTTTAGGAAAATCTTTAGCACTGGTTATTTCTTCTAGTTTTACCAAAGTTTCTTCAAACTGTGAACTATAACGCACATAAAAGAGCGATTCTAATAAATAATTATTCCCCTTTAAAAAGAAAACTGGATTTAAATAAATCATCTCTGGATGGTCATAAAATAATTTGGACCATTTTTTAGCATACTTGTAACAGGATAAAAAATCTTGCGTTAAAAAGCTATACCACAAGTGCGCTTTATACAACCATAGTTTTTCTCTAAATCCTAAATCTTCTAGTTTATATTTGGGCAAATGCTTTTCAAAATACTGTTTTACAAATTGAAAATCTTCATCGCTTCTTACATAACCTACTTTTAGCATTTGTCCGTATAACTGCAAAGATAAATTAGAGAGCTTGCTCGTCATTACATTTTGAGCAGAAAGCTCTTTTGCTTGTACCGCTAATTCATCTGCCCTATCTGGGATACTTCTTGTAATATATTGTGTTTCAATAATCTTCTCAAGCTCTACAATCTCGTAGGCTATATTTTTTTCTTCATTATCAATTGCTGTAGACTTCGCTTTATCTAAAATTTTAAGACTTTGCTTATACAAACCTTTTTGGTATAATATGGTTGCAAAGTCTAATTGCTCTCGTATTTGTACTCTAATATTTTGGTTTACGGGGTTTAACCGCAAGCTCACCAGAATTTGTTTATACAAATGCGCTTTTAAATTAGAGAGCTGTGATTTTTTAACGATACCGCTATCTAAAATTATTTTTTCTTGATATTCTTTTATTTTATCTAACAAATTAAATAATGCTAAAAATTTAGCATCAGTATTGACACCCAATCGCCCTACATATAACTTAAATTGTCGTTTTTCTGACTTAGAAAGCGATTTTATAAGTACAAACAAAGAGTCTTTATGCGTATTTGTCATCGTAAAAATTATAGTTTAAACAATTGTTAATCAGTTATTTAAATATTCCAAAAAGTCATTTAACATTGTAAATGGTTTAATAAACAACGTCTATTATTTTAAGTTAAGTATATATTCGTATAGACTAGTTAAAATTAAGCAAATATAATGAGCAAAGATATAGTACAAATTTTTGATACCACATTAAGAGACGGAGAACAAGTACCAGGTTGCAAATTAGATGCAACACAAAAATTGGTCATTGCCGAGCGTTTAGAATTTCTTGGAGTAGATGTAATAGAGGCTGGTTTCCCTATTTCCAGTCCTGGTGATTTTAATTCTGTTTTAGAAATTGGAAAATTAGTGAAGAATGCTACTGTTTGTGGATTAACACGTGCTGTTAAAAAAGACATAGAAGTAGCAGCAGAAGCCTTAAAGTACGCTAAAAAACCAAGAATACATACAGGAATAGGTACCTCGGATTCTCATATAAAGTTTAAATTTAACTCTAATAAAGATGCTATTATAGAACGTGCTATTGATGCGGTTGCTTATGCTAAAACATTTGTTGAGGATGTAGAGTTTTATGCAGAAGATGCAGGGAGAACAGATAATGAATTTCTAGCACGAGTATGTGAGGCTGCCATAAAAGCGGGAGCAACAGTACTTAATATTCCAGATACTACAGGGTATTGCTTACCTGAAGAATATGGGCAAAAAATAAAATATTTACGTGAAAATGTAAAAGATATCCATAAAGCAATTCTTTCTTGCCATTGCCATAACGATTTAGGCTTAGCCACTGCCAATTCTATTTCTGGTGTAGCTAATGGTGCGCGCCAAATTGAGTGTACCATTAATGGTATTGGTGAACGTGCCGGAAATACAGCTTTAGAAGAAGTTGTCATGATTCTTAGACAACACCCAACATTAGGTTTAGATACCAATATTAACAGCAAATTACTAAACGATACTAGTTTGATGGTTTCCCAAAAAATGGGGATGATGGTACAACCCAATAAAGCTATTGTAGGCGCTAATGCTTTTGCACATAGTTCTGGAATACACCAAGATGGTGTTATTAAAAACAGAGAAACCTATGAAATTATTGACCCTGCTGATGTAGGTGTAAACGAATCTTCTATTGTTTTAACCGCAAGAAGTGGTAGGGCTGCCTTAGCATACCGCGCTAAAATTGTGGGCTATGAGCTTACTAAATTACAACTGGATATAGTATACCAAGAGTTTTTAAAATATGCCGATGTTAAAAAAGAAATTTTAGACGAGGATATTCATAAGATCATTGAAACAAGTGGTATAAAAATAGAAAGTCTCGTTTAAAATGAATCTTAAAATAGCATTATTACCAGGAGATGGTATTGGACCAGAAGTGGTAGAACAGGCTGTAAAATGTTTACAAGCTGTAGAAGAAACATTTAATCATAATTTTACGTACACCGAAGCTATGGTTGGCGCCGTTGCCATTCATAAAACCGGAGACCCGCTACCAGAAGAAACTTTACAATTATGTAAAGATGCTGATGCTGTGTTATTTGGAGCAATTGGTTCTCCAGAATTTGATGATAATCCAGATGCAAAAGTTCGCCCAGAACAGGGTTTACTTCGGTTAAGAAAAGAGTTAGAACTCTTTGCTAATATTAGACCCGTAGAAATTTTCCCAACCTTAATGCATAAATCGCCTTTAAAGGAAAATATACTAAAAGGAACAGATTTTGTAATCTACAGAGAGCTTACTGGAGGTATTTACTTTGGAGAAAAAACCTTAAGTGAAGATGGCAGTTATGCTTCAGATTTATGTGCCTATTCAGAAAAGGAAATTACCAGAATAGCGCATTTAGCATTTAAAAGAGCAAAAAAAAGAAAAAAGAAAGTAACCCTTATTGATAAAGCTAACGTCTTAGAGTCTTCTCGTTTATGGAGAAGAGTTGTTTCTAGAATCGGAGAAAGCTATCCAGATATCCATCTAGAATTTATGTTTGTAGATAATGCAGCCATGCAAATGATTCTAAACCCTAGTCAGTTTGATGTTATTTTAACCGAAAATATGTTTGGCGATATTATTTCTGATGAAGGAGGTGTTATAGGTGGTTCTATAGGTTTATTACCTTCATCTTCTATTGGAACCAAAAATGCTATGTTTGAGCCCATTCACGGTTCGTATCCGCAGGCAAAAGGTAAAGATATTGCAAATCCTATAGCTACTATTTTATCTGCTGCAATGTTATTAGAACATTTTGGTTTGCGCGAAGAAACAAGAGCCGTAGTAAGAGCAGTAAATAAATCTTTAAAACGGAATATTGTAACACCAGATTTAGATTCAGAGAGTAATTATGGCACCAATAATGTAGGCGATTTTATAGCCAATAATATTGTTGATATAGAAGACGAACTGAATATGAATGATGAAAATATAGATTTAGGAAAATCTACCATTATCTAATTCATAATATCTAAACTAAATTATTCTTTAGCTAGCATTGTTACAAACGCTGAAAATTCCTCTTTAAAAGCAGTATACTTTTCTCCAGTGGCAGGTCCATTAAAACCAGTATGGATTTTTCGTATAACTCCTTTTTTATCTATAAAAATACTAGTAGGATAGGACAAAACATGATTTAACATCGGCAATTTTTCTTGCGCTTTCTTTTTATCAGAAGTACCATATTGTGCTAGTAAAATAGCATAATCCACTCCTATTCTATCTTTTAACCGCTGTATGCTTTTAAAAGCTTTTTCTTCTGTTTTAGCATATTCAAAAGCTAAGCCAACAAATGCTACAGCTAGGTTTGGATTTTGTTCCTGAAAAGCTGCATAAAACTTAGTTTCATCTAAACAATTTGGGCACCATGTTCCCATAATTTGCACTACAGTAACTTTATCTTTAAAAGCATCATCTTGTAAAGAAATTAGGTTACCATTAACATCAGGAAAAGAAAAAACAAGTTGATCATAACCTTCTCTTAAATAAGTTAATTTATTGGCATCTGGAAGTTCAAAATTGTCATTACGTTTTGCTACAAAAGGTTCTTTCCAATGATTGCCAGAGTAAAACATACCATTTAAGGTAGAATCGGTAACCTTAGCTGTAAAAAGAAATGCATGTGCGCCATCAAAAGCAGATAGTTTTAAAGAATCTCCACTAACAACACCTTCTAAAAACCTGTAATCTCCTGTAGTTGTTCTAAAAGTACCAGTAACCAAATCTCCTTGCTGCTCAAAAATGCCTTTAGCAATATAGGCATCATCTGTTTCTTTACTAAATATTGTTTCCCAAGTTCCGGTAATATTATTCTGAGCAGCATTTTTTACCATAAAACGATCAACTATACCATTCTTGGCAGTAAAGGGCACAATTCTGTCTAGACTTTCTTTTACAAAAACACCTTTAATTTCATTTTCGGTAAACACTCCTTTTAGATAGCCTTCAAAAACGGGCATTTGTATAAAAATAGAATCGTGATCAATACGTATTTCGTCTACTGTAATGATTTCTTCTGCATTGTACACCTCCGCAATATAATCTGTTGTATTATTTTTACGAAGCAACATTTTAAAAGGCAATGTCTGATGTTCAGAAATTTCTAATGAAACTAACCAATTCCCTGTATTTAATTCTTGTTTTTGGGTGCAAGAAATAAAAGAAAACAATACAATAACTAAAAAATAAAACCGCTGCATAAGTACTTTTTTTGAAATATGATTCCAATTAACGACTAAATCATGAGTAAATAAAATAATTCGATAAAATTGCTATTGAATGTATAGCAGCATTGTTTTATATTTGTCAACCTTTTGCCATATCAATATTTCTAATGTGTTGTATTGATACTACAGACTAACAGCTATAAATAAAAAATAGTAATGAAAATTTCATACAACTGGTTAAATCAATTTTTAAAAATTGGTTGGGAACCAAATAAAACTGGCGAACTTTTAACAGATTTAGGTTTAGAAGTAGAAGGTATTACTTCATTTGAAACTATAAAAGGAAGTTTAGAAGGTATTGTGGTTGGGCATGTTTTAAGTTGTGAAAAACATAGTAATGCGGATAAATTAAAATTAACTACTGTAGATATTGGTTTAGAAAAACCAGTGCAAATTGTTTGTGGTGCTAGTAATGTTGAGAAAGGCTTAATGGTACCTGTTGCCACAATTGGCACCAAACTCTATACTCCAGAAGGGGAAGAATGGGTTATTAAAAAAGGAAAAATAAGAGGCGAAGAAAGCCATGGAATGATTTGTGCCGAAGATGAAATTGGCTTAGGAACAAATCATGATGGGATTATGATTTTGAGCGATAGTTTGATTCCTGGCACCCCATGTTCTGAAATTTTTGAAATAGAAATAGATACTGTATTTGAAATTGGTTTAACGCCCAACCGTGCAGATGCTATGAGCCATTTAGGGGTAGCAAGAGATTTAAAAGCCGGTTTAAAGCAAAAAGAAATTCAAATAGAACTTATTACTCCATCTGTTAGTACATTTTCGGTTTCTAACAGATCTTTAAAAGTAGATGTAGATGTAGAAAATTCTGCACTAGCGCCAAGATATTGTGGCGTAACCATCAGTAATTTAACGGTTGAAGATTCTCCTAGTTGGCTAAAAAATAGATTAAGAGCTATTGGTATAAACCCTATAAATAATATTGTAGATGTTACCAATTATGTGCTTCATGAACTAGGGCAACCGCTACATGCTTTTGATACCAATAAAATAAAAGGCAACAAAATAAACGTTAAAACTGTAGCAGCTGGCACTAAATTTACAACCCTTGATGCAGCAGAAATTGAACTTCATGAAGATGATTTAATGATTTGTGATGCCGAAAAACCTTTATGTATTGCTGGGGTATATGGAGGCTTAAATTCTGGCGTAACGCGAGAAACAACTTCAATATTCCTAGAAAGTGCATATTTTGATCCAGTTTCTGTTCGTAAAACATCAAAAAGGCATGCTTTTAATACAGATGCTTCTTTTCGTTTTGAGCGAGGTATAGATATCAATAATGTAGAATATTGCTTAAAACGAGCAGCCATACTTATAGCACAAATTGCAGGAGGAGAAATTACTTCTGATATTATAGACTTTTACCCAAACAAAAAAGATGATTATCAGGTTTTCTTAACTTTTGATAAAATTAATAGATTAATAGGTCAAGAAATTCCGCAAGATACTATTAAATCTATTTTAGCATCTTTAGATATAAAACTTAATAATGTTACAGAAACTGGCCTAGGGCTTACCATTCCTTTTTACAGAGTAGATGTACAGCGAGAGGTAGATGTAATTGAAGAAATACTGCGGGTTTATGGTTATAACAATGTAGAATTTACACAAAAATTAAATGCATCTATTGCCAATACTTCAGTTTTTGAAGATTATAAAATTCAGAATACAATTGGCAACATACTTGCTGCTAATGGTTTTTATGAAATAATGACCAATAGTTTATCTGCTATTAATTACAACAGCAATAGTGAAGAATTTAAAGAAGAAGAAACCGTTAAAATTATAAATCCATTAAGTAATGATTTAGCGGTTCTTAGAAGGTCTTTATTATTTTCTGGTTTAGAAACAATAGCGTTTAACATCAATAGAAAAAGAGCAAATCTTAAATTATTTGAGTTTGGGAAGAGTTATCATATGTATACTAATAAACGGATAGAGAACAAACATTTATCTATATTTATTACGGGTAATACTACCGAAGATAATTGGAATATTAGCACCAAAAAAACCGATTTTTATTACTTAAAAGCAACTGTAGAAAATATCTTTGAACGTTTAGGAGTGCCTATAACAAATTCTGGAGATGTTAATAATGATATTTTTTCTGAAGGCATAACACTTAAATCAAAGAAAATAAACGTAGTAGAAATGGGATTGGTTTCTAATACTGTTCTTAAGAATTTTGGTTTAAAACAAGATGTATATTATGCAGATTTTAAATGGGATGCCATTTTAGCAATTGCCGCAGATAATGTGATTAAGTTTCAAGAAATTTCTAAATATCCAGAAGTAAAAAGAGATTTTGCACTGTTAATAGATGAGCAAATTACCTTTAAACAAATAAGAGATATAGCATTTGAAACAGAAAAAACAATGCTAAAAGAAGTTAGCTTATTTGATGTGTATACGGGTTCTAAACTGCCTAAAGGAAAAAAATCATATGCAGTGAGCTTTACGTTAAATTCTGAAAAAGCGACTTTAACGGATAAGCAAATTGAAAAAATGATGCGTAAATTTCAAGAAAAATACGAAACTAAACTTGGTGCTACCCTTAGATAGCAATTAAATCCTAGTAGCTTTTAGTTTCTTATCTTTTTTAACTGTAATGCTATCAATAACGTGGATAACACCATTGCATTGGTTAAAATCTGCTTTAGATATTACTGATTTATTCCCATTTTTATCTGTTAAGATAATATCTATCCCCTTCATAGTAGCGGTTAAGATATCTCCTCTAATGGTTGTAAATTTTGCAACGCCATTTCCTCTAGACAATGCTTTTAAAATTTTAACTGCTGTTAAATTTCCTGCAATAATATGGTAGCCAAGAAGGGTTTGCAATTCTTTAATATCATTGGTATTAATTAATTGTGTTACCTTATCCTTTGTAGAGCTATTAAAGTTCATATCAGAAGGCGTAAAAACAGTAAACGGACCATCGTTATCTAGTGTCTTTTCTAAATCGGATGCACGTACAGCTGCCAAAAGTAATTTATGATTCCCTGAGGCTTCCGCATTACGTATAATAGATTTATCAGGATCCATTTTTGTATTTGAATTTTGAGAAAAAGAAGTATAACAAATACACGAAAAAAGTAAAATAAGAGGGGCTTTTAGTTGTTTCATAATTAAAGTTAAGTTCATGTTATTTAACAATATAATTGGGGATATATTGCAGATTAACGACAAAATCGGTATTATATCGAACAATATACATCATACTTACGCTCATTGACACAAAAAAGATCACTAATTATGTATTTTAACTTTTTTTTAACATTTAGAAATGTAAGGCGAAAAATGAAAAGTATTTAGTAAATTTGGTATAGGTATAAAAAAAATAGGAAATGGTGTTTAAAAAAATTGATCTTGAAGAAAAATTAAACGATTATAAAACTCTTAATAGTCCTGAGAGTATCCTTAAAGATGTTGAAAAAATATTGTTATTAAATGATACTAAAAGAGCTGCAATTAAAGAAAAATTACACCATACAAAAAAAGTAACTTTTAACAATTTTAAATTAGATTTACTTGAAACAAAATACATTTATCATAAAAGCCAGATCAAAAATATTTGTATTGATTACAGGTTACGCTTTTTAGATGCTACATACTTTAAAGGTAAAATACCAGAAGAAGGTATTTCTAAAATTAGGCATTTAGAAGAACTACACGATACAACTTTAAATGGTTTTAAAATTGTAGCCCCTTCTAAATTATTTAGACTAGAGGATAAAGATGATCCCCTATTATTTGCTCCAATAGGAAATGGATATTTTTATTTAATACACAAATGGGGTAATGATCTTCATCCCCTACGGAAAGCGTATGCTTGGCCATTTAAAAACATAAAGAACTTAGTTGCCGTTTGTTTAGTATTAAGTTACTTTCTAACTCTGTTAATTCCTGAAGGCTTATTTTCCAAAAAAAATTCTTCAGCCGAATTTTGGATTCTGTACATGTTTTCTTTTAAAACAGTATGTTTTATTGCTATCTACTATAGTTTTGCAATGGGCAAAAACTTTAATCCAGCTATTTGGAATAGTAAATACTTTAACTAAGATCAAAACAAAAGCCTCATTTCTTAGGAATGAGGCTTTTGTTTTTTAAAATACAGCTACTTAAGCTGTATACATTTTTTCTCTTTGTGCTTTTATAGATTTATCAGACATATAATCATCAAAACTTAAGTACCTATCTATATTTCCATTGGGTGTTAACTCTATAATTCTATTAGCAACTGTTTGCGCAAACTCATGATCATGTGTAGTAAACAAAACAGTTCCTTTAAAGTTCTTTAACGAGTTGTTAAATGCGGTAATACTCTCTAAATCTAAATGGTTTGTAGGCTCATCTAATTGTAAAACATTAGCGCGTAACATCATCATTCTGCTCAGCATACAACGTACTTTTTCCCCTCCAGAAAGCACAGAACATTTTTTTAAGGCTTCTTCTCCACTAAAAAGCATTTTTCCTAAAAAACCTCTAATATGTACTTCTTCCCTTTCTTCTTCTGTCTTGGCCCATTGTCTTAACCAATCTACAAGATTATCATTCCCTGTAAAAAAATGATGATTATCTGCTGGTAAATAAGACTGGTTTGTAGTAACCCCCCATTTATACTCACCACTATCTGCTTTCTTATTGCCATTTATAATCTCATAAAAAGCAGTAGTAGCTCTAGAGTCTCTAGAAATAACAGCAACTTTATCTCCCTTTGCCAGGTTTATACTCACATCTTTAAATAATAAATCGCCATCTTCTGATGTTGAGGCTAGTTTATCTATGTTTAATATTTGATCACCGGCTTCTCTTTCTCTCTCAAAAATAATAGCGGGGTATCGTCTACTAGAAGGCTTTATATCTTCAACTTTTAACTTAGAAAGCATTTTTTTACGAGATGTTGCTTGCTTACTCTTTGCTACATTGGCACTAAAACGCATAATAAACTCTTGCAGTTCTTTTGCTTTTTCTTCAGATTTTTTATTCTGTTGTGCACGTTGTCTGGCTGCTAACTGACTACTTTCATACCAAAAGGTGTAATTACCAGAAAATAAATTTAATTTCCCAAAGTCTATATCCGCAATATGTGTACAAACGGAGTCTAAAAAATGACGGTCATGTGATACTACTATTACGGTGTTATCATAATTTGCTAAAAAATGTTCTAACCAACTAATGGTATCATAATCCAAATCGTTGGTAGGCTCATCCATAATTAATACATCAGGATTTCCAAATAATGCTTGTGCTAATAAAACACGTACTTTTAATTTAGAATCTACATCAGCCATGGTTGTATAATGCAAGTCTTCACTAATACCTAAGTTAGATAATAGTGCGGCAGCATCACTATCTGCATTCCAACCATTCATTTCTTCAAATAAAACTTGTAACTCCCCTATTCTATCCGCATTTTTATCATCATAGTCGGCATACAGCGCATCCATTTCTGTTTTTATAGCAAATAAAGGCTTGTTACCTTGTACTACGGTTTCTAGTACCGTATGAGTATCATATTCATTGTGGTTTTGCTCTAAAATAGACATTCGTTTACCAGGCTCCAGATTAACACTACCCGAAGTAGGGTCTATCTGACCCGCCATGATTCTTAAAAAAGTAGATTTACCTGCCCCATTAGCACCAATTACTCCATAACAATTCCCTTGCGTAAAACTAATATTTACTTCATCAAAAAGAACTCTTTTTCCAAATTGTACCGATAAATTAGATACAGATAACATAGACTTGAATTTTAAAATTTGCGCAAAAATAAACAAAAATAAACCCGTAGACTAAAAATCATACATCCAAAAAAAGATCACTTTAATAGATTTTAACGCAGCATTAACAACAACTACAACCGCTGTTTGTTAGATTTGTTACCTATAGTATAGCTATTGATATGGACAAATATTCTTTTTACTTAATGCTGCTAGCTTTAATTGGCTGTAATACAGGAGAAAAAGAGCTTTATACAGTCTTTACTGGTGAGATCATAAATCCCACTAGTAAATCTATTGTATTACTTAAAGATGATGTAGTTGTTGATTCTGTAAACCTAGATATGTTTAATAGGTTTTCTTTTAACCTAAAAAATATAGAAGAAGGCTTGTACTATTTTAGACATGCTCCTGAATATCAGTATATCTATTTAAATAAAGGTGATAGTATTTTAATGCGTTTAAATACATTTGATTTTGATGAATCTCTTGTATTTTCAGGAAAAGGAGGAGATATCAACAATTTTTTAATTGATGTTTTTCTGCTACAAGAAGATGAAAAATATAGCATTACGCAATATTATAAATTAGAACCAAAAGAGTTTAGCCATAAGTTAGATTCATTAAGGCAATATAAATTAGATTTATTAGACGAAATGTTGTCTGAGATTGATGTAAAACTTTCCGAAAAAACTATTGCCACTGCAAAAGCTAGTATAGATTACACCAACTTTATAGCAAGAGAAGAATATCCTTTTAAACACAAAAGAAAAAAAGGAGAAAAAAATATGCATGAGCTAGCAGGCAGTTTTTATGACTATCGTAACGAAATTGATTTTAACAATAAAAACTTAACCTATTTTAGACCATATTATGATTTTATGAAAGGTTATTTTGAAAATCTTTCTTTTAAAGGTTGTAAAGATAATTGCGAGCATAAAAAGGAAAAATTAAGAACAAGACTACATTTTAATAAACATAAATTAGTACTTATAGATAGTATTGTTAAAGAAAAAGAATTGAGAGATAATTTATTTAGAAATGTAGCTATGACCTACTTTTTATCTACTCATGACAATACTGAGAAAAACAAAGTTTTTTTAGAAGAATTTTCTAAACTTTCTAAAAACAACAAACATATTAATGAAATTAATGAGCTGTATAATGATGTTACTGATATGCAACCCAATAATAGTTTACCAGATTTAGTGGTCTTAAATCGCTTAAACGAAAAAAAATCGTTGCAAGACATTAAAGAAGATAATGTGGTCTTCTATTTTTGGTCTAGTAAGCAATTAAGGCATTTTGAAAATATTTCTAGACGGGTTAACAAGTTAAAATTAGAATACCCAGATCATCATTTTATAGGCATTAGTTTAGATACGGATGCAAAATCTTGGAATGCTACACTAGAAAAATATAAACTAAATAAAGAAAAACAATATAGAGCAGAAGATTCTGGAAAAGTGAGAAGTAAATTGGTAATTAATGAGCCTAATAAAGTAATCATTACGCAAAAAGGGATCATCAAAAATGCTTTTGCAGATATTTATTCTTCTTTCTAAATAACTTTTAAATAAAAAAAACCGCAGTTATAAAAATAACTGCGGTTTTTTTATGGGTAAATTCTATGTCTACTATTTAATTTCCTTTAGCATAATCTGCTAAAAATTTAGCAAGACCACTATCAGTTAAAGGGTGCTTTAATAAACCTTCAATTGCAGATAAAGGTCCAGTCATAACATCTGCTCCAATTTTAGCACAATCAATAACATGCATGGTATGCCTTACAGATGCAGCTAAAATTTCTGTTTCAAAACCATAGTTATCATAGATGTGTCTTATTTCTGCAATAAGGTTTAAACCATCTGTAGAAATATCATCCAAACGTCCTATAAAAGGGGATACATAAGTAGCTCCTGCCTTCGCCGCCAATAAAGCTTGCCCAGGAGAGAATACAAGTGTTACATTTGTTCTTATGCCTTTATCACTAAAATACTTACATGCCTTAACACCGTCTTTAATCATTGGTAGTTTAACTACAATTTGTTTATGTAAAGCAGCTAGTTCTTCTCCTTCTTTAATCATTTGCGCGTATTCTGTAGCAATAACTTCTGCAGAAACATCACCATCAACAATATCACAGATAGCCACATAATGTTTTAAGATATTATCTTTTCCAGTAATACCTTCCTTAGCCATAAGCGAAGGGTTAGTAGTTACACCATCTAAAACTCCTAATGCTTGAGCTTCTTTTATCTGTTCTAAATTTGCTGTGTCAATAAAAAACTTCATTCTTCTTATTTTAATTTGTATTGCTTTTGAATATAAGGTCTACAAAACTACAATTTATAATGGTTTAACAACAATTTCTCATATATTTTATCTGGTAGTATTTTTTTTAAAACGATCGAAAATTTCTGCATAAAATCACCTACTTTATAATGTACTTTTGGGTTCTTTGTATTTATGATTTTTAAAACTGCATAAGCAACTAAAATAGGGTCTTTACCACTATCTACGTGGCTATCGATCATTGCTAAGGTATTTTTATAAGGTGTTTTGTAGGGCGAATTTTCTAAAACGGGCGCATGGTATCTGCCTGCTGCAATATTGGTAACAAAATCTCCTGGTGCCAAATTGCACATTTTTACTCCAAAATGTTTGGTTTCCATGCGTAAGGTTTCGGTAAGTAGCTCTAAAGCACCTTTACTAGCAGAATAAACACCTCTGTAGGGCAAGCCCATATAAGCCGCAATAGAAGTGATATTAATAACCAAACCAGCGTTCTGCTTTCGCATTTGGGGTAAAACCGCTTTTATAGTACGTATAGGCCCATAAAAATTAGTATCAAAATTATGTTGTATTTCTGCTTCAGCAATTTCTTCAATAGGGCCTGTAATTCCTACTCCTGCATTGTTTACAAGCACATCTATACGGCCTTCTTGAGCAATAAGCTTAGACACAGCACTTTGTATAGTTGCAGCATCATTTACATCTAGCTCTAATAAATTAAAAGCATTAAAATTAGGATATTTAGTTACATTACGTGTAGTACCATAAACAATAAAACCTTTAGATTTTAAATACACACCAATAGATTTTCCAATACCAGAAGATCCACCAGTAATCAATACAACTTTTGCCATGTTACATTTTTTTAAAGGGCTACAAAGAAACAAATAAAAAGGGTCTCGAGAAAAAATTAAAGTGCTTTAGCAAAAGCATTTAAGTTTGGGGTATAAAAAAAGGCAAGCTACCTACGTCGCACCGCTACAACCACATACCCTTGCTGCGTTCCCACCCTGGGGGATTCTGCAGGAGCTGGTCGCGTAGGACTTGCCAAGGGCAAAGATACAATCTTTGAATTCTTTTCACAATCATTTTAGTTTCTTAATTTAAATAAATACCTTGCTTACTTATCGGATTTATAGTATCTAATTGATACCCAATTTTTTGAGTTTATAAAACATTAAAATTTAACCAATGCGCATTGCAAATTTCTTCCTTTTTTTAAGTTTATCCCTCCTTTTTACATCTTGTGGAAGTGGAAATTTAGCTACATCAGATCTTTTTGAAATAAAACTTGACGGTAATAAAAGTAAGTTTCAACAAAATGATGTAGTTACGATAAGCCTCCAAAACAAGAAAAATGTACCTGTAGAAAGCATCAGCTATTTTATTGACGGAAAACAACTCACCGTAACAGATCAAAAAATAAGCTTAAATGTAACGCACTTAGGGAATAAGGTATTAAACGCTAAAATTAAGTATGATGGTAAATCTGGTGAGCTTTCTAAAAAAATACAAGTCTTAGCTAATAAAGCACCATCTGCTTATACCTATGAAATTATTAACGAATTTCCGCACGATATAAAGGCATTTACACAGGGCTTGGAATTTTATAACGGCGTATTATATGAAAGTACTGGATCTGGTAGAAAAGGGAAATCTTTTTTACGTAAAGTAGATTTTAAAACAGGAGAAGTATTAGCGCAAACAGATTTAGACAAGGCTTATTTCGGAGAAGGGATTACCATTTTAAATGATAAGGTGTACATGCTAACCTGGCAAAATAAAATAGGCTTTATTTATGATGCGGAAGATTTAAAAAAAATAGATAGTTTTAAATACGGGCAAAGTAAAGAAGGTTGGGGCTTTGCAAATAATGGTACTAAATTATTTAAAAGCGATGGCTCTGAAAAAATATGGATTTTAGATCCTGAAACCCTTATAGAAGAAGACTATATCCAAACCGTTACCAATAGATCTATTTTTAACAAGACTAATGAATTAGAATATGTAGACGGAAAAATATATGCAAACGTTTGGCAAAAAGAAAGCATGATGATTATTGATGCCAGTTCTGGTGCTATAGAAGGTGTTGTAAATTTTGGAGGACTTAAAAGCAAAGTAGAAAAGCATCCTAATTTAGATGTTTTAAATGGAGTGGCCTACCATAAAGAAAGAGGTACATTTTTTGTGACAGGAAAAAACTGGAGCACTTTATTTGAAGTAAAAATATTTAAAAAGTAATGTTCAAAAGTTTTGAGAAAATTATAAAGGTTATAGAAGATGATATTGATGATCTTAACCATGTAAACAATGTACGTTATGTACAATGGATACAAGATATTGCTAAAGAACATTGGAAAACTAAAGCGTCAGTAGCACTGGTAAAAGAATGTATTTGGGTGGTAAAAAGTAATTTTATTGAATACAAAAAAGCATCTGTTTTACATGATACTATAAAAATTAAAACCTACATAGAATCTTCTAAAGGAGCATTATCTGTACGTATTGTAGAAATGTTTGATGCCTTTACAAATGATTTATTGGTACGGTCTAAAACAGAATGGTGTCTTTTAAACGCTAGTAGTTTAAGACCCATACGTGTATCACAAGAAATACAAAACGTTTTTAAATAATATGAAAAAATACCAAACTTTTACCTTCTTATTTTTTGGCATAGTCATCATTTTTAGCTCGTGCAGAAAAGATTTTGACTTTAGCCCAAGTACAGGAGATTTAAGTTTTTCTAGAGATACGGTTTTTCTAGATACCGTATTTTCTAATATTAGTAGCAGTACCTATTCCTTAAAAGTATACAACAGAAGCAACCAAGATGTACAAATACCTAGCATACAACTTTCTAACGGCCTAGAGAGCGAATACCGATTAAATGTAGATGGGCAAGCAGGAAAGCAATTCCAAAACATTCCGCTTGCTGCCAAAGACAGTTTATACATTTTTATAGAAGTAAATTTTGATGTGAGCACAACGGCTCTGAACGAATTTTTATATACCGATGCCATTTTGTTTGATGAAGGCGCCAACCAGCAAAGTGTACCATTAGTAACCCTAGTAAAAGATGCTATTTTTATTTTTCCAAAAAGAAATGCAAACGGAATACAAG
Source organism: Allocellulophaga tsushimaensis (assembly GCF_055383085.1). Classification (NCBI taxonomy): domain Bacteria; kingdom Pseudomonadati; phylum Bacteroidota; class Flavobacteriia; order Flavobacteriales; family Flavobacteriaceae; genus Allocellulophaga; species Allocellulophaga tsushimaensis. The sequence continues at coordinate 3,093,660 of NZ_AP039451.1, read as the reverse complement.
AGACCATTCCTTTAGATTTTAATAGTACAGGTAATACAAGTGTTGGTTTTTTATTAGACACTACACAATTACAGTTTACCAATGAAAAACCCTATGTAATATATGGTTACGCAACAGTACCAGAATACACAACGCTACAAATTGATGCAGGTGCAAGAGTACATTTTCATAAAGATTCTGGAATATATGTGCAATCTGGCGCTTCGCTACGTGTAGATGGGGCCTTAAGTACAGACCAAGAATTCTTAGAAAATGAAGTAATTTTTGAAGGAGACCGCTTAGAACCAGAGTTTTCTGATATAGCAGGGCAATGGACAGGTATTTGGTTAGCCAATGGTAGTACCAACAACAACATTAATTATTTAACCTTAAAAAATGCCATCAATGGTATTTTTATAGATGGTTTAGGAGCCAATACAACATTAAATATTAGCAACTCGCAAATTTACAACAGTGCAAATACTAATTTAAGAAGCAGTGCAGGTATAGTAAACGGTACAAATGTAGTATTAGGAAGCGCAGGCAACAGCTCTTTATTTTGTGAGTTGGGTGGCAGTTATAGTTTTAACCATTGTACTATTGCAAATTATTGGAATACTAGTTTTAGAATTGGTTTTGCTGTACAACTTACAAATACCTCTGGAACAAACTCTAATGATTTACTGCAAGCTAACTTTAGCAATTGCATTATTGATGGTTTTAACAATCAGGAGCTATTGTTAAGCAGTAATACCAACAATCTCTTTAATTTTAATTTCACCAATTGTATGCTAAAAATTAATGAAAATATAGCAGACAATATGCTTTATAATTTTGAAGACAATACCTTATATGACACCGTCTTTTTTAATGAAGATGCCGCTTTTACAGACCCTGTAAATAATATTTTTACCATAGAACCAACTTCTTTTGCAATAGACAATGCAGATCCTGTAAATGCAGGGCTAGCTCCCACAGATCTTTTAGGGCAAAATAGAATAATGACCCCTGCCATTGGGGCGTACCAATAAGTTTTTATAGAAAATTAGCCGCTATAGAGCTTAAAATTATAGGAAACCCCTAAAAAGTTTAAGGTTTTCGTGTAATGGATTCTCAATATGATGTATTATTTTATGATAAATTAATTATCATGGAATATACCTATGCCATAATCAATTTAGATCCAGTTACTAGCCATGAGCTAACGCAGGAGCTATGTGGGTTTGAGTCGTTTTATTGTTCCGGAATTACTGAAGATTGTAAGCAAGGTCTAAACCTTATTTTAAAAGAAAATCCTGATGTTGTTTTCATAAATCTGTCGAAAAATGCAGCAAATTGTTTTGCAATGATCGTTGAACTGCATCAATTTATGAAAGTTTTACCCGTTTTTATAGGAATTTCTAAAAATACAAAGCACGCTTATAATGCTATTAAAAATGGCTTTTTTGATTATTGGTTGTATCCCTTTAACGAGTTTGAAATTAGAAAAACAAAACTTAAGCTAGACAAACTAAAGTTAAAGGAAGACAATGATAATAACACTATATGTATAAAATCATATAGTGATTACAGATATATTGCTACTGATGAAATATTATATTTAAAAGCAGATAATAATGCTACAGATTTTTTTATGGAAGATGGTACCATAATAAGCGCTTTTAAAACATTAAAGACATTTGAAGACAAATTGCCTAAGAAATTTATTAGAATACATCAAAGTTATATTCTTAATACGGATCATGTATCAAGAATAAATTACGGAAAATCGGTATGTTCTATAAAAAATAGAAATACTAAAATACCATTTTCAAAATCGTATAAAACCAATATAGATGAGTTTAAAAATATATTGGCAAAAAATACTACTATTAATCTTAATTAAAATATTTGCGTATATACACTTCTATAACAGTACAATAGTTTTACATAAGTACCTCCTCCATTAAACTATTATAAATATCCCCCCAGATATCTTATCATTTTTTAAACTTAAAACAACTTACACACTGGCTTAAAGCATAGCAATACTATGTTTTAAATCCTCCTATATTAAAAAAATTATAGGAGCAAAAGCTGTAATATACAACCATATTAAGCTAACATCTTCATTTAACATAAAAGTAACCAATAACAAAAAAATTGCCTTTGTTTGGCTAAATTCTTACAAACGCCACATAAATACTAACAGATATCTGCGCTTTACTTCTACACTACAAAAAATGCCGTAAAACCCTTACAGTCGTTATAAATTTGACATATAAATATTAAACTCAAAACAGAATATTATGAAAAAATTTGTAGGAATTATCGCATTATTAGTATTAAGTTTAGGAATGTTCTCTTGTACAGAAACCAGTGCAGAAGATGATGCTGTTTTTGAAACACAAGCAACCGAAGGAAATGAAGAACCAGAAGTAGATGGTAGAGATTAATTTTTTTAGTCTTAAAATAATATAAAGCCTTAAATATTTTTATTTAAGGCTTTTTTATATCTTGTAGGTTTATTCAGCTTCATATGCTTTACAAGAGTACAAAAAATAAAATTTATTTTATATGTTTATTTACCATAACATTATACGGTATTTCTTGCAAATCAGATGTATCAAATACCAATGCAAATAGTACAAATAATACTATTGCTGCAGATAGTCTAAGGCTAAAAATAGAAGAAGCACTAGATAGAAATGAAGATCCAGCAATCCGTTCAAAATTGTTATCCTCTTTAACCAAAACCTTAGAACAATACCCAGATGATACACTGAAAAACAGGTATTTATCTAGAATTTCTTTGGGTTATCTTAGATTAAACGACTCCCTTGATTTCAGAAAATTAAGCACCCAAGTATTACAATTATCTACAAAAATTGGTGATTCTGTTCGGCTAGCTGAAACGTACTGGGATTTAGGAATTTTTTTTAGAAATAGCACTCAAAAAGATAGTTCTTATTACAATTATACCAAAGCGCAAAAAATTTATCAAAGCTTAGGCGATAAAGAAATGGAAGGTAGAATGTTACTTAGCATAGCTTCTTTACAAAATAGCGCAAGAGATTATATAGAAAGTGAAATTACCACCATAAAGGCTTTAGAAATTTTTAAACCCTTAGGTATCACAAGAAGATTATATACATCTTATAATCTTTTAGGAATTGCTAATAGTTCAATTGGTAAATATGAAACCGCATTAAATTATTACCAAAAAGCACAAGAATATACTGAGAATAACACTAATTTAACAGTCATCACATTAAACAATATTGGCTTAGTGTTATTAGACTCCGAAAAATACCAGGAAGCCAAAACTAATTTTGAGCAAGTTGTTACTACTGATGGTATAGAGAGAATCAACCTAAGTTTATATGGTACCGCCTTAAATAATTTGGCCAAAACCAATTTAAAACTAAAAGACTTTAGCCAATTGCCTGCCATGCATTTCAGGGCTTTAGACATACATGAAGAAACCGGTAATATAGCCAAACAATCTGGAGTACATTTTGCCTTGGCAGAATACTATGCTGCAAAAAATAACACTGCAATAGCTATAGAACATGGTAAAACTGCAAAAAAATTATGTGAACAAAGTGAAAATTCTGATACCCAGCTTAAAATTTTAAACTTTTTAATTGAAAACGATAAAGCCAATGCCTCTGCATACGCAAAAGAGTTTATTAACCTTAGTGATCAATTACAACAAGAAGAACGTAATTTAAGAGATAAATTTGCACGGATAAGTTTTGAAACGGATGAGTTTATTGCGGAAAACAAATACCTGGAAAGTGAAAACAATTTGCTAGAAAAACAAAAACAATTATGGTTATTAGGGGTTGTTTTTGCCATCATATTTGTAATAGCTTCTTCTGTTATTTATTGGCAACAGATAAAAAATAAAGACCTAGAGTTTAAGCAGAAAGAGCAAGAGAGTAACCAAGAAATATTTAATTTAATGCTTTCGCAACAAGAAAAATTTGAGGAAGGCAAAAAAATTGAACAAGACCGGATGGCATTAGAATTACATGATAATGTATTAAACAAAATGCTTGGCATACGCCTTATTTTATTGGGCTTAAACAAAAAAACAGATCCAGAAGCCATAGCAGAACGCGCACAACGTTTAAAGGATTTAGAAGCCCTCTCTGAAGAAATAAGAGCAGTTTCGCATGAATTAAATAGTGCGGCTTACCAAAAAATTAATAACTTTATTGAAACTATTAAAAATTTACTGGATGAATTTAGGCTTGCTACAACAGAAATAAAGTATGAATTTAAAGCAGATCATAAAAAAGGTTGGGAGACTTTAACGGGTGATATAAAAATTAATTTATACCGTGTAATACAAGAAAGTATCCAAAATGCCGTTAAACATGCAAATGCTGACACTATTTCTTTAGAATTAAGCCAAACCGAAACAGAAATTATTGCCCAAATAAAAGATAACGGTGATGGTTTTAAATTCCATAAACGAAAAAGAGGAATAGGTTTAAAAAACATTTCATCTAGACTAGGTAAAATAAATGGCAAATGGCATGTAGATAGTACAGTGGGCATTGGCACTTGTATTAAAGTAACCATTGCTAAAGATAAAAATAGTAATATTGCTTAACTAATAAATATATATATGAAAAAAACACCAATTCGTATTCTATCAGTAGACGATCATTTTATGACTATGGTAGGATACAAATATATTTTAGAAGATGATGATTTTCCAAGATATACTGTAAAAATGGATATGGTGACCTCTTTAGATAGCGGTAAAGAAGCGATATTAAAATCTACTAAAAGTCCAAAACTAGCCTATGACATTTTGCTTTTAGACATTCAATTATCAGATGACCAATCTAAGGAATTTGGTACAGGTGAAGATTTAGGCATTTTTGCACGTAAAAACATTCCAGATTCTAAAGTGGTATTTATGTCTTCTTTTAGCGATAATTATAGAATTAATAGTATTCTTAGCTCAGTAAATCCAGAAGGGTATTTGGTGAAAACAGAAATTAATGAAGTTACCTTAATGGACATGGTACATGCTGTAATAGATAGCCCACCATTTTATACACCAAAAGCCTTATCTGCCATCCGCAAAAAAATGGCCAACAATATTCATTTAGATGAAAAAGATAAGAAGCTCTTATATTATTTATCCTTAGGTTCTAAAACTGCAGATATTGCAAATAAAATATCATTATCTGTTGCCTCAATCGAAAATAGAAAAAGACATATAAAAGAATTATTAGGCATTCAAAAACAAAATGATCAGGCCTTAATTACGGCAGCCAGAGAAAAAGGATTTTTATAAAAAGTAATCTTTTTCTTTATATAATACATCCAAATCTTTTGAATATGTAATATTTAGTCGTTTTTTGCAGGAAACCCCTAGAAAGTCTAAGGTTTTCCTGTAATGGAAAGAGAGAGATATAAAGTAAATTTGTTAAGTAACTTTTATTTCTTAGAGGGATGGCAAATAAAAAAAACGATAACAATAATTTAAAAACTAATTCTGAGTATAGTGATATCATATTTGGATTAGAAAAATTTCAAAAGAAACTAGAAAAAGAATTTTTCGCTACAATTACAATTAACACAATTTCTACTGGTGATAATGCTAAGGATTTACTAATTGAAGCACAGTGTAATTTTTCTTTACTGCAAGGACTTCCTTTTTTAAGTTATAAAAATACTGCTATACTAGATCAAAAAGATAATCGTAAATCTAATTTTATATTATTAGATGCTCTTGAGGATTTAAACAAACAAAATTGTACAGACATTGATATAGAAGAGGTTACCATTTTGTTTTCAGATACCTCTATAATTATTTCTAAAATTCATGAATATAGTATTGCCAATCAGTTTGGGAATATTCTAGTAGAACTATACCGTAACCATAGCACCTACTCTTGTCCAAATTATGGAATACCCTACGAAATACATATTCCTATTTTTGAAGAAATCCCCGCTAAAAACAATTTTATGCTTTGCAATCTTAGCATTCCAAAAATTTCGCATAACGCATACTACCATTATTGGGGTGTTTATTTTGAAGATACTATTGAATCTAAAATTTATGATTTCTGGAATACAACCATTATAGATGGCGAATTAAAAATGATAAATATGTAAAAAACTACTTTAAAAAGCCTATAAAATCATAAAAATAATGTAAAAAAGTAACTATTCTCTAACCAACAACATGTTTTACATTAAAATAAAAAGCGTATTTAAGAATTTCTTAAATACGCTTTTTAGGTTTTATAGGGTAAGTTACTTAACTCATATAAAATAAGTCTCTACCACGCATTAATGCGTTTACTTTTTCTTTTACCGATGCAATTACAGCATCATCTTCTGCATTAGTTAAAACAGTATCAATTAAATCTACAATAAGAGCCATATCAGCTTCTTTTAAACCTCTAGTGGTAATCGCTGGTGTTCCAAAACGAATTCCAGACGTTACAAAAGGAGATTTATCATCAAAAGGAACCATATTTTTATTAGCTGTAATATCTGCCTTTACCAATGCTTTTTCGGCATCTTTACCCGTAATATCTTTATTTCTTAAATCAATCAGCATCATATGGTTATCTGTTCCTCCAGAAATAATTTGATATCCTTTGCTTACAAATGCTTTAGCCATGGCATCAGCATTTTTCTTTACTTGTAATATGTAGGACAAATATTCGTCTGTTAACGCCTCACCAAAAGCTATAGCTTTCCCAGCTATAACATGCTCTAAGGGACCACCTTGGTTACCTGGAAAAACGGCCAAGTCTAATAAGGCAGACATTTTTCTAAGTGTACCATTTTTTAAAGTAATTCCAAACGGATTATCAAAATCTTCTCCCATTAATATTAAACCACCTCTAGGACCACGTAATGTTTTGTGTGTTGTAGTAGTAACAATATGGCAATGTGGTATAGGATCGTTTAAAACGCCTTTAGCAATTAAACCAGATGGGTGCGAAATATCTGCTAACAATAAGGCACCTACGCTATCTGCTATTGCTCTAAATTTCTTAAAATCGATATCTCTAGAATATGCAGAAGCTCCTGCAATAATCATTTTTGGTTTTTCTTTAGTTGCAATCTCTTGGATGGTATCATAATTTAAGACACCTGTTTCTTTTTCAACTCCGTAAAATACAGGGTTGTACAATCTACCAGAAAAATTAACAGGTGAGCCATGTGTTAAATGCCCACCATGCGATAAATCAAAACCTAAAATAGTATCACCAGGTTTTAAACATGCATGGTATACCGCTGCATTAGCTTGCGATCCAGAGTGCGGCTGTACATTTGCATATGCAGCTCCAAACAATTCTTTTGCTCTATCTATTGCAATTTGCTCTACAATATCTACTATTTCGCAACCTCCATAATATCGCTTGCCTGGATAACCTTCAGCATATTTGTTCGTTAAAACAGAACCTTGAGCTTCCATTACTTGTGGGCTTGTAAAATTTTCAGAAGCAATAAGTTCAATACCATTAATTTGGCGTTCTTTTTCTTCTGCTATAAGATCAAAAATTTGATTGTCGCGTTGCATACTAAATAAGCTGTTAAAATTAAGCGGCAAAAATACAAATTGATATCTGTAAATTTGCATAAAACAATATATTTGATTGTATATTTATCAAACAATAATTAACAATTACGCTATGCCTATACATACGAACAATCCGTCTAAAAAAACATGGTTACCTGTACCAGAGCACTCTGACTTTCCCATCCAAAATATTCCATTTGGTGTTTTTTTAACTAGAGATGATATTATTACCATTGGAACCAGAATTGGTGACTATGCTATAGACCTTGGTGCTTTACACCAGCTAGGGTATTTTAAGGATATTCCTTTAACAGATGATATTTTTCTTCAGGATACCTTAAACGATTTTATATCAGACGGCAAAAAAACATGGCGTTTGGTACGGAATAGGATCAGCGAAATTTTTGATGTTAATACGCTAGACTTACAAAACAATAAAGCACATCAAAAAATAGTGCTTTTTAAAATGGACGAAGTAGAAATGCAATTGCCAGTACAAATTGGTGATTATACAGATTTCTATTCCAGTAAAGAACATGCTACAAATGTTGGGACAATGTTTCGTGATCCAGACAATGCATTATTACCCAATTGGCTGCATATTCCTGTAGGGTACCATGGCAGAAGTTCCTCTATCGTTACAAGCGGAACACCTGTGCGGAGGCCTATAGGACAAACATTACCTAACGGTGTAAAAGAGCCTGTTTTTGGTCCTTCTAAACTGGTAGATTTTGAACTAGAAATGGCTTTTATTACAACAGACACCAATAATTTAGGAGAGCCTGTGAGTATTGATGAAGCTGAGGATTATATTTTTGGAATGGTTTTATTTAACGACTGGAGTGCTAGGGATATTCAAAAATGGGAATATGTTCCTTTAGGACCTTTTTTAGCTAAAAACTTTGCTAGTTCTATCTCTCCATGGATTGTAACTATAGATGCTTTGGAACCTTTTAGAGTAGAAAGCCCAGAACAAAACCCTAGACCACTACCCTATTTACAGCAAAAAGGTAATAAAAGTTTTGATATCCATTTAGAGGTAAGCATTACTCCAGAAAATGGAAGCCCTACTAAAGTTACTAAATCTAATTTTAAATACATGTATTGGACCATGGCGCAACAACTTACGCATCATACCAGTAATGGTTGTAATGTAAATAGTGGTGATATGATGGGAAGTGGAACTATTTCTGGGCCAACACCAGACTCTTATGGCTCAATGCTAGAATTAAGTTGGCGTGGCGAAAAACCAGTACCATTAAATGATGGTAGCACCCGTAAATTTATACAAGATAATGATACAGTTACCATAACTGGTTATTGTAATAAAGACAATGTTAGAATTGGTTTTGGAGAAGTTTCTGGTAAATTATTACCTGCATTTCAACCAAAATTAAAATAAATATGAAGTTTTTCTAAAGTGCGATATTTATTGGGTTTTCATACGAAAACCAAGTAAACATACGTTAATATATAAATTTTGTGGCATAACTATTGAAATATTCAGTAGATAGAAACCAATTAATCTGTTGTATTATGAAAAAAATTACGTATACAATAATCGTTTTGTTTTTAATTTCTTCTTGTGGAGGTGTAAAAAAAACGCAGGAAGCGCTAAATTCTGGAAATTATAATAGTGCTATGAATAAAGCGCTAAAAAACCTTGCTGATAATAAAACTAAAAAAGGAAACCAACCTTACGTTTTATTACTAGAAGAAGCTTTTGCTAAAAATGCTGAAAGAGAATTAGCAAATATTTCATTTTTACAAAAAAATGGAAACCCGGCCAATCTAGAACAGATTTATAAAGCTTACAATAATCTAAAAAATCTTCAAGAAAGAATTAAACCCTTATTACCGCTTTCTATTTATAATGAAAATAGAGAAGCGCAATTTTCATTTATAAATTATGATAACAAAATTATTGCTACTAAAAATAGGTTATCCGATTATTTATATGCTAATGCATCTGGATTATTAAAAAATGCTATTCAAAAAGAAGATTATAGACAAGCCTATGCAGATTTTGATTATTTAAATAAAATTAATCCTGGTTTTAAAGATACCAGAGTTAAAATGGAAGAGGCGCATGGTAAAGGCCTAGATTATATACAATTATTAATGCTAAACAATACAGAGCAAGTAATTCCTGTTCGTTTAGAAGAAGAGTTGTTAAATATTAACACCTATGGCTTAGATAATTTATGGGCAGAATACCATACAACTAAAGTAGATGATGTTAAGTATGATTATGAACTTCAGGTGGTATTTAAAGATATAAGTATTTCTCCAGAACAAATAAAAGAAAGAGAAATTGTAAAAGAAAAACAAATTAAAGATGGTTATAAATATGCAGTTGATAGTAACGGTAACCAAGTAAAAGATAGCTTAGGAAATAAAATTAAAGTTGATAAATTTAAAACAGTTCGATGCAACTTCTATGAGTTTAACCAATTTAAAGCAGTACAAGTTGTTGGCGATATTAATTTTATTGATTTAAAAACACAACAAGCACAACAATCTTTTCCTTTGGCTAGTGAATTTGTTTTTGAGCATAGTTATGCAACTTATGAGGGAGATAGAAGAGCTTTAGATTCTGCTTTAAGTGTTTTACTAGACAGAAGAGCAATTGCTTTCCCAACAAATGAACAAATGATTTATGATGCAGGAGAAGATTTAAAGCAAAAATTAAAAAGAGTTATTGTAAACAACAATTTTTAAATACCTAAACTCTAAAGTAATAAACACAAAAAAGCAACGAAAATTCGTTGCTTTTTTGTGTTTAACTATTTTTATAGTGTTCTAAAAATATTTTAAACAAACCTATTTAAATCTATATCTGTAATTGCTCCATGTGATGCATGCGCCACTGTAATACCATTTTTGATGACTAATAATTGTGGGGACTGATGCATGACTTGAAACTTATATCCTGTTTCATTAGAAACTTCTCTATTTCTATGCAAATCTAAATAATACAAATCCATTTGGTTTTCTGTAAAATTATACGTGTCTACAAACATTTTAATTACCATTCGGCTAATACCACAAGTGGTTGAATGTTTAAAAATAACCTGTGTTTTAGATTTTGACCTTTTTTCAATTTCTTTAAGTTGTCCAACTGTTTCTAATTGAAGCCAAGGCAGCACTTTTTCTACTTTCTTTTCTTTACTACCTCCTAAAAAATTAAATAATCCCATAAAAAAATTATATTTTATTATCAGTCGGCTTAAAATTAAAATCTTACAGACTGACGAATTGTCTTTATTTTTCAGCAGTTAACAGACATTTAGTCAGCAACTTAGCATTGGTAAGGTTATTGATTTTAGCTGTGTAAAAATAATATAAATAAGCATAAAAAACCCGGATCATGAATTTTAATAATTTCACTATAAAATCTCAAGAAGCAGTACAACAAGCGCAGCAAATTGCGCAAGGTTTAGGGCATCAACAAATAGAGAACGAACACCTATTTAAAGCTATCTCAGAGATAGACGAAAACGTATTGCCCTTTATTTTGAAAAAAACAAACGTAAACATTGGGCTCATACAGACAATTTTAGAAAAAGAATTAGAAAGTTTTTCTAAAGTTTCTGGAGGAGATATGATGCTTTCTGGAGAAACAGGGAAAACTTTAAATGAAGCCATTACTATTGCAAAAAAAATGGAAGATGAGTATGTTGCTATAGAACACTTACTACTCGCCATTTTAGATTCTAAAAGTAAAATAGCGCAAATTTTAAAAGATCAAGGAGCTTCTAAAAAAGACTTTACTGCAGCCATAGCAGCATTGCGTAAAGGTGGTAAAGTAAGCTCGCAAAGTGCAGAAGACACTTATAATTCTTTAAACAAATATGCTAGAAATTTAAATGATTTAGCAGATAGTGGAAAATTAGACCCAGTAATTGGTAGAGATGAAGAAATTAGGAGAATACTACAAATACTATCCAGAAGAACAAAAAATAATCCTATGCTCGTTGGTGAACCTGGTGTTGGTAAAACAGCAATTGCCGAAGGTTTAGCGCATAGAATTGTACAAGGTGATGTTCCAGAAAATTTAAAAGAAAAAACAATTTACTCCTTAGATATGGGCGCTTTAATAGCAGGAGCAAAATATAAAGGTGAATTTGAGGAACGCCTAAAGTCTGTTATAAAAGAAGTAACTGGCTCCGATGGTGATATTGTTTTATTTATTGATGAAATACATACCCTAGTAGGTGCTGGCGGTAGCGAAGGAGCTATGGATGCAGCAAATATTTTAAAACCTGCCTTGGCCAGAGGAGAATTACGTGCTATAGGTGCAACAACTTTAGATGAATATCAAAAATACTTTGAAAAAGACAAAGCCTTAGAGCGTAGATTTCAAAAAATAATAGTAGATGAACCAGATACAGAAAGTGCTATATCTATTTTAAGAGGCATCAAAGAAAAATATGAAACGCACCATAAAGTACGTATTAAAGATGAAGCTGTAATTGCTGCCGTTGAGCTATCTCAACGCTATATTACAAATCGATTTTTACCAGACAAGGCAATTGATTTAATTGATGAGTCTGCAGCTAAATTACGAATGGAAATTAACTCTAAGCCAGAAGAATTAGATGCCTTAGATCGTAAAATAATGCAGTTAGAAATTGAGCTAGAAGCCATAAAAAGGGAAAACGATAAAACAAAATTAAAATCGCTAAATCATGATCTAGCCAATTTAAAGGAAGAGCGAAATGAAATCTTTGCCAAATGGGATAGCGAAAAAACTGTGGTAGATAATATCCAAAAAGCAAAACAGGAAATAGAAGACTATAAATTAGAAGCAGAGCGTGCCGAACGCAATGGTGATTATGGTAAAGTTGCAGAGCTTAGATATGGCAAAATAAAAGATGTACAAGAAAATTTAGAACACTTACAAAACACTTTAGAACAGCAACAATTAGGAGATACTATTATAAAAGAAGAAGTAACTTCTGAAGACATTGCACAGGTAGTAGCCAAATGGACAGGTATCCCAGTAATTAAAATGTTGCAAAGTGAGCGAGAAAAATTATTGCAGTTAGAGGCTGTTTTACATGAACGCGTAGTAGGGCAAGAAGAGGCTATTGAGGCTGTTTCTGATGCTATTAGAAGAAGTAGAGCTGGACTACAGGACACGAAACGCCCAATTGGTTCTTTTCTATTTTTAGGTACAACCGGAGTTGGTAAAACAGAACTAGCAAAAACATTAGCGAGTTACCTTTTTGATGATGAAAATGCAATGACTCGTATAGATATGAGTGAATATCAAGAGCGTCATTCTGTAAGCAGATTAGTTGGTGCACCTCCCGGTTATATTGGGTATGATGAAGGAGGGCAACTTACCGAAGCTGTAAGGCGCAGACCTTATTCTGTTATTCTTTTGGATGAAATTGAAAAAGCACATCCAGATACTTTTAATACCTTATTACAAGTTTTAGATGAAGGTAGACTCACAGATAATAAAGGTAGAGTGGCCGATTTTAAAAATGCTATTATCATTATGACCAGCAATATTGGGAGCCCTATTATTCAAGAAAAGTTTGAAGAAACAAGCAATATTGATGAAGCATCATATGCTTCTAAAGTAGAAGTTTTAAATTTATTACGGAAAACGGTTCGCCCAGAATTTTTAAATCGGATAGACGATATTATTATGTTTACCCCTTTAAGTAGATCTAATATTACTAAAATAGTCCGTTTACAATTAAATGCATTAAAAAAGATCCTCTTAAAACAAAACATCATTATTGATGCTACAGATGAGACGATACACTACTTAGCCGAAAAAGGGTATGATCCTCAGTATGGTGCTAGGCCCATAAAAAGAATTATTCAAAAAGAGGTTTTAAATAACTTGTCTAAAGAATTATTAAGTGGACGTATAAAAGCAGAAAGTATGGTGCTTATAGACTCTTTTGATGATAAATTAGTCTTTAGAAATCAAACAGATCTGGTAGGCTAAAATCATAATAATAGAACCTTATTTATGATATAAAGCCAGTACTATAAATTAGCATAAGAGTATAAGGTGTTCCTTTTTTATAAATTTAAAAAAGCCTCTGCATATCTAAATCTGGAACATAAAGTAGTTTATATTCCAGATTTGATATTGCATTTTAAACTTTATAGTAATGTTTTAAATTAGGTACCAGTACCATTTTTTTTTCCTAACATATACCATACAGTATATAATTTTTTTATATTCGTAATAAATTGGTTTTTAATGGCTACAAAAGCGCAAAAAACAACTGGGTTTATTATAGAAACTGTAGCGCCTATATTTAATAAATTAGGTTATGTTGGCACCAGTATGAGTGATCTTACTGAAGCAACTGGTTTAACAAAAGGTGCTATCTATGGTAATTTTGAAAACAAAGAAGCACTCGCTTTAGCTGCTTTTGAATTCAATAGAAATATTTTATTGAATACTATTGATGAAAAATTAGCTATAGAAGGTTCTGCATTAGAAAAAATATTTTCGCTTACTAAATTTTATCGTCACTACGACATTTTTACCTTAAAAATGGGTGGCTGTCCTATTTTAAATATTGGAGTTGATGCCAAAAACAATAATAAATTATTAACTGCTGCGGTTAAAGAAACCGCTAAGGAATTAGAAGGTAAAATTGCATTAGTATTAGAAAATGGTGTAAATAGTGGAGAATTAAGGCTACCCGTAACACCGCTACAATTTGCAAAACAAATGTATACTATGATACAGGGCGCCATAGCCATGGCTACAATTACGGATGACAGAAAGTATTTGCTAAACACCATAGCCTACCTGGAACAATTAGTACAGAAAGAACTACAGAAATAGTAAAAGCTTAAAAATTATTATGAAAAAAATATATTGCAGTGCAGCATTACTTGCAGTACTTACCATTTTTAGTTGTAACCCAAAAAGCGAAATTGAATTTCCCATACAAGTAGGAACAAGACCTGAAAGCATTACCAAAGGTTTTAACGATAACTACTATGTAACCGTAATGAATGGAAAAGAAAAGGGAGATGCAGAAATTGTTGAAATTTCTAATGGTGTTGCTAAAACGTTTGCAAAAGGTTTTGATGAACCTAAAGGAATTGCCTTTGTAAACAATCACTTATATTTTTCTGACCTTACGCGTGTTTGGAAAGTAGATAAAAATGGTAAAGCAAGTCTTTTAGCAGATAAATCAGCTTTCCCTGAAGAAGTATTGTATTTAAATGATGTTGCTGTAGATGCAGAAGCTAAAGGTATTTATGTGGTAGATATGGGTGCTACAAGCTACATGCGAGATGCAAATAACGACTTATGGCCATTAAATAGTGAACAAGCAAAATTAATTCCGCAAGTAGGACGTGTATATCATATTACTTTAGATGGTATTGTAAGTATAGCACAAAATACTTCTCCGCTTATGCTAAACCCAAATGGTGTAGGTTTAGACAACGATAACAACATCATGATTGGTTCTTTTTTTCTTGGGAATTTTTTAGTGAAAAAAGATGGGAAACTTAGCCCTTTACAAGGTACTTATAGAGGAGCTGATGCTGTTGAGCAAGACAGCAAAGGAAATTATTATGTAAGCAGTTGGTCTCAAGGTAAAGTCTGGAAAATAGATGGTAAAACCGAAAAATCAACGGTATTAATTGATGGATTAGAATCTGCAGCAGATTTTTATTTAGAAGAAGAAAAAGGGCGTTTATTACTACCAGATATGCTTACAGGTAAAATACATAATGTAGCTATAGATAAGTAACGTATTTTAGTTTAAAAAAGCTTCAAAATATTTGAATCTTGATTATTTATTATAATCGGTTTTAGGACAAGCTATATAAAACTGAAAAAGGAACCAAAATTGGTTCCTTTTTTATTATTCGTCACGTTTCGCTTTTTTAGCGTCTCGTTTTTCTTTTAAAAATTCAAGTAAAGATCCTCCTAACCAATAGGGTATAACAAAGGTTAACAAGAAAATCATTAACCAAAAACCTATAGTTAATATGGTTAAAAAGGCTATAAATCCTAAATATTGATCAAAATCGAACATAATATACTATTTGTTAGCACAAAGATACTTTGAAAATGATGAATTGTACAAATGAAATTAAAAAAAATATAAATAAATGTTAGAGTCTTAAAAATAATAGACAATGCAATATCTTTGTAAGACATTAAATTTAATGAATCATGAGTTTTAGAATAGAAAAAGATACGATGGGGCAAGTACAAGTACCATCAGATAAATATTGGGGGGCACAAACAGAACGTTCTCGTAATAATTTTAAAATAGGTGCTCCTGCTTCAATGCCATTAGATGTTGTTTATGGTTTTGCTTATTTAAAAAAAGCAGCAGCATATACAAATGCAGAATTAGGTGTTTTAACAACAGAAAAAAGAGATTTAATAGCCACTGTTTGTGATGAAATTTTAGCAGGCAAACATGATGATCAGTTTCCATTAGTCATCTGGCAAACAGGATCTGGTACACAAAGTAATATGAATGTAAATGAGGTGATTGCTAATCGCGCTCATGAAATAGCAGGTAAAGTTATTGGAGAAGGCGAAAAAACAATACAGCCTAATGATGACGTAAACAAATCGCAATCTTCTAATGACACATTCCCAACAGGAATGCATATTGCCGCCTATAAAAAAATAGTAGAAACCACTATTCCAGGAGTGGAACAATTAAGAGATACTTTTAAAAAGAAATCTAATGATTTTGCAAATGTGGTAAAAATTGGGCGAACACATTTAATGGATGCTACTCCCCTAACCTTAGGCCAAGAATTTTCTGGTTACGTTTCTCAATTAGATCATGGCCTTAAGGCATTAAAAAACACCTTAGCACATTTATCTGAATTAGCATTGGGTGGTACTGCTGTTGGAACAGGATTAAATACTCCTGCTGGTTATGACGTATTAGTAGCCAAGTACATTGCACAATTCACTAAATTACCATTTGTTACTGCTGAAAATAAGTTTGAGGCATTAGCTGCGCATGATGCCATAGTAGAAAGTCATGGAGCCTTAAAACAATTGGCTGTTTCTTTAAATAAAATTGCTAATGATATTAGAATGATGGCTTCTGGGCCTCGTTCTGGTATTGGTGAAATTATAATTCCTGCAAATGAACCTGGCAGCTCAATAATGCCAGGGAAAGTTAACCCTACACAATGTGAAGCCATAACAATGGTTTGTGCACAGGTAATGGGTAATGATGTAGCTATAAGTGTTGGTGGTACACAAGGGCATTATGAGTTAAATGTATTTAAACCTATGATGGCTGCCAATATATTACAATCAGCACAATTAATAGGTGATGCATGTGTTAGTTTTGATGAAAATTGTGCCGCTGGTATAGCACCAAACCATGAAGTGATTAAAGAACTTTTAAATAACTCTTTAATGTTAGTAACTGCTTTAAATACTAAAATAGGCTATTACAAAGCGGCAGAAATAGCTAATACAGCACATGAAAACGGAACTACTTTAAAAGAAGAAGCGATTAATTTAGGTTATGTTTCTGCAGAAGACTATGACAATTGGGTAAAGCCCGAAGAAATGGTTGGGAGTTTAAAATAATTTCAAATTTATTTATAGAAAAAAGGGCTATCTATTTAAAGATTAGCCCTTTTTTATGGATAGTGTTTTTGTTTGTTTTATTTTAAAGTAAACTTACTAGTTCCTAGTAATTTTAGTTTGTTGTCATAAACATTAACCATATAATTCCCTTTTTGAAAATCACCTGCAGGTTTGCTTACATAATCACATACATCTAAGGCATTATTTTCATAGTAAAAAGCTGTTTGCTTGCTATAAATTACAGTAGCACCAGAATCGTTAGTTTGAGAATTACCACCCCCTAAAACATTACCTTGTGGATCTAACACCTCTAATAAAAATGCTTTATCACCCGCTTGTGCAATCGCATTGTCAGTGATGGTAAAACAAACTTTAAATTTGTCTGTACTTTTAGCCTTTGAAGTAGATACCAATTTTCCGCTTTTACGCTCTTTAACTGCATCCACAGATAATTTTGCTAAGTTTAAGGCAGAACCTCTTTCAACAGCATCAGACAATTGTGTATTTTGGATTAATAAAGAGTCATTAAATACTGTTTGTTTCTCTAACTCTACAAATGTACTATCTCTTTGCATTGCTAACATCGTGTTAGATTTAGACAAAGAATCTACTTTTTTAAGCAATTTTGCTCTTTCTGCTTTTAATCTACTTACTTGTCTTCTATATTTTCCTAATACAGCAATATCGGCTTTCATAGTATTTACAGAATCAATGTATTTAGAAATATTATCTCTTGCAGAAATTAATTCATCATTTGTTGCATTACTTTCTAAGATAGCCTTATCATATTCAGATCTTAAACTCGTTAGATCTTCTACAACAAGGTCTTTTTCTTGGTTTAGTTTAGCTTCATTATCTTGTTTCTCATTATAAAGTGTTACAGAGTACCCTATTACACCTATTAATAAAACCAATAACAAACCTGCTATTACTTTTAAACCTGTATTACTTTTTGTTTCATTCATAATAATAAAAATTAATTCATTTTTTAATTGTAGTGGTCTGATTTGTATTCTGGAATTATATACGGTGCTTTTTAATTTTTAGATTTTTTGGTTCAAATATTTAGATAATCGGCAAATAAATCAGATGTATTAACTTTATACTGTATTTCTAATAATGATTGGTTAATGTTAACACAAATTATCCCTTTTAAAAAAGAGTATGCCAGCGCTTTTAAAGAGTTAAACATCGCATGGTTAGAAAAATATTTTTATATAGAACCAAAAGATGCAACTTTACTAGAAAATTGTGAAAGTAGTATTATAAAACCTGGTGGTTTTATCTTTTTTGCTTTACAAGATGACCAAGTGGTTGGATGTTTTTCATTTATAAAAACAAATGATAGAGTATATGAATTAGGAAAAATGGCTATTGCTCCTAATTTTCAAGGACAAAAAATTGGGCAACAGTTATTGGAATTTGCCATTCAATTTGCTAAAAATGAAAACTGGTCTAAACTAATTTTATATTCTAATACCATTTTAAAACCAGCCATACATATTTATAAAAAATATGGTTTTAAAGAAATACCATTAGAAGAAGAACTCCCTTATGCGCGTAGCAATATAAAAATGGAATTGCTTTTAAGGTAAGCAATGCCATTTCTAAGAGACTAATAGAATTGTAAGTGATCACCTAAAATAAAAAACAAATGAAAAAGCAACTACTTATTATCTTTTTAAGTGTTTTAGGTTTACAAGGATGTAAAGAAAACACTAAAAAAGAACGGACTTCTGATCTTGCAGAAAACAATATAGAAAATGAGTTGACTGTAAAAGAAGTAAAAATTATTCCTATTTCTCATGCCACTACTATATTAGAATGGGGAGATATTACTATTTACATAGATCCTGTTGGTGGAGCAGATGTCTTTAAAAACCAGAAGCTTCCCGATTTAATTTTAATAACAGATATTCATGGAGACCATTTTAGTCTACAAACTTTAAAAGGCTTAGATACTTCTAAAGCAAAAATTATAGTTCCACAAGCTGTAGCAGACAAAATGCCAAAAAACTTTACACCACAATTAGATATTTTAAATAATGGTGATGCTAAAGAACGGTATGAAATTAATATAGAAGCAATACCCATGTATAATTTAAGGAAAGACGCCTTAAAATTTCATACAAAAGGAAGAGGAAACGGTTATGTTTTAAATATAGATGGGAAACGTTTTTATTTTTCTGGTGATACTGAAGATATACCAGAAATGCGTGCTTTAGAAAATATAGATAAAGCTTTTATTTGTATGAACTTGCCCTATACCATGACTGTAGAAAGTGCTGCGAGTGCAGTTTTGGAATTCAAACCCAAACAAGTATATCCTTATCATTATAGAGGAAACCCTGATGTGAGTGATGTAGCAAAATTTAAACGTATCGTTAATAAAGAGAATGCAAATATTGAAGTAGTTCAGTTAGACTGGTATCCCTAGTGTAAAGCCAATTAAATTTTAGTAGTTTTAAACTTTTAGTAAATAATCTTCAGAGCAACCGAGGCATTACAATAGAAAAGATTAAGTTGATTGGTTTTGAGCAAGAGTTCATATTCTTGCTCTTTACATATTGAGTAATTGTCCTTTGATTGCTGTGACGTTCAACTGCATTTAGATAAAAACCACTACCTAGAGAAAACCTCACCAAAGAGTTCTTTTTACTCCAAGAGTTTCTCAAAATATTTACCCAGCTGTTATACTTCTTATTGTTCTTGGTATTTTAGTAGGACTATAGGTTGGAACACTCTGTAAAAGAAAATGAATATGATCAAGATCTTAGCAAATTTCAAGAAGACGTATATTATATCTATCTAAATATCCAAACATGCATTTTGTATATGTGGGTGCTTTATCTCAAACTTAAGATTACTATTTTTTTCTTGTACAAGACAAGCCCCAGGGTATTAAAGCTAGCTAGAATAATACAAATTGTAATCTTAACAAAAGAGCTAAAGATTTATATGACTGATATTAAATAAATGAAATCCAAAATCAATTAACAAATGTTATTCTAATTCATGAGAGGAAAATGTTTTCATAAAGACTATTCTTAGACTGCAAAATAATCAAATAAATGAACTAAATTAAAAACCTGAAAATAATTTATTATAAATAAAGAAGAACTTAAAATGAGGTAATCTAAAAGATAATAGAGCAGTAATCCCTTGAATAATTTTAATGAAAGGACAAAATTATAATTGCATTTGAGTTTAAGCATTTAGACAACATACAAATAGATTTAATAAGCAGACAAAATAAACTATAAAAATAAAAATTCTCAGTAAAGCAAGTTCACTGAGAATTAAATTGTATATTATTAGAGTAATAATATACATGGATTATTTAGTATACTACACTTATACCATAAATAATATTTGGAATAAGCGTGAATAGATTTTTAATTGCAATCTATTGTCAACACTTTTTTTCTTAATACACCATCATCTTCAGATTGTGCCCAAAATTCTATTGAAAATTTGTAAGATCTTAATCTTCTACTTGAATAATAAGGTCTAAAAGATTTGTTAGCCTTATTAAAAATAGTTGATTGGTGAGGGCCAATAGCTCCTGTCCTCTTTTTGTTCCTCCAAACATTTCCAGAACCATTAGTTTTTAAAAACATTTTCCAGCTACTTGTCCCATCTAAACCTAATTCTTCTTCTATCTTACTTTGTAAAGAATTTAAAAATCCTGCTTTTTGGTATACAACTTTTGCATGAATTTTATTAGATAAACTTCTGAAGTCAATATTCCAAGATAACTTTCTTTTACTGCAATATCTACGCCTAGATGATGTATTTTCATCCTCTTTTCCATCTAAAATATCTAAGACATTATCATCAGTACTGAAAACTTTTAAGTTTTTGCTTGTACTTTCAGAAAAAGATTTACTATAATCATTATTATTAATAACAAAAACTTTTTCTTCTAGCGCATCTAATTTTAAGGTATTTCCACCAATTGAAATTTCAGAATTTAAATTTATAATTGATGCTAATAAATCATCATAAATACCTAATTCTTCCAATTCATTCTGTGATAATTGTGACTTCATAGATCGGAATTCAATACTATTTGTCCATGATGCTAGTTCTTCAGCCGATTTCTGACCTAAATAATCTATCGCTAAATCATAATCAGATGTTGTGGGAAAATAAAGCATTTCATTTTTTACACTAACATTAAACTCTGGATTAGAATTAGCAATTAAAATTTGGTTTTTTTCTTCGAGAATCGATTCACTTTTTTGACATCCTAATATTAAAATCATTAATAAGGATAATCCGGATAAACATTTTTTTTTCATTTTATATATATTATAAGGTTAATAATAATTTTATACAGAGTATTATTTATATTAAAATTCAATTTTGGTTTAACATTGAAAATCATGCTTAAATAATTAATTTGTTCATTAACATTAGATTATTAATTTTAAGTAGTCACTGTACATACTCAAAAAACAAAAAACTTAAGTAGAAATTTTAGTTAAAACAATTGATGAATATTTATCATTATTGTATAAAATATACATCAAATATAGAATAAAATAATAATTTATAAAAATTTATTCTATATTTAATATTATTTTTTAATAAAATTTAATTATTGTTAAGTAAGTGTAGGTAAAGTAATTTTGGATAGTATTTACTCTAAAGGTTTAATATAGTACCTCATAAGTCAAAATTGATCATAAAATAGTAAGAAAAGTGTTTCGTATAGATTTTAAAATGAAAGAAGGTTTTTTTATAGTTTAATTGTGTTAATTAGTTTTTGATCTTAATATTATGATATTCAAAATAGGTTTAATTGATATGTTGTAAAGGAATTACTTCATATTACCATATAAGAACAATTTTTAATTGATCCTTGGTGTCTTTAATAATTAATGTTAATACGAGAGAAACACAAATATCCTTATCGTTATATAAGGTATCTTAATGTAAGTGATGTTGCAAAATTTAAACGTATCGTTAATAAAGAGAATGCAAATATTGAAGTAGTTCAGTTAGACTGGTATCCTAATGAGAGGTATTAATTAATTATTTATTTATTTATAATACTACCATTTTAAATTAAATTTAAAATGGTAGTAAAAATGTTCCATTAGTTGATTTCCATACTCTTTCCCTTGACTTACTTGTAAGATAAAATGGTTTTCCAATCCCTAGTGTTTTCGCTATAAATTCATTATAATTTTCAAAATCAATATAATTCTCAGATGCAGCTTGTAATAATTCATATTGAACATTACCAATCTTATCTTTTAATATAGCGTTCTCAAAAATTTCAGAAGGAATTTTTGGTATTGTAATCTGAGTTTGATCATCACTAGTCATTAAAAATGTGGTAAGTGCTAGACCTGAAGTATTTCTTAAATAAAAACGAACAGTCTCAAAATTATTTAATCCTGTATAATTTATAGTTTGATTTTCAAATGTATAATTAATACTTTCTTGCGGTAAAATCAATTTATTAGGAATAGTATCCACGCCTTCTATTTCATAATTAGCGTGTTGAATTTTATATTTAATATTTGTAAAAATATCAGCATAAGAATAGTATGTACCAAAGAAATCTAGGCGAATATTATTTGAGTATAATAGGTGACCTACATCAGCTTCATACTTTTTAACAGTTTCATAACCTCTTATTTCCATAAATGCTAATTCATAAGGATTATCAATCTCTATAGAGCCATGTTTAACATTCACATCTAAAAGTGTTGAAGTATTAATACTTTCCAAATTTTTTAAATCATTATTATCAATAAAATTATATTTGTAATCATAAGGATTTTCAGAATTTATATAACTTATAAAACTTTTATTTAAGCCAAGTTCGTTAAAGTGATTAGATGAAAAATGCCCTCGAAATTTATTTTCTTGATTTGCTATTATAGAATATCCATTTCCTGAAGCTCTTAAAGACCATCTAGAGTCTAAATTAATTATGGGTTTTTCTAAAATGTTAGTGGTTGCTCCTAATCCTTTTGGAGTTAACTTAATTATATTTCTTAATAAGTTTAAATTTATTTTTTTGTATAACTTTTGAAATAGTATCTCATCTTCAAAATTTGTGATAATAGCTATGCTAAACAATGCTTCATTGTCAAATTCATTTTCTGAAAAAATTTGTAACGTTTCAGACGAACCTGATTTATGAGTTGCATAACCTATCATTGAATCAGAATCATCGTAAAGCACAAAATGAATTTTATCGATATTTGGTCTTACATACCCTTCTGGAACTTCTATAGATAATATTAAATTGTCATCTACTTCATTTGAGATTACTTCTTCTTCCGTATTTTCAAGGTCAATAATCTTAGATTCATCACCATCCCTATTACAAGATAAAAATGTAAATATTAAAGTTATAATTATTAAAATATGTTTGTTATAAATCATATGAATATTATTTATCTGATCAACTTCTTATACTTGATACGTTTCGGGATGAGATCACCTCCTAAACGTTTCTTCTTATTCTCTTCATAATCAGAGAAAGACCCTTCAAAGAAATACACTTGAGAATCGCCTTCAAAAGCTAAGATATGGGTACAAATCCGATCCAAGAACCAACGGTCGTGACTAATCACTACAGCACAACCTGCAAAATTTTCTAAACCTTCTTCCAAAGCACGTAAGGTATTTACATCCAAATCATTAGTAGGCTCATCTAAAAGCAAAACATTACCCTCTTCTTTTAGGGTCATGGCTAAATGGAGTCGGTTACGCTCTCCCCCAGATAACATACTTACTTTTTTATTTTGCTCGCTTCCAGAAAAATTGAATCGACTTAAATAAGCTCTGGAATTCACCTGTTTTCCACCCATCATCACCAACTCTTGCTCATCACTAAAATTCTGCCATATAGATTTTTCCGGATCTATATTAGAGTGACTCTGATCTACATAAGCAATCTTAGCCGTGTCACCCACTTCAAACTCACCTTTATCTGGAGTTTCCTCTCCCATAATCATTCTAAAAATAGTAGTCTTACCCGCCCCATTAGGACCAATAACACCTACTATCCCCGCCTGCGGAAGTTTAAAATTTAAATCTTCGTATAATAATTTATCACCATAAGCTTTACTAACGCCATTACCTTCAATTACATTAGTTCCCAAACGTGGACCATTAGGGATATAAATCTCTAATTTTTCGTCTAGCTGCTTTTGGTCTTGACTCATTAATTTGTCATAATTCTTTAGACGCGCTTTCTGTTTGGTTTGACGACCTTTAGCCCCTTGACGTACCCATTCTAACTCTCGTTCTAATGTTTTTTGACGCTTAGATGCTGTTTTACTCTCCTCTGCCATTCGCTTAGATTTCTGATCTAACCAACTAGAATAGTTACCTTTCCATGGGATACCCTCTCCTCTATCCAATTCTAAAATCCAACCTGCTACATTATCTAAAAAGTACCTATCATGCGTTACGGCTATTACGGTTCCTTTATATTGTGCTAAATGATGCTCTAACCAATGTACCGATTCTGCATCTAAATGGTTGGTTGGCTCATCTAATAATAATATCTCTGGTTCTTGAAGTAGCAAACGGCATAAAGCAACACGTCTTTTTTCTCCACCAGATAATACACCTATTTTCTTATCAGAATCTGGAGTTCTTAACGCATCCATAGCAATTTCTAACTTAGTATCTAATTCCCAAGCATTGCTGGCATCAATCTTATCTTGAAGTTCTGCTTGCTTATCCATAAGTTTCTGCATTTTATCAGCATCACTATAGACTTCTTCCAAGCCAAACATATCATTAATCTTATTGTATTCGTCTAAAACAGCAACCGTTTCTGCTACACCTTCTTTTACAATTTCGAGCACTGTTTTTTCTGGATCTAATTGCGGTTCTTGTTCTAAATACCCTACATTATAACCTGGCGAGAAAACAACATCACCTTGAAAATTCTTATCTACTCCTGCAATAATTTTTAATAAGGTAGACTTACCAGAGCCATTAAGTCCTAAAATTCCAATTTTAGCACCATAGAAAAAGCTTAAATAAATATTTTTGAGTACTGGCGTGTTTGCTGTTTTAAAGGTTTTTGTAACCCCAGACATTGAGAAAATTACTTTCTTATCGTCAGACATATGCTAAGAATATTAAATATTATATTTTGTATTTAGTGACTATGACTTGCGTATTTTAAACCCTTCCTTTTAATGCATTAAAAACCCAAGCAATGGCAAAGAAACCCACTCCTACTGCAGAAAAACCCCATGCTGCAACATGGTTATATCTTATGATACCAAGTGCTATTAATGAAATACCTACTACTATCATTATAAATGTTGCCCATGCAAGCACCGTATTTTTATTCATTCCCATATAGTATATTTTTTTAGATTAGTTGGCTAAGAATATATTTTTAAAACTTTTAACCTTTGATTATGAAATCATTAGAGTGTGCGCTAAAAATAAAACATATTCTTTTTGGCTATTTATATTGCAATATAGGGGATTTACAAGAATCTAAAAAGCAAAATCTACTCTTCAAACGGAAAAATCACTCCTGCTTTAGCTCTAACCAGATCTAATAAGTAGATTAAATCTATGCTATTTTGATGATTCCATAAGTCACTTTGCTTTTTATTTGTGCGCAAACAGGCATGCACTTCTTCAATTTCATGGGTATATCCTTTCCCTAATTTTAGATGTGTTATTTCTTTTTTCTCCTCTCCAATTAATATAGAAAACCCTTCTGTTTCATGCCATCTAGGATGGATTATAATAGTACCTTTTTCTCCAGATATTTCTGCTCTCATTTCAGAATTTGAGTTTAAACCACTATATAAAATGGCTTGCGCATTAGGGTAATCAAAAATCATGGAAGTTTGAACTTCAACACCTGTTTTATACATTTTTGATGTTGCCGTAATAACATCTGTTTTTCCTAAAAGTAAATATGAAAGAAATATAGGATATATGCCGATATCTAAAATAGACCCCCCTGCCAAATTAGGATTTAAAAGTCTACTTTCTTCTGCTCTATCCAGAGCAGGAAAAGCAAAATCTGCTTGTATATGTTTAATTTCCCCTATGAGTCCCTCATCAATTACAGCCTTTATTTTTTGTATGGCTGGGTTAAACCTTGTCCATAAGGCTTCCATTAAAAAAACATTGTTTTTTTGAGCAGCAGTTATCATTTTTTGTACTTCTGCACTATTAACCCCCATAGGTTTTTCGCATAGCACATGCTTCCCTGCTTCCATAGCCTGTATGGCAATAGCCGCATGATGTGTATGAGGAGTAGCAATATAAATAACATCAACATCATTACAGTGAAATAATTCTTCATAGCTGCCAAATGCATATGCTGTATGATATTCTTTAGAAAAATGTGCTGCTTTTTCTGTGTTTCTAGACGCTACTGCAACCAATTGAGCATCAGAAACTAATTGTAAATCTTTTGCAAATTTATGTGCTATACTTCCTAAGCCTAGTATTCCCCAACTAATTTTTTGTTTCATCTATAATGCAAATTATTTATTTTCTCAAAGTTAATACATATTACTCCTTATCTTTATGCTGGAAATACAAAACGATTAAAATGGATCTAAACTTCAATAAAAACGAAGATCATAATAAGTTACTCCTATCAGATTTAAAAAAGAGATTAAAAACTGTTAAACTAGGGGGTGGAAAAGCAAGAATTGAAAAGCAACACGCTCAAGGAAAAATGACCGCTAGAGAAAGAATTGATTTTCTCCTAGACAACAATAAGGATGCTATAGAAATTGGTGCTTTTGTGGGTGATAATATGTATGAAGAGCATGGCGGGTGCCCTTCTGGAGGTGTTATTATAAAAATAGGCTACGTACAAGGCAAGCAATGTATTGTTGTTGCTAATGATGCTACTGTAAAAGCTGGTGCCTGGTTCCCTATTACTGGAAAAAAGAACCTAAGAGCACAAGAAATTGCAATGGAAAATAAATTACCTATTATCTATCTCGTAGATAGTGCTGGTGTATACTTACCGATGCAAGATGAAATTTTTCCTGATAAAGAACATTTTGGGCGTATTTTTAGAAATAATGCGATAATGAGCAGTATGGGCATTACACAAATAGCTTCTGTTATGGGCAGTTGTGTTGCCGGTGGTGCCTATTTACCTATAATGAGTGATGAAGCGCTGATTGTAGATAAAACAGGAAGTATTTTTTTAGCGGGAAGTTATCTGGTAAAGGCAGCTATTGGCGAAACTATAGATAATGAAACCCTTGGTGGAGCAACTACTCATTGCGAAATTAGTGGGGTTACTGATTATAAAGCTAAAGACGATACCGATGCTTTAAATACCATTAAAAATATCATAGGAAAAATAGGGGATTATGATAAAGCAGGTTATAACCGAGTTACCGCAAAAAAACCAAAAGAAAACCCCGATGATATTTTCGGAATCCTTCCAAAATCAAGAGCAGATCAATATGATATGCTCGAAATTATAAAGCGTTTGGTAGACGATTCTAAGTTTGATCAGTATAAGAAAGACTACGGAAAATCTATCTTAACAGGTTATGCTCGCATCGATGGTTGGGCCGTTGGTATAGTGGCGAACCAACGTAAATTGATAAAAAATGCTAAAGGAGAAATGCAATTTGGAGGCGTTATCTACTCCGATTCTGCAGATAAAGCTACCCGATTTATAGCCAACTGTAACCAAAAGAAAATTCCATTGGTGTTCTTACAAGATGTTACCGGTTTTATGGTAGGAAGTAAAAGTGAGCATGGCGGAATCATAAAAGATGGTGCAAAAATGGTGAATGCCGTTAGTAATTCTGTAGTGCCAAAATTTACTATTGTTATAGGGAATAGCTATGGTGCAGGAAATTATGCTATGTGCGGTAAAGCATATGACCCAAGGTTAATTGTAGCTTGGCCCAGTGCTGAACTTGCGGTAATGAGTGGAAATTCTGCCGCAAAAGTGCTTTTACAAATAGAAAAAGCATCATTAAAAAAGAAAGGAGAAAAAATTACTCCAGAAAAAGAAGCAGCTCTTTTTGATAAAATAAAAAGTAGGTATGACAATCAGGTTTCGCCATACTATGCAGCAGCTAGACTATGGACTGATGCGGTTATTAATCCTTTAGACACTAGAAAATGGATATCTATGGGAATTGATGCTGCAAACCATGCACCTATAGAAAAACCGTTTAATTTAGGAGTGATACAGGTGTAATTGGCTCTTGGCTCTTGGCTCTTGGCTCTTGGCTCTTGGCTCTTGGCTCTTGGCTCTTGGCTCTTGGCTCTTGGCTCTTGGCTCTTGGCTCTTGGCTCTTAAAAATTATATTTTTACACCATATAAACAAAATAAACTTTATAAACTAGCAGAGCGAATAAACTCATAAACTCTTAAAAATTATCGAAACAAAGAAAAAACAAAACTGGCCTTATTTAGTTCTACTCATTTTAGCAGGAGAGGCAGTTTTTATATTGCCGTTTGTATTAAAACGTGTTTTTAGGTCTACTGTATTAGATGTTTTTGAAGTCACAAATCTAGAATTAGGGTCGCTAAATGCTGTTTATGGTATTGTGGCTTTCGTCTCTTATTTACTTGGTGGGCCTATTGCCGATAAATATGCGCCTAGAAAATTAATTGCTGTTGCTTTATGGGCTACTGCTTTAGGTGGCTTACTTCTGGCAAGTTACCCTTCGCTAAACACCTTACGAATACTATACGGTTATTGGGGTTTTACTACTATTTTCTTGTTTTGGGCACCTATGATAAAAGCCACAAGAGTTTGGGGAGGAGAAACATCACAAGGAAAGGCTTTTGGCTTTTTAGATGGCGGCAGGGGATTAGTTGGTGCATTGTTTGGCGCTTTAGGTGTTTTTATTTTCTCATTATTTATAGTAGGTAAGATTGAAGATGCTATTTTATTAGATAGAAAAGAAGCTTTTAAATATGTGATTTTAATTTCATCAGGAATTGTTACGCTTATTGGTCTTTTAGTTTGGTTTTTTATGAAATCTCCTGTAGAAAATGAAAAAGAAATTCTAGTAGAAAAAATTTCAGTTTCTCAGATTATCACCGTTCTAAAAATACCCGCTGTTGGGTTGTTAATGATCATTATTCTATGTGCTTATGTAGGCTATAAAACTACAGATATCTTTTCGCAATATGCTAAAGAAATCATGTTATTTGATGAAGTGAAAGCTGCACAAATAGGAACCTTTTTATTATTTATACGACCCGTTATCGGAATTACAATTGGCTTTTTAGCTGATAGATCTAAAACAACACTATGGCTTATGATTAGTTTTATCATTAGTATTTTGGGTGCACTATTATTTGCTTCTGGTATCATAATTCCTTCTACAAGCACTTTATTTTTTATGGGCATATTAGTAACAGCTACTGGAATATATGCTGCTAGAGCTTTGTATTTTGCCACTATGCAAGAAGGTCATATTCCGCTTGTACTTACTGGTACTGCTGTAGGTATGATGTCTTTAATTGGTTTTACTCCAGATATTTTTGCAGATTTATTAAGTGGTTATTTATTAGATCATTCACCTGGCAAAACGGGACATCAACATGTGTTTATGATGCTCGCTGTTTTTTCTTGTATTGGACTAATTGCTTCATTTATTTTTTATCGTTTGCAGCAAAAAAAATACATAAAAAAGACCTATTAGGTTTTAAAATAAATACCTGTCAGGTTTTTAAAACCTGACTGATTCACAAATTAATATATTAATTATTTTTATGGATTGCAAAAAGAATAGGTGCTTCTATAGGTTGCATAAAAGGTAAAACACAAACCCCATTATTAGGGTTGTATCCCAATACTACTACTTCTTTTAATTTTATAAAGCGTCTTTTTAAAAATATATTAATGGTATCTATTTCTGATATTATTATTTTTTCCTTTTTACAATCCATTCCTTCAAAAACTAATGTATCTCCTTTTGAACCTTTTATGGTAAACGATCCTAAAAAATTAGTTTTTGTTCCTTTTTTAGTATTCAGATTTCTAATAACAATACTAGGTAAAGGACCCATTTCATCAGAAACAAATCCTTTAATTTCATTGTTTTGCCCTAATATTGTTAGACTATAGCATAGTAACAAGAAAGTTATTTTACTTACCATAATCCCCTTTACCAATTTGGTTTTTCGATGCTTTTACCAGTCGTATAAACTCCGCTCTATATCCTTGTTGATCATCCCCTCTACCCGCTTCTGCAAGTGCTAGTACATTAGCTACATTTGTAGCATTTGTGTATTGAGATTTACGCAATTGCATGCCAAATAAAGCTACAGATGCAGCAAATTTAAAATCTGAAGACATTTTAGTCTCTTCCGTTTTTAATACCTCTACTAATTCAATACTCTTTTCTCCATCCGGTTTTTTATAACGGAATTTTACCGTAAGCCACTCATCTGTATACTTTGAATATACTTTAGACTCTGTATATTTTAAGTCTGTCATATCTTTTACATAATCACTTTTCACTCCTACAGGTACTACTTCATACAATGCCGTAACGGTATGGCCACTTCCTAATTCGCCCGCATCTTTAGTATCATCCACAAAATCTTCATCGGCAAGTAATCTATTTTCATACCCAACAAGTCGATAAGCTTGTACTTTATTAGGATTAAATTCTACTTGAATTTTTACATCTTTAGCTATCGTATATAAAGTTCCTCCAAACTCTTTTCCAAAAACTTTTTGCGCTTCCTGCATGGTATCTATATAGGCATGATTTCCGTTTCCTTTATCGGCTAAGGTCTCTAATTTAGAATCTTGATAGTTCCCCATTCCAAAGCCTAATGCTGATAAGAATACACCCGATTTTCTTTTTTCAGTGATCAATTCTTCCATGGCCATATTGCTTGATGCCCCTACATTAAAATCACCATCGGTAGCAAGAATAACTCTATTATTTCCATTCTTTTTAAAGTTTTTAATGGCTAATTTATAAGCCAATTCTATTCCTGCTCCACCAGCAGTAGAACCTCCCGATTCTAATTGATCTAATGCCGCTATAATTTTCTCTTTTTGTTCCCCACTTGTAGGTTCTAAAACAACACCAGCTGCACCAGCATATACTACAATGGCTACTTTATCTTTTTTACGCAATTGGTTTACTAATAATTTAAAAACGGACTTTAATAATGGTAATTTATTATGACTACTCATGGAACCAGATACATCTATTAAAAAAGTAAGATTAGATGCAGGTAATTCTTCATTGGTATATTCTTTTCCTTGTAAACCTATTCTAACTAATTTGGTATCCGTATTCCACGGTGTTCCTGCTATTTCTGTATTGATAGAAAAAGGATGTGCTGTTGGTTGCGGATAGGAATAATCAAAATAATTAACCATTTCCTCAACTTTTACAGCACTAATTGGTACTCGTTGCCCATTATTAATCATTCTCCTCACATTACTATAACCAGCCTTATCAACATCGATAGAAAAAGTAGATAACGGATTTAATGTGGTTTTCTCAAAAGTATTTTCGGTTATCTTAGCGTAATTCTCATCATTTTCTAATTGATAATTACCTCTTTTAGTCGTAATTACTACGCATCCTCCTTGAGCAATTTCTCCAAATAATTTGGTTGCTTTTTCTGGTTTATGAACCTTCATCTTTTTAATTTGATTGGGATTCATCTGAGTTAAAACAGCATTATTATATTTAGGCATCGGGGTACCATCAATAATATACAAAGGCTCTTTATCTGTTTCGGTTGAATTTACACCTCTAATTTTTATTTTAGTGGTACTTCCTGAAGTTCCATTAGCACTAGTAACTTTCACTCCCGTAATTTGTCCTTGTAAAGTATTTGCTAAAGATTGTTGATACGCTTTTCTTTTTTCTTTTCTGGTTGGACCTCTAGAAACGTAATCTTTTGAACTGACTCTTGAAACAGCACCTGTTAGATAGCTTCTTTTTTGGACTCCATAGCCAACAACAACAACTTCATCTAATGCTTGTGAATCTGCTTCCATCTGAACATTTATGACTACACTATCATCTACCTCTATTTCTTTAGTGATATACCCAAGATAACTAAAGGTTAAAAAATCTCCTTTTGATGCTTTTATTGAATATTTTCCGTCAAAATCTGTAGCATCACCTATTGATGTTCCTTTAATTAAAACTGTAACTCCTGGTAATGGAGCATTCATCTCATCAGTTACTACTCCATAAATACTTTTTACTTGTGTATTTCCCACTATGCTACATAGCGCTATAAATACAAATACAATTAAATTTTTCATTTTATTGGTTATTAGAAGTTAGAAAATAGTTTAAAGCTGAGGGATCATTAGAAACTTTTATGGTTTCTATATCAGATGGGTTTATGGTATTTAAAGCCGAAAGAGACCTACGAACTCCATCTATAATTACAATAGTATTATCATCACCGCGCATCGTTATTCTAGGCGTTTGATTAGGATAACCTACTGTATTAGAGATTCTAACACTAGGTACTTGAGATTGTATAGCGTTATAGACATCTTGTTGGGTTACAAAGTTGTTATTCTGAATCTCGTAGACTTTGAAAGGATATTCTTTTTTATAATTAAAGTAACAACAACACGATAAAACAACATCTTCAAATTGCTGATCTTCTCTTAATTCAATTTTTAAGTTCGAGAAACCTTTAATTTCAATTTCTTCTGTTATAAAACCCAAATAAGAAAACTGAAGTATATCTCCCATGGCAGCCACAATTTCAAATACACCATCAAAGTCAGTTACTGTATTATTTTTAGTTCCTTTAATAATAACCTTTCCTCCAGGCAGTGGTTCATTATTACTATCTAATAAAACTCCTTTTATAGGCTTCGCTTTAATAGTATCCTTTTGTTGAGTTTCCTGTGCACTTCCCAAAAATGCAATACATAATGCAATTCCTAAAATTATATTTCTCATCTTTCGCTGGTTTTTAAATTCTAGGTAAACCTACACAAGATGTATACTATATAAAATGAAGAATGAGTAAAGTGGACTTTTGGATGAGGGAAAGTTACTTCTTTAAAATCACTAAGGCCTTAAAGCGGTTAGTATTACTATCTTATAATTAAAGCTCAAAAAAATAATAGCTATTCTAATTAGTTTCCTTGATGCTGCTGAACTCTTGGTATTACTAAGAGTTCTGTTTGCCTTCCATTAACATATCTAAATCCGTTTTCGCCATAAAACCCAGCCTCTTCTAACATAATACGGATATCTCTTTTCCACTCAGGTATTGTAATTGTAGTATTTAATTCAATAGCATAAACGGTATTGGGGTTTAAAGGATAATTGTCGCCATCATCTTTCATTACTCCCCCTTGAGAATCCCACATACCAATGGTAGTACCTGCAGAATGACCATAAAAACCTAGCGGATGTGTGTAAATAGATGGTCTTAATCCTGCAGCTTTAGCTTGTTGTAAAGATTTAGATAAAATCTCATTACCCGTTCTACCTGCAATCATATTTTTGGTTAGGAAGTCTTGTACGCTATTACCCTCTTTTAAACCATCAATTAAAAATTGAGGTGCGGTTTTCTCACCAGATTTTAAAACATATGCCAACTCTTGGCAATCTGTGTTTAAGCGCAAATAGGTAATCCCAAAATCACAGTGTAATAAATCTCCTGGTAAAATCACCGTATCATCTGGTCTACCAGAAAAGGAATATAAATGACCAACAAGCTGTTTGCTTGTGCGTTGCACATCTACTGTGGGATGAAACCAAGTTTCTAAACCCAAATCCGTAACTTTTTGACGCATCCACCACTCCACTTCGGTTGTTGTGGTAATTCCTGGCGTTACTACTTTTTCTGAAAATGCTTCAGCAATAATATCATGAGTTACACTTACTAACTGATTGTAGATCATCATTTCTTTATGTGTTCGTGTTTCAATCCAACGAACCGCTAATTGCTCTGCCGAAGTAACTTTTGAATGGTGTTTTTTAGGCAGATTAGCCATAAATTCATCATAATCTGTTTTATCTAAACCGTCGGCTATATTATGGTCTTTAGAAAAGTTTAATCCAATTTTATTAGGTTTTCGTTCTTCAATCAATTCCATTAATCTTTTCCATTGATCTGGTTCTTTTTCCTTATCCCAAGCAGATTTTATACTTTTCCCAACATCATAACGCGCAACTGCTAATTTTTCAAGAGTATTCTTTACTTTATTTCTATAAAAAAGCAGTATGGTTCTTCTTCTTGCATTTAGCCATGTAGCGGGTAACATTGTTTTTAATACAGGATCCTCATTATATTCTCTTGAAATTACAATCCACATATCAATATTACTTTTATCCATTAACGCTGGAAGTAAATTTGTGAAGCGATCTTCTAAGATTTCATCTACTAGCCTAGCGCGTTGTTTTTCTGGAAGAATTTGTTGTGCACTAAGTAAGGTTGTACATAAGATAAATATATAAAGAATGTATTTTTTCATAATCGGTTGTATTCAATTATGAAAATACAAAAATGTAATGTATTTATTCCTTCTTTATGGCAAGTTCTAAGGTTTTGATGCGTTGTATTTTTCCGTTCTGTGTAGTTATAAACTTTGGAAGTTGAATAATTTCTTTAGGAATTTCAAATTTTTTAAGATTCGTTTCCTTTTTCAGCTGCGCTAGCAACCCTTTCGTTTTTGTATTGCCTTCAACAATTAAAACTAATTTTTGACCAAGATTTTTATCTGGAAAACCCACCACAAAAAAACGATTCGAAATAATTTTTGAAACTATACCTTCTATACGTTCTGGATTTAGTTTTATTCCACCAGAATTTATAATCATATCATAACGTCCTAACCATTCAAATGCTGTTTCAGAAATTAAATGAACCACATCATTGGTAATCACAGGTTCCTCAGTTATCTGTGGAGCCGTAATGATAAGGCAATTTCTATGATCTATTGAAAATGATACCTCAGGTAAAGCTTTAAAGGTATTTTGTGTAGTCTGAATATTTTTTACAGCGACGTGAGTAATCGTTTCCGTCATCCCATAGGTCTCATAAACTGAAGTAATTTTATTTTGAACTTTATTTTTCAATGCTTTAGCCATTGGTGCTCCACCAACAATTAGGGTTTTAACTTGTTCTATTTTAGCAAATGAATTTTGAACCTGTAATGGAATCATTGCACAAAAATCATAGATTTTAGAAGTTTCTGTTAAAGGATTTAAGTTAGGTGCAACAGCATCTAATTGCAAACCTAAAACCATAGCTCTAACAAGCATCATTTTGCCAGCTATAAAGTCTACAGGTAAACATAATAATGCAGTATTAGTCGCTTTTAAGTTAAAAAAAGTACCAGTAGCAATGGCCGAATTTATCATGTGTCCTTTTTTTAACACTATAGTCTTTGGTTTCCCTGTAGAACCAGAAGTTTTCACTTTTAGATCTTCGGAATCATTTAACCATTCTAAAAGAAAACTGCCTATTACTCTTTTATAAGACTCTTGGCTCTTACTATAGTTTTGAGCTTCTAAAAAAAGGGTCTTTTCATTATACAAAGAACCATTAAAAGCAAAGCTAGGATGAATTATTTGGCTGCCCACTCGTTTATTTCTTCATTTACAACTGACTCCCTAGGCAATACCTTTCCAAATAACCGTTCTTTCCAATTTTTCCATCTGTATATTTTAGAAAAAATGAAAAGTAAAATAGGATAAATCACTAAAACAGGAATTAAAACATCCCAACCCAACACTGGATCAGAAATATCACGATATATAGAATCCGTTTGAAAAGCGGTCCAATCTGCCGTAACTAAAAGGGCAGTAATTAAATTATTAGCGGCATGAAAACCTAAAGCTAATTCCATACCTTCATCCATTAGCGTTAAAATCCCCAAGAAAAAACCTGTACCGATGTAATAAACCATAATACCATAACCCAGTTTTTCTACTTCTGGATTAAAAATATGCAAGCCTCCAAAAATAACTGAGGTTAGTACTAAAGGCAACCATCTATTTTTAGCTAATATTCCAATACCTTGCATTAAATATCCTCTAAAAAAATATTCTTCAAAACTAGTTTGTAAAGGAATAAATATTACAACTATAAAAAAGAGCGTTAAAAATGGTTCTAACTTAAAATTACAAACATAATTATCTGGTGCTATATAGATGTCTATACCTGTCATTATCATAGAAATAACTGCCCATAAAATAAAAGCAAAAGCTATTCTCTCTTTATCTATTTTTTTTCTTGAAGTAGTTAATTCTGTAAAAGATTGCTTATGTAAAAGCTTAGAAGTTACATAAATAGCTAATAGGCCTATTGCAAATGATAACAACATTAAAAAGAAAAATAAGTTAGACCCCAAAGCTTTTGAAATAGCAGAAATATCACTCAGTAGATTACCATTTTCAAAGAATTCCATAAACATTGCCACCCCAATAGGAATTGAACCTATAACTTGCCAACCTATAATAATGATTATAAAACCTAATAAGTACCTCCAATTATCATACAAACTCTTATATGCTTGTTCTATATACATAATTCTTTAATTAAATTTTCTTTCCAATTTTCATTTTTATCGTAATATAAATTTCCATTTGCTACTGTAAGCGGGCTGTCTATATTATTTGTATATAAACCACCAGTTCCAAGACCTTGAGGCATGCTATTATTTAACTGATATGTCCATTGTGCAATGGCATTAAGTCCTATATTGCTCTCTAAAGCACTAGTAATCCACCATTTTATCCCTAATTTATTAGCTATTGTTATCCATTCTTTACTTCCATTGTAACCACCAACAAAACTAGGTTTTAAAATAATATATTGTGGCTGAATGGTTTTTAATAGCTGTTGCTTTTTCTCAAACTCAAACACTCCTATTAATTCTTCATCTAATGCTATAGGTAGTGGTGTTTCTGCACACAAAATACGCATTTCTTCTATATTCCCTTGTTTTATAGGTTGTTCTATAGAATGTAAATTATATTCGGAGAGTCTTTTTAATTTTTCAAAAGCCTCGTCTATTCCAAAAGCTCCATTGGCATCTACACGCAATTCTATTTGTTCTGCTTTGTATTTTTTTCGAATAACGGATAGTAATTTCAACTCGGTTTTAAAATCTATAGCACCAATTTTCATCTTAATGCATTTAAAACCTTCTTCTAATTTTTGTTGAATTTGATCTAACATAAAACTTTCGTCTCCCATCCAAATTAGACCATTAATTACAATTGGACTTTTGCTTTTAGTAAATTGAGAAGGGAAAAGTGCAAAGGGTGTTTCTGATGCTATGGATAAAAAAGCTTGTTCTACACCAAATTGTAGGCTAGGGTATGTCAATAATTTTTCACATAATTTTCCTCGACCTAAATGAATATTTTCACAAGTCCATTTTAATTTTTCTTCATAATTAGGAACATCATCTATACTTAAGCCTCTTAATAAACCACATTCTCCTATTCCTATTTTATCATTGTGTTCTATAATAATAAACCAGGTTTCTTTTTGACGCAGTATTCCTCTAGAAGTTCCACTTGGTCTTTTAAAGTCTAAAATGTATTTTTTGTAATATGCTTTCATTTTTTAAAAGCATTTTTTAATAGAAATTGCATGTCTTAATGGTAATAAATGTAACTATTTACCGCTTTTAAATTTTTCTTTCGCTACATCATGATCAATTTTAACATATCTAAAAGTATCATAATGATAGTGAAATGGTATAGAAAAGTAGTTTTCATAATACCATATAACAACTATTAATACGTTTTTATTTAAAATTAAACCAAAAACGAACTCCTTCAGAAACTTTATCGATATTTAATGTAGATTGTAATTGATTTACAAGGCGATTCATTAAACGAACTCCCATTGAAGAATCTGAACGTTCATTTACATCTACTGGTAAACCTACACCATTATCTGTATATTCGAAAAAGCCTTCTGTATTATTTTTTCTAAGATGGATATAAATTTTTCCACTTTCGTCATTATCTGGAAATCCGTATTTAAAAGAATTAGATACCAATTCATTTAAAATTAGCCCAAAAGGAATTGCCCTGTCGATATCTAACTCAACATCTTCAGCATCAATTGTAATATTAATGTTATGCCCACCTTTTCTATACACTGACTGTACACTATTAATAAGGCTTTCTATATAACCTTGCATTTCAATAACAGAAAGGTCTTCATTTTGATATAGCTTTTGATGAATTAATGCCATTGCCTTAACTCTGCTTTTACCTTCTTCCAAAGCTTGTATTGCTGCCTTACTTCTTGTGTTTTTAGTTTGCAAGCTAAGTAAGCTAGAAACCATTTGTAAGTTGTTTTTTACTCTATGGTGAATTTCTTTTAGTAATGAGTCTTTTTCAACCAAAGAAGCTTCAATAATATGTTTTTGCTCTACAATTACGCGTTGCGCTTTAATACTTCTTAAATAAGCATACACCAAACCTGCAAAACCTAATAGCGTAAATATTAAAGAAATATAAATAACACTTATTTTGCTATCCATAGCCTCAATTTCTATACTCTTTTTTGCTAAATCTTCTTTAGAGGCATCTAGTAATGCTTTTGAGTTTTCTAATTCTGCATCATAAACAGCTTTAAATTGTTGATCTATAAGATCTGATTCAGTATTTATTAATGAATCTCTGACTCTTTCATTTTCTTTTAAATAAAATGTTGCCTTTTCAAATTCATTCGTTTTATCATAATATAAAGCAAGTAACCTATTCTTTTTTAATATTGCCTTAGGTTCTAAATAATTAAAATTTGTTTCTAAATATATAAATGCATTTTCATACGCCTCTTCTTGTAATTCACATTCGGCTAAACAAAGTACATTTTCGGTAAAAACCGTGTTATAACTATCTATCTTATAATCATTTAAAATAGTAATGCTAGATTTAAGATTTTCTATTGCCTTGGTATATTCTTTCATTTCCATTTGGCATTTACCAATATTACCAGCTATTATACCCTTTAATAAATTTGCTTTAATTAGTTCATTTTCAGTTCTTTCATTAGTAATATTACTTAAATACAATTCAATAAAGCTATTTGCTTTTTTAAGATGCATTAAAGCAACTGGATTGGAATCATCTAATCTTAAATAATAACCTATCGTATTGTTATATTCTGCTTGTTCATAATAATTATCAGTATCTAAAGTCTTTTTAGACTCTTCAATATAACTTCCCATAGCCTTTCTTGGCGATCCCATATTGGCATAGATATCATAAAAAATAATATCATCTGTAAGTCCTATTTGTTTTTTTTCTTTGCGAACTTCTAATTGTTCTCTGTATAGCTTTAAATTATAGTAATTGTTATCCATTAATTCTAACAATAACTTTTTTTCTTTTAAGCTGATATTTTTTACCTTATAATATAGATCACTACTTAATTTAACACTGTTAGCGTATTTACCAATATCATAATCTAATTGACTCAGCATTATTTTGTATTTAACCAAAGATGTAGAATCTTGTTTTTCTTCGGATGTAGTCACATGACCTCTAATGAGATCTAACCATTCGTACTGAGAAACTTGAGAGTATCTATTTGAGGAATTAAAAAATACATTAAATTTATCCTCTACACTATTCGCATTTTGGAATTTGGTAAATGAATTTGGTATTTGCAGATCTGTTTCTTGGGAAAGAACTGATATAGATACTAAAATAAATAGTATTAGAAGA
Organism: Allocellulophaga tsushimaensis; assembly: GCF_055383085.1. Taxonomy (NCBI): domain Bacteria; kingdom Pseudomonadati; phylum Bacteroidota; class Flavobacteriia; order Flavobacteriales; family Flavobacteriaceae; genus Allocellulophaga; species Allocellulophaga tsushimaensis. The sequence continues at coordinate 3,053,887 of NZ_AP039451.1, read as the reverse complement.
TATTTTTTTATGATAAATACTTTCACGATGTTAGTTCAAATATAGTCAATTAATGTAAAAAAATAATATACTATGTAAAAGTAAAGTATTAGTTGTTACAAATACACAAAACTTAACATAAACAAATTCAAAATTTTTATTTTATGCAACAAGTGGTAGGATAGTATTAATTAAATATAATGTTGAAACACTAAATAATTTAATTATTTGGCTTTTAAAATTATTTAATCTATGAATAAATGATAAGATTTGGGATGTTCTTATAAATATAAATTAAAGATATAAGCAACATCTAAAATTTAAAATATAATGTTGTGTACAAGTACATATTTGTTGTGAAAAACTTATAAAAATTGGCATATAAGGATGCTTAGAATCATAACAGTGATGCACTAATAAGCTGTAGTAATCTTTGAACTTTAAAAAAAGAAAATTATTTTATTTAAGAATTCATAGCAGAAATAATAAACTCTTTAAATTCCTTTGAAATTGGAATTAGGTTATTATTAATCATAATATCTTTTGAGTTAATAGCATCAATATGATCTACATTAACGATATACGATTTATGTGCTCTGTAAAACTTTTTTTGTGGTAATTTTTCTAAATAATCCTTTAATGGAGAACGAACCAAGAACTTTTTATCAACTGTATTTACTTCTAAATAAACATTATCAGCCTTTATAAATTGAATATCTTCGAATTGAATTCGATAATAAAGATGCTGTTTTTTGACAAAAATAGAATCTTTTAAAACAGAATTAGAAACTACTTTTTCATCCATATCATTAGCACCATTAGCAGCACTAGCTGAATTAGATTTTTCATTATAGTTAAAACTAGATAATGCTATTTCTATTGAAGTATATAAATCTTGTTGCTCAAAGGGTTTAACTAAGTATCCGTTTGGCTTTACAGTTTTTGCATTTTCTACAGTAGCTCTATCAGAATTAGAGGTTACAAAGATGAAAGGAATATTATAATGTTCTCTTATATGCTTACCTAAATCAATACCAGTTTTATCAGAAGCTAAAATGATGTCTATTAAAACAAGATCAACCTCTTTACTTTTAAGTATTTCTTCCGCCTGCTCAAAAACAATAACGTTACCTACAATTTCATATCCAATCTCTTCTAACATAGATTGCATATCATCTGCTATAATAACATTATCTTCTACTATGAGTATCTTAATTGGTTTTTCCAAGATCAGTTTATTTATTAGTATAAATTTACAAAAAAATATTAAAACTAAAATAAAAGAGTATTGCTAATAAAAATGTGCTAATAGCAAGCTTTTTTAATTCAGGATCTAATGCGTTTGGTGTGTTTGTTTGGTAAACTTTTTTTATATGGGCTAATATAGGAATAAAAGCAACCAAAAATAATAATTGTTTCCAATTTTTAAAATGAATAATGGAAAATATAGCTATAGCGCTAAATGCTATAAGGATTAAAACGTAATGATATATTTTCCCATTATTAAAACCTATCTTAACAATTAGAGTGTTTTTTCCTGCTTTTTTGTCAGAAATAGCATCTCTTAAATTGTTTAAATTTAGAACCCCTACACTTAAAGTACCTATACTAATTGCCGGTAATATTGCCATAGGTGTTATAAATTTTGTAAATAAAAATAATGTTCCTAAAACACTTACTAAACCAAAAAATAAAAATACAAAGATATCTCCAAAGCCCTTATAACCATAGGCAGAAGAACCAACAGTATATTTAATAGCTGCCCATATACTAAAGATACCTAGAGACAAAAAAAATAGGGATAAGCCTATTTTTTCAACTCCAAAAGAAAAATATAATAATATAATAACAAGAATAAGGTTTATAATTACGGATATAATAATTCCGTTTTTAAGTTCTTTTCTAGTAAGCAAACCAGCTTGTAAAGCTCTTTTAGGTCCAATTCTATCTTCATTATCGGTACCTTTTACTCCATCACCATAATCATTTGCAAAGTTTGATGTGATTTGGAAACCTACTGTAGTAAAAAGCGCAATAATAAAAATTAAGTAGTTAGAATAACCATAATAAGATGCTAAAGATGCTCCTACTATTATACCAGAAATGGAGAGAGGTAACGTACGTAATCTTGCAGCATTAAGCCAAGCCTTAATTTTATGCACTAATAAGGGTCTTCTATTTTTAAACGCTTTCCATCTTTATATGAAGCTACAAATGCATCTTCAAACCCCATTTTTACTAATTGATATCTAAAGTCTCTTGCCTCTTTAATAGTTTCAAAAGTTCCTAAAGAATAAGAATAAAATGGGTTTGCTTTAACAAACATGGTGTTGTTTAATGCTTTTGATGACAACGTAAGGTTATTCTCTACAAACGATTTAATTTGTACGGAATAGACCTTTTCTTTCTCTATAAATTCTTTTGCTAAATAAAATTCTTTAACATTACTAAGTTCTTGATTTTTAACTCTAAGGTTATCCATTCTTGACTTAATAACATCTAAACTATCAATAGATACTAGAATATTGTCATCATTGGTTTGATTAATTCTGGCTCCCATACTAAAAGAATACAAAGCGAGCACTCCTAAAAGAAAAAAACATGTAAAACCAGCCAAAATGTTACGTTGAATTTTACTGCGTTTTAATTCTTTATTCTTATACTTTACTTGATCAAGAAGTCTTTCATTTAAAATTCTGGATTTATCAATATCCTTGTGTAAATCTAAAAGGTCGCTTTCTTCTATAAACGGCATATTTTTTTGAATTAGGGGGTCTGTTAATTTTTTCTAAAAATAAAAATTTTTATTGGAGTTTAAATGTAAGTATTTCTAAATAAAAAAATAAAAAATATTGGATATATTTGATTGGTTTTCATAGTATTAGATGTGAAATGCCATATTTCTGTGGTCAAAGTAAATAAATGCCATCATTTTTTATCTCAATCTTCCGGTTTTTATACAATGTACCAATACTTTTTTTAAAAACTTTCTTACTAATTTGTAGTATTGCACTTATTTCTTCTGGTGAAGATTTATCATGTAAAGCTAAAAAACCTCCTTCTTTTTGCAACATTTCATAAACTAGATGTGCTCCTGGTTCTAGAACATTTGCACCTAATGGTTGCAAGCTAACATCTATTTTTTTGTCTGGTCTTATATTTTTAATATACCCTTTGGTAGTATCTCCTACAGCAATTCTTTTAAATACTTCATTTTTATACACTAAACCTTTATGCTTATTATTTATGATAACGTCCCAACCTAAATTATGCTGTCTCGTAATAATAATAGAAACTTCTTCTCTTTCTCTTAAAGCAATTTTTTCATTATCTAAAAACTTGTCTAATTTGTTTGAAGCTACCAGCCTAAAAGAAACCTCATCTAAATAACAAAAAACTACATACCATTGTCCTTCTTGCATTTTTGTACGTTGCTCTTTAAAAGGAACTAATAAATGTTTTTCTAAACCCCAGTCCATAAATGCGCCAATGTTATTTACCTCAACAACTTTTAACAATTGAAATGAGTTTCTTATGATATGTGGTTTTAAAGAAGTAACTATAGGTCTTTCATCATGATCTAGGTAACAAAAAACATCAAGTTTGTCGCCTATCTTATAACTTTTAGGCACGTATTTATTGGGTAGTAACACATCATTCCCCTCATCATCACCCAAAAAAAGTCCAACACTAGTATCTCTTAAAATTTCTAATGTATTATAATTTCCTAATTCTATCATAGTGCAAAAATACGTTATAATACGAAATACAAAGTATATAAATTCCTTACTATTATTTTGTTTTTTAATACTAAAAAAAGCCGTTTCTTAGTAGAAACGGCTTTTTAAAATAGTTAAAAAAACTTATTTGTTGTAAACAGATGCTTTTTTAAAATGTTTAGCTAACATGTAATAAACAACAGCTCTGTGTTTATTTTTATTAGACTTTCCATACTTTTCTACAACATCTTTAATAGCAGACATTAAATCGTCACTGTCAGCCATTCCTAATTTTTTCATTAAGAAGTTCTTTTTAACAGTTTCTAATTCCTTATCATCACTACCAGATACTTTAGATGCATCTGCATTATAAATAGCAGGACCTAATCCTATTGCTACTTTAGTTAAAAGGTCCATGTCTGCTGCTTCACCAAATTTATCTTTGATATCTGCCGCATACTTTACAATTAGTTCGTCTCTTTTGCTCATAATTAATTTAGTATTCTTAGATTACAGTTAATGATTTTTATTTGCTCTAAGATATAAAATCAAAATAACTAAGCAAAATTTTATCATTTATTAACCTTGGCGTTTTAATTTCTAAGAGTTTTGCATTTTTACTACTCGAGTAAAAATCAAGCAAACTTTTTGTTAAACTATTTTCATCTTCAACAAGATCATAATCTATCTGATACATTCTACATAAATAGGATGCTTCTAAATTGTGTTTTGTTTCAAAAAAGGTTTCAAAATTTTCTGTATTTGTTTTCCCTGGTAAAATTCTAAAAATACCTCCTCCACTATTATTAATTAAAATAATTCTAAAATCCGGTCTCATATAGTTATTCCACAAACCATTACTATCATAGAAAAAACTTAAATCTCCTGTAATAAGTAATGTTGGTTCTTTTGCATGTATTGAGGCTCCTATTGCTGTAGAGGTACTGCCATCTATACCACTAGTTCCTCTATTGCAAAACACTTTTATAGAAGTATGAATATCAAATAACTGTGCATAGCGTATGGTAGAACTGTTTGCTAAATGTAATTGATAGTTTTTAGGTATAGTTTTAGCAATATGATGAAAGGCAAGCATATCAGAAAATGAAATTTCTTTTAAATAAGCCACTCTCTTTTTTTCATAATTTATTTTAATAGTATTCCAATAGGAGTAGTAATTACTCTTTACGTTTATATAGTTTTCAAGAAATTTATTAAAAAAAGTAGCTGCCGTAGTTTTGAAATGATGTGACAAACAAAAAAAAGTATCATAGGCCTTATTAGGAGATACATGCCAATGCTGTTTAGGCGCATAACTTCGAAGAAAACTTTTTATTTTTTTAGAAACTATTAGCCCCCCAAAAGTTAAAACAACATCTGGTTGTAATGCCGCAAATAATTCTTCTTTTTGGTCAGATTTTTCTATTGGAGCTATTAAACTATCGATACTCGGAAAAAAATTAGGGTGATGTAAATTAGAAGTTGTTTCTGTTAAAACAATAACCGAATCATCTTGAGCCAAAATATTTAAATATGCATCTAGTAGAGTATTTGGATATGCTACACCAACCAAAACTAATTTTCTTTTAGCTGACTTCCATAATGCTTTAAAATCAGAAATTTGAGCTAATACATCAATAGTATTTTCTTGAACGCCACTTACTAATGGTGTTACTGTTTGTTTTTCTGTAGTATCATATAGTGGCTCTTCAAAAGGAATATTTATATGTATGGGTCTTAATGTTTTAACTGCTAATGACAAGGCTTTATCTAATTCGGTATCATTATAAATCTGTACTTTTTCTTGTGCTTCTTTAATAGTTATACTAGTGTCTAATAAATCTTTACCCTGTGTTCTTACTTTTTCGGTAGCATGGGAGACATCTAATTTTAAATTAGCCGAATAACCAATATGCCTATCAAAAACAAAATCTTGTCGTATGGTTTGCCCATCTCCTACATCAATTTTATAAGGTGGCCTGTCCGCAGAAATAACAACTAAAGGAATATCACTATAAAAAGCCTCTGAAACTGCTGCATAATAATTTAATAAAGCACTACCTGATGTACATACTACAGCTACTGGTTTTTGTTGTTGTTGCGCAATACCTAATGCAAAAAATGCTGCACAACGCTCATCTACAATACTATAGCAATTAAAAAATGGATCTTCGGAAAAACTAATGGTTAAAGGAGCATTTCTAGAACCTGGAGAAATTATAATATTTTGTATATCATGTAATTTACAGTGATAAACAAGTGTTTGAGCAGATGGTATGGTAGAATATAACATGCTTTACAAAAGTACAACCTAGTGTTTTCTTAAACCAATTCTAACGCCTTTTATTCTAAAATAACTGATAACATTGTTTCACTTTTTGCAACCGTTTCTAACCATTCTTTTTCTGGGTCAGAATCTTGTGTAATACCACCTCCTATATAAATTTCAGCAGTACCTTCTTTTATCTGCATGCATCTAAGGTTCACAAAAAGGGTAGTTACGTTTGTGATACTCTTATATGCTTGGTTCTCCTGATTTTTTTTATTCCCAGAACGTTGCTGCGCTACTTTAAAATTAAGCTCTCCTAAATACCCAGTATAATACGTCCTGTTATAATTTTCATGCGCTAGTATAAAGGTTTTTGTTATCGCTTTTGGCAAACCACAGACTGCTGGAGTTGGATGCAGTTGATGAATCACTTCTTTTACATTACTTGTTTTAAGAATTCCAGAGATTATCGTTTTTAAATGCCATAAATTACCAGCTTTAGTCGCTGTTGTTTCTGCCACCTTTAATGAACTTACTTTATCTTTTAAAGCATTAACAATAAAAGTAGTTACAAGCTCTTGTTCTTCTAGTTCCTTTGCACCCCATTCTGGTTTTTCTACTCCAGTATATTGGCATGTTCCTGCTAAGGACATCGTTAGAATTCTTTTATTTTCTGTTTTTAATAAACTTTCCGGTGTAGCTCCCAACCACAAGCCTATTTTAGGATGGTACCATAAATAACAAAATGCATTAGCATAACGATCCAAAATGGTCTCATAAATCTCGAAAATAGATTTTTCTATTGTTGTATTTAACTTTCTTGAGAGCACTACTTTTTTAAAAGTACCACTAGCAATTTCTTTAATTCCCTTTTTAATTAAATTGGTATGAAATGTTTTTTCTGAAGGAAGCGTTTCTAAAGTAACTTTTTGAGGTGATTTTTTTTTAACACTATATTCAGCAGTAAATTGCTCATCTTTCTGTATTAAAATAATTTTATGCTGATCGTTAAAAGGGGCAAAAACAAAACCTGTTTCTGAAAAATCTTTAACGAAATGAAGTTCGTCATCAAACTGAAAAATTCCTGTAACCCATTTTTCTTTGGGCTTTCTATATAGTACAAACGGCTTACTTGTTGTATAAGAAGTATTCGCCTTATCAAGTAAATTAGCAAACATATTACTTTCTGGGTAATGCAATTGTTGTTAGTTTACATACTGATATTAAATTCTCGTTTGCATCTGTAATCTTAATATCCCACAATTGTGTTGTTCTTCCTTTATGCACAATAATAGCTTTTGCAAAAACATAACCTTCTTTGATACTCTTTACATGATTAGCAGAAATCTCTATTCCTCTTACCATAACTTCTTGCGCATTTAAAAAAATATAAGAAGCAGCACTTCCAACGCTTTCTGCAAGTGCAACCATAGCTCCACCATGTAAAACGCCATCTGGCTGGTATACTTTAGGTGTAACAGGCATTTTACCAATTAAAAAATTCTCTCCAACATCTACATAGCTAATATCTAAGGTTTCCATTAAGGTTCCCTTACAAGTTTCATTACAAATTTTAAGTATCTTCTCTTTATAATCGTCCATGTAAAATTGGTGTCTATAGTTTATGTAAAAATATGAAAACTATATGCAACTACTTCATGTTTTATCCCATCAAGTAAACATTAATTATAAAAACTATTGCCTTTCCATTAGAAGAAAAGCTAAAAACACGAATTTTTTATTTTAAAGAAATAAAAATTAAGAATTAACTTTGAGTATATGGAACAATTAGAAAAGAAAATTTCTTATACAACTACCAATACTTACCAAACATTAAACACACTTTCTGAAACTACTAAAAACATATGGATTGTTTTACATGGTATTGGTTACTTAAGCAAATATTTTTTAAAATATTTTAAGGAGCTAGCACCGTTAGAGAATTATATTATTGCACCACAGGCACCCTCTAAATATTATCTAAATAATAAATACACCCATGTTGGTGCTAGTTGGCTTACAAAAGAGCATACCGCATTAGAAACTAAAAATATTATCAGCTATTTAGAGGGCGTTTTAGATAATGAAAAAATACTGACCACACATCATTTAATTATTTTTGGATTTTCTCAAGGTGTTTCCATTGCTACACGCTGGGTAATACAAACTAAAATAAAATGCCATCAATTAGTCCTTTATGCGGGTAGTATTCCAAATGAAATCACAAAAGAAGATTGTGGTTTTTTACAACAAAACCATACCAAAATCACAATTATAATTGGTGATAAAGATCAGTACATAACTGCCGAACGAATGCAAACCGAAAAAGAGAAAATTCAACAGCTTTTTAATGGCAATGCTGAGTTAATTTCTTTTAATGGTGGGCATGAAATTGTAAAAGAGCTTATTCACAACTTAATTATTTAACTCGCTTTTTTTTATCCTACACATCAATCTAGAGCATATTCACCACTTTTATTTTAAAAAATTAACGAATATTCTTTTCTTGTTGGTCCAAATCAAATTAACCTACAACCAAGATGAAAAAATTTACTTTTTTAACTTTACTTGCTATCCTTATAAATTTTAATGCTTTTGCGGAATGTGCTGATGCATATACTGCAACTACATATGCATTAAACCACACTAAAAAATCTTTATCTGCTAATAATTTTGAGCACCAAACCTATTATGCAGAAAAAGCACTTACTGCTATGGAAAAATCTATGGCACAATTTGGATCTTGTTCTTGTTCTGAGTCAAAAGAAAATATAGAAGATATTATGGGTGTACTAGAACGCTCAATAGATCCTGAAAATTGGGAAGAGGGCAGGTATTATGCAAAAGATGCCTATGCTAAAATTCAAGAATTACTCACTACATATGATCTTTGTAGCTCTTCTGGCGCTGATGAAACAGAAGCAGATATAGAAGATGCTGTTAATTACGAAGAAGTACAAAATCTTGTTATTGAGTTAAACGAATCTTTAAAAGCGTACCAAGAAAATTTAAAAACTGTAGCTAGATCATTAAAATGCTACGATTTAAAAGTTGAGAAAATCAATGAAGGAATTGATACAGAAGGGAAAACTGCAAATGAAGTACGTAAATTATATGCAGAAAAATTAATGCATATACAGCGTAAACAAGCAGATATTCTAAAAACTTGCTCAGAATAAAGTCTATTCAGCCTCGGTTAGTTCATCTTTTTTATAATATGCTATTTTTCTGGTGATATAGGTATTATCTGGAGTAATAATTTTCTTTACCCAGTTTCCATTTTCACCATTATCATATTGATAAATAAAATTTTGTGAGCTAACCTGCTTATTCTTTGTTGTTTTTATTTCTGTAAGCATTCCTTTATCATTATAGGCATAATTAACAGTCTTTTCGGCAACAAAAGAATTTACAATAGTATCGTATACAAACTTATTTTCTGTTAGCACTTTATTAGTCTCAATATCTACTATTTGTTCTGAAGCAGTTTCAGGAATACCTTCTAGATACTCTTTAGTAAGTACTATTCTGATATTTTTATTATTTACTATTTTTTTTGAAACACGAACCGATTTTTGAAGCGCATCATTTTTAGTATATGTAGTGGTAGATTCTCCTTTGTGGTTTGTGTAAGCAACTATAGTTTGTTCTATACCATTTGCATTATTCCTTTTAATATGAATTAGTCTTTGATCTGCATCATAAGTATATTCATACTGGTCTAAAAACTCTTTATTATAGGTAAGTATTTGCTCAGTAACTTTTCTTGCTACTGTATCTACAGCATACATATTAGCTATGGAAGTATTTTTATCGAATATTGCATTTCTATAATTTTCAAAACGTTTTTCAATAATTTCTCCATTCACATATTTATAATAGGTGATATCGTAGTCTTTTTCATTATGGCGAGTTACTTGTTTGGTAAGTCTACCTCTTTCATCAAAATAAAATTCTTCTTTTCCATAGGTAGTACTCACCAGGCAGGATTTAACGTTTTCATTTAAATCAAAATCGTGTATTGTATAGATCTTTTCTTTCTGACTATATGCAATGGTATACCCCAATATAAAATTGGTGATGATAAAAAAGCGAAATAAACGCATTGTAATTTTCCAACCCATGCTACAAATTTACATGTTATTCCATAAAAAATAATACTTTCAGTAGTAAACTCCAACACCATAAATTGTAAAAGCAATTAAAATAGGAATTAGTACCTTCTTAATTCTTCGAGAATTTTTATACCCTCGCTCCAATCGCCTAAACCAGATTCTGAATTAATATGTCCTAAATGTCCAACATTCTTAAATTTACTTCCCCATTTAATTGCTAATGCTTCAGCACGTTCTAGTGTTACATACGGATCATTTTCACTTGCTACTACTATTGAAGGAAAATTTAATGCTATTAGCGGCATTGGAGCAAAAGAACGTACTATATCTGGAGTATGCTCAGGTGAATCTACATCAGCTGGAGCTATTAATAATGCCCCTACAATATGCTTATTCTTAAAGTTTTTATTCCAATGGGCTACTAAAGAAACGGCAAGACTATGCGCTATAAGAATTGTTGGTTTTTCTAATTTTTGGATATATGAATTTAAACGAGTTAACCATGCATCTTTTTCTGGTTTATCCCAACTATCCTGAACTACTCTATCATATGAAGTTAATTGATTACGCCAATGCGTTTGCCAATGGTCTAAATCGGAATTTCCTAAACCAGGAATAATTAGGTAGTTGTAATTTTTCATATGATAGATTGATTATAGCTATTGTTGGCTAATCATTTCATTTTTTAATTTCAGCTTCAAATAATTCAGCCAAATATTTCTTTGATCTAATACTTTCATACTTAAAACTGCCCGTTACTAAAGCATAGCCAAAAATCAGCATTCCAAACGGAATTAAGCTCATTGGTTCAAAATTTTGATTCTCAAACATAGATGCTAAAAAAACTAAACAGCCAAATCCTACTCCTCCAAACCACGCGAACATAAAGACAATTACGAATGTATTGAGTCTCATTTTAATATTTATTTTTGTTCCATTAGAGTCTTTTTCAATAACTCCATTAATTCTAGGTAAAAACGAATTCCTATAACTAATTATTCTAGTTATGTTAAATGAGTTTCCAACGAAACTTCCTTGATATGGCTTATGATTATTACTCCAAAAAATCCCCGATATCTTAAATGGTTTTTTAGGCTCAATACTATCACCTATTCTTTTTAGGATTTCCTCGGAATTATGTCTAGACTTATATGTTATATTTTCAAATGGCAAGTATTTCATTTGAATATTTACTAACTTATTTTATGTCATAATTGGTACGGGCTTTCTTTGCCCAAGCTATTAAGGCTTCTTTTTCAGCATCCGTCATACTACCATGTGTCCATGTATATTCATCTAATGGCATTTCACCTTCTTCAACCTCCTCAATAAGTTCATCTAACTTATGATCTTTTTTCTTGTCATTATAACTATTCCATTGGGAAAGGTTAAAATGCTCATTCCCTTCTTCTATATGATCTGCTAACCATATAGAAACTGGAGAAATTTCTGCATACCATGGGTATTCTGTATGATTGCTATGACAATCATAACAATTATTTTTTAATATCTCTACTACTTCTTTAGAGGGTTTTGTTTCACTTTCAAAAGCAGCAACATCTCTAAATTCTGCAGTGTTTTTCTCAGGTCTCACAAATTGAATGGCCACAAAAGCAAGTAATAAAATAATTAAAATAGGTTTGATAACTTTTTTCATAATTCAGGTTGTTTTTTGTTAAAATTTAAATTGTAATGTGGTATAAAAAGTTCTGGGTTCTGATGGAATTATCCCTGGTCCTGGATAGCCTGTTGCTCTTCTTGTAAAATAGCTATTGTCTAAAACATTATTAATTCCCGACTCTAATTTCCACTTTTTATAGGAATAAGACAAAGAAAAATCTAAAATATCATACGCTGGTATTTCTCCTACAACACCAGCACCTGTTGCTCTAACAAATAACGGGGCTGCATTTGAAGCATCAGAAAACTGACTTGATAGATAAGTATATTGCAAACTTCCTAAAAAGTTTTTATACCCAAAATTAAAACCAGTTTTAAGGTTGATTGTTGGGATAAATTCTACCTGATTACCCTTTTGTATAGGAACAACTTCTGATTGGCCTTCTGGAGCTAAACTATTAACAGCTATATATTTTGATTGTGTCAATGCCAAATTTGTAAACAAATTAAGTTTATAATCTGTGTTATTATCAAAAAATGTATTGATAATACTCCAATTAAAAAAACTTTCTAATCCATAAATAAAGGCATCACCAATATTTCCTCTAGCTCTGCGAAGGCTACCATCATTACTTACAAATAATGCTTCACCTAAACGATCTTTATATAATAACCCAAAAGCACTGATATCATAAGACAAAATATTGTGATACCTACCTCTTGTACCTATATCTGCTGTAAAACCATCTTCATCACTAATATTGGGGTCTATTGAGAAAGAAGGATTTACCACTCTAATATCACTAAAGGTAACAGATCTGTAATTCTGAGAAAAGTTACCATAAGCTTCTACGCTAGACGATATTTTATATGTAGCTCCAACTCCTAATAACAGAAAAGTTCTATCAAAAACCCTGTCATCCTGATTGTCTTCATTCGATATTAAATTTCCTGCTAAATCTAAATTTATCGTTTTAAAACTCCCTATACTTTCAGTTTTTATATGTTCTAATCTAAAGCCTGGCGTAATCGTAAATTTATCATTTAAATAAAATATGTTTTCTCCAAAAAAAGCGAGATTTAAATTTGGGAATTCAAACTGTGATTGTCGCTCAAAATTAGGAAACTGATCATCAGCAAAAGTAAAATCTGCATTTAGTGCATTAGAACCTGGCCCTTGACGCTGATCGTTTTGGGTCTGGTAATATTTAGCGCCAAGCAATAATACAGATTCTTGATTACCAAGTGCATAACGTGTTAAAAAACGTGCTTCTGCTCCCCAGTTTACAAAATTATCTACTAATAATTCTCTTGGCTCTTCTAATATATCAGCTTGAAAAACTCTATTGGTTCTAAAACCAAGTGCTTTTCTAGAGGCATCTAGGCTAAAAATATTTAAACTAAAATCTGATTTTGGCGAAAACTTGTGATCTAAACGTAGTGAATACAGTTTCCAATCTACATTAAACCAATTTCTAGTTCTATTGCTAAATGTAGGATCTTCTATAAATTGTGCATCGGTAAGTCCGCCAGGCTGCTTGGCCAAATAATTTAAGAATGTAGTTTCTAATGTAATCTTTGTATCGTCAGCAATTTGGTAAGCGAGATGTGCAAAATAATTTCTACTATTAAAATTAGAATTTGGTCTAAACCCATTCCCTTCTTTATAATTAAAATAGGTATAGTAACTAAATTTCCCAACTGTACCACTTAAACTATTAAAACTGGTAAATAGGTTGAATGAACCTAAGCTCTGCCTACTGATCAGTTCTATTTTTTTCTTTGGATTAGGCCTTTTAAATTTAAAATTAACTAAACCTCCAAATTGCGTTCCATATTGCAATGATGCTGCTCCACGAATGACTTGGATTTCCTGTAAAGCTTCTGCTGGAGGGGTATAGTAACTTTCTGGATATCCTAAAACATCTGCACTAATATCATATCCGTTTTGCCTTGTATTAAAATTAGACGTACGATTAGGATCCAGACCTCTACCCCCAATATTAAGTTGCAAACCAGCATCGCCGCTGTCATAAATATTTAAGCCTGCTACTTGGCTGTATATTTGTCTTGGGTTATTTGCTGCTAAATTCCCTGTAATACCTTCTAATAAAACTACTTCATTTTTCTTTCCATCATAAATGGCAGTTCCTTCTACTTTTTTTAATTGCTTTAGTGCAAAAACACGTTCTCTTTGTGCTGTTACCACCACTTCTGATAGTTCTTCTCCTAATGAAACAAGTGCTACATTAAATGTACGGTTTGCATCTATGGTTAAAGTCTCTTCAAAAACTTCAAAACCGTAAGCAAAAAAAACAAAGTTATAATCACCTTCGGCAATATTTTCTAATTGATAAAATCCGTCTGCAGTTACTTTTGCAGAAAGTTCTAATTTTTGTACATAGATTTCTACATCTGGTATCACATTCCCTTTTTCATCAGTTACTTTACCTGCAACGGTATATTGCGCTGTTACAAACTGCGTAAAAATGATCAAAATAACAATGCTTCTAAATTCCTTTAATGACATCCTTGAAAGGTATAATATAACTTTTGTGTTTAAACGATTCTTTTTCTTGTGCTAAATCTACTTTTGGATCTATAAGTGGTGTACTCAAACGCCCGTTTAATGTGACGCTATTCTCTACATAAACTTGAATATTTTCATGCCCCTCTTTTTTAAAATGATCTCTTAAAAAATGCGCATATTCTAATATAAAATCAGATTGAAAAGCCATTTGTTTTTCTTGAAGCGGAGTTAAAAAATCTGAATTATTTACATAAAACCATTTTTTAGTCTCGCCATCTACAATTTTAAACTGTGCGTAACCTGATTTTTCTGTTAACATTACGCGCCATGAAAAACGATAGCCTTCTTCTGTCCAAAACAGTTCTCCAGGATATAATAGATACCGAAATGGAAAAATAAGTTGAAAAACAAAAAATACTACAACAATACTATATTTTATTTGCGCAAAACTATGTGTTTTAAAAACAAGTTGCTTTTTATGATCAAAATATTCTTTTTTGATCTTGAAAAATTTGCTAATACCTGCTAATATTTTGTGATGTAGTTTAGCATCAAAGAAAATTAACGTGGCTATGATCATGATATATGGGAACATTCCTATTGGAAATAAAATCCGCGTTAACAAATGAAAAATAACTACCGCTACAAATGCTAAGGGTCTTGTTTTACGGTACAATAATAAAAAAGGAATACTTAAATCATAAAGTGCCCCACTCCAACTAAAAAAATATTGAAACCATTCTAAATGAAAAAGCTTGCCTAATAAAGGGAGATCGTACTTTGCGGGCAACCATATTTTTAAAGGCATCGCCTTAAACAACCAATCTGAATTTAATTTTGCTAAGCCTGCATAAAAATAAACGATCCCCAATAGTAACTTAATACTATTGATCGTCCATACAGGTATACTCTGATATGCTTTTGTCTTGTTTTTATAGGCATCAATAGCATAATACGCATTAGCGGGTAAAAAAATCATTAAAAATGATAGGATACTTATAAAATAATAGTGGTTAAGATAAGTGGTCTTATCCATCAATTCGATATAGGTAAAGCTTAAAAAGAAAGTTGCTATTGCTATTTTATATTGATAGCCAATGGTGATAAATAAAGCGGAAAGCCCGCAAATGATAAAAAGTAAGTAGGTATAGTTCCCTAAAGGCTGTACCCATTCAAAACCATAGTATGAAAAGAAAAATTTAGGTTGTATATAGAATTTATCAATCCATCCGTAGCTCCAAAACCGAATAATACTAATACACATCATAAGTCCAAACAAAATGCGAAAGACCGCCAAAGGGGCGGCCTCTACTTGTTTTGTTATGTATTGATGTTTAAATGACATATTTCTTAGTCGCCATCTGCATCAGCAAAATCAATACTGATACTTAATGCCGATACCATATCAACTTTTAATAAAGGTACCAAACGTTGTACCTCATCATAAGCCAATAACATTTGTGTGGGAACTGTATTATTCTCAATCTCTTCTTTAAAAGCTTCTAATGTTGTTACACTAGCTCTTGCAGTATTAAATTGATTATTGATCAGTGCATTTAAATCTTCTCTATTGGTATCTTTACGTAAAGCATCTAAATAGGAAGATAAGCCAACTCCTGTTGTGCTAGCATTAAAATGGTTACCATTAAAGATATCTTGAACTGCCTGTAAGCCTTCTAAAAATAATTCATTAGATAAATTATCTCCTCTGTAAAAAGCTTCTATATTTTCTGGGATTGGATTATCTGAGAATACGCCTAATGGAATTCCCATTTTTCCTGCTCTAAGAAATCTTTCAAAATAAAAAATATAATCATTCACAAAACGATCTACCGAAGAATTTGCTGAAGAGCCATCATTAGCTATAAAACTAGCTCTAAAACTACCTTGCCATTCTGCCAATACTCCATTTGATATGGTTTGTATATCTGCAATAATAGCTCCCATATACTGCAAGTCAGCTTCAGTCATCGCAGCTATAATTTCAGCATCAGTAGCAGCTAGTCCATTGATTAGATAATCTAATGCTGGAAAACCTTTAGCATCTCTATTGGAAGGAAGAGATAAATCATAATTTCCACTACTGATATTATTCTGTATTTTAGAAACATCTGTTGGGTATATATTTACGTTTAAACGCAGGTCTACTATTTCCGCAGGTCCTGTTTCTAAAACGGACACATACTGCCAAGATTTATAACTAGCAACCCACTGAGCACGTAAAGCCACAAGATTAGTTGTCGTTTTTTCGGCCTCAAAAGTGTTAAATGCTGTATTTAAAGTCGCAATAGCTGAAGAAAAAGATGCATATGACGGGATAATAATATTATCTGCCCAATTGGTTAATAATGCAGCTCTATCAAAACTAACAGTACCTGGTGTAGGTTCATCACTTCCTCCATCTTCTGTACTACAAGCCCAAAATACTACCAAAGAAAGGAATACTATACATACCTTTTTCATTACACTATTTTTATTTATTCTAATTAAATACAAAATTAAATAAAACAGTCTATAATATCCCAGTTATAAACTGCTTTTTTTTAACATTTATTAAAAATTAAACTTTATTAATTTTAATCTACGCTTTGTGCTTGAGCCACAGTAAAATTAAACTTATCTGCAATTGCTGTAGACAAAGCATCTAAAGTTTCTTCGGAAACCGTCCAAAGACCATTTTCAGTACTATTCATTAAATCATTAATAAATCCATCTACTTCTGCTTTAGTAAAATATGAAGCATTTGTATTTGGGTTTCTAGTGAATTGTAAGCTATAAATAAATCCATAACCTTCAGATAAATCATGAAAAGCTGGACCAAAACTAGGTGTAGCACCTCCAAATAAAGCATTTTTACCTTGTTGTAAATAATACACTGCTCGTATTCCTATTACTTCTGAAATCTTTTCTCTTAATACAGCTGCTTGTTCATCTCTTACCGTATAATTTTTAGCAACTATAGCTGCTCTACCTAATTTAAAAGCTTGAAAAATTTCTTCTGCTATACCTGCAAAATCTGAATCACCTTCTACTCTACCCACATATTTATTTAAAAAACTATCTGCACCTAAATCTAAATTGGGATTTGCTTCATCTGCATTTATTCCATATACATAACCATAAGCCTCATCCCACTTATGCTCCATTGTAGTATAGTTTTTACCTTCACTAACTATATCATTATCATTATTAGCTCTATTGTCTTTTTCATCTAATACAGCAGTTCCTAAATAGTTGTTTAATGCTTGGTCTACCATTAAAGCACCTATTAAACCTTTATTTAATGCTTGGTTATATTCTAAGCCTTTACCACTTACATATCTTGTAGAAGTGCCATCAGCAATTTGACCTGCAATTCCCGCTGAAGCGGCCACATTCCAATTAGGGAATACTTCTGAAACTTGAGTTGTAATAAGCGCATCAAAATCTGCTCGTATCAATGCTTGATCAGCTGCGTTAGTAGAAAAGAAATCTTGAGAAGCAGCTACTTTACTTCTTATGCTTTTATTTGAAGCATTTAAATCTGCTTGTTCAAAATCTGCATCACCTTCTTGATGCGCAAACATTGCATTTAATTTTTCTGCTGTATTAGTTGGTACTTTAACAGCGCTTATTAACTCTTCTCCCATGAGTATTCTAGTCGTTTGCCCACTAAAACTAACAGTACTCTCTCCGTCTCTGGCAAATGCATAGGTAGCAGGTGCTACAACTTCTACTGGTGGAGTTAACCCTCCTTCATCTATATCCTCATCTTTACTACAAGATGTAAATAGTGTTAATGCTAATGCTGGTACTATAAAAAATTTATTCATTATGATTTCTATATTTATTTAGACTTGTTTTAAATAACTGTTGTAATTTGATGCAAAATTAAGATCAAAAATGGATCTCACAAGTTTTATTTAAACTAAATCTAAATAAAATTAAAGATTTAACATTTACATAATATCTAAGGTGATTTTTTAATAATATGCTAATAATCTTAAAAAAAATAAATAGTTGAAAAATACTAAAACAGTAATAAATACAGCACTTATACAAATAATAGAGGAAAATATATTTCTTTATTTTTATTTATTCTAAATAAAAATAGTAATTTTAGCCCATCATTTAAAATACTAAAAAAGGAATCATGGAAGACATTAATCATATCTATCACAACAAATTTGGAGTAGCTTTTCAATGGAAAAAAAATAGAGCTGAAAATGCAAATAAAGTACAAGTTGTTTTTAGAGATACTGGCTTTCTGTTATCTAAAGAAGAACTTGTCTTATTCTCAAAAAATTTAAAATACCTCAAGGATAACTATCCGCTATGCGAAGATTGTGCTCAAAATGAATCGTGTAAATCTTTGGTTGTAGCAACTCCTGCTTCGCAAGTATCTTTGGCTATGAACACAAAAGAATTAGATGCTGTATACGACTTAATTGAGGGCACTTTATTTCAGTTAAATTTTGATGATTATTTGAGTGATATTTGGCAGTGAGTAGCGAGTAGCGAGTAGCGAGTAGCGAGTAGCGAGTAGCGAGTAGCGAGTAGCGAGTAGCGAGTAGCGAGTAGCGAGTAGCGAGTAGCGAGTAGCGAGTAGCGAGTAGCGAGTAAAAATAATTTTTTTAACTCTTATTCTTACTCTAAACTCCTAAACTTTTTTATAAACTTATAAACTAGCGAAGTGAATAAACTCATAAACTCTTTACTGAATACTCTTTACAAATTACATTTACTCAATACTTTTTTTATAAACTTATAAACTAGCGAAGCGAATAAACTCATAAACTCTTTACTGAATACTCTTTACAAATTACATTTAATCAATACTTTTAATAAACTTATAAACTAGCAAAGCGAATAAACTTATAAACTTTTTACTGAACACTTAATGATATTTAGCGAAAAGTTCTGTAGCCTTATTGTAAGCTGCTTCAAAAACCATCCAATTTACATTTGTATTTGCTTTTACTGAGGTAAAATAAGAAAGCATCTTTTCAGTAGGCATATTTCCTGTTAATTCATCTTTTGCCATTGGGCAACCGCCAAACCCTTGTACTGCACCATCAAATCTACGACAACCTGCTTTATAGGCGGCTTCTACTTTTTCGTGCCACTTTGTTGGTGTGGTATGCAAATGTGCTCCAAATTCAATAGTGGGGTATTTGGGAATTAAATTAGAAAACAAATATTCAATTGTTTTTGGATCAGAACTCCCTACGGTATCTGATAAGGAAAGTATTTTTGCACCCATAGCGGCTAATTTCTCCGTCCACTCCCCTACTATTTCTACATTCCAAGGATCACCATAAGGGTTTCCAAATCCCATAGAAATATATGTGACTACTTCTTTATTTGCCGCATCTGCAATATTAAATATTTGTTCTAATGTAGCTACAGATTCTGCAATTGTTTTATGTGTATTACGCATTTGGAAATTTTCTGAAATAGAAAATGGAAAACCTAAATAATCAATCATAGGTTGTTTTACCGCATCTTGAGCACCACGTACATTAGCAACAATAGCTAATAGCTTGCTTGTTGTAGCTGACAAATCTAAAAGTGATAAAACTTCAGCAGTATCTGTCATTTGAGGAATAGCTTTAGGAGATACAAAACTGCCCACATCTATAGTATCAAAACCACAACCCAACAATGATTGTATGTACCTCACCTTCTCTTGGGTAGGTATAAAAGTTTTAATGCCTTGCATGGCATCTCTAGGGCATTCTATGATTTTAACTTTGTTTTGCATTCCTTAAATATCTGCATCTCAAAATTACTATTATTTATTCGATAAAAATAGCCATATGATAATCCCTATAAATACTGGTATTTACATCAGAACTGAACTATTTTGACAATATATTCATTTAAGATGAATGGATTAAAAACTTAACATTCAGTTTCTACTTTAGAGGATACTCTTGATTTGAATATGATTTAAACTCTACAAATACGATTACCCCAATTATAAAAAACTCAAGTATAAAATAAATGAATCCCAATACAGTTAGTTTTTCATAATACATAAACACTAAAGCTGTAGAAGCTAGTAAATAAATACTATTACAAACTAGTAGTATTCCTAAAAAAGATTTCCAATTAGATTTTATAACTAGAGAACAACATATTGAATATATAAATATGCAAAATGCTACTCCTGATAATACGTACAAAACTTTACTAGGCATCCCAAAATAGGATTCAAATTGTGCTAGGATTCCAGCTAATAAAATTGAAGTGAGTAATGCTCCTAAGGCATCTATTAAAAAAACATGTTTAGGAATTACTTTAAATTTATTTAGAAAATTTTGTTTTTCATTATGCATATACAAGATCTTCTCATCAGGTAAATTTTAACAATACGATATTCAATTTAAGATTGTTGTAGTAGGGCTTTATTAATCTTCTTAATTAATGCCGGACCTTCGTATATAAAGCCTGTCCATAATTGAATTAAATCTGCTCCAGCATCTAATTTTTCTAAAGCATCTTCTGCAGAATGTATTCCTCCAACTCCTATAATAGGAAATGCTTTATTACTTTTCTCTGCTAAAAACTTAATGACCTCGGTACTTCTCTTTCGTAAAGGCATACCACTTAAACCACCCATTTGTTCTTTTAACAGCATATCTGACTTTAAATTATTTCGTTCTATGGTAGTGTTTGATGCAATAACCCCATCTATTTTAGTAGTAGCTACAATTTCTATAATATCTAATAATTGACTATCTGTTAGGTCTGGTGCAATTTTAAGTAGAATTGGTTTTTCTTTTAATGCTCTTTTTGTGGCTTGTTTTGTATTTGCTTTTTTTAATTGCTTTAGCAAATCTGTTAAGGGCTCTTTTTCTTGTAACTTTCTAAGTCCCGGTGTATTAGGCGAACTTACATTGACTACAAAATAGTCTACATGCTCAAAAAGCGCATCAAAACAAATAAGATAATCTAAAGTAGCATTTTCATTGGGCGTAATTTTATTTTTTCCAATATTACCTCCTATAAGTACGCTATGTTTCTTTTTAAGTTCTTCTACAGCTTCTAAAACGCCTAAATTATTAAATCCCATACGGTTTATAATTGCCTTGTCTGCTTTTAACCTAAATAAACGTGGCTTAGGGTTTCCGTCTTGTGGTTTAGGAGTTAAGGTTCCTATTTCTATAAAACCAAAGCCAAAGTCTGATAACTCATTGTAAATTTTAGCATTTTTATCAAACCCTGCCCCAAGACCTACAGGGTTTTTAAAAGTAAGTCCAAAAACGTTACGTTCTAAACGCTTATCTTCAACAGTATATATAGACTTTATGAGCTTAGAAATACCCAGCGCTCCGAAAATTTTAATCATTGAAAAAGAGAAATGATGGACTTTCTCAGGATCAAATAAAAAAAGGAAAGGCCTTATAATTAGTTTGTACATGGTATGGATTTGTTTATGCAAAAGTACAAACAACAAACACCAAGTCATTCACTATACCCAAAATTTATCAACACAGAAATTAACTGTAACAAGCTTCTTTTCCTATTAAATCTCGCTTAAATATGTTATTACTCAGGCGTCTCTGTTTCTAATACAGGTATTGGTGTTCTTTTGGCAGAAGCACATAATGCCACATAGCGTTCATATTGTTTTTCATTAAATAAAGAAAGTAATTTTTGATCATAAATAACAGTGGTTAGAAGCATGCTTTCTTTTAAATCTTCATGCTTTTGCCCTAATATAGTTAACTCTTCTGGTGTTTTTTGTGGATGTGTAGCTAACAGTTCTTCTACCTTCTCTTCTTGTAAGCGTCTTTGAATTGACAACTCATTAACTAATACATCCAATTTTGCTTTTTGCTCGTCATTTAATTGAAAAATTTGAATGATGGTAGCCGTGTCTTTACCTCCAATATCTAGAATACAATCTTGAGCTTTAGTTGAAAAACTAAATAGAACAAGCATCAAAAAAACAAAAACTAATTTCAATTTCATCATAATATTTATCAACAACTCTAATTAAGCTGCATTTTCCGATGTATTTTCATTAAAAAAATCATTTATAATACCTTTTAAATGCGAAGAAGACATTTCCATAGCATCACCCATTTTTGCAATAAGCGCTAATTCTGATTCATCTACATGACCATCTGAAGCGGAAACTGCTAAAGCACATTTAATAATAGTTTCTTTTCCATGCTCATTTAATGATGGACCTACTTTCTTTAAATAGGTTTTTACATCTTCATTTTCTTGTTGTACCTGAACAATATAATTTTCCAATTCTTGCATGCTTATATCATTGTGTCCAAACTTATTAATAATGGCTAATACCGTTTTCTTTTCATTATCATCTATCTCACCATCAGCAAGCATAATTAGCACCATAGAATGCCTTATCGCTTTTTGATAAGTAGCCATAAATTCTTCTTTGTTTGAAGTATTACCTTCTAAAACCCTAGTAATAAAAGTTCCTTTGCAACTACCACATTCTACATATTCTCCTTGACTTCCTAATGGAATAATAGGAATAAAATAAAGTGTAAAAAATTTAGTGACTTTTCTATGCCGATATGCTCTAGATTGTTCGCATTGCGGGCAATTAAAATTTCCTGACTTTATGGTTGACTTTACACCTCTGGTTCCAAATATAATCATATGAATCTTGGTTTAATTTAGGTATTCTTTTTTATAAAACCGTATAATAAGAAAAAAAGTATATTAAATATCTTAATTTTACGCTATCTACAATCGTTTATTTTCAATAAAACCATAAGAATGCAGCATATTATAGATCGATTTTTAAGTTATGTAAAAATTGACACACAAAGTGATGAAAATTCGAATACTACACCTAGTACTGAAAAGCAATGGGATTTAGCAAACAAACTTGTTACTGAATTAAAGGCAATAGGAATGCATGAAGTTTCTATTGACGAGAATGCATATATTATGGCAACATTACCTAGTAATATCAACAAGGAAGGGCCTACTATTGGTTTTATTTCTCATTTTGATACTACGCCTGACTTTTCTGGTACGGATGTAAAACCACAAATTATAGAAAATTATGATGGTAAAGATATTATACTGAATGCAGCACAAAACATTATTTTATCTCCAGCTTATTTTGATGATTTACGCCAATACAAAGGACAAACCCTAATTACTACGGATGGCACCACCTTATTAGGTGCTGATGATAAAGCTGGTATTTGCGAAATTGTAACGGCTATGGAATACCTTATTCAGCATCCGGAAATTAAACATGGAAGAATCCGTGTTGGGTTTACTCCAGATGAAGAAATAGGACGAGGTGCTCATAAGTTTGATGTAGAGAAATTTGGAGCAGATTGGGCCTATACTATGGATGGCAGTCAGATTGGAGAATTGGAGTATGAAAATTTTAACGCAGCTGGTGCTAAAATTTCAATTTCAGGCAAAAGTGTTCACCCAGGTTATGCAAAAGGGAAAATGGTAAATGCTATTAGTCTCGCTCAAGAATTCATGGAATTATTACCCAAAGAAGAAACGCCACAGCATACTGAAGGCAGAGAAGGTTTTTTTCATGTGCATACACTCTCTGGAGCAATAGAAAAGGCAACCATAGAACTTATTATTAGAGATCACGATAAGGTAAAATTTGAAGAACGTAAACAACTTTTACAAACAATTGGTAAAAAATTAAATACACTCCATGGTGATTATGTTTCAGTAGACATCAAAGACCAATATTTTAATATGAAAGAAAAAGTCACCCCCGTTTTTCATATTGTTAAAATAGCCGAAGAAGCCATGTTAGCTCTAGGCATTACGCCCATTATTAAACCAATACGTGGTGGCACGGATGGGTCTCAGCTTAGTTTTATGGGACTACCATGCCCAAATATATTTGCTGGCGGGCATAATTTTCATGGAAAATATGAATATGTTCCTGTAGAAAGTATGCAGCGTGCTGTTGATGTAATCGTAAAAATTTGTGAATTAACGGCTGAGAAATAGCTTGGCTGTTCGCTGTTCGCTAAGAAAAAAAAGCTAAACTTCTAAACACATAAACTCTTGAACTTTTTTTAAACTAGCGAAGCGAATAAACTCAATTATTACATCATAGGCAATTTCCAACCATTATGGTAGTTTGCTTTTGTAAACGCCTCTGCTTCATCTTCTTTAAATCTATTTGCTGTAGCATCCCAGTAAATTCTATTTCCAGTCTTGTATGCCACATTGCCCATATGCGAAACAACAGCGGCATCATAACCCACTTTTATAGGTGCTGTTAAAATAGTATTGTCTCTACTTTTTACCGCTTCAATAAAATTCTTAGTATGCAAATCTAATCCGCTTATTCCTCCATTACCTTGTAAAGCTATACTTTCCATACGTGGAGTTCCTGGTTTTCCCCAACCATTAAAATCATTTTCATGAATTACTTCCCAACCACCTCTATTTAATACTAAGGTACCTTCATTACCAATAAAAGCAATGCCATGAGTTCTTCCATAAGGGCCACCATCTATCCCAGTAGCATGTTCCCATAAAATAGAAAAGTCGTCATATTCATAAACGGTTTGTAGTGTGTCTGGTGTTTCTGCAGCATCATTAGGGTATGCAAATTTTCCTCCTAAAGCCATAACAGATTTTGGAGTATTAGCCTTCATACCATATAAAGCATAATCCATAAGATGTACGCCCCAATCTGTCATTAGTCCCCCCGCATAGTCCCAAAACCATCTAAAATCAAAATGAAATCTGTTTTTATTAAAGGGTCTTTGCTTTGCTGGACCTAACCACATGTTATAGTCTACACCTTGTGGTACCGGACTATTCGGAACTACTGGGACAGAACCCATCCATCCTTGATATGCCCAGACTTTTACCAAGCGTATTTTTCCTAATTTACCAGAATGTACATAATTGATAGCATCAACAAAATGAGGTTGACTCCGTTGCCATTGCCCAATTTGAACCATACGATCACTAGATTGCACATATTTTATCATAATGTCTGCTTCTTGGATAGAATTTGCGATAGGCTTTTCGCAGTACACATCTTTCCCTGCTGTTAAAGCCTCCGTTAATTGTAAACAATGCCAATGATCTGGAGTACCAATAATTACAACATCTATATCTTTATTTTCGAGTAATCTTCTATAATCTCTGTACCATTTTGGTTTCTTAATACCCGCTTTTTCTAATTCTATTGTTTTAGATTGGAGGACATTTTCATCAACATCGCAAAGCGCAATTATACTTACTTCGCTCATTTTCAACATAGAAGTTAAATCTGCAAAACCCATCCCCTTACAACCTATTAAACCAACATTGATACGATCATTAGCACCTACTGTTTTTCGTAGTGTAGCCAATAATTCTATAGGAAATAAAAATGCAGCACTTGTTCCTGCCACTGCTAAAGAGCTCTTTTTAATAAAATTTCTTCTATTGTGGTACATAGTTTTTGTTTTTTGATGGATGAAGATACTTATTTTTAAAAACAAAAAGCTCCAATTTTTAATTGGAGCTTTTAAATATATTATATTATGATGAACTATTTTTTCTCAGCAGGAGGCGCATTTAATTTTTTGCTCATCTCCATAGAAATTGCAGAACGATCAAATTTAATTTTACCTGCCATGGTTTCAATTACACAAGATCCATCATCATTTAAATCCATAATCTTACCGTGCATTCCACTTTTGGTAATTACTTTATAGCCTTTTTTTAAATCAGCTGCAAATTGTTTTTCTTGCTTAGCACGCTTTCTTTGTGGTGCAATCATAAAAAAATAAAAAACGGCGAACATGGCTACAAAAGGAGCCCATGGTGGTAAATTTTCTAACATAATCTTTATTTAGTTTTTAATGGTCCTACACCAGCACCAGCATCTTTAGGAGTAACAAAAGCCTTTATTCTTATTACTTCACTACCCTTAGCTGTATTAGCAGTTACGGTAACATCTTTAGTAACTTGGTTGTTTCCGTTACCATTGAATTTTACCAATAACTCTCCAGTTTCTCCAGGAGCAACTGGCGTTTTTGGATAACTAGGCACAGTACAACCACAACTACTTTTAGCATTTGTTATAATTAAAGGTGCATCTCCAGTGTTTGTAAATTTAAAAATGGTTTCCTGTGGAGTTGATTGTACAATAGTACCAAAATCGTGTTCCGATTTTTCAAAACTCATTACGGGCACTTTTTTAGAAGCTTCATCTCTTTGTTGTGCAACTTCTACATTATCTGAATTAACTTTTGCTGTTGCATTCTCTTTACATGAAGTAAATGTAACAACGCTTGCTAGACTTAAAATAAGAATAATTCTTTTCATGATTTTTATTTAAATTTTATAATTTCAAAAATAACACTATTTATAATAAACCTCTACCAATTTTGTTGAGTTTTCCTGCAATTTTATATTCTTTAACTAACTTATCTAGAATTCCATTAATAAAAGTGCTACTCTTAGGCGTGCTATACTCTTTTGCTAGTTCTAAATATTCGTTTATCGTAACACGCTCTGGTATAGAGGGGAAGTTTAACAACTCTGCAATAGCCATTTTCAGTAAAATAGCATCTATATCTGCAATTCTATCTTTATCCCAATTAGGTGTTTTTCCTTCTATTTCTTTTACTAAATCATCATTTTTAAGCAATGTTTTTACTAATAATTGTTCAGCAAAATCTAAATCTTCATCATCTCTAACTAAATCTGGTAAAAAATAAGAGTCCGCACTATTTTCTTTTGTCTTCTTTAATAATTTTAACAAAGCTGTATTAATAATAGGAATATCATCTACCCAAGTCAGCTGATCATCCTCAAAATAGTCATAGATCTTATCATTGGGCGCTATAATATTTTTGAAAATAGCAACAATTAATGCTTTATCTTCTTCAAAAGAGGTGTTAGCTGAAGACATGTAAGTTTTATAGGCATCACTTGCTATAATTTCCTTATATAATATTTTTACATATTCACCATTTAAATACCAATTTTTAAGTTTCCTCTTTTCTAACTCATTTTTTAAAACAGTATTATGAACAATCATTTGTAAAAGAGTATTATTTACAAATTTATTGGGATTAGTAATTTTATCTGTTGCATCAGAAAGGTATTTTTTAGAAGATAATTTTACTTGTTCTTCTGCCATTGCATGGATTTCTCTTATAAGACTTACCATCAACAGGTATAGTACCTGCATATTATTTATGCTTAATCTT
Organism: Allocellulophaga tsushimaensis; assembly: GCF_055383085.1. Lineage (NCBI taxonomy): Bacteria > Pseudomonadati > Bacteroidota > Flavobacteriia > Flavobacteriales > Flavobacteriaceae > Allocellulophaga > Allocellulophaga tsushimaensis. The sequence goes on along the minus strand of NZ_AP039451.1, from coordinate 3,026,474 downwards.
AAAAATTTTTGTTGTTTCTCTAAGGAATCGTCTTTAGAATGGGTTAATGCATAGATACATTGCATTACTTTTACTCGGATATGCCTTCTTGTGAGCATTAAAAAGAACTTTTAAAAGATTAAACTTAAGAGCACAAAAATAATATTATATTTTTAATAACACTGCACCATTATAGCATTAAATCTTAGGGGTTTTATAACATTTGTTTGCATTGTAATGTTCTATATTTGCACAACTTTTTAAAGATTAATATTAGCTTAAAATTTGTATGAAGGAATTAAAATATATTAATAAATACTTTAAAAAATATGGTTTTAAACTATTTATAGGTTTATTAATAACTGTTACTGCACGTATTTTTTCTTTAGTAATGCCTTCATACGTAAAAAAATCTATTACGGTTGTAGAGGATAAATTTAATGGCACTATTACCAGTGAGTTTGCACAATCTGAACTTACTTATTACATCCTAATTATTTTAGGGACTACTTTATTATCTGCCTTTTTTACTTTTTTAATGAGGCAAACCATCATTAATGTATCCAGATATATTGAGTACGATTTAAAAAATGAAGTTTTTGATCACTACCAATTACTTAGCCTAAATTTTTATAAAAAAAATAGAACTGGAGATTTAATGACGCGGATTAGCGAAGATGTTGGTAGTATCCGGATGTACGGTGGCCCTGCCATTATGTATGGTATGAATACTATTACGCTTTTTGCTTGTATAATTCCATTAATGTTTATTACAGCTCCTACCTTGGCACTTTATACACTAATTCCCTTACCTATTTTATCTGTTTTGATCTATAAAATTAGTAAAGTAATACATAAGCGTAGTACGGCAGTACAAGAATATTTATCTCGATTATCAACATTTACACAAGAATCTTTTTCTGGAATTTCGGTAATTAAAGCCTATGGATTAGAAGCTAGAACCAATACTGAATTAACAGAATTAGCTTTAGAAGGGAAAGAAAAAAGTATGGATTTAGCCAAAATAAATGCTTGGTTTTTTCCACTTATGATCCTGTTAATTGGGATTAGCAATATTTTTGTAATTTATATTGGCGGCAAACAATATATTAGCGGGGAGATTGCCTCTATTGGAGTTATTGCTGAGTTTATCATATATGTAAATATGTTAACTTGGCCTGTAGCTATTGTAGGTTGGTTAACTTCAATTATCCAAAGAGCTGAAGCTTCTCAAAAACGTATTAATGAGTTTTTGAATGTGCTTCCCGAAATAAAAAATGAAAATACCGAGGACACAAAAATTGATGGTAAAATTGAGTTTAGAAACGTTACATTTACATATGAAGACACTAATATTACAGCTTTAAAAAATTTATCGTTCACTATAGAAAAAGGAGAAACTGTAGCCTTTATTGGTAAAACTGGATGTGGAAAATCTACGATTTTAGATCTTATTGCACGTTTATATGATGTTTCTTCAGGCGAAATTTTAATTGATGATATTCCAATTAAAAAATTAAACCTAAACAATGTTAGAAATTCGGTAGGAGCTGTTCCTCAAGATTCCTTCTTATTTTCTGATACTATAAAAAACAATATAAAGTTTGGAAAAGAGAATGCCACTGATGAAGAAATTATTACTATTGCTAAAAAAGCAAAAGTTCATGAAAATATCATGGGCTTTACAGAAAAATACAATACCATATTAGGAGAACGTGGTATTACCTTAAGTGGTGGTCAGAAACAAAGAGTTTCTATAGCTAGAGCCTTAATTAAAGATCCACAGATTTACCTTTTTGATGATAGCCTTTCTGCTGTGGATACAGAAACAGAAGAAGAAATTTTAACGAATTTAAAAAGTATCTCTAAAAATAAAACAACCATCATTGTAAGTCATCGTATTTCTACAGCCAAAAATGCAGATAAAACGATTGTTTTACAAGATGGAGAAATTTTACAAAATGGAGCTCATAATGAGCTTATTGAATTAGATGGGTACTATAAGCAACTCTATGAGGATCAATTACTTGAGAAAGAAAACTAAAAAAAGGTTGGCAGATTAGGTTTTTTTTTTCACTTTTGATAAGCAAACACTTAAATATTAATACTAATATAGATTGAATATGGGGGATAAAGATTCAATGGATCAAGAAGATATTTACTCAAAAGTTTTAAGAGCAGGAAGAAGAACTTATTTTTTTGATGTAAGAAGTACAAAGGCTGGAGATTATTATTTAACAATAACAGAAAGCAAAAAATTTACACATGATGATGGATCTTTCCATTACAAAAAACATAAAATTTATCTTTACAAGGAGGATTTTGCTGCTTTTAAAGAAAATGTTGATGAAATGATGAACTATATCATTGATGAAAAAGGTCATGAAGTGATTTCTGAACGCCATCAAAGAGATTATAAGAAAGAAGAAAACAACATACAAGAAGTAACTACAAAAGAAACGGGTAGTTTTACTGATGTTGATTTTGATGACATTTAAAAAATATTTTTAATAGACATAAAAAACGACTCTTAAATAAGAGTCGTTTTTTTATTTTAAATTATTGTAATCAGAATTTAATTAGCAACTTCACTTATAAATTTAAGGCGGTATAAACGTAATTCTTCATCTTCATAATCGTCATCAAACTCATTAATTGCTTCTTCTATACTATCTGTTTCTGCTTCTAAGAAATATTCATGGATTTCTTCTTGCTGATCTTCGTCTAAAATTTCATCAATCCAATAATTAATATTAAGCTTTGTACCACTATAAACTATTAATTCCATTTCTTTAATAAGTTCTGGAAGCTCTAAACCTTTAGCAGAAGCAATATCATCTAAGGGTAACTTTCTATCTACATTCTGAATTATATAGAGTTTTAAGGCAGAATTTGCACCTGTACTTTTTACCACTAAATCATCTGGTCGCAAAATATCATTCTCTTCTACATAGCTTTTAATAAAATCTACAAAAGGTTTTCCATACTTTTTAGCCTTTCCCTCACCTACTCCATGAATATTAACTAATTCTACTGTAGAAATAGGATATTTTAAGGCCATATCATTAAGAGAAGGATCTTGGAAAACTACAAAAGGTGGTACTCCTAATTTATCGGCTTCTCTTTTTCTTAAGCTTTTTAGCACTTTAAGTAATTTTGCATCAGCAACACCACCTGCGTTTTTAGAAGCGCTTACGATAGCATCATCTGCTTCTTGGCTGTACACATGATCTTTTGTCATCATAAAAGAAACTGGCTTTTCTAAATAATCATGACCTTTAGGAGTTACATGCAGAATACCATACTGTTCTATTTCTTTTCTAAGATATCCGGCTACTAAACCTTGACGTACAAGTGCCATCCAATGTCCTTTATCTTTATCTTTTCCGATACCAAAAAATGGTTTTGTATCTGTTTTATGAGAAGCTATTAAAGCATTTACTTTACCCGTTAAGGTTAGTACAATTTCTTTAGATTTAAATTTCTCCATAGTACCTTTAACTACTTGGATTAATTTTACCAAATCTTCTTTTGCTTCTACTTTTTCTTTAGGATTTCTTGTATTATCGTCCATTAGAGCCCCATCACCATTCACCTCGTCGTAAGATTCTCCAAAGTAATGAAGAATAAATTTCCTTCTAGACATAGATGTTTCTGCATAAGCAACCATCTCCTGTAATAATGCATTACCAATTTCTTGTTCAGCAACTGGTTTACCTGACATAAATTTTTCGAGTTTCTCTATGTCTTTATAGGAGTAAAACGCTAAACAGTGTCCTTCTCCACCATCTCTACCAGCTCTACCAGTTTCTTGATAATAGCTTTCAATACTTTTAGGAATATCATTATGTATTACAAAACGTACATCTGGCTTATCTATACCCATACCAAATGCAATTGTGGCAACAACTACATCAACATCTTCCATCAAAAACATGTCTTGATATTTAGATCTTGTTTTGGTATCAAAACCTGCATGATATGGAACGGCTGAAACACCGTTGACTTGAAGAACCTGAGCTAGTTCTTCTACTCTTTTTCTACTGAGGCAATAAATAATACCCGATTTCCCAGAATTCTGTTTTACAAAACGGATAATGTCAGATTCTATATTTTGTGTTTTAGGGCGTACTTCGTAGTACAAATTGGGTCTATTAAATGACGCTTTAAAGAGGTTTGCATCAGAGATTCCCAAGTTTTTAATAATATCTTCTTGTACTTTTGGAGTAGCAGTTGCTGTAAGCCCAACAATAGGAATACTAACATCTAATCTACCAATAATAGCTTTAAGGTTTCTATATTCAGGTCTAAAATCATGACCCCACTCAGAAATACAATGTGCTTCATCTACGGCAACAAAAGATATTTTAACAGATTGTAAAAATGCTACATACTCATCTTTAGTTAAAGATTCTGGAGCTACATATAAAAGTTTAGTGATGCCGCTAGTAATATCACTCTTAACCTGTTTTATTTCTGTTTTAGTTAATGATGAGTTTAAAACATGTGCTACACCGTCTTCTGAAGAAATACCTCTTATAGCATCTACTTGGTTTTTCATTAAAGCGATTAAAGGAGATACTACTATAGCTGTACCCTCTTGCATTAATGCTGGTAATTGATAACAAAGTGATTTTCCTCCACCTGTGGGCATCACTACAAAACTATTTTTCCCTTCAAGAATACTTTTTATAACACCTTCTTGGAGTCCTTTAAATTTTGAGAATCCAAAATATTTTTTTAACGATGCATGCAAGTCCATCTCCTTCAAACTCATAATTTTATTTACCTATTGTCAATTTTAAACCTCTAAATTTAAACCTTTTTTAACACTTGTCAAGAATTCTAAAAACTAAGCGCAGTAATTTACATAACTCATCACATATAACGTATAGTTTATGTAATTTTGTAACAACAATATAATACATTCTTTTAGGAATATCATCAGTAAATGAAATTATTAGTTTGAAAAAAGCAACCGACATCTTAAAAATTGCAAGAAATACTATTGAAAATGAAGCTATTGCTATTAAAAATTTAACGCAATTTTTAAATGATCATTTTACAAATGCAGTAGAACATATACTTGCTTCTAAAGGCAGAGTTGTAATTACTGGGATTGGTAAAAGTGCACTGATAGCCAACAAAATTGTTGCTACACTAAATTCTACTGGTACTCCAGCCATTTTTATGCATGCAGCTGATGCTATCCATGGTGATTTAGGGACGATACAAGCAGATGATACTGTAATTTGTATTTCTAAAAGCGGTAATACCGCAGAAATAAAAATGCTACTCCCATTACTGAAAAAAGGAGGTAATACGCTTATCGCAATTACTGGAAACGAAAATTCTGCATTGGGGAAACAAGCAAATTATATTTTAAATAGTTATGTAGAAAAAGAGGCTTGCCCAAATAATTTAGCGCCAACAACCAGTACAACAGCCCAATTAGTACTTGGTGATGCGTTGGCTATAAGCCTATTAAAGCTCAGAAATTTTGGAAGCAAAGATTTTGCCAAATATCACCCAGGGGGTGCGTTAGGCAAACGGCTATATTTGACTGTTTCGGACATCTGTGAAAATAATTCTAAACCTTTAGTAACTATTACCACGCCGGTAAAAAAAGTAATTGTAGAAATTTCTCAAAGTATGTTGGGGGTGACTGCTGTTACCGAAAATAATAAATTGGTAGGCATTATAACGGATGGTGATATTCGTAGAATGCTAAACAAACATGATAATATTAAAAACCTAACCGCAAAAGATATTATGAGTCATGCGCCAAAAACAGTTGCTGTTGATGTATTAGCGGTTAAAGCTTTAGAATTAATGCAAGTAAATGGCATTTCGCAACTGCTTGCTGTAGAGGGTGAAAAATATAAGGGTGTAGTACATTTGCATAATTTAATAAATGAAGGTATAGTATAATGGCAAAGAAAATTAGTACTGCTGAGATGTCTTTTTTAGATCATTTAGAAGAATTAAGATGGCATTTAATTAGATCAACTTTAGCTGTTATTATTGTTGCTTGTGTAGCCTTTATAATGAAGGAGTTTATTTTTGAGACGGTCATATTTGGTCCTAAAAAAATGAATTTCCCAACATATAGATTCTTCTGTAATATTGCTACTTTTTTTGGTTTCGATTCTGATTTTTGTGCAGATGCACTACCATTCACTATTCAGAATAGAACCATGGCCGGGCAATTTTCTGCACATATATGGACATCTATTTGGGCTGGTTTTATAGTAGGCTTCCCATACATATTATATGAAATGTGGAAATTTATTAGCCCTGGTTTATATGAGAATGAGCGTAAAAACTCCAAAGGTTTTATTTTTATAGCTTCATTTTTATTTTTCTTAGGAGTGATATTTGGATATTATATTGTTGCTCCTTTTTCTATTAACTTTTTAGGTACCTATTCAGTAGCTGAAGAAATACAAAATCAAATAGATATTAGTTCTTTTATTGCTACGGTAAGGTCATCTGTTATTGCCTGTGGACTCATTTTTGAATTGCCTATCATTATTTATTTTTTAACTAAAGTAGGCCTAGTTTCCCCAGAAATATTAAGAAAATATCGTAAAATAGCAATCGTTGTTGTACTGATCCTTTCAGCCATTATTACGCCACCAGATGTAGTGAGTCAGATTGTAGTAGCTGTACCAGTTTTAGGTTTATATCAAATTAGTATTTATATATCAAAAGTTGTTTTAAAACGGCAAGAAAAAAAAGAAAAGCATGTCAAATCCAATTGAAGAATTTAATGCATATCGTTCTAAAATGAATGATAAGATCCTTTCTGATAACAATAAAGTCATTAAAAGAATTTTTAATTTAGATACCAATGCATATGCAGCTGGTGCTTTAGATGTAAAAACAAAAGAATTATTAGGTTTAGTAGCTTCTGCTGTTTTGCGTTGTGATGATTGTGTAAAATATCATTTAGAAAGTTCTTATAATGAAGGTGCTAGCAAAGAAGAGGTTATGGAAACCTTAAGTATTGCTACCTTAGTTGGTGGTTCTATTGTAATTCCACATTTACGAAGAGCCTATGAATATTGGGAAGCCTTAGAAACACAAGAAGGTTAAAAAATATATAATTGCTACTGACTACGTATTTTTTACATTAGTTTTGAGCATTAAACAGGAATTGCAATTGATAGTAGTTTTAAAAACATTTTCAACTAATCATCAAAACAATTAAGTAGTAGTATGAAGTTAAGTGCAGACAATATTATGAAGTCCTATAGAGGACGGCAAGTAGTTAAAGGAATTTCTTTAGAAGTAAACCAAGGAGAAATAGTTGGACTTCTAGGACCTAATGGTGCAGGAAAAACAACTTCTTTTTACATGATTGTTGGTCTCGTAAAACCTAATGGCGGTAATATTTACTTAGATAATATGAATATTACTAAATTTCCGATGTACAAAAGAGCACAAAACGGAATTGGATATTTAGCACAAGAGGCTTCTGTTTTTAGAAAATTAAGTATTGAAAAAAACATATTAAGTGTACTACAACTTACGAACCTGAGTAAGAAAGAGCAAGAAATGAAAATGGAATCGCTCATTGAAGAATTTAGCTTAGGTCATATTCGTAAAAACCGTGGTGATTTATTGTCTGGTGGTGAACGTAGACGTACCGAAATTGCACGTGCATTAGCAACAGATCCAAAATTTATTTTATTAGATGAGCCTTTTGCTGGTGTAGATCCTGTTGCTGTAGAAGATATACAACGTATTGTTGCGCAATTAAAAGACAAAAATATTGGTATCTTAATTACAGATCATAATGTACAAGAAACACTTGCCATTACAGAACGTTCGTATTTAATGTTTGAAGGGGGCATCCTAAAATCAGGAGAACCAGAAGAACTTGCTGCTGATGAAATGGTGCGTAAAGTGTATTTAGGACAGAATTTTGAGCTGCGTAAAAAGAAATTGTTTTAGGCTAATCAGCTGTACTTTTCCAAAATAAAGAAACCAGTATATAAAATAAAATAATTATAGGTATTGCTAAAAATTGTAAAGTTATGAGCAGTACTAAACTTATTATCAAAAAAATATAACGCAGCCCATTCTCTTTAAACCCCCAGTTTTTAAACTTTAAAGCAAAAAGCGCCAATTTTGCGTTTAACAGATAAGCACTTAATAGCGTGATTACTAATAAAAACCATTTGTTTAGAATAATACTATTTAAATAATCATTATTTTGATATAGTAGAATTAAGGGTAAAGAAATAACGAGCAGGGCATTAGCAGGTGTTGGAAGACCAATAAAAGATGAAGTTTGGTTTTCATCTATATTAAATTTTGCCAAACGATAGGCTGAAGCCATTGTAATTAAAAACCCCAGAAAAGGCATTAATTGTATATCCGCTAAAGCAAAAGAAGTTTCCATATTCCAATCACTAGAAATAGACATCCCTAATAACTTAAACATTACAATTCCTGGTACTAAACCGCTTGTAATCATATCTGCTAAAGAATCTAATTGTAAGCCTAATTCACTTTTAACATCTAAAGCCCTGGATGCTAAACCATCAAAAAAATCGAAAAATATTCCTAAAAATACAAATAGCGCTACAAGTTGAAATTCCCCTATTACAGCAAATAAAGTAGCAATACACCCACAAAGTACATTTAATAATGTTATAAAATTGGGAATATACTTTTTCATGAAGATTGGTTTTCGTAAAAATAGTATAAAATTCTGTTTCGCTTATTTAGTACAGCAAATTATTCAGATATTTGTTTTTTAAGACTAAAAAGTGAAGTTACAATGCAATTAAAAAAAATAATTCTTTTTCTTTTTTTACTTAGTACAACAATTGGTTTTTCACAACTTCCAGAATTATCTACCTCATCTAAAGTAAGCTTACTAACAGTAGGCACTGCTGATGAATTACATTCTAAATTTGGTCATACTGCTATACGAATTCAAGATCCTGAATTAAGGATAGATGTTGTTTATAATTACGGACATTTTGATTTTAACACTCCCAATTTCTATTTAAAATTTACGCAAGGAAAATTACTATACCAATTGGCAAGGCATTCTTTTAAAAATTTTATGTACACCTACGAAATTGAAAACAGATGGGTAAAAGAACAACTATTACAAATCAATCAAGCAGAACGCAACCAATTATTTAAGTTCTTAGAAGATAATCACTTGCCCGAAAACAGATATTACAAATATGATTTTTTATTTGATAACTGTGCTACTAAAATTCCTATAGTCTTTTCAACTGTTTTTGGTGATCATATTAGCTATAATTATGATCATTTGGTAAAAGAAAATACTTTTAGGCAATTGATTCATGAAAATCTAGATACCAACTCTTGGTCTAATTTTGGAATAGACCTTGCCTTAGGATCTGTAATCGATAGAAAAGCGACCAAAAAAGAACATCTGTTTTTACCGCTATATGTTTTTGAGCAAATGTCAAATACCTATATGAATGGAAAAGCAATAACAACAGAAAGTACTCTTCTACTAGAAGAAACACCTACAGAAAAAAATAGTTCTTTTTTCCTTTCCCCATTATTTTGCTTATCTGTATTATTGATTCTTACTGTTTTTGTTAGCTACCGTGATCATAAAAATAAAACAAGAAATAGGGCTTTAGATTTCTTTTTATTCTTTGCGACTGGTATTGCTGGTATTTTAGTTCTTTTTTTATGGTTTGGTACTGACCATAAAGCTACTGTAGAAAACTTTAATTTTTTATGGGTTTTTCCTTTAAACCTTGTTTTTGCATTTTTTACGCTCCAAAAAAGTAATTTACCCCGTTGGTCTAGAAAGTATATATTATTTCTTTTAAGCTTACTTATAGTTACTACTGTAGTATGGATCTTTAAAATTCAAATATTCTCCCCTTTAATTATCATTATAATGCTAGCATTAGCCATCAGATATGTATTTTTACAGTCTTGGTTAAAAAAGCAATCCTTTTAAATAAAATAAGATTTAAAATATGTTAGGTTAAAGCCAGTATAAGTTTATATTAATTACAAATCATTTATAGTTCTTAACTGTACAGAAACATATATTAATTCTCTTTTATAAATAGTTTTGATGGCTAAATAAACCTTTTATTTAATTCATAATCACGCAAATGAACCTACTGTCTGTAGAAAATATAGCCAAAGCATATGGCGAGCATGTCCTTTTTGATAATATTTCTTTTGGGATTAATAAAGATCAAAAAATTGCTTTTATTGCAAAAAATGGAAGTGGAAAAACGTCTATTTTAAATATCTTATCTGGTTTAGATACTCCAGATGCTGGTAAAGTAAATTATAGAAAAGGTATACGTGTTTCGTTTTTAGCGCAAGAACCAAATTTAGATCCTACCTTAACTATAGAACAAACTATTTTTGCTTCAGATAATGAGGTTTTAAAAGTAATTAGAGCGTATGAAAAAGCACTAGAAAACCCAGAAGACCAAGACGCATACCAAGCTGCTTTTGAAGCTATGGAACGCTTTTCTGCTTGGGATTTTGAAAGTCAGTACAAACAGATCCTTTCTAAATTAAATTTAGATGATGTTTCTTTAAAAGTAAATGTTCTATCTGGTGGGCAAAAAAAACGGATTGCACTTGCCAATGCGCTCATCAATAAGCCAGATTTACTGATTTTAGATGAGCCTACAAACCATTTAGATTTAGAGATGATCGAGTGGTTGGAGCAATACTTTGCTAAAGAAAACATTACGCTTTTTATGGTAACACATGACCGTTATTTTTTAGAGCGTGTATGCAATGAAATTATAGAATTAGACGAAGGCATTTTACATCCATACAAGGGTAATTATTCCTATTATTTAGAGAAAAAGGAAGCCAGAATAGAACAAGAAAACACAGAACAACATAAATCTAAACTATTATTTAAAAAGGAATTAAATTGGATGCGAAAGCAACCAAAAGCACGAACCACAAAATCTAAATCTAGAATTGATGATTTCTATCATATAAAAGAGAAAGCTAGTAAACGTAGAAAAGATCACGAAGTACAATTAGAGATTAATATGGAACGTATGGGAAGTAAAATTCTTGAACTTCATAAAATTTCTAAGTCATACCCTGGCAAACCTATTTTAGACAAATTTGAGTATAATTTTTTACGAGGAGAACGCATTGGGATTATTGGAAAAAACGGTGCTGGAAAATCTACTTTTTTAAATATCATTACAGGGACAGAAAAACCAGACAGTGGTAAAGTAATTGTTGGGGAAACTATAAAGTTTGGGTATTATACTCAAAAAGGAATCAATATAAAAGAAGGGCAAAAAGTAATTGATGTTATTCGAGAATTTGGTGATTATATTCCGTTACAAAAAGGGCGGCAAATTTCAGCGCAACAACTTTTAGAGCGTTTTCTTTTTGATCGTAAAAAACAATACGATTTTGTAGAAAAACTGAGCGGTGGTGAACGCAAACGCCTGTATCTATGTACCGTTCTTATACAAAATCCAAATTTTTTAATCTTAGATGAACCTACAAACGATTTAGATATTGTTACCCTTAATGTTTTAGAAAGTTTTTTAATGGATTTTCCAGGCTGTCTTTTAGTTGTTTCGCATGATAGGTATTTTATGGATAAAATTGTAGACCACTTATTTGTTTTTAGAGGTAATACCGAAGTAGAAGATTTTCCAGGAAATTACTCAGATTTTAGAGCTTATGAAGACAGTGTTGTGATAGAAAATAGAGCTGCTAAAAAAGAGAAAACACAAGATAACGTAGTACCTTCAGAAAAAGGTTCATGGAAAAATGAAGGGAAAGCTAAAAAACTATCTTTTAACGAACAGAAAGAATATAATCGTATCGAAAAAGATATTCAGAAATTAGAGGCTAGTAAAATTGAGACGCAAGAAAAATTCATGGATGGTACGCTTACAGGTGATGAAATTGCAGCACTTTCAAAAGAATTAAAGCAAATAGAAAATGATATAGAAATCAAAACAGAGCGTTGGTTTGAACTTTCTGCAATGATGGAAGAGTAATTTTAATATAGTGCCCAACCTAACAAAATATATAAAATTCTTATTCAACTCCACCAACCAACATGGTGTACATTCTCCTTTTGTATATGCATTTGTAACCAAATGCTTGTACTCTGGCAAAAAAAAGCATTCAAAAAAAAACTTAAATACCTTTTTTAAAAGCATCGCATACTTTAAGGTTTCAAATCTTAATCTAGCTTCAGACAATAAAAAGTTAAAAAAAGAAATCTTAATTCATTTTCCATCAATTAAAATTGATTCCAAATCATCTAATTATATGTATTTGGATATTTTAAAAGATAAAAGTTATTTTCTAAAAATATTAGAAATGGCACCTATACATAATGAGAGTATTGTATTCATCGATAATCTTAACCAAAAACAGGAAATTTGGAAAGAAATTATTCAAATAAAATACATTACTGTTAGCATAGATATGTACTATTGCGGAATGCTCTTTTTTAGAAAAGAACAAGCAAAAGAACATTTTATAATTCGGATATAAACTAGTAATTTTAAGCATAAAATAAATGATATGGGAGATTATGCACTATACATCATTGCAGGAGTTTTATTAGCCATTTTTATTTTTAATATAGGTGCTACTAAAAAACGAAACGCAAAGCGAAAAGAACGTAAGTTTATGGATAGGGATAAGAGATAATGAGTTATGGGTTATGGGATATGGGTTAAAGTTATCTATGCAAAACTATTCAACATATAAACCCTTAAACTTTTTTATAAAATCACAAACTGCGAGGCAATACGCTTATAAACTTCTTATGAATTGCCATCCAAAATATTTTTCAATTAAATAGCGTATCTCAGTATACATAAAACATTTAGAGTACATGAAAATATATACCAAAACAGGAGATAAAGGAACTACAGCACTTTTTGGAGGCACCAGAGTAGCAAAACATCATATTAGAATAGATAGTTACGGCACAGTAGATGAGCTTAATTCTTGGATTGGACTTATCCGCGACCAAGAAATAGACTTGCATTCTAAAAAAATATTGTCTAGAATACAAGATAGGCTTTTTACTGTAGGTGCTGTATTAGCTACAGCTCCAGAAAAATTACTCCTAAAAAATGGTAAAGAACGTTTAAATATTCCTAAAATAAGTAATGAAGACATTCTACTCTTAGAAACAGAAATGGATGCTATGGATGCTAATTTACCTCCTATGACACACTTTATACTACCAGGTGGGCACACCACCGTGTCATACTGTCATATTACCCGTACAGTATGCCGTAGAGCGGAGCGTTTAGCATCTCTTTTAAATGAAAACGAACCTTTTGATGCTAATGTTCTTGTTTACATTAATAGATTATCTGATTATATTTTTGTGTTGGCACGGAAATTGTCAATAGATTTAGGAGCGGATGAAGTAAAATGGATTCCTGAAAAAGAGAAATAAATTCGTTATTTATTCGTTATCAAAATATTAACGCAAAAATATAGCCAAATAAACTTGGCTATTTCGATTAAAAAATTATTTTTGCAAAAAATTAAAATAATACGAATAGCATGTATTGGACTTTAGAATTAGCATCTTATTTAAGTGATGCACCCTGGCCAGCAAGTAAAGATGAATTAATAGATTACGCAATTAGAACTGGTGCCCCTTTAGAGGTTGTTGAGAATTTACAATCTATGGAAGAAGAAGGTGGAGAGATTTATGAATCTATTGAAGAAATTTGGCCAGATTACCCAACAGAAGAAGACTACCTCTGGAATGAGGATGAATATTAAATAGTAGTATAATAACAATATAAAAGTCTCATCTGAGGCTTTTTTTTTACTTAATTTTGGTATTCACTGTTAGTATTCTTAGATATAAGTACTAAAGAAAATGAAACTGCTTTATTTAGAACTATTTAAAGCAAAAAACATCAAGTAACACTATATAAATATGAGTTTTTTAAATTCAATTTTAAAGGTTTTTGTAGGAGACAAAGCAAAAAAAGATGTAAAAGAATTACAGCCTTTAATAGACAAAATACACTCTTTTGAGAAAGAATTGGAGCAATTATCTATTGATGAACTTCGTGCAAAGACTGCTGAATTTAAACAGAAGATACAAGATGATTGTAAAGAAATTAATGATCAAATAGCAGCACTTAAAGAAGAGGTAAAAGCATCTAAAGACATCGATAAGAACGAAAATATTTATATTGAAATAGATCGTCTTAAAGAAGAAGCGTATAAAGTTTCAGAAGAAACATTAAATACCATACTTCCAGAAGCATTTGCTGTAGTTAAAGAAACGGCAAAACGTTTTACAAATAATACCACACTTACTGTTACCGCATCAGAATATGATCGTGAGCTTTCTGGAACAAAAGACTATGTTACGCTAGATGGTGATAAAGCTATTTGGAAAAACTCTTGGGATGCTGCCGGAAAAGAAGTAACCTGGAATATGATCCATTACGATGTACAGCTTATAGGTGGTATCGCATTGCACCAAGGTAAAATTGGAGAAATGCAAACTGGGGAAGGAAAAACTTTAGTAGCTACCCTACCCCTATATTTAAATGCTTTAACAGGTAATGGTACACATCTTGTAACTGTAAACGATTATTTAGCAAAAAGGGATAGTGCTTGGATGTCTCCAATTTTTCAATTTCATGGTTTAACTATAGATTGTATTGATAATCACACGCCTAATTCAGATGGTAGAAGAGCAGCATATAATGCTGATATTACCTATGGTACTAATAACGAGTTTGGTTTTGATTATTTAAGGGATAATATGGCCCATACACCAAGTGATTTGGTACAACGTCCTCATAATTATGCAATTGTAGATGAGGTAGATTCTGTTTTGGTAGATGATGCCCGTACACCATTAATTATATCTGGACCCGTACCAAAAGGAGATATTCATGAATTTGATCAGTTAAAACCTAAAGTAGCTGATATTGTACAGCTACAAAGAAAATATTTAACAGGTGTTTTATCAGAAGCAAAGAAATTAATTACTGAGGGTGACACTAAAGAAGGAGGTTTTCAATTACTACGTGTATTCCGAGGTTTGCCCAAAAACAAAGCTTTAATTAAGTTTTTAAGTGAAGAAGGTGTAAAACAATTGCTACAAAAAACAGAAAATTTCTACATGGCAGATAACAACCGTGAAATGCCTAAAGTAGATGAAGCATTGTGGTTTGTTATTGATGAGAAGAATAATCAGATAGAACTTACTGAAAAAGGAGTTGAACATATTTCTGGTGAACAAGACAAAGAGTTTTTTATTATGCCAGATATTGGTGGAGAAATCGCCAAAATAGAGACTCAAAACTTAGACATTGAAAAAGAAGCTGAGCTTAAAGACGAATTATTTAAAGAGTTTAGTGTAAAAGGAGAACGTATCCATACCTTAAACCAGCTATTAAAAGCATATACTTTATTTGAAAAAGATGTGGAGTATGTAGTAATGGAAAACAAGGTAATGATTGTTGATGAGCAAACGGGGCGTATTATGGACGGTCGTCGTTACTCAGATGGACTGCATCAAGCTATTGAAGCTAAAGAAAATGTAAAGATAGAAGCAGCCACACAAACTTTTGCTACGGTTACTTTACAAAACTACTTTAGGATGTATAGTAAATTGTCTGGTATGACGGGTACTGCTATTACAGAAGCTGGTGAATTCTGGGAAATCTATAAGTTAGATGTAATGGAGATCCCAACCAACAGACCTATTGCCAGAGATGACAGAAATGATTTAATTTACAAGACAAAACGTGAAAAATACAATGCCATTATTGACGAAGTAACTAAACTTTCGAAAGCGGGCAGACCTGTATTAATTGGTACAACATCAGTAGAAATTTCTGAGTTATTGTCTAGAATGTTAGGCATTAGAAAAGTACCTCATAATGTTTTAAATGCAAAATTGCATAAGAAAGAGGCAGATATTGTAGAAGAAGCAGGTAAAGCTGGTATTGTAACGATAGCCACAAACATGGCGGGTCGTGGTACCGATATTAAATTATCAGATGAAGTTAAAGCAGCTGGTGGTTTAGCCATTGTTGGTACAGAACGTCATGACTCAAGAAGGGTAGACAGACAGTTAAGAGGTAGATCTGGTAGACAAGGAGATCCTGGAAGCTCGCAATTCTATGTTTCGTTAGAAGATAACCTAATGCGCCTTTTTGGTTCTGACAGGGTTGCTAAAATGATGGATAAAATGGGCTTAGAAGATGGTGAAGTAATTCAGCACTCAATGATGACCAAATCCATAGAACGTGCTCAGAAAAAAGTAGAAGAAAATAACTTTGGTGTTCGTAAACGTTTGTTAGAGTATGATGATGTGATGAATGCGCAACGTGAAGTAGTCTATAAAAGAAGACGCCATGCCTTACAAGGAGAGCGATTAAAAGTAGATATCGCCAATATGATTTACGATACTAGTGAAGTTATTGTTGAAACGAACAAAGGTGCGAGTGACTATAAGAACTTTGAATTTGAACTGATTAAATATTTTTCAATTACATCTCCAGTATCTGAAGAAGATTTTGGAAAAATGAGTAATCAAGAAATTACTGATCTTTTATACAAAGCATCTTATCAGCATTACCAAGAAAAAATGGAGCGCAGTGCTGCAAATGCATATAGAGTCATTAAAAATGTTTTTGAAGATCAATCTAATACATTTGAACGTATTGTTGTTCCTTTTTCTGATGGTACCAAAACGTATAATATTGTAACAGATTTAAAAGATGCGTATGAAAGTGATGGGAAACAATTAGTTACAGATTTTGAAAAAAGTATTACACTAGCTATTGTTGATGATGCTTGGAAGGTACATTTAAGAAAAATGGACGAATTAAAACAATCTGTACAATTAGCAGTTCATGAGCAGAAAGATCCATTGTTAATATATAAGTTTGAAGCCTTTGAACTTTTTAAAGGAATGATAGAAAAAGTAAACAAAGAAGTTGTTTCTTTCTTATATAAAGGTGAAATACCTACTGGTAATACTTCTAATGTACAAGAAGCAAGAAATATAAGTAGACCTAAGGAGAAACTTAATGTAAGTAAAGAAGAGGTTTTAAATAGTGATGAACTCGCAGCACAAAACCGTGCGGTTGGGCAAAATCAAGGTCAGAGACAAGCCGTTACAGAAACAATTACTAGGCAAGCTCCTAAAATTGGCAGAAACGACCGTGTTACTATAAAAAATGTAATGTCTGGAGAAAGTAAGACCGTAAAATATAAACAAGCGGAACCACTTATTTCTAAAGGAGAATGGGTTCTTACTGAACATTAAGTGTTAAAAACCTTATAAATAGTAAAACGACAGCTAAAAAACAGCTGTCGTTTTTGATTATATCAAAAAACCTTTTAGATTTACGTAACGAAGAATATCTCGTGAATTCAATTATATAAATTGAAAACCATTAGAAACAGTGGTCTTTTTATAAATCATATAAATGTCCCTAAAAGCAAAGACTTCATTAGTACTTAGAGTAAATTATTTTTCAAGTGCGCTTACCCTTTTGTTTTGTATCGCTTGCTATTACTTTTTGGATATTACAGATGTTATTCCACTTACATTTTGTTCTTTTAGTTTTTTAAATCTTGTCAATACTTTAGTATACAAATCGCATAGAAATTTAACGCTTACCTACAACATTACCTCAATTATGGCACTATCTGCTGCTGTTATTGTTACCCTTTATAGCGGAGGCATTAATAGTGGTTTTATATTTGTTTTGGCCTTAGTAGTTTTTGCAGGTTATGTTACTACCAGACAATATGGAACCATATATTTATATATTGTATTCTTATTAATAACCCTTATTTATGTACAAGGCGCTGGAGATTTTGAATTTACCAGAAATGTAATCCCTGAAAAGTCTAGAAGTGTTTTTAACTATCTAAGTGTTATGTTTTCGGTATACATATTAGGCGGTGTTTTTGGTAAAATACTAATCACAACACACTATAAATTATATAGTTCTAAAAAAGAAGTAGATCAAAAAATAAAAGAAAAAGAAACTTTACTAAAAGAAGTTCACCATAGAGTTAAAAACAACTTACAAACCGTTTCTAGCTTATTAAATTTACAAGCTAGAACTATGGATAATCCAGCTATGAAAAGTTTGTTTAAAAGCAGTCAAAACAGAGTAAATTCTATGGCTATGGTACATGAGATGCTTTATATGAGAGAAGATCTTTCTAAAATAACATATAAGTCTTATGTAAAAGAACTAGCCGAGTATTTAATAAAATCTATTAAAGGTGCTGAAAATAATATTCAATTAAAAGTATCCATTAATGATATTGATTTAGGTATAGATACAGCTATACCATTAGGTCTTTTAATTAATGAAGTGATTACAAATTCACTCAAATACGGTTTTAAAGATCGGACAGAGGGAGAGATTAATATTGCTTTAACGAAAGTTGAGCACCAAACGTATAAATTAATTATAGGTGATAATGGTGTGGGATACCCAGAAGATACAGATGCTACTAAAACAAAATCTTTAGGTTTAAAACTCATACAAAACCTCAGTAGACAATTACAAGGTTCTGTAGAAAGAGATACCAGCTTAGAAGGCACCAATTATATTGTGATTTTTAAAGATTTAGAAGATAACACTCCACTTATTAAATAGTAAATTCTTATTTTTTACGCAGAAAAGTATAAAATAAGTGAAATTATAAGTAATATTATCATACTATTTTTTCAAAAAAATAGTTTTTATTTAAAAAAGTTATAGTTCTTATCATTAATATCAAGATATTATACAGATGAATTTAAAGAAAACAAATAAGAACAGGCTGGTCAATAAAACTCGCCTCCTTATAAAGTTTAATTATATTTCATCTATTTTGAGTATCGTTTTAGGGGTCTTTTATATATTTTTCATAGACTCAAAAAAAATAATACTTCCTGCTATTTTTTTTTCATACACAGTCTTTAATTTAATTAATGTAATTTCTTATACCTTTCATAAAAAATTAGTTGCTATGGCATTAGCAACTTCCTTAATTTCACTTATCAGCACATTATTAATTACGCTATATAGTGGTGGAATAAGCAGTCCTTTTATGTTTATTTTAGCCTTAATTGTTCTTGCAGGCTATGTTTCTACTAGTAAATTTGGGAAAATTTATCTCTATACCATCATCATAATGATTATTGCTATCTATTTTTTAGATAGTTATTATTTTGATTTTACCCAAAATGTAATCCCAGAAAAATCTAAAAAACTTTTTGATTTTATTAGTATTTTATTTGCAGTATACTTATTAGGAGGCGTATTTGGCAAATATTTACTTAGAGATCATCATCAATTATATAAATCCAAAGCAGAAATAGAACAGCGTATAAAGGAAAAAGAAATGCTTCTTAAAGAAGTACACCATAGAGTTAAAAATAATTTACAAACAGTATCTAGTTTGCTTAATTTACAAGCAAGAAATATAGAAAGCAACAATGTAAAAACGCTTATAAAAAGCAGTCAAAGTAGAGTAAATTGTATGGCTATGGTTCATGAAATGCTATATATGAGAGAAGATTTATCTAAAATAGAATATAAATCTTATGTGGAAGAACTGTGTAAATATTTAATAAACTCTATAAAAGGAAATGATAATGATATTGCATTATATATAGATATAAATGACATTAAATTAGGAATAGATACCGCAATTCCGTTAGGGCTTCTTATAAACGAAATTCTTACGAATTCTTTAAAATATGGATTCCAAAAAAATGAAAAAGGAGAAATCTCTATATCTATTAAACCTAAAAATTCAGACAATTATATTTTAAAAATTGGAGATAATGGTGTTGGGTATTCAGAAGACATTACTCCAAAAACGGTGAAATCTTTAGGTTTAAAGCTAATCTATAACCTCACTAGACAATTACAAGGGTCTATACAAAAAGATAATAGCCTAAAGGGTACTAATTACAATATCATTTTTAAAGAAATTGATCAAAACATTCAGCATATTACAACAGTATAGAGGGCTATTTCGATAGTGTTTTAAGTGATATAAAAAGTATTAAGCCTTATTACAAGCCTTTGCCGATATAACGAGTCAACCAAGATTTTACAGAAAAAGCAGTATGAATTCTAACATACAATTTTGAGTAAGTCTTTTCAACTTATCAAAATTGAGTTCAACAAATAAACACTTTCTTTTCGCATTTAGAAATAGTCATGAGAAAATCCTCAAGATACAGATTTATGTAAGGTGATAAATGTCTTGAATAGTTTTTAAAATCTTAAAATTGATTCTGAACACAAAATTATTGTGAAATTGAATTATAATTAAACAGAAAGATTCAATCTAAATTTTAAACTAAAACTTCAAATTCATTCTCTTTAGTTGTAAAATTTAATGCTTTTTGTACCCTATAATTCTTGAATAAGTATAAACGAGTAATTTGTGTTGGAGGATTTGATTTTAAAATATTGACCTTGAACAAAACAACTTGTTTTGCTTTTAAAGTTATTTTATTTTCTGGTTTTTTCTCGTTTCCGTAAGTAAAAAACCCAATGCATAAAGCAAAAAGGATTGTAATAATTGATTTCATAATGTAGGTAGATTTGGGAGTCTAATTATAAATGTAATAATAACTTCCATGATAACACAAAAAAGTCGCCCAAACTCACTAATATCTGTTGTTTGAACAAAACTTCGATAAAATGCATATTTTTTAACCGATAAACGATAGTATTCATCCACCCATCTAAGCAAAAACCTATAACTATCTAAAAAAGTGAAGTTGCTATTTTTAGGATAAAACTTAGAACTACATCAAAAATAGAAACCTGAATAATAACTATAAAAATTATTTTTTCTTTTGAATATATACCATAATTGGTTTTAATATATTTTTATTATTTCTACTTACCCCATAAAAAGAAAAAAATAGTACTATAGTAATCAGTATTATAGTTAAAATCATAATTGCTTTGTTTTACAACTATAAATTTAACAGCTATAGTGGTCGTAGCTACTTTATAATCGCTCAAGGCAGTTTATTTTTCGGTATCTAACAAAAACGTAGATAAGATGAGTATGTAATGGAAAGAATTATATTATTCTGCCATTGGCAAAGTTAAGGAGAGTAATTTTTGTAGCTTTAGTTATATAGTACATGTAAACGTAAAACGCAAAATAAAGTAGTATTTAATGAACTAAGCCAATTTAGCTCTATTTCTTTTGGTATAAAAAGATAATTCTTTCTTTACTCTAGAATTTTTGTACAGATATAAACGAGCAATATTATCTGTTTTTTCAATACTATTTATAATAACTACTGTTTTAGTTATTGTTTTTACTTTTACTTCTGTGTTTTTAGTATTAGCATTTGCAAAAAGAGTTGTAAAAAGAATAAAAGATATTGTAATAATTAATTTCATGACTTGCGTTTTAGTTACACTGCAAAGTTAGTAGCAAACACAGGTCTATTTCTTTAAAAATCGCTCAAAACCCCTTATTTTTAGGTATCTGATCAAAACTTGGATAAAGTGTTCTCTTTAACCGTTCATCGATATTACACCTGTTTTCGCTCATCGAAATGAGATGCATTTCATCGACTTTTTAAAATTATACTTTCAATAATAGATTTGGATTTGGACTATTTTCAGCATAAAAAGGCAGGTCTTTTTTTGTACAAACTCCAGGATAATCACCCATATACAATGCTATATTCTTAATAATTTGAAAGTGTAAATGGGGCGCATAGTTTACATTTATAGCCGTCTCCCCTATTGTTCCTAGAACTTCTCCATCTTCAAAAACTTTACCTACATACAATTTGTCTAAAGACGCTATGGTTAAGTGTCCATATAGGGTATAGAATTCTATACCGCCTGTATTGTGCGAAAGAATTATGGTTGGACCATAATCACCTTTAACAGCATTATTCTTAAAGCTATGCACTATACCTTTTATAGGAACTAATACTTTGGTGCCAACTTTTGTCCAGAAATCTAAACCTAAATGAATGTTACGTAAAGCATCTTTATTTTCAGAAAAATTACTTTTATCTGCATATAAATTTCTTTCTTCTAAATAACCACCGTACGCCACTGTAGCCTTATTGGAATGCAAAATAGTATCTATATATTTTTGACATTCTGTAGGCTGAGTAATATCAATGGAGTTTAATGCCGTATTATGAACAGATAAATCTAAATTTGTATATGTATTTAAATGAATAGCAGTGTCTAAAATTGCTATAGGTTGTTCTGAGACCTCAGTAAGAGTTTTTTCAAAAGAATTCATCTGGTAATTTAACTTAAAAACATATGTAACGCTATGGTAACTAAGAATACAAGAATAAGCAATATCTAATAATGTAAGGATTTATATATTTCTTGTACTAATATTTTATAAAATCATATCATGAAATTAATTAAAATTACTCTTTTATTAGTATTAACATTTGTTTCTATTGGCTGTCAGTCTAAAAGTAAAGCTAAAGATAACAGTAAAGAAATTGCTATTGCAAACCAACAAGATTTAGATAAATACGAAACTGCATATTTTGCAAGTGGTTGTTTTTGGTGTGTAGAAGCAATTTTTGAGAGTGTAAAAGGAGTTAAAGAGGTAATTTCTGGTTATTCAGGTGGTACAGAAAAGAATCCTACATATGAACAGGTGGGCTATGGAAGAACTTCACATGCTGAAGCTGTTGAAATATATTACGATCCAAAAGTAATTTCTTTTGAGGAGCTCGTAATTGCTTATTATGGTTCTCATGATCCTACTACTGTTAATGGGCAAAGGCCCGATATGGGACGCCAGTACCGTTCTATAGCTTTTTATAAAAATGCAGCAGAGAAAAAAATTATTGAAGATTATATGGCAAAACTAGAAGCTGCTAAAATTTATGACAGCCCACTAGCTACAGAAGTAACTAAATTTACTGTGTTTTATGATGCCGAAGAATATCACCAAGATTTTGAAAAAAGAAATCCCAATCAGTCTTATATACGCGCTGTATCAGTACCACGTTTAAATCGATTTAAAAAAAGACATCCAGAATTATTAAAGAAGGAAGCTGAAGCAAATCATTAATATTATTCAACTACAATATTGCTATAGTTAGACGTTACTGTAACTGTTTTATCACTGTTTTTATTTTTATGGTAACCCTTGTATATCGTTGTTCCGTTATTGTCTACTTTGTTTAGTGTTAAATTTGTTGTACAATGTACTTTTGACCTTGTTCCGTTAATGTAAACGTCATAAGCAATTACCTTAGGCATTTTACAAGAAAATTCGCCATTATCTACAGCAATATCAATAGTAGAAAAATTAGGGGCTACAGCATTAATCTGTAGCGCCCCTAAGTTATTCTTTGCGTATATATTTTTCATTAAATTATCAATATTGATATCTGAAGATACTGCATTCAAGGTCAAGTGATTCACTTCTTCTAAAGTAACATGATCAGAATAATCAACATTTAATCTTCCATAATTCCATTTTTGAATGCTTATAGGAGAATAAGATGCATTAATTTGTGTTTTATCACCATCTATAGTAGCGGCATATAAATCTGTATATGCCAAAGTAGCATTTATATTTCTGGTATTAGCTGCTAGTTTTACCTCACCATGACGCACATTCATTTTTAAAGTAGCCGATTTTGGCATTTTTATTTTTATACGCTTTGTTACCTTTACTTTAGCATTTTTTCCATCTTCACGACCATCAAAATAAAAAACACTTGGTTTGTGATCACCATTCCAAAATACTCTTGGATCTTTCTCACGTTCTGTAATCCTATTTATCCATTCTTCTCTTCTTTCAGTTAAATTTTTTCTGCGCTCTTTGTATTCAGCCTCACGTTCTTTTCTACGTTCTTTGTATTCGGCTTCACGTTCTTTTCTAGCTTCTACAAATCGTTTTCTTCTTTCTTCATATGCTTTCTTTTTTGCATCTATTCCTTTTTTATTCTTAAGTTTCCTTTTACTATTCGCTATTTTAATTTTTACAGCACCATCAAAATCGTCTCCAAAATTTTTCTCAAATTCTTTTTGCCATTTTTTTAAATATGAATCTCCTTCTCTTTTAAAAGCTTTATGATCAAATTCTGGTATATTATCGGTAAGATCTATTACAGCATCACCCAAATCCAAAGCACTCTCTTCCAATTCAATCACTAAAGGTTCTATGTGAGAGATATCAAAATCAAAGTCTTCATATGTAACATGACCAAAATTTCCATTTCCCACATGATCTAACCAACGATTAGAGGATCCTGTATTAATTTTTATTTCTTTGCTATTTCCAGTGATTTTAACTTCATTCCGTTCAAAATATTTTTCAACATCTTCAATTTCAACACCATCAATCTCTACAATGGCTTCGATAGAAATTTGGTTTTTATCCCAAGTTTCAAACTCAATATCTGTGTGTGTGGTATTAATATTTAATACCGCATCATCACCAACATTATAAATTTCACTATAGGTTTTTGATTGTTTTTGTGCTGTTAGACTTAAATTAGTAAGTATAAAACCTAAGGCTAGAATAAATTTATATATTTTGTACTGTTTCATTTTTTGATGATTTTAATTCGTTTAATTTTTCTTTTAATTTTAATAACAACTTTAAACGTAATTGTAAATTAGTAATCAAGGCATTAATAGTTTGATCATTTGGCCCTAAGGTATTTAGCTCTTCATTAAGGTTTTGATATTCTTCATTTAATTCAGATAATCTATTCATAAAATTATCTACAATGATTTTATTATCACCTTTTATTTCTATTTGAGCTAATTCTAAATTAATATTGGCTACATAGTACTGTTCTATCTTTTTTAAATCTGGAGATAAATCACCTAAAGAAATACTACTATTAGCATCTTCTTTTGGTTTTTCAGTACCAACAATAGTTGTAGTTTTTTCTATATCTCCATTATTAAAAAACATATATCCTATACTACTAAGACCACATAAAAGCAAAACGGCAGCCGCTATTTTATATACAGAAAAAGCAGGTTTTTGAGCAACTGGAAAAGCATCATCTAACAATGCACTAAAGCGCTCTTTATGCCCTTCTTTTAAAGTAGGTTTTTCAGACATTCTTTTTTCTTTAAATAACTCTCTAAGATCCTGTCCCATATACTTTTTCTTTTAATAATTCTTTTAAAATAGCTTTACCTCTTAACAATCTAGTTCTACAGGTTGGCCCTGGAATAGCTAAAATTTCGGAGATTTCTGAATGATCATAACCTTCAATAAGATACAGCATCAATACATATTTATAAGTATCGGAAATACTTAATATTGCATCCCGTACTTCGTCTATTGACACTTTACTAGAAACACTCCAATCTTCATCTTCAACAAGTTTTAATTGATTTTCTGCCAATGGAACGTGCACATTCTTTTTCGCTTTTAAAAAATCTAAACTTGTATTGACCACTATTCTTTTTAACCATGCACCAAATGTAACTTCACCTTTAAATTGATCAATTTTTTGAAACGCTTTAATAAAAGACTCTTGCAAAACGTCTTCTGCATCATCTTTGTTCTTAACAAAGCGCATCGCTACACAAAACATTCCATCACAATATTTATCATAAAGCTTTAATTGTGCTTTACGGTTATTACGCTTACATTTTGTAATTAAATCTGTTTGGAACATGTAATGAATTTCCAATTATTAGTTTTTAGTTGTTATTTTAAAGACGACACAATTATTTTGATGTTTCAAAATAATGTAATTTTATAACTTAAATATATGATTTGTGATTCAAAACACCATTAAAACTAACGCTATAAGCCTTACTGTACTTGATTATGGGGCTATTATTCAAAAACTTATTGTTAAAGATAAAAATGGAAAACCAACCAATATGGTTTTAGGTTTTGAACATCCTGAAGATTATCTTAACAATCCTATGTATTTAGGTGCTTGTATTGGTAGATATGCTGGAAGAATAGCAAATGAAGGTATTGCTCTAGAAGATAAAAAGTATCCTATACATGCTGACAAAGGAGTGCACCTACATGGGGGTATAGAAGGTTTTGATAAAAAATATTTTACTGTTGATGAAGTTTCTCATGGAGACACTCCTTTTATTAAACTATCATATACAAGTCCTGATATGGAAGAAGGTTATCCGGGCAATTTAAATGTAACGATTACCTATACTTTAATTAACGATACTTTACAAATTACACATGAAGCGCAAACAGATAAAACCACAGTAATCAATTTAACAAATCATTCTTATTTTAAAATAGATACAGAAGATAGTATTAACGGATATGAGTTGACATTAGATTGCGAAGAAATTTTAGAAACGCATGATAATTTAGTACCTACTGGAAATTTTCTAAAGGTAAAAAATACGAAGTATGATTTTTTAAATATGACAAGAATAGGCGACACTCGTTTAGACACCCCTTTTTCTATTAGCCATAAAAAAGAATATACTGCTTGTTTACACTCTCCAATTTCGGGTATTAGTTTAAATGTAAAAACCAATCAACCTGCAGTAGTTATATACACTCCAGAAGAAAAACCATCTATTTGTTTTGAAACGCAGAATTTCCCTGATGCACCAAACCATTCTAATTTTCCTTCAAGCATATTAAAACCCGGAGAACAGTATAAAAACGAATCTTTTTTTAAATTTACAACACAATTATAATTAACGGACTAATAAGGCATATAAAAACCCACAACGAAAAATGAATGATTAAATTTGTATAAAACTTTAGTCATACATCAATAAAGTTTTTAGTATTAAAACATTGGGCATTTGTGAAAAAAACCACTAAAAAAGCTACGCTAAAAGAAAATGCTGGAATCCCTCCTCCAAAAAGCATCAACACAAAATCTATTGAAAAAATAGTTGCTAAGCGAAAATCACAACCCAGTGCTCTAACATTACATAAAGCAATTTTAAAAAGTGATAAAACGGCTTTAAGCAGAGCAATTACCTTAGTAGAAAGCACTAATCCTGAACATCTTAAAAAAGCAAATCTCATTATTGAGAAATGTTTATTATCGTCAAATAATTCGGTTAGAATAGGCATTACTGGAGTGCCTGGTGTTGGCAAAAGCACTTTTATAGAAAGTTTAGGAAAACAATTAACACAAAGTGGTAAAAAAGTTGCTGTGCTAGCGGTAGACCCAACTAGTTCAATTAGTAAAGGGAGTATTTTAGGAGATAAAACACGTATGGAAAACCTTGTAAAAGATTCTAATGCATTTATACGTCCTTCTCCTTCTGGAAAATCTTTAGGTGGTGTTGCTCGTAAAACTAGAGAAACTATTGTTTTGTGTGAAGCAGCTGGATACGATGTTATTTTAATAGAAACTGTTGGTGTAGGACAGAGTGAAACCGCAGTACATAGTATGGTAGATTTCTTTTTATTATTAAAATTATCTGGTGCAGGAGATGAATTGCAGGGCATAAAAAGAGGTATTATAGAAATGGCAGATGCTATTGTAATTAATAAAGCCGACGGAAAAAATATTAATGCAGCCAAGCTTGCCAAAATAGAGTTTACACGTGCATTGCATCTTTACCCTGCAAAAGATAATGGTTGGGTTCCTAAAGTATTATTGTGTTCTGCTATAGAAAAAACAGGTATAGATGGTACTTGGCAGGTAATTGAGAATTATATCACTGAAAATAAAAAAACAACGTTTTTTCAAGAAAAAAGACAACTCCAAAATAAATATTGGGTATTACAAACGATAGAAGAGCAATTAAAATCTAATTTTTATCAGCATAAAAAAGTAAAAAAAGCACTAGAAGAGATCTTAGAAAAAGTAACTACTCATAAAATTTCTCCTTTTATTGCTGCAGAAAAATTGCTAGCGCTCCAAAATGAAAATTAAAATCATAAATTTGCAGTCCTAAGACAGACACTATCTATGAGTATTTTAACCGATTCCCTTCTTTCTATAGTCGTTCCTTTATATAACGAAGAAGAGAATGTAACGCTATTAACGCAAAAAATTCACGAAAGTTTACAAGGCTATACCTATCAAATAGTTTATGTAGATGATTTTTCTACTGATGCTACTAAAAAAGTAGTAAAAGCAATGAAAGATGATAAAGTTCATCTTATTGCATTAAAGAAAAATTATGGCCAGAGTTTGGCTTTAGCTGCTGGTTTAGATTATGCAGAAGGCGAATATATTATTACTATGGATGGTGATTTACAAAACGATCCAAGTGATATTCCAGAAATGCTATCCTATGCTGTTAGTGGTGAGTATGACGTAGTAACAGGAATTCGGCAAAAAAGAAAAGATTCTCTGGTAAAAAAAATACCCTCTAAAATTGCTAATTTTTTAGTGCGTAGAGTTACAAAATTAGATATAAAAGATAATGGGTGTGCCCTTAAAGTATTTACAAAAGACATTGCCAAAGACTTGAATTTATATGGCGAAATGCATCGCTTTATTACCTTATTAGCACATTTAGAAGGTGCGCAAATGAAACAAGTGCCTGTAAAACACCATGCAAGAAATGCTGGCGTTTCTAAATACGGTTTAGAACGTGTTTTTAAGGTAATTGCAGATATGGTGCTTTTACTCTTTATCCGCAAATATTTTCAAAGACCTATTCATTTATTCGGAATCTTTGGTGCATTATTGATCTTTTTAGGAGGAGGTATAAACATCTACTTATTAGTGGTCAAATTATTAGGAGATGATATTGGCAACAGACCCTTATTAATATTTGGCTTGATGTTTATTTTAGCAGGAATACAGTTATTTACCATAGGAATTGTAATGGAACTATTAATCCGTACCTACTACGAATCTCAAAATAAGCGGCCATATCGAATTAAAAATATTTCCATAGGTGATAAAACCAAATAAAAAACTGGTCACTGCACTAAAAATTGTTATTAGTGTTATCTTATTATATTTTATTTTTACCAAAATAGGTCTTGATTCTGCTTTAGAAACGCTACAAAAAACACAGCCTTTTTATCTTCTTTTAGCAGTTCTCTTTTTTGTCATCTCAAAAGTAATTGCAGCCCTAAGGCTTAATCTTTATTTTCATCAATTAAACGTTTTTTTAACTCAAATAAGTAACCTAAAGCTATACTTATTAGGGATGTTTTACAACCTGTTTTTACCTGGTGGAATTGGTGGTGATGCCTATAAAGGCTATATTATAAAAAAGAAATTTGAAATAAATACCAAAAAAATTGTAGCAGTTTTAGTTATAGACAGATTAAGTGGTTTATTGCTGCTTTTTGTTTATGCTTGTATTTTATTAGCCATATTAGACACTTCCTTATTTATATATAGCAAACAAGTAGCTATTACTGCTAGTATTGCTAGTATCTTTATTTTTTGCTTACTTCATAAAAAGTTTTTTAGCTATGTACATGCAATTTTCTGGAAATCATTTGGATATTCTGCTTTAGTGCAATTATCGCAATTAGTTGCGGTATTGCTTATATTGAAAGCTTTACAAATAGAAGCATCAACTATCCCCTATTTGTTTATTTTTCTAATCTCTTCTATAGTATCTGTAATTCCACTTACTTTAGGCGGATTAGGAAGTAGAGAAATTACTTTTTACTATGGAGCAGCCTTACTTAGTTTAAACGAAAATACTGCTATTAGTGTTAGTGTTGTCTTTTTCTTAATTACTGCTCTAGTGTCCTTATTTGGCGCGGTATATCA
The DNA here is from genome assembly GCF_055383085.1 of Allocellulophaga tsushimaensis. Taxonomy (NCBI): domain Bacteria; kingdom Pseudomonadati; phylum Bacteroidota; class Flavobacteriia; order Flavobacteriales; family Flavobacteriaceae; genus Allocellulophaga; species Allocellulophaga tsushimaensis. The sequence continues at coordinate 2,996,803 of NZ_AP039451.1, read as the reverse complement.
TTTTAAAAAGCCAGAATTAATAACTTCTGTTTAAATTATAACTCTTTTTTGTTTATTATTTTAAACGATTCATACCTGAAAACTTTGGAATAATCTGGTTTTTCAGGTGTTTTTATTTGATAAGATCTCGAAATTCCTTTTTCTAGATAAAACTGTCCAACCAATTTTAAATTCTGATTTTGGTAAATTGTATCAAAATATTTTTCTGGAATGATATTATTTTTATCATTTGGTTCAATAAAAATACAATCTTCCGCTTTTAAACTATATGCCGTATTGTGTTGATACAACTTTGTTTCATAGAAGTTTGCACAATCACAAGCCCAATTTACATAACCTACTTCTATGGTTTCAATTTTATTACTCAAATTATTGGGATGATCTAGAAATGTTGGAGTTGATTTAAAGTATGTATAACAGAATATGATTCCGATTACAGTAGCACTAATTTTGCCTGTCCAAATTAGTAATTCTTTCAACTTTTGCAATTTATTTATATACTAATGACTACTTAATAAATATAAATAAGATGTCTCTTATTAAGTACTTTTTCTCTTTTAAAAGGATTTAAAAACCTAGCTTGTAAACGGCTTATTCTAAACTGATTTACGGTTAATTGCTTATTCCAATAAAGATTAGCTTTTCGTAATGCTTCAAGATCACTATCAGTAGCATATACCCATACCGCATTTTTATATTTCAACTCGTTTATAGAAATAGATTGTACCGGCTTTTGATTGTAAAAATCTAAAGCCCAAGTATGATCTTCTGAAAATTTATAGATCGTTGTTTCTAAAGGAATATTTTCTTCTTGCAATTTTTTGGCTATGGATGATCCTGCTTGATATTCTAACAAATTTGGATAAAAATGAAAATTCATAACTGCATTGATCAATAAAGAACTTGTAACAGACAGTGTAATTATTCTTAGGTAATAGGCCTCTCTTTTTAGCGAAAAATATACTGCAAAAGCGTATGAACCAAATAGTGAAGCATATGTGAAAAAAGAATCGATTTTAAACACAAAAAAGCAAATTAATGCACTAGCAATAAATACAACACAAAGCATAAAATACTGAATACCTAGTATTACTTTAATGGCTTTTTTCTGGGTATAGACATATAAACTGTATAAATAAGATGCTGTAAGAATTGAATACAGCGGTATAATGATATTTAAATAGTGTGGTAATTTAAATTGTGCAAAACTTATTAAAATAAAAACTACAGCAATTCCTCCTAAGGTTAAAAACTCATACTTAGGATTGTATTTAAATTTTAGTTTAATAAATGTTCCTACTCTACTCCAATACGCTATGATACAGATAAATGTCCATGGTAGAAAAATCCAAAAGAAGGTATGAAAAAAGAAAAAGTAATCGCTACTATTCTTGCCAATTCCTTGTCCACTCATTCGTTCAAAACTTTGTTCCCAAAGAATAAATAAGATTCCACTTCGATGATCTTTACCTCTTATAATTTTCTCCGGATGCAAATCAAATTGAATATAATAAGCATACAACATTGGAGCTATTGTTATTGCAAAAACGACTATTGCAACTAAAACACGCCAATTTATAAACTGATTCCATTTACGTGTATATGCTAAGTGGCATAATATAGGTAAACCAATAACAACTAATGCTATTTGTCCTTTTGTAGAAAATGCAATACCAGCCCCAAAAGCACCTAAAACAATATGTTTTAAGCTATTTTTATTAATGTAAGCAGTTAAATGCCAGAGTCCAAAAATGGTAAAGCCTGTTAAAACAGCATCTGTACGGACATCTATAACAGACAAGATAATAGTCTGTGTTGTGAGAAAAATTAAAGCTGCAAATTTACCAACGTATGTATTATATAATAATTTTCCTAGTCCATAACAACTGTATGCCCCTAGAAATGTAGCCAATATAGCTGGGATTCGATACGCCCAATCATGAATTCCAAAAATTTTAAAAGATAAAGCAGCAAGCCAAAAATGCATATGTGGTTTATCTAAATATTCACTTGGTCCTTTAAATAAATGTAAAAAATCATTTTCTTGAACCATTCTCATGGCCATAGTTGCAAATTGCGCAGAATCGTTTTCAAATAAAATAGAAAACATTCCTGCAATATAAATTACAACTACACAAAAAAGTAAAAACCAATACCTAGTATTAGAAATCATACACCTATTTTACGAATCACAAATATATACAACTTTGCAAATAACCAACTAAAAACTAGTCCTATAATAGCTCCTGTAAAGATATCTAAAGGGAAATGAACACCAATATAGATACGGCTATACGCAACTATAAATGCCCATGTTAATAAGAAAATAACGATATATTTTACTTTTTGTTTTAATAAAATGCTAAAAAATCCAGCAACAGCAAAAGAATTTGCTGCATGCGCTGAAAAATAACTGTATCTCCCTCCGCAAGAATCTTTTACCAATCGCATTAGACCATACAAACTATCATCATAACAAGGTCTTAAGCGTCCAATTCCGTATTTAAATAATGTAGAAAGTTTATCTGTTGCTGTTATTAATAAAGCAATCATTACCAATACCAACAATAGCTTCTTTACACCATAAGATCTATAAAATAAGAATGCTAAAAATAGGTATAATGGAATGGCAGTAAATTTATTTGTCATAAACATCCAAAAGCCATCCCAAGTAGTATTTCCTAAATTATTTAGAAATAAAAAGAGTTCTTTATCATACTGTATGATTTCCTCTAGCATCTTATTTTATTCTTCATATCTAGCAACTTCTCTATCATAAAAAGCGGTTGCCTGTTGTATTAAGTTTTCAGCCTCAGATTCTAGTTCTTTTTCATCTTCTCTAGTAAAATCTTCTAACCACTCTACTTCGTCATTTTCAAGATTTATTATAAACCTAGGATATTCTGTATGCACTATAAATATAGCGCTTGGATAATCAGTATTATCCCCTAATAAAAATTTAGGAAATTCCATTTATTTACTATTTAAGCTAATTAGTTTTTTAGTTTGTATGTTAAATCGAATATACAACATTATGGCTGATGCTGTAAGCCCTGCTAATAATCCAATCCAAATTCCTGTGCTTCCAAAATTTGTATGTAATCCTAAATAATAACTTATAGGAAAACCAATAAGCCAGTAGGCAATAAAGGTAATAAAAGTGGGTATTTTAACGTCTTGTAGACCTCTTAAAGCCCCTAAAACAACAACTTGTAAGCCGTCTGAAATTTGAAAAACAGAAGCTACTAATATTAATTTAGCTGCCATTAAAATTACTTCTGTATTATCTACTTGATTGGCTACATTATTAATATCTAAGTAAATGGTAGGCAACCAATTATTAGATAATAAGAAAAATAATGCAAAAATAATTTCTATCAGTAGGGTTAAAAAGAATATAGACTGCGCTATACGTCTCAAATCTTTAAAGTTTTTTATCCCTTTTTGATTCCCTACTCGTATCATAGCAGCAACACCAAGCCCCATACCAACCATAAAGGTCATACTAGAAAGGTTTAATGCTATTTGATTGGCAGCTTGGGCATTTTTTCCAAGTACACCACTCAACCATATGGCAGCGGTAAAAATAGCAACTTCAAAAAACATTTGTAATGCAGAAGGGAAACCTAAAGCTATAATCTTTTGCATCACTTTTTTTTCTAACGTTTTAAAGTTAAAATTGGTCACATAGGCCTCAAATTTAGCAGCCTTTTTTAATAATAACCAAAGGTATAACAGCATTATAATTCTTGCTACTAATGTACCTATAGCTGCTCCTATAATTCCAAGTTTTGGAAAACCAAAACTTCCAAAAATGAGGAGGTAATTTAACACAATGTTCACCACATTTGCTATCACTGTAGCATACATAGGGTATTTGGTTTGCGATAAGCCTTCAGAAAATTGTTTTAAGGCCTGAAATATGATTAAAGGCACCAATGAAAATGCTACTAAATCTAGATACGGTAAGGCTAATGAAACTACTTCAGGTGGTTGTTTCATATAGTATAATAATGGTTTGGCAATAAGTATACAACCAAATAAAGACAGGCCTAGTACAGTACAAAGTACTAAACCATGTTTTAAAGCACTTTTGCCTTTTGCAATTTCACCAGATGCATCGGCTTCTGCTACTAAAGGTGTTATAGCGGTAGAAAAACCTATCCCTAAAGACATTGCAATAAAAACAAAACTATTCCCTAAAGAAACAGCTGCTAATTCAGCTGTACCAATGCGACCCACCATGATATTATCTGCAAGACCCACAAAAGTATGTCCTAGCATTCCCAAAATTACTGGAAATGACAGCTTTAAATTATAACGGAATTCTTTAGTGTATTGCTGAAACAATTTGTACGTATTTTAAAGTACACAAAGATAAGGGGTAGTATTGGATAAATATGAAGTAACTGTTTATTTAGATTAGTGAATTAAACTTTACTAGAATACCGTCAAAAACACCATTAATTCCGCTAAAAAGAAAATTTAAAGTTTAAATACAAACGGATAGTTTTTTTTTATTACCTTGCTTACGAGACACATAGTTTAATATAACTGAACACTATATGAAAACGAAAAAAATACTAGCTCTGCTGGCACTCTTGTGCTTTGCATACACGGCTACTTATTCACAAAAAAATGAAGGTACTATAAGCTTTAAAGATGGTACTACTGCAAGTGGAATTGTACAAATTAAGGGCAATAAAATTATTTTTAAAGCAGAAAAAAATGCCAAAAAAATAATTTGTAACTACAAAGAAGTAGATATAGTTGAATTGAAAGATAAAAAAGGACTTAGCTATTTCTATGAATATGTAGCTTTAGATGATGAAAAAGATCCCGTACTTCTCTACATAGAAAAAGATGGGTATTTAAAAACATATTCTGACACATATACTTCTGTTAGAAAGCGATTGAAACCAAAATATGGTATTGCAACAGAAGTAGAAGTTGACGAAGATTAAAAAAATTAATCGCTATTACACTTCAAAAAAGCTAGGTTAAAAATATTTTTAATCTAGCTTTTTTTATTTTCGCTTACTGTAAAATTAAAGTTCTTTAAACATTTTTTGCTTCATTCCAAAATACATCCATTTCAGCTAAGGTCATATCTTTAAGGGCTTTTCCTAAACCTTTTGCTTTATTCTCCAAATATTGAAATCTACCAATAAATTTTTTATTAGTACGCTCTAAAGCATTTTCTGGATTTATTTTTAAAAAGCGAGCATAATTCACCATAGAAAACAAAACATCACCAAATTCGGCCTCCATAGCATCTTTATTATTGGCTATTACCTCTTCTTGAAGTTCTGCTAATTCTTCTTGTACTTTTTCCCAGACTTGTTCTGGTTGTTCCCAATCAAAACCAACACCGGATGCTTTATCCTGAATTCTATTTGCTTTTACTAATGCTGGCAAGCCTTTAGGAACACCTTCTAAAACACTTTTTTTACCCTCTTTAAGTTTTAATTGTTCCCAATTACGTTTTACATCTTCTTCATTTTCTACCTTTACATCTCCATAAATATGTGGATGACGATGAATAAGTTTATCACAAATTTCATTAGCTACATCTGCTATGTCAAAAGTATTTGTTTCACTTCCAATTTTTGCGTAAAAAACAATATGCAATAAAAGATCTCCTAATTCTTTTTTTACCTCCTCTAAATCATTATCTAAAATAGCATCGCCTAATTCATAGGTCTCTTCTATAGTTAGGTGGCGTAGCGTTTCCATAGTTTGCTTTTTATCCCAAGGACATAATTCTCGCAACTCATCCATAATACTTAACAATCTATCAAAAGCTTGTAATTGAAGTTCTCTTTTACTCATAAACTATAATTCTACTATTTTTTTCTTTGCCGCTTCAAACTCTTCCATCATTGTTTTTACAATTTCACCAGCAGGCTTTATTTCATGAATTAAGGCAGATACCTGTCCTATTTCTAATTCTCCATCATCTAAATCACCTTCAAACATACCGCGCTTTGCTCTTGCTCTTCCTAACAAGGCTTGCAATGCTTCTGGAGTAGTGCCGTTAGCATATAATTCTTGTATTTGGGTATAGAATTTGTTTTTTATCAAGCGTACAGGAGCTAATTCTTTTAATGTTAAATGAGTAGCGCCTTCTCCAATTTCTACTACTTTTTTCTTAAACAATAGATGTGATGAAGCTTCTACACTAGCAACAAACCTACTTCCTACTTGTACCCCATCTGCCCCTAATACCATAACGGCCAGCATTGCATCACCAGTAGCGATACCACCAGCAGCTACTAACGGAATAGATATTTTTTCTTTTATAGCAGGAATTAAAGTTAGGGTAGTTGTTTCATCCCTTCCATTATGACCACCTGCTTCAAAACCTTCAGCAACTACAGCATCTACACCTGCTTGTTCGGCTTTTAAAGCAAATTTTAAACTACTAACTACATGCACGACAGTAATTCCATTTTCTTTTAAAAAAGAGGTCCATGTTTTTGGATTTCCCGCAGAAGTAAAAACAATTTTAACGCCTAATGCTACAATAGTATTCATATGCTTCTCTATATCGGGATAAAGCATTGGTATATTTACCGCAAAAGGTTTATCTGTAGCTTTTTTACATTTTAAAATATGTTCTCGTAATACTTCTGGATACATAGAACCAGCACCTATAATACCCAAACCACCGGCATTAGAAACAGCGGAAGCCAAACGCCACCCACTTGCCCAGATCATACCGCCTTGTATAATAGGATGTTTTATCCCAAAAAGTGATGTAATTTTATTTGGCATATTTCTATTTTGAATATTTTTCAAGATTTTCTTTTTCTTTTTTCGATAAACTATCAATTCCTTTTTTACTTATTTTATCAAGTAATTTATCTAACTCTTGTTGTTTGTTTTGCTTTTTTTCATAATACTGTTTGTCAATATCAAAATACGTACTCTTTTGTTTTAATGAAAAATTATTCAAAATTAATATTTCAGGTCTTGTAACAATCAAATAAATAAAAAGTAGTGTTGGTACAACAATTAGTAAAATAGGTAAGTAATTTTCAAACAAAGCATTAGGTTTCATTGCTATGGCTATTAAAACGCCAACTAAGCCTCCTCCTAAATGCGCTTCATGGCCAATATTATCTTTATTTGATGTAATCCCATAAATAGAATACCCTACATAGAAAAGTCCATAAATCCAACTTGGAATTGAAAATGGAAGTCCAAAAAAACTTAATCCAAGTCCGGGATAAAGAGCAATTGTAGCAAATATAACTCCGCTTACTGCTCCTGAAGCCCCTACAGCAGAATAGTTACCATGATTTCTATGGATGTATAATGCAAACAAATTACCTCCTACTAAACTTAGTAGATAAAGTATTAAAAAATAAAATCTTCCTAATTTAATTTCTAAAAGGTCACTAAAAAAATATAGCGTAAACATATTTAGAAGTAGGTGTGTCCAACCTACATGTAAAAATCCTGATGTTAAAAGCCTTTTGTATTCTTTATGAATTAATACGCTATCTACTTCAAATTTATAAGCATTAAATAAAGAGAGATTCATAAAACCTTTGTAAGAAAAGATAATATTAGATACGATCAATAGCACTCCAACAACTCCACCAATATCAATCATACTAAAATTATAATTTCTTGATCTAAGATAAAACTAAAAAAATCTTTTTTACATATTACGAAATCACACCAGAACCTACAAGCTCATCTCCTAAATACCAAGCTACAAACTGTCCTTCGGTAATGGCAGATTGTTTTTCTTTAAAGTCTACATATAATCCTCCATCAATTTTATAAAGAATTGCTTTTTCTAAAGCCTGTCTATATCGTATCCGTGCCATTACCTCCATAGATTCATCTATCTGCAAAGCCAAATCTGGACGTACCCAATGCAATTCACTATCATTTACGAATAAGGTTCTACGGTATAAACCTGGATGACTTTTTCCTTGCCCTGTATAAATAATATTTTCTTCTACATCAGTATCTATAACAAATAAGGGTTCTTTAGTACCACCTACATCTAAACCTTTACGTTGTCCTTTTGTAAAGTAATGCGCTCCTTGGTGTTCGCCCACAACTTTACCATCATTTAGATGATAACTTGGTTTTTCTGAAAAGAAAGCTAATTCTTCTTTTTTTGTTTTAAAATCTGGAATTGTAGTCTGTAATTGCGGGGTGTCTGATGGTACTTCTACTATAACACCTTTTTTAGGTTTTAATTTCTGTTGTAAAAAGTCTGGCAAACGAACTTTACCAATAAAGCAAAGCCCTTGAGAATCTTTTTTATCAGCAGTGACAAGATTTTGCGTTGTTGCAATTTTCCGAACCTCTGGTTTTAATAATTCTCCAATTGGAAATAATGTTTTTGCCAATTGCTCTTGCGATAACTGACATAAAAAATAAGATTGATCTTTATTAGGATCAACACCAGATAGGAGTTGATAAGTTTCTGATCCATTTTTATGTACAATAGTGCCTTTTCGGCAATAATGACCCGTTGCTACGTAATCAGCCCCTAAATCTAATGCGATTTTCATAAAAACATCAAATTTTATTTCTCTATTACATAATACATCTGGGTTAGGTGTTCTTCCTTTTTCATACTCGCTAAACATATAATCTACAATACGTTCTTTGTATTCTTCACTTAAATCAACTGTTTGAAATGGGATTCCTAGTTTATCAGCAACAATAAGAGCATCATTACTATCTTCTAACCAAGGGCATTCATCAGAAATGGTAACCGAATCATCATGCCAATTCTTCATAAAAAGACCAATTACTTCATATCCTTGCGCTTTTAAAAGATACGCCGCAACACTAGAATCTACCCCTCCAGAAAGTCCAACAACAACTTTTTTCATCATTTAAATATATCAATATAAAAATACAAAATTACAGTTTATTTATGTACCTGCACAAGTCGTTAATCAAGCAATTTTGAGTAATACAACACTTATACTTTAAACCAATATCTTAAAACCACAAATACTAATATTATGTTAAAATTAAAAAAGATAAGCAACCTTTTTTGTTTAACTGTATCTAAAATATATTAAACAAATTTAAAAACATATATCATGAAAAAATTCTTGAAATTAAAAACCTACTCTTTTTTAGCTATTGTATTTTTATTTGCTGTATCCTGTAATAATGACGATGATGATAACACACCTACACCATCGCAAACTATTACAGATTTAGTGATTTCAAATCAAAATTTAAGTAACTTATTAGCCGCCTTACAAGCCGCAGATGGCGATTTACCAACAGTATTACGAGGCACCGGACCATTTACAGTATTAGCTCCAACTGATACTGCATTCGAAGCATTTTTAGATGGTAGAGAATTAACTGATATTCCTACCGATGTATTGACTCAAGTATTATTAAACCACGTAATAGCTGGCGCAATCACATCTACAGATCTTGAAGCCAATGTTGCTGCTGGTAATTATTATGCCAAAACACTCGCAGATGGGCAAGCTGAGGGCAGTAATATGAGTATTTATTATGATACAGAAAATGGAGTGACATTTAACGGTACTTCTACTGTAACTACAGCAAATGTAGTTGCCGACAATGGAATTATACACGTAGTTAATAGTGTTATAGATTTACCTACCGTAGTTACTTTTGCCACTGCAGACAATAGATTTTCCACTTTAGTGAGTGCCTTAACCAGAGAAGCTTCTTTTGGATATGTTGCTGCACTAAGTACTGCTGACGGAACTGCACCTGCACCTTTTACGGTATTTGCTCCAACAAACGATGCATTTGGAGATTTACTTACAGACTTAGGAGTCTCTGGATTAGGAGATATCGAAACTGCAACTTTAGCAACTGTATTAGAACTACATGTTATAGCTGGCAGTAATGTACAAGCTTCTGAATTAGCAGGAATAGATGGAATGATGGTTGAAACTCTTGGAGGCACTAACATTACTATTGACGCAAGTACTCCTGGAATTATAGGAACAGACGAAACTGTTAACCCAATTATAATCACAGATGTACAAGCTTCTAATGGCATTATACATGCTATAAGTAGAGTAATTAGATAGTTACTAAACATCTAAATAAATATCTCCTTTACATTAAAAGTAAAGGAGGTATTTCTAACATATCTACACAAAAAATAAATTTGAAATGTCTAACATATATAATAATTAATTAAACAAAAAAATAAATTAAAATTTTCTAACAATAACTCTAAAAACACTTTTAAAAATGAAAACACTACCCCACTTAAAAAAGGTGCTATTTATATTAGCCTTAATCACTTTTACGATTTCTTGTGAAAAAGAAAAAGATGATCCAGTAACTACAACACCAAATATTGTTGAAACGGCACAAGCTACTGACGCTCTTAGTAATCTAGTAGCAGCTTTACTAAAAGCAGATGAAGACACCAATAATAATCTGGTTAGCACATTAAGCAGTGATGGGCCTTTTACGGTATTTGCACCAACAAATGATGCTTTTACTGCTTTATTAAGTCAACTTGAAAATTACAATTCTCTCGATGACTTTGAAACTACAGAAGACAAAGCCTTATTAGCTAAAATCCTTACTTACCATGTCATTTCTGGTAATAGCCTAAATTCGGAGCAGTTATCTGATGGTCAAGAAATAGAAACGGTACAAGGAGAAACGCTTACTATTCGTTTAGATGATGGTAATGTATTTGTACAAGATGCCACAAATGCAGATGCTAGAGTTTTAATGGCTGATGTAAATGCTAGTAATGGCGTGGTACATGTTATTAGTAAAGTATTACTACCACAAGAAGTTATTGATGCAATTAATGGTTCAGATACGCTTGTAGACATTGTTGTAGCTAGTGAAGCCTTATCTATTCTTGAGGCTGCCGTTATTAAAGCAGGATTGGTAGATACTTTAAATAGCGATGGACCTTTTACTGTTTTTGCGCCTACGGATGATGCCTTCATTGCTTTACTAGATTTTCTAGGAGATGATTATAATAGCTTAGATGATTTTGATACCGATGAAGAAATGGCTTTATTAAAAGACATTCTTTTATATCACGTACTTCCTATTAGTGTATTAGAAGCAGATCTTGCTCCAAGTACTGTAGGTACAGCTCTTGCTGATAACAGTTTAGAAATTATTGCTAGTGGCGATTCTTTTGTTATTGGTGATGCTTCAGGTGTAGATGCCGAAATTACAGCAACAGATATTCTTGCCTCTAATGGAGTAGCACATACCATTAATAAAGTGCTTTTACCACAAGCTGCTATTGATTTTGTAGCAACATTAAATTTAGAAACAATCGTAGAAATTGCAGTAGCAACAGATAATCTTAGCTTACTAGTAAACGCATTAGTACAAGCTAATGCAGGATTAGCAGAAACACTTAATGGCAATGGACCTTTCACTGTATTTGCTCCAACCAATGCGGCTTTTATTAATTTATTACACGCTTTAGGTAGTAATTACAATAGCCTTACTGATTTTGATACTGATGAAGAAAAAGAATTGTTAGTAAAAATACTTACGTATCATGTTGTATCTGGCACTGCAGCTTTTTCTGGAGATTTATCAAATGGGCAACAAATAGAGACCGTACAAGGAGAAAAAGTAGGTATCAACATTAAAAATGGCACCATCCATATAGAAGATGCTACAGATAATAATGCAACAGTAGTCTTAAAAGATATTGAAGCTAGTAATGGCGTAGTTCATGTTATCAATAAAGTTTTAATACCACAAGAAGTTTTAGATATTTTAAACCCTCCTACTCCTAATATTGTAGAACTAGCACAATCTGTAGACAATTTAAGTTCTTTAGTAGCAGCTTTACTGCAAGCAGACGCAGGTTTAGTTGATATATTAAGTGGTGATGGTCCTTTTACGGTATTTGCACCAACCAATGCAGCTTTCCAAAACTTATTAGATGCGCTTGGTAATGATTACAATAGCCTTGCTGATTTTGATACCGAAGAAGAGAAAGAATTATTGGCAACCATACTTAAATATCATGTAGTAGCTAATAGAACAATACGCTCAAGGGGCTTAAGAAATCATCGTGCTTTTAGAACAGTTCAAACAGAAAGAATATTTTCAATTGTAAGCCATGGTGATATTTTTATAAGAGATAAAACTACTACTGATGCAAAAGTAATTGCAAAAGATAATGAAGCAAGTAATGGTTTAGTTCATATAGTGAACAAAGTGTTAATACCTCAAGAAGTATTAGATATTTTAAATCCACCAGCAAATCATTAAAAATACTATTTAGATAATAGCGTAAGTTGAGTTAATAAAAACGTCCTTGAGTATTCAAGGGCGTTTTTTTATGTTTATGATATACTGAAAAACTATGCTAGTTTATTGTTTATTACAAAGATGGGCTAATTTTATTTTGAGCTACATTATTTAATTTGTGTAAATACTTTACAACTTAGAAATTAATTCATTCTATTTTTATTAGCATAAAAAAATTAAAAAAAACCCTAAATAATCATATGATTATTTAGGGTTTAATAAAGTAATAAACACTTCTTATTTCTTATTTGCATTTTTCTGTGCCTCCGCTTGCTCCATCATTTCACGCATTTTACGCTGAAATTTATTCTCCTTTTTGGGCTTAGCTTTATTCTCTTGTATCTGAGCTCTAATCTTTTTATCATCTAGAATATAATTCTTAATGACTAACATAATTAAAATAGTGATTAAGTTAGAAATAAAGTAATACAAACTTAAACCACTGGCATAATTATTAAAGAAAATTAACATCATTAATGGTGATAGATATATGATGAATTTCATATTAGGCATTCCTGGCTGGGTTGGCATATTTTGCCCAGTCGTCATCATCATATAAAAGAAAATGGCGATAGAAGCTAATATGGGGAATAAACTCACATGGTTTCCATAAAAAGTAGAAATCAGTGGAATATTTGTGGTCCATTCAAAAATAGAATCATAAGAAGACAGATCATTAGCCCATAAAAATGATTTTTGACGCAATGCAAAAGATGTAGGGAAAAACATGAATAAGGCATAAAATATAGGCATTTGTATCAATGCAGGAATACAACCACTAAGAGGGCTCACACCTGCTTTGTTATTAATTTTCATGGTTTCTTGCTGCCTTTTCATTGCATTGTCTTTATACTTCTCATTAACAGCAGCAATCTCAGGTTTTAATACCTTCATTTTTGCCTGTGACAAGTATGATTTATAGGTAACAGGTGACATTGCCAAACGTACCAAAATAGTCATAACTATAATTGCAATACCAAAAGGTAAAAAGCTACTTAACAAAGTGTAAAGTGGTGTAAATACATACCTATTAATTAAACCAAAAATACCCCAACCAAAGGGTATAGAATCTTCAAGTCCTAGTTCATTATACTCTTTAAGCACTAAAACATCTGTTGGCCCGTAATACCAGTTTAAGTTATGAGAAAGCTCTCCACCTTCTAATTTTAATGGTATTATTGAAGCATATTGTTTAGTAAAACCTGCCGTTTTACTTTCTTCTTTCACTAAATTAACAGAACTTAAATCAGCTGAATCAAATTTATTTTTATTCGCCAAGATTGAGCTAAAGAAATGTTGCCTGTAAGAAATCCATTTTACGCCTTGTTCCGTTTCTTCATCTAAATCGCTACTCTCCGATAATTTATCTATATCATCATCTTCATGATTATACGTAAGTCTTGTATATCTGTTTTCGTACTTTATACTCTTAGAATGGCGGATTCCTTTTAATGACCATTCTAATTTTACAGGGTTAGAAACATTAATTACACCGTTTAAACCTTGAGAACGTATTGTAAAATCAACCAAATAATCATCTGGCTTAATTTCATAACGGTATTCTAAAAATTTATTTTCTGCAACTTTAGCTTTCATAGAAAGTACTGTATTCTCTCCATTTTTAGATAATGTTGGTTCAAAATATAGATCTTTAGTATGTAAGGTTCTGTTATCTGAGGTTGTAAAGTTTATTCCAAAACTAGCATTACCATCTTTTATTAAATAAACAGGAATAGAGTCATAAGTCTTAAACTTTTTCATTTTTGCCTCTACAATCTGCCCTCCTTTATTGCTTATTTTAAAATAAACCAAATCGTTTTGAAATTCGGTTATACCATCAGAAGCTTTTGTGTAACCAAAGGCTCCAATACTACTTTTATAGTTGGCTACTGCTGTAGAATCTTGAGTGTTTAAAACAGGTGCTGTAGCTTTTTCTGGTACAAGTTCAGCTGGTTTATTACTTTCACTCTCTTTATCAATTTGTTCTTGCTTAGCTTTTTCTGCTGCTACTTCCTCTGGTGTTGGCTGGTTTTGCCAAAACATAAACAATAAGATTGCAAAAATTAATACAAAACCAATAATTGAATTAACATCTAATTTTTTTTCTTCCATCTAATAAATCTCTTTATATACTACCTGCAACATTTATTTGGTTGTTCTACGCCTTAAATAAAATGTTTTAGCATTTTTAACTTTACAAAAACATCACCAAACCTGTGGTTTATGCCATAGTGGCATAGAATGTTATTTTTTATTATTTAAAGCAGCTTTTACAAATGCAACAAATAATGGATGTGGGTTTAACACCGTACTCTTGTATTCTGGATGATACTGAACACCTACAAACCATGGGTGTGAAGGAATTTCTATAATTTCTACCAAACCAGTTTCTTTGTTAATTCCAGAAGCAATCATTCCTGCTTTTTCTATTTGCTCCTTATATTCGTTATTAAATTCGTATCGATGACGATGACGCTCTGCTATTTCTTTTTCACCATTATAAATAGTGCTAACTAGCGTACCTTCTTTTAATTCACAATTCCAACTTCCTAAACGCATAGTACCGCCTTTATTAGTAATATTTTTTTGGGCTTCCATTAAATTTATAACGGCATTATTTGTACTATCACTCATTTCTGTTGAAGAGGCATCTGATAAACCTAAAACTGTTCTAGAAAATTCAATTACGGCCATTTGCATTCCCAAACATATTCCTAGAAACGGAATATCATTCTCTCTGGCATACTGTACTGCTTTTATTTTACCCTCTATACCGCGTTCTCCAAACCCTGGTGCTACCAAAACACCATTCAACCCCTTTAATTTAGTTTCAAAATTGCTTGCATTGATATGCTCGGAATGAATAAATCTGATATTAACTTTTACCTCATTTACAGCTCCTGCATGTATAAAAGCTTCTAAAATAGATTTATAGGAATCTTGTAACTCTACATATTTACCCACTAAACCAATGGTAACCTCATTCTTTGGGTTTTTATGCTTGCGTAAAAACTCATTCCATTGGTCTAAATCTGGTCTGGTAATATCTGGTAAACTTAAGCGCTTTAATGTTACAGTATCCAAACCTTCTTCCTGCATCAATAAGGGTACATCGTAGATGGTAGAAGCATCAATAGATTGGATAACAGCTTCTCTTTTTACATTGCAAAACAATGCTAGTTTCCTTTTTATATCATCTGAAATCTCATGCTCTGTCCGGCATACTAAAATATCAGCTTTTATTCCACTTTCCATTAGGGTTTTAACAGAATGCTGTGTTGGTTTTGTTTTTAACTCTCCAGCAGCAGATAAAAAAGGTACTAATGTTAAATGAATAACAATACCATTATCGTCTCCCAACTCCCATAATAATTGTCGAACTGCTTCGATGTAAGGCAAAGATTCGATATCACCCACTGTTCCACCAATTTCTGTAATCACAATATCATATTCTCCACTTTTTCCTAAGATTTGAATACGCTCTTTAATCTCATTAGTGATATGGGGTACTACTTGCACGGTTTTACCTAAAAATTCTCCTCTACGCTCTTTCTCAATTACACTTTGATATATTCTACCTGTAGTTACATTATTGGCTTGTGATGTTTTTCCATTCAAAAAACGTTCATAATGCCCTAAGTCCAGATCCGTTTCTGCCCCATCATCCGTTACATAACACTCTCCATGCTCATATGGGTTTAGTGTACCCGGATCTACATTGATGTATGGATCTAACTTTTGAATAGTAGTTTTGTAACCTCTAGCTTGTAATAACTTTGCTAAAGAAGCTGCTATAATACCTTTACCAAGAGAAGAAGTTACTCCGCCTGTTACGAAAATATATTTGGTTTGTGCCATGTAGCGTTAGGTTGAATTCTTAACGCAGGCAAAAATACAAATTGCTATAACATATAGCGGCTATTGTAAAGGAAAATCTTTTTGAATTTTTCTAATAAGCCCTTCTAAGCCATTAATTTTTATTTCCAGCATGCTTTTTAACATTATTCCAAGCTTACCCTCAGGAAATCCTTTTTGTTGAAACCATACTAAATAGGGTTCCGGTAGATCTACTAAATAAGCACCTTTAAATTTACCGAAAGGCATTTTATAATGAGAAAGGGCAATAAGTTCTTCTGGGTTGTTTTTTAACATCTTAAAGAAATCGAAATTATTACGTAAGTATTTCAACAAAAAAACTACAAAATATAGAAAAAGAAAAAGAAAATACAATGAAAAAATTAACACTAATATGCGCCATGATAGTATTGCTAATATCATGTAGCAAAGAAGAACAAGGAATTAATGATCCTATTACAGAAGCAATTGAGAATATTAGCCCTCAAGAAACAGATGACGATACGGATACTCAAACTGAAACTGATCCAGAACGTGATACTGAAACTGAAACTGAAAATACACAAGAAGTTATTGATACCGACGGTGACGGTGTGTATGATCTAACAGAACTAAATGATGGAACTGATCCAAATGATAATTGTTCTTTTATTTTAGAGAATCAAGAAACGGAGACTTCAGTCGCTTGGAATACTGCTGATTGCGATGCTGACGGAATCTCTAATGCAAATGAAATTGCAAATGGAACAGATCCATTAACTGCTGAAGAAGCACAAGAAGAAAATATCCCTTCTCCTATTTCAGGAAATTGGAATTTAACTGATGCAGCTGTTGCGGATGGTACAGCAACAACAGTCTTAAACGGCGTTAATGCTACTATTAACTACACTGCTTCATCAGTAAATGAAAATGCACAAGTAAGCTTTACAGAAAATCCAAATCTTATAAGTGGTTCTGGTTCGTTTGATATCGATATCACTTTTGTTTTTTTAGGGGTACAAAATAATGAAGTCACCACTTTTGACAATCCTTTGACAGATGGGGTTTGGGAAATACAAAATGATACTGATTTAGTCATAACCAATAGTACAAATTCGGATGGCAGGTATAGTATTGTTCAGTTAACAGAAACAACACTAATTATAGAAACAGCAGTAGATAGAATGATTACTTTTGCTGGGTCTGATTTAGACGCACAAGGAACTTTAGTTTTAACTTTTATGAAATAATAACACAAAAATAATAAAGCAACCGTAAGTTAATTAGTTAACTTACGGTTCTATTATTTTATAATATTGAGATAAATTTATATGTAAAACAACTAAAAATAATAGCAAATTACATAAAAACAAATTTAACATGTTTTAAAAAATCTAAAGCAATAAAATTTCCGTATACTAACTAGGTTATTATT
Organism: Allocellulophaga tsushimaensis; assembly: GCF_055383085.1. NCBI lineage: Bacteria > Pseudomonadati > Bacteroidota > Flavobacteriia > Flavobacteriales > Flavobacteriaceae > Allocellulophaga > Allocellulophaga tsushimaensis. The sequence continues at coordinate 2,979,243 of NZ_AP039451.1, read as the reverse complement.
GCTAAAATTAGCCCAAATTTAGAAATAGTAATCCAGAGCCTACACAAAAGAACAACACTAAATAAATATAAAGGAAAACAAAACGAACACAAATGAAAAAAATCGCACTATTCGCAATCTTTATTGTATTACTAGGCTCATGTAGTAATGGAAGTCAGCAACTCTTAGACATTCTTCAAGAAGAGAATAACAATCCCGAAGATCCTGGAAATCCAGAACCAATAGATACAGACGGTGATGGCGTATATGATAGTAAAGAAATAGAAGATGGTACAGATGGTAATGATAATTGTTCTTTTATATTAGCCAGTCAAGAAGCTACACCTTCTGATGAATGGAATATGGGTGATTGTGATGAAGATGATGTAACTAATGCCGATGAAATTACGAATAACACAAATCCATTAAATCCAGATTCTGATGAGGATGGTGTAAATGATGGCGTAGAAAATACGGATGGCACAAATCCATTAAATCCAGACTCAGATGAAGATGGCGTAAACGATGGTGTAGAAAAAACTGATGGCACAAATCCATTAAGTGCTGATTCTGATGGAGATGGTGTAAATGATGGTACTGAAAAAACCGACACTACAGATCCTTTAAATAATTGTTCTTTTGTTTTAAGTAGTCAAACTCTTGCTCCTAGTGAAGAATGGAATAATGGAGATTGTGATTCTGATATGATTACAAATGGAGATGAAGTTGCAAATGGTACAGATCCTTTAACTCCAGAAGATAATACCCCACCAGCATCTCCTATCGCTGGAACTTGGGATCTTGTTTCTGCAGAAATCGCTAATGGTACTGCTACTACGCTTTTTAACGGAATTCCTTTTGATTTACAGTATACGGCAACTTCTTCAGATGAAAATGCTCAGGCAATTTTTACCGAAGATCCGAATGTTGTAACTGGAACAGGAACTTATAATACCATAATTCAATTTTCATTTTTGGGAACCGAAAATACCGAGATTGTTCCTTCTGATAATCCTTTGCAAGATGGCAATTGGGAAATACAAGGTAATTCTATTATTATTACTAATAGTAGTAACGAATCTGATGGAACTTATACCATAGTTGAGCTTACCGAAACTAGCCTTATCGTAGAAGCAGAAATCAATAGAGTGGTTAATGCTGGTGGTGTAGATTTAGATACTAGAGGTACTTTAGTACTTAGTTTTAGTAAACAATAAGAAAAAACTAATTTCCTAATAGAGATTAGACTAAGTATACTCGAGTATAAAATAAAAATAAGCCTCAGATTTTAATATAAAATCTGAGGCTTATTTTTTTGAACAATCTCTATAAAAATTCTTCATTTAAATTTTAAAAAATTATATTTAAATCTTTTACACGGCAAATTTTATATCTAAATATGAAAAGAAGAACTTTTATTGAAACCTCTGCAATGGCTACTCTTGGAGTAGTATCTTGTAAAAACAATACCGAAATGTCTAAAAACCAAAACCCAGCATTTAAATTAAAAAATAATATTAATCATAGTGTTTGCCATTGGTGTTTTAATGATATTCCTTTAGAAGATTTTTTGAAAAATTTAAATGAACTTGGCGTAAAAGCCATAGATTTAATGGGACCTGATGAATGGCCACTTCTAAAAAAATACAATATCCATAGTGCGATGTGTAATGGAGCTGAAATAAGTTTAACTGAAGGATGGAATGACCCAAAATATCATGAAATTTTAATAAAAAACTATTCGGAAATTATTCCTAAAGTAGCCGAAGCTGGTTATACAAATCTTATTTGTTTTAGTGGTAATAGAAGAGGTATAGCTGATAGTACTGGGTTACAAAATTGTGTTGATGGGTTAAAACAAGTGATCCCTTTAGCTGAAAAACATGGCGTAGTACTTCAAATGGAACTTTTTAATCAAATAGATCATCCAGATTATATGTGTGATACTTCTGCGTGGGGTATTCAATTATGTAAAGCATTAAACTCTTCCAGTTTTAAGTTGTTATTTGATATCTATCATATGCAAATTCAAGAAGGTGATATTATTCGTAGTATTCAAGAAAATCATATGTATTTTGGGCACTATCATACTGCTGGCGTTCCTGGAAGACACGAAATTGATAACGATTATCATCAAGAATTATACTATCCTGCTATTATGCGAGCTATTTTAGAAACTGGATATAGAGGTTATGTAGCACAAGAGTTTGTACCGCAAAGAACTGATAAAATAGCTTCTTTAAAGCAAGGCTTTATGATTTGTGATGTTTAATTTAATTGCAACGCTTTAACAATCTTTGCATTCCAAAGAATTTGCTGTTCGCTGTTCCTAGAAAAATTAGTTTCGGTATCATATAAATCCTGATAAGCTGCAAGCTCTTTTAAAATTTCTTTGTAGATTTTTTTTACCTCAGCCTTAATATTATCTGTAAAAGTAGTTGTATTTAAACGTTTTATAAACTTACGAGTATACAATTCAGTTATATCAAAATGATGTTGTTCATGCTCCAGAATAAAAGCGTCGCAAACTGCGGGTCTATACCACGAACTACCAGGGTAAAAAAATGATTTTACTTCAAAATCTACTTCCATTTTCCCATTGTGATTGGATGTTGAAAAACGATAAGAAATGCCGCTAGCGGTAATTGCAGCAGCAGCACTATTTTCTGGTTTGCCTTTAAAGTCTTCCCAAGTTAATAACCTGTCTTTATCCCATAATAAATCATCATATTCTTGTGCTACAACAGTACTTATGCAGAAACACAAATAAAATAGTAGCGATGTGATTTTTAAACTATTCACAAATTAAGTATTGAAAAACAAAAGTTATTTTACTTCTTTAATATACATTTCATGATAAGACATGATATAGGTACCTGAATTAAAGTATCCAGAAGAAACATCTTTTGTATAATTATATTTGGTATTACTGTATTCCGTTTCTGTAACTAACTTAGATACTTCAAATAAGTTTTTCTTATACGCTAACTTTAACAAAACATCAAGCGTAATATCAAAACCACGTCTTGCATATTTATCTGGTGCTAATCCAAATCGTTTTCTATATTTAGCCGTAAAAGCATCATAACGATCTTCTTTTTCTATAGAAGGATACGTAAAATTTAAGTTAGATAAGTGGGCATTTTGTAGTTTAGGATTATCGTAAGCCTTACTCTTATTTGTGGTGAAAAGTTTAATCTTAATATCATCCATATTAGATGCATTTAAAACTGATATCACACTATTGATGGTATTAAATTGATTGGTTTCTAAAAAAACCCAATTCTCTTTTTGCTCTGATAATAAGGCTACAATTTTATCTTTCATTGCAAATTCTTCATCAAGCTGCATAGACTTAGATTCTGGAAACTCTATTTTAAATTCTTCAATGAGTCCTTTATGCTTTTCATCTACAATAACTACAATGTTCTGATCTGTTCGTTGCGCTTTAACATAATCAAAAATTCGTGTTTTTAACACCTTATCAGAAGGCACAGAAAAGAAAACATTAGAAAGGCTTATATCGCTTTTTGATGGAATTGGTGCAATTACTGGAATACGATTAGCGGAAAGCCTAACCGCTACCTCTTGCAAAGATTTTTGATCTAGCGGTCCTATTATAGCATCAGCAACTTTAATATCTTGATTTTCTAGAAGTCCTTTTATTTTATCTAAATTTTTCTCTGTATCTAAAAAGGAAACATTAGCCGATATCCCTAACTTTTTAATAGAATCTAACGCTATTAGTGCTCCTGAATGGAAAGCAAGACTAAAATTAGCGTCTGCTCTTTTTTCTACAGCATTCCTTGCTTTACTTTTATTATTTAAATCGATTAAATCTAAGCGATATGGTAATAAATAAACCAAATTAGGTTTGTTATCTGTATTGATAAGATTTAGCAAATTAATATTTTCTATTACAAGAGAGTTTTTAACTTCAAAATCTCCTGTATTATTTTTAGGTAATTTTAAAACAGAACCCGCTTTTAAACCATCTAGCAAATCTGGATTTAATGCTAAAAGCTCTTTATAGCTCAGGTTAAGCATCCGCGTTAAAGAATACTCCGTATCTCCTTGTTTTACCTGGTAAAAATTATAATTATCGGTATTAACGGGTGCATTAGACAACTTTTTCTGAGGCAATCTAATGACCATTCCTTCTTGTAAACCACGTTCTAAAAGCTCTGGATTTAGCTTCTTTATTTCTTCTTCTGTTGCTCCAAACTCTCTTTCTAATGCTAAAAAACCTTTTTTAGCGGGCACAGTATATGAAATAAACAATTCTGTCTCTACATTTTCTAAAGTGCTGCCTAATAGTTTTGGCAAACGCAATTTTTGACCTGCAGCTAAATACGAATCATCTTTTGAAAGTCCCGGATTCAATACAAGTAAACTATCAATAGTTATTCCATATTCATGTACCAATGACCATCTTGTTTCTTTTGGTTGTACTATATAATCCTTAAAAAATTCATCACTAAAAGGATTGTCTTTAGGGTCAATTTTTTTATACTTCGGAATCTTTAAAGTCATTCCTTTTTTAAGTTGTACAGAATATAACTCTTTATTATAACGCTTAATATCCTCTTCTGTAATGTTATAACGTTCGGCTAAGCGAAAAAGATTATCTCTTCTTTTAACTTTATGGGAGGTAAAGGCAAAAGGTTTTTGTTGGTATGGATCAGGTATTTCTTCTACTTCATCTACAGTCGGTTTCGTAATTACTTCTCCCGTTGTTGCATCAAGAGGAATAACTAATATAGTATTTGGCTTAAGGTCTGAGCTTGTTTTTATCTCCTTATTAAAGCTTAAAATATTGTAAGGGGTAACTCTATATTGTTTTGCAATACTTTCTAATGTTTCTCCTTTTACTACTGTATGAGTCGTATATTTTTGCGCAAAAGCTACGCTACTCAAAAATAAAAGTAGTACCGTTGTTACAAAACATTTCATTATTCTTTTATTCATCGTTATTCCCATTCTATTGTTGCTGGTGGTTTAGAGCTAATATCATAAACAACTCTATTAACACCTCTTACTTTATTTATTATTTCGTTAGAAGTTTTTTGTAAAAACTCATATGGTAAATTCACCCAATCAGCCGTCATCCCATCTGTACTTTCAACTGCACGTAAAGCTACACATTTTTCATAAGTACGTTCATCTCCCATAACTCCTACACTATTTACGGGTAAAAGCATCGCTCCGGCCTGCCAAACGCTATCATAAAGTCCAGATTCTTTTAACCCGTTAATAAAAATAGCATCAACTTCTTGTAATATAGCTACTTTTTCTGGAGTAATATCACCTAATATTCGAATTGCTAATCCAGGTCCAGGAAAAGGATGCCTTCCTAAAAGCTTCGCCTCCATACCCATACTAGCCCCTACTCTACGCACCTCATCTTTAAATAACATTCGTAACGGCTCTACTACTTTTAATTTCATAAAATCTGGTAAGCCACCAACATTATGATGACTTTTTATCGTTGCAGAAGGTCCTCCTGTTGCTGAAACAGATTCTATTACATCTGGATAAATTGTTCCTTGCGCTAGCCATTTTGCATCTTCTACTAGATGAGATTCATCATCAAAAACTTCAATAAAAACGCGACCAATTGTTTTTCGTTTCTTTTCTGGATCGCTCTCTCCTGCTAAAGCATCCAAAAAACGTGCCGAAGCGTCTACACCTTTTACATTAAGCCCCATGCCCTCATATTGTTCTAAAACATCTGAAAACTCATTTTTACGTAATAAACCGTTATTTACAAAAATACAGTGCAAGTTTTTACCAATAGCTTTGTGTAATAGCATTGCTGCAACTGAGGAATCTACACCACCGGAAAGTCCTAGAATAACTTTATCTGAGCCTATTTTTTCTTTTAATTCTTTAACGGTACTATCTACAAAAGAATCTGGCGTCCATGTCTGCTCTACTTCAGCAATATGTACTAAGAAATTTTCTAATAACTGTTTCCCATCTGTACTATGGTACACTTCTGGATGAAATTGTATGGCATAGGTTTCTTCTCCTTCAATTTTATATGCTGCATTTTCTACATCATGTGTACTAGCCAAACGAACCCCATTTGTTGGTAATTGCTTAATCGTATCACTATGGCTCATCCAAACTTGACTTCCTTCAGAAATATTCTGAAAAAACCTTTCATTAGCAGCTACGAAAGATAAATTAGCTCTACCATACTCTCTTGTATTAGATGGCGCTACGTTACCTCCTTTAAAATGCGCTAAATATTGCGCTCCATAACAAACCGCTAATAATGGCTTTTTTCCTTGTATTTCTGATAAATCTGGATGTGGTGCATCTTCAGCACGCACCGAAAAAGGAGAACCTGAAAGTATTACAGCTTTATATGATTTGATATTTTCTGGAAGTTTGTTATAGGGCTTAATTTCGCAGAAAATATTGAGCTCTCTAACCCTTCTTGCAATAAGTTGTGTATACTGAGAACCAAAATCTAAAATGAGAACTTTATTTTGCATGGGCAAAAATAGTAAAATGATTTTTTTGCAATAGCTTCTTTTTTGATATTTATTACAAATTATAAACATCTTTTCTTAAGATAAGGAATTGCTGTAATTCTTCTTATTGATTCCCTTAAATTTGATGTTTAATAAATCATCTATTTATGATTGAAACTATTTTTACAGCACTAAAAAATGAATTAAAAACAGGCAGCTCTAGTAAAGGACATCCTTTTAAATTTTGCTCACTAGCAACTGTAGACATTAATCAAAAACCTCAGCAAAGAACAGTTGTTTTACGTGGAATTTCAGACCATCTAGAATTAAGCTTTTATACGGATAAACGTTCTAAAAAAGTACTGGAAATTGAAAAAAACAATACTGTTAGTGTTTTATTTTATCATCCTGAAAAGCAAATTCAAATTATAATAGAAGGTATTGCTAGTATCATTTCCGACTCAAAAATAGCACTAGAACAATGGAATAGTGTTCCTGAATATGCACATAAAGATTATACTACAACAAAAAGCCCTGGAACTCCTATTTCTACACCTGATGAAACTGTATATACGAATAATGAAAATTATTTTTGCTTACTAAAAGTTGTTCCTACTAGAATAGAATACCTAAAACTAGGAAGAGAAAAACACACAAAAGCGAGTTTTACAAGGGTAGAAAATACCTGGAAAGGGGAATTTTTAACGCCTTAATACTATTAATGAAGTTCTATTTTTTAAAATATATTTATAAGAAGTATTAATGGTATAAAATTATCTCACTTAGGATAATTCAGAAACTCATAATTTATTATACATATTACTATTCTCTTACAATATCTTTATTTTTAAACTCAATACTTTTAGCTTTTAGATACTCCCAAACTTCAATAGCGTTGGCTGCTTTTGATAATTCTGAAAAATCTTTTTGCGACATGCAATATGTCAAAAATCCATCAATAGCTGTTTCGGGGATATCAAAATCTTGTGATATGGTTTTCTTTGAAAATTTGGTGATAATTTCTTTTTCTAAAGCTATATCTTCATCTCTAGCAACCATATCTTCAAAGGATTTGGTTCTACCAGAAACCCTATTCATAATTTTATGTGTATTGATTATTAAAGCTATTCCATAATAATAGAAATATTTTCCTCTATCTGCCTCTATAAGTAATCGTTCACTTTGTGTCATTTTTATGACATCAGCATTAGGTATACCCAATGTTGAAGTGGTAACAGCAGGTTCAATATTAAGTTTATTAATATCTAAGCCTATTTCACCTGTTAAATTATAAGGTGTAACAGTAACTTCCTTTAAATTGATAACATTTTCAGTAAGATTCACGATAAGCGAATTTTTAAGCAGAATGGAATCGGTTATAACAACTTCTTTTTTTTGATACTGAACTGCAGTAAATCGCAATGAATCTCGTAACTTAACTTCAATAACAAACAAGCCTAATGAATCAGTAATTGTTGATTCTTTAGAATTTAAGTTGATAATTAATACATTAGAAATATCATTTTTTATGTTTTTAACCCTACCGTTTAACATCACAGTATTTTCTTGGCAAAATCCTAAAAATGAAGCCTGCACATGTAATATGAATAATAAAAACTTAAACCAAAGCTTCAATATTTAATAGAATTTAGATGAATTGCTTTTCCAAAGTAAGAAATAGTTATTTAATATAACTACACTATAGTTTCTAAAATAGCATTTTAACTTGCCGTTAAAATTTGCTCCATTAGCTTTCCAAATTATAGAAAACGTAATGCGTAGCATGTTTCGTGACATCCAAGGTCATTTCAAATAAATCGGTATCTATTTTCAGTGTTTTTTTTAAAGCTTAACTATTGTAAACTTACCCTCTAAAGGTTTTAATTGCGCTATTAATTGTGGTATTAATGTTCTGCCATATTCTAAATAAAATTCAGAAAAATTTTGATATCGTTCTTGTAAAGAGTGGTTTGGAAATAATTCGTTTTGTATCGCTGTCATCCGGACCACTTGATCTTTTAGTTTTAATCGTTGCGCTTTTAACAAGCGTTTTTCTAGATGATCTAAACCTTTTAATTGTTTTACTTCTTGTGCTTTTACAGCTCCTAAAAAAGATTTATCTGTTAGGCTAGCTAGTTCATGAAGTGCTGCAAATTGGGTTGTAAGCGTTTTTCTTTGAGTCGAAAAATTAATATCTATATTAGATATTTCTCTTATTTTTTTATTGATAAACGTATGCTGCTTTAAAAATAAATCTGTAACAGTCAGCTCCAATTTTTCTAACTTCTGTTGCTGTTTATTAGTGATCAATAAAGCTGAATTCCTTAACAATAACATCGGAAAAGGAACTCCAACAGTATCAAAATAGTCTTTTAATTCTAACCAATACGCAATTTCTCCACCACCACCTATATAACATAGATTAGGTAAAATTACTTCTTGATACAAAGGACGGCAAATAACATTAGGTGAAAAGCGTTCTGGATAGGTGTGTAATTCTTCTAAAATTTCTGATTTAGAGAATTGTATTGTTGTATCATTTACATAATAAACTCCTTCTTTTTCTATAATCCGCTCACGAACTCCATCAACTAAATAAAAATAATTGATCTCGCGTGGGTTCACTTGTATGTTAAGGTTCTCTGGTAATGCTTCTAATTTAGCAATGGTTTTAGTTACTGCATTAAAAGACGTATTTTCTAAAATATCTTTTTCTACAAATGGTATTAATTGCTTTTTTAATTGGGCATCATCACCATCTACAATAACTAATCCATAATCTTTAAATAGTTCGTTTGCTAAAAACCTAGTGGCTTCCGTTAAATTGTTATGCTCTAAATAGGCTTTAGAAAACAATTCTTTTATAAAAATGGCATTATTACTTCCTCCTAATTCATTAGAAAAAATTTCAAAAACTGCCTCTAAACCCTCTGTAGACAATCTTCCTACACCTCCTGAAGCTTCTTTATTAAGTTGTACTTTTTTTCCCTTGAAGTTAAAATAATTAATCTCATCAAAATCATGATCTTCTGTGGCCATCCAATAGATTGGCACAAAATTATAATCAGGATATTTTTCTTTTAATTCGGTAGTTAGGTTTATAGTGGATATAATCTTGTATAAAAAATACAATGGTCCTGTAAATAAATTTAGCTGATGCCCTGTAACTATTGTAAATGTATCTGTATTCGCTAAAAGTGAAATATGAGATGCAGTAAGCTCCGATGTATTTATATTTGTGTATTGTTTTTGTAAAGCGTTTACCAAAACACTCCTATGAGCCTCAGAGAAGTTTTTTTGTTTTTGTGCTATTTGGGCTTTAAAATTTTCAATTTTAGGGAATCTGTCATAAAAAGGTTTTAAAGAAGAACGCTCTTCTAAATAATCACAAATCAGCTTAGAAAAATAACCCGTTTCTCGAAACGGAAGACTATCAACTTTCATAAAAAAAATTAAAAACAGTGTAAAGATAGAATTCTTCTTTTATTAATAAATTCTAAATTTAATAATGTGGTCGATTATTGTTAGATTTGATTACAAAATCATCTATAAAAGCATATGAAACATTTTTTACTAGTAGCAACACTATTGATATCTTACCTAAACATTGCCCAAAATATTAAATCTCCTTCCGAGTTTTTAGGCTATGAACTAGGCACACAATTTACCAGACATCATGAAGTTTTAGCCTATTACAATTATATTGCAAACACCGCTTCAGAAAAGGTTACTCTTAAGGAATATGGTAAAACTAATGAACGTAGACCTTTAGTTTTAGCCTATATTTCTTCTGCTAGTAACATGCAAAATATAGATGAGATACAAGCAGAACATATCAAAAACACAGAAGGAGGTGGAAATGCTAAAAAAGCCATAGTCTGGCTTAGCTATAATGTTCATGGCAACGAAAGTGTTAGTACAGAAGCTTCGATGCTTACTATTTATGAATTATTAACTTCTAAATCTAATTATTTAGAAAATACAATTGTTATTATAGATCCTTGTATCAACCCCGATGGTAGAGACCGCTATGTAAATTGGTATTATGAAAATAAAAACACTCCCTTTACTACAGATCCAAATAGCAAAGAACATCATGAAGGTTGGCTTAGTGGAAGAGCAAATCATTATATGTTTGATTTAAATAGAGATTGGGCTTGGTTAACACAAGTAGAAAGTCAGCAAAGACTTAAAGTTTATAATAAATGGCTCCCACATGTTCATGTAGATTTTCATGAGCAAGGAGTGGATAGCCCTTATTATTTTGCTCCTGCCGCAGAACCTTTTCATGAAGTAATTACAGATTTTCAACGCAATTTTCAGGTGACTATAGGAAAAAATCATGCAAAATACTTTGATAAAAATGGTTGGTTTTATTTTACAAAAGAAGTTTTTGATTTGTTTTACCCTAGCTATGGTGATACCTACCCTACCTACAATGGCGCAATAGGGATGACCTATGAACAAGGCGGTAGTGGACGTGCAGGTTTAGGTATTAAAACGAGTATTGGTGATACGCTTACTTTAAAAGACAGAATTGCGCATCATCATACCACTGGTTTATCTACTGTAGAAATTGCTAATACCAATGCATTAAAATTAAATAAAGAGTTTAAAAAATTCTATACCAATAAAAATTATAAATATAAAAGTTATGTATTAGATGGAGATTGTGATAAAATTGAGGCATTAACCTCTCTTTTAGATGCTCACAATATAAAATACGGAACTACAACCAATAGTTCTGTAAAAGGATACAATTATAATAATAGGAAAATTAGCACCAGAAAAATTTCTAAAAATAGTTTGGTCGTTTCTACCAATCAAACCAAAGGAACTTTAGTAAAAGTTTTATTTGAGCCTAATGCAAAATTAACTGACTCTTTAACCTACGATATTACAGCTTGGTCTTTACCTTATGCATATGGGCTTGATGCTATTGCTTCTGAAAATTTAATTTCAGCTAATACTACCTATGGAAATGTACTTGAAGATAAGGTTTTTGACGAAAATGCATATGCCTATTTAGCAGATTGGAATAGTATGAAAGATGCTCGGTTTTTAGCTGCACTTCTAAAACAGAAAATTAAAGTACGGTATACGCAAAAACCATTTAAAATTGATGGAAAGAATTTTAATAGTGGTAGTTTAATTATTACCAAAGCGGATAATAAGCAAAACGCCAGCTTTCCAAATGCTGTAATGAAAGCTTCTCAAAAATATTCTAAAGAAATTCACCAAACAAAAACAGGTTTTGTAGATAGCGGTAATGATTTTGGATCTAGCACTGTACAAATGATAGCTAATGCAAAAGTGGCAGTACTCTCTGGCGGCCCAACAAGTACTTTACAATTTGGAGAAATATGGCATTTCTTTGAAAAGCAATTAAACTATCCAATAACTGTATTAGATGAGACTTACTTTAACTCAGTAGATTTAAGCGCATATGACATTTTAATTTTACCTAGTGGATGGTATGGTAGTTTTATGAATAAAACAAGAAAAAAGAATCTTAACGATTGGGTTAAAAATGGTGGTAAATTGATAGCCATGGGTAATGCCATTAGCAATTTATCGGGAGAAAATGGATTTGGCATAAAAGCTAAAGAAATAAAAAAAGACAGCACTACTGCCTTTATAACATATGATAAAACAGAAAGAGAAAGCATTAAAAATGAGATTACTGGAGCTATTTTTAAAACTAAAGTAGATACTACACATCCTTTAGCATATGGTTATAACTCCACTTATTTTACGTTAAAATTAGGAAATGATGCGTACTCTTATTTAGATCAAGGTACAGTAGCTTATATAGAAAATACCACCCCTATTTCTGGTTTTGCTGGTAGTGAAGCTAAAGAAGCTATTAAAAAAACACTTGTTTTTGGTGTAGAAGAACATGGAAATGGTCAAGTTGTGTACATGGTTGATAATCCATTGTTTAGAGGTTTCTGGGAAAATGGAAAATTATTTTTTGCGAATGCCCTTTTTATGGTCAACTAAAAGTGGTCTCAAGAAATAATAAATGCTTATTTAATTGTTAAAATAGTGTACTTTAACTTATGGGAATGTCATTAACGCTATACATTTTCGACTTACTACAAAAAACGATGCATAAATCTATTTTTATTTTACTTAGCAGTCTTTTTATTTGTGTTAGCCTTACGAGCCTAAATGCACAAGAAAGAACTGACCCAAAAAATCAATACGAAGAATTAGGAATGGTGAGTTGGTATAGAGATTATGATGAAGCTCTAGCACTATCTAAAAAAGAAAAAAAACCAGTTTTAATTTTATTTCAAGAAGTACCTGGCTGTTCTACATGTAGAAATTACGGACATCATGTATTGAGTAATCCATTAATGGTTGAAGCCATAGAAAATGAATTTATCCCATTAGTAATTTACAATAATAAAGGAGGAAAAGATAAATTAATTTTAAACCAATTTAATGAACCTAGTTGGAATAATCCTGTGGTTAGAATAGTAAATTATACTGGCAAAGATATTATCAATCGTATTTCTGGAAAATATTCAGCATCAAGTTTATATAGTGGTATGGATAGTGCACTAAAAAATAGTAATATAAAAGTTCCTGAATATCTGAAATTGTTAGGTGAAGAACTTACTGCTGTTTCTAACAGAACTGTAAAAGAAAAATACTTTAAAATGTATTGTTTTTGGAGTGGAGAAAAGCATTTAGGTGCTTCTAAAGGTGTTTTAAATACTGAAGCTGGTTTTATGGGTGGCCATGAAGTGGTCAAGGTAAAATATGATGCTTCGCAATTAGATGAAAGTGAGCTTACTCAATATGCTAAAACAGCATCTATTACACCTATTAATAAAGATAATACTTACCGACCTGCAACAAATGATGAAGATTATTATTTAAAGCATACAAATTACAAGTATTTGCCACTTACTGAGCTTCAAAGGACAAAAATAAATAGTGCGCTAGGAAATAGAAAATCGGCAAATAAATATTTAAGTCCTAAACAATTGCTTTGGTTACAAGAATTAAATTCTTCTGATGCAAAAAGAATTACATTATACAATAGACCTTTTAAAAAATCTTGGGCTTCTAAAAATAGTAAGTAGTATCCAAAAAACGATACTAAGTAAAAAAGCGAGCTAGATGCTCGCTTTTTTTATACTCTCAATACGAAATATGATACGAAATATTATTTAGCTACATTAACAGCTCTTGTTTCGCGTATTACAGTTACTTTAACCTGGCCAGGATAGGTCATATCTGTTTGTATTTTTTGTGAAATTTCAAAAGATAATTCTGCTGCCTGATCATCAGTTACTTTTTCGCTTTCTACAATAACACGCAATTCTCTACCTGCTTGTATTGCATAAGCTTTCTGAACTCCTTTAAACCCAAAAGCAACTTCTTCTAAATCCTTTAATCTTTGTATGTAAGAGTCTAAAACCTGTCTACGAGCACCTGGCCTAGCACCACTAATTGCATCACAAACCTGTACAATTGGCGCAAGCAATGTTTTCATCTCAATTTCATCGTGGTGCGCACCAATAGCATTACAAACATTTGGTTTTTCGCCATATTTCTCAGCCCATTGCATCCCTAATATCGCATGTGGTGTTTCCATTTCAGCTTCGGTATTAGGTACTTTTCCAATGTCATGTAAAAGTCCTGCTCTTTTTGCCATTTTAACGTTTAATCCTAACTCAGAAGCCATTACGCCACAAAGTTTAGCAACTTCTCTAGAGTGTTGTAATAAATTCTGGCCATAAGAAGAACGGTATTTCATTCTACCAACAGCTCTAATCAATTCTGGATGCAATCCATGAATTCCTAAATCTATAATAGTACGTTTTCCTATTTCTACAATTTCTTGTTCTATTTGTTTTTCTGTCTTTTTAACAATCTCTTCAATTCTTGCAGGGTGTATACGCCCATCTGTAACCAATTTATGTAAGGATAAACGTGCTACTTCTCTACGTACCGAATCAAAACAAGATAGTATAATTGCTTCTGGTGTATCATCTACAACAATTTCTACTCCTGTGGCAGATTCTATTGCTCTAATGTTTCTACCTTCTCTACCTATAATACGACCTTTAACATCGTCAGATTCTAAATTAAAAACAGAAACACAATTTTCTATAGCTTCTTCGGTACCTATGCGTTGTATGGTATTTATAATTATTTTCTTAGCTTCTTGCTCTGCAGTAAGCTTAGCTTCTTCCATTGTTGTCTGCATATAAGACATGGCATCAGACTTTGCAATTTCTTTAAGAGAAGCCAAAAGTTGTTCTTTAGCTTCCTCTGCTGATAATCCTGAGATAACTTCTAATTGCTGTACCTGGCTTTTGTGTAGTTTGTCTAATTCCGATTGTTTCTTATCAAGAAACTCTCTTTTGTGGTCTATATCTTTTATTTTTCTTTCTATTTCTCCGTTTAACTTTTTGTTTTTTGCCAATTCATTACTTACTTGAGACTCTTTATCTCTAGTACGCTTTTCTGTTTCTGCAATCTTTTTATCTTTATTGTTAATTACTTTTTCGTGCTCTGCTTTTAGCTCTAAAAATTTTTCTCTTGCCTGAAAGATTTTATCTTTTTTAGTACTTTCTCCTTCAGATTTTGCAACTTTTAAAATTGAGCTTGCTTCTCTTTTAGCATTTGCTATTATTTTGGAAGCTTTACCCTTTTCCATAAGTTTGGCAATTAAAAAACCTAAAACTAAGCCTATTATTGCTGCAATTATTCCTATTGTTATATTATCCATAATGTTATAAAAATATTTATAAAAAAACCCACATTGGGGAAGTTTTGTACAAACTCCAAAAAAACAGGTTTAGGGCTAACAGATTGCTCAAGAATCCTTGTACAAGCAAGGCCTGCTTTTACAACCTAAACTCACCCTTTTTAAAACAATTTAACGTTGAGTTTGTCAAAAATAATACCAATGTGGGTAGTAACTTTATTTATTTAAAAGAACTTATTTTACACCAATCTTAGGAGATATCATTTCATCTAAGGCTTTTAAACGAGCCATAACTTCTGTGGTATCTTCCATCTGATCTATACTGCGTTGCTCTATTTTAGAGGCAAATTGCAAAGCACACATGGCTAATACATCTTGCTTGTCTCTAACGGCGTAATTTTTTTCAAAATTCTGCGCTAACTGCTCTATACTTTTAGCTGCTTTACGCAAACCTTCTTCTTGACTTGGGTCTATCGTTAAAGGATAAACTCTATCAGCAATAGAAAGTTTTATTTTGAGTTTTTCTGCCATTTTAATATATGAAAACGTTATTCAGATAGTTGTACTATGCAATAATCCAACTCTCTAATTAACGTATTAATTTTAAGCTTCGCTTCGGTTTTATTTGTATCACTACCCAGCATTGTGTTAGCAAGTTTAAGAGCATTATATTTTTCCTCCCAAACAACACTCGTTTCTTTAGTAGTAGCATGATCATTTATTTCAATCTTAAGTGCTTCTTCTAATCTTAAATTAGTTTGTTGCAACAATTCCATTTGATGCAATAACTTACTAATTTTATTCTCTAAAGAATCTACTATACTTACTAAATCACTCATATGCAAACATCAATGCATTTTACACAAAGTTAACACACATCTTTAAACTTCCAATTCTTTTTTCATTAATCTTTATAAATCATTAAATAAATAGTGGCTTATCAGTACTTTAGAAATTTAAAAGGTTGATCTTTTTCTTATTTTAAGTTCTATTAATTACTTTCGTAATATAGTTATGAGAATTATGAGGTTAATTATTTTTGGGATATTACTACTTTTCTTTACAAGAAATACTGCTCAAGAGAAGTATCCTGAAAACTATTTTAGGTCTCCTCTAGATATTCCACTAGTTTTAGCAGGTACATTTGGAGAATTACGAAGCAACCACTTTCACTCAGGAATAGATCTTAAAACACAGCAAAGAGAGGGTTTACCTGTTTACAGCATAGCAGATGGTACTGTAACCCGTATTAAAATATCACATTGGGGTTATGGCAAGGCTATCTATGTAGCACATCCTAACGGTTATACTTCTGTATATGCACACTTGCAAAAATATAGTCCTAAAATTGAAGCATATATTAGGAAAATACAATACACTAAAAAATCGTATCAGGTTGAAGTTTTTCCAGATTATGGAGAGTTACAACTAGAAAAAGGAGAAATACTCGCCTATTCTGGGAATTCTGGGGGATCATCAGGACCACATTTGCATTTTGAAATTAGAAGTAGTATTTCTGAAAAACCTACTAATCCATTATTTTATGGATTAGAGGTAGAAGATACTTCAGCTCCAATTTTAGTGGGTTTATTTGCGTATCCATTATCTGATGATGCCCAATTAAATAAAAGTAATCGTAAAACACAGCTTAATTTTACAAAGCAAAAAGATGGTTCATTCTTAGCAGATAAAATTTTAGCATCTGGTACTATTGGCTTTGGAGTAAATTCTTTTGACAGGCAGGATTTAGCTGCAAATAAAAACGGATTATATGCTGTAAAACAACTCGTAAATGGTAAAATATATACCGATTACGATTTAGAATCATTTTCTTTTGGAGAAACAAAATACATCAATACACTTATTGATTACGAACATTTTGGAAAATACAGTCAACGCATCCAAAAGCTATTTAAGACAAAAAGTAATAAGCTAAGCATTTATAATAAAATGCATAATGATGGCAAAATTAGAATTGAGGAAGGGCTTAGTTATAAAGTAGAAATCCTCATGAAAGATTTTGAAGATAATACCACAAAAGTAATTATACCTATTGAAGGTAAAAAACAGGAAATAGAAATAAAAAAAGAACTCCTAAAAACCGAGAATTATATTGTTGCCAAGAAACCCAATACTTATAATTTAGGTGCAGCTCAAGTTTATTTTCCTGCCAATACCTTCTATGAAGATTTTTATATCGATTTAAAAAAAGATCACGATACAGTTACCATTCACAATAAAAAAGTGGCAGCGCACAAAAAGTTCACAATTACTTTTGATACTTCTAAATACACCAATGAAGAGAAAAAGCAGTTATTTATTGCTCGTTTGGATAAAAAATTACAACCAAATTATACTTCAACATATAAAAGAGGAAATACATTTTCTACCAGAACGAGAAATTTAGGAGTCTATACATTAGCAAAAGATACTATTGCCCCAATAATTAGACCTAAAAATTTTAAAGAAAAACAGTGGTTAACTAACTATAGCTATTTAAGCTTAGAAATAACTGACGATTTGAGTGGTATAGATACCTACTCTGCTACTTTAAATGGCAAATGGATTTTAATGGAATACGAACCTAAAAAAAATACCATAACCTATAGTTTTGATGATGATATCATCACTCAAAAACAGTATAATCTAGAAGTAATTGTTACGGATAATGTAGGTAATAGTACTACCTTTACGAGTTCTTTCTTTAGAAAATAAAATTTGAAATACATAAAATTATATTTACTCTTCTTTTTTCCTTCATTTTTAATGGCACAAACAGCTATTATTACTGGTGTAATTTTAGATGAAGACAACAAGCCTATTGCTGATGCAACCATACAATCTGCAAAAAATGGAACTGTTTCTAATGCTGATGGTTTTTATTTTTTAGAAATTGATGCTGATATAGCCGTATCTGTTACATTCTCTCATTTAGGTCATGAAAATGTAGTCTTAGAAAATGTAGTGCTAAATACAAATGAAACTTTTGAATTTAATCCTATTCTAAAGGTTGGTGCTATCCAGATTGATGGGGTTACCGTTACCGCAACTGGGGAACGAAAAGTAGATGGTATTATTAATATTGCTCCAGAAATTATAAGAGTCATACCCGGCGCAAACGCAGGAGTAGAAAATGTTTTAAAATTGCTTCCTAGTGTCTCATCTAGTAATGAACTGAGTACGCAATACGCAGTACGAGGTGGTAATTTTGATGAAAACTTAGTCTATGTTAATGAAATTGAAGTATATCGTCCCTTTTTAGTCCGTTCTGGACAGCAAGAAAGTTTAAGTTTTGTAAATAGTGATTTGGTCCAAAATATAAAATTCTCAGCAGGAGGTTTTCAAGCTAAGTACGGAGATAAGCTATCATCAGTTTTAGATATCACTTATAAAAAGCCTACTTCTTTTGGTGTAAAAGTTGATGCCAGTTTTTTAGGTGCTAGTGCAACTGTAGAAGCTACTTCTAAAAATAAAAAGCTTAGTTCCATATCAGGTATTCGATACAGAGACAATAGTTTATTAGTAAATAGCCAACAAACCATCACAAATTTTACACCGGTAGTTTTAGATTTTCAGACTTATAATACGTATCAATTTTCAAACAAATTTAATCTAGGGTTTTTAGGAAATATAGCCATTAATGATTATCAAAATGAACCCTTAACCCGAGAAACTAATTTTGGTACCATAAACGAGCCCCGGTTTTTATCTATATTTTATGAAGGTAGGGAGAACAATACCTATAATACAGTACTTGGAGCATTAAAAGCTACCTATTATTTAAACGAAAAAATAACATTAAAACTCATTCCATCCATCTATAAAGCAACAGAAGAAGAATCTACAGATGTTATAGCACAATACCAATTGGGGGAAGCAGACCCATTAGGAGAAGTGAATACTACACAAAGGTTAGGAACGCAATTCAATAGGGCTAGAAATACCCTAGATGCACTTATATTTAAACTAGCCCATAAAGGAAAGTATAAAAACAATGATACTGATATTGATTGGGGAGTAACCTATACGCATGAGGATATTAGAGATCGTTTAAATGAATCTGAATTTTTAGATTCACTCGGTTTTTTTATCCGCCCGCCTAGAGAAGAATTTATAAACAATCAGCCAGAAGAACCTTTTAATGCTCCTATAGAAGCATTAGAAAGTATAAATGCAACAAACTTTGTTACTACAAATAGAATTGCAGCTTATGTACAATACAGCAAACAAAAAAAGTGGGGAAACAATCAGGTTTATTACAACTTAGGTTTAAGATCGCAGTATTGGACAATTTCTGATGATCAGAATAATCAAAATTCAGAATTTGTATTTAGCCCTAGAGCACAATTTGCCATTAAGCCCAATTGGGAAAAAGATATGCTGTTTAGGCTTTCTGGGGGGGTGTATCATCAACCTCCTTTTTATAGAGAATTAAGAGATTTAACAGGTGAAGTGCAAGTAAATGTAAAAGCACAAAGAGCCATACATGCAGTACTTAGTAATGAGTATAGTTTTGATCTTTGGAACAGTCCGTTTAAGTTAACTAGTGAAGTATATTATAAAGATTTACAAAACGTAAATACCTATACCTTAGAGGATGTTCGTATTCGATATAGAGCAAACAATAACGCAACAGCGTATGCCTATGGTCTAGAATTTAGAATGAATGGGGCTTTTGTACCAGGAACAGAATCATGGATAAGTTTAGGTTATTTAAAAACAGAAGAAAACCAAGATAACCGTGGTTTTATCTCTAGACCATCTGACCAACGTTTAAAACTTGGTATTTTGTTTCAAGATTATGTTCCTACCATTCCAGATTTAAAAATGTATTTAAATTTGGTGTATAATACAGGAGTACCTGGTGGCTCACCAAACTTTGCAGATCCATATCTTTTTCAGAGTAGATTACGAGACTATAGAAGAGCAGATTTAGGAATTTCTTATATTTTTGTAGATGGTACCAAAAAGAGAGTAGAAAATAGTTGGTTAAACCGTTTTAAAGAA
Organism: Allocellulophaga tsushimaensis; assembly: GCF_055383085.1. Lineage (NCBI taxonomy): Bacteria > Pseudomonadati > Bacteroidota > Flavobacteriia > Flavobacteriales > Flavobacteriaceae > Allocellulophaga > Allocellulophaga tsushimaensis. Next base: position 2,959,044 of record NZ_AP039451.1, on the reverse strand, counting down.
CTCTCTGCAGGATTTGAGATTTATAACTTATTTAACAATCAGAATTCTATAACAAATACTTTTGTAAGAAATATTGATAATCAACAGCAATTTGCTGTACCTAATTTTTTGACAAGTCGCATTTTAAACCTAAGAATAAAAATGCGTTTTTAGCCTTAAGCAAATGAAAAGAAATTTAATTTTCCTCTTTTTTTTAACTTTAACCCTAGTTACAGCACAAAAGAACATTTATGAAAGTCCTAGATTTAATGAACTTTCTAAACACCACAAAGAACTTGCTATACTTCCTTTTTTTACGCATTTACAATTAGAAAACACAATTAGTGCAAAAGAGAAAAAGAAGCTAGAAGAAAAAGAAGGTTATGCTATACAAGATGCTTTTGAGCTTTATTTTTCTAAGAGAATGAAAAAAAAGAAGTTATCGGTAGCATTTCAAAATAGTAAAAACACCAATGCTATCCTTGCAAAAAATAATATCACCTATGAGAATATTGATATTTATAGCATCAAAGAATTATGCGAAATATTGGAAGTTGATGGTATTATAAGTGGTAATACAGATTTAAATATTTTATTATCTAAAGGTATCCCTGATGATTTTAGTTTTATAGACTATCTCATTGGTAATGCAGATTTTGGGAGAATAGGCATTAAAATTAGTGATGGAAAAACTGGGAAACTATTATGGAGGTACGAGAAAAAAATTAATAAAAAATCTGGAAAAAACACTACAGATCTTATTGATCGGATGATGAAATTAGCTACCCGTAAATTTCCTTATGAGAAAGAACGCAAGAAGAATAAAAAGAATAAAAATTAAGATTGCTTCTAACGTTCAGAAAACAATCTTAATTCTTCAATAACATAATCTATTTCTTCTTTAGTATTATATTTAGAAAAAGAGAATCGTATAGAAGGTTTTTTACGCTCTTCTTCATCCATTAGTTCGGCTAAAACATGAGAACCCAAATTACTACCTGATTGACAAGCGCTACCTGCCGAACAAGCAATTCCTTTGATATCTAAATGAAATAATAACATTTTAGATTTTTTTTCATCAAAAGGTAGCCTCACATTAACTAGGGTGTATGTACTCTTAGCAGTATTGCCAGAGCATCCGTTAAATAGAGCATTTGGAAAAGTCTTTTCTATTTGCACTATAAAATATTCTTTTAAACCTAAGATATATGCGCTTTCTTCTTCTAAATGATCGTATGTAGCAACAAAAGCTTCTTCTAAACCAACAATATTATGAAATGATTCTGTACCAGCTCTAAACCCTCTTTCTTGTGACCCGCCAAAAATCATAGATTTTAATCCTATATTTCTTCTTATAAATGCAAAACCTATTCCCTTAGGTCCATGAAACTTATGTGCAGCAGCAGTTAAAAAATCAGCTTTAATTTCTTTGGTATCAAAAGACAAATGCCCTAAAGATTGTACGGTATCTGAATGAAATAAAGCATTGTTTTTTTGACATAAATCTGCTACTAATTTAATATCTAAAATGTTACCAATCTCATTATTTACATGCATTAAACTTACTAATTTCTTAGAATCATCTTTTGCCAAAAGTGTTTCTAAGTGCGAAATTATTGGATTGCCATCAGTATCTAAATCAACATAGTTTACTTCTATCGCATATTCTTTTTCTAATTCTTCTACAGTATGCAAAACTGCATGATGCTCTATCTTAGAAGTTATAATGGTAGTAACTTCTAAATCACGTACAGCACAACGCAGTACCATATTATCTGCTTCGGTACCTCCAGAAGTAAATATAATTTCGGATGGATGGGCATTTAAGTATTTAGCAATGGTTTTTCTTGTTTTTTCAATAGCAGTTTTGGCAGAACGTCCAAAACTATGTGTAGAAGACGGATTACCATAAAAAGAGCTTAATGCAGTTTGCATTTTTTCTATAACAACAGGTCTTACTGCTGTTGTTGCTGCATTATCTAAGTAAACTTTTTGCATTAGTTTGGTTAATTTTTTGACCAAAGTAGTGCATTTTAACAAAAGCGCAAAACAAGTTTATTGCTTTCTCACCCCCAGTAAAACCTATAGTTTTAATAGGAAATATTGAATTTAAATGGCATATTTAAGACTTTTACGATTTTAACTTTAATCTAATATTTTTTAAAATTTATTTCGTTTAAATTTGAAGTCTAGATTTTTGGTAAAAAAATTAAAGAAACTATGAAGCATTTATTTTGTTTATTGACTTTATTAGCCTGTGTAAGTTGTGATGACGGAGATTTACAAATTGAAACGTTAGATTTTGAAGATGGACTTATAAACTCCTGCAATTCTGTTATTAAAGTAGATGAAGACAACTTACTTTTCAAAATCAATACAGAAGAAGCTTTGATAATGGAAATACCTGCTAATTTGCTTCAAAATGAGGTTACAATAGATCCTATAATTTCTACTGTTGGCAATGGTAGTACAAATACTACTATTACATATCGTATTTTTTCTGATAATGTAACCGCAAATTATTTTTGTAGTACAATACCACCTTCTACACCATCTGTAGTACAAGAAATTGTTGCCTCAGAAGGAGTAGTTTCTATTATAACAAAAGATACGTTAGTAAATGATATTCCAGGGTTTAGACATGAAATAAATATCAATTCTATTTCTTTAATAACATCTCAAGGACAACGAATAACTGATTTAAGTGTTGAAGAATTTGGTGCAATAGCTACATTTCCAGAATAAACTTCTTATTAATTTTGGAAAACATAAACTTCTGTTGCTCCCAAACCATATTTTTGGTAGTCTGCATCGTAATATTTTACTTGGTCGTATCGGCCAAATAAATATTTTAACTCTTCTTTTAAAACGCCTTCTCCTACTCCATGGATAAAAACAATTTTTTGTATTTTCTTTTGTATTGCAAATTCTAATTGCCTTTTTGCAGTATCTAATTGAATGTTCAATATCTCATGATTAGACATTCCTCTTTCAGATTTTACTAATTGGTGGATGTGTAAGTCTACCTCCATTTTAGGCATACTACGCTCTTTAGGTTTTGCAATAGGCCTATTCTTTTTCTTTGGTAGTTCTTTTTCTCCTTTAATTTTAGCTACTTCATAATTAGTTACAGAAATAGTATCACTCTCAGAAGTTTTTAAAAGTTCTTTTGCTAAAAATTTTAATAAAAAACCTTCATCACTTTCTACTGTAATTTCAGAATCACTAATTTTTACAATAATCCCGGTAATATTGTCATCAATAGTTTCTACCGTATCTCCAACGTTTAAAGTATTCATTCTACATCACTTTCATTAGAATCATTTGTAGTATTACTGTATGTTTGAGTGATTTTATAAATCCCAAACATTAAAAAAACAATCCCTACAATTAAAGTATATTCTTTACGGATCATATGTTCGCCAAAACCCATAAAACAAGCTCCAATTGCAATGAACAATAAATAAATGATCTGTTTTATTTTCATTCACCAAAAATAATAGTAATTTTCGGCAAACGAATTTACTTTTTATATAAAATGCTATTAACAACCTTATTCTTACGCATTGAAGATTATATGCTACCTTGCATGAATAAAAAACTTTTTGGTATAGATTGCCCTGGCTGTGGTCTGCAACGTTCAGTTGCCTTATTATTTAAAGGAGAATTTGTTGCCGCTTTTAAAATGTACCCCGCTATATACCCAATACTATTACTTTTTGGATTTTTAATCCTAAATAATTTTTTAAGCATTAAATATGCAAATAAGATTATCATATCTTTAATGATTAGCAGCGTAGCATTTATTTTAGTTAATTATGTTTTAAAATTTTTATAAATTACCAAACCTCAATAAATTATGGAACAACAAAAACTACCCAATTCAACAATGATCATTGTTTTAAGTATTTTTGGATATTTGTGCTGTTGTTGTGGCTTAGGGGTTATCCCTTCTGCTATAGCTTATATGATGGCAAATAAGTCTCAAAAAATCTATACTGAAAAACCAGATATTTATAGTAATATTAGTGCCATAAAGACCGGGAAAACCATCGCTTTAATTGCATTGATTATAAATGTTTTAATCATCATCTATTTAACGTATTGGATTAGTAGTGTAGGCTGGGAAGATTGGTCTAAGGAATTTATGAGAAGATGGAATGAAGGCCTAGAAAGGGGAAATCAATATTAAAAAAATAAAAATCAACTAAATATTTTAACTATGGAACAACAAAAATTACCAAATGGAACTTTGATTATAGTTTTGAGTATTGTCAGTTTTGTATGCTGTTGCTTTTACGCATCTGGAATAATACCTGCTATAATAGCTTTAGTTCTAGCTATTATGGCAACAAAAACATACAAAGAAAACCCAAGCGAATATTCTGATTATGGAACTATAAAAACAGGAAAAATAATTGCCATTATTGGTATAATCGTAAACTTGGCTACCATAGGATTTTTTGTATGGATGATAAATGTATTTGGTTGGGATTTACTTATGAGTCAAGATGAAGAAGCTATAAGACAAGCATTAGAAGATTATTTTAATAAATAATAATGAATCAAAAACAAGGATTACCAGGTGCAAGTAATGCACTAACCTTTGGAATATTATCTATTGCGCTTTCTATTTTCTGTTGTGGACCCTTTGGAGCTATATTCAGCTTTATAGGGCTTTCAAATGCTAAAAAAGCAGAGAAAGCCTACCAGCAAAATAGTGAAAACTATAATTATAAGGATTATGAAAATGCAAAAACAGGAAGAATACTTTCTTATATTGGTTTAGCTATAGCTATTTTAATGTTAATTCCATTAATCCTCTACTTAGGTGCAATTATAGCAATTATTGGTTCTGCCATTGCTGAAAATGGAGGATTTTAATTCTAAAATTACGTTTAATATAAAAAATCCCAAAGTCTAGATATAGGCTTTGGGATTTTTATTTTTATTTATTTTTCTGTAAAAACAAATTACTCAAATTGTCGTAGTGTTTTAATAATAATAGCAATACAATCTAGTAATTGTTCTTTATTCATCACCAATGGGGGTGCAAAACGAATAATATTACCATGGGTAGGCTTAGCTAATAATCCGTTTTCTTTTAAAGCCATGCAAATATCCCAAGCAGTAGAACTTTCTTCCGTATCATTGATCAAGATAGCGTTTAAAAGTCCTTTTCCTCTAACGCCATTTACTACAGAACAGGTTGGAATAAATGTATTCAATTCAGCTCTAAATAATTCTCCTAAATCAAAAGCATTCTGTGCTAGTTCTTCTTCTTTAATAACTTCTAAAGCTGCCATACCTACAGCAGCAGCAATTGGATTACCACCAAAAGTACTACCATGATTTCCTGGTTGTATTACATCCATAATAGCATCATTTGCTAATACTGCTGATACAGGGTAAGCACCACCAGATAATGCCTTACCTAAAATAAGGATATCTGCTTTTACCTCTGGAGTACCACTACAATGCTTGTCTGCACAAGAACAATTACCACATGTAGCTAATAAACGCCCTGTACGTGCAATTCCTGTTTGTACTTCATCTGCAATAAAAAGTACATTATATTTTTCACATAGTGCTTTAGCAGCTGCTAAGTATTCCTCTGATGGTACATAAACACCTGCTTCACCTTGTATTGGTTCAACTAAAAAACCTGCAACATTTGTATTATTTGCCAAGGTTTTCTCTAAAGCTTCAAGATTGTCATACGCAATCTTTAAAAAACCATCTGTATAAGGACCAAAATTCTTACGCGCTATTGGATCATTAGAAAATGAGATAATAGTGGTTGTTCTTCCATGAAAATTATTTTCACAAACTATAATTTGTGCTTTATTTTCTGGAATTCCTTTTTTCTCATATGCCCATTTACGGCATAATTTTAGTGCCGTCTCAACAGCTTCTGCTCCAGTATTCATTGGCAATAGCTTATCAAAACCAAACGTCTCGGTAGCATACTTTTCAAACTTTCCTAAAACATCATTATAAAATGCTCTAGAAGTTAAGGTTAAGGTTTGCGCTTGGTTCACCATTGCTCCAATAATTTTTGGATGACAATGGCCTTGGTTCACGGCAGAGTAGGCGGATAAAAAGTCATAATATTTTTTACCTTCTACGTCCCAAACAAATACACCTTCTCCCCTACTTAATACTACGGGTAGTGGATGGTAATTGTGAGCTCCATACTCATTTTCTAATTCAATTGCTTGCTGTGATGTTAATTCTTTTAAAACAGCCATTTTAATAAAGTTTAAATTGATAAAATAACCATTCCTTCTATACCTTTATCCTTTCAAAATTCCGATAGTTATCGGAACGAAAATTCAGCGTGGGAGAGAAATCACCCCTAGTAGAATTGCAAATTTACAAAAAAGATTAAAATTTAACTGTTAACATATCATTTTTCAATTTTATTAGAAATCGCAGAAATTTGAAGTTCTATTCGTTTTAATTCACGTAATACATCATTTTTATCAACTTGCATCCAAACATATAATTTTATCATACTCATAAACAGCAAACTAACAACAATCCCTAAAGCCCATTTTATGAGCTCATTTGTTGTATCAACATTAAAAAATTGTACTGCACTATAAATTGCAAAAGTAAAAACACCAAGGTTTGCGATATTCATCATAATGGCAATCCAACCTAATTTGCCTCTAAACACTTCTCCAATTTTTTCGATAAGATTTTGTTCCTCTAACTCCTCATAAAACTTAGCCTCTTCTTGAGTTAGTGCCTCTTTAATTAAGGCATCTATTTGTTCTTTATCATTTTTCATCATGTTTATTTTTTATTATTAATTTTAATTTTTCTCGCGCATGAAACAATCTCGACTTCACGGTACCTTCTGAAATTCCTAAAATAATACTCATCTCTTTTAAGGAATATGCTTCTGTATAAAACAATCGTAAAACTACTTGTTGCGTTTCTGGTAATAATTTAATCGCTTTTAAAAGCTTGATTGTTTCTATGCTTTGGCTATCATTCTTACCTTCTTCACTATTTGAAGCTTTATCATAGCTTTCTAAATTTTGCTGTTCTTTTTTTCTTTTTTCGATAAAATCTAAAGATTTGCGGATCACAATTTTAGTTGCCCAGCTACTAAAGCTGCTTACATCTCTTAAATCATTTATTTTACGAATAATAACAGCCCAACAATCTTGAACAATATCTTGGGCAGCAGCAACATCTTTAGTATACCAATACGCATTTTTACATAGTTTTAAATGATAGCGCTTCACTAGTAGATCTAAAGCTTTTTTATTGCCAGATTTATATTGCAATACAAGTAACTCATCCAATATAGTATCCTTGTTTTTCATACGAGTAATTACTCTTAAGACAGAAGAATATTAAAAAGGTTCACTTTTTTATTAAAAATTTGTTATTCCTTTTAAAGATAAACGTATAAAACCAATCCAATTCCTATTTTTGCTGCATGCGCAAAAAAAATAAAAGAGTAGTTTTTGAAAACATAGAAGTTGTTGATGCTGCTGCCAAAGGAAAAACCATTGGTAAGGCTCCCGATGGGCGTGTTATTTTTTTGAATAATACTGTACCTGGCGATATTGTAGACGTACAAACCACAAAAAAGAGAAAAGCGTATTTTGAAGGCACCGCTACTAACTTTCATAAACTTTCTGATAAACGCGTAACACCAACTTGTGAGCATTTTGGTACCTGTGGTGGTTGCAAGTGGCAAGATATGGGTTATGAGCACCAATTATTTTATAAACAAAAAGAAGTAGAAAATAACTTAATACGCATTGGGCATCTAGAACTCCCAGAAATTTCACCCATTTTAGGTTCTAAAAAACAATATTTTTATAGAAATAAAATGGAATTTTCTTTTTCTGATAGTCGTTGGCTAACACTAGATGAAATTAATTCTAAAAAAGATTTTGATAATAAAAATGCTTTGGGTTTTCACATTCCTGGCATGTGGGATAAAATTTTAGACGTCAAAAAATGTCACTTACAAGAAGACCCATCCAACGCTATTAGATTAGAAACAAAACAATTTGCAGAAAAAAACGGGCTTACCTTTTTTAACCCTAAAAATCATCATGGACTATTAAGAACCTTAATGATTCGTACTTCATCTACAGGAGAAGTAATGGTGATCATTCAATTTTTTGAAGATGATAAAGTTAAAAGAGAACTTTTATTAAATCATTTAAAAGAAACTTTCTCTGAAATAACAGCTTTATTATATGTTGTAAACGCTAAACAAAATGATACCATTTACGATCAAGAAATTATTCTTTTTGCGGGCAGAGATCATATTTTTGAAGAAATGGAAGGCTTGCGCTTTAAAATTAACCCAAAATCGTTTTATCAAACCAATTCCGAACAGGCTTATGAATTATATAAAATTGCAAGAGATTTTGCTGGTTTAACTGGTGAAGAACTAGTATACGATTTGTATACTGGCGCAGGGACCATTGCGCAATTTGTAGCAAAAAAAGCAAAAAAAGTTATCGGTATAGAAGCAGTTCCTGATGCTATTACTGCAGCAAAATCTAATGCAATATTGAATAGTATTGCTAATGCAGATTTTTTTGTTGGGGATATGAAAAATATTTTTAACGAAGCATTTATAGCAGCTAATGGCACACCAGATATTATTATTACAGATCCGCCAAGAGATGGCATGCATAAAGATGTAGTACAACAAATCTTAACTATAGCACCTAAAAAGATCGTTTATGTAAGTTGTAATAGTGCTACACAAGCTAGGGATTTAGAGATGATGAAAAACCAATATAAAATTACAAAAACACAAGCAGTAGACATGTTTCCACAAACACATCATGTAGAAAATGTTGTACTTTTGGAAAAGCGATAAGCACCATTAAATTTATATGAAATATATACATCGTAGCCTTTTTTTTATAAGTATCCTCATTAGCATTTATGCTTGTGAAAAAGATGATATTTGCGTAGATGGAGATACGCCTCTTTTAGTGATTCGTTTTTATGACGCTGAAAACCCAACAGAATTTAAAGTAGTTCCTTCACTTAGAGTAACCTCAATAAATAGTGCTGGAAACGATACCATTGTCAACTTAACACCAACTTTAGATAGAAATGTTGAAAATGAGCCCTTTGTTGACAGGTCTAGCATAGATTCAATTGCAATTCCGTTAAAAACCACAGATACCGAAACAAGTTTTTCTTTTATCATGGATTCTGCAGGGGATATGGATGCAGACACTGGGAATCTAGACTTAATTACTTTTACTTATAGTAATGAAGATCAGTTTATATCCAGAGCCTGTGGATTTGTTGCCATTTATAACAACTTAGCAAATAACTTTCCTGATGTACCAGAAAATTGGATTAGCAGAATAGAAATAGATACTATTTTAGTAGAAAACACAAACCAAGCGCATGTTAAGATATTCCATTAGTATTTTCTTTTTTATATGTATTACTACTACGGCTTGGTCACAATCACCAAGTAAACCAATAGACTTACAACCAAAAGATACCATTAAAAAAACGGACCCTTATGGCTTGCGAATTGGTTTAGATTTAAGTAAAATTATAAATTCTTCTATAGAAGAAGATTACCAAGGTATTGAATTTGTTGGTGATTATAGAATTAATAGAGATTGGTATTTGGCTGCTGAATTAGGGAACGAAAAATATACACAACAAGAAGATTTATATAACTACACTACTTCGGGTAGTTATATAAAAATAGGTGCTGATTATAATACTTATGAAAATTGGTATGGAATGAAAAATCTTATCCATATTGGGGGAAGATATGCCGTAAGTAGTCATAGTCAAACACTAAATAATTATAGTATTTTTAATGCCAATCGTTTTTTTAATCCAACAAATTTTGATGAGCGTTCTACTATTCCTGAAGAATTTAGTGGACGATCAAGAGGGTGGATAGAAGCTGTTGTTGGAATGAAGGTAGAATTATTTGCTAATATTTTTTTAAACTTCAGTGCTAGAATAGGTGTTCTATTAAATACAGATGATTCTAATGAAAGATTTCCTGATCTTTGGATCCCTGGTTTCAATAAAATTACGGATAATAGTAGATTTGGCGCAAACTATAATTACTCCATAAGCTATTTTATTCCACTCTATAAAAAGGTTAAAAAGAAAAAAGAAGAAAAGTCAATTAATTAAATATGGCATATTAACCCAAACATTCTTCGCATTTTCCTTGTATTAAAATTTGTGAAACAAATAATTCTCTATTTGGTATTTTAGGTATTTTAATATCTATATTTAAACAATCTACTTTACCACAATATGTACATTGAAAATGAGGGTGAATATCTGAATGTCCTTTTTTAGTACAACCATTACACATAGCATACCACTTATTACCATTTATTCCTAAAAACGAATGTAAAATACCATCATCTTCAAGCTTATTTAAAACGCGGTAGATTGTTGATTTATTTAATACTACGCGCAAACGTTTTGTTAATTCAATAACAGAAATTGCTGTTTTTTTATTTTTAAACTCATTAAGCAATAAATTAATCGACTGTGTTTTTCTAATTATTCCCATAAAGCAAAATTAATACAACTTAGTTGCAATAAAAAATAATAGCGCTTATATTTGCAACTCAGTTGCATTAATTAAATAAAATGAATTTCATTATACAAAAATCAGATGCTTTAGGCATATTTTCTAGTGTTTTATGCCTTATACATTGTTTGGCCACACCATTTATTTTTATAATACAAACATCTTCTTTGCATAGTAATACTATTTCCACATGGTGGCAATATGTTGATTATTTTTTCTTAATTATCTCATTTTTTGCTGTTTATGGTTCTACCAAAAAAACCTCAAAAAAATCGATAAAACCTTTATTATGGGGAAGTTGGTTTTCACTTTTTACACTTATTCTTAATGAAAAACTTAAATGGTTTTCTATACCTGAAATTATAATTTATGCAGTAACAATTATTCTTATTGTACTGCATTTTTATAACTTAAATTACTGCAAATGTAAAACAGATAATTGCTGCATAAAAATGGGTAAATAGTTAGGCGACTACAATAGCATATGAACGTTATTTTAATATGAATTATAATAATGATATATAAAATCTCTTGTATAATTATATCCTGTTAAAGATTATAATTCTTTAAATCCATTAACAAATATCCATTTCATCAATAACTTTTCTACACCTTTTACTTTTGTAGCAACAAATTTTGGAGCTAGAATAACAGCTCCTAAGGCTGATACTAAAACTAATATAAATCTATTTAAATGTAAAATGTATGGTAAGCTAAAACGAATTGCTATAAATAAAAACGCATAGCCTAAAAAATTATACAAATTTGCTTTGTGTTTTAATTTCATTTTTAATTCTGTTTATTGTATTTAGCTTTTTTACTCCCAGAATACATTACATACTTTACTAATCTAGATTCTAAATGACTATTATAGACTTTTATTTTTCTAGAAGGTCTTAATCCTATATATTTTAAAGCTTCTAAATTAGAGGTGATAAACCATGCATCTGTACCTGCATAATGTTGTTTTAAGGTATCTCCTATTTCTTTGTAGAATTCTTCCATTTCAATATCTAAACGCTCTCCATAAGGCGGATTAAAGACAATATGCAGATGATTTTCCATTGTTTTTTCAGTTTCAAAAAAATTAAACTGTCCTACAGAAATGTATTCAGATAAATTCGCATTATCAATATTATCTTGTGCTTTTTTAATTGCAGAAGGTGCCTTATCATAACCCGCAATTCTAAAATGAAACTCTCTTGTTTTATTAAGACAGCTGTCTACAATTTTTTCAAACAAATCCTCATCGTAATCTGCCCATTTTTCAAAAGCAAATTCTTTCCTGTTAATATTTACAGGTATATTACAGGCAATCATAGCTGCTTCTATTAAGAGCGTTCCACTACCACACATAGGGTCTAAAAAATCGGACTGCCCATCCCAACCACTTAGCAGTAAAATACCTGCTGCCAAAACTTCATTAATCGGTGCAATATTAGTAGCAGTTTTATAGCCTCTCTGGTGCAATGATTTTCCTGAAGTATCTAGAGCTACATTACAATGGTTTTTCTGAATATGAATATTTATTCTGATGTCTGGAAACTTAATATCTACATTAGGTCGTTGTCCATCAGTGTCTCTAAATTTATCTACAATAGCATCTTTAACCTTTTGGGATACATATAAAGAATGTGTGAAATTTTCTGAATTTATAGTAGTATCTATAGCAAAGGTAGTGTCTGGAGAAAGGTAATTGCTCCAATCAAAAGCATAAATTTTCTGGTATAATTCTTCTTCGTTTGTAACCAAAAAAGAATGGATTGGTTTTACAATTTTAATAGCCGTTCTTAAACACAAGTTAGCTTTATACATAAAACCAGTGTCTCCATCAAAACTAACGCTTCTTATACCTTCTTTAATATTTTGAGCACCTAGTTTTCGTAATTCTTTCGCTAAAACCTCTTCAAAACCAAACATAGTTTTAGCGACCATTTTAAAATTATTCTCCATAAATTGTTAAAATAATACCACAAAAATACAGTATTTTTACACCTTAGGGTTAACATTCCATATAAACCTAACAACCATACATGATCTATTTATTACCAGCATTATCCGTTCTATTAAGTTTTCTTTTTGTATTTATTTTAAAACCTAAAAAAAAAGAAGGTTTTAAGCTTCTTTTAGCCTTTAGTGGTGCCTTTTTATTGGCATTAACTTTATTTGAATTACTACCAGAAATTTATATGAATTCAGATTCTAAAACCAATGGTGTTTTTATCATGTTAGGGATACTTCTTCAGATATTTCTAGAATTTTTTTCTAAAGGTGCAGAACATGGTCATGTACATATAAATACCAAAAAAAAACAATTTCCTTGGTTGGTGTTTGTGAGTTTGTGTATTCACTCTTTATTAGAAGGCACCCCTATAGATGATCATCACAATATTTTATATGGTATTTTAATTCATAAAATTCCAATTGCTATTATCCTCAGCATATTTTTACTAGCCTCTAAAATGAAATTATATAATGCTGTATTATTTATTATCGTATTTTCATTAATGACGCCATTAGGAACATATCTCTCCTCTAATTTTAATATCATTTCTCAATATGCCGAACCATTAACTGCATTAGCAATAGGTGTATTTTTACATATTTCTACGGTAATTCTGTTTGAAAGTTCTGAAGGACATAAATTTAATCTTAGAAAATTACTCGTTATCATCATAGGGATCATAATTGCATACTTTATATAATGTTTAGTAAAGAAGAAGCTAAAAAATTACGTGAAGATTTTTGGATTTCCTTTGGAAAATCGTTTCCAAGAAAATGGATTTTATACAACACCAAAATAAAAGACTTCTCTTTTAAGTTTCATTTTACGAAGCAAAAAGCAATGGTATCTATAGACATTGCACATACAGATATTGAAAAAAGAATTGAATTATGGGATAAATTAGTTTCGCTACAAGCTATTTTAAAAAACGATTATTTACCTGAAGCTATTTTTGAAGATTATTATGTATTGGAAAATCAAAAAGATATTTCTAGAATTTATGTGGAAAAATTAGGAGTATCTATACACAACAAAAATACATGGCAAGAAACGATGTTATTTTTAAAAGCGTCTATGGAGCAGATAGAAGCTTTTTATGAATCGTATGAGACCATTATTAATCCTTAAACAACATCTAAATAAATCATCAGCCAATGGCTTATACTACCACCTAAAACAAACAAATGCCATATAAAATGATTATGAGGTATTTTTTTAACGGCATAAAAGATAATTCCAACGGTATAAAATGCTCCTCCTAACATCAATAAATTTAGACCCAATGAAGTGGTATTAGCAATTAAGTTTTGTAGATCAAAAACAATGAGCCAACCCATTACTAAATAAAGTAAGAGCGAAACAATTTCGAACCTTCCTGTAAAGAATAATTTTAAAATGGCACCAAATAAAGTAATTCCCCAAACTATAGAAAAAATAAGCCATCCATTACCGTTGATTAAGGTAATTAATGCTACTGGTGTATAGGTACCAGCAATTAAAAAGTAAATACTAATATGGTCTAAAATTCGCAATTTATTTTTTAAAATAATTTCTTTTGCGGCATGGTAGCTTGTAGAAGCCACATATAAAAGAATTATTGTAAAACTATATAGTATAATAGAAAAAAAAGCATATTCCGTTTTATCGGTATTCTTGCTTAAAAGGAATCCAAAACCAACAAATCCTAAAACAATACCAATAGCATGTGAAATGGTGTTGAGTACTTCTTCGTTTTTGTAAATTGATTGGTTTTGCATACTGCAAATTTAGTAAATAACCTCGGGGCAAGCCCACGAGACATTAAAAGGAAGAATTCATATTGATTTCGATGCAAGCGTTTCAGTATTTTAAATCTCGGTTATCGAGTAAAACGTTTCGCTTTATTTGCAGTTGATTATAGCGTTACTATTCCTATTTTTTAGCCCAGATGGTCTCAAACCATTCGCACACAACTAGCATTTCTTCAGTAGGTTTCTCTTCACTTTCTACTAAAGCACTTTTAAAAAAATCCCAATGTGCTTTTCGCCATTTTTTGAGCGGTTCCATATTTGTTCCCATATCTATTGTAGCATAGGCTTTAGAAACTTTAATAAATGGGATAGTATCTACTTTTCTAATTTCAATAATCGCTTGTGCTTTTCCGTCAAAATTAGTTATAATATGTTTTGTTCCAACTTTCGGTAAATCAGCATTAGCCTGTTTGTACCAAGCATATAAGCCAGAACTCGCTTTCTTTTTTCCATTCACAACTAATTCTGCTAACCTGTTTGCATCTTTTTCATTATTATGAAAATACCAAGATTCAGGAATTTCATCATTTTTATATTCGGGGTATAATTTGGTAAAATCATCCCATATAGCGTAGACCGTTTTATCAATATTCGCATCTTCTTTAGACTTATTTTTACAGCTTATTGTAAAAATTAGTAGTAAAATGATTTGTAAGTATTTCATTATTTGTCAAAATTAATATGACAGCATATGTAATTTAAAGATCCTATTTCAATTTATCAGCAACCCATTTTTGCAGTTCAGGTTCGCTCATTTTGATTAACTTTTTCAATTCGTTTATCTTTTTTCATCCCATTATCTTTATTCAAAGAATAAACTTTAATAAGGCTATTTATTCCAGCTATATTAGCTGCTTCATTATTATCTTTCTCAGAAGGATTATCAATTGCGTACTTTATCCAACCTCCCATAAAATTTAATAATAAACTAGAATTTTTTTTTGTTAAATCTATTTGAAACGATTGCATACTAATAGTAACAGTAGGCGTTCCTGTAGCCCATTTTAACAAAAAAGCATTTGCCTTTTCTCGCTTATCTAAATTTTGATTTACAGGCGTATTTTCAAGCCAATTGATACAATTTACAATATCAGCTTCATATTGCTGATAATCTTTGGCAGAATCTAATTTTACATTAGTTGGAATATTAAATTCTTGAGAAAAACCAAAGTGAATGAATAAAATAGTTAGCAGTAATGTAAGTAAAGTCTTTTTAGTTTTCATTTAAAATATTTAAGTTTATCAATTTTAAAATTAGTAATGGTTTTATATGTGTAAAGGAAAGTTATTTTTCGATCGAAACTAAAGTTGTAAAATGGAAGAGTTATAATTCAGTTAACTATTTAATCATTCTTTATATATGCCAATCTTTGATAACATCTTATTTTAATAGCTCATACTGCCCATTTAGCCTAATAGTTACAATAATATCTTCGTTGGTTTCATTTCTAAAATACCAACCATGTTTTCCTTCAAAAGGAGCCGTTAATGTTCCTGCCATATTATTGGAATATGCAAGCGTATAACTCTCATAAAATACATTTTTTGGTGGATTTTCTTGTTTTACTTCACCATGAAAATCTATATAAACAATACCCTTATCTGTTGCCCATTCATATTTGGTGCTACCATATTTAAGGCTTTTAAATTTATATTCAATTCCTGTTTCAGTTGGTACGATAACCTGTATTGTATCCTCTCTTATGGTATATTGAACTTCAGGAGGTGGATTATCAGCTTCCTTAGGCCTAGGTGTACTTTTTGGAGAACCTATTTTTTCCATTTTAATTTTTCTGAAATTTAAATTAGAAGAGGCTACATTATTTTCTGTTGGTTCTGCTTCTTGATATAATTTAGCAAAACCAAAGAGTTTACCAGTTCCTAAAGGATCTAAACCATATTCTGCAGGTAAAACGGCAGTAAGTAATACAACGGCACCAACTATAAATGCAATGATGAGTGATTTTAATAATTGGCTTTTACTTATATTAGGTTGATTATGTGTCGTCATAGTTATTATCTATATTATGAAATAAAATATCCTGTTAGCTGATAACCAAACAACAAAAAGCCAGCTGCAATTAAGAGGATGTTAGTGAGTTTGGAAAATTTGATAAAACTATTATACTGTCGCCAAAATGAAATAAGTAGAAGTACAAATCCTAATGCTAAAAACTGACCAATTTCTACACCCAAATTAAAGCCTAATAAATTAGTAAAAAGTCCTTCTTTATCAAATTCAAATTCTTGTAATTTTGTTGCAAGTCCAAAGCCATGAAATAATCCAAAAATTAGAACGGCACCTTTGGTGTTAGGCTGTTTTCCAAATACTGTTTTAAACCCTCCCAAATTATCAAAACCTTTATAAACTATAGACAAGCCAATTATAGCATCTATGATATACGCATTTACTTGTATATCTATCATAACACCCAATAGAAGGGTAACACTATGCCCAAGAGTAAAATAACTTACATAGGTAATGATTTCTTTAGTTCGGTATAAAAAAAAGATAACTCCTATTAAAAAAAGTAAATGGTCATAACCAGTAATCATATGCTTAGCTCCTATATAAAGAAAAGGTCCAAAAGCAATACCTTTATTTGCTGTTAAGAATGATTGTGTCCCTCCGTCAACCCCGTGTGCATAGGCAGAAACAGAAATAAAACAACATAATATTAGCATTAATGGAGATACTATTTTCACTAACTTCATATCATATTAATTAGTGTGCATGGCCATGTTCTTTTACCTGACGAAGACTATCAAGCCTAATTTTTTCTGCTTCATCAATAGTATCTTTAACGGATGTTTTATTCTCTTCTAATATAACCTCTGGCTTAGATTGCTCTTCTAATATGGGCTCTTTACCAGATTGCTCAGTTGTTTTTTTCTTATCATTACAAGCGGTAAATAAGCTCATTGCTAGTATTAAAGTGATCATTAATGTTTTAGTTTTCATATTGTAAAAATTTAATATTGATTACTTTTCTTTGTTAAACTGTTTTTACAAAGAACAATTATATAAGGTTATGAATAATATCTTAATTATAAGAACTAAGGTAGAAAAAATTAATTACTATATATAAAGTTATAGTTGTACTGAAGATTTAGGATATTGATTCCGAAGAAAGAAAGAAAAAAGAAAGAAAGGGTAGTAAACAAAAAAAGTCCTTCATAGTATTATGAAGGACTTTTATAAAAAAGGCAACGACCTACTCTCCCACTTGGTATAGCAGTACCATCGGCGCTGATGGGCTTAACTTCCCTGTTCGGAATGGTAAGGGGTGAACCCCATCGCCATGGTCACCTTAAACTTTCTCCCCTCGATCCTCCCAAAGGGAAGAGGTCATAAGGGCAATATTGTAATAACTTCTAACTAGCATCACTTTTTTTTAGTGTGTGTAACTTATATGGTTACTGAGCGTAGCCGAAGTGAACATATTAAAGGGATAAAGGTGGTCTAAGACCACTATTTAGAATTTAAACTCGCTTACTTAAAAAGTAGCCGAAGTCGGGGTTACTGAGCGTAGCCGAAGTAATGAATGTAGATTAAAGAAAAGTAAGTTTAACTTATTAGATACTGAAAATTAATTCAGCATAAAAAAAAAGGTGTCCACTGCTACCTCTTTTCGAAGTAGCAGCGAGTGCAAGCCTATGAGCTATTAGTACCACTCGGCTACATGTATTACTACACTTCTACCTATGGCCTATCAACGTGGTCATCTCCCACGGCTCTTTAAAGAAATCTCATCTTGTGGCTGGTTTCGCGCTTATATGCTTTCAGCGCTTATCCAATCCCGACATAGCTACCCAGCAATGCTCCTGGCGGAACAACTGGTGCACCAGCGGTCAGTCCAACTCGGTCCTCTCGTACTAGAGTCAGATCCACGCAAATTTCTAACGCCCGCAGTAGATAGAGACCGAACTGTCTCACGACGTTCTGAACCCAGCTCGCGTGCCACTTTAATGGGCGAACAGCCCAACCCTTGGGACCTTCTCCAGCCCCAGGATGTGACGAGCCGACATCGAGGTGCCAAACCCCCCCGTCGATATGAGCTCTTGGGGGAGATCAGCCTGTTATCCCCGGCGTACCTTTTATCCTTTGAGCGATGGCCCTTCCATACGGAACCACCGGATCACTATGCTCTTGTTTCCAACCTGTTCGGCCTGTATGCCTCTCAGTCAAGCACCCTTGTGCCATTGCACTCTACGCACGGTTACCAAGCGTGCTGAGGGTACCTTTAGAAGCCTCCGTTACTCTTTTGGAGGCGACCACCCCAGTCAAACTACCCACCACGCACTGTTCTCTCACAAGAGAGTTAGGCCTCAGACAAGTAAAGGCTGGTATTTCAACAATGACTCCACAACACCTAGCGATGCCACTTCATAGTCTCCCAGCTATCCTACACATTACTTGACCAAGGTCAATACGAAGCTATAGTAAAGGTGCACGGGGTCTTTTCGTCCCACTGCGGGTAACCGGCATCTTCACCGATACTACAATTTCACCGAGCTCATGGCCGAGACAGTGTCCAGATCGTTGCACCATTCGTGCAGGTCGGAACTTACCCGACAAGGAATTTCGCTACCTTAGGACCGTTATAGTTACGGCCGCCGTTTACTGGGGCTTCAATTCAATGCCTCGCCGAAGCTAACATCTCCTCTTAACCTTCCAGCACCGGGCAGGTGTCAGGCCCTATACGTCATCTCTCGATTTTGCAGAGCCCTGTGTTTTTGATAAACAGTCGCCTGGACCTCTTCACTGCGGCCCACCTAAAAGGTGGGCGACCCTTCTCCCGAAGTTACGGGTCTATTTTGCCTAGTTCCTTAGCCATGAATCTCTCGAGCGCCTTAGAATACTCATCCCAACCACCTGTGTCGGTTTACGGTACGGGCTGCTTCACTTGTTTTTCTCGGTAGATCTTACGCTAGATTATCACCTTGACCGAAGTCGCAGTGTACTATCGGGGTGTCACCACTCCCTTCAACGTACTATTCCGTCTGTACGCACTAACTCCAGATCCACGTCACTTTTAATGTGAGCAGGTAGCAGAATATTAACTGCTTGTCCATCCACTACCCCTTTCGGGTTCGCGTTAGGTCCCGACTGACCCCCAGCTGATTAGCATAGCTGGGGAAACCTTGGTCTTTCGGCGTGCGGGTTTCTCGCCCGCATTATCGTTACTTATGCCTACATTTTCGTTTCTATACGTTCCAGCATGTCTTACAACACACCTTCAACACCTATAGAATGCTCCCCTACCCCTCTGTACCGTGTACAGAAGCCATAGCTTCGGTGGTATACTTATGCCCGATTATTATCCATGCGGAATCGCTCGACCAGTGAGCTGTTACGCACTCTTTAAATGAATGGCTGCTTCCAAGCCAACATCCTGGCTGTCTATGCAATTCCACCGCGTTATATCAACTTAGCATACACTTGGGGACCTTAGCTGATGGTCCGGGTTCTTTCCCTCTCGGACATGGACCTTAGCACCCATGCCCTCACTGCATACAATCATTTTATAGCATTCGGAGTTTGTCAGGAATTGGTAGGCGGTGAAGCCCCCGCATCCAATCAGTAGCTCTACCTCTATAAAACTATGTATACGCTGCACCTAAATGCATTTCGGGGAGTACGAGCTATTTCCGAGTTTGATTGGCCTTTCACCCCTACCCACAGGTCATCCCAAGACTTTTCAACGTCAACGGGTTCGGTCCTCCACTTTGGGTTAACAAAGCTTCAACCTGCCCATGGGTAGATCACACGGTTTCGCGTCTACTACTACTAACTAAAACGCCCTATTCAGACTCGCTTTCGCTACGGCTCCAATTCTTAAAATCTTAACCTTGCTAGTAAAAGTAACTCGTAGGCTCATTATGCAAAAGGCACGCCGTCACACATAAATGCGCTCCGACCGCTTGTAAGCGTATGGTTTCAGGATCTTTTTCACTCCCTTATTCAGGGTTCTTTTCACCTTTCCCTCACGGTACTGGTTCACTATCGGTCTCTCAGGAGTATTTAGCCTTACCGGATGGTCCCGGCAAATTCATACAAGGTTTCACGTGCCCCGCACTACTCAGGATACCACTATCAATAACGCTCTTTACTTATACGGGACTATCACCCTCTGTGGTCACTCTTTCCAAAGTGTTCTAATTCATTGCGCATTAAATAGCGTGGTCCTACAACCCCAATTATGCCGAAACATAATTGGTTTGGGCTAATCCGCGTTCGCTCGCCACTACTAACGGAATCACTATTGTTTTCTCCTCCTCCGGCTACTTAGATGTTTCAGTTCACCGGGTTTGCTTGCCTTGCGGCATAACTGGCCTTCAACCAGCTGGGTTGCCCCATTCGGATATCTACGGATCATAAGTTGTGTGCACCTCACCGTAGCTTTTCGCAGCTTATCACGTCCTTCTTCGCCTCTGAGAGCCTAGGCATTCCCCATACGCCCTTTCCTAGCTTGTCACTAGTCCTTTTTTAATTCTAATCTTTGTACTTATCGTACTTCTCTTTACTCTAATTCGTTTCTCTTTAATTCTGTTATATATAGATATCCTGTAGATCCTATATATAACCTTTATCCCAATATGTCAATGAACTTTTTATCCTGAATTCAGTTCAGGATCTCTTTATAAAAGCACCAATGTAAAATTGACGCAAACTTTAAAGAGGTACTGAAACGAGTTCAGCACTCGTGGAGAATATCGGAGTCGAACCGATGACCTCCTGCGTGCAAGGCAGGCGCTCTAGCCAGCTGAGCTAATCCCCCATGTTTTAGTTATGAGTTATTAGTTATGAGTTTTTAGTTGATGCCCGGGTTAATTAAAACTTAACACTCAACACTTAAAACTAAGTCTCTCAACTTCTAAAATTTCCTTTCAATTTATACTAATGAACGTATTTCTAAAACTTAATTATTATTAAATATATCTAATAATAAATCAGCCTTAGGCTGTAGTCTCAGGCAGACTCGAACTGCCGACCTCTACATTATCAGTGTAGCGCTCTAACCAGCTGAGCTATGAGACTCTCACTTTTTTGTTACTATTGCTTCACTTTTAAAAAACTAACAATACTAACTTCCAATATTTATAATGAACATATCAAAAAAGACAACTAGACATTTAATAAAAAATCTTATCAAAATTTAGAACAAGTATAATAAAGCTATGAGTTAAGCTAAAAATTCTATAGATAATAATTACTCATTATCTGCATAACTGGTCGTGAACTTCTCTAGAAAGGAGGTGTTCCAGCCGCACCTTCCGGTACGGCTACCTTGTTACGACTTAGCCCTAGTTACCGATCTTGCCCTAGGCCGCTCCTTACGGTGACGGACTTCAGGCACTCCCGGCTTCCATGGCTTGACGGGCGGTGTGTACAAGGCCCGGGAACGTATTCACCGGATCATGGCTGATATCCGATTACTAGCGATTCCAGCTTCACGGAGTCGAGTTGCAGACTCCGATCCGAACTGTGACCGGTTTTGTAGATTCGCTCCTTATCACTAAGTGGCTGCTCTCTGTACCGGCCATTGTAGCACGTGTGTGGCCCAGGACGTAAGGGCCGTGATGATTTGACGTCATCCCCACCTTCCTCACGGTTTGCACCGGCAGTCCCGTTAGAGTCCCCATCTTTACATGCTGGCAACTAACGGCAGGGGTTGCGCTCGTTATAGGACTTAACCTGACACCTCACGGCACGAGCTGACGACAACCATGCAGCACCTTGTAATATGTCCGAAGAAAACTCTATCTCTAAAGCTGTCATACTACATTTAAGCCCTGGTAAGGTTCCTCGCGTATCATCGAATTAAACCACATGCTCCACCGCTTGTGCGGGCCCCCGTCAATTCCTTTGAGTTTCATTCTTGCGAACGTACTCCCCAGGTGGGATACTTATCACTTTCGCTTGGCCGCGCAGTCCGAAAACCACACAGCTAGTATCCATCGTTTACGGCGTGGACTACCAGGGTATCTAATCCTGTTCGCTACCCACGCTTTCGTCCATCAGCGTCAATATATTGTTAGTGATCTGCCTTCGCAATCGGTATTCTAAGTAATATCTATGCATTTCACCGCTACACTACTTATTCTAACCACTTCACAATAATTCAAGACCGCCAGTATCAAAGGCAATTTTACAGTTGAGCTGCAAACTTTCACCTCTGACTTAACAGCCCGCCTACGGACCCTTTAAACCCAATAATTCCGGATAACGCTCGGACCCTCCGTATTACCGCGGCTGCTGGCACGGAGTTAGCCGGTCCTTATTCTTACAGTACCGTCATCAGTGCTCACGAGCACCTTATTCTTCCTGTATAAAAGCAGTTTACAACCCATAGGGCAGTCTTCCTGCACGCGGCATGGCTGGATCAGGCTCTCGCCCATTGTCCAATATTCCTCACTGCTGCCTCCCGTAGGAGTCTGGTCCGTGTCTCAGTACCAGTGTGGGGGATCTCCCTCTCAGGACCCCTACCCATCATCGTCTTGGTAAGCCGTTACCTTACCAACTAACTAATGGGACGCATACTCATCTTATACCGTAACCTTTAATTATATAATCATGCGACTTTATAATACCATGAGGTGTTAATCTTCGTTTCCAAAGGCTATCCCTCAGTATAAGGTAGATTGTATACGCGTTGCGCACCCGTGCGCCGGTCGTCATCAAGTGCAAGCACTCATGTTACCCCTCGACTTGCATGTGTTAGGCCTGCCGCTAGCGTTCATCCTGAGCCAGGATCAAACTCTTCATCGTTGTTTTGTAAATATTATATATCCACTTCCCAATAACTCAAATTATCATCCTAACTCATTAACTATATTAAAACTTGTTCTAAATCCTAATATCTCTTTATCTTATATCTTATATGTGGTCATTATTTGATTCCTAAAAAACCAAACAACAACTATCATACGCGTTGTCTTTTCTATATGTCAATGAACTTTTTTATTCCCTTAACTAAACCATTGTTTAACTAAGCGGGTGCAAATATACATACCTTTTTTATCCCAACAAGAATTTTTTAAGCTTTTTTTGGAAAAAAATTATAATTTTTATAATACACTAGAAACTAAACGATTAAGTTGGTTATTTTTTAAAATAAATTAAAATAGATTGTATAAAATGTAAGGTATACGCATAGCTATTAGCTATTACTTTTTATTAGACCATTTGTTTGTTAACTGAGAATAGTCATAACTTAAGGCTGTATTCTGTTTTTCTAATTTAAAATCTGCAAAAGCGCGTAGTAATATATCTTCTATTAAATAGTCTTCGTGCACACTTTCAGGATGAAATTCTTCTTTTAAACTAATATCAAATAACTTTGCTGTAGTATTATACCAAAAAGCCCGCCAACCATTACGCAATTCTTTTACTAATCTAAAAGCTGTAGTTGCTGTTTGACGATGAATAAGCTTTACTAATATTTGCCCTTCTGTACGAGTCAATTTTTTTAATTCTGCAGAAAACTCTTCTTCTATATATTTTTGAACTTTTTTTGTGTAACGTTTTCTTTTGGATTTTTTCTTAATAAATTTTAGACTATCATTAAGTTCTATTAAACGCTCTGCCGCTAGTTTAGCATACGGGTATACCTTTAACGTTTTTCTTCGTAATATATAATAACGTAGTTTTTCTTCTTTATTAGAAAATTTAAGTTTACTAAAAATATAAACTTCATCCAAAGGAATAGAACTTTGAATAATGGTATCACCTTCTATTATTATTCTTTTCTCTACAATAGAATCTTGAGGAATTTCTTCTACTTGCGACCATCCAAAAAAAGAGGAGATCAATAAAAAAATGAATATATACTTCCTTTTCATAAAAAATTTTAAAAAATATAAATTTTGGCTAAAATTAAGAATAAACATGATAACTCTATATTAAATAAAAGTGAATATTCTTAACTTAGCTTTTAAATCTAAAATTAAATGAGCAAAAAAAAAATACTTACAAAAAAGTCGATCAACTTTTTAGAAAAATATTTAAATAATGCTGCTCCTACTGGTTATGAGTGGGAAGGTCAGAAAATATGGATGGACTACCTAAAACCTTATGTAGATACTTTTATTACTGATACTTATGGTACTGCCGTAGCTGTTATTAATCCTGATGCAAAATACAAAGTTGTTATTGAAGGGCATGCTGATGAAATCTCTTGGTATGTAAATTACATTTCTGATAATGGTCTTATTTACGTTATTAGAAATGGAGGTAGTGATCATCAGATAGCGCCTTCTAAAATTGTTAATATACACACCAAAAAAGGTATTGTTAAAGGTGTTTTTGGATGGCCCGCGATACATACTAGAAACAGAGCTAAAGAAGAAGCTCCAAAACCAGATAATATTTTTATAGACGTAGGAGCTAAAAATAAAGAAGAGGTAGAAAAAATGGGAGTGCATATTGGGTGTGTGATTACCTATCCTGATGAGTTTCATATTTTAAATGATGATAAGTTTGTTTGTAGAGCCTTAGATAATCGTATGGGTGGCTTTATGATTGCCGAAGTAGCGCGCCTTTTACATGAAAACAAGAAAAAATTACCATTTGGATTATACATCACCAACTCTGTACAAGAAGAAATAGGTTTAAGAGGAGCGGAAATGATTGCGGAACGTATTCAACCAAATGCAGCTATCGTTACAGATGTAACGCATGATACTACCACTCCAATGATTAATAAAAAAGTACAAGGTTTTGCCGAAATTGGTTCTGGTCCAGTAGTGGCGTATGCTCCTGCGGTACAACAAAAATTGCGAGATTTAATTACGGAAACTGCCGAGGATAAGAAAATTCCTTTTCAGAGAGCTGCTTTATCTAGAGCTACTGGTACCGATACTGATGCTTTTGCTTATAGTGGTAGTGGTGTAGCCAGTGCTTTAATTTCTTTACCCTTACGCTATATGCATACCACTGTAGAAATGGTACATAGAGATGATGTTGAAAATGTTATCAGATTGATATACGAGACATTATTAAATATTAAAGATGGTGAAACCTTTAGTTATTTTGAGTAGCATCCCTTCTTATAAAGAGATGACTTTTATTTTATAATGGATGAATTAATAGATGTATTAGATACGGACGGTAATTACACCGGAAAAACTATATTAAAGTCTAAAGCACATGCTGAAGGCATTTTTCATCCAACAGTCCATATATGGTTTTATACTACTGATGGACTAATAGTAATACAGCAAAGAGGGAAAACAAAAAAGGTTTTCCCTCTTTTATGGGATGTTTCTGTTGCAGGACATATAGGTGCTGGAGAACCTATTATAAATGCTGCGCTAAGAGAAATAGAAGAAGAAATTGGCATTAAAGTTTCTGAATCTGAACTTTGTAAAATTGGTGTTTTTAAAGCTTCTCACACACATACCCCTATTTTAATTGATAACGAATTTCATCACACATTTTTATGTGAATTAAAAGTGCCTTTTGAAACTCTTATAAAACAAGATGCTGAAATTGAAAATTTAACTCTAATTGATCTTGCTACATTTTCAGTAGAAACTTGCAAGCATTTAAACCCTCCAAAATATGTTCCGCATGGAACTGAATATTACAAAACGATAATTACGGAAATACATAACCGATTAAAAAAACCTGCTTAATGTGCAGGTTTTAAATTGATATTTTATTTTACTTCAAAAACAGTAGCATGTTAGATGATATAGTATTTACTTTTCTAAGGTTTTTATAAACTTTTCTGCTTCGTTAAGCTTATAGGTTTCTTGGTTTCTAGTTTCCATATTCTTAACTACAAAAGAATTATCTTCCAATTCTTGTGCTCCTATTAAAATAACAAATGGAACCTTTCTATTATTGGCGTATTTCATTTGCTTTTGCATTTTAGCACTACTAGGGTATACATCTGCCTTTATATCAGACTTCCTTAATTGCATCACTAATTTTAATGCTGCAAAGGCTTCTTGATCTCCAAAATTAACACAAAGCACATCTAAAGATTGTGCTATAGCCTGCGGAAATAGATTTAATTCTTCTAAAACTAAATAAATACGATCTAAACCAAAAGATACGCCTACGCCACTCACATTTTTTAAACCAAAAATCCCGGTTAAATCGTCATAACGACCTCCACCACCAATAGACCCCATACGTACTCCTTCTGGAGCTGCTACTTCTAAAATAGCACCTGTATAATAATTTAGTCCACGTGCTAGAGTTACATCTATACTTAGTTTTGCAGATTGTAAGCCTAACTCTTCTATTGTTTTAACAATAAATCTCAATTCCTCAACACCTTTAGTACCTTCTTCTGAAGTTTCTAACAAATTCTCTAGAGCTTTTAACTGTTCTAAGTTAGTACCTGATAATGAAAATAATGGAGCTGCTTTTCTAATGGCAGATTCAGAAATACCTTTTGCTAGCATTTCTTTCTGTACCCCTTCTACTCCTATTTTATCTAATTTATCTAATGCTACCGTAAAATCTATTAATAAATGTTTAGCACCTATAACTTCTGCTATGCCTGCAAGTATTTTTCTATTGTTTAATTTGATGTTGACACCATTTAACTTTAAAGCAGTAAAAACAGTATCATAGAGTTGTATGAGTTCTATTTCTTGTAAAAGTGAATTAGAACCTACAATATCTGCATCACACTGATAAAATTCTCTAAACCTACCCTTTTGGGGCTTATCTGCTCTCCATACAGGTTGTATTTGATATCTTTTAAAAGGAAAATCTATTTCGTTCTGATGCATTACTACATAACGGGCAAAGGGTACTGTAAGATCATAGCGCAGTGCCTTTTCAGATATTTTTGGTGTTAATGAGCTTGATTTTTTAGAACTATACGTAACATCATCTACCTTACTAATAAAATCTCCTGAGTTTAATATTTTAAAGATCAAACGATCTCCTTCATCTCCATATTTCCCCATTAAAGTATCCGAATTTTCAAAAGATGGTGTCTCTATTGGTTGAAATCCAAATGTTGTAAAGTGTTTTTTTACGATATCAAAAATATAATTTCGTTTTACTACTTCATTAGGAGTAAAATCTCTTGTCCCTTTTGGTATGGATGGTTTTTGTGCCATTACGGTATATTATAGTAATTAGAATCTTAAATAATACTAATCTAGGTTTGTTGTTATTGCTATTTTTAAGCTGTGGTTATAATTTTCTCAAACCACTTATACAAATCTCCTTTGGTAATTACTGCTCCTTGTTGTATGAGTTGAAATTTATCTAAATTCTTATCATCTGTATATGCTTTAGCTGCAGTAAGGTATTCTACAAAGTCTGACTGCCAGTTTTTTCTAAACCAAGAAAAACCTACTTCAGTATTTAAATCTATTTCAGGGTTCATAATTTTAACAGAAATCAGTTTCATTTCATTAGCGGTTAAAAAGAATAAATGCATTTGCTGCGCACTTATATTTTCTAAGTATTGTACTTTGGTTAACACGCCTTCCCAAACCAGATCACAAAATACATCTATTTCTTCTTCTGCTACTTCTGGCTTATTTTTTTTTAATTCATCCCACTCATCCCCTGTAATAGATTGGGTTGCTAAAAAATTAATAAACTCTTGGTGTAATTCTTCTAACTGTTGTTTTGTTAGTCTTGTATATTTCATATAACGAAATGTCTTCTCTAATTTCAATTGTTTGTAAAAATAAAAAAGGCTATACGATTATGCACACCTTTTCAGTATAATAATATAATTTCTTATGGTATCTAGATCTAAGCTTTCATTTAGAAGTTCCAAAGGTAAAATATTTGATTAACCAACTTATACGTAATAATTGGCTGGCTTTTACATAAGAAAGCTTGACAATGATATCATTGTCAAGCTTAAATAATTGGTATTTTAGTATAAAGTAATTTAACTTTTTAGTTAAAAATATATCTAAGTCCCACTTGCGCTCTCCATCTTGATGTTTCGAAAGTATTTGGAGTGAAAGTTTGAGTTTGATCTGGATTAAAAGTAAAAGTTGGCGTATTGGTATCATCTACACTCACTCCTAAAACCTGATCGAATGCTTGTACATCTACAACTCCCCAATTAGAGTTGAATAGGTTACCAATATTTAGAATATCTACACTCACTTGAAATTTATTCTTATCATTTAATTTGATGTCTTGGAGAATTTTAACGTCCCAACTGCCTCTCCAAGGTGCTAAAGCGGCATAACGCTCTGCATACTGACCTCTATTATCACTTAAATAATCGTCTTGTTGAATAAAAGCTTCAAAAGCTTCTGCTTGTCCTGCTCCACTAAATTGCATTTGCCCAAGTTCGTCAGCAGTGGGTATATACAATAAATCGTTTATAGCTGAACCATCATTATTGATATCGCCTCCATAAATATAATTATATCTACCACCTTGAGCATACTCAAAAAATGTAGAAATAGTAGTCCCAGTTTTAAATGCCTTAGATATTACTCCTATTATTCTGTGTTTATCCCCAAAACGAGAATTAGATAGCACATCAACATTTGCATCGCCTACAACTGCATTTGCATTAAAAGCATCACTTGTGATTTCTGCATCAATAGAGTTTACTTCTTTTGCATCTAAATAACTATAGGCTAATTGTGCGTATAAACCATTATCCCATGTCTTTTGTGCTTTTACAGCGGCATTAATAATTCTACCCTGATCAGAATTTGTAAATACAAATGCTGAATTACCTCTATCTGCATCAGCATATCTTGCTCTATTATCTATTCCAGCCAAATTCTCAGTAGGAGGTCTTAACCCCCAATTTTGCACATGAGCTGCATTTAAATCTTTTGTATAAGAAACATCTCCTGTAAGTACTACTCCATTATCTAAACGTTTATCAACACCAATATTTGTACGCCATACTTGTGGCCATTTAAAATCTGGGTCTACAATTTGATAAAAGAAAAAGTCAGTTGCCTGAACTTGATTTCCTAACCAAACAAATGGAAAACGACCTGTAAAAACTCCAGAACCACCTCTTAATTGTAATGAATTATCACCTTCTACATCCCAATTAAAACCAACTCTAGGAGAAATTAGCCATTGATTTGTTGGTAAGCGTTCAGAATCTAAATTAACTGTTTCATTTGTATTTGGATTAAAATAAGGTATTCCAGGATCATATGGCCCTCCTTGATCAGCTGAACCTCCTTTACGCGCAATATTTTCGCGTACTTTTTCTGCAGTGTCAAAATATAGTGGTCTATCAAAACGAATACCATAAGTTAATTTAAACCTATCATTTATATTCCATTCATCTTGCGCATAAAAAGATAGTTGACCTACATTAGTTTCTGCTAAAGCCCAACCTCCTGGTGTACCCTCTGGAGATTGATTATTTCTATTAAATGTTTCTTGGGCATTTGCAAAAGCAGCGGCATAATCATTAGGGTCAAAATCCGCTATATCAACACTACCAAAAAGGTCAAAACCATAAGCTGTTAAATTAAAGGAATTGTCAAATTGAAATTTCTCAAAAGCAAAACCTATGGTATAGGTATGGTTTCCTTTAAAATAATTCATATTATTTGTGAGCTGAAAAACTTTTTGATCTAGACGATTATTTATAGAAAAAGGTTCGTGCCCTGCAATAATATAATTTGTACCATCTTTTGTAATGTTTATAGAAGGCGCTGGTGTAGAAAATGGATTTCTAAAATCATCAAAATGCGTATAACCCACTTGCAATTTATTTGTTACTTCATCTGTTAACGTAGAGTTTAGTTCTACTTGTACAGATTGAATATTATTATTGATCTCGTATCCACTATTTTCAAATTGTAAAGTTTGTACGCTTGGTCCTCTAAATGCAATAGCATTTCTATTTGCTGGCAAACCCCTCGAGGCATTTAAGAAATTATAAATGATTGCTAACCTATTATTATCATTAATATTCCAGTCTAATTTTAAAATCCCTTTAGTAGATTCTTGATCAAAATTAAAACCTTCATATCTCCCTGTATCATAACCCAATGTAGCTAAAGCATCACTTACTGCTATTAAATCTGATTCTAAAACTCTAGACTCACTAACAGAACCTGTTCCCCTATTTGGTGTAAAACCATTGGTGCCTAAAGAGGTAAGTTCGTCTTTTTCGAAATTGGCAAAGAAGAATAATTTGTCTTTTACTATAGGCCCTCCAATACTAAAACCATACTGTTTCTGCTCTAAACCGGTTTTAGAAACTTCATCTCCATTAATTTTCCCACCTGTTAAATCATCATTTCTAAAAAAGCCATAAACTGTTCCTTTAAACTCGTTTGTTCCACTTTTTGTTACTGCATTTACAGATGCCCCAGTAAAACCAGATTGGGTTACATCATAAGGAGCTGTAGTAACTTGTATTTGCTCTATTGCATCAATAGAAATAGGTGTTGCATTTGCTTGGCCACCAGGTTGTGCTGCATCTAAACCAAATGGATTATTAAAAATTGCCCCATCTAAAGAGAAGTTATTAAACTGATCATTTCGTCCACCAAAAGAACCTCCACTTGCTGTTGGCTCTAACCTGGTAAAATCGTTTGTAGATCTAGAAATAGTTGGTAAACGAGATAATTCTCTTCTGCCCACACTAGTTTCTGCTCCTGTTCTATCACTACCAAAAGTTCCGCTTTGATCTGAAACCACAATAACCTCATCTAATGCTTGGCTATCTAATTTCATAGCAACGTTTAGATTAAATGTTTTTCCCAAGCTTAGGTACACTTCATTTTGTGTATACGTTTTAAAACCTACATAAGAAACTGTGATCTCATAAGGGCCACCTACTCTAAGGTTTAATAAATTGAATCTTCCGTCTTCATTAGTAACTGCACCATACTTGGTGCCTGTTGGGGTGTGTATCGCTACAATATTAGCACCTAGTAAAGGTTCGTTTAAATCATCGATAACAAGCCCTCTAATATTAGAGGTTGTAACTTGGGAGGAGACATTAAATGCTATAAATAATAGCATTATACAAAAAAGTAGTTTTTTATTCATAATCATTTGTTTGAGTTTATTAGTCTAATTCAAAAATAACGCAAAAAAAAAGAGTTACGCCAGACGTAACTCTTTTTTTATTAACGTGTTGTTCATAGTATTCTTAACGTATAATCAACTTTCTGAGCGAAGTGCCAAATGGAGTTTCTAATACTACGGCATAGATACCTGGTGGGTTACCAGAAACATCAAATTCCATACTATAATTAAGATCTCCTCTCGCACGCTCGGAAGCTATTAGTCTATTATTTGAAAAACCAAATATTTTTATACTCACACTTCCCACTTCTGCCATCTTCACATCTGCTGTGAATTTCCCTCCTGTTGGATTAGGGTATATGATAAAATCATTTCGGTTTTTATCCGATGCTGCTGCACCGTCTGCTTCTACTATAGCCCTATCTTTATCTAATACTAGGATTCTTTTTACCTGTTCTGCTACGCAATCGCCCTGAGTGGTAATTAATCTAATCTCATACTCTCCTGGGTTATCAAAACTCAACTCGGCGGCATCCTGATCTTGCTGAATTACATTAGCTGCTTCGGGAAGGATCCATTCTACGGTATCTGGTAAGGGGAAACTAATATC
This sequence comes from Allocellulophaga tsushimaensis, assembly GCF_055383085.1. Lineage (NCBI taxonomy): Bacteria > Pseudomonadati > Bacteroidota > Flavobacteriia > Flavobacteriales > Flavobacteriaceae > Allocellulophaga > Allocellulophaga tsushimaensis. Next base: position 2,927,112 of record NZ_AP039451.1, on the reverse strand, counting down.
TACAATCAGCGTTGGATCACCTACAAAAACTTGACTTGACACTGCAAATTCTGCATCTATTTCTTCAGCTGAAACACTTATGTTTATATTTCCCGCGGCGGTACACCCTTGTGCTGTTGTAATTGCAACCGCATAATTACCAGCTTCTGTTACTGTTATACTTGGAGCACTACTGCTAAAACCGGTATCACTTGTCCATTGATACACTGCTGTTGGGTCTAGTACCGTTACATCTAATACCGCACTTTGGCCTATACACAAGGTTTGGTCTTCACCTAAATCTACAGCTACTGGTGCTGGGTCAATAATTTCGTAAGTCCGCGTTAATGTTCTATTTCCAAATCCGGTAATAGTTACGGTATATGTTCCTTCAGATAAACCTGTGATACTTTGAGTGGTTGCACCAGTATTCCAACTATAGCTAAATGTGCCATTACCTAAGTTGACTAATAAACTGATACTTGCATCTGAAAAACCATTGCAAGTAGGTTGTACTATAGTTTCTTCTACAACATCGGGTTGGGTAATAGTATAAGTCTCTGTAAAACTACAGCCATTTGCATCTATTATACTTAGGACATAATCGTCAGCTGTAAGAGTAGTTATTGTTGTGGTGTTTCCTACTATGCTGTTATCCGATCCTCGAGTCCAAGCAATATCATACGGCGTTGTTCCACCAGATACAGCTATAGTAATACTACCATCTGTTCCTAAATAGGTTGATGTGTTTACGATAGTGGGGTTTACTGCTATTGGGGTTGTTAGGGTATTTACTGTGATGCTTCTTTCTGCCCTACAACTATTTGCATCAAGGATTTCTAAAGTATAAGTCCCTGATGGAATATTAATTAAATTTTCAACAGTAGCACCATTACTCCAAAAGTATCGATATGGTGCTGTTCCTCCTATTGCAGTAATATCAATAGCACCCGTTTCTTCTCCATTGCATAGTACATTTGTTATGCTGTTCAATTGAATTTCTAATACATCTGGTTCAGTTATAGTTACAATATTAGAATTTGTGCTAATCATATTATTATCAGTAACTCTCAAAAAGAAACTCCCTGCTGATAATCCTGCAATTATTGCAGTATCTTCTGTTAAAGCTACATTAGTTCCGTTTACAATTTCAAACCATTCGTAAATATATGGAGTCACATTTACGCCTCCTTGTACGTTTGCCATTATTTCTGCAAATGCATCATCATTACATTCTAAAAATACCGTTTGCGAAATCATAGCTTCTAAGACTCCAGGCTCGTTTATTTCAAAATCTTGAGTGAAAGAACAGAGTGGATTAACAAGAGTTGTCCAGTTTTGGTCTCTAATGGTTAGTGTATATGTTCCTCCTACTAGTCCAGAAATATCTTTTTCTGTAGCAGTAAAACTATTTGGACCTACCCAACTATAGGTTAAATTACCTGTACCACCAAAGGCAGTAATGCGAATAGCTCCGTCTGCCGCATTTGCAGCTGAAAGGTTTTGTCTTAGATCTAAATTTATTCCAATAGGTAAAGGTGCATTAATTACAAAAGGGACATCAAAAATACATTGATTTTGATCTCTAACACGAACTGTGTAATTTCCTTCACTTAAGTTACTAAATATATTGCTTGGTTGATAATTTGCACCTCCATCAATAGAATATTCATAACCAGGTGTACCATTAGTTGCCGTAATAAGGACGCTACCATCTGAACCACTTGCACAACTTATAGCCGTAGGAAAAGCTTGTGCATTTAATGCTAAAGGTTCTATTATTTGTATTGGACCAGTAGTTTCTGGTGGTGCATTTGTATCATCGGAAACTGTAAGTGTGTATGTACCAGGGCCTACACCCACAAGGTTAGGTCCATTTTGGCCTGTTATTACTGATCCATCTAACCGAGTCCAAGTATAAACAATAGTACCTGTTCCTTGTACTGTTGTAGTGATGCTACCATCCATTTCTCCAAAACAACTTATATTATTACTTCTAATATTACTTATTGTTAAAGGGCCCGGTTGTGATATAGTGATTGGAGTTGCTATGGTTATGGAACAACTTAAATTTCCGCTTTCGCTAACAGTAAGTACATAAGCACCTTGTTCTAAATTAACTAAATTTGTATCAGTAGAGCCTACTGGTGGCGTAAATGTAACTGCTCCAGCCCCTATATCTCTAGTCCAATTGTATACATAGTTACCAGAACCTCCTACAACTGTAAAAGAAATTGTACCATCAGCTCCTCCAAAAAAGGTAGCATCTGTTGTTACTATATTTTCTACTCTTATTTCGTTTGGTTGGCCAACAATAGCTGTTGTTGGAAATTCACAATTATTAGCGTCTCTAATCGTAACAGCATATGTTCTTGGTGCTAAGTTTGTAAATGTAGTACTGGTTTGAAATCCAGATCCGTTATCAATAGCATATTGGTATGGAGCAGTACCACCAACAACATTGTTTACTACAATCTGTCCGTCTGTATTCCCAAAACAGCTAACATCTGTTGGTATTGCAGTACCAGATAAATCTAAACTTGGTTCTCCAACAACCACAGTACTACTTACCTCAGGGTTAAGAGATGCATCAGTAAGTCGTAATCTATATGTACCTTCTCGTAAGCCCGTTATGGTTGCAGTATTAACTGAAGTTATTGGCTGACCATCTACTCTTTCCCATATAAAATTAAATGGTGCAGTACCCGTAATAGTAGCTGTTATTTCACCTGTACTACCGCCCCTACATAGAACGTTTGATGGTACTAAATCAGTAATAGCAAGAGGATCTGGTTCTCCTATTGTTATTGGGTTAGGTAGCGTAGCAGAACAAAGATTAGCATCTGTAACCGTAACTTGATAATCTCCCGCCTCTAAACTCACAAGATTTGTATCGGTTGATCCTATTGGTGGGGTAAAATTTGCTCCATCTTTTGTCCAAAGATAAGTATATGGTCCCACTCCATTTGCTAATGATATTGACAAGCTACCATCATTAGCACCAGTTAGGGTAACATTAGCAGATGAATTCTCAGAAACGGTAAATGCAACTGCTGGTTCTGCTATGTTAATGGGGCTTTCATTACCAGAAAGTCCATCATTAGTGACGGTACAAATACCATCTGTAACAGTATAAATATAATTACCTGCTGATAAGCCAGTCCTATTCACTGCGTTTGTAGGGCTATCAATCCAATTAACAGTATATGGTCCGCCATTTCCTCCTGTAATAGTTAAATTAATACTGCCTTCATTAACACCTAAACAAACATTATCCATCTTAGTAAATGACACTGATAATAATGGGTTTACATAATTTAAGGTAAAGGAATCGTTAGCAGCGCTATTAGCATCACTAACTGTTACAGAATAGTTGCCTTGACCCACATTTATGCTTTGTGTTGTTTCTCCTGTAGACCATAAATACGTATAAGCACCTACCCCGCCACTAGCATTTGCTGTTAGTGTTGCGGTATCTCCGACACAATTAATTTGTTGCGTTGTTCCTATAGCAACCGATAGTGGGGGTATTTCTGTAATTACAAATGGTGCTTGTGATGAACTTGAAACGCAACCATTACTATCTGTAACAAGCAATCTGTAACTACCAGGATCTAAACCTGTTAAATTAGTAGGATTAGTAGGGGTAAAAGCAACATTATTTCTAGTCCATGCATAGTTGGTATACACATTACTACCACCAGATACTAAAACATTAATTCTACCTTGCCCTGCAAGTGCAGATGGGGTAGAAGATCCTAAATACGATACTATTGGCGGAGTAGCCCCCTCTGCTATAGTAATGGTTTGTGGATTTGACAAGCAATTGTTAGCATCCCGAACTCGAATCTGATAATCTCCTGCTGCCAAATTTGTAAACCTATTACCAGCTTGGAAATTTGTACCATTATCAATAGAATATACAAGTGTTCCTGTTCCCCCATTGGCATTTATGGTTATAGAACCATTATCTTCTCCTGCGCAAGTAATATCAGCTTTTGGAGCTGTAAAAGTAATGGGACTTGGTTCTGTTATCGTAAAGGTTGCTGTTCCTCCTGGTATGAGTGCTCCACCAGTAATTAAACCAACATTCCATTCTATTTCATACGTCCCTGCACTTAAATTATTATAAGTATAAGATCTATTTGCAAAATTTCGTCTAAATAGTTGTCCAGTACTACCAGATGGATTTTCTTCAAATGTACCATTACCATTTTCATCTCTAGTGAAAATTATTTCTAAAAACTCATTGTTTGCAAGTCGCCTATCAAAAACAGCAATAAAACCTCCATCAGAACCACCATTACATTGCACATTTATACCTCTAGGATTATCTGATACTGTGGTATCCAGAACTGGAGGACATGAATTTACTTGATATGTTATGATATCGGAGTCTGTTTTATCTGCTGTATAAAATATTTGAAATTGAATGATACTATTCTCATTAGCGCCTAGAAAATTAGAAGGTGTAAAAGAAAAACGTCTTGTAGACTGATTTAAATCAAAAGAACGAACTTCAACAGGTGCTGAACCATCTACTCTTGCCTCTAAAGAATATCTGTAGCCAATTGCAAGTGGACAATCTGATGTAAATAATGTTTGCTCTTCACAGTATTTTATCGTTAAATCTGTATTAATTTCGTTTAAAGGTTTTAAAGAATTAAATCCATATGAAAATAGAGTAACACCTCTTGCAGTATTAAAACTTGTACCATCAATTGTCATACAACCGTTTTCTAGATCCACACTATCAAAATTTCTAAGTCCACTGTTCTCTGTACTTAAATTTATCCTAACTACTTCTCTAGAAAAATTTAAAATAAGATCTTCCTCAAAAAATTCAGTAACCATTGAATTAGAATGAAAACCGGATGCTATCTGTTGAAAACTACCATCTGCAAATGTTGCAGTAAATCTAAAGGAGCCTGAGCTACCACTACCAAAATCTCTAGGATCTACTGTTATACTATACTTTAGATTATACTTAAATTGTGCTTGTAGGTTGAAGCCTAAAAATAGTATAAAAAATAGTAGGATTATTTTTTTCATAGATTTGGTTTTAATATTTTACCTTTATTTCAGCCCATTTCCCTATACTCCCATCATTATAAATAACTTTAACACCATAATAATATTTCGTATTAGGAATGATTTCTACATCAACAAATTGTTTTGTTGTTGGTTTAAATGTTTGGTACAAACTATATTGGCTTTCATTATCCTTTCTAAACAACAATATTTCAGATATGTTAGGTTGATTGATACGCCAACTCAGTTGTATAAATTTATTTTCCCTGTCTGTACTCGCAAATAAGCCTTTTACTCCAGGGTTTAATAATGTATTCTGGGTAGTTATGGATATGGGAGGCGAAGGGTTACTTTCTATGCCATTTTCATTAACGGCAGTAATCGTATAGAAATATTTTACGTTAGGGCTTGTATTAACATCGTGATATTCTGAAATAGTATTATCTTCAGTTTCATAAATATTTTCCCATAATACTTCTTGATTTTCATCTACTTGTTTTCTATATACAATCTGTTTTATTACGTTTTCTGATGCACTTGGTATCCATTGTAATTGAATAGTGTCTGCTAGTATTTCGTATCCATTAAAAACTGGAGTAACAGGTGGTATTTTACTTGGCCTTTTTAATGCTAAAACAGCTGTAGACAGAGATTCGTTATACCTATTGTCTAGCGCTGTTATTTTATAAAAAACATTTTCATTAAATGTTTTTAGATTAACAGTGTCTATATATTCGGCCTTAGTTAATTCTTGTTTGTTTAAGCGTGTAAATTCTTGATTGGGTCTATTTGCCTTAAATATAGCATAGCCTCTTAGGTCTAATTCAGTATTTTTATCCCATTGCAAACGTACAATGCCTAAAGTATCTATAGTACCAACTAAGTTTTTAGGTATAAGAGGTGGTATAGAATCTATGGGTTGTATCATATTTGGAGAAGAGTCTTGATAATCCCCTGCTATACCTTTTGCTCGTATTTTAAAATAATTAATATCCTGTAATTCTTTGTAATGATACGATCTAGTTTCTGGCTCTAAATTTTCTTTGATCACATTGTATGGCCCTATTGCTTTATCTGCTCTTAGAATATCAAAGGCGGTAAGTTTCCATGTTTCATCGGCTGCAAAACCCCAATTAAGGATGGCTTCTTTATCTGAAATCATTTTATTAGCCTTTATTTCTGGTGATACCAATAACTTTTTAAAAGCAATTACAGAAGTAGTATCCGATGCTGGGCTTATCTCATTAAAAATTGTTTTACCTTTTATACGGTACCAATATTTCTTTCCATATTCTTGTATACTATCGGTATATGAAATACCTGTAACTTCTGTATCTGCAAGTTTGGTAATAGGTACATCATTAATCTTAACAAAAGTTAGCCCGTCTTCAGATTTTTCTAAATCATAGGCATTGTAATAATCTTGTAGTCCATCATATTCCCAAATTAAAACAAAAGCATTATTATAGTAATAGCCCAGAAAGTCATAAGGCTTAGGCAAAATATTAGCTTTAGCAGGATCAATTATGAGTCCAGTTTCTTTAATATTTAATTCTTTTGGATCAACTAGTTTGATATTATATAAATATCGTTCGTTTGCGTTTACATCATTATCTACAAAACCAAGGCCTGCATATTGGGCTACTTCAAAATCTTGATCAATAGCAAACATTGAAAATGCAAAACGTTGTTGTAATTCTGAACTTTCGTTAATTACCTGCATTAATTGACTCTTATCATTAGTATTGTTCACCGTAAAATCATCACCATACAAAGCTTGTGCAGCTACTGCTGCCATATTGTTATCTTTTACTTGTTCCCAATCTGCTATAGGCTTAGGTTTTATAGGACCATTATTTAAGATTACTTTTTCTGATGTAGTGAGTGGTTTTCCATCACGGAAAATAGTAGCTCTTTCAATAATATATCCATTTTCGTTACCATATTTCCATGCCAATTTATCATCAACACCCCAACGTAATAAAACAGCATTTTCGGAATACTTTCCTTTGATGATTATTCTTGGTTCTTCTATTATTTCTGGATCGGGCTCCTGACTGAAACCTTTTACATAAAGTGATAGAAATAAAACTAAGGCTACATATTTATTTAAATTTTGCATTTAAAATCTATTCTGGTATTTAATAATTCCTGTATTTCCATCTGTATTTCCAGGAAGTACATATTTAAATTCAACTTCGTATTTTTCTCTTTGCATAAAAGGAAATCTTCCCCAGATTAAGTAATAATATTTATTATATTTTTTTTCATTTGTTATACCATCTCGCATATACCTGTTTGTAATTTGATATTGTAAGTCTACATAATCTCTATAGTAGGCTACAGGTAAATTCCAGCTATAAGGAAAATGATTTTTAAGATAATTATGATCTGGATTTATTTTAGCGTAAGTCAAATATGTAGTATTTGGATATACTGATTTAACTGGGGGAACCCCTAATATTGATGTATTTCTCCTTACTTGAATATTGTTATCCAATGGATATTCTTTATATAATAATGGGTTAATATCTTCCTTATAATAATCATCGGTTAATAATGCCTTGTATTGCAGCAAAGGTTTATTTAAAGTATAATTTATTCCCTTTATATCAGCTAACTCAAAAGGTTCTACATTATCTAAAATTAAAGTTATGCGTCCCACATTATTAATAGGATTACCTGTTATAGGGTTAATATCTGAACGAGTAATAGATTGTTTTACTTTTAAAGATTTCATTTTTTGTTTAAAAGTATTGTATTTACTAGTAGTAAAGCTAAAATCTAAACGGCTTATAAATGCGCTACTACTAGCACTACCCACAATAGTTTTTGTTGAGATCTCTAAATCTTCTGAAATTTCATTAAACTCTGTTGCTGTCATTACTTCATCTTCTTCTCCATCACTTGGGTTTAATGTTACTAATGCATAGGTATATTTGGTTCTATTATCCAATTCATCTGGGATAGAAAAATTAAGGCGCCTATTAGCTGCATCATAACTAAAATTAGCTAGTATTTTATCCCCTGCTTCATTTAAGAAATATAATTCATCCTTATAACCATTTCCAAATAAATATTGCTGACCTATATCTAATTGTACAAAACCAACCTTACTTTCTTTAGGTAGCATATATTGCTGATCTATAAAAGGGTACATATATTTTATATTATTTCGTGGTATTTCCCGTGGTGCCTTCCCTGTTGTAAATTTCGATTCTTTTTTTTCTAATATAGGCTTCCCTTCTTCAGTTACTAAAGTCCAATTACTTCCAATTTTCTCTTCAAAAGAAACTTTCACAATCACATTTATTTCTTGTTCTGGAGGTAATACTTCAAAAGCTTTAAAAGTTAACAAATCATTTTGCTCGTTAAAACTTGCTTCTCCTTCAATTTCTACTCCTAAAGACTTTACAGACAATTCATTTAATTTTATTCGATACGTTTTAAATCCGTCATCTCCTTCTACCTTTAATATGCTATTTATGGGCGTATTGAAGGCTACTTGTACTGCATCAAAAACATCTACATCACTATAACCATCTCTTGGGGAAATATCAGAAATCATTTGTAGTTCTTGAATTCCATTCTGCCCTATCATTTCACATTCTTCTCCTATTATTACTTTTAAACGCGCCTTTATTGTTATTAATCCCAAAACATTAACATTAATACCTGCGTAACCTTTAATAAAAACAGGATTAGGTAATTGAGCTTGAGCCAGAACTGCAATACCAGCACTTAATATTGGAACTCTTATTTTTCCGAATGGGAATATCTTTACTTGAGCACCTATTTTTCCCTGTAAATAAGCATACATTTGTCCAATAGCGTACCATCCATCCATTCCTAAAGGTCCTTCTCTTCCTTTACATTTTGTACTACCAAAATCTCGGAGCATTAAATCAAAACCAGCACCTGCTTGTACATCAGCATAAACAATACCCCAGTCAAAGCCCATACCCAACTCAAACTGAGCTCCAAAAGCGTAACCAACTCCTTGTGCTAACTCTTGGTTAAAATTTCTTCCAAAAACGAGTTCATTTCCTTTTAGGTCTAAAATATCTATAACATTTTGTGGTGGTAAGGCCGGGTCTGGTAAAATGGTTCCTGTCATAAAATACAAGTTAAACCTAGCTTTAAAAGCACCTACAGGAATATCTTTAAGACCAAATCGTTTTGTAGGTGTACCTACATAGATGTACCAATCATCTGGAGAATTGTAGAACTCTAAATATCCAAGTCTATTTTTCTCTCCTTCACCCTTTATAACGCCTGCATTTAGAAAAACATCAAACATACCCCAATAGGTTCTATTTCTAAAATCAAAATCGATACCTACTTGGGCAGCAAACAATTCTTTTCCTGTTAAAATATTAGGAAATACTTCTGTGGCAAAATATTTTATTCCTTCTTTATCTAATGAAAGCTCATGGAAATTACCTAAAGCTTGTTCTTTAGCCGAAGCGGTAGCCTGCATTTCTTCTACACTACCAAAAGGTTCTCTGGAGTTACTGGATCCTCCTGCTCCCTGTATTAATGCAGCAGCACCATAAAAACCTACTCTACTCACACCACCCCCTGCAGCTTTAGAATTAAAACTCATTTCTATACCTACCAAGCCCGTAAAAGAAGCTCCTTTTTGTACTTCAAAAGCAGCTAGGGCTTTAAAACCAAGTCGAGTGTTGATATCTGGTTGGTAATAAATGCCAGACATAGAAGTGGCTTCTTCATTCATACCTGCTTTACGCATGTGGTGGTATACGCCGCCGCCAATATCAAAAATGGTGAAGTTTTTATTATTACTCTTTGTTGGTCTACCATTGGCATCTACAAACCAATAGCGGTACCCATCTACAGACCCAAACAAACCACGAGCCCCCATCTCTAATCCTAAATCTTCTGCATATAGCTTAATTTCGCCTGCGAAACCTTTTCCGTAGACTGGATTTTCTTTAAAGAATTCTAACCTTCCATTAAATTCAAAAGATTTTCTTTTTACATCTATTTCTACAGTACTTACTTCTATTCCTTTATATTTCCATCTCAGGTAATCCCCTTCTTTAAGTTCTCCCGTAATACTTAATCTAACATCACCACGAATACCAGATTCATCTAAATTAATGTAACTGTTTAAGGCTAGAACCGCATTTTCTTTTTCATCAGTTTTTAAGCTGATATCGTAGAAACCAAGTTCAAAACCTGCAACTTTAGGCAGTGCTATAGTATCTTTAAAGCCTGCATAACCTATCTGTAAATAAGGTCTTGATCTGGTCTGAATTTTAAAATCTTGAAAAGAAAGTCCTTCAAATTGCAATTCTTCTACCCCTCCTGCCTTTGCAAGTGTATCAGACGAAATTTCATTAAACTGTTTGTCTTGTTTGGCATTAAAAGACATTAAACCAGTTAAATTAGCCTCAGGGTAAAACTTATTATCTTCTACCTCTAGTTTTATATAAGAGCCTTTAAAAAGTTTCGCTTTTGCTTTAAAAATATCAAAACTTACATCTTCGGTAGCTTCTACATTTACTGAATAAAATTGATCTGCTGTTATTAAACCTTTATATGCTAGCTTACCTTTACTGGTTTTTCCACTACTTACAGGAAGTATGATCTCTCCATTAAAACCAGCTTTTATAAATCGGTTTACTTTTAAATCTACGCCAATAGAATCTACAGAAATTTGCCATTTGCTGGCATCACCTTCGTTAATATCTAATACATTAATGGCATAAAAATCTCCAGATACTCCAAAATTATCTATAAATAGATTCTTAGCTCCAACTGCAATTCGTTTTTTTGAGCCTTTCTTTTTAAATTCTGGTGGCAATAAAATCTTAACATCTTTAGAATGAAAGCCTCTCCATAAATTTTCGTTCCCAGGTACTAAAAGCCCTTGGGTTTTGTATAAATCTGGAAAAATAATTCCTTCAGCATTTTTGGTATCACTAAGATCTAATACCGTTTTTTCCATTTTAAAGCCCCATTTAGGTAAGACTTTTAATTGAAACATTGGTAAATCTAGTTCTATCAATAAGTCATCTAGGTTCTCTGTTTGTATTTTAAAAGTAGCTCCTAAATAGCTAGGATTATCAACAGGTGATTCTCCTGACCTGGGTGCTGTTTTTCCTTTGTATTTTACTGTACCATCTTCGTTTAGAGGAATAGCAACACTCTTTGCTATCCGCACATCTGCAGTTAAACCTATTTCTTTTACTTTACCCTCACAATTAATAGTGATGTAGGTTTGTTCGTCTCCTCCGCCACGTTCGCCTTTACCCCCTTTAAACGTAACCAACCATTGCCCTCCATTTTGAGGCACCGGAAAATCGCCAAGTAAGTTGAGCCTAGCTTCATCATAGATTCCACCGTCTTTAGAGATTTTTACATCACTGGCACTAAAGAATAGCTCCGTATTTAATTCTGCTAATTTTACTCTAGCAAACATATCTACCACAGTATAATTAGGATGGTATTCCATACTAACAATACCTAAGGTAATGTGAGAGTTTTTGCTTATGTTTTGTTTTATTCCTACAGGCAAGTCTATAACCTCTTTACCACCTATTATTTTTATAAAACGCTGTTCTTTTTCTATGATATCAAAGACTTCTTTACTAGCATCTATAACTTTTTGAGTGTTTACATCTACATCAATAGTTTGGGCAATATAGTCTTTGGTGAACTCCGCCAAATCATCCAAAAAATTATAATGCATTGTTTTGGTATAATCTTCTAACTCTGGGAAGCTTTTAAATTTTTTATTACTAAGTGCTACTGGTGAGGCAACTTTTTGTGTTTTTTCTTTTTGCCAACGCGTCATAAGCGCACCAGCATCTGTTGTTTTAGAAGGTAACTGTTTTACTTTTAAAGAGTCCTTAGAAGGTTCTAAAAATACCTTTGCAATATTATTTTTAGAACTAGTGATTAGCTTTTTCCGATACGTTATCTGATTTTCTTCTTCTTTTTTAACTTTAGCACTATCTCTCTTTGTTTTTGGTTTTGTTTTTTTAATAGTAGAATTAAAAAAGATTGTATTATCATTTTCTTCTGCTGAAGGTGTAGTGGGAAATGCCCAAAGACTAGCAGTGAAAAATAGTGTAAGTAGGTATAGGAAGGTTTTTTTCATAATTAACTATTATGATTTGGTTTTCTATTTGGTTTAAAAAAGCGGTTATCTTGCTTTTTTATGATTTGGTTTAATACATATATTGGTAATTGGACAGCTATATACTGACTCAAATTATGATATCTAAAATATATCAAGATACTATTGTAAAACTTTTTATAATTTGTAGGAGTGCAGCTTGATGATAAGGCACAAAAAAGACCAGCTATACTGCTATTGCTGTAAAGCCATTTTTCTTGTTTCTGATCAAAGCTAGTAGTTTGTGAGAAAAGTAAACTAAAGCATAAAAAAACAAATACTGTAATCAAGCGCAATTTTTTTTAGTTGAAACTAGGTGTAATTTCTACTATAAAGCTACTGTTATTAATTATGCTGTAAGAATTTTTGTTGTGAAAGAAGTCTCCAAGTGGGCAAAGTCTCTTAATATTGATGTGAAATTATACTTACAAAAGTAAATATTCTATAAAGTACCTTAAAAAAGGGCTTAGTTTACTCATTTTACATCGTAAATAAAAGCTATATGCAGTGCATAAGAGCATGTAGTTTTTAGAAAATTATTCTATTTTATGAAGTTTTTTTGTGGCTCAATATTTTAAATATTTTCCAAAGTGGATATAAGGCTATGAGTAACAAAATAATTTTTCCTACCCAATATCCAATCACATTTTTACTAAACAGGTGTAATAAAATACCTCCTATTTTTCCTTTACTTTGTACTCCTTTTACTGTATCTAAATCAATTATATTATCATAATTAAAAAAAATGTAAAAGAATAAACCTGAAAGTAGAAGCTTAGCTAAAAACCCAGAAGTTTGTTCTTTATCTAATTTTCCCATTCTTCAACTACTCCAGTTTAACTCATTCTATTTCTTCTGCTTTAATTTTAACTTCTTCTATTCTCGTTGAATCTATTTTTAAGGTATCTATTGCTTTTTCATACGCATCTTCATTATCATAAATACTATCCGTTTCTTTAAGATCGTAAAAAGAAGAATTTTCATCAAAAGCGCCTTCTTCTTTTAAGGTATCAAACATATTATAGAAAAAAGTTCCAAAAAATAATACGCCAATAAAAACGATAAGACAAACAATACTATTAAACACTACAGAAATAATATTGAGTATTTTCCCTATAGAAACATTGCTTCTACTGCTTTCAGAATATTCTTCAGGATTATCTTTAAAGAGTTTTAAACTCTTATTGGCAACCACAATCCCTATAATAGAGATGATTAAAGGGATTATAGATGATAACCCATAAAGCACACAGCATCCTCCTATTCCTATTAAAATGCCAAAAATTCCTAGTATTAAGGCTATTGGGTCTGCTGGTAGTTTGTTATTGGACATCTCTATTGGTTTTACAAGTTTTTTGTGCTGGTTAATGTGCTATAAATTTCGTTTTCTTGAAAGTAAAAGTTTTAATCTTTTACACTAAAGGTTTTGCTAATTTATACATTTATGATTGGCTTTTGTTTAGGATGTCTTTTTTATGTTTTTACAAGTATTTTAGGACAAGGCAGGGGTCTTGTAAAAATAGCTATCCTATTTATTGTTGAGAAACTAACACAGTACAGGCCTTCTTTATTATGAAATTTGTACTTTCTACTCATAGTCCTATAAATACAAAAAGCTATACTTTTTACAGTATTTTTTTTATGTTTATTCTCTTTGACGGCAATAGTATATACTAGCTCTAGCAATTACTATGATAAACTAGCGCCAGCAGAATTTAATAGATTCTAAATGCAAAGAATTAAGATGGTGAGGTAAGTTTACCTATCCTTTTTAAGTATTCTTCCAAACTCCAATCTGCACCAGTACCCCAATATTTAGAAAATACTTCATCCATAATTTTATCAAAATTAGGTTCAAATTCTTTCATGGATTTATACCACTCTGGAGTATAAATAGAATAAGGGTCTAAACCACTCTCTGCCTGCCATCGCATTTGTTGATGTAGTTGTCCTGACCAATAACTTACTTTTTCTTTAAAAGAATAGTTAGGGTATACATTTTCTTCAAAAGCTAGCCTTTTATTATCGCTTTTTTCTCTTTCTATATCAAACAATCGAGACTTTTCTTCTACAGGTAATTTAGAAAATTCCTCATTTGTATAATCTTTCATTGTTTTTTTCATTTATACATCTATTTTATTTGTTCTAGTCTGATAATTGGTTTTCCTGTTAATTTATCAATAGTATTATTTGATATAACTCTAAATTCTGCTCCTGACTTTATAAGTAATTCATGTGGTGGATAACCTCTAAATTTAATACCATCAGCAAAATCAGATATGTCTTTAGCATCTATATGTTTAATTTCGAATATCACATCAGATTTAGCTATAAAGGAGGCTTCTTTACTACTCCCACAAGAAGTAAAAGCATCCCAAGTATGTTCAGAATTTTGAGTATAAATATCTAAATATTGCTTTGGGTTACCACTTCTTCCAATACCTCTATAAATCAAAGGTCTATCAAAATTTTCCATTTTATTTAAAGTTAGATTTAATAACTCTTTTAATTTTTCAGTTTTGGAAATATTAATTTTCTTTCTAAGCCAAAGGTTTAAATTTTCATAAAATAAACGAGTAGTATACCCCCAAAGTAAATTTACATCTGTTTTATTAAACTGTGGATATTTTTTCATTAAATCTCCAACTTCATTAAAAAACCTGAGATCATTGTCATTGTGGTATTTAGCAAAATACTCAAATATTTCATCTTCTGTAAAATCCATTTTCTTTAATGCATTCACAAAATCATTAGGTAACTCTTGTTTTGCAATAGTTTTAGATACTTTTTTAAAAATATTACTAGCATCAGCTATATCATCAACTCCATAAACAAATGTTCGGGAATCTTTAATAGGTTTCCCTACTCTAAAAGACTCTTTAATGCCTTTACTTTTTGCTAACAACCACGGATATTGAATATTATCTTCAAGCTTTGTTAATCTAATGGCTCGTCTTAAGGCCATAGTTAAAGCTATTGTTTTTGCACCACGAATAGGATTCCGAGCTAGTGGTGCTGCATATTTATAAAATTTAAATGCTCCAGAGCCAGCAGCAATAAGTGCTTTAGGTGCCGCTACTGCTCCTGCAGCAATATCAATAGTTAATTTAATGTCTTTCCAAGCTTTTATACCTTCCGCTTGTTCTAATTGTTGAGTAGTAAGTTTATACTCTTCATTCGCTACAATTAAATCAACCGCCGCCGCAATTCCAGTAAAAATTTCAACGTAGGCAACCATTGTCATTCCCCCGCTAAATGCAGCACCTACAAGTGCTGCAGCACCTACACCAATTTCTACGGCATCTATGGCAATACGTATATTCTGCCAGAAATTTTCATTATCAATATTATGCTGAATTAACAGTGCCGTCATTGCTGTGACTGTAATAGTATCACCAATATCATGCCCTATTCCTGCGAAATTTTTTCCCACAATAACGTCTACCATATCATATGGGCTGAGATAGTAGGTCTCTGATATTGGCAGAATATTATAATCTTGAAGCTGCGTACCAGTTTGTACAAATTGTTGACCTGTATAGGTCTCATACATTAAATAAGATTGGCTAACTTTTATACGACCATTTTCTGTAAGTTCTAAAGGATATTCTGGATGTGCACCTTTGGTTTGTATTTTAATTGTAGAAATATTACCATATTCACTCGGAACTCCATCCATTCTTCCCAATTCGATATTTGTAGCCTCTTCTGCCCCAATAACTATAGGAATATTTTTATATGGAAATTCTATAGCATAAATATTAGAAGGTTCAATAAAATTAGAACCGTCAACAGTTAAGTATACAGTTTTTGATGCCTCAGACTCTGGAAAAGAAGTGCGGTTATTGGACAACATTATTGCATATTGTGCCAAAATATCGCTCAATATAACATAGTCTTCTTGATCATAAATATCCAGTAATTCATTTAATTGAGGATCAAATTTTCTCAGTAACTCAAAATTCACTGCTTTTAAATGATTCAATAGTTCAGTCGCTTGCGTAGAATTTTCTCTTTTTGGAATGGTACTAATAAGTGGTAAAATTTGATGCCAGTCTGAATCGTCTAAGAAATGGTTGATTGCAGAAATTCTATCTGAAGCACTTAGTCCATATAATTGACATAGCGAGGTATTTTCAAGTGCTTTTATAATTTCGTCATGTGATCCATTAGCAAGAATTGCCTTTAACGTAGTTATCCTAGATTGATCCCATGAATCTATAGCGCGTTTAATTACTTCATTACTTAATTTTTCGAGCTCTGCCTCGATACTAGTTGTTATAAAATATGGTACTTTAGGCGAGTAATCTGTATAAAACTTTTTAAAAGTTCCTATATCAATAGCAGTATTAGATACAGCAATACGATTCTCTTGTTCTGCAGGTTCATTTGCCAATTCTTCTTTTAGCTCATCTAACTTCCAATTACTCAGTATTATAGAGTTTAAACAGTTTGCAAGAGATTCATAATAATCTGGTGGCACATTAATTAAAGCTAAATAACGAAGCCATTCCTCAACATTACTATCACCATCTACTAGTATAAAAAATACTTCGGTAGAGTTTAAATTTTTAATATCTTCACCCCATTCTCCACTTAAACCAATAGGTGATTTACTATTACCGAAAAAGAAATTGCTCAAGTCAGAAGTTGTAGTTTTGAGTGCTGGTGAATCAGGATCCCGGTGATTCTCTACAAAACTGCGAATATTAATATTTCGATCTGATCCTTGATTTTCAAATAGAATTAATTTATCAAGTAATTCTCCTGAAGGATTCTCATAATCTGTCTGATTAATAGGAGATTTTACTTTAAAGAAATATTGAGTCATGCTATTATCATCTAGCGGGGCAAACATACTAGTGATACCATTAACTGGTTTTATTTTAAATGTAAGTTCATCTTTATATGTAATGGTTTCATTTGAAGAAGTATCAGACTTTATTAATTTAAAAATCCCACTACTACCTGTTGAATATGTATGATCATTGCCATCTATGAATTTTACTAATGCTCCTACAGGAGCAAGTCTATCGGTTGATTTTTTAGATTTTTTCCAAAAAAAGCGATCTAATGTTGAGAAATAAACTGCTTTTGTATCAGAAGGAAGCGTAATATACTTTCCATTACTCCTAAAAAAAGTAAATGTTCCATCATCATTTTTGAATTCTGAAAGCTCAGTCATATTAACAACATATGATTCTGCATCCTCTCTATCCTGAAACAAGCCAATATTTAAGCTTTCATCACTCATTAAGGCCCAATCTGAATACGAGAGTTGGTCGCCCTGGTTGTAATCCATTAACCAATTGGTACCACTCCCTTTTACATTATCATCATCCTGAAAAGGGTGTGCAAGTCTAAATACCCCATGCCCCAATTCGTGAGCCGCAAGGGTGTTTATAGAAGATTTGTTTTCTGGAGTGCCTGTAGTATGGGCATTAAAAATATAACCCCATTGCCTTGTTTTTGGCATAAAACCAGCAACAGGTTGTGTTAGTTTTACATTATCTGGTAATACAAACAAGTAGTAAGCTTTTTTATCATAACCCCGATTTTCGTCTTTGTATTTTTTATGAATTTCAGCAAGCTCTTTAGGGTAGTTACTAAATCTAGAACCTAGACCGTCTGTATCAAAATTTAATTGTCCATCTCCATTGGTATCCCAGTCAGATGGTGTTAAAGACATCTCTTCTTCCTTAACCACTTTAAAATTAGCACCAGCCTGCCCAAAAATAGTATTCAATTGCGCTTCTAAGCCTGTTAATGCATTAGTACCGCCTACAGAAACTACTACTACATTTATAGGGTCTTGCTGTTTAATGTGATGTATAAAGAAACTTGCTGCAATTTTATACTTTCCATCTTTTGCTTTATAGCTTACTATCGCTTCTTCGCTTTTATAACTTGGAGTTCCTTTTACAGTAAGTTTAAAGGTATTGGTACTATCTATTCGTTGTGCAGTTATTGCAGAACCCGTAACCGTTTTAAAGATTAAACTATCTACTGCTATAGCGGTATTTGTTATTTTTACCTCGGCTAAAAACTCATCTGTTTTACCTTCTACAACAGCTTTATGTGGAGGATAGTAATAGCCACCGTTTGGCATGTTTACTTTAGGATAACGTTCTTTTTCAAAACCATCATCTACACTATCTAAACCATAAATGGTTGCATCACTTTTCTTAAAGTTTACTGTAATACCTTCTGCAGTTATTGTAGCTACCGAAGGGGAATCTGCTGTTGCATTACCACTACTAGAAATACCATCTGTATTAGCAACTGTGGCAGGGCCACCTTCTGCACCTGGTGCTCCTTCAGTAATATTACCATCTTCGTCTATATGAAACGAATTCCCTTCACTATCGGTTATGGTATACCTATCTCCTTCATCATAGTCATATACATCTTTTGTACCATCTGGTTTTGTAATTTCTATCTTACCTTCATCAGTAATTTTGATGTCACCTTTGCTGATCGGGTAGTCTAAATTTTCGCCTTCTCCTGGAATGCTAATATCATCTCCTCCAGAAAATGTATCTCCTATATCTTCTATAACATCTACTACATCTGCAGTATCTACAATATTCCTCCAAGTTGCATCATATACTGTTAATACAGCACCTTCTGCTAATTCTCGGTCTGTATTTATTAATATATTGGTAAATTCTACAGCTACTTTAATATTTTTTAAATAAGGTAACCGTACATATCCTTTTCCTGTAAAACGCCCATTACTACCACTTACTTGTTCTATAGTTACAGGAAAATCTCCTGCCTTAAAAGAAGCTCCCTTAGAAATACTCGATAAGGGTTCCATATTTTCCAGATTAATATCTGGAGCAATGCCACAATCTACTATACTTTCTTCGGTACTTTCTATAGCTGTAGTAAACTCTTTAGAAAAACTCCAATCACTAGCCGTAATGATGCATTTTTTTTGTACCTGATACTCATAGAGCGTATCTGGTTTTAAATTCCAGATCGTAAGCTGATTTCCTACAGTTTTGGCTAAAAACCATTCATTCTCTTCGGCTCCGCTCTGTGAACTCCCCTCGACTCCGCTCAGGGAACTACTTTTTTGTCTATATCTTACCGTATACTCAGGAACATCTGTAGAAAAATCTTCCCAAAAAACATTAACATTTGTACTTCCTTTTACCTCATGGTTAATACCTAATGGTAAATCGCATGAGCCCGCATAGCTAAAGGAGAAGATTTCGCTAAAACCTTGATTTTTAAACAATCCTATTTCTTCGGTACCTTGCTGCGCTTTTGCTTGTACCCGCCAAGCGTAATTTTTACCTGAGAGCAAAAGTGGATCAGCTGGACCATACACATAGGTAGTAGCGGTAGTGGTGGTCTGAAAAACGGGTGGAGAGCTTAAAAAGGCTGCTTGTGGATCTATGGTAGGATCCCAAATTTCTACTAAGCTTAACTCATAAGCTACATTGGTGACATTAATGTTTCTGGGGGTCCACTGAAAAACAATATACTGTGGGTTTACTTCTGCTACATTTTCTTTATTTCTTGGGCTTACTAAAAAAGGCGGATCGTTTTGAAAAACGACTGTTGTAGCACATGTTTTTGCAGATAATGGGCTTCCTGTGAGTACATCTATGACTTCAAAACAAAACTGATAGGAACCTTCTGGTATCGCAGCTGCATAGGTATTGGGGGCTATGCCTGTAATGTTCTGAAATTCAAAATAAGGCGCTAAGTCTACATTGGTCAAGTTTAAAGGAATACCACCTTCTAAAAAAAGTGGTGCTGCTCCTATCACAACATCATTACTCTGAAAATTAATCCCTCTACCTTCAAAAGAAGTTTTTAAGCGAATTTGCCGATTAGGAATGGTAAAATCGTTTAAAATAATTTGCACGCGCAGAGGGCTATTTACCGTACTTGCATCTGCATAATTAGAAAAATAGATAGGACTTGGTGGTGTAGCTTGGGGAATAATTTGTACTGGAAAACTCCCCACCTGACTCCATAGTGGGAAGGCTACAACTATTAGTAAAAAACGTAGAATTTTATGCATTTTATTTTATTATAATACCCAAAATTGCTGTCTATAAAACTGTTTATATAAGCTTTCTTAAAGCATCTGGGTTAGTTTTTATTAATATATCTAAGTTTAACATCATCTGGATTTACAATGCGCAAGGACTTTTGGTAATAAAAATCTATAAGCTGTACTTCTAAATACTCCTTTAATTCTTTATTATCCTTATTCTTATTATAAATTTGATATGCTTTTATAAGTTGCCCTTCTTTAAATTCTTTTAAATATGTTGTTGGTTTTTGTATACTCTCTATGGTAGTAAAATTCACAAATTTACTTTCCATCCAACGGTGTCCGGCTAATTTTTTCAAGCGTATATTGCGCTCTAACACTATTTTTTGATATGTTTTGGCTAAGTTTCTATCTGTATTATTTGTGATTTCTACTTTATTTAATGGATGTTTGTCTACAGCTAACTTTTTTGAAACGTATTTGCTTTCTAGCTTTATATCTAAACGCTTCATATCTCCTCTTAATTTCTGAATGGTTTCAAATAAAGTTTCATCATATAAATTTTTAAAATCAGCAAAGTCGTATAACTCTTTTAAATAGTTAAGCGCACTTTCTTTATATTTTTCTTTCTTTTTCTCTGCAGTTACTGTTGCTAAGAGTACCTTTAGTTCATCTCGTTTAAATAAGGGAATATCATTAAATTCGGTACTTTTAGACACTGTGGTGATTTGCTCATTTAATTCTGGTATGCTACCACTGTAGGATACATTTTTATATCGGAAACGAATCAAGTCTTTAGTTTCTCTTTCTCTTTTACCTTCTTTAGCTCTTTTTTTGCTATTAATTTTAAAATTATCAAAAGTATAACTGTAGCCAAAAGTTAGCGTATGGTCTGTGCTACTGGTATTTGTACTATTTCTAAAAAGACTCAAAAAATTTAAATTAAAATTGTGTTTCTCTAACCAAGTATAGTTGCCCCCTACTCTAAAATTATATACATTGTTCTGTTGTTCTCCATTGGTAAAAGAAGTATTGTAAGAACTGGAGAAACTACTCCGTAATTTTTTATCGAAAAAAAGTTTACTTACTGACACCGTTGGTCCTAAGGTTAAATTTTTATTGTCTGCTACAGTATTGTAGGAGGTGTTGGTTGCTAGAGAAATGTTTAAATCTTGCTCTGGATAACCAAGTGTATAAGCTGCTGTTCCATTATAAAAAGCATTCTGACCACCTTCTACAGTTTCTCCTTCTTGTTGATTTTCTGAGATTTGATACACTAAATTTAAATTGGTACTATGCTGTTTTGTCTCTGTTTTTTTTAAAGTATAGTTGATGCCTAAATTTGCATTTTGAGATATTTGACGGTAATTTAAAGTATCTACATTATCCAATTGCCCTACCTGATTAATATAATCGAACTGATCTCTAATATTAGTAAAAGATTGAAAGTTAGAGTATGCCCCCGTAAGTCCTAATTTTTCTGATGGAGTATAACTAAGGTTAACAGCACTTACTACTCTTTTTTGATCAGTGGCTTTAACTTTGTTTAAATTATCGCGTTGTAAACCTGTATTTACACTAAGGCTTACTTTAGAATCAAAAATAGACTGACTTGCGTTTACGGTAATATTTTCTAAATCGTTATTAAAAAAATATGCCCCTAAGGTTCTATAATCTGGATCTATACGCTGATAGCCTAGTCCTAAACTACCATTACCAGCTGGGTAATCTAATGAGGCATTTAGTGCGTTAAAATAATTGGTGCTTACATTTTCGTTCAATAAAAAAGAAAGTATTCCTTTAGTTCCTGGCGCTTCTGTTTGTCTGGTATCTTCACTAAGCCCGGAGATTGCATATTCTAAACGAATATTTGCCTTTTTTAAAAGTTGAAATTCAGATTCAAAAGAGACTACAGCATTTTCCCTAGGTGTGACTCCTAATTCTACAGGAATTGGATTCACAATAGAGTTTTCTTCATCTTGTGCTTTAAAAAAAATAACACCTAGGCTTAAAAAATCAAAATCATAGGTGCCTTTTAGCCCATAACCTATTCTCCTATATGCTGTTATACTTTGCGGAGTTTCTTCGTTATACTCTGTAGCGCGTAATAAGCGCCCATACATGGCACTAATTTTAAACTTCCCTTCTGGTGTTAAATCAAAACCAGCTCCGGTAAATTGGTGTCCACTTAAAGTATATGGAGAAAAGTTCATCGCTACATCGCCAATGTGCGCCGTTGCCCATTTATAAGATGGATGAAAACTTAATCTGTTAAAATTAAACGGACTTGGGAAATTAAAATCTTGATTGCTATACGTAAAGGAGAGTGGAATATTATATAAACCAGCGATATTAAAGTTTAAATTTCCTGTAAGAAAATAAGTTAGCGGCTTTCTATTGGCAGAACCATCATAGAAAACACTATTAGCAGCAATACCTCCATTATAGCGGAGCAATTTTTCTTTTCCCAACTTATCAAAGTTAATACTTTGGGAAAAGCTATAACTACAGAACAAAAACAAGCAAATAAATAATCTGGTCAAGCGCAATTTTTTTGGTGAAACTAGGTGTAATTTCTAAACGAAAAGTAGCGCAATAATTGTTCTGTAGGAATTTTTTGTTGTGAAATGGAGTATGTAGACGGCTAAGTCTCTTAAAACTGATGTCTACTAATACTTACAATCTATATAATCGGATATAAACTATGGCAGAGAAAAATATCTTTACACCCTTTATGATATGTGGTTACTTTAAAGAATAAAAAAAGGGTTACGCCATGCGTAACCCTTTTAAAAAATGTATTTTGTTCTTGTATTATTTTTTCTCTCCTACAACTTCGAAAGGAAAATCTACAACAACATCTCTATGCAACCTAATTTGTGCTACATAAGGACCAGTTCTTTTGACAGAACCTCCTTTTATAGAAATGAATTTTTTATCAATTTCTTGACCTTCTTTTTCTAAGGCAGCCGCTAAATCTATATTGTTTACAGAACCAAATAATTTAGTACCTGTACCAATTTTAGCGGAGATTTTTACTTCTAATTGTTTTAAAGATTCTGCAATTTTAGTGGCTTCATCAACAATTTTCTTTTCTTTATGCGCTCTTTGCTTTAAATTTTCTGCTAATACTTTTTTTGCAGAAACAGTTGCAAGTGCTGCTAAACCTTGTGGTATTAAATAATTTCTTCCATAACCATTCTTAACAGTTACTAAATCGTCTTTAAACCCTAAGTTCTGTACGTCTTCTTTTAGTATAAGTTCCATTGCTTGTCTCTTTTTACTTTAATAAATCACCAACATATGGCATTAATGCTAAATGACGTGCTCTTTTTACAGCAACAGCCACTTTTCTTTGATACTTTAAAGAAGTACCTGTAAGTCTTCTTGGAAGTAATTTTCCTTGTTCGTTTACTAATTTTATTAAAAAGTCTGGATCTTTATAATCTACATATTTGATACCAGATTTTTTAAAACGACAATATTTTTTTTGAGTATTGGTTTCAATATTCAAAGGGGTTAAATATCTAATTTCCCCATCTTTTTTACCTTTTGCTTGTTGTTCTATTGATGACATAACGCTTAAGCTTTAGTTTTTAATTTTACTCTTCTTCTTTCTGCCCATGAAATTGCATGTTTGTCTAATTTCACAGTTAAAAATCGCATCACGCGCTCGTCTCTTCTGAACTCCAATTCATATGGGTTAATAATTTGCCCATCTGAGGTAGAAAATTCAAATAAATGGTAAAAACCACTTTTTTTGTGTTGTATTGGATACGCCAATTTCTTGAGGCCCCAATTTTCTTTAGATACCATTTTGGCACCATTGCTAATTAAGAAATCTTCAAATTTCTTAACTGTTTCCTCTATCTGCTGATCAGATAGAACGGGATTTAAAATGAAAACAGTTTCGTAATGATTCATATTATTATATTTTAGGAGTGCAAAAGTAATAATATTTATTCCTAATCACAAGATTTCTTAAAAAACTTCGTTATAGTATTAGACAATAATAAATATTAAAAAATAAATTGAATTTAACCAGATCTTTAATCGTGTTTTTTACTGATTACACAACAAATTATACGATGTTCACATCTTTTGTTGTAGTTCATCTAGTTTTTTCAGTAATTTGCCGATGATTTAACCCCACAAATCAACCATTTATGAAATTAAGAAGTATAATAGTAGACGATTCGTCTATGCAGCGGATGGCAGTTGCAAAACTAGTCAACAATCACCCCAACTTAGCATTAGTAGCCGAGTACAGCAACGCTATTGAAGCTAAAAATGGAATCAAGAACAGTGAAATTGATTTGATCTTTCTTGATGTTGAAATGCCTATTATTAATGGTTTTGACCTACTTGAATCATTAGAAAACAGGCCACAAGTAATCTTAATAACAGGTAAACCTGATTATGCTTTGAAAGCATTTGACTATGATGTTACGGATTATTTGCACAAACCTATTACAATGTCTCGTTTTGATTCTTCTGTGCGTAGAGCCGTAGCTAAATATGAGCAATTGCATAAAATTAACGAAGATGAAGAGCATATTTTTGTTAAAAGTAATCTAAAGAAAAGAAAAGTAATTCTTAATGACATTAAGTGGATAGAAGCATTAGGCGATTATATTAAGCTCGTTACTGATGAAGCTAATATTGTTATCCTTTCTACCATGAAATCTTTTGAACAACAATTACCATCAGAAAAATTTCTTCGTATTCATAAATCCTATATCATTAATTTAGAAAAAGTGGAGAAGTTTAACAGCAAAAATGTTGAAGTTAGTGGTAGACAAATCCCTCTAAGTAGAAATAAAAAGACAGAATTAGCAGAAGCTTTGAGTAATGTATAGCTATTTTTAAGACCTACGATACATTATTTAACATACATATTTAAAAATCGCTTTTCTCTCAAGATGAGCGATTTTTTTATTTACATCATATGTAATCTACATTATAAATTACTCTTACACTAGCATATTGCGGAATTGCATTAAAAGATTTTTCTATTCTTCTAATACTATTCTTTGTTTTAACCAATGATTGTTTTACGGGTATTTTTACCAATACATGTTTTAAATATTGATTTCTAATTCTAGCAACTGGAGGAAATTCTGGCCCAAGAACATGAATTCCAAAATAATTACGCAAACCTTTAGTAAACCACTCCGCAGCTTCATTTAACTTATTATAGTCTTTGTGCTTAAAGGTTAGCTTTATAATTCTATTTAAAGGTGGGTATTTATGCTGATGTCTTTCGTATAATTGCTCTTTATACATCTCTATATAATCGCCTACAGACACTTGTTTTAAAATTTGATGGTATGGATTATAACTTTGAACAATAACTTTTCCTCGTTTTTTTGTACGCCCTGCTCTACCAGATACTTGCGTTAATAATTGATATGTTTTTTCGTGTGCTCTAAAATCTGGAAAATTAAGCAGCGTATCTGCATTCATAATTCCTACAAGATTTACGTTTCTAAAATCCAAACCTTTTGTAAGCATTTGGGTTCCTACCAAAATATCCAGTTCTTGCTGTTCAAATGCTGTAATTATTTTTTCGTAGCCATGTTTTCCTCTCGTAGTATCTAAATCCATCCTCCCTACTTTTGCTTCTGGGAAAAGGGTTTGCACTTCTTTTTCTACTTGTTCTGTACCAAAACCTTTAGTATCTAAAGTGCTACTACCGCATGCTTCACAGCTTTCTGGTAAGGCTATATGGTGGCTACAATAGTGGCAACGCAATTGCTTTTTATATTGATGATAAGTAAGGCTTACATCGCAATTAGGGCATTGTGGGGCATGACCACACGTAGTGCATTCTAAAATAGGAGCATAACCTCTTCTATTCTGAAAAAGAATTATTTGTTCTCCAACTTCAAGTGTTTCAGTAATTTCTTGTAATAAACGCTCCGAAAAATGCCCTTTCATTCTTTTTTTACGTGTCTGCTCTTTTATATCTACCAATTCTATATCTGGCATTAAAACATCGCCAAACCTTCTTGTTATACTTGCATAGCTATATTTTCCTTTCTCTACATTATAAAAACTCTCTACACTAGGTGTTGCAGACCCTAGTACAATATTAGCATTGTGGAAATTTGCTAAAACAATAGCCGCATCTCTTGCATGGTATCTTGGCGCTGGATCGTATTGTTTAAAAGAACTCTCGTGCTCTTCATCTACTATAATTAAGCCTAAATTTTTAAAAGGAAGAAATAATGAAGAACGTGCCCCAATAACTATAGTTGCTTTCGTTTTTTCTTCTAACACATTATTCCATACTTCTACTCGTTCTTGAACGTTATATTTAGAATGATACACGGCTACTTTTTCTCCAAAATACGCCTGTAACCTATTGATCAATTGCGTTGTTAATGCAATTTCTGGTAATAGATAAAGGACTTGCTTTCTTGTTTTTATACATTCTTCTATTAATTTTACATAAACCTCTGTTTTACCTGATGCCGTTACACCATGTAATAAGACAGGTTTCTTAGCTTTAAAACCTGCTTTTATAGCTAAAAATGCTTCTTGTTGGTATTCATTAAGATTTTTAAGTGTAGTACTTTTATGTTCCTGATACCCTACTCTATCTGTCTGGATAAAATATTCTTCTAGTATGTTTTTGTCTATTAGTGTTTTTATTATTGCACTAGAGCTTTCACTAGCTTTTTCCAATTCTTTAGCCTTTACAGGTTTTTTGGTTGTTCCTACTAACTGAAATAAGGATAAAATTACTTTGCTTTGCTTAGGTGCTCTGGTTAAGGTATCTAAAAGTTCTGCTAACTTTTCTTCGGTTTTATATGCTTCTCCCAAACGAACATACCGGACCATTTTAGGTTTATACTGTTCATAGACTTCTTCTTTTAAAACAATTATATTTTTGTTTATGAGTCGGTTTAAAACTGGAAGTACGTTTTTTTTATCTAAAATGGCACTGATTTCATGCACCCTTAAAATAGATTGATTTTGTAATGCCTCAAATACCAAAAACTCATCATCTTTAAGCGTTTCTTCTGCTACAACAATAGTTGTATTTCTTAAAATAAGTGTTTCACTCTCTAATAAAAAGGCGCTTGGTACTGCCATTCTATATACCTCCCCTATAGAACACATATAATATGTAGCAAGCCAGTGCCAATGTTTTAATTGTATGGTTGTAATTAAAGGTGTTTCATCTAATATCTGATGAATTTCTTTTGCCTCATAAACTACTGGTGGAGTTTGGTGTATTTCGTTGACTACAGCAGTGTATATTTTAGTTTTTCCAAAAGGAACAGCAACACGCATTCCAGGTAGAAGAAAGTTAGCTTCTTCTGCTGTTATACGATATGTAAACAGTTTTTCTAATGGTATTGGAAGAATAACATTTATAAAATACGACATGCTAGCGTTTTCTACTCTTCTACTCGTAACCAAGTTTGGGTACGATACAAAAAGGCTAAATATCCTCTTACTTTAAGCTCGTTTGAGTTTTCTGGATTTAACCATATTTTACATCGGAACGTCATTGCTTGTTCAGGGTCAAAAAGTTTTTTTCCTTTCCATTCTCCATCTTCATTTTCCTTTGCTCTTTCTATAATGGTCATTCCTAGTATAGGTTTATTTTTTAAATCTCCATCACATTTGGTGCAAACAGCATTTTCTTTACCCGGTTCTAATATGGAAACAATTTTACCGTACATTTCACCATTCTTCTTGTATATTTCTATAATGCCTTTGGGTTTTCCTGTTCTATCATCAATAGTTTTCCATTTACCAAAAATACTCTGGGCATAACCAATATTTAAAACGAATACTGTTACTACTAGTAATAAAACCCTAATTTTCTTCTTCTTCATTCAATTTTATATTATTCCTTAAGGAATTTAAAGTTGCATTCAACTCAAAACCGAGTAGTAAGATATTAGAATTTAACCAGATATACACCATCAAAATTAATAAACCTCCTAAAGCACCATATAATTCGTTATATCGTGCAAATTTCTCAACATATATACCAAATAAATAAGATGTTAATACAAATAAACCAGTAGTCATTAAGGCTCCTGCTGAGAAAAAACGTGCTTTTCTTCCTTCAGCCGTTCCAAAATAATAGAGTATTGCTGTAGTAAAATATGACAGTATAAGGAAAAATAAAATCTTAGCTATTTGAACTCCTATAATATCGCCTTGTTCTACATCAAAACCATTTGTTTTTGCTGCCAATTCGCTCATATATTCTAAAATATAGAATTCAAAATATACAAAACTTACTGCACCGATAATTAATAGTATGGACAGTATTAAACCTACCATAAAGGCATATACATATTGCCTTAAAAAATTACGATTTAGAGTTACATGATATGAATTTTCGAATCCACCAAAAATTGCATTTACACCATTAGCAACTAAAAAAATAGAGATGATAAAAGCTGAAGATAGTAAGCCTCCCCTTTTTTGATCTTTAATTTGTTGAAAAATTTCTTCAAAGTAATCACCTGTAGCATTCGGAAGAAACGATTCTAGAAAAACTAAAAACTGTTTTTCAAAACTTTCTCCTCCTTCTATAGTTACATACGGAATGATAAAAGGTAACAATGTTATGAGAAAGATTAATAACGGAAATAGTGCCATAAAAAGGCTAAATGCAATAGAGCTGGCTCTAGATGATACTGCACCATTTACAATTCCAGAAATATACATTTCTACTAAATCGTATAAAGAAAGCCCTTCAAAAGCCTTTAATTTTACTTTTTTTAGCAAAGTGGCGATCCAATTTAATACTGGAATTTTAGCAATTTTTTCTTCTATAGGCTTAGACATTTAAACTGCTTTAAGGCTTAAGTCCATATTGTAAATAGAATGGGTTAATGCCCCCGAAGAAATATAATCTACACCGCATTCTGCATATTGACGAATTGTTGCTTCGTTGATTCCACCAGATGATTCTGTTAAACAGGTATCTCCTATAATTTTTACGGCCTCTTTTGTGTCTTCAAAACTGAAATTATCTAACAGTATTCTATAAACACCCGAAACACTTAAAATTTCTTTCACTTCTTCTAAATTACGTGCTTCAACTATTATTTTTAAATCTCTATTTGTCGCTTTTAAATAATCTTTTGTTTTGTTTATTGCTTTAGTAATACCTCCTGCAAAATCGATATGATTGTCTTTTAGCATAATCATATCATACAAAGCAAATCTATGGTTTTCTCCTCCTCCAATTTTTACGGCCCATTTCTCTGCTGCTCGTAATCCTGGGGTTGTTTTTCTAGTATCTAAAATTTTGGTTGATGTTCCTGCTAAAAGCACAGCAAAATAATTGGTTTTTGTTGCAATAGCACTCATTCGTTGCATTGCATTTAAAACCAAACGCTCTGCTTTTAAAATACTTTGCGAACTTCCACTTACATAAAAAACAATATCTCCATATTCTACCT
This sequence comes from Allocellulophaga tsushimaensis, assembly GCF_055383085.1. Lineage (NCBI taxonomy): Bacteria > Pseudomonadati > Bacteroidota > Flavobacteriia > Flavobacteriales > Flavobacteriaceae > Allocellulophaga > Allocellulophaga tsushimaensis. The sequence continues at coordinate 2,897,498 of NZ_AP039451.1, read as the reverse complement.
CATCCCCATCCTTCATCAAGGTTTCTACTTCTAAATTTTTATCAACATAATTAAAAACTTGTTTAGCAAATTCTACCCCAGCAATAATACCTTTATCTTTTACTAAAAGTTTAGCCTTTCCTGTTGCGGTATCTGGAATACAAGCTAAAGAACTATGATCACCATCTCCTACATCTTCTCGGATGGCATTGGTAATAATTAAACGTAATTCTTCATTAAATTGTTCAGTAGAAATCATATTAGAAATTTGATAAATGCTAATTTACTAATTATAGGTTGAATGTTTTAAAACGATAAAAAGTTTATTTCCGTATTTTTTATCTATAATTTTGATTGTGTATAAAAACCATAGCTATTAAATTATTGCTCCATGACCATAAAACTACTTGCCATTGGAAAAACAGATCATAAAGCATTACAAACGCTTATTGCTGAGTATGAAAATAGATTAAAACATTATATAAAATTTCAGTTAGAATTAATTCCTGATATTAAAAATGTAAAAAACTTATCTGAAGCACAACAAAAAGAAAAAGAAGGTGAAGCTATTTTAAAAAAATTAAACCCTACCGATGTTCTTGTTCTTTTAGATGAGAATGGCAAACAATTTTCTTCTGTGGAATTTTCTGCTTACCTACAGAAGAAAATGAATAGCGGTATTAAACAACTGGTTTTTGTTATTGGTGGTCCTTATGGTTTTAGCGAAAGTATGTATAAAAAAGCGCAAGGGAAATTAAGCCTTTCTAAAATGACCTTCTCTCATCAAATGATTCGTCTTTTTGTGGTGGAGCAAATTTATAGAGCTTATACAATTCTAAAAAATGAACCCTATCATCATCAGTAATTAGTTTAAAAGTTTATTCGTTTTACTTGTTTATGAGTTTATTTTATGAATCTTTAGCAAATAGAAAAATACTTCTAAAGAAAAATCCTCGTTGTTTCACAACGAGGATTTTTAGTTTATAGCTTTTAACTACTAGTATAATACTCTAAACCGAATCGTATTTTCTATTGCTTTTAACTCTTTCATTACGTCTACATTGTATTCTTTATCTAGATCTACAATTACATAACCTACTTCATTATCTGTAGATAAATATTGCCCTGAAATATTTATTTCGAATCGTGCTAAAACATCATTAATCTTAGCCATAATTCCAGGCACGTTTTTATGAATATGTAAAAAACGATGTGCTTCATTCTGTTTTGGCAAACGAATGTTAGGGAAATTAACTGCATCTACTGTATTCCCAGAGTTCATATAATCCATAATTTTATTTGGAACAAAATCTGCAATATTACGTTGTGCTTCTTCTGTACTACCTCCAACATGAGGGGTAAGAATTACATTTTCTAAACCTTGTAATTCTGTTTTAAATTCCCCGTTTTTTCTTGGTTCTTCTGGGAAAACATCTATAGCTGCACCTTTTAACTTGCCACTTTTTAATGCAGCTGCTAATGCCTTAATATCTACAACAAAGCCTCTTGCTAAATTAATAAAGATAGCGCCATCTTTCATCTGGCTTATTTCTTTTTCACCAATAAAATTAAGGTTAGCTTTATTATCGTCTATATGTAAGGTTACCACATCAGAAATCTGCAATAATTCTTCTAATGAATTGCATTTTATGGCATTACCCAATGCCAATTGATCATTTACATCATAATAGTATACCCGCATTCCTATAGATTCTGCTAGTACTGATAATTGTTTACCAATATTACCATAACCCACAATACCTAAATTTTTACCACGTACTTCTTGCGATCCTATAGCTGTTTTTTGCCATTGCCCATTGTGTATCTCAGTACTTCTAGAGAATACACTACGCATTAGCATAATAATTTCTCCTATTGCCAGCTCTACTACCGATCTTGTATTACTGTAAGGTGCATTAAAAACAACCACCCCTCTTTTTTTACAGTAATCTAAATCTATCTGAGTAGTACCAATACAAAAAGCACCTACTACCATTAGTTTTTCGGCAGCATCTAATACTTTCTGTGTTACTTGCGTTTTAGAACGTATGCCAAGTACATGTACATCTTTTATTTTTTCTATTAAATCTTCTTCTGTTAAACTGCTTTTTACAGTTTCTACAGTAAAACCAGCATCTGTTAATGTTTCAAATGCATCTGGATGCACATTTTCTAGTAATAACATCTTTATCCTATTCTTAGGATAAGAGATTTTTCTTGGTAGTTTATTCACAAATAAAAATTCATCTAAGTTAGGTGTAATATAATCTGCATTTTTTGCAGCTTTATCTCTATGTACATTTTCTGTATACGCAAAAAACTTATCTGCTATACCCGCTTGGCGCATTACATAATCACTATAACCATCGCCAATTACTTGTACTTCGCCCTCTAAATTTAAATTCTTAAGGCATTCTATTTTTCCATTATGAGCCGATAACACATTGGTTTCATCAAAACCAATAATTTTTCCATTCTCGTCAAACTTAAAGGTATTGGCATGTACTCGCTCAGATGGGATGTTGTATTCCGCAACTATTGGATCTATAAACTCTTTAAAACCGCATGAAATAACATAAATATCATCTGCATAATTTTTAAAAAAATCTTTGTTTTGTTCTATAGATAATGATATTTCTTTGCGCAACTCCGCAATTAAAAGATCTAAATCTTTTTTATTGGCATCTAATAATTTAATTCTACGCTCTAGAGATTCAGTAAAAGATATATCTCCATCTATTCCAAGGTTTGTAATTTCTTGAATTTGCTTAATAATTTCATCCTTGTCAGACCTTCCTTCTAAAGTTAATTCCGCTAGAACATCTAAACCTTCAACACGTGTTAAAGTACTATCAAAATCAAAGACGTACTTTCTATCTGTAGCAACCATTATTTTAAGATAAATATAAGTTGTAAATGTAAAAATTAATTCACTTTATTAGCTTTAAATCTTATGAAAACTAATTCACAATCAGTATTTCTAACATTTTAATATGGAATTGTTTTTTTGAACAGTGAAAAATTATGAATTTCACATTTTAAAAAATTAAAACGTAAAATGGTTTCTCTTTTATCATTTTCGCAAACCATTAAATTAGCACAGATGTTAAAAAAGTATTGTAAATAATTAGCCTCTAAAAGCTACTATTATTTTCTCTTTATTAGGGGCTTGTATAAATAATTCCTGTTAAAATAGCCACCCCAAAACTAAGAAGTGTTCCGATTAAAATATATTCAGTTAGCTCACGACTATTGCTATCTTTTAAATCGTTAAATCTAAAAACTGACTTAGCAGCTATTAAAAAACCAATTACTTCCCAACGTCCTAAAATAATAAATGTCAATACAAAAAGGCGTTCTATAATACCAATATACTTACCTGCATTTGGCAAAGATTCATGATCCATTTCTATATGTTTCGACATCCCTTCTAATAATTTTCCAATAATTATTGCTGTAGGAAATGATACAAAAACCAAGGCTGTTACCAATGCAAAATCTAATGCTTGGATAGCAGTTGTAAAATGGTTTGCTAAATCTCCATAATAAGCACAAACATATAGTACAATTATATGCAATGCCTGATCTATAAAAAAAGGAATACTCTTATAATTAAATCGTGGTGTTACATATAGTTTTAAAGCATCTATACCATAATGAGATATAAGCACTATTAATCCAATACCCCAATAACTTAAATCCCATAATAATAACATTGTTATGATAAAATGTAAGAATACATGAAAATACAAGTATTTAGATTTTATTTTAAAGGTCTCCTTATGTGCTACCCATTTATTGGGTTGTATTAAAAAATCTCCAATTAAATGTGCTAAGAGTAATTTAACAAATACTGTTATCATGAGTTGAGTTGTTTTATAAGTTCTGGATAATACGCTAATAATTGCTTTACTAAATCTAACCTTGCTCTTTTTTGCCGCTGGCTTACGGCAGATTGTTTAATTTGCAACTGTTCTGCAATTTCTTGTTGTTGTGCATCAGGATTTTCTAAATATAAAGCAATAATTTCTGCGGACACAGGGGACCAATGATCCATAAAATCTAAAGCTAATTGTAAAACAAGGTTTATTGTTTTATTTACTGTTTGGTCTATTGTTGCCACAGACAAGTTTCTATTTTGTTTTTTTAGTGTAGACAAAGTTCTTCCAGAAAGTTGATATGCAGTTCCATTAGACTCACTAACAGTATCACCAACATATGTTTCTTGGCCTAAACCTATAGACATCCTAACATCTAAACCTTTAATAGTTTTTATATGTGCTTTTAAACCTACTGCAATAGTTAATGCTTCTTTTGCAGTAGTTTTAAGCTGAAACTCATCTCCTCTGTATACTTCCCAATCTGTTGGAGTATCTCCAAATTTTGACAAATAGTTTTTTAGAATTGGCATCCACTCTGATGCTTCGTAATTTTCAGAATTGATAATATCGCCTGTTAATATAGCTGCCATCATAAATTATAAGCTAAAATGATAATATATTAAAATATAAGCAAATATACTAATTAAATTAATTATAAGCAATTTAGCTTATAATAAAAAATATTAGTCTTTTAAGTACTATTTAAAACCAACGTCTTACTTTACTTAAATAACTGATATAGGCTTTACCAAAAAGTGCTTTAAGTGCTTCTTCTTCAGGTATAATTTGATACCTATTCATATAATAAACAAAACCTACAACAAGTAAAATATTGAAACTATTTCCTAAATATAAAGACCAAGCTAAGAGCAATAATAACAAACTTAAATACATAGGGTTTCTAGAAATTTTATAAACCCCACCAATAACAAGTTTTGAAGCTTTATTTGGTTGTGTAGGATTTGTAGTTGTTTTAGTTTTAAAAAATTGTAAAATAGCTGTGATACTTAAAAGCATACTTAAGCCTATTAAACCGTATATAAAATATAATCTTCCCGTAAAATTAAAATGACCAAATGGTGCATATTTAGCAAAAAGATACATTAGTAATCCCGTAATTAGCATTACCAAAGGAGGAGGAATTTTTAAACGCATACCGTAATGATAGATTTAATAGTTTATTTATGATACTAATATATTTGTTTTATAAGTTTTTAATTAAATAAAAGATTAAAAATCTGATATTATTTTTACCACAAAATAACAACTCTATAAATCTTATGGAGAAGAATTTATAAATTTAAGATTCATTCACTATTAGTTTATTTACAGATATTTTAAATAGCTATGTATGATTGTAGTTAAATTTATTAATTTCGTATCACTTATTTTTAAGATATTCTAAAATGAAAAAAGTAGTAATTGTTTCAGCTGTAAGAACCCCAATTGGTAGTTTTATGGGAAAATTATCTTCAATTTCTGCACCTAAATTAGGTGCAACTGCTATTGAAGGAGCTTTACATAAAATTAATCTAGACCCAAAATTAGTGGAAGAAGTTTTAATGGGTAATGTGGTACAAGCTGGTACTGGACAAGCACCAGCTAGGCAAGCTGCCATTTATGCAGGAATTCCTGATACTGTACCATGTACTACCATAAATAAGGTATGTGCTTCTGGTATGAAAGCAGTTATGCAAGCTGCCCAAGCCATTGCTTTAGGTGATGCCTCTATTATTGTAGCTGGAGGAATGGAAAACATGAGTTTAATACCGCATTATGTTCACCTTAGAAAAGGTCAGAAATTTGGTGCTACAACTTTAATTGACGGAATGCAAAAAGATGGATTAGTAGATGCTTATGATGAAAATGCTATGGGAGTTTGTGCAGATGCTTGTGCTGATAAATATGAATTTACAAGAGAAGATCAAGACAATTACGCCATACAATCCTATACAAGATCTACAAAAGCATGGGAATCTGGAAAATTTGATACCGAAATAGTTCCTGTAGAAGTACCACAAAGAAGAGGGGAACCAATTTTAATTTCTGAAGATGAAGAATACAAAAATGTTAAAATTGAAAAAATACCAGCACTAAGACCAGCGTTTACAAAAGAAGGTACCGTAACTGCTGCAAATGCATCTACCATAAATGATGGAGCAGCGGCATTAGTTTTAATGAGTGAAGAAAAAGCCAATGCCTTAGGCTTAAAACCTATTGCAACAATAAAAAGTTATGCAGATGCTGCACATGAACCAGAATGGTTTACCACAGCACCAGCAAAAGCACTTCCTAAAGCCTTAGAAAAAGCAAACATTACAATTGATGATGTTGATTTCTTTGAATTTAATGAAGCTTTTTCTGTTGTAGGCCTAGCAAACATGAAAATATTAGGATTACAAGACGCTAATGTAAATATAAATGGTGGTGCTGTTTCTCTAGGTCATCCTTTAGGTTGTTCTGGGGCTAGAATACTAGTAACGCTGATACATGTTTTAGAACAACAAAACGCAAAAATAGGTGCTGCCGCAATATGTAATGGTGGTGGAGGCGCATCTGCTATAATTATTGAGAAAAATATATAAAATATTTCTTTAAATATTTATGCAATACGGTATTTGCCCTCTTAGCATTGTTCCTGTTAGATTAATTGCAGATAACGCAAGTGAACTGTGTACCCAATTATTATATGGGGATTATTTTAAGATTCTTGAACAACGAAAATTTTGGAGCAAAATAAGAGTTTCTTTTGATGCTATTGAAGGGTGGGTAAATAATAAACAAATTCAACTAATTTCTGAAGAAGTCTACAATACCATTCATCAATCAGGTAAACATAAATATGCATCAGATCTGGTCTCTTTTGTAAGCACTTCTAATAATGTTTTAGTACCAATTGTAATAGGTTCATCTGTACAAAACACTACTATATTACAACATACTTTTGATGGTGATTATATAGACACTGTTATTAAAAAAGAAGCACTAATTGATATTGCGCTATTATATTTAAACGCACCATATCTTTGGGGAGGTAAAACACCATTTGGCATAGATTGCTCCGGTTTTACACAAATGGTATATCGTATCAACGGATATCATTTATTACGAAATGCTGCACAGCAGGCAACTCAAGGAGAACCTTTAAGTTTTATAGAAGAAAGCGAGCCAGGAGATTTAGCCTTTTTTGACAATAACGAGGGTATTATTGATCACGTGGGTATTATTATGGAAAATAATTACATTATTCATTCATCTGGTAAGGTAAGAATTGATCGTATAGACCATACTGGTATTTTTAATACTGAATTAAAGAGTTATACACATAAACTAAGAGTTATCAAAAAAATTATATAAAAAAGCTTCTTTTACAAATTGCAAAAGAAGCTTTTTTTGAGTTATGTATAATTGGATAGTTTACTCTCCTAACAACTTTTTAAGGCGCATAAAATTTTCATTATCGCCCAAAGCCCCATATATATTTTTTAACTGGGATAATATACCTTGGTTATCGGGATTTAACTTAAGTGCATTCTCTAATATTTTAGAAGCTTCAACAAACAAATCGTCTTTTTGTTTTTTAATTTCATCGTATTTTTTAATGTCTGCTCTAGAATTTCCTAAAGAATTTAAGGTATCTACAAGTCCATTTCCTTCATTTACATAAGTTGTAGAAAGGTTTAAATGAGCATTAACATAATTAGGATCAAGTTCTAAAGTTTTATTATATGCTGCTCTTGCTTCTTCTATATTTTCTTGTTCCATATTAATTACTCCAATATTGTACCATAAATCTGGATTATTAGGTGCTATTTCAGTAGCTTCTTTCATTAAAGTAATGAATTTGTCTTTATCTCCTAATTTAAAATAAAGATTGGCTTGGTTTAAAATTAAATTTACATCTTTAGGATCATTTTTACGTGCATCTACATACGCTTGTAAAGCTTCATCATCTTTACCTAATTGTGTATATATTAATGCAATATTTTTAATGATTTCGGAAGATCTTGATGGAGTTGTTTCTTGCTTAGGATCTGTATACGTCTTAGATTTCACTAGCAAGTCACGTTGTTGCTTAGACATCACTTCTGTTTCACCATTCGCTACATTAACAGCAGTATATTTTACTTCAGAACCATCATATCCAATTTTTTTAAGTTCTTCATAATACTCAAGGGCAATTCCATAATACTTATTCTTTTGTGCTTCATCTTTCTCTTTTGCAGCTGCATTAACTGCACCACTAGCAGCATAATACAAACGAACTGTATCTTGAGGACTTAATTTATAACTTAAATATAATTTATCTGCGCCTTGTATTTGTTTGCCTTCTTGGTTATCTTTTATAGCAGAATTCACTAATTCACCTGCTAAATCGGTAAGCCCTTTTCTTGCTTGAGCCGTATATTTAACTTTCCCAGATTCTTCAGCTTTTATTGTACCATTATATGCATCAACAGCAATTTGAAAAGCATCACTATCTCCATCTCTAGCTAATACAGAATATACCTGACCTTTTAAAAAATGATATTGAGCTTTGTATTTTGCATCAGCATTTTCCATAAGAGACGCGGCCCCATCTATAGCAGTTTTAGCATCTTCTATTTTCCCTGCTTTAATTGCTTTATCTGCTGCTTTTAATTCTGCTTTTTGAGAAAATCCAATCATTGTAAATGACATGGATACAGCAATTATAAAAATTTTAGTTTTCATCTTTAACGTTATTAAATTTTACTTTGTTAGTGTTTATTCTTCTGTTTCGGTTTCAGTATTATCAAGAGCCGTGCCATTTTCTGGATTCACTTCAAGGTCATTCACATCTACTTCATCTACAGCATCTTCTTCTTTCATTACTTTTGCTACAGCTGCAATAGAATCATTTCCTTTGATATTAATTAATTTAACACCTTGTGTAGCCCTCCCCATAACTCTTAAATCTTCTACACTCATCCTGATCGCGATACCAGATTTGTTAATAATCATTAGATCATCAGAGTCCGATACATTTTTAATAGCAACTAAACCTCCAGTTTTTTCAGTAATAGAAATTGTTTTTACCCCTTTACCGCCTCTATTAGTTACTCTATAATCGTCTATACTGGATCTTTTTCCATAACCATTTTCTGAAACAACAAGGATTTCTTCGTCAAAATTATGAACAGAAACCATTCCTATTACCTCATCTGTTTCATGGGCTAATGTAATTCCACGAACACCAGATGCATTCCTTCCCATAGGCCTTGTTTTACTTTCTTCAAATCTAATTGCCTTACCAGATTTTAAGCCTAAGAAAATTTCACTAGTACCTGTTGTTAATTTTGCTTCTAATAATTCATCACCCTCACGAATACCTATGGCATTAATGCCATTTTGGCGTGGTCTAGAATACTGCTCTAAAGATGTTTTCTTTACAGTACCTTTCTTAGTCGCCATGATTACATAGTGACTGTTTACATACTCTTCATCTTTTAGGTCTTGCGTACAAATAAATGCCTTTACCTTATCTTCTTTTTCAATACTAATTAAATTCTGGATGGCACGTCCTTTTGATGATTTACTTCCTTCTGGAATTTCATATACACGCATCCAAAAACATTTTCCTTTTTGCGTAAAGAATAACATGTATTGGTGATTGGTACCAACAAATAGGTGTTCTAAGAAATCTTCATTCCTAGTAGAAGATGCTTTTTGACCTACTCCGCCTCTATTCTGCGTTTTATATTCTGTAAGTGGTGTTCTTTTGATGTAACCAGCATGAGAAATAGTAATCACTACTTGCTCATTAGGTATCATATCTTCCATACTTAAATCACCACCAGCGAAATTTATTTCCGAACGTCTTTCATCTCCATATTTAGCTTTAACTTCAGCTAACTCATCTTTAATGATTTGCATTCTACGTTCTTTCTTTGCCAAGATATCTTTTAAATCTGCAATAGTTTTAATAATATCATCGTACTCTGCACGCAATTTATCTTGCTCCAGTCCAGTAAGTTGTCTCAATCGCATTTCAACGATTGCCTTAGCCTGAATTTCTGACAATTTAAAGCGCTCCATAAGGCTAGCTCTAGCCTCATCAGCATTAGAAGAGGCCCTTATAATTTTAATTACTTCATCTATATGATCCGATGCAATAATTAAACCTTCAAGGATATGTGCTCTATCCTCAGCTTTTTTCAATTCAAATTTTGTTCTACGAACTACAACTTCATGCCTATGCTCAACAAAATGATGAATCATTTGCTTTACATTCAACATTTCTGGTCGCCCATTTACTAATGCAATGTTATTGACACTAAAAGAAGATTGTAATGCTGTATATTTATATAGCATGTTTAATACTATATTAGGAATAGCGTCTCTTTTAATGATATAAACAATACGCATACCATTTCTGTCAGACTCATCTCTAATAGTAGAAATACCTTCTATTTTCTTATCATTTACAAGATCGGCAGTTTTCTTAATCATATCAGCTTTATTTACCTGATATGGAATTTCCGTTACAATAATACATTCTCTGCCTTGTACTTCTTCAAAAGTAGCTTTAGCACGCATTACCACTCTACCTCTACCGGTATGGAATGCCTCTTTTACACCATCATAACCATAAATAATACCTCCTGTTGGAAAATCTGGGGCCTTTATATGTGTAATCAATTCATCAATCTCAATATCATTGTTGTCTATATAGGCTATAGTACCATCTACAACTTCTGATAAATTATGAGGAGGCATATTTGTTGCCATACCTACAGCAATACCAGATGCTCCATTAACTAATAGCGCTGGAATACGCGTTGGCAATACTTTAGGTTCTTGTAAAGAGTCATCAAAATTTAATTGATGATCTACAGTATCCTTATCAATATCTGCCAACATATCATCAGCAATTTTACGCATACGTGCTTCTGTGTAACGCATTGCTGCCGGACTATCACCATCAATAGAACCAAAATTCCCTTGCCCATCTACTAACATGTAGCGTAAGCTCCATTCTTGAGCCATACGCACCATAGCATCATAAACTGACGTATCTCCGTGTGGATGGTATTTACCCAACACTTCTCCTACAATACGTGCAGATTTCTTGTGCGCACTAGTAGACCGAACACCCAATTCATACATTCCAAACAAAACTCTTCTATGCACTGGTTTTAAACCATCCCTAACATCTGGCAAAGCACGTGACACAATGACTGACATTGAATAATCAATGTAAGCAGATTTCATCTCATCTTCTATATTGATAGGAATTAATTTTTCTCCTTCTGCCATATATAAAATCTTAATTATTTACTTGGTTAAAAAACAAGCCAATATACAGAAAATACAGATTTTCAACACATTTATATAATAGTTTATTAAAGTATTTATTAACATTAAAATCATAAAAAAGAAAAAAAAACATGCTTCTTAAATAATTTTATTTGTTTTTTTCCGTCATATATATATAGTTTGTCGAATATTAGGTATAGTATTTGCTTTAGTTTGATATAGATTTACTATTTTTAATGTAGATAATGATAATATATGGATGATAATTTTTCACCTAGAGTAAAAGACGTAATTGCATACAGCAAAGAAGAAGCCCTAAGACTTGGGCACGACTTTATTGGAACTGAGCACTTAATGCTTGGGCTATTACGAGATGGAAGTGGTAAGGCAATTAGTATTTTAGATGCACTTGATGTAGATCTAAATCATTTAAGAAGAAAGGTTGAGATACTAAGTCCTGCTAATCCTAATTCTAATACCATACAAAAAGATAAAAAGAATTTACACTTAACAAGACAAGCTGAGCGTGCTTTAAAAACTACATTTTTAGAAGCGAAGCTTTTTCAAAGCTCTTCTATAAATACTGCACACTTGTTACTTTGCATTTTACGCAATGAAAATGACCCTACTACCAAACTACTTCATAAGCTCAAAGTAGATTATGACAGTGTAAAAGAGCAATTTAAATCTATGATTACTAGTGATGATGATTATATAGATTCCCCAACTTCAGAATCTTTTCCTAATGATGCTGAAGATAGTAATGAAGAAAAAGAAAGTACGTTTGGAGGAGCTTCTAACCAAAAAGGAAGTAAAAAATCTAAAACCCCGGTTCTAGACAATTTTGGTAGAGATCTTACCAGAATGGCAGAAGAAAATAAATTAGATCCTGTTGTTGGTAGAGAAAAAGAAATAGAACGCGTATCACAAATATTAAGTAGAAGAAAGAAAAATAATCCGCTACTTATAGGGGAACCCGGAGTTGGTAAAAGTGCTATTGCAGAAGGTTTAGCCTTGCGTATTATTAATAAAAAAGTATCGCGGATACTATACGGAAAAAGAGTTGTAACACTTGATTTAGCTTCTTTAGTTGCTGGCACAAAATACCGTGGACAGTTTGAAGAACGAATGAAAGCTGTAATGAATGAACTCGAAAAGAATGATGATATTATTCTTTTTATTGATGAAATACATACTATTGTTGGTGCTGGTGGTGCAACTGGAAGTTTAGATGCTTCTAACATGTTTAAACCTGCATTAGCAAGAGGTGAAATACAATGTATTGGCGCTACTACACTAGATGAATACAGACAATACATAGAAAAAGATGGTGCATTAGAACGTCGTTTTCAAAAAGTAATTGTTGAGCCAACTTCAGTAGTCGAAACTATTGAAATTCTTAACAATATAAAGAGTAAGTATGAAGACCATCACAATGTAACCTATACAGATGAATCTATTATTGCCTGTGTAAAATTAACGAATAGGTATATGACTGATCGTTTTTTACCAGACAAAGCTATTGATGCTTTAGATGAAGCAGGTTCTCGTGTACATATTGTAAATATGGATGTCCCAAAGCAAATTCTTGAATTAGAAAAGCAGTTAGATGATGTTCGTGAGCTTAAAAATACGGTGGTAAAAAAACAACGCTACGAAGAAGCTGCTAAATTAAGAGATGACGAGAAAAAAATAGAAAAAGAACTTTCTTCCGCTCAAGAAAGATGGGAGCAAGACAGTAAATTACATAGAGAAACTGTTACAGAAGATAATGTGGCTGATGTAGTTTCTATGATGAGTGGAATTCCAGTAAATAGAATTGCGCAAACAGAAATAAATAAATTAGCAGAGTTACCACAACTTATAAAAGGTAATGTTATAGGACAAGATGATGCTGTTGCTAAAGTTGCAAAAGCCATACAGCGGAATAGAGCTGGGTTAAAAGATCCTAATAAACCGATTGGATCATTTATCTTTTTAGGGCAAACTGGCGTTGGTAAAACTCAGTTAGCTAAAGTACTTGCTAAAGAATTGTTCGATTCTGAAGAAGCACTTATCCGCATTGATATGAGTGAGTATATGGAAAAATTTGCGATTTCTCGTTTAGTTGGTGCACCTCCAGGATACGTAGGCTACGAGGAAGGTGGGCAGCTAACTGAAAAAGTTCGTAGAAAGCCATATGCAGTAGTTCTTTTAGACGAAGTTGAAAAAGCGCATCCTGATGTATTTAATATGATGCTACAAGTATTAGATGATGGTTTTTTAACAGATAGTTTAGGTAGAAAAATAGATTTTAGAAATACAATCATTATAATGACCTCAAATATTGGGGCGCGTCAATTAAAAGATTTCGGTCAAGGAGTTGGTTTTGGAACTGCTGCTATGAAATCACAATCAGATTCTCATCAAAAAAGTGTAATTGAAAATGCACTTAAAAAAGCCTTTGCTCCTGAATTTCTAAATAGAATTGATGATGTAATTGTATTCAATGCATTAGAAAAACAAGATATTCATAAAATCATAGATATTGAACTTCAAAAGCTTTTAGCAAGAATAAAAGATATTGGATATGAACTTGAATTATCTGATGCTGCTAAAGATTATATTGCTGATAAAGGGTTTGACAAACAATATGGCGCTAGACCCTTAAAAAGAGCTATTCAAAAATACATTGAAGATGCGTTAGCAGAAGAAATTGTAAATTCTAAGTTAGAAGAAGGTGATTCTATTTTCATGGATTTAAATAAGAAGAAAGAAGAACTTACCATTAAAATTAAAAAAGCAAAAAAAGAATCTAAAGACGTGTAAGTAATTAGATTTTTAAAATAAAAAAAGAGGAAGCACTTTAAAGGCTTCCTCTTTTTTTATACCCTATACTATTGGTAATCACTAAAATTTATGTTTGATTAAACGTTCCACAAAATGGTATAATTGAATAGCAATGATCAACTTAAACGATATTTACGCTTTTCGTCTATTATTTTTCAAAATAAAACCACTTCCAAGTACTTTCGTTCACGAGACACACCATACAAAAAATTGACAATGAAAGTTGGACGCACTAAAAACAAAGTCATAGTCCGAGAATACCAAATAGAAACAGGGCGTATTCAAGTATATGATAATTATATAGTAGCAATTTTTGAAAAAGATGCTACACTAACACTAGAAAAAGCATATCAAATTATTGGAATAGCAGAGATTCATTTCAAAGATAAAAGTTTTGGATATATTAGTTACCGCCAAAACTCATATGCTGTAGATCCAACAGTATATGATTATTTCAGGCAAATGGATAATTTAAAAGCATTAGCTATCGTATCCAAAAAAGAAATAGATATGCATAATTTTAAAATAGAAAAGTTATTTTATAAAAAACCGATGAAGTTTTTTATAGCGTATGATAATGCTTTAGCATGGGTTAAAAAAAGAGTTAAAACAGCAAAATGAAACTCCTAACTAACAACAAACCGCTAAGAGGACTACCTTAAAAAGTAGTCCTCTTTTTTTTATCTTATCTTATGCATCTGATTATTGTTGTTCTTGTTGTTGTTCTTGTTGTTGGACTTGTTCTGGCACTTTAAACAAATCTAAAAAAGCAGTCCCAATCCCTTCTATAATTGCAGAAGCTGTTAAAGATTGATATCCATAGGTTTCCAATTGTAAATCTCCTGCTCTACCATGTATATAAACCCCAAACAATGCCGCATGTAAAGGTTTATAATTCTGCGCAATTAAACTTGTTAGGACTCCTGTTAATACATCACCACTACCAGCTGTAGCCATACCAGGATTACCCGTAGTATTCACGTATCCTTTTCCGCCATAAACCGTAATAGTATGTGCACCTTTAATGATTAAAATACAATCATATTTTTTAGAAAATGCTTTTGCCTTTTCAAGTTTATCAAAATCATCTTTCCAAGCACCTATTAAGCGTTCTAACTCTTTAACATGTGGTGTTAAAATTGTTTGCTCAGGTAATTTACTTAAAAGCTTTTTGTCTTCAGATAAGATATTTAAACCATCAGCATCAATAACTAACGGTAATTTATTTTTAGTTAAAAAATCAGCAAATGCTTTTTGGGTGACTTTTGCAGTTCCCATCCCTATACCAATTCCAATAACATTAGGTGTAATTTCATAAGTAATGGATTTAATTTCTTTTTCTTCGTCATCAGTAATAACCATTACCTCTGGTAATGCCGTTTGTATGGGAATATAACCACATTTAGGCACATAAGAAGTAACCAAACCGCTACCCGTTTGCAAGCAACTATCAGATGCTAAATGTACCGCACCAATTTTACCATAACTACCACCAATGATCAATGCATGTCCATAATTGCCTTTATGCGCATATTTTTCTCTGGGTATATATAAAGGTAATACTTCATTTTTACCAATAAGCTCATAAGTAGTTTCTGTGGTCATCATAAATTCTGCATCCAAACCAATATCTAATATTTCCCATTGGTCAACATAAATACCTGTTTCTGGTAAAAAAAAGACCAGTTTAGCTGTCTGAAAACTCAATACATGATTAGCATTTATCACAGCTTCTTTAAGCTCTGGCACACGATCTGTAAACAATCCAGAAGGAATATCAACTGATAAAACAAATGCTTCAGAACTATTAATATGTTGTATTAGTTTTATAACCCAAGGAGATGGATTTCTATTTAAACCTATTCCAAAAATAGCATCAATAAGAATATCTTCTTTTCCTATTTCTGGAAATTCACAATCATCATTTAAAAAATCAGGCCATAATTTACGGTCCTTTAAGCGATCTAAATTCAATAAGAAATCTGGAGAACGTTTTTCACTATAATTCACTACATAAACCCCAATATCATAACCATGCTCTTGTAAGTGCCTTGCTAAAGCAATACCATCACCACCATTATTCCCTATTCCACAAAAAATATGAATTTTAACAGGAGCTCCTTGCAAACGCATATGTAACCAGTTAAAAATCTGAGTTGCCGAGCGTTCCATTAAAGAATCTGTAGTAATTTGTTGTTTTGCTATTGTAAATTCATCAGCTTGATAGACTTGTTCTGCACTAAAAATCTTCATTCAATAATTTTATTTAAGATATATTGCTAATTTGGCAAAAATTTTGGAAATCATTTGATAAGGGAGACAAAAATACTACATTTGGCATGATCTAAAAAGGATATAAAAGCTCTAAAATGGATTCTATTCACATTTTTTCTACATTAAATAGTTGCAACACAACTATTACATTTACTACAATTACCCCTTTGGGGTAAACTACTTATATATTCGTCCGTTTCAATATTTCTTTAGACTCCTATTTCAACATAATTAACTCATAAATGAAAGTTTTAAAATTTGGTGGTACTTCGGTTGCAAACGCTGAAAATATAGCCTTAGTAAAAAATATAATTGCCAACTCCAGTGCAGAAAAAACTATTGTAGTGGTATCTGCCTTAGGTGGTGTTACAGATCTTCTTCTACAAGCTGCTCATTTAGCATCTTCCCAAGATGTATCTTATAAAAACGGTGTAAAAGAAATTGAAAAAAGACATCTAGAAACCATAAAAGAACTTATTCCCGTAAGCAACCAAAGTACCGTATTGAGCAGTGTTAAAAGCGAATTAAATGCCTTAGAAACACTATTAGAAGGGGCTTTTTTAATTGGAGAAATCACAACAAAATTATCAGATAAAATTGTGAGCTATGGAGAGGTACTCTCATCATATATCATTAGTGAATATTTTAGTTTTCAAAAATTAGATGTAACTCATAGCGATAGTAGAAAAATTATTAAAACCAATGCAAATTATGGAAAAGCAGTGGTTGACTTTAAAATAACAGAAAAAAATTGCAACTCTTTAATTTCAACTAAAGAAAGTATTATTGTAATGGGCGGGTTCATTGCTTCTTCTATTAGTGGTGATGCTACTACTTTAGGAAGAGGAGGGTCTGATTATACTGCGGCAATTATTGCTGCGGCAATTAACGCTAAAGCATTAGAGATCTGGACAGATGTTAGTGGTATGTACACTGCCAACCCTAAAATAGTAAAGCAAGCTAAAGCCATTCCTCATATTTCATATGAAGAGGCTATGGAGCTTTCACATTTTGGGGCAAAAGTATTATACCCACCTACCATACAACCTGTACTTTCTAAAGGTATTGCGATACATATTAAAAATACGTTTGAACCCGAAAGCGAGGGCACTCTAATTACATTAAATAAAAAATCGGAAGGAGAAACCGTACGTGGTATTAGCCATGTAGGTGATATTGCATTAATATCTTTAGAAGGGCCTGGTATGGTTGGTGTCCCTGGAGTTTCTAAACGTTTTTTTGAGTCATTATCCTTAGCAGAAATAAGCGTAGTATTAATAACACAGGCATCTTCAGAACATTCAATTTGCATTGGTATAGCTCAGGAAGATGCAGATAAAGCAGAACATATTATTAATACTGCGTTTGAATACGAGATTGCTCAAGGTAAAATAAACCCAACAATAGTAGAAAAAGATTTGGCAATACTCGCTTTAGTGGGTGATAACATGAAAAATCATCAAGGCTTAAGTGGTAAAATGTTCAGCACGTTAGGAAAGAATAATGTAAACATTAGAGCCATAGCGCAAGGTGCATCAGAGCGTAATATTTCTACTGTAATCGGTAATGATGATGTAAAAAAAGCATTAAATACATTACATGAAGTCTTTTTTGAAGAAAACATTAAACAACTCAATCTATTTGTTATGGGGGTTGGTAATGTGGGTAACAAATTTTTAAACCAAATTCTGCAACAGAAAAAATACTTAAAAGAGAACTTAAAACTTAATATTAGAGTTATTGGAATTTCTAACTCTAGAACTATGTTTTTTGATGATAGCGGAATTTCACTTAAAAATTGGGAAACTTTACTAAAGCAAGGAGAAAAGGCAAACAAAGAAAAGTTCTTTGAAACTGTCCAAAAACTAAATTATAGAAATAGCATATTTGTTGACAATACAGCAAGCCAAGAAGTATCAGAAACCTATGCTTCTTATTTAAGAAATAGTATTTCTGTAGTTACCTGTAATAAAATTGCATGTTCTTCTGCATATGAAAACTATAATGAGCTTAAAAATTTAGCCCGTAAATACAATGCTCCTTTCTTATTTGAAACCAATGTTGGTGCAGGTTTACCAATATTAGATACTTTAAAACACCTCATTGCTTCTGGAGATAAAGTTTTAAAAATACAAGCTGTTTTATCTGGCAGTTTAAACTTTGTTTTTAATAATTTTAATGATACTAATACTTTTCATGATGTGGTAAAACAGGCTCAAGAAGAAGGCTATACAGAACCAGATCCAAAAATAGATTTAAGCGGTATCGATGTAATGCGTAAAATATTAATTTTGGCTCGTGAAAGTGGTCATAAAATTGCAATAGAAGAAATTGAAAATAGTTCTTTTTTACCACAAGAAAGCTTAGACACCACCAATAATGATGATTTCTTTGCATCCTTAATAAAGCATGAAACCTCTTTTCAAGAAATGTATAAAAAAGCAGCAGATAAAGATGCTAAACTTAAATATGTTGCGCAATTTGAAAATGGTAGTGCTAGTGTTGGCTTACAAGAAATACCGAAAGGGCACGACTTTTATAATTTAGAAGGGAGTGATAATATTGTACTATTCTATACAGAAAGATATCCAAATCAGCCCATGATTATTAAGGGTGCTGGTGCTGGTGCAGATGTTACTGCCTCTGGTATTTTTGCAGATATTATACGAATTGGTAACTTTTAGTCCCACCCCTATTTCTCTTCTAAAGAAGAGGGGAATTTAAAAAGCTAGAAAATGAATAATAATGAAATAAAAATATTTTGTCCTGCAACCATTGCAAACGTATCTTGTGGGTTTGATGTTTTAGGTTTAGCATTAGATAGTGTTGGGGATGAAATGCTTATTAGGAAGACTACCGAGAAAGGGATAAAAATCACGAAACTAACAGGGCAAAATTTACCAACCGAAACCTTAAAAAATGTTGCTGGTGTTGCTGGTTTAGCATTTTTAGCAGCATGCGAAAATTATGATGGTGGTTTTGAAATAGAAATCTATAAAAAAATAAAAGCCGGGAGCGGTATAGGAAGTAGTGCGGCAAGTTCTACAGGAGCTGTTTGGGCTATGAATGAACTTTTAGGAAAACCTTTTTCTACCTTAGAATTAGTAAAATATGCCATGGAAGGTGAGCGTTTAGCAAGTGGCGTAGCGCATGCAGATAATGTAGCCCCTGCCCTATTTGGTGGTTTTACCTTAGTACGAAGTTATCAACCATTAGATATTATAGAAATACCAACACCTAGTGCATTATACGCTACGGTAATCCATCCGCAAATAGAAGTAAAAACAGCAGACTCCAGACGCATTTTAAAAACAACAATTTCATTAGAAGACGGTATTAAACAATGGGGCAATGTTGGCGGACTTATCGCTGGTCTTTTTAAAGAAGATTATGACCTCATTGGCCGTTCTTTAGAAGATCATATTGTAGAACCTATACGCGCTATATTAATTCCTGGCTTTGATCAAATTAAAGAAAAAGCAATAGAAGCAGGGGCTTTAGGCTGCGGAATTTCTGGTTCGGGTCCATCCATTTTTGCTTTAAGTAAAGGGGAAGAAACAGCACATAAAACAGCATTAGTGATGGCAGACATCTATAAAAAAATAGGCATTGATTATGATGTGCATGTGTCCAAAATAAATTCAAAAGGGATAAAAAAATATAAAAATGAATAAAAAGACACTTCCATTTTTCGTGCTTTTATTTTGCCTGATTTCTAATGCACAAGACATTAAAAAGGAAAGTGTATTTGAAGGAACTTTTAATAATGAAGTCATTCAGATATACATTCAAAGTTTTCAACAAGAATGTACTGGAGATATCTATTATAAAAGTATGGTACGCTATCTAGACCATAAAAGAGATGAAACCATATGGCGAAAGTTCCAAATTTTTGCGAATAACAATAATGGTTATATTTTAATTGATGATGCTTTTCACTCTGGGAGGTACAGTAATTATATATTTATAAATCAGAATAAAGGCAATTTAAAAGGTTTTATAAAAAATGAAACGCTTGGAGAAAAAGCAATCAACCTAGACAGAGTTGCAAAAATTAAGGACTTTTCTATATATCGAAAAGCGATGGATGAGTTAAATGAGATAGATGATTGTTAATCTAAATCAAAAAAAAGCTATTTAAATAGTTTTAAAAATTAAATTTTTTAGTAAAATGAACTTTTACAGTCTAAATAAAAAAGCAGCAAACGTAAGTTTTAAAGATGCAGTAATTAAAGGAATAGCCCCTGATCGAGGTTTATATTTCCCAGAGAGTATAACACCACTACCAAAAGATTTTTTTGATACGATTGAAGATTTTTCAAACCAAGAAGTTGCATTTAAAGCCATTCGACAATTTGTTACTGCTGAAATTCCTGATGCTAAATTAAAAGAAATTTTAGCTGAAGTTCTAGATTTTGATTTTCCAATTACAGAAATCTCCGAAAATATAGCAACTTTAGAGCTGTTCCATGGTCCAACCATGGCTTTTAAAGATGTGGGCGCTCGCTTTATGGCACTTTGTTTGGGGTATTTTTCGGAAGGTGACACTACAGAAGTTACCGTACTTGTTGCTACTTCGGGTGATACTGGCGGTGCTGTTGCCAATGGTTTTTTAGGTGTTAAAGGCGTTAAAGTTGTTATTTTATATCCGAGTGGAAAAGTAAGTGATATTCAAGAAAGGCAATTAACTACCTTAGGGCAAAATATTACTGCTTTAGAAGTAGATGGTACTTTTGATGATTGCCAAACCATGGTAAAAACAGCTTTTTTAGATGAAGAGCTAACCAATGCAATGCAATTAACATCCGCAAATTCTATTAATGTTGCTCGTTGGTTACCGCAATTATTTTATTTCTTATTTGCATACAAGCATGCAAAAAGCAAGCATAAAGAACTCGTTTTTTCTATTCCTAGTGGAAATTTTGGAAATATTTGCGCAGGAATGATTGCACAACAACTAGGAATGCCTGTAAAACATTTTATTGCTGCTACTAATGTAAACGATACGGTACCAAAGTTTATGGAAACCGAAAATTACAACCCAAAACCCTCTATAGCTACCATTTCTAACGCTATGGATGTTGGAGACCCGAGTAATTTTATCAGAATTAGGCATATTTTTAATGATGATTTTAAGTTGTTACACCAAAATTTATCGTCTTATTCTTTTACTGATGAAGAAACTAGAGCTGCTATGTTAGCCATTTATAAAAAATATAATTATGTTGCAGATCCTCATGGTGCTGTAGGATATTTGGGGGTGAAGAAATACCAAGAAAAAAAACCAAATACCTACGGCATTTTCCTTGAAACAGCACACCCAGTTAAATTTTTAGATGTCGTTGAAGAGACAATTGATAAAAAAATTAAAATTCCTGAGCAAATTGTTAAGCTTATGGATTTAGAAAAAAAATCGATTTGTATTAGTTCTTATGAACAGCTGAAAGAATATTTACTTAAAGAATAACTATTTTAAAAACTTAAAAAAACCTGTTAAAAAAACTATTAACAGGTTTTTAATCTCATTAAACTATTGTACTAACTCCTATAGTATTAATGCGTAATTCTTAAGCTTTGTATCGCTACGATACCATTAGAACCCGTATAACTAGCTCCTTTTACAGATTGCAAATAATTCCCTGCTTTAAAATAATTACCTTCAGTAGTAGTATCCATTTTTTGAGAAAATATTTCTGTATTACCATCAAAAAGTTTTACGATACCATTATTATAGGTTATTTTAAAAGTATAAGCCGTATCTAATTTATAAGTGCGATCTAAAGTTACACTACCATTTAATACATCTTCAGTAATATAGCCACTAATTTTAAGCTTTACATTTCCGGTAGATTGATCTGGTTTCCCTATAAACTGTACTCTTATAACATCATCAACCGTTTTTCCAGGCCCATGTATTTGTCCAAAACACAATACACCATTTTTTCCATTTTTACTTCTAGGTAATTGATCAACCCTTACCCGCATGGTCATCGTATTATTACCTCTAGAACCATCCCAATTGGCAAGTTTACCATTATCTAATTCTCTTAACTCTACTCTAGGATTGCTAGAATTAGAAGATCCTCCTAAACCTCTGTAACATTTAAAAAATGTCCATTTACCATCGGTATAAAAATAATTATCGTCAGAATAGGTCTCAAAAGATACTCCTGAATCTAAAATATCATCAAAATATTCTGGTGAAGCACTTGGATTACCTTTAAAACTATTTATTTTCCATGTTTTAGCATTAATACCTAACACAGAAGTTGGAGAACCATTACCGTTATTACCAGTATCTCCTCCATTATCATTATTTAATGTTTTACCCCAAACTTCAAATGCTGTATAGCTATTCCAATTATTACTTGTATTTCCATTACCAACTATTCTAATATAACGCGCTGTAGAATTAGATAAATCAAATATTTCTAATTGGGTACTTCTACCTGAACTCTTTTTAGCATTAATTTTTCTTAAGTTTTGAGTAGAGTTACCTACCAAAACATCAAAAGAAGCGCTACGCTGATCTCCTTTAAAAATAGCCAGTTTAATATAGTCTATGGCAGCTGCATTACCTAAATCATATGTAATAGATGCTCCCTTACCAAATGCAGACCATCTTGTATTAAGCTTATTATCTAATGTATTTGATGCAACATTAGATCCCTGTTGACTACTAGCTGATACACTATTTATCGCTATTTTTTTGGATTTTGAAGACAAGTTAGCTACTATAAACTCTTCATCGTTTACTGACACTTCTTCTTTAGAACAACTAGAAGTAAAGATGCATACACTTGCTAAAATTGAAACAACTTTAGTGATACGAAAAATAAGAGATGTACTCTTATTTGTAATTCCATTTTTTCTCATAATAAATTGGGGTTTTTGTTTATTTTATAATTGGTTATCCAAACTGGTAAACCAATTTTAAACAATAATACAATTATTTTTTACATATATCCTAATTAAATGATCGAAAAATTATATTTTCTTATATTATTAGTTAAATTTTTAATTAATGTGAAAATAATCAGTGCAGGTTATTATTAAAATAATTTAAAAAACATTCAAGTTATATTTTAATAATGCATAATTTATTCTATAAATTTGCTGTCAAATTAAAGAGATATGAAGAATACTGCGTTAACAGAGTTACACCAAAAATTAGGTGCTAAAATGGTTCCATTTGCTGGTTATAACATGCCCGTTTCTTATGAAGGTGTTACTATTGAACATGAAACGGTTCGGAAAGCTGTTGGTGTTTTTGATGTTTCTCATATGGGCGAATTCTTAATTAGCGGTCCTAAAGCATTAGATTTAATACAAGGTGTAACTTCTAATGACGCTAGTAAATTAAGCATTGGTAAAGCACAATATAGCTGCTTACCTAATGAAACAGGTGGTATTGTGGACGATCTAATTGTATATCAAATTAAAGAAGAGCAATATTTATTGGTCGTTAATGCTTCTAATATAGATAAAGATTGGGCGCATATTTCTAAATACAATGCTACTTTTAATGCCGATATGCGTAATATTTCTGAAGGCTATTCGCTTTTAGCCATCCAAGGGCCTAAAGCTATTGAGGCGATGCAATCTTTAACTTCTGTAGATTTAGCCACTATTAAGTTTTATACATTTGAGATTGCAGATTTTGCAGGGATCGAAAATGTTATTATATCCGCTACTGGCTATACAGGTTCTGGTGGTTTTGAAATTTATTGTAAAAACGAAGAAGTAGCGCAGGTTTGGCATAAAGTTTTTGAAGCTGGTGCCTCTTTTGGTATTAAACCAATAGGACTTGCAGCTAGAGACACCCTGCGTTTAGAAATGGGTTATTGCCTTTATGGAAATGATATTAATGATAATACCTCACCTCTAGAGGCTGGCTTAGGTTGGATTACAAAATTTACAAAAGAATTTACGAATAGTGAAAACCTGAAACTAGAAAAAGAAAATGGTATCACTAAAAAATTAATAGGCTTTGAGTTAAATGATAGAGGTATTCCTAGACATGATTATACCATTGTAAATACTTCTGGAGACCCAATAGGAATTGTAACCTCTGGCACCATGTCTCCAAGTCTAGAAAAAGGGATAGGCATGGGTTATGTCCCTGTAGCACTAGCAAAACCAGGAACAGAAATTCTTATTCAAATTCGTAAAAAAACAGTTGCAGCTACGGTGGTTAAACTCCCTTTTTATAAAAACTAAAAACGGTTTTTTTAGCTTAAAGAATAGCATTGATTAATGAGTTAAGTATTGGAAAAGAAAAAGATTCTTATTTTAGGTGCTAGTGGTTTTATTGGAAATTCGCTATACAAAGAACTTTGCAACTATTTTAACACCTACGGTACATACAACAATGCAAGAAGATCTTTTGAAAAAAACCAGCAGTTTTTTAAATATAACATAGAAGAAGATGACGTTTATGAGGTTTTAGAAAAAGTAAGACCAGATTTTATAATTTCAGCACTGAGAGGAGATTTTTCAGCACAGATTACAGCGCATGAGCATATGGTTGGCTATATTCTAAAAAATAATTGCAAACTCTATTTTATATCTTCCGCTAATGTTTTTGATGCTTACAGCAAATATCCATCTTATGAGTATGACAAAACATTATCGCATAGTGTGTATGGAAGGTTAAAAATTAAGATTGAAAATATGCTGCTACGAATTCCGAAGAAAAAGATGGCCATTTTAAGAGTCCCTATGGTTTTTGGAAATACCTCTCCTAGAGTAAAAAAAATGAAAGAAGCAATTCTAAACAATGAGCCTATAGAAGTTTTTCCTAATTTAGTCATAAATGTTACTCATGAAAGTAAGTTAACGCAACAAGTGCATTACCTTATCAATAAAAACAAAACAGGTATTTATCATTTAGGGAGTAAGGACTTGGTGCATCACGAAGATTTCATCCAAGAAATACTAAAACGAGTGGGCCATTTTAATCCCCTATTTAAAAGAGTATACACCACAAATAAAGAACGTTATTTAGCAGTGCTCCCAAAAGAAAACAAACTTCCTAAAAATTACAATACAACGTATCAAGAAATTATTGAAGATCATATAACAATTTAAAAATATAGAAAATGAAAAAAATGACCCAAACACAAATAGAAGAAAAATTGAATGAACTAGAAGGATGGGAATATGTAGATGGTGCCATTGAAACTTCTTTTGAATTTGCAAACTTTAAAGAGGCATTTTCTGTAATGACTAGAATTGCTTTTGAATGTGAATTACAAGGGCATCATCCAGATTGGAGTAATGTATACAACTCCTTACATATTAGACTAAATACACACGATGCAGATGGTGTTACGGAGAAAGATTTTGTACTCGCTAAAAGTATTGAGGATATTATTGAAGTTAGCGCATAATTTATAGTTTGATTATAGTATAAAAGCAAAGTTTATCTTATGCAAAAAGATAAACTTGTTTGGGGATCAAAAATTATTAAATTTGTTTTTTAATTAAAATAGTATTTTAGAAATGGGAAGAGCTTTTGAATTTAGAAAGGCACGAAAAATGAAAAGGTGGTCTGCAATGTCTAAAGCGTTTACACGTATTGGAAAAGACATTGTAATAGCTGTGAAAGAAGGTGGTCCTGATCCAAACTCAAACTCTAGATTAAGAGCCGTAATACAGAATGCTAAGGCGGTAAATATGCCTAAGGATAATGTAGAACGTGCCATAAAAAAAGCTTCTGACAAAAGTTTAGGTGATTTTAAAGAAGTTCTTTTTGAAGGCTATGCGCCCCATGGTATTGCTATTTTAGTAGAAACGGCTACAGACAACAATACCCGTACCGTTGCTAATGTACGTAGCTATTTTAATAAATGTAATGGAAGTTTAGGTACTTCAGGTTCTGTTGTTTTTATGTTTGACCATACCTGTAATTTTAGAATAAATGCTGAAGGTATAGATCCTGAAGAATTGGAATTAGAAATGATCGATTTTGGTGCTGAGGAGGTTTTTACAGACGATGATGGCATCTTAATTTATGCCCCTTTTGAAAATTTTGGCGCTATCCAAAAAGAATTAGAAAGTAGAGAACTAGAAATTTTATCTTCTGGTTTTGAACGTATTCCGCAAGTAACTAAAACCTTAAATGAAGCACAAGTAGCTGATGTAGAAAAACTATTAGAAAAGCTAGAAGAAGATGATGATGTACAAAATGTGTATCATACTATGCAAGAATAAACCCAAAAAATATACAATAACACAACAATAAGCTCCTATTTATATAGGGGCTTATTCTTTATAATTGTTTCTATTTGATAGAATTTCATGCCAATATTAAACTCATGAACTTCAAGTAATTTTCTCATTTGTCAAAAAAAGGGAACGCAGCTGATAGAGTTAAAATTAGAGACTTCTCAAAATGATATTCAACATATTGATTCTAGTATATCTGTAAATAAAAAACAATAGGAAGACAAAAAAGTACCCTTAAAGAATTATTGAATAATGATCTAATATCGCTTCAATTTTTAGTTAAAAAAAGTACTCCTACTTCAAAACATCTTCTAGCCCTTTTTCATTCAGCAGTTCCAAAGCAAAGTTATCTCGATATACATCGGGACATATACCACGCAGAACATATGATACATTTTGCGTGTAATCATTATCTAAAACTGCTTTTAAACCTTAAAAATTATTGCTTTATTGTATTGGAGTGTGGCTGTAGGCTATAAATTGTTTTCATAATCCATACTTTGATTTAGTACACGAACAATTAAAATACCAATATCTGTAGCCAAATAAAAAATAGTGTGAGATTTATATGGAAATCTTTTTAATGAAAAAGTAAATTCAGAAGCATCACGTCCAAGATTAATGTTATCTGATAAAGCTTGAAAGATATCGTGTATTCCAAATAAATAAGTTTGTGCTTGTTTTAATCCAAAACTTTCAATTCCATATTCGTACATTTTGGTAAGGTCACTTTCGGCTTTTCCAGATACCTTATAAACGCCCATCTGCTCGCATACGTTCTTCTACTTCCTTCATAATATCTGGAACAGATTTGTCACTAACACCACTTTCCATTCCTTCAGTTATTGCAGCTTTAAGCACGGAGAATTTTGCATTTTTTTCTTGGTCACGCCTTACCAGATCACGAAGATATTCACTATCATTTGTATATTCTCCAATTGTAATTCGTGATTTTATCCACTTATCTTGTTTTTCTGTAAATGTTATTGTTTTTCTAATTGTAGACATACTTTTTTGTTTAAATAATCATACTATTGATGCAAATTAATCATTTAGACTGAATATTACAAACTTATATATCATGTTGTGAGCTACAAAAGCGAAATACAAACTATTTCAATACATTAAATATTGTAAAAAGAAATAGAATTATGATTAACTTACCCTTTAAAAATTGACCTGAAACAAATAATTTGAAAACACCCCTATTAGTCTTTAATGACAAAGGTATTTATTGCGAAGCCGCAGATGTGTATCTAGACCCATGGAAGCCTGTTCCTAAAGCTATTATTACGCACGGACATGCAGATCATAGCCGTTGGGGACATCAAGAATACATTACCCACCACACCAATGTATCTATCATAAAACACCGCCTTGGAGATATTCAAGTTTCCGGAAAAGAGTATGGGGAAACTTTTACAATTAATAATGTAAAATTCTCTTTACATCCTGCAGGGCATATTATAGGGAGTTCACAAGTAAGAGTAGAACATAAAGGGGAAGTTTGGGTATTTACGGGAGATTATAAAACAGAAAATGATGGCATTTCAACCCCTTATGAACCCATAAAATGCCATACATTCATCACAGAATGTACTTTTGGTTTACCTGCTTTTAAATGGGTACCACAAAAAAAGACCATTAACGCCATCAATCAATGGTGGACAGAAAACCAAGCTGAAGCAAAAACATCGATATTATTTGGGTATTCTTTGGGAAAAGCACAGCGTTTACTAAAATACTTAGATCCTTCAGTAGGTAAAATCTACACACATGCTGCTATAGAAAATATGACAAATGTAGTGAGGCCTTTTGTAGATTTTCCACAAACAACTTTAATTACTAAAGAAACAAAAAAACAGGATCTTTTAGGGAATATGGTTCTAGCACCGCCTAGTACACATGGAAGTCCTTGGATTAGGAAAATGGTTCCTTATGTTACGGCTTCTGCTAGTGGATGGATGGCATTTAGAGGCGCAAGAAGACGAAGAGCTGTAGATAAAGGTTTTGTGATTTCAGATCATTGCGATTGGGAAGGGCTGTTAGCATCAGTGGCGGCCACTGGAGCAGAAAAAGTAATTACAACACATGGCTATACCAATATTTTTTCTAAATATTTACGAGAAAAAGGATATGATGCACGTACCGAAAGTACACAATTTGAAGGAGAAAATATAGATGGAAATTCAGCTGAAACTTTAATCAGTTCAACAGAAAAAGAAGAACTCTTGTGAAATTATTTGCAGCATTAATAGAAACACTAGATAACACCAATAAGACTACTGTAAAGGTTAATGAATTGGCAAACTATTTTAAAGATGCTTCGGATAGTGATAAAGTATGGACCATTGCATTATTATCACATCGTAGACCTTCTAGGCCCGTAAATACTACGTTGCTCAGAACATGGGCTTCTGAATTGGCAAAAATTCCTTTATGGTTGTTTGAAGAGTCTTATCATATTGTTGGAGATTTAGCAGAAACAATTGCCTTAGTTGTTCCAAATTCAGAGCAATCAACTGAAAAATCACTAACTCAGTTTCTTGAGGAAATGATTGCGTTGAAACCAAAAACTGAAGAAGAAAAAAAAGAGTATGTTTTAGAAAATTGGAAAGCCTTAAACTATTATGAGCGGTTTGTGTTTACTAAAATTATTACAGGTGGTTTTAGAATAGGAATTAGTCAAAAATTAATGACCAGAGCACTCTCTAAAGCTACCCAAATTGATGAAGCGTTATTAGCTCATAAATTAATGGGAAACTGGAATCCATCTACTATAAGTTTTCAAGAATTGATTCTTGAAGAAAAAGCTTCCGATTATTTATCCAAGCCCTACCCTTTTTATCTGGCTTACGGCGTAGAAGGCGCTGTAGCAGAACTCGGTAATGTAAATGATTGGAGTATTGAGCATAAATGGGATGGTATTAGAGCGCAAATTATTGTAAGAGATAACGAAGTTTTTGTTTGGAGCCGAGGAGAGGAATTGGTAACCGATAAATTCCCTGAATTTTATGCTTTTACGGAGATAGTTCCTAACGGCACAGTGATTGATGGAGAATTGTTGATTTATAATGAAAATGGAATAGGTACTTTTAATACTTTACAGACTAGAATCGGGAGAAAAAATGTGAGCAAAAAAATGCTAGCTGATGCACCTGTTATTGTAAAAGCGTATGACTTATTAGAATGGGAAGGTCTTGATATCCGCCAAAAACCTTTTTTAGAGAGAAGAGCTTTATTAGAAAAATTAGTATCCTCGCTTTCTAACGCCTCCTTACCCTTACAACTTTCCCAATCATTATCTTTTTCTAGTTGGGAGGCAGTACAACAAGAGCGTAATACTGCGAGAATTAAGCGTAGTGAAGGTTTAATGCTTAAAAAAAAGGATGCATCCTATCAAGTAGGGCGTAAAAAAGGAGATTGGTGGAAATGGAAAGTAGATCCCTTAACCATAGATGCAGTACTTACTTATGCGATGCGAGGGCATGGAAGGCGCACCAATTTATTTACAGATTATACTTTTGCTTTATGGAACGAAAATAATGAGTTGGTCACCTTTGCCAAAGCCTATTCTGGCTTAACAGATGCTGAATTTAAACAAGTAGATGCTTGGATTAAAAAAAACACTTTAGAACGTTTTGGCCCTGTACGTAGTGTTACTCCCGAACTGGTTTTTGAAATTGCTTTTGAAGGCATTGCATTATCAAAGCGTCATAAAAGTGGAGTGGCTACTCGTTTTCCAAGAATACTCCGCTGGCGAAAGGACAAAAAAATGAAAGAGGCTAATACCCTACAAGACTTAAAATCGCTAATTCCTTCTTTAGAAAATGAATAGAAACGAATTAGAAAAAATTGCTGCTGATTGGTTTTCAAGCAGAAACTGGAAACCCTTTCCTTTTCAAAAACAAACTTGGAAAGCTTTTCTACAAGGTAAAAATGGCTTACTCAATGCGCCAACAGGAAGTGGTAAAACCTATGCTTTATGGGTTCCTATAGTTTTGCAATACATCAAAAACAATCCTAACTATCTGCAAAAGCATGAAAAAGGATTAAAAGCAATTTGGATTACGCCCTTACGCGCGTTGTCTATAGAAATTAAACAGGCAACGGAGCGTTTTGCCTCAGAAATAGGAGTTCCTCTAACTGTTGGCATCAGAACTGGAGATACAAGCACTAAAGAGCGGGCAGCTCAAAAACGAAAGATGCCCGATTTGCTGATCACTACTCCAGAAAGTTTACAACTATTATTAGCATCAAAAGACTATGAAAAGACCTTTAAAACGCTAACTGCAGTAGTGATAGATGAATGGCATGAGCTATTAGGTAGTAAACGTGGGGTACAAATGGAGTTAGCTTTATCACGTTTAAAAAGCATATCACCTCAACTCCGTATTTGGGGAATTTCGGCTACTATAGGCAATTTAGAACAGGCAAGAAAAGTACTTTTAGGACCAAATTCAGCCGTATTTCAAAATTCGGTTTTAATAAAAGCTAAACTTCAGAAAAAGATTAAAGTCACATCAATTCTTCCTAAAACTATGGAAACTTTTCCATGGCGAGGGCATTTAGGCTTACATCTTCTTGAAGAAGTTATCCCTATCATTAAAAAGAGTAAAACAACATTACTATTTACCAATACCAGAGCGCAATGCGAAATTTGGTTTCAGAAAATTTTAGAAACGCATCCTGAATTTGCGGGTGAGATAGCAATGCATCATGGAAGTATTGCTAAAGAAACGCGACTTTGGGTAGAGCAAGCCATTAGTAATGAAAGTTTAAAAGCTGTCATCTGTACCTCTAGCTTAGATTTAGGAGTAGATTTTGCTCCAGTAGAAACTATTATTCAAATTGGAGGGCCAAAAGGGGTAACACGGTTTTTACAACGCGCAGGACGTAGTGGCCATGCTCCTGGAAAAGAAAGTGTTATTCACTTTTTACCAACACATGCTATGGAATTGGTAGAAGCCTCAGCATTAAAGCATGCCGTTAAAGACATGATCGTGGAAGACCGGATTCCCTACCTTAATAGCTTTGATGTATTGGTGCAATACTTAACCACTTTAGCAGTTTCTAATGGTTTTTATCCAGAAGAAATTTTTAAAGAAGTGAGTGACACTTTTTGTTTTCAAACCTTAACCAAAGAGCAATTTCAATGGGTATTGAATTTTATCACTTTAGGCAGTCAAAGTCTAAGTGCTTATGACGAATATAAACGGGTGGTCATAGAAGAGGATGGAAAATATGTGATCTGCAGCAAAGGTATTGCTATGCGACACCGGCTACAAATAGGAACTATTGTAAGCGATGCCTTATTAACTGTTAAATATTTAAAAGGTGGGTTTATTGGAACAATTGAAGAGTGGTTTATTTCAAAATTAAAGCCTGGAGATGTCTTTACTTTTGCTGGTAGAAACCTAGAGCTTTTTAGGATTAAGAATATGCAAGTATTGGTAAGAAAGTCAAAACAAAAAACAGCCAAAGTACCTAGTTGGATGGGTGGACGTATGAGTTTTTCTTCAGAAATGAGTGCATTACTTAGAGAAGAACTCTATGCTTTAAATGACCCTGTTATAGGTAAAAAGTCAGCAGAAGGCAAAGCCTTGTCCCATATTTTTCAGCGTCAGAAGTTAGAGAGTATTGTTCCTAATTCAAATCAGTTTTTAATAGAAAGCTTTAAAACTAGAGATGGTTATCATATGCTATGTTACCCGTTTGAGGGTCGTTTTGTACATGAGGCTTTAAGTAGTTTATTAGCCTACCGCATCAGCTTACTTAACCCTATAACATTCTCTATTGCCTTTAATGACTATGGTTTTGAACTATTATCTGATCAAGAGATAGACATTCAGCAAATACTGGATAATGATTTATTCAGTACTGCTTATTTAAAAAGCGATTTACAGAAGAGTTTAAATGCTACTGAAATGGCAAGAAGAAAATTTAGAGATATTGCTGTAATTTCTGGACTGGTCTTTACAGGGTATCCAGATAAAATGTTGAAGAGCAAACACCTGCAATCTAGTTCGCAATTATTATTTGATGTTTTTAGAGAATACGAACCAGATAATTTATTGTTTCAGCAAGCGTTTACAGAAACATTTGAACACCAACTAGAAGAAGGTCGTTTGCAAATAGCATTAGAAAGAATAAATAGGCAAGAGATTATTTGGAAGTCTTGTAAAAAACCAACTCCTTTTTCATTTCCTATTATTACAGATCGATTAAGAGAAAAGCTATCCTCAGAAAAATTAGCGGATCGTATCCGAAGAATGATCAAACAACTAGAAAAATAGTCCTTGCATGAAAACAGTGACTACCAGTATTAAAAAAAATCATTTTACCATGCACCCCAGCGGTGCTATGTATTGGGTAGAACAAAAAGCTTTACTTATTGCTGATGTTCACTTGGGTAAAATTACACACTTTAGAAAACATGGAAGTGCTGTTCCTGAACAAGCCATTGAAAATAATTTTACTAAATTAAATGATGTTATCACTTACTTTAAGCCAGAAGTACTCTATTTTTTAGGAGATTTATTCCATAGCTATTTAAATATAGAATGGGAGTATTTTAAAAATTGGGTAGTACAATGCAATTTTGAAATAATATTAATTGAAGGAAATCATGATATTATTTCCGAGTCGCATTATAAAGCTTTAGGCATTGAAGTATTGAATAAGAAAGAGATAGACGGTTTTCTGTTAACACATCATCCTCAAGAAAATCCTACCTCTAATTTTATTTTTTGTGGACACATTCATCCAAGTGTTACACTTAAAGGAGTAGGAAAACAAAAACTTAAATTACCATGCTTTTTTAAAAGTCATCACCAATTAATTCTTCCTGCTTTTGGAGATTTTACGGGTACTTTTGAATTAAAACATCAGGAAGAAGATCATGAAGTTTATATTATAGCGGATAATGAAGTCGTACTAATTTAACTGTATTTGATAGCTGATCATTTTATAAGTACACAATTTATACCAACAAAAAAGAGACCTAAATTGTGGTCTCTTTCTACTTATATAAATAATAAACAACCCTTAATATAACTATGCTAACTTTGTTTTTCTTGATTTTGTATAAAATGATAATTCTTTCTTAACTCTAGAATTCTTGTACATGTATAAACGTGCTACTTCAGTTTTTGTAGTCGTTTTTAAAACAACTGAGGTCTTTACTGTATCTACTTTCTTTACTTCTTTTTTAGCTTGTGCTTGCGCTGATACAGAAATAAAAAGGATAAAGATAAATGTGATAATTGTTTTCATGACTTCTTCTTTGTTACACTACAAAGGTACTAGCAACAACAAGCTTAAATAGATAAAAGTCGCCCAAAACACCCTGTTTTTCGGTATCTGTGCAATTCTCAGATAAAGCGTTTAGTTTAATCGACAAGGGTAGTTCATC
Organism: Allocellulophaga tsushimaensis; assembly: GCF_055383085.1. Classification (NCBI taxonomy): domain Bacteria; kingdom Pseudomonadati; phylum Bacteroidota; class Flavobacteriia; order Flavobacteriales; family Flavobacteriaceae; genus Allocellulophaga; species Allocellulophaga tsushimaensis. Next base: position 2,863,613 of record NZ_AP039451.1, on the reverse strand, counting down.
GATCTTTCGCTCACCGAAACTATGTGCATTTTATCTGGATTTTGTGAAATTGATAAGGTTATATTAAATTAAAACGAGTCTTATTTCAGCTACTCTTTGATATAACACAGATTGTTTTCTGAGTGTTTTCCATCCAATTGAGAAATTTTTTTTTACTGATACTGAAAAAATAAATAAACCTCAATAGAAAGCTTATATTTGGCATTAATGAAAATTACTTTGTGTAAGTAGTTTTTTATCAATACTGTTGGACCAAAGCATCATTTTCAATATTCATTGATTTACAATATATATTGATAATCCATTTTGAGTGCTTTGCATATTCTATTTCAATTTCATTACCTATTTGAATTTTATTAAATATATAATCTTTAACATCATAACTTTTAGAATTTTCAAAGAATAGTCTATATTTAGTCTCGTCATGGTTACTACTATCTCCTGAAGATCTCATAACAACTGTTTTTTTGTCTATTATTTTGGTCTTAACTATAATTTTCATTTTTTCGCTTTGGTCTTTTTTCTTTTTTTGACTAAAAAAATATTCCCAAAAACCTAAAAAACCTAAAAAACCAATAATTCCGCATAGAATTTTCACAAATATAATATCTCGTCCCCATAAATAGTATAATAGAAAAAATCCAATGACCATTGATATAATAGACATTCTCAAAGATGATGTATTATTATATTGCAGTTTTTTTAGATCATTATCATTCATTTTCCTTTCTACTTCTCGCATATATTTTGTGCTTTCTAAGAGTATTTATAACATCCGAATTTTCTTTTCCACCTATGTTAATATTTACCTGAACAGCTATATCAACATACGGTCCAAAGGAAAACCTCCACCATTAGTATGAATGAACTCAATATCCGCAACTTCATCAATTAATAATTTTAGGCAATCCAGATTTTATTTTTCAAATATTGAATGAAATGGAGTCAAAAATTCATTTTTTTGTTAAGTCCAAATTTTATTTTTTAAGAGTAACTTCAGCTTATCTAAATTTCCTCCAAAAGCTACTTTACAAATTTTTCCAAGTTATTTTTTATGATCAGAATTACCTATAACAAATTGGATATACTTATTAACAATATTTGCTTGTTAAGAACTAAGATAATAAATTTAAAAAGTCTAAAGAATAATCCTGGTAAAGTAAATAATATCTCTTAGAACATTTACATTTAAAATAGCCCGTAAAAAAAGACCTCATATAGAGGCCTTTCATGCAAGTGTAACATGCATTTTAATCAAGCAAATTTAGATTTATTCTTTTTTAAACCAAATAATAACTCTTTCCAAATCCTACATTTCTTATTTCGATATAAGCGGGTTACGCTATGTATGCTATCAATTGATGTACTCTTTATAACTACCGTTTTTTGAATGGGCTTTACTTTACTTTCTACTTTTTTATTTTGTGCTTGTATGGATACAGAAATAAATAGAATAATACTAAATGTGATTATTGTTTTCATAATTAATTTGCTTGTTACACTCCAAAGGTAGAACTACATCCTAACTTTTTTGAACATCAATCGGTGAATGCAAATTATCTTTCGGTGAAGCTACTTAGCACCTAGATAAAGCATTTTTTTATAAGATAGGACTAAAGCATAGCATTTTATGAAATGAAATTATACTAAAGAAGTTAAAATAAAAAAGACCTCATAAAGAGGTCTTTTAATGGTTGTAAAATCAACTATATATTAGGCTAGTTTAGATTTTCTCTTTTTTGTATAAAATGATAATTCTTTTTTAACTCTAGAATTCTTGTACATGTATAAACGTGCTACTTCAGTTTTAGTAGTCGTTTTTAAAACAACTGAAGTCTTTACCGTAGCTACTTTTACTGCTTCTTTCTTATCTTGTGCTTGCGCAGATAGAGAAATAAAAAGGATAAAGATAAATGTGATAATTGTTTTCATGACTTCTTCTTTGTTACACTACAAAGGTACTAGTTTGTTACACTACAAAGGTACTAGTAACAACAAGCTTAAATAGATAAAAGTCGCCCAAAACACCTCGTTTTTCGGTATCTGCGCAATTCTCAGATAAAGCGTTTGGTTTAATCGGTAACGGTAGTTCATCGATGTTTCGCTTACCGAAACTATGTGCATTTCATCTGAAACCACTATAATAAATAGAAGCAACGTATTTTTATCACCTACTATAATAAATGTATAAACATAGCGAAACAAACATTAATGTCTCATTATTTTGATATGCTCAATAGAATAGAATATCTTTAATGTAATCTAAAAGATAATCTCCCGACTTAATAATAAACCGTTCTACATTATGAAGTATTTAATTATTTTTTCTGTGTTTTTTCTTAGTATTACGAATAGTAATGCACAAGAAATGGATGCAACCAAATTATCAGAATTGATCTACCAAGTTGCAGACACCTTACAAACTACAGGAAATGGCATACAATTTCAGTATAAAAATCATTTATTAATATGTATTCATGATGAAAATGCAAACCGAATGCGTATTATTTCTCCAATTGTAGAAAGAGAAAAAATAGGAGAAGAAGAACTTTTAAATGCTTTGGTTGCAAATTTCCATTCTGCTTTAGATGTAAAATATGCCCTAAGTGACGAAATTATATGGTCTGTTTTTGCGCACCCATTACAAGAGCTAACAGAAAACCAAGTTTTAGATGCTATAAATCAGGTTTATTTGGCAGCAGCAACATTTGGTTCAAGCTATTCTAGCACCAATCTGATTTTTCCAGGAAATACTAAAAAGGAAGAAAAGAAAAAACCAGAAACTATTTTAAGGAAAACCTAATGATTTAAATTAAATACACTAACCTTCAAAACTGTATTCCGGTACCTTACCAATTACTCCTTTAAAAAACGCTTTATACATTTTAAAGTCTGCTTCTATATCATCTGTTGGATATATAGCATCAGAAACTTTAATTTGTTTGTGTCCATAATCAAAAGCAACCATAATTACTGGAATATTTGCTTTTTTTGCTATATAATAAAACCCCGTTTTTAATTTGCTTACTTTTTTCCTGGTTCCTTCTGGAGAAAGCGCTAGACGAAAAACGTCTCGTGATTTAAAAATATTTGCGATTGCAGTGACTGAGTCCTTTTTTTTATTCCTTTCAATTGGCGCGCCACCAACTTTTCTTATAAACCAACCTACACCTGGTGTAAACAAACTTTTCTTAGCAATAAAACCGACTTTTATATTCCAAACACTCCGTATTAACATTCCTAAAAATAGGTCTAACCAACTTGTATGCGAAATTACAATGATAATACACTTATCTACTTTAGGGAAGTTCCCAATAAGCTTCCACTTCATGATTTTAAAGTAAATAAAGGTTGCCAATTTTTGTCTCATGCTATCGCTTGTAAAATCTTTTATATTTTTTTGTAGATCGCCTTTAATTTTTTTGGAGTAATACTATTTTTCCAGTTTTCACCAATAGCATTCTCCCATAATGGTTCTAAACTCAAAGCCACCTTAATCATAAGGTCAAATTTTGTATCAGATAAGTCTTTGCAAATATTTTTTGGAAGTACAATCTGATGCCTTTTTTTCATTTTATTAAATATGGCAACACCTTCTGGATAAAACTCTTCTAAATGTTGAAATACCAAGCAATTTCCTATTCCATGTTTTACACCTAATACAAAAGATAAACCGTAACTTAATGCGTGCGCTACTCCTACTTGACTATATGCTATGCTCATGCCGCCATGCCAAGAAGCCATCATTAATTTAGCTCTAGATGCTGCCTCAGAAATATCATTTAAATATACTTCTTTACATAATTCTAAAGCTTTTTCACCATAACTCTGACTAAAGGCATTTAAATACGTTCCATTTAAAGATTCTATACAATGTATATAACAGTCCATCCCCGTATAAAACCATTGCTCTTTAGGAACTCCTTGTGTAATACTAGGATCTAAAATAACCTGATCAAAAGGGGTATAATCTGAGTTAATTCCTAACTTTTTCTCTGATCCCATTAATACTGTTGTTCTAGAAACTTCTGCTCCAGTACCACTTATCGTTGGTATTCCCACATGATATATTGCCGGTTTTTTTACTAAATCCCAACCTTGATACGCTTCAGTTTTACCAGGGTTTGTTATCATTATGGCAACTGCTTTTGCAAAATCTAAAACAGTACCTCCACCAATACCTATAATACCAGAAGGTACTTCAGAAAAGGTAGTCTTTATCATTTCTACTATAGCATCAACTTGTGTTGTTTTAGGTTCTTCTACAGTAGGAATAAATATTACTTGATCTTTAAATAATAAAGGGAGTTCATTACTTAATTCTTTATTTTCAAAAACGTCGTCTACCAAAAATATAAAAGGGGCTTCTGAATTTTTGCGCTTAGGCAAAAGAATTTCTCCCAACTGCTGAAAACTACCATCACCAAAAACTACTCTTGGTACCATTGGGAAATTCTTAAACTTCATTCTAAATTATTTATATTCATTTAAACTCTGCTGAAATTTTTCAAAAAAAAGTCCAACATGAAAACCGTCTACCAATGCATGGTTAACACTAACGGAGACATTCATTTCTAATCTATTATTATTTTTTAGTGCCTTACCAAATGCTACTTTAGGAACAGACTCTTTATGGCTACTCACTGGCTCTTTATGATTGTTAAAAGCTATCCACGGTAAAGCAGAACAATAAATACAATCGTCAGAATTTGTAGGCGGGAAAAGTTCATTAGAATTATATATCCGTTCTTTTTCTTTTTTCATATTTTCTTCAAAAATAACAATGCTTTCATCAAACGCAATAAAAGAAAAACCAAAAGTTTTATCAGGTCTTAATATGGTAGCTGATGCATGAATGATATCATGAATTATTACACTGTTGTCTTGTATTCTGTATTTAAAGTTTTCTATCGTATTCATTGCCTTTAAACAAGCATGTAGGTATACCGCAAAAAAACTAACACTTTCTTTCTTTGAAAATGCAAATGCATGAGTAACATCTAAAAATGAACTTACAGCAAAATAAGGGTCTGCAAAGGTGTTGAAAAAATTAAAATGCTGCCTCCTATTCCATGTATTTACATCTAGATATTTCATTTACAGTATTTTTAAAATATCTTCTATTTTTTCTAGAGTATCAAACGCTTTCCCATTCGTTTCATTTTTAGAAACTTTCTCGTGCTCCCATGTGGTATGAAATGGGATGTGTATTGCTTTAGCTCCTATATGCACTAAGGGTAAAATATCTGATTTTAAAGAATTACCAACCATTAAAAATTCTTTTACATCTATTTCTAAATGATCAAGTAAATGCCTGTAATTCGATTCTTTTTTATCGCTTAAAACTTCTACATGATGAAAATATCGTGATAAATTAGAACGTTCTATTTTACGTTCCTGATCTAGCAAATCTCCTTTCGTTAAAACTATTAAACGGTATTTTGGGGCTAATTTTTTTAAGGTCTCTTCTACTCCATTTAATAATTCTACCGGACGCCTTATCATATCTTTACCTAACTCTAATATATGTGTAAGCACTTCTGTAGATACATTAGCATTAGATAAGTCTATTGCAGATTCTATCATAGACAACATAAAACCTTTTATTCCATAACCATAAAGCTCAAGGTTTTTCATTTCCATTTTAAAAAGCTCTTGGTCTATCTTGTTTTTAGTTTCGTATTGCTCCAGTAAGCTAGCAAATGCTTCTTCCGTATCTCTAAAATAAGTTTCGTTCACCCAAAGCGTGTCATCAGCATCAAAACCAATAACTTTTACGGTGCTGTAGTCTATTTCCATGCCTTTTTTGCTCTTTCTAAATCTTCAGGAGTATCTATTTCTATCCCAGTTACTGTAGTTTCTACCATTTTTAATTTCTTACCATATTCCAAATAGCGAATAGCTTCTATTTTTTCTGTTGCTTCTAATTGCAACATTGGTAAACGTGGAAAATCTAATAATGCACTTTTTCGAAAAGCATAAATACCCTTGTGTTTATAATAAATGCTTCCTACATTTTTAGCTCTAGGAAATGGAATTGGTGAACGCGAAAAATACAATGCAAAGTTGTTGTGATCTACAATTACTTTTACCGTATTCGGGTTATTTATCTCATCCCAATCCGTAATTTTCACCATTAAAGATGCTAAATCTATTTCTTTTTTTGTGTCTTTTTGAAACACCTCTAAAACACTTGCTAAGCTTTCTTTATCTGTAAAGGGTTCATCTCCTTGAACATTTACAATAATATCTACATCCATATCTGCAACAGCTTCCGCAATTCTATCACTGCCACAGTCGTGTTCTTTTTTACTCATTATTGCATTGCCGCCAGCATTTACAATTGTATTAAAAATTACATTACTATCCGTTACTACATAAACTTCATCAAAAAGTGTTGTAGCTAAAGCAGCTTCGTAGGTTCTCAATATAACAGGTTTGCCTGCCAAGTCTTGCATTAATTTTGCAGGAAAACGAGATGCTGCATAACGTGCGGGAATCATTGCAATTTTTTTCATCTGATAAAAATAAATGTATGATGTACAAACAGTTTGCTAAGTTCGGTTCTTTTTAGGTCTTAACTTTCTATAAATTCTAAAAATTATCACTAAAATGATACAAACTAATATAGCTGCTACAAAAGGAGCAAATATAGAGGCCGTAGTTACTACAACTGCAGTACCTGTTTCTACTGTTGATACTATTGGATTTGCCAAGCCGCCAGTTGTAGCAGTGGAAGCTAATCTGCTTGTTGCTGAGGCTCCTTTTATTACGGTTGCTGTTCCACCACCTGCTATGATGGCTAAAGACCAAGTAAGTAATGGATCTAAATTTGCTACTGTAGATACTACTACCGCAGTACCTGCTATTGCTGCAAGTGGAACTGCAACACTATCAAGGGCATTATCTACCCAAGGGATAAAATAGGCAAATGTTTCTACTAACATTGCTACTCCTAGTGTTATTAATGCTGCTAAGCTTCCTATCCATTGCCAGCTTTCGTTAAGTTCAAATTTACCAAAATAAGCTACTAAGCTTAGTGCAAACAGAGGCAAAAAAACCCTAAACCCTACTGAAGCTGCAAGTCCTATTCCTAAAAAAATACTGATGATGGTTTCTTGTGTCATTTAAAAAAGTTTGTTTATCTAAGTATTCCAAAAACTATTCCAAAATATTTTATAGATTTTCAGTTTTAATCTTATCCATTCTCAAACGAATTTAACTCATTCCTCAACAACAAAAAAATCGTTCTTAAACCCAATTAAATACAACTTATTTTTTGCACGAGTAACTGCTGTATACAACCAACGCAAATACTCCTTATCAATGCCGTTGGGCATATAAGGTTGTTCTACAAAAACAGTATTCCATTGTCCTCCCTGAGATTTATGACAGGTAATTGCATACGAGAATTTTACCTGTAGCGCATTAAAAAACTTATTATTCTTTACCGCTAAAAACTTCTTGTATTTAGAAGTTTCATTTTCATAATCTTTCATCACTTCTTGGTACAATCTATTGCCATCTTCATAGGGCAAAGATGGAGTTTCTGCTTTTATCGTATCAAGCAACAAAACAGTTTCAAAAGGCTCTTGATTTGGATAATCTACCATTTTAACTTTCACTTCTGCAAACTTAAAAGTGTAAAGTTCTTTAATAGCAAATATTTCTAATACTTCAACAATATCTCCATTTGCAATAAAACCTGCTTCAGAATTTGGTTTTAGCCAGAAATAGTTATTCTTTACCACCATCATAAAATCGCCTACAGCAATTTCATTTTCTAAATATAAAATACGTTGTCTTATATTTTCGTTATACAAGTTTGCTCTTTTATTAGATCTAACAATAAAAGCAGTTTCTTCTTTTCCATGTACTGCATAAGAATCTTCTATAGCTTCTAAAATTTCATTGCCTTCTATAAGTCTACTAATATCAGTAAAAGGAGCTACATCAAATTTAAAATCTTCATAAAACTCAGATTGCAATTGCTCTCTTAAATTAGTGGCATTGTATAATATTCCTGAATCTTCTGCTTGCCGTACTACTTCATCTAGTTCTAAAAGGGTAACTTCTTTATTATAATTTAAGGATAATGTATTTGGATTTAATGCCGGACTTAAGTCTAATTTTACGGGTGGCAACTGTGCTGTATCTCCTATTAAAATAAGTTTGCAATTATGCCCACCATATACAAACATGATAAGATCATCTAAAAGAGATCCGTTTTCAAAAAGCTTTGAATCTGCCGGAGTATCTGGTATCATAGAAGCCTCATCTACGATAAAAATAGTATTCCTATGTTTATTTGGTGCCATTACAAATTGTACACCACCTCCGCTTTGCTTTTTTGGAAAATAAATTTTTCTATGAATGGTAAATGCTTTTGTTTTAGAATAATTAGACATTACTTTAGCAGCTCTACCCGTTGGAGCCATAAGAACTGTTTTCATAGTAGTCTGCCACAAATTAGAAACTATGGTACCTATTATGGTTGTTTTTCCTGTTCCTGCAAAGCCTTTTAAAAGAAAAACAGTCTCCTTATCAGCAGATAAAATAAATGCGGCGAGCTCACTTAATGCTGTATTTTGCTTGCTGGTTGGTTGATGCGGAAATTTATCTTGTAAAATGGTAGAAAAAGTAGCAGCTGTTATGGCTTTCATATTCCATCAAAGATAATAATGATTTTTAAGTAGAAATACTTTTGTGATTAAAAAAAAATTGTAGATTTGTGTCAAAGGGTTAATAAAATAACACATTTAAAAATAATGAAGACTGTTTTACAAATTGTACTTTGGATTGCATGCATTGGTTTAGGATATTTAATCTATGATTCTGTTAATGCTCCCATAGAGTTTGACAATACTAAAAAAGAGCGCTACGCAGCTGTAATTAGCAAACTTAAAGATATTAAAAATGCCCAGGAAGCGCATAAAAAAACAAAAGGGGTTTATGCTGGAAACTTTAAGAATCTCATAAATTTTATTGAAACTGGTAATTACGTTATTACACAACAAAGAGATACTTCTTATACACGGTTTAATAAAGATTTTGGTATAGACGAAGTAGTAGAAGAAAGACTTATAGATACATTAGGTTTTGTTCCTGTAAAAGACTCCTTATTTAAAGGAGATAATAGATTTAAAACTTTAATGAATATTCCATTCACTGAAAATAAACAATTTTCTATCAGTGCTGGTACTATTGAAAAAAGTAACTTTAAGGCATCCGTTTTTGAAGTAAAAGCGAGTAAAGATGAAATTCTCTTTGATCAGCCAAAAGACTTATTAAAGAGAGAAAAGTTATTAGAAAGTGTAGATGAAGTAAATGGAGAATTCATTACTTTAGGTTCTATGGAAGAAGTAAGTACCAATGGTAACTGGCCTGCAATTTATGACAGAAGAGGAGATAACTAATACTAAAGAAGATTCTACTTTAGCACATAAAAAATTGTCCATTCAAATTAGTTTGAATGGACTTTCTTTTTGTATCCTAGATACTATTGGAAACAAAATATTAAAATCTAAAAGTATTATTTTTCAAGAAGAGCTTATTCCTTTTAAAGTGCTGAAAAAATTAAAAGAGCTTTTAGAAGAAGAAGGGATACCTAAAATGTCTTTTTCTGATGTTACCGTAATTCACAGAAACATCCTTTTTAGTATCATCCCTAAAGCATTATTTGACGAAAAAGAATTGGTAAACTACCTAAAATTTAATACCAAAATTTTAGCCAATGATCATATCACATATGATGAAATAAATAGTTATGATATTATAAACGCTTACGTACCTTTTGTAAATATTAATAACTACATTTATGAATTATTTGGTGAATTTGAGTTTAAACACAATGGTACTGTTTTAATAGAAACCTTATTAAATAATTTTAATAAAGGAAAAGAGACGGTATGTTATGTACATGTTCTAGAACAGCAACTTGATGTGACGATCATTTCTAATAAAAAACTATTGTTATACAATAGCTATAGCTTTTCTTCTAAAGAAGATTTTATCTATTATATTTTATTTGCATTAGAGCAATTAGAGTTGGATACTGAGACGGTGAAACTACGCTTGTTTGGTGCTATTGAAGAGGGAGACGAACTCTATGAAATATGTTATACTTATATAAAAAATATAGATGTTTATATTCCAAAAAATCTAAATCATTTCTCTAATGATGAAATAGAAAATACTATAGACTTTACTACTTTAAGCGCTCTATAAATGAGAATAATATCTGGAAAACATAAAGGGAAAAGGCTCTCTGCTCCTAAAAAACTTCCCGTAAGACCTACTACAGATATGGCAAAAGAAGGTTTGTTTAATATTTTAAACAATAGTTATTATTTTGCTGATATCAATGTTTTAGATTTATTTTCGGGCACAGGAAATATTGCATATGAGTTTTCTTCTCGTGGTTGCAAACATATCCTTTGTATTGATGCAAATGCAGGTTGCATAAAATTTATCAATCAGACAGCAGAAAGCTTAGAGATGCATATTGATGCTATAAAAACGGATGTATTCAGCTATTTAGAAAAACCAAATCATAAAGCCCATATTGTTTTCGCAGATCCTCCATATGACCTTTCTTTAGATGACTTTACCAAAATAGCAGCATTAACTTTTAAAAATAACTTTTTGCTAGAAGATGGACTGCTTATTATAGAACACTCTAAACATACCGATTTATCTGAAGTACCCCGTTTTGTAAAACAGAGAAGGTATGGCGGTAGTGTTTTTAGTTTTTTTGAATAACATTTTTTTACTAAACCTGTAACAATAGCATAAATCAAAAACACAAGAACATGCAAGATTTAAAATTTCCGATTCGATTTGTATTCAATATTTCATCTTTAGCAAACGACTTTACCGCAACTGATGCATCCGGAAAAACGGTAGCCTACGTGAAGCAAAAAATGTTTAAGCTAAAAGAAGATATTTCTATTTTTTCTGATGAAACTAAAACAAAAGTAAACTTTAAAATTAAAGCGGATCGCTGGATTGATTTCTCCGCTGCGTATAGTATAACGGATAGCGAAGGAGTAGAACTAGGAAAAGTAGCTCGCAAAGGTTGGACCTCTATTTGGAAAGCACATTATGAGTTAATAGACCAACACCAAAAATTACAATTTCACATTAGAGAAGAAAATGCTTGGGTAAAAGTATTAGATGCACTTTTAGGACAAATCCCTATATTAAGCATGTTTACAGGTTATTTATTTAACCCTAGTTATATCGTGACCAATCTAGAAAACAAACCAATGGTTAGGCTTAAAAAAGAAGCTTCTTTCTTTGGAAGAAAATTTGAAGTAAGCAAGCTAGCAGAAATTGATAATGATGATGACCAAAGAGTAATTCTTGGTTTAATGATGATGATTTTATTAGAAAGAAGAAGAGGTTAATTTTATTTTTTAATATTTTACTATTCTATAACCAACCAAACCAATTATGAAATTTAAAATTTATCATTTTTTATTAAGCCTAATCCTAACAATACCCACCTTTTCTTCTGCCCAAGTAAATGTTGAAAAAATCAGCAAAAGAAATTTAGACCGTTTCTACAATAAAGCAACAAAATTTATTCTGCCAGCTACATATACCAAAGAAGAGTACAATAATATTTTAAAAGGTGTCTGGACTGTTACCCCATATGAAATTATACATACTAAAGATTTTGATAAAAATAATGTAAACGTTAATGATGTTATAGTTGAATTTAATTCTACGACCGTAGTACCCGAACAGAGCATTGGTTTAACACTTCTAATTTTTGCATTAGATATAAATATAGTAGACAAATTAAATACCAAGAAAAAAGAAAATGAATTAGATTGGTATTCATCCACAGTAGCTACGGTATATTTTAATCCAAATACAGAGTTGATAACCAAAACTATTTCTAATGCTTTTTCAAAAGCAAAAACATTCAATGTTGAATCAAAAAATAATTATAAGACAATGAGTGCTAGCTTAAATGGTGATTTAGTAAACTTTAGATTAGGATATCTAAAAAATTTCTTACAGCTCATTAATAATTCTATCAAGAATGAAAAAACATATGATTTAAATAAAAAATTTATATCTAAAGAAATTAAAAAATTAAAAAATACAACACTCTATATTGATCGTAATATAGCTAGTAATACTAATTATGCTTTTGGTAAAAAAAATTTGGCAAAACCTAGTGAAGAAAAAGTTTTGGATTTTAAAGAACTAATGAATTTATATTCTTTTGATTACAAAATAGTTGACTATGAGGAAATAGAAGAAAAAATTTTAGATGAAAATTCATCAGATTTTTATTACTTCATGTATTCTCAAATAAATAATAAAAAACTTATTACTTTAATTAATGGAAAAACAGGGAATATAGCGTATCAAACTCATTCAGAAGGTTTATCTACTCGTAAACTTAAAGAAAATGACATCAAGGAACTTAATAAAGTAGTAAAAAAGTCTAAATAAGAATTTTGATTCCAAGAATAGAAATACTTCCTGAAAAAAAATTAATTGGGCAAGCAATACAGATGTCTGTAGCTGAAAACAAAACATTTGAATTGTTTAGCACATTTATGCCGCGTAAAAAAGAGATTCTGAATACGGTTAGCAATGCTGTTTTTGATCTTAGAGTATTTCCAGAAAATTATTACGATAATTTTAATCCGCAGTTAGTATTTACAAAATGGGCATTAGCAGAAGTAACTAATTTTGAAAGTATTCCTGATGGTATGAGTCCGTTTACTTTAAAAAGTGGCAAATATGCTGTTTTTACGCATAAAGGTTTGAGTAATAATCTTCCTTTTGAATATATCTTTAGGGAATGGCTCCCTAAATCTAATTATATATTAGATCATAGACCTCATTTTGAAATTTTAGGAGACAAATACAAACCAAATGATGTTAATTCGGAAGAAGAAATCTGGATACCCGTTCAATGAAAACCATTCTATATCTTATTATTGGACTGATACCCATAGCGCCGCTTTTCTTTTACCTTGTTGATGGCTATTATGAGAAAAATAGTAAATAAAGGAGTACTATATGTCCTCATGTTTTTTATAACTGTAGTTATAATAGGATTCTTATTACAAATTTTTGGCTGGGTATTGATAATGCTTATTCCCTTTTTAATAATTTTTATAATTGCAATTTCTCCTAAAGGATAATAAAACATACTTTGGTTTTACATATATCATATTTTTTCCATCCTATTTTTACACAAATATAAATTGACTCAGCCTAAAATATTATGTAACTTTAGTGCATTAAAACAATTAATAAAACCTAAACATGAGAAAGACTATAATAGCAAGTTTAATTTTAGTAGCCTTCTTTAGCTGTAAAGAAGCCAAAAAAGAAGCAGAAGATACTAAAGAAGAAATGAAAAAAGAGGCAACAGAAATGAAAAAAGAAATGACCGAAGAAGTTATTAAATTTTCATTAGAGCCAAAAAGTGAGAGTAATGTAAAAGGAGATGTTACTTTTACACAAAAAAATGATATGGTTATGATGACAGCTAAACTATCTGGTTTAACAGAAGGTGAGCATGCCATCCACATTCACCAAACTGCAGATTGTAGTTCAACTGATGGAAAATCTGCTGGTGGACATTGGAATCCAACTTTTAAATCTCATGGTAAATGGGGTGCTGCAGAAGGGTATCATAAAGGTGATATTGGTAATTTTAAGGCTGATGCTGACGGAAATGCTACTGTAGAGTTCAGCACTGACGAATGGTGTATAGGTTGTGAAGATGAAACAAAGAATATTTTAGGAAAAGGTGTTATTGTACACCAAGGCTCTGATGATTTCACCTCTCAGCCAAGTGGTGCAGCTGGCAAAAGAGTTAGTTGTGCAGGAATTATCCAATAGCCTTCCCATATATAGAACAAATAAAAGCGCTTACTGTTTGCACAGTAAGCGCTTTTATTTTTAGTTAAAACACCTTTACCATTTTTATTTTTCTACTTCAAATATTCCATAATATTGAAGAATCAAAAAAATTAGCAGGTCAATAAGCCGGATTCTGTTCACTTTAAACACGTTAAAGCGCCTTATCATTTATCTAGACTTTTAGTTACCCAAAAGCTCAAACCGCCTACCCTCCAACACGAGCGTGCTACTCTTAACGCTGGTATACATGGCGTTGCACCGTATAGAGTTTACCTGGTTTCACTACAGCATTACCTGTACATTCTTTCTGTTGCACTAGTCCTACCCTACACAAAGGTCTGGTGACGGGCGTTACCCGCTATACTGCACTATGGTGTCCGGACTTTCCTCATTATAAGCATAAATGCAATACAATGCGATAAGGTGACCTGCTAAGCCGCAAAAGTAAATGAATTTGTTGATAAGTAAAGTGGTTAATTCATTAAAAGACTACATAAAATACCTTTCAATTTTTATATTTGTAATTCCCAGTTTTGGGAATATTTGCTAATTATAAAGCCTCGTATTTGGAACCATTTGTAGTATCGGCAAGGAAATATAGACCTCAAACTTTTAAGGATGTTGTGGGGCAACAAGCTATTACAAATACCTTATTAAATGCCATTGAAAATAATCACCTAGCGCAAGCACTTTTATTTTGTGGTCCTCGTGGCGTTGGGAAAACCAGTTGTGCCCGTATTTTGGCAAAAAAAATAAACGAAGAAAGTTCTCAAAACACCAATGAGGATTATGCTTTTAATATTTTTGAATTAGATGCCGCTTCTAATAACTCTGTAGATGATATTCGGAATTTAACTGACCAAGTTAGGATTCCACCTCAAGTAGGAAAATATAAAGTCTATATTATAGATGAGGTACATATGTTATCGCAATCTGCTTTTAATGCCTTTCTAAAAACTTTAGAAGAGCCTCCAAATCATGCTATTTTTATATTAGCAACTACTGAAAAACATAAAATTATACCAACGATTCTATCACGTTGTCAGATTTTTGATTTCAAAAGAATTACAGTAAAAGACGCTGCCAATTATTTAAAATACATTGCAGAAAATCAAGGAATTGAAGCAGAGGAGGATGCCTTGCATATAATTGCACAAAAGGCAGATGGTGCTATGCGAGATGCCCTTTCTATATTTGATAGAGTCGTAAGTTTTTCTGGTAAAAACCTCACGAGAAAAGCGGTTACTGAAAATTTAAATGTTTTAGATTACGATACTTATTTTAGTGCTACAGATTTAATCCTAGAACATAATATCCCAGGCTTGTTAGTTTTGTTTAACAATACTTTATCTAAAGGTTTTGATGGGCATCACTTTATTACTGGGCTTGCTTCTCATTTTAGAGATTTAATGGTGTGCCAACATCAGTCTACTATTAACCTTCTAGAGGTTGGAGAAGAAACCAAAAAAACCTATGTAGCGCAATCGCAAAAAACAAGCAATCTATTTCTTTTAAAAGCCATAGATATTGCAAATGATTGTGATATTAAATACAAAACCAGTAAAAATCAGCGCTTACTGGTAGAATTATCGCTTATGAAACTAGCCTCTATCAATTTTGATGGAGAAAAAAAAAACCTTGATTCCGTAGCTGAAAATTTTATTGCTCCATCAGATTTTTATCAAAAAAACACTTTTAAAAAACCTGAATTTAAACAAGAAGCAATTGTTGAAACAGTTAATACACAAGATAGTAATGAGGCTCCAAAACCAGAGTTAACTGCCGCTACTGTAGAAAACAGCAAAGAAATAGTTCCTCCAAATAACGAAACGATTGTAGCTACGCCTAGCCTTTTAGATGAAACAATAGCAGTTAATTCTAATGAATTGGTATTCAACAACAGTACACAGGAAACTCCTTTACTAGTAGAAGAACCCATACCAAATTATCATACCAATGCCGAAAAAGAGAAAGAGGGAGCGTTACTTGAAAACACTCTAAATACAGACGATAATAGCATTTCTCCTGAGAAAGATGAAAAGCCTGTAACGAGTACCAAGCCTACAGCAGAAAAACCAGACATATCCGAACAAACAAATGTCAATGCAGAATTAAACGCTACTCCACCGCCAATAAAAATTAATATCAATACCGATCAAAAACGAGTTTCAGGGCTTTCTTTATCTAGTTTAAAGCTTAAAAAAGAACACGAACTTAATAAGAAAGACGATATTATTGATGAGAGTAAACTTCCTAATGCTCCTTTTACAGAAGCAGAAATGCAAAAACATTGGGCAGATTTTGTAGCTATTATTGATAAAGAGGGGCGTAAGATATTAGCTTCTAACTTAAATACTGATATTCCTAAACTAAGGAACGAAACTACTATTTGGATAGAATTACCAAATGGCACTATGAAGAAAGAAATAGAAAGAGATCAGTATGATTTAATGGAATATTTACGTTCAAAACTAAACAATCATTTCATTAAAATACAAATTACCATTAATGAGACGGTAGCCAAAAAGTTTGCTTTTACCCCTGAAGAAAAATATGAAAAACTAAGAGAAAAGAACCCCGCTATAGATCTTCTTAGAAAAGAGTTTGACCTAGATCTTTAATCCCTTATTTACATACTTAATCCTAAAAGCAAATACCAATAAAACAATAGAAATAATGAGCAAGCCAAAAGCTTCTCTACCCTCTTCTATATTTTTAATATCTCCAGTTCCTATTTCAAAACCTTCAAATGTAGTTGGATAGCAATAAATAAACCCTACAAAAGCTAAAATACCCAAAGATAACAGCGCTTTAAATGATATTTTTTGAAAAGAAAAAGCTAAACACACTAATGCGGACCCCCCCCAAATAAGCATCCAAAGAAAAGGATCTGGGTCATTATACTGAAGCCCGGCAGAAATGAAGAATAAAATTGCAAATAGTAGCCCTAAAATTTTAAATAATAAATTCATATCAGTAAACAAGTTTATGGATAGCCCTTAAAATTTTGAGTTGAAAAACAACTTAGATAACAAGGCAAACCTCTAAATATTTAAATCTTGATTATCGAGTAAAATTAATTATAATAATCCAATTTTGTTTGCTCTTCTATAACTTGTATTTTTGATTAGAAAATAAAAAGATGCTAGGATTAAAATTACCTACAGACCCCAGATGGGTGAATATTGTTGAAAAAGATATAGACGAAATTCTTATAGACCATGCGTACTGTGAGCAAAAAGCGGCGTCTACAGCGATATCGCTAATTGTCTCTTTCCCTGAATATACAGAACTGGTTGAAGAAATGATTGCTTTAGTCCGTGAAGAAATGGGTCATTTTAAAATGGTTCATGATCGTATTATTGCACGTGGACAAATTCTGGGTAGAGATCGTAAAGATGAGTATGTCATAGCATTATTAAAGTTTTTCCCTAAAGGTGGTAGCAGAACAACGCAATTGGTACACAGACTACTTTATGCTGGACTTATTGAAGCTAGGAGTTGTGAACGTTTTAGATTACTATCTGAGGAATTAGAAGATAAAGAACTGGCCGAATTCTACCGTAAATTAATGATTAGTGAAGCCGGACATTATACCATGTTTTTAAAGTTTGCAAGGCTTTATGGAGACCGAGAAGAAGTGGATCAAAAATGGGAAGAATTATTGGTTTATGAAGCTAGTATTATGAAAGACTTGAGTGTAGGTGGTAGTGTGCATGGATAAACTAAATTATCATTTTTATTAATCATTAATGACTACTCTTTTTATTCCTCCGAATAATACAAGGTTTTAATAATCCCATCAGAAAGCCCAATTTTTGGAACATGAATTTTTGTAGCTCCAACCCATTTTGCGGCCGATAAAAATATTTTTGTCGCTGGAATGATAACATCTGCCCTATCTGGGTTTAAGCCTAATTCAGAAATACGCTCATCATAACTAAGGCTATCTAAAAATTGATACTGGGCCCTCAGCCAGATATACGATATGGCTTGCCCTTCTTTTCTACCCGAAAGCTTGTGCAATTTATTAATATTTCCACCAGAGCCAATAATAATCACGTCTGACAATTCTTTTTTATAGGTTTTAATCCAATTTTCTAAAACGGACCAAGTATTTTCAGCAACCGTATCATTAAGTAAACGTACCGTACCTAGTTTAAAAGATTTAGATTTTTGCATTTTTCCATTTACAAAAAAAGTAAATTCAGTACTTCCTCCCCCTACATCTATATACAAATACGATTTTTCTTTTTGGATCACATCTTTTAAATCGGTTGATGCAATAATAGCGGCTTCTCGTTTGCCATCTATTAATTCTATCTGCACACCAGATTCTTTTGCTACAAGGGTAATTACTTCTTTGCCATTACTAGCTTCTCTCATAGCGGAGGTAGCACAGGCCATATATTTTTCTACTCCAGACACTTCCATTAATAACTTAAAAGCTTTCATAGATTTTACAATCCTCTGGATATTTCTATCAGAGATTTTGCCCTCAGTAAATGCATCTTCACCCAAACGTACTGGAACACGGACTAAAGCACTTTTTTTAAACTTAGCTTTTTCTCCTTTCTCTTCAATAATATTATGGGTTAAAAGTCTAATGGCATTAGACCCTATATCTATAGCCGCAAATTTTCTTACTTTCAATAGGTACTGTGTTTACGAATTTAACTTTGCCTTATAATAGTCATACAACTCAAATTGTGAGCGCAGTTCTGGTCCCTCAATTTTTTTATAAGCATTATCTTGTTCTGCAGAAAAAACCCTTGCTTTTAAATTATCTTTCCAAGAAATTTCAAAAGTTTCTAAAAGTTCTTTTTTTATATCTTCATCATAAATAGGGCATCCTACCTCTACTCTATAATCTAAATTCCGAGTCATCCAATCCGCAGAAGAAATGTATATTTTAGGATTACCATTATTACCAAATACAAATAATCTTGGATGCTCTAAAAATTTATCTACAACACTTATTGCTTCAATATTTTCGCTCATCCCAGCAACACCAGGAATAAGGCAACAAATTCCTCTAACAATTAATTGAATTTTTACACCTGCATTACTCGCTTCGTATAATTTATCTACCATTTTATAAGACGTAAAACTATTCATCTTAATTTTTATATAGGCTTCTTTACCTGCTTTTGCATTCTCAATCTCTTCATCTATAAGAGCTCTAAATACATTTTTGGTATAGTGTGGAGAAACAATTAAATGTTTGTATTTATTTATCTTATAGGTCGTTTCAAAAAAGTCAAATACTTTATTTAATTCTTTTAAAATAGCATCATTAGCGGTAAAAAGAGTGTAATCTGTATAAATACGTGCAGTAGCTTCATTAAAATTTCCTGTACTTACAAAACCGTATCTTTTAATTCCTTGCTCTTCTTCTCTTTCTATTAAACATATTTTACTGTGTACTTTTAGGCCTGGTACACCAAAAATAAGCTTTACGCCTTCTGCTTGTAATTGTTCTGCATATTCTATATTGGCTTGCTCATCAAAACGCGCTTGTAATTCTATTTGTACTGTTACTTGTTTTCCATTTTTTACTGCGTTTATTAAGGATGAAGCTACTTGAGAATTATTTGCCAAACGATAAACCGTAATTTTTATATTCCGCACTTTTGGGTCTATAGCTGCTTCTCGTAAAAACTTAATAATATAGGAAAACGTATGATATGGGGTGTATTGCAAGTAATCTTTCTTCGCAATTTCTTCAAACAAACTACCATCCATTGGTAATCCTTTTACAGGTAATTCTTGTATTTTTTTATACAATAAATCTTTTCTGCCCAAACTTGGGAATTTCATATAATCCCTTCTATTATGGTAGCGACCACCCGGAATAATACTATCTGTACTATCAATTCCCATTTTAAGCCTTAAAAAACGTAAGGTATCTGCCGCTATATTTTTGTCATATACAAAACGAACCGGATCGCTTACTTTACGGTGTTCTACACTACTCGATATTTTTTCAATAAAACTTTTACTTAAATCATTGTCCATATCTAATTCTGCATCACGTGTAATTTTAATCATGTGTGCCGAAATAGATTCATACTCAAACATATTAAATATAGAACCTAAGTTATATCGTATTAAATCATCTAAGAGAATAATATAACTCTTTCCATTTTCATCAGGGAGTACCACAAAACGTTCAATTCCTTTTGGAATTTCTATAAGAGAGTACCTGTTTTCTGCATATTCTTGCCCATCTTCTTTTTTTAAGAGCATTTTTACAGCCAAATAAGCTGCAGTATCTTTTAAAGTTGGAAACTTTCTTAGATCATTTAAAATAATGGTCATTAAAAGTGGACTTACTTTTCGGTCAAAATAATCTTTTATAAAATTAGCTTGTGTTTCACTAACTTCTGTTTCATTTATAATAAAAATATTTTCAGATTCTAGCTCTTCTTCAATCTGATGGAGTATTCCTAAACTTTCTGTTTGTTGCTTAATGACTACATCTGTAATTTCAGCTAATAGTTCTTTAGCAATTTCTCCACCTAATGCACTTTTACCAGATTTTCCTGCTTCTACAATTCTTTTAACTGTGGCATAGCGCACTTTAAAAAACTCATCTAGGTTGTTTGAGAAAATCCCTAAAAAACGCAAACGTTCTATTAAGGGTACTTTTTTATCTGCACTTTCTTGAAGTACGCGTTCATTAAATTGCAACCAACTAATTTCTCTATTTATATATTGATTTTTATTTTTTATCATTTTCGAAATTGTTTTGGAAACACTGTGTTCTTAGTAATTCCTTTGCTTATATTTTGCCATTTTTCTTCATCAAAAGCTATATGAACTAAACCAGCAGTGGGTAGATTCCCTATAGGTTTATCTCCTAAACTATTTACCAAAGAGGTAAAAGCATTGTTGTGTCCAAATATAAGTACTGTTTGTATATTATCTGTTAATTCTTTTATAAACTGAAAAACCATTTCTCCAGAAAAATCATACAACTGTTCTGTTACTTGTAATTTAGAAAGTGGGATATGTAATGTATTCATAGCAATAATAGCAGTGTGTAAAGCTCTGTTGGCAGAACTAGAAAACACTTGTTCGATTGCTATTTTTTCTTTTTTAAAATATGCCGCTACTGCCTCAGCATCAATAATTCCTCTTTGCATTAAAGACCTATCATGGTCAGAAACGGGTAAGTCCCAAGAAGATTTTCCATGCCGCATTAAGATTAATGTTTTCATATTTTATCTTTTTATTTTCCCTTCGACTCCGCTCAGAGCTAGGGTTTTTACCTTCGGCTACACGCTTAGTACTAGGGCTTTCCCTTCGACTCCGCTCAGGGCGAGAACTTCTGTTTTTCCCCTCGACTATGCCTATGAGGATTGTAATTCTTTTGAGCAAACTACAAACGTGTCAGTCATAAACTAATACACATTTAAACTCATCAACTCATTCAACTAAATTTCTATACCCCTAAAGTCCCCTCAAGGGGACAATACTTATAAACGAATGCGTAATAACATAAACTTTTTAAACTTATAAACTAGCGCGTAGCGCATAAACTCATAAACTTTTTATGGTGCTAAGCGTTCTATTTTCCAATCCGCGCCTTCTAAACTATACCGAATCCTGTCATGCAGACGATTAGGCCTACCTTGCCAAAACTCCATGGAAATTGGTTTTACCAAATAACCACCCCAATGTTCCGGCCTTTTTATTTCTTTTGTTTGATATTCTTTTTCTAGTGTTTTTAGTTCTTCTTCTAAACCTTCTCTTGAAGCAATAACACTGCTCTGCTTAGATACTATAGCACCTAATTTACTACCATCTGGTCTAGACTTAAAATACGCATCAGAAAGGTTTGCTTTTATTTTTTCTGCCCTACCTTTTATAATGATTTGACGCTCCATATTAGGCCAAAAAAACGAAATACATACATTAGGATTATTAGAAATGGCTTTCCCCTTCTCACTATCATAATTGGTATAAAAAATAAAACCTTCTTCGGTATATTTCTTTAATAAGACCACTCTACTCTTAGGAAAACCATCTGTGCCAATAGTAGCTACGGTCATAGCATTTGGCTCTTCTACTCCATCTGATGCCTCTGTTTCTAAAAACCATTTTTGAAAAAGTTTCATCGGCTTATCAGAAATTGCACTTTCTACTAAGGCGCTTTTTTCATAAGATTTTCTATAATTTGCTAAGTCTTTTTGCATAATTTTTTAATATATACAAAGTTCCGAAAAAGACAAGAATAATAGGGTATTATTCCTTAAAATTCAAACACTTTTCCGTCTTCAGCTAAAAGTACATTTGAAAATATCTCATTTGCTTCTTCTTTAAAAAGTGCAATAGACTTATAACGTGTAGAGTAATGCCCTAAAATTAACTGACCTACATTTGCTTCTTTTGCTATAGATGCAGCTTCTTTTGCTGTAGAGTGTTTTGTTTTTGGAGCTAATGCTGCTTGAGACTCTAAAAAAGTGGACTCATGATATAGAGCATCTACATTTTTTATTTGTGGTATGATATCAGGTTTGTATGCCGTATCACTGCAAAACGCATAACTTTTGGGAGCTGGCGGATCAAAAGTTAATGTTGAGTTTGGTATAAGATCACCATTCTCTAAAGTAATATCCTTTCCGTTTTTTATATTCTGATAATAACAAGTTTCTATGTTATATGCTTTGGCCGCTGCTACATTTAAAGTACGTAATGC
The DNA here is from genome assembly GCF_055383085.1 of Allocellulophaga tsushimaensis. Taxonomy (NCBI): domain Bacteria; kingdom Pseudomonadati; phylum Bacteroidota; class Flavobacteriia; order Flavobacteriales; family Flavobacteriaceae; genus Allocellulophaga; species Allocellulophaga tsushimaensis. The sequence goes on along the minus strand of NZ_AP039451.1, from coordinate 2,841,010 downwards.
AGGTTTTTCCTTAAAAAGAAAGCCATTTGTATATACCCTATGTTTTAAAGGTATGGTCTGTACACTAACTTTATCATCCTCAAATATAACTTCAGCTTTTTTTGAGCTAAGCTCATGAAAATACAGCTCGTAGTTTGTATACGAATCTCCAAGTTTTAAAAACAATAAAATAGCTTCTTTAATCCCCTTAGGCCCATAAATATGCATTGCAGATTTTCTCCCTAATAGTCTAAATGTAGATACTAGACCGGGTAAACCAAAAAAATGATCTCCATGCAAATGCGAAATAAAAATATGATTGATTTTAGAAAAGCGAATCTTATGCTTTCTGAGTTGTACTTGGGTGCCTTCTCCACAATCTATTAAAAACATATGATTCTTTATCTCCAATACTTGAGACGTAGGATTCGTCATTGTTCTTGGAGTAGCGGCATAACAACCTAGTATTTGTAGTTTCATGTTAGAAATTTGAACCTTTAAAGTCGGTTATAATTTAAAAGCCTAAATCTCGCTCTATCTCTTCCATTTCTATAACGTCTTTTGCTTCTTGTATGGTAGGTACCACTATTAATTCTTCTGGAACATCATCATAAGAAACAACAGCGGTAACAATTACAAAAGATTTTTTTGTATTCCGATGTTTATTTGATACTTCTAAAAACTCTAAAATATCATTAGGGGTTAATTTAGAAAAAGAAAATAGGTTTACTATTAAATTATCATGTTCTATTTTGGAGTAGTTGGCATTTAAATTCTTAATAAATACCGTTAAATCTGTAGTTTCTTGAGAAATAATGGTGGTTGTTCCAAGGATATCAAAAATCATAGGTTATTTTTTAATTTTAGAAGCTAATAAATAAATAATAGCCATACGGATGGCTACTCCATTTTCTACCTGGTTTAAAATAATAGATTGTTTGGAGTCTGCCACATCACTTGTAATTTCCACGCCTCTATTAATAGGGCCTGGATGCATTATTACAATTTCTTTATCCAAACTATTCAATAATTTTTTATTTACGCCATATTGTTGGGTGTATTCTCTAGTTGTGGGGAAATAGCTAATATCTAATCTTTCGTTTTGTATTCTAAGCATATTTGCTACATCACACCAATTCAATGCTTTTTTTAAATTCGTTTCTACTGTTACGCCTAAAGATTCTATATGTTTGGGTAGTAGTGTTTTAGGACCACATACCTTTACATTTGCCCCCTGCATTTTTAAAGCAAAAATATTAGACAATGCAACTCTAGAATGCAAAATATCTCCTACAATAACTACATTTTTACCAGTTACATCTCCTAATTTCTCGCGTATGGAATACGAATCTAGTAGCGCTTGTGTTGGATGCTCGTGTGCCCCATCTCCAGCATTTATAATGGCTGCATCTACATGTTTTGCTAAAAAAATACTTGCACCAGGATTAGGATGCCGCATTACAACCATATCTACTTTCATAGATAAAATATTGTTTACCGTATCTATCAGCGTTTCTCCTTTTTTTACTGATGACTGCCCAGCAGAAAAATTAATGACATCTGCCGAAAGTCTTTTTTCTGCTAATTCAAAAGACAATTTTGTACGGGTACTATTTTCAAAGAAAACATTGGCAATAGTAATGTCTCGTAAAGAAGGTACTTTCTTAATAGGACGATTAATTACTTCTTTAAAATGATCTGCAGTTTCAAAAATGAGTTGAATATCTTTTTCTTTAAGATATTTTATTCCTAGCAAGTGATTGACACTTAATTCGCTCATCTTTACTTTATTTTTTAGTCTCTGTTAATAAGGTATATAACATCTTCTCCATCATTTTCTTGCCACATTACTTTTACTTTCTCATTATTTATAGCATCTACTTGTCTGCCTCTGTAATTAGGTTGAATTGGTAAATGTCTGCTAAATCTTCTGTCTATTAAAGTCAGTAATTCTATTTCTAAAGGTCTGCCAAAAGACTGTAAAGCGGTAAGCGCAGCTCTTATGCTTCTTCCTGTATACAAAACATCATCTATCAACACTACTTTTTTATCTTCCACCAAAAAATTAATGGCCGTTTTATTTGCTTCTAAGGTTTTATCTCCTCTTCTAAAATCATCTCTATAAAAAGTGATATCTAAAAAACCTAGATCTATGTGTTTTACACCATAGTCTGATTTTAAAATATGGGTTAAACGCTCAGCAAGATATATACCCCTAGGTTGAATGCCTATGAGTACCGTATTTTTAAAATCTAAATGGTTTTCTAATAATTGACAAGCCAAACGATGTAAGATGATATTTATCTCTTTGGATGAAAGCAATACTTTTTGGCTCATGTTAAAAAATTCTAAAAGCAAAAATATCAAAATATCTTATAAAGACAATATTTAATACTACAAGCCCTTAAATTAAATCTATTATTTTTTAGATGATACAAAACAAAGAGACCGTTTAAAATAGTTTTAAACGGTCTCTTTGTTTTAATAGTTAGTAAAATGCATAATTAAAATCTAAAACTATTTTTTAGATTTCATGAGCTTTTGTAGCGATTGGTAGGCCTTAACAACTTTTACAGTCAAAAAAATCATTACAACAAGCCATAATAAAACAAGTAAAAATTCTATCATAAACTTTAATTTAAATTAATCTTATTAAAGACTAGCAAAAACTAAATCTTTAAATTCGGGGGGCATTATTTAAACTTATAGAATTCAAAAATGCAATTGGACTAAAAAAGTAATCATTTTATCGGAATTATTTTACAAAAAAATAAAAAATTCGATGAATTGCTTGCATAAAAACGGATCAAATATTAAGACTCCTAAGCATTTACCTTATTTTTGAAACTAAAATGGTAATAAATGAACCCATCTTCCAATGGTTGGATAACTAAATTTGGATTTTTAGTTAAAGATTATAATGATTTGTATGAAAATTACGACGAGTTATACTTGCATCTAAAAAAAATTGGGTTTATTTATGGGATTAATCTTTATATACCCGAATTTATACCAACTAAGCATTCATTATCCGAAGATGAAAACGCAAAAATAAATCTAATCACAGCTTTATATTTCACTTGTAAACTCCAAAAGTCTAACGTTTCTTTTGACACTTTTTTAGATCTTATATTTGACTTCTATCAAATATTAGGAATGAATAATATTTCATTTCTAAATAAAATCCTTACTGGTAATAATAAAACACAACAATTAGAACATATTTTAGACTCTCGGGTGTATATTGATGATAATGTAATCAGTAAAACTTTTAATAGCTCTATTACAAACTCTCTATTATATATAGATGTTTTAACTTTTAAAGCATATCTAAACAAAAAACAGCATATAAAAAAGCATGCCGAAAATTTAGAATATATTACCATAAACATAGCATTTGATGCTTTAAATTCTAAAGAAAAAAATAAAAAAGATGAAAATTTGGTAAAGCTTTTTGCTTCCTCATTAACTTTTACAGACAATGAAAAAGAAGATTTTGATGGATCTTACAAAGAGAAATTAATACAGCAGTTTTCAGTGTTTGAGAGCAAATACTTTATAGATCTTGCCTGCTTAACAGTATGGGAAGATCAATCTTTAGGAGTTAAAGAATCTGAATTTATTTTTAGCATTTGTAAAGATTTAAAACTACCAAAAACTACAATTACTATTGCTTTAAAAAATGTTAAAGATTTTTTTGAAATTAATGCTGAAAAAATACCTTATTTAAAAGATAAAAATTTAGCCGTACAGTTTTATGATAGCATGGCTAAAATAGTAGATAAGCTTATTTTAAGAAATAGTAAAAGGTTACAAAAAGAACTTTCTGAAAGCAAAGAATTGGTTTCTTTATTATCTAAATCTACTGTAAAAGAGTTAAGTGCTGAAGAGCGCAAAAAAGTACAAAACCAATTATTAGATATTTTTAAAAGCATTCCTTCATTAGCTATTTTTATGCTTCCTGGTGGTGCAGTTCTACTACCAATATTTATAAAATTAATTCCTAAACTACTGCCTTCTGCTTTTGATGACAATAGATTGGATTAGTGCTCTAATTTTTAAATTTAGAATAATCTCTTTTAAAAGGTCTTATGATTAATCTAGCTTCTCTATCAAAACGAATATAATTATATACCCAATTTACAAATACAATCATTCGGTTTCTAAAACCTATTAAAAAGAATAGGTGTACAAACATCCAAACAAACCAAGCAAAAATTCCTTGGAACTTGAAACGCTTCATATCAACCACTGCCTTATTTCTACCAACAGTTGCCATGCTTCCTTTATCTCTATACACAAAAGCTTTTAAAGGTTTTCCTTCTAATAATTGCATAAGATTATGCCCTAAATTTCTCCCTTGTTGAATAGCGGGTTGCGCCATCATAGGGTGCCCGCATGGAAATTTTTCTGTTTCCATACCAGCTACATCTCCTATTGCAAAAATAGTATCATGCCCAATAACCTGATGGTATTCATTAACCTGTATACGGTTTCCTCGCATAAGCAAATCTTTGGCATCTAAGCCTGAAATTGTAGCACCTTTAACACCAGCAGCCCAAACTAAAGTAGCAGACTTAAATGATAAGTCTGTTTCTGTGGTTACTAGCTTACCATCATAGCTTTTTACTCGTGTATTTTTCCAAACTTGTACTCCTAAGCTCTCTAAAAAATCTTCTGCTTTTTTAGAAGCTTTTTCACTCATTTCTTTTAAAATACGATTGCCGGATTGCACTAAATTTATCTGAGCTCTTCTTGTATCTAAATCTGGATAATCCTTTGGAAGAATTCCTTTTTTTATTTCAGCTAATGCTCCTGCTAATTCTACGCCTGTAGGCCCACCACCTACAATAACAAAATTCATTAAAGCATCTCGTTCATGTAAATCATCCGTTAATAAGGCTTGCTCAAAATTTTCGAGAATAAGGCTTCTTAAATTTAAAGATTCTGGGACGGATTTCATCGTCATTCCATGTGTCTCAATAGCTTTATTACCAAAAAAATTGGTTTCTGAACCCGTTGCCAAAACCAAATAATCATAGGTTATAGCTCCTATATTAGTTTCTAAAGTATTTGTATCTGAACTAATTTTTTTAACCTCAGCTAGTCTAAAGAAAAAATTAGGGTAATCTTTTAATATTTTACGAATAGGATAGGCTATTGAGTCGGGCTCTAATCCTCCAGTAGATACTTGATATAATAATGGTTGAAAGGTATGGTAATTATGCTTATCTAAAAGTACCACTTGGACTTCTTTTTTACTCAATTCCTTTGCTAAAGAAATACCTGCAAAACCACCGCCAATTATTACAATTCTTTTAAAACTTGTTCTTGGAATATTCATTGCACTCATTAATATCAAAATTAAGCAATCAAAAACACCTTACATAAAGAAGCATCTATTTTCTTCTATATTTAGACGTTTTTAAATATTTTTTATTTTTTTAGCGTAAAAACTGTAACAACTTGTTATTTTTTTATACTTATAGGCAAACAACCAAACAAAAACGTGAGTAAAGACCTGGAACACAACTTTGTGACATTATTGGAGAGCAATCAAAATATTGTTCATAAAGTGTGTACCTTATATACTAATAATAGAGAAGCGCATAATGATTTGTTTCAGGAAATTACCATACAGTTATGGAAAGCGTATCCTAAATTTAGAGGAGATTCTAAATTTAGTACCTGGATGTATCGCGTAGCTTTAAATACGGCTATTACTTTATACAGAAAGTCTAAGAGAACTATAAAAACGCAAGATTATGATGCAGTTCTGTTTAAAATAAAAGCTGATGAGTATGATGAAACACAGGAACAACAATTAAAATTAATGTATAAGGCCGTAAAGCAGCTTAACGACATAGATAAAGCGCTTGTTTTCTTATACTTAGAAGATAAAAATTACACTCAAATCTCTGAAACCTTAGGTATTTCTGAAGTAAATGCTAGGGTAAAGATGAATCGAGTGAAAACAAAATTAAGAACAATATTAAATCCATAAGCGTATTATGATGGATGAATTAGAATTATTAAAAAAAGATTGGCAAAAAAAAGAGGAGAATCATCCAAAAGTATCTTATAATGATATTAATAATATGCTATGGAAAAAATCATCTTCTTTAGTAAAATGGATTTTTATTATTAGTATTATTGAATTTACACTGCCACACCTATTATACCTCTTGCCTTCTACATGGGAAGGTTTTAAAATGTACCGCACATTAAATATTGGTAATATAATACTTAGTTTAAACATTATACAATATAGTGTTATTATCTATTTTATATACCAATTTTATACCCGTTATAAAGAAATTTCTGTTTTAGAAAATGCTAAAAATTTAATGGCTAAAATTTTAAAAACAAGGAAAACGGTAAAACATTATGTGCTCTTTTCTTTATCCTCAATAATTATAAACTTTACTGTTTTTGCTTTTGGAATTTACTTTAGTTCAGACTTCACTGGCTTTTTAGAGGTAATAGGAGCAGATACTGAGATAGCCACTGAAAACATTAATAAAACTAAACTTATCTTTTCAGCTATTATTATTATTGTTGGCATTTCAATTACTTCTTTAATGGGGCTTGTGTATTTCTTACTTTATGGTATTTTACTCAAAAAACTAAAAAGGAATTACAATGAATTGCAAAAAATAGAAGTTTAGTCTGCACTCCATCGGCGTGATTCGTTTTCTTCTTCTATCTCTTGGATTTGTTGCTTGGTCAATACTTTTAAAAAAGAAGGGTGTTGCTCTATAGCATATTCTAATTTTTCTATAATCTCTTCAAAAGACTCTTCTTCATAATTAATATCTAACGGTTCTTTTATAACCATAGACTGTAAGATTCCTTTTTTCTTAACACGCAATCCTTTTTTATCAAAAGAGCGTCTAAAACCATCTATTACAACTGGTACAACTAGTGGTTTGTATTTTTTGATGATATGTGCCGTTCCTTTTCGAAGCGGTTTCCACGGTGTAGTTGTTCCCTGTGGAAAAGTGATGACCCAACCGTCTTCTAAAGCTTTTCCTATATTAGAAATATCGCTCATTTTTACTTGACGATTTACATCTTTACCTTCGGATCTCCAAGTACGTTCTACACTAACAGAACCTGCATATGCCATTATTTTTGCAAGCAAGCTTTGTTTCATTGTTTCCGCAGCTGCAACATAATACATATTTAATTTAGGCTTCCAGATATAACCAATATTTTTTATGGTATTGTCTCTACCACTTAAACTAGCATTAAAAACATGAAACATGGCCACTACATCTGCGAAATAGGTTTGATGATTACTTACAAAAAGTACATTTTCCTCTGGTAGATTTCTAATAATTTCTGCTCCTTCTATCTCTAAAGTATTAAATCCTTTATAACGTTTATGGGAAATTACAGCCAATATTCTAATTACCCATTTTTTGAGAAATAAAATATGACCGAATGGATTTTCTTTAAATAATTTCATTCATGCTAATTTAACTTGCCAAAAATACAAAAATTATGAGGCTATAGTACTTGTTTTAATAGTTCTTTTACTTCGCTCAACATCATTGCGGTAGCGCCCCAAACTGTATAACCATTTAATTTAAAGATAGGTACTTCCATATTTGTAGCGTAAGAGGTTGTAATTTTTTCATGCAAAACAAATGCATCATTCATAAAATCCAAGATAGAGACTTCAATGATTTCGGCTACTTCATCTTCTTGTTTTTTAAATGGCAAAGGATCAGGATATAAACCAATATATGGTCTTACTTGAAAATTACTTGGAGGAATATAAATATCTGTTAGTGTTTTTACAATTTGTATGGCATCAGATTTAACACCAACTTCTTCATAGGTTTCTCGTAATGCAGTTTCTAATAAATTAGCATCTTGTTTTTCTGGTTTTCCTCCAGGAAATGCCACTTGGTTAGAGTGTACACCTTTGTATGTCTTACGTAAAATAAGAAGTAAATTGGTCTGCCCTGTTTCACTAGGATAAAAGAGTGATAAAACAGCAGCTTTTTTGGGTTTTTTAGTACTAAAATCTATTCCTCTTAACTCTTCTTTTCTAGATAACGGAGCCATTTTATAATGAGAAGCTTCTCCAGGTAGCGGTAGATTTTCTATTTTTGAAATTCGTTTAGTAAAAACATCAAAATTCATGAATACTTTTAAATTATTTTTTGTTGGGATTTTTATTTGTATCCTAAGTACTAGCGCATGTAAAGATACTCCAAGAAAAGAAATTATAGAAACTAGTGATGCTCCTAATATAGAAAACAAAGTAGTTATAGATCCTGTAGAAATTAAAAAAAAAGAAGAACCTTTTAGATTAACAGAAGATAATGCTATTGAATTTTTCTTTGAATATGAAAAAACCCTTACCGAAAACACTGTTAAAATTACAACTAACCACGGAAGCTTTGTTATTAAACTTTTTGATAATGTGCCTTATCATAGAGCAAACTTTATCTACCTTACTAAAAAAGGATATTTTAATGGTACCATGTTTCATAGAGTAGTAAAGAATTTTATTATTCAAGGGGGTAACTCAGATACTCGAGAAACTGGCAAAAAACGAAGAGAAATAGGCAGATATTTATTACCGCCTGATACTAGAAAGGGGCATAAACATCATAGAGGCGTAATTTCTATGCCGAGTGGCGAAATAGACAACCCGCATAAACTTGCATCTCCCTATGAGTTTTTTATTGTAGTGACTAAACCTGGCTCCTATCATTTAGATGGAGATTATACGCCTTTTGGAAAAGTAATTAGGGGTATGGATGTTGTTGATAAGATTAATAATGTTCCTGTAGATCAAGGTGATTGGCCTAAAAGCAATGTTTTTATTCTAAAAGCAGAAGTTATTCGTTAACCCTATAAATATTAGGCAATGCAATTTTAAAATGGACTACTAAAAGCCTAATTGCAATGATGGTAATAATACCACCACTATATGCATATGTATTATCAATAGGTAGTTTTTCTAATAAAAAATAACCTACACTTCCTATTATACAGGCTATAGCATAAATTTCTTTTCTAAAAATTACTGGGATTTCATTACATAATATATCTCTAATTACTCCTCCAAAACTTGCTGTTATAGTTCCAATAAGAATACACATTATTGGACTTAAATCAAGCGCTAATGCCTTTTGCAAACCAACCATGGTATATAAACCTAAACCTATACTATCAAAAAGAAATAAAGACTTGCGTAAATATTTTAGTTTGGCTCTAAAAATAATTGCAAATACTACTGTACAAAATATAGTAACGAAATAGATCGTTTCATTTAACCAAAAAACGGGTGTATTCCCTAATAAAAGATCTCTTAAAGTTCCACCACCAATTGCAGTTACAGATCCTATGATAAAAACACCAAAGAAATCTAATTTTTTATCCATAGCCACCAATACTCCAGATATGGCAAAAGCTATTGTTCCTAAAATATCAATGATAAGATAAAACATAAAGCTTACTGTTGTGTATAATAGCTGTAGTCTTTTAAAACGGTATCTATATATTGTTTGTCATAAAACTCAGATTTCGTCTCTAAAACACTTTCAATTTTATTCCTTAGCACTTTCAACGTTTTAAAATCATTACTTTTTATTGCAATTTCATAAGTATCTTTTATCAAACGAGCATCTTTATCACTAAGTAAAGTGACATTAGTAAATATAGGGCTATAATTTTCTTGCACATCTTCTAATATTGTATGAGAAACTTTAGTTTTATTTTTAGTACTAATAACTACTGTTCCTGCAGCTGAATCGCCTACACGTTGTTTTCTCTCAGAGAATAAGATCGACAATATTCCTATTGATCCTACAAAAATCCATATGTCAACTAATCTAAGCATCCATCTAACCAAGTAATTAGACCAATGTACTGGTGAACCATCAACTCTAACAACACGCATTTTAAGCAACATTTTACCCACAGTACGTCCATTAAATAGGCTTTGAGTCCATAAACTATAGAACATACCAGGGAGAAAAACTAGACCAACTAAACCTCTTTGTGTCCAACGATCCTCGTACACATAACCTATAGCATCTCCAATTAAGTCTACTAATAAAGAATAAATGTATATAATAAATAAGTCTATTAAAAAAGCGAGAATTCTTTCTCCAATACTAACAATAGTATAGTCTAAATTTACATTTTGTGTGGTATTGATTTGAAGGTTGTACATTTTAATCTTATTTTTATGTCTTTATATTTATAATTTTATGCGCGAAGCTGCTTTTGTGAAGCAAAATAAGGAAAAATGGATTGCTTTTGAAAAAGCAATAACTTTTAATTCTAATCTTACTCCAGATGAATTAGCTGATGGCTATATACAATTAACTAATGATTTAGCTTATGCACAAACTTATTACGCAGAAAGTAAAACTTTATTGTATTTAAATTCATTAGCATCGCAAGCGCATCAAAAAATATATAAAAATAAAAAAGAGAATAGTAATAGAGTTATTAATTTTTGGAAAATAGAATTCCCTCTTTTTTTTGTCCAATATCATAAAACATTAGGAATTGCCTTCTTAATTTTTATTGTAGCTACTATTATAGGTTCTTTATCTGCTCTTAATGATTCTTCATTTGTTCGATTAATTCTTGGAGATGCATATGTAAACGAAACTTTAAATAATATTGCAAATGGAGATCCTACTGCTATTTATAAAGGAGGAAGTGAAATAGGTTCCTTTTTAGGAATAACAATAAATAATATTAGAGTAGCATTTATAGCTTTTGCATTTGGAGTTATTGCAAGTATTGGAACAGCTTATGTTTTATTTAGCAATGGTATTATGTTAGGAGCATTTATAACTTTTTTTTACACTAAAGGAGTTTTTTTTGAAGCTAACAAACAAATATGGCTGCATGGCACAATAGAAATATCTGTTATTATTATAGCAGGATGTGCGGGGCTTATTATGGGAAATAGTATTTTATTTCCAAAAACATTTTCAAGAAAAACATCTTTTATGAAAGGAGCAAAAGATGGCCTAAAAGTAGTAGTAAGTACTATTCCATTTTTTATTATCGCAGGTTTTATAGAAGGGTTTATTACTCGCTACTCTAATATGCCAAATTGGTTAGCTTTTTTTATAATCGGTTCTTCTTTACTGTTAATTATATTCTATTACCTATTTTATCCAATTTTATTAAATAAACTAAATGCAACCAAACCAAACTAAAAATTACTTAGAACTTAAAATAAATAGAGATTTCGGTGAAATTATTAGTATTTATTTTGACTTTTTAAAACAAAATATTAAAAAATTTACGAATATATTTTTAAGTTATAACGGTATTTTTCTGATTGGATTACTTATTGTAAGTTATTTATTAGTATCTGGTTTTATAGGTTTAATTACTTATCAAAATAGTCCTATAGGTGATAGGCCTGATGATGATTATATCTATTATTTTATTGGTGGAGGAATATTATTTTTTATCATTTTTATAATTGTTAGTATCTTAAATTATAGTTTAGCAGCCTCCTATTTAATAAAATATGAAGAAGTTAAAGGATCTAATTTTGATAAAAAAGAAGTTTGGAATCTTTGCAAACAAAACTTAGGGAAAATTTTCCTTTTTATACTTTTACTTTTCTTAATTTATTTTGGTTTTGGAATTGTAAGTATCATATTTGCTATAATTCCAATATTAGGCTCAATTGCCCAATACATATTACAGTTTTCTATAAACGCATGGAGTGGCGTTTCTTTTATTTATTTAATACATAAAAAAGCTACTGTGACTGATGCTTTAGGTGAAGGTTGGAATTTAGTTACAAAAAACTATTGGAAATCTGTTGGTGTAAATTTTATTTTAGGGCTATTAAATGGTATTTTATTTATTGTAGTATTAATTATCCCCTCAGTATTAGTTGGTATTTACTCTTATCATGTAGTAGAAAATAGTGTTGATGTTACAACATCTATTATACCAACGATTATCTATACATTAGGCACCTGCATAGTACTTATATTAATGGTATTTATGCAATCATTATCACAATTTGTTAATGGAATTTTATATTATTCACTTTATGAAAAGGAATACAATATAAATACTAGAAGTAAAATAGAAGAAATCGGAAAAAAAGACTAGTGACTAAAATTCAACTTTTGACCATATTCATTTTTGTTTTTTGTATTGGGTTTTCTCAACAAAAAGCAGATTCCTTAGTATTAAAAGAAGATAAAACTACAGTACTTGAAAAACGTTCTTTTAAAGATGATTTTAAAAAGAAGTATACTGGAAATGAATATAACTATGACATTAAAGATGGGGAAGCGCAAAACTTATTAGCTCGCTTTCTAAATTGGATATCTAAAGGTTTAAAAAATACGTTTGGGTGGAGTATAAATCCGGCATTATTAACCATTTTTGAGTATTTTATATATATACTTATGGGTGGTTTAGTGATATATCTTTTAATAAGATTTATCATAAACGAAAATGTATCCTCTATATTCACAAAAAAATCTGCCAATATTATAGATTTTAATTTATCAGAAAATCATATAAAAAATATAGATTTAGATGCATTGATTAATAAAGCATTAGAGGAAAAAGATTTTCGTTTAGCCATTCGGTATCAATATATGAGAGTTTTAAAATCTTTATCTCAAAAAGAAGTTATAGAATGGAATTATGAAAAAACAAATTCTGACTATGAAAGAGAAATTACAATCCCCACCATCAAAAAATTGTTTTCAGAAGTCTCTTATTTATATGATTATATATGGTATGGAGAACAAAATATTAATGAACAAAATTATAAAAGCGTAGAACTAAAATTCATAAATCTCAAAAATAATTTACACTAAGCCTTGGATAAACGTTCTAAAATAATTATCGCCATCTTTTCTATTGTACTAATAGGCATCATTGTTACTGAAATTGTACGCCCTAAGCCCATAAACTGGAAAAACTCTTATACCAATACAGATAAAATACCTTTTGGGTGTTTTATATTATTTAATGAATTACCGACACTATTTTCTGAAAGTAAAATTACTCCAATTAATGAAACACCTTATGAAGCATTAGCTTACAGAGAACAAGATGAAAAATCTAATTATATTTTTATAAATGATGGGGTTTATTTTGATGAACAAGAAACTACAGAACTATTAGATTATGTAAGTGATGGCAATGACACATTTATTGCCTCAAGGCACATTAGCAACTTATTAGCGGATACACTAAACATAGAAACAAAAACAAACTATAATGTAATAGAAGATTCTCTTAGTTTATCATTAACTAACAAAAATTTTCAAAATGATAAATTTTTGTATCAGAAAGGTATTTACAGAAGTTATTTTACAAGTGTAGATACTGCAAATACAGTTATATTAGGACATTTAAAATATACTACAAAAAATAACCTCCTTGAAAACGAAGAAGATGAAGGTACTTTTTCTAAACCTAACTTTATTAAGGTTACATTTGGAAAAGGTACTTTTTACATCAACACAACCCCTGAAGCATTTAGCAATTATTATATTATAAAAAACAATCAAAACTATGTTTCAAATACATTGTCTTATTTAGAAAAAACGCCCTTAATTCATTGGGATAATTATAAAAAATCAGGCCGTATTGTTATAAAATCACCATTGCGATATGCATTAAACCAAATCTCATTAAAATGGGCATATTATCTGTGTATTATTGGTGTATTACTATTCTTTATTTTTAAAGCCAAAAGAGAACAACGTATCATACCTGTAGTAAAACCACTGGAAAACTCATCTATTGAATTTGCTAAAACTGTTGGTAGTTTATACTATCAACACAAGGATTATACAGATATTATTACAAAAAAAATAAATTACTTATTAGCTTTTGTAAGAACGCATTATTATTTAGATACTAGTACTATAAATGAAAAAACAGCTAAAGATTTAGCTGCTAAATCAGGAAAAACATATCAAGAAACAAAAACTTTAGTAGATACTATCATTCAACTGAAAAATAAAAATTATCATACAGAAATTGATGTTATCGAATTAAATAAAAAAATAAACTTATTTAAGCAATAAAATTATATGGAAGAAGAACATAAAGATCAGGAGCATGTCCAAAATCAAGAGCAAAATAATTTAGAATTTAAAAACAGAATAGATTTATCTAAATTACAAGAATCTATCTTGCAAATTAAATCTGAATTGAGTAAAGTTATTATTGGTCAGCATGACATGATAGAACTTCTTATTATATCAATTCTGGCTGATGGACATTCTTTAATAGAAGGTGTTCCTGGTGTTGCAAAAACAGTTACAGCAAAATTATTAGCTAAAACCATAAAAGTAGATTTCAGTAGAATTCAATTCACCCCAGATTTGATGCCAAGTGATATCCTAGGCACTTCTATATTTAATGTAAAAACTTCTGAATTTGAATTTAAAAAAGGACCTATATTTTCTAATGTTATTTTAATTGACGAGATAAACCGAGCTCCAGCAAAAACGCAAGCCGCTTTGTTTGAAGCTATGGCTGAAAAACAAATTACAATAGATGGTGTTGAATATCCTATGAAACCTCCGTTTCTAGTATTTGCTACACAAAATCCGGTAGAGCAAGAAGGAACTTATAGTTTGCCAGAAGCACAATTAGATCGTTTTTTATTCAAAATAAATGTAGATTACCCTACATTAGAAGAAGAAATTCTAATTCTAGAAAATAAACACCGACAAAAAACCAAGAATGTTGAATCTCTTATAACATCTATTTTATCTTCTGAACAGATTGAAGAATACCAAAGTATCATTAAAGATATTATTGTAGAGGATAATCTTATTAAATACATAGCTGCTATAGTAAATAATACAAGAACAAATGCAAATCTTTATTTAGGAGCTTCACCTAGAGCATCTATAGCTATTATGGAAGCATCCAAAGCTTTAGCTGCTATCAATGGACGAGATTTTGTAACTCCAGATGATATAAAAAAGGTTTGTTTTCCAATTTTAGTGCATAGAATTATACTAACACCTGAAAGGGAAATGGAAGGCTTAACAGCTAAAAAGATAGTGACGCAAATTGTAGAAACCATTGAAGTTCCAAGATAAAAATCATATACAAATATTAGAATATGAAAAAACTATTAAAAAATAGTTATCTAGAAAAGCGATTTTTCATCATCTTAACAGGACTAATCATAGCTTTTATATTTTCTTATGTGTATCAAAATCTTTTTGGCGCTATAAAAATCTTATTTTATTTATTTTGCTTATTTGTTCTAGTCGATTTAATACTCATCCATGCCTCAAAAAATAACATCAAGGCTCAACGTATTCTTCCAAAAAAATTATCTAATGGTGATCCAAATAAAATACAAATAATAATACAGAACAATTATTTTTTTACTGCTTCTATAAAAGTTTTAGATGAAATTCCTCATCAATTCCAAAAACGAAATTTTAAAATTGAAACAAAAATTACTAAGGGTAAAGAAAAACAGTTTACATACGATTTACGTCCCGTAGAACGAGGGTTATATTCATTTGGCAACCTAAATATATTTTCTAAATCTCCTTTAGGTTTACTTTCAAAAAAGTATACTTTTAATAACAATATAGAAATCCCTGTATATCCATCATTTTTACAACTTCAAAAATATGATCTCATCGCATTTACAAATAAACTTTTTGAAACTGGTTTAAAAAAAATACGTCGTATTGGAAATACAATGGAATTTGAGCAAATAAAAGATTATATCCAAGGTGATGACATCAGAAATATTAACTGGAAAGCCACTGCCAAAAAAAGTCAACTCATGGTAAACCAGTTCCAAGATGAAAAATCGCAACCCATTTATTCTGTAATTGACAAAGGTAGAGTTATGAAAATGCCTTTTAAGGAATTAAGCCTTTTAGATTATGCCATAAATGCAACTTTAGTAATTAGTAATATCGCTTTAAAAAAACATGATAAAGCTGGTATGTTTGCTTTTAGTAATGCAATAGAAAATAGAATTGTTGCTCAAAGAAGAAGTGCTCAAATGAATCTAATATTAGAAACTCTTTATAACTTAAAAACAGATTTTATAGAAAGTGATTATAGTAGATTATACATAGATATTAAGAGAAATTTAAACCAACGCAGTCTTTTATTATTATATACCAATTTTGAAACTTTAGATGCCTTGCATAGACAGCTCCCTTATTTACAATCTATAGCCAAAAAACACCTTTTAGTTGTTATATTTTTTGAAAATACGGAATTAGAAAAATTCATTAAAAATAAAGCAAAAACTACTTATCAAATTTTTGAACAAACCATAGCAGAAAAATTTATCTATGAGAAAAAACTTATAGTAAACGAACTCCGAAAATACGGCATACAAACCATACTTACAAAACCTGAGGATTTAACCATAAACACCATCAATAAATATTTAGAAATTAAAGCAAGAGGTTTAATTTAATTTGTGAAAAACTAGTAGCATTATTGTAGATAACTTTTAATGAAAATATACAATATTAAAATAAAACTATAGTTTTATGTATGGATTATTACATTTAAAATTATACGTTAGACTCATAAAAATTTCCCCAAAATAATGACTACTTATATTGCTGAATACAAAACAACCCACCGTGTTATACAAATACAAGAATATTCTTGTTTTACCTGGCAACAAGAAGGTGGTGATATCGATTTAGAAATGCTCACCGGAAAAATTAAGCGAGAAAGAGCCATGCATTTTTTTAATCTTATTAGTGGGATTAATTTTAATGCTGCTATTGATGATATTTCTGTAGAAGTTATAAAAACAGAAGTTTTTAAAGGCTAAGCATATTTTTTTTAAAATTAATAGTCTTTATTACCTTATTTTCCTTCCATCCAATAAGTTAATAATTCTTGAACCATAGGCAGCATTTTTTTCGGAATGCGTGACTTGAATAATAGTAACTCCTTCACTATTTAATTTTTGAAAAAGTTCCATAATTTCTTCACTTTGCGCAGAATTTAAATTACCTGTAGGTTCATCGGCTAATATTAGCTTAGGATTGGCAATTAATGCTCTCGCTACTCCTACTAATTGCTGTTGACCACCACTAAGTTGCGCAGGAAAAAGGTCTTTTTTACCTACAATATTAAACCTGTCTAGCATATCAGCTACCATTGCTTTACGTTCTGCACTTTTATATTTTTTATACAACAAAGGCATTTCCAGATTTTCTTGTACTGTAAGTTCATCTAATAAATGATACGACTGAAAAACAAACCCAATATATTCTTTATACAAATTGGCTCTGTGTTTTTCTTTTAAAGTATGTACAGATTCATCCAGAAAATGATACTCTCCTTCATCAAAGGCATCTAACATACCAATAACGTTAAGTAAAGTTGATTTCCCGGAACCGGAAGGTCCCATTATAGAAATAAACTCGCCTTCTTCTACTTCTAGATTAATATCTTTTAATAAGAAGACCCGTTGCCCTCCAGAATTAACCCATTTAAAAATATTTTTTAATTCTAATAACATTGTTAATTATTTTATATGTTAGAGCATGTCTAACATCGATTATATAAATTTTAGTATACTTTTAACCTTGAATACTGTTCCAGATATCCAGATAAATTTTCCAATCAGAACCTACTTTTCGCCAAATGATCACATACTTACCCTTCCAAGGCACTTCTTTACCATCTGCTGTAACCGTAATACCTTCATAATAACCATAATCATAGGCTTCATTTCCAATAATTTTAATTTCTTGTGGCATAACTTTATGATGTGATATACGAACACCTTTTGGAACTACCCAATACGCAGTAACGTCCTTACGCCCTTCTATAATATCTCTTCTATTAGGAAATATTTTACCATCTTTTGTGTAACAGTTTCCTATTGCTTCATAATTTGAGTCCATCACATACGAAGAGAATTTCTTTGTATTAGATAAAATAACTTCAATACCTTTTTCATTGCCAATATAATTTTGAGCTAACCCAATTTGGGTTATAAAACACAGTAATACAAACGCTATAAAATTTCTCATTTCTTATATCTCTTAGTTATTATTCTTCTTTTAGTACATGTATTGGATTTGCCATTGAAACCTTCAATGATTGGAAGCTACTGATACAAAAAGCAATTAAAAATGTAATGAGGCCGCCAAGCAAAATCATCCAAAAAGACAACTCAATTCTATATGTAAAACTCTCTAACCATCTATTTACAAAATAATACCCTGTAGGTGCAGAAATCATAAAAGCTAATACCACCAGTATTGTAAACTCTTTTATAAAAACAGTTAAGTTTTGTATGGACGAAGCACCTAATACTTTCCGAATTCCAATTTCTTTTCTTTTTTTTGTTATTACAAACGACATTAGTCCAAATAAACCCAGACAACTTATACCAATAGCCAATATTGAAAAAATGCGAAATGCTAGAAATACAAAATTCTCTACAAGATATTCTTTTTCAATAGCCTTATCTAAAAAACTATAGTCGTATAGAGAATTGGTAAAAGTATCTTTCCAAACAGTTTCAATAAGCTCTAAATTCTTATAATTATTATCCTTAGATAATTTTATAAAAGCATTATTTTTATAATAATTCCAATTTAAAATAACACAAGGTGTAATCTTGTATTGTAGCGAATTATTATGAAAGTCTTTCACCACACCAACAATAGTAGCTTTTCCTTCATTTATTTGCACTTTTTTACCAATAGCCAATTCTGGTGTCCATCCAAAAGATTTTAAAAAAGTTTCGTTCACTATAAATTCGTCAAAGCTGTCTTTATTAGTATAGAAATTTCGCCCTGCCAAAAGCTTAAGATCATAAAAATTTAAATAATTAGGATCTCCAATTTTCATTTTGGCCTCATAAGCTTCTTTTTTAGATTGTTCTGGCAACCAATAATTGGTACCTAATTGAAAATCATTTACGGCCATTGGAGGACCAGAACCAAAAGTAACTTTAGAGACACCGCTATCCGCTAATAATCTTTCTTTAAAAACTTTAGATTTATCAGTCTGTGGCACATCAACCATTATTATTGCTTCTTTAGAAAACCCTAAATCACCTCGCTTAAAATAATTCATTTGTACATACATTACAATAGCAGCAATTAAGAATAATTGTACAATTACAAATTGAAATGTAACCAAAGGTTTTCTTAGACTAAACC
The DNA here is from genome assembly GCF_055383085.1 of Allocellulophaga tsushimaensis. Lineage (NCBI taxonomy): Bacteria > Pseudomonadati > Bacteroidota > Flavobacteriia > Flavobacteriales > Flavobacteriaceae > Allocellulophaga > Allocellulophaga tsushimaensis. The sequence continues at coordinate 2,821,856 of NZ_AP039451.1, read as the reverse complement.
CTTTCTTTGGTGGTGAATACATTTTATTTTTTAGTGCTTGAACTGGTTTAAAGGCCGAAACAACAAATGCAGGATAAACCGCTGCAATAAGTACTGTACATAATCCGATAATAACTGTAATACCATAATGAATCCATTCAAATTTGAGTTTTAGAGAAATCATAGTGAGCGAATTGTTCAAAATATCTAAACTATATTTAATTGCAAAAACAGAAACTATTAAAGCGATTAAAATGATTAAGCTGTTCTCAAAAATAAATTGAAATACCAAATTAATACGACTACTCCCCATTACCTTACGCATCCCTACTTCTTTTGACCTAGCATTAGATTCTGCAGTTAAAAGATTAATAAAATTAACCATAGCCAACAAAAGAATAAAAATTGCAACGGCAATAGAAGTATTCAATATTTTTTTAGGCATCATATAACCTCCAGGACTAGAACCGTATAAAGTACTAGTATGCATTTCTTTTAAAGGTTGTAACTTATAAGAGATACGTTTGTCATCCTCTTTATTCAAGTATTTTTTCTTCCATGAATCAATTTTAGATTCCAAAATATGCTGTTCAGAATTTTTATTTAAAGTCACAAAAGTGGAACCTTGATAGTTTCCTGACCAATTTGCCGTAAAATATGGGTTATTAATTTTAAAGAATTCATACGGAATTAGCATATTATATTGGTGATCCGAATTCCCTAGTGGACGCTCTACCACTCCTGTAACCAACAAAGGATCTTTACTTTGTAAGTATATAGTTTTGCCTAATACACTTTGATAATCACTATGTTTATTAAAAAACTTTTGCACCAATTGTTCTGTTAATACAACAGAATTAGTTTCTTTAAGTGCTGTATTTGCATCTCCTGCCAGCCATTTTACATTAAAGGTCTGTGTATAAAAAGGGTCTACAAATAATACTTTAGGTTCCTCAAAAAGTTTCGTATTTTTTAGATGGTCTTCAACTTTAAAAGTTCGACTTACTGGACCAGAAATTTGAGTTACGTTTTCTATTTCTGGAAAATCATTTCGCAAGGCTTCTGCTAAAGGATATGCTGTAGTATTCCAATATAAAGTTTCATTGGATAAAGATGTATGCTGAACTATTCTATAACTCTGATCAGCGTTATCATGATAACTATCAAAAGAAGATTCGTACTGAACAAATATAAAAATCACCATACTGGCTATTATGCCTAAAGACAAACCAATACTATTAATTATAGAACTTACTTTATTTTTATATAAGCTTCTTATTGCTATTTTTAAGTAGTTTTTATACATAAACTATAATTTTAGATTAATTATTCATCTCTTAATGCTTCTACCGGATTAGTATTTGCTGCTTTTATGGCATGACTAGAAACGGTAAAAATTGCCACCAGAATTGCCAAAATACCTGCCCCAACAAAATTCCAAAACTGTAAAGGAACGTGGTACGCAAAACCAGACAACCAATCATTAGATATTAGATAAGCAAGTGGTAAAGCTATTAGGATTGCCACTAAAACTAACTTTATAAATTCGCCCGAAAGCATCATGGTAACTTGTAAGGCATTTTGCCCTAAAACTTTTCGTATTCCTATTTCTTTTTTTCTTCGCTCTGCGGTAAAGATTGTTAATCCAAAAAGACCTAAGCACGAAATGATGATAGCTAAAACTGCAAAGTATTTTGATAGCGTGACAGCCTGTAATTCGGATTGGTATTGTGCTTGATAATCTGTATCTAAAAACTGGTAATTAAATGTATATCCTTGATTAAACTTTTCATAGACTGCATTAATTTCAGTTAAAGTCTCTCTTTCTTTACCTTTTTGAATACGAACTGCAAATTGTAAATACCTATTTTTTGGGGCAAGTCTAAAAAACATTGGGGTTACAGCTTCTCGCAAAGATTTAAAATGAAAATCTTTTAATACTCCTATAATGTGATATTGCGTAGCACCATAACGAACAGTTTTACCTATTGGGTTTTCTATATTCATTACTTTAATGGCAGTTTCATTAAAAACAATTGCAGTACTATCTGTGGCAAAGGCTTTTGAAAATGCTCTACCCCCCTTCACTTCCATTTGCATGGTTTCAATAAAATCATGACCTATTCGCAATTCATTAAAACGGCTTTTACGATTATCATCATTAGCACTCCATACCAAGCCTCCTGTTGTATTGATATCAGTCCCAATAATATTTTGCGTAGTGGTAGCTGCATTTACTACTCCAGAAATAGTTTTAATTTCTTCTAAAAAAGCTTCAGAATTTTGTTTTAAATTCCCTTCCTGATTAAAATAAATAATATTATCCTTATCCAAGCCTAGGCTTTTGGTTTGCACAAAAGTTATTTGTTGATAGACTACTAAAACAGAAACTATTAAAAGAACACTTAATGCAAATTGAAAAATAACTAAACCTTTACGTATCCATACTTCGCTTAGAGAACCTTTTATATTTCCTCTTAACACTTTTAATGCATTAAAACGAGAAAGGTGTAATGCAGGGTAACTGCCCGCTAAAATACCTGTTCCCAAAACTACTACAATCAAAATTCCAAGGCTAGAAATAGTTATAGCAACATTTTTACCAGTAATTTCATTAAACTTTGGTAAGCATAAACTAACTAATGCTACAGCGATACCAAATGATATAAAAGCCGTTAGGATAGACTCTCCAAAATATTGACTAATCAATGATTTTCTTTTAGAACCCATTACTTTTTTTATACCAATTTCTTTTAATCTTCTGGTTGCATTAGCAGTAGAAAGATTCATAAAATTAATACAGGCAATTACTAAAATAAACAAGGCAATTAAAGAAAAAAGATATACATAATTCATTCTTCCTCTAGCTTGTTTTCCATTTATAAAATTTCCATATAAATAGTTAGAAGAGTATTGCGTCATGATTAAGTCTGCATTTACCTCTTTATCTTGTTGCTTAGAAAAGTCTTTTATTTTCGATGCAAAAGCCTTTGCATCAGTACCATTTTCTAATACCACATAAGTTGCTGGGTTATTCGTAACCCAATCTATTTGACCTCCTGCGTTTAGTATCGCATTTTCCCAATTTTTAAAGGGTAGAATAAAATCAAATTTTGTGGTTCCATTAGCTGGCACATCTTTAAAAACGCCACTTACTTGATGACTTCTTTTGGTATTTAAAATATCCCATTCTACAACCTTACCCATACTATTTTTTGTAGAACCAAAAAGTTGTTTTGCTAAAGACTCGGATATTACAATACTATTTAGGCCAGTCAAAACTTGTTCTTTACTTCCTTCTAATAATATATAGGTGAATATTTTAAAATAATCTTTTTCGGCAAAAATTCCTGAGGCTTTATAGATTTTTTCGTCAACTTTTAGTGGTGTCTCTTTAAACCATTCTGGTAAAGTCTGTGCTGTAGCATATTTTACTTCTGGCAATTGCTCTTGCATTGTTTTTGCTAGCATAGGAGGAGTCCAACTTAATACTCTAATTCCTTCTGGCGTAGTAAAACCATTCCAAACTTGGTATAATTGTGCATCATTCTCATGAAAAGTGTCTACTTTAAGCTCATCAATCACCCAAAGTGTAATTAAAATTACACAGGTTAAACCCGTTGATAATCCTATCAAATTGATTAAAAACGTGCTTTTATACCTTTTAATATTCCTAAAAAACAATTTTAAGTTGTGTTTAAGCATTCATTTATTTTTTTTGATTAATTGATTTTACTCTTCTTTTAAAGCTTCAACGGGGTTTATAGTGGCTGCTCTATAACTTAACCAACTCACAGAAGAAATAGCAATTACTAATGCTATAAAACCTGCTAATGCATATATCCACCAACTTATACTGGTTTTGTAAGCAAAACTTTCTAGCCACTCGTTTAAAGCATACCATGCTATGGGGCAAGCAATAATGTAAGCAATAACTACCCATTTTATAAAATCGCTATTAAGAGTAACAAGTATTTGATTTATTTGAGCGCCGTTTACTTTTCGAATTCCAATTTCTTTCTTCCTTTTCTTTGTATTAAACAATGCTACCCCTAAAAGGCCTAAGCATGATATTAGTAAGGCTAAAAGGGTTGAATAACTTAGTATTTGGCTGAATTTTTGATCCTGTAGATACTGTGCTTCAAATGCTGCATTGGAAAAATTAAAAATAAACTCTTCCTTAGGATATAATTGATTCCATATTGCTGCAATTTGTGACGCTGTATTTGATATATCATTAGTATTTACTTGAAACGAATAATAACCCACAGAGTGATCCCATATAATATTTTGTTGATAAATGGTTGGTCTAACTGGCGTATGCAATGATATGTGATGATAATCTTCTACCACTCCTTTTATTTCATAATTCCGCTCTCCTATTGTAATAGATTTGCCAATAGCGTTATTGGCATTAATCATATTCATTTTTGAAAGTGCGCTTTTATTAATCAGGATTTCATTTGATTTCCAGTCTTCTTGATTTCTCAAATTTTCACCTGCTACCAAAGGAATTGCATAAACATCTACATACCCATCATCAATACTTACCAGGTTAAAAGTAGCAGGGAATGGAATTTCTTCGTCTAAAGCTTTCACTTTATCATTAAGGCGATGGATTGGTTTTCCTGGAATAGAAGAACTTGTAGTGAACGAAGTAACACTTCCTAAAGCAGCTACTTCATTTCTAAAGGTAGTTAGTTTACTAGAAAGTTCTGGATGTTGGTTCATAGTCATAGGTGTATAACTAAATATGGTTTCACGACCATTAAAACCTAAATCCCTGTCCATCATAAACCTCATTTGTTTGTAGATCCCAATTGTAGAGATAATCAGTATAATAGTGATCGAAAATTGTAAAGTCACCATTATTTTTTGGCTAGTCCATTTTTGATGTAATTTTTGACCTCCAGATCTTATCGTAGAAAAAGCCTTATGCTTTACTATAGATAGAAATGGGAGACCACTTGCCATAAAAGAAACAACAACTCCAATACTAGCTACTATTAGCATACTATAGGTTGATATTTTGTGTAGCAAGAGCTGTGATTCTATTAAATAATATGCTAAAAATGTAGCAACGCCTATAGCCACAAGATTAAAGAACAAACTTTCTGTAAACATTAGTCTAAATACTTCTCTATACCGAGCACCATTCAGCACTCTAATAGCATGATTTTTAGCATTTTCTATCGTAGAAATAGTATTTAGATTGATAAAATTGATGATACATACCAGTAATACAACAATAATTATAATAAAAAGAAATACAACCTGTGTAAGATTACCATTCGTAAATGCTTCATGATCTAATTTAGATTTTAAATGGATATCAGTTACAGGCTGAAATATAAAATCCATATCGGCATCTTTAAGCTTTTGCGGTAACGCCACCTTTTCAAGTAAAGTAGGCAGCTGTTTTTGAATACTAGCAATTGATGCTCTTTTTGCTAATTTTATATAACAATAAGAGCGGTACTCTACAGGAGATTGCCATCTGTTAACAGCATATGGTGTAGGTTTCTGATAGGTATAATTAGGATTATCTATTAATAACTGCGTTTTATTATCAAAATTTTGCAAATAGTAGAAGAGGGTTTTGTACGTTCCTACCATATCAATCTTTAAATGGCTATTGTCTGGAATATCCTCAAAAACTGTGTCCACTACATATTTCCACCCTTCATTAACGCTTAATTCTTTTCCTAAAGGATTTTCATTTCCATATAATTTTTTTGCAAAAGATTCTGAAATAGCAACTCCATGTATATTTTCAAGCAAGGAAGTACTTTTTGAGGCTAAAATTTTTCTGTTAAATACTTCAAAAAATGTAGGATCACTCCAAACAAAATTCACGTCTTGTATTTTCTGCTGTGGCCCATTAAAAACCGTAACTACATCTTTTCCAATATTACAATGAGAAATAATACTCTCTAATTCTTCATCTAATAACTCTGACGATCCTCCAAAGTTTTTTGCAGATTTCACTTCTTCGCCATTCTCATAAGTAACATCTAAAGCAACTCTATAGATAGCTCCAGAATTATCCCAAAACTTGTCGTAATTCGTTTCATACTGTATTTTTTCAATCAGGAAAATAAAAACAGTAAAGCCTACTATTAAGCCTAAAATTTTGGTGAAGCTCAAGAATTTCTTTCTACCAATATTTCTAAAAATCACCTTAAACAGTTGTACTATCATAATTTATATATTATTCATCTCTTAACGAATCAACTGGGTTAGCAATTGCTGCTTGAAAACTTTGCCAGCTTACCGTTAACAATGCAATGAAAAGTGCTGAAATACCCGCTAGTGCAAAAATCCACCAACTCAATGTTGTTTTGTATGCAAAACCTTCTAACCATTTATGCATAGCGTACCAAGAAATAGGGGTAGCAATAAGAAATGCCAAACCTATCCATTTTACAAAATCTATATTCAGAAGACCAAGCACTTGTGGTATCGTTGCTCCATTAACCTTTCTTATTCCTATCTCTTTTTTACGTTGTATCACGGTATACGATGTAAGTCCAAACAGTCCTAAAGAAGCAATGAATATTGCCAAAAGCGTAAAAATCTGGAAAGCAGTTCCAAAAGCTTTATCATCTTTGTATTGTGCTTCAAACTTCTGGTCTAAAAAAGTATAGTTAAAGGTACTTCTTGGAAAAACCTTAGTCCATTCAGATTTAATTTGTTGTATAGAAGATTCAAAACCTGTTAGTGATGTTGCTGAAGCATCTAATTTTACCAAAAGATTACTTACATCACTGCGTTCATATCTAATCATCATAGGTAACATAGAACTTTTCAATCCAAAATGATAATAATCTTTAATAATTCCTGTTACTTTCCACTCATTATTACCCCAAAAACGTAATGTTTTATTTAGAATGTCTTCATGAGATGAAATCCCCATATTTTTAAGGAACGTTTCATTAACTACAACCTGTCTTCCTCCTAAATCTGATGACGGCAGAAAGGTACCTCCAGACAAAAATTCGATATCTACTAAATCAAAATAGTCTGGTTGCGCATGATAGGTATAAAATATTTTATCGGTTTCTTGAGTGCCATTAGGCAAAAAGATTCCACGAGTAGAGGAGAGATTATCAAAACTATCGCCAGGGTAGGTCTGTGTTATCGCTACTTGTTGAACAAAAGGTAATTTCTTTAATTCTTCTTGTAAAACTTTGTAATCTCTAGTCAAAAGAGAATCTACTTTAGTACTAACTACTTCTCCTTTTAATGCAACAACTTGATTAATATTAGCCCCTATGGGCTGACTTTCTAAAAAATGAATCTGCTTGGTTACTACAATAGTGCCTATTAATAAAATAATAGTGGCTAAAAATTGAGTAACAATAAGTCCTTTTCTAATTACCAAACCTTGGGTAGAAGCCTGTATTTTACCTTTTAAGGCTTTTACAGGAGAATAGTTACTCAATAGTAATGCTGGGTATAGCCCAGCGAGAATCATACCCAATAATATAAAGAGATAATAAGGTAAAAAAGTAGTGATATTAGTTAAGCCTATACTAAGTGCTTTACCCGTAATGTTATTATAAATAGGTAATAGAATTACAACAAAAACTAAAGAAATTGAAATAGCGATAAAATTTAATAAAATAGATTCTATGAGAGATTGAATAATTAATTGTGATTTTTGCGCTCCGGAAACTTTACGAATACCCGTTTCTTTTGCCCGCTCCATAGACTTTGTTGCTGATAGGTTTATATAGTTTAGCCAAGAAAGTATTAGAATAATAAAAGCAATAGCCATTAAAAATTTAATACGTGTAACACTCCCATTTGCCGAAACTTCATAGGGCTTATTGGAATATAAATGAATGTCTTCAAGAGCTTCAATACCATGTTGTTCTTCTGTATCTTCTTCTATATCACTATCTATTATTTTCTGACGCAATGCTGCAACATTAGCATTTTTATCTAGTTTTAAATAGGTATAATAATTATTCATATTCCAATTGAGTTCATGAATCCTTGGACCATAATCTGTCCATGTTTTTTCGGTTTCATAAGAAATTAAAAACGAATTTCTATAGTGAGCGGTTTTAGGAACATCGGCCATGATACCTGTTACTGTAAGAACTGCTTTTTCACCATCCCTAAATGCAGAAATTGTTTTTTGTATTGGATTTTCATCTCCAAACAATTTTTGCGCAAATGATTCAGAAAGCACAATAGAATAAGGTTGAGAAAGCACCGTTTCTTTTTCTCCTTTTAACAGTGGATAGTTAAAGATGGTAAAGTACGAAGGGTCTGCCAATGAGCCCAAAGGTTGTTCTAATATACGTTCCCCTAATTGAAAGGTTAGTTTTTCAAAAAAATAAAACCGAACATAATCTAGTACTTCGGGGAATTCCTTTTTTAAAGCAGGCCCAGTTAAATTATAGGTTTGTGCATCCCCAGGTACAAAGGCATCTCCTTCCATGTATTCCATGTAAGCTCTATATACCTGCTCTGAGCCTTCAAATTTATCATAGCTACGTTCATAGTTTACATACAGCATAATCAGTACAAAGGAAGCCACGCCAATTGCCATACCAAAAATATTGATAAAAGAATAGAGCTTATTTTTAAGCAAATACCTTGTTGCAATTTTAAAAAATAGTTTATACATGTTGTATTTTTTATTCCGTTCGTAAACTTTTTACTGGGTTTGCTGTAGCAGATTTTAGTGATTTAAAAGCAACAGTTAAAAAAGTGATCATTAAAGCAAAGCCACCTGATAGTGCAAAAACCCACCACTGGATGTCGATATGATAGGTAAAACCTTCTAACCAGCCTTGTAAAAAGTAATAGGCTATTGGTGATGCTATAACTAATGAAACAAGTACTAGCTTTATAAAATCTTGTGTGAGCAATTGTACTACTGAACGTACACTTGCTCCTAATACTTTTCGGATTCCTATTTCTTTTTTCTTTTGCTCTGCTACATAAGAAACCAATCCAAAAAGTCCCAAACAACTAATAAGAATCGCTAAAATTGTAAAAACCATAGAAAGTTGCCCTAAGCGTTTTTCATCATCGTATAGTCGTTCCACTTCACTATCTACAAACCTGTAATCAAAAGGAACATTTTTAACTGTTATTTTCCATTGTTTTTCTAATTTTTCCAAGAGTTGTGCATAGTCTGTAGTATTGGTTTTTAGAAATAACCAATTTGGATCGCTTTCTTTATGTAAAAACAATGGTGCAATTTCGTGCTTTAGAGAAGCATAATGATAATCTTTTACCACACCAATAACCTGCATTTCATAAGTTTCATCCCCAAAACTTTGAATCAGTCTAGAACTTAGAGCTTCTTCTTCTTTAATGTTAAAGGCTTTTAATGTTGCCTGATTCACGATGATCTGATCAAGCGTATCTGCGGGAGTAAAATCTCTTCCTATAATCAAAGGGATGTTCATGGTTTCAAAGTAACCATCACTTACGCCTTGTCTTTTAACTATTGTGGTATTTTCTCTGTTCCCACCAGGAAGATATAAACCGTTATCACTAAGTATCACTTCCGAAGGAGCATAATTACCGCTAGATACACTAAGTACCCCTGGAATGCTCGTAAATGAAGATTTAAGCGATTCAAATTTACTTGATGCTTCATCAGTACCAATTCGTAAAGCTAATAGGTTATTCTTATTGTATCCCAAGTCTTTTTCTTGTGTAAACCGAAACTGTTGTGCTACTATTATTACTGTAGCAACCAAACCAATAGACACCACAAACTGAAAAATGACCAAAGCTTTTCTAAAATTTCCATTACCAGATTGCAATATCGTAGCGCTTTTAAGTGCTTTAATAGGTTTAATAGCTGATAATATGAGTGCAGGATATATCCCAGAGGCTAAACCTGTAAATATTCCTAAGGCAAATAACAATGATCCTATTTCCCAATGCAATAGATCCTGATATACTAGACTTGCTCCAGTAAGTTGATTAACCAAAGGAAGTGCTAAAATTGTTAGTGGAATACTTATAAGCATTGCAAATAAAGACAATAATAAAGATTCTCCTAAAAATTGACGCATTAGCATATTTTTATCAGCACCAACAACTTTACGAACCCCAATTTCTTTAGCCCTTTTACTGGCTCTTGCAGTACTTAGGTTGATAAAGTTAATGCAGGCTACTAACTGAATAAAAAATGCTAATAGTAATAAAAAATAGAGGAATTTAATATTAGAAACCTCATGAATTTGATTGTCTCGTCCTGCTGAATACAAATGAATATCAGGGACTTTCTTTAATAATAGCTTTTTATTGGTCATCCCTGCATCTGATAAGTCTTTTGCCCCTCTCTCTTGGATAAAATTGGGAAGCTTATTTTGTAAACTACTCACATTAGCATTAGGTAACATTTTTACATAACTATACACAAAATTATTGGTAGCAAAACTTTCAAAATTTTGTACAAAAGTTCCCATCCCTGGTGTACTCATACTCACAATATAATTAGGGTTTAAGTGCGATTTTCCATAGGTTTCATCAAATACACCTTTAACGGTTAAGGTTTGTGCATCTACACCACTACCCCATGTTACCGCTTTTCCTAATGCCTTTTTAGTCCCAAACATTTTATGTGCTAAATACGAAGAAAGCACTAATGCATTAGGTTCATCTAAAGCTGTTTCTGGTCTTCCTTCTATAAATTTGTAACTAAACACTTTAAAAAAAGTAGAATCTGCCATATAAACTCTAGGCTCATAATACGCATCATTACTATCAGCAGCAGCAATTAAATTACTATAAAACACATCGGTTAAAACAACACGAGTAGCTTCTTTTACTTCTGGAAAATCTTCTTTTAGCGCAAAAGCAATTGGAGGCGAGGCTGCTGCCGTATTAAAAGTTTCTGCTTCATCTCTTTCTATAATGGTTTCTACTCTGTAAATGGATGCGGCATCTTTATGATGTTCATCATAGCCAATTTGGGCAAACACAAATAGTAAAATGGAAAGGCAACTAACGGTACCTATGGTAAGCCCCATTAAATTAATAATAGTTTGCTGTTTATTTTTTAAAAGATTACGCCAAGCAATTTTAATATATTGTTTTAACATGATTGATGCTTTTTTTAATGCTTCGACTACGCTCAGCACAAATTGATGAATTATTCTGTTTGTAAACTTTTTACCGGTTTAGTAACTGCTGCTTTAATAGATTGAAAACTGATGGTAATAAATGTAGTGACCAATGATCCTAAAATAGCTATTGCAAAAATCCACCAGCTTAATTCTGCTCTATAATTAAATTCTTGAATCCAATTGTTCATATAATAATAACCAATAGGTATTGCTATGATACAAGAGATGATCACTAATAAAAGGAAATCTTTAGAAAGCATTTTCCATATGCTATACACTGATGCTCCTAATACTTTTCGGATGCCAATTTCTTTAAAACGTTGTTCTGCCATAAATGCAGAAAGACCAAAGATTCCAATACAACTGATTAGAATTGCTAATAAGGCAAAGAAGCTTATTAATTTCCCCATGCGCTTTTCTTCAGAAAAATATTGCTGGTACTCATCATCTAAAAATGTATATGAAAAAGGTTGTTCTGGATCGTATTTTTTAAAAACACTTTCCATATGTGCCAAGGCTTCTTTTGGGCTTCTGTTTGGCTTGATTTTAATATTAATATAGTTCAAGAAATTTCCATAATGTAAGGTAAAAATAGTAGGTTTCACAGCCGTAAAAGGAGATCTAGTCACCATATCTTTAACAACACCTACAATCTTAAATTTACCATTATCTCCCCATTTTACATATTCGCCTACTGGATTTTCTAGCCCCATATAACGTACTGCAGTTTCATTTATAACAAAAGCTAAAGAATCGCTTTTAAAATCTCTAGAAAAGCCTCTACCCTCTTTTAACTCCCAATTTATCATTTCACCAAAATCATGTGTAGCCCTCAGCGTATTAAATTCTTCTGCAAAACTTGGATCCTTCCCTTTCCAATCAAAACCACTATTTGTAGTGAACGTACCGGTTACCAACACATCAGAGGCGGCAACATTTTCAATATCTTGTGACTCAAGAATTTCTTTTTGTACCGTTTCAAAACGATTTAGAATATCTTTTTTAGTAATAGGCACATATACAATTCCTTCTCTCTCGTATCCTAAAGGTCTGTTTTCTACATACTTCATTTGCCTATATATAGTAACAGTGCCTATTATTAATGCCGTAGAGATAACAAACTGAAAAACCACTAAAACTTTACGTAAGGGTACGGCGCCATCTTTTCGATTAAAAGTTCCTTTTAAAACTTTTATAGGTTTAAAAGAGGACAAATAAAAAGACGGATAACTACCCGAGATAAGGCTAGTAAGTGCTATAAAACAAATTGAGATAGCCCAAAACTCATATGAATTCCAAGGGATACTTAAAGATTTACGCGTTACCTCATTAAAAGTAGATTGTGCTAAGAGCACTAATATTAATGAAAATACAAAGGCAATGCATACTACTAAAAAAGATTCTATTAGAAATTGAAATATTAATTGATAGCGTATAGACCCTATAGTCTTACGAATCCCTACTTCTTTAGACCTTTTAACAGATTGAGCAGTAGTAAGATTCATAAAATTAATACATGCCAACAATAAAATAATAATTCCAATAATACCAAATAACCAAACGCTATCTATAGCGCCTCCAGTATTAATACCATTTTCGAAACGAGAATATAAATGCCATTTTGATAAGGGGTGTAAATGAATTACTGGTTTAAAATTTGCACTAGAAGCATCTTCTTTACTTAAATTATCAAGTTTAGAATTTTTAATAACAGTAGATGCCACATCTACAGCTACTCCGTCCTTTAATTGTACAAAAGTCTGAAACCAATTATTTCCCCATCCAACACGCTCTTCATAACCTTGCGCTTTTTTTAAAAATTCCCAAGATGCAATAAACTTAAGATTCGAAAAACTATTATTTTTTGGAAGATCTTCATAAACACCAGCAACTAAAAGGGTGGTAGAAGATCCTATCTGCACATTTTTACCAACAATATCAGTAGTACCAAAAAGTGCTAAAGCTGCTGTTTTTGATACTATTACTGATGAAGGATCTTCTAAGGCCCCTCTTGTACCTGTAAGCATTTTTAAGGATAACATTTCTGTGATAGCTGGTTCTGTAAAAGAACCAGAATAAGAGATTTTATTTTCGCCAACCGTAAATAAAACATCAAAAGGAAAAGTACTTGTAATGACATGTTCAAAATAATCGCCATAATCTGTACGGAGTACAGGTGCTAATTGCATAGGCTGATTGGAATCTGTCTTAATTTCTCCACTAAAGGTTTGTGTTTGCATTACTTGAGCAATACGATCGTAGTTTTCAAAACCTTTGTTATACGATAGTTCATCAAACACCCAAACGCCTATTAAGATTGTAGTTGCCATTCCAATAGAAAGCCCTCCGATATTTAACAAAGCATGTCCTTTTTTCTTCTGTAAATTCCGAAACGCTATTTTGATATAATTTTTTAACATAATTGATTGATTTTTTTGATTGATGCTTCGACTACGCGCTGCACAAGTTGATGAATTATTCTGTTCGTAAACTTTTTACAGGGTTAACTATGGCTGCTTTAATTGCTTGGTAACCTACTGTTAATAATGCTATGGTTAATGCCATAATTCCAGCAAGTGCAAAAATCCACCAAGAAATAGTTATTCTGTATGCAAAATCTTCTAACCATTTGTTCATAAAATACCAAGAAACTGGTACAGCAATTACAATAGCTATTAGAACTAATTTTAAAAAGTCTTTAGACAATAATGTTGTTATACTTTTAACTGATGCTCCCAAAACTTTTCGAATCCCAATTTCTTTAATCCGATTTTCTGCCATGTAACTCGCCAAACCAAATAGACCTAGACAAGAAATGAAAATTGTGATAAGGGTAAACAAGCTAACCAATTGATTTGTTCTTTTTTCATCATTGAATTTCTTAGCATATGCCTGATCTACAAACTCATAATTGAAAGGGTACTCTGGGTTATACTTACGGAAAACAGCTTCTACATTAGCTAGACTTTCTGATGTTTTCACTTCTTTATTAAGCTTGATATGGATGACACTGAACCAAGCTTTGGCTCCCTCTATTACAATAGGCTCAACTTTTTGAAATGGAGAATTCATAACAAAATCTTTTACCACCCCTACAATATGCCAATCTCTATTATTGTCTTTAATTATTTGCCCTATAGGCTCTTCAAAATTCATTAGTTTTACCGATGATTCGTTTATAATCGCAGCTGTAGAATCAGTTGGATATTTTTTCAAATCAAAATCGCGACCTGCAATAAGTTCAATACCCATAGTTTTTACAACAGCATCATCAGCAATAAACCTATGCACTAATGTTTTATTATCCTCACTTTTACCCTTCCACTCAAAACCCCATGTATTACTCTGAGTTTCTGTTATTGGAGAATTGGTTTTAGTTACAGATTCTGCTATTCCTTTAGATAAAAGCTCTGTTTTAATCAAAGTATAATTCTTTTCTATATCTCCTTCCATCGTTGAATAAGTTAAATTATTCTTAGCATAACCCGCTTGCCGATCTTGAACTTTTTTCATTTGCTTTGTTACGATGAGACTCGCAGTAATAAGAATAATGGCTGCAGAGAATTGAAGTACCACCAAGACTTTTCTAGGTGTAATTGGAGCGCTTATTTTTTTAAAAGTTCCTTTTAATACTGCAGAAGGTTTAAACCCAGAAAGGTATAAGGCAGGATAGCTACCTGATAATATTCCTGTAAAAAGTATAACACCAAAAACAGTTAACCAGAACCATACATTAGTCAAGTCTAATACCAATGGTCTTTCTACCAATTCACTAAAGGATGGTAAAAACAGCAGCACAAATACTAATGCAAGTACTGAGGCTAGTATTGAAATTAATATAGATTCTCCTAAAAACTGACCAATCAACGCAGTTTTTCTTGCTCCCACAACTTTCCGAATTCCCACTTCCTTTGCTCGTTTTTCGCTACGGGCAGTACTTAAATTCATGAAGTTGATACAAGCAATAATTAAAATAATAGCAGCAATAATTCCAAACATGCGAATAAGATCAATTCTACCTCCAATTTCCTTTCCATTCTCAAATTCTGAATACAACCAATACCTTGACCAAGGATATAAAAAGGTGATCATATCAGGAGATTCTTTGTCGTACCTTTTGCGGAGTGTTTTAATTTTCTCTGAAAAGGTATCATAGTCTACTCCATCCTTCAACAGCACATAAGTGGCAATTGAATTGTTTCCCCAATGTTCATCGGTCCAACCTTTTTGATGAATGTAGGCCCAAGGCATTAAAAACTCAAAATTAAACCCTGTATTATTAGGATGATCTTTCAGTATCCCCGTTATTTTAAAACTATCAGCATTATCTACTTTTACTATTTTACCAACCGCTGGTTCGCTGCCAAACATTTTTTTTGCAAATGTTTCCGTAATAACGATGGAATTGACATCTTCTAAAACTGTTTCGATATTTCCTTCCAATAGCGGAAAACTGAAAATATTTAAAAAATCAGGATCAACAACAGTACCAACAGATTTTATCCTCTTGTCCTCTTTTGAAAATAAGAATTCTGTATTATAGAAGTATCTAGAAACACTTTTCACTTCAGGATAATCATTTTTTATTGTAGGTGCCATGATTTTTGGAGTGGAATTCCAAGTCCATATTTCACCATCTACAGGTGCTTGATTATATACTTGATAAATCCGGTCTTTCTTTTCATGAAATTGATCAACGTTCATTTCAAAATTAACCCATATTAAAATAAGGGCTGTTACCGCAAGACCAATGGAAAGACCCATAATATTTAACAAAGAAAAACTCTTGTTTTTAAGTAAATTCCTCCAAGCTATTTTTAAATAGTTTTTTAACATCTTTACGATTTTTTAATTGATGCTTCAACTGCGCTCAGCACAAGTTGATGAATTATTCTGTTCGTAAGCTTTTAATAGGATTAGCTTTTGCTGCTTTAATCCCTAAAAAACTAATGGTTAGTATTGCAATTGCAAGTGCCAAAAGACCTGCTAATGCAAACACCCACCAATTTACGTCTACACTATAGGCATATGCATTAAGCCATTTGCGCATTACATACCATGAAAAAGGAGTGGCAATAAGAATGGCAATACATACTAGCTTAATAAAGTCTTTAGATAATAGTTTTACAATACTAGCAACCTCAGCTCCCAATACTTTTCTAACCCCTATTTCTTTAGTCCGCTGAATAGCGCTATAGGTTGCCAAACCAAGTAAACCAAGACAGGCTATTAAAATGGCAAGAAATGAAAATATGGTAAATAGCTTCTTAAATTTAAAATCTGCTTCATATTGCGTATTAAAAGATTCATCTAAAAAACTATATAAAAACGGACGATGAGGTGCTAAAACTGCCCACTTATTACCAATATCTTTAATAACTTTTTGTAAATCCTTTGATTTTAGCTGTAAGGATAAATACCTACTACTGTAAGGCTCTAAACGTAAGGTTAAAGGAGCAACTTGTTGGTGTAGTGATAAATAATTAAAATCTTGGACCACTCCAACTATAGTTCCTTCTTTTCCCCATTGTGCAAAACGCTTTCCTATAATATCTGATGGATTTGCATATCCAAAGCTTTTAGCTGCAGCTACATTTACTACCATTGAAGAAATAGTATCTGTAGGAAAGTCTCTGGAATAGGCTCTCCCAGCAACAACTTCTATATCATAATGTGGTATAAAATCAACATCTACTTCATAAAGAAATGGTTCAAAATTTTCCATTTTACCCTCATAGGTTTCGATATTAGTACCAGCAGCAGGAAAATGTCCACCAGGGACTGTTCTAGAAGCAGAAACAGATGTAATATCAGGATGGCTTAAAAACTCGCTTTTAATAGTTTCCAAACTATTGAGCACTTCATTATCCCAATTAAAATCAATAACCAATTGTTGTTCTCTATCAAAACCTAAATTTTTATTTAGCATATAGGCTAACTGTGTATACACAATGATAGTACTTGCAATTAAAGCGATGGAAAGGCTGAATTGGAATATCACTAGTCCTTTTCTAAGGTTTACCCCATTTTTAGAGGTCCTAAAAACTCCTTTTAATACTTTAGAGGGTTTAAAATCAGATAACACAAAAGCGGGGTAACTTCCTGCTAGTAAACCTGTAACTAAGGCAGTTCCAAAATATAGGGTAAGTGTAAAACCACTAAAAATTTCTTTAACTAAAAACTGCTTCCCCGTTATTGTACTCATCCATGGTAGGCATATCACAACTAAAACCAAACCAATTAGTGCTGAAACTAAAACCATGATTAATGATTCTCCTAAAAACTGATAGATCAATCCTTTTTTATCCGCTCCTATTACTTTTCGTATCCCAACTTCTTTAGCCCTTTCTAAAGAACGCGCAGTAGCTAAGTTCATAAAATTGATAGATGCAATTACTAGAATAAAAAGTCCGATAATGGAAAAAATATAAATATTAGACAAACTACCCGTAATACCAGGCTGGCGAGCAGCTTTAGAATTTAAATAGGCATCTTTTAAAGGCTCAAAAGAAAGGTTGTAGTAATATTCAGCATCTTCAGGAGGTCTATTTCTTTTTAGAAATTCTGGCATTTTAGCCTGAAATGCGGTTTGATCAAAATGATCTGTTACCAAAAAATAAGTGTAAAAATCTACATAACCCCAAGCATCAAAAATACCTGGCCTAGTTTGGTAAAAAGAACTCATGGACATCAAAACATCAAAAGAAAAATGCGAATTTTCGGGGATATCTTTCATGACCCCAGTTACGGTATAGATACCATCATTAGCTCTACCACCAACGCCATCTAAAGTTTTACCCATAGGATCTTCATTACCAAAGTATTTTTTGGCGGTGCTTTCGGTCAATACTATAGTGTAAGGAGCTTCTAGCGCAGTCTTAGGATTACCAGAAAGTAATGGCCAACTAAATACCTCAAATACTGTTGGATCTACATAAAAGCAATTTCCCTCCTGAAAAGAAATATCTTGGTATTTAAATAAATTATCTGATCTCCCTGAAAATTGAACTTTTTCAATAACTTCAGAGAAATCTTTTTTTAACGCCGCTCCAACGGGTGCATTCCCCCAAATCCATTGATCTTCTAAATTATCTTCACTACCATGATGTACTACTCTATAAATATTACTTCCCTTTTCATGATAACTATCATACGAAAGTTCGTTACTTACAAATAACGAAATCAATAAAAAACAAGTCATACCGATAGCAAGACCTCCAATATTTATAGTAGAATACCCCTTATTTTTAATAAGATTACGTAAAGCGATTTTTAAATAGTTTCTAAACATAACTGTTTATTTTTATTTTATGTTTTGAGCCATACTCAGCACCAATTGATGAATTATTCTGTTCGCAAACTTTTTACAGGATTGACAATAGCAGCTTTTACCGCATGAAAACTAACCGTTAAAAGTGCAATAAGTAATGCAGATACGCCAGCAAGGAAGAACATCCACCATTGTATAGCTATTCTATATGCAAAATCTTCTAACCAATAGTGCATAAAAAACCAAGCTATGGGTGTTGCGATCAAAAAAGCAATACCTACTAGCTTTAGAAACTCAACAGATAAAAGGTGCACAACTCCTGAAATTGATGAACCCAGTACTTTACGAATACCTATTTCGCGTCTGCGTTGAAGGGTGCTATAAGCGGCAAGACCTAATAATCCTAAACAAGAAATTAGAATAGCAAGCCCAGCAAAATTTAGAAAAAGATTCCCAAAACGTTCCTCTGTCTGGTATTGCCTATTAAATACCTCATCTAAAAAATAATAATCAAAAGGGGCATCTGGTATTATAGCCTTCCAAGTTGCCTCAATAGCTGCTACAGTCTGTTGAATGTTTTTAGAACTTATCTTTACAGCAATTAAATCCGTATTACTTTCTTCAAGTCTCATAGTCAGTGGTGCAATTTCTCGTTGCAGTGAGGTAAAATGAAAATCTTTGATCACTCCAATAACTTTACCTTCCCTACCCCATTGTCTAAAATTTGCCCCTATAGCTTCTTCAGCAGAACTATAGCCTAATAATTTTACCGCTCTTTCATTAACAACCATAGCTTGGGTAGAATCTGTTGCAAAATCTCTTGAAAAAGCGCGTCCTGCTACTATTTTTAAATCAAATTGAGAAATATAATCTTCATCTACAAAATAGAGATCTAGGTTTGCTACTTGCATCTCACCATTCTGGTTCTGAATTTCTGAGTATGCCGCACTGTTTCCAAAACCAGGAGCACTAGATCCCAAACTAGTCGACTCAATCCCTACCAGATCATCAATAGTATCTTTTAGTTCCTGTTGCTGCGGTGAAACTCCCGTTGGCAAAATCAAAGTCTGTTCTTTATTAAAACCTAAGTCTTGATTGCGCATAAAACTCATTTGGTTGTAAATAATAATAGTACCAATGATAAGCGCTATAGAAATTGTAAACTGAGTTATAACCAATCCTTTTCGTAGAAGTGTGCCCCTGATACCTGTTGAAAAATTACCTTTTAAAATGCTTACAGGTTTAAAGGATGATAATACCATAGCAGGATAAATACCGGACAACACACCAATACCTAGGGAAATTAGGAACAAGATTAAAATATGCACTGGCGTAGCAAAAATCCCTGTACTTACTGTTTTGCCCGCCAACTCATTGAAATAAGGAATACTTAACGCTATTAATACTATGGTGATTAAGAACGCGAAAAAGGAAATAATAATAGATTCTCCAATAAATTGCAACTTTAAATGGCGTTTTTCTGCTCCTATTACTTTACGCACACCAACTTCTTTTGCTCGCTCTACGGAGCGCGCTGTAGTTAGATTTATAAAATTGATACATGCTATTAACAAAATAAAAATCGCAACTATAGAAAAAATGTAAATATTATTAATATTCCCATCGCCAGATCCTCCTCTTGTTGAACGTAAATAAACATCTTTGAATGGCTCTAGAAACAATGTGACAAACATTTGAGAAGATTTCATTTCCTCACCATTGTTCTGTTCTAAAAAATTAGGGAATTTTGACTGTAATTGATCACGGTTTGTATTTTTATTCACCAAAATGTAATTGGTACTTCCATAATTACCCCATTGCGTATCTAAATTGGGGTTTAAAACCTGTGTATAGGTAGACAAGGACAGCACCATATCTGCATTGATATGTGAATTTTCGGGAATATCTTCCATGATACCAGTAATGGTAGCAATATGACCATCTTCCATTATTTCAAGCGTTTTTCCCATAGGGTTTTCCTCGCCAAAATATTTCTGTGCAGTAGTAGTAGATAACACCAGTGAATAAGGGCTTTTCAAAACAGTTTTCAAATCACCACGTATGAGCTTAAAATCAAATATCTCAAAGAAAGTAGAATCCGCTGCAATAGCATTAGACTCCTCAAATATGATTTCATCTTTACGAACCAACATATCAGAATCGGTTATACGAACAGATGCTTTTATTTCTGGAAACTCTTTTGTTAAATTTGGAAGCACAGCCCATGCAACTGAACTTGCCTCAATATTTTCTGATGGTGTTTTAATATCCGCAACTACTCTGTAAATTCGATTTGCTTTGGTATGAAATGAATCATAACTCAACTCAAAGTTAACATAGAGTAAAATAAGAAAGCCAGCAGTCATACCAATAGCTAAACCAGAAATATTTAACAAAGAGAAGCCTCTATACTTCCAAAGGTTTCTAAATGCAATTTTAAAATAATTTTTTAGCATGATGTTCTTTTTTAAAGACCTGCCAGCTGTACAAAACCTGACAGGTTATTGTTTTAATTGATTGACCCTTCGACTGCGCTCAGGGTTGATGAATAAACTCTTAATTATACATTAGCTCCTATAGCTCTATTCTGATTTTCGGTTACAATTTGCCCATCAAATAAATTAATAACTCTATGCGCATAATGCGAATCTCTATCTGAGTGCGTTACCATTACAATGGTAGTCCCTTCCTGGTTTAGTTCCGTAAGCAAATTCATTACTTCTATACCATTTTTGGAATCTAAATTTCCTGTAGGCTCATCGGCAAGGATTAGTTTTGGATTGGTAACTACTGCTCTTGCGATGGCTACACGCTGTTGCTGCCCTCCAGATAACTGGTTGGGAAAATGTTTTTCTCTGTGTGCAATTTTCATACGCTCTAGTACAGCTCTTACTTTTTGTTTGCGTTCGCTTTTATTCATTTTTAAATAAATAAGAGGTAACTCTACATTTTCAAAAACGGTTAACTCGTCTATGAGGTTAAAGCTTTGAAAAACAAAACCTAAGTTTCCTTTTCGTAATTGAGTCCGTTGACTTTCTTTAAGGCCACCAACTTCATGACCTGCAAACTGATAACTCCCTTCTGTAGGGTTATCTAACATCCCTATGATGTTCAATAAGGTAGATTTACCGCAACCAGATGGCCCCATAATTGCAGCAAATTCTCCTTCTACTACGGTAAGGTTAACACTATTTAGCGCTAAAGTTTCTACCTCTTCCGTTTTAAAACTTTTTTTTAATTCTTTGATTTGTATCATCTTAAGATTTATTTATTGCTTTAGTCTATTGATAAAGACATTCTATTTTTATTTTTGTAACAGTCTATCTGTCTATTTTAATACAATTTTTTCTGCTTCTCCAAAACTGTCATAATTAGAGGTGATCACTTTTTCATTAGCTTGTAATCCCTCTAAAACTTCATAATATTTAGAATTTTGTTTCCCTACTCTTATATTGCGTTTTAGTGCTTCTCCACCATCAGGATTTACTACAAAAATCCACTGTCCGCCTGTACTTTGAAAAAAGCTTCCTTTGGGTACTAAAAGCGCATCAGATGAGGCCCCTAACTGTAATTTTATATTATAACTCTGACCAGTTCGAATCGTTTCTGGTTTTTCTGCTGTAAAAACTAAATCTACTCTAAATCTACCGCTACGTACTTCTGGATATACTTTTCTAACTCTTAGTGTGTATGCATTACCATTACGCTCTAAAACAGCTATTAAATCTCTTTTTACGCGATCTATATAATGCTCATCTATGGCCGCTTCAATTTTATAATCGGTTAGTACATTGATCTGTCCTATACGTTGCCCCTGACTTATATTTTGACCAATTTCTGCATCTAAAAAACCCAACTGACCATCAGCTGGAGCACGAACATTTAAATGGTCTAAGCGTTGGTATGCCATCCCTAAAGTTTTACGCATTCTAGTTAAGTCTGTATCTAAGCCTGCTAAAGAAGTTTTACGCAAAGCATCATCTTGCTCTGTTTGTAATTTTACAATTTCATATTGTTTTTGAGAAAGTTCATAATTTTCTTTAGAAAGTTGGTATACTTCTTTAGAAATTAATTCCTCATCAAAAAGGGCTTGGTTTTGTTCAAAATTTCGTTTTAAACGTTGCAAATCGGTACTGGCTGTAGCTAAAGAACGTCTGCCTTCAACTTGTCTGGAATCAAAATTTAATCGTGTAGAACGCAAATCATTTTGTTTTAAAGCCAGGTTACTCTCACTATTTAAAATTTGCTCATAAAGATTTATATTTTCTAATTTTAGAATAATATCTCCTTTTTTTACCGTTGCACCTTCTTCTATTAATTTTTCGGTTACACGCCCTCCTTCATAAGCATCCATGTAAATAGTAGAAATTGGAGCTACATTACCGTTTATAGTAATATAATCATCAAACTTACCTTGGGTTACTTCTGCTATTGTAAGTTTATCTTTTTCTGTTCTAAAAGTTGAAACTGATGTTGAGACAAACATTTTCCAACCTACAAAGGCTACTAACAAAGCAATTCCTATATAAGCATAATGCTTTGGTCTTAGTCCTTTTTTCTTTTCTAATTGTATATCCATTCTTGTTGTATTCTTTTACTCGATAATCGAGATTTAAAATGCTCCGACGCTTGCGTCAAAATCAATGTGAATTCTTTCTTTTAATATCTCGTGGACACGCCCCGAGGTTATTTACTTATTTTTTGGCCTTTAATTAATATTAAATACAGGCAAACCATTATAAAAATCTAATGTACTTGTATTAATTTCTGAACGTAATCTCACTTGTAGGTTTTCATTTTGTGCGCTTGCAAATAAATTTTTAGCAGCAAACAAATCCAAAGCATTGATTAATCCTTTTTCATAACGTTTTTGAGCAATAGTAAAACTTAGATTTTGTGCTTTTACTTTTTGGTTACTTTGTTCTAATTCTACCAACAAAGAATTATGTTCTTGCACTAATTGCGCTATAGTTTGTTGTAATTGTTGTTTTTGTACATCTAGATTATTTTGTGCTCTAGAATAGGCTATTTTTTGTTGTTTAATACGCGACCTTCTAGACCAAGCATTGCTAATAGGAACATTTAAAGAAACCCCAACAAACTGGAATGTGTTGTCTTTAAATTGATTCCTAAAAGGAATAGTAGCTCCTAATGTATCTCTTGTAGTCTCAAAAAAACCGGTACCGTAACCCCCAAACAGAGATAATGATGGGTATAAACTACCCCTTGCTATTGCCAATTGTTTTTTAGCCGCTTTTTTTCGTAATTCCTGCGCTTTAATAAGGGGAGCAAAAGTTTTTGCTTTACTATAAATACTATCTGTATCTAATACATTTAACTCATTTTTCTGTATTGTTTTTAGTGTTTTGGTAATCTCTATATCCGTAATATCACCTTCTAAGTTCATGGCTTGTATAAGCCTAAGTTTAGCATTTGCTAATTGGTTGGTACTTTGGGTAACATTTAATTTATCTGTTAACAATAAAGATTCTGCCTCATATAAATCAGCTCCTGCCATTAAGCCCAATTCTATTTGCTTTTTAACCAGATCATAATTTTTTTGCGAAATTTCTTGTTGCTCTTTAGATATGGTTAATAAACCTTCAAAAAACTGAATATCATAAAAAGCTTGCATTACACTAAACGCTATTAGATATTTTTGATGAGTGGTTTCTTCTTTTACTGCATTATGTAAAAATTTAGATGCTTTTATTGTATTTAATTTTTGAAAACCTTGAAACAAATCAATGGAAGCATCTAAGCTATAACTATTAGAAAAGAAATCATTTGTAACCACATCATTGGTAAATGGATCTGTACTCCTACCAAAATTAATGATATAGTTAGTTGATGCATTTATATTAGGCAGTACATTTCTAATAGACTGTTTATAGGTTTCTTTATTAGAAGCTATGGCATATTTAGCATCTTTTAATTGTAAATTATGCGTTAATGCATATTGTACGCAATCTTCTAGAGTCCATTTTTCTTGTGCAACGATAATACTGCTGATTAAAAGAAAACAAAAAGTAATTATTTTATTTTTTTGATGCATGATTTAAATAATATGTGAACTTTTATTTCCAATGTCATGCCAAAATTTTAAGTAATTGAAAATCAATTATTTAAAATTAAAAACAAAAACTACCTCATACTATAGTGTAAAATAAATTTACAGATATTGTCCATTTTTTTGACACTTTACATTTAATAATGATTAGATTGTTTAGTTTTAATCTAAATATTTAATGCTGTAACTATGGTAGAGGCAAAAATTTTAGTGATAGATGATAATAAAAGTGTTTTAAGTGCTTTAGAAATTTTATTGCAATTTGAATATAGTGATGTGGCTACTTTATCTAATCCAAATCAGATTTCTTCTTTTCCAGATCTAAACCAAGTAGATATTATTTTATTAGACATGAATTTTTCTGCTGGTATTAATACGGGCAATGAAGGCTTGTTTTGGTTAAAGGAAATTAAAAAGAAATCTCCTTATACGTCTGTAATTATGATGACGGCCTATGGTGCTGTGGAACTCGCTGTTAATGCTTTAAAAGAAGGCGCCTCAGATTTTATTCTAAAACCTTGGAATAATGATAAACTATTAGCAACTGTAAAAGCGGCGTATTCACTCAGAAAATCGCAAAAAGAAGTTACTCAGTTAAAAGAAAAAGAGCAGCAATTAAAACAGGTTATCAACCAGAATAAAAATTATATTATTGGTAATTCTAAAGCATTAAATAAGGTTTTAAATTTAGTGACTAAAGTGGCAAAAACAGATGTAAATGTTCTAATCACTGGAGAAAATGGTTCAGGAAAAGAACTTATAGCAAGAGAATTACACAAATTATCTACACGTAAAAAAGAAGTTTTTATTAGCGTTGATATGGGTTCTATCTCAGAAAGTTTATTTGAGAGTGAACTTTTTGGGCATTTAAAAGGAGCTTATACTGATGCTAAAGAAAATAGAGTGGGTAAATTTGAAGCAGCACATAAAGGAACACTTTTTTTAGATGAAATTGGGAATCTTTCTTTACAAGCACAAGCCAAATTACTTTCTGCAATTCAGAATAAAATTATTGTACGAGTAGGCTCTAACACGCCTATTGCAGTAGACATTCGTTTAGTTTGCGCCACAAATTGTAATTTAGAGCGTATGGTTGCTGATGGGCTTTTTAGAGAAGATTTATTGTATCGTATCAATACTATTAGTATAGAAGTGCCTGCACTCCGTGATAGGGAAAACGATATTTTAGTAATCGCAGATTTCTACCTTAATAAATTTGCTGCTAAATATGGAAAATTAGGATTAAAAATAAACCAAACTGCACAAGAAAAATTATTGGCTTACAATTGGCCTGGTAATATTAGAGAGTTATTGCATACTATGGAACGTGCCGTAATTTTATCTGAAGGCAATGTATTAAAACCTAATGATTTTTTGTTACACCAAAAAACAACAGTTTCTACTGTACAAGGACCAGAAACTTTAGAAGAAATGGAGCTTTTAATGATTACCAATGCCTTAGAACAAAACAATGGTAATTATAGCGCCGCCGCAGAAAAATTAGGAATTTCTAGGCAAACGCTCTATAATAAAATTAAGAAAACAGGAAAACTATGATTAGTAAAAACATATACATACAGCTCATCTTTAGAGTAGTTTTCTTAACATGTACCGCTGTAGGAATGGCTTTTCTCTATTTTAAAGATTCTTATGTTAGTGCTGCCATCCTATTGGTTTTTTTAAGTATTCAAACCTATTACCTTATCTATTATATCAATCAAACCAATCGAAAAATTGCTTATTTTTTTGATGCCATTAAAAATGAAGACTTTACTTTGCGTTTCCCAGAAAAATTGAGCGTAAAATCTTTAGAAGAATTAAATCATAGCTTAAATATGCTGAATGAAATGATTCAGGATATTCATTTAAAAAAGCAAGCACAAGAACAGTACTATCAAGAAATTATTAAACAAGCAAATATTGGTATTATGACCTATAATAAAAAAGGTCATATTCTGTATGCCAATCCAAAAATTGAAGAATTATTTTCCCACACCCCATTAAACCATATCAAACAACTTAATCAAATAAACCCAGAACTATATAACATATTTGCAGCATTAATTCCTTTTGAACGAAAACTACTTCAACTTACCAATGAAAGGGAGAAAAAACAAATAGCTATAAAATCTACAGCAACTGTTTTAAATGGTATTGATATGTTGCTCATCGTAGCACAAGATATTCACCAAGAATTAGATGAAAAAGAAACAGATTCTTGGATGCGATTGATACGTGTACTGACGCACGAAATAATGAATACAATAACACCAATAACTTCTATCTCAGAATCTATTCTAAAATATTACAAAAGCGGTGCTGAACTTATTACCATTAAAGATGTTAATGATGGTTTAATAAAAAATACCGTTAAAGGGCTGGAAGTAATTAAAGAGCAAGGCGGAGATTTAATGGAGTTTGTACAATCGTATCGTAGTTTTTTAAGTCTTCCAAAACCCGATAAAACTTTAGTTTCTGCTAAAAAATTCCTTTCAAAAATCAGTGTTTTAATGACCGATCCAAAAAATAATAATGTTAGTCTAGAAACTGTTATAAAACCCTCAGAATTAGAACTTTTTATTGATGAAAAGCAAATTTCTCAAATCTTAATTAATCTTTGTAAAAACGCTTATCAATCTATACAAAATCAAGAAGATGGTTTCATAAAAATAATTGCTAGCAAAACAAAGAATGGAAATACCTATGTTGAGGTTTATGACAATGGGGCTGGAATACCTGAAAACCTCATCGATGAGATTTTTGTGCCTTTTTTCACCACTAAAACAACAGGAACAGGAATTGGGTTAAGTTTGTCTAAACAAATTATGCATTTGCATGGTGGTACTATAAAAGTGCATTCTATACCAAACCAAGAAACTATTTTTAGGCTAAGTTTCCCTTAATTTTAATATGATAATCGAGATTTAAAATCCTTTTATAGAAATACATTTTAGGCCTGCACTTAAAATTTATATCGCATGAGGATTCTAGCATAAGAATGCTGCGCTTTTTTTAAAGTTTTGCCCCTTGTAAAATAATGCTCATAACCCATTGAAAATCTATGATAAGCAAAATAGATACTATGTGTTATGGTAGAATGAAAGGTATTTAAATTAGCAACAGCAAATTCAAAATCGTTATTAAAAATATTTCCTTGAGCGGTAGCATCAAAACCATTTGCAGTTCCACTAAGTGTTGATTGAATAAATAATTCAAAATCATTATCCTGGGCTAGAATAGTATTATCAAAACCTATAGATTCTGATATTTTCTTAAATTTTCCTATCCGAAAACCAAGCGTTGGTGTGGCATTTATATTTAAATTTCCCAATTGTGCTTCTACCGCTCCATACATATCAAACCAACCTTGATTGGGTAAAAAATCATATGCATATTCTGCATTAATATTATATAACAACTGATTTGGAACTTGAAATTCCCATTCTTCTTTAAAAACCACATCATTGGTAATATTTCTATGAAACCATGACTGTATGTCTCCTGCTTGAGAAATGTCTCCCATGAGTCCAAGAAGAATACCCGTTTTAAAATTAGACCGCTCAAAAGCGTAAGTCATATTAAAAGTTCCATACGTAATTCCCGCAAAAGGGCGATCAAAAGAAATGGTGTTTGTTTCAATTTCAAAATCAGAAACTTCTTTATCTGTTGGTGTATACCCTTCTATCCGAAAACCAACTTCATAAAAATAGGCATTCTTGTTAGGAAAGTATTTTTCTAAACCTAATATTTTCTTGTCTTTAAATTTTAGATGTGCGCCAAAACCAAAGCTATAAAAGCGGTCTAAATCATCACCTAATATTAAAAATGCATCATTTGCAGAAGAAATAGAAAACTCTTTTGTGTACTCTTTTATATCTTGTGCATTATGCTTTGATGTGTATAAAAACATCAATATCATATACAAGGTATAGCATAGTTTTCTTCTCAAAGTAATGAATGGTTTTATTTTTAGTCTGTTTTAATTGCAAATATTTACAAAGAAACCATTCTTCTGATACATATTCTAAAAATTGAGGAACAACTTTATAGGTACTTTTATGATAAAAACTAAGCTATTGTGCACTTAGGATTTTTAATAGTCCTAAAATGTGAGTTAGAGTGATTTTGTGGTACGAAAAAGTGTATTGAGAATAGTTTGGGAACTAAAATTCTATGTTATCTTAAGCGTATTCGAAAGACTCGATACATTTTTTTTAATCCGATTCATTAAAATAAGACATCAAAATACCTCCTTTAGAAGTAACTGCTAATGTAATTTCTTTGAATTTATCTAAGTTTACAGCTACAATTTCTGCAACAGCATCTAAGGTTTCAAAAAGGTACTCTCTTTCTCCTGTTTCAATAAGGCCTTCAATACTCAGTTCAATTTCATTCAGTTGCAGTAAACAATCTTTAAAATAATCTAATTTTTCTGCTTCTTTAGCATCTTTATAGCTTTCAAGTGTATCAATTAGCTTATAAATTATGGTATCAACTAATGCACAATTCTTTTTGGTGTGGGGCTCTGAATAATCCTCATATTGGTGAAAATGAAACTCTCTTTTAATAAATTGTAATTTAGAAAGCCCAAAAAATTCTTGATATATTTTTTGTCCTTCTTCATCAAGATGTGGATAAATGTCTTCCCATTGTATAATCTGTTTCAGAGTACCTAAAGCTACTAGCTTTTGTGTTAGTGGTAGATACGACTTATCTCTAGGGGAAACACTCCAAGGTTCTAGATACACCTTTTTTAAGTTTTTTAAATTTAAAAGAAAAGACAAGGAATCAATGCTATTTATAGCTCTCATAGAAAGTTCTTTAAGCAGAAGTAAGTTTCCAATACTACTAGAATCAGCTATACTTTCAAACGAGCTTAAAATTAGTTTTTCTAATTTAGTTAAACGGCTTAACACACTAATATCACTTACTTTTTTAGCCGATAACTCTAATGTTTTTAAATTTTCAAAAGATGCAATTTCTGATATAGATTGTAGATGAGCAGCTCCTACTATAGTCAATTTAGTAAGGCTATTACATTTTTCAATACCCTTTAAAGTAGTACAACTAGGGTTTGTGAGTTCCAATTCGCGCAGCTTAGTCATCTTTTCAAAAGCGCATAAATCGATTTCTTTATACTCAGTAATAGTAAGCTTTGTTAATTTTATCAATTGCTCAAGACCAATAATTGGATTGGGGATAGCGCAATATAGATTGGTTAATTTTTTTAAGCCAGCTAAATTAATTGACGGTACAGTAGTGTTATCAAAATCGTATGCAGATGATGTTAGGGTTAATTGCTTTAAATTTTTAAGTCCTTGTATTGGAGTATAATCTAAAGTTTCTAAATGTACATATAGTACCGTGGTTTCTTCAAAAACAGGATCAGAAAGATATTCAATCGTCTTTGTAGTGGTGTATATAGTTGTAATTCCTAACTTTTTTATAGCAGCCTTACATTTAGAGACCTTCCCCTCTTCTATAAAGATTACCGGGTTTTTCGATTTAATTTTTTCGATTCTTATAAATTCAAAATCTTTTCCAAGAAGTTCTACTATAGGGTTAGGCATTTAAAAGTTTTTTAATGTATGATTAATTTTTAAAAGAATAATAGTAAATCGATTCTTAATTTAATCTTATTTAAGCATAACAAATTCTTTTATAAAATATTGTTTTTTGATAGTTGAATAATAAATAGACACTATTACAACATCATTTTAATATAAAGAAGTAAAGTTACGCTAACTTCAAAAAATACACTACCCTATATTCCGTGAAATATATCACTATCAATTTGATAAATTTGTACCTTTATAAGACATATCATCTATTATTTTTGGGAAAAATTAAATAAAAATTACATCTTTGCATCACAAATGATACCGAAAAAGTTACATATCATCCAACAAGTAAGGCTTTGCCTTATAGATTTTCGTTCAGAATATAGTGAACGAAACGGACGCAATGTGACTTTATATGAGAGTTAATTTTATGAACTGATACCCATATAACAATATAAAAAAGCGTCCAACTCACATTGGGCGCTTTTTTTATGAAAAAATTTTAAATAATTACATGAGAAATAAAAAAATATAAAACGAGATAATTGAAACGCGAAACAATTGGTAGACAGACGATTGTATTAAATGTTCAAAATCCGCAGTATGACGGACAGGGATTCTATTGTCTAATTTTATTCATAACTAATTGATTATCAAATAATTAAATTAATTTTTTCTTGTATAATTCAAAAATCGTTTTCATCTTTGCAGTGTCAAAATATATAAAGCATATGAAACATTTACACATACATATAGAACAATCAGAACCTTGTGTTCAATCGCCGAGAAATAGTGAACGGTTATATAGTGATGCACTGGATAGGGGTATAAAAAGGAGAAATATTGTTGTAATATGTTGATATAAAAATCAATATACCATACTACAAAGCATCTCCTAAAAGAGATGCTTTTTTTATGGGTTGTATTTATAAAAAAGGAAGAGCAAGCCAAAAGGCGGTGGCCACACTCTTGGTCCGAGCCGGACTGGCGAATAAATGAAAATCATTCTAAAATAAAAAATATGAATAAGAGTGTTAATAAATAATGGATCATACAGATTCTATTTGAGTCTAGCAAATTGAGACTCCCACGGCTGAAGCAACTGGAGAGTAGGCAAATATTGGTTCGTTGCGCTCGCCTGCTAAGCGAGTCTACCAAAAGGTAGTGAAGGTTCAATTCCTTTACTCTCCGCTAAATGACAAGGTAGCTGAATGGTTAAAGCAATAGTTTGCAAAACTATTTTTTATGAGTTCAAATCTCATCCTTGTCTCAAAAATTAAGGAAGCATTGAGCAATTGGCTGGCTCGCCTGACTGTAAATCAGGTTCAGAAATGGCATGTAGGTTCGAGTCCTACTGCTTCCACTTTAGTACCGTAGTTCAAAGGCTAGAGCGCCCGACTGTCTATCGGGAAGGTACGGGTTCGAGTCCCGTCGGTACTGCAAAACTGGGAAGATAACGGTGGTTGTTTACCCGCCTTGGACGCGGGAGGTCGCAAGTTCGAATCTTGCTTCTCAGACAAAATCAATCAAATCAAGTTTTCTTGAATTTGATTAATAAGGAGTAGTTGCAAGAAAGACAAAGTCAATCTTGCAACTCAGACATTTGCGCTGTTCGTATAATGGTTAGTACACCTGACTTTCTATCAGGAAATAGGAGTTCGATTCTCCTACAGCGTACAAAATGAGGTATAACTCAAATGGGAGCGTACCGTGCTTTTAACGTGGGAGTTTTAGGTTCTCTCGAAAGCTATCGGAACAAATACCTCAACAAGATACAGGGATGGCGAAACGGTAAACGCAACTGGTTTAGAACCAGTACACTGAGAGTTCGAATCTCTCTCCCTGTACAAAGTATAGAAGCAGTTAAAATAAATTAATGTGGGTTGATATTTTGTGAAAATATATCGATGAGAAGTTTATCCCGAGCGCAGTCGAGGGGAATCTCTCTCTCTGTACAAGTATAGAAACAGTCAAAATAAATTAATATAAGTTGATATTTTGTGAAAATATATAGATGAGAAGTTTATCCCGAGCGTAGTCGAGGGGAATCTCTATCTACTAATGCTCCACTAGCCCAACTGGCAGAGGCTAAGGACTTAAAATCCTTAAAGTCCAAGTTCTCCCGATAGTTATCGGGATTGGGTGGAGTACACATAGACCCGTGATGTAACGGTAAGCATACAAGGTTTTGATCCTTGTTGTAAAGGTTCAAATCCTTTCGGGTCTTCAAATGGTGTCTCTAGCTTATCTGGTAAAGCGCCCCACTGTGAATGGGAAGAACAGGGTTCGAGTCCCGGAGTACACCCAATAGGAATAGTAGTATAATGGTTAATATATCGGGTTTTATCCCGATAGCTATCGGGAGAAGATACAGGTTCAAATCCTGTAAATTCCACAAATTTAGGAGTATAGTTCAATTGGATAGAACGCTAGGCTACGAACCTAGAAATGCAAGTTCAAGTCTTGCTACTCTTACTAAAAATAAAAGAAAATTTAAGTACGCAAAATAAATGCGTAGTAGGATTTGAATTTTGTTTCGTAATTCAGAAAATGATGAAAAACAGACGGTTTGAAAAAAGAATACAGCTAGATGCCCATATTGGAGGTACCAGAAGGTTTTGGAACATATTGGCAACCAATTGTTGTATTGATTGTTGTGGTCTAGATGCTTTGGAGCTATCAATAGCAGGTATTTTGCGGGCAGGAGAAAAAGTTAATGTACAACAATTCTTGGGTAAATTAGAAAATGTAATCCATTTTATGGAAAACCATCATTTAGAAATGGTCCAAAGTCAAGATATTCTTTGTCATGAGGGAACAAAGAAAAAGTTTATTGGGATATTTAGGGATATACAATATACACTGTTGGGTGTTTATTTACAAAATCTGGATTATCGAGTAAAATGAAAAAACATTCCCGTTGGAGTTGATGCTAATCCTAGCCAAAGCATTTGCTAAGCGTAATCGAAGCTTTTGCTGAACGTAGCCGAAGCATGGGAACAAGATATCAAGCTGGTCTTGTTGGGTGTTTCTGTATAGCACTATTGTATGAAGCTTTGCTGAAAGGCATTATGATTTCATATTCAACCTGACTTGAAGGTTTTGATTGTTAACCAAAAAACAATCGCAATTCTATAGGTCGTGGGTTCGATTCCCACCTTCCCCGCAAATTATAAGAAAAATGGGGAGGTAGCTCAGTTGGTTAGAGCAATAGAAGGATGCGCAGGTTCAACTCCTGCCAGCGGCCACTTTTTTTTAGGCCCTGTAGCTCAGTTGGCTAGAGCACTACACTCATAATGTAGGTTATGGACTAAAAATCCATTTTCAACAAGAAGGTCACTTGTAAAAAGACCTCCGGACGGTCACTCCGTAAAATTGACAAAAACCGTAGGTATCGTTCGGTTGGTTTTCTTATGATGAACCAGCAGTCTGGAAACTACTTTGAAATACTGATTTTTTAATGTGAAAGGCAATTTCTTTTTAAATATCCTTCCTCTGAAAAAACCAATAAAAACTATTGGCAACACACGGAACGAAGCATACCAGAAAACAAACGGCTAAAAGCTTTAAAAAATAATATTTCCGTATCGGATAGATGAGCTATAGTTACGGTTTTTACATAAAGAGAATAACAAATAGTAATACATGAAAATAGTTTAACACGTTCGTCCGTAAATAGACTGGCGGACACAAATTTTAAGTAATGAAAAGAGTAAGAATTAATGCAGGAAAAGTAGGTTTAGTCTTCAAAAAAGGAGATTATCAAAAAGTAATTACCCAAGGTACGTACTGGTTAGGTATCAACCAAAGTATTATGGTATATGACCTTACCAAAGCATTTGTAGCACCTATAGCATTAGAAGTCTTGCTAAAGGATCAGGAATTAGCTGCTATGCTACATGTAATTGAGGTAAAAGATGCCGAGTTAGCTTTGGTTTCCGAAAATGGAAAATTAAAACAAGTTCTAGGAGCAGGTACCTATACCTTTTGGAAAGAATTGATTAACTATGAATTTGTTATGGCAGATTTAAGTAAAATCTATATTACAGAAGCAATCAATAAGGCGATGCTGAATCACCTTCAGTTGCGAACTCATATTCGTTCTTTTGAAGTTGCTGCATATGAAAAAGCGATCCTTTTGGTAGATGATGTATATGTGAAAACACTAGAAAGTGGTACCTACCATTTCTGGAGAAATCATATTTCTATTAAAATAGCTAAAGTAGATATGCGTCAGTTGCAATTAGAGGTTTCTGGTCAAGAATTGTTAACCAAAGACAAAGCAGCCATTCGTATTAACTTCTATACACAGTATAAAGTTATTGCTATTGAAAAAGCCTTGCTTGGTAGCAAAGACTATGAGAAGCAGCTATATGTAGCCATGCAGTTAGTGTTACGTGCTTATATTGGCACCTATACCTTAGATGAGCTTTTGGAACAAAAAGAGCGCATTGCTGAAGTGGTATTTGCAGATATCAAAACAACAGCTATGCAATTGGGTGTAAAAGTTTTGAGCTGCGGTATCCGTGATGTCATCCTAACTGGTGATATGAAGGAGATTATGAATCAAGTTTTGGTTGCACAAAAAAGAGCGCAAGCAAATATCATTACCCGACGTGAAGAAACGGCGTCTACCAGAAGTTTGCTGAATACTGCAAAATTAATGGAAGATAACCAAATGCTCTTCAAATTAAAGGAAATGGAATATGTTGAGAAAATTGCTGAAAAAATTGGCAAGATTACAGTCTCTGGAAACGGGGGTATGGTAAAACAGTTAAAGGAGATTTTCTCCGTCAATAAGTAGGCAATTATGGTGCGTCAGTGAAAGCTGGCGCATTTTTATGTATAAAAAATCGTGTATTAATGCCCCAGCTATACAAAGTGTATAATGCATTTTCAACTTGGCACGGTATAGTAACAAAGGTTTTGAGTGTCTCCATTTCTATTTTAAATTGATGAATAAGTTGTATATGCATCACATCACCATATGAGAAATATATAATGTAGCCACTCTAGGAATAAAAAAGAAAAAGGGTATTTGAATTTTGTTAATGCTGAGGGTACTATTGGGAGACAGCAACCCAGAAACCTTAAATAACTTGGTTATTCTTCCTGAAAAACGTTTATTACATCGAAAAAAATCAAAACCATACTTTTTCTACGGTAAATCTTACAAGTAATTTACAAAAAAAGCATTATTATTGACAACTATTGTAAAACTTTATCTGTAGGGTTTTATGCACTTTCTTCTGTGCCTTATTTTTAAGAGAATAAAAAATCTTAAAAATTAAGTATTATGAAAGCAAACAGATTATTTTTAATTGGGCTGTTATTATTTGTGACAAGCATTAGTTTTTCGTGTAGCGAAAATAGCAACAGAACTGAAAAGGAAGCTCTTTATGAAGAAATTAAAACTATCGATCTCAATGCAATCGATAAAGATGAAGTTGAAGACCCTGGTACAAGGGGCCAAGATTAGAAGCATTTTAATAGTAATTGGTGCTGTTCTTGCTTGTTCAGCACCATTTGTTCATATGTTAATGCAAAATAAATCTAAAGAAATGATTTCTTTATCAGATCAATATAATAAAAAGAAAATAAGTAAAGACTATTTTGATATTCAATATGCCATTCTTAAAGAAAAAAACAAGTTTTTTGGTTTTAGTAGTCCACGTAGGTTTTGGTATTCTATCGGTATGCCAATAACGGTTTTATTTTTTTCATTACTCTTTTTATATGTTTCCAATCAAATTTTAGCAAAAGATTTAAGATATGCATCACAATTTGCAAGTTTAATTTCCTTATTTATTTCCTTGTATTTTATTATCTATGTTCTTTGGGCAGATAGTGATTTAGACGAAAAGTGGTATTATTCAGCTATTGTGGTTTTTTCGATTTTAGGAGCAACAATGAGTTATTTTCTGATAATACACAGATTAAATAGTGTACGTAAAATTAGGAGGTTGGTTCGATTTATCACCATTGAAGCATATATAAAATATATCAAAAAAGAAGATAAAGCAGAATATGTTAACGAATCTTTTAAGATGTATGAAAAAGAAATTAATAGATAATATGAATAAAGAAAGACTCTCAAATATCTTAAAAAAACTTAAAGCAAATGCCTATTTAAGTGATGAAGATTTTGAACGGATTGAAAGAGAAATTATTTTTGAATTGAAAGAAGAAGAACTAAGAGAATTAAAAGATGAGTATGAAACATTAAAAAAACAGAAATTTAAAACGAAAGAAGACTTTAGTAAATTTAGAGATAATTCTATTATCTACCTTACAAATCAGCTTGCTCTTTTATCATCTTAATGGCTAACTCATAAGCCTTCCTTTCCACGACATTAAAAAAAATCTTATCAGTAAACATTTCCTCCTCAAAATAAGCAATAAAATTTGCTATTTTACTTTTTAGTTCTGTTTTCTGATCTTCAGAAAGTGACTTCCAATCCTCTTTAGTAGGTAGATTAATTAATAATTTATATCCCTCACCTGTATCTGACCAATTTTTATCTATTCCATAATGTTCTTGAAGATAATCAGCTAACAATTCAATAGTAGAGTTATGCGGGTTAGTACTATCTCCATTAATTATTTTATTAACCCCAGCTTCACTCATTGTAGTCTTGGCTGCAATATCATATCCAGTAATATTTAACTCTTTGATATTACTCAAAATACGGTTCAATTTCTCTTTTTTATTCATTACTTTAATAAAACTTTAACATATTAGTTTAGTAATTTGTTTGAACTATAATGGTTTATTATTTAAATTAGCGTAAGAGAAATCTTTAGCTATAAAAAATAGAAATAATTGGTTTTTATTTTAGCGCTAAATATAGGGAATTGGCATTAATCCGTAAATTCTGAAGCTAAGATTTTTGTAAATACAGCTAAAAGGCTCCTAAAAATAAAAGATCAAACAACTTTTATGCTTAGTATTTCTAATCAGTTTTCTTTTACTAATCTTAAATTTTATTAAATGATTAAAAAAGCAGCACCTTTTTTTATTTACATACTTTATGCTTCACCACGAATCATAAGAAATTTTAAGAGTTTTAAAGAATCTTTATTACAAGAAGACCCTTATGATTTTTGTTTAAAGAAATACAATTCAGAAACGAATGTAATTCATGCAGTTAAAGATGCTATTCTTTATCAATCATTCATTCTAATAACAGATAAAGATTACTGGAAGTTTCATCAATATCAAAATGGAGCATTAGATTTAATTTTTACCCAAAGATTATTAGACCTAAATAAAAAGATCAACAATTAAAATAACCTACAATTTATGATAAACATTAGAATACTAATAATAGACGACCATCCAATGATTGCAACAGCGGTAGAGGGCTTTTTAAGAGATTTTGAAAAAGAAGTAAACGATTATGAATTTGAAATTCACAAAGCCAATAACTGTAAAGAAGGATATGAAACAATAATGGATGAAAAAGCTATTGATTATCATGTAATTATTTTAGATATTATAATGCCAGCCTATAAAGAAAAAGAAATTTATTCAGGAGAGGATTTGGGTAAAATTATTAATAAAAAAAAGCCAAATTCTAAACTCATCATAATGACCAGTATTACCGATAACTATCGTTTGTATACCATATTCAAACAATTAAATCCAGATGGCATTTTATTGAAGAAAGATACCAGCCAAGATTCCTTAGTGCTATCCGTATTAACCGTATTGAAAAACAGATCCTATTATAGCTCTACATTTACTACGCTGTTAAGGTTACAAAATTCCAATAAGTTTAATATAGACGATATAGATCGAAAATTATTACACTTCATTTCGGTAGGTTATAAGACTGTAGAATTGCCTGAAATGATTCATTTGTCATTAGCGGGTATAGAAAAAAGGAAAAAGAATCTAAAAAAATTATTCAATATTAAAGGTTCAAATGATATGGATTTAGTCATGGAAGCCCAAAAAAGAGGTTTTATATAATATGGGCTAAAATTTCAATAAAACCCTACTTTTTTTACGGTTT
Source organism: Allocellulophaga tsushimaensis (assembly GCF_055383085.1). NCBI lineage: Bacteria > Pseudomonadati > Bacteroidota > Flavobacteriia > Flavobacteriales > Flavobacteriaceae > Allocellulophaga > Allocellulophaga tsushimaensis. Next base: position 2,783,853 of record NZ_AP039451.1, on the reverse strand, counting down.
TTATTAGACTTTACTACCAATATTTTTTTTACCTTAGACTTATAATGTAAGTTATTACATATCATTTTATTTTTAATTTGGTTTTATTGTAAAGTATTACCCTACTTCATTATTTCCTAAAATCTGTACATTTTTAGGGAATAAGTATAATGCTAATAACATAATAGTTAATTCAATTTTAAGGATTAATAAAGAAAATTAATTTGAAACATGGCTATAGCCATATGTCTAATCTTTTAAAAACCTATTTTTATATGAATTAAAACTACTCTACTACCAAGGAAATTGAGCAAGGCTCATATCCTTAGCCCATATACAACCGGGCCACAAACAACTCAATAAATTACAATACAAAAAATATCCAGATGAAAAAATATAAAATTTTAGCAGTAATGCTATCACTATATTGTTTTGTTGGCTATTCACAGCAGCCAGCAAACAGTACTGAAGAAAATAAATGGGCAAATATTGAAGCCTATATAAATAGTGGAGAACACACTCGAAAAAAATCAAAATCAATATTTAAGGAAACTAAAGCCCTCGCAGAGGAAGAAGAAAATACAGAAGCGGCTTTTATATTAGGGCTCTTATATAAAGATGGTATAGGATGTAAATTAAACTTCAATAAAGCCAGAAAGTGGTTTAATATCGCTTATGAAGGAGGCAGTGAGAAAGCAGCATATAGCCTTGGTTATCTGTATCTAAAGGGCTTAGGTAATATTAATCAAGACTATAAAAAAGCCATCGAATGGTTTGAAAAGAGTTATTATCCAATGGCTACGCATTGGTTAGCAAAATGCTATTACTACGGTTATGGCGATACACCTGTAGATAAAGAAGATGCTATGAATTTGCTAAAAGTAAATCCTATTTCTAATAGTAGAGTATTATTAGCGCAATGGCTCTATGAGCAAGAACACCCAGAAGAAACCGAAGAAAACTATGACTTGATGATTAAAGATAGCTTACCCACAATAGATGTTACTGAAAATAGAGAGGGCATATTAGGGTCCTGGTTAGGTGAATGGCAATTGATGGATTGGTCTGGTAAAAAAATAGACAGAACCATTCCTATTTTTATGCAAATCACAGAAAACGGGACTGGGTTTTTAGATACCAAAATAGTGATAGATGGTAAGGAATATCTTGGAAGCGTATTAAAAAGTGATACTGAATTGGTATTCCCAGAAATGGAAGTGAGTCTAAGAAAACGTTATACGGATTATGTAGATGAGCAAACGTTAGCCTATCAATTACTATCCTTGCAATACGAGTTCCATAAAAATGAAACAGAAGAGGAATTTTTAACTGGAATTCTAGAAAGTAGTATTACGAACTGGAAAGAACCTGCCCCTATTTCTAAATTACTATTGCATAGAGAAGGTACAATACTAAGCGAAGAAGTTAAAGCTGCTTTAGCAGCCCAAAAAGAACACTTTATAAAAATATATCCGAACCCTTTTGAGGACAATTTACTCTTGTATTACACCTTAGAAGAAGATGCTGAAATCATCTTTAACCTGTACGATTACAATAGACCAGGAGTAGTTCTAAAAACAAAGCATAAATCTCAAAAACAAGGAGAGCGAAAATTTGTATTTAACAATTTAAGCAGCCTTACAAAAGGGCTTTACATTGTACAAATGAATGTGAATGGAGTAGTACATTCCAGAATTGTAATTAAGAACTAAAAAACCAAAAAAGATGAAACAAATACAATACATACTTGTAGTAATGCTATTTTTTGGTTTTTTAGGAAGCCAAAACATACAGGCACAATTTAAGTTAGTGCCCTTATCTGAAGAATTAAGTAACGACCCTGCTTCCCCTACAGATGTAAATTTAAGAGGGTTTTTAGGAAGCCCCATTTTTGATGATGGAGAAGGAAATGGTGGTGGCAATGGTTGTTGTACAGAACTGAGTCCATTTGATTTTGAATTTGATTATAATGATACAAGAACTTTATTAGATTTTGAAAATGCCAGAAGGAGAGCCTTTCAAAGCGAAGTAAATAGGTGGTTGAGAAACCAAGAAGAAATGTTTAGAAAGGACATAAACAGCATTTTAAGAACAAACTATCCAACGTTCAGAGAAGCTCAAAAAGAGTTTTATAAAAAATTTGTAAATCAAAGACAACAACTATCAAATAGCGCAAATAGACTTAGAAGTAGTGAATTCAGTAAAGCTAAAAATTTTGACACAAAACAGAAACAACATACTAAGGAGTTATTTATCGTAAATCAACTTACAGGAGATTGTACCAATTGTTTAGCTCCTAGTTTATTTGATGATGTCCTTGTTTCTGGGAGAAGGTTTGGTGATTTTAGACATTTAGTTCAAAATAATCCTGAGCAATTAAGACTTCTTAAAAATGTTATTCGTTTTGATTTTAGTAAAAATGAATTTTCATCGGCACAACATAGATCATTAGGATATGGTATTGACAAGATCATCAGGAATGGTGTATTAGAAAATAGTATTGTAAATAAACATGTTAACTATTATTCTTCTTTAAATCTTTTAACGAGACTAAGAACATTAGCATATTACCTTACTACATATGTAAATCCCCCAAGAACTGTTATCGAAGTACCTAGACAAGGTACACCTGTTATCCCTAATTATAATGGAGATATGTATGGCCTAATGAATAGTAATGCTAAACCTCTTAATATTGAAGCTTTAGTTTTTAAAAAAGATTTTATACAACAAAGAACTCAAGAATGTTTTAATACGCTTCAGTTAAGACCTTATCCCTCGCCTCAAATATGTTTAAGAGAACAAGCTTCTTTACAAAATATGAAAAATAGAATTATTCAAAGGCATTTGGATGAGTTTACGAGTAAAGTGTCTTTAATCAATAGTGTAGGATTGAATTCAACAGTATTAAATACTGTATTAAATAATCAAAATATTTTAAATAGTGTCACAAGTTTTCTCGAAAACAACAATAATGTTGAAGCGAAAGTTTTTGTTAAAGAATTAATACAGGGAGATATTAACAAAGCTCTTGATTTAGTGCTAGAAGGTGCTACATTTCAATTATGCCCACCAGATTGTCATGATTCACCTGGGGAGTTAACTGCAAAAATAATGATCAATGCTTTTGATGCTTCAGTCAATTTAGTGTTGGCAGCAACAAGTCCTTTGCGCACTGAGGAAAAGAATGGAGAAGTTATAAGAGGTTTATTAAATGAATCAGGAGCCAATATTCCTAATGACGTCAACTTAAGGCTTTTAAGTGAATTATTTGAGCTTAGAGTAATAAATAGGCAACTTAATGTCGTCCCAAATAATGGAATACTTGGTTCTCTGAAAAATATTGGATTAGACACATTAGATTTACTAGCCGTAATTTCACCAAGCTCTGGTAGTGGAGCTCTTTTATTCATAGAAGCAGGTGGAAAATCTATTACTATCGCTAGTTTAAATAATTATCTAAAACTTCTAAGCAAAGGAAAATGGAAAACTGTAAATGAAAGTATGAGTGATGCTGCAAAATCTTACCAAGAATTTATAACAGGGAGAAAATGGAATGAAAGTTTTGTCTTAAATAATGTAAAATTTGATGGGCTGAAAAATATAGTTTTAAGTGATGCTAAATCAAGTATGCTTAATTTTGTTAATAGCAATGGAACATTTAAACCTTTTTTTACTGGAACAACAAAAATTATTGATCAAGCTAGAAGACAAAGGCAAGCTGCTGGAAACTTACCTATTGAATGGCATTTTGAACATAAGTTAGTTAGAGATGCTTTTGAAAATCTTTTGAAGCGTGAAGGTTTGAATATTAAATTTATACATACACCTAGATAGGTCTAATAAATGGAACAAACAATTACTGAGATACGAGTTATATGGAAAGGAAGAAGGCAGACTTTAAAAGAGTGTACTGAAACTTTTCTAATATTTTTAGAACGTTTAAAACGAGTTGATCCGCGCTTTTCTATTTGGTATGAACAAGGGTCTAGCCGAAAACAAGCATTAAAAAATCAAATATGCTATGATTATGATTATATAAAAAATAAATTTTGTTCTAATTGTAAAGAATCTGATTACCCTGAATTTAACTTTGATCTCGCATTTTGGAATGGAGGAAAAACAGATTCTTTATCTTATGGAATACGAATAGCAATAGGGGGTAACGGAGAAATTGGTAATAGCATTTGTAATCTTTCTTTTCCCACTGAAGGCGAAATTTATGAACATTATAAAATTAGAGAAAATTGGGAGCATTTACTTGATTTATTTATTGATCATTGGAATCCAGATCAGTATGAAGATTTTCAAGAGAATTTAATTGTAATTTAAGATTTATATAGATCAAGTATTAACAAATAATCGAAAACTGAACATTTTAAAACGGTTGTACCAATAAATAGTAATGCTATAGCTATTAAAGGGTATTTAAAATGTAATAGAAACCAATTTTTTGACTATTAGTAGATAGATCCTACAATAAAGAGAAAAAATAAGTTAACAACTTAATTTAAAAAACAGCCAGTTGTTACAAATTGGCTGTTTAATTTACAAATATGAAAAATTTAACATCTGTACTATTTATTTTATCATTTTCTATTACAATTGCTCAAAAAGCCAGTTTTATACCCCAAAGAGGGAAGATTGTTTTTAAGGAAGAACGTATCATTGCTAGTGCACAACAATTGGATAGCTCGTTATTACTTAAAAAGCCAATTCTTTACAATATGATTAAAGATTTAAGTATAGAACAATATATACAAGCTAAATTACCAGTTGATACCATTGCTATTCTCGAAAATTTTAAAACTACAATACAACCTGCTTTAGATTTAGCTCTTGACCCACGAAATTTATTCTTAGTTTCCAAGGAGCATATCTATACATTTCATGATTCTATCATACAAACAGAGTATAAAGAATCTCCTTTGGACAGTAATAATGAAATAATAATTATTGATAGAAGTAGTGGTAAACTTTCTCATTTTAAATTAGTTGATTCTATTTTAAAACCTAATCAAAAAGTTGTTGTCGGAGTATCTATAAAAGATAGTAATACTGATATTAAAATAAAAGAATATAGAGATATCAGAAAAAATATTGGGGGTTATGATTGCTTTAAAATTGTGGTCACTACAACAGAGAATATACTAAATGCCTATAATATTTATGAAGTAGAAGTATCTCCTGAGTACAAAAAGAGATATAAAGAAAATTTGGAGCCCATTACCGAGCGTACACTTTATGTTACTGAACAAATAAATTGTAAATACCATCCAGCAATTTCTTTATCTGAAGTTTTAGAGAATTACTATCCATTGGAGGTAATTGTGAAAGATTCTTTTTTAGAGGGGGTTGAAAAGAGATATACTTTAGAAGAAATTACTATTGAATGATTATTAAATTAATTAACCAATGCGTTTTAATTCTAAAACGTATTGGTTTTCATACCATATACATGAAAAAAATACTCATAGTTACCGCAGCTTTTTTGCTTTTTGGACAATTTACCTATAGCCAAGATGTAAAACCTCAATATATTGAATTTAACTTTGGACTCAGTAGACATGGTACAGGAGATTTACCAGGTTATCAATTCGGGTTTCATTATGGAAAAAATATTTCTGAAAAGTTCTATTGGCAACTTGGGTTTGAAGGTACATTAAATGATATAGAGGGTATACCGCTCTTTGTTGATGATGGTTTAGGAAATACAATTAATAGTACACTTCACGATGTAATTGCTGGCTTTCAAGTCACTGCAGGTATAAAGTATAATTTTGTTGAAACTGAACAAAATGAGTTTGGATTCTCTTTAGTTCCAATTTTTAGATATCAAGCTTCTTCCTTAAGCGACCAAATTGAAACGCTATTCCCCCCAATAACAGGCTTACCTTTTCCAGTAAGATTAATTACTAGACTTGAGCCAGCAAGAACATTAGCTATTGGTGGATCACTTAGAATTAATTACCAGTATAATTTTAGTAAAAATCTTTATTTAGGGGTGTTTGGTGCTTTTCAAGCAGATTCAAATGGTGATAGTTTACCTTCTGTTTCTTTGAGGTTTGGAAAAAAGTTTTGATGATGAGAACATAAATAGTAATTGTTATAGATTTTTTAGGATGATTTATAAAACTCCTAGATAAATTCTTGGAGTTTTTAAAGTATTTAGTTAGCACAACATATAACTACTAAAAATTATAACTGATGGTCTATGGACCTAGCCTTATAAAGAATGATATGCCCTTAATCCAACAAAGACAATGCTACTTGTATCGCATTTGATAATTCTTTTTGATCAGGCTGAATTTTAGAAACAACCCGAATACCATTATAAACCGTAAAAATAAAGGCCGCAATAGATTTTAAATCTTGCTTGGTGTTTAATTGCCCAGCTTGTTGGCCTTTTAAAAGGTAGTCGTAAAATATTTTTTCGAACTCTTCCTTATTATTTTGCAATACCTTTAAAAGACTGCTGTCATTAGGGATAAGCTCTGTAGTAGTATTTACAACAAAACAGCCTTTATGATCTGTATCAAGAACAGCTTCTCGTATTGCAATGTCAAATAATTCTGAAAAACCTTCTTTTACATTTGGCCTGCTTTGTAAAAATTGAACTAAACCATCTCTGTTAGACTTCCTATATAATTCAAAAGATTTTTTAAAAAGTTGTTCCTTATCTCCAAACGTATCATATAAGCTAGCTCTATTAATTCCCAAATGACTCACTAAATCTTGAACAGAGGTAGCAGAATAGCCTTGTTTCCAAAACAAATGCATTGCTTTGGTTAAAACTTCTTTCTCGTCAAATGTTTTTACTCTAGGCATATCAAAAAATGTGGAAGCGTAGTACGCTTCCACAAAAATAATTTATTGGAACGATTGTTCAAAATAAACTTATATAAATTAGCTTAAAAGCGGATTAACATTAATACCACCATCTATGTTATATTCGCTTCCAGTGATAAAAGAAGCATCATCTGAGGCTAAAAATGATACTAATTTTGCAATATCATCAGGTTGTCCAAATCGTTTTAATGGAATACGATTTTGCATTGCTTGTGCAAAGCCATTTAATTGCTCTTCTGGCATTCCTGTTTTTCCAAAAATTGGCGTTTCTACTGGACCTGGATTTACAGCATTGATTCTAATTTTTCTTGGTGCTAATTCTGTTGCAGCTGTACGTGTATACGAATTTAAGGCAGCTTTAGAAGCAGCATAAACAGCTGTATTAGGCATTCCTGTATAGGCATTTACAGAAGATAAATTAATAATAGAGGCACCATCATTTAAGATGGGTAAAAACTTTTCAGTTGTAAAAACAGCACCTTTAAAATTAATTCCAATTTGTTGGTCAAACATTTCTTCGCTGATTTGCCCTACTGGTGCTGGCTGAAAAACACCTGCATTTACAAATAAAACATCTACTTTACCGTAATCATTTTTAACCTGATCTACCAAACTATCTATGGCAGAAACGCTCTCAACATCAGCCACAATCCCTTTTACTCCAAGCTCTCTAGCAGCTGATGCTACTTTATCAGAATTTCTTCCCGTAATCACCACATGTGCCCCTTGACTTTTAAATTCTTTTGCAGATGCATAACCAATTCCACTATTACCTCCTGTAACTACAGCTACTTTACCATTTAATTTACTCATTTCTTTTACTTTTTATTGTTTCTATTTTATATCGGAACGATCGTTCCACTATACAAACATACAAATAACAGAACGTTCGTTCCAAATTAAAATCAAACTTTTTTAAAAAAAATAATAATATCGTTTTTCAAAAATTCCCTTAACAATCCTTTAAGATTTCGGCACTAGCATTCTTGGTATCTTTAGCCGACTAATTCATTTAAAGCGAAACAGGGCTTTTACAGACATTTTCGGTATCGCTTTAAAACTAAAAACACTACAATTGAAAAAATTATTCTTTTCAACAGCAACACTATTCCTTTCTCTTACACTACTAGCACAGGAAACTAAAAAAGATGATAAAAAATGGGATGTTGCTAATCCTGGAACAGACTTCAACTATAAAAATCATCAGTTTTCTACTGATGAAGGTACCTGGATGAACTTAGATGTGAGCCCTGATGGAAAAACCATTGTTTTTGATTTATTAGGAGATATCTATAGCATCCCCAGTACTGGCGGTAAAGCTAAAGTACTACGCAGTGGGATTCCTTTTGAAGTACAACCACGTTTTAGCCCTGACGGTAAAAAAATTGCTTTTACAAGTGATGCGGGTGGTGGTGATAATATTTGGGTAATGAATGCAGATGGTACCAATGCAAAAGCAGTTACCAAAGAAACATTTAGACTATTAAACAACCCCTACTGGATGCCAGATGGTACTTATATTGTGGCAAGGAAACATTTTACTTCGCAACGCTCTTTAGGTGCAGGTGAAATGTGGCAATACCATCATACTGGAGGTTCTGGAGTGCAGTTAACCAAACGTAAAAACGATCAGCAAGATGTAAACGAACCCTGTATCTCTCCTGATGGTAAATACTTATACTATAGTGAAGATGTTTATCCGGGTGGAAATTTTCAGTATAATAAAGATCCTAACAAACAGATATATGTAATTAAACGTTATGATTTTGAAACTGGAAAAACAAATACGATTACTGGCGGACCTGGAGGTGCGGCAAGACCGCAAGTGTCTAGGGATGGTAAAAAACTAGCTTTTGTAAAACGAATCCGTACCAAAACTGTATTATACCTACACGATTTAGAAACAGGAGAAGAATGGCCTTTAGTAGACAATCTAAATAAAGATCAACAAGAAGCTTGGGCTATTTTTGGCGTATACCCAAATTACAATTGGATGCCGGGAGACCAAGAAATTGTTTTTTGGAACAAAGGAAAAATTCATAAAATTAATATCGCTACACAAAAAGTAACGAATATTCCTTTTAGTGTAGATGCCACAATTAAAATTGCAGAAACGGTACATTTTAATAACCCAGTAGATGTAGACGCCTTTGATGCAAAAGTAATTCGCCATGCCGTAACATCTCCAGATGGAAAAACATTAGTATTTAATGCTTTAGGGCATCTATGGAGCAAGAAATTACCGAATGGTAAGCCCAAACGTTTAACCAATGGAACTGACCTAGAATCCGAACCTTCTTTTTCACCTAATGGTAAAGAGATTGTTTTTGTTACCTGGAATGATAATCAATTAGGAGCCATACATAAAATGCCTGTTTCCGGTGGAAAATCAACACAATTAACTACTACAAAAGGAATTTACCGTACCCCTGCTTATAGCCCAGATGGTAAAATGATTGTATATCGTAAAGAAAGTGGTAATACCGATCAAGGAAGAAGTTTTAGTAAAAAAACAGGATTGTATACCATGTCAGCTTCAGGAGCAAATCCGAAATGGGTGACCAATGAAGGCGAATACCCTATGTTTACTAGAGATGGAAAACGGATTTTTTATCAAATAGGAGGTACTTATTTTGGGAGCTTAACCAAAACATTAAAATCGGTTGATCTAAACGGTAAAGACACTAAAACGCATATCAAATCTAAATATGCCAACCGTTTGGTGCCCAGTCCAGACAATAATTGGATTGCCTTTACCAATTTACACAAAGCTTATATTGCTCCTTTAATATTAAACGGAAAAGAAATTGATTTAGACAACAAATCTAAAATAGTACCCGTATCACAGATTGCAAAAGATGCTGGTATCAATTTGCACTGGTCTCCAGATAGCAAACATATCCGTTGGACTTTAGGAGATCAGTATTTTTCGAACGCTATTAAAAACAGGTATGATTTTCTTCCTGGTTCTCCTAAAAAAGTAGCTAAAATAGATTCTGTAGGCATTAAAGTAGGTTTAAAAGTAAAACAGGACAAGCCTAAAGGCCGTATTGCATTTACCAATGCTACCATCATTACTATGGAAGGGGATGAAGTGATTACAAATGGTACTATTATCATCAATGAAAATAAAATTGAACGTATTGGCAAAACGTCAGAAATAGCCATTCCTTCTAAAACCAAAATATATGATCTTAAGGGTAAAACCATCATGCCCGGTATTGTAGATGCGCATGCCCATATTGGTGGTTTTCGTTACGGGCTTACTACTCAGAAGCACTGGCAATTATTCGCCAATTTAGCTTTTGGTATAACTACATCACATGATCCATCTGCCAATACCGAATCTATTTTTGCGATGTCTGAAATGATTAAAAGTGGAGAGATGATTGGCCCTAGAGTATATTCCACAGGAATTATTTTATATGGTGCAGACGGTGATTTTAAAGCGACTATAAATAATATAGAAGATGCTCGTTCATCCATCAGAAGAACCAAAGCTTTTGGCGCGCAATCTGTAAAAAGTTACAATCAGCCTCGTAGAGAACAACGTCAGCAAGTAATGCAAGCCGCTCGTGAATTAGGCATTAATGTAGTTCCTGAAGGCGGTTCTACTTTTTACACCAATATGTCTATGATTATGGATGGCCATACCGGCATAGAGCATAATATTCCTGTAGCACCTGTTTACAAAGATGTTATTGAGCTATGGAAAACCAGCAAATCTGGCTATACTCCTACCCTAATTGTCAATTATGGTGGTTTAAATGGAGAATACTATTTCTATCAAAAAGATAAGGTTTGGGAAAACGAAAAATTATTAAAATATACCCCTAGAGCTTTTGTTGATGCCAGATCGCGTCATAGAACCATGGCACCAGATGAAGAGTATGAAAATGGACATATTTTAGTTTCTAAGGAAGCCAAAAAATTAACGGACCATGGTGTAAAAGTAAATTTAGGCGCACATGGACAATTGCAAGGTCTTGGTGCACATTGGGAACTTTGGTTATTACACCAAGGCGGAATGAGCAATTTAGAAGCTTTGCAAGCTGCTACCATAAACGGCGCAAATTATATTGGTGCTGGCAAAGAAATAGGATCGCTTAAAGAAGGAAAACTAGCTGATTTAATTGTTTTAGAAAAAAACCCTCTAGACGATATTAGAAACACAGAAACCGTTCAATACACCATGGTTAATGGCAGATTATATGATACTGCAACTATGAACGAAATTGGAAATATTGACATCGAAAGAAGTCAATTTTGGTGGGAAAACAATAAATACAACACTGCTTTTCCGTGGCACGAAAAAGCGCAAAGTTTTACAAGACCTGGCTGCGGCTGCCATATAGGACACAACTAAATATTAAATAACAACAACTACAAACACTATATAATGAAAAAACTACTTCCAATACTAGCATTATTTACCTCAGTTTTCACCTTTGCACAAAGTTTAGATATGAAACTGATGCAAGATTTAAAACCAAGAAACATAGGCCCTGGTGGCATGAGTGGTAGAGTTACTACCATTGATGCCGTGCATAGCAACCCTGATGTTATGTATGTTGGTACGGCATCTGGTGGAATTTGGAAATCTACTTCTGGGGGTATCAAATGGGAGCCCATTTTTGAAAAAGAAGTAACAGCCTCTATAGGTGCTATTGCCATACAGCAGTCTAACCCCTCTGTAATATGGGCCGGTACCGGAGAAGGAAACCCTAGAAATAGTCTAAATGGTGGATACGGTGTCTATAAATCTTTAGATGGTGGCAAAAACTGGAAAAGTATGGGCTTAGAAAAAACAAGACATATTCACAGAATTGTTATAAATCCTACAGATCCTAATACTGTTTATGTAGGCGCTATTGGTTCTCCTTGGGGAGAACATCCAGAACGTGGTGTTTTTAAAACTACAGATGGGGGAATCACTTGGAAAAAAATATTATTTACCAACAACAAATCTGGTGTTGCAGACTTGGTTATGGATCCAAGCAATCCTAATAAATTAATTGCAGCAATGTGGGAACATAAACGTGACCCTTGGTTTTTTAAATCAGGTGGAAGAGGTAGCGGTTTATATATAACCCATGATGGGGGAGAAAATTGGAAAAAACTTTCTTCAGAAGATGGTTTACCAAAGGGAGAATTAGGAAGAATAGGAGTAGCTATTGCCCCAGGAAAACCAGATGTGGTCTATGCTTTAATTGAAGCCAAAAAAAATGCCTTATACAAATCTGAAGATGGTGGTTTTAAATGGAAAAAAATTAATGATAAAACAGATATCGGGAACAGACCTTTTTATTATTCTGAAATATATGTGGACCCACAAAATGAAAACAGAGTCTATTCTATTTACACCTACGTAAATGTATCTGAGGATGGTGGCAAAAATTTTACACAGCTTATGCCGGCATACAGAGCTAATAATGGAGTACATCCAGATCATCACGCTTGGTGGATTCATCCCAAAAACGGACAGTTTATGATGGATGGTAATGATGGTGGATTAAATATTACCAAAGATGGTGGTGACTCTTGGCGTTTTATAGGGAATCTGCCTGTGGCACAATTTTATCATATTAATGTAGATAATGAGTTTCCGTATAATGTGTATGGCGGAATGCAAGATAATGGTTCTTGGAGAGGTCCTGCCTATGTATGGCGTGCGCAAGGCATTAGAAATAGCTACTGGCAAGAAATTGCATTTGGCGATGGTTTTGATGTAGTGCCAGATAAAGACGATTCGCAATACGGTTATGCCATGAGTCAACAAGGTTTTGTATCACGCTATGATTGGAAAACAGGTAATAATTATATTGTTCGCCCTACTCCACCAGATGCCGAAACCAAACTACGTTTTAATTGGAATGCAGGTATTGGCCAAGATCCGTTTGATAATAGTACCGTTTATTTTGGGAGTCAGTTTGTGCATAAAAGCACCGATAAAGGTTTAACATGGGAAATTATTTCTCCAGATTTAACTACTAATGATCCCGAAAAGCAAAAACAAAGTGAAAGTGGCGGCCTTACTATGGATGCTACAGGAGCAGAAAACCACTGTACTATTTTAGTGATAGAACCATCACCATTAGAAAAAAATATGATGTGGGTAAGCACCGATGATGGTAGAGTACATTACACTCAAAATGGAGGTGCAAGTTGGACAGAAGTTACCAAAAACATAAAAGGATTACCCAAAGGAAGCTGGATTCCTCAAATAAAAGCATCTAATAAAAATAAAGGAGAAGCTTTATTAATTGCTAATGATTACAGACGTTTTAACTACACACCTTATGCCTATAGAACTACAAATTATGGAAAAACATGGCAACGTATTGTAGATGCTACCGATACCGCTAGTTACACGCTTTCTATTGTTGAAGACCCAAAGAATAAAAATTTATTGTTTTTAGGTACAGATGATGGTTTATATCTCTCATTAAACGCTGGAGCTAATTGGCAAAAATGGACAGAAGGTTTCCCAACCGTTTCTGTAAAAGATTTGGTAATACAAGAACGTGAAGATGATTTAGTTATCGGTACTTTTGGAAGAGCAGCTTGGGTTTTAGATGATATTAAACCTTTACGAGCTTTAGCAACAAATACCGCTATTTTACAAAGTGATGCAAAATTATTTTCACCTCCAATTGCGTATCAAGCCGCATACCAACAACCCACTGGAAGTAGATTTGGTGCAGATGCTTTATACAATGCTGAAAATAAAAAAGCAGGAGCCATGATTAGCTATTTTTTAAAAGAAGGCAAAAAGAAGAAAGCGGAGCTAAAAACGGATAAAGATGCTGCTGAAGATAAGAGTGAGACTACCGAGGAAATGAGCGAAAAGAAATTAACTGGAGTTCAAAAAAAGGATTCCATACAGTTTCAGTTTTTTAATGGTAACGAATTAATTAGAACCTTAAAATATAAAACGCCTGAAAAAGCTGGTTTCCACAGAATTTATTGGAATATGGACGAAAAAGGACCAGACAGACCCTCTAGAACAATTAGCAAAAATAAAAGAGAATCTAGTGGAGTATCTGTAAAACCAGGAACATATACCGTAAAAATGACTTATGGTGCTATTACAGATGAGGCCATGATTGAAGTGAAATCTGATCCTAGGCTTACCGTTTCTGCAGCAGCAATACAAGAAGTATATACAAATGCTAAAAAAGTAGAAAAATATACCCAAACAGCAGCTGATGCAGTAAAGCAGCTAGTAGAAAGTAAAAATATTGCTAAAAAATATCAGAAAGAATTAAAAACATTGGATAAAGAAAAGTATAAAGAAGAACTTAAAAAGTCTGCTGATATCATCAAAGAAATTGACAAGGTAATTGCTTTATATATTGGAAAAGAAGATAAAAGACAGGGGATTACAAGAAATCCTGAGATAAGTATTATGCAACGTATCGGCAATGCTGATTTTTATGTTAACACCAGAAAAACGGGTATGACTAGTACTGAAAGAAATTTACAAAAATTTGCAGCAACAGCACTTGAAAATGGCTTAGAAAAGACCAATACATTTTTTAATACCGAATGGAAAGCCTATCAAGAAATGATTCAAAAATTACAAGTTTCTCCTTTTAAGGAAATAAAAACATTTAAATTAAATTAAAGTGTTTAATGCAATTGAAAACTATACCACATAGGCTATATTTTCAATTGCGTTTACCCTAGGTTACACATAAAATTACTAACAATCATCTACAAATAACTTACTTAAAAACAATCCTTATGAAACAACTTACAGTAGTATTTGCAATATTCTTCTTATGGAATTGTAAAGAAGATAAAAAAGAAAACCCTCCTAGTATTGCTGACACCCTAAAAGCATACAGTATTGAACAAATGATGGATAATGAAGCGATTGGTGGTGGGAGTTTTTCACCAGATAAATCTAAATTACTTATTTCTAGTAATCGTTCGGGTATCTATAATATGTATACTGTACCAACTTCGGGAGGTGAAATTAAACCTATAACAGCATCGGATAGCTCCTCTGTTTATGGCATTTCTTATTTCCCTAATGACGAGCGTATTCTTTTTAGAATGGATGGCAATGGAGATGAATTATTCCATATTTATGTACGAGAAGAAGATGGGAGTCATAAAGAGTTAACACCAGAAAAAGGATCTAGAACATCGTTTTATGGTTGGGCAAAAGATAAAAAAAGCTTCTTTTTCACCTCTAATAAAAGAGATGCTAAATACATGGATTTATATGAAATGGATACTGAAAAATTTAATCCAACATTAATCTATAAAAATGATGAAGGATACAGTTTAGGTGGGCTTTCTAAGAATAAAAAATACCTCCCATTAAGTAAATCGATCACCACTAATGACAGTGATTTGTTTTTATACAGTTTAGAAGACCAATCGATCACTAAAATAAACAAAAACAGAAGCGCTAACAGCAGTCAGGATTTTTCTCCGGATGACAACTCTTTGTATTATACCACAGACGATGGAGTAGAATTTGCGCAATTAATGAAATACGATATTGCAGCTAAAACGAGTACCAAAGTAATGAGTCGTGATTGGGATATTGTAGGAAGTTATTTTACAGATAATGGCACCTACCAAGTTACTTATATCAACGAAGATGCAAAAAATAGTATTGAAATTTTAGATGTAGCCACTGGTAAAAATATAAATTTACCATCTTTGGATGGTATGGATATCACAAATGTTGGTTTTTCTCGTGACGAAAAATCAATGCGTTTCTATGCTGGTGGTTCGCACACCCCCTCTAACTTATATGTTTATAATTTAGACACAAAAGAACAGGTAAAATTAACAGATGTTTTAAATGATGAAATCCAAGCACAAGACTTGGTGAATGCAGAAGTAATTCGTTTTAAATCTTTTGACGGTCTCGAGATTCCTGCCATCTATTATAAACCACATCAAGCATCTGCAGAAGCTAAAGTCCCTGCATTAGTATGGGTTCATGGTGGTCCGGGTGGACAATCTAGACAAGGCTTTAGTGCTTTTATTCAATATATGGTAAATCATGGATATGCAGTATTGGCTGTAAATAATAGAGGAAGCAGTGGCTATGGAAAATCATTTTATAAAATGGATGACTTAAACCATGGCGATAAGGATTTAAAAGATTGTGTAGCTGGCAAAAAGTGGTTAGCAGAACAAAATGAGATTGATGGTGAGAAAATAGGAATTATTGGTGGTTCTTATGGTGGGTATATGACTATGGCTGCTTTAACCTATACGCCAGAAGAGTTTGCTGTAGGGGTTAACTTATTTGGTGTAACTAACTGGATTAGAACGTTAAGAAGCATTCCGCCTTGGTGGGAATCTTTTAGAGAAGCTTTATACCTAGAATTGGGAGATCCGAATAGTGTAGATTCTGTTCGTTTAAAAAAGATATCACCATTGTTTCATACCGATAAAGTAACAAAGCCATTAATTGTATTACAAGGCGCAAAAGATCCTAGAGTTTTACAAGTAGAATCTGATGAGATTGTTGCTGGAGTACGAAAAAATGGTGTTCCTGTAGAATATGTTTTATTTGATGATGAAGGGCATGGCTTTGTAAAAAAAGAAAATCAAATTGAAGCCTACAGTAAGGTATTAGAATTTTTAGATACCCATTTAAAAAAAGAAGCCATTACTCCTATTAAAAATAACGACAAATAACAAAACAATATCCCCTCTTTATGCAAGCCATAAAGTGGGGATTATGATATTAATTATTATACTAGCATTCTTTATAAAATGAAAAAAGCGCTCTTAATTATAACCATACTATTCACTTTTAATACTACAATAGCACAAGAAACAGGAGAAGATGAAACTGGTTCTTGGTTGATGTATTTTGGTACCAATAAAATTTCTAACAAACTCAGTATTCACTCAGAAGTACAGGCCAGGTATTATGAAAGCACAAGCAACTTTAACCAATTGTTATTGCGGACTGGACTTAACTATCATATCAATCCTAATGCTATTGCAACTTTGGGCTATGGTTATATTAAAACAGATGGTACTTTTTCAGAATTACTGGGTGAAATAGATGCTACAGAAAATAGAATTTTTCAACAATTTATTCTAAAAAATAAAGTAGGGCAATTTCATTTTGAGCATCGGTATCGCTTAGAACAACGCTTTTTAGAAAGTGGCGGTTTATTAGCTACCGGAGTAAAAAGCACAGAACACCGCGCTCGATATAGAATTCAAGTGACTTTACCACTAACTGACATTTTCTTTTTAAACTTTTACGACGAAGTATTCATCAACCTACAAAACGATGCTTTTGGTCAGAATAGATTGTATGCTGCATTAGGTATCAATGTTACTGAAAATTTAAGTATCCAAACAGGTTATCTAAAAAACCATTTTGCGACAACAAATTTTGATCGGTTACAATTTGGAGTATTTTACAATCCAGATTTAAGGAAGAAGAAATAAGTAGTCAGTAGTCAGTAGTCAGTAGTCAGTAGTCAGTAGTCAGTAGTCAAAATTAATTTTTTATTTTTAAAAGCGATATTTATTTGCATTCTAACGCTATATCAATCTGTACTAACTTAAGTATTCTATTTGTGAAAGCTAAAGATAAAAGTATAGGTTGGGTCTGGACTTATTTTAGAAAAAATAATCGTAAGCAAGAAAATATATTTCAGACTAATTCAAGGGAACATAAATCTTTGATTAAAGAAACCAGTTGTGTATTTTATGATAATTATTAAAGAAAAGCGTCAGTTCGAGTGAATTTTCGGAATGAAATGGAGAATATTTGTATCGAGAATAACTTTTTTGATCCAAAATCCTATTCTCGATATACTTCTTTCCTTTGGTGGAAGCACTCGAATTGACGGTTTTTGAATAAAAAACCATAATTCGCAACAGATTAAAGTAAAATATTATGGCATTACAAAAAGTAACATTTCAGAATAAACAAGGACAAACTTTAGTAGGTAGAATAGAGCTACCTAGCAATCAACTACCGCATAATTTTGCAATTTTTGCACACTGTTTTACTTGTAATAAAAACTTATCTGCTATAAAAAATATCGGAAAATCATTAACTAATGCTGGTTTTGGTGTCCTCCGTTTTGATTTTGCTGGTTTAGGCGAAAGCGAAGGTGATTTTGAAGATACCAACTTCTCCGGAAATGTTGAAGATTTAATTGCTGCTGCTACCTATTTAGAAAAAAACTATACAGCTCCTACCCTACTTATTGGGCATTCTTTAGGAGGCGCGGCTACTATTTTTGCTGCAGAACAAATTGCTTCTGTAAAAGCGTTGGCGACTATAGGCGCCCCATCAGACCCAGCCCACGTACAAGCTTTATTGCGACAAGGGATAGACGAAATAGAACATCAGGGAAAGGCACTCGTAAATATTGGAGGGCGAGATTTTACGATAAAGAAACAATTTTTGGAAGATTTAAAAACAAAATCTTTAGTTGAAACAGTACGCAAAATGCGGAAACCAATTTTAGTATTACACTCTCCTAAAGACCTTACTGTAGGGATAAAAAATGCTGAGGAAATCTATGTAGCGGCGCATCACCCAAAAAGTTTTGTTTCTTTAGATGATGCCGATCATTTATTAATGAATAAAAAAGATTCGCTTTATGTAGGTAAGGTTATTGCAGGTTGGGCGCAACGTTATGTTGAGCTACCTGAGCAAACAACTTTAAAAAGCAATTTCCAAGCAGTTGCTAGTCTAGATGCAACTGATATGTTTACTACAGCTATGAAAGTTGGTAACCATTATATGACTGCAGACGAACCTACTTCTTTTGGCGGAAACGACTTTGGACCTTCTCCTTACGAGCTTGTTTCTGCTGGCTTATCTGCCTGTACTGCTATGACAGTACAAATGTATGTGAGAAGAAAAGGTTGGACATTAGAAAATATAGAAGTACATACGTCTCACGGAAAATCGCATGCAAAAGATTGTGAAGATTGTGAATCTGCAACAACTAAGATTGATACGTTTACGAGAGAAATAAAGTTAATAGGTAATCTTGATGAAAAGCAAGTAAAGCGAATTCTAGAAATTGCTGACAAATGCCCTGTTCACAAAACCTTGCATGCAGAAACACAAGTGATTACAAAATTAGTGGAATAATCTAATTCAAAATATCTACCGTCTCATTTTCCAAATGGGTAAAAAGCAAAAAAGACTGCCTTTACGGGCAGTCTTTTTACTATTTATGATAAATGAAAAGTTTATTTCTTCCCTTCCATTTTATCTTTTAACGCTTGTAATGCTTCATTAGCATCCCCTAAAGTAGGCTTAGCTTCTTCGGCAGCAGCAGCTTGTCTTTTCACAGCAGCTTTTACATTACGTTTTTCTTCTTCTTTAAATAAAGCGGTGTGACTTGCTACAACTCTTTTAAATTCTTTATTGAACTCAATAATTTTGAATTCTGCAGAATCACCTTTCTTTAATGAAGAACCATCTTCTTTCTCTAAATGACGTGTTGGCACAAATGCTGTAATGTCATCATTGAAATCTATAGTTGCTCCTTTATCTACCACTTCAGCAATAGTTGCTGTATGGGTAGTATCTAAAGCAAACTCAGTTTCGTACTTATCCCAAGGATTTTCAGTTGTTTGTTTGTGACCTAAACTTAATTTACGCCCTTCAACATCTAACTCTAATACCTCAACATCTAACTTATCACCTACAGTAACAAATTCTGATGGGTGCTTAATTTTCTTCGTCCAAGATAAATCAGAGATATAAATTAATCCGTCAATACCTTCTTCTAATTCTACGAATACACCAAAGTTTGTGAAGTTTCTTACGATACCATTATGCTTAGAAGCAACTGGGTATTTAGAAGTAATATCTGTCCATGGGTCTGGAGTCATTTGCTTGATACCAAGAGACATCTTACGATCATCTCTATCCATAGTTAATACTACTGCTTCTACTTCGTCACCAACTTTTACGAAATCTTGTGCAGAACGTAAATGTGTAGACCAAGACATTTCAGAAACGTGAATTAATCCTTCAACACCTTCAGCAACTTCAATAAATGCACCGTAATCTGCAATAACAACTACTTTACCTTTTACTTTATCACCAATTTTAATGTCTTCTGATAATGCTTCCCAAGGATGCTTCTCTAACTGCTTAAGACCTAATTGTATTCTTGATTTGTTATCATCAAAATCTAAGATTACAACATTTAATTTCTGATCTAATTCTACCACCTCATTTGGATGATTAATTCTAGACCAAGAAAGATCCGTAATATGAACTAAACCATCAACACCACCAAGATCAATAAATACACCGTAAGAGGTAATGTTTTTAACAACACCTTCTAATACTTGTCCTTTTTCTAATTGACCAATGATTTCTTTTTTCTGTTCTTCAATATCAGCCTCAATAAGTGCTTTATGAGAAACCACTACGTTTTTGAATTCGTGGTTAATTTTAACCACTTTAAATTCCATTGTTTTACCAACATACTGATCGTAATCTCTAATTGGCTTAACATCTATCTGAGAACCTGGTAAGAATGCTTCTATTCCAAAAACATCTACAATCATACCACCTTTAGTTCTGCATTTTACAAAACCATTAACGATTTCTTCTTTATCATGTGCAGCATTTACTCTGTCCCAAGCCATAATAGTTCTGGCTTTTCTATGAGATAATACTAATTGCCCACTTTTGTCTTCACGGATATCAATTAAAACTTCAACTTTATCGCCAACCTTTAAATCCGGATTGTAACGAAATTCGTTTAAAGAAATAACCCCTTCAGATTTTGCATTGATATCAATAATAGCTTCACGATCTGTAATATATACTACCGTTCCTTCTACTACTTCTTCGTCTGCAGTATCTACAAAGTTTTCTGCTACTAACTTTTCAAATTCCTCTAATTTAGAATCTTCAACACGCTCAATTCCTTGTTCGTATTTTGTCCAATTAAAGTTTTCTAAAAATTCTTGTGGATCTTGTACAGGAGTCTGTACTTTTACTTCTTCTTGTGTTGCTTCAGCAGTTTCTACTACTTCTGCAGGTTTTTTGTCTTCAGCCATTTGCTGATTCATAATTTGTATTTTGTAACACTCCAAGAGTTAAATAATTGCTACAAAAGTTGTTATACTTATTTTTTTTGTTTTTACCCTTTTTCTCTTGAATTTCTATTTAAAAGGAGTGCAAAAGTACAACTATTTTTAAATTCTAACAATCATTATTTTACTGATTTTTAATGCTTTGATAGAAAAGCGATCGTCATTATGCTAATAAAGCCAAAAAAGCCGAAAAACTTTTAAAATAATTCCTATATTGTAAACACAAAATATTAACCGTTAAACAAAAAATTATGAGCGTTAAAGCTAAATACCAAGGTGTTTTAAACCTAGGTGAAGAATTAGGAATTAAAGATGGTAACGTAACCGAAGATGGAGGCGTTTTAAAAATAAAAGGTGTTGCAAATACACCCTATGAAAAAAACTTATTGTGGGATAAAATTAAAGAATTAGGAGGCGAAAACGCTTCTGATGTAGTTGCTAATATTTCTGTTGCTGATGATTCTGTTTACCACAGACATACAGTTAAAGGTGGAGAATCTCTAAGCAAAATTGCAAAACACTATTATGGTGATGCTATGAAATACAAAGCTATTTTTGAGGCTAATACAAGTATTTTAAAAAACCCAGATGTTATTCATCCAGATCAAGAATTGGTGATTCCAAATTTATAGACGTTAGACGTTAGACGTTAGACGTTAGACGTTAGACGTTAGACGTTAGACGTTAGACGTTAGATAAAATTAAAAATGCCACTATAAATAGTGGCATTTTTTGTGTATTATTGTCAAGATTTAAAGTAGTTTTTTATTGCTTTTCTATAACCCTAAGAGCGTAATTATAAATCCGCTCAAATTGTTCTTTTAAACCCATATCACTATTATCAAATTCTATAGCACCTTCAGCTATTTTTAAAGGAGATGCTTCTCTATGCGAGTCTAAATAGTCTCTATGTTCTACATTTTCTAAAACTTCTTCGTAAGTCACCTCATCACCTTTATCTAACAATTCTTTGTAGCGTCTGTAAGCCCTTTTTTGTGCTGATGCAGTCATAAACAATTTTAGTTCTGCCTCAGGAAAAACAACGGTACCAATATCTCTACCATCCATTACAATTCCTTTTTCTTTTCCCATTTCTTGTTGCATTTCCACCAATTTAGAACGAACTTCTTCAATAGCTGCAATTTTACTCACATTCTGAGAAACTTGTAAAGTTCTAATTTCTCGTTCTACATTTTTATCATTTAAATACATTTCTGCAAAACCTAAGTCTTGGTTATACACAAATCGTAAGTTTATTTGGGGTAAGTGTTTAATGAGTTCAGTAGCCTTATTTCCATCCTCAGAAATCATACCTTGTTGCATAGCAAAAAGCGTAACTGCCCTATACATAGCACCTGTATCTACATAAATATAACCTAACGCTTTTGCTAATTGCTTAGCTATGGTACTTTTACCTGTAGATGAAAACCCGTCTATAGCTATGGTAATTTTTTGCATGTGTTAAAATTAAGGAGAAATAAATCTTAAAAAAAATCAAAATACGATTTTAGTAATTGATATTAATCTGCATTATTTTTGATACGCCAAGGTGGATTTAATCTATTATCTCCACCATAAAATAAAATTAATTGATTCCCATCTAGGTCTTTTAACCTTGCTTCTCGCCATAACCAACTCTGATCTGTTGGTTCTTGCTCAAACTCAATTCCTTTTTGCTTTAGTTCAATGCAGTATTCATCCAGATTTTCACACTCAAAATACACATAAATTCCATTTCCAATTGGTAGTTTTTCTGTTTGATGAATTGAAAAAGTTGCATTCCCATCTGGGCATTGAAACCTTGCATAATGCGGTAAGGCTTCTACAATCAACTCTAATCCCATTTTTTTATAGAAAGGAACTGATTTAGTTAAGTCTAAAGAAGGAACCGTTATTTGATTTAAATTCAAACTATTATTTTATGATTAAAGGGATCACTACAACTTCTTAGCATTTTTAACTTTCTGTTTTGTAATCGCCAAAGCCACTACTTCGTGCATTTCATTTACATAATGAAAAGTAAGTCCTTTTAAATAATCTGCTTTTATTTCAAGAATATCTCTTCTGTTTTCCTCACAAAGAATAATTTCTTTAATTTTTGCACGTTTCGCTGCTAGTATTTTTTCCTTAATACCCCCAACTGGCAATACTTTACCTCTTAGGGTAATTTCACCAGTCATTGCTAAGCTTTTTTTAATTTTTTTCTGAGTGAATAATGAAACCAAAGATGTTAGCATAGTAATCCCCGCACTAGGACCGTCTTTTGGTGTGGCACCTTCTGGGACATGAATATGTACGTTATATTTTGTGAATACCTCTGAATCTATATCAAAAAACTCATTATTTGCTTTAATATATTCTAGAGCAATAGTAGCCGATTCTTTCATGACCTTCCCTAGGTTACCTGTAATGGATAATGTTCCTTTACCTTTAGATAAAATAGATTCTATAAATAAGATATCACCACCTACACTTGTCCAAGCCAAACCTGTAACAACACCTGCAACATCATTATTCTCGTATTTATCACGTTCCATACGTGCCGGACCTAGAATTTCGGTAATATCATTTGCTGTTAATTTCTCGTTATGATCTAATTCCATAGCGATATTCTTAGCGGTATTACGCACTACTTTGGCCACTTGTTTTTCTAAACCACGCACACCAGATTCTCTAGTATATCCTTCAACAATTTTTTCTAACTGCGGCTTTGCTACTTTTAAATGCTTATCCGTTAAACCGTGTTCTTTTAATTGTTTTGGTAATAAATGTCTTTTTGCAATTTCCACTTTTTCTTCTATCGTATACCCACTTACAGGAATCATTTCCATACGATCTCTAAGTGCTGGCTGAATGTTTCCTACATTATTAGCTGTGGCGATGAACATTATTCTAGAAAGGTCATAGCCCATTTCTAAGAAATTATCATAAAAATCGTTGTTTTGTTCTGGGTCTAAAACCTCTAACATTGCTGATGAGGGATCTCCCTGATGGCTGCTTGATAATTTATCGATCTCATCTAATATAAATACAGGATTAGAGGTACCCGCTTTTTTTAAACTCTGCACAATTCTACCTGGCATTGCCCCTATGTAGGTTTTTCTGTGCCCTCTAATTTCTGCCTCATCACGTAAACCACCTAAAGACATTCGGATGTATTCTCTCCCTAACGATTCTGCGATGGACTTTCCTAATGATGTTTTTCCTGTTCCCGGTGGGCCATAAAAACATAAAATAGGCGATTTCATATCATTGCGAAGTTTTAGAACCGCTAAATATTCTATAATTCTCTTTTTTACATCTTCTAAACCATAATGATCTCTATCTAAAACTTTTTGCGCTCGTTTTAAATCAAATTTATCTTTAGAAAATTCATTCCAAGGCAATTCTAAAAATAATTCTAAATAGTTTCTTTGGATCGAATATTCAGCAACTTGAGGATTCATCCGTTGCATTTTAGATAATTCTTTCGCAAAATGTTCCCCAACTTTTTTAGTCCATTTCTTTTTCTTGGCTTTGGTTCGCATTTCTTCTATCTCTTCTTCAGAACCTCCACCCCCTAGTTCTTCTTGAATCGTTTTCATTTGCTGATGCAAAAAATATTCTCGTTGTTGTTGGTCTAAATCTGTACGTACTTTAGACTGGATATCATTCTTTAATTCTAATTTTTGCAATTCTACATTCATATACTTTAGCATAGCTAAAGCACGTTCTTGCATATTAGGAATTTCTAATAAATCTTGTTTTTCTTGTACATCAACACTAAGATTAGAAGATACAAAATTGATCAAGAAAGAGTTACTCTGTATATTTTTTATCGCAAAAGTAGCATCGGAAGGAATGTTAGGATTGTCCTTGATAATTTTTAAAGCCAACTCTTTAATAGAATCGACAATAGCTAAAAATTCTTCATTATCTTCTTCTGGCCGTTCTTCTTTAGCTTCTCTAACGGTTGCCGTCATATATGGTTTTTCGGTAAGTACTTCTGCCACCTCAAAACGTTTTTTACCTTGAATAATTACTGTAGTATTGCCATCAGGCATTTGCAATACTCTTAAAATACGTGCTACCGTTCCTAAAGTATTAATATCTGCAATACTTGGATTTTCTACTGCAGCATCTTTTTGAGATACTACGCCTATTACTTTACTGCCAGCATTTGCTTCTTTTATTAATTGTATAGAGGAATCTCTGCCTGCAGTTATAGGCACTACAACACCTGGAAACAATACGGTGTTTCTTAATGGTAAGATTGCTAAGGTTTCAGGCAAATCTTCTTTATTCATTTCCTCTTCATCTTCAGCTGTTAAAAGTGGTATTAGCTCTGACTCCTCATCTATTGCTTGAAACGACATATTGTCAAAATTTGAAAACTTTGAATTTCCCATAAGTATATTTCGGTCATTCTGTCACCGCAGTGCAGAAATCTTTTAAGTATTATTATTTGTATTCTTGTAGTGAATCACTAGCATATAGCATATTAGTCTAACAAATTCACTTTTATTTACGCTTTAAAAAGCAATTCTTATGCCAACAGTAAAAAAAATATTTAAAAAGTGTAACAATACTGAAAAAGCATTATCTCTATAACAAAACAACAACTTTTTGAGCCACAAAAAAGAACATATTGATGCTTTAGTGCAATTGTGTTTAGAAGGAAAACAGAGTGCACAGCTAGAAATTTACAACCGCTACTACAAAGCCATGTATAACACGGCAGTACGAATTGTAAAAGATAGTGCCGCAGCTGAAGATGTAATGCAAGAATCGTTTTTAAGCGCTTTTACGAAACTGCATACATTTAAAAGGGAAGTTGCCTTTGGAGCCTGGTTAAAACGCATAGTTGTAAACAACAGCATCTATCATTACAGAAAACAACAGAAAAAAAATGAAGTTGTTCTGGATGATGTAATCCATAAGGTCGAGGATAATGATGGAATTGCTTCGGATCATGTGTTTACGAAACTGATGGCTCAGAAAGTAGTGGAAACCATGAAAAGTTTAAAAGACAGTTACAGAGTTTCTTTGACCTTATATTTAATTGAAGGATATGATTATGAAGAAATAAGTACTATTATGGACATAAGCTATGCAAATTGTAGAACTACAATTTCTAGAGCAAAAGAAAGTTTAAGAAAAAAATTGATATCAGCATAAAGATGAAAAAAGATAATATAGAGCAACTATTTGATGAACTTGAAGGCACTTTTGACTTTGAGGTCCCAGAGAATGGGCATCAAAATAGGTTTTTAGAAAAGTTAAATGCAGCAAAAGGAGTACAGACTTTAGCTAAGAAAAAGAAAAACTGGTTTAAACCACTTGCTATAGCAGCATCACTGCTATTCATATGCGGTTTAGGGATTGTTGGTATTTCTAATTCAGCCCCGACAACAGATGATCAGATTGGACAGATATCTCCTGAGATATCAAAAACGGAGCATTATTTTGCAAATGTAATAGACCTAGAAATTCAAAAATTACAAAAAGAAAGTACTCCTGAAACAAAAAAAATCATAGCAGATACTATGATTCAAATAAAAAAGCTAGAAGAAAATTACACCAAAATTGAAAACGATTTAATTAATGGTGGAAACAGTAAATTAATTTTAAGTGCGATGATTAATAATTTTCAAACAAGAATAGATTTATTGGAAGAAGTTTTAATACAAATTGAAACGATTAAAGAATTAAAAAATCAAAATGATGAAAAAGCAATTATATAAATTAATGATCATCACTTTCGTATTAGCTCCTATAGGCCTTATAGCAAATAGTGGCAAAATGAAAGGGAAGTACACTAAAGAAAAAACTGTTAAAAAAGAGTATACTGTAAATGCAGATGCATTGCTTAGAATACATAATAAGTATGGTAACCTAAATGTAAGCTCTTGGGACGAAAATAGGGTTGTTATTGAAGTAACGATAAAAGTAAATGGAAATAACGAGGAAAAAGTAATTCAAAAATTAAATAACATTACCATAGATTTTGATGACAGTTCTAATATGGTCTCAGCAGAAACGATATTTAAAAGTAGTAAAAGTGGCTGGAACTGGGGTTGGGGAAATAAAAGTAATGTAAATATGCAAATAGATTACAATATTAAAGTTCCTATTAAAAACAGTATTCATCTAAATAACGATTACGGAAACATTATTTTAGATCGTATTGATGGGCATGCAAAAATATCTTGTGACTATGGTAGGTTAGAAATTGGAGCATTACGTGGTAGAAATAATAAATTATCATTTAATTATACTAAAAATTCAACTTTTGGATATATAGAAAGTGCTTATATTAATGCAGATTATTCTGGTTACACCATAGAAAAAGCAGGAAATTTAGAGATTAATGCTGATTATACAAATTCTACTGTTCTTGAGATGGACAACTTGTCTTATGTTAGTGATTATGGAAAGTTAATTGTTGAAAAAGTAAATAATGTACAAGGCAATGGAGATTATACGAATATTAAATTAGGTGTAGTACATGGTAATCTTGATGTCTCTGCCAGTTATGGTTCATTAAAAATTAATGAAATGGCTGAAGATGCTGGTAATGTTGAAATTAGAACAGACTATACAGGTGTAAAAATAGGGTATCATCCGTCTTACTTTTTCAATTTTGAAATACAAGCGGAATATTCTGGGGTTGGTGGTAAAGAAAATTTTAATATCAACATCAGTAGAGAAAAATCTAGCCAACGTTATTACAAAGGTTTTTATGGAAAAGAGAACAGTGGAAATAACGTAAGTATTAATAGTGAATATGGTGGTATAGCCTTTCATAAAATCGATTCATAAGGATAACATAAACACATAAAAAACAGCAATCATGAAAAAAATTATTGTATTAGGATTATTATTATCCTTAAGTTCAGCTTGTAATGCACAATGGAATAGCAAAAAAATAAAAGGAAATGGTAACCTACAAACTATAGAAAGATCTATTGGAGATTACGATCGTATCAATGCTTCTGGTGCTTTTAATATCGATTTAGTGAATGGACAAGAGGGAGAATTAGAAATTAATGGAGATGAAAATCTTTTAGAATATGTAGTAACTGAAGTTGAAAACGGTACCTTAATCATTAAAACTCAGAAAGGAATTAACTTAAAACCATCTAAACATAGAAGTATAAAAATAAACGTTCCTGTACAAGAAATAAATGGTATTAAACTTTCTGGTGCTACTGATATTATTGGAAAAACCACTTTAAAAGCAGATACTTTTAAAACAAATATCTCTGGTGCTGGTGATATGGATATTGATGTAGATACGAATGAGTTAAGCATTTCTATGTCTGGCGCGGGAGATTTAAAAATTAGCGGAAATACAGATGAGTTAAAAATTAAAATTTCTGGAGCTGGTGATATTAGCGGTTATAATTTAGATGCTAATGATGTTTATGTAGAATCATCAGGAGCATCAGATGTAAATATTACAGCACTTAAAAGTTTAGATGCCAGAGCATCTGGAGCGTCTGATATAAGCTATAAAGGCAATCCCGATAGAGTAAAGACAAAATCTAGTGGTGCTTCTGATATTTCTAAGCGATAAACTATTCTACAAACACATAAAAATCAGAACATATTATCAATCAAAAAATGAACAATTATGAAAAAAATTAGCATCTTATGCATTGCTTTATGTACTATCGCTATTAGTTCTGCACAATGGGGCGAAAAAGTTAGAGGAAACGGAAATGTAATTACCGAAAAACGTACCACAACAGATTATGACGAAATTACCATCGGCGGTTTTTTTGATGTAATGCTTGTTAATAATACCGAAGGACAATTAGAAATTACTGGTGAGGAGAATATCTTAGCCTACATTATTACAGAAGTAAAAGACAATAAGCTTATTATTAAAACTAAAAAAGGAGTTAATTTAAGAACCAATAAAAAAGTTTCTTTAAAAGTACCAGTACAAGATATTAGTAAGCTTAAAGCATCTGGTTCCGGTAATGTTATTGGTGATAATTTCACCTTAAAAACAACTACGCTAAGCACTTATAACTCTGGATCTGGCAATTTGAGTTTAGCTGTAGAAGTAGATCAATTAAGCTCCTCCATATCTGGCTCAGGCAGATCTACATTAAGTGGAACAGCTGAGGACATTGATATCAGAGTTTCTGGTTCTGGTAACCTAAATGCTTTTGAGTTAAAAAGTAAAAATGCAGAAGTACAAATTTCTGGTTCTGCTAATGTAAAAATAGATGTGTCAGATCGTTTAGATGTCAAAATTTCTGGTTCAGGCAATGTACGTTATAAAGGGAATCCTAAGAGAGAATATACCAAAGTTTCTGGCTCAGGAAATGTTTCTAAGGCTTAAAATAATATACTAATACTAACTTTTCTCAACCTCCTTAAATTTTATAGTTAAAATTAAGGAGGCTTTTTATTTTCTGAATAAATTATCAGATTCACTAATATGGTAAATAAAAAAAATCACTTTTTTTTGTAAGTGGGTAAATTAGTATACGACTGTTCGAATATTAAAATGAAAAAAGAGAATATACATAGAGCTTTGGAAACCGGGATAAAGATCCTGAGCCAGAAAGGGTATCATAATCTTGGTCTTAGAGAGTTTTTGGAAAATGCCGAAATACCCAGTGGTTCTTTCTACTATTATTTTAAGAGTAAGGAAGACTTTGCTGCAAAGGTATTGGAACACTATGGTAATAAGGTTGGAGCTTACTACACTTCAAGATTACTAGAAAGTGATACACCATATAAGACCAGGTTAGAAACCATTTTCAATGAAGAATTAAAACGATTGGGTGCTTCGGAATATAAAGAAGGTTGTATGGTTGGAAGTCTTTCTAGTGAAATTGCTGGACAGAGTGAGGTGATTCAGAAAGTTGCCAACAGCAATTATAAAAAATGGCTAACCATATTTAGTCAGTTTTTTACAGAAGGGCAAGAAAATGGTGATTTTTCAAAAGATTTTGAAGCTTCAGAAATGGCAGTGTTCTTTCTTACCAGTAGACAGGGTGTTATGACACATATGAAGGCTACAGGAAATGATGAATCGTATCAATTATTCAAGTCTTTTATAATGAAAATAATAAGGCATTAATTTTTTTAATCTCTATATATACGAACGTTCTAATATTAGTAATGCAAAATTTAAATAAGAAACAAAATAACGTGGTAAAACATCTATTAATTTTTTTTAACAAATATATTATGTGCAAAAATATTTTATCAGTAATTATTATATACTTTCTTACGAGTAGTTTAATAGCTCAAAAAAAAGATATACAGACTCCTTTGACAGAAAGTATTGATGTTACAAAGCTTTATGAATTTAAAGAAAGTAAAAATAAAAAAGTCCCAAAAGAAGTGTTCTTTGGATTAATCTTTGCCCCTTTTGCAGTTACAACTTTTAAAGGAGATCCGCCGTTTTCAACAGACACTTCACTATTTTTAACAGCAGCAGTGGTAAAAGGTGATTGGTCTGTTGCTCCTTATTATAACTTTGGTACCAATAGTGCAGGAGCTTTTTTAACCTATACTATTATAGACGAGTTAGGAACCTATGTTTCATCCGATAAGGCACTCGTAGGAAATACAGGAACATATGCACTGGGATTCACTACACCAATACTAGAAGATTATATTCAAGGTTATATTGAAATCGGAGGCACCTATGGAGATGATACTACAGCTTTTTTTGGTATTGGTCTTTACTTTAATATTCTTAAATCAGTTACCTCTTGGAGATAGTAAATTTTTTTAATACATAATATACGAACGTTCTAATATTAACATAATTATAAATAAAAATGAAAGCAATTACAGAATTAACACAAGAAACAAAAGCAGATGAAGTTCAGAACTTCAATGAGTACAAAGAAGTGGAAAAAGCGCTACAAGTTTATATAGATAGTGCAAAAACAGGAGATGGAAAATTAAGCCGTACGGCATTCTATGACCATGCCCATATTGTCGGATCAATAGGAGGAACTCTTTATAACCATTCCGCTGATGAATTTGGAGAAGTGGTCAGCGAAGGAGGACCATCTCCAGAAGTACAAAGCCGCATAGCATGGATAGATATTTCTGGTCCTGCTGCAGCGGCAAAAGTAGAGTTCATTGATTGGTTAGGACTCAGGTTCACAGATTTCTTTGTACTCTACAGAGAGAACGGCATATGGAAACTCAGTGGCAAGGTGTATGATTCTCATTCACACAATTAATAAATCATAATCTTTTAAAAAATAAAATAATTTATCATGAAAAAAATAATTTTCAAAACCCTAACATTAATACTAATTACATTTGTAACTACAGCACAGGCACAAGAAGCAAAAAAATTGATTAATAAAGTGGTAGAAGCTAATGGTGGCAAGAAAGCCTTTTATAAATTAAAAGATGTATCCTATGATTATATATTTAAAGTTAAGGATAACAATTTAGCCGATGTTTCTGTAGAGCGGTATATTTTTAATGGCGAAGTATCCTTTGCTAAATATACCAAAAGACAAGTTTATGTTTTACCACAAATGCCTGGTAAAAAATATACACAGTTCTTTGATGGTAACAATTCAGTTTCTAAAATAGATGATAAAGTTATTACAGAGAAACAACCAGCATTTCTTGGTCATATCTTTAGAAAAACAAACTATTATTGGTTTACCATGATGTTTAAGTTATCGGATCCAGGTGTAAATCACAAAATGTTACCTTCTAGAAATGTAGATGGGACAAATTATAAGGTAGTTGAGATGAGCTTTGGGGATAATGTAGGTGAATCAAGTAAGGACAGGTATATTTTATACATCAATCCAAAAACGTATAGAGTAGATCAATTTCTATATAATGCTACTGGATTTGGTCTTACTGAACCAAATATAGTAAAAGTTAAATATGACAAAGTAGATGGAATTTATTTACCTACATATCGTAAATATGCACCTGCTGATTGGGAAGGAAATGTAATAGAAGAGTCTTGGACAGAACAATTTTCAAAGAATGTGAAATTTAATAATGGGTACAATTTAGAAAATATACAGATTTAATATAGTTCATTCAATGATATCATGACTTATTAATAAATTATAAGTCTTACTCAAGCTTAGCTTAGGATGAGTCAATTTATAACCTCTGCCAATTGGGAGATTTTAAATAGAGCATTTTACAATTAAAGCAAAATATATCCTTAGTTGAGTTTGAGTAAAAACTTATAATTATATGAAACTGTAAAATCAACACAAAATAGATCAATACTAAGAAATTATAATTTTAATGTAAACTAGCAATAACACTAAATATGCAAATTATAGGCAATAGAAGATAAAAAAGGAAATAATTATATTGAATACAAAAACCCCAGAAATTCTTTTTCTTTTATGTACAATACATAAGTTTATACTCATTCCCAATAGAAAAAGCAATATCATAATTGTAATAAATAAGTTATTTGTGATAAATAAATTAAGCCAAGTTGTATCAAAAAAATAGAGAAATAGGAAAAAAGGCAAGGTTGATAAAATTGTTACAAATATTGCCTTAGCTTTATTTTTCTTTTCCCTGTCTTTCATAATAAATCACTTCGTCCCAGACTGCAAATCTGTTTTCCACTTATTCCAATCATCCAAAAAGTAATTTAAAATAATAGGGCTATCCAAAGTATTTTTTTTGGTATCTGCTATGGTAATATCTTTTGGAAATTGAAAAGCCATTGCAAATTGCTGTTCCGTTAAAAATTTTAAATCTAATGGCAAACTCCTAGTAACAGCAGAATAATCAATTTTATTTTTACTCGCTAATATAAAACCCCAGTCTCCAAAAGAAGGAATATATGCATGGTATGGCTTACTATTTTCATATACATCGGAAATAGTGTTATTTATACAACTAAACACGGTATTAGAAAAATAAATCTCTCCAGACTGTGTTACAAACAATCCATTTTTTTTGAGCTTACTTTTTGTCAATAAAAAAAATTGTTTGCTATACAATCTTGCTATCGCTTCGTTAACAGGGTCTGGTAAATCTGCGATAATAATATCATACCTATTTGCGGTATTATGCAAAAATGTAAAGGCATCGTCTGCAATTAAATTTACCTTTTTATGAGTCGCTGCTCCTTCATTTATTGCTTTAAAGTACCTGTTATTTTTTGCTAAATGAAACATCGTACTATCAATATCTACAACATCTATACGTTCTACTGAAGTATGTTTTAACACCTCTCTACTGGCTAAATTTTCTCCACCACCCAATATTAAAACTGTTTTAGGGTTTTGATGTAATGTTAGTGGAACATGTACTAATGGCTCATGATATCGGTATTCATCAGCAGAAGAAAACTGAATAACTCTATTTAGGTATAAGCGTACATCTTCTCGTTTTTTTGTGACTACTATTTTCTGATATGGTGTCTGTGTATTAAGAACAATAGGGCTTTTATAAATAGCATCATCCCATGCTTTCAACAAATTTCCACCAGCAATAACAATTCCTATTAAAACAGTCATTGCTAAGATTCCTAAAATTAATGTCTTTTTAGATTTTTCTAAAAAGAAATGATTCAGGACTAAACCCAATATAATATTTAGTATTCCAAAAACAAGTGAGGAATAGAATAGTCCAACAAATGGTAATAATATAAACGGAAATAATAAAGTAGCTAATAAGCCTCCAATATAATCTAGTGATAATACATTAGAAAGGTTGTTTTTAAAATCTACTTCATTTGATGCAAAAGTTAGTAAAGGCACCTCCATACCAGTAAGTAAACCAATTATAAAAATAATCCCTAAACACAATAGTTGGAGTGCCATTGGGCTTACATTTACAAAGAGAAAAAATAATAATGGTACAGAAATACCACCAATTAGTCCTAAAAGGTATTCTATATGTACAAAAAAACGAAGTGGCTTATTCGTTAGGTATTTAGATAAAAAAGCACCGATACCCATAGAAAAAAGATAAATCCCAATAATAATAGAGAATTGACGCACGCCATCACCTAAAAAATATGTTGCTGTAGTACTAATTAAAAGTTCGTAAATAATAGAACATAGGCCAGCTATAAAAACGGCAAAAGATAAAAGAATTTTCTTTCTCATATAATTTATTTATGTTTGATATAGATTAGAACCAAAATAATGCACCAAAGATGAATAAAAAAACAATGACTGGCTTCGCTTTTTCCAGAAAATTGATGTTAGCTGCTACGGTTTCTGGAGCGATATTAACTTCTAGCTGTGGTGGAGATGGCAGTCCCAGAATTAAAGATGCTCAAGATAAAACAATCTATGAAGCAACTAAAGGTACTATTACTGAAGTAGAAGAAATAGAACCAGGTGATGAATATAAGATTATTGATGAGCGGATTATTGATGAGAAAGAGAATTCTATTGCAATAGTACACAACTTAGAGGGTACGATAGATACGCTTTCTTTAGCCAAAATAGATAAAGGTTCTCAAGAAGACGGCTACAGAAATAGATCTGGTTTACGTTCTATACTATATTATTCATTAGCAGCATCTTATTTTAATAGAAACTTAGGGAATGTTTCTCCAAATTCTAGTTCTTATAAAAATGCAGCTGCATATAACAAGTCTACTGGTCTTAAAAACGATTTAAAAAGTTCTGCTACTTCAAGAAGAGTAAAAGTACCAGGAGCATCATCTAAAGGTTATGGGTCGGGAAAATCGTTTAGATCGTTTGGAGGATAGTCGTTTTAAGGAAATTAAACGATTAAAAAAGAAAGACGTTCCACACCAATTACATTGGTATTTAAAACAAGATTATTTTTCAGAAGAACTTCTGGGTGTTCATCGGTTTGAAAATGAAAGTTTTCAACGCATTTGTAAAGAAGCTTTTTCTATTGTAGAAAAGGCCACACAGAAAATTTTAGACGAAAATAAATTAGGAGAATTTGGTATTCCAAAATTCTTTGAAGAATGTATCTATCACAGTTGGGCTACTAAAACAAAACACCCTTTCTTATATGGTAGGTTTGATATTAATGGAGGCTTAAAAACCAACAATCCCAAAATTATTGAGTTTAATGCAGATACTTGCAGTACACTCCCAGAAACACTGCTATGGCAATCGCTACAACATAAAGAGTTAAAATCTGGAACAACCGATTTTAATACCTTATCTGTAGACATTGGTAATACACTATCACAACTAAAAAGTACTATAAATCATTCAGATCCTTTTATTTTAGGTTCTTCTTTTGGTTATAAAGAAGATGTGCTAAATGTAAATTGTGTTTTAGATATTGCGTATGAAAAAGGTTATAAGGCCTTTTACACCCATTTAGAAGATGTTATTTTTTCTCATGAAAATGGTATTATGTATGAGATAAATGGCGAATACCAAATAGCAGATATTTGGTTTAAAATGATTCCTTGGGATTGGATGTTTACAGAAGAGACGGAACTTGCCAAAGATCTTAGCATAATTATTACTAAAGATTTATGTACTGTTTTAAACCCTGCTTATACAGCTTTGTGGCAGAACAAGAAATTTATGGCATACATCACGAGCAATTTTAGTAATTCTGTTTTTGCAGAAACCTCATTAGAAAAACCAAGATTTCCAGAATATGTTATAAAACCCTGTTATGGAAGGTTAGGAGAAAACATTACTATTAAAAGCGCAAAAACTAGTTCTTCTAAAGGAGATTATGCCAATCAAGATGTAGTGTATCAAAAATATTACAAATTGCCTCAAGATCTAGAAAATTACTACTATCAAGTAGGCATGTTCTACACACAAAAACCTTCGGCATTAAATTTAAGAGCTCAGAAAAGTACTATTATTACTGATGATTGTGAGTTTATGTCGCACTTTATTATTTAGGTAATAAAGCATCTTTGGCCATTTTTAAACTTCCTCGTTCTAATACATTTGCTTTTATATTGTCGGAGGATAACATCTTCTTTAAAATATTTGTAACGATGGTAACATCAAAAGGTTTACAAGAAAATACATCTACGGCAGCATATTGGTGTTCGGGCCATGTATGCACACTTATATGGCTTTCTGCTAACAAAATAAAACCCGTAACACCTACAGGATCAAACTGTTTAAAAGCTTCGTTAAGTTCTTCTAAATTTAAGGTTTTGGTAACCTCATGAAGCGTTTTTTTGATGTGCGGAATATAAGAAAGTGCATCAGCATCAGCATTATAAACATCCCAAGTAGCGTGCATTCCTATATACAAAATATACTAATTTTAAAGATATAATTATTATTCTTGATTATAGCTTTCACTAACCATATCTATAAATTCTTGAGGACTGAGTAGTTTTTTAAGAATGGTATAACTAGAATATGAATCTACTTCTACAGACTGCGGTAATACTTCTCTAGGGCCATAATCCCAAGTAATTGGGTTTATAACATCTTTAACAACCGCATAATTTCCTGGAAAACGAAAGCCCATATAATCTACCGAGTCTTTTTTATTATTTACTAATTGACTAAGGCTATACGAAGATTCACTTCCATAATATTCTTCCATCTCTAAATACTCACTTAAAGTTGGGTTAACCATGTACACAGGTTGTGTAAAGTTAAATTTTATCACACTGTCATTCTCCAAAGTAACCTGGTGTTCTCCTTTTCCCATTTCTACCCAAACTACTTCTCTGCCAGGTATTTCTACTTCTAAGGTATCTATTTTTACGGTTACAGGAAATTCAGTTGGATTGTCTATAGCTAAATCAACACCACTACTGCATGATACTATTAATAGTACTACAGCGAAAAAAGAAACTATTCTGATCATTGGATTTTTAGTTTGATAAGTAACAAATAAAAAGAAAAAATATGAAATTCTCTGCTTTTATTCGCTTAAAAATGCAAAAAAGTAATTTTAGTGGCTGTTTTTTCACTTCCTTCTATTGTAATGATCTTTGTATTTATATAAGCATTGATAGAATCTCTATATGTTTTTCCTTCCACCATAAAATCATAATACAATTTCATTTTTTGAATAGCATCTGAAATGGTATCCGTTTTTGCTATTCTAATATTTTCTATTGCATCGTATTCAATTACTCTGTCTATTGCGCTCTTATCTTTTAGTATTGATTTTAACTGATTCGTGATATCCTGTTTAAACTCTGGATGTGCTTTTTTTAATTGTGTTAACTCAAAGTACTCTTTTAGTTTTTGAGAAACGAATTGTTCTTTGGAGAAAACTACTGCTTTCTCTGGTAAGGCCTCAATTTCCATTACATTAGATTCTGATTCTACCTTGTATTTTTCTGAATTAGCACAAGAAAACAATAGTAAAACCAGCAATACTGTTATTATTTTTTTCATCGTAAAGCAAATTTTAGTTTTACAATCTTTCCATCTTCAAATTCTTTATCTAAAATTTTAATTCGTTTTAAGCTACTTGTCGGGATCGTTAGCATTCTAACAAAATCTTCTTTAGAAAATAATTCTATTCCAATATTTCCATCATATAACTGATAAATTATAGCGTCATCTGCAATAAGTTTTTTTAGGTTTTTTTTATGTTTTTCCCAATCTTTCACATTTCCACTAGTATAATAATGTAGCATTAATGCATAATCATCAGCATCTAATTTTACAATACTATTACCATTATACGCAATATTCCTTACTATAGTGTCCGTTTTATAATATGGCGATTGGACTATTAAAGTTATTCGTTTTTCAATAGTTTTAAAGGAAAAACAACCTAAACTATCTGTTTTAAAATATAAAGGAGATTCGGTATCATGAACTACTTTTATATCTAATTCAGAATTTACAATTGAACTACCATCTATTGCATTCTTAAAACAAAAATGAAAGTCGTTTTTTGTATTTAAAATAAAATATAGCGCACTAATAATAAGGACTCCTACTATACTTAAAAGTAAAAGTATTTTAGGCTTTTTCTTGTTTGGTTTTTCTGCCGCTATTGGGTGGTTTGTTTTAAAGGCATTCCAATTTTTATATCCAATATACTTACTTAACATATTAAGCATATCAATTCTAGGTAATTTAGAACTATTGTTCTTAAAATAGGTATAAAACCATTTTTCACTAACTTTTGCTTTTACTTTCTGAAATAAATCTTCTTGAAACAAACTAATATCCTCTCCTTTCCAATCTTCTATTGGTATCGTAATACTCTTTTCTTTTAAAAAAGTAGCTTGTATCTCTTTTTTTAAGAGTTTAAAATGATATTTATTTTCCGAAGTCAACTAATTTAATGTTCTGATTTTTAATGATTTAATTTTTAAAAAACAATTTACAATTGATTTACAAGCATTTTACAACTAGATTTTAGCTCAGCATTTTATGTTTGATTCTTAATCATTAAAAATAAAACATTATGAAAGTAAAATCAGTAAAAAATACATTTAAAATAATAGCATTAAACATAATGCTATTTTATTTTATTTCTTGTAATCAATCTTCTCCATATAAAGATAATGTAGTTATGGAATCTGTTGCTATTAGCGAAGTATATGAAGCAGTGGAAGAGCGGCCTAGTACAAGTAGTACAATACCTCAAAATTTAAAAATAATAAAATCAGCTAATGTTAAATACAAAGTAAAAAGTGTAAAAATAGCTACAAATCAAATTAAAAAAATTGCTCATCAAAATAAAGCATATATCTCAGATTTACGTTTTCAAAATAACTTATATCAAATACAAAATAGATTTACTGTTAAAGTTCCTCAAAAAGCATTTGATATGATGTTAGATTCTCTTGGAAACGTTGCAGAATTTATAGAATACGAAAATATAACTACGGAAGATATTTCTGAAGAATACATAGACTTAAATACAAGATTAAAAACAAAAGAAGCAGTAAAAAAACGTTACGAAGCTATTCTACGTAAAAACGCAAAAACTGTAGAGGAGATTCTTGCCACAGAAGATAAATTACGAATTATCCAAGAAGAGATAGAGCGCGCTAAAGGTAGACTTAATTATCTCACTAATAAAGTTGCCTACAGCACTATTCAAATAGATTTATATGAAGAGGTAAGGTATAAAGAAGAACCTAAAGCATATCATAAAGCCTTTTGGGAAAAGGCTAAAGATGGATTTTCTTTTAGTTGGAAATTTCTGGAAAGCATTGTTCTTAGTATATTCTATATTTGGCCTATACTCATCATTGCCTTAGTTATATTCTTTTATATTAGAAAGCAATTAAAGAAGAAGAAAGCTTAGCATTAACTAAGAAAAGCAATCTGTTCTTTTATTTCAGATTGCTTTTTTAAATTATTTAATATTTTAGTACTAAAACTATTTTAAACTCAAAAAGTTTAGAATAGTTTTACAGTGCTACTACTAGCTGTAAGTATCACGTACACGTATCATAAGGAAATTTTAACTAATCTACATCCGGATCTAAATAATCTGGTATTCCATCATTATTAGCATCTGGATACGGTAACATGATATTCCCTTCTGCATCAGATATTTCATCTCGTGTAGGCGTACCATCTCCATCATCATCAGGATCTGCAAAGTTTGGGAAAATGGTAGGCAGATTACTTAGTAGTTGCTGCTCCTCCTCTTCTTCTGAATTGGTATTATCATTAGTAACTATTCCATCTTCATTTAAATCTTCCAAAATAGAAGGGATACCATCGTTATCAAAATCGGTATTTTCAACGAATAAAGCAGCATCAATTTTAAATACTAAAGGACTATATAAAGGAATACCAGTTCTAGACTGGTTGTAAAAACCTAATCCAGAAGGCATAATAATTAAGCCTATGGCAGTATTATCAATCGATACCGTTCCATCTGGATTTGGATCTATATCTCCATTAATATTAAAACTGGCAACACCTTCGTAAAACCCTCTAATATTATCTGGCAAATGATTCCAGTTGTACTGGGTTTGTGGTTGAAATATATCTCCGTTTAATAGTACACCTTGAAAGCGAACAAAAACAGAATCAGCAACAGTAGGTTGCTTTTCCCCTATACTTTCTTTTGCAACCAAATAATACAATTTATGAGAAACTACACCTTCTTCTTCTGTACCAAACTGTTCCATAGATACATCTAGCGTTTTCATTTGGACTTGATCTGCCAAAGGTGTTTTATCAGCGTTTTCACCAGTTATACTGTCAATTACAATTCTAAAGTCAAAATCTACTGGAGGATTTTGGAATTCTTCATAATTATAAAAATGGGTATTCAAATACGCCTCAAGTTCAGCTTCATTTTCTACCAATACTTCAGCTAA
This sequence comes from Allocellulophaga tsushimaensis, assembly GCF_055383085.1. Lineage (NCBI taxonomy): Bacteria > Pseudomonadati > Bacteroidota > Flavobacteriia > Flavobacteriales > Flavobacteriaceae > Allocellulophaga > Allocellulophaga tsushimaensis. The sequence goes on along the minus strand of NZ_AP039451.1, from coordinate 2,743,733 downwards.
TTCTCTAGGAGGAGGAATTGTAAAGTCATCATCATCATTATTACAAGACCAAAAACTTATTACCACTAGTAACAGAATATATATTCTTTTCATTTTATTGCTTTAATTTTAGCAACGCAAGATACAATTTTCCACTATTTTTGCAGAAGAGATTAAGAAAGAATTACAATAGTTTATGCGCATAGACAAATACCTTTGGTGTACTCGTTATTTTAAAACTCGAAATATGGGGACAGAAGCCTGTAAAAAAGGGCATGTTAAATTAAATGATGCCGTAGCAAAACCAGCCAGAGATGTTTTACCTATGGATAAAATTATGGTCCGAAAAAACCAAATAAACTATGAACTCACAGTATTAGATATTCCTAAAAGCAGGGTTGGTGCTAAACTTGTAGACATTTACAGAAAAGATACTACACCAAAAACAGCTTTTGAAACTAATGAAATGCTTCAATACTCTAAAGATTATTATAGAAAAAAAGGAATGGGAAGACCCACTAAAAAAGATAGAAGAGATATTGATGGTTATATAGACGATTCTTTTGAGTTTATTGATGAAAATGAAATTTGACTTTTTAAATAATCACATTTCAGATCTCCATTAAACGGTTTTTTTATCTTTGTTCTTACAAATAAGTAACTTATGCAAAATAAAATACTGACCCATCAACAAATTCAGCATAAAATAAGTCGTATTGCTTATCAAATTTATGAGGCTAACGTTGATGAAAAAGAAATTATAATTGCTGGTATAGAAGGCGGCGGTTTAAATTTTGCAAAAAAAATTCAAAAAGTACTTCAAAAAATTACTACAGCAGAAATAGTACTATGCAAAGTTAGTATCGATAAAAAAAATCCTTTATCTAGTGTCATTAAAACCTCGCTCTCAAAAGACAGTTACACCAACAAATCCGTAGTTTTAGTTGATGATGTTTTAAATTCTGGAACAACCTTAATTTATGGTGTTTATCATTTTTTACAGGTTCCCTTAAAGCAATTAAAAACCGCCGTTCTTGTGAATAGAAATCACAAAAAATACCCTGTTAAAGCTGATTATAAAGGTATTTCACTTTCTACCTCTTTACAAGAAAAAGTTGAAGTTACTCTAAAAACAAATGGAGATGCCGTTTACCTAGTCTAGTAAACGGATGATTTCTTTGCTGATAGTATCTGGAGTTTTTGCATCGCAAGAGATGATATGATTAGCTTGTAAATAAAAATTATTTCGTTCAAAAATATGTTTCCCTATAAACTCAGGTAAATCTTCATTAGCTATACTTTTTAAAAGGGGTCTTTGTGCTTTCTCTTTAGAAAGTCGTTCCACCAAGCCCATAATAGATACTTTTAAATAAAACACATGTGGTGTTTCTCTGAGCATGGTATCCATATTTCCACTATAACACGGTGTACCTCCTCCTGTTGAGAGTACAAAAGATTCTTCTTTAGACAAAAGTTCCTGTAAATACTGATATTCCTTTTTTCTAAAAAAAATTTCTCCTTTTTTTTCAAAAACAGCAGGTATGGTCATGTCCAATTGTTTTTCTATATAGTCATCTAAATCTATAAGCGTACTATTTAATTCTGCTGCTATTAATTTACCAATGGTACTTTTACCACTCCCCATATACCCTACCAACACTACTTTCATATTAAATATTTTGTGCAAAATTGAAGTAAATTAAATTGATTTCAAAAAAAATAAAAAAAAATAAAAAAAGCCCTTGTTAAATAAATTATTGCCATTATATTTGCACCCGCTAAGAAGGAAGTTATTTAGCAAAAATTGTATATAAATGACCTGGTAGCTCAGTTGGTAGAGCATCTCCCTTTTAAGGAGAGGGTCCTGGGTTCGAGCCCCAGCCCGGTCACAAAAAGTTAAGTCTTGTACTTAACTTTTTTTATTTAAAATAGTCTTTTAAATACTATAATAAAATTATGCCCACGTGGCGGAATTGGTAGACGCGCTACCTTGAGGGGGTAGTATTCTTATGGATGTGCTGGTTCGACTCCAGTCGTGGGCACAAAGCTTCAACACTTGTTGAAGCTTTTTTATTTTATAAATCCTTGAAAGTTAATACGTAACCCCTTTTTTTTATAAAATTTAATGTTAAACTTTGAGGCTTAAACAAATTTAATGTTTAAATTTGTTTAACTTTTTTATAAAAAACATGAACAACGTAAAAAAATCTTTTAGCATTCGTGATTTAGAAAATTTATCTGGCATCAAGGCTCATACCATAAGAATATGGGAAAAAAGATATGATTTACTATCACCAGAACGTACTAATACAAATATTAGAACATATAGTTTAAGTAGTCTTCAAAAACTATTAAACATAACTTTGTTATACAATAATGGTTATAAAATATCAAAAATATCAAAAATACCTGAGTCTGATATTCCACTTATTGTAAAAGAAATCGTTGCCAAAAACAGTGTTAAAAATCATGTTATTAATGCTTTTAAGTTGGCCATGATTAATTTTGATCAGACGCTATTTTTTAATACGTACAATTCTCTTTTTGTAGATAAATCTTTTAGAGAGATTTTTAATGAAGTTTTTATACCGTTACTTAATGAATTAGGACTTTTATGGCAGACGAATACCATAAGTCCTTCTCATGAGCATTTTATTACAAATCTGATCAAACAAAAAATAATAATTAATACCGAAAAACTTCAAAGTGCTGAACCCACAAGAAAAGATAAAGTATTCGTATTATTCTTGCCAGAAAACGAAATTCATGAAATTGGATTATTATATCTGAACTACGAAATTATCTTAAGAGGTTACAAAACTATTTACCTAGGGCAAACAACTCCTTTAGAAGGTTTAAAAGATTTAACGAAGTATTACGATAATCTATATTTCTTATCTAATCTTACCATACAACCCACAAAAGATAAAATCGAAAAATACATTTCTGATTTTAATTCTAAACTTGGTGAAAGTGGACAATATAAGTTATGGATGGTAGGACACCAGACTAAATACATTTCTAATAATATTCCTTACAATATGAAAATATTTAATTCTATGGAAAGACTAATTATGGAATTGAATTAAATAAGATTATTGTAGGCTTGTATGAGTAAAAAAATTATAGTTATTGGGTCTGGCTTCTCTTCGCTTTCTGCAGCCTGCCACCTTGCAAAAAGTGGGCATACTGTTACAGTTTTTGAGAAAAATAGTACTATTGGGGGAAGAGCTAGGCAATTACAAAAAGATGGATTTACATTTGATATCGGCCCAAGTTGGTACTGGATGCCAGATATTTTTGATAAATTCTTTTCTGAATTTGGAAAAAAAACTTCAGATTACTATCAATTAGATAAACTAAGTCCTGCTTACAAAATTTTTTTTTCGGATGATATCATCACTATTGGTGATTCTATGGACAAAATCTGCAAAGAGTTTGAACGTATTGAAAAAGGAAGTGCTGTACACTTAAGGAAATTTATAAAAAAAGCACAAGACAATTATAATATTGCCATAAACAAAGTGGTTTTAAGGCCTGGATTATCCCCCTTAGAATTAGTAACCCCTGAGACTGCTGTTAGGGTTGGTCAATTTTTTTCTACTATAAGCACACAGGTCCGAAAGAAATTTAAGAATCCAAAATTAATTTCTACGCTAGAATTTCCTGTTCTTTTTTTAGGTGCAAAACCGAATAAAACACCCTCTTTCTACAATTTTATGAATTTTGCTGATTTTGGTTTAGGCACCTGGCATCCTAAAGGTGGTATGTATCAAATAATAAAGGCAATGCAAAGTCTGGCAGAGGAATTAGGTGTAAGAATACATACAGACAGTCCTGTAGAAAAAATTAGAGTAGCAAATAAAAAAGCCGTAGGCATATTATGTAAAGGCAAAGAATTTAATGCAGATATTATTTTAAGTGGTGCAGATTACCACCATTCAGAAACCTTATTAGATAGTGAATACAGACAGTATTCTGAAAACTATTGGGATGGTAAAACTTTTGCCCCTTCCTCACTATTATTCTATGTAGGCTTAAATAAAAAATTAGAAAATTTAGAACATCATAATTTGTTTTTTGATACTGATTTTGAATTACATGCTAAAGAAATATATGATACTCCTAAATGGCCTAAAAATCCATTATTTTATTTAAACGTACCCTCAAAAACGGATCCTAGTATGGCTCCAGAAAATAATGAGGCATGCTTTTTCTTAGTTCCCATAGCTCCAAATTTAGAAGATACAGAAGAATTAAGAGAACATTATTTTAAGCTGATTGTTAAAAGATTAGAGGAACGTACTGGAGAAGATGTTAAAAATAATATTATATTTAAGGAATCCTTTTGTGTAAAGGATTTTAAAGAACAATATAACTCATACAAAGGAAATGCCTATGGCTTGGCTAATACTTTAAGTCAGACTGCATTTCTAAGGCCTAATTTAAAAAGTAAAAAAGTAAAAAATCTTTTTTTTACAGGTCAGCTTACTGTTCCTGGTCCTGGAGTTCCTCCTGCTATAATTTCAGGAAAACTTGTATCAGAATTAATTATGAAAAACTAAAACACGAAAAGATGAAAAGTATTTTTGACAAAGTTTCGTTTTCCTGTAGTAAAATAGTTACTGAATCCTACAGTACCTCATTTGCGCTTGCAACAAAAATGTTAGATGCTTCTATAAGAAGTGATATTTATAACATTTACGGTTTTGTTCGTTTTGCAGATGAAATTGTAGATACATTTCATGAGTACGAAAAAGAATATCTTTTTAATAAATTTGAGGATGATCTTAAAGATGCTCTTGAGCATAAAATAAGTTTAAATCCTATCCTAAATGCTTTTCAAAAAACATATCATTTATACAAAATACCTTATGACTTGGTAGATTCTTTTATGAAAAGCATGCGAATGGATTTACATAAAAATATATACCATACAGATGCAGAGTATAAAGAATATATTTATGGTTCTGCCGATGTAGTGGGTTTAATGTGTTTAAAAGTTTTTGTAAAAGGAGATACTGAGCAATATGAAAGTTTAAAGAAATCTGCAATGGCATTAGGCTCTGCTTTTCAGAAAGTGAACTTCTTAAGAGATTTAAAAGCTGATTTTGAAGTTTTAGAGCGAACTTATTTTCCCGGAACAAATTTAAGAGAACTAGATGCCGCCTCTAAAAAAAGAATAGTAGATGAGATAAAAGCAGATTTTGCTTTAGGATATTCTGGTATTGAAAAATTACCGAACGAAGCTAAATTTGGTGTTTATACTGCTTATAAATACTATTATAAGTTATTGAGTAAATTACAAAACACTCCTCCATTAGAAATTAAAAACACAAGAATTAGAGTTCCTAATTATCAAAAATTTGGTCTGCTCGCAAAATCGTATGTAAATTATAAATTGCATTTAGTTTAAAATGAACGTTTTTATTTGGATTGCTATATTCTTAAGCACATTTGTATTTATGGAATTTATGGCTTGGTTTAGTCACAAATATATTATGCATGGTTTTCTGTGGAGTTTACATAAAGATCATCACCATAAAGATCACGATTCTTGGTTTGAACGAAACGATGCTTTTTTTATTATCTATGCCATTGTAAGTATGGGTTTAATTATGATCGGCGCCAATACTGATTTTTGGTATGGCTGGCCTTTAGGTTTTGGTATTATGGCCTATGGAGCTGCTTACTTTTTAGTACACGATATTTTTATTCACCAACGGTTTAAACTCTTCAGAAATGCAAACAATTGGTATGCAAAAGGAGTAAGAAGAGCCCACAAAATGCACCATAAACATTTAGGTAAAGAACACGGAGAATGTTTTGGGATGTTATTTGTCCCTTTTAAATATTTTAAAAAATAACATGGCAAAAGCCATTGTTATCGGCGCAGGTATTGGTGGAATAGCAAGCGCATTACGTCTTCAAAAAAAAGGATATCAAGTAACGGTATTAGAAGCTAATTCATATGCTGGTGGAAAAATGCATGCTATTAACTTAAATGGTTATCGGTTTGATTTAGGCCCCTCTTTATTTACGATGCCACACTTGGTAGAAGAACTATTTCAGCTTTATAAAATAAACCCAAAAGAACACTTTAATTTCTATAGAAAAGATAACATTTGTAATTATTTCTGGGAAGATGGCACCACTTTTTCTGCAAAACAGAATTCAGAAGACTTTATTAAAAATGCAGCTGAAACTTTTAAAGAAGACAAAAATACCATTTCTGATTACCTCAAAAGAAATCAAGAAAAATATGAGCTTACTGCTGAATTATTTTTAGAAAATTCTTTACATAAAGCAAACACATACTTTTCAAAAAATACTACAAAAGCAATTCTACAAATAGCAAAATTAGACACAAATACTAGTTTAGATGAGCTACATCAAAAGATATTTAAAAACCCTAAATTAATACAGCTTTTTAATAGGTATGCCACGTATAATGGTTCATCACCTTATAAAACTCCTGGTATTATGTCTATGATCCCACATTTAGAAATGCATTATGGCACATTTTACCCTAAAGGAGGAATGCATCAGATTAGCCAGAGTTTATATCAATTAGCTGTACAACAAGGCGTTATTTTTAAATTTAATGAACATGTAAAAGAAATTTGTGTTAAGCACAAAAGGGCAACAGGTGTAATTTCAACAGAAAAAAGTTACCAAGCTGACCTTATCGTATCTAATATGGATGTTTATCCTACCTACAAAATGCTCTTAAAAGACCAAATACATCCCAATAAAACATTGGCTCAAGAACGCTCAAGTTCCGCTTTAATTTTCTATTGGGGTATTTCTAAAGACTTCCCAGAATTAGACTTACATAATATTCTTTTTACTGCCTCTTATACTGATGAATTTAAAGCAATTTTTGAAGATAAAACCCTATATAATGATCCTACCATTTATATAAATATCACTAGCAAAGAAGATAAAAATGATGCACCCAAAGGGCATGAAAACTGGTTTGTAATGATAAATGCCCCAGGTAATTATGGACAAGATTGGGAAAAATTAAAACACGAAGTTCGTCTACATATCATAAAAAAAATTAATCAGGTTCTAAATGTAGACATCGAAAAGCACATCACAACAGAATATATTCTTGACCCTGTAGGCATTGAAAATAATACTAGCTCGTACAGAGGAGCATTGTATGGTGCTGCGAGTAACACTAAATTTGCTGCTTTTTTAAGACATCCTAATTTTAGTCGTAAAATTAAAAACTTATATTTTTGCGGAGGCTCCGTACATCCTGGTGGTGGAATCCCTTTGTGTTTATTATCTGCAAAAATAGTAGCTGATCTTGTCCCAAAAGTGAAATAAATGATGAAGGCACTCAAAAATATTTCTAAAGCCAATATTTCTATCATTATTGTATGGCTATTCCATGTTTCTGCTATTATAGGTGTTACTATTGGCTATCAAGATTGGTTTATTACCAAAACGCCTTTAAATCTATCATTAAGTTTACTTTTATTCCTTTGGGCTTTCCCTATAAATTCTATCAAGAAATATACTGCTTTTAGTATTTTTTTTATAGGTGGTATGTTTGCAGAATGGCTTGGTGTAAACTACGGCATACTGTTTGGCTCCTATAGATATGGCGCAAATTTTGGGCTAAAATTAGATGGTGTTCCCTTTTTAATTGGCGCCTATTGGGCTTTACTTACTTTTATTACAGCAACAATTGTAGGCCATTTTTTTACCAAAGCTTGGACCAAAATAGTTATTAGTGCTTTTTTAATGCTTTTCTTAGACTTTTTTATGGAGCACAGTGCTCCTATTTTCGATTTTTGGACTTTTATTGGAAACATAGCTCCATTGGAAAATTATATTACTTGGTTTGTTATTGCACTTCTATTTCAAACCATATTACATTTCTTTAAAATAAAAGGGGATAAAGTGTTCTCATTCCACTATTACTGCGCACAATTGGTATTTTTTATATATTTCTACTTTACGCTGCACTGATCATATGATAAACTAAAGAGTATCATTAGTTTTTAACTGTAAAAAATCTTTCCCTTTCCATTTCCCTATTGTTTTATAAGGTTGAAATCTAGAAAAAAGCTCTTCTTTATACCAATCTAATTTTCGGGTTTTAACAATAGCATGCTGGTGTTGATGACTTTTATAAGCATAATCCATTAAAGACTCTTCATTTTTCCAAATACTAAAAGTTGCCATTTGCATTAAGGGTACTTCCCCAACTCCCTTAGCAAACAATAAACCATCATTGTTTTGTAAAGATTCTTGTGAAGTAGGAACATATTTCCAAAACTTGCGTAACATGCTCAATTTAATAGTTGCTCTTGTTATAACAGCTATAAAAGGAATATCATTATCTAAATGATTACTCATTTTAAAAGGATTTTGACCAGACCACACCCCTTTTGCCTTTATGCTTTTCATGTATACAACATACTGGTCCGTACTATATAATTTGTATTTTTTGTATAAAGAGGATTCTTTAAAAAATGTGTTTGCAAATTTCTCCTGATCCCAAACTTGCAATAATGCATATACAGACCAATCCGGTGCTGGATTAAAACCCTCTTTTCCACTACCCATTAATTTATAAAATTGAAGCCCTGGTATTTTTAAAAGTGATTTATGAGCAAATTGCATCATCATAAAAGCCCATAATTTACTTTTAAAAGAAGTATACCTAAAAAAAGTAAGTGTGGTGACTTGAGGCATTTTATTCTGCTAATAAAGTATCTAAAAGGGCTCTTGTTGAATCACTATTCCAATTGGCTGCTCCAGTCTTATTTACTACAATTTGTCCTTTTTTATCAATGATATAGGTGGTAGGTATACTTTTAGAGTTCAATGCTTTGGGCGTTTTAGTATTTTCATAATATACTGGAAAAGTATAGTTGTGTTTTTTAAGAAAGGCACTTACTTTTTCCTTATCATCATGTGCTACAAATAAAATAGTAAGCTTATCGCCATAATCTTTATATAATTCCTGTAGACTTGGCATTTCAGCAACACAAGGCGGACACCATGTAGCCCAAAAGTTAATCAATACAACTTCTCCTTTCTGAGTTTCAAAATTTAAAACTTCTTGATTAGAATCTATCAATTTCCAATGATAATCTAATAGTACTTCTCTATCTTCTTTGTCTATTTCTGAAGGGCTAAAAACAGCTAAAGCTTTATTTAACAATACACTTACATGAAATTGTAAAGGTGTAAAAAGAAAAAGTCCAATAACGATAATAAAAATTAAATTACTTATTCTCCCTCTTGTTAATTTCATTTTTCTAAAATTAGCTTATCTAGCAATTTATAGATTTTCTGATTGTCCCAATCTGCTATACCTGTTCTTTTTATAACGATATTGCCTTGTGCATCAATTAAATAAGAAGTGGGCGCTTTTATATCTGTTAGTGGCATTTTCTCCCCTATAAATAAATAAGTTACAGGAAATGTATACCCATTCTTTTCCATAAATGTGATAACAGGTTCTCGCTCTTCATTAGTAATAATATAAAAATCTATTTTTCCTTTATATAAGTCGTATAAATTTTGAATACTTTGCAACTCTGCTTCACATGGTAACACCCAAGAAGCCCAAAAATTGATAAAGACGACATTACCTTCTGATTTTTCGAAATTAAAAATATTCCAATTTTCATCTTTTAATTTCCAATCATAATCAAGAATTTTATTCCGATTTGCTTCATCGGTAACAGACGGGCTGAAAGAAAATATTTTGTTTAATAAAACTTTACTATAATCACCTAAAGGGGTCACAAAAAAAGAAATGATAAACGCAAAAAGTAATAGGTTTAAAATAGTTTTCTTATTAATTTTCATTCGATAACGAGGTTTTCTCAAAACTAAAAAACTCCTGATAATAATCAGGAGTTTTTGCTATAAATTAATTTTTAAATGCCAAAAAAAAGACTTTTGTAAGTTTTAAGCTGCATTTTCCTTTTTAATTACATTTAAAGCAGAACCTTCTCTATACCATTCTATTTGTGATTGGTTATAGGTATGGTTTACTTTAATGGTATCTTTACTTCCATCTGCATGAACAATTTCTACTGTTAACGGTTTTCCTGGAGTAAAATCTGCGATATCTACAAAGTTAAATGTATCATCTTCTTGTATTAAATCATAATCAGATTCATTAGCAAAAGTTAAGCCCAGCATTCCTTGCTTTTTTAGGTTTGTTTCGTGTATACGCGCAAACGATTTTACAATTACGGCAGCAACCCCTAAATGACGTGGCTCCATAGCGGCATGCTCGCGAGAAGATCCTTCACCATAGTTATGATCACCTACCACAATGGTTCTAATACCAGCAGCTTTATATTGACGCTGTGTATCTGGCACTCCACCATATTCATTTGTTAATTGATTTTTAACAAAATTTGTTTTTTTATTATATGCATTTACTGCACCTATTAAACAGTTATTAGAAATATTATCTAAATGTCCTCTATACCTCAGCCAAGGCCCAGCCATAGAAATATGATCTGTGGTACATTTACCAAAGGCTTTAATTAGCAATTTAGCACCTTTTAATTCTTCGTCTTTAATAGGAACAAAAGGTTCTAATAACTCTAAACGTTCAGATGTTGGACTTACCTTTATTTGTACACCTGATCCGTCTTCATCTGGAGCTAAGAAACCAGCATCTTCTACTTCAAAACCTTTAGGTGGCAATTCCCAACCAGTTGGCTCATCAAATTTAACCTCTTCCCCATTATCATTAAGTAAGGTATCTGTAATAGGATTAAAATCTAATCTACCTGATATTGCTATAGCTGCTGTAATTTCAGGAGAAGCTACAAAAGCGTGTGTATTTGGGTTACCATCTGCTCTTTTAGCAAAGTTTCTATTAAAAGAATGTACTATACTATTTTTTGGTGCATTTTTAGGATCAGAATATCTAGCCCATTGCCCGATGCAAGGTCCACATGCATTGGTAAATATTTTAGCATCTAAGTTTTCAAAAACTTGTAGTATACCATCTCTTTCTGCTGTAAAACGCACTTGTTCAGAACCTGGATTAATTCCTAATTCTGCTTTCATTTTTATTCCTTTATCTACTGCTTGCTGTGCTATTGAAGCTGCGCGAGATAAATCTTCATAAGAAGAGTTTGTACAAGATCCTATTAGGCCCCACTCTACTACAGTTGGCCAATCATTAGCTTTAGCTTTTGCAGTCATATCTGTACCTACAGCTGTAGATAAGTCTGGAGTAAAAGGTCCGTTTAATAGTGGTGTTAATTCAGACAAGTTAATTTCAATCACTTGATCAAAATATTGCTCTGGATTTGCATATACTTCTGGATCTGCTGTTAAATATTCTTTTACTTTATTAGCAGCATCAGCAACATCAGCTCTATCTGTAGCTCTTAAATAACGCTCCATAGCTTCGTCATAACCGAATGTAGAAGTAGTAGCTCCTATTTCTGCTCCCATATTACAGATGGTTCCTTTTCCTGTACACGATAAGGAAGTAGCACCATCTCCAAAATATTCAACAATAGCTCCAGTTCCTCCTTTTGCAGTTAAAATTTCTGCAACACGCAGAATAACATCTTTTGGTGCAGTCCAACCAGAAATTGTTCCTGTTAATTTTACACCTATAAGTTTTGGAAATTTAAGTTCCCAAGCCATTCCTGCCATTACATCTACAGCATCTGCCCCACCTACTCCAATAGCAACCATTCCTAATCCACCCGCATTTACGGTATGTGAATCTGTTCCTATCATCATTCCGCCAGGAAATGCATAATTTTCTAAAACAACTTGGTGAATAATACCAGCTCCCGGTTTCCAAAAACCAATACCGTATTTATTAGATACTGATTCTAAAAAATCAAATACCTCAGCACTTGTAGCACTTGCAGATTTTAAATCTACAGCTGCTCCACTTTTAGCTTGGATTAAATGGTCACAATGCACTGTTGTTGGCACTGCTACTTTTGGCTTACCAGCTTGCATAAATTGTAATAATGCCATTTGTGCCGTTGCATCTTGACAAGCAATACGATCTGGTGCAAAATCTACATAATCTTTACCTCTATTAAATGCCTTACTAGGGTTACCTTCCCAAAGGTGAGAATACAAAATTTTCTCTGATAGTGTAAGTGGTTTTCCAACAATCTTACGTGCTGTATCTACACGTTCGGACATATTGGCGTACACCTTATGAATCATATCTATATCAAATGCCATTATATTGAATGTTTAAGTTAATGCAATCCTGTAAAATTAGTAAAATCTATAGTGTTACTAAAATTTTTTGTTTAATGATTTATGATTTTTAATGCTTAGTTCTCTTCTTTGTATCTACTTTGCAGACATATTAGAAAAATACTGTTAAAAACGCTTCATAAAAGTCGAAACTTTTAGTTTAAACTAACTAAAAAATTGGAATACTGTGTAGAGAAGTTCCTTATATTAAAGTAATTCTTGAATAATACGGTCTTCTGAAATACCTTCTGCTTCTGCTTTGTAATTCTTTATAATACGATGTCTTAAGATTCCTAGGGCTACTGCTTTAACGTCTTCTATATCTGGAGAGAATTTTCCATGTATAGCAGCGTGTGCTTTAGCACCTAAAATAAGGTTCTGTGATGCTCTAGGTCCTGCTCCCCAATCAATGTATTGTTTTACATAAGCTGTAGCTGTTTCTAGATTTGGTCTTGTACTATTTACCAAATTAACAGCATAGGATATCACATTATCAGGAACTGGTATTCTACGAATTAAATGTTGTACAGCAATAATATCTTCTGCATTAAACAATGCATTTAGATTAGGGTTATGATCTGATGTAGTTGCTTTTACCACAGCTATTTCCTCATCTACCGAAGGATATTTTAATTCAATAGCAAACATAAACCTGTCTAATTGCGCTTCGGGTAAAGGGTAAGTACCTTCTTGCTCTATTGGATTTTGCGTTGCTAACACAAAATAGGGTGCAGGCAATTTATAATTTGTACCAGAAACCGTTACCGTACGTTCTTGCATCGCCTCTAATAAAGCTGCTTGTGTTTTTGGTGGGGTACGGTTAATTTCATCTGCCAGAACTATATTAGAAAAAATAGGGCCTTTAATAAATTTAAAAGTTCTGCTTTGATCTAATATTTCACTTCCAAGAATATCACTTGGCATTAAATCTGGTGTAAATTGTATTCTTTTAAAATCTAAACCTAAGGTTTTAGCTATGGTATTTACCATTAAAGTTTTAGCTAAACCTGGTACACCTATTAATAAGGAATGACCTCCTGTGTAAATAGATAGTAAAATCTGATCTATAACAGCATCTTGACCAATAATAACTTTTGCAATTTCTTTTTTTAGAGAATGATGTTTTTCAACAAGATTTTCAATAGCAGTAACGTCTGACATATAATTTTTTTATTTTACCCAATTGTTAGTAAAATCACAGTTTTTATTAGACTCGTTTACACTGATATAGGTATCTTCTATATGATCTGTTAACCACTTTCGTATGGCATTAGTTCTTTTTTCTGTTAAGGCCAATTGTTGAATTTTAAGGTAATCTTGCGCAAAATCTGCTGTATGCTCATCATACCTATTTGTTACTTTTATAATTTTATAGCTAGTACCATCTCTAGGATCTTCTTCAAGAAGCGGATACGAAATTTCATTCCCTTTTAAATTTCGCACTTGGTTGTATAATTTAGGATCCATGTTGGTCAGTTCAAATCTGGAACCAAAATCTATAGGGTTACGAAGTTGTCCTCCATCATTTTTTGTCTCTTTCTGATCAGAGAAATTTAAGGCTGCTTCTGCAAAAGTAAATTCGTTATTGATAATTTTTGCACGAATACTATCCAATTCCTTTTTAGCCTCTTCCATAGCACTATCAGAAATTTTTGGTATCATTAAAATATGTCTAATCTCTCTTTCTTGCCCTAGTATTTTTTCAACCAAAATAATATGATATCCAAAAGTAGTTTCAAAAGGTTCAGATATTTCTCCTTCTCCTAAGCTAAACGCTACATCTTTAAATTCCTTTACAAAACCGGTTTCTTTGTTAATTTTATAAAAACCTCCACCTGATTTAGAGCCCGGATCTTCTGTATATAATATTGCTTTTACACTAAAACTAGACCCATTATTTAAAACGTCTTCTCTTATTTTGTTGAGTTTATCGATAACTTTTTGCTTTTCTTCTTGTGATGCTTTAGGTTTTTTAACAATCTGAGCAATTTCTAATTCTGCACCAAATACTGGACGCTCATCTTTCGGTATTTTATTAAAAAATTGTCTTACTTCATCTGGAGTAATTTCAATTTCGGAAACTATACTTTGTTGCATTCTTTCTGAAAGCATGCGTAACTTGTTTATTTTATATAGTTCTTGTCTAAAACTGGCTTCATCTTGTTTTCTGTAGAATGCCAATACCTTTTTAATATCACCTACTTGTGCAACTAATTGCTGTATTTGCCGATCACTATTTGCATTAATTTCATCATCGGATACTAAAATACTATCTTGTACTGCTTGGTGCGCATAAAGCCTATCTTCCATTAATTTACCTAATAATCCACAACGGGTTATATCCTCTTCAGAAGCGCCTTGTGTTCGTAAATCTATTAAGGTTTTTTCGATATCAGACTCCAAAATTAGATATTCTCCAACAACAGCGGCAACACCGTCTATTTTAATTTTTTTAAATGTTGCTGTAGAATCAGCTATCATACTAACATCTTCTTTATCCATCATTTCTTCCTTTTCTTCTTGTGCAAAAGAAAGGGTAGTAGAGATAAATAATAAAATAAGAACAAATACGGTTGTGCTACTTTTTTTCATAAACTTCAAATTCTTTGTCTTTAATTGCATCATCAATTATTTCGGTTTCCATTTTTCGGATCAACTCCAAACGCCTTCTATTTAATAAAACTTGCTTTATAGATGGTTTTATATAAGATAGTGGAGCAATATCGTTAGGTTCTAATATATCGGTAATCTTTACCAAATATACCCCTAATGAATCCTGTAATTCAAAAAATTGTGATTTTTTTAAGTACTTATCTTCGTTTTCTGGGTTTAAAACGGGTATTTCTTCTTCAACTCTAGCCAAAGAAACCCAAATAGAATCATTAAAATTGAGTTTTTTAAATTGTACGCCAACAGAATCTAAATATTTAATATCTGATGAATTAAACCTTTTCAATTTTTGTTTCACTATATTTTTTTCTAAAAAAGCCAGTGGAAGTTCTACAAACCGAAGTTGTACCAATTTTTCTTTAAGCTTATAATTCTCTTTCTCTTTATTATAAAAAGCAGTTAACTGATCTGTGCTTACCAAAGTATCTTTAACCGTGCTTAATAGCGCTTCTCTGTACGCTCTAGTATATAAATCTATTTTATAATTCTCTATGAGTTGATCGTATTCTTTTAATTTATTTTCTGGTAAATTTATTTTAGCTTTAGAAAGTAGCAGTTGCTTTTTTGCCCAATTGTTTATGTAATTATGCACAAACGAAATACTGTCTTCGGGAGCCAATGTTTCATTAAGCACAGCACTAATAGCATCTTTATACAAATAAGTATCGCCTACTCTGGCAAGAACCTCTTTTTCTTCTTCTTTTGGATTGCATGAAAAACAAAAAAAACAGTATCCTAGAATTAGAAACTTAATAAGTATTCTATTGTTATTTTGATGTAAAAGCATCTTACAAAAATAATAAATAAGCAATGCTGTGCAAGTGTTCTTATTTAACAAAAATCACCTATTTTTAACTTGTACTTCAAAAATTCCCTTTATTCAGGGAGTATTAAAAAATATTGAAGCATTAATTTTACCTATAATGAGTATCAGAAAAATAAAAATGATTTGGGATTTTAGAGGTCCTGCGGCTAGCAAAACAGCAGAACATCATGAAATACATTTAAAAGAATATAGCAATGCAGAGCAACTGACACTAGATATTACTGGGTGTAAGCATATAAATGATATGCATAGCATTGCCTATTTAGTGGTTACTGATGCCGAAATGAAACCAGTAAGAGATGCTTTAAAACCGCATAGAGGCGAACTTTATGAAGAATAACTTAGTACAAAACCATGCAACCTAAACAATTAGCTTCTTTTTTAAGTTTACTCATTTTTATAAGTTACTCTTGTGAAACAAAAACCAATACCCAAGATCCTCTAGAAAAAGTTTTACAGTCTAACCTTCAGAATATTAAAAGCGTAACGGAACAACTAGAGCGCCATGAGATACAAATACAATACACACAGATCAGCAGAAAAAAAGGGCAGCCATTTTTTACTGATTATACTTTTCAAGTAGATTCTAGCAACTATTTTTATCCCGCCAGCACTATAAAATTACCAGTTGCCATTTTAGCTTTAGAAAAACTAAATAGTATTGATTATTTTGATCAGAATACATTGTTTTATATTGAGGGAGATACCCTAGAAACAACCATAACAAATGAAATTACTAAGATATTTGCTTATAGTGATAATGCTGCTTACAATCGGTTATTTGAATTTTTAGGTACAGACTACATCAATAAACAACTTAAAAAAAAAGGGATTAACAACACCCGTATCTCACATCGGCTTTCTGTTAAAGATGCTGATAATCTTACTACAAAACCTTTAGTGATTTACTTAAATGATAGCACAACTACCTTATCATCTAAGATTATTAATACACCTATTGAACCATTGGAGCTACATAAAATAAAAAAAGGGAAATATTTTTATGAAAATGAACAGTTAGTATCAGAAGCATTTGATTTTAGTTATAAAAATTATTATGCTATTGATGCGCAACATGAGGTATTAAAACGAATTATTTTCCCCAATGCATTTTCTAAAGACAAAAGATTTCATTTAACAGAACAACAACATCTATTTCTTTTAAAAACAATGGGAGCTACTCCTAAAGAACTAGGTTATGAATCATTAGATTATTATGATAGTTATATAAAGTTCTTTATGTATGGAGATACTAAAACTAGCATTCCAAAAAATATTAAAATATATAATAAAGTTGGCTATGCCTATGGTACGCTAACAGATTGCGCTTATATAAAAGATAGCACCAATGCTATAGAATTTCTTGTTACTGCTACGATATTAGTAAACAACAATGAAACTTTTAATGATAATACTTATGAATATGGTACTATTGGAATACCGTTTCTAGCAGAACTAGGCAGAAAATTATATGCTAATGAATTAAAACGTTTACCATAAAAATACGTTATAACATAAAGTAACAGTGTGGTTACTTAAAAAAGCAGCAATATATGAGTACGAACCAAGACCAAATAAACTTCCTCAAAAAAAAGTTAGCCATCTTGCTGAATAGGCAAGAAGACTTTGCAAAAGAGTTAGTTAAACTACATAAGGAGATTAAACAATTAGAAAATACTCCTCAAACAAAACTTCTTGAAGCTACTGAACCTAAAGTACCCATAATAGAACAGATAAAAGAAGAGTTGCCTATTAAAAAAATTACACCCGTAGCAGAAAAAGTTGTTACGCCTGTTGCTATAGAAACTCCTAAACCAGCAACAACGCACAAACCAATAACCCCTCCAAAGCCAAAGAAAAAATCTGATTTAGAAAGGTTTATTGGTGAAAATTTAATTAATAAAATTGGAATTTTAATAACCGTAATTGGTGTTATTATTGGCGCTAAATATTCTATAGAAAATAACTTAATAAGCCCATTAACACGTATTGTTCTAGGGTATATTACGGGTATAGGCTTACTTGCTTTTGGTTTAAAATTAAAAGCTAAATACACCAACTATAGTGCTGTTTTAGTTAGTGGTGCCATTGCCATCATGTATTTTATAACCTTTGCCGCTTATGACTTATATGGCTTGCTACCGCAAACAATGGCCTTTGTATTAATGCTCGTTTTTACTGTTTTTGCTATAGTAGCTGCAATACATTACAACAAACAAATTATTGCTCATATTGGCTTAGTAGGGGCTTACGGAATTCCTTTTTTATTAAGTAATAATTCTGGAAATGTACTATTTCTATTTAGTTATATGGCCATTATCAATATTGGTATTTTAGTCATTAGTTTTAAGAAATATTGGAAAGCATTATACTATGTAGCTTTTGCCTTTACATGGCTAATTTTTATAAGTTGGTTTGCTTTTTCATACAACCAAACTGAGCATTTTACAATAGCACTTGGATTTTTACTTCTGTTTTTTATTATTTTTTACTTCACATTTATTAGTTATAAGCTACTTAAAAAAGAACCTTACGCGGGAGGCGATGTTGTATTTTTGTTCATAAACTCTATTTTCTTCTTTTTTATTGGCTATGGCATACTAGCAGATCATGAAACAGGGAAGGAATATCTAGGACTATTTACCTTAGGTAATGCTATTATACATTTTATTTTTACAGTAATCGTTTACAAGCAAAAACTAGCTGATAAAAAATTATTTTACCTTATTTCTACTTTAGTATTGGTATTTTTAACCATAACCATACCCGTACAATTAGATGGGTATAAAGTAACAATTTTATGGGCTTTAGAAGCAGCCTTATTATTCTGGATAGGAAGAACAAAACAGATAGCTGTTTACGAAAAACTCTCTTATCCTCTCATATTTTTAGCATTCTTTAGTTTAGTTCAAGATTGGGATTCTGATTACTTTAGATATAGCAAATCAAATCCTGAAGCGTACATCACTCCCATTTTTAATATTAATTTTTTAAGCAGTATACTAGTTGCTTTATCTTTTGGGTTTATTAGTTGGATAAGTTTTAAGAAAAATCTAGCCTTAGCTGAAAAAACGAGCTTGCAAAAGTTCATCTCTACTGGGATTGTTATACTGTTTCTCATTACCTTATATTTTTCTTTCGCGCTAGAAATAGGCACCTATTGGGAACAACTTTATATAGATTCTGAGTTAAAAATAGCGGAAAGATATCATCAAAATTATAGTATTAGAGATTTTGAAGGCATCTGGATTATCAACTATACCATATTATTTTTTAGTATACTTTCTCTAGTTAATATTAAAAAAATAAAAAGCAGAACTTTTGGTATTACAAATTTACTATTAAACGCACTCAGCATATTCATTTTTCTAACGGGTGGTTTATTTATCATTAGCGAATTAAGGGAGTATTATATTGACCAAAGCTTAGCTGAATTCTATGATATTGGCATCTCTTATCTTTGGATCCGATATATCTCTTTTATTTTCTTAGGACTTATTCTCTATAGTTCGTACACTTACAGTAAACAGTTATTCATGAAACTACAAATACAAATAGGTCTTGAAATCAGTTTACATACCGTTCTCATTTGGATTTTAAGTAGCGAGTTATTGCACTGGATGAGTATTTACGGATATTCTGAGTCATATAAAATGAATCTGAGTATTCTATGGGGCGTTTATGCATTATTCCTTATTATTTTAGGGATTTGGAAACGAAAAAAACATATTAGAGTTGGTGGCATTGCATTATTTGGAGCAACCTTAGTAAAATTATTCTTCTATGATATTGCCGATCTAGACACCATTTCTAAAACAATTGTATTTGTTTCTTTAGGAATATTATTATTAATAGTTTCATTCCTTTACAATAAATACACAAAACAAATAGCTGATGAACCAAAAGACAATTAAACTAATCGTATTATTATTATGTATTGGTGCTAACGTATCTGCACAACTCAAAGAATACAACTATAAGCGGAGTGTACAAGAAAGCACAGCGCAATGGCATAGTATTTCCATTCCTGATGAAGTATACCAAAATACAAAAGCAAATCTTGCAGATATTCGGATTTATGGAATAACTCCAACAGATACCATTGAAGCACCCTATGTTTTAAACATCAAAAAAGAGGAGAAAACTTCTGAAGCCGTTAATTTTACTCTATTAAATAAAAGCCATACCAACAGTGCTTATTTTTACACCTATAAGATTACTGGAAATAAAACTATAAATGAAATTGAATTGCTTTTTGCTGCTGAAAATTTTGATAAAAGAATCACTTTAGAGGGTAGTCAAAACCAGAAACAATGGTACACACTTACAGATAATTATAGAATTCTGTCCATTAAAAATACAAATACCAATTATAAGTTTACTACCGTTAATTTTCCTAATGCGAATTACACCTATTACAGATTAAAAATTAAAAGTAATACAGATCCTAAACTTTCTACTGCTAAAATTAGACAACATAAAACTATAGCGCCCATATATAAAAATTATACAAATAAGACTTTTAGTGTTAACCTAAATAAAGATACCAAACAAACCATTTTAAATATTGAATTAAAAAATGCTGCTCCTATAAGTTATTTAAAAGTAAATGTTAATGACACGTTTGACTATTACCGCCCAACAACAATAAGTTATGCAACAGATAGTGTAAACACTGAGAAAGGATGGAAATATAGTTATCGTACCCTTAGTTCAGGAACCTTAACTTCTTTACAAAAAAATGAATTTACTTTTAGAAGCACCATTGCTAAAAAAATACGCGTAACGATTTCTCATCACGACAATCAGCCTATTGCAATTACTGGTTTAGAATGTAAAGGTTATGCGCATGAGCTCATCGCTCGCTTTACGCAAGATGCAGCATATTATTTTACCTATGGAAATCCAAATGCTTATGCTCCAAGTTATGATATTAGCTTATTACCCGACGCTATTCCTAAAACAAATACAAATTTAGCTTTGGGCGAAGAAGTAGCTATCGAAAAAATAAGCATACCACCAACCAAACCCTTATTTGAAGATAAAAATTGGCTTTGGGGAATTATGCTTGTAATGATTGCTTTATTAGGCTGGTTTACCTTTAAAATGATGAAGAAGAGTTAAAAAGCAGTTTATGAGTTTATCAACTTTGCTATTTTATAAGTTTATTCTGCTTAATATTTTGTAATTATCAAGTATTTAAACAGGCTCCCCATACAAATCAAAATCCGCTGCTTCTGTGATTTTAATGTTGGTAAACTCACCTTGTTTTAAGTAATATTTAGTAGCATCTATCAATACTTCATTATCTACATCTGGAGAATCAAATTCCGTTCTTCCAATAAAATGATTCCCTTCTTTACGGTCTATAATGCAACGCAAGGTTTGCCCCACTTTTTCCTGATTGAGTTCCCATGAAATTTGAGATTGAATTTCCATAATCTCAGCAGCACGCTGTTGTTTCACCTCTTCTGGCACATTGTCTTCTAAAGAATAAGCATGTGTATTTTCTTCATGGCTATAGGTAAAACAACCCAACCGCTCAAAACGCATTTCGGTTACCCAATTTTTTAGGATCTGGAAGTCTTCTTCCGTTTCGCCCGGATAGCCAACTATTAATGTGGTTCTAATGGTCATTTCTGGAACAGCAGCTCTAAACTCATGAATAAGCTTTGTGGTTTTAGCATGTGTGGTTCCTCTGCGCATGCTTTTTAGAATAGCATCAGAAATATGTTGCAAGGGGATATCTAAATAGTTACACACTTTAGGTTCCTTATTCATCACATCTAACACATCCATAGGAAAGCCTGTAGGGAATGCATAGTGCATACGAATCCATTCTATTCCGTCTACTTTAACCAGTTCTTTTAGCAATTCTGCTAAATTTCTTTTTTGGTATAAGTCTAAACCGTAATAGGTTAAATCTTGTGCAATTAAGATCAGTTCTTTTACGCCTTTCGCTGCTAATTTTTCTGCTTCAGTCACCAAATGCTCAATAGGCTTACTTTTATGCTTCCCTCGCATTAAGGGTATTGCACAAAACGAACAGGGTCTATCACAGCCTTCAGCAATTTTTAAATAAGCATAATTTTTAGGTGTAGTCGTTAAGCGTTCTCCAATAAGTTCGTGCTTATAATCTGCTCCTAAAGCTTTTAATAAATTGGGCAATTCGCTTGTCCCAAAATACTCATCTACATTAGGAATTTCTTTTTGTAAATCTGGTTTATAGCGCTCGCTTAAACAACCCGTAACAAAAACTTTATCTACAACACCTTCTTCCTTTTTTTGTACATACTCTAAAATAGTATTGACACTCTCTTCCTTTGCATTAGCAATAAAACCACAGGTATTGATCACTACTACATTACCTTCTTCTTCATGAACTACCACTTTGTTATTGGCTTTTAACTGCCCCATAAGTACTTCAGAATCATATACATTCTTAGAGCAACCTAGAGTAACTACATTAATTTTATTCTTCTTAAGTGTTTTTGTACGCATAGTATTGTAATGGAATGCAAAAATACGATAAGCTACTTGAACCGCATTACTTTAACAAGATTTCTTATTATTCCAAATTAGAACATCTTTAGCTTATGAATTGTTTAAACACAAATTAATTTTTAACATGAAATCGTAATGTATTTATTCTTTATGTGTAGTTCTTTCCAAAATGTTGTTCCAAATAATACCATAATCCAAATCAAGTATTTCCATATTAGAAATGACAAAATTTTTATACTTATTTTTTTCTTCATTTTCATTTACTAAATGCAATCCGTAAAATAAATACATTGATGCCCATAATGTATTGCTATTAGGAAAATTAAAATCAACAAGAGGTTTTAACATATCAATGCCTTGTTTTATTTTACCTAATTCTATAAGTGAAGCACCTCTTGTTCCTTTAAAATTAGGATGGTTAGGGTTTATAGAATAAGCAGTTTTGGAAGTGTATTCCGACTTATCATACTCTTCTGCAATTAAATAAAAGCAAGCCAAATTATTATTTAAAAATGAATTATAATATTTTTGCTTTTTATCTTTAACTAATTCCAAACAAGATTCTGAGACCCTAATCGCATCTTTTATTTTACCTATTTTAGAGTACGCAATAGCTAAATTAATTTTACAAAATATTTCTGCACTTTCTATTTTTAGATATTTTTCATAAATAGGAATCACTTTGTTATATTCTTTTTGTTCTAGATATTCATATGCTTCAAACAAATCATCTCTGTTAAAGTCGTTCACTAGAGTATTATCTTTTCGAAAAAGTATTTGTAAAAGACTTAATCCATCCGACGCAATTTTGATCCCATTATAATCTACATAAAAAGGTAATAAGCTTATTAATGCTAAATATCCATTAGCAATAATGACACAAGTGAATAAATCAATTCCAAAGTCACCAGTATATGACTCTTTATTAAATCCAAATAACATGAAAATTGAATATGCTAAAAAGATATTAGTTATTGGACCACCTAAAACAAAAATGAATAATCTAAATTTTAGAAAATTTAAATTATTAAAATTAGCCATTGCTAATCCACCATTAAATTTATTATTCAAGATGATTTTTATTGTAAATAACTCAACCCTAAAGACTTCATGTCCTCGTCCTAAAATTATTCTCCTTGGTTTACCACCAACTAATTTAGCAAAAATTATATGACCTATTTCATGAAGCACAATCCCTACTTTAACAAAAAATAAGGTTAGAATAATATTTAATAAAAAGTTTGATAAAATATTTAATTCATTAAAAAATCTAGTTAGGATACCTATTACAAAAACGACCCAATAAAACTTTGAGAATATTGATAATAAGATTTTTTTAGCTATCATAATAATTCAGGGTTCTATCTAAAGCTTACTCCAGAAAACCCTTAGGCAACTGCCTCACTTTTGTTCCTTTCTCAAAAGCACTTCCTAATTTTAATAATTTTAATTCTTGTAATTGTTTTGCTATAAAGGTTAAACTAATAGGTTCTCCAGTAGTTTTATAGCCCATTGGAACTGTTAATGCTGGGTATTTAGCCACCGCAGCATAACCAGCATGATAATTATTAATAGATAGTATAGCATCTAGATGATGTTCGTCTAAAACCGTATCAAAATAGGCACGACTTGTTTTTTCTAAATCTGCTATAATCTTTTCTAAGCCTTTGGCACTTGTAGTATCTGCCATTATCCCTTCAAACAAAGTTTGTCCGTATGGAATACGTGTTAATGAATCTTGGTTATTAAAATCCATGATATCCTGAATATTTTTAACAGTAACAGCTTCTGTATCTTTTACATTTGCTTTGATATATGCAGGTAGATCATTTTTCATATCTATATTAAGGATACTTAAAAATCCGGGAAGCGGGGTTTGTCCTGGTGTAAATTCTACTACTGTTGCCCCCATAGCTTCTATTTTTGTTAGCGTAGCCGCATAAATAGAATCGTTTTCTACTAAACCTTTAAAAACGCCAAAGCGCTTGCCCTCTAATGTTTCATTAAAACTTGCGCCAGAAAAGTAACTCGTACCATATTTTGTGTTGATAGATTTACTGTCTCCTGAATCAAAACCAAACATGGCATCTAATAAAATTGCATTATCAATAACATTCTTTGTCATAGGCCCAGGGGTATCTAAAGTACTCGAAATAGGTACAATTCCACCTCTACTTAACAAACCTATGGTGGGTTTTAAACCTACTACAGAATTCTGACTAGATGGTGACAGAATAGACCCTGATGTTTCTGTACCTACTGCTGCTACAGCATAGTTAGCTGCTACTGCTGTTCCACTACCCGCACTTGAGCCACCAGTTTCAAAAACCTTTCTACCATAAGGGTTTAACGTTTGTCCGCCCACAGCACTATAGCCAACTGGGCAACCACTGCATAAAAAATAAGCCCATTCACTCAAGTTAACTTTTCCTAAAATCAGTGCTCCATTGCGTTTTAATTCTTTTACAATAAAAGCATCATCTGTTTTATTTTCCATAAATGCAATTGCACCAGCCGTAGTAAGCATCCCTTCCGTATCAATATTATCCTTTAATAAGATAGGCATTCCATATATTGGATGATGGTTTTCATCTGGAGCATCTTTCATTTTTGCATCCAAAGCCCTAGCTTCTTCTACTACATTTTTATTTAAAGCTAAAATGGTGTTCAGCGTAGTTTCATTATCCAATTCGTATTTATAAATGCGATACAAATAAAATAAGACTAGTTTTTCATAAGAAAGTGTACCTTTTTTTATGTGCGTTTGTATGGTAGGAATATTTTGTTCTAAAATTAATGATTTCCAAGACTCGTAATCAGCTTCTTTTATTTGAGAGACTTCATGATATAAGGGAAGAAAAACATCATTTTTATTCAATACTTTAGACTGCACTAACTTGTACTGCATTCTCCCGATTTCATGATCTGCATTTTCGGCAACCTCAGTAGAATCGTTATACGGTTTCCAAAGTTCTACAACTTCTTTCTCTACAGGAGTAGCAACTTTACAAGAAAAGCAAAGTGAAATCGCAAATAATACTAAAATAAATCTCATATCTATAAATTAACTATTAAAGAAAATACTAAAATTACGCCTTAGGAGCTTATGATTTGTTACTAAAGAAAGAGTCTACAAACTCATATTTATTAAAAACTTGTAAGTCATCTATACCCTCACCTACTCCAATGTATTTTACAGGAATTTTAAACTGATCCGAAATACCAATAACAACCCCTCCTTTTGCAGTACCATCTAGTTTAGTCACTGCCAAACAAGTAACATTAGTTGCTTTTGTAAACTGTTTTGCCTGTTCAAAAGCATTTTGTCCTGTAGAACCATCTAAAACTAAAAGCACATCATGTGGGGTTTCTGGAACTACTTTTTGCATTACTCTGCTTACTTTAGAAAGCTCGTTCATTAAATTAATTTTATTATGAAGTCTTCCTGCTGTATCTATAATCACCACATCGGCATCTTGTTTTACGGCAGAGCTCAGCGTATCAAAAGCTACCGAAGCTGGGTCACTGCCCATATTTTGCTTTACAATTGGTATCCCTACCCTATCAGCCCAAATTTGTAATTGGTCTATTGCTGCTGCCCTAAAAGTATCACCAGCCCCTAATACCACTTTTAAGCCTTTTTTATGAAACTGATTAGCGAGTTTCCCTATTGTAGTTGTTTTACCAACACCGTTAACACCAACTACCATAATTACATATGGTTTTTTATCTGCTGGAATACTAAAATCTGTAGCTTCTCCTACATTTGTTTCTGATAACAAACCAGCTATCTCTTCTCTAAGGATATCATTTAATTCATCTACACCTACATACTTATCTTTAACAACCCTGGCTTCAATTCTTTCTATAATCTTAAGCGTTGTATCTACACCCACATCAGAACGCACTAAAACCTCTTCTAAATTATCAAGAACAGCATCATCTACCTTAGATTTACCTACTACAGCCTTGCTTAGTTTATCAAAAAAACTACTTTTTGTTTTCTCTAAGCCTTTATCTAAAGTTTCTTTTTTTTGTGGAGAAAATATTTTTTTAAATAAACCCATATCGTATTAAAATCTTTTATCAAATATATGAAATGAAGCCGTAATCTTAGCGAGTTACCTGATTAGATTTTAAAACTCCTTACATCTAAAATATACAGCAAAAAGTATTGTTTTTTTTAAAAACTTTATGTGTAAAACAGAAAAGCTACTTTCGTATGAAAGTAGCTTTATGTCAAAATAAATTTGAATGTTTTTATTATTTCTTTAACCAGTCATTAACAGCTTCTGGAGGCATTACAGATTCAACAAATGTATATGCTCCTGATTTTGGTGACTTTACCATTTTAATGGCTTTTGTTAATCTTTTTGAACTAGTTTGTAAACTTGCTACCGTTTTCTTTGCCATGGCTTATCTTATTTTATTTCTTTATGAACTGTCATTCTCTTTAAGATAGGATTGAATTTTTTTATTTCTATCCTGTCTGGAGTGTTCTTTTTATTTTTTGTTGTAATGTACCTTGAAGTTCCAGGCTGCCCTGACTCTTTATGCTCTGTACATTCTAATATTACTTGGATACGATTACCTTTCTTAGCCATCTTAACTTTATTTTTATAGGATTACTTAATGAATCCGTTTCCTTTAGCTTCTTTCAAAACCGCAGCAATACCTTTTTTATTAATAGTTTTTAAAGCTCTTGCAGATACTTTTAAAGTGATCCAACGGTCTTCTTCAGGAATATAGAAACGTTTTTTAGATAGATTTACATCAAATCTTCTTCTCGTTTTGTTTATGGAAAACGATACGTTATTCCCAAACATAGCTCTCTTTCCAGTAATTTCACAAACTTTTGACATATCGCTAGGATTTGTATTATTTTAAACAGGCTGCAAATTTATGTCTTTTTTACAGAATGCACAAAATTCTTTTTTAGAATTTTACAATTTCTTTTTGCAATAGCTCAAGTGCTTTATTTACAGACTTTTGCACAACACGCTCTCGTTGTTTTCCCATCATAAATTGTGCTGAAGATACTCCTTTAGGAGAGGCTATAGCAATAAAAACTGTACCCACTTCTTCGTCTGATTCTCCTTTAGATGGTCCTGCATTTCCTGTAGTGGCTATTGCAAAATCTGTTTTTAAGAGTTTTTGAACATTTACTGCCATATTTTCTGCTACTGCAGCACTCACCACAGAGTGCTCTTTGATGATAGCTTCTGGAACATTTAAAACATTAATTTTAGTTTCTGTAGCATAACTCACCACACTGCCTTTAAAATAGGCAGATGCACCAGGAAAAGCAGTAAGTTGTTTTGCAATAGTACCACCTGTACAACTTTCTGCTGTTGCTAAGGTATATTTTTTCTGAATCAATTGCTTTGCAATAACCTCTTCTATGGTCTCGTTATTTTCTTCTCCATAGATAAGCTCAGGGATTAGCGCATATAATTTTTTTACCTCATTAGTAACAAGACTTTCTAATGCTTTTTCTGCTATCCCTTTTCCTGTTAGCCTTAATCTTACACTTCCTAAACTTGGTAAATACGCTAAACTTAATTGTTCTGGTAAGTTATTCTCCCAATCTTCTATACGAGCTGCTATAGTACTCTCTCCTTCTCCATAGGTAACCATTGTTCTATGGATAATAAAAGGTCTTTTAAAAGAACTTGAAATTTTTGGAATTACATAATTTTTAAACAAAGCCTTCATTTCAAAAGGAACACCAGGTAAAGAAACAAATACAGCATCATTGCCCTTTATCCACATCCCTGGGGCTGTACCATTTTCATTTGGTAATACTTCGGATTTAGAAGGCACTAAGGCTTGTCCCTTATGCACCTCAGAAATTGGCTTATTAAGATGTTTCTTAAATAAGGCTTTGACGTGCTTTAGTACTGCTTCATTAAAAATTAAGGTATCATTAAAATATTCGCAAAGGGTGTGTTTTGTAATATCGTCTTTTGTAGGGCCTAATCCTCCTGTAATAATAACAATATCTACTCTGGATTCTGCTTCTTTTAAAGCATTTAAAATATGTGTTTTATCGTCTTGCACAGAAGTAATCTGATAGACAGATACTCCAATTTGGTTAAGTTCTTTGGCTATAAATGCAGAATTTGTATCTACTATCTGACCTATGAGAATCTCATCGCCAATCGTAATAATTTCCGCAAACATTTATATACTGAAGTCCTTTTTAAGCTCCATAATAACCTGAGTAACATCTTTCTCTAAAAGCGGAAATAGTTTTTCTATTTCTCCACTATCGTTTGAATTTTTACCCAGAGTTTCAATTTCTAAGGCAGCAACTCTAGCTTGTTCCATCCCTAATAAATCTACATTTGGTTTTATTTTATGGGCTAATTGATATACATTTTCGTAATCTTTGTTGGCTACTGCTACTCCTAGTTTTTCTAAATCACCTGGTACCTCATCTAAAAAAACGGCTACTACTGAGCTTACAAAATCTTGGTCTCCTTCAGCAAGTTCATTGATTTTATCAAGACTATAAATCATTCTATTTAATCTTTACGTTAAAGAGTTCTATTTCTTCTAACTTACCAGAAAGGTAGTCATTAGTTTTTACTTTGCCAACTCCTGCTGGAGTACCTGTAAATATAATATCGCCTTTTTTTAATGTAAAAAATGTACTTACGTAGGCAATTAATTCATCTACTTTCCAGAGCATCAAGCTTGTATTTCCTTTCTGAACGATTTCATTATTCTTAGAAAGCGTAAAATTTAGGTCATTAATATTTTCAAAATTTTTCTTTGGCAACCAATTTCCAATCACTGCTGCGCCATCAAAACCTTTCGCTTTTTCCCAAGGAAGCCCTTTTTCTTTCATTTTTTGTTGGATATCTCGTGCTGTAAAATCGATACCCAAGCCTACTTCATCATAATAATTAGCCGCAAATTTAGTAGCAATATGCTTCCCTACTTTTTTTATTTTAACTAATACCTCTACTTCATAATGGATATCATTAGAAAATTCAGGGATATAAAAATCTTGTTCTTTAGGTAATACAGAAGAATCTGGTTTAATAAAAACCACAGGATCTTCTGGACGTTCGTTAGCTAACTCCTCTATATGAGCGGTATAATTTCTTCCTATGCAAATTATTTTCATATTACTAAATTTTTAAAACTCATTTTTCTCCAATTTTTAGGCTAATTGCTGGGATATATGCTTTTGTTTTGTCTTTAGACATCACTTTAAAAACCTCCCAATTGCCCATACCATATATCATTGCTTTTAAATTCTGATTTTTACTGTAGACACCTCCAAAAGTGGGGGCAAATCTATCTTCTACTTTTAATTGATTTGTAATTGTATTCCTTTCTTTTGTTTTATACCAATTACTAGGTATAAATAGCCATTCTAAACCAATATAGACTCCTCCTTTAGGAATTTCGATATGCAAAGCAGCTAAATCTATAGACACAAAATCTTCAGGTTCTCTTGCTTCTAAAACAATACTTTTTCTAAGGAGATCGTTTTTAGGTTTCTTTGTTTTTTCATCCACATCATAGACCCGTAATCTAAATTTAGAAGACACTCCTTTAAATCCAGAATTTTTCCGCATAAAAACAGTTACTTTATCAATGTATTTTTTAGACGCTCCTATATTAGGAAAATACAATGCAAGAATCCATGGCGTAGAGGATGAAGAAAAACCGCTAGTGAGACTATAACTCGCAATAGGGTTTAAAACTGCACTACCTTCTAACTTTTTAGAAATCACTACCTCTTCTAAAGCAAAAGATTCTTCACGCATTTCAAAACGTTTAGCATCATACAATAGCTTGGCTGCTACAATAGTATCTTTATAACCTAACGATGAAATATGAACATTTTTTTCTAGGAAAGTTTGAGGAATGTCTACAAAAAAATGACCTTTTTCATCTGTTGATGTACCTTTTAAAGTGTTCAAAAAACTAAGGTTTACAAAGGGGATTGGAACTTTTGTGATATGGTCGTATACATAACCCTCAAAATTTATATCTTGAGCATTTACAAGATTTAGAGGTAAAAGAAATAGAGCGCAAAAAATGAACCGCATCAACTTAGCTTGTTATTTAATTTACTTAGCTTAATTTGAGTCAAAATTTTCTTGGTATACAGGGGAAAGTCAGAATTTAAGATCCAACTAAAATATCCAGGTTCTTTTTCTAAAACATCCAATACTTTTTTCCCTTTATGTTTTCCAAAAGAAAAAGCAGCATCTTCATCTTTATCTACGATAATAAAGCCAGCAAAATCTACCGTTTTTTTATGCGAAGAAAATTCTGCAAGTTTTTTTACATTGTTTTCTAAATCTGGATAGCGTTCTAACTGCGATAATAATACCTCATAGGTTGCATTGGTATCTGCTGCGGCACTATGTGCATCTGTTAATTCTTTATTACAGTAAAACTTGTAGGCAGCACTTAAAGTTCGTTTTTCCATTTTATGAAAAATAGTTTGTACATCTACAGATACCGTATTTTTCATATCAAAATCTACTTCAGCTCTTAACATTTCTTCAGCCAATAATGGAATATCAAAACGGTCTGAATTGAAACCTCCTAAATCGCAATCTTTGATAAGGGCATAAATTTCTTTAGACAATTCTTTAAAAGTAGGCTCATTAGCAACTTTTTCGTTGCTTATGCCATGCACAGCAACAACTTCATCGGGAATATGCATCTCTGGATTTACCAACCACGTTTTACTTTCTTTATTTCCGTTAGGAAATATTTTTAAGACAGCTATTTCTACAATTCGATCTTTGGCAACATTGATACCCGTTGTTTCTAAATCGAAAAAGCAAATAGGCCTTGTAAGTTGTAACTCCATTATTATTTTAGTTTATGTATAGCGTATTGAATTAGGTTGCTATAAAATTATTATTAAGCCACCAAAATTAAGAAATACCTCGCTAAGATACTTGTATGGTATTTAAAATTAACTTTCTAATTTAAGAATAGCAGTGGTAGTAGCTCTTGTACTTTTACATAAGGCAGCATCAGTAATTAAAGATTGTCCATAACTAGGGATCATTTCTTGTAATTTATGAATCCAAAGATCAGATTTCATTTTCTCAGGAAAACATTCTTGCAAAAGATTAATCATTATAGAAACCGCAGTAGATGCTCCCGGGGAAGCCCCTAATAATGCTGCTAACGTTTTGCTCTTATTAGAAACAATTTCGGTCCCAAATTTTAAAACACCGCCTTCTTCTTTATCTTTTTTGATAATTTGAACACGTTGTCCTGCAGTAATCAATTCCCAATCTTCAAATTTTGCATTTGGATAATATTTTTGTAGTGCTTCAAATTGCTCTTCTGGAGATTGAAATACTTGTTCTATGAGGTATTTTGTTAATGAGATATTATGTAAACCCGCAGAGATCATTGGAAATATATTATGTGCATCAATAGAAAGTGGTAAATCTAAATAGGAACCGTTTTTTAAAAATTTTGTAGAAAACCCGGCATATGGACCAAATAACAAAGAACGTTTTCCATCTAGCATTCTAGTGTCTAAATGGGGTACTGACATTGGCGGCGATCCCTCTTCTGCCATTCCATATACTTTTGCTTCATGTTGTAGAATAACTTCAGGATTAGTACACTTTAAAAAATGACCACTCACAGGAAAACCTCCATACCCCTTGCCTTCTTGGATATCAGATTTTTCTAAAAGCTTTAGAGCCCCTCCACCCGCACCAATAAAAACAAAATTACTTTCAATTGTTTTTTCTGTATTGTTTTTTAGATCTGTAATTTCAATTTCCCATTTCCCATCTTTGTGCAATTCTAAATCCTCTACTTGATGTCCTAAAAAAATATCTACACCATCACAGCTTTCTAAATACCTAATCATGCCTCTAGTAATAGCCCCAAAATTAACATCAGTGCCAATTGCCATTCGGGTAGCTGCATTTTTTTGCTTTTTATCCCTATTATCCATAATCAATGGAATCCATTCTAGCATTTCAGCATAGTCTTCTGAATATAACATATCTTCAAAAATGCTATATTTTGATAATGCTTGATATCTATTTTTTAAAAAAGAAGTGTTTTTTTCGCCCCAAACAAAACTCATATGATCAATATCATTGATAAATGGTATTTGAGTTTGCACTAAATTAGTACGCACTAAATAGGCCCATAATTGTTTAGAAATTTCAAAAGATTCACTAATTCGCAATGCCTTAGAAATATCTATATTACCCGTTTCATCTTGTGGGGTATAGTTTAATTCGCAAAAAGCAGCATGACCAGTTCCTGCATTATTCCATGCATTAGAACTTTCTGCTCCTACTTGATCCAAACGTTCATAAATAGTAATCTTAGCATCTGGCTGTAGCTGTTTTAAAAGAACAGCAAGCGTAGCACTCATTATTCCGGCACCAATTAAGGTATAATCTTGTTTAGATGGCATTTACTTTTGCATTAGTGCTACAAGATAAAAAGAATTCTAACAAAGAATTAAATTTTAAAATTAATAAAAAAGCGAGTACGAATAGCTTTACAGATTCTAAAAAATATCGTATTTTGCACAGGTTTTTTTCTTTAAAATATAACTTAACCAACCAGCCGCTAAAATGAAAAAATTACTCTCACTACTGCTTTTAATATCCCTAACAAATTGTGAATTCGCAAAAGAAAAAGCTGATTTAATTATTGTAAATGCTAATGTATATACCGTAGACTCTACTTTCTCTAAAGCCGAATCTTTTGCCATAAAAGAAGGGAAATTTATTGCTATTGGAAAAACTGATGAAATTCTTAAAACCTATACTTCTGACTATACTATTGATGCAGATAATAGAACCATAACACCTGGTTTAATAGATGGACACTGTCATTTTTATCGTTTAGGACTTACCCAGCAAGTTGTAGATTTGGTTGGCACTACAAGTTTTGATGAAGTTATAGCACGGGTACAAGATTTTCACCAAAAAAACCCTGAAAACTTTATTAGAGGAAGAGGTTGGGATCAGAACGATTGGGAAATTAAAGAATTTCCAACAAAAGAACAATTAGACATCTTGTATCCGGATATTCCAGTGGCTTTAGAACGTGTAGACGGACATGCCTATTTAGTAAATCAGAAAGCATTAGATTTAGCAGGTATTAAATGGAATACTAAAGTAAGTGGTGGCGAAATTGTAAAAAACAGAAATGGTAACACTGGTATTCTTATTGATAGCCCTATGGATTTGGTTGATGCTGTAATGCCAAAACCAAACAAATCAAGTCAGATTAAAGCTTTACATGAAGCGGAGCGTATTTGTTTTAATAACGGACTTACCACTGTTAATGACGCAGGTTTAGATAGAAGCACTATAGAACTGATAGATAGTTTACAACAAGCAGGTGATTTAAATATTAGAGTGTATGCCATGATTAGTAATACTCCAGAAAATTTAGATTATTATTTAAACAAAGGAATTTTAAAAACAGACAAACTAAATGTACGCGCTGTAAAAGTTTACGGAGACGGTGCTTTAGGCTCTAGAGGAGCTACGCTTAAAGATGAGTACTCAGATAAAGAAAACCATTTTGGAGCCATGTTAACTACTCCAGAAGAAATGGAAACCTTAACGGAACGTATTGCCGCGTCTGATTATCAAATGAATACCCATGCCATTGGTGATTCTGCTAATATTGTGGTGTTAAGAGC
This sequence comes from Allocellulophaga tsushimaensis, assembly GCF_055383085.1. Taxonomy (NCBI): domain Bacteria; kingdom Pseudomonadati; phylum Bacteroidota; class Flavobacteriia; order Flavobacteriales; family Flavobacteriaceae; genus Allocellulophaga; species Allocellulophaga tsushimaensis. Next base: position 2,709,840 of record NZ_AP039451.1, on the reverse strand, counting down.
TTATAAAAAAGTATTAGAAGGTAAAAAAGACAGGCGTTGGAAGGTAGAACATGCACAAGTAATTACTGGTGAAGATTTTGATTATTTTTCAGATAATATTCTTCCCTCTGTTCAACCCACACATGCTACTAGCGATATGTATTGGGCAGAAGACAGATTAGGAACAGAACGTATAGAAGGTGCTTATGCCTACAAAAAACTACTACAGAAAAGCGGCAAAATTGTTTTGGGAACAGATTTCCCTGTAGAACAAGTAAGTCCTTTTTTAACTTTCTACGCTGCAGTAGCCCGTAAAGATTTAAAAAATTATCCAGAGGGAGGTTTCCAAGCGCAAGATGCTTTATCTAGAGAAGAAACTTTAAAAGGAATGACTATCTGGCCTGCCTACAGTAATTTTGAAGAAAAAGAAAAAGGAAGTATTGAAATAGGAAAACTAGCCGATTTTGTGATTCTAAGCGATGATATTATGACCGTTGCCCCTGAAAAAATTCCTGGTATTAAAGCTGAACAAGTTTATATTTCTGGTAAAGTTGCGGAGTAATATAATAGGATTTACTTTTCAAATCCACTCTAATTTATAATATTCCTTTTTGAAAATAACATACTTCTCCGTCTTTATAATGATCTGGAAGTCCATCTGTATTTTCTAGTTCTTTTGTACCTAAAAATTGGAATCCTAGCTTTTTATAATGACTGATCAAACCTTGATTGAATCCAACAGTATCCATTCTAATATATTCCAAGTTCTTCTTCTTCCCATATTCATTAGCCCATCTCATCAAATTTTTAACTAGGTTTTGACCTCTAAAATTAGGGTTTGTGGCTATGCGATGTATATAAAGTGAAGGTTCATTGTTTGTATCACCCCAAATTAGTTCATCATTTAATGTTGTGGCCCATATACATGCAATTTGTTCGTCAATCACTAATTTCCATTGTCTATTTTCCGCTATTTCATTTAATATTAATTCTTTCGGGAATTCTGGCCAATAAACTTGGTTTTTAGATTTCATGTAAGCTGTTGCAATCTTATATAATTCAAATATTTTTGGTAAATCACCTGGCAGACTATTCCTTATTTCCATAATATTTGATTTTTAATTACTCCTAAATAAATTATATTAAATATAAAACTATAATTTTTATTTATTGTGTATGAATTTAGGAAATCAATACTTTCAAAATATACCTTAAAAGGATATACAGAAGTGGGGATTGTATAACAAAATCTTACTTCAAAATAATATGATCTTTAAATCTTTGGTAGGATCATAATGGTTTTCAAAAATACTGATCTTGATTAGGAATGTATTACTGAGTTTTATTATAATTCGTCTAGTAATTCCCTAGCTTTATCCAATTGTAAAGAGATAAGATAATAAAAGACCTGATCTAATTTTTTATACTCTAGCGTTTTTCCTTTATGCTCTTTTCTCTTTTTGTATAGTAGCACAGATAATTCTAAATCACCAACATTTTGATCTATTTGAAGAAATTCTTGAATAATAGAAAGTGACTGATATTGGTACTCTACAGAAGGTTCTATTGCCGTTCCTTCACCCCAATCATTCCATGTAATGAGTTGAATAAAATCTGTAGAAGCATCCTTTGATCTGTTCAAAGTTTCTCTAAGTAAGTCCCCATTTCTATTTGGAATAATATCTAATGGCGATGTTCCCCAACCGCCCTCTACATAAAAATCTTTAAACTCAAACATAGCTCCACCTCCAGTATACTCAAATTGACTGGCATAGTTATACAAGTTATTATTTTCCACTTCTCCAGCCCAAGCATATACACCATTTGTAGCTGAAGTTAAATTGTAAGTTGATGGATGATATGCTAATGGAAAAAACTTGATTTCTGTATCGATAGAAGAAAAAACATTTAACCAATCGGTATCAGATTTTAAAGTAATTGGTCCAAAATTCAGTAGAACTGGGAAATTATCTAGCCTAAAATAATTATCAGTATTAAAATAATTATCATTCATATATTTCAAGTCTGCTTTAGCTAAATCCAATTTATCACCTGTATACCCTTGGTTAAGAATACTCTCTATAGTTCTATCTTCATACACTATTCCATATTTTAGTCCAACTTTAGTACACATTTCTATTACAGCATTAGAAGCTTCTAAGAGTTGCGCATAGTCGTTATAATTCCAAGTTCCATAAAAGTCAATTAGGATACCATCAATGCCAGTCAATTTCATACAAATTAATGCATATTCTAAATAGTCAGGATCAGTACTGTCATAGGGTTCTACAAGTGGGTAATAATGAGAGGCAATGTCTCTTTGTCCATTGCTTAAAAAGGTATCAGGATTTCTGTTAGCCATAGTCCAATGTGCTCCCCAATACCCAGTTACGTCTGGTGTTTGGAACCAAGGCATATAATGTGCTAAAATAGGGGTGTTATAATTTTTTGATATTGGGGCTGGGGCGTATTCAACAACTGTAAAAGTTTCATTTTCAAATTCAAAACTTAGATTATATGTTTTTACACTTTTATCTTCAGCCGTTACTAAAATTTGATAATTAGTACTTAAAGCATTTATTGTTTCACCAATAGTTACGTTGGCAACAGCATTATCGGATAGGGAAATTGATTTGATATTTACCGATTGTGTCCCGAATGGTAATTGCTTTTTTAGTGTAATATTTATTCCAGAAATATTGGTTTCATATTCTAAAGCATTGTTTTCTAAAACTAAATTCAGAATTTCTTTTTCATTAGAAGCACTAGTTAATTCATTATCAGAAGGTTCTTCTCCGCTATCGCAGGATAAAAACATAACTATAAAACAAATAAAAAAAACGAGGTTTTTCATACCTTAAACGGGTTTTAATTTGGGCTTAAGATTCTAAAACGGTTTTTTAGCCTAATTTATTGTAAACTTAAATGGGGCTATAAAATATCATCAGTATATAAATAACTATACACAAAATATAATTCTTATAGATAAAGTTACTCTTCCTTGCGTTCCTCCAAAAGTTTTTTTAAGGCTTTCCCATATTTAGAAGCAGCTATCTCGGGAGTTAGCAGACCATTGAGGGAATCTAAGTATTTAATATTTGCATCTGCCACTTCGTATACGGCAATATACGGAGCAACATAAGAATCTTTATTGTTTATGGCAAAGTTTAATGCATAGGCATAACTTCTATAGGTGTTTTTATTGTTCAATTGTAAAATAGAATCTAAGGCAAGACTATCCTTACTGATTTCAGGATCATAACTACTTTGTATGTATTCTAGGTTTTTCGTATTGTATCGGTTCATCCCCTTTTTAAACTCCTCAAATTTTTTATTACTTGTAGAACCGGTTACAGTAGCATTTTTCTCAAAAGTATCCCATTGCGTATTTATAGTAATTATGCCTGGTTCTCCAAAAAAAGTGATCCTATCATTAATATCATTATGATCATTATTATTTAGATATAAGTAGAACATTTCTGGGCTTTCTATTTCTGTTTTAAAGCTAAATGCACCATTTCCATTAATTTCTAAAGAATCTAAAGTAACCAATGTACTATCGATGTGTTGTAAATATAAAACTCCTTTTTTTAGTCCTTTAATATTTCCGTTTACAGTCATTGTATTTTCAGTATCTCCTCCGCAGGAAACTATAAAAAGGGCTAGTGTAATTAAAAAGAGTACTTTTTTCATGATTCAAATTTTAGTGTGGCAAATATCAATAAAAAAATAGTTTTGTAATAAAGATTTGGTCATAGTATTAGCATAACTTTTAAACAAGGCTACAATTTAGACACCACTTCCATTAAATACGCACAAAGTAATGCGCCCCCTGTACCCACTACATAACCAAAAACGGCTAGTAAAACTCCTACAGAAGTTAATGATGGGTGAAATTCGGCTGCTACTACAGGTGCAGAAGCTGCCCCACCTACGTTAGCTTGACTACCTACCGCTAAAAAGAAGAAAGGTGCTTTAATAATTTTGGCAACTACGATTAAAAGTATAGCATGTATGCTTATCCAAATAAGACCAATAGCGATGAGTCCAGGCTTTTCTAAAATTCGGCCTAAGTCCATTTTCATCCCTATGGTAGCTACTAAGATGTAAATAAAAACACCTCCTATTTTACTAGCACCAGCTCCTTCATAATTTTTCGCTTTTGTAAAAGACAAACAAACTCCTACAATGGTAGCAATAACTACCATCCAAAAGAATTTACCTCCTAAAAAAGATAAAAAGTTTTTTTGATCGCCAACAGCTGTAATATTGGCACTTAAATAAGCACTCAAATAATCTCCAAAAAAGTGTGCTATTCCTACTGCTGCAAAAGCAAAACTAAGCAACATGATATAATCTTTAAGCGTGGGTACACGGGTAATTTTTTCTGTAAATGCCGTTACAGTTACTTTTAATTTCTCAATAGCTGAAGTATCTGCTTTTAACCACTTATCTATCGCTTTAGTTTTTCCGACACCTAAAAGTAAAATAGCCATCCAAATATTTGCAACAACAATATCTACCAATACCATACCGCCATACTTTTCAGGATTATACTGAAAAATTTCATACATAGCAGTCTGGTTTGCACCACCACCTATCCAACTCCCGGCAATAGTTGCTAAGCCTCTCCAAATTTCATCAAATCCATGACCATCTAGTGTTTCAGGAGAAAAAATAGAAACAATTAGCATGGCTATAGGACCACCAATAATAATCCCAATAGAGCCTGTTAAAAACATAATTAAGGCTTTAGAGCCTAAGCTAACAATTGCCTTTAAATCTATACTCAAAGTCATTAAAACTAGCGCTGCAGGAAGTAAATACCTACTTGCAACATAGTATAAGGAAGATTTATGATGTGTGCTATTCCCCAGTTCATCAAGAGTATGCCACTCTTCTGCTGCTATTCCTAGAGAAACTAATATGGCTGGAAGCAAATAACACAATAATACCGCTGGAACTATGCCATAGAACTTTTTCCAAAAACCAGTTTTTATAGAAGAGGTATAAAAGATACCCCCTAGGCAAAGTGCTAACAACCCAAAAACTACGGCATCATTGGTAATTAGTGGTTCTGGTAATAATTTGGTGATTTCTTCTACTATCATAGTTATGTGCTTATCTTTTCAAATATAACTAATCTAAAAGATGTTTTTTAATAAATGCCGCTACACCATGTTCTGTATTTTTTAGCGTAACATAATCTGCAATAGCTTTTACCGCTGCCCTACCATTGGCTACTGCAACACCACAACCTACATTTTTTAACATCTCCAGATCATTATAATTATCGCCAAAAGCAATCACATCGTTTAGGGTGTCTGTATTTTTTAATAGTAATTGAATTGCAGAGAGTTTTGAAACCTCTTTTGGAGCTATTTCTATGAGCGTATCATTAGAACGGTAAATATTAATATCTTTTGATAGTATGTTTTCTAATTCTGGATATAGGAGATCACTTGTTTCTTTGGTGCCCATAAGCATAATTTTATGCACTCCAGGAATTGCTTTTGCTTTCCAGTCTGCCAATGTTTTACTTGTAGGCTGATATATTGGGTTTGTTTTGGTGTATTTAATTTCTTTTTCTACCCGTTCTGATGTTTCTGCTACATGCCACTCATTTTGATAATACAAGCCTAATTTAACATCGTATTTTTCAGCCATCGCATAAATTTGTTCAACTAGTGCTAAAGAAATTGTTTTAGAGTCTAATATGGTTTCTCCATCTAAAACTAAAGCTCCGTTATAACATATGATAGGTTGCTTTTCTATACCCAAATCTTTTTGAATATAATGCATGGATTTTGGCATCCTTGCCGATACTAAAATTATTCTAGTATTATTTTTAATTCTAGAAATTTCGGCAATAGAAAATGCTGAAACATCACTTTTAGTAGAAAGTAAGGTACCATCAAGGTCAGAGCAAAGTATTTTGTATTTCAATTTGAAAGTTTAGCAATTAAGTTTTCAAATTTAATGCGTTTCTGCCTAACTAAAAACGTTTTAGATATTTAACCAATACGTTAATTTTAAATTGATAGATCTATTTCTAGGTTCAAAATTATTTACAGCATAATTATCATTATACACAATAAAAAGGTCTGACAAGGGAGCAAAACGCCATTGTAATCTAGAATTAAAACCTAAATTATCTCTTTGATTGCTGTATTGTACCAAAGTAGACCAAAATATACTTTTACTAAAGGTAAAGTTAAAACTAGGGCTAATTAACCAAAACTCGGCACTAGAATGTGGATCGGGTAAGCTTATTTTATCGTAATTAAATGCTAATCGAATTCTTGCTTTAGGTTGTATGCGTAAGGTAATATCTGCTTCTGCACCATATTGTTTGCCATTAAAAAATTCGCCCCCACCTTGGCCCACAAAATAAGAAAAGTTTTTTCTCCTATCCGAACGGTAGCCTACAAAGAAATTAGTGTAGTTAAAACCTTCATTCCCAGGCAATGGTACAGCACCATCTTTCCCAGTAGGATCAAAACCATCTAATAGAAAAGTAAAGTTATTGGTTACTCTAGCAAATATCCTTGTTTGATTGGTGAAATCTATATTCCATGAGGTATTAATTCTATGATCTGTTTTTTTAAGGTTAAGACTGGGGCTTAAGGTAAAACTTGGAAAAAACTCAACTGAATGCCTGTTTATTTTTCCTTTTTTAGGCCAAAAAATACGTTCTCCACCAGTTACGAATTTAAAAATATCCCTTCTACGGATAAAACCTAAATCGGATCTAAAATCTTCACCGATATAAACCCAATCTGTAAAAAAGTTATAATTTCTACTATTAAAACCTAAATTAACACCTAAAGACAAATCTTTATTACCGCTGTTATTTGCAAAAGATTTATGAGCGTAGTACTTACCTCTCCATTTATTATCTTTTGAGGCTAAATTGTAATCTATTCCTAAAACCCTATTGTAACGGTCTTCTGGTGTTACAAAATCTAAGTCTTTAAAAGTTTCTCTATTGATAAAAAAGATTCCAATATTAGACCTAGCAAAAACCTTTTTTTGCAAGGCTAACATGGTATTATTGTTCCCTGCAATTTCATTTTCTATATCATCTTCTGTCTGTATGTTTAAAACACCTATCCGCCAATCTTCAGATAATTTACCACTAAGTCTTGCCCCTGCCACAATTCTATTCTCAACCGAATTTCCATCTTTATCTGTAGCAATACCGATCCTTCTAGAAAAGAAAGGGTTTGCATCTCTCCTGCCCCCAAAGCTTGAAAATAAATCACTATTATCTATAAAAAACTGTCTGCGTTCTGGTAAGGAGATTTCAAAACGCGTTAAATTGGTAAAAATATTATCTACTTCTACATTAGAAAAATCTGGATTAATAGTTACATCTAAATTAAGTCCGTTTCCTATGGCTATTTTAGCATCGCCACCTACTTTTATATTTGAGGCACTTTCATCAGTTTCAAAGTCTTTTTGGGCTATTGTATTTACATATGGAATTAAAGCAATAAGTTTTTTTGGTTTACCCAAAGGCTTTTCAAAAATCATATTTCCCATAAATGCCACGCTAAAAATAGATTGGTTTTGAGGTATTCTAGCCCATGTACTTGTTTCATTTGACTGCGTATCAAACTTATAACTATTAAAACGCCATTGAGTACTCCCCTCCTTAAATTTAAAAGAACTTAGAGGAATTGCCATTTCGGCAGTATAATAATCATCATAAATTTTAGCATCTCCTTTCCATTTCACATCCCAAGACACTATAAAATTACCGTTATCACCACCACCATTTGCAATTAAAGCTTCTCGCCGAACACCATACGGGTTAATACCAAATAAAAAGGCATTGGTACCGTCATTAAAAGTATCAAAAAGTAAACTTATATTATCATTACCACCAGCTCTAAAATCTCGTTGGAGAGAATTAATTACAAATTTCTTACCACTGGTCTTTATTTTTATCCCAATAAATAAATGCGTTCCATTAGTCAGCATTTTTATAGTAGTAGGTTGTTTTGCCAAAATAGAATCTGATGGAAAATACTGCTGAAAATTATCTGCTCCATCTGCCATTTGCCATATCTCCTCATCTAAAACACCATCAGGGGTAATAGTTTCGGAAATATATTTTACTACAAAATTTTTATCCCCATTTTGAGAAAATACAGTCAAAGAAAATAATATGCATACGCAGGTGTAAAATGCTTTTAACATGGAACTTTTTTATTTTGCGACGCAAATTTAAGTGTTTATAGCGTTAAAAAAATCCCAAAAAATACAGCTTTATAAATTAGTTTTACTCTTAATTATTGTTTTACAAATTCAGATATCGTATGTATTAATAGTTTAGAAAGTGGAAACTCTTTTTTAGCATAAGATTGTTGATTTTCTTCCAATGAATTTACGGTTTTTAATACATGGTTCATTTTAGGAATAATGACCAGTTTAGCTTCAGGTTTAGCGGCTTTTAATTTTTCTGCGTCAGCAACCATAACCTGTAAATCTGCATCTCCGTTTATAATAAGGGTAGGAATAGTGATTTTTTGAATTTCTTTTTGAGGATCTATCGTGATCCAATTTTTGAGAAACTTCTGATTTTGAGGCGCAAAAAGAGATAGTAACATAGGATTTACAGTTTTAATGGTATCAGTTTGCATCAATTCAGAAATATGCGCTTCTGCTATTTTACCTAAAGGTGGGCTTTGCGATGTTATTTGTGCTATAATTGTTTTATCAATAGATTGCCCTGCTCCTGCTAAAGAGGTATAACTTTTTATCAATCCTGTAATACTAAGCATCGCTACTAAAGAACCTTGGCTATGCCCTACTAGGTGAATACCGCTAAAACGTTTATCATTTTTAAAATGGTTTACCGCTATATGTAGATCATCTACAAAATCTTTAATAGTTATATTTTTTAGGAATTTACGATTATCTGGTGTAGCGCTTCTTTTATCGTATCTGTAAAAAGCAATTCCTTTTGTATTTAGACTATCGGCTAGTATTTTTATATAATTAGCATTGACAGTAGTACCAGCTTGGTTACCATTTCGATCAACATTTCCAGAACCATGTACAAAAATGACTAGTGGTGATTTTTGTTTGCTTTTTAGATAGCTAAGTATTCCTGGAAGCTGTACTTCTTTGTTTTTTAAATTGAGTTCTTCCGAAATAATTTCTTGAGAAAAAATAAACGTAGAGAATAATAATAGAATGCTGAGACTGATGTTTTTCATTAGTAGTTGCTATTTAAAATTATAATTTTTGAAATTATTTCAGCAATAAGTATTGCTGAAATAAATAGTATTACTGGTTTTATTCCTTTTGCATTAGAAGCAATTTTATAACCATTCCAAAGTAATACAATAGCCCAAATAAGTAATGCAAAAGTGAGTAAGCCTAAAACACTAACAATAATTAAAGAGTTCATTGGCATGGTATTAAGTTCCGGTATCTTATCTGGTGATATGGTATTTAAAATCTTTGTACTAGCATTAGAAAAAATATTATTTATATTAAATAGTGTAGCCAAGTAATAAGGAATTCTAGCCACTAATACGGCGCTTAAAACATCTATATACCTCGTTTTTTTATTATAGTATTTGGCAGCTATAAGCAGTACTATTGAAAGACAAAAAATGTTTATAACATTATCTAAAAAAGGTTGTAAGAAGTTTATATTTATAACAAAATGCAAATCTAAAACCCCATCATACCTTGCATAAAAGATATATGCTAATAGAGAACCAATTAAAGCAAAAAAAGTTCCAGAAATCAGTAGTTTTTTTTCTTGGTATTTTTTAAAAGGATTAAATAATATCATTTTCTTTATTTTAATTTTTCGGTGGTATTTAATTTTTCAATAATATCATCCAACTTATTCCTAACGGTTGGGTAACTATTATTCATTTTATCAGCCATTTTTTTTAAACTACCACTTGTTAATACAAATTGTAATATAAATTCTTGCTCATCTACAGGAAGTTTTAATAATAATGGTAAAGGATAATTTCCAGAAATTACTGTTTCACAGGTATCACAAGACAGCTCACTAACACATAATTTTTCTTCACAACTAGGGCAAACTATAGGTAGTTTTCTCATTTTATTTAAATAAAAATAAATTATATTTAAATAAATATAAATAAAATTAATTAAATAATTAATAAAGTTAAATTTTAAGTAATAAAACTATTTAAACTAAAACTATACAATCTTTAACAATAGCTTAAACTTTCTTTATTTATTTTTGAAGAAAATATTTAGAATGAGAAAGCGTATTGTTGTATTGATATTATTTATAAGTCAATTATCATTTTCTAATGATTTTTTTTGGTCAAAAACGGGGCATAGAACAACTGGTGAAGTTGCACAAAAAAACTTAAGTCGTAAAGCTAAAAAAGCAATTAAAAAATTGCTAGACGGAGAAAGTTTAGCTTCTGCTTCTACTTTTGGAGATGATATTAAAGCAGACCGTACTTATAAAGAGTTTAGTGCTTGGCATTATGTGAATTTTCCTGCTGATAAAAAATATGGAGACGTACCTCCTAGTGAACGTGGTGATTTAATTACTGGGATTCAGAAATGTATAGAAACTGTAAAAGATAAAAACAGTTCAAAGGCAGATAAAGCCTTTTATTTAAAACTTCTCATACATTTAGTAGGCGATTTGCATCAGCCCATGCATGTTGGGCGTTTAGAAGATAAAGGTGGTAATGATATACAGGTACAATGGTTTAACGAAGGTACTAATTTACATAGGGTATGGGATAGCAATATGATTAACTCGTATGGGATGAGTTATACCGAACTTGCTTCTAATTTACCCGTAATTACGAAAGCAGATAAGAAAGCCATACAAAAAGGGACTATTTTAGATTGGGTAGAAGAATCTCAAGATTTAGCCAATAAAATATATGATTCTGTTGAAGTGGGCGAGAAATTACGATACCAATATAGTTATACGTATTGGTCCGTGTTAGAAAACCAGTTGCAAAAAGGTGGCTTACGATTGGCTAAAGTTTTAAATGATATTTTTAAATAACCGTACTATTTCAATATTCTAAAAGTTAAATTGAGGCGCTCTTTTATGGGTTTTGTAGTTTTTGGTATTTGATGCAACCATTTGTGTTGTGTAGCACCCCGCATAAGTAAAAGGCTACCATGTTCTAATAAAATTTTATGTTTTAAGGTTTTTTCTGTTCTGTGTTTTAAATGAAAGAAACGTTCTTCCCCTAAACTTATAGAGGCGATTACAGGGTTTACGCCCAATTCTTTTTCATTATCTGCATGCCAACCATTACTGTCTTTACCATTTCTATATAGGTTTAGTAAACAAGTGGTAAATACCGCATCTGTTTTGGTTTCTATTTTTCTTTTTAGCCTTATTAATTCTTCTGAAAAAGGATGTGGTTGCATCGTAATATTAGCATATGAATAAGGTTTGTTATCTTCTCCGTATAATGCTGTTAATCTTGGTTGAGGGTATGTTTTTCCGAAAACAGTAATATCATCTTGTTGCCATGGAACATTAAGCTTAAAAAACTTAAGGTAGGCATCTGCTTCTTCAGTAGATAAAAAAGCAGGGTAATAAATGATGTCGCTATCGGGTAAATTTAGATGAATCTCATCTTGAAAAAGACCTGCCATTAGTGCAAAATTGTTTTTAATTCGTTTCGGTATTCTGATGGGTTTTGCCCTGTAAAGCTTTTAAAAGATTTATTGAAATGAGAAAAATTATTGAAACCACTTTCAAAACAAACCTCTGTAATACTTAAAGGCTGTTCTGCTAAAAGCTTAGATGCATGCACTAAGCGATATTCATTAACAAATTGCACAAATGTTTTTTTAGTTGTTTTTTTAAAATACCTGCAAAAAGAAGGAACCGTCATACTCACAAGGTCGGCTATTTTTTCTAAAGGGATTTCTTCTTTAAAGTTTGTTTTTACATAATTAAAGATAATATTAATTCTATCATTATCTTTTAATTCCGTTTCCATAGCAAAACCATCTGCATTTAATATTTTAAAGTCTTTAGCATTTGCTAATTCATTCAGGATATTTAGAATAGAGAGTAAACGCTGAAAATCTGTTTGATATTCTAAGATTTCAATTTTTTCTCCTATTTTACTTTTTACAGCACCAGAAAAAGCAATCCCACCTGTGGCCATACTAAATAACTTCTGAATTTTTTTCATTTCAGGAATATTAAAAAAATCATTACCCAGAAAATCTACTTTCATTAAAACAACCGTTTCTTTTTTATTACCCGTAAGTTCATCTGTAAATCCGCAGTGGGGTAAATTAGATCCTATAAGAATTAAATCTCCGTTGGTGTAATGAGATACATGACTTCCTATTTGCCTTTTTCCAGAACCTCCATTTACGTAAACCAATTCTATTTCTGGATGATAATGCCAGTTATTAGTTACATTAAGGTTATGCTCATCAAATACTAAATAAGTAAAAGAATGCCCAAAATCTGGTTCTATAGCTTCAAAAACAGGTTTAATTTGTTTCATTTAGTATGCTTTAGAAATTCTCTAGTTTTTCAAAATTACAACTAAATATGTTTATAATTACCTATTTAGATTTCATTATTATACCTAAAGGGTAATATAGCATAGATATTGGTTAAGTCTGTAGTAGTAACCCTACCTGTTCGGATATACATTTGCCATGTAATTAATTAATAATGTTTTAAAAAACAGAAATTATGAAAAAAGTATCAAAATTAGTAGCAGTAATTGCGTTTATGTTTGTTACAGTAATAAGCATTGCAAGTGAAGGTAAGATCATTGTTAATGGATCTCAGAAGAATTTATCTTTTGAATATGATACAAAAAATCAGGAAACATTTGTTCAATTTTTAGATGTAGAAGGAACAGTTATTTTTTCTGAAAATTTAAAGAATCAAGGTATTTATACAAAAAGATTTAACCTTAATGCTTTAGATAAAGGAGAGTATATTTTAAAAGTAGAAAATGATATGGAGTTAGTTTCATACACTATTGAAGTATCAGAAGGTGCTATTGAGATAGTAGATGAAAAAGAAAAGATTAAACCATTTTTTAGAAAAAAAGACAAAATGCTTTACCTTAATTTTTTAAACCTTGATAAAAGTAAAGTTTCTATTGCTATATATGATAGTTATAATAGAATGGTTTTTTCTGAAGATTTTGAAAACGCATTTGTAATAGAAAAAGCGTTTAATTTTAAAAAAGCATTAGAGGATGACTATAGAATAGTGATTAATGATAGTAGTTCTTACTACTATAAAAATGTAGTTATTAAATAAAGATTTTAAGTTAGATTAGAGTTGATTCAGTTAGTAAAAAGCCTTGAAACAAATATGTTTCAAGGCTTTTGTATGTAATTTATTTATTTTTTAAAATCCAATCATCAATCTTTTTTTCTAAAAGCGCTAAAGGCACGCAGCCCGTTTCTAAAACCTCATTATGAAATTCTTTAATATTAAAAGCGTTTCCTAAAGCTTTTTCAGCTTTACTTCTTAAGTCCATAATTTTTAATTGTCCAATTTTATATGATAAGGCCTGCCCAGGGTTAGCCATATAACGTTCTATTTCTGATATAATACTAGCTTCAGATTCTGCTTCATTATCCAAAGAATAGGCAATTGCTTGTTCCCTAGTCCAACCTTTTGCATGTAAACCCGTATCGACTACTAAACGAACTGCTCGATGCATTTCTGCACCCAACATCCCAAAATATTGATATGGATCTGTATAAAGCCCTAATTCTTTTCCCAAAGACTCTGTATATAAAGCCCAACCTTCTCCGTAAGCACTATACCAAAGTGTTTTTCTAAATTTTGGCAAATTTTCATTTTCTTGAGTAAGGCTTATTTGAAAATGATGTCCTGGGATAGCTTCATGTAAAAATAAATCTTCATCAGAATACATATTATACTTCGCTACATTAGGGATAGGCGTGTAAAAAATACCAGGTCTGGTACCATCTATAGAACCAGGGTTATATTCAGCACTTGCTGATGCTTCTCTAAAAGCTTCTGTTCTCCTTACTTCAAAAGCAGTTTTAGGTTGTTTATCAAATAATTTATTCACAAATGGCTTCATTTTTTGATGAATCGCATTAAAATTGGCAATAACTTGTTGCGGTTCTGTAAATGGCATCAATTCTTTTTTAGTACGCACATGATTAAAAAATGACTTTAAATCGCCTTTATAACCTACTTGGTCTTTTATTTTTAGCATTTCAGAAGAAATACGGGCAACTTCACTTAAACCAATATCATGAATTTCATCTGCAGTCATATCTGTTGTGGTATATAACTTTATTGCATGCGCATAGTAATCATCTCCATTTGGAATTCCTTGTATTCCACTAGTCAACCTCCCTGCTTCCATATATTCTGTGCTCATAAAATCATATAATTTTTGGTAAGAAGGGATAACTTTGTCAGTTAACATTATAGTGTAATCTTCTGTGAGCCTTTTTTTATCTGCTTCAGAAAAATTTTCTGGAAGATTTTTAATCGGTTTATAAAATAAATGTTCTTCTAAATTTTTATCCATTAATGTTGCTAATTGCGGAGTAACTTTTTTAATTAATGATTTTGGTAAAACATAACCACTAAAAATACCTTCTTGCATTCTTTTTTTGGCGCTATCAAGCCATTTGGTATAAGCATCTAACCTTTTTAACCAATTATCATAATCTTCTACTGTTTTAAACGGCTGCGCACCAGTACCTCCAGCCAACTGACCAAAACTAAGTTGCATGGTCCACATTTGGTCTAAAGGAAAAAGTTCTTTTCTAAAAGAAAGTATTTCCATATTACGATCACATTCCCAATTAAGAATTGCTTTACTTAACTTTTGGTTATTTGTTAAAGTACTATCTGCTATAGCATTTATTTTTTCTTTGTAAGAAGCATAAAAAACTTTTGATTTTTCTTTGTAGCCATTTGTTAAATTATTTGGCAACAAATCATTATACCTATTATCTCCAGCCATAGTAGCATTTAAAGGATTCATCTTTAAACCTTCTTGATAATAATCTTCCAATAGCGTATCAAATGCTACATTTACTACTTTTTCAGAATCATTTACTATTTCTTTTACTTCTTCTTTACAATTTTGTAGCATTAAAAAGCAAAAAGCAATTAGGACATAATTTTTCATGAAAATATTTTTAGATGATAATTGAATTAATTTTTCTTGTGTCAAAAAATACAATTTACACATTCAATTCTTTAAAATGATATCTTATTTATATTTTTTCACTGATTTTTGAAACCCTTAATTTTTTTATTCGTTTTTAAAAGAAAGCCTAAAAGTATTCAATGCAAAAAAATATTACCAATATAATTGAAGAATGTAAGAAGGGTAATAGAAGTTCTCAAATTAAACTTTATGATACATATTGTGAGGCAATGTATACCGTTACTTGCAGGTATATTGAAAATAAAGAAGATGCTAAAGATGTGATGCAAGAAAGTTTTTTAAAAGCATTTTTAAAGATTAATTCTTATACACCTAATTATACTATTGGTGCTTGGCTTAAAAAAATTGTGATAAACACCAGTATTGATTTTCTTAAAAAAAAGAAAATTAATTATACTTCAATAGAAGATCTTACATATGATATAAAAGAAATAAACGAAGATAGTTGGGAGTTCGATATAACAATAACAAATACTACTATTTTAAATGAAATAAAATGTTTACCCAAAAGGTATGAACATGTGGTAATGCTTTATTTAATTGAAGGTTATGATCATGAAGAGATTTCTGAAATTTTAGATATTCCCATAAAAACATCAAGAACACAGCTAAGGCGTGGTAGATTATTAATCCAAGAATCATTAAAGAAATATTACAATGAAACGAGAACTTAGAAATAGTTTTACAAGTTCTGATTTTCCTCAGGAAGAATTACCTGATAACCATAGGTTAGAATTTTTAGAAAAGCTAAATAAAGTAAACAAGCCTCTTTATACAGCAGTAAATCGTAATTGGTATATGCAGATAGCAGCACTTTTTCTTTTTTTTATTTCTATAGGATATGCATTATTTAATTATATACAATCTGATGATGATTTTGATAAACAAAATGCAATAGCACATGAAAAATTTTCAACAATAGAAGAAGAATATTTAGCTATTATAGACCTTGAGTGGAAAAAGTTTTTATCCTTAACTAAGGATCAAAAATTAATAGCGAAATATAAAGAAAAATTAAAGCAACTAGATGAAGATTATACTACAATTTCTAAAGCATATCATAGCGACACAGAAAATATTACCATTTTAGAAGACCTAATTCATAACCTACAAACTAGGTTAAGCTTATTAAAAGATATACAAGCACACATTAATTTATTAAATCAAAATAGCGAAAAGCATGAAAAATCAATTTAAAATACTCTTTTTACTACTTGTAATAAGTATATATAGTTTTGGACAGCAAAAAGTAATTATAGATGAAAGTTTTGATGTAAATAAAACATCTATTTTATCTGTGAATTTAAAAGGGTCTAAAGTTGTTTTTGAACCTTCTTTAGATGATAAGATATATGTAAATTATTATATTGAATTTAATAAATTTTCTAAAAATAAAATAGAAAAACATTTAAAAAGAATTAAAATTAACACTAAAAATATTAATAATACTATTACAATAGCAGGTACAGATGCAGGTAATTTTAATGATCAATTTTTTAAAATATTTGTTACACCAAATAAATTAACAAGCAGATTAGATAGTATAAATGTTAAGAAATCTAGAGATTCTATTATTTCTGAGATAAGTGTAGATTATAAATTTTATGCTAATAGAGTTATGGATAAACCTTTAAAAGATAGACCAAAAAAAGTTCAAAGTTTTTTTACGATTAAAATACCCAACTATGTGATTTTAAAAATTAAAGGTGAAGGAGCTGGATATACATTTAGAGGGATAGAGAATACTATTGATTTAAATATTAAAAGAGGTGGTCTTATAGCTGACTTATTAAAAAATCCAAGCAATAAAATGCATTTAAAAGATGCCTCTTTTAAAGTAAATGAAATTAAAGCTGGTGCTTATTTTTTTAACGATGTTTATCTTGGCTTAATCGGTAGTATTTCTGATGCTACTATAAAATCAGATTTTTCAAAAATAGAAATTGGAGAAATTATAAAAAAAGTAACAATAACCGATTTTAACAGTAAATATTGGTTCTATAATTTCTCTGAAAATTTTAAGGATATTAACTTAATAGCAGAATATTCTAAGTTTAATTTCTACCAGACCGAATTACATCAATTTTCAGAAAAACTGAAAAGAGAACATATCTTAGATTTTGAAGAAACAATATTAATTAATCAAAAACCTATCTACTTTAAAGCTTTAAATAGCATTATAAATGGTTATTGATATCTAACAAATAAAAAGTTGGATAGATGTTCTTTGATATTATGAGCAAATAAATTGACGAATATAATTTTAATGAAGTAATTTTCTTAATCTTTCTCTTTTATAGTCTGGTATTGCAGGGTTATTAATTGCTAGATGTATTAATGTAGTTTCTGTAGTTTTATTGAGAACTAACTTGTAAAATTGTTGAACTGTAAGCGAGTTTTCAGATTGCTTTACAAGTTGCAAAGTATCACCTACTTTTACATCGCCTTCTTCTAAAATACGTACATAGGTACCTGGAGCTTCTCTTTCTACAAATTGTTTTATAATTTTAGAATCATTAAATCGGATCCCTAGTTTATAACAAGGCTCTCGAGGTTGAGATACTTCAACTAAGGCTGTCCCTATTTTATATATATCCCCTATTCTAATGGCAGCATCGTCTAAATCTTCTACAGTTAAATTTTCACCAAACATCCCCCAGTTCCATTCTAGCCTGGGGTATAATTTTTGCCAATAGGGGTACTGATCTGCTGAAAACAAATAGCACGCTTTATGTATCCCTGCATGATGTTTTCGGTCTATAACAGTGTCATGTAAAACATCAGTTTTACCAAGGTGAATTGGGCTATCTGTAGGATATTTATATATTCCCGTTTGCTCTTTTTTACCATTCCAAAAAATTGTAGTAGATTTTGCAATATTAGTAGCAATAACTTTCATTTTTTAAAGATATAAAAATGCTTTAATTTAAAGGATATAAAAGGCATTTAATGAAAGTGTTTAAAAAAATAGGTAGTGGTAACTTATTATGATGTATCATAAAATTACGGGGGGATGTATTTTTATGATCATTAAAGACCACTACCTTAATTTTGATAGGTTAAGAACTGGTATATTTTAATACTGCTTTATTTTTTTATCACTAACATTAGTTAAATATTCTATGATATTAAGAGAGATAATACTTACTCCAATATTTTCTATATCAAAAACATAATTTGTATTTCTTAACTTATAATGTTTAGAATCGCCTTTTTTTATTTTTATTAATTTTATGGAGCCATCAGATGATCTTGATAGTAGTAAGCCTTCTGTCTGGGTCGAAAAAAAACAATCATTATTTACACTCCTAAAAGGAAGCCTTTCGTAGGGTAATAACTTTACTTGCCAAATACGTATATCATCATCTTCGTGTAATACTAATTGTCCTATTTTTTTACTTATTTTATCTGTCTTTAATTCTTTCAAATTTTTTGGATCCCAAGTATCAAAATTTCCTTTTTTTACTAATTCTACAGTTTTCATTTATAGTAACTTTAGGGAGATAGTTAAATATTAAAATCGTTTCAGAATGCGAAGTTCTATATAAAAATGAGTGTGATATCATAAATTGCTTACAAAGCTGTAGTCAATTCAGAATACAGAACTAATTTTGAATCAAGGACGAGTTTTACTCCCTATTTCAGGAATCAGAACTATCGTTTTTCAGGAATTAGGATACGTACCACAACATTTTCTGAGGTAGTATCATGATTTGTTTAAGCAATATTAATTTGTTATGAAACAGTTTTTTTTAGATAAGCGGTTGGTGTAGCTCCCGTTTCTTTTTTAAAGGCTGCATAAAAAGCACTTTTACTTTGAAAACCAACTTGATTCCCTATACCCTCTATGCTTAGCTTATTATCATCTGAGTTTTTTAAAAAAAATGTGGCTTTTTTTATTCTAAAACTATTAATATAATTATTAAAATTTTGTTTTTTAACGTTGTTGATTGTAGTAGAAATTTTACGAGGGTGTATTTCTAAATTTGCAGCTAAATCAAAAACACTTAAATCTTTTTTTAAATAGCATTCTGTATTGGTAATATAATTATCAATTTTTTGCATTAAATGGACAGTATCTTTGTCTATATCATTAGTATTTTTACTAACATCCATATCACTATTTACTACATCATAAAAATTTGAGGTTTTAGATTTTATTGAAAGGATATTCCGTTGTATAAGGCTATGATAGGATAACCAATATATTATAATTAAATCAAAACAAACAAAATAAATTTTTACTGATGGGTTTTTAATAGGCGCAAAATAAAATATGGCATATAGTGCTGAACCAAAAATAGATACGTAAATAAATTTTTTTACCCATTGTAATTCTACAGTTTCTATCTCAGAAAAGTAGTTTTTTATGGCATTGAGGTGCGTTTTTAATAGTTTCAAATTAAAAAATGCTATCATATATCCTAATGCTAAACCAACTATATAAAATACTTTAAGCCAAATGGATTCCTCAATAATTAACTTTTTTTCATAGGGTTGAAAAAAGATATATAATTGAACTAAGTATGATATGATTCCTGGATATAAAATCCAAATTTTTTGTTTTTCATTTTTAAAGATCGTCAGTTTTTCAGTGTACAATAAAAAAACTGGATAAAGAATCCACAGTGAGTTTAAAGGTAGCGCATATAGTTCTGGATAAAAATCAAAAAAATTAATTTCCCTAAGAATTCTTGGAATTTTTTGTAGAGAGTATAGTACTAGAAAAATGCCTAAGAATAGCGTTGTTTTAATTTTTCTTTTGTGAAAAAATATTAAAATAAAGCCAAATACAAGGCCTTGAAAAGAACCTATCATATCTAATAAAGATAGTATGGAATATTTTAGACTTATTTCATTAAGCATTTAAATTAACTTTTGTAAAACTTAATTTAGAATTGTTTTAATGTATTTAGAAGGGCTTGTACCATAGGTTTTTTTAAAAGCATTATAAAAAGCACTCTTACTATGAAAACCAACTAAACTTCCTATACCCTCTATACTTAAATTAGCGTTTTCTTTTTTGTTTAATAACACCTCAGCTTTATTGATTCTTAATCTATTTATATAGGTATTAAAATTTTGTTTTTTTACTTCATTTATTGTTTTTGATAATTTCCTTGAATGTATTCCTAATCCCTTCTCTAAATCAATAATTGTTAATTCGCTATTGGTAAAACATTCAGAGTTTAACATATAATCATCTATCTTTTTCATGAGTGTTTTTAGTGCTATTTTTTCATCAACAGGTTTTTCTTTACTTATCTTTTTAATACTTTTTTTAGGCTTTTTATGCTTTGGGAAAATTAAATTTATATTGCGTTGTACAATACCATGATAAGAAGCCCAATAAATAGCTAAAAAATTTAATGAGACATAAGCAATTTTAGCAATAAAATTATTTTGTAAACTATAAAATAAAATATACGAAATAATACCACCTACTATGGCGAAAATTATATAAATTCTAGCCCACAAAAGTGTTTTGTATTCTAATTGCGAAAAATAGTTTTTTATTTTTAGGTTATGCGTTTTTAATAATTTTAAATTATAAATACCTACTGCATAACCATACACCATACCAATACCAAAAAATAACTTTGCCCAATTACTTTCTATAATTGCAAATTTAGTTTTATAAGGTAAAAAAAATATAATTGTTTGCAATGTAAAGGAAATGATACCTGGATAAAGTAACCAGTATTTAATTTTAGATTTTGAGATAGAATATATTTGCTGCGTGTAGATATAAAATGCAGAAAAAATAATCCAGTTTATGTTTAGAGGTAATCCATAAAGTTCTGGTGGTACCTCAAAAAAATCTAATCGATAAAAAATAATGCGTAAAACCCCTAATGCGTAAATAAGTAGAAATATTCCTAAAAAGAAAGTGTTCTTATTTTTTTCCTTATCATTTAATAAAAAAACAATACCTAGAACCATGCCTTGTAAAAACGTGGCAGATGATAATAATGAGAAAAAATTTATGTTTATGTCCAAAACATATTTGTTTGATCTATAATCTAATCATTTTTAATGATAAAAATAATTAATTATTAAATCATAATTAAAAAACTCCATTTCTATTGATTAGAAATGGAGTTTTAAAAATAAGTACAATTAAGATATATAAGTGCATTTACTTAACCATCTCATAACTTCTTTTGATAAAGTTAGTTAACTCTTCTCCTTTTAATAAACCTTTAGATAAACGTGCTAAATCTAATGACTGATTAATTAATCGTTCTTTTTTCTTAGCTGTTTTTGTATTTAGAATTTCAGTTACTAATTCATGATTTGTATTCACAATTAGGTTGTACATTTCTGGCATATTACCCATTCCAAACATACCACCACCTCCGCCAGTCTGTTGCATTTCTTTCATACGGCGCATAAATTCTGGCTCCGTAATCATAAAAGGAGATGCAGCACTATCCATAGCTTCTAATTGTACGGTATAAGCACTTTTTTCTCCAAATACCTTTTCTAGATCACCTTTAAGTTTTTCTTTTTCTTCGTCAGATAGTTTAGAAATCTGTGTATCTTCTTTTTTAATAAGATTATCTAAGTGATCTGCATCTACACGAGCAAAAGAAATATTCTCTTTAGAAGTTTCTAATTTTTGCATTAGATGACCAATAATTGGAGAATCCATCAATAAAACCTCATAACCTTTAGCTTTTGCAGCCTCTATATAACTATGTTGTGCTTCTTTATCAGAGGCATACAACACTACTAATTTGTTGTCTTTGTCTGTTTGATTTGCTTTAAGTTTTTCTTGAAGCTCCTCAAAAGTATAATAGGCGCCATCTACAGTTGGGTATAGTGCAAATTTATCAGCCTTATCAAAGAATTTATCTTCTGAAAGCATTCCATACTCAATCACTATTTTAATATCATTCCATTTTGCTTCAAATTCTTCTCTATTTCCTTTAAATAATGAAGCTAACTTATCTGCAACTTTTCTTGTAATGTAAGATGATATTTTTTTAACAGCCCCATCGGCTTGTAAATAAGAACGAGATACATTTAATGGAATATCAGGAGAATCTACAACACCTCTAAGCATCATTAAAAACTCAGGAACAATGCCTTCTACATTATCTGTTACAAAAACCTGATTTTGGTATAACTGTATTCTGTCTTTTTGAATATTTAAATCGTTCGTTAACTTAGGGAAGTATAAAATACCAGTTAAGTTAAACGGGTAGTCTACATTTAAATGGATATTAAATAAAGGTTCTTCAAATTGCATTGGATACAATTCCCTATAAAAACCTTTATAATCTTCTTCTTTTAACTCAGCAGGTTGTTTTGTCCAAGCAGGAGAAGGGTTATTAATAAAATTATCTACTTCTTTGGTAGGGGCAGGATCTTCTTCTTTAGCACCTTCAGGTTTAGGAAGCGTTTCTGTTTTAGTACCAAACTTAATTGGTACTGGCATAAACTTATTGTATTTAGTAAGTAACTCACTTATCTTACTATCTTCTAAAAATTCGGTAGAATCTTCAGCAACATGAAGAATTATTTCAGTACCTCTTTCTTTTTTATCAGATTCTTCTAGAGAAAAATTTGGAGAACCATCACAAGTCCAATGCACAGCTGCATCTTCTTTGTGACTTTTTGTAATAATTTCTACTTTTTCTGCTACCATAAATGCAGAATAGAAACCGAGACCAAAATGACCAATAATTCCAGAATCTTTGGCAGAGTCCTTATATTTATCTAAAAACTCTTCAGCACCAGAAAAAGCAACTTCATTAATGTATTTCTTTACTTCATCTTCAGTCATTCCAAGACCTTGATCAATAATGTGAATTTTTTTTCCTTCCTTATCAACTTTTACCTCAATAATAGGATTACCATACTCAGAACTAGATTCTCCAATAGATGTAAGATGCTTTAACTTAAGCGTGGCATCTGTAGCATTAGAAATTAATTCTCTTAAAAATATTTCATGATCACTGTAAAGAAATTTCTTTATCAATGGAAATATATTATCAACGGACACATTAATTTTACCTGTTGCCATAATAAATTTTTAATTTTTATTTCCTTATTTAGGATTTTTAGAAATGTTTGTTATTGTTAAAGTTACAATTAGTCAAAAAAAATACCATTATAATAATACGTGACAAACTGACATCTATATTACAATTACTACACATTTTAATTTCTATAGGTGACATTTTTTAAACTGAATATTAAATTTATGAATAGTTAACTGCCTATTTTTTAAAGTAAATAATTATTTAACAAAAATTTATTGTTTAATATATTAGTATTTTAGTTAAACATTATTTATATTTGCGTATGGATTGTTCTGGATAATTGCTGTGAAAGTTTTTTCTCAATCCATGTATATATATTTATTAGGTTGTATATAAAACGTGTTTCTAGGTATAGTAACACGTTTTTTATGAATTAAATTCAATAAATATCATACTACATCGCTAAAAATTATTTGAAGTTATACAAACAATTTCTGTCTTAAGAAATAACTGTATTACTATAACACAAATACTATATTATAAGTAGCGCTTAAAAACAACGATATGGCAGTAAAAAAACAAATTAAAAAGACTACGGAAGAAGCTATCATTTCTATGTACATGGATCATGTTCTTGAGCATGAAATTGTTCCAAAATCTATTTATAAATTTTGTAAACAAAACAAAATTAAAGAAGAAGAATTTTATAGTTATTTTGGCTCTATTGAGAATTTACAAAAAGCTATTTGGGAAAAATTCTATAGCAATACTATTGGAGTCATTAATAAAAATAAAGAGTTTACATCTTTCTCTAATAAAGATAAAATGCTAACTTTTTTCTTTACCATGTTCGAGCTTTTAACGATGAATAGAAGTTACGTACTTTTTGCAATGCACCAAGATGCTGATTTGTTTAAAAACATGAAGCAATTAAAAGGACTTAGAAAACACATTAAAACATTCGCTAGCGAATTGGTAGATGTAGCTAATACTGATAAAAACTTTAAAATAACTCAAAAAAATCCAAAAATATATGCTGAAGGTGCATGGATTCAATTTTTATTTTTATTAAAATTTTGGGCTGCTGACGATTCTGCTAATTTTGAAAAAACAGATGTAGCAATAGAAAAATCAGTTCATACTATTTTTGATGTATTTGATAACACTCCACTAGAAAGTGTTATAGATTTTGGCAAATTTCTATTTAAAGAAAAATTTGCCTAAAGATTTTCACTAGTATCATAATCCTTTTATTTTTTAATGAAAACGATAGACAAAATACCAACCGGTAAAATAGAAAGAGCAAGCAAACTTGTAAAAACAGGTGTTAAAATAGGAGGCAATTATATAAAATACTATAGTAAAAAGCTTGTAAACCCTGAGCTCAGCAAAGAAGAACTTAATGAAGACAATGCTGGTGATATTTATGATGGCTTAAAAAGTTTAAAAGGTAGTGCTTTAAAAGTAGCACAAATGCTAAGCATGGAAAAAAACCTTTTACCCAGTGCCTATGTAGAAAAATTCTCTTTATCACAATTTTCTGTTCCTCCACTTTCAGCTCCTTTAGTCCGTAAAACATTTAAAAAGTATTTAGATAAATATCCTGAAGAAATTTTTGACACCTTTACAAAAGATTCTATTAATGCCGCTAGTATTGGGCAAGTACATAAAGCTACAAAAGATGGTAAGCAACTTGCAGTAAAAATTCAGTATCCAGGAGTTGCAGAGAGTATAAAGAGCGATTTGGCAATTGTGAAACCAATAGCCATTAGAATGTTTAATTTACAGGGAAAAGATTCTGACAAATATTTTAAAGAAGTAGAACATAAACTGGTAGAAGAAACCAATTATTCTTTGGAAATAAAGCAAAGTCAAGAAATAACAGAAGCTTGTGCAATTATTCCAAATATGGAATTCCCAAAATATTATCCAGAATTATCTAGTGAGCGCATTATAACAATGGATTGGATGACTGGGCAGCATCTAAGTGAATTTGCTAAAACAACATTTACAACAAAAACAGGAAATAAATTGGGCCAAGCGCTATGGGATTTTTATATGTTTCAAATACATGGTTTAAGAAAAGTACATGCCGATCCGCATCCTGGAAATTTTTTAATCAGCGACAGACAAACTTTAATTGCCATAGATTTTGGTTGTATTAAAGTAGTTCCAGACGAATTTTATAATCCGTATTTTGAATTAGCTAAAAAAGAAGTAATTGAAAATAATGATTTGTTTACAGCTAAATTATACGAATTAGAAATTATAACGCCAACAGATTCAACTGAAGAATTGGTGTTCTTTAAAGCATTATTTAAAGAGATGCTTACCTTATTTACTTCGCCATTTAATGAAGAGTATTTTGATTTTGGAGATGCTATATTTTGGGCAAAAATCGCAGATTTAAGCCAACGTTACGCTCAAGACAATCAGATAAAAAAAATGAATGGAAATAGAGGCTCTAAACATTTTTTATATATGAATAGAACATTTTTTGGACTCTTTAACCTTCTACATGATTTAAAAGCTGTTGTAGAAGTAAATAGCTTTAGATCTTATCTAAAACAATCATAAAAGTTAAACTATTCTAAGCTTGTATAATTTTGTTTATCTTAGTTTTTTACAAGCCTACTTTAGTAAAAGTTAATACATATTCTTAATTAGCAAAATAAAACGATGTACAATTCAAAAATAATAGGATTAGGGTATTATGTACCCGAAAATGTGGTAACCAATGACGACTTATCTAAAGTAATGGATACTAATGATAGTTGGATACAAGAACGTACTGGTATAAAAGAAAGAAGACATGTAATTAATGGTGATGGTGATACTACAACTTCTATGGGGGTTAAAGCAGCAAAAGTTGCTATTGAACGTGCGGGGATAAGTAAAGACGACATCGACTTCATAGTTTTTGCAACATTAAGTCCAGATTATTATTTTCCTGGACCAGGCGTTTTAGTACAAAGAGATTTAGGAATAAAAACCGTTGGTGCCTTGGATGTAAGAAACCAATGTTCTGGATTTGTTTATGGTATTTCTGTTGCAGATCAATATATTAAAAGTGGAATGTATAAAAATGTTTTAGTTATTGGATCTGAATTACATTCTAGAGGTTTAGACATGACGACTAGAGGAAGAGGTGTTTCTGTAATTTTTGGAGATGGTGCTGGTGCTGCCATATTAAGCAGAGAAGAAGACACTACAAAAGGTATTTTATCTACACATTTACACTCAGAAGGGCAGCATGCAGAAGAATTATCTTTAATAGCTCCTGGAATGGGAAAACGCTGGGTAACAGATATTATAGAAGAAGCAGACGAAAATGACGAATCTTACTACCCATACATGAACGGACAGTTTGTATTTAAAAATGCAGTAGTTCGTTTTAGTGAAGTTATTATGGAAGGTTTAGGGGCAAATAACCTACAACCAACAGATATTGATATGTTAGTACCTCATCAAGCCAACTTAAGAATTTCGCAGTTCATTCAGAAAAAATTTAAGCTTTCGGATGATCAAGTATTTAATAATATTATGAAATACGGTAATACAACTGCCGCATCTATCCCAATAGCATTAACAGAAGCATGGGAACAAGGTAAAGTTAAAGATGGAGACTTATTGGTTTTAGCAGCTTTTGGTAGTGGATTTACCTGGGGTAGTGCAATTATAAAATGGTAGTAACTCATAACAAAAAAACAAAGCTCCAATTTACATTGGAGCTTTTATCATTGATAATGTGTACTAAACACTAACCATTAACTATAAAAATACAGCACTAACAATGACTTATATTTTTAAAATGTGAATTGCACTTTTAATCTTAAATAAAGTGAGTTTATTATAAGACGTAATATTAATCATATCGTTACACATCTAAATACATTTTAACAAAATTTACTGATAAAAATAATTATAATGTTAGAGCATTCCGTATAAAAAATCAGATAAAATTAATAAATATAAATTAGTATCATTTTTCTTATTTGTTTATTACGAAAAAACATTATAATTAGAGGTAATTTCTTTTAATTATGCTATAAAATTTAAATCTACGCTAATCATAATTAAAGATTGTACAAACAGTTTTTTTATAGAGTTGCCTTTCTTGTTAGCAATGCTCTTATTTATTTAAATGAAAATCAAGTAATCTCTATCCAAGGAATTTTTAAAAATTATAGGCTTTAAAACCAAAAAAGACATTTGCAATTTTAAAAAAGATACACTTCTAAGCACAAAAAACAACTATTTTCTTTTTCTAATAAAGAATAAGCCTATAAAAGTAATGAACCCATTAATTGGTAATAATTCATAACTAAAGTTATAATAGTTTTTTGCAGCATACTCTTGCGCACATGTCCATAAATTCTCAGAATTAGTACAATCGTATAAGCTTAAGCCATAGTTATAAGCAAATAGAGCTGGAGCATTAGCTATTAAAACGGTGCTAAGTATGCCAAATAACGCTACAGCCCAAGCATATTTATCGATAATTTTATATTTTGTTAAGATACCAAAAGCAAATAAACCTAATAATGGCCCATAGGTGTATGAAGCTACGGTTAAGAGTCCATCAATTACACTTTTATCTAGCACATATTTAAAGATAATTATAACGATAATGAGCAATACACTCATTCCAACATGAGTTATTTTACGAATACTTTTTTGCGCTGTTACAGATTTCTTTTCTATGCTTAAAAAATCTACACAAAAGCTAGTAGTTAAAGAGGTTAAGGCACTATCTGCACTACTATAAGCCGCTGCAATAAGCCCTAGCATAAAAGTTATTGCAACTGTTATTCCAAGCCCCGTATTTAAGGCTATCTCAGGAAAAAGAAGATCAGATTTAGGTGTGCCATCCATTAGTGGAATAGCAATACCAAATTTATCGGCATAAATAAACAATAATGCCCCTAAAAGAAGAAAGATAAAATTAACAATAACGATAATTATTCCAAAAGAGACTACGTTTTTTTGAGCATCCTTTAAACTTTTACAGGTAAGGTTTTTTTGCATCATATCTTGGTCTAAACCAGTCATACAAATAGTTATAAAAATACCTCCTACGAAATATTTAAAAAAATGATTTTTCGCAAAGAAATCGTCAGTAAAAATAGTTTTACTATAGTTTGCTAATTCAGTAGAACTTAAAAACTCGGAAAAACTCCAATCCAATTTATCATTAATAAAATAAATAGAAAGCCCTACGGAGATTAGCATAAATAAGGTTTGTAAGGTATCTGTCCAAACAATTGTTTTAATGCCCCCTTTAAAAGTATATATCCAAATTAACAGAATAGAAATGATAACAGTAGCTTCAAAAGGAATACCCATTTCATCAAAAACAAATTGTTGCAAAACAATTGCAACCAAAAACAATCGGAATGAGGCACCTAAAACTCTAGATATAAAAAAAAAGAAAGCTCCTGTTTTATAACTTACCCTCCCAAAACGTTCTTTTAAATACTCATAAATAGAGGTTACATTTAATTTGTAGTAAATAGGGAGTAATATATAAGCAATAATAAAATAGCCAAAAATATACCCAAAAACAACCTGCATATAACCAAACTTGGCAGCATTTACTGCTCCTGGAACAGAGATAAATGTAACACCAGATAAAGAGGCACCTATCATTCCAAAAGCAACAACGTACCAAGGTGACGATTTTCCTGCTTTAAAAAAATCTTCATTAGAATCATTTTTACCTGTGAAATATGAGATTAATAGGAGAACAGCAAAATAAATTGCGATCAATAGGAGGATAGAAGTAGCCGTCATAAAAAAAAATTACAGATGCAAAGTACAAAAACTAAGAACTAGTTAAATATACTTTATTTTTTGTGTGAATAAAACTTTAAAAGAGATCTGTTTTTAAAAGAAATAATAGTGAATGTTCTGCATTTGGAAGTTTTAATAGTTCAAAAATGTCAGTTCGAGTGCTTTTGAAGTATGAAAAAGTGTATCGAGAACTGTTTTAGGACTAAAATTCTGATTCTCGATACAATTTTTCTTCATTCCATTCTTAAAAATCACTCGAATTGACAAAATTTTGTTCTAAATGCACAACAGGTTAATAGTATAAAATTGTAATTTTACAACTATGGAATTTTCTTCTAAACTTTTAGAAAACGCTGTTTATGAAATATCACAATTACCTGGTATAGGTAAGCGTACAGCACTGCGTTTAGCATTACACCTTTTAAAGCAACCAGAAGAGCAAACCAACAGATTATCTAAATCTTTAGATAGTTTACGAGGGCAAATTAAATTTTGTACCAACTGCCATAATATTTCTGATGTAGCTTTATGTGAAATATGTTCAAATTCTAAAAGAGATAAATCTTTGGTATGCGTAGTAGAAGATATAAGAGATGTAATGGCTATAGAAAATACTGGGCAGTACCGTGGTTTGTATCATGTATTAGGAGGTAAAATATCTCCAATGGAATGTATTGGTCCTCAAGACTTAACGATAGCTCCTTTAGTAACTAAAGTAAAAGACGGAGACATCAAAGAACTCATTTTTGCATTGAGTTCTACTATGGAAGGAGATACTACTAATTTTTATATTTTTAAGCAAATAGAAGGCTATGAAATAAAAACATCTACTATAGCCAGAGGAATTGCCGTTGGTGATGAGTTAGAATATGCAGATGAGGTTACCTTAGGCAGGAGTATTTTAAATAGAATTCCATTTGAGAATTCAATTAAAGCTTCTTAGAAAATATTTAAAGTAAACCTAACTAAACGATGTTTTTTTTATTATTTTCGCAAAAAAGTATTCTAATAAAGCAAGTTGATTGATAATATGTCAAAATTTGAATTGAAATTACCACAGATGGGAGAAAGTGTTGCAGAAGCAACATTAACTACATGGTTAAAAGAGGTTGGAGATACCATAGAAATGGATGAGGCTGTTTTTGAAATTGCAACAGACAAAGTAGATTCTGAAGTTCCTAGTGAGGTAGATGGTGTTTTAATTGAAAAGTTTTTTAAAGTAGACGATATTATTGCTGTAGGTCAGGTCGTTGCTATTATTGAAACTAATAGTGATAGTATTGGCATTACAGAAGAAGCAGTAGCACCGATACCTACTGAAGCTGCTGAAGTAATTGAAAAAGAAATAGCTGTAGTACAAGAAAAGGTTACAGCACCCAAAGCTACAGCTACACAAGATTATGGTAACACTAGCAAGTTTTATTCGCCCTTAGTAAAAAATATCGCAAAAAAAGAAGGCATTTCAGTTGCTCAATTAGATACTATTGTGGGTACAGGTAAAGATGGTAGAGTTACAAAAAATGATATTTTAGATTTTGTAAAGAACGGACAAGCTACAACCAATGAAACTGCAACTCAAGAAATTATAAAAGAAGAAGCAGCTATTGAAGTTAAAGCTCCAATGCCAACTACTCCAAAAGCAGCTGATCCTAAAAAAGAAACTCCAAAAGTAGTTATTGCAGATGGTGATGAGGCTATGCCAATGAGTAGAATGGGTAAGCTTATAGCACAGCATATGGTAAATAGTGTTTCTACATCGGCTCACGTACAGAGTTTTATTGAAGTAGATGTAACTAATATTGTAAATTGGAGAAATAAGCATAAAGTGAATTTTGAAAAAAGAGAAGGTGAAAAATTAACCTTTACCCCTATCTTTATGGAAGCAGTAGCAAAAGCATTAAAAAAATTCCCGCTTATAAATATTTCTGTAGAAGGTGATGCCATTATTAAAAAGAAAAATATAAATATTGGTATGGCTGCTGCTTTACCTGATGGCAATTTAATAGTTCCTGTTATAAAAAACGCAGATCAATTAAATTTGGTAGGTATGGCTAAGGCCGTTAATGATTTAGCAAGCAGATCTAGAAACAATCAATTAAAACCAGATGAAATAAAAGGTGGCACGTATACCGTAACCAATGTAGGAACATTTGGTAGTGTTTTTGGCACCCCAATCATCAATCAGCCGCAAGTAGGTATTTTAGCCTTAGGTGCTATCCGTAAACTACCTTCTGTAATAGAAACTGCTGAGGGGGATTTTATTGGTATTCGAAGCAAGATGTTCTTATCGCACAGTTATGACCACAGAGTTGTTAATGGTGCTTTAGGTGGTATGTTTGTAAAAGCTGTAGCAGATTATCTAGAAGCTTGGGATGTACATAGAGAAATTTAGTGATACAACACATCAAAAAATTAAAAATGTCTCAAAAGTATTGAGACATTTTTTATATAAACAAAAGGGTTTTTATATAACTGAACCCTAATTTATTATCATCTTACGACTAAAATTACTGAGAGCAGGCTCCGTTCATAATATCTTCAACTGTTGGGTTATATAAGCAGTTACCAAATAAAACAAGTCCTCCTACCCCATTATTTAAAAATAAATCTTGTATGGCACACCAATTAGAAAGCATACCGTTATTATAAATTTCGATATCACCACCAATACTATTTATACCATTTAGCCCTTCTAAGTTTGTAATTGGGTTTTCGGCTAGTACCAAATCTCCCGCTACAGAAGTAATATTATGCAAACCATTTAAAGTAGTTAACTTGGCATTTCCTTGAATAGTTAATCTAGATACAATAGCGGTTAAATTATTTAAAGCCCCCAAATCATTTAATTCAGAATTAGCAACAATAGCTATATTACCAGCAACTATAGTTAAATTATGCAAGCCAAATAAATTAGTAAGCCTGTCATTATTTTCAATTTTTAATAATCCAGGCAGTGATGTAATACTATCTAGACCATCTAAATTGGTTAGCATATCATTATCCGAAATAAGGATATCATCATTGATGGTAATTAGATTGCGTAGAGCCGTTAGATTGATTAAAGCATCATTATTAGAGATTCTTAAATCATCTACACGAGTAATGTTATGCAAACCTTCTAAAGATGTTAATGAAGGAACTTCAACGATCCTTAGACCTTTCCCTATGGATCTTAACGTTGCTATTTCATTAAAATTTGTAATAGATGGTATTCTAAAAAAAGTAATACTTCCTGAAACCCTTCCATACTGTTCTGCCACAAAAACATCATATTCTTCTTTTGTTCTGATGGTAAGGCTAGCATCATAGGTTTTATCTAACAATTCTATAAGTAAAGGTGATGTACTATTATACGATTCTATAGCTTCTTTAGAAAACGTTTGTGTGTATGTTTCTACTGCAACTTTAGCTACTGTAATAGTATACGAATCGTATTGTGGTGATAATGGTATGGTATTAATCCCTGTAGAAATATTTTGATTAACAATTTCTGTTCCATCAGCAGTAATTATAATGGTTGCATCAGTGTTTTCCCATGTATCAGTATCATAGTTGTATAATGTTGTAGATAAATTTAATGATATGTCTGGTAAAATAGGGGTTTCCATTGCTTTTTCGCATGAAAAGAAAATAGTACACAAAAAAAGCAATAAGACTGTAGGTTGTCTCATAAGATTGAGTTTAGTTGAGTTTTTGCTCAAATTAAGTTTATAGTAAATTATAGAAAGTGGCTATAATTTAAAGATTTAGGTGTTACTATAACGTAATTATTGTGTAATTAGTATGTATTTAGAATTCAGAGGTCTTCTCCTATAAAGAATGTTATATTGTATTAGGCAATTTATAAGGGCTTGTTATAATCTTATTGAGAAAAAGTTTTTTTAAAAAATATAATGATAATTGCATTTATAATCTTAACGAATATGATTATTAGCAGCAAAAATTAATCCTGATCTACAAAATCGGTAAGTACAAATTCTACTCTTCTATTTTTTTTGTGAGCGGCTTCATCGGCTTTTTTAACTTGGGGTTTTGTTTCTCCATGCCCACTTGTTTTTATTCTATGATTAGGCAAGCCAAGTTTTACCAAATAATCTGCAATAGCTTTTGCTCTTTTATCCGATAAGGATTGGTTGTATAAACTATCACCTTTGCTATCCGTATGCCCTTGAATTGAAATCTGAACGTTTTCTTTGTCTTTTAAATATTCATAAACTTCAGAAAGTTCTTTAGTGCTATTGGTTTTAGGGCGGTATTCATCAAAATCAAAAAAAACTTTTTTGAAGACATAAGTTTCATTTTTTCTAAAATTTTTCCCTTTTTCCACCAAACTAATCATATCTATATAATAGTATGAGCCTCTTGATTTTACCTTAGGATTATGATGCATTTTAGTTCTTCTTGTTTTTGCATTATCAATAAAATTACCCAGCATTATGTAATTTTCATATCCATTTGCTATGATCTCCGTAGTAACCTCCATCCATTTTGTGGTATCAGAATAAAAGTTATCACTTTCTATATTTTCTACATGAAATTGATAGCCTTTCAATTTAGACATTTGATATTTGGTAAAAGCAGTTTTTAATTTTGTTTCTACTCGTTTATCTGAAAATACTACACCAAAGTCTTTAACTGCAATATCTGCGTTTTCTGCAAGACTTACATAAAAAGTTAAGGTGTAAATTTTATCTTTTTCTAAAGTTTGTTTTAAATTTACTTGTAAATATTCTCTATAATTCCCTGGAGCATACATGTAAAAACCTGCATAGGATTGCCCAAACTTTACAGACTGTATGCCATTAAAATTTTCTGGAATCCCCATAGCTTCGCTACATAGGCTAAAGTAATCTGTACTACCTGCTGTTGGTTTAGTCCAATCTGCAACATCCTCAGAAAAACTACCTAAATGCTGAGGGCATTTTTTATATGCTTCAAAACTGGGATTTTCAATTAAATTTTGCCCCATAAAAGCCTGCGTGAAAAAAAGACACGCAAGAAAAGAAAAAAATGTTATTGTATTAGAGCCCCACATCCTACAAATATAACTACTTAAATTATAATACTTTACAATACTAACCCGATTGCTAAATTATATAAAAATCGACGAAATGCATATTTTTGATGTAAAAATATAAGGAAATGTAGTGAAAATGTAAAATGTAGTGGTTATAAATAGTGAAGCCTTAAAAATTAGCATTAGATATTCTCATATTATCAACATACATTACAGTTTCTTGTTGACATGCAGAGATACCTACTTCCAATTTATTTAGAATAGTATTTGATGTCGGTAAATTTTTCCCGGAAATTTGAATTAATTTTCGGTCGTTTTGCCATAGTTCAATTAATCCATCATCGTCATTACTATACTTAAGATGTACTTTTAACCTAAACCATTCATTTACAGGAACAGTAGTATCTGTTGTAGTGGTATAAAACAATTTAGAGCCAAACTTATTTTCTATTGCTAACTGGTTGTTTTTTATAACAACTCTTGGTCCAGGAGAGCCTTCAAAATAAGAGCTTTCAAAATCTACAATACTAAATGGCATCCCATTTTCGATATAATAATCAGCTTCAAACCAAATATCATCCCCTTTTTTAAAATAATTTAAGGTAGACGATAAACTTGCTTTAGAAGTTACCATGTCTTCTGTTGGTGAAACAG
Organism: Allocellulophaga tsushimaensis; assembly: GCF_055383085.1. Taxonomy (NCBI): domain Bacteria; kingdom Pseudomonadati; phylum Bacteroidota; class Flavobacteriia; order Flavobacteriales; family Flavobacteriaceae; genus Allocellulophaga; species Allocellulophaga tsushimaensis. Next base: position 2,675,209 of record NZ_AP039451.1, on the reverse strand, counting down.
CTTCCATTCTTAGTACTTTATTAGTAGTATCAGTAGGGTCTGCAACTACTTCTATGCGATTATCTAAAAAATCGCATGTTTCTTGAAATATACACTCATTTAAGGCAGTGTATGCGGCTACTGTTTTAGCTTGCGGACTGAGTAACGTAATAGTACTCCAAAACAGATTTGGATCATTAGTATCTGTTATAAATAAGTTTAGTAATGTTGCTTTTTCAAAATCTTCATTAAAATTATTCTTTACCGGTATTAAATCCGAATCATTTTTAAAAAAAACCATTGCACCATCTATTTGATAATTCTGTGTTTCAAAGTCTGGATCAAAATACTGAAGTGCAAAATCACAACCACTATTGGTTTGATTAAAAACGGTTCCATCTTCATATATAAAAAGCGTATTACCTTCCGGATCTGTAAAAGTTTCAAGCAGGTTTTCTGTAGAACACGCTACAATTTCCACCTCTGCTTCAGGAACTGCATCTGTACTACAATTCATTAAAAATAATCCTAGAACAGAAAAGAAGAAATGTCTTTTGGCTATAGTTTTCATATAAATAAGTATTAATGATATGATACTTATAACGATAAAAACGAATACTTATTGAGTTTTGAAAATCCTATAGAACTAAAAATCAAACTTATACGTAGCACCCAATAATGCTTGAAAGCCTTGTACGGGGAAATTTGCCCAACGTTGATAGTTATTATTAGTGATATTATTTGCCTTTGCAAAAATAGATAACTGTTCATTAAAACGGTATCCTAGGTGTGCATTTGCATCAAAATAACTTTCTAAAGTTATTGCCGTTGCTGAAAAGTTTTCTGGAGCAATTCCTTGGGCCGCTACTGTAGCCAAATCTTCTCTTTCACCCACAAAAAATAAATTAGCACCAGCAAACCATTTCTTATCTATTTGATAATCCATAAATAATGATCCTGTGATATTAGGCAAATTCCAAGCTGGGTTATCTGTTTCTGTATTGTAGGTATATGCTTCTGCATTAATACCCAAGGTAAAATTACGCTTAATATCTATGTTTAATTCTCCAAAAATACCTAAGGTTTTTACATCATCATAAAACACATTAAAAGAATTTCCATAGTAGTATCCTTTTTCATCGTTTCTAAATAAATTTTGCGGGTTTAATATAAAAAGTGGTTTTCTATTTTCTGCGGTGTATGATGCTTTTACATTATAACTTAAGTTTGGCAACAATTGCCCTCTTATCCCCGCATAAGCATTATATTGTTTGTCCGTAGGCGTAATGTTTAATGTGGGAGACACATATGGATTGTCTTCTACAAAACTATAAAACGAATTTTGTTGCAACTCCCCTTCTATACCTCCGTAAGCAATAACTGTTTCGTCTACTAAACGATAACTAGCCGTTATGGCTGGGTAGATAAAAAAGTTACTATTACTATTTTCTGAATCTAAACCATAGACTAGGTTAGCGCCTAAATTAATACTTAAATCATCTCTAAGAATAGTAATGCTTGGAGCGATACCAAATTGCAATTGACTGTAATCTATACCAGGCTGATTGTCCAATAAATTTAAGTTAGCATTTGCAAACGAACCTCCTAAATAATCTAATTTTGTTTTTACAGTAAAGTTTTCATCTGCAATAGGAAGTTCAAAATCTGCTTTCAAAACTGCTCTATTTTCGGCAGATTCTGTTGCATCCCAAAAACGACGGACTAATACTTCAGATCTTTTAAAAAAAGAATCTTCTACATTAATATACCCCCCTAAAGTGGCATTAAAATAATTTTGCTGCGGATCTATGGTAGCAATAACGGCATCTGTAAAAGTACCATCTGCAACACCATACCAATTGTATAGTTGATGTTGTGCTTTTACATTAGCACCCCAATCTAAATCTTTATCTCGTTTAGAATAGGCCAACTCTAATTTACTATTATAAAACGTATTTGGAAGTGCTATACCCGCTATTTCGCCTCTAGCCGAATGATGCGTTAAACCAATGTCTAAGCGTTCCTCTTTATTAATTTTTCTACTGGTATAAAAATCAGCTAAAGCATTATCAAAAGTTCCAAAACCTAAAGAGGCATATGAGTTAAACAGCTTAGGTGGTGGTATTTTCTCTACTGTTGCAGCCTTTCCTTTTGCAGGCGTAAAAGTAGATGCCACTGGTACTGAAAAAATACTATATTTAATTTTCTTTTTTTGTAATACTATAGAATCATTAAAACTAGGAACTACTTTTGTTTTAAAAGCATCCGAAATAGTTGGCGTATACGCCTTAACTACCGTTACTGTTCCTGTTTTAATACTATCTTTTGCTTTTTTTTGAGCAGTAATCACTTGGAAAAAACCAAAGCATACTACTGTCATTACTTTTATGTGTTTATACATATAGTGTTTCTTTTCCTGATTGATGATTAGTTCTCGGTTGGATTTACAGATGCATTGCTTTTTGCTGCTGCTGATTTAATACGGAATGCTTCTTGTTTTGCTTCAGCAACTATTTCTGGATACTGCTCAAAATTTGCAATGACGTTGTCTAAGATATAAGTAGCTTGAAAACCATCGCCTAGCGCATCAAAATTTTTAGCCATAATTACCAAGCCTTTGCCTCCCCATTCTTTATACGTAGCATAATCTTTCGCCAACTTTTGCACAGAAATATTAGAAGATTCGTATTTTAAATCTTTATGTTTAAAATAGGCATCATAATATAATGCCTCAGCAGCTACTGCACCAGATGCTATAGGTAAAACTTTAGCGTAGGCGGCTTTTGCTCTGTCTTCGTTATCTGTTTTTATAGCTGAACGTGCTATCATAATTTGCGCGTCACTTTTAATTCTATTATCAATTTTCTTGGTAGCTAAAACAGTTTCTGCATAAGCAATTGTTTTATCATAATCACGCTGCTCATAATAGCCTTTCATTAAATTAGATTGTGCAAAGGTTCTATTTTGCTTAATATTTGCAGTACGTTCTAATTTTTCTAAAAATGGTATTGCTGTCGTATAATCTTTTTTCCCAGTGTATATTTCACAGACTCTGGTTAAAGCCTGTTCGCTATACTCACTAGCGCCATTATCTACAACATAAGTATAATTTACAAGCGCATCATCTTTATCGCCTTGCGAAAATTTAAGCTGTGCTAAATTAAAGTTCGCTTTTAAGGTATGTACACCATTAGGAAATTCCGTAATATAATTTTGTAATGCCTTTATCGCTTGTGTAGTGTTACCATCTATAAATTGCTTATCTGCAGACTCATAAGTAGCGTTATCCAATTCTGAATCGCTAACCTCAACAAAATCTAAGTTTTTTACCCATGCAGCATACTCATTAACTCTTCCCAAATCAATATAAATCAGTTTAGCTGTACTAACTGCTTGTACTGCTTCTTGACTTTTTGGATAGTCTTTAACTACCTTTTTAAATTTTGTTAGTGCTTCTTCATTCTTATTGCCATTATAATATGCCAATCCTTGACGCATTAATGCTGGCGGCACAAAAGAGCTTCCTCTATACTCATTAATTAGTCTATCATAAGTTTCTAAACCCTGTGTTTCCTTACCTGTTGCAATCAGCGAATTTCCTAACTCATACAAAGCATCATCTTTTAAAGTAGATCTTGGATACTTAGCAATAAAAGCTGAAAGGTTTTTTATTTTAGATCCACCTTTATTTACAAAACCATAACTTATTGCTTTTTGGAATGCGGCATAGTCTTTTTCAGGGCCATTAAGTGCTAATGCCTTATTATAGGTTTCTATAGCTGGCCAATATTTACTGGTTACAAAATAACTATCTCCTAAGCGCAAATAAGCATCACTTAACTCCTCAGCATCTGACTTTTTAGTATATGACTTGAAATACCTAATTGCATTTGGATAGTCTTTTAACTTAAAATACGTGTACGCCAGATTATAATCTAGATTTTTATAGGTGGCTACTGTACTTGCATTCGGGTTTTTCTGAAATGCTATAAAATCGTCTAGAGCAGCGGCATACTTATTTAAATTATATTCAGCCTCAGCTTTCCAATAATTAGCCTTTGCCTTAAACAAACCATCTTCTGCACTACCCAAAGATTTTCCAAATGCTTCGGCTGCACCAGCATAATCAGTATCTAAAAACAATTCTATTCCTCTGTAATAGGCTACTTTTTGATAGGTAGTTTTACTAGCATAATTTTTATTCTTTTCTAAAAGCACCATAGCACCTTTAAAATTTTTAGACGTAATATAAGAATCTACTAATAGTTCTTGTATTTCTTCTTGATGCTCGTCTTTTGGATATTTCTCTAAGTATGCAATTAATACTTCTGAGACATTTTCGTAACCATTACCCACTTCATAGCTTAAACGCCCGTAATTTAAATAAGCATCTTTTTCAATTTCAGGAGAAAAATCCATTTGTGATGCCTGCCTAAAAGCATTCAAAGCTTCTGGCTTCTTATCTTGTTTTAAATAGCATTCTGCTAAGTGGTAATAGGCATTTTGAGATACACTATTGGTGCCATCTATAATTTTATTGAACTGTTGTATAGCATTTGTATAATCTCCTTGTTTATAATAACTATAGCCTAAAAGGTAAAAATCGGTATTATTCCATTTACCCCTTCTCCCCCTATATTCTAGCAAATATGGGATGGCATCTTCATACTGCTGTAAATTAAAATAGCTCTCCCCTATAATTTTATTTAATTGAGATGTTTCGTTCCTATCAGATTTTGCCATTTGCTTTTTTGCTAAAGCAATAGCATTTTCAAACTTTCCCAATTTAAAATTAAGATCTGCTTGGTAATACGATAGTTTTTCTTCTAAAACGGTAGGATCTGTAATTTTATCAAAACGTTCGCTAGCACTTTCATAATCATCTTGTTGGTAGGCAATATATCCAAGGTAATACTTTGCTTGCGAGCCATAAACAGGAGAAGTTGTTACTTTGTTTAAATAGCGCTCTGCATCTTTCGTTTTTTTAGAAGAAAATAAGGCATACCCATAATTAAAATTAAATGCATCTTTTTCTGCATTAGAAAGCGATTTTTGATCTACTTTTTTATACCATTTTAAGGCTTTTGAATACTTTCCGGTTTCAAAATAATACGCCGCTACATCCGAAAATGCAGAATTGCGTTTTGTAGAGGTAGGGTATTTTTCTACAAAATCTTCCATCAATCGATCTGCCCCTTTTTGGTTTAACCGCACGGCAGCATTAGCTACATAGTAAGAACTATTTGCTTTAGTTTCTAAATCTGTAGTGTTGTGTTTTACCTGTTCAAAAAGTGTCTGAGCTGCCTGAAACTGTTCATTATTATACAAACGCAATGCATCTTGATACGCTTTTTTTTCGTGTGTATAAATCTTTGATTCTTGTGCATTTGTAAAATAAAACGCACACAATATACCTAGTAGTAATAGGTTTTTTTTCTTTAGCATAATGTTCTCCAACTGATTAAGAAATACCTTTTAATATCCTTATAACGAAAAATATTGTCGTGAAGTATATCTATAAGCATTAAACCTTAAAATTTATATTTTTAAAACTGCCTTTACTCATTCTAGATTTTAAAAATAAAGATTTATAGAAAAGCTTCGTTTAATTTCCGCAAGAACTTATTACTTTTATAACGACAATAAAAATCATGAAAGAAAGTATTTTAAAATTAACAGATGTTGCCATTTTCCAAAAAGAGAATCTTATTTTAAATGATATTAATCTTGAAATTAACAAAGGTGAATTTATTTATTTAATAGGAAAAACAGGAAGTGGCAAAAGTAGTTTTATGAAAACACTTTATGCTGATTTACCTCTAAAACAAGGTACTGGAAATATTGTTGATTTTGACTTGAAAACCTTAAAAGAAAAAGATATTCCTTTTTTAAGACGAAAACTTGGTATTGTTTTTCAAGATTTTAAATTACTCCCAGATAGAACAATACATAATAATCTTGCTTTTGTATTAAAAGCGACAGGTTGGAAAGACAAAGAGAAAATGCAATCTAAAATTGACGAAGTTTTAGATAAAGTAGGGATGAAAACCAAAGGCTTTAAATTTCCACATGAATTATCTGGTGGAGAACAACAACGTATTGCTATTGCCAGAGCTTTATTAAATGATCCTGAATTGATTATAGCAGACGAACCTACAGGAAACTTAGACCCGCAAACAAGTGTAGAGGTTATGAAAGTTTTACAAGAAATTAATAAAGCAGGGCGTACCATTCTCATGGCTACGCATGATTATGCTTTAATTTTAAAATACCCTTCTAAAACACTAAAATGTGATGGTAGTAAAGTATTTGAGGTAGTACAACGGGCTGTATAAATGTTAAGTCAAAAGTTTTAAGTGTTGAATTTAGAAATTATTATTTCAGATTCAGAAATATAAATTAGATATAATAATTATCAATGAAAGTAAAATTTGATTTAGTTAGAGTTGGGAGGGCTCGAAAAAAATATATTTCTGAAACTATTCATTTAAAACTTATCACTTAAAATTCAAAATTAGGATAAGATGATTCTAAAAAAACAAAACACTACTACCGATCAAAAAGTAAATCCGTTTATTGGTATCCTCTTATTTTTAATTTCTATTGTTTTACTAGTTGTTACTGGACCTTTAGGTTTTATTTATGGTATATTTTATACTCTTTTTACGAAAGGGATAAAAGGTATTGGTGCGTACTGTCTTAAAATTGCTATTTCTATAGATCAGTTAGGAAATGTAATAATGCAACATCTTTTAAATTTACTATGGATTAAAAAAGGAGGGTATAAGTTTGGCAATAGAGATGAAACGATTTCTAGTGCTATTGGAAGAAACAAACAATTAAATACCTTGACCCATTTTGGAAAAGCCATTGATACATTATTAGATTTTATAGATCCTAACCACTCCTTAAACTCCATTGATTATTATATAGAACCTAATGAACAAATTATTGATAAGATTGCTTGGGTTTATATTGAAAATAAAAAAATATTAAGCACACGCAGCAAAGGGAAAACTAAATATTATATTCCTGGAGGCAAAAGAGAACTTGGAGAAACAGATAAGCAAACCTTAAAAAGAGAAATACAAGAGGAATTAAGTGTTGCGATACTTGAAGATACTGTAGCACTTTTAGGAATTTTTGAAGCTCAGGCTGATGCTCATAAAAGAGGAATTCTTGTTCGGATGACATGCTATACCGCAAATTATAATGGTACGCTACAACCAGATGCCGAAATTGAAGAAATGGCATGGTTAACCTATAAAGACTATGATAAAGTATCTGAGGTAGACCAACTGATTTTTGATTATTTATTCGAAAAAAAATTATTAGAATAATAAAATCAAAAACAGTTATAAACCATTTTGTTTTTATCTTCGTTTTTAAATTTTATTGTATGATTGTTTTAGGAATTGATATTGGTGGTTCAGGAATGAAAGGAGCATTAGTAGACACCACTACAGGAAAAATGTTAACCAAGCGCCACAGAATACCAACGCCAGAATCTCGTAAGCCAGAGGCTATGGCCGAAGTGGTTCAAAAAATAGCGAAGCATTTTGATCATCAAGGTCCAATAGGTGTTGGTTTTCCTACTATTATTAAAAATGGCGTTTGCAAAGCAACTGGCAATCTGCATAAAAAATGGTTAGGCGTAAATGCAGAGAAGCTTTTTAAAAAACATACAAACCTACCCGTTACCGTTATTAATGATGCGGATGCAGCTGGCTTTGCCGTAATGAATTTTGGGGTTGGAAAAGGCAAAAAAGGACTTGTAATGATGATTACTATAGGCACTGGTTTAGGCAGTGGTGCTTTTTTTAATGGAGAACTATTACCAAATTTTGAATTAGGACAGATACCCTATAAAAAATATGATAAAATTGAGCTTTGGGCGGCTGGATCAGCAAAAGACCGTGAAAAACTTTCTTATAAAAAATGGGGAAAACGCTTTAATACCTTCTTAGAATATGTGGATCTTATTACCTCGCCAGATTTAATTATTTTAGGTGGTGGGGCATCAAAAGATTTTGATGAATATAAAAAGTGTATTACTATAAATACCCCTGTAATCCCCGCTGGCTTGCAAAACCATGCTGGTATTATTGGTGCTGCAATGGCTGCAACAGCTAAAATTTAAAAATAGGAATGACCAAGGTTTTTAATGCTGTCTATAAATTTTTAAAATGGATGGAATCATTTTTTGGAATAAGCTATGAAGAGGCTAATATTATTATATACTACATTGTTATCCCTATACTACTCTTAAGTTTACTAGATCGTATTTTAAAAACAAATACATATAAAATAGTGTATATACTTATCATTAGTATTACACTAATTATTGTGCCAGATTTTAAAGTTTTTTCAATTTATATATTTAAAAAATCTGTTGCTTTTTTAAACTGGTTCCAATTTATTGGTCTTGATTATATACAAGCATCTGTAGTAATTTGTGTATTTCTACCAGTATTTATTCTCGGTACACTTTTCTTTTTAAATAAGAAAAAACAAACCCATTAGCTATTGTTTAGTTCATCTAAACCTATAATTTTCTTTCAGACTCGTCTATAGGCAAATCATTTATACTCGCATATCGCTTTTGCATTAATCCATTTTCATCAAATTCCCAATTCTCATTCCCATAGGCTCTAAACCAATTTCCAGATGTATTTTTATACTCATATTCAAACCGCACTGCTATTCTATTCTCTGTAAAACTCCAAAGATCTTTTTTAAGTTTGTAATGGAGCTCAGTATCCCATTTATTTTTTAAAAAAGACTGTACTTCTGCTCTCCCTTTCAAAAATACATTTCTGTTTCTCCATTCGGTATCAATAGTATAGGCCATAGACACTTTTTCTGGATTCTTAGAATTCCAAGCATCTTCTGCTGCTTGTACTTTCTGCTTTGCCGTTTCTAATGTAAATGGTGGTAACGGATATTTTTTTTCCATTATAATGAGGTTTCTTATTTTACTGTCTATAACTAGTCGTAATAATGTTCATGAACTTATGTAAGAAATTATTAAAAAAACGTCTAAGATGGAAACAAAATCTAAAACAATACATGAAAACAACAAACGTAATAACAAAAGTAGTTTTAACAGCAGCAGTTATATTTTTAAGTGCTTGTGGTGAGAAAACAAAAAAAACGGAAACAGCAGAAGATACCGCTAAAGAAGAAATGATGGATAAGGCTCCAATGTATGATGCAAGTAAGCCAGAAAGCGTCTTAGCTGCTATAGAGTATGCACAAGGTGGTTGGGGTGATTTATGGGCTAAAAAAGATGTAGAATACACTTATAATTATGCATCTGGTGGAAAAGTAGATGAATCTACAGAACGTTATGTATTTGCTACTGAAGCATCTTATGGGCACTATAAGCAACACGAAATAAATGCAATGCCAGGTGCAGAAGGTAATGTAATGCAATATTTTGATGGAAAAGAAACAAAAGTGATGCTTGCAGATAAAATGGTAGAGGATCCACAAGCAAATGCTGTTGGGGATTTTTTAAGAAGAGCAAACTATTTTTGGTTTGTAATGCCTTATAAATTAAATGATAAAGGAACTATTGCAAAATCTTTGGGTAAAGAAGATTATAATGGAACTTCTTATGATAAAATAGAAATTTCTTATGATCCAACAATCACAGGAAAAGAACAAAATGACGTCTACATTCTTTATGTAAATCCAACAACAAAATTAATAGATCGTTTCTTTTTTTCTTTACCTTTTCTTGGAGTTAATGCTCCTGTAATAGCAGCAAACTACACCTATGAAGATATTGAAGGGCAAAAAATAGCTACGAAACGTAATTACTTTATGCCGGATGCGGTAGGTGCTTATGGAGAAGAACCAAGCATCATTCAGACACTTACAAATGTAAAATTCAATAATGGTTTTACTGCAGAAAGTATTATGAAATAGCATTAATCAACTACAAATAATATCAAAGGGGAATCATAATAGGTTCCCTTTTTTAGTGTATATAATGCAACAAAACTTTATTCAATTGCATAAGAAAGCAAACAACCTCTGAGCGGTTCATTATTAGGCTTTAAATTGAAAAACAACTTAAATGAAAAGGCAAGGCTTTGGATATTTAAATCTCGATTATAAAATAAAATACTAAAAACCCGGGAACAACCCCGGGTTTTAACGCACTAATACTACTAAGATGTTAGGTTTAACGTAAACGATCTACAGATTTTACAAGGTTTTCATCCTTCCTTATTGCCTTATTTGCTAAGACTAAAAAAACGATAGAAAAGATAGGAATAAAAACCCCAATACCTTTCTCAGAAATGTTACTTTCTCCAGATAAAGTTAGTACTCGGTAAACGAAAAATCCTAGTAAAAAAAGATTTAATATTAAGTTTAATCTGTTTACTACAAACTGATTTTTTCTGTTTTTAAATAAAAATATAGCAATAAAAGCCATTGTAGCAATAGCTATTAAAGCTATTGTAATAAACAACAATTCATTTTCTAAAAAAAAAGAACTACCATCTACAACAGGCCAAACATCAATTACAAACGGTAAAACTGCTGTTAAAAGTATTACAATTAGTAAATAAATAGATTGAATTCTTTGAATCATTGATTTAAGTATAATTTTCAGCTTGCAAAATAAGTGTCTTTTTCAGAATAATCAATAGAAATATTGAAAAATAATTTGTAATATTGCGCTATTATTAAATAACACTTACCAATACGGGCACTCAAGCTCATATAAAGTATTTATCTAAATAAAATTCACTTCCATTTTAAAGAAAGTATAACTTATTCAACATTCAATGTTTGAGATTTCAGATTTAAAATTAAAAAAACTTCCTGAATTACAGGAAATAGCAAAAGGTTTAAAAGTTCCTAAATTCAAAACTTTAAAAAAATTAGACCTTGTATATCAAATTTTAGATGTACAAGCAGCTGATCCTAACAAAATAAAAGAAGTAACTGCTGCTCCTCAAGAACAAAAGGCGCCAACTGCTCCAAAAGCAAAAACACCTAGACCTAAAAAACCTAGAATTGCAGCAAAAAAAGAAGCACCTGCAAAAGATTCTAAAGAAACTGTTACTGCAACTCCCGCAATAGAGAAGAAGCCTCATAAGCCTAATCCCAGACCTGTAGCTAGAGAAGAAAAACCGAAAGCTCCGGAAGCTAAAGAGGAAAACAAAAAACCTCAGCATCAAAAAAGTAATAATAATCCTAATACCAAAAAGGATTTTCAAAAAAATGGGCCTGTTCATAAGAATCAGAACAACAAGCCTAATCCTAGACAAAAACAGGAAAAGAATAATAACTTTGATAAGGACCTAAAAAATAGATACAAAGAACCAGAATACGAATTTGATAGTATCATAGCCAGTGAGGGTGTTTTAGATATCATGCAAGACGGTTATGGTTTTTTACGTTCTTCAGATTATAATTATTTATCATCCCCAGATGATATTTATGTATCGCAATCTCAAATTAGACTCTTCGGCTTAAAAACTGGAGATACCGTTCTTGGTAATGTACGACCTCCAAAAGAAGGCGAAAAATATTTCCCTTTAATTAAGGTAAATAAAATTAATGGTATAGACCCTCAAGTAGTAAGAGACAGAGTTTCTTTTGAGCACCTAACACCATTATTTCCGCAAGAAAAATTTAATCTATCTAATCGTCAGAGTAGTATTTCTACTAGAATTATAGATTTGTTTTCTCCTATAGGAAAAGGACAAAGGGGTATGATTGTTGCGCAACCCAAAACGGGTAAAACAATGCTTTTGAAAGATATTGCAAACGGTATTGCGGCAAATCACCCAGAAGTATATCAAATTATTTTATTAATAGATGAAAGACCTGAAGAGGTTACAGATATGCAACGTAATGTGCGTGGAGAGGTAGTGGCTTCTACTTTTGATAAAGAAGCAACTGAACATGTACGTGTAGCAAATATTGTACTTGAAAAAGCAAAAAGGTTAGTAGAATGTGGTCATGATGTAGTGATCTTATTAGATTCTATAACCAGGCTTGCTAGAGCATATAACACCGTACAACCAGCTTCTGGTAAAGTATTAAGTGGTGGGGTTGATGCAAACGCATTACATAAACCAAAACGTTTCTTTGGAGCGGCACGTAATATAGAAGGTGGTGGTTCACTATCTATTATTGCCACCGCATTAACAGAAACTGGTTCTAAAATGGACGAAGTTATCTTTGAAGAATTTAAAGGTACTGGTAATATGGAATTACAATTAGACAGAAAAATATCGAATCGTAGAATATTCCCTGCTATAGACCTTACTTCTTCTAGTACCCGTAGAGATGATCTCTTATTAGATGAAGCAACCATACAACGCATGTGGATTATGCGCAAATACTTAGCAGATATGAACCCTGTAGAAGCTATGGAGTTTATTGAGCAACGTATTAAACAAACAAAAAATAATGATGAGTTTTTAATGACCATGAGTCAGTAAAAAATTTAATTTAAAATTTAAAATCCCAATATTTTAATACATATTGGGATTTTTTATTTAGCACAATTCTTAATACTCTTATAATTAATTCTCAGCAATTAAGTAAGATTCTGACAATAATTTTTATATTTACGATAGAATTAATGTGTAAAATTCCCTCCCATTCTAGTTTTATAAATTATCAACAACCCTAAAAAAACAAAACCATGAAAAACTTCGCACAAAAAGTATTCTTCATTTGTTTAACAAGCATCTTAGTAACGAGCTGTAATACTGGAGAAAAAAAAGGAGGAAAAGAAGAAAAAGAAGAAAAGCCCATAATGGTAGAGGCACCAAAACAAATTATTCCTATTGAAAACGCAAAACAAATGTTTGATAATTACTCTAAAAGAAGAGTCAGCCTTATAGAAGATTTTGAAAACTCTTTAATTAAGGATGGTGACCCAAAATTTGAAGCATCTCGGTTTGGAGATTATGACTTAGAAACCATTAAACAATATATAGCCTATGTAGAACAGGAAGCCAAAGAGGCCAATGTAGAGATTTCTACTTTGCGTTTTTATTTTTCTAATTACCCAAATAAAAAAGAGTTTCCTAATAAAAAGAAGGTGAAACATCCAAAGCAAAATTCTTTTTTTATTACCCCTACATTAAAAAAAGGGAAAGATAATTTTGGTTTTTATATAAGTGTAGATGCTAAAGGCAACAAAACAGCTAAACTTATTAAAAATAAATATGATGATGCTCAATCATCTCCTAATCAACAGATTAAATCTGAAGCCTCTTTATTGCCCTCCCTTAATTTATTTAAACCAAAACCAGTATTTCAAAGCGAAGAAAGCCTAATATTGAATGAAGGTAATATGGGACCACCACCATACACTATAGATTTTGGAAATTAAAAAATTTCAAAAACAAATACAATGAATGTATTTGACGACTCACTAAGAAATGCAATACTAATTGTCTATTTTCTGACAGTTAGTATTGCATTATTTAGATATTCAAAATACTTTGATACTGTATTAAAACTATATCCTGTATTATTAATGTATACTTTTTTAAACGAATTATTAGGGTATATAATTTTACAATTAGAATATAAAAATCTTTTTCTAACAGGTTTTTATTCAAATTTTAACCATATCATTTACAATGTATATAATATTATATTTTTTTTGTATTTGTATTATATATATTGGACATTAAGTAAAAAAAGTAATCAAAAAAAAATAATCCGATATGGAGCATCTTTTTTTTTAGTAGTGGCTTTAATTAATCCTTTCTTTCAAAACCCCTTTATTACACAACAGATAGGAACATATCTTATAGGCACTATTATATTGCTCACAAGTATACTCTTTTCATATAAAAATGACCTAGTGAAATTAAAAACTATTGGTTTTAAAAACGATTTTATGTTTTGGTTCAATACAGGTTTACTCATTTTTTATATAGGATATTTTCCCATAAAAATATGGTATAACTTTATTACTAGAGACGAGATGTGGCTCTTTTACATCTTAAAAAGAGTTCAACTCATATTAATCATTTTAATGTACACCTCTATTATTATTGGGTTTATACGGATGAAAAGAAAACTTAAAATATAATTTAAAAAACAAAAAAACGCTCATTTTATAAAAAAATGAGCGTTTTAGTATATAGTAGAAGTAGTACTACTTAAAGTGCTGCTACTTGTTTTGCTAATTTACTTTTTAAGTTAGCCGCTTTGTTAGCGTGTATAATATTGCGTTTTGCTAACTTATCAATCATACTAACAACAGTAGGAAATAGAGTTTCAGCAGCTTTCTTATCTTGTTCTCCACGTAATTTTCTTAAAGCATTACGCATAGTTTTGTGCTGATACTTATTACGTAAACGCACTGCTTCATTTCTTCTAATTCTCTTTAATGCTGACTTGTGATTTGCCATTTTTAATTTTTGTTTTTAATGAGGAGTTTCCTCCAAAATTCTTTTTTTTGTAGTCCGTAGGGGAATCGAACCCCTGTTACCAGGATGAAAACCTGGCGTCCTAACCCCTAGACGAACGGACCATTGTTAGCTTAGAGTTACAGATTAATAATTAATCTTAAAACTTTGTAGTCCGTAGGGGAATCGAACCCCTGTTACCAGGATGAAAACCTGGCGTCCTAACCCCTAGACGAACGGACCATATTGTTTGCACAATTTGCGGATGCAAAAATACAATTATTTTTTACTATTACAACAGTTACATATTATTTTTTACAACTTTTAATATGCCTTGGCAAATAAAACTCTTTTAGAAGATGGTTTCCCTGTTAAAACACATACTCCTTCTTCTTCTGGAGCATCAATAGGAATACAACGTATGGTTGCTTTTGTAAGCCCTTTAATACGCTCTTCTGTTGCTGCTGTTCCATCCCAATGTGCAGAAATAAAGCCTCCTTTAGAATTTAAAACCTCTTTAAATTCATCAAAATTACGCACTTCAGTAATATGCTCTTTTCTATAATCTAATGCCTTTTTGTAAATAGTTGCTTGAATATCTTCTAATAGAAATTCAATTTTAGCAATAATTGCATCAGCAGCTATCGTTTCCTTTTCCAATGTATCACGCCTAGCCACTTCATAGGTGCCATTAGCCAAATCTCTTTTCCCAATAGCCAATCTAATAGGCACCCCTTTTAATTCGTACTCCGCAAACTTAAATCCAGGTTTGTGTGTATCTCTATGATCAAATTTCACAGAAATACCTTTAGCTTTTAATTCTTTCACTAAAGGTGTTACTTTTTCAGAAATAAGATCTAACTCTTCTAAACCTCTGTATATTGGTACAATAACAACTTGTATTGGAGCTAGTTTTGGAGGTAATACCAAACCATTATCATCACTATGCGTCATTATTAAAGCACCCATTAATCGGGTAGAAACACCCCAAGAAGTTGCCCAAACATGCTCTTGTTTTCCTTCCTTAGTAGCAAATTTTACATCAAAAGCTTTAGCAAAGTTTTGCCCTAAAAAATGAGAAGTTCCAGCTTGCAAAGCTTTACCATCTTGCATTAAGGCTTCTATACAATAGGTTTCTATAGCACCAGCAAAACGCTCTGTTTCTGTTTTTAATCCTTTAATAACAGGCACGGCCATGTAAGTTTCAACAAAATCGGCATACACATTCATCATTTGTTCAGCTTCAGCTATAGCTTCATTTTCTGTAGCATGTGCGGTATGCCCTTCTTGCCATAAAAACTCTGCTGTTCTTAAAAATAAGCGAGTTCGCATTTCCCAGCGTACAACATTTGCCCATTGGTTAACTAATATGGGTAAATCTCTATAAGATTGAATCCATTTTCTGTAGGTATCCCAAATTATAGTTTCTGATGTAGGCCTAACAATTAACTCTTCTTCTAACTTGGCATCTGGATCTACAATAATACCACTACCATCTTCAGCATTTTTTAATCTATAGTGGGTAACAACAGCACATTCTTTAGCAAAGCCTTCTACATGACTTGCTTCCTTACTCAAATAAGATTTAGGGATAAATAATGGAAAATAAGCATTCTCATGTCCTGTTTCTTTAAACATTCTATCTAATTCTGCTTGCATTTTTTCCCAAATTGCATATCCATATGGTTTTATCACCATACAACCTCTAACCCCAGAATTCTCAGCTAAATCTGCTTTTACAACAAGTTCATTATACCATTTAGAATAATCTTCACTTCTTTTCGTTATATTTTTACTCATTATCTGTAGTTTGGCACAAAACTTGTGACCTTAATATTAATGTAAATAGTTGGGCAAAACTAACTATTTTTACAATGTTCAACAATTAAATTTAAAATGATGATACATTCTCTACCCCGCAAAAATATCAGAACAGTATTATTTTTTACTGTTACAATTTTATTAATGGTTTCATGTGGTTCTTACCAACAATCTTCGTATTACGATAATGATGGTATTTATTCCAATGGAACACAACAAGCAGCTGTACAAAAACAAGAGCCTAAAGTTGGCAATAAATATGGCGATTATTTTGGCAATAAAGCTGATGAATTGGACAATGTATTAGAGAATGAAATTTTCACTGATGTAGATAGTTATTACAGCCAACCAAATGACTCTACCGCTATAAATTATCAAACAGACTATGTAAATGACAATAATGACTATAATGGTTATGGTGGATGGGGAGACAACCCATCTAATGTAACCGTAAATTATATTGAAACTGGCTGGAACAATTGGGGTGGTTTTGGCTTTGGTAATTTTGGCTACGGTGGTTTTGGTTATGGCGGTTTCGGATACGGAGGTTTTTACGACCCTTGGTATGGCGGCTTTGGTTTTGGAAGACCATTTGGTTTTAGAAACAGATTTGGTTTTGGATTCGGTGGCTTTGGCTATGGTGGTTTCGGATATGGAGGTTTTTACAATCCTTGGTATGGTGGCTACGGTTACGGATTTAGAGGGAATCGTTTCTTTAACAATAGAAGAAATTATGCTTATAATTCAGGGAGAAGAGGCTTTTATGGTAGAAACAATAACTTTAGAGGTGTAAATTCTAGATCAACAGCTAGCTATAGATCTAATAGAAATGTTGGCAGAAGAAATGCAGGCACTACATCTAGATACAGAAATAATAATAGCAGTTACAGATCCTATAGATCTGGAAGGTCTGGAGTGAGCAGAAGCAATAGCCAAGCAGGTATTGCACGAAATAGAGCTTATAGAAGTAGTTCTAGTACTAGAACCGCTCCTAACAGGTATAGCAGCTCTAGAAATAGCAATTCTGGCTACAGATCTGGAACATCTAATGGGACATACAGAAGTGGCCGTTCAACAAGCAGTAGATCTTCTTCTAGATCTTATACGCCAAGAAGCAGCTCCTCATCAAGGTCGTACACACCTAGAAGTTCAAGTAGCAGCAGATCATCAAGCGGTTCTTATAGAGGCTCTGGAAGTAGTAGAAGTTCTAGTAGTGGTTCGTACAGAAGTTCTGGAAGTAGTAGAAGCTCTGGAGGCTCATACAGAAGTTCAGGTCGTAGCAGCAGCAGTAGAAGTTCTGGTGGCTCACGTTCTTCAAGTAGAAGTGGCGGAAGAAGAAATTAAAATCAATTTACAGTTTTATTTTAAATAGAAAAAAAATGAAAAAATCTCTTGTTTTCATCATGTCATTGGTATGTAGCATTGTGAGTGCTCAAAGTATAAATGATGTATTGAGATACAATACAGAAAATACGCAGGGTACAGCACGTTACCAAGCGTTAAGTGGTGCTTTTGGAGCATTAGGAGGCGATCTATCTTCAATAAATAGTAATCCTGCGGGTTCCGCTGTTTTTAACAATAGTCAATTTGCCATTTCTGCAACAAATTATACTTTAGAAAACGATACTAACATTCCTTCTAGACGTAATGATTTAGAATTTAACCAACTTGGCGGTGTTTTTGTTTTTAAAAGCACTGATCCTGATGCAGATTGGAAAAAGTTTAGCTTAGGATTTAATTATGATAAAGCACAAAATTTTACAGAAGCCATAAATGCTTCTAGCACTACCACAACTGGTATTGATCAATATTTCTTAAGTTTTGCGCAAGGTGTTCCTTTAGGAGATATTTTATTAGGAGATGGCGAATTTATAGAAGATGCCTATTTGGATATTGGTAGTAATCTTGGTTTTGGAGCTCAACAAGCATTTTTAGGGCTTTTTGGTGGTGCAATAGATGCTACTGATCCTAATGACAATGCTAATACTGTATATGTACCAACGGGAGAATATACTAATGTGAGGCAAGAGTACTCAAGACGATCTTTTGGCTACAATAATAAGTATACTTTTAATATTGCTTCTCAATTTCAAGAAAATATTTATTTAGGGGCCTCTATTAATATACATTCCATTTTTTCTGAAACCGTAACAGAATTAACAGAAACTGGTTTTAATCAGGACTCAAATGTTCAATTTATAGAATTTGATAATTTACTAATAACAAGAGGTAATGCTTTTTCGTATAATTTAGGAGCCATTGCAAAACTCAACAAAAGTGTACGAATTGGTGCTAGTTACCAATCTCCAACATGGTATCGTTTAGAAGACGAATTATCACAACGAATCAACTCTACCATAGCAGACAATAATATTGAATTTATAAACTTTAATCTGGTAAATTTATTTCCTAGATATACCATAAAAACACCTGCTAAACTTACAGGAAGTTTAGCGCTTATTTTTGGTAAGCAAGGTTTGTTAAGTTTTGATTATGGTTACCAAGACATGACCCAAGCTGAACTAAGACCAACGGGGGACTTTACAGCTGTAAATACAGCTATATCAGATCAATTACAAGCGGTATCTACATTTAGAGTTGGTGGGGAGTATAAAATAGACAGGCTTAGCTTAAGAGCTGGGTATAGATTTGAACAAACACCTTATGCGAGTACAACAGATGCACAAATTCTTGGCGATTTAGATGGCTATTCTGGTGGACTAGGGTATAATTTTGGTGGTTCTAAACTAGATCTAGCGGTAAGTACTTATTCTAGATTTGTTAGTGAAGAATTTTTAAATACCGCAGATGCTGCTAGAACTAATGGTCTTAGAAATAATACCAACGTTACTTTAACCTATACGATAAACTTTTAATTGCTCGAAAAATAAAAAAGTTTATCTAAAACGTTTATAGTATTTAACGTTTCAATGTAAAATGTGTTTCAGTAAGTTTAGCCACAGTAACACCACTTTCTATGGCATCATATTCAAATCGAAACCAATAATCACTAGCTGGCATTCGATTCCCAATATAGGTGCCATCCCACTCATCGTTTTCACCTAGTTGCTTTAACAGTTTCCCATATCGATCAAAAATAAAAACTCTTGGGTTTACTATATCATTATTGCCTTCAATACCTTTTATATTCCATGTATCATTAACAAGATCGCCATTAGGCGTAAAAAACTTAGGAAAACCTATGACTAAACGCTCTTCAGTTGTTTCTCCACAACCATTAGTATCTCTTATAGTAAATAGGTTATTACCTGGCGGTACATCATTAAAAACAGGACTTTCTTGAAACTCACCTCCGTTTATAGCATATTTATAATCGCTAGTCCCATCTACAACAACTTCTACATTATTTCTATCTGGATTTAATGAAAGGTTAGAATTTAAAAGTACTACATCTTCTAATACTGGTGCTGCATGGATACTGACCAGAATACCACCTATATCTTCTACAGGCGAAGGTCCTGTAGATGTTGTAATGCTAACAAAATACCGTCCTGAATAAACAACTTCTGTTGGAATAATTAATTCTGCGCCAAATGGACCAGACCCCATTAAAGTTCCTGATCTTCCATCTAAATATTCTACAGTCCAAACCACATTTGTAATGTCTGTACCAGCGGGTGACCGAAAAGCATTTAGTATAATTTCGGGAGCACCTACACAAGCATCAATATCTAAACCTAAAAATTCATCTCTAAGGGTGCAATCTAAGGCTGTAGTATTATCCATGTCTACAGCGCTTCCTGTAAATGTTAAATCAAAGAAACGAGGCATATTATCAGAGTTTGTACTAAAATCATTAATAAGGATATAATATAGTTCACCTTCAGTAACCTCTAACCATTCATCATAACTATTCAAATTCTGAGGTAAACTTGGCGCACCTTCTTGTCCATTTCCAGGATTTACACCTACACCTGTATAATTATCTACATTAATTTCGAAATTACAACGAATGGGTGCTGCTGTTCCACTACTAATATCTGCACAATCTACATCAGGACCAAAAACAGCAAAATCAAATTCGGCAGAAGATGGCATTGTAACTCTTGGATCATTATCTTCTGGCTGTATTGTTTTTATATCAAAACCTAATCGTCCTGATCTTTCTACTCTAAAAACAAACCACGAGGTATTATTTTCTATTCCAATATCGGGATTAAAACTTCCCCTTTCTATACATCCAACTTGTGTAATTACATCGGGATCAAAATCTTCAACATCTCCCCTTCCATTTGCGGAACCTCCGTAAGTTACATCAGCACAAACGGGTATTGCCGACCTACAATCTGGAGAATTGTTTTGGGCATTTAGCGTTAAAAAAAAGAAGAATAATAAGCAACTAATTGTAATTTTCATTAAAAAGCGCATATAAAGTCTAGTTATTTTAACTTTATATACGCAACTTTAGTATCACTTAGTCGTATTTACATGCATTTAATCGATGAAATGCATAATTTGTATACCTTATCGCTTAAGTGTAAAATGACTTGAGTTACCTTTAGACACCACTCGTTCTCCATTTTCATTTAAATACGAAAGTTGAAACCAATAATCTGATGCAGGCATCGGCACACCATTATAATAACCATCCCATCTGGTATTTATTTGTGTTAATTGGTGTAGTAGCTTTCCATATCGGTCAAAAATATTGATTTGAGGGCTATCTAAGTTTAGCATTCCTATTACTTCCCAGTCATCATTTACACCATCACCATTAGGGGTAAAAAATGGCAAAAAACCCATAACAGTAACATTACTTTCATCAAAACCACATTCATTTTCCACTCTTAAGATATAACTTCCTGGTGCAACATTCTCAAATACATTACTATCTTGGAATATGCCATCATTCCCTAATCTATACCTATAATTCCCTTCTTCTCCCATGCGTACTGTTACTGTATTAGTAGTAGTTATGGTATTGGTCTCAGCAAAATCTTTTACCTCAACGTTCACAATTTGTGGAGTTGCAGAAGCAGAGACTCTAATTTCAAAAGGTGCTGTGGCTTGAGTACAGGTTTGTCCGTTAACATTGATTGTCAGAAAATATGAACCTGGTTGGGTCACTTGAATAGATGATGTGGTTTCCCCATTATTCCACTGATAGCTAAAATTTGGTTCTGGAGTTGGGTCTCCAATCATAACACTAGCATTATCGCATAAAAAAACTTCATCATCAAAATCTTGAGTAATTTCTTGAGGCACTACTATGCTAAAATCTTGAAAAGCATCATAGCAATTAGGATTACCAATAGCAGCAATACGCACAAAGATAGCTACGTCTGTACCAATTGGTGTTGGGTACATATTAGGTAATGGATTTCTAGCATTAACCGCATCCATCATAGTTGTATGGTAACTGATTAAAAAGTCATCCGGATTTTGAGTTCCTAAAACTTCAGTATTCTTAGAAGATAAATCAAAAAAAGCTTCTCCAGAACAAATGACTTCATCTATAACATTGGCAGCAGTTGGAGTAGTTGAAAAAACTACCTGAACATCACTTATTATTGGCATTGAGTTTCCAACCATAAATATTCTAACTCTATAGACTGCTGATTCTGTAACACTCAATACTGCATTACTTTCTCCTGCTATTGTAGTAAAACCATTTCCTGTATCCATAAACCATTCATAACTCAACGCATTTAAAACTGAAGATGCATCTAAGTTTACTGACCCTTCTGTATCGCAAACGGCTTTTGGGGCACCTAAAAGATCACTAATAATACCACAATCTAACGCTGTATTAGGATTATCTGTAAAAATTTGCCCAGAAAACTGAATGGAAAAGCCAGATCTTGTATCAGAAAAATTATTAATCAACAAATAATATTCTTCTCCAGGAGCTACCTGCAACCAGTCTTCATAATTCTGATTTTGCGTATTACCCGATGGGTCCTCTCCTACTCCAATAAATCTTATATTTTCTCTATCCTTTAGAAAGTTACACCGTACTGGGTCTCCTAAATTATTACAATCGTTTGTTTGGTATAAGGCAAAATCCCAATCTTCATTTCCATCTACCAAAATATTAAAACCTAATTGTCCTGAGGCACCTGTTCTAAATCGGTACCAAGCAGAACTAGATTCTATAAAACCTGTTTGTGTTCTTTCCAAACAACCAGATTCTTCAGCATTAACAAAATCATCCATACCAAAACCACTGGTGCCACCATTAATTGGTGTATTGGTACAAATAGGAATTGCCGTGCTACAGTCCGAAGATATTTGTGCTGCAACTTTATACTGCATAATTAAGAATGCTACACATAAATAGATTATTCTGTATTTCATTATAATAATTAGATAAGCTTTGGTACCTTAAAATTATAAACAACATTTTAGAGTTACCAATTTATGTTGTGTATGACTGTAAACATGATATTAAATAGCAGATTATGTATATCTTTGCAGCTACTAAGTAAGTATTTAAATGAATATTAGTAGTAACATAGAAAGTAGTACAGTTACCGCACAATATGGTGGTAAATTTAAAGAAGAGGCCACACGCCAAGAATTTTTGAATTTTATTAAATTAGATACTAAGTTTTAATAGTTTCTCATCTCCAAAGAATGCAATTATATAAAAATCAGAACTTAAGAGTTTATAATTCCTTATCAGGTAAAAAAGAAGTTTTTAAACCTATAAATGAGAGTCATGTAGGCATGTATGTTTGTGGCCCTACAGTTTATAGTAATGTACATTTAGGCAACTGCCGTACATTTATGTCTTTTGATATGATTTTCAGGTACTTAAAGCATTTAGGATACAAAGTACGGTATGTACGGAATATAACAGATGCGGGCCATTTAGAAAATGATGCAGAGGATGGAGAAGATAAGATTGCAAAAAAAGCACGTATAGAACTTATAGAACCTATGGAAGTTGTGCAGCGCTATACAGTAGATTTCCATACTATACTACAAAAATTTAATTTTTTACCACCAAGTATAGAACCTACAGCTACTGGGCATATTATTGAGCAGATAGAAATCATAAAAGATATTTTAGCTAAAGGCTATGCCTATGAAATAAATGGTTCTGTATATTTTGATGTACAGAAATTTAATGAAACAAATGAATATGGAAAGTTAAGTGGTAGAAAGCTAGAAGATATGATAGCAAATACCAGAGAACTTGCTGCACAAGATGAAAAGAAAAACCCACAGGATTTTGCGCTTTGGAAAAAAGCAGAACCAAAACATATTATGCGCTGGCCTTCCCCATGGGGAGATGGTTTTCCGGGTTGGCATTTAGAATGTACCGCCATGAGTACTAAATATCTTGGTGAAGCTTTTGATATACATGGTGGTGGAATGGACCTTAAATTTCCGCACCACGAATGCGAAATTGCTCAAGCGGAAGCCACTAACGGGAAATCACCTGTTAAATATTGGTTACACGCTAATATGCTTACGATGAATGGTAAAAAAATGGCAAAATCTACTGGAAATAATATTTTACCAAATGAAATATTTTCTGGAGAAAATACTATTTTAAGCAAAGCATTCTCGCCATCTGTTGTACGCTTTTTTATGATGCAAGCACATTACACTAGTATTTTAGATTTAAGTAATGATGCCTTACTTGCTTCTGAAAAAGGCTTTCATAAATTAATGGACGCCATAAAACATATAGATGCTATTGAAACATCTAATAGTTCTAGTTTTGATGTAACTACATGGAAACAGAAATGCTATGACGCTATGAACGACGATTTTAATTCTCCAATTCTTATCGCTAGCCTTTTTGAAGCTGTAAAACATATTAACCTCATAAAAGACAATAAAGAAACCGTTACAGAAGCTGATAAAATAGTTTTAAAAGAAACCTTAAATGCTTTTGTTTTTGATGTATTAGGCCTAGAAAATAAAACCGTAGCAGCCACTGGTGATTCAGACAAGCTCTCTGATGTAGTAAAGCTTTTAATACAGTTACGTAAAAATGCACGTGATAATAAAGATTTTGCTACTTCGGATGAAATAAGAGATCAATTGTTAGCTTTAGGCATACAGCTTAAAGATGGCAAAGATGGCACTACTTTTAGTGTATTATAACAATACTTTTTACCGTCTTGAAGATAACACTGAAATAAATTCAGCGTAAATGAAAAAAATACTTATAGCGCCATTCATTTTTCTAGTACGAATATATCAGCGTGTTATTTCTCCATTAACACCTCCAAGTTGCAGGTACTCTCCAACTTGTTCACAATATACCTTAGAAGCCCTAAAAAAACATGGGCTTTTTAAAGGCGGGTGGTTGGCTATAAAACGGATTTTTAGCTGTCACCCTTGGGGTGGTAAAGGCTATGACCCTGTACCCTAAATTTGTACTTTATTAACCATAGTGTTATTCTTCTCATAATTATTTATAGCGTGAAACTATTAAACAAATAAACTTTTTTATCTTAGCTTACTTAAAATAGAATACATGCACTTTTTAAGTTTTATATGGAATCCTGATGGCACATTATTTAAAATAGGATTTTTACAAATTAAATATTACAACCTTTTATGGATTGTGGCCTTTGCTTTTGGTTGGTTTATTATGAAAAAGATTTTCTTAAAAGAAAAGAAAACCGTAGAGCAACTAGATTCCCTTTTTATTCATTGTGTAGTTTCTATCATGCTAGGAGCTCGTTTAGGGCATGTCTTTTTTTATGATTGGGCGCATTACAAAAATAATCTTATCGAAATATTATTACCAATAAGAAAGCTTCCCAAAGGCTCTGAAGAAGCTTTATTTGGTTTCATAAAAGGTTATGAATTTACTGGTTTTACTGGCTTGGCAAGTCATGGTGCTACCATAGGAGCTATTATTGGGATCTATTTATTTGCCAGAAAACAGAAATTAAATTTTTTATGGGTAATAGACAGAGCTGTAGTTGCATCTGCAATTGGTACTTTCTGTGTGCGTTTAGGAAACTTTTTTAATTCAGAAATTGTTGGTACTACAGTAGATAAGTCTTTTATTTTTGCAACTCAATTTATCCGTAATTCTGATGATTTATCTGCTAGCGAGGCAAAGCGGCTTACTGGCACAAAAACGGCTAGTAAAGCATATGAACTTATTGAAACAAGTGAAAAATTTGCAGATCGGTTAGCTGAAATCCCCTATAGACATCCAGCGCAATTATATGAAGGAATCTGTTATGTTTTTATGTTTTTAATACTGTATTTCTTATACTGGAAAACTGATAAAAGTGAAAAACCAGGCTTTTTATTTGGAACTTTTTTAGTCTTACTATGGACCATCCGATTTTTTATAGAATATGTAAAAGAACGTCAGAACGATCTTGATCAAAGCATGGAGCTTTTAGCTATAGGACAATGGTTAAGTATCCCTTTTATTTTAATAGGACTTTATTTAATGTTCCGACCTGTAAAAAAATAGTTTACGTTTTAAAATGATTCATAAAACACTTTATTGCATTTGTATCCTATGTATCATTTTTGGTATTTCCTGTAAAGAAAAACAGAATTCAACCGTACAAACCGCTCCAATACACTTTAAAAAAGAAGGGGAATTACAGCTTTATAGCGCAACAAAAGATAGTTTAATCACTACTTTTAATATTGAGATTGCTGATACCGATTACGAAACACAAACTGGTTTAATGTACCGGAAAAGCATGAAGAAAAACAATGGAATGTTCTTTATTTTTCCAGACGAATCAGTACATTCTTTTTACATGAAAAATACAGAAATCCCTTTAGATATTATCTATATTGATAAAAATTTAAAAATAGCAAGCTTTCAAAAAAATGCTATTCCTATGGACGAAAGCAGTTTACCTTCTAAAGTTCCTGTACAATATGTACTAGAAATCAATGCAGGTTTAGCAGAACAACTATCACTAGAAGTGGGAGATCGTATTGTTTATAAAAGACTTTAAAATGAATTATCTTTTAGAAAATCAAGAAACTGAAAGATTATCATTTAGAAAATTACTGCCCTCAGATTTTGATGCTTGGTTAGCTTTTCATCAAGACCCTATCACCTCCAAATTTTGGAATGGGTTACCTCCAGATCCAATAAAAGCGTGTGAGCAAGATTTTGAGCGAACTTTTTATAGGTATCAGAATAATTTAGGTGGTAAACTAGCACTAATTTTAAAAAGCAGCAATACGCTTATTGGTTTAGCTGGTCTTTTAATCCAAGAAGTAAACAACAAAAAAGAACTAGAAATTGCATATTCCCTATTGCCTAGTTATTGGAAAAAAGGATATGCTACTGAAGCAGCTAAACAATGTAAAGTATTTGCTAAAACCGAGCAGTTAGCCAATTCTTTAATTTCTATCATCCACATGAACAATATCCCTTCTCAAAAAGTAGCTGTAGCTAATGGCATGTATTTAGATGAGGCTACTACGTACCATAATAATCCAGTTTATATTTATAGGGTTAAAATTTAAAATCATATTACTAATTATTATGGTAAAACCTATTAGAAAGCATTGGGCAATTTTTACTGATACAAATTCTGATATTGATTTTTTTACATGCCAGTTATTAAAAGGAGAATTTTCTGATGAATTTAAATCTCTAAAAAATAAGCGAGGAGTTTTATTTTCAAAAACAACAATAGATCTACTCATTAGAGAAGAAGAGATACACGATATTAAATTAGCAACAAAACATACAACACAGCGCTTAAAATCAATGTCTAGTGGTGAACAAAAGAAAGCTGTACTAAACTACATACTAACTAAAAAACCAAATTTTATCATTTTAGACAATCCTTTTGATCATTTAGACATCAGCTCTAGAGTACAATTAAAAACACAACTAGAAAAAATATCAAAAACAAAAACACTTATTCAATTGATCCATAGAAAAGAAGATCTATTAGTTTTTTGTTCAGAATTTATTTTTTTAAATCGTAAAAAGTTAGAAGTACATAATTCTATTAGCAGTATTTTTAAACAAAAAAAGAATTCTGTATTCCAAGGAAAAATACCTCCTCCACTAAAAAGTATTCCATATCATAATACTACTTTAATATGTTTAAAACTGGTTAATGTATATTATGATGATAAACCAATTTTAAAAGAAATTAATTGGGACATTAAACAAAGGGAATTTTGGCAGCTTATTGGACCAAATGGGAGTGGTAAAACCACATTACTATCTATGATTACAGGAGAAAATAGTAAAGGATACGGACAAGAACTTTATATTTTTGGAAAGAAAAAAGGAACGGGTGAGAGCATATGGGATATCAAAGAAAAAATCGGTTATTACTCCCCTTCAATAACTTATAATTTTAAAGGCAACCACACTGTAGCGCATATGCTAATTTCTGGTATAACAGATTCTATAGGCTTGTACCAGATACCAACTGAACTCCAAAAAAAATTAGCGCATAAATGGCTTGAAGTATTGGATATGCTATCGCTAAAAAATAAATTATTTAATGAATTAAGCATTGGAAAGCAACGTCTCATTATGGTTGCAAGAGCAATGGTGAAGCATCCTCTATTGTTAATTTTAGATGAACCTACAGAAAATCTGGACGACGCTTCTGCATTATTAGTTGTTACGCTCATAAACAAAATTGCCAAAGAAAGTAATACTGCTATTTTGTTTGTATCCCATAGAAAAGAAAAAAAACTAAACCCAGAATATATATACGAACTACAAAAAACTGAAACAGGTACAATTGGTCGTATGATACAAAACTAAAAAGAGCTGCAAATTGCAGCTCTTTTAGATCTATTAGCTTTTAAAAAAATTATTTCTTAACTGATACGCCTTCTTGTGTTTTTTTCTTTAAACTATCAAACATTATTGGTGTTGCAATAAATAAAGAAGAATATGTACCCACTACAATACCAATGATCATTGCAAACATAAATCCTTGAAGTGATTCGCCTCCAAAAGTAAATATGGCTAATAATACCACTAAAGTAGTTAAAGAGGTGTTTAAGGTTCTACTTAGAGTACTATTTAAAGCAGAATTAATATTCTCTCCTGCTTTCCAGCCTCTTTCCCTAACCACTTCACGAATACGGTCAAAGACCACCACGGTATCATTCAATGAATATCCAATTACGGTTAGTATTGCTGCAATAAACGCTTGATCTATCTCCATATTAAATGGCATTATTTTACCAAAAATAGAGAAGATTCCCAGTACTAATAAAACATCATGGAATACTGCCACTACAGCTCCTAGTGAGAACTGCCATCTACGGAAACGCAATAATATGTATAAGAATACAACTGCTAAGGAGCCTAATATCGCTAAAAATGCATTATTTTTTATATCATCCGCAATGGTTGGTCCTACCTTTTTAGACTGCATAATTCCAATGGTTTTTTCTTCCCCAGAATCTAGACCAAATTGCGCTTGTGTAATTCCATCTGGAAGGTATTTTTGTAATGCCGTGTATAATTTTCCTTGAATTTCGGTATCGACTTCAATTCCTTCTATATCAACTTTATAGGGCGTAGTAATTTTTAATTGATTAGCCCCACCAAATGTTTTTACATTTGTTCCACTTCCAAAAACAGCCTCATCGTTTAATACAGATGCAATTTCAGATGCATTCACATCATTCTCAAAACGCACCTGATACGAGCGTCCACCAATAAAATCTACACCTTGTTGCAAGCCTGGTCCAAAGAATAAAGAAAATAAGCCTATGCCTACTAATACAAACGAAAGTACATAAGCAATTTTACGTTTAGATAAGAAATTTACATTAATATTACGGAATAAGTTTTTGGTTGCACCGGTATAAAAATCTAATTTTCTGTCTTTTCCAGATAAGTACCACTCTATTAATAATCTGGTAATAAAGATTGCTGTAAATAATGAAGTAAGAATACCAATTATTAAGGTAGTTGCAAAACCTTTTATAGGACCTGAGCCAAAAATAAATAGAATAACTGCGGTAAGACCCGTAGTAATATTGGCATCTAAGATAGAAGATAATGCATTACTAAAACCATCCTCTATAGCCAAGGATTTTCCTTTTCCTTTAGCTATTTCTTCTTTGATACGTTCAAAAATAAGTACGTTTGCATCCACAGACATCCCTATTGTTAAAACAATACCTGCAATACCTGGTAAGGTTAATACAGCTTTTACACTTGTTAATACTCCAAATATTAAAAGAATATTGAATAATAAAGCAATATCAGCAAAAATACCAGCTCTACCATAATAAAATACCATCCATAGCAATACAATTGCCATGGCTATCATAAATGAATTTAAACCACTATCAATAGCTTCTTGTCCTAAAGAAGGTCCAACAATCTCTGATTCAATAATTTCTGCTGATGCTGGCAACTTACCTGCTCTTAATACGTTAGCAATATCTTTTGTTTCTGCAATTGTGAATGTACCTGTAATTTCGGTACCACCACCAGTAATACCCCCCACTACAGAACAACCTGGAGCAGTGTATACTTTATTATCTAAAACTACTGCTATACCAGTTCCGTTAACATTAGCATCACTAGTAAGTTTCTGCCATGATTTAGAACCCTTCGTATTCATACTCATGCTTATTGCTGGTCTATTACGCTGATCAAAAATATCTCTAGCACCACTAACCACATCTCCGCTCATCCTAGCTTTACCTTCTCTATTAGATTTTAAAGCATATAAACCTACTATAGTAACGCCTTCTGAGGGTCTTTCCCATGCAAATTTTGCGTATTGTAATTCTCTAGGTAACAAACGCTTAATCTCTGGCATTTCTAAATACTCACTTATCTTTTTAGTATTATTGATATCTGCTCTAATAAAAGCATAACTCCCTGGTGCAGGAGGAATCATTAATTCAAATAAAGGATTTACTTGTTTTGCAACATCTAAAGTATCTTCTACACTAGAAAGTAATGAATCTATTTCAGACTCTTCTTTCACTTCCTTTTCTGGAGTTTCAACCTCAACTAAGGTTTTTAATTTTTCATTAGCCGCTGCTAAAAACTGGCTTAATGCTGCATTTTCTGGCTTATACGTTTCCCAGAATTCTAATTCTGCTGTTGTAGATAGTAATTCTTTTATTCGTTTTACATCTTTAGCACCAGGTAATTCAACCAAGATACGACCAGAGGTACCTTCTCTTTGTATGTTAGGTTGTGTAACCCCTAAACCATCTATACGTTCTCTTAATACCTCAAAGGCAGAAACAATAGATTCATCTAACTTTTCTCTAATGACCCTTTTAGTAACCTCATCAGAGGTTTGGAAATTTATTTCGTCACTTAAGCCCTTATTTGCGAAAATTTCTGGTGATGCTAATTTGGTATCGCCAGAAATTTCATCAAAAGCTTCAAAAAACAGATTAATATAAGTATCATCATTATTTTTTGATGCTTCATCTGCTTTATCTAATGCATCATTAAAAATTTTATTGGTAGAATTATTTGCTAAGCCTTTTAATATATCTTTTACTGATATTTGTAGGGTAACATTTATACCACCCTTTAAATCCAGACCTTTATTAAGTGCTTTAGATTTAGCGGCATTATATGTAGTAAAACCAAAAGCAGTACTATCTCCAATAGATTGTAAATATTGTGCTGCTGATTCTTCTCTTAAATCTTTTAGTTGTTCTTTATTATCTTCTGTTTCAACAACATTTGTAATTGCTTGCGCAACTGCATCTTCTTCTATTTTATCTGTTATGTAAGTATATGATAACTGATAAATACTTACTAGTCCAAACAAAAAAGCGAAAAGCTTTATAAGTCCTTTATTTTGCATTTTATTCGTTTTTAAATTAAAGTATATCATTCAGTATCCATTAGGATATGAATTTCTTTACTAAATAATGTATGTATATGTGTAATATTAATCTCCGTAATGTCTTAGCATATTAATGCTAAGCATGTTTATTTTTAGCATGCTGTATTAACTTTTTATAAAAAAGTGAATGACTTAGCTAAAGGCAAAGGGGCCTGCCCTTACCTCTGGTATTTGATGTGAAGTATGATCTATTGCTATTGCAATAGCCCTATTTATTTTGTATGCAACTGTTGTAAAATTATCTTCTTTGCTGCTAACGCTATCAAAAAAGAATTGTAGTACAGGTGGGTTAGAAAACCTTTTGTAATCATCATTTAACTCAAAAGCAAATTTTCCATTTAAGCTTAATGCGTTATCAGATTGTTCTTTAAGATCATAAACTGCTAAACTGTAATTTTCAGGAGCTTCATCTTGAGGAATTTCATCAAGAGGTTTCGTTTTTAATGGTTCAGATCCTATTGATAGTCCTTCTTGGGTAAGCAATTCTTTAACACTAAGAGCATCTATATTACTGTAATAACGGATACTTAATGCTGCACGATCTTCATCTATTATTTCGATGTTGTCTATGCCTAATACTTGTAATTTTTCTGTGATTTTTGCTATGATATCATCATGAGCAGTAGAAGAAGTGTTTGCTACATCAGTAAATTCTAATAGAATCTGCTGATTAGCAAGCTTAGTTTGCTCTGTATTTAACCCTATTAAGGTTAAAATAATGATTAAAGTACTGATGTACCATTTTGCATTCATGCCGCAAATATAAAAATAAAGATTCTATAACATAAGATATTTGTTGTAATATGTATTAATTAAGTGGTCATAAAACAAAAGAGCTTCATATAATGATATGAAGCTCTTATATTATTTTTAATACTGAAATTTATAGATCCAACAAGGTGTTTGTTTTAGACACACCTGCTGCACTTTCTTGCATTTTAGCTTTCTCCGCATCTGTTAATTCAATTTCAACGATTTTTTCTATTCCGTTTTTCCCAAGTATTACTGGAACTCCAATACAGATATCATTTAAATGATACTCTCCTTCTAAAAAAGTTGAGCATGGAAACATTTTCTTTTGATCGCATGCTATTGCCTGTACCAATCCAGAAACAGCTGCACCAGGAGCGTACCAGGCACTAGTTCCTAATAAACCCGTTAAGGTTGCGCCTCCTACTTTTGTATCTTGTGCTACTTGTTCTAAACGTTCTTCTGACAAAAATTCAGAAACTTTAACACTATTTCTTGTTGCATGCCCAGTTAATGGAACCATTCCTTTATCACTATGACCTCCAATTACCATTCCATCTACATCAGAAATAGGTGCTTCTAAAGCTTCTGCCAAACGGTACTTAAAACGAGCACTATCTAAAGCTCCACCCATGCCTATAATTTTATGCTTAGGCAATCCTGTAGTTTTATGAACTAAATAGGTCATGGTATCCATAGGATTACTTACTATTATTAAAGTAACATTTGGAGATTGCGCTACTAAGCTTGCAGAAACAGACTTTACAATGCCAGCATTAATTCCTATTAACTCTTCTCTTGTCATTCCTGGTTTACGTGGAATACCAGATGTAATTACTGCAATATCACTTCCTGCAGTAGCAGAATAATCATTAGTAATACCCGTTATTTTTGTATCAAAGCCATTTAAAGAGGCTGTTTGCATTAAATCCATTGCTTTACCCTCTGCATAACCTTCTTTTATATCTAATAAAACAACTTCTGAAGCAAAATTCTTTATTGCAATATATTCTGCACAACTTGCACCAACTGCACCTGCTCCTACTACCGTAACTTTCATTTTTCTATATTTTTAAAATTGATTTTCTGCCATCAAAAGTACTGAATTATAATAGAAAAAAAATATGGATTTATGGTTTAAAAAAGATTTTAGCATAAGTTTCACTTAACCGATCATTCTATTTTGTTAAAAAAAATAGTAATTCAACGAAAAAAAATCAATCAAGCTGCATTACATCGAAAGAATTGTGCTTTATCTCCAAGCTTTTATATATTTATGATCCCAAATACATTTAAAACCTACTTATAATGAGAAAGTATTTCCCATACTTAGCAATTTTTGCTATACTTTTTTTTGCAAGTTGCACAAAAATTGAAGTCAACAATGACCCTATTATTGGCATTTGGTCTAACGAAATCAACAATACTACCAGTTCTAAGACATTACAAGGTCAATCTGAATGGATTTTTAATGATGCTTATTTAGGTAGACTTCATGTAAGAGAACAAAAAAAGATTGTATTGCAAACAGATTTCAGATGGGAAAGGGACGGAGATAATTACATTATATCATATCCTGGCACAGATTTACCAGATGATATTGTTATTATGGCTGATCAAAAATTACAATATGAAAATGGTTACATTTTAGCTATTAGACAATAGACTGATGAAACAATATACATAAAAGACCTATGAAGAATTATAGGTCTTTTATGTATATTGTTTTTCTTATCTAAAACCAAAATTAACACCTATAGATAATGTGTTAAATGCTGCTAAAGTGTAATCAGCATTTAATCTAAAAAAGCCTAATTTTAGTTTTGTACCAACATTAGCAGTAACACCATTTACAGATTTAGAAATTGAAATAGGATCACTTTCTGTTCTAGAGAAAGGACCAACTCCTACGGTATAATCCCCCAAAACATCAATTGTAGATTTTCCAGAAATATAACCTACTCCTCCGTAAAAATTAATTATAGGTAATTTAGTTGAAATTACAGCATTAAAGACTAATGAAGAAAAATTAAGCGCTATAATTTGATCTGAGCCTCCAATACCAGAAATATCGTTAATATTAAATTCACCATCTAAACTTGTATATCCAATGACGCCAGATATCGCAATTGGTAAAATTTTATCTGCTGGTAATAATGATGTAAAATCGTATTGCAAGCCAGCCCCAAATAAGCCTGCTTCTACATCGTCTGTATTTATTTTAGGAATATAACGTGCTTTTACTTCCAATCCCTTTATTAAACCTACACTAGCTTGTAAAAAGCCAGAAGGTAAAAAGTTTAGATTCTCAGCAGCTAAACCAGACGGAAGCGTAAATTGTTGTCTTTGAGTTCCTATACCTCCGGGACCTTCTGCTTCTACAAAAACTTCTATTCCTGTAAGATCTCCTAATACAGAGGCAACTGTTTGTGAAGTACTACCATCTACAAATTGTAAATTTTGGTAATCAGCAGTATTTAAAACAAAAGTCTTTTTATCTTCTTTATTTTTAAATCCTGTTACATTCCCAATAATAGAAATTTCGAACCCACCTAAAGGTTTAGATTTTCCAGAATTATACCAACCAGTAGAAATACCATATACAGTAGCTTCTGATAAAGGTGAGAAATAATCGTTTGCAAATTGATTTGCATCTTCTAAGCCAGCTGAGAAGATATCATTAAAATCTGCTTGAGCCATACTTAAAGAAGTAATACCCATAAAAATTAAGAAAAGTATTTTTTTCATGCTATAAGAATTTAAAATTATGATTATCAATTTAATTTTAAATGTAAAATTACCGTTATATGGTATTTGATCGTAATTTTTAATCCTTATAACCGATTTTTTTACTTCCTCAAAACTAAAAAACTCGTACCTATGGTACGAGTTTTTGTTGTGAAACTAGTATTATTTATGCATCAATGTTCGCATACACGGCATTTTTCTCTATAAACTCTCTTCTTGGAGGCACTTCATCTCCCATTAACATAGAAAAAACACGGTCTGTTTCTGTTGCATTATCTATTGTTACTTGTCTTAATGTCCTAAAATCTGGATTCATTGTGGTGTCCCATAATTGTACCGCATTCATTTCTCCAAGACCTTTGTAACGTTGAATATTTACACTACCATTAAAACTTTCTGCTATTTCATCTCGTTCTTCATCATTCCAAGCGTACCTTTTCTTAGCTCCTTTTTTAACTAAATACAGTGGGGGTGTTGCTATATAAACATGCCCACCTTCTATAAGCTCTCTCATATAACGGAAGAAGAATGTTAAAATTAAAGTTTCAATATGACTCCCATCTACATCGGCATCACACATAATAACTACTTTATGATACCGTAGTTTTTCTAAATTTAAAGCCTTACTGTCTTCTTCTGTTCCAATAGTTACTCCGAGCGCCGTATAAATATTTTTAATTTCTTCGTTCTCAAAGACTTTATGGGTCATTGCTTTTTCAACATTCAAGATTTTACCACGTAAAGGTAAGATTGCTTGAAACTTTCTATCTCTTCCCATTTTTGCTGTTCCACCTGCAGAATCTCCCTCTACTAGAAATACTTCACAAATTTCTGGATCTTGCTCTGAGCAATCTGATAATTTACCAGGCAAACCACCAATACTCATTACGGTTTTTCGCTGTACCATTTCACGCGCTTTAGTAGCAGCATGCCTAGCAGTAGCAGCAAGAACAACTTTCTGAATAATTACTTTAGCATCTTCTGGATTCTCTTCAAGATAGTTCGTTAACATTTCTGAAACTGCCTGACTTACCGCTGAAGACACCTCTCGGTTTCCTAGCTTTGTTTTTGTCTGACCTTCAAATTGTGGCTCAGAAACTTTTACAGAAACAATAGCAGTTAAACCTTCTCTAAAATCGTCTCCTTGAATTTCAAATTTTAGTTTATCTAGCATTCCAGAAGCATCTGCATACTTTTTAAGTGTACCAGTTAATCCTCTTCTAAAACCAGATAAATGTGTTCCTCCTTCATGTGTATTGATATTATTTACATATGAGTGCAAATTTTCTGTGTAAGATGTATTATACATCATTGCAACTTCAACAGGAATACCGTTTTTCTCGCCTTCCATAGAAATTACACTTTTAATAAGTGGTTCACGATTACCATCAAGGAATTTTATAAATTCCTTAAGCCCTTCTTCAGAGTAGAAGCGTTCGCCTAAGAAACCAGAATCACTTTCTTTGTCTTTTACTCTTTTATCAGTGATCGTAATAGCCACTCCTTTATTTAAAAATGAAAGTTCTCGCATTCTATTTGCAAGTGTCTCATAATTAAATTCTATTGTTTGTGTAAAAATAGTATCATCTGGATAAAAAGTAACTTCGGTACCTCTACTATCTGTTTCTCCAATACTCTTTACTGGGTATTGCGATTTACCTTGCTTATACTCTTGCTCATAAATAGTCCCATTTCTAAAAACAGTAGCTTTTAAATCTTTAGATAAGGCATTTACACAGGAAACACCTACACCATGAAGACCACCTGAAACCTTATAGGAATCTTTATCAAACTTACCTCCTGCTCCAATTTTTGTCATTACTACCTCTAGTGCAGAAATGCCTTCTTTTTTATGAATATCAACGGGAATACCACGTCCATTATCCCTAACCGTTAAAGAACCATCTTCATTAATCGTTACAGAAATAGTATCACAATGGCCTCCCATTGCTTCATCAATAGAGTTGTCAACTACTTCATATACGAGATGGTGTAAACCACGTACTCCTACATCCCCAATATACATGGATGGTCGCATTCTAACATGCTCCATTCCTTCTAGTGCTTGAATACTATCAGCAGAATAATTATTTTTCTTTTGCTCGTCTTTATTTGCTTCTTCGCTCATAAATTTAAGATTGTTATTTATACTCATGGTCGTTGCAAAATAAAAAACATAAGTTGATTATTTAAACTTGTGTTTTTTTGAAAATTTAGCAATCTTACAAATATAACGAATCCCCCATCCATTAAAGGGTTTGCATCAATACTACACCCTTAAGTTATCAACAAAAATTGTGGACAAAATGAACCTTAATTTCCTTTTTAAAATATGATTAATACTCTAAACAAAGAAACACCCTAATTGGGTGTTTCTTATGGACTAATTATAATTAAAACTGAATGAGGACAGTTGTTAATTCAAAAAAATAAAAATTTAATTTACATAAGCATCATCATGTACATTAGCTACTGCTCTTCCAGAAGGATCGTTCATATTTTTAAATGCTTCATCCCACTCTAATGCTATTTGTGTACTACATGCAACAGATGCCTCTTGCGGTACACAAAGAGCTGCTGCATCTGAAGGAAAATGCTCTTCAAAAATAGAGCGGTAATAAAATTCTTCTTTTGAGGTTGGTGTTTGCAATGGAAAACGGAATTTTGCATTGGCAAGTTGTTCATCAGAAACCGCTTCTTCTACCACTTCTTTTAAAGTATCTATCCAACTATATCCTACTCCATCTGAAAATTGTTCTTTTTGTCGCCATGCCACACTTTCTGGCAGCATATCTTCAAATGCTTTACGAACTACCCATTTCTCCATACGTTCGCCATTAATCATTTTATCTTTTGGATTAATGCGCATTGCCACATCCATAAATTCTTTATCTAAAAATGGCACACGTCCTTCAATACCCCAAGCTGCTAAAGATTTGTTTGCACGCAAACAATCGTACATATGAAGTTTGCTTAATTTACGTACTGTTTCTTCATGAAACTCTTTATCATTTGGCGCTTTATGAAAGTATAAATACCCTCCAAATAACTCATCTGCTCCTTCTCCTGATAAGACCATTTTTATCCCCATAGATTTTATAACTCTTGCCATTAAATACATAGGAGTTGAGGCTCTAATAGTAGTAATATCATAGGTTTCTAAATTATACACTACATCTTTTATAGCATCTAAACCTTCTTGAATTGTAAATTTAATTTCATGATGAACTGTACCAATATGGTCTGCTACTTTTTGAGCCGCTGCCAAATCTGGAGAGCCGTCTAAGCCTACTGAAAAAGAGTGTAATTGAGGCCACCAAGCATCTTTAGTATCATCTGATTCTATTCTTTTTTGAGCGTATTTTTTTGCTATAGCAGAAGTTACAGAAGAATCTAAACCTCCTGATAATAATACTCCATACGGCACATCTGACATTAACTGACGTCTTACAGCCGCTTCTAAAGCTTCTTTAATCTCTTTGATACTGGTTTCGTTTTCTTTTACTGCATCATATTCCATCCAATCACGAGCATACCATTTCTTTAATTCTCCATCTTTACTATGCAAATAATGACCTGGAGGAAAGAGTTCTATCCTAGTACATGTACCTTCTAAAGCTTTTAATTCTGAAGCCACATAAAATGTTCCATTCTTATCCCAACCCATATACAATGGTATAATACCCATATGATCTCGAGCTACAAAATATTCATCTTTTTCTGTGTCATAAATGGTGAAACCAAAAATACCATTCATTTCATCTAAGAAACTAGGTCCTTTTTCTTGATACAGTGCCAGTATTACTTCACAATCAGATTCTGTCTTAAAGTTATAGCTTCCATTAAATTGCTTACGCAATTCTCTATGATTATATATTTCACCATTCGCTGCTAGAACTAGTTTATTATCATCACTAAATAAGGGTTGTTTTCCAGAAGCGGGGTCAACAATAGCTAAACGTTCGTGTGCTAATATTGCTTTATCATTTGCAAATATACCACTCCAATCTGGCCCTCTATGTCTGATTTTTTTAGACATTTTTAATAACTGAGGGCGTAATACCTCCGTATTTTCTTTCACATCAAATGCACAAACTATTCCACACATAAAACTTATATTAATACAGCAAATATGCGTTTAATGTTTCATTTAAAAAACATAATTACCAAAAATGATTACAATATGAAACTATAATATGTATATTTATTAAAAAAAATAATTTAAAATCAAGTAATTAGCTATAAACCAAGTATTTTGTAAGTTGTACATTCAAGTACCGACTATACTGGTTAAAACAAAAAAATTAAATAAAAATAAAACAAACAAAAATGAAAAACTTACTTAAAATTGTATTTACAGCATTTGTAATGGTTTGCACTACGCAAATGAATGCTCAAAAATTTAGTGGATTAGATAAAAGCCCGGCTGA
This sequence comes from Allocellulophaga tsushimaensis, assembly GCF_055383085.1. Classification (NCBI taxonomy): domain Bacteria; kingdom Pseudomonadati; phylum Bacteroidota; class Flavobacteriia; order Flavobacteriales; family Flavobacteriaceae; genus Allocellulophaga; species Allocellulophaga tsushimaensis. The sequence goes on along the minus strand of NZ_AP039451.1, from coordinate 2,636,284 downwards.
TATTGTTTCTTATCCTAGTAGTTATAGAATTGCTGATAAGACTGTTAAAATAACATATAGTAGACCTCAATTAAAAGGGCGTTCTATCTCAGAACTTGCACCTTTGGGGAAAGTATGGAGAACTGGAGCTAATGAAGCTGTAGAAATTACATTTTACCATGATGCAACTTTTGGTGGTAAAGCTGTTAAAGCTGGCACCTATTCTTTATTTACTATACCTGGTGCAAATGAATGGACTGTTATTTTAAATACAAATTTAAATCAATGGGGGGCCTACTCATACCAAGAAGCTGCTGATGTATTACGTGTAAAAGGAAGTGTTTCTAATGGTGATGAAAGTTTAGAAGCCTTTTCTATGACTTTTAAAGATGTTGAAAACGGAACTCATTTAGTAATGGGGTGGGGAAAAACAAGAGTTTCTGTACCTATTTTAGTGACCAAAATGGATAAAAAAATGTAACATAAAGTATTTAATTACTTTATGACTTATAAAAAAACCAATGAATAACATTATTCATTGGTTTTTTTATTTTAATATATTTTACACTAAGCTTTACCAGGTGAAATCTAGCTTAGTTTATTTAAACTTTCTATTAATTTGGTTGCTTTCTCTTCTAGTTCTACTCTTACTTTTTTCAAATGCGTTTTACGATTATCTACATTTTTTTTGTTCACCTTTTCAATTAAATCATCAAAAATAGTAATAGCTTTATCAATGATTGCAGACCCTTCTTTTGAATTTTTTTTATTATTTGATGCTTCCCAGAAATATACAGCTTCTATAATATCTCCTAAAACGTAATTAATATCTTTTTTTAAATCTCTAATATTTGCCATTGTTATATAATTTATATGGTGCAAAAGTAATCATTGTTCATTATAACAAAATTATTTTTCACAACAAACTGTAATTCCTTAGATAGTAACTTCTAAAAGTGTCACCTCGTTCGTTTTTATTTGAATTTGATCTGTATTAGCTGGAACCAAAATAGTTTCTCCTTTTGCTATTGACGTTGTTGTATTAGAGGATGTTATTGAAGCCTTACCTGCTACACACATAAATATTGTAAATGAATCTCTATTAGATACATCTTTTACAGCATCTTTATCTAAATTTAAATAATTTGTGTTGAAATAGGGACAATTTACCATTTTATTAGTTTGGTTCTTTTTTTTAGTATAGTTTACCCTAAAATCGTCCTTCTTTTTGTAGTCTATTGCATCTAAAGCTAACTCAGTATGTAATTCTCTTAAATTACCCTCCTTATCTTTTCTATTAAAGTCAAAAACACGATACGTTACATCTGAAGTTTGTTGGATTTCCGCAAGAACTACTCCTGCTCCAATAGCGTGTATTTTTCCTGTGTTTATAAAAAAAGTATCTCCTTTTTGTACTTTTTCATAGTGTAACAATTCTAAGAGTGTATTGTTTTCAACACTATTTTGATATTCTTCTTTCGCAACATCCTTATTAAACCCAATAATTAAGTTGGCATCTTTTTCGGTATCCATAACGTACCACATTTCGGTCTTCCCAAAAGAATTATGCCTTTTTTTAGCCAAATCATCGTTTGGATGAAGCTGAATAGATAAGTCTTGCTTTGCATCAATAAATTTAATCAGAATTGGAAATTCTGTACCGAAGCGTTCTGCAACACTCTTTCCAAGAAATTCTTCTGGATACATATCTATCAACTCTTGTAAAGAAGTACCAGAGAAGCTTCCATTAGCAATTACAGAAACATCTCCTTTAACTGTAGATACCTCCCAACTCTCTCCTGTGTTATCAGCAGTAATAGGCTTTCCAAAAACATCTCCTAGCTTAGAACCACCCCATAAACGTTCTTTTAAAATAGGTTTAAATTTTATAGGATAAAAGTTCATTGTTAAAATGTATTAGTTCCCTGTAAAAGTTACGAAATTTCTTGGTGTCTCATACAAAACAACTTCAAGTTCATTTTTAATAGCAATATGCGGGCGTAATTTATTCCAAATAACAACAGCTATATTTTCTGCTGTTGGGTTTAATTCTTTGAAATCTGGAACATCAATATTCAAATTTTTATGATCAAAAGCATTTTCTATTTCACTTTTAATTAAATCTTTTAATATTTTAACATCTATAACAAATCCTGTTTCTTTATCTATTTCTCCAGTAACACTTACAATTAATTCATAGTTATGCCCATGAAAGTTTGGGTTATTACATTTGCCAAAAACAGCATCATTTTTTTCATTACTCCAATCCTTATGATATAATCTATGCGCTGCATTAAAATGAGCTCTTCTACTAACTTTTACTTTCATGATTAAAAATTATTTTGACTTATATGATTATAAAATTTTTCAAAAATAATTTTAAACCATGCTGTATAACGCTCAGGAGATTTGGCAATATCTTTTTGTATTGCTTCGGGTTTCATCCACTTCCAATCTGCTACTTCTTCTTTATTAATTATCGGTTTTTTCACATAATACCCCATCATAACATGATCTAGTTCATGCTCTGTAAGGCCATTATCAAAAGGGGCTTTGTATATAAATGAAAATAGTTCTTTAAGTTCTGTGGCAAAACCCATTTCTTCTTGTAATCTTCTTTTCCCTGCCTCTATATTAGATTCTCCTACTCTCTGATGACTACAACATGTATTGGTCCATAATAAGGGCGAATGATACTTATGTGCCGCACGTTTTTGAAGCATTGTTTCACCTCTATCATTCATTACAAAAACTGAAAAAGCCCTATGCAAAACAGCTTTTTCATGTGCTTCCATCTTAGGCATTATACCTAATTGCTCATCTAATTCATTAACAAGTATTACGTGTTCTTCTTTCAAATTATAATATTTTCATAGCTAAAACAACTCATTTGCCTTAATTACAAAAATAACATCTTTAAAAGTAGTATCAAATAATGTTTAAGATAATAAAATGGGAAAGTACTATTAAAAGAAACGTGGAGATTTTAATTTTCCTTTAGAACTTATAAAATCATATCGAAGGAGCACTTCAAATGAACCATTATTAAATGCAGTACTTCCTAATGCAGTTGTTTCTCGGTCATATGCTATTCCTATAAATAGGCCATCTTCTAATTGAAAGCCAACCATAGCACTTACTGCAGCATCCCATCTATATGCGGCACCTGCAATAAATTTTTCATTAAACATAAAATTTGCCGATACATCTACCTGAAGTGGTGCTCCTTGTACTGCCTTGGTAAGTATAGTAGGTTTAAATTTGGTAAACCTATTAATATCCCATACATAACCTCCTATAAAGTACAAATTCACTTGTTCTTTAGCTGCTGACAAAGAAGATTCATCAAAATGAGTGGTTTCTAGAAATCTAGGTACTGATAAGCCTAGGTAGTAGTTCTCAGTATGATAATAAACTCCTGCTCCAATATTAGGCGCAAATCTATTATCAATATTTTGTTGTAATAATTGATCAATTGGTACTGGGGGCAAAGAGGGATCCGTATTTGGTTCCCTAAATTGATTAAGTAATGAAAAATTAACATCTAAAAGATTAGCACTTGCTTTTAAGCCAAAACTTAACCTATCTTCTTTGGACGTCCAAATAGTGTATGAAAAATCTAAATCAAAATTTGTTTCTGATGATGGTCCAATTTTATCATCTACGATTGATAAGCCTAAGCCTACTCCCCTATATCCTATTGGAGAATGGACATTTATGGTTCTTGTTGATGGAGCACCGTCTAGACCTATCCATTGTGATCTGTGTAAAGCAGCAACACTGACATGACCACGAGAACCTGCATAACCAGGATTAATACTAACAGTATTATACATATACTGTGTATATTGCGCATCTTGTTGTGCAACTATTGCATTAGATATAAACAAGAATATACTACATACTATTGCTCTAATTAGCACTTTAAAAAAGTTATGTTGATTTACAATATTCATGTACTCTATTATCTGTTTATATATAAATATCCTGAAATTGATCTTCTATTTCCTAAGTCATCTCCAAAGTCTATAATGTAGAAATATGTACCTACAGGTAATTTATTATTTGGTTGCAATGTAACTCTACCTGTAGATGTACCATCAAAAACATTTCCTGTGGTATTATATGCTTTTGTAACATATACTAAAACGCCCCATCTATTATATATTTTAACCGTATTATCTGGGTAATTTTCTAAACCACGTATAGTTAACTCATCATGAACACCATCTCCGTTAGGGGTTATTACATTGAATACTTCAATATCTAAAGGTCTAGGATTTACATCTAAATAATCTGGTACTCCATTAGAATTTGAATCATCATTAGCATAATCGCCATCTAAATTCACATCTTCTTCTTCTGTTGGAATCCCATCATTATCATCATCTGTATCCCTATAATCTACTTCTTCATCACCATCTGTATTAGGTAAATCATTTATTGGATCATTTATTTCATCGTTAACATCATCATCTATAGCAATATCTCCTTCATAAGCATCATCTAATCCATCGTCATCTTTATCAGAAGCTAAATAATCTACATCAGAAACACCATCTTGATTAATGTCATTTGCTTCAATACGATCTGGAATATTATCATTGTCACTATCTGTATCTAAATAATCAGGAAGATCTTCTCCGTCTGTATTCTCTGGAATTATTCCAAGATTACCATCTTGTTCATATGCATCGTCTAACCCGTTGTTATTTGCGTCAACACCACTTGGCGGAACATAACCTGCTGTAGTTTGGGCTTCAACATTGTCAGGAATCCCATCATCATCACTGTCAATATCTAAATAGTCCGGAATGGTATCTCCATCAGAATCTGTAGGATTTGTAGCAGGATCGTTATCACCATCCAAGTTTAAATCTTCAAATGTGTCCAATATGCCATCATTATCACTGTCTAAATCTATTACATCTGTCACAATCACGGTAACTGTTGCTGTACTACAATTTGGTACAGGCATATTATCACAAAGTGTATATGTAAAAGTATCCGTTCCAAAATAACCTGGGTCTGGTGTATACGTTATTGTGTCATCCGAAATATCTCCTGGAGTACCATTATCATCTATATTAATAGTACCATTTGATGGATTAGTTGTAGTTAAAGTTCCAAGAGGAGGAACATCATTATCATTTGATAAAATAGAAATCGTTATCGCTGTATCTTCATCCGTTGTCACCATATCATCAATAGCATCAACTATTGGAAGTACATCCACATTCACAGTTGCGGTACTACAATCTCCTAATGAATCACAAACTGTATAGGTAAAAGAATCTGTCCCATTATAATCTGGATTAGGTGTATATGTAACAATATCATCTGATGGGTCATTAGGCGTTCCGTTATCAGCTACATTTACAGAACCATTTGCAGGTGCAGATGTTGTTAGTGTACCTGAAGTTGGTATATCACTATCATTATCAAATATAGGTACTACTATAGAATCGTCCTCATCTACTACTACTAAATCATTCATTAAGACAGCTGCTTGATTCATACAAACCACAGTAAAGCTTGGTAAATTACTAGTATTCCCTGCTTTTGTAATTGAAGCAGTATAACGAGTTACCGTTTGCGTAGCTATCACTACTGGCCGTAATTGATCTCCTGTTAAAATAGGAGTCCAATTTACTGTATTTGGATCTGTTACACTTGCTGAAATATCTAAAGTGACTTCGTTTTCTGGAGAAGTACAATCTGTTAAAATAAAATAGCTTGTGGCATTAGATCCACAAATGGTTCCATCATACACTGCAAAATATACTCCAGGTGTACTAACTTCATAAAAGAAATTGGTTCCTAAAACTGTATTTGTATCGGATGCATTATACCATCTGTAATTATTTTCATCTGTATTATTTGGTGCTTGCAATAGAAACTGAGCATTAGATACAATAACTCCAAATATTGTAAAAACAACACTTAAAAGTAAGGATTTATATGTAGGTTTAAATTTCAAATTTATTTGGTATATCGTTATACTAATTCAATTATTTTACTACAAATACTACATTAATTAATGAATTTAAATCTGCTGGAGATCCTACGATATCATAGGTTAACACACCATCTTCATCAATACTAAGATTTGCAAAAACTGCTGGATCTGCATAAGTAATATAATAGTATAATTCATCAGCTAAATAGGTAGGGATCGCTCCTGGAGCATTTGTACTTGAAGCTGTCAAAATTGGCAATCCACCTATAGTTCCTGGGTTAAGAGTATACTGATCTAAATATTGTTGATAAAGATCTATAGTTCTTCCTGTACCAGTTGTAGAAGCATCTACAGCAATTGATGGTGGATAGAAAATTCTGGCTGCCTTAGATGTAATTGGAGCTATTGCTTCAATTACTTCTTGCACCGTTGTTTCTGCTACACCAGCCGTTGCAGGGCCAGCTCCGTCTGGATCAACACCTAAATCACCATCAACATCTGTAGCTGTACTTAAGCTTACTTCTGTTGTATTTTGATCATCTGTATTGTCTAAGAAAGTACTTAGATCAACGTCTGTACCTGTTCCGTTTTCTATAGATAGTACCAAATCATTTCCTGATAACACAGCACTAGTTAAGTTCTGATTATCGGTACCTGAATTATTCAAAGTACTTAAATCTACACTTGTTCCTGTTCCGTTTTCTATAGATAGTACCAAATCATTTCCTGATAACACAGCACTAGTTAAGTTCTGATTATCGGTACCTGAATTATTCAAAGTACTTAAATCTACACTTGTTCCTGTTCCGTTTTCTATAGATAGTACCAAATCATTTCCTGATAATACTGCACTAGTTAAGTTCTGATTATCGGTACCTGAATTATTCAAAGTACTTAAATCTACACTTGTTCCTGTTCCGTTTTCTATAGATAATACTAAATCATTTCCTGATAACACAGCACCAGTTAAGTTCTGATTATCGGTACCTGAATTATTCAAAGTACTTAAATCTACACTTGTTCCTGTTCCGTTTTCTATAGATAGTACCAAATCATTACCTGATAACACAGCACCAGTTAAGTTTTGATTATCGGTACCTGAATTATTCAAAGTACTTAAATCTACACTTGTTCCTGTTCCGTTTTCTATAGATAAGACTAAATCATTTCCTGATAATACTGCACCAGTTAAGTTCTGATTATCCGTGTTGATACCTGCTATGTTTACTGTATTACCACCAGCAATACTTAAATCAGTACCACTTAATGCTAAGTTTTGACTATCCGTATTGTCTAGGAAAGTACTTAAGTCTACATCTGTACCTGTACCATTTTCTATAGATAAGACTAAACTGTTACCTGATAACACAGCACCAGTTAAGTTCTGATTATCGGTACCTGAATTATTTAAAGCACTTAAATCTACACTTGTTCCTGTTCCGTTTTCTATAGATAGTACCAAATCATTACCTGATAATACTGCACCAGTTAAGTTCTGATTATCCGTGTTGATACCTGCTATGTTTACTGTATTACCACCCGCAATACTTAAATCAGTACCACTTAATGCTAAGTTTTGACTATCCGTATTGTCTAGGAAAGTACTTAAGTCTACATCTGTACCTGTACCATTTTCTATAGATAAGACTAAACTGTTACCTGATAACACTGCACCAGTTAAGTTCTGATTATCGGTACCTGAATTATTTAAAGTACTTAAATCTACACTTGTTCCTGTTCCGTTTTCTATAGATAATACCAAATCATTACCTGATAACACAGCACCAGTTAAGTTCTGATTATCCGTGTTGATACCTGCTATGTTTACTGTATTACCACCCGCAAGTTTTGACTTAATTGTCTAGGAAAGTACTTAAGTCTACATCTGTACCTGTACCACTATAATAAGCTAAACTGTTTTGCACTCATCCGTATTTGTACCTCTAGGAAAGTACTTAAGTCTACATCTGTACCTGTACCATTTTTCTATAGATAAGTCTACTAAACTCTCTGTTAATCCTGATCATCACTGCTTACAAAACCACTTAAGTCTACCGTACCTTAATGTTCTGATTATCGGATACTACTAATATCGATGGTGTTTACCCACTAAGGAATATTCTGTGCATCCGTGTTATTTAAGTCTACTGTACCACCACTCTCTAAAGTAAGGATGTTCTAAACTAATCGCTTGATCATCACTTAAGTCTGTACCTCCATCTTCTAAGGTAATGATTCTAATCGCTTGGTCATCCGTGTTTTACTAATATCGATGGTGTTTAGATGGTACCAAATCACTGCTTACAAAACCATTATCCACTAAGTTATCCGTGTTGATGCTACTAATATCTATGGTGTTTCCACCGGCGATGCTTAAACTGTTACCACTAAGGCTAATATTCTGTGCATCCGTGTTATCTAAGAAGGTGCTTAAGTCTACTGTACCACCACTCTCTAAAGTAAGGATGTTACCACTTAAACTAATCGCTTGATCATCACTGCTTACAAAACCACTTAAGTCTACCGTACCTCCATCTTCTAAGGTAATGATGTTACCACTTAAGCTAATCGCTTGGTCATCCGTGTTGATACTACTAATATCGATGGTGTTTCCACCGGCGATGCTTAAACTATTGCCACTAAGGCTAATATTCTGTGCATCCGTGTTATCTAAGAAGGCGCTTAAGTCTACTGTACCACCACTCTCTAAAGTAAGGATGTTACCACTTAAACTAATCGCTTGATCATCACTGCTTACAAAACCACTTAAGTCTACCGTACCTCCATCTTCTAAGGTAATGATGTTACCACTTAAGCTAATCGCTTGGTCATCCGTGTTGATACTACTAATATCGATGGTGTTTCCACCGGCGATACTTAAACTATTACCACTAAGGCTAATATTCTGTGCATCCGTGTTATCTAAGAAGGCGCTTAAGTCTACTGTACCACCACTCTCTAAAGTAAGGATGTTACCACTTAAACTAATCGCTTGATCATCACTGCTTACAAAACCACTTAAGTCTACCGTACCTCCATCTTCTAAGGTAATGATGTTACCACTAAGCTAATCAGCGGTCTTGGTCATCCGTGTTGATACTACTAATATCGATGGTGTTTCCACCGGCGATACTTAAACTATTACCACTACTAATAATGGTGTTTCCACCACTAAGGATGTTACCAAAGGCTAATATTCTGTGCATCCGTGTTATCTAAGAAGGCGCTTAAGTCTACTGTACCACCACCTAAAGGATGTTACCATAAACTAATCCTTGATACAAAACCACTTAAGTCTACCGTACCTCCATCTTCTAAGGTAATGATGTTACCACTTAAGCTAATCGCTTGGTCATCCGTGTTGATACTACTAATATCTATGGTGTTTCCACCGGCGATACTTAAACTATTGCCACTAAGGCTAATATTCTGTGCATCCGTGTTATCTAAGAAAGTGCTTAAGTCTACTGTACCACCACTCTCTAAAGTAAGGATGTTACCACTTAAGCTAATCGCTTGGTCATCCGTGTTGATACTACTAATATCGATGGTGTTTCCACCGGCGATGCTTAAACTGTTACCACTAAGGCTAATATTCTGTGCATCCGTGTTATCTAAGAAGGCGCTTAAGTCTACTGTACCACCACTCTCTAAAGTAAGGATGTTACCACTTAAACTAATCGCTTGATCATCACTGCTTACAAAACCACTTAAGTCTACCGTACCTCCATCTTCTAAGGTAATGATGTCGCTTGGTCATCCTGTAAGCTAATCGCTTGGTCATCCGTGTTGATACTACTAATATCGAAACTTAAACTGTTTCCACTAAGGCTAATATTCTGTGCATCCGTGATCTCTAAAGTAAGGATCACTGCTTGATCATCTGCTTACAAAACCACTTAAGTCTACCTACCTCCAAAACTAATGATGTTACCACTTAAGCTAATTGGTCATCCTACTAATATTCTGTGCATCCGTGTTATCTAAGAAGGTGCTTAAGTCTACTGTACCACCACTCTCTAAAGTAAGGATGTTACCACTTAAACTAATCGCTTGATCATCACTGCTTACAAAACCACTTAAGTCTACCGTACCTCCATCTTCTAAGGTAATGATGTTACCACTTAAGCTAATCGCTTGGTCATCCGTGTTGATACTACTAATATCGATGGTGTTTCCACCGGCGATGCTTAAACTATTGCCACTAAGGCTAATATTCTGTGCATCCGTGTTATCTAAGAAGGCGCTTAAGTCTACTGTACCACCACTCTCTAAAGTAAGGATGTTACCACTTAAACTAATCGCTTGATCATCACTGCTTACAAAACCACTTAAGTCTACCGTACCTCCATCTTCTAAGGTAATGATGTTACCACTTAAGCTAATCGCTTGGTCATCCGTGTTGATACTACTAATATCGATGGTGTTTCCACCGGCGATGCTTAAACTATTGCCACTAAGGCTAATATTCTGTGCATCCGTGTTATCTAAGAAGGCGCTTAAGTCTACTGTACCACCACTCTCTAAAGTAAGGATGTTACCACTTAAACTAATAGCCTGATCATCACTGCTTACAAAACCACTTAAGTCTACCGTACCTCCATCTTCTAAGGTAATGATGTTACCACTTAAGCTAATCGCTTGGTCATCCGTGTTGATACTACTAATATCTATGGTGTTTCCACCGGCGATGCTTAAACTATTGCCACTAAGGCTAATATTCTGTGCATCCGTGTTATCTAAGAAGTGCTTAAGTCTACTGTACCACCACTCTCTAAAGTAAGGATGTTACCACTTAAACTAATCGCCTGATCATCATCCTGCTAATACAAAACCACTTAAGTTACCTCCATCTTCTAAGGTAATGATGTTACCATAAGCTAATCGCTTGGGATACTACTAATATCGATGGTGTTTCATTCCTAATATTCTGTGCATCCGTGTTATCTGATGCTTAAGTCTACTGTACCACCACTCTCTAAAGTAAGGATGTTACCATAAACTAATCTATGGTGTTAATTGTTGTACCTCCATCTTCTAAATCTAAGATGTCTACTTACCATAAGCTAATCGCTTGGTCATCCGTGTTGATACTACTAATATCGATGGTGTTTCTGTGCTTAAACTATTGCCACCTAATATTCTGTGCATCCGTGTTATCTAAGAAGGCGCTTAAGTCTACTGTACCACCACTCTCTAAAGTAAGGATGTTACCTTAAACTAATCGCTTGATCATCACTGCTTACAAAACCACTTAAGTCTACCGTACCTCCATCTTCTAAGGTAATGATGTTACCCACCATAAGCTAATCTTGGTCATCCGTGTTGGTCATCCGTGTTGATACTACTAATATCTAATCGCTTGATCATCACTGATGTACCTCCATCTTCTAAGGTAATGATGTTACCACTTAAGCTAATTCCATCCGGCGATGTTTAAACTTAAACTATTGCCACTAAGGCTAATATTCTGTGCATCCGTGTTATCTAAGAAGGCGCTTAAGTCTACTGTACCACCACTCTCTAAAGTAAGGATGTTACCACTTAAACTAATCGCTTGATCATCACTGCTTACAAAACCACTTAAGTCTACCGTACCTCCATCTTCTAAGGTAATGATGTTACCACTTAAGCTAATCGCTTGGTCATCCGTGTTGATACTACTAATATCGATGGTATTTCCACCGGCGATGCTTAAACTGTTACCACTTAAAGCTAAGGTTTGGTTATCGGTATTAATTATTGCAGCGATATCTGCTAGTGCTATTGAAAAGCTATTCGAGTCACTATCTGTAATCACTAAATTTGTATTTGTTGCATCAATAGCAAAAGAGGTAATTGTAGTATTTGTATCTGTAAATGAATCACTTAAAGAGTCTAAATTAACAATTATAGGACCTCCTCCATTTTGTACATCTAATGTAAGTTCGTTTGTAACAGCATTAAAACTAAAATCCTGAACTTGTTGATTATCACTAGAAGTTAACTCCCATGAATTACCATCCCAAAAGTAAATAACTCCTGTATTTGTATTTACATAAATGTCTCCAAGATCAGCACCAGCAGGAGTAATAGCTCCAGGTGCTGTAACGGCAGTTCCGCTTAAAACTTCGCAATTACATTGGTCTTCTAAGGTTACGGTAGTTTGAGAAAAAGTAAGACCGAATGTAAGAAGAAATAATAGTAATAATACCTTCTTGTTCATGGTGATTTGGTTTATGTTATTCTTAATCAATTTATTATCGTTGTTTAGGTAAATCATCTGAATAATATCTTCTGGAGAGTAACATGCAGATTCTTACACTCTACAAAATTAACTTTAGGTTAGCCATTGAGAAATATTTGTTGTGTAAGTGTTAAATAGTATTGCCTAAGTGTTAAAAAATGAAGTTTCAATTATTTTACAGCGCAATTTTTCGTCATATTTTATTCAGCAAGCCTTATATAGCAAGGCTTTTAATAAATTACTACGTGGGAAAAAACTTTCGTAAAATATTATTCTCAAAATACTTTCTGAACCATATATTTTGAATATTCTACAAATGGAAAGAGATTATTCTTTTATGAGTCTATATATTCTTTAAAAACAAAAAACTAATAATCGAATTCAAATTGAATAAAAAATATTAAACTTTAGAGCAAACCTCATACTTGATATAAGGAATCAACACAAGGATAGAAATATTAAAGATTATCATGAAAAGATTAAGATGAATACCAACTTAAAATCTTAAGCAAGTTAAGCTAACTTATAAAAATGAGTTTCATTAATGAGTACTATGAAACCTAACTATGAAATTTGTTAATTATGAAGAAACTTATAAAAAACAATTATTTAATTTTGTTAATTATATTATAATACAAAATTTTATTCTATAATAATAAACTCTGAACGTCTATTAAGTTCATGATCTTTTCGAGAGCACCTTACTCCATTACTACATTTATTTACCAATTTTGTTTCTCCAAAACCATCTCCTTGTAAGCGATCTTCTGAAATCCCTTTAGAAATCATATAAGAAACAGTAGATGCAGCTCTTTTTTGTGATAACCATAAATTATAAGAATCCTTTCCTCTACTATCTGTATGTGAATTAACTTTTATTTTTAAGGTTGGATATTTTTCCATTGCTGCAATTACTTTTTGGATTTCTACTTCAGCATCACTTCTGATGTTAAACTTATTTAAATCAAAATATATGGTGCTTAGCTGTAATAATTTTGATAAATCATCGCCAAATCCAGCTGTAACAGCATCCCTTTCTAAGTAAAAATCTATTTTCAATGGAGCACCTTCTTCAGATTTTTCAAAGTATTTTTCGGAGGGTATATAGCCATCTATTAAAGCTCTTACAAAATTCCCTTGATTACAATCTATAGTAAGTGTATAATTACCTTCAGCATCTGTTAAAGCACTTATTATTTCTTTATTATTTTCATCAATAACCATAACTGTTGCACCTACTAAAACTAAATTAGAAATCTTATCTCTTACAGTACCCGTTATTACTTGGTTACAATCTAACTCTAATGGCTTATTTTCAACAAAGCTATATATATCATCCATGCCTAAACCACCATCCCTACTAGATGCAAAATATCCTTTTTTTGTAGCATCATTTATAATAAAAGTAAAATCATCTGATTTACTATTAATAGGTTCTCCGACATTTGCTACAGTTCCATTAAAGGTATTGTTCTTTATTTTAGTAGCAAAAACATCAAGGCCTCCAAGTCCTGGATGACCATCAGAAGAAAAATATAAAACTTCATCACCACTCACAAAAGGAAACGTTTCCCTAGCTTCTGTATTAATAGTATTTCCTAAATTTTCAGGCGTTCCGTAAGTTCCGTCTTTATTTATAGTGACTTTAAAAATATCTGATTCGCCATAAGTACCAGGCATATCAGAAGCAAAAAATAATGTTTTTTCATCTAAGCTAAGTGCTGGGTGCGCAACAGAATAACTATCACTATTAAAAGGAAGTTCAACAGGCTCACCAAATGAACCATCTACAAACTCTGATTTATATATTTTTAACCGAATTACACCTTCTTCATCTTTTACTGGTTTTTTATCTTGAACATTATTTCTTGTGAAATAAATAATAGCACCATCTCTAGTAATAGCACTAGTAGATTCATGTAATCTTGTATTGAGATTCTTATTTAGTTTTGAAACTATATTTGTCTCATTTATTTTATATAAATCTAAAAAGTCTCTTGAATTCCAAGTATGCCTATAGCGTGCAAAATTCCCTGTATCTCTGTCTGAAGAAAATATTAATCCTTCTTTATAAAAGGAAGGAGCAAAATCTGAATATTTTGAATTGTATTGAAAAGGACCAATATTATATCTTCCAGAATTTTTTTTAATGTCTTTACGGTATTCTCTTTCAGATTTAAAAATTGTACCTCTAGAATCTTTTGAAGTAATTTCCGTAAACTTTAGCATTAGTTTATCCGCTTCATCATATGCCTCTAAAGTTCTAAGCGTTTGAGAATATCTAAAGTAAAAGTCTGGTGTTATTTCTGATTCATATTCAGATAGTAACCTTTTATAAATCTTAGAAGCCTCTTCATAGTTCGCATTAAAATAATATGAATTTCCTAGTTTTTTTAGTAAATCGGCTGATACATAGCCTTTATCTAATACTTTCTTATAGATATCAATAGCTGGACGAAAAGAATAGGTCTCATATTTATTATTTGCTTTTTCAAGCAGCTTATTATCTTGAGCAATAATGCTCTTAGATGCAGTTACAATTAGGACAAATAAAAGTATTTTTCTTATCATAATTACTATTTAGAAAAAGCGCGGTGATACTAATTTTTGAAAAGATTTAACTAATTCAAATCTTAAAAACACTTCAAAAGAGCCATCATTAAATCTTGTTGAACCTAATGCAGTAGTTTCTCTATCATAAGCCATACCTAGCATTATTTGATCACTAATCTGGAAACCCGCAAGTAAGCTTACTGCAGCATTCCAACGATATGCTGCGCCTAAAGAAAATTTATCATTAAATAAAAAATTAGCAGAAACATCTACTTGTAATGGAGCTCCGCCTACTGCTTTTGTTAAAAGTGCAGGCTTAAATTTAACTAAGTCGGCAACATCAAAAACATAACCTGTAATTAGATAAAAGTTAATTCTTTCTTGAGATAAAAAATTTATGTCTTCAGCATCTCTGTTAGCATTGTCAAAATAATCCACTTCTAATAAGTTTGGTGCAGAAAGCCCTAAATAAAACTTATTAGTATGGTAATAGACTCCTAATCCAAAATTAGGTGCAAATCGATTATCTATATTATTACCCTGTATAGGCTCTGAATCAAAATTCCGAAGTTTTGTAAAATCTAGATTTATTAAATTGAAGCCTGCTTTTAATCCAAAAGACAATTTTGCTGTTTGCGAAACATCTAAGGTATACGAAACTACTCCATCAAAATAGGTTTCTTGTATAGTACCATTTCCAATTTGATCATTTACTACAGATAAACCATATCCTAATTTGCTATTTCTAATAGGAGAGTTTAAGCTCAGTGTTTGTGTAACTGGTGATCCATCAACACCAAGCCATTGCGATCTGTACAATCCAGCTATACTTAATTGCCCCCTAGAACCTGCATAAGCAGGGTTTACACTTAGCGTGTTGAACATATATTGTGTATACTGTGCGTCTTGTTGTGCTGTAGAATTTTGCGTAAAAAAAAGCAATAATAGTAATGGCCCTAATAAAAAAACAGTTTTATTCATAATTATATAGTGTTCTCAATACTATTGATTATTTAATTACTAATGTAAATATAGCTACTATCTGTAATATTTCTGTTATTTGGAGTCTGATATTCAAAAATATAATAATATATACCTGCTGGCAGATACTCTTTACCACTAAGTGTAGACCTCCCTTTAGATCGACCATCAAATACATTTCTTTGATTATCATATCCTACAGCCTCAAAAACAACAACACCCCATCTATTAAATATCTTAAGTGTATTATTTAGTGCTTGATCAACATTTGTAATAAATAAAAATTCGTTCATGTTATCACCATTTGGTGTTACCATTTGATTTACTAAAATTACTGTATCGTCTAAATAATCTGGAGTACCATCATCATCTTCATCATCATTGGTTGGATCACCATCATTATCGCCATCTTCATCTGGAGTATTGGTCCCATCACCATCATCATCTAAATCTCTATAGTTTACATCTTCTGTACCATCGGTATCTGGTAAATCATTTGCTGGATCGTTGATCTCATCATTAACATCAAAGCCATCATTGATATCTGATCCTTCATATCCATCGTTTAATCCATCTCCATCGGCATCAGCACCTTCGATAAAGGTATCATCTGGAATACCATCAAAATTAAAATCGTTACCCTCGTTGTTATCCAACACTAAATCATCATCACTATCGATATCTGTATAATCTGGATTGTCCGTTCCAAAGGTGTTTACTGGTGTTAAACCATCTGGATAGGCGCTATCTAATCCGTTATTATCTGGACCTGCATCACCATTAGGGGCAATATAGCCACTCGTGGTTTGTGCCTCTACGTTATCTGGAATACCATCATCATCACTATCAATATCTAAATGGTTTGGAATACCATCATTATCCGTGTCTTCTGGATTGGTGTTTGGATCGTTATCTCCATCGGTGTTTGGATCTTCTTCTGTATCTAAGATACCATCGTTATCATCATCTAAATCCACACTGTCTGGTACACCATCGCCATCGGTATCTGGATCTTCTCTATCATCAATTGGATCTAAATAATCTGGAATACCATCATCATCTTCATCATCATTGGTTGGATCACCATCATTATCGCCATCTTCATCTGGAGTATTGGTCCCATCACCATCATCATCTAAATCTCTATAGTTTACATCTTCTGTACCATCGGTATCTGGTAAATCATTTGCTGGATCGTTGATCTCATCATTAACATCAAAGCCATCATTGATATCTGATCCTTCATATCCATCGTTTAATCCATCTCCATCGGCATCAGCACCTTCGATAAAGGTATCATCTGGAATACCATCAAAATTAAAATCATTACCCTCGTTGTTATCCAACACTAAATCATCATCACTATCGATATCTGTATAATCTGGATTGTCCGTTCCAAAGGTGTTTACTGGTGTTAAACCATCTGGATAGGCGCTATCTAATCCGTTATTGTCTGGACCTGCATCACCATTAGGGGCAATATAGCCACTCGTGGTTTGTGCCTCTACGTTATCTGGAATACCATCATCATCACTATCAATATCTAAATGGTTTGGAATACCATCATTATCCGTGTCTTCTGGATTGGTGTTTGGATCATTATCTCCATCGGTGTTTGGATCTTCTTCTGTATCTAAGATACCATCGTTATCATCATCTAAATCCACACTGTCTGGTACACCATCGCCATCGGTATCTGGATCTTCTCTATCATCAATTGGATCTAAATAATCTGGAATACCATCATCATCTTCATCATCATTGGTTGGATCACCATCATTATCGCCATCTTCATCTGGAGTATTGGTCCCATCACCATCATCATCTAAATCTCTATAGTTTACATCTTCTGTACCATCGGTATCTGGTAAATCATTTGCTGGATCGTTGATCTCATCATTAACATCAAAGCCATCATTGATGTCTGCTCCTTCATATCCATCATTTAATCCATCTCCATCGGTATCAGCACCTTCGATAAAGGTATCATCTGGAATACCATCAAAATTAAAATCATTACCCTCGTTGTTATCCAACACTAAATCATCATCACTATCGATATCTGTATAATCTGGATTGTCCGTTCCAAAGGTGTTTACTGGTGTTAAACCATCTGGATAGGCGCTATCTAATCCGTTATTATCTGGACCTGCATCACCATTAGGGGCAATATAGCCACTCGTGGTTTGTGCCTCTACGTTATCTGGAATACCATCATCATCACTATCAATATCTAAATGGTTTGGAATACCATCATTATCCGTGTCTTCTGGATTGGTGTTTGGATCATTATCTCCATCGGTGTTTGGATCTTCTTCTGTATCTAAGATACCATCGTTATCATCATCTAAATCCACACTGTCTGGTACACCATCGCCATCGGTATCTGGATCTTCTCTATCATCAATTGGATCTAAATAATCTGGAATACCATCATCATCTTCATCATCATTGGTTGGATCACCATCATTATCGCCATCTTCATCTGGAGTATTGGTCCCATCACCATCATCATCTAAATCTCTATAGTTTACATCTTCTGTACCATCGGTATCTGGTAAATCATTTGCTGGATCGTTGATCTCATCATTAACATCAAAGCCATCATTGATATCTGATCCTTCATATCCATCGTTTAATCCATCTCCATCGGCATCAGCACCTTCGATAAAGGTATCATCTGGAATACCATCAAAATTAAAATCATTACCCTCGTTGTTATCCAACACTAAATCATCATCACTATCGATATCTGTATAATCTGGATTGTCCGTTCCAAAGGTGTTTACTGGTGTTAAACCATCTGGATAGGCGCTATCTAATCCGTTATTGTCTGGACCTGCATCACCATTAGGGGCAATATAGCCACTCGTGGTTTGTGCCTCTACGTTATCTGGAATACCATCATCATCACTATCAATATCTAAATGGTTTGGAATACCATCATTATCCGTGTCTTCTGGATTGGTGTTTGGATCATTATCTCCATCGGTGTTTGGATCTTCTTCTGTATCTAAGATACCATCGTTATCATCATCTAAATCCACACTGTCTGGTACACCATCGCCATCGGTATCTGGATCTTCTCTATCATCAATTGGATCTAAATAATCTGGAATACCATCATCATCTTCATCATCATTGGTTGGATCACCATCATTATCGCCATCTTCATCTGGAGTATTGATCCCATCTCCATCATCATCTAAATCTCTATAGTTTACATCCTCTGTACCATCGGTATCTGGTAAATCATTTGCTGGATCATTGATCTCATCATTAACATCAAAGCCATCATTGATGTCTGCTCCTTCATATCCATCATTTAATCCATCTCCATCGGTATCAGCACCTTCGATAAAGGTATCATCTGGAATACCATCAAAATTAAAATCATTACCCTCGTTGTTATCCAACACTAAATCATCATCACTATCGATATCTGTATAATCTGGATTGTCCGTCCCAAAGGTGTTTACTGGTGTTAAACCATCTGGATAGGCGCTATCTAATCCGTTATTGTCTGGACCTGCATCACCATTAGGGGCAATATAGCCACTTGTGGTTTGTGCCTCTACGTTATCTGGAATACCATCATCATCACTATCAATATCTAAATGGTTTGGAATACCATCATTATCCGTGTCTTCTGGATTGGTGTTTGGATCATTATCTCCATCGGTGTTTGGATCTTCTTCTGTATCTAAGATACCATCGTTATCATCATCTAAATCCACACTGTCTGGTACACCATCGCCATCGGTATCTGGATCTTCTCTATCATCAATTGGATCTAAATAATCTGGAATACCATCATCATCTTCATCATCATTGGTTGGATCACCATCATTATCGCCATCTTCATCTGGAGTATTGGTCCCATCACCATCATCATCTAAATCTCTATAGTTTACATCCTCTGTACCATCGGTATCTGGTAAATCATTTGCTGGATCATCGATCTCATCATTAACATCAAAGCCATCATTGATGTCTGATCCTTCATATCCATCGTTTAATCCATCTCCATCGGCATCAGCACCTTCGATAAAGGTATCATCTGGAATACCATCAAAATTAAAATCATTACCCTCGTTGTTATCCAACACTAAATCATCATCACTATCGATATCTGTATAATCTGGATTGTCCGTCCCAAAGGTGTTTACTGGTGTTAAACCATCTGGATAGGCGCTATCTAATCCGTTATTATCTGGACCTGCATCACCATTAGGGGCAATATAGCCACTCGTGGTTTGTGCCTCTACGTTATCTGGAATACCATCATCATCACTATCAATATCTAAATGGTTTGGAATACCATCATTATCCGTGTCTTCTGGATTGGTGTTTGGATCATTATCTCCATCGGTGTTTGGATCTTCTTCTGTATCTAAGATACCATCGTTATCATCATCTAAATCCACACTGTCTGGTACACCATCGCCATCGGTATCTGGATCTTCTCTATCATCAATTGGATCTAAATAATCTGGAATACCATCATCATCTTCATCATCATTGGTTGGATCACCATCATTATCGCCATCTTCATCTGGAGTATTGGTCCCATCACCATCATCATCTAAATCTCTATAGTTTACATCTTCTGTACCATCGGTATCTGGTAAATCATTTGCTGGATCGTTGATCTCATCATTAACATCAAAGCCATCATTGATATCTGATCCTTCATATCCATCGTTTAATCCATCTCCATCGGCATCAGCACCTTCGATAAAGGTATCATCTGGAATACCATCAAAATTAAAATCGTTACCCTCGTTGTTATCCAACACTAAATCATCATCACTATCGATATCTGTATAATCTGGATTGTCCGTTCCAAAGGTGTTTACTGGTGTTAAACCATCTGGATAGGCGCTATCTAATCCGTTATTGTCTGGACCTGCATCACCATTAGGGGCAATATAGCCACTCGTGGTTTGTGCCTCTACGTTATCTGGAATACCATCATCATCACTATCAATGTCTAAATGGTTTGGAATACCATCATTATCCGTGTCTTCTGGATTGGTGTTTGGATCATTATCTCCATCGGTGTTTGGATCTTCTTCTGTATCTAAGATACCATCGTTATCATCATCTAAATCCACACTGTCTGGTACACCATCGCCATCGGTATCTGGATCTTCTCTATCATCAATTGGATCTAAATAATCTGGAATACCATCATCATCTTCATCATCATTGGTTGGATCACCATCATTATCGCCATCTTCATCTGGAGTATTGATCCCATCTCCATCATCATCTAAATCTCTATAGTTTACATCTTCTGTACCATCAGTATCTGGTAAATCATTTGCTGGATCATTGATCTCATCATTAACATCAAAGCCATCATTGATGTCTTCTCCTTCATATCCATCGTTTAATCCATCTCCATCGGCATCAGCACCTTCGATAAAGGTATCATCTGGAATACCATCAAAATTAAAATCATTACCCTCGTTGTTATCCAACACTAAATCATCATCACTATCGATATCTGTATAATCTGGATTGTCCGTCCCAAAGGTGTTTACTGGTGTTAAACCATCTGGATAGGCGCTATCTAATCCGTTATTGTCTGGACCTGCATCACCATTAGGGGCAATATAGCCACTCGTGGTTTGTGCCTCTACGTTATCTGGAATACCATCATCATCACTATCAATGTCTCTAAAATCTGGAAAAGGATCATTATCTGAACATACTGGTATTATTGTAGGTCCTTTTTTATAGTCTTCATACGCATCGTCAAGACCATTCCTATTTTTATCACTGCCTGATGGGGGGATATAACCACTCGTGGTTTGTGCCTCAATATTATCAAGCATACCATCATTATCAGCATCAATATCTCTAAAATCCTTAACGGTATCGCCATCCGAATCTATTGGACTAAGTCCTTCTCCCGCACCAGGAGTGCTTTCATATATGTCATCTAAACCATTTTGGTCGATATCTTTACCACTTGGTAATTTTAACTCTAGTAATGTTTGTGCTTCTCCTATATCAACAATACCGTCGTCATCTGAATCGAAATCTAAAAAATCTGGAATACCATCATCATCAGTATCTATTGGAGTTAGTCCATTACAACTACCCGGAGTATCTTCATAAGCATCATCTAGACCATTACCATCTTCGTCAATACCACTAGGTGCTATAAATCCTAAAGTAGTTTGTGCTTCTATATTATCTGGAATCCCATCATCATCTGAATCAATATCAAAACTATCTATAATACCATCACGATCTGTATCCTTATTACTTTCTACAATATCCAAGATACCATCTCCATCATCATCCATATCTATGTAATCTGGGACACCATCGCCGTCTCTATCTGTAACGACTTCCAAGTTTGGCATATCAGTAGCAAAACTATTATTTGAAAATAGTAAAGATGCACAAACTGCTATAATAAAAACAAATAATTTTGATAGAAAAAATGACTTTTTCTTACCAATTTTATATAAAGTAAAAATTCCCATATATGTTAGTTTTATATTAAACTAATCACCATGGCTGTAGGAAATATGTAAAAAGTAAGAAGTTGGGGCCTCTTTAAAATTTAATGCAAGATATGGCAAAAAATATATTGTAAATAGGAAATTTCTCTAGAAATTAATAAAATTCTTTAAAAAACATCTTTTCTCGGTAAAAAACAAATCTTGTAAGAATTTGCGTCTATCCAGTCTATATTTAAACCTATTTAACTGTATTTTATCCATTTTAAACTGAGCTAGATAATGTCTAATATGATTACAAACATCTAAAATATACTTCTATTTTTAGCATTAATTGGCTATTAACTGTGTTTATAAATATAATTTTTGCATGAAAACAAGTATAAATTTTAGCTTATTTTTGTGCAAATTTTTTTTATGAGTTTCGAAAATGAAATACAGCGTAGAAGAACTTTTGGCATTATTTCTCACCCAGATGCTGGAAAAACTACTCTTACTGAAAAACTATTATTATTTGGTGGAGCAATACAAGAAGCTGGTGCTGTAAAAAACAATAAAATAAAAAAGGGAGCCACTAGTGATTTCATGGAAATTGAGAGACAACGTGGAATATCTGTTGCAACTTCTGTTTTAGCCTTTATTTACCAAGATAAAAAAATTAATATCTTAGATACTCCTGGTCACAAAGATTTTGCTGAAGATACATTTAGAACATTAACAGCCGTTGACAGTGTTATTGTTGTTATTGATGTTGCAAAAGGTGTTGAGGAACAGACGGAAAAGCTTGTTGAAGTTTGTAGAATGCGAAATATTCCAATAATTGTATTCATAAATAAAATGGATAGAGAAGGTAAAGATGCTTTTGATTTATTGGATGAAGTTGAACAAAAACTTGGCCTAAAAGTTACTCCTTTAAGCTTCCCTATTGGAATGGGATACGATTTTAAAGGCATCTACAATATTTATGAAAGTAATATAAATTTATTTAGCGGAGATAGTAAAAAAAATATTGAAGATGTTATTGCTATTAGTGATTTAAAAAGTAGTGAATTAGATAGTGCTATAGGTGAAACAGCTGCAAATGAGCTTAGAGATAATATAGAATTAGTTGATGGCGTATATCCAAAATTTGATAGAGATGAATATCTAGCAGGAAAACTACAGCCTGTATTTTTTGGATCTGCTCTTAATAATTTTGGTGTTCGTGAATTACTTGATTGTTTTATTGAGATAGCACCAACCCCTAGACCTAAAATGTCTGAAGAGCGTCTTGTTGATTCTAATGAAAAAGAGTTTACAGGTTTTGTTTTTAAAATACATGCTAATATGGACCCTAAACATAGAGATAGATTAGCTTTTATAAAAATAGTATCTGGAACTTTTGAAAGAAACAAACCTTACCTACATGTGAGGAATGGAAAAAAAATGAAATTCTCTAGCCCCAATGCTTTCTTTGCAGAAAAAAAAGAAATTGTAGATATTTCTTATCCAGGTGATATTGTTGGTCTACACGATACCGGAAACTTTAAAATTGGTGATACGCTTACCGATGGAGAAAAGTTAAACTATAAAGGTATTCCAAGTTTTTCTCCTGAACACTTCAGATATATTAATAATGCTGACCCGATGAAGTCCAAACAACTTTTTAAAGGTATTGATCAGCTTATGGATGAAGGGGTAGCGCAATTATTTACTTTAGAAATGAATGGTAGAAAAGTAATTGGAACTGTAGGAGCTTTACAATACGAAGTGATTCAATATAGACTTGAACATGAGTATGGTGCGAAATGCACTTATGAAAACTTTCCTGTTTATAAGGCGTGTTGGGTAGCACCTCAAGATAAAAACAATGATGAGTTTAAGGAATTCAAAAGAGTAAAACAAAAATTTTTAGCAACTGACAAAAGAGGGCAATTAGTGTTTTTAGCAGATTCGCAATTTTCTTTACAAATGACACAGCAAAAATATCCTTCAGTAGATTTAAAGTTTACATCAGAATTTGATTAGAAGTCACCGTTATTTTTAATTAAAGTTTTAGCTATAAAAAAACCCGTGATATCTAATCACGGGTTTTTTATTATTTATGCTTCACCTGTTGGACCAAAATTAATTGGTATAGGTGGTTGTTCATAGTCTTTAATTGTGCCATGGGCTTTTTCAAAACGTTGCACATTATCATTTAATGCTTTTAAGAACTTTTTAGCATGCTGAGGAGTTAGTACTATTCTACTCTTCACTTTTGCTTTTGGAGCCCCAGGCATCATACTAATAAAGTCTACAACAAATTCTGATACAGAATGATTGATGATTGCTAAATTAGAATATGTTCCTTCAGCAGTTTTCTCATCAAGTTCTATATTGATTTGTTTCTGATTTTGATTATTATCGGCCATAGCTACTTATGAAAATTTAAACTCTTCTTTGCGAGCCATGATTTCATCATATTCTTCTTTAGAACCAACAATAATGCTATCATAATCTCTCATACCTGTACCTGCTGGGATTTTATGCCCAACAATTACATTTTCTTTCAATCCTTCAAGAGCATCTACTTTACCTGCTACAGCAGCTTCATTTAACACTTTTGTTGTTTCTTGGAAAGAAGCAGCTGATATAAATGATTTTGTTTGTAGCGAAGCACGTGTAATTCCTTGAAGTATTGGTGTTGCTGTAGCTGCAATTGCATCTCTAGCATCCACTAAATTCTTATCATTACGACGCAATATTGAATTCTCATCTCTTAGTTCGCGAGCTGTAATAATTTGACCCGCTTTTAAGGTATCAGATTCACCTGAATCAACTACAACTTTTTTACCAAAAATATTATCATTTTCAGCAATAAAATCTGCCTTATGTGCTAATTGATTTTCTAAGAATATGGTATCGCCTGGATCTTGTATACGTACCTTACGCATCATTTGACGAACTACAACCTCAAAGTGTTTGTCATTAATTTTCACCCCTTGTAAACGATATACTTCTTGAACTTCATTTACCAGATACTGTTGTACTGCAGATGGGCCTTTTATTGCTAAAATATCTTCTGGAGTTATTGATCCATCAGATAATGGCATTCCAGCACGAACGTAATCGTTCTCTTGTACTAATATTTGATTTGATAGTTTGACCAAGTATTTCTTGATCTCACCTAATTTAGATTCGATTATGATTTCTCGGTTACCTCTTTTAATTTTTCCAAAAGAAACGACTCCGTCTATTTCAGAAACAACCGCTGGATTAGAAGGGTTACGCGCTTCAAATAGCTCGGTTACTCTAGGAAGACCACCCGTAATATCACCTGCTTTAGCTGATTTACGTGGAATCTTAACTAATGTTTTTCCTTCTTTAATTTTCTCACCATCATCTACCATAATATGAGAACCAACTGGTAGGTTGTAAGAACGTAAAACTTCATCCTTATTATTCATAATCAATAAAGTAGGAATAAGCTTCTTATTTCTAGATTCAGAAATTACTTTTTCTTGGAAACCAGTTTGCTCATCTATTTCTACTTGATAGGTAACACCTTGATCTATATTTTCGTATGCAATTTTACCTGGGAACTCAGAAACAATCACACCATTGTAAGGATCCCATTGACAAATTACATCGTCTTTAGCAAGCTTTGCTTCGTTTTTAATAAATAGCTCTGATCCATAAGGAATATTATTTGTACTTAAAATAATACCTGTTTTGGCATCTACAATTTTAATTTCAGATGTTCTAGAAATTACTATTTCTGAAACACTACCATCTTCATTGGTGCTAGTTACTGTTCTTAAATCTTCAATTTCAGCAATACCTGCAAATTTAGCAGCTAGTTTATTATCTTCAGAAATGTTACCCGCAATACCACCTACGTGGAATGTACGAAGTGTTAATTGTGTACCTGGTTCACCAATAGATTGTGCAGCTACAACACCAACAGCTTCACCTCTTTGTACCATTTTATTAGTAGAAAGGTTTCTTCCGTAACATTTACCACAAATACCTCTTAGCGCTTCACATGTTAAAGCAGAACGTACTTCAATTTTTTCAATAGCAGAAGCCTCTACAATCTTAACATCAGCTTCTAATACTTCTTGACCAGCGCTCAATATTAATTCTTGAGTTAATGGATCATATACATCATGTAAAGAAACTCTACCTAGAATACGTTCTCCTAAAGTTTCTACAACTTCTTCGTTTTTCTTTAAAGCTTCTACTTCTATACCTCTTAATGTACCACAATCTTCTGTATTGATAATAACATCTTGAGAAACATCAACTAAACGTCTTGTTAAGTAACCAGCATCAGCAGTTTTAAGTGCTGTATCTGCAAGTCCTTTACGCGCACCGTGAGTAGATATAAAATATTCTAAGATTGATAAACCTTCTTTAAAGTTAGATAAAATTGGGTTTTCAATAATCTCACCACCACCTGCTGTAGATTTTTTAGGTTTTGCCATTAATCCACGCATACCGGTTAACTGGCGAATTTGCTCTTTAGAACCCCTTGCACCAGAATCAAGCATCATATATACTGAGTTGAAGCCTTGCTGATCTTCACGAATACGCTTCATTGCTAACTCAGTAAGCTGCGCATTGGTAGAAGTCCAAACATCAATAACTTGGTTATAACGCTCATTATTTGTAATAAGCCCCATGTTATAGTTTGCCATAATACCATCTACTTGGCCATTTGCCTCAGCAATCATGGTATGTTTTTCTGGCGGGATAATAATATCTCCTAAACTAAAGGACAATCCACCTTTAAAGGCAAATTCATATCCCATAGTTTTAATTTTATCTAGGAAGTCTGCAGTAGTAGGAACATCTGTTACTGCTAAAATTCCACCGATAATATCTCTTAAAGATTTTTTATTTAATACGTCATTAATATACCCCGCTTTCTCTGGCACCATCATATTAAATAATACTCTACCAGTTGTTGTGGATATAATTTGATTTACTAATTCTCCTTCTTCATTAAAATCTTTTGCTCTTACTTTAATTCCAGCATTTAAGTCTACCATTCCTTCGTTAAAAGCAATAACAACTTCTTCTGCAGAATAAAAAGTTAGCCCTTCTCCCTTAATACTTACTTCTGGAGTTGATTTACGTTCTTTGGTCATATAATACAGACCCAAGACCATATCCTGAGATGGTACGGTAATAGGAGAACCATTTGCAGGGTTTAGAATATTATGAGAAGCTAACATTAATAATTGTGCTTCTAAAATTGCTTCTGGCCCTAATGGTAAGTGAACAGCCATTTGATCCCCATCAAAATCTGCATTAAATGCAGTACATACTAATGGGTGTAAACGAATTGCTTTTCCTTCTATAAGTTTTGGTTGAAATGCTTGAATTCCTAAACGGTGTAATGTAGGAGCCCTGTTTAATAGCACTGGGTGACCTTTTAATACGTTTTCAAGAATATCCCAAACTACAGGTTCTTTTTTATCTATTATTTTTTTAGCAGATTTAACTGTTTTTACAATACCTCTTTCTATTAATTTACGAATTACAAAAGGCTTGTATAATTCCGCAGCCATATCCTTAGGAAGACCACATTCGAACAATTTCATTTCTGGTCCAACAACAATTACTGAACGTGCTGAATAATCTACACGTTTTCCTAATAAGTTTTGACGGAAACGACCTTGCTTCCCTTTCAATGAATCTGAAAGTGATTTTAATGGTCTGTTAGACTCTGTTTTTACTGCTGATGCTTTTCTTGTATTATCAAATAAAGAATCTACAGATTCCTGAAGCATACGTTTCTCATTTCTAAGAATTACTTCTGGTGCTTTTATTTCAACTAACCTTTTTAAACGGTTATTTCTAATAATAACTCTTCTGTATAAATCATTTAAATCTGAAGTAGCAAAACGACCACCATCTAATGGTACTAAAGGACGTAATTCAGGTGGAATAACTGGGATTACTTTCATAATCATCCACTCTGGTCTGTTTTCTCTATTCTCTTGAGACTCTCTAAGTGATTCAACTACCTGAAGTCTTTTTAATGCTTCTGTTTTACGTTGCTTAGATGTTTCTGTATTTGCTTTATGTCTTAAGCTAAAAGAAAGTTCATCTAAATCGATACGTGCTAAAATATCAATTAAACATTCTGCTCCCATTTTAGCGATAAACTTATTTGGGTCAGAATCTTCTAAATACTGATTTTCTACTGGTATTGATTCTAAGATATTAAGGTACTCTTCTTCTGTTAAGAAATCCATTTTATTGATTTCCTCACCTTCTGGTCCTTTTGCAATACCAGCCTGAATTACAACATAACGCTCATAATAGATAATCATGTCTAATTTCTTAGAAGGTAAACCTAAGAGGTATCCTATTTTATTTGGTAACGAACGGAAATACCAAATATGAGCTACAGGTACCACCAAATTAATATGCCCTACTCTATCTCTACGTACTTTTTTTTCTGTAACCTCTACACCACAACGATCACAAACAATACCACGGTAACGGATTCTCTTATATTTACCACAAGCACATTCATAATCCTTCACAGGACCAAAAATACGCTCACAGAAAAGCCCATCACGCTCTGGTTTATGTGTTCTATAGTTTATCGTTTCAGGCTTTAAAACTTCTCCCCTTGACTCTGCCAGAATAGACTCTGGTGAAGCCAATCCTATTGAAATTTTATTAAACCTTTTTTGTGTGTTATTATCTCTTTGTCTAGCCATAAGTATGGTGATAGTAAATTAAAAATGTTTGTGACTAATAGTATTTTCTATAAAACTTACTCTTAATTATTCTTCCAGTCTAATATCTAAACCTAATCCTTTAAGTTCGTGCATTAATACATTGAAAGATTCTGGTAAACCAGGTTCTGGCATTGTTTCTCCTTTAACAATAGATTCGTATGTTTTAGCTCTACCTACAACATCATCAGATTTAACTGTTAATATTTCACGTAACGTTGCAGATGCTCCATATGCCTCTAGTGCCCAAACTTCCATTTCTCCAAAACGCTGACCACCAAATTGTGCTTTACCACCTAATGGTTGTTGCGTAATTAAAGAATATGGCCCTATGGAACGAGCGTGCATTTTATCATCTACCATGTGTCCAAGTTTCAACATATAAATCACACCAACTGTTGCGGGTTGATCAAAACGTTTTCCTGTTCCTCCATCGTGTAGGTAAGTATGTCCAAATCTTGGAATACCTGCTTCATCTGTATAGGTATTAATTTGATCTAAAGTAGCTCCATCAAAAATTGGTGTAGCATACTTTTTCCCTAATTTAAGACCTGCCCATCCAAGAACAGTTTCATAAATCTGACCAATATTCATACGAGATGGTACCCCTAACGGATTCAATACAATATCTACTGGTGTTCCGTCTTCTAAGAAAGGCATATCTTCTTGACGTACTATACGGGCAACAATACCTTTGTTACCATGACGCCCCGCCATTTTATCCCCTACTTTTAGTTTACGTTTTTTAGCGATATATACTTTAGCCAATTTCATAATTCCTGCTGGTAATTCATCCCCAACAGAAATGGTAAACTTATCTCTTCTTAAGTTTCCTTGAAGATCATTAAGTTTAATTTTATAATTATGTAACAAATCAGCAACCATGGTATTTGTTTCCTTATCTGTTGTCCAGCTTCCACCCACTAAGTGCGCAAAATCGTCAACAGCATTTAACATTTTCATGGTATATTTTTTCCCTTTTGGAAGCACTTCTTCACCTAAATCATTAAGAACACCTTGAGATGTTTTTCCATTAACCAATGTAAATAGTTTTTCAACTAAAACATCTTTTAACTGTTGGAATTTTACTTCATATTCTAATTCTAATTTAGAAATTGCTTCTTTATCTTCAGAACGCTTACGCTTATCTTTTATAGATCTTGAAAATAATTTCTTATCGATTACTACTCCTCTTAATGAAGGAGAAGCTTTTAAAGATGCATCTTTAACATCTCCTGCTTTATCTCCAAAAATAGCTCGTAATAATTTCTCTTCAGGTGTTGGATCTGATTCTCCTTTAGGTGTAATTTTACCAATTAGAATATCGCCAGGTTTTACTTCGGCTCCAATTCTAATCATTCCATACTCATCTAAATCTTTAGTAGCTTCTTCAGAAACATTAGGAATATCATTCGTTAATTCTTCTGCTCCTAATTTTGTATCTCTCACTTCTAAAGAGTACTCATCTACGTGTATAGAGGTAAAAACATCTTCACGAACAACTTTTTCAGAAATTACAATTGCATCTTCAAAATTATATCCTTTCCAAGGCATAAATGCCACTTTAAGGTTTCTACCTAAGGCTAATTCTCCTTTTTCAGTTGCATATCCTTCACAAAGAACTTGTCCTTTTTTAACTTTATCACCTTTTTGTACAATTGGTTTTAAGTTAATACTTGTTCCTTGGTTAGTTTTTCTAAATTTAACTAATTCATACGTTTTAGAGTCTTCTTCAAAACTCACTAAACGTTCTTCATCAGTTCTATCATATTTAACCGTTACTTTAAGCGCATCTACATATTGTACTACTCCATCGCCTTCAGCATTTATTAGTACTCTAGAATCTGATGCTACTTGACGTTCTAAACCTGTTCCTACAATAGGAGATTGTGGCTTTAATAATGGCACTGCTTGGCGCATCATGTTAGATCCCATCAGTGCACGGTTTGCATCATCATGCTCTAAGAACGGAATTAAAGATGCCGAAATAGAAGCAATCTGATTTGGAGCAACATCCGTATAGTTAATATCCGTTGGGCTTACTACAGGGAAATCTCCTTCTTCTCTTGCAATAACTTTATCATTGATTATAGTACCATCTTCTTTTAAAGGAATATTTGCTTGCGCAATTTTCATCCCTTCTTCTTCTTCCGCACTTAAATAACCAAAATTCTCAGTATCTACTTTACCATTTTCTACTTTTCTATAAGGTGTCTCTAAGAATCCCATAGGGTTTACTTTAGAGAATACTGCTAATGAAGATATCAAACCAATATTTGGACCTTCAGGTGTTTCTATAGGACATAATCTACCATAGTGTGTATAGTGAACATCACGAACCTCAAAACCAGCTCTCTCTCTAGAAAGACCTCCAGGCCCTAATGCTGATAATCTTCTCTTATGTGTTATCTCTGCTAATGGATTAGTCTGATCCATAAACTGAGATAATTGGTTTGTACCAAAAAATGAATTAATTACAGAAGATAATGTCTTTGCATTAATCAAATCTATTGGTGTAAACACTTCGTTATCACGCACATTCATACGCTCGCGAATTGTTCTTGCCATACGTGCTAAACCAACACCAAATTGTTGTGATAATTGCTCCCCAACTGTTCTTACACGACGATTAGAAAGGTGATCAATATCATCAATCTCTGCTTTAGAATTAATTAATTCTATAAGGTATTTGATAATTGTTATGATATCTTCTTTGGTCAAAACTTGTTTGTCCATTCCAATATCAAGCTGTAATTTTTTGTTCATTCTATAACGACCAACTTCTCCTAAATTATAACGTTGATCTGAAAAGAATAATTTGTCTATAATACCACGCGCAGTTTCTTCATCTGGCGGTTCGGCATTACGTAATTGACGGTATATGTGTTCTACTGCTTCTTTTTCAGAATTCGTAGGATCTTTTTGTAGTGTATTATGAATAATTCCATAATCTGATTGTGCTGCGCTTTCCTTGTGTAAAAGAACTGTTTTTACATCTGCTTCAACAATCTGAGCTATATGCTCTTTTTCTAATACGGTATCACGATCTAAAATAATTTCGTTTCGCTCAATAGATACAACTTCACCAGTATCTTCATCAACGAAATCTTCGTGCCATGTGTTTAATACTCTTGCCGCTAGTTTACGACCAAGTACTTTTTTAAGTCCTGCATTAGAAACTTTTACTTCTTCTGATAAATCAAAAATTTCTAAAATATCTTTATCACTTTCAAAGCCAATAGCTCTAAATAAAGTAGTTACAGGTAATTTTTTCTTTCTATCGATATAGGCATACATAACACCATTAATATCGGTAGCAAATTCTATCCAAGATCCTTTAAAAGGAATAACTCTTGCAGAATATAATTTTGTTCCATTTGCATGAAATGACTGACCAAAAAATACACCAGGAGATCTGTGTAGTTGCGAAACAACAACACGCTCCGCACCATTAATTACAAAAGTACCACTCGGTGTCATATAAGGGATAGTTCCCAAATAAACATCTTGTACTATAGTTTCAAAATCCTCATGCTCAGGATCGGTACAGTAAAGTTTTAACCTAGCTTTTAGCGGAACACTGTGTGTAAGGCCACGCTCTATACATTCTTGGATTGAGTAACGAGGCGGATCTATAAAATAATCTAGGAATTCTAATACGAATTGATTTCTTGTATCCGTAATTGGAAAATTTTCCATGAAGGTATTATATAATCCTTCGTTTCCTCTCTCATCAGATTTTGTTTCTAGCTGAAAAAAATCTTGAAAAGATTTTACCTGAATGTCCAAGAAATCAGGATAATTAGGTATGTTCTTAGCGGATGCGAAATTTATTCTTTCAGTCTGATTTGTGAACATCAATGGACAAAATTTTGGTTATAATTACTAACTTTATGTTGTATGTTATTCTACTTAACATACATAAATAGGTTTAGGCCTTACCACTTTAAAGTGAAAAGACCTAAACCAAAATACTATATATGGCTTATATTACTTAAGCTCAACTTCTGCTCCTGCTTCTTCTAAAGCTTTTTGGATTCCTTCTGCTTCGTCTTTAGTAACACCCTCTTTAATAGCTTTAGGTGCGCTATCAACTATATCTTTAGCATCTTTTAATCCTAAACCTGTTAATTCTTTAACAGCTTTTACTACTGCTAATTTAGAAGATCCAGCTGCTTTTAATATTACATCAAATTCAGTTTTCTCTTCTGCAGCTTCTCCACCGCCAGCAGCTCCACCAGCAGCAACTGCAACAGCTGCAGCAGCAGGCTCTATGCCATACTCATCTTTTAATATAGTAGCTAAGTCATTAACTTCTTTTACAGTTAAGTTAACTAATTGTTCTGCGAAATCTTTTAAATCTGCCATTTTTCTATCGTTTAATAAATTTTTAAAATATAATTTGTTTTTAGTGCGCGTATGTTATCTTTCTGATAATGTTTTTATAATACCTGCTAATTTACCACCACCAGACTTAAGTCCAGAGATAACGTTTTTAGCTGGAGATTGTAATAAGGTAATGATATCACCAATTACTTCTTCTTTAGATTTAATATTAACTAAAGATTCTAATTGATCATCGCCAATGTATACAGCTTCTTCTACAAAAGCTCCTTTTAACAATGGTTTATCTTTGGTTTTAGCTCTAAATGCTTTTATTAATTTTGCAGGAGCATTACCAGTCTCTGCAAACATTAAAGAGGTATTTCCTTTTAAAACATCTGGAAGCTCACCAAATTCTTTATCAGAATCTTGCATTGCTTTTGCAAGAAGTGTATTCTTAACAACTGCTAATTTAACATTAGCTTTAAAACAAGCTCTTCTTAAATCAGAAGTAGTAACAGCATCTAAGCCAGAAATATCTGCTAAGTAAATCGTTGAACTATCACCTAATTGTGCAGTTAAATCTTTTATAACGTTTAATTTTTCTTTTCTAGTCATAATACCTTTGAATTAAACAGTTTTAGCATCTAATTGAACACTAGGACTCATAGTACTAGACATAAAAATACTTTTAATATAAATACCTTTTGATGCCGTTGGTTTTAACTTCACTAAAGTATCTATAAGTTCTTTTGCATTTTCATATATCTTTTCTTCGGTAAAAGAAACTTTTCCTATTGCCGCATGAACGATACCTGTTTTGTCTACTTTAAAATCAATTTTACCAGCCTTTACTTCGGATACTGCTTTTGCTACATCCATAGTTACTGTACCAGTTTTTGGATTAGGCATTAAACCTCTTGGTCCAAGAACTCTTCCTAAAGGTCCTAATTTACCCATAACACTTGGCATAGTGATGATTACATCAACATCTGTCCAACCGCCTTTTATTTTATCCAAATACTCATTTAATCCTACAAAATCAGCACCAGCTTCTTTAGCTTCTGCTTCTTTATCTGGAGTTACTAATGCTAAAACTTTAACATCTTTACCAGTACCATGAGGAAGTGTAACCACCCCACGTACCATTTGATTTGCTTTTCTTGGATCTACTCCTAAACGAACTGCTAAATCAATAGATGCATCAAATTTTACATTTGTGATTTGTTTTACCAAAGCTGAACCTTCTTTTACAGAATAGACTTTATTCTTGTCTATCTTAGAAAGCGCATCTTTTTGCTTTTTTGTTAACTTTGCCATTATAAATTGCTTTTATAAGATATTAAAAAGGTCTTGTTCCTGAAACTTTTAAACCCATTGATCTTGCAGTACCAGCAATCATACTCATTGCAGATTCTACAGTAAATGCGTTAAGATCCACCATTTTATCTTCTGCGATAGTTTTGATTTGATCCCAAGATACATTTCCATTTTTTACTCGGTTAGGTTCACCAGATCCTTTTTTAATCTTAGCTGCTTCCATTAGTTGAACGGCTGCTGGAGGTGTCTTTACAATAAAGTCAAATGATTTGTCTTTATAAACGGTGATCGCAACAGGTAATACTTTACCTTGTTTGTCCTGTGTACGAGCATTAAATTGCTTACAGAACTCCATGATGTTAACACCGGCAGCACCTAAAGCGGGTCCAACCGGTGGCGACGGATTCGCTGCACCTCCCCTAACTTGTAGTTTAACTACTTTACTTACTTCTTTTGCCATTGTTTTTAATTAAATTGAATTGTGTTTTTGGAAGCACACAATTTTATATGTAACACTTGTTATTATACTTTTTCTACTTGCATATAGCTAAGTTCTAATGGTGTTTTTCTTCCGAAAATTTTAACCA
The DNA here is from genome assembly GCF_055383085.1 of Allocellulophaga tsushimaensis. Lineage (NCBI taxonomy): Bacteria > Pseudomonadati > Bacteroidota > Flavobacteriia > Flavobacteriales > Flavobacteriaceae > Allocellulophaga > Allocellulophaga tsushimaensis. Next base: position 2,601,158 of record NZ_AP039451.1, on the reverse strand, counting down.
TAACTTCTAGCTTACGCTTTTCTTCATTTACTTTTTCTACAGTACCATTAAAACCATTAAAAGGACCGTCTATTACTTTAACAGTTTCTCCTAAAACATATGGTATTGCCACACTATCTGTAGTAATAGTTAACTCATCTACTTTACCTAACATACGGTTAACTTCCGATTTTCTCAACGGAATAGGATCTCCTCCTTTTACCTCTCCTAAAAAACCAATTACATTAGTGATAGAACGGATAATATGTACCATCTCACCACCTAAATTAGCTTTTATCATAATGTAACCTGGAAAGTAAACCTTTTCTTTATTTATTTTCTTCCCATTGCGTATCTGAATAACTTTTTCTGTAGGCACAAGAACATCTTCTAAATAGTCAGAAAACCCTAATCTAGCAACTTCAGTTTCTATATAGCCTTTTATTTTGTTTTCTTGACCACTAACAGCCCTTACTACATACCACTTTTTTTCTAAAACTTCAGACATATTTCTTACTTTTTATTTGTTAAAAATGAAGAAACACCATAAAGAATTAGCAATGAAAGAATTATATACCATAGCAATTTCAATACACCTAGAAACCCAGAATCATCTAATACTTTTGTATAAAACTCTGGATCAAATAGATTCCCTGAAACAGCGTCAACAAAATAAGTATCAGCACCCCAAGTTGCTAACGCAAATAATACAGAAAAAACAGCTACAACAACCATAAGATTAGATGCTTCCTTTTTAGAAGGCAATGTAATATTAGTTCTTAGTTCTTCTATTGATTCTTTTATATATGTTAACATATCCTGAAAGATTAAACTTTATAATTATAATGGCGCAAAACCAAACATTTTTTTTATTGCACGGGAGGAGAGACTCGAACTCCCGACACCTGGTTTTGGAGACCAGTGCTCTACCAACTGAGCTACACCCGTATCTATTTACATCGAAAGGTATCCCGCTAAAGCGGGACACCCTCAAATGAAAATAATTTATATCTTGTGATTAATCTATAATCTCAGTTACCTGACCTGCACCTACAGTTCTACCACCTTCACGGATAGCGAAACGTAAACCTACACTTAATGCAATTGGAGATAATAAATCAACAGTAATAGTAAGGTTATCACCTGGCATTACCATTTCAACTCCATCAGGAAGGTTAATTGTACCTGTAACATCTGTAGTTCTTACATAAAACTGCGGACGATAGTTATTGTGGAATGGTGTGTGACGACCACCTTCTTCTTTTTTAAGCACATAAACCTCAGCTTTAAACTTTGCATGTGGTTTAACAGAACCTGGCTTACAAATTACCATTCCTCTTTTGATATCAGATTTTTCAATACCTCTTAATAAGATACCTACATTATCACCTGCTTCACCTCTATCTAATATTTTACGGAACATTTCAACACCAGTAATAGTAGAAGCTAATTTCTCAGCACCCATACCGATAATATCAACTGGATCACCTGTATTAGCAACACCAGTTTCTATACGTCCAGTTGCAACAGTACCACGACCAGTAATCGTAAATACATCTTCAACAGGCATTAAGAAATCTTTATCAACGTCTCTCTTTGGAAGTTCAATCCAAGAATCAACAGCCTCCATTAAAGACATAACAGTATCAACCCACTTTTGATCACCATTAAGTGCACCTAAAGCAGAACCAGCCACAACAGGACCGTTATCACCATCATACTCATAGAAAGAAAGCAACTCTCTAATTTCCATTTCAACAAGCTCTAAAAGCTCTTCATCATCTACCATATCCACTTTGTTCATAAAAACAACAATTCTAGGAATACCAACCTGGCGACCTAAAAGGATGTGTTCACGAGTTTGTGGCATTGGACCATCTGTAGCAGCAACAACAAGAATAGCACCGTCCATTTGAGCAGCACCAGTAACCATGTTCTTTACATAATCCGCGTGACCTGGACAGTCAACGTGAGCATAATGACGGTTAGCTGTAGAATATTCTACGTGAGATGTATTAATAGTAATACCTCTTTCTTTTTCTTCAGGAGCGTTGTCTATAGAGTCGAAACTTCTCAACTCAGACAATCCTGCGTTTGCCAAAACAGTTGTAATAGCGGCAGTCAATGTAGTTTTACCGTGATCTACGTGTCCTATAGTACCGATATTTAAATGCGGTTTGGAACGATCGAAAGTTTCCTTTGCCATGTGTATTGAATTTTAATCTTAGTTTATATTAGTGTACAATTAATGCTTATCTTAGAGCCAATGACGAGAATTGAACTCGTGACCTCTTCCTTACCAAGGAAACGCTCTACCCCTGAGCTACACCGGCAGGTTTGAATTAAAAAAGCATATCAATACCATTATAACCCAAAAGAACAACCTTAAACTCAAGGTTTTTTTGAGCGAGAGACCGGGTTCGAACCGGCGACATTCAGCTTGGAAGGCTGACGCTCTACCAACTGAGCTACTCTCGCATTACCTTATCTATAAAAATTATGACGGCAAATATAGTGTTATAATTTCATATAGTTTATTTTTTTTGTGGGGAGAGCAGGATTCGAACCTGCGAAGACGTAGTCAGCAGATTTACAGTCTGCCCTCGTTGGCCGCTTGAGTATCTCCCCAAAACAAAAAATTTCAATATTTCAAAGAGCCGATGGAGGGACTCGAACCCACGACCTGCTGATTACAAATCAGCTGCTCTAGCCAGCTGAGCTACATCGGCTTTTGCTACTTTTTTACTCAAAAAAAAGTCCGTTTTTCTAACGGACTGCAAATGTATATATATGTTTTATTTAAACAAAACATTTTTTGAAAAAAAATTACACTTCCTTATATAATTTTTATTCCCACTCTAAAAGACTCTTTTTAACGGACTAAAAACCACATTAATAATCTGCTCTAAAGACATATATCGCTTATCTATAATAAATTTATGTTTAATTATATAACGCTCTTTTTTCACTTTCAGACACCCTTAAAATCTTATCCTTTATAGCTACACGCTTTAAATTTATTAATCTATTTCAAATAAAAACGATCAGTTCTCTTCCATAAATAAAATTTACTGATAACATTTATACTATTTTATAAACAAATTTTTAGAGGCTGTTATTTAATTTTAAAAGTCATTTAGACTGTCTCTAATCTGACTTTATTTTTATTCTTTATTTCTCGGATGAGACAAAAGATGTACTTTTTTTAATTCTGCTATACTATTATGTGTATATACTTGCGTAGATGATAAACTTGCATGACCCAATAATTCTTTAACCGCATTAAGGTCTGCACCTTTATTAAGTAAATGCGTAGCAAAAGTATGCCTTAGAATATGAGGACTCCTTTTTGTTTTGCTAGACACCAAATTAAAATAATAATTTACAACTCTATACACAAGGGTTTCATAAATCTTAACTCCTTTCTTAGATAAGAAAACATGTAATTCAGATTTCTCCTTTTTCAATACACTTCTTTTCTCCAGATATTCATCAAATAACAACATAGTACTTTCTAATAAAGGTAATATCCTTTCTTTATTTCTTTTCCCAAGTACTTTTAATGATTTTTGACTAAAATCTAGATCTCCTAATTGTAAGTTTACAAGTTCAATTCTTCTGATTCCTGTTGTATAAAGCAATTCTATAATCAATTTATCCCTAGAGCCCTCAAAATCATCAGGGAAAGGAATTTGAGATAATAATTGTTCCATTTCTAATTCTGAAAAAGGAATCTCAATTTTTTTACTCGTTTTTAAAGCTTTATGCTTTGAAAGAGGATTTACCGAAATTACATTAATTTTGAGCAAAAATTTATAATACGCTTTTAAGGATGCTATTTTACGATTAATGGATCTATTGGTTATTCCATTATTCACTAAGGCAACTATCCAATTGCGTATTAAATTATAATCAACTTTATCTATATTAGAAATCTGAAATTCCTCTTTACAAAAACCACAAAATTCTTCTATATCTTTTTGATATGCATTAATAGTATGTTTAGAATAATTGCGTTCTAAAGAAAGGTATTCAATAAATGAAGTTATACTCATAATAGTATATAACCTTGGAGGAAACCCACAAGGTATTAAAAAGAAAATTAATATTGATTTCGACGCAAACGTCGGAGCATTTAAAATCTCAATTATTGAGTAAAGTTACATTTTTAGAATTAAGTAAGTAACCTATTTACGGTTAATTAAAACAAAAAAAGCCCTGCAATTGCAGAGCTTTAAATATATAATTTTAACGAATAGAACTATATTTCTTCTTGATCTCTTAGACCTTGAATATAATTAGCTTTCTGTATTTGAGCTCTTCGCTCTACAGAAGGTTTTGTGAACTGCTGGCGCTTTCTTAATTGACGCATTGTTCCAGTTCTATCAAACTTACGCTTGAAACGCTTTAAAGCTCTATCGATGTTTTCTCCTTCTTTTATTGGTATTATTAACATGGGCTACAACCTCCTTTCTTTAGTGATTAAGGCTGCAAATGTACAAAGTAATTTATAACTGACCATCAAAAAAATCAATAATTAAATTATTTTTTATGTTCATGAGTAAAAATCTAACTTGTTGCAGGCCTGTATTCTTTCTTGTCAATAATCATTTTGGCAAATTAAAAAAAACAATTTTCGTCAAAACGATAAACAATACCTAATTTGTTGCAGGCTTGTATTCTTTCTTGTCAATAATCATTTTGGCAAATTGGAAAAGTAATTTTCGCCAAAACGATAAACAACACCTAATTTGTTGCTGGTTTGTATTCTTTCTTGTCTATAATCATTTTGGCGATAATCTCTCTCAAGATTTCAGAAGTGCCCCCTCCAATTGGACCTAGTCTACTATCTCTTGATAATCTCGCCATAGGATAATCTTCCATATAACCATAACCACCTAAAAATTGCAAGCAATTATAAATTACTTCATCTGCCATTTTAGTAGATTTTAATTTAGAAATTGTAGCTTCTTTCACAACATACTCCCCCTTATCTAATCTTGCTGTAACTACATAGTTAAATGCTTTACAAACTTCCATATCTGCATACGCATCCGCTATGGTATGTCGTAAAGCCTGGAATTTATTAATTGACTGACCAAAAGCATGCCTTTCGGACATGTATTGCATAGCATACTCCAACGCAAACTCTGCTCTTGCATGTGCATTAACCCCCATTATTAAGCGTTCTAGTGCAAAATGCTGCATAATATAAGCAAAGCCTTTATTCTCTTCTCCCATTAAATTACTAGCAGGAATTGTAACATTATCAAAAGCTATTTCTCCTGTATCAGATGCTCTCCAACCTAACTTGTTTAATTTTGTTGCAGATACGCCAGGCGTATCTCTATCTACAATAAAGATACTAATCCCTTTATTCCCTAATTCTGGATTTGTTTTGGCAGCCACAATAATATAATCACTACAAACCCCATTTGTAATAAATGTTTTTGAACCGTTTATAATATAGGTATCTCCTTTTTTAACAGCAGTAGTTCTCATACCAGCCACATCACTACCACCAAAGGGTTCTGTAACCGCCATAGCCCCAATTAGCTCTCCTGTAATACTTTTTGTTAAATATTTTTGCTTTATTGCTTCACTTCCTTCTGCATTAACATGTGTCATTGCTAAATAAGCATGTGCCCACATAGCCGCAGCAAAACCACCTGAATTAATTTTTTGTAATTCTTCTAAAAATATTACGGTATAAAATAAATCTAAACCTAAACCTCCGTAGGCTTCAGGGTATGCAATACCAAAAAAACCCATTTCTCCAAACTTCTCCCAAATAAAACGATCTATAGTTCCACTTTGTTCCCATTTCTCTATATTAGGAACTACTTCTTTTTGTAAAAAACCTTTAAGACTTTCTCTGAATAATTGATGTTCTTCTGTGAAGTACATGCCTGTCATATCAATAATTTTATAGAGACAAATATAATGCTATTCTATCAATCTTTTCTGATGGAAAATCAGCTATATTTTTCAACTCATTTAAGTTTGCAAAAATACCATTTGTATTACGATACGCTACAATATTTAACGCAACCTTATATTTTATATACACCAAAGAACTTATTTCTTGTACTGTAGCTGTATTAATATTGATTTTCTTAACTGGTAGTTGATGAAGTACTTTAAATTTTGACAAAATTCTTTCTACTACTTCTGGGGTTAAACCATAAACATCCTGTAGTTGTTCATTTACCAAAAAACCTCCTAATCTATCTCTAAATTTTACAATCCTTACAGACAACTTATCGCCTACACCATATACTGTTTTAAAGTCGGCAGCTATTGCTGTATTGATATCTTGAAACTTTATTGGGTTTTTAGTTGAATGAGCTGAATACGACATTTTAGGGACCACCTTTTTATTAGCAACCCATTCTGGAAATTTAAAATAAGGTTGTATGGATTTTAAAAGTGAATCTGAAATTTGAGTAATCTCTTGAAATTCTTTAGCTGAATTCACATATTTACCTTCTTTTCTATACCGAAAAAGTCGGTCTAATTCTGTAGCAGACATTCCTAACGTATAGCCTTTATAATCTGTAATAAAGTTTGGATTAAAAGGGAATATTTTTAATAAATCTTGTTTTAGCGCTTTTTCCTTTAACAGATCTACCTGCTGTTGCGTTTCAACATCTAACAAATTATTATTTACAGCATCTTCAGAAGTATAATTAAAATAAAAATATGCCAACTGTAGCGTAATAATTATAACTAATAAAAAGAAAATCCCACTTCGTTCTTGTTTAGAGAACTTGAAGTGAGATTTTATATTTTTCATAATTATTGAAATAGCATGCTATTTAACTTTAGCTATTTCACCAGATTTAACCTTGGCCATATATTCTTTTAAATCTTTAGCTACACTACCACTCATTAAATACAAGCCAATAAGGTTTGGAATTGCTAAAGTTAAAAACATCATATCTGCAAAATCAATAACAGCACCTAAGCCTATTGAGGCACCTAATATAACTGTTAGCAGAAAAACTATCTTAAAGATATTTGTTACTGTTTTAGTTTCCCCAAATAAACTCTGAGCAGCCTGAACCCCATAATAAGACCAAGTTAATATGGTAGAGAATGCAAATAAAAATATAGCGATAGTTAAAAATATACTAGCGCCTGGTATAACCTTACCAAAGGCAACCGCTGTTAAAGCAGAACCTGTAGCAGTTTCACCTTCATAAGTACCTGTAAAAATTAAAACTAAAGCTGTTAGTGTGCAAACAACAACAGTATCTATAAATGGTTCTAAGAGTGCAACAAAACCTTCGGATACCGGATGCTTTGTTTTAGCAGCAGAATGCGCAATAGAAGCAGAACCTAATCCTGCTTCATTTGAGAATGCAGCCCTTTGGAAACCCAATACTAAAACACCCAAAAATCCACCATATATAGCCTTAGGATTAAAAGCACCTTCTATAATTAAACTAAAGGCACTACCTACGTTAGATATATTAGCGCCAATTACAATTACGCACATTAATATATATAAGCCCGCCATAGATGGCACAACTTTATCTGTTACTCTAGCAATACCTTTAAGTCCGCCAACGATAACAATACCAACTAAAACTGCTATACCTATCCCAATAAAAGTTTTAGCCACTCCTCCTACACCCAAAACACTTGATAATTGTGCAGTAGCCTGATTAGCTTGAAACATTGAACCTGCTGCAAAAGCAGCTAACATAATAATGAAAGCATATATTACAGATAAAAATTTACCCGTCTTTTTAAAACCTCTTTCTTCAAAACCCTTTTTTAGGTATTGCATAGGCCCACCAGATATACTCCCATCTTTTTCTATTACTCTATATTTAACACCAAGTGTACATTCTACAAATTTAGAAGACATTCCTATTAAACCAGCCAATATGAGCCAAAAAGTTGCTCCAGGACCACCAGTTGCTACCGCTACTGCCACACCTGCAATATTCCCTAAGCCAACTGTCCCAGAAACAGCAGTTGCTAAGGCTTGAAAATGGGTTACCTCGCCTTCAGCATCAGGATCATCATACTTTCCTCTAATTAAATCTATAGAATGTTTTATACCTCTAAAATTAATAAACCTAAACCTTAACGTAAAAAATAAAGCTCCTAAGATCAACCAAATTACCATAAAAGGCACTTTTATAGTCTTTTCAGTTCCATTAGGGTTCAAAAGAATCTCTCCATTATCACCTCTTACTCTATTATCATATAAACCTATTGCATGAAATGGATCAAAAAAGAAATATTTATCCATAAAACTTACAACTGGAGCAAATGCTGCACTTAAACTTTCTGGCACAGAATTGGTTGGTACTACAAAAGTTAATTCCTTACTTTTACCATTAGCATCTACAACTTTTACGGAATACTCTTTACCCTCTGTAGCGTTTTCAACTTTATTTGTTTTAGTATCTACAGAAGCCTCTGACCAAAAATATTCGTAAGGACTCTGTCCTCCCTTTACATCGATAACTATAGTAGCTGTTTTTATTTCATCAGATTCATCAGTTATATTTTGAGAAATGGATAAGTCTTGTGCATAAGTTAAAATTGGCAAGAATACTGCCAAAAGGGTAAGAAGTCTATACTTCATAATTTTCTTTTTGATTAATTTTTAATAAGGTTATTAAACTGCAATATCATAAAAATATATAACGAAATCAAGTATTCATTAAATTATCCTTAATCAATATGAAACATTTTATTTAATTTACTAATTTGTTCTGGTCTTCCTAAAACGATTACTTTACTTTTAGGCTGTAATTTTAAATCGGCTTCAGGGTTAATTATGTACTCCCCGTCTGGAGCAATATACCCAATTATTGTGCAGCCTGTTGTATTTCTTAAATCTAAATCTCTTAGTGAATTGCAATCTACTTGATCTGCAAAATCTTCAATAGCCACTTCCTCTAAATTGGTAGTATGCTCTCCTTCTACAGAAAGTTTATCCATAAAAGTGATTAAATCTGGCATAACTACTAAAGACGCCATGTGTTCACCTCCAATTTTATCTGGCATAATAACTTTATCTGCTCCAGCTAATTTTAATTTATTTTGAGAGGTAACTAAGGATGCTCTACTAATGATAAATAACTTTTTATTTAACTGACGCGCTGAAAGTACTACAAACAAATTAACTGCATCTTCTGGTAATGCTGTTATAAGATACTGCGCTTTATCAATACCTGCTTCTTGTAATACCTCATCATTATTAACATCACCTTCTACAAAAAGCAAATCATCTTTAAAATTTTCAATAACTTCTTTATCTTTTTCAATAACAACAAAAGGCCTTTTATAGGCTTTTAATTTCTCTACTGCTTGCCTGCCGTTTCTACCATATCCACAAACAATTACATGTTTAGAGAGTTTTTTAATCTGATTTTCCACTTTTTTCTTTTTTAAAAGTTCTAGTGAGTTTCTACTTAATATGTATTCTGTTATGACAGATATCGCAAATGCGAATATAAATACACTTGAAATAATTAAAAATATAGTAAATATTTTTGCTTCTGTATCTAAAGGTTTTACCTCAGAAAAACCAACTGTGCCCACAGTTATAATAGTCATGTAAAGTGCATTAACCCAACTATAATCTGCAATATAACGATAGCCTAAAGTACCAAAAAGCAATACTAAAACCACTAACAATACAGCCAAATATATTTTAGAACGAAAAAGTTTTAGCATAGCTATAAATCAAATACAGAAGTTCTTTTTGTGTAAATTAAATCTTTAATTTTTAACCAAAAAGCTAAAAATAAATATAAAGCAAAACCAAAACCTAATGTAACAAAAGTAAGGTAGATAAATGAAGTTCTAACTACTCTTGCTCTAATACCGATGCGCTCTGCTATACGCCTACAAACCTCGAAACCTCTCTTTTGAAAAAAATATAATGTAGTGTATAATGCTTTCATTACAGTAAAAATAAGATATATTAATGTAATAACTAAGCAATACGATAATGTTGCAATTGTAAATGAATTATTTAAGTAAAATCATTTTTTAACAAACTGTTACCTACTGCGCATTGCAAACATTTATTTTTTGTACAATACTCGTTATACAATTGCAATATTGCTTGAGTCTCAAAAGCATTTTTTGATTGCTGTCCTATGGTTTTAAAATTATTTATAATGCTATTCTCTTCCTTTTTAATGGCTGATACTATTGCAAAAATTACTTCTTCTTTATCCATACCCTGATGTTTATAATAACAAAATTTTAAAGGCAGAATAGTATTTATAATGAGTAGATCAATAAATTTTTGAGTTAACCTTTTCTTATGGTTTTTAGATGTTTTACCAAAAATAAAATGATTATCCCAATACGAGGTAGCTGTTACATTAAATATAGCATACAGCTCTTTTAAACTTTTTGCATTGATTATTTTATTAAAAATACTTTGATGTGTTGCATATACATTTGCAAATTGAGACAAGCGTATTGTAGGAAAATTAGGAGGTCTTAGTTTAAAAAACTCAGGTTTTTGGATGCTTTCATCAATAAGGCTAAACTTATGTTTTAAATAAGCATATTCTTTTTTAAGACTTATGTAATAATCATCTACCTGTGTTTTGTCATCTAAAAAACCTGCTAAACCAAAAAGTAAACTTTCTAGTTCTAATTTATTATGCTGCGTTTTCCGAACAATTGAAAAATCTAATACTTGTGAAATACTAAAAAATGAATCTCCATTAATTTTTAAACCAAAATTTTTCAGAAGCATTGTAAATAATACTTTCTCCCAATCGTTTTTTTCTTGTGCTAAAATTTCAAGAATAAAATTGGATTTCCGCTCTAATCGTTCAAAATACAAGCGATCTAACCAATTTTGGACTAAAAAGGGATCAACCGTAGTAATATTTTTTTCGCAATTTATAAATGACTTTCCTTCTTTAGCAAAAAGTTTTTGATAATTTTCTAAAAGTGATTGGTCTATATAGTTTTTAAGTTCTAAGGTTGGAATCTGTGTATTATCTTTTCTAAAAATTGCGATATCATTTTCCCAAACTACATGTAAAATAACATTGTTGTAATTAACATCTTCTTCGTGATGGTGCGCATACCAATCTGATGCATTACAATGTATTTCTACATTCCCTGCCCAAAGTTGGTCGTCAATCTTAATTTGTGCATTAAAAAAGTCGGGGCCAGACAAATCGTTATGTCCGCCCACCGATAGTATTTCTACCTTTTCATTTTTTGAAGTTTTTAAATTTTTACTAGGTAATTTCTTATACTTCCATATAAAATGAAGAAGGTCTTCGCGCATTTCAAAAAAATAAAGTTAGTTGTAGAGACTTTAAATGTACAATAAGAAAACTAGTCTTCTACAACATCTCCTTCCCAATTCATAAAACCACCTTCTAAATTATAGGTGTTTTCTATTCCTATATTATTCATTAACGCACATGCTTGTCCACTACGGTTACCAGACCTACAATACACATAATAATTCTTAGTCTTATCTAGTTCTTCTAAAGCTGCTAAAAAATCTTCTCCTAAATAAAAATCAATATGTTTAGCATTTGGTATATAACCTTCTTCTACTTCTTCTTCTGTTCTAACATCTAAAATTACTGCATTTGCATCATTTTCTAATTGGTCTTCCCATTCGTTTTGAGATAAATCTGCCATTTTTTTTATTTTAGGCTTCAAAAATAATCATTCTTTACAACTAAACTAAACCTAGTGTTTTAAAATTTCCATTCAATATTGCTGAGGGTTCTGTATCTAACCATTCTTTTAAAAGGGAGGCATAAATATCTCTAAAGTCAATTTCATACTTCATATCTCCATTAGCATCTAAATTCAATAAATTAGCAGGAGCATTATACATGCCAGGGTGTTTTAAATTTTCTCCCATTAAAAAAGTAACATTTGCTGCCCCATGGTCTGTTCCATTAGCAGCATTTTGTTTTAAACGTCTTCCAAATTCTGAAAAAGTTAGGATCAAAGTATCCTTAAAGGCACCAGTATTTTTTAAATCTTCCACAAATGCTGTAATACCTTCTGAGTAAACTTTTAATAATCTTTTTTGTTTATTAGGCTGATATGCATGTGTATCAAAACCACCTAAGCTAGCATAATAGACTTCTGTTTCTAGTCCTGAATTAATAAATTGTGAAATAGCACTCAATTGTTTTCCAAATCCATTTTTAGGATATGTCATTTGAGTTTTATATGTTTTTGTTTTTTCAAATATATGTTTTGCAGAAGATTTGGCATCTATTGCAGTTTTATAGAGATATCCTAAATTATGTTCACTTAAATGAGTATCTACAGCAGTTTGTAATACGTTAGTAAAATAAGGGTCTTGTGTTGTTTTATAAAAAAGTTTTGGGTTTTTAGTAGCCACTCCATTTATAGTTTGCCCTTTCATTAATAAAGAAAGTGTATCATCTACCTCAATCCCTCCTATGGGATTTTTAGAAACCTTATCTAAATAACGACCAACCCAACCCGTTTGTAAATACGCATCAGAAGCACTTGCTGTATGCCAAATATCTGTAGCTCTAAAATGAGAGCGATTGGGATTTGGATAGCCTACACTATGCATTACACTTACATAACCACTATCATATAGTGATTTAAAAGCAGACATGCTTTCATGAAAACCTAATTCGTCAGTAACTTTTAAAAGATGTTGTTTTTGTTGCGCAATCGTATTTCTATTCTTGTAATATACATCATTCATATAAGGTACAACAGTATTTAAGCCATCATTACCACCAGATAATTGAATAATTACAAGTTTTTTATGCCCTTTTACACTATTAGGGACAGCATCAAAGGCTTTTAAAAAACTAGGTACAAAAAGAGTACCACTTGCTAAACTACTATACCTAATAAAATCTCTACGTTTCATTTACTTTAATTTAAGTTAACACAATTGGTATTCTGGCAAGGACATTAACTGAATACAAAATTCTTGTTGATCTGTTTTTTCTAAACTTTTTAAAAAATCTAAAGTAGCTTTATTTTTTATTGGCGTTAGGATATGAAAAATCAATTCTTGGTAGGATAATGAGCCGTAATTTTCATTGAATACGTCCCATTTTTTAATTACTTGTAATTTTCTATTAAAGTTTCTATTCTTATTAAATTCTTCAAAACTCTCTTCAAAAGCTCCTTTTACATCAAAAGCAATCTGCCCGTTTTTTAATAGTACTGATGGTAATTTTAAACGTACCATCATCGTATTTGCATCAATCCAACTTTTACCTTCTGCCCAACCGGCAACATTTGGGGGTTCTAATAATTGCTGTCCTAAAAGACGTTGAATATAAATAAGATCTTTTGGCTTTTCTATTTCAAAAGGTACTACTCGCATTAACCCTACTAAAACATCCACAGGAGATTTTATCTTATTTCCTATATTATTAGCATCATAAAACCAATCAGCACTAAAAATAAACTTCATTAAAGTCTTAATATTATAATCTTTTCTAAATACAGCTGCCATTTTAGAGATATGTACTTCATTTATTGTCTCATTTACAAAATGCTGATATATTTTTTTACAAATAAATTGAGCACATTCTTTTTTTTCCAATATCATAGCAATGATATCTTCACCTTCAAAATTTCCAGTTTTTCCAAAAAATGTTTTCTCACCGTAGTCATGTTGTTTTTTACGAATCTTAAAATCTCCACTAAAATTATGACTCCAGCCCGTAAAAGCTCTTGCAGATTGTTTTATATCACTTTCTGTATAATTGCCTACTCCTAAAGTAAAAAGCTCCATTAACTCCCTTGCAAAATTTTCATTAGGCTTATTTTTCTTGTTTTGTTGATTATTTAAATAATCTAACATCGCTGGTTCTTTAGAAATTGCCACAACAAGCTCCTTAAAATTACCTAAAGCATGCTTACGCATTGTATTGTAATATTGTTGCGTGTAAAATATATTTCTGGACCGCACCACAAAATGGTTTGACCAAAAAAGCGTCATGCGTTCAGCTAATTCTTCCTTAGCATAAGCCATACGCTCTACCCAAGCTTTATTATAAGGTAAATGCTTCTGTCTACTTTTTTTCCTTATTTCTGGAGTAATTTTAGGCTTTTTATCACTTTGCAAAACTTTTTTCACATAAGCACTCAACTCAGGTGTAGCAATTTTTAAGTCTTTTACCTTTTCAGAAGATTTAAAAAGTTTTTTTAAAATAACTTTTCTAGACTGCCCATGTAATTTTTCTAACTGTTTTGGAAGAATACCAAAACCTGCTCTTCGATATAAATGCTGAATTTCTGCTTTTTCCAAAATATAGTGTTTACCTATTTAGACTTTTAAATATAATAAAGGTTTAGCCTAAAAGTTTCTTTTTGATTCTATTTCTTAGAAAAGAAAAAAATTAACAAAAAATTAAAGATAGCATACTCACAATTTATATACATTTGTATATACAATTATTGTATAGACATGTATGTAGAGAAAATTATAAAAACAGATAAAGAAATTCCTCTTAAAACAAGAACTATTCTTCACTTATTATTAGTTACTAATAAAATAAATGATGAGATTAAAATTGCTTTAAAGCCTTTTGATGTTTCTATGGAGCAATTTAATGTGTTGCGCATTTTAAAAGGACAAAATGGTGTGCCAGCTAATTTATCTACTCTTAACGAACGTATGGTAACTAAAATGAGTAATACCACAAGGTTAGTTGACAAACTAATTATTAAGCAATTTGTAGAACGTTCTACTTGTGAGAAAAATAGAAGAAAGGTTGAAATAAAAATTACTACTAAGGGTATAAATTCATTGACAAAAATGAATAATGCTGTTAAAACTACAGAAGAAAATATTGTTGCAAATTTCACTAAAGAAGAACTAATAACTATAAATAATTTACTTAATAAATTTTAAATACAAACAAACATGAGTAACTATCTAGATAGTTTAAACTGGCGTTATGCTACCAAAAAATTTGATACTAGCAAAAAAGTATCCAAAAAAGATTTAGAGACACTTTTAGAAGCTGCTTCTCTTACAGCAAGTTCATACGGTTTAGAGCCTTATAAAATTTTTATTGTAGAAAATTCTGATGTTAGAGCTAAATTACAACCTGCATCTTGGAACCAAGCTCAAATAACAGATGCATCTCATCTTTTAGTTATTGCAAATTACACCAATTTTGATGAAGTATTACCTGATGCATATATTAAAAATGTTTCAGACACTAGAAATGTTCCTGTAGAAGCTTTAGCAGATTATGCAAACTTTATGAAAGGAAATATTATGGCATGGTCTAAAGAAACAAAGGCTTCATGGTCAAAAAACCAGGCATATATTGTTTTAGGAAATCTACTTTCAGCTGCAGCTAGTTTACAGATAGACACCTGCCCAATGGAAGGCTTTGACCCTGAGCAATACAATGAAATTTTAGGCTTATCCAAACAAAATTTAAACGCTTGTTTAGCATTACCTATAGGCTACAGAGCCCAAGATGATACAACGCAACATTACGCAAAAGTGCGTAAATCAAAAGAAGAATTAATCACAATTATATAAATAGAATAACAACAATTAAAAAAGTAAAAAAATGAAAAAAAGCATCTTAAGTTTAGCATTAGCAGTAATTTTTAGTACTGCCGCAACAGCAACAACACCTATTGAAGGTGAAAAGAAATCTGTAAAAACAGCAGAAAGCACAGTAGTATGGAAAGCATACAAAGTAACAGGGTCTCACCATGGAACTATAGCTTTAAAAGAAGGTAATCTTTCTTTTGATGGGGCTACACTTACTGGTGGTAGCTTTGTAGTAGATATGACCACTATTAATAGTGCAGATTTACAAGCCGGACAAGGAAAAGAAAAATTAGAAGGGCATTTACATTCTGCAGATTTCTTTGGTACGGAAGCACACAAAACATCTTCTTTAGTTTTCAAAAAAGTAAAATCTAGCGGTAAAAATTCGTATGAAGTTACTGGAGATTTAACTATTAAAGGGATTACGAAGTCTGTAAAGTTTGATGTTTCTGTATACGGAAGTAAAGCTACTGCAACTTTAAAAGTAGATAGAACTAATTTTGACATTAAATATGGTTCTGGAAGTTTCTTTGATAACTTAGGAGACAAAGCAATTTATGACGAATTTGATTTAGTTGTAGATTTAGTTTTCTAAAAAACGAAACAAAATTTTAATAAAAACCTCATTAGGCAATATATTGTTTAATGGGGTTTTATTTTTTCAATAATCATTTTTGTAATTATAAAAATGATACTTATCTTTGAACTCAATGAACATCAGAACAACAAATACTTGGTGGTGGTACGACTCTCGACAAATATCGTGAGCATAGCATCATTGTAGTAAAACTATATAAAGGCTTGTCATCACGACAAGCCTTCATTTTTTTATAAGGTTTTTATAGTAAAAAAGACAAAAAGAATACATTAACACTATTTCTATTTAAAATAGAAAACTAAATTATTTTTGCGATATGATATATCGGCTACATACACATTCTAAAAAAATACTTGCAGATACTATTACTCCAGTAAGTGTCTATTTAAAAATTAGAGATCGCTTTCCTAATAGCATTTTATTAGAAAGTAGCGATTATCATGCTAATGACAATAGTTTTTCATATATCTGTTGTAACCCTATTGCTTCTGTAAAAGTTGAAAACGAAATAATTACAGAACAATTTCCAGATCAAACTAACCTAACAACTCCAATTGAAAAAAATACAGATGTAGTTGCTATTATAGATGGGTTTAGTAAAAAGTTTGATGACAACTCAGATGATTTTAAATTTATAAATAATGGGCTGTTTGGTTACATGAGTTATGATGCAGTGCGTTATTTTGAAGACATTTCGGTTTCTAAAAAAGAAGGAACGGTTAAAATACCAGATATCTACTATGCCATTTACAAAAATATTATTGCTATAAATCATTTTAACAATGAGGCCTATATTTTTTCTAATTGTTATGAGTGTGAAAATAACATTCCAGAAATAGAACAAATCCTAAATGTTAAGAACTTTGCTTCATATAATTTCAGTAAAGAAGGTAAACCAACTTCTAATTTAGAAGATGCTGAGTATAGAGATCATGTAGCTTTAGCAAAAAAACATTGCCAGCGTGGAGATGTTTTTCAATTGGTCTTGTCCAGACGTTTTTCTCAGGGTTTTAAGGGAGACGAATTTAATGTATACAGAGCATTACGTTCCGTTAACCCCTCTCCCTATTTATTTTATTTTGATTATGGTGATTTTAAAATCTTTGGAAGTTCTCCGGAAGCGCAATTAATTGTAGCAGAAGGTAAAGCCGAAATACATCCTATTGCAGGTACTTTTAAAAGAACAGGAAATGATTTACAAGATGCTGAACTTGCAAAGAAATTAAAAGTAGATGATAAGGAAAATAGTGAACATGTAATGCTTGTAGATTTAGCTCGTAATGATTTAAGTAGGCATGGAAACAATGTAAAAGTAGAAAACTACAGAGAGGTACAATTCTTCTCTCATGTGATCCATTTAGTTTCTAAAGTTACTGGGCAAAAAAAACCAGATACACCAACAATGAAAGTGGTTGCAGATACGTTCCCTGCCGGAACTTTAAGTGGGGCTCCAAAACATATGGCAATGCAACTCATTGAAAAATACGAAAAAACAAGCAGAGGCTATTATGGCGGTGCTATTGGTTTTATGGATTTTAAAGGCAATTTTAATCATGCTATAATGATTAGAACTTTTTTAAGTAAAAACCACCAATTGCATTATCAAGCTGGTGCAGGAATAGTAGCAGCATCTGATGCTGAATTAGAATTACAAGAAACCTATAACAAATTAGGAGCATTAACAAAAGCGCTAGAAATAGCTGAAGATATATAAAGATGAAAAAAATACTAGTCATCGATAATTACGATAGTTTTACATACAACCTAGTACATTATTTAGAAGATTTAAATTGTGAGGTTATTGTAAAAAGAAATGATCAACTAACCTTAGAAGAAGTTGCACCTTTTGATAAGATTGTACTCTCTCCCGGACCAGGTATACCAGATGAAGCTGGTTTATTAAAAGATATTATAGCGAAATACGCTGCTACAAAAAGTATTTTTGGGGTTTGCCTTGGGCAACAAGCCATTGCAGAAGTTTTTGGAGGCACACTTTCTAATCTTGAAGAAGTATACCATGGTATTGCTACAAAAATAAGTATCACTAAAGATGATATCTTATTTAAAGACATGCCCAAAGAAATTGAAGTAGGGCGTTACCATTCTTGGGTAGTAGATACCAATTTACCAGAAGTATTAGAAGCTACTTCGGTTGATGCTAATGGGCAAATCATGTCTTTACGTCATAAAACATACGATGTATGTGCAGTACAATTTCATCCAGAATCTGTATTGACACCACAAGGAAAAAAAATGTTAGAAAATTGGTTGACAACAAGTAATGTTAGCAACTAAAACAAATTCAGCATAAAATGAAAGCAACATTAAATAAATTAATTAATCATCAAATTCTTTCTAAAAAAGAAGCAAAGCAAATATTAGTGAATATTGCTAAAGGCGATTACAACACAAGTCAGATTGCAGCATTTTTAACAGTTTATATGATGCGTAGCATTACTATAGAAGAGTTAGAAGGCTTTAGAGATGCTTTATTAGAACTATGCTTAGCAGTAGATCTAGCTGCTTATAACCCTATAGATTTGTGTGGTACTGGTGGTGACGGAAAAGACACCTTTAATATTTCTACATTAGCTTCTTTTGTAAGCGCTGGTGCAGGAGTAAAAGTGACTAAACACGGTAATTATGGTGTTTCCTCTACTTGTGGGAGTAGCAATGTAATGGAATTTTTAGGCATAAAATTTAGCAATGAAGCAGATTTTTTAGAAAAATCTATTGATGAAGCTGGTATTTGCGTGTTGCATGCTCCATTATTTCACCCTGCTATGAAAAATGTTGCTCCGATACGAAGAGAATTAGGGGTAAAAACATTTTTTAATATGTTAGGGCCCATGGTAAACCCTGCTTTTCCTAAAAACCAAATTGTTGGTGTTTTTAATCTGGAGTTAGCAAGAATGTACGGGTATTTATATCAAAATACAGATAAAAACTTTACGGTATTACATGCCTTAGATGGTTATGATGAAATATCCTTAACCGGAAATACGAAAACAATATCCAATCATTCAGAAAGCATGCTAAAACCTTCAGATTTTGGAGTAGAGACCATATTACAATCTGAAATTGTTGGCGGTGAAACAGTTGAGCAATCTGCGCAAATATTTTTAAACATTTTACAAGGTAAAGGAACTACTGCACAAAATAACGTGGTTTGCGCTAATGCTGGTGTTGCCATAGCTACTGTAAAAAATATAAGCCCTAAAGAAGGTTTTGAACTCGCAAAAGAATCACTTTTAAATGGGAATGGGCTAAAAGCATTGAAAAAATTGCAAGCATTGAGTAAAAATTAATTAAAGAATATAACCCTTGATTGGTTCAATAGATTTTCAAAATATGGAATCAGAATTAAGAACTTTTGGAAAAACACACAATCATATTTCATTTGGTTTTAGAGGAGAATCAATATTCTATAAATTTAAGGGTAATGAATATGAATTATGGTCTACATGGGTTGATGGACGAAGAATATACTTAGATGATTTTAAAAATGTAAATTTTAGTGATAAGCAAAAAGAAATTGCTTTAAATGAAATTATTGAATTTATCATAGAAATGGAGAAAGAAAAACCAATTTTATGCTATAATATTGATTATAAAAACTCTGAATTATGGAAATCTTTGGCTAAAAAGTTTGAAGATAATATTAGCAAAGTTGAAGTGACTACAATTGAATTAGGAAATAAAATATTGTATAAAAACATGTCGGAAGATCTCGAAACAGGAAGAATTACTCATAAGATTTCAGGATTAACAATAAAATCGAAAAAGCAACTTGATAAATACTGGCACATCATCAAAGAGAAAAAAGAAAATGAGCAAAAGATAAAACCATCATTCTTAGAATTAATGCAAAACACTTTTGGTTTTTAAACAATTAACTATGGATATTCTAACAAAAATAGTAATAGACAAACGCAAAGAAATTGATTTAAAAAAATCGATGATACCAGTATCGCAATTAGAAAGTTCCGTACTTTTTAATAGAGAAACAATTTCTTTAGCAAATGCATTACGCCTTAGTAAAACGGGGATTATTGCAGAACACAAAAGGCGTTCGCCATCAAAAGACACCATCAATCAGAATACCAATGTAGGTCAAGTAGCTAAAGGATATCAAAAAGCTGGTGTTTGTGGTATGAGTGTTTTAACAGATATTAAATATTTTGGGGGGTCTTTAGAAGATTTATTATTAGCTAGAGCTTGTGTTTCTATGCCTTTACTCCGGAAAGAATTTATCATTAGTGAATATCAAATTGTAGAAGCAAAAGCATATGGTGCTGATGTTATTTTATTAATTGCCGCTATTCTAACCAGAGAAGAAATAAAAAGTTATTCGGAATTAGCAAAAAGCTTAGGTTTGGATGTTTTACTGGAAGTACATAATGAAGAAGAATTACAAAAATCTATGATGCCTAGTTTAGATATGTTAGGGGTAAACAATAGAAATTTAAAAACATTTGAAGTGAATTTAGAAACTAGCAAAATACTATCAACTTTAATTCCTGATGATTTTGTAAAAGTTTCCGAAAGCGGTATTAGTTCTATTACAGCCATTAAAGATTTAAAAGCCTATGGATATCAAGGTTTTCTAATAGGCGAGAATTTTATGAAAACAGACAATCCGGGGGAAAGTGCAACAGCTTTTATAAATCAATTACAATAACCCATGGACTATTATTACACAAATAAAAACAGCACAAGCATTTCTAAAGGAAGTGTGAAGCTAAAGATTTGTGGCATGAACCATAATACGGAAGAAGTAGCAGTATTAAAACCAGATTATTTAGGTTTTATTTTTTGGGAACCTTCTACAAGGCATTTTAAAGATCCCATGCCAGCTATTCCGCATAGTATTAAAAAAGTAGGCGTATTTGTAAATGAAACAATAGAAATAGTACTAGAAAACATTAAAAAATACGGACTATTAGCAGTACAGTTACATGGAAAAGAAAGTCCTAAATACTGTGAAATGCTAAAAGAAAAAGTCAAACACATCGAAATTATAAAAGTATTTTCCTTAAAAGATAGTTTTAATTTTGGAATTTTATCGGCATATGAAGCGGTAGCAGATTTCTTTTTGTTTGATACTAAAGGAAAACTGCCTGGTGGAAATGGCTATACATTCGATTGGAAATTACTAGAAAACTATCCTTCCACCAAACCTTATTTTTTAAGCGGTGGCATAGGTTTAGAAGAATTGCCACTACTGCAAGAGTTTTTACAAAAGTCTGCATCTAAATACTGTTATGCCATAGATGTAAATAGTAAATTTGAAACGGCACCTGGATTGAAAGACATTAAAAAGTTAAAAGAGTTTATAAATAGTATAAAGTAGTTAGTACAAAGTAATGAGTATTAAGTTGTATGTAAAGAATAATGAGTTTAAAAAACATTAAGTACGAAGTAATCAACTTTGTACTATTTACTTTATACTTTATACTAAAAGGCTAAAGGATTAAAATATAAAAGCATGACATATCACGTTAACGAAAAAGGATATTACGGAGAATTTGGCGGAGCTTACATTCCAGAAATGCTCTATCCGAATGTAGAAGAGTTACGCCAAAAATATTTAGAAGTAATGCATGAAGCATCTTTTCAAGAAGAATTTCATCAATTGCTTAAAGATTATGTTGGGCGCCCTTCTCCACTCTATTTTGCAAAACGCTTATCAGAAAAGCATAATACAAAAGTTTACCTGAAGAGGGAAGATTTAAATCATACCGGAGCGCATAAAGTAAATAATACCATTGGACAAATTTTAATGGCCAAACGCTTAGGCAAAACCAGAATTATTGCCGAAACAGGAGCAGGCCAGCATGGTGTTGCTACGGCAACGGTTTGTGCCTTAATGGGGATGGAATGTATTGTTTACATGGGAGAAATTGATATTGCCCGCCAAGCGCCAAATGTAGCACGCATGAAAATGTTAGGCGCAAAAGTACGCCCAGCATTGTCTGGAAGTAGAACCTTAAAAGATGCGACTAATGAAGCTATTCGCGATTGGATTAATAATCCTGTAGACACCCACTATATTATTGGCTCTGCCATTGGCCCACATCCATATCCAGATATGGTTACGCGCTTTCAATCTGTAATTTCTGAAGAGATTAAATGGCAGCTTAAAGAAAAAGAAGGGCGTGAAAACCCAGATTATGTGGTAGCTTGTATTGGTGGTGGCAGTAATGCCGCAGGTACTTATTATCACTTTTTAGACAACCCAGATGTAGGTATTATTGCGGTAGAAGCAGCAGGGAAAGGGGTAGAAACTGGAGAAAGTGCTGCAACCTCAGCATTAGGCAAACAAGGAATTATCCATGGTTGTAAAACCTTATTAATGCAAACTTTAGACGGTCAAATTACAGAACCTTATTCAATTTCAGCAGGATTAGATTATCCAGGTGTTGGCCCTATGCATTCGCATTTACATAAAAGTGGTAGAGCTGAGTTTTATTCCGCAACAGATGATGAGGCTATGGCTGCCGGCTTAGAACTTTCACAATTAGAAGGTATTATACCTGCTATAGAAACTGGCCACGCTTTTGCTATTTTTGATCATAAAAAGTTTAAACCAGATGATATTGTTGTGATTAGTTTATCCGGACGCGGTGATAAAGACCTAAATACATATATTGATTATTTTAAACTGTAAACTTGCTTTTTCATTCCCGCAAAGGCGGGAATAATTTGAAAACTTATAATGAATGCATCGATACTATGTTTATATATTAACAAATAAAAATAACACAGTATTATATGTAGGCTTCACAAAAGATCTATTAAAAAGATTAAAGCAACATAAATCAAAAAGTAATACAGGGTTTACTAAAAGATATCATATTGATAAGTTAGTTTATTTTGAAGTAACTACTTATGTCAACAATGCTATTAAAAGAGAAAAGCAAATAAAAAAATGGAATCGTCAGTGGAAAATAAATTTAATTAATGACGTAAACCCTGATTGGGAAGATCTTTCTTGGATGTTAGGAAATCAACCAAAAAATTAATTGAAAAATTCCTGCCTTCGCAGGAATGAAAAAAATTATTTATTAATGAACAGAATAAATACAAAAATGCAAGAAGAAGGCAAATTGCTTTCTATCTATTTTACAGCAGGATACCCATCATTAAATGATACTGTAAAAATTATCCAAGATTTAGAAAAAAGCGGTGTGGATATGATTGAAATTGGATTACCATTTAGCGATCCTTTAGCAGACGGGCCAACCATTCAGAAAAGTTCTACCGCTGCACTAGCAAATGGTATGACCACTGAAATTCTTTTTGATCAAATTAAAGATATTAGAAAAACAGTTTCTATTCCGCTTATTGTTATGGGCTATTTTAATCCTATGTTACAGTATGGTGTAGAAGCATTTTGTGAAAAATGTTATGAAATTGGTATTGATGGTTTAATTATGCCCGATTTACCCTTAGATGTTTACCAAGATAAATACGAGGCTATTTATAAAAAATACAATTTAAAAAACATCTTTTTAATTACACCGCAAACAAGTGAGGAACGCATCAGACAAATTGATGCCGCATCTGATGGATTTATTTATATGGTAAGTTCTGCAAGTGTAACTGGCTCTAAATCTGAATTTGGCAATACACAAACCAATTATTTTGATCGTATTGCTGCGATGGATCTAAAAAACCCACAAATAGTAGGATTTGGAATTAGTAATACAGAGACTTTTAATGCTGCTACTAAAACTGCTAAAGGGGCCATTATTGGATCTGCTTTTATTAAATATGTAACAGCAAATGGTGTAGCTACTGTTGGCGATTTTGTGAAGACTATTCGTTAGTTAATATTAAAACTAAAATTCGTTAATATCCTGGGTTTTGGACTACATTAGGGTTTGCGTTTAACTCTGCAAATGGAATAGGCCATATGTATTCATGCGGATCATATTGTTTTTGTATAGATGGGTTTCTATTATTAAATTCTAAAATTGTATTTTCCAATAGTTCATTGCGTATCAAATCGTCTTTATATTGTCCTTCAAAGCAGAGTTCAAGTTTTCTCTGTTTCATAACTTCTAATAAAAATTCTGTCTGACTTAAGCCAACTAGTAACTCCCCGCCAGAAGAAATAGAACGTCTAATCACTTTATTAACTGCATTGTATGCTTTTTGAGATGGTCCATTTATAGCATTTTCAGCTTCTGCAATCATAAGAAGTACATCTGCATATCTTAAATAGGGGAAATTCTCAGAAGAATTATCAAATCCAGGTGTAATACTTACATCACTTATAAATTTAAAAGGCCTCCAATTATTAATATTTGCATCATTCTCAGCCACACCATTCACTACCTCAAAAGGAGCAATATTAGTAAAAAACCTACTATCATTTATATTTAAGGGAAAACTAATAGTCCCTTCTGCATCTTCTGGTCTATTAAAATGATCTTGAATAAAAGAGTTATCCAATTGTAGAAAATCATTTATAGAATATCCTATTGGACCCCAAAAAACTCCACTATTTCCACCTTTTATAGGTACTCCAGACTCAAATGGTATTGTAAAAATAACTTCAGAATTATTATTTTCATTTGAGATACTAAACACATCTGCATAGTTTTCTTCAAGAGCATATTGTCCTTCAATTTTTTCAAATTGATTGAGCGCTAATTGATATTTATCTGTTTCAAAATTAGGAAAACCTCCTAAATACAAATAAAATTTCCCTAATAATACTTGAGCAGCAGCAACAGAAGCTGTTTCATATACTCTTGATATGGTTAAATTATTTTCAGCAAATTTTAGATCTTCTTCAATTAAAGTGTGAACGAGGTCTATATTTTGATTTAATTCTTGATCAATACCAGTTTCTATAGTATAAACAGGATTGCCGAAAAGTTTAACCAAGTTAAAGTAAGCCAATGCTCTTAAAAATCTAAATTCTGCTTGTAATTCAGTTACATTCCGGTTAGAAGAAGATTCATAGAAATCATCTCTAATGACTTCAAGAGCTCGGTTAGTTTTAAATATAAGTGAATAATGCTTACTCCATACTTCTTCTATATTACGATCAAAAGATTGTATATCATATCTATCCAGATTATTTGGCCCATTTATATATGCTAAATCAGCACCAATATCTCCCCAGTAAAAAGAATATCCATCTTTATCATAGAAAAGGTTGTCCATTAAATCTTCATAAGAAGATTCTAAAAAAAGATCAATATTGACAGGTGATTCTTCAATTACATTTGGGTCAGAAATAAGCGTATAAGTAATAGAATTTAAATTATTTACACTCACCTCAACATTAGTAATTTCAAAAATAAAATCATTTGAAAAAGAGTCAGATGATGGTTCAACAATCACAGTATATACCCCAATAGGAATATTTGTAAAACTAACTTTCCCAGAAGCGTCAGTAATTAAAGTTCGCGTGTTTGGTTCTGTAGTAATGGTTACATTTGGTTCTGGTTGAGCGTCTGAATTAAGTACAATTAATTCTAGACTACCTGTTGATAAATCATCCTCTTTTTGAGAACAATTAAAAAAGAATAATGCAATTAAACTAATGAAAACTAATAGACTTTTATTTATAATTTTAGCAAATAATCTATGATTTAAAATTGAATTTAAATTTATAAAAAAATAAGCAAGGAAAAAATAAATTACTACAATTAAACATTTACTTTCTATTAATTCAAAATAACTTTTAAATATTTTAAAAATAAAAATCTATAGTTATCTAATTTGGTAACTCATTAATTTTCCATGTTTTAAAATCTAATTTTGTTAATTCATAAATAACAAAAGGAGCTATTATTAAGTTCTGATTTATAATGTATCTTGCTAAATATAAAGCTACAAATGTTGATAATTTTGTATGAACGCTTATGAATATTTCTAATTTATATGTTTACCCAATAAAATCAGCATCTGGTATAGCATTACAAAAAACATTTGTAGCAAAAACAGGTTTTCAATACGATCGTTTTTTTGCTCTTATAAATACCAAAAATGAAATTATTACGGCTAGAGAAAACTCTAATCTATTAAAAATACACACGGCTATTCAAGGTGGGTTTTTATTCCTTTCATCTAAAGGAAAAGAGAATTTTCAATTAGAATTAAATACTTCTTCAGGAGAGGGAGTTGATATTTTAATTTTTAAACAATCCGCTAAAGCTAAAATTGTACATACTAGAATAAACACCTGGCTTTCATCTATTTTAAAAGAAGAATGCAGGTTAATTAGTATTAATTCTAATGACCTAAGGCAAATAAAACCAAAATATAATGGTACGGAAAACGATTTTATTTCTTTTTCTGACATTGCCCCTATTCATCTTTTTTCTGAGGCATCACTAGCAGACCTAAATACTAAGCTAAAAAAACCCGTGTTTATAAAGCGTTTTAGACCTAATATTGTTATTTCTGGATGCCAAGCCTATCAAGAGGAAGATTGGAAAAAGATAAAAATAGGCAGTATAGAATTTGACGTAATTTTAAAAACACCAAGATGCTCTTTTATTACTATTGATCCAAATACCTCAATGAAGGATAAAAATCAAGAACCTTTAAGAACCCTAACCACTTATAAGAAAGAATTAAATAGTATAAACTTTGGAATTTATTTAATTCCTAGAAATACTGGCATCCTAAAAATTACAGATGCAATTGAAATAATTGAAACTCACAACAAAGTCAGTTTCTAAAATACTATCTAGCCTATAAAACAGTTACTATACTAAACATTTAAATTGTTTTATGAGGTTAGTAACGATATTCATTGTACTATTTATTATACAAGGATGTTTTTCTCAAAACATACAGGTCATAGATAGTCTAGAAAACAGCCCTATCCCATTTGCTACAATATCATTTGGAGATGGCTTAGGCACGTATGCTAATGAAGACGGCGTATTTGTATTTTCTAAAAAGCGTTATAAAGATATAGACACCTTATATGTTTCCGCAGTTGGGTTTGGTGTAAAGACTGTAGCTACAAATAATATAGCGCCAAAAGTCTTTCTGAGCCCAGAAGTTTCTGTATTAAGTGAAGTGGTTGTTACCGCACCTATTTTAGGAAAATATAAAATAAAGAAAGAAAAAGCAATTACGCATTCTGATGTTTTCACTTCTTGGTTACCTACTGTTGAAAGCGAGATTGCCGTTTTTTTTGAACGAAAGGGTACTAAAATAACTCAGATTTCAAAACTATTACTTCCTATAAATGCTGAAACAAAATATAAAACAAAAGGCAAAGGTGCTTATGCTACAATTTGTAGAATTCAATTCTATAAAAATGAAAATGGTTTACCCGGAGCACCTATGAGTCATGAAAATATTGTTTTTGCTATTGATGAAAAACAGGATAAAGTATTTGAATTAGACATTAGTAAAAAAGCTATTTTTATTCCTAAAACAGGTATCTATGCAGCGATACAAATACTTGGTTATGCCAATAAGGATGGTAAATTAGCACAAACTAAAAAATATAGAGAAATTGAAACGAAAAGAGGTATTCAAAAAATTTCTACTGCTTTTAGGCCTTTACTACCTTTTACCAATAAATTACAAAATAAAAATACTTACGTAAGACGCATTTTTTTAAATGATAAAAAATGGCAAGTGTTTGATTATACGTATAATGCTAATTCTAAGCTTGTAAAAAGTGGTTATAAAAATTATGCAATGGCTGCACATTTTAGAGTGTATAATTAAAAATGTTCTTTGTATTGCAACACTCTAAAATCTAAAGTAGAAAAATTTGGATCTTTATGCTTATATTCTTTATAGGCTAGCATACTTCCTATAGCTCTATTTGCCGCTCCAGATGGTGCAGTTAACGAAACTGTTTTTATAATTCTCTTTGGGCTATTTAATAATTGAAACTGATAAACTCTAGGGACTATATTTGAAACCATTTCTAAAGAAATATTTTTTTCTTTAAGCAGTTTTCTAAAAAAATATTCTGGACCATTTTTACTATTCCCACCCATAAATAGTATCGTATTTATATTGGGGTATTCTTCTAAATAACGTATAACATCTCTTAATTCTACATGCTGCATTCCTAAATCAGAAGCATCAATTTTTGAACGTTTTGCACTAGCAACAATATCACATACTGCTATTTTATGTTTTAAAAGAAATTTTTTTCGTTGCTGAATTGCAAACTCGGTAGTACTATAGACTAAATTCAAGTCAAAAATCTTATCCAATATAGGCCATAACAATCCATTTTTACTACCATAACAAAAATCTACATCTTCTTTTTTTAACGCTCTTGTAGTAAAACGAGGAGGTGGCAGCGTACCAACAATAAGTTTAGTTGCCTCTTTAAAAAGAAATGGTTCGTAAGGATGGGTATGTAAAAACATTATACTGTACGCAATAGCTCTTTAGCCTCTTTAAAATAAATCTTATGCATTCTATAACTCTGTTTAGATATACCATCAGATTCTATCATTATTTCGTTTAAAACCTCCTTTGATTCTGCTATTTTAGCAGTTCTGATATAAAATTTAGCTAATTCCAATCGTTCTAAATAGTTAGCATAAGGCGCATCAAATTTCTTTAACACTTCCTCTGCCTCTTCTATATTATCATTTTTTTCTAATGCCAAACCATACAAAAAACAACCATTTGATTTTCTAAACTTTGGATTATCTTTTATTTTCTCTGCATAAAAAATGGCTTTTTCATAATCATTACCTAAATAATATGCTTCTTGAAGTTTAGAGATTACATAAAAATCATTCTTAAAAGTTCCGTCTAATGCTTCTTGATAATGTGTTATAGCATAATCATATTGCTTCGCTTCTAAATAAGCATCTGCTAATGCTGTTTTATTCTGGAATGTGTTCGAGAATTTTAGTCTTTTTTCTAAATCGTTTATTTTTTTAGTAGGATTGAAAACTGTTACAATTTCTTCTTGAACTTTATCAATATCTCTCTTTTGAATAACATTTACAAAAAGATAAGCTACTGAACCCAATACAGGTATAAATAGAATTACAAAATACCAATAATAATTGTTCTTATTAATATAGCAGTGATACGCACAATACCCTTGGAGTGCTAAAGTAAGATAGTAAATCATGTTTCTAAAAATAATAATTCTAGCTGACAAACAACTCTTTTATCGCACATACTAATTCCAGTTATAATCATTCCTATAAAAAAAGTCCAACAAAATTTAAAATTTCATTGGACTTTTTAAACTAAAACTATACAACACTAAGCAGAATTTCTACTTGCATTAATATTACCATATAATGATCTGGTTACTATTTTTTCGTATAGTTCTTTGAAATCAGAACCAGCTCCAATTTTCTGTAAAGCGTATTGTTGAATGACTAGTAGTGGTAATACAATATTCTCTCTAATTTTTATAGATTCTCTTGAGACTGCTTCCCCTTCCATAAGTACATCCATATCAGAGATAAGCAATAACATTTCTTTAGAAAGTTCAAACTCATCTTTTAAAATCATCCAAAAATCACCATACTCTTTATCTTCTTTCATGTAACTTGTGAGCTCAAAATAACATTTAGATAAAGACATCATACTATTTAGCATTAACGCTCTAAAGAAAGGAACTTCTTTAAATAAGGTAATTACCTCTTCTAACCTTCCTTGATCTTTAAATGTTTTTATGGCAGTCCCTATTCCAAAATAACCTGGAACATTCTGTTTTAGCTGACTCCAAGAACCTACAAACGAAATAGCGCGTAAATCTGATAATTCTAGTTTTGCTTTATTTCCTCTTTTACCCGGCCTACTTCCAATATTAGCTTTACCATAATATTTAAGCGTACTCATATTTTCTAAATACGGCATAAATTTATCATGATGTTTTAATGCATCATACTTCTCAAAACTTAAATCTGAAAGTTCTTCTATTAATTTTCTAGAATTTTCAGAAATTACATTTTCTTTTCCAAACAAATTATTAGATAAGCCAGCTGTAAGCAACTGTTCACAGTTATATTGAAACTGTTCTTTAGTGCCATAGGTACTTGTTATGGTCTGCCCTTGTATGGTCATCTGAATTTCATTATTTGCAATGCCTTTTGTTTGCGCTGCGTAAAAACGATGTGTTTTTCCTCCTCCACGCGCAGGTGGGCCACCACGACCATCAAAGAATATCGCTTTTATATTATTCTCATCACAAACAGCAGATAAAGTTTCTTTAGTCTTTAAAATAGACCAATTCGCTTTTAAATAACCCCCATCTTTAGTTCCATCAGAAAAACCTAGCATTATAGTGTGGTTATTGTTTCTCCTTTCTAAATGAGCTCTATACTCTTTTAAATCAAATAATTGTTGCATGGTAGCTTCTGAGCTATCCATGCCTACCATAGTTTCAAACAAAGGCACAATATCAAAAGTGATGTCTTCATCTTTCCAACCACACCATTTAAATAATCCAAATACAAATAGTACAGAAAAAATATCCTCAGAATTACTTATAATATATCTATTACAGCCTTCTTCTCCATTTTTATCTTGTATGGCTTTTAATTGTGATACGTTTCTAATGGTATCTTTTACAATCCCTTCTTCATAATCGTCTTGAGATATCTTTATATCTTTATGAAGTAATGCATCTATTAGTTCTTTTTCTGAAAGTTCATTTAAACTTTCAGATATTAATCCGTTTTTCTGTAATACGGCGGTTACTACTGCCACATGCTGACTATGATCTTGACGGATATCTATAGCCGCAAAATGTGTTTTAAATATTCTAACTTTATTAATTAGATTATCTAAATCTTTACTGTATAAATTGTGGTATTTAGATGCTAAAATTTCTTTTATCGTTTCTAAAGGCCCTATAATATTCTCATAACCTACATGCTTGTTAGGATTAAACATTGCGGTATAAAGGTTTTTCCTTAACGTATCTATGTGGACTTGTATGTCTTTAAAAGTTAGCTTTTTTTGTAATGATTTTAAATCATTATAATAACATTTCATTAACGTTATTCTAAGCTCATCAGCAACATCACTAGTAATATCAGCCGTTACAAACGGATTTCCATCTCTATCTCCACCAGGCCAAAAACCTAGTTTTACAATATTATAGTTATCAAAATCTTTATCTTTAATATTACTTCTTAAATACGAATATAAATCTCCAATAGCATCATAATATACATTTCTGAGAATGTAAATAATATTTTTAGCTTCATCTAGAGGGGTCGGCTTTTTAGCATTTATTAAAGAGGTAAGCCCTAATTGCTGTAAAGTAACATCGATATCATCAATATTATTTTCTAGAATTAAATTTCTTAAATCTGTAATAATATCTAAAACCGCTGGAGTATAAAACTGTGTTGGATGTGCTGTTAAAACTAAACGGGCACTAAATGTAGAGAGTTTTTCTGCTACAGTATCCCAACTTTTATTTTTATCTACTAATTGAAAATAATCTTTTATAGCCAAAGAACTGCTATGCGCTTGTAATTTTGGGAATGCTGCATCTTCTACACTATCATATAAAACCACCTGACGTTCTACATATTGAATAATGCGGAACATAAAATCTATTCTATCTTTTTCTGAAGCAATATCTAGGTAGTTTTGAAAAAAATGTTCTAAAATTTCTTTTGGGTTTTGCCCAGATTTAAGCCCCTTTTGACATTGATCTAACATCAAAGGAATTACGGTCCCTACATTTTCTATATTTCTATAAGGTAAATTAAGAAATAGGCTATTGTAAACATTAAACTTATTGTTTACCGATTTTTTAAACTCTTCTAATCTTTCTGATTGCTGCATATATTTCTAAATTGTAAGCATAAAAATGTGAAATAGTATCACACTCATATTAACCTGACAAAACTACTGCTTTTGGTCTAGTATCCCAATTTTATAAAAGTATAAAATTGAGATATTTTGTTACAATTTGATAGTAATTTAACTTAAGAAGGCAAAATAATTTACAGAAATAGCAAAAGTGCTTTATATTTAGCTATTCTAATGAATAACACTAAACTCATAACTATTTTAAACAGAATGGAATTAAAAGACCAAAATTCAGAAATTTTAAAAGTTCAACTCAAAAAAACCAAAAGAACTATGCAGATATTAACATGGGCTGCAATAGTTATGTTAGTGTTCTTTATTTATGGATGGGTACAAAAAAATGAAGATTTTAATGGCTCATTTTCATTAATTATAGTTGCTATAGGTTTCTTTGTAATATTATTGGATAAAAAATTTAAAAAGATAAAAACAGAATTAGAATCTAGAAAGTAAAAAAATTGAATTAAAAATGCTTTGAGAAGCAGTATAAAATATCTTTTAAAACAAATACAAATTCTAGTAATTCTTAATCTTAGCGAATAAAAACAGGTTGGTTTTCTTTCAGCGTATGTTCCTTACTAAAAAGATATCCATCTAAATTAAAACCTTTAATATCTTCTAGTGTTTTAGCGTCATTATCTATGATATAACGTACCATGGAACCTCTTGCCTTTTTGGCAAAAAAACTAATGATTTTTAATTTATCGTTCTTCCAGTCTTTAAAAATAGGACTTATAACAGGCACTTTTAATGCTTTTTCGTCTACCGCAGTATAATATTCGTTGCTTGCGAGGTTTACAAAAACTTCATCATCTTTTAGTTCGCTATTAAGGTAATTAGTAAGGTCTTTTTTCCAAAATTCATATAAATTTTTAGCCCTTCCTACTTTTAATGAGGTTCCCATTTCTAAACGATAAGCTTGTATTAAATCTAAAGGTTTTAAAATACCATATAAGCCAGATAAAATTCGCAAAGTACTCTGTAAGCTATCTAATTTATCTTCAGAAATGGTATAAGCATCTAAGCCTTGGTACACATCTCCATTAAAAGCATAAACGGCTTGGCGTGCATTCTCAGTAGTAAATGGAACAGAAAATTCCTGGTTTCGTTCCCAATTTAGTTGTGCTAACTTATCCGAAATATGCATTAATTCTGATAAAGCTTTCGGTTTTTTCTTTACTAGCACTTTATTTAATTTTTCAGAATGTGCTAAAAAATTAGGCTGCGTGTATGTAGTAGTTGGCAATTTACTATCAAAATCTAAAGATTTTGCAGGAGAAATAACAATTTTCATTTTTAATACTTTTAAAAGTTTAAAAATAAGAATGATTTTTTAGATTTCAACTACATAATTGAAGTACTTATCAATGATACTATTGTAAAAGTTTATAGGAGATGATAAATATCTTATTACTCTTTAATTTTTCTATTTAAAGTTATAAAAGCAGTTGGATCAAGATAGCCTTTTGTGTTTTTAGAATATCCATTGCCAATAGGCATACCAATACTATCTCTAAGTTCTAAATGTAAATGCGCATAATAGATTCCTCCAGCATTCCCAATTGTTGCAATTTGCGCCCCTTTTTTTACCCAAGTTTTAGATTTCACAAGCATCGTATCGCAGTGAGTGTATATAGATTCGTATTGTTTCCCATTAGGCATGGTATGTATAATTCTAATAGTATTGCCCCATCCACCAGAAATATCTTCAACAAAAGACACATAGCCATTAGCGATACTATAAATTGGGTCACCAAGATCTGTATTTCCGCCATTTACACCATTCCAATCATCTCCTAAATGGTTATTCTTTTGAAATTTTTGAGCATTATAATACCCTTTCCCATCTGGTTTACCAACTGGAAAATCAAAACCATCAACCAAATACATACTATCTACAGTGCTATTTGGTTTTTTAAAAGCCTTAAGAGTGTTATTTTGGGGGTTATTTTCGGCTATAGGGTTAGATTTTTTCTCAAACAAATTGCAGCTTATTAGCATCAAGAAAAGACTACAAAAAATAATATATTGCTTTTTCATATTCCTTTTCAAAGTTACTTACTGTGCTTTGAATAATCTCTCCATTTGGCTATACAACTGGCCATATCTTCTGGTATTTCAGAATCGAAACGCATAAACTTCTTAGTTACAGGATGTACAAAACCTAAAGTTTTTGCATGTAAAGCTTGCCTTGGCAATAGTTTAAATGCATTTTCTACAAATTGTTTGTATTTCGTAAATGTTGTTCCTTTTAAAATACGTTCTCCTCCATAACGCGCATCATTAAATAATGTGTGCCCTATATGTTTTAAATGAACTCTTATTTGGTGTGTTCTACCCGTCTCCAGTTGGCAAGAAATTAGAGTAACATATCCCAACCTTTCTATAACTTTAAAATGAGTAACAGCTTCTTTTCCTTGATCACCTTCAGGAAAAACATGCATTTGTAATCTATTTTGCGGATGACGTCCTACATGACCTTCAATTGTGCCGCTTTCTTCTTCTATATTTCCCCATACTAAAGAGATATATTCGCGTTCACTTGTTTTGTCAAAAAATTGTTTTGCTAAATAGGTCATAGCTGCTTCCGTTTTAGCAACTACTAATAAACCAGAAGTATCCTTATCTATACGATGTACTAATCCAGGCCGCTCATTACTATTATTAGGCAAATCTTTAGTATGGTATAGCAAAGCATTTATTAATGTTCCCGAATAATTACCATGCCCTGGATGCACTACCATTCCAGCGGGCTTATTAACCACCATTAAAACATCATCTTCATAAATAATATCTAGAGGAATATTTTCAGGTACCAATAAAAACTCATGTGGGGGATGCTCAAATAGTACTTGAACCTCATCACCTGCTTTAACCTTATAATTTTGCTTTACAACTTTACCATTTACCCAAACATTTCCATTTCTTGCTGCTTGCTGAATTTTATTTCGGATTGCATTTTCAATAAAATTCATTAAAAATTTATCAACTCGCAAAGGTTCTTGTCCTTTTGAGGCGATAACTTTATGATGTTCAAAAAGGTCTTCTTTACTTAACTCCTCGTCACCTTTTGCTGTATGCATATATTATTCTGAGTCTGCTTTTATTTGATCACTTTCAGAAACCTTACCATTACCACAAACTAATTCTATTTTAGATGTTTTAGGTAATTTATGACCTGGAGAAATATACTTCCCCTTGTATTTTATGTTGTATACCATATCCTTTCCTAAGCCATCTATATAAGAAACTCTTTGCACATCTAAACCCACAGCCCTTAGCATAGAAGTAGCATTTCGCTTCGTAATCTGGATTATTTTAGGTACACTTACTTTTTTGTAACCAGAAGGATTTACCGTTACATATATTTTTCTATTCTGTTTTACTTTATTACCAGCAGGTGGGTTTTGCTCTATAACAGAAAAACGTGGATAATCTGGATTATAATTGGCAGAATCTAATACTTCATAACGTAATTCTGCTTCTTCAATAACCGTACGCATATCGGTAACAGATAATTTTGCTAAATCTGGAACTTCAACAAATTCATTATGATTTGTTGTACTCTTTAACCATTCTAAAATACCAAAAATTAAGGCAACAACTAAAACTGCAGCGATTCCTAATTGGATAAAAAATGTTTTACTTATTAAAAACTTAAAAAAATTTTTCATTGTACTTTTTATTCTACACACAAATATAACAAATGCACTGGTCTTGACTTTTATTTTATATCAAATTTACCAACTCAACAAAAAAATCTTTTCATTTAAACAAAAACCCAAAGCTTTTTCTTTTCTTTGAATTGAATCATTTAATGACCATATTATTTTACAGTAGATTATGAAAAAAAATATTGCCATTATCATGGGGGGGTATTCTAGCGAATATAAAATATCTCTTAAAAGTGGAAATGTAGTTTACAACTATTTAAACAAGGAAAAGTACAATGCATATAGAATCCATGTTTTTAATGAAAAATGGGTTTATGTAGATGAGAATAATAAAGAATACCCTATTGATAAAAATGATTTTTCTATTGCTATAGATGGTAATATAATTTCTTTTGATTGTATTTTTAATGCCATACATGGTTCGCCTGGAGAAGATGGTTTAATGCAATCTTATTTTGAATTAATAGGTATTCCACAAACTTCATGTGATTATTACCAAGCTGCATTAACATTTAACAAACGAGATCTATTAAGTGTATTAAAACCCTATGGCATTAGATGTGCCGCTTCTTATTATTTAAATTTAGGTGATGCTATTGATGAAGCTAGTATAATTAAACAAGTTGGCCTTCCTTGCTTTGTAAAAGCAAATAAAGCTGGTAGTAGTTTTGGTATTACTAAAGTTTATAAAAAAGAAGAATTAGCAAGCGCTATTGCAAATGCCTATAAAGAAGATGACGAAATTATTATAGAAAGTTTTTTAGATGGTACAGAAGTATCTGTGGGTGTAATTACTTATAAAGGTGAAACCAAAGTACTTCCAATTACTGAAATTGTTTCTGAAAATGATTTTTTTGACTATGATGCCAAATATAAAGGTAAATCGCAAGAAATCACTCCTGCAAGGATATCATCTGACCAAGAAGAAAAAGTAAGCACTATTGCAAAAAAGGTGTATAACATATTAAAAATGAAAGGCTATTCCAGAAGCGAATTTATATTTGTAGATGATATTCCTTATCTATTAGAGATGAATACTACACCTGGTTTAACAGAAGAAAGTATACTTCCACAACAAGCCAGTGCAGCTGGCATAAATTTAGAAGAACTTTTTGAAAGTGCTATTACAGCCGCATTAAATTCTAAATAAGTAAATTTACGCTTTAAAACAATTACCTATGAGACGTGCTATATTTCCAGGTTCCTTTGATCCACTTACTTTAGGACATCATGATATTATAACACGTGGTATTTCCCTTTTTGATGAATTAATTATAGCTATAGGAATAAATAGTTCTAAAAAATATATGTTTTCTATAGAAGAACGCACTCGGTTTATAAAAGAAGCTTTTAAAAACGAGCCAAAAATAAAAGTTTTAAACTATGAAGGCTTAACTGTAGATTTTTGCAAAAAGATAAATGCAAATTATATTTTACGTGGATTAAGAAACCCGGGAGATTTTGAGTTCGAAAAAGCAATTGCCCATACAAACCGTAAGCTCTCTGAAATAGAAACAGTATTTCTATTAACTTCTTCTGGCAAATCTTATATAAGTTCTTCTATTGTTAGAGATGTTATTAGAAATGGTGGAGATTATACTATTTTAGTACCAAATACGGTTAGAACCTAGCATTAAAACTTACAAATTCTTACTTTTTTTAGAATACAATAAAGAAATAGATTGTTAAAAAAATATTTGTTTAATGTATTTTAATATTCTTCAAACAATTATTTATTACTTTCCAATAGATATATCTATTATATACCACTGTTTTCTGCTCGTTCACAACAATCTGTTGTAACTGTTATATAATATAGCTTAATTTGAGATGAAGCAAAATCACACACATTTTGAGCTTAGAAACCAAAACAAAAACAGAATACCTTATTAAACAATTGCCACAAGCAATCGTATATATAGATAAAGAATTAAAAATTCTTTATGCTTCAAACGCATGGGCAAATCTTTTTAATTTCTCATATAGTTTTGTCACAGGAAAAATTATTTCTAATTTGTTTATTGATATTGACAAGAAATTTAAGGAAGATTTAAAGAAGTGTTTCAAAGGAATTCAAATAACAAATAGAACAAAACTCTATTATGATCTTAACAATGATGAAAGATGGCATACTTGGACAATAAAACCTTGGTATGATGAAAGTGAAAATATAGTTGGAGCTATTCTTCAAACAGAAGACACTACTGAAGCCGTTAATAATGAAATAGAACTAGAAAAATTATCCTTTCTAAATAAAAACAGCTCTCAACATGAAATAATTGGGAACTGGGAATTCAATGCAATTAAAGATAAATTAAGTTGGTGTTCTAAAACCAAAAAAATATTTGCCGTTAGCCCTAGTTTTACTCCTACACTAGAACAGTATATCAATTTTCATAACGAAGAACAAGACAAAGAGAGTATTGTTAAAATATTAAAAAACAATGCTAGGAAACGTAGTGCATGGAAAAAAACACATACTATTATTACTGCTAAAGGAAAAGAAAAAACAGTAACTACTACAGGAAAACCGATATTTAAACATAATGAATTTGTAGGTGTTATTGGTACTTTTCAACAACACGTTACTAAAGAAGCATTAAATAATAAACCCAAAGTAAATCATGAACTTTTAAGTGAGTTAATAGATAGTTTACCTATAAATATCTATGTAAAGGATACCGAGTCCAGAAAAATTCTTGTAAATAATCAAGAAGTAACCTTTTTAGGTGCTACTAAAAAAGAAGACATTATAGGTAAAGACGACTTTAGCTTTTATGATGAAAAAACTGCTAAAAAACTTCGGCAAAATGATTTAAAAGTCATTCAATCTAAAAAACCTCGGGTAGATAAAGAAATACCTATTATAAAAAAAGATGGCTCCAAAGCTTATTTCTTAACATCTAAAATTCCTTTAATTGGTAAAGAGAAAAATGTTATAGGCCTTATAGGTTTTAGTTTAGATGTGAGCAAACAAAAGCAGAAAGAAGAAGAGTTACAAAAAATGGTTAAACTTGTATCTTCTCAAAATAGTAAAATGAGGAATTTTACTCATATTGTATCTCACAACCTTAGATCACATACAGCAAATTTATCGATGCTACTTAATTTCTTAACTAATGAAGAAGATAAAAATGAAAGAAATACTATAGTGAATATGTTAGTAAAAGCATCTAATAATTTATTAGACACTATTAACTATTTAAACAACACAGTAGAAAATAACACTGATCTTGATAATGTAAAAGTAGCACTTAAAGTAAATAAAAGGATTGCTGTTGTAGAAAAAAATCTTGAGGCATTGTTAGAAAATAAAAAAGCTACTATAATAAATAATATACCTCATAATACTACAGTAAAAGGTATTCCAAATTATATAGATAATATTTTTTTAAACATATTATCTAACACTATTAAATCTATTAATCTAGCTAGCAGTTGTAACATATATCTTGATGTTAAAAAAACTAAAAGTTATACTATAATATCAATTAAAAATTATTGTACAGACAATATTATTGAGAAAGATTCTAGTTTTAAAGCCTATGGGGATTACATTACAGATCACCAAATAGCAGCTATGAATGGAAAAATTATTACAAAAAAAGAAAAAGACGGAGCAACGATAACAAGCATATATTTCAATGAGAAAAATTAATTTCATTAGTATAATAGATGATGACCCTATTACTGTATTTGGTATGAAAAAAATACTTGGTTCTGTTGTAGAATGTCAAAATATTATAACATTAGAAAATGGCCTTCTCGCTATAGATAAAATGAAAGAAATAGTTAAAAAGAATATAGCTTTACCAGATATTATTTTTCTAGACATTAACATGCCTATCATGAATGGATGGGAATTTCTTGAGGAATTTATAACAATATCTATAAAAAACACTATTCGCATTAATATCGTAACTTCATCTATAAGTGATGAAGACAGAGTAAAGGCAGAAACCTATAAA
Source organism: Allocellulophaga tsushimaensis (assembly GCF_055383085.1). Lineage (NCBI taxonomy): Bacteria > Pseudomonadati > Bacteroidota > Flavobacteriia > Flavobacteriales > Flavobacteriaceae > Allocellulophaga > Allocellulophaga tsushimaensis. The sequence goes on along the minus strand of NZ_AP039451.1, from coordinate 2,561,582 downwards.
TGCAGAACACATCATCACTTAAATTTCTATAGTAAACCATTATATAAAGAATCAATCATTGAAATCATTGACAACTCATTTATAAAACAATAAACAATAAATTCTTTAAGAAAGTCAAAAATATTAAATTACAGTTTCATGTAAAAACTAAATTGTTTATCTTATTTTTATGGCTAAAAATAGGAAATGAAATTTTTTCTGACTTTGCTATTCTTTTATTTATTAGTTAGTTGTGAAACAAAAAAAGAGGATCAAGCACAAGAATTTATAACCCGTTTTGAAACTTCTAATGGTATTGAAACGGCCACTTATCTAGAAACTATAGCTTTCTATATTAATCTAGCAAAAGAATTCCCTACTATAAATATCCAAACTATTGGAGAAACAGATAGCGGACATCCACTGCATATAGTTACTTATAATCCTGATAGCGATTTTAATTTTAAGAAAATTCAAGATACAAAAACTACGATTTTAATTAATAATGGTATACACCCAGGTGAAAGTGATGGTATAGATGCAACGATGTTATTATTTAGAGATTTAGCTATTAAAAAAATTGCTCCACCTAATAACACTGTAATAAGCACAATTCCTATTTATAACGTTGGTGGTTCTTTAAATCGTAATTCCACCACTAGAGCAAATCAAAACGGACCAGAATTCTATGGCTTTAGAGGTAATACTCAAAATTATGATCTAAATAGAGATTTTATAAAATCTGACACTAAAAATGCAAAAACATTTGCTAAAATATTTCATTTAGTACAACCAGATATATTTATAGACAACCATGTAAGTAATGGTGCAGATTACCAATATACCTTAACCCATTTATTTACACAACACAATAAATTAGGTTTAGATTTAGGCAATTATTTACATAAAGAATTAATGCCTAAACTAGAGGAATCTTTAGAAAATGAAAACTGGAGTATAACACCTTATGTGAATGTTTTTAATGAAGTACCGGAAAATGGATTTTCTCAATTTATGGATTCTCCAAGGTATTCTACTGGATATGCTACATTGTGGAATACGCTTGGTATGATGGTGGAAACTCATATGCTTAAACCGTATAAAAAAAGAGTTGAAGGCACATATGTACTAATGAAAAAAATGATTGATATTACTGAAAGTGATGGTAAAAAAATTAAAGAAATAAGAGCAGAAACGAGCAAAGACATGCTTAACTTAAAAAGTTATCCTATTAACTGGGTGTTAGATACAACTAAACTATCCATACTCCAATTTAAAGGTTATAAAGCGGATACCATTACAAGTAGTATTACTGGAATGCCCAGGTTAAAATATGACCAAAATAAACCTTTTACAAAAGATGTAGTATACCAAAACTACTACAAACCATCAAAATCAATTCATATACCTGAAGCTTATATTATAAAAAAAGGATGGGCCAAGCCTTTAGAGCTTTTTACCCAAAATAACATCCAATTTTCGGCTTTAAAACAAGACACTGTTTTAACTGTTAGCTCCTATAAAATTAAAGATTATAAGACACGGAAAAATGCCTATGAAGGTCACTATTTACATTATAATACTGAAGTCTCAAGTAGTATAAAAAAAATCCAATTTAGAAAAGGTGATATTGTTGTAAGTACTAATCAGCCAGGAAGAAGATACATTATAGAAACATTAGAACCCGAAGCTGTAGACTCATTTTTCAATTGGAATTTTTTTGATCCTATTTTACAACAAAAAGAAGGTTTTTCTCCATATGTTTTTGAAGATGTAGCATTAGAACTTTTAGAAAACAATATTGATTTAGAAGAAAAATTTTATCAAAAAAAAGAAAGCGATCCTGAATTTGCTAAAAATTGGTATGCCCAATTAGAATATTTATATCATAATTCTAAACATTATGAAGCTGCGCATTTGCAATACCCAGTTTATAAACTTATGCATAACCAGTAGTTTTAAAACATTTAAATGAATTCAAAAAAATATTTTAGAATCTTAAACCTTCCCCTTCAAGAAAAAGATGATTCACAGATTATTTTTGGTGGGATTTTGATTTCAATTTTAGCTTTTGTAATTAACATCATCCCAATCGACTTTGAGTTTCGTATTGTAATTCAATTTATCATTTTGCTTTTTTCTACAGCTTGGTCTGCTCATCGTGCAGAAATTTTGAACAGGAATAAAATCGTTTGGGGATTTTTAGGATTCATTTTTCCTCCAATTGCTTTAATTATTCTTGGTCTTTTAGGCACTAAAGTAGCTATAAATCCAATTAAAAAAATAGCTAAACACTACCGAAAAGAATATGAAGAGAAAACAATGAGTATTCAACTACCAGAAAAAGATGCAATTGATTTGAAATCAAAAATTTACAACGAGCTTTCTGCTAAATTAAAGGAAGACATTTCAAATAAGCTGACGGAATTGAATATCCAACCAGATACTGACAGTAAATCAAATAAAACTTCTTCACCTAGCAGTTTTACTATTTGGATTGGTGGACTTATTACCCCTTTATTTTCAAAGAGTAATGATGGAGAAGAAAGCAATTTAAATAAGGTACGTAATGGATACGTTTTTAATTTTATTGTATCAATAATTATAATTGTAGTTTTGGTTTATATAATTATTAAATCCTAGTGAATAAAAACGTATTATAACAACAAAAAATTACTATATACATAGAAAAGCAAACTAGTGTTTGCTCAGTAATATCGATAACTCCAACTCTTAAGACTACTCCTTCTAGAAGATATCATCAGATGATTAGTGATTAAAATTACTTATGTAAGTATAGCATTCTAGTCTTCAAATAATATTTTAATATTATGATAAGAATTCTCTAAGGCTTTAGCAATTTTTTCTGGTCCTTTCCATTTTACTTTTTCAATACCTTCATTAGATTGCCCTATTAATTTGCCTTTATAGGATGTTTTCATAGCAAACCAATGCACTTCTTTAAGCTTATAAGTTCCATTCCTTTTAAAAATATGATAGGTAGTCCTTAAAAAATTTTCAATCTTTAACCCTTTTACACCTGTTTCCTCTTCTACCTCTCTTATAGCACAGGCCTCTATTGTTTCTCCCTTATCTAATTTACCTTTTGGAAGGTCCCATTTATCATTTCTATAAATAAACAATACTTTGCCATCTTTATTTGCAACAACACCTCCACCTGCTGTTACTAAAGGTATTTTTTTACTAAATTTTTTAAGGATTTCTTCATGATTTGGGTGATAAATATAAGCTATGGGTAACTTTTTTTTAGATAAAGCTTCTATGGCTTCCTTAATAGATTTTTCGTTCAATAAAAAATACTTGTTATTAGCAATATCCGCCAGTTTATTTGTTAAAATCAACGGGGCTTCATTCACAAAAACTTTATACATTTGCAATATGGTTTTAAATAAAGATACTGCTAAAAAAACAGCTGAACTCCTATTACAAATTAATGCAATTAAATTGAAACCTGAAAATCCTTTTTCATGGGCTTCTGGGTGGAAATCTCCTATCTATTGTGATAATAGAATTATACTATCGCATCCTACAATTAGAAACTTTGTTAGGGAGGAAATGGCGAAACAAGTTGAAGATTTATATGGTAAACCAGATGTAATTGCAGGTGTTGCTACAGGAGCAATAGGTATAGGGATGTTAGTAGCTGATTACTTAGGTCTTCCATTTGTGTATGTAAGACCCGAAGCAAAATCACATGGGAGGCAAAACCAAATAGAAGGCGCTTTAGAGGCCAACCAAACTGTAGTGGTTATTGAAGATTTAATCAGCACAGGAAAAAGTAGTTTAAACGCTGTTAAAGCAATAGAAAATGTTGGAGCTACTATTAAAGGAATGCTTGCTATTTTCACTTATGGCTTTGATATCGCTACAGAAAACTTTAAAAAAAATAACATAGAACTTCATACGCTTAGTGATTATGATCATCTCATACAGCAAGCATCTGAAACTAAATATATTAAAGAAGAACAATTTAATACATTACTAGACTGGAAAAAAAATCCAGCGGAATGGCAATTATAGCTTATGCATATAGAAACACAGAAGAAAGTAATTCAGAAAAATAGCGAAACTGTTTTTAATTTTTTATCGGACATTAAAAATTTTGAACAACTTATGCCAGATAATATAAGTAAGTTTGAAGTAATTAATACCGAAAGATTTTTATTTGCACTAAAAGGGATGCCCGAAATTGTATTGCAACGTAAGGAAGCAACTCCAAATTCTCAAGTAGTATTAGGGGCTGCAAGTGATAAACTTCCATTTACTTTAACAGCAAATATAGACGAGATATCAGAGAATAAAAGTGAAGTTATTTTAAGTTTTGAAGGTGAATTTAATGCCATGATGGCGATGATGATTAAAAACCCAATTACTAGTTTTATAAACACCTTATCTGATAATTTAGAAAAAATTTAGAATAACATTTTAACCTGTTTTAAATCAAATAAAACTTGATTATTATCTTCTGTTGAAATTATAAGTTTTCCTTCTTTGGAAACATCTTTTATAATTCCAACAAATATGGTATTCGTTATATTATTTTTAAATGTAGTTACCTTATCTTTTCTAAAGAGTGCCGTTAAATACGCCTCTTTTAATTGTGTAAATTCATTATTTTCTAATTTTGAAAAGTTTAATTTTAAATGCGGAATTATTTGAGCTAGTAAGTCCTCTAAATCATAATTTTTTCCTGATAATAGACGCAAAGAAGAAACATTAGGTAGATTAGAAAAATTTAATTGGTTAACATTTAGACCAATTCCAATAATTGAAGATTGTATTTGAGCCCCATAAAGAACATTTTCAATTAAAATTCCACAAATTTTATGACTGCCTGACAAAATGTCGTTTGGCCACTTAATTTTTAAATTAGTAATTTTCAATTCTTTTAATGCGTTGTATATAGCAAGAGACACACAAATATTAATCTGAAATTGATTGTGACTAGAAAAATTAGAAAAATATTTTAAAACGCTAAAAATTAGGTTCTTACCAGCCTCAGATTGCCAAACAGTTCCCATTTGACCCCTACCCGCATACTGCTCTTTAGCCACTACAACAGTATAGTCATCAACACTTTTAGATAGCCTTAAATTCTTTAAGTATCTATTTGTAGAATCTATGGCATCAAGTTTGACAATTTTCATGTGTAAAATATATGCAAAATCTTAAATCTTATTGTTAAAAACAATAGCTAAGAAAACAAAAAAATAATAACTTTGCTTAAATTAAAATTTTTGAATGCAGAAAAAGCAAATTAGCGTTGATGAACTCATCAGTTTTATTCTGGAAGGAATAGAAGAAGTTAAAGGAAATGATATTAATTTACTTGACCTAAGAGAAATTGAAAACACGGTTTGCGAATATTTCATTATATGTAACGGAACTTCAAATACACATGTAAACGCAATAGTAAGCTCCATCCAAAAAACAGTAAGCAAAAGTATTAAAGATAAACCATGGCATGTAGAAGGCTCGGAAAATTCTGAATGGATATTAATGGATTATGTAAACGTTGTTGTTCACGTTTTCCAAAAACATGCAAGAGAATTTTACGATATAGAAGGCCTTTGGGGAGATGCAAAAGTAACTGCTATAGAAAGTAGCTTTAAATAAGAAAAATATAAAATGGCAAAAGATAATAGTAATAACAACCCGAAAAAACCTAAGTTTAGTTCATGGTGGATATATGTTCCAATCATTTTACTATTAATTGGTTTTCAATTATTTAGCGGAAGTGATTTTTCTGGTTCAAAAGAAACCGACACCTCTAAACTACAGGAATATTTAACAAATGGGGATATCGATAAGATATTAATTGTCTCTAATGTAAAACAAGCAAAAATATTCTTAACTGAAGAAGCTTTAGCTAAAGAGGCACACAAAGCGGTATCAGAAAAGTCATTTTCAATTTCTCCAAGTGGAAGTTCTCCTCAGTATATAGTAAAATACGGAGATCAACAAAACTTTGAAAATACTATTAACGAGATAAAAGCGCAAAATAACTTAAATACCGAAATAAAATACGATGTAGAGAAAAACTTTATTGGAGATATTTTAATCAGTATTTTACCGTTTGTTCTAATCATTGGAATATGGATTTATCTAATGCGAAGAATGTCTGGCGGCGGCGGCGGCGGCGGCGGTGGCCAAATTTTTAACATCGGAAAATCAAAAGCCAAACTATTTGATGAAAAAACAGATACCAGAACTTCTTTTAAAGATGTAGCTGGCTTAGAAGGGGCAAAAGAAGAGGTTGAAGAAATTGTAGAATTTTTAAGAAACCCAGATAAATATACTTCTTTAGGAGGAAAAATACCTAAAGGAGCCTTACTTGTAGGACCTCCAGGTACTGGTAAAACTTTATTAGCTAAAGCAGTAGCTGGTGAAGCAAAAGTTCCTTTCTTTTCACTCTCAGGTTCAGACTTTGTAGAAATGTTTGTTGGAGTTGGTGCATCTAGAGTTCGTGATCTATTTAAACAAGCTAAAGACAAGTCTCCCGCAATTATTTTTATTGATGAAATAGATGCGATTGGTAGAGCTAGAGGGAAAAATAATTTTACTGGCTCTAATGACGAAAGAGAGAATACTCTAAACCAATTACTTACAGAAATGGATGGTTTTGGAACAAATACAAACGTAATTGTACTTGCTGCAACAAACCGTGCTGATGTCTTAGACAAGGCTTTAATGAGGGCTGGTAGATTTGATCGCCAGATTTATGTAGACCTCCCAGATATTAGAGAGCGTAAAGAAATTTTTGAAGTACATCTTAGACCTATAAAAACTTCGGAGACTTTAGATTTAGACTTTTTAGCAAAACAAACTCCAGGTTTTTCTGGAGCCGATATTGCTAATGTGTGTAATGAAGCCGCTTTAATTGCGGCCAGAAAAGAGAAAAAAGCTGTTAACAAACAAGATTTCTTAGATGCTGTAGATAGGATTGTTGGAGGCTTAGAAAAGAAAAATAAAATTATTACACCACAAGAAAAAGAAACAATTGCTTTTCATGAGGCTGGGCATGCAACAACAAGCTGGATGCTAGAACATGCAGCGCCATTGGTAAAAGTTACTATAGTACCAAGAGGGCAATCTTTAGGAGCTGCTTGGTATTTACCTGAAGAAAGACTTATTGTTCGTCCAGAGCAAATGTTAGATGAAATGTGCGCTACTTTAGGTGGCCGTGCAGCAGAAAAGGTAATCTTTAATAAAATTTCTACAGGAGCTTTAAGTGATTTAGAAAAAGTTACCAAACAAGCAAGAGCTATGGTTACTGTTTATGGCCTTAATGATGAAATTGGAAACCTCACTTATTATGATTCTTCAGGGCAAGATTCTTATGGCTTTTCAAAACCATATAGTGAGGAAACTGCGCAAAAAATTGATAAAGAAATTTCTCAGATTATTGAAGCCCAATACCAAAGAGCAATTCAAGTTTTAACAGAAAATAAAGATAAACTTACAGCTTTAGCAGAAAGATTATTAGAAAAAGAAGTTATCTTTAAGGATGATTTAGAAAAAATATTTGGAAAAAGATCCTTCGAAAAAGATCTTGCAGAAGAAGCGAGTAAATTAGCAGAAGAAAAAAAGTTGAAAGATAACGAAGCGGAAGACATTGTTATTAAAGAGTAAAAATTCTTGAGTTAATATATTGGAAAGTATTAAATGGGCTTATTTAATAAACTTTTTAGAGGCGGTAAAAAGAAGGTTTCCAAAGAAACTGCGGAGACAAGGGGCGTACATATGCCTGACCTCAACATTCCAATAGATGAAAAATTTACTATATATTTTAAAAAAAATGGCGGTAAATTTATTTATTGTGATGGCTTTTCTGAAGTATTAGATGCTCTAAAAAGTATAATACAAGAAAATAACTGGAAAAACAAACCCTTTTATTCATTGGACGAAAGGTTGAATGACAAATTTAAAAAGCAAAAATTAATTTTTACAAACAACGCAAGGCAAAGTGAGATTTTCTTTACTACCTGCGAATATCTTATAGCTCAAAATGGATCTATATTAATTAGTTCTAACCAACTTAAAGATAAAAAATTAAACGAACTCCCTGATAATTTTATCGTTTACGCTACAACAAGTCAATTAGTAGGATCTATAGGAGAAGGATTAAAACAAATAAAAAAAGCTTACAAAAATCAAATACCGGGAAATATTACTACCATTAAACACTTCCAGTCTAAAACAGAAACCGAAGAAGATTTCTTATCTTATGGGAGTAGTTCTAAAAATTTATACCTTTTATTACTAGAGGACTTATAGTATGAAAGAGCTTTTAAGGAGAATTATCACTGGAATTGTATATGTAATACTATTACTTTCAGCTGTTTTTTTAGATTCTGATGCATTTGATTTTTTATTCATGACTTTTGGTCTTGCCTGCATATATGAATATAAGAGATTAGTAAAATTAAAAGGCTATTATATATTTATTGCTTATTTGGCGTTATGGTGGGTTTTTATTTACCTACTAATAGGGCCGTCTTTTAATAAAATAGTAGTTAGTATACTTGCAATGGCAACTATTCTAGTGAATACGATTCTTTTATTTTATTTGTATTCAAAAAAGGAAAAAAACTTTTCTACCACTCAAAAATTTTTAATTGGATTATTTTATATTGGAGGTGGCTGTATTTTTTTAACTATGATCCCTTATCAGAATAATAATTTTGCCCAGTTTTTAATTATGGGGATTTTCATTTTTATTTGGGTAAATGATTCTTTTGCGTATCTGGTTGGTAAGTCTTTAGGAAAAACAAAGCTTTTTCCTTCAGTATCACCAAAAAAAACTTGGGAAGGAACTATAGGAGGTGGTATTTTTGCATTAATAGCAGCGTATATTATATCAAACTTTGATACAGGTATTAATTTAATGCAATGGCTTATTTTAGCACTTGTAATAGTAATAACCGGTAATTTTGGTGATTTAATAGAATCTAAATTTAAAAGAGTTGCTGGTATAAAAGATAGTGGTGCAATTTTGCCAGGGCATGGTGGGATGTTAGATCGATTAGATAGTTTAATTTTTGCAGCTCCATTTGCATATTTAACCATAAATATTTTTAATTATGTTTCATAAAGAAGGTCAAAAAATAATACTAATTACTTTTTTCTTAGTTTGTTCTTCCATCTTATTGGCCAATTTCTATATTGAAATACCATGGTTAAAAATGAGTATTCAAATAGTTGCCTTAGTAATTCTAATTCTAATTCTTCAGTTCTTTAGGAATCCAAAAAGAGTAGCTATTAAGACTTTTGATGATATACTTGCTCCAGTTGATGGTAAAGTGGTTGTTATAGAAGAAGTAGAAGAGCCGGAATATTTTAAAGGAAAACGGAAGCAAGTTTCTATATTTATGTCTCCTATTAACGTACATGTAACAAGATATCCTGCAAGTGGTTCTGTTGTATTTTCTAAATACCATCCTGGTAAATATTTAGTAGCTTGGCATCCAAAAGCTAGCGAAGAAAATGAGCGTACTACTGTAGTTATTAAAACACCAAAATTTGGTGAAATTCTATACCGTCAAATAGCAGGAGCTTTAGCAAGACGTATTGTTAATTATGCAGAAAAGGGAGACAGTGTGCAACAAGGAGAAGATGCTGGTTTTATAAAATTTGGATCAAGGGTAGATTTGTTCTTACCTTTAGATTGCGCAATTACCGTAAAACTAAATCAAAAAGTGATCGGTGCCAAAACCTGTATCGCTAGTATTCTCGAAAATAATGAAGAATAAAAAAGCATATACAAACTTTTTAAAAGCTGTAGATTTTTTAAATAACTACACAGATCCAATACCTGCAGATTTACTTTTAAAATTATATGCCTATTATAAAATAGCAAATAAAAATTTTGAAAACCCAGGCAGCAAAACTCCTCTTATAAACGCATTTAAAGCCAATGCTTTAATACAAGCAAAAAATATAAGTAGAGAAGAAGCCATGAAAGCTTATACAAAATTAGTCCGAAAAGAATTTCATTTTGAACCCTAATCATCACCAATCTATAGGCATGTAATCTTTTAGGAATTTACCACACCAGTGTTTTCCAGTATTTATACCATCTATTAAGGGATCTAAAACTCTCGCAGCACCATCAACAATATCTAATGGTGGTTGAAAATCATGAATTTCTTGTTTCTTTTTTGATAATGCAATAGGGTCTTCATCTGTAACCCAACCCGTATCTACAGCATTCATATAAATACCATCTTTTGCAAAATCTAATGCAGATGTATGTGTCATCATATTTAAAGCAGCTTTGGCCATATTTGTATGTGGATGTCTATCTTCTTTAAAAAACCTATGGAACTTACCTTCCATTGCAGAAACATTAATAATATGTTTTTGCCCTGTATTTTCTTTTCGCATCAATTTAGATAGCCTATTACATAAAACAAAAGGAGCTACTGCATTTACTAATTGCACTTCAATCATTTCTGGAGTTTCAATCTCCCCCAATTTTAAACGCCAACTATTTGTTTTTCGTAAATCTATCTGTTGTAAATCAGCATCCAATTCGCCTTCTGGAAAAACTTCTTTTGGAGCTAATGAACTATCAAAGCTATACGGGATTTGAGAAAGTTTGGCTGAAGCACGTATTCCAATGCCAGGTTCTGGAGTATGCCATGCGACTGGCAGTGTATTATTTTCCTGACCAGATGTATTTTGCACTAAACCCTTTAATTCATCTAAACAATACAAATGATCTTCTAAAACTTGTTTTACTTTCTTAGGCAAAGCCGTTACCGCCATTTGCTCATTTGGCATTAAATGCTGGTAAAATCCTGCAGGTCTTCTAACCGTTTGCGCTGCATTATTAATCAATACATCTAGTCTACTATATTGCTGTTCAATAAAATTGCAGAAAATTTCTACACTAGGGATATGTCTTAAATCTAAGCCATGTATTTTTAATCGATCTGCCCATTGATCAAAATCTTCTTCTTTAGAAAAACGAAGTGCCGAATCTACTGGGAAGCGCGTAGTTGCAACTACTGTGGCACCAGCACGTAATAATTGCAAAGTAATATGGTATCCTATTTTTAATCGGGAACCTGTTACTATTACTACCTGCTTTGATAAATCTGCAGTTTGAAAACGCTTTGCGTAATTAAAATCAGCACATTCATTACACATCGTATCATAAAAATGATGCAGTTTAGTATACATTTTTTTACATACGTAACAATTTCTAGGCGATTCCAATTCTGGTATATCTTCAGTGGGAACTGCTAGTAATTTTGGAGCTACAAATATAGATGCCTCCCTTGCGATTCGTATACCCGTAATTTTACGAGCATGCTTCTCACGTTCGTTCTTTTTACGTTTAATAGCTTTTTCAGCATTTTTCTTCCTCTTCCTAAATTCTATTTTGTTTGGTCTGGAAAGTTTCCCTGCGGCTCTAAGTAATGCAATCCGTTTTTCTTCAGGAAGCTCAAATAACTGATGACCGTTGGCAGCTAGAGCATTTAAAATAATAATACATTTATCAATATCATCAGTATTAACTTTATTTATTTCTTTGGGATCTGAAGAAGTAGCATCTGTATTCACTTAAGTAGATTTGGCAATTTATATAATGCACAAATATAACTTTTATAAAATTCAGGAATAGAAGAAATAATTAGATAAACTAATTGCGACCAAAAAATACTATCAATTTAATGACAAAAATAATAATAGCAATAACTCCCCAAATAGTTCCTGAACTTGATTCTTCTTGCACTTCAGGAGTGTAAGCTTTAGCAGCTTGTTTTGCAACCACTTTAGGATCTACAACATAGTCTTTACAATTACCATTAAAGTCAGGTTTCCTCAGTGAAAGACCACATACAATACCTGTATTATTGTCAAATTTTTTGTTAGTACATTTTTTACAAAACTCTAAACGTTGCATTAAATCCATAATAAGGTTAATTTAAGATTGGTATAACAAAACGCAATTTATTTGCAAATAGTATACTCTAACATCAATCTTAATAGAACTTATTTGGCTTTTTAACTCCTGCTTTTATAGCTATTTCTAAATTATTTTCTTTTGGCGGAATAGGGCATGAATACCCTTTTGTATAAGCGCAATATGGATTATAAGCTTTATTAAAATCTAAAATAATAGTATTCCCTTCTGGAATCTCAACATCTAAATACCTACCACCAGCATAGGTCTCATATCCATTAGTTGCATCTGTAAAAGGTAAAAACAAATGATTTTTAAATTCTTCAGAATCTCTTAAACTATGACTCTGATAAACATTTAGTTTTAATTGTGTTCCATTGATTACAAAAGTAACTTCACCGTACTTTTCATATGTTTTGGAAATATTATTGCTAGTTTGCATAGCAAAAGGTATTGGATTTATTGTTTTATAAAAAGTTGCTGTAGCAGTATAAGAACTATCAATCACAAAAAAATCATGGCCTTTAAAAAGTTTTGCTTTTTCTCTTAAGGGAGACTTTTCCGGATCTTTATAATCTTTTGTTAGTTGTTCTTGAAATTCTTTTGCTGTTTGACTTATAAGTATGGTGGTTCCAAATAAGAAGTAAAAAAATAATAGAGCGGTTTTTTTCATTATTTTAATGCGTTGTTAATTATTATATTTATCAAAAATAGGCGTATCAAAAACTGTCCACAAACATGCTTTTTGCCCACAGGCTTTTAGCGAGTTATTTGCCCATGTATTACAGGTATAAAAAATACTATAGCTACCATTTGCTTCATAAAAAGCATCTGTAAGTCCATAATTAGCATTGGTTTGTATCGGTAAAAAACCTCCATTTTCATCTTTCTGAAAACTAGTATTTATATATGTAATTAAGCTTTTGTATTGTTCTGTACTAATTTTAATTTTCTTACAATTTTCGTTTTCTTCTATTGTATTATAATAGGTAGTATGGATTGCAGTAGTACTTAAGCCAGTACTTGCTTTGAAGGCCACAGAAAATTTTAAATCTGCCCAAGTTGGCGTTTCTAAATAAAAACCTTTATCTCCCCAACCCATGGCTAGATACTTATAGTTTTTTTGTGAAGACTTAATATTGGTATATAAAATTTTTGTACTCCAATCGATTTCTTTGGTTTGCACTGGCATTACAATATCTGTATGCACGCCATTGGTAAGAATATAGATTGTTACTTCTTCTTTAGTATCAATATCTTTTTCTATAGTAATTTTTGCTAATAAATACCCTATAATTAGATATAGAAGTATAAAGCTAAAAAGATATAGGATGATTCTTTTTAGAATAGCAAAGCTTTTTTTAATCATTTTTGTTTTTCTATTATTAAATATAGCTATAAATAGCCATAAAATAAAAACGCCTTAACTATAGCTATAGTTAAGGCGTTTTATCAAACAAACAAAAACAACATCAATCTATTTTTATTGAGGAGTAACTTCTACTCTAACTACATTATATCCTCCTCTTGGATCTCCAATATAAACAACTCCAGCAGGGTTATTGTATGCTCCTTTACCAAATTGAGCATCTGTTAAGAAAGTACCATTGCTTGGCCCTACTCTTCTAACAATATTGTTAGGATCATCATCTCCTGTATCTGCAATACCACCTTGTCTTGGGGCTTGGTTTACACCAAATCCAGTGATCTCATCTGCTTCTGTACCTGAATCGTATAAGTAAGATTTCTCACTTGCACCAAAACCAGAAACTGGAGCACCATTCTCATCAAATAATGGGAAACCTGCATTGTTATATGCAATAAACCAGTCATTAGTATCTACAAACATTGTAGCAAAACCTAATTTAAAACCTTGATCTTCTGGAACTTCTAAAGTAAAAGTTAAACTTTCTCCAGGACCTATATTAGCAGTTTGATCACTAGCTGCAACTGGAATACCAATACTTGTTAAGTACTCTAAAGCTACTGCATTATTACCGTCTTCAGCTATTTGTTTAAGACCATTCATTGGGTTATTAACTTCACCTTGTAAAACAAAAGGATCTCTTTCGCCATTAAAAGCATATGCTACACCTGGTGAAAATACTGTACGTGTAGAAGATAAACGTAAGAATCCACTACCACCTTCTTCTGTAAAGAAATTAAATAATTCACCTGGCATACCATCTTCTGCGATAGCTTCAAGACCTTCGCCTCTATCTTCTTCTCCTAATGTAAATAAAGGGTTTGGTAATTCATGTAATACTACTATACCTGGTGTAGCTACAAAACCATTATCAGAACTTGGTCCTAACATAGGATCTGGAAGCATTGCCGCTACTGGTCTAATAGTAAATGTAAAAGTACCAGCAGAAAGACCATCTGTAGAAGCAGCATATTCTAATTCTGCAGTAATATAAGTAGCTCCATTTCTACCTTGTCTATCAACAATTCTTGTTAATGTATTAGCATCTGCGTCTCCTACATTAGCACCAGCTGGTGGGAAAGCTTCAGGAATATTATCTGCTTCAGTACCTAAATCAAATAAGATTAATTCACCTGCAATATCACCTGTTCTTGGCGCACCATTTTCCCAAAGTGAAATTCCTGCAAAATCAGAAGGAGCTAAAAACCAATCATTACTATTACCCATCATTGTTACTGGAGTAAATTTAGTACCAGGCACTGCTTGGAATTGAATTTGATATTGGAAATCTGCATTATTTAAAGGACCAGGACCTTCAGAGGTACCAGAAACAACATTTGTTCTCTCAGCAAATGTGTGTACATTATAGTAATTAGCTGCGTTTGTAATCGTTACATTAAATGTTGTAAGTCTAGCAACTGCATCATTAGCCTCTCCAAAAGATGGAACAGTTTCTTCTGCCCAATCTGTAGAAGCATCACCTTCACCATCATATTCTAAACTTGAAGATTGTCCAACAACAGCAGGAACAAAATCTCCAGCAGTCCAAATACCAGCTTCAACTGCTACATTTTCACGAGCTGTTCCACCATCTCCCCATTGTACAAAATCAATCATTGCATCAGCACTTGTAAAAGCATCTGAAGAATATAAACCTAAACCTTCTGAGTTGTCCATAACAAAAGTAGGCTCTACTACTAAAAACGTTCCAGGCTCTAACATAATATTACCACTAACTGGAGTAACAGCTCCTAATCTAGTATATTCCCCAGGACCTAAGCATATCCAGTATGGATCTAAATCTACAGCAACTTCTCCATTATTATATAATTCCACTAAATTTCTGTTTCCGTATTGTACTTCATTTAATACAACTGAACGAACTGGCTCTACAGGAGGTTCAACAGGATCTGGAGTTACTACGATATCTTTTTCACAAGATGTGGCTACTAACATTGCTGCTAAAGTTGCAGCGTAAATCAAACTTTTTTTCATGATTATTATTTTACTTAATTATTTAATTTCAATTGTTTTTCAATTATGGTACAAATGAAAGAACTAAATGATCATATTATATGATGAAATTGAGTGAAAGGGAATATTTAAACTTAAAAATGAATAATCTATATATTTTTTAATGCAGGATTAGTGCTATTAAACTTAACCAGTTATGCATTTAGGATTATTAATAGTTCTGAAATGTGAGTTTGAGTGCTTATGAGGTACCAAAAAGCGTATCGAGAACTCTTTTGCAACTAAAATTCTGATTCTCGATACAATTTTTCTTGATTTCATTTCTAAAAATTACTTGAATTGACAAAATTTTGTTCTTAATGCATAACTGGTTAAATTTATTATATAGCGTATCTTAGCATATTATTTTAATAAATTCTATATAAATGAGAAAAGACAGGTTATATTTCTTTACATTTTTAGCCATTACAATCATATTTGTATTTATTGCATTAATAGCTGCTAATTTTTTTGTTAAAGAAAGTGTTATTCAGTTATTAGACACACAATTAGAATCTATAAAAAGAGAAGGCAAGGAAGTAAATAATTTAATAGCGTATCAATTCAAAAATGGTTTAGAAAAAGATGCTATCATTATTAATATACAAGAAAGTATAAAAAATGAAAATTTAGAAACTGGATATATCAGTATTTTTAACTGGTCTGGTGTTACTATTTGTCACCCTGACTTAGTTAAAAGAGATCAAAAAATAATATCCGACGAATCTTTTATTTCTAGTACTGGGGCAGAAATGACCGCAGAAAAGTTTTATACCCTTTTAAGTAACAAAGAAAAAGATGGAGAAATTCTTGATCTAGGTAGAGGAAAAGAAACTACCGATGTAATTGTTTACCAATCACCAATAGCAAATTCTGATTGGATTGTTGGGTCGCATATAAACCTTTCTAAAATTTCTAATCAAATCGAAAAAATACGCTCAAGATTTTATGTAATACTAACAATAATGGGATTTATTGTAATCTTAGCTTCTGTTATAATGGTTAGAATTATAGGAAGTCTTTATGAAAGAAATTTAGAGAATGAAAATAAAAATTTAGAAAGTGAATTGGTAAATTTAGCTAAACTTAATACAGCTTTGGGTGAATATAAACAAAAAGTAAACGAAAAAACACCCAAAGAAGAAGAAGAAGAAGAACAGGAACAGCAGGAAGAAGCCACCAAGAAGGATGAGGAATCTAAAGAAAAGGCTAAAAAAGATTCTACCGAAAAAGAGGCGAAAAATACTGAAAAAGGAAAAAAACGTATCCTCACTTATTTACGAAATGAAATTTTAACAGTACGGACCAAAGACATTGCCTATATATACACTGAAAATTCTATAACTTATGTTATAGATATAAAAGGAAAAAGATCTACATGCAATAATAGTTTGGATGAATTATACTCTGGCTTTGATAGCAGCTATTTTTACAGAGCTAATAGGCAATTTATTATTGCTATTGTAGCCATTGATAAAATTATTCGGTATGGAAACAATCAATTAAAAATTGTAGTAGAACCAAAATCTGAAGTAGATATTATCATTGGTAAAAACAAAGCTGCTGAATTTAAACAATGGTTAAATCTATAAGCCTCAAATACAAATATTTTTAAATTTAAGTTAGATTGCGTAAAGTAATTTGGTTTTTTAATAGAAAATTCTACAATTTTTTTTCTAGAATGAACTATCAGCGATAAAATACTTTTTAAAGCTGTACTATTAAAAATAAACTATCTCAAAAAAATAGATATGTATTGTTTTATTAAACTCAGGAAATACCTAGGAATATTTGAATTTCATTAATCATATAATAATGTAATATCATCTAAACTTTTAGTAAATCATTAAAATTAAAAAGGTCTACAAATATTGTATTTGTAGACCTTTTGACATTTAAAGAACATTTTAAAAATTTATTTTTTCTTATTTTTTTTCTTAGTGTGCAAAATATATGTTGCGTTTACACCTAGATGTAAACCTCCATCATTAAAATTAAAATTATTTGGTGTGTATAAAATATTAGATACTTCATCGAAGCTTTTTGCATTAGTTAATGAAAATTGCATTATAATATCACCTATTTCCCAGTTTGCGCCAAAAACAAATACATTATAACCTTGTGGGCCAGAATTACGTGCTCCTAAATAATGAAATTCAGAAATTAATGATACATGATTACTTGTTTTATATCTACCACCAACTGTAAGTCCAAAGAAATCCGTTGTAGTAAAATTTAATCTTTCAGAACTAGTACGTATATATGTAGGGGCAACTTGTAATGAAAGTTTGCTGTTAAATTTACGTGCAAATATTATTTTACTTGCAAAATTAAATCGGTCAGAAAAATTTTGTGGCAAAACAACGCCACTAAAACTACGTGTTAAAATAGATGCACTTTGTAAAAGTGTTATTCCTATACCCGGACCACCATTATCTCTTTGTCTTAAAAGTCTATATTTACCATAAGAATTAAGAATACCATCAAAAGAAGTGGCTCCGATACCAAAAGTAAAAGTATCCGAAAAAGCATAATTGGCTCCTAATTGCCCAGAAAATCGATCTGCCACAAAACTTGTTCTATTAACTCCTACAGGCAACGGAATATTCCAATATCTAGTTCCGAGAACAAACTCAAAAGTTCCTTTTTTCCTTGTTTCTACAGACTGCTCAAGTCCTAATGTTGTTGTTTTAAAAGTAGCGCGTGTATATTGTGGTTCGCTATTGTATTGTTCATCCAACAAATCAAATATATCTGGCTCTTGGCCATTCACACAATTGGCACTTAAAAAAAGAGCAAATAACAATAATGCAAAACTATTTTTCTTCATTAGGGTCATATTCAAATCTAAAATTAATTTTAATTGTTTTAGAGATATTAGGAGCTAATAATTTTGGTACTTTTATATTGTAATCATCTATATTAACTTCAAAATCTCCAGAAAAAACGTATTTACTATCAATTTCTTGAATTTTAGTTTTAACTTCTACTTCTTTCTCTACCCCATGGAAATTCATTTTCCCTTTTGCTATTTTAACTTGAGTAGTTTCTGTAATATCTTCTAATCCTTGCACTTCTCCTAAAAAAGTAAGTCTTGGATATAAATCAGATTCCACATAACTTTCGTTAAAGTGCTCTTGCATTAAGGCTTTTTTAAATTCAAAAGCCGTCATTAACATCCCCACTTGTATTTTATGAGTGGATAAATTTAATTTACTACGTACAACTCTATTAGTTGCTTCAATATTTTCTACGGATGTATATGAGAAAAATGAAACTAGACCTTGGCGAGTAATAATTTCGTTACTAGATTGAGAAAACCCTACTTGGGCTACTAAAACAAAAATTAGTATACTTAATTTCTTCATTTTTTATTAGTTGATAACTATGCAATTTAACATTACTACGTCATATAAATACCCTTTACAAATACCCTTTAAACGTACTGTTTGCCCTTTTTTTAAATTACTGACATTATTCATTTTTGAAGTAAGCATATCACAAATTACATATGTTGAATCTGTTTGACCTTCCAAAAATAATGTATACCTATCATTTAAAAAATTAATTTTTTTGATTACTCCTTTTACTTCTATTGTTTTTTCAACAAACTTTAAATTAGATTCCATTTCATTGGAATTAAAAGAATTTAAGAGTTCATGTGGCGTAGCTCTAACATCTACTTTTGCCTTTTCAATATCAATTTTTGGTTTTGCATAATATCCAAAATAAAAATACCCTGTACCACTTATAAGTAATACAATAGTAAATATGATTCCTATTTTGAAAATTTTAATCATTTATACAAGTTGACTTTGTAAATCTTCTCTTTATTAATTTTATCATGGGCATGAAGAAGAATACATTTGGTATTCTTCTCCACTAAACATTTTTTTCATAGCAACTGTTTTCCCACGAATACAATAAACAAATAATATTGTTCATTATTTGATAACAAAGTAAATGCTTTTGTTGCTATAGTACATTAAAAAGGAATGCAAAGGGGAATATTTGTCTTTAAAAGTGAATAAAAATCCTTTCAATCTATTCTTAAAATACAATACAAGCTATTTAAAATCATTTATTTAAGAAAGCTCTAATGCATAATTTAAAAAATTACAACTTATCGTTTATAATTAGTGTTTAAAAAACACCCTGTTATTTTAATAAATAGTCAAAATAATTTTAAGGAATATTCAGTACAAGATAGAACTCTATTAGAAATTACTTTACTTTAGTTTTCAACATTTCTTTATTTTCTATATACCCTACCATAATATCTCCAGAGTTTACCGTATCAACTCCGTGAGCAGGTGTTCCTGTTAATAGAATATCTCCTGGATTTAATGTCATTGTATGAGATACGATTTCTATAAATTGCTCTAATTTAGTAATCATAAGAGATGTATTTCCTTTTTGACGTTCTTCTCCATTTACTTTTAAAGAAAAATTAATAGTATTAATATCTGGAAAGTTAGAAATTGGTAAAAATGCACTTATTGGTGTAGCGCCATCAAATCCTTTTGCCATAGCCCAAGGTCCTTTACCTTCTCTACTTTTACTAAGAACATCTTTAGCTGTTAAATCATTTGCTAAAGCCAAGGCATCCACATAATCTAGGGCTTCATTTGCTTTTATATTTTTACATTTCTTCCCTATTCTGTATGCAATTTCTATTTCGTACCAAACATTATTAGAAAAAGATGGTAATTCTAATATTTCATTATTTTCTAAAAGAGAAGAATCTGGTTTCGTGAAAATAATTGGGTTAACTTCTCCAATCGGCAATTCACTCTTATCATTTACATAATTCTTTCCTATTCCTATAATTTTCATATACTATTATTTGGTTTTACTTTAAACTTAACAAACTTTTTTCTAATGTTTCTATTTTTGCTTCAGCGTCTGCTTGTTTTTTTCGTTCTACATCTATCACTTTGGCAGGTGCATTATTCACAAAACGTTCATTAGACAATTTCTTTTGTACTGAAGTTAAAAAACCTCTAGTATACTTTAATTCTTCTTCTATTTTTTTTACCTCAGCTTCTATATCTATTGCGCCTAGCATAGGAATAAAATACTCGTTAGATTTTACTCTAAAACTCAATGCCCCATCAACAGCCTCTATAACATAATGGATTTCAGAAACATTTGTCAACTTTTTAATAACTACATCCCAATCTACAGCAATATTCTCTTTGTTGATAGAAGAGAGCACTAAGGTTTCTTTCATTGGGATATTCTTTTCTTTACGAATAGTTCTAATCCCAGAAATTACCTCAGCAGCAAATTCAAAATCTTTTATTAACCCATAATCAACTTCACTAGTTTCAGGCCATTTAGCCACTATTAAAGCCTCTTCTGGAGTTCGTTGAGCTACGTGCTGCCATAACTCTTCTGTTAAGAATGGCATAAACGGATGTAGTAACTTTAAATTATCTTCAAAAATTGTTAGTACTTCTTTTAGAGTTTTTTGATCTATAGGTTGTTGATATGCTGGCTTTACAATTTCTAATAACCAAGAACTATAATCGTCCCAAACCAATTTATAAATTGCCATTAGAGCATCAGAAATTCTATATTTACTAAAATGATCTTCTATTTCGGCAAGCGTTTGGCTAAATTTTGCTTTATACCAAGCTATTCCTAATTTAGAAGCCTCTGGTTGTGGTAAATCTGCAGCCTCCCAACCTTTTACTAATCTAAACCCGTTCCATATTTTATTAGCAAATCCTTTTCCTTGTTGGCATAATGCCTCATCAAACATTAAATCATTACCCGCAGCCGAACTTAACAATAAACCAACGCGAACGCCATCTGCACCATATTCTTCAATTAGTTTTAAAGCATCAGGGGAATTCCCCAACTGTTTGCTCATTTTACGGCGTTGCTTGTCTCTCACCAAACCTGTTAAATATACATTCTCAAATGGGGGTTGCTCCCTATATTCATATCCAGAAACAATCATACGAGCTACCCAAAAGAATAAAATATCTGGCCCAGTCACCAAATCATTTGTAGGATAATAATATTTTATTTCTTCATTTTCTGGTTCCAAAATACCATTAAAAACACTCATTGGCCATAACCAAGAAGAAAACCAAGTATCTAAAGCATCTTCATCTTGCTTTAAGTCTGAAGTAGATATAGCGGAATTTCCTGTCTTAATTTTGGCTAGTTTTAATGCTTCTTCTTTACTTTCTGCAACTACAAAATCTTCTGCCCCTTCTCCATAGTAATATGCAGGGATTTGTTGTCCCCACCATAACTGACGTGAAATATTCCAATCGCGAATATTCTCCATCCAATGGCGATAGGTATTTTCAAACTTTTTGGGAAATAGCTTTACATCATCAGAACCTAAAACTGCTTTTATAGCTGGTTTTGCAAGCTCTTCCATCTTTAAAAACCACTGATCTGAAAGTCTAGGTTCTATAACTGCTTTAGTTCTTTCAGAGGTTCCTACCTTATTTAAATGATTTTCAGTTTTCACTAAAAATCCTTTTTCATCTAATTCTTTTGCAATTTTTTTACGAACTACAAATCTATCTTCTCCCTCATAATGCAAACCATGATGGTTAAGGCTTGCGTCTTCATTAAAAATATCAATGACTTCTAAATTGTGTTTTTCTCCCAAAGCCTTATCATTAATATCATGCGCAGGGGTAACTTTTAAACATCCTGTACCAAACTCCAGATCTACATAATCATCTTCTATTATTGGTATTACTCTTCCACAAAGTGGTACAATTGCCTTTTTCCCTTTTAAATGACGATAACGCTCATCTGCAGGATTGATACAAATAGCAGTATCCCCCAAAATTGTCTCTGGCCTAGTTGTAGCTATGGTAATATATTCCTCCTCTAACTCCTCCAAAGGAGGAGAATTCTCACTCATATTTTCTCTCTTTCCTTTGGAAAGGGCTGGGGATAGGATTTTATAATTTAAATAGTACAACAAACCTTGTTTTTCTTCATATACTACTTCTTCATCAGAAAGTGTTGTTTTTGCTTCAGGATCCCAATTCACCATTCTAAAACCGCGGTAAATAAGCCCTTTGTTATACAAATCAACAAAAACTTTAATTACAGAAGCAGACATCTTATCATCTAAAGTAAAGGCGGTACGTTGCCAATCGCATGAACAACCTAGCTTTTTTAACTGTTCTAAAATTACACCTCCGTATTCCTCTGTCCAATCCCATGCATGTTTTAAAAATTCTTCTCTAGTAAGATCAGCTTTTTGAATGCCTTGCTCTTTTAGTTTGGCAACTACTTTTGCTTCTGTTGCTATAGATGCATGATCTGTACCTGGTACCCAACATGCATTTTTACCCATGAGCCTAGCCCTACGTATTAATATATCTTGTATGGTATTATTTAGCATATGCCCCATATGCAATACCCCAGTAACATTAGGCGGTGGTATTACTATAGTATATGACTCTCTATCATCTGGTGTGGAATGGAAATAACCATTCTTCATCCAGTACTCATACCAATACTTTTCTATCTTCTGAGATTCATATTTTGATGCTATTTCCATATATTTTGGTATAGTTTTTGAATTATTAGCAAATGTATCGCTAGTCGTTTACATTTCAAATGTTAAATTAATGTAATTTACAGATGATTTTTACCGACCAGAAATACGAAACAAAAATAAGTAACGTTATCAGATAACAAAAAGGATTTTAAGGTTCTTCTAAAAATAATTAAATTTGAAGCTTAATCCCCAAAACTCAAAATGATGAAAAAATTAGTTTTAGTATTATTCGTAGGATTATTAGGATTTAGTCTTACTGCTCAAGAAAAAGCTGCAAAAATTGAATTTAAAGCAGAAACAATAGATTATGGTCAGATCGATAAAGGAGCTGACGGTGTTCGTGTTTTTGAATTTACAAACACTGGCAATGCCCCATTAATTATAAATGATGCAAAATCTAGTTGTGGATGTACTGTTCCTGAAAAACCAAAAGAGCCTATTTTACCAGGTAAAACAGGAGTTATTAAAGTAAAATATGACACCAACAGAGTTGGAGCAATAAGAAAAGCAATTACGGTACTTTCTAATGCAGATACACCAACTGTAGTTTTAAAAATTAAAGGAGAAGTAAAGGCCGCAACTGTAGTTACACAGTAAAGTCAACTTTATTCTAACATATAAGCCCTGACTTTTTTAAAGTCGGGGTTTTTTTATACTAATAAAAGAGGCGGTGAATCTCGTAAAATTTTAAATTATATTTTACTTAGTTCCTAATCATTCCTCATTTTAGCAAAAATTAAAAAACACATGCCAACAATATCTAATAAAGGTTTAGCAATGCCAGAGTCTCCCATAAGGAAATTAGTTCCTTATGCAGATATTGCCAAACAAAAAGGTATTAATGTAATCCATTTAAACATAGGGCAACCCGATATTAAAACACCACAAGTTGCTCTGGAAGCTGTAAAAAACAATGCTCTAAATGTAATTAGTTATACCAAAACTGAAGGGTCTGATAGGTATAGAAAAAAAATAGCTGCTTATTATGCTAAGCATCATATTAGTGTAAACTATGATGACATTCTGGTAACTACTGGGGCATCAGAAGCTTTATCTTTTGTTATAGGAAGTATTGCTGATAATGGTGATGAAATTATAGTTCCTGAACCTTTTTATGCAAACTACAATAGTTTTGCTTCTGCTTTTGATATAAATATAGTGCCCATTGTGTCAAAAATTGAAAATAATTTTGCTCTTCCTAGTATTTCAGAATTTGAAAAAGTAATTACGCCTAGAACTAAGGCAATTTTAATATGCAACCCAAATAACCCAACTGGTTATTTATATAGTAAAGAAGAAATTAAGCAACTTTCTGAACTTGTAAAAAAACATGATTTATTCTTTTTGGTAGATGAAGTTTACAGGGAATTTGTCTATGATGGTCATGAACATTATTCTGTTTTACAAGAAAGTAATATAGATCAACACGCCATTGTTATAGACTCTGTTTCTAAAAGGTATAGCATGTGTGGTGCTCGTATTGGTTGCATTGTTACTAGAAATAGTATGTTACGCAATACGGTAATGAAATTTATGCAGGCAAGATTGTCTCCGCCTAGCTATGCATTAATAGCTAGTGAAGCGGCTTTAGATACGCCACAACGTTATTTTGATGATGTAATTGCAGAATATGTGTCGCGTAGAGATGTTTTAATAAATGCTATTAATGAAATTGATGGCGTAACTGTTATAAAACCAAAAGGCGCTTTTTATTGTATTGTAGATCTTCCTATAAAAAATTCTGATACATTTGCGCAATGGCTTTTAGAACATTATAGTTTAAACAATGAAACTGTAATGTTAGCTCCTGCTGGTGGTTTCTATGCCACAGCAGGCTTAGGTAAAAGCCAAATACGGATTGCGTATGTATTGGAAAAAGAAATTTTAAAAAAAGCAGTTCATATTTTAAAAGAAGCATTAAAAACGTATGCCCTTCATGAAAATTCAGAAAAATATATCCTTAAAGAAGTATAATACTTTTGGCATAGATGTAAAAGCTAAATTCTTTTATGAAGTTACTACTATAGAAGAACTCGCTAAAATTATTAGTTTACCAGAATATCCTAACAAGTTTCTTATCAGTGGTGGTAGCAACATGTTATTAACTAAAGATATTGATGATTTAGTACTTCATATTAATATTAAGGGAATCGATATTATTTCTGAAACCGAAAACAATGTAACCTTAAAAGTCATGGCTGGTGAAAATTGGCATAATTTGGTATTATGGACTTTAGAACAGGACTACGGCGGTTTAGAAAATATGTCTCTTATTCCTGGAAATACAGGTACAGCTCCTATCCAAAACATTGGGGCTTATGGTAGCGAACTAAAAGATATTTTTGTGTCATGTGAAGCAATGAATATAGGCAACCAAGAGCTTAAGACTTTTAGTAAAGCCGATTGTAATTTTGGTTATCGAGAATCTTATTTTAAAACAGAAGGAAAAGGAAAATACATTATTACTGCTGTAACTTTAAAATTAACTAAGAAAAATCATCAATTAAATACATCATATGGAGCAATTGAAGATGAACTTGCAAAAAAAAATATTTCAACTCCAACCATAAAAAATATTTCAGATGCAGTTATAGCTATAAGACAAAGTAAACTTCCTGATCCAAAAATATTAGGTAATAGTGGTAGTTTCTTTAAAAATCCTATCGTAAATAAAAAAACATTTGATGCTTTTTTAAAAGAAAATCCTAAAGCACCTTTTTATAAAATTTCGGAGAATGCATTTAAAATTCCAGCTGGTTGGTTAATAGAACAAACAGGGTATAAAGGAAAACGATTAGGAGATGCGGGCGTTCATAAAAACCAAGCATTAGTTCTTGTTAATTATGGTAATGCTACTGGCAATGCTATTTTAAATTTAGCCCAAATGATAATAGATACCGTTTTTAAAAAATTTAATATTCATATCATACCAGAAGTTAACATTATAAAATAAATAACCCCAGTAAAGATTTACTGGGGTTATACCAAACCAAACTAACCAAAATAAAGCATGCAATAACCAGTTGCATACTTATACAATATGTATTTTTAAAGTTTAAATTTTCTTAGAATCAATACTTAAAAATAATGTTGCATTATAATTACGTACAAAAAGCATATTTAGATTTTTGTAAGCATTTTTTTTGTTAATATTGTGTAATATATGAGTACATTACTTGAAACACATATTGTTGAGCTTTTACAAGAACGAAATGAAAAAGCCATTTCACTGCTATATGATAATTATGGTGATACACTTTATGGTGTTGCCTATAAAGTCGTTAAAGATGAGATGTTAGCTCAGGATGTTTTACAAGAAAGTTTTGTGAAGATTTGGAAAAAATCTGATTCTTATGATCCTAAAAAAGCAAAGCTTTTCACTTGGCTTTTTAGAATCACTAGAAATACCGCTATTGATAAATTACGAAGTGGTAAAACTAAAACGGACAAAGAAATCCAAATAGATGTTTCTGACGTATATAACTTAGGTATAGATGGAGTTAATCCTGATTTTATAGATGTAAAGAAAAATTTAGGTAAAATAGAACCTAAATATCAAATTGTTTTAGAAGCACTGTTTTTTGAGGGAATGACACAACAAGAGGCAAGTGAAGAACTAGATATACCCTTAGGAACTATAAAATCTAGATTAAAAATAGGTTTACGTGAATTGCGTAAAATTTATATTGAACCAACCATATTACTTATAATACTAATATCTTTTATTTAATATTATGAAAGAAAAAGTTAAAGCATTTTTAGACACAGATTTACTTGAAAAGTATCTGTTAGATAATACAACAGAATTAGAAACGCTAAAAGTTGAGCGTTACATAGCGATGTACCCAGAAGTACATAAAACCTATGTAGAGCTTCAAGAAAATTTAGAAGATTTTGCTAAATCATATGCAATTAAAGCTCCAGACGGTCTAAAAAACAGAATACTTAGCATTATTAAAGCACAAAACAGTACAAAAAGAAAGTTTATCAGCTATGCAATTGCAGCTAGTTTTATAGCGATGTTATTTGCTGCTGCATCCTATTTCTTCTACAATCAAAATCAGAATTTACAAGAAGAAAATGAAATTGTTACCAACCAGATAAAACTTCTAGAAGAAGATATGAAAGAACGTTTGGAAGATGTTAGAAACCAATTTATTGTTTTAAACAATCCAAACACTAAAAAATATACGGTAAGAGGTAATAAAAAAGCAAAAGAGTTAAAAGCTATAGCTTATGTTAACCCTGTAAAAAAATTATCTTATATCAATGTAGAAAAACTACCTTCTTTATCTGATGATGAATGTTTCCAAATGTGGGCAGAAGTTAATGGGAAAATGGTAAATCTGGGTGTTATTAAAGAGCCTAATGATAAGGATAACTTGTTGGCTATGCCATATGCTGAAGATGCTATTGGTTACATTACTATTGAGCCATCAGGAGGTAACCAAACACCTACAGTAGATAATATTGTGGCTAACATTGCATTTTAATAAAATATCCTTAAAGTTAAAATTGGCATTATAATAATTTAGTATCTTTGTAAAAATATTTTTACAATGAAATTAGTATTATTAACCATAGGTTTACTTGGATTAGCATTTGCTGGAATCGCTATTAAAATCTGGTCTAAAAAAGACGGTAAATTTGCTGGTACTTGTGCAAGTCAAAATCCTTTTCTTAATAAAGATGGAGAAGCTTGTGGATTCTGTGGGAAACTTCCATCTGAACAAGATTGCAAAAATGAAATTACCCCAGGGCTATAATAAAACACCTTCTGCTATTTTAATTTTAAAAATTTAGTTTGGATAAAACTAAAATAACACTTGAGACTGCTATTGACAAAGCAAAAGAAGGAAATCAAATTGCATTTAGTTTTTTACTAGACTCTTTTTGGAATGATGTTTATCGCTTTCAATTGTCAAGAACTAACAATGAAAATGATGCTGAGGATATCACCGTGCAAACATTTTCTAAAGCCTTTGACAAAATACGCAGCTATGACCAAGCATATGAATTTAAAACCTGGTTAATTACAATTTCAAAAAATATTCATGTAGATCATATCCGAAAGCAAAAAAAAAATATTTTAAAAAATACGGATAAGAGTGCAGACGAAATAAAAAAAGTACTAGATAATGCCCCTTCAGCTGAAGACCTCTTGATTAAAGAGCAAAATTTAGCCACATTACTTCAACATATAAAAAGTCTAAAACCACATTACCAAGAAGTAATAAACCTTAGGTATTTTAATGAATTAAGTTATGCCGCCATTGCTACTACTTTAAATGAGCCTATAAATAATGTGAAAGTAAAATTACTTAGAGCAAAAAAACTACTTGCTACTGCAATTATCAATAAATAGATTTTCTACCTCCAAGCCTATTACATTATTATTTTCTAATTAAAATTCTTCTCATTTTTTGAGGTTTTATACAAACCATACTTCTAAAATACGAGGATTTAATTGCGAGGTAAGCTAAAATGTTCGTTGTATATTTGTATAAAAATAGGATATGAGTAATAGTTCTTTAGAAAGTGTAGCACCACCAAAAGGTAAACCAAAATGGTTACGTGTTAAACTTCCGACAGGAAAAAAATACACCCAATTACGTGGCCTTGTAGATAAATACAACTTACATACCATCTGTACTTCTGGTAGTTGCCCCAATATGGGAGAATGCTGGGGAGAGGGCACTGCTACATTTATGATATTAGGTAATATTTGTACTAGATCTTGTGGGTTTTGTGGTGTTAAAACGGGCAGACCAGAAGATGTAGATTGGGAAGAACCTGAAAAAGTAGCTCGCTCAATCAAAATAATGGGAATAAAACATGCCGTTATTACTTCTGTAGACAGAGACGATATTAAAGATATGGGATCTATTATTTGGGCCGAGACTGTAAATGCAATCAGGCGGATGAATCCAACAACCACTCTTGAAACTTTAATCCCAGATTTTCAAGGTATAGAAACTCATTTAGATCGTATTATAGGGGTAAATCCAGAAGTAGTTTCGCATAATATGGAAACCGTAAAAAGACTAACCAGAGAAGTTAGAATACAAGCAAAATACGAACGTAGCCTAGAAGTTTTACGGTATTTAAGAGCTAATGGTATCAACAGAACAAAATCTGGAATTATGCTTGGCTTAGGAGAAACAGAGCCAGAAGTAATCCAAACAATGGAAGACCTAAGAAAGGTTAATGTAGATGTTGTTACTATTGGTCAATATTTACAACCAAGTAAAAAACACCTTCCTGTAAAAGAATTTATTACTCCCGACCAATTTAAAAAATATGAAGAAATAGGTTTAAAATTAGGGTTCAGACACGTAGAAAGTGGAGCCTTAGTTAGATCATCCTACAAGGCGCATAAGCATATTAATTAAAATACACATCATAACTATTCTATCATTAAATTTTGATTTAATATCTAATGAAAAAAGTAACTATTGGTATTAATGGCTTTGGACGCATAGGAAGAACACTTTTTAGACTATTACAAGAACACCCACATCTAAACGTTGTTGCTATTAATGATTTAGCCAATACGGAAACGCTAGCCCATTTATTAAAATACGATAGTATTCATGGTATATTTCCACATACAATAACGCACACTACAAATACTATTAGTGTAAATAACAAAAATGAAGTTGCTATTTTAAATGAAAAAGAACCAAAAAACATAGATTGGAAGAAATATAATGTAGATATTGTTGTAGAAGCAACTGGAAAATTTAAAACGAAAGAGCAGCTAAAGTATCATATTAAAAATGGCGCAAAAAAGGTAATTTTATCAGTTCCTCCAGAAGATGATACTATAAAAATGGTTGTTATGGGTATTAATGACCATATTATCAATAAAGATGATATTTTTATTTCTAATGCATCATGCACAACAAATAATGCTGCTCCCATGCTAAAAATTATTGATGATCTATGTGGAGTGGAACAAGCATATATTACTACAGTGCACTCCTACACTACAGATCAAAGCTTACATGATCAACCTCATAGAGATTTAAGAAGGGCCAGAGCTGCCGGACAATCTATTGTTCCTACAACAACTGGTGCTGCAAAAGCTTTAACAAAAATATTTCCTAATTTAGACGGATTAATTGGTGGGTGTGGCATTAGGGTCCCTGTTGCAAATGGATCATTAACAGATATTACTTTTAACGTAAAAAGAAAGACATCAATTCAGGAAATTAATGATGCTTTTAAAGAAAATTCTGAAAAAAAGCTAAAAAAAATCCTCTTTTTTACAAAAGATCCAATAGTTTCTATAGATGTAAACAATAGTTACTATTCTTGTACGTTTGATTCTCAGATGACTTCAGTTATCGGGAAAATGGTAAAAATAATTGGTTGGTATGACAATGAAACTGGATATAGCAGTAGAATCATTGATCTTATTAATTTATTAAATAACAAACTATATATTTGAATTTAGAACTATTACATATTAAAAAAACTAGTATTATTACTATTTTACTAGCGGTGTTATTTTCTCAAATAATATTTTCGCAAGAAAATGAAGTACCACAAAGTGAAATAAACGCTTATTTTGAAAATTCTAGAATCTCGAAAAATCAAGATAAAATAAGTGAAGCGCTCATTTATTTAGAAAAAGCGACCAAAGTAGCCGAAAAAAATGAAGATATAAAAGCATTGATAAATTGCTATCATGAGTTTGCTTTACTTTATTTAAAAATCGACAATAGAGATAACACCTCATATTATTTAGGACGAGCTGATGTTTTATTAAAAGATATAGAGTACCAATATGGTAACGCAGTTCACAAATACGTAGAAGCTTTACAACATATAAAAAGTCAACAATATAAAATTGCTAGTAACTTACTTGATGAAGCTTCTGAAATGACAAATGTTCGTAATTTAACATTGAACATTCTCTTAGCAAAAAGTTTTGCTTATTTGCACTTACATAGATACGATGAAGCCTCTAAATATTTTAACTCCTTATTGATTAACAATGATCTTGTTGAAAAAGAATATATAAAAACCAGAGCAAATGTTGGTTTAGCTAAGTTATATGAAAATAAAGAAGATTATAACACTAGTATGAAATATGCTAAAAGTGGATTGAAAATAGCTGAGAAAAATAATTTTTATAGAGAAATATTTGAGCTTAATAACTTTTTGGCAAAGACAAGTGAAACTGTTGGAAATTACGAAAATGCAATTAATTACAATAAAAGTATTATTGCCATAAAAGATTCTATCTATACTGTTGCAAGATTACAGTCTGAAATTAAGGCGGCAGACATTGCGCATCTAAATTCGATGAAAAAAGAAATTTCTAGGCAAGATAGGGAAATCGAAGAATTAAAAGAATCTGCCAGTAGAATTGAGATTACAGCAATATTAACTTCTGCATTTTTAACTATTATTTCTCTTTTAGCAGTTTCACTCTATAGAAATAATCAAATAAAGTTAAAAACCAATGATCTTTTACAAACTAAAAACGATCAATTACTTACCGCAAGAGATGCAGCTGTACAAGCAATGGAAACAAAAACAACGTTCTTATCTACGGTAAGTCATGAATTAAGGACGCCACTTTATGCGGTTACTGGGCTTACCCATTTACTTTTAGAAGAAAACCCTAGTGAAAATCAAAAAGAACATTTAAAAGCATTAAAATTTTCTGGAGACTATCTACTAAGTTTTATTAATGATATATTACAACTTAATAAAATTGATGCAGACAAGTTAGAACCACTACGCGTGGAGTTTAATCTTAAAAAGGCATTAACTGAAGTAATTAATTCATTAAAACAAAGTGCAAAAGAAAATAAAACAAAAATAACATTAGAATACGATCAAAGAATACCAGATACTCTTTTGAGTGATTCTATGAAATTATCTCAAATATTTATAAATCTGGTTGGTAATGCTTTAAAATTTACTAAAGAAGGAGAGGTAATCGTTATTGCAAAATTACTTCGTAAAATAGAAGATAAAGTAACCATATATTTTGAAGTTAAAGATAATGGTATTGGAATAGCCGAAGATCAAATAAAAAACATTTTTGAAAGTTTTGAACAAGGCTCTATACAAATAAATAGAGAATATGGTGGCACTGGATTAGGACTTACTATTGTTAAAAGCCTTTTAGGGTTATTTAATAGTAAAATTCATCTGGAAAGTGAATTAGGAAAGGGGAGTTCTTTCTTTTTTGAAATAGAAATGGATAGTAATGATGTAACTACAGTTACTGATGATGCTCCATCTTTTGAAATAACACCAGAAGAACATACACTTAAAGGCTTACATATTTTAATTGTGGAAGACAATAAAATAAACCAAGTCATTACCAATAAAATGCTCCTTAAAAAAGAAATGACATCAGATATTGCTAATAATGGTACCGAAGCAATAGAACTCGTTAAAGCTAATACATATGATGCTATTTTAATGGATATTCATATGCCAGGAATAAGCGGAGAAGAAGCGACTATAGAAATTAGAAAATTTAATACTACTATACCTATTATAGCGCTTACTGCAATTTCTTTAGATGATAGTCTAGAGAGTTTCTATGCAGCTGGATGTAATGATGTTGTTACAAAACCTTTTAAACCCGAGGTTTTCTATGAAAAAATTGGTGAAAATATCTTCAATAAAAAATTTAAACCTACTACTTCATAACTGACTTTATACATTCTTGAAGCATTCCTTCTCCTTTATTTAAAAATTTATGAGAGATGCTAATGTAATATAGATTTTCAATTTTACCTTTTAGTCTCACATAGTCTTTTTCTGTAGTCAGAATAAATTCTTTAGAATTAAATAATTCTAACTCTTTGTCAGTAAAAAAATGATGGTCTCTGTAATGTAGATGCTCTATTTTTATTTCATTATCAGTTAAGTAAGAAAGTAAGGGTTTGGGGTTAGCAATGCCCGTTACTAATGTAATTTCTTTTCCTTTTAAATGCTTTACAAATAGTTCTTCTTCGCCGCCTTTTAATTGTGTATCATATGCCAAATAACTAAATATTATTTTTTGATGCAATTCTGGTTTTATTTTTTTGATGATCGTATTCATTTCGGTTGCACTAATTTCTTTAGGACATTTTGTAATGACTATAATAGAAGCTCTTTTAGCTTCCCCCCTACTATCTCTTAAATTCCCAGTGGGCAAATACCAATCTTCAGTATATAAATTATCATAAGCAGTAAGCAATATAGCTAAAGAAGGTGTAACTTTCCTATGCTGATATGCATCATCTAAAAAAATAATATCTGGACTATACTTCTCTTCTAAAACCTTAATAGCATGTCTCCTATCAGCATCTACAGCTACAATAATTCTTGGAAATTTAGAGAATATCTGAAAAGGTTCATCTCCTAAATCTAAAACCGTTGTAGTTGTATTTGCGACTACAAATCCTTTAGATTTTCTACCATAGCCTCTACTTAGAACACTAATCTTGTAATCATCTTTAAAAGATTGTACCAAAAACTCTATCATTGGTGTTTTTCCTGTACCACCAACACTTAAATTACCTACACATATGGTTGGAGTATGGAACGCTCTTGATTTTAAAAAACCTATATTAAATAATACATTACGGAGGTAAACCAACGCACCATAAACTAAAGATATTGGAAAAAATAATTTTCTTAATAGCTGCACAGCAACGAAAATATAATATTTTATCTTTGGTACGCATATAAAATTTTTAAAATGATT
Organism: Allocellulophaga tsushimaensis; assembly: GCF_055383085.1. Lineage (NCBI taxonomy): Bacteria > Pseudomonadati > Bacteroidota > Flavobacteriia > Flavobacteriales > Flavobacteriaceae > Allocellulophaga > Allocellulophaga tsushimaensis. The sequence goes on along the minus strand of NZ_AP039451.1, from coordinate 2,527,957 downwards.
GTAAAACAAGTAACAGAGATCTTAGAGCAACTAGCACCGCTATCTTATGCTGAAGATTTTGACAACGTAGGCTTGCTGGTTGGTGATATCAATACTGAAGTTAAAGGTATTTTAGTAACTCTAGATACACTAGAAAATGTTATTGACGAAGCAATTTCTAAAAACTGTAATCTCATTGTTAGCTTTCATCCAATTGTTTATAGCGGCTTAAAAAAAATTACAGGTGCAAATTATGTGCAAAGAGTAGTTATAAAAGCAATACAAAACAATATCGCTATTTACAGTATGCATACTGCCTTAGATAACTCTTATAATGGTGTAAATGCAAAAATTTGCGAAGTTTTAGGGCTTACAAATCAAAAAATACTAATTCCTCAGAAAGGAACAATCAAAAAACTCATTACCTATATTCCAAAAAATGATGCTCCTAAACTAAAAACTGCATTATATAATGCTGGTGCTGGTACTATTGGTAATTATAGCAATTGTAGTTTTACTGCTACTGGTGATGGAAGCTATAAAGCTGCTGAAAATGCAAATCCAGTAAAAGGAGAAATCGGAAAAACACATATAGAAGAAGAAGCACAAATAAATATTACATATTCAAAATCTAAAGAGAAAAACATCTTAAAAGCATTGTTTAAAAATCACCCCTATGAAGAAGTTGCCTATGAAATTCAGACATTAGAGAACCATAATCAGTATATAGGTATGGGGATGATTGGAGAATTGGAACATCCTATGGATGAAATTGATTTTTTGAGTTTTGTAAAACAAAAAATGAATGCTTCCTGTATTAGGCACTCGCAATTATTAGATGAAAAAGTAAAAAAAGTAGCTGTTTTAGGCGGAAGCGGTGCTTTTGCTATTAGTGCTGCCAAAGCAGCTGGCGCCTCTATTTTTATCACTTCGGATATAAAATACCATCAATTTTATGAGGCAGAAAACAAAATGCTTATCGCAGATATTGGACACTATGAAACTGAGCAGTTTACAAAAAATTTATTAGTTGACTATCTTACAAAAAAAATCCCTAATTTTGCAATCCATTTATCAGATAGTAAAACAAATCCCATCAAGTATTTTTAAAATATGGCAACAAAGAAAGAAACAACTGTAGAGCAAAAATTAAGAGCATTATATGATTTGCAATTAATAGATTCTCGAGTTGATGAGATACGCAATGTTAGAGGTGAATTACCTTTAGAAGTAGAAGATTTAGAGGATGAAGTACTTGGTCTTAAAACTAGAATAGAAAAGTTAAAGACCGATGTAGAAACGATCAATTATGAAATTACTGCCAAAAAAAACATGATTGATGATGCTAAAACTTTAATGAAAAAATACAACGAACAACAAAAAAATGTTCGTAATAGTAGAGAGTTTAACTCCATTACTAAAGAAATTGAGTTCCAAGAGTTAGAAATTCAATTAGCTGAAAAAAATATTAAAGAATTTAAAGCACAGATAGATCAGAAAAAAACGGTAGTTTCTGAAACTAAAGGACGTTTAGATGAACGAGAAACGCATTTAAAACATAAAAAAAGTGAGTTAAATGCTATTTTAGCTGAAACAGAAAAAGAAGAAAAAGCACTTCTTGAAAAATCGGCCGATTACCAAAAGCAAATCGAAGAGCGCTTGGTAATAGCCTATACCCGTATCCGAACTAATGTAAAAAATGGTTTAGCAGTTGTTCCAATAGAAAGAGGAGCTTCAGGTGGTTCATTTTTTACCATTCCACCACAAGTGCAGGTAGAAATTGCTTCGCGCAAAAAAATTATTACAGATGAGCATAGTGGTCGTATTTTAGTAGATCCTGTTTTAGCTGAAGAGCAACAAGAAAAAATGCAGAAAATGTTTTCTAAGTTATAAAAACTTTAAAAATAAAAATATCTAAAAAACCTTAGCAAAAGCTAGGGTTTTTTTGTCTGTAATTTTTAAATATCTTTAATATGCTTAAAACTAAAAAATGAAGCAATTTGTAACGCAATTAATCACCTTAAGTTGTTTTCTCTTTTTTTTAAATTTTACTATGGCACAAAATTTATCAGATTTTAAATGGAAAAACAGAGTGATACTACTTATAGACGCTACCCAAAATAGTGAACATATACAACAACAAATTAAAATTTTTAAGCGTAATATTAAAGATTTTGAAGAGCGAGATTTAATTTATTTTATAGTAACGCCTCATCTAGTTTTTAACCATACAGGAACTAAAATAACGCTTAATGGAATTGAAAAATATGTAAACAAAGATTTTAAAGGTTTAATACTTTTAGGCAAAGATGGTGGGGAAAAATTAGAAGAATCTTTTGTTGTTTCTGCTGAATATATTTTTGCGTTAATTGATAAGATGCCTATGAGACAGCGTGAAATGAATTCCCAGAACTAGTTTTACATAAAACTACTTTAAAATGTAGAAAAATACTCGATTTTATTTTCTTTATTTATCTCAATAGCATCTATTATAATACCAGCAATTTCCTTTTCATCAAATTATTTTTTTGCTACACCGAAAGTAATTGTAATATCTTATCTTCAACAAGCTTACTATCCCAAATGGTATCAATATTAGGCATTTTCATAACTTCTTGCATAATTTTTTCTTGCATATCACCTTCTGCTAATGCTTCTGCATAAGAATGATCAGAAAATGTAACTCGTGAATAGACTGGAATCCATTTTTCTGGATGTTTAGACGCAAAGTGTTTTTCTATTTTTTTCTGAAGTAAAAAGTTAGGGTTTGCCGTTTTACTACTCATCTCTAAAAAATTACGATAACTCAGCTCAGCAATAGCATCTGCATTCGGTTTTCGTTCTTGTTGGTATGCTTTAAAAATAGTTTCCCAATCGTCTCCATGCTTCTTTATCATTTCATTTAAAACATAAATATCCTCAAAACCGGCATTCATTCCTTGCCCATAAAAAGGCACCACAGCATGAGCCGAATCGCCTACTAAAGCTACTTTATCCCAATAGGTCCAAGGGAAACATTTCATTGTAACCATGGCACTTGTTGGGTTTTTAAAAAAATCGACTAATAAATTTTCAAAATCGTTTTGAACATCTGGAAAATAGGTTTCAAAAAATATTTTAGCCTGCTCTTTTGTTTTTATATTCTCAAAAGACACTTCACCTTCAAAAGGCATAAAAAGTGTACATGTAAAGCTACCATCTAAATTTGGCATAGCAATAAGCATAAATTTTCCACGAGGCCAAATATGAAACGAATTTTTATCTAACTTATGGGTACCGTCCTCATTTGGAGGAATTGAAAGTTCTTTATAGCCTATATCTATAAAATCTTGCGAATAATCAAACCTACTTCTTCTTTGCATTTTATGGCGTACTCTAGAAAAAGCCCCATCACAACCAAAAACATGATCATACTGATATTCTTGCCAAGCGCCTTTTTCTGTATCACCTGTATATAATTTGGCTTCAGGTAAATTTACATCCCAAACTTTTTCTTCAAACTTAAAAGTAACTCCAGCATTTTCTGCTAAGTCAATCATTTTTCTATTGAGAATCCCTCTAGATATAGACCAAATAGCTTCTCCTTCTTTCCCATATTTCTGGAAATATTCTGGAGTATCAATAACATGCATTGCTCGCTTATCTAATGGTATTGCAATTTCTTTAATTTGAGTTTCTAAACCAACTTCGCAAAGTGCTTTCCAACCCCTATTGCTCATTGCCAAATTAATTGATCTTCCTGAAAACTCTACGTTTCTAATATCTGGCCTTCTATCAAAAACGGTAATAGTATGCCCTAGTTTTCTTAGATAAATAGCTAGTAGAGATCCTACTAATCCAGAACCAATAATAGCAATATTCTTAGGCGATTGTATCATATAAAATCATTAACGTATAAAAATAATAAAATTAAGTAAGAGCTGTTGTAAGGAACAATATATGTTTTAGACTTATATATTGTAATTAATAAATTTTCCGCCTTGAGCGCCTATATATATCTAAAAAGTCCTTCACATTAAATTTGCGAAGGACTTTTTTTATGAAATCTATCTTTCTTTAATTTATTCTAAAATTCCGTCTACAATACCATAAGCTAAAGATTCTTCGGCACCCATCCAATAATCTCTATCAAAATCTTTCATTACTTTATCGTAATCTTGCCCACAGTTTTCTGCTAAGAGTCTAGCACTTAGCTCTTTTGTTTTTATAATTTCTTTTGCTTGTATTTCTATATTAGATGCTTGCCCTCTAGCACCACCACTTGGCTGGTGAATCATTACTTGAGCATGAGGTTGTATAAATCTTCTTCCTTTTTTACCTACAGATAGTAAAATAGACCCCATAGAAGCTGCTAAACCTGTACAAATTGTAGAAACTGGGCTTTTTAATGATTTAATAGTATCATACATTGCAAAACCAGAGGTTACATAACCTCCAGGACTATTAATATATAATTGTATTTCTTTATCGTTTTGCATATCTAAGTACAATAAACGATCAATAACATGTTTTGCAGAATCGTCATCTACCATACCCCAAAGGAATACTTTACGTTCTTCCAATAGTTTTTCATCAATTGCCTGTTGTATTTTTACTTTTTTAGAACTCATTTCTTAATTTCTTATGTATACATCAAAAGTAAAGAATATTTTAAAACTGACTAGAAGTAAATGAATAAATATAAGCTGTTATTTTTGATTCCTTTTTTACACGTAATAAAAAACAATTCTAAAAGAGTACAGTCAAAAACTACTCATCTTTGCATATATCAGCTTAAACTATTTTAAGTATCATAAACACTTTTAGAAGTACCCTAAAAGGGTTTATCTTTGCAAAAAAATAAAAATGAGACATTTACTTACTTTTGCTACTATTTCACTATTACTAGTATTATCATCATACAACATAGTAAAAAACAACGACTCAGTTACCATAAAGCCAACAACAGAATTAAGCATTTTAGAAAAAATAGCTAACGCTAATGGTTTTGAAAACTGGAAAAATATTGAAGAGATTAATTTTACTTTTAATGTGAATGAGCGAACAAAACGCAGCTGGTCTTGGAAACCAAAATCTAATATAGTACGCCAAGATACGATTACGTATAACCGAAATACAATTACTCCAGAAAGTCCTGAGTACAAATTAAATGGTGCTTTTACAAATGATAAATATTGGCTATTAGCGCCCTTTAATCTTATTTGGGATAAAGATAATTTTACACATACACATATAAAACAGGCTACTGCACCAATTAGCGATAAGCTAATGCAAAAATTAACCATTGTTTATAGTAATAAAGGAGGGTATACTCCTGGGGATGCTTATGATTTTTATTTTGAAGATGACTTTATCTTAAAAGAATGGGCATTCCGAAAAGCAAATCAAGAAAAGCCAAATCTAGTGACTACTTGGGAAGATTATAAAGATTTTAATGGGCTAAAAATAGCTAAAATGCATAAAAACAAAGAAGGGAATTTTAAACTTTTCTTTACTGATGTATCAGTTAAATAGTTTTAAAATTCTTCTACTGTTATTGAGTAATTTCTCTTTTTGTTTGGCCCAAAACCAACATAAAGGAGTTATTTTAGATAGTGATGATATGCAACCTATTGAGTTCGCTAGTATTTATAACTCTGAAGATTATACAACTAGTAATTCGGATGGACGATATGCTTTCTCTTCTTCTAAAGATTCTGTATTCTTTTATATTATTGGGTATGATAAACTAGCAACTACATTTCGCAAACTAAAAGACACCATTTATCTTAGTAAAAGTGTTTTTAAATTAGATGAAGTAGTAGTAACTAATGCTAAAACTATACTTCAGAGGATTAAAGATTCTATAGCCGTTAATTATCTTTTAGAACCACATTCAGAAAAATTTACACTCAGGGCTCTTTTAAAAAAGAATGATTCCCTTGTTAGAATTCAGGACGTGCAAGGTAAAATACGCCGAAAAACATCTATTTACGCTGGTTCATTAGAACTTAAAAAAGATGATTATCAGGTAGAATTGCTCAATATGCGAAAAATCGGTATTAAAAAAGATGAACAAAAAATTTACTACAATTTTCCTTCATTTTATTTTATATTAAAGGAATTTGTTCGTTTGAATGCCATGGGTTTAGATTTTGAAGTTATTGAAAAACCTTATGAAAATGATGACAAAATACGTGTAGAATTCAATGCTATCGAATCTGAAACTGTTACATATAAAAGTAGAGGTCACTATATTATTGATAATAAAAATAACGCAATTCTATCTTTTCATGCATTAATACATGCAAAAAATCCACCCTATAATCAATTTGACAAAGGTAAAAACAGATTATTGAAATTAGAAGTGCATGTCTTTTTCAAAAAAGATAAAAACACTAATAAATATTACATAGTACAAGGGAAACGTTCTTCTATTGTAGAAATTACAGATGAAAACCAATCGTACACAAATAAATATCAAATGGATATTACTCTGAATACATCTGAGAGTTTTGGTGATTACAACGTAAAAAGCAATATCAACGAACATAAAGATATCTTTAAATTAAAATACCCCTATAAATCGCAATATTGGGAGGGTCAAAACCAGCTTTTATTGACTAATGAAATGAAAGATTTTATTAGTAGAATGGGCAAAAAAAATACTCAATTTAAAGTAAAAAGTAATCTAGATTAATGTTTTTATCTTATTTTAATCTATAGCTAAAAGAAAACAACTTCTTCTAAAAAAAATGGTTAAAATTATTAGAACTCATTCTAAAAACACAGATTTTATAGCATTGGTAAAAGACCTTGATGCTTATTTAGCCATAACAGATGGAGAGGAACATTCTTTTTACAATCAATTTAATGCATTAGATCATATAAAACATATAGTACTTATTTATGAAGGTAAAAAAGCGATTGCATGTGGAGCTATGAAAGCTTATAGTGCTACTACTATGGAAATTAAACGCATGTACACTTCTCCTGCATATAGAGGAAAAGGTATTGCAACAAAAATTTTAAATGAGTTAGAAAATTGGGCTGCTGAATTATCATATCAAAAATGTATATTGGAAACAGGGGTACGCCAACTTGAGGCTATTGCATTATATCAAAAAAATAAATATAATTCTATTTCAAATTATGGCCCTTACAGTACTGTTGAAAGCAGCTTATGTTTTGAGAAAAATATTTTTAAAGATATTGAGCCCTAAAAAAGAAATCAACCCAAGCTTAAGATATTAAAACAAATCCCGCTGAAAAAGCGGGATTATTTATCAGGATATAAATCCCTAGTTATAAACCAATTTTATACTAATTACATCTAGCGATAAAGTTCCATCTTGTAAAATCTCTTTCAAATAACCTACCTCTAAAAGTTACCCTTTGCCCTACCCTATAGCGTCTAAACCTAGACCACTCTTCTACACCGTCACATGGGTTACTTGGTGTATCTGGTATATCTGGATTTGTATCTGTAGATGGGTATAAAGAATTGGTACCTTCTATATCTAAAGCAGAAATCCTAGCTTGCCTCCTTGGTAAAGTATTTCCATTTAAATCTGTAATTGTAGGTAATCCATTCTTACTAAATGTAAAACTACCATACATCATAGTAGAATTCACATCAAATTGCCCAGTTAATAAAGTTGCAGAATTACTCTTAAAAAACTGGTCTTCTGCACCATTTTGAATATTTTCAAAATTAATAATGACGGCATTATCTCTATCCGAACGATTCTGTTCATGGATATATCCTAAGGTATGCCCTAGTTCATGAATAATTACTACTGCTGTAGCCCTTGTTCCTAAACGTATAAACCCTCTAGAACCATTCATTCCTAAAGTAGCTACTCCAGAATTGCTATTAGACCCAGAAGAGGAAATAGTGATATAATTAGCTTGGTTTGTACGTTCTCTAAATCTAACATTTGTTTTACTAGTCCATTCATCAAAAGATTTTTGAAGTTCGGAGCGTACAGCAGTACTCAGCCCATCTATATCATAGTACACAATACCGTTAGTCCATTTACGAACACCTCCACCAAGTCCTAAACTAGCTTCAGCATCACCCGGTGTAGGGTTATCATTAAAATTATTAGCAGTATCAGATAATTGCTCTGCAAATAATCTGGTATCACTTCCAACTAGGCTATACGTACCATCTGCTTCTAAATTTACTTTTACAAGATCACCTAAAAAATACTTTTCTATAAATTTTGCATTTTCTGTGTTTACAAATAGTTCATCATCTAAAGACGTTTGATCTTCAGTACTAATATTATCATCTTCTTTATTACATGAAATAAAGCAAATTACCATAAGGATAAGCAAAGTAAAAAGGTGTTTTGTGATTTTTTTACGTTTCATCTTTTTGTTTTTTAATGTTCATATTTAAATAAGGTTTGAGGATTATAACTTAAATATGTACGCATTAAAATAAGATATGGTAATCTAGCAACTTGTTTTTTCGATGAACGGTAAGCATTAAAATAAGCCTATTCGCTTAAATTTTCTTGTATTCCTCTTTTTAATATTTGTCCAAAATGATACATATCTTGATAAGAACAGTAGAAAGGTGCAGGTGCTAAACGGATTACATTAGGTTCTCTCCAGTCGGTAATTACACCATTTTTCATTAAGTAATCAAAAAGAGATCTTCCCTGACCATGCAAAAAAACGGATAGTTGACAACCTCTTTCTTTTGGTGTAATAATTTCAAAACTTCCTCTTACCTCAGCATCAATTTCTTGAAGTACAAATTCTAAATAGGCCACTATTTTATTTCTTTTCGCTATTAAAGCATCCATGCCTACTTCTTCAAATAATTCTAAAGAAGCTAGATAAGGTGCTGTTGCTAATATTGAAGCATTACTCAATTGCCAAGCATCAGCATTTTCCATAGGTTCAAACTCAGGCTTCATTAAAAAACGAGTTTCTTTTTTAGTGCCCCACCAACCTTCAAAACGCGGAATATCTTTTCTGTTTAAATATTGTTCATGGATAAATATTCCTGAAGCATTTCCTGGACCGCTATTCATATATTTATAACTACACCAAGCAGCAAAATCAACATCCCAATCATGTAATTTTAAAGCTATATTTCCCACGCCATGTGCTAAATCCCAACCTACATAAGCACCTACCGCCTTACCCGCTTTGGTGATCTTTTGCATATCAAAAACCTGACCTGTATAATAATTTACGCCCCCAATTAAAACAAGAGCCAATTCTTCTCCTACTTCATTTATTTTTGAAATAATATCTTCTGTGCGCCAATCATGTTCTCCGTCTCTCTTTTTAAGTTCAACTATGGCAGTATCGGGATCTAAACCATGAAACCGCATTTGACTTTGAAGCATATATTGATCTGATGGAAATGCTTTTTCTTCACATATAATTTTATATCTTTTTTTGGTTGGTCTAAAAAATGATACTAGTAACAAATGAAGGTTAACGGTAAGTGTATTCATTACAGATACTTCTTTTGTCTTAGCTCCTACTACTCTAGCTAAAGGTGCTGCTAAACGTTCATGATAATCCCACCAAGGCTTTTCTGCATAAAAATGACCTTCTACCGCTAATGCCGCCCAATCTTGCATAACTTCATCTACAAACTTCTTACTTCGCTTAGGTTGTAAACCTAAAGAGTTTCCTGTAAAATAGATTACATCTTTGCCATTTACTTTTGGAATATGAAATTCTTGTCTGTATTTGCTAAGTACATCTTCTGTATCTAATTTTTGAGCAAATTCTAATGAATTTTTAAATTGCATTTGATTTCATTTTATGTAAAAATACGGATTAGAAAAGAAAGAAATATAAAAATTTTTATGCCTTTTAAAGGCTATTATACTTAATGCTTATTATGTATTTTTGTTAAAATTATCTTATGCATTTTTTATCACCGCTATTAGAAAATTACATTGCTGATCACTCCGAGGCAGAACCAAAAATTCTACAAGAATTAACAAGAGAAACACATCTTAAAATTATACAACCTAGAATGATTACGGGTCATTTTCAAGGGAGAGCTTTAAGCATACTTTCTAAAATTAGTAGTCCTAAAAACATTTTAGAAATTGGAACATACACTGGTTATTCTGCCATATGTTTAGCTGAAGGCTTAAGAAAAGATGGTGTTTTGCATACTATAGATATCAATGAAGAATTACGAGATATCCAAAGACGTTATTTTGACAAAAGTGAATATGGTTCACAAATTATGCAACATACTGGAGATGCACTAACTATTATTCCGCAATTAGATGTGGTTTTTGATTTGGTTTTTATTGATGCAGAAAAAACAAGTTATGACCATTATTTTGAAGCTGTGTTAAAGAAAACAAGGACTGGAAGTATTATCCTTTCTGATAATGTATTATGGTCTGGAAAAGTAATTGAACCTTTAAATCCGAAAGATAAAGCGACCAAAACACTATTAGCTTATAATAAAAAACTAAAAGAAGACCCTAGAGTAGAAACCGTTCTATTACCCATCAGAGATGGGCTGACTTTGAGTAGAGTATTATAATTTATCTATACTAAACAATATTTTTATTTCAAATGAATACGGATTGGGAGAAGGATTCTTTTCTTAATCGGTTTTCCAAACTGATAACCAGGAGTCCAATCAGGGATTTGATTAGCTATTTCAATTAATTTTTGATCGATTTTTTCATTTATACCATTAATTACGATTGGATTTTCGACTTTTCCGTTTTCATTAATATAGAATTCCAAAAAAACTTTTTTCCAACTTCATCTTCAACATCTAATTTAGAAATCATTAAGCGACCTGTAATAAATCTATTTAAATTGACTGACCCGTCTTTAAATTCAGGTTCTACAATCCAGTTTGGTAATTTTAGTAAGCTATCACTAAGCGCAAGTGCTTCCTGCTTTAAATCAAAACCTAATTGAGTACTTAAAAGAGAATTCATTGTAGAATCATAACAATTATAAAATTTGAGTGAGTCTTGATCTATAAACATCCAATCAACGTTAAAGCATTCTTTTAATACGTAAAAATATGTTTGTTCTACAGGTAGTATTTCTAAGGAATGAAATGTATAATTTGATTTTTTAAAGTCATTTTGAGCTTTAGCATTGGCTGTATCACAATCAGTTCGTTTACAATATGTAAGAGATACAAATATGACTATTACCAAGATAATTTGTTTCATCTTAAATATACTACAATTACAATACCAACAATCTATCTTATTTCTTTTTTCTGAATTCTATTATCGAAATATCTATGATACAAACTATAAAATAAATTAGCCGATAAAACACCTACAGTGGCACCAACTATAATATCTAAGGGATAGTGCACACCTACGTAAATACGACTTGAGACAAACAATATTGGCCATATATAAAACAACCATACCCATTTTGTTTTAGTCTTTAAAAACAGTACTACTAAAGTTGTTATAGAAAAAGAAGTGGAGGCATGACCTGAAAAAAAGCTAAATTCACCAGGTTTGGTCAATACACGAATTAAAGTATTTATGGTAAAATCTTCAGAAGGTCTTAAACGGGAAACAACTTCTTTAGTAAAATATGTAATTGCTAAAACAAATACAATAAGAAGCACTAGGGTAAGTCCTTTTAAAAGTCCTTCTTTTCTAGAGTGTTTAAAAATTAATAAGTAAAAAAACAATAGATAAAGCGGAATCCATGTAGTAATTTTAGTAATAAAAAGCCAAAAATAATCGTATTGTTCGGTACCTAAGCCATTTAGAAAAATTAATGTTTCTCTATCCCAAGCAATCAGCTCTTCAAGCATCTTATTTTCTTTTGATTACGCCTGTCACCTCATTCACATTTTCTTTTACTTTATCAATTTCTTTCTTGATGTCTTTTGTAAAATCTGTATCTATCCCTTGTTTTTCAGCACTTTTCTGAATTTCTTGCTTAATATCTTCTGTAGCATCTTTTAATTGACGCATCCCTTTCCCTAAACCCTTTGCAATACCTGGAATTTTATCTGCACCAAATACCATTACTACAATGAACATAATAAAAAGTATCTCTGCTCCGCTTATGAATAAAAATATAGAATTTAGCATATTACAAATATAATCAGAACTTTTTCAGTCTATAAATAAAAAATAAAATCTTTACTATAAAAAAAGCTTCGTTCCTTGTAATAAAGAACGAAGCTTAGCATAAAATTTATTTTTAATTACTTTCCTTTAATTTGTTTTTTAAATTCCTGAAATTCTGATTTCTCTTCTTTCTTAGGCCAGGAATTATTAGTAGTATCGATATCAGCAGTCTCTAATTTAGGATCTACAGTAACGCTTACCAATTCTTTTTGTAATGAAAGAACTCTTGATACATTTTCTGGATTTTTTCTCCATATCTCAGCAGGATAAGTTACTATTTCTTTTGTACCATCTGCATAAGCATACTCTACTATAATAGGCATTGGTATTCCTCCTGGCTTTTCAAAAGTTACTTCATAGAAAAACTTAGGCTCTTTTACTGCAGCTCTTTCTTCAGCAGTCAAATTATCCATCATAAATTCTTTTAAAGTCTTAGAAAGTTCTGAAGGTTTTTTTCCTAACATTTTTTCATTATAATCTTCTGTACCTTCTTCTGCTAAATATACTAAAGGTCGTAAATCAGATACAGATTGTCCTCTAGCTGTTAACACCTCTTTAATTTTAGCTGTAGGCTTGTCTGTAACAATGTATTTCTTAACACCACCAACAGCAATATCTACATATTCAGTACTGTAAAACCATCCTCTCCAATACCAATCTAAATCTACCGCAGAGGCATCTTCCATAGTACGGAAAAAATCTTCTGGTGTAGGGTGCTTAAACTTCCAACGATGAGAATAGGTTTTAAAAGCATGGTCAAATAATTCTTTACCCATAACCGTTTCTCTAAGGATATTTAACGCTGTTGCTGGTTTACCATATGCGTTATTACCTAGTTGGTATACATTTTCTGGATTAGACATAATTGGAGAAATATACTCTTGATCTCCACTCATGTAATTTACAATTTTTGAAGGCTCCCCCCTTCTAGAAGGATACTTAGCATTTGGGGCAATAGCTTCTGGATATGCTTCCCCAAATTCTTGTTCTGCAATATACTGCATAAAGGTATCTAGACCTTCATCCATCCATCCCCATTGTCTCTCATCAGAATTTACAATCATAGGGAAGAAGTTATGACCTACTTCATGAATAATTACACTTATCATTCCATATTTAACACGATCAGAATATTTACCATCTTCTGTTGGTCTTCCATAATTCCAACAGATCATTGGATACTCCATTCCTTGTCTTTTAGCATGTACTGAAATTGCTTTAGGATAAGGATAATCAAAAGTGTGTGCAGAGTAAGATCTTAGTGTATGTGCCACTGCTTTTGTTGAATATTCTTCCCAGAGTGGATTTCCTTCTTTAGGATACATGGAAATAGCCATCACATCTTTACTTCCAACTTTAACAGCTTGCATATCCCAAATAAACTTTCTAGAAGTAGCAAAACCAAAATCACGAACATTTTTTGCTTTCAGCTTCCATGTTTTTGTTTTTTCTGAAAAAGATTTTTCTTTTGCCTCAGCTTCTTCTTGCGTTACAATAAGTACTGGTTTATTATATGATTTTTTGGCGCGCTCAAAACGCTTGATCATTTCTTTAGAAAATACTTCTTTCATATTCTGTAGCTCACCTGTACCATCTAAAACATGATCAGCAGGCACAGTAATATTAACTTCATAATCTCCAAAAGTTAACGCAAACTCTCCATTACCCCAAAATTGATGGTTCTGCCATCCTTCTACATCACTATATACTGCCATTCTTGGAAAGAATTGGGCAATTACATAAGCTCTGTTACCGTCTTTAGGGAAATACTCATATCCAGATCTTGCTCTGTCTGCTGTATGATCTACAATATTGTAATCCCACTTAACAGAAAAAGATATTTGTGCTTTACTCTTTAATGGAGTAGGCAAATCTATACGCATCATTGTTTGGTTAATGGTATAGGGTAATGCTTTGCCATTAGAAGCTTTTACATAGGCTATGTTAAATCCACCATCAAAAGCTTCTCTAATATTTTGCTTTACAAACCCATCAGGTGGGTAGGCAAGCTGAACATTACTGCCATTTCTTAAATTAGATTTGGTATCTTTTGTTCTTACATTCTGGTCTAATTGCAACCACAAAAATTCTAAATCGTCTGGTGAATTGTTAGTGTAGGTAATAGTTTCTTCGCCATATAACTTTGCATTCTTATCATCCAGCGTAATATCCATTTTATAATCTGCTTGTTGCTGATAGTACGCATGCCCTGGAGCTCCTGATGCAGACCTATACGAATTTGGTGTAGAAAACTCTTCATACAACTGTCTAAAAGGATTCTCGTTACTGTGTGGCGGTGCTTTTTTCGTGTCTTCTTGCGCAACTAACGTCGTTGAAGACACCAATATTAAAGCAACAAAATAATACTTTATTTTATCCATGATTTTAATTAATTTTTAGTCCTGCGAAAAGTAACGATTTTTTAAGAAATTCTTAACTCATTATTTTAAGTTTAACATACCTTTATCATTTTCTCTTGTAAGTACAAAGCTTTTCTTTTTAGCTGTAACTTTAAAATGTACAACATTCTGTTGTTCTTCATACCTATCCGTTAGTATTTCATTTACTACAGCAATACTTTCTATGCTATCCAAAACAACGTCTGTAATTTCTATGTAGCAAATCATAACATCATTATCATATGCCTTTCCCAAAAATTGGTATTTTGCATATTCCCCATCTATTTGTACTTCGAACTTAGCTTTGATGTACTTTTCTATATATTGGTCTATAGCCTCTAGTTCTTCTTCTGTTGCTAAATTTGGCTGTATCTCATAGCGCTCTTTTAAAGTATCTTCTAAATCATCTATAAAAATCCGAGAAATAATTTGTATAGCTTTATCTTTTTCTGAGTAGCTTATATTCGTTACACTAACATAAAATTTATGTATTCCCGTAAAGGCAAACAGTGGTAACGCAATAAGCAGTAAGCATTTCTTTAAAAATTTCATTTAATACCCTTTTAAAAATCAGTCAAAAATAAACAAATCATATGCCAAAAAAATTAATCTAACTTATTATCCACTCTATAAACTACACTCTTTTTTTTCAAAAAATTCCATATTTTTAATTGGTCGTGTGTATCTACTGTCGCAGAAAACAAAGAATCTGTTTCACAGAAATACATAAAATCATCTACTTTGATTAATGGTATTTTTAAATCTTTGATAAAAAGTGAATCTGCATAAAATTTACGAACACGTTCAGTTCGTGCATATTTTTTTTCCCTAGCAACCTGAGCTTTCAATTTTTTTGTCCTTCCAGAAATTCCATTTATAATTGGATTCAAAGGAACTAAACCGCCACCTGTAGTAGCTTCATTCAAGACCCTTTCGCTCTTTGTCCAAACCCTAGCATTAGCATTTGGCAAACCTAAAGTAGAAGCTGTAACTACTTTTTCGCTTTTAACATCTTTCTCTATAAAACCTGTTAAATTATAGGGCATTACCACTACTTCATCTAATTCGTTCACAGCTGGTTCTAAGTTTACTGTAATAGATTTGCTCGCTAATATTGTTGTTGTGATGACGATCTCTTTACGCTTGTACTGTATTGCAGAAAATACTATGGTATCATTTAAACTGGCACCAATAGCAAAGTACCCATCTATATCTGTTATAGTAGCCTTATCTGTGGTGATATTTAATACATGAGTAGCAGCGACATCTCCGTCTGCACTTGTGACTTTTCCTTCAACATATTTTGTGAAAAAATCTTGAGCATAGGTATTAAAAACACTCAAAAATAACACTAAAAAAAAAGTACTATTTTTTGTCATTCATTTCTTTTCGGTAGTGTTCGCTTTGCTTTACTAAAAAGTCTATTAATTCAAATTCTTTGTCGCTCTTTAAAAGTGATTGCGATGGTAGTTTTTCATCACAATAATATAAAAAGTCATTGATCTTATCTTTGGGCAACTGCAAATCTTTAGTAAAAAAATCATCATCATAAACCTGCCTTAATAGTTTACTAACCTTCATAGGCTTTTTCTCCTCACCTTTTTTAGGGTTTTTTTTCAGACCTTTTTTAATCGCTTTATAAATATTTACAAAGTTTATACCATTAGCTAATCCTCTTTCTTGTTGAGAAAGCGCTATGTTTTCTACCTCTGAAGTACGATCTATCTCATAATTAAATTCTTTAAACTCCTCGTTTTTCATTTTTATAAAGGCCTCTGTATTCTCTGGGCCCACAACAACTTCGTCTAACTCTGTTACTTTTTCATTTACCTCTACTACCAAACGGTTATTATCTAAAATAGTTTGGGTGATTTTTACGCGTTCTATCTTATAATTCACTGCATAAAAAACCAATTCATCCCCCACTTTAACATTAATTTGAAACGCTCCTTTAGAATTTGTAGTAACCCCTTTATCTGTAGTGGTATTAATAACACTTTCATTTTGTACTGGACTATTTCTATATAAAACTTGGCCTCTAAGTAATTTCCGATCTGGGGTTCCTTGGGCCACTAGTGTAGTAAAGCTCAGTAAAAATGTGATGGTTAAAAAAATATTTTTCATTGTAGTTGTTTAGGCAAAAAATTGTAATCTATGTATATGTAAAATTTTGTACTAGCTATAAAGAAAATGTAACTTAAGCTTAAAAAAAAGAATAGCACCATTAAACTTTTGTTAATTTGTACCTTAAAATACAAAAAAAGTATGAAAAAAATGATTCTTGCCAGTACCTCAACGCTATTTGGTGAAAAATATCTTTCCTATCTTTTAGAAGATTTAGCCCTCTTTTTTAATGCTATACACAACATTACGTTTATCCCTTATGCCAGACCTAGTGGATTAACACATGATGCGTATACAAAACTTGTTGAAAGCGCTTTTCAGAAAATTGGCAAAAAAGTGATAGGCTTGCATACTTTTAAGGACCCTATTGAGGGTATCCAAAAAGCAGAAGCAATTTTTACAGGAGGTGGTAATACATTTTTACTGGTAAAACAATTATACGACTTAAAACTAATGCCTATTTTAAAAAATAAAATAGAGGAAGGTTGCTACTATTTAGGTACTAGTGCTGGGAGTAATATTGCTGGGGTTAGTATGCAAAACAGTAATGATATGCCTATTGTTTACCCACCAAGTTTTAACACCTTAGGTTTGGTAAATTTTAATATTAATGCCCATTACTTAGATCCTGACCCTACAAGTACTCATAATGGTGAAACTAGAGAAACCAGAATTAAAGAGTTTCATCAGTACAATACCATTCCTGTTATAGGCTTACGAGAGGGGAGTTATTTACATATATCTGGAGATAAAATAATCTTGAAGGGAAATTTAACAGCACGAATTTTTGAACCTCAAAAACTGCCTTTTGAAAGTACAACTATTGACTATTAAAAACCCTAAAAAAGATTAAAAATTAGTTCATTCATAGTTGTTTTTCACTGATTAACTATTTTTTTGTAATAAATTAGTTTTTAATATGTAATATACCCGTTATATTAGGAGACTATACCTAAGTTACACTCATTAAATTGCTGATGATGAAAATTATTAAAATTTGTATTGTTTTTCTTTTTTTAAGTACTACTGTATCTATGCTTGGGCAAGTAAAAATTGGAGACAACCCCCAAGATATAAATCCATCTTCTTTACTAGAACTAGATAGTCCTACAAAAACCTTAACCCTTACCAGAATTACTACAGCAGAGATGAATGCTATTGTGAATCCTTCAATAGGTGCTTTGGTTTATAATAGGGAAACAAATTCTGTGCATTACTTTAATGGTACAGATTGGATTAATGTTAGTACTGCTTTTAGTGATTTGATTAGTTTTACATCTAATCGAAATGCTCCTCGTCAAATTGATAATACTATATTAATTAATCCAAATGCTACTAACACTGAATTTAATCTTGAAGTAGGCATTATAAGTGGTGGCCCTGATAATATTGCTCCCGGTACTATAGTATCTGAAAGTATAGGAGATTCTGAGATAACACCAGGTAAGATTGCTGATGGTGCTGTGAGTAGTGATGAAATATTAAACGGATCAATACTAGAAGAAGATATCTCTCCTGGAACTAGTGGTAATGTGTTACAAACCGATAATTTTAATAATGTTATTTGGGATTTTTTAGATGCTGAAAGTATTATTGGAGCAGATCTCTCAGCTAATGATGGGTCTATTACTGTTAACAATGGTATTGGAGCTACTTTAGTTAATACTAATATTATTGTTGCTCAAGATGGTATTACTACAGATAAAATTTTGGATGGTGCTATTACTACTATTGATATTGAAGATGATGCCATAGATAGAACTAAAATAAATGCAGATGTAGCAGGAACAGGGTTAGCACAAAACGCTAATGGCTCTCTAGAACTGAATCAAGATTTAGTACTTAGTGGTACAATCCTAACTTTAACTGGGGATGCTACCGATACTGATTTAAGTCCTTTATTTCAAGACATTCAAAACCTTGGTGTATCTGGAAGTACATTAACCGTTGGTATTGAAAATGGGGCTAGTGATGCTATTGATTTAGATCCATTTTTTGCAACACAAGATGAGCTTACTGCTTTAAGCGGTACTTTATTAAATACCGATTTAACACTCTCTGGAACAATTCTTTCTCTTACTGATCAGGCTGGTACCTTAACTGAAGACCTAAGCCCACTTCTACAAGATATTCAAAATATTGCAGTATCTGGTAGCACATTAACCGTTGGTATTGAAAATGGAGCTAGTGATGCTATTGATTTAGATCCTTTTTTTGCAACACAAGATGAACTTACTGCCTTAAGCGGTACTTTATTAAATACCGATTTAGCACTCTCTGGAACAATTCTTTCTCTTACTGATCAGGCTGGGACATTAACTGAAGACCTAAGCCCACTTCTACAAGATATTCAAAATATTGCAGTATCTGGTAGCACATTAACCGTTGGTATTGAAAATGGGGCTAGTGATGCTATTGATTTAGATCCTTTTTTTGCAACACAAGATGAACTTACTGCCTTAAGCGGTACTTTATTAAATACCGATTTAACACTCTCTGGAACAATTCTTTCTCTTACTGATCAGGCTGGCACCTTAACTGAAGACCTAAGTCCTCTCTTTCAAGACATTCAGAATATTTCAGTATCTGGTAGCACATTAACCGTTGGTATTGAAAATGGAGCTAGTGATGCTATTGATTTAGATCCTTTTTTTGCAACACAAGATGAACTCACTGCTTTAAGCGGTACTTTATTAAATACCGATTTAGCACTCTCTGGAACAATTCTTTCTCTTACTGATCAGGCTGGTACCTTAACTGAAGATCTAAGCCCTCTCTTTCAAGACATTCAGAATTTAAGCTTATCTGGTACTATGCTTACTGTAGGTATTGAAAATGGGGCCAGCCAAACTGTAGAACTTGCTACGCTAGACACACAAGATTTAGCACTTAGTGGTACTATTTTAAGTTTAACTGACGGAGGATCTGTTGATTTTGATACAAACTTTGTTACTGAAAATGAATTGGTTGCCCTAAGTGGCAGTGGCATCAATACTGACTTATCATTATCAGGAAGCATATTAACCGTAACTGATTCCGGTGGAGGTGAAACTGTAGATTTAACACCACTTAATCAAGATTTAAGCCTTAGTGGAACTGACTTAACATTAACTAACGACCCTACTGCTGCTCCTGTTGATTTATCTCCATTTGTGAATAATGATACCAACGAAATTCAAACTATAAGTCTTAGTGGAAATAACTTAACGATCCTAAGTGGAAATACTATTGATATTAGTGCTATTGATGATCAGGATTTAAGCCTTAGCGGTACTGACTTAACATTAACCAATGACCCTACTGCTGCTCCTGTTGATTTATCTCCATTTGTGAATAATGATACCAACGAAATTCAAACTATAAGTCTTAGTGGAAATAACTTAACAATCTTAAGTGGAAATACTATTGATATTAGTGCTATTGATGATCAGGATTTAAGCCTTAGTGGAACTGACTTAACATTAACTAATGATCCTACTGCCGCTCCTGTTGATTTATCTCCATTTGTGAATAATGATACCAACGAAATTCAAACTATAAGCCTTAGTGGAAATAACTTAACAATCTTAAGTGGAAATACTATTGATATTAGTGCTATTGATGATCAGGATTTAAGCCTTAGTGGCACTGACTTAACATTAACTAACGACCCTACTGCTGCTCCTGTTGATTTATCTCCATTTGTAAATAATGATACCAACGAAATTCAAACTATAAGCCTTAGTGGAAATAACTTAACGATCCTAAGTGGAAATACTATTGATATTAGTGCTATTGATGATCAGGATTTAAGCCTTAGCGGTACTGACTTAACATTAACTAACGACCCTACTGCTGCTCCTGTTGATTTATCTCCATTTGTGAATAATGATACCAACGAAATTCAAACTATAAGCCTTAGTGGAAATAACTTAACGATCCTAAGTGGAAATACTATTGATATTAGTGCTATTGATGATCAGGATTTAAGCCTTAGCGGTACTGACTTAACATTAACTAACGACCCTACTGCTGCTCCTGTTGATTTATCTCCATTTGTAAATAATGATACCAACGAAATTCAAACTATAAGCCTTAGTGGAAATAACTTAACGATCCTAAGTGGAAATACTATTGATATTAGTGCTATTGATGATCAGGATTTAAGCCTTAGCGGCACTGACTTAACATTAACTAACGACCCTACTGCTGCTCCTGTTGATTTATCTCCATTTGTGAATAATGATACCAACGAAATTCAAACTATAAGTCTTAGTGGAAATAACTTAACGATCCTAAGTGGAAATACTATTGATATTAGTGCTATTGATGATCAGGATTTAAGCCTTAGCGGCACTGACTTAACATTAACTAACGACCCTACTGCTGCTCCTGTTGATTTATCTCCATTTGTGAATAATGATACCAACGAAATTCAAACTATAAGCCTTAGTGGAAATGAACTAACTATTTTAAGTGGAAATACTATTGATATTAGTGCTATTGACGATCAGGATTTAAGCCTTAGTGGCACTGACTTAACATTAACTAATGATCCTACTGCTGCTCCTGTTGATTTATCTCCATTTGTGAATAATGATACCAACGAAATTCAAACTATAAGCCTTAGTGGAAATGAACTAACTATTTTAAGTGGAAATACTATTGATATTAGTGCTATTGACGATCAGGATTTAAGCCTTAGTGGGAATAATTTAACACTAACAAACGATCCTACTGGAACACCAATTAACATTCCAAATCTAGCAACAACCGATTTAACATTAACAGCAAATAGAAACCATGATTTAGCAGGTAATAACATCGTTTTTAGTGGTTCTGGAAATGTTGGAATTGGAACAGGAGCACCAACTTCTACATTACAAACAGGAGGCTCTTTTGCAACAGCAATAACTAACATAACTACAGGCAACTTTATTATTAATGAAACTCACCATACAGTAATATTAAATGCAGGTGTAACATCAGTAACTTTACCTGGAGCTGATCCAACTAACAATTTAGGCAGAATATATATTATTAAAAATATTACAGGAGGTGCAATACCAATTTCCAATACCAATTATATTCCATCTACAAGTACAACCCCTATAACAACTTTACCTATTGGTATAACTCAATTACAAAGTGATGGTGCAAACTGGCAACAAATCAACTAAAAATGAAAAACTACAGCTACATAATCGTTTTCTTTTTAGGCGTTTTTGCAAATGCACAAACTGGCCTATACCATGCTGGAGGGATGCATGTACATGGGGATGCAGAAATTGGTTTTCACACCAATTTTATCAATGATGCGCCTTTTACGCCTGGCACTACCAGCACCAGTCTCATTGGTTTTTATGGAGCAGAATTTTTAGGGATTTCTGGTACTACTGTTCCTGTTTTTTATAATCTAGAAATTTTTGCAGAAAATGGAGTATCTATAAGTACTTCTATAAGTGTTGTTAATGAAACCATGTATTTTCAAGGAGATATCATTACACCAAAAAATCTGTCGAATATTTATTTTGAACAATTAGCCAATTCTATATTCAATGGAGAAAGCGATGATTCTAAAGTAAATGGTTATGCACAAATGAATAATGAACAAAACTATACCTTTCCTATTGGTGATGAAGATCTTTTAAGACCCCTTATTTTAAATTCGGATGCTGTAAACACCACAGCAAAATGTGCTTATTTTTTAGAAGACCCTAATGATCCTAATTCGTTTTCAGCTTCCTTTCCTACAAATGCATTGCAACGCCAATTATCTTTAGTAAATACAAGAGAATTTTGGAGCTTAGAAAGTAGTATCCCCTCTAGAGTAACACTAACTTGGGATAGTAGAAGTGATATTGCAGCACTAACTGATAAAATAGAGGATTTATTAGTAGTAGGTTGGAGTAAAGCAGACCAGCAATGGGCTATTTTAGGAAATACTGCCGTAAATGGAGAGCCTGAAAATAGTGGTTTTATTATGTCTGAAACTTTTGTGCCAGACGATTTTGAAATTTTAACTATTGGCTCCTTATTAGTACCCAAAGAACGCTTAACATTAGATAATTATTTAGTTACTGCTAACGGGGATGGTGTTAATGATGCACTAGTAATTGAAGAATTAGAGCTATCGCCAAATAATACTATTCAAATTTTTGATCGGTTAGGACTAAAGGTTTTTGAACAAGAAAATTATACCAACCAATTTAATGGTTTTGCTAATGTAGGCAGCTTCGTTCCTGCACAGCAACAAGGCCTCCCTACTGGGATTTATTTTTATATTGCAGAATTAAAAGACTTAGGCTTTTCTTACCAAGGTTTTCTTTACTTAAGCAGATAAACAAGTAGTTTTAAGTTTTGACTAAAAAACTAAGCGCTTAAACAACTACCTAAATATTACAATAAAAAAGATTTATTTTATCTTTATAAAACAATACTTTTACCTATACATCAGTTTAGTTATAGATGATTAAGTGCATTACAGCTCTGGAAACTTATACCGTTCGCCATCCTATTTTAAGAAAAGGCAGGCCTTTAAGCTCCTGCGCTTTTAATGGAGACGATTTAGACAGTACATTTCATTTAGGCTATTATAAAAAAGAACAATTGGTGGGTGTTAGCTCTTTTTACCATCAAGACCATACGGCATATGGTTTTACCAATGCCATACAGTTAAGAGGCATGGCCGTTTTAGAAAACCATCATGGTTCTGGATATGGAAAGCAGTTACTTTTACATGGAGAAAAGCTATCAAAAGAAAAAAATAAAAGTACTGTATGGATGAATGCTAGAGAAATTGCTGTAAATTTTTATAAAAAACTAGGATATACAACTATTGGTACTGTTTTTGAAATACCTTTAGTGGGCAAACATTATGTAATGTTTAAAAAGATTTAAAAAGCATATCAATATAAATACCAA
The DNA here is from genome assembly GCF_055383085.1 of Allocellulophaga tsushimaensis. Taxonomy (NCBI): domain Bacteria; kingdom Pseudomonadati; phylum Bacteroidota; class Flavobacteriia; order Flavobacteriales; family Flavobacteriaceae; genus Allocellulophaga; species Allocellulophaga tsushimaensis. The sequence goes on along the minus strand of NZ_AP039451.1, from coordinate 2,504,448 downwards.
ACCAAATGAAAAGAAGATCCTTTATACAAAAAAGCAGTGCATCTGCCTTAGCAGTTACGGTTTTACCTAATCTTGCATTTTCTTCTTCACAAGATTTAGGCTATACGCTTGAAGAACTTATGGGAAAAGCAGATATTGAACTCTTTGGAAAAGGCATTAACTTAAAAGAAGAAGCACACGATGCCTTTATTGAAATGAAAAGAAAGGCCTATTCTTCTGGTGTAGATTTAAAAGTAATATCGAGCTATAGAAGTTTTGACCGGCAGCAAACCATTTGGGAAAATAAATTTATTCGCTTTACTGATGATAATGGAATGGAACCATTAGATGCTATTAGTAAAATAATAGAATACTCTACTATTCCTGGTACAAGCAGACATCATTGGGGAACAGATATAGATTTGGTAGATGGTTATAAAAAAGTAAAAGGAGATGTTTTAGTCCCTTCAAAATTTGAAGAAGGTGGCCCATATGAAGATTTCAAAAAATGGATGGATGAAAATTCTGAAAAATATGGATTTTATTTGGTATACACCAACAAACCAAAAAGACGTGGTTTTAAATATGAACCCTGGCACTATAGCTATGCTCCAATTTCTATACCGATGTTAGAAGCCTATAGACGTATAAATATTCTTAAAATATATAGAGAACAAGACTTTTTAGGCTGCGAACATTTCACTTCTGGATTCTTAAGGGGTTATATTAGTGACAATATTTTAGATATAAATCCTAAACTTTTATAAGTGATTTTTGTAATTTAGAGAAAATTGAAGGTAATTTAATCTTTTGTTTAAAACCAAAAATGACGTCATTTAGAGCCAGATGAAGCTATTTTTAATTGTACAGTATTAACTACAGCATCTAAAAATAGTGAAACCGGTTTGCAAAATGCAAAATTTGTTGGTAGAATAAAAAGTTGAAATAATTTCAATGATAAACACACCATTATGAGAAATAGAGGCAGTTGGAAAATACGTATTTTTATAGGTATTGCCATTGTTGGTTTTGCATTTATTCAGCGTTGCAGCAACAAAGAAGAAAATCCATACACCAAAAGAGTTCAAAATATAAACATGTCATCTGACCAAGAAATTGCTATTGGTTTACAGAGTACACCACAACTAACAGCACAATATGGCGGTTTATATCCAGACAGTAGAATGCAATCTTTTGTTGATGCTGTTGGTCATAAACTAGTGCAGAATAGTATTGCCAGAGAAACGCCATATCAATACGAGTTTCATTTACTAGCAGATGCTAAAACCATAAATGCATTTGCACTTCCTGGAGGGCAAATATTTATTACCTATGCGCTTTTCTCGCAATTAAACGAAGCACAATTAGCAGGTGTATTAGGGCATGAAATTGGACATGTAATTGGCAGGCATTCTGCTGAACGTATTGCTGATAGTAGTTTTTGGAAAACAGTTTCCATGGGAGCGTCAGTGGGTGCAGATGCAGGAAACATTGTAAATGGGATAGGACAAACTACTTTACTAAAAAATGGGCGTGGTGATGAATTGGAAAGTGATGATCTTGGTGTACTTTTTATGATCCAGTCTGGGTATGACCCGTATGAGATGATACAAGTAATGAAAATTCTAAAAGCTGCCGCCGGACCAAACCGTACCCCAGAATTTCAAAGTTCTCATCCAGATCCAGAAAATAGGATAGAAGAGATCAAAAAAGCCATAAAAAGATACCAAGGACAATAAAAAGATGCATTTCATCTAAAAAAAAGAAATCCTTGAGTCCCTTCGCTTTATTTTAATAAATTTGTGTAATATCCCAAGGATTACTCAAATATTTAACCATTATAGCTTTGATTTATAAACACTTAAATGAAACTATATGGGAATTTTTTTACACTTTAAAAATGCTTATTTACAAGCATTTGAAGATTGCAAGCCTGAATTTTTAGTGGTTATATTAAAAATATACACATTATTCAGCGTACTTATGATTTCTTTGGCACTCTATGCATTTATATTCAGAGTCGCTACAGGATTCGAATTTTAATTGCTCCTTTTTTATAAAAGAACACTATAAAGAAACAGCAAAACATACAAAATTAAAGCGCCTATTTACATTTGCAAATAGGCGCTTTATAGTTTTTAAAAGATGAATAAACTACTTTCTCTTTTTCTTCCAATTTTTTTCAATAACCGCCATAGCTTCTTTAGCATTAGATAATGTGGCATGCTTTTTAATTGAATAGCCTTTTTTACACTTAATTTTTAAATCTGCTCCTTCGGCAATAAGAAACTCTAAAATTTCAACTTTGTTGTAACGTGCTGCAAAAATTGCTGGTGTCATCCCTAAAGATTTTTGATTCACATCTTCTCCTAGATTTACCATCTTTTTAACCATTTCTAAATCTCCTTTAATAATAGCCTTACAAAAAGAATTAACACTAGTTACATTTCTAAAATTAACACTTGCTTCTACTACATTTGTGCTTTCAGAAGCTTTTACATTAGTTGCACACAAGGTTAAACCCATTACTGCAATTGCGATTGTTTTTCTCATGATGATTGATTTTAATTGATGAATAATTTTGTTAGATTAATTAATAATAAATTTTGATTATACTATATAGACTACGCTTATCATTTTTTGTTTCATCATTTTCTATCAAATAACATTTTTTTAACATTTAAGTACAGAAATAGGTCAAAATAAAGAATAGTATCAGAGAAAAATAACAGCTATTCTTTAGTTAATCGATTCAATTCCTATTATTTTTGGATTTTTAAAAACCTGAATAGATGAATAAAAAAGTAATATTGATGATTTTAGACGGATGGGGCACATCCCCAGACCCTAAAGTTTCTGCAATTGATAACGCCAATACTCCTTATATAGATGCTTTATACCATACCTACCCAAATGCAGCCCTACGAACCGATGGCCTAAATGTTGGTTTACCAGAAGGACAAATGGGAAATAGTGAAGTAGGTCATATGAACTTGGGTGCTGGCAGAATTGTCTATCAAGAATTAACCAGAATTAATCTAGCTGTTCAGAATAATACCCTAAAAGATGAAAAAGTTCTCGTTGAAGCTTTTAATTATGCAAAGACCAATCAGAAAAAAGTACACTTTTTAGGCTTATTAAGTGATGGTGGAGTACACTCTCATATTAACCATTTAAAAGGTTTTCTAACTGCAGCGAATGCTAGTGGTTTAGAAGATGTATTTGTACATGCTTTTACAGACGGTAGAGATGTAGATCCTAAAGCAGGTGCATCATACCTCCAAGATCTTCAAGAACATATGGCAAAAACTACTGGAAAGATTGCTACAGTTACGGGAAGGTATTATGCCATGGACAGAGATAATAGGTGGGAGCGTGTAAAACTTGCCTATGACGTTATTGCAAAAGGTATTGGCGAACCTACAGATGATGTTCTAACCACCATGCAATCTAACTATGAAAATGATATTACAGACGAATTTATAAAACCCTTAGTAGTTGCTGAAGAAGGTATTGTTGAAGAAAATGATGTAGTTATCTTTTTTAATTTTAGAACAGATCGCGGAAGAGAATTAACAAACATGCTTTCTCAGAACGATTTTGCGGAACATAACACCAAAAAGCTGCAACTACATTATGTTACTATGACGAATTATGATGATAGTTTTAAGGGTATCAATGTTATTTTTAATAAAGATAATATTACAGAAACCATTGGTGAGGTGTTAGCCAATGCAGGAAAAAAACAAATTAGAATAGCAGAAACAGAAAAATATCCTCATGTTACTTTCTTCTTCTCTGGTGGACAAGAAGAACCTTTTGAAGGGGAAAGCAGAATTTTAAGAAATTCTCCTAAAGTAGCAACCTATGATCTTAAACCAGAAATGAGTGCTTACGAATTAACGGAAGCTCTAGTAGAAGATTTAAAAAAACAAGAAGCCGATTTTGTATGCCTTAATTTTGCCAATGGAGACATGGTTGGGCATACAGGGATAATGGATGCTGCAATAAAAGCCTGTGAAGCTGTAGATATCTGTGTAAAAAATGTAGTTGAAACTGGTTTAGCCAATGGTTATTCTACACTATTAATTGCAGATCACGGAAATTGCGAAACCATGATTAATCCTGATGGTTCACCGCATACAGCACATACAACCAATCCTGTCCCTATTATTTTAATTGACAACCAATTAAAAGAAATTAAAGATGGGGTTTTAGGAGATGTTGCCCCAACCATATTAAAAATGATTGGCGTAGCACAACCAGCAGCTATGACTTGCACCCCCTTAGTTTAAATCATATACATGCAAATGAGTATAAAGGATCAAATGGGTAGGTTAATTAACTTACCCAAAAATCCTAGCCGAATAATTTCTTTAGTCCCCTCACAAACAGAACTTTTAGTAGACTTAGGCTTAGAAGACAAAATAGTTGGGCTTACAAAATTCTGTGTACACCCTAAACACCTTAGAAAATCTAAAAAAATAATTGGCGGCACTAAAAATCCTTCATTTGAAAAAATAAAGGAACTTCAACCAGATATTATTCTTTGCAATAAAGAAGAAAACACCAAAGAAATTGTAACACAATTAGCCAAGGAATATCCTGTACATGTTTCTGATATAAAAACTATAGCAGATACATTAACTATGATTGAGCAGTATGGCATCATTTTTAACTGTCAAAAGAAAGCACTACAAATAAACACGGCTATAAAAGAGCAATACGATAATTTTAAGATAGTTGTAAAGCATCAACCCAAAAAAGAAGTGTTTTATTTTATTTGGAAAAACCCATGGATGAGCATCGGAAATGACACGTTCATTCATCACTTATTAGAAATCAATGGTTTTCTTAATATACAGAAAGATAAACAACGTTATCCAGAAGTTTTAGCGTCAGAATTTAAAGCATTAAACCCAGATTTGGTGTTTTTATCTTCCGAACCTTATCCTTTTAAGGAAAAACATAAACAAGAACTGCAACTTCATTTTCCAAAAGCAAAAATTGTATTCGTTGATGGCGAATACTTTTCTTGGTATGGTTCTCGATTGCTTTATGCATTTGATTATTTTAAAAAATTACATAAAGAAATAATCATTTAATCTCGTATTTTAAACACAACTATAACGTCAAAATAAAACTAGCTATTGAGCGTTATATTTTTTATTAATCGATAATCTTAAAATAATTTTATTATGCTTAAAAAAGCGCTGTTCTTTTTATCTCTTTTCATCGTATTTACTTCCATATCTTATGCGCAGCAGTCATGTTTGCTAAAAAGATTTAAAAAAATAGAACATGATTCATTTAAAAAGAAAGATATTGTTACAAATTATACTTTAGAATACAACAAAGAAAAGAAAATAAGTTATTTATATTTTTTTAATGGGGAAGAATCTCTAAAATTTGATTACAATGAAAATAGCATAAAAATAACTTGGACTGAAGAAGGCAAATATTACATTCATTATATTTTAACAGACAAACAACTTTTAGTCTTTGAAGATGAAGGCGAAAGTGATCCTAAAAATGCTGACGAAGTGTATGACATAAAGTATAAAGACAGAAGACTCACTGAAGTTAAAATTAGTGATACTGAAATCAGTTCTTATTCTTGGGAAGGAAATAACATCTCTAAAGTTACAGACGAAGATATAGACGGGACTTCGACTTCGGTTTATGAAGACATTTATGAATACCACAAAAGCCCCAACCCCTTTAAAGCATTAGAAAGTCTATGCTTTATAGATCTTTCAAGTCAGAATTTTATACCTCTAGAATTAGGATTGACCGCAGATACTCTAATAAGCATTACAGATAAAAGAACTATAGAAGGTAAGGTAACAGAAAAAATAATTGATTATAAAGCAAAATTTAATGCAGAAGGTTGTCTTGAAGAAATTCGTGATGACAATGTCATATATAAATTGTTTTATGAATAAACTTGGCGATCATCTATATTTAATTAAGCTAAAAATATTGATTTATCCCTTAATATTATAAAGATGTAGTTATACTATATCTTTTTTTTGTATTGATTGGTTTTTATATTTCGTAGTATCTTTGCAACTTATGATTATAGTAAAAACACCAGAAGAAATAGAATTGATGCGAGAGAGTGCATTAATCGTTTCTAAAACCTTAGGAATGCTTGCAGGTGAAGTAAAACCTGGGGTAAGTACTTTGCAGTTAGATGCACTAGCAGAAACCTTTATAAGAGATCATGGCGCTGTACCTGGTTTTTTAGGCTTATACGATTTTCCAAACTCACTCTGTATGAGTCCCAATGCACAAGTAGTTCATGGTATACCCAATAATACGCCATTAGAAAATGGTGATATTATTTCTATTGATTGTGGTGCATTAAAAAATGAGTTTTATGGTGACCATGCCTATACGTTTGAGGTAGGCGAAGTAGCACCAGAAACCAAAAAATTACTAGACATTACCAAACAATCTTTATATGTTGGTATTAGAGAATTTAAAATAGGAAACCGTGTGGGTGATGTAGGCTATGCTATTCAAAAATTTACAGAAGATCATGGCTATGGAGTAGTTCGTGAACTTGTAGGCCATGGCTTAGGAAAAAAAATGCATGAAGCCCCAGAAATGCCAAATTATGGTAAAAGAGGAAGGGGCAAAAAGTTTATAGAAGGGATGGTGGTAGCTATTGAACCTATGACCAATTTAGGAACACGCAGAATTAAACAATTAAAAGATGGTTGGACTATTTTAACGGCAGATGGAAAGCCTAGTGCCCATTTTGAACATGATGTAGCTATTGTTAATGGAAAACCTGAATTATTATCTACTTTTAAGTATATCTATGATGCCTTAGGGATTGTGAGTGATGAGGAAAATGAGTTTAGAGCTAAATAGAATTGTATACCATCTAACTGACACGAATTACACTAATTTTCACTAATCTTTTTTATGGCTGATATACTTCACAAAGATGAATCTTATTATATTATAGGCTTATGTATGGAAATACATAATGAATTAGGTAAAGGATTCAGTGAAGCTGTATATGGTGATGCACTGGAATTAGAATTAAAATCGCATGGGGTTCCCTTTAATAGAGAAGTTAGATTTCCAATAGACTATAAAGGTCAAATTTTAAAACATCAATATATTGCAGATTTTGTATTAGACAATAAAATAATATTAGAATTAAAGGCTATTCAAAAACTAAATAATGCTCATACCAAACAAACACTTAATTATTTAGCTGCATCGAAGCTTCGTCTTGGTATTCTTATTAATTTTGGCGAAGATAGTCTAACTTACAAAAGAGTTGTGCTATAATAAATAATCAGTGAAAATTAGTGTCATTAGTGTCAAAAATTTTTAAATTAATACTCAACCTTTTCCCTAGAACTTTGTTAATAAAGTTTAGTTATCTAATAAGACCTATATTAGCTTTTTTTATGAAAGGAAATAGGTATACAGATCCTATAGATGGAAAAGGGTTTAAAAAATTTCTACCATATGGATACGAAAGTCCGCGCGAAAATGTATTATCACCCTCTACACTATCATTAGAACGTCATAGACTTTTATGGCTCTATTTAACAAACGTAACCAATTTTTTTACAGCTAAACTAAATGTTTTACATTTTGCTCCTGAGCAAGCCTTCTATAAACGTTTTCGGAAATTAAAAAATATCTCTTACACCACTACAGATTTAAATTCTCCTTTAGCAGATGTAAAAGCTGATATTTGCAATTTACCTTTTAATGATAATTCTTATGATGTTATCTTTTGTAATCATGTACTTGAACATATTCCGGATGATACCAAAGCCATGCAAGAATTACACAGAATTTTAAAACCTGGTGGATGGGGTATTTTTCAGATACCACAGGATTTAAAAAGAGCTACAACTTTTGAAGACAATAGCATTACTGATAAAAAAGAACGTGCTAAAATATTTGGGCAATACGATCATGTTCGTATATATGGAAGAGATTATTTTGATAAACTACGAAGTATAGGCTTTAAAGTAGACGAAATAGATTACACCAGTACGATGCCTCTAGAAGACATAGATACCTATCGTTTGGCGAAAGGTGAAATTATTCCAGTAGTTTATAAATAAAAATTATTCCTTAATCAGGTTTTTAAATCCATCAGTCATAAATTCTGATGTTTTACCACTATCATCGATATATATAAGATAGCCATCAATTTCAGGAAGTGTTTTTAATATTGCTTTTGCTTCAGCAATGTCCATTGCCATAAATGCTGTAGCATAGGCATCGGCTTCAGCGCAAGTAGATGCTAAAATATTGGTAGCCAAGGTTTTTCCATTTTTAGTAAATCCTGTAAATGGATTTATAGTATGTACATATTTTTCTCCTGTAATAGTATCTAAACGAAAATGTCTATAATTGCCTGAAGACGCCAAAGCTTTATTTTTTATTCTAATTCGTTTTTTAGGGTTCCTCCTATCTTCATTCTCTGGATCATCAATTCCTACTGCCCATGCTCTTTTTTGTAATACGTTTTCGCCTTTAGCAACTACCTCACCACCTACTTCTAATAAATAATCTGTAATTCCTTTTTTATCTAGCATTACTGCCAATCGGTCTATAGCATAGCCTTTAGCAATAGCATTAAAATCAAAATAAATATGAGGGTTTTCTTTTATAATCTTATTCTTAGCATCTATACGGATTTTGTGGAACCCCACATATTCCATGATACTATCTACTTTAGCGCTATCCATTTTAACTTGTTTCTCAGGACCAAAACCCCATGCATTTACTAAAACGCCAACAGTAGGATCAAAATAACCCTTTGTTTTTTTGTTAATTGTCTTTGAGAGCGCTAAAACTTCTTTAAACATATGATCTACAACAACAGTAGTATCCCCTTTATTAATTCTGGAAATATCTGAAGTAGGCAAATAAGTAGACATTGATACATTAATAGCATTGAAAACAGAATCAATCTCTTTTTGATAATCTATTTTATGATCAGAAAGGTAAATTAGGCCATATGATGTCCCTAAAGCTGGGCCTCTATTATAATTTTTATATAGTTGAGTTGATTTTTCAGCACAAGAAGAAACAATTAATACGACCAATACCAGAATTTTTTTCATTACAGCTGTATTTATATGGTAATTAACCCATCATAATCCACAATATACTCTTCATTTAAATAAACAGGCAAATTGTAATCTGCTGCATTTACTAAACCCACAGGAGCGTAGTAAGTACTGGCTTCAAACTTTAAAGCATGTGCTTTCATTTTATTTAAATCTTGCCTGTAAAACTCCAAATCTTTTGGATCACCAGGGTAAGAGATACTTTTTACGATTATAAAATGAAGCTTTTTATCTTTTAAACAAACATACTGCGGATTCTTTTTAAGTTCGCTATTAATCGCCATAAACTCAAATCCATCAGCTTCAAGCTCCTTACCCACTATATTCATGGCTAAGTTATGCAGTTCCTGTTCTGTTAATGCTTTCATAGATTGATACAAAAAGACCTGTTTGGTTTTAAAAGTCAAACAGGTCCAATTTTAATTTATTATAGATTTTTAACCTCCAAAATCATCAAATCTGATGTGTTCGTCTGGAATTCCAAAATCTTCTCCCATTTTCTGAACCGCTTTGTTCATTAATGGCGGTCCACAGAAGTATAATTCTATATCTTCTGGAGACTCATGGTGATTTAAGTAGTTATCTATAACACAATTGTGTATAAACCCTACAAAACCATCACCTGGAGCATCTATAGTTTCTTTTACTTTCCAGTTATCTTCTTCCATTGGCTCAGAAAGCGCTAAATAAAACTTAAAGTTTGGAAATTCTTTTTCTAAGTTATAGAAATGATCTAGATAAAATAACTCACGCTTAGAACGACCACCGTACCAATACGTAACTTTTCTATTTGTTTTTAATGTTTTGAATAAATGGTATAAATGCGAACGCATTGGTGCCATTCCTGCACCACCACCAACATACAACATTTCTGATTCTGACTCATTAATGAAGAATTCTCCATAAGGACCAGAAATAACCACATCATCACCAGGCTTTAGTCCAAAAATATAAGAAGAAGCAACCCCAGGGTTTACATCCATCCATCCATTCTTAGCTCTATCCCATGGTGGGGTAGCGATACGGACGTTTAACATGATTTCTCTTCCTTCTGATGGAAAAGAAGCCATAGAATAAGCTCTTTCAACAGTCTCAGGGTTTTTCATGACTAATGGCCAAAGGTTAAACTTATCCCATTCTGCCTGAAATTTGTCTGGAGTTTCGTGCTCTTCTGGATGCGCAGTAATATCCATATCAGCAAATTTCACTTCGCATTCTGGTATTTCAATCTGAATATACCCACCAGCTTTATATCCCATATCTTCAGGGATTTCTACTACAAATTCCTTAATAAAAGAAGCTACATTATAGTTACGAACAACTTTTGCTGGCCATTTTTTAATCCCAAAAACTTCTTCAGGAATGGTAATTTCCATATCCTGTTTTACTTTAACTTGGCAAGCAAGCCTAGCTCCGTGGTTTAATTCTTTTTTAGAGAAATGCGGTGTTTCGGTTGGTAATGCTTCACCACCACCAGACAATACATGACATTCGCATTGAATACATGTTCCACCACCCCCACAAGCAGAAGGTAAGAATACTTTTTGGTTCCCTAAAGTAGTCAACAAAGAACTACCAGAACTAACTTCTATTTTCTTTTCTCCATTAATTGTCAAGGTTACGGGACCTGAAGGAGATAATTTTTCTTTTGTAAATAACAATAGGGCCACTAATACTAATAAAAGTATTAAAAAGGCAACTACGGTAATTAATATGGTTCCGCCTGTACTTGTAGCTAAAATCATTCTTATTGGTTTATTACAGTGTTAAAAGAAACTTCTTTATCAGACATTTCTTCTTTAATTTCTTTTTCTTCATCAGTCTTTAATACAGTAGTAGTTTCTTCTTCTGCAGGAGCTTCATCACCACCAGTTAGCATTCCTCCAAAACTTTGAAACCCTATCCCCATTAAACCTGTAATAATAAAAGTAATTCCTAAGCCTCTTAACGGTGCTGGCACATTAGAATATCTTATTTTCTCACGTATGGCAGCGATGGCTAAAATGGCTAAAAACCAACCAATTCCAGAACTGATTCCATAATTAAAAGCTAAACCTAAAGTTTCTATATCTCTAGATTGCATAAATAAAGATCCACCTAAAATAGCACAGTTTACGGCTATTAAGGGTAAAAAGATCCCTAAAGAGTTATACAATGATGGTGAAAATTTTTCTACTACAATTTCTACCAGTTGTACCATTGTTGCAATAGTTGCAATAAATAAGATAAAAGATAAAAAGCTTAAGTTGTAATCTGCATATTCTGGTCCTAACCAAGCTAAAGCACCATCTCTTAATAAATATTGATCTAACAACCAATTTAAAGGTACTGTTACAGCTAATACAAATATAACTGCAGCCCCCAAACCAACCGCTGTTGCTACTTTTTTAGAAACTGCTAAATAAGAGCACATTCCTAAGAAAACGGCAAAAACCATATTATCGATGAAAATTGACTTAAAAAATAATTCTAAATGTTCTAACATTGTTTTTTACTTAAATGTCTATAAATTAGTTGTCTTCTACTAAAGCAGGGTTTTTTGAACGTTGTACCCAAATAATAATACCAACTACTATTAATGCTGCTGGTGGAATAATCATAAATCCATTATTCTCATAACCTGTTGCATATAATCCGGTTTTAGCAATTGGATCTCCTAAAACAGGATAACCAAATAGTGTTCCTGAACCTAGTAATTCTCTAAAGAAACCAACAATAACTAATATGATACCGTAACCTAAAGAGTTTCCTATTCCATCTAAGAAAGATCTCCATGGACCATTTGCTAAAGCAAAAGCTTCAAAACGTCCCATAATAATACAGTTTGTAATAATTAAACCTACAAATACAGAAAGCGTTTTACTTAACTCATATGCAAATGCTTTAAGTACCTGATCTACTATAATTACTAAGGCAGCCACTACAATAAGCTGTACAATAATTCTAATTTTTGAAGGAATAACATTTCTTAATAAAGAAATTACAACATTTCCTAAACCTAATACAAACAGTACAGAAACAGCCATTACAACTGATGCTTTTAATTCTGCTGTAATTGCTAATGCAGAGCAAATACCTAATACTTGTATAGTAATTGGGTTGTTATCTGCTAACGGATCTTTTATTAATGCCGCGTCTTTTTTTGATAGTAATCCCATAATTATTTAGTTCTTATTGTTTCTAAATATACTTTGTAAAGATTTACACTTTCGGTAATCATAGCTGAAACGCCGTTACCTGTAATAGTTGCTCCGGCAAGGGCATCTACTTCGTTATCATCTTTTGTATTATTTAACGGATCGTTATTTCCTTTTGCTACTTTAATGCCTGCGTATCTTGTACCATTTAAAATGGTTTCTCCATTAAAATCGTCCATAAAATAACGCATCTTAATATTTGCTCCAAGGCCAGGTGTTTCTCCTTTATGATCAAAATAAACACCTTGAACCGTCATTTTTTCATCTAAAGAAATAAAGCCCCAAATAGCATCCCAAAGCCCTTTGCCGTACATAGGTATGATATATGATTTTTTACCATCTTTTTCTCCAATAAATACTGGAAGTTTTGGTGTTTGCCCTTTTTTAGCGTTTGCTAATTCTTTCTTTAAATCTATTAGGTAAGCTTCATCATCTTCAACAATTTTATCACCTTCTATAACTAGCTGCTCTTTTATATAGGTTTTAAATTCTGCTTCAACTTTATCCGTACTAATAAAATTAACACTTCCTTCATCCTCATTCTCATTAACACCCATTGCATAGAGAATATTTTGTTGTTTTTCAAAACGTTCATTTTCTTTAATGTTTGGAGCCAATTGAAAAGCTGTTAGCGCTAAAAGCGAACCAACTACAACAACCATTGCTACTGCAAAACCAATTGTATAACCGTTACTATCTGTATTAATTGCCATAATTAAACTGTTTCTGCTTTAAGTTCTTTTGCTGCACTATCACTTGGAATAATAGTAGCATTTTTTAATCGCTTCATTCTTCTTTTTACATTTCCTTGTACCACATAGTGGTCTATGGTTGGTGCAAAAACATTCATCAATAAAATTGCTAAGAATACACCTTCTGGGTAAGCAGGATTAAATACTCTTATCATTACTGATAAGAAGCCTATAAAAAACCCATAGTACCATTTACCTTTATTAGTTTGAGCACCAGTTACTGGGTCGGTTGCCATGTATACAATACCAAAAGCCAATCCACCTACAATAAGGTGTTTCCAGAATGTAAATTCCATTAATCCATAAAACTTACTTGTCTCTGTAATAATATCTGCGCTAACTACTCCATTAAAAATAAGTCCCATAACTAAAGCACCTAATAGTGCACTTAACATAATACGCCAACTTGCTATTTTACTGAAAATTAGGAAAAGACCTCCTAATAGGATTAATATCGTAGAAGTTTCTCCTACTGAACCAGGTATAAAACCATAAAACATATCGGAAAGGCTGTAGGCATATTCTTTTCCTTGTGCCATATATCCTAGAATTGTTTCACCAGATATCGCATCTATTTCTGCACCACCAGCAATTTGTTCAGCTCTCTCGCGAGCTCCATGCACCCAAACTTTATCTCCACTCATCCATGTTGGATACGCAAAAAATAGAAAAGCTCTAATGGTTAATGCTGGGTTTAAGATATTCATTCCTGTACCCCCAAAAACTTCTTTTCCTATAACAACACCAAAAGCTACTGCTACAGCTAACATCCACAATGGAGTATCTACAGGTACAATAAGCGGAACTAACATTCCTGTTACTAAATAGCCTTCTTCTACTTCGTGTCCTTTAATTACCGCGAATAAAAACTCAATAGCAAGGCCAACTCCGTAAGAAACAATAACCAAAGGCAGTACAGTAATAGCTCCAATCCAAAGGTTATCGAGAGTTAAGAAATGATCAAATAATGAAAAGTTTTCTGGAAAACCATTAATGGCTGAATAGTGCTGATAACCTGCATTGAATATTCCGAATACTAAACATGGTACTAAAGCCATGATTACAGTGTTCATTGTACGTTTTAAATCATCTGCTGAACGAACATGAGCACCAGAGTGCGTAGTTTCGTTTGGTGTGTATAAAAAGGTATGCAAGGCATTAAATGCAGGTGCCATTTTTTTACCTTTATACTTTTCTTTTATAGTATGTAATTTACTTTTAATGCTCATCTTCTTATCCTATTTCTTTATACATTAAATCTAGCCCTTCACGAATAATCTGTTGATGGGGCTGCTTGGAAATACAAATGAATTCTGTTACTGAAAAATCTTCTGGTGCAACTTCATACAAACCTAACTGCTCCATCTCATCTAAATCTTTTACCATACATGCTTTTAACAATTGCATTGGAAAAATATCTAATGGAAAAACTTCCTCATATTGCCCTGTAACCACAAATGCTCTGTGTTCACCATTTGTATTGGTATTAAGATCAAATTTTTTCTTAGGGAATAACCATGAAAAAGTTAATGCTCTAGTTGCTGATATTTTATTAAAAATAGGCTTATTCCACCCAAAGAAATCATAATCATCCCCTTCTGGTATGGCAGTTACAGTAGTATTATAAAAACCTAAGTTACCATCTTGGGCACTAGTAGTACCCGTAAGCACATCACCATTAATAACTCTAAAATTTTCACCGTTTACACCACTAGCATATAAAAATGTAGCGATCTCTGCTCCTATTTTAGTATTGTAATATTTTGGTTTTTTAACGGAAGAACCTCCTAATGCTACTATTCTTTCTGGATTAAACACTCCTGTTAATAGCAACTCTCCAATAATAACTAAATCTTGTGGATTGATCACCCAAACTAGTTCCCCTTTATTAATAGGATCTACTTTGTTAATTAAAGTACTAACAAGACCTGCAGGGTGAGGCCCAGATATTTTGTGCGATGTTACTCCATTTAAAGTTGCTAATGGCGACTTAGATCCTCCGTGAGAAACATGCACTTTACCAGGCGTTAATTTTCCAAGAGCAGAAATTGCGGCTTGCAACTCTTGTTCTTTTCCTTGCAACACATAATCTATATCTGCCGCTAATGGTGCAGAAGAATAGCCAGAAACAAAAATTGCTTTTGGTGTAGCATCTGGGTTTGCAATGATATCATAAGGGCGTTGCTTTACAAATGGCCAGCAGCCAGATTTTAACAACAATGCCTTAATTTCTGTTGCAGTTATCGATTCTAAATTTGGCGTTTCGTGTTTTAACGTTTCTTGGGTTTTGTCAGCAAGAATCTTAAGTGTTAAAATTCTTCTCCTTTCCCCTCTCTTAATTTCAACAAGCTCACCACTAACAGGAGATACAAAAAGCATATCTTCTATATCTTTGTTGTAAAAAAGTGGTTCTCCAGCTTTCACCTCTCCACCTTCTTTTACTAACATTTTAGGGGTGATTCCGTGAAAATCATCAAGATTTATAACGTAAACATTACTCAACGCGGCTTTTGTAGTTTCTAATTCAGCAGCTCCTACTAAATTAATATTTAAGCCTTTTTTTATTCTGATGTCTTTAGACATAGTATTCGTAGACCTTAGGTTAACAAAATTTGGTGCAAAAATACTACTAAATAGTACTTTTTCATAATTATTAACTATAAATTTACGATTATAGTATCTTAAAAATTTTAGGTATACTTTTTGTTTATCTTTATCCAAAAAATAGTTTATAAATGCAATTAAATTTTAAACAAATACTATTATTTCTTTTTACCCAATCTCTTTTAGCTCAAGTTCAATTTGAAGTTAACCCGCCTTCTCATATAAAATCTATTGTTTTTAAAGGTGATACAGACGACCAGTTTCCAGTAGTACAAATTGGTGATCCTATCTCCTTAGATTTTGATGATATCACTGCTAGTGAGCAAGATTATTACTATAAAGTTATACATTGCAATTATGATTGGACTCCTTCTGACCTACTTAAATCGCAATACATAAATGGCATAGATAACGAGCGTATTGTAGATTATGAAAACAGTTATAACACCTTACAACCCTATTCTAATTACAGACTTACTATTCCTAATGAAGATGTTCGCTTAAAAATTAGCGGAAACTATATGTTAGAAATTTATAATGATAATTATGAGCTTCAGTTTTCCAGAAGATTTGTTGTTTTTAAAAATATTGTGACTGTTGGTGCTACTACAAAAAGAACAAGAGATTTTAACTATATTAACGAAAAACAAGTGGTACAATTCAGTATCAACTCGCCCAATTTTCAGCTTGTAAACCCAAAAAAAGAAGTTAAAGTAGCGATTATTCAAAATTATCACTGGGAAACAGCACTGTATAATATTAAACCACAGTTTACAATGGGCACTCAACTTATCTACAAATACGATACAGAGACTAGTTTTTTTGGAAATAATGAGTTTTTAAATTTTGACACTAAAGATTTAAGAGCTCCAACAGCTATTATATCTTCTATTGAATTAAAGGATGTTTACCATCATTATTTATTTACAGATATTTATAGGCACGACAGGCCATATACCTATTTCCCTGATATAAACGGTGATTTTGTAATTAGAACTTTACAAGGCGATGATAATTCTAGAGAAGCAGAATATTCTAAAGTTCACTTTAGCATACCATATAAAGAG
The DNA here is from genome assembly GCF_055383085.1 of Allocellulophaga tsushimaensis. NCBI lineage: Bacteria > Pseudomonadati > Bacteroidota > Flavobacteriia > Flavobacteriales > Flavobacteriaceae > Allocellulophaga > Allocellulophaga tsushimaensis. The sequence goes on along the minus strand of NZ_AP039451.1, from coordinate 2,487,730 downwards.
CAGTTAGGCTTAGATGAAGTTTATGTTTTTGGGAAGTTTAACAATTATGATTTAAACGAAGAAAATAAAATGACTTATAACGAGGATACTGGGCTTATGGAAGCTACCTTACTTATTAAACAAGGTTTTTACAACTATAAATATGTAGTAAAAGATGATAATGAAGTTATTGATTTAAATAAAATAGGTGGTAATTTTCATTTCACCGAAAATAATTATTTAATTCTTGTATACTACAGGAATTTTGGGGATTTATATGACAGTATTATTGGTGTTGGATCAGCAAATTCTAGAACTATTAGTAATTAAACCTATCTTTATTTTTTACTTTATCTTTAATGGAAACCAAACCAACCATACAACCTAAAGGGAGATATCAATTAAAATATAGAGATGTAACCTGTTTAAATTGCCAACATCCTTTAGATATCAGTGATAGGTTTTGCCCAAATTGCTCACAAGCAAATAGCACTAAAAAACTAACCTTAAAAGACTTTTTTGATGAATTCTTTGCAAGCCTTATTTCCTACGACTCAAAATTACTTAAAACACTAAGCGCACTCTTAACCCAACCTGGCAGAATAACCATAGACTATGTCTCAGGAAAAAGAGTATCCTATACAAACCCTTTTCGGTTTTTACTGAGTTTATCTATCATCTTTTTTTTATTAGTGAGTTATAATGGTGATTTTTCTAAACTAGACCGCTTTGCCGGCAATAATGAGGAAGATTTAATTACAAACTTAAGTGGCTCCGAATTAGAAACTAGTGAAAATGAATTTAGCTTATTTGATGGAGCTGCAAAGATTAATCCTGATGACCCCTTAAAAACAAAAAAAAGAAGAGATTCCATATATCAGATTATAACAAAAGATCCAAAAACGTATTTTAACTCAAAAAATAATACTAGCTTTTTAAGTCGGTATTTCCACAAACAGGACTTTTTTAATATTCTCATTGAAAAAGAAAAAGCACTTTCGTTTGAAGAAGTGAAAGAAAAGCATAAACTCCCAGTAAGCAGAGAAAATAGATATGCTTTTGAAACTGCAACGAGTTATAAAAAAGTAATTAGACAACCTGGAACTTTTATTAATGCTATAGTTTCTAGGTTACCTTTTCTTATTTTTTTCTTTTTACCACTATTCAGTTTAATCATTTCGTTGTTATATATCAGAAATAAATACAATTACACCGAACATCTTATATTTAGTTTTCACAATCAATCTTTGTTACTTATCTTGCTGATCATAAATGCTTTAATTAGTGCTATTTTTAATTTAGACATTGACTTTGTTTTTGTTTTAATTTTTGCTATTTATTTGTTTATTTCTATGCGCAATTTTTACAAACAAGGACTCGTTAAAACTTTTATAAAGTACAGCATACTTAATTTAAGTTTTTTAATTTTAGCGACAATTTCAGTAGCAATTATGTTCATGTTAAGTTTATTTACATTTTAAATATTATGACTACTCAAATAACAAAGGGGATAAAAATATCAGTTCAAACTAGTTTTGAAGGCACATTCTTTAAAAACTACAAGACACATTATGCTTTTGGGTATACGATTACTATTGAAAACCAAAGTAAAGATGCTGTACAACTTACTTCTAGGCATTGGCAAATTTATGACTCTTTAAATGAAGTAGAATTTCTGGATGGTGAGGGTGTTATTGGAAAAAAACCAGTAATTCAGCCTGGAGAATCACATACGTACAGCTCTGGATGCCTCCTTACATCAACTGTAGGCGCTATGAAAGGGCATTATAATATGGTAAATTTCACTTCTACTGAAAAATTTAGGGTTTACATTCCTACTTTTAAGTTCAGTGCACCATTTACCTTAAACTAATCTTTATTTTTTTATTTGTTTTTTCTCCTTTTAGGTTTTAGTACCTTTGAGTTGACTTTTTATAATTAAAAAACAAGTGAAAAATGGGTAAAGGATTTTTTCAGGTTCCAACAGCAATAAACGAACCAATTAAAGGGTATGCACCCGGTTCTCCAGAGCGAGAAGACGTATTAAATCAGTATAAAAAATATTTTAACAGTACCGTTGATGTACCACTATATATTGGTGGAGAAGAAATAAAGACTGGAAACACAAAACCAATGTCTCCTCCACATGATCATAAGCATATTGTGGGGCACTATCACATTGCAGAAAAAGAGCATATATCTAAAGCTATTACCAATGCCTTAGCTTCTAGAACTCCATGGGCTAGCCTTACTTGGGAACAACGTGCCGCTATCTTCTTAAAAGCAGCAGAACTTATTGCTGGTCCCTATCGTGCAAAGATAAATGCCGCTACTATGATTGCGCAATCTAAAACCATACATCAAGCCGAAATTGATGCAGCTTGTGAGTTTATAGATTTTCTACGTTTTAATGTAGAGTACATGTCTCAGATTTATGAAGAACAACCAGATTCTGCAAAAGGCATTTGGAATAGAGTAGAATACAGACCATTAGAAGGTTTTGTCTATGCTATTACTCCTTTTAATTTTACCGCTATTGCAGGTAATTTACCTGCAAGTGCTGCAATGATGGGTAATGTAGTGGTTTGGAAACCAAGTGATAGTCAAATATTTTCAGCAAAAGTAATTGTTGATATTTTTAAAGAAGCTGGCCTTCCTGATGGAGTTATCAATGTAGTTTATGGAGATCCTGTAATGATTACAGAAACAGCACTTGCAAGTCCTGATTTTGCAGGCTTACATTTTACAGGTTCTACCTATGTTTTTAAAGAATTATGGAAACAAATAGGAAATAACATTCATACGTATAAAACCTATCCTAAAATTGTTGGAGAAACTGGTGGGAAAGATTTTATAGTAGCACATAAATCTGCAAATCCACAACAAGTAGCTACAGCTATTGTTCGTGGCGCCTTTGAATTTCAAGGTCAAAAATGTAGTGCTGCCTCTAGAGTGTATCTTCCAAAATCTACTGCTTCAGAAATTATAGAACGTGCTAAAACAGCACTAGCCTCTATGAACAAACCTGGCTCTCCAGAAGACATGTCTAATTTTATTACCGCTGTAATCCATGAAGGCTCTTTTGATAAATTAGCTTCGTATATAGATCAGGCCAAAAAAGATAGCAATGTAGAAATTGTAGCTGGTGGTAATTATGATAAATCTAAGGGCTACTTTATAGAACCTACCATTCTTGTTACTACAGATCCAAAGTACACCACTATGGAAACTGAGCTTTTTGGTCCTGTAGTTACTATTTATGTTTATGATGATAACGATTGGTCTGAAACCTTAAAATTAGTTGATAGCACTTCTGAGTATGCATTAACAGGTGCTGTACTTTCTACAGACCGTTATGCTATTGATGAAGCAACAAAGGCATTAGAAAATTGCGCAGGTAATTTTTATGTAAATGATAAGCCTACTGGTGCTGTTGTAGGCCAACAACCATTTGGTGGTGCGCGAGCTTCTGGAACAAATGATAAAGCTGGTTCCGCTCAAAATTTATTACGCTGGGTATCTCCTAGATTAATAAAAGAAACTTTTGTAACACCAGTAGATTACAGATATCCTTTTTTAGGCTAATTATTTAATAATAATATTTCCTGAAGCCTATGTTTTTAATAAAAACATAGGTTTTAGTTTTTATAGGCCTACGCAACCTATTAAACAAAAATGCATCTTTTTAAAAAATGTACAATGAAAAAAATCAGTATCGTATTAGTTCTATTAATAGGTATTTTATCATGCTCATCAAATAACAATAATTTAACCATAACAGCCGCTTGTGATGTAAGCAACCCTGTTGAGGAATTAGCTTGGCTAAAAGCTGAAATTGAAAGAAGAGAACAAAGCACTTCTACTGATATTCAGTATTGCTATATTACACAAGCAATCTTAAATAATGAAACTATCTTTTTCTATAAAGATTGTAACCCTTTAATTGACAAAGTAATTGCCCCGCCTCTTGATTGTGAAGGAAACGCATTAGAACTAAACTCAAATCTTTTCTCTGAAATTGAAAATGAACAGATCATATGGCAGGGTGCTAATTTTTCTTGTGATGTGAATTTATAAAACACTACAAGTGAGTGTTTTATATTTAAAAATAATTCGTTTTTATGCACTAAAAACAATTACCAGCACAATATCAATGTAAATTTAACGTTAATTAATTGTAAATTATTGGTAAAAATTATATCTTTAATTCTTTACATACACCAAAAAACCAGTTACTTATGAAAAGCGGGATATTTAAAATTGATAGTGAAAAAAGAAAAAAACACAACTTATACACTGCATTAAAAGAGTATGCTAAAACGTGTAGAACATCATATCAAAATTTATTACGTGTAGCGCACAGCTAATTAGCCTTTATATTTTATTGGCAAGTAAACCACTTTTTTAGTTTCAAAGAAGTCTTCTTTATAATAATCTGATAGTTTAAAGATTTCAGCGTTTCTGTAATCTTTTAATTCTTCGGATAGATCACCACCTTTTAAGTATAAAATTCCATTTCTACGTTCATGGAGTGATTCTTTTTTGATTTTACCTTTTACCCAAAATGTAAATGTAGGCATTGCTGCAACTGCTCTACTTACAATAAAATCGAACTTATCTTTTACCTCTTCTACTCTAGCATTAATTGCAGTAACATTTGTTAAGCCTAGACCAGCAACAACTTCCTCTACTACTTTAATTTTTTTACCTATAGAATCTACTAAAGTAAAATGAGTTTCAGGGAATAGAATTGCTAATGGAATCCCAGGAAAACCACCACCTGTACCTACATCTAAAATTTTTGAGCCTGGTAAAAATTGTTGAACTTTAGCAATACCGAGAGAATGTTGTACGTGTCTTAGATACAATTCATCTATATCTTTTCTAGAAACTACATTTATTTTTGCATTCCAGTCCTTATATAATTCAGCTAATAAAGAAAATTGTTGTTTCTGTAGATCTGTTAAACTTGGAAAAAGATGATAGATATGCGCTACGTTCATTATTGCGTAAAATTTTGACAAAAATAGCATATTATATATCATAATTATTACCATTTTAAGAGTCTATTTTGAACTACTGATTATGAATTCACTTATCTTTACCAAAAAAATATAATTATGAGTACAGAAACCATTCGATTTTCCAGAAAGGATTCAGCACATTTTTTTAAGACATTAAATAAACGAGTAAACGATTACTTCAAAGAAAATAAAATAAAGAAAACTGGCAATTGGAAATTGCATGTAAAAACAGCAATAATGTTTACTTTATTTCTAGCCCCATACTTTCTAATATTAACTTTAGGCTTACCCATCTGGGCTAATTTACTACTAACCATAACTATAGGTGTTGGTATGGCTGGAGTTGGCATGAATGTGATGCACGATGGAAATCATGGGTCATATTCTAACAAAAAGTGGCTTAACAAATTAATGGGTAGCAGCATCTATATTTTAGCTGGTAATGTCTACAACTGGCAAGTACAGCATAATGTTTTGCACCATACTTATACAAATATTCACGAACATGATGAGGATTTAGAAGCAGGTAGAATTTTACGTTTCTCAAAACATGCCGAATGGCATAAACATCATAAATTTCAACATTTTTATTCCGTTTTTCTATATGGTTTATTAACTTTTAATTGGGCTATTACTACCGATTTTCAACAAATGTATCGCTATACAAAAAGAAAATTAGCTTATGGAAAATTACCTAATCCATTCATTAATTGGAGTAAATTAGTGGTTACAAAAATAATTTACATTTCTATTTGGATTGTACTGCCAATGCTTATTTTAGAGAATGTTGCTTGGTGGCAAATTTTAATTGGTTTTTTTGTAATGCATTATGTTGCTGGTGTTATACTTAGTGTTACTTTTCAATTAGCACATGTAGTTGATGATGCAGATACCCCTTTACCAGATGCAAAAGGGAACATGAAAAACACTTGGGCGATTCATCAATTATTTACCACTGTAAATTTTGGAACAAAAAATAAGATCGTAAATTGGTTTACAGGCGGACTTAACCATCAGGTTGAACATCACATTTTTCCAAATATTAGTCATGTACATTATACAAAAATTGCTAAAATTGTTAAAGAAACAGCAAAAGAGTTTAATTTACCGTATAACGAATATAAAACTACGAGAAAAGCTATAATTTCGCACTTCAAACATTTAAAAGAGTTAGGTAAAAATCCAGCTTTACAGTATTAGAAAAACGATTTAAAAATGAATACCAACCAACTATCGGATAGGATTAATAGTGTAACTCCTTCCGCAACGCTAGAAATGGCAGCTAAAGCTCGTGAATTAAGAGCTGAAGGAAAAGATATTATAGGTCTTAGCTTAGGAGAACCAGATTTTAATACTCCAGATTATATTAAAGATGCCGCTATACAAGCGGTAAACGATGACTACAACTCATATACTCCTGTAGATGGATATGTTGCATTAAAAGATGCCATCATTACTAAATTTAAGAGAGATAATAACTTAAGTTACGAATATCCTCAGATTGTAGTTTCTACTGGAGCAAAACAAGCCTTATATAATGTAGCTCAAGTTTCTCTTAATAAAGGAGATGAAGTTATTTTACCATGCCCATATTGGGTAAGTTATAGTGATATAGTAAAATTAGCTGATGGTGTTCCTGTAGAAGTAAAAACCTCTATAGAAAACGATTTTAAAATGACACCTCAACAGCTAGAAGCTGCTATTAGCCCCAAAACAAAAATGCTTTGGTATAGTTCACCATGCAATCCTAGTGGTTCTATTTATAGCAAAGAAGAATTAAGAGCTCTTGCAGACGTTTTAAAAAAACACCCACAGGTTATTGTTGTTAGTGATGAGATTTATGAGCATATAAATTACGGTGTTACGGCACATGCATCTATGGCAGAATTTGATGATATGTATAACCGTACTGTTACTGTAAACGGTGTCGCTAAGGCTTTTGCAATGACTGGTTGGCGAGTTGGATACATTGGTGCACCCGCTCATATTGCCCGTGCTTGTAACAAATTACAAGGGCAAGTAACTAGTGGAACTAATTGTATTGCACAACGTGCCGTAATTACAGCTTTAGAAGAATCTCCCGAGCGCATCCACTATATGGTAGATAAATTTAAAGAACGTAGAAAGTTAATTTTAGGTTTATTAAACGATATTGAAGGTTTTAAATGTAATGAACCTGAAGGGGCTTTTTATGTATATCCAGATGTGACTGCCTTTTTTGGAAAAACATTAAATGGTACTACAATCAATAATGCATCAGACTTTTCTATGTATCTATTAGAAAATGCTAACGTTGCAACAGTTACTGGTGATGCCTTTGGAAATGGAAATTGTATTCGCATATCATATGCAGCTAGTGAGGAACAAATTATAGAAGCTATCAAAAGAATTAAAGAAGTAGTGCGTTAATTGAGTACTTCTTATACAAAAGCAATAATAATATAAACCCTTAGTGGATTTAAATTTACTAAGGGTTTTTAAATGTTATAAGACAACATCATTTTATTCTTGTTCTGACCAATTAAATTTATTGTCTTTCCAATAGATAAAACCTCCATCACTAAATTCTGAAGTATTCACCATTATAGCATCATACTCTAATTTTATATTCTTTGGTTTTGGAATCTCTTTAAAATTATTTTTACGATCAAGACCTAATGCTTCTCCTTGTGGAACTTTCTTAAAAATAGTTGCCCAATCATAATCTTTTATATGCAATGGGTCCTCACCATTACCTAAAATATGAACTGCATTAGATTTTCCATAATTTATTAAAATAATATGCTTTGTATTGGTTTTAGTATTATCTGCTAACAACACGAGATCTTTTCTACCATCACCAAAAAAATCACCAAATAAATACTTAGCTCTATTTTCTTCGCATATTTTATAATCGTCTAATACTTCAAACTCTCTAATAGAGGCCTCTATATACTCATTAAAATCAGACTTTTTAACCAAGTATCCATCAAAAACATAGCCTTCTTTTATAGCTCCTGGAATTATATTTGAACTATTATCAAATTTAATTTTAACCCAATTTCCTTCAACATATTGCCTATTATCTTTAACAGTAATAGAAAAATCCGTTCGCTCTACCACCTCAACTAAAGTAGCAAAAGGCAACATCCCATACTTAAAAGAACTAATATTAGGCTCTTTTCTTAATGACAATCCATTTTGTCCCAAAACATAATAGATTTTAGCGTCAGAAATAGTATCAGAAGCAAAAACAGTTATTTTTTCCTTTAAAGGAGTTTGAGAAAAACCAACAAAAAATATTCCTAAAAAAACAAATAAGGTTAATGCTGTTCTCATAATTAAAGTGTGGTGGATTAATTTATAAGTAGCAATTTATGTTTTTTTCCAGAAATATGGCGTAAAAAGAATTAAAACTGTAAAAAGTTCTAGTCGCCCTAGAAGCATTAAAAAACCACACCACCACTTTGCTAAATCGGGCAATCCATTAAAATTACTCACTGGATTAAGGCTTCCAAAAGCAGGACCTACATTACCTAAAGATGAGGCAGCACCTCCTATGGCGGTAACAAAATCTAAACCTAAAGCCCCTAAACCTAAGGCTCCAATGATAAAAGTAAGCATGTATAATACAAAAAATGCTATAATATTATAAACAATATGCTCTCTAACTGTTTTGTTATTGTAGCGCACTGGAATAACTGCATTAGTATGTAAGGTTCGTTTAAATTCTAACAATCCATTTTTAATAATGATCAGATGACGCACAACTTTAATACCTCCTGCAGTAGATCCTGCAGACCCTCCAGAAAACATTAATCCGAAGAAAAATATGGTTATAAATGGAGTCCAACTTGTAAAATCTGCTGTTACAAAACCTGTTGTAGTAACTACAGCTATAATTTGAAATAAAGAATGCCTAAATGAACTCTCTGCTTCTCCATATACCATAGGATGGTATTCTGACACTGGAACATCTGCTTTAAAATAAATAACTACCGCTACTAATATTGAAAAAACTAATAAACCAAGACTATAGAATTTAAATTCTTCGTCTTTAATTATTTTTTGCACTTTTCCTTTAAAAGCAAAATAACTTAACACAAAGTTGCTTCCTGCTAAAAACATAAAAAAGATAACGATATACTGAATCAAAGGCTGATCATTCCAATACGCCATACTGGCATTTTTGGTAGAAAAACCTCCCGTAGATAATGTAGCCAAACTATGGTTAATTGCGTCAAAAAAAGACATCCCAGCCAATTTCAACAATATGGTTTCTGCTGCAGTATACCCCACATAAATGAGCCAAAGCCTTTTTGCTGTATCAGTAATCCTTGGGTGTAATTTATCTGTACTAGGTCCTGGCGCTTCGGCAGCAAAAAGTTGCATCCCGCCAATACCTAACAATGGTAAAATAGCTATTGCTAAAACTATAATTCCCATTCCTCCAATCCAATGCGTTAGACTACGCCAAAACAAAATGCCCTCAGGTAGTGCTTCTATATCGTCTAAAATTGAAGCTCCAGTAGTGGTATAGCCAGAAATAGTTTCAAAAAAAGCATTGGTTACATCAGGTATTTTCCCTGAAAATACATAAGGTAAGATTCCAGATACTGACATTACGAGCCACCCAAAAGTAACAATAAGATACCCCTCTTTACGCTTTACTTCTTTTTTATGCCCTTTGGTATAAAACATAGAAAGAACTCCCACCAGCATCGTTACAATAGCTGCTAATGTTATATCTAATGTTACACCATCTTCATATATACCACTTACTAATGCCGCAAGCAACATAAAACCTCCATTACAAAGGAGCAAAAGCCCCATTAAATGAAATATTATCTTGTAGTTAAGGCTCATTATAAAAACAACTTTTCTATTTTACCAATTACATTTGGTATACAGCAAACCACTACTCTATCGCCTTCTTTAATTTCAAAATCTCCTAAGGCTATAATTCCTATATCATTTCTTATAACACCACCAATAGTAGCTTGTTTGGGAAAGTTAAGCTCTCTAATTATTTTTCCAGTAACAGCAGAAGTTGCTTTTACAATAAACTCTAAAATCTCAGCATTTAAGTTATTTAACCTTGTTAAAGCAACCACTTCACCTTTACGGATATACCTAAAAATATTATTAGCAGCCAATAATTTTTTATTAATCAGCGTATCTATTCCTATAGAATGCGAAAGTTGAAAATAATCCATATTTTCAACCAAGGCAATTGTTTTCTTAATATGCTTAGATTTTGCAACCAAACAAGACATAATGTTCGTTTCTGAGTTTCCGGTTACTGCAATAAAGGCATCCATAGATTCTAAACTTTCTTCTTCTAACAATTCTACATTTCTACCATCGCCGTTTATAATAAGTGCATTGGGCAAATCATCTGCAAGATCAAATGCTTTTTCCTTATCTTTTTCTATAACTTTTACATTAAACTTATTGGTACACAATTCTCTGGCTGTTTTAAAACCAACTTGACTACCACCAAGAATCATAACATTCTTAATTTCCCTATTGACCATTGCTGTTAACTTATACAGCTCTTCTACTCCTTCTTTTACAGTGATAAAATAAACCTGATCCCCTTCGTTAAAAACAGTATCTCCTCTGGGTATTATTGTTTTTTGCGTACCCAATCTTTTCAAGGCAATTGGCATAAAATGTAATTCCGGAAATATATTAGCAGCTTCTTTTACCATTTTTCCTACAAATGGTGCAGATTTAGGCAAAGAAATACCTGCCATAATTAAAGCGCCATTTTCAAATTCATAGGTGTCATTAAATGCTGATTTATTTAATAGCATTTGAATCTCTGTTGCTGCTAGTTCTTCTGGAGAAATCAATTCATCTATACCGAGTTCTTCAAAATTTATTTTTTCTTTATTCTCAATAAACTCTGTATTAGAAATTCTAGCAATAGTTCTTGTACAACCTAATTGTTTAGCTAATAAACACAAAGTAATATTTGTAGTTTCGGATGCAGTTACTCCAATTACTAAATCACAACTTTCTACCTGTGCATCCTGTAATACTGTAATAGAAGTTGCATCGCCTCTTAAAACTCTAATATCTAAATGCGTATCTGCATACGACAAACTTTCTTTAACCGTATCTATTAAGGTGATATCTTGTGATTCATAAGAAAGTAATTTAGCTAAATGAAACCCTACTTCACCAGCACCTGCTATTATAATTTTCATTTATGATGTAAATTGTTTTGCATATAACTGCTCCCTAATTTATTAGAAAACTAGGAGTTATTTAAATTGGAATCTATTAGAAAGTAAAACATTGTTAATGCAAGTGGTTTATAGATTTCTGTTTCTATACTAACACAAAATTACATAATTTTATTTTGTTCTTCTTTACATTTATTTACTAAAAAACTACAAATCAGATCATTTATAACTCATAAATAGCTATTCATAAGCTAGTGCTATATTGTATATTTGCAAAAAAAGCAGATATGAGCAAAAAAGTTACCCCATATAAAAATTCCGATTTAGGAAAAAAAGAACAGGTAACAAAAATGTTTGATACAATTTCTAAAAATTATGATGGTCTTAACCGTATTATTTCTTTTGGAATTGATATTAAATGGAGAAATCGCGTGGTAGCCATTCTTAAAAAAAAGCAGCCTCAAATTATCCTAGATATTGCCACCGGAACTGGGGATTTAGCTATTAATCTTGTAAAAACAGGTGCTACAAAAATAATAGGGTTAGATATTTCTCCAGGCATGTTAGAGGTTGGACAAAAAAAAGTGCAAGAAAAAAAGCTTACTGATCAAATAGATATGATAGTAGGTGATAGTGAAAACCTACCTTTTGAAGATAATACCTTTGATGCAATTACTGTAGCCTTTGGTGTTCGTAATTTTGAAACATTAGAAACTGGACTTTCAGAAATATATCGTGTCCTTAACAAAGGAGGCACTTTTGTTGTTTTAGAAACTTCTATACCTACTAAAACACCTTATAAACAAGGCTATCACTTTTATACCAAATACATTTTACCAAAAATAGGAAAGGTGTTTTCTAAAGACAATTCTGCTTACGAATACCTATCAGAATCTGCAGCAGTTTTTCCATATGGAGAAGCTTTCAACAATATTTTACGAAAAATTGGGTTTATAGCTATAGAGAACAAACCCCAAACACTTGGGGTAGCATCTATATATGTAGCTACAAAGTAAAATATGAAGAAGACTTTTTCCTTGTTGATATGCCTATTGATAGGCTTATTGGCAACAGCACAGTTTAATGAAAGACCTGTTTTAAATTTAGAAAACGAGGATAAAGCATTCCTTAATTGGGGCTACTTCCTTGGCTTTAATCAGTATGATTTTAAATTTAATTACATAAACGATACTCGGGACGTAAATGGCAGATTCCCTAATGGCGAAGACAATTTAGTAGTTCCTAATATTGGTTTTAATGTAGGACTTATTGGCGAAATGCGTATTAATCAATTTTTAGATTTACGCTTTGAGCCTGGACTTTTTTTTACACAAAGAAATATCGCTTTTAGAGACCCAGGATTTGATATTTTCCCTGCAAATGAAAGAGTAAACAGGCAAATTGTAGAAGCTAAATCTACATACATTAATTTTCCTTTATTGCTAAAAGTAAGTACAAAACGAATTGGAAACTGGAAACCTTATCTTATTGGCGGTGCTTCTGCATATTTAAATTTAAGCAGTAATGAGGATCGCTTAGACGATAATAGCTCTGGAACTTTTAGAACTACAAAAAATGGGTTTAATTATGAATTAGGTTTTGGAATTGATTTTTATCTAGAATACTTTAAGTTTTCCCCTTCTATAAGAGGTGTTTTTGCTATTACAGATGAATTGGTTCCAGATAACGACCCAAATAGTCCATGGACAAGTAATCTTAGCGGATTACGTACAAGAGGAATTTTTGTGAATTTTACTTTTGAATAGTATTTTAAAGTATATTAGGTGTTAATTTTTAAATACTAATGTTACCACCAATTGTATCTACTTCTTGGCTCACTGAAAATTTAAATCACCCCAATTTAATTATTCTAGACTGTAGTCCTTTATCTAATGTATCTGGGCTGCAAACAGATGTCCAAAATCTTCAGATTAGTGGCGCACGTTATTTTAATCTTAAAGATAATTTTAGCGATCCTAACAGTCCATTCCCAAATACTTTACCATCGCCAAAAGCATTTGAAGATGAATGTAAAAAGCTAGGAATTAATAACGAAAGTACCCTTGTTATCTATGATAATTTAGGCATTTATACAAGCCCAAGAGTTTGGTGGATGTTTAAAACCATGGGACATGAAAACGTTACTGTATTAAATGGTGGTCTACCTGAATGGATAAAACAAGAAGGAGCAACTGAAGAAAAAACCAATAAACCATTTCCGTCAGGTAGTTTTAAAGCAAATTTTAATGCTAACGCCTTACAAGATATCAATGCTATTTCTAAAAATATAACCAATCAAGAATCACTAGTCATTGATGCTCGTTCCAAAGGTAGGTTTAATGGTACTGCACCGGAACCAAGAGACAGGTTACGATCTGGAAATATTAAAAATTCTATAAATATTCCCTTTCAAAATGTTTTACATAATGGAAAGTTTAAAACTAAAGAAGAATTAAAATTAATTTTTAGTAGTATTGATGCTCCTACAAAACCACTAACGTTTACCTGTGGTTCTGGGCTTACGGCTTGTATTGTACTATTGGCAGCAACATTAATAAACGATAATCCTAAAGCAGTTTATGATGGCTCTTGGACAGAATGGGCTACGGTTAGAGGTTAGAGGTTAGAGGTTAGAGGTTAGAGGTTAGAGGTTAGAGGTTAGAGGTTAGAGGTTAGAGGTTAGAGGAAAATATTTTTTTACACCACAAAACAATTAAACTCATAAACTTTTTTATAACCTTATAAACTAGCGCATAGCGCCTAAACTCTTAAACTTTTTTAATCCCTTCTTATTTCATTTAGCAGTATAGCCGTTGCAGTAGCCACATTTAAGCTTTCTGTAGTTTTTTCTCCAAACTGAGGAATACTAATTTTAGTTGTAATCGCTTTTTCTATTGAATCGGAAATACCATTTGCTTCATTACCCATTACTAAAACACCTTTTTCTGGTATTTGAGTAGTGTAAATAGGTGCTCCATCCATAAAAGCTCCAAATACTGGCATTGAAACATTCTTTATATATGTTTCTAAATCTGCATAAACAATATTAACTCTTGTTATAGACCCCATAGTAGCTTGCAATACTTTAGCATTATAACAATCTACGGTATGCGTCCCACAAAGTAAATGTTGTATTCCAAACCAATCGCACAAACGAATTATGGTTCCTAGATTTCCTGGATCACTTACAGCATCTAAGGCTACCACCCAACCGTGATCGTTTATTGGTTTTGGATCTGGAATTTTGAAAATCCCTAAAACAGTATTCGGAGTTTTTAAATTGCTTATTTTTTTTAGCTCTAGCTCGGTAATTAGTACAGCATTGTCCTGATGTTGTTTAACAAATACTTCATCCGTACTATATAATTTATAGATGTTAAAATGAGCAACCAAAAGCTCATTCACAAGTTTTTTTCCTTCAACAACAAAAAGCTGATGCTGATTTCGGTACTTTTTTTGCTGTAAGCTTTTTATAAATTTTATTTGACTTTTACCAACCATACAAATAATGTACTTTTGATTTTTAAGAGACCCTTTTAGAATTTGAGAAAAAACAGCGTAAAAATAGGCTTATTATTATTAAGTATCATTGTTACATCATGTAATGCACTAAAAAGAGTAGACGATGATGAACTTTTACTTAATAGCAATACTATTTATGTGGATGGTGAAAAAGTGATATCCGAAGATGTTAAAAGCCTCATCATACAAAAACCAAATAGCAATATATTAGGGTATCCCTTTAAATTAAACCTTTACAATTTAGCGAAACAAAACCCAGATTCTTCCTATCAGGCTTGGCTTCATAAAAAAGAAAAAAGAGAAAAACGCTTAGAAAACCTTTTATCAAAAAAACAACTGAACCGTTTAGGAGAATCTTTTTTTACTACTGGATATAGTAATTGGCTTAAAAAGATTGGCGAAGCACCCGTAATCATAGATACTTCCAAAACAAAAAAATCTTTAAACAGGTTAAAATTATACTACGGAAACAGAGGTTATTTTAATGCTAAAAGTACTTTTGAAATAGATAGTTCCAAAAGAAAACAGCGAGCTTCTATACGCTATAAAATAAATTTAGGGAAGCCATTTTTTATAGATTCTACTACTACTAAAATCGCCTCAAAAGCTATAGATTCTATTTATAAAATACACCAAAAAGAGTCTTTTATTAAAAATAAGAAACAATTTGATTTTAAAAATTTTAATAATGAAAGAGATCGACTTACTGCAATTTTTAGAAATAATGGTGTTTGGGGTTTTCAAGAAAGTTCTATTACCTATGATATCATTGCGGATACAACTGTAGCAGGCAATGATCAAAAAATGAATCTACAATTAAAAATAGACAATCTAAAAAAGCGAGGCGATTCTATTACTAAAACCGAATATAAAGTTTATACTATAAATAAGGTAAATATCTTTGCAGATCACCTATTTACCAATAATCCTAATGATCTAAAATCTATAAAGCACAACGGATATACCATATATTACAAAGACAAGCTTAGATACAAACCTAAAGCACTTACTGATGCTATTTTCTTAAAAAAAGATAGTGTCTACTCAGATTTAAATAGATTAAGAACCTACAGGCAAATTAATAACTTAAATAATTTTAAATATCCAAATATTGAGTTTTTGCCTGATAGTTTAAAAAACACTTTAATTTCTAATATTTATTTATCAGCTCAAAAAAAATATAGCTTAAATTTAGAAACAGATGTAACACATTCTAACATACAAGTAGCAGGTATTGTAGTATCGCCCTCTTTAAATATTAGAAATATATTTGGTGGTGCAGAAAATTTAAGTATTAGTGGTCGGGCAAATTTAGGGGCATCTAATGCTGAAAACAATGTAACGAATAATGATCGGTTTTTTAATATTCTTGAATTTGGTGGAGATATTAGTTTAGATTTTCCCAGAATATGGTTTCCACTTATTAATACCGATAAAATTATTCCTAATTATATGCTCCCTAAAACTAGAATTTCTATAGGGTCTAGTTTTCAAGAAAATATTGGTTTAGACAAGTTAACATTTAATGCCGTTTTGGGGTATAATTGGACACCATCTAGTAATACCAAAAATAATCTAGAGTTATTAAATGTTCAGCTTGTTAGAAATTTAAATACAATGCGTTTTTTTAATGTATATAGAAACACTTATAATCAATTAAACACCATTGCAGATGCAGAAAATTTCCAAAATAATCCTGTGCTTTCTAATTTTTATGACAATTCTGATAATCGTGATTTAAGGATTCCAGATGGCGCTGATGATTTCATCGAATTTGTTACCGAAAGACGAATAGCCTCAACTCCAGAACAATTTAGAGCCATAAATAGTATCGCAGAAAGAAAAGAACGCTTAATAGAAGACAACCTAATCTTTGCTAGCAATTATTCCTTTAGTAAAAACAACAAAGAAAGTTTAACCGATCCCAGTTTTTATCAATACAGTATTAATGTAGAAAGTGCTGGAAATATCTTATCCTTACTTTCTAGAGCTATTGATTTTAATGAAGACGTAAATGGAGATAAAACAATCTTAGATGTACCCTATTCTCAATATATAAAAACAGATTTTAATTTTATAAAGCATTGGAATTTACAACGTTCTAATATTTTAGCATTCAGGAGCTTTTTTGGTATTGCTATTCCTTATGGAAACTCGGACAATATTCCTTTTATTAAAAGTTACTTTGGAGGAGGATCTTATGATAATAGAGCATGGACACCCTATTCTTTAGGACCAGGAAAAACAAAAAACATAAATGATTTTAATGAAGCAAATCTCAAATTAGCATTAAACTTAGAATATCGCTTTCCTATTGCGGGCAGTATAAAAGGGGCCTTATTTGCTGATGCAGGTAATATTTGGAATGTATTTGATAATGTAGATGATCCTGATGCTACTTTTAATGGATTTAGCTCTTTAGCGGAT
This sequence comes from Allocellulophaga tsushimaensis, assembly GCF_055383085.1. NCBI lineage: Bacteria > Pseudomonadati > Bacteroidota > Flavobacteriia > Flavobacteriales > Flavobacteriaceae > Allocellulophaga > Allocellulophaga tsushimaensis. The sequence goes on along the minus strand of NZ_AP039451.1, from coordinate 2,470,605 downwards.
ACCGCATTGGGTACAGGTTTTGGCCTTCGTTACGATTTATCGTATTTTGTTTTTAGGGTAGATGTTGGCTTTAAAACATATAATCCGGCAGAAGAACCTTCTCAAAGATGGTTTAGAGATTATAATTTTGCAAATTCAGTATTACAAATTGGTATCAACTATCCTTTTTAAACATGATTATTTTATTACTTTTGCCCTTTTAATTAATACATCAAAAAATTTAGAAATTAAAAATTATGGCTCATAACATAAAACCAGGAGTTGCAACAGGAGACGAAGTACAAGAAATATTTAATTATGCGAAGGAAAAAGGATTTGCATTACCAGCGGTAAACGTTATTGGCTCAGATACCATTAATGGTGTTCTAGAAACTGCAGCAAGCTTAAATGCACCCGTTATCATTCAATTTTCTAATGGTGGAGCGCAATTCAACGCAGGAAAGGGTTTATCTAATGAAGGGCAAAAAGCTGCAATTGCTGGTGCTGTTGCAGGTGCAAAACATGTTCATGAGTTAGCAAAAGCATACGGAGCTACTGTAATTTTACATACAGACCACTGCGCAAAAAAATTATTACCTTGGATAGATGGTCTTTTAGAAGCTAGTGAAAAACATTTTGCTGAAACAGGAAAATCTTTATTTAGCTCACACATGATTGATCTTTCTGAAGAATCAATTGAAGAAAATATAGAAATCTGTAAAGAATATCTTGCTAGAATGGCAAAGATGAATATGACACTGGAAATAGAATTAGGTATTACAGGTGGTGAAGAAGATGGTGTTGATAATTCTGATGTAGACGATTCTAAACTATATACTCAACCAGAAGAAGTTGCGTATGCTTACGAAGAACTTTCTAAAGTTAGTCCTAGGTTTACAATTGCTGCTGCTTTTGGAAATGTTCACGGTGTTTACAAACCTGGAAATGTGAAATTAACTCCAAAAATCCTGAAAAACTCTCAAGAGTATATTTCTGAAAAATATGGGGTTGAACACAATCATATCGATTTTGTTTTTCATGGTGGCTCTGGCTCTACAGTAGAAGAAATTAGAGAAGGTATTAGCTATGGTGTAATAAAAATGAATATTGATACCGATTTACAATATGCTTTCTTAGCTGGTGTTCGTGATTATGTTCAAGATAAAAAAGACTTTTTACAAGCACAAATAGGAAATCCTAACGGTGCTGATGAGCCTAATAAAAAATTCTACGACCCAAGAGTATGGTTACGTGAAGGTGAAAAAACATTTGTAACACGTTTAAAAAAGGCATTTGAAGACCTTAATAATGTAAACACACTATAAAGAAAAAAGAATCCGTTTAATTAAATATTCAGTCTATGTCAGCTTGGTTTAAAAGAACAGAAAAAGGAATACAAACAGCAACGGAAGAAAAGAAAGACACTCCTAAAGGTTTGTGGTACAAATCGCCTACAGGAAAAATTGTAGAGTCAGAAGATTTAGCCAAAAATTTTTATGTAAGTCCAGAAGATGATTACCATGTTAGAGTTGGTAGTAAGGAATATTTTGAAATCCTTTTTGATGATAATAAGTTTAAGGAATTAGATACAAAACTTAGTTCTAAAGATCCTTTAAAATTTGTAGATACGAAGAAGTATTCAGATCGATTGAAAGCTGCACAACAAAAAACAAATCTTAAAGATGCTGTTAGAGTGGGTATAGGCAAATCTTTAGGTAAAGATATTGTAATCGCTTGTATGGATTTTAGTTTTATAGGTGGATCTATGGGAAGTGTTGTTGGTGAAAAAATTTCCAGAGGAATTGATTACGCTATCAAAAAGAAATTACCTTTTTTAATGATATCTAAATCTGGTGGTGCACGTATGATGGAAGCAGCCTTATCTTTAATGCAATTGGCAAAAACTTCTGCCAAATTAGCGCAACTAGCTGAAGCGGGTTTGCCATATATTTCTTTATCAACAGATCCTACAACAGGAGGAACTACTGCATCATATGCCATGCTTGGAGATATTAATATTGCTGAGCCAGGTGCTTTAATAGGTTTTGCAGGACCCCGTGTAGTTAAGGATACTACAGGTAAAGATTTACCAGAAGGGTTTCAATCTGCTGAATTTGTACTAGAACATGGATTCTTAGATTTTATAGTACATCGAAGTGACCTAAAGAAAAAAATTAATCTTTATATAGACTTGATTCAGAATAATCCAGTTCGAAATTAAAAACGTATGTATTAAAACATACTTTGTGTTAGACTATTTTAACTTCTACTTTTAGTTAAAATAGTCTAACTTAGTTTCAGAGACTTTTAATTTAGAATCTTAATTATTTAGTTATGAAATCATTTACTACTTTATTTTTAAGTATCCTATTATGGCTTTCTAGCTGTTCTACCGATAAAATAAACGAAGATTTAAATACTTTAGATATCGAAACCAATACAGAAACGAATACAGAAACTGATGGTGTAGGAGCAGTAACCAATGTAAGCGTTTCTGGCTCGGAAAATGAATACCGTTTTAGTGTAACGGTGAGAAGTCCAGACACAGGCTGTGATCAGTACGCAGATTGGTGGGAAGTAATTGATTTAGAAGGAAATTTAATTTATCGAAGAGTTTTAGGACATAGCCATGTAAATGAACAACCTTTTACACGTTCTGGAGGTCCCATAGCAATTTCTAGAGATCAGCAAGTATATATAAGAGTACATATGAATAATTCTAGCTATGGCGTTAATGCCTTAGAAGGAAATGTTTCTGGAGGGTTTACTGCTACAGAACTGGAAATTGATTTTGCAAAAACTCTAGAAAACGAGGCGCCACTACCTAATGGTTGTGCATTTTAAACCAAAGAATGATATTGAATTTACGATTCCAAATGATAAGGAACTAACATTACCTACAATTAACACACCTCAATAAGCAGATATTATTTTAAAATAATAATTCAGTTTACAGAATAATTGTATATTTGCGCCCAGATTGAAAATCAATCACATACATAAAAATCATTTAAAATAATATTGGAATGTATTTAACAAAAGAAGTAAAAGCTGATATTTTTAAAAAATACAGCAAAGATGAAAAAAACACAGGTTCTGCTGAGGGGCAAATCGCTTTGTTTACACACCGTATCAATCATTTAACGGGTCACTTAAAAAACAATCGTAAAGATTATAATACAGAGCGTTCTCTAGTAAAACTAGTAGGTAAAAGAAGAAGTCTTTTAGATTATTTAATCAAAAAAGATATCACCAGATACCGTGCAATAATAAAAGAATTAAATATTAGAAAATAATTTTCAAAAAAGGGGAAAAGCTTAGCTTTTCCCCTTTTTAATATACTGATTTTAGGATCAGTACTTTTGCAAAAACTTGTTATGTATGATAACGAGTTTAACGTAAAAAAGCTTGCAAATAGTTTTTCATTGGTCGCACACAACTACAACAACACAACACTGTCCGTCTAGGTAAGACGCAAAGACCATTGTTTAATTAACTTGTTAAAAATAGTGCAAGTTATAAATCAAATTTATGATTCCAAAAGTATTTAGAGAGGTCATAGACCTTGGTGACGGTAGAGAAATTTCTATCGAAACCGGAAAATTAGCAAAACAGGCACACGGTTCTGTTGTTGTTCAATCTGGAAAATGTATGTTATTATGTACAGTAGTTTCCAATTACAAACAAAGTGATGTAGATTTCCTACCCCTTACTGTAGATTATCGGGAGAAATTTGCTGCTGCTGGGCGTTACCCTGGAGGTTTCTTTAAAAGAGAAGCAAGACCAAGTGATGGCGAAGTATTAACGATGCGTTTAGTAGATCGTGTTTTACGTCCGTTATTTCCAAAAGATTACCATTCGGAAACGCAAGTGATGATACAGTTAATGTCTCATGATGAAGATGTAATGCCAGATGCAATGGCTGGTTTAGCCGCTTCTGCTGCGATTCAATTATCAGATTTCCCTTTTGAATGTGCTATTTCTGAAGCCCGTGTTGGTCGTATTAATGGAGAGTTTATCATTAATCCAACAAGAGCGCAACTAGCCGAGTCTGATATTGACATGATGATAGGTGCTTCTGCTGATTCCGTTATGATGGTTGAAGGTGAAATGGATGAGATTTCTGAAGAAGAAATGACAGAAGCTATCAAATTTGCACATGAGGCTATTAAAGTACAATGTGCTGCACAATTAAAATTAGCTGAAGCTTTTGGTAAAAAAGAAGTACGTGAATACGAGCCAGAAAGAGAAGATGAAGTATTAGCACAAAAAATTCATGGCATGGCATACGACAAAGTATATGCTGTAGCTAAAGCAGGTTCTGCAAAACATGAAAGAGGTGCTGCATTTGCAGAAATTAAAGAAGAAATAAAAGCTACATTTTCTGAAGAAGAATTAGAAGATTTTGGCGGGTTGGTTTCTAAGTACTACGCTAAAGCTGAAAAAGCTGCAGTTAGAGATTTAACTTTAAAAGAAGGTTTGCGTTTAGATGGTCGTAAAACAGATGAAATTAGACCTATCTGGTGCGAAGTAGATTATTTACCCTCTACACACGGTTCTTCTATATTTACCCGTGGAGAAACACAAGCATTAGCAACAGTTACTTTAGGAACTTCTAGAGAAGCGAATCAAATAGATATGCCTTCATATGAAGGCGAAGAAACTTTTTATTTACACTATAACTTCCCTCCTTTTTCTACTGGAGAAGCAAGACCTATTAGAGGAACATCCCGTAGAGAAGTTGGTCATGGTAATTTAGCGCAACGTGCCTTAAAAGGCATGATACCAGCTGATTGCCCTTACACTGTACGTGTGGTTTCGGAAGTATTAGAATCTAATGGTTCCTCATCTATGGCAACAGTTTGTTCTGGAACTATGGCACTTATGGATGCTGGGGTACAATTAAAGAAACCTGTTTCTGGTATTGCTATGGGCTTAATTTCTGATGCAGATTCTGGAAATTATGCCGTATTATCTGATATTTTAGGAGATGAAGATCACTTAGGCGATATGGATTTTAAAGTTACTGGTACTGCTGATGGTATTACTGCTTGCCAAATGGATATTAAAGTGAAAGGCTTGTCTTATGAAATTCTTGTAAATGCTTTAAAACAAGCTCGCGAAGGTCGTTTACATATCTTAGGTAAATTAACAGATACTATTGCGGTTCCTAATGCAGATGTTAAATCGCACTCACCAAAAATGATTACCAGAAGAATTCCTAATGAATTTATTGGTGCATTAATTGGTCCTGGAGGTAAAGTAATTCAAGAACTTCAAAAAGAAACAGGTTGTACCATTGTTATTAATGAAGACCCTGTTACCGAAGAAGGTATTGTTGAAATTTTAGGTACTGGCGCTGACGGTATTGCTGCTGTAGAGGCTAAAATAGATTCTTTATTATTTAAACCAGAAGTAGGCAGCGTTTACGAAGTAAAAGTAATTAAAATGTTAGATTTTGGGGCTGTTGTTGAATATACAGATGCTCCAGGAAACGAGGTATTATTACATGTAAGTGAACTAGCTTGGGAACGTACAGAAAATGTTTCTGATGTGGTAAACATGGGTGATGTTTTTGATGTAAAATACTTTGGTATAGACTCAAGAACTCGTAAAGAGAAAGTATCTAGAAAAGCAATTTTACCAAAACCAGAGGGTTATGTTGCCAGACCACCTAGAGATAATAACAGAGGTGGACGTGATAATAGAGGTAGAGATAATCGCGGACGCGATAATCGTAGAGACGATAGAAAACCTAGAGAAAGTAAAAAAGAAGATTAAATTTTTCTTTTTTGATGGTATAACATCTGCAAAGTTTTAAACTTTGCAGATGTTATTTTTTTACATCATTTTTTATGGGCAACCGATGTACATACCCTATAGTAAGTTCACTAAAATCTGCCTGACCTAAATTTGCGTTAATAAAAGCTCCTATAAAGAAATTATTTTTGGGCATTTTATTTGTATTAAAAAGATAGTATTTTAGACCCATTCTACTAGATGCAAAGCGTTTAATTTCAAAATAAGTATTCAATTCGCCTGGCTTTACAATTTCTTCACCATTAGCTGAAAGAAAAGAAAAACCTTCATTCTCATTTATTTGCCAATCTATTTTATAAAAAGGTTTATGAAAGTTTAACCCAATATTTATTTCCATTCCCACATGATTAAGTAAAAGTTCTGCACTACCAAATACGCCAAAACTAGAGGCATTTAATATAGGGTGTTTTTTAAAATTAGGTTCTTGTTCACGAATTAAAGCACCATCATTAACTATATAGTCATAATAGTGTTGATAAAAATTATAGTATAGCCCCACTCCAAATTTGTAGGTCTTATTGATGATTTTACCAGCGGAAAATGCAGTACTAAAAACAGGTTTTTGTGAATTAAAAACTCTAGAGAAAGAATTGACACCAATTCCAAAACGCCCAGTGTAAAACCATTCTAATTGTTTTTCTGGCGGGTTAACTTCTATATTTTTATAACTAGATATATGCTTCCCAAAGTTAGTAGAAACCGAAAAAAGTGCTGAATTAAATCCTTTGTTTGGTTTTTTGGTATGTCCATTTGAATAATGCATATAACCCAAACCCAATCTCCAAATAGCATTTTTGTTATTTAGAAAATCATAATAAAAAATAGTGTTGTAAGTCCAGTTTAAATTTGTAGAAATTCCTTTATTAAAAGCATTCGTTTCTAGATTGTACTTTTTTGTTACATAAGATCCTCCAAAAGCCACATACATATTAAAATGTTTTGCAACAGAAAATTCTATATAAGGCATAAGGTTGTATGCATATCCCAAAAGGTTTTTATTCCCAAAATCAGAAAACACAAAAGAAATACCCGTTTTAGGTTTATTTAAGTAATATGCCCAATCTTCATTTTTACCAGAATGTAGCTTTCCGATCTTTAAAAAAACACTTTTTTGTAATTTCCGTTCTGGAAATCCTGTATTGGAGTCGCTTAAATAACCTATTAGCAGATCTGAGCCAAAATAATTAAAAGGTTTGTTATTTTGCGAAATACTTAAAAACGGTAATAAAAATAAAAATGCTAACGCATAGCGAAATAATAATGGCATTAAACAATAAGTAAGGTTAAAGTCATAGCTAAAATACAGTTAAAGATTTAAAAACGCTGTTTTTTAGACTATAATCTCCTATACTTAATGACATCTATTAGGTATTATCCAATAATTTATTATAAATAATTATTTTTAAAACTGATACGCAATCTTAGGAACATAAAACAAACTCCCAATATTATCTTCTAAGGCGCCTTCTAATTTATAGGGAGCATATTGTACATTTAATCCAATCGTAAAAACACTATATTTTGTTTTCACTTCCCATTCTAAGCCAGGTGTTACTAATATAGCGCTGATATTTTCATATTTAGTCTGCCCTTCATCACCTTCATAAAATGGATTTCTAGCATCTGTAGTTATATTTGATAGGCCTAAGCCTAAATTTAAAACTAACTTACTATTTTCTTTTTGAATCATATTTTTATCAAAACGTAAAAAAGCATTCATCATAAAAGTAGCCCTAGCACTTAATGTATCTATAGTTCTTCTATAAATAAAATCTTCTTTCTGGTTTGGTATTACAAACTGTGTAACAAAGGCTATAGCTTTCTTTTTTCTAATTTTATAAGATAAACTCACTTCAATAAGTGGCGAAATCCCTAAAACATCAGTTGATTGATCTTGTGGAATAAAAACCCCACCTCCTATTTTAAAAGAAGGTTTATTATCAAACATATACTTTACATCATCACTTTGACCACACATGGTAATAGCAAACAAGAAAAAACTTAAAATTGAAATCTTTGTTTTCATTTTTTTGAATTTAAATTTGATTTCAAAATTATTGCAATAATCACATTTTAAATATTATCTATTACAATTGAATAATTAATTTTTTGCGATTATCACAAAAAATTAATTATATTGAATGATGTTTCAAAAAGAATTAGTACACTACCTACAGAGTAGTATCCCTGAAAATACTTCTTTAATAGAACAAGTAGCCATCGCTTTACAAATAAGCTATGATGCAGCACATAGAAGGGTGAGTTTAAAAAGCAAGTTCTCTTTAAAAGAAAGTGTTTTACTGGCTAAATATTTTAATATTTCTTTAGATCGCTTATTTGGTTCTGTAAAAGAAACCTATATCGCTGTTGAAAAAATAAAAAGCATTTGTAGTGAGAACGATTTAATACAATACTTTAAAAACTCATACAACTCATTACTTCCACTCATCAAACAAAAGGAAAGTAGAGTGCTCTATTCTGCAAAAGACATTCCTATTTTTTATCACTTATCGCATAATGATTTTAGTTCTTTTAAATACTATGCTTGGCTTAAACTGTTAGACCCATCGTTTCATACAAAAAGTTTTGAAGATTTTACGCCAAGTTTAGCTCTTATACAAGCTGCTAAAAAATTAGAAAGTCTATACCAGAACTTAAATATTACTGAAATGTGGGATATTACCACTATAAATAGCTCTTTAAAACAAATACACTTTTATCATAAAGCTGGGCAGCTAAACACTGACACTGCTATACAATTATGTACGTTATTAAAAGAGATTATACAGAAGATCTTTCATAAAATTTCTATTCAGGAGGACCAGTTTTTGTTTTACCACAATGAATTGCATTTAATGAACAATACTGTTCTTGTAAGCACACCACATCAACAATCTTTATATGTACCAGTTACATTACTATCGTATTATGCTACAACAGATAGTACCACATGTAAAGAAGTAGAAGTTTTTTTAAAAAGACAATTAAAAGGATCTAAACTTTTAAATACAGCTGGAGAAAAAGAAAGAAATTTATTTTTCAATAAAATCTATGCAAAAATTAATGCGCTCCAAGAACTTATAAAAGCCACTCAACTATTAGATTTTGAGTAGAAAAACCCCAAATATTGGTTTTTTATCTTAAAAAATGAAAATTTAGCACTTATATTGTAACTTTTTTTGTTTTTCTACGTATAAGTTAATGCAGTCTATGCATAAAGAAAATAATTAAGAAAGAAAAATACAATGAGACAGCTAAAAATTACAAAACAGGTTACCAATAGAGAAACCGCTTCGTTAGATAAATACTTACAAGAAATTGGAAAAGTAGATCTAATTACAGCTGATGAAGAAGTAGAATTAGCGCAACGTATTAAAAAAGGAGATCAAGTAGCTTTAGAACAATTAACTAAGGCTAACCTAAGATTTGTGGTTTCTGTAGCAAAACAATATCAAAACCAAGGGCTTACGCTTCCTGATTTAATTAACGAAGGAAACCTTGGCTTAATCAAAGCTGCTCAACGTTTTGACGAAACTCGTGGATTTAAGTTTATTTCTTATGCAGTTTGGTGGATTCGTCAGTCTATATTACAAGCTTTAGCAGAACAGTCTAGAATTGTGCGCTTACCTTTAAATAAGATTGGTTCTATAAACAAGATTAATAAAACTTTTGCATTCTTAGAGCAAGCGCACGAGCGCCAACCTTCTCCAGAAGAAATTGCAAAAGAATTAGATATGACTGTTGATGATGTAAAACAGTCTCTTAAAAATTCTGGACGCCATGTATCTATGGATGCTCCGTTAATTGATGGTGAAGATTCTAACTTATATGATGTTTTACGAAGTGGTGAATCTCCAAATCCGGATAGAGAATTACTACATGAATCGCTTAGAACAGAAATAGAAAGAGCTTTAGAAACCTTAACACCTAGAGAAGCAGATGTAATTCGCCTATATTTTGGTTTAGCAGGGCAACACTCTATGACTTTAGAAGAAATAGGAGAAACTTTTGATTTAACCAGAGAGCGTGTACGTCAAATTAAAGAAAAAGCAATCAGAAGATTAAAACACACTTCTAGAAGTAAAATATTAAAAACATACCTTGGTTAATACAATAGTTTAAAAAAATTGAATTACAATTTTGCGCTCCTATTGGAGTTTAGCATTTAAAATTGTAATTTGTGAACGTAACAACAGTTATCATGACTGTTCGTTTTTTGATTGATGAATAAACTCCGGCTGATTACCGGAGTTTTTTCATTTATACAAATTAAGCCTATGGAAAATAACACAAAACAAGAACAGCCAAACAATCCGCTCCATGGAATTAAACTGGCTGATATTTTAGAATATTTAGTTGAAAAATATAGTTGGGCAGAACTTTCTGAAAAAATTAACATCAATTGTTTTAAAAGCAATCCAACTATAAAATCTTCCTTAAAATTTTTACGAAGAACGCCTTGGGCAAGAAAAAAAGTAGAACAACTTTATTTAAAATCAATTCAATAATGCCATTAAATATTGTTTTAATAGAACCCGAAATACCAAATAATACAGGAAATATTGGGAGATTAAGCCTTGGTGCTGGGTGTCATTTACATTTGGTAAAACCTTTTGGTTTTGTTTTAGATGATAAACGCGTTAAGCGTGCCGGGCTAGATTACTGGAAGCATATTTCACTTTTTATATATGATAGTGTAGAAGATTTTTTTAAGCAACATCATAACAAAGAGCTTGCTTTTTTTTCCAGTCATGCTCAAAAAGAACACTGGTCTTTACCTTATAAAAACAATATGTTTTTAGTTTTTGGAAAAGAATCTGTAGGATTACCAAAAGAGATTACTCAAAAATATAAAGCGCATTTATATAAAATACCACTCTACAGCGAACATATTAGAAGCCTTAATTTAGCGAATGCCGTTAGTATTGTTGTTTATGAAGGCTTAAAGCATATATAAATCGCAATTCATTACTTTTGTATAAGAATATAGCACTACAAGCAAATGAGTACAATAAAAATAGCACCTTCACTACTAGCAGCAGACTTTGGCAACCTACAACGCGATGTAGAAATGGTAGAGCAAAGTAATGCAGACTGGCATCATATAGACATTATGGATGGTGTTTTTGTGCCTAATATTTCTTATGGTATGCCTGTTTTAAAGGCAATACAAAAACATGCAACTAAACCTTTAGATGTGCATTTAATGATTGTAGATCCTGATCGGTACATAACAACTTTTGCAGAGCTAGGAGCTGCTAACCTTACTGTTCATTTAGAAGCTTGTACGCATTTACATAGAACTTTACAAGCCATAAAAGCCGAGGGAATGAAAGCTGGCGTTGCTTTAAACCCTCATACAAACATATCCCTTTTAGAAGATGTCATAAATGATATTGATTTAGTCTGTCTTATGAGTGTTAACCCTGGTTTTGGAGGACAATCTTTTATAGAAAACACCTACGATAAAGTAAAAGCATTAAAGCAATTAATTACAACAAAAAAGGGTTCCACTTTAATAGAAATTGATGGTGGTGTAACTTCTAAAAATGCAAAAGTTTTAGCCGATGCTGGGGCTGATGTATTAGTTGCAGGCAGTTTTGTTTTTAAAAGTGATACTCCGATAGATACCATAAAACAACTTAAAGAATTAAGAGGATAATTTTATATGATAGATCTTATTATTGTTGGAGGCGGGCCTATTGGAATTGCTTGCGCATTAGAAGCTAAGAAAAATGGCTTAAGCCATTTAATTATAGAAAAAGGGCCTATCGTAAATTCGCTTTTTAATTACCCTGTTAATATGCAATTCTTTTCTTCGTCAGAGAAATTAGAAATAGGTGATGTTCCATTTATCAGCAAAGAAGCAAAACCAAAAAGAAATGAAGCTTTAGAATATTACAGGCGTATTGTAATTAGCAATCAGCTAAACATCCATTTATTTGAAACAGTAGAAAATATTACAAAAAACAAAGCTTACTTTACTGTAAAATCTAATAAAAAAAAATACGAAGCAGCTCATATTGTTATTGCTACTGGCTTTTATGATATTCCAAATACCATAAATGTAACTGGAGAAGAGTTAGACAAGGTTTCGCACTATTATAAAGACCCACATTTTTATGTTAGTCAAAAAGTAGCTATTGTTGGCGCTAGTAATTCTGCTATTGATGCTGCATTAGAGTGCTATAGAAAGGGAGCAGAGGTAAGTCTTATTATTCGTGGACCAGAAGTTGGGCAACGCGTTAAATATTGGGTTAGACCAGATATTATCAATAGAATTAAAGAAGGTAGTATTAAAGCATATTATAACGCAACCATAAAAGAAATTACTGCAACAACAATTGCTATAAACACTCCAAAAGGAATCATAACATTAGAAAATGATTATGTTTTAGCATTAACAGGATACAGGCCTAACTTTTCTTTTCTAGAACGTTTAGGTATTCAACTGTCTGAAGATGGAAAAAAACTTCCACAATACAATCCTGATACCATGGAAACCAATATTAAAAATCTGTATTTAGCTGGGGTTATTTGTGGCGGTACAGAAACGCACAAATGGTTTATTGAAAATTCAAGAATCCATGCTAAGCAAATTATAGAATCTATTTTAGAAAAAAAGAAATAACTTTTAAAATCCCTGAAAACCGGGTATTTTTTCTAATTTTTTATGCAGTATTTTGAGTTGTCTTAAATCTTAAAATTCTAACTATGATTTTTTTTTCAATACTAATGAGTAGTTTCATTATTCTATTTTTCTTTTCTGGTAAGGAAAAAACAACAATTCAGGATACATCTACATACAGTAAAAACAACATACTTGAATATATTTTAAAGGTATGCAGCGATACATTTCATTATAATACCTTTATACGCACTAGCGGTAACATCACTCCTATATACAATGCTAGCAAAAATTCCAAGATAAAACTAAAAACTATGATTACTGATGCTTTTACATCAGAAATTATGCCTAAAGGTTTCTGGGAATTAGACAATTTTTACAGGTCTGAAACCTTATAAACAGAAAAAGATAAATAATAAAGGATTACTACTTATCTTTAATTTATATTCATGGTTCCAAAAAAAAATAAAATAGCATTTGTATTCGGTGTATTCCTATACAGCTACCTTCTTCTGTTCTTAAACTTAGTATTGGCACAGCATACTCCAAAAGGCGTTGCTTCGGTTAAAAAAGATACAACATCACAAAAAATAACATTTGGATGGTCTAAGAGAAAGGTAGATAAGTCTTTACTAGAATACTATAAAGCATTAAAAACTACAACATATGGCACAAAACGCTTTTCTGTTATAGAACAACTCATAGCGCATCATACTAAAAAAAGCATTACAGATTCCATTTTACATTATGCCAATTTATATCGCAAAGAAATTAATAACTGGAATCAGACCACAGCTATAAAACAACATTATTTAGCTAGGGCCCATTATTTTTTAAGCACAGGTAATTATTTAAACGGACTTACAGATAATGCGATAAAATGGCATATAAAAAGCTTACAAGATGCAGAAAAAGTGGGTCTTACTGAGTTTCAGTACAAAAACAAATTGGGCTTAGCAAAATGTTATATTCAAAAAACAGAATTCAAAAAAGCAATTGAAATTCTTAATCAGGCAGCGATAGATTTTTCACCTGAATTTCCTTCTTTAAAAACAAAAAACAGTTTATTGTTAGGAAAGGTATATCGACTTCAAAAGGAATATGAAAAATCTAAAAACAATTATAATGAAGCTTTTGAAATTGCAAAATCTTTAAATGATGTAGAAATGCAACTCATGACACGTTTGGAATTGGCCCAACTTCATGAAGCGCAAAAAGAATTAGGTGCTGCATTTCAAGAGTATCAAAACACCAGAGAAGAAGCAAAAGCTAAGGGCTATGATGGCATCTATTTTGAAGGTTCCTTATTACTTGCCAAGTATTATTTTAATGAAGGGTTCTATGAAACAGCTTCTATTGCCTTATCATTTGCGCATATTAATGCACTGGAAACAGAAAACCTACAGTTTCAAAGAGAGTCACTTATTATACAATCTAAATGCTTTGCTAAACTAGAAGACTATAAAAATGCTTATGCGGTAATGACGCAACTTTTTAATGTCATATACGAAATAAAGACAAAGCAGCAACGTGAAATTATTAAGGAGTTAGAAATACAATATGAAACACTTCAAAAAGAAAAAGAAATTTCTGATTTGCAAGAAGCTCAAATTAAAAAAGAAGCCGAATTAAAAAGGCAAAAAACCATAAAAACAGCATTCTTAATAGGTTTTCTAGTCATCTTAATCCCAATTTTTGCATTGTTGTACACCTATTATCAAAAATTACAAGCCCAAAGTCAATTGGCAAAAAAACAGGAAGAAATTAATAATCAAAAAGTAGCAGCATTAAAACAAGAGCAAGAACTTAATTTAATAAAAGCAGCTATTGAAGGGCAAGATGAAGAACGAAAAAGAATAGCCCAAGAATTACATGATAGTATAGGAGGAAATTTAGCAGGTATTAAATTACAATTAGCAAGCTTACACAGAGGCACTGAACAGCTTAAAACCATAGGAAGTCAATTAGATGAAACCTACCAATTGGTTAGGGATATATCGCATACCTTAATTCCTAAAAAATTTAAACAAAATGCTTTTACAAAACTGATTAAAGATTATATCGCAACCATTTCAAATACAGGACAGCTCAATATCAGTTTTTATCCACACCCAGAAAATACAATAAACACATTGGATGAAAAAATACAAATGGAAATTTTTAAAATCATTCAAGAATTAATGACGAATACAGTAAAACACGCTCAAGCTAGTAATATAGATATACATCTAAATAGTATAGACAATGAATTATCGTTATTATTTGAAGACAATGGGAAAGGTTTTGACTGTCACAAAACTTCAGAAGGTATTGGTTTTTCTAATGTAAGAAGTAGGGTTGAAAAATTAAAAGGTAATTTACATATCGATTCTACTATAGGAAGAGGTTCTGTAATTTCGATAGACATCCCTGTTTAAATAGATCAAATTTTCTCATAATTACGGATATTTTAGCTTAAATGAATTGAAGTCCTTATTTTTATATCTTACTATTAAAAAGTAAGACTCATGAAGTACAATCTTATCATTGCAGATGATCATAAAATGTTTATTGATGGATTAATGAGTATTCTTAAAGATGCTCCAGAATTTTCAGTGATACTAACGGCAAAAAATGGGGCACAAGTTGCAAAATATCTAGACATAAATGGTGTTGATAATATACACTTATTAATTACTGATTTAACTATGCCAGAAATGGATGGTATTGCGCTTAATAAAATTGTAAAAGAAAAGTACCCATCGTTAAAAACTTTAGTGGTTAGCATGCATATAGATGGTGGAATGATAGATCAACTTATCAGAAATAATGTTGATGGCTATGTTCCTAAAAATGCTGAAAAAGAAGAATTACTTGATGCTATCAACACTATAATTAAAGGCGATAAATATTTTGCTCCTGAAATTAAAAAAGCATACACAGATGCAATGTTTGAGGAGAAAAAAAATAAAGAGATTGCTTTAACAACTAGAGAAAAAGAGGTTTTAAAATTAATTGCTGAAGAAAATACAACGCAAGAAATAGCAGACACTTTATTTTTAAGCAAACATACTATAGAGAGCTATCGAAAAAATTTAATTTCTAAACTGAATGTCAAAAATTTAGCTGGCCTTACCAAACACGCCCTTAAAATGGGGCTTTTAGACACTTAAATATTATTTTTAATAATGCATAATGTCCAAGTATATCGCTATAATTAGTATGCATCGTTCTTTAATTATTATTGGTATCTGCATATTATCTGTAACGCATACTTTTGGACAATTATCAGATCTAGTGCGTGTAGACTTTACACATATTCCTAAAGGAAAATCAGATAAAGAATATAATAGAATTAGAGCTTTACTTAATTATCCTATTAAACTCAAAAAAGATAAATATCTATTTTTAGGATTAGATTATAGCACAATAGAATTAAATTTTAATGATGAAATAATAGGCTTTGAAAAAAGTAAAATAGCCGATTTTAAATTATTAGATTTTAATATTGGATATACTTTTTTAATGAAGAATGATTGGCGTTTTGCAGCTAGGTTAACACCAGGTTTCAGCTCAAATTTATCAGCTAAAGCCATCCGTATCGATGATGTTGTATTTTCTACGGCAATTTTATTTATTAAAGATAAAAAAGAAGATGATTTAACAACAAAACCGTATCGCTTAATCTTGGGGATTTCTTATTCTGAAAATAGGGGTATTCCCTTCCCTATTCCCTTTGTTAGTTACTACAGAAAGTTTCATCCAAAATGGTCTTACAACATTGGGGTCCCTAAAACAAATTTACAATATCACTTTTCTAAAAAATCAAGATTTAAACTTGTCTTTCAATTAGATGGTTTTACTTCCAATATTCAAGAAGGCCTCCTTGTTAATAATATAGATGAAGCTAAAATTCTTAATGTTTCATTAATTACTGGTGGGCTGCAATATGAATATAAATTAGCAGAACATGTGGAGTTTTTTGCTAACGCATCTTATATTTTAAATAATGCTGTAAACTTAAGAGATCGGAAACTTAAAACAATTGCTACCTTAAATAATAAAAATACCTTTTATATGAGAAGTGGGTTCCGTTATAAAATATAAGTGATCAGTTGTACATTTCTAAAGCACTCATTTTCTCTTTAATAGTATCAGGATTCATATATCGCTGATTTTCTGGCGATGTAGCAGAAGTAAGATCACTAGAAGCACCCTTCCATTCTTTAATCCCTAAGGCTTTACGTACATAAGTACTCCAATCTAAAAGTTGATAGCCTAAACCATGTGTTATAGCGATATGATCTGTATGAAACTCAAAACTATCTACAAATTTTGGATTAAGAATTTTAAAGGATAATCCAATGATTTGAAAACTATTTTTGTTCTTATAGTCAAAAACATGCCCTAATTCATGCCCTAAAACGCCTATTTGAGCATTATAAGGAAGTTTAGAAAATAAAATTGGCGCAAGGGTAGTGTTTGTTCCAGTACTAATGGTGATAATATAAGTTCTATTTTTCTTTTTTTTAAAGATACTAGTGATTCGGGGTCTACAACTTAATGGCGTTTTTCGTTTGCGTAGTCTAAAAACAATTTTTGTGTTATTTAATTCTGGATAATAGGAAAGGGCTATTAAAGCTTGTTTTTTTATAAGTCCAGGTATTTTCTTTTTTTGGAGATCCCCTTTATAAGTAAAAGTATTTTTTTCTCCCTTTTTAAATTCTATCACAGGACTTTGCGCTGTAATTTTAAGGGTGTTGAATAAGCAAAAAATGATACAAAAATACCATCTTATGCTAAACTGCTTGTTCATTCTTTAAAAACTAGAAATAATATTGAAGTGAAATACTTCCAATAAAATCCTGAGCTACATCTTCTCCATTGGTAATTGCATTAATTTCTCTTCCAAAACCAAGTGTAACTCCAATTTTAGACTCATTTTTTAAATCAAAGAAATAACCCGTCTCTAACCATGGTTGCACTACAAAAGTATACGTTGTACCAGAGGTAGGGTTTGCAGTTCCTATACCATCTTGCCAATCGATCCATAGGTTCCAAAGATCAAGGTTTAAACCTGCAATAATTTCTCCTTTTCCAACCGCATAGTGTTTTCTATATCCAAAACTACCACCAAAACCGGCTCCTTTTTCGTTATCGTTTTCCTCACTAAAATCTTTACGATCTGTGAAATTACCTCCTACTCGGAATAATAAAGAAGCTTTTTCTGAAAGATAGTGTTCTGCATTTAAAGTAGGTATTATACCTGCTGGGTATACCTGTACAGACAACCCATAAGCTGTTTTCTTAGTACTTGCATCAGTATCTTGCGCTATTCCAAAAGAAAAAGCAAATAACATTAAAATAACGGTTAAAATTAATTGTTTAAATCTCATCTTAAATCATTTTTATTTTTTCTTCTAATTTGCTATTCTCTTTTAACATAGACAAACCTTCTTTAAAACTTAAGTAGCCTCCATGTCCTGTTTTATGATTAAGTATACTAATTTGATTGAGCATACTCCAATGTCTTATAATTTCTTTCCAAGCAAATAAAATAGAGTGTTTAGGGTCGTAAATATGAGTAGGCTCACTCCCAGCTCCATTGATTTCAATAATACTAAAATTTTTCCCTTCAGCTAAATCATCAATAGTAGTATGAAGAATATCTAATCTACCATAATAAAAATCTGGTATTTGGGTACAAATAGCATTAATAGTATCCGTTAATTTTTTATTGGTTTTATAGGTTTTGTCTACAAATTTTGCTCCTCTTGTGTGACTACCGTAAGGAACTAAAATAAATTCTTCCCCATCTTTTAAGACGCTATTTAGTTTGTCTCCAAATTTTTTCTTTAAAGAAGCTAACTGAAAATAGCTTCTAGGCGTCTGCTTTATCAGTTCTACAATAGTATGTTGACCATCTCCTAAAACAGATAAAAATTCTTTAGAAACAATACTTGTAATTCTTCCTTTTTTCTCATGAGGGTAACGCACATAAAAAATACCTACTTCATTTTTATAAGGAATAAGTTCTTGTATTAAAAAATCATTTGATGTTCTGTTGATATAGGCTTGTAAATCTTTTTCATTTTTAATCCTATCTACTCCAAATGCTTTCATTCCTATATCTGGCTTAGCAATCATAGGAAATGATATTTCTGCTGTTTCTATTTTTTTAAGCGCAGCTGCTACAGACATTCCTTTTTCTACTAAAATAGTATTAGGGATATACTGGTCTGGAATGATATCATATATTTCCATTTTAGATTCCATAGCCATTCCACCATTTTTTATGGAAGGGTTTGCTGCATTAAAAAAGAAGAAAGACCTGGCCTTAATAGCAAAAAACAACCATACAGGAAAAATTGGGTAGTAAATAAACTCCATAGGCCAATACTCCCAATGAAATATTTTATGAAGTTTTAATTGTAGCCTACTCATTATATAGAATTTGTTTCTTCTGGTATTTTTATAGCAATAGAATGCTTTGTATTATGAGCAAGTAAGTTCAAATGATCTAGGCAAATACCGTTAGTGTTTAAAATAGCTTGTGTTACACTAAAGGTTTTTAAACCTGTTTCTCTATCAATTACAAAGCCATTTTCTTTATCATTATAATTGGTATGAAAATCAATGACATCACTGGCTTTAAGAGCCGCTTTTTCTTTTAAAAATACTTTAAATAAATCTTCTCTATTTTGTCTTGATGCGGCAGTATATAGTGTTGCCGAAGACCAAATATAATTTTCCGTTACACTTAATTTTTTTAAATGCTTGGTTACACCATCCCAACGAAACTCTACTAAAGTTCCATTTTCAAAAACCACTAAAGTAAAAGGCTCTATATTTTCTAGTACAATTTCATCTAAATACGCTATTGGGTTGGCATTACTACTAATTTCTAATACAATTAAACCTCTACTACGAGTGTAATTCCCTGTAGAAATATGTTTTTCAAAAGCACCATTTAGTAGAACAACTACTCCCCCATTATCATTTATAGCAAACCATGTTCCACCAGCTTTTGGATCTTTAGGGTAAGTAATTTTACGACCATTTATAGTATCTTCTTTTGGTACAAAAGCAGAAGGCCTAGAAATATGCTCATCACGATTAGAAGTGACAAAATAAGTATCGTTTTTAGAAATGAAGCTTACTGTACACATTGCTTTCTAAAATGCATTGTAGATGGGGCAACACCAAAACATTCTGGTATTACCATGTCTGTTAATTGTATTAAGCCAACTTTTATAAGTGCTTGGTGGTGTATGCAATGTTCTAAGTTATACATCACTTCTCTAAAATAATTAGAGGCTAAGTTCACCGTATTACCATCTAATTCATAACTAACCGTAATCTCTTTATTAGGTTTTTCTAAGGTTTCTTGTATGGCTGTAAATTGTTCAATTGCAAAATGTACATCTAACTCTATCTGCTTATTTCTTTCTCTTTTATCGTAATTTACACCCTCTTCGTTATAACCGTTAATTAAACATTGATATAATTCTATTACATGTCTTGTATGCTGACCTATAGTAGCGTTAGAAAGAACATTACATTGTTTGGTATATGTATTTTCTGGGAGTTCTAAAAGAACTTCTTTAAATTGTTGAATGGTGTTAAAGGAAGATGGGAACATAATGCTATTATTGTATTTTTAATTTTAAATGTTTTTTATAAAATAGGGTGAAAAGATAAGATGAAAAACCTAAATATATCAAGCCTAAAATGAAATTAATTATAGTAATGTATTGCTCATAATTTTGAAATATACGACTTCCTGCAAAAATATATACCATAAGAGCTCCAATAGTACCAATTCCTATACTAAGAATATATGCCGTGTAGGAACTCCAATTTTTCTGCAAGGTATTTTTAGAAACTAACACTCTATTCCATCCCATCCAAAAAGGGATATGTAACGGGTTTAAAGCACTTAATACAATTCCTAATAAAAAAGAGGAACTTATTCCTGGAAAAATTGCTCTAGTGGTATTTAATTCTGATACTTTTCCTAGCCCAATAAAACTATTAATGGCTAAAAATAAAAGTAAGGCTGCAGCTATTGGAATTAAATAGAAAGAAAGTCTTCCTTCAAAATTAATTTTCTCTTCGCCCATTAAAGTTAACCGTACTATAATTAATTCTACGAGTACTACCGCTAAAGAAAACCATAAGGCATCATTAACACTTTTCGATGCCGCAACATTAAAAGCTGTAACGGTAAGCGTAGCTGGTGGTAAAGACCCTAAAAAGCTTATCAGAAATCCAGAAATAATTATTTTAATGTAATTCTTCATGGTTGCAAATTACTCATCAAAACATGTACCAAAAAAAGTCATGTACATATTTCACTACTATTAGTCTCTTATATACAAGAAACTAACATCAAAAGTAAAACTAATTATTTTTTATCTTTTTCCAATTCTCATCTGCAATAAGGCTCAGTTTTTCAGGCGATTCTTTTTGCCATAGTTTTAAGGTATTTGTACCCCATGAATTGTAAAATAAATACAGCTTACCATCTCTTATTTCAAAAGTTTCTGGATCTACTGATACTTTTTCTCCAGATTTAGCAACGGCATAGGCACAATACCCACCATATTGTGGCAAATATTTCTCTGGATCTGCTTTAAACGCATTTAAATTGGCAGCATTACTAAATTTATATTTGATGCTATGGCAAGTAGTTGTATATTTTGCATCACCTTTTTTTGCCTCGTTATTAAAATAAGCCACTACATCATAACCCTCAGCAGCATAGCCTTTTTTAGTATTGTAAGAATTAGATTGTGCATTTAAAAAAGCTCCTAGTAAAAGAAAAGCTATTAGAATTTGATTTTTCATTTTTTGTTTGTTTTACCATCTTAATGGTCTTTACAAAGATACATTCCTTTCGTTTTGCAGATAAAATAATGGTTTTTAAAATTAACTCATATGGTTTAAAAAGCCTCAAGATGTTTTTAAACTAGTTAACAAAGCGTTAAATGTATGCTACAGAGCAGTTATATTAATTTCACAGTCGTATTAATCGTAAGGAAACAGAAATATATCGACATTTTGATAGAAAACTACCTCAAGGTACGTCCTTGAAGTATCGAATTAAAAATAACTTAAATTACGAGGCATACCTCAAAACTTAAATCTCGATTATCGAGTAAAAAATTTAAAAATAATTATGAAAAACAGATTTTCAAACATCGCAACATCAGTTCTATTAACTTCAGTATTATTTACATCTTGTGATACGATTTTTACAGTAGATACGCCTACAGCTTCAATTCCTGAAACAATTACTATTACAGAAACAGGACTTTATCCAGAGGGTGTAGATTTTAATAACACCACCAATGAATTTGTAGTAGGTTCTATAGTACGTAGTGAAATAGGTACTATTAACCCACAAACAGGAGTTTACACTAACTTAGTTACAGATGCTGGGCTTGCCAGCGTTACAGGTGTTTTTACTGATGAATACAGAAATAGACTAATTGCAGCATCCGGAAACCTTGGTTTCTCTACTAACAGTGCACAGAACGCAAATCCGTTAGCTTATTTAGGAATTTACAACTTAGAGACTGGCGCCATTTTACAAGGCATCAATTTAGGAGCTCTTTTACCAGAAGGTACGCCAGTATTTGCTAATGATATTGCCTTAGATGATTATGGTAATATTTATGTTACCGATTCTTTTTCTCCAGTAATCTACCGTGTAGATGGAACTACTTATGAAGCTTCTATATTGATAAGCAATCAAGATTTTGCCCCAGCTCCAGGCGCTTTTGGACTTAATGGTATTGAATTTATAAATGGCAATCTTATTGTAAACAAATTAGATGACGGACGCTTGTTTAGAATTCCGGTATCTAACCCAGAAGCATATGTTGTTATAGACGCACAAACGTATGTAGGTGCAGATGGTTTAGAACTTACTGCTGACGGCGATATTATCTTAGTAGAAAACGATTTAGGAGAAAATCCAGGTACACATTTACTTAGATCAACAGACAATTGGGCTTCTGCAACTGAGGTTTCTTCTTTTGCAGTAACCGGAGGACGTTTCCCAACAACTGCAGCTTTAGCTTCTGATGGTAATGTTTATGTTATTAATGCATATTTAAGCCTTGCCCTAGGAGGAGATCTTACACAAGAAACATTCTCTATTTTAAGAGTGCAATAAAAGAACCCTATTAAAATTCTTTTTTACTAGCCCTAAAACGGTAATCGTTTTAGGGCTAGTTGTTTATTGTTACAATGATTTTTTAAGCGCAAAAAATCATAAGCTACCTGAAAACAGGGGGTACAATTTCACTATTTAGCGTGTATCATTTTAGCTGTCCTTACAACACCTTTGTATTGTTATAAAACAACAACTAAAATAATAAACACATGAAACATTTAAAACTTATCATAATTGTATTTGCAACTTTATTTATCTCCTGCAGCAATGATAAAAAACCAACAGAAACTTCAAAACAAACTGCAAAAATTAAGTCAGATATTTTGCTATGCAATAGCGAATCTCGCTTATATTCTAATTCTGATAAAAAAGATAAAATTACCGTTATCATTACTGGCGAAAAAGTACTAGATGGTACTGTTGTATTAAAAGTAACAGACTATAGAGGTGAAGAAGTATTTTGCAATACGTTCCCAGCCTCACATCTAGTAGATAAGGAATACCAAACGGCAAACTCTTCTTTAAAAGACATGAAAATTAGAGAAACCATAAAAGAATTTTTTACCAGTAATACCTATCGCAAATATTTAAACCAAGAAATTTACGCAGGCATCTAATACAATAATTAGAAAAGAATAGACCTCATACATCTTACTTCAGATATATGGGGCCTATTTTTGCTTCATTATTTTCCAAGTATATGTAAATAGTGTTATTTTGTAATATGAAATTACAATACCACAGTAGTAAAGATGATGGTCATCTTACACTTACCGATTTTAACTGTGTACCATCTCAACAACTGTTACTAAACAAAGAGCTTTATAAAATACTTTGGTGTAAAGATGCGCCCATGACAATAACTGTAGACGGTTATGAAATACATCTTAGTCCCAATCAAATTGTTTTTTGCACTCCATTAAATACCATATCACTACCTCAAAAAGACGGACTTTTAGCACTGGTTTTCAATAGGGAATTTTATTGTATTCGTGATCATGATGCTGAAGTTTCTTGCAATGGTTTTTTATTTTTTGGATCTTCAGATGTTCCTATCATCACACTGTGCAAAAAAGACCAGAAAAGCTTTGAATCGATGTTCTTTATTTTACAGGAAGAGTTTGAAACCAAAGACCATATACAAGGTGAGATGTTACGGGTAATGCTAAAAAGGCTTCTTATTAAATCTACTCGATTAATGAAAGATACGCTACCGCATCCAGAAATTCCGAAACACCAACTAGATGTAGTACGACAATACCATATCCTTGTAGAACAGCATTTTAAAACCAAACATAAAGTAGCCGAGTATGCCGATTTACTTTATAAATCTCCAAAAACCTTATCTAACTTATTTAAAAAAGCAGGCAATAAATCGCCACTTAAAATAATTAACGATCGTATTATTTTAGAAGCAAAAAGGCTGCTGATGCATAGCAACAAAAATGCAGAAGAAATTGCTTTTGAACTGGGTTATAGTGAACCTGCTTACTTCTCTAAATTCTTTAAAACGCATGTAGGAATGCCCCCAGGTGTTTTTAAAAAAGCTACTTCCTCACATCAATAAACAACCTCAACATGGCAATATTAAAATTCAAAAAACTCCTTACTATACTAACACTTACGCTAACAACTTTTAGCTGTTCTGAAAGCAATAAAGAAACCAACAAAATAAGGAGATTGACTTTTTCAGTAGCTGCTGAAAATAGTGCAAGCAGTTTTAAGGAAGCTCAGCTCTCTGTAGAAGTTTTTAAAAAGAAAAACAATACCTATGTTATCATAAATGCCCCATATCATTATGATGATGACAAAATCATGGCGATTTTAAAAGAAAAGCATCAAAAGATCTATACCTTATTAAAAAAGAACTCCCCATTGCAACGTATTTATAAAATGATGCCTCAAAAAGAAGATCTACTAAAAAAAGCCTCAAACACCAAAAGGTATGTGCTGAGTCGTGAAATTAGTACAGCTCTAAAATCAAGAGAAGCGTTTATAAGTAGCCTTAGCAATGGAAATACTTCGTCACAAAATACCGAATCTTTAAAAGAAATGGGTATTAGAGATATGGAACTCTATATTGCTGAGCAGCAAGCTTATCTTATTATAGAAACTCATGGAAATTTTAAAATGCCTAAAAATAACAGGGTATGGAATACATTTTTAAGTGAACTTAAAGGGCAAGAAGATCAAGAAAACCTCCAAAAAACAACATCTATAGCTAAAGCTACAGCCCAATGGGGTATTATGAATTTGATAGATGATTCTACTAGTGTATCCTATGAAGAAAACTGGGAAAGTTTACAGCAATACAAAATTCCACAATGGATGAAAGATATCAAATTTGGTATTTTCATTCATTGGGGTCCAAATGCTGTTCCAGAATTGCATACAGACTGGTATCCTAGGTGGATGTATTTGGATAAAGGGATTATGAATCCACAAACGGGTGAAGTTACTCATGGAAAACCACATCCTGCAGTAGCCTTTCACAAAGAAAAATATGGAGATCAAAAAACATTTGGCTACAAAGATCTTATTCCTATGTGGACTATGGAAAATTTTAATGCTAAAGATTGGGTCTCTTTATTTAAAAAATCTGGTGCGCAATATGTAGTTCCAGTAGCCGAACACCACGATGGTTTTGCCCTTTACCAATCTAGCATTACCAAATACAATGCAGTAGCTATGGGCCCTAAAAAAGATGTTTTTAAAACATTAACAGATGAAATTAAACAACAAGGATTAATTGCTGGTGCCAGTTCACATTTAGCATTTAACTGGAATTTTTACAATCAGCAAGAATATTTTGATACGGGAGATCCGCAGTACGCCGATTTATATGCGCCACCACACCAACCCGATGAACCTGCAAGTAAAGAATGGTTAGCCAATGTGTGGTGGCCACGTACCAAAGAGATTATAGACAAATACCAACCAGATATCTTATGGTTTGATTTCTTTTTAGATCGACCAGAATTTGCACCTTATCATAAAAAATTAGCGGCTTATTATTACAATTCTGGCTTAAAAAAAGGAAAAAAAGTAGTTTTACAAAGCAAAAATTACAAGTATGAGTCTTACCCCGTTGGGACACATATGCTAGATTTAGAACGGAGTAAATTAGATGACATCCGCAAAGAATACTGGCAAACAGACACTTCTATAGGAAAAAACTCCTGGTATTATGCAAAAAATTGGATTCCTAAAGCTCCAGGAGATCTTATAACCGATCTGGTAGATATTGTGAGTAAAAATGGGTGTTTATTGCTTAATATAGGTCCAAAAAAAGATGGGATTATTCCAGAAGACCAACAAAAAACATTACTAGAAATTGGAGAATGGCTAAAAATTAACGGGGAAGCTATTTACGCATCCAACTATTGGAAAATATATGGTGAAGGACCTACCGAAACGGCATTAGGGCATCTTTCTGAGGGTAAAAACAAAGGCTTTACGGCTCAGGATATTCGTTTTACTACAAAAGATAAGGCATTATATGCTTTTGTATTACGCCCTCCAAATAAAAATATCACCATTAAGAATTTAAACACTTCTAATATAGCCATTAACAGTATTGAGCTTTTGGGTTTTGATGGAGAAATACAGTATCAACAAACTGCTGATGCCTTAGAAATTAGTTTGCCTAAAGATGTTCCTTTAAAGCATACTTGGGTGTTTAAAATTTTATAGAAAAAGAGTTTATACAAATTTCAGAATTTACTGATCCTTTTGTCTAATACCTGGCGCTATTACTTTTATCGGATTAGATTATTCCAGTTCTTTTTGAATTTCTTGTGCTTTTTCTTTCCAAATCCCATCATAATCAATAAGCTTATTTATATACTTTTTAGCTTCTGGTTCCTTATTTAGTTTGATATAAGCTAACATCATATACCATTGTGCGTCTTCGTAATACGCATCGCTCATCGGAATTTCAGAAAATAAGTCAATACCATTCTGGTAATGCCCCAAACTTAAATAACAACTTCCTAAGTACATTTTTAAATCTGTTCGCGCGTTTTCTTCTTTAAGCAAACTTTTTAATTGTGGCATTGCTTCATCATACTTTCCATCAGCATAGGCTTTAAAAACAGCTTTGTGAGCATCTGCATCATTATTTCCTCGGGTAACATCCTTTAAAGCATAAGCTTTATAATATGCATCAAACACATTTAAATTCTCTTTTTGTTGTAACCATAATACGCTAAAAATACTGATCATAATTACTACAGCTGCTGCTAACTTTTGAAAAGGAAAAGAGGTTTTTTTTACTTGAGTAGCAGTATTTTTTTTGTCAAATTCAGCACCAATCTTCTCTATTTTTTCTCGAAAATCTAAGGTCTTGGTATCATTCAGTGTATTTTTTAATTCTAAATGAATTTCCACTTCTTTTTTAAAATCAGCATCAATAAGCATTCTCTTTTCAAAAGCCAATTGCTCATCATCAGTGCAGCTACCCTCTACATACCGATCTATAAGCTCGTATAATTCTTGATTATCATCTATCATGATTTCTTTTTTTGAAAAAATTCATTACGCAATTCATTATAAAGCGGATCACTTTTTATTCGTTTGACTAAATTTTCTTTACACTTAAACTTTTTTTTCCGAACATATCCTTCAGAATAATCCATCAGTAAAGCGATTTCTTTCATACTTTTTCCAGAAAAAAAATGCGTTAACAACTGCTTACAGGTATCTCCTAATTTTAAAAAATATTTTTGAAACAAAAATTTCTTTTCATTAGCATGTATATACTCAAAAATATCAGTATCGGTACTTTTAGCTATATTAAGAATTTTATCATTACTTAATTTTTTCCCATTTCGTCTTAAAGCATTCATCCATAAATTTCTACTTACAGCAAATACAAAAGTACTTAAAGAGCAACTTAATGTAAAAGATTCCGAACTTAGCTTTTGATAGGTTAACACCAAAGCATCTTGAAAAATATCTTTAGCATCTTCATGACTACCAGAATTGTTTAAAATAAAATAGGCTATAGGGGGAAAATTTTCTTTATAAAAGTCTTCTAAAATGGTATGATTACCTGCTACAAAACCTTTAAGAATTTCTTCATCTTTATCATTAATCATAAATAATACTATAATTGAAATTCTTTACTACAATTTTTTATCCAAAAATAATATTATATTTATAAGAAAAGAATTGATATTAAAAAAACTTATTTTAACTCTAAATTACATTTTAAAAGAGGAAATCATATTCTTTAATTAGAACAATATAATGTATTGGTATTTATAAAGTATAATATCCCTTATAATGTCAATTAGCTAAGTTCATTATTTACTCCCTATTACGGAAGTATAATACTTTTAAATGTTAAATATAAATAAAGAAAAAAACAAATTTTAATTAATTATCTTACTGAAAATCAATATTTTAAATTTTATTTTTTAAATTCTACTTTACTTTAAAACCTTATCAAATTATTAAAAAAATAAAATTACATCTGCTCTAAATATAAATTATGAAAATCTCACCCATTTTATTCTTCTATTTCATAAGCCTTTTTGCTGTTTCTGGTCAAGAAAAAAACATACAAACAGAAATGATCAGTATATATGAAGATCTCATCACTGAATTTAAAAATAGAGGAGAACATAAATTAGTAGCTGGCTATCAGGAAAAAATTATACAAATAGAAAATGAAAACTTAGATCATGAAAAATTAACAGCTCATTTATATAAAGAAGTATATAAATTATACGATAGGTATGGTGATTTTGAAAACTCTCTTAAACTATCTCATAAAATAGCATTCATTTTAGATAAAAATTATATAAAAGCACCTAACTCCTTGGGAGGAGTATATAGCCAAATAGCAAGTCTTTACAGTAGTAAAAGAGATTTTAAAAAAGCATTCATATACCTTGATAAAGCTGAACTAATATGGAAAGAAAATTCTATAGAAATTCCAGCATTATTTTATACTACCTACGGTAATATTTATACTGGTCTTTTAATTACTCATAAAGCCTTAATATATTATGAAAAGGCATTACAAATTGCAAAAAAAAAATATGGTGAAGTTAGTATCCCAGTTATCATCAATTATTATAATATTGCTAATGCTTATAGGCATCAAAAAGAATATGATAAAGCTTTAGAATATCTAAATACAATAGTTACACTAGGAGAGCAAATAATGGGTAAAGACCACTATGAGTTTGCTAGAACTTATTCACTAATGGCTTTGGTATACATAAGGAAAAAGAATTATACAGAAGCGTATACACTTTTAAATAAAGTCTTAGGAATTTTAGTAAAGGCTTTGGGAGAAAATCATCAAAGGGTAGCATCTTTATATTATGATTTTAGCGAATTATTTTACGAGCAAGGAGACTTTGATAAAGCTAATGATTATTTGTACAAATGTCTTGAAATATCGAAACAGGTTTATAATAAATCTAGTGCTCCTGTCTCATATGCTTATTATGGTATCGCAAAGAATTTTTTAAAGAAAAAAGAATTCTTAAAAGCCACCGATTACTTCCAAAAATCTATAGTAACAAATACCGTAAAGAATACAAATGAAGTTTTTGAAGATATAAAAATTACGGATCATTTTTTTGATTCTAACTTGCTCCTAACCAGTTATAAAGATTTAGCTTTAAGTTTTTTTGAAAATTATAAAAGTTCTGGCGATACTAATTATTTAAATAAGGCACAAATAACCTATAAAAAAGTGGATCGTATCATTGACTTTTTTCGTTATAACACTTATGGTAATATCGAGGACAAAAGAGCCCACTCAAAAAATTCACACGAAGCCTATTTTAATGCTATTAAAGTTTTTTTGCAAACTTATACTCAAAAGAAAGATCCAATTGCTTTTGAAGAAGCTTTTATGTTTTCGGAAAAAAGTAAAGCCAATACCTTAAAGGCCACACAACAATTATCTAATATTAATCATTTTTCAGATTTACCAGATGAGTTAATCACTTTAGATGAAGAAATACGAATTGATAAAGCTTTTTTTGATTCCAAAATAAAAGAGGCTTTATCTCATAAACCTATAGACACAATTTTACTTTCTAGATACGAAAATCAACTTTTTAATAGTAGTAAAAAAAAGGATTCTTTAATTAGCGTATTAGAAAAAAAATACCCGAAGTACTACCAATTAAAATATCAAAATAAAGTAATGACGGTAAAAGAAGTTCAGCAACATCTAAGTGATGAAACTACACTGTTAGAATTCTTCCATACCGATAGTATTAGCTATGCTTTTGTAATCACTAAAAACACAACAGCAGTAAAAAAATTGCATAGTAAAAAGCTACAAAAAGATATCGAAGCTTTTAGAGAAAGTATTATCACAAAAAATACCAACACGTACAAGGCAAAAGCCTACACTTTATACCAGCAATTAATTGCTCCTATTAAAAACCAATTTATAGGTAATGAATTAATTATTGTACCAGATGGACCGCTTTGGCATTTAAACTTTGATTTATTGCTTACGCAAGAAGCTGCTTCTAATAATCCTAAAAAATTTCCATACTTCTTAAAAGACTACGCCATTAGTTATGCTAATTCTGCTACGGTGTTGTTTAGCTCTTATACCACTAATACAACTATAGAAAAACAAGGGGAATGCCTAGCATTTTCTTTTACTGATAGTACAAATATCAATAAAGCAAAAATTATGGATATGGCTGTTCTTAGGGGTTCAGATGATGACCTACCTGGCACTCGAGAAGAGATCAACGCAATTGCAGAGATTATAGATGGGCGTTATTTTTATGGGTCAGAAGCAAGCGAAGCAAATTTTAAAAAAAATGCAGCACAATATAGTATTCTCCACCTATCACTACATGGGGAGGTAGACAATGAAGATCCTGAAAATTCTAAGCTCTATTTTACCAAAAATAAGGATACAATAGAAGATAATTTGCTCTACAGCCATGAGCTGTATGCCTTAAAAATTCCAGCAGAACTTAGCGTATTAAGTGCTTGTAATACGGGGAATGGTAAAATTACCAAAGGAGAAGGAGTTATGAGTTTGGGTAATGCTTTTAAATACGCGGGGACTAAAAGTCTTTTATTAAGCAATTGGGAAGTTTCCGATGCCACTACTCCTATCTTAATGAAATACTTTTATAGCAATCTAAAAGAAGGAATAAACAAAGCCAAATCTTTACAAAAAGCAAAATTACAATACCTCACAAATGCTAGCCCCAACAGAGCTGCTCCTTTCTACTGGGGTAGTTTTTATTTGGTTGGAGATACAAATCCTATAGCCTTTACCGAGAACTCATTTAAGTACTGGACTCTTGGGATTGGAATATTAGTACTTTTAGTATGTGGCCTATTTTGGTACTATAGCAAGCGGGTTTCTTAATGAGCTCTATTTTGTTAAACTACTTTTATAATTCATTGAGCATTTATCAAAAACGTAAAACTAAAGTTATTACATAAAAAAATGACCAAAGCATCAATGCCATGGTCATCTTTCTTTAATTCTTAACCTACTTATTGCTCACTGTTGCCGCCACAAGATGCAATCTTGCGGTAGCCTACTCTTGTGGACATACTCGCGGCAGCAGGTAATATCATAATTCATTTGAAAGTTGCACATATGAATTCTAGTGTGGCAAATACGATTTAATGCTTTTTAGCAGTTTGCACAACTTTTTTCTAAATGCACAATGAGTATATTATTAATATTATGTTACAAAAAAAGTCTCAAATATATTTGAGACTTTTTTAAATTTACTAAGTATATTTAATTTAACTTAATAGAACTTACTGTATCATCAAAACTACCAAAAAGACCTTTGCTAATACTTTTAAATCTTGCGATAAACATCCAACCTGGAGTAACCTTAGTATCACCAATCCTAGCTATACCAACATTACCAGCATTAGAAAGTATTAACCCTACATTTCTTCTATAAAATACTTCGCTTTTACCACTAAAATCCTTGTGCTCATAAATTTGAACTCTAGAAATGGATGGACTTACTTGCATACTAGAAAGCTTATCATTAGGATTTGTAATTCCACTTGGAAAGCAATTTTGACTATTAAATCTTGAATTCCAATAATTTGTATCATTCTTGTTCATATTCTTCATTCTCCTTTGATTATTTGAAGCGCCAGAAAAACTGTAACAACTACTTGTCCAATCTAATTCTTTATTAAAATAACTATCAAGGTATAATCTCATGTGAGCAGAAGTATATAGATTAGCAGACCCCCCGCCAGTACTACCGCCAGTACTACCACCTCCGATAGGTTCAGCATCAGGACATCCATCACCAGGATCAAAACAAATCTCATCAATCGGTTCAATAAAGCCTCTATTAAGAGCTACACTTTTTTCATTCATGATTCTTGTAATTTTATTATGTTCTTCTATATTATCAAATAAATAAACTTCATTTTCATTTCCTATTCCATAGACAGTCATAAGAGTTGGTTGGCTATCATAAATTCCTTTTAATTGTGTAAAAGACCCATCTTGAATCACTTCTAATTCCCCATTATCTCTCATTTGTTCTTTTAGGCTAATTATTTCACCTTTATATACATAATTTGTGGTAGTTATATTTAAACTCGCACTATTATTTATAAATTCATTATCTACTTTTTTAGTACAAGATTTCATAAAAAAAAGCATTCCTATCACTACAAATCCAAAAAATTTATATTTCATATTTTTTATTTTTTTATTAATAATTAAGATTTTTAACCTGTGAGGTAACTCTATAGATAAACTTACCCTCATTTTACTTTTTAATTTCTATTTCATTGGCAACCTTTCTATTTTAATTAAACAATATACTTTTCTCTACTTAATGTCTGTCGTAAGAAAAGTGTTACCTCAAAAAAACAATTATTTTTAAATTTCTTTACATATGGTAAGAATTATGATGTTATTACTAATGATAATGCGAAATATTTTTTTATTTAGATAGCTATTCTAAATACCATTTTTCTCTATTTCATTTCAAAAACTTACTCTTTTTTAGAACATATAATTAGGTAAAGCCAATATCATAAATAAAGCTCTACTTTATAATTCCCAATTGTAATCCAAGAATATTAAACACATAAAAGCCCGTTTCGCAACGGGCTTTTACAACTTATTATAATTCTAAAAATTCTACTTACTAGTTTATAGCGTAACTACAACTGGAAAATCCACAGGGATTTTTGTAGTATTATTAATGTAGTTAGAGATGGTCTTATCTCCTACTAATGAGATGGTATCAATTAAGTTTTCTTTAGTCCATCCAGCCGCAAAAAAGTTATCTACTACTGTAGTATCTGTATGACCACGATTTTCTGTTATATTTTTCGCTAATTGTGCCAGTGCATCAAGTTTGCTATCAAACGATGCTTTTCCGGCACGTAGCTCCAAAATCTGATCTTCGCTATATCCATTCATTCCTGCAATAGCAGTATGCGCAGACAAACAGTATTCACAGCCATTTACTTCGCTTACCGCTAAGTTTACAACTTCTTTTTCTTTTGCTTTCAGTGATGTTTTAGCATTTGAAAAATCTAAATAGTTTTTAAGTGCATTTTCGGAATGCGCATAGGTTGCAAATAAGTTAGGTACAAAACCTACTGCTTTTTCTAAATGATCAAAAATACCCTGATTTGTAGCACTTACTTCTTCTCTTGTTGGTACATTAAATGTTGCCATAATTTTATTTTTTAAAGATTATTATTTAATTTATTTTGTATGAACACTGCAAAGATCTAACGATAGAAGACTTCCTACAATGCAAGAAATTCCTATAAGGTTATACTTTTTTCCCTTTTATAGTTTTATGTATCATCTGATACTTTTCAGGTACGTTAATTTCAACAGAGAAATGACTAATAATGGAGGGTATTACGATTGTAGGAAAACTTTAGTCTTATAAATATAGGTTCGGTTTGCTAGTTTATTGATCATTAGTTTACAATCAAAAAAAACAATTTAAACTTACAAATGAATAGGGTAACTAGTTGATCTAGTTTCTTTTCAACAAAATATAATAGATCAGTATAAAACTATAGTATCATTTTCAAAATTCGTATCATTTTGAATTAAAAATTCTGTATAAAATAATTAAAAATCATTATTTTAACTACATAAATTTCTTACGTATTATACTAAACCAATACCATTCGCGTTATTGAATAATTAGTATTCAATAGATTATAATTGTAGGATATAGAATTCAAACATAAAAATTAATATAGTCTTAAAAATTGCTAAAAAACACCTAAAATACACAATATAAACCTATGCATTTCATCTAAAAAAAAGAAAATAGCACTCACAATTTAATATTATTCAGTATTTTTCTGACAAAATAATTGACAAAAAAATTAACCGTAAGTAATTTAATATAATTATTACTTATAAATACTAACCATATTTTTCGGTTGATTTTAAGAAATTATAAGCGCCTACTTATGACCCTAATTAAACCAAGCCAAATAAAGCTGTATTTATTTGCTGTATTACTTTTTCCAATTTTTAGTTTTGGAAATAAAGCATCTAGATCTAGTCATCTACATACAAATTGGACAGATTCTATAAACAGTATAGCTTCCTTTAACAATTCTAAAATTGCAGAAGATCTTCTTCTCACTAAAGACCTAAACAATCAATTTTTATTTTCGAATATTGAAAAAGAATTTCCTACACCAATAGCTATTTTGAATGATAGAAACGAGGCTAATGCTGTTATGAATGAGATTGAAGCAGCTGGCACATGGGTAAATACCGTTTCAAATCAAGACATTGTAACACTCCCTGTTGGTGTAAAGCATTACATTAACGAAATTGAATATGCTATTGGTATCGCTAAAGCTATTATTCATAAAGATTATACAGAGCTTACGGTTTTTGCTCGAGTTCGTTTACCTCAAGAAAAAGAAAACGGAGACCCTATAGAACTCTTCTTTGGAGCAAATAATGTAAAATTATCTCATGATGGAGGTATTTTTGGAGATGCCAATTTAGTATTACTCGGAGATGTACAAATACCATTTAACGCAGGCAATTGGTTATTAGAATTAAAAGGAGGTTTTGATTATAAAACTGGTTTAACACAAAATCTCACCTATGTTACTATAGATTGTAGTGGTGTTAAAGAAATGGGCTTAGCTGCAGACATTCAATTTTCTAGAAATTTAATTTTACCAGTAACAGACAAAGGAGAGCTTTTACCAGATACAAAAAGTGTAAAACGCTTAGATAATACTACAGCGCAAGTACCCAATAGAGTAACAGGTAGTTTTGATATGGTTGCTTCTGATTGGAATGATATTGTAGCTTCTATTAATTTACAACCTTTTGTATTAGCAAAACATCCAGATAAATTTGTTTTTAATTTAAGTGAAGCCATCTTTGATTTTAGTGATCTCCGGACACCCGATATTCCTTTTCCGCAACATTATCAAGAAAAAGGCTTACTGCTTCCAAATAGAGAAACATGGCGTGGCGTTTATGTACAGGCATTAGAAGTCTCTTTACCAAAAACATTTAAAACTACCGAAAGTATTGCTGAGCAAGGTCGGGTAAAATTTGGCGCAACCAATATGATCATCGATAATTTTGGCGTTTCAGGCTTGTTTTCTGCAGAAAATATTATTCCCTTAGAAAAAGGAAGAACTAATGAGAAAAAAGCATGGGCCTATTCGGTAGACTATATTGATGTGGAACTAACCACAAATAGAATTACCAGTGCGGCTTTTGATGGTCAAGTGGTGTTACCTATTTCTGGTTCAAATAAGAAGTCATCGAGTAGTAATAATAGTACTAATGATCGTGATAAAAAATTAGGACTACGGTATTCAGGGCTTATTAGCGAAGAAGAATACCATATCCGTGTTGCTACTACAGACACTCTAAATTTTAACGTATGGAAAGCACAAGCACAACTATTACCCAATTCTTTTATAGAACTAAAAGTTGTAGATAATAACTTTCAACCAAAAGCGGTCTTAAATGGGAGAATGGCAATATCTGCCAGTCAAAAAGAAAGTTTAGCCACCGAAGGAGATAAGATTAAAAATAAAGATGGTGAAGAAGAAACTGTAAATTTTAAAGGAATAGAATTTCAAAATTTAGTCTTACAAACCCAAGCCCCGATACTACAAGTAGATTACTTTGGATATAAAGATGAAGTAAAACTAGCAAACTTCCCTGTTTCCATTGCAGATATTGCTTTTATGTCTAATGAATACGAAGCGGGTATTGCTTTTGATTTAAAAATAAATCTGATGGGAAAATCTGACAAAGGTTTTGCTGCAGATGCACGATTGGGGATTTTCGGAAAATTTAAAGAAGAACAATTTGTGCAAAAATGGAAATATGACCGTTTAGCGCTTTCAGAAATAAATATTGAAGCCAATATGGGGGCACTCAAAATAAAAGGAGGCTTACTCCTTATGAATGATGATCCCATATATGGCAATGGATTCTCCGGAAATATAGAAGGTACTTTCAGTGCTTTTGGCCCCATTACTTGTAAAGCTATTTTTGGAAAAAAAGAGTTTAAATACTGGTATGTAGATGCCGCAGTTCATGGGCTTAAAATACAAGCAGGGCCTATGCAATTATCTGGTTTTGCTGGTGGTGCCTTTTATAAAATGACTAGACGTGCAAATGCAGGACCAGATTTTTCGCCTTCTGGCCTTTCTTACATTCCGAATGCAAATACTGGCTTAGGCGTAAAAGCCATGGTTTTTGGAGGTATTCCTGATGAAAAAGCAATTAACATAGGCGCAGGTTTTGAAATTGAATTTAATAGAAAAGGTGGCGTTAACAGATTAGGCTTTTTTGGAGAAGCCCAAGTAATGAAAGCTTTTGATATTCCTAATCCAGTGGCAGGTTTAACAGATAAGCTAAGCAGCATGGTAGACAGTGAAGCGCTAAATGGTGTAATGGATAGTAAAGTTGGGAAAACATTTTTAGATAAAGCAGACAAAGAATATGGCGCTGATGTATCTGGCAAAGCTGGTATTAGTGCTAAAATTGGTATGGAATTCGATTTTGTAAACAAATCTTTCCATGCCACAATGGATCTATATGTAAATGTAGTGGGCGGCGTATTGCAAGGAAGAGCCTCTGGAGGAAGAGCTGGCTGGGGAGTCGTTCATATTTCTGAAGAAGAATGGTATGTGTATATGGGAACCCCCACAGATAGGCTCGGTCTAAAATTAGCTGTTGGACCTATTTCAGTAGAATCGGGCAATTATTTTATGCTAGGAGATAATATACCTGGTAGTCCGCCACCGCCACCAATTGTTGCAGAAATTTTAGGCGTAGATGCGGAGTCTTTAAATTACATGAGAGACGAAAATGCACTAGGAAATGGTAGAGGTTTTGCTTTTGGTAGTGATTTTTCTATGGATACAGGGAATATGAGATTTCTAATGTTCTATGCTCGTTTCCAAGCAGGTTTAGGCTATGATATTATGTTAAAAGATTATGGAGAAGCCAAATGTGTTAATACAGGAGACCAAGTGGGTATTAATGGATGGTATGCTAATGGGCAAGCCTATGCTTACTTACAAGGAGAATTAGGCATTAATGTAAAGTTGTTTTTCATCAAAAAACGAATCCCAATTATAAAAGCAGGTGCAGCAGTACTCTTACAAGCAAAAGCGCCCAACCCCATTTGGATGCGTGGCTATGTAGGGGGGCATTATGACTTGTTGGGAGGCTTAGTTAAAGGGAAGTTTAATTTTAAAATTACACTAGGAAAAGAATGCGAATTTGATAATGAAGCGCCTCTAGGGGGATTAAAAATTATAAGTGACCTTACCCCTACTGATGGTGAAACAGATACAGATGTATTTGCTATCCCACAAGCAGCATTTAATATGGCTATAGAAAAAGAATTAACCATTCCTGAGGATGACGGAGATCATATTTATAAAATTTTGCTTGCTGAGTTTAAAATTACAGATGAAAATAACAAAACCATTCCTGGGGTAATGGAATTAGGGGAAAATAGAAATTCGGTTACTTTTATTCCGGAAGATATTTTACCACCTTCTACAAAATTAAAAGTAGCTGTAACCGTAAATTTCCAAGAAAAAATAAATGGCGTTTTTAAAACACTAATGGTAGATGGTAATCCTGCGCAAGAAATAGAAGAACGTTCTTTTACAACAGGTGGGGCTCCAGAATATATTCCTTTAAAAAATATTGTATACTGCTACCCTGTTATAGACCAGCAATACTACTATCCAAAAGAACATCCTAATGGGTACATACAATTAAAACAAGGTCAGGATTATTTGTTTGATGATGCACAGTGGAAAAGCGAACTGGAGATTATAAGTGAGCAAGGCCTTAAAGA
This sequence comes from Allocellulophaga tsushimaensis, assembly GCF_055383085.1. Classification (NCBI taxonomy): domain Bacteria; kingdom Pseudomonadati; phylum Bacteroidota; class Flavobacteriia; order Flavobacteriales; family Flavobacteriaceae; genus Allocellulophaga; species Allocellulophaga tsushimaensis. The sequence continues at coordinate 2,432,669 of NZ_AP039451.1, read as the reverse complement.
GAAGGTAAAATTCTCCTATAATACCAGTAGCAATACGGTTAATTACGCCTTACCCATCTTAAATAAAGCTACCAATTATTCCTTGTCTATTTTTAGCAAACCCAAAAATGCTGCAGCAGCTACAGCTACAACAACTAAAGCTAAAAACGAAGATTTAGGGGAGAGTAACACCTTAACTATTACCGAAAGAAAAGCCCAAAAAGTCTCAAAAGACGGAAGCATAGAACGTATTGGCTATCAATTTTCTAGTAGTGCCTATAATACATTTGCAAAAAAAATAAAAACCATGAAAGTAGCGAATTATGCTTGGGGGAAAATTGCTAATGATGTCGTCTACTTATACAATGCTATAGACAATCATGAAGCTTTTGGAACAACAGAATTAATAGGCACAACATACACCGATAATACACCAATGATTGTTGCAGAATCTGATTTGCGTGATCGTTATTTTACACAAGATATCAACCCAATACTATATCAAAAATATAGTACAGGACCATACAAAATAGAAAGACCCGAAGAGCCTTATGGCTTACCACCAAAAAAAGCACTACCGCTGTTTACAAATTATCTAACAAATATTGCATATGGCGTACATAAAGGATGGACAAGAACTCATTTCCCATTCCGTTACAATTTACCTGAGCTCTATAAATTAGATTATGTGTTTACAAAAACAAGAGTGTTAAATGATTTTGCTAATGGCCTTATTTCACCAAATACCGTAGAAGCTTCCATTTTGGACACCGAATATAAATTTATTCCAAAAGGATCATATACTATTAAATTACAATACATACTCCCAGGGGGTAGATTAGGAAGTAATGCAACTTTTAACTATAAAAATGCTCTAGACTTAGAATAATAACAAACGTCTGAATAAGCCGAAAAAAGACGCAAAATAGAAGTAGGTAAGATATAAAAATAAGAAAATGAAACGATTAAACATGAAAAAAGTATTTTTAGTATTGGCTGTAGTAAGCCTAACATGTATGTCTTGTAGCAAAGATGATGGAGGAGATACAAGTTCAACTGGCTTAGCAACAGGAGAATGGAATTTAACAAGATTTGAAACAAATGGAGTAGACTCAGCTACAGATTGTATAAAGCAGTCTACCTTATCTATTGCAAGTAACGGTACATTTTCTAGAACTACCTATACTAACGAAATAGAATGTAGTGTAGATGCAGGCGAAACAGGATCTGGAACTTTTACTAGTGTTGATAGTGCACGTTTTGATTTATTATATAATGGAGAAGATAGTCCCAGAAGAGTTGAATTAAGAGTAATGAATTCTAATACCAATGAACTTAGCTATATTTTTACAAGAACTGAAGGAAATACGAATTTAATTATCTCCTATGTATATGAGCGTGTAAATTAAAAAAACAAAAACCCTATAACATATTGTTATGGGGTTTAACACTTTACTATTTATTTAAAGATTATAATGAAATTAAAGATCCTTACCTATCTATTCTTCATCTCGTTTGTGTCATTTGCACAACAACAAGACAGTGTTCCACAACCTAGCATTAAGGTTATCGCTAGAGCACAACAAGGCAAAATACTATTGCGTTGGGGACCAACTGACGCTGTGGCATGGCAAAGAGCCAATACCTATGGCTATACTTTAAAGCGTTTTACTGTGTATAGAGATGGTAAACGATTAGAGAAACCAGATCAAAAAACTCTAATCGCTTCGCCTTTAAAGCCTGCACCAATAGCATCTTGGGAAGCCATGGCACTAAAAGATGATAATACCGCCATTTTAGCACAAGCTGTTTATGGTGATGATTTTGAAATTGGTACAGATCAAGGAGAACTTATGGCTATTGTAAATAGAGTACAACAATTAGAACAACGTTTTTCTTTTGCGCTTTTTGCAGCAGACATGAATTTTGAAGCAGCAAAATTAGCCGCTTTAGCCTATGTGGATATGGATGTACAGCCCAATGAGGGATATTTGTACCGAGTAGAAACCGCTATCCCCACAGAATTAGCCAATGTAAAAGAAGGCATCGTCTATATAGAAGCTTCTGCTACAGATACCCTACCAGCACCCCTAGATTTGGTAGGTGTTTTTAAAGATAAAGAAGTATTACTTACCTGGGAGTATGAGCTTTTTAAAAGTATTTATGCCACTTATTATGTAGAACGTTCTACAGATGGGAATAACTATCAACGTTTAGACGATTTACCATTGGTAAACCTTAACAATACAGAAGATTCGCCAACAAAAAGGATGTACTATGTAGACACTCTAACACAAAACAATAAAAAATATTATTATAGAGTTTTTGGCGTTTCCCCTTTTGGTGAAAAAGGAAAACCTTCTAAAGCGATTTCAGGACAAGGGCAAAAAGCATTATCAGCAACACCATTTATTACCAAACATGAATTGGTTGGAGAAACCAATGCGAAAATATTTTGGGAGTTCCCCAAAGAAAAAGAAAATGAAATTACAGCATTTCAAATCAGAACTGCTGCAAAAGATAATGGAAAGTATGAAACGATCAAAAAAGATATTTTACCCCAAACTAGAGCTGTAGAAATAACAACTCCTTACACTACCAACTATCTAAAAGTAATAGCCATGGGCAAAGACAGTACGGAAACGGCCTCTTTTTCTGCCCTAGTTCAACTTATAGATTCCATCCCTCCAATACAACCAATCGGACTAAAAGGGGTTATAGATAGTTTAGGAGTTACAAGCATAACATGGGAGCCCAATACCGAAAAAGATCTTTTAGGCTATCGTGTTTTTCGGGGTAATATAAAAAACGAAGACTATGCGCAAATTACGATAGACCCTATAGAGCAAGCACAATTTATAGATACCGTACAAGTAAAGTCTTTAAATGATAAAGTATATTATACGGTAGTAGCAGTAGACAATCGTTTTAATAATTCTGACTATTCAGAAGTATTAGAAATAAAAAAACCAGATCTTATACCACCTTCTGCTCCCATATTTAAGGGCTATAAAGTAAGTAATACAGGAGTTAAGCTCTCTTGGATAAAAAGTAGCAGTAGTGATGTAGATAGCCATCAACTGTACCGGAAAAATAAAAGTGTATCGAGTGATTGGGAACTTATTTGGGAAACAAAAGACAGTATAACAAGTTATGTAGATGCTAAAATTATACCCGCCACGCTATTTAGCTATAAAATACAGGCAATAGATGATAGTGGATTAATTTCTAATGAAAGCCCTACCCTAACTGTTGAAACAGCTACTAATACAGAAGATAAGTTAATAAAGGGTTTAAATTTTGAAGTCAGCAGGGCTGAAAATACCATTAAACTGTATTGGAGAAAATTACCTGTTAGCATCAAAGAATTAGTGATCTACAAATCTAAAAAAGAAGGTACTCCTGTAACGTGGAAACAAGTACCTGCTACAGTAACAGAAATTACAGACAAAAATATTTCACCTAGTAATACCTATAACTATCAAATACGCCCAGTTTACACCAATGGTAGTTACGGAAAACTAGAAGTTATAGAAATAAATTATTAAACTATGAAAAAATTAATATACCTACTATTATTTTTATTCAGTACAACATTATTTGGACAAAATTCAAGAATTGAAATTCCTTATTTTTATTATTTTGTTAATGGAGACGAAAGAATTTGCGAAACACATGTGTCCCTCACTGCTTATTTCTCTGATGGTACTTCTAATGAATTTTACAGACAAGATTTTGGAGAAGGAGTTACCGAAAATCCTGCCAGCTTACAACCTGTATATATTTTTAATAACAAAACAATTACCAGATTACGTGTATTTGCATTCACTAGAGAAAGAAGAAGTGGAAGAAGTTGCCGCAGCGGTAGAGGTACACGTATAGAACATGAAAGATTCTACGACCTATCAAATAATAGTTGCACTGCTGGTCGCCATGATGTGTATGAAAGAAATGGTGGAGAATTTGAAGCAGAGCATCGACTTGTAGTAGATTATGAAATTTCTAATACCGTAGATGTTCTTAAAAACCCCCTTAATACGCAGTTAGGCTATGATGATGCTTTTACGGTTACTGCTAGGCCTGGGTTTAGTCCTTCTTCGTACAATTGGCAATATCAAGTAGTACAAAATCCTTCTTCTTTTCCTAATGCTTTAAATTGGCGACCATTACCTAGACAAAGAATACCAAATACTCTAGTTTTTAAAGCTAGTGACTACATATCCTCGTTCAGAATAGGGCGAACAGTTTTATTTAGAATACAACCTTGTTTTGATCACCCTCCGGGGATCATAGAAGATTATATAATCCTTAATTCTGCACCCCATATTATAAGACGTCCACAAATAACACCAGTCACCTGTTTTGGAGCTTCAGATGCTACTGTAACTCTTGAGTTTGATAGACAACTACGTTTTGGTGAATCCTTAGGCCTTTCTATTGTAGATTTATCAGAACAAATAAATATAGGAAGTAGTAGACCTCCCCTCTATGCCCCTGTGAAATCATTACAAATTACCAGAGCAGATATGCAAGGGAATCGCTTAACCATTACAGGACTTCCCGGAAGCAAACCACAAGGCTTTAGAGCAGAATTTGTTGGAGGCGGCACCCTATTCGCAGATGGCCCTGATCATAAAGTTAACTTTAACATCTTTGAGCCTACTTATGTAACATTTAGTATTTCATCTAATACCGAAGTAAATTGTAAAGGTGGCCAAGATGGTACCATAAGCATTGCAGCTAGTGGTGGTACTTTAAATAATTACCAATACCAACTTATTAGACCAGATGGCACTGTTGACGATTGGGTTAATTTTGACAATACAAACACGCATACCATTCCTAATTTAATAACTGGCACACACCAAATCAAAGTAAGAGATGCCAATGCCTGTGTTGCAAAAGTTATTGTTACAGATATTGACGGTAATTTAGTACCAGACCAAGATACCGATTTGGTTTTAGAACAATTTATTGATGAACCAGATGCACCATTAAAAGTAGAATTTGTACCCGTAACTCCAGACCGTATGAGTGAGAGTAATGACGCAGCAGCAGCTGATTTTACAAACGGCCGTATTATTGCTGTTATTACCGGAGGTACTATGCCTTATACTGTAGAATGGAGAAATACAGCGGGCACCCTCCTAAATACAGTAACCAATACCGTAACTACTGAAAACCATACAACAACTTTAGAGGGTATTGGAGCGGGTGAATACGCCTTATACGTTACAGATGCTAATTTTAATGCTGCCATACAAAAACAGACCTGTTTTGTAGACGAACGTTTCCCAATTTCTGAACCTGAACCTTTGGTTTTAGAAATAGAAGAAACCAACCCTATTTCTTGCAATAGTACTAATGAATTTAACAATCCAATTAGTGATGGGCAATTGGTGGCGCATGCCCAAGGCGGTGTACAACTAGACCTTTTTGCAAATAATGGATTACCGTATTTCTATACTTGGAAAAAAGAAGATGAAAACGGAATATTTCAAGAATTAACATCAGAAAGAGATAGTATTTTATCCAACATCAATACCGGACGTTATGCAGTAAATATTAGAGATGCAAATGATATTATTGTAGGTGCCTATGTTAATAATGTTTTAGTAAACGCTAATGATGTGGTATATCATATACAAGATCCTGAAGAGATTAAAATCACGTTTACAAAACAAGACCTAAAATGTAATGATGGTTCAGAAGGCTGGGCAGAAGCTATGATATCTGGTGGTACAGGAAACTATGAATTAAGATGGTCTACCAATGAAACGACTCCAAGAATAGAAAATTTAGAACGAGGCACTTATTTGGTTTTTGTAACCGACGAAAAAGGATGTCAAGCTACCGCACAAGTAACAATTGAAGCACCTAACCCCCTAAAAATAGCTATTTCAGAACAAAGTAATCCAGTTTGTTTTGATAGTACCGATGGGGTAATTGCTTTAGCTGTAACTGGAGGAGTAGAAGCATATACCTACCAATGGTATAAAAATGGCACAGAAATTACAAACTTAAATGGTCCGTTTACCAATACCTTAGGGGCAGGAGAGTATACTATAACAGTTACCGATCGTAATTTATGTTCAGAAAGTATTGATATTAGCTTAGAAAACCCGCTACCAGATTTAATTAATTTAGGCGAAGATCGCTTGTTATGTGGGGGTCAGAGTGCTATTTTAGATGCTACCTATCCAGGTGAAGGCACTACCTATCTCTGGACCTCAGATAATGGATTTACCAGTACAGCACCTAGCATAGAAATTACCGAAAGTGGTACCTACTCTGTAGCAATTACCACTCAATTAGGCTGTAGTGGCGGCGATAGTATTGCTATCACCACCTCAGATACGCCTATAGATGCGCATTTTATAGTAAGCACCCAAACATTTGCAGGAGAAGAATTAGCATTGGTTAATATTAGTGAACCCTTAGGGGAAACCGTAGAATGGTATTTTCCACCAGAAGCAGAAATCATTGTAGAGTCTGATGAAAATGTAATTCTCCTTTTTCCAGAACCAGGTTCGTATGATATTATTTTACGCTCTAATCAAGGGACTTGTTATATCGATTTTATGAAAACCATTATTGTAGGCGAGTCCGAAGTAATCCCCGATATTGGAGATGCAGAAACCCCTTTTATTCAGGAGTTTAAAGTATACCCTAACCCTTCTAATGGTGTTTTTAGAGCAGACATTACATTATCTGAAGCAAGCCCTATTTCGCTAAAGATTTTTAGTCTGGCTTCTAAAGCTTTAACAGGTAGCCGTAAAGAAGCAGCGGCAACTAATTTTGAAATAGATTACAATGTTATTCTAGCTTCCGGAACCTATATTTTATTGTTAGAAACGGCCAAAGGAAACGAGATCAGAAAAATTAGTATTAAATAAGATGGTACAGGCAAAAAAAATAAAATTAGGATATTCCTTATACCTATGCTTAATGCTTATGCTTTGCATCAATTGCACGCAAGAGCAGCAGATTCCTGTAGAAGTAGATTTTTCCATTACTGTTGTTAATAATGATTTTTCTATCCCAGTAACGATAAAAGTTTTAAACAAAACAACAGGGGCAGATTCCTACTCATGGTCTTTTATAGGGGCAGACCGAGAAACAGATACGGGTAGAAATCCTGGTGCATTAGTATACGATACTTTTGGCGAATATACCCTTCGTTTAGAAGCTACCAATAAAGATGGTGCTATGGATGCCAAAGAAATTAGTGTTTCTTTAGATGCTGCCATAGAAATAGCTTTTGAGACCGAAATACAGATTAATAATTTTGCGCCAGCTACAGTAGCCATAACCAATACCACCAAAGGTGCTAGTACATACCAATGGACTTTTGAAGGAGGAATTCCAGCAACATCTATGGAAGAACAACCCGGAAATGTTGTTTTTAACGAACCCGGAGACCATAGCATTAAACTAGTGGTAGCCAATGGTAGAGAAAGTAAAGAAATTGAAAAAATAATACCTGTTGCAGACCTTTTAGCGGTAGATTTTGATTGGGAAGTGGCCTTCCAAGATGATGACCTTCAAATACCCGTTACCTTAAACATGCAAAATAAAAGTATTGGGGCGTTAAGCTATGAGTGGAGTTTTACAAATGCGATGCCTTTAACAAGTACTGCAGAAAACCCAACGGTAACACTCACTACCGCTGGCAGGCAAACACTAACCCTAACAGCCTCTAACGGAAAAGAAGCTTTAAGCATTTCTAAAACCATAGACCTGCTACCAAATACAAATCTTAGAACATTTGCCGATGTTAAATTTGGCATCAACACCACTCATAATAGCAATATAGAAGGTGCCTTTTTTGCTACCAGTACCAGAGAAACCTATTCAAGAGATAGCCTTGCTAACGTAGCCCCTAATCTAATCGATATTGTATTTTTTGGATTAGACGAAAACTTTACATTTAACAAATTTGTATCACCAGATAATTTAAGCACTACAACTTTTCAACCCATTTCTAATGCGCAACGTACACGTTTTATCAACTCACAAGAACAGTGTGGCTGTGTTACTTCGCTTTCTGTTGCCCAGTTTGATGCTATGGTAGATGACAGTACTTTAAGTGCATTAACTATAGAAGAAACCATTGGAGGCTCACAGCATTTTACAGACGCTATAGTGCCTAGAATAGTGCTTTTCCAAACAGAAAATGGCAGAAAAGGGGCTATAAAAATAAAAGAATATGTAAAAGAGGGTCAAAACGCTTACCTACTAACCGATATTAAAATCCAAAAAGAATAAGATGAATACATATAGCTTCATTTCTTTTAAAAACAATATGTTCTGTGCTTTACCAAACAAGCTTATAGGATGGTGTTCCTTGGTATACCTACTCTTAAGCTGCACGCTATTATCAGCACAACTATTCCCGGTACAAGTTAATCCGCAGGTAGTCCCCCCCTATAGCCTAAAATTATCGGATTATGCTACTACAACTAGCGAAAAAATATTGGTAAACTTACTTTTAACAGATGTAAATGAAGCCGATTTACAAGTACGGTTGCGTTTTTCTATTTCTGGGAATAGCCTAAGCATACAGTCTACAAATTTTGTGCAGAATGCAGCTCCTATTCAACTCACTGGTGGCGTACCCTTACGTTTATCGAATTTAGACTTACAACCTTATTTTGACTTGCAAAATTTAGAAGGGATTACTCCCAACGCCTATAACAGGCCTTTACCTGATGGGTTGTACCAATTTTGTTTTGAGGTGTTTGATTGGGTTACAGGGCGGCCTTTATCACAAAAAAAATGCTTCCCAGTTTATTTGGTACTGAACGACCCTCCTTTTTTAAACCTGCCCCAAAGAGGCGAACAAGTGCCCGCAAAAGACCCACAAAATGTTATTTTTCAATGGACCCCACGGCATGTTAATGCTACAGGAGTAGAATATTTATTTGAATTACGAGAGCTGTGGGACACCCAAATAGACCCGCAAGCCGCTTTCTTAGCAAGTCCCAACTTATATAGTACTACAGGTTTTGCCAACACCCTACTCTACGGCCCTGGAGAAACAGGGCTTATAGAAGGTAAAAAATATGGCTGGCGTGTCCGCGCTATTGTAAGTGATGGGATTAGCGAAACTGCTGTTTTTAAAAATAACGGATTTAGTGAAATATTTTATTTTACCTATACTGGTAAATGTAATGTGCCTGAATATATTTTAGCCAGATCGCAAGGCACCACTACCGAAGAAATTAGCTGGCAGCAAAATCCAAATCACCTACAATATCAGGTACAATTTAGAAAGGCAAAAGGCAATGGCACTAATATTTGGTTTGAATCGGAAACGGTAGAAACTACTAAAAAACTCTTCTTTTTAGAGCCAGATACCACCTATGAATTTCGAGTGGGCGGGCAATGTGTGGCAAATGGTGGCTATAGCTATTCGCCTATCAATACCTTTACAACACCCTCTAGAGAAGAAGCTAGTGAGTACAATTGCGGTATCCCGCCAGAAATTGTAATCACCAATCAAAATCCTTTAGAGCAGTTAGGGGTAAACGAAGTCTTTACTGCTGGAGACTTCCCGGTTACCGTACAAGAAATTTATGGTGGTAACGGTAACTTCTCGGGTTGGGGCTTTATTGTAGTGCCCTATTTAGGAGATACCCAAATAAGAGTAGGCTTTAACAATATCCAAATCAATACCGATAAGCAACTTACTAATGGTATTGTAGAAACCGAATACGACCCTAAGTTTGCTACTACAGGTGGGGAGGGAATTGATGATATTGCTGATGAGTTGGAACTATTAGAAGATTTAAAAAATAGTATCCTTGAAGCTTTAAATTTAGACATCGATAAAGACACAAAAGAACGTATAGACGAAGTTGTTGATGCATTAGTAGAAAAAATTGAAACCGAAGATCTACCAGATGAAGTAAAAACAAAAATCACGAATGCAGCCAATCAACTAAAAGATGCAAACCAACGGTATGATGAAGCTATCATAAATGGCGATACAGAAGCTGCAAAAGCTGCGGAAGCAGATTTTAAAGAGGCTAAAGAAAACTTAAAAGAAGGTAATAAAGAAGCCGATAAATATAAAAAAGAAATTGCCGATTTAATTAAAAAAGCACTATTAGAATTGTATAGAGAAGCACAAGGGAATGAAGCTAGTAATTTAAAAATTATCCAAGATGCTAGAGTCATTACTAATGAAGATACAGAAGAGTTAGGTTTAGTTTTAATTCCTTTGAATACTACCAGTATTGTGAGTGATACAGATATGCTACAAGAAGCTAAAAAGATAACTACTGCAGAAAAAAATTATGCAATCGTTCGATTGGCTTCAATATTAAGTAGCGATAAAACATCAGAAAGTACGTTTAATAGTTTTATAGAAAATGCAAAAAACCAATCTTATAACTTTTTCAAAATAATTAAAGAGCAAAAAGCTAATAATGTACCAGAAAAAGAGATTATTGATCGTTTAAAAGAAGATTTAGCTGCGGCTTTCATTAAAATTTTAGAAAATGCATAATACCATACAAAAAATAGCATTGACCTTTTGTTTTCTTTTTGTTTTTGCATCTAGTATAGCAAACAAGAAAGACAATACCATTATAAATAATACTGCCGACCAGATTAACTATTTACTTCAGCGAAATAAAAAAGTGAATAGTGATGCACGATGGTATATTACTTTTCTTGGGGAGACCACTCAAGAGTTAGAATATTATTTGCATGATAGTAAAGTAAAAAAGAATTTTTCTCAAAATTATTTAACTACTTTAAATACTAAGCTACAAGCTATAAATGCTAATAAATCGCTTAAAACAGCTATGTATGTAGTTTTAACTGATGGCCCAGATTTAAGAGTTTCTTTATTTCCTAATGACTTTGAATTAACTACTTCAAGTAAAGTAGATGATTACTTAACCCTATTAATAGAAGGTAAGAGTGATAATACTAAAGTAGAAAAGGCAAAAGATGATAAAAAGCAATGGAGTAATTTTAGAGAAGAAAAAGAAAAAGGTGTATATAAAAAAGCAACGAATTTATTAAACTCTATTTTTGAGAAATCTGATCTTTTTACACAAACAGAAACAAATAACATTTTAGTCTGTCAGTACTTTTTTAATATTTTACAATTCTTAGATCCCGAAAAAGCTGATGTTTGGACAGGTATATTTTTCAAAAAAAAATTACAGAAAGATTTTATCCTTGATTTAAAAGAGTTTAGTGTTCGTAGAAAAGCCGTAAAAAACCCTTTTGGGACTTCTAAAGGAGAACAAGCCTTATCTAGATATATTTTAGGTTGGGAAGATTACCTGCAAAATCCAAAAAGTCAGGAAATTGAATTTCAATATACAGACGATAATTATGCTCTAGCCTTAAATGGCAAACCAAAGGATACTAGTACTAAAAGCATACAAAACACAAAAGTGTTCGACTTTAGTGGAGCACTTAGCCAACAAGAATATGATGGTTTAGAAGAAAAATTAAAAAACACACCTATTTTAGAAGGTCATAAGCTATATCTTTTTTTTACAGATGAACTTACCTCTAAAACCATATTACAAGACATCGAAAGCTTTAAAGAGCAAGATAATATTATAGGCTTATGGGTACATAAAAAATCTGAAAAAGAGGTGCAATTTACTACCATTGCCCCAGCAGCCTATAAAAAGATAGCCGAAGATATTTTAGCCTGGGAGAAATTATCACCTATGCAAAAATTATGGGAAAATACAAAGACCGTAACAGGAGAAGTATGTAGAAACCTTGGAGAAGGCTTTTCAGAGCTAGGGGGTTTACTTAGTAAATGGATTAAATATCTAGAAGTACCTGAGGCTTTTTACAACAAATGCCATAAAGATTTTGTTTTTAAAGGCTATGAGGACCTAATGTTAACACTGTGGAAACCGATAGAGAATGCTGCTTCTGTCTTTACATTAACAGAAAAACCTTCAACAGATTATATTCAAGATTTACTAAATAAGTATAAAGTAGGTAATGCCTGTGCTTTTGATGTAAATAACCCTTTTGATCTGGTTCTGGTCCGTTTTGCATTTATATTTGGAATATGGAATGGTGCTGTAGGAGTAGTATCAGACATCCCAAAAGCATTAGACCTTATCAATTACCTCATTAACCCAGATAAACACGATGAGATTGTAAAAATGTATAACTCGCTACAACAAGATGGAGCTTGGGGTAAAATGGTAGATGCAATAAGTGATAGTTTTCTTAAAGCACATTCACTTGATAATGTGTATTTGTTAAGTCATCAACTAGGTTTTGATACCACATTTGTAGCCTCATTTGCTATTGCTTTTACAAAAGTAGGCCAATTAGGTAAAGTAAATAAACTTTTAGAAGCTTTAGATGCCACTACTTATCTTTTTAAAGCAATAGGTAAAGGTTTTAAAGTTATACCTGTGGTAACCAAAGGGTCTAAAAAAGTAATGAATGTAGTAAGTGAAGCTACAGGTAAGATTATTTATAAATTAGAACATGTAGGAGATAAATTATTACTCAAGATTAAAGAAGTAGAAATTGGCTTTTTAGATCAATTAGGGAACATAATAAGTAAATACAATGATGAAATTGTAGGTTTTATTCATGAGAGTAATGTGTTTCTTAAAAAAACGCTCTTTCCAGATAAACTAGATGGTTTTAAATTGTTAGAAACCATACAGCCTAATGGTAATTTCTTTGAACTAAACCCAGGAGCTACTTTAGATCAAATAAAAAATAATGTAGATAACTTTAGTAAAAAAATACAAAATACCATTGAGGTATATCAAGACCAAGCGGGTAGATTAGCGTATAAGTTAGGTAATGCCGCAGATAATTTAAGCTTACAAAAGTTAATAGCAGAAATAGATAATTTAGGTAAATATAAAAAGTTACAGAAATTCTTAGAAAATATAGATAAGTTACCGAATAACGAGCTTGCAGAATTTACAAAACAATTTGACGAAATTTTCAAAAACTTTAAAAGTAGCGATATTTATAAAAGTTTAAATAACCTTGCTAGAGACGGTGGCACAGTTACTGGACTACAAAAAACTATAAAACAACTTTATAAGTTTAAAGATATAAAAGGTATCAGCAAGGTTATTGCTGATATGACTTCTCAAGGAAAAAAATATGTTGGTGCTAAATTTGTTCTTAATTTTGCAGAAAATGGCCTATCTAACAAATCTATAAAAAAAATAATTTCTTTTGAAACCAAAAATTTTGATATTTCTGGAAATAGAATTTATGACATGATATTCATTAATGGAGCAGGAAAGCAAATTAGGGCGGAATTAAAAAAATGGACTAAATTTTATCCAGTAACCATTAAAACACAGTTTATAACAGATTTAAACAAAATGACAGAATTAGGGGAGTTAAAATGGTTTTTTAATAAAACTAAAGGAATACCTGATATTAAAACATTAAAAGACAATATCATGAAGTCTCTTAAAAATACTAATGGAAATCCAGTAGATGAGTTGGAAAAATTGTTTGATGTAAATGGAAATTTTTCAAGAAAAATGAAAAAAGTTTTTAACAGTGAAATTGAAGATGCTCAAGATTTAATTGATGCTTTAGATAATAATTTAAACTTTAACAAAATATTTGAAATTGTTGATTAATGTACAAAAAAACAGATAATATTAACGAAAGTAACGGAGTTTTCTTGACAAGAAATAATAATTATTTGATTGAAAAAGAATCAGATAATTTACTAATAATCTCAAAATTAAAAGATTTTGATAAAATAAAACTTTTTGAACTTAAGGATATTTTTCGCATAAGTTTTTTAGATGAATTTATAATATTTTCTACTAAAAGTGGTGAAACTAAATTTATTAGAATAATTGATTTTAATCAAATAGAAATAAATATCAAACTTTCGCTAACACAATTAGAAGAAGATAAGTTATATATCTACATTAAACACAAAACTCACGTATATAAAATTCACAAACAGAAATTTGAAATACAAAAAAAAATTATCGATAAAAACATGATACTTGAAAAAGTTATAAATGATAGATTAATTTTTACTACCAATCATGCAACAAAAATTTGTATTTATAATAATTATAATTTTACAGATTTTTTATGGCAAAAAGATATAAGTGAGTATGGTCTGCATCAAGGCTGGAATGGTCTTGAGAAAGGTAAAGTAAATCAAATTTTTTTAGATAACACAACCATTTATGTGTTAACGGGTTGTAGTATAGTTGCTTTTAATTTACAAAAAGGTAGTGTTTTATGGCATACACAGTTAAATACATATCAAAGTTTTGGACTACTCCAAGACGGCTATTTATATACTTCTTCTAATGCTTACATAAATAAAGTGGACATTAAAACAGGTCATATTATTTATGAAGTAGAAGCTAAACCTATTACCATTAATAATGAACCATATGAAATGCCTTTATCGGAATTTGTATGGCATAAAGATTTTATATGGTCTATAATGGATACTTCTCCTAATGCACTCATAAAGATTGATCCTAAGGACGGGAGTTATCATGAAGTAGTACTTTTAGATACTTATGGAATAACTAGACATTGTAATCCTCCTAAATTCTACAAAAACAGAATGTATTTGTTAGACTTAGATAATACACTACATATTTTTGAGCATGATGAAGTAGAATAAACTAACAACACCCCCTGTCTCGTCCTAAAAAAGTTTACATATTTATAGTTAACCCTAAAACTGCTTATAAAATTCAAAAACTTTTCCCAGATTCAATAGATATCATTACTAATCAAAATAGACTTGAATTTCTTTTAAAACAAATTGAGGACGATAAAGTATTTAGTAAAATATTTAGTCTTACAGATTTATGAATTATAAATTAATCAAAAAAATAGAAAACGTTATCTATTTTAAGAAAATAGATAAATATTTATTTATAATTAAGAAAGGAGATGATACATTTCATGTTTATAATTTTAAAGGATTTGACTTAATAAATAAATTAGGTTATAGAAAAGGAAGTGGAATATATAACTTTGATAATCATATTTTTGATGACACTTTTTATGGTGTAAATCTGAATCTAGAGGAAGAGAAAATATTTGGAAAACAAAAATATTACTATAGTATTCATAATGAGAGTTATTTGGTTATAAGGGAATTTGTAGAAGAATTTAAAGTAGAAAAATATTTGGTAAATAAATCTTCTCTAAAAATTATAGGAAAATTAATTATTAAAGAAGTAATACTTTTTCTAGATAATGAAGTGATGATTTGCCAAAGTTTAGATTCAATCCTTTGCTATCAATTTTTACCAAACCAATATTTGATCTGGCAAGTTGATATTAGTGAATATGGTATGCGAGAAGGTTGGAATGGTATGGAAAAAGGTAAGGTTAATAACGTGTATCTAGATGAAACTACTATTTATGTTTTAACAGACTCTAGCATTGTTGCTTTATCAATAGCAGATGGCACAGTTGTATGGCATACGCAACTCGAGACATCTCAAAGATTTGGCATTCTAGAACAAGGTTATTTATATACTACATCTAATGCATATATCAATAAAGTAGATACAAAAACAGGAGCTATTCTTTATCAAATAGAATCAAAACCCATATGCGTGAAAGGAGAAGAACAAGAAATGCCTTTATCAGAATTTGTATGGCATAATAATTTTATTTGGTGTATTATGGATACATCACCGAACGCATTATTAAAAATTAATCCAGGGGATGGTAGTTATAACGAAATTATACCTTTAGATCGTTTTGGAATAACAAGAGATTGCCATGCTCCTAAGTTTTATGGAGATAATATTTTTTTATTAGATTTAGATAATACGTTACATATCATACAAAAGTAACTACTCTTCCCCAGCTAGCGCTCGTTGAATTTCATTAAGTTAAGAATTTTTCATATTGCTCTTTCTTTTTAGTTATTTTAGGTTTTATTCGAGAGTCTATATTTAAATGATTTCTGTTCAAATTTTCTACCTGGTTTAATCGGTACTAAATGTAATTTAAATAAGGCCTTGACTTCCTCCTGTCTCATCCTAAAAATGTTTACATATTTATAGCAAATCTTAAAAGAACGTTTCTACACAAAAAACAGTTAGAGCTCTATTCCGTTAAAAATATAAAACTATACTTACAAAAACATAGCGAATTGGTAAAAAAAATAGTACAAAAAAAGTATAGATTTTATACGATTCCTTTAATAATAACGTTCTTACTAGTAACCCAACCTAAAGAAACCAATACAATTAAAAAGCTATGAAAAAGTATTTTTTAATCTCCCAAACATTTTTAGTAGAAAGTAAGGTAAAAACGCAAAGAAAAAAATACAACTAGGCGCTTTTATACCTACTAAAAGTACAGAACCTCTTGGCAAGCCCACGAGGCATTAAAAGGAAAAATTCACATTGATTTCGACCTAAGTGTCGGAGCATTTTAAATCTCGATTACCGAGTCAATCCCATTTTTTTGAAAAGCCTACTTAAATACTTTCTCCTATTTCTTCCTGTTTTTATTTTTGCGCAGAACATAGATATAGAAACTTTCGGAAAATCTTCTCCTTTTAAAATAAGTGGAAGTATTTCTGCTAGTAGTATCTATTATACAAGTAACCAAAGAAACAACAGAGAGCCTCTCACCTATTTTGCTCAGGGGAATTTAAATTTTAGCTATTATAATTTTTCAATCCCAGTAAGCTATAGCTATTCTAACCAAGGCAAACAGTTAGGGTACCAGCTCCCTTTTAATTTTAACCGCTTAAGTTTACATCCTAAATACAAGTGGATCACAGCACATATTGGTGATGTAAACATGACTTTTTCGCCCTACACCTTAAGTGGACATCAATTTACAGGTGGAGGGGTAGATCTAACACCCAAAAAAGGATTTACCTTTAGTGCTATGTACGGAAGGCTTTTAAAAGCTACCGAGCCACAAGAAGACGAACGTGCTGTAGCAAGTTACAACAGAACAGGTTACGGATTTAAAGCAAAATACGAACAAAGCAAATACAGTATAGGTGTTTCTACTTTTTATGCTGCAGACAAAGAAAATTCTATTACGATTAACCCAGACGAAGAAGGACTTTTACCTAAAGAGAATTTAGTTTTAGGCTTTGAAGGAAGTGTAAACCTATCTAAAAACTTAGAGCTAAGAACAGAATATGCCACAACGGCTATTACACAAGATACAAGAGCACAAGAAACTAACGAAGGGAAACGGGGATTACTAGGTGGTATTTTTAATAATAAAACATCTACAGAGTATTACAACGCCTATAAATTTGGTTTAAAATATGCTTTTTACCAAGCAACATTAGGTGTAGATTATGAACGCGTAGATCCAGGTTATGAAACTTTAGGGGCATATTTTTTTAATAATGATTTTGAGAATATTACCCTTAATATGGCAAGGCCATTTTTTAATAATAAAGTAAATTTAAGTTTTAATGTTGGCTATCAAAGAGACGATTTAGACGACCAAAAAGCAAACCCCACCAGTAGGTTTGTGGGTGCTGTTAATGCCACATATACCCCATCGGAACGTTTAAATGTAGCAGGTTCCTACTCTAATTTTAGCACGTTTACCAATGTAAGAACCAATCAGTTTGATGATATTAATGATGATAATCTTTTAGATAATGTTACAGATACCCTAAACTATAGGCAAATATCTCAAAACGCAAATCTGAACATTAATTACATTCTATCTAGCACAAAACGGAAAAAAGAAAATATAAATTTAAATTATAATGTTAGTGATATTGCTAATGAGCAAGGAGGTATTGTTAGAATTGGAGATGCCTCTGTATTTCATAATGTAGCCTTATCCTATACTATTGGCTTCCCAGAACAGAACCTAAATATTACCCCTGCAATGAATGGTACCCAAAATACAATTGGTCGTGAAGATGCAATTACTTGGGGCCCTACACTCAGCGTAAAAAAAGGTTTTTATGACAATAAATTATCTTCCATTTTATCCTCATCCTATAACCAGACCACTAATGTGGGGGGGACAACAAATATTACCAATCTTAGAGCAAGTCTTGCTTATGTGTTATTACAAAAACATAATTTTAGTCTTAATGCAGTGCAACTTTTTAGAAGTACCCCAACTGTAATAGGATTAAAAGAATTTACGGCTACAGTTTCGTATAATTATTCTTTTGATGTTAAAAAACCAAAAATTAAGTGGAATAAAAAAGATCGGAAACCGAGAACAAAAGATAGCATCATTACATTAAATTATAAAAAATACAGGTATGAAAATTATGCTATTTATATTGCAGATACCATATTAAGAATGTCAACCTCACCAACATTTGGGAAATTACCAGATGATAAAAAGCTAGAATTAAAAGTGCTAGAGGAGAAGTTGCAAAAATCTATTCCTAAAAAAGAAAATGTTTTTAAAGAAAATGCTATTAGCTATTTAAAAGCATTGGATGATTTTCAGTTATTTCAAGAAAAATATAATGCTTTTATTTTAAGAGCGCATTTTAAACTAATACGAGATGCCCAAAATATAGACGCTAAATTAGAAAGAGAATTTTTCCGTTTAAATGCAGAAAATAATGATCCTAAAATTGAAAAAACAGCTAAATTTAAAGAAAAGTTAAAAGCGATTAATGAAAGGTTTGAGAACCATAGAAAAGTATTAGAAGGCTTAAAAACGTGGAATATAAAAGAAAATTTAAAAAATAAATCTTTCAATACTTTTAAAGACAAATACCTTAATAAGGTGTATATAATGTATAAAAATGATACAGAACATCCAGAAATAGTAGATTTTATAGAATACTATTTAGCGGACTTATACCATAACCAAGTGAAGTATAAGAATTAAAATAATTTTAGGGCCTAGGTACTTACTTTAGTAACCTAACTAAGCACTACACAAGAGAAACTATTTTATAAAATTTGAAATCCATGTTATTACGAGTTATCATCTTTATCCTTATTTTCTTTACGTTTAGTAAAACAACAGAGGCTCAAAACCAAGAAGCTAGGCTTACTAAAAGTTTTTTAATTATAGCAACTACCAAAAACTATAATACAGCCCTAAAAGAAGCTAAGGCTGCAAGTAAGAATCTTGGGATTACATTGAATCTTAGAAATATGCATCAAGATAAAAATGAAGGGCTTACTACAAATGAAGTTTGCAGTTGTGGAGAAAAACATGGATATTTTCCCAGAGGAAGGTTCGATGACGGAAAATACATAAGTATTGAATATTCTAACTTTTTTGAAACATTTAGACCAGGCTATTATATGCTTATCGCTGCTAGTGGCTTTAGAGAGGAGTTGCATAAACTGTTGCCCCTAATACAACAAGAATACGCAACTGCTTATATCAAAGATGCAAAAGTATATATGGGATGTATGCATTAAATGGATATGTACTTTTAGGAATAATACGCAAAAAAACACATGAGTTTAGTAGGTGGCATACTTTTTATTTTAGGATGAACTGTACTTATCTTACAAAGCTCCGCTTTTGAAAATAGAAAAGGCTGGAAAAATAAATTTCAAAACACGCAACATCCTTCTTAATCATCATTCACCAAAGGATTAGCTACGCTGATCCCACAAAGCTCCGCTTTGAAAATAATTCAAACAAAAAAACGCTCAAGCTAGCTTGGCGTTTTTTCATATTGAACTATTTATTCGTGACCGCGAAGGGATTCGAACCCCCAACCCTCAGAGCCGAAATCTGATGCGCTATCCAGTTGCGCCACGCAGCCATTATTTCAGTAATCAGTAATCAGTAATCAGTAATCAGTAATCAGTAATCAGTAATCAGTAATCAGTAATCAGTAATCAAAATTATTTTTTTTAACCTAAGTTCAACCCTTTTTATAAAGTACTTTTAAACTAATTTACTTTTCACAATAGTAGAGATGGTTTTTCCATCGGCTTGCCCTGCTAATTCTTTTGAAACAATCCCCATTACTTTCCCCATATCTTTCATACCAGATGCTCCAGTAGCTGCTATGGTTTGTACAACTACTTTTTCAATTTCTTCCTCAGTAAGTTGTTCTGGTAAAAACTTATTTAAAATTGCAATCTGCGCTAACTCAGGATTGGCTAAATCTTGCCTACCTTGTTCTATAAAAATGGCAGCACTATCTTTTCTTTGTTTTACTAATTTTGTAACCAACTGTATTTCTTGTGCTTCCGATAATTCTTCTTTAGCGCCCGTTTCTGTTTGAGCCTTTAGCAATTCAGACTTAATGGCTCTAAGAGACTCTAAAGCAACTTTATCTTTTGCTTTCATTGCCATTTTCATCTCATCCATTACTTGTTTCTGTAAACTCATCTTTTCTATTTTTACGAAAACGAAGATAAAAAATAAACCCGAAAACCATATGCATTTTCGGGTTTAAACTATTTTAAATTATAGCATTAAAAACGGGAACCTTAATCTACATTATCATGTAAAAAAGAATTGTTTGAACGCAATTGTATTTCATCATTACTATCTTCACTTAAAGAAGTTCTAGAAATTTTAGTTTCTTTATTTGCCTCTTTTAAATCTACACCCTGACGTTTATAGGCTGGCTCCTTTTCAATATCATCTATTCTGTTAGCGTTATTGTTTTGAAACTTGTAGTTAAAATCTTTTAATTTTCTTCTACGTGCTTCAGCTCTATCTTTTAAAAGCGATTGAATTGGCATGTCCATAGGATCTATATTTTCGCTAGGAGCTTCACTTGCTTCTTGCTTTTCTATGGTTTTCTTTTCTAAAGCTAATTCTTCTTCTACTTTAATTTCTGGTTCTTCAGCTTTAGCATTAGCACCCGTTAAAGTGCTCTCCAAATCCATATAATCGTCTAAACTATATCTTGTCTCGCCTTCTTCATTTAATTCTAATGTAGGAACTACTTCTACCGGTTCGTTTACTTCTATATTATTTACCTCTTCATCTAAAGAAAACAGCACTACATTCTCTTTTTCTTCTTCTTCTTTTGTTAAAGGCATATCAAAACCAAAAGAAAACTGATCTTCCGAAACATTAGGTGTAACTACCTCTGGATCTACTACTTCTATAGCATTGATAGTTGGCGTAGTATCTATAATTACAAAATCTTCACTTACTTGGTCTGCTAATACTTCCTCATAGAAAACATTAAAATTTTTGATATAATTAGACGTAGGAATCAAATCCATTTCTGGAATAGTATCTTCTTCTAATACATGCTTAATCACTTTAGGAGTCTCTGCTTGAGGTTTTTCTATAATTTGTTCTTCTTCCTCTTCTAGAGTGTATACAATATTGCCAGAACCCATTAAATTTTGCTCTGCTTTTTGCTCGTCTTCTAAGGTATGAATGATTTTTTTAGATTCTGTATTTACAATATCATCTTGCTGGTCTACATTAAAACCTGTAGCTATCACCGTTACTGCTATAGCTTCACCTAAAGCATCGTCTTCTCCAACACCCATAATAATATTAGCGCTATGCCCGGCTTCTGCTTGGATATGATCATTAATTTCACCAATCTCATCAATAGTAATTTCTAAAGAACCAGAAACAATAAGTAGCAATACATTTTTGGCACCAGAAATTTTATTATCGTTTAATAATGGAGAATCTAATGCTTTTGTGATTGCCTCATTTGCTCTTGTAGAACCAGATGCCATAGAAGAGCCCATAATAGCAGTACCACTATTAGAAAGAACCGTTTTAGCATCACGTAAATCTATATTTTGTGTATAGTGATGTGTTATTACCTCTGCGATACCTCTTGCTGCAGTAGCTAATACTTCGTCTGCTTTAGAAAAACCAGCTTTAAAGCCTAAATTGCCATATACTTCTCTTAATTTATTATTATTGATAACAATTAAAGAATCTACATTGGCGCGTAACTTTTCGATACCCTGCTGAGCTTGCTGAGTCCTCATTTTACCTTCAAACTGAAAGGGAATTGTTACAATACCAACAGTAAGGATATCCAGTTCCTTAGCTTGTTTAGCAATCATTGGAGCAGCACCAGTACCTGTTCCCCCCCCCATACCAGCAGTTATAAAAACCATTTTAGTATTGGTGCCTAACATATTTTTTATTTCTTCCATGCTCTCAATAGCAGATTGCTCCCCAACTTCTGGGTTGGCACCTGCACCAAGGCCTTCTGTTAAACAAACCCCTAATTGAATTTTGTTTGGAACAGCACTATTTTCTAAGGCCTGAGAATCGGTGTTGCAAATAATAAAATCTACTCCATTAATTCCGGCTTGGAACATGTGATTAATGGCATTACTACCACCGCCACCTACACCAATGACTTTTATAACATTACTCTGATTTTTTGGTAAATCAAAAGAAATATTTCCTATTTCCGTATTATTGCTCATACTTTATGTATTACTGGTTTACTGTGTTTTTATATTTTTTTATTCTGCATTATCTAAAAAGTCCTTTAGCTTATCAGACCATTTATCAAATATAGATTTACGTACTTTTTGAGGCTTAGAAGCTATAGTTCTTCCATTAGCTTCGTCTAAAGCCATTTCTGGAGCACCAACTTCTTCTAATTCTAATTCTTCTTCTTTTTTATTTTTAGCATTTGTTTCTATTGCATTCATTAATAAACCAACAGCTGTAGCATATAATGGACTTGCAACTTCTTCGTCTGAATCTCCTGCTAAATGTTCATTTGGATATCCTATTCTGGTATCCATACCTGTGATATACTCTACCAATTGCTTTAAATGCTTTAATTGGCTACCACCACCAGTAAGCACTATTCCTGCAATTAGCTTTTTCTTCTGATCATCATGACCATAATTTTTGATCTCTACATACACTTGCTCTACTATTTCTACAACTCTTGCATGTATAATTTTAGATAGGTTTTTTAAAGTGATTTCCTTTGGCTCTCTTCCTCGTAAACCGGGTATAGAAACAATTTCATTGTCTTTATTTTCTCCTGGCCATGCCGATCCAAATTTTATTTTTAAAAGCTCGGCTTGTTTTTCTATAATAGAACAGCCTTCTTTAATATCTTCTGTGATTACGTTTCCTCCAAAAGGAATTACTGCGGTATGACGAATAATACCGTCTTTAAAAATGGCTAAATCTGTAGTTCCACCACCAATATCTACCAATGCAACACCAGCTTCTTTTTCTTCTTGACTTAATACTGCATTTGCTGATGCCAAAGGCTCTAAAGTGATGCTCCCTAAATCTAAACCTGCACTTTTAATGCAGCGTCCTATATTTTTTATGGAAGATACTTGCCCTACTACTACATGGAAATTAGCTTCTAAACGTCCGCCATACATGCCTATAGGCTCTTTTACTTCTCCTTGCCCGTCTACCTTGTATTCTTGTGGCAATACATGAATAATTTCTTCACCGGGTAACATAATAAGTTTGTATACCTGATTGCAAAGTCTATCCAAGTCATCTCCATCAATAACTTCTTCAGAATCTGCCCTTGTAATATAATCACTGTGTTGTAAGCTACGGATGTGTTGCCCTGCAATACCAACCACAACAGAACCAATTCTAATTCCTGAGTTTGTTTCTGCCTGCTCTACAGCTTGTTGTATAGATTGTATGGTTTGCGTAATATTATTTACTACGCCTCTATGCACTCCAAGACTTTTTGACTTGCCAATGCCCATTACTTCTATTTTTCCGTACTCGTTTTCTTTTCCTATGATCACTACAATCTTTGTAGTTCCTATATCTAATCCAACTGAATATTTGCCTTGTTCCATAACTTATATTTTAGTGCACACAACCTGATTATTATACTCTAGACTTACTGTGTTATAATTCTTAAATAATTGATCTTTTGTAGCTTTTACATAAAAAGCCTTAAACTTGTTAAACTTCTCCTTTAAGTTTTCAGCTTCCCCTATTTTCAAAACAAAATCGTGCATTCTTAGCTTAAGCTGGTATTTCTTTTCGTTTACAATATGAACACCAATCATATTTTTCTTTAAAAAATCATCACTATTCACATAATTTATAATGGCATACACGTCTTCTAAACTATCATCTGAAATTTTCCCTGTTATAAGAGGAACTCTTGCAGAATGATTTTTAGACAATGGCATGCGTTCTCCTTCATCATCTAGATAAAATGTTGTTCTACGACCTTCAACTCGACCAATTGGATTTTTCTGAGCGACTTGCGCAATCAAATTTCCGTTTACGGTGAGGTAAACTTGAGCATTTTTAACCATTTCATTGGCTTCAACAGCCTTTTCCATAGTACTCAAAGCTAATTTTTCTTTAGGCATGTTTTGAACACCATCAAAACTTTGTATTAACAATTTATTAACCATGGCTGTTGTTAAGTATAAATTGTCCCCATTTTCGAATTTTACTTCTATTCCAGTGATCTTTTTCTGATCGCTCCTCAAATTAGAAAAAGCAAAAAGACCAGTAATTACAGCTATTAACAGCAATAATTTTATACTATTCCAATTAATTTTCATGGTGCAATGCTTTTTTAATTTTTGAAATCTCTAAACCAATATCACCCGCCCCCATCGTCACTAATACTTCAGGATTTTGTTCTTTAATTTCTTTTATTAAGTTTGATTTTTCGATTCTTTTTTTGTTTGTATTAGAAATTTTACTTAGTAACCATTCTGATGTAACTCCTTCTATGGGCTCTTCCCTTGCCGGATAAATATCTAACAACACTACATTTTCAAATTTTGATAAACTTTCTGCAAAATCATCCGCAAAATCTTGAGTTCTAGAAAATAAATGTGGCTGAAAAATTGCTAATGTTTTTTTATTGGCATGCATCTCGGAAACAGCATTAAAAACTGCATTTATTTCTGTTGGGTGATGCGCATAATCGTCTATAAAAACAAAATTTGAATTTTTAATTTGATACGAAAATCGTCGCTCTACCCCTTTAAAACTAGCTAAGGCTTTAACTAAACGTTCTGGTGTTGCATTAGATTCTAACGCCATAGCAAAAGCCACCAACGCATTTAATAAATTATGCCGGCCTGGTTTATTAAACACAACTTTTGTAAAAGTGTATTCTGGCGTTTTTATATCAAAAAAATAAGCGCCATTAATTATCTTTAAATTTTCTATACAATAATCAGCATCATCTTCAATACCATACGTTAACCCTTCCAATGGCAATCCATTGCGAACAAAAAGCTTTCCGTCTTCTTTTATTTTAGCCGAAAAATCTTTAAAAGAAGTATGCAATGCGTTTACCGAACCATAAATATCTAAATGATCAGCATCCATTGAGGTAACACAAGCTACATTTGGAGTTAGGTGTAGAAAAGATCTATCAAACTCATCTGCTTCCACAACCGAATATTCAGTTCCCTTTAATAAAAAGTTACTTTTAAAATCTTCCGATATACCCCCTAAAAAAGCAGTCATAGGCATATTTGCTTCATGGAGCAAGTGTGCTAAAATACAAGAGGTAGTTGTTTTTCCATGCGTTCCTGCTACAGCAAAACAAAACGAATCTTGCGTTACCAAACCTAAAACTTCCGATCTTTTTTTGATGGTAAAACCATTTGCTAAAAAATATTGATACTCGGAATGGCTATGTGGTACAGCTGGTGTATACACAACCAAAGTACTCTCTTTATTTAAATAGGCTTTTGGAACTACCGCTAAATCATCTGTATAATGAATTGAAATTCCAATACCACTTAATTCTTGTGTTAATGGTGTTTCTGTTTTATCATAACCCGAAACATTTTTGCCGATGAACATAAAATAACGTGCTAAAGCAGACATTCCTATGCCTCCGATACCTATAAAATAAACGCTATGTATTTTATTTAAATTCATATTCTTAACACTAAAACTTTTGCGGCTTATTGGTTTATGCCTAATAGTTTTTCAATCTCATCAACAATAGCCTTGGTTGCGTTTGGCATGGCTAATGCTTTTATATTTTCCCCAAGGGTATTTTGTTTTTCTTTTGATAAAAACAAGTCTTTAAAAACTGTTTCAAACTTGGTATCTAAATCTGATTCTTTTACTAGTAATGCCGCTTCTTTTTCTACTAATGCTTGTGCATTTTTAGTTTGATGGTCTTCGGCTACATTTGGAGATGGTATAAATACTACAGGTTTCCCAACAATACTTAATTCAGAAACAGAACCTGCACCTGCTCTAGATAATATCATATCTGCTGCTGTATAGGTATAGTTCATCTTATTTAAAAAATCAAAAACTTTTACCGTTTCTGATTGGTATTTTTTATATTCTTCATAATAGAGTTTACCGCATTGCCATATTAATTGAATGCCTAACTCTGTAAAGAAATCTAATTTTGCTGCGATAAGCTGATTTACTCTTCTGGCACCTAAGCTTCCTCCTAAAATCACTAAAGTTGGTTTGTCATTTTTCAATCCAAAAAAAGGTAAAGCGGTTTCTTTTTCAACAGACATTTTCACCAAATCTCCACGTACTGGGTTTCCTGTTTTTATGATTTTATCTGCTGGAAAAAAAGTTTCCATCCCGTCATAAGCAACACAAATTTTCTTTGCTTGTTTTGCTAATAATTTATTGGTAACCCCTGCATAAGAGTTTTGTTCTTGTAATACACATGGTATTCCTTTCCCTGCGGCTCTCTTTAAAAGTGGTCCACTAGCAAAGCCACCTGTTCCTATAACCACATTCGGTTTAAATTTTCTAATAATACGCCCCGCTTTTAGCAAACTACTCATCAATTTAAAAGGAAACATGAGGTTTTTAAATGTCAGCTTACGTTGTAATCCTGCAATCCACAATCCCTCTATTTCATAGCCTGCATTAGGCACTTTTTCCATCTCCATTCTATCTTTTGCACCTACAAATAAGAACGATGCATTTGGGTGCCGCTCTTTTAACTCATTGGCAATAGCAATTGCTGGGTAAATATGTCCCCCAGTACCTCCTCCTGATAATATAAATTTATAATTGCCCACTTAATATCTCTAAAGGATTTGTTTCGTCTACTGCTATTGTTTTAGGCTCTGGTGTTGCCTCCTTGTTACTTGCACTTAAAATGATACCTATAGCCAAACAGGTCATCCAAGCCGAAGTTCCACCCATACTAATTAAAGGTAGCGTTTGCCCAGTTACAGGAAATAGTTCTACCGCTACACCCATATTTATAAATGCCTGAAAAATAATAGGCAAGCCAACGCCAACAATTAGTAGTTTTCCAAAAATAGTTTTACTCCCATTTGCCGCTACCACTATTCTAAAAAGCAGAAACAAATAAAATAATACTAGTGTGATACCACCTGCTAAACCGTATTCTTCTACGATGATCGCATAAATAAAATCTGATGAACTCTGTGGTAAAAAGTTTTTCTGAATACTTTTCCCTGCTCCCTTACCAATAATACCACCAGTAGCTATAGCAATTTTTGCCTTTTCTATCTGATAATCACCTTCTGAATCTTCCCCATTGAAAAAATTAGTAATTCTACTTTCCCATGTGTTTACTCTATTTGGAAATAAATCTGGAACTGCTTTAGCCGTAAGTACAAATAAGGTTAATACAAGGATTCCACTTGCTACTATCCCAAACAAATACTTTATGGGATATCCACCTAAAAAACATAAGGTTAATATCATAAAAAAGATGATCCCTGCAGTAGAAAAATTAGCTGGTAAAATAAGCATCAATACTAAAAATACTGGGAGCCATAAAGGCAAAATGCTTTCTTTAAATGTAATTACTTTATCTTTTATTTTAGACAAATAACGTGCAACATATACCATTAAAACTACGGCTGCTAGCGTACTTGGTTGAAAACCATAGCGTACAAATGGCAAACGAATCCACCTACTAGCATTAGCGCCTTCTATACTTGTTCCTTGCGCTAAAGCATATGCTAATAAAACAATGACTACTGGCATTGCTATTAGAGATAAGCCCTTAAAAAAATGTGTTGGAATTTTATGTGTTGCATAGATAATTCCGAAGCCTAATATTAAAAATAAAGCGTGTTTAAATAAAAAACTAATGGTAGTTTTTGTACCATCACCCACTACATATACTAGATTACTACTAGCACTGTATACAGGTAAAAAAGATAGTAATGCCAGTAGTGCTACAATAGCCCAAATAGCTTTATCTCCTTTTATGTTTTTATAAAACGCCATTTTCTATAAGTTTTTTACAGCTGCTTTAAATTGGTTTCCTCTATCTTCATAATTATCAAAAAGATCAAAACTTGCACAGGCTGGCGATAATAATACGGTATCACCACGTTCTGCAATTTTGTAGGCTACTTTTATCGTTTCGTTCATAGCATAGGTTTCTACAAATACATCTACTACATTAGCAAAAGCTTCTTTTATTTTAGAATTGTCTTTCCCTAAACAAATAATTGCTTTAACTTTTTCTCTAACCAAAGGCATTAAAGCCATATAATCATTGCCTTTATCTACTCCACCAACAATCCAAACTGTTGGAGATTTCATACTTTCTAAAGCATAATAAGTTGCATTTATATTAGTAGCCTTAGAGTCATTAATATACTGTACATGGTGTATTTTTAATACTTTTTCCAAACGATGTGCTGCTCCTTGGAAATTTATGACACTCTGACGAATGGTTTCTTTTCTTATGTTTACTAATCTAGCAGCTGTAGCGGCCGCCATAGAATTTTTAAGATTATGTTTCCCTTCTAAAGCTAAAGTTGATGCTTTCATTTTAAGTGTATTATTATTCATTATAATTTGTATCTCTTCGTTTTTTATACTTGCTCCTTCTTCTATTGTTTTTTGTAATGAAAAAGGTCTTAATTTGGATTTAACTGGGTGTTTTTCTAACCAATCAGTAATCACCGGATCATCGGCATCATAGATTAAATAATCTTCTGCTGTTTGGTTTTCTGCTATTCTAAATTTAGAGGCGATATAATTATCAAACTCATATCCATACCGATCTAAATGATCTGGTGTGATATTTGTTAAAATTGCGATATGTGGTCTAAAATTCACAATCCCATCTAATTGAAAACTACTAATCTCTAATACGTAATAATCATAGTTTTTTTCGGATACCATTTTAGCATAACTATCACCAATATTACCTGCCATACCTACATGTAAACCATCACTTTGTAAAATATGATTTACAAGCATTGTTGTTGTTGTTTTTCCATTACTACCCGTAATTCCTATAATAGTTGCATTGGTATATTGTGATGCAAATTCTATCTCAGAAATCACTGGAATAGCTTTTTCTTTTAACTCAGCAACTAATGGTACTGTATCTGGTATTCCAGGGCTTTTCATCACTACATCGGCATTTAAAATCTTAGCAGTTGTGTGTTGTTCTTCTTCCCAATCTATTCCAAAATGTATAAGAACGTTTTTATATTTTTCTTTTATTTTTCCTTTATCGGATACAAAAATTTGATATCCTTTTTGTTTCCCTAAAATTGCGGTTCCCACGCCACTTTCGCCTCCTCCTAAAACCACTAAAAATCCTCCCTTTGTCCCTCCAAAAGAGGGAAATTCTTTTTTTATATTTTTATTTTTCTCTTTCATATTCATACCCCCCTTTCCGTTGGGAAAGTTTAGGGATGGGATTTTAACGCACTTTTAAGGTTACAATAGTGATGATTGCTAATAGAATTCCTATAATCCAAAAACGAGTCACTATTTTACTTTCATGGTATCCTTTTTTCTGATAGTGATGATGCAAGGGTGCCATTAAAAAAATACGTTTCCCTTCTCCTGTTTTCTTTTTGGTATATTTAAAATAGCCTACTTGTAACATTACAGAGATAGACTCGGCAAAGAAAATTCCACATAAAACTGGAATCAATAATTCTTTTCTAATAATAATTGCAATTACAGCGATGATACCTCCTATAGTTAAACTACCTGTATCTCCCATAAATACTTGTGCAGGAAAGGCATTATACCACAAGAAACCTATTAAACCTCCTAGAAAAGCACCTACAAAAATCACTAATTCTCCTGCTCGTGGAATAAACATAATATCTAAATAATTAGAGAATATGATATTCCCAGAAACCCATGTAAAAATTCCTAAGGTGAGTACTATAATAGCAGAAGACCCCGCAGCTAAACCATCTATACCATCCGTTAAATTTGCCCCATTGGAAACTGCTGTAACAATAATAATAATGATAGGAATAAATAAGAGCCATGCATATTCTTTAGCACCATCTCCCATCCAAGAAATAAAACTGGTATAGTCTAACTCATTATTCTTAAAAAAAGGAACCGTTGTTCTAGTAGATTTCACTTCTTCTCCAACCTGTTTTTCTACCCTATAATTCTCTGTAATTGTGATTTGGCTATGCTCTTTCATCGTTACTTCTGGATGAAAATATAATGTTGCCCCTACTATTAGCCCTAAACCTACCTGACCTAATATTTTAAAACGACCTTTTAAACCTTCTTTATCTTTTTTAAAGACTTTAATATAATCATCTACAAAACCAATAATACCCATCCAAACCGTAGTTACTAGTAATAAGATTACGTAGATATTATCTAATCTAGCCAATAGCAAAACAGGTATTAAAGTAGCCATGATAATAATTAGACCACCCATGGTTGGAGTACCCGCTTTCTGCTTTTGCCCGTCTAAACCTAGATCTCTAACCGTTTCTCCTATTTGCTTTTTTTGAAGAAAAAGAATAATCTTTTTACCATAAACTGTAGCTATTAATAAAGAAATAAGCATAGCTAGAGCTGCCCTAAACGTAATGAACTTAAAAAGTCCAGCTCCTGGTATTTGATAGTTATTCTCTAAAAATTCAAATAAATAATATAGCATTGTTTATTTCTTGTTTATAATACTTAGAATTATTTTCCTAAATCGCTTAATACTTCTTTAACTATTTTAAAATCATCAAAATTTGTCCTTACTCCATTAGTTTCTTGATAGGTCTCGTGCCCTTTACCCGCTATTAAAATAATATCACTTGGATTGGCTAGCTTACAAGCTGTTTTAATAGCCTGCAATCTATTTTCCATAGTTAAAACTTTACGTGTGTTTTGTGGTTCTACACCAGCTTCCATCTCTTCAATAATTGTTTGCGGCTTCTCAGACCTTGGATTATCAGAAGTAAAAATGGCAGTATTACTTAATTCTGAACTAATATGCCCCATAACCGGGCGCTTAGACTTATCTCTGTCGCCACCACACCCCACAACGGTGATGACGCTCTCATTTCCAGTCCTCAATGTATTAATTGTATGAAGTACATTTTGTAGCGCATCCGGCGTATGGGCATAATCCACAATAGCAGTAATTTTAGCTTTAGATATAAAATATTGAAATCTACCATCTACATTATCCAATTCACTTAACAAGCGTAAAATCTCTAGTTTTTCTAAACCTAGCAATTCTGCAGTGGCAAAAATTGCTAACATATTATAAGCATTAAAATTGCCTATTAATTTAGACCATAGCTCATTATCGTTAATTTTTAATAACTGACCATTTAATTGATTTTCTAATACTTGTGCCCTATAATCTGCATATGATTTTAAAGCGTATGTAATTTTTCTTGCTTTAGTATTTTGAAGCATTATTGCTCCATTCTTATCATCAATATTTGTTAAGGCAAATGCACTTTTAGGCAACTTATCAAAAAGTTGTTTTTTAGTATCTCTGTATGCTGCAAATGTTTTGTGATAGTCTAAATGATCATGTGAAAGATTAGTAAAAATAGCGCCTTCGAACACCAAACCTTCGGCTCTTTTTTGGTGTATTCCATGAGAACTTACTTCCATAAAACAATACTCTACACCCTCATCATTCATTAATTTCATGTGCTTATTTATAGTAAGCGCATCTGGTGTAGTATGGGTAGTTTTATATGTTTTATCATCTACCATAATTTTTATAGTAGAAATTAAACCTACCTTATAACCTGCTTTTTTAAACAGCTGATATAACAGGCTACTTACTGTTGTTTTACCATTGGTACCTGTAATCCCTACCAATCGTAAATTTTTAGATGGGTTATCATAAAAATTTGATGCCATAATTGCCAACGCCTGATTTGCATTTTTAACCTCTACATATGTAATCCCATCGATTACTTTTTCTGGCAGAACTTCACAAACAATTACTTTTGCGCCTAAACTAAGTGCTTTTTCTACATAGTTATGACCATCGGTTAGCGTTCCTCTTATCGCTATAAAAGCATCATCTAGGCGTACTTCTCGCGAATCAAAACAAATACTATTGATCATAGTACTTGTTGAACCACTTACTGCAGTAATATGCACTCCAAATAATATATCTTTTAACTGCTTCATGATAATTGCAACACTATACTTTTTATTCCTTTTAAATTCACTCCTTTAGAAATTGACTGTTTTTTTACTTTTCCATTTCCTTTTACAACCACTTTTAACCCTAGGTTTTCTAAGATTGCTACTGCATCCATACCACTCATTCCTTCTAAGTCTGGCATTTGATTGTATTTTTTTCTAGAAACTGCTAAATCATTTTCATATTGAGCCTCTAACTTTTTATCTACTGCCTCTAGAACTTCTACCTCATCTACTAATGGTGATGTTGCATATATTTTTTGTGCAACAGATTTAAATACCGGTCCAGATACATCTGCACCATAATAGCCCACACTTTTATCTGGCTCATGAATCACCACAATACAGGAATACTTTGGATCATCAGCTGGGAAATAACCAGAAAATGTAGAGATGTACTTTAACTTATTAGGGTCTTTAGATACATAGTCTTTTTGGCAAGTCCCTGTTTTTCCGGCCATAGAAAAATTAGGACTGTATAAACCATGCCCTGTTCCATGCTTTTTCTCTACCACATTTTTTAGTACTTGTTTTACTTTACCTATGGTTTCTTTAGAGCATATTTGTTTATTTAACACCTCTTTATCAAACTTATAAATGGTTTTATCCCATTCTTTCACTTCTTTTAAAAGTCTCGGTTTTACCATTTCACCATTATTAGCTATTGCATTATAAAAAGTAAGTGTTTGCAGTGGCGTCATAGAAACTTCATATCCATGAGACATCCATGCTAGAGAAATCCCGGACCAGCCCTTATCACCAGGATATCGTATTACTGGTGTACCCTCGCCTTTTATTGGCATTCCTAATTCTTTATGCAAACCCATACCCATCAATCGGTTTACATACTTTTCAGGTTGATTCTTATAATTATGATGTATCATTTTTGCAAAAGCAGTATTCGAAGAGATTTCAAAAGCTTTTGCAGCTGTAACTTTTCCGTATCCTCCCCATTTAGAATCTTTTACCACTCTATCATACACTTTAAATCTTCCGTTTTCGGTATCAATAATTGTACTTGTATCAATAACCTTATCTTCTAAGGCTACAACCATAGACATTAGCTTAAATGTAGAACCGGGTTCATGAGATTCGCCTATAGCATAATTTAAACGCTCATAATACTTACCACTTTTTGTTCTTCCTAAATTAGAGATAGCTTTAATTTCTCCTGTTTTAGTTTCCATAACAATAACGCAACCATGATCTGCCTTATATTTTTCTAGCTGTCCTAAAAGTGCATGGTGTGCAATATCTTGTATGTTAATATCTATGGTTGAAATAACATCGTAACCATCTTTAGGCTCTATAATATTATCCATCCCAATAGGTTTCCAACGCCCTTTAGATATTTTCTGCTTTAATCTACTGCCTTTGGTACCGCTTAAATATTCTGAAAATGCACCTTCTAAACCTACACGAGTTACATGCCCTTCAGCATCAAAACGTTCATAACCAACACTACGCTCTGCTATTTTCCCTAATGGATGTTCTCTTACCGTATGCTGCTCTATTACAATTCCGCCTTTGTATGGTCCTTTTTCAAAGAGCGGCATTTTCTTAACTTGTAAGTATTCAGCATAATCTAGGTTACGCGCTATTAATGCGTATCTGCTTTCATTTTTCTTTGCTTTTCGCAATAGCCTTTCATAATGTGATGGCGTTTTCCCTAATAATTCTGCCAATGCTTTTGCCAAAGCATCAATAGAGCTATTAAACAATTCGTTTTTTACCGTTACAGCATCAAAATGGATGTTATACTTAGATACGGATGTTGCTAACAAACTACCATCTGCAGAATATAAATTACCTCTATTAGGCTCTATTGTAAATACTCTTTCGGTTCTATTTTCTGCTATTTCGCGATATTTATCACCATCATTTACTTGTATAGAAACCAGTTTAAAAACAACACCCACAGCAAAGAAGAACAGAAAACCTGCCACCACATATAACCTTGTTAATATTTTCTTCTCTGTAACTGCCACTATTACTTTTTTGCTTTTATTCTTATTTTTTGTGGTGGTGTTTCCGATGGAAATAAACCGTTTTTTTCTACTGTTTTTACTATCGCCGATTCTAATTTTAAACGTTGCACATTAGATCGTGAATCGCCGAACTGATTCTTCAACTCTTTAACTTCTTCATTTAAAGCAGCTATTTTATGCACCTTACCATCTGCACTATGTGAACTTGCAATCATAATTGCAGCTAAAAAAGAAGTGTAGATAATAAATATCCAGTTTTTAGGAGCATCGCCACTCACCAAAAATTTTCCTTTTAAAATATCTAAAATCCCTTTTCTCATTTCTTGTTATTTAAAGCAACACTGAACACATTTTTGGTTTAAAAAAGCCAGAAGACTTGGAAACACTTTATAACAATAGCATTACTTCCAGCTTTTTTAACAACTAACTAATCAAAATTTTTACCTTTATATTAAGAGTAATTTCTCTCACCTTTTTATTCTATTTATTCTTTTTTACTTTTTCAGCAATTCGCAACTTTGCACTTCTAGCCCTGTTATTCATCGCTATTTCTTCTTTAGAAGGAATTATTAAACCTCCAACTTTTTTTAAAGGAACGTTTATGTTTCCATAAAAATCTTTTTCTGGCTCCCCTTCAAATTGTCCAGCTCTTATATACCGCTTTACCAATCTATCTTCTAAAGAATGATAACTTATGACACTTAACCTACCTTCTTCATTTAATAAACCAGGCACCTGCTCCAAAAACTCTTTAATAACAGCTATTTCCTGATTTACTTCTATACGAATAGCCTGGTATATCTGCGCTAATATTTTATGAGCTCTATGTTCTGGCAAAAATTGTTTTAATACTTCTTTTAGCTTTGCCGTGGTTTTAATAGGCGCTTCTTCTCTATTTGCAATGATTGTTGTTGCTATGGCATTTGCATTCCTCAAATCACCATATTGAAACAACACATTTCTTAAATCATCATAAGAATAGCTGTTTACCACATCATAAGCAGAAATTGCATTTCTCTTACTCATTCTCATATCTAAATCTGCATCAAAACGAGTAGAAAAACCTCTTTCTGCCACATCAAATTGATGCGACGAAACACCAAAATCTCCTAATATTCCATCTACTTTTCGTATCCCGTAAAATTTTAAAAACTGTGTAATGAATCTAAAGTTTTCATGAATTAAGGTAAACCTAGCATCATCAATTGTATTTTCTAATGCATCTTCATCTTGATCAAACGCTAACAACTTCCCATTATCACCTAGTCTTTTTAATATTTCTTTTGAATGTCCGCCACCACCAAATGTTACATCCACATAAATACCATCACTTTTAATTGCTAGTCCATCAACAGACTCCATCAACAAAACAGGGTTATGATAACTCATCCTCATCTCCTCCCATTACTTCTTCTGCTAAATCTGCAAAATCTTCTGTGGTATCTTCCAACACCTTTTCATAGCTTTCTTTATCCCAAATCTCAATAATATTTATGGTTGAACTTAAAACCACATCTTTACTAATATTTGCTATTTCAACTAAATTCTTTGGAATCAATAATCTTCCCGTTGCATCTATCTCCACTACCTTTACTCCTGCAGAAAACCTCCTTATAAAATCATTATTCTTTTTCTTAAACCTATTCTTCTTATTCATTTTTTCCATAAGAATATTCCATTCTTTCATTGGATATAATTCTAAACAAGGCTCAAAAACAGATCGCTTTATTACAAAACCATCAGATAATACTGGTTGCATCTGATTCTTAAGGGATACCGGTAATTTCACCCTCCCTTTTACATCTGCTTTACAATCATATGTACCAATAAAATTGATCACTTTTATAGTCTGGTTTTATTATATAACTCAAATATATCAAAATTATTACCACTTTAGACCACAAAATACCACATTGTTAATAAATTTTACTTTTTTGAGCTATTTTTTAGCTTAAAAAACAAGAGGAAGCTTTTTTTCTAGCAGATGAGACCTCAAAGTGACTGAATAACAACCTAGTAGAATTTAGATTAGCCTTAGAATATTACTATACTGAGATTCTATGGAATTGTCTATATTTGCGATGGAGTAAATGAACCTACTTTAATGAAAGAAACACTAAAAACTGAAGGAAAATTTAAATATATTGAGATAGGTGAAGGTTCCCCTATTGTTATATTACATGGGCTTTTAGGCGGACTTAGTAATTTCAGTGGAGTTGTTGATCATTTCCCCAATATAGGGTATAAAGTTTTAATTCCTGAATTGCCTATTTATACCATGCCTTTAATAAAAACGAATGTAAAAAGTTTTGCAAAGTTTTTAGAAGCTTTCCTAAAACATAAAGGCTTAACCGATGTGATCCTTTTAGGAAATTCTCTTGGCGGACATATTGGTTTATTACATACTAAACTATATCCAAAATTAGTAAAAGCATTAGTCATTACCGGAAGTTCTGGTTTATATGAAAGTGCTATGGGAGATGGTTATCCTAAACGTGGAGACTATGAGTTTATTAAGAAAAAAGCACAAGATGTTTTTTACGACCCAAAAGTGGCCACACCAGAAATTGTAGATGAAGTTTTTGCTACTTTAAATGATCGTATAAAATTAGTTAAGACATTAGCTATAGCAAAAAGTGCTATACGCCATAATATGTCTAAAGACCTACCAAAAATGTTAACGCCTACTTGTATTATTTGGGGAAAGAATGATGTGGTTACTCCTCCAAATGTTGCTGATGAATTTCATGA
The DNA here is from genome assembly GCF_055383085.1 of Allocellulophaga tsushimaensis. NCBI lineage: Bacteria > Pseudomonadati > Bacteroidota > Flavobacteriia > Flavobacteriales > Flavobacteriaceae > Allocellulophaga > Allocellulophaga tsushimaensis. The sequence continues at coordinate 2,395,689 of NZ_AP039451.1, read as the reverse complement.
ATTATTACCAGATTCTGATTTATTCTGGATTGAAAAATGTGGACATGCACCTATGATGGAGCATCCAGAAGAATTTAATACTATTCTTGAAGCTTGGTTAAAAAAGCGTAAATTTTAAGTTACTACTTGTTTTTTACTCATAAATTACTAAAATTTAAAGATGAAAATAAAGTCAGCTGAATTTGTAATGAGCAATTCTAATGTTGCTAGCTGTCCTAAAGAGCCTTTACCAGAATATGCATTTATTGGGAGGTCTAATGTAGGGAAGTCTTCTCTAATAAATATGCTTACACAACGCAAAAACTTAGCTAAAACCTCTGGAAGACCCGGAAAAACTCAGCTTATTAATCATTTTAAAATTAATGATAATTGGTTTCTTGTAGATTTACCTGGGTATGGTTATGCAAAAGTTTCTAAGAAAAGTAAAAAAACCTTTCAAAAGTATATTACAGATTATTTTAAAGAGCGTAGACAATTGGTTAATGCTTTTGTGCTAATTGATATTAGACACGAGCCTCAAAAAGTAGATTTAGAATTTATGGAGTGGATGGGAGAAAGTCAAATTCCATTTTCTATAATTTTTACCAAAGCAGATAAACTAAAACCTAAGCTTATTAATACACATGTTACAAATTACATCCATCAGTTATTAAAGGGGATTTGGGAAGAAGCGCCTAACTATTTTATTACCTCATCTAGTAATGGTTTAGGACAAGAAGATGTTCTAGCTTCTATAGATGATATGAATGATTATTTTAAAAAAGAAGACTGGGCTAACTTTATTTAGTTAGCCATACTCAATTTGTTTCTCAACAAATTCATAAGCTGACTTGTTTGCTGTAAAGAATTTAATTTAGATGTACTAACAAGCACATCTAAACCCCTAACACCTGTGGTCAATACTATTGGAAACATAAACTTATATCCAAACCTGTCTCCATAAGCACTTTCAAACTCATCTTTATATAAAAATTCCATTTCTAAATCTGAATCCTGTTTAAAGTTTTTCCATACTTTCTTTTCTGAAAAAACATCTTGCGTAATGTTACAAAGGTTACATGCATATGTACTAGGACTCATTATTTTATGAGCAACATCTAGCAAACTGTTACGTTTTCCAGAATTTGCATTATAAACAAATATTAATTTAGGAAGATGATTCATTTTAAAATGATATTTATATTTTTATAACTAATTTTTTATAAAATGCCTTTTAAAAAAATTAGTGCAATTTTATCAACATTATTGTTTTTTTCATTAGTTATGTCACAAGAATCCGATATAACTTACAGTTCAGAAACATTAAAAATAATTTCTTTGTCTAAAAATTCTTTTGTTCACATTTCTTATTTAGACACTGCTACATATGGTAAAATATCTGCCAATGGCTTAGTTTACATCAATAACAATAAAGCTATTGTTTTTGATACTCCAACTACTGCAAAAGTTAGCTCTGAACTTATTAAATGGCTTACCGAAGTAAAACAATGTGAAATTAGCGCTGTTGTAATCAATCATTTTCATAACGATTGTCTTGGTGGTCTTAGCGTATTTCATGAATTGAAGATTCCTTCTTATGCAGAAAATAAAACCATTGCTTTAGCAAAAAAAGATAACAGCTCTATACTACCACAAATTGGATTTAAAGGCAAATTGAAATTAAAAATAGGTGGCAAAAAAGTTATGAATACTTTTTTTGGTGAGGCACACACCTCTGATAATATTATGAGCTATATTCCTACTGAGCACATTTTATTTGGTGGCTGTGCAGTAAAAAGCCTTAAGGCTCCAAAGGGAAATTTAAAAGATGCCAATATTAAGGAATGGAGTACTACAATTAAGAAAATAAAGAAAAAATATCCTAATGCAAAAGTTGTAGTTCCCGGTCATGGTGAGCCAGGCAGTATGGCTTTATTAGATTACACTATTTCACTATTTAATTAGAATTCTTAAGGTTTAGTTTGTCTGCAAAATACTCACAGAAATCTTTCATTGTAGCTGTCATTTTTTCATCTTGCGTTGCTCTCATAAAAGTATCAGATAGAGAGACTAGCGTTTGATGAAAGAAAATTTTCATTTCATCAACTGGCATATCTTTTGTCCACAGATCAATTTTTAGAGATTCTTTGTTTTTGCTATCCCATACAGATAATAACATAGCTTTTGCTTCTTCATTATCTATCCCCCCATCTTGCGCGGACCAGGTTAATTGTTCTGGCAAGCGATTTTCATCTAAGCCTACTTTTAATGTTATTTCTGAGGTATGTAATTTAGCCATTACTTCTTTGGTTTGTAATTAGATTCTTTAAAAATTTCTTCAGCAGGAATACTTAATAATTCTTGAATAGTAACCTCGCTATTTTTCTCCATATAAGATTTTACAATTTGCCATCCAATATAACGTCCTAATCTACCTGGAGATTCACTATCTAATTCTAATTGAAATTTAGAAAACGGAGCAGGATCTAAAAAACGAGACCTTAACTCATTATCAGTACTATAAAGTAACTGTTTCTCTACAAAATAACGCCAGATTTGTTCTTCATTTACAATGGCCCAATCTAATTCATCTTGTGTGTACTGAATTCGTTGCGCCTCCGTAATAAATGGTACTAGCTTGTCTTTTAAATATAATTCTTTGCCATAATAAATAAGTTGCCCTAAAAAAGCACGTTCTTTTGGAGGAAAAACAACTTGCTTGGCAAAAGTACTAGCCACATCACTTACTAAAAACTGTTCATCTAAAACTGTAGCAATATAATTTGGAAAGCCTTTATAAAATTTATGATCTTCTCCTAGATAATTATCTAAACCTATTAAAAGAAGTGTATCTGCCATAACCACTCTTACATCATAATCTACATCTGTAGTTAAAGTAACAATTTTTGGAATCCTATACTTTGGAAAATAATATTTTATATGTTTAAATAATAAGGTTAAATCCTGTTCTTGCTTAAGTAAATTAGGATAAGCTTTTGTAACCTCTTCAAAAAGTTCTACTTGTATGGTATCCTTAAGCTTAGCTTCCCATATACTATCTGGATATTGCTTTGGAAACAAATAAGGGAACTCTTTTTTTAAAACAGGAAGACCAGAAGATGTAGCATTCGCAAATTTCTGATCGAATCTTGATATCTCCAATTCAACAACTATTTTAGAAATATCTTCTGAAATTTTAGGTTCATTTTCACAAGCGTAAAAAAAAACAATCAAAACTCCCAAATAGAAAAAAAAGACCTTTTGCATGTAAAGTAATTTCGTATTAGTTTTATTTATTAGCCTTTAGGCTTTATTTTTACAATACAAAGTTAATTGATTCATTATAAAATTACTCCTATGCAGACGGAAAAAGTAATTACACATATTACATCTTGGTTAAAAGATTATGCCACAAAGGCAAATATGAAAGGTTTTGTAATTGGTATTTCTGGCGGAATAGATTCTGCTATTACTTCAACACTATGCGCTAAAACTGGACTTGAGCTTTTATGTCTTGAAATGCCAATACACCAAGCAAAAAACCAAGTTGGTAGAGCAGAAAGGCATATTGAGTGGCTTATGAAAAATTTTCCCAATGTAAAAAGACAAAAAGTAGACTTAACTCCTGTTTTTGATAGTTTAGTAGCTGCAGTACCAAATGTTGAAAATGAAGAAGATCGATTTATGTCTTTAGCAAATACCAGAGCCCGTTTAAGAATGACAAGCTTATATTACTTTGCAGCCTTAGAAGCGTATTTAGTAGCTGGGACTGGGAATAAGGTAGAAGATTTTGGAGTTGGTTTTTACACAAAATATGGTGATGGCGGGGTAGATTTAAGTCCTATTGCAGATTTACTAAAAACAGAAGTTTGGGAAATAGCGAAGGTACTTGGTGTTAATAATGAGATTATTACTGCAGCACCTACAGATGGCTTATGGGGGGATGATCGTACGGATGAAGACCAAATAGGTGCAACGTATCCAGAATTAGAGTGGGCTATGAAAATGGATGAAAAAGAAAAAACCATAAAAGACTTTTCAGGAAGAGAAAAAGAAGTATTTACAATCTATAAAAAATTTAATTCTGCTAACAAGCATAAAATGATTCCTATTCCTATTTGTAAGATACCAAAAGTGTTAAAATAAACCACTCAACTAATAATCAGCACTCTAAATCGAAAAAAAAGAAGAAAATTAGTATAAATTCAAAAAATAAGACACATTTGTAAAGCAGAATCACATAAAAATAAATTACATTTGTCGTAAGATTTTTATGTCATTTTAGGAATGAATAGATAAGTTAAATCCCTAAGAATTGTAATTTATATTTTAAATGTCTAAATTACACTTTTTTAAAAAAAATCATAACATGATCAAAGTAATAATTGCAGATAATCACCCCGTTGTAAGAGTAGGAATTAAACATGTATTAGATGCGGCTTCTGGCTTTAAAGTAGTTTCCGATGTTTCTACAACTACAGCATTATTTGAGAAATTAGAAACCCTTACACCTGACGTTGTAATCTTAGAAATGGATATTCCTGAAATTAATGGGATCGCTACTTTAAGAAGAATAAAATCTGAATTTCCAGATATTAAAGTATTAATCTACAGTGGACAATCTGAAGATGTTTACGCACTTAGCACTATTAGAGCAGGTGCTTTTGGATATTTATCAAAAGGAGCTGATTTAGATTACATAATCACTGCTGTTAAAAAAGTAAGTCAAGGAGATATGTTCATCACAAATGAATTAGCACAAAGACTTGCTTTTGATGAAGGTACTAAAAAGCCAAGACGTTTCTTTAGAAAACTTTCTTCTAGAGAAGTGGAAGTATTAAAAATGTTAGCTAGTGGTAAACGTAATAAAGATGTTGCAGAAGGTTTAAATCTTAATGAAAAAACCGTAAGTACGTACAAAGCGCGTTTAATGAGAAAACTAAATGTAGATAACTTAGTAGATTTATTACAACAAGCAAAAGCTTTAGAACTTTACTAGTAGTAATTGTTTTATAAAAATCATAAAGAGCCCAAGTGTATTTAAATAGACTTGGGCTCTTTATGATTAAACTGTAGAAAAATTAAGATAAAACCCTATTTAACTTCTTGTTTAATAATGAGTTCAGCTGTATATAATTCATTATTTCCTCAAGCGTTTCCCTATTATCACTTGCTGTAACTTTAGTCTTATTTTGTAGTTCATCTATCCTCTTTTTGATAAGGTAGCAACGTAAAGTCAAAATTGTTTCGGTAGCCAGTTGTGTAATTCCTTTATTTTTATCTTTTGGATAAATATCTTTTCTACTCCAATCGTGTAACACATATTTTTCCTCTTCCATTAATATAGAAGAAATTTCAGAAACCATATCTTGATTTAAATGTGCAATAAATGTATTAATAGAAAAATTATCGTTTTCGCTTAATTCTTGAATAAGTTTGTAGTAAATAGCTCTAAACTTTTCATTAGTGAGTTCAATTTCATCCGCTTGAAGGTCTAAAAATATTTTTTCATATACTTTTGCTTCAATAAACTCTGGTTCTAATTCTAAATCACCCTTTTCATTTTCTTTTAATATTACATCTTCAAAACGCTGCTGTAAATCTCCATAAAGCAATAAAATCTCTATAATTTTACGTTCCAATTCATATTGCACATCTACTTTTTGCTGTATTTTTTCATTTTTTACAACATCAAAAACTTTTTGTTCTTCTTTAACTTTTTTAGCAATATCTGCCTGATCTTTCTTCCCTATTTGCGCTAACGTATTAAAAAGTACTGACTCAGATACCTTCATAATATGGGCGCACTCTTGTATATAGATTTCTTTTTGAATCTGATCTGGAATCTTTGAAATACTATTTACAATATCTCTTACTGTTTCTGCTCTTTTTATAGGATCATTAGCCGCTTCTTGCACCAGTAAAGACGCTTTAAATTGTATAAAATCTTTAGCGTTTTCGTCTAAATATGCTGTAACATCTTCAAGAGCATTATTTTTAGAAAAGCTATCTGGATCTTCACCTTCTGGAAAAGTGCAAATTTTAACATTCATGCCTTGCTCTAAGATCAAGTCTATACCTCTTAAAGAAGCACGTAAACCTGCGGCATCTCCATCAAAAAGAACTGTTATATTTTTTGTTAACCTATTAATAAGCCTAATTTGGTCTGCTGTTAGCGCAGTTCCACTTGAAGCAACAACATTTTCTATTCCCCTTTGATGAAACTGAATAACATCTGTATAGCCTTCAACCAAATAACAGTTATTTTCTTTTGCTATAGCCTGTTTAGCATGATAGATACCGTATAAGACTTTACTTTTATGATAAATATCACTTTCTGGAGAGTTAAGGTATTTAGCTGCTTTTTTATCATTGGTTAAAATACGTCCGCCAAAACCCAAAACGCGCCCACTCATGGATTGAATAGGAAACATAACCCTACCTTTAAACCTATCAAATTTTCTAGAATTTTCAGGATTATTAGGGTCATCTTTAACTATGGTAAGTCCAGTAGCATCTAAATACTTAAGCTTATACCCTTTTTCTATAGCAGCATTTGTAAAACCATCCCATTGATCTAAACAATACCCAAGACTAAATTTTTTAATGGTATCATCTGTAAAACCACGCTCTTTAAAGTAACTAAGACCTATAGCCTTTCCTAATTCGCTATCCCAAAGGATATTTGAAAAATATTTTTGAGCATACTCGGAAACCAAATACATACTTTCTCTTTCATCTGCTTGTTGCTTTTGCTCATCGGTACGTTCTGTTTCCTCTATTTCTATACCATATTTCTTTGCCAAATATTTTATAGCCTCCGGATATGTAAAATGCTCATGTTCCATTAAAAATGCAACTACATTACCACCTTTACCACTACTGAAATCTTTCCAAATTTGTTTTACTGGCGAGACCATAAAACTAGGTGAACGCTCATCTGTAAAGGGGCTTAAGCCTTTAAAGTTAGAGCCAGACTTCTTTAATTGCACAAAATCACCAATTACCTCTTCTAAGCGAGAGGTTTCATATACTTTATCTATGGTAGATTTTGAAATCAAATTAAAAAGAATGTATTAACAAGGTATAAATATAAAACTAAAATACGAACGACTCACGGTTTACAGGGTATGCATTTTCACTAATATTAGGGATTAACCAAACGCCTATTTCACGCAACTTTGTATCAGAAAATAACAATAACCCTATTATTAACCTAAAAACAAAAATTATGATCTGGGGAATTTCATTAGTATTATTAAGTATTATAGCAGTACCATCTTTGATATTGTCTAAAAAACCAAACGCAAAAGAATTATTAGAAAAAGTAGAACCCTACCAGGCATGGATTGGTGCTTTATTCTGTTTTTGGGGCGTTTGGGGAATTATTAGTGCCATTTTAAATCTTGGATGGTTATCTGTAGCCCCTATTTATTGGGTAACTTTTTTAGTAGGCAATATCGTTTCTGCAATTTTAGGCTTTATGTTAGGCTTTGGATTAATCAATAAATATGTATTATCTAAAAATGAAGCTGCTAAAGAAAAAGCAGATAATTTAAGAGCTAAAATTGCACCTAAACAAGGAAAATTAGGAGTAGTGGGTATTATTGTTGGTGTTTGGATGATTGTTGCATCATTTATGTGGTCTGTATAAACTTAAAGTTTTTATAAATCAAACAACAAATTAGTGCTTTTTCATTACTTTGTTTTAGTGTAATTACTATTGCTCAAAATAATAAAGATCAAATATGGTACAAGGTTCATATACTTATACCATTCAAACAGAGTAATATAATAATAACTTAAAAACAAAAGAGTACACCATAGTTGTTTCTTTTGAACTTTTATAAATTTTTAGTTGGTTGTTTATGAAGAGAATCTTGTTTACCATAATAATAGCTTTTATGTTTTTAATAGCGTGTAAGCAAGCTTCTTCTTCTAAAACAAAAGAAGTTGCTTTTGATACAAATCATTTAAAAACAGAACAAAATCTTATAAATAGTAATGGAAAAACTATTGAGACTAGGTTTTCTGTACCCAATGAATTTAAAAGAGTAGCTAAAGACAGTATTTCTTTTGGTTATTACCTTAGAAATTTACCCCTAAAAGATCACAATACTAAAGTGAGTTATTTTGATGGACAAACAAAAACCAATAATAATGTTTATGATGCTGTTATAGATTTACCTATAGGAAATAGAGATTTGCACCAATGCGCAGACGCGGTGATGCGATTAAGGGCCGAATATTTATATCATCACAAAAAATATAATGATATCCATTTTAATTTCACAAATGGCTTTAGAGTAGAGTATAGTGAATGGATTAAAGGAAAACGTATTGTTGTTGATGGTAATAAAGTATACTGGAAACAGAAAGCACAAACTTCTACTTCTTACAAAAGCTTTTGGAAATATTTAGAAATTATCTTTAGCTATGCAGGTACCGCTTCACTATCTAAAGAACTAAAAACAAGGGCAATTGGTAATTTAAGTATTGGCGATGTATTTATACAAGGTGGCTTTCCTGGTCATGCAATAATCGTTGTAGATGTAGCAATTAATACGAAAACAAATGAAAAAATATTTCTTTTAGCACAAAGTTATATGCCTGCTCAAGAATTACAAATTCTAAAAAATCCTAACAACACTAATTTAAGTCCTTGGTACAGTATTCCTGTGAATAATGTATTAAAAACACCCGAATGGACATTTAATAAATCTGATTTGAAACATTTTTAAATTATATTGGTTGGTTAATTTTCAGTTTCAAATTACAAAACCCTAATAGTAATATTAGGGTTTTTACTTTTAATACGCTTACTTTCTTATCTAACACTATTAAAAAAGCAATCTACTATCTAATATTAAAACACGAAACGTTAAAAATTATATAGAAAGTATAACATTTTCAGTTTCAAATTAAAGTAAAAAAATAGCAAGATCAAAATAACCATTTAAATATCAGTTAGTTACTATTAAATTTTGTATTTATCACAAAAGAATCACCAATTTAAATCTGTTTTTTCTTAGTAAGAATGCATAAAATAAATCGTACTAATTATTATAAAGAATTGGATAGAAAACCTATTAGTCTACCAAAATAAATACACAAAGTATTAAAGCAACATAAGCATTGTTTTTATTTTGTTTGAAGAGAAGCCAAGTGGATATATCTGTCCCTTGGCTTTTTATTTTATCTACACTTTTTTAATTAATCAAGATCAAAACGTAGCCCTAAAGAAATATTACGTTGTGGTACTGCTGCATTTTTAAAAAGCGGATTTAAATCGTATTTTACATAAAGTAAAATTGCATCTATACCAGCATAGGCACTAAGTCCATAAACAAAATTAGATGTATTAAAATCTCTCTTAAATTTATCTTTTACACGATTTCCATTTGCATCTCTATACTTTAATTTTTGTCTTGTACCTATATTAAAACCACCATAGCCACCTATACCTAATCTAAACTGATCATTAAGACTATATCTTATTTTCTTTTTTGTTTCAGTTTTTTTAGATGGACCAAATTCAAAATGCACAGGAAAAACCAAATTATCTGTTCTAAATTTAGACTTCCTTAACTCAAACGGGAACTCTTCTAAAACAACATCAGTTCCATTATTTACAAAATACTCATTTGCTTTAGGCTTTAATCCATTCCATTGGAAGGAAAAACCATAATTTAATCGTAAAAAATTAGTATTCTTAAATACTCTTGTTCTCCATTGCCAACCTAGCTCAAAAAAACGACTACCACCTAATTGATACGGTGAATCTTCTAAAGATTGCCCTTCACGTATTGTATTATTAATACCAATGGCAACTACCAGATCTGAATAGGTTCTACGATCATATTTAATATCATATTTTTTCTTAGTACTATTTTCGTATTTAACCCCAAAAGTACGGTTACCATCTTTATCAGGTATTCCAAAACCAATTTCTATTAAATCTGTTTCGCCTTTACCATCAATAATTGCTATTCCTTCTGACTCATTCCTTTCTAATAATAAGATTTTATTATCAACAATAGCCAGCCTGTTTTCAATATTTAAGGCTCTTTTTTTTGCTGCTTTTTCTTTTAATGCTTTAGCTTCTTCTATAGATATTTCTTTAGCGTCTAATTGTTTATTAATAGCTTCAATTTCTTTTTTAAGTTGATTTTTTTCAGCAACGACAATTTTTTCTTTCTCTTTTTTTAGCGCTTCTATTTTTTCTTGATGTGGTTCTAATTCCTGTGATACTACAGATTGTGCTAGTATTGAAATTAAAATAATGACGATATATTGACTAACTGTTCTCATAATGTTGTTTTTCTAATTAATGATTGATTTTTTTGATTAATGAATAAACTCCTCCCTGCTACTATGTAGATTAAGATGAATAATCTATAGCAGAAATGAATACTAATAAATGTGTGTTTGTTAATTGTTTCGCGTAGCTACTGCGGTTTTTAATTTTAAAAATCCTGTTTTTAATTTTTTAAATAATTGATCTCTAGTCGATAAATCCACTTCATTTTCTGCTTCTTGTAATAATACCATAGCATCAATAGTATTACCATCTGCAAATAGTTTTTCTTTTAAAATATCACTTTGTGCTTTTCTCAAAAGTGCGTCTATTTCTGCATCGGTAACAGCGGTATTATTAAGTTCTAAAGAATCTACTTGTGCAAGAATTTCATAAATCTTTTTATCAATAAGTTCTTCTTTAGGATCTTTTAAAACAACGGAAGCTTCTTTTTGCTTAGATGTTTCTATTACAACTGCTATTGGATCCTCATTTTTAATGAAATGTTTCTCTTTTTTGTGTTTAAAAATGTTTGCTTTTTGTTTTACGATTTTCTGTGGCTCAATTTTTTCTTCTAAAACAACTTGTTCTTCTAATTCTTTTATAACAGGAATCTTAGATTTTTTTTGTTCTTTGTTGTTTTTGGGAGCATCTTTTTCGGCTACAATTTGGATAGGCGTATTAGAAACTGAGTTATTTGAATTAAAAAATAATACAGAAGCTACGAACAAACCTATTATACTTGCTGCAACGGCATACCAAACATATGGTTTTTTATGCTTTTTTTCATGAGGCTCCAATGCTTCAGAGATACGATCCCAAGCTTTAGTAGAGGGTATAATTTTTCTAGCCTCTAACTTTTCTTTTATATGTTCTTCAAATTTAATTGGTGCCATATCCTACTATATTTTGTTTTTTTAACTGCTCTTGCATCTGCTTCCTCGCCTTAAACAATTGTGATTTTGATGTACTCTCTGATATTTGTAACATTTCTGCTATTTCTGCATGTTTATACCCTTCTATTGCATAAAGTACAAATACCATTTTATACCCTTCCGGTAGTTTATCTATTACTGCTTGTATTTGCTCTACATCTATTTCCGAAGAAAATGATAACGTATTATGCGTATTTCTATCAAAAACTTCATCATCAAAAACTACAAACTGTTTTTTACGCAAATAGGTGATAGATTCTCTAATCATAATCCTTCTAATCCACCCTTCAAAACTGCCTTTATGCTGAAACGTATCTAAGTATTTAAATACTTTTACAAAACCAGTTACCATTACGTCTTCGGCAAAAGCCATATCTTTTATATACTGTCTACATACACTAAGCATTTTTGGAGCATGTTTTTCGTATAAGTGCTGCTGCGCTTTTCGGTTTCCCGATATTGCTTTTTTAATTAGCAGTTTCTCATTTGTATACAAAGAAATTATTTTCAAAATTGATTTCCGTTATTGTTCTATTTAGATAGACGCGATACTTTTTAAATAGGTTGCCTGAAGTTTTATTTTTTTTAATAAAATTATAAAATGGAGTACATTTTATAATTATTTTTTGCGATCTACTACGTAGTTTACCATGAGTTCCAATGCACTTTTATAGGATGACTCCGGATAGTCCTCCAATATTTCTAGGGCTTCTGTTTTAAAGGCATTCATCTTAGCTTCAGCATAAACCAAACCACCTTTTTGGATTACAAATGAAATAACTTCTTTAACTCTTTTTTTATCTTTATTGTGATTTTTTACGGAATTAATGAGCCATTTTTTTTCTTTTGTAGAACAATTATTAAGTGCATAAATTAAAGGCAAGGTCATTTTCTGCTCTTTGATATCTATTCCTGTAGGTTTCCCTATTTGTTCTTCTCCGTAATCAAACAAATCGTCTTTTATTTGAAAAGCCATACCACATAATTCTCCAAATTTCCTAAATGTTTCCACAGCATCAGATTCAGGCTTAACAGAGCATGCCCCTAAACTGCAGCAAGCAGCAATTAAAGTTGCCGTTTTTTGGCGAATAATATCATAATAGACTGCTTCCGTAATATCTAACCGCCTTGCTTTTTCTATTTGCAGCAACTCTCCTTCACTCATTTCACGCACCGCAACAGAAATAATTTTAAGTAAATCAAAATCATTATTATCAATAGAGAGAAGTAAACCCTTAGATAATAAATAATCTCCCACTAAAACTGCAATTTTATTTTTCCATAAGGCGTTAATAGAAAAGAAACCTCTGCGCTTATTACTTTCATCTACAACATCATCATGTACAAGAGTTGCAGTATGTATTAGCTCAATTACCGATGCCCCACGGTATGTACGTTCATTTACTACTCCATTATTCAATAATTTTGCCGTTAGAAAAACAAACATTGGTCTCATTTGTTTTCCTTTTCTATTTACAATATAATGTGTTATTCTATTTAGTAAAGCTACTTTAGAAGACATGGAGTCATGGAATTTTTTTTCAAAAAGTTCCATCTCCTCATTAATTGGTTCTTTAATTTGAGCTACTATCTTCACTTCAAAATATTACTTTTCTAATGGCATATTCAATTGAATAAAAGAATACTTCTGTTTGTTTTACAAATATACCTAAGATATAGCTCTCTTCTTTTATTTGTCGTTTAAATTAACCACTTATTAGATAGTTGGCTAATTACAAGAAAACAACTAGCATATTTTAGTAATGAAGAAAGTATTTTTAGCAATAAAATGTTTTTTACTGGATCAATTTAAAATCATACTCTTAAATATGCATTACAACTACAACTTATACAAGCATACAAAATGCAGCATGATTACCGATTTTAAAAGTAAGAAGTATAGCAATAATACATATCATAAAAATCAAAATTCTAAATACGAAATTTTAGTTTCTGAGGATACATCTCCTAAAAAGCTTTCTAATACATTTATTTCTACATTGGTATAAAATTGGTGACTAGATATAGTTTGTGATGTATTTAATAAATGAAGTTTTTCTAAAATTTTATGTGTTTGCTTTGCAACAGCTTTACCAGAATCAATAATTTTTACATTATTTGGTAATAATTCTCTTAATACCGGAATTAAATATGGATAATGGGTGCATCCTAAAACCAACCGATCTATTTCTGCTGCTAACATAGGTTTTAAGTAGTTCGTTAAAAGTGTTTTAGTTTCTTTACTAAAAACCATACCTGCTTCAATTAAAGGAACTAAACCCTTCCCTTCTTGTTCTATTACTTGAACCTCTTTTGTGTACAACTGCGTTGTACTATGAAATAAAGCACTGGAAAGTGTTCCTTTGGTAGCTAAAATCCCAATTGCTTTAGAATTTGTTTCTAAAGCCGCTGGTTTTATTGCTGGCTCAATACCTATAAAAGGAACTTTATAGTTTTTTCTTAAATATGATATAGCATTAGTTGTTGCTGTATTACAGGCTACCACAATAAGCTTACATCCTTTTTCTAATAAATACTCAGTGTTTTTTATACAAAGTGCCTTTATCTTATCTTTATTCTTTTCTCCGTAGGGTGCGTTTATACTATCTGCTAAATAAATACTATTCTCATATGGTAGCTTTAAATTTACCTCTTTCCAAATAGAGGTCCCTCCTACTCCTGAATCAAAAAAACCAATAGGCTTGTTACTCATAAGGTATTTTTATTTTGCTACATTATTGCTAAATACTAAACTAACACAAAAAAGAATATGAAAATTTAATTTATATAAAAAAAGACCACTATAATAGTGGTCTTTTTTTATGAAGTAATTCTTTTATTAGAATCCTAATTCTTTTTTTACTAAGGCTAGTAAATCAGTTCCTGTAGAAACAATAACTCCGCTACCTTGAGAAGAATCTAATACATAATTAAAACCTTGTTCTGCAGCAACTTTTTCTATCGCCGCTTTTGCTTTATCTGAAATAGGCCCTAATAAAGCAACTTGTTTCTTTTGTATCTCAGCATATGCTTGTTGTTCTGCATCTTTAATAGTTTTTTCAAAACCTTGCAATTCTACTGCTCTTTTTTGATTTTCTTCCTCAGATTTTGAAGCAGCTTCGTTCTTATATTGTGTATATTTATTTTGCAATTCTGTCATAGAATTTTGAATATCTGCACTAAATGTCTCTTGCAGTTTTTTAAGCTCTGCTTCAGCTGCTTTCATCTCAGGCATATCCTTCATTAACTCAGTTACATTAATATGAGCGGTCTTACTTTGAGCATTAACAAAACTTGTAGCAGCTACAAATAAAATTAAAGCTACTGTTATTTTTTTTAAATTTTTCATGATTTTAATTTACTATTTTTTTGAGCGTTAAATTTAATAATTATAACCCATTCTGGGGGTTTTTGGTTTAAAATTTCTTTTTTAATTTTTTTCTTTTGCCTCTTTAGCTTCTTTTCTTTTCTTATCTCTTTCTTCTAACAACTTTTTTCTTCTTGCTTCGTATGCTTTTCTGCGTTCTTCTCTTAATTTTAATTGTTCAGCTCTTCTTTTCTCAGCTGCTTTTCTTCTTTCATCTTCTGCGCTTTTTGCTTTTTCTTCTCTTTCTTTAAAAGCTTCAGTTCGTTCTTTCTCCTGAGGCTCTTCTTCAACATCTTTTAAAGCTCTTTTCTTTCTAACTCTATCTTTTACTTCTTTTACTTTTCTTGTTCGTGAGATAGCTTTCAGAACTAAATCGCTCAAGTCTAATCTTTTTTGAGCAAATAGCATAATAACATCTGATTTATCCAGAATTAAATCGTATTTTTTGTTTTGAGCAATTTTTTGCACTTCATTAAAAACCTGATCTTGTATCGGCTGAATTAATCTTTGTTTCTGAAGAATTAAATCTCCTCTAGGTCCAAATCTATCCTGCTGATAATCAAACATTTCTTTTTCTAAAAGTTTAATTTCTTCTTCTCTTTCTTCAATAAGTTCTGACGTTAAAAGCACTTTCTCTGCAATTAAATCTTTTTTCATTTGATCTATTACATTCTGCTCCTGTTCTATTTCTAATTTCCATTTTTGAACTTTAGCTTCTAATTGTTGCGTTGCTTCATTATACTCCTCCACATTTTCAAGAATGTACTCCATATCTACATATGCAATTCTTACTCCTCTTTGTTGTCCAAAACTCGTTGTAGCTGTTAAGGCTATCGTACTTAAAAATAAAAGAACTTTTGTTTTCATTTCGTTTACATTTACTGATATAGAAAATATCGTGCCAAAATAATTATTTTTTTAAAAAGGATGAAAGGTTAGCCTGTAAAGTACTGATTTTTCCGTCTTTTGCAAATATCACATTATTATTTTATTTAGACATGATCTATTGCTATCAAATTAATTTATACATTGATTAATATGAGCAATACGATATTTTAAAGCTAAAATTGTTGTCCAATAATAAAATGTGTTTCCCATCCGTTCGGTCCAGGAAGGGAATTTGGATTATTGTCTCTATCAAACCCGTATCCAAAATCTATTCCTAATAATCCAAATGCAGGCATAAAAATACGCAACCCAGCACCTAACGACCTTTTTATTTCAAACGGATTAAATTCCTGAAAATTGTTGAAAGCATTCCCACCTTCTGCAAAAACAAGTCCATATATAGAAGCTGAGGGTTTTAAAGTTAGGGGATACCTAACTTCCATTGAAAATTTATTGTAAATAACGCCTCCTTCTTGATCTAATACTCCTGTTGTACGATTCGTAGCAAACGGAGTTAAAGATTGATTGCTATAACCTCTTAACTGCACATTTTCTCTACCATCTAAAGTAAAGTTACCTAAACCATCACCTCCAACAAAAAAGCGTTCAAAAGGAACAATACCTACTTTGCTGTTATAACTCCCTAAGAAACCTAATTCGGCATTAGTACGCAACACTAATTTATTTTTTCTACCTGCTAAAGTAGTGTACCAATCTCCTTTAAAATTGACTTTGTAGAATTCCAAAAACTTAAAGCGTTCTTGATCATTACGCTCAAGAGCATCTTGATCTCTATCTGTAATAGCTGTCTCTAAATCTTCATTTAATTGATCATAATCTTTACCATTAAATAAAGAATACGGAGGAGTAAATTTAGCTCTTAGTTCAAAATTAGATCCCGTGGTAGGGAAAATAGGGTTTGGACCAGAAGATCTTCTAGAAATACCTAGTGTGTAGGCTAAAGAGTTAGATTTTCCGTCACCGAAATTAAATAATCCTAAATTAAAATTCTTGAAATTATATAATTGATACTGTACTGAATGAGAAACAGTAAAGAAATCATCTGGCCATCTTACTCTTTTCGCTAAGCCCAAAGATATCCCTGTTATTGAAAATTGTTGACTCTTATCTACTTCAAACCTACCCCTTCTTCTTGAAGCTGGATCTACACGAAATTGTTGCGTTCTAGATAACGATGCACTAAAACTCACTGGCTTTTTTCCTCCTAACCAAGGTTCAGAAAAATTTAAGCTATACACCCTAAAAGTCTGGCTGGCTTGTAAACGTAGTCCAAAAGTTTGACCATCCCCCATTGGAACTGGTTTATATTCTTCTCCATTAAATAAGTTTTTAATAGAAAAATTACTAAAAGATAATCCTAAAGTACCTATAAAACCTCCGCCTCCAAAACCACCTTGTAATTCTATCTGACTAGATCCAGATTCTACTAAACTATAATTTAAATCTACTGTTCCTGCATTAGGATCTGGGTTTATAATATCTGGCTTTACATTTTCCGCATCAAAAAAGCCAAGAGCTCCTAATTCACGAATACTTCTAATAATATCAGATTTATTATATTTCTGGCCAGGTCTGGTACGAAGTTCTCTAAAGATAACATGATCATTAGTTCTATCATTACCATTTACGGTAACATGACTTAAAAATGTTTCTTTTCCTTCAATAATTCTAATTTCTAAATTTATAGTATCATTAACAGCAGAAGTTTCTACAGAATTAATCTGAGAAAACATATAGCCGTTGTTTTGATACAAACTAGATAAATCTTGCGGATCGGGCCTTGAATTATCGGTAATGCGTTCTTTTAGTAATACTCCATTATAAGTATCTCCTTTTTTGATTCCAAGAACTTGTGCTAATTGCCTATCTGTATAAACAGCATTACCAATAAAATCTACATCTCCAAAATAATACTTTTTCCCTTCTTCTACTTTTATGTGTATGGCTATATTATTTTCATTTGTTTGTGTTATGGTATCCGATAATACTCGTGCATCTCTATATCCTTTTTTGGTATATGCATCTATTAGAGACACTAAATCTTCTTTATAATCTTCTGGAATATATTTAGATCTCTTAAGAGTTATAGCGGTTTTAAAGCCTTTTTTCTTTGTTTTCTTAAGTGCTTTTCGTAATTTTTTTGCTGAAATTTGTTCGTTCCCTTCAAACGTAATTTTATTAATCTTAACTTTTTCTCCTTTTTTAACATTAACAACCATGCTTTGTGCATTGGTTTCAGAAGTATCTTTAGCCGTTACGATAGTTACTTTTGTATTAAGAAATCCTTTTTTCTTATACTTATTCTGTAAATAATTTTTTGTGTTTGCTATAAGGTTTTCTGTTATTTTCTTTCCTTTTTTGAGATCGGTATCTTTAAGGATTTCATCGAGTTTTCCTTTTTTTACCCCATATACGGTTACCTTAGAAAGCGTAGGCCTTTCTATAATATTTAATTCTAAAAATACCTTATCACCTTCTATTTTAGTAATATAAAACGTAATATCACTAAAAAGTTCCAAGCCCCATAACTTATTAATAATTTCGCTTATTTTTTCACCTGGAACGGTAATAGGCTGTCCTTCTGTTAATCCTGTATAGGTTTTTACAGTTTGTTCGTTATAACTTTTTAATCCAGTTACTTCTAATCCTCCTAAAATATATTTTTCACCCTTATCAAAAGTAGTAGTCTCTTGTGCAGAACCCTTGATTGTGAAGAAAATTGATAAAATAATAAATACAAATTGGTAGGAAGGTATAATTGTTTTTACCCCTTTACATAAGTTGTTCGCTAGTCTTTCCAAATCTTCTTTCTCTGTTTTGGTAATTTAAAATTGCTTCTACTAAATGTTCTTCTTTAAAATCTGGCCATAATACATCTGTAAAGTATAACTCTGCGTATGCTATCTGCCAAAGCAAAAAATTACTGATGCGGTGCTCACCGCTAGTTCGTATAAGCAAATCTACGTTTGGTAAATTGTACGTGTAAAGATGAGTATTTATAATGGTTTCATCAATACTTTCAGGAGAAATTATATTATTTTTAACTTTGGCACTTATTTGTTTAACCGCACTCACTAATTCCTCTCTAGCCCCATAACTCAGGGCTAAAGTTAAAGTTGCACCTGTATTTTTTGCAGTTTTTGAGATTACTAATTCGAGTTCTTTTTGTGCTTTTTTTGGCAAAGAATTAAGATTTCCAATAGAATTTAAACGCATATTATTCTTGTTCAGCGTATTAAGTTCTTTTTTTAAGGATGACACTAATAAACGCATTAAAGTGTCAACTTCTAATTTTGGTCTTTTCCAATTTTCAGTAGAAAATGTATATAGGGTAAGGTATTTAATTCCAATTTTTGCACAACTTTCAACAATATTTTTTACAGTCTTTACGCCATTTTCATGACCAAACACACGTAATTTACCATGTTGTTTTGCCCACCTACCATTACCGTCCATTATAATTGCTAAATGATTGGGCAAATTAGTATCGTTAATATCTTCTATAGTATTCATAACCTAGTATCAATGAAAATAATTAAAATTGATTTTTATATAAACAAAACCAATTGTTATTTATAATACATTGGCAAATGTAACATTAATGAAGTAAACTTTAATGCAAACTGTAAAACTAAAAGTTGTTGTATTGAAATTTAAATGCTAACTATACTAATCAAAGCAATCTGAGCAAGGTTTTCTTTTAAAAGTATAGGTGAGTGTTAATCCAGAAAAAACATACCAATCATTACTTAAAATATTACCAAACTCAACCCTAAGTCTTTCTGCATTAGTAACGTCTACAAGATTTAACTTAACAGGGTTGCTAAAATCTAAATTATCCGTAAAGGTATATCTAGCGCCTATTTCTCCTCCTAAAATAAACTGTTGGCTTATTCTATATTTAAAACCAACTGTCATAGGTATAGCAAAGGCACCATCTCTTTGATTGTCGGAATCTTGAACCTCGTTTGCATCAAAATAATTATAATCGTATCTAAAATAGGTTATACCTGTATATAAATAAGGTGTAAATGCTGGTCCAAGCTTATGTAAATTGTATTCTACAAAATTTAATTCTAATCCTGCAGAAACTTCCAAAACAGAATTATTTAATACAAAAGCCCTTTGTTGTCTTGAGGTGAGATTAGATTTTCTATCATCTGCTGTAAATTCTCCATAAGTCATACTCGCTCTCCATGCATAACGTTTACTTTTATTCCATTTAAATATTCCGCCAAAAGCCAAACCAGAAGGAGAGATATAGTTTGTTTTTCCCACATCTCCTATATTATTAGTTCCACCAGCAAAAACTCCTATTTCATAGGTTTGCGCCTTAACACCAATAAAAAAGAGGGTAAGCAATACTGTAAAAAATGTTCTCATGTACTTTTAAAAGTTTGCAACCATAATAAAATCAACATTTTACAATTTACTCTGTTCAAAATTGCAATAACGTTATAATGTTAAACAACTTTTACCGTTTTTTATTGTTTACAGATGCTTTCAATTCCGTTTATCTTCTCCCCAGAGTAATTTATTACGAAGTGTTTTTAAAAAGCTTTCCGAGGTATACTCAATCATTTTGATTGTAAAATTTGCTTTCTTAATTACAATTTCGGTTCCATTTTCTACTGTAGCAATTCTAGAATCTAAAGATACTAAGTGGTTTTCTTCTCTTCCAGAAACTTTAAGTCGTATTTCGGTAGTATCTGATAGTACTAAGGGTCTAGCATTTAAATTATGTGGTGCTATTGGAGTAAGTATTAATGATTTTGCTGTTGGTGTTATTACTGGGCCTCCACAACTTAAAGAATAGCCCGTAGATCCTGTTGGAGTTGCTACAATAAGCCCGTCTGCCCAATAAGATGTTAAATATTCGTTATTAAGATGCGTTTCTACAGCAATCATAGAAGTACTGTCTTTTCTACTTACCGTAATTTCATTCAATGCAAAATCTAAATCTTCAAATTCTGGCAAAACTGGTTTTGTTACAACACTAACCAAACTACGCTCTACAATAGTATAATCACCTGATAAAAACTCTTTAACAACTTTACGAACGTCTTCCTTTTTAAAAGTAGCTAAAAAACCTAATCTACCCGTATTTACACCAATTATAGGAATATCTAAAGCTCTAACGTATGTAATAGCCCTAAGCACGGTACCATCACCACCAAAACTTACTAACATATCAAAAGAGCTATCTAAGCCGCTATCTGCTGTGTACGTTTTAAAGTTACCTAATTTTCCAGATTCATTTAAAAGCAAATAAAACTCTTTTTCAAAAACAACTTCTGAAGGAACTTTACTCAATTCATCTATTAACTCAATAACGTAATCTAATGCATTATCTGAATATGCTTGACCGTAAATTGCAATTTTCATCAACTATACATTTAAGTATTTATCTAAATAGTCTGAACGTTGTTTTAAATCTTCTAAAAAAAGATCATCATTATTTCCAAAGACTATTGTATAATTATAGCGTCTAAAGGTCTGAATAATCTCGTTTAAATTTGCAGATCCAATTTTTATAGTTATTTGCACAAGGTCATTTCTCATTTCTGTGATAAAACCTCCAATAAATTTTACATTATTACTTTCTACAATCTGAGCTATTTCACTAAAGGAATAATCTTTTATTCCTGTTGCTAAAACAATAATACCTCCAGGTTCCGTAAAGAAAGGAGTATCTATAAACTCACTTACAACATCAGTAAGATCATAATAGCCAACCAATTTATCCCGATCATCTAAAACAGGTACAATATTTGCCTCATTTCTTGCAAAAGCTTCTAAAACATCTAACCAAGAAGTTTCTTTGCGCACAAAAAAAGATTCTATACTATATTTAAAATCGTCGATACTTTTATTTTCTCCTTCAAAAATATCAAGATCGTTTTCTGCTAAAACTCCCGTATAAGCACCTTCTTCAGTAATAGCTACATGAGAAAATGTGGTATGCTTAAAAAATTGAGCAACTTCTTTAATTGCATCAGTAACTTTAAATACTGGTAAAGTATTAATTATGTGAGATTGAATATTCATAGCTTTAAATATTGTGCAAATTACTAATTTAAAATGGCAAAAAGCATGCCTTATTCGTATTTTTGCTCCCTCTTAACATATACATGTAATGACTAAATTAAGTGTTAATATTAATAAAATAGCTACTTTAAGAAATGCAAGAGGTGGCAATATGCCTCATTTGTTAAACGTAGCAAAAGATATAGAATTGTATGGAGCAGAAGGAATCACGATACATCCAAGGCCAGATGAGCGCCATATTAAGTATCAAGATGCTAGAGATTTAAAAAAAATTGTTACTACTGAGTATAATATTGAAGGAAACCCCAACCAAAAATTTATAGACCTTGTATTAGCGGTAAAGCCAACACAAGTTACCTTAGTTCCAGACGCAATAGATGCAATTACATCTAATGCAGGCTGGGACACCATAAAAAATCATGATTTTTTAAAAGATGTACTTCAGCTTTTTAAAGAGAACCATATAAGAACATCTGTTTTTGTTAATCCAGATCCTAAAATGGTTGAAGGTGCAGCAAAAGTAGGAGCTGACAGAATTGAATTGTATACAGAAGATTATGCCAAAGCTTATAAAAGTGATACCGAAAAAGAGAACCTAAACGCCATAAAACCGTTTATTAAAGCGGCAAAAACAGCTAGTTCACTAAATTTAGGAATTAATGCTGGACATGACTTAAGTTTAGATAATATTGCATTTTTTAAACAGAATATCCCAAATTTACTGGAAGTATCTATAGGGCATGCACTTATTTGCGAATCACTCTATTTAGGCTTAGAAAATGTAATTAACATGTATTTAAACAAATTAAAATAATGCAAGTATTACATTCAAAAATTATAGGCCAAGGCACACCTTTATTAATCTTACATGGTTTTTTAGGAATGTCTGACAATTGGAAAACTTTAGGTTCAAAATACAGCAATGAAGGTTTTGAAGTACATTTAATTGACCAAAGAAACCATGGAAAAAGTTTTCATTCGGACGATTTTAATTATGAATTCCTTGCAAAAGATTTAAAAAACTACATACAGCATTATCGTCTAGGAAAATGTATTTTACTAGGACATTCTATGGGTGGTAAAACAGTGATGCAATTTGCTACCATGTACCCAAGTTTAGTAGTCAAATTAATTGTTGCTGATATTGCCCCAAAATATTACCCTCCGCATCATGACTATATTATAAATGGTTTAAATAGTTTACAAATAGAACAACGCACTTCTAGATCGGATGCTGATGAAGTATTACAAAAGCATATTCCTGAATTTGGTATTCGACAATTTTTATTAAAAAATGTGTATTGGGTAGAGAAAGGAAAACTTGGTTTTCGGTTCAATTTAGGTGTATTGAGTGAAAAAATGGAAGAAATTGGTGAGAATATTGAAACAACTGAAACATTTACAGGGAAAACGTTATTTCTTAGAGGCGATAAATCTGGATATGTTACAGCACAAGATATAGACATCATAAAAAAACATTTCCCACAAGCTACTATAAAAACCATAGAAAATGCCGGACATTGGTTACATGCTGAAAACCCCAAACAGTTTCTAGAATACTCTTTAAACTTCATTAATTTGTAAAAAGATACCTTTTATCAGGCATACATCAGCTTATTATTTAAAACTGAAATTAGAAGATCTTAACTAGAAAAACAACATCATTGAATTCCTTATTATTTTTCCCATCTTAGATATTTGAAAAAAAAATTAAATCTTTGCATAACCATAAACCGAACAAAAATTTCAGTAATTTTAACAAAAGATATTACAAATAGAATGTTTCACAATAAACTGGAAACCAAAATCTTAATAAATTGTTGATACTGTTTTAATCATAAATTAAACACTCATTTTTTTACCATTAAATTACACTGTTAACTATTCTTTTAGTTAATACCTTTTATTTTAAAACTAAGACCAAAATGAAATTTATACTACGTATTTTACTAAGTGCATTAGCTGTAATTATTTTAGCAAAAATTTTACCAGGCATTTTCGTTGCATCATACCCAACTGCAATTATGGTTGCCATTGCACTGAGCTTGTTAAATTTTATGGTAAAGCCAATTTTAATACTATTAACATTACCTGTTACCATTGTTACCTTAGGGATTTTTTTACTTTTTATAAATGCAATTATTATCCTTTTAGCAGATTATTTAATTTCTGGGTTTCAGGTAAGCAGTATCTGGTGGGCACTTTTATTTAGTTTATTATTATCTTTTCTGCAATCTATATTATTTTCAATCTTAAAAGAAGATAAAAAGAAGTAAGCTAGTATTTGAAATTCAGTACTTTAAAAAGTTGTTCTAATTCGCAAATTGTATTACTTTTGCATCCCGTTATTTTTTACGTAAAACTATTGAGATGAATATCACAAAAGAGCAGATTGACGATTTAAATGCAGTTGTAAAAGTTGCTGTTACTAAAGACGATTACAAAGACAAGGTAGAAACGATCCTTAAAGATTATAAAAAAAAGGCAGATATTCCTGGTTTTAGAAAAGGTCAGGTACCAATGGGACTGATCAAAAAACAATACGGAAAAGCTGTATTAGTTGATGAAGTTAACAAATTATTACAGGATAATTTAAATAAATATCTTACTGAAGAAAAATTAGATGTTCTTGGTAATCCACTCCCTAAACAACAAGATAATTTTGATTGGGATTCCGAAAATTTTGATTTTGAATTTGAGTTAGGATTAGCACCTAGTTTTGATTTAAATCTTAAAGGAAAAAAAGCAATAACGCACTACAAAATTATTGCTGATCAGAAAATGATTGATGAGCAAATAGAACGTATTCAAAAACAATACGGAAAACTTATCAATAAAACTGAAGTAAGCAAAAAAGATGAAGTTACTGGTGTTTTCAAAAATGAAACATTAGAAATTGAAAATAAAAACACATTAGAGCTTAGCAATTTAAAGGCAAAAAAAGCTATTGATACTTTACTTGGTAAAAAAGTAGGAGATACAATTACTTTAAATACCAAAGGTTTATTTAAGGAGGATCAAAATTTAACAACTGCCTTAGGAATAGATGCAGAAAAAGCTAAAGACCTAAAAGAAGAAGTTACTTTTACTATTGAAGAAATAAATGAAAGAGAACCTGCTCCTTTAGATCAAGAGCTATTTGATAAACTTTTTGGAAAAGATGCTGGTATTAGCTCTAAAAAAGAATTAGAACAAAGAATTAAAGACGATTCTGAACAGCAATTTGTTCAACAATCAGATCAAAAGCTCTTAAATGATGTTACAGAGCATTTTATAGAAAATACAAAGTTTGAGCTTCCAGCTGATTTTTTAAAGAAATGGATTCAAGTTACTGGAGAAAAAACACTTACCGATAAAGAAGCTGCCGAAGAATATGAAAAATCGGAAAAAGGGCTCCGTTATCAACTTATTGAAGGTAAAATTGTTAGTGAAAATAACTTACAGGTTCAATTTGATGAATTAAAAGAGTTTGCAAAAGGGTTTATAAAATCTCAAATGGCTCAATTTGGGCAATTAAACCCAGCAGAAGAAGAATTAGAAACTATAGCTGGTAGAGTTTTATCAAATCAAGACGAGGTAAAGCGCTTATCTGAACAGTTAATGAGTCAAAAATTAATTAATTTATATAAAGAAAAAGCAAATCTAAAAACCAAAGAAGTCACTTACGAAAATTTTGTTAAAGAGGTTTACGGATAATTTAGTTTGCAAATAAATTAAATATCTTTAAAGTATTATGCATATTTTTAATACTTATTATATTTAAAAAACACATTAGAAACAGCTATGGATTACGGAAAAGAATTCAAGAATTTTGCTATAAAAGATCAAGGGATTAGTAGCACGTATTACGATCAGATGATTAGTAGCATGTACCCTACTAATATGACTCCTAATATTATTGAAGAAAGGCAAATGAATATTGCTGTTTTTGATGTATTTTCTAGGCTCATGATGGATCGTATTATTTTTTTAGGAACTGGTATTAACGATCATGTAGCAAATATTGTACAAGCACAATTATTATTCTTAGAGAGTACAGATGCTAATAAGGATATACAGATTTATATAAATTCTCCTGGTGGTAGCGTATATGCTGGCTTAGGTATCTATGATACTATGCAATTTATTAATCCAGATGTTGCTACAATTTGTACTGGTATGGCTGCCTCTATGGGTGCCGTGCTTTTATGTGCAGGACAAAAAGGTAAACGTAGTGGTTTAACACACTCTAGAGTAATGATTCATCAACCTCTAGGTGGTGCACAAGGGCAAGCTAGTGATATAGAGATTACCGCTAGAGAAATTTTAAAATTAAAACAAGAACTTTACGAAATTATCGCAAATCATTCTGGGCAAACTATAGAAAAAGTGAATGATGATAGTGATAGAGATTATTGGATGAAAGCTAATGAAGCTTTAAAATATGGCATGATTGATGAAATATTGGTAAGGGACAAAAAATAATCTCGTCCTTATATATAACTAACCCATTATAGTGATGTAATCTGATAATAATAAGGTTACAATAAACTATATAAAAGTAGCAAAGCATATGGCAAAAGAAAATCTAGAATGCTCATTTTGTGGAAGAAAGAAACCAGAAACAAATCTTCTGATTGCTGGTTTGGATGCGCATATATGCGATAGATGCATTGAGCAAGCGTATGGTATTGTTACTGAGGAGTCTAAGCAGTCTAAAAATGACGACTTATATTCGGAACTTGTTTTAAAGAAACCCCTTGAAATAAAATCATTTTTAGATACTTTCATTATTGGCCAAGAAAGAACTAAAAAAGTAATGTCTGTAGCGGTATACAATCATTATAAAAGACTATTACAAGCTTCATCTAAAGAAAACGATGTAGAAATACAGAAAAGTAATGTTATTATGGTTGGCCAAACTGGTACTGGAAAAACATTAATAGCGAAAACTATTGCCAAAATGCTTAATGTACCATTGGCTATTGTAGATGCTACTGTTTTAACGGAAGCAGGCTATGTTGGTGAAGATGTTGAAAGTATTTTAACCAGGCTATTACAAGCTGCAGATTATAATATAGAAAAAGCAGAACGTGGTATTATTTTTATAGATGAGATTGATAAAATTGCTCGTAAAAGTGATAATCCATCTATTACAAGAGATGTTTCTGGAGAAGGAGTACAACAAGGTTTATTAAAACTCTTAGAAGGAACTGTTGTAAATGTTCCACCAAAAGGTGGTAGAAAACATCCTGATCAAAAATTTATAGAAGTAAATACAGAAAATATATTATTTATAGCTGGTGGTGCCTTTGATGGCATTGAACGTGATATTAACAAGCGTTTAAACATGCAAGCTATTGGATATAGCGCTTCTAAATCTGAAGATAATTTAGACGAAAGCAATATTTTGCAATATATTATTCCTAGAGATTTAAAAGATTTTGGACTCATACCTGAAATTATAGGGAGGCTACCTGTTTTAACACATATGAATCCGTTAGATGCTAAAACATTAAGAGCGATACTAACGGAGCCAAAAAATGCTATTATCAAACAATATGAAAAACTATTTCATATGGATGATGTAGAGTTAGTTATTACTGATGACGCCTTATCTTATATTGTAGAAAAAGCTATAGAGTATAAATTAGGCGCAAGAGGTTTGCGTTCTTTATGTGAAGCCATCTTTACAGACGCTATGTTTACGTTACCAAGTAGCGATGATAAAAAATTAAAAGTCACTAAGACTTATGCTCAAGAAAAATTATCATTTGAAACAATTAAAAAATTAAAGGCAGTTTCTTAATATTGAAACTGCTCTTGTCTTTTTTCTTGTATAATACTCGTTAATAATTCCTGACACACTTTTTTAATTATTTTTTCATCAGAGTATAATTGATGTCCAAAACCTAAACTTAAGTTAATAGGTGTTCCTACTTTTTTTGCCCAATCATCAGTAGGTCTATAACCATCATTACCCCCGTATAACAATTTTGCAGCAAACTTTGGCTTGTCTTCTTCTAAACGTATTCTTGTAGCAGAAATAGCATACAAAGATTTAATAGGCAAACCCAATAAACCAGCTTTCCAAGCTATTGTTCCTCCGGTACTAAAAGCTAAATAGTGGCTAGGAACAGTTTCTTTATTCAATAAGTGAGCAACTGCTGTATCAATACCGCCTTCAACAAAAGCATTATGCAAATTTTCTTCACACTCTAAGGCCAAATTAATATGCGCTAATTCTTGACTGTCATAAAAAACAATATCATAATATTGTTGTAAATATCCAAAATAGGATGTAATCCATAGTCCTTTTTTTGTACCCCACATGTCTGAGATCACTACGAGTCTTTCTGCCATAAGAATTGGTTTTTAATAACTGGTTAAGGTTAGCGTTGGTGTAAAATTTAAAATTTAACGTATCAAAACCTATTTTATTTGTTTAGATGGTCATATTTTCGGTATAGATGACTTATAAAAAATAAAAATGTAATTTAATCTGACAAATTAAACAATACACCGATTACAATATAATACCTATCTTATGTATTCATTTGAAGTAATTCTTCTAAATAATTCCTTTTATTGCAAAGCCTTGGAATTTTATGTTGCCCTCCCAATTTATCGTTAGATTTTAACCAATCGTAAAATAAATTTTCTCTAGCTATATGCACTTTAGGCATTTTTAAGGTAATGTTATTATAACGCTTTGCCTCATAATCAGAATTTAAAGATTTTAATGCATTATCTAAAAACTCAGTAAAGTAAGCAATATCTTCAGGTAATTTTCGGAATTCAATAATCCACTCATGTGCTCCTTTTTCTGCATCTTTCATAAAAATAGGAGCAGCTGTATATTCTTTTATTTCGGCTCCAGTTTTTTTGCATATATTTTTTAGCGCTTGTTCTGCATTTTCAATAATTAACTCTTCACCAAAAGCATTGATATGATGTTTTGTACGCCCAGTTACTTTAATCTTATACGGATTTGTAGATGTAAAACGAACCGTATCCCCTATTTTATATCGCCATAATCCAGAATTTGTACTAATAATAATAGCGTAGTTCTTATTTTTTTCAACTTCCCAGATTGGTATTACCTTTTCAGCTGCAGTACCATAGTTTGTCATAGGAATAAACTCATAGAAAATACCGTAATCTAACATTAGTAATAATTCATCAGAATTATTACTGTCCTGGATGGCAAAAAAACCTTCCGATGCATTATAGATTTCATAGTACTTAAAATCTTTTTTGGGCAATAACTTTTTATATTGATTATGATACGGATCAAAACTAACACCACCATGAAAATAAACTTCTAGATTTTCCCATACCTGAAAAAGATGCTCTTTCCCTGCTTCTTCTAAAACATTATTTAACAGCACCAACATCCACGAAGGTACACCAGCCAAACTTGTTACATTCTCTTGGGTACTTTCTTGAATAATTGCTCTTAATTTAGATTCCCACTCACTCATTAAAGACACCTTACTACTTGGTGTACTACTCATTTCTGCCCAAAATGGCATATTATCTATTAGGATAGCAGAAAGGTCTCCAAAAAAAGAACCATTATCTTCATACAATTCTTTACTACCACCTAACCGAAGGCTTTTACCAGTAAACAACTGCGAGTTTTCATTATTATTTAAATAAAGGCATAATAAATCTTTTCCGGATTTATAATGGCAATCTTCTAAAGCTTCAGAACTTACCGGAATAAATTTACTTTTAGCATTAGTAGTACCACTACTCTTAGCAAACCATTTAATACTGGTTGGCCAAAAAATATTTTGCTCCCCCCTTCGGGTTCTTTCTATCATGGGCTCAATTTCTTCATAACTAAGCACAGGCACCCTTTCTGAAAAGGTTTTATAACTTAAAATGCCACCAAAACCATATTTTTTTCCAAGTTCTGTATTCTTTGCAATGGATAAAAGCTGCATTAATACTTCTTCTTGAACTTCATCTGGATATTTTAGAAAAAGTTCTATTTGGTGATAACGCTTTTTAAGCAACCAAGAAGCTATAGAATTAATTAGTGGTATTGGCATTTTTAGGTATCTTTATACTGCTCAATTTTAAAAAATTTCAGTTGATGAATTTAAGAAATCGTTTTTAAAATTGTTTTATTTTCATTCATAAAATTTAAATCAGATTCTTTTTTATGCAGTACGAAGGTGTTTTAAGAAAAATGCAAACCGAAATTGGGAGTCCCATACAATATTATATGGTGTTTAAAGACGACTTTTTAAATGTAAATCAGATTTTAAACAAAGAAATTTCAATCCATTTTATAAAATACCAATGTTTAAGTTGTGGTGAAGATAAACCTATTTATAGGCAAGGCTTTTGTAAAAACTGCTTTTTTGAAACGCCAACAGCTGGAGATTGGATTATGCGTCCAGAATTAAGTACTGCGCATTTAGATAAAGAAGACCGAGATTTAGCTTATGAGAAAAAAGTACAATTACAGCCGCATATTGTGTATTTGGCCAATTCTAGCAATGTAAAAGTTGGTGTAACCCGAAAAAATCAAGTACCAACACGTTGGATAGACCAAGGAGCTCATGAAGCGATTGAAATTGTAGAAGTGCCCAATAGATATCTAGCGGGTATTACAGAAGTTGCTCTAAAAGAACATGTTGCCGACAAAACCAATTGGCGTAAAATGCTAACCAATACTATTGATGATGAAAATCTAATAGAATGGCGCAACAAACTAAAAGCGTTTATCCCTTCAGAAACGCAAGCATATTTTATTGAAGATAATAGCGAAACACATTTAGATTTCCCCGTATTACAATATCCAGAAAAAGTAAAAAGTTTAAACCTCAGCAAAACACCTCTTTTTACAGAAAAATTAGTAGGTATCAAAGGGCAATACCTCATCTTTTCAGACAACACTGTCTTTAATATTAGAGCTAATGAAGGGCTTTATGTAGGGTTGACTATTCAGCAATAATTAACCCTATATTACTTTATTGTACACTATCTTTTTTCTTTTTTTTCTTTTTACCTAACAAATCTCCAAGGATACTAGTAGCTTCTTTTACAACATCTTTTTTAGTGGCCACTGAATCTTTTTTAGTAGTCATAGTATCTTTTGCCTTTTTATTTCCTCCAAGTAAGCCTCCTAAAACATTTTTTACAGCATCTTTTGTATTATTTGTTTTTGTAGTAGCTGTATCTTTTTTATTTCCGTTTAATAATCCGCCTATTAAATCTGCTGCGGTATCTTTTCCTTTACTGATGAGTTTTTGTTTTTGTATCGCTACCAATTTACCTGTTATTGTTTTAACCCCAGAAGTAAGATCTGTAGAAACACTAGGTGAATTATAAGCTCCTCCAATAGTAGCCGTAACAGGAACCGTTACGTTTTCGAGTGCAGCATCATCAATTTTTGCGATTAAACTGGTTACTTCTGTTCCTAAATATTTTGCGGGTACATCTATAGTAGCTTTATAATTTAGTTTTTGATCAAAAGTGTGACTCCCTGTAATATTGATAGCAATATCTTGATATTTTACAGTAAATGGCTTCACCGTTACATTCCCATCTTCAAAAGAAAGTGCAGTTTTTAATCCTTTTAAATCTAAATTTTTAAGGTTAATAAAATCGAATTGGTTTCCTAAAAGACTTAAAACATTGGCTTGCTTAGGGTCTAATTCTGTTCCAAATAATTCTGCCAAGACATTACCAGAAACTGAATTCAAATTAGGCGTAAAATCATCATGTAATTGCCCAGAAATTTCTACTTCAGAATTTAGTTTTCCCTGAATAGCATTGGCAACGGGCGCCAGAACTTTAAACAACTCTAAACTTTTAAACGTTTCTCCAATAGTAAAGCTATCCATTCCTAGTTTCATATTAAAAATAGGCTCAGTTCCTTTAGTAGAAACGTTTCCACTAAATGTCATATTTCCATTAAAAATAGCGGAAGTCATATTTTTTAGCGTAGCGGTCTCATCTTTAATTTCTAAACTACCAGAAACGTCTTCTAAAACTAAATTATCATACAACACTTTTTTTGCCTTTGTAGTAATAGTAGCCTCTAAAAAAGATGGAATTTTAATTTGTTCAGAAGTGCCTTGTGTTTCTTGTGTTGTAGTTGTAGTTTCTTTAAATTCTTCAACCATAAAATCATTAACCGAAAAGGTGTCTGAATTTACATCAAAAGTACCTTGTATGTTTTCTTTATTAAATAAAAAACCTAGCAAATTAGTAATGGTACCCGCAGCATTAAAATCGGTCTGACCTATTTCTCCACTAAATTCATTTAAAGCCACTGTTTGCGGGTTAAAGGTAACAGCAGCTTTCTTTATTTGTACGGGGTGTTTCAATTCTTCGGAAGTATATTCAAAATTTTCAAGATCTAAATTTCCACTTGTAGTGGTATTTTCATATTGTTCTTTTTCCACAGATGCCATATCAAAAGCCGTTGTAAAATCTGCTACTAGTAAACCTTTTAAATCTAAATTAGGCGGTACTGGATACGCCTTAGATAAATTTGCTAAATTCATTTTTCCATCTAAATGCGCTTTTACTTTTGTATTGGCTAATAGATTAGAAATGGTAGATACCATATTAAACCTATCCTCATCTATTCCAAAAGAGAGTTTCCGAATCTCAACATAGGTATCTTCTGTAATTCCTGTTGTATTTTTAATTTCGGTATCGATGTATATATTTCGAACAGATTTTGGTAAATCTGGATATTTAAAAGAGGCGTTTTTAGAATTTATTTTGATATCAAATTTTGGGATATGCGTGTCGTCTATAATACCAGTAAATTCTCCAGCAACGCTAAAATCACCTGAGGTTTTTACATTTTCAATATTTTTAGCATATGTTTCTGGAATTAATGCTAAGAAGTTTTTAAAATCGGTAGTAGGTGTTTTAAAGCTTATGGCTAGCTCTTGGTTGGTATCGTTTAATTGCATATAGCCATCAAAAACCAAAGGCAACTGATTCACTAATGCTTCATTCTTTAAAAAGCTATATTTATTTTTCTCTAGATCTACGCCTATAATTGCATCTAGCGCTATAGGATTTTTAGATAAATAAGTAGTACTATCTAAAACAAAAGAAACTAATGCTTTTGTTTTGGTCTCTAATTCTGATGTGGATAAGGATAAATCTCCACTTCCAGAATGGTTTACATCTTCTAAAGCTAATTTTATAGCAGTACTAGCATCTTCATAAATAATTTTGGCCTTAGATAAGGTATATGATTGCATAGAGAGCTTAAAACTTTCTGAACTTTTTTCTTCAGCTGTAGTGCGTTCATCTCCTGCAACTTCTTTTGCAATATCATAATTTGCGATACCTTCTTTATTCACAAAAATATGAAGCAATGCATCATCAATAGTAAGGTTAGAAATAATGATAGGTTCATCTGCACTTTTAAAAAGTTCTTTAACAGACATATCTAATTTCACTTCTTTTGAAGCAAAAAGGGTATCTCCAACAAAAGGAGCTTGGTTTACCAAAGAAATTTCTTTTAGCGTAACTCTTGCATTAGGAAAACCGCTAAACAAACTTAAATCTGCCTCTGCAAAATCAAAATCTGCTGTAATAGTTGCATTTACTTTATTTTTAATAATATCAGCAATTTTACCTTTCAACAAAAAAGGTGCAGCTATTAAAATAATGACTGTAAGTAAAAATACAATTCCTACTATTTTTAAAATTTTCTTTTTCATTTTCAAAATGCTTTTCAAAGTATTAAACAGCTATAAAAAGGAAATGATATACGACATTGAAAACTTAATATAAAATTAACTTTCAAGGTCTATTTCTTCTCCTATTTCTAAGTTGAATCGTTTTCTAAATAGATATACGAAGAAATAGAGAAAAGGGGTGTCTATAAAGGCTACAATTATTTTAAAAATAAAACCACTTATAACTAAACCTGTAAATTTATCCCATGTTATTTGACCAAAAGTACACAACAGTAATATCACCGTAAAGGTATCTATAAATTGAGATGTAAAAGTAGAGCAGTTATTCCGAAGCCAAAGATGTTTTCCTTTGGTTAGTTTTTTCCAAAAATGATAGATTTGAATATCGATAAATTGTGCTAATAAATAAGCCATCATTGAAGCAAAAACAGCAATAATAGTGCTTCCAAAAACAGAAGAAAACACATCATTAGAAACATATGACCAATCTGTAGCAGGAACTAAAGAAGACACCGTTACAATTGCTAAAGAAAAAAATGAAGCTAGAATACCTGCAATTACAATCTGATTAGCCTTTCTTTTCCCATAGATTTCAGAGATTAAATCTGTAATCAAAAAAGTAATTGGATAAGGTAATAAGCCCACTGAAATTTCAAAAAGAGGAGCTCCAAAAATAGTAACATCACCAAAAGGTTTCCAATAAAAAAACTTCTGAAAAATAAGGTTAGACACCACTAAAGAGGTAATAAATAATGCTCCTAAATAGAGGTAAATTGTAAAAGCTAGTTTTTTATCCTTATGGGTTATCATCTACAATAAAAAAAATCTATAACAATTTTCAAAAAAAATTGACGTTAACTTCCTACAAACTAAACCAACATGATGAAAAAAATTATTTTATCAACCATATTTATTACGAGTTCAATGTATGTAAGTGCACAATCTTACATTGGCTATCTTACAGACAATTACAGTGGCGTTAATAGTGTTATTGCTAACCCTGCAAATATAGTTGATTCTCGTTTTAAATTAGATATTAATCTTGCTGGTGTAAGTGCTTTTTTTGCCAATGATTACTATGGTACAAGCTTAAGCAATGCACTAGAAAGTGACTTTAATTTTGACACAGATGGCATAAAATCGCCTACAGTCAATAACAATGGAAATGCGAATGTAGATATTATGGGACCTTCTTTTATGTTTAACATCAATAAAAAAAGTTCCATAGCAATTTACACTAGAGCAAGAACTTTTACAAATGCTAATAATATTAATGTAGAAAATATTGAAACGATTGATGATGGTTTTGATCAAAATTTAGATTATGCCATAAATGAAGGTGATATATTTACTTCTGCACATGGATGGGCAGAAGTTGGACTAAGCTATGCTCATGTTCTTATGAATAAAGAACAGCATTTTTTAAAAGGTGGACTTTCTTTAAAATATTTAAAAGGTTTTGGTAATGTTTATGGAAGTGGAGTAAATGTAAACGTAGATTTTGATGCCGATGGTACAAATTTACCAGGAGGTATTACCACTGGCGAACTAACTTCTACAGGAGAAATATCTTATGGGCGTAGTGCAGATTTTGAAGCAGACAACTATAAATATGAAGTACCAGAAAACGCAAGTGGTTTTGGTGCAGATTTAGGTTTTATTTACGAATGGAGACCTAAATATGAGGAGTACACAAAAACAAATACTAAAGGTGAATCCTATACATTAAAAGATGTAAATAAATACAAAATAAAAATTGGTTTATCTGTAACAGATTTAGGAGCTGTAAGCTATAAAGATGCTTTAGAAACCAGTTATGATATTAATGCTACTGTTAATGAAGATACTTTTGATAATTTTGATGGTATTCAAGAAACTTTAGATAATTTGTATACCCAAACAGATGCTAATACTGATATTAAAGCGGCGCTACCTACAGCAATACACTTAAATGCAGACTGGAATATTAACAATTATTTTTATCTGAATTTAAATACCGATATTGCTGCAACATCAAAGAGTAAAAGTAATACCAACAGCATTGCTAATGTTATTTCTTTAACGCCTCGTTTTGAGCGCAAATGGTTTAGTTTTTACCTCCCTATTAGTAGTGTTCAATATTCTGGCTTTCAAGTTGGTGCTGGCCTTAGAGCTGGTCCATTATATATTGGTTCTGGTTCTATATTATCTGTATTAAGCGGAGATAATAATAGAGGGGCAGATGCATATGCAGGTTTAAAAATACCAGTATACCAATCTAGACCAAAAGATAAAGATGGTGATGGTGTTTTAGACAAAATAGACAAATGCCCTAAAGTTGCTGGTCCTGTAGAAAACAATGGATGCCCTTGGGAAGATACTGACGAAGATACCGTATTAGACAAGGATGATACATGCCCAGAAGTTGCAGGACCAGTAGAAAATAAAGGTTGCCCTTGGGAAGATAGTGACGATGATACGTTATTAGATAATGTAGATAATTGCCCTAATGAGGCTGGCCCAGTAGAAAACAATGGCTGCCCCTACAAAGACACGGATAATGATGGTGTTTTAGATAAAGACGACTTATGTGTTGATGTTATTGGCACAGTAGCAAACAAAGGTTGCCCAGAAGTTGAAGTTACTGAAAAAGTTCAAAAAACATTAAATGAATATGCTAAAACAATTTTATTTAACTCTGGGAAATCCTCTATTAAAGATGAATCTACCGCTGTATTATTAGATATTATTAGCATTTTAAACGAATATCCTAACGCCAACTTTGTAATAGAGGGGCATACAGATAGTATTGGAAGCGCTTCTTTAAATCAAAAATTATCTGATTCTAGAGCAAACTCAGTTAGAGATTTCCTAATTAGCAAGGGTGTTAGCGCAGATAGATTAACAGCTATAGGTTATGGAGAAACAAAACCTATTGCTACTAATTTATACAAAGCAGGAAGAGCACAAAACAGACGTGTTGAAATTAATTTAAAAAAATAAATTACATTTTTTAAGCATAAAAAAGCCTCGACTAGTCGAGGCTTTTTTATGCTTAAAATCTATGGTTTTGATTACTTTTTCAATAAGACTATTTTACATCCAAGGCAAATGGCATTCTTGCTTGAATCCCTTTTTGTTGTAGACTTGCTTTCACTTCTTGTAAAAGCGTATATACCTCTACTCCTATTTCTTCTTTAATAATACGTTCTTTCACTTCGGATGAGGCACCTCCAAAATCTTCAAGAAGGCGCTCAAAATCAGATTTATATTTTGGATATTTCCTGATACCATAATTCTCTAATTCAACCATTTCAGCAGCAGCAGCAATGGCAGCATCTAAGCCTCCTAACTCATCTATTAAGCCTAATCTTTTAGCATCTACACCACTCCAAACTCTACCTTGCGCTATTTCATTAGCTTGTTCTACAGTAATGCCTCTACCAGATGCTACACGTTCTAGAAATGTAGTATAGGTAGCTTCTACGCCTTCTTGCATGGTTTTTCTAAAGGTATCCGTCATTGGTTCAAAAACAGAATAGTCTACAGAATTTTTATTGGTACCCACTTGCTCAGCATTAATGCCAATATCTTCTGAAAATTCACTAGCATTAGGTATGGTTCCAAAAACACCTATAGACCCTGTAATTGTTGTTGGATCTGCAAATATTTTATCGGCGCCAGCAGCAATATAATAGCCTCCCGAAGCAGCCACATCACCCATAGATACTACCACTGGTTTAATTGCTTTTGTTAATTCTACTTCTCTCCAAATAATATCGGAAACTAACGCACTTCCACCAGGAGAATTAACACGTAAAACAATTGCTTTTACCGCATCATCTTCTCTAGCTTTCTTTAAAGATTTATTAATAATTCCTTGACCAATTACTGTTGGACTTCCTTCTCCAAACATAATTTCTCCTTGCGCATATATCACCGCAATTTTATCGGCTCCTTTATATATTTTTTTCAGATTAGAAGTACCTATATAGTCACTTAAACTAATATAATTAAGATCGTCTTCTAAAGCTACCTCAGTAAGTTCTTTTAATTTAGTCTCATATTCATCATGAAATAAAATATCATCTATTAATCCAGATTGTTTTGCATATTCTGGAGACCTCCCTCCTAATGTATCTGCTATGATATTTAAATTTTCTGAAGTTATATTTCTACTCTCGGCAATATCATCTATCATAGCAATCCATAAAGAGCTTATAAGTTCTTTTATTTGAGTTC
The DNA here is from genome assembly GCF_055383085.1 of Allocellulophaga tsushimaensis. NCBI lineage: Bacteria > Pseudomonadati > Bacteroidota > Flavobacteriia > Flavobacteriales > Flavobacteriaceae > Allocellulophaga > Allocellulophaga tsushimaensis. The sequence goes on along the minus strand of NZ_AP039451.1, from coordinate 2,358,264 downwards.
TATTGGCATCGCTCATGGTATCAGATAAAAATGGCTCTACAGCACTTTTATATTTCCCATGCCGAATTACTTCCATTTTAATTCCTGTTTTTTCTTGCAAATCCTTAAAAAATAGCACCTCTGATGATAAACCTTTATAATCTAAATTACCAACTTTATTTAAATAAAGCCCATCAGCAATGGTAGCTAAGTAATAGTCTTTTTGAGTGTAGTAATCCGCATAAGCATATATAAACTTACCGCTTTCTTTAAAATCTTTTAATGCATTACGTATAGCTCTGGTTTGTGAAAGCCCGGAGACTAAAAAGTTATTTTTAATACTAATCCCTTTTATTTTAGAATCTTCTTTAGCAATTTTAATAGCATGCAATATCTCATCTAAACCTTCTGTTTTTTCAAACAAGCCCGCAAATGGGTCTTCAGAATTAGTGCCAACATAATCTGCAATAGGGTTTTGCAACTGAATTTCTAAAATAGAATTGTTTTTTACCAATTTAACATCTTCCGCACTACTTCCAATTAAAGCTACAAAGCCGATAAATATTAAAAATAGAACGCCAAAAGCAATTAAACATCCAAGTATTGCTGCCAATAGGTTTCTTAAAAATTTCATTTTTTGTTAATTATAATTTGCCGCAAATATAACCATTGTTAAATTGTTTTATTTACTTTGCTGTTCAATTATGAATGATCTAAAAACTGTTTATTTATCGCTGGGTAGTAATCTAGGAAACAAGCTGTATCAATTACAAAGGGCTATTTTTTCTATTGGCGAAAAAGTTGGTACTATACTAGACATTTCTAATGTGTATGAGTCCGCTTCTTGGGGCTTTGACTCAGATGATTTTTTAAATAGTTGTATTAGTGTTAGAACGCGTTTAAGCCCTATCCTTCTTTTAGAAAAAATTAAAGAAATTGAAAAAACATTAGGAAGAGAAGAGTATACAGGAGAAGGATACCAAGCCAGAAGTATTGATATTGATATCATTTATTATGAGCATGAGATTGTGCAAACAGACCTCTTGGTAATTCCGCATCCATCTTTAGAACAAAGGCAATTTGTGTTACGTCCTTTAAACGATATTGCCCCTCAATTTTACCATCCTATACACAATAAAGATACTCGGAACTTTATGCAAATGTGTAGAGACAAAACACCCATAAAAAAAACGAATTTAAAACTATATAAAACACAAGAATATTTATTTTCTAAGTTAAACTACATCGCTATTGAAGGTAATATAGGAGCAGGAAAAACAACACTAGCCAATAAAATTGCTGAAGACTTTAATGCTAAATTAATTTTAGAACAGTTTGCAGAGAACCCTTTTTTGCCAAAATTTTACAAAAACCAAGCGAGATATGCTTTTCCTTTAGAGATGTCTTTTTTAGCAGAACGCTACCAACAGTTTACCGATGATACTTCGCAGTTTGACCTTTTTAAAAGTTTTTTAGTGAGTGACTATGATATTTACAAATCGATCATTTTTGCCAAGGTAACTTTACAAGAAGATGAATTTAAATTGTATCGAAAAGTATTTAATTTTATGCATAAAGAGCTTAAAAAACCTGGACTTTATGTGTACTTATATCAAAATACTGAACGCCTTTTAGAAAACATCAAAAAACGCAACAGAGACTATGAACAGGGAATTCCGCCAGATTATCTAGACAAAATAAACAGAGGATATCTAGATTTTATTAAAAATGCTCCAGACCACAATACCTTAATTATAGACATTAGTGAATTAGATTTTGTAAAGCATAAAAAAGATTATGAAATTATAATTGAAAAAATAACTGAGTTCAGCGTATCCTTATAACCTTAACATTTTTTTAGTTTTTTATTTGTGTAAAACAAAAGCTTTTCTTTAATTGCAGCTATAAATAAGTAAATTATATTTATTTACCGGTTTTAGACTAACTAACTCAAACTAGATAATCCTCTGATCTCCTTTATAAAAGGTCAGAGGTTTTTTTAGTTTACGAATTTAATTTAGACCATACATCCCAAATTACAACACCTACACTTACGGAGATATTTAAAGAATGTTTGGTACCGTATTGCGGAATTTCTAAAACCGCATCACTTTCAGAAACCACTTCTTGCGAAACTCCTTTTACTTCATTCCCAAAAACCAAAGCATATTTACTAGTAGTATTCACCTTTAAATGATGTAACATAGTTGCTTGTTCTGCTTGTTCTACTGCTAAAACTTTATATTTTTTAGCTTGGAGTTCTTTTACTACTGTTAGCGTATCTTTTGCATACGCCCAAGCTACACTATCTGTTGCACCTAAAGCAGTTTTACGAATTTCTTTATGTGGCGGTGTAGCAGTAATTCCGCACAAATAAATTTTTTCTATTAAAAAGGCATCAGCAGTTCTAAAAACAGACCCTACATTATTTAAACTCCTAATATTATCTAAGATAATGATCACGGGTGTCTTTGTAGCTTGTTTAAATTCGTCTATATTTAAACGATCTAGTTCTTCATTTTTAAGTTTGCGCATTTCTCTTATCTTAATATTATAGACTAAACCTGTTAGGTTTTTAAAAACCTAACAGGTTTAACTTTATATAAGTTATCCCCAAAATATCAACAATACTAGAGCGTATCATGGGAAAACTGTACATTCGTTTTTGGAGGATTTATCTCCTTTAAAGTGATGCAAAAATAAGTTAATTAAATATTTTTTGGCAAAGACAAACAAAAAGAAGGTGACTCCTTTAATGCAGCAATATAATACCATCAAGAAAAAATATCCTGATGCTTTATTGCTATTTCGTGTAGGTGATTTTTATGAAACTTTTGGCGATGATGCCATTAAAACTTCAAAAATATTAGGGATAATCCTAACACACAGAAATAATGGAGGAGAAAAAACAGAATTAGCAGGTTTTCCACATCATTCTTTAAACACCTATCTACCAAAACTTGTAAAAGCTGGGCAGCGTGTTGCCATTTGTGATCAATTAGAAGATCCTAAATTAACTAAAAGCATTGTAAAAAGAGGGGTTACCGAATTGGTTACGCCTGGTGTGGCTTTTAATGATGATATTTTAAATGCTAAAACCAATAATTTTTTATGCGCTGTACATTTTGGTAGTACTAAAATTGGACTTGCATTTTTAGATATTTCTACGGGTGAATTTTTAACTTCAGAAGGAAACAAAGATCAGATAGACAAACTGCTTCAGAATTTTGCGCCGAATGAAATATTAGTTTCAAAATCACATAAAAAAGAGTTTCTCACCATTTTTGGGAATCAGTTTCATACTTTTTTTATGGAAGATTGGGTCTTTCAAGAAGATTATGCGCAGGAAACCTTAACCAATCATTTTAACACAAAAAGTTTAAAAGGTTTTGGAGTAGACCATTTAACGCAAGGTGTTATTGCAGCTGGGGTAGCCTTACATTATCTTTCTGAAACCCAGCATAGGCAATTACAACATATTAGCAGCTTACAACGTATTGCAGAAGAAGAATATATTTGGATGGATCGTTTTACCATTCGAAATTTGGAACTTTATGCTTCAAATACCCTTAATGCGGTTACCCTTTTAGATGTTATTGATAAAACCATATCGCCTATGGGTGGGCGCATGCTAAAAAGATGGTTGGCACTCCCCTTAAAAAACATCGAAAAAATAAAAAGAAGACATCAGGTTATTTCTTATTTAACGGATCATAATACCATACACGAAAAATTACAGCATTATATAAAACAAATTGGTGATCTAGAACGCCTTATTTCTAAAGTAGCTACGGGGAAAATTAACCCTAAAGAAGTGATACAGCTTAAAAACTCATTAGAAGCTATTGTCCCTATAAAACAGCTTGCAATAGAAAGTAATAACGACGCGGTGAAACTTATTGGAGACCAACTCCATTCTTGTGATCTATTACGAGAAAAAATAAAGGAAATGATTGCTGAAGATGCTCCTGTAAATATGCTAAAAGGAGCTACAATTGCAGAAGGCTATTCAGAAGAATTAGACGAATTACGTGGACTAGCTTTTTCTGGTAAAGATTACCTGAATAAAATGCTGGAGCGCGAAACGGAAAAAACAGGAATAAGCTCATTAAAAATAGCTTCAAATAATGTCTTTGGGTATTATATTGAAGTTCGGAATACACATAAAGACAAGGTACCCCAAGATTGGATTAGAAAACAAACCCTTGTAAATGCAGAGCGTTATATTACCGAAGAGCTAAAAGAATACGAAGCTAAAATTCTAGGAGCCGAAGAGCGCATACAAATTTTAGAGCAGCAGTTATTTTCAAAACTCATTGTATGGATGCAAGAATATATTGCTCCAGTACAAAACAACGCACAACAAATTGCACAATTAGATTGTCTTTGTGGTTTTACGCAACTTGCTAAAGAAAATCAGTATGTTGCTCCACAACTAAACAATACTACAGCAATTGAAATTAAAAACGGAAGACATCCTGTTATCGAAAAACAATTGCCACCTGGAGAAGTTTATATTGCCAATGATGTTATTTTAAATAGAGAAGAACAGCAAATTATTATGATTACGGGACCTAATATGAGTGGTAAATCTGCTATATTAAGGCAAACTGCCCTTATTGTACTCCTAGCGCAAATGGGAAGTTTTGTGCCTGCAGAAGCTGCAAAAATTGGTTATGTAGATAAGATTTTTACACGTGTTGGTGCTAGTGATAATATTTCTATGGGCGAATCTACTTTTATGGTAGAAATGAATGAAACGGCTTCTATTCTAAATAATTTATCGGAACGGAGCTTAGTTTTACTAGATGAAATTGGTAGAGGTACCAGCACTTATGATGGTATTTCTATTGCTTGGGCTATTTCTGAGTATTTACACGAGCATCCCGCCAGAGCAAAAACTTTATTTGCTACACATTACCATGAAATTAATGAAATGGCGACCACTTTTGAACGGATTAAAAACTACAATGTTTCTGTAAAAGAGCTAAAAGACAATGTGCTTTTTTTAAGAAAATTAACCCCTGGTGGTAGTGAGCATAGTTTTGGAATTCATGTCGCAAAAATGTCAGGAATGCCGCAACAGGTAATAAGCAAGGCAAATAAGATTCTAAAGAAATTAGAAAAATCGCATTCTAGTGAGGAGCTTACCGATAAATTGGTAGCGGCACAAGACGAAATGCAACTGAGTTTTTTTAATTTAGATGATCCTTTATTAGAACAAATTAAAGAAGAAATTACCCATTTAGATATCGATACGCTTACCCCGGTGGAGGCGTTAATGAAACTAAATGAAATTAAGCGTTTACTGCTTAAAAAGAAAGAAGCCTAACCTATTGGTTTATAGCCCCTCAGGTAAAGCTTATTCATAGAATCAAAAAAAGGAGTATTTTTTTTTAATTCTTTTCACTTAAAATTCTTTGGTTTTTATAGAATTATATTAAATTTGCACCCGCATCGGAAAGATGTATGTTCTTTAAAATTTAATTGCGAAAGTAGCTCAGGGGTAGAGCATCACCTTGCCAAGGTGGAGGTCGAGGGTTCGAATCCCTTTTTTCGCTCACTATATACCAATTATGATTTGTTATTGATAACAACTCAGGCTCGAGTGGTGGAATTGGTAGACACGTTGGACTTAAAATCCAATGGACATTAGTCCGTATGGGTTCAAGTCCCATCTCGAGTACAAAAGGGAAGCCAAGGTTTTATTACCTTGGCTTTTTTCATTCAGATACAATAAATAGGTACAACAATTTTATTTTTTAACTTTAACATTTTGATTAGCTTTAATTGGTGCTATTCATATTTTTACTCATGTAATCCTGCCATATAACCAGAACATATTTCTCTTTTCCACTTTCATTCTTTTTCAAAAACCCAAACTCGTAAGCGAATAAGTATACTTCACCTTTTTGGTTTTTCCAATAGTGTGTGAAGAATTTTGGATTAAAACCTAATTCTAGAAGAACTTTAGCTCTTATTGTTACTTTACCACCTTTATTGTATTCCTTAAGAATTTTCCTGTTCAGTTTTAATTGATTATCGACCTTGTTATAAAACCGTTCTGGACTCTCCTTCTCCTTTTTGTACTGATATGCACTTTTACAATGTGAGTCACAAAATTTCTTGTCCGTTCTTCCTTTCAGTTCTTTGCCACAATAGAAACATTCTTTATGAATTCTCATAACCAATAAATTAAGTGATATTTATACGTATTCTATTCGATTAAGATACGATTATATAAAATGTAACAGCTACTTTGGTAAAAACTTTCGTTATGGATTCTAATCGCTCTATTACCTTAAAACACTTACTTATCAATAATCAAAAATGTATTGGTCTTAAGTTTAATACAAACAAAGTTGTACAAGCCTTGGTAGATTCCTTACCAAACGTATGTTGGAGTAAGGAATTTGGCTTGTACCACATACCCAATAATAAAACCAATCTAGAGCTGATATTTAAAACATTTCGCGGAGTGGCTTGGATCAATGGAAATTATTTTTTTGCTGAACGTATAATTAATAAGGGTAATCCTGAGGTGAATCTGAAAAAAATCAGAAACCGACCTGCAAAAAAAGGTTTTAAAAAATGTCCTGAAGAGTACTTGCTTAAACTCGAGCTTAAGCGTTATGCAGAAAGTACCATTCGTAATTATGTTTCTTGTTTTGAGGCTTTCATCAATCATTATTACGATACAGATCCAACAGATCTTAATGAAATGGATGTTCGAAATTATTTACAAAAATTGATTCAAGAAAAAAGATCTAACTCATATATAAACTTAGTAGTAAATAGCATCAAATTTTTTTATGAAATAGTATTGGGTATGCCTAATAGGTTCTACTCTATTGAAAGACCCAGAAAACAAAGCCCTTTACCGAAAGTTTTATCAAAAGAAGAGGTCATCGATATCATGAAGTGCACAAATAATATAAAACACAAATGCATTATAGGTTTGCTCTATTCTTCTGGACTTCGACGTGGCGAACTTTTGAACCTATTGGTAACCGATATAGATAGTAAGAGAATGATGATTAATATTAAGAATGCCAAGGGAAATAAGGACAGATATAGTGTTCTTAGCCCAAGTATTCTTAAAGATTTACAACACTATTATAAGGAATATAGACCAAGTAAATACCTTTTTGAGGGTGCAAAAAAAGATAAGTATAGCGGTACAAGTGTATTGAATATTGTTGATGCAGCGGCAAAAAAAGCTGGTATTTTACGAAAAGTAACTCCACATATGTTAAGGCATAGTTTTGCAACCCATCTTTTAGAGAACGGAACCGATATTAGACACATTCAACTACTTTTGGGGCATAGTTCTACCAAAATCACAGAAATCTATACCCATGTAGTAGACAGATCCTTTATGGACATCAAAGATTTATTATCTTAGTGCGCACATAAGCAGGATAGCATCAATGATGCTATCCAATTGTTGTAACCAATTTATACAAGCCTTCAAGATTTTAAGAATGAGTAAAAATTCAATACTACTAATAATTACTATACTTTTGACTTCTTGTAAAGGAAAATCGCAAAACAAACAGAATTCAAATATGATTTCACTTGAGAAAATTCAAGAGATGTATGACAGCATGCATGGTAACGGAGTTGATACTGACCAGGAAATGTTATATGGCTATTTCTTCACAAATACCGAACCTAAAAGATTGGAAAAAGTAGCAGAACATTTAAAAAAAGATGGATTTGAATATGTTGACGTGTATCCTGATGAAACAGGGGAATACTGGTTACATATGGAGAGAATAGAAATCCATAATGCTAATTCACTATTCCAATTAAATAAAAACTTATATGCAGTTGCGGACAAATATCAAGTGACTTCCTATGACGGCTTTGATGTTGGGAATCCCGACAAAAACAAACCTATAGAAAGAGACACATATGCAGTACCTGAAGAATATGGCACTAAAGACTTAATCATTGAAGGAATACCTAAACTAATAGTTGCAAATAAGGCATTTGAACAGTTTCCGCATAAAGATGAGTTCATTTATTTCATTGAAATAAAAACAAAATATGCCGTTGAAAATGCTTCTATGCTACCAACGAATAATGAGTTAGAAGTTCTTAACGATTTTGAGATGTTCATTGAAAACAACTTAACACAAAACAATATATCCAATTACTATATTGGTCGTACAACCTTCAATGAAGAGAGAGTATTCCATCTTGTAACTAATGAGAAAGACGGGGCGACTAGACTCTTGGAATTTATAAAAGAAAACGGAAAACAAAGAGAATTTGAGTATAAAATAATTGAGGATAAGGAATGGAAATTATACTCGGATTTGATTAGTATGCTGGAATAAAAACTGGTTACAACAAAACCTATAAACAATACGGGCTTCGGGCTTAATCGCTGGGTTTATGTATTTTTATGAAGTCCGCAAAATCTTTGGGATTTTGCTTTGGACAGGAAAAAATAAATCAAAACAAAAAGATTTTGCTATGCGCGTGGCGGAAAGCAAACTCAAGTTTGCCCCCGTACTGTTCATAGCCGAGACCGTTACCTGCCATTAGACCAATCCACCAATGATAGAGAAAATCACAAAGAATAAAGACAATTTAGGAGAACCAGACTTACAACCAATTGAAAAAATTGTCGAAAAGCTAGATTATTTTCGTTCATTCTTTGGGAAAATTCAAGATTTAACTGACGAAGAATTTGAGAATTTAAGAAATGAAATTTCAAAGTTCTTTACTCTAAAAGTAGGTTCAAATACTGATGAACCACCAAAAAGACTTGTAAGAATATCGACTAACAATAGAATTCTCGAAGCTCAAGGTAAAGAATTAAGCTACTTAACAGATATATCACAATTATTAGCACCACCAATCGAATATTGTAATTTTGGAAGATGTAATATTCCTAATCAACAAGTATTGTATTGTGCAACTTCGGAAGCTGGTGCATATTGGGAAATAAAACCTCAAAATGGAGATGTAATAACAATCTCTCACTTCGAATTAAAACCAAACACAAAAGTTAACTCTTACATTGTAAAGAAAGAAGTAACAGAGAACCCAGAAATTAAAAGTAAACTTCACGAAGTTTATTATCTGCTTGAACAATTTTTTGAAGAAATTTATAGCCTGCGTGTTTCACGAGATAGACCGAGAGATTATTTGTTTAGTGGACAAATTTCATCTGACCAATTATTTTATCCTGTTGTATCAGATTTAAACTTTGATGCAATCTTATATCCAAGTGTACAAAGAAAAAAACACGGATGGAATGTTGCTATCCGAAATGAGTTAATCTTGGAACGTTATAATTTAATCGGAGTTGAAACAAGATTTATTCTTGACGAATATACTGACCTTGACCATACTGCAGAGGAAGTGACAACTGACCAAATTATAGGCTCTTTTGGAACAGAAGCCTTTGATTTTGACAACGGAAAAATTCTTTACGATGAAGAAAAAGCAAATAAGGCATTTCAGCTATTTAGGGAAATGCAAACAGGAGAAGGAAAACAAGTTCGTTATGAACACGAAGGATTGCCAAAAAACATAATGTTTAATTGCACACCACAGAATTACAAAAAAGAAACAAAAGTTGTATCTAAAGTCAAACTTGGTAGGAATGACCGAATCAACGTGGTGTATCAAGATGGAAAACGAGTTGATAATATTAAGTTCAAGAAAGTTCAATCAGACATACAGGCAGGAAAGTGTAAAATAACCAAATACTAAAAACGGCAGGTAACAATGTATAAGAAAACATAGGGCTTTTGGGCTCAATCGAAAGGTCTGTGTTTTTTTGCAATGTCGCCAAATATAAAATTTGGCGTTTATAGCAAAAAAGATAAAAGCAAAATATTTATATTTGGCTTAGTACCAATCCGAAACGTATCGCTTATCACCTGCCCTACGTTTCTTATACGAGACGTTATACCAAATAGAGTATGAAATATTTTATAATACTGATTATTGTTTCGATAAGTGTTTGCTCTTGTGATAAAAAGAAAAAAGAAAGTATTGCTAACCATGTTCAACTCTTATCGGAAAAAACTGATCAGACTGATCGTAAAGAATTTGAGTGCTCTAAATTTAATTTCAAATCAAATAAAGTTCAAGCAGACTCAATTATTAAGTTTTATGAAAAGGCCAAAAAGTCAACAGGTAATAATAAGATAGAATTTGAGAAGTTGTTTTTTTGCTCATTTCCTAATTCATTTAACCAAATGGAAAATATTTTTGGATTCAATTCGGAAACTGGAAAACCAGCTGCTCTTTATGATTATTCTGGGGGATTTGATGGAGTAAAAAAAGGCAGAGGAATTATGTCACATTCCATAATTGAATACTTTGCAAATCTTAGATCAATACCACCTGAAAATTATTATGATAAATTTGTCAATATATGCACAAATGGCTCTTGGCAAGCGGATAATATTAGAGATGGTTTTTATATTTCTAAGAGATTTGAAAATGATACTAAATCTATTTGTCGTGTTTTATCAAAGAGAAATAAAAAAGAGATTTACAGTGTTTTTAAGTTTATTTTTGATGGACCACATCCTAACAATGAATTTAACGAAGAAATCTTTAATACAATTCACCCCTTGATTTCAAAAGAAAATGTTGAATTAGGTAATGCTTTAAAAAGAGCCTATAATGATTTGATTACAAGAAGTAAACACGGACATTAAAAACTTGGTATAACAATTTGTATATTGCATATGCCGCCTTCGACAGGCAAACGCAACATACAAGAGACGTTGTACACCATTAAACTGAACGAAAAAAATGACCTATAAATATTCTATTTGTCATCCTGAAAAAGAAAATATTGAATATCTTAATAATCCAATTTCTGGTAATGAAGTAAGGAAAATAGCTGAAAATTATCCTTGGATTGAAAAGTTGAAATTTTCGGATTCATTAAATCCTGAAAATATTCATTACAGTCCTTCTCTTGACTTTACTTGTATTGAAAACGGAAAAAGTTTTTGTTTGACCGCTAATTATGATAAAAACCAAAATCTTGAATTTTCTCTTTGGTATAATAGACCAAAAAAAGTAAAAGTTTTATTTGGGTTATTAGGAGAAAAAGAAAAAATGGTAGTTGAAGATGTTTGGGGATTTAGTTTGGAAAAATCTTTGAATTATTTGGAACATTTTGCGAACGGAAATCACTCATTGATTGAAAAATTATATGAAAAATAACGGTGTACAACATTTGACCAAATAAAAATGATATTCTTAATTGATATTGTAGATAATGAACATCAAGTAATTGTTTACAAAAGTATTACTGATTTGACAAAAAGGGTAGAATGGCAAGATATTTTTGAAGGAAAATCAGTTATTATTGATAAAGATGGAACTGAATATGAATGGGATTCTTCAAAGAAAGATGAAATAGGGATTGTTTATGATTATACGCTAATCCCAACTTCAAGAGTTTCAAAATTAATTACCGAGTGTCTAAAAAGTATAAGTGAAGGCCAAAATATTTGTGAATTTAATTTTTAAAAATTGGACGAAAGAGCATTTAAAACATTAATAGAATATCTTGAGAAAATTCCATCAATGACAAAACCAATTTCATTCGGAACAGACGATGATGGGTTTTGGTGGGTTAAATTTCAACTTGACATAACCAATAAATTAGCTTGGAATGTAATTCAAGAATTAGGTTGTGTTGTGAATTATATTTCGATTAATGAAAGATTACCTACGGTATTTTACCCTGTCTCACCCGCACCTTATATGAATGGAGGACCAGAAGACTTTTTATCTTGGGTGATTGAGACAAAGGATAAAGAATTTAAACCTGGAACACTAATAAAATGGTTAGATGGTAGATTACCAAATCCAGTAGATGATTTGGAACAATGGGAAATCGAATAAAACGTTGTACAACAATTTGTATATTGCATGTGCCGCCTTCGGCAGGCAAACGCAACATACAAGAGACGTTACCCAACATTTGAAGAAAACAATATTCATATTAAATATTATTTATAGCACATTAATTTTTGCTCAAAATACCAAATCATCAACTCTTTATGAAAAAGAGTATTATGATGTGATGAATTATATTCCTAAAAGTTTAGAGATTGACACAATTCAAAAACCAAATAATAGAATTTCACAGAAGGAATTAAATACAATAAGTAAAATAAGCCTCTATCAAAAATTAAGGGACGATCTAAAATTAACCGAAAATGAAAAGCAGTGGTTGGATAATAGAATTGATCAAATTGCAACTGCACTATTTCTTGATGGAAAAAAAATTTTAATTACTTCTGTTGGGGGCTATTCTGGTTGCCCAGACAAAATGATTGATACCATTAAATTAAACAATATAGAGATTACTAACTTAAAGTTTTGTCACGGTTGCACTGACTCATATCGTGATAAAAATTTCATCAATATATTTAATAGTAAAATGTACTCTTTGATGAAAATTGAGCCGCCAAATGGAATGACTTATAGATTCTATGGGAAGTTTATTGGTTATAGAAAAAACAATAGTGGAATTGAATTAATTCTAACTGATGACAGAACATTTAAATTTTGGAAAAGAAAAGGACACAGTTCTGATTTTACCGAAGGTTTATGGAAAAACAGAAATGACACGCTGATTTTGAATTCTAAAGCTTTAACCAAAAATGACAGTTTGACTTTTGCTTTGTCAAGTTCAAAGTGGATTGAATTCAATAATTTAAAATTTCGGTTTAAGAAAGAAAGACTGACTGAATTAAATAGTGGAAAGCGAAAATTGAAAAAAAGAACTGAATAAAAACGTTGGGTAACAACACCTATGCGATAATGCGGAGTTTGTGTAAAATCCAAAGGTCATTGTTTATATGGTTTGTCGCCAAAGTATTAAATTTAGTATTTTAGAAAAAAATAAAAACAAAATATAAACTTTGGCTGAGTGCTTGCCCGAAAACCTATGATTTTCCGCTTCCGCACTACGCATAGCTAACCGTTACCATACATTAGATGAAAACAGTAAAATCAATTATTAGTCAAATAATCATTATTGGAATTCTTTTATTGATGATATTAACAGATTATTTGAATCCGATTAAGGAATACTTACCAATTCTATGGACTTTGATAATTATTTGGTCAATGTTTTATAGTATAAAATATCGAAAAGGTAATGTTAAAAACGAGCTAAGGTTTTTGACAAATAATGATGATTATAATAAAATCTATCCTTATATAATTGGAACACTATTGTTAATTGGTGGAGTTTGTGCGATAGTTTTAATAAAAGAGTATATGATTTTCACATCAATAATGACTTTAAATGGATTGTTATTAATTATTTCTGGAATACTATTTATCCCAAATGGTGTAATTTGTATTAAAAATGATAAACTGAATTCAACAAGCGGAAAGCAAAAATATAGTATCGAAATTAGAAATTTAACTGGCATTAATTTATACCAAGATAAAATTATTTTTCTTGATAAGAACCAAAAGGAATATGCTCTTAATCACTTAGATCTAAAATCGATTGATTTTTCTAAAATATCTGATTTTGTAACCAAAAAATTGAATACGAAAATTGAATTAAAAACGTATGGTAACACTATGTAATCGCAATGCTTTCAAGTGTTTAATCCAAAAGTTAGTTGTGTATTTGTGAAGCCGGCGTCACAAATTTTATTATTTTAATATTGAAATATAAAAACTAAAAAGTGTAACGCCTTGTGCTCAACCGAAAGTCACTGACTTCCTGCACGCACAGCCGTTTACATTTAACGTTAGCAAACATTCAGAATTGAATATATGAAAATTCAACTTTTACAGTCAACCGAAGTTTTAAGTGAAATTCTTGAAAAACAAATTATTTCTCGATCTAAATCTTGGATTGAATGGGCGCTTGATGCTATAATAGAATTTAAATCGAATTATGAAATAGAAAATTGCTCAACAGACGAAGAAACGGACGAATTACTTGCCGAATATGGAACGTATAATTGGAATCCAGATGAGGATCCCAAATTTGAATTTACTCTGACTCGACAAATACAACTTGACGGAGAAGAAGAATATTATCAAATTAAACTTAAATTGACTTTCAGTCCTAAAAATTTTGACGGAGTTGAAAGCGCAAATTTTTGGGTGATGGATTTTGAAAACGTATCTCAATGGAAATCTGAAATTGAAAAAACGGATGGATATGTAAATGCAAGCCAAACGGAATTGTTAAATCAAGAAATCAGTTTGGATCTAACTTAAAAAACGTGTGGTAACACTATATATGTGTTCATAGCAACTAAGTGATGAATCGAAAGTTCTTGTCTATTTGGTAAGGCGCAATGCTTTCAGAAGATAAAAGTTAGCAACCAATGCACAGAAATATCGATAATTGGATAACATTTTGCACAGCTACGACACATATATTAAACGTTGCGTGTCATTTGAGAACAGCGTAACTCAATGAAAATAGCTGTTCACTCATTTTGACTTTTTTGATTAATAATATTAAGAGACATTTGAGAAACTAAATTGAAGAAAATGAAATTATTTACATTAATGTTACTTCTGACTTTCTTAATTGGTTGCAAATCTCAAAGCAATCCTGAAAAGGTACAAACCGAAAAAAGTACTGAATTAAAACCGCCTTTTAAGAATCAAGGAGAACAAGAAGATTATTGGACTCAAGAATTATTCAAAAAAGAATATAAAAAACTCTCTTATAAAACATATCGTAATGAAATTGTTAAAAAAGAAGGAACTGAATTTATTTATGACAATAAATCTTTCAATATTTATGAAGTAAATGAAGCTTTAAAACTGATATTTAAAAAAGGAATAATATATCCTCAACTAATTAGTGGATTTACAACTGAAAAACGCAAATCGGAAAAGGAACTTGATTCTCTTTCTGCTACCCATAGATACTTCTACGAAATGAGTAGAGGAGACAATCTAACTATAGCGAATTTAGAAGAACTTCATTTTCTTTCTGACTCACCGAAAATTAAACGATTTCGATTTTGGTTAGGCAAACCAAAGTCTGCTAATCCACAAGTTTATATATTTGAATTAACTAATGAAACTGCTGATAAAAAAACAGAGCTGAAAGATTTTATTGAGAATTCTAAATTGACTTTTTTAAAAGAAGGTTGGTTAATAATCTGAATTTAAAGAAAATCAAACTTAAGAGGTGTATAATTCATTGCTAGTACTCGCCTACTTACGAAAATCCTCGCGGATTTTCTATTCAGTTTGTATTTGCTAAATTAGTTGATGAAAAACGCAACGAAATCATACACAAACACGTTACCACACATTTTGAGAAAATTAAACAACTAACATAATGAAAGACTTTTTCACCTTAAAGAATCTTAAAATGGGATTCGGATTTGCTACTGGATTTTTACTTTATGATTACTTTGTTCATGGCGAACTAAATTGGATTGCGGCCATAATTACAGGAATTATTCTGTCAGCATTAATGCCTCTTTTTTATAAAAGTAAAAAGTAGCAAATGGAATTTTCAATCTGAATGCGGACAGAATTGAAAACCTCTATTTAAATGGACTTTTAAGCTAGTTTACGTAAATAGATTTTACTCAAACGCAATCATTGCGAATGGACTCAACTCTTGTAGAATAAAAAAGAATGTGAAAGTAGAATGTTGCCTACTCGGTCGAAAAAACGTGCGGTAACATAGCCTATAATTAATTGCTTGGGATTTTCCTGCGGAAAATCTAAGCATTTTTACTATGTTTAGAGTGCGACCGGAAATCCTTCGGATTTCTTACGCCGCAACTAATCATAGCCCAACCGTTGTAAGTAAGGCAAAAAAAGAAATATGAACATTGTATTTTTAGTAATTGGAATCATAGTTCTGTCAATCATTGTATTTATGATTTACAGATATTTTGCATTTAAAAAAGAAAGTGCTCAAACTCATAAATTGAGATTTGAAAGAATTCAACTTATACACCAAAAATTAGAAAATGGAGAAGAAATCAAAAAGGAAGATGTTTTTAAATATGCAAAGGATAATAGGACACGTGAAATGACTTATCAAATACTATCTGAATATAATAAAACGGATCTGTTCCCTAAAGAATATTTAACTATTGAAAGTGGAGCCGAAAGCAATTTGGTAAACTGGCTGGAATTCCCAACTGAATTGGACAAAGTACCAGATGACATAAAACATCTTGAAAAAATAAAAATAGAGTTTGACGGAAATGATGTGTTTTATCACGTATTCCAGTATATGACAATTGAACCACATTGGGCCGCAAAAAACGGATGGATGTTAGGAGTAGTTGGACCTTATTTCGTAGACAGTAAACCTTACGATTTCCCTAGAGCAACATTCAGTCGCTGTAGTAGTAAGGTTGGAGAAATTGCACCTGAGGAAGAAGCCAAATGGGTTCACGAAAACATAGCGTTAAAAAGAGCATAAAGCCCTACTTACAACACTATATATAGCAAATAGGGCGGTTTAAGTCAACTCGAAAAGCCTGTGTTTCTTAGCTGTGTCGCCAAATCTTTTGATTTAGCTTTAGAATGAAAAAGATAAATCAAAATACAAAAGTTTAGCTTAGTACCAATTCGAAACGTATTGCTTATCACCTGTCCTACGTTTCTTATACTGAACGTTATGGTCAATTAAAGTGAAATGATAAAAAAACTGATTACATATCTATTAGTGATACTTTTTGGAATTGTTTCTTGTAAGAAAAAAGATGCTCTTTCAGAAAAGGTCAACTCTGAAAAAATCACTCAAGAAAAATTAATCGATTCGTCTAAAATCAAAGCGACTAAAAATCAAATAATAGATTCAGTTCTGAAAATTAGCCAGAGTCCCAAAGACCTTAAGTCTTATCTAAAAAATAAAGTAGAAAGGTTATCTAAATTAGAGCACAATTATATAATTAAAGATTTTGGACTTATTGAAGTTGAAAAAACTAGATTAATTCGAGGATTCGAAAGATTAATAAAGTCTGATTTCAATAAACCAGAAGAGATTGAAAACATTAGTCTTGACAAAATAAAAAATTCTATTCTAGAAAGTAGATTTGCCTTTATTAAAGCTACAAAAAGTAAAACTCCAAATAGGAATACTTTTCCTAGAGCAACCATTACGGAATACATTTTTAAAAATCAAGATATTGCTTATAGTACATTTAAATCTTTAAGTGAGCTAAGAGAAATTGACAAGATTTGGTATAGAATAAGTAAAGAACCAAACTCAATGCTTCTTGAAGATAATAGATTATATTACGTTAGTACTGGAGGATGGTATATGATGGATATTTATAAAGAAATAGAAAACGAAATCAAAAAAAGACCATAACAGTTTGTATAGTTCATTTGCTCCCTTTGGGAAGCAAACGCACCATACAAGGGCCGTTGTAACACATTTAAAAAAACCAATATTGCCTAAAATAAATAGACTGAAAGGATTACCGAATACTATAACTCAACAGTTTTTTAGTACGACTTTTTATTATAGTAAAGGATATATGGCTGATTGGGTTTTCAACGCTGCATCTGAAAAAAATGTAAGTGAATTAACAATTGACTTTTGGAATAATACAATTACACCAAATGAACTCGAAATAAAACCAATCTTAAGTCAATTACCAAGATTAAAAGAGACTGTACATAAAACATTAAAGAGTCAAAATTTCGAATCAGACTTTATAACAAAAGGCTTTGTGACAGTAAAAATGGGTAAGACTGGATATCGATATTTGTATTGTAAAACTATATTAATTGACAAGAATGGAACTAAACATATTGGGAAAGAATATACAGAATCTGTTTACGAAGATGACTTTAAAGTTTTTAGGACTAAAAAAAAATATTCTGAAGCTATTAAAGACAATTTTAAAACATCTAATAAAAGTATGCTTGAACGAATTAAAAATCTATTCAAATAAAAACGTGTTACAACAAGATGTATAAAACATAGTTAATAAGGGCTAAACCAAAAGGTCTGTGTATATTTAGAAAGTCCACCAAATTTTTAATTTGGCTTTTAAAAAGGAAAAAAATTAAAAACAAAATATAAAAATTCGGATCTGTGTTATCCCGATAGCTATCGGGACGAAATTTTAGTGTCTTTTTTACGCTACGGTTCATACACAAGACCGTTGAGGGTAATGACCCAAAGGCCGTATTGCTAGGCTGCAAAAAAAAGAAGTACCTAAATAGCTGTTTTTTTACGAATCCCATAATATGCATTGACCCTCAACGTTCTGGGCATGCCGCGACTTTAGCACAAATATTTTTGTACTTGTTATATTTTGTGACTACTTTAGATAACTACACACAACAGGGCATATATTCAAGAAGTCGCAGCAATATTCCTACTCGGTAGGCCGCATCTCCCAGAAGATATACCCAGAGCGTTAGGCACAAGCTAAAAAATGAAATCAACTTTCTAAACCTTAATAACCTTTTTTACATTTATTAATTCCAATTCATAAATGGGAAATACATACTTCACATGGAAAAAATATTCTGATAACTGGCGGACTGAATTACTGAACGCGATAGGACTTTATGAGAGGATTGCGAATGATAAATTCCCAGAATACGGACTAAATCATCTGGACTTTACATTTGAAAGTAATAAAAGAGAAAATTTAGTAAACCTTTCAAATTCGCTTTCCGAAAAATACAATTGTTCAGAATTAAAGATAACCAAAGAGAATGGACTTTATCAACTATATGGGAATACTGAAGAGTTCCCAATTACCGAAGATAATATAGTCTTTTGGGAGCTATCGTTTTACAAAGAAGGTTATCAGTTTGATTCTAAACTTGCAGGTTATGGAGCATTTAACGACAATGAAAAAGTTAAATTTCTGGACTATTCACCTGACAAAGAAAGGCTCTACTACAAAAAAGCTGTTGAATTATATAGAAAAGAAAACCTTTTTGGAGCCATTGTAAATTGGAATAATACACTCAAAGTAAATCCCAACGATTACCACTCATACTATGACTTGGGTTATGCGAAAAACGAGCTTAATATGTTCACATACGCAATTAAAGACTACGATAAAGCAATTGAAATTAACCCTAAATTTTATGGTGCAATTGTATCTCGAGGAACTTTGAGCGACGAAAATGAAGAATATAATATTGCTATCGAATTTTATGACCGAGCAATCATATTAAAACCTGAAAATCCGCAAGCTTATTTTAATAAGGGAAACACATATTTCAATTTAAAGCAATTGAAAAAAGCATGTGAATTATGGACAAAAGCAAAGGAATTGGGTGCGGAATATGCACAAGAAAGGATTGACAAAGAATGTGAATAAAAAAGCCTGTACCTAACAATGGCTATAGTAAATAGTGCTATATATGTTATATTTAAAGGCTTGAGCATGTTTACTAAGTCTGCCAAATCTTATGGATTTGGCAATTAAAAAAGAAAAAGCTCTGGTTCGTAGACACCAGACGGAAACAAAAAGTTTCCTTGCCTACCCTACTTGCAATAGTCGAACCATTGGCAACAAGTTGAGCAAAAACACTTGAGTTCATTAACATAATATAGAAAAGTTGAAAATAAATATCCCGAAAATATCTTTTGACAAACTGACTAAAAAACAATCAGAAGTATTTTACAATTTAAATTCTAAGAACTATGGTAAACAAATAGCCCGTAGAGTATCTGAGAAATTAACACAGTCTGTTAATGAATATGATGGAATATATTTTTCTCATCGTGATTATTGCGGAATAGGAATATTTTTCAAAAATGGAATTTTTATTTTAAGTACAGTCTATGATGGTTATGGAATTGATAAGGTTATTATTGAATTTGATTCCAACACTGAATTTATCAATTGGCTCTCTAACGAAAATGACCAGAGTATGTCATTATATGGAGAGGATTTTAATAATCAAACTATAACTAAACTGAGATTAGATTGGTTTTTCGAAGAGAACTATTCGCCAGTTTGGAATGACTATTGTCGCTACGTAAGAGAAATTTTGAAATGATTGAATTTTATATTTATTGAATAAAAAGAAAACCTGTTGCCAACAATGGTTATAAGTATTTTTGTACTTGTTACTTTTTGTGACTACTTTAGATAACTACACACAACAGGGCATATATTCAAGAAGTTTCAGCAGTCTTGCTACTCAGTAGGCTGTGCCTCCCGGAAGATATACCCAGAACGTTGTAAGCAGTTGTAGATAAGGTTCAAAAAATTTAATATTGAAATCTGAAAAGATAACATTTGATTCAAATACATTACCAAAATGTAAACTAGAAGAGAAAAAATTTGAATGGGGAGAACCATACACTGTTATGACCCCTATATTTGATTTAGATGTTAAAGAAACTGAATCTAAACTTGAATATTTTATAGATGTTTATGGTAAAAACAATTTCAAAACTCAGTTACTAAGACTTTATAATAAAATTAATAATTATGAAGAGACTAAAGGAATAATCAATTTCCAATATGAAGAATTACCTGATGAGAAAAGGGTTACTCTTAAAAAGAAAATAAATGAATATCTGGAAATGACAAAAGACAGAATTTCTCCTTGGGAATAGTATGAACCTTATAATTATACTGAATTAGATTATATTGAAAAACTCTCGAAAGAAATTAACGGGGAAATATATTATGTTGAAAAAGAATAACTGCTTTTTCATCGATGCTATAAGTAATAGCGGTTAAAGTGATAAAACGAAAGTATAAATATAAAACAAAAGTCAGCACAAAACCGAAAGGTTTATGAGTAAAAAACCGCTACTACTCATACACAAGTCCGTTGTGCATAATAAAAATCCACTTTTTTTTAAAAAATAAAAATGTACTATATAATTCAAAAAAACATATTCCAAGAGCCCAAATATGACGAAATATTTAAGGTTATGAACGAATTGAATCTTGAATACGAAGAAGTACAATTTAAACCAAATAGCACAGAGTTTGATTTTAAAACCAAGCGGAAAGATATTTTTGTTTATGGTTCAGTTAAACTTGCAAAAGTCACATCTGAATTTGATTGGAATCCTGGTTCATTTTACGGAAATAACCATAAATTTGAAAAGTATTCAGCTGGTTATGGAGTACATTTAATTAACTATGGTAGTTACATTTGCGAACTAAAAGATAAAATTGATTGGTCGAACAGTACGACTCTTTTTATAAAACCGAGTGAAGAGGCCAAAATATTTACGGGTAAAGTATTTAATCAGTACGAATGGAACGACTTCATTCATTATAAACTAAACGACCCGAATGAGAATAGAATTACAGAAAAAACAAAAATTCAGATTTCAGAGCCTTATCATTTGACTAAAGAAGCAAGGATTTGGATTATTGGAAAAAAAATAGTCTCCAGTTCATATTATAAATTTCACGGCAATGTTGAGTTTGAAGAAAATGTTCCTCAAAATGGATTGGATTTTGCCCAAAAAATGGCTGAAATATTTAACGTAGCTGATGCTTATGTTATGGATATTGCATACACGATTAATGAGTGGAAAATAATGGAAATCAACTGTATCAACAGCGCAGGTTTTTATAAAGGAAACGTTAAAAAAATAGTATTGGCTCTTGAAGAATTCTTCGGATAAAGTACTATGCACAACACCATGTATAAAAATTTGGCTCTTTGCTAAATTGATAATCTGTAACTGTCTACACGCTGTGGTTCATAAACAAGACCATTGAGGGTAATGACCTAAAGGCACGTATTGCTACGCTGCAAAAAAAAGAGCGCATGAATAGCTGTTTTTTCACGACTCCCACAATACGCATTGACCCTCAACGCTCTGAGCATGGCGTGACTTTACCATAAGTATTTTTGTACTTGTTAACTTTTCTAACTACTTTAGACAACTACACAGAACTATGCATATATTCAAGAAAGTAGCAGCAATCTTCCAACTCGGTAGGCTGTGCTTCCCAGAAGAAATACCCAGAGCATTGCCCTCAATTTAGAAAAATATGAAAGTAAAACTTAATAACTGAATATGGGAAAATTAACTACAGAATTCATAAACGAAATTGCTAATCATTATGTTATAATTAGTGCTCTTTTAGCTGGTTTCTCTATTACATTTATTGCCAATATTATCGTCACTAAAACCAAAAAGAATATTGATAAAGCTTTATTAATTGTTTCTACTATTACCGCAAGTTCGTTTCTAATTAGCGTCTTTGCTTTGACAAAGATTTTAACTATAACATCGATAAATTATCCATTAGAAATTAACTCAGAAACGCTCCAGTTTTTATACAGAGCTTCGGAATGGGCTTTCGGTTTAGGAATGATATCAATTTCGGTATTAATATCATTGTCGGGTTGGACAAAATCGAAAACAATTGGTATTACAACTACAATTATAGGTCTCTTAATATTTATAGGTGCTCAATATTTATCTCGGGTATAATTATTGTGAGGTTAATCTCAGCAGAATAGATATAGAAACAATCATAAAAAACTAAGAATTAAAAAAAGCAGATAGAAAATTGCAAGCCAAAATTAAATACAACTTTTCAGGAAAAATTTGGAAACACAATGCAAATGGAGGGTGGTTCTTTATTTCACTGCCAAAAAACATATCAAAAGAGATTAGGAGAAACTTACAATGGCAGGAAGAAGGCTGGGGACGAATGAAAGCCTCTGCCGTAGTTAATGGACTTTATTGGGATACTGCCATTTGGTTTGACAAGAAACAAGACACTTACCTGCTTCCGCTAAAAGCGGACATTAGGAAAAAAGCCAATATTAAATTAGGAGATGAAATTACCGTGAGTGTCTCTATATAATAAATTTATGAACAGGCTAACAAGAATAACAGCAATCCTCATTCAACTACAATCCAAAAAGATTGTAACTGCAAAAGAAATAGCAGAGCGTTTCGAAATCAGCCTGCGAACAGTATATAGAGATATTAAAACATTACAAGACGCTGGAGTGCCAATAGGTTCAGAAAATGGAGAAGTAGCTATTAAATCTTTGGGTAATGTGGAAATCAGTAGAAGGAATTAGTTTAGAAGAAGCAAAAAAATCAATTATAAAACTAAATGATTTTGTAAGTGAACAATCTGGATTTATAGCAAGAAAAACTGCATTGTCGGTAGACGGAAAGTTTCTAGATATAGTTTACTGGACAGACTTAAAATCGGCAAAAAATGCATCAGAAAAAGCCATGAAAACCGAAGAATTAATGCAGATTTTTAGTACAATTGACCAAAAAGGAATGGTCTTTCAACACTTTGAAATATTTAATGGAATAGAAAAATAACTGTGTACAATAACCTATATATGAAATAGCGGTTTGATTGAAAAATCGAACTGCTATTTCGTTTAAATAATGTATATTACTATCTAAAAAGTAGTCGAATAAAATCTGCTACTGCTCATACAAAAATCCGTTAACACTAATACTAAACCAAGCTTGAGCTTAAAGCTATTTTTTCGATTTTTATTGTCCATGGGCTTTTTTCTATGGATTCTATCTCTTATCGGAGACGCTAAAGGACTCCTACCATTATCGACTTATGGAATGCTTGTTTCCGTGATTTTAACTGCCTTTGGAATTTACCTTTGGTATCTTTCGTATAAATCAATTAGAGGTCATTTTCCAAATTTTTATAAACTCTATATGGTCTGGTATAGGAAAATGAGAAAGAATCCATTTTTTGGGTTTCTATTTTTGGTCAGACATTTCTTGAAATTCTATATAGCACTCTTAGTTTTCTCAATGTTTCTAATATTTCTTGGGTTTTTAACTATTGGTCAATCAAAACCTGTTAAAGCCACCCAAAATTATTGCAAAAATACAGCTGATATAAGAGCAGAAACAGGTTTAATTAAGCATTATGGAATCCTTAGAAATGTTAAATCTCAATACAATGATTTGACCGGGAATTCTAAATTATCATTAACACTAGTTGCAGAAAAAGGAATTTTCTATGTTAAATCTGAGTTGGAAAAAGTTAATGGAGAATGGATTGTAATTGACCTAAAACTGACTAAAAAAAGTACTAACACTAACAAAAACTATAATTAATACGGGTCTAGTGTTTAGCACTAATTTTAATGCCATATCAGAGAAAAATTGGAAGATAATAAGACAGTATAAAACAGGACTATATTATGTATTAATTAATTTCCCTGAAATTGCAAAATATATGTCGAAGAGATTCATTTCAAATTCAATTCCATTGACATTAATTGCTGCTGAAATCCGTAATCCAACTAAAGAAATTGGAGATACAGAACAAGATATGATTAACATAACAAACTGTTTAAAAGACTTTGGAAATCTACCAAATCATAAGTATATCTTAGCCTCCAATACTGAACATAAAGTTTGGAAAAAAAAGCCGAAACTTGTGATAAAGGAAATCATAAAGCTTTACAGACAAACATCAAAGCCAAACCGTTAACTTAAGATGTATAACCGCAATTACAGCATCGACTACACCTGTATCCACTCGGAGTTGCTGGCGTTAGTCTTTGAACGAAAAACAACAAATATAAACTCGTAACTGAATATTATACAGGATATTATGTAAAAAAATACCTATTTTAGATTTATGTTGAGGCTTCTTTTTTTATTTCTTTTTTTATCTATTATTCAAGGGTTTTCCCAAGATCATATCCTTGAACCAAGCTATATTCCCGAATATGGGAAAATTATATGGGATTTTGAATATATTTCTGTAAGAGGAAGACCCAAAAAGGTAATAAAACAAGAGCTTCACAGAGATATTAAAAGGATTTATTCATTTGATCAAAAAAAGAACTTGACTAAAATTCAAGTGTACTCAAAAGATTCATTGAAGTATTCCATTTTAAGATCTTTTAATGCTCAGGGAAATATCAGTAGTTCTAAGGAAATATTGGCAAGTGGTAAAATCGAAGATTCTGTAAGCTATAGATACGATTCATTTAATAGGATAATTGAAGAAAAAAGATTAAAATTTAATTTTAAAAAGCAGTATCAGTACAATAAAGAAAACAACATCATGCAAGTTACTGACTTTTATGGAGATAAGCCTGCAACAATTAGAGTTTTCACCTATGACAAAAATCGCCTGATATTAATGGAGGAGAAGAGTAAGCATGGTAGTTATATAAAAGAATATAAGTATAACTCAAAAGGGTTGTTTATGACACAAGCTATTAGAAAAGATAACAAGCATCCTATAGATAACTACATTATAAAAACAACGTATTCCAAAAAAAGAGAACGCACCGAAAAAAAATTTTCAAAGGAAGCAGGAATCTATTTTAGCGCTCAAAAAATCCCAAAACTACAAGAACTAATATACAGTTCTGAAGAAAATCCAAAAACAATAAAATTTATAGAAAACAAAGCTACTTTATACACTTATTCTATTGAATATGACAATTATGGAAATTATATCAAAGTTATTGATGATAAAATCTCAGAAATAAACCCAATAGCGACTAGAGTCATTGAATATTATTGATTTCGAATTATCCATAAATAAAATAGCGCGCAACAATTTAAAATCAAATTACAAATCCTAATCATGAAATTATGCTGACTGATATCATTCCGAAATTACCAATGCGTGACAAAAATATTACCAGAGCATTTTATATAGACAAGTTAGGATTTAAAGAAATAGGCGATTATGAAGCGTATTTAATGGTACAAAAAGATAAAATAGAAATTCATTTCTTTGAATTTAAGGAACTTAACCCTAAAGAAAATTACGGACAAGTTTATATTAGAACCAATGGTATTGACAATTTTTACCAAACATTATTAGACCATAAAATAAAAATACACCCAAACGGGAAATTAGAATCAAAACCTTGGGGGCAAAAGGAATTCTCATTACTTGATCCAGATACGAACCTATTGACCTTTGGACAAAGCATTTAAAAAAAGTAAAAACGAACCCTCCAATAACATATATAATTAATTCAAGTGAATTTTCTGTGGGGAAAATCACAACTGATTTTCCGCAACGTACCATGTACAAACCTTTGGCACTCACAATTCCAAAAAAAATTAGCATACATTTATAGAACTAAAATAAGCCAAAGGTAAAGTGTATTAGACAGGAACGTTCTGCGCGCTTTATAACTTGACCATTGACATCAATTGAAATTGAATGAAGATAAAAATTTTATTTACCATAGTTGGAATTTTAATTGTGTCTTACTCAATAGCTCAAGACGGTTCAAATATTAGATACTATGAACCGAAAAACCTTGACAATTCATTAGTTGAAAAATATTGTCACATAGATTATGGAAAAGAATCATTTGCAGGACAAGCAATTGACACAATTGAAATCAATGTAAAAGGTCAACAAATGAAGTTCTATGAACATAGGAAAGATAACGGATTTAATAATTGGTTCAATGAACAATATTTGATTCGAGTTGAGGATAAAAATCAGGCTTCGGCACACCTAAAAGATTCACGGATTGACAGTCTTACGAATGACAAAATATATTTAACAAGTATTTTGAGTTATTACGCTAATGAATCACCAATTGATACAATCACGGTTTTTCATCATTGGTATAGAAGAAAAAATATCTCAAAAGTGCTCATAAAACAGTAAAAGTAATAGATTGTAAACGTAAGAAGTGTATAATTAATTTCTTTGGCAAGTGCCTATTTGTAAAATTCATTCAGAATTTTCTCTGATACGTTTTTGTTCGCTAAATTACCTGTTAAACCTCGTAACTAATTATATACCTTAGGCAACATTATGAAACACGCATATATATTACTTTGTGTATTTAGTCTATTTCTGGGATGTAAAACTATTGAAAATCAAAAAGAGAACTCCCCAACTGTTATCAAAAATATTTTGTTGAGATTAAATGGTGATACGATTGGGGATGAATTTACCGAAGATCTAATCCATTCTGTAAAAGGGAATGTAAAATCTGTACAATTTACCAATTACGAATTTTCAAAAATAGATTCCATTTTCACTCCAACTTTTGCAGCTTTCATAGATTCCTATAAAAACAGCACATATAATATTGATAGAAATGGTAAAATTACAGATAGAATAATTTTCAGAGGAGCGGGTAATAGCGGAAATACAATTGAGAAGTATGAAATTATTAATGAAACAGAAAACAAATTTCAAATAGATTATAAACTTTATGACTATAATGAGGGGAAATTAGGGGATTTATATACACAACCTAGATATACTGATTTTTACGAAAATGATAAGCTTGTCAAAAAATATCATCATCTTAAAAAAGATACTTTATTATATCAATATAATGATTCTGGAAAAATCGCAATAATTCATTTCAATTTTGGAAGATTAAAATATAAATACGATACATATGAGCGAATAATAGAAAAATATCATGAATATAATGAGGAAACAAAATACTATTATTACACTAAATATTTCTACAAAGAAAACGGTTATTTTAAAATAAGAATTTCAAATACTCATAATGGAGAAGTAACTGCTATTTATGCAGAATACATAGAGTTTAACAAGTTCAACGATAGAATTGAAAAGATAATATGTGATCCTTTATGGTATAACGAGAAATTACTAGAGATTAAAGATGAAAAAGTTATAATCGAAGAAGTATTATCAGAGCTTGAGAATCAAAGTGCTAAATGGAATTGGAAATACGATACTTTAAAATACAAATATGAGTATGACGAAAATGGTAATTGGGTAAGTAAAACAGTTTATGTCAATAATAAACCGACTTATAAATTAAAGAAAGACATTAAATACTATTAACATTACCTAACACGGTATATAAAACATGGCTAATAATTGTTTACCTCTTGCCAAAATACCATATATTTAAAGTTCAATGCATTTAAAAAAAATATACAAATTAACTATTACATTTTTAATTTTAGGGTTATTCCTAATTTCAAGCTGTGCTATTTTCCAATCTAAATATATTGTGATTGAGGAAGAAAACGGTGAATATTATAATAAATATCAGTATAAAATAATAGAACATAAACTTATAGAAATAAACAACTCAAAATTTAATAACTTAACATTTAAGATAGTTGATTCAGAAAATCTTGAATCTGAACCAGAAATTTTTCCAAGCGCCATTAAACTGGAAAGTGAGTTAGCCAAGTATGAAATTATATTTGATTTTAAAGAACCTATTTCTGTAAAAAATAACACGTATGATATCTTTGTACAAGATTTCGCTCAAAATCCTGAATCAAATGGAGATTTAGGTGAGTATAAAAAAATAGGGACTATTGAATTAGAAAAAGGAGGAAAAAGAGAAATTACAATTAGCAGTAAAGTAATATCTGCCGGAAGTATAAGCTATACGACCAAAAGAAAAATATTAAGAAGTAAACTGAATAAAACCAAAAGGCAATCAAAAAATTAACTGTATAAATTTTTAATGCCTTTCATTACTTAATAAACGAACCACTGCCAGATTAAATATTAAATAACGGTTAAATATAAAAATGCATTATAACAATGACTATAGTTAATACGAGTTTAGGTGCTTAACTAAAAGTTTAAGTATATTTATGAATTACGCAAAATCTGTTGCATTTTATTTTGAAGAAAAAAAAGAAAGATTAAAGTTTTGGCTTGTGGCTAAACCTAAAATAATTGCTTATTTTTTGCCCTACTTACCATTTATTAAACATTGGAAACAAATAAAAAATAATTATGAAAAAAACCTTACTTCTATTCTTTATTGGAATTTCTACATTTGGATACTCTCAAAAATTATATAAAGCTGTTGAGAAAGAAAATTTTGAAAAAGTTAAATCGCTTATTCAAAAAGGAGCTAATGTTTCTGAATATAGCAAACAAGGTTTATTCCCATTGTGGAGATCAGCTGCTGACAATAATTACGAAATATCAGAATTACTCATAAAGAATGGTGCTGATGTAAATCAAGTTAATAAAGTCAATCCAGGAAATTCAACTCCAATTGAATTTCCTTGTCAAGAAGGTTATTTTGAAATAGTAAAACTACTAGTTGAAAATGGAGCTGATGTCAATTTCAAAGGGTATCGTAATTTCACTCCCATCAGAATAGCTGCGAGAAATGGACACTTAGAGATTGTTAAATATCTGGCTGATAACGGCGCTAAAATAGACATTAAAGCTATGGATGGAGCTACTCCTCTTGAACACGCAGCATCTAAAGGTCATTATGAAATATCTAAATACTTAATTGAAAAGGGGGCCAACGTAAATAATAAAGATAAAGATGGTGACTTTTCTTTGGGCGAAGCTGCGAAAAGAGGGTATTTAGATATAATTCAACTTCTAATTGACAATAATGCAGATTTGACTTTAAAAAATAAAGAAAAGAAAAATGCTTTTGATTTAGCTAAGGAACGTGGTCAAAAAAAAGCTGCTGATTTGATTAAAAAATATATGGAATGAATTTTAAACACTTATTATTTGTCTTTTTTTTTATGATATATCAATTGGCTAATTCTCAAAAGATGGTGTCAATTACAATTGATGATGTTCCAAATACAGATAGATTTCAAAAAGATGCTTATAAATCTGTTCTTTTGAATAGACTAGACGCATTAAAAATACCAGTAGCAATATTTATCAATGAAGGATTTCTGTATAAAACTGATTCTATTTCTAAAAATTTTACACTTCTTAACAATTGGGTTAAAAAAGAATATTTAACCTTAGGTAATCACTCATTTAATCATTCTAGATTTTCTACAACAGGAATTGATTCTTTCAAAAATGAAATTATAAATGGAGAGGCTATTACACGTCAACTTGCAAAAAAGTATAAAAAACCGCTTAACTACTTTAGGTTCCCCTACAATGATTTAGGAAAAGATTCCATTCAACACACAAAAATAAATAGTTTTTTGGCTCACAAAGGGTACACAATTACACCTTTTACGATTGAAAGCTCTGATTGGATGTACAATACTGTGTATGCGTATTATTTGAGTAAAAAAGAGTACAAAAAAGCAAAAGAAATTGGAGAAACCTATTTGATTAAAACTTTAGAATTTTTTGAATTTTTTGAGACTCTTGCAAAAAAAGATTATCAAAGACCAATTAAACAAATTTATCTATGTCACGATAACAAGTTAAATGCAGATTTTCTACCACTCTTAATAACTCAATTGAAAAAAAAGCAATATAAATTTATAAGCTTAGAAAACGCATTGACAGACGAAGTTTATCAACAAAAAGATAATTATTTCCAAAAATGGGGTATTTCTTGGCTGTATCGGTGGGAAGCATCTCGAAAAGAGCGGATTGAGAATATGAAAAAGGAACCCTCAATGGAAGTAATTACAAAATTGTATGAAGAAATCTTAAAGGAGAACACCAAATAACTCACAAAACAAAATACGTACACGAGCTATAATTAATACTGATTTTGTGTTTTATATATTTTTTTAATGATGCTCACCTTTTGATTGGGCTTTAAAACAGAAAAATGGAAATAATACAATGCTAACATTTAAACATGAAGCATTCTCAAGGAAAAACTTAAGATCTCGTATCACAAGGTTCAATTTGAAAACAAATAACTATTGGTAGCAAAATGTATAGTTTACTTTTTACTATCTTAGTATTTGCACCAATAAAACCAAACACAAAACGTTTGCAAATGTTAGCATAGTAATGAGTTATTATTTCATTTTATTGATTTTACCTATTATTGCAATAAACCTTGCTATTAAAAGGACTTTGGATAAAGGAAAAGATTTCACGGACATAATTGAGGCGGATTTAAAAAAACACGGACTGAAATACGTGAGCGCTACCTACCCAGGACTTTTTAAAGTAGGTCCTTTTAAAAAATTTGGAATAACAATCGTTAAGCCAATGATTAATAATGGTGCCATACAGTATGATCGTACTTATTATCGTATTATAGAATTGAAAACTAAAAACAACCGTACAGAAAAGATTTGGGCTAAAATAGAAACGAATTGGTTCAAAAACACTCAAATAGAATTTAAACCGAGTTTATCGGAACTCAAAAAATAACATGTTCTTACAATACCTAAAACTCACTGCTTTCGGATTTACTAAACGAAAATCACTAGCAAAAAGCTATCTTTATTCTCAGTTAGATGATGCTTTTGACGAATCACAGTAGAGAAACATATCCAAACTATTAGTGCTCAATTGA
The DNA here is from genome assembly GCF_055383085.1 of Allocellulophaga tsushimaensis. Lineage (NCBI taxonomy): Bacteria > Pseudomonadati > Bacteroidota > Flavobacteriia > Flavobacteriales > Flavobacteriaceae > Allocellulophaga > Allocellulophaga tsushimaensis. The sequence goes on along the minus strand of NZ_AP039451.1, from coordinate 2,327,148 downwards.
GCACCAATGGCCAAGGTGAGAAACGCTTTTTTAAACAAGTAGGCAATCAGCGTGAAATTCTCACCATCCATAGACAACATAACGTAATATAAAGCAAATAAGGTATTCCAAAAGTTAAATGGAGAGGAAAAATCAAAAATCTGAATATCAAAATTGTTGGAGAAGTGAAATGGACTTTAAATATAAAAAACCATTGAAAAATTAACGTATACTAACAAGATATTAAAATTACAAGAGTTAAATACCAAAACTATAGTTGTACATTTTTAACATAGTCCGTAAAAATTTATAATTTAAAGAAAATAACGATAAAATTGTAAATTTAGCTTTAGTGCTTAACCTAAAAAAACTGTTTATTTTCTACTCTAAATACCATATATTTAACATAGTATGCAATTTAAAAACATCTTGTAATGAAATGAAAAACGGATTAGAAATACTTTTAGAGAATGCTAATCTCTTTGATGAAAAAGAAAAAAAAATAATTTTAAATAAATTTTCATTAATTAAGGTTAGTGCTAAAAATGAACTTGTTGCTATCGGAAAAAAATCTAACTCGTTATTTTTTGTCCTAAAAGGTTGTATAAGGAAGTATTGCGAAAAAGACGGAGAACAAATAACCATACAAATTATAACCGAAAATCAATTCGCTGTTGAATTTATAAGCTTTATTACAGGAGAAATAAGTTCTAATTCTTTAGAAACGTTAGAAAATTGTGAATTGCTTGTAATACCTAAAAATGAACTAGAGACTTTATATAAAATAGTACCTAAAATGAATATACTGATTCGTAAGGTATTAGAACAAGTTCTTTTAACTACTGGTAGTTTACTAAACGATTTTATAATACTTTCGCCAGAAGAACGTTATCTAAAATTACTTCAAAACAACCCGGAGATATTAAATAGATTACCCCAACACATCATTGCATCTAATCTTGGTATTAGTGCAACTTCTTTGAGTAGAATTAGAAAAAGAATTTTTAAACCTTGAAATCAATTTCATTTCTTGCCTTTTGTAAACGTTAAAAAATAGGTTTCGCAATAATTTTGTTTTTTTCAATTTAAAAACAATAATATGAAACGCTTCTTTTTTATAATCTTACTATTACTTGCATATCAATTCTCTTTTAGTCAAACTTCGGGGAATTTAAAAATCAAAGTAACAGAACTTAGAAACAATTTAGGTAAAGTAGGGATTAGGTTATTTGACCAATCCGATGGGTTTCCATCAGACAGAAAAAAGGCTATGATGGAATTTTTTGTAACACCAGTTAATGGTATTGCAACATTTACAATAGAAAACCTAGAATTTGGCACTTATGCAATTGGAACTATTCATGACGAGAACAACAATAAAGAGTTCGATAAAAATTTTATAGGCTATCCAAAAGAGGGCTTTGGCACCTCTAATAATCCTAAAATTTTTATGGGACCTCCCGCTTTTAAAAAAGCTAAGTTCAACTTTGCAGTAAGTAACCAAACTTTAAAAATTAAGATAGTTTATTTCTAAGTTATTTTTAAATATGGATAATAAGAGTAAAACAGTATTTGTTACAGGAGGTTCGGGGTTTGTAGGCCGTAATTTAATCCCTTTACTATTAGAAAAAAATTATATAGTAAAGGCTTTATCTCGTTCTAACAAATCAAGAAAACTACTAAAATCTTTAGGTGCAATAATTATCAATGGAGATTTAAATAATAAAGAGGCAATTTCTAAAGGGCTTACAGATTGTATATCTGTTTTTCATTTAGCCGCTTCTGTTGATTTTTATGCTTCTGAAAAGCAACTAACAAAAATTCATGTAGAGGCGAGTAAGTTATTAGTTAAAGAAGCTATAAAAGCTAATGTTAAAAATTTTATTAATCTTGGAGCAGCGTCAGTAATAATTAATGGTAAACCTATAACAAATGCTAATGAAACATTTATTTCTAATAATTTGCGCGATGGATATTCTAGAACAAAATTAAAAGCGGAACAATATATTCTAAAATCTTCTACTCCAAAATTTAGAACAATTTCTTTAAGACCACCCTTAATTTGGGGAAAAGGGGATTTACACACCTTACCATCAATTGTAGAAGCAATACATAAAGGACAAATGATGTTTATAAATGGTGGCAATCATCTCTTTAATACTTGTCACATTAGTAATATTTGTTACGCTTTATTACTAGCAGAAGAAACAAAAGAATCTGGAGAAGCATATTTTATTACAGATGATGAGGATGTAGAGTTTAAAGATTTCATAACACAATATGTGTCAACAAAAACAGACAAAGTGCAACAGAAATCTATTTCTTTGAAAACAGCTAGAGCATTTGCCTCAATATTAGAGCTCATTTGGAGGGTATTCAAATTAAAAAACAGCCCTCCTTTATACAACGGGTTAGTAAATGTTCTTGGATTACAATTTACATTAGACATACAAAAAGCAAAAAAAGATTTGAAATATGTAGCTGTAAAAACTGTTGAACAAGGTTTAAATGAAATGGCAAAATAGAAACTGTATATGATATCGAATAAGTAATTCTTATAAAGCAATATCATGGTAGAGCTTCGAAGTTACAAACTTCAAAAAACAAGCATAGAGATTTGGTTTTAAAGTGAGTTCTATAGTAAATCTAAAAACGCTTTCTTTTTAGATCTGCTTATTAATGCCTGTTGCATATTACTCATAATAATCATATTATCATTTTTCTTGTATTCCTGAACATGATTTATGTTAATAATAAATGATTTATGTATCCTAACAAAAGTATTTGAAGTAAAATGCTTTGTACCTACATCTTTTAATGTCTTGGATATTATTATTTTTCTATCATTTGTTAAATAGATACGGGTATAATTTCCATCAGCTTTAAGCAAAATAATTTCTTCGGGTTGAAAAAAATAAAAAGAACCGTTTATTAATATTTTAATTTTATTATTTACAATAGAATCTTGATATGATTGGCTTTCTACACACCATGATTGGTATTCAAATCTTAGTATACAATTTAGAAGTTCATCTCTATCTATAGGTTTTACCAAATAATCAAACTTGTCTTCTTTAATTCTTTTTATCAAACTTCTTTCATTTGGAGTAATAAAAATAGTTTTAAAAGAGTTGTGCTTTACCAACTTTAGAACATCTTGACAATAAAAGAAAGGCATTTTAATATCAATAAAGATACAATCTGGTTGCAAATTTGTAATTGCAGAGATTACTTTGTTAGGGTCTTTTATTTTTTTTAAAATAGAGAGTTTATTTTTACAATAGCTCAGTATTTGTTGTTCCAGAAGATTTAAACTACTGGAATTACTATCAATTAAAATTACAGTTTTCATAGAAAATATGGGGATTTCTATCAAATTTAACTAAAAATGCATTCAATATATAATACTTTTTTCTTATCTAAATATAAGTAATACCTATACTGTTTATTGAGATAGGACTCTTTATTTACGATTTGATATTCATCATGATAGCTATCAAAAAATTCAAAAAGAAAAACAAGAAAAGAGTTTAAATCACTTCATTATTTGCAAAGTAGAAAAAAGCTCTATGGCTTATGAAAAAGAAAAGTAGAAAGATACAAGGGCATTTCAAAAAGTAAATTCTTTATAAACAAATTCAGAACAGAAAAAACTTAAAAACTATTTATAGAATCAACAGCCATTTATAACTGTAATTGAGCACACTTGTGTTTTAACTATATAACACTAAATTTAATGTACAACAAAAATCCTGTGAAGGTTGCTTCACAGGATTCAAGTTGGCTAGTTTAAAAAACCATAAACCTATTCCAGGGCATGTTCATAGAAATAATTAATTGCTTTCTACTTCAGCTTTTAATTGTGTTTTAAATGCATTTTTACCAAATTCAAAACTAGCAGCAATATTTATACCAGCTTCTACTGTAGTAAGAGGATCTTGACCTTCCAGTACTTCTGTAATAACCAGAAGAGAATGACAAGGTGATAATGGGATAACAAGAGTATCAGAAAATACATTAATACCAGGAGATATAGGAACAGATCCATAAAATCCATATCTAACACCTTCTTGGAAAAAAGAGTTTTCAAATGGAAGTAAAAAGTTTTCTGTACCAAAACCGGGAACAGGTGCTGCTTCAACAATAATCGGCCCACCATTTTCAAGATCTCCAGTTATACCTTGTAAAGTTGTACTCCAGTTAGGCATATTATCAAAATCGATTAGTGTTTCAAAAACTTCGTCTGAACCCTTATTGATCAAGATTGTACCAAGAAACATAAAGTTATCAGGACCCAATTCAATAATATCTGAAGTCTCAAATTCTAATTCTGATGAACAGCTACTCGATTTATTCTGTTTGTTGTCATTTAAAAGTTGGAGTGCACGCTTGTAATTATTATTTACAAGTTGATCAAAATCAGGAATATTGTTGTTCTGATTAAGGAATTCACTGACATCAGTTACTGTAGGTTGGTCACTATTTTGATCATTACCTAATTCTTCTTTAGAACAAGAGGTTAATAATAAAAAAAATAAGGATGCGGTTAAAAAAATGTGTGTTCTCATAATATATATTTATTTGTGATGAATAAAGAACCCAAAATAGAAATAAAAGACATTCATATTTTTTGAAATGAGTAAAGTGTATTTATTCTTAAATGAATGGTATAAAAAAACGATTAAACTGTAATTTTTTAAAACATATTCTTACATTTTATAAATATATTTAGGTTGCAAATATGCAGCGTTTAAATTTTATCTAAATTTAGACCCTATTTTCATATATAGTTAAGAACTGATTTTGGGTTACTCCTCAGTTACCATAAGAAATCTTTAGGCTTTCACAAAAACGAACTACCAAATAAATAATAGCTATTTGTAACAATAAAAATTCACTTTTGTATCTTAACTACAAAACACCAATTTATGGTATTACAAAAAATCCTGTAAAACTAGTTTCACAGGATTCAAGTTGAGTAGTTTAAAAAACCATAAACTTATTCTAAGACAGACTCATAGAAATAATTAATTGCTTTCTACCTCGGCTTTTAATTGTGTTTTAAATGCATTTTTACCAAATTCAAAACTAACAGCCAAGGATACGGCTTCTGCAGCTGTGATAGCAGGATCATCACCTTGGATTGATTCCGTAATAACAAAAAGAGAATGACAAGATGATAGTGGAATCACAAAAGAATTATATGCTACAGTAATAGCAGGAGCTATAGCAACAGATCCAGAATATCCATATCCAACACCATCTTGATAAGAAGAATTTTCAAATGGAAGCACTAAGTTTCCTGTACCAAAACCAGGAGGAGCAGCTGATTCTAGTAGGATTGGCCCTCCATTTTCAAGATCTCCTGTTATACCTTGTAAAGTTGTACTCCAGTTGGGCATATTGTCAAAATCTCTCATTGTTTGCCAAACTTCATCTGCACTATCATTAATTAATATAGTAGTAACATAGTTAAAATGATCAGGTGCCAATTCAGTAACATCAGATGTAGCAAATTCAAATTCTAATGAACAGATATTAGATTTACCCTGTTTATTGTCATTTAAAAGTTGGAGTGCACGCTCATAATTATTATTTACGAGTTTATCAAAATCAGTAGTACTGTTATTCTGATCAAGGAATTCACTGATATCAGTTACTGTTGGTTGTTCACTATTTTGATCATTGCCTAATTCTTCTTTAGAACAAGAGCTTAATAGTAAAAAAAATAAAGTTCCGGTTAAAAAAATGTGTGTTCTCATAATATATATTTATTTGTGATTAATAAAGTATCCAAATTAGAAATAAAAGACATTCACATTTTTTGAAATGAGTAAAGGGTATTTATTCTTAAATGAATGGTATAAAAAATTGATTAAACTGTAATTTTAAAAGATATATTCTTACATATTTTTTCAATAATTGTAAGTTATAAATATGCAAGGATTGAATTTTATCTAAAAATTAAACTCAATTTTCATATATAGTTAAGAACATATTTAGCGTTACACATCAGTTATAAGCTTGAAATCCTTAGGTTAAAAAAACAACAAACTAAACAGAGAAATAAGTGAAAGAAAACAAAACTACACACAAAACATTTTATAAAACATAGCTATTATAGGCTTCCTGAGAGATTTTTGTATATTTACAATGCATGGCAAATTTTTAATTCAGTTTTATTTAGAAAAGAAAATTAAAAATTGGGCTCGTTCTAAATCTAAAAAAAGTCAATGTTATTTTGTGCTATGTTTCAACATAACACCGTTAAGTGCAATGTGAACAAAAATTCCGTTTTAGAATAATTTACAAAAAACTATATGATGAAATTCGTAAATCGACTTTTATTATTACTCCTATTTACACCTATGCTGAATTGCAAGGAATCTGTTGAACAAAAAAATACGATACCTACTCAAGAAAAAACGGAATCGATTGATGCCTTAAAAACAGAAAATATAACTTTTGAAAGTGAAGGCGTTAAATTAGCAGGTACAATTTACAATCCTAAGCATGCACATGCAGCAATTGTAATTGTTCACGGCTCTGACCAAGTACCTCGGATGACAAGATTTGCTGAACTATTAGCCCAAAATGATCTTATGGTACTAACTTATGACAAACGTGGAGTTGGAGAATCTGGTGGAGTTTATGCTGGACCAGAAGTGGGAACGAATAATATTAGTATTGAAAATCTAAATCTATTAGCAAAAGATGCAAGTTCTGCAGTGCATGTAATCCATAAAAAAAATAAAGATTTACCCATTGGACTCATCGGTGCTAGCCAGGCAGGATGGATAATTCCAATCGTTGCCCATAAAAACCCGCTTGTAGAATTTATGGTTTTATTCAGTAGCCCTACAATAACTACTCTGGAACAATTAAGATTTCAGTTTTTCACAAATGGAAGAACAGATTTTTGGGAAAATCATACAGAAGAAGATGCACGAGAACATATCAAAAACGACCCCGACAAATATCAATTTAAAGCTACAGACCCAAAAGACAATCTTAAAAATATTTCAATTCCTGGTCTTTGGCTTTTCGGAGAAAAAGATATTCAGATTCCTGTAAAAATGTGTATGGAACATCTCAATGCTTTAAAAAAAGAGCATAAACCTTTTGAATATGTTTTATTTCCGTCATTAGGACATAATACAAATAAAACGGAACCAATAAATATTTCAGTGAATTGGATAAAACAAAAGGCTTTAGAAATTAGAAATAATAAGTAAAAATAAGCCATTGCATAACTTATAACCTGTATAATTTATTACGAATACTCACTTATTATGTGACAGTAATTTATATTACATAGCTAAAATTTAACAAATTAACTATTTTAACCAAGACTTATGCTACTTGCACAACACGTATGTTCAATACGGTGTAATTGTTTACCAAATAGATTTGTCTTTTTGCGATCTCCATAATACTTATTGACACAATTTTTTCCTACATTTAAAAATTACAAAATGTATTGCTTTGTGCTTAACTTTAAATTTATAGAATTTCTACACTGCACTAAACATACATAAACGTTAACAATAATTCTTATGATAAAACGGCAAAACCTACGTAAAAACACTACTCCAATTATATACCTCAAAGCAATAATAACTCTTTTACTGCGAAAGATAATCAGATTCAAAGTAAGATTTTTTTTCTCTCAAAGTGGAGAAGATATCATTCTAAAGATTCTGCTGGATGAAGTACCAGATAAGGATATTTATTATGTTGATGTAGGTTGCAATGATCCAATTAGAGATTCGAACACCTTCTTATTCTACTTGAATGGCGGTTCTGGTATTTGCATTGATGCTAACAGAGAATTGGTAAGAAGTTACAAAAGAGTTAGACCAAAAGACATAGCATTGTGTCACCTAGTTTCCGACAAAAAAGAAGATGTCACTTTTTACGTTTCACATGAGAATAGGGTTAGTACAGCTCACAAGAAACTTATGGAAAGTAGATCTCAACGTTGGCCTATCAAAGAGGAGCTCATATTAAGTACATCTACTCTCGATGATATTTTAAGAGATCATCTCCCTATCAACCAAAAAATCCATCTCCTATCTATTGATGTTGAGGGCTTTGATTTTAGGGTATTGAAGTCCATTAACTTAACAAAATACCAACCAAAAGTTATTGTAATTGAACTTGCTGAATTCAATTTGGATTCTAAAACCCTAAAAAACAATGAGGTAGTCTTATATTTAAAAAGCTATGGCTACAAATTAAAATATTTTGCTACATGGAGTGCATACTTTGTTTATCACGGAAAAGACAATTCCTAATAAACACAAAAATGGATATGCCAAATGTGCCATTTGATCTTATCGAATCTACATTCTGAGGTTTCAAAAATAATGGTAATATTGACTCTTTAAAGTTAAAAAACGAGGTTCTTTAGAATTAGAACAAATCTTATCCGAGTTAAAAATGGAAAAAAATTCAAAGCAAACTTTTTTAAATCCCAAGTATTCAATAGACTATAAATCCAACAAAATTGACACTATTTATATAAATACTACAATTGATCAAGGCTATTCCGTTTAAAATAAAAATCTTTTGTTAATACAAATGGAACGTTAATAGAATTCTTTAAAAGAAATGACTTACTAACTGATTTTGGCAAAGTTTAAATTAAATAAATAAACCTTTAAAACAACATATATGTGTTCATAGCGGTTAAAGTTCTTGTATTTTTGGTAAGACAAAATGCATGCAGAATACAAAAATTAGTAGCCAATGTACAGTTTTTGTCGAAAATAGAGTAACATTTTTCTCAAACACAACACATCTATTAAACGTTGTAAGTTATTTGAATCTAATATGGAAACTTCAAAAACTTTTTTTAAAAACACAATTATTGATAGGCCACAAGTCATAATGGAAAACATAAAAAAATGGTTGATTAATCAACAAATTATATCATCAAAGGAACAACCATTAGAATTTGAAGCGCCTCACACTTATTATGGAGATATAAATTATAAGAAAATAATAGCAGAAGAAGATTTTTATGGAAAGGTTGAGTTCATTACTAAAAGAACAGAATTAATACATACTATAGGTTGGGATTGGGGAGTCGATTTTTTATTACCAGATGTTGTTATCTGTCCTCAATGTAAAAAAGATTTAATAAAAGGAATTGATCCTGCTACCTTTTATGGAGAAAACAATTTAAAACAAGACGCTAATGGAATTAGGGTTTTACAAGAATTAAGTAGCGGTATTTCATTATGGGAATCAAATAAGGAGGTTACTCTTTCCTGTTATAACTGCGATAGTCAATGTTTAATTGAAGAGTACGATTATAATAACAGTTTAATTTTTACAAATTTTGCCATTATTTTTTGGAACTGGCCCAAATTAAAAGACGAATTTAAAAATATTCTAATAAACAAATTAGGCATAGAGACAACATTATTTATCGACAGGTAAAACAATTTATAACAAAGAGCTGGATTAAAAAATAAACATTTTTAAGCTAATTTTAAAACAAAGTTCTCATCATAGGGCAAGTCCCTTTTTACTATACCAAAAGATTGTTTTAAGAGTTTATTAAAGATTACTATAAGTGTTATTTTTTACTTTTACCATTGATTATAAACGCTTTACATCACCTACTTTATAAACTTACTACAGCAAGTATATACAATACAGATATTTTAATTTCGTATTGTATTGCGTAAGTAATTCCTATAAAACAATATCATGGTTGAGCTTTGAAGTTAAAAACTCTGCTAAAAAAGAGATAAATTCTTCTTTTCTTATGATAAAAAACTGCTCAGAAAAGTTGCGTATATTACTTAAATTTAACTGCACTAATAAATCTCAACTATTTTTAATGTACTTAATACACACTATTCAAAATATATCAATAAGCATCGTATTTGTTATGTTTAATAGAAATGTGTATTTTGGTTTATGCTTTAAAATTAACTGCACAAATATATTTGTTGGGCATAACTAAAATGGATGCTAATGCAAAAAATAACCTTATTGTTTTTAATGGTATCAAGCGCTTTAGCTTACAGTCAGAATAAAGAAACTGACAAAATTCTGAATGAAGGAAAGTTACTTTTTAGATTAGAAAAAGGGTCTTGGTATGGAACCGATGATATGTTAGCGAGATTTAAAACTAAAAAGGATTCAATAGGCGGATATTTATCATATGAAAATGAAGAAAATAAAATCAATACCATTTTTTTTAGTCATTTTGATTCTAATAAAATATTAGTTAGATATGAGTTTGACAGTTTGCCAAAAATTAAACCAATTAAAATCGATTCAACTAACCATATAGCTTCTGATTTAGAAAAAAGCCTAATCAAAATTCGACAAGATGCTAAAAAAAGGGCATCTGTAAATGAAGATAAATTTTTCAGTTTCTATGAAAATACTGCGTTGAATTTTATCCCTGTTATTAATAAAAATGGTAGAAATGTTTTTGTTTTAACTGGTCCACAAATTTCAGGGATAGTATTAATTGGAAATGACTACAAACTGGACTACAATAAAAAAAATGAATTTGTAAAGAAAATGAAAATTCACAATTCAATTTTACAATTCCCATATACATCTAAAAACAAAGAAAACCCAACTGTTTCTACTTTTCATTCACACGTAGTTACCGAATATATTTCATCAACAGACATCTGTACTTTACTACTCTACAAAGACTATGTGGAATGGAATCAGCATATTGTAATCAATGAAAAAGAAGTATCAATATTTAATTTGGAGAAAGAATCATTATTTACAATGAAAAGAAAAGCTTGGGAAAAAATATATAATAACAAGAAAGATAAAAAATAATGCTGCCCCACAACAGTAACTTTTGAACAGCCTCCACTATGCGAAGTATATGTATGTTACACAAAAATTTAATACACCTGAATAGTTATTTTCTTAAGGCTTTTGTAGATGTTATTGCCCTTAAAACTCTGATTATGTTATGACTTTACATGAAGTATTTTTGTACTCGTTATCTTTTGTTACTATTTTAGATAATTAAACAAGGGTATATATGTAATATATCACAGGCATTTACTTTTTTTCACATCTATCGACTGAATTAAAATCAATTGGAAAAGATTTAAATTTTAGAAAGTTTAACGGAATAGTTGACATAGAAAAACAAGTGAAAAAATTATTAGAATAAAAATACTCATGAAATTCTACAGACCCTTTTTTTCTATAATTCTTATTCTTATACAACTACTACTATCTATACTGGCATATTTTGATCATATAAGGTATATAGAAAAAATAAAAACTGAAAATCTAGAGCTATGGGAATTAATTAGCTATAGAACTACCTATAACTACTTGTTTTTATTTGTTTTGATTATTGGAATTTATGAAATGACTACTAAACCGAGTTTATTTAAAATTTTGGCACGAGTATTTTTAGTTTGTATAATTCTTGGAACACAATTTTCTGAAAAAATCCAAATAAAAGACTTTTATTCTGGTGTGTATAATGCAGCTTGGTTCTCTGCGGTATTAGTATTTATCCTGATTTTAACCAGAATCGGAATAAATATTATATCTCGGAATAAAATAAAAAAAGCCATTAAGTAACAAAGAACTAAGTTTTTTTAACGCTGTTGAGCATACTGTGTGCCATACTAAAATTTTAATTTCGTATTGTATTGCGTAAGTAATTCCTATAAAACAATATCATGGTTGAGCTTCGAAGTTACAAACTTCGAAAAGTAAATTTAAAATTTTACCACTGCAGACATCCCTGGCTTTATTAACTTATTAAAAACGATAGTATGATCCGTTTTCATGACTTTGATCTTTATTTTTTCACCAAGCCTTTTCACTTCAATATTAAAATCTTCTCCAAAAGCTTTTATATTATTAAGCATCATATAATCCCAATCTTCAGGCAATTGTGGTGTGCATTTAAAACGTTTAAGTCCTTTAGGCACTATACCAAACAACCCTTCTGTAAATACTCTGCAATACAATCCACTTTCTGCTGACAAATGCGCCATATTCCCCTCTGGAAAAGCTTCTACCACATAAGGCACTCTATCACCCAACAAACGTTTTTCTGAAAAATCAATCAGTTTTTGCATGGATTGTTCTGTAGCACCTGCCAAAAATGTGCCTCTTAAAGCATAAAGCGTAGCTCTATCCCAAAATATCTTAGAAATCGCCTCGTTTTCTTCGTTATTCTCTACATGTAGCCCATTATCAGACCATAAACGCTCAAAAAGAGCTGTTGTAGTAGCCTCTTTCCTATCAAATAATTGTACTACTAAGGGCAAACATATCCAATGTCTTAGGTATTTATGCTCTTTATAATATTTATACGTCTGTAAACCCTTTATTTCAGTTCCAAAATAAGTCTCTATTGCAAACGCTAATGCTTTTGCCTGATTTTTATAGGTTATGAATTCTTTTTTAGGAATTCCTATCGCCTTTCCTAAGTCATGAGCCAAATGTAAAGCTCCATAATACAAACTAGAGGTAGCTAAATTTGCATTTCCTGTTGGGATGCGTCCTTCCATCTCATCAGATTCAGAAGTAACTACTCCATTTTCGTTGAGTTTACGGTTATTGTATTCTAAACACCAAGCAATTAATGGCCATAAACGCTTTGCTATTTCTTGATCTCCACGAGCAAGTGCAAATTGCGATGCTCCATAAGCAATCATGGCAGCATCTCCCCTATCCAAAGGATTTATAGGCGCATCTCCTTCTATTTCAAAAGAATATCTAATATTTTTATAGCTGTCATTAATTTCTTTGGAATAGATTTCAAACATATTGAGTGCAGCATCATTACCTGTTTTATATCCTAGGTAAGGAAAAAATGGATTTACATATTCTGCCTGATCATTTGCCCAAAAACCAACATAATAACGTCCACCACCTGGTGAATGGATTAATCCTAATTTAGATTCAAAAATACTTTCTGATGCCCTTATTTTAGAAAATTCGAATAAAGTATTTAAGGTTTTATTTGGTGTTTTTAAATTTAAAGTGCTTTTCATTTCATTTAAAAACGCTTTACGTTCTTTTAAAAAAATAGCATCCTTAATTTGTATTTCTTTTTCTTGGTTTAGTGTAGCAGATATGCCGATGGAAAAGGTATATGACTCACTGGGTTTTAAATTAATGTCTTGGTTTAAATTTGTGTTTACAAATGCTGTATACTTTCCTTTAACGCCATTAACTTCTTTTTGGATGCGTGTGCTACTCCCTTTTAATTTTATAGTATTGTTTGTGGTATTGGTAAACGTCCATTCTTCTATAAAAATACGTTCTGTGGTTGAAGGGAAAAAAGTTCTCGTTAATGCAATGCCATGAACTGGTTTGTGCTGAAACTGCAACATACCATCAATAACAACTTTATCAACTTCCCCAAGCGCATAAACCTTATGATCAACTACTATACTTGGTAAGATCTCATCTGTATATGTATTTTTAAAGTAAGCGCGATACTGTTTCCATTCTGGGTCATCTGTTTTTATAAAAGTCCTTAACTGTGGAAAAAAAATCTCTCGGGAGATGGATACTTTTTTATTTTCATCAATCTTATATGAAATAATACCCGCTACGCGTTTACCCGCCATTTCAATATTATCCTCATAAGGCACATTAGTAGTTTTAGAAAGATCTAAATAAATTTCATTTGCATGAGCAATATTCCAATGCTGCTCATTTTGAGCAAAAATGGATAGATTTAGTATCAAAAAAATAACTGCAGTTAGAAAATTTTTACTCGTCATTAGTCGCTTTTTCCATAGTTATGTGTCAATTATTTAAAGATACAAAAGAATAAACAACTTATTTTTTTATAAATGAGCACCAGTTTTTTGTTGCTTAAGTCGCATTGCTAAAATGCCTGCGATCACAAAGAATACACCAGCAAATAGCATTGCGTTTATGGCATTTCCCCCTAATACATACTCGTAAATTGGGCCAAAACTTAGCGTTTGTATAAACATTGGGATAACAATCATCATATTTAAAATACCCATATAAACACCTCTACGATCTTGCGGAACAATTTTAGATACCATGGTATAGGGTATCCCCATCATAGCAGCCCAACCAATTCCAAATAATACCATTGGTAAGAGTACCATAATAGGATCTGAAATATAGGGTATGGTAAATAAAGCAATTGCTGTACCTATTAAACTTAAAGCATATACTTTTTTACTTCCAAAACGGAGCGTTAAAGGTACTAAAGCAAGCGCAACTAACATTGTTACTGTATTATATGTTAAACTCATTTTTGCTGCTTGTGAGGCAGCTTCTGATGTTGAATACCCTAAAGTTAATTTAAATAGCGGTGTAGTAAACTGCCAATAGATAAACAATGCATACCATTGAAATAAATATACTGCCCCAATTTTCCACATAAATTTTGGCATCTCTTTTATAGCTTCTATAATTTCTAAAAAAGGTTTTATGATACGAGCGCCAAAAGACAAGCCTTTAATTTTATGTATTTCTTCTAATTCTTCATTCGAAGGTGGAATTTCAGGAGTTTTAAAAACCGACCATAAAATGGTAGTTAAAGATAAAAAAGCTCCAATATAAAAAGAATAATACAGCCATTGTGGAATAGCACCCGCTTCTTCTACAGATTCTCCACCAAACCAATATTGAAATAAAACAATAGAACCATTTGCTAATAAGATACCAGCACCAACAAATAAACTTTGCATTTGGTATCCTAAACTAAGTTGCTTTTCAGGTAATTTGTCTCCAACAAAAGCTCTGTAGGGCTCCATAGCCATATTGTTACCTACATCTAAAATCCACAATAAACCAACAGCAAACCAAAGCACAGGACTATACGGGAATATGAATAAACATACACTACCCAACAATGCTCCAATTAAAAAATAAGGTTTTCGTCTTCCCCAACGTGATGACCAGGTTTTATCTGACATGGCTCCAATAATAGGTTGTACAATTAACCCAGTTACTGGACCAGCAATATTGAGTATGGGCAACATTTCTTCTGGTGCTCCTAAATATAAAAAAATAGGATTTATAGCCGTTTGTTGTAAACCAAAACTATACTGAATACCTAAAAACCCAATATTCATATTAAAAATCTGCCAGAAAGATAATGTGGGTTTCTTTAGTTTCATGTTTAAGTTGGTTTGTTAGGTTTTAATGTACTGATAGAGTCTATAGCAATATACCTATTCTTTAATTAACGCTACTTCTTTAATTCAAAATCTTTATTATTTCAAAGAAACAATAACTGCCTGATAGGGTTTAAGGGTTATTATATCCTTAGCTATAGTTAAATCTTTGTAATTATTAATCTGTGTTTCTCCTATGGTTTTTATTTCTGCTAACTGAACTTTAGAATCGTGATCCATAAAATTTAAAAGCACTAACATTTTTTGGTCATCTAATGTTCTAGTATACGCGTAAACTTCTTTGTTTTCTGCATCTAATAATTGGTAATCGCCATACACTAAAACCTTATTATCTTTACGTATCCTAACCATTTTTCTAAAATGATTTAATATACTATTTGGGTCTTTATCTTGGATTGAAACATTTATTTCTTTATAGTTTTCGTTCATTTTTTTCCAAGGCGTTCCAGTAGTAAACCCTGCATTCTCCGTATCATCCCATTGCATTCCTGTACGAGCATTTTCACGAGAATAAAAGTTAAGATCTTTCATAAATTCTGTCATATCTTTCCCTTCAGATTGGGCTCTTTTATAATCTCCGATTGCAGCTACGTCTACATATTCTTCAATATTGGGCATATCAATATTGGTCATCCCAAGTTCGTCTCCATAATAGGTATACGGTGTTCCCCGCATACTAAGCATAAATGTATTTAACATTTGGGTAGAAACAGTTCTAAACGCTGGACTAGGATTCCCATATCTATTTACTAGTCTAGAATTATCATGATTAGAAAGAAAAATTGCCAGCCAACCATTTTCTTTAAATGAAGTATCCCATTTGGTAAAAACTTCTTTAAAATCTAAAAGTTCGTAGCCTTTACGTCCTTTGGAAATACCCATGCTTTCAAAATGATAAGCTACTTGAAGTTCTTTTCTATCTTCATCAACCAAATCATGTGCATCTTTAAAAGTGGTTCCAGCACCTTCTGCCACAGCAAATAAATTATAAGGCTCTATAACTTCTTTATACATTTCTTTTAAATAATCATGAAGTTGAGGCCTCATACCATACCATTTATTGAAATCTTTTTCGTGTCCTTTTGGCCATTCCGGAAAAGTAACATCTTTACTTGCATATTGAAAAGCATCTAATCTAAACCCATCTACACCTTTCTCTGCCCAAAATTTCATAATATCATACACTTCCTGACGTAATTTAGGGTTTTCCCAATTTAAATCTGGTTGTGCTTCAGCGAATGTATGGAGGTAATATGCATCTGTAGTTTCGTCATAATCCCAACCACCTTCTGGATCAAATAAGCTATGTCTGTATGGTGGTTTTCCTTTTTCTGCTGGCCACCAATGGTAATAATCTCGATAAGAGTTATCTCTTGAACTACGTGATTGTTTAAACCAGTCGTGCTCGTTACTACTATGGTTAACCACTACATCTAAAACAAATTTAATACCACGCTTTTTCATACCATCAAGCATTTCCTGAAAATCTTCCATAGTACCGTATCGTGGGTGTACCGATTTATAATTACTTACATCATATCCATTATCTACTAAGGGAGATTCAAAGAAAGGATTCATCCAAACCGAAGTAATTCCTAAACTTTCTAGATAATCTAATTTTTCTATAACTCCTTTAAAATCTCCAAATCCGTCTCCATTGGTATCTTTAAAACTTTGTGGGTAAATTTGGTATAGAACACCTTCTTTCCACCAAGCTGAATTATCTATTTTTTTTTCTGCTACATCTGTGGTTTTTTCTTTACAATTATTCATTAGTAATAGGGTTAATAGGGATAAAGCTATTTTTTTCATTTTTTTATAATTATATGTACTCATAATTGGTTACAACAATTTCTTGAATTATTAGCATAATTTGGCGTTTTTGGACTATAACCGTTAAATTTTTAAGCGAAATCGTTTTCGAAATGGTGTAGTGAATGTGCTTTATTACAAAAAAATAATTGCAATATTAATTTTCTATAGCAAATGATTGATTTAAAACAAATTACACCAATCAAGAAAAAATTTTTTAAAGAAAAAAGGCTTACTATTTCAAGATTTTTTAAAGGCTTATGAAATTTGATCTTTAATTGATTAGTCCGTTTTAATGGGTATGTAAACTTCTGTCTTCCATTCCAATTCATTACCGCCAAAATTTGGATTATTATGAAATACTTCTATTGGTTTAGGAGTTAGTTTTATATTATTCTTTTCAGCGTAATCTAACAAACGATACCAAGAACGATCGGATGTAGTATAATTACCATTGTAAACTGCTTTTAAAGAAGGTGCTATATTGAGTTGTTTATATTTAACAAGATCACTAACAGGCAAAGAATCTGATTTTATAATTGGATAACAAAAATTATAATGAACACTATCCGTTTTTATATCCCATTTAGTGACTTCAATCATAGGAGTGCCGTTTAATTTAATTCTATTAGACACTACAAAATTATTAAGCACACCATAGTTTTGCATAATTCCTTGTGCCTTATGCAATTGTGTACTTTTAACTGGAATATATGCACAATAGGTACTAGCCAAGCTATCTTTACCTATAATCTTTATCTTTATCTTTTTAAGATGCTGCTTTAGTTTTTCATTAAAATCTAATAGTAATCGTTTTGACGTTTTTTCAAAATTAGTTTCACTAAAAGGGCTCTTAATTTTATGACTTAGGCTATGGTTTACATCTTTTATATAAACTTTTACTTTAGTTGTAGAATCTGTAAGTGGCTCCAACTGCCAATTGTAATTGTAGGTAGAATCATTAATGGTGAAATTGTGTGATATATTTTGCAGATCTTCTTGTATGATCTCAACTGAAGGGTCTTGCGTTTTGCTCCACAATTTAATACTTTGATTAATGGTTCCAGGAAAAGTATTTACTTGGAGGGTAGCTAAATAATTATAGGGTTTTAGAAATAAATACCAACCAAGAAAGCCAATCACTACAATACTAAAAAATAATAAAATTTTCCGTTTCATATTTTATGTAAACCTTATTATACCTCATTATTTAGAGTTGTTCATCATTTTTAGATGATCTACCATAAAACTACCTAAGTCTCTTCCTTGCTTCACCCCAATTTCTACTGCTGCTCTATAATGAATACCGCCATACATTCTACTAATAGCTGCTTCATCTGCTGCGGCTGCAAAAGATTTAAAACTCCTTACCGGAAGACCATATCGTAATTCTGTATCATCATCAAAAGAAAAATTATCTCCAAAAATATTCGTTAACGCTACTGATGCTGCACCCGAAATTACAGAGTGTCCACTTACGTACTCTGGAAAAGGTGGTGTTTGTAAGATAGGTTTCCAATTCTCATCTAAATGCTCATTTATCAATGTTTCTGGTCTTACCAAATTACTTCTGTATTTTTCATCCCAACAGCTTATAAAAGCATCAAAAATAGCCATCGACGTTTTTGTATGGGCATAAACTGTCTTATCAAAATCGGAATTTGTTTTAGTAGCTGCTATTTTTGTAATACCGATCCAATGCGCACCTGGTGTTATTTTTTTAGTAGCAAACATTAGATGTCCTCTAGTTACGGAAACATATGGATTACAATCCCAAAATTGGGCAATTGCAACTTCTTGTGAGGTATCGCCTTCTTTTGTAATTTCATTACTAATATCATAGACTTCTTTTAGCTCTTTATAAAAATCAGATGCTATATCCATAGAAAATGCTGGTGGGGGTATTGGCTTAAATTGGTCTGCTGTATTGATGACAAAAGTTCTAATTTTATTCCAATGTGGTTCTATACCATCCATATAAGCAGGCGGTGTAGGCTGCCATCTAGATGGGTCATCTGCATTCACCGTAAATTTTGGCATTGTTCGTGTTTGCTTATAGTTATCTTTATCCATCCAGTTTGCAATATGCTGAGCAACTTTTAATCCATATGTCTTAGCTGCATTAAACTCAAGAGCATTTTTATGTTCCCATACTTGATATAAGCTATCTCTATAAACTTCTAATTTATCTTCAGAAAAAACAAGTCTTTTACTTAGATCTATATGAGCAATTAATGCTGCCAATTGATAATTTACTGGTTCCGAAGCTTTAGGAATACTTGTTAAACCATTAATTTGTTTCTCTAAAGTGGTATAGTCCTTATTTTGTTGGGCGATAATTTCATATGCTGCAATATTTGGATATACATATATTCTACTGGCAACTGGCGGCGAAAATATATCATGCACCATAATATCGGTTACTCTGTCTATAGTATTGTGATAATTTTGAGTAGAAACCACAATAGGCTCATCTTCACGGTTACATGATATTAAAATTAGTAAACTAAGTACTGTTATTAATTGTTTTCTCATTGTCTTACTAAAATTATTCTAATTTAATTTATAAACCTGTGCATCATCATTATTTATAGTGACTAATAAATAATTTTTATTATTTAAGATGATGATATTAAGATGTCTTACCGATTTCTGAGCAAAATCTAAGCCTAATTTGTTTCCTAAAATTACATCTTTTTCATTTTTAATCAAAGCACCTGAAAAAGAGTCAAATCTACCATGAAAAGGTTTCACGCCAAAATAATTACCAGCTGCTAAGACTTCATTTTTACCATTAGCATCAAAATCATATGCTAAGAAAGCAGTAATAGGTGATACTTGTAATTGAGGGATAAATGGAATAAAAATAAAATTACCATTTTCATTTTTTAGATAACCAGATGCTAATGTATTTACTTCTAACAATGTTGCTTTACGTAATTCTTTTTCATCAAAAATCTGCTCAACTGTTTTTCCAGCAAAACTTTTATAGCTAGGAAATTTTTTACGTAAACTTACTAATTGAGAAGAAAGTTCTTCTAATCCTAACAACGGGTAATATGCTCCTCCTTTTTCAGTACAAACAATAGTTTCTGTTTGGCTGTTGTTATCAAAATCGCCATAATACATTTTCATAGGACTTTGTTCAGAAGCTTTAAATTTAGAATTAGTGCCCCAATTGCCTAACATATAATCTAGATCACCATCACCATCAATATCAAATGGAGTTATAACCTGCCAAAGCCCTGTTATTTTTTTATCTAAAGGTGTTACTTCTGTTAACTTACCCTTACTGTTCTTAAAGAATTTTGGTTGCATCCATTCTCCTACAATGATAAGGTCTTTTATTCCGTCTGCATCAAAATCGCTCCAAATAGCGTCTGTAATCATACCGGTATTTTGTAATTCTGGATTTTCGAGTATAGAAAACCTACCTCCTTCATTTTTTAAAATGTATGAATTAGGCATTTTTCCAAAATCATTGGATACTGCATTACTGGCTACAAAAAGATCTAAGTCTCCATCTCCATCAAAATCATTTTCTCTAATAGTAGAAACATTTTCAAAAGAGTCTGGGAGTTTTGATGATTCAAAAATAGAATCATTATTAATATAATAACTATTTAATAGTGGCTTCATTTTATTATAAAAATCTGCACCGCCAGATCCAACAAACAAATCCTTTTTACCATCACTATTAAAATCCGAAATAATGGCTGAGACATCTTCCTTAATAGAATCTTTTGCAATGGAAGCAATTCTTTTCTCTATAAAAGCACTGTCTTTTTGTACATAAATCTTGGATGGTTTATATTTTGATCCTCCAAAGAAAATATCATCCATACCATCATTATCAATATCTCCTATGGAAATGGCTGGCCCGCGATCTGAAATTTGATATGGTATTAATTTTTGCCTATTGAAATCTACATAATTGTCTTCTATATGCTTAAAATTAATACCTAAATTATTTTCAACTTTCTTAAAGATCTTTTCTTTTTTAGGTTGTAATAACTCATAATTAAATGGTTTAGTATTATTTGGCGAAAGTACCAATGTCTGATTTACTGCAACATCGGTTAGCAATTGATATGTTTTATTGGGCCAAATAATTTTAATAGAATCTACTTTTTTAATGTTTCCATAACCAAAATGGATCATGGGTTCAGATGAAGATTGAAAACCTCTTACGGTATATAATTCTTTATATTGAAGTTTAGCATTGTCATGATACGCATATACTTTTGTACCAATTCCGAAAGGATTAGGATGTGTATATTTAAATTTAATTTTTAAATAATTTGAGGCATCATCTGTTTTATTAATATAAAGCGCAGCTTGGTTATTAATATTATTCACAACCAAATCAATATCGCCATCATTATCAAAATCTCCTATTGCAGTAGCACCAGATGTTAAGGTATCTTTTACAATCCAATTAGTAGACTTATCCTCAAATACTAATTCTTTAGTTCCTTTAAAAATATAATTATGTGTTGCGCCAGAAGGCATCATATCTAATGCTTGTTGGTCTATTAATTTTGTATTATTCAGTTTTTTATGAATCTGTTCGTTAGATACAAAATTGATATAATCTAGATCATTTGGTCTTTTTGGAATGCCATTGGAAATAAAAATATCTTGCTCACCATCTTGATTGTAATCTGCAAAAATCCCACTCCAACTCCAATCTGTAGCAGCAATACCACTTTGCAATGCTACCTCGGTATAATTGCTATTTTGTTGATTGATATATAACATATTTCTTGTAAACTGATAATGGTACCCATATCTTTCTGTTCGTAACTTTTGAGTTTGAACATTATCATCACCAGCAGAAGACTTTAATACGTTTTCATTTTCAGGTAGCATATCTAAGGATAAAATATCTAACCAACCGTCATGATTTAAATCGGCAACATCATTACCCATAGAAAAACGGCTAGTATGGCTAAAATAGGTCTTTAAACTCTCCGTAAAAGTGCCATCTCCATTATTTAAATAGTAATAGTCATCTTCATGAAAATCATTACCTATATAAAGATCTGGATACCCATCTTGATTAAAATCTGCAACAGCTATTCCTAATCCATAACCATTTAAACCGCCATAAATCCCTGCTTCTTCGCTTACATCTGTAAATTTAGCACCATCATTACGCATTAATTTATCTCCCGTTTGATAATTTCTTTTTTCGCGTAAATCTGCTCTACCAAAAGACTCTTGTGTATGCACCGCATGGTTTAAGATATACATATCCAAATCGCCATCTAAATCATAATCTAAAAAAGCTGCAGATGAGCTGTAGGAGTCAAAATCTAATCCGTATGCAGCAGAACGCTCTGTAAAAGTTAAATCCCCATTATTAATATACAATTCATTATAACCATCAAACCCCTTGATACCCACTACAGCACATACATAAATATCTAACAAACCATCTCCATTAACGTCTCCCATAATAGTTCCTGTATTCCAGCTACTATTTCCTGCTATCCCTGCCTTATCGGTAATGTCTTCAAATTTTAAATTCCCTTTGTTTAGGTATAATTTATTCTGTACTTGATTTCCAGTAAAAAAAATATCTGGCAAATCATCATTATTAATATCACCAACGGCAACACCACCTCCATTATAAAAATAGAGGTAATCTAAAATATTTAAGTCTTCTTTTCCTGTAAGTGTATTTTGAAAAGTAATGCCAGTTTCTTTTAAAGTTGGGTTTTTAAATAAATCACCTTCTTTACTACATGCCAGGAATACTATAGCAATTAGAACAACTATTATTTGTTTATTCATTTATAGAAAATACCTTAGGTTTATCATTATTAATAGCAGTAATGATATAACTTTTACCATTTTTATCTTTAAACTCCTTTATGTGTTTGATTTCATTTTTAATAAAAAAACCGCTTTCATCATAAGTCTGCCAACTAAAGCCAAGCTTTCCATCATTTATTAAGACGCTTCCGTAATTGGCATCTAAACGAGAGTATTGCGGCTTAAATTCAAAATTATTCCCTCCCATAATAATATCTAAATTCCCGTCTTTATTTACATCAACACAGGTAATACCACATACACAAGACAACTGAACTCTACTTGGTAATTTTTGAATTGTAAACTTACCATCTCCTTCATTAAGGGCAATAACACTTTCGGCAATAGTTGCTTTTTTCACAATTGACTTTTCTATTATTTCTTTAGGAAATAATTCATCAATTGGTCTTTTTGCATATTCAGAAGCTTTTAAATTTTGTTTTTTTAAAGAGACTAATTGACTTGTTAGCTCCTTTTTCATATGAATTGGATAGTCTTTACCATCAAAATCTCTTGTAACGATTTGCTCTATAGTACCATTATTATCAAAATCATTGATCCAAATTTTCATTGGGTTTGTTTCTGATGTTTTATAAGCAGTATTACTACCTTGATTACCAATGATTAAATCTTGATCACCATCATTATCTAAATCTGCGGTTTCAATAGTATTCCACCAACCGTGAAGACTATCTAAATCTGAAGAAAAATGAGATAATCTTCTTCCAGAATTTTTATAAACAGTTGGCACACCCCAATCTGATACGGTAATTAAATCCTTCTTGTTATCACCATTAACATCGGCCCAAACAGCATTAGTAATCATCCCTGCATCTTTTAGCACATATCCAACACGTTCCGTAGCATTGATAAAAGTGCCGTCTCCATTATTTTCTAAAAACAAATGATCTGGATTTATACCATAGGTACTAACAACACTCCTAGATCCAATAAAAACATCTATATCTCCATCACTATCAAAATCATAAGGTGCAATAATTGAGCTGTTCTTATACACTGAAGGTATTTTAGTATTAGATTTTTTAAAATTTCCTTTACCATCATTCAAATATAATCTGGTTTTATAGGTTTTTTCTTCACCAAATTGATTCCCTCCTGAGCCAATCATTAAATCGATATCTCCATCATTATCTACATCAAAAAAGGCAGCTGCTGTATCTTCAAAATTTTTATCTGAGTCCAATATTTTTTGAGGTATTTCTCTAAGGTTTCCATTCCCTTCATTTAAGTAAATAGTACCTGCCTGTCCTTTTGCCCCACCAATAAAAACATCTTCATTACCATCATTATTCACATCTGCTACTGAAAGCGCTGGGCCTTCTTGCGAAAGCATATTAGAAATTAAACCTTCGTTATCAAAATCATTATAATTATTTTCTTTATGGGCTATTGCGTCAATAGCAAGTTCTTTAAGCAAGGTGTTTTTTGTTTCTTTTTTTACTGGAATATAGGTTTCTTCTGCATCAATTCTCTTTAAAAGAATTTGCTGATTTGCTATAATATTGGTAAGTTTTTGAGTAGCATCATCTGGCCATATTACTCTTATAGAATCAATGGTTTTAGAATTTCCTAAACCTATTGTCATTACATGATCCATTGAAGATTGAAAGCCACGGGATGTAATGAGTTCTTGAAACACTATATTATTTTCATGATATAACTTTACTGAAGTACCCAGCGCAAATCTATTTCTTTCATCGCCTTCAAATTTGAGTTTTATATAATTATGATTGGTAAGTTTCTCTGCATTATTACGGTACAAGAAAGATTCCATATTTACATTATTAACTACTAAGTCTAAATCTCCATCATTATCTAAATCTCCATATGCTGCCCCGTTTGAAAGGCTAGGGATTTCTAAACCCCAATTGCTTGTTTCGTTACTGAAAGTAATATCATGTTTGTTTTTATATGCATAATTTGTTTGGGGTGCAATTGGCATTTTATTGAGTATAGAATCAATAGCTTCTTTTTTACCTGTGAGTGCCATTTTCTGAATAATATCATTGGCAAAAAAATCAATAAAATCAAGGTCTGTTAAATCATGATTAACGCCATTGGTAATATAGATATCTCTAAACCCGTCGTTATCCATATCAAACAATAAACCTGCCCAGCTCCAATCTGTAGCCTCAACGCCACTAAAATTTGCTATTTCTGAAAACGAGCCATTACCATTATTTAATTGTAATGTATTCTGTATGTATTGCTGATAAAAATCTTTACTTTGTTTTAATTTAAAGATATTATAGCCTTCAAAAGTCATTACAGATTTAACACGTTGATCTCCTTCTGGTAGCATATCTGTAATAAAAATATCTGCATTACCATCGTTATTAATATCAGCCATATCAATTCCCATAGCCGAGAGACTTAAGTGCGATGTCCAATTTTTTATATCCTCTTTAAAAGTGCCATCCTGGTTATTGATATATAAATAATCTCGTTCATAGAAATCATTAGACACATAGATATCTGGATACAAATCATTATTAATATCACTTATCATTACACCCAATCCAAATCCGATAAGGCTGCCATAAATACCAGCTTTCTCACTTACATCAGTAAACGTACCATTATCATTACGTAGCAACATATCACCAACCCCTCTAAAAATTTCGGGTACTCCTTCCCAATCTTGCGCTCTAACATGCCGTTGTTCAGCATAACCTAAACTACTTACAGGAATATTACTATTATTTAAAATATAGGCATCTAAATCTCCATCTTTATCATAATCAAAAAAAGTAGCATGAGTGCTAAAACCTGTTTTTGCTAAATTATATTCTGCTGCTTTTTCAGTAAAAGTAAGATCACCATTATTAATATACAGATCATTATCATGGTTATTCCCTTTTAAATTACCTGCATTACTAACATAAATATCCAATAATCCATCTTGGTTAATGTCTACCATATTAACACCTGTAGACCAAGGTTTATTCCCTTCAATACCTGCTTTTTCAGAAATATCTTCGAACTTTAAATTACCTTTATTTAAAAATAATTTATTAGGTTTCATGTTACCTGTTAAATAAATATCAGGTAATCCATCATTATTAATATCGCCTATAGCTACACCACCGCCATTATAAAAATTACGATACATAAAAATATTAAAGTCATTCTGATTGATAACTTCATTCAAGAATTTCATACCAGTATCCTCAGAACTTAGTAAACTGAATAGTTTTAATTCGCTATCAATTGGTGGAGTTACTTTCTTTTCTGTTTTGTCACATCCAGATACTAGGAGTACTACCAACATTAAATATAAAATTGGTATGTGTTGTGATATTTTCATTAATAGTTACGTATTTAATAAAAATTACAAAGTGGCTATAATAACATTCAAATCTACTCAAATGTTCTAAGTTTCATAAACAAATGAGTAAAAATCTATTAACAAGTTAACATTAAAAAAACGTCTTTAACACAAATCGTTAAAGACGTTTTTCACTAACTCTAATAATTAATAATAATTAGGATAAATTAATATCCGGGGTTCTGTACTAGGTTTGGATTAGCCAAAACATCAGCTATTGGTATTGGAAAAATCTCTCTAGTACTATCTGTAGCATCTTTAAGGTTCCATGCTCTAGTAAATTGACCAAATCTAATTAAGTCTTGTCTTCTTGTTAATTCTGCGTACATTTCTCTACCTCTTTCAGCCAATAAATCAGCCTCAGTAATGCCAGCCAGAGCTGAAGCTCCTCTTACAGTTCTTAAATTATTAATCATTGCTAAAGGATCTGCTCCCATTCTAAACATAGCCTCTGCCTTCATTAAATACGCATCAGCATATCTATATTTAACAACATGCGCTCTTTGAGACCCTCCTTCTTCATTTGGATGATATTTTAACATTCTAGTACCGTCCGTTTCTAATATAGCATTGTCTGCAGGAGCAGTGTATTCAGCGTTTGTAACTTCTTTAGTAAAAACTAAAGGAACGCCATCTACATTATCTCTTGCATTTAATGGAGTACCGTCTTCTTCAAATTGTTGACCGATTAAAAAACCGTAACCAATTCCTAAGTTTTCAGAATTTGCTGTTGTAGCATCAGGCACCCAACCTCTTCGTTCTTCTTGGCCATCACCTACATAATTAGTATCAGGATCTCCTTCAAATGATTGATAAAATTCTGACAGTGTAGCGAAACCATTCCATCCACCACCTCCATTATCTGGAGAATTAAGATTGTAATGTAATGTATTCCAAGTTCTTTGTCCAGCATCACCTGGAGACCACCAGATGGTTTCTACATCATTGCTTGGTCTAAAGATATCAAAGAAATCACCAGAAGCGGCTAATGCATAGTTATCCGCTTCAATAGCATCTACTGCATCTATAACCACTTGCATGTCCGCTGCTTCAGCAGTAGTTCCTAAATATACATGCTTATTTAAATGTACTCTTGCTAATAAATGTCTAGCAGCAGCCTTGCTAGGTGATGATTTTAAAACAATATCATCATTAACAGAAATCGTTGGGAGCCCTGCAATGGCATCATTCAAATCAGCCACAATAAAATCTATAGCAGCCTGTCCTGTAAGTACTTCTGGAATGGCACTATTTGGTAGATCTACATCTCTAAAAGGGACTTGTCTATACATGTCTAAGATCCAATGCATGGCCCAAGCTCTGTAAAAACTAGCAGCAGCTTTTAGTTCTGTTATGTCGCCTTCACTAGTATTTACGCTTTTGTCATTTAAAATACTTGTAGTATTAATAGTAATACTATTTAATTGCTGCCAAGCAAGAATAACATCAGAAAGCTCTGCATTCCATGTATGTTGATGCATTGCTAACCATCTACCATTATCTCCCCAATCGGTACCTCTAGTAGCGACTACATATTCGTCTGAAGATACTTCATTTAAACCATATAGACCTCCAACGTTTGCCAAATCTCCTCCGGCAATAATATTAGAGACATTTGCAACTTCTCCTTTAATATCTGCAACACCTGCAAAACCATCTGTTATTAATGAATCTGTTGCTTCTATTTCCAAATCAGTACATGAAAAGACCACAGAAATTAAAAGCATTAAACATAAATAATTTGTTATTTTTTTCATAATTATATTTTTTATTTTTTTTCTATAAGATAACATTTTTTTTAAAAAGTAACATTAATTCCTAAAGTATAGGTTCTTGGTCTAGGGTAAGACAGGTAGTCTATAGAAGCAGATGGTAAGCCATTTGCTGGTATATTAGAAGTACTTATTTCTGGATCTAAGCCATTATATCCTGTAATTAAAAATAAATTCTGACCAGTTAAACTAAAACGCATATTTTTAAAGACTCCATCTCCACTCAAGGGCAAGTTATACGATAGTGAAGCTGTTTGAAGGCGAACAAAATCTCCTTTTTCTAAAAAGAAGGTACTTGGATTTGTTGATGATAAAGTTATATCATTGTCTACAACACTTGTTCTATTATTTCTACTCCCTATTTGAGGTGATGCAAAAAGTGCATTATCAGTATTGTTATATACATAGTGACCAAATTGACCACTAAAAATTACAGAGGCATCCCAATTTTTATAGGAAGCACTTGTAGAGAATCCTGTTGTAATATCAGGAAGACCAGATTGATCGAGTATAGTAGGATCTGTTTCTACATTAAAATCTTCATCTACCAGACGTAAATTATACGTAAATAATGACTGTCCGTTTGTGAAAATTTGAGTAGTAGCTCCTGTTAACCCTTGACCAAATAAATTACCTGCCTGTAAATTTGGGCCATCATACTCAGTAATCTCATTTTGATTAAAAGCAATATTAAAGTTTGCATTCCAAGTAACATTATCAGAACGAACAATATCATAATCTAGTCCTAATTCCACTCCTTGATTTACAACTATAGCATCAACATTTTGAAAATTAAAAGCTACATTAGCAGGTTGAACAGCAGGTAAATTTAATAAGATATCACTAGTCTCTTTTCTATAAAAATCAATAGTACCATTAAAACGATCATTGCCAAAACCAAAATCTATCCCTAATCCATATTGAGCAGTGCTTTCCCATTTAAGATCTGCATTTGCAAATGCTACATTAGAACTTGCAGGAGTACTTAACAGCGAACCAACATTAATCCCTAAGGCATTCCATCTTGTTCTATTTACAAATTGACCAAAACCAAGGCCATCTTGATTACCTGTTATACCCCAATTTAATCGTAATTTAAGCGTAGAAAAAGTCTCTCCTACAAAATCTTCTTCATTTAATTTCCAAGCAAAAGCAGCTGAAGGAAAATATCCGTACTGATTGTTTTCTCCAAATCTTGAGGATCCATCCGCTCTTAAGGTTGCTGTAAATAAATATTTATCAGAAATAGTATAATTAACTCTTCCGAAAAAAGATTGTAATTCGTCTGTATTATCAAAAGTATCTACAGAAAGTGCATTTATAAATAGTTCAGGCACAGGTAAATTTCTTGAATTCAGATTAGGAAACAAATCTAATGCTCTAAACTGTCTCCCAGCATCACCTTCGCCAGTAATTTCACCAATACCATAGCCTTGTGCATTACCAACTAGATCTCTTGTGGTATTAAAAGCAGCTTCTAATGTGTTTGTTATTCTACTCAAACTACGAGAACCAAAACCTTGTCCTACTATGTTCTGACCCTCTCTTTGAAAATCTTGGAAAGAATACCCTACTAAAGCTTCTAATTTAGAATTTTCAAATTCTGTATTATAATTCAATGTAAATTCTAATAGATTACTATTTGCATCTAAATTACTGATAGCAGCACGTCCATTATTTTCTGCTCCATTACCTAAAGAAAGGATTTGAGGCCCAGCAACTTGGGCTCTTGAAGATGTAGAAGTATCTAAGCCTAAAGTTAACTTTGCAGAAAGTTCACTAGTAATAGCATAATCTAAAGACAAATTCCCTAAAAACCTATTTGTATTTGTATTGTCATCATAATATTCTAGTAAATTTGCAGGATTCCTGTCAGGAGAAGTGTCAAAATCAGGATTAGCCGCTAAAGTTGGATTAGAATAATAAGCCGCAGCTAATAAATCTCCATTACTCCCAGCTGTTCTACTTATAAAAGGAACTCTATCATTAATTCTTGAAATAGTTCCTTGAAAACCAACTTTTAACTTATCATCAAAAAATCTTTGATTTACATTTACTCTACCTGTAACACGTTCTAAATCTGTATTTTCTATAATACCAAACTGCTTACCATAACCGAACGTTGCTCTAATGTTTCCTGATCCATAATTCAAAGAATAAGATAAATTATTATCTGTAGATGCGGCTGTTCTAAAAATAAAATCTTGCCAATCTGTAGCACCTCCAAGATCAGCACCACCTCTGTCTATAAATTCTTGAGTTGGTAATAAATCTAATTGATTTCTAACAGAAGCTATATTAAGATTAGTTCCAAAATTCCATTGTCCTTTTGAACCTCCTCCTTTTCCAGATTTTGTAGTAATCACAACTACTCCATTTGCTCCCCTAGAACCGTAAATAGCAGTAGCAGAGGCATCTTTTAAGATACTCATACTTTCTATATCGTTGGGGTTTAAGAAGTTTAGTGGATTTCTAGAACCACTAGTACCTACACCAACATCTGCTCCCGTTGCAGAAACATTATCGTTTGATACCGGCACACCATCAACTACAAATAATGGGCTATTATTTGCTCTAACAGAGCTTGTACCTCTAATTCTTAAGGCTACACCAGCTCCTGGCTCACCGCTTGACTGAGAGATTTGAACACCCGCGGTTTTACCTTGTATTAATTGCTCTGGAGAACTAATAACGCCTTGATTAAAATCTTTAGCAGTCACAACAGCAACTGAACCTGTAGCATCTTTAATAGTTGTAGTACCATAACCTAGAACTACCACTTCATCTAATTGATCCGCATCTTCTTCAAGTGTAACATTAATTGTAGTTCCGTTTACTGTAACTTCTTGGGTTGAATACCCCAAGTAAGAAAATACTAGTGTATCTCCATTTTTGGCATTAATTTGGTAATTCCCATCAAAATCTGTTACTGTTCCAACTGATGTTCCTTTTACCAAAACATTTACACCTGGTAATGGACCAGATGTATCAGAAACAGTTCCTGATACTGATTGAGCATAAACGACGCTCCCACCTAATAAAAGGAAGAAAAAAATCATTTTTTTAAGTAGTTTGTTTTTCATTTCTAATTGAGTTTTAATATTTGAGTTTGAGTATTAAGTTTATTGTCTATTAATTCATAATTATATATACATTGTGATTTTCCACAATCATAAATTAACAGTTATTTAACGAAGATTTGTTTTTTTTAATGGTTGGCAAAAAAAAATAAACAAAAAAGTCTATAATAGCACCGAAAACGTTTTCGAAATTTATCATTTTCTTAATTTTTGGGTGTTTTTTTAAAAATATCTCTTTTTAATAATGCTTAAATTATTAAATTATATTTTTCGCCTAATTCTTTAGGTTTATTATTCATACTTTAGATTGGAAATTAAAAAGGCAGATTATACCATTATACAGGTATTTTAGTTAAACATATTTTTAATAAAATTTAATTTTCTTGACTAGAAAAATAGCATGGAAAAAGTTACATTAAAAGCACTTGCTCATATTTTAGGCTTATCAACTTCAACAGTTTCTAAAGCTTTAAAAGATTATCACGATATCAGTCCAGAAACTAAATTTAGGGTTCAAGAATTGGCTAAAAAATTAAACTATACTCCAAACGTATTTGCACAAAGTTTAAGAAGTCATGAAACTAAAATTATAGGGCTTCTCGTTCCAGATTTAGTACATCATTTTTTTTCTAATATAATTAATGGAATTATTAATGAAGCTGAAAAACATGGCTATTTGGTTATTGTTCTTCAATCTAATGAATCCTATGAAGAAGAAATAAAACAATTGAAATTACTTGTCGACAAAAATATAGATGGTATTTTACTATCATTATCAGATAAAACCGTAAAATATGACCATATCAATGATATTATTAAAAAAGGCATGCCTGTTGTTTTATTCGATAAAATTTCTCGATTAATTGACTGTTCTAAGGTTATCATTGATGATAGAAAAGCGGCATTTAATGCTACAGAACATCTTATTAAAACTGGTTGTAAAAAAATTGCTCACATTACTGGTCCTTTAAAACCCAAAACAACTATTGATCGTTACATGGGTTATAAAATAGCACTTGAAAAGTATCATATACCATTTGATAAATCTTTAATTTACACTAGTGAAAATCTTTCTTTTGACGATGGTTATCATTTAGCAAACCAAATGATGGATGAACACCTTGATATCGATGGTGTTTTTGGCTTTATAGACCCCGTAGCTATTGGAGCACTACAAGCGTTTAATGAGCAAAAAATAAAAGTACCTGAACAGGTTTCTGTTATTGGTTTTAGCAATTGGTTTATGTCTAAGACCACTACCCCATCTTTAACAACTATTAACCAACCTGCTTACGAAATAGGAAAAAAAGCGTTTGAACTTCTTTTAGATAATTTAAAACAAATTAAAGAGGGTAAGGCTGCAACCTATAAGACCATTGAAGTTGCAACAAATATTGTTTACAGAAATTCTACAAAAGCTATTAAAATTTAAATAGTAATCACATAGCTTTACTTTATATTTATAATTCCTAATTTAGATCTATTTAAATTGAAAAGATTTTTAATAAATTTTAAGTTTCTACAACTGGAACATTAGTTATGCAAAAAGTTACATTAAAAGCACTTGCTAAAATTTTAGGGCTATCAACTTCAACGGTTTCTAAAGCCTTAAAAGATTACCATGATGTTAGTGCAGAAACGAAATTAAAAGTTAAAAATTTAGCAGAAAAGCTTAACTATACTCCTAATGTATTTGCCCAGAGTCTAAGAAGTCATGAAACTAAAATTATAGGACTTTTGGTACCTAATTTGGTACATCACTTTTTTTCTAATATCATTAACGGAGTTATTCAGCAGGCCGAGAAACATGGTTATTTGGTTATTGTAGTGCAGTCTAACGAATCTTATGAAGATGAAATAAAACAATTAGAATTACTAGTTAACAAAAATATTGATGGTATTTTACTAGGCTTATCTAACGCAACAGAAAAATACAATCATATTAACGATATCATCAAAAAGGGGATGCCTGTTGTTTTGTTTGATAAAATATCTCGATTGGTGGATTGCTCTAGGGTGATCATTGATGATAGAAAGGCTGCATTTAATGCTACGGAACACCTTATTAAAACAGGTTGTAAAAAAATAGCTCATATTACAGGCCCATTAAATCCTAAAACCACTATTGATCGTTATATGGGATATAAAATAGCCCTTGAAAAATATAATATGCCATTTGATAAGTCTTTAATTTATAATGGAGAGAAATTTTCTTTTGAAGACGGTTATAATTTAGCAAACCAAATGATGAACGAACACCCTGATGTTGATGGTGTTTTTGGTTTTACTGATCTTTTGGCTATTGGAGCATTAGAAGCTTTTAAAGAACGAAAAATAAAAGTTCCAGAACAAGTTTCTGTAATAGGTTTTAGCAATTGGTTTATGTCTAAAACTACTACTCCCTCTTTAACTACTATCAATCAACCAGCACATGAAATAGGAAAAAAAGCATTTGAACTCCTTTTAGATAATCTAAGTCAAATTAGAGATGGTATGGATGTTACATATGAAACTATTGAAATCCCAACAAGTATTATCCATAGAAATTCTACAAGAAATAGTTAAGCTTAAACTCTAACGAGAGCAATTAATTCATTTTGAATAGTATACAGCAGTCATTTAAAGTTTCGTTTAATATGTGATGCCATTATAATTTTTATATAGTAGCAAAAAAGTATTCTGGATATTATTCTATTGAAACGCTTTAATTATTACGTTTTCTAATCGCACGTTTTCATCTGATGTAATGATTGATAATGTCTCAAATGGTTCATTTGGAAAAAATATCTCTGTCATCACAGTTTCTCCTTCTTTATAAAAAACTTCTATTGAAGTTTTATCCAATAGCACATGCATTTTTAACGTATCAGAAATATTTTCTGCCTTTGCTTTTGATATGTTATTAGCAAATTTATCTGAAAAAGTAACCATTCCTGCTTTTTGCCTGTTGATAAAATACTGTTTTTTAAGCGCATCAATTCCAAATGAAAGACTATCTCCAAATTGATTATGAAATAGGAATGTATATGTATTTTTACTTATATCTTTAATATCTAATTGGATACTTAAGCGTGATAAGTCTACTTCTTCTTTAGATGTAATTACCCCTTGCTTATGTATAACCAAAGAATCCTTAATAATGGCTTTGGCATGGTATTTAGATAATTCAGAAACTGGAGTTGAAGCCAATAAATAGTTATCCTTATTTTTTATAAGCTTAAGCTCTCTAGGTATGGTCATGGTGCTTCTCCATGTTTCAGTAGGTACATCTCTGGCGTATTCCCAATTAGACATCCAGCCAATAAATAATTTTCTGGCATCTTGTTCAGGAATATTAGACCATGTTACGCCTGCATAATTATCTCTTCCATAGTCTATCCATACTGCATTTTGTTTCTCTAATTGTGTTTTAAAATCAGCATCAAGTGTAAATTGATGACCATCAAAATCCCCTACAAAATACTGCGTACCACTTCCCCCGTTTGGAGCCGCTGGGTTTATACTTACAATTAATATCCATTTGATTTTATCAGTTCCATCAATTTTTACAGGAAACAAATCTGGACATTCCCACACACCTCCATGTTGTCCTACATCTTTCCCAAAATCAGATTCAAAATTCCATTCTTTTAAGTTAGTTGAACTGTAAAACATAATCTTATTAGCAGCTGCTAATACCATAATCCATTTATTACTTTTATCGTCCCAAATCACTTTTGGATCTCTAAAATCTTTAATCCCAGGATTAGAAATAACTGGATTTTTATCATATTTAGTCCATGTTAATCCCTCATCTAATGAATATGCAATCGCTTGGGTTTGAAAATCTATTTCTCCAGCACTTTCGCCATCCATATTGTGGTAAGTATACATAGCTACAATTGGCGTAACACCCTCTTTTCCAAAACCAGAGGTATTATTTTTATCAACTACAGCACTTCCTGAAAAAATAAGCCCTAAATCGTCAGGATAAAGCGCAATAGGTTGTTCTTCCCAAGCAATCATATCTTTACTAATAGCATGCCCCCAATGCATTGGACCCCATACATTACCATCAGGATAATATTGAAAATACAAATGATAAGTACCATTAAAATAAAACATACCATTAGGATCATTCATCCAATTTGCTTTTGGGGTAAAATGAAAATTAGGTCTGTATAATCTTTCTTCGATACTATCATTACCTTCTAATGTAGCTATTGATGCTTTTTCTTCTTTTTTAATATTTTCTTTACAACTCATAAAAACTCCAAAAATTAAAATGATTAAAAAAATATATTTGGTATAGCATTGCTTTTTATTTTTCATTTCGTATTAATTTTTCACTTAATTCTTCTAATGTTTTTCCTTTTGTTTCTGGCATCATAAAAATTACAAACACTAATTGTAAAACCATCATTATAGCAAATATCATAAAAACAACTCCTGCTCCGATAGTTGAAAAAAGTACTGGAACTAAAGAGGGTATTATAGCAGCCAAAACCCAATGCGTTGAACTTCCAAAAGCTTGCCCTGATGCTCTTAAATGATTTGGGAAAATTTCGGAAATAAATACCCAAATAACAGCTCCTTGCCCAATAGCATGCGATGCAATAAACATAAATAAGAATATTGGAACTGCTAAACCTTCCCATTCTAAAAAGAATGCCATTGATACCAAACTTAATGAAATGATGTAGCCAAAAGAACCTACATACATTAATAATTTCCTACCTAATTTATCAATTAAAAAAACGCCTAATAATGTGAATATTAAATTGGTTATACCGATACCAATACTACTTAGTAATGCTGTACTTTCTCCTAAACCAGCTTCTTCAAAAATTCTTGGCGCATAGTATAAAAAAGCATTTATACCTGAAAATTGATTAAACATGGCTATTAAAAAAGCGAGAATAAGTGGAAAGCGGTATTTTTTCATGAAAATGTTTTCTCCGGAAGTACGGCTTTCATTTTCTTTTTTTACCGCTAACATTAACTTTTCGGCATCTTCATCTGGATTAATAACACCTAGCACTTTTTTAGCTTCTTCTAATCTATTTTTTGAAATTAACCATCGTGGGCTTTTTGGAACAGTAAAAACAAGTAAGGTATAAACAAGTGCAGGAAATGCTTCTACTCCAACCATCCAACGCCAAGCATTTTCACCTATGCTGCTCAGTAAATAATTAGATAAAAAGGCTATTAAAATCCCTAAAACAATATTAAACTGGTATAATGCTACTAACCTACCTCTATCCTTTGCAGGAGAAATTTCAGAAACATAAGCTGGAGCAGCAATAGTTGAAGCGCCTACACCAACGCCTCCCAAAAATCTAAAAAAAGCAAAGGTATAAGGATCATTAACCAAAGAAGAGCCAACTGCAGAGATAAAATAAAATACGCCAATCCAAATTAATGTTTTCTTTCTTCCTAAAGTATTGGTTGGTATACTACCAAAGAATGCTCCAATAACGGTACCCCACAATGCCATTGCCATAACTACAGAACCATGAAAAGCATCAGAAGAATCCCATAACACTTGTAATTTTTTATCTGCTCCAGAAATAACAACTATATCAAACCCAAAAAGAAATCCAGCTAAAGCGGCTGTTATAGACCAAATTAATATCTTATTATTCATAATTCAGTTTAATTAATTTGTAAATGTGCTAGTCAAATTAATTAAACTTTATAATGATGATAAATTATAGCTAATAAATCATTCATAAAAAGTACGAAAACGTTTTCGGGTATCTTAAGATAACTTACATGTAAAAATTGTCAATGTTAGACAGCAAAAATCAACTCAACAAATGTGGTATATGACTTAAATCAATTTCAATTTGTACTAAAACGACCTAATTGTTATAATATGATTTTTAAATTTCCTTATTATTCAATTAAAATATCCAATAACTGAATAGCTGCATCGCTTATTTTAGTACCTGGTCCAAAAACAGCTACAGCTCCTGCATCAAAAAGAAATTGATAATCTTGTTTAGGAATTACGCCTCCAACAATGACCATAATATCTTCTCTATCATATTTTTTTAATTCAGCTATTACAGCAGGCACTAAGGTTTTATGTCCAGCAGCTAAGGATGATACTCCAAGAATATGCACATCGTTTTCTACAGCTTGTTTGGCTGCTTCTTTTGGGGTTTGAAATAAAGGACCAATATCTACATCAAAACCTAAATCTGCATAGCCTGTTGCTACTACTTTTGCACCTCTATCATGACCATCTTGTCCCATTTTTGCAATCATAATACGTGGTCTACGCCCATCTTGCTCTGCAAAACGGTCTGCCATTTCTTGTGCTTTTTTAAAGCTACTATCGTCTTTTATTTCTTTTGAATACACCCCTGAAAAAGAATTAATTACGGCTTTATGTCTTCCAAAAACCGTTTCTAATGCGCTACTAATTTCTCCTAATGTAGCGCGTTCTCTCGCTGCTTCAACCGCTAAAGCTAGTAAATTTTGACTAGCAGACAAATTTTGATCTCCCGCTTTCATTTTTAATTTAGCTGCTGCTGTTAATGCAGATAAGGTATTTTGAACTGCATTTGTATTTCTTGATTTTTTAAGGCTTTCTAAACGCTCTAACTGCTGTTTTCTCACCTCTTTATTATCTACTTCTAAGATATGAAGTTCATCTTCTTCTTCTAATTGAAATTTATTAACGCCTACAAGCACATCATGGGTACTATCTATCCTAGCTTGTTTCCGTGCTGCCGCTTGTTCTATTCTCATTTTAGGAATACCTGCCTCAATAGCTTTTGTCATTCCGCCTAAACCTTCTACCTCTTGCAACAAGTCCCATGCTTTGTGTACTAATTCATCTGTTAAATATTCTACATAGTAACTCCCTGCCCATGGGTCTACTGTTTTGGTAATTTTAGTTTCTTCTTGCAGAAAAATTTGTGTTTCACGAGCAATTCGTGCAGAAAAATCTGTAGGTAAGGCAATTGCTTCATCTAAAGCGTTGGTATGCAAACTTTGAGTACCTCCAAAAATAGCAGCGTTAGCTTCAATAGTAGTACGCGCCACATTATTAAATGGGTCTTGCTCTGTAAGACTCCATCCACTGGTTTGACAATGGGTACGTAAAGCTAATGATTTATCGTTTTTAGGGTTAAATTGTTTCACCAATTTAGCCCACAGCATTCTGGCAGCACGCATTTTAGCAATTTCCATAAAATGATTCATTCCTACACCCCAAAAGAAAGATAAACGTGGAGCAAAATCATCAATTTTTAAACCTGCTTTTAAACCTGTTTTTATATATTCTAAACCATCTGCCAAGGTATAAGCAAGTTCTAAATCTGCTGGTGCTCCTGCTTCATGCATATGATAACCAGAAATACTAATGCTATTAAATTTTGGCATCCATTGGCTGGTATATTCAAAAATATCTGCTACCAATTGCATAGATGGTTTTGGTGGATAGATATAGGTATTCCGAACCATAAATTCTTTTAAAATATCATTCTGAATAGTACCTGCTAATTGCGCTAAAGCTACGCCTTGTTCTTCTGCTGCAACAATGTAAAAGGCCATAATTGGAAGTACAGCACCATTCATTGTCATAGAAACCGACATTTTATCTAGCGGAATTTCATCAAATAATACTTTCATGTCTTCTACAGAATCTATAGCTACACCAGCTTTACCCACATCTCCTACTACTCTTTCATGATCGCTATCATAACCCCTATGGGTAGGTAAATCAAAAGCTACAGATAAACCTTTTTGCCCTGCTTTTAAATTTCTTTTGTAAAAAGCATTGCTTTCTTCTGCCGTTGAAAAACCAGCATATTGCCGTATTGTCCAAGGTCTACGAACATACATAGTACTATAAGGACCACGTAAATAGGGTGGTATCCCTGCAGCAAAGTTAAGATGCTCTGCTGTTTCGATATCATTTTTTGAGTAGGTAGTTTTTATAACAATTTGCTCAGCAGTTTCAAATTCAGATTGTGCTAATTCAACATCCTGAACTTTTGATACAGATTTTTTTAGACTGAGATGTTGTATATCTTTCCTACTGCTCATTTTTAAGTCTTTCTTGTTCTATATTTTCAGCCAAACGCTTTTCTAGTATGGGCTGTATCAAAGTTTTTCTAGGATTTGTTTTCAGAAAAGGATACAACTCAATAGTCTCTTTCATTTTATCATTTTGATTTTGATATTTATTTGTCCCTACCAAAACAATCTCCTTAGCGCTATTGAATTTCTTTTGCTCTTTTTGAGCACTTTCTTCTATTTTTTTTTGAATAATTCCTTTTTGCAGTTGTTTTAAAAACCCTCCATCTTTTTCTATTTTTTTAAATAGCGTTAAAGCTTTTTCAGCTAATTGTTGGGTTATACTTTCAATATAATACGTACCATCTGCAGCATTTGCAACCTTATCAAAATAACTTTCATTTTTTAAAAGCAATAATTGATTCAATGCAATTCGGCTACCAAAATCATTATCCTTATGATAAATAGCATCATAAGAGAGGTTAAATACGGTATCTGATCCTCCTAAAACAGCAGACATACATGCGGTGGTTGTTCGCAGCATATTGGTATTATAATCGTATAACACTTTATCTCTTTTTGTAGGTATGGAAACAATATGACAGTCTCCAGAAATATCATATTCCGTAGCCAAAGTGTTCCACAATATTCGTAAGGCTCTAAGCTTTGCTATTTCAAAAAAATAATTACTCCCTATAGCCATCTTAAAACTAAAAACTTGGTCTTTTATATTTTTTATCTCATTAAGATATTCATTAGCATGTGCTAAAGCAAACGCCAGTTGTTGCACCATATTGGCTCCAGCATTTTGATAGTTGGTAAGATCAATACTAATATTATTTTTAAAATTATTGGCCAATATTTTATTTAGGCTTGCAAAATCTTTTTCCAGATTCTGAAACCAATTTCCAGAACGCGTTAAATTCCCAATGGGGTCTATATGTAAATAAACGGCATCATTGTTTTTGCCAACATAATTTTGAAGTCTTTCTATAAATTCCATCGATAAAAACTCCATATGTAAATGAATAGGGGTTTTCCATAAAGCGATGCCTTCTAAAAGTTTAGGTATCTCAATTTTAGTAGATGGCAGAATAAATTGTATGCTTTCCGCTCCTTTTTCCAGAGCTTTTAGAGCTTTTTCATTTGCAATAGTAGCATTAGCAGCATAAATACTTTGTCCTATATTCCAAACAGATGTATTTTGTGTTTTTGGAGTAATTTTTACTTCATCTTCAGCATTGTAAAAAGGTTTCACTTTTATACCTTCTGGAGTTTCCCATACCAAACTTTCATTGTAATCTGCTCCCTTAAGATCAAACTGTATTTTCTGCTTCCATTGTTTTGCAGAAACAGGTGAAAATTCATCAAATAAAGGCTTTTTACTCATTTACACTATATTATAATGGAATATTACCATGTTTTTTCTTTGGCAAGTTAGCTACTTTATTTTGAAGTACTGCATAGGCTTTTATCAATTTTCTTCTTGTATTTTTAGGAAGAATCACTTCATCAATAAACCCTCTTTCTGCAGCACTATATGGATTGGCAAATTTATCTGCATATTCGCTTTCTTTTTCTGCTAATTTCTCAATTGGATCAGCAGCAGTATTGATTTCTTTCTTAAAAATAATTTCACTTGCTCCTTTTGCTCCCATTACTGCAATTTCTGCTCCTGGCCAAGCATAATTTAAATCGGCCCCTATGTGTTTAGAATTCATTACATCATATGCCCCGCCATACGCCTTACGCGTAATTACGG
This sequence comes from Allocellulophaga tsushimaensis, assembly GCF_055383085.1. Taxonomy (NCBI): domain Bacteria; kingdom Pseudomonadati; phylum Bacteroidota; class Flavobacteriia; order Flavobacteriales; family Flavobacteriaceae; genus Allocellulophaga; species Allocellulophaga tsushimaensis. Next base: position 2,286,409 of record NZ_AP039451.1, on the reverse strand, counting down.
TTACTTTAGGTACCGTTGCTTCACTTAAAGCATACAACAATTTTGCACCATTAGTAATAATTCCATTCCATTCTTGGTCTGTACCTGGGAGAAAACCTGGCACATCTACTAGTACTAAAAGTGGAATATTAAAACAATCGCAAAAACGTGTAAAGCGAGCTGCTTTTTTGGAGCTATCTACATCTAAAACTCCTGCTAAACTCATTGGTTGATTTGCCACTATTCCGATACTCTTACCTCCTAAGCGCGCAAAACCAACAACGATATTATCGGCATACTCTTTATGAATTTCAAAAAAAGTTTCTGTATCAATAATTTCATTAACCACATGCCTCATATCATAAGGTTGATTGGCATTCTCAGGAACGATATCCTCTAATGCTTCGCGAACCTCATCATTTAGTTGATATGCAATATCACTAGGAGTAGCCTCGCAGTTTTGAGGCATATAACTCAACATTTGCTTTATTTGATTAATGCATTGGATATCATTAGCAGCGGTAAGATGAGTAACACCAGATTTTGTAGCATGTGTGCTAGCACCTCCTAATTCTTCTGAAGTGACTTCCTCATTGGTTACTGTTTTTACTACATTTGGCCCTGTTACAAACATATAACTAGATTGTTCTACCATTATGGTAAAATCTGTCATTGCAGGAGAGTATACTGCTCCACCAGCACAAGGCCCCATAATTGCAGATATTTGTGGTATTACTCCTGATGCCATTACATTTTTATGAAAAATATCAGCATACCCTCCTAATGAGCGCACTCCTTCTTGTATCCTTGCACCTCCACTATCATTTAAGCCTATTAAGGGCACACCAATTTTCATGGCCATATCCATAACTTTACAGATTTTTTCAGCGTGTGTTTCTGATAATGCTCCTCCAAAAACAGTAAAATCTTGAGCAAAAACACAAATTTGCCTTCCGCTTATTGTTCCATATCCCGTTACTACACCATCGCCATAAAAAACTTGTTTATCCATTCCAAAGTCTTTGGTACGGTGCGTTACTAAAGCGCCCATTTCCTCAAAAGAACCTTCATCTAATAAAAAATGAATGCGTTCTCTTGCGGTTAATTTTCCTTTGGCATGTTGCTTATCTATACGTTTTTGACCACCTCCTAAATGGGCTAATGCTAATTTATCTTCTAATATTTGTTTTTTGTCTTTCATTCTTACTATTCAATATCGATTTGGAATGATTATGCTCTATTTTTTTTCCAATTAGCGGAAACAACAGCAGGTTTTTTTACTATTTTTTTGTCCTCTAAGTATAAGTGAAGCCCTACCAAAGCAGCAATTTTTTGTTCATCTTCATATTGCTGCTCTATTTTTTCTACGGAATAATAATTTTTAACAAAATGAGTATCAAAATTACCAGAAATAAAGGCCTCATGTTCACATACAAATTTCCCAAAAGATAAAGTTGTTGCCACACCTTCTACTTTATAGTTATTAATTGCTTTTATCATTAATTGTATTGCTTCATGTCTATTTTCCCCATAAGTGATTAATTTAGATAGCATAGGGTCATAATATATAGGCACTTCCATTCCTTCTTCAAAGCCATCATCAACTCGTATCCCTTCTCCTACCGGAATTTTATAGGTTGATAAGGTACCTATACTGGGCATAAAGTTATCTGTAGGGTCTTCTGCATACACACGTACTTCTAGTGCATGCCCTTTAATACTTAGATCATCTTGAGTAAATGTTAACTTTTCTCCACGAGCTACTTTAATTTGCTGCTCTACCAAATCAACGCCAGAGATTAATTCAGAAACTGGGTGTTCTACTTGTAACCTTGTATTCATTTCTAGAAAATAAAAATTTAGGTGCTCATCTAATAGAAATTCTACTGTTCCTGCTCCAACATAATCACAAGCTTTTGCCACTTTTAAGGCTGCTTCTCCCATTGCTTTTCTAATTTTGGGAGTTAACATTACGGAAGGGGCTTCTTCTACTACTTTTTGATGCCTCCTTTGTACACTACATTCTCGCTCAAAAAGATGAACGCTATTTCCATGTGTATCTGCCAAAACTTGAATTTCTATATGTCTTGGTGAAGCTACATATTTCTCTATAAAAACAGCTCCATCACCAAAGGCCGCTTCTGCCTCACTAATGGCTCTATCCATCTGCTCAGGTAATTCGTCTAGGTTTTCCACTACACGCATTCCCTTTCCACCACCACCTGCTGAAGCTTTTATTAATATGGGAAAACCGATTTCTTGAGCTATTTTTTTAGCCAACTTTATATCTGTAATAGCTTCTTCTATACCAGGCACCATTGGAATATCATAGTCCCGAACCGCCTCTTTAGCTGCTAATTTATTCCCCATAACCTCAATTGCATGTGGTTTGGGACCAATAAATGTAATGCCGCTGTCTTCTACCATTTTAGCAAAGCTTGCATTCTCACTTAAAAAACCATATCCTGGATGTATGCCTTCTGCTCCTGTACGTGTGGCAGCTTCTATAACTTTTTCCATGACTAAGTAAGATTCTGATGAGGGCGCCTTCCCTAATAGAACAGCTTCATCTGCATATTTAACATGTGGTGAATTTCTGTCTACTTCTGAATATACTGCAACCGTTTTGATTCCCATTTTACGGGCTGTTTTCATAATACGCAATGCAATTTCACCTCTATTCGCTATTAGTATTTTTTTCATTTATGCTGAATTTGTTTCAGTATCTTTTTTTAGTTCTTTTATTCAATAATCGAGATTTAAATACTCTTAGGTTTTTCTAGAATTCATTAAAAAAATGTCTCGTAAGCTAGCTTCAAAATGGCTTATTCCATTTCAATAATTAGTTGCCCTTTTTCTACAGGTTCATTTTTTTTAACCATTATTGCTTTTACAATACCTTCTCCTTGAGAAAGAATTATATTTTCCATTTTCATAGCCGATAAAACTAATAAAGGCGTGCCTTCTGAAATTTCTTGTCCTACTTTAACCATAATGGACACAATAAGACCAGGCATTGGTGCTTTTATCGCATCAATTTTTAAAGTGTTGTGTGCTAATAATCCCATTTTTTTCACTTGTAGATCATACTCATCTTCAATTTTAACTTTATAGGTATTTCCATTTACTAATAAGACTATCGTTTTATCAGTAAGATTAGAATGGGTTACATTAACTTTATATGCCTTATTTTTCTGCAATAAGTGAAAATTTTTAGTATCAATTCTACTTATATCTAGCATTTCTACCTGCTTTTTGGTTACAGGTATTTCTTTTTCATTTACCGTAACGAGATAGTCTTTCAAATCATTCATACTAAGGCAATATTTTAAATTTATGTACTAAAGGTATTAAAAATTAATTTTAATATTACCCCTCTAATATTACTCATTTTAACTAAGTATAAGATTACTTTTTGTGAAGTATTTAATAGTAGAGGTAGCGCCAAATTAAAGTCATAAATACATGATAATTTTAAAATATAAAGAATTGTATCATTACTATTTTAAATTTGTATTCAACAATTTGGTATCAGCTACTTTTATTTAGATATTTATCCTAGTTATAAATAAATTTTATTTGACAGTTTCTACTCTTCAATAGTAGTTAATATCCATTCTAATTCAGGATCTCTACCAGCTTCTCTATCTTCTTTTGTAGGAATAATTTCTTTATCGGGCTTTATACCATAACCATTTATTGCTGTTTGATATGGCGTTTCTATCTGAAATAAACCTATACTCATATTTATTTTAGAGGAGGGTAGTTTATTATTTTTAAAATATCCAGCAACTGTTCCATTATAATGTCCTCCTGTTTCTTCACCTACAAAAAAAGCTCGTTTAGTAGCATGCAAATTGGTTGATAGTATAGAAGATGCTGAAAAGGAATTTCCATTAATTAACACATAAATCTTTCCTTTAAAATTAATAGGATTAGGTTTGTATTCTGTTTTAGAGCTCGAAAATTTGTAAAATTTAGTGCCTTTTTTTCTACTACTCTTAACTAAATCTATAAAAAATGAAACTGGGCTAGCTAAAACACCAATTACATTTACTTTACTACCTCCATGAATTACTGTTTTAGTTAGTGGAAAATTTACTAAGCGTTCACCTTTTTTAATAAACTGAAACTCTTCTGATACCAAATAAGAATATAATTTTGCAATTTCAACCAAGCGTCCACCGGTATTATCTCTTAAATCAATAATTAAATGAGAAGCTTTTACAGAATCAATTTTTTTAAAGCTCTCTTCATAAAAATCTTTATACCCGCCATTAGTAAAACTTCTAATTTTTAAATACGCAATGGTACTATCCTTACCCATAAAGTTTAAGTTTCTTGTGTATTGCTTTCTAGATTTAATATAACCGTACTTGAAGTTATCTTTCTGTTTTTCTTTAGCTTTTTTCTTTTTTAATTTTCTTTCTACTTTAGTTAGCTTTGGTGCCTTTTTTATTTCTAGCGAATCATTACTCAACGGTTTTTTATTTGTTGAGTCTTTAGGTATCCTTCTAAACATCTTTGTATAAAGAGAGTCTTTATTTTTAAGGGTAATTGATATACTATCTAATCTTCCTTTATCTCTAAAATACATTCTAGAAAAACGTAATGCTGTAAACCTATCCTTAAAAGTAGTATTGTAACCATCAGAAGAAAATAAAGTTTTATACTCTTTTAATAACACTTCAATAGGTGTATCATTAATTTTAATGACCTCATCACCTACAATAGTGCTATCTATACCTTGATAATTTTTTACTAAAAAGGCATCTTCAACTTTTTCAAAATCTAAATCATAAAATTCAAACTTATTTTTATTAAATTCTTTACGCACTTTTTTAGCATATCTTTTTGTAGGAGGTGCTATAGAGATATGTCCTTGTCGTACCTCAGCTATTACAGGAGCTAATTTTTTATAAAACTCTTTACTTGTTAGCGGCGTACTTATGGTTTGTTTAAGACTATCAATTTTATAATCTAATACTGCTTTTGCGACAAACTGGTATAGTTTAGGATGATGCCTTTGTAATATACGATACGCTTTATCTGTATCTTTTTGTAGCGCTGCAATAGAATGCTTAGCACTAATCTGCTGGTTATGCTTTTGCACGCTAACGCAAGAGAATAAAAGAATTGAGGAACAAATTAAAAATAATTTTTTATTCATAAGGTTTAAAATAAATGGTCTATGACTTTAACGTACAATTTACTAAGAAATAAGCAAAAGCTAGTGTTGATTTAATTAACTTTATACTTTTATAAAGTAGATGCGAAAAAAAATTATTTATAGTTTCTCAATTCTAATACTATTACTACTAGTACTTCTTATAACTTGCAATACCATAATAGCTAATAGCACAGAGGAGAAAACATTTTCTAATATTAATACTATTGCTAGCAACAAAGTTGGCTTAGTTTTAGGCACTTCTTCTCATTTAAAAAGTGGCGTTGCAAACCCGTATTACACTTATAGAATTAAGGCCACTGTAGCTTTATACAAAGCTGGAAAAATTAAATTTGTTCTGGTAAGTGGTGATAATAGAACTAAATTTTATAATGAGCCAAAAACTTTTAAAAAAGATTTAATTGCCAAGGGTATTCCTGAAGAAAGAATATTTTTAGATTATGCAGGCTTTAGAACCTTAGATTCTGTAATGCGGGCAAGATATGTTTTTGGCTTAAAAAATGTAACGATTATTTCTCAGAAATTCCATAATGAAAGAGCTATTTATATTGCTCATAAAAAAGGGATTAATGCAATTGGTTTTAATGCCAGAGATATTTCTGGAAAAAATGGACTTAAAGTACAGGTGAGAGAATATTTTGCGAGAGTAAAAGTATTTTTAGATTTATTGACTAATAAACAACCTAAATTTTACGGAGATAAAATTGAGATTAAATAATATGAGTAGTTTTAAATCTTTTTTAAGAATTTTAGGACCTGGACTCTTATTTGCCAGTATGGCCATTGGCACCTCTCATTTAGTTTTATCTACTAAAGCTGGTGCACAATATGGCTGGATTATGGTTATCCCAATTATTTTAGCAAATATTTTAAAATATCCATTTTTTGAGTTCGGAGTCCGATACACAAATATTACAAACAAAACAGTAATAGAAGGATATTTAAATAGAGGACGTGGTTATTTATGGTTTTATGCATTAATAACAATAGTAACCACTTTTACAATATTAGCTGCTTTATATACCGTTACAGCTGGATTATTTATAAATCTATTTAAAGTAGATTTTAGTGTTAGTGAAACTGCATTAGGCTTATTTGCATTTATTAGTTTATTGTTAATCATTGGAAAATATACTTTCCTAGAAATCTCTTTAAAATTTGTAGTTAGTATATTATTTATCGCTTTAATTTCTACAACTGTACTAGTTGTTTATAATGGCCAGATTACTCCTGAGGCTAATTTTATCCCTCCTACAATTTTTAATGAGGCTGGAGTGCTATTTCTAATAGGTTTAATGGGTTGGATGCCAACTACAGTAGAAGCATCAAGCTGGGTTAGTTTATGGAGTATTGAAAAATTTAAAAATACCTCTAAGCCAACTTTAAAACAAGCTTTGCAAGAATTTAATTTAGGATATATTTTAACAGCAGTCTTAGCTATTTTCTTTTTAATTATTGGTTGGATGACATTATATGGTTCTAACACAAAAATTAGTGATAGTGCCGTAATTTTTTCAGATCAATTAATTACATTATTCACTACAAATATTGGGTCATGGGCCTACATATTAATTGCTATAGCTGCATTTTCTACTATGTTTAGTACTTGTATGACGGCTCATGATGCAATTTCTAGAGTAAGTGTGGATATCGTAGAATTGTTGGCCAATCAACCTAAAAGCAAGCATAAAAAATATTTTTTTGCTATTGCTGTTATCGTTCTTGCAATGATTAATTTTATAGTAGTTGCAGCTTTTAAAGCCAATATGGGTAAATTAGTTGCACTAGCCACCTTTGTATCTTTTGTAGTGGCACCTATTATTGGATTCTTGAATTACAAAAACGTTACTAGTAATGATATTCCTATGGAATATAAGCCTAATAAAAGCTTAAAGATACTAACCTTTATAGGTATTATATTTCTGTCCTTATTTTCGTTGTATTACTTCTGGATTGTTTTAAAACAATATATTGTAATTTAAAATAACGATTAGAGATCTCCTATTCTGTTTGTGTAAAAAATCTAAACAATACACTCCATTTCTACATTTATTTACTAATTTATCTTCTCCATAACCAACAGCATATGAAATATTTGTAGTAGGCACTCCATTAGTAGTAAGGTATTTTTTAATACGATCTGCCCTTTTTTGAGAAATTAAAAAATTAGAACTACTTCCTCCACGACTATCTGTATGACATTCTATTCTTAACTGTAACTGCGGAAAGTTTTTAATAGCAGCTACTACTTTATCTAACTCAGTAGCTATTTCTGGAGTAATCCTGCTAGAGCCTCTTGCAAACCAAAATCTTTCTAGTTTAAAGACAGTTTGTTTTTCTTTCTTTTCAACTAAATCATCTATTAATATTAAATCAACATCTAGTTTTTTACCCGTAATTTCATTTAATTGTTCTTCATTGTAAGTTGATGTAAAATCTGCATGGCGTTCTTTAGAAACTTCTAATGTAATCTGTTCTTGCCAAGGAACCTCTATCCTATAATTACCCTCTTCATTAGCTGAAAGCTCTTTTAGAAGATTTTGATCTTTATCTAAAATTCTAATTTTAGCTTTACTTATTTCTTTTTTATTTTTTTTATTTACAATACTTCCACTAAAGACTAATGTTTTTATTCCTGGTTTTTCTTTTACCATAAAACCGTATACATCATCATTTCCTTTACCTCCTTTTCTATTAGATGAAAAATAACCTAAAAGACCACCTTGAGAATCATTCTTAATAATAAAACTAAAATCATCTGAAACACTATTTATTGCTCCACCTAAATTTAATGGAACACTATACTCTCCATCAGACAATTCATTTGCTTTATAAATATCCATACCTCCTAAACCGTAAAAAATATCTGATGCAAAATATAAACTTCCTTCAAAAACAAAAGGTGAAATTTCATTTCCAGGCGAGTTTATACGTGCTCCTAAATTTATGGGAGCTGACATGATCTGTCCATTATTTGTATGCACATAATAAATATCTGTACCACCATATCCATCACCGAAATCTGCTGCAAAATATAGCTTACTTGTATTTTTATCGTAAAAAGGATAGTAAAAAGAGGTGCTTAAATCTCTGAGCAAATATCTAAATACTCCTTTTGTATTTCCTAAGCCTATCGCGAGTGCATTCTTACCATTCTCATCAAAGGTTAACTTTCCGTTTTCAGCATTAGATAACATATATAATACTGCATTTAATTTTTCCACGTAAAAAGGAGTTGCCTTATGAAAATTAGAACTAGGAATTTCTTTAAAAACTTGAGGGGCATTAACATTGCCATCCGCATTTATTTTTCCATGAAAAATATCCAAATACGCTTCTCCGGAAGGGCCATAAGTTTTCTTTTTACCTTGTGGCCTTCCACTGGTAAATAACAAGTCTTCTTTATAAAAAGAAGGGGAGAAATCTGCTTGAGGACTATTAAAATTACAATTAAAAATTTTATAGTCTAAGGCATTATTTTCATCAGACTCTAATAATTTATAATTAAGCTCCGAGTTCTCTAACAATTCATCAGACAAAAAATTAGAAGTATTTTTTAGAAAGGTTTTTACCGTTTTTAAACTATCTGTTTTACCGATAGTTAATATCAACTTATTAATATAGGTATTAGATAAAGTACTGTCTCTTGCGTAAATAAGTTTATATAATGTAGATGCTTTTTTATATTGACCTGTTTTTAAATAAGCGTCAGCAAAATTTAATGTTTGTTGATTGGTAAGTGGTCTGTCTTTTGATTCTTTCGTGTAAGCCTCAATTGCTTTTTCATAAGAATACTCAAAAAAGAAAAAATCTCCTTTTGATTTCTTTTGCGCAAAACCTAATGTAGATAACATTAGAAAAAATAATATAATTCCTTTTAGTTTCATTATACTTTTATAATTAGAAAAACCTTGGAGAATCTATCTGCTTTGGTTTCTTTTTAGAATTATGGTTCTTAGTTCTGTTGTTTTTTGAATTGGATTCACCTACACCTAAATTAAATTTAAGGATTGCTTCGTGTGACCCATTGTTAAAAGCTCCTAAAGCATTGGTATCATAATCATATGAATAGCCAAAAAACATATTTTTAGAAATTTGCACCCCTACTAGACCACTTACAGCTGCATCTAGCCTGTAGGAAGCACCAACAGTTACAATATTATTAATTAAAAAATTAGTGGATAAATTTACATTTAAAGGGAGCCCATCGGTATAATTTAATAAAAATGCTGGTTTAAATTTTAAATTTTCTGATAAATCAAAAACTACACCACCTATAGCATTAAACTGTATAGTATCATCTAAAAAATTAATAATATCATTATTATTAGATAAGCTGGTTAAAAAATTAGGAACGGACACTCCTCCATACCAATTATCACTATATAAAAACAAGCCTGCACCTATAGTAGGATAAAAACCACTGATTTCTTGGTCTATATTTAGTAGCAAGGGCTCATTTATATCTTCAAAATTGCCTCTAGAATAATCCACATTTAAAAGAGCTCCACCAGCATCTAAGCCAAAAGAAAGTTTTGTTACTTCAGATACGTTTATTTCATAAGAATAGGCGATATCTATAAAAGTTTGTGTAGTAGGTCCCAGCTCATCATTAACAATATTTAAACCTAAACCTGCATTTTTTCCACTAAAAGGTAAATTAGCTCCAAATCGTATGGTTTTAGGTGCTCCTTGAACAGAAAGCCATTGTGAACGGTATGCTAAAGCTATTTCTGTATTTTCTACAGTACCCACATATGCTGGGTTAAAACTTCCTATATTGTACATATATTGTGTATACTGAGGTTCTTTTTGCGCATAATTCACTTGTGCAAAAAGGCAAAACAATATTGTAGATACAATACATTTTATAGTTATCGAATACTTCAATTTATAAGTTGTTCTCATATTATCTTATAATTTGAATCCATCCTGTAGTTGTTTCAGAACCATCTCCTAAATTTAATATATAATAGTATGTTCCTTTTGGCACCTCTCCATTTTTAGTTGATCCATCCCATGTGTTATCATAACCATTAGCCTGAAAGATCTGGTTTCCGTATCTATCGAAAATTTCTATAAAAGCATTTGGAAAATTTTCAATACAGTTAATTCGTAATAAGTCATTAACACCATCTCCATTAGGTGAAAACTGATTAAATAAAAGACCACATACATCACTAGACCTTATAATAACAGCTACAGTTATGCTAGCAATATTATTAGAAATATTATCATCTTGCGGAAAAGAGGCTATTATTGCTGCTGTATTTATAAAATCTCCTTCATCTAAAACCTCAGCTACGATAATTAACGTATTAGTTTCACCTGCCTCTATTTGTTCTGTGATTCTCCAAATTCCATTTTCTGGATTGTAATTTCCTATTGAAGTTACATGGGAAATATACCTAAACCCTCTAGCATCATCTAACTGTTCAATTATATCAGCACCAAAAACTACATCTTGGCTAAGATTTGCTAGTGTTATGGTAAAAATAATTTCATCACCTATTTCTGGTCTTTGTATATCTACCTCTTTAGTTATTTCAAGATCAATAGGATCTGGCATACAATTTGCAGAAATTTCAGGATCACAGGCATCTAATGGATCACTTCCCATACTTTCTTCATCTCCGTCAGTAAAACCATCTCCATCGGTATCACATAAGCCTACAGTATTGTCTGGTACACATGGATTTGTATTTCCTGGATCTTGTTGATCTATAAAACCATCCATATCTGTATCTAAAATATTAGAATCTAGAATATCTAAGATAGCATCCCCATCTTCGTCATTTGGATTATCTAAATCGCCCCCAATTTCATCTGCATCTAATAGCCCATCACCATCCGTATCATTAGAATTAGGGTTACTTCCAATACTATCTTCGTACTCATCACTAAGTCCATCATTATCTGCATCTCTAATGCAATTTTGCACTGTAACGGTTAATACAACAGATTTATCTTCACAAGGCGCAACAGCTGTATTTGTAGTATATGTAAATTGATAATCTCCTGGAGCAACACCATCAAAATCTACTGTATTATCATTATTAATGACTAAGCTATTAGAAGGATCAGTTGTAATACTCCAAGTTCCAGCAGCTGTATCTGTAGTTAATCCATTATCTAAATCTATAAGAGACGGGTTTGTTGGTGAGCCCGAAACATTACATGCCATTAGGGTTCCATTGGTGTCTGCAATAGGTTCAATATTGATTGTTGCTATAACAGGTTGCCTACCAGAAGTACATCCGTTAGCTGATGCTTCAACGAAATAAGTGGTAGTTACATCAAGGTTAGGTGTTGTAAAATTTAAACCATTGGTTAAAGAAATTGTACTGGTTTCAGTTTCGTACCAATTTACAGTACTCCCAACTGTAGCGGTAACGCTTAAAGTTATCACTCCTGAACCGCATAATGAAACTTCATCTACACTCAGAATTTCAGGATTAAATACACGTACTAAAGAAACAGATAGGACAGCACTTGCGCAATTATTTGCTTCATCTAAAAAAAATGCAAAAAATGTACCAGGCTGGGTTATCACTCTATTGCTCTCATCTACATAAGCATTTGTTCTTCTAAAATCTGAACTTCTACTCCATATTAATCTAGTACCTAAAGGTGGTGTATCATTTGTATATTCATTTAAATCTTGACTAAAAGTACTTCCATTATCCACACAAAATGTTGTGGGCACTGATGTATTTAATGTTGGTGGTAATATACCAGCTCCACAAGGTCTACAATCTGTAACATATATTGGAATGGTTATACTTTCTCTAGGGCATGCTGGGGCTGCTGCAAAACTTGGTGTATAGGAAAATTCGTATGTGCCAGGTGGTAATCCATTAAAATTTACTTGGTTTGTACTCGTGTCTATAGTAACAGCAGCGCCAGATGGAAATGAAACTGCATTCCATCTTCCTCCGGGCGTTTCGCCATCAATTGCCGCATCTAAATCTATGATAGTTCGTATACCTAATGGATTACTTGCATCGTTACATCTAATATTATTGTTATTTGCTCTACCAAGAGATGGCGGAGTATCAAACGTTAAGGTTGGTACTGCAACTACCGGACTTATACAAGGTCTACCATTACTATTAGAAAAATAAAATCCAAAATAATCTCCCCCTACAGTTACGATAGATGATGGTAAAAAGGAAGCAGAATCATTAGGATTGGGATTTAAGCTAGTACTCCATCTAAGCGTTGTTAAAGGTGGTGTATTACTTGTTACAAAAGCAGATAAATCTACCTCCATACCAGAACAATATCTCGTTGGTATTGGTAATTGCAAGGTTGGGGCATTTGGTCCTGCTTCGCAACCATCATTATCTATGATAGCTACAGATGCATTACTACTACTATTATTTGCAATAATAAAAGATGAGTTATCGGAAGTTAATAATCTAATGACAACATCTTCATTCCCTTCAAAAACAGCATCATCAATTGGAACTACGGTTAATTCAGCAATTCGTTGCCCATTTGGGATTAAGATTGAGTTACCTAAACTGATATAATCAGAATCAGGTATTGCTGATCCTCCAATAACATAATTAATAGTTACAAAATTACCCGAATTATTTACGGAACCTAAATCTATACGAAAAACTCCTAAAGAAGTGATATTATTTTCTTCATTAGATGTATTACTATCATTTGGTGAGGAAATGGTTACTGTAGACTGGCTATAACTAATTACAGATAATAGAAAGAGTATTCCAAAAAATAGATGTCTTTTATAGCTTTTCATTATTTAAAAATATACAGTAAAATCTAAATTACTCATAAAATAAGTACTGGTTTTTAATTAACAGTCAAAATGCACTTATTTCGGTTTAAAAACTTACACTATTATTCTAATACTACAGGAGAAGTTTCTACTGAGGCATCTATCTTTTTAACCAAACCTTGCAATACTTTGCCAGGACCAACTTCTGTAAATTGTGTTGCCCCATCTTTAATCATATTTTGTACACTTTGTGTCCATTTTACTGGAGCGGTTAATTGAGAAATTAAATTTTCTTTTATTTCATTAGACTCGGTTACTGCTATTGTTGTAACATTTTGGTAGATAGGACAAACTGCCTTTGCAAAATTTGTGTTTTCTATGGCTGCTGCTAATTCTTCACGAGCTGGCTCCATTAATGGGGAATGAAAAGCACCACCCACAGGTAAAACTAATGCCCTACGAGCTCCTGCTTCTTTTAATTTTTCGCAAGCTGTGTTAATAGCCTCTACTTCTCCAGAAATTACTAATTGCCCTGGGCAATTATAATTAGCAGCTACTACAATTCCTGATACTTCTTTACATATATTTTCTACTACATCATCTGCCAATGCTAAAACAGCAGCCATAGTACTTGGTTGCAATTCACAAGCTTTCTGCATGGCTAAAGCTCTTTGTGAAACTAATTTTAAACCATCTTCAAAATTTAAAACACCATTTGCTACTAAAGCCGAAAATTCCCCCAAAGAATGCCCTGCTACCATATCTGGTTTAAAAGCATCTCCCATAACTTTACTCAGGATAACAGAATGTAAAAAAATAGCTGGTTGCGTAACTTTTGTTTGTGTTAAAGCCTCTTTGGTTCCTTGAAACATAATATCAGTAATACTAAAACCTAATATAGTATTAGCTTGCTCAAAAAGTTCTTGGGCTATAGGGTACTTTTCGTAAAGATCTAAGCCCATTCCTACAAACTGTGCGCCTTGACCTGGAAATACATATGCGTTCATCTCTATGTTATTTTTAGGGCGATAAAAGTACTAAAGTTAACTGGCAAGCACAAGTATCTATTTCAAAAGGTTTTTACGCCTCTTATATCCAAAAAAACAGTTCTTAAAGAAGCAATTATTCTTTGAACCATCCAGAGTACATCACATAACTTTCTGCAATACGGTCTATTTCTCCTTTGCTTAATTCTGGACTAATATCTTTTATTTTTTTTGCAGGCATTCCTGCAAATATGGTCCCTGATGGCACATGGGTTCCTTTAGTTAATACAGCCCCAGCAGCAATAATACTATTAGATTCTACAATACAATTATCCATAACTATGCTGCCCATACCTATTAAAACATTATCTTTTATAGTACAGCCATGCACAATTGCATTGTGCCCTATAGAAACATTATTCCCTACTGTAGTTGGTGATTTTTTGTATGTAGCATGCAGCACGGCCCCATCTTGTACATTTACTTTATTCCCCAATTTTATAAAATGTACATCGCCTCGTAATACCGCATTATACCAAATACTACATTGGTTCCCCATAGTAACTTCGCCAACAATAACAGCATTTTCTGCAATAAAACAGTCTTCCCCTATTTTGGGAGTTTTATTATTAATGGTTTTTATGATCATAAAAAAGGTTTCAGGTTTGAAAAGATTTAAAGTTATTTAATTTTAATACTCTGAGTAAATTTAGTAAAAGAAAAATAGTTGCATTTTAAAACTGAAGTTATAAACTTCCTAAACCCTTTTTATTCAAAAAAAGCTAAAAATTCCTTTTTCTTTGAGGCAGATACTAATAATTCTTTTCCATTAGAAACTACAACGCTACCCCCTTTACCTTTTTTATAATGAATTACCTCATTTACATTTACTAGATACGATTTGTGAATTCTAGCAAACTGAAAACCAGACAAAGCATCTTCAAAATATTTAAGTGTTTTACTTACTACTATCTTTTTATGCTCTAAATAAATCTCTGTGTAATTATCATCTGCCTTACAGTACAAAATCTCTGAAACATTTAATACCTGAAAGCCATCTTGTTGTGGAATTGTAATCTTACCATCAACTTTTTTTAGTTTTGGTTGTAAAACCCTGTCTTCTAGTGCATCTTCTTTTACTCTGATTTCGGTAACATAGTCTACTGCTTTTATCAGTTCATCTATATTTATAGGTTTCATTAAATAATAGGCTGCATGGTTATTTAAGGCATCCATTGCATATTGATTATATGCGGTTACAAATACGGTTTCAAAGGTACGGTCAGGCACTTTATCCAAAAGATCAAATGCATTACCAAACGGCATTTCTACATCTAAAAAAATAAGATCTAAATTATGCTTTTCAATAAGAGCAAGTCCTTCTTTAATACTACTCGCCTCGTCTACTAAATTTACATTTTTGCAATACTTAGCCAAATAATTTCTTAGAATCTCTCTACTATTTGCTTCATCCTCTACTATAATTGCATTTAATTTCATGTATTCTAAATTTATGATGGCTTAACTATTAAATCAAATTAATCTTTATGTAATGTAAAAATTACTTTTGTCCCAGAACCATCTGTTTCTAAATCCGCAATAACTACATCAACTTTATCTTTATACATATCATTTAAAATGGTAATTCTTTTTTTGATATTCCCCATTCCTTTTGATTTCTGTTTTTTCTGATGTACTGTTTTTAGTTCTGCTGATTTTACTCTTCCTATTCCATTATCAGAAATTGTAATTTCTATAATTTCTGATCCTTTCTGTTTTAATTCAATTTTTAAAAATCCCTTTTCTTCTTTGTAACGCAATCCATGCCAAATAGCATTTTCTATATACGGTTGAAGTAGCATTGGAGGAATTTGAAAATCTGAAATCGCAATATCTTCATGAACCGTAATTTCATAATCAAACTTATCAGAAAATCTAGAATGTTCTAATTTAGTATACAATTCTAAGAGCTCTAATTCTTTGCTTAGGGGGATAAAATCTTCTTCAGAATTCTCTAAAACAGCACGCATTAAAGTAGAAAACTCACTTAGGTATCTATTAGCACTACGCTCATCGCTCTTTGCGATATAATTATTTACAGAATTTAAAGCATTAAAAATAAAATGCGGATTCATTTGTGAACGTAAAGACTTTAAGGCCAATAAATTATTAGCTAATTTTTGTTGACGATTGCTTCGGTAGAAAAAATATGCTGTTAAACCTAATAACAGCATGGCAACGCCTAAAGAATAGATCACTAATTTTTGTATTTGGTTATTCTGCTGTACTAATTGTTGGCTTGTAAGTGCTAAATCATATTTACTTTGCGATAATTCCTGCTCTTGCTCTAAGCTGCTTATTCTACTCTGTTTAGAAGCTATTTCTCTATTAAAACGAGCAGCTCTAGAAATTTCCTGCTCTTTACGCCTGTACAAGGTATCTACTACAGTAACATATTTCTGATACGTTTCTAATGCTTTATTAAACGCTCCTATATTTTTATAAACTTCAGATAGCTTACGGGTAGCATCTTTTTGTACTACCAAGTCATCTTCATCTTCGGCATCATCTATACTTTCTTCTAAATATGGTATAGCCTCATCATTTTTTCCTTGTAAAATATAAGCATTAGCTATTTTATAATTAATACGTTGCGAAGAAATAGAATCTGGAGAAATTGTAGTTCCAGCAGAAAAAGAAGTTCTCCCTAATGATGATATATCTTCTAGAACTTTAATACTATTTTTACGGAGTTCTATCTCTTTATCATATTCATTTTTTTTATTGTAAAAATCGGCTACTTTAGCTTCTTCTTTTAAATTTCGTGCAGGTGCTTCTTTTTTAGATAGGTTTAAAGAGTTCCCATAATAAGTTTCTGCTTGTTCTAATTGATTATCAGCTACATATGCATCTGCAATTTTAGAATTTAGATCCGTAATTTTAGGTCTAATAAGGTTTTTCTTTGCTATATCTAGCCCTTTTTGATAATTAGTTATTGCTTTTTTAGCATTTCCTAAACCTAAATAAGCGTCTCCTAAGCCTTCGTAGATTTTAGCTTTATCAAAAGGGGCGTTTTTTTTAGTCTTTACAATCCTTAAAAAAGTACTTTCCGCTTTTTTAAACTCTTTATTTAACAAATAACTTTTACCCAATAACAGACTTGTTTGTATGTTGTTATTAGATTTTAACGCATCTTTATAATTCTTAATGGCTAAATCATATTGTTTATGATATTGATATACTTCTCCTAAACTAGTTAATGATTTTGCTAAAGCTTTTTTATTCTGATTTCTTCCTAAAGCCGCAATAGACTGGGTAATAAAATCAATACTTTTTTCAATATCTCTTTTCTTGTACAGCTTGGCAGAATCTAAATAAGCCTCGTGAATTGAAATTGTTTTCTTAGAAACACTTCGTTTATCCTTATATTTAAAATCTTCATCATAATCTTTCACAGAAACATCTACATCTTCATCACTATTAATGATATAAAAAACAGTATCAAAAGAAGGACTATCAAAACGAATTTCATCCCCTATAACAGCATTTATTTTATACTTACCAAATGTATCTGTAACTTCGTACCCTCCACTAGTAGTTGTAACAACTACACCTGGTATAGGTATTTTATCTTTATAACTTTCTACTTTTCCCTTTATCACAACAGTTTTTCGGTTCAGTAATGTTTGCGAAAAACCAAACGAACTAAAAAGTAATAATAGAATACAACTGTAATATAATTTGCTCATATTTTATACCTCTAAGTAGTATAACAGGATAAACTTAGTTGATTTATATGATATTAAAAAATGACAATCTTTCTGCAGACCTCTTAATATCATCACTTTTTAGCATTTTACAAACTCAAAAAGCAACTTTACGCATCCAAAATACCATTTAACTCATTGGATGTTTTTTTAGAAAAAGTTTGCCGATAGTTTTACAGCATAATCAAAAAACAATAGAAGTGATGAAATATATTAAACAAATTGGAATGAGCTTACTTTGCTTATCCTTAAGTACAGTTTCTGCTTGTGAGTCTAAAAAAACTAATAAAACAATTATAGCACAAGCTAATGCTGAAGACCACAAACACAAAAGTAACACTGTACAAATTGCATTGTTACTAGATACAAGCAATAGTATGGATGGGCTTATAGAGCAAGCTAAAGCACAATTATGGGATATTGTAAATAAGTTTGCTTATGTTAGGGCAAAATGTGGTAATGATCCAACTCCGGATTACATTAGACCAGACTTACAAATTGCATTATACCAATACGGAAATGATGGTTTATCTTCTAAAGAAGGTTACATACAACAAGTATTAGGTTTTAGTGATGATTTAGATGAGATTTCTGAAAAACTATTTTCTTTAACCACAAATGGTGGTGAAGAATATTGTGGTGAAGTTATACAGACTTCTCTAAAACAATTAGAGTGGGGTAAAAACCCTGATCATCTTAAAATGATCTTTATTGCTGGTAACGAACCCTTTTCGCAGGGAAAATTAAACTATAAAGATGCTACTACAAATGCAAAAGAAAAAGGCGTTGTAGTAAATACTATTTTTTGTGGAAATTATGAACAAGGTATCTCTGGTCATTGGAAAGATGGTGCACAACAATCTGGTGGCGACTATTTTGCCATAGATCATAATAAAAAGCTTGTACAAATAGATACGCCTTATGATGATGTTATTATACGATTAAACAAAAGATTAAATACCACTTATATTTCTTATGGCTATTTAGGAGCAAGTAAAGTACAAAACCAATATAAGCAAGATTCTAATGCTATGGAATTAGAAGAATCTGTAGCTATAAAAAGAGCCGTAAGCAAAAGTTCTAGATTGTATAGCAATGCGAGCTGGGATTTAGTAGACGCCGCAGAGGATAAAGAATTTGATATTAGTAAAATAAAAAAAGAACAATTACCTGTAGAATTAAAATCAAAATCGAACAAAGAAATTGAGATTTATATTACTCAAAAGAAAAAGGAACGCATTCAAATTCAGAAAGAAATTCAAGAATTAAATACCAAAAGACAAGCTTATATTGCTAAAAACCAAAAAGATGGAAATACTGGAGAATTAGAAAATGCTATGATCAGTGCTATAAAAAAACAAGCTGAAAAAAAATCATATAAATGGGATGAATAAAGTATAGGGGTACTTAATCCTTTTTAGTTGTTGGTTTTTTTATAATAGGCTTATTGCATTTTGCAATGAGTCTATTTCCTTTTAATTAATACTAATAGTTAACTGCGGGGCAATTACAATCGTAGCGTTTTTCAGATTGTCCAAAATCATATCCTAAAGTAATTTGGTGAAAACCACCTGTACCAAAAGTAACGTCTCCTATGTGGTACGAATAATTATATGAGACAAGGAATTTTTTATAATTGACACCTACAAGAGGTGTAATGATTTGTAATGGTTGATTTCTTATTCCGTTCGAAGATCCATCAAAACTTCTTCTGTAAGAAATACCTCCCCATAGTACAGTATCTTCATTAAAATCATTATACACTTTTGCATTAAAGTCGGCTAATCTCTCTAGACTTAGAGAAGGTACAGGATCAGCAACACTCTGAAATCTAAACTCCGCTATTTGTAATAAAACTGATGGTTCTAACCGCCATTCATTCCTACCAAAAATATAACCCGCAGATAGTAAATATCTTCTTGCATTATTAACAACAGGAAGGTTATTTATATCATCTCTTCCAAAACGATATAAATTTCTTTCAGATCCTAAAATATTTAAAACTGCAAAATGCGAATAAAATTCCCTTAAGTTATATGACACTCCAAAATCTAAATTAAAGTAAGACTCACTTATTACCGTATTACTAATAGCTGGATCGTTTTCAATAGACCTAAACTCTGTTTCATCTAGACTATTTTGTAGAACAGTACCACTTAAACCAAAAGAAAGCTGATTTAATACTCTAACATCTCCCGAAAATCTGAGGTGATGTGCATAGGTTAATTTAGCTCCTAATTGCGAATGAAAACCATTTGCATCATTGAACAAAATAGCTCCTACACCGCTATTTTCATTTAATCTATAATGCCCATTTAAGGTTTGTAAATTTGGTGCATCATCAACGTTAAACCATTGTTTTCTTGCAGTTGCTCTAATTTTACCACCTTCTCCAATACCAGCCATTGATGGAAAAACTAAGTAATAGTTATCAGATAAGTAATCAAAATAAACAGGAATACCTTCTTGTGCAGATAAAGTATTGTTTAATAAAAAACATACTAATAAAGTATAAAAAAGGTGTTTCATTGAATTAGATTAAGGGATTTTGGTAGGTTGTTGCTATCAAATATAAAGATAACGGCATAAATACAACATTATTATATATTCATTTACATGGTTTTACTTTGTATTTTTGTAAAAAAAATTAAAACTATGAAAGAGTTTAATATTACCATCGTAGAAACGAATAACCCTAGCATATTAAAGTTTGACACAAACCATTTTATTACCAAAAATGCCAATTACGAATATAAAAATATTGACGAGGCTAAAAACTCCCCTTTAGCACAACAACTATTTTACTTACCATTTATAAAAACGGTCTATATTTCTTCTAATTTTATTGCTTTAGAGCGTTACGATATTGTACAATGGGAAGATGTAAAAGGTGAAGTAGCACAACAATTGGTGGAATACCTAAATAGTGGAGAGCCTATTGTTCACGAAGAAGAAGATCCTAAAAAAGTACCAGCTACTGTTTATGCTGAAAGTACTCCAAACCCTACAGTAATGAAGTTTGTTGCTAATAAAGCATTAGTAACAACTGCTTTTGAATTTAAAAATATAGATGAAGCTAAAGACTCCGCTCTTGCTAAAAACTTATTTCAATTTCCTTTTGTAAAAGAAGTGTTTTTTGATGAAAATTATGTTTCTGTTATGAAATATGATGTTGCAGATTGGAACGAGGTAACTTTTGAGATTAGAGAACTTATTAGAAATTTTTTAAGTGAAGGAAAAGAAGTTGTTTCAGCCGAAAGTGTTACAAAAAAGAAAGCTGAAGCACCAGCTACACAATTACACAATGAAAATTTAGACGATACTTCTAAAAAAATAATTGATATCTTGGAAGAATATGTAAAACCTGCAGTGGCCAGTGATGGTGGCAATATTCTATTTAAATCTTATGACCAAGAAAGTAAAACTGTAAATGTAATTTTACAAGGTGCATGTAGTGGTTGCCCATCCTCTACTTTTACATTAAAAAACGGAATTGAAAATATGCTTAAAAATATGATGGCTGATAAAGTAACAAATGTAGTTGCTTTAAATGGTTAATTTTTTAATATAAATTTTATGTTATTGTAATAATTTCATTAGTTTTAAAGAAATAATTTAAAAACACAAACCATGGCAATTTTAAAAGTAATTGAAGTATTAGCAAATTCGGAAAAAAGTTGGGAAGACGCTACAAAAAAGGCAGTAGCCCAAGCATCTAAAAGCATAAAAAACATTCGCTCTGTATATGTACAGGATCAAAGCGCTAGCGTTGATAATGGCGAGGTTTCTGATTTTAGAGTTAACGTTAAAATTACTTTTGAAGTAAAATAATAACGTTTATAGTTAATCAAAAGAAAAGGCTGTCTACATGTAGACAGCCTTTTCTTTTGATTAATGTAATGATTGATGAAAGATTTTCTTATAAGGTCTTTAACACTGTAAGCACCTCACTTGCTCCACTAACTTTTGCATAATCTGCTGCAGTCCACCCTAATTTAGAAGTACTAGTTGTATCTGCTCCATTAGCTATTAAAAACTGTACTAAAGCTACATTATTGTAACGCGCGGCATACATTAAAGGTGTCATTCCACTGGCTACTGTTTTTTCATTTACATTAGCACCAAATTCTATAAATTTATGTACCGTAGCGAAGTCGTTTTTAGCAACCGCAATACTTAATGGCGTAACCCCAGTAATAACTGTTTTAGTTACTTTTTCTTTGCTAGGCGTTACAGGAGTAGCAGCGTTTACTGTTGTGGTTAAAAATACACTTGTTAAAAGTCCGAAAGCGATGATTGATTTTTTCATGATTAAAATTTTAAAATTAACTGTTCGTTTTTGATTACAATGTAAAAGTATAGCCATTATTCAGCTTTTAAAAAGCTAATATGACGAACGGTTATTTTTAAGTACTGAATGGGGGTATTTCAATTCTAAATCGAAATAGGAGAATTTATAGTAGTTAAAATCTATTGTTCTTGCTTAAAAGAAAATAGTATAAAGTTTTATACCTATTACATAACCCAACCAAAGTCCTATAATAATAATAAGAAGAAGGAGTCTCTTAGAAGTACGCGATGTTTTGTGATCTAATATAATTTGAGAATCATTTTTATGAACCTTTATACTTTTTCTAGTTGGTTTTGTAATATTAATTTTAGGAAAAACATTATTATTACTGTGACCATCAGAAAAGTAATGATCAGTTCCAGAGGTCATTTGTTTTTTCGAAATTTTGTTATTATTTATCACTCTTTACTTATTACAACTTAAAAATTGAAAATTTAATTCCTATCGTTATCTATATAATATTCTCTGTATTAGAAATCAATTAACACGTAGCACTCTATTCTATAGAATACTCTGTTTTAAATTAAAATTAATTGTATTAGTTATAAGAGGGGTATTAACTAATAAGTTATGATTTAGTATCATGGTTTTTTATAATAAATACGTAAATATTTATCATATGGATTACAAAAATAATAAAAAAATCTTACAAAGATATAAACTAATAGTAACTTATCTTATTTTAGGAGGGTATGTTGCAAATACTTTGTTTACAACTTCTTGCAATTTTTGTTTGCGTGTTTCCGGCTTAGCATTTTCTTTAAAGCCACTTGTACTTGTTGCTTGCCAGAACAAAACATTTTTATGTGAGTCTACAAAATCAAATTGTATTTCTCGTTTTAAACTAGAAGGGTTAAACGGTATACCCACAGAAATTCCCCCGGTAGTATTTCTACCTGTGCTCCCTACTCCAACGCCAATTGTGTTATTTTGACCCGTTCTGTAAGCATTACTTGTTATATTGATAAAAAAATCTGGTTCCTCACTAAGCTTTATACCTTTAGTTAGCATGGTAGAATCTATAATTTTTAAAAGCCTTTTAGTGTCAAGCCCGCTTAAACCAGTTTCCATTTCAGGAAAATAGTTATAGGTGGTATAGTTAGAAAAATCTTCTTTAGTATCATAATCATAACTTACTCGTACAGCAGTACAAGAAAATAAACATATAATTATTATTACAAAAGAAGTTATTCCTTTCATGATTTAACTTTATATAAATATAGATATAATAGCATTTAATATATGCACACTTTTAAGTGTTTAACATTTTCCAAAGGCTATCTTTAAGCTCTTGAATTCCTGTTTGTGCTACAGATGAAATAAACAAATAAGGAATATTTTCAAATTCCTTGTCTAATTCTATTTTCATTTCAGCTTTTAATTCATCATCCAACATATCACTCTTAGAAATTACTACAAGACGTTCTTTATCTAAAAGCTCTGCATTATACCTTTTCAGCTCCCCAATTAGTATATTGTATTGTTTTTTAATATCTGGTGTATCTGCTGGTATTAAAAACAATAAGGTTGAATTACGCTCTATATGTCTTAAAAAATAATAGCCTAGGCCTTTTCCTTCTGCTGCTCCTTCTATAATACCAGGAATATCTGCCATTACAAAACTCTGAAAGTCTCTATTTTTTACAATTCCTAAATTAGGTTTTAAGGTTGTAAACTCATAATCTGCAATTTTTGGTTTAGCAGTTGTTATTACAGAAAGTAAAGTAGATTTACCTGCATTAGGAAAACCAACTAAACCAACATCAGCCAATAATTTTAACTCTAAAATTACAGAAAGCTCTCCTCCAGGAATACCTGGTTGCGCATATCTTGGTGTTTGGTTTGTTGCTGATTTAAAATGCCAATTACCTCTCCCACCTAAACCACCAGGCAATAAGATTTTTTCTTCACCTTCATCCGTAATTTCCATAATTACTTGCTCTGTCTCAGCATCTTTAATTACGGTTCCTAAAGGCACATCTAAATATACATCCTCACCGTCTGCTCCAGTACTTCTACTTTTTGCACCGTGCATACCATGTCCAGCCTTAAAATTTCGTTTAAATTTAAAACTTAATAAAGTCCAAAGATCTTTACTTCCCCTTACAATGATATGACCACCTCTACCACCATCACCACCATCTGGACCACCTTTTGTAATATACTTTTCTCTATGTAAATGCACAGAACCTTTTCCTCCATTACCAGATTCTAGGTTTATTTTTACATAATCTACAAAATTACCCTCTGTCATAAGGAAGTTTGAAATAGTTAAAAACTAATTAATTTATATTGTGTTACAAAAATACATAATTCATGCTATGAAAAAGAAAATGAGTTTATACCGCAACAAGGATACAAACTCATTAACTCCCAAAATTGCTGGGACATTTTTTATAGTTACAGCTCTTCTATAACTTTACTTAACCGTAATGTAATTTCATCTATAGCGCCAATACCATTAACACTATAAAATTTATTTTGATCAGAATAATAATCCATTAATGGAGCTGTTTTTTCGTTGTACTCATCAAAACGATTTCTTATTTTAGATTCATCTTGGTCGTCTGCTCTACCACTTACTTTACCTCTTTCTAATAAACGTTGTATCAGCACTTCATCATTAGCTTCTAAGGCAATTGTAGCATTAATTTTCATTCCTTTTGAGCTTAAAAATGCGTCAAGAGCTTCTGCTTGTGCTGTAGTTCTCGGAAAACCGTCAAAAATAAACCCACTTGCTTCTGGATTTTTATCTACTTCTGCTTGTAACATATTTATGGTGACTTCATCTGGCACTAAATCTCCTTTATCCATATAAGACTTTGCTAAATTCCCTAATTCAGTTCCATTTTTAATGTTATAACGAAACACATCCCCAGTAGAAATGTGTTTTAAATTATAAGATGTCTTTAAAAATTCTGCTTGCGTGCCCTTGCCAGCACCAGGTTTTCCAAATAACACAAGGTTTATCATAGTATTCTGATTTAATTGGTATACTTCTTTTAAATTTCTACCCAATTCATTATAATCTAATCCATATCCCACAATAAACTTATTAGGGATTTCTTTACCTACATAATCTATTCTATATTCTCCATTATATACCGATGGTTTAAAAAATAATGTAGCAATTTTAAATTCTTTAACATTAATGTTAGATAACAGATGTACTAATTCTTTTAATGTTCTCCCCGTATCTATAATATCTTCTAAAATTATAACACTTTTGCCTTCTAAATTTTCTGGAAACTCTAAAAGTGTTTCTACAATTCCGGTAGAAGTAAGCCCACTGTACGAGCTTAATTTCACAAAAGAAACTTCACATGGATGTTGGTATGCTTTTAAAAAGTCTGTAACGAACATAAAAGAACCATTTAAAACCCCCACAAAAACAGGTGTTTTATCTTTATAATCTAGTGCAACTTTGGTGGCAATATCTTGTACGGCAGTAAGCAATTCTGATTCGCTTATATAGGGTTCAAATTTTTTATCGTGGAGTTGAATCACTTTTATATCTCTTATTTTATGCCAAAGACTATATGGTTTTTTTAGCAAAAGGCAAATATAGCATTTTGCTTTCTCTTTTTAAGGCTGATATAGGTGGTTTTACAAATTCGGTGTATTTTTGTGATATTAGTAAGATTTGCTTAAAAATATGTCAGAAGAAAATTTAAAAAACTACTTTTCATCTAAATTTAAACTAGGAATTTTAGGAGGTGGACAATTAGGGAAAATGATGCTCTATGAAACGCGAAAATATGATATTCACACCTCAATTTTAGACCCAAGTAATGATGCTCCTTGTAAAATTGCCTGTAATGAATTTTATCAAGGAGACTTATTAGATTTTGATGCTGTTTACAATCTTGGAAAAAAAGTAGACGTATTGACTATAGAAATAGAAAATGTAAATACAAAAGCATTAGAAAAATTAGAAGAAGAGGGGGTTAAAGTATTTCCTCCGACTAGTGCATTAAAAATTATACAAAATAAGGCAAAACAGAAAGCATTTTATATAGATAATCGTATTCCCACTGCTGCTTTTAAACGTTTTGCTCATAAGAGCGAAATTGAAGAGAGTATCAAAAATGAAGAATTAAGTTTTCCATTTATTTGGAAAGCTGCACGGTTTGGATATGATGGACAAGGTGTAAAAGTAGTACGTGAGATACAGGATCTAGAAGGTTTACCAACTGGAGAGTGTATTGCTGAAGAAATGATTGCATTTAAAAATGAACTCGCAGTTATTGTTGCAAGAAGTGAGCGTGGCGAGGTAAAAACATACCCTGTTGTAGAAATGGAATTTCATCCAGAAGCAAACCAAGTAGAATATGTAATATGCCCTGCACGTATAAATGCCGATGTAGCTAAAAAAGCACAAGAAATAGCCTTACAAGTCTCGCAAAAAATAAAACATGTTGGTTTATTGGCTGTAGAAATGTTTCAGACCCAAGAGGATAATATTTTAGTAAATGAGGTAGCTCCAAGACCACATAATAGTGGACATTATAGTATTGAAGCAAGTTACACCAACCAATTTGAACAACATATTAGAGCAATATTGGACCTACCTTTAGGCAATACTGAAAGTAAAGTTGCTGGTATCATGGTAAACTTAGTAGGGGCAGAAGGGTATACTGGTAATGTAGTTTACGAAAATATAGCTGATATTATGCAATTAGAAGGTGTTACACCTCATATTTACGGGAAAAAACAAACCAGACCTTTCCGTAAAATGGGTCATGTAACCATAGTTAATGAAGATATTACTAAAGCCAGAGCAATAGCAGAACAAGTAAAAAATACCATAAAAGTAGTTAGCCTATAATGCTAACATTTTAATAGAAAAATTAGATTTAAATTTAATCATTTTATGAGCAAAGTAGCTGTAGTCATGGGTAGTACAAGTGATCTCCCAGTAATGCAAGAAGCAATTGATATTTTAAAAGGTTTCGATATTTCTGTAGATGTAGATATTGTTTCTGCACATAGAACACCTGAAAAATTATTTGATTTTAGTAAAAATGCCCATACCAATGGTTATACAGTAATTATTGCAGGTGCTGGCGGTGCAGCACATCTTCCAGGAATGGTTGCTTCTATGTCTCCATTACCTGTAATTGGTGTCCCTGTAAAAAGTAGTAATTCTATAGATGGTTGGGACTCTGTACTTTCTATTTTACAAATGCCAGGTGGCGTTCCTGTAGCAACAGTTGCGCTAAATGGCGCTAAAAATGCTGGAATTCTTGCAGCACAAATTATTGGTGCATCAGATAAATGCGTTTTAGATAAAATTATACTTTACAAAGAAGGCTTAAAACAAAAAGTTATAGAAGGAGCCAAATCAGTAAAAAGTAAATAGTGAACAGTTAGCCATTGACAAAATTAATTTCCCAATTCCTTTGAGTATTCATAACTATACATTTATGAGTCACTTGAAATTTAACTTTATAAAAACATGAATCCATTATTATCTTCTTTTGATACCGCGCCATTTTCACAACTAAAAAATGAGCATTTTAAGCCAGCTTTTTTGCAAGCTATGAAAGATGCCAGAGCGGAAATAGATGCAATTACAAATACTACAGAAACGCCTACTTTTAAAAACACCATTGAAGCCTTAGAATATTCTGGACAACAATTAGACAGGATTTCAAGTATATTTTTTAATTTAAATTCAGCGGAAACCAATGAAGAGATTCAGAAAATAGCACAAGAAATTTCTCCTTTACTTTCAGAGTTTAGTAATGATATAACGCTTAATGAAAAATTATTTCAGCGAATAAAAAGCGTTTACCATCAGAAGGATAATTTAGATTTATCTACAGAACAAAAAACACTCTTAGATAAAAAATACAAGAGTTTTAGTAGAAACGGCGCAAATCTTCCTGAAGATAAAAAGAAACGTTTGCGTGAAATAGATGCTGAATCAGCTAAGCTAAAATTAAAATTTGGAGAAAACTTACTTGCTGAAACAAACAAATACGAAAAGCATTTAACAAATGAAGCCGATTTAGACGGACTCCCGGATGGTGAAAAAGAGGCTGCTGCACAACGTGCTAAAGCAAAAGGCAAAGAAGGTTGGCTCATCACATTAGACTACCCAAGTTATATTCCGTTTGTAAAATATGCTACTAACAGAAGTTTACGCAAAGAACTTACTTTGGCTTTTGGTAGTAGAGCTTTTCATAATGACGCATTAGATAATCAGGAAAACATATTACAACTCACAAAATTAAGATTTGAGCGTGCCAATCTTTTAGGCTATAAAACACATGCACATTTTGTATTAGAAGAACGAATGGCAGAAACGCCAGAAAAAGTACACAAGTTTTTAAATGAACTACTTGAAAAAGCGAAACCAGCTGCCGAAAAAGAGTTTCAGCAATTAGAAACTTTTGCAAAAGACTTAGATGCTATAGATCAGTTAGAAAAATGGGATGGGAGTTATTACACTGAAAAATTGAAACAAAAATTATTTAGTTTAGATGATGAGCAACTAAAACCCTATTTTAAATTAGAAAATGTTATTGACGGAGTTTTTAAAGTTGCCGAAAAACTATTCAATTTACATTTTGAAGAAGTATCTGATATTGAAAAATACCACGAAGAAGTTAAAACCTATCGTGTTTATGATGCTGATAAAACTTTTATCGCTGTTTTTTATGCTGATTTTCATCCAAGAGCAGGAAAACGTGGTGGTGCTTGGATGACTTCTTTTAAATCGCAATACGTAGAAAACGGAGAAAATATCCGGCCACATATTTCTAACGTATGTAACTTTACGCCATCTACACCAAGTAAGCCATCACTCTTAACCTTTAACGAAGTTACTACCCTATTTCATGAATTTGGTCATGGTTTACATGGTATGTTAGCAAATACAACCTACCCAAGCCTTTCTGGAACCTCTGTATTTTGGGATTTTGTAGAATTACCAAGTCAGGTCATGGAAAATTGGTGCTATGAAAAAGAAGCTTTAGAACTTTTTGCAAAACATTACCAAACAGGAGAAGTTATCCCTATGCAATTGGTACAAAAAATTAAAGATTCTGCAACGTTTCAAGAAGGTATGCAAACTTTGCGTCAATTAAGTTTTGGGTTATTAGATATGTCTTGGCATGGTACAGACCCTACACAGATTACAAATGTACAAGCCTATGAAACAAAAGCTTTTGAAGGTACTAATTTATATCCAAAAACTCCTGAAACTTGTATGAGTACTGCTTTTGCACATATCTTTCAAGGTGGCTATTCTTCTGGATATTACAGTTACAAATGGGCAGAAGTTTTAGATGCTGATGCATTTGCTTATTTTAAAGAAAATGGTATTTTTAATAAAGAAATTGCTGCAAAATTTAAAGATAATGTCCTTTCTAAAGGCGGTACAGAGAACCCTATGACTTTATACAAGCGTTTTAGAGGAGCAGAACCTAAGGTGGAAGCTTTGTTAGAAAGAGCTGGATTATTAACTATTTAAGGAGGTTTCTCACTCAAAATAAAAGTTTTTACTTACTAAATACTTTTTGCATATTTAAGGCGTTAACAGAATAACTCGTTTATGTAATAAAAAGATGTTTCACTTTCTTATTTTCAAAAAAACTCATAAATCAAGAATTATTAAGAAGATTCTTTTTATTACAGTGTGCATTCTTACCATTGCCAATTCGTATACACAAAATTCTGATCGGAAAGCATTAAAAGATTCGCTAAAAATTCTTGCAAAGAAAAAAAAAGATACTAATTACATTAAATTATTAAATGAAGTTGCTCTTGCTGATAGGTATATTGAGTTAGAGAGTATGCTAACCAATTCCGAAGAGGCACTACGTTTAAGTAAAGAGTTAAACTTTGTAAATGGAGAAATTTCTGCCCTTCATATTTTAGGTAACTATTATCAAGACACTGGTGAATTAGAAAAAGCGATTGATTATTACAATAGGGTTCAGAAACTTTCTTATGAAGTTTCTGATAACAAAAATAGACTCTTGGGGGTAATAGGGCTAGCAAACACTTACTCTGTTATGAGTGATTATAAAAAAGCAGTTGAAAATTATCTTAAAGCTAAAGATATTGCTGTAATGGAAAACAATTTACCTAAGCTGTTTGTAATTAATGCAAATATTGGTGTTGTATATGCTGACGCAAATAAATCTGAACAAGCACTTGTATTTTTTGAAGAAGCGCTACGAATAGCGAAAGAATTAAATAATAAATCTTCCGAAGCGAAAATAAATGTAAATATAGCAATTATTAAAAGTGAATTGGAAGATTTTGAAGTTGCCAAAGCAATCATAATCAAAAGTATAGCTTTTTTAGAAGAGAATTCAGACTTTTACTGGCTATCTTCAGCTTATATGGTAGAAGGCGATATTGCTTTAGGTCAGAAAGAGTATGAAAGTGCATTAATAAGTTTTAAAAAAGCTGAGGCATTACAAGTTAAAATAGATAATCCTGCGGAAGAGATTCAAGTATTTTATAATTTAGCACAAGCCTACTTTGGTTTAAAGAAAAATAAGCTTGCTACATCATTAGCTACAGAAGCTTACAATAGGGCTAAGGAACAACGCCATATAGGAGTAGAATTAAAATGTGCTGAAATACTGTATAAAATTAAAAAAGCTTCAAATAACCTTGAAGAGGCTATTGCGTATTTTGAAATTTATCATAAACTTTCTGACTCTTTATCTAGAACTGAAAACCAACAGAGTTTATCTTTATTATCTGCTAAAACTGCATATGAAAAACAAAAAGAAGTAATTACCATTGAAAACGAAAAAGTATTAGCGCAACAACGTAATTATTTTAATATTATAATAGCTGTATTGGCTGTATTATTATGTATGTCTTTTCCGATATACTTAAAACATAAAAAATTGAAACTAAAAAATGAGATCCTAATACAGCAAGAAACAGAATTAAAAGAAAACAATAAAACAAAAGATAAATTATTTTCAATTATTGGTCACGATTTAAGAGGACCTATAGGCAGTTTACAAAGCATATTAAATTTGTATAATAATGGTGAAATAAAAAAAGAAAAGCTGGTTTCTTTTTTACCTATGCTTAAAAGAGATGTAGACAGCGTATTTTTTACACTTAACAACCTATTACACTGGGGAAAGACACAATTAAAAGGTGCAAATACAAAGCCTTCTAGCTTCTCTATCTACAAAACAGTAGAAAATAATTTAAACTTACTCTTTGAACTTTCTTCTCAGAAGAAAATAAAAATTAAAAACTCCTTACCAAAAAGTTGCATGGTATTTGCTGATAAAAATCAGATTGATATTGTTATTCGTAATATTATAAGCAATGCTATTAAATTTACTCCAGAAAATGGATCTATTACTGTAAATGCAGAAATAAAAGCTTCTTTTTGGATAATAACCATAAAAGATAGCGGTATTGGAATGCCTAAAGACACTATCAAAAAAATATTTGAAAAACATTCTAATATTACTACTTACGGTACTAATAATGAAAAAGGAACTGGACTAGGCTTATCTTTATGTAAAGAAATGGTTGAAGCCAATAAAGGAACTATTTGGGTAGAAAGTTCATTAGAAATAGGCTCTAGCTTCTATTTTACACTACCTAAAGTCAAACAAAAAAAGGAAAAAATGGCTTAATTCAGATAGTATCCATAATTTTGTATAAATAGAATTTTACCAAGTTTACCTATTAATAATTGCACTTGTTCTTTAAATATGGTTTAGAATTGTAATACGTTAGCTATCTTTTAAATAGTCTTAAATTTAATATAACTTTCTACTTTCAATAAACTTTAAATTAAGTCCTAATTTATTTATATAAACTGTTGAACTATTGAGTTCTAATATTTCTTCAGCTTTAAAAACAATTTTATTATTTTTTGTTATGCGATAATCACCAATAAAAACACCTTTATGATCATAAAACTTACGTATTGCTCTAGGTTTTTTTGATATTCCATAATATTCATGCCTAATACCATCTATTTTATTTTCATGAAATACTTCAACATGTATGAGTACTGCTTTTGCTCATATTTTTCAAGGTGGCTATTCTTCTGGATATTACAGTTACAAATGGGCAGAAGTTTTAGATGCTGATGCATTTGCTTATTTTAAAGAAAATGGAATTTTTAATAAAGAAATTGCTACGAAATTTAAAGATAATGTCCTTTCTAAAGGAGGTACCGAAAATCCTATGGTTTTGTATAAACGATTTAGAGGAGCAGCACCTAAAGTTGAGGCATTGCTAGAAAGAGCTGGGTTAATCTAAAACTGATATTTAACTAAAAATTAGTAACGTAGTTTTAGATCACTACATTATTTGTTGCATTCACAACATAATATAGAAATAACTTATAGTATTATAGAGATTTGTGATATATTGTATATCAATATGTCAATCAAACTAAATTTTAAAAACTATACTATACTAAGAGTTCAAAAACAATTCCTATTATTTGTTTTTGTAACATTACTGTGTCTACCTCTAATACAAGCGCAAAGTGAGATAAAAAATTCCTTATCCGACTCCGTAAACTTATATAATACTCATACAAAAGATACACTCTACATTAATAAAATTAATGATTTTGCATTTCAATACAGGTTTTTAAATTCTGATAGCTTAAAATTGTTATCTGAGCAAACCTTAGCATTAAGTAAGTCTCTTAAGTACCCTAAAGGAGAGATTATTGCCTTACTTAATTTAGGAGATTATTATAGTGATTTAGGAAAAAATGACAAAGCTATCTCATATTATCAAAAATCATTAGATATGGCTACAAAAACCAATGATACTGATAATAAAATAGTTGCAAATATTTGTATAGCATCTACATATGAACAAAAAGGAGATGATTCAGAAGCACTAAAAAACTATTTAAAAGCAAGAGATTTAGCAATTTTAAGTAATGATGAAAGAAGGTTATGCGTGATTTACCAGAATATTGCAACAATGTACAGTTCTCAACATGATCATAAGCAAACCTTGTATTATATGAAGGAAGCCTTGAAATTAAGTAAGTTAATACAAAATGATGACTATACTGCCCAGATAAATACTACGCTAGCATTAACTTATGCTAATTTAAAGGATTATAAAAATGCTATGCTTAATATAGATAGTTCTATTTTATTTCTTGAAAAAAAGGATGAAAAAAATTGGTTAGCTTACGCTTTAATGGCGAAAGCACAAATATTTCTTGACACAAAGGAATACCAAAAAGCTATCAATTTGTTTAAAAAATCACTAGACATATATCAAAAAATACATAATCCTGCACAAGAGTCAGATCTCT
Source organism: Allocellulophaga tsushimaensis (assembly GCF_055383085.1). Classification (NCBI taxonomy): domain Bacteria; kingdom Pseudomonadati; phylum Bacteroidota; class Flavobacteriia; order Flavobacteriales; family Flavobacteriaceae; genus Allocellulophaga; species Allocellulophaga tsushimaensis. The sequence continues at coordinate 2,253,098 of NZ_AP039451.1, read as the reverse complement.
TAAGATGTATGGCTCAAGCATATTTAGGCTTAGGCAATTACAAATTAGCATCAGATTTAGCTACGCAATCTTACAAGATGGCTATTGAGATAAATTCTATTTCTCAAAAAATGAACTCAGCTGAAATTCTTTATCAAATTAAAAAAAATACAGGTAGTTTTGAAGAAGCGCTAACATATCTTGAAGTATCTAAAAAACTAAATGATTCTATATCACGTGATGAAAATCAGCAAAGTCTTAGACTTTTTAAAAGTAAAATGAGTTATGAAAAAGAAAAAGAAGAAATTGTAGCTAAAAATGAAAAAACCTTAGCAAAACAGAGAAACTACTTTACTTTAGCTGTTATCGTTTTTCTTTTATTACTAAGTATGGCAATCCCTTTGTATTTAAAACACAAAAAATTAGGTGGACTTTATTCTGAACTTGAAGTAAAAGCAGAAAACTTAAAACAAAGCCAAACGGAATTAAAGAAAAACAATAACACAAAAGATAAACTATTCTCTATAATTGGTCATGACCTCAGAGGCCCCATATCTGGACTGCAGGGTTTACTAAAACTCTTTGGTGATGGTGATATAAAAAAGGAAGAGTTGTATTCTTTTATCCCTAAGCTAAAAAAAGATGTAGATCATATCTTTTTCACCCTTAACAATTTATTACATTGGGGACAAGCACAACTAAAAGGAGTAAAAACAGACATAGAGGAAGTCTCTTTACATGAATTAGTTAATAACAGCAAAAATCTACTTTTTGAACTCGCTAATAATAAAAAAATAAAAATCTTGAATAAGATAGAAGAAGACACAATAGCCTACGCAGATGAGAGTCAAATAGATATCTTAATCAGAAATCTAATCAGTAATGCTATTAAATTTACACCTAAAGATGGTACTATTAGCATATCTGCGCAAGAAGATAATGATATGTGGGTTGTAAAAGTAAAAGACACAGGAGTTGGTATAGATAAAGAAATACAAAAGAAACTATTTAGTGAAGATACTAACATCACTACCTATGGTACAGATAATGAACAAGGAACAGGACTAGGACTTTCTTTATGTAAAGAAATGGTTGAAAAAAATAAAGGAACTATTTGGGTAGAAAGTTCTTTAGAAATAGGCTCTAGCTTCTATTTTACATTACCTAAAGTTATCAACAAACAACAACAAGCCATATAATTCTAGTACAAAATCCAAATTTAACTTTTAAACTTTATAATTTGGTAGTATCTGATAAACTATGTTAATAGCGAACTAGTTTAGGCTTTAAACACTGCTATTTATCGAATTTTATTCTCGTACAAAATATTTAACACAACTAAGTACTCTATTTTTACAACATTAGTTATGCTACATATCTGAATATTCTTATTTTTAAGATGTCATTAAGCTGATTTATTTGAAAATAAAGAAAAAAAGTTGTCCATTCAATGCAATCCTAATTATTGGTTTGTTAATCCATTATTGTTCGCCTCTTTTTGCACAAACTGAGCCGAAAATTTCCTTGCGTGATTCAGTAGTTCATTATCAAAATACTCTAAAGAGAGACACTACTTATGTTAATAAGATCAATACAATATCCTATAAATATAGGCATGTGCATGCAGATAGCATGCAATTATTATCTTTAAAAACACTAGAGCTAAGTAAAAAGTTAGGGTTTTTACACGGTGAGATACAAGCATTATTAAATATTGGGGATTACTACTTTGACTCAGGAAATCAAGAACAAGCTATATCATACTACCAAAAAGTCCTAGAGATTGCATTGAAAATAAATAACAATGAAAATATCTTGATTGCTTATGGTTCTTTAGGAGGGGCTTATTCTGTTGCAGGAAACCATCCAAAAGCACTTGAAAATTATTTAAAAGCAAAAGATAAAGCTATTCTGGTTGACAATAAATTCATACAAAGTATGGTAAATCAGCATATAGCCGTTCTTTACAGTAATCAAAAAAATCACAAACTGGCTTTAGAATTTAATTCCAAAGCACTTGAATTAAGTGAGGAAATGGAAAATGATTATCTATCCGCACTATTCATGATTAGTATGGCGTCTAATTACGTAGACTTAAAGGATTATGAACTGGCAATGCAATATGTTAAAAAAAGTATTCCAATATTCAAAAAAGAGGATGATATTGATAAATGGTTAGCATATGCTTATATGGTAGAAGGAAGTGTTTTTCTTGGAACAGAAAACTATAACAAAGCACTGAACTCATTTACAAAATCAAAAAACATTTATGATCAAATAGAAGATCCTCAACAAGAAAATATTTTAATTTACAATATTGGTAGAGCACAATTAGGTTTAGGAAATTTAAATGAAGCATTAAATATTTCTATGAGAGCCTATGAAATGGCAGTAAAATTTCGTTTTATAAATCCAGAAATGCGTTCTGCGCAATCGCTCTATGAAATAAAAAAACAAACTGGTGATTACAAAGAATCTTTGGAATTTCTAGAAATTTACAATAAGCTTAATGATTCTATTTCTAGTAAAGAAAACAAAAAAAGCCTTGAACTCTATGAAATAAGGTCTAATTATGAAAAAGACAAAGAAAAAATCTTAGCGGAAAATAGCATAAAACTATCAAGGCAGAAATACTATTTCACCACCGCAGTTATTATTTTCTTAATACTACTATCTACATCAATTCCTTTATACTTAAAACATAAAAAACTAGGTGCCCTTTTTAAGGAACTTCAGAAAAGTAATAATACGAAAGACAAATTATTTTCGGTTATTGGTCATGACCTAAGAGGTCCTATTGGAGGATTGCGAAGTCTTTTAGGGCTTTATAGTGAGGGTGAACTAAATAAAAAAGAATTATTAGAATTCTTACCCAAACTAAAAAAAGATGTTGATGGTATATTTTTTACTTTAAATAATTTACTACAATGGGGGAAAAGCCAATTGGAAGGAAGTAAAACTAGACCTAAAGCTTTTTCAATGTATAAATTAATTGAAAATAACACTAATCTTGTTCATGAAATGGCCAACAAAAAATCAATTAAAATAAATAATAACTTGTCTGCAGACCATCTAGTTTATGCCGATGAAAACCAAGTAGATATTATTATGAGAAATCTACTTAGCAATGCCATTAAATTTACTTCAGATAATGGTATTATCTCAATAGATAGTGAAAATATTAAAGATTTTTTAAAGATATGTATTAAAGATACTGGTGTAGGTATAGATATGGAAACTGCAAAAAAACTTTTTGATGATAAAACCACAATTACCACCTATGGTACTAATGATGAAAAAGGAACCGGACTAGGACTTGCGTTATGCAAGGAGATGGTAGAAAAGAATGGCGGTTCTATATGGGTTGAAAGTATACCAACAAAAGGTTCTAATTTTTGTTTTACATTACCTAAACAAAATCTAAAAAAGAAAAAAGTAGCTTAGTTACCAATAGGAAATATGATTGATAGAATAAAAGAACTACTTTAAAATAAATTTTAAGACAAGCATAAAGTTACAGAGACTCAAAATAATCAATTGTATATGCTACTTCTTCTAAACCTCCTAACATAAAATTTTCCTCATACATTAAAATACTTATATTGTTTTCATCAATTGTTACCGCTGCATTTTTTAATTTATCTGATTTCAACTTCTCTATTTCATGAGTTAATAAACCTTCTCGTTTATAATAAGTACTAAAATCATGAGCTTTCATTTGATTGTAAAATTCTTTGGTTCCCTTAAACTTTAATATGTATTGATGAATGGTATAACCAGATATTGCCAAAATAGATTTGTTCTTATCTAATACATAAGTCTTAGAATTGGGCGTAATTTCCATTAGCATAGCTTCTGAAGTAGAACCTGCCAAAGCATTATCATCTAATCTAAATTCTGTAGTAAAATCTTTAAGTCCGTCTTTTACCCTCTTAACAAGTTTTTCACTAAAATTAAGTTCGTTAAATGTTTTGTTCTTTTTAGAAATCATCAAAGAAGGGCAAATTATATTAAAATTATACTCAAATCCGTTAGGGTCAAGTTCATCATTTTGAATAATATAAACTGTATTTGATTTTTTTAGAGCCTCAATCAGTGGACTTATAACTGCCCTATTTCCTTGTACTAATTTACGTTCCATAGGTTTCCCTTTTGTATGAATAGTACCTGTCTCAAAAGTTTTAAATTCTCTTGCCGTTTTACTTTTTACCAATACGCCATCCTTAAATAAGTACATACCTTTAGCATTAGAGCCTTTACCACTCAGAGTACTTAAAAAAGCTATATCTGCAATAATACTGTCTTTATTTTCCTCTAAAATCGTTTGATCATCTATAAGTAGAGGAGGTGTTTTATGATCTAAAATAATAGCATATTCGCCTTGGGAAAAATCCACATCCTTTAAAAAGTTTTTTTCAGTAGTTTCTATAAATTTATATTTCAAAAGAAATACACCTATTTTAAAAAAAGAAAAAATCAGTAGCAGTACTCCTAATATAATTCCGATCGTTTTTAATTTTATCATTTTTTCTATTTTTAACCAATCAATTACTTATAATGTATAACCTCGGGGCTTGCCCACAAGGCATTAAAAAGGAAAATTAACATTAATTTCGATGTAAACATCGGAGTATTTTAAATCTCGATTATCGAGTAAAAATCCTAAATAAAGTGCTTTAATTTTAACCTAATCTATTTATGTTCTAGTTCCAGAAATATTTGGCTGATGTACTCTTTCAGCTTTTTATCATCTAAATAGTTTCGGTTATGCCAATATACTTTATTGTTTTCTAAATGCGCTTGGTTTTTATGAAACGGTTTTCCTGAAATTAAAAATAGAGTATAGTATTGCTTATCATGAATCACCATTTCTACATATTCTTCTTTTTTTAATTTACCCTTATGTACTATATTTTGCTGATTTCCTGTTCCTAAGTACACATCAAAATTGGTAAATTTATAATGTGGGTTATTACTATCAAAGTTTCTATAGGTTTTACGGTCTCCTCTTTTGAAAATAAATTTTCTGACTTTTTCAAAATCTTCTTTCGAAAAAATTTCATTTAGATCTAGGAATTTTTCTTCTTCCAAGCTTTTCCAATCTTCTAAAAGACTATAAGTATCAATACCTTCTGGCAAATCCCCCTTTCGTTCCATTTTAAAGCGAACGTTTTCTTTTGAGTTAAAACGAATAAAACGACCTTCTATTTTTCCTGTTTGCGATTCATATTTGTATTCTTCTAAATGAGGGTAACTTATAAGGTGATTTTCTTCATCAGAAGAAAAGGAAACTTTTCGTAAATCTTTAAGGTCTTTATATTGTATGTATATGGTTGCATTTAGTTTTCCTCCATCCTCATAAAGATATTTTGATGTCATATAGAGAGGAGCTAAATCTTCTATTAATTTTTGTTTTCTCATTAGAGAATCTAGCCCAACCTTAGCCATATCTTTATATTGTGTTATACTATACAAATCATATTGGTGAATTGTGATCTGTTTTGTTTGTAGGTTGATTTCTATTTCGGCAGATGTAGCAGCTATAGGAATATTTTCATTAGATAAAAAAGATACCAATGCAAATACTAATAGTTTTATTTCTTCCATTTATATGTTATTATTTTAAACATTCCTTAACCTAATTATAATAGGTATTATTAGAGCAATAAAACTGAAGCCTGTTTAATAGTTTTTATAAACTTCATTTCATCCAAGAGCTCTACAAACTGATGCTATAACATTAGCAACATTTCTTCTGGTACTATCTGCAGATTTATTAAAACTTTACTCTGCTTCATCTTAAAGATATTTTCTCGTTTTTAGAAATTTCACCATTTTTGGATGAATTTCTTTACGATCCATCTTTTTAAGTGGTTTTAGTTTTGCTCCTTTCTGCACGAGAAAACCAACTAACTTAGGATGGTAATTTTTAACGGCTTTACATATTGGGGTTAAATGATGATAAATACTATCTCTAACTTCTAAATCAGCCCCATTGCCAACCAATACTTCAACAACTTCTAAAATTTGCGCTTCACTATATTTTGATATAGCATCTTCTTCTATAAGTGCTGTAAATATAGGGTAGGCTCCTAATGGAGAAAAAAGATTGGGATTTGCTCCTACTTTTAATGCATATTTTATTCCTTCAATATTTTTGCTTCTACAAAGTGATGTTAGAATTGTTTGATGAAATAGTGTATCTTCTTCTGATGAAATTGGCAAAAAATTAATATCACCTCCAGATTGTAATACCACATCTGCTATTTCAAAATTATGATGGCTAATAGCTTGTTTTAATCCACTAGTACTAAATTTATTGGTTGTATTAGAAGAAACTCCTTCTTCTAAACATTGTAGAACAGTTGCTAAATCACCGTTAGCGCACGCTCTAGTAAAAGTAGCTTCTAGATTTGTGAATCCAAATGCATCTAGTTTTTCTTCTGATTCTAGAGCTACTGAATTTGTAACAACCTCTTCTTTCTTAGGCTCTACAGTTGGTGCTGCATTTTTGGTTAATTCCCAAAAAATATGACAATTTTTATCTGCTTTATCAGATTTTAAATAGTCAATACTTTGTTCAAAATACTTTTGTGTATTGGCATTTAAACTCTTTTTGTAAGTATGGGCAGCTTCTTTCTTTTTTAAGGATAAAGATGCCATAGCATATGCCGTAATTTGCTCCGGCAAATACCCCTGACTTTTCATTTGCCATCCAAAGCCATTATTTAATCCCGATTGAAATTGAAACTTAGCATTTGCTATGAAAATTCCAAAACCATAAGCAATAGCGGTAAGATCTGTTAAATACTCGTCATTTTCAGCAATTCGTTTTTCCCCTAATAGTTTTTCATGAGCTAGCTCATGACATATCGTAGCTATTAAACTTTCTGTATTTTTTAGCTGCCCCCTTTCAATTCTAATTAAAGATTGCTCTCCTATATTTTGATAGGTACCCGCTGCTCCTGAAGATCTTCCCATGATGTCTGCGTTAGAACTTAACAAGGTACCATCATCTAAATAGGTGTTATCTTCAGTATAGAATGCTAAAGAAATCTTATTTTTTTGAATGTGCATAAGTGCTAAACAGTGCTCTAAAATAAATTCGGCATCAGCTTCTGAACCATCAAAATCTCGATTAAAGAATTCTTTAGTTGGTGTTATCGTTTGTATTGCTAGTAAACGTTCTTCACCAATACTTTCCTTCAATAAAGCTAAAGATTCTTCTACCCAAATTTGGTCTTCAGTTGTTATGGGTAATTTTGGTTTCTTTTTCCAGAACATCAACAATTATTTTTTAGTAATATACACTTATACAACGTAAGCTACACCAAATAAATTATTTTTTTACTCTATAATCGAGATTTTAATACTCCAAGGCTAGCCTAGATATTTTTAATTTATTTCATAGTGAATACCTCGGAGATTAGCCGGTAGTTTACTACCAAATCGCAGGACCATCAAATCCAACTACAAATAAGTATCTTTTTTTGTCTACAAAAGCAGAATTTGTAATAGCGTATGGATCTTTTCTACTTTCTTCTTTTGTATCTGGAGTACGGAAAATTTCACCATTGCTAAAAGCTTCCGATAACTCGTATACCGTTACCTGACCATTACCAGCAACTACCATTTTTCTTTGATCAGAAGAAAAATCAATATCCACCACACTTAAACCAACATGTAAATACCCGTATTGATAACCGTTAAAATGCTTAAACCAAATATAACCATCACCTGCACCTAAAGCCCAACCCCAATTGTAAACTCCTGCTGTGTTAATCCATCTTTGGTTATCCGTAAAATTTAAAAAGTCTTCGCAACTTTCATCTGATGTGTAAATTTCCAAACCAGATTTTATTTTATCTATGGGTAATGAAACACTGGCACTTCTTGAAAAGTGACAAGAACTTAACAATACTTGAGGGCCTGACTTGGCTATTTCACTTTTATCTACTAAATAATTAAATTTTGCAAAATTAGGATAAGACGAAAATGGTTCAACCTCAGTGATAGTCTTCCAAGAATTGTCCTTTTTTTCAAGAATCAGATGATTAGAATCTTTAGAACCTGCAACAATATATTTAGCATCAGGAGAAACATCTACATGCGGATATTCCACTTTCATTTCATATTCACCATAGTCCTCTTCATCACATTCAAAATATTCTGTATTAATAATTTTTGATTCATTTTCAGTTAACACAAAAATACCTGCTCGTGATGCTATAGCTAGTTGGTCACCGCCTGGAAAAACAACTACTTTATGGATGTTCATTGTTAAAAAGTTTTTTTCAGAAAGGTCATCTACATACGCTGGATTTTCTTTTAAAAATGCTTCTCCATAGGTTTTAGGTGGTGTAAATGTACTCACAATTTTTCCGTCCCAACCTTCGTGAACATCAATTTTATCTGGATATACTTTAGCTAAGTATTTTTTATCGAAAGACTTCCCTGTCATAAAAATACCGCCATCTAAAAAGGTTCTTGTATTATCCTCTAACATATATACCAAACGTTCTTGAAACCATTCATTAACAGTGGCAACAATACGGCCATCATCTAACAATATTACCTGAGATGCTACACCCGTTATACCTTGTAAGTCTAGAGGATCTGTATCTGGTGGAAATAGTTTGCGTAATTCATCATATTTTTTAGCCTCATTATATGCTCCTATGATATTAAGAACATCTTCGGACATATCTTTTCTGGTTTCTTCTGGGCAGGGTGTTGTTGGGTTTTCTTGGTCCATATAAATAATATCTAACCAATCGTTTACTCCATTTTTATACGCTAAACCTTCTTTTATCCAACGTTGAGATTTTTCTTCTGCTGAATTGTTGTTTTGATTTTCCATGTTGTGCTGTTTTATTATTTAGATTACTGTTTGTGTGGTATTAATTTGTATAAAACTTTCTTCATGGTAAAATTACATCTCCAATATGTTCCGTTTACCCCTATAAACCGTGATAAATTGCTTAGTATCAAATTAAAATTGTAGAACCTTTGTAAGAAGTAACATATTTTATGCTAAACGTTCAATAGCATGTGTATCAGAAAGAAGTGCTATGATGTATCCTAATATTTTTTTAAAGTCCTTCTCATTAGCTGTCCAAATAACACAAGTGGCACTTTCAGAATCACCTTTAAGCTTTTGGACTAATTCTGGTTCTTTTTCAGTTATATAGTTACGAACCAACTGTTCCCATTAATGACCATCTATGGTATCATATTCCTCAAACACAGAGAAAAGTGCTTGAAAAGAAATTACTTCTTTTCCCTTATACAAGCTTTCTTCTATGCTCATATAAATAGGTTCAAAAGATTCGTCTTCCCAGAAACCTTCTTCCTTTAAAATTACGCCCAAATTTTGTGGAACCTGAAATTCGCTTATTGGTTTTATTTTCATTTTTCAAAGGGTATCGGCAGTAATTTCATTGAGCATCGCATTCCAAATAGCATTAGGAAAACAATAATCATCCATACTCATGTTTACATCATATATGTTAATTGGTGTATGAAGTCCGTTGTTAAAATATTCATTTCGCATTGAATGTGCTCCAAATCCAAATAAAATAAACATATCACTTTCTGCCTTCCATGAAATTCCTTCATTAATTGTAAATCGTAAAAAATGATTTGGTATCGTAATACTTTTCATTTTCATCACCCAATCTGAGCCATAAATTTTATTTCCGTAGGTACTACCTTTTGTAATTGTAGCAGTGATACTAACCACTGTACTACATAAATTCTCATAGCTCTTAATGCAGTTTTGCATTAAAAAATTAGCATCTTTCTCATTAGTTAGGGTAACAAATCTTGCTAAAAAAAGCATATAGGCAGCCATATCTACTTTATTCACTTTCTTTTTCTTAAGGAAATTCAGCAACAGATAAAACTCTTCCACCCTAAAAACCATTTCATGATTATGGCTATTAATCCAACCCAATGGGTAATAATCATTTCCCTTCTTTAGATATAAATTTTCTTCAACCTCATTAGTATCGTGTATCTGAATTAAACTAGAAAACGAGAAGTTTTTAGTAATTGAAAAATCTAAGCGCAGGGTTTCAAAATTCCAGGGATATTTTTCTCCTTCATAAACCGATTCTTGAATTTGATTTTTATAAACAAATTCTTCTTTGAGTAATTGCAAGGTGTCTGAAGGTAATGGCTGTTGCCCCATACTATAAAGCCATGACCAAAACTCTTTTTGTTTAAAACATTTCATCTATTATATATACATTATTTCATAAAGATCAAATAATTGTTCTACTCTTTCATAATATGCATTAGGCAAACCCTCTGTGTAGACAGAGTAATCTGGAGGACTAAGTTTTTTACCTGCTAAAGGTTGAAGCATTACAGAAGGAATTTCACGAACGTAAACCATATCTTTTCGTTTTTCACTCCAATCTGTTTCTTGATCTATTTCTATGTTCTTTGGATTAAAAGCTAGGGTATTAGTACTATAAAAACCCGCAACATATTTTGTTTCTATTTCGGTAATAAAATCAAAAGCTTCTATTGCCCAAGATTCTTTTTGCAAACAGTCTTCACGATTTAAAAACTGCTTAAAATAATAAGGCTCAGACATCCAATAAGCAGCTAAAACAATTGCCTTATCTGTTTTAGGGTTATTCTTTATCCAATTTAAAAAATAAGCGTTATCATCAAAATTAGCAGTAAGCACAGCATGATATAATTCTTCGTTAGACGCTTTGCTCAAAAAATCATCCCAAATTTCATTTTCAAGTTTTAAATATGCTGCTTCTGATATTAGCTTTTTCATGGTCTATTCCTATTTATTTTTAGTGCATTATTTCGTCTTTTCTTAAGCTACCATTTATAGCATATTATTTTTCCTTTACACAACATTCCATATTTTTCCGCATCAGCGTCCATACTTAAATACCAATAATTTGTTCCATGTTTAAAGCCATCCCCGATGAGAATAGATTCTATGGTAATATGAAAACTTGAAAATAGGACTAGGAGAACAACAATTGATTTATAGGCCATTTTAAAAATAGTATTGCCTCTGGTTTTCTTCATCCATTTTAATGCAACATACCTCAACACAGCTAATAAAACACTCCAAACCAAAGTATTTAATATTAAACCAAAAATACTGTAATAATATTGCATAGAGCTCACTATAGATTTTTCTTTAAATACAAACGGACTTCCATAATAATCTGGCAACACTTCTTCACCTGAACAGTTATATTCTACACCAATTATTAAAGAAAGAACAAGCCCTAGAGCGATATATGGAATGATTAGATATTTGATTTTTTTGATAGAAGACACATTGAATTTATTAATGTAAAACCTGTGTTGTAAAAGCGTCTTACATTTATAATTTTAACTGATGCATTTATTTAATTTAATTGTATAAAATTAAACGCTAATACTGCTATTATTATCCCTGTAAATAGGGAAATCACCAATATGCTCCTGATAAAAAAGTCATCCGAATAAAGCTAACGATACTTTCTTCCGTTAATTTAAAGGGATGCTCTAAATCGGTTATTTCTTCATCATCTATAAAAACAAGATAAAGTCCGTCTTTATGAGCTAGTAAGGCATTTTCAATAGCAGTTTCTTCTAAAGCCAAGGTTTTATTGGTTAAATCGCCAAAATCTATTTTACCTGTTTCACTCTGTTCTTGAATTTCTGCAGCGTTCAAAAACGAAAGTACTGTAACACCTTCACGCTTTTTGTTATACTTCTTTACTTCATGACGCACGCAAGCTTCTATCAGTTGTTTTAGATTGTTGGGTCTAGCATCTAATGCAACATCAAATGTTTTTACTTTCTTCTTGCCTAAACGCTTTAGCTGTATGGTGAGTTGTTTCATAATTTTCGTATTTAAACAATAGCTAAGCTTACCGTAACGGTAAAATACTTGATTTTATTCCTATCAAATTCCAATCGTACGCCGGTTGGTTCTTTGGCATCAAGAATTTCCCCGGAAGCACCCATCGTAACAATTCCGGTCAAATAAGGGTCTATTGCCTTGAGTTCTTCATTTTCAAAACCACCTAGTTTGCCTCCACTTTCCCAACCGCAGCACACCCATTTCAACGTGCCCATATTGTAATTTAGCACTAAAAAATCTTCCACTTTCTTCGCATTTTTCCCTGAAACGCGGTAGGTTGCCTTTACCAAAGTTTGACTATCCGTTATCACTTCGCAGGACATAAATTCAAGTCCTTCTGGCTTTTTCGCATAGATTTCTAACAAATCACCACATAAAGAAGACTTGTCCAATACTGAAGACTCTTGAGCTTTTACAAGACAAGAAACAAAGAGCAAGCTTATGAATATATTAAAAACAAGTTTTTTAGCTACCATATTTATTGGGTTAAGGTATTATATGTTTTCAAAATTTCCTGATACTCTTTTAACGTGATGCCCCCTAAAATAATTTCATAAGGCAATTCTTTATCTTCTTTTCTAAGCGATAAAAACAAGACCCTATTTGCATCATTCCATACTATAAATTTGTTTTCAAACTCATATATTAATGGGTTTTGGGTAGCTAAATTTTCAAAAGCATCCCAATCATCATTTGATAGTTGTAGCGCTACTGGAATTAAATCTTTGTTTGGTTCTTTACCAAGCAACTCTGTAATTTCACTTACAAAAACATCATATTTTTGCGCTGCCAGTGTTTCCTGTTCTTCATACGATAAGTTCCCTGCATCATTAAAACCATAAAAAGATTGGGAATGTGCTAAACTAATTTCTGGCCACACATATGCTTCAGGTTCATAGTCTTTTTCTTCACCAAAATCATCATCAAAATTCTCTTCGGTAATACCTTCTACATCTGGGTTTGTTTCCCACATTTTTTCTAAATTTTTAAGCATTTCTTGTTTCTTTTCAGGAGAATAATCTGGCGAATCAAGCATCATCTTCCGAAGATTATCTTTATCGGTTTCTACAATATGCTTTTTATTACTTTTTTCTAAACGATCTTCTAAATCGTCTAAAAACTTGTGGATCGTTGCATCAGTTTGTTTTTGGGGCAATAGATATTCTTTTGCTATTTTCTTTGCAACGGGGATCAAATTTGTATCTAAATCATCAATGATTTGCTCTTCTTCTGAATATGTGAATTCTTCTATTGCACAACATAAATCTTCTATCCCTTTTCTGGATAAGACTATCCCTGCTAAATCTGAGTTTACAATTTTATCTATCATACGATCTTTATCTGCTAGCCAAGTTGCATTGGAATCTGCTGGTTCACTTTCAAGAAATATCAATGCGTAATCTGTAAAAATATCCCAAAGTGTAGCTTTTGGATTTTCGGGCTTTATAAATGCTTCAACAATTTCTTTTGGGCTTTTTGTTACTAACCAAAAATCTTTCATTTGCTATTCATTTTCTTTAATTTCTGCTAACTTCCATTCATTATACATTTTAAAAGCTAGCATTTTCTTTTCATTATATTCAAAAAGGAATTTCCCTTCACGCTCGGTCATAAGATGAAATTTTTTATGATACCGTTCTTGCATAAAAAAATCCAGACTAAACATATCACTTTTGCGCTGCTCCCTCACCGCCCATCTGATATATGACATACCATAATCTAAATAATTAATTGGATTAGAACAGCCTAAAATCAAGTTTTCAGATTTCTTTTTCGGATTTGGGTTATAGCTAAAGTTGATGACTAATTCATTACTAGCCTCTTTATTGTTAACCTTCCCATAATACAGTTCATCAGCTATCTTTGTGGCATCTCCATTTGCATGACCTCTAAGCAACATACTGTTAACAACAGTACCTTTTTTAACCCGTGGGCCAGACATATGCTTTAGCACTTGAAAAGTATAACTCAAAATAGGAATATGGCAACCCGTGTGATGTACTTCTATTAGTTTAACTTTTGCTGTTGTATATTCAAGTGAATCTAGATCTACTTGCTGCCCAAGTACCAGATTTCCGAAATTAAAAAACAATGTCATAACTAATATTACAATTGTATTTTTCATTTTAACCTTTATGAATCTGTGCTAAAATTGTTGGGTCTTGAATTTTATGGTCTTCTGCTAATAATTTCATTTTAGAAATTAATTCTGCCGTTTTGGGGTCATCATCAACAAAAGGTAAAAACATGCGCCCTCTGTGCTGGCTTTGTATGGCAATAATATTAAGTGCTAAACCTTTCTTACTAACATTAGCACTTCCCAAATGAATACTGTATTCGCCTAACTTGCCTTTAATAATAAGGTGGCGTTCTTTTACCTCAACATTATCTAACTTAAACAAACGAGCGGATTCTCTTGCTAAAACACCACGCATTTCCATGGTACTATGACTCGCCTCTGGGTCTACCCCACCTACATGAGCAACACTCACTACCAAATCTACATCACGCATTACTTCACTGAACAATACTGGAGGAATCTCCGTCATAGGTAAAGGCTTGTAGTCTTTTAGTGAATGAAAACAAACATATTCTAAGGTTGGTGCTTCCACATCTGCTGGTGAAAACCAATCTGCCATGGCATACATAGTTGCCATAAAACCTTGCTTATGATATACTTTTTGCAATCCTTCATCACGGTTTACAGTCCAACCTCTACTGCGCAATAAAGCAACTGTTTTTTTGGGTTGAATTTGATGTCCTTGGTAACGTTCAGATCTAAAACTTCGTTCGCGCTCATCTTTTGTAATGACATACAACTCTCTAAACACCTGTTTAAAAGGTTGGGTAATCCGATTTTCAAAAAGATATTTTTGATACAAATCCCATTGTACACTTTCGTACAATTGTGATGCGTGAGCTATTACTAAACTATCTGTAGCTTTTATGGTATGTTGTTTTTTATCAGTATCTATTAAAAAACCATCATGATAAAATCCAGCTACTTTAGTTTTTGGATTAAAAAACACCAACTTCCCTAACATAGCTTTTACTACCGGATGCCCCATAATTTTAGATAATTCTTCCTTGGTAAAAACATCTCCACGTATCATGGCATTTTCTAAAGAAAGTCTGGTTCTAGAGTATTGTTTAGACAAATAGCTTTTTCCTTCTTTTAAGGTCTGGATTTGTTTGTCTTTTTTGTATTTAGCAGGAATGGTTTTTTGGATTTTATCACCTTTATGAACCTTAATATCTGCCTTACCATGATCATCTACGACTAGTTTTACAGTAACATCATCAAAAACTACAGTATCATTTTCCATAATTTTAGCTGTTGCCTTCCCTTCCATTGCCCAACTAAAACGAATGCTATCTTCAAAACCAGCGTTTCTGGAGAGATTGTCTAAAGCAATTTCTGATGCTTTTTTCTCACTTTCTTGTCGTTGGGCTCCAAACTGTTTGCTTTCTTTAAGGAAATTTTGAATTAAATTATACCGATTTAATAAGTCCTTTTCTGCATTGGTTTTACTTAAAGGAATAAGACCCAAGGCTCTTAGATAATCTTTATCTCGTTTCTCTTTTATTTTTTTTAGGGTGCCAGTAATTTTAACTTCGCCAAGCATTACACTAGAATAGAGCTTTACTTGTCTGTGGCCATTACCATGCGAAATGTATTTTGCACCATCATGCAATAATTTCCAATTTGCTTTTCCTAAACTGCTATATACGCTATTAAACCAATCGATATCTATTGCTCCTTTTGCAAAATCGTTTTTATCAATATTAGAATACCGCGCAATTAGCGTTTCTTTTTGTGCACTCATATAATCCGAGGCATGGGCATGAAACCACCAAATGGCATTCTCTAAATCATCTATTTGTAAATATTTACCAATCCATTCTGCCCATTGGGTGGCGTAACAAGCAACTTCTATTAGACGCTTTTTAGTGATTTTTGCTGCTTTTATTCCTGCTTCAAAGTGTTCATATGTATCTGTTTCGGATGGAACACTGATACTCAAAATAGTACTAAAATTCACTTTTTTACTATCTTGATGGTAACTGTAACCTCTGTCTAGGTTTTCTTTACCAAGCCGTTCCAAGATTTCAAAAACATAGTTAACCCCTTCAACTTTTACAAAACTACTGATATACTCAGAGGCTTCAGTAGGTAAATCGCCGCGCTCCACCTCTACTTTAAGCATGTTTTCTTTTAACTGTTGTACTGATGCAATGGAGGGTGCAAAATCTTTATAGGGTTTGGTATAATAATTAATACCACCATCTAGCAAACGAAACAAATCTTTTTGATACAAAGCCTGAAAAACAACATTTTCATCAGGAACTAGTCCTTTTTGATACAGTTTTAATAAAAAATGAATATTTGGTGTTTGTATTTGTTCCTCGCTATTTTTTGCTTCTGTAATCGCATCAAAATTGATTACTTTTTTAGGAAAACCTAGAAATTGTGCAAATACATAAACCTGTAAATTATAATAGTGTTTTGCCTTTGTTTCGTTATTTTCTAATAAATAATCAAACTCCTGATTTGAAATAAGAAAACCTGCTTGGTTTAATATATGTGTCCACAAAGTATCTGCTCCATAATGATATTGCGGCTTTTTTAATGCTCTTGTTTTAAACTCGTTTGGGCAATTGGCAATCATATCTTCAAATACATCTACCTTAAAATTAATAAGTGTCATCTCATCTTTATGAACTTGATGTATAGCAGATAAGATCGTACCTACTTTTCTATTAATACTATGATAATTTCCTGTTTTATCTATATGCAAACCGTCTAAAGCTGGATAATACGATTTTACAAAATCTGCCATTTCTCTACAACGAGCAAATGGGTCCAGATAAGCATTTAAATAAAATAAAGTATAAAATATTTCAAAATCATTTAAAGTACTTTGAGCATACCATGCTTTCCAAACTTCTGCTAAAGGCAAATCATTTAAATACTCTTCTTTGGTAAAGGTTTTTCGGTTTCTGGTTTTTGAGATAACGTCTGTTCCTAATAAAGTGGTTTCCGTAGCTCCTTGATAGCCCTCATACTGGTATTCGTAATTTCGGTTTTCTTCAAATAGCGCTATTAATTTATTGATTTCTGTAACTGTTTTCTTTTCATCAACAATATCAGTTATGCGGAGTCTAGACTTTGATTTCATAAAATCTAGCAATCCTTTTTTTTCTTTAAATTTAGATTCAGGAGTTATTAATGGACTCATAGCATTATAATTAATGACTCCAAAACCATTAGCAAAGTTATATTCACTGGTTTGCTCTTTAGAAAATTTTGCTAGATAAACTTCTTCATTTTTATTGAGAGTTTTACGCTCTTGATAGTTTTTTACTTGGGTTGCTACAAAATCAGGATATCTTTTTTCTTCGCCTAAAACGCTTAAAATTTCTAAACCTGCCAAGCGTTGTTCTACTTTTTTGGAGCTTACCAGGTTAATGGTGCTTGTTTTTAATTTAGTTTCTGGTTGTTTTATCAGGAGTTCTATAGTATGCTTTCTAAGATCTTTGCCTTTTCTAGATAGTAAATCTTCTAAAAGCCCAAGTTCTTCCTCTTCTAGATCCATATACTCAAAACCTCGCAATCCTGTAGCCATAACAGATCCGTTACGGTCTTTTACAGCTTGTTGTAATAACACTCGTTGCCATGCATTTTTTTCAAAATGTAATCTAGGAATTTCTTGCCCATGTGTTTGACGATAATTCCAAGAAAGAGAATAGGTATAATGCTTTGGGAAAATCTTGCGCATAAAAGATTCGCGCGCTTGGTTTGGTAACTTAGACAAATCTTGCGCTAATAGCATCATTTGTTCTTCCTTTGCATAATTAATAAGGTAGTTGTAGAAATAGAAGGGTGTAATTTCATATTTTTTCCATTCAAAAACGGTACCTCCAAACCATTTCCCTTCTGTGGGTAGGCTATCAGCAGTAGCTTTAACTTTTTCAAAGAAATCGGTAGTCCAATCAATAGTTGGAGCGTTCAAGAGCATCCAATAATCTAACTCTATATCTTTACCCCAATGTTCTTTCATATAAGGCGTCAATTCGTGTTTGGTGCGAACCGTTTCATAGATAAAAAACAAACAAAGTAGCTTTTTTTCTTTGTTGGTATTTTCATCAAACACCAAATCGAAGGCCTTTGTATTTGCCAAAGAGACATTTTTGAGTCCTATTGACCATAATGCCACATAACTTTCTAGGTGATCTTTGCTTTTCAAAGCTTCATCAACTTTTTCAGGAGCGTCCATAAACTCGGCCGCCAATTGTAAAGTGCGCTTGATTGCAGCTTTTTTAGGGGCATTCCACCCAAAACCAAACCAAGTATCTACTGCCCTAACTACGCTACTAAAGCGTATAAGATCGTGCTCTAAAATAGTATTTATTAGATAACGAAGCGCACCAATATTAGTTTCGTCTAAAGTTTCAAGGATTGTTTGGCGTAATCCTTCTTGGCGTTGTGCTGCCAATAATAGGCTCTCTACCAATTGCCAGTTTTCCTTTTTATCTGTTAATAATAAGGCTTTAATAATATCTCTAGATACAGCACCTAGCTCATCTTCGCCTTGAATAATAGCTGTAATAGTTTGTAATAATGCTGTATTACCTTCCTGCAAAACCACTGCTAATATATAGGCATTCCCCATATTTTTATAGTAACCTGTTAGCTGTGCTTGCTCACTAAAAGAACAGTCCGCAAAGCCAAGTGTACTGGTGTTACATAAGGATCTTAAGGTATTGATAGCTCCACTAATATGCTTGCTAATGATGGCCATCCGAAATGGACGCCTATTGTACCCTGATTGATATGGTAATTGCATGAGAAGCGACCATATTTTAGCTATATAAGGCGCTCGCAATGTTCCATAAAGTAATGCTGCCAATTGCAAACCTTCCTTAGTGTCCCAAGGGTTTTGTTTTAGATCTTTAAAAGCTTGTTTGTAATAGCTAACAACTGGTGTAGTATCTCTGTATTTAGGGAGATGAGCAATAATAAGCCTCCCTAAGATTTGGTATGGTTTTGAAAAACCACTAAAAGTTTCTGCTTTAAAACTTAACTTCTTTTTATCTTTTAAAACCGCAGCTACTTGCTCTTTTGTCATCATAGTTATCTTTTTTATTGTAGTAAAGCCTTCACCTTCCAAAATGCTATGGCATCTTCCATTTTTTTACGATTCTCTTCAAATCTACTTTGTTGTTTTGCATTTAGTTTTTCCGAATAGTATATTGTTTCTTCCATAACAAATTCTAAAAAATGTACTACGCATGTTGCTTGTTTGGTATTGAGTAATGAAAATCGTTTTTTGGAATAGTCCGATTCCAAATTATTCATAAGGGCAAATCGAACCTCGGGAGGTGATAGATTAAAGTCTTTATTCTCATTAAGTTTATCTTCTTCATCCATAAAAACATCTAACGCAAAAAGAAGATATATGGGCAAATGAAAACGCATGCCTTTAGCATCGTGGAAAGAGATGGAACTACTACATTCGTATAATCTAAGTACAGGAATCTTGCGCCAATCATCTCGCTCATCTTTAGCCTTTAAACGTTGGTATTCTTTCCCATCTTGGAGTCTTTCGTCTAGAGCCCAACCTTCCCAAAGCCCTATGCCATCATCAAGAGTAACTGCTTCAAAGGCTTTGTATATTTCTCCGATAAGTTGTGCTTTGGTATGTGACATTTTTTTAGTTTAAACTGCTATATGTTTCAAAATTAAGGCATCGATAAGGTTATAGGTACACTGTTTTCAGGGGAAAATTAAGTACATCAAATATTTAGGTGATACAAAAATCTTATATCCATTGCTGTAAATTAGCATCCCATTTTTTTATTTCCTTTTTTTTCAATGCTTCAAAAGCTTCATCAAAATTGTCAAAGAAAAAAATATGATCTATAATAGCATCATTGTCTTCCGTAACATCCAATAGTGTAGCAATAGCGTGTTTGTTTTTATTACTTAGCACCACAACCTTTTGTATATGTTCTGGCTCGCTAAACAATCTAAGCATATCGTCTCCCCAAGTATATGTTACATTTCTGATATCAATTAGGATTTTAAACGGGTTCCAGACTTCAACTGCTAGCATTACGTTTCCTAACAAATAACCCAATTCTGTTTTACCTTCAGAACCTTCTCTATAGGTACCCGAAAACGTGATAGATAAAATATCATTTAAATGGTTATCCTCTAATTCAGTTATTGCAAACTCGCAAGACATACCATTACAAGTTTCCTGTAGGGTAACGTTTTTTAAAGCAGAATTGTTTTCATTACTATTCAAAATATGTTTGGTATTAGGTTTTACTAAATTAGCTACTTCAATAAGGTTTCTATATCTGTTATCATATCTTGAAGTTCTGGCTGATATAGTTTTTTAATAAATGCTTCATGCTCATTTTTATACTTTGCCAGCATGGAAGACCCTTGTTCTTTAGAATAGGTTATATTGGCCATTCTATCGCATAATTTCACAAAAGCAGCATTGGGTGTTTCCTGAATACCTTGGTAATATTTGTCATTTGCACGCGCTGCTCTGGTTTTTCCTTTTTCATTGGTTAAGGCATAAGCAAGTTCTGCTATTGTTTTATTGGTATTTTTTAAAACATCATTATAAGTTTCTCTAGCATCTTCTATAATATCATGTACCCAACAAGCACAATACACATTTTCCAAATCTTCTTTAGGGATAAGATAGCTATACTTTTGGGCAACTTCATACACCATATTTAGATGAAAAGTATAAGGTTTATCGTCATATGTATGGTTTACTTTTTGGTGACAATCGGTGGCATATTTTATGGTTTTCTGTAGCATCGTCATATTTTTTAAATAAAATACTAAGTCATTCTCCCCTTAACTCTTGCGTTATTCTGATTTCTATTGTACAAAACCACAACCTAATTTTCCCGTTTTTGTTTCTTCACCAGTATCTAAATTGTACTTAACTTCTTCCGTGACAACGTAACAGCATTTGCCTTCCAGTTCAGGACAAACCGAAGCTACATCAGTAGCTACTTCAGAATCTATAAAACCAATTAAAAACTTTTCATCTGCGGAAACCTTAAATTCGCCCATAGTACCAAAACTAGACATGGTTTGTTGGGCAACATTAACAATAAGATATTCTTGATAGCTTGGATCACCTTGTAAATCAATAATAAAATGATGATCTAAAAGCATATTAATACTTGAAAAGTCCATTTCTAATATTTCTGTTTTAACGGTATACAGAGTATCTTTCATACTAATTTTTAACTCTTCTCCTAGCTTTAAAGGCTTTGAAAATAATGCATAACGGCTTAGGTTAGTATCTTCTTCGTTATAGTTTTCAAGCACCCCATAATTACCCTTGCTATAATATGTTATCACATTACTTCCTTTTTCGGTTGTATATATATGGTAATTAGAATCATTTTCATTTCGCCAATCAGTAACTTTTTTTAAAGTATATGATGTAGTTTTTATTTTATGTTCTTCTTTAGGCTCCTCAATTTCTTTAGAAACAGAATCTATGGCAATTTCATTAGTTACTACTTCTGTTTTGTTCTCTGGAGTATCCTTAAAAGACATTAAAACGGTGACAAAAAGTACTATACTAGTTAACAAAAATTTGTTTATCATTTTATATTTATTTGTATCATTGTTATAATTGTTCTTAGCCTTATAAATTGCTAAGTTATTTACTCACCGTTTTCAGTAAGTTTTTATTCTAATTCCCAAGATTCTAAAAGTGTAAAGATTTCTTTATCTTCCCATTCACTATCATCTACCAAAAAACAATCATCATGATCAAATAAAAGACTGTAAAATGGGTCATCAGGTTTTTCGGGATGCGTAAAATCAATCACCGTTTTCATTTGATGTTTTTTAGCTAATGCTTGTGCTATTTTAATTTGATATTCCTTGATGATGTCTTCATCTGTTTCTGTAAAACTGATTTCTATAGGATAACTTTTTACATCTGTAGCAACGGTATAAAAACCCATACTATTACTTCTTAAATGATGTGTAGTTTCTTCATCCGAATACAAATCGATATAAAACCATTTTTTCTCTGGATAATTCTTTTCAAAAAAACGAAGTAAGGCTTCTGGTTTTATGTTTTGTTCTATGAGTATCATACGCTTAGTAATTGGCCACTTTAATTTTTTTGGCACGTAATTCTTTAATTAATGCTTTAGAAAAATTCATACTATTAGTTGCTTTTAGATTAGGAAGGTGCTTTACATCTTCAATAGATGTTACATCAAATTGGTTATCCTCACCATCCCAAAAAGGAATTATTTGCCTGTACACTTCATCTCCTCCATCTGGTTTTAATTCTTTGATATCCAATAGCAAATCCATAGGTATTTCTAAGTCTTTAAAATACAAAATTACTTCAGGAATAATTGCATAACCTTCTGCTTCAATATCAATTTTTCGTTTTTTATAGGTTTTTGCGAAGCCCCAAACATCAAATCTTGGCAGCAGTACTTTATCTATATACATCAATTGGTTGATAACCATTAATTTGAAATTAAAATCGTTATCAAACTTTACATTGCCCTTAGGGTAGGTATCTAATTTAGCTTTGGTTTTAGCATTATATAAGGCTTCATTCCGCATTTCTATTTTTACGGTTTTCTTGGGAAGTTTTATAAATTCTTTCGGCAAAGATGTAAAGGGATTCTTTTTTATCTGGAGTTCTTCAAGCCTCGGTAACGTAACGATTTCAGCCGGCAAGGCGGTTAATTCTGCTTGTGTAAGGTCTATTAGTTGAAGGTTGTTCAATTGGCCAATCCATTTAGGGATTTCTACTAATTGATTTCCGTTTAATCTTAATACTTTTAATTTTTTTAATTGTAATATTCCCTCTGGCAGATGCTGAATTTTATTATTACTTAAATTCAATTCCTCTAGTAAGGTTAGCGCTGCAATATCTTCTGAAATTGACGTTAATCCGCAATCGGATAAGTCAAGCTTTCTAAGGTTTTTTAGGGTCACAACTTCCGACCAATCTGACAAAGCATTCCCAACAAAACTAAAGTAATGCAAGCTTTTTAAGGTATCTAAATGAGCCGGTATTTGGCTAAAACTTTTTCTGTCTATATACTTATCCGTATTCGTAAGACTTAATTCTACCAAGTAGGGTATTTCATGAATTACATTCAAAATATCTTGTGATAGCTCCCCTACATTATCTAAGGCGAGCGCATTGAGGTTTCTGAATCTCAGGAGTTTTTTGGGCGTCAAATCTTTCACGGATTGCTTGTATATAGCCAATGCCTTTAGTTGGATTTTATCATACAACTCTTCTGGAATGGCAAATCCGTAGCCTAAATATTCTTTAAGGATATAGTCATTGCCCGTATCATGCCGCGCTAAGTCATAAATATCTGTATAATATGGCCTAGGGTATTGCTTTGCATAAGACAGTACTTCCTTTAAATAGGTTTCCCTTTTTACTTTTTCGGCATGTGGATTGGTACTATTGTAATCGTCATCATCACAATAGCCATAGACCTCATCCTTACCCAAGGTACCCAAACGCTTTTCTAAAATAGCTTTAAGCTCGTATCTTAAAACAATACTTTCATAACGCTCTTGAAATTTTTGAGAACCAAGAAGCTTAGATAAACCACTAATTCCTGTTTTCACAAAACCTTTGAATTCTCTTTCGGTCAAGGCCACTTGTAGCACCTCAAATGCAAACAATCCTTTAGGGGCGGGGTTATCTTTGGAGCGAACCGGTGGGAGTATTTGGCAAACAAAAAATCTTTCCTGCCCGTACCCACTGGCTTCTTTAAAGAAAATATCACCAAAAGGAGTAGCTCCTAAAACAGTACGTTCTTTATGGTCCTGGATAACAACATCTAAAATTTGATTTTCTAAAGTCATCTTTTCAATGCTACTTTTTATAGGGTTAAACTATATTATTGTGTTTATAACTGTTACCGTATTCATCTATTATCCCTCTGTCGTTATTGTTATTAATTTATAAGAGGGATCTAATTTTAGCACCACCATAGTGTCACGATAGCCACTATCTATGTCATAAGCAAAAGCAAAATCCATGACTATAAAAGCTTCTGATTCTGCTAAGGCATAAAAACCTATTCTTACAATTTTTAGCTTGCCCAATAACAGTTTTGGTGTACTCTCATCAAAAGGTTCGGGCACTAGCCCTTTAAAAGGTTCTTCCTTTAAATGATAGTCTACCCACTCCTGAATGTAATCTTTAACCGTATTGCCCGTGTTAAAGTCTTTCTCTACCAACTGTTCTGCTTTTGTTACGAGTGTATCCAAATTATCTAACGCATCAGTTACCATAGCAAGATTCGTTTCACTTAGGTCGGTAAAATTCACATCAAGGTCCATGGACATTCCTTTATACCTGAAGTCATCACCGTATAGTTCTACAATAGCATAGTCGTACCGATATGGTGTATGTTCATCATCGAAATATTCTAATTCAATTTCACCAAAATATGGTAGGGCTATTTTCTCCATGGTATGCTATTGTGGGTTGCCCGTCATCGTTATTTTCTGGAATTTGTAGTCTTGATTTAAATGCAACACCAACATATCATCTCTGTAGCCTAAATCCCAACTCCAACCAAAAGCAAAATATACTACTATAAAAGCCTCAGAGTCATGTAAAGCGTTAAACACGACATTCACAATATCTAATTTTTTCAATAGTAATTCAGGTGTTTCTTTGGTAAAAGGTTTTGGTACAAGACTATCGCTATCATCTGAATACCATCTTGTTTTACTTAAATGCCAAAGCATCCAAGATTTTATATAATCATACGCAGTTTCTCTCTTTTTATACCCACTCTTTTCATTTTCCGTTGCATTCAAACGTGCATTAAAATCGTTTGTTACAATAGTATTGGCTTTAGAGAATATTACATCTAACTCATTTAAGGCTTTGGTTACTAGGTTGATATTAAAATCAGTCAACTCGGTAAAATTTACATCTAACCTTCTGGGTTTATCTTGAAAAACAAAGTCTCCATAAGCGAGTTTACCAATGGCATAATTATATTTAAATGGTGTAAACCCTTCTTCGTTATATGGTATTTGCACCTCTCCAAAATGGGGTAATGTTATTTTTTCCATAAGCTTTAATTAACAACTCGTCATTGTCACAACTACATTTTTAAAATTGCTTTTACGGAACATCTATATAATATTTACCTTCCAAGGGTTCTTCTTGCCAAAAAGCTTGTTTAAAAGTCCAATGTGGTTTGTCCTGATAAAGTGTGTGATAATCGCCCCAAGAATACCTAAAATCATAGGTTTGTTGTGTTTCTTTACTATATACTGTTCCATATAAATAGGCGCTTGTGGTGCCACTTACTCTACCCGTAATCAATTTAACTTTATCAATACTAACTTTGGTCCCTATAGGAAGCGTTTCTGAAATGGGTAAATCAGGATTCATCCCATAACTGGTACCATCTTCTAAGTGAAAATATTCAGCATCGCTAGGATGTTTCAAAATCTGTGTCTCTTTTTTCGTGGTAAG
The DNA here is from genome assembly GCF_055383085.1 of Allocellulophaga tsushimaensis. Lineage (NCBI taxonomy): Bacteria > Pseudomonadati > Bacteroidota > Flavobacteriia > Flavobacteriales > Flavobacteriaceae > Allocellulophaga > Allocellulophaga tsushimaensis. The sequence goes on along the minus strand of NZ_AP039451.1, from coordinate 2,227,682 downwards.
GGTTTTATTAACAATATCTACAAACGGAGATTTATCTGAAACATCCTTTGACTTTGGCCAGAATAATAGATAAATACAAAGTACAAAAAATGCTATTCCTAATATTGCGACAATCCCACAACCGATCAATACTTTTTTCATTTTTGTTCAATTAAATTTTTACGGTAATCTGGGTAAAACACATCAAACGGATTGTAATCTCCTAGAATATAATATTGTTCTAAGTCATTATCATCATAAAACTCGAGAATCTCCTTATCGTCGCTCTCCAAAACATGGGGATATAACTTTTTATCCGTATTTGTGGCATAATAGGTACCGTCAATAGATTCAACACAGTAATACCTTTTTAGTTCGTTCTCGGCTTTGGGAACTTTGGAATCCAGCGCATCAAGCAACTGTTTTCGTTGCTCATCTGTGAAAGGATATATCTCTCTATCCGTATACACCGCTATCAAAGTCTTATCACGGTTTTCATATTTTTTATATAACGTAATGGTAGTGTCAAGAGGATTTTCATTAGGTAATACCTTTATGTCTTTACGCAACGATGTAATACTATCCCTTAAGTCATAATATGAACTGCGAACAGCTCCTATTTGAGTTGAGAAAAGTCTAAATTTTGCACTGACCACAAACTCTGGATACGTATTCCCTAAAAAACTCAAATTATTAGCATAATGGTACTGTAAGAGTTCATAGTAGGTTCTATCGATATCTTCTAGCAATTGAAAATAACGACGAAATGGAGAATGCTGCTCTTTATGGGATAGGTCTACAGCATCTGTCTTTTTGGTTTTGTCCAAAATATGATAATACGTTTCATCTAGTTTTTCCGCATCCTTAAAAAATTGCTCTTTTATCCGTATCGTACCCAACAGTAACTTTCTATTAAGATCTGCTGGAAAGTATTCTAATACTTCACTACTATGAAATCTGTTTTGATACTCCCTGTCCTTTTTAATACCATTTATCGTAGCCATAATATTTCTATGATATTCTGAAAAGGTTGCCATGGTATAAGCAGCATGTTGCACAGTATCACGAGTATGGTTCAATGTTAGTTTTGCAAACTCGGTATTCCAATAAGGAGCTGCCAGTTTGAAGAGTTCATATTCGTACTTTACATCTGTGTATATTGTAGAGATCGCATTTTTTCTGACTTCCTTATCGTTGTTCTTATTTTCAACTTTTTGAATATAATCTAGTCTCGCGAGAATTACTAAACTTAATCCTATTATACAGAGAACGACCAAAAAGGTTAGCAAAACATTATACTGCTTGTTTGTTATTTCTTTCATTGTACTTACTTTAACTACTCTCTAGAGTGACAAAAACATTACTGAAATCTTTTTTTACCAAATCGCTCTTGTGTATTACATAGAAAATATCACCGGCGTCACCCCATTGCATATCTCCAGCGGATGTTACCACTAAAAGTGTGATCCAATCTTCAGGGTTTCCTTTTTTAGCCAATGACGCCTGTAATTCAGGAGCTTTATGTTGTGTGAAACCATGAGCGTTTACTGCATACTCAAAAGAACGCTTCTTATTTAGGGGTTCTTCAAAACTATCGTATAACGCATCTAGAAGTTTATTATCTTCTTGAATTTTAGCGCTTTCACCTGTAAAGAGGTGTTTGTTTACATAACTGGCGTAAAATGATGGAGCACTGTTCATTTTCGTAGCACCAACTTTAAAGCCTTTATATCCATTATCGATCATTTCAAAATAATCCTCGTTGGTAAAATCGAAACGCTTGCCCGAAGCGAGGTTCGCATTGTCATCTACATAAATAATCTTACCAGGGTTATTGAGACCCCCATAAATATTATGCATGGTTTCCAAAAAGAAAAATAGCGTACCGGTTCTAGGTAAATATGCTTGTAAGTGCGCAATTTCAGCACAATTAATTTGCCCTATGAACTCATAAACATAATCTTCCTTATCATCTCGCCAATTCTCACCAAATCGGGGATATGGTATATTCTCGGGTAAATCTGGCATACCGCCAAAACGATGGTTGCCTATGGCAGCATAGTCTTCTTCGTTTGTATGTTTAAACCCGATGGCTTTCTTAACCAAGGGCTTTAGCGCTGTTTGGTATTCCGCCAAGGTATTGTCTTTGATGACCAAATCGATTTCAGGTACCAATTCCGTATCATACTGAGACCAAAAAACAGCATCATCCCAATCTGCTACCCCTTTACCATCAGCGCCTTTATATGTAAAATCTAACAAGCGTCTCTTATCGCTTATATTCAACATAACCTTTTCTATGTGGTTGAATGCCTTTGGCAACTGTTCTAATGGGTTGGCTATTAAATCTACTTTCTTTATTTTGGGCTGTAACGCAAGTGCTTCGGGTATGGTTTTAAATTGGTTCCTATCTAGCCAAATATTTTGAAGTTCAGGTAAATTGATTTCTTCTGGAATATACTTGAGTTTATTCGCCGATAGCCACAAATGTTTTAATTTAGGAAGTTGCCAAATCTCATCTGGTAGGGATTTAATTAAACAATTATTAAGGGACAATTGCTCTAAATTTTTAAGTTTTGCTAGGTTTTTGGGAAATTTTTCCACAAAAATGCCATTGATATGTAAACGATCCAATTGCGTTAATGTTCCAATGGCTGCTGGTATTTGCAAAGTAGGGAGTTCCTCTTCTTTTTTATAATGCGCTGGGTTGGATATTGTTAAGTTTTTCAAATTTTTAAAAGTGAAAATAGCATCAGGCAACACGGTAAAATCAGGTTTTTCAATATGCAAAAAACACACATCCAAGGGGTTTGCCGTTGCCGTTTCTTCCATGGAGGTGAATCGGTAGTCTTGCCAGTTTAAATGGTCTACACTGAACTTCTTTGCCACTGCAATAGGAAATGTCTTATCATGGTAGCTTTTCGTCATTTCTCCCTTCAAAAGCACCCAACCAGAATCAAAAGTGACCGATCCATTGAAAGCTAGCCTATAATCAAACCCTTCGCTTTTCGCATGAAGAAATAAAGGCGCATTGGTCTTTTCTTCTTCAAAATACAACTGCCCCGTGGGTATTCCATTTTTATGTATGCCTTTGGCTTGGAAGGTAAGAGAAACGGATCCATCATCCGGATAATCGTCCAACAGCATTTTGGCGACACCTTTTTTCACTTCAGTTGTTCTTGCCTTTAACTGAACTTGTACGTCACTGGAAAACGACCCAATACTTATTCTGGTTTCCTTAGCAACGAACTCAAAATCAAAATCGCCCACCTTGAAAAATTCTTTCCCGTCTACGGGAATCCGAACATCGCGGAATTCCTTTTTTTTATCCTCCTTCTCTTTCTCCTCTGCTGTTTTCAAAGCTTCTAAATTGGCTCTTGAATTTTTGTCTATAGCTGCAATATGTTGTACTAGAGCTTGATTGCGAGTTTCTGTATTTCCAATAATTTCAATGGATTCGAAAGACGCTAACACCCAAGCCTCCAATGCATCTGACGGAATTTTTTCGTGGATGGTCTTCACCTCTAGAAAAAACTGGTCATCTAAAAAAATGGCGGCACGAAAATACTGGAGTTTAAAATGAACATCATTCCAAGACGCATCGTTATGTGAATGAACTATAAAAGTTGTAAACCCTTTGAATTTCGTTTCTTCAAAACTGATTTTTTCGGATTTGTAATACAAAGACAAACACCAATCTTTCCATTTCTGTTCTAAAGTATCACCCTTATAATCTTCTGAATTTAGATCAGCGATTTCAAAAAGCCTTGCCTCTATTTGCGGATGTTGTACTTTACATTGAATATTCTGGTTCTCTGCCCTAATACCGATTTTGGACTGATGGATTACTTCAAAATCTTCCGGAATTTCAAATTGAACAATAGCTGTAGTGATTTTTTTCATAGCAATTTACTTTTGGACTTCTAGTTGGGTAGAACAGTTTAAACGCGCATCGCCGTTTTTATCCCAAATTTCAACTTGCCAAGTAACCGGATTTGTCAAAACCCCTTTGTTTATTTTCACAGTAGAACCTAAGCCTTGTTTTATCTGCGCTTCGGAAAGATCACGGTCTTTCAGCAAATCAGGTAAGTCTAAAATTACCTTGTCTTTGGCATCCGTTACTTTTACAGACATCCCTAAACTGGCTTTTCCATCGCGCATTGCATACCCCTTTAAACCTTGCATATCTAGTAATACATTGTCATCAAAACCGATTTTACCATCTGTGATTATGGTACGGTTATCTTGGTTAAAAATATAAGCTTCCTTTACCGAAAGTCCGTTTTCAATTAATTTTACTTTGGGGTCTTTTTCCAGTTCTAATTCCAATTTGGAATAAAACACACCATCGCCTTTGGTATCAAACACTTTATATTCTACATAGTATGTTTCTCTGGACTGAATTGGGGAAGCCAACGTTATATTACCATTTAAATCGGCCGACGCAGCTTTGATTGGCTTCCCCTCTAAAAGGTTTTTATTTTGGAGTACCGTATCACCTGCTTTAGATATCACTGCAACTTCCATTTCTGGATAAATATTTCCGTTTTCTACAACAAAGCCACCAATATTTTTGAAATTCGTGTAGACTATTTGACCATAAAAAAAGGTGTTATCATTCAATTTGTTCGTGCCATCAGAAATATAAACCTTATCTGCCGAAAGTCCATCTCCCTTTGTGGTTAGGCCTGTCATCAAATCAGTACTGACGGATTTATTGAAATTACAGGCTGAAAAAAGTCCTAAAATGCTCATTGCTAGTATTGTATTTATTTTTTTCATCTTTTTATCTTAATCCAGGTCCGCCAAGGTTAGTCTTTGCGAACAAATGAAATTCTTTTCTAAGCGCTTTCTTGTCAATACCATATTTATCAGCGCTTTCATTTAAAGACTTTGTTATTTTTCGCACAGATTTAAATAATATGCCTGCTAAAATAAGTAAAGTGATTACAAAAACACCCATTATAGAGGCCATGGTCATTTTAATTGTATTCAATTCATCTAAAGGAAAACGCTTGCCTGCCACAAAAAAATTATAGCCTACAATGACTGCTACTACGCCAAAAATGATATATCTAAGGTATTTGTATTTGGCAGCATATCCCAAATAGCTTTCCACTATAGTTTTCATTTCATTCTCGGGTATCTTAGTTAATAATTGCAAACCTTGGTTCGCTGTATTGGTATTTTCCATAGTTTAATTATTTGGGTATGTTTTTGTCATATTATTTTAAAAATAATTGCGTTGAAGGTTCAACAACTCATTTAATTTGGGCTTGCCATCCAAAACGCTTTGCGCTGAGGCAATCCATTCCTCTTTTATAGGGTGTTTTTTTTCACTAGTCATAGCCATAGCTTCTTTGGCGAAGTCAAAAGCTTTTTTGGTATCTCCCTTTTCAAAGTAATGTATGGCGTACACTAATCGCAACTCAATATAACTCTGAAAAAACTGATGCTTCTGTGCTTTCTTTTTTAAATAGCTTTGCGCTTCTACTATTGACATTTGAAAGTCGTTAAAAAGGGGCTTTTCGTATTCGGAAACTATTTTTGCCCTATATTTTTTAAGGTAAAGGAGCATATTTTCCACGTATTTTTTTAGCGTTGCTTCAGAATTTTTCAAACTAAATTTCCACCCTCCCATATAGTGCAAGTTTTTGTTGGTATCCCAATGTTTTGTTGGAACATAACTAATCAAAGTCTGAAAAAAATGAATATATTCTGGGGTATGTATCGCTTTTCTACCCTGCCATCTATTCAACAAACCGTGTTGAATGCCGATTTTAGGATACAATAATTTTAAATCTTTATAGTCCGCATCTAAAAAAAGATAGGTATGCAAATCGTCATCACTAGGCTTCCCTTCTTCTCCTTTTAATTGATGATGATATAACCATTTATAGCCGTATTTGTACTCAGCACTCCAAACTAAGTTCCAATTTTCAGTGTCTAAATAGTTTTCCAGTGCTTTGGGAATAATTTGAAGTTTTGCTTCTTTTTTGGGGTTGGGGGTTATCTCTTTCGTATAGTCCGTTTTTATTTGGGCTTCATCACATTTGAAATCCAACAACCATTTAATGCAATACAAACGTTCTATATCATTTTCATACTCTTCGATTTCCTTTAAAATAGGCGTTTCTAATTCCCCAGAGGCGGTATCATCGCGTTTTCCACTAAAAGGAGGATTCGATTTACCGATTTCTCGTATCGCATTGATATCTTTCTGTTGTACAAAATCATTGAATTGTTTTGGAAAACCGTCTTCCTCCTCCAAATCAATACTTACCAAATTAACCAAAAGCGCATACCAATCACTGAATAAAGATGGGTTGTTTTGAAGTTCTGCTTCTTGAAGCATTTTTAATATAAGTGCACTTGGCTTTAGTAGTTTTGGAGCATTGTGTTCTTTCTTTGGGAGGATTTCATGCTCACATAAACGTTGCCAAAAATTACTTCCCGCATCAGCATACAAAAATATTCCTGTTTCTTCTTTTTGAGCATAAACGGATTCATCTCCCTTGCTGACTTTAGATGGAAGCCAATTGTTTTCTTCAATATTCAGTTCTTTAAAAAAAAGAGGATGGCTATGGTAATCAGGATGTTTTTCTAAAGGAATACGATAGGTGAATTTTAAATCTAATAAGATATCTATAACCCGAAAATGAGTATAGCCTGTATCAAACTTGTATTGAAAATGGTACAGATTATACAGAAGATCTCGCTTTACAGAAGCCTTTATTTTGGGCTTCGCAACCAAATGGACAGAATCTTCAACTATACCTTCTATTTCGTGCATTGACATATCTACAAACTTTAAACGCCATAACCACCATAGGTGGCAATCACAAATTGATTAAATTCTTTTCTAGTCTTTTTATTAGATAAGTTATACTTTAAAGCTACCCTTTTTATTGCATTCCTAATTATAAACTGACCTTTTAACAAAATACCTACGACAGCGAAACAAGGAATTAAGAACAGAATCAATATTCCTATAACTATATTTTCTGTGGAGAAATCACCTCCATACATATCTGTGAAAATCAAAAAATTATGGAGACAAGCTAGCACACCAAAAGCCAAGATAATCATCTGTACTTTTTTCATTTGTTTACCATGGGCGAGGTATAAGTCTACTAAGTTTTGAAGCTGAGCATCAGAAAGTTCGAAAAGCTCGGGAAATGCGCTTTTACTGTAACTAAATAAGGGTGAGTTTGTTGTTTTGATTTTAGACTCCATTGAAACACTATTACTAGGTAAAGTTCTGTTAATAACGCGAATAATGCATCCCTTATTTCAGGGGTTTATCCTTATTTGCTCTTAAAAAATTGAAAACTGAGATAATGGACACATAAACTCCCTCCAAAAATCCAAAAGCCTTTTGCTTTATGTACAAACAACTCCAAAAATACTTCGGCAGGTAACCAAGTTGCCCCAAATTCGCTGCGAGCATCAAAGGCAATTTGAAATCCCACAAAAAAATATCCTATAGAGAACAACAAAAAGATAAGCGTTGCCAGTACCCGTTTTGATTTTAAGAAAATTGCCAGGAGAAATACTAAAAATCCATAAACAACACCCGTAGAAATTACAGGAGGCACCACATAATCCTTAAAATTATAAAACTTTATATCACTAATTAAAATCTTAGCGAAAAGGAATAAACAAACTATCATCAAGAGTGCTGCGAATATCGACAAAACCATACGCCATAACCCCTTCATCTATTTGGTTTCTTTATCTTTTGAAACCTCAACCAAGTCAAATTTCAGAAGTCCATCTTCCTTTTTAGGCAGATATACAATTTCGTAGTCAAAAGTATAATCCGCTATTTTTTCCCCCTTTAAGCTAAGGGTCAAATAATCCCCATCATAATTCCAAGTACCTTTTTCTAGAATAAAGGCCCCAACGGGACATTCTCCAATATCTTCGTTGGACATGCGCTGTGTAAAAGTATGATCATCTTCAAAAGTGAACACGTACTGTCCCGAAGATGCTTCGGTTTTCTTAAAGATAAGACTATCATGTGGAAAAAAACCACCGGTTATCCAATCCAATTCCCAAACTCCTTTGAGTTCAGTTTTTTGAAAATCTTGTGCGTTCATTTGTAATACGGTTAATAACAGTCCTATAATAATTCCTTTTTTCATATCCTTATTTCGCTAATCCATTTTCAAATTCTCCCAAATAAAAATTCTTTGTACTTGAAAACCACTCAGTCATATCTTTTTTGATAGGAAGTTCAAATCCTAATTGAAGATGTTTGTGGTGATTCCAACCCATATACTCTTTTCCTACAAAACGAATTTTAGCTTTTCCATCTTTAAAAGAGAGGATACAGAAGCCTGTTTCTGTAAAAGTTATTCCAGTATCTGGATTAAAAAATTCAAGCATATTTTTGCTATTCTTTATGCTTGAAACATCAATTTTAAATTCTTTAGCCCTACGTTTTACCCAAGTATCTTCTTTAAAAGCTTCAATTACATCTTTCTCGTCAAAAAAATGTAAAATTGAAATCTCCTCACCTGTTTTATAGTTTATTGTTTTTACCCCTACACTGTTTCCCATTTTTCCACAAGCAGATTCGCTTGCTTCACCATATTCATAACTAAAGTAATTACTAACTAGTGAGAGTGGATTGTAATACGATGCATAAAAAACAGGACAATCATCATTAGGCATAGATTCTTTTTTTATAAAATTATCATGATCTGTTTTTGAGTTATACAGTTCTTTATCATCATACACTGCTTTATTGGTGTAGAGTGTAAAATTCCCTTTAGAGAATAATGGCTTTTTTCCCATTTTCTCTTTTAGTTTGTTCAGTACTGCTTGAGATGTTGCCATATCAAAACCACTTATATTGAATATGCCATTAGGTATTGGCATATGTACTGCAGCATTGCTGACTACTCTACCATCTAGCACTAATGCAATCTTAGTTGGAGTATTGTTTTTAGTAAAAATTTTAAGCTTTTCTGTACCTGTAGCATTAAGGGTAAAAAACAAACTATTTTGGTTTCCAAAATCCATAGGTTGGGAATTCATATCCACAACATCAAACAAACTAAAAATAGACTCTTTTTTTATGTAAAGGTTAGCGTCTGTATCTAACTCTTTTACCAAAACACCTTGTTTGTTTTCATCAATTTGAAAAAAACCAGTAGGTAAATCTTGAGCGTTACTAAAGTGTACCACTAAAAATATGAGTAAAAAGAAAAAGATTCGCATAAGAAATTAATAAAATTACTTTTGGTAATAGCTCACATACAAATCAGCCATTTTTTTGTAAACTCTGCTTCATTGACAATCTGATAAGCTCCAGCTGAAAGTGAATTTTCAGTTTCGGAAGCTAATCCTAGTTGTAAAACGGTGGTTAAACTAAGTCCGTAATGAAAAAGCGAATTAGAATCATTTCCATGTTTTATAGCGAGTTGATGATTTTTATAAAGGTTAGCAATAGCGCAGGTATTTACTTCAGCTTTTTCTTTAGCCGCGGTTAACCATTCTTCTAATTGGGTTTTAGCTTTTGGTTCAAAATTGGACTGACTTATTGCCAATTGTATTCCAAAAACAATTAATATGATTAGCGCTATTCGTTTTCTCATCCCTTTACATTTGGTCTAGAAGCTGTTGTTTTTTTGTATTAAATTCTTCTTCAGAAATTAAATCATCTTCAAAAAGCTCTTTAAGTTCTTTTAATTTTGCTCTTATATCTATTGCTGCAGGTGTAGTTTCTTTTTGTGATGCTTGTGGTTGCTGCATTGCATTGCTCATATTCATCCCAGCAAACATACCCATGCTAGCGCCTGCCATACCCTCGTTCTTCGCCATATCACGCATCGCTTTTAACCTTTGAAGTTCGGCATAGTCTACTCCCGCAATGTTTGCAGTGCGAACCTCTGCCTGCATATCACTTATTTCGCCAATTCTTTTATTAGTTTCTTCATCAAAAGAACTTCCTTCTATTCTAAAATCTAATAATTTAAACCCTAAATCTTCAAAAACAGATATGGTTTTAGCTTGTGCTTCAGTAGCAATCTCTTCTATATGGCTATCTATTTCAGCATAAGAAAATTTTGCATTGGCTAAATAATTAGAAATTGGTTGTGTAATACGAGATAAAAAGATTTCCTGAAGTTGTTCTACAAAATAATCTAACTGCCCAGCTAGAACATTTCTAAAAAAATTCTCTGGTTGTGTAATTCGTAAAGAATAGTTCCCAAAGGCTCTAAGGTTTACTGGAAATGCATATACAGGATCATTATAAGTAATAGGAATTCTTGTTCCCCAGCGTATATTTAACATATCTGACTTTCTGTAAAACCAAATACCCGTTTTATGCTCACTTTCAAAAGCATTCATAAACTTTTTAATGGTAGTCCAAAAAGGCTTATTACTTGTTTTTATATCATGCATTCCTTCTTCTTCAAAAACGCCTTCTACTTTACCCTCATACGTAAATATACAGCCTTGACCCGGCTGCAGTATCAGTTTAGAAGCGTTTTTAAGTTCGTCTCCCCTATCGGTAAACCTATAAAATAATTGATATTGCTTTGGGTTCTCCCATTGGATTACCGACCGCATTTGGTTTTTTAAATTCATCTTTATTTTTATTTGAATAAAATGCTAGATTAATCTAGAAAGCTATTATTTAATTTTTTGGGTTTTTAGTAGTGTTTTAAAAGCATTTAACTCAGTTCTAATGGCTTCTTTGGGTATTAAATTTACAAGGTGTTTGCTTGGTAGATTAAAAACCAATCTTTTACTTCTTTAACCTTACGTGTTTTGGACCATTCCATTTCAGTTGTAAACGATTCACCTTTCATTATTATTTTGTCATCAATAAAGGTATAGCTAATTTGCTCTTGTAACATTTGATTAGAAAAAAAAATCTCTTTTAGATCTAATCTTAATGGAAACGTAAGGCATTAATATAATCATGATACCACAAGTTAAAATAATAAAGGGGTCAGAAATTGCAACTTCATTATCCTTTAAAAAAAACACTAAAACACCCATAACAACAAAAAACACTCCAATAATAATAGTGATGATCACCATAGGTTTCTTGTAAAATAATTTTGTCATTAAACTAGAATAGCTCTTAAAGTTTAATTTTGTTGTTATGGTCATGTGGGTTTTCTAAAAGTCTATATCGCCTCCTAAATCTACAGCATCATTTTTGTAATGCTCTTTCCAGTGCTTCTCCCATTTTTCCATAATAGCAGACATTTCTCTAAAACGTTGCTCATAATCTGGGTGCGTATGGTCCATAAGCTCCCTATTTTTATGAGAATAATGTGCACTAACCTGACTCCATTCTTGCAAATTAAAACCATAATCCTGTAATACGGTTACACCATCTATTCCATGTTCTGCTCCTATAGACATATGAAAGAATATTTTTTGAAAAGTATCAAAATCAGGTACTTTTTCTAATAGACTTTCTAAAGAGGGCGCATCTGAACTTGCGCCTGCAAATTTGCCTACTTTTGGATTGGTAAAAAAGCCACTATACGTTGTTGCTACCGACATGTCTTGTGCCATTAAATCTCCTAATTTATTAGTCCACTCTTCGTTAGTTTTTTGCCAAACAGGCAGTTCTAAACCCAATATTTTACAGACTTCTTCTGCTGACATTCCTGCTGCTATGTTTCCACTAGCTGCTCCCCAATCTTCAAATGTTACTCCGTTTATTGCTTCCATTCTTTACTTTTTATTGTGTTTGTATTTGTTTATAATTTTCAAATTCTTTCTTTTTACGTTCCATATCAGCTTCATACCTTTCTTCTAATTCTGAATTAAGCCCCATACGTTCTTTAAAGAAACTACTCCAATACCTTGTATACGCATCTAAATAAGTAGACCAATAACTTTCAGGAGCCTGCCCCCTATGATCTTGAATTGCATCTACTGCAGCACTCATAAGCTTATATTCTTTTGCTGTTTTTATTGCAGCAATATTATCTACAATACCCCAACCAATTTTTATAAATTTTGTTTCAGGTTCTACTGTGTTTACCGAATTACAAAATTTGCACGTAATGTATTGCGCTCTAAAAATGTCTTTTTCTATCACTAAATCGGCATTACACTGTGAGCATGAGGCTTTTTTATTTGCAATTTTAATAGCATGATCATAAAATTTCTGAGAAAGTTCTCCTTCTAATTTTCTTTGAAAATCATCTAAGGCATAGGTTAATTTGTGATTTAAATCGTATGCTTTTTTACCTTCATCAAAGGCAAAATCTCCCATAGACTCCATTTCTAACGCTACTTTATTATGCCATACCTCATCTATTTTTTCTATTAATGCATATACCTGTGCCTTCATCCCACCCCAAGCACGCATTACAGTATCGTATTCATAATTTGTATCTACTAATTGCTCATGGCATGCTTCTTCAGCATGTGAAAGTGATTCGTTAAATCGGATTTCTATTTTTTGTAAAAAGGAATCCCAACGTTGTATTAATTCTTCTTTAGTAGCCATATGCTATGCGTCTGCTTTAAAATCTTTAACATCTTCCATAAAAGGTTTTCTACAATAATCACATACTACCAAGTTTGTGTTTTTTGGTCGTGGTGCTCCGCAAGCATCACAACTTCGAGAAGCTACTGAAGTTTCTGTTTTTTGCCCTTTAGAATTTATTTCGTTTCTAGAGTTAGCAGCATTATTTGTAATTTTCTTAAATGGATTAGACATTTGTTTGTATACTATTATGGGTGCAAATTAAACTGAACTAAAAATTTACACATCCCTGTTTTCCGTAGTTTTAAACTTTAATTATGATTTAGTAACTAAAAATACTTAATTGTATTGTTGAAAATAGTGCTATGATACAAAAACAAGTACCATTTAACTGAGTGGTACTTCATTTCATCAAAAATTAATGTGATTTCTATTCCACAGGAAATAATAGCGATCCAAAATAAACTTTCAGTAATTATTGAAAGTTTAAAAATATTTGTATATTTGTTGTATGGAGTTTGAAGAAGCAAAATATAAATTTATAAATACCTGGGGGAGTTTAGGATCGCTTTGGGGTATTAATAAAGCTATGGCACAGATACAAGCTCTACTTTTTATATCTCCAAAACCATTATCTACAGAAGAAATAATGGCAGAGCTTAAAATTTCTCGTGGAAATACGAGTATGAATGTACGTCAACTTATAGACTGGGGCATTGTTACAAAAGAATTGGTTGCGGGCGAACGTAGAGAATATTTCTCCACAGAAAAAGATGTTCAAGAATTAACGCGCATCATTGCAAATGAACGTAGTAGAAGAGAAATAAAACCTGTTATCAAAGCTTTACAAGAAGTAAGCACGATAAAAGATGATGGTACTCTAGCAACAAAAGAACTCATAAAACAAACAAAAGCTTTAAAAGATTTAACAGAAACAGCAGATAGTATCTTAACAAAAGTATTGGGTGAAAAACAAAACTGGTTAACAAAATCTATCATTAAAATATTCAAATAAAAAAATTTAAACAATACTTTCAATATTTTCTGAAAGTTCAAAATAATAAAATATGAGTGATTTTATAAAAACATCCAAAGCATTAAATGGTGTGGCGCTATGCAGTTTAATATTTGGAGCATATGGAATAATTCTAACGGGTTTCATACAAATTTTAGCAGCTATTTTTTTTCTAATAGCATTTCCCAAGGACAAATGGATTTATAGCTACTTTGTAATCACTGGTTTATTTTTTTTGTTTTGGGATAGATATTTTTTTGATTCGCAATTTATAATTCCTATCGGCTTAATGTTATACTTAACCTATATTATTCATTTTAAAAAAATAAAAATTCAATAATTTTTAAAACTCATCATTATGAAATATAACGTTCCAAATTGGCTTATTATCCTTGGGGGTATTGGTCAAATATTTACCGCATTAATTTATCCATATATACGTCATAGAGTTTTTGATTGGTATACTGATGTTAGACAGTTAAAACCCTTAAATCAGGAAATTGCAAAAACCTATGGCAGGTATATTCAAGGTTTAAATTTCTCCTTTGGCTTAATTGCTATTTTACTTTTTACAGAACTACAAAACGGCACAAAACTAGCAATTGCTCTAACTGGTTTAATTGCTGCCTACTGGGTAGGTAAAGTAGCAACTCAAATTGCTTACTACCCTATGTACGAGATTCCACAAGAAACCATTTTTAAAATAGGTAGTTATTGTATGAATACGCTATTTGTTCTTTTTGCAGTGGTATATACATGGCTTCTCATAAATAATCTTGTACAATATTTTTAATAAAACCTAATATTATGGAAACGATACGATTAGAACAAAACCATATGGCTTCAAAAGAAACTTCAAGAAATGTTGTAGACCTTGTAGATTTTTATAATGAAGCTACTGAAGATTATAAATTTTGGAGTAAAGATTTTAATATGCATTTTGGATACTTCTCTCCTTTTAAAACCAATATGTTTAAAAGAGATACGATGCTTAATGAAATGAACAGGCAAGTTTTAAAACGTCTTGGTGCACAAAAGCAAAAATTTAGCTTAGCCGATTTAGGTTGTGGTATGGGAGGCACCATGCGTTACGCTTTACAACAAAATAAAAACCTTAGTGCATTAGGAGTAACATTATCCGAGTTTCAAGCTAGGGAAGGAAACAAATTATTAAAATCTTTAAAAGGAACTATTTTAAAAGAAAATTATAATAATACCTCTTTACCCTCTAATTCTTTTGATGGTGCATTAGCTATAGAGAGCTTTTGTCATTCAGGACATCACAAAGCATCATTTAAAGAAGCCTATCGAATTTTAAAAAAAAGTGGTAGACTTGTTATAGCCGATGCGCTTCTTAAAAAAGAGATTGATCAATTATGCTATGGCAGCAAATTATCCCATAATAAACTCTGTGATTACTGGGCTTTAGAAAAATTAGGAAATATACATACTGTGGCGAAAGAGTTGAAAGAAGTAGGTTTTAAAAAAGTAATCATAGAAGATATTTCTTTTAAAGTTGCACCTTCTGTTTTACATGCCCCTTTTGCAATTATAGGTTTTGTATTGCAAAAACTTTTAAAATTGAAACCCATAAAAAAAGAAAGTCTTCATAATTTAAAAGGTTCTTTTTATGCTTTACTTTCTGGTTTACAAATGCAAAGTTTTGGCTATTATATGATTACCTGTACCAAATAACTAGTATATGATATGCCCTAGACTCAAAAAAGATTATATACGAGGGTCTAGGGTATTCTATTAAAATCTTGTTGAAAAAAGAAGTAAACTTTAACGTAACACCGTCAATGTGTTTTACAAACTCCTTAAAATTAGGTTTCACAGATCAATATTTAATAAAAATGTGAATTTAAGTGATTTTTTTATTTCTCTATTTTAGAGAAATAAGTAAACAGCCACTTAAATAAATCATAACTCAGAATAGACAGCAAACATCTTATAATCTTATTCTTTAAATTTTGTAGTATAAAAGTTATATTCTTATCTCGTATAAATATTTCTTTTATTATTTTATTTTACTATTTTTAAGATAATCCATTAAAAGAAATTACGCTTTTAAGCTCCTATTTAACAGGCAAAAACAACTTTCTTAAAAACCTTAATACTATCAATAAATAGTATAGAGTATAAAAAATTATGCACTTTTTAAAAATACCTCTAAAACATTTACAGTATTTTATTGTAAATTAAAAAAAAATGTGCTAATAAATTATTGTATATGATCTACAACTCTTTTCATTTATACACCAATTAATCTTTAAAACATCTTAGTTTTTATTGATAAAATTGGATAGAAAAATAGTTGAATAAAGTTATCGCACGCAGATTAGTTTTTAAAATTTTATGTATGATAAAGAAAAAAAACCTCGTTTATGTGCTATTTTTTTTATGCATATACGCTTGTGATTTTAATAATGAAAACAACACAAATTCTAAGATTAAAGAGTATCAAAAACAAGCAATTGAAAGCTCTTCTGATTCTAGTTATATCTTTTTAAAAAAGAGCGAAAAATTAATAAAATCTTCATCATCGATTTCAGATTCGTTAAAAGCAGAAAATAATTATTTATTGGGAAAATATTTTAGAAAAGATGGGCAATTAGATAGCGCAGCTATTTATTATCATAAAGCTACTGATTTTGTTAATAATGCAATAAGTAATCAGCAAGAATTATTTTATTACTATGCGACTTGGAGTGCTTATTTCGATCAAAACAGATATGGTGATTGTATTGCGATTACCAAAAAATTTAGAACATTACTAGACGATAATGATTTTGAATATCTTTCAACGTATTATTATATGGAATTAGATATTTATGATATAACAAAAAATTACAAGGAGGCATTAAAGATTAACAAAAATCAAATTAGAACTCTTAGAAAAAAGAAAGATACAGTAAGTATTAATACTGCTTTAATTTCGCAGGCTAAATACAAATACCTTTTAGATGATAAAAAAGGAGCTTATAGAATTTTAGACAGCCTCTTATCAGCAGGTGATATACTTAGCATTAACGATAAACGTCAGCTATATTTAGATTACGGTGTTCATCGTTACAACGATAGAGATTACAAAAGTGCATTAAAAAATTACTTAGTAGCATTAGAAAACACTAAAAAATTACCTAAAAATGGTTTTAAAAATAATGAATTAGCTAGAGTTTATATCAATATTTGTGACGCTTTTATTCAACTTAAAGATTATAAAAACGCGGAAACGTATCTTGATTCTGTGTCTAATATTGGGCTAAATAAAATCAATAATATACAGCGAAGAGATGTTTTAGGGTATCAAGTTCAACTATCATATTTAACTAATAAAGACATCTCTAAGGTAAATAGTTACTTAGATACTATTTATGACTATCAATCAAAAGAATATGAAAACAAGTATACTAAAGAATTAGTAGCCCTTACAAAATCAAATGAAAATCAAAAACAAATATTAATAGAAAAAAATGATTTAGAAGTTAAAAATCTCAAAAGAACCATTATTCTGTTAAGTCTAATTGCTTTGATCATAATAATTGGTGTATTATTATACAAACAAAGACAATATCGTTTTGAAAAGCAAAGCTTACAAATGCAGCAACGTTTGTTACGTTCACAAATGAATCCACATTTTACATTTAACACACTAACTGCAATTCAAAACCAAATTGAAGAAAATCCAGAACAAGCAACTAGTTATTTATTGAAGTTTTCAAGGCTATTACGTTTGATTCTAGAGAATTCTACCCAAAATTATGTTCAATTAGATAAAGAGATAGAAGCTTTAAAAAAGTATATAGCGTTGCAATTACTTCGGTTCCCAAATAAGTTTGAATTTAATATTGATTTGAAAAACATAGAAGAAGATGATTTTATTTTTATTCCTCCCATGTTATTACAGCCAATAATAGAAAATAGTATTGAACATGGTTTTTTAGGAATAGATTACCTAGGCAAACTAAAGTTGATATTAACAAAAAAGGAAACCTATATTGAATGTATCGTAGACGATAATGGTAAAGGATTTAATTTGTCTACAAATAAAAACAAACAATCTACGTCTACTCGTTTGATTAATGATTTTTTAAAAAAATCAACGAAATTTGAAGTTGAAGTAGTTAATAAATCTGATAAAAATGGAGAACAAACAGGAGTTATTGTTAAATTTCGAATCCCAGTAAAATTAACAGAAAATGATTAAAGCTATTGTAATAGACGATGAAGAATACATGAGACGAGATGTTTGTACCAAACTCGCAAACAACTTTAGTAAAGAAATTAATGTTATTGCCGAAGCTGAAAGTGTATCTAGTGCGTTAGCAGTAATTGAAAAATTTGAACCAGATTTATTATTTCTCGATGTTAATCTTGCAGATGGAACAGGTTTTGACCTTTTAAAACAATGTAAGTTTAAAAAACTAGATGTTATTTTTATAACTGGCTTTGATCAACATGCCATTAAAGCTATAAGGATAGGTGCTTTGGATTATATTTTAAAACCTGTTGATATAGATGAATTTAAAGAAGCCGTTGTTAAAGCTATTGATAATAATGACAAAGAGAATCACCTTGAAAAACTTATAGAGATTTCTAGTGAATATTTTAATGGTGTAAAAAATAAGAGGATTATTTTAAAAACCTCTGATAATGTATATGCTATCTATGAAGACGATATCGTTTATTGTAGATCAGATGGTAATTATACTACTTTTTATACGCAACAATTGGAAAAGATAATAGTATCAAAACCTATAAAAAAGATTGAAGAAATACTTTCGGAAGATGTTTTTATTCGTTGCCATCAATCTTATATCGTTAATAAAAAGCATGTGCTTAAATATAATAAGCAAGGTATCCTAATTGTAAATTTAGATATTAAAATTCCGGTATCTAGTAGACGAAAAGAGTATACTTTAAAAAAGATTTTTAATTAAAGATCAATTATGAAAAATATAATATCAATTATGAATTAGTTACATGCGAATATACATGCATATATAATGTTGTAGAAAAATAAAAGTAATATTATAACATAATTTAAAAAAAACCGATATGAAACTGTCACAACTTATTTTAATGTCCTTTAGTCTTTTATTTTTTTCTTGTAGTACAGATAATGATGAATTTTCTGTAGATAAAGAATTAAATAGTCTAGAAGAGATTAATAAATTATCCTCATTAGACAAACAGACACATAGATCATCCATCAGAATTGGAGATCCTTTTGAAAAAACAATGCAATGGGCATCCTATATTGCTGCTCAAACCATTATGTCTGATAATAATATCCGTACAGAAGTATTTAATATACTTAATGGTAGAGATGCTATTTCTTTTGAAGAATTGATTGGAGGAGGCGAATCAAATAATTCGCTTTTTAAAGCTAAATTCATGGCTACTCTTAATTCAATCCTACAATTACATAGAGCTTCATCAGGACCAACTTTTGGTAGGCAAACTCCACCGCCACCTGTTGTAGACTGTGGTTGCGCTATCCCTGAAACTCCAGAGTCTGAAGCAAATTTATTTATGAACAGTTTATTAGAAGATAATTGTATAGAATTATATATGCCTGAAGGCTTTTCACCACTTACCCCAACTGGTATAACACACTCTCTAACATCTACTGCACATCCATTAAACGGGGATGATTTTAACGAAGGAATCATACATTATTCAGAACCTATTTTTAATGGTTTATTTGATGTTATAACTAAAGAAGTAGATGTAGATTCAAATTATTTAACCGATATAAATTTTGATATAGTTATCGTTGTAAGGCCAGTCAGAGTTATGCTTGGGCTAGGTACTAATCCTTGTTTTTATCCTCAATACCCAGATATCGATTTTACAGATTTTTTAAGCAATTAAACTTTTAAAAATCAATTTTTAAAATGTGTAAAACTCTCTAGAATCTTTCTAGGGGGGTTTTTTTAACTCATTATTAAAAATAACTTACGAATATGAAGTAACACGCATCACTTATGAAATGACTATTGCTGTCTTGGTATTTTCAATTCATCTTAGTAACACAATTACAATAAGATTAAAACTTACACCTATGAAAAACTCACTAGCAAGCCAAGTACAACTCTTATTATTAAAAAATAATATTCCTTGTGATAAAGAAGAATTAGCTTTTCAAATAGAAAGTCATCCATCATATCCTAGCTTACATGCTATAACGGGTGTTTTAGATCATTTTAATATTGATAATGTAGCTTTAGATGTTCCTATTAACAAAGAAACACTTTCGCAATTGCCAAATTGTTTCTTAGCACAAATTAAGGACAATGATACTATGAGCTTTGTTATTGTGAATAATAACAACGGCAGTTATAACTTAATTTCTGAAGATCAAAAAAAACAAAAATTATCTTCCACCGAATTTTTAGAAAAATTTACCGGCATTATAGTCGCTGTAGAAAAAACAGAAGATATTGCGTTTCAAAAAAATAATGATTCAAAGATTAATAGGTTCCTTATCATATCTTCTTTCATTCTATTAGGAACATTTTTTATCCATATAGGTACTGGTCTTAGCACATTAGCATACTTTTTATTGGCTGCTATAGGTGTTTATATTAGTGTTTCTATTATAAAGCAAGAATTAGGAGAAAAAACATTTCTAGGAGAGGCTTTTTGTGCTCCAACCGCCACAAATACTAATAGTTGTGATGCTGTACTAACATCTAAAGGGGCCCAATTTGGAGCCTATAAACTTAGTGATTTTAGCATTATTTATTTTATAGGTTTACTCATCGCTACGGTTCTTTTAACCACCTTAAACAGTACTGTAAGTATGCTAATGCTTATAAGTGCTATTACAATTCCTATTACGATCTATTCCATTTACTATCAGTATGCTATTGTAAAACAATGGTGCTTTTTATGTTTGGGGATCACAGCTGTATTATGGGCACAAGCAGCTCTTATGATTAGTACTCATTACAATAGCACTATATTTTCTAACATTACGATAAGCGATGTTTTTGTATTAGTATTTGGTTTCTTATCTGCTTTTACCATTTGGAATGTAATTTCTCCTAATCTGAAACGTATTAAAGAGTTAAAAGAATCAAAAATAAAATACTTTAAATTTAAGAGAGAGTACCGTTTATTTGAAGCTTTATTAAACAAATCAGCAGTTGTAGAAACGTCTATTCCAAATGCTTCTGAGATTGTTTTTGGGAATCCAAATGCGGCTCTAAATATTACTGTAATAACAAGCCCTTTTTGCGGACATTGTAAGCCTATCCATACCTTAATAGCACAAATCTTAAAAAAGTATTCAGAACATGTTCAGATATGTATTCGTTTTAGTACTCATGAAGCCAATACTCCTTTAATTGATATTACGAGTAGAATCTTAGAACTATACCATACCGAAAGTAATGCTAAATGTTTAGAGGGTATGGATAATATTTATGGTGGTTTAACTACTGAACTATGGTTTAAAAAATGGGGCAAAACAACAAATGGTACCCCATATATACATACACTACAATTAGAACGTGAATGGTGCCAAAATAATAACATCAATTTTACACCCGAAATTTTAATCAACGGACGTTCATTTCCTAAAGAATACGAACGCTCAGAGCTCCTCTATTTTATAGAAGACCTCTATGAAAATATCCATTTACAAGAAGTTAGCACCTTACAGAAAACCTTATAAAATACGTAAAGCCCTTTTACAAGGGCTTTACAGAACAATATTCTCTCGCGAAGAATAGACACAATCTGTGAGTGTCTTTAAATGTTCACGGCAAATATAATTATTAAATATTTTTAATATGAAGAATTTAAAAAACTTAGGGAAATCTTTACCTAAAAATGAACAACAAAACATTTTTGGAGGATTGAGCTCTAGTGGAAATCGATGTGTTAATGAATGTATCAGCGGTTCTTGTAGTGATCCAAATCATAGCTGCGTAACAACGATATGTCGTAGAGAAAATGGTGGTGTGATGGGTAAAAATGTATGCAGATGTACAAGTGGCAATAACTAATATTCTTTTTCTTATAGTTAATTAAATAAACATAAATACAAAAAATAATTCTTTATCAACCCTAAATTCGATAAAGATAATGTTTTGGTTAGGTTAAATATTCTCTCGCGAAGAATAGACACAAACTGTGAGTGTCTTTAAATGTTCATGGCTAATATAATTATTAAATATTTTAAAATGAAAAATTTAAAAAACTTAGGAAAATCTTTATCTAAAAATGAACAACAAAACATTTTTGGGGGATTGAGCTCTAATGGTAATCAATGTGTTTCAGGTTGTTGGTATGATGCACAATGTGGCGGAGGCCCTGATTGTAGGTGTATAGGACATACTTGTACAACATCTGATGGAAGTTCAACTCTTCAATACCTCTGTAGATGTGTAAATGGTGAAAACTAAAAAATCACTTATAATATTCTTTTTAACTGTTAAGAATAGACACATGCTGTGAGTATCTCTAAATATTCACAATAAACATATAATTTATTAAAACTTTAATCATGAAAAAATTGAAAATTTTAGGGAAAAATCTCAGTAAAAATGAGCAAAAAAAAGTGTTCGGTGGATTAAGCTCTCAGAGTTATGGTTGTGCTTCTGGTTGCTCTAATAATGCTCAATGTGGTGGAGGCACTGATGGCGCTGATTGTAAATGTATTGCAAGTCTATGCCACACTGGTGGAGTTGCTTATGCTCAATATCTATGTAGATGCGTAAATGGTGAAAACTAAAAATATTAAATAGATATTAATAATATTCTCGCGCGAAGAATAGACACAAACTGTGAGTGTCTTTAAATGTTCACAGCAAATATAATTTATTAAATATTTTAAAATGAAAAACTTAAAAAATTTAGGAAAAATCCTAAATACTAAAGAGCAAAAAGAAATTAATGGAGGATTGCTTCCTGTTGGTTTAGGAGAATTTAGATGCCCTGGTACAAGGCAATGTGTTATAAGCGTCCTTCCTAGTGGAGATCTTTTATGTGGCCCTTGCCATTTATAACTTTATGTAAAGCGAGCTTCGGCTCGCTTTTTATTAAGCTCCACATTTATAACTCTTTTTAAAAGCTTTAAAAAAATAATTCTCTAAATAAACATAACTATTTAAATTAAACTCTCTCTCCTCTATAAATAAACCAAGGGTAAAACAAATTTGAATTAAGAAATATGTTCTAACAACGAATAAACATAAATTGTGAGTGTCTTTAAATGTTCACAGCAAACACAATTCATTAAATACTTTTACATTAAAAATTTAAAAAACTTAGGGAAGATTTAAGCAAAAAAAGATTAAGGCGGTGATATCATCCATGGGAACATGATGGTTGTATATGGTTA
The DNA here is from genome assembly GCF_055383085.1 of Allocellulophaga tsushimaensis. Classification (NCBI taxonomy): domain Bacteria; kingdom Pseudomonadati; phylum Bacteroidota; class Flavobacteriia; order Flavobacteriales; family Flavobacteriaceae; genus Allocellulophaga; species Allocellulophaga tsushimaensis. Next base: position 2,204,858 of record NZ_AP039451.1, on the reverse strand, counting down.
TACTGTAGAAATATATTTAACAGGCTTTCTATTTTCGTTTGTCTAAAAAGAATTCATACCTAACAATATTTTATTTGAATTTTCAAATAACTCTAAATAATGCTCTTAACTATTTCAAATAATTTAGAATATTATTTAACACATTACTCTAGTCTAAAAAAATCAAGTTTATTAGCGACTATTTGTATTATTATAGACAAAAAATACATACTTTAGTTTTATATCATTTAAATTTATTTTTTTTGAAAAAATTCCCCTTTTACAAACAGGCAGAAGCTAAAGATTGTGGTCCTACTTGTATTAAGATCATTGCCAAACATTACGGTAAAATTATTAATGCTCAACAGTTACGTACACTCTCTGAAACCACTCGTGAAGGTTCTAGCCTTTTAGGACTTAGTGATGCTGTAGAAACCATAGGCTTTCGCTCCATTGGCGTTAAAATATCCTTTGCCAAGTTTAAAGAAGTACCCTTTCCTTGCATTGTACATTGGAATAAGAACCACTATATTGTGGTCTACAAAATAAAAAAAGATAAAGTCTATGTCTCCGACCCTGCTCATGGGCTTCTTACTTATTCTAAAGCCGAGTTTATTAAATTTTGGATTGGTAACAATGCTGATGAATTTACCGAAGAAGGTATTGCTCTGCTTTTAGAACCTACTCCCCTGTTTTACAATGAAGAGTTTGACAATGACAAACAAAACTTTGGCTTTGGCTTTATCTTAAAATATCTTTATAAGTATAAGCGCTTTGTGCTGCAACTCGCCATTGGTTTATTAGCTGGGAGTTTATTACAGCTTATCCTTCCCTTTTTAACGCAAAGCGTGGTTGATGTGGGGATTAACAATCAGGATCTTAATTTTATCTATCTTATTCTTGCAGCACAACTCTTTCTCTATATCGGGAGAACTGCTTTAGAAATTATTAGGTCTTGGATTCTATTGCATCTTAGTACCCGTATCAATATATCCCTTATCTCGGATTTCTTTATCAAACTTATGAAACTCCCTATTTCTTTCTTTGATGTTCGGATGACGGGAGATTTATTGCAACGTATTAATGATCACAGGCGTATTGAGCAGCTATTAACTACTTCCTCACTTAGTATGCTGTTCTCTTTTTTTAATTTAATTGTGTTCAGCTTTGTATTAGGCTATTATAATTTACAAATTTTTAGCGTTTTTTTCTTGGGCAGTGCTTTGTATATCGGTTGGGTGTTGTTTTTCTTTAAACGGCGTAAAGAACTCGATTACAAACGTTTTCATGAGGTGAGTAACGAGCAGTCTAAAGTTATTGAACTTATTAATGGTATGCAGGAAATTAAACTTCATAATGCAGAAAAACGTATGCGGTGGAATTGGGAGTTTGTACAAGCGCGGCTCTTTAAAATCTCTACTAAAAATTTGATCTTAGAACAAACACAATCGGTGGGTTCTAATTTTATCAATGAACTTAAAAATATGTTTATCACTATTTTATCGGCTAAGCTTGTTGTTGATGGGGATATTACTATTGGGGCTATGCTGGCCATTACTAGTATTGTTGGCCAACTCAATTCCCCTATTAGTCAGCTCATTAGTTTTATGAGAGATGTTCAGGATGCTAAAATATCTTTAGATCGTTTAGGGGAAATTCATAACAAAGAGGATGAAGAATCCCCTACGGATGAAAAAATAAAAACCCTTCCTGATGATGCTACCATTCAACTTAATAAAATTTCTTTTCGTTATCTGGGAGGTTTAGAACCTGTCCTTAAAGACTTAACCTTAACAATTCCTCCAAACAAAACTACGGCTATTGTTGGGGTTAGTGGTAGTGGTAAAACTACTCTTATGAAACTCTTATTACGGTTTTACCAAGTGGAACAAGGAGATATTACTATTAATAATTTTAATCTTAATAATATCTCTCAAAAGGTATGGAGAGCGCATTGTGGGGTGGTGATGCAGGAAGGCTATATCTTTAATAATACCATAGCCCATAATATTGCTATTGGGCAAGATTATATTGATAAAGAAAAATTAGACCATGCTATTGATGTGGCTAATATTGCTGATTATATTGATAACCTGCCACTTGGCATAAATACTAAAATAGGTAGTGAAGGTTCTGGGCTTAGTACCGGGCAAAAACAACGCTTACTCATTGCCAGGGCGGTTTACAAAAATCCTAAATTTTTATTCTTTGATGAGGCTACTTCTGCATTAGATGCTAATAATGAATCGGTAATTATGAAAAATTTAAAGCACTTTTTTAAAGATAAAACAGCAGTGGTCATTGCACACCGTTTGAGTACTGTAAAAAACGCGCATCAAATTGTGGTCTTAGATCAAGGGAAAATTGTAGAAATTGGAAATCATGAATCTTTAATTAAACTAAAAGGAAATTATTACAACCTGGTGAAGAATCAATTAGAACTGGGGGCTTAACAATACAATCTCGCGAAGTTGTAGACACAAACCTTGAGTGTCTTTAAATGATCAAGGATTTAAATATAATTTTAAATCATTTAATCATGAAAAATTTGAAAAACTTAGGGAAAATCCTAAACATATCTGAACAGAAAGAGATTAATGGAGGTAATCCTTTTAGGCCTTCTTCTGGAGGATGTAGTAATGGATTTTATGTGTGTAATGGCATAGAAATTTGGGTAGGACCATGTCAATGGCCACATATAGCACCATGTTAACCTATTAAGAACCTTAATAGTGCCCGAGTAACTCGGGCACTATACTATAAATTTAGAGTATGCCAGAAAATACAAATCACATCGAACTTCGATCGGAAGAAGTACAAGAAATTTTAGAAGCAACTCCTAGTTGGATGATCCGTTGGGGAAATATCCTTATACTAGCCCTAATCTTAATGTTACTTTTTATTTCTTGGTTTGTAAAATATCCTGACATTATTAATGCAACTGCTATTATTACTACTAAAATACCACCACAAAAGGAGTATGCGAAAAGAAATGGTAAAATAGCAGCACTTCTCGTTGAGGATAATCAAATGGTTAACGCTAACACACCTTTGGCTATTCTAGAGAATACCGCTAATTATAAAGATGTGTTTCTCTTAAAAACTATTGTTGATACTATTGCGATAAATAATGAGGCATTCTCTTTTCCTTTTGAGGAACTCCCTATTTTATTCTTAGGGGATATTGAAACTGAATTTGCACTCTTTGAAAACAATTATATCCAATATCAATTAAATAAACAATACCAACCCTTCTCTAACCAAGCAAATGCCAATAGAATTACCAAACAAGAAATACAATCGCGACTGAGAACCTTACAAGCGCAGAAAAAACTTAATCAGGCTGAATTAAAAGCCCAAAAAAGCGAATTAAAACGCAGTAAATTATTACTTGAAAAAGGCGTTATTGCGAAACAAGAATTTGAACAAGCGGAAATCGCTTACTCGCAAGCAGAACGAAACTTTACTAATATGGATATCTCCATCTCTAACCTTAAAGAGGCCTTTACCAATGCGAACAATACCTCTAAAACAACTTTGATAAATAAAACCAGAGAGGATATTAGTTTACTTAAAAATGTAATTCAATCCTTTAGTCAATTAAAAAGAGCTATCAAAAATTGGGAATTACAATATCTATTACAGTCTAATATTAACGGGAGAGTAGCTTACCTCAACACTTGGACAAAAAATCAAAATGTAAATCAAAACGATTTAATGTTTACTATAGTCCCCAAAGAAAATTCTGCTTTTGTAGCCTATTTAAAATCTCCTGCACAAAACTCTGGAAAACTAAAAAAAGAACAGCTTGTAAATATTAAACTGCAAAATTATCCTGATACTGAATATGGTATCCTAAAAGGGCAGATAGAAAATATAGCTTTATTCCCTGATAAAGAAGGGCAATACCTCTTAACGGTTTCGTTACCAAAAAAACTCATCACTTCTTATCAAAAAGAAATTGCTTTTAAATATGAAATGAATGGAAGTGCAGAAATTATTACCGAAGATCTCCGCTTGATAGAACGTTTCTTCTATCAACTTAAAAATATAACACAAAATTAAAATATTCTTTCGCGAAGAATAGACACAAACCTTGAGTGTCTTTAAATGATCAAGGATTTAAATATAATTTTAAATCATGTAATTATGAAAAATTTGAAAAACTTAGGGAAAACCCTAAACAAAAATGAACAAAAATTAATTAATGGGGGAGTAATGACAACCGATCCTTTTGCTGAAAATGATTGTCATTCACAAAATGAGCCTTTATCGTGTTGGCAAGCATATTGTAGAAGAAATCCATTTGCACCTGGGTGCCGTTTTATAAATGCTATTCCTACATCATAGTATTATGTTTCATAAAAGCTGACTATAAAATAATTTTTAGTCAGCTCTTTTTTTAATTATATACTTTTCAAAAAGAGATCTATTTACAAGTTAAATTGCTTAAACAATATTTAATACAATACCTTCCAACCAACTATATGGAAATCTTAGATGAAGAACAAGCTATCATTTAGTTTATTCTGTATTGAATTTACACAAAGAAAAATTCCTTTACAGGGTCAAAAATTCCTTTTCAACTATATTTCTGACACAAAACCAGTTACAACTAAGTACTTTAGTTAAGTAGTTTACTTAGTATTAAAAAAAACAATAAACTTACTAGGTTATCATATAATTAACACAAATGTTACATTTAAATATATTCTCGTGATATTTATGTGATAGCTAATCTTAATCTTTGTTAAAGTTAAAACAAAGTACTACTTGAATAAATGCAAATAAATTTAATTAGTTCATAATTAAACAATTTAATTCATTTATTTTTTTGACTAACAATAAAGTATAAAAATTAACTAAAAATAATTACTTTTGGCACTATTAAAGACACAAATGGCGACACATCAACTTAACCCAGATAATTGGGTAGATAGTTATGCAGATTACTTATATAATTATGCAGTAGCAAGAGTTAGCGATGCAGAAATTGCTAAAGATTTGGTACAAGATACTTTTTTTGCTGGCTTAAAATCTGCAAAAAATTATAAAGGAGATGCTGCGGAACGCACATGGCTTATAGCCATATTAAAGCGTAAAGTCATTGATTATTACAGAAAAATAAATTCTAAAAAAGGAAAAGCCGAAGTTAGAATGAGCTATAGCTCCAATACAGATTCCGAAGGTGATTGGTTAGAAGAACAAGTTGCTGACCCATCAAGTTCTTTTGAAAACGATAAAATAGAGAATGAAGAATTGGGTTCTGCAATACATGAATGCTTGGCAAAATTACCTCATAAGCAAGCACTTGTTTTTAAGATGAAAACAATACAAGGCATAAGTACCGAAGATATTTGTAATGAGTTAGATATTAATCCGTCTAACCTCTGGGTTATGATCCATAGATCTAGAACGGCCCTAATGGAATGTCTAAACGATAATTGGTATTAATATATGATTTCATGTGAAAAAGCAGCTATAATCTGCAATAAATCTCAATATGAAGAAGCTGGTTTTATAGAAAAACTAAAACTACGTTTTCATCTTAAAATATGTAAAACCTGCTCTAAATTCACAAAACAAAATACAGAATTAACCTCTTTATGCAATCAGGCTAACTTAAATAGCTTGGATGATAAAATAAAGGAAGAAATGAAAAAAAAGTTGGAGGGCAAATTCTAACTAAAATATTCTAGAATTAATAAAGTCCCAAACCAAAAAATTGGTATACTTTCTACGAAAAATGAAGAAAAATACCTATGCTGTTCTTTTTTTGTCAATAACATTAAAAAGCCTAATAGTAAAAAAAGAACACCTTTAGAAATTATTTCTATTACACTTACCTTTTCTTTAAATATTGTTAAAAAGAAAAATAGCACTACAGTAAAAGAGCCTAAAACTCTTGTTGTAGAAGTACCGTATAATTGCGGTATGGTATTTAAATCTTTAGCGTCATATTTTAAGTCTCTAATTTCAAACGGGACTAGTAAGATTAACACGAATAAAAAACGCTGAATCACTTCTATAACTACATTAAAGTTAATAGCATCTCCATTATCTATTACTGGTAATATTACAGTAATTCCAGACCAAACTAAGGCTACTACAAATATTTTTAGACCTCCTAAACTTCTTAAGTTTTTAGAGTTTGGAAGAAAAGGCAAAGCGTATAAACCTGTAAGGAGTAACATGAGCAAAATAAAACCCCAGCTGTCTTTAGCAATAAAAAAACTAAAATAAATGGTTAATGCTAGTGCAATAAGACTAAAAAACTGAATACTTTTATGATATTTATTCGCAACCAAAATATATTTTTTAGCCTCTACTCCATATTTTATAAAATTATAAGCACAAATCACACTAAAAAAAATAAAATAATACAAGCTATTTTTAACAGAAGTGTTTAACAAAATGCTACTCACTTTAAGGAGCGAAATAACTGCAAAAGCTACATGAACACTTGCGTCTAAATAAAAATCAAATAATCGCTTAAAAATCTGCATCAAACAAAAATAATCAAAGTGTTTATAACCATGCCTAATAGTTAAAAACTTTATACTATTTACAACTACAAATCATTAATTTTAAGATAATTAATTATTAATTTCGTGCTGGCTAATTATAAGAAATATTTTTTTAAAAAATATGAAAACAGACGTATTTGCATCGCGCCATATAGGCATCAGAAAAGAAGATTTACAACAAATATTAGATACTATTGGTGTAGAAAATATAGAACAACTTATTTATGAGACTATTCCAGAAGATATCCGCTTAAAAAAACCTTTGGATTTAGACAAACCGATGAGTGAACATAAGTTTCTAGCTCATCTACAACAATTATCAGAAAAAAATAAAGTATTTCGTTCTTACATAGGATTGGGTTATCATGAAAGCCTTACTCCATCAGTAATTAAACGTAATATTTTAGAGAATCCAGGTTGGTACACTGCATATACACCGTATCAAGCAGAAATTGCACAAGGAAGATTAGAAGCCTTATTAAATTTTCAAACTATGATTTGTGATTTAACAGGGATGGCATTAGCAAACGCTTCTCTTTTAGACGAAAGTACTGCTGCTGCTGAAGCAATGACGATGCTTTTTGATGTTAGGAGTAGAAATCAAAAAAAGAATGCGGTTCTTAAATTTTTTGTATCAGAAGAAATACTACCACAAACTTTATCATTATTGCAAACTAGAGCTACACCATTAGGCATAGAATTAGTTGTAGGTAAACCTAATGAATTTACGTTCGCTACGGATTTCTATGGTGCTTTACTTCAATATCCTGGAAAAAGTGGTCAAGTAGATGATTATAGCAATTTTGTAACCAATGCAAATGCAGCTGAAATTAAAGTAGCATTTGCAGCAGATATTCTAAGTTTAGCATTATTAACCCCTCCTGGAGAACTAGGAGCTGATGTAGTTGTAGGTACTACACAACGTTTTGGCATACCGTTGGGCTATGGAGGTCCACATGCCGCATATTTTGCTACTAAAAAGGAATACAAAAGAAATATTCCTGGTCGTATTATTGGCGTAACAAAAGACACAGATGGAAACCATGCGTTACGTATGGCATTACAAACTAGAGAACAACATATAAAGAGAGATAAAGCTACATCTAATATTTGCACCGCTCAAGTATTACTAGCTGTTATGGCTGGTATGTATGCTGTTTATCATGGACCAAATGGTATAAAATATATAGCTAATAAGGTACATAGCTCCGCTGTAACTTTAGCGGATGCTTTAGAAAAATTAGGATTGTACCAAATTAACACTTCTTATTTTGATACCATTACGATAAAAACAGATGCTATAAAAATAAAAACAGTTGCCGAAAAGCAAGAAGTAAACTTTTTATATGTAGATAACCAAACTATTTCCATTGCTGTAAATGAAGCAACTTCAATTAAAGACTTACAACAAATTGTAGACATATTTGCTGAAGTTTTAGAAAAGCAAACCATAACAATTAAAGATTTACAAAAAAAATCTGCTATTAAACCAAGTATACAACGCGAAAGTCCTTTTTTACAGAATGAAGTTTTTAATTCATACCATTCTGAAACGGAACTTATGCGTTACATTAAAAAATTAGAGCGTAAAGATTTAGCTTTAAATCATTCTATGATTTCTCTTGGGTCCTGCACTATGAAATTAAATGCTGCTACAGAGATGCTTCCACTAAGCTGGGCAAATTGGGGTAATATTCACCCTTTTGTACCTGTAGAACAGGCTGAAGGTTATCAAATTGTCTTAAAGGAATTAGAAAAAGACTTAAATATAATTACTGGTTTTGCTGGTACATCACTACAACCAAATTCTGGTGCCCAAGGAGAATATGCCGGATTGATGACTATACGTGCCTACCACCAATCCAGAAATGAAGCGCATCGTAATATTTGTCTAATTCCTGCTTCAGCTCATGGAACTAACCCAGCATCAGCAGTAATGGCTGGTATGAAAGTAGTAGTTACCAAAACAGATGAAAGAGGAAATATAGATGTTGCTGATTTAGAAGAAAAAGTAAACTTACATTCTGATAATTTAGCTGCTTTAATGGTTACCTACCCATCTACACATGGTGTTTTTGAATCTTCAATTCGTCATATTACAAAACTTATACATGACAATGGAGGGCAGGTTTATATGGATGGAGCTAATATGAATGCCCAAGTAGGTCTTACAAACCCTGCAACTATTGGCGCTGATGTGTGTCATTTAAATTTACACAAAACATTTGCTATTCCGCATGGCGGTGGCGGACCTGGAGTTGGTCCAATATGTGTTGCTCCACAATTAGTTCCTTTTCTACCAGGCAACCCAGTAATTAAAACAGGGGGAGAAAAAGCAATTACAGCTATTTCTGCAGCACCTTGGGGAAGTTCTTTAGCCTGCTTAATTTCTTATGGATATATTAAAATGCTTGGAGAAGAAGGACTAAGGCATTCTACCGAAATTGCTATTCTAAATGCTAATTATATTAAAGAGCGATTAAATGGTAGTTTTGATGTTTTATATACTGGTGAAAAAGGAAGAGCTGCTCATGAAATGATTTTAGATTGTAGACCTTTTAAACAAAAAGGTATAGAGGTTACTGATATTGCAAAAAGATTAATGGACTATGGTTTTCATGCGCCAACAGTTTCTTTCCCTGTAGCAGGTACAGTGATGATAGAACCTACAGAAAGTGAAGGCTTAGCAGAATTAGATCGTTTTTGTGAAGCTATGTTAGCCATAAGAGCAGAGATCAATGAAGCTACTGATGATAATGTAAACAATGTTCTTAAAAACGCACCACACACCTTAAAAATGGTAACGAGTGATACTTGGAGTTTTCCATACAGCAGACAAAAAGCAGCTTTCCCATTAGATTATGTTTCGGATAATAAATTTTGGCCTTCTATAAGAAGAGTTGATGAAGCTTATGGAGATCGAAATTTAATCTGTATTTGTGCTCCTATAGAGGCATATCAAGAAGTATAATACACTTTAGAAGATCTTGATAAAAATTTAAACCAAAAAAGTGAGGTTTCTCAATGCTGAAACCTCACTTTTTTAGTTTAAAAATTCTTTTTAATACGCTTACCAAATACGTACACGCTCTTCTTCAGCTAAAAACATTTTGTCTCCTTCTTTAATATCAAATGCCTCATAAAAAGCATCTACATTAAGTAGCGGTTGTATTGCTCTGATCTTACCCGGAGAATGTGGATCTGTTTTAATTTGAGTTCTTAAGGCCTCATCTCTAGTTTTTGTTCTCCATACTGTTGCCCAAGACATAAAAAATCGTTGCTCAGCTGTAAAACCATCAATATCTTCTGGTCTACCATTTTCTTTATAGAATTTTTGTAAACCATCATATGCACCAAGAACACCACCTAAATCTCCAATGTTTTCTCCTAAAGTAAATTTACCATTTACATAAACACTATCTAATACTTCTAACTTGTCATATTGTGCAGCTAAAGCATCTCCCCTTTTTGTAAAGGCTTCAAGATCTTCATCTGTCCACCAATTTTTTAAATTCCCGTCAGCATCAAAACGAGCACCACTATCATCAAAAGCATGAGAAATCTCATGACCAATTACTGCTCCTATACCACCATAATTTACCGCTTCATCAGCAGTATAATTATAGAAAGGAGGTTGTAAAATAGCTGCTGGAAAAACAATCTCGTTATTTAAAGGATTAAAATAAGCATTAACGGTTTGTGGAGACATTCCCCATCTAGTTTTATCAACTGGCTCCCCTATTTCTGAATAATTTTTAAGTTGCCCCCATTTACCAACTGCTGTCATATTTTCAAAATACGTCTTATCTGCAGATACTTCCATAGTAGAATAATCTTCCCATTTATCTGGATAAGCTATTTTAACAGTAAACTTATCTAATTTCTCTATTGCTTTTGCTTTTGTTTCATCACCCATCCAATCTAATTTTTGAATACGAGCTTTGTATGCATCAATTACATTAGCAATCATTTTCTCCGCTTTTGCTTTTGCTTCAGGTGGAAATTTAGCATCTACATACAATTGTCCTAGTGCTTCACCTACAGTACCATTTACAGTAGCTAATGCACGTTCATCAGCAGGTCTTTGTTTTTTAGAACCACTTAAATACTTGCTATAAAACTCCCAATTAGCAGTTTCTATACTTGTACTTAACCTGCCTGCCGCACTATTAAAAGTATCCCAACGTATTAATGTTTTGATATCTTCAATAGAGGTTTCTTTTAAAAATTTATCTAAAGCAGTTGTATATCTTAATTGAGTAACTAAAAGAGTATCAAACTTTTTAGTAATCCCTAAATCAGAAATCATTTTCTTTACATCAACACTAGAAAGCATTTCATCTGCCTCTGCTATTGTTCTAGGGTTATTAAAATTATTAACATTTCTACTTTCTACTTTATCTAATCTTGGTTCCGCTAATGCCGTTTCCATCGCTAATATTTTAACTGCGGCAGCATTTGCATCTTTTTCATTATCTCCAAGTATTTGTAGCATACGGGAAATATGTTTTTTATATTCCTCACGGATTTCCTTAGATTTTGTATCTTGCTCTAAATAATAATCCCTGTCAGGAAGTCCAAGTCCGTTAGCGCCCATGTAAACAGTATTCATAGCACTATTGTTTAAATCAGCACCAGCACCAATACTAATAAAAGGTGAAGAAACAGCAGCATTTGTTGCTAAAACAGTTTGTAAATCTCTTAGGTTTTTAATACCATCAATAGCCTTTAGCGCTGGCTCTAATGGAGTTATACCAGCTTCATTTCTTTTAGCAGTATCTAATTTGGTATCAAAAATAGCTAATGCTTTTGCCTGATCCGTATCTGGAGCATATACACCACTTTCTTTAGCTTGTGCTAAAATTTTCAGCACATCATTATCAGTTGATTTTCTAAGAACCGAAAAACCTCCCCAACTAGCTCTGTCATCAGGAATCTCTGTGGTTTTCATCCAATTACCATTTACATAATTGTAAAAATCCTCTTTAGGGCTTTTTGTAGCATCCATATTTTCTAATATGATACCAGGAATCTTTTCAACTTGGGCTGTTTTATCTACTACTTTGTCTTTACAACTTGTAAAGGCAATAATAGTAATAGCCAAGAAACATACTTTCTTCATTATTTTAGTTTTAGATTATAATTTAGTCATTATCGTTATATGACGCTAAAAGTAAAAAAATGTTACTTATTACTTTTACTATCAATTTTTAAAAAAACGCTTTATCCCTTTATAAAGATGAAAAAAGATTTTAATTATTCTTAACTAATTGAAAATCAAATTATTAAGAATTAATAGTCATTCCATTTTTTAACAAATAATTATGATATATAAGTCTTAAAAATATCAAATATGATGTGAAAATGATTACTTTTTTAGTAAAAAACAAAAACTAATACGTATGTTGGGAATCGTAATTTAATAGAATTTTAAATTCCCTGAAAAACATCCAATATACTAACATACAGTATTTTAAAAATATTTTAATCGATTTTTAATTTTTATTATTCCTTAATTATCTTATTGAACATCATTACATTTATTATGCACGCATAACACCTTGTTCTTAATAGTTGTAGATTGGTACAACTATACCAATACTAAAAAATGAAAATTGGAATTACTGGCACTGGATGCTATATACCTTCGCAGATAGCTGAGAATAAATCTTTTGAAAATCACGAATTTTTAAATAATGATGGCTCCCCATTTCAATATACCAATGACGTTATTATAGAAAAATTTAAGGCTATTACAGGCATATCTGAAAGGCGTTATGTTACAAATGATTTAAACACATCAGACATAGCAACTTTCGCTGCTGAAAAAGCTATTATTGATGCAAAGATTAATAAAGAAACTATTGACTATATCATTTTTGCTCATAATTTTGGTGATGTTTCTCATGGAAAACGGCAAGGAGACACACTACCAAGCTTAGCTACACGTGTAAAACATCTTTTAAAAATAAAAAATCCTAAATGTGTTGCGTACGACCTTTTATTTGGCTGCCCTGGATGGGTTGAAGGCGTAATACAGGCCAAAGCATTTATAAAAAGTGGAATGGCAAAAAAATGCTTAGTAATAGGCGCAGAAACACTTTCTAGAGTTATAGACCCTAATGATCGTGATTCTATGATTTATGCTGATGGTGCTGGGGCAACTATGATAGAAGCTATAGAAGAAGGTGGTAAAATTTTAGGACATGCTTCAGCCACTTATGCTTATGATGAAGCTAACTATCTTTTCTTTGGAGAATCATACGCAGATACCGAAAAGAAAAACGATAGATATATTAAAATGTATGGAAGGAAAATCTACGAATTTGCAGTAATTAATGTCCCAAAAGCAATGAAAGACTGTTTAGACAACAGTGGGGTTGCCATTACAGAAGTAAAAAAGATTTTTATTCATCAAGCAAACGAAAAAATGGATGAAGCCATCATCAAACGTTTTTACAAAGCATATGGAATGCAAGTACCAGAAGGTATTATGCCTATGAGCATAGGGAAGTTAGGAAACAGTTCAGTAGCAACAGTTCCTACATTATTTGATTTAGTAAAAAGAGGAAAATTAGAAAATCAGCATATAGAAAAAGAAGATGTTGTTATATTTGCAAGTGTTGGCGCAGGAATGAACATTAACGCCATAGTTTACAGATATTAAGCAAAGCCTTTCATGTACGAAAATAATTTTCCAAGCAAGCGTTTTAAGCATACTCTTACTTTTCTAGAAAAACATATTACTAAGGATCAAAAAATTTTAGACTTAGGTGTTGAAAATCCTTTTTCTGAAATTATGTCAGCACAAGGATTTGATGTTGAAAATACTAAAGGTGAAGATTTAGATATCGATTTCTCAGCTGTATTAAATTCTAATGCAACTGTAGTAACTGCCTTTGAGATTTTTGAGCATTTAATAGCTCCCTTTAATGTTTTAAAAGAAATTAAAGCTGATAAATTAGTAGCTAGTATTCCAATGCGTTTGTGGTTTACTTCTGCCTACAGAAGCAAAACAGATCCTTGGGACAGGCATTATCATGAGTTTGAAGACTGGCAATTTGATTGGCTTTTAGAAAAGGCTGGTTGGGAAATAAAAGATGCTGCAAAATGGACAAACCCAGTCAAGAAGTTTGGCATTAGACCCTTACTCCGTAGATTTACCAATCGATATTATATTGTTTACGCAGAACGAAAGCAATAGTTTTTAATATATTGTGAGAAAGCTCAAAAAATGAACTATCAAGCAAATAAAATAGAACTAGAAGAAAATGGTTATTCAATTTTAACTCATTTATATTCTAAAAGTGAAATAAGTAAAATTCAGACCTGTATTGATTGTAAAGAGCAAGAGGGGAGTTCTTTCCTAAAAACAAAGGATTTATTTGCCATAAGACAACTTTTAAAACATATTCCTGAATTAGCAAAACTACTCTTTACTAAAAAATTAAAAGAACTAATTTATGCCCTATCATGTTCTGATTATTTCTTAACAAAAGCAATTTATTTTGATAAACCAAGTGAATCTAATTGGTTTGTTCCTTATCATCAAGATTTAAGCATCTCTGTTGATCAAAAAATTAATTTAGAAAATTATACAAATTGGACTTTTAAAAAAGGGCAATACGGAGTACAACCCCCTATCAAAATTTTAGAGGACACCATAACTATTAGAATTCATTTAGATAAAACAAACGCAAACAATGGTGCACTAAAAGTAATTTCAAAATCACATTTAAAAGGAATAATTCGTACTGACTCTAATGCTTGGTTTTCAAAAAAAGAAGATATTTGTGAAGTAGAAAAAGGTGGAGTTATGTTAATGAAACCTTTAACTTTACATGCTTCAAATAGAACAACAAATGGAGAAAAAAGAAGAGTTATTCATTTAGAACTGAATAAGCATAAATTACAAAAACCATTAAATTGGTTAGAATATTATGATATAAAAGCAAGTTAACTTAATCTCTTTACATTATAATTGAACTACTGCATCATCATACCTGCTCATAATGAAGAGAAAGATCTAGCATCTTGCCTAGAGGCTTTTGTTTCGCAAACCGTAATACCGACTGAGCTTATTGTTGTAGATGATAATTCTTCTGATGCCACTTTTAAAATTGCGCAAGAATTTAGTAAAAACAACTCTTGGATAAAAGTAGTTCAAAACACTTCTTCTAACCTACACATTCCTGGTAAGAAAGTAGTAGACACTTTTAATTTTGGTTTGCAACAACTCACTACTTCATATGATAGTATTGGAAAATTTGATGCCGATATTATTCTCCCTCCAAATTATTTTGAAAAGATGTTACAGCATTTTTCTGATCATCCCAAATTAGGAGTATGTTCTGGTTTAGTTCATATCAAAAAAGGAAATGATTGGATTTACGAAAACATAGCAGACAAAACACATATAAGAGGGCCTATAAAGTTATATACCAAAGCTTGTTTTGAGAAAATTGGCGGACTAAAACCCTCTATTGGATGGGATACTGTTGATGTGCTTTTAGCAAAATATCATGGTTTTGAAACTTATGTAGATCAAACTCTTTTTGTAAAACATCTTAGGCCTACTGGAATATCATACAGTAAAAACACAAAATTTCTACAGGGTGAAGCACTTTATAAAATGCGTTATGGCTTTATCATTAGTGCTATCGCCTCTATAAAATCTGCTTGGAAGAAAAAAAGTTTTTCATATTTCATAAACAATATAAGAGGTTATTTTAAAGCTAAAAAAGAAAAAGCCCCTTTTTTAGTTTCTAAAGAAGAGGGCAAATATATTCGTAAGCTCCGTTGGAAAGGCATCAAAAGGAAATTGTTTTAATACTATTACTACTTTTCTAATACTTTACTAATAGTATTTCCTGTAGTACCATTTGGAAAAGCAATTCCTAATAAAGATGCTATAGTGGGTGCTACATCAGAAATTTCTGTTCTTTCATAGGTTTCTCCTTTTTTAATTCCTTTTCCATAAAACAATAAAGGCACGTGTGTATCATAAATTTGAGGCGAACCATGGGTAGAACCCGTTTTAGGGTAACTTATCGTTCCTGGTTTTAATACCATAAGTACATCTCCAGATCTTTGTTGATTGTAACCATTTTGCAACACATATGGAATACCTCTTGTATACTCATTTTGCCACATTTGGTATGCCGTATAACATTTGTCATAAAAGCCATATGTCAATAACTCCTTTACCAATTGTTCTTGAACAACTCTTAATTCTAAATCTAAATTTTTTACAATTTTATGATCTAAAAACAATTGGTTATTAGACCAATTTTTCACAATATCTGTAGTTCCATAATTATACTTTAAAAAAGTATTAAAACGTTTTTTCATATTTCCAGTTTCCAAATAACCAGCAGGTATTTTCTGATCTTTTAAATATGCTGGCACATTAATGGCCGCATGGTCAGCAGTTAAAAAAACAGTATATTCTCCAGTTCCTACTTTAGCATCTAAAGTTTTAAAAAGCCTCTCTAAATCGGCATCTAAACGCAGGTATGTATCTTGAATTTCTTTAGAATTAACTCCAAAGCCATGCCCTACATAATCTGTACTCGAAAAACTAACTGCTAAGAAATCTGTAACACCATCCATTCCTAAATTTTCACCTTCTAAAGCAGCGATAGCAAAATCTGTAGTTATGGCATTTCCAAAAGGAGTCATTTTTAAAAGTTCAAAATTGTTATTTGCATTCCAAAGCGCTGGAAGATCATGAGGGAAAGCAGTATTTACTTCACCTTCAAACAAACCTTCGTAACCATTATTATCTGTACCACTTTCTAGATATGTACTTATATCTTTAAAGGTATTCCATGGTTTTTTATAAGATTCTGCTTTATCTGAATCGTTAAAGTCTGTAACCCATTTAGGCAGGCTATTCATATAATAACTACTTGTAATAAAATTGCCTTCTGCATATCCATTAAACCAATAAGCGGCATTTGCCGAATGTCCTCCAGGAAGTATTGCTCCTCTATCTTTTAAGGCAATAGCAATAACTTTTCCACGCATTTGAGTATGCAATCTTAACTGATCTGTTAGGGTAGTCACCGTCATTCTATGTGGCGACATCTTACCTGCATCAGTACTTGTTCCTATTGAATTATAGCTATCATCTGAAGCACAATACACTTCTTTTTCCAAATCCTTATCATACCAATTATTCCCTATAATTCCATGGGCAGCAGGTGTTGTACCTGTATATATGGATGCATGCCCTGGCCCGGTACTGGTTGGCGCATAATTAAAATGATTGTTTTTACAATTAAAACCATCATTAATCAAACGTTTAAAACCGCCATTACCATAATGGTTCCAAAAACGGGTTAAATAATCATATCGCATTTGGTCAACAACAATACCAACTACTAATTTTGGATTGGTATATGGGCTTACTATAGTGTTTTCTTCTACTTTCTTTTTAGACTTCCTTTGCGCTTGTACTGACAATGGATTTAGGCATAAACACCCTATTAATACAAAAAAGGCAAAACAATTTCTTGACATCTGATCTATTTTAAAGCGATAAAAATAAAGAAATAAACACTCTTAACATCTAAATGAAGGTTAAATGAAATTTAATATTATTATTTTTACCCTTAATATGTTTATATTTATTTAATGAGCTATTTAGCATCTATTGGCAGTTATTTTCTTATGGTACGAGAGGTTTTTAAAAAACCTACAAAATGGCGTATCATGAAAACACTTATTCTAAAAGAAATTGACGAGCTTATTTATGGTTCTCTTGGCATCATTATATTTATTTCTTTCTTTATTGGTGCCGTAGTAACCATACAAACTGCCTTAAACTTATCAAGTCCATTAATACCTAGAAGTTTAATTGGTTTTGCAGCAAGGCAATCAGTAATTTTAGAATTTGCGCCAACATTTATCTCCATTATTATGGCTGGTAAAGTAGGTTCTTATATTACTTCTAGTATAGGTACTATGCGTGTTACAGAACAGATTGACGCATTAGAGGTAATGGGTGTAAACTCTTTAAACTATTTAGTTTTCCCAAAGATTATTGCCTTATTATTTTATCCATTTGCCATAGCTATAGGAATGTATGTTGGTATATTTGGCGGTTGGCTAGCTGGCGTTTTTGGTGGTTTTTTAAGCAGTGCAGAATTTGTAGAAGGTTTGCAACTAGATTTTATTCCGTTTCATATAACTTATGCTTTTATAAAAACAATAATTTTCTCTTTTATCATTGCTACCATACCGTCTTTTCATGGTTTTTATATGAAAGGCGGTGCTCTAGAAGTAGGAAAAGCAAGTACAACCTCTTTTGTTTGGACTAGTGTTGTTATTATTATATTAAATTACATATTAACACAATTACTACTAGGCTAATGATACAAGTAAAAGACATTCATAAATCTTTTGGTGAGGCAAAAATTCTTAAAGGATTAAGTACTGTTTTTGATAAGGGAAAAACCAATCTAATTATTGGGCAAAGTGGTTCAGGAAAAACAGTTTTTTTAAAATGCCTTTTAGGGCTTTTTGAACCGGAAGAAGGTGCTATCTGTTATGATGGTAAAACATACTCTAGCCTTTCTGCTGAAGAGAAAAGAGATTTAAGACAGGAAATGGGAATGGTTTTCCAAGGTAGTGCATTATTTGATTCTATGACAGTTGAAGGTAATGTGATGTTTCCTTTAGAAATGTTTACCAAACAGTCTAAATCTGAGATGCAAGACCGCGTAAATATTGTTTTAAAACGTGTAAACCTTATTGATGCGCATCATAAATTTCCATCAGAAATATCTGGTGGGATGCAAAAAAGAGTTGCTATAGCCAGAGCAATTGTAATGAATCCTAAATACTTATTTTGTGATGAGCCTAACTCTGGTTTAGATCCTAAAACTGCTATTTTAATTGATAATCTTATCCAAGAAATTACAGAAGAGTTTGATATTACTACTGTAATTAACACACATGATATGAATTCTGTTATGGAAATTGGTCAAAAAATCCTCTTTCTCAAAAATGGATTAAAAGAATGGGAAGGTACTAATAAAGAGATTTTTAAAACTAACAATGAAGCTGTAACGGACTTTGTATACAGCTCAGAGCTTTTTAAAAAAGTACGTCAAATGTATATTGAGGAACGGAATTAGGTATCAATAGTCAGTAGTCAGTAGTCAGTAGTCAGTAGTCAGTAGTCAGTAGTCAGTAGTCAAAGTTATTTTTTTGTGCTATTCGTCACTAATAAATACTCGTTTTTTAACATACTACATACAACACTACTTTGATTTAGCCTGTTCTTCTATTAGGTTAGGTAAAGTTCGTACCTGTATAATTGTATCATTAAGTCTAACCTTTAACCAATTCGATAGTTTTTTAGTTTTTGCTGTAAAATCTTTCTCTTTTTTGCTTTCTTTCCATTGCACTTCAAAGACAGGTATCGTATCTGTTTTTTGAAAATTTGTTTTTAGCATATAAGAATACGCTAAAGAAGAAAGGTTTTCATAATTTATTTTAGCCTCTGCACTAATCTCTTGAAATGGAATTTTTTTAGATACCGATTTTTGAAGTTTTGCCACTTCAGATTCTAATAATCTAATTTTCTCATCTTTCCCCATCAATTCTGCTTTTGTATTTTCATACAATTCATCTACATACTTCAGTTGATCTATCTCTTTATTCTTACTACCTTGTATAATTCGGAGTTCTGTGTTTTTAAGTCTTTCGCTTTCATTCTTAATAGCATTCCAACTAGAAATAATGTTATCCGGAACCAATTCATTACCCATAAACATAACAGATATGTACGAATTACTACGAGTATCAACCGTCTTTTCAGGCTTAAAGAGGCTTACTAATTTCTGCAAGATAGAAACGTTACCTTCACCATACTTTATAGCAGTAAAGTCATCCAAAAATCTACCATTACCAGAAAATTGATATTTTGCAATAGTATTATTCACAAATTCTTTTGCATCATTATTATGTAAAGACTGTTGTAACGCATTATAAAATGTGATCCCTGCTGGTATCATTACAGAAATAGCAATGACTGATGCTAACCGCGCAATTTGTGCTCGCCGTTTAGAATTGGCATAGCGCACCATGGGAAAACGTAGTATTTTAATCACTAAAAAAGTAGCCAAGGCTATAAAAATTGTATTTATGGTAAATAAATACATGGCACCAATAGCATAATCCCAATTGCCAATTGCCAAACCAAAACCTACAGTACACAAAGGCGGCATCAATGCTGTTGCTATGGCTACACCAAAAATAACACTTGCAATGGTCCCCCTTTTAGCCCTTGCAATTACTAACGCTAAACCTCCAAAAAAGGCAA
Organism: Allocellulophaga tsushimaensis; assembly: GCF_055383085.1. Lineage (NCBI taxonomy): Bacteria > Pseudomonadati > Bacteroidota > Flavobacteriia > Flavobacteriales > Flavobacteriaceae > Allocellulophaga > Allocellulophaga tsushimaensis. Next base: position 2,185,019 of record NZ_AP039451.1, on the reverse strand, counting down.
TTAATACATCTCTAATATCTGGAGCTGTACGTGCTAACAACTCAGAGGATTCAGTTTTTAAGGGAAAAAATTTAAAAAATAAAAAGGCAGTCAATACACTTAAAACTACCATCACCGAAAAGTTTTTTAACGATCTTCTCAGAGTATCAATATCATTTATGGCTAAGGATAGCCCCATTCCTAAAATAGGCCCCATTAATGGAGATATTAACATGGCCCCAATAACAACAGCTGTAGAATTTGCATTTAGCCCAATAGAAGCAATAAAAATAGAGCAAATTAAAATCCATGAAGTGTGACCTTTAAAGGGAATATCATCAATAATAGAAGTTTTAGTAGCTTCCTGATCGGTATTGCTCCGTATACTCAATAATTCAGAAATAAATTTTTTAGAACTTCCTACAAGTCCCTTAAAATCTTTTTCTACTTCTTCTACGCTTTCATTTTGGTTTTGGTTTGGTTCGTTTGTCATATCATGGTTGTATTAGTCTCCAAATTTATCTTTCACTTTTACAAGCACTTTTTTAATATCTTGTTCTTTAGATTTTGGATATATTAATAAAACATCTTCTTTATCTACTATAATGTAGTCATTTAACCCGTCTATTACAACAATTTTATCTTTTGCAGATCTAATCATATTTCCAGAAGCGTCTTCTGCTAATACTTTACTGTTAACAATAGCATTTTGATGTTCGTCTTTACCTAATTTGTCATAAAGTGATCCCCATGTTCCTAGATCATTCCAATCAAAAGTAGCAGGTAATACAGCTATATTAGTATGGTTTTCTAGAATAGCATAATCAATAGATATATTCTCTGCTTCTGGATAATGGACATCAATAAATTCTTGCTCTTTAGGGGTGTTATACATTTCTATCCCTTTCTCAAACAATTTATATTGAGCAGTTTGGTACATTTTAAATGCTGCAACTATGGTTTGTACACTCCACATAAAAATACCGCCATTCCATAAAAAGTTTCCTTGCTCTAAAAACTGTTTTGCAGTTTCATAATCTGGCTTTTCTCTAAACTGATTTACTTTCTTAATTGCTGAAGTGCTTGTTTTGTTATATTCTATATATCCAAAACCTGTATTGGGGAAAGTAGGTTTAATACCAAGAGTACAAAGTACATCTTCATTTTTACATAGATCAAAACACTGTTGTACATCTGTAGCAAAAGCCGCTTCGTTTTCTATCCAATGGTCGCTTGGAGCAACAATCATTACTGCATTTGGATTTTCTTTCTGTATTTTTAATGAAGCATATAAAATACATGGTGCTGTATTTCTCATGGTAGGTTCTAATACTACTTGCTTTTGTTTTACTAAAGGCAATTGCTCTAAAACTAAATTGTTATAACGCTCATTAGTTAGGATTAAAATATTTTCTGTTGGAACAAATTTATTTAGGCGTTTAAATGTTTTTTGAATCAATGTGTCACCAGTACCTAACATATCATGAAACTGTTTAGGGTATTCTGCAGTACTTACAGGCCAAAAACGCGATCCTACTCCTCCAGCCATTAAAACTGCATAATTATTTTTATTCATCATATGTAATTAATCTGTTATTAATTCTACCTCAGCATTTGGTTGAAACAAATACATTCTTCCCGTGGCAATTTCAGCACATTCGTATCTTTTTATTTTCCGATTTCCCTTTTTAAAAACCCTTCCATTATGTATTCTAAAAATACTACCTATAGGAAGTTCATACACATAGCTTTGGTCTATCTTTTCTACTTTATCATATTCTTTTAAAGCTATTGATAGTCGTGCATCGGTATCACTACTGGCTTTTGGGTTTCTAAAATGGTTAGCTATTAAAGGCAATACTTTGGAAGGAAAAATTTCTGGTCTAATAAATGGTAACATTAATTTTTGAAATGTATTTTTCCATTCTAAACCATGTGGCTTTATTGCTCTACCATATTTCTCAAAAGCAACTAAATGGGCAATTTCATGCACTAAGGTCATTAAAAACCTATATTTATTAAGAGAAGCATTTATTGTAATTTTATGAGAACCATCTGGAAGCCTTCTATAATCTCCATGTCTTGTAACACGCTGATTAACAACCTTTAGATTTACATGATACTCTTTTATTAAAGTAATGCAATCCGTTATGGCTCTTTCTGGAAGGTATTTCTCAAGAATACGCTGCATATTACAAAAATAATCTTTTCTATAATTAACTTAACATTATTTTTCTTACGGAGTACTATTGCTCACTTGCAACATTTTTCCATTGAACAATTTATTCCCAGTTAGGGCAAAATCTTTTATATATGTCGCCATTTCTAATGCTGTAGTAGGTGCTATATAACCTGGAAAAGCTTCTTCTAGCATTTCTGTTTGTACTGCGCCTAAAGCTAATACATTAAAAGACGGTCCTGTTTCTTTAAATTCTTCGGCCCAAAGTTCTGTTAAAGTAATCACGGCTGCTTTACTAGAACTATATGCAGATAAACCTGGGAATTTCATACTACCTTGTACGCCACCCATAGAACTTATGGTAATAACGTGTCCATTTTTAGGCATTTTTGGTATTACTAGTTTTGTAATACGTGCTACACCAAATACATTTACTTTATACACTTCTTCAAAAGCAATTGCCTCCGTTTCTAAAAAGGGTTTGTTTAATAGTTTCCCTGCATTATTAATAAGTATATCAACTGTTCCCCAATGGGTATCTATAAAATCTTGAAGCTTCTCTAAATGAGATTCATTTCCTAAATCAAAAGAAAAAGCTGTAATATTTTTATGATTTAAAGCTAAAATAGGCTTTTCATTTCTAGATAAAGCTAATACTTTATGCCCATCATCAGCAAATAATTGAGCCATTTCAAAACCAATACCTCTACTAGAACCTGTTATTATAATGTTAGCCATTAATTGTATTTAATTTCTTTAGTTGATGCATTTACAATACCAGTAACCATCGGTATAGATTTATTTACTACTCGTGCCATATGGTCAAAATTCATTAATTCTACTTCATCACCTACTTTGTGGTAATGGTTGAAGTTTGTAAAATCAAATGTGCAAAATGTTTGCGAAGGCACATTAAATGCTGTATGAAAAGCATAATTGTCTGAGCGGCGGAAAAGATTCATATTCTTAGCAGACGGCAAGAAACCAATTAATTTTTCACCCGAATAATCATTTGCTACAGCAGCCATATTAGAGTTTTCATAGCCTGTAACATACATGAAATAATCTTTGTCATTTAAGGCCACACCTACCATCTCAAAATTTAACATGGTGTACAAATTAATATTCGCTTCTTTTAATCGTAAAGCTAAATCTTTTGAACCCAACAATCCTTTTTCTTCAGCCGTAAACAAAGCAAAAATTACAGTTCGTTTATTCTTTTTAGTAGTTCCAAAATAACGTGCTAATTCTAAAACAGTAGTTGTTCCAGATGCATTATCATTAGCTCCATTGGCAATAGCATCACCATTTTCTGGAGTAAGCATACCAATATGATCATAATGAGCACCTATAATAACAACTTCTTCTTTTAAAATTGGATCAGAGCCTTCTAAAACACCAACAACATTATATGCTGGTTTATTAAAATTAGAAATGGTATCCTTGTATGTTTTAAAATATGGTTTTACTCCATTCTTTTTAAATATTGCTTCAATATAATTCGCTGCAACTTCAATTCCTTCACTTCCGGTATCTCTTCCTTTTAAATCATCTGAGGCTAAGAAAGAAATAATTTCTTTTACACCTTTACTTGTTGCAAAAGAAACTTTAGCAAGCGCAGTTCTTTTAACTTCTTTTATTATTTCAGAATCTGCCACTTGGCTCTCAACAACTTCTTTGGCTTCAATATTTTCAGGTTTTGTTTTAATAATTTTTGATCCACCACAGCTGCACATAAAGACTACTGCTAACACATATACTATTATTTTCATAAGAGGTATTCTATTTAAAAACTTAAAGATAAAAAAAGCATCCGCTAAAAACGGATGCTTTATATGATTTTTTAAAGCCTCTAGTAATTAGGCTAACATCGTTACTGGATTTTCAATAAAAGATCTCAAAGTCTGTAAAAACTGTGCTCCTACGGCACCATCTACAGTTCTATGATCACAAGCTAAAGTAAGTTTCATTGTATTTCCTACCACAATTTCTCCATTTTTAACCACCGGTTTTTCTACAATTGCTCCTACAGATAAAATTGCAGAATTGGGCTGATTTATGATTGATGTAAATGACTCAATACCAAACATTCCTAAATTAGAAACGGTAAATGTACTACCTTCCATTTCGTTAGGTGCTATTTTTTTACTCCTAGCTTTCCCTGCTAAATCTTTAACTGCTGCCCCAATCTGAGTAAGTTGTAATTGATCCGCAAATTTTACTACTGGCACTACCAAGCCTTCATCAACAGCAACAGCAACACCTAAATGAATATGCTTATTATAACGCGTTGTATCTCCGTTCCAAGAGGTATTTACTTGTGGGTGTTTTACTAATGCCATTGCACAAGCCTTTAAAACCATGTCATTAAACGACACTTTAGTATCTGGCAAACTATTAATTTGTGCTCTAGAGGCTTTAGCATTATCCATATCCACCTCTACATTAAGGTAAAAATGTGGTGCTGTAAATTTAGATTGCCCCAATACTTTTGCAATAACTTTTCGCATAGAAGAATTTTTAACTTCTTCTGAGCCTTCTTCACCAACAGGTAATACTGGAGCTATAATTTTAGTTGCTGCTACAGTATTAGTATCATTTGCTACGGTTGTAGTTTTTGTAGATGTAGCAGAAGGGGTATAATTCTCTACATCTTTCTTAACTATCCTACCATTATCTCCTGAACCTGAAATTTGAGATAAATCTAATCCTTTATCAGAAGCTATTTTTTTAGCCAATGGTGATGCAAATACTCTTTTAGTATCATTAGACGACACTGTTGGAGTATTAACTACTTCTTTATTTTCAGTAGGTTTTGTTTCCACTTTTGCATCATTATCTGTACTTGCTGTTGATGGTTTTGCATTTAAAACACTGTTCACATCTGTACCTGCAGGGCCAATAATAGCCAAAAGCGTATCTACAGGAGCGCCCTCACCTTCTGCAACCCCAATATGTAAAAGAGTTCCTTCATTAAAAGACTCAAACTCCATGGTAGCTTTATCTGTTTCTATTTCTGCAAGAATATCGCCCTCTTCTACAGTATCACCTACATTTTTTAACCAAGCAGCAACAGTACCTTCTTCCATAGTATCACTAAGTCTTGGCATGTTTACAATTACTACTCCTTCTGGTATTGTTGTAGCTGTTTCACTTGTTGATGTTTCTGCTACTTTTTCTTCTTTAGGCGCATTATCTTCCGAAGCTGTATTTTCTGATGAGGATGCAGCACCATTTAAATGTGCTGAGATGTCTTCTCCTTCATCACCAATAATAGCTAAAAGCGTATCTACTGGTGCACCATCACCTTCTGCAACTCCTATGTGTAAAAGTGTTCCTTCATTAAAAGACTCAAACTCCATTGTAGCTTTGTCTGTCTCTATTTCTGCAAGGATATCTCCTTCTTCTACCTTATCTCCAACATTTTTTAACCACTTAGCAACAGTACCCTCTTCCATGGTATCACTAAGTCTTGGCATATTTACTACTATCGCCATTGAACTATAATTTATGTTTTACAAATGGAAAATCCTCTTGCTCGTATACCATATCATACATCTGGTTTATCGGCGGATATTCTGATTCTTCAGCAAATTTTTCGCACTCAGAAACTCTAGCTTTTACGCTTTTGTCTATTGCTTTAATTTCTTCTTCAGTTGCGTATTTATTCTCCTTTATTACATCTAATACTTGTGTAATTGGATCTATTTTTTTGTATTCTTCTACTTCATCTTTTGTTCTGTAGTGTTGAGCATCTGACATAGAATGACCTCTATACCTGTATGTTTTCATTTCTAAGAAAGTTGGTCCTCCTCCTGTTCTTGCTCTTTCTATTGCTTTACTCATTTCCTTTGCAACAGTTACTGGATCCATACCATCTACAGGCCCGCATGGCATCTCATACCCTAAACCTAGCTTCCATATATCTGTAGAATAAGATGTTCTTGCTACAGATGTCCCCATAGCATAACCATTGTTTTCACAAACAAAAACTACTGGTAATTGCCATAGCATCGCTAAGTTAAATGTTTCATGCAAGGAACCTTGCCTAACAGCACCGTCTCCCATGTAACATATTGTAACGGCATCACTCTTTTTATATTTATCCGCAAAAGCTAATCCAGCACCTAAAGGAATTTGACCTCCAACAATACCATGCCCACCATAAAAACGATGTTCTTTAGAAAAAATATGCATAGAACCTCCCATTCCTTTAGATGTTCCAGTAACTTTTCCATACAATTCTGCCATTACTCGTTTAGGATCTTCTCCCATACCAATTGGCTGAACATGATTTCTATATGCTGTAATCATCTTATCTTTTGTAAGGTCCATTGCATGTAAAGCCCCTGCTAAAACAGCTTCTTGTCCGTTATACAAGTGAAGAAACCCTCTAACTTTTTGTTGGATATAAACGGCTGCAAGTTTATCCTCAAACTTTCTCCAGAATAACATGTCTTCATACCATTTTAGGTAGACTTCCTTAGTGATTTTTTCCATTAATTGTGTTTTTGTAGTACTGCATTATCGCTATTATTAATGATTTAGAGAAAAAGCGAAACACAAAAATACACATATAAATCAATTAGGTAAAAAAATTAAAGCAAAAGCTTGTTGAGAAAATCAGAATTTCATGAATTGCCCCTTAAAAGTGATATTTATCAATTTTTTAGCCATTAAATTCATAAAAATGAATTGTTAAAGGCGAGGGGTAAAATATCTGCAAGCGAATTACATTGAATTACTTCTCCTTTTTCTCCCATTAAAAATAATTGAATAGGCGTTTTTTGCCTTTGTTCGTACTCAGCTATAGCTTGCCTACAATTACCGCAAGGCGCAGCAGCTGTATCTACTACATAATTTTTAGAAGTAGCAGAAATCGCTATAGCTATAATTGTTTCTTCTGGATATTTTGCTCCTGCTTGAAAAACAGCAACTCGTTCTGCACAAAGCCCTGCAGGAAACGCTGCATTTTCTTGATTATTCCCTATTACTACTTCTCCATTTTTTAATAATACAGCAGCCCCTACTTGAAAGTTTGAGTATGGAGCATATGCATCTTTTCTGGCAGCAACAGCTTTTTTCATTAATAGATACTCTTTTTTAGGTAATTCTTTTAAAGAATCGAAAACAGAAAATTCTATACTTAGTTGTTGTTTTCTCACAATAATTTAATTTTATAAATGGTAAAGTAAGATAACACAAAGAATTTTCTTAAAAACTAAAAAAGACCAAAGAAATAAATTCTTTGATCTTTTTACATCTTTTACACTTTCTTAGTTATTCAGCTAAAGTTGGTTGATCTCCTAAGTTGAATGTTAAAGAAAAACGTAATGTATTTTCTAATGGACTTCTTATTCTTGATGTAGAAAACAAGTAAGATAAATCTATTTGTGCTGCTCTAAATTTAAAACCAGCACCTAAAGAAAAGAATTTTCTAAATCCTTTTTCTTGACTTTCATTAAAATATCCTGTGCGCAGCATAAAGGAATCTTGATAGGTATACTCTGCCCCTAATGCCCATGTAGTTTCTTGTAATTCTTCTGAAAAACCTCCAGGAGCATCTCCAAAAGAGGAAAAAATTCCTTCCACAAAACCTATATCTTGCAATTCATCATTATCCAAACCATTAACAACACCATCGTTATTAAAATCTTGTGGTGTAGGTACTAATAGCTTATTAAATTCTGATGTTAAAGCTAAGACATTATCTGCGTCTAAAATAAAATCAAAACCAACGCCAAATCTTAAATTAGTAGGTAAAAAGTTTGTGTTACCGCCCTGGTCATAAGTTATTTTATTCCCAACATTAGAAATATTAAAACCTGCTCTCCATCTACCGTCAAAAGAATTATATGCCTTTTCTTTAGAGGTATAGAAACCTGCAACATCTACTGCAAAAGAAGTTGCCGATTGCGCATCAGAATTTGGCTGATTTTGTAATCTAAGATTTGAACTTATAAACCTACCTGCAACTGCCATAGAAAAGGTTTCACTTAACTTTAAAGAATAAGAACCATCTAAAGCAAACTCATTTGGTTTAACTCTAGTTCCTGGTTCTCCAGCCGTTTGTCTTAACTCTATTTCTCCAAGAGTAAAGTATCTAAGACTAATAGCATATGCGCTTTGAGCATCAATCTTGTTATAAAAATTAGCATTTAATAAACCTATATCATTAACCACACTCTCTAAGAAAGGAGTATAACTAATACCAATACCTATTCTATTTTCTGCAAAAGCAAATTTTGCTGGATTCCATTGTTGGGAATATGCATCTACAGAAGTAGCAACTCCCATATCACCTAGACCAGAAGCTCTGGCATCAGCAGCTATATTTAAAAAAGGGACACCTGTAGTAATAGCTCTTTCTCCTTGTGCAGTTAATTTAAAAGTGATTATTAATAAGGTAAAGACTAATAATTTTTTCATTTCTATATTTTAATTAGTGTATATTTTTAGAATAATACTATTTTTTCTAAAAATTCTCGTTCTCATTATATTAAACGTTCTATTTTAAAAAAACTTATCTACTTAGAAATAAAAATTTAAAAAATGGTCGGCTACAATAATACAATTTAAATATAAAAGTTTTATTACAATCCTATATAAAAATCCTATGAAATTAAATTTAAAAAAGGTGAAATGCGAATACTATTATCATTTTTTATTCGTTATCATAATAGTAATACCATATTGTATTCTGGTTATTGAATCTTAATATTCTGCAAAATATTTCAGTTTAATGAAATATTCTTTGCAAAATGACGTTTTAATGCCGAATGCGATAGTAAAGAAAATATAAATATTGAATTCAACTATAAATTATAAGTTGATATTATAGAACTCAAGTCCTAATTATGAAAAAACAATTCATTAAAGTTATTCTCTCTTGTGCTATTATAGCAGGTGGCGTAAGTAGTTGTAAGAAGTCTTCTTCTTCATCTAAAAATACTTCAAGAGCCACTGGATGGAAAATAAATGCTAAAGAAGGTGGATTTAAACAAAATACAGATTATAAAGAGCAAGAAACTGCTCCTGGCTTAGTATTTGTTGAAGGAGGTACCTTTACAAAAGGTAAAGTTCAAGATGATGTAATGCATGAATGGAATAATACACCATCATCGCAGCACGTTCAATCTTTTTACATGGACGAAACTGAAGTTACGAATTCTATGTACTTAGAATATTTAGACTATTTAAAAAATGTATATCCTCCAGACGATCCAAGATATGCTAATATTTATAAAGGAGCATTACCAGATACTTTAGTTTGGAGAAACCGTTTAGGATATAACGAAACAATGACTAATAATTATTTACGTCATCCAGGTTATGCAGAATATCCTGTAGTTGGTGTAAATTGGATACAAGCTACTCAGTTTGCGGAATGGCGTACAGATCGTGTAAACGAAATGAAATTAGTAAAAGAAGGTTATGTAGCAGAAGAAGCTTTATACAAAGTGTATAATGGTGAAATAGATGAAGGATCATTTAGCACAGAAACTTACTTAAACAATCCACATTCTTCATATGCGAGTCAAATAGATTCTTTACAAGGTAAAAAGAAAAAAGATTCTGTCTCTGTATTTGCAGGAAGAAGCACAGGTGTAATTTTACCAGAATATAGATTACCTACAGAAGCGGAATGGGAATATGCTGCACAAGCACAAGTGGGATCTAGAGAGTACAACAATTACAGAGGAAGAAAAAAATATCCTTGGGAAGGTGATTACACTAGAAATGGAAAGCGAGTAGGAAGAGGAGATCAATTAGCAAACTTTAAACAAGGAAAAGGTGATTATGGTGGAATCGCAGAATGGTCTGACGATGGTGCTGATATTACTGCTCAAGTAAAAAAATACAAGCCTAACGCTTTAGGTTTATATGATATGGCTGGTAATGTTGCCGAATGGGTGGCTGATGTTTACAGACCGATTGTAGATGACGAAGTGAGTGATTTTAATTACTACAGAGGTAATGTTTACATGAAAACCGCTATTGGTGATGATGGTAAAGCACAAGTACTAACTGGTAATGAAGTTGTTTATGACACCTTACCAAATGGCAAAGTAGTTGCTGTAAATTTACCTGGTGAAATACGAATGGTAGCTGTTGATGAAGAAGAAACGTATTTAAGAACAAATTTCTCTAAAAGTGATAATAGAGGTCACCGAGACGGAGATCCAAGTTCTTCAAGATTTTATGACAGATTTAATGATGAGGAAGAAGGTGAAGATGGTGAGAAAAAAGAACAAAAGAAGATGTATAACTCTCCTAAGCACAAAGTAGAGCGAGATTCTCTTGGAAATATCACAAGACAATATGACAAATCTAACAATAGAACTTCTTTAATTAATGATGAAGTTAGAGTTTACAAAGGTGGTTCTTGGAGAGATAGAGCGTATTGGTTAGACCCAGCGCAACGTAGATATTTACCACAATATATGGCTACAGACTATATTGGATTTAGATGTGCAATGTCTAGAGTTGGTTCTAAATCAAAAATTAAAAACAAACAAGTACGTCACAAAAAGACAAAATAAATTTATACAACATAAAAAAAGTCCTGATGAAAAAACATCAGGACTTTTTTTATACCTTAGTTTTATGATAATAGCAGAACTTCACCAGCTGTTTTTACAGCATCCTACAATATCTACAGACACCAGAAAAATCACAAAGAACTGCCTTTTCTTTGCATTAAAAGGGGATAATTTTAACGGTAACGCTTATGCCCAAAAAGCATTAGAAAACGGTGCTATCTATGCTATTGTTGACGAAGAAAAATACGCAAATCACAAAAATACAATTCTAGTAAAGGATGTATTAGTTACATTACAAAAACTTGCTAATTACCATCGTAAACAATCTAAAGCTAAAATTATTAGTTTAACAGGAAGTAATGGAAAAACCACCACAAAGGAACTGATTAACGCTGTATTAGCCACAAGTTATAAAACTATTGCAACCATTGGAAATTTAAACAATCATATTGGGGTTCCTTTAACGCTATTAACTATAAAAAAAGATACAGAAATAGCCATAGTAGAAATGGGTGCCAATCACCAAAAAGAAATTGAATTTCTATGCACCATAGCTGAGCCAGATTATGGGTATATAACTAATTTTGGAAAAGCACATCTAGAAGGTTTTGGGGGTGTTGAAGGTGTTATAAAGGGCAAAAGTGAGCTTTATCAATATTTAATTAGTGATAATAAGTACGTTTTTCTTAATGCAGACGATCCTATTCAAATAGACAAACTAAACAATTATGCTAAAAAGTTTGGTTATAGTCAAACCAATTCAAAATACTATCCAATTCAGTTTATATCCGCAAATCCATTTGTGCAAATTGCTTTTGAAAATTCAGAAATTAACTCAAAACTAATTGGGGCATATAATTATAATAATTGCTGTGCTGCAATACTAATGGGTAAATACTTTAACGTAAGTATAAAAGATATTAAAAAAGGTATTGAGAGTTATACTCCATCAAATAACCGTTCACAAATTATAGAAAAAAATGGTCATCAAATTATTTTAGATGCTTATAATGCTAATCCTAGTAGTATGGAGGTTGCATTAGAAAATTTTAAAAAAATAGATGCTACTTCTAAAATTGTTTTTTTAGGTGATATGTTTGAGCTTGGTGAAACCGCAGCAAATGAACATCAAGCAATTGCAGATTTAGCGATCTCTATGGATTTTGATTATACTTATTTAATAGGCGAAAATTTTAATACTACTCAAACAAAAATAGATACTTTTTCTTCTTTTGAAGTTTTAAAAGAATTCTTAAAAAAACAAGAAATTCCAAAAAGTAACATTCTTATAAAGGGCTCAAGAGGTATGGCGTTAGAACGTATTTTGGATGTATTATAAAGATTATTCAAAATTAGAATGGTTGTAAATTTCTTTTTCTAATTCTTTCTTGTAGGATAACACTTTTTCGTCAGAAAGTTCAAAAATTGTTTTAAACTCTTCTAATACCAAATCTAAATACGTAGAAACACTTTCAATATCAAAATACATTCTTCCGGTACGTCTTATAAAAAAATCCATTGGTGTAACAACCATTTCATGTTGAATACAAAAATGTAATTCTGCTTTTATTAGTTTTCCGAAATGGGTTCCTTTTTCAAAAGAATTATAAATAGCTAATATTCTTTCCGTTTGTTTCCCATATGTAGTAGTTAAATACCAAGCATAATAATCACTAAGCCCTATTGTACTATAATCAGTTATTAGTTTATTAATATACGTCAATACTTCTTTATGGCTTTTCCATACACCACCACAAAGTGGAATTTTTTTTGTGGCTACTTTTTTAAAATTAACCGCTGTTTTTCGCTCTAATTTCTTTTGAAGTTTATCAACTATTTTTTGTGCCATTTTACGATACCCTGTTAGCTTACCACCAGCCATACTTATAAGGCCTGTATCTGAAACAAAAATCTCATCTTTTCTTGACAATTCTGAAGGCGATTTTCCTTCTTCGTGTATTAAAGGGCGTAAGCCAGCCCAAGAAGAAATGACATCTTTAAGTTCTAAATGAACACCAGGAAACATTGTATTAATGCCATCTAAAACATAATTAGCATCTTTTTTATTTACATCTATATCGTTTTTATCCCCTTTATAACTTGTATCTGTAGTCCCAGCATAGGTAACTTTTCCTCTGGGAATAGCAAACATCATTCTACCATCAGGAATATCAAAATAAACAGATTGCTTTACTGGCAATTTTTCTTTAGGAAAAACCAAATGAATACCTTTAGTAAGATGCAATTGCTTGCCAGTTTTAGAAGCATTAAATGCTCTTAATTCATCTACCCAAGGTCCTCCAGCATTAATTACAAATTTAGAATTTATATGGTATACCTCATCACTTAAAACATCTTTTACCACAACGCCAGAAACCTGATTTTCTTTGTATAAAAAGTTTTGTACTTCTGAATAATTTAAAATAGTAGCTCCGTAATTATTAGCTGTTTTTATATTCTCTATGGTAAGTCTTGCATCATCTGTTCTATATTCTGCGTAATACGCTGCTCCCTTTAATTCTTTATTAGGCAAAAGTGGTTCTAAAGCTAAAGCCTTTTCTTTACCTATCATTTTTCTTCTATCATCTCCTTTTACATTGGCTAAAATATCATATACTTTTAGTCCAATTGATGATAAAATTTTGCCGTAAGAACCATTTTTTACTAGTGGTAACAGCATTTTTTCTGGTAATACTAAATGCGGTGCAAGTTTATGTACTATAGCTCTTTCTGTACCAACTTCTCTCACTAAAGCAAAATCAAATTGTTTTAGATACCGTAATCCTCCATGTATTAGCTTTGTAGATTTACTGCTTGTTCCTGATGCAAAATCTCCTTTTTCTACTAAAGCAACTTTCATACCTCTAGAGGCTGCATCTAACGCAATACCAGCACCTGTAATACCACCTCCAATAACGACTAAATCATATGAGGCATCCTTAAACTTAGTTATTAATTCCGCTCTCCTTAAATGCGTATATGTTTTTATTTCCATTCTTTTTGTATCGCAATTTTTATGCTTTTTCTTCCCAATTCATAGTTCGTTTCACTGCTTTTTTCCATCCTTTGTATAGCTTATCTTTTTTTTCTTCAGAGATATTAGGTTTAAAAACGGCGTCTATATCTTTAGATTGTACAATATCTTCTTCTTTCCATAAACCCACTGTTATTCCTGCCATATAAGCAGCCCCTAACGCAGTAGATTCTATAGAAGCTGGTCTAATTACTTCTTTACCTAGTATAGCTGCTTGAAATTGCATTAGATAATCATTTGCAGCAGCACCACCATCTACTCGTAAAGATTTCATTTCTAAACCAGAATCGTTTTGCATAGCTTCTAAAATATCTCTGGTCTGATAAGCTAAACTATCTAAAGTTGCCTTTGTAATATGTTTTTTACCAGTATCCCTTGTTAATCCAAAAATAGCTCCCCGTGCATACATATCCCAATATGGCGCTCCTAAACCAGCAAAAGCAGGAACTACATAAACTGGATTATCATTTTGTAATTCATTAGCCAACACTTCCGTTTCGGCTGCAGAAGCAATTAAGGTTAATTCGTCTCTTAACCATTGTATAGCAGCCCCTCCTATAAAAATACTACCTTCTAAAGCATAGCTTACTTTAGCATTTACACCCCAAGCAATTGTGGTTAACAATCCATTTTTAGAATATTGTGGAGCTTCACCAGTATTCATTAATAAAAAACAACCTGTGCCATAGGTATTCTTAGCATCACCTTTATGTATGCATGCTTGACCAAAGAGTGCTGCCTGCTGATCACCTAGTATACTGGCTATAGGAATTTTTTGCCCCTCTAATTCATAATATCCAAATATGCTTGAAGAAGGTTTAACTTCTGGCAATAGACTTTTAGGAATTTCTAAGGCTTTTAATAAGGTTTCATCCCAAGTTAATGTATTAATATTATACAATAAGGTTCGGGAGGCATTAGAATAATCGGTTACATGAACTTCTCCTTTTGTTAAATTCCATATTAACCAGGTATCTACTGTTCCAAAACACAAATTACCATTTAAAACTTTTTCTTGAGCTCCATCTACATGATCTAGAATCCATTTTATTTTAGTTCCAGAAAAATAAGAATCTATGACTAGCCCTGTATTTTTTCTAATATAATTGGTTAAACCATTCTCTCTTAATTTCTCACAATAAGATACTGTTCTTTTATCTTGCCAAACAATAGCATTATAAATAGGTTTACCCGTTTTCTTATCCCAAACAATAGTTGTTTCGCGCTGATTGGTAATCCCTATAGCTTTAATGTCTGACAAAGCGATTTTTTGTTTTTTTATAAGCCTATGAAAAACGTTTAATTGGGTTTCTAAAATAGCATTTGGATCGTGTTCTACCCAATCTGATTGCGGATATATTTGTTGAAATTCCTCTTGTTCCATTGCAACAATAGCGCCATTATCATTAATTAAAAGTGCTCTAGAACTAGACGTGCCTTGGTCTAAGGCAATAATATATTTCTTGTCTGAAATCATTTCGTTTAACTTAGAAAATAAAGTAAGTACTTAATACTAATATGGAAATAACAAGACCAACAATTTTTGCATATTTCCATGGAGTTATATCTATTTCCTCAGTAATTTTAGGCTCATACACCTTCTGATTAGGAAAAAGTATTCCCATAAACAGCATAAATATTACATTAATCACAAAAAGAATTCCCATAATATGTAAAAAGTGAGGGTACGCCTTTGCCTTTATTACACCTAGCTCTTTTGCATTTGTGATACCGTTTGCAGCAGCTTCTGCTAATGCTGCATCCACAAAATAAGGACTTAATACAAATTGACTAATTAGGTACATAAGCACCCCTACTGTTAAAACTATTTTTGCACTTAAAGCAGGTACTTTTTTAGTAATCATCCCCATGGTTACCACTGCTAAAATAGGGACACTTAAACTTCCTAAAGACTCTTGAATATAAGAAAACAATCCGTCTGGTGCATCTGCTATAAAAGGTGCAATAGACATTGATATTATTGCTAAAACAATACCAAATTTCTTCCCTGCTTTTACTCTTTGCACATCCGAGGCATTTTTATTAAAATATTGGCCGTATAGATCTACTCCAAACAAAGTAGAACTACTATTAAGTAAACTATTAAATGAACTTAAAACTGCGCCAAATAAAACAGCTGCAAAAAAACCTAAGAACGCAGACGGTAATACTTTACGAACTAATGCTGGGTAGGCTTGATCTGCGTTTTCTAAATTTCCATCAAAAACATGCCAAGCTATAACGCCGGGTAATACGACTATAATTGGGATAAGAAACTTTACAAAACCAGCAAAAATCATCCCTTTTTGCCCTTCTTTTAAGCTTTTAGCACCAAAAACACGTTGTAATATAGATTGGTTTGTTCCCCAATAATACATTTGAGCGATCATCATTCCAGTAAAGATCGTACCAAAAGGAATAAAAGAATCTATTTCTCCTTTTACATTAAATTTCTCTGGATTTCCTTTCCATAAAGTACTTAAACCATCACTAATACTATCATTACCAATTAGTAATAAACCAAAAACAGGAATTAACAATCCTCCTATTAACAAACCAATAGCATTCACTAAATCCGAAACCGCTACTGCTTTAAGACCACCAAAAATGGCATATACAGAACCAATTAAACCTATACTCCATACACAAATCCAAATAATAGTGGACTGTGGCACTCCTAATGCTGTTGGCAAATCAAACATAGTACTAAAGGCAATAGATCCAGAATACAATATGGTAGGCAATAGTACTACACCAAAAGCTACTAAAAAAAGAATGGACAGTATCGATTTTGTTTGTGCATCAAAGCGCTCTTCTATAAATTCTGGAATAGTAGTAATTCCAGATCTCATATATTTAGGTAATAAAAAAATAGCAGTTACAATCATTGCCACTGCAGCTAAAGTTTCCCATGCCATTACTAAAATTCCTTGCGCAAAAGATTGCCCATTTAAACCAACTATTTGTTCTGCAGAAAGATTGGTAAGTAATAAGGAACCTGCTATGGTTATAGCACCTAAACTTCTCCCACCAAGGTAATAGCCATCAGCAGATTTCTCATCTGTATTTCTTGAAGCATACCATGCAATGATAGCCACTAATATTGTAAACCCTGCGAAAGATAAAATTGGTAATACATCCATTATTTACTGTTTATTTTATTTTTTTAAGCTGAATTATTCCACATTCCGGAACAGCAATTTCCATTAAGCCTTTTTTTAATTTGAATTCTGTTTTATCCATTATGCTACCCATACAATCATAAACAGTACATTTATATTTACCCATTTTCTTTCTATTTCTTAATACAATCTTATTTGTCAATTGCGCATTTAAGATATGTATTTTTTTATCAGCATTTGATATCTCTATAACATAATCATCATACACACCGATAATAGTTTGATTATTTTTTGAAACTTTTTTAATTGGGTAATTGCTTAATGGGCTTAAAGGTATAAAATTTCCTTCCATAAGTACCGTAGCATTTTCGTTCCAATATTTAGTATAAAATGCAATCATTGCTTTATGCTCTCCAGAGATTTCTGTTAAGAGCACAGAAAGTTGTGGGACACCAAAAAAAGTATTTATCAATTGTAATGCTGCAATTTCTACTGGCTCTTTATGATGCCAAGTTACCATATCTGAATGTACGGCAGTTTCTCCGCACAACATACGTATATCTGCTATTCTTACCCTATTCATGGTAGCATCTCCTGGACAGTCAAAAGCGCGTAATATGTTACCATATTTACGCATTGCCGGGCCTATGTATTTTTGACGGAATTCTATAAAAATATTTGGATTAACATGCTTTAATACAGTAATAACATCAGATAATAGCTTATCTACTGCAAGGTTTATAGAAGCATAGTCTCTACCATTTTCTTGATGTAAAGGGGTGTCTTTATACCATCTAAAATCATCTATAAAATCTAATTTAAGTCCATCTAAGTTCCACTCCTCTACAGCTTTTTTATAAATATTGATTAGATATGCTCTTATTTCTGGATAGCGAGGATCAAAAACTGGCGCCCATCTATGATTTTCTGTTAAAAATTTTCCTTTAAATTTTTGATACGCTTTAGATTTCTTACCACAAAATGGCACAGAATACCACAAACCCACTTTCATCCCCGTTTGATGAATTTTAGAAACAAATTTTTTCATATTAGGAATTCGCTCTGGTTGCCAATCTCCCGTGTAATCATAACCCCTATTGTTGTCTTTTGTCTGCCAACCATCATCTAAAATAATAGCTTTATACCCTAAATCGTTTGCTATTTTACATTCTTCTAGTAGTAATTTTTCATCTAAGCTTTGATGAAATTGATACCATGTAGAATACAATGGCATTTTTGCAATAGTTGGTACAGAAGTTGGCTTTAATTCTTCATAAGTCTCCCACCATTTAGAAGTAGCTTTTAAGGTTTCTGAAAAATGAATAGGTCGGTAGTCTAAACGGATTTGTGTTTTAAAATGATTCGTTTCATACGCTTGCTCACTAAAAAAAGTAATATGACAATAAAATTGATTATCTTCTTCTCTAATACAAGCATTCATTTCTAGCTTATTAATTGCATCAGAGCAAGCAAATGTTAGTATATTATGATCATCATGACTAAATAAGCTTATTACTGGGGCATCAATAGAAATTCTGGATTCCATATGATCTAATTCCCAATCGGCTTGGATACGTTTAGAAAAGTCTGCGGTTGGTTTCCAAACGCCTTTTACATTTATAGCAGGCACTTTCCATTTTAAAGTTATTGGATCAGGAAAAACAGCTTCAGTACTCGAAACTTCAAAATCGTATATAATTATTCCATCTTTGTTCGTAATTTCTTTTAAGGATGAACTTACTTTACTATTAGTACTCTGGTTAATTCCAATAGTTTCTCTATCCTCTGTAACATCTACAATCATAAATTATTCTATTTTTCCTTCACTTAAAATACCCACAACATTTGTTTATTCTAAATTACAATTTTAGTACTAGCAAAAGCCAAGTAACTGAGTTACTTGGCTTAAACACTTCCTTAAATTACAACTCAAACTCAAAATTTTAATACCCAGGATTTTGATCTAAATTTCCGTTAGCATCTCTTTCTGAATTAGGAATCCACACCAATTCGTGTTTCCCTGTTTGAAAAGTACCACCAGAAATAGATTTAGGATGATATGTTTGCGAACCGTTGGTGACGTGTAAAGAAGTAGGTCCTAAATAATCATCTGCCAACTCCCATCTAACCAAATCAAAGAAACGATGCCCTTCTCCTGCTAATTCCATAGCTCGCTCATCTATAATTGCTTGGCGCATTGCTGTTTGGTCTAAACCTAAATCTGTTATTGTTGATAGATTGGCTCTTTGGCGAACCATATCTACAAAAGGTCCTGCCTCTGCAGTACGGTTATCTTCATTTAAAGCTTCTGCTAACATTAATAAAACATCTGCATATCGTATAATTCTCCAATTATTACCCACATTAGTTCCTAAAAAATCTACATCAGCTCTAACACCTAATTCCATTCCAGTATATTTTCTACTAAAAATTGGTGCTACTCCCTCTTCAACGGCTATAGTAACTGCATCAGATGGTTCACCTTCTGGTTCAGGCGTTTCATCTCCTATATCTGTAACAAAATCAACTCCACCATAACCTGTTGCACCTGGATAATTAAATGTTAATGTTTCATTTCTTCGTACAACATCTCCATTTGCATTAAATAATTCCAATAACCAAGGATTAATAACATGGCCTCTATCTGGAGTTTTTACAGGCGGAGCATAATCAATATGATAATTCCCCATAGATCCAGTACCTGGGATATCTGTACCCCAAATAAAAGTGGTTTGCCCTTGAAATTGTAATTCAAAAACAGATTCTGAATTATTTTCATTTGTGGTTGAAAAATTATCTGCAAATTGTTCCGCTGGCAACAAGCTATATCTCCCTACTAAACTATTAAGTGCTGTTATTGCATTTGGAAAATCTTTCATATATAAATAGCTCTTTCCTTTTAGCGCTGTTGCTGCTCCAGATGTTGGTCTTCCTGCATTATCACCTTCCCAGGAAGCTGGCAACATACTTTCTGCCATTTCTAAATCCGAAATAATCTGTGCCCATATCGCTGAGGTTTCTGCCTGATCTACCAATAAATTATCTAAATCTGGTAGTTCTGTAATAAGCGGTACTCTACCGTATAAGTTAGTAAGGTACCAATAGTCAAAGGCTCTTAAAAAATAAGCTTGTCCTACAAGACCATTTCGGGTATCATCATCTGGTATACCTTCTGCATTTACATTAATAATAATATTATTACAACGTGCAATAGATTTATACAATTGCTGCCATGGTTCTGTTGCCCAACGATCTCCGGGGTTTCCTTGAAAAGTAGACATTGCTGTATTACTACCAAATGGAAAAATATTGAATTCATCGGAACGCAACATTGCGCCTGTATGAATTATTCTTCCCCAAAAAAAAGTGCTCGTTACTGAATGAAATGCACCATTAACAGCAGCTTCTACTTGCTCTGCAGAACTACCAAAATTGGCTGTAGAAGTTGCATTATTATTTAATTGCTCTAAAACATCATCAGAGCATGCTACCAATACTAATAAACTAGCAAGAAGCATTTTAATTGAATTGAATTGAAAAATCTTTTTCATTTTTATTTATATTAAAATTAGAATGTAGCTTGTAAACCTAAAGTAAATGTTCTTGTATTTGGATAAGCTCTAGCATCAATACCTCTACCTAGTAATGGATTTACGGGTGTTCTTAGGCCTGGTACTCCTGTATTTCTATTAGCTCTACCACCGTTTGTAGAAGAAACATCTGGATCATAACCACTATAACCAGTTATTACAAATACATTTTGCACATTAAGTGATAAGCGCATATTCTTAATCCAATCTATACCATTAATACCATCTTTAAAATTATATCCAATATCTAAATTTCTAAGTCTTAGATAAGAGCCATCTTCTACAAAGAAAGATGAAGGAGCTCTATTCCCAGCTGCATCAGATATGGTAGCTCTAGGAATATTAGTATCTGTATTTGTAGGTGTCCATGAATTTAACACATCGGTTAATTTACCACCATCTTGCCATAAAATACTATAATACCTTCCTACGTTATAAATTTCATTTCCTTGTACTCCATTAAAATTAAGTCCAAAATCAAAATCTTTATATTTTGCATTAAATGTAATACCATAAATAAAATCTGGTGTTGGGTCTCCAATATTTGTAATATCATCAGCATCTACTACACCATCATTATTTACATCTACACGCACAAAATCACCAGTTGCTGGGTTAACTCTATCTTCTACAACAAAACCAAAAAAGGCTCCGATAGGCTCATTAGCTGTGGTACGGTTTACAATACGCAAATCTTCATCAATTGCTGGTCCTAAGATAGGGTTTGGAATATCTCCTGCTCTACTCTCTAAGTTAAATGAGAAATTAGTCCCAACGGTATACGTAAAGTCTCCATCATTTTTACGATAATTAAAATCAAATTCTAAACCTTTATTCACCAAATCTCCTGCATTTCTTGTTACAGGTAAACTTACACCACTTGTGGAAGGCACATTAATAGCCACTAAAACATCTTCAATATTTTTAGAAAAATAATCAACCGTAAGATTCATTTTATTATCTAAAAATGCCATATCAAAACCAACATCAAACGTTTTAGAAGTTTCCCATTTTAAATCTGGATCAGCTAATGAGGTTTGCGCCAATCCTGTAGCTGTAGCTCCACCAAAACTTGTATTAGACTGGTTTGCTAAAAAAACGGCTTGGGTAGGGTAAAAAGTATCTGGAAAAGAACCTAATTCTCCATAAGAAGCACGAAATTTAAAATAGTTTATAGTTTCTGACTTCCAGAAATCTTCATCACTTATATTCCAACCAGCAGAGAAAGAAGGGAAATATCCAGTTCTATTTTCTTTAGTAAAACGAGAAGATTCATCTCTTCTAATCGTTGCAGAAAATAAATATTTACCATCATAACCATAGTTAACTCTACCAAAAAAAGATTGTAAAGCAGCAATATTATTCTCCCCTAGTAACACATTATCTGGACTCGCTGGTAATGCACCTACACTACGGATAACATTAGAGGGTGTTCCTTGTCCAAAAATTCCATTACTATTTTGTGTTTCTCTAAAAAAGGTGTAACCAGCAACTGCTCCTATTTTATGAACATCAAATTCTTTATTGTATGCTAAAGTGGGCTCAAAAAGCACATTCACATCTTCTTGTCTAAAATCTGTTAAATCATTAACATCATTAACATTTAAAACAGCATCTGTAGCACTCATAAAAAATGTTGGTGTAAATTGGTATGCATTTGTATTCGTATAATCTATACCAAAATTTATAGCTGCAGTAAAATCATCTGTAATATCATAATCTAATTTTAAACTACCATAAATAGTTCTAGTGGTTAGCAAATTATCTTCTAAACTTGCTAATCCAAATTGGTTTACACCACCAGGTCCATGAACTGGTAAATTAGGAGCTTCAAAACCACCTTCATTAGCTTCATTTCTCAATGCTAATGTAGGAACTGAAACGCCATCCCAACCAAACCAATTATTTTCTTGTAATTTCGTTTCTGTAATACCTACAGATTCCGTTAAAGAAAATCTTCCAAAATCTGATCTGCTATTGACTCTAAAATTTATTCTTTTAAAACCAGATCCTACCAAAATACCATCTTGATTAAAATAATTACCTGATGCAAAAAAAGAAGAATTCTCTCCTCCTCCGGAAATTGAAAAACCAATATCTTCAACAACAGCAGAACTTATTGACTCTTCTTGCCAATCTGTATTTACGCCATTAAAATTAACTCTGGTAGCATCACCATCATTTATAAAACGTTGATTTAAATAATCTGTATATTGTTGACCATCTATATAATCTAGTTTTTTACTAGCGGTTTCAAAACCATATCTAGATTCTAATTTTACTTCTATACCTCTATTTTTTATTCCATGGTTGGTTTTAATTAAAACCACACCGTTAGCGGCTCTAGATCCATAAATAGCTGATGCTGCAGCATCTTTTAATACCGAAATATCTTCAATATCTTTTGCATTTATAAATTCCATACTATCTACAAACAAACCATCAACAATAAATAATGGATCTGCATTACTTAATGAATTTACACCACGGATAAAGACATTGTTTCTAGCTCCTGGCGCTCCCCCTGGTGATTCTATCTGTACACCAGATAATTTACCCTGTAATGCAGTAGTGGGATTACCCGCTACAACATTTACAATTTCATCTCTTTTAATGGTTGCAACAGAACCAGTAAGTTCTCTTTTGTTACTTGTACCATAACCCACTATAACAACTTCGTTTAATGCTTGTGCATCTGGAAGTAATGTTACATTTACAACTGAACGCCCATCAATTGCTACTTCTTGAGTAGCAAAACCTATATAACTAAATACTAATGTGGCATTACTATCTACTCCATCTAAAGTGTACAAACCGTCAAAATCTGTTGTCACTCCATTAGTAGTTCCTTTTACAATAATGTTAACCCCCGGCAAAGGGCCTTCACTATCAGATACTGTTCCTGAAACAGTTACGGTTTGCGCACTCACAACACTTACAAAAAGTGTTAATACAAAACCAATAAACAGTTTTAGTGATCTTTTGTTCATAAAATTAATAATTAAGTTAGTAATTGAATCAAATTGAGTTAAAGCAAAAGAGAAATCGTGGTTTTATTATGCTATGATACTCTATGCTACAATACAAATGTAAGATAATTTTTATCATATCAAAATTTTATGTTAAAAATATTTTTATATTATTATTTTAAAGCTTTAAAATTAACATATATCTATTTCGATAAACAACCGTTAATTAGGCTCTTGCTGCATGTAGTTTTATCATAAAAGGTAAATCTCAAGGTAAGTCTGGACTTGATATAAGGAATAGGCAAAGGGATCGAGCATATTCAACAAAGATCACAATGGAAATGCGAGATGAATTTAAACTTAAAATTTTGAGTACATCTTTTAGAATTTTCAAAATTAAGTTTCATTAATAAAATTTGAGATAATTCTCAAAATTTTTAGTCTAAATAATTTGATAGGATAAAAACTAAAGCGAATTTCGTTTTATAAGGTTTAAAGGCATAATTTCATGAATAAGTTCTCCATGTTTTACATGTGCTGCAGCCTTTATTGCCATATCCTTAAAATTAGTTGAAATTGTAGTAATACCTCCAAAAACAATTTCTTTCACCACATGATCATTATGCGAAAGGATTCCTATTTCCTTACCCACTACATATTCGCTATTACGACAATCTCTTAAGAGATCCCATAAATAAGTGTCACTTATAAAAAAATAAATACTTCCTTTTTTAATCGTATTAGGTTTATAATGTTGTACAATCTTACCTGCTATGTTATATTCTTGGATAAACTTTTGAAAGGCTTTTGCGATACCTTTAGGGTAATCTGAATTTTCTTTAAAGAATAAAATAAACTTTTTATATTTTTTTATTTCTGGTAGTAAGGCTACTAATTTACGATATGTGTTTTCTTCAAATTCTTGAGAAATATAAGAGTATTCTTCGGGCATAGCCAAATACCTATCTACAATAAGTAATTTTTCTGAAGGAATTGTTTTTAGCAATAATTGCGTTTCAGGATTTGGTATTGGTGCTATAACATACTTACCATATCTCCCCTTTATATTGTTAAAAATAGTTTCAAATATCACACCATTATTATGATGAAAAAAAACATCTATTTGATATCTTTTTCCTAATTCTTTACGCAGAACATTATAAAATTCCTCTTGAAAACGTTGAAAAGAAAATAAAAGCAAAGCTACTTTTAAAGTTACTTTAGTGTCTTTACTAATTATAAAATACCCCTTAAGTCTTTTTGACTCAACAAGCCCTCTACCTTTTAGCTCTTCATAGGCTTTCACGATTGTTTTCCTTGCATAACCCAACTCGCTCACCATATTATTAATAGACGGCAATTGATCTCCAGTAATCAAAATATCAGTATCTATTGCCTCTATAATACCTTGAACTAACTGTTCATGTTTAGAAAGGGAATTAATACTTTGTAAACTTTTTATTTTGTCAATTAAACCCATACAACCTTGCCTTGAAGTTACAATAGTATAAAAATTATATTAATAACTCTTATTTGCATTTTCTATTTTTTAAATGACATCTAAAATTGATACGCTAACTTAACTGTAGTTCCTATTGGTAAAACTGGCACTACTACAAAACTTGCATCTGGATTAGCAGCAATAAATTCTGGTGTTACACCATTTGCACTTGCCCCAAAACTATTAGCACCAAAAAAGTTGGCTAAACCATCAGAATTAAAAAGATTTGTGACCAATACATCTACAGCTAAATTTTGACTTAAGCGATATCCTAGTCCTGCATTAAAAATACTATAGGCTGGTAATTGAAACGCATTAGCAACATTTCCTTCTCGTTCTCCGATATAGTTCCATTTAAAAAAACTATTAAATTTATTTTTCTGATATTCTACTCCTAAATTAAATAATATTTTAGGATTAAACGGAAGCTTATTACCCGAAAAGTCTACTATGGTATCATCTGCAATATCAACAGACCCAGCAGCGTTATATATCGTCCATTGGGTAGCAACTGCCCTTTGCAATACACCATTAAAGCGAAAGGTGAGAGAAGAAAATAGCGTATAAGCACTTTCCCACTCTAAACCCGTTGTTCTTGAATTATTGATTTGTACAGGTGTATAAAAAACACTGCCTGTATCTTGATCAGAAGCAAAATCTGCTAGACCAATATTTTTAAGCTGACTCCAAAATGCTGTCATTGTAGCTGAAAAATCGTTTTTATTGTATTTAAACCCTAGCTCAGCTTGCTTAATTCTTTGTACTTCTCCTTTTTCATTTATGGGCACATTGGTAAAATTATTGAAGTAATAATTCAATTCTGGCGCTTTATTTCCTGAAGAAAAACGAGTAAAAAGAACTGTTTCATTTCCTAACTTATAATTTAATGCTATTGAATAAGACACATAATTATAGTTAAAATCAAATTCATCTTGGTCTCCTGTTGGCATCAAAACCCCATTATCAAAGGCCGTTAAAGGGTTTCTGTCTAAACCACCTTCTTGTTGAAACGGAGCTGATCGATCTTTACTTCCCTTATGACTTATGGTTTCATATCGTAATCCAATATCAAAATGAAGTTTCTTATCAAATTTCCATCGGTCATTGGCAAAAAATGCAACTTGACTTACATCTGCTCTAGAATTATCAAAAAATAACCCACCATAATTACTCAATCCATTTTCATCAGACAAAGCCACTATAGGTTCTCCAGGATTTTCTAAGGTTACTTGCAACAATCTTGGATTGGGCTCAAAAGTAACATATGCAAAACTACCCTCCGTAAATAAGGAAGTATCCGAAAAACCAGACGCAAAACCTAAAGTTACATCATGTTTATCACTTTTCTTACGAATAGTGAATTGATTTATTAGCTCATCAGATTGGTTTTCTTTGTACCAAGCTGCTGTTCCCATTATAGCATCATTAGGGAGCACACCCGCTCCTATATATTCAAAAGATTCTCCTGCTAAAATTCCACTATTATTTAAGCGAGACAACTCATTCCCAGAGGCTACATCACGAAAAACAATTTGACCTATTGGAAACTGCGCTCCGCTTATAAAATAGGCCAACGGATTATTTAAAGACACAAACGCATTACTTATAGAAGTTTGCCAATTGGCACTTTTAGTTGAATATTTAATATTAAAATTAGCGGTCCAATCATTTCCTAAATCATGTAAAATATCCACTCCTAATACTCTATCCTGAGCATGTACTCCTTGCGAAGGATCAAAACTATTGGTACCACCTTCACTTAATCTTCTACCATCTGGCACATTCCCAGAAAAAGCAGGTAGCATTAATGCTGTAGTATTAAAATCTTGCCCAAAAGCTGCTTCTGGATTCTCCCAATTTACAGCTGATACACCTGTATATCTATTGGTAAAATCATCTAGTAACTTACCATAGAATTTAACAGTTCCTTTATTGTGCTTTTTGATTAAATTAAACTTTACTTGCCCTCCTTTACTAAAGGTAAAATCTGTATTTCTTGCTCCTTCATCTTTTCGATAATGGCCACCAATATTGTAATACCAATTATTTGGTAGTGATCCCTCTAAAATACCATCAATACGAAACAAAGGATTTCCTTCTCCTTGCAAACCTCCTTGCAGTTGAATTTCACCACCTAAACCTTCTCGGAGTCCTCTAGAAATAAAATTATAGATTCCCCCAGGCCCGTTTAAAGCAGTAATAGCAGCATTACCACCTCTAACAGCCTCTACTTTAGCGGTAGTAATATCTACTCTATGAAAAATATCTGGACTGTAATAAGAATGTTGTACTAAACTTACAGGAAGCCCGTCTTCCTGCAAAGAAATATAATACCAACCAATATCATCTTCCGCTGATGCTGAAATTCCTCTTGAATAAACTCGAGTAAAAACTTCTCCGGCTGATGCATCTACGAACGTTCCTGGAACTTCCTGCAACAATGCTGCTGTGCCCCTAGGAATATTCTGTTTGATTACTTTAGCACCTAAAGTAGTTACTGTAGTACTAGAAGTAAGCTGAAGGCGAGGTTCAAAATTACCAGTAACTACTATATTTTCTAAATTTAAAACATCATCTTTTAAAATAATAGAAAATGATATATCCTGAGAATCTACGTTTATAGTTTCTACATGTGTTTTTGCTCCTAAGTAGCTTATCTGCAACACATATTTTCCTGTACTTATATTTTGAAATTTAAAAACACCATTTAAATTTGTTGTGGTAAACTTATTTAATGGTTGCAAAGTAACATCTGCATTTGGCAAAGCTAGTCCACGCTCATCTTTAATATCTCCACTAACAGTTATTTGAGAAAAAATTGGAGAACAAATGAGAAGTAAAACAACAGTAAGAAACTTATTCATGAAGCAATTTTATGAAGAACAAATATAGCTATTCCATATAGCACCTCTTAGAATACAATTAAAAAAATAATGATGATTTTATATATTTTTAAATATGTAAAAAAGGAAGAAAAAGCGCACTGAAAACTAAAAAGGGTCATCAAAAGAAGATTTTCTTTAGAAATAACACTTTGTTTTATTAAGCCATATAATTTAACTCTTTTAAAGGATTGCTATCAAGTAAAGGCTTAATATTGAAGGGTTAAACGCTGGTCTATATTTCATAAGATTAGATTCTGGCAAGAGTAAGAAACTAATTATCAAATAGTTTGAATAGTTGCCAATAATGATTTAAGAGAAAAAAGTGGTTATTTAGATACCTGAGGACTATCTCATAAAATGTGTGAGCAAAAAAATAGTTGGAGCCCCAGCTATTTTTTGCTTTCAAAGGCATTTTTAGAAGTATTTCAACTAACTGATTTTCAATTTATTAATTGTGTTTTGGGTAAAATAAAACCCCGAATATGAGCATATACCTCTAAAAAATGCGGTATTATCTAAAATATACATGTTCCAGATAAGCGCATTTTCCAATTTCCAGCTCAGTGTTTCTTTTACCTCCCCAATCAAGGGTTCGAGCTGTTCCGCGACCGTTTCTCACAGGGCAATCTAGGTAGGATATATTCGGCCATACCTTGGGATGCCGTGGTCGATAGCTTTACCTTGGTGAACCGTAGGAAGGAACCCGTTTCAATCTTCGACACCCAGGGCAAACTGGCCTTGATGTTCCTTAAGCAATATGCCGCCTTTTCGGACAGGAGTTTAATCGAGCAGCTCAACAGCAACGTTGATTACCAGTTCTTTTGCGGGATACATCTGGGGCACCATCGTCTTATGAACTATAAGATCGCGAACGAGATCCGCTGCGAACTTGCTAAAAAGCTAGATATTGATAAGATCCAATGAACCCTGTTAGTTCATGATCCGCCCATATGGCCGATAGGCACAATATCGTGATGGATGCCACGTGCTATGAGAGTGAATTGCTACCCTACCGGAGAGAAGAGAAGCTGTTATGGGAGTGCGTAGAGTTGAGCCATCGCCAACTAAGGGCCGTTTGCAAGGCCTTGGGCAAGGATACCTCGTACCAAATACCTGAAATGGAAGAGACGCAACATATCTTATAGCAAACGCGGCGCAAGAAGAAGGGGCCGCATTGTCAGTATCTCCTAAGACTATCTTCGGCTTACCATGCGTGACAAGTAGATAAGGCCTATGAAATTTGACGCAAAGGTAAACAAATACTAGATCGATGGGATTGGCTTTATCGAACATCCGGGCTTTGAGGTCTTCCACGTAGGCAATCGCTTCCAAGATACCATCTTCAAAGCCCTAAGTTTGAAAAAGACCAAAACAAAGGTGGGCCTGGGCCAATTCCATTTACGCCGTCAAATATGGCATCAATGCCGATTTCAAGCAAAAGGAAAGAGCGGGCTAGTATGAGAAATAGCACAAACAGATGACCGCCATGATCACCAGGGAAAAGGCTACGCGTTTAGTGGGCAGCATTGGAAAGGAAAAAGAACATTACCATCTCAAAAAGATAAGGGCATGGATTAGGAAAACCGAAATATAATGGATACTCTTCGGTATCCATACCGCCAACGCCCTCAAAACCGGAAGGTGTATGGCCAAAGCATTGTAAAGAACGGCCTGAAAAACATGGCCCCGGGAACGTCCCCCAAGGGATACCTAGTTCCGAACATTTGCCAAATCGGGTTTAAAGCCATTTCACAAGAAAAATCAAGTCCAAATATAAAAAGCGCCTCTAAAATTATTTAAGGGCTGTTTTTAATCGATTCCATTTTGGCAAATGAGACTACTACTGAAAGTGCCTAGCCAATTTCAGCAATTACAACTTTTAAAAGCATATAGAAATAACTTAAATAGTGCAACCTATTAAAGAATTATTATATTGAACATCTTTTGTTAGTTTAATATGTTGAACTCAACTAATCCAAATTTAGGAGAATTTCTTTAAGAATACCGTTCCTTTAATAAATCCTTCATGTACAGGTTCACATCCCATTGCGAAGTAAGGGGCAGACCGGTAAATGGCATTTTTGTCATGTAGGGAAAAGGGCCAAACTCCGGCGTTATGGTCATGTCCGATGAATTAGCTTTCCTTTTTATATCAATGATAGAATCCCACCAAAATAAATGAGCATCCAATGTAGCTTGCCATTCGGGAGTTCTCGGGTCTGGAATTTGCGGACCCTCCTCAAACCCGACCCTGGCATGTATATGATCTGTTCTTTCAATAGCCAACTGCATGCTTTTAGTTTGGTCTTGTAACAAAGACTCTGCTACGGCGCACCAATGAGAGAAATCCGCCGTGATTCTTAAAAGTGGATTTTTTTTTAGGTATTTTGCAGTAATATGTGCTGCGAAACTAAATTTACCCCTGTGCGTTTCATGTAAGACTTTTACCCCAGTAGAATTGCTGATTTCGGAAGCTAATAGTAAAAACTGCATATTCTCTTCATATGAATAGTAATCCTTGCCACTTTGGATATTAACGAAAAGTGGATTAATGGAGCAAGCATTTCTTAAGTGTTCTTCATATTTCTTTATCGATGTATCAAAATCACCATCTATGACACCACCCCATAGAGCAATTATTTCCAGATCGAGTTCTTGAGCAGTTTGAACTATTAAATCCTTTGCATCTTGATTATATGGAAGTACTATTTCAGTACCATCATATCCAGCATTCTTTATTTTTCTCAAGAAAGAAATATAATCCAGATGTTCCGAACCCCAGTAGGGGCAAAAAAAATTAATCCTCATTCCTTATTTTGTTATATTAGGACTTTCTTTTCCCCTCGTCAGTATTGAAATCCAATACATCGGGTCTTACAAATGGTTTTGACAAGTCCGCTATCCCTTTATGGGCATATGGGTCTGTTCCTGCTACCATAAAAATATCCCTGAAATCCTGTGTAGTCTCCTGTCTTCCATCCTGATCCCAAGGCAACATGGACTCAGCACTGCTGTAATGGGAAACCAAAGCCCTTCTAAATCGTGTTTTAGAACGGTTGGAAAGAGACATATGGAACAAGTACCCATTGAATATGATGATACTACCGGCATCTACTTCTACCTTTATTAAATCCTTCTCGGTATACGGTTCTAAATTTAAAGTTTCCGTGTCGGCAAATTCATTATTCTCGTTTGGCACTCTCTTTCTAATAATTCCGTCTTTATGTGACCCGGGAACGACCCATAGGCATCCATTTTCTTCATCCGCACGTTCTAGAGCAAGCCAAACTCCTGTTAACGACCTGTCTCGGGTTGGAATAAAAAATTCGTCCTGGTGCCAAGATTGGCCTTTCTTTCCAGGAGCTTTTATAAACAGCATGGTTTGCAGACATTTAATGTTCGGGCTAACGAGTTGGGAAAGGTATTTTGCAATACGCTTATGGGCCGCTATATTCTTTATGACCGATGAGATTTTGTGAGGGAAATGGATAGCCACATACTTTTTTAGAATGTCTTCTTCTGCTAAATCAGCAATATTTTCAAGAGCTCCCTGTACTTGGCCCCTTTCACCACTAACTATGGCGGTTGCTTCATCCTGTAAAAGGGAAATCTTTTCATCGGAAATAACATTCTTAGCAATAAGAAAGCCATAGTCTCTATAAAAATTCAAATTCTCTTTGGTTAACTCTCCAGATGTGGTTGCATGTTTTAAATTCATGATGCTATTTTTAAATTGATTCTCTTACCCAAACCTTGAATGGGTTGTGTATTTGTCCAATTAAATTTCCTTCAATGACTTTTATTAGTCGTTCGCCCATTTGTTTGAAATCAGTCGATATTGTGGTAATTCCATTAGCCACAACAGATTTTAATCGCGTTTCATTATAAGAAACGATTCCTATATCTGTACCTAGTTTCCATTGCATTCTATGACTGTATTTAACAATTTCCGTAAGATCGTCATCGTTGATTACTAGAAAAACATCTCCTTTTTTAACTTTTTCAATGGATAATTTTGGGTGTATTTGATAAGGCATCCCAAATTGGTCACAAAAATTTTTGAAGCCTATTTTAAGTTCTTTGGGATGGTATGAAGGTTCAGGAAAAATGAATTGTACTCTATTATATTTTTGTATTTTGTCATTAATTTTTTTTAAACCATTAAAAATATCAAGGTGATATTCTTGACCTACGAAATTATAATTTTGATTTTGCCCATCATGTCTATCTAAGAGTATCAACTGATGGTCAGGAATTGCGGCCAGACATTGCCTCACTAATTCATTTTCAGGAAAAGGACTAATGGCATAGTGGGTAAATTTTCCAATAGACTCATAGACCAAACTTTGAAACATCTGAGGATTGAAATGATGAAAAAAGATTTGATAATCTCCATTCACTTTAAGCTGTTCGTTAATGGCTCGTACCAAAACTTCTTTATATGAAGTTAGTTCATCCAATAAAAGAAAAAGATTAATAGCAATATCGGTTCTTGATTTAGCGACAAAATAACCCTTTCCGTGAACTGCATTCACTATTCCTCTGCTTGTGAGGTCTTTGTACACCCTGATTCCTGTATCCCTAGAAACACCGTAAGTCTTGCGAATGTCGGCTAAAGAAGGTAACTGATCTCCTTTATGAAACACTTCATTGGCAATCTCCGCTTCAATATCATGAATGATTTTTTTAATTTTCGTAGTCATTCAACTGGTATGAACTGGTACAAATATATTTGTTTATATTTGAAACTCAAAATTTTAAATATTAAAAATGAATATTAGGTATGTTTTAGCAATAAGTATGGTTACGGCTATGGGGGGCTTTCTTTTTGGTTTTGATACGGCGGTAATTTCTGGTGCCAATCTATATATACAATCCTATTTTGATCTTGATCAATTTTCTTTTGGTTTTGTGGTAAGCAGTATGTTAATCGGTTGCGCCATAGGGGCTTTGGGATCGGGTAGGCCAAGTGCTATTTGGGGCAGGAGAAAAATGTTGATGTTGACTGCTCTTTTATTTGCCGTTTCCGCTTTAGGTAGTGCCTTGGCTACAACTACAACGACCTTCGTTATTTATCGTATGTTGGGAGGTCTAGGTGTTGGTGCGGCATCTATGTTGTCTCCGGTTTATATTGCCGAAGTAAGCCCTGCAGCGGTTCGGGGAAAGATGGTCTCCCTTAATCAATTGGCCATCGTATTAGGGGTTACTGTTGCTTTTTTCTCTAATTATTTTCTAAGCACCCTTCCAGATATAATAAATTGGAGATGGATGTTAGGTGTAGAAATATTTCCGTCTTTTCTTTTTTTCATCTTGCTAATATTCGTACCTGAAAGCCCAAGATGGTTATTTGCGAACGGAAAACCCCAAATTGCAAAAAAAGTATTGTATAAAATCAATGGAAAAGAAAATGCAATGCGCATCGAGAGTGAGATTATACAACACATGACTACGGAAGAACATAGTACTAAAGATTTTAAAACAACCTATCAAAAACTCCTGAAGCCGCATTTTAAAAAATTCACCATTATGGTAATTATTTTAGCGGCATTGCAACAATTAACGGGAATCAACATCATAATGTATTACGCTCCCAATATTTTTGAAAGTATCGGTGTTGGAAAATCTACGGCAATCCTACAAACCATAAGTGTGGGTATGATCATGTCAGTTTTTACAATCATCGCCATGTTCTTAATTGATAAAATCGGAAGAAAAAAATTGCTAAAATGGGGCGGTTTGGGAATGGCCCTTTCGTTATTCATACTAGGAGCATCATTTTCTCTAGGGCTTGCCCCTCCTTTTTTTATACTGATTATGATGTTGGTCTTTATTGCCTTTTTTTCTGTTTCTGCGGGTCCTGTTACCTGGGTATTGATCAGTGAGCTGTTGCCTAATGAAATAAGAAGTGAGGGTATAAGTGTGGCCACTTTTGTCCTTTGGATGACAAATTATATTGTCACCCTCACATTTCCAGTGCTTTTAGACACTTTTAAAGGCTCGTGGAGCGGAATTACTTTTGGACTTTACGGAATTTTTTGTTTGCTGATTTTCTTTTTTGCATCTAAACATTTAGTCGAAACGAAAGGAAAGACTTTAGAAGAAATAGAGAAATTATAGGTAAAATTTTAATTGCGGTTTTCTCATTGAAAGCGCATAAGTTGCTGTGATAGTTGCGTTTTTTTACGATATAAGAGGGCTAATTCATTTCCAATTACTCTTTGTCAGCAATTAGACTGAAAAGGATATGTTTTGTATGAATTAAAGGGCTTACGGCATACATCAATTAAAGGAAAAGATATAAGCTCGTTAAGCAATCGTATTTTAAATTATAGAAAGAAGAAGTTTTATAAAAAATCCAGATTTGGCAAAATCCCAGGGCATTGGAGGCTAAAGAACTTGTCGAAAGGCGACAGGAACAAACTATGCGCTATTTGTATGAAACGTTGAATAGATAATCCACATCTTATATCGGAACAATTATTTAGGAACCGAAGCTTCAAAGGCAATATAACAAAGTTTGTTTCTGAAATGGAGGACTAAATTTTGCAAAAAAGTCGCAACTACAAGAATTAAAAAAGGCTCTCACATCCGTGAAAGCCTTTGTTTACTAATGTGGGCCCTACTGGATTCGAACCAGTGACCCCCTGCTTGTAAGGCAGGTGCTCTGAACCAACTGAGCTAAGAGCCCTCATTTACTTAACGTATTCCATTAAGCGAGTGCAAATATAGCATAGTTTTTCTTTTACCCAAAAGAAAAAGAAAAAAATTCTAAACTATTTCTGCCACTATAAAAGTACTACCTCCAACATAAATAAAATCTTGTTTGCTAGCATTTTTAAGGGCAGATTTAAATGCCTTATGCACAGAAGTATAAGAAGTTCCAGTTAAACCAAATGCTATTGCTTGCTCCTTTAAAACCTCTACATCTAATCCTCTGTATACTTTTGGGCAACAAAAATAATAGTGTGCTTTTTTAGGTAAAAGTGGCAAAACCAAACTTAAATCTTTATCTTTTACAAATCCAAGAACAATATGCAAATTTCTAAAGTCTTGTTTTTTTATTTGCGCCATTACTAAAGAAAGTCCTTCTTTATTATGCGCCGTATCACACACCACAGTAGGTTTTTCTTGTAAAACCTGCCATCTTCCCATTAATCCAGTATTTTCAGATACATTTAGAAGCCCTTTTTTGATATGCTTTTCATCAATTACAAAAGATGTTAACTGCTGTAATGCCGCTATTACCCCTTTCACATTCTTAGACTGGTACTCTCCTAACAAGCTTGTTTTATAGGTTTCCGTTATGGCATCTTCTGCAAAAAACAATGCTGCTTTTTTTTCTTGAGCAACTTCTTTAAATATACTTATGATCTCATCTTGTTTTTCACTAATTACAACTGGAGTATTTTCTTTTATAATTCCTGCTTTTTCTAATGCTATTTTAGTTAGTGTATCTCCTAATAAATCGGTATGATCATAGCCGATATTTGTAATTAAAGAAACTTCTGGTTGTATAATATTGGTGGAATCTAATCTACCGCCTAAACCCACTTCAATGATAGCAATATCTATTTTTTGATCAGCAAAATATTGAAAAGCCATCCCAACCGTCATTTCAAAAAAAGACAAGTGATTGGTATTAAAATAGGTTTGATTTTCTGCTATAAAACGAACAACTGCTTTTTTACCAATGGTTTTCCCGTTAATGCGAATACGTTCTCTAAAATCTTTTAAATGTGGTGAGGTATACAAACCAACTTTATAGCCAGCTTCTTGTAGTATAGAAGCAAGCATATGGCTACTAGAACCCTTACCATTGGTACCCGCAACATGAATACTTTTAAATTTTTTTTCTGGATTACCTAAGTGGTTCGAAAAAGAAATAATACCGTCTAATTTACCATTAAAAGCATCTTTTCCTTTTTGTTGATACATTGGAAGTTGAGCAAACATCCAATTTAAGGTTTCCTTGTACGTCATACGAATTACTCTCGTAATTTAAAATCTACAACCACAAAACCTATTTGTTTACTAGGAGCATTAGCATCTGGTCTCCATTTGTGCGAAAGTGCTATTTGTTTTGCAGGTTGCAACAAACAAGGGTTCGGGTTATTTGTACCACGTACACCTGGTAATGCATTAACAACTTTACCACTTTGATCTACAGTTATTTTTACTACAACTCTACCCTCTTCATTGCAGTCTTGCTGCACTTTACTATTTCCTAAAAAGCTTCTACCTCCCAGGCCTGTACCTCCTTTACCATTCCCCGCTCCTGGCTTTCCATAATAGCTTGTTGCATACGGGTCTCCTTCTGGTTTACCTTTATCTCCAGCTTTATCATCATTTCCTTCACCTCCAGATGCTGTTCCATCAGAATTATTTAAACCACCCATAAGGGCATCTAACTTTTTCTTTTTAGCATCTTTTTCTCGTTGTATTTTTTCTTCTGCTGCTTTCTGTTCCCTTGCTAACTTATCTGCTGCAGCTTTCGCTTTTTTAGCTTCATTCTCTGCTTTACGTTTTGCTTCTTTTTGTTGTTTGATTACAATAGATTCTTCACTTTCTTGCGTAATTACTTTTTCAGTAGCAGGTGCTTTTACTTCTTCTGGAATTTGCTCTTTTACCTCTTCTACTTGCTCTTGCTGTTTTGGAGGTTCAACTTCTTTCTGTGGTGCAGCTTTAATTTTTTGTTTTGGTTGCACTTTACCTTTCCCATAATCAGTAGTACCAAAATTAACAGAAATTCCGTTTTCTTCTGGTGGATCTAAATAGGTTAATCCAATATAAAAAAGGAGTAATAGCAATGCACTCAACAAAGCTGTTGTTAGTGTAAAAGAGTTTCGCTTATGTTTTGTGTCTAGTATCGACATTATTTAGGACGCACAGCCAAAATAACTTTATACTTATTCTTATTAGCAATATCCATAACGCGTACCGCTTCTTTTATGGCTACGCTTTCTTCTGCTCTTAGAATAATTGTTGGGTTATCTTGCCCTTTCAGTGCTTTTTTTAGTTCAATTTCAATGTATTCTCCGTTAATCTTCTCACTATTAACAAAGTACTCTAGTTTCTTATTAATACTAACAGAAACATTTTGTGTGTTTGTGGATTTCCCTTTTGCCTTTGGAAGCAATAAATCTAATGCATTGGGAGAGTTAGATGTTAGCATAAAAAATACCAACAATAAAAAGACAATATCTGTCATAGATGACATGCTAAAGTCTGGACTAACCTTATTTCTACCTTTTAGTTTCATCTACAGAAATTAAAGTGGTTCGTTCAATAAATCTAAAAAGTCAACCGCATTAGCTTCCATTTTATGTACTACCTTATCGGTTCTATTCACTAAATGGTTATATCCTATATAAGCAATAATACCCACAACTAAACCAGCTACTGTTGTTGTCATTGCTGTATATATACCTGATGCCAATGATCCCATTTCTGCCTGACCACCGCTGGTTGCCATTTGATGGAAAGCTAAAATCATACCAATTACCGTTCCTAGGAAACCTATCATTGGTGCAGCACCCGCTACTGTAGCTAAAATACTAACATTCTTTTCTAATTTATATACTTCTAGCGTTCCTGCATTCTCAATAGCTGTATTAATATCATCTAAAGGCTTGCCTATTCTAGAGATTCCTTTTTCTGTGAGTCTTGCCACAGGAGAATCTGTTTGTGCACATAAAACCTTAGCAGCTTCTAGTTTCCCATTAGCCACATGGTCTCTTATCTGATTCATAAAGTTTCCATCTATTTTTGACGCTGCTTTAATTGCAAAAATGCGTTCAAAATAAATGTATAATGCTACAAATAACATTACAAAAAGCACACTGATGATAATGATACTACCTGTACCACCATTAACAATTAAATCTATTACAGAAAGTGTTTTTTCTTCTGATAGTGCTTCTCCTATTTGAGCCTCTTCAATAGGGTCTTGAAATAAAAACATATAGTGAATTGTGTTTTAGTTGTCTTTATAACGTTATTTTTCAAATAAAATTATCCGTGAAAAATAAAATCTCTCATTAGAATAAAAACTGCTGCACCTGCAACAAAACCAACTAGTGCCAACCATGCAATTTTTTTAAAGTACCAAAAGAAATCTATTTTTTCCATTCCCATAGCAACTACACCTGCTGCGGAGCCTATAATTAACATACTACCACCTGTACCAGCAGAATAGGCAATAAAATGCCATAATGGGCTATCTGTTGGCTCTGCAAACATCCCCATACTTGCTGCTACCAAAGGAACATTATCTATTACCGCTGAACCAACACCAAATAACATTACAACAATATCTGTATTAGGAATAGCTTCGTTTAAAGCACCTGCCGCATTAAATAAAATCCCTAAAGATTCTAAGGCAGCTACAGATAATAAGATACCTAAAAAGAATAAAATACTTGGCAATTCTATTTTAGATAAAGAATGATGCACTGGACTGTGGTGTCCTGCACTACTACTTCCATCAGACTCTCCATCTAAACTAGAAATACTAAACTTAGAACTACTGTATATTTCTGCAAATGTAGCTACCACTGCTAAAGATAACATCATACCAACATAAGGAGGTAAATGCGTTACCGTTTTAAAGAATGGCACAAATAATATAGCTCCTAAGCCTAAGTATAACATAGTTGCTCCAAAACGAGATTTTGGTGCCTCGTCATCTAAATCACCATCTATCTCACCTTTAAAAGCTTTAAATCTACTTGCAATTATAGTTGGCACCACCATACAGAATATAGACGGTATAAAAACATGTTTCACCAATTCTAGCGCACTTACTTTATCTGCAATCCATAACATTGTTGTGGTCACATCACCTATAGGAGACCAAGCCCCCCCTGCGTTTGCCGAAATAATAATCATACCCGCAAACCAAAGTTTTGTTTCTCTATCTCTAATTACTTTTTGCAGTATCGTTATTAAAACAATAGTTGCGGTAAGGTTATCTATAATTGCCGAAAGAATAAATGCTAAGATCGAAAACAACCAAAGTAATTTTCGCTTACTCTTTGTTTTGATAAAACCTTTAATCGTAGCAAAACCATCAAAATAATCTATAATTTCAACAATGGTCATTGCACCTAACAAGAAGAAAAGTATCTCCGCTGTTTTACCCAAATGATGCAATAAGGATTCTTCCATTAGATGCATTCTACCTTCATGGTCTAATGAAGGAAAAGTATCTACTAGGGCCTGCTTAGCAGAATCAAACCAATTTTCATAACCGTCTACTCCCAGTGCTATTAGTGCCCATAGTATCGCCATCATTGCTAATGCTGGGATTAACTTATCTATTTTTAAGTTATGTTCTAAAGTTATAGCAAGGTATCCTGCAAGAAAAACAATGACAATAATAGTCTCCATAGGTATGTAATTTTAATTTTTATATGAGTTGTTTCAACGCTATTTCAAAAGCGGTTTTACTTAAATTTTGTTTTGTAGCATTCTGCTTGTATACATTTAAAAGAGCATTTTTGATAATATCAGAAGTATCATTAAATATCAATTCGTCATCCATCGCTACTCTTCTTTCCATAAAATAGGCAAATACTCTTGCCATGCCACAATTAGAAATAAAATCTGGAATAAGACTTACGCGTTCATCTGTATATTCCATAATAGGGCCAAAGAAAATCTCTTTGTCTGCAAAAGGCACATTAGCACCACAAGTAATCACTTCCAAGCCAGTATCAATCATTTGACTAATCTGATCTTTAGTAATTAATCTTGATGCTGCACAAGGAGCAAATATTTCTGTTTTTAGATTCCAAATACGCTCATTCATTTCTTTAAATGAGATCATTTCATCCGAAACTAATGTATTACCCTCTTTATTTTGATATAGTTTTACAATTTCATCAAAAGAAAAACCGTTTTCATTAATAACACCGCCTTCTCTATCTATAATTCCAACAATTTTAGCGCCCATTTGAGCCAAATAAAATGCTGCTGCAGCTCCTACATTTCCAAATCCTTGAATAATAGCTCTTTTTCCCGTTACGCTTCCTCCATAAATGGTATAGTAGTGTTTTACTGCTTCTGCAACACCAAAACCAGTAATCATATCCGCAACTGTATATTTTTTAGAAAGATCTGGAGAATATGTGGTACTCTCAAGCACTTTTATTACTCCTAAGCGCAATTGACCAATTCTATTAATTTTATCAGCTTCCGTTGGCTTAAAATGACCGTTAAAAACACCTTCTTGGGGATGCCAAACGCCTGCATCTTCTGTTATTGGTATCACTTCATGAATCTCATCTACATTTAAATCTCCTCCAGTTCCGTAATAATTTTTAAGCAATGGCGCCACCGCATTATACCATCGTTTTAAAACTCCTTTTTTTCGCGGATCGTTTGGATTAAAGTTAATCCCAGATTTTGCACCACCAATTGGAGGACCAGAAACGGTAAACTTTACTTCCATTGTCTTAGCTAAAGACAGTACCTCATTCATATCCAAACCTTCACGCATTCTAGTACCGCCGCCAGCAGCCCCCCCTCTTAAAGAGTTGATAACGGTCCAACCTTCGGCTTCTGTTTCAGAATCTTTCCAATTAAAGACAATCTCAGGAGCTTTATTTTCATATAGTGCTAGTAATTCTTTCATAATAATGATTTATTCATAATTCATATTGACTTCATAATTCTAATTTAATTTCCTAAAACGAATTTTACATTTCCCCAAAAGGGGTTACTGTTGTCTCATAATTATATTTTAAAATCTATTGAAAATTTTACATCCAACAAATATAAAAATATTGTACTGCTTTAAAAGCATTTTAAATTTAAAGTATACATCAATTTATCAACGCCTATAAAGAACCATAGTTGTTAAAATATTCTTGAACTTTGCCAAGTTATTTTACAGATATCTTAATATTCATGTATCTTTACAGCAATTTATTATTTATATCGCATTACTATGGATTTTACATTGTCAGAAGAACAAATAATGATTCAACAAGCAGCAAGAGATTTTGCTCAAAACGAATTACTTCCTGAAGTTATTGAAAGAGATAACGAACAAAGGTTTCCAAAAGAGGAAATCAAAAAATTAGGTGAATTGGGGTTTTTAGGAATGATGGTAGACCCAAAATATGGAGGTAGCGGTTTAGACACTTTATCTTATGCTATTGCTATGGAAGAGCTTTCCAAGATAGATGCTTCTACATCAGTAGTTGTTTCTGTAAATAACTCCCTTGTTTGTTGGGGTTTAGAAACTTTTGGAAACGAAGCTCAAAAACAGAAATACTTAACCAAATTAACTACTGGCGAAATGATTGGCGCTTTTTGTTTATCTGAACCTGAAGCTGGTAGCGATGCTACATCACAAAAAACGACTGCAATTGACAAAGGCGATCACTATATTTTAAATGGTACTAAAAATTGGATTACAAACGGTAATTCTGCCGAAGTATACCTTGTTATTGCACAAACCGATAGAGAAAAAGGGCATAAAGGCATCAATGCTTTGATTG
Organism: Allocellulophaga tsushimaensis; assembly: GCF_055383085.1. Classification (NCBI taxonomy): domain Bacteria; kingdom Pseudomonadati; phylum Bacteroidota; class Flavobacteriia; order Flavobacteriales; family Flavobacteriaceae; genus Allocellulophaga; species Allocellulophaga tsushimaensis. The sequence goes on along the minus strand of NZ_AP039451.1, from coordinate 2,143,712 downwards.
TTGAAAAAGGAATGCCAGGTTTTGAAATAGGCCCAAAAGAAGACAAATTAGGAATTAGAGGAAGTGATACACATTCTTTACTCTTTAATGATGTTAAAGTACCAAAAGAAAACAGAATAGGAGAAGATGGTTTTGGTTTTAAATTTGCTATGAAAACTTTAGGTGGCGGTAGAATTGGTATTGCAGCGCAAGCATTAGGCATTGCCGCCGGAGCATATGAACTAGCCTTAAAATACTCAAAAGAACGAAAAGCTTTTGGAACAGAAATAGCAAACCACCAAGCGATTGCTTTTAAATTGGCAGACATGCACACGCAAATAGAAGCTGCACGCCATTTGGTATATAAAGCCGCATGGGATAAAGATAATGGTAACAGTTATGAATTATCTAGCGCAATGGCAAAATTATATGCTTCGCAAGTAGCTATGGACACTACAATAGAAGCAGTACAAATTCACGGAGGAAATGGTTTTGTAAAAGAGTATCATGTAGAAAGATTAATGCGTGATGCAAAAATTACACAGATTTACGAAGGGACTTCTGAGATACAAAAAATTGTAATTTCTAGAGGCATTCTGAAAGATTAACACTTCATAAATAATACTAATAACAAAACACCCCTAAAAATTTAGGGGTGTTTTTATTTTATTTAATAAAAACCAATAGCACACCCCCCTATTTCAAAAATGTTTTAAAAACAAAAAATACACCAAACACTCTTATACCCTTTTTTTTAGAGGACTAGACCAAAAACAAATGTTAATATTATCATAATCTTAATTTTAGGTTTTCAAAAAATCATATTTACAGTTTTTATATACTTAAATCACAAAGGCTAGATTTTTTGTTGATTAAAGGTAACATGTACAAACTTTGATAAAAGAAAGTAATATTTTTGAGGAAAGACCACATTTATGAAGTTGAAAAAGCAAGGATTATACTTACCAGAATTTGAGCACGAAAACTGCGGAGCAGGGTTTATTTGTAACTTAAAAGGCGAGAAAAACAATCAAATTATACATGATGCTTTAGAAATTTTAGTAAAGCTAGAGCATAGAGGCGGTGTAAGTGCAGATGGAAAAACTGGTGATGGCGCAGGATTACTCATTGATATCCCTCATGATTATTTTAAAAGAGTATGCGATTTTGAAATTCCTGAACAGCGTAAATATGCAGTTGGAATGGTTTTTCTTCCTAAAACTAGAAATCAATACAACTACTGCAAAGCTGAATTTGAAAAAGAAATTACAGCACAAGGCCTATCTATATTAGGCTGGAGATCGGTTCCTGTAGATTCATCTCAACTAGGAGAAATTGCATTAGCTTCGGAACCTAATATTGAACAAATTTTTATAGCACAAGGTAATTTAGACGAGAAAACTTTTAGAGCAAAATTATATGCTGCTCGTAAAATTACTGAGCATGCCATTATAAATTCAAAAATGTCTGGAGGTAATTATTTTTACCTATCCAGCTTATCAAATACCACTCTTATCTATAAAGGTATTATAATGCCCGAAGATATTGGACCGTATTATACCGATTTACAACAACCAGATTTAGTAACTAGATTAGCCTTAGTACACCAACGCTTTTCTACAAACACAATGCCTTCATGGGAGTTAGCACAGCCTTTTAGATATTTATGTCAAAATGGTGAGATCAACACACTAAGAGGTAACGTCTCCAGAATGAGAGTTCGTGAAGAAATCATGAAATCTGATGTTTTTGGACCACAAATAGATAAGCTATTCCCAATTATTTTACCTGGGAAATCCGATTCTGCATCAATGGACATGGTTGTAGAATTACTAACACATACCGGACGTTCTTTACCCGAAATTATGATGATGATGATTCCTGAAGCATGGGAAAAGCACTCCACAATGTCAGAGGAACGCAAAGCATTTTACGAATATAATGCTTGTATTATGGAACCTTGGGATGGCCCAGCCTCTGTACCGTTTACTGATGGAGATTATATTGGAGCGCTATTAGACCGTAATGGATTAAGACCATCGCGCTATACCGTAACAAAAAGCGGAAAACTAATTATGTCTTCAGAAATTGGTGTTGTAGACATTCAACCAGAAGATATTGAAAGTCATGGGCGTTTAGAACCCGGAAAAATGTTCTTGGTAGACATGAACAAAGGACGAATTATTAAGGACGAAGAAATTAAAAGCAAAATAGTTTCAGAAAGACCTTATAGAGAATGGCTCGATAAAACAAGATTGCATTTAAAAGATGTTCCATATACAGGAACTACCTGCTCTATTGAAACCATAGACATTAAAACCAGACAACGCCTATTTAATTACACTATTGAAGACATTCAAGAAGTAATAGTTCCAATGGCGCAAGTGGGTAAGGAAGCATTAGGATCTATGGGGATTGACACTCCCTTGGCTGTATTATCTGACAGGTCTCAATTAATTCCTAACTATTTTAAGCAATTATTTGCACAAGTAACCAACCCACCATTAGATGGTATCCGTGAGGAAATTGTTACAGATATTAGCTTAAACCTAGGAAAAGACAGAAATATTTTTAGCATTACTGAAAGGCAGTGTCGAAAATTAAGAATCCAAAACCCTGTTATTTCAAATGCCGACTTAGAAAAAATTAGACATATTACTATAGAAAGCTTTAAAGCGGAAACTATTGAAATATTATATCCAAAAGCACAAGGTTTAAATGGCTTAGAAGATGCCTTAGAAAATATTATTACGCAAGTTGAAAAAGCCATAGAAAGAAAAACAAATATTATTATTCTTTCAGATAGAGGTGCCAATAAAGAATTTGCCCCTATCCCTGCCTTGTTAGCTTGCTCCTATGTAAATCATCAATTAAACCGATTGCGCAAGCGTTCTTATTTTGATATTATTATAGAATCTGCTGAACCGCGAGAACCACATCATTTTGCAACATTGTTTGGTTATGGTGCTAGTGCCGTAAACCCATATATGGTAAATGAAATTATTAGAGCACAGGTAAAGGAAGGTTTTATAACTGGAATGGACGAGCAAAAAGCAGTTGATAATTTCAATAAAGCTATTGGAAAAGGAATTTTAAAAGTGATGAACAAAATAGGAATCTCCACGTTACATTCTTATAGAGGTTCTCAGATATTTGAAATTGTAGGTTTTAACTCAGAATTTGTACATAAATATTTTCCTTATACCGCTTCTAGAATAGAAGGTATAGGGCTTTACGAAATTGAAAAAGAAATCACAAAAAGATACAAATATGCTTATCCAGAAAAGCACATAGACAAGCGCTTAGGCTTAAATATTGGTGGTGAATATAGATGGAGACGAAACGGTGAGCGCCATGTGTTTAGCCCTACTACCATTTCTAAATTACAACAAGCCGTAAGATTAAGCGACCAAGCTTCTTATGATATTTATAAAAATGAAATAAACGAGCAAGCAGAAAAGTTATTGACAATCCGTGGGTTATTTGAATTTAATAATTTAGATCCTATTCCATTAGAAGAAGTAGAACCATGGACAGAAATTGTAAAACGTTTTAAAACGGGTGCAATGTCTTACGGATCTATTTCTCGTGAAGCACATGAAAATTTAGCCATTGCAATGAACCGTTTAGGCGGAAAATCTAACTCTGGCGAAGGTGGTGAAGACAGAAGACGTTTTCAACCAGATGCCAATGGAGATAATAGAAACTCTGCAATTAAACAAGTAGCTTCTGGACGTTTTGGGGTAACTTCTCATTACTTAAGCTCAGCCCAAGAAATTCAAATAAAAATGGCTCAAGGCGCAAAGCCAGGAGAAGGTGGGCAACTACCAGGACATAAAGTTTTACCTTGGATTGCAGAAACACGTAACTCCACCCCATTTGTTGGGTTGATTTCACCTCCCCCACACCATGATATTTACTCTATTGAAGATTTAGCACAATTAATCTATGATTTAAAAAATGCAAATAGAGAAGCTAGAATTAATGTAAAACTAGTTTCAGAAGTTGGTGTTGGCACCATTGCTGCCGGTGTTTCTAAAGCAAAAGCAGATGTAGTATTAATTTCTGGCTATGATGGTGGAACAGGAGCATCTCCATTAACCTCGCTAAAACATGCAGGCTTGCCATGGGAACTTGGTTTAGCGGAAGCACAACAAACATTAGTGTTAAACGATTTACGTTCTCGTATTGTTATTGAATGCGACGGACAACTTAAAACCGGTAGAGATGTAGCAATTGCAGCATTATTAGGAGCTGAAGAATTTGGCTTTGCTACCGCTCCATTAGTTGCTTCAGGATGTATTATGATGCGTAAGTGTCACTTAAATACTTGCCCTGTTGGTATTGCAACACAAGATAAAGAACTACGAAAAAACTTTAAAGGCACACCAGAACACGTGATCAACTTCTTTTACTATGTAGCAAATGAACTAAGAGCTATCATGGCAGAATTAGGATTCCGCACAATGGATGAAATGATAGGGCAAACACAAAAAATAAATGCCAACAAAGCTATTAAACACTACAAAGCAAAAGGCTTAGATTTATCTGCAATCTTATACCAACCAGCAGAATATAATAGCTTAACATTAAGAAATACAGAAAAGCAAGATCATAATTTAGAGGGTGTAAAAGATTTTAAGATTTTAAAAGATGCACATGCCGCTATTTTTAGAAAAGTAGTAACACATCTAAACTACCCAATACAAAATACAGATCGTTCTTTAGGAGCTATTCTATCTAATGAAATCTCAAAAATATACGGTCACTTAGGTTTACCAGAAGATACTTTAAATTTAAATTTTAAAGGTTCTGCTGGGCAAAGCTTTGGTGCATTTGGTGCATCTGGGATAACATTTACGGTAGATGGAAATACTAATGATTATTTGGGCAAAGGTTTATCTGGAGCTAAATTAATTATTAAAAAACCCAAAGAAGCAGATTTTATTGCAGAACATAATATAATTATAGGTAATGTATGCTTATTTGGTGCCGTTAAGGGCGAAGCCTACATTAATGGTATTGCAGGAGAGCGTTTTGCTGTTCGTAACTCAGGAGCTACTGCGGTTGTAGAAGGCCTAGGAGACCACGGTTGCGAATACATGACAGGAGGTAGAATTGTAGTACTAGGAGATACAGGACGTAATTTTGCTGCTGGTATGAGTGGTGGATACGCTTATGTATTAAACACAACTGGAAAATTCACAAATGGTTTGTGTAATGAAGAAACTATAGATTTTGACCCTATTAGTAAAGAGGATGCAGTGGAGCTAAAAGAGCTCATCACAAAGCATGTAACTCATACAGATAGTAATAGAGGAAGGGAAATATTAGCAGATTGGGAAACCCACTTAGCTAATTTTGTAAAAGTTATGCCTAAAGAATATAAAGCTGCTTTAGAACGCATAGCAAATGAAGAACCAATGGTTGAAGAATTAACAGTAGCATAATTATGGGAAAAGTAACCGGATTTAAAGAAATAGATAGAAAAGACGAAAAATACGCACCCGTAACTGAGCGCGTTAAAAATTATAAAGAATTCACAATACCTTTAAGCGAGAAAGAAATCACAGCACAAGGCTCTCGCTGCATGGATTGCGGCATTCCATTTTGCCATAGTGGTTGCCCATTAGGAAATCTTATTCCAGATTTTAACCATATGGTACACCAAGGAGAATGGCAAAAGGCATCTTTAATTTTACATTCTACCAATAATTTCCCTGAATTTACAGGGCGTTTATGTCCTGCCCCATGTGAACAAGCTTGCGTATTAGGTATTATAGAAGATCCTATTTCTATAGAAAATATTGAAAAAAATATTGTTGAACGCGCCTTTAAAGAAGGCTGGATTAAACCTCAAATTCCAAAAATAAGAACAGGAAAAACAGTAGCCGTAATTGGTTCTGGCCCTGCCGGTTTAGCAGCAGCACAACAATTAAACAGAGCAGGCCATTTAGTAACTGTGTTTGAAAGAGATGATGAAATTGGTGGATTATTACGTTATGGCATTCCTAACTTTAAAATGGAAAAAGAAGTTATAGACCGTCGTGTAGCCATATTAAAAGCAGAAGAAATTACTTTTAAATTAAATGCCGATGTAGGTAAAAATGTTTCTGTTGACGATTTAAAGGCTTATGACGCCATCGTATTAGCGGGTGGCGCCACAGAAAGACGCTCACTACCCACTCCAGGCATAGATGCTGACGGTGTTGTACAGGCTATGGATTTTTTAACGCAACAAACAAAAGTAGTTTTTGGAAAAGAAGTTAAAGATCAAATTTTAGCAACAGGTAAAGATGTTATTGTAATTGGTGGTGGTGATACTGGTTCTGATTGTATTGGAACATCTAACCGACAAGGCGCTAAATCGGTGGTTAATTTTGAAATTATGCCTAAACCTCCAGGTCACAGATCACCTACTACACCTTGGCCATTTTGGCCTTTACAGTTAAAAACTTCTTCTTCTCACAAAGAAGGTGTTGAACGCAATTGGCTTATAAACACCAAAGAGTTTATTACAAACAAAGATGGGAAGCTAACAGCATTAAAAACAGTAAATGTAGAGTGGAAAATGACACCCGGAGAGCGCCCTCAATTAATAGAGATAGAAGGTACTGAAAAAACCTGGCCATGCGATTTAGCATTATTAGCGTTAGGTTTTACAGGTCCAGAAAACTATTTAGCTAAACAACTGGGAATAGAGACAAATGCCAGATCTAATTACAAAGCCGAATACGGAAAATATCAAACTAATGTTTCAAATATTTTTACTGCTGGAGATATGCGTAGAGGGCAGTCTTTAATTGTTTGGGCAATTTCTGAAGGTCGTGAAGCTGCAAGACAAGTTGATATCTTCTTAATGGGAAAATCTAATTTACCAACTAAAAACGCAGAAGGAGATTTACCAGGGTTATAAATTTTAATTTAGATTTTAAAAAAGCCTGTTATTATTAATAATAACAGGCTTTTTTTGCTTTAACAACATTACTTACAGTCTTTCATACAGCATTAAACAAACTCTATTTGCTAATTATTTAAATAACATATACATAAAAATACAAATCAACTGAAATAGACTATAAGAAATAACAATTATAATTATTTATAATATCAACTAGTTATCAATCTACCGCTAAATATTAATTTTAATACTATTTAAAGTTAATATTTTGTCAAATTAATGATTAATAAGTTAATATTTTGCCAAAATGATGATAAATAAGTATTATCAAATGGTAAAATAACACAATTATCAAATATTTAAATCATTTAATTTAGCATATTCACGAAAACGATATAGTTAATTTTAAATCGTTTTTTATAGCAATACAATATACAACCTATTAAAAAACTAAAAATCATGAAAAAATCTACTTACTTTTTTTTATTATTGATAATGTCCTTAGGGATGTTATATGCACAACCCCCGGGGCAAAATGCTGCAAACTGGGAAAACGTTCCTGAAATTACAGATGAGTTTAATGGAGCACTAAACACCAGCAAATGGGCATTTGGCCATCCTTGGTGGGTAGGACGCCAACCAATGCTTTTTGGAAACGGAAGAAATGCATATACACAAAATGGAAGTTTATGGATGCAGACAACTGTACAAAACCAAAATGGCCAAGGAAATTACCTTAGAGGTGGTGCCATATATACCAGAGCTGGTAGACTTATGAAGCAAGGGATGTATATTGAGTCTCAATACCGCGCTTCTGGCTTACAGATAGGTACTGGCTTTTGGTTGATGCATAATGACTGGCAAAATGATCCTCAAGGTCTAAACCGTACAGATGAGATTGATATTCAAGAAGCATTTGGTGGATCTAGGTTTAGAGATTTACACCATTCTAATTATCATAATTTTAAACCTGGCAACAATGCTGCGCAAAAAGATGATAGGCCGCAACCCGGATTCTATAGATTTCCTAACGGCGGTACTGTAAGTGGTCAACATCATACCTATGGTTTATGGTGGGTAAACTCTAATACAGTACGCTTCTATGTTGATGGTGTAATGGTAAGAGAATTAAGAACTAATTTTACTTTACAAGATATGTATGTTTCATTAAACACAGAAACATACCCACATCTACTACCTTATCCATCAGTTGCAGATGTTAACAACCAAAGAACACGAGTAAACGGAACGGTAGCTAGAGGTGAATACAAATATATTAGATGCTGGAAACCAAGAGCTGGCGGCGGAAATGCTGGTACAGGAACTGTAGTCCCAATTCCAGGAACTTTACAATCAGAAAATTACAAAGCCTTATCTCCAGGGGTAAGAGTTGTAGATGTTCCAGGCAATAAAAAAGGTCTAGGCTATATTAAAAATAATTCATGGTCCGAGCACTTTATAAATGTACCAGCTTCAGGAAACTATGCTATAGATGTATATGCAGCTTCTGCTGGTAGTGGTGGCACTATAGATTTCACCATTAATGGTAACACATTAGGAACTTTAAATGTCCCAAAAACTAATGGTTGGAATGATTATAAGTTAGTTTCTACAGGGAATATAAGAATTAATGCGGGCATCAAAACTGTTCGCCTTGTATACAAAGGCACTGGGAATTTCTTATTTAATGTAGACGGATTAGTATTTAGAAATGCAGGCGGCGGAAATACTGGAGGCAATACAGGGCCACTAACATGTACTAATGCTCCTATATACAATCCTAATACTACTTACTCTCCAGGGCAACGAGTAATTAATAATGGAGATAGAAGATTGTACCAGCGTACAGCTACAGGCTGGGATTATATTGCACAATGTGGCGCTGCAAGCAGTGTTAACCTTGATCAAATTGGTGTAGCTGTTCCTACATTTAAGGGCGAACTAAATAATTTTGAAGTCTCTACAGTTAATAACACAGGAAAAGTAGATTTGAATATTGAATCTGATAGTGGAGGAGATATATCCGTTGAAATCTTTAATTTAACAGGGCAGTCTGTATATAGCGATAGCTTTAATTCAACTGCTCCACTAGTAACTGTACAGTTAAAAGATGATACTTTAGCAAAAGGATTTTATGTTGCCAGAGTAAGCATTAATGGAAAGACCAAAACAGTTAAATTAATACTATAATTTATATTTGAGTTAGCCGAGAATTAGTTAACAGTTTTTAATTGAAATAAATCCAGTGCGGCGAATTGCACTGGATTTTTTTTGTAATGTCAAACTCTTTAAATTCTAATCAACTCAACAATTTTAAAGTAGTTTCATACAATGGAGTATCATTTATTTTAGCTTTAAGCCAAGCATAAAAACTCATTGTAAAAACATCTTCTTCTATTACATGAAGCGAATTTTTTAATTCCTGAAACTTAGATTTAAATTTTTTACTATTTATTCTTTCTGGATATTGATAATATTCTTTTACAAGAGAAAAGAATACCACAACATCAAAAGCATTCTTTTGTTTTAGATAATTTATATGCTTTTTCTGAAAACTTTTTATTCTAGATTCAACCAAATCCATATAATCTAATTCTATATAAAGTAATAACTCTAACAGATTTTTTTTAATTACCCATAACAAACTCGTTTTAGAAGTATACCATATATCACTATGATGAAATTCATTAAACACTTCTTGTGCTTTCTTAAAATCTGATTGCTGAAAAAAATACACTACAAGACATAATTTTAAATCTAAAACATATGAAAATTCATTTTTATGTTTTTTAAAATCAAAATTTTCTATGAGGTATATTGCTTTTTCAGGTTGATTTGAATAGTTCAAATTAAGCGTTTTCAACAAAATGAATTGCGGTGTAAATCTTTTTAAATACTTTTTATTTTGAAGTTGCATATGCTCTTCCATTACTGAAAGGTAATACAGAGACGTTTTTAAATTTTTATTCCTAAAATAGGCGTTCGCTACATAATAGATAATTTGTATTTGATAATACAAGTACTTGCCATCATTTTCTTTTTGACTAAGCAACTCATAAGATTCTATTATAAAAGGTAATACAGACTTATGATCTCTTACTAGATTTGCTGTTTGATTCGCTATATCTAAAATTTTAAAGAGCGACCGATAGGTTACCGTTTCTGATATAGATATATTAAATCTTTTTAGATTCTGTAAAAGCAAATTTTCAATCTTAAATTGATTCAATGCTATGTCATTTTGTACAGATGCATAAAATAGATTTAGTTTTTCTTCTTGTATTGCTAGTTTTTTATTGATTTCAAAATCAGCAATGACTTCTTCTAAATCGATAGTTTCGTCTAGGTGCGCGTATTGAATCTTAGTATAATAAATTTCATTCAAAGCATTAAAAAAGTCTAATTCTTTAGCTTTTACCTCAGCTTTCTTAAGAATCTTAAAACCTACTTTATAGTTTGATTGTTCAAAAAAAACCCTTGCAGTAATAAGCAGTTTTAAAACCTCCATTTCTTCAGAAGATTCTTCTTTAAAATTTTTTACGGCTATAAAATCAATAAGACTATCACTCAATCGCTTACTTAAAGCATGATATGCACTGGCAGATTTCTTCTTATACAACTGAACACTATAATCATGATGACTACCAGATGCAATTAAATTAAACAAGGCTATATTTTTAGTGTCATTTCTCTTATTTTTCTTTTTCAACTGGTATAGAAATGCTGCTTTTTCTTCTGGAGTAAGTGAAATGATTATTTCGTTAAGCATATTTTATATCATAAGTATTTATGCTTCAAAAATACTGTATTTATTAAATATTACTCATATTTATCATTTTTATATCGTTAGTTTTTATAAAAAATTAACTTTCTAAAATTATAGGTTTGCTTCAAATTTGCCATGTCAAAATAAAATGACAAAAAATGATATTCATTAAAAATAAAATGTATGGATTATAAATTTAATAGTGACGCAACTGAAAAAAGTATTCTTAAAGAGAAGACAAAAAAGGGGCCCAAAATCTATGATCAAAAACCAACTTCAGCATTTGAGGGCGCTTCATGGATTGCATTAATTGCTGGTATGGTAAGTTTCTGTGTTGGCTTATGGAATGTTGATATGGCCCTAAATGAAAAAGGCTATTACTTTACCATATTACTTTTTGGTTTATTCTCTGCCATCTCTGTACAAAAAACTGTACGTGATAAATTAGAAGGCTTAGCAGTAACAGAAATGTATTATGGAATTAGTTGGTTTGCAACTATAGCCTCGGTTACACTACTTGTAATTGGCTTATGGAACGCGGACATTGATTTAAGTGAAAAAGGATTTTATGGAATGTCTTTTACACTAAGTTTATTTGCTGCTATTGCAGTTCAAAAAAACACAAGAGATAGAAAATATATTGAAAATAATACTTCAGAAATATAACTAAAAAATGATGCCATTATTTAAAACTAATTGCATCATTTCATTTTACATAAGTACCTAATATTATGTTTCCAACAGATTCAGAATTTTCTACACTATACTTAGCATATTGTGCGCTATTCATCTTTCTAGTTATTGGAATTATTAGCTCCAAAAAAAAGAAGGCATTCATTATAAATTTAATCTGTTATGGTATTTACACCACTATAATGATTTATATTTTTTTTGATAAAAATAATTTTAAAGGAGGCAATTCTCTTGTTATACTATTCTATGGTTTTTTGTTTTTAATCATACATATTATAATATTCTTGATCCTAAAAGTATACAAATTCATTAAAATCAAATACAATAATTATAAGAAGAAAAAATCCCGTATTTAGAAGTTTCTTCCAAATACGGGATTTAAAATAATTATAAACTATTATTTATTTAACAACATCCATATAAGAAACTGTTGTTTCTGAGGTTTCTACATTTTCGATGCTAACCTCTGCTTTAATCTCCTTATTTTCTGTATTTGCAACACCTTCTTCTGTATGCCCTCCTAATATTGGCGCAATAACTAAACCTATTAAGCACGTTAACTTAATTAAGATATTCATAGATGGCCCAGAGGTATCTTTAAAAGGATCTCCAACAGTATCACCAGTAACTGCTGCTTTATGTGCTTCAGAACCTTTGTACGTCATTTCTCCATTAATTTCTACGCCTGCTTCAAAAGATTTTTTAGCATTATCCCAAGCACCACCTGCATTATTTTGGAAAATTGCCCAAAGTACACCAGAAACAGTAACACCAGCCATATAACCTCCTAACATTTCTGCTATTGCTAAAGAATCCATTCCAAATAAAAGTGGCACAAAAGCAATAACTAATGGAAACCCAATGGTTAATAAACCTGGTAACATCATTTCTTTTAATGAGGCTTGTGTGGAAATTGCCACACATTTATCATATTCTGGTTTCCCAGTACCCTCCATTATTCCTGGTATATTTTTAAATTGTCTACGGACTTCTTCAACCATTTCCATTGCTGCTTTTCCTACTGCATTCATCGCTAAAGCTGAAAATACTACTGGAATCATTCCTCCAACAAATAACATGGCTAAAACTGGTGCCTTAAAAATATTAATCCCATCTATTCCGGTAAACGTTACGTATGCAGCAAACAAAGCTAAAGATGTAAGTGCTGCTGATGCGATCGCAAACCCTTTCCCTGTTGCTGCTGTTGTATTACCTACTGAATCTAAGATATCTGTACGCTCTCTTACTACTGGTTCTTGCTCGCTCATTTCTGCAATACCACCTGCATTATCAGATATAGGTCCAAAAGCATCAATTGCTAACTGCATCGCTGTTGTAGCCATCATAGCAGAAGCTGCTAATGCTACACCGTAAAAACCTGCAAATGCATAAGATGCCCAAATAGCTCCAGCAAATAATAATACAGAAGGAAATGTAGAAATCATCCCTGTTGCTAAACCTGCAATAATATTTGTTCCTGCTCCTGTACTAGACTGCTGCACTATTTTTAAGATTGGCTTTTTACCTAAGCCTGTATAATATTCTGTTACTGAAGAAATTACTGCCCCTACAAATAACCCAACTAGCGTTGCATAAAATACGCGCATTGCAGAAATTGCAACTTTACCTTCTCCAAAAAACTCCATTTGCATTGTTTCTGGTAACATATATTTACACAACCCAAAACAAGCTAATGCTACTAAAATAATAGAGGTCCAGTTTCCTTTATTAAGAGCACCCATTACCTGAGATTCTTTTGCTTCGTTATTTTTTATTTTAACAAGCATTGTTCCGATGATAGAAATAATAATTCCTACACCAGCAATTGCCATTGGTAATAAAATTGGACCAATACCTCCAAAAGCATCCGAGATACTTCCTCCCATATCTTTGATCACATAATTACCAAGCACCATAGCTGCTAATACGGTAGCTACATAAGAACCAAATAAATCTGCTCCCATACCTGCAACATCACCAACATTATCACCAACATTATCTGCAATAGTTGCTGGATTACGAGGATCGTCTTCTGGGATACCAGCTTCTACTTTACCAACAAGGTCTGCTCCTACATCGGCTGCTTTAGTATAGATACCACCACCTACACGTGCAAATAGCGCAATGGATTCCGCTCCTAAAGAAAAACCTGCTAGGGTTTCTAAAACAATGGTCATATCTATAGTAGAGGTCCAAGCACCTCCCATAAATATCTGAAAGAAAACAATAAAGAAACCTGTTAAACCTAATACTGCCAAACCAGCAACACCAAGCCCCATTACAGTGCCACCACCAAAAGAAATTTTAAGCGCATTTGGTAAACTAGTACGCGCTGCCTGTGTAGTTCTTACATTCGTTTTTGTTGCTATTTTCATTCCTATATTTCCTGCAAAAGCAGAAAAAATAGCACCAAAAATAAATGCTATTACAATAAGCCAATGAGTTGTAGGCACCACAAAAGAAACTATTGCAAGTAACACACTTACAATTAATACAAAAATTGTCAATAATTTATACTCTGCTTTTAAGAATGCTAATGCTCCTTCATAGATATAATCAGATATCTCTTTCATTTTACCGTCTCCAGCATCTTGCTTCATTACCCAAGATTGCTTGATTACCATGTAAATTAAACCTAATACCGCCAAAGCTATTGGCATATAAATCATTAGTCCTTCCATTCTTAATTTTATTTATGCATTATTAAAAGTTCGGCAAAAATAACAAAATCCATTAAACTGTATCAATAAAGCAATATTTAAATACTTGATATTGCTTTAATATGATTTTGTATTCTAAATAATATGTAATTGATAATATTTCTTTTTTAAATCGTAAAGGTGCGTTTCTTTTTATGTTCGCTTTCATCATAGCGTTTTACGCACTCTTTATAAATTTTTACAGCTTCATCTGCATTACCCCAACCTCCAGTATCTACTTTTTTCTTTTCTAGGTCTTTATATACTTTAAAAAAGTGTTCTATTTCTTTTAGTCTGTGCGGATTTAAATCGCTTATATCTTTATTATTACTCCAAATAGGGTCGGAAACTGGCACACATATAATTTTTTCATCTGGCCCTTTCTCATCTGTCATATGAAAGACACCAATAGGCCTTACCTCCATTACCACCATTGGATAGGTGGGCTGATGCCCTAAAACCAAAACATCTAACGGATCACTATCTAGAGCCAATGTTTCTGGAACAAAACCATAATCACCAGGATACATCATAGAAGAAAAAAGCATCCTATCAAATCTAATTTTATGGAGTGTGAAATCGTATTCGTATTTATTTCTACTTCCTTTTGGAATTTCTATTAAAACATCGAAAGTTAAATTTTCTTTTACGCTCATTATGTTCTTTATTTTCTGGCGCAAAGATACTTTAATTAAACAATTAAAAACTAATGAACATCAGTAAAAACCTACTCTAACGATATAGTTTTATGAGTTTAAAAAAATAAAGCTATTTCAAATGGGTATGGCAAAAAAATATTCTTTTAAAACTTAAAAATTTAATCCATAGGCTATGGTAAAGCTAAAAGGTCTGGCATCTGGAAGTTCTAAATAATTTCCTCTAAAATTAAAATCAACTCGAAGTACTTTTAAGATATTTCCAATTCCAAAAGAATATTCCCAATAAATGCGATCATTAGGGGCTAATAATGGGATGTTTGTAGGGCTATTTAATGCAATATTTTCATCAGAAAGACTCCCCCAAACACCTCTTACCCCTATTATTTCTCTAAGATTTAGCTTTTTAAGCAATGGCAATCTGGAAAAAATTCTTCCATTAAAATTTTGTTGCAAGTGTACTGACGCATATGTATCCGTAACAAATTCATAAAAATTCAGATTCGAAAAAGTATTGTATACAGAAAAGAAAGTTTGGTTCCCAGGTACAACATTCAATAAACCTAAAGGAACTACACCAAAAGTTTTACCCACTTCTACAGAGCTCACAAACCTACCTAAACCTCCAATTCTAATAGGTTGGCGATATGAAAACTGTACTTTATCATAATTGAAATCACTATTTAAAACCTCATCTATTCCTTTAGTATATTTAAATAGTATGGTGCTATGATCAAAATTTACGGGCACACGCTCTACACCAAACCCAACAACTTTTTGATTAGGAGAGTAAATAAGCGTTGCGTTCACATCAAACTGATTAATCTCGGATGACACCCCATTTGGTGATAAAGCATCTATATAATCGATATTAAAATCGTCTGGTAATGCAGAACTTATTGTTCTAAAACTACTCCCTGTTATTAGCCTAAGGTCTTTAATGGGTTCTATCTCCACATTAAAAGCAGACAAATTAATATTTGATAATCTATTATTTGCTCCTACCGAAAATACTGAAGAAGACGCCACACTTCTTCCTAAAACATCATTTGTAGCAGTTAAATTAACTCCTAATTGCTCTATATCTCTTCGGTTACCGCCAGATACGATCAGCCTACTTTTTTTATCGATCAACCATTTTGCAGAAAAACCATGTTTTACTTTTTTATCTAAAAAACCATAGGCGGCATACCCTTCTAGACGCCATGGATCATTACTCCCAAAAAAAGTTCGTGCACCCGCTCTTAAACGGAGTCCCTCTGCATTATTATACCCAAATGTATTGTACATGTCTCCAATATCAATCTTCCATTTAGGAATCTCTATATATCCGGAACCAAGAATACTTACAATATTATAAAAGGTCTTAAATTTTTTTACTGTTTTTAGAGTATCTAATAATTTATAAACACCAACTTCATCTTTACTAAGTTCCTCCAGCCTATTTTTTTTCCAAAACAAGCTATCTTTTTCATAAATAGTTCCATCAAATTGAGCAACTCTTTTTTTATAAAACGCATCTGGTTTAGGGATATCAAATTTATAATTATTATAAATGGTTGTTTTTTTTCCGTAAACGCCTCTAGACTTTTCTTTTTTACTAAGGCTAAAATCACTAAGGATATAGTCTCTTTTTAATACAAAAACTGAGTCATTTAAATTCTCAAATTCTTGCTCTATATAAATTTCTCTAATTAAATTAATATTAGCGCTTTTTACAGCTTCAAGATTAATTTTCTTAATGGCATAAGTAGAATCATTCACCCAAAAATCTCCTTTAAAAGTGAGCTCATTACTTCTTCGTGGATAGTATGTAATATTATAACACAACTTGTTATCTATATATGCTGTATCAGAAAGTACATAATTATAAACATCTATCCCTGTTCTAGAAAGTGGACTTGTAAAACTTTTATCAAAAATTTTAAGGTAATTATCATAAATATCATAATCGTTGTACAGATCTTTTATAAATACAGTGATAGATTGGTTGTTGCTAAAACCTGAATTTTTACTTCCTGTGACTTTTTCTTTTTCCCTTTTTAAAAGGTTATTTCCATTGACTTCTGATACGGTTTCATTGATAAAAATAGGCAGGTACGTTTTACCTGTAACTCGTGAAGTATCTACATTTTTAAACATAAACTCTAAGCCTTTAAAAAGTCTTTTTTGCATTAAAGCACTATCAACAGTATTTAAATCAAATTCTACTTTTTCGTACTTATCATAGCTATATTCTCTAAACTTACGAACGCCATTAGATCTTTTCTTCTCCCATATTTTGCGTAAAATATCTATTGCGGGGTTATTCTTTTTAGATTGCTTTCCAAAATAAACAACCACTTCGTCTAATTCTTGTCCGCCTTCTTTTAAAATTATTTTCATTTTATAATTAGCACCTTTAGAAAGAGATAATTCTTTGGTCTCATACCCAATAAATGAAACTAATAAAGTAGTATAGTCTTTATCCGATTCTAAGTAAAAAGCACCATTATCATTAGTGATTACACCTTCTGAAGAGTTTTTAAAAAGTACTGTTGCAAAGGCTATTGGGTTTCCTGTTTCATCTACTACTTCTCCACTAACCTTAGTTTGCGAAAAGGCTACAAGAATAAAAAACTGAAATAAAAAGAAAAAGATTTTTTTCATATGTATAATTCCAAGAAACATTACTGTGTGTATGTCGCATATACCACAAAAGCTTTGCCAACAATTTGTCAACAAAGCTTTTGCCTACTTCATAAAGGTTTTTTAGTTCTTATATAAAACTTTTTTTACAGCTTTAATTACATCTTCATGATTAGGCAACCACTCTGCTAATAAAACTGGAGAGTATGGTGCTGGAGTATCAGCTGTATTTATTTTTTCTATTGGCGCATCTAAATAATCAAATGCATTAGATTGTATATGGTATGTAATTTCTGTTGCTACATTCCCAAAAGGCCAAGCCTCTTCTAAAATTACCAATCTATTTGTTTTCTTTACAGAGTTTAAAATAGCATTGTAGTCCATCGGCTTTACGGTACGTAAATCTATTATCTCGCAACTAACACCCTCATCGGCAAGTATATCTGCGGCTTTATACGCTTCTTTAATAATTTTACCAAAAGAAACTATAGTAACATCTGTTCCTTCTCTTTTAATATCGGCTACACCTATAGGAACAATATAATCTCCTTCTGGCGCTTCTCCTTTATCTCCATACATTTGCTCAGATTCCATAAAAATAACCGGATCATCATCGCGAATAGCTGCTTTTAATAATCCTTTTGCATCTGCAGGGTTAGAAGGCACTATAACTTTTAAACCAGGACAGTTAGCATACCAACTCTCAAATGCTTGTGAGTGTGTTGCCGCTAATTGACCCGCTGATGCTGTAGGACCTCTAAAAACGATAGGGCAATTAAATTGCCCACCAGACATCTGACGAATTTTTGCAGCATTATTTATAATTTGGTCAATACCTACTAAGGCAAAGTTAAAGGTCATAAACTCTACAATAGGTCTATTCCCATTCATGGCAGAACCAACAGCTATACCGGCAAAACCTAACTCAGAAATTGGAGTATCTATCACTCTATCTGGCCCAAACTCATCTAACATACCTTTAGAAGCTTTGTAAGCACCATTATATTCAGCAACCTCCTCGCCCATTAAATAAATAGACTCATCTTTTCTCATTTCCTCAGACATTGCTTCGCAAATGGCTTCTCTAAATTGTATTGTTTTCATTTAAATGGAATTTCTTAATGTTCTTGTTCTAAAAACGGTAGCAAAAATAGCAAAATATATGTCAAATTTACGCTTGTTAGAATCAAAAAAAGTTATAAAATTTACTATGCACGCATAGTAAATTGAAAAAATATGACTATATTTACAATCTCTAAATAAAGAAAAATCATCTTGAGATATGAAGATATTAGTTTGTATAAGTAATGTACCTGACACTACTTCAAAAATAAATTTTACTGAAAATGACACCAAGTTTGATACCAATGGTGTACAATTTGTAATCAACCCAAATGATGAATTTGGATTAACCAGAGCCATGTGGTTTAAAGAAAAGCAAGGTGCCTCTGTACATATTGCTACTGTTGGTTTAGCATCTGTAGAACCTACAATGCGTAAAGCATTAGCCATTGGTGCTGATGAAGCTATTCGTATTAATGCAGAACCTACCGATGGTTTTTTTGTTGCAGAACAATTAGCAGCAGTTATTAAAGATGGTGAATATGATCTTGTTATTGCTGGTAGAGAATCTATAGATTATAATGGTGGAATGGTACCAGGCATCTTATCAAGTCTTTTAGACATGAATTTTGTAAACACCTGCGTAAGTTTAGATGTTGATGGTACAAATGCTACTGCTACAAGAGAAATTGATGGTGGTAAAGAAAAAATTGAAACAAGTTTACCTTTAATTATAGGTGGGCAAAAAGGACTCGTAGAAGAAAGTGATTTACGAATTCCTAATATGCGTGGCATTATGATGGCGCGTAAAAAAGTATTAAATGTAATAGATCCAACTGATGCTGTAAAAGCCACTACAGATTCTAAATTTGAAAAACCCGCAGCTAAAGGTCCTGTAAAATTGGTTGATTCTGTGGAAGAATTAATTGATTTATTACATAACGAAGCAAAATCGATTTAAAAAAATAAAAACAAACTTTAAAATGTAAAGCAATCTCTTTTCGCTTTAAATTTTAAAATTAAAATATTGATCTTATTATGTCAGTTTTAGTATATACAGAATCCGAAAACGGAAAATTCAAGAAAAATGCTTTTGAAGTTGCATCTTATGCGGCTAAAGTTGCGGAACAAATGGGCACTACTGCAGTAGCTATTTCCATAAATGCTTCAGACAATCAAGACTTAGGGAATTATGGTATTTCTAAAGTATTACAAGTTTCTAATGATAGCTTAAATACTTTTAATGCAAAAGCATATGCCAATGTTATACAACAGGCAGTTGCAAAGGAAAATGCTACTGTTATTATCGTTAGTTCAAGTACGGATACAAAATTTCTTGCACCAATTTTAGTTGGCCATTTAAAAGCTGGCTACGTTCCCAATGTAGTTTCAGCTCCAGAAAGCACAAACCCATTTACCGTAAAAAGAACTGCTTTTAGTAATAAAGGCTTTGCTTTTTCTACCATT
Source organism: Allocellulophaga tsushimaensis (assembly GCF_055383085.1). Classification (NCBI taxonomy): domain Bacteria; kingdom Pseudomonadati; phylum Bacteroidota; class Flavobacteriia; order Flavobacteriales; family Flavobacteriaceae; genus Allocellulophaga; species Allocellulophaga tsushimaensis. The sequence goes on along the minus strand of NZ_AP039451.1, from coordinate 2,123,861 downwards.
AATACCGCTATAAAAGTAGTAGGCGTATCAAATAATTCTTTTGGGATCATTGAGAATGATACAAGCACCACTATTGAAGATTTTAATGCCACTGTAAATGATACTGATTTTTCCACAAAATCTATTGAAATAGACAAAGTAGTTGGTAAAGCTACTATTGCAGATGCTGATGTTGTTGTTTCTGGAGGTAGAGGACTAAAAGGACCTGAAAACTGGGGACTAATTGAAGACTTAGCTGATGTTTTAGGTGCTGCAACAGCATGTTCTAAACCAGTATCAGATTTAGGATGGAGACCACACGGAGAACATGTAGGGCAAACAGGAAAGCCAGTTGCTAGTAACTTATATATTGCCATAGGAATTTCAGGAGCCATTCAGCATTTAGCTGGAGTAAGCTCTTCTAAAGTAAAAGTAGTGATCAACACAGATCCTGAAGCACCTTTCTTTAAAGCTGCTGATTATGGTATAGTAGGCGATGCTTTTGAAGTGGTTCCAAAACTTACCGAAAAATTAAAGGAATTTAAAGCGCAAAACGCATAAAAATTGTTAAATTGTGCCCCTTAAAGGGCTGTTTAAATAAATAGGTCTCTGCCTTTTATTTAAACAGCCCTTTAAGGTTTATAATCAACTATGAGTTTAGTACGACTAAAAATAAAAGGAATATCATATAGCCAAACACAAAATGGGGCATACGCTTTAATCTTAAATGAGGTTGAAGGTGATCGGAAATTACCCATTGTAATTGGTGCCTTTGAAGCACAATCCATAGCCATTGCATTAGAAAAAGAAATAAAACCTCCAAGACCGCTAACCCATGATCTTTTTAAAAACTTTGCAGATCGGTTTGATGTGGTTATCAAGCAAGTTATTATTCATAAACTAGTAGATGGCGTTTTTTATTCTAGTATTATATGCGAGCGCGATAAAATTGAAGAAATTATTGATGCTCGTACTAGTGATGCTATTGCTTTAGCCTTGCGTTTTAATGCTCCAATATTTACCTACAAAACCATCTTAGACAAAGCAGGAATCTTCTTAAAATTTTCTTCTAAAGAAAAAGAAGAAAATGATATTAGCGATAGTATTATGGTAAATGAGATTTTACAAGAAGGTGAAACTGTAGAAATTAGTGGATCAGCGTCTGATGGATATACTGAACTTACTACTGAAGAACTTTATAAAGAATTAGAAAAAGCGGTAGCTAGTGAAAACTATGAAAAAGCCGCAAAACTTAGAGACGAAATTTCTAAGCGCGAATAAAATTTGTTCATTTAATAGCCTATGAAAAACAAAATTTGTTTTGTTCTATTCTTACTCACATGCTTTACCTTATTCTCTTCTATTTATGGACAAGAAATAGACTCTATTAAAGCCACTACAGACGCAGTTGAAACCATTACTGTTGATGATATAAAAAAAACAGAGAAAGATCTTATAACATCTTGGCAATTAGACAAGAATGTAATTTATGAAGATCTCAAAATTTATCCTGATAGTATAAAAACAATTCTTGAAATAAATAAAGGAGTCGACTTTCTTTCTTTACAAAAAAATGGAGAATATCAATCCTTAATCAACGGTTTATTTACTTCAGGCTATTGGCTACAAAATCAAGATTTACTGCTATTTAAACAAAAAGTTCCTATTGTTGTAGATGTTTATTATGAAATTTCTACTCAAAACAATAACATCCTCAAATTAAAAAACGGAAATAATATATTAACATTTTTATCTAAAAAACATCCAGATTATATTACACTTAATACTTCTAAGGGTAAAATAATGGAAAACGCTGATTTTTCATTTAATAGTTTTTTAAGAGGAGTTCTGGGAATGTTCGTTTTACTTTTGATCGCTTTTTTATTTAGTAGTAATCGAAAAGGCATAAACTGGAAAACGGTTGGAATAGGCTTATCCATACAAATAATAATAGCCATTTGTGTTTTACAAGTTCCTTTTGTACAGGGAATTTTTGAGAGTATTGGAAAAGTATTTGTTAATATACTCGATTATACTAGATCAGGTAGTGAATTTTTATTTTCGGGCATTTTAGATATAAATTCTTATGGTTTTATATTTGCATTTCAAGTACTTCCAACTATTATTTTCTTTTCTGCACTTACCTCAGTACTATTCTATTTAGGTATTATCCAAAAAGTAGTAAAAGCTTTAGCTTGGTTATTAAGTAAAAGTTTGGGAATTTCTGGCGCAGAAAGTTTATCTGTAGCAGGTAATATATTTTTAGGACAAACTGAAGCTCCATTACTCATTAAAGCCTATTTGGAAAAAATGACTAAATCAGAAATACTATTGGTTATGATTGGCGGTATGGCAACTGTAGCAGGTGCTGTTTTAGCCGCTTACATTGGTTTTTTAGGAGGAGACGATGCAGCACTACGATTACAATTTGCAAAACACCTGCTTGCAGCTTCAGTAATGGCTGCACCAGGTGCTATTATAATATCTAAAATATTATACCCCCAAACCGAAAAAATAAATACAGATGTGCATGTTTCATCAGAAAAAATAGGAGCTAATATTTTAGATGCCATTGCCAATGGAACCACAGAAGGTTTAAAACTTGCTGTAAATGTAGGTGCAATGTTATTGGTTTTTGTTGCCTTTATAGCTATGCTTAATGGAATCTTTGGTTGGTTTGGAGATATTACTACTCTTAATACTTGGATGGCTGAAAATACTTCTTACAAAACATTTTCTTTAGAAGCAATTTTGGGTACAGTTTTCGCACCTCTAATGTGGCTTATTGGTGTTGCTAAAGAAGATATGATGCTTATGGGGCAATTGCTAGGTGTAAAATTAGCTGCCAGTGAGTTTATTGGTTACATCCAATTAGCAGACTTAAAAAACGTTGCCAACGCAACGCATCTTAGCTATAATAAATCTGTAATCATGGCAACTTATATGCTTTGTGGATTTGCCAACTTTGCATCTATCGGCATCCAAATTGGTGGTATTGGTTCTCTAGCGCCTGGACAGCGAAAAACCTTATCAGAATTTGGACTAAAAGCTGTTTTAGGTGGCTCTTTAGCTTCTCTCCTATCTGCTACAATTGCTGGGATGATCTTAGGATAAAACTGCAAAAAAATAATACGACATTAGTGGTTAATAAAATGTAATAAGTCTAAAGTTTAATTTTTTAATCATTCCCTATAAACTTTTATCTTTAACCACTATGAAGCAATACCACGATTTATTAAGACATATTCTTGAAAATGGGAATCAGAAAGGAGACAGAACAGGAACAGGAACAAAAAGTGTTTTTGGATATCAAATGCGATTTGATCTTAGTGAAGGTTTTCCTATGGTTACTACAAAAAAACTGCATTTAAAATCTATTATATATGAATTATTGTGGTTTTTAAAAGGAGACACTAATATAGACTACCTTAAAGAAAATGGAGTGCGTATTTGGAACGAATGGGCTGATGAAAATGGTAATTTAGGACCTGTTTATGGACATCAGTGGCGTAATTGGAATAGCGAAGAAATAGACCAGATAAAGGAAGTTATTGATAGTTTAAAGACAAATCCTAATAGTCGTAGAATGCTTGTATCTGCATGGAACCCAAGTGTTTTACCAGATACCTCAAAATCTTTTTCAGAGAATGTAGCTAATGGAAAAGCTGCTTTACCACCTTGCCATGCTTTTTTTCAATTTTATGTGGCAGATAATAAGCTTTCTTGCCAATTGTACCAGCGTAGCGCAGATAGCTTTTTAGGTGTTCCATTTAATATTGCCTCTTATGCCTTATTTACAATGATGATGGCGCAGGCTTGTGGCTATGAAGCAGGAGATTTTATCCATACATTTGGTGATGCGCATATTTACAACAACCATATGGAACAGGTAGAACTACAACTAAGCAGAGAACCTAGACCTTTACCAAAAATGGAATTAAACCCTAATGTTAAAAATATATTTGACTTTACATTTGATGATTTCACGCTAGTAGATTACAACCCGCATCCACACATAAAAGGAGTGGTGGCAATATAAGCTAAAGTGCATCGTTTTATAGTTTCACCAAACACGCTATAACATGACCATTTCACACCTTAAATTTTCAATATTTTTTATTGCAATGATGAGCATTTCTTCTAATGCTCAAGAAATTATTGAAGATGGTATAGAAATAACTTCGCACAAACCTTTTGAAAATATAGAAACTTTTGCTTATTTCCCTAACTGTGCTTCAAATAATATTGAGAAAAGGAAAAATTGTACTGTAGAAAACATCAAACAAATACTTGGCGAAAACTTTAAAAAGCCACAGGATTCTACATCGCAAGCTTTTAATGGAAAAATATATTTTAAGTTTCAAGTAGATACTACTGGAGCGCTTGCCGAAATTAAAATTTTTGAAAGAGGAGGTTTAGAAGCTATTCAAGCAGATTTAGAAAAAGCAATAGAAAAATTACCAAGAATGACTATTGTTGAAAATGATGAGATGATCGCAACATCAGAATTTGTATTATACGCATACATTTCCCCTAATGCCCCAATACAATTTAAAATAATTGATTTAAAAATTAGTGAAATACAGAGAGAAAATCTTAAAAAAGAAGAAAGCGTTCCGTTTCAAATTATTGAAGAAGTTCCAATATACCCTGGATGCGAAACTTTAAGCAAAGCAGAACAAAGAAGCTGTTTTCAACAAAAAATACAGAAGCATATTAGAAGAAACTTTAAATACCCAGAAGAAGCTCAAACTTTAGGAATACAAGGACGTGCTTATGCCTTTTTTAGAATAAATAAAGAAGGTTTTATAACTCACATAAAAACAAAACAAGCACATCCGTTACTTGAGTTAGAAACAAGACGTATTATAAGTAAAATACCCCAATTAATTCCGGGGAAACAAAGAGGAAAAGCAGTGAGTGTTCCTTATGCAATTCCGCTTACTTTTAGATTGCAATAATTAAATTATATATGAAAAAAATAATTTTTATACTATTCGTTTTCTGTTATACAGGTACTACTTATGCTCAAAAAATTAAGAAACCTATTTACTTCCCCCAAGAACAGTTAATTCACCCTGAATGCACAGATGCTGATGATAAAAATGCTTGTTTAAACAGTCTTATTCAGCACAAACTAACAGAAATTATAAATAAGGAGATTATAGGAGTTACAATACCAACTGACACGTTATCAACTCGTGTTAGTTTTCGTATAAATACTGATGGCACCTTAAAAGACTCTACCTATCATACATCTGTATACATCAAAGGAATTAAAGCTAAAGAAAAATCTGAAGAGCAAAAAAAATTTGAAAAAAATGCGGCAGAAAAAATGAATACTTTTCTATCAAGTTTACCCAAATTAGAGGTATTGAACAAAAAAGATAATATTTATGAAAGTACACACTATTTTAGCTTTAGTTTTCTTACCAAAAAAGAGAACCTTATAGAACATATAAAAGGCAAAAAAAAAAATTATACATACACAGGTGGAATTATTGAAGAAGTGCCTGTTTTTCCCGGATGTAAAAATTTAAGAAACAAAGAATCTCGAGCTTGTTTTCAAAGAAAAATAATAAAACATATTAGGCGTAATTTTAGATATCCTAAAAGAGCACAAGCATTAGGTATAGAAGGGAAAGTAAATATAATGTTTATAATTAATAAAGAAGGAGAAGTAACTAAAGTACGTAAAAGAGGACCCCATCCTATTTTAGAAGAAGAAGCTGTTAGAATTATAAAATTACTTCCAAAAATTAAACCTGGAAAACGAAATGGCAAACCTGTACGTGTCCCTTTTTCAATTCCTATTGGTTTTAAACTAAGAGGATGAGTTTTTTAAGATAGCATAAATAATTTCAGATTACTTATCTTTAGGGCTGATTATTTTATCATGATTAGTATTGATTCCCTTCTAGATTTTTTCCTAGAAACAAGAGCACATACCGAAACCTTATGCAATCCTTTAGAAATTGAAGATTATGTGGTGCAGCCCATTGCAGATGTATCCCCTCCCAAATGGCACTTAGGACATACCACTTGGTTTTTTGAAGAATTTATATTAAAACCGCACGCCAAAGACTATCAAATTTTTAATGCAGATTTCTCTTTTGTTTTTAATAGCTATTATGAAACGGTTGGAAAACGTGTTATTCGCTCAGATCGAGGAAATTTATCTAGGCCATCTGTAAAAAAAGTTTACGAGTACAGAGCGTATGTTACAAGTGCAATAAAAGTTTTTTTTGAAAATGAACAACCTAAGAAATTAAATGATCTTTTAGAAATTGGTATTCATCATGAGAAGCAACATCAGGAATTACTACTTACTGATATCAAATATATTTTAGGAAATAATCCTTTACTACCTACATATTCGGATACTATAGCAGAATATACTGCCGAAGAAAATACGCAAGATTGGATTCCGATAAAAGAAGGCATTTATGAAATTGGCCATACATCAACAGATTTTTGTTATGACAATGAGCTTTCTGCCCACAAAGTTTTTTTACAAGATTTTGAAATATCAAATCGGTTAGTTACTAATAAAGAATATATTGATTTTATAACAGCTGGAGGTTATAAAAAGTTTGATTTATGGCATGCTGAAGCTTGGGATTGGGTAAGTAAAAACCATATAAAAGCTCCTTTGTATTGGCATCTTATAGATAACGAATGGTATTTTTATACTTTAAATGGCTTACAAAAAATAAGCTCACAAGCTCCTGTTACCCATATTTCTTATTTTGAAGCATTTGCCTTTGCACAATGGAAAGGCTACCGACTCCCTACAGAATTTGAATGGGAAGCGGCGCAAAATTATTTTTCTTGGGGCAAACGTTGGGAATGGACAGAGAGCGCCTACCTCCCTTATCCAAATTACAAAAAAGCGCCTGGCGCTCTTGGAGAATACAACGGTAAATTTATGGTAAACCAAAAAGTACTTAGAGGTGGTTCTATTGCAACACCAAAAAAGCATACCAGGCCAACGTATCGTAATTTTTTTCAAACCAATCTAAGGTGGCAATACACCGGAATAAGATTAGTTAAATAATAGTGAATAAAACATGCAAAACAAATTCCCATCAACTACTTTAACACAGTTTGAAGAAGACGTTTATAAAGGGCTTACAGATTTTCCTAAACACCTATCCTCTAAATATTTTTACGATAGTAAAGGAGATAAGCTTTTTCAAGATATTATGAATATGCCTGAGTATTATCTTACCGATGCAGAATACAATATCATTGATCAGTATAAGGCAGAAATAACAAATCTATTTTCTAAAAATGGATCTCCTTTTAATTTAATAGAATTAGGAGCAGGTGACGGTAAAAAAACAAAAGTTTTACTAAAGCATTTAATCGAAAATAATATTGACTTTACGTATCAACCTATCGATATTAGTCAGAATGCGCTAGACCAGCTAGAAGCTTCTGTACATAAAGAATTGCCAAAAGTTGCAATAGACACCTTACAAGGTACCTATTTTGAAACATTAGAAGAAATTGCTAAAGATGAGAAAACTAGAAAAGTAATCTTATTTTTAGGTTCTAACATTGGGAATTTATTACATGATCAAGCTATTGTATTTTTAAAAGATATTCAAAAATTATTGCATGAAGATGATTTGGTATTTATAGGTTTTGATCAGAAAAAAGCACCAAATATTATTTTAGATGCTTATAATGATAAAGCTGGTATTACAGCCGCTTTTAATAAAAATATATTGGCCAGAATTAATACTGAATTAGGAGCAAATTTTAATTTAGATTCTTTTACACATTGGGAAGTATATGACCCAGAAACGGGAACAGCAAAAAGTTTTTTAGTTTCTAAAATGAAGCAAAGTGTAATAATACCAGCTATTGAAACAACAATTCATTTTAATGCTTGGGAAACGATACACACCGAAATATCTCAGAAATACGATGATAAAACAGTGAACTGGCTTGCAGAAAATGCAGGATTACAAATTGAAACACAATTTACAGATACGGAAAAACTGTATAAAAATTATATTTTTAGTAAGACATCCGTTTAAAGTGTGACTAAGTAAAAAACAAAATTTATAAAACCATGAAAGCAATTTGGAATGATACCGTTATCGCAGAAAGTGATGATACTGTTGTAATTGAAAACAATCATTATTTTCCTGCAGATAGTATTAAAAAAGAATATTTTAAAACTACAGATACGCATACTACTTGCCCATGGAAAGGTGTAGCTTCATATTATAGTTTAGATGTAAACGGAAAGGAAAATAAAGATGCTGCCTGGTATTATCCAGAGGTTAGCGAATTAGCCAAACAAATAAAGGGCAGAGTTGCTTTTTGGAAAGGTGTCCGTGTTGAAAAGTAAAGGATATGTTTGTATTAATACTATAAAATCCCTGCAATAACATGTTATTGCAGGGATTTTATAGTATTTGGATTGCTTATAATTCTAGAACAGCATTTTCTGTCCCAGCATAATCATTCCATTGAAAACGATCTGCTTCTTGATCGTTGATGTAATCATTATCAACTAAATATCTAAACTCATAGGAGGTTTCTTTAGGGAGGTCTATAGTTCCTTTAAAAGTACCATTTTTAAGTTTTCTTAAGGATCCTTTTTTAGGATTCCAATCATTAAAATCTCCAACAACAAAAACTTTTGATGCCCCTTCTGCAGGTACGGTAAAGGTTACTTTGCAAACTGGTTTGCTCTTTAAATACTGTTTTGTAATAGCCATAATTATATTCTTTAAAAAATTCGACGCAAAACTCGTTATAAAATTATTGAAAACCAATAAGTTAAATTCGATTTATCATATTGATAAATTTGAATTTACAAAAAATCAACATTCTTAATATAGACCTTAATTTTTTTGCATTTAAATAACCATTACTTTGTTTTTTTTATAACATCTACAATCTTTTCTATATTTTTAGTCGTGTTATAAAAATGAAAACCAAAGCGAATCCCATTTCCTCTAAGCGAGCAAATAATATTGGCATCTGCTAAATTATGATACAATTTATCGTCCCCTTTTATATTAAATATAGTGCTATGATTTTTTCTATTGAAAACAACTTCTTCTAATACATTTAATTTAGAAAAAGCTGCAAAAGCAAATTTGCTTAAAATTTTATTTTGCTTCTCGATGGCATCTATTCCAATTTTCGATAAAAATTTGAGCGAATAATTAAGACTTCCAAAATTAAAACTATCTAAATGCCCAGGTTCAAAATGTTTTACAAAAGCAATCTTTTCTTTTTTAGCTTCATCTCCACTAGCTGCATTAAAACCTGTAAAATTTAAAGAAAAATGTTTTTTTATTTCTTCTTTAAATAACATAAAACCATTACCATTACCCGCAAGCAACCATTTATAGGCGCTAGCTCCTAAAACATCTATAGCAGATGTTTCAAAATTAAAATTAGTTGTACCACAAAACTGAGTACCATCAGCAATTATGATAAGGTTAGGAAATTCCAATTTTAGTTTTTTAAGAAAATTAAGGTCAATTTGTATTCCATTTAACCATTGTACTAAACTAATTGCCAATACATCTATACTTTCGTTTTTAATTTTTTGATAAATAGAATCTTCCAATTTTTCGGTTATCTTAACATAAAAAACTTGAAATCCTTTGCGTTCAACTGGCCATAGTACAGAAGGGTAGTCTTTTTCTAATAAAAGGATATTATTTTTTTTATCTAATCCTTCTAAAAGCATATTAAAACCTAAAGAAAAATTTGGAATTAAGGCCACATTATCTGGCAAACAACCAAAAAAATTACCCACTGTTTTTCTAGTCTCAGTAATAACTTTAAATGCATTGTTTTTAATAGCACTTCCTCCTATTAAAAAGTCCAAATCATGTTCTTGTCTCCATTCTAAAAGTCCATTAGATAAAATACCACAAGCGGCAGTATTTGCATAAATATGATGCTTTAGAATAGGAAACTCTTTTCTGCTATTTTCCATTTTGTAAAATAGGTATTTATTTATCTTTGTGAGTAAAGATACACATTGCCATCTTCCCGAAAGGGAAAAGTAATTTCCAAAATTAAACTCAAATTAAAACATTCTAATATATTAGAATATGATAAACTAGACTAAAGAAGTGCTATCAATTTTATTTTTATTTGTAATTCACTTCATAAATGTTTTTATTACCTATAAATTTATAGTCAAAATAGGAAAGAGAAAAACACAAAACTAGTCTTAATGCAAGAGAAAAAAAATACTGAGGCACCAACAGAAATTGAAACTGATTTTCCTATTTCAAAAAAAATAATAACTAATAAAAGGTTAGGCTCTATAGTAATGATTGCTGCAGTTGCAGAAAATAATGCTTTAGGAAAAGACAATGATTTACTATGGCATTTACCTGATGATTTTAAGTATTTTAAAAAGCTTACTACTGGGCATAAAATTATTATGGGTCGTAAAACATTTGAAAGTTTCCCTAAACCGCTACCTAATCGTATCCATATTATTATTACGAGAGATATCAATTATACTACAACGTATGCAAATTGTTTAGTTGTTCATAGCTTAGAAGATGCTCTTAATTTAATTAATGAAAATGAAATCTGTTATATTATTGGAGGTGGTGAAATTTATAACCTGGGAATGCAAGTTGCACATATCCTAAAAATCACTAAAGTTCATGAAAATTTTGAAGCTGATGCCTTTTTTCCTGAAATTGATATGGATATATGGGCATTAGAAAGTGAGGAATATCATCCCAAAGACGAGAAACACACTTATGATTTTACCTATCAGACTTTTAGCTTAAAATAATAGCATTCTACTATTTCAATAATTTCTAAAGCTACTTTTAACTTTTATTGGCTAGTTGCCCACAAGCTGCATCAATATCTTTACCTCTGGAGCGACGTACTGTAACTGTAATATGATGTTGCTCTAAAGTATGTACATACATGTCTATAGCTTTATTTGACGCTTGCTTAAATGCTCCATCATCTATTGGGTTATATTCTATTAAATTAATTTTACAAGGAGCAAATTTGCAAAAATCAACCAAAGCGTCCACATCTTTTTGAGTATCATTTATCCCATCCCAAACCACATACTCATACGTAATTCTACTTTTAGTTTTACGATACCAATATTGTAATGATTCTCTTAAGTCTTTAAGTGTAAAATTAGCATTAAAAGGCATTATTGAGGTTCTAATAGTATCAATTGCAGAATGTAACGAAACAGCTAAATTAAATTTAACTTGTTCATCTGCCATTTTTCTAATCATTTTAGGAACACCAGAGGTAGAAACCGTAATGCGTTTTGGAGACATCCCTAAGCCTTCTGGGGATGTTATTTTTTCTATTGATTTTAATACATTATTAAAATTCATTAATGGTTCTCCCATTCCCATAAAAACAATATTACTCAACGGTCTATCGAAATACAATCTGCTCTCATTATCAATAGCAACTACTTGATCATAAATTTCATCTGGATTTAAATTACGCATGCGTTTTAAACGTGCAGTTGCACAAAATTTACAATCTAAGCTACATCCTACCTGGCTCGATACACAGGCTGTTGTTCTTGTTTTTGTCGGTATTAAAACAGATTCTACCACTAAATCGTCATGCAATCGGACAGCATTTTTTATGGTACCATCAGTGCTCCGTTGCATCACATCTACTTTTATATGGTTGATGACAAAATTGGCTTCTAACATTTCTCTAGTCTGTTTAGAAACATTAGTCATTGCATCAAAAGAATGTGCTCCTTTTTGCCAGAGCCACTCATATACTTGGTTTCCTCTAAAAGCTTTATCTCCATTAGCTACAAAAAATGCTCTTAATTGCTCTTTTGTTAGCGCTCTAATATCTTTCTTTTTTATAATTTCCACGAGTTAAAGATAATTGATATCCTGTATTTAAAAAGAAATCTCGCTTTATAGCATCTTATAAAGCGAGATTTTATATTTGATTTCCAAGTAAAAAGGAAACTATTTTTTATAAGATTAGCATTGCATCTCCATAGGAATAGAATCTATATTCTCCTTCTACTGCTTGTTTATATGCTTCTTTCATTAAATCATGGCCCATAAAGGCAGAAACCATCATTAATAGTGTAGATTTAGGTAAGTGAAAATTAGTAATCATACAATTAGCGATACTAAAATCATGTGGAGGGAAAATAAATTTATTTGTCCATCCTTCAAAAGTATTTAAGGTATTTTGAGACGATACTCCACTTTCTAAACCTCTCATAGCTGTGGTTCCAACTGCACAAACTTTACGTTTGTTAATTTTTGCATTATTGACAATTTCAGTGGCTTTTTCGTCAATAATTAACTCTTCACTATCCATTTTATGTTTAGAAAGATCTTCTACCTCAACTGGATTAAAAGTTCCTAAGCCAACATGTAAGGTTAATTCAGCAAAATCTATTCCTTTAATTTCCAATCGTTTTAACAAATGCTTTGAAAAGTGCAACCCAGCTGTTGGAGCTGCTACAGCACCTTCATATTTTGCATATATCGTTTGGTAACGATCTGCATCTTCTGGTTCTACATCTCTTTTTATGTATTTTGGAAGTGGTGTTTCTCCTAACTCTTTTAATTTTCTTCTGAAATCTGGATAAGCTCCATCATACAAAAAGCGTAATGTTCTACCTCTAGAGGTAGTATTATCAATTACTTCTGCTACTAAAGTATCGTCATCTCCAAAGTATAATTTATTTCCAATTCTTATTTTACGAGCTGGGTCTACTAAAACATCCCAAAGACGTTGTTCTTCATTTAATTCTCGTAACAAAAAAACTTCTATCCGAGCACCCGTTTTTTCTTTATTACCATATAATCTAGCAGGGAAAACTTTGGTATTATTTAATACCATGACATCACCTTCGTCAAAATAATTGATCATGTCTTTGAACATTTTATGCTCAATTTTACCAGTTTCTCTGTGAATCACCATTAATTTAGATTCATCTCTATTTTCTGAAGGGTGTTCAGCTAATAATTCTTCGGGTAAGTCAAAATTAAAATGCGATAATTTCATACATGTTTTTTGTTACGTTATTGCGGCTGCAAATATACAATCCTGAATAGGGCGTTGTCAAGTAAAATAGCTTTTATCTTTTCTAAGCTCTAAAATTTGAGTTTAAATTTCTTTAGTTGCTATTTTAAATCGATTTAAATCTGTCCAAAAATCTGGGTATGATTTAGATACTACTCCTGCATCATTTATAATAATACTTGTTTTTAATGCCAATGGCGCAAAAGCCATTGCCATTCTATGATCATGATAGGTATCTATAGCAATATCTTTATGTAAAATAGTAGTAGGTATTAGTGTTAAGCTTTTATCTGAAACAGAAATATTTGCGCCCAACTTTAAAAGCTCAGTATGTAATGCCTCTAACCTATCGGTTTCTTTTATTTTAAGTGTATGTAGACCTGTTAAATGACAACCAATACCTAAACCATAACAAGTCACCGCTATTGTCTGGGCAATATCTGGGGCGTTTACCAAATCATATGTTACTGTTTCTAATGTACAATCCGCTATTTTACGTAATATAATTGTGTTTTCGTTAAAAATAGTTTTAACTCCAAAATCTTTATAAATCTCAGAAAGTACGCTATCACCTTGTAAACTATTTTTTTTATAGGAAGACAAACTAATTTCTGAACCTATTGCTGCAAGTGCAACTACGCTGTACGAATACGATGCGGAACTCCAATCAGATTCTACTACTAATGTTTTTTCTTCTACTATTGGTTTATATAACACTTTAATGGTGTTCCCTTCAAAAGAATTTGTTATACCCACCTGCGTTAATAAGGCAAGTGTCATTTTAATATAGGGCACCGAGGTTATATCACCCACTAATTCTATTTCTAATCCATTTTCTAAACTCGCTGCTGTAAGCAATAATGAAGAGATATACTGACTACTAATATTAGCAGGTAAACTCACTTTATTTTTAGTAAGTTTTTTTCCAACAATTTTTATTGGCGGATAACCTTCTTCTTTTTCATAAGAAATGGTTGCTCCTAACTTTATTAAAGCATCTACTAAAACTTTTATAGGGCGCTCCGTCATTCGTTTAGAACCAGTTAAAACCACTTCCTTCCCTTCTTGCGCTGCAAAATACGTAGTTAAAAAACGCATAGCTGTACCAGCATGATGTATGTCTACAATTCCTTTACTTACTTTAAGCCCCTTTGCCATTACCTGTGCATCATCAGAATTAGAAGTATTACGAATACTTAAATTTTTGTATAGGGCCTGTAATAATAATATCCGATTAGACTCGCTCTTTGAACCAGTAACTTGTATATTTGCTTTTATAAGTGTATTTGCTGGTGGGCTTAAATATAGTTTCAATGTATTTATTTTACTTAAAAAAGCAAAAATAGAAGTTTTAAAGCGTATTATATATCTTTTTATATAAGGAATCCTGATTTTGTTTTATTCTAAACAAAATCAGGATTTAAAGTAAGTACTAATATCTCAAGAAATTACTTTATTTCAATTTCTCATTAGCATGATGTCTATTGTGATCTCTTTTTGTTTTAATATCTAATTTTTGGTCAAAAGCTTCTTGGAGATTTACCCCTGTTTGGTTTGCTAAACATAATACTACAAACATTACATCCGCTAATTCTTCTCCTAAATCCTTATGTTTGTCAGATTCTTTCTCACTTTGTTCTCCATATCTACGCGCTATAATTCGGGCTACTTCACCAACTTCTTCTGTAAGTTGTGCCATATTGGTAAGCTCATTAAAGTACCGAACTCCATGTTCTTTTATCCAATCATCTACTGCCTTTTGAGCGTTTTGTATGTTCATGACCTTATATTTTTGTCAAAACTACTTTTTCTGTTTGTTTTTCTACTAAAAGTCTGTAAAATTCTTTTAATGACTCATACATATGTGTGGGTATTATTGCAGATTTTATTGAGGTTGTAGTCATTATATTAATTTGATTTTCAGTATGACTAATATTAAATCTAAAGGAACCCATATTATCTGGCATAGCTGTAGAAGACGGTTCTGGCATAGATTCTATTTTATAGCCTTCTGGTATTTTTATAGAAATAATATTTTTATCTGTCCAAGGATGAGAAAAATCTATTGGGTATTCTCTTTTTTCTAATGTGAATGGATTTTTTGTATTTGCTTTAAAAAATAAAGGCGAAAAATATATTTTATCTCCAATAACATCTGCCTGACTTTCTATAGAAAAGCTGAATTTTTCCATAATTGGCTTCCCCAATTCTTTTTTGTTTTGCACTGAAAAATCATCAACTTCCATATCATTATTACTAGTTTCCAATTTTTCTAAATAATCATCCTCATCTAAACCATTATAACGTTGTCTATAATTATAGGCGTTATAATCTGTATAATTAATTCTCATCATACCATCTAAAGAACCATCATCATTTAAAGTTACTTGCATCATATTAGTTTCATTGGCTGTACGGTTTGTTTGTAAAGGGATACTCATCGAATTTCCATTTTCAGCGATTAATCTACCATTCCAGTTTACTGCTCTATTAGGAATCATATTAGGCTCCGAATAGGTTTCTGTGGCATCAAGTAATATAATTTCTTCTCCTATTTTAACTGATGCAATAACATAATTAAAACCTTCTCTTGTTGGGAAAATTGGAATACCATGACTTCTTGTACTTACTAATACGGGAAACGCTTTTAAGCCAGCTTCTTTTAACATAGCAACAAGCATTAAATTAATATCAGCTACATTTCCTGTTTGTTCTTTGAATGCTGTTTTAAGTCCTCTACTACAAAATACACCATAATTTTTATTCCAATTCATATGGTGCTTTACAAAAGAAAAAACAGCACTAATTTTCTCTTCAGGACTAGTTTTACCTTCCAACAAAACTGTTAATTCATCCCTAAAATATTTTGTGCCATTTAATTGTTTTCCAAAATTAGGACTCTCATAAATTGTTTTTGCAACTTTTTCCCATGTAGTAGCGTAACTTTTTACTGGTGATTGGGGGAAATTTGTATATTGTAATTCATAATTTACAGAAGATCTATAATTATCCATATTGTTAACATATGGCTCTTCTTTTAATGCTGGCACATCTACTAAATTATAAGATGTTTCATTAATTCTATAATCTATTATAGAAGTAGCATTAGACCTATTTAAAGGATCAAAATTTGAGCCTCCGTAACGATTTTGTCTGTTATTAAAAGTTATTTTCCCTGATTTTGAATTCGTTTTGGGTTTAATCATTAAATACCCTTTCATATTGGTTTTAAAAGAAAAATATTCTGGTACGGCAATACTAATATCTTCTTTTTTTATAGGAATATCATATTGTAAGTCTATTTCATCTATACTATACCAATGAGGAGAATCTATTTTATAGGTATATTCAATTACACTACCTTCTTTTACATTCCCCATTGTAAATTTCTCTTTATTGTAGTTTTCATTTACCTTTTCTTTAAATATTTGAGAATTTAAAAGTTTTGTTTTTTCTATTTTGTTATCTACTAAATTATAGGTGTATGCTTTTAAACTTATTAATTTCTCTCTATCATCACTACTTTTTCCTGTATATATATACTCAGACACAGTAGCATACTTAAAACCTTTATTACTATATATTTTTATACGCTCTTGAACTTTTCTAGTAATATAAAAGCCCCCATTTTGATTGTCGTACCTATAACTAATATCTATATTTCTATACAAAACTGATGCTGCAGCTGTAGAATCTTTGGCGTAAAATTTTTCTTGTAATTCTTCTTTACTTACTTTCCCAAATTTATGTACTTGAGCATGTACTGCCGTTATACTTATTAATAATAATAGATTAAATTTAAATATGAATCTCATTGGTTAGGATTGGTTTAATTACTATTCTTTTTTGGTTTATTTTTTTACTAATACTGCTTTTGCATTATCTATGCTTTTCATTTCTTTCATAAAAGCACGGTATTCTTTATATTTTTCTTTGGCATACATCCCTTTTTTCACTAGACAACTCCTCTTATAAATAATAGATTTTTCATCAGCTGTTTTGGTAATTGCTACTTTATAGTGTCCAAACTCGTTTTCTATATTTTTAGAATCCGGTAATGCTTCAATAAGATACCCTTCCGGAATATTAACTTTAAACTCATCTTCATCAAAATAACCGCGCTGTATTTCTAAGGGTAAATTTCTATTTCTATATCTTTTAGGAATAGCACTTGATTTATTAAATGTATTTAGCACAAATAGTAGTCTATTTCCACTCTTACTTGCGTAGTTAATTGCATCTACAGATACTTTTTCAGTAAAAGCTATATTCTTTTCATCATTTTTAAAATCATAAGAAGTAATATTTAGATTATTAATATTATTCCAATTAGTCTTGTAATGTTTTAAGACTTGTTCGTCTGTTCTATCTTCTAAATAAAATCTATTATCGTATTGAGTACCTTTCGTAGTGATGGTAAGGTCTGCTTTAATATGACCGTTTTCGGATACATCATACGCACCATTGATAGCCTGATAGTTTTGCTCATTAATATATGCGTCTGTTTTAACAATTTCGCCACCTTCAGGTTTTATAACCAATACTTTTCTATCGTCAGTAAAATCACCAATAAAACCAAAAGGATGTACTTGCGATGTACAATCTATCCAGTAATATTTATTCTTGTAAGGTATTGCTAAAATCACATGATCTCCTGCCCATAAATATGGAAAATCTTCGTCAAAATCTACTTTATTCTGCCCAGATTCTACATGCGTATAATACGCTTTTACTCCTACTACATTTAGTAAAGCCTTTGTATAGTTGGACAAGCCTTTACAATCGCCATATTTTACTCTATCTACTTCTAATGCACTTATAGGTTGTATGCCTCCAATACCTACTTGTACACTGATATATCTTGTATTATCCTGCACATATTTATAAATAATTTTAGCTTTTTCTAAATCATCTGTAACTCCTTTTACTAAAGAGAGGACTTTTTGTATTGTCTGTTCTGGCAGACCGTCCTGACCTTTTATAAGGTTACTATGCATCCATACACCTACATCACTCCATGTATCTATTTCCCCATCATAACCCTCGTAATGGAAATTTTTTATCCTTGGAATAATCCTTGGTGCAATTTTGCTAAAAGAAGGGCTTAAACTCTCATGTTTAACAGCCTTAATATTTGAAGCTTTATAGGAAATACTATTCGCTGTTTCTTCTTTTTCAAAAGTAATTTTGTGTAAATTTTCTTCTTTTATTTCTGGTTTTAAAGTATTCGATTTATAATTTATAGTATAATAAGACGCTTCGGTACTTACTAAGAATCCATCTGAAAAATACCAAGGTGGTATAAAACCTGTGTTTTTAGTTGTGGTTTCTACAGTAAATTCTATGGTATATGGATAAGCAATAGGAGTATAATCTAAATACAGTACTCTGGAATCTGAATATAGGGTTCCGCCACTTACAGCGCTTACATCTTTAAAATCTTTACGTTTTATTTTATCAATTTCTTGCCCTAATTTGTTATAAACTATTGCTTGGATGCTAGTTATTTTTAAGCCATCATCATACCAAGATCTTGCATTTACAAACTTTTCTCCTTTTTTATTGAGGACAGTAACTATTCTTTTTTGTTTGATAGTCATGCTTTGTTGTGACAAAAGATCTATTTGAATTTCATCTAAACGAACTATAGCATTGGCATTTTCTGTTAAGCTCTCATCTAAAAGTAAGGCCTGGTATTTTGGATTTTGTGATGATGCTAATTGAAAAAATAATGTAAAATAAATAAATAATAAAAAGCGCATACTTGGTTTGGTTTGGTCTACGCTGTTAAATTATTAAATTTTAGCACAAATAAGAAAAGAAAATCGTTAAAAAACTCTATTCTTTGTTTTTTGTATCAATTATAATCGTAACTGGACCATCATTAAGCAAATCTACTTGCATATCTGCTCCAAAAACTCCTACACCAACTTCCTTTCCTAAATCTGTTTCGAGTTGGGTTATAAATTGTTCATAAATTGGGATTGCAATTTCGGGTCTAGCGGCCCGTATGTATGATGGCCGATTGCCTTTTTTTGTAGCAGCGTGTAATGTAAATTGACTTACTACTAATGCAGCTCCATTGGATTTTAACAAAGATAAATTCATTACACCATCACTATCATTAAAAATACGAAGATTCACTATTCTTTTTGAAAGCCATTTAATATCTTCTTTTGTATCTGCACTTTCTATACCCAACAAAATTAGTACCCCCGAAGTTATTTCCGAAACTAGTTTTTTATTTACTGTTACACTACACCTAGATACTCGTTGTATAACTGCTCTCATTTTTTTTCACCATAAATATCTGTTCGGTAATTTTCTTCTTCTCCGGTAAGCATTTGCACGTAACTTTTATACCTCGTCCATGCTACTTTTCCATCTTCTAAAGCATCTTTTACAGCACATTTAGGCTCTTCTAAGTGCACACAATTATTAAATTTACAATATTGTTTTAATTCAAAAAATTCTGGGAAATAGTCACCTATTTCATTTTGCTCCATATCTACAATACCAAAACCTTTTATCCCTGGAGTATCTATAATTCTAGCGTCCATTTCCAAATCAAACATTTCTGCAAAAGTTGTAGTATGTTGTCCTTGTGCATGTTGTTGTGATATTTGAGTTGTTTTTAAATCTAGATTTGGTGCTATGGCATTTACTAATGTAGATTTCCCAACACCAGAATGACCCGAAAACATACTAGTTTTACCTCGCATTAATTCTTTTACTTTATCGATATTTTTACCAGTAGTAGAAGAAATACCAATACAAGTATAACCTATATTTCTATAAAGAGCAGCTAAATACTTAATTTCAGCTAACTCGTCTTCGTTATAGGTATCAACTTTATTAAACAGTAATATTGCAGGAATATGATACGCTTCTGCAGTAATTAAAAAGCGATCAATAAAACTGGTAAAAGTAGGTGGGTTGTTTAAGGTAATCATTAAAAAGACCTGATCCAAATTTGCTGCAATAATATGAGTTTGCTTAGATAAGTTTACTGATTTACGAACAATATAATTTTTACGTTCTGTAATATCTGTAATAATTCCCACGGTTTCATCACCAATTGTTTCTACTTCAAAAATCACTTTATCCCCTACTGCCACTGGGTTAGTACTCTTAATTCCTTTTATCCTAAATTTTCCTTTTATTCTACATTCATAAAAACTACTATCCTCTGCCTTAACAGTAAACCAACTCCCAGTAGATTTATATACAATTCCCTTCATTCAATTTAGATAAAATTTATCACACAAAATAACAACTTTTATACTAAATCGGCTTTAGGGGATAAAAATTAGTTTATTTCTAATAAAAGCAATTCGTTTTTACTCGATTTTATCGTATTTTTACTCAATATTATAAACCAAAAACCAAAAAAATGAAGACTTTAATTTTATTTTTATTACCACTTTCTTTAATTGCTCAGACTAGCCTTTATGAAAACCCTAAGTTTGATAGTATCTCTAAATCGCATAAAATAATAGCGATGACACCCTTCAAAACTCAAGTTAAATTAAGACCAAAACAAATGAAGGAAATGAATTCTGATGATATAGAAAGACTTGAAAAATCTGAAGGCCAAAGTATTCAGTCAGCTATGTACTCATGGTTTTTAAAAAGAAAAAAACGAGGCAAATTAACATCAATAGAAGTACAAGATCCAAAAACTACAAATGCATTACTTGCTAAAAAAAATATTAGTTATGAAAATATTAATGAGTACACTCCGAAAGAATTAGCAGATATTTTAGAAGTAGATGCCGTAATATCTGGAGATTTCAAAACTGACAAACCAATGTCTGAAGGTGCTTCTGTTGCTCTTGGGCTTTTAATAGGCTTTTGGGGAGCAACAAATAATGCCGTTATAAATATGAGTGTTCACAATGCTGATGATGGATTATTGCTATGGAATTATAACAAAAAAATAAGAGGAAGTCTAGGAAGTAGTCCTGATGACCTTATAAATATTTTAATGCGGAAAGCTTCAAGAAGATTAGCTTACACGAAAAATTAAAAATTTGTTATAGTTAGTTAACGAGCCTAATTATAATTAGGCTCGTTAACTTTTAAAATATTGTGAGTGTTAATCTATAAAAACCACTCTTCCACCAGCAAAAGTTTTCTTTTTTACATTTTTAGGACTCCCGTATACTTCTACATCGCCTCCTGCTTTTACATTTATGTCCACACTCTCCGATGCGTAAACCTCTGCTTCACCAGCCGCAGTAATTTTAACTTTTGCCATTTCGGTTCTTAATGCTTTTCCTTCATAAACGCCACCAGTATTTAAAACTACTGTTTGGTTTTCTGCAGTACCAGAAGATTTTACAATACCCCCAGTAACTGCTCTTACAATAAGATGTTCTACATCTAAACCAACTTTTATTTGTGCACCTTCTTGCGTTTTTAATTCTAAAACAGTTTGTTCTATGGTGGCATTAGAAGTTATTCTAGCCCCTTCGTTAGCATCTATAAGATCTAAATGGGTGTAATACACTTCAACAAAAGTATCTTCGCCACTAAATTTCTTATCTAATTGCATTCGTATTTTAAGTGTTCCATTTTTATTGACCAAGTAAATATCATCAACATTATCACCTTTAATTAAAACTTTATTCTCATCAGATTTTATAAGATTCACCTCAATAAGATCAAAAACTTTAATTGTATTAAAATTCCCCATATCTCTGTCTACAATTCGTTGTCCTGTAGCTAAAAAAGAAATGAATAGTAAACAGATACCACTTATAACATTTTTCATAATAGTTGTTTTTGTAATTTATTTAAAGATAACAAGATGAATATATTGTTACAGTTTTAAACATCTATATTTCAAAAAAAAATAAACGCATTGGTATACTTCTTGATCAAATTATATAAAAATTAGTAATTATGCGAAATACTTTTCTTTTGTTTATAGTTTTAGGAAGTCAATCTTTTTTTGCTCAGCAAAATAACAAGAAACACAATCCAAATTTTGATACTTATTCTCTAATTGTGGAAAACCAAAGGTTAGAAACAGGTATTTACTATTTAAAAGATGGCCTCGAAGAAAAAATACATCCAAGTGCAGTACATAATGTTAGAACAAGAGGTTTCTTTGGATTTGCACTTACCTTGGGTTTAGCGCCATACACTACAAAATCAATTATTCTTCATGAAAAATCTAATAATAAAGTTCAAGGAAACGAATTTATTTTCAGTTTTGATACGAATAATAAAACTACTGTAACCAACTATGTAGAAACAGACTGGTACACTATTGCAAGTTCCCCAAATGAATTTATTCTTTTAAAACTAAAAAGTAATAAAAAAAGAAATAACCGGGAATTTACTACAGCAAGAGGCAAATTTTTTAAATCTACAAATGGACTGGATACTAAAAAAATAATTCAGTTTTATATTGAATATATAAATGAAGGTGAATACAAAATTATTCCATATCAACCATTAGAAAAAGGAGAATATTGCTTTATATATAATGGCAAAGGTGGGAGTTATGATCATCTAAGTAAACTAATTTTTGATTTTTCAATTGAATAAAAAAACACCGTTTATAACTATAAATTACAAACGATGTTTTGGTATACCACAAATATTCTTTTAAGAATTTACAATCTTTTCTTGATGATTGATGGATTCTTGGTGTATGGCTTTAAACATGCGTAACACAAACTCTTCACTAAGGCCTTTTTGTTCTCCTTCTAAGATCATGGCTCCCAATATTTCGTTCCACCGATTACTTTGTAAAACAGCAACATTTTTTTTCTTTTTAAGTGCTCCAATACTATCAGACACCTTCATTCTTTTTCCTAAAGTATCAATTAACTGATTATCAATCACATCAATCTGAGCTCTTAAATTACTTAACTCCGTATTGTATTCTGCTTCAGGATCAGATTCTTTTCTGATTTTTAAATCTCTCATGATTTGCACCAATTTAGCTGGAGTAACTTGTTGTGCAGCATCACTCCAAGCATTATCAGGATCATGATGCGTTTCTATCATTAAACCATCAAAATTTAGATCTAAAGCTGTTTGCGAAACATCAAAAATCATTTCTCTGTTACCAGTGATATGAGAAGGATCATTGATCAATGGAATATCTGGAAATTTATTTTGAAATTCTATTGCCATTTGCCACTCAGGAATATTTCTATATTTTGTTTTTTCATAAGTTGAAAAACCTCTATGTATAGCTCCTAGTTTTTTTATACCTGCCGTATACAATCTTTCTATACCTCCTAACCATAAGGACAAATCTGGATTCACAGGGTTTTTCACCAATACAATTTTATCAGTACCTTCTAAAGCATCAGCAATTTCTTGCATTATAAAAGGACTTACTGTAGATCTTGCTCCTATCCATAATAAATCTACATCATTTTCTAATGCTAACTTAACATGTGCAGCGTTTGCTACCTCAGTACAGGTTTTCATTCCTGTTTCTTCCTTTACTTTTTTCAACCACTTTAATCCTAAAGCACCAACACCTTCAAAATTCCCTGGGCGTGTTCTTGGTTTCCAAATCCCGGCACGATAGTAATTTACATCCGTATCTTTTAACTCATGTGCAATTTTTAATACTTGCTCTTCTGTTTCTGCACTACACGGTCCTGCAATAACTAATGGATGATCTAGTTTCATATCATCCAACCATGTTCTCATTTCTTTTGAATTTTTCATTTTGTACTTTATTTTTTATTTAGTGGTATTCCGTTTAATATTTGTTTTATTTTATTGGTATTATTCATCTCTTCAAAAATGCCTTTATAATTGTCTTCTAAAAGCAATTGTTTAAATGCTTCTAAATTCTGGATATACTCTTCCAATGTTTCTATTACATTATCTTTATTCTGTTTAAAAATAGGAGTCCACATGGCAGGCGAACTTTTTGCTAAACGCACTGTACTCTCAAAACCACTTCCTGCCATATCAAAAATATCGCGTTCATTCTTTTCTTTCTCAATCACCGTTTTTCCTAACATAAAAGAACTGATATGCGATAAATGAGACATATAAGCAATATGCTTATCATGTGCTTCTGGATTCATATATCTAATTCGCATTCCTAATTTTTGAAAAAGTGCTAATGCTTTTTCCTGTAATTTAAATGCTGTTTTTTCAACTTCACAAATAATATTTGTTTTACCATTGTATAAGTTATGAATTGCTGCTGAAGGACCAGAAAACTCTGTACCTGCTATTGGATGACACGCTAAAAAATTTCTCCTTTTTGGATGATTTTCTACGGTTTTGCATATTAAACTTTTGGTAGAACCTCCATCAAAAACCACAGCTTCATCAGTAACCAAATCTAATATCTTAGGCAATTCTGCAACCATAACATCTACAGGGATGCTTACAATAACCATATGCGCCAAATGTAAATCTGCATAACTAGATTTTACATCAATTATACCCAATGATAATGCTTCTTCTAAATGCTCAGGATTTGCATCAATACCATATATTTTAGCATCTGGCATAACCTGCTTAATATCTTTAGCTAAAGACCCCCCTATTAACCCTATGCCTATTATAAATATGTTCATTTCTTACTTGTATTCTGTATTCCAAAAAATACCCCTAAAATCCCCCAAGAGGACAATCTAAAATCATTAAATTTTCAACTCTTTACTTTTTTTACTTTTTACTTTGCACATAATATTTCGCACCTCGTACTTTTAAAACCTTTGTATTGCTTCATTAATTTTTTCTTCTGTTACACAAAGCGAAAATCTTATGTATCCTTTTCCGTTACTCCCAAAAATAGTTCCTGGTGTTATAAATATATTTTTATCATATAAAATTGTATCTATAAACGTTTCAGCTGATGTAATAGCCTTAGGTAATTTTGCCCAAACAAACATACCTACAGCATTTTTATCATAAGTACAGTTGAGTTTGTCTGCTAATTGAAAAATTAGAGCTCTACGCTTTTGGTATACTTGGTTGAGTTGATTAAACCAAATTTCATCACTTTCTAAAGCGGCTATAGCTCCTTTCTGAATGCCATAAAACATTCCAGAATCCATATTACTTTTTACTTTTAGCACACTATTTATATTTTCTTTACTACCAAGTAACATCCCTACACGCCAACCCGCCATGTTAAAAGTTTTACTAAGCGAATTTAATTCTAAGGCAACTTCTTTAGCACCTTCTACACTTAAAATACTGGTTGGTTTATCATTTAAAACAAAACTATAAGGATTGTCATTCACAATTAAAATATTGTTTTGTTTTCCAAAAGCAATAAGTTGTTCTAGCTGTGTTCTTGTTGCAACTGCTCCTGTTGGCATATGCGGATAACCCACCCACATTATTTTTACCTTAGATAAATCTTGCTTTGCCAAAGTTTCTAAATCTGGAAACCAATCGTTATCGGCTACCAAATTATAATACATAGGTGTTGCCCCTACTAATTTAGTAACAGAGGTATAGGTAGGATAGCCTGGATTTGGAACTAATGCCATATCACCAGCGTTTAAGAAGGCCATACTAATATGCATAATCCCTTCTTTTGATCCCATTAAGGGTAAAATTTCATCTAAAGGATTAGCAATTACATGATATCTTACTTTATAAAAATTTGCAATTGCTCCTCTAAATTCTGGTAATCCTTGGTAACTCTGGTATTGATGTGCTCCTTTATCTAATACTGCTTTTTGTATAGCTTCAATTACTTTTTCTGAAGGTGCTAAATCTGGACTTCCTATTCCCATATTTATAATGGGTCTTCCTTCTGCCATTAGTCCTCTCACTTCTCTTAATTTTTTAGAGAAATAATATTCTTTAACGGTTTTTAACCTGTCTGCAGTCATCATCATGATACTCTAGCGTTTTTATATTCCCCTAATACTTTAAACTCTTCTGACATAATCTCTAAAAGCGATTTCCCTTTTTGGTAATTTTCGTAAGCGTCAAAAGTAACATCTACAAAAAAAGCATATTTCCAAGGCCGTTCAATTACAGGCAAGGATTGTATCTTGGTTAAATTTAAATTGCAATCACTCATTACATTTAAAATAGCAGCTAAACTGCCTCTTTTATGATCTGTTATAAATCGTAACGAAGCTTTATTGATCTCTGTTTGAGGAAGTTCTTTGTTTTCCTTTTTTATGATGATAAATCTTGTTGAATTATTAGAAATGGTTTGTATTTCTGATGCTATAATTTCAAGATCGTATAAGTCTGCTGATGCCTTTGGAGCAATAGCCGCAATTTTCTTTAGTTGATGATCTCTAATTCTTTTGGCTGTTTCTGCGGTATCTACAGATTCTACTAATTTTATATTTGGATATGCTTTTAAAAAGTCTTTACACTGCAAAAGTGCCATAGGGTGCGAGTGTATTTCTTCTATATTTTCTATTCGTTGCCCTTTATGCACCATTAAATTATGGTGTATACTTAAATAACATTCCCCAATAATATGTAAGTTATTATGATGAATTAACGCATAATTAGGAATTATAGAACCTGCTATGGAATTTTCTATTGCCATAACTGCCTTATCGGCGGTACCATTTAAAACCTTTGCAACTAGTTCATCAAAAGATAAACATTCTACAAGTATTATACTATCTCCATAATAGTCTTTAGCTACTTGATGGTGGTTAGATCCTTTTATTCCTTGTATGGCTATTTTTAAACTCATTTATCTTATCTTAAAACAAATCAAAAAAAAAGCCCCGTTTGTTACGGGACTTTTCATTGTTTATATTTTTTAAATATGCTACAACAGTCCCGTACCTCTCTTAAAAAAGAAGTAAAAAAAGAAACCGTTCCAGAAATATTGCTTTGTCATAATTTATAAAACTTTGGCTAAAGTAATAATTATATTTAGAAATTACCTTTTACAATATTTTTTTTTGGAATTATTAAATCCGAAAGGTTTTCTTTATCAAATATTAAAATTAAGCACTTGATAATTAAGAATACTGAATTAGTTCATACAATATCAAAACTTTAAAGCTAAGCCTAATCCATTTTTATTACTAATAGGTGCTAAACGAAATGCTGTCTTATCATCAAATTGTTTGTTGTATGTTAAAATTGCTTTTCTTTTTGATTTCCTTGCTGCTAAATCAAAAATTACCCCTAAAATTCCTGTTCCTATAACACCAATTGTTGGTGCTAAACTATTTCTAGATTTGTCTCTACTACTGAGATTTGGATCTTCATTAAGTAATTCTGACATTCCCCAAATTAAAAATCCAAATTCTGCAACATAGCTAACTGTAGCAGTAATTTCTTGTCCTTTTGCTTTTTTCCAATAGGCTTTTACTTTTTCATTTTTATCAAATAGCATTTGAAGTTCTTTTTTATCAATTTCTTTATCGTCTTGATAATATTTGTATCCTCCAAAATTTGGAAACATTGTAATTTCTTGAGCTTTGGTATGCATTGAACATAGCATTAAAAAAAGTGATATGGTGATTATTTTTTTCATAATGAGTTTAGTTTAGCCTATTAAAACACTAAAATATAAATTATTTAATCCTATTTAAATTTTCGTCTACATTTTTATGCTTATAATTCAGTTTTTTTATTTTCCCAAAAGAGTACTTTAAGGATAATGCCACTTCTTGCCCATCTGCAAAATAAGCTCCTTCTGCAGTAATACCATTAATACTATAACGTTCTTCAAAATTCAACCCCTTAGTGATATCATTAAAACGTAATGAACAATCTAATTTTTTAAAAAATGTTTTTGTAATAGTGGCATTCAATACTAACATCGCATTTCTTTTAAAAATACCTTCTGAGCGCCTTGTTAATAACCACCCACCAAAAGAAAGGCTTGTTGTTTTTTGAAATTCTAATTGCTGATTTGTGTATAAATATGCATAAGGAGTAGCTGGTAGTATTGTTGCTGTTGCATCTCTTATTATTCTACTGGATAAGGTTATCGTATTGGTTGAAGTCCAAATCCCTTTTGTAAATGGTATGGTTAATGTAATATCTACTCCCGATTCTTTTTCTAAATTTCTAAGTGATAAAACGGCACTATCACTAGTATCTTCTAAACCAATAGTAAAAAACATAGGATTTTCTCGTCTCAAATAATTGATCGTTAAAGCATTATTTTTTATTTGAAAATTAGCTGATACCTCCTCAATAAATGTTGGTCTTAGATTTACATTACCTGCTCCTTCTAAAATAGGGTTTATAAAGGAACTTATAGAACTTGCTCTTGAGTAATTAGGGCGTACAATACTTTTAGAATAATTAAAAGTAATACTCTTGGTACTATCAATTTTAAAATTAAACTGTGCTTTAGGAAATAGATTTGTATTTGCTCTGTTTACTAAAGGAATAATATCTGTTTCAATTTCACCTTTAACCTGATTATTTTCAACACGCAACCCAGCATTAAAATCCATTTTTTTACTAAGATTACCAGTAAAGTGCATATATCCTGCATAGTTCTTTTCTGAATAATCATAATTAGTATTAGCATTTGTATTTTGCTCTAAAAACTGAATATTACTCAAAGCATTTGCTTTTGCTGTACTGATATTTGTACCCATTTCTAATTTTGTAGTATTTTTAAAAGTCTTCTCTATATCTAACCTATAAGCGAGTACATTGATATTATATTTTTGTTGTCTGGCTTGAGAGCGAATAAATGCTGTTGCATTAAAATTATTTGATATCGTAGTATTTAAACCTTGTTCAAAAGAAGAATATTGCAAACCCGTAAATAAATTAGTGCTTGAATTTATTTTTTTATTATAATTAAAATTAGTAGTTATAAAGTCTTTTGAATTATCATTCCTTGTTTTGGTAGTAATATCATCTTCTTGTTCACCTTGTCGTAAAAAAGTATCTGTATCAATATTAAAAATATCAGCTTGTAATCTTATGGTTGTACCTATAGAGAAGTAATCATTAGCATTAATCTGGTAAAATAATCCACCTCCTGTATGTATTTCCTTTCTATTATTTGGATCTATTAAAACAAGGTAATCTGTAAAAATATTTGCTTCAGGAATTTCAAAAGCAAACTGATTGCTTTCCCATGTTTGCAAATCGTTATAACTAAAATTTGCTCTTATACTTAGCTTCTTCTTTTTATAATTAAAAACACTACTATTATAATCATTAAAATTTTGCCGAAATGAAAGTGTTTTTGAAAGACTTGCCTTAAAACCTTCTCTAGCATCATTTCTTCTTGTCACTAGAAGTACTGCTCTACCATTGGCTTCATATTTTGCAGATGGGTTTTTAATAATTTCTATACTGCTTATTTCATCAACTGGTAAGGCACTAAACTCTTCTAGAGTAATTCTTTGATTGTTATAGTAAATTAGTGGTGTTCCTTTTCCAATAAGTGTTAGTGAAGTTCTATTTGCATCTAATTGTATACCTGGCAATGTATATAAAATAGCTAATGGGTCTGGAATAGACGACAATACTGGATTTTCTACATCTACTTTTAGATTACCATTTTTATAGGTGAAAATAGGTTTACGAGCTACTAATGCTACCTCATCTAAAACTGTAGTTTCTTCAACTAATACAGCATCAACAGATACATTCTTATTTAGTTTAATTTCTTGTTCGTTATTTTTAAATCCTAAACTAGAAATTATTAAAAAATAGTCTCCTCTTTCTAATTCAGGAAACAGAAATTTTCCTTCTTCTATAACAACATATTTAAACGGAGATGCTTCTCCCAATTTATATAAAATGGCATCTCCTATAGGCAGGGCTTTATGATCATGATCCAAAACGGTACCTGAAAGCGAATAGTACGTTTGACTAAGTAGTATGTTTGAAAATAAAAAAAAGAATAATTTGCCTAATGGTTTCATTTTGATTCTTTGTTAAGAAACAAATTACCATCAGAAAAATAAAAAGTAAGCTTTTAAAAAGTCTGATTTTAGGACTAGTCCCCTACTAATTTTGAACTTTACGCAATAATTCTTGGCGATTAGACACTTGTAACTTACTATAAATACTGGTAATATGCGTTTTTACCGTACTTAAACTAATAAAAAGCTCATTAGCAATCTCCTTATTGCTTTTGCCTTGTAAAATAAGCCCTTGAATATTCTTTTCTTGCCTACTCAGATCAGAAATAGGAAGCGAGTTTCTTTTGTTTCGCAACCGATACACAAAAAATAACAACCCAGTTACTGCTATACCTAAAAAGATGTTGATCATTACACTGGTTACATATTTACTTTCGGCAACTTCTGTAGTTAAAAAGGCAAGCTTGTTTTCTAAAAATAAATACTCAGAACGGTCAATATCGCTTTCCTTTAATTCTTTTAATAAACTTACATAATAAGCTGTATTCTTAGTAATATCTTTATCTAATAGTTTCTTGTTTTCTAATTGTTTTATTCCAATTAGTTTTACCATTAAAGTTTGTAAAGAATCTTTTGCATATGTTTTCATTGTTTTAACATATACATCAGCAATACTATCTTCTTTATTAGAAATAGCCCAAGAAAACTTTGCTTCAAAAGTTTTTAGTTTTTGCCATTCCTGATCAGCCTTATTGGTATTGGTATAAGAGCTTAATAGCTTTACACTTTTTCTAAACCTAATACTGTCTTTATTCGAAAAAATAAACGAAGTATGAACCGTATCACGCCTATTTTTACGAAGCATGTATAAGCGATACAGCGCTTCATTAGTAGAAAACAATTTTCTTTTAAATGCAAAAAAACCATTTTCAGCTATGGTACAATTTGTTATTTCTTCAACTTTTGGAGATTCATCAAATTCACTTACAGTAACTTTAGCAATATAAATTTTTGGCTCCCAATCTAATTTACTTTCTAAATCTACATAACCAGATACCGCATCTTGAGCTCCAAGTGCTGAGCTAATACATAAAAAAAATAGAAAAAATCTGGTATACAAAGTATGCTACTTTAAAAACTATAAATCCAAGATAATAAATTCAAATCGTCTTTAAAAAATCAATTAAGTTTTTTTAAAATACTTGTGATCTGTCAACCAATCTGTTAACCTTTCTGGCCAGCCTTGTATGGTTTTAAAAGAAGACCTATCTCCCATATTAAAACCATGGGCATCTTTAGCGTATAAATGCGCTTCTACAGCTGCGCCAGCTTTACGGTATACTTCTAATAATTTCATTACTGAAGCAGAACAACATTCATCATTATTAGAAGCTAATAAAAAAACAGGAGCTGCATTTTTAGTTACTTTTTCCGGAATCCCTAAAGGCCCTGGGTATATTTGAATATGAAAATTAGGAATTGCGCTATAGCGCTCTATCTTATCTTTAGAATCAGTATTTCCTGGCAAATCTTCAAAAGCAATCATATTTACTACTTCCCCACCAGCAGAAAAACCCATAATGCCAATTCTATCTGTATCTACTAGCCATTCTTTTGCTTTACTTCGCAATAAACGCATTGCTCTAATGGCATCTTGCTTTGGATGTGCAACGGTGTACTCTGAACCTTCTTCTCTGAATAATCTATATTTTAATACCGCTGCCGTTACTCCTTGTTTGTTCAAATATTTTGCCATTTTAGTTCCCTCTTCATCAAAAACCAGTTCTTTATGCCCTCCACCTGGGCAAATAAGGATCATTACTCCATTAGGCTTTTCAGGCCTAAATAGGGTTATTGAAGGGTTATGAACACTTTTCACCCACCAATCTTTAGCTTTTTCAGGAATGCTTTTTTTATGCTCAAAACCTGGAGCGCCTTTTTCCCATAACGGAATAACCTGAGTTGTATTCTGAGCAAAAATAAAATGAGCCACAAGGATACCTAAAAACGATAGAACAAACTTTTTCATTATGTTTTTAATTAAAAAATAAACATAGGAATTTTTAAATACATTTATCTCAATACCCTCATAAAACTTCTAAAAGCAATTAAAAATCTCTTTTTCAAATTCAATATTCGCATAGCATTTTCTATTTCCTTATTTTTAATGTAGATTTTAAAATCGTACCCATTATGAAATTCATTACAAGCTTTTTGATATGCACGTTATTAGTTACTTTTTCTTGTAAGGAAGGAAAAGAGAAAACAATAAATACCGAAACAGAAGAAACTACTGAATTAACAGAAAAAGAAACAGCTTTTTTTACTGCTAGTCCGCAAGCTGTTCCTGAACAAGAAGTAAACACCCTAAAAATTGGCGAAAAAGCGCCAGATTTTAAACTTCCAGGAGTAGATGGGAAATTCCATTCTTTAGCAGAGTATGACGGTTCAGATGTTTTGGTGATTATTTTTACATGCAACCATTGCCCAACAGCACAAGCTTATGAAGATAGAATGATTCAACTTACTACAGATTATAAAAATAAAGGCGTACAAGTTATCGCTATTTCTCCAAATTCTATTAATGGAATTCTTTTAAATGAATTAGGGTATAGTGATTTAGGCGATAGTTTTGAAGATATGATCATCAGGACTAAAGATAAAGGCTATAATTTTCCTTATTTATATGATGGAGACACCCATACTGCTTCTCTTAAATATGGTCCAGTAGCTACGCCACATTCATATGTGTTTAATAAAGAACGTAAGCTTACTTATGTGGGTAGGTTAGACACCTCTGAAAAACCTGGTTCTGCCAATGCAGATGATTTACGGAATGCTATTGATGCCACACTTAATGGAACACCTATTGCGGAACCTGTTACTAAAACTTTTGGATGTTCGGTAAAATGGGCTTGGAAAGATAAATATGCAAAAAAAGTAAACAAAGAATGGAAAGAAAAGCCAGTTAGCATTGCAGAAATAGATGCTAAAGGCATTAAAGCGCTTTTTAAAAATGATTCTGATAAATTACGTCTCATCAACTTATGGGCTACATGGTGTGGCCCTTGTGTGCAAGAATATCCAGATTTTGTTGATATCCATAGAATGTATAGCCTCAGAGATTTTGAATTTACCTCTATAAGTGCAGATAATTTAAATGCTAAAGACAGAGCCTTAAAATTCTTGCAAAAACAACATTCTGTTTTAGACAATTATATTTATGCTGAAGGAGATAAATATAAGATGATAGAAGCTGTAGATCCAGAATGGAACGGTGCATTACCATACACGGCATTAGTTGCTCCTGGTGGAGAAATTATATATCGAAAAATGGGAAGTATTGATGCTTTTGAATTACGAAAAGCTATTGTTGAACATCCTATGATTGGGCGGTATTACTAATTAAATGATCTACTACATCATCTAATACCATTTGGATATTAGGATTGGTACAGTTTATTAAAATTGCAATAACAATTTGTTGGTCTGGATATACAAAAAAATTAGAATAACCTCCTATTCCATTCCCAATATGGCCGTAATAAGACCTTCCTTTTTTATCCTCACTCACCTGCCAACCTAAACCGTAATAGGTAGAAGTATTTTGTACCGTTGTTGCTGTTATAAAAGGTTTAATTATAGCTGTGTTTAGGATTTTATTTTCTAAATAAGCCAGTCCTAATTTTATAATATCATCTACTGTAGCTAAAAAACCTCCTCCTGCTAATTTATAAAAGTTATTTACAGGAATTGCTTTCCTAAAGCCTAAGGCATTTTTTGTGTAAAAAGTGGTGCAATTCTCCTGTTCTTCATCTGCAATTTCCGGAAAAGTTCTTTCCATCTGTATAGGTTTTAAAACCTTTTCTTTTACATAGGTTTCAAATGTAATTCCACTTGCTTCTTGTATGGCTAAAGAAATTAATACCCAATCAAAACTATTATAATGATAATCAGTCCCTGGCTCAAAAAGTAAATCATCATCTTTAAAGATTGTAATACTCTCTTTAATACTATAGGGTTCATTTAATCCATATTCTTTTCCTTTATATCCTCGTATACCTGCGGTATGACTTGCTAATTGCCTAATGGTAAAATTCCATTTCTTTTCTGGATAGTAGGGAACATAAGTATGATAAGCAGCATCTAAATCTATGATTCCGTCTGCAACGGCATAAGCTAAGGCAGTTGCGGCAATAGGTTTAGAAACACTTGCTATCCTAAAAACTGTTTTATCTAGTTGTATTAAGGTTTTCTTTTCTATATCTGCATAGCCATAACTCTTTTGAAAAAAAGCAGACCCATTTTTTACGGCTTTTATGGCAATCCCTGGCACTTTTTTATCAGTAATCAAGGTATGTAACAATGCGTCTGCTTTGGTAAAACCTTGCAAAGTTTCATCATTTCCCAAAATACGTTTCTGAGCAAACAAATTTTTAAAATATGTGATGATTGGTTTCAAGAAAAGTTATTCTTTGAATATTAATTTCCCATCAAAAAGTTCTTCCACTGCTACTACTTCGGGTCTATTACAACTAATTACATCGCCAGTACCTACAATTCTTCCTCTTAATACCAACTGCGGATTTACTAACATATCATTAGAACCTCTATTGTTTATAGTAACATTATCTGCTAGTAAATTTGTAGCATCTAATCTTGGGTCTCCAGCAGCAAAAGTTATATTAAGGTTTTCTGTAACACCGCTTATATTAAAAAATGCTACTCCATTTGCAACAATAGCCACATTGGCACTATTTACTTCTAAATTAAATTCTCCATCAGTAGTTTCTGCTTCAGGCACTCCAAAACCTTCGGATAAAAGTGTTAGCGATGGATAATTTAAAACGCCATTACTTGTAATTGCAAAACCGGTACTGCTTCTAATTTCTGTAATATTAGGAGAGGTTATATAAATAGTAGTCAATCCAAAATCTCTAAACAAATTACAATTGTTTTCATTACGTGCCACCAAACGGTTTCCTTCAACAACAAGACTTACATCATTGCGTAAAAATTCACCTGTTTCTACCTCAACTCGCTGCGTTGCTCCTTCTTGCACAACCAGTTTTAAATTTTCAAAAACAGTAATGGTACTAAAATCTGCTAGAGTTACCTCTTCCCTAATTAAGTCGCCCGCATTCTGGAAGCAATCATTTGCATTTTCACTATTACATGATGAGAATATAAAAATCAATATAAATAGCTTTACTACTTTTTTTGAAAAAATAACAAATCGCTCCTTTCTTAATTTCATTTTATTTTTTATGCCTTGTATCTGTACTATCATTTCTTAAAGTCGTATTCCTATTCCAAATTCTACGGCTTCTGCTTTAGCTGCATGCGATTTTAGAGTTACAGCGCCATACCATTTATCATTAATATAGCGTTTAAGCCCTATTCTATTATATACTCTACCTTCAAAATCATAAGGGTAATACACATAATACCCTAACTGAGCTATCACAGACATTTTATTGATAAAAAGTTCATGACCAACAAATAAACCTACGCGCTTGTAATCTTCATCACCAGTAACATCGCCTTCTGGAAAGGCAATAGCTCTAAACCGAATCTCTTTCTTTAAAAAATTAGAAAAATAAACATCTGTTCCAAGTTGTATAGCACTTTTAGTCCCTAATCGTTTATCGGCATAAGCAGAGAAGATATAAAATGGGAATTGACCAGAATTGTTCACATCGCTCTCGTTAATACCAGATCTAAATGCAAAATTATATTTTATAGGTTCCGTAATTTTATCCTGATCTGTTTTTATATATTCATATATATCTTCTTCATCTAAACTATATACCAAACCTGCGTTTAATGTAAAGGTATTTGTAGAGGTATTGGGCGCTCTTACATTTGCATTAGAATAGTGTATTACAGCTATCCCTGCTTTGAAACCTAAACCTTTATAAATTTTTTCTTTATGGTAGTTTAGCATTATATAAGTAGAGCTTAAAATATGCGAACCAAAAGCATTATTCCTAAAGTTAGTTACTTTATCGTACGGATTTGTATTGTAAGCTATGCCTTGTCCTAACCTAAATTGTAAACTTCTTTTAAAAAAGTAAAAATTATAATGTGCAAATAAACTGTAATTTTCACCTAAAACTTCATTATCAAAATTTTGATAAATAAACGAATAGCCTAAATCCGGATAATTATAGCGTTGCTCCCAATCTTCCTGTCCAAAGGTTTTTCTATTAAAACTGGCTATAATACCTGTTGGATGTGAGGTTATTAAATGTGATATTACAGGAGCATGTCTTAAAATGGTACCATGAAAGTAATTAAAATCTAAAGTATACTTTTTGTCATTTACTTCCTCTTGAGAAAAACCAAATGTTAGTACAAAAAGAAGAAAGAAAAAAGGTTTAAAATTCATTTATTCAGGTAAATTAATACATAAGCGTTCTAATTATATTAAAACGCGTAAATAATTAAAACAATGCCTTTGCAATTGCTTTAATGTTATTAGATTTTCCCATAGAGTAATAATGTAATACAGGAACTCCAGCTTCTTTTAGCTCTTTAGATTGTTGAATAGCCCATTCAATACCTACTTGCCGTACTGCTTTGTTATCTGCACAAACATCTACAGCATCTACTAAATCTTGCGGTAAATCTAAACTAAACACTTTGGGCAGTATTTGTAAATGTCTTTTTACAGCAATAGGCTTTATCCCTGGAATGATAGGCACATCAATACCCATTTTTTTTGCTGCAGCTACAAATTCAAAATACTTTTGATTATCAAAAAACATTTGAGTCACCACATAATCTGCCCCAGCAGCTACTTTTTCTTTTAAACGTTTTAAATCTGTTTGTAAAGATGGAGATTCCATATGTTTTTCTGGGTACCCAGCAACCCCAATGCAAAAATCAGAATTGTTAGTCCCATCTAATTCTCCATGTAAATATTTTCCTTTATTTAAATTTTGAACCTGAGCAACTAAGTCAATTGCATAGGCATTGCCTCCTTTTGTTGGGGTAAAATACGACTCATCTTTCTTAGCATCTCCACGCAATGCCATTACATTTTCTATCCCTAAATAATGACAATCTACAAGCATATATTCGGTTTCTTCTTTGGTAAAACCGCCACAAATTAAATGTGGTACCGTATCTACATTGTATTTATGCTGAATAGAAGCACAGATCCCTAAAGTACCTGGCCGCATACGTGTTGTTTTCTTATCTAAAAGTCCTTTTTTTTCTATATAAACGGTTTCTTCCCGAGAAGTAGTTACATCTATAAATGGAGGTTTAAACTCCATTAAAGGATCTATATTATCATATAAATCCTGAATTTTATTGCCTTTTACAGGCGGTACTATTTCAAACGAAAATAAAGTATTTCCGCTGGCTTTTTTAATATGATCTGTTACTTTCATTTATGCTCGACTATATGCTTAACAAATTTTAGCATTTTATTTTATGGCGTTCAAGCGGGCTTTTCGTTATATCTTTTTTGTGAAAAACAAAAAAGGATGCCACTACAATCCCTAACGCAAATTTTAAATTTCTATAAATCAGTTTTGTTCAAAAATAAATATTTATAGAACTATTAATCATCAGCAATATTCGGTGCTAACCATTTGGTAGCTTCTTGCAAAGATATTCCTTTTCGCTGGGCAAAATCAGCAACTTGGTCTTCTTTAATTTTACCTAAGCCAAAATAACGCGATTCTGCATTTCCAAAATAGTATCCACTCACAGATGCCGCTGGCCACATCGCTAAACTATCTGTTAGTTTTACGCCTATTTTTTCTTCTACTTCTAGTATTTCCCAAATCGTTAATTTCTCTAAATGATCTGGGCAAGCGGGATACCCTGGTGCCGGCCGAATGCCTTTATAGGTTTCATTAATTAAGTCTTCTTGACTTAAACCTTCATCCTTTGCATACCCCCAATGCTTTATACGTACTTCTTTATGCAAGTATTCTGCAAATGCTTCTGCCAATCTATCTGCTAAAGCTTTTATTAAAATAGAATTATAATCATCTAAATCTTTCTCGTATTGTTTTGCTAATTCTTCAGTTCCAAAACCTGTACTCACACAAAAACAACCTATATAATCTTGTTTTCCTGTTTCTTTTGGCGCTATAAAATCGGCTAAAGCATAATCAGGAACACCTTCACGCCTTTGTAATTGCTGACGTAAAGTTCTAAAAATAAATTCTTCTTTCGCTTCGGCTCCACTAGGCAAATTATTAACAGTATTTTTAGCTCCTGACCGAAGTTGAAGGACTATATCATCATCGTTACTACTATTTGCAGGAAATAAACCAAAAATAGCTTTTGCTTTCAATTGCTTTTCAGAAACCACCTTTTTTAGCATCTCTTGTGCATCAGAAAACAATTCTGTTGCCTGCGTTCCCACAACATCATCTGTTAAAATATCTGGATATTTGCCATGTAATTCCCAACTTCTAAAAAATGGAGTCCAGTCTATAAATTCTAGTAATTTTTCTAATTCTAAATCTTTAATAATTTGTATGCCAAGCTGATTTGGCGGTACAATTTCAGTAGCATTCCAATCTATCTGAAACTTATTAGCTCTGGCAGCAACAATTGTTTTGTATTCTTTTGTTTTGGTTCTTTTTAAGAATTTATCCCTAAACTCTTCATAATCCATCTTTATTTTTTGCTGGTACCCAGTTGCCGTTTCTTTCTTTAATAAATCACCAACAACAGTTACCGCTCTAGAAGCATCATTTACATGTACAACCGCATTACTATATTGTGTATCTATTTTTACTGCTGTATGTGCCTTACTTGTTGTAGCACCACCAATTAATAAGGGTACTTTAAAATTCTGACGTTCCATTTCTTTAGCTAAAAATACCATTTCGTCTAAAGAAGGAGTTATTAAACCACTAAGACCAATAATATCTACCTGATGTTCTATTGCAGCATTAATAATTTTTTCTGGGGGCACCATAACGCCTAAATCTACTATCTCATAGTTATTACATGCTAATACTACACTCACAATATTTTTTCCAATATCGTGTACATCACCTTTAACAGTTGCCATCAATATTTTTCCAGCCCCCTCCGCCCCCGAAGGGGGAACTTTAAGTGCTGTCTGAATTTTTTCTAAAACCTCTTCAAGGTTACCTAAAACTTCATTATTTGTAAAACGTATAACACGATAACCTTCTTTTTCTAACCAAGCTGTACGTTCTGAATCACTTTTTTTATTTTCTGGTAATTGATGTATTAAACCATCTACCTCAACAATCAAATTCTCTTTTAAACAAATAAAATCTGTAATATAATCTCCAATAATATGTTGCCTTCTAAATTTATACCCTCCTAAACTTTTACCACTTAATGCATTCCACAGCATTTCTTCTGCCTTAGTTGGTTGATGTCGCATTTTCTGAGCATATTCTTTTAGCAAACCATATAATCCAGGATTTGCCGTTCTCCAATATTGCTCCCCCTTTGGGGGTGGGGGGGCATTCAATAATTTCTCTTCTTCAATATAGGGCAATAGATAAGCTACCGCTTTTTTCATTACTCGGGCAGATTTAACCACTTGCGGTAAAAACATTTTTCCACTTCCAAAAAGATCTCCAACAACATTCATCCCTGT
This sequence comes from Allocellulophaga tsushimaensis, assembly GCF_055383085.1. NCBI lineage: Bacteria > Pseudomonadati > Bacteroidota > Flavobacteriia > Flavobacteriales > Flavobacteriaceae > Allocellulophaga > Allocellulophaga tsushimaensis. The sequence continues at coordinate 2,084,441 of NZ_AP039451.1, read as the reverse complement.
CATTAAATTTCCTTCTATCACTTCTATTGGTTTCGAAGCTAGTTGGCGGGCTTCTTCTACATCTTCTACTACATATTGATCTATCCCTTTTACTAATGCTCTGGTAATTCTATTTTGCAATGATTCTTCACGCCAAGATAAATCTATGGTGCTTTCTTTTGCTTTACCTACTACCGTTTCAGCAAAATCTAACAAACGTTCTGTTGCATCATCACGTCTATTTAAAATAACATCTTCTACACGTTCTAATAAATCTTTAGGAATATCATCATAAATCTCTAACATACTCGGATTTACAATTCCTATATTCATCCCTGCTTTTATAGCATGGTATAAGAATACGGAATGCATTGCTTCTCGTACTGGGTTATTTCCTCTAAAACTAAAAGACACATTACTTACCCCTCCACTAACGCTACAATGTGGTAAATTTTCTTTCACCCATCTAGTAGCTTCAATAAAATCTATTGCATTTAACTTATGCTCATCCATTCCTGTTGCCACAGGAAAAATATTTAAATCGAAAATAATATCCTCTGGTGGAAAGCCTACCTCATTTACTAAAATATCATAAGACCGTTTAGAAATTTCTATACGACGCTCATAATTATCTGCTTGCCCTACCTCATCAAATGCCATAACAATTACGGCAGCACCATACCGTTTAATGAGTTTTGCATGGTGTTTAAATTGGGCCTCCCCTTCTTTTAAACTTATAGAATTTACAACGCACTTTCCTTGTACTACCTGAAGTCCTGCTTCTATAATTTCCCATTTAGAGCTATCAATCATAATAGGCACTCTAGAAATGTCTGGCTCGGCAATAACAAGGTTTAAGAACTTAACCATAGCTTCTTTACCATCAATAAGTCCATCATCCATATTAATATCGATGATCTGTGCTCCACCTTCTACCTGATGCCGCGCTACATCCAAAGCTTCTTCGAACTTCTCTTCTTTTATGAGTCTCAGAAACTTCTTTGAACCTGCTACATTAGTACGTTCGCCTACATTCACAAAATTACTTTCGGGAGTAATCACTAGTGGCTCTAAACCGCTTAGCTTTAGATGACGTTGTTGGTTGTTGGTTGTTGGTTGTTGGTTATTTCCTATCATAACTAAAAACCTTTATAATATTTTATAAATCCATTACGCAATTTTTCAAAAATGTTAATTTGATTTATAGTATTTTTTAACTCCATATGCTTCATAATTCACTAACAACTATTCACTAACAATTGACAAAGATCTCGGTTTAAAACTCTTTACCACCTCTGCTATTGCTGAAATATGTTCTGGGGTTGTACCACAACAGCCTCCTACAATATTCACTAAACCTTTTTCTACATATTCTTTTATTTGAGCTGCCATCTGTTCTGGCGTTTCATCGTACTCACCAAAAGCATTGGGCAAACCAGCATTGGGATGTGCAGACACGCCATGTCCTGTTTTTGCAGATAACACCTCTAAATGTGGTACTAACTGGCTTGCGCCTAAAGCACAATTAAAACCAACTGATAAAATGGGAATATGAGAAATAGAAATTAAAAAAGCTTCAGCAGTTTGCCCTGATAATGTTCTCCCAGACGCATCGGTAATGGTTCCGCTGATCATAATTGGAACATCAATATTTCGCTCTTCTTTTACTTCTTCTATTGCAAAAAGGGCTGCTTTTGCATTTAAAGTATCAAAAATGGTTTCTACTAATAAAATATCAGCACCACCATCTAGCAAAGCTTCTATTTGTTCTTTGTATGCTATTCTTAGCTCATCAAAAGAAACGGCTCTATATCCAGGGTCATTTACATCTGGAGACATACTAGCTGTTTTATTGGTTGGCCCTATACTCCCTGCTACAAATCTAGGTTTATGGGGTTCTTTTGCGGTAAACTCATCTGCTACATGTTTTGCAATTTTTGCAGACTCGTAATTTAGTTCATACACTAAATCTTCCATAAAATAATCTGCCATTGCTATGGTAGTCCCAGAAAATGTATTGGTTTCTACAATATCAGCTCCAGCAGCAAAGTATTGGCGATGCACGTCTGCAATAGCTTCTGGCTGCGTTATAGATAACAAATCGTTATTTCCTTGTAAAGGATGCTCCCAATCTTTAAAGCGTTCTCCTCTAAAATCTGCCTCAGTAAATTTATGACGTTGCAACATGGTTCCCATTGCGCCATCTAAAATTAAGATTCTATCTTTTAATATCTCTTTTATATCTTTCATAATATCGTTCAAAAACTAAGTTTAAAAACAAAATGTATTTTGCGTTAGGGATAGTACTGACATCCTTTTTTAACTTAAAAAAGTTAAAAAAGATATAAGGAATAGCCCGACAGTACCACTTTTTATGTGGTATGGAACGCCATGAATATCAAGTTAAAGGAAAGTGAAAATTAAAAACACTTTGTTATCTGCCTTTACACTACATATATTTCAATAACTAAAGTTTAATCAACTATAATTTTGAAAATATATCTAAGGTTAAGATAGAAATTAGCACCTTCTTTTAATCTAAAGATATAAAGGGTTGCTAAGGTTTCATTGGGTCTAATCCCTCCACCTTTCTTGATAACTACATATCTGTTAAAGAACTATTTGCAAAGTAACGCTACAACTTTGGCAAAAGCAAGTAAAGTAAGCCTTTTTTACAAAGCTAAAAAACATATAAAAAAGCCTTACAATACTATGATTGAAAGGCTTTTCGTATTTTAATAATGGTATGCTTTACGAAATACTTTGTACCACTTCTTTTTTAGCTTCTTTTTTACTACCATCAAAGCCAGTTACACCACCTACCGTAGTGTATTTCATTACAAAACGTTTGTTAGGATTAATAATTTGGTAGGCAAACTGACACATTACAGCCGCTTCATGGAAACCAGAGAGTATTAGTTTTAATTTCCCTGGATAGGTATTTACATCTCCAATAGCAAATACCCCTGGAATATTAGTCTGGTAATCTTTAGCATTATTTACTTTGATGGCATTTTTTTCTATTTCTAAGCCCCAATCTCCTATAGGCCCTAATTTTGGAGAAAGACCAAAAAGTGGAATAAAGTTATCTACTTCTAAGATTGTTTCTCCTTTTTCTGCATCATTATGCTTGATACCCACAGAAACTAATTGACCATTTTCTCCTTGTATGGTTTTAACTTCTGCTTCTGTAAACAATCTAATTTTCCCTAATTTTGCTAATTCTGCTGCTTTTTCTACTGAATCTAAAGCCCCACGAAATTCTTTTCTTCTGTGTACTAAAGATACTTCTTCGGCAACATCTGCCAAGAAAATAGCCCAGTCTAAAGCGGAATCTCCACCACCTGCAATCACCACTTTTTTACCTCTGTATACTTCCGGATCTTTAATCATGTAAGCAACTCCTTTATCTTCAAAATCTACAAGATTAGGAATTAGCGGTTTTCTTGGCTCAAAAGAACCTAAACCACCTGCAATAACAACTACTGGCGCATGGTGCTTAGTGCCTTTATTTGTTGTTACAATAAAGGTACCATCATCTAACTTATCTAAAGTTTCTGCTCGTTCTGCTAGGGTAAATCCAGGCTCAAATGGCTTTATTTGCTCCATTAAATTATCTACTAAATCTCCTGCCAATATTTCTGGAAATGCAGGGATATCGTAAATAGGTTTCTTTGGATATATTTCTGAACACTGCCCCCCCGGCTGTGCTAATGCATCTATAATATGTACTTTTAACTTTAGTAATCCTGCTTCAAAAACAGTAAACAAACCTGTTGGTCCTGCTCCTATTACTATAATATCTGTTTCAATCATTTCTTTTATTCTTACTTTTAAACTAACTCGCTAGTATTGCTTTGTTTGCTTTAATGTTATGTAGCGCGTTTCTATGTTTTACAACTTCTCCAATAATAATTATTGCTGGATTTGTTAATTGTTGTTTTTCTACTTCTTTTTCTATAGTCGCAATTGTTGCTATTCCTATCTTTTCGTTTTCTCTTGTTCCGTTTTGTATGATTGCTATTGGCGTTTCTGCTTTTCCTTCTCCTTTAAACAAGCTTACAATTGCATTTAGTTTACTCATACCCATTAGAATAACTACCGTAGCGTTAGATTTAGCGGCCAATGCTACATCAGCAGATAACTTATGCTCTTTTGTAGTTCCTGTGATCACCCAAAAACTCTCTGATGCTCCTCTTTTGGTTACGGGAATATTTTGTGATGCCGGTACTGCTACTGACGATGATATTCCTGGCACCATAGCTACTGCTATTCCATATGATGCGGCATATTCCATTTCTTCTGCGCCTCTCCCAAATATAAAAGGGTCTCCTCCTTTTAAGCGAACTACATTTTGTGTTTTTGCTCTTTGCACAATAAGCTCATTTATTTGCTCTTGCTGATAGGCATAACATCCTTTGCGTTTCCCTACAAAAATTTGTTCTGCTTTTGGAGCATATTTTAATAATTCCGGATTTACCAAAGCATCATACAACACCACATCTGCCGTTTCTAAAGCTTTAATTGCTTTTAACGTGATTAATTCTGGGTCTCCAGGCCCTGCGCCTATAACGGTTAGCTTACCTGTACTATTAGAATTGGTATGGTTTGGAAAATCCTTCATAAAATTATGCTTTGGCTAAATCTTGTTCTCTAAATGCTTCAACAGCTTTTAAAAATATTTTTGCATCATTAATATAAGCATTTGCAAAGGCTTCTGTTGGTTCATTTTTATTTAATTGAAGTATTAATTCTTCAAACGAAGTTGCTAAACTAATTCTTCCTGGTGCTACAAAAGTAGTATCAAAATCTTTAATGATACCAGCATGTGTATTTGTTTTCACTTTTTCTGCAGTCAATATTGCTTTTGCCGTATTTACCATAGAAGAGTACGAATGGTAGATGCTTGCTGCCCATTTACCTTCTTCTAAAGTTTCTTGAGCATTTTGTATTTTCTCTTCACTCTCAAATAAAAGTGTTGCAATTAAATCTATAACTACACCTGCACATTCTCCTATACCAATTGCTTTTACATATTGTTGCGTATTACCCCAATCTATAAAATCTTCTTGTGTTAGATTATCAACATCTGATAAATGTTTTAGATGATCATAAAAATAAGGTTCTCCCTTTTCTGCATAATACGCAGCAAAAGGCAATCCATTTCCGTTAGCATTATAATCATCTAAAATGATACGTAATGCTTCTGGCCCTCTTTTACTTGGTATTTTAACTACCTTATCGGCAAAAGTACCTACTCCGTTACCCATATTACCACCACCTAATAATACTTGTAAGGCTGGTGCTACTAATTTATCTTTTGTTCTTACAGACATGCCTTGGAAACCAATATTTGCCATATTGTGTTGCCCACAAGCATTCATGCAACCACTAATTTTAATCACTACATCTGGATTATTAATATAGTCTGGATATTCTGTTTTGATTACTCTTTCTAATTCTTCTGCAATCCCTGTACTACTAGCTATTCCTAAATTACAAGTATCTGTTCCGGGGCAAGCTGTAATATCTAATGCTTTATTATAACCTGCTTCTACAAACCCTAATTTTTCTAATTCATTATAAAAGAAAGGCACTAATTCTTCTTTTACAAATGGGATTAAAATATTTTGGCGTAGTGAGAATCGTAACTCATTCGCAGCATACTTTTCTATTAAGTCTGCTAACTGACGTGCTTTATCGATATAAAAATCTCCTAACAATACTTTAATTCCTATAGCTACATACCCTTCTTGTTTCTGAGGGATAATATTTGTTGACTTCCAAGCATCAAATGCTTTTTGGTTTGCAATCGTCACTTCTGGTACGGTAACCTCTGCTACTTTGTATGCTGGATAGGCTGCTGCATCTATTTCAAACGTTTTTACTGGCACTGCCTTTTGTTCCTGCGCTAGTAATTCTTTAAAACCATCTAAACCGATATCTTTTAATAAGAATTTTAGTCTTGCTTTTGCTCTACTTTTACGCTCTCCGTATCGATCAAAAACACGAACAACACCTTCCATTAAAGGAATTATTTTATTAGTAGGTAAAAAAGAGAAAAGTTCGTCTGCATGACGTGGTTGCGAACCTAAACCGCCACCTAACATGACTTTAAACCCTCTTTCTCCATTTTCTATTTTAGCAATAAAACCAATATCGTGCATATAAGAAAGTCCAGTATCTTCATTTGTAGAAGAGAACGAAACTTTAAACTTACGCCCTAATTCTTGGCTAATTGGATTACGCAAAAAATACTCAAAAAGTGCTTGTGCATAAGGCGAAACATCAAAAGGTTCATCTACGTCTATTCCTGCTGTTTCACTTGCCGTTACATTACGTACTGCATTACCACAAGCTTCACGTAAAGTAATATCAGACTTTTCTAGTTCTGCCCATAGTTCTGGAGTTCTATTTAAATCTACATAATGAATTTGAATATCTTGACGTGTAGTAATATGCAAACGCCCTGTAGAATACTCTTCCGAAACATCAGAAATTCGTCTTAGCTGCTCAGAAGTAACTTTTCCGTAAGGTAATTTAATACGGATCATTTGTACACCTTCTTGGCGTTGTCCATAAACACCTCTAGCCAAACGCAGACTTCTGAATTTTTCTTCGTCTATTTTTCCATTGTGGAACATTTCAATTTTGTTCGCTAAATCAACAATGTCTTTTTCTACTATTGGATTTTCTATTTCTGTTCTAAAACTTTGCATTTTTTCTAGTATTAAGTAGTTAGTATAAAGTAGTTAGTACTGTGTACTCTAAATATAAACTCGCTACTATTTTTAATAAATCAATTTCAACACTTCGTACTTTGTACTAGTAGTCAAAGACTACTGAATAAAACCTGCTCCTACTGTATTATTATTTTTTGTGTCAATTAAAATAAAAGAACCGTTAGTTCTATGATTTTTAAATGCATCAAAGAAAATAGGCTTATTTAGTTTAAAGGTTACTTTAGCAATATCATTCATTCCTAAACCTTCTACATTTTCGTCTATACCCGAATAATCTGGATGTATTTTATGATGTATTTTATCTACTTTGGCTAACACTTTATTAACGCCATGTTGTATTACGTATTTAGCCCCAGATGTTAACTGATCAGAATCCATCCAAGAAATGGTAGCCGTAAACTGTTTGTCTATGGTTGGCAAATCTCCAGCTTTTACAATCATATCACCTCTACTCACATTTATTTCATCTTCTAAAGTGATGGTTACGGAAGAACGTCTGGCTGCTGTTTGGTATTTTTTATCGTGAAAGTAAATATCTTTTATTTTAGATTTTGTTTGCGATGGTAAGGCAACTACCTCATCTCCAACACTTAATTCCCCACCATACACTTTACCAGCAAAACCTCTAAAATCATGAAAATCTTCTGTTTTAGGTCGTATTACGTACTGTACAGGAAATCTTGGAGTCCCTACATTATAAACATCTTTCCCTTTTATATTCTCTAGATAGTCTAATAATGTATCTCCATCATACCAAGGTGTATTTTTAGATTTATTTACTACATTATCTCCTTTTAAAGCACTTACAGGAATAAAGGTAATATTCTGGTCTTCATAATCTCTCTTGCTCATTAAGGCTTCAAAATCGGCTTTAATAGCATTGTATTTTTCTTCTGAAAAATCTACTAAATCCATTTTATTTATGGCTACTATTACCGTTTTGATGCGTAATAAGTTATTGATAAAGAAATGGCGATTTGTTTGCTCAATTACTCCTTTTCTAGCATCTATTAAAATAATTGCTGCTTGTGAAGTAGACGCTCCAGTAACCATATTTCTTGTATATTCTACATGGCCCGGTGTATCTGCTATGATATAACTTTTTTTAGCAGTGGAAAAATAAATATGCGCTACATCTATAGTAATCCCTTGCTCACGTTCTGCTACCAATCCATCTGTTGCTAAAGAGAAATCTAAGTAATCATAACCTTTTTGCTTACTTGTTTTTTCTATAGCTTCTAACTTATCAGTGGTTAAGGATTTTGTATCGTAAAGAATTCTACCGATTAGGGTACTTTTTCCATCATCTACACTCCCCGCTGTTGCTAATTTTAATACTTCCATTATTTTAAGCTGTTGGCTTCTAGCTTTTCGCTATTGGCTAATTTTTATTTGTTTTATAATTTGCTACTAGCAGGCAGCTAATAGCTAAAGGTTGAATTTGCTTTGCAAATTCTAGAAATACCCTTGTTGTTTTCTTTTTTCCATTGCTGCTTCGGAACGCTTATCATCTATACGCGCACCTCTTTCAGAAATAGAAGAATCTCTAATTTCTTCAACAACTTTATCTATACTTACTGCTGCTGAGAGTACTGCTGCTGTACAAGACATATCGCCCACAGTTCTAAAACGCACTAAACGCTCTTCTACTACTTCATCTTCTTCTCTAAAAACAATATCGTCTTCTGCAGACCATATCATACCATCTCTAAGGAATGTTTTACGTTTATGCGCAAAATAAATAGAAGGGATTTCTATTTCTTCTTTTTGTATATAAGACCAAACATCTAATTCGGTCCAGTTAGAAATTGGAAAAACACGAACATTTTGTCCTAATTCAATAGCACCATTCAGCATATCAAATAATTCTGGTCGTTGGCTTTTTTCATCCCATTGTCCAAAATCATCTCTAACAGAAAAAATACGCTCTTTTGCTCTTGCTTTTTCTTCATCCCTACGTGCACCACCAATACAAGCATCAAACTTAAATTCTTCTATAGCATCTAAAAGTGTAGTTGTTTGTAATGAGTTTCTACTCGCATACCTTCCAGACTCTTCTTTTACTTTTCCTTGATCTATGCTATCTTGTACATTACGTACTATAAGCTCTACACCTAATTCTTTTGCCAATCGATCTCTAAATTCTATTGTTTCAGGGAAATTATGTCCCGTATCAATATGCATTAAAGGAAATGGAATTTTAGCAGGCCAAAATGCTTTTTGTGCTAAACGAACTAAAGTAATGGAATCTTTTCCTCCTGAAAACAATAAAACAGGTTTTTCAAACTGCGCCGCTACTTCTCTAAAAATATAGATCGCCTCGTTTTCTAATTGATTGATATGTGATGTGTTTTTCATTTTATGCTGAACTTGTTTCAGTATCTATTTAATTTTGTCTTGTTAACTATGTAATCCACATTCTCTATTTTCAAGAACTTTTGTTGGATCAAAATATTTATGCTCATTAGGTAAATTCTCTTGATTTAAATACTCATCTAGTGCTGTATCAGACCAGTGGTAAAAGGGGCTAACTTTTAACACACCATCTTTGCTTAAACTAAAAATGTCTAAGGAATCTCTAAGTGCTGTTTGCCCTTTTCTAAGGTTTGTAAACCATACGTCTGGTTGATGTTCTGCCATTGCTCTTTTAAAAGGCTCAAGTTTTACTTGTTCTGTGAATATGCCATGTTGCTCATCATCAATACCAGGAATACCCATAACTACATCTCTATGTGAAGCAGTTTGTTTGGGTACATATAATTTTATGTTCAATCCTAATTTTACAATAATTTCTTCTGCATGTTTATAGGTGTTTGGAGTATTATATCCTGTATCACACCAAACTACAGGAATGGTATTTTTAACCTTAGTCACCGCATTTAGTATTGCTACTTCATAAGGTCTAAAGTTTGTAGTAACTAAAGGCTTTTTAGCATTCTCTATTGCCCAAGAAATAATCTCTTGAGGTGATGCCTCTTTATATTGTTCGTTTAAATCTTGTATTTGTTCTGCTGTAAAACTCATTTTTCTAATCCCTATTTATACTTATTTACCCCAACCTATTTTATTCCAAATTCGTTCATGGAAAAAATATAAAATCATCTTTGTAATAAAATCTACACCTGCAATTGAAGCAGCTACTGATGTGTTTTCTACAAAAAAGAGAGAAACTACCAAAGTATCTATCGTACCTATAAGCCTCCAACTTACGGCTTTTGCTATACTACGAATAGGCTTTTCCGAAGTCTTATCTTTCTCATAAGTACTTTTTGAAGTTGCTTTTCCCCCTATCAATTGTTCTGTAATCATTTTTAAAATCTTAGACTATATAAATACCCTATCAAATTAGTAGGATAACAAAAATAATACTATTTTAGATACTAAGACGTACTTTATCATTAAAAATAACTAAAACCCTACAGATTTAGTAGATTATTAACAAAAGGCAATATATAATATGGAATTATGATTAGAAAGCTTGATTTATATTAAGAAATTAAATCAGCTAGCGTATTGTTTTTCAATACTTTTAATGTATTATCACGGATTTGCAACATTAATTTGTTTACACCACATACGTGTTCATCTGGGCAATCATCACATTTTTCGTAGAAATTTAAACTCACGCACGGCACCATAGATATGGGTCCTTCTAGCACTCGCATCACATCAGCCATTTGAATTTCTGATGGATCTTTGAGCAAATAATACCCTCCACCTTTTCCTTTTTTACTACCTAAAAAACCCGTTTTACGTAAGGAAAGTAGGATACTCTCTAAAAATTTATGTGAAATATTTTCTTGTTTTGCAATTTCAGCAATCTGTACAGGGAGTCTTTCTTCTCTTCTTGCTAGAAAAGTAAGTGCTTTTAGCCCATATTTTGTTTTTTTAGAAAGCATGTAACGAATATAAAGGAAAATTAAGACTTTTCAATAAAAGTAAAAAACTAGCTATAATTTTTAATTTCATTTTTCTTTGTTTATGAAATTAGCCCAAAGCTTGTTTAATATCTGCTATAATATCATCAATATGTTCTAAACCCACAGAAACACGTACCATACCATCTGTAATATTTACAGCCAACCGTTCTTCAACAGTTAGTTTGCTATGTGTTGTAGATGCAGGATGTGTGACAATACTTCTAGCATCTCCTAAATTAGCAGATAGTGATAGTAGTTTTATAGCATCAAAAAAGGTTCTCCCAGCTTCTAGTCCACCTTTTATCTCAAAAGCAACTATACTTCCTCCTGCTTTCATTTGTCTTTTAGCAACTTCAAACTGGGGGTGCGATTTTAAAAATGGATATTTCACCCAATTGATTTTCTCATGATTTTCTAAAAATGTTGCCAATTGTAATGCATTTGCACAATGACGATCTAAGCGTACTGCCAAAGTTTCTAAACTTTTAGAAATTACCCAAGCATTAAATGGTGATAATGCAGGCCCTGTGATTCTAGAAAAACGATATATTTTATCCATCAATTCATGGCTACCAACAGTAATACCTGCAAGTACTCTTCCTTGCCCATCCATTAATTTTGTGCCTGAATGGATCACTAAATCTGCTCCAAATTTTATAGGCTGCTGTATATATGGCGTAGCAAAACAATTATCTATCACTAATATTAAATTATGTTTTTTAGCTATTTTACCTAATACCTCTAAATCTAATACATCAACTCCTGGGTTTGTTGGCGATTCTGCATAAATCATTTTTGTACTAGGAGTGATAAGGTTTTCAATGGTTTCTAGTTGATCTATCTCAAAATAACTGGTTTCTATATTCCACTTGGGTAAAAACTTTGTAAATAATGTATGTGTAGACCCAAAAACATTACGAGCAGAAATAATATGATCTCCACTGTCTAATAATGCTGCAAAAGTTGAAAATACAGCTGACATACCAGAAGCGTAAGCAAAACCAGCTTCAGCGCCTTCCATTTTACATACTTTCTCTATAAACTCATTAGTATTAGGATTAGAATATCTAGAATAAATATTACGCTCTTTTTCCTCGCTAAAAGAAGCTCTCATATCTTCTGCATCTTCAAAAACAAAACTAGAGGTAACATATAGTGGTGTAGAATGTTCTAAAAATTGCGAACGTTCTGTTTGTGTTCTAATCGCTTCTGTTTCAAATTTTTTATTCATGATTTTATTTTATTCGCTTCATTACAAAGCTAACTTTTATTATATTTTTGGCTTCGACTGCGGTCAGCCAACGAAATTTGTCAAAACGGTGACTGAGCGGAGCCGAAGTCACTATTTTTCTTTAAAGTATTTGTAATGCGTTTCATTTTTACATTCTGATAAATCTGGTAATCTACCAAATTCACCATCAATTAAAGCCTCTTTCTTTGCTCTTGACCACCCTTGAATTTGCTTCTCTCTTAAAAATGCTTTGTCTATTCTTACATATTCTTCTACGTAAATTAATTTTACAGGGAGGCGCTTTTTGGTGTGATTTGCTCCTTTTCCTTCTTTATGCTCTGAAATCCTTTTATCTAAATCAATAGTACTCCCTGTATAATAACTCCCGTCCGAACATAACAATATATAAACAAATCCTTTCATAATTTATCTATTCTTTGGCTTCGACTCCGCTCAGCCCACTGCTTCAAACATTCAATCAACGAAATCTAAACTGGTGACTGAGCGTAGTCGAAGTCAACGTTTTTCTGCTATTCTTAGAATATCACCAAACACACCTCGTGCAGTTACCGCTGCTCCTGCACCTGCGCCTTGGATCACTAATGGGTTTTCTCCGTAAGATTCTGTATAGATTTCTACAATAGAATCTGATCCTTTTATTTGCCCTAAAGCACTTTCTTTAGGTACAGAAATAAGCTTTACTTCTAAATTACCTTTATCTTGCTGCAAATCTCCAGATAAATCTCCAACATACCGCAATACGTGATCTGGTTTTTGTTCTTTTTTAATTTGATCAAAAATAGGGTTTAAGCTTTCTAATTGCTCCATAAAATCCGTAACCGTTACATTTTGCAATGCTTTTGGAATTAAATTTTGAATCGCAATATCAGAAAATTCATTTCTCAAATCCAATTCTCTAGCTAAAATAAGCAACTTACGCCCCACATCATTTCCAGATAAATCTTCACGTGCATCTGGTTCCGTAAAACCTTTATCTATAGCCTCTTTTAAAATTTCTGAAAAAGGTTGATCTACTTCAGAAAATGTATTGAAAAGATAACTCAAAGATCCAGAAAACACCCCTTTTATTTGTGTGATGTTCTCTCCTGAGAGGTGTAACAATTTAATCGTATCTATTAGTGGAAGTCCTGCCCCTACATTGGTTTCATATAAATATTGTTTCTGACTTTTATCTAAAGCCAAACGCAATGTTTTATAAAAGTCAAAATCTAGGGTGTTTGCTATTTTGTTGGAAGAAACCAGGTCAAAACCATTAGCAATAAAATCTGTGTACGAAGCTACAAATTCTTGACTCGCTGTATTATCAACCGCTATTAAATTTTCTAAATGATGCGCCTTAGCAAAATCAAAAATAGTATCTAAAGTATATGAAACTCCTTTTTCTGCTATATTTGTTTTCCAATTTTTAGTGATGCCTTTTTTGTTGAGCAATACTTTTCTAGAATTTGCTACTGCAAATACATTTAATTGAATTCCTTTGCGTTCTTCTATTGTTTTTACCGATTTCAATAATTGGTTGATTAAAGTACCCCCTACAGTTCCATGACCAAATAAAGCGATATTTACTTTTTTGCTAATGCCAAAAACCTGACCATGCATAACATTTAAGGCTTTGTAGAGCTGTGACTTTTTCACCACCAAACTCACATTTTTACCCGTAACCGTATTATTAAATAACAAGGGTACAATCTGGTTTTTAATCAGTTCATTAAAAGGTTTATGAAAAGAGCTTAGATCCTGACCAACAATAGAAATTACAGAAACATCAGCAGTAACCGTAATCATATTTACATCTTTTGATTGAAAGTCAACACTAAATTCATTTTCCAATACTCTTTTTGCCTTGGCTGCTTTGCTAGCTTCTACTACCAGACCAATACCTCTTTCCGATGATCCTTGTGATATGATGTTTACACTAATATTATTTTCACTGAGTGCTTTAAAAATACGAGCATCTACCCCTACTTTCCCTAAAAGACCTCGTCCTTCAAAATTTATAAGTGCTACATCTTCTATCACAGAAAGCGATTTTATCCCTTCTTTATTGGTTTTAGCACTAATCAGTGTGCCTTCATTATCTGCATTAAAGGTATTTAAAATCCGTAATGGAATATTTTTCTCTATCAGCGGAATAATGGTCTTTGCATGTAATATAGTTGCACCAAAATTGGCTAATTCATTTGCTTCAGAATAAGATAGTTCTGCAATTCGTTTTGCATCTGGCACATAATCTGGATTAGCGGTATATATCCCATCCACATGGGTATAATTTTGCAATTCGGAAGCGCCTAAGAAATTTGCTAACAAAGCTGCCGTATAATTACTTCCGTTTCTTCCTAAAGTAGTGGTTTCATTAGCTGTATTTGAGGCTATAAAACCTGTAATTACAGGAACCACCGAAGATGCTAAGGTTCCTATAGCTTGTTGTACATTTTCTTTAGAGATACTTTCTATAACTTGCGAATCGCCAAAATTACTATCTGTTTTGATAAGCTTTCTGGCATCTATAAACTTGGCTTTGACACCTTTTTCCTGTAGTACTTTGGTAATTTGTTTTGCAGAAATAATTTCTCCATAGGCTAGAATCTCATCTTTTATTTTAGTACTGTAATCTCCTAAAAGCGAAACGCCTTCAAACAAACGTTCTAATGCTTCAAAATCTTTAGACAAACCAGCATCAGGAAAATTATGTTTCTGATATTTCTGAAAAGCAATTAAATCTTTAGCATAAGAAACACCTTTAGAAGCCTTCTCTAAAATAGCCTCCAACTGATCTGTTGCTTTTTCTCTAGCCGAGAGTACTACAACAATATTTTCTTTGGCTTTTACCTTATTGGTAATAATTGCTAAAACGCTATCTATTCCTTTTCCGTTTGCTAAAGATTTCCCTCCAAACTTTAAGACTTTAGTGCGTTGCTTCTCACTTTTGGGCTCAAAAATACCTTCAAGCAATTTTTCCATTTGCTTAAACTCTAGTAAAAAAGCATCATGTCCATGTAAAGATTGTATTTCGCCATAAGTAACATTACTATTTGCCCTTGCTAACTGCTTATGTGTATCTCTATTTTCTTTGGCAGTAAAAAACAAATCAGAATCTACGCCTATAATATGAATATTGGTTTGACTCTTTTCTATCACATGGAATGCATTTTCATTATCCCTAGTAATATCAATAGTCTTTAATAACTGATTCATTAATTTATAGGCAGACAACTGAAAACGTTCTTGTAATTTTTCGCCATGATGCGTTAACCAGCTTTCTACATTAAAAACTTGTAAGGCTTCATTAGTAGTTCTTTTAAAGCGTTCTTTAAAAGATTCTGGTGTTCTATAACATAGCATCGCATGCATCCGCGCATCGTGCACTGGCTGCTTAGAATTTACTAAAAATTGCTCCTGGATCTGGCAATTTGCAATTAACCAATCCGTAGATTTCCAATCGGAAGCTACCGGAATAAGGTGCTGGGTTAACTCTGGAAATAAAGCCACCATTTCCCATGCAATACCGCCTCCCATAGAACCACCTATTAATGCAAAGAGTTTGGATATCTGCAATTGTTGCAAGCCTTCTAAAAATAGTTTTGCAATATCTTGTGCAACAAAATCTTTATAGTTTTCTATTACAAAACCATCATGGCCATTTCCAGGTACATTAAATGCTAACACGGTATATTTCCCCGTGTCAATACACTTATCTTCTCCTATTAATGCAGACCACCAACCGCTTTCTCCTGCAACATCAGAATTACCGGTAAGGGCATGGTTCACCAAAACAATAGGAGCAGTATGTAATTCTTGCCCAAATACCTGATACGATAATTCTATATCTTGCGAAGTACCGGCGTAGTTTGTATAATTTTCTATTTTTAAACGATGTAACATAATTACTATCTTAAAACACTAACCTAATAAGATTAGGTATTAATTAATTTAATTGTTTTTAAAGCTTTTTTTCTGGAGGTTGAAAAAACCTGTATGGTCTTATTAATATCTACTTCTGTAGTTGCCCACGAACATATGCTTATGCGAATTGCTGCTTCACCTAACCAAGTAGAACCTCCACACCAACACTCTCCTGAGTTTTGAATATTCTCTAATGTTAGTTTCGTTATTTGATCTGTTTCACAAGCAACTAATACCTGATTAAAAACAACAGTATTCAATACTCTAAATCCACTTTTTCTTAATCCGTTTTCCAATTGTTTTGCTCTTTTGTAAAAGCCTGTAACCATCTCATTTATACCATTTTTGCCTAAATACTTCAGGGTTACCCAAAGTTCTATGGCTCTAGAACGTTTAGACATTTCCGGACCAAATAACATGGGGTCTTTCTGCTTGCTATATATAATATATTCACCTGTGGCTTGCAAAGCACTTACTAAAGCCTTTGAATCTCTACAAAGTACAATACCAGAGTCGTATGGTGTATTTAAAGTTTTATGACCATCTGTACACCAGGAGGTTGCCTTTTCAATACCTTCCGTTAAATACGATAAGCTTTCTGTAGCGGCTGCCCATAAACCAAATGCTCCGTCTATATGCACCCATGCATTTGCTTTATTTGCCTTTTCACATACATCAGCAAAATCGTCAAACACACCTGTATTTGCATTACCTGCCTGTAATAACACCAAACAACTATCATCTAATTCTGGTAACGCTTCTAACACTAATCTTCCTTGGTTATCAGATGGCAGCCATTCAATATTAGACTGTCCAAATCCTAAAATAGCCAAGGTTTTTTTAATACTAGAATGTACTTGCTTATGCGCTATTATTCTAATTTTTGGAGCTCCATTTAAGCCAAATTCATTTACATCCCAGCCTTGGTTTTTAAATAATCGGTATCTAGCTGCGGTTAAAGCAGACAAATTAGCCAAGGATGTTCCGCTTACAAAACCAGCAACCGTTTCCTTTGGTAAACCAAATAAATCTTTTAACCAAGCTTCACAAATACTTTCTAACTTGGCATTTAAGGGTGATGTTAAATATAAACCTCCATTCTGATCCCAGAAGTCTGACAACCATTTGGCAGCAACAGAAGCTGGAATTGCTCCTCCATTAACAAATCCAAAATACCTACCTCCTGTTTGAGCTATTGTATTTGGAGAACCATATTGGTGTAGTTGCCCAATTATTTCTTGTGCCGAAGTTTGCCCAATTGGAAAACCTTCATCAAAATTTTGAAGCTTTTCAAGGTTTTCTTTAGATGGAAACACCTCCATTTTGGGAATACCATCAGCATATGCATATGCATATGAACGAGCTTGGTCAAAAATAGTTTTGTCCTTTAGTTCTTGAAACATTTTATCCTGAAGACTCATATCCTATTGTTTGATGCTATTTTAAAGCGATTGAAATGCTTGTTCTAAATCTGCTTTTAAATCTTCTATATCCTCTAAGCCTACTGATAACCGGATTAAATCTTTAGTTACCCCTGCCGATTCTTGCGCTGCATCATCTAATTGTTGATGCGTAGTACTTGCTGGGTGTATAATTAATGATTTGGTATCACCAATATTTGCTAACAAAGAGAAAACCTTAGTGGCATCTGTTACTTTTTTAGCTGCTTCAAAGCCGCCTTTTACACCAAAAGTAACCAAACCACTCTGCCCTTTTGGTAAATATTCTTGGGCAATATTATAATAGGTACTGCTTTTTAAACCTGGGTAGTTTACCCATGCTATTTCTTCCCTATTTTCTAACCAAATCGCTAATTCCAAAGCATTTTCGCTATGTTGTTTAATTCTAATCGGTAATGTTTCTAAACCTTGTAGTATTTGAAACGCATTAAACGGACTTAAGGATCCTCCAAAATCACGCAATCCTTCTAATATGAGTTTAAAGGTAAATGCAGCAGCTCCTAATACCTCACTATATACCAAACCATGGTATCCTGCAGAGGGTTCTGTAAATTCTGGAAACTTACCATTAGTCCAATCAAAAGTACCCGCATCTATAATAGCACCTCCCAATGAAGTTCCGTTTCCATTGATGTATTTTGTTAATGAATGTATTACAAGGTTAGCACCGTGTTCTATTGGGTTTAATAATGCTGGTGTAGCTACTGTATTATCTACAATAAAAGGCACCTCAGCAGCTTTCGCTTCTTTAGAGATCCCTTTTAAATCTAACACATCTAATTTTGGATTTCCTAAAGATTCTACAAAAAACGCTCTGGTATTATCTTGTACCGCATTTTTAAAATTTTCTGGATCAGATGCATCTACAAAAGTAGTTGTAATGCCTAGTCTGGGTAATGTTACACTTAGCAAAGTATAGGTGCCACCATATAAGCTACTAGAAGCGACAATATGATCTCCTGCTTTTAATAATGTCATTAGTCCTGTAGAAATAGCTGCTGTTCCTGATGCAAAAACTACAGCACCAATACCACCCTCTAAAGCCGCTAATCTGTTTTGTAGAATTTCATTGGTGGGGTTGTTTAAACGGGTATAGATAAACCCTAATTCTTTTAATGAAAATAGGTTTGCTGCATGATCCGTGTTGTTAAATACATACGCCGTACTTTGGTAAATAGGAATTGCTCTAGTCCCTCCGTTTTGTGTGGTGTCATGCCCTGCATGCAATGCGTTTGTTGAAAATTTTTGTGTACTCATAATTTTGGTTTTTAATCGTTAGCCCCTTTAGCTTCGCTAAGGGTACAAAATACATTAAAAGTCAAACCCATTGCTATGACGTTTGTAGCATGGTTAAAATTAAAAAGTTATGAAGAAGAAAAATTCAATTACAGGAAGTAATTGGGTTTTTGTTATCCTTCCCTAATGCTTGGCGATATTGCCATGAGTTCCTGAAACGAGTTCAGGACAAGGGTAGAATGTAGCACCTTCTTTGTATAAAACAAAGGGTTGCTAAGGTTTCACAGGGTCTAATCCCTCCACCTTTCTTGATAACTATTCAATATGTGTTTGAACTTGAATGCAAATATAAGCGTAGAAAGCTTTACGATCCTAATAATTTATAGAAAAAACATATATTCTTATTTTTTCTTCTTGTGTAAGTAAGAGTATACGTATTTTAGAGAAATTTAAAGTAAAAATACCATCGGTATGCTAATTATATACATTTATTAACCAACTTAGAATGAAAATATTAAATGTTTTTTTGATTTTAGGAATTGTATTGAGTTGCCAAAACCAACAAAGTCTTGAAGGAAATTATTTTGTTTGTGATAACGGAATATATTCAGAAATTTACTTCAAAAATGACTCAATGAGAGTAGCATCGGATAGTAAGTGGATATCACTTTCTGAATGGATAAAAATTGAAATTAAAAATGATACTCTCTATTTCGATTCGTTTGGAGAGTGGCGAGAACCTAGAAAAGTTGCAATAAAATATGTTGGACAAGAAAAAATAAAATTACGGAATTTAGAGAATAATAAAGAACTTCATTTACAACCGCTTCAGGAAGATCTAAATTTTGAAAAACCAAAAGAATTTTGGACCAGTTTTATAAATCGACAGAATTTAAATGATTGTGAACCTATATCTAATTAGTTACAATTTAAATTAGAATAATACCATTTTATAGGGTTATACTTTAAGTATTTCTTTCCTTTTACTGATTTACAAAATTTTTCTTTATCAACTGCAATCAATTGTTCTAAAGCTTCAGTGAAATTTTCTGCATATTCACCATCAGCAAAGCTAATAAGTTGTAAACATGGCAAATAAAATTTATCATCTTTTTCATCAATAGCTTTATTAAAAATCATCTCACAAGTATCATAAAAAAAAGCTGTTTCATATAATTCATGTTCTGGTCCTGTTGTTTCATAATAGGTTGAAAAATCAGAATTTGTATATGGAACTAAATCTAATAGAACATTATCTGGAATCTCTTTACCCAACAAATAAAAATCAGCAGCTTCACTTATAATCTTGTAATACTCTTTATTAACTTGTCCGAAGCTAACAAACGAGGTTAAAACAATAAAAAAGACGATTGAAAATTTGTTCATTTCCTTTTCTTTGTAAAGCTACTTTACAATTTCTACTCCAAAACGATAAACTCCACACTAGAATCTGTAAAAACAGTATGCGTTTGGGTTTTAAAGTCCTCTTCATTGGCTTTAAAGATATTATCTACATAGGTCTGCGGGTTTAAATCTATTAATGGGAACCAAGTACTTTGCACCTGTATTTGCAGTTTATGCCCTTTTTTAATGGTATGGAACACATCTTGTAATTTTATGTTTACGGCCGTCTTTTGGTTCGGCACAAAAGGCTCCGGGTTACTAAAACTATTTCTAAACCTGCCTCGCAATACTTCACTACGTACCATTAAATGGTAATTGCTCATTTCTAAATGGTCTTGCATTTCTTCATTGGTTTCTGATACTGCTGGGTGTACGTCTATCACTTTAACAATCCAATCGGCTGCGGTACCTGTAGTGGCTACTTGTAGCTTCGCCAAAATATCACCTGCAAGGGTAAAATCTTCTTCCATCACTTCTGTTTCAAAAACCAACACATCAGAACGTCGGGCAGCAAAACGCTGATCGTCCGTCATGTATTTACGTGGAGTAAAAACAGTTTTTACATCCTCAGAATAGGGTACTGGTTTTTTAACATCACTAATAAATTGTATTCCTGTGGTGCTTTTTGCTTCTTTGGTCAACTCTTGGTTTTCGGACAAAAATAATTCTTGCTTTGCTACGCCTTTTGGAGGCCAAGCATCATATTGTTTCCATTCTTTTCGTCCAGAATCGTAAACATAGGCTTCTGGCAATCCGCTATTCTGATCTCCTTTTCCTTTTAAAAAGTGTTGAAAGAATTTAGTTTCTATATTTTCCTGAAAAAATTCTGAAATATTATCTCCAAAATAATAATTCCCTACTAAATTTCGTCCATTGCGTCTTGCCCATCTGCCATGATCCCAAGGACCAAAAACCATGGTATTGTAATTTCCTTTGTTGTACTTCTCTATATTCTTATAGGTTTCTAAAGGGCCATATAAATCTTCTGCATCAAACCACCCACCAACTATCATAGTGGCCACATGAGATTTCACCTTTTTTAAATGCTGAATGAGTCCACGACTTTGCCATAGGGTATCATAATTAGGATGTTCTTTAAGTTCGTTCCAAAAATAATCGTCGGTAAGGCCGTCATCTAATTTTGTTCTGGGCATATCTTTGGTTTCAAACTCAAAAAAAGAATCTAAATTTTTTAAAGGGCCCTTATCTAAAAAGAATTGATACTGATCTTGGGTTTCTAAATCTGGAAAAGTATACCAGGCCTTATTAGTCGGTTTATCACCGTCAGGTCTTGGTGTTCCAAATAAAGAGGTTACTCTAAAATAACTTAATAAATACGCTCCGTTATGATGAAAATCATCAAAAAAGAAATCTCCAATACAAGCTTGTGGAGAAGCGGCTTTTAAAGCGGGATGCGCATCTACAGTTGCATAGGTAGAATAGTAGCCTGGGTATGAAATACCCCAGATCCCAACTTTTCCATTGTTATTGTCCACATTATTAACCAACCACTCGATGGTATCATAGGTATCAGAACTTTCATCAATATCATTATCTGTTTTTTTATTAGGAATATAAGCTCGCATATTTTCATAATGCCCCTCACTCATCCAACGCCCACGCACATCTTGGTATACTACTATATAACCATCTTGCATCATATGAATATTAGGCGCAATTGTTTTCTTATAATTATCCTCCCCATACGGTGCAGAACTATACGGAGTACGCTGCATAATAATAGGATATTCTTTAGACGTATCTTTAGGCGCATAAATAGTAGTGTGTAATGTTGCACCATCTCTCATTTTGATGTCTACCTCTTTTTTGGTGTAATGATCTTCCACATAGGTTTCTGATAGTTCTGACCCTGTATCTTGATCTGTTTTTGTTGTTTTATTGGTACAAGAAGTAATAGTAAATATTATGGCTATACAAAGCTTAAAAACGATTGTGGTATCTCTAAACATACGATGTGATTTTTTTGATGCCTAAAACTACGGATTTACGCATAAAAAAAGGAGCTAATTAGCTCCTTTTTTTATTTTGATTGATGTGATGATTGATGAAAGGTTTTCTTATAAAGCTTTTAATATAGCTAGCACCTCGTTTGCACTACTAGCTTTTGCATAATCTGCTGCGGTCCACCCTAATTTAGAAGTGCTTGTTGTATCGGCTCCATTCGCTATTAAAAACTGTACTAAAGCTACATTATTGTAACGTGCCGCATACATTAAAGGAGTCATTCCATTAACAACTGTTTTTTCTTCTACATCAGCACCAAATTCTATAAATTTCTGTACTATAGCGAAGTCATTTTTAGCGACTGCAATACTTAATGGTGCAACCCCAGTAATAACTGTTTTAGTTACTTTTTCTTTGCTAGGCTCTACAGGGTTATGTGCGTTTACTGTTGTGGTTAAAAATACACTTGTTAAAAGTCCGAAAGCGATGATTGATTTTTTCATGATTAAAATTTTAAAATTAACTGTTTGTTTTTTGATTACGGTGTAAAAGTATAGCCATGATACCGTTTTTGAAAAGAGAATAGTACCAACGGTTGTTTTTTAGTACTGAACGGTGAAATGTATACTCCAAATCGAAAAAAGCACTCTAACTTATTTATTTGATAGCATTAATTTATTAATATTTAAATATTAATAACCTAAAGTTATTAAATAGAAAGAGGAGCCTAGTGGCTCCTCCTTTTATCATTTTGTGTTGAATTAAACCGTTGTACGCTTAGAAAAAAATTCTGTCAATTCGAGTGATCTTTAGAAATGAAATGAAGAAAAATTGTATCAGGTCTTTCGACTACGCTCAAGATAACATAGAATTTTAGTTCCAAAACTGTTCTCGATACACTTTTTCGTGCCTTAAAAGTACTCGAACTGACATTTTAAGGCTACTACAACTCTAAAATACGATAAGTTGAAAAAATCTTATAACGAAAATACTTCCTTAACCGCTTCTACCATATCTAACTTCTCCCAAGTAAAAAGTTCTACATCTTTAGTTACTTTTCCATTATAAGGAGACTCATAGGTTTTGGTTACCGTTATTGGTGTTTTCCCCATATGCCCGTAAGCTGCAGTTTCTAAATAAATAGGATTTCTAAGTTTTAGACGTTCTTCTATGGCAAAAGGGCGCATATCAAAAAGTGCTGTTACTTTATTTGCTATTTCGCCATCATTTAAATTTACTTTAGCTGTACCATAGGTTTCTACAAAGATTGAAGTAGGTTCTACTACCCCAATAGCATAGCTCACTTGTACTAAAATTTCATCTGCCACACCCGCTGCAACCAAATTTTTAGCAACATGCCTTGCTGCATAGGCGGCACTTCTATCTACTTTACTAGGATCTTTACCACTAAAAGCACCACCACCATGAGCACCTTTACCACCATAAGTATCTACAATAATTTTACGCCCTGTTAAACCAGTATCTCCGTGTGGCCCACCAATTACAAACTTTCCAGTAGGGTTAATATGATAGGTAATTTTATCATCAAATAATTCTTGAATATGTATTGGTAATTGCTCTTTTACTAAAGGTATCAATATCGAAACAATATCCTCTTTAATTTTAGCTAGCATCTTAGCGTCGTCCGCATCAAAAGCATCGTGCTGTGTAGAAACTACAATAGTATCTATACGTTGTGGTACATTATCATCTGAATACTCAATAGTCACCTGTGCTTTAGCATCTGGTCTTAAGTAGGTAATGTCTTTGTCTGCTCTTCTTAAATCTGCTAGAACTTCTAATATTTTATGCGAAATATCTAATGCCAATGGCATATAATTTTCGGTTTCTTTAGTTGCATATCCAAACATCATTCCTTGGTCTCCAGCCCCTTGTTCTTCTTTAGAACCCCTATCTACACCCTGATTAATGTCTTGAGACTGTTCATGGATAAGAGAAATGACCCCACAAGAGTCTCCACTAAACTGATATTCTCCTTTTGTATACCCAATTTTATTAATAACGTCTCTAGCAATTTGTTGTACATCTAAATATGTACCACTCTTTACTTCTCCTGCTAAAACTACTTGCCCTGTTGTTACTAAGGTTTCGCATGCTACTTTACTTTCAGGGTCAAAAGCTAAAAAATTATCTAAAAGTGCATCGCTAATTTGATCTGCAACTTTATCTGGGTGTCCTTCACTAACCGATTCTGATGTGAATAAATATGCCATCTATTTCTTTTTTACTTTCAGAAAGATTTGACGAAATTTTTTAAAGAAGATAACAAACAATTAAAGCCTACTGTTTGAAACTGCTTTAGCATTTTTTAAGAGGTTGCAATCAGTCAAATCCTTCCTCTAATTATTTGGTGGACAAAAGTAGTAGAAATCATTTGATTTTCAAATGCTGTTTTGTTATAAATTATAAAAAAAATAAAATCTCCTAAAATACTATTAGGAGATTTTAAACATGATACTTTTTAAAATGTACTCGATAATCGAGATTTAAAATGCTCCAACGCTTGCTTCCAAATCAATGTGAATTATTCCTTTTAATACTTTTTGTGCTTTCCTGGAGGTTATTTACTTTTATTCTTTTCTATAGCCTTTTTTTAGTTTTTCTGAAATTTGTATTAATTGTTTCATTATCTCATCTTTTTCATTTGTTAATCCTGATAAATTAACTTTTAAATTAGGTCTTTTTTTATTCAACTTCCAGTCTTTGTTATTTAACTTTAATATTGCATATTCCAATTCAGAAATTCCTAATTGTTTTCTTAAGTTTCCTTTTTTTAATTTTCTGGAAATTCTCTTTAATTCCTTTAAAAATTGATTTGTATTATATGTATTTAAAGCTGCCTCTAAGTCATAAATTGTTGCTTTTTGTTTAGGCTTTTCATTAGAAATAAAATTTTCTAATTTAAATGATACTTCTATTGGAGTTTCTGGGGTATTATGATCAAAAACTGTAAAATTCTCTTCCCAATTTATAGCTCCCAATTCTTCTAAAGAATTAATGGTAATTTCCATTTTAGTAATATTAAAATTACTTATAGTTTCTTTTTTTATTTGAGAAAAAACTGATACGCTAATCAATAAAAATAATGTTGTCGATAAAATTGTAATTGTTTTCATAATGTAGTTGTTTATAGTTAAAATTTCTTTAAACAAATCTACTTACACTATACTGTTATCTTAGTTAAGAGAAGTTAACTAGTGTTAACATTTCATGTTTAATATTTTTTAAATCACAATTCGTATTTTACACCAAATAAAATATAACGTGGCTGTACAACATATTCTAAAGTGCTGATTAAATTATTAGAAAAAGCATCTCTACGGATTGAGGTGGTGTTTAAAAGATTGGTACCCGAAATACTAAACTCCCAAGCGCTATCTTCTTTTTTATAAAAAAGCGACGCATTTAAAAAATCGTATGTACTTTGCGTGTTTCCATTACGACTCTTATAATCATTAAATTCATAATCGGCAAGTAAGGAAAAGTTCTTTAAAAAATAGGCCTCAAAATTGGCAAAAGGTCTATTGGTTACAAAAGTGCTTTCTCCATTAAAACTTTGATAGATATTGATTGTCTTTTCAAAACCTACTTCAACATTAGGCCATTCTTTAAAGTTAGTAGCTAAAGTAGTTTTAAATTTTTGAAGAAAAGAAGTGTTTTCATTCACCACTCCATCAATAAAATTATTGTATTTAGAATAGCCTAAATTAACTTCTCCTTTCACTTTCATAAAAGAAAAACGTTTTTCATAGTTTCCCCTACCCGATAAATTTTCATTAACCGCATCAATATTAATGGGAGTATTAGTACGATCTAAATTTTGATAACTAACTATACCCTGAATGTCATCTTTTTTACGCTGATAACTAAAGTTTGCATAGATATTGGTAAAGTTAAACATGTTAAAATTAAAATAGTCTAAGGTATAAGTTTGATACCAAGCATTTTCTAAATTAGGATTTCCTTGAAACAAACTATTGTAACTTTGAATAATTGTACCTTGTGATAGGTTTGCGATATCTGTAAACTCTGCTTGTGTGGCATAAGCAAAGCTTAGCGATTCTGACTTTCTAATATTATATTTTGCATTAAGGCTAGGTAAGAATAATGTTTTATCTAATCTTGTTTCTGTACCCAATTGTATGTTTCCTGTTATATAGTTATGTACTGTAAAACCAGGATGTAACGTTAATTTACCTAGTTTGGTTTTATACCGCAATCCAGCATAAACATCTAAAAAATCGTAAGCTACATTATTCGTAAAATTAGGCGCTGTAAATGCTGTACTTGTTCCATTAGTAAAAAGCTCTTCTATAGAAGATTGTAACCTTTGAGAATTATTATTTGTGCCTACCAAAAAATTAATATGGTTGGTTTTATTTAATACGTGATAATAATTTACAACAGCATTAAAGCTGTTGGTAAAAATAAGTTGTTCTTGTGCTAAATTAAACGGACTTTCTCCATCAAGAGTAAAAGCAGCTAAAAAAGGTGCCTGAGAAGTGCTTAAATCATAGGTAGGATCTTGTTTTTTATAATTATAACTCGCTTCAAAAGACCATACATTTTTTTCGTTTTTAGCATAATACCCTTCTATTATTTGTTCTACAGAAAAAGGTTTTCGAGCAATATCAGAAGTGATATTATTGTTTATGATACCAAAATCAGAATTAGATACAGTATTCTGACGCAGTGAAGCTGTTTTTACAAAACCATCATAAGCAATATGTAAGCTGCTATTAGGAGTATAGGTAGAAGACCATTTTAATAATCCTGATGTATTATTTTGTTCGGTAGCAGAGATGAGTGTTTCTTCTGTATCACCAGAGTTTCTAATATACGTTCGGAAAGAATTAGAATTGAGTGCTGTTTTAGTATTTGCACCTATAGCAAACCCAGAAAAATTAATCTTCTTATTCGGTTTATAACTAAAGTTTAACGCTCCCAATTTAGACACAATATTTTGAGCTTGGTTATTTTGCAGAAAAGCAAGTCCAGTATTGTCCGAGTTTACTAGAAAAGAAGAACCGGAGCGGCGTCCTAAGTTTTTTAAGCCTCCACTAAATCTAAAATAATCTTGTATGGTAAATAATTGTTCTCCAATATTATTAGCGCCTCCAATAAAATTAACGCTAGTTTTTGGTGAATAATAAAAGAGATTAGCTTTTGTTTTATATCGTTTTTTAAGTCCTGAGCCTGCCGAAACATCTCCAAACCACAAATTCTTCTTTCCTTCTTTTAACCTAATATTCAATGCTATTTTATCGTCACTATTTAAACCTTTTAAAGGACTAATATCATTAAAATTTCGTAATAAATCTACTTTATCTACCGCATTAGCAGGAAGATTCTTTGTTGCCATTTTTGTGTCTCCATCAAAAAATTCTTTGCCATCTACCAATACTTTACTAACACTTTTGCCTTGTACTTTTACTTGCCCATCCTCATTTACTTCAAAACCTGGAAGTTTCTCTAAAACATCTTTTAATTTTTTCTCCTTTCCGTCTGTAAATGCATCTGTTGTATACGTAATAGTATCACCAGAAACACGTATAGGAAGTTCTTGTACTACTTCTACACCCTCTAATTGATTGGCAGCTGATTTAAGTATAATATCTTGATTTAGTGTTTCTTTTGTTTTTATTTGTACTTCTTTTTCCCAAGTCTCAAAACCTAAATAACTAACTCGTATAAGGTAAAGACTATCTACTTTTAATGCCAGTCTGTAACGACCATCACTATCCGTAATACCATAAGAGGCAATGCCTTTACTATTTTTATTGATGGCTATAACATTTGCTAGTTCTAATGGTTGACTTAAAGAATCTTTTACTACTCCTTCTAATGAGGCATTCTGGGCCACAATATTTGGACAAAAAAATCCTAGTCCTATAAATAGGAAGATGTATATATTTTTCATGTTTTAAGTTGATTTTTCTAAAACTACTCTAAGTCAAGTACTTGAATTGAATATTGTTTTTTATTAGTAATGCTTGCAATGAGACTTACTGTATATTTTTGTATTCTTATGAAAAGGAAAGTTTTTAAAAGATTGACATTCCGTTTTTTGATTGATGATTTTAAAAAGAATTATAAAATACTGCTATATACAGTAAGTCTAACTATTGACTAATTGCTTATTTTTATAGAAAAACTAGTATTTCCATTTTTTTTACGGCCTTCAGCATTATACATTTTTTGCATTTCCATAGTTTTTGCTCGTGCAATATCTTCTAATTCTTTGCTACTAATTTCTTTTCCTTTAGTAGGTGGAATAATTGTAATTTCTTGTTTTGGATTTAATACAATTTTACTACAAATCAAAATTCTTTTTCCATCTTTCACTTCTAAAATCAAGCCAGGAAGTCCCCAATAATTTTCAGGACCATGATTTACTGGTATTTCAGGAGTATACCAAGCTGTAATAGTTTGTGTTTTTACTTCCTTTTTTTCTTCATAAGCGCCGTTTTTAGCTATCATTTGGGTAGAGTTTATCTCCTTAGTTAATATAGCTTTATAACAAGTATACTGTCCAATTTGTTTGGTCTCACTTCCCAGTTTCCATTCATAATCCTTTAAACCATCCTTAATAAGGAATTGTTTTCCAAAAAGATCTGTAGATTCCACCTTTGTTTTATTTTTTGTATTCTTATATAATGCACCATTACCGCCACCAAAACCGGACACTACTAATTTTATACTAGAATTTGTAGGTGCCGCATCTCCAAGACTTTCAGCTTCTTTCCAAGTAGATTCAGAAGCATTAAATTGTAATTCAAACTCTTTTTGCATGGCTTTTTTAAGCATGGCTTGTATTTCACTAATCTGATCATTAGGCATTTGCGTACTATCCATTTTTACATCGATACTGGATGTTGTTTTATACGTAGCTATTCCCTTAAAATTCTGTGCACTAAGTTGAACTGATAAAATAAATAAGAGGCAGATAAATAATTTTGTTATTGTTTTCATAATTGTTGATTTTAGTATTGATTACTGTTGCAAATTTGATTGACTTTCTCAAAAAACAAGGTTAACCAGTGTTAACGAGTGTTAACCGTTAGATATGCAACCATAAATTGTAGTTACTTTTGATATATCAAACGCTTAGCTTGTTTAAAAATCAGCAGAAAAATGAAGCAGAAAAATTATCCTTTACTTATTTACTTTATAGCTATTACAATTATAGCTACAATAGCACTGCAAGTATATTGGAATATTCAGAGCTATAAAAGCAATAAACAACGTCTCATCAATGAAGTTCAAATTAGTTTAGATAATGGTGTGGAAGTTTATTACTCTAATCTAGTAAAAGCTGATTTTCTTTCTTTTGTAGATACCAAAGAAGATACAACCTATACTCTAGATAGAGCAAAAAAGTTTTTACAAAAACTAACTTTATCTAATCTTAATAAAGAAATTGACAGTTCATTATTAGCAAACAAAAACAACAATCCGTCTTTTAATTTTTCTACGTTTGCTGATAGTATTACTACAATTAATGGAAATAGGTCTTCTAAAAATTTTGAGTCGATTTCTATTTTTACAGAAAAAAAAGCTGTGGATAGCATCCAGAATATATCTTCAGCTATTAATAAGCTTACTGTTTCTTTTATTCAGGACAGTATAAATTTTAAAAAATTAGATTCTGTTTTTAATAAAGAGTTAAACCGAAAAAAAATTGCTATCCGTTACCAAATTAATCATTTTAAGCAGGATACTATTTTTGATCAATTTAATCCTAACAAACTAACTAATTTAGAATTAGCAACATTTTCAAAATCTACTTACTTGCCAAACGGGCAACAGTTAGAACTAAAGTATAACAACCCCACTATTACGGTACTAAAAAGAAGTATTACTGGTATTTTATTATCTTTTTTATTATCCACCTGTATTATTATCTGCCTATTTTATTTGCTACACATTATTAATAAACAAAAAGAGTTGGCAGAAATAAAAAACGATTTAATCAGTAATATTACACACGAGTTTAAAACACCTATTGCAACAGTTTCAACCGCTATAGAAGGCATTAAACATTTTAATGAGGCTAATGATCCTAAGAAAACAAATGCTTATTTAAATATTTCTGATCAGCAGTTGAAAAAACTACATCAAATGGTAGAAAAATTATTGGAGACTGCAACTTTGGACAGTGATAAACTAATCATCAACAAAGAGAAAACAGACTTAGTAGCTATGCTTCAAAAAATTACAGAAAAGCATCAAATGCTCTCACCTACAAAATCAATTTCATTTAAAACAAGCATAGCTTCTTTAGTATGCTCTGTGGATTCTTTCCATTTTGAAAACGTAGTCACAAACCTTATTGATAACGCCGTAAAATATGGTGGAGATATCATTGAAGTGAATCTGAATTCGTTATTAGATACAACCGAAATTACTGTAGCAGATAATGGCGGAAAAATTGATAAAAACCAACGAGACAAGATCTTTGATAAATTCTACAGAATCCCTACAGGAAATAGGCATGATGTAAAAGGTTTTGGAATTGGCCTATTTTACGTTAAAAAAATTATAGAAAAGCATGGAGGTACCATTCAACTGCTTCCAAATGTTAAGAACACTATTTTTAAAATAAGTATATGAGTAAGCAACCTATAAAAATATTATTAGCCGAAGATGAATTGGCTTTAGGGCAAATTGTAAAAGAAAGTTTAGAAACCCGGAATTTTGAAGTTCTTTTTTGCGAAAATGGAGAAAAAGCGTACAAAGTATACCTTTCTGAACAGCCAGAGTTATTAGTCTTAGATGTTATGATGCCTAAAAAAGATGGCTTTACCTTAGCCAAAGAAATTAGAGCACAAGATCCTAAAATTCCAATTATATTTCTTACAGCTAAATCTCAAGCAAAAGATGTTGTGGAAGGCTTTCAGCATGGTGGAAACGATTATTTAAAAAAACCTTTTAGTATGGAAGAGTTAATCGTTAGAATCCATGCACTTCTAGAACGCAAAAGTTTAAAACAACAGCCCGAAAACATCACTATAGGTAACTATACGTTTAATTATACACGCCAACATTTGCAAATTAATGATGATAAAATTTTACTGACGCATAGGGAAGCAGAATTATTATTTCACCTTTCAGAAAAAAGGAATGAAATTTTAGACCGTTCCCTTATTTTAAAGAAAATATGGGGTGATGATGATTTTTTTAATGCGAGAAGTATGGATGTTTTTATTACAAAGCTTCGTAAAAAATTACACAAAGATGCCGATATCCAAATTATAAATGTAAGAGGTTATGGCTATAAACTCCTTTGCCCATAAATCAAAAATTTATTTCAGTAACTATTTTTTTATCAACCCAAGAATCGTTGTATATTGTATCCCCGATTAATACGAACTCATAATTAGAAAAATAGGATGCATATTGCCGTAGCTGGAAATATTGGTGCAGGAAAAACAACTTTAACGAGATTACTTTCTAAACATTATAAATGGGAAGCACACTTTGAGGATGTAGTTGATAATCCATACCTAGACGATTTTTACAATCAAATGGAACGTTGGAGTTTTAACCTTCAAATTTATTTTTTAAATAGCCGGTATCGTCAAATTTTAGAAATTAGAGAAAGTGGTAAAAGCATTATTCAAGATAGAACCATCTATGAAGATGCTTATATTTTTGCTCCTAATTTACATGCAATGGGTTTGATGACCAACCGCGATTTTAGCAATTACTCTAGTCTCTTTGAACTTATGGAACGTTTGGTACAACCGCCAGATTTGCTTATTTATCTCAGAAGTTCTATTCCTAATCTTGTAAATCAAATTCATAAACGTGGTAGAGAGTATGAAAATACAATTTCTATAGATTATTTAAGTCGACTTAATGAGCGTTATGAAGCATGGAGCCAAAGCTATGAAAAAGGCAAACTATTAATTATCGATGTAGACGATTTAGATTTTGTTGATAATCCTGAAGATTTAGGAACAGTTATTAATAAAATTGATGCAGAAATAAATGGATTATTCTAGTAAAACATAGAGTAACTTCTATTTAAAAATTTGCATTTAACTCGTAATAATTTATTAGTATTTAGTGGCAAACATTTTAACTTCTATTATACCAATCAAAAATATTTAGTTTAGGTAAGTCTATTTTTTTCGACCAATCTCTTTTTACGGCATGAAAATCACTAAAAAATCATTAAAAAGAGGAGCAACATTTTTTACTTTAATAATTGTAGGCTTATATGTATTAGCCTGTTGTACCTTTTTACAATGGAGGGCATCAGATGAGGATATAAAAACTAATTTTTCAGAAATTCAGATCCCAACACGTATTTCCTATTATGAGGTAGATAGCCTTGATTTAAAAATTAGAATACAACATATAGAACAATCTAAAGATTCCGTTCATCTTGTTTTTTTTCACGGTTCTCCTAGTTCTTTATCAGCTTGGAATGGTTATTTAAAAGATTCTGCATTAATTAAAAAAGCAAATTTACATGCTATTGACAGACCTGGTTATGGCTATTCTAATTTTGGAAAAGAAATGACTTCTATAGCGCTGCAAGCCTCACTAATGAGTAATTTAATAGATCAATACCATTTAAAAAATGTAATTGCAATAGGTTCTTCCTATGGTGGGCCTTTAGCCGCAAGGCTTGCTTATTTAAATAAAAATGTAAAAGGAGTTATTATGATCTCTCCAGCGATAGATCCTAAGCAAGAGAAAAAAATATGGGCTTCACGTTTCACACAATGGTGGCTTACCCGTTGGCTATGCCCAACTACTTATAGAGTAGCCGGTGATGAAAAAACAACGCATCCTGAAGAACTTCGTTTAATAGAAAAAGATTGGAATGCTATCGAAATTCCTATTTTACATATTCATGGAAATAAAGATGATCTTGTACCCTATACAAATGTTGACTATACTCGTGAACAATTTAAAAATATTAAAATTATTACCACTCCTAATACAGGTCATGAAATTGCTTGGGCCAAGCCAGAATTAATTCTTCCTCATATTTATAATATGATCGATGAGATTAGTAAAGAATTAAAATAAACCTTAAAATACTTTTCTTGCTTATACTTTCTTAAGTATTCAAAGAATTTGAGTATGTATTTTAATAAGATCGTTATGTTCGTTGATTATTTTAATTGGATGTGAATATGGTTATCATGCCGTACTGCTCTACAGCCGTGATATCGTATTCTATTATCCTTTAAATTCATTCTATTTTTTAAATGAGGCTCAATGAATAGCTTTCCTAAATTTTGATTTTTTAAAATAGTAGATATCAATTTTCTTGTCCCTTTTTCAGAGAATACATAATCTTTATTTATTTTCCCAAAACTCACATACTTTGTAAAGTCATATTGAAAATAACCATTTTGTAAGCACTTTTTAATTTGGTTAAATTCATTTGGTTTTGGGTTCTCAAAAACTCCATATCCACTAACAGATTTCTGTCCTTTTTCTATGATCCCGTTTTTTGTTTCGTAAATCAGACTAATATCAATTTTCTTTCCGTCATTATGACTTAAATGAGGAAGCAACGGAAACTTATTAATAAAGGGAAAGTTTGCATCTAAATAATGAATTTCAATAGCTGTTTCATTTAAGCCTTTTGCTGTTCTGCTTAATAGCTCATTTAGTTGAGGATTTACATAATTTCTGTTCAATAAGACAGTCATATAATTCGTTGGGCTAATTTTTTCTGAATGTATTACTTTTTCACGACCAAAAATTGGCGCGATTAAAGGAACGATTAAAAGTGTAGTGCATAAATACAAGCATGTAAAAATCATAAGCGTTTTAAACTTTAGCTTTTTATTCCATTTTTTTGAAATTAGTAGACTTACTAAATAAACAATTCCACCTATTTGAGTTATTACTGTAAGTATTCCAAAAAGAATTAATTTTAATATAGCTTTAAATAAGATTTTCAATTTTAAGTTTTGATTTTTAATAACATAAAACTATGACTATCAACTAAGATAGAAAACTTAAGAGTTATATCGTGAAGTAGATTAGAATTTAATAAATACAGAAAGATAGATATAAACAAAAAAGTCCTTCATCGTTATGATGAAGGACTTTTATAAAAAAGGCAACGACCTACTCTCCCACTTGGTATAGCAGTACCATCGGCGCTGATGGGCTTAACTTCCCTGTTCGGAATGGTAAGGGGTGAACCCCATCGCCATGGTCACCTTAAATCTTTAGTTGCTGAGCAACTATATTTTAATAACTTCTAACTAGCATCACTTTTTTTTAGTGAGTGTAACTGATATGGTTACTGAGCGTAGCCGAAGTGAACATATTAAAGGGATAAAGATGGTCTAAGACCACTATTTAGAATTTAAACTCGGTTAACTTAAAAAGTAGCCAAAGTAATGAATGTAGATTAAAGAAAAGTAAGTTTAACTTATTAGATACTGAAAATTAATTCAGCATAAAAAAAAAGGTGTCCACTGCTACCTCTTTTCGAAGTAGCAGCGAGTGCAAGCCTATGAGCTATTAGTACCACTCGGCTACATGTATTACTACACTTCTACCTATGGCCTATCAACGTGGTCATCTCCCACGGCTCTTTAAAGAAATCTCATCTTGTGGCTGGTTTCGCGCTTATATGCTTTCAGCGCTTATCCAATCCCGACATAGCTACCCAGCAATGCTCCTGGCGGAACAACTGGTGCACCAGCGGTCAGTCCAACTCGGTCCTCTCGTACTAGAGTCAGATCCACGCAAATTTCTAACGCCCGCAGTAGATAGAGACCGAACTGTCTCACGACGTTCTGAACCCAGCTCGCGTGCCACTTTAATGGGCGAACAGCCCAACCCTTGGGACCTTCTCCAGCCCCAGGATGTGACGAGCCGACATCGAGGTGCCAAACCCCCCCGTCGATATGAGCTCTTGGGGGAGATCAGCCTGTTATCCCCGGCGTACCTTTTATCCTTTGAGCGATGGCCCTTCCATACGGAACCACCGGATCACTATGCTCTTGTTTCCAACCTGTTCGGCCTGTATGCCTCTCAGTCAAGCACCCTTGTGCCATTGCACTCTACGCACGGTTACCAAGCGTGCTGAGGGTACCTTTAGAAGCCTCCGTTACTCTTTTGGAGGCGACCACCCCAGTCAAACTACCCACCACGCACTGTTCTCTCACAAGAGAGTTAGGCCTCAGACAAGTAAAGGCTGGTATTTCAACAATGACTCCACAACACCTAGCGATGCCACTTCATAGTCTCCCAGCTATCCTACACATTACTTGACCAAGGTCAATACGAAGCTATAGTAAAGGTGCACGGGGTCTTTTCGTCCCACTGCGGGTAACCGGCATCTTCACCGATACTACAATTTCACCGAGCTCATGGCCGAGACAGTGTCCAGATCGTTGCACCATTCGTGCAGGTCGGAACTTACCCGACAAGGAATTTCGCTACCTTAGGACCGTTATAGTTACGGCCGCCGTTTACTGGGGCTTCAATTCAATGCCTCGCCGAAGCTAACATCTCCTCTTAACCTTCCAGCACCGGGCAGGTGTCAGGCCCTATACGTCATCTCTCGATTTTGCAGAGCCCTGTGTTTTTGATAAACAGTCGCCTGGACCTCTTCACTGCGGCCCACCTAAAAGGTGGGCGACCCTTCTCCCGAAGTTACGGGTCTATTTTGCCTAGTTCCTTAGCCATGAATCTCTCGAGCGCCTTAGAATACTCATCCCAACCACCTGTGTCGGTTTACGGTACGGGCTGCTTCACTTGTTTTTCTCGGTAGATCTTACGCTAGATTATCACCTTGACCGAAGTCGCAGTGTACTATCGGGGTGTCACCACTCCCTTCAACGTACTATTCCGTCTGTACGCACTAACTCCAGATCCACGTCACTTTTAATGTGAGCAGGTAGCAGAATATTAACTGCTTGTCCATCCACTACCCCTTTCGGGTTCGCGTTAGGTCCCGACTGACCCCCAGCTGATTAGCATAGCTGGGGAAACCTTGGTCTTTCGGCGTGCGGGTTTCTCGCCCGCATTATCGTTACTTATGCCTACATTTTCGTTTCTATACGTTCCAGCATGTCTTACAACACACCTTCAACACCTATAGAATGCTCCCCTACCCCTCTGTACCGTGTACAGAAGCCATAGCTTCGGTGGTATACTTATGCCCGATTATTATCCATGCGGAATCGCTCGACCAGTGAGCTGTTACGCACTCTTTAAATGAATGGCTGCTTCCAAGCCAACATCCTGGCTGTCTATGCAATTCCACCGCGTTATATCAACTTAGCATACACTTGGGGACCTTAGCTGATGGTCCGGGTTCTTTCCCTCTCGGACATGGACCTTAGCACCCATGCCCTCACTGCATACAATCATTTTATAGCATTCGGAGTTTGTCAGGAATTGGTAGGCGGTGAAGCCCCCGCATCCAATCAGTAGCTCTACCTCTATAAAACTATGTATACGCTGCACCTAAATGCATTTCGGGGAGTACGAGCTATTTCCGAGTTTGATTGGCCTTTCACCCCTACCCACAGGTCATCCCAAGACTTTTCAACGTCAACGGGTTCGGTCCTCCACTTTGGGTTAACAAAGCTTCAACCTGCCCATGGGTAGATCACACGGTTTCGCGTCTACTACTACTAACTAAAACGCCCTATTCAGACTCGCTTTCGCTACGGCTCCAATTCTTAAAATCTTAACCTTGCTAGTAAAAGTAACTCGTAGGCTCATTATGCAAAAGGCACGCCGTCACACATAAATGCGCTCCGACCGCTTGTAAGCGTATGGTTTCAGGATCTTTTTCACTCCCTTATTCAGGGTTCTTTTCACCTTTCCCTCACGGTACTGGTTCACTATCGGTCTCTCAGGAGTATTTAGCCTTACCGGATGGTCCCGGCAAATTCATACAAGGTTTCACGTGCCCCGCACTACTCAGGATACCACTATCAATAACGCTCTTTACTTATACGGGACTATCACCCTCTGTGGTCACTCTTTCCAAAGTGTTCTAATTCATTGCGCATTAAATAGCGTGGTCCTACAACCCCAATTATGCCGAAACATAATTGGTTTGGGCTAATCCGCGTTCGCTCGCCACTACTAACGGAATCACTATTGTTTTCTCCTCCTCCGGCTACTTAGATGTTTCAGTTCACCGGGTTTGCTTGCCTTGCGGCATAACTGGCCTTCAACCAGCTGGGTTGCCCCATTCGGATATCTACGGATCATAAGTTGTGTGCACCTCACCGTAGCTTTTCGCAGCTTATCACGTCCTTCTTCGCCTCTGAGAGCCTAGGCATTCCCCATACGCCCTTTCCTAGCTTGTCACTAGTCCTTTTTAATTCTAATCTTTGTACTTATCGTACTTCTCTTTACTCTAATTCGTTTCTCTTTAATTCTGTTATACATAAATATCCTGTAGATTCTATGTATAACCTTTATCCCAATATGTCAATGAACTTTTATCAATTTGAAAATTTGAAAATTAAATAATGTAATAATTAAATTGTTACATTATCAAATTAGTTAATTATCTAATTGTTCTGTGGAGAATATCGGAGTCGAACCGATGACCTCCTGCGTGCAAGGCAGGCGCTCTAGCCAGCTGAGCTAATCCCCCATGTTTTAGTTATGAGCTATTAGTTATGAGTGATGAGTAATTCTCTACTCAAAACAAACTCAACTTCTAAAATTTCCTTTCAATTTATACTAATGAACGTATTTCTAAAACTTAATTATTATTAAATATATCTAATAATAAATCAGCCTTAGGCTGTAGTCTCAGGCAGACTCGAACTGCCGACCTCTACATTATCAGTGTAGCGCTCTAACCAGCTGAGCTATG
Source organism: Allocellulophaga tsushimaensis (assembly GCF_055383085.1). Taxonomy (NCBI): domain Bacteria; kingdom Pseudomonadati; phylum Bacteroidota; class Flavobacteriia; order Flavobacteriales; family Flavobacteriaceae; genus Allocellulophaga; species Allocellulophaga tsushimaensis. The sequence goes on along the minus strand of NZ_AP039451.1, from coordinate 2,046,723 downwards.
AGACTCTCACTTTTTTGTTACTATTGCTTCACTTTTAAAAAACTAACAATACTAACTTCCAATATTTATAATGAACATATCAAAAAAGACAACTAGACATTTAATAAAAAATCTTATCAAAATTTAGAACAAGTATAATAAAGCTATGAGTTAAGCTAAAAATTCTATAGATAATAATTACTCATTATCTGCATAACTGGTCGTGAACTTCTCTAGAAAGGAGGTGTTCCAGCCGCACCTTCCGGTACGGCTACCTTGTTACGACTTAGCCCTAGTTACCGATCTTGCCCTAGGCCGCTCCTTACGGTGACGGACTTCAGGCACTCCCGGCTTCCATGGCTTGACGGGCGGTGTGTACAAGGCCCGGGAACGTATTCACCGGATCATGGCTGATATCCGATTACTAGCGATTCCAGCTTCACGGAGTCGAGTTGCAGACTCCGATCCGAACTGTGACCGGTTTTGTAGATTCGCTCCTTATCACTAAGTGGCTGCTCTCTGTACCGGCCATTGTAGCACGTGTGTGGCCCAGGACGTAAGGGCCGTGATGATTTGACGTCATCCCCACCTTCCTCACGGTTTGCACCGGCAGTCCCGTTAGAGTCCCCATCTTTACATGCTGGCAACTAACGGCAGGGGTTGCGCTCGTTATAGGACTTAACCTGACACCTCACGGCACGAGCTGACGACAACCATGCAGCACCTTGTAATATGTCCGAAGAAAACTCTATCTCTAAAGCTGTCATACTACATTTAAGCCCTGGTAAGGTTCCTCGCGTATCATCGAATTAAACCACATGCTCCACCGCTTGTGCGGGCCCCCGTCAATTCCTTTGAGTTTCATTCTTGCGAACGTACTCCCCAGGTGGGATACTTATCACTTTCGCTTGGCCGCGCAGTCCGAAAACCACACAGCTAGTATCCATCGTTTACGGCGTGGACTACCAGGGTATCTAATCCTGTTCGCTACCCACGCTTTCGTCCATCAGCGTCAATATATTGTTAGTGATCTGCCTTCGCAATCGGTATTCTAAGTAATATCTATGCATTTCACCGCTACACTACTTATTCTAACCACTTCACAATAATTCAAGACCGCCAGTATCAAAGGCAATTTTACAGTTGAGCTGCAAACTTTCACCTCTGACTTAACAGCCCGCCTACGGACCCTTTAAACCCAATAATTCCGGATAACGCTCGGACCCTCCGTATTACCGCGGCTGCTGGCACGGAGTTAGCCGGTCCTTATTCTTACAGTACCGTCATCAGTGCTCACGAGCACCTTATTCTTCCTGTATAAAAGCAGTTTACAACCCATAGGGCAGTCTTCCTGCACGCGGCATGGCTGGATCAGGCTCTCGCCCATTGTCCAATATTCCTCACTGCTGCCTCCCGTAGGAGTCTGGTCCGTGTCTCAGTACCAGTGTGGGGGATCTCCCTCTCAGGACCCCTACCCATCATCGTCTTGGTAAGCCGTTACCTTACCAACTAACTAATGGGACGCATACTCATCTTATACCGTAACCTTTAATTATATAATCATGCGACTTTATAATACCATGAGGTGTTAATCTTCGTTTCCAAAGGCTATCCCTCAGTATAAGGTAGATTGTATACGCGTTGCGCACCCGTGCGCCGGTCGTCATCAAGTGCAAGCACTCATGTTACCCCTCGACTTGCATGTGTTAGGCCTGCCGCTAGCGTTCATCCTGAGCCAGGATCAAACTCTTCATCGTTGTTTTGTAAATATTATATATCCACTTCCCAATAACTCAAATTATCATCCTAACTCAGTAACTATATTAAAACTTGTTCTAAATCCTAATATCTCTTTATCTTATATCTTATATGTGGCCATTATTTGATTCCTAAAAAACCAAACAACAACTATCATACGCGTTGTCTTTTCTATATGTCAATGAACTTTTTAATACCCTTAACTAAACCATTGTTTAACTAAGCGGGTGCAAATATACATACCTTTTTTATCCCAACAAGAATTTTTTAAGCTTTTTTTGGAAACATTTTAAAATAAATAATAAGTGACTGTATTATAGTGATTTACAATAAAAAAATAATATGAAAAAAGTGAAGCAATTTAATACTATGTATATTTTTACAATAGTTGCTTATTATTTTTTATTCCCAATACTAAAAGCTCTAGATATGTTAAAACCTAAAAATATATTTCCATCTCCAAAATCACCCCTTGCTTGCCCTAAAAAACCATTAGCAAAAATTGCTCTTGAATTAGAAACATGTAATTGAAATACATGACCACCAGTTTCTATCTCTATACCTAAAGCTAAGGAATTGTTAGAGTTAGAATTATCTACTCTATTTAAATGAATTCCATAATCTCCTATCAATGCAAGTCTTTTTGTTAATTTAATACGCCCTCCCACACCTAAGGCAAATTGCGCATTATCCTGATTATCTTCCATTACGGTATTATCATAAAAAAATGTTGGTATTAACTGTAAGGATAACCAATCATTAAATTTTCTTGAAATTAATAATTGATTGGCATAGCCTATCCGATCTGAAAATGTTAATCCTGGATATAGATTTACATCAAAATCTGTATTAATATTTATAAGATGGTAACCTACTAATGTAACAGGAGAACCTCCTTCTATTTGATTTACAAATCTATATTTAACAGCTGCATCATAGGTTTTATTGAATCCTGAACGAGATACTCCTACATTTAACCAATCTGTAGGACCATAAACAAATTGTATTCGCGCAGTTGCATCATCTAAACCTAAAAAATTATCTATTCCATCACTTAAATCTCCAAAACGATGTGATATGATAAATTGTAATTGCTTTCTGCCTACTAGTTTTGTGGATTCAAAATTAACAATTTTAATCCCTTTAAAAACCGATGTTACTACAGTTGGCTCATCAACAACTTCTTCCTCTAATTCATCTAGTAAATCGTCTTGCGCAAAAGTAATTACAGGTAAGAGTAATAATAAGAATACTAATTTCTTCATTAGGTATTATTTAATTTGTAGTTTAATTTTTACTTTATCAAAGAAGCTTGATCAAGTTTAACTTCTTCTAATAAATTATCATAACCAATACATCTACCTTTAACTTTTATGGTAGTATTTAAAAGGTTAGCTGTTGGCATCTTTACATCTTCTCCGCTGAAAGCACAAAAAACAACATCTTCAATAACAATAGAGGTTTCTTCAATACCAGTTAATACCCCTTCTATTGCAATTGTTTTATTTAAATACTTTTCAGTAGCCTTTTCTTCTTGATCTTGAAATTCTTTTATAAGGTCAGTTGCTTTTAAGGTGTAAATTGGTTGCTCTGATTTAATATCTCTATGGTCTTGATATATATAATTATAACTTGCAAAAGCAATAATTAAAACAACAATGATAGCTGTTATAAGTATTTTTTTATTTTTCATATATTCTAATATGATTATCTTTTCTTTAAATTAAAGCTTGCACTAATATTAATTTTATCTGAAATTTTTTCGCTAACCACATTAGGGATTTCAATATCAAAATCTGCTGGAGTTACTGAAAAGTTAGTTTTCACATCAATAACAACTTCATTTTTAATAATGAATATTGATGCTGTAACTTTTTTTGTTTTTCCATGAATGGTAAGGTCTCCTTCTACAGTATATTCTTTCTCTGAAGCTATTTCATCAATTGAAAAACCTTTGACTACACCATTAAAAGTTGCTTTAGGGTAGGTATTACTTTCCATATAGTTTTCATTAAAATGCTCCTCCATTAACGCATTTCTAAAACGAAAACCTTTGACCAATCCTAATACTGCTATTTTTCCTGATGTAATATCTAATATAGCAGTAGTAGTAGTGTTACTTGCTTTTACAGGCTCAAATGCTTCTACTGAAGCTTCAAAATCTAAAGTTCCTGTTTTTGTATAATATTTTTGTCCAAAACTTTGCGCTACTAGTGCAAAAAACAAAAAAGATAAAATTACTTTCTTCATGCTTACTTTCTTTAAATTTGAAGGATATTAATTTTCTAAAATACCATTATCTATCCAATTTCTAATATCGTCTATTATATTAGTAGCAAGATTTCTGGTAGGAGGCATTGGATTTGTTGTACTTGTCATACGGATAAGCATTCTTCCATTATTTGCAACTATAAATGCTCCTTCAAATGTATCTAAACGAACACCAGCTGTAGGATTGCTTGCACTATGGCACTCTACACATGAGCTTCCTAATATTGTCTGAACACGATTCTCATAAGTTATAATATCAGGACTTTCTTGTTCAGCAAGTTCTGAAAGTGTACTTGTTTCACAACTCATCAATCCAATCATTAAAAATAAAGCACAGTAAAAACCTACTTTTAATAAAGAACTATTTTTTTTCATGTTATTCTATCTTTTGTTTTAGCTTAGTTTTTGATAATTTAATAGGGTTTCAATAAAATGGAGTCAAAATTTTATCTTCTATATCTTACTCCGTTACAAGAACAGTCTATCTTAAAAACAAAAACTAACGCTATCTAAGTTACATTTATGTTTAAAACAAAGTAAAAAATTCAACATAAGCAGTTATATTACTAAATATGAGAAATATAGTAGTCTTTATTTTTCTACTCAAAAGTGAAAAAATAATATTAAACCTAAGTTAATTATGTTGTCAACTAAAATTTCTTTTCTTTACGAAAAGAAATTCCATACTACACCAAAGCGCACAATAAAATCTCTATAAGGATAGTCTGGAGCCGCATAAAAGTTATTTGTTTTTGAAAAAGAAGAGTTAAAGTGCTCAGCTTTAAGAAAAATACGTGTTTGCTTTACTTTAGCATTAACAAAAAAGTCTAATAATGGAAAACCTCCTATCTTTTCATTATTTTGAACATAAAATTCCCCCAAAAGAGGATTGTAAGCATTTGCATTATACTCGGTAAAATATTTTAAAGTAACTCCAGTTTGTAAAAACATTGCCTTTTTAAACACATCTGTTGAAAAATAAAGTGTATTTCTGGTCACTAATTGAGGCACATTTAAAACAGTATTGGTTTGAGATACGCTTTGATACATTACCGTATTATCTAAAGCAAAGCCTTTCCACTTGATTTCTTTTTCGTATTTTACTTTTATATAATTTACACTATTATTTTCTTGGATTGGTTTTACAATTTGATTCTCCGAACTTCCTTCAGCTATAACCGCACTAGCATCTGTTCCAAAATAGGTGTAATTATCTATGGTAGTAAATTTTGCAGAAACATTGCCTAATAATTTAGAATCTAAATTAAATTGCAAACTATTAGTACGTTCGTTTTCAAACACATCTGTATTCTGCCAATTGTAGTTTACATAATTACTTTGATAGAGTAAAAAATTAAAGTTTGGCAGTTTTGAGGAAGAATATAAAGTTGCATTTAAATTCATATCTGGGTTTAATTGATAAGCTAGAGATGCATTTAACAAACTATTTGTTAATATCCCTGAGAGACCAAAAGAACCATTTCCTTTTATTTTAAAATTTCCTATTTTTTTCTCATAATTAGCCCCTAAAACTAGCTCTTCACCCTGCAGTTTATTAGGAATAACAGTATTATCTGCTAATACAACAAGACTGTTAAAAAAGTAATTATAATTATATAAGCTAATTGACCCCCTTAATTTTCCTAATGTTGCATTATAAAACTCTGCATAGACCTTATTATAGAGTGTTTTTAGACGTGCTCTATCTTGTACATTTTGATTTAAAAATGATTCTCCAAAAAAACTATTTAAGGGTTGATCTTGCAAAAAATCATATAGTTTTGTTTCATAATTATACTGATGCCCAATAGCCAAAGATGTTTTCTCTACATAAGTAGAGTCTTTCTTTTTCCGGATTAATTTAAATTGATGTTCTAAAAAATAGCGTTTCCCTAAAAGCCTATTGTTCGCATTATCAAAATTAATATCTACTCTAATTCTATCGGAAAATGTATCGTCTTCTTTAGATTCAAATTGATTTACTTTATCACTTAAACCTCCATTTTCTAAAGTATTGATATCTTGAGCCGCAATATGAGCCCTTAAAGTATATCTATCATTTTTACTCTGATAATTTGTTGTTGTTCTAAAATTACCCGATTCTGCCTCACTAAATCTATATTTACCAAAAGACCTAAAACCTTTATACCCTATTGAAAAGTTTAGCCTTTTAGACAAATTAAATGCAGCCATAATATCTAATAACTGACCTTCTGTCGATGTTGTTTTAAACAATGCATCCGTCATAGGCGTAGGCACATTATAGTAATTTACATCTTCTTTTTCAGCATAATTAAAGTGTTTTGCTCTCGCTCCAAAACTTGGATAAAATTCTTCATTTTCAAAATCTACTCCTAAACTGTTATAAGGTTGCCCAATATTAGCAAATGGTAGTAACTCAAAATCATCTTTTCTTAAGTAATTGTATTTATAATCTTTTTTTACGCTAAGTGTAGTATCAACATAAGTAGTGTCTCTATCATAAGAGATTATTTTATAAAGATTGATAGGTGGTTTTTCACCTTCTTCTAAAGAATTAATATCAAATTCTTTAGAAGTTATCTTTTTTTCTACTTCTAGAGAATCAATTTTTTTTTCTTTTGGGATAGAATCGTTTTGTGCAAAAACTAAATTAAATAATAATAATAAGCCTAAAAAAAATAAATACTTCATTTGTAAAACTTGATTAAACAAAGGTAATTTTTTTGTCCTTAACTAAATGTGAAAGTTTTAGTAAGATTCTCCGACGGAATTAGAAAACATTTTTTTTCAAAATAAAAGCACCTTCCCGAACAAAAACTATATTCACCGAAAAAAAGTGGAGTATTCACTTTTTTTTGAGATATTTACACAAAAAAAGAATTATGTTAAGAAAATTATTTTTGGTTTGTTTTTTCATATCAACTTTATCGTACGCCCAATATAATGAAAGCGCACCTTGGATGGAAGATTTAAAAAAATCTAAGTCTACCTCTACAGCCAAAAACCAATCTTACACATTAGATGAGATTTCTAATGCCTTTGATAATTATTGGAAAGATAAAGACTACAATAAAAAAGGGAGCGGTTACAAACCGTTTAAAAGATGGGAAAACTACTGGCGCAATTTAGTAGAACCTAATGGGCAATTACCTACTGGAGATAAGATTTTTAGGAGTTTCCAAAAAAAAATGGCTAGTACTGCCAGAGTCAACCCCACGAGTAATTGGAACCCAATTGGCCCTTTTTCACCCGGCACTCTAAATACTAGTTTACCAGGTACTGGAAGAGTAAACCAGATGGCCGTGGATCCTAACAACCCCAATATTTGGTATGCTGGTGCAGCAGCAGGTGGAATATGGAAATCTACTGACGCAGGTGATACTTGGGTTAGTTTATTTGATCAGTTTTTACAAATTGGAGTTTCTGGAATAGCAATAGATCCCAACAATTCTGATATTATTTATATTACTACAGGTGATGATGATGGCGCAGATTCTCACAGTATTGGTGTATTTAAATCAATTGATGGAGGTTCTTCATGGAATGCTACAGGAAACATCCCTGGCAGTAGTGGAATTAATTTATTTATGAACGAAATTACTGTAGATCCAAATAATAGCAACATTGTATGGGCCGCTGGTACAACTGGACTATATAAGTCCATAAATGCAGGAACATCTTGGGAATTAAAAGCTTCCGGAAATATTCTTGATTTTAAATTAAAACCAGGATCTAGTAATACCATTTACGCAGTTACCAATTCAAGATATTTTAAATCTACTAATGGTGAGAATTTCACACGAATTACAGATATTTTACCCGCAGTATCAGGACGATTAGTTTTAGGAGTAAGCCCTGCAGACCCTAATACGGTATATATACTTAGTGCTAATAATGATAATAATAGAACCTACCAAGGATTATATAGATCTATTGATAGTGGTGAAACTTTTACTGAAGCAGCAAATACTACAAATATTTTTGAATCAAATCAAGCATTTTTTGATTTAGCACTAGCAGTATCACCAGATAACGCTAACCAAGTTTTTGTAGGCTGTCTAAATATTTGGCGAAGTAATAATGGTGGAAATTCATTTGCAAGAATAAATCAGTGGAATGTAAACAATCAGTCTTACTCTCATGCAGATATTCATACTTTAAAATTTTTCAACAATATATTATTTGCAGGTACAGATGGTGGATTGTACACTTCACTAGATAAAGGAACTACGTTTACAGACAAAACTAATAATATGGCTATTACCCAGTTTTATAGAATTTCTACTGCTAATAATAGTAGTAATAGAATAGCTGGTGGCACTCAGGATAATGCTGGTTTTGTTTCTAATGGAACAAACTGGAACGTTTACACTGGTGGAGATGGAATGGACTATGAAATAGACCCTAACAATCCGGATTTAATTTATGGCTTTTTTCAAAATGGCGGAGGGCTATTTATAACCACAAATGCTGGCGAATCTTTAGGCCGTGTTAATCCTCCTAATGGTGATGATGGAATGCCTTTAGTTGGAAATTGGATAACTCCTTTAGCTGTTTCAATTGATGGTGATGTTTTTGCTGGTTACAATAGGGCAGTATACAAATTAGTGGGTAATTCGTTTCAAAAATGGTCAAATGACTTTGGCAATGGAAATATAGATGATATCGAAACGGACCCTAACAACCCATTAATAGTCTATGCAGCTGAAGCCGAATTTTTATTCAGAAGTGAGGATGGCGGAGTCACTTTTTCTGCTTTTAATAGGTTTGATTCAGATATATCAGATATTGCTATTAATCAAACTGATGGTTCTTTTGTATATGTAACCACATCAAATAGAGTTGGTAGCGGAAGACCTCTATCTAGTCAACAAGCCTTAAGAGGCGTATTCAAGGTGCCTGTTAACTCAGACGGAAATGCTGGACCTGAAGAAGATATCACATTAAATCTCCCTTCGGATCAAGCTTTTTATGCCATAGTACATCAAGGCCGTCATACGGACAACCCAATATATGTAGCGACGAACTTAGGTGTTTACAGGCTTGACGATACTTTAACAGAATGGGAAGACTATTTTACTGCACTACCAAATACTGCTGTCAGTGATTTAGAAATTAATCTTAATGATGAAATTATCACAGCATCCACATATGGAAGGGGTGTTTGGCAATCTCCAATTCCAATTCAAATACCAGAAAATGATATTCGCTTAATTAATTTAACACCTTCAAATTCAATTCTATGTGGCGAAATTATACCGGAAATCACAGTTGAAAATAATGGATTAAACAGTATTACAGAAATTCAAATTTCTTATGAATTAGATGACACTGGTATTCAAAACACTATTTGGACAGGCACTCTAAATAGTGATGAAACTGTCACTATTCCGCTTCCTGCTATTACAGCTCTTGAAACTGGCTTACACACCTATAGCGCAACTGCAACTATTGCAAATGATACTTTTGCTGATAATAATACAATAGAAAACAGTTTTTTTGCAAATGATTTTGCCATTGGAGATGATGTTATAGATTTTGAAAGCGAGAATGAATCGCTACTCAATTATAATGCTGATGATTTTACTACAAGTGTTTGGGAAAGAGGAGTTCCTACTGGAACGTTATTAAATACAGCAACTTCCGGAACGCAAGTATATGGAACAAACTTAACTGGAAACCACCCTGATGGAACAAGAGGCTTTATTGTAAGTGGTTGTTATGAGTTAAATTCTATACTTGCTCCCGTTCTAAAGTTTAACATGGCTTATGACTTAGAGCTTAATTTTGATATTGTTTATGTTGAATACTCCATAAACGACGGAAGTTCTTGGAACGTTCTAGGCACAACAAATAGCTTACCGAATTGGTATAATAGTGATAGAACCGATAATGGTAACGATTGTCAAAATTGTACTGGAGCGCAGTGGACAGGGACTAACATTACTATGACTGAATATGCATATGATTTTGTTGCGAACGCAGCAGCTGGTGAAGTAGATTTAACAAATGAAAATAATGTTCTTTTTAGAATAGTTTTTCAGTCAGATCCTGGGATGAATCAAGAAGGCGTTATTATAGATGATTTTGTTGTTACTGGTTTTCAAGATGATGATGACGATGATAATGATGGAATTTTAGATGTTGATGATAACTGTCCATTAATTGGAAATTCAGATCAAGCAGATAATGATATGGATGGTATGGGCGATGTCTGTGATCCAGATGATGATAATGATGGAATTTTAGATATCAATGACAACTGTCCTTTTACTGCTAATGCAGATCAAGCAGATTTTGATAATGATGGTATTGGCGATATTTGTGATGATGACATAGATAATGACGGTGTCTTAAATACTGATGATCTGTGTTTAGAAACACCAGCAAATGCTGTAGTAGATATTGATGGTTGTGAAGTTTTTTCCTTACCTGCAAATAATTTTAGAATATTGGCAACAGGAGAATCTTGTACTTCTTCTAATAATGGATCAATTAGTATCACAGCAGAAAGTAACCTAAATTACACAAGTACTTTAACTGGAAATGGAGTAACTGAAACTAACGATTTTACTACTTCTACTTCTCATAATAATCTATCATCTGGCACCTACCAAATTTGTATTACGGTAGCTGGACAAGCTGATTATCAAATATGTTTTGAACTTAATATTGATCAACCTGAAGATTTATCTGTTTCCTCTAAAATAAATTCTTTAGAAAATAAAGTCACGCTAAGCCTATCTGGTGGTAAAACATACATCATAAATTTAAATGATAAAGTGTTCGAAACTTCTAAAAACGAAATTACACTTCCATTAGAACAAGTAGAAAATTTATTATCAGTTAAAACGGATAAAGATTGCCAAGGTTCTCATAATGAAACTATCTTATTAAATAATGAATTACTTATTTATCCTAATCCAATTTCTAATGGCGATTTAAATATCTTTTTTAATAAAAATTTAAATACAAGCACTGCTGAAATCTCATTATTTAGTGTTTCTGGTGGTTTACTTTACAAAAAAGTCATTGATTCTAATGGTTTTGGGGAATTTTCTTTTAATATGGATAATTTCTCTAATGGCGTATACATCCTTAATTTAAAAACAAATCAGTCATTACTTACTTATAAAATAATAAAAAAATGAAAAATATAAATAGTACATATATCATAGCTGTTTTACTCATCGCTTTTCTATTTTCTTGTGGGGGCTCAGGCTCTGGAGATGACGGAACAGATATCCCTGAAACACCAGTAGCAGCACCTTCTGCTGCAACTATAATATTTCCAGAAGATAATACAGAATGTAATACTGGAGTTATTGTAAATGACGAACAAAGTAATGTTACGTTCGAATGGAGTGCTTCACTAAATACAGATAGTTATGAAGTAAACCTTACTAACCTTAATACAGGAATCACTTCTAGATCTACCTCCTCTACCACAGAAGCTACTATCACTATTCAAAGAGGTACTCCATATGCTTGGTCTGTAGTTTCAAGAGCTGTTGGAACAGCAGAGACAGCAGAAAGCTCAGAATCTCGTTTTTATAACGAAGGGCCAGGTACTGAAAATTATGCTCCTTTTCCTGCTCAAGCTATTAGTCCAGTAAGAGGAAATAGTGTTACAGGTACCACTATAGATTTAGTTTGGGATGCAAGCGATGTAGATAATGATATTGTTAGTTATGAAGTTTTCTTAGATACTAGTGCTATACCCTCTACTTCTATTGGTACAACAGTAGGCATGAGAATAGAAAATGTTAATATTACAGGAGGAACAAAGTATTATTGGCAAGTAACTACCTCTGATGCTGTAGGAAATTCATCTCAATCAGAAATTTTTGAATTTATTGTTAATTAGGAAAATTTTAACTGAAAACTATTTTTTAATAATTTTTTTCTATATAAATTGAATAAAAATCAAAAGGAAATAAACAATATTAAGGCTATTTTATTCATAAAACAGGGAATTTTACCAAAATTGCCCATTAAATCTAAACCAGTATGAAATTTCTCAAAAAAAAAATAATCTTCATAGTACTCATTAATCTAGCATTGTATTCTTTTAATGTTAGATCACAAGGAATTAACTTACCAACAGACTACATTCGTAATAGTGTTCAAGGTAATAATATAACTCTCAGTAAAGTTGAGGGTTCACCTTACATAAACGACAACTTCTTAAACGGGAAAATATATATTAGAAAAAAAACATATAATGGTTTTTTACGATACAATGCATTAAATGATGAAATTGAATTAAAAGAGAATGATGGTACAGTGACAAGTCTTCTTAAAAGAAATTATGTTAAAGCTTCTATACAAAAAATGAATTATGCAATTCATAATTTCAATAAGGGCAACACAATAAAACAAGGCTATTTTCAAGAAATAACTGAGTATAACAATCCTACATTATTACTTTACAAACAGGAAAAAGTCTTAATACCGGCACAAAAAGCAAGTTCAAGTTATAAAAAAGGAAGTCCTGCCAGAATTATAAATGAAAATACCTACTATATCAAAATTGGCGATAATCCAGCTCAACCTATCAATCTAAATAAAAAAAGTATATTATCTGTAATAGGCGCCAATAAAGAAAAACTTAAAACATTCATAAAAACCAGCAAATTAAATCTTAAAAAAGAAGAAGATTTAATAAAACTTATCAATTACAATAATACTTTGTAGCATAGTTCATTTTTGATTAAATTATAAGCACATATAATAACTCATAATCAAAAAAAGATTGATATGAAGTTATCAAATATTCTTTAGTGATATCTAATTGGATAGTTTTTATTTTCAATTAGATATCACTTTTTTTAAATGCCGTTTTTACACAAGTGTTCAAACAGCACATATCTACGCAACTAAATTAGGATATACCCTGAAAATAAAAGTATATATAGTAAAGCTCATGTACGACAACAAGTAGAGTCCAAAATTGATCGCAAAACACTTTGCAAAGGAAGTTTAATCTAATTCTAATGACGATATCATCAGTAAATGGATTAGGCAAAAGCATAGTCATTATCGGAAAAAAGAGTCTATACAGCATACTTACGGAAGATAGCAAACGAACAATCCATGAGATAAACAGTAAACTGTTTTTAAATAAAGTGACCTGCCAGTAGTGGCCCAACGCAAACGTATTGGGGAAATAGAAGTTAATCTGATAATATCATAAGATAACATTATTTCTAATAACCGATAGCGCTACACTAGTGACCATGCCAGAAAATCTCAATGGTCTAAGCACGGAACACGTCTATGACAGAATAAAAAAACATATGCCAAACTACAGTATAGTGAATAAAGATTACTACCATTGATAACGGAAAATTTGCACACCTTATTAAAACATAATTTATCAGACGATACACCAATAAAGGCAAAAGAAACCTTTGGAAATAGAACAGGAGTCATTAGACAGACTTCACAAAAAACCAAATTTGACCTAGCAACGGAAAAGAGAATCTAAGAAGTAGAAGTATTAGTAAATTGTAAACCTGTTAGAAAATTTAAGTATAATAGTTCTATTGAAACCTTAAAAAAGTATGTTGACTTAAGCTTATCTTTCATTAAATCATCATCAAATTACTTTTATTCTTTAGATAAACGTTACAATATGAAATCCTAACAAATACTTATAATACTTAATACTATTTATAAACATTTATTAAACCCCCAGTTAATAAAAGATGTTTTTTATAATGAAGTTGAGGCTATATACTTTGTATTCAGTATAATTTAAAACAATTGCTACTGCAATGCATGACTGGCTATATTTGACAGGTAACGATAAGTATCTTGTTGATCTAGATATAATTATAATACATTTAGTATTCATTGAACACCTATTAACAATTGAATTAATTAATTTTATGAGAAATAAAATAAAAGATGAATAAAAAAAATCCCTTACTACGTAAATTAGTAAGGGATTTGTAAATATCAATAAGCTAAATTAGTAAAGCTTAAAATTTAAAAAAATTATTATGGTGTTACAGATAATACTAATGTAAAACTATCATTTGGTGCGGCGAATATAGTATTTGTTACTGTAATACTAATTTGATTAATACACGTTAGAGCTCTCCCGCTTAAATCTACAATAGGTACTGGAAGTGTTCCTCCATTGACAAAAATATTTGTTCCTTCTGGAGATCCATTAGAAATAGTTCCATCATCTGGATTTATATTCAGAATAATATCATCCGAAGAACCCACTCCAAATCCACCAACAATAGTAACTTGATTTTCACCAGGTCCTGCTATAACAGTTCTAGGATCACTAGCAGTTACTGGGTTTCCAAAAGCAGCTAGTAATGTATTAGAAGTTGTGACTGCCATTCCAGTAATATCATCAATATCTGTTGACGGGCACTCTACTGTGAAACCTATTTCATAAGTATCAATGCTTCCTATAGAATCATTAACAATCGCTCCTTCAACAGCATCTAAACTAAGTACTAAATTACTACCCATATCAGGAAAAACATCAGTAGCAAATGTCGTAACAACTACATCAACTGAAAATTCTCCAGCTGGTATTACAGGACTCAATGTCTCAATTGCATATAACGTAGGATCAATACTTGATAAAGAATCAACAGAAATATTTACTGTACGATCTGCAGATGAAACAGTAGATACACTAACTGCATATGTCTGGTCTGTATCTGCAGCAGGATTAAATACCAAATCGTCTGGTGAAGGGTTTTCAAATGTAGCAAATGATGTACCGTTTACTTCATCAAAAGTAATAAACTCTGCATCATCGCACCCCATAAAAGAAAGTGCAATTAGAGATAATAAAATATATTTTTTCATGTTATTCATCATTTAATTGTTAATACCCAGGGTTTTGTTGTATTTCATTATTAGCATTAAGTTCGTTCAAAGGAACAGGTAACGTAAATCTGAAATCAGTAGCTGGCAATGAGCAAGCACCATTTACCGCGCAATCTAAAGGACTTCTTAAAATACCTCTATTTCCTCTTTCTCCTAGCCTTTTTAAATCTACCCAACGATATCCTTCAAAAGCAAACTCAACCCTTCTCTCATCTATAATAGCTCCAAATGCATCCTGAGCACTAGAAAAAGTGGGGGCAGCCGTATCTATACCAAATCTTGCATCTCTTAATTCCTTTATAAAATTAGCTGCAGCTCCCAAGTTACCATTTGCAACTGCTGCCTCAGCTCTAAATAAAACAAGCTCTGAAGATCTAAAAATTTTATGATCATTAAGTAATGGCTGTCCAGGCTTTCCTTCATACTTACTAACCAAAAGAACATCATCATTAGCGAAATCACCTGCATTCGCTGGATCAGGACTTATTACTGAACTTGCACCAACAATAACATCAAAACGAACATCATCAGGGTCTAATATGTCAAACAATGATCTCCCTATATCAAAATAAGGTGCTCCACCAGCTGTTGAATTTACAAACGCATAATTTGCTCCTATCCAACCACCACCACCAGCAGTACCTGTAGGCCCTTGGTTATCAAATGGTCCATTTATTACACGTAATAATTTAAAAATAACCTCACCATCATCAGTATCTGCAAACATAGCTTCATACTGTGCTCTGTTCGACAAAGGATGTCTCGATAACAAATCAGCCGCCATTGCATCAACTTGACCATATTGCTGTCTAAAAGCTGCAATTCTAACTCTAAGAAAATCAATAAAATCAAGACTTACACCCGTAGCGTCTGACTGAATGTTTATAAAATTCTCCGCTGTGTTTAAATCATCGTTAATAGCATCATAAAATACTCCATTAGTACTACGTGGTAATTGCAAATCTACAGTAGGAACAAAATCTATGAAAATTCCTGCAAGTGCTGTGTCATCCGTATAATCTGTTGAAAAATAAGTAAGTATCTCAAAATTTACATATGCTCTTAAAGCAAGTAGAGTTCCTAAAATTTCATTTCCTCTTACCTGTTCATCATCTTCTAATTCTACAGATTCTGTAGCTACTATAAGTCTATTTATTCTGTTCAAAGCAAAATAATATCTGAACCACAATGAATTTGGAGCAGAACTACCTGCATTTAGAACAAAACCATAAGATCCATCATTTAGACCTTGGCCACCATTACTAGGTCCAATACCAACTTCATCTGTAAAAACAGAATTAAATTGGGTTTGCCCAGAATTATCAAGTGCACCTAAAACTCCTGGTAAACCAGCTTCTAAATCAGCTAGGTTTTTAAAAGCAACATCTGCACTTAATCTTCCTGGTTGCTCTATATCTATAGCATCGTTACAGGATAAAAATAACCCTACTGAAGCTAAAATTAATAATTTAAAACTATATTTTTTCATATCTTATTTTTTTTAAAAACCAATTTCAATACCAAATGAAAATACTTTTGGAGTAGGAAAAAGTCTGCTTTGAGTTGGGTCAAAAGTATTTACAACTTCAGCATCAAATCCTCTCCATGGAGTAAATGTAAAAATATTTTCGCCTTGACCAAATACTCTTAATCTAGAGATCCCCGTACCCTTCAAAAATTCTGCAGGAAAATTATACCCAATTGTTGCAAATCTTAAACGTAAAAAATCTGCACTTTGCAAAAATCTATCTGAATTAGCACCTAAAGCAAAGTTGGTAGCATCTAATGAAGGAATATCAGTTACCCTGTTATCAGGTGTAAAAGCGCGCTCTAAATCTGCTGATGTTCTAAATTGTCCAATATTATTTGGATTTAAAAATCCTGCAAGATCATTGTCTATTCTATCTACTCCAATAGCATAATTCCATTGAGTTGATGCAAAAAATCCTTTATAATTAAAATCAAAACCAAAACTACCTTGGTAATCAGGTGAGATATTTTTTCCTAGAAAAACTCTATCTGTATCTACATCTGGGTTTTCTGTAGTATTACCATCTGCATCTAAGAATAATAAATTACCATTAGCAGGGTTAACACCTGCATACCTAACCAAAAAGTATTCGTTAATTAGCCCACCTTCTTGCAAAGCAATACCACCAATACCACCAGGGTTTCTGATTATACCATCTTCTGTAGGTAAATCTATAACTTCTTGTTTATTGTAATTAGAAACAAAATTTAAGGTTAAGCCAATATCTTTTGTTCTTACAATATCATAATTTAAAGTAAGTTCTACACCACTGTTTTTGATTTCTCCAGAATTTGTATTTAGTAGTGTCTGTCCATTTATAGGTGAAATTGGTGAACCAACAAATAAATCAGAAGTTGTTCTTGTGTAAACATCTGCATTACCTCTTAATTTGCTGTTAAATAATTCAAAATCTACACCAATATCAGTTTGTTTTGTTGTTTCCCATTTTAGGGTATTATTACCAATTTGCCCTAAAAATAGAGAGTTCTGACCTCCAAGTCCAGCTCCGGTAACAAATAAATCCCTGGTTAAATCTGGTGCATCAAAATTGATTCCTCTTGGCGCAGTATTCGCAATAAACTGGTTCCCAGTTACACCCCATGAACCTCTCAACTTTAATACATTAACAAAAGAATCATCACTAAACCATTTTTCCTCGTTAATATTCCATCGTCCAGAAACTGAACCAAATGTACCAAACCTATTACTTTCTGCGAATCTGAAAGAAGCATCCCTTCTTATTGTTCCTGTAATACCAAATCTTCTATCATAATCCCAATCTCCTTGAAAAAAGTAAGAAAACAATCCAGACCTAAGCCTGTTAGCATTTATTGTATCTACAAATAAATCATTATCTGGATTATCCGGAACAAAAGCACTTCCATCACCAGGGCTAGCAAGTTCTGGAACTAAACCATCTGCAAAGAAGCCGAAATCTTGAAAGAAACCTCTAAAATACTCAGTGTAAGCTCCTAAATCAATAGTGTTTTTACCAAAACCTTTGTTATACGTAAGAGATGTAACTTGATTATACAAAAACTGTTGCTCAATATCTTGTATTTGAAAACCTGGAGGATCTTGTGGTCCTGCAAATATTAAGGCGTTAAAAGAGTTTGGAAATTCTGTTTGATTTAATGTTTGCTGACGATATTCACCACTTAATCTAACATTAGCTCTAAAACCATCAAAAAGTTCATAGCTAGTGTCAAAATTACCAAGAATCTGAAGTTCATCTTCTCTTCTTTCAAAAGTGTTTACAAGATCTAATAATAAAAATGGAGTATCTGGAAAAAAGTTATTCCTTGCTACTAACTCAGCACCATCTGGCAAATCATCAGGGTTTAAATATGGCAAACCTTGTACAGCTCCAAGCACTAAATTTCTATTAATGGCACCTCCTCCAATATTATTTGGCTCATCATTCTGTGAATAGTTAACTGCAATATTAGATGAAAAATTAAACTTATCATTGTCTGATTTACCAGTAAGGTTATTTCTAAAATTAAATCTAGTTAACCTACTGTTTTGAAGGATTCCTTCTTGATCTCTAAAACCTAAAGATGTGAATTGTGTAAAATTCTCTGATCCACTTGATAAATTTATAGTATGGTTTTGCGCTAGTGCTCTTCTAAATAAAACTTGAGTCCAATCTGTAGTCTCAAATGCTCCAATTTCAGCATCTGTTAGCCCATTTCCTACACCAACACTACGTTGACGCTCTAATCTAAGCTGCTGTTGTGAGTCATTTAAATTATATCTCTTCCCATCATTAATAAGACTAGACAATTCTAAAACACCATTGTAAGTTACTTGAAGCTTTTGGTTATAACTACCATTTCTAGTAGTAATTAAAATAACACCGTTTGCTCCACGGTTTCCATAAATTGCTGTAGCTCCTGCATCCTTTAGCACGGTAACTGTTTCAATATCATTATTACCTAAACTTCTAAAGGCATTACCATCCACAGGTATACCATCAATAACAAATAACGGATCAGTATTACCATTTAACGAACCAACACCTCTTAAATTAACTCTTGGTGGTGCTCCTGGTTGTCCAGACGCAGCAGTGATATTTAAACCAGCTATTTGACCTGAAAGCGTTTGAACCACACTCGCATTTGGTCTATTGATTAAAGTTTCTGCAGTCACCGTTGATGTAGCAATACTAGATGTTGCTTTAGTAGCAGTACGATACCCTTGAACAACAACCTCATCCAAAGCCTCCGCATCTTCCAACATCTGAACATTTATTGAGTTTGAAGAACCGACAGTTCTAGTTTCAGTTTTCTGACCCAGATAACTGAACCTTAATTTCTGCCCAACACTTGCAGTTATGGTATAGTTACCATCAAAATCTGTTTGTGTTCCACTAGTAGTACCTACTACTAATACGGAGACACCAGGCAATGGTAGACCACTTTGATCTGTCACATTACCCGAAATAGTTTTCCCTTGTCCATAAGAGAAACTCATAAATAACACCAACAAAGGTGTTAAAATCCAAGTTAACTTTGATTTCATTTAAATAATTTTTTGAATTAGTCAACCGCTAAAGTCTTAATAAATAGTTAATAATCCAAAAAATAAATCTAAAACAATGGCATTTTGTTAAAATTGATGAAAATTTTATGAGATCAACAGAAAAATAATTTTTAATTGCTCATTATTTACCAATTTTAACATAATAGCATATATTACATCAAATATATAGTGGTATCACTATTAACTCATATTATAATTATACAAAATGCTAAAAGAATTTTATGCTACGCCAAACGAAATTGGAACTGATGAAGCTGGGAGAGGCTGTTTAGCAGGACCAGTAACAGCCGCAGCAATTATATTACCTAAAGGATTTAAAAATAAAATACTCAATGACTCTAAACAATTATCCGAACATAAAAGAAATATGCTAAAACCAATACTAGAGGAACAAGCTATAGCTTTTGCTGTTTCACATATATACCCAAATACTATAGACGAAATAAATATTTTAAATGCTTCTATCTTAGCAATGCATAAAGCAATTGATCAATTAAATATAAATACTGACCTTATTATAGTAGACGGTAATAAATTTAAAGCGTATAAAAAAATTCCACACAAATGTATTATTAAAGGTGATAGTAAATATATGAGTATTGCAGCTGCCTCTGTATTGGCAAAAACAGCTAGAGATGTCTATATGGAAAAAATTCATCTAGAATACCCAATGTATAATTGGAAACAAAATAAAGGATATCCTACTAAGGAACATCGTGAAGCGATAAGAACCTATGGAGTTACAAAATACCATAGAAAAAGCTTTAGATTATTATCTGAACAATTAAAAATGGATATTTAAAAACTTAAATTTGCAAAAAGCTTTTCTATGAACCTTAGAGTAGTAGTCCTTTTATTATTACTATTAACGAATTGTAAAGAAAAAACAATAACCAAGCATACTAGCCTAAACTATATCCCTAAAAATAGTATTGCAATCCTTAAAGTAAATGACTTCCCTGTTTTTAAAAGTGTTCTGAAAAATAATACTTTTCTGAAAAACCTTGTAAAAACCAAAAAAACAGATGTCTTCTTAGATAAAATTACTTTTTTAGAAACTGTAAATTTAGTTCCTGAAAGCCTTTTGCACATTATTGAAACAAAAAAGGATACTTTAGATTTTTTTATCAAAACAAATCAAAGTATTTACACAAACAAACTATTTAAAAGTACATCAGAAAACACATCTTATCAAAATGCTGAAATACAAAAACATATTGTCCAAAATATTCCTATTTATAGTTATTCCTTTGACAACAATACTTTTCTAAGTTCATCTGAGGACCTGATAGACGAATTAATTGCTGTTAAAGGGCAAACAAAAATTAATCCACAGCTTAGAAAATTATATAAATCCACAAACTCATCTAAACCTGCTACACTTTTTATCAACACAAAAAACAATTCCCTTTTTTCAGGTATCCAAAAAGGAGGTGACTCATTTTCTGATTGGACCGCAATTGATATTGAAATAAAACCTAGTGAAGCAAATTTAAGTGGTATTAGCATTTCTGACAGTCTTAACCACAATTTCATTGATCTGTTTAAAAACACAATTCCGATTGAAAGCACCATACCATCTTATGCCCCTATAAATGCTGATGCTGTTCTTTCTTATTCATTTAGCAATTATGCTACGTTTTCTAAAAATCAATCTAATTATCTACAAGAAATAGTTGAATCAGACAGCATTTTTAACACAACTGAAGAAGTAGGTATCGTTTATGTGGAGAATAAAAAAGCATTTATAATAAGTACTTATGGTGCTGATGCTATTATTAAACAATTAGAAAGCATTACTAACCAAACTTATAATTATCAGAATAGTGAAATTTTTACTTTAAAAAAGAATATAATTTTAAATAAAGCTTTTAAGCCTATACTAGTTAATTTTAATACCAACTTTTACACTGTTATAGAAAATGCCCTTATTTTCTCTGAAGATATAAGCACTCTAAAATCTATTATTAGCAATTATAAAAACAACACCACTTTTAATACATCTCCCGTTTTTTTAAATGCGAAAAATAAGATTGCTGAAGCCTCAAATATTCTTTTTATTGCTTCATCAAAAGGAATAACTAATTTCTATCCTCATATAAAGAAAGAAGATTTTTCCAATCATACTTTCTATAGTCAAATTGTTGCTGATAAAAGTTTTTATCATACGACCATAGGGGTAAAAAAAATAACGACTACACAAGAAAATCATGCTATTACTCCGCTATTTAACATAAAATTAGATCATGATATTGCTATTAACCCTCAATTCATTACCAACCATCAAACCAAAAAGAAAGAAATTATAATTCAGGATACCAATAACACTCTTTACCTAATAGCTACAGATGGTACAATACTGTGGAAAAAAACTTTAGAAGGGAAAATCCAAGGGAAAATTCATCAAGTAGATGTATATAAAAACGGAAAATTACAATTAGCATTCACAACAAATAATCAGTTTTTAATTCTTGATAGGAATGGAAAAACTGTGGAACCGTTCAGTATTAACTACAGTGACGAAACCTTAAACGAATTAGCAGTTTTTGATTATGAATCTAATAAAGATTACCGATTTGTAGTCACTCAAGGAGCTACTATTTTTATGTACAACAACAAAGCTGAGTTAGTTAAAGGCTTTGAGTACAAAAAAGGGAGCAAAGCTATTATGAAAGCGCCCAAACATTTTAGAATCAATAGTAAAGATTATATTGTTTTCCCTGAAGAAGATGGCACTTTAAAAATATTGAGTAGAGTAGGTAAAAACAGGATACTTCCTAAAAGTAAAATCAATTTTTCCGAGAATGAGATTTATCTTTATAAAAATAAGTTTACAACTACTGATGATAAAGGTTTTCTACATCAGGTTGATGAAAAAGGAAACATGTCTTCTGTAGATTTAAAACTTCATACAGATCACGGTATAGATGCCACTAACAAAACACTAGTAAGCATAAATGATAATACTCTAAGTATTAAAGGAAGAAAAGTACATTTAGATATTGGCGTTTATACAAAGCCTGTACTTTTTTACATTAAAAATAAAATATATATTAGTGTAACTGATATCCAAAATCAAAAAATATATGTGTTTGACAGCAATGCAAAACCACTACAAAACTTTCCTGTTTTTGGAACTTCTATTATAGATTTAGCAGATATAGATAATGATAAAAAATTAGAATTGGTCACTAAGGATCAAGAAAACTCATTAATTGTTTACAAAATTAACTAAACAAATGACTTTTAAAATTGAGTTTCACTAATAAATTTACTTTCAAAAAGCACTGTAAAGTGTTTTAGCAACTTTTGTTTTACTTCTTCTATATCCACATTTTTTACACCTAGTTCTACATTTAAAGAAGTGACTGCCTTATCCTTAATACCACATGGGATCATTAAATCAAAATAACCTAAGTCTGTATTTACATTAAGCGCAAAACCATGCATGGTAACCCATCTGCTAGCTCTTACTCCCATAGCACATATCTTCCGAGCAAAAGGCGTACCCACATCTAACCAAACACCAGTTTCACCTTCAGACCTTTCAGCCTTAAGGTCATATTCTGCTAAGGTTAAAATTACTATTTCTTCTAAAAAACGTAAATATTTATGAATATCAGTAAAAAAATTATCTAAATCCAGAATAGGGTACCCTACTATCTGTCCGGGCCCATGATAGGTAATATCTCCGCCTCTATTAATTTTATAAAAAGTAGCACCTTTACGAGCAAGTTCACTCTCATCAATTAATAAATTACTCATATCGCCACTTTTTCCTAAGGTATACACATGAGGATGCTCCACAAACAAAAAATGATTGGGGGTCTCAATTTGTAAGGCTTCCCTCCTATTCTTTATTTTTAAAGCTACAATAGCCTTAAATAGTTCTTCTTGATATTCCCAAGTTTCCTTATAATCTTTAAACCCTAAATCTTGAAGGAAGATATTTTTATTCATAAGAACAAAGATAAGATTTATAAGTATTTTGCTATAAGTAAACCGTGTTCTTAATCTGGGTTATTTAAAATAACCAAAGCTGCAATTACACCTGGCACCCAACCACAAAGGGTTAATAAAAAAACAATAATAATAGAGCCACAACCTTTTCCGATAACTGCCAATGGTGGAAAAAGAATGGCCAAAATAACTCTCCAAATACTCATTCTTGATTTAATTTTTGATTGATGAATGCACAGATCATTAAGACTAGCACTACCTATTTGACGCTAAATTATTTATTTTGTTACAGATTATAGTTCAAAAAACAAGTTTTATAAGATTAGCCTTTTTCAAATTGACGGATTGAAGCATTGTAACTATATTTGCAGCCTTAAAATAGTACACTATGCAACTTTCGGAACAAGAAGTTATTAGAAGAGAAAAACTTGTTAAACTTAGAGCATTAGGAATAGATCCTTATCCTGCAGCATTATACCCTGTTGATGCAACCTCTAAAAGCATTAAAGAAGATTATAAAGAAGGTAAGAAGGTTATTGTTGCTGGCCGATTGATGCGAAAAAAAATACAAGGTAAAGCCTCTTTTGGAGAGTTGCAAGATAGTGAAGGTAGAATACAACTCTATTTTAATAGAGATGAAATTTGCCCTGCTGACGATCATTCTAAATACAATGATGTTTTTAAAAAATTACTAGACTTAGGAGACATTTTGGGTATTGAAGGGGAGTTGTTTACTACTCAAGTAGGCGAAAAAACAGTTCTGGTAAAAAACTTTACTATTTTATGCAAAGCATTACGCCCTTTGCCCTTACCAAAAGTAGATGCAGATGGTAATAGCTATGATGAGTTTAATGATCCAGAATTACGCTACCGCCAACGTTATGTAGACTTAGTGGTAAACCCTGCCGTAAAACAAACCTTTATAAAAAGAACTAAGATTACCAATAGTATTCGTAAGTTTTTTAATGATAGGGAATATTTAGAAGTAGAAACTCCAATATTACAACCTATTCCTGGTGGAGCCTCTGCACGCCCTTTTTTAACGCATCACAATGCGCTTAACATTCCTCTATATTTAAGAATTGCAAATGAGCTGTATTTAAAACGATTAATAGTTGGCGGTTTTGATGGGGTTTATGAGTTTTCTAAAGATTTTAGAAACGAAGGAATGGACAGAACGCATAACCCAGAATTTACAGTAATGGAACTGTATGTTGCTTATAAAGATTACCATTGGATGATGGATATGACTGAGCAATTATTAGAAAAAGTTGCTGTTGATGCTAACGGAACATCTAAAGTAACCGTTGGCGAAAACCAAATTGAATTTAAAGCTCCCTATCCTAGAGTACCCATATTAAGCGCTATTAAAGAACATACGGGTTATGATGTTGCAGGTAAAAATGCAGAAGAACTCTTAGAAATTGCCAAAAAATTAGGTTTAGAGGTCGATAATACCATGGGAGTTGGGAAGCTTATCGATGAGATTTTTGGTGAAAAATGTGAGCACCTATACATTCAACCAACCTTTATTACGGACTACCCAAAAGAAATGAGTCCACTTACCAAAGAGCATAGAGATAACCCCGCGCTTACTGAGCGTTTTGAATTGATGGTTAATGGTAAAGAATTAGCAAATTGTTACTCGGAGTTAAACGATCCTATAGATCAAAGGGAACGTTTTGAAGAGCAATTAAAGTTATCTGCTAAAGGAGATGATGAAGCCATGTTTATAGATCAGGACTTTTTAAGAGCATTAGAATATGGAATGCCTCCTACCAGTGGAATAGGGATTGGAATAGATCGTTTAGTGATGCTTATGACCAACAATTCTTCGATACAAGAAGTTTTATTTTTCCCTCAAATGCGCCCAGAGAAAAAACCACTAGCACTTTCTGATAACGAAAAGGTGATTTTTGAAATTCTC
The DNA here is from genome assembly GCF_055383085.1 of Allocellulophaga tsushimaensis. NCBI lineage: Bacteria > Pseudomonadati > Bacteroidota > Flavobacteriia > Flavobacteriales > Flavobacteriaceae > Allocellulophaga > Allocellulophaga tsushimaensis. The sequence continues at coordinate 2,021,407 of NZ_AP039451.1, read as the reverse complement.
AAGAAAGATAAACAAATGCCTTTAGCTGATTTAAAAACTGCTTCTGGCTTAAGTAACAAGGCTTGGGATAAAAGTTTGAAGTCTTTAGGAAAAGCAGGTATCACTAAAGTGATAAAGACTGATGATAGCTTATTGGTAGAACTCCAAGATTAATATTCAGTGTTTGGAATGCGACTTTTTTACTTAATACGCTGTACTGTTTACTACATACTTTTCATAAACTTATGAGTAAATTTTTTTAGAGACAATTTTTGCAAAACTTATTTTAACCTAAAAAAGAATTTTTATATTTTTCCTAAATCCAATCAAAAAGTATAGTTTAGAGGCTATTAATTGATATTTGATATGCCTCTTAGCAGAAAAATAGGGCTTTTTTTAGGCCCTTTACTTTTTTTTATCTTTTCTAATTTACCTTTTATAATCGTTTCTAAAGATGGTGATGCCGTAATTGCTGTTGCATTATGGATGGTTATTTGGTGGATTACAGAAGCAGTGTCCATATCTGTAAGTGCATTATTACCGCTTGTTTTATTTCCATTATTAGGAGTAATGCCAGTAAACGAAGTAGGTGCAAATTATGGAGATAAAATTGTATTCTTATTTTTTGGAGGATTTATACTAGCATTAGCTCTAGAAAAAGTAAATCTCCATAAACGCATTGCATTAAATATTATTAAACTTACTGGTACAACTCCAAATAAAGTTATTTTAGGCTTTATGATTGCCACAGCTACCTTAAGCATGTGGATTAGCAATACTGCAAGTACTGTAGTAATGCTTCCCATTGCCATTTCTGTGATACAATTACTTGTTAATGATGCCGATGGTTTTACCAAAAAAGATCAAAATTTTGCACTAAGTGTCATGCTAGGCATTGCTTTTTCTGCTAATGCTGGCGGTATTGCAACATTAATAGGCACTCCTCCTAATTCTGTAATGGTTGGCCTTTTGGAAAGAGAGTATCACATAGAAATATCGTTCTTAAAATGGATGATTATTGGTGTACCATTTTCAAGCATAATGATAGCCGTTAGTTATTTTGTATTGATTAAAATATTTCCAAATAAAAATTTAAAATTTAATGCTTCAAAAGATATTATACAAACACAACTAAATGCACTTGGAAAAATTTCGGGAAGAGAAAAAATGGTGCTTGTAATTTTTGGAGTTACCGTTTTTTTATGGATTTTTAGAACCTTAATCAACAAGCTATTTCCGCAAATAGGACTTAATGATACGATTATTAGTATGATTGCTGCTATATCATTATTTGCCATTCCTTATGATATTAGAAAAGGTGATTTTATTCTTGAATGGAAAGACACTCAAAAATTAGCTTGGGGTATCTTAATTCTTTTTGGTGGTGGTTTAGCCTTAGCTGCGGCAATGAAAACAAGTGGTATTGTAGATCTAGTAGCGAATCTTATAGCATCTAGTGATATCAGCATTTTATTAACAGCTTCTCTATTAATACTATTATTATTATTTATGACAGAATTAATGAGTAATGTAGCCCTTATTTCTGTTTTAGCACCAGTTGTAGCTGGTATTGCTATTGGTTTAGATATTCCTATTCTACATCTTTTAATTCCTGTAACAATGGCTAGTAGCTGTGCTTTTATGCTACCTATGGCAACTCCTCCAAACGCCATAGTATTTGCTAGTGGCTACATAAAAGTAAATCAGATGGCTAAAGTTGGTTTTATCTTGAACTGTATAGCGGTACTATTATTAATTTTACTATTTCAATTTATACTCCCTTTTGTTTTTTAAAAAGAAAAAGCCCCTGAATAACAGAGGCTTTTAATCGACTAATTCAAAAAAATCATACTTTGGTAAGCTTCAAGTATTTCTTACAAATGTTTCATTACTACATTTAAAAATTTATTGCTAACCTATAAATAACCTAAAACAACCAACTTTGGTTAGCAAATTTATTTTAACACTTAAAAGCATACTAATTTTGTACTGATTGATGAATATACTTATAAGACTATATAAATATTTAAATGTTACATTTTTTATATGGTTTTAACATTTTTAAATCATTAAATCATGATTTAAACATTATTTCATCTTTCAAAAAAGAAAATATACCTACCTCATTCTTTAGCTTATGATTTTATTAACAAAGAATTAAGTTTATTTTTCGGTTATTTGGCGCCGACTAATTAAATGAAAATTAATATGATTAAAAGTATACTTCAGAAAGTACTTTTTGCTTTCTTACTGATCGGTTGTTTTTCAACAACAGAAGCACAAATCTTCAAAAAGAAAAAGAAAAAAACACAACAAACTAATAATAGTAATGCTAGGCCAAAAAAAGGAGCCATACAACCCTACAGCAAAGTAATTACTAAAAAGGCCGTTACTGATAAAGGTCTTTTTGATGTTCATACAGTAGACAACAAACATTTCTATGAAATTCCTGACTCTTTATTTAATAAAGAAATGCTCATGGTAAGTAGAATTTCTAAAACAGCCAGTGGTATTGGTTTTGGTGGTGGCAAAATTAACACACAAGTATTACGTTGGGAAAAGAAACAAAAAAAGGTATTAGTACGCGTCGTATCCTACAATATATATGCTGCAGATTCTTTACCAGTACACCAAGCAGTAGTTAATTCTAATTTTGAACCCGTTTTATATTCTTTTGATATTAAAGCCTTAAAAAAAGATTCTTTAAACCCAGCTACAGTTATTCAAGTTGATAATTTTTTCCAGAAAGATGTAAAGGCACTTGGTATGCCAGATTTTTACAGAAAAAGATATAAAGTTTCTCGTTTAGATGGCGAAAGAAGTTATATAGAGTCATTAAAAAGTTATCCTCTAAATGTAGAAGCAAGACACGTAAAAACATATTTTGCAAATGGAGCCCCCTCCAATAGTAGTTTAGGTTCCATATCTATAGAAATAAATAATTCTATGATTATGCTTCCGCAAAACCCTATGAAAAGACGCTATTTTGATGAGCGAGTAGGATGGTTTGCACGCGGACAAGTAGATTATGGCTTAGATGCCCAAGAAAGTAAAACAGTTAGGTATCTAGACCGATGGAGATTGGAAGTAAAAGAGGAGGATATCGAGAAGTTTAAAAGAGGTGAATTAGTTGAACCTAAAAAACAAATTGTTTATTATATTGATAGAGCTACTCCTAAAGAATGGGTTCCTTATTTAAAACAAGGCGTTGAAGATTGGCAAGTTGCTTTTGAAGCGGCAGGTTTTAAAAATGCTATTATTGCTAAAGACCCACCTACAGAAGAAGAAGATCCAGAATGGTCTCCAGAAGATGTACGCTATTCTGTAATACGCTATTTGGCTTCACCTATTCCAAATGCAAATGGTCCACATGTTAGTGATCCTAGAACTGGTGAAATTTTAGAATCAGACATCAACTGGTACCACAATGTAATGACCTTATTACGCAACTGGTTCTTTATCCAAACTGCTGCAATAAATGAAGATGCTAGAGGCGTAGAATTTAAAAAGGAAGTCATGGGACGTTTAATTCGTTTTGTTTCAGCTCATGAGGTTGGGCATACTATAGGTTTACCACATAATATGGGTAGTAGTGTTGCATATCCTGTAGATTCTTTACGTTCTGCATCGTTTACTAAAAAATATGGTACAGCACCTTCTATAATGGATTATGCTCGTTTTAATTATGTAGCCCAACCAGAAGATAAGGGTGTAGCCTTAATGCCAGATATTGGAGTTTATGATAAATATGCAATTAGCTGGGGCTATAAACCAATTTTAGATAAAAGTGCTGAAGATGAAAAGAAAACTTTAGATGGTTGGATTTTAAAACATGCTGGAGATCCACTATATCGTTTTGGACATCAACAAGCTGGTGATGTTGTAGACCCAAGTTCGCAAACTGAAGATTTAGGAGACGATGCAATTAAAGCCAGTACCTATGGCATTGCCAACCTTAAGCGTATTGTACCAAATATATCTTCTTGGATTGCTGAAGATGGTAAAACCTATGACGACCTAGGAACTTTATACGGGCAAGTTTTAAGTCAATATAATAGGTATATGGGGCATGTGTCTAATAATATTGGAGGTGTATATGAACACTATAAAACTTTTAATCAAGAAGGTGCAGTATATACTCCTGTTGCTAAAGACAGGCAAAAAAATAGCTTGTTATTTGTGCAAGATCAACTGTTTAAAACCCCAGAATGGTTATTAAACCAAGATATTTTTAATAAAATAGAATATTCTGGTTCTGTAGAGCGTTTACGAAGCATTCAGGTAAGAACTTTAAATAATATCTTAAGCTTAGGTAAAATGGCGCGTATTATTGAGAACGAGACGGCAAATGGCAATAGTGCATACAAGTTAACAGATATGATGAAAGATCTTCGCAGAGGAATATGGTCAGAGTTGTCTAGAGGTTCAAAAATAGATACCTATCGTAGAAACTTACAAAAAGCACATATAGATCGTTTATCATTTTTAATGACTGCTCCTAACCAAAGAAAATTAAACTTTGGACCTTATGTAAAATCTACTGCGGTAAACACAAGTCAATCAGACATAAGATCTGTTGCTAGAGCAGAACTAAATATATTAAAAAGAAGTATTAGGAGTGCTGTAGGTAGAACTACAGATAGTATGAGTAAATATCATTTACAAGATGCTATTGAACGTATTGATACTATTTTAGACCCAAAATAGCTTAAAAAAATATCTAACACAAGCCTTGCATATATAGTATATGCAAGGCTTTTTTAATTGTATAAAGAGTGATTAAAACAAATTTATGATGTAATTCAACTGACACACCACAAAAAAATAGAAATTCACAACAAAATAGTAAATAGTATTGATTTGTTATTGTAATTTAAGAGTCCAAACCCCGAAATTATGTCTCAAAAACGAAAAAGTCTATTATACCTTACTTGTTTCATAATGTGCGCTATAGCACTCTATTTTGTGGAAGAAAAACCAACAAATAATACATTAGAGTCCTCAAAAATAGCAGTTATAGAAATGTCTGATTCAGGTGACGAAAACTACAATACAATAGAAGAAGAAAAATAAAGTCATTGTTAAAATAAAATTAAAGTGAGTATCGTTAGTAGTGTATAATTTTCATTACTAATGATACTATTTTTAAATAATTAAATTCATGAAAAAAATAATTGTAATTGCATCTTTACTTGTTGCAACTTTAGGGATTGCACAAGACCTTACTATTAAAAATGATGCAGTTGAAGTATACAGCCCAGAAGAAATAAAAAAAATGGAGTTTGAAAGTATGGCTTCCTATTTACACCTTACTACTTCACAACAGAAAGCAATACGCACAATAAACCCTTCTACTATATCAAAAAAACAGAAAGGAAGAATAAATAAACAATCTAATGATGGTTTGGGCGCTGCTAGTGCTATAAAAAATGAAGTGAAAAAAATATTATCTGAAGATCAGTATAAAAAATGGATGCAAATGATGCGCCACAAAAGAATGACTGAACTTGCAGAAGCTGAAAAAGAATAAAAGAAAATTATTAAAATCTAAAAAGAGTCACGGTATGTGACTCTTTTTTTTTGCATATAAGTCATCTATAAAGTATTAATACAGGTGTCTTATTAAACCTTAGCCCATAAAATTAGTCCTAGGATAAAGAATCATAAAAAATCAAAAAACAATGAAAAAAGTATTTTTTACCATGGCAGTTTTAATAGGTGTAATAGGTTTTGCACAAGATAAAATGCATAAAGATTTAAGTCCAAAGCAAATAGCAGAATTGCAGACTAAAAAAATGACATTAGCTTTAGACTTAACTCCCAAACAACAGGAACAAGTAAATGAGGTGCTACTTGAAAGCGCTATACTCAGAAAAGAAAAAAAAGCTTCTCGCAAAAATAAGGCAGGTGAAGAAAAACCTACATCAGATGAGCGTTTTGCAATGATGAATAGCAGGCTAGAACATCAAATAGCGCAGAAGAAAAAAATGAAAGAAATTTTAAATGATGAACAATATTTAAAATTCGAAAAAATGATGGCAAAAAAGAAAAAACGATCAAAAGAAAGGAAAAGAAAATCTCATCATTAAAAATAATAGAAAAGAGACTGTTTAAAAAGGCAGTCTCTTTTTTTGTCTTATAAATAATTTATGCTATTGCCTAAAACTGTTCTATTTTAGAAGTCCAATCTTTTCTTCTTGAAAAGAATTAAGGCTCCCAAAACATACATTCTCTACAAAAGTTATTCTACAGTATAACTTATTAAAAAGGTTCCTTGTATGTATTTAGTTTTATCTTTATTTTAGATCACAAAACCTACACCGCTAAGCTGCTATACACCAAATAGAATAGGAAATTGAAGTGATAAAACTTTCATCATAATGTAAAGCATATTCAAGTGATGATTTTAGAGATCCTAGAATTATTAGAATATTATAAAACAATAAACAACATGGAAATATTAAAAATAGCTATTGAATGGGCAAAAGCGGAAGTGTTTTCATCAAGATTCTTTATTCTTTCTGCCATTCTATTCCTAGCTGCAAGTACTGGGTTTTGGCAACTTGGTAAAACTGAAATGGCTAAGGCTTACATTATTCCAACATTGGTATCTGGAGTTTTACTGCTTGCAGTAGGACTTGGAATATTTTTCACAAATAAGTCTAGAATTACAAGCTTTGCCGATGCATACCATACCAATGCAACCGAATTTGTGAAATTGGAAATAACACGTACCAAAAAATCAATGGGAGAATACAAGACTATTGTTTTCAAAATAATTCCAATCATCATCATTGTTGCTGCACTAATTATTGTTTTTGTTGACAAAGCCCTTTGGCGGGCAATTAGCATTACAACAATTGCACTGATGGTGGTTATTTTACTTGTAGATAGCAATGCCAATTCTAGAATTACAACTTACTACAAACAATTAGAATTGGCAAAAAAAATGTAAACTACCAATAATTCTTAACAAAAAAACTTGATGCAAATCTCCAATAAAGCTAACGCTAGATAAAATTACAGTTCTAATTTTTCTAAAGCTGCTATGGTAAAATCAAGATCCTCATAACTTAAAGCATCATTTAAAAAATAGCTTTCAAAAGCACTTGGTGGCAAATAAATTCCTGCTGCTAGCATTCCATGAAAATATTTTTTAAACCTGTCATTATTTCCTTTTGCAGAAGAGGCAAAATCTACCACGGGCTCATCCGTAAAATGGACACTTATCATACTCCCAAACCTGTTAATTTGATACGGAATATTTTTATTCTGTAAAACTGTATCAAGTCCTTGATTCAGATAGGCAGTTTTATCTGCCAGACTTCTAAAAATCTCTGGATCATTATTTAAAGCGGTTAACATTGCCAAACCAGCACTCATGGCCAATGGATTACCACTTAAGGTTCCGGCTTGGTATACTGGACCATCTGGTGCAAGGAAAGACATAATTTCTGCTCTAGCCGCAAAAGCGCCCACAGGCAACCCTCCTCCAATTACTTTTCCAAAAGTAACAATATCTGCTGCCACGCCTAAAACTTCTTGTGCGCCACCTTTCCCCAAACGAAAACCAGTCATTACCTCATCAAAAATGAGTAAAATACCTTCTTTAGTACAGAGTTCACGTAATCCTTTTATAAAATCTTCATCAGGGATAATACAACCCATATTTCCTGCTACTGGCTCTATAATGATTGCTGCTATTTCATTTTTATTAGCTGTAACTAATGTTTCAACACTATTTAAATCATTATAATTAGCCAGTAATGTATCTTTTGCTGTACCTTGAGTAACTCCAGGGCTATTTGGAGAACCAAAAGTAACAGCGCCACTACCCGCTTGTATTAAAAAAGAATCTGAATGACCATGATAACAGCCTGAAAATTTTATAATTTTATCTTTTGAGGTATAGCCACGTGCTAAACGTACGGCACTCATACAAGCTTCCGTTCCACTGTTTACAAAACGAATCTTATCTATATTTGGAACCATAGAAACGGCAAGTTTTGCCAACTCCGTTTCAATTTCTGTAGGCATTCCAAAAGAAGTTCCTTTTTTTGCTTTTTCGATTACTGCATCGATAACCGGTTCATAGGCATGCCCTAAGATTAATGGCCCCCAAGAAGATATGTAATCTATTAACCTATTATCATCTTCATCTATTAAATAAGCTCCTTTGGCCTCCTTCACAAATATCGGCGTCCCTCCTACGGCTTTAAAAGCTCTAACGGGTGAATTTACACCTCCTGGAATATAGTTTTGGGCCTCCTCAAACAAAGCACTACTTCTTTTATAAATCATGCTAAAAACTTATTTTAATTCTTTTTTTACAATCAGTTTCTGTCCTATAGAAATGGTATTGTCACGCATTTTATTTAATTTCTTGAGCGCTTCAACGGTAATGAAATAGCGTTGTGATAACGAATACAAAGTATCTCCTTTAACTACTTCGTGTATGCTATAAATATATTCTTTTGCTTTTGGCGTAACAGACCCTACTTCTTTTAAAACGGATTTATCGTACTTGTATAACTTATATTTTTCTATAAAAGCAATAAGTTTTTGAGGATATTGTTTATCTGTAGCATAACCAGCTTTCTTGAGGCCTTTTGCCCAAGCCTTATAATCATCACTTTTTAACTCAAATAAAAACGCATAACGCGATCTTTTTGATAAAAACAAGCTATGGTCTCTAAAAGAATACATAGGGTGATTGTATTTTCTAAAACACTCCCCTTTTGCATCATCATCATGAAGTTCATAATCTCCTTTCCAACCTGTATGACATTTTATTCCAAAATGATTATTGGTCTTTTTAACTAAAGTACTTTTTCCAAAACCACTTTCCAAAATACCTTGAGCTAAGGTAATACTTGCAGGAATGCCAAAAGCTTTCATTTCAAATTGCGCAATCTCCGAAAAAGTTTTTATGTACTCTTTAACATCTGAAATAGGAAACGTTACAAATCTTCCATCATCTTCTGGTAAAGGATATAAACCGTCATCTTCACTACTAGGGTAGGTTTTAACACTCTTCTTAGAGCTTGTTTCAGTGCTGTTTTTAGTAGAAATTGTTCTCTTTTTTGCTTTACAAGCCGATAATAATACTATGATTAATAATAAGCTGGTTCTTTTTATCATGTGTTTAGTAATGGTAAATTTTTCTTTTTTAGTTTTAAATTCATTCCAGAAATTCCTTGTAAACCTCCTGTATGAATGGCTAAAATTTTCGTCCCTTTTTTAAAATAATCTTTTTTAATCAAATCTAAAATCCCATATAATTGTTTCCCTGTATATATAGGATCTAATGGTATTCCAGTAGCTTGTTTAAAATCATTTATAAAATGAATTAAAACAGGAGTAATTTTAGCATAACCCCCAAAATGATAATCCATTTGTAATTTCCAATTATCTTTCTGAACAAATTTACGAATATCTTCAATTAGAAAATCACCTTTTAAAGCAGGAAAACCTAAAACGATTTGTTTTTTTTGAGCGGCATTAATAATTCCTGCAATTGTACCTCCAGTCCCAACACAAGTACAAATCACATTAAAAAAAGCATCCTCTTTTGTTACTATTTCTTCGCAGCCTTTTACTGCCAAGGCATTTGTACCCCCTTCTGGGATGGTATAAAAATTTTTAAATTCAGATTTTAAACCTTCAAAAAAATCTTGCTTTTCTTTTTCTCTATAGGTAGTTCTAGAAATAAATTTAAATTGCATACCGTTTTCATGTGCTAATTTTAAGGTAGGATTATCAAACCATTTATCAACTAGTTCTTCTCCTCTTATAATACCAATAGTCTTAAAACCATATTGTTTGCCCGCATAAGCTGTTGCAGCAATATGATTAGAGTATGCTCCTCCATAAGTAAGAACAGAAGAAAACCCCTCCTCTTTGGCTTTGATAAAATTGTATTTTAATTTACGGTATTTATTACCAGAAATAAAAGGGTGTATTTTGTCTTCTCTTTTTATGAAAAGAGAAATTTTTTTTTCTGATAAAACAGGAAGATGTACTTGCTGATTTTGTGAATGCACTCCTTGGATTTCTACATCCAAAGATATTTAATAAAGCTGAAGTATTTTCGGTCTTGTAAATAATTTAAATTCCCTTCGTTATAATATGCTTCACGTTCAAAACTAATATTTCTATACGCCTTATAAGTATTTAAATAAAGAATACAACGAAATAACCATTCTAGAGTATAAAGGATATAAAAAGGAAGTACTAATAATTCTTTTTGTTGTTGTAGATGAATACGCTCATGGTTAATTAGTTTTGCGTCCCATTTTAGAGCATCATTTTTTAAAATGATAAATGGCCAAACCGATAAGCCGATATAGTTTTTATGAAAAAATAATTTTGATACTACAATCATACATTTTAGGATCTATATCAAATATATAACCTAAAAGTGTGCCAAATACAACTTATTAGTTTTGTTACTTACAAAAACGACCAATGGTAAAAAATGGTGAAATATATCGTAAAATATAGATAAAATGCACTTTTAAAAATAGTTTATTAACAAAGAAGAAGTATTTTTGACTAGAAATTAGGTGCTGTAAAGTGGCTAATTATAACAAATTAAAAAGATACCATCTTAATTTTATAAATGAATAAAATATTGCCATTAGAAGAAGGAGATTATTATTTGTCTCCTGAAGGGTATAAAGTTTTTACAGAGCAATATCATTTAAAAAGAGGGTATTGCTGCGAGAGCGGCTGTAGACATTGTCCTTATGGTTATCTAAAAAAAAGAAAATAATTACCTACATCAGTTTTCTAACACCTTACCTTAGTATTATACTCTTTGGATTCAAAGATTTAAGAATCCTTTACAAAAAAGTGATTTAAAATTTGTATTTTTAACTTACAAAGCCCATGAAATACACATATTCGGCATGATTATTGTTATTTCTTTTATGTCACTAGCTGCTATTAATCCATTAAAAAAAATATTATGAAAAAAATTAAACTCCTGTTAATTCCAGTACTAGCATTACTTGTTTTAGGCTCGTGTACTTCGGTTAAGGTTTTATCTGACTATGATAAAAATGTTAATTTTGAAGGCTACAAAACCTATGCTTTTTACAAAACTGGTATTGATAAAGCTCAAATTTCAGATTTAGATAAGAAAAGAATTTTACATGCAATTGATGAACACATGAGTTCAAAAGGCTTTGTAAAATCAAACAATCCAGATATTTTAGTCAGCATTTTTACAAAAGAACGCGAACAAGTAGACATCTACAATAACTACTGGGGCGGTGGTTTGGGCTGGGGATGGAACCCTTGGTTTTATGGGCGTGGTTTTGGCCCAGGATTTGGCTTTGGTTACGGAGGTTTTGGCGGAGGACCAAATGTAAGCACCCGTACACAAGGATCGCTTTATATAGATTTAATTGATGCAAAAAATAAAGAATTAGTTTGGCAAGGTAGAGGCGAAGGCACTCTCTATCAAACTAAAAAAATAGAAAAAAAAGAAGCTCGTATTAAAGAATTTGTTTCTGAGATATTGCAAGCATACCCACCTATGCTAGCAGCTCAGTAGCAAATACTCAAATTATTACTTACTCAAAAAACCGCTCTTTGAGCGGTTTTTTGATTTTAAACTCGGATTATGTAATAAAACTTCGTAATGAGGGTTGAAACAGCAATACAATATGGCGTTTTCTGAGTTTTAACATAGCATCGCTATGGTTAAACTTAAAAATGTAGCGCAATGTTATATTTTGCATCAGTTTAAAAACGGAATAGATTTTCTATTGCATAATGCGGGTTAAAATAATAAAGGAAAATTAGTGGTACACTTAGATTCGTTTAAAACAAAAGCACTCTTAACAGTTCCTATATAGGCTAAAGAAGCAACTTTATCTTTAGAAAATTTAAAATAAGCATCAAGATCTTTTACGATTATTTTTAGTAAGAAATCAAACTCTCCACCCACAACAAAACATTCTACAACCTCTGGGTATCTTTTTATATTTTCAGCAAACTCATCCATCATTTTTCCTTTTTGCACTTCTAAAGACACAAAACTAAAAACTGTAATGCTACTCTCTATCTTATGTCTATTAAGAATGGCAACATATTTAGAAATAAAACCTTCTTTCTCTAATCGTCTTATTCGCTCATAAACAGGAGTTTTTGTGATATTTAATTGTGATGCGATGTCTTTTGCATTTGTTTTTGCATCATTTTCTAATATTTTTAATATTTGCCTATCTAGTGTATCTAACTTTAATTCCATTTTTCCTTATTTACAACCAACACTATTCTAAAATAGTATAAAATTCCTAATTTATATCTAATAATAGGAATAATTCCTGATTTATATATTTTTAACAAATACTTATCACTATATATTATAATTTTATAGGAAAATAGATCATATTTATAAGATGAACGCATCATACGAAAGCAACGAAATACTACAGAAGCTTCCTGAGCATTTAAAGCAGTTTATAAAACCTCAGAATTATGAAGACTATACTGCAATTAACCAAGCAGTATGGCGTTATGTAATGCGTAAAAATGTAGATTATTTAAGTACTGTTGCACATCAATCCTATGTAGATGGGCTTCAAAAAACAGGAATTTCTATAAATAATATCCCTAATATGTATGGCATGAACCGAATTTTAAAGGAAATTGGTTGGGCTGCCGTTGCTGTTGATGGTTTTATACCCCCTTCTGCTTTTATGGAATTTCAGGCTTACAATGTATTAGTTATTGCATCAGATATTAGGCAATTAGGACATATTGAGTACACGCCTGCTCCAGATATTATTCATGAAGGTGCAGGGCATGCTCCTATTATTGCTAATCCTGAGTATGCAGAATACCTTAGGCGATTTGGAGAAATAGGTTCTAAAGCCATTTCTAGCGCTAAAGACTATGAGCTCTACGAGGCGGTTAGGCATTTATCTATTATAAAAGAAGCTCCTGGAACCCCACAAACAGAGATTGAAACCGCCGAAAAACACATAGAGGACATACAAGAAAATATGGGAGAGCCTAGTGAAATGGCACTCATTAGAAATTTACATTGGTGGACAGTAGAATATGGTTTAATTGGCACTGTTGAAAATCCAAAAATATATGGTGCTGGCCTACTTTCTTCAATTGGCGAAAGCGCTTGGTGTATGACTGATGATGTAAAAAAAATTTCATATTCTATAGAAGCAGCGCATACGCCTTTTGATATCACCAAACCGCAACCGCAATTATTTGTAACACCAGATTTTGCATATTTAAGTCAGGTTTTAGAAGAATTTGCAAATACAATGGCATTGCGTCAAGGTGGTTTAAGTGGTCTTGAAAAATTAATTAATTCTAAAGAATTAGGGACTATAGAATTAAGTACTGGCATCCAAATATCTGGTAGTTTTACAAAACATATTGTTTATAAGGGAAAACCAGTATATGTGCAAACAACCGGAGAGACTGCTTTATCCTACAGAGAAAAAGAATTAGTAGGTCATGGTGTTAAACAGCACCCTAATGGCTTTGGTTCGCCTATTGGGAAATTAAAAGGCATCAACCTTGCCATAGAAGATATGAGTCCACGCGACTTAAAAGCTTATGCCATTTTTGAAGGAGAAAGGGTGAGCCTAGAGTTTGAAGGAGATATTACCGTTACTGGGGATATTATTACGGGAACAAGAAATTTAAAAGGTGAAATTATTTTAATTACGCTTGATCATTGTACGGTTACGCATCATAATACCATCTTATTTCAACCTAGTTTTGGCTTATACCATATGGCAGTGGGCGAACATATTCAATCTGCATTTAACGGTCCTGCAGATCTTAGCAGTTTTAATCTAATAACCCATAACATCTCTGAAACAATAAAAACAAACACTGTAGATAACAAAGCACAGCAATTAGAAAGCTATTACCAGCAAATACGAGAGTATAGAGAAGGTACAAATACCACTATTTCTAGATACAAGGTTTTTGAAGCCTTAAAAGAAAACCATCCTACAGATTGGCTCTTGGTAGTAGAATTATACGAACTGGTAAAAAATGATGAGAACAGCAATTTTGCTGAAGAAATTCTCAAGCATTTAGAAAATGTAAAAAGAGAAAACCCTAAAGTTGGGCATCTTATTGATGATGGATTGGAATTAATTGATAAAGCAAACGCTCTTGCTTAAATATTATCCTTTAATTAATTGTATATCTTTTACACTGTTTATAGGTGTACCATCATAGGTTAAAGTCCAACCCATAGTATGGGTTAATACATAAATTTTTGACAATTCACTTAAAAGCCGATTTTGGGCATTTGAAATTAAAGAAGACTGACGTACTTTTTGTAAGAGCGACTCATTTACGTTTGCTTTTATTTTATTATAATCACTAGCTGTAAATTGATTTAGATAGTCAGCAGTAACATCATAATACTCAAAATCTGGATGTAATTTAATTTCGGGTTCTGGTATGTTTTCTAAAATGACTGTTTTCATTTCAGAATCAATACTAGTTACAATTTTACTAAGATCGTACACAATATCGACCTCAGCATTTACAACCACCAATGCTTTTTTATCTGCGGTAACAAGCGCTCCAAAAAGTTCTTTAGAATCTTTATAAGTATATACTTCAGAAAAATGACCCTCTGTAACAATTAGCTTAGATACATTAGAAATTTGCTCTTGAAGAAGCATAGAATTCTCTCTTAGAATCGATTTTTCGGTATTGTAATCTGCACAAGATTTATAAATTAAAATAGAAGCTAAAGTAATGATAGCTCCAACTAAGACTTTTTTCATTATTGAAATTTCATAAATGCATATTCCTTTTGAAGATACTGAATTTTCTTTTGAAGTGAATTTATAAACTTCTGATGCTGATCAGACTCAGGATTAAAAGGTCTGTGTGCAATTCCTTTTTGAACAGTTGCTACCGCTTCCATCACCTCATATACCTTTTTGTTTACCCAAACCGCTACAAATTTCTCCCAAATATAGGCTATCGCCAAATCATTAGGATGTACCATATCCGTTTTATAAAAACGATAATCTCTAAGCTCATCCATCATAATTTCGTAGGAAGGGAAATAATTCCCCCAAGCCCCAAAAGGGGAAATTTTTAAAACTTTGTGTAAAGCACTTACTAAGTGCGCTTTACTTTGCTGGTTTTCTATAAACCCATCTTTGAGATGACGTACTGGAGAAAGGGTAAAAATGATCTGTGCTGCTTGGTTTTGTTTTTGAATTAGATCAAATGTTCGTTTAAGACTTTCTTCTATTTCTTGTACCTCTAAAAGCTGTTTATTAAAGCTTGCCTGAGGCACTTTATGGCAGTTAGCAACTCTTAACCTGGTTTCTTTGTCTTGATACACCCAAGCTGTTCCTAAAGTGATTAGGATATGTGTGGCTTTTTTTATGTGTTGCCCCGTATCGGTTAGGGTTACATTTAATTTTTCTAAAAGCTTTTCTTTGGAGGGATCACTCAAATCAGAATGTGCATCAAAACAATGCCAACGTTCATTTAAAAAAAAGACATCTTCTTCTGAATATTGTTCTTTTTTTATCGCTTTAGAAATCAGTTTTTCAATAGCCAAAGGGTGAAACAAGATCCCAAAGGGGTTTTGAAGATTTTGAAATTGAAAATAATTTAATTTTGCTCCAATATGCTCCGCAAAACAAGAGCCTAAGACCAATAACTGACTGTTATAATCAATTTGATGGTCTGCTTTTTGTAATGGGACTTGTGTTTGGAGTTTCATATCGTAGTTTTCTGTGGAAATTTTAACATCTCCTGTATGATTCCTTTGCTTTTCAAGAGGTAGCATGTACGCTATATAAATTACTGTACATAGTTTTTTATTATTTGTTTAATAAATTGAAGGGTTTTATCATCAACATCATAATCTTCTTTAAAATCATATAATATCTCACTATCAACATCATTCTTTAGTTCCGTTATATATTTAACACCTTCTAATTCAACACCTAAATCTATGTTTTCAACAATATTTTCTTCGGTAAACTCTATTGAATTCATATACATCATAGCAATAAAATGATCTAAATTATCTCCAGTTTCGTATGGAATTTCTTCATCATCTTCTTCCATTTGTTTTAAATCAACAATATATATAGGCTTCTTATTTGTTATCAAGTTTAAAATTTCTAATATTATTTTTTTTACACTCTCTAAAGAATCAATGATGTAAGCATTTTGTTCTTTAGAAAAGTCAAAAATGTTTTCCCTTATTAATTGTTCACAAACATTTTTTTCAACTAGAGCTTGATTTTCTATAGATTTTAATTTATACGAAACAATTAAAACGATTGTTCTCTCAACAATTCCTTCTTCAACTTCTGGACAAAAAACAATACTCAATTCATGTAATCCATCTTCATTTTGGTGGATTTCTATTCCAATAGATGTTTTGTTTTTAGAATCCCACCAGTCAAGTTTAATAGGTTCGTATTCGTATATAAAAGAATCAAAATTATCAATCCCTATATTGTTTAATAATTCTTTCATTGTTTTTGTCTCAATTATATAAAACAGAAATATTTAGTTTATTATTTAAAACCAAGAAGAAGCAGTATTTTCCATCTGTTACAAATACCCCTCAGCATTCGCTAAAGCCTCTGCTATACCATCTGGGTTTTTACCTCCTGCCGTTGCAAAGAAAGCTTGTCCACCACCACCACCTTGGATGTGTTTTCCGAGTTCACGAACAACCGTTACCGCACTTAAGCCTTTAGATTCTACCAACGTTTTAGAGATATAACAAGACAGCACTACTTTACCATTATTTTCTGCGGCTAGTAAGAGAAATAAATTATCTTGATTCTTTGCCATTTCAAAAGACAAATCTTTAATACCACCTGCGTCTAAAGCTACTTTTTCTGCTAAAAATTGTATTCCGTTTACTTCTTTTAGTTTCGCTACTAATTCGCCTTTTAAGTTTT
The DNA here is from genome assembly GCF_055383085.1 of Allocellulophaga tsushimaensis. Classification (NCBI taxonomy): domain Bacteria; kingdom Pseudomonadati; phylum Bacteroidota; class Flavobacteriia; order Flavobacteriales; family Flavobacteriaceae; genus Allocellulophaga; species Allocellulophaga tsushimaensis. The sequence goes on along the minus strand of NZ_AP039451.1, from coordinate 2,004,479 downwards.
TTGCTTTTTCTTTTAATAAAGCTTCCACTTCTTTTTTAAGCTTGATATTCTCATCTTGTAAAGAACTCACTGCTTTTACAGGGTCTTTTGTATTGTTTAATAGATCTTTTATTTCGAATAATGTTCTGTTATTATCAAAATAAAAATCTTTAACAGCATCAGAGGTTATAGCTTCTATTCGTCGTATTCCTGCTGCAACCGCACCTTCGGACTTTATTTTAAAATGCCAAATATCACCTGTATTTTGTACATGTGTACCTCCACAAAGCTCTACAGATTGTCCAAATTTAATGGTACGCACCGCATCACCATATTTCTCTCCAAAAAGTGCCATAGCCCCTTGTGATACCGCTTCTTCCATAGGCACATTTCTTTGTTCTTCTAAAGGTAAATTCCCTTCTATACGAGCATTTACAAAATTCTCTACCGCTCTAAGTTCGTCTAGTGTTACTTTAGAAAAGTGAGAAAAGTCAAAACGTAAGTATTTAGAATGTACTGCAGATCCTTTTTGCTCTACATGGGTTCCTAAAATTTCTCGCAATGCCTGGTGCAATAAATGTGTAGCGGTATGGTTGCACTCTGTACGTTTCCGTTGTTTGGCATCTACAGTTGCTTTAAAAGTAGTATTTACATCTTTTGGCAAACCCTTTGCAAAATGGATACTTTCATTATTTTCCTTTTTAGTATCTATAATATAGACAACATCTCCATTTGGCGCTTCCAGATAGCCTTTATCACCTACTTGCCCACCACCTTCTGCATAAAAAGGGGTTAGATTAAAAACCAATTGATATTGTTCTCCTTCTTTTTTAGAAGTAACTTTTCTATATTTCACCAATTTCACATTGGTTTCTAGCGTATCATAGCCTACAAATTCCTGCTCTGTATCTAATGATAATACCGTCCAATCTTCTTTGGAAACCTCAGAAGCTGAGCGAGAACGCGTTTTTTGCTCTTGCATCCCTGCATCAAAACCTTTTTCATCTAAAGTAAAGCCCCTTTCACTTAAAATAAGTGCCGTTAAATCTTTTGGGAAACCATAGGTATCATACAATTCAAAGGCTTTTCTACCATTTACTTCTTTGCCTTTTGTATTTGCAATAATCGTATCTAACAAAACAAGCCCTTGGTCTAATGTTTTTAAGAAGGAGTTTTCTTCTTCTTTTACTACATTTTCTATCAGCTGTCTTTGTTCTTTTAGTTCTGAAAAAGCATCGCCCATAGTATCGATCAATACTTTTACTAAACGATACATAAAAGGTTCTTTGGTATTTAAAAAAGTGAAGCCATAGCGAATGGCTCTCCGTAAAATTCTTCTGATCACATAACCAGCTCCGGTATTACTCGGCAACTGTCCGTCTGCTATTGAAAAAGCTACCGCCCGGATATGATCTGCAATAACTCTAATGGCGATATCAATTTCTTCTTCCTTAGCATAAGTACTGTTGGTAATGGTTTCTATTTCTCTAATAATGGGTGTAAATACATCAGTATCATAGTTAGATTGTACCTGTTGCATCACCATACAAAGACGTTCAAATCCCATTCCTGTATCTACATGTTTAGCAGGTAATGCTTCTAAAACACCATTAGCCTTACGATTGTATTGCATAAAAACCAAATTCCAGATTTCTACAACCTGCGGATGATCCATATTGACCAAACTAGCTCCAGAAACTTTAGCTTTTTCAGCTTTTGGTCTGATATCTACATGTATTTCGGAACAAGGGCCACAAGGGCCTTGACTTCCCATTTCCCAAAAATTATCTTTTTTATTCCCAAACAGAATCTGATTTTCTGGCACAATTTCTTTCCAAAGATTTAGCGCCTCAGTATCTTGCTCTAAATTATCTGCGTCCTTACTCCCTTCAAAAACCGTTACATAAAGACTTTCTTTATCTATTTTACATACTTCAGTTAAAAATTCCCATGCCCATGCAATAGCTTCTTTTTTAAAATAATCACCAAAACTCCAGTTTCCTAACATTTCAAACATGGTATGGTGATAGGTATCTTTTCCTACTTCTTCTAAATCGTTATGCTTACCACTTACTCTAAGGCATTTTTGCGTATCTGCAACCCGTACATTTTTTGGTTCATTTATTCCTAAAAAAAACGCTTTAAACTGGTTCATTCCTGCATTGGTAAACATTAATGTAGGATCGTCTTTAATTACCATCGGTGCAGATGGCACTATTTTATGGCTTTTATCTGTAAAAAATGTTAAGAATTTTGATCTAATTTCTTGAGATTTCATAGGAAAAAGGTAAGCTTTTGATAATTTTAACTTATTCTATAAAACAATTTTTATATTTGTTTGTTAACCTTATAGAACTAAACCACAAAAATAGGATAAATCCGTTTATGTCTAAAGTAAAATATTATTATGATCCTGATACGCTTTCGTATCGAAAATTAGAGCCTAAAAAATCTCGGAAATATAGGAACATCAGCTTGTTTTTACTGTCTGCGTTTTTGTTTGGCGCTATTGGACTTACTTTATTACTAAATACAAACCTGATTAACACTCCAAAAGAATTATCATTAGAAAGAGAACTTAATAATTATGAACTTCAGTTTGAGATTCTAAATAAAAAAATGGAACAAATTGAACGTGTTTTAGCAAATGTTGAGGATCGGGATAATAACATCTACCGTTTGTATTTTGATGCTAACCCAATTTCTGAAGAACAAAGAAGAGCAGGATTTGGTGGGATCAACAGGTATAAATCTTTAAGTGGTTATAATAATTCTGAAATGATTATTGCGACAACAAAACGCATGGACATTATTCAAAAACAAATGGTGATACAATCTAAATCTTTAGATGAAATTACGGTATTAGCTGCTGAGAAAGAAAAACTAATGGCTGCTATTCCAGCAATACAACCTGTAAAAAATGAAGACTTAAAACGTATGGCTTCTGGATATGGTTGGCGATCTGATCCTTTTACTAAAGTGCGTAAAATGCATAGAGGTATGGATTTCTCTGCCAAAAAGGGTACTCCTGTATATGCAACGGGTGATGGGGTAGTTACAAGGGCAGATAGTGGCTCATCTGGATACGGGAACCATATCAGAATAGATCATGGTTTTGGTTATACTAGTTTATACGCGCATTTAAGCAGGTATAATGTTACGAAAGGTAGAAAAGTTAAACGTGGTGATCTCATTGGTTTTGTTGGAAGCACGGGTCGTTCTCAAGCACCACACCTACATTATGAAATATTTAAAGGTGGTGAACGTATTAATCCCATTAACTTTTACTATGGTAGTTTAACTGCTGAAGAATTTAATAATTTATTGAAAAACGCATCTCAAGAAAATCAATCTCTAGATTAATGCATATAGAACTGCCGGAAAAACGATATTATGGTATTGGCGAAGTAGCCAAAGCTTTTCATGTAAACACCTCTCTAATTCGTTTTTGGGAAAAAGAATTTGATGTCTTACAACCCAAAAAAAATGCAAAAGGTAACCGTAAATTTACACCTCAGGACATTAGCAACTTAAAATTAATATATCATTTAGTAAAAGAACGTGGTTTTACTTTAGAAGGCGCCAAAATACACTTAAAGGAAGAAAAACAAAAGACTTTATCTAATTTTGAAATCATTCAAAAACTAGAAGGTGTTAAAGCTGAACTGATCCGAATAAAAAGTCAACTCTAAATCATCTAGAATTTCTTGAACTGAGCATCTAATTAAAAGTTAAGAATATGGAATGATTGTATAACACATCTCCATTTAAATTAGTTATGGATTAACTAACCCCTTACATCATATGACGCTATAAACTCTTTGGAAACTTCGGTATATAATTTCCCCAAACGTTCGTGAAATTCTTTATCCATTTGTATCGTAAAACCCTTAAAAGTAACATGTGGAATTAACAATGCGTCAATATATCCTGCAATCATAAATTGCTCTATTTCATCTTGATGCAATAATTCGTCTAATAATTCTAAAGGGTGTGCAGTAAAAACAAGTTTTTCTGGATATGAAGATTTGTAGGAATACACCACTCTAAACCCTATTTCTACATAGGTTATTAAATAATCATCATTCATTTTTATTTACCGTAAAATTTAGAGTTACATCTAACAAAAACTTATTATAAATTATATAAAAACCTTATAAAAATAGCGGTTATAGTATAATTAAATATAGAAAAATTCTTATAGATTATATTTATTTATACAAATAAATGTAATTTTTTTCACTTTTTTATATAGAAAAATACTACTAAATATTAAATTTTATTAGTATTTTTGAAAATGAACACCTGCTTTCAAAATTTCTTATCAATTAAAAAATTATTGTTTTTAGCGATGTTTTACACTATATAATTATTATAAGTTTTTATAACATTATTAATTAAAGTAAAATGGAAAAAGTAAATAGCTACAATAACGGAACTGCATTTAATTTTATTACAAGTATTGGCGAAAAATTGAGTCAAAGCTTAGTTGAATTAAATGATATTATTTTTGGGGTAAATGATACGAAACCATATGTATTAGATTGGAAACATATATTAAAGAATTATTACAGTTATAAAAAAAAACATGGTAAAGTAGAGATTGATTCTTTTTCGTTTGGTTATGTATTAGGCTATTCCCTAATGAATCAATTTAGTAATAATGAAGAAATGAAAGAAGCTATGTATTTGCATCTTAGATCTGAATTATTAACAAAACAGGAAATGGGCGAATTAGACTAACCCAAGGAATAATACTACTTAAAAACTACCACCTGCTTCCTAAAGGTTATACTCTTTTTATAATTTTAATACTTTAGCCTTAAACTATTTTTTTCTCATAAAAATAGAGATAGGTACTCCCGAAAAATTAAAGTGTTCTCTTAATTTATTCTCCAAGAAGCGTTTATATGGATCTCGAATGTATTGCGGTAGGTTACAAAAAAAAGCAAACTGTGGATATGGTGTTGGTAATTGTGTACAAAATTTTATTTTAACAAATTTACCCTTATATGCTGGAGGGGGATAGTTCTCAATAAGTGGCAGCATCATATCATTAAACTTTCGCGTTTGTATTTTACGGCTTCTATTCTGGTAAACTTCTACTGCGGTTTCAATAGCCTTAAAAATACGCTGTTTAGTTAAAACCGATATAAATAAAATAGGAACATCTGTAAAAGGAGCTATGGCCTCTTTTATTTTTTGCGTGTACTGTTTAACAGTATTTGTTTCTTTATCTTCTATTAAATCCCACTTATTAACTAAAATAACTATTCCCTTATTATTACGCTGCGCTAACCAAAAAATGTTTTGTACTTGACCATCAAAACCACGAGTAGCGTCTAATAATAAAATGCAAACATCTGCATGTTCAATAGCACGTACCGAACGCATTACTGAATAAAATTCTAAATCTTCACGCACTTTAGCTTTTCGTCTAATTCCTGCAGTATCTACCAAATTAAACTCAAACCCAAATCGGTTATATTTGGTATCTATACTATCTCTTGTAGTACCCGCTACATCTGTTACAATATAGCGTTCTTCACCAATCAAAGCATTTATAAAGGATGATTTACCTGCATTAGGCCGACCTACTACTGCAAAACGTGGTAAATTATCTTCCTTTTCAATTTCTTTCTCGGGTAAAACTGCTACTAAAGCATCTAACAAATCTCCTGTTCCACTACCATTTGTACTGGCAATAGTATAATAATCCCCAAGTCCCAAACTATAGAATTCTACTGCATCTTCTGCTCTTTTATTATTATCTACTTTATTAACTGCTAAAAGCACTGGTTTTTTAACCCTCCTAAGCAAGTTTGCAACATCTTCATCCATACCAGTTACACCGGTTTCAACATCAACCATAAATATGATTACATCTGCCTCGTCTATTGCCAACTCAACTTGCTTATCTATTTCTGCTTCAAAAACATCATCACTCCCTAATACATAACCACCAGTATCTATAACAGAAAATTCTCTCCCATTCCAATCGCTTTTTCCATAATGGCGATCTCTTGTAACACCACTTACAGCATCTACAATTGCTTCTCTACGCTGAATTAATCTATTAAAAAAAGTAGATTTTCCAACATTAGGTCTTCCCACAATGGCTACAATAGCACTCATAACTTCCTTATTTTCTGCAAAAGTACTACTAAATTCTGAAGTAAAATACCATCTTATGGGTGGATCGTTCTTATTGAATTTCATGATCTGTAAGATCTTCTAGAAATTTAATCTCTCTTTTAAATTTTTGAGCATAAAAAAACCTTGAATCACTACAAATTCAAGGTTTTATGTAAAACTATGTCCTGTTTATTTAATCTCGTAAAATACCACCGTATTAGAAACTTCATTTGTAATAACTACTAAGGCATTTCCTGTAGGGCTATTTTCTTTCGCTATTACAAGTAAGCCTTCTGGGCCAACATCTCTTGTATTTAACAACCATTCTACAAATACTGGTTGATTAGGATTGGTAATATCATACACTATTACACCTCCTGTTCTTTCTAAACCTACAAATAATAAGGTAGCATTTCCAACTTTTAAAGTTGTTACTGCTTCTGGTTCTGCTCCTTTATCATCACTTCTTTCATCTACCTCACCTTCATCATTATTAAAAAGAGAAGCTCTTAACTCAAATGTTCTTCTTCCAAGTTCATCAGCACTATCATACACTAGAGACCCATCTGTATTCCAAATTGTAAATGATCTGGCGCCATAAGCATAAATTTCATCAAAATCACCATCATTATCTATGTCTCCATTGACTGTAGTAGTCTTTAATCTTCCTAAATTTTCATCTTTTTGCAACTCAGCAGCATTAGGAAAAATTATAGGATCTAAAACTAAGTTTTTAATACGATCTTCTTCTGAAAAACCATCATAATCTCTTGCATCACCTTCATTAGCACTTATTATGTATGGATTGCCATTAATTTCTGCAAATGTAATTGCGTCTGGCATATAGAAACCAAAAACGGGCCAATTTTTAAAATTACCTACAATACCGTCTCTATTACTTGCATCAATTTTATTTTCTGAAAGGCTAAAATCTTTTACACCTAAGCCAACTACATTAGAAATTGTCATTGCATCTAAGTCTACAGTAGCGAGACCATTATTCTCTTGTAGTGCTACATACGCATACTTACTATCGTTTGAAACTGCAATATATTCTGGTTCTACATCTTGGCTAAATGTTGCACTAGGACCAAACACTCTAAAATCATTACCAATACTTAATGCATCAAAATTTGAGAAATACAGGGTGTTTATTTCATTTTTTTCTAAATTTACAATAGTAATAGACCCCATAGGATCAACTGAATAATCATCACTTGGTTCTCCTTCATTAGCAGAAATTAAAAATTTACCATCTGGACTAAAAGTTACCATATCTGGTAATGCGCCAGCTATATATGTTTGCATTAAAACCTGCGTATCCGTATTATAAGTAACAATATTACCGTTTGCTTGCTTATCTATATTCTCTACTGCAACTGCTAATATTCCATTATGTACTGCTACACTATTTGGAATTCCTTGAAGTTGAATTGGAGATAACTTTATTGCAGCCGAAGGGATGGAAATATCCCAAACAGAAATTTCAGTATCGTTAGGATTCACTACAAACAACTTTCTTGTTTGCTCATCATAAGCACTAATCTCGGCGAAACCCTCGTCTCCGGTACCATTTGTAAAATAACCTATTTCTGTAAAAGTTAACGCAGAGGTATCTACATCTGAATCTTCTCTATCTCCTGTAAAATCTTTTACACAAGAAGATAATAACGTAATTGCTAATAATGTAATTGGTATTGTTTTTTTCATTTTCTAGATAAATTTGTTATGCTACAAAAATGAAAACCAGAATTAAAATTATTGTGATTACAAAATTATTCTAATGTTAAGTATTGGCTTTTATTATTACCTTATTATTATGTGAAGAAAAAATAGGCTGGCATAAGTGAGTATAAACATCATACTGTTTTCTATTTTTTCAATAGATAGCCTAGCTAACAAATAACGTACTGGCAAAGGGTCATCCAAAATACAAATAAGCCATTTTTTAAGAAAAAGTGTTCTTAAATCTTAAGATACTCAAGTTTAAAAAAGTTGAAGTTAAAGCACAAAGAAATATCTTAATATCAGAATATACCTCATTAGATATAAGATCCTAACTATTATTAAACCTTATTTAGAGATATGAAATAATACTTTAGCTAAACTTATTAACCAACATTAACATTATTGTATTCATTAAATTCACTTAACGAATCAAAATCTATCTTATCTATAAATTCAAAAATTTCAGTTTGATGAGAATCATCATATAAATTTTCAAAGTCTTTATGTTGTATCATTTCTAATTCTGGTAAATAAAGCATTCGCCAATTTGCAAATATTGAATTTTTCAAAGGTCGATCTACTAAGACTTTTAGTTCGTGATGACGGGAATCTTTTAGCAAGTAATCCATAAGATTCGAAAGATTTTCGGGTGGCCCTTCTACCCATTGAATAAAAAATCCTTCTTTGTATATTAAGAATCCTGTTATGTTGTTTTTTCTATTCTTTACTCTTGCTTTAAATAGCAACTCTTTTATTTCTATTTTAGTAAAGACCTTTTTTGCTTTACTAATATAAATAACATTACGAATCATATTTTTTATAGGTTGACAAAAATTTCGTTAAAATTAAAAAATAATCTTAATTATTTATCACTCTAAGCTAATATTCTTTGAATCGCTATTAAATACCTATGTATTATAACCAAAACGTTTTAATTGATTAGAATTGCTTCTCCAATTCTTATTTACTTTAACATAAAGTTCTAAATGCACTTGTTTATCAAAGAATTTTTCTAAATCTTTCCTAGCTTCTACACCTACTCTTTTTAATGCAGCTCCTTTGTGTCCTATAATAATTCCTTTTTGAGAATCTCTTTCTACCATTATTACAGCACGCATTCGTATTATTTTTTCATCCTCAAAAAATTCTTCAGTATCTATTTCTACTGCATACGGGATTTCTTTCTTATACTGTTGTAAAATTTTCTCTCTAATAGTTTCGTTTACAAAAAACCGTTCTGGCTTATCCGTTAACTGATCTTTTGGATAATACGGTGGACTTGCTGGTAATAATTCTATAATACGCTCAAAAACCGCTTTAATATTAAAGTTCATTAAAGCAGAAATTAAATGTATTTCTACAGTTGGCAGTTGTTCTTGCCAATATTGTACTTGTTCTTCTATAATTTCTTGTTCAGTATCATCTATTTTATTTAAAAATAATAATACCGGGATTTTACTGTTTCTAATTTTCTCAAAGAAATGTTCATCTTTCAATGTTTTTTCTCCAATTTCTACCATATAAATTAGAATATCTGCATCTTCAAAAGCAGATTTCACAAAATCCATCATAGAAGATTGTAATTCGTATGCAGGTTTTATTATCCCAGGCGTATCTGATAAAATTACTTGAAAATCATCACCATTAACGATCCCTAAAATACGATGTCTTGTAGTTTGTGCTTTAGAAGTAATTATAGAGAGTTTCTCTCCCACAAAGGCATTCATTAAAGTAGACTTACCCACATTTGGGTTGCCAATAATATTTACAAAACCAGCTTTATGCTTTGTCATTCTTCATTTTTAAAAAATAAGTTTTCATGGCATCATTCACTTTTGGAGCCAAATACAAAACGGCAATCATATTAGGAATTACCATTAGCGCAAAAGATAAATCTATTAAATTAATAACCAAATCTACAGATGCCACTGCTGCAAAGGTAATACTCCCTATATAAATGAGATTATAATACTTTCCAATTTTAGCATTTGTTAAAAAAGATAAACATTTTGTGCCATAATATGAATAAGTAAATAAAGTAGACAGTGCAAAAGCTGTTACAATAATCATGAGTAACACATTCCCAAAAGGAATAGATTTTTCAAAAGCATTTAGGGTCATCGCAATTCCGTTGGTTTCTGTTTCTAAATAAGCATCACTTAAAATAATAACTACTGCTGTTAATGTACATACAATTATGGTATCTATAAACGGACCTAGCATAGCAACTAAACCTTCTTGTATAGGTTCTTTTGTCTTAGATTGCCCGTGAAACATAGGCGCATTACCAACACCAGATTCGTTTGAAAAAACAGCTCTACGGATTCCTATAATAATTAAACCCCAAAGACCACCTGTTACTATTGTTTTTAAATTAAATGCTTCAACTACTATTAATTGAAGTGAAGGAAAAACAGCAGTGAAATTCATTAGTATAATATAAAAAACAGCTATTAAATATAATAGTACCATAAAAGGCACTACAGCTGTTGCTACTTTTGCTATTTTTTTAAGTCCACCAAAAATTACAAATGATGTGATTATTGATAATACAATACCGATAATTAACCTCCAATTAAATTCTCCTAAAACAGTAAATGCATTATCTGGTTTCACAACCGACATTAAAGTTTGCGTAAACTGATTTGTTGTAAATGCTGGTAACACTCCAAATAAACCAGCGACACAAAAGAATATTGCTAATGGCTTTGCATTTTTTCCCATACCGTTTAAAATATAATACATAGGACCTCCTTGTAAATTCCCATCGGAGTCATTTCCACGGTACATAATGGCGAGACTACAAGAATAAAATTTTATACACATACCCACTAATGCGGTTATCCAAATCCAAAACACCACCCCAGGACCTCCTTGATAAATAGCAATAGCTACTCCTGCAATATTACCCATACCCACTGTTGCCGCAACAGCAGAAGACAAAGCCTGAACAGAACTTACCTCTCCAGGATTATTAGGATCATCGTATTTCCCTGATGTAATTTTTATAGCATGTTTAAAATAACGGTAGGGTAATAATTTAGAATAAAACACAAGAAATAATCCGCCACCAATAATTAAAAAAAGCATAACCCACTCAGTATAAGGAAGAACGCTAGACAAAAAATCATTTATATAATTCATATGAAGAAATAAAGGTTTTTAAGACTGGTAATTTAAGCATTTTTACAAGGATAACATTAAAATAATTATTCTTGAATTCTTTGATAGTATTAAAAAAGCATCGTATCTTTGCAGTCCAAAATAAATCAGTCAGCATTATGAACTGAAAGCTAAAGGCTAAGTTGATTGTTTTGGAAACCCATATCGCGGGATAGAGCAGTAGGTAGCTCGTCGGGCTCATAACCCGAAGGTCACTGGTTCGAGTCCAGTTCCCGCTACTAGTAAAATCAAGCCTTCACAGAAATGTGAGGGCTTTTTTTATACCCTTCCTAAAACATACCTAAAACAAGTAGCCGTTTTAAAAACATCCTGTTTTTATTTTAATACTCACTTCGTGAGATATTGATTGAACTTTTATATCTTAGTCAGCTTAATATAATATGCAAAATGAACCGTATTAAAGAGGTTTTAGAAGAAAAAGGCATAAAACAAAAATGGTTGGCTGAACAACTTGGCAAGAGTTACAACATGGTAAACTCTTATGCACAAAACAGGCGACAACCTAGCCTAGAGGATTTATACAAGATTGCAGATATACTAAATATAGAAGCGCAAGAATTACTGACTAAAAGAAAAGATTGCTAAAAATATGGACGGAACTAGCCTAACACCACAACAACAAAAACTTAATGCGCTGCGTGAAGTATTACCCGAAGCTTTTGCAGAAGGAAAAATAGATTGGGAAAAATTAAAAGCTGCTCTTGGGGAAGATATAAACTTCACTAATGAACGTTATGTACTGAATTGGGCAGGAAAAAGCGAAGCGTTTAAAGTTTTACAAGCCCCGACTAGTAGTACACTTACTCCTGTAAAAGAAGAATCTGTAGACTTTGATACAACCGAGAACATTTTTATTGAAGGCGAAAATTTGGAAGTGCTTAAAGTGCTTCAAAAGAGTTATTTCGGTAAAGTGAAAATGATTTATATCGACCCTCCCTATAATACTGGAAACGACTCATTTATTTATCCTGATAAATTTGCTGAAACTAAAGAAGAATATGAAAAGCGTGTAGGCGATAAAGACGATGAAGGTTACATGACTAAAGACGGTATGTTTAAGAAAAACCGTAAAGAAAATGGTCAATATCATAGTAACTGGTTGAATATGATGTACCCCCGTTTGTTTTTAGCAAAAAATCTATTAACTCCTGATGGTGTGATTTTTGTTTCAATAGATGATAATGAAGCGCATAACCTGAAACTTGCTATGGATGAAGTTTTTGGTAGTGAAAATTTTCTAGGAAATATAGTTAGAAGCACAGGACAAACTACAGGGCAAGATAGTGGTGGTTTAGGTAGTTCCTTTGATTTTGTACTAGCCTATTCTAAAGATGATGTCGATTTAAGTGGACTTAGGTTAAATGAAAAAGACTTAAAGAGGTTCGAAAATGAAGATGAACGCGGAAAATTTGCTTATGACCAAATGAGAAAAACGGGTAGTCAGGATAAGCGAGAGGATAGACCTAATATGTATTATCCAGTTATCGACCCTGATGGAAAAAAAGTATTTCCGATTGCGCCAGCAGGATATGAAGGTCGATGGCGATTTGAAAAATCTACATTTGAAAAATACAATTCGGAAGGCTACATTTTTTGGAAAAAAACAAAAAGAAACAACGAAGAAATATGGTGGCCTTACGTTAAGTATTATTTAGAGGGTAGAACCAAAAGACCTTCTCCCTTATGGACAGACCTTGATGGAAATAAAAAAGCTTCAAGAGATTTGCGTTCACTTTTTGATGGTAAGAAATTATTTGATTTTCCGAAACCTACTCAATTAATAAAAAGACTAATTGAGATTGTGCCAAACTCAAATGATGGCGATTTAGTTTTAGATTTTTTTAGTGGTTCTGGAACTACCGCACATTCTGTATTTGAAATAAACGCTGAATTAAATAGTAATCGAAGATTCATATGCGTTCAAATTCCAGAGTTATGTGATGATGATAGCGAAGCCTTTAATGAAGGCTATACAACAATTGCTGATTTAGCTAAAGAACGTATTAAAAGAGCTTCGAAAAAGGTTCAAAAAGATTTTCCAAAAAATAAAAGTGATAAAGGTTTCAAAGTTCTTAAACTTTCCGATAGTAATTTTAAACAATGGCAGCAAATAAAGGGTAAAGATGCAAAAGCCTTAGAGGAACAAATGAAACTATTTGTTGACCCCGTTTCTAAATCGGCAACTATTGAAAATATGGTCTATGAATTATTATTGAAAAGTGGAAAAGACCTAAATAGTAAGATTGAGCATAAAGGGAACTACTATTCTATAAATGATAATGAACTGATTTTTATGCTTGAAAAAGCAGATAAAAAAATAGTGGATGCCGTCTTAAAAGAACAGCCTCATAAAGTTATCGCTTTGGATAAATTATTCAAAGACAATGACCAATTAAAAACCAATACGGTTTTACAAATGAAGGATTCAGGCGTTGAATTTAAGACGATATAAGCTATGAAGATAAATTTTGAAGCTAATCTACAATTTCAACAAGATGCGATAAAATCCATAACGGACTTATTTGAAGGTCAGCCCTCGGATGAATCCCTGCTAGAATATGATTTTAGTGTACAAGGCGAACTACATTCTATTGTTGGGGTGGGTAATAAATTGATACTTTCCGAAGGTCAAATACTATCCAACCTACAAAACATACAAGAAAACAATGAAATCGAGCAATCGTCTGAATTGGATGGGATGAATTTCTCCGTAGAAATGGAAACGGGAACAGGAAAAACATACGTTTATCTGCGAACCATTTATGAACTTAATAAGCTTTACGGCTTTAAAAAGTTTGTCATTGTTGTTCCTTCAATTGCTATTCGTGAAGGGGTTTTAAAAAACTTAGAAATCACTCACGAACATTTTCAAAATCTATATGATAATGTGCCTGTTAATTTTCAGGTTTATGATAGCGGAAAGCCTTCTACATTAAGGGGTTTTGCTACAACCAATACAATTGAAGTTTTAGTTATCAATATTGATTCCTTTGCTAAGGATGAAAATATCATCAATAAGCCAAACGATAAACTGAACGGGCGCAAGCCTGTACAATTTATTCAAGCGGTAAACCCTTTTGTTATCGTAGATGAACCGCAAAATATGGAAACGGAAAAAAGAACCGCAGCCATTGAAAATCTAAAAGGGCTTTGTACGCTTCGTTATTCCGCCACACATAAAAACCAGTATAATTTAACCTATAGCCTGAACCCCGTAAAAGCTTATGATTTAGGCTTGGTAAAACAAATTGAAGTGGATTCCATTGTTGAGGAAAACGCCTTTAATGATGCCTTTGTTTCAGTTGATAGTATTACTGCAACCAAAACTAAGGTAACGGCAAAACTATTCATCAATGCCAACGATAATGGCGGTGTGAAAAAGAAAAAAGTTTCAGTAGAAGTGGGCAAGGATTTATACGCCCTATCAAACGAACGGGAAATATATGCGGATGGTTATATTGTTGAGGAAATAGATGCATCGAACGAGTGTATATCTCTTTCCAACGGTACAGTTTTATACCAAGGCGATAGCCAAGGCGGTCTTTCCGATGAAATTATGAAATTTCAAATACGAAAAACTGTAGAAGAACACCTAAAAAAAGAAAAAAGGCTTAGTAAAAAAGGTATTAAAGTACTCTCTCTATTTTTCATTGATAGAGTTGCGAATTACAGGCAATACGATAGCAATGGTAATCCTTTAGACGGCAAATATGCCCAATGGTTTGAGGAAATCTATACGGAATATGTGGCGCAAAAAGCCTTTAAAGAATTGGATAAATTCCCAATTGATAAAATACACAATGGTTATTTCTCCCAAGATAAAAAAGGAAAAATAAAAGATACCAATGGCGTTACAAAAGCCGATGATGATACGTATAGCTTGATAATGAAGGACAAGGAAAAGCTTTTGAATATAGCTAATCCCTTACGATTTATCTTTTCGCATTCTGCACTTCGTGAGGGTTGGGATAATCCTAATGTATTCCAGATTTGTACGCTAAACGAAACAAAATCAGAAATTAAAAAACGTCAGGAAATAGGAAGGGGCTTGCGCTTGGCAGTTGACCAAAAAGGAAAACGAACCTATGACCAAAACATTAACCGCTTAACTGTCATTGCTAATGAATCCTATGATGATTTTGCTAAGACATTACAAAAAGAAATCGAAGATGATTGCGGTGTTTCTTTCCAAGGACGTATCAAAAACAAAAGAGAACGCACGCCGATTAAATACCGGAAGGGCTTTGAAGCTGACCCAAAATTTTTAGAAATATGGGAAAAGCTGAAACAAAAAACGACCTATCGGGTAGATTATAATACAAGTGATTTGATTGTTTCGGCTGCTAAAGTTATCAGCGAACTACCTAAAATCAAAGCCCCTGCCCTGCGCTCCATAAAAACGGCTGTAACAATGGATGAAACCGAAGGCGTTGGCGGTCAGTACAAGGGCGAACGTTTAGAAAGCTATGAAGGGCATACGTGGCAGATTCCCGATGTGTTGGGTTATATCCAAAGTAAAACAGAATTAACACGCTCTACCATTCAGGAAATTTTGAGTAAGTCAGGACGTATAGGCGATATATTGGTAAACCCTCAATTATTCCTAGACCTTGCTGCACAGGCAATCAAAAGGGCGTTGTATGCCATTATGATAGACGGAATCAAATATGAACATATTGGCAGTTCTGAATATGAAATGGCGTTGTTTGAAGCACAAGAATTAGAAGTGTATTTGAATGATTTTACGTTTAATGTTTCAGATACGACTAAAACCATATATGAGGAATTTATCCCCTTGGATTCAGGTGTTGAAAGTAGATTTGCAGCCGATTGTGAAACAAGCGACCAAATAAAGTTCTATTTCAAATTGCCGAATTGGTTTAAGATTCCTACGCCTATTGGAAATTATAATCCAGATTGGGCTTTGGTATTTCAGGACGACAATAAAATTTATTTCGTTGCCGAAACTAAAGATACAGGAACGCCCGAAGTTGATTTATCAAAACTTAGTGGCGATGAACAATTAAAAATCAAATGTGGTAAAGCCCATTTCAAAGAATTTGAAAAACTGGAATACAAAGTAGTAAACAAGGTTGGGCAGCTTGTAGAAAAATAAGGAAACGTTGAAGTGAACTGTGAACAAGCCAATAAAATACCTTTAGAAACGGTGCTAAAAAGCATGGGTTATAAGGCTTTGGGTAAACATTCGGGCGGTTCGGAACAATGGTTTGAGAACCCTTTGCGAACGGAACGCACCCCTAGTTTTTCCGTTAATCATCAAAAGAATGTTTGGCAAGACCTTGGTACGGATAAAGGCGGTTCGGTCATAGACCTTGTAATGGAATACGGCAACACAAGCGTATCAGGTGCGCTCACATGGCTATCCGACCATATTGGCGGTAGCTCCCTGCCCCAAATAGAACGAACGCACTCCACGGGTGAATATGAGCAAAAGAAAGCCCGTTATGAAGTTAGAAAATCAGGGGTCATTATGAACCCCGCTTTAATGGGCTATGTTGAACAACGTGGCATTTCCCAAAAGGTCGCACGAAAACATTTAAAAGAGGTTCGTTATTTTGATACCGAAACGGAAAAGGAATTTTTCGGGCTTGGTATGCAGAACGTTTCGGGTGGTTGGTCAATTCGTAACAAATACATGAAAACTGTTATCGCTCCCAATGGGTTCGCTAACGTTCGAGGAAACGGTGAAGCAGCGAACACGGTAAACATTTTTGAAGGAATGTTTGACTATCTAAGCTACTTAATGATGACTGACCAAACGGATGCCAGAATGCGTTGTATTGTCTTAAATTCAACCAAAATGGCGAAGCAAGCTGCGGATTTTCTTCGAAAAGATATAACGGTTCAAAATGTAGTCTTGTGGCTCGATAATGAACCCGAAGGTTCAAAAGCTTCCGAAGCGGTAGAACAAGCAACGGCGCATTTTACCGCCCTGCCTTTTGCTGTGTATGATGCTCGTGATACCTTTTATGGTTTTGAGGATTTGAATGCTTCTTGGGTCGCCACAAAAGAGATGCACCGTATCGAAATGCGCCCTATTAAATATCATGACCATGACCAAAACGACAATTTACAAATGGAACTATAATTCCATTCTATTTACCAAATAACCGTCCGAAAAAACCCTTTTTAACAGGGGTTTCTTTTCGTTCGTGTGTAAGCTGTGTGAACAGTTTCCACCGTTCTTCACTTTCCTTGTCCAATCGGGATTTATAATCTTCTTTATCTGCTTCCAAGGTATTTACTTTTTCATTTGCCGCTTCAAGTTGCACCTCTAACACTTTGATTTTGTGTTGTGTTTCGGTGTTCGCCTTTGGGGTTGCCAATGGTTCGACTTTATTGTTTTCTTGTTCGTTCTTGGGGTACACACGAAACAATTCGGCGGGGTCTATTTTAAAACCGCTTGAATCTTTAGATACATAGGAAATTTTGCCGTTTTTCAACGCTTTTGAAATAGTTGATTTGCTCTTTCCTGTTAATTTGGCTGCTTGTCCAAGTGATAAATACATAATGTATTCCTATTCTTTTAGGGGGTTGCCAATCGTTCTTTAAAACGTTTATGAAACAGTTTACCGAACGAATAGGATTAATACATCCATACTTCAAGCTTCATCCACAAAATTCTTGTTCTTTTTCTTTTAGCTAGTCAAAACAAAGTTCTTTCGCTTATGCGAAAGTCAATTTTAGGCTAAAAATGAACCTATGTATTCAATCAGGATGTAAAACAATACCGTTTCTACTCGCCATTAAATTCAGTTTATCTAAAAAATCCTGTTCTTGAGTCGTATTTTCCCTTTTATATATATAGTTATTATTAGTGTCAGCCTTATATGTCTTACCCTGTTTCTTGCTCTTTTTAGCCTTAGTCGGCTTAAGTGCAAAGAAATTCAGGTGTATTTTAATCCCTGTATAATAGCCCCAACGGTTTTTGGTGCGGCTATAAAATAAATAACCTTCCTCTATGGCATCCTTTAGATAGCGTTGTACTTGGCGAACGCTGCGCCCTAGCTTCTTGGCAATAATGCCCATAGTGGTTTCCAAAGGCTGTTCTTGTCCTGCCCATCCTAAAAGCATAAGCACCATACAACGGGTCATAGGCATTAAACGGGGGTTTCGCACAAAGTCCTGTTGTACGGGTTTCACAAAACCAAAATTAGGTGATTGCAGCTCCAAGGATTTTCGCTTTGGCGCATCAGGCTTTTGTTTTTGTGAGTAGGGGGCATTTAGTAATCGGATGTTTCCGATGTTCGCAAGGTGTTTCATTGGGTGTTTCCTTTCCAAAAAGGGAAGAAAATTGCACCGTTGCATTAAGGTCGCAAAAAACTGTTACAAGAAATCATTTTTTTCTTGCATCGCTCTTTATATTAGGCGATGCTGTGAGTGTTCAGTTCAGGTTGCATTGCCTAGATAAAGATTTTTTAAAGACCGCTTCGGCGGTTTTTTTCTTGCCCGTTATTTCGTTGTGTTTCTCCAAAAATTTGAATCGTTATTCAGTTTTCCCGTTTTCATCCCCTAAAGCAATCACAAATTATGGGGATAACTTAGTTATGGACAGGAAAACGGTTGATATGACCATAAGCACAACCGCCAATAAGGTATGCTTCAAACCTTATGTATCATTGGAATAGGTGTTTTTCTTATTGCCTTGCTTACGCATTGGTTCAATCCGCAACCTTATCCATTGCAGCCAAAGAGGAAATACGGAAAGGTGCGCTATGTACATGATGGCGATACTTTGTATTTATATGGTTTAAAACCCGCTATTCGTTTGTGGGGTGTAGATGCTCCAGAAGTAGGGCAAAAAGGCGCACAGGCTGCTACAAATGCCCTAATAAAGCTATCTAAAGAAAAAAGAATATCCTATATCCCAATTGATACCGATAAATACGGGCGTATTGTTGCTCGTTTATTTCTATCAGACGGTAAGGAAATCAATTGCATACTGATAGGGCAGGGTGTCGTAAAACAGTATAATAAATATTCAAAAGGCTTTTATGATAGTTGTGAACCTTGATATGGCTTGGAAAATTGCTACTTTTCGTTTTATTTGCTCAATTTGAGTATTCTAAATGCACCTTGAATTACAAGAATGAAAACAACTGTTCCTATAATCAAATCAGGTGTTCCAGAGTTTAACCAGTTTACTAATATTCCTGCTATTATTACTCCTAAATTGATAATCACATCATTTGATGTAAAAATCATACTTGCTTGCATATGCGCCTCTTTTTTGCTTTTTGACCTTTGCATTAAATACAAGCAAATTCCGTTGGCAATTAGAGCAAAAATTGAAACAACAATCATCGTTGAAAAATCAGGAAGCCTTTCATTTCCGAAAAATCTTCTTAAAATTTCTACAAAGCCAATAATTGCTAGAGTAATTTGAAAATATCCTGCGAGCTTTGCAATGCGTTTTTTTCTTTTTAAAGTACCTCCAACCGCAAAAAGACTAATTCCGTAGACGAAGCTATCCGCTAACATATCTAGGCTATCCGCAACAAGTCCCATAGATTTTGAAAAGACACCTGTGGTCATTTCGATAATGAAAAAAGCAAAATTGATTGCAAGTACTGACCAAAGTAACTTTTTCTGGTTTGTATTTTCTTCAAAATTCATTTGGTCGGTTTGGTCGGTAGAAATTTTCTTTCCACCTAAATTGAGGTCGATAACAGACTTTTCGATTTGGTCTATTTCTCCACTATGAAAAACAGTCAATTTTCGGTTGGGAATGTCAAAGTCCAAATTTGCAATGCTTGAGATTCCATCCAATTTCATTCGGATTAGATTTTCCTCCGATGGACAATCCATTTTTGTTATTTCAAATATTGTTTTATTCAATTGGTATTATGCTTTTCGACATTAATAATAATTTTTTACAGTTAGGTTATCCTCCAAATATAAAAAATATTTACTGCGGGGGATTCTATATTTCTTATGTGTCATTGAGGAAAGTCTTTGAACCTTACATTGGGCTTAGTGAAATGAGACAAGCAAAGATTTAAGTTAAGCCCCCGAAGGGATCTTAACGTAATTTTGCGTAGTCCGAATGAGATAAGAACGATTATAATAGGTTTAAACTTGAACCTTCATAAAATGTAAGCCTCCTCTACTGTTCCAGTTGAAAGAATAGTTACCTCTTAATTTTAAAGGGTCGCCGTATGGTTTGTCTGTACGATATTCTAAAACTGTTCCAGAAACGTAACTTTTACCATGTCTAAAATCAAAATCTTTAGTTTTATCAGAATAATTTTGTTGATTTACGTAATGGGAATGGTCTGTTGAAATATAAAAATAACAAAGGTCTGTTTCGTTATTTTTGTAATCCTCCAAATTTGCTAAATCCTTAAAAATATCATATCTATTATTTGGTTCTCTATGGTTTTCTTTTTTTAAGAATTTTAATTCTATTGCAGAATTTACTTTTTCAGACTCCGTTCCAAACTCCATATAAATATCAATTCTTGAATTTTCGGTTTTACTTTTTTTGCTGATATTTTTAAGCATCATTGGATGCTCCAATTCCATATGGAATTTTTCATTTGGATGAAACTCGTAAAGTTGACCAACCACTTTTAGAATATAACCAAGTTCGAGTTGAAAGGATGCTTCGTTCTTTGAAATGATGCCACCGTTTGCAATTTTCATTTCCAAGAGGTTAAAGGAAGTTTCAATTATCTGTATTAACCTTTTTTTATAGTCGTCGAGCATTATAATTAAATGAAAAAGTTGAGTGAACAATATAACGAGATATTTGGACATCAGAAATGCAAAATTTATTCTTTGTTTAATTTTTGAAAGTGATGATAATATCCATTACGGAAAATGTTTTGAAGTAGTCATTAAATATTTAAGAGCAATAAAAAGAGGGCTGTTAATACAGACCTTTTTTTTATTTCAAAATCATAATATTCATTTATGTTTTTTAGCCTGTGAATACTGTTCGTATCGAAAGAGGGTGCGGTGGCAAAAAAGAACTGTTGAAACGATTTTATTTTTCTTAAAATCGCTTTCATCTGTTCGCGCGCGTTTGGAATTTTGGTTGATTTAACCATGCGCTTTTTCGCGCCTGGTTAAATCAATCCTGAATGAAAAAATGGCTTTAATATTCACTAGCCAACATTACAGTTAAAACCCTTCTTGTTTGTTTTAGGTCATGTGGTTGTTCGGAACCATAAGTATAGTTCGTATCGTAAAGGTCTATTTTCCAAAATATTTTCTGGCCGTTATATTCAAACGCTCCGAAATCATGCTCCCCATAAGGGTCATTGTTTTCGTTAAAAATATTGAAATCCTGAACCTTTTTATAAATCTCTAATTGGTCTTGATATGACATTGCAGCAATACCTTGAGTCATAACCGCTTTTCCTTTTATCCCTTCCAATCCCGCACTAAATGCGTTTTTTCTAAATGTATCGTTTTGTTGTTGTACTAATTTGTTTTCATCTTCCATTTTCTTTTCCTTTCAGAAGTGTTTTTTAAGCTTTTTCGCTTTAAAACCTGACTTACTGGCGAAGTATGGGGGTAACAAGTGCAATGAAAATCTGTATCGTTTAGGTGCGGGCAGGGGCATTTTGCCACAACACGGCTATACTTATTTTTATTGTGGGCGTGAGGGGCAAAGCCCCTTAGTAAATTCTTCTATTTTTTGAGATATTACCTAAATAAGAATCCGTACATTTATTTTATGATTAGAATGAAGGTAAAAGACGGTTTTTTTATTTCAATATCAGGAAGGAATCTTGATAAATTAGATTTATCCTCTTTTGGTGTAAAGCATAGCAAAATCCCTAATTCTGAACGTCTTGATTTTACAAAAGTATTATTAAATCAAAAGAAAGTATGAAACAGGACAGCCCAAACAATTCCGAATTACGCCCGTTACCTTGGCATATCCGTACTGAAAAAACTTCCAATTCAGAAGAACGTAAAGGGCTTTTAATTCATGTTGAAGAACCAAAATTTGAGTGTCGTTTCTATATAGGAAATGAACAAATAGAAACTAAGGGGATTTCAACTCTAAATACTGAAACAGGCGTGTTATTGTACGATGTTGTTTTGCCAAAAGACCAAAATATTACATCAAATTTCAAAGAAATTAATGTATGGATGAAAGAGGGGTCTAGGGTTTTATATGATATGCTATACTTACCTTATTTCAGAAAGTAACCACTAAGGAAAAAAGATGAATCCTTTAAAAGAACTTGAAAACCATATTCTAAAACTATTTCAAGAAAAGGGTGCGGATGCCAAGGAAGATATACAAAAGTTTTTATCTCCTAACGCTTCCCTAAAAAAACGTGCTGCGATTAGAAATATAATGTCTCGTTTAGAAGTAACGAATGACGGTACTTATTTCCTTAAATAAAAAAGCCACATAACTTTACGTTATGTAGCTTCACGTTTTCATGTGTGGCGAAAACTAATTACCACTATAAGTATTAAATCGTAAAAAGAAAAGATTTTTAATTTTAAGGTAATGCAAAATTAGTTCGCACTAAAAACGTTGTATTTACTTTTAGCTATGAATGCCCAAAAGTTTTTACAAGTTACTTCTGTGCTTAAATCAGGGTTAAATATTTCAGCAAGCAAAACCCATTTTTTTACGAACCCTTTTCCATATGGGTCATAGCGTTCGCATGTTACCCGTTTGTCTCGGTAGTTGTGCCTTAAACGAACTGCGAAGCCTTGAGTTATGAAATATTGAAAATCTTTACGATTTAATGAGGGGTCGATACTTAACTTAACCTGTTCGTAATTATTTGTCGCAATATTTGCCCAAAAATGAATGGCGTTTACTTCTTTAAAATGTTCTTTATCCATAAACCTTAGCATTCGCCAATCAGAAACAAAATCTTGTTTCGCAATATCGTAACGTTCTACATCATTTGTTTTGCCTTGTCTGTCAAGTTCCACCCTTACCGAATGGACTCCTTGAATATAATATAGATACCCCATAGCCAATTTGTTTTTACATAGATTTATATATTTAATTAATAAGTGTTTTTTCCGTATTGACTGCTCTTAAATAGCTTGTAGAAAGGTACTCTTTTTAGCTTTAATGGATGCCCTTGTCTTGGAATAACTAATTGATTTTTTGTTCCTACGTCCAAGAAGGTAGCTACCTCAACTGCTTCCATTAATTTATATGTGCGTTCTCCCTCTTTAGTCTTTAATGTATAGCTGCCTAAAATTTCTGAAATGAAGTTTGCAGTCGTATTATCCTTTTTATCTATAGCGAATATTTGTAAATCACTACTCCCAAAAAAGTCTGAAGCGTTTTTGTAGTTGGTCGTCAATTGTTCCATATTCTGAAGAATAAACCAAAATTTAATATGACTACTCGCTGCAATAGTGATTTTTCGAGCTACTGGCGCAAAATACCCTAGCTTGCTAAATTCTTCCATAAGAAACAAAACTCTGCGTTTAGAGCCTTTGGGCTGTGGTGTTACATGGTTACTGCATTTGTTCAGTCCAGTAGTGAAAAAACTTGCAGTAAGACGGCTAAATTTTTCCAAATGTTGTTCAGGCAATACTAGAAAAATACTCGCTTCTTTAGTTTTTGCATCCGCTAAACTAAAATCGCTTTTATGACATATTATTTTTTGTATTGATGGTGAGTTTACCCAATCAATTCCTCTTGTTAGAGTTGTAAGTATAGCTCCTTTTTCTCTAGACCCTGCTGTTGTCAAAACACTTGCGGCTTCTTTTGCTGCGCCGTTCACAGCATTATTTGTAGTTAATGCGGTTTTGATAAACGCATCTACTTTTAGAGGGCTAAATTCTGTTGGTTCTGCTTCGCCGTATTTGATAAAATTAAAGACCGTTCCTAAATGTCTTTGTTCGTCCTTTAAAAAAGGGTCTGATAAGACATAGGCGATAACCCCACGTAATACTATTTGTGCCATTTCCCTAAAGTGCGCCGTATTCCCTTGTTCATTTTCTCCCTTTTCGATACAGGATTCTGCCAGTGTCTTTATATGTTCTCTTGCTTCAACATTATTAACGTCAATTTCATCCAACGGATTCCAATGGGAATTTCTTAATGGTACACCAGAATCTTTTTTACCGATGACCACATTAAAAGGGTCAATAACGTAAAATGGGCGCTGTTTGCTTCTTCTTTTCCATACCACTTGGGTAATTTCCCCTTTGGGGTCTAATGCAATTATACCACCTGAATAGTTCAGCACATTGGTATAGATGACATTAACTGACTTTCCGCCCCGTGTTCCTGCAATTAATATATGATGCCATTGATTTTTGACGCCAATATTTCTTCCCCCAAATTGAAAATCATCCTCCCATAAGGTTTTGCCGTAAAAAATGGTACTCTCTGCCGTAAACCAAATGCGGTTTCTATTCTTAAAAAACCAAGCTCCAATATCATTTCTAAAGAAACTATAAAAGCTGCCCCATCTTGCGGTAACGCCTTTTCGCGCATTGGTAAACAAACGCTGGTAGATATAACTTTCTTTAATGTACTCTTTGCCAACTAATATCAAATTTTTAAAATATAGAATGATGGTTGGAATAATTATCATCCAAAATATATACCAAATGTATTTAGAAGGATGTAAATAGTGTAAAATGCTAAACAGCACAAAAACATTGATAGCGTTAACAGTAAAAAATTTTCTAGCTTTAATTTTCTTTTCACTAACTAGATATACATTAGTGAAATGGAATATAACTATCAAAGCCGCGGCAATATAGATAGGTATTTCTTGAACATCTGGTAAAGTATGGAAATGAAATCCATAGAAAAAAAAGAAATAGAGTAAGCATAATACGGGTATGAAATACTTAGCATTCATAAACAATTTGAGCCTAATAACGGCAAGTTTAGAAGCAAACATTAACCAAAATATAAAACATAGTATTATGCCACCAACTAAAATAAAAAATGTTAGTTCTCCTTCGTTTTCTAATAAAACATCCCATATCCTATTTCGCCTATGCCTTAAATTATGAAGGTTGAATGCCGACCAATCAGGCAAGTTTTTCCAAATTGTACGACTTATTATTAAGCCATAAATACCGATTAAAATAATCGCCACACAGTAATTGATACGTGCGGTAATTCCATTTCTTCTGATTGCTGCGGGTGTGTGTTTCGTCTTCATAATAGATAGATTTTAATTAAATTGATTAATCCTCGAACAAGTCCAAACCTTCTCCTTGGTCTTGTTCTTTTTCTCGTATGTCCTGATGCTCTATTTCAGCGATGGTAATTTCTATTTGCTTAATCTGTTCAAATAACTGATTACGCTGTGCTTCGGCTTCGGGGCTTCCTTTTACTTCTTCTAGTGAGCTGTATTGCTCTCGTGTGTGTTCTAGTAATTCTGTGTAATGTTCAATTTGCTTTTCGCTGTTACCTTCTTGTTCTAACCATTTCATAATCTTGTGTTTTAATTTGTATTTAACTTTAAAGTTAAATACAAAGCTAATAAAATAATATTACATTTGTATTTAATTTGACTAAATCAATAACAAATAGCTTGTAATTATGGAATATGTTGGGTTTAATGACTGGATAGCGGAAGCTACACAGCTACCATCGTGGAAAAGTTTACTAAAGCCTGACAAAAGGTTCGCAACAAGGCTTCAAGGTGCGGAAGGATTTAAAATGATTACTGGCAGACTATCAAATTCTTATAATGCCGTAAACAAACTCGCAGAAAAATTAGATGACCAAAATTTTATTGATGGGTTAATTCATTCGGATTCAGACATAATCGAATTACTTAAAGAAGATTCAGACTTTAGGGATGAAATGCTAAGAGATGAATTGTTTATTAAAATGGCAAGAGCTATTTCTAATACTGTAGCTTACACAACAGAAAAACTAAAACCAAGTAACCCTAAAATAGGCGTTCAAAGTAAAAATAGAGCAGATAATTTTGCAGAACAAATCGGTGAAGATTTACAAAAAGTGAGAAAAGAAGGATATACTACTGTTCGTTCAATTGCTGATAGGTTCAATGAGTTAGGGATTAAATCCGCAAGAGGAAACGATTGGACACATGGCACAGTTTTTCAACTTA
Organism: Allocellulophaga tsushimaensis; assembly: GCF_055383085.1. Lineage (NCBI taxonomy): Bacteria > Pseudomonadati > Bacteroidota > Flavobacteriia > Flavobacteriales > Flavobacteriaceae > Allocellulophaga > Allocellulophaga tsushimaensis. The sequence goes on along the minus strand of NZ_AP039451.1, from coordinate 1,978,389 downwards.
TTAAAAGGCGTAAAACATTGGGTTTGGAATCTGATGAAAAAAATGACGGACTTGATGTAAGTTAGTTCTCGAATAAGTTTATAGTTTCATTTTGGCTTAATTCAATATCTGTATTAAGGTTCAAGAAATTAAATATCTAAACCTGCATCTTGGTCTATATCCTCGTTATTCTCTTGTTCAATTTCGTTAAACTCCATCCAAATACGGCGTTCTTCCTCGTTTTTAAATTCAGGAATTTCTTTATCGGATATTGCCGCTTCTTCATCTAATTTTTGTTTTTCCAACATCTCAAATTCTCGAGCAATACGCTCCTGTTCGGCTTTCTGCTCTAAGGCTTTTTCGTTAGCTTTAAAATCTTCTGCAATTCGTTTAATTCTGCCGACTTTTTTACGTTGTCTTGGGGTTTTGCCAGTTACGCTATTTCCTAAACGTGCTGCTGCTTCGGGGCTTGCTTCTGCTTCTTTTATAATATCTCCTTCATCCTCCATTTTTTGCTGCGCTGCTTCGATGGTTTCTTTGCTCTGGTCAGTCTTACCTTCCAAAGCTTCCATTTCAGCGAAACCTTGCTTTTCAAGCTCTTTATTTATCTGCCATTCTCGACCTTTATAGATGGCTTCAATATCAATTTTGAAACGGCGCATTTGCTCGTCCAATTGCTTTTCGCGGTTTTGTAGATTGTCGTGGGCTTCTTCAAAAAGTTCTCTCTTAAATAATCGTGAACCTACGCCATGAACTTTTGCATATTCTTCTTTTGCATCTTTTAAGCGTTCACGACTTCCTTCGATATCGTGGCGTTGTTTTGCATCATCGATGCGTTTGCTAAAATAATCATTGAAGCTTTTCGCCTTTTCCTGCTTAGCGATACGCTTGCGTTTTGCTTCAAGTGCTTCCTCTTTTTCCGCTTTTTGCCTTCCTGATATATTGGCAGCTTCTTCTAATTTTTGCTGTTGTTCGGCTTCTGCTGCATCACGGTCAAAAGGTTGATTTTCCTTTTTAATACGTTCTGCAAGGTCGTCAACATTTGGCAATGCATCACGGTCTATATCCGCAAATTTATTTTTCATGTCTCTAGTGGTATGACCATCTATGACTTTGGCGATATTGACCATTTTGCCTTTATCATCAACCGCTAAAAGAAAACGGCGACCACGGGCAAGCTGTAAACCTTCCAGTTCCAAAGCATTCTTAAAACTCTTTCCATCGTCGGAAGCATTATAGGCACGTGTTACTTTAATGCCGTGTCGTGCTTTTTGGGTTTCGGTGTAATAACGTGAACCATCCTGTTCCCTTAATTGGGCATTCAATACTCGATTTTCGCAATGTATGCCGTGTTCTTGTTCATATTCCAAAGCCCAAGCTTGCAAGGCTTTTCTATCCAATCCTATATGGGTACGCTTACCCGTTTCAGGATTGGTTAAATTGGCAACAATATGAACATGGGCATGTTCAGTATCATTATGACCTACTAAGTAATATTCATTTTCAGATAAGCCCAAATGCCCCAAGGTTGCCAAGGCCATTTCTCTTTGGTGTTCTTCATTTGGGGTTTCCCGATGCGCCCATGATAGCGAATAATGATAAACGCTCCCCGTTTCTGTTTTACGTCCTGCGGTACTGCTCCCATTTTCTATTTTAAGCTGTTGGGCGTTCATGTCCGTCCATGCCATGACCTTCGCAGCTTTAAAAATATCATCGGTGTACATATTGCCCGTTTCAGTCCATGCCACGCGCTCGTCCGTATCGGCTTTCTTATCGTGCATAAGATAGTCCGTAACGCCTTTAAAGCTATATCCCTGACTATTAACCCTCGGTATCATGTAGCAATCTATTAAGAACGGTTTCTAATTTTTCGATAGTGCCAAAAAGTAAATCGTGTTCTTGTACGGTAAGCCCCCCGATATGGGTGCGCTTAACATATTGGTTCAAGTTGTTTCCAATGCCCAAAAGCTGACGAACCATACCTGTATCGGCTCTACTTTCCTTTACTATGATTTTGCCTTTTGTACCCATTCGGCGCATATATTCCGAAAGGGTAAAACCTGCTTGCGCTGCTCGTGCATCAATTGCAGCCCGTTCCGATTTTGTACATCGGGTACGGGGCAAATGTGAATCGAAAACTATCTTTTTTTGCGCTTTGGGCTTGGGCATTTCTTTACTTTTTTTTAAAGCCTTTCGGCTATCATCTTAGGGGATGCAACGGGGATTACTCCCCTTGCCAAGATTGGGAAATATAAGTAGCAAAAATTGCAAATTTGTAGCTACATTTCCACATCTTGCTGCGCTGCACTTTTGCTAAATTACTGAATTACCCAAACACTAGCAATTTTATTAGCATTATTCATCCACAGGCATCCCGATAGGATTGCCCTTATGGGCAACATTTTTGATTGCTTGCTATCTAAAAAAAGAATAAAAAAAAGCCCCGTTACCAATGTAACGAGACTTAACTATTTCAAGATTTGAACTCGATTATATTATTCGGTTCTTGGCTTTGGTCTTTCCCAATTTGCCGTGTAAAAGTTCACGGATTCCTCAAATAGATTTATATATGTGGGGTTTGGAAAACTAGGACAATCTAGCACCAATTGAACATATACATTATCCTTCTTGGATGTCTTTTCCCAAGCTGCTCCAATTTCATATCTATCAGTATCATCGGTTTCGACATATACCCTATGCGTTGGTGCACTTTGATTTGAACTATCATTCGGCTCTAAGAGAATTGGAAATCTCCCGATACCCAAAGTATATATATCGCCTTGGAAAGTGTTATCCTTATGTTTTGTGAATGTTCCTATTTTCATGTTGTAGTCCTTTCGGTAAATGGTAAGGCTGCTTAATTGCCGCCTTTGATGAAAAGCGTTAAAAATTCAGGACTAAAAAAAATCAACTTAAAAATTTATATTCCATCCCTTGCCTAACTATAAGCCAATCGGATTTTTCCGTCTAATTTTTGGGTTTATTTTTTTTCGGCTTGGATTTAGTGTTCATCAAAAAAAGGTGGTAATTTTTTTAGCGGTCTTACCATTTATCGAAAGGGCGGTAAAGCTAGGTACTGGTTGAAAATAGAAATCGCTGCTTTCTAAAAGAAAAATTAAAAAGGCAAATCGTCTGTATCATTTGGGTTCTTAGGCTTAACATATGGCTTGTCTTTCTTCATAGCCTTATTAGGCTCATCTTTAATCATAACATCTACAATGCTCTGCATAAATTCAAGGTCAATGCCGTCTCTAGCGCAACCTCTTATCAAATGTGAAATAGATGTTTGAATACTTCCGAAAAAGTTATCTGAATGGTCGCAAAGTCCCTTTAAAAACTCATATTCTCGTTTTTCAATTGTTATGAGTAATTGAACTGGGTTATCTAAAATATATTCCGCCTCTTTTTCATATGGATATATTCCGCGCTTCCATAGTTCATTTAAAAGTTCTTTATCTGTCATAGTTAAAAGGGTTCTTTTGCCCAATCGCTAAAAATCGGGTGTCCTGAATTACGGTGTTCGTCTTGTCGTAAAGGTGGTAAAATTTCTATGCTTTGTTCATCTTCGTAATTAATCAGGTAAGATGTATTGAAATTCTGTTTTTGCCAAAATGCAGAACTGGAACGAAATGGTAAGCTAAAGAACTCTTTGCAATACCAAGTAAATACTTGCGGGTCGTCATATCCTGTTTCAAAAGGGAATTCCTGACCGTAAAACTTAAGAGAAGGGCAGACCGAACGAGCTTTGACTAAAAGGCTATATAATTCCTCTGAAAACGCACTACTATCCATAACATCTATAAAGCCAAGATAGGTGTAATATGCTGTATGTAATTTGTGTAACTGCTTAGGGTCAATTTTAAAAACTTTTAATTCTGATTCACTCGTATAAAATTGGCTCGTATCTTCATTAAGGTATGAATGATTTTTGATAATGGGGTTAGGGTATTTAATTGCCCATTGCTCCACCATATCAGCAAGCAATAAACACAACTGTACTTGTTCGTCTTTTCTCATACTCTAAAGTTTAACTAATACTCCATACCCATATCTGCATCTTCATCCAATCCATTTTCTCGCTCTATTTGTATAAATTCATCCCGAATTCTATCGCGGTCATATTGTAATTCTCCATCCCCAAATCCTATTACATAATCTTCGGGTAAATCTTTTGCACTTAAAATTGTGTCTTTCATTTCAGGGCTATCCCTACTAATTACATAGCCATGATTAAAGCCTTTCATGAAATCTTCTGATGGTTCAATTATTCCGTCCATTTTAAAAAGTGTTTTTTGCGTGTTTCTCTAAATATTCGTTGATGCTATCCGTATCATACAAAATGATTTTTTTTCGAGGTTGGCTAAATCGTATATCCCCGTTATTTCTCAATTGCGAAATGGTCGTTTTTGAAGTTACACGAAGTAAGCGCATAGCTTCTTTTTCAGAAACCCATTTATCTTGTGTTTCCTTACTTTCAATCCCCTTCATGCGCTTAACGACCTTATCTACAAGGTCATAAAAAGCTTTGGTTTCTAAACATATTACTTCCATATGGCTAATCTATGAATTTAGTACTGCATCTAGGGCATCATCTGCATCTTTATGGATGAAGTTAGCCTGATAATTAATTGTCGTTTTTAAATCGCTATGGCGATATAATTTTTGAAGCATTATTGGCGATATTGAATCCCCTGCTACGTTTCCAAAAGAATGCCTTGCTATGTGATTTGATAGGTTTTTATCAATCTCACAAATTGCAGCAATTCGTTTCAAATATTTATTAAGTAACGTAGATGCGTTTCGTGTTTTAACGAAAATATCTCGTTTGTTCTTAGGGTCTGCTTTTTTCAAGTAAGGAAAAATATAATCTGAATTATCCCGCTTTTCGCTTTTATAAAATTCAAGGATAGCTTTTGCTTTGTCAGGCACTTTTAAACTTACGGGTTTTTCATTCTTATTCATTGTATAAAACAAACGTCCATCCATAAAATCTGACCATTTCATTTCTAAGACATCGGATATCCGTATTCCTGCGAAGTAATAAGCGAATAGCCAAATATTCCTAGTGTGCCAAATGGTTTCGCCTTCTTCTAAATCTGCATTTTCAATACTGGCTATTTCATCCCTTGTTAAACCAATTTTATGCCCTGATTTTACCCGTATGCGTTCTTTCTCCCCCGCAAATGGATAGTGTTTAGAATCAACAATACCTTCTTTTATTGCTGCGTTAAAAAGGGTTCTAATAAAAATTAATTGATTGGTTACTGTTCTTGTTTTTTGTTCTAAATATGAAATACAGAAAATTTTATAATTGCTTAAAAAAGCTTCGTTTATATCTTCAAAATAAAGGGATGTATCTTTTTCAAACTCGTTTTTTACCTCGTTCAAAAAAGAATACCCCGCCTTTCTTGATTTTCCGATACGTGCTTTTCTACTCTGTTTAATTCTATCTATAATGATTTGTCTTTCTTCAAACTTGTTCCAGTTTAAAAACTCACGGATATTGAACAAAATGGACAATTCGGGTTTAGCTACTGAATACGTTCCAGATTGGAATTTTTGTTTTACCCTTTGCGCTCCAAACTGAAAAAATGAAACACTTTTGCCCTTTCTTTGAACCTTCTTTTTTATATCCTTGCTTGTAATGTTTTCTTTAGATACGTCTGCATCAAGCGCAATACTGTCGGCTTCTGTTAGCTTCTTTAAGAGATAATTATTTAGGCGTACAGAATTAGGATGTGATTTTTTGACTTTGCTTAGAGTTTTGTTCCATTCATTTTCAAGAATGTACTTACCAGTAAAGACATAACGTGTTTTTCGATTATGAGTAATGCGAATAGCTAACGGAAAAGTGCCGTCTTTTTTTTGGTCATGCTTCCAAAGTATTATCTTTACCGATGCCATAATGTACTGGTTTTATTGGGCTAAGATACGAAAATACAAAAACCTTACCTAAAACATACCTAAAACATTTTGCGGTTTTACGTGGTTTTATCTATTTTTATATAAATCATAAAATACTGAATATCAGATATATGAAATCATATTAAACCATATGAAACCAATTACTGTTAGGCTCATAACCCGAAGGTCACTGGTTCGAGTCCAGTTCCCGCTACTAAAAATATAAGCCTTTCAAGAAATTGAGAGGCTTTTTTTTTGCACTATTTTAAACGTTTATGACATATCGTTATTAAATCTAACAAGATTAAGGTTTGGACAAAAGCTTAATATGGTTCCACTTAAAATAGTAATCATACAAACATCAGTCCTATTAGAAAAATATTGAATATAGATATACTTTTTTTAAGCATAAAAAATGACCTTTATAACTAATCAATAAAAACACTTTACAAGGTGTCATTAATTTTATTTAGTTGAAAACAATATCTAATTATTATTTTTCAAATAACACATATCAAAATAAATACGCTTTTGAAACGGATGTCTACGCTTTTGAAATGAGGTATGGAATATTGCCTTTTAACTTTTACATTTAGACATAACGAATTAATTTCTTAGACAAAACTACCATAAGAAATTTACTAAAAAACATATTATGAAAACAACATTACTACTCATTGCAACACTATTATTTTTTGGACATTCTTATGCTCAATTCAACATTTTTCACAATTTTGATAATCAAAATATTATGTTTGGACACGGCCCAAATAACAACAGAATCACTATAGGAAACAATCAATTACAAGGAGGATATGGTCTAGATCCGCAGTCAAGTGTACTTGAAGTTACATCTTCTACAGCTGCTTTTTTAAGATTAGGTGCTCCTTCTTCAGAATTATTTTTATTTGCAAGTGACCAATTTGGCCATAGAATATTGACACCTTCAGGGTCGCCATTAAACATAAATTCTATCCTTCGTACAGATCGTGATTATGTAAGCATAAACACCACCTATATTCCTACAGAATACAAGCTTGCTGTGGGCGGCAAGATTATTGCGGAAGGAGTACGTGTAGAACTGGAAACAAACTGGCCAGATTATGTATTTACTCCTAATTATAATTTAACTCCTTTAATACAGGTAGAACAATTCATAAAAGATAATGGACATTTACCAAATATTCCAAGTGCAGCAAATGTAGAAAAAGATGGAATTGACCTTGGAGATATGGTCACCAAACAAATGGAAAAGATAGAAGAACTAACACTCTATATCATTGAATTGCAAAAACAAATTGATGTACTTAAAAAAAACACTAAAGAATTAGAACTTAAATCAAAATAACAATTATGGAATTTAATAAAAAAATACTGCTTTTATTAAGTTTTATGATCATATCTTTTGCAATACAAGCACAAAATCATAAATTCTATATAAGAGCAATTAGTCATAATTTTAATCCAAATATTTCTACCAGCAAAGGTGTAATTATATATAACGGAAAAGATGCTCGTTTACGAAAAATATTTAATGAAAATAAGATATATACTTTTAGAAATGCATTTGTAAATTCAGTTAACTCAAAACTACAACGCACCTGGTACATAGAAAGTAATTCTAAAACTACAGTAGATGACTTTTTAAAATATACATCAAATATATTTGAATTTGGCGAACCTATTGAAGAGCCTAGTCTAGCAAATAGTTATCCTAATGATTATGGAACTACTGGGCCTTTAGGAACTAATCAAGGAATTGCTGCAGATTTAGGGTATTTAGATTTTATAGGAGCACCTCAAGCTTGGGACTATACTACAGGGACTTCTATAATTCGTGTTGGGATTTCTGATGGAGGCATTACAGAGGGTGACGATGATTTTAGTAACCAAATAATTGAAGATGGGGTACTATCAACAACAAATTTTACACCACATATAAGCCATGGTAATACTGTAAGTATGATACTTGCAGGAAAAGGGAACAATAAATATGGTTCTACAGGAATTTGTCAAGATTGTGAAATTACAACACATTATTTCTCTAATAACCAACATGATATAGGAAGTGATTTAACTAGTTATGAACGTCTTCTTGATCTTGCTCAGAATGGTTCCAAAATAATTAATTGCTCATGGGTAGGAGGTAATGTTGATTGCGGTCAGGATGTAATTAATGAGATAACGGGAAACAATTATAATGCTATTGTTATAGCTGCTGCAGGAAATGGCAACTCAAGCACTTTAGCATATCCAGCCTCTTATGACAATGTTATTTCTGTTGGTGGAGTTGGTAGTGGAAAAGATTTTACCTACGATAATATTGAGCCTCCAGCTGCAGGAGGTACATTCTATACAATAAAAAATTTAAAACATGCGCTTGGTGGAAATGTTGCTTTTGCAGGTAACAATCCTACTCCAGAAAATTTTCAAGAAACGGCTTACATTATAGGAGGAAGAGCAAGAATGAATGAAAAAGTTGATATTATGGCCCCAGGAGGTAGCATATTTAGATATGGTGCTTATTTGGATAATGAAGGTATTCAATATACCTCAAATCAAACATTTTTTACATCTCCTGCTACTCCAATGGTATCTGGTACAATAGCTCTTATGTTAGATTTAAACCAATGTCTAAATTTAGTAGAAGTAGAATCTATACTTAAAGCTACTTCTACTTACATATCTGAATTCAATTTTAACAGGAATTTTAATGGAACTGTCTATGACAACAGATATGGCTCTGGAACTTTACATGTAGGAAGATCTTTAAAATTAACTAACGATTTATTAGATCCAACCGAAATTGCATATATAGAAAATCAGAAATTTACGCGATGGAATTTTGAATTTAAGGGAGTATCGAGAAGGATAGAAATACGGAATCAAGAATTTACAGCAAGCTCAACACTTAAAGTAGTTGCCAAAAATCTAATAACCATAGAAGAATCTTCTGTTATAGAACCTAACATAGATGGATATACTTTATTAGAAATTGACCCAAACCTTGTATTACAAAGCAATTGCCCATTAAGTATTACAAGAAAAACCTCTATTAATACAAGGGATAAAGTGTATGATAAAAATACATTATACACTATATATCCAACCAGGGTTACTTCTAATATGACTATAGAGAAAAAAGAAAATAGTGCAAGCGAAATAGCAATAATTGAAATTTATGATTTGTCTAATAGAAAAGTTTTTTCTAAAAAGGGGTTAAATGAAAATATAATTCATCTTGATCTTTCTTTTCTCAAAGAAGGTATTTATATCGTAAAAGGATATTCAAAAAAATCAAGAGAAGCAATTCTAACAGAAAAAATCATTAAAAACTAAAGCTAATTAATATTTAAAATGTTAATATAAATGCTTAACCTATAATAGACAAGATATTCATTTGAACATTCATCAAATTAAAGTATAGAAAATTACACTCTCTATAAACTATTATTAAAATAAATCTAAAAAAACGCTCATTCACAAAAGTGAGCGTTTTATACTTACTTTACCAAAAAAAATTATAATTATTATAATTAAAGTATGTAAAAAGTAAAAGTATCTTAAGCCACTTAAATTCAGAAACAGCATATTTATAAGTACTTAGTGTCTAAAGAACAATATCATTAAGAAATCAAACAAAGACATTAATCACGTACCTATTCTCAATATAGCCCTTCCTAAAGAAAAGGTGTTTTTGTTAGAGGAGGGATTATACCTTATTAATACTTGGATGAGTTTCCTCAAAATTCTACTATCTTGTACATCAAAAAAAATAAATGAAGAAATTGATTGTAATATTACTCATACTACACTGCTTAATTTCAAGCTGCGTGAATACCAGATATTCATATCATGTTGACAGAGGTAAATCTTTAGATTTTTCATCGGGTAAGTGGATATTAAACAAAGTTCATACGGATAGGAAAATAAAGCATCTAGAAGACATTGCTTTAAAGGAATTCCGTTCAATATTGAACGATTCTCTATTTAAAATAGAAGATTTAAGGATTAAATCTTTGATATCTCCAAAGCTCCCATACAATTTATCTAAAAAAGATTTAATAGATTTAAAAGCAGGAACAAATTCTAATTTTATAATTAACTACAAAGTTGATATTATTGTTGATAGGCTTAATTCTTTAACTGTCGCCCCTCCAATTGGAACAACCAGAAAAATCAATGAAGTATTGGTTGAAATCTCTATTTATGACATTAAACAAGCAGCGCTGATATCTCGCACTTCCATTGTTGGAAAAGCAAAATTGGACATTAGCGAGAATGATTCTGGGTGGGATATAGCTGATACCCCTAAAGTTATATCAAGAAAAGCACTATCTAAATTAATAACACAATATCGTCGAAACAAAAAATAAAACCTCGGCTGAATCACATCACATGATCAACCGAGGCCTTGACTCAAAATTACTTTACCGTACTATTTCGACAAGTTTAATCCAAGATTTACTTGTACCATAAATGGAAAAAAACCACTATTTCCCATGGTGTCAAAATAATATTGAGGGCCGATATCGGCTAAAAAACGAAATTTATCATATGAACGTTGGATGCCCCATGTAGGTCCAGCTGCGAAATCAAAATCATCGCTTTTAAGTAGCACGTTATCTGCAATAGACCATCCTCTCGCAATCCCCCTAAGAGATATAAAATTACCTGAGTTTTTGTAAGAAAACCGGTTCTTCATCTCTCTTTTCCGACGATTATACATCAACTTAAATTGCACCTCTATAAATGGTTGAATGATATAATTAAATCCATCATCTGTGATGGTAAGTCCTTCATAGGCTCCATTATATCCAGCTCCAATGGATCCCGATAAAATGGTATTTTTCCCTGTGACCCATTCATACTCTAGTGCAGGGTTTATAAAATTTACAATGAAATTATTTTGTAAACCGTTATCCGAATGCATATCTTGTCCAATACCTAATATAGAGAATAACATCATACTGAAAAAAAATAAATTTCGCTTTATTTGCATACCAAAATTGAGTTTTTATTAATCCTTACCTATAATACGTTTTCCCTTCCAGACACCGTTTCTTAATGCAGCTCCATATAAATTAATTTCTGCTACATCATATTTCGTTGCCTTGAACTGTTTGAAAAATTTCGCAAACTTACCTGCATCTACATCATATGTGAGGACGAAATTGAAATCAAATCTGTAAGTTTCATTTGATTTACCTCTCGCAACACGGTTAACAACTACCATTTCGGTTTTGTTAGTACTGAATTTGACAATTTTCACTTGGACTTTATTGTTCGCTAAATCATTCTTAATGCCCGTCCAACTGGGAATGGTCTTTGCTGCATTTTTCAAAAGTTCTTTAATAGCTCCGTTTATATGCCCCGTGGTAAGGTTAAATTCTTTATCTATTCTTTTTCCTAAAATATCATCGATATAAATTTCAAGAGTAAGTAACTTTTGATTATCATCATAAATTGGCCATGGATTCGGATTTGCTGGAAAATTGGTTTGTTGACCCGTCGCTGTAGAATAAGTATTTCCTTTATATTTATAAGTTACGTGTATATCTCCAAACGGATTATATTGTTTTATAGGATGGTTATATGTGTATTTCACACTGTTAATACCCAATTCAACAAATGAAGCTGTACGCGATTCACTCCATCCAATAAAACGTTTTTTCTGGTATTTCACCTTTGTCCCGATAGATGAAAAAATGAAATAATTTTCATTCCAAAACTGTGTTTGTACCCTATGAGTTGAATCGTGATAATCATTACACTTAATCCTTTTACCAAAAATCTGCTGCCAGATACTATTCTCGGAATACACACAGCTACCAAAGGTTTGTGGTTTTAAAATAGGATAAGATGTAGAGCTTCCACCACCAGAACCTCCACTGGAACCTCCCCCTCCGGAGCCCCCTCTGCCTCCACCTCCACAAGAGGCTTCGACTAAGGTAATTTTATCAGTTACTCGTGTCTGTACTGTTTCTGTAGGAGTTATAGGCAAATAATCACCACCAGATTTCTGAATGGGTACTTCACAAAGAGAAATCCTACTGGCTATGTAATCTGATTTACTAGTGATTGAATTTTCTAGTTTTATTAAATATTCTCGCAATATTTGCTCATCTTTCTTATCACAAAAATATAGTCCATTAGTTGTATATTTATAGAATTTATTACCAATGTAAATCTCACGATCTTCATTTAAGACAGCAGCAAATCCTTCATCAGATACTAACTCGTCGTCTAAATCAATCTCGTCATCACTAGTTTTAAGAGAATAGAGCAATCCTTTTTTCGCGATTTTAGATTTCTTTGAAGCTAAAAAATCATCGATTTTCACATCGTCATTCTCATCAAAAAAAGGTCTTAATGAGCTGAATCCTTTTTTATTTAAGTCCATAATAGCTCCCTTAAAACTTTCCGTCTCTGTCCCTAAGATAAATTGTTTCAGTGACTGCTCATCGGAAAATTGTAATTTATTGTCAATCACTTCCAATGATTTAATATTAAAAGTGTTCTCTTGCAATGCATTTTCTTCTACGCTGATTACAGCTTCTTCTTTTGAGCATGAAAAACTCAAACAAAAGAGCATTAAAAAAGCGTAAGCTTTTGTTAAATGTTTCATTTTGTTAATTTTATAGTTAATAATTTATTAATGAATTTATTCTATAATATGGCCATATTTCTATAAATTCAATATAAACTTACAAAATAATTGTTAATTTAACTTACAAAAAGTTAAATTATTACTTATTTTCTATTAAAAAATGAAATCATAAAGTGATAACTCATAAAAAAACGGAAGGCTTATTATTTATTACTAGCCCTTTTTCAGTAGCTCTTTTAAAAAGTTTCTTAGTACTAGAAAATAGATTTCTTTATCCTTCAGTTTGTCGTAATGATTCATTCTTGAGCAGTAAGTATAGTGATATTTCACTTTAACAAAATCCAACAATAACAAAACATTTTTCATTATTTTATTACACCTAAAAAAAGAAACTAAATGAATATTTAACCAAAGTTTTCCAAAAAACAGAATACAATGAGTTTGTGATTTTATAATGTAAACTATAAAAACAACTTCAAATACTCTAAAAAAAAGATGTAGCAATATATTGTTTGATCGATGGGTTATTGAAAGAAATGAAAAATAACGAACATAACAACTAAAAGATAAGTGATATACAGGTAATCGTCATTACTTTGATATTGGCGCGATATTTTCACAACAACCAAACATTGTCTTTGGGTGATGTGAGTCTCTCGAGTTATTTATTTTCAGATTGAAAATAAGAACATAGCTACAACAATTAATATTTTAATACCTAGACAGTTTAATAGTTATTACAAATAGCACTAAATATAAAATTTAATAAAACAGTATAAACAGATTAAAAAAGAATTAAGAATTAAACAAATACTAACACTTTGTATATTTAAGTCCTTATGAACTATAAACAAATAGTAATGTTACTCTTAAAAAAATAATTTTCCCATCAATATTAATCTTAATTCTAAATAAGAATACATAAAATTATTTTCAATAATTATATATTTTGTTTAACTATTTTAATTACAATATCAAACAATAAATAATATAAAAAATAGAATTACGCATTAAAAGCTCCTACACCTAAGACATAACGAGCATTAATTAAATTGTTCAAATAACAACAACTCAGTTCCGCTTAAACAAACTTGTATATGTTATTTTGTTTAACTATTTTTATTAAAATTTAAACAAAATGAGTATTATAGAAGAAGCTTTAGCTTTTGAAAACGCTAAAATGAGTAATATGTCTACTAGTGATAGAGTAATAGCTTCTCGAGAAGCCAAACGACTTATATTAGCCATCAATGAAATTTACAAAGAAACAAAAGAAACAGAATTGATGGATATCATGAAGCGTTTAACGGTAAAGAAAAAAAGAATTGATGTAAGGTTAAAAGGTAGACCAGATCCTGGTATTTAAATCTTTTTATATAGCTACTACTAAAAATCTTGTTCGATATCGATATATTTTAAAGAACTTCGATTTTAAGATCAAAATAACAAACAAAAATCCCCCCAACTATAATAAAAAGAATTTTCTTCAGCCCCACATTGTACTCCCATTCATAACTCTTATAACAAACAAAAAAGCTTTAGGACAACTTTTTATTAAATTAATTGATTCAAGTATGAAGATCATTAACAATATTAAAACTTCTGTAAATCATTCTAAAAACACCTTAAAGTCTCTATATGAGATTAAAATTAATAGTTTAGATGGTAATCCTATTGTACTTTCTGATTACAAAGGAAAAAAATTACTCTTTGTAAATGTTGCCTCTAAATGCGGTTTTACCAACCAGTATGAAGCATTACAAAAATTAAGTGAGACACATAAACACAAACTTGTAGTCATTGGTTCTCCTTGTAATCAGTTTGGAAGTCAAGAGCCTGGTGACACATCAGAAATTAAAACCTTTTGTCAAAAAAACTATGGGGTAACATTTCTACTTACTGAAAAAATAGAAGTTAAAGGAAGTAATCAACACCCCCTCTATCGCTGGCTTACTTTAAAAGAAGAAAATGGTAAAAAGAACTCTAGTGTAAAATGGAATTTCCAGAAATACTTAGTAGACGAAAATGGCAATCTTATTGATTATTATTTTTCTATAACTAAACCAAATAGTGCTAAAATTATCAAACATTTATAAATGTCTTTGCATAGTATTCAGCTTTTTTTTGATTTTGGCTTGGTTGTATTAATTTGGATGATACAGACCATAATATACCCTAGTTTTAAATATTATAAAACTGATGATTTGGTGAGTTGGCATCGTCTTTATACGTTTAGAATTAGCTACATTGTAATACCCTTAATGCTGGGGCAATTAACTTTTTCTACTTTTTCAGCTATCAAGTCTCCTGATTTCTTTACTTTCCTCAATCTATCGCTTATTTTTCTAGTTTGGGTCTTAACTTTTACCATATTTGTACCTATTCATAACAAAATATCTTTTGGAGAAATAGATCCTAAAATGCTTCCCAGATTGGTTAAGATGAATTGGTTACGTACAGTTTTATGGACCACAATATTCATTATTTGCTTGTTCCATCACTGTTACTTTCTGTAAAAAACAAAAGAATATGTATTACCACACAAATTAGTTTGATTAATTTGGGCGCTTAAACAATATTTGTCTTAATCCACAAATTCAACAAAAACTACTTTTTCATCCAGATATTTCTCAACTGCATTTGAGCATCAGTAGCTTTCTCCATAGGTACTATCGTTTTAGCTTTTAAAACTGGTACTCCTACTTTCCCTTTTAAAGTGATCGCTTCTTCCTCTTCCCCTCTTAGCACTACCATTTCAATTTCTTTTTCTGGGGTCCATGCAAAACTCCCAACAACTATTGGTCGCATACTTTCTAAGTTAATTTGTGTTCCGTCAATAGATTGAATAATATCTCCACTCTTGGCTCCTAAATTGATCAGGAAACTATTTAAATCTATATTTCTAATAAAAATAGCATCGTTATTGGATTGATCTACATCTATAAATGGTATTTGTTCGGCATCTAAAAAATAACTGCTACTTTTTTCAATATTCCCTATTCCTAAACCTACTTTAGCTAAATAGCCTGCATAATCTATTGGGGTATTACCAACTACATGTGTATCAAAAAAAGCACGAACCTCTGGGTAAGTCATTTCAACTATTTCATCTAATAGGTTATCATCCTCAAAAGGCTTACTATCTCCATATTTTTTAGACAATTCTTTCAGTAACCATAAAACACTTTTCTCTCCATTACTCAATTCTTTTAAAGTAATATCTAAAACCATATTTATTAAAGTTCCTTTTTCATACACATTTGCATAATTATCCTTGTAAGGATCTTTTAGGATATTCTGACTCATTTCTGTAAAAGACATTTCATCATCAAATCTTTTTGCGCCATTTATTTTCCCCATTATTCTTTCGTAAAACTCGGCTTCTGTAATTAATCCCTGCTTAATTTGAAAGAGGTTAGCAAAATATTCTGTTGTCCCTTCATACATCCACAAATGCTTAGACATCTTAGGATCGTTAAAATCAAAAAACTGAATTTCTTTAGAATGAACACTTAATGGGGTTACGATATGAAAAAACTCATGAGACACTACATCAACCATAGCTTGTTCCAAACGCTCCTTATCCATTTGTTCTGGCAATACTACCACTGTAGAGGTATGGTGCTCTAAAGCCCCAAAACCATTTGCATCATTCTCTATTTCAGAAAGGTATAGTAGTATATTATATTGTTTTGTACTATTAACTTCTCCTAAGAAAGCCTTTTGAGCTCCCATCATTTTTGTCATTCTTTCTTTTAAATCAGTAGCCTTATACACTCCGTTAGGAGAATATACACTAAGGTTTACAGTAATGCCATTTATTTCAAAAGAAACATTATCTGCCTTAGCATATAAAATAGGGTTGTCTATCACTTGGAAATACCTACTTGCAGCATACACATCTACATTAGGCTTGCTATTAGGATCACTAACCTTACGTAACGATGTAGTTCCGGATAAACCCTCAGGAACTGTTACACTTAAAACATAAGGAACTTCCTTTAAATCTTTAAAATAACCTACAAAACCATGCAAATTTAACATGTAATTTTCTCCAGCCTCAATATTTGTACCTGATGGTGAAAACACAGGGTCTTCTGTAATACCTTCTGTATCATAGGTGTCATTCACAAAATAAGAAATACGATCTAAATTTTTACCATCCGTAATAACCCACGTATTATTATCTCTTTTGGAAACAGAAAGTTCATTCCCTTTATAGTCAAAGGCTTTAAAGCTTTCTATATACTTGCCATAATTATCTTCACTATAGGTTCCAGGAACTGTTTTAGGAATAAAAAAAGATACTTCTTCAGTACTAAAAGCACCTGGATCTATAGCTACCAAAACTTTATCTTCTTGAACATTTACCAAATCAATAGAAACGAATACCGATGATTTTTCTGCACTAACCAAAGTTTTTGTTGCACCACAACTCGCTAACAAAACACCAAACGCTATTAAAATAATTTTTTTCATAATGAAACACTAAAAATTTACGCTATTACACTTCTTATTTTATTAATTTACCGCAAGAATATAAAATATAATTAGAATACGATTACTTTTTTTGAAAGAATTAAGACCTAAAACCCAAACCTTAGTTAATATTAAAATAACAAGTACTATTCTCATAAATTATTTTGATTATTTTTGTTTCGATTTTCAACTAAATATAAAGCATGCAATACAAACGAATTCTCTTAAAACTCAGTGGCGAAGCATTAATGGGGGAACGCCAATATGGAATTGACCCGAAAAGACTTGCTGAATATGCCGAAGAAATTAGAGAAGTTGTAGCAAAAGGTATTGAAGTTGCTATTGTTATAGGTGGCGGAAATATTTTTAGAGGTGTTGCCGGAGCCAGCAATGGGATGGACAGAGTGCAAGGAGATCATATGGGTATGCTTGCCACAGTAATTAATGGCTTAGCATTACAAAGTGCTTTAGAAGAGAGTGGTATACAAACAAGATTACAAACTGCAATAAAAATAAATGAAGTTGCCGAACCTTTTATTAGGAGACGCGCCATGCGACATTTAGAAAAAGGGAGAGTTGTTATTTTTGGTGGTGGCACAGGAAATCCTTATTTCACTACAGATTCAGCAGCTGTATTACGAGCTATAGAAATAGAAGCTGATGTTATTTTAAAAGGAACGCGTGTAGATGGCATATACACTTCTGATCCAGAAAAAGATAAAACAGCCACTAAATTTGACACGATTTCTTTTAAAGAGGTATTAAAACAAGGACTTAAAGTAATGGACACTACTGCATTTACCCTAAGTCAGGAAAATGAATTACCCATTGTAGTTTTTGATATGAATACAAAAGGAAACTTATTAAAATTAGTTTCTGGTGAAAATATAGGTACCGTAGTAAATCTTTAATGTAGGTTGACTACTTTTTAAATTTTAAACACATGAATGAAGAAATTACATTTATTTTAGATAGCGCTAAAGAGAGTATGAATAATACGTTAACGCATCTAGAAAAAGCATTTATAAAAATTAGAGCCGGAAAAGCTAGCCCCGTAATGCTTTCTAGTGTAATGGTAGATTACTATGGCGCTCCTACCCCTTTAGCACAAGTTGCCAATGTAACTACTCCTGATGCTAGAACAATTACAGTACAACCATGGGAAAAAAATATGTTGCAAGAAATAGAAAAAGCAATTATGATTTCTAATCTTGGTTTTAACCCAATGAATAATGGTGATTATGTTATTATAAATGTACCTCCATTAACGGAAGAACGAAGAAGAGATTTAGTAAAACAAGCTAAAGCTGAAGCAGAAGATGCAAAAGTAGGGATACGTAATGCCAGACAAGAAGCTAATAAAGAAATTAGAGGTTTAGACGATGCTTCAGAAGATCTAAAGAAAAATGCTGAAGCAGATGTACAAGATTTAACTAACACCTATAGCAAAAAAATTGATGATACGCTTTCATTAAAAGAAGCAGAAATCATGAAGGTGTAACGTACTCAATTCGTATCAAAAAAGAGCGACAACTGTCGCTCTTTCATTTTTAAACAGCCCATAAAAAATGGCGCTTAAAATACAAGTCAGGTTTTTAGCCATACTAACAATCATTTTTTACCTTTGCAGCGATTTTAAAATATATTATGGTTGCTAAACTAACGCAAGGTTTCTGGGCTAAAACGGCCAATATAATTCTCAGAAACCGGATCCTTATCCTTATCTTAATCATTGCAGTTACTGTATACTTAGCTTTACAGTGGGATAAAATGCGTTTCTCTAGTTCGCAAGCAAATCTTCTGCCAGACGAACACCCTGTAAATATTCAGTACAAATCTTTTTTAGAACGTTTTGGAGAAGAAGGCAATGTAATGGTACTTGCTATTAAAGACAGTGCTTTTTTAAATAGTAAAAATTTTAACCGTTGGAATAAATTTAGCAAGCAATTGGCTGCTTTTCCAGAAGTAGATTTTGTGCTTTCTACAGATAATCTTCAAGAACTAGTAAAAGATACTGTAAAACAGGAGTTTGTTTTGCAAGCATTTCTAAAACAAAAAACTTTAAGTAAAGCTGAAATTGATACAGCTACAAATCATCTTTTTAATGATTTACCTTTTTATGAAGATCTTATTTATAACAAAGAGACCCAGACGATTAGAACTATTGTTTATTTAGATAAAGACATCGTAAATACTGCTGCTAGAAAAGATTTTATTTTAGGAGACTTCCTAGATCTAGTATCGGATTTTGAAAAAGAAACTGTTTTAGATGTTCATATTTCCGGAATGCCATATATCCGTACCATGAACTCTCAGAATATTATAGATGAAATTGGAAAATTTATTTTAGCAGCTTTAGGGGTTACCTCTCTTATATTTTTCTTTTTCTTTAGGAGCTTTAGAGCAACATTCATTTCTATGTGCATCGTAATTATCGGTGTAATGTGGGCTTTTGGCATCCTTGGTTTATTACAATACGAAATTACAGTACTAACAGCTTTAATTCCGCCACTTATTATTGTAATAGGCATTCCAAACTGTATTTTTTTAATAAACAAATATCAGCAAGAAGTAAAAAAACATGGCAATCAGGCCTTATCCTTACAACGTGTTATTTCTAAAATTGGTAATGCTACATTAATGACAAATATTACTACAGCATCTGGTTTTGCAACTTTTATAATTACAGATAGTGAGTTACTAAAAGAGTTTGGAATAGTTGCATCTATTAATATTATTGGAATTTTTATTCTTTCGCTATTAATTATTCCTATTGTATATAGTTTTATGTCGCTTCCAAAAACAAAGCACTTAAAGCACTTAAACAAACGCTGGATAGATACTTTTGTAAATTGGATGGAACGTATTGTTAGAGAAAGAAGAATTTCTGTTTACATTGTCTCTATTTCCCTATTAGTGCTTAGTATTATTGGAATTTATCAAATTGATATTTCTGGAAGCCCCATAGAAGACATGCCTAAAAAAGCAGAATTCTTTAAAGACATTCGGTTTTTTGAAGAAGAATTTGATGGTATTATGCCTGTAGAAATCGTAGTAGATACCAAAAAGAAAAAAGGCGTTTTAAAATCTTCTACCTTAAAAAAAATGGATCAGTTGGGTGAAGTGATAGATGGCATTCCAGAACTTTCTAAACCGGTTTCGGTAGTTAACTTAGTAAAATATTCCAAACAAGCCTTTTACAATGGAATTCCAAAATATTATCAATTGCCCACCTCTCAAGAAAATACTTTTATTATGGATATTGCCCGCAAATCTGCAAATAATGGCAATCTTTTAGAAAGTTTTGTAGACAGCGTTGGGCAAACTGCCAGAATCACAACCTATATGAAGGATGTAAAAACAACTCGTATAGAAGAGATTAAGAAAAAATTAAAAGACAATATCCAAGATATTTTTCCAGAAAAACGCTATAACGTTTATATGACGGGTAGTGCTTTATTATTTTTAGAAGGCACCAAATACCTTGTTAATAATCTCATTTTATCGCTTGCCTTAGCTA
This sequence comes from Allocellulophaga tsushimaensis, assembly GCF_055383085.1. NCBI lineage: Bacteria > Pseudomonadati > Bacteroidota > Flavobacteriia > Flavobacteriales > Flavobacteriaceae > Allocellulophaga > Allocellulophaga tsushimaensis. The sequence goes on along the minus strand of NZ_AP039451.1, from coordinate 1,957,897 downwards.
TTGGCTTAATTGCTTTGTTTATGGCCTATTTATTTAGATCTTTTAGAATGATCATCATTTCTTTAATTCCAAATTTACTTCCATTAGTGATTACTGCTGGGCTTATGGGTTTTGTAGGCGTACCCATTAAACCTTCTACTATATTAGTATTTAGTATTGCTTTTGGTATTTCTGTAGATGATACCATTCATTTTTTAGCAAAATACCGTCAAGAATTAATTGCAAATCAATGGCGAATTAAAAAATCTGTTTACGCTGCTTTAAGAGAAACAGGTGTAAGTATGTTTTACACATCTATTGTATTATTCTTTGGGTTCTCCGTCTTTATAATTTCTAATTTCGGGGGAACAGTTGCACTAGGTGCATTAGTATCTGCTACGCTACTGTTTGCAATGTTGGCAAACCTTGTACTTTTACCCTCATTACTTTTATCATTAGAGAAAAATATTGCAAACAAAGAGATTTTAAAAAAGCCACAAATAGATATCTTACCAAAAGATGAACTTCCTTTAAACGATTCTGAATAAAATAAGGTATAAATTCTGATTTTATAGCGTTATAAAATGAAACCTTTTTTATCAAAAAGGCTATATTTGTTACTCAAAATTTACATTTTTTAGAATGAAACCACTTAGTATAAAAGAAATACTTGCTACAACTCCTAAATTACAGGAAATTACAATTAATGGATGGGTAAAAACATATAGAAGCAATAGATTTATTGCTTTAAATGATGGTTCTTGCCTCCAAAATATACAATGTGTTGTTGATTTCGAAAATTTTGATGAAGAATTGCTTAAAAAAATAACTACGGGAGCTGCTTTAAAAATTAGCGGTACGTTGGTAGAAAGTCAAGGAAAAGGCCAAAAAGTAGAAATTCAGGTAAAAGAAATTTTTGTTCATGGTATTGCAGATCCTGAAGATTTAAAACTTACGATTCTTTCTCCTAAAAGACACTCACTAGAAAAATTACGAGAGCAAGCTCATCTACGTGTACGCACCAATACTTTTGGCGCAATTATGCGAGTACGCTCTAGCTTATCGTTTGCGGTACACCAATACTTTCAAAAGAACGGATTTAACTACGTACATACACCAATAATTACAGGTTCTGATGCAGAAGGAGCTGGAGAGATGTTTCGAGTTTCTACATTAGATCAAAAGAAACCACCATTAACAGAAGATGGTGAAATTGATTTTAAACAAGATTTCTTTGGAAAAGAAACTAACCTTACTGTGTCTGGGCAATTAGAAGCCGAAACCTATGCTATGGGCTTAGGAAAAGTATATACCTTTGGTCCAACATTTAGAGCAGAAAACTCAAATACTTCTAGGCATTTAGCAGAGTTTTGGATGATAGAACCCGAAGTAGCTTTTAATGACTTAGATGCTAATATGGATCTTGCTGAAGATTTTATAAAAGACGTTATTACCTATGTTTTAGAAAATTGTGCTGAAGATTTAGCATTTTTGGAACAGCGTTTGATACAAGAAGAAAAAACAAAACCTCAGGCAGAGCGAAGTGACATGACTTTAATTGAAAAATTAAAATTTGTTGCCGATAATAATTTTAAAAGAGTATCTTATACAGAAGCTATTGATATTCTTAAAAATAGTAAGCCAAATAAAAAGAAGAAATTTAAATATATTATTACTGAATGGGGTGCCGATCTACAGAGTGAACATGAACGTTACTTAGTAGAAAAACATTTTAACTGTCCTGTAATTTTATTTGATTACCCCGCAAAAATAAAAGCATTTTATATGCGTTTAAATGAAGACGGAAAAACTGTTAGAGCTATGGATATTTTATTTCCTGGCATTGGAGAAATAGTAGGTGGCTCACAAAGGGAAGAACGCTTAGACGTTTTAAAACAAAAAATTAAAGAATTAGATATAGATGAAGAAGAACTATGGTGGTATCTAGACCTTAGAAAGTTTGGAACAGCAGTTCATAGCGGTTTTGGATTAGGTTTTGAACGATTAGTTCTTTTCGCTACAGGAATGGGGAATATAAGAGATGTAATCCCGTTCCCTAGATCACCACAAAATGCAGAGTTTTAATAAGCTTTCTGCATTTTAAAAGAAACCAAATAGTAATATGCTTAAACAACATTTATCGTTTAAATTATCGCAAAAACTATCTCCTCAACAAATCCAGTTGATGAAACTTATTCAATTGCCAACACAGGCATTTGAACAACGTTTAAAACAAGAATTAGAGGAAAATCCTGCTTTGGAAACAGGTAAAGAAGAAAACGATGCTATTAATGATGAATTTGAAGATAATTATGATGCTGATGATTCGGAAAACATCAATGCTGAAGATATTAATATTGATGAATACCTAAGTGATGATGAAATTCCGGATTACCGAACAAAAGCAAATAATTATAGTGCTGATGATGATGACAAAACAATACCCTATGCTTCAGGGATATCGTTCAATCAGTTTTTAATAAACCAACTCAACACCATTAATTTAAGTGATGATGAGTGGGCCATTGCAGAGTTTTTAGTAGGCAGTGTAGATGAAAGTGGGTATATCAGAAGACCTATAGCTGACATTTTAGATGATTTAGCCTTTACCCAAAACATTTATACAGATGAAGCCGCAATACAAAAAATTCTAAAAACAGTTCAAGAATTAGACCCTCCTGGTGTAGGCGCCACTTCATTAGAAGAATGCTTAATTATTCAATTAAAAAGAAAAGAACCTACTCAGCATATTGAATTAGCCATTGCTATCTTAGAAAAATCTTTTGATCAATTTACAAAAAAACATTACAAAAAGCTTATTCAAAAACACAGCATCTCAGAAGAAGAACTTAAAGATGCTATTTCTGAAATAGAAAAATTAAACCCAAAGCCTGGTGGTTCTTACGCTGGCAATACTAGAATTATAGAACATATTGTTCCAGATTTTTCTATAAAAATACTTGATGGAGAATTAGAACTTTCCCTAAACGGAAGAAATGCTCCAGACCTTCATGTATCTAGAGATTATAATAATATGCTTGAGGGTTACAAAAACTCCAAAAAAAAGTCTAAATCTCAAAAAGATACTGTGCTTTTTATCAAACAAAAGTTAGATGCTGCTAAATGGTTTATAGATGCAATTAAGCAAAGGCAGCAAACGCTTTTTATTACCATGAATACCATTATGGAATATCAAAAAGAATATTTCCTAACAGGTGATGAGCGCAAATTACGTCCAATGATCTTAAAAGATATTGCGGATACTATTAATATGGATGTTTCTACCGTATCTCGTGTAGCCAATAGCAAGTATGTAGACACCCCGTATGGCACCAAACTCATTAAAGAATATTTCTCTGAATCTATGAAAAACGATCAAGGGGAAGATGTTTCTACAAAAGAAATTAAAAAGATTTTACAAACCGTTATTAAAGAAGAACCTAAAAGAAAGCCATTAACTGATGACAAGCTTTCTGATATTTTAAAAGAAAAAGGTTATCCAATAGCAAGGCGAACAGTTGCGAAATACAGAGAACAATTAGGAATACCCGTAGCAAGAATGCGAAAAGAAATATAGATGAAATTATTTCTAAAAAGTATTGCTTATTTGTTTCATCCAATTTTTGTTCCTACTGCCGGCACAATCTTATATTTTTTTGTAACACCCAGGTATGTCCCTATTGAAACGCAAGGAAGCAATTTACTTCCTATTTTCATCTTAACAGTTATTATACCTATTATAAGTTTTTTTATTCTAAAAAATCTTGGAATAGTTAACTCTGTTGCTATGACAGATACAACAGAGCGCAAATACCCTTTGTATATATGTATTTCTTTACTATTTATGATTATTTACAAAGTAATCCCTACTAATTATACCCCAGAGCTTTATTATTACTTTATAGGGCTTTTAGCTGCATTAACTTTTTCTTTAACCTTAGTCTTTTTTAAATACAACCCAAGCATTCATATGATTGGTATTGGAAGTCTTTTAATGTATCTTATCAATCTAAGCATTCATTTTGAAAAGAATTTAACGCTTAGCATTAGTATTTTTTTAATATGCACAGGATTGGTAGCTTCTTCTAGGTTATATTTTAGAACCCATAATAAATTAGAGCTAGTTATTGGTCTATGCATAGGGATCATAACACAATTTTTGACTATCAAATTTTGGTTATAAAATATAAAAAATAAGTCCTATTCTTAAGGGCCGTATTTCAATAGCTTCTCCAGTATCTAAAATAGTGCCTTTTTTAAAAAAATTATTTAGACCATAGTAAACACCTAAGTTAAAGGTATTGTAACCTAAATTTAAAGTTAAACCATATTGCAAGCTCTCAATATCTGTATTAGAAAAAGCATTAGAAGACAAACTAGCGACATCATTATTATCGCCAACAACTAATTTAGATCTCTGAGCAAAATTATACGACACTTTTATACCAGAATACAATCTAAAAAATTTATATTCTAATGCTGTAGAATTCCTCCAACGAACTTCTAAAGGAAGTTCCATAGCATGCGTTTCTAATTTACTCCTATTAAAACTAGTGTTATCCGAAGCTGCAAAATAGGTAATAGCAGCTGCTGTTTGTGTAGCTATTAAATTGCTATAATACGAATTTACAGCATAGCCTATTCCGATCCCTAAACCAAAATTTCTTTGACTGTTTAATGGAATATCTTTTATAAATCCTCCTTTTAAACCATAAGAAAAATTCCTTTGTGTAATTGCCTCAGGTTGGTCTAACATTAAGTTATACGTTAACCCCAAATAAAATTGATCTTCTAGATAATTATTGTCTACTTCAGAAGACTTTATAGGCGTTTGAGCATGTAGCACAATGGAGATCAAACAACAGAAGAAAAGAAATAGCGTTCTCATTGCCTAAAGATATAAAAGCTTAGCTATAAAAAAGCCTGCCAAATATAAAATTTGAAAGGCTTATCTATTTTTTTAACACAAGGCCTTATTTTACTAATTTTTTAGATTAGCAAATGCATCACCCTCATTCGTAGTATAATTTACTTTTAAAGCATTTACTTTACGTAATTCTTCTTTGATATCAGAAACAATACCCATATTAGCATCAACGTCAACTTTTAAAGATGTAGTTAAAAACGGTTGAATTTCTTGAGGTCTTTTAGCAATTTCAGCTAAAATATAAGGTCCAACTTCTTTTGGAGTAGAAAACTTATCGTTTAACTGAATTTGATCTTGGTCGCCAGCAATTCTCCGGTATTCTTCTGTTGGTTTCCCTACATAAATATAGATTACCCTATCTTTTTTTTCTAATTTCTTAGTTTGGTTAGCAATAGGCAATGTATTCTCTACCTTAATAGAATTATCTTTCATTACAGTAACCGTCATAAAGAAAAATAACAACATAAATACAATATCGGGTAACGATGCTGTTGATACTGCTGGCACATCACCATCTTTTTTTTTACTAAATTTTGACATAATTCATTTCTTTATTATTAATTACTTGTTGCTTCTGCTTCAGATAATATAAGAGGAAATAGTTCTTGGATTTTCTTAATTTTTTCTTTTAAAATTAATTTAGCTTCACCACTTGTTTTTCCATCTGTATATTGCTCCTCTAGAGTAGAAAAATCTCTTTTAAAAAGTCGTTGTGACTCCCTATTTCTCAACTCATTATACGCAGCAACCAATTCATTCTGAACCGTAATGTATGTTGCATATTTAGTCTGTCTATCGTTCTTTAATGATATCACAGCCTTACTAGGACTTTCAGAAGATTCTTCTAGTCTTTCTCCTTTACAGTAGTCACAGTATTCAGGAGTATCTGGTTTTGCACCGCCATTATCTAAAAAAGCTATTGCTTTTTCTTTTAAGGATTTAATATCGGTTATCTCATCCTCTACTAATAACTGACCATTTCTATTAATATTTACCGTAAAAATATTTCTCTTTCTAATAATTGGAGGCCTTGGATTATCCTCTTCAATTCTTGGCAACCTACGGTCTAAACCTGTATCAGTTTCTATAGTTGTCGTCACTAAGAAAAAGATAAGTAATAAGAAGGCAATGTCTGCCATAGATCCGGCATTTACTTCTGGTGGTGTTCCTCTTTTTGGCATAATTTTATATTTATTTGTTAAACAGTCTTTTTACTCCAGGAACTATCATTGCTAATACAGCAATAAGCGTTAAAACAAAGAACATATTCATAAAAGCCCACTAGTTTTGAGGATTCCTCCATCTGTTACAATGCTCTTTGCTACCATTTAATAAATATCAATTTCTATGCCAGAAGCAAGCACTTAAGAAGTTACTGCAAGCATTACTAAGTCTTATTTAAAACAAGATTTTTTAAACTCTCTTTTAGTACATAAGAGAAATTTGTTTGCGAAATAATCTAGTTGGTTTAATATTAAGCATAGCTTAAAAGCAAATAAAATTGATCTTCTAGATATTTATCATCTACTTCAGAAGACTTAATAGACCTAAGAATGCACTATAAAAGAGATAACGCAGCAAAAAAAGAGTAATTAAGTTATCATTGCTAAAGGATGTAAAAGCTTAGGTATAAAAAAACCTTCCAAATATAAAATTTGAAAGGTTTATCTATTTTTTATGAAAGAATATTGTATTCTACTAATTTTTTAGATTAGCAAAAGCATCACCTTCATTAGTTGTATAATTTACTTTTAAGGCATTTACTTTACGTAATTCTTCTTTGATATCTGAAACAATACCCATATTAGCATCAACGTCAACTTTTAAAGATGTGGTTAACACATTCTGTAATTCTTGATCTTTTTTAGCTCTTTCTGCTAAAATATAAGGCCCTACTTCTTTAGGAGTAGAAAACTTATCGTTTAACTGGATCTGATCTTGAGTCCCAGCAATTCTCTGGTATTCTTGTGTTGGCTTCCCAACATATACATATATTACCCTATCTTTCTTTTCTAATTTCTTAGTCTGATTAGCAATAGGCAATGTATTTTCAACCTTTACCGAATTATCTTTCATCACTGTAACTGTCATAAAGAAAAACAACAACATAAATACAATATCAGGTAGCGATGCTGTTGATACTGCTGGTAAATCTCCGTCCTTTTTTTTACTAAATTTTGACATACTATTGACTTTTACAATTAACTCTTACTTGTCTCTGCTTCTGATAACTTCTGAGGAAATAACGCTTGAATCTTTTTAATTTTATCTTTCAAAATTAATTTGGCTTCATCACTAGTCTTAGGATCAGCATACTGCCCTTCTAAAGTTTTAAAATCTCTTTTAAAAAGACGCATTGCTTCTCTATTTCTCAGCTCATAATATGCAGCAACCAATTCGTTCTGAACAGTGATATAGGTTGCATATTTAGTCTGCCTATCATTTTTTAAAGATATAATAGCTTTTGAAGGATTATCTGAAGATTCTTCAAGTCTTTCTCCTTTACAATAATTGCAATACTCAGGAGTACCAGATTTGGCTCCTCCATTATCTAAAAATGCAATTGCAAGGTTTTTTAAGTCTTTTATTTCAGCTAGCTCACCTTCTACCAATAACTGGCCATTTCTATTAATAACAACTTCAAAGATATTTTTTTGCTTTAAAATAATATCTTCAGTGTCCTCTTCAATTGGTGGCAACATACGATCTAAACCTGCATCAGTTTCAATAGTGGTTGTTACTAAGAAAAATATCAGCAATAAGAAAGCAATATCTGCCATAGATCCAGCATTTACTTCTGGTGGCGCTCCTCTTCTTGGCATAATTTTATATTTATTTGTTAAACACTCTCTTTATTCCTGGCACAACCATTGCTAATACCGCAATGATGGTTAGTATAAAAAACATATTTAGAAAAGTTCCTATCGTTTTTATAGTACTTTCTTTTGTTAAAATGTTCTTTTTAGCCATGGCATCTATGTCAACATCCGTACCAGAAGCTAATGCATAAGAAATTCCTGCTACTACCAATAAACCTCCAATTCCGAATAAAGTCTTTTTTAAAGCTGCTGGTTTAGAAACCACATTTAAAAGACCAAATGCTACAGTAGCCAAAACTGCAATCCCAAGTAGAACAAATGTTATAATAAACATTGCATGCATAGGGTTACTTTGTATAGCATCAGCTTTTGGCATTTCTTTTTCAGGAAGAAGTACCCAAAGTACAACCCCAGCTACGCTAAGTAGTGCTAATATTATTTTTATTACTAATTTCATAATCTAAACTATATTGTGGATACTATTTATTTTTTGTTGTCTACCAACATATCAATCAAAGAGATTGATGAATCTTCCATATCGTTTACAATACTATCTATTTTTGCGATAATATAGTTGTAAAAAATTTGAAGAATAATAGCCACAATAAGACCAAATACTGTAGTTAATAAGGCTACTTGAATATCCGCTGCAATAAGCGAAGCACTTAAGTTACCTACTGCTGCAATTTTCTCAAAGGCTTGGATCATACCAATTACAGTACCCATGAAACCAAGCATAGGTGCAATAGCAATAAATAAAGACAACCAAGAAACGTTCTTTTCTAATTGACCCATTTGCACACCACCATAAGCTACAACAGCTTTTTCTGCAGATTCTACACTTTCATCAGCTCTATCTAAACCTTGATAAAATATAGAAGCAACAGGTCCTTTTGTATTTCTACATACTTCTTTTGCCGCTTCAACGCCTCCAGAAGCTAAAGCATCTTCTACGCTTTGCTTTAACCTAGACGTATTTGTTGTTGCTAAATTTAGGTAGATAATTCTTTCGATTGCAACTGCCAAACCTAGTATTAGACACAAAAGTACTATACCCATGAAGCCAGCTCCACCTTCTATAAACTTTTCTTTTAACACTTGCACAAAGCCTCTGTCTTCAGTAGCTTTTTCCGCTGCACTTTGAATCATTGTAGCCGCTGTAGTAATTGTTGAAGTTACATTAGCGTTCATAATATTTGTATTCATAACAAATAACCCAGCAAAAGCTAGGATAGAGAATAATCTTTTCATTTCTTTCAAACTTATAATTAGATTAGTTAATCGGGTTAAAGATATTAAATTTTTTCAATTAAAAAACTAAAAATTTAAAGCAGAGAGGAAGGGATTCGAACCCTCGATGCCCTTTTGGAGCATACACACTTTCCAGGCGTGCGCCTTCGACCACTCGGCCACCTCTCTTTTTTTCATTTTTAAGGAGGTCGAAATAACAAAAAATAAATTAGTCTACGAAATTTAAACTGTTATTTTTAGCTCATTTCTCCACGTAAAGAAGTTTCAAAAACTGTTTTAAATAATTTTGGAGAAACTTTACTCCCTAATAAATACATTAATTTTGTAATGGCGGCTTCTGTTGTAATATCCTTACCATTAATCACTTGCAATTTCTTTAATGCTATACTAGTCTCGTATTGTCCCATAATAACACTTCCACCTGAACACTGTGTAACATTAATAATATGGATTCCTGTTTTCATGGCTTCTTTTAAGCTATTGAGCAACCATTTTTCGGTTGGTGCATTACCGGCACCATAGGTTTCTAGTATTAGCCCTTTTAAATTTGGTGTACTCAATACTGCTTGTATTAAACTTTTGTTAAACCCCGGAAACAACTTTAAGATGGCTACATTATTATCAAATTCAGTATGCACTTTAAGTTTTTTAACACGTTTTTTCTTTAATAAATATTCATTATAAACTTTTAAATGAACACCAGACTCCACTAAATGATGATAATTTAAAGAACTAAATGCTTCAAAATGTTCTGCATTTATTTTTGTAGTCCTATTTGCTCGATACAATTTATATTCAAAATAAAGACAAACTTCTTGAATTACTGCTTTTCCTTTATGCTGTAAGGATGCTATCTGAATTGAAGTAATTAAATTTTCTTTAGCATCTGTTCTTAAATCTCCTATTGGTAACTGCGAACCTGTAAAAATAACTGGCTTTGATAAGTTTTCTAACATATAACTTAATGCAGAAGATGTATAACTCATGGTATCACTACCATGCAATACTACAAAACCATCATACGCATCATAATTAGTTGCGATTGTATTGGCGATGTCTGCCCAGTGCTCTGTATTCATATTAGAAGAATCTATGGGTTCTTCAAAAGAAAATGTATTGATACTGCAATCCAGTTGATTTAACTCAGGAATATTTTTTAATAGCTTTTTAAAGTTAAATGCTTTTAAAGAACCTGTCTCATAATCCTTTACCATTCCAATAGTTCCACCAGTGTATATAAGGAGTATATTTGTTTTTTTAGATTCCATTTGCTTTTACTTTTAAACTCCAAAAATAGCCTTTGAATTTTCTGTAGTTATTGCAGCTATTTCTGTATTTGACATTCCATAAATTACAGTTAATTTTTCTAAAACCTGAGTAATATAGGAGCTCTCATTTCTTTTTCCGCGGTAGGGCGTAGGGGCTAAATAAGGAGCATCTGTTTCTAATACGATATGTTTTAGGTTTATTTCATTTAAAAAAGTGTCTATCTTCCCATTCTTAAAGGTAACAACACCACCTATTCCCAATTTCATATTGTAATGGATTGCCTGACGTGCTTGTGCTAAGGTTCCGGTAAAGCAATGAAAAATGCCATACAAATCTGACCCTTTTTCGGTTTCTAAAACTTCAAAAACTTCGTCAAAAGCATCTCTGCAATGAATTACTATGGGTAATTTATGTTTTTTAGCTAAACGTATTTGAAAACGAAATGCCTCTTGTTGTTCTTTTAAAAGTGTTTTATCCCAATATAAATCGATCCCTATTTCTCCAATAGCATAAAATTTATGTTTAGACAACATTTCTTCTACATGCTCAAGTTCTTTTTTATAATCTTCTTTAACATGGGTTGGATGCAAACCCGCCATTAAAAACATATGCTCTGGATATGCTTTTTCTAAAGCTAACATTGCATTGGTATAGGTTGAATCTATGGCTGGAATAAAAAAACGAGAAACACCATTATCTATAGCTCTTTTCACCATCTCATCTCTATCTTCATCAAAAGCTTCACTATATAAATGCGTATGCGTATCTGTAAGTATCATAGGGCAAAAATAATCTTATCTTTGATAAAATAATTGCATTCCATGAGTAGTTTAAAAAAATTTTTACAATCAAAAAAATATCACAAAATAAAACTTGTATTAACGGCAACAAATCATTTTGAAATACAAGCTACTATTAATGGTATTTCTGGTCGGTTTATTCTAGACACAGGCGCTTCTAATACTTGTATTGGTTTTGATAAGATCGATCAGTTTAACCTTACTTCTAAAGCATCTAAAATAAAAGCTGCTGGTGCTGGTGCTACAAATATGGAAACTCTAATTTCTACCAAAAATAAAATTGAAATAGGGAAATGGACTTCTAAAAAACTAAAAATTGTTTTGTTCGATTTAGTTCATGTGAACGAAGCATTAATTGCTCACAAAGCACTACCTGTAGATGGTATTATTGGAGCTGATATTCTAAAAAAATCTAAAGCGATTATTGATTACGATAAAAGCTGTGTGTACTTGAAAAGAAAAAAATAGAGTCAGTTTAAGTATAATATTCTATCACAAAAAAAGACCCATTTAGATATCTCCAAATGGGTCTTTCATAAATTATTTAAAGCTTTATTATAGCTCTAAAGCTTTGGTAACATTACCACCCATTAATAACTCTTCTGGGTTTTCTAAAGCTTCTTTAACGGCTACTAAGAACCCTACAGATTCTTTACCATCAATTATTCTATGGTCATACGATAAAGCCACATACATAATTGGCGCAATAACTACTTCGCCATTTTTTGCTATTGGTCTTTCTACGATATTATGCATGCCTAATATGGCACTTTGCGGTGGATTGATAATTGGTGTAGATAACATAGAACCAAACACACCTCCGTTTGTTATTGTAAAAGTACCTCCTGTCATTTCATCAACTGTAATCTCACCTTCTCTTGCTCTAATTGCTAAGCGTTTTACTTCTGCTTCAACTCCTCTAAAGCTTAAATTTTCTGCATTTCTTATTACTGGCACCATTAAACCTTTAGGGCCAGAAACGGCAATACTAATATCGCAAAAATCAAAAGAAAGCATTTCTTTACCATCTATCATAGAATTTACAGATGGGTACATTTCTAATGCTCTAACCACGGCTAATGTAAAGAAAGACATAAATCCTAAACCTACATTATGTTTACTTTTAAAGGTTTCTTTGTATTGTTTACGCAACTCAAAAATAGGAGACATATCTACCTCATTAAAAGTAGTTAACATAGCCGTTTCGTTTTTAACTGAAACCAAACGCTCTGCTACTTTTCTACGCAGCATAGATAATTTAGATCTGCTTTCTCCTCTATTCCCTCCACTACTAGGAGCTCCCATAGCTGGCTTAGCACTTACTGCATCTTCTTTTGTTATTCTTCCGTCTCTTCCTGTTCCTTTTACTGCATTGGCTTCCATTCCCTTTTCTGCCAATATTTTTTTAGCAGCAGGAGATGCCGCTCCCGATGCATAGGTTTCTTTTTTAGCCGCTGGCGCTTCTTCTTTTTTAACTTCCGCTTTAGGGGCTTCTTTTTTTATTGGTTTTTCGGTTACTCCACCTGCTGGTTTTTCTGCACTTGTATCTATTAAACATACCACAGCACCAACTTCTACTGCATCACCTTCTTCTGCTTTTAACGTGATTATTCCACTTACCTCAGCTGGCAATTCTAATGTTGCCTTATCGGAATCTACCTCAGCAATGGCTTGGTCTTTTTCTACATAATCGCCGTCTTGCACTAACCATTCTGCAATTTCTACCTCTGTTATAGATTCCCCTGGTGAAGGAACTTTCATTTCTAAAATCATTTCTTATAATTTTAATTTATACCCTTGTATATATTTTAGTTTTATTTTTTTGCTTTTGGCCTAATCATGTTATCTTTTGATTGATCAAAAACATAATCTACCACTTCTTGATGACGACGTTTAGAACGCACAGCACTACCTGCTGCTGGAGAAGCATAAAAACGTCTTGAAGCTACTCGCATTTTTTGCGCATCACTAAAATGCATCATAATATGACTCCACGCTCCCATATTTCTTGGTTCTTCTTGTGCCCAAACAATATCTTCTGCATCGTATTTTTTAATTAAAGCTTTCATTTGGTCTGATGGTAATGGAAATAATTGTTCTACACGAACTAAAGCGACATCGTCTCTTTCCTTTTCTTCTCTTTCAGCCAATAAATCATAATAAAATTTCCCTGTACAGAATACCAATGTTTTTACCTTTTTAGGACTAGCAGCAACATCGTCTATTACTTCTTGGAAATTTCCATTGGTAAATTCTTCTACTTTAGAAACTGCTTTTGGATGACGTAACAGACTTTTTGGTGTAAAAACAATGAGTGGTTTTCTAAAATTAGCTTTCATTTGTCTACGTAACAAATGAAACATATTTGCTGGTGTGGAACAATCTGCCACATACATATTATCACTTGCACATAATTGTAAATAACGCTCCATACGCGCTGATGAATGTTCTGCTCCTTGACCTTCATATCCATGCGGCAATAGCATAACCAAACCATTTTGCAATTTCCATTTGTCTTCTGCAGCAGAAATATACTGATCTAACATAATTTGTGCGCCATTGCTAAAATCTCCAAACTGTGCTTCCCAAATAGTTAGCGTATTAGGACTTGCCATAGCATAACCATAGTCAAAACCAACAACACCATACTCTGATAAATGGGAATTATATATTTGGAAATCGCCTTTTTTGTCTGAAAGGAGATTTAATTGCAATACTTCTTCTTCACTTTCTTCAGCTTTGATAACGGCATGACGGTGCGAAAAAGTACCACGCTCTACATCTTGCCCAGACATACGAACGCCATAGCCTTCTTGCAATAAGGAACCATATGCTAAAAGTTCGCCCATTGCCCAGTCTAATTGATCATCTTCAAAGAACATTTTTTTACGAGCTTCTACTAGCTTTACTACTTTGCGCAAGAATTTTTTATCTGATGGTAATGCGGTTAAAGCTTTTGCTACCTCCGTAAGCTTATCTTTATCATATGCAGTGGCTACCTCCTGTGTCATTCCTTCCTCTTGCACTGTTTCAAAACCACTCCATTCGTCTGCCATAAATGGCGTAATAATCGTTTTGTCTTCTTTTCTAGAATCTTCCAATTCTACCTCAAGACTATTTTTATATTCTTGCTCTAACCCTTTAATATGAGTTTCATCAATAATACCTTCTGCTATCAGTTTTTCTGCATAAATATCTCTTGGGTTTTTATGCTTTGCAATAGCTTTGTAAAGTTTAGGCTGTGTAAAACGAGGTTCATCACCTTCGTTATGCCCATACTTTCTATAGCCTAATAAATCTATAAATACATCTCTTTCAAAACGCATTCTGTATTCCAAAGCAAACATTGATGCATGCACTACTGCTTCGGCATCATCTGCATTTACATGTAAAACCGGACTTAAGGTTACCTTACCAATATCTGTACAATAGGTAGAACTTCTGGCATCTAGATAATTAGTTGTAAACCCTATTTGATTGTTTACTACTATATGTATGGTACCTCCTGTTCTATAACCATCTAAGGCTGCCATTTGGATAACTTCATACACCAAACCTTGGCCCGCAATTGCTGCATCACCATGAACTACTATAGGCAATACTTTAGAAAAATCTTCCTTATAATGTGCATCTTGTTTTGCTCTTGTAATGCCTTCTACTACTGCACCTACAGTCTCTAAATGAGATGGGTTTGGTGCAATATTCATTTTTATTTTATTACCATTATCAGACATACGATCAGAAGTCCAGCCTAAGTGGTATTTTACATCTCCATCAAAAATTACTTGCTCATAATCTTTTCCATCAAACTCACTAAAGATATCTTTTGCTGCTTTTCCAAAAATATTGGTTAACACATTAAGTCTACCTCTGTGTGCCATCCCCATTACAAATTGCTCAACCCCTAATTCTGCAGCTCTTTCTACTATTGCATCTAGTGCTGGGATTAGAGACTCATTCCCTTCTAATGAAAAACGTTTTTGCCCTACATATTTGGTATGTAAAAAACTTTCAAAAGATACTGCTTGATTTAATTTCTTAAGAATATGTTTTTTTGCTTCTGAGTCTAATTTAGGGTGATTGTCATTTACATTCAACCAATTCTGAATCCAATCTAAACGTTCTGGATTTCTAATATACATGTATTCCACCCCAATAGCATCGCAATAAATATTATTTAAATGCTTCAATATTTTATCGAGCGTACTTGGTCCTATATCTAAGATTTCACCTGCTGTAAAAACAGTATGTAAGTCAGCAGAAGAAAGTCCAAAATTTTCAATAGCTAATGTTGGAGTATATGTTCTTCTGTCGCGGACAGGGTTAGTTTTCGTAAACAAATGCCCACGAGAACGATATCCATCTATTAAACGAATGACCTGAAATTCTTTTTGTAAAGAATGAGGCACTTCTGTTGCGCCACTTAAAGCCATATCTGCATTTGCAGGAGCTATATCTAACTCATCTAACAAACTTTCATGTCCAAAGTCGTACCCTTGAAAAAAAGCACGCCAACTTGGCTCAACACTATCGGGATTCACTAAATACTTGTCATATAACGCCGCAAAATAAGAAGTGTGTGCCGCGTTTAAAAAGGAATATTTATCCATAAAATACTTTTCTTTCCTTAAGAATAAAATTTAAATCAAAAATACAACATTTCATTTTTCTAGTATTATCTTAGACAGTAATTATACTAAAAAATAACAATTATGCTTAAAAATGGTTTTACAGCTTTAAAAAATATTTTTTTTGCCCTCTTTTTTATAGTATTCTCATTTTTTTCTTATGGTCAAAATACTATTACGAAAAGTAATTTTTGGGAGAAAGTACGTTATGGCGGTGGAATAGGCTTAGGGTTTGGAAACGGATCATTTAATGCAAGTATAGCGCCTAGTGCTATTTACCAAGCTACAGATATATTTGCCGTGGGTACTTCTTTAAATTTTAATTACACGCAGTTTAGCAATCAAGAGTTGGTTTCGTATGGTGCTAGTGCTTTAACACTATTTAATCCCATACCACAAGTACAACTTTCTGCTGAGTACGAGCAACTAAGGGTAAATAGAACATTTGGAGGGATAGAAGATAATTACTGGAGCCCTGCTTTATTTTTAGGAATTGGTTACGTTAACCAGAATATTACTGTAGGGATACGATACGATGTTCTTTTTAATACGAACAGAAGTATTTATATAGATGCACTTACCCCTTTTGTT
Organism: Allocellulophaga tsushimaensis; assembly: GCF_055383085.1. Classification (NCBI taxonomy): domain Bacteria; kingdom Pseudomonadati; phylum Bacteroidota; class Flavobacteriia; order Flavobacteriales; family Flavobacteriaceae; genus Allocellulophaga; species Allocellulophaga tsushimaensis. The sequence continues at coordinate 1,941,633 of NZ_AP039451.1, read as the reverse complement.
AGGGTTTATTTTTAAGATTATTCAAAAACAAACTTCATTATTAAAGCTGATATAAAAGAATACATAAGAATGTATATCGCGGCTATTAATAATGCAATACTAAACCATTTGATAAATCTTAACGATTTTTGAGTTATTTGTTCTGTCATGTTATTTAATTTTATAATGATATTAAAATGCAAACCCTGTAACTAATCTATATACAAAGGCATATACTACTACAGCAAAAAGTGAGATACTCATCCAAGCAAAAACACGCATTGAATTCCTTACTACAAAATTTGTAATGCTATTTAATCTTTCTGAGTAAACTCCCTTGATAAGTAAAATTGTTTTCATAATTGTAACTTTTAGTGAGATACAAAGGTCTAGATTCATCTCAGAAAAAAGCGTAAAAAATTAGATTTTTGGTTTAAATCCTTTAAAAAAATGATGAAATACACACTAAAAAAAACAACAACTTATTAAATTGCATTTTGTCGATAAGCACAATTATAACAGCTCTAGACAAGTGGTTTGTCTAAATCGATAAACTACAATACCAAGAAAAAGAGCACTCATACAGAAGTGATGACTCATTAAAAGAATTGAAACGAAATTTGAAAATTGGATCTGATTTTGAGCTGACAACTAGCTTCCCAAAAGTCTTTTTGGAATTCTCTTTTTAGAATATAAGAATATTACTTGCTTAGATTTTTTATATCTAATCTAAACTTTAGAATTCTAATGAATAATTTGTAAAACAATGTGGTATCGTTTTACTCGATCATAGAGCGTAAAATACTCTGAAGCTTGCCTCGGTATTTTTAAGTTATTTCCTTACAAATATCTCATAAACTTACCCAGAGGTAGTTTATTTTTATATTAACTATATAGTGGAAGATAATTTAATAGAAACTAAAAACCTTAACCTTGGTTTCTGTTATATATAAAAGGTATTAAACCCTAGGGCAAACCCTAGACTCAATAAAAGGAAATCGACACAAGGGTCGAGATTATTCAACCAAGATCTCGCTAAAAAATTGGGATTAATGGAATTGTTTTGGAAATAGAAGGCAATTGTTAAAATCTAGTTCTAGAAATTTCTTATAAAATAGAACAGAAGAGGTTCTAATCATTTTTATAACAAAAATATTCACACTATGTTAACGCATCTATTCTTTTACTCTATAATCGGGATTTAAATGTTCCTAAGCTTGTCCTGAGGTTGTTTATTTAAAAATAAACGCTGTAAAAATGCTTGATACTACTATGTATATAAGAATATATATTCCAATGATAAAAAAGCTAGTAATACTAAACCATTTTATCCATTTTAAAGATTTTTGATTTATAAAACCTTTCATTTTAATTGACTTTTTAATTTATAAATAAGTAAGACTTATTAAAATACAAAACCAGTTGCTAATCTATATATAAAAGCATATACCACTACAGCAAAAAGTGAGATGCTCATCCATGCAAAAAATCGCATTGAATTTCTTATTGCAAAATTTGTAATACTATTTAATCTTTCTGAATAAACTCCTTTAATAAGTAAAACTGTTTTCATAATTGTAACATTTGGTGAGCAACAAAGGTCTATAATCATTTGAGAAAAAGGCTCTCGAAATTTGATTTTTGGTTTAACTCCCCTAAAAAAATGATGAAATACATCCTAGAAAAAACAACAACTTATTAAATTGCATTTCGTCGATAAGCACAATTATAGCCTTTCAAGACAAGTGGTCTATCTACATCGATAAACTACAAAGCCCAGAAAAAGCAGATTAAAAAATCTTTACAAGAATAGTTACTCAACTATACTTTGCTTTATAAAATACTTTTTGAAACTCTCTTTTTAAAATTAGAAAGGCTACTTGTTCAGAAATTTCGATGACATCTGTTGCGGCAATTTTTTTAACAGCTTGTTCTGATACATCTATGATATACAAAAGGTTTAAATATTTAGAAAAATCATCAAGAAGAAGTCTATATATTTTTTGGTGTAGAATTGTTTTTAAATTTATGGCTGATACATGTAAAGGCAAATTAATTTCAATGTTAGCTAAATTAAAGTCTTTCTTTAATTGGTCTACTAACTTCTTATATAATGCTTCTGATTGTGCATTTTCTAAAAGAGCAGAAATTGTATTAAATTGTACTACCATACTTATATGTACGGTGATACTGGAAATTTAGCTTATGTAAATTAAAAATTAATATCCAAAACTCTTCAGTAGAAATAGCACTATACTAAGTACAAAAGAATTAAAACTTATTTTAAATGTTTATACACTTTACCATTTTTCATTACAAAAACTACATTTTCTAAGGTAGACACCTCTTTTAGTGGGTTAGCGTCTACTGCAATAATATCTGCAAAAAAGCCTTCTTTTAATTGTCCTATTTCATCAGCAGAGCTCAATAAATCTGCATTTGTTATTGTTGCAGATTGTATAGCTTTAATACTTGGCATCCCTGCTTCTACCATATAACCAAACTCTTTGGCATTTTCGCCATGCGGAAAAACACCTGCATCTGTACCAAATGCAATGGGCACTCCTTTTTTATAGGCTTTCCTAAAAGTACCTTGTAGTTGTGGCCCTACTTCTAAAGCTTTAGGTACAATAATAGCAGGGTAAAACCCTTCAATCTTTGCTTTTTCTGCCACATATTTCCCTGCACTAATGGTAGGCACCATATAGGCATTGTATTTTTTCATTAACTCCATGGTTTCTTCACTCATAAAAGTACCATGTTCTATGGTTTTAATCCCTGCTTTTACCGCACGTTGCATCCCCTCATCACCATGCGCATGTGCAGCGGTTAACATTCCATAATCTTTAGCTGTAGCTACAATAGCTTCTATCTCGGCAATAGTAAATTGCGAATTACTACCGTTTTTTGCTACACTCAATACGCCTCCAGTTGCAGTAATTTTAATAACGTCTGCACCATTTTTATAACGCTGCCTTACCGCTTTACGAGCATCTTCAGGCGAATTTACCACACCTTCTTTTGGACCTGGATCACCTAATAATTCTGCTTTTCCTCCATTAGTAGGATCTCCGTGCCCACCTGTTGAAGATATGATGTTCCCAGCCGTAAATATTCTAGGCCCATCTACTTTACCCGCATTAATTGCATTACGCAATGCTATATTTACACCTGTTCCTCCTAAATCTCTAACGGTAGTAAACCCTGCCATTAAAGTACGTTTTGCATATACTGTAGATTGGAATGCAATATCTGCTTCGTTATCGGTATACTTAGCACCATAACTTTTAGGATTTGTTTCGCTTTCTATATGAACATGTAAATCAATAAGGCCAGGCAAAACTGTTTTAGTTCTTAAATTAATCATCTTGTCTGCTGCAGTACCAGAAGTGTACCCATTTTGGATACTTTTAATTTTGTTAGCAGATACTACAATTGTTTTTTCTGATAGTAGTTTACCCGATTTTACATCTAATATGCTTCCACATTGGATATAGGTATCTTGCGCAGTAACTGTTAAGGCAAAAAGAAAAGCGATAAGTGTTATTAATTTTTTCATCTTAAAAAAGTGTACTTTATAAATATTGATTATTAAAATCTCTTTTTAGAACAACTGGAACTTTTAGCTTCTAATTTTCTGCTCCCAATCCCAAGCAGATTTCATGGCTTCATCTAAAGTAGATTGTGCACGCCACCCCAAAACAGTGTTTGCCTTTTCTGTATCTGCATAAGCTGTTGTAATATCGCCTGCTCTTCTAGGTACTATTTTATAGTTTAATTTTTTGCCTGATGCTTTTTCAAAACTTTTTATGACTTCTAAAACAGTACTTCCTTTTCCTGTTCCAACATTAAAAACTTCATAATTAGCATCATTTTTTTCATTCAATAATCGTTGCAATGCTATTACGTGGGCTTTAGCTAAATCTACCACGTGTATATAGTCGCGAATACAAGTACCATCAACTGTGGGATAATCATCTCCAAAAACTGATAATTGTTCTCGCATTCCAATTCCGGTTTGCGTGATAAAAGGCACTAAGTTTTGTGGCACTCCTGTAGGTAGCTCTCCTATTTCTGTACTTGGATGCGCCCCCATTGGATTAAAATAACGCAAAGCAATAGCATTTAAACTTGGGGTAACTTTACAGGTGTCAGCTATAATTTCTTCTCCCATTTGCTTGGTATTCCCATAAGGAGATTCTGCTACTTTAACAGGTGCATCTTCTGTAATGGGCATCTCATCTGCCTGCCCATACACGGTACATGAAGAGCTAAAAATAAAACTAGCTTTGTTTTTTTGTGCCAATTCTTTAAGGATATATACTAAAGTTCCTATATTATTCTCATAGTAGAGTAATGGTTTCTCTACACTTTCACCAACGGCTTTAGAAGCTGCAAAATGAATAACACCTTGTACATCTTGATGTCTTTTAAAGAAATCTTCTACTTTATTTTTTTCTTTTAAGTCTAATTTTTCAAAAACTGGTGTTTTCCCAGTGATGGCCGTTATACCATCTAACACTTTTTCTGATGAGTTAGAAAGATCATCTATAATTACAACATCAAAGCCTTCATTTTGAAGTTCTACAACAGTGTGCGAACCTATAAAACCAAGACCTCCAGTGACTACTATTTTCATTTTATTGCTTCTTTAGTGGTGTTTGTTTTTTCATCTTAATCCTGAACAAAATCAATGACTGTTTTGGTTATAAAATCAATTTGTTCATCGTCTAATTCTGTATGCATAGGCAAAGAGATAACTTCTTGCACCAATTGGTTGGTTACCAAAAAATCTTCCTCTTTATACCGATCATCTAAATATGCTTTCTGTTGGTGTAATGGTATTGGATAATACACTCCACAGGGAATATTATTTTCATTCAAATGTTTTACCAAAGCATCTCGCTTTCCATTTGTTATTTTTAAAGTGTATTGATGAAATACATGGCAATCACAAGTATTGCAAATACCGTCACATCCATTTACAGTTATTGGCGTTATTATATTTGTAATACCCGTAAAAGCGGCATTATATTTTTTTGCAGCGGCTCTTCTTTTTGCATTATACGTATCTAACAAAGGTAATTTTGCTCTTAATACTGCTGCTTGAATACTATCTAATCTAGAATTCACACCTACTACATCATGATGATAGCGTTGATACATTCCATGGTTTACAATTCCTCTTAATGTATGTGCAAGTTCATCATCATTTGTAAAGATAGCACCTCCATCGCCGTATGCCCCTAAATTTTTAGACGGGAAGAATGAAGTTGCAGAAACATGCCCCATAGTTCCTGCCTTTTGCTTTTTACCATTTTTAAAGGTATGTGTAGCCCCTATAGCCTGTGCATTATCCTCAATAACAAATAAATTATGTTTTTCTGCTATTTCTAAGAGCACATCCATATTTGCACATTGCCCAAATAAATGAACAGGAACTATTGCTTTTGTTTTAGCTGTAATTGCTTTCTCAACAGCAACTGGATCTATATTAAAGGTATCTGGTGTTACATCAACTAAAACTGGTGTTAGTTGTAATAATGCTATTACTTCTACGGTAGCTGCAAAAGTAAAATCTGCGGTAATAACCTCATCACCCGGTTGCAAACCTAAACCCATCATTGCAATTTGCAATGCATCCGTACCATTAGCACAAGGAATTACATGTTTAGCACCTGTATATGCTTCTAGCTCTTTCTGAAAGCCATGTACTTCAGGACCGTTTATAAAGGCTGAAGTTTCTAAAATATTGGAAATAGAAGTATTTACTTGTTCTTTGATGGATTGGTACTGCCCTTTAAGGTCTACCATTTGAATTTTTCGCATCTATATTTTTTAAGATCTGTGCCAATCCATATTGCTATTTCTCAGCATTACGAATACAAATTTACAAAAATTAGAATCGGCACCCAATGAATTTATATAAAGAAACGTATTTTAGCGCTAAAGCAAAATAGTGTGGGTTTTATTTACAATTGTTTGGTTTATATTGCTGGTTTTTTTTTAAGACTAATTGCACCATTTAACCCTAAACTAAATCTTTTTATTAAAGGTAGAAAATCTGTTTTCACAACTTTAAAAGAACAAATTTCAACTAGAAAAACTGTAAAAGAGGCTGTTATTTGGGTACACACTGCTTCTTTAGGTGAATTTGAACAAGGTTTACCTGTAATAGAAAAACTTAGAATTGCCTACCCTACTTATAAAATACTAGTTACTTTCTTTTCTCCTTCTGGCTATGAAGTAAAAAAAAATACGCCTGCAGCAGATTTTGTAAGTTACCTTCCTTTAGATACCAAATACAATGCAAATAAATTTATTAAGATTGTAAATCCTAAGCTCGCCATTTTTGTGAAATATGAAATTTGGCCTAATTATCTGAATGCACTAAAAAAACAGCACATTCCCACCCTATTAATTGCTGCTTTATTTAAAAAAGAACAAATTTTCTTTAAACCATATGGTAGTTTTATACGGAAGAGTCTATCTAATTTTACACATTTTTTTGTGCAAGATGATCAGTCTCAAAAATTATTAGAAAGTATTCACTTAAAAAATACTAGCATTGGTGGAGATACTCGCTTTGATCGGGTATTAGAAATTTTAGATCGCGATAATACATTAGATTTTATGGTTCCGTTTAAAAACAACAAGTTTTGTTTGGTTGCGGGGAGTACATGGCCAGAAGATGAAACCATTTTAGTTGACTTTATAAACACCTCAGAAAATGACATCAAATATGTAATAGCCCCACATACCATAAAAAAGAGTCATATCAAAAGTTTAAAAGCTGCGCTAAAAAAGAAAACACTTTTATATTCGGAGTTAGATGAGCATACTACTTTTAATTATGATGTTTTACTTATAGATACTATAGGCTTATTAACTAAAATATACCACTACGCCGATATTGCTTATGTGGGTGGTGCTTTTGCTACTGGTTTGCACAACACTTTAGAACCAGCTGTTTTTGGAATTCCTGTTCTTATAGGACCTAAATACAAGAAATTTAAAGAAGCAGTAGACTTAGTACAACGAAATGGTATTATTACGATCAACGATATCAATAGTTTTAAAACTGAAATTGACAAACTATACAAGCAACCCGAATATGCTTCTAAAACTGGAGCTATTAACGCTAATTACATCAAACAAAGTAAAGGGGCTAGCATCCAAATTATAGACTTTATCCGTACTTTATTATAAAGTTGTTGGATTTAGGATGAAAAAATATATTGATTTCTTATTTGTATTAGTGTTTTGTGCATTTTGTTCTTGTGAAGATGATAACAGGCAAAAAAAAATTGATGCTCCAATAGAAACGCCTGCTCTTAAAGAAGAAGTACAAGAAAAAGACAATTCAAAAATAAAACCACTCCCACCATCTAAATCATTACCTAAAAAAGTTCCTAAAACGGAACTGAAACAACAAAAAATTAGGTCTAATGATACTTTACGTCCAATTTTAACAAGATAAAAGCAATAGCTAACGTACAACTAATAAAATCTTATTTTGACCGATTAAAACGGCTACAATAATAATAGTTAGATATTTATACTTAAATTTAAGTATAAAATATACACTTATGGAAAATGTTTCAATTGGCACCAGACTGCTCAATGGATTTTTAACTTTAATGGTTGGAGTTCTTATTAGCATCATCGCCTCCGTTTTTGTTTGCCTTATTTTAGCTTTCTTTAATGTGATATAGAAGACCTAATAACTTCTCCAAACAAACTTTGAAAGCTAACTAACTATTAATTACTGAACATATTACAGAGCCCTTTTTTTAAAGGGCTTTTTTCAATTCATATGATTTATGAATGTAATTTGAAAAATATATTCACCTCATCTAAACCCCATAATATTACTCTAACATCATAAAAAATAGGTTCAAACAACTATTTTTAAGAATTTCACAACAAAATATGTAATACTTTTCTTTCTTTTATATATATTTGTGTAAGAAAAATAATATAAACCATAAAGATATATACAAAACAGCGATTTGGTTGTAATTTAGGTGAGTTAGAAAAAGCTTAGAGATATTTCTCTAGGCTTTTCTGTTTTTAAAAACTAATTAAAAAAGGTATCAGACCTTTTAATCCTAGCATATCCGCATTTAAAGTTTATAATAATTTCTATTTAACAACTATATTGCTTAAGACTAATTAAATCTAATTATTTAAATAAAAACTCTAGAAACAAATTGCCTGCAATCTAACCATTTATTTAAGTTAAATAAGAATGAACAACCTTCTTACTTGAGATTTTAATTCTTATTTTACTTAATTAAAATATAGTTTATATGTTATTTTAAATAAAAATTGAGCATTTTATCGTAATATGTATTATAATTGTATTTAAATAATTAAAAGATGATTACCAGTGCTTATTTGCTTTTTTAATAAGTTTTGACCACCCTATTCTAAATACATAACAAATTCTATTAATTACTGAATACCGCAACAATATAAAGATATACTACAAACACTAAATTTCTAAATTATAATGAAAAAACAGCTATTATTATTTTTAAGTACAATTTTATGCTTAAATAGCTATTGTCAGATTTCCTTTGAAAAAGGATATATTATTGACAACTCTAATCAAAAAAAAGAATGTTTAATAAAAAACATTGATTGGAGAAGCAATCCAACACAATTTCAATATCGATTGTTGAATGATAGTGAAACTAAAATTGGTGATCTAAAATCTATTAAAGAATTTGGAATTGATAATGCTTCAAAATACATAAAAGCTACAGTTAACATAGACAGATCTAGCAAAAACATAGAGTACCTTAGTTCAACAAAAGAACCTATTTTTAAAGAAGAAGTACTCTTTTTAAAAGTATTAATTGAGGGCAAAGCAAGTTTATATCAATATCTTGATGGAAATTTAAATAGATATTTTTATAGTCATAACAACGATAATATAGAGCAATTAGTATACAAATCATATAAAGATGAGAATTCTACAATAAGAGAAAATGATAAATTTAAAAAACAACTATGGGATGATTTAAAATGCTCATCTTTTAAAATCTTTAACTTTAAGAATTTAGATTATGAGAAAAAAGATTTAATTAATTTTTTTGTGGGATACAATGAATGTTTGGCCGAAAACTACACCAATTATGAGCAAAAACAACCTAAAGATTTATTCAATTTAAATTTTAGACCTGGCTTTAATTATTCTACTCTCTCGCTACAAAATAGTATTATAGAAATGACACAGTTTGATGATCAATTTTCTTTTAGAATTGGAATTGAAGCTGAGTTTGTAATTCCATTTAATAAAAACAAATGGTCATTTATTATTGAGCCTACCTATCATAATTTTAAATCAGAAGGAGTAGCCATTATTTTCCAAAATGGTCGACTAATCCGTATGGATAATGCACAAATTAACTACAAATCAATTGAATTACCAATTGGAATACGGCACTACTTCTTTCTTAATGAAAACGCTACATTTTTTATTAATGGATCCTTTGTTTTAGAGTTAATTAATAATAGTTCGGTTATTGATTTTGAAACACCAAGAAGTTTAGAAGTTAAACCCTTAACCAATTTGGCTTTTGGACTTGGTTTTAAATATAATAATAGGTATAGCATAGAGGCAAGATACCTAACTCCTAGAGAAATTTTAGGCAATTTAGTGATTAGTAGCTCCAGTTATCAAACGTTTTCTATAATATTAGGATATTCAATATTTTAAAAATCAATGGTTTAATTTAAAACCAACAGATAGTAATTAGTTATTTAAAATTATACACTAAACCAATTTTTAAAAAACACATATCTTTATGTCATACTAAAAAGATATGATTACACCCATTTCGGCTTATACACAAGAGGTGTTCAGTGCCACTATTAGAAACGGAAAAACAGTACATCACGATATCTACACCAGAGGAGAAAGCCATAAAATTGTAATCCTAATGCAAGAAATGCCTGGAATAGACCAAAAAGCTTTGGCTCTTGCAGATCGTTTTGCAAATGAAGGATATCGCATAGTTATTCCACATTTATTTGGTCCTATAGGAAAAACTGCAGTGGCAAGTAATTTTATTAGAGTGCTCTGTATGCGCAGAGAGTTCCGCATGTTTGCTTCTAATAAATCTAGCCCAGTAGTAGACTATCTATCCGCATTATGCTCCCATGTTAAAAAGAAGTATAACGTAAAAGGTGTTGCCGTTATTGGTATGTGCCTTACTGGTAATTTTGCTATTTCTTTAATGGCCAATGATGCTGTTTTAGCTGGTTTTGCAAGTCAGCCTTCTATGCCATTACTAAAAAAAAGCAACATACATATGTCTCCAGAAGAAATTGCTACTATTAAAGATAAACTAGACAATATTGGACCTATGCATTGTGGACGCTTTAAAAAAGATATTTTTTGCAAAGCCTCTCGTTTCAATACTTTAGACAGCACTTTTAATACTGATGAGAAGCAACGCATCATTTTTCACGAATTACCCGGCAGAGGACATTCTATACTTACACATGATTTTGTGGATGATGATAAGCATCCTACCAAAAAAGCTTTTTTAGAAGTATTGGATTATTTTGATACTGCTTTAGCCTAATTTCCATTAAAAGCACTGCTTATTTAAATTAAACCTTCCTTTTCTAAACGTGATTTTAAGAAGTAATACTCTTTAACCATTTGCTCGATATCCGGTTCTTTATCCATTTTTCTAATTTGAATAGGATCAGAAGGCGCTTCAATATTTTTAATTTTAAGCGTTAGTGTATCACCTTCTTTTAATGCTGTAATTTCCAATCGATGTGTTTATCATCCTCTTTGGTATCCAGTCCAGTAAAATGTAAATCAATGGTATCTTCTTAAGAATTCGTTACTTTGGTAACGACTAATGATAAAACGCCTTCCTCTATTGAGGCAGCCGTTTTTTCTCCATGTATTTCAAGTTCAAATCCAATCATTTTTCAATGATTTAAAAATCTAAAAGAGTACTTTTATTTAACCTCACAGTAGTCGTCTTGGTTAATAATATCAATGATTCCCTCCTTTTCTATAATCATCATTCCTTGCCTGTCATCTGTAATGCCTTCTTTTAAGCTATAGGTAAGTTTGTTTATTATCTTTTACAGCGGGTAGGTATTAAATGTAATATGTAGCCTATAGAGCTATCAATTAATTTCTAAACGATCTCATTAGCAAAAGAAACCTTTACATAAAATGAGCAATTGAAATCCCCAAACATATCATAACTAGTTTGGATAAATTAAATTTATGACCTTCACCCGTTTCAAATAAAATAGTTGTAGCAATATGTAAAAAGATCCCAATTACTACAGCATTTACAATATCTATATATTCCGTAGCCAAAATGGTATTGTTAGAAATATATGTACCTAAAGGGGTCATTATTGCAAATACAAGCAAGAAGCCAGTAATTTGAAGTGTACTATAATTAGATTGAAATAAAAATGTAGTAATTAATGCCGCTATCGGAATTTTATGAATCAAAATACCATACACCATATCATTATGCTGATGAATAGGAAAGCCTTCTAAAAAACTATGAATACAAAGACTGATAAATAGCACCCATGGAAAGTTTTGAGACTCATTTTGGATAGCTGAGTGACCATGTTCAACCCCTTTAGAGAAAAATTCTAAAATAATTTGCAATAGAATACCTAACATAATAAACAGCCCAGTTTGTTTCGCTTCTAAATGATGATACACCTCTGGTAATAAGTCAAAAAGTGCTAATGCTAATAGAAATGCGCCACTAAATGATAATAAGAGTTTAGTAGCTATTGATTTTTTATTTTTGGTAATAAGTGCAATAAAAACACCAATAACAATAGCAATAACAGGAAGGAGATAGGTATTCATAATAATATTATTTATAATTTAAGATGAAATCTTTGTATGTCTTTTAAACCAGATTCATCAATGCGTAACAGGACAAAATTGGCATATATTTGAAGGGTATACTATGATGTATGCTAAGAAAAAAGCTTGACCACTATCATCAATACATCTTGATTTAGATCAAGATCTAATTAATAAGTGTAAATCAGTACGATCTAAGAAAGCAGTAACAGTTAAAAAAGATGCTTCTATGTACTATAATAGTTAATTTATAATGAAAAGCCATTGGAAAAACACTAGCACTATAGCACTCATATAAATTTATAAAGGTGGGTTCATAAACTTATGTAAATGAGCCCACCTTTAACTGAAAATTGAACATTAAATTAAACTATATTTTTTCAAAAATAGCTTCAAGCGGTTTTCTAATTTTTTTTGTGTGTTGAGCGGCATCTTCTTCACTTCTATATCCAACTGTTAAAACTACGCTAGCGTTAAGACCTTTATCTTTTAAGTTTAAAATTTCATTATAAGATTCTGGTTCAAAACCTTCTATAGGGGTACTATCTATTTGAAGTTCAGCACAAGCATTTAATGCATTAGATAATGCTATGTAAGCTTGCTTTGCCGTCCAAGATTGTTTTTCTTCCACTGATTTTTCTTTCATCTTCATTTTCATAAAATCACTAGCACCCTCTAAACTAGCTACCGCTACCCCATGTGTTTTAGCTTTTAAATTGATATAGTTCTCTACGTCTTGATCCGTTACATCATTATAAGCACAAAATACAAGTAGATGAGAAGCATCTGTAATTTGGGTTTGACCCCAAGACACAGGTTTTAATTTTTCTCTTATAACGGCATCTTCAATAATAAGAACCTTAAACAACTGCAACCCATACGACGTTGCCGATAATTGAATTACTTCTTTGATGATTTCTAAATCTTTAGCGCTAATTTTCTTTGAAGTGTCATATTTTTTAGTGGCATATCTCCACTTTAAGTTTTCAATCAATTGCATTTAATACTTTTTTTAATTTGATGAATACCAAAACTTTAACAAAATAACCTTATTGCGCATCTTGCCTTGTGTAAAATATTTTACTGACTATTTTCCACTTCCCGTCTACCTTTAACACATGCATAAAATCTATGTAGGTAAATGTTGGAAATTGAATTTCTAATTGTGCACTAGCGGCGTCTCCAGATATGCTTACAGAAACTACTCTTGTTTTTATCTTTTCTTTTAGAGGAGTTCCATCCATACCTTCCGTTAAACCTTCAATAGCATTAACTTCTGTATACTCTTTACCGATCCATTTCATCGTTGCTGTAGGATGAAAAGCTTTTATTAAGGTTTTTGCATCATTATTTACAAGCCCTGTGAGATAGTAATTTAAGGTCGTTTCAATATGTTCTAAATCTGTTTGTTGTGCTTTTACTGCTGTTGTCATTGTCATAGTAATTACTGTTATTAATGTGAATAAATTTTTTTTCATGTGTTTTAATTTAAATTTTGTTTGAATAAGCTTGTTAGCTCTCATAAGATTGAACTATAATTAGTTCATATTAATTTTTTTTCCGCTTTTTAATTGTTTCTTATATTTTACAAATCTAAGTTTAAAATGCTCTGGAGTGTCTGTCCCCGTTTTTTCTAAAGCAATCAATGCATTTTTAAAGTCTTTTTTAGCAGAATATGCTCTTGCTAATCCATAATGACTTGGAAAAGCACCATCATTATTTTTAACATTTGCTTGCATAATTGCTATTGCTTTATCTAATTGATCGTCTATTATAAATCCTAAACCCAAACGATAAAGTTCATTAGGACTTCCTAATGGAATCGCTTTTTGCAGTATGCGTTCTGCCTCGTCAATATCGCCTTGTTTTTCTAAAATCCGAGATTTCAAAGAAAGGTTACTAAATGTTTCTTTACTAAAAAAGTGACCTTCAATAGACGCATTGATCCATTCTAATGCTTGGTCTAACTGGCCTACACTAAAAGCATAATTGGCTGCACTATCCCAAGTAGTCTGCTGAAACCCTTTTGGATTCCTTAAATCATTACGAATCCCTTTCATAACTATTTCATCAACTGCTACATCAATTGTAAAGGGGATCTCTTTGGTATCCCAATGCAAAGAAACTGTTGCACTTGTTGGAGCTACAGTATCAAAACTATAAGTCAACATTTCAGTAGATATAGTTTTATCTATAGCAGTAACTTTAAAACGAAGTACATCTTCTTTTTGATCGTAATAGTACGAACCCCAAGAAGTAGCATTAGAAGACAAAATAATGGTTACTTCTCCATTTTCTTCAGGTGCCATAAACAAAGCATATGTTCCTGCAGGAACCTTGTTCTCTTGTATACGAACTTCATGTGTAAAAGTAATGGTGGTATTAAAATCCGATCCTGCTCTCCAAGGCGCTGCTTTAGCCGTTCCAAAGCCTAAATAATTAAATCCATAAGGCACTACATTACCCCATATTTTTCTTCCTTTAACATATGGCCTATTGTAATGAATGGTAATATCAGTAATCCCGATACGTTGACTAACCTCAGCTTCAGGGCTCGAGGCAGGTAGGGTAATCTGTGCTTTTAAGTTTGACATATTAGAAAATTGTTATGATGAAATAGAGAAGTAAACTATTAATGAATGGATTTTAGAGTTGGGTCTGCATTCCAAATATCTACAGCCATTTTCCACTCCCCTTTTTTATCTTTTTTCCAAATAGAAACCACTTTTTCAAATTGGTTTACGGTATTGCCCGCTTCATCATCAAAATTCACCAACATCTTATCTATGGTATAGCCTAAATCTCCATCCTTAGACACAAATACTTCTTGTGGTTCCCAAGTAACCTTAAAACCTGGTAGCGCTTGAAATTGTTTCAATACCTTTCTAATTTTTTCATGACCTCGTAAAAGAGGTTGTTCTGGAGCCATCATAATACCATCTTCACCAATAAAACTAAAATAGGCTTCGGTAGAAAATGATGCAGACCATTTGCGGCTTGTTTCCATTAAAGTAACTTCGTCTTGTTTTTTCTGTTCTGCTGTTCGTTCTTTTGCGCAAGAGACTAGTAAAATTCCTGTCAATGCAACTAAAAATAATGTTTTCATATCTGTATTTTAGAGCTGAGAAATGTGTCAAAAAAAGATGTTTTATAGCCTTTTCCGACACATTAATTTTATTGTTTCAATTAAGGGCGTAATGCTACTTTAAGGGTTCCTGATGAACGATCTCGCATTAAATCATAGCCTTTTTCTGCAGCTGATAATGGTAAAATATCTGTAAAGATTTTACTAGGGTCAATTACACCTCTTTCTACAATAGGCAGTAATTTTTTCATATATGCCGCAACATTTACAACACCAGTATGGATTGTTATATTTCTAAACAAGGCTGATGAATACGGTGGATCTACAGTTTCATAAAGGTGACCAAATCCTAGCACACTGATCGATGCGCCAGCTTGCGTCATTTCCATACCTTGTGTAATAGCTGTTTTATTACCTACAGAATCAATAACAGAATTTGCGCCTCTACCTTCTGTAAGCGATTTTACAAATGCTACAGGATCTTCGTTTTTTGAATTCACAACATGGGTTGCTCCAATAGTTTTTGCCAATTCTAAACGACTCTCATGACGTCCTACTAAAATAATAGTAGAAGGACCAAATAATGTAGCAGCCATTACTGCACTTAGCCCTACTGCACCATCACCAATAACCACTACAGTTTCTCCTGTTTTAATATTCGCATTTAATGCGCCATGATAACCTGTAGCAAAATTATCTCCTAAAGGAAGTACTTTGGTATCATGCTCATCTCCTGTTAAACCTTCTGGAAGTTTAAATAGTGAAGAATTACCATAAGGCACACGGATAAATTCTGCTTGTCCTCCTTGGATATCATCACCGCCGTGCTGCGCAAAAAGTGGTGTTCCAAACAAACCTCCATGATCACATGCCGAAGGTAAATCTCGTTTACAATAATAACAATCACCGTCTACAAACATAGCAGAAGCGATAACACGATCTCCAACTTTTAAGCTATGAACTCCTTTACCTACTTGGTCTACTATCCCTACAAACTCATGACCTATTCGCATTCCTTTAAATAAACCCATTTCTGGTCCATTTTGTGTAAACTCTAAATCTGCCCCACAAATACCTGCAAGTGTAATTTTTACAATTACATCATCGTCTTTTACCAATTGAGGTTTGGGCAAATCTACAACCTCAATTTGAGCTCTTTCTTTGTATACTACTGCTTTCATACTAAATTATTTACTTTGTTTTTTAAGATTATGTTTTTCGTTTGATCAAAAATTGCACAGTTATTAGGAGAAACCTATTCCTAATGAGCACTTGAAAAATGTTACTATTTTTAAAGGCTTTGTGTTTTTATGATCTATATATAATTTCTCAATTATAGACATGACAAAGTTGCGCCATATGTAAAGAGATTCATATGACCTGTGTTAAGAAAAGAGCTTGACGTTTATCAAGCGGTAAAATTGATCTACATCAATTTTTTAAGATTTTGAGCGGATTCTGCTTATTGATTCTGGAGAAATTCCTAAATAGGATGCTAAGACATACTGCGGTACCCTATTTGCAATTTGTGGGTATTTATTAACGTAATCCCAATACCGTTCTTCAGAGCTTTTACTAATATTGGTAATAACTCTCTGGTTAGAATGGGATAAGGCTTTTTCTATATACATTCTAAAGTATTGGCATAAAGGGTGTATTCTGCTACAGAGTTCCTCTATGTCATCATATTTCATTTGTAGTATTACGGAATCCTCAAGCGCTTCAGCATAGTATTCTGCAGGAGTTCTATTTAGATAGCTGTGAAAGTCTGTAAAAAACCAATCTTCTACCCCAATACTTACCGTATGTTCTTTCCCTTGGTCATCTAAATAAAAAACCCGAACTGCTCCTTCTACAATATAATTTCTATATTCAGCAACAAACCCAGGTTGAACAATAAATTGCCTTTTCTTTACTCTAGTGGTTTTTAATATGGAAGTAAACTCCTCTATTTCACTATCTGACAATTCAACATATCTTGCTATGTTATTCAATATTCCTTTGTAGTTACTCATCGGTTTCTATTTTTTAACTCTTGCTGCTAAGAGTTTTACTTTGCAAAGTTATCATTATCTCATTTGACTAAGAAACAAAAAAGGGGCTAAAAATGATCTTTGGAATTACATTTCTTTTTTAGATATCAGACTTCAAGTATCTTTAAAACAAAAAAACCTTAATAGTCTTATTTCAATTAAAATTGCTTAAGCAAGAAAATCGTTCATAGAATTACAGAACAAATCTAATAACACTTCTCCGAAACAAATAAAACTGAAATAGATAGACCTATTTTCGACTACGTAAAGGAACATATAGAGGGCTTTGGATACTGAAGGCAAAATTAATAGAAAGTATATGGATTCTGATTTAAAAATAACAATAAATTATGAAGTAAATTTTAAATATAAAGAGGCAGATGATGCACTATATAGTGTTCTTAATTTTTAAAACGTTTTAATAGATAAGCAAAGTCATTTTCCTAACTTTCTTATCTCATCTCTGTAGTAATTTCCAATTGGAATTTCAATGTCTTCAATTTCAATGTCTTTGGCAGTATAAGCAGTTATCTTATTTTTATTTACAATATAGGATCTATGAACCCTGATAAAATCTTCTGATAATTTCTCTATAAAAGAACTAATTTTTTCTTTAGTGACAATTGTTTTTTCAGAAGTATGAATTCTAATATAATCCTTGATACTATCAATATAAAGTACTGAATGAAAATCTATTTTTATATTTTTTTTATTTGAATTCACATAGATGAAATTATCATCAGAACGAGATTCAAGCCTATTGTTATTCTCCAAACTATTCTCTTCATATTTATTAATCGCTTTGAGAAATCGTGGAAATGAAATTGGTTTTAAAAGATAGTCTATAACATCTAATTCATAACTTTCAATGGCGTAATTTCTATGCGCTGTAGTAAAGATAACTTTTGAATTAATTTTTACGGTTTTTATAAAATCGATTCCTGTTATCAAGGGCATTTGTATATCTAAAAAAATTAAATCAATGTTATTTGAATTTAATAATTCTTGAGCTTCCATAGGGTTTTCAAATGTGCCTTTTAGAATTAAATTATTCATATTAGAGATGTATTGCTCTATGACTTTGATAGCCAGAGGTTCGTCATCTATAATTATACAATTTATATTCATTATTTTAAGAATATATTTAAATCAACTTTGTAATAGTCGTGTCCATCGTCTATCATTAAATCATGGCTGTTTTTATAATGTAATTCTAATTGCCTTTTTATATTTCCCATACCAATACCGCTACTTCTTGTAATATTAACAGAAGTAGGTTTTGAATTTCGAATCTTAAATTGCAGATTATTGTTTGTCATATTTAGTTCTATATCTATTACTGGTGCTGGTGTTGTTCCATTTGCACTATGCTTAAAAGCGTTTTCAATAAAAGGTAATAAAATTAATGGGGCTATTTCAGCATCAGTATTATTACAAGAATGCTTAAAATTAACGTTTAATGTGCTATTATATCTCAAGGATTCTATATCTAAATAATTCTGTATTAATTCAATTTCTTTAATGATAGATACCGTAGGTTCATTACACTGGTATAACATGTAGTCTAACATATCTGATAACTTCAAAACCACTTCTGGAGCTTTGTCCGATTTAGCCAATGTAAGTGAGTACAAATTGTTTAGCGTATTGAATAAGAAATGTGGATTGGTTTGAGCTTTAAGAAATTTTAATTCTGTATTGGCTTTTTCTTTCTGCAATATCTCAAACTGATGTTTTTCTTCAAAGCGGTCTTTTACTACTTTAATTATAAGCATTAAAAACACTACAACATAGACAGTAGGAAAGTAAACAATAGCCAAATAAAGAGGGTCTTTCATAACTTCAAGCAAACTTTCTTGATAAAAATCTTCTCTATAAAAAGGTTCGGCAAGGTAAATACTGTTCAGCCTGGCTACAATTGAAAAAATATAAACAGACAAAAGAAAAGAAATACCAAATAAAGCATACTTCTTCTTTAGTAAAAGTTTAGGGACTTGATAGTAGACCAAAAAATAACCTGCCATTAACTGGGAGGGTAATAAAGCAAGATAACTAAGTATTGATTCTTTTAGATTTCCAGAATTCAACACAGCAAGAATAGAGAAGATAATAAAAAACAAAATCCAGAAAATAAAGTGCGATACTACCCTATTCTGTATGATCCTATCGATATAACCTTTTTTTACAATCATAAAAACCCAAAGGTACTAAACAATGCTATTTAGTTTTTATTAATAGACGAATCCAAATTTTATCATGACTAAACCCCATTTTCGATTGATCAACTAGTTTTCAGTCAATATCAATTGTATTTGTGTACTAAAAGTCAATTGGTCTATTTATCACTTTTAGTCTGAGGTCTTTAGATATGTTTGCCTTGAATTAAATAATAATCTAAAATATTTAAAAGAATGAAAACAATTGTGTTTACGCTAATAGCTTGCCTTAGCCTAACAAGTGTATTTAGCCAAGAAGAAAACAACAAAGACGTACCTATTCAACTTATCGCTTCAGGCGATCAAAATACTATAATTTTTCAAGGAAATGGCTCACCTTTAATAAATGCTGTAAAAACAGGTAATATAAAAGCTGTGAAAATTCTTGTTGAAAAAGGAGCAGATGTTAATGAAGGCGTTAAACTAGATGGCAGCCCTTTAATTGAAGCGTCTAAACTTGGGTATCTAGACATAGTAAAGTATTTAATTTCAAAAAATGCAAATGTGAACATTCATGTAGAAGGTGACGAGACACCGCTAATCAGAGCAGCTTGGAATGGGCATTTAGATGTTGTTAAATATTTAGTGGAACACGGAGCAGATATTAACAAAACTGTTAGGGAAGGTTATCGACTAGGAGCCGAAAAAAGAAACCCTTTACGTATGGCTAAAAAAGGGAAGCACAAAGCTGTAATAGCTTATTTAATCAGTAAAGGAGCAACTCAATAAAAACAGAAAAACCATACTTATGAAATTGACTATAAAATTAACAATACTAATACTATTGCTATATAGTTGTGATGTAGCTTCACAACATATTGAAAATCCTAAATTATCTAAAGAACTGATTGGAATAAGAAGCACTGATAAAAAGCTAAGAAAGAAATGGGCTAAAATGGCCAGTTCTGGAAAAACAGATCATCCAAAGTTCAAAACACTTACTAATAAAATTATTGCTTCAGATAGTAACAATACCGAAAGATTAAAAGTTATTATCGGTAAATATGGTTGGCCTACCTATAGTTTAGTAGGAAAAAAAGCTAGTGTTGGTGCTTGGCTCATTGCACAACATTCAGATAGAGATCCGCTTTTCCAAATAAAGTGCTTACCACTTTTAAAAGAGGCTGCAGATAAAGGAGAAGCTGACCCAGTTAATTATGCATTTTTGTACGATAGAGTTGCTGTATTTAAAGGTATTAAGCAATTATATGCTACTCAAAGTAGCACCAATAATGGTATTACCAAGGGAAGTTTTCAACCTATAGAAGATGAAGCCAATGTGCAGAATAGAAGAGCCGTTATGGGCTTTGACCTTCACGTTGAAACCTATGCGCAACAATATGGATTTAATTATAAAATCCCTACTAAAGAAGAGGCTATTCAACGTAGTAATGCTTTTGAAAAAGCATATAGTAAAAATGTACAAAAAGCGAAACAAGCAATGATTTATAAAAATTATGACGAAGCAGTGACCTATTACTTAGAAGCTTTAAAATCAAACGGTTCAATAAAAACTGAAGATTATATTAATACGGCACGCGCTTGCTCATTATCAAAGCATGAAGAAAGTAATTGGGCATCTTTTTATCTAGTAAAGGCCATTATGAATGGACACCGAAATGGTCAAGAATTTCTGTCTGATAGTGATTTTAATTATATAAAAAAAGTAAGTCCTAGAAATTGGGCTTATCTAAAAAAAGTAATTCAGGAAACATCATCAAAATGAAAAAAACACCAATACTTGTCTGTTTATTGCTCTTCTTTTTAAATAGTTTTTCACAATCGGACACTGTATTAATAAAGAAACATTTTGATGAAATTGTTAATACCGAAAAGCACAGAAATTATCGCAATTTCCATACATTAGATTCAATTGCTTTGTATATAAGACGGCAATTGGAACAATATGCAGATACCGCATACTATCAAAAATATAAGGTTGACGGTAATGAATATAAAAATGTTATTTCAGTTTTTGGAAAACATTTAAAGAGAACTATTATTATTGGAGCACATTATGATGTTTGTGGAGACCAAGATGGTGCAGATGATAATGCAAGTGGTGTGATTGGTCTTCTAGAATTAGCCAGATTACTAAAAGGAAAACCATTAAATTATCGTATTGAACTTGTTGCGTATACCCTAGAAGAACCACCGTTTTTTAGAACAGAAAATATGGGAAGTTATAGACATGCAAAATCTCTTTTTGATACTAAAAGAGATGTTTATGGGATGTTATCTTTAGATATGATAGGCTATTTTGATAAGACAAAAAAATCGCAGAAATTTCCTATTGGCCTTATGTCCTGGGTGTATGGTACAAAAGGCGATTATATTATGCTTGTCAATAAGTGGGGGAAAGGAAAATTTGCAAGGAGGTTAAAAAGAAAACTGAAAAGTCAAAACAAAATAAAAGTAAAATCATTGTCTGGGCCAAAATCCATAGAAGGCCTAGATTGGTCCGACCATTTAAATTATTGGAATTTTGGTTATAGTGCATCTATGTTAACGGATACAGGGCCTAATCGCAACAAAAATTATCATCGAAAATCTGATACCATTGAAACGATTAATATTCAAAAAATGTCTAAAGTTATTGATGCTGTACTTGAAAAAATACTGAAAATGAACTAGTCTGAAGACTTTTCGTTAAACAAATTTTGTATTCATCAAACAGTAAACATGCCTATAATTAAATAATTTAAATTATTTAATTAAACCAAACCAATCAAATATGGGTAAATCTAAACGGGTTCTAAGAGTAATAAAAAAAGTATTTAAAATTTTATTTTTTATACTTTTTATTTTGTTCGTTGTTGGTGGTATCTACATGAACCGACAGGGAAAATTAATGTATGGTCAACTCACAGAAAGAGTTGACTACAAAAAATTTAATCCGCAAAAAGGAAACTTTGCAATTACTAATGTTAATCTTCTTTCAACTGACGGTAAAACCATGTTGAACGATAGAACAATAATTATTGAAAAAGCTATAATAAAATCTATAGATACCCTTTTAGATGGTTCATACAAAGGAAAAGTTATAAATGGTAAAAACAAGTATTTAGTACCAGGTTTCATAGACACCCATGTTCACCTATTCCAAAGCCCTAATGATTTACTCTTATATCTTGCTAATGGTGTAACCGAAATAAGAGAACTTATTGGTGAAGAAGATCATGTAAAATGGAAACAACAAATAGAGGAAAACGAAAGAATTGGACCAAAAATGTATGTATCCTCACCTAGGATTGGAAGTTTTGAAACTCTTGAAGGTTGGTTTATGGAATATTCTCAAGGCTATGCTAATATTAAAACATCAGAAGAGGCTAGAGAAATGACTCAAGAATTTTATGACCAAGGCTATGATGGCATTAAAATTTATAGTCAAGTTACTAAAGAAGTTTATTATGCCCTATTAGATAAGGCAAATGAATTAGGAATGCCAGTATCTGGGCATATCCCTTGGTCGGTTAATTTTGATGATTTTTGGAAAGGTGGTCAAAAAAATATTGTTCATTTTGAAGAATTAATGAATGCACTAAGTAGAGAATTTGATGGTAAAAGAAAAATTGGAAGTTTTAAAGGTAAAGAGGAAGCATTCATAAAATACATTCAATCAAGAGCCGCTAAAATAGCTGAAAATTTAACTAAAAATGATGTAACCATTACCTCTACTTTATGGCTTACAGAAAGTTTTGCAAAGCAGCCTTTTGAGATAACAGAAGTTTTAAAGAGTGTGGAGTTAGAATATGAAAACCCTGGAATAAGTGAATGGGTTTCGTACATACCCCAAGGATTAGGTTGGCTTCCTAATGTAAATCGTTATAGGTTGCCCAAAAACATTACAGAAGAACAAACAGAAGAATACAAAGAGTATTGGAGTACCTATGTAAAAGCATGCCAAATCCTCGCAAAAGTATGTGCTTCAAAAGGCGTTAAAATAATGACAGGTACTGATGCGAATCTTCCGCCAACCGTTCCCGGGTTTTCACTTCATGACGAGTTTTTGAGCTTAAATAATATAGGAATGTCAACTGCACAAGTTTTACAGTCAGCAACAGCTATACCAGCTAATTATTTGGGAAGTAATTCTGGGGTTATCGCTTCGGGAAGAGATGCTAACTTAGTACTGCTGAATAAGAATCCTTTAGAAAATATAAGTAACACCAGGAGTATTAATTCTGTTATAATGAAAGGTGAATTATTTGACCGAACTTTATTGGATGATATCCTAAAAGCTGTAAAAGATGCTAACGACTCTAGTCGAAAAATTGATATAAGTAATTACACAGATTTAGACTACTAATCAAAAACATCGTGGTTGCCTAAAAATAATTCATAGTTTTAATGTAGTTGATTAATAATTTTGAAATCCCTAATTATTTTTTGCTGTTTCAAAAATATTGATAGTCTTTTCTATATCACTTTCAGTTGTCATCCAAGAAGAAATACTAATTCTAATTACAGTTTTTCCATGCCAAGTAGAACCACCTAACCAACATTCCCCTGATTTTTGAATGTAATCCAATGTTTTTTTGGTCTTTGCCTCATTATCACAAGCAACGAGAACTTGATTGAAGACAACTTCATTGAGAATTTGAAATCCAAGTTCTCTTAATCCTTGTTCTATCTGTTTCGCTCTTACATGAAAAGTTGTAATCATCTCATCAACACCTTGAACTCCTAAATACTTTAATGTAGCCCATAATTCTATCACTCTTGAACGTTTAGACATCTCAGGCGTATACAGCATTGGGTCTCTTTTTTTAGAAGTGTAAATTATATATTCACCAGTAGCTTGTAATGCATTTGCCATAGCATCAGGGTGTTTACAAATAACAATTCCAGAATCGTAAGGAGTATTTAAGGTCTTATGTGCATCTAACGCCCAAGAATCAGCTTTTTCTATCCCTTTAGTCAAATAAGATAGTTCCTTTGATGCAGCAACCCACAATCCAAATGCACCATCAATATGTACCCAAGCATTTACTTTATTAGCCATTTTACAAACAGTATCAAAATCATCAAAAGCACCAGAATTTGCATTACCTGCTTGTAAAAAAACTAAACAAGAATCGTCTAGTTTTGGAATTGAATTAACAATTATCCTGCCTTGATTATCTGATGGTAAATATTCTATGTTTTCATCTCCAAATCCAAGAAGGATAAGGTTCTTTCGAATACTCGCATGAATTTGTTCATGAGTAATAATTCTAATTTTAGGGGAGCCATTTAATCCCTTTTTATTAACATTCCAACCAAGATTTTGTAGAATATGATATCGAGCAGCAGTAATAGCACTAAAATTAGCCATTGAACCACCACTTACAAAACCAGCAATAGATTCCTTTGGTAGTCCTAATAATTCTATCAACCATTTTTCGCATAAAACTTCTAACTCAGAGTTAATGGGTGATGACACATATAACCCACCGCATTGGTCCCATAAATCAGTAAGCCATTTAGTGGCTATAGATATGGGCGTTACTCCACCAATTATAAAGCCAAAATACCGACCTCCTGTATGCTTAACAGTACCTAAGGAACCTTTGCTGTGAAGCAGAGATAGTATATCAGATGCCGTTTTACCTTTTTCAGAAAGAGTTTCTTTGAAAACTTTAAGTTTAGCTAAATCTTCTTCATTTGGATATACTCTAGATGTTTCAAGATTATCTATATACTCAAATGCATAATTTTGAGCTTGATAGAAAATTTTCTTTTGCTTTAATTCTGAAAGCATTTTTTTATAGATACTCATCTTTTAACAATTTTGCAGTTATTAAGCTTAATCGGAAGTACTGAATGTTATTTTTAGGAAACTATTGATAAAAGGATGCATATTTGAGCATATAAATAAGAAAATCAGCAATTAATTTTTATAAAAAAGTGGATAAAACTCTTCTTCTATTTTCACTTTAACCTTGTCATTTTCTTTTAATACCCTAATAGAACCACCACTAACAATATCAGGATTATTGTGTGTTTGTTCTAACATTAACTTTACAAATTCATGACTAAGCATTTCTTGGGATTTTTCAAGAGATACCCATTTTATTTCCGAGACTGTGAATGGTTGATTTTTAGGAAAATGAATATCTCCTTTGATATACTTACAGGTGTAATAATTTCGTAACCACATTTCTTTTTTTTCATCATTTTCATATTGGACAGAAAAAACTCCTTTTAGTTTGGGATTGGATGTTTCTATACCATACGTTTTCACTAAATCATCTAATCCTTTTTTTACGAACTGATTAGAATCTTGATAAATACCAGGTGTAACCCAAACTTCAGCACCTTTTCCTTTAATTTTCACAAGCATTATTTCGTTTTCAGAATTATAAATTAATAATCTATGAAAGACTGAAACAGTATTATTTTCTTGTGCAACACTTAATTGAAAAAAGGTAAAGGCAAGTACAACTAACAATTTCTTCATTTTATTTTTTATTAATTCAAACTTTAATTTAGTCTTTTTATGTATTGATATTTGTATGATTTAATGAGTATTAAATATGTTTAATGAAAATAAACATTGTATTTTGAGAAAGGGTAATTTTCTTAACAACATTATTTTTTGTAAAACTTAAAATAGATAGTTAGAGGTTTTATGTGTTTATTTTACCAAAGTGCTGTTTAAAACGATCGCTGTTATCTCTTTTTCAAAATGGAAAAAAATAAGGCTATCATCGTAATATAAATTTTGTAATATTATTATGTTTACATCTTTTTTGGGCACGTAAAATTTAAACGAACCAAATCCCAATCCTTTGCCGGGATGCCCAATATTAAGTACTGGTTCTTTACTTATACAGACTCCATAACCATAACCTACTTTATCTTTTCCATAGGCTTTAAAGTAATTTGTTTTTCTATAACTACATGTCATTAATTCATATGTTTCAGGTTTTAGCAAATTACCTTTGTAAAGGTTTTTATCCCAAATGTTTAAATCATTTAAATTAGAAATGATACCGCCTGCTGGAATAAAGTCTTTCCACCATTCCTTTGGATTAGCAAGGTCCGCCAAATTCTTATCTATGTTTTTAACAATAAATTTATTATTTTCATTATCATCGGCATAGCCATTAATTAATTTATTAGTTGTCATCCCTAATTCGTAACAATATGTGTTATGCATAGCTAATTCTTCAAATAGTTCATTAGCCTTTTCTATATATGTTTTTCCAGTTACTTTTTCAAGTATTCTTCCAAGTAGTGCATATGCGGGATTGCTATAATAAAAATCTGTTCCGGGCCTAAAAAGTAATGGTTCATCTAAGCTCTTTATCCCAGATGACATATTAAGTAATTGATGAACAGTTACCTCATTTGACCACTTTTGGTTGATTTCAGATAAATACTTTTTAACTGGGCTTTGTAAGTCTATACCACCGTTTTCAACTTCTCTTAGTATTAAAACAGCAGTAACCTGTTTGCTATTGGATTGGATTCTGAAGTTATCGCTTAGTTTAATAGGCATTTTATCTTCTAAATTAGAATAGCCATACGCTTTTGAATATTTAGTCTTACCTTTTTGAGTAATAAATATTACCCCATTAAACTTTCTAGGATTCTTTGTCTTGATTAAGCTATCAATTTTAAAAGAATAGTCATCTGTTTTTATTTTTTCATGAGTACTACATATTTTATTCTTACTACCTTCTTTGCATCCTATTATAAATAATGAAATTATGATGAACGATAATTTTATATAGTAACACATAGGGAAATATATTTTAGGTACTTGCTTTAGAAAGATAAATCCTCAATTAAGCAGTAATAAGATTTAAGCTAACATAATTTAAATACAATAATAAATAAACAGGTACTTTTTGAATATCAATTCTGATTAATAAATATTTTTTAGATATTTTCAGACATATAATAAACACTCTATTTTTTTGCTATATCATGATACAACTTAACGGACATCAATTTTAATTAATGAACAGAAATCAAATAAATCGCTAAAAAACATATTTTAAGCACTTTAAACTACCTTTAACCTTATGAAAGAAATTACGGCGATTATAGTAGATGACGAAGCTAGAGCACGAAGCGTGCTAGGTAGTTTACTTAACGATGATATTTTAAATATTAACGTTATTGAAGAGGCATCAGATATTCAAGAAGCCGTATTTAAAATTAAAAGACATAAACCCCAAGTTGTTTTTTTAGATGTAAAAATGCCCAATTATTCTGGTTACGAAATAGTGAATTTTTTTAAAGAAATTGATTTTGAAATTATTTTTGTTACCGCTTATGATGAATATGCAATCAAGGCATTTGAGCTTTGCGCTGTAGATTATTTGGTTAAGCCTATTGATAGAAATCGACTTAAAGATGCCGTACAAAAACTAAATACAAAGCTAAGCAATAAGGACAAACTATCACATTATGAAGTTCTCTTGGAAACTGCAAAAACTAAAGAGTTTAAAAAACTTGTTATACCAGAATTAGGCAACAAACGCATTGTTAATATTGATTCAATAATCGCTATTGAAGCTGATGGCGCTTATAGTAATATCCATATAAAGGATGACAAGGTATTGTTTACAAGCAAAAACCTTAAATATTACGAAGACGTCTTAGAAACTGAAGTTAATTTTTTTAGAAGTCATCGTAGTTGGATTGTAAATTTAGATTTTCTAAAAAGCATTAATCGTTCGGAAAGTAAACTTTTTTTGAAAGGCGAAATAGAGGCCAGAATATCAAGGTCGCAATACGAAGAGTTTGATAATAAAATGATTTAAGAAATTATCAAAATTATGCAACGTAAGCTAGAGCTATTTTTTCTATTACTATTTGCTATTGCTTCAACAGTGGTTTGTAAATGCTATGCGCAAGATTTAAACTATTTTGTAATAGGCAAAGAAGAGTTAAAAAACGCTGATATTTATTCCATTCTTCAAACAAAAGATTTACGATTGTTTGTTGCAACAAACGAAGGTCTTTATCAATACAAACATGGTAAAATGAAACTTGTTTCATCAAATGAAAAGCAATTAGGGATTTCATTATTTAACCTAATAGAGAATAAAAAAGGCGATGTGTTTTGCTATAACCTAAATGGCCAAATATTTACAATAAAGAACAACAAACTAGAATTATATCAAACAATTCCTGCAAATTCATTATCTACTAGCATGAGTATGACGTTTGATGAAGATGACAACCTTATTTTAGGTTCTAAGGGTTGCTTTATAATATTGCCTGATAGTATTAAAACCATATACCGCAGACCTAATGAAATAACTAAATTTTCTAAGCTACCAGATGGTAGAATATTCATTTCAACAAAAAAAGAGGACACATTGTTTCAAATCTCTAGAGGTAAAATAATACCAAATCAATATAAGTTTGAGCATACTTCAGAATTTAACAGACTCGTATACATATTAGGTAAAAAACTGATTAATGCAGACAGACTTAATGAGATTAGAGAAACTAAGAACAAAAAAAAACTAACATCTCTAACCAGTTATGTTCAGTTTAATAATAAAACTATTTGGAGAAAAAACCATACCAGCGGTATTGAAAAATTGGTCATCGAAAATGATACGATAAAAGTTAAAGAAATATACTTAAAAAACACATTTATATCTCATATCGCCGAAGGTGTAAATGGAGAATTGTTTTTGGGCACTTTTGGAAAGGGATTATTTGTGATACCACATAAAAATATTTTTCAATATAAATTCAAAAACCTAGGGAATAATATTCAGTCGATTGCCTCAAATAAAAAAGGTGCTATTTTTATCTCTGATAGAATAAATGGAATCTTAAGTTATCATAATAATCAGATAGAAAAGCTTAGTATTGATACAGAGTTTATACCTGAAAAAGTGTTTTCCGTGGAAGATTTCCAGATGAATATTAATAGAAAATTCCCTACTGTTTTTTATAATAATTCTGGTATTTATGGTGCTTTAAAAAACATTAATAGAGTTGATGGTCATACGATGTTGTTGAGCACATCAGAAGGGTTGTACAAATTTGGGAATAAAGAACTGTTGTCTGATGTTATTTGGAAACCTGTAAAAGACAATATCTATCTTTTAAAAGATATAAAAATAAGGTGTTTAGATGCTATTTATATACCAGATGAAAAGGCTATTTATCTATCTACAATATCCTCATTAATTAGGATAACGAAAGACGGAGGCAAGGAAGTTCTGATGTTAAAAAACAAGGAATTAATAGCTAATGATTTATTAGCTTTTAATAATGAAGTATGGGTAGCAACACAAAGTCAGGGTATCGTTATTTTTAAAGAAGGGAAATTATTCTATACCATTGACATCAATAATGGTTTAGCTAATAATTATGTTAATAAAATAGACAAAAAAAACGAACTAATTTACATCTCTACAAAATCTAGCTTTCAGCTATACAATACTACAAATAAAACTTGGCAAACCATTGGCCTTGAAGAAGGTATTGAAGATGGAAGTATTAATGATTTTACAATTACTGATGATGCTATTTGGTTGGCATCTGACAATACTTTAGTCTCAATACCTATCAGCTTTAAAACTAATCTTATTGACTTAGAAATGCAAATTGATTCTATTAAAGTTGGGAACAAACACTTAGGTAAAGTAACTAAAAATAGTTTCAATTTTAAAGAAAATAAATTATCTGTATTTCCAGACTTTAGGTCAATACTCTATCAGAATGAAGGTTTTTATACCTATCAATTAATTGGTTTTGATAACAAGCAAAGAATTAAAAGCGTTCTAACACCAAAAATTCAATATGACTATTTACCACCTGGCGATTATACTTTTTTAATAAGCGTAAAATATAGAGATAGAGAAAGTTCTGAGTTAGCTTATAGTTTTAGTATAAAGAATCCTTATTGGCAAACATGGTGGTTTTTTGCAATTGTAGTTTTAGCTTTAGTAATTACAGGATTCTTTTATACCACATATAGAGCCAAGAGACTTAAGAAAATAAACACAGAAAAACTTCTTAGACAATCTTTAAAAATGGATTCTATAGAGTCTGAATTAAGAGCCTTAAGGTCTCAGATGAATCCTCATTTTATCTTTAACTCTCTTAACTCTATTCAAGACCTTATTTTAAAGCAGGATACGAATGCCTCATACGATTATATTGTTCTCTTTTCAGATTTAGTTCGTAATTCATTAAATTATTCTAATAGACATTCTATAAGTATACAAGAGGAAATAAGTTTTTTAAAAACATACTTGAAATTAGAAAAACTTAGATTTGGTTCTGACCTTCAATACCATATAATCAATAAGTGTTTATTAGATAAAAAAATTCCATCATTGGTGATTCAGCCATTTGTAGAAAACGCTATTGTACATGGCTTGTTTCACAAAAAAGGCAAAAAAACTCTCAATATAGAATTTACACCTTACCCAGATGGACTACAGTGTACAATAACCGACAATGGAATTGGTAGGCAAAAAGCTATAGAAATTCAAAAAAGACAAGGAGAATATCATAGTTCTTACGCTATGGATGCGATTAAAAAACGGTTGAAAATTTTAGAAGAAAAATATAATAAAACTATTGGTTTTGAGGTCAAAGACCTTATTTTAAACGAAGCTTCCTCAGGAACGCAAATTGTTATCACATTTCCTAATATCAATTTCTTTAAATAAATTCATTAACTGTTTTTCTCAGTTGTAAATTCTATTATTATGCCTCAAGATTTATGATTTATTTTATTATAAATCTTTAATCTATGAAAATAAATAAGCGAATAAAGTACCTATCATTTTTGTTAGTTTTTTTGGCTTTGTCATGTAAACAGTCTCATGATGAAAGTATAGTAAATCCAAATAGTTTTAAATCTGTAAAAACCCCAAATCAAAAGTTAGATTATTTTTTAAAAATTGCTGATTCGCTTAGAATAACAGCTAATGTACCTGGAGTGGGCATTGCCATAGTATACAACAATAAAACTTTGTACACAGGAGGCTTAGGCTTTAGAAATGTTGCCAGTAAATTAAAAGTTACTGAAAATACATTATTTAGTATAGGTTCTAATACCAAACCATTTACAGGGCTTTTATCTACAAAACTAGTATCGGAAGGATTGTTAGATTGGAGCACTCCAATTAAAAATTATATACCAGAATTTAAACTAAAAAATAAATATGTTACAGAGCATGCAACTATTGCTGATGCACTTGCTCACCGTACAGGACTTAGTAGAAGAGATGATTTATGGAAATTTAAAGATTATCCTAGAGATAGCATTTTAGAAGTAATTTCTAGTATCGACATGTCAAGTAGTTTCAGAAGTTCTTTTAACTATAACAACTTCATGTATGCTGTTGTGGGTATTGCTCAAGAAAGAGTTACTGGTAAAACTTGGGAGCATCTTATTGAAGAGAGGATATTCAAACCTTTAACCATGAAAAATTCATATACCCGTTACTCAGATTTTATTAATACATCTGATAAAGCTATTGGTTATAAAGGAGATGGAGTTACCCCTGAAGTTATAGTTAACCTTACAAATGTAGCTCCATCTGGCTCTTTAAGTTCAACACCAAAAGATATTGGAAAATGGATAAAAATGTTAGTGAACGATGGTAAGCATGAAGGTGAACAATATCTAACCGAAGAGGAATACAATTATATGCTAAGACCACATTCCAATATTGGTTTAAGAAATGATGATGAATTTTGGTACTATAATATTGGTTTCGGAGGATATTGGAAAAATAACAAAGTAAACTTAGGGGCTGAAGGTGCTATAGAAGGCCAAAATTCTAGATGCGTTTTACGCATAGATGAAGGCTTTGGTATTTTTATAATGATAAATCAAATTTCGGATTACAAAGCCTTAATTACCAATTATGCTGAAAATATTTTTATGGAGAATAATTATTCTCGAGATATGGATTGGGAGAAAAGATTAGCTAGTAATTCAGATTTTGAAAAATTCAAAAAAGTGTTACTAACAGAAGATATCAGTAAGGCAAAAACTTTTTATGAATCAATCCCTTTAAAAGCTTTTGAAAATCAGATGAATAATCTAGGTTATGAACTAATAAATAACAAAGCGTTTAAAAAGGCTATATTGGTTCTTAAACTCAATGCAGAAGATAATCCCAATTCTTCTAACGCATATGACAGTTTAGGTGATATATATATGCTTATCGATGAAAAAGCATTAGCAATAAAAAATTATAAAAAATCACTTGAATTAGACCCTGAAAACGGAAACGCTGAGGCTATGCTCATAAAATTGAATCAATAAAGAAATAAACTTCTCGTCTCTCTCAAATAGAAAATCAATTTTAGAAACAAAAAAAGCCTCTCTGTAAAGAGAAGCTTTCTTATGAAGTACAGGCGGAGAGACTTCCTTCGACTACGCTCAGGATAAACTTCTCGCCTCTCTCAAATGGAAAATCAATTTTAGAAACAAAAAAAGCCTCCCTGTAAAGAGAAGCTTTCTTACGAAGTACAGGCGGAGAGACTCGAACTCTCACACCTCGCGGCACTAGATCCTAAGTCTAGCGTGTCTACCAATTCCACCACGCCTGCATCAATTTCCTTTTAATAAAAACAAATTATTATCTTAAAAGGAGTGCAAATATAAAGCAAAAAATCAATTTTAAAATAGTTCCTTTAAAAAACTTCTTTTTTGTAATTTTAGAATTCCTATAAAATATAAAATGAAAGATATTAAACAATATATAGACACCCATAAAGAACGGTTTTTAGAAGAGATTATAACATTATTAAAAATACCTTCTGTAAGTGCAGATCCTGCGTTTCATAAAGATGTATTAGATACTGCTGATGCTGTTCAAAAAGCACTTTTAGAAGCTGGTTGTGATCCTGTAGAAATTTGTGAAACAGATGGCTACCCTATTGTATACGGTGAAAAAATTATAGACCCAAATTTACCTACCATCTTAGTATATGGTCATTATGATGTGCAACCTGCAGATCCCATAGAATTATGGGATTCTCCACCTTACGAGCCTGTTATAAAAAAGACCGATTTGCATCCTGAAGGAGCCATTTTTGCTCGTGGTGCTTGTGATGATAAAGGACAAATGTACATGCATGTAAAAGCATTGGAGTTTTTGGTAAAAACCAACCAATTGCCTTGCAATGTAAAGTTTATGATAGAAGGCGAAGAAGAAGTTGGGAGTAATAATTTAGCGGTCTTTGTAGCAGCAAACAAAGAAAAATTAGCGAATGATATTATCTTAATTTCCGACACGGGTATGATTGCTAATGATGTACCTTCTATTACTACAGGGTTACGCGGACTTAGCTATGTAGAAGTAGAAGTTACCGGACCCAATAGAGATTTACATTCTGGACTATATGGAGGCGCTGTAGCCAACCCCATTAATATTTTAACAAAAATGATTGCTAGTCTCCATGATGAAAACAACCATATTACTATTCCAGGTTTTTATGATAAAGTAGAAGAACTTTCTACTGAAGAACGTGCGGAAATGGCAAAAGCGCCTTTTAGTTTAGAAAACTACCAAAAAGCTTTAGAAATTGAAGCTGTTTATGGTGAAAAAGGTTATACCACCAATGAGCGTAATTCCATACGCCCTACATTAGATGTTAACGGAATTTGGGGTGGATATATTGGTGAAGGTGCTAAAACAGTAATTGCAAGTAAAGCCTATGCAAAAATTTCTATGCGCTTGGTTCCAAACCAAGATTGGGAAGAAATAACAGAATTGTTTATCACACATTTTGAAAGTATTGCTCCAAAAGGTGTTACTGTTAAAGTTACACCGCATCATGGCGGGCAAGGTTATGTTACTCCTATAAATACCATTGCTTACCAAGCTGCCTCTAAAGCCTATGAAACTACTTTTGGCAAAAAACCTGTGCCGCAACGTAGTGGTGGTAGTATCCCAATTGTATCGCTTTTTGAGCAAGAACTACATAGTAAAACCATACTTATGGGCTTTGGTTTAGATAGTGATGCCATACACTCCCCTAACGAACATTTTGGAATTTGGAACTATTTAAAAGGGATTGAAACCATCCCCTATTTTTACAAATATTTTACAGAGATGAGTAAAGAGTAATATGTTTATTAGGGCATTCCCTTTCAGGTCGGGCTATCGTTACAAGTCCTCGCTACAGAAAAAGTAGCTGTGGGCTTTTCACTCCTATCCCTAATGCAAAACCATTCAGCATTTAAAAAAAAACAGAAATACCTATTGTGCATCATATGGTTTTATCCAAAATTCGTCCATTCGAGTGTTTCGACAGAAGGAAGAAATGTATCGAGAATAGGATTTTGAGTCCATAAAGCTGTTCTCGATACAATTTTTCTTTATTTCATTCCGAAAACTCACTCGAACTGACGCTTTTCTTCAACATTCATTTCATAATGCTAAAGAGTTAACTTAACTAACATATGAAAGAAAGAAACCCTTAATAATACTGGATCACCATATCTTTTGGATGTTTAACCTCATAAGAAAAATTAAATACGCTACTACTACCTGCAGGCATCGTTTTTTTCCAAAGGATACTTCCCGTTCCTTTATCATAATCTCCACCCGCTAATTCTAATTGCTTTACTTCAATCTTATTATTTTGTGAGATAGGTAATTGGTCAAGAATCTCTAGTGTAATTGCTTTAGAACCATTGTTCCGTATATTAATTTCATATGCAAAAGCGGCTACTATTTTACTACTCAGCGTTTTTTTAGTAGTCAGATTATCCAGCAAACGCCTTTTTATAACAATACGCTCATCAACACCTAATGATAGTGGATAATTATCTTTAGTATAGTTTGGATTAATAGTCGTTTTTCCTATAAAATTACCCTCAAAATAAATATTAGCTTCTGTTAAAAGTAGGTTTAATGATTGCCAATTTTTTATATTCGCTAGTAAGAATACATCTTCTGTAACTTTTGGAACGGCATGATATACATAATCTGCCGCAACACTTTTATTATCTAAAATAATAGTTTGCCCTTTTCCTGTTGAAGGGATCGATTGTGTTGAAACAAGTTCATATGCTACATTAAACTGTTGTTCTATAACTTCGGTTACAGCAACATCACTCATTGCCTTTTCTTTACGCATTTGTAATGAGTTAACTGCTATAGACTCCATAGGTATCTCTTCGAGATCATCTTTATCAAAAGGTATATTATTTTGTTGCTCTTTTACATAAAAGGGATTTAAAATAGGTCGGTTTTGATTGGTCTTTGGCAAATAGGTAGAAACCTTGAGTTCTACTTGATTCCAATCTTTTCCTGTATTTTGATAAATTCTCCCCTTAGTAACAAGTGTTAAAGGAGCCTCTAAAGAGCTAGCTCGGATATCATAATAGGGCTGCCATCCCGCATTTTGTACCACATAAGTTAATGAAATTTTTGCTGTCATATTTCGTGTAGCATTCACTTCAAGTAGTAGCTCTTGTCTATTTTCATTTTGCTGAGAAGCCGTTTCTTGTAACTGCCTCTTTATCTTACTAATTGCTTCATTTAAGCTTTTCGTTTCTTTTTTTAGAAGAATTTGTTTTTTAGTGATTTCTAATACTCTACTGGCATAAAAATTAGCAAGGTTAGCAAGTTGTTCTGTTGTCCATCCTTGATTAGCATTTCCTATTTTTCGATTTTCTTCTATCAAATTAAGTTCACCTACTAATGCTTTTTCATTCGCTCTTTTAAACGCTAAATCTAATTCTAAAGCTTCCTTTTTATCCAATAGCACTTGTTCTTCTTTTGTATATTCATCTGCTTTTAAATAATTGGTTGTTGGTGTTACAGAAAGTAGTGTAGCCCCTTCAGATAATCCAATCTGGTAGGTATTAATATCAATAAAATTAGAAAGGTTGCGAACAGACAAGATATTTTTACCTTTTGATAATACCACATTACCCTTTTCAATTACCTTGGCAGATTTAAGATACACCGTTACCTCTTTTGGTGTTGTCGTTACAATTTTATCTTGACTGTATCCTTTAGTTAGAACACCTAAAAAAAGTATGATAAATAGATAGCGCATAGCGAAAAAATTTAAATTAAGTTGATATCAAAGGTAGTTGCGTTATCTAGTATTACAAAATACAAATGAGTAAACCTACCTTAATGTTAAGGTAAATAAAGATATGGCTGATTCTATGGGATTATTCTTTAAAATTTAACCTTAGTCTCTCAAAATATAAAACTCTACATTTGTAGAATTAAAATATTTATTCTATGTTTGTAGAGTTAATTCTAAAAACGTAGAACATGCAGCTATCTAAGACAGAAGAAGAACTTATGAATATTTTATGGAAGCAGAAAACTGCTTTTATGAAAGATTTACTAGATGCTTATGATGACCCAAAGCCTGCTACTACTACTATAGCTACTTTATTAAAGCGTATGACAGACAAAGGCTTTGTGGCATACAATACTTTAGGGCGTGCTAGAGAGTATTATCCTTTAGTAAAAAAGAAAGACTATTTTTCTAAGCATGTAAACGGACTCATTAAAAACTTTTTTAATGATAGTGCAAGTCAGTTTGCCTCTTTTTTTACAAAAGAGACTGATCTTACTAAAGAGGAATTAGAAGATTTAAAAGCTTTGATAGATAACGAAATTAAAAAGAAATAGGGATGCTTTTTTACATCATAAAATCTGGTGCCTGTATGGCAATTTTTCTACTCTTCTATAAGGTCTTTTTAGAGCGAGAAAACATGCACAAGTTTAAACGCTTTTATTTATTAGGAGCTCTAATAGCAAGTTTAGTTATTCCTAGTTTAGTGTTTATAGAATATATTGAACCTACTATTGTAGACACCACAACTTATAACGCTGCTTTAATCAATACTGGCACAAATACTAAAATAACATCTGATATTGCAGAAGACAATGATATGATTAACTATTCCTTAATTGTGCTAAGTATTTATCTTTTAGGTGTATTGGGTTTTGGTCTTCGCTTTTTTAGAAATTTGAATCAGGTAATCCAAAGAATACGTAAAAACCCTAAGGTTAAAACTAATAGTACCATCAATGTATTATTGCATGAAGTCTTGGCTCCGCATACCTTTTTAAACTATATTTTTCTCAATAAGAAAAAGTTTGAGTTGCAACAGATTCCACCAGAAGTTATTTTACACGAACAAACACATGCCAAACAAAAGCATAGTATAGATATTCTTTTAATAGAACTACTACAAGTATTTTTATGGTTTAACCCTTTTATATATTTCTTTAAAAAAGCAATTAAATTAAACCATGAATTTTTAGCTGACCAAGCGGTCCTTAAAAACGGAATTACATTACCTATATATCAAAAAATACTACTGGCTTTCTCATCAAAAGCTACAGCACCTCTCTCAAAAACTGTGGAAATGGCAAATGCCATTAATTATTCATCAATCAAAAAACGATTTACAGTCATGAAAAAACAAACATCAAAAAAAGCAGTATTATTAAGAAGTTTTTTATTGCTTCCCCTATTTGCTTTATTACTTTACGGATTTAGCGAAACAAAAGTTATTGAAAAGGATGTATCTATTGATGCTCCAATTCAGAAAAAACAACAGGCTGAACAAAGTACAATTACATCAGTACAAAAAGAATTAGAAAAAGTTAATCTTTTGTCTGTGAATTATTATCTACCAAAAGAAGAGTATTACAAAAATGTAATCTTCAAAATAAGAGATAAAAACAAAAAAATTATAGCTACAAAAACTTATTTTGAATTAACAGAAGAAGAAAAGAATAAACTTTTAGAACCTCGGACTTCTCCAATGAAAATAGCACCTACTGATAAAGATATCGTAAACTGGAAAAATTCAAAAAAATATGGTATTTGGATAGATGGGAAAAAAATTAAAAACACACTTTTAGCAAGTTATACAAATACAGACTTTGCTTCAGTATTGAAGAGCAAATTAGAAAAAAATGCTCTTCATTATGGGGAATATTTTTATCAAATAAATTTATATACACATCAAGGGTTTAAAAAAGCATTTCCTGCTATTCCAAAACCATTAAGTAAAGGTTCTATTATTTTCTTATCTGCAACCAAAAATACTCCAGACCAAAAACAATTAAATTCGTTTTATCAAAATTCTTCAAATCAGGAAAAAGATATATATAATATTCCTGAGTCAACAGTAAATTTTAAAAATAATTCTAATAGTATAAAAACATCTGTATTACAAGATAAATTAATGCAGTATAAGAAAATGCTTGCTCAATATGAGCTACTTAGAAATAAAAAACCACATTACATTCATAAACCGAAAGAAGAACAGCAAAAAATAGATGAAATCTGTTCGAAGTTAGGAGGCATGTTTTTTAGATTGTCTAAAACAGATAAGAAAAAAACAAAACGACCTATATCTCCAAAACATCCATATGTATCTTTAATAAAAAATGGAAAAACTATCTATAAAAAAAGGAGTGAATTAACCGAAACGGACAAAGCCTCATTACCTCCTCCTCCTCCTCCTCCAGCTCAGGTAAAAGAGCAAATTATTGAAGAAGAGATAGAACTAATAGAGGAACAAGTTGAAATCGTAGAAAAGCAAGCTATAGAAATTGAAGAAGAAATAGAACTTATAGAAGAGCGAGCTGAACTACTGGAAGAACAAGCCCAAGCATTAAAAAAGCAGTCAGAAAATCTACAAAAAGAAGAAGTAAAAATTTTAAAGGAACAGACAAAAGAACTAGCAAAAGAGTCTGTTAAGATGAAGGTAAAAGCAAAAAAAATGGCTGAAAAATCTGCAAAAATGAAGTTGAAAGCAAAAGAATTGCAAAAAAATATGCGTCCACCAACTCCTCCGAAACCAATAGCCCCTCTAGATTATATCATAAATATGGCTAAAAAAGAATCTGTTTTTTATTTTGAGGGCAAAAAAATATCATCAGACAAAGCAATTGCTATTGTAAAGAAAAATAAGCATATTAATATAGATGCTAGGAGTACAGACAGAAATCCATATACCGTAAAACTTTCTGTTGAACCGATAATAATTGATAAGTAGGAAGCTACTAGAAAGATGTATCTAAAAACTATTAAATTAAGTGTTAGAGCCCTCATTAAGAGGGCTTTTTTATAACTCATTATTAGTAAAGTCCATTCTATTATTTTATCATAAATTGATGCACAAAAAATCTAATATATTGTAGCTAAAAATACTTCCTGTTTTATTTCTAGCACACTTAAAAGTAAGAATTTTACTATTCTTCATAATTGTATTTTATTTGATGATGAAGAGATGTTCATATACTGTAAATTACTTCAAGATTGTTTATAAAAAAGCATATTCCTAGATATTTTTATGTCAGATTTATGTAATTTAAGCTCTTCCATTGCATTCAACAAAAGCCAAAAATCATTTTTTTTATCGTTAAAATAAAGGGTAATACTCTGATTATAAGTCTATAAAAAAATTTAACATTTTATGCAGTAATGTACGCAAATACTCACGACTTAATTGTCAACTTATTAATTCTAAAAAAAAATATTATGAAAAAGATGATTAAATTTACGATGGTAATTGCATTACTATCTTTAACATTTGCTTCCTGTAGTAGGGAAGAAATTGATGAATCTGTTATCTCAACAGAAAGAGCTGCATTAACAGAAGATCTTGGTGAAAGAAGTTCTTTAACTACCGATTTTGAAGGAAAAGTTGTTTTTTCAAGAACAGAAGCAGCTAGAGGTGAAAACCCATTAGATCTTTCTGGAGATGTACCAACAAGCATCCGTGATTTACGTAGAGAGCAAATTACTGTATCTGGTGAATTAGCTAGATTTGTACGCAGCTTCCGCAGATTAATTAGAGCAGCTGAGCTTTCAGAAACTAACCCTAATAGATTACGCAGATTAGGATTCTTTGAATCTGAAATTGTAGAATTAAGAAGAATTAATAGCGAGTTCACTGAGCTAGAAAACTTTTTAGTAAACTTTAACCCTAATAACTTTACTGCAGTGCCTACTTCAATTGAAGAAGCAAGAGCAGCAGGAATCCGTATTTCTACTCAAGCAGAAAGATTAGGAGACTTAGAAACATTACTTACTAGATCTTTAACAAGAACTGGATTTTTAGATACTTTAAATAGTAGAGATCGTGCTGAATTACGTAGATTAAGAGATGTATTTGCTGCAATTGAAGCTGTTGTTGGTGTTGTAGTTGATCCAGACCCAACTCCAGATCCTGAGCCAACTCCTGATCCTGAGCCAACTCCAGATCCTACTCCTGACCCAGAACCAACTCCAGATCCAGGTGTTGATGGAGATCTTAGTGAAGCACAACAAGCATTTGTAAATCAATTTAGCATTCCTCAAGATGTATTAGATGAATTAATTGCAAGAAACTCTCTTGATCGTGTTATTGGTAGAGTACAGACACAACTTTCAAACCCAGGTAACATAGTTCCTTTAGGTAATGATTTATTTGAAGTGAACCTTACTGTTGATCAAGGAACTCGTATTACAAGAGTACAAAGAACAAGATCTCAATTAGAAAGTAACTTTGCATTTGGGTACTTATTAGAATCTCTTTTTGATACTAGATTCCAAACTCCAAATACAAATGAAACTTTTGCTCGTATGGGAAGAGAAGTATTTGCACAATTATTAGCTACGCTATAAATATTATAACTCTCAATAAGAGATCATAATTTTTGCCCTGTTATTCTAATAACAGGGCATTTTTTTGCGCAATAATCATATGGTATTTAGAATAACTTTTTAAACCTTAATCTAAATTCACATCTTACCTAAAATCTAAAGAGCAAAACACGGGCTAATAGCTGATAGTTACATATTCATCTCTTTTCTTCTCGTAAAAAACTACAAAACTACCACCTGTAATCATTAATAATGGTTAAAGCCTTATTTTTAATGACTTTTTTGTAACAAATCATCATAAATTACGTTCTAATAGTCTATATGAAATTCATCAATCAAAAAACTAACGTATCATGTTACAAAAATTCTTCATTTTATGCTCTGGAGCAGACACTGCAATCTTAAAAACATGCTCTCCTGGGGAGCGGAATAAATATGCTGGTATAGGCGCTACTGTTTTCTTTACTGCAGTTATGGCCTTCATTGCAAGTGCATATGCATTATATACTGTTTTCGATAATGTATATACTGCTACCTTCTTTGGACTTATCTGGGGTTTACTTATTTTTAATTTAGATCGTTTTATTGTCTCTACCATTAAAAAAAGAGATAGCTTTAAAAGTGAATTACTACAGGCTGCACCACGTATTGTGCTGGCAATCATAATTGCTATAGTAATTTCTAAACCTTTGGAAATGAAAATTTTTGAGAAGGAAATTAATCAGGTTTTGTTAACGCAAAAGAATGAACTTACTTTAGCTAACAAAGACCAAATTGCATTGCAATACACGCCTACTATTGAAAAATTAAATGAAGATATTGCGGCTTTAAAAACAGAAATAATAGACAAGGAAGCTGAAACCAATGCACTTTATGACACTTATATTTCCGAAGCAGAAGGTACAGCTGGCACTAAACTTTTAGGCAAAGGACCTGTTTACAAAGAAAAAAGAGAAAAACATGATGCTGCGCTTACAGAATTAAGATTATTAAAAGAAATAAATGCTAAAAAAATAGCGGGTGTAGAAACACAAATTACGGCTTTAGATAGTGAGTATAAAACAGCAGTTAATGGTTCGCAACCTATCATTGATGGTTTTGATGGTTTAATGGCCCGTATAAATGCCTTAAATGAATTGCCTTGGCTACCTTCTTTCTTTATATTCTTGCTTTTTTTAGCCATTGAAACTTCGCCTATTATTGCAAAATTATTAGCGCCTAAAGGCGCATACGATTATAAATTAGAAGAAGAAGAAAGTGTGCTAAAAACTTGGGTAACACAAAAAGTAAAACAAAGAGAACAACTTCTTGAAACAGATCAAAGTTTAAACCAGAAAATATATAATGAGATTGCAGAAGAAGAAGCTGTTTATGCACACAAAAAGAAAAAAGCAGAAGAGTTATTAAAATTACAAGCAGATGCTTTTCATGATTTGCAAGTTAAGGGGCTTAGTTGATATAAAAATATTTGTTTTAATTTTAGAAATGCATTTAGTCAAGGAACTGACTTAAATATTAGTGGACAATCAACATGTCCCAAGTGTGGCACATTAATGACACAAGTAACGCATAGGCTTAGACCTCCAAAACAAAATAATAGTAAAAAATGGGAAGTTACACGTTTTCTAATGGAAAATGGTTTTTTGTATGAACACGTTTATAAGTGTATAGCCAAATATATGAATCTAGCAAGGCAAGTCAGCCAGAACCAATCGATTTATTTGCATATTTCCATTTCTTATTTAATTTGTAAAAATTAGCGCCGCTTCAAAACGGAAATGATCTTTCAATAGTTGCCAAATATTGATCTGATTTCATATATAATGTTAGGTAGCTACAGTTTATTTTTTACAAATACTTGGTCTAATTCCATATACATTTTTAACGATTTTTCTCCTTCTGATTTGATATTGTCGTATAAAGAATTCGCGATTACTCTTATTGCATTTTTTTCGGTTTCATTCAAGTTGGGATATTTAAATTCTCCCTCATTCATATGATTGAGTATTTTATTTCGTTTAGATTTGAAAGTATCCAATGTGTCATTTTCCCGACATATTTGTAATAAGTGGCTTTCCCAATCTAAATATTCTTTCTTTTCATTTTTTCTTCTTTTGTTACAATCATTACATACTGGAACAATATTA
Organism: Allocellulophaga tsushimaensis; assembly: GCF_055383085.1. Taxonomy (NCBI): domain Bacteria; kingdom Pseudomonadati; phylum Bacteroidota; class Flavobacteriia; order Flavobacteriales; family Flavobacteriaceae; genus Allocellulophaga; species Allocellulophaga tsushimaensis. Next base: position 1,898,719 of record NZ_AP039451.1, on the reverse strand, counting down.
CCTGGATGATGTAAACCAAATTGAGTTCTATTAAACATTATTAAATGTTCAATTTGAAGCTTTGAATTTTTATCTCTACAATAAGCACATTCTCCGTTAAAAATCTCATCTCTTATTCTTTCCCATATTCTTTTAGACTTCCCAGAACCAGTATTAAAAGATTTTCCTAAATAATATTCTCCAATTTTTGTTAATAGAGCTCTTACTGCTGTGTTAGAAGAATCAGATACTGTATTATATATTGCCATTGATGATTATTTTTATTTTTTCAGTCGCTTCTTTTAATTTTTCCAAATTAAACCCCTTTGTTAATTCTGTCAAAATCAGACTCTCTTTTATTCCGCTTTCTAGTCCGTTTAATGATTTGTCATCATCGATAATCAAAAAGTCAGACACTTTAAATTCCGTTACAAATTTCATAATTTCCTCTTTTCGATTTCTACAATCAGTGTATTCTGGCAAAAATCCAACGATTTCTTTTTTTATTCCACGATTTTTGAAAATCAGATTGAATTCTATGAGATTTTTCACAGTCCGTCGAGTCGAACTCAACCAAATATCAAATTCAACAAGAGTGAGAAGTTGGTTTAAGTTTTCTACACAAGATTTATTAAATTCAGAATATCCATCCGAGTGAATTCGGTCGGCTTTCCAAGATGGATTTGTTATTAATACACCATCTAAATCTAATATCAAAAATTTCTTGTTTTTCAAATTGTAGTTAACTATAAAATTAAAGGACTTAACGTATTAGAAAACTTTACCACTTATCCAGAAAACATAGGAAATGCAAAAGCCTTTGCTAAAAAATATAAAGCATAGATAATTTAGTTTCCTAAAACCCTTCCCCAAAGTGCACCTAGTAGTTTTTCGGCATCTTCTCTATACTTGGGCGTTTCTGTAATACTAATAATGCCATTTTTTTCTTTTATTTCATAAGCAAAGGCAAATCGTTTTTCATTTGTTTCAAAACTCATTAATCCAAATCTAAGATCATTAAAAAAAAGTTGATCGTCTTTTTTACTGATGGTATACCAATGCTCCGCTATTGTTTTAAGTCGGTTTATTTTATCGTTGTCTTTTAGTTTTCCCAATAAATGATGATTTTTAGGATAACTCGTAAAAATAATTGGGTTAGAGTCAAAAAAAGAATAATTGGCTAATAAGTAATGATCTCCTGCATCTATATTTGCGGACCATAAAATAGAATTAAATGGTGCTGGCCTTGTATCTATTTCTTTATATGCAATTCCTTGCTCTTCTAGAGCGGTTACGAATTTTTGATAAGAGATTCCTTTTAAAACTAATGTAAGTAGCAAATAAGAAGTGCTTAACAATAAGCCTAAATTATTATAACGCCTTCGTTTTGCTGCTGTTCGTTTTTGAAACATGGCTAAGATTACAAAAACTAAAAATGGTAAAGTATATAGCGGATCTATTACAAATATATTTTGGAATGCTAAACGTGTTTTAAAAGGCCAAAAAAGCTGTGTACCCCATGTTGTAAAAGCATCTAAAACAGGATGTGTAAATAAGCCCCAGGAAAATAACCAAATCCATCCTTTAAGATCTGCTTCTTTTTTACGTTGTATTTTGTAGACAAGCCAGCCAAAAACTGGAGCAAATAAAATAGAAAAAAGAATAGAATGACTAAATCCTCTATGCCATTCTGTTGCCGTAATAGTATCTGTAAAATAACGTGCTAAAACATCTAAATCTGGTATTGTACCAGCAATAGCACCATAAAGCATGGCTTTATTCCCTACTTTTTTACCCAAAACAGCTTCGCCAACTGCTGCTCCTAAAACAATCTGTGTTAATGAATCCATAAGTCCCCAGCCCCCAAAGGGGGCATAATTTAAAATACAATTATTATTTCCAAATTAAACTTAATATTAGTATTATTTACTGACTACTTCATACTACATACTCAATACTATTCCCTTAATCTACAATTTCCATTTTCTTTAGTAAAAAAGAGGCATTCATATTCTGGCAAATTCCATCTTTAAACTTATAATCAAAATGCAATTCATCATCAATAATTTCTGCATCAAAATAATGATTTTGCACTTGTGGTAATTCATCTGCAACTTCGCATAAACTAAGATCATGTGTAGCAATAATACCTGTAGACTTAGACCTCACTAGTTTTTCAACAAATTTCCTGGAGCCTTTTGCTTTATCTGTACTATTAGTGCCTTTTAAAATTTCATCTAAAACAATAAAATAGCGATCGTTTTGAATTTCATCTACTACAAATTTCAAGCGTTTTAATTCTGAAAAGAAATACGATTCATCATCTGTAAGTGAATCTGTTGTTCGCATACTGGTAATGAGTTTTATGGGCGAGTAAGTTACTGAAGTTGCACAAAGTGGTAACCCTGTATTTGCCATTACGATTTGTAAGGAAACGGTTCTTAAAAAAGTACTTTTCCCCGCCATATTAGCGCCTGTAATAATAAAAAATTGTTCTTTACTTACTTTAAAATCATTTAAAACACTTTTCTTAGGGTCTAATAATGGATGACCAGCTCCTATAGATTCTAAAGTAATACCATCATCATTTAAAACAGGGTAGGTATATTTTGGATGATTAAAGGCAAAATTCCCTAAACTATTATAGGCATCAAAAAAAGCGATCGTTTCGAACCAATTAGCAACACTTGCTCCATTTTTTTCTATCCAACGTTCTATTTTATACGATTGTCTAATATCCCATAGCACAAAACCATTGGCGATAAAACCAAATAGCATATTGTTTCTTTGGTCTAAAGCACTTAAAATTTTTGAGAATTCTTTTAAAATTTCTGAGGTAGTAATACCATCTTTTACAACTTGTGCCCTCTTCTGTTTTAACAGTTCTGAGCTAAACTCAATATTTTCTATTTCTAAAATTAACTTTTGGTACTGATGAAAGGTACTTTGTATTCTACCGGTATCAGAAGACAGTTTCCCTATACTTTTTACATAAATACCAGTGATCCCTAGTCCGACTAAAAAAACTACTAACAAGGTCATAATAGAAAGTGGCACTATAAAAAACCCAATAATAGCTAGTAACGATATGATGGAAAATACAATGGGCAAATATTTCATTGGTCTAGGTAAAAAAGCCTTGTATTGCGCTAACCAATCTAGAATAGCAACATAATGTGTTTCTGTTTTTACTAAAGAGGCTACCGCTGAAAATTCTTGTCGCCATTCCGGAAGTGCTGCTAATTCTGCTATTGCTTTTTGCTTGGCATCAATATGGTCTATTTTGTTTTCCATAAATATGTTAGCTAGGGTTTCGCTTCCCTGTGGCAGTACTGTTCTATTTAAATATTGATAAAAAGAACCTTTTCCAAACAAATCGATATCCTGACTAAAAAAATGTAATGAGTCTTTAAATTCATCTCCATCTGGCAAGCCGTGGAAATCTCTTTTCAAAACAGCAATTTCTGTCTCATTTGCTTTTTTTAAAGCTATAATTTTATCTCTCCTATACTGTAAATTTGTGTGTCGGGAAACTAAAAATAAAAAACAGACAATAGTACCTAAAATCACTGCAATCATATATTGTGCATTGCCATATACTAGATATAAGCCAACTGCAGCTAAAACAAAAACCACAAGCCTTGCCATACTAGACGCAAATAATTGTTGTTTTACTTTACTTAATTGGGTATTGTATACCGTTAATTTATCAGTGTAAAAAGAGATAAGATCTTGCATTACATCCAAGCTAAAAAATTAAAAAAGCAAAGATATCATTGTTCTGCATATTCTAAGCCTTTTTTAAGATGGAATACAGTATCGCTATCTGACCTAAATGATACGTGTCATGCTGAACCATGCCAGTAAGCAGATCGTAATAATTATAATTTTTAGAGGGGACCTTCTTTTTTAAAAAATCATCAGAATACTTTTTAAGTTCCTCTAAAATTAAAGTCTGCGTACTTTTTAATTCTCTCAGTAAATTATCCCATTCTTCTGCTGTTTTAATTTCAATTTTAGTCCAATCAGCAGTGCTATTCATTTCTACGGCATATGTCTTATCTCCTTCTAGTTTTTTTAAGACAAAAATCCTCCAATTTATGATATGTTTTACTAGTACTGCTATAGATTTAGAAAAATATTTTGGAGTAGCATTCACATAAGTATATGTAATAGTTTCTAGTTTTTCTATAACAGAAATTCCATACCAAGGCTCACCATTAAAAGAATCTTGGATTGTTTTTTCTAATTCAATTATTCTCGTATTCATTATGAATTTGATAGTGCCTCTAAAGCAGCTTTCAATTTTTTAGTGAATTTAGAAACTACTAAATCATATGAATGATCTACTAATTCTAAAATTAATTTTGGTGGCAATTCTCCTAAGTATAGTGTATTCCAATGTACTTTACTCATATGATATCCTGGTATAATGACACCATCATATTCTTCTCTTAAACTTATTGCCCTTTCTGGATTGCATTTAAGGTTTACCTGAGAAGGCTGCCTTTCTAAAGCGCATAATGCAAACATTTTACCCATTACTTTAAATACTAAGGTATGTTCATCAAAAGGGAACTCTTCTGTAACTCCTTTTTTTAAAAGACAATAATCTCTAAATTCTTCTATGTTCATGGTTCTTAAATTTCAGATAATACCAAACGGGTTTTGGAAACTAATACCAGGCAAATTTTAAATAGCTAATACCTGACAGGTTTCAAAAACCAGTCAGGTGTTAATTTATACCAATAGAATCATACACAATTACCTTATTCCATAATTCTTTACATTCTTCTATAAATAATAAATGTGCTTCTTCTGTTTGATAGGCTTCTTGAGCGTCTGCAGACTCAAAGGTTACAATTAAAGAATAGGTAAACGAGCCATCTACCACATCTCTACTAGCTTTTGGTGCTTTACCTATAAAATTAGTTTCAGCGTATAACGAAGCATCTAAAAACTTTTGTAGTGATTTTTCAAATTGGCTACAATCTGCTTTGTTTTCAGGATTCTTAAGCCAAAAATAAACGGTGTGTGCAAAATTAGGATCAAATTTTTTCATCTGTATTTTTTTCAATAAGTTTTGTTTCTTTATTAGTTTGTAAATCAATAGCACTGTAATCTAATTTCCAACCTATAGTTTCCGCAATAGAGGTCACCATCTGTATGGCATCTAAAGCATCTCGCTTTGCGGTATCTATTAAACCACTTTGAGGAATTTTAGTTCTTATATGTTGTTTTGCTTCTTGATTTACTGCATTTAAATCATCTGGAGAAAAAGAATTAAACATTCCATTTTTAATATCATAGAATTCTAATTCTGGCTGAATTGACACGATTTCTGGTTGTGGGAAATGCGTAATAAAAATAGTTTTTTGTGCATCATCAGTGCGTAGGCTTACCTTTTTTAAATCATAACCTATAAATACTTTTGCATTAATTACGATAAGTGCTTTCTTTTTACTGCTTACCATACTTAAAAAACGTTCTTTGGTATTTTCGTACTTATAGATTTCAGCAAAATCTCCTTCAACAGAGATTAATTTGCATACACTTTTTATCTTTTCTAGTAACACATGAGATTGATGGGTGGTAAGCTCTTTTCGTTGTTTTTTACGAAAAAAAGAATACACCCAATAGGTAGTGATAGCGCCTAAAATTAATCCTAATATCGTATCTAAAATATCACCCATTTTTATTCTTTACTAATTGCATATAAAACTGGCCTGCTAGGGCTTGCATCATTCTCAAAAGGGGCTACTTGCAAGTTTAAAAAGTAGGTTCCGTCTTTTATGGTGTTTGCCACATAAATAAATTCTGTTATAGTAGCGTTTGTTCTTCTTTCTCCGTCAAAATTCCAAAAAGCTTTATGCGCTACTAAAGCGCCATCATCTTTTTCTTTATCTACAGAAGGTAAATCTATTAATAAATGTGTTATTCCTTTTTGCACTAAAAGTAATGCTGCATCTTTAGTTAAATAGGGAGGGTTTGTATTGGAATACTGTTTTGATTTTTTGTCTGAAAGGTTTGGAATTGTTCTGATCACAATAGCTTCTCTCTTTTTATTACCAATAGCATATTGTAATTGTTTTTTTGAAATGATAAAATCTTCTCCTAATTTTTCTGGAGCTATTGTAATGACCTCAGCTAAAAAGAAAAATTGTTTTAAATGCTGATTTACAGAATAAAACTCCTTTGTAATATGTCCAACACATTCTGTATGGGTACCATGTGCATGTGGGTTAAACCAAATATCATTAAAATTAGTTGAACTTCCTTCCGATACTTTTCCTATAAAATCACCTTCCGTATGCGGTGTTATTTTAGGTGCTTTTATATACCATGCATTTACATTTTTAGCATCCGCTGTTAGCGTCATTGAAATATCTAAAGGTTTTGATAAATCTATACTATAGTTTTTACTATTTTTTTTGATTGTTGCTTGCATTTCATTCATTCTGAATTTATTTCAGAATCTATATTAATTTATCTTCAAGATTTATTAAATCTGGATTATGTTTTTAATTAGATTCCATTTCCATTCTTTGTGCCAATTTTTAATTTGCTTTTCTCTCTTAAAAGCATTTTTAACATCTTCAAATTCTTCATAATAAACTAAGAATTTCATATGGTATTTTCTGGTAAAAGCAGCTCCTTTACCTATTTTATGAAGCTCAATTCTTTTCAAAATATCTTTTGTAGCTCCAATATATAATAAAGTTCTTGTTGAATTACTTAAAATATAAAAATAACCTTTTTGCATAGTTTATATTAAAAATACAACGAATTGTAACAAATACTACAATCTATTCAAACTTAGATACTGAAACTAGTTCAGTATAAATAAATCTGATGCGATACCGTCTGCTAAAAACTTTCCTTTTTTACTTGTTATCAATTTTTTGTCATCAATAAAAAGCAACTGCTCATCTCTATATTTTTCTGATTGTTTTAAGAGATAATCGTAATAATGAGTACCGAACTCTTCTTTGATTTTTTCTAAAGAAACGCCCCAAATAGTTCGTAAACCAGTCATTACATATTCATTATAGCGATCTGTTTTTGATAATTTTTCTATTTCAGAGGGTAATATTCCTTTTTCAATCGCTTTTATATACTTAGCATTGTTATTGATGTTCCAGCCTCTAGAAAGCCCGTTATAAGAATGCGCAGAAGGTCCAATTCCTATATATTTTTTGCCTAACCAATATGCGGTATTGTTTTTAGAAAAGAAACCAGGTTTTCCAAAATTAGAAATTTCGTAGCTATCAAAACCTGCTTTCTCTAGCGTTTCAGATAAAATATAAAAATGTTCTTGTGCCACTTCATCATCTACAGGTGTAATAAGTCCTTTTTTTATAAAAGTAGCTAAAGCTGTTTTGGGCTCTACAGTAAGCGCATAACTAGAAATATGCGGAATATTAAAAGATAAGGCTTTTTCTATATTTTGTTTCCAACGCTCATTACTCATATTAGGCATTCCATAAATAAGATCTATAGAAATATTACTAAAGAGGCGCGTTGCAATTTTTAAAGAAGTTATTGCTTCTTTAGCAGAATGCGCACGGTTCATTAACTTTAAATCTTCATCAAAAAAAGATTGAATTCCGATACTCAATCTATTGACCTTACTTTCTGCTAATTGTTTTATTTTTTCTTCAGATAAATCATCTGGATTTGCTTCTAAAGTTATTTCTGGATTGGGTATAACTTTATAATGTTTGTAAACAGTGGTTATAATTCGATTGATTTCTGCTGTGGTTAAAACAGATGGCGTACCTCCACCAAAATAAATGGTTTCTACAGCATTATTTTTATACTCCTCTTTCCGAAGCTGCAATTCTTTTTGCAAAGCCAAGATCATTGCTTCTTTCTTACCCATGGATGTAGAGAAGTGAAAATCACAATAGTGACAAGCCTGTTTGCAAAATGGAATGTGGATGTAAATTCCCCCTACACCCCCAAAGGGAGAATTTTTATTACTATTCATAATTAAGTATTACCAAAATCTAATTTTTCTTTTTTCTTAGGTTTATTTGTAATGTACTTTTAGCTCCCCCTTTGGGGGCAGGGGGACTATTCTGTTTCACAAAAGCATCCCAACCCGTATAACTTTTCCCTATTTCTACCCTTCCGCTATTATAAAAATGACAAACGGCAGCGGCTAATCCATCTGTACTATCCAAGTTTTTAGGCAGTGTTTTTAAGCCTAGCATGCTTTGCAACATTTTTGCTACTTGTTCTTTACTAGCATTACCATTACCCGTAATGGCCATTTTTATTTTTTTTGGAAGGTATTCTGTAATGGGTATTTCTCTAGAAAGTCCAGCAGCCATAGCAACCCCTTGTGCTCTTCCTAATTTTAACATCGACTGAACATTTTTTCCAAAAAACGGAGCCTCTATTGCTATTTCATCTGGGTTATAGGTATCTATAAGTTCTATGGTGCGTTCAAAAATGAGTTTTAGTTTTAGATAAGGGTCTGTATATTTGGTTAAAAGCAACTCATTCATTTGCACAAATTGCATTTTTTTATTGACCACTTTTATTAAGCCAAAACCCATAATAGTAGTTCCAGGATCTATACCTAAAATTATTTTTTCGTTTGCCAAAAGAACAGAGTTTATTGTGTATTTAATATAATAGGTATTCTAAATTTTGCGGTAACAGGCATTCCTCTTTTTAAAGCTGGTTTAACTTTTGGTAATACCGAAAGGCTTTGTGTAATAATGGCATCAAATTCTGGTATTTGATCTTTTAGAATTTGGTTATTTTCTATATCTAATACCCAAATTTCTCCTTCCTTATTCATTACAAAATCTACATAAATGGTATCATTTAAACTTTCTTTTAAAACAAACTCATACTCTTGCACTGTCATTTCAAAGTGTGTTAAAAGCGTTTCTTCAAAGCATTTTCGGTTGATTTCTTTTGAATTAGATTCATCACAATTATCAAAAAGGGGATATTGATCTATAGCATTAAAATCTATTTGCTGCATTTCTTCTTCCACTAATTTCCGCATCTTTTGTTCCTTAGTGGAAAAAAAATCACATGAAAAAAGCAATAAAAACAGACTAAAAAGATAGAAATATCGCATTACACTTAAATATGAGGGGAAATTACGATTTTTTGCTTTTATACTAATACATAAAGCCGAAGATTATACTTCAGCTTTAAAATAAAATAAGTTCTATATTTATATTACTCCTTAATTATTTTTTCTGTATCTAATTTAAAAGTAATAGGTACAGAAAAAGGAACTTTTACTACTTTACCCCTTTGTTTTCCTGGTTTCATTTTAGGTAATTTAGACAAGATCCGTTTTGCTTCTTCTTCCAGAATTTTGTGAGGACCACGCATCCTTATATTATCTATAGTTCCATCTTTTTGTACAATAAACATTGTATTAACCCTACCTTGGAATCCTTTTTTTTGAGCTTCTTCCGGATAACTAAAGTTTTTCCTAATATGCATTAATATTTTCTCCTGAAAACATGCTCTTTTATTAGTGGCTTCTTCACAACCTGGGAACACAGGAACATCTTCTATTATAGCAAAAGGGACATTCATATCCTTGTTATCTTCTGAAGTATCTACATCTTCAATTTCAGTTATTTCTGTTTTTGGTGGAAGTTTAAATACAATAGGCAAGCTGTAAGTAACTGGCAGTACTTTTCCTGTTTGTTTCCCTGGCTGCATTTTAGGCAACTTTGATAAAATACGCAATGCTTCGGCTTCTAATATTTTGTGAGAACCACGCATCCTTATATAATCAATAGTTCCATCTTTTTGCACAATAAACATTGCATATACCCTACCCTCAATATTTTCTTTTTTGGCTTTTTCAGGATATTTAAGATTTGTAGCAATATGCTCATCTATCTTTTCCTTAAAACATGCTATTTTATTAGTTACTGTTTCGCAACCTGGGAAAACAGGAACCTCTTCTATAACTGAAAACGGCAGAGGTGCATCATCATTTATACTCTCCTCAACTGCAATATCATCTATTATGATTTCTTCTTGAGAAAAAGCTAAGTTCGTTATTAAAAAAACAAGTGAAAGGGCAATTCTTTTCATTATTTAGTTTTTAAAGATTAGGAAAATATAACTATTTTAAAAATCAGATTATAAATATAAACGAAGAGTACTTTGCTAAAAAATTTATCAGATTAAAAATCATATTATATTTATTTCTAATTTTTCTGACTAAAATGTATTTCCTCCTTTAATTCTGAAATACGTTTTTTAGCAAAAGTTAAAAAATAATCTTCCTCTCTATTAAATTGGCTTAGCATATTTTCATAACACTTTAATTTCTGTTTTGGATCTTTATAATATTGATCCCCAACAATACAAACTTGATAAAAATTTATTATGTTCCCTTTATCTTCTTTTAGTGCTTTTTTGTAATATGTTAAAGCGCCTTTATAGTCTTTTTTTTGAGACGCTATATTTCCTAAGGTTCTGTACTCTTTATCGAGTATTACAATATTTTCAGAAATAGATTTTTTAATATAATAAGCAGCACTATCTAGTTCTTTATTCTTTAAATATACTTTGGCAAGATCATATAAAATTTTTGGATCTTGATTTAATGGATTCAACATTAACTTATAGGTGTTCTTAGCCTTTTCAAACTCCCAATTTTTAAAATAAGCATAAGCGAGCCTTTGGTAGATGTATGGTTTTTCTTCATTTAGAGCAATTAATTTTTTAAAGTAAGGGATTGCTTTTTCATACTGCCCATTATTAAATAGTGCTAAGGCTTTTAAATTTAATAATCCAGCATTATGATCGTCATAGCTTAGGCCAAGGTCTAAATATGCTAATGCTTCATTACTTTCTCGTTGTTCTACATAATACTTAGCTACTTTGTAAATACTTCTCAAATGTGTACTATCTGTTATTATTGCCTTTTTATATGTTTCTAAGGCAAGGTCTAAAGAATCCAAATCTGTGAATGCGTTTCCTAGATAATAGTAATATGCGGGATTATCAATGTTCTCTAATGTTAATCTTTTAAAAACTGCTAAAGCTTTTTGAGGTTTTTTAACTTTTAAATATAATTTCCCTAATTCATAATTAGCAACTTGTAAGGTGGTATTATTACGAATAAGGTACTCGTATTGAAGTATAGATTTACTATAATTACCATTGCTATTATAGGCTCTAGCAATTTGTAATTTAGCGTTTATGGAGTTAACTTTTGAATAATAATTAATGGCTTTGCTATAGTTCTCAATAGTATATAAGCTATCTGCAATAGCCAAAGCCGAAGACTGTGCTTCGGCTTTTGATAGAATTATAAATAGTATAAATGCTATTTTTTTCAAGCTCAACGTAAACTAGTTACACAATTTAATTTTTCTAATTACTCTTCTTCAATCTTCTTTTCTAAAGCCTTAATTTGCTTATCCAAATTTAGTATTATAGGATTTGTTTCGTCTACTTTTTCTAGCAATCGTTTCCTTTCATTCAGTAGTGCTATATATCTACTTGTAGGTGGGTAATATTCATTCTTTTCATTATGAAGTTTAAAAGTAATTGGAATTGAAAAAGACATATTAACCTTTTTACCTTTATGCTTACCTGGTTTCATCAAAGGTAGTTTTTCTATAATACGCCTTGCCTCTTCTTCTAATAGAGGGTTTGGACCTCTTAAACGCAGATTTCTTACTTCTCCATTTTGAGCAATACTAAACATTAAATTTACTCTACCTTCTATTCTTTTTTTCTGAGCCGCTTCAGGATAACGGAAATTTTTTCTAATATGAGCTTGTATTTTTTCTTTAAAACAAGCCCTTTTATCTTCAACATCTTCACAGCCAGGGAATATTGGAACCTCATCTATTACGGCAAATGGAATATCTAACCCATCCTGAACCGAGACTTGCTCTATATTAGTGTTTTTTAAGTTGTGGGGTTTTTCTAAAATCTTAGCTTCTTCATCAGCTTTAATTTTTTCTAAATAGGCTTTTTCTAAATCTCTTTGAGTTCTATGCGCTTCGTCTTTCTGCTTTTCCTGATCAGCATGTAATTTAAATGTAATCGGAATAGAATACGGCACATTAACTCTTTTACCTTTATGCTTACCTGGTTTCATTTTTGGTAAGCTTTTTATAATCCGATTGGCTTCTGATTCTAAGATTGAATCTGGTCCTCTTTGGCGGATATTCTTTATTTCTCCGTTTTTTGCAATCACAAACAATACAGTTACTCTCCCTTCAATTTTCTTTTCTTGCGCTACTTCTGGATAACGAAAGTTTTTCCTAATATGTTTTTTTACTTTTTCCTGAAAACAATTTCTTTTATCACCAGCATCTTCACAACCTGGAAATACAGGCACTTGATCTACTTTAGTGAATGGGATATCTTTTTCTTCTTGTAGTGTAGTTTTTTGTTTTTCAATTTGTTCTAAGGCTTTTGTTTCTTTATTTCTTTCTCCTCTTATATTTTTATTTAAATCTGTATTATTTGCATTTTGATTAAATTCTACTCCTACAGGTTTATTTGACTCTTCTTCAATAGCAGTATAAGCCAACATCGCAAATACTATTGGTAATAGTAATACGTATTTTAATTGATAGATTTTTTTTGATTTTGATTTTTGTAACATGACGATTCGTTTTTTGATTAATGATTTTGATGCAAATTGATTGATGAATGATATATCTTGAGTCTGAAAGACTTTTGCTAATAAAAATTGATACTGTTCCTTTTTGTTTGTTTTGGCTACCTCAGCATCCGCAATAAACTCATGCAGTTCTGAAATACGTTTTTGATATACATAAACCAATGGATTAAACCAACCTACAATGCGCATGAACTCAAAAAACAATAGGTCATAAGAATGCTTTTGCTTGATATGTATAAGTTCGTGTTGAATGATATTTTCATACTCATTTTCTAAAATTTTATCCCCTAAAAAAATCGATTTAAAAAAAGAAAAAGCTAAACTACTATCCTTAATAATAATACGAGTAAAATAGCTGAAGGAGCGCACATCTCCCTTTTGTCTTAATTTATATAATTGTAATAGTTTATAGCCAAAATATAGCAGTGCTAAAAACATTCCTCCAAATAAAATAATATACTCCCATGGCATTGAAAAACTAGTAGCTTTGACGTCTTCTAGCGTAATACCTTCTAAATTGTTTGTATTCCATAAAAATTCAGGATAATCATAAAAATCAGTTGAAACTTCTGTTTTTAGGGCTTCAATCTTTATCCATGGTAATAGCATAGATAATAGATATGTCCCTATTAAGTAACTTCTATTCCATTGAAAAAAAGTTTCTCGCTTTAAAAAAAAATCATAAATAAGTAAGAATACCAATTGAAAAGCAATGCATTCTAATATATATTGTAGCATTTATGTTTGTTTTTAATTATTCTTCTTTTTTAATATCATTTAAAATAGATTCTAATTCCGATAAGCTCATATCATTCTTTTTCATAAAAAAAGAAACCATACTTTTAAAAGAACCTTGGAAATAACCATCCACCAATTTAGTTATAGACTGATTGCTGTAATCTGCTTTTTTTAAAATTGGAAAATATAAATATCCTTTCCCCTCCTGTTCATGGGCTACAAAACCTTTACTCTCTAGAATACGGACAATGGTAGACACCGTATTATATGCTGGTTTTGGTTCTGGCAATTCTTTTATGATGGCTGCAACATTGCATTTTTCTAATTGCCATAATAACTGCATTACCTCTTCTTCTGCTTTTGTTAATTGTTTCATTCAACTAATTTTATAGTTCAAATATAACTAAAATTTTAGTTTAAACTAATTTTATAGTTTAAAAATTAATTTGAATCTTCTTTTCTGTAACAAAAACACCCTATCTTAGTCTTATAAGAAAAATACTGTAGATGGATATTGCTTTACTTTTACTAGGCTTACTTTTAATGTTTTTAGGCATTATTGGGAGCTTTTTACCTGTTTTGCCTGGACCTCCTATTAGTTGGCTTGGGCTTTTACTCCTTTTTTTAACCAAAGCTGTACCCAACGATTGGTGGTTTCTAGGTATTACGCTTGCAATTGCACTACTCGTTTTTGCTATAGATTATGTGATCCCAGCAATAGGAACTAAAAAATTTGGTGGTAGTAAAGCTGGAATGTTTGGAACAGTTGTTGGCTTATTAGTCGCTTTGTTTTTTCCTGTTTTAGGAATTTTTGGAATAATTATTTGGCCATTTTTAGGGGCTTTTGTTGGAGAAATATTGAATAATAAAGACCAAAAAACAGCCTTAAAAGCTGCTTTTGGTTCTCTAATTGGTTTTTTAACGGGTACTTTTTTAAAGTTCTTTACCACTATTGTATACCTAGGTTTATTCTTTTCTAAAGCATGGCAGTACAGAGAAGATTTGTTTTCGTTTTTTTATTAAATCCACCTTATAAATTAAAACCCAAAACCTACTCCAAAAGTAAAACGCGGACCATCCTCACTATTAAAAAGTGCTAAATTTATAGATAGTAAATCTGCACCATTTAAGAAAAAACCTCCTCCATAAGAGGTATGCCAAACACTAGAACTTACATTAGCTTGCCATACTCTACCATAATCAAAACCACCATAAATACCTAATGAGGTAGGCAAAATACTAGTTTTAAACCTTTTTAAACTATACCTAAGATCTGTATTTTGATAGAAGGATTTTTTACCTGTAAAACGCTGATTTCTAAAACCACGTAAACCATCTACTCCACCAATACTTGCCGCTTGGTAGAATTCAAAATCATCTCCTATATTAAAATGTGCTTTGGCTAAAGTAGCCAAAACCAAACGCCCATCTGAGCTAATTTTATAGTCAAAACCCAAACTAGGAATTACATATCCAAAATCGCCTTGTGTTGTTTCTCTTTTATACCCCAAATGTAATGCCGTAGACATCCCCAACGTAGGGAAAGCTTCATTATCCTTATTTTTATAGGTGTATTCTGCATCTACACCCACAAATTGCTGTTTTGTTTCTGCACCGTTTTGCTGAAAAAAGGTATTTATAAACCGATCTGTTGTTGCTTCTACTCCTACAGATTCAAAAGATACTCCAGCTCTAAATTTTGCTCCAAGTTCTCCCCTCCAAACTAAAGAGGGTGCTATTTTTATAGTTTCTAAACGTACTCTATTAAAATCTAAACCTAAATCATCATCCAAATTCTCTGTATCGTTACCAAATCCAAAGAAATTCATAGCAAAATTAGGACTTGTAAAACGGGTTGCGATTTCTAAATTCCAATTTTCAAAAACATGGGCAAATTCTCCTTTATAAGCAAGTTCAAAACCACTAGTAGCAAAATAAAAGGCTCCATTAATATGGTGTTGCTGTGTAAAGGGGTTTTGCCTAAAACCATTAAACGTATACGCATTAGCAAATCCTATTTTTAACCCATCATCTGGATTAAAACCTATTGTTGGTAAAAACTGATTTACACTCTTTTTTATTCGTAATGGAGCATAGGTATTTACACTATAATCATCTGTTAATTTTACTCTTGCTCCTTTAACATTTTTAAGGTTATTTTTTTTGCTTTTGTAATCATATAAGGTAATCCCGCTTCCTTTTTCAATATCATAGATATCATCATTGAGCCCTCCAATTAATCTTACTTTAATTTTATTCTTTTCCCCTTTTACCTCAAAAGTGTCATCATCATCTAAACCGTATACCCAAATTTCTTTAGTAGTATTGCTTGTAAATTTTTTAGAGAAAAAGTTTCTTTCTTTTTTCCCTTTCATGTTTCTAAAAACTGTTACTTGGGTTTCATTTTTATTGAGTTGCGATATCTCAAACCAATCATCCTTATCTGTACCAACTACGACAGCATATTTATTAAGTATTTCAAAATACTCTTGTGCAGTAGCATCAATCGTTTTTACTCTAGCTAATAATATTCTTTTAATTTCTGCAATGGTTTCATCTCTTACTTCTTCTGGAAAATTAAGAAAAGCATTATCAATAACTTCTTCTGTAATATTTTCTTGTATAATCTTAGCTTGTTCTAACCATTGTGCTCTTGTTGTTTTTGCCAAAATAATATTGTCTAACACATAGGTTTTTGGGGAAGAATTTAAGCCTTTAACACTTCTAATTTCTTCTTTAAAACCTTCCATTAAACGTAAGCCTGGTATGGCTCTACTTGCAAATGACATTAATAAACCATCTCCCATTATAGAAAAAGCCTGATCTCTATCTCTTGGCAGCGGTTTATAGACTACCTTTTTACTGTCTTTTTCTTTAAACTCTGCCCAACGCCATTGGTCTACATGCCTATCCCAATCACCAATTGCCATATCAAAAAGTCTTGCTCTTATATACATTTCAGCATCAACAGAGTATTTTTCATCCATCCGAAGTCTTTTCAGCATGTCATCTGTACTTTTTAACTCATTAGCATATCCAAAGCTTTTTAAATCTCCATGATTATCCCCCGCATGTTCTTCTATCATATACAATTCATCGCCATAATCACTATTATAACCTCCTAAACTATTTTGCTTAGGCACATAATACAGCACAGGATTGGTATGGTAAATACCTACTGCATCAGATAAATCTCCAATAGTAAAAGGAGCATAAGGGTGGCCACCGGTATAAAAATCTTGGAGTATATTTTTGGTAAATGTATCGTCTAAATCATCAATAATATAATTGTCTTGAAAAGCAATAGATTGCAAATACAAGCCTGCACTTTTCCGTAACGCTCGCATCACATACTCTTTTCCATTTTTATCTCTTAATCGCAATGATTTAGATTGATGTCCTCCCCCTTTTTTTACAGGTACTAATCCTCCAAATAATGTATCTAAAGTAACTGTAGGCGCAGCAACTTTTACTCCATAATACTTTCTATAGCGTTCTCCCCAAATGGTTTTAAAAAAATTTGTTTTGGTGATTTCTTCTTCTGTATAAATGGATGCTTTTACTTTTTTAGGGAAAACTGTGGTATAATTTTTCTTATTTTTTACTTGGTCTGAAGCCAACACCTCCGTTCCAAATAAAAACTGTTCTTTATCATCTTCATCAATACCAAAATACCTAACTTTAGAGGAACCATCTACATAAACCTCTAATACTGCATAACCCATTTTACCAGTAGAGAACTTGCTTCCATTAAGCAAACGCGTATATCCTTTTTTTGCTCCAGCACCACTCACAATTTGTGGTGTGTTTTTTTCTACAATGTATTGTAATGAATGCTCATGCCCAGATGCGAAAATGACATTTTTAGAAAACTGTGCTAAAGTAGTGAGCCTATTTACAAGTGTTGTGTATCTTTTATTGTTTAAATCTTCAGTAGAAGCTCCAGAAGTTTTACGCAATACGTTTACAAAACTTCCTAATATTGGCAAAGGTACTTTAGCATGCCCAATATAAAACTGTTCTTTAAATGAAGATTGCCCACCGTGTATGCCATAGGAGGTCATAGGGTGATGCATTGCAATAATGGTAGTTTTTCCTCTGTTGCCTTTAATTTCGTCTTCTAATTCTACAAAAAACTTTTCTCTGCTTTTTATCTCACAGTTATCATTCATCCCAGGGTGTTTATCCCAATCGGTTAAATACCACTCTGTATCAATAACTATCACAACAATTTCATCTGTAATAGTTATGGTTTTTATAGGGCAGCCATCTTCTGGAAAGAATACATTTTTACTATTTAATGCTTTTTGAATGTATTTTTGTTCTCGTTTTAAACCTTTTAAACCATTGTTATACCAATCGTGATTTCCTGGAATAAAAAAGGTATTGCCTTTAAAATTTTCTAAAGTATTTAGCTGTGCATCTATGTGATTGATAGCGTCGACTCTATCTGAACCCGAAGCAGATTTACTGGGTAAACCCTTCGGATATATATTATCACCTAAAAAAATTGCCGTACTATTCTTATCAGCTTTATTTAATATTGTTTTAAAGCTTTTTAATGCTGGGTTTAGCCCACCTTTTGGAGATAATCCTGCATCACCAATTAAATAAAATGTATGGGAAATTTCCTTAGTAGTTGCAATATCTATAGCTTTCGTTTTATCTATATACTTAGCTTTATAGGTAGCACAGCTGCTACATAGAAAAATAAAAAAGCTTATGAAATAATATTTTTTCATTCTGATGCTCTTAGTACTATTTTTTTGTAATTTGGAAAACTTAATAATAGTTCATCTATGTTAGATATTATAGCTAAAACAGAATCTTTTGCAACGAATCTTTTAACAAATTCGTTAGATACAAAATATTTATATCATAACTTACGTCATACCCAACGTGTAGTCAAAAGTACCAAAGAATTATTAGATTTCTATGCCTTGGATGACAAAGAAAATGAAATATTACTTTTAGCCGCATGGTTGCATGATACAGGTTATACCAAAGGTTCTCAAAACCATGAAGAAACAAGTACTCTCATTGCAGATGATTTTTTAAAAGAATTAGATTATGATTCCGCTGCCATAGAAAAAGTAAAATCTTTAATACTGGCCACAAAAAGGTATTATGAGCCAAAAAATTTGTCTGAAGAAATTATTAGAGATGCTGATTCGTCTCATTTTGGAAAAAAAAGTTATTCAGAAACTTGCGAACAACTTCGCAAAGAGCTAAAAAATTTAAACATTGCTAATTATTCTGCTAGAGAATGGATGAAACTTAATGTTGTAATGTTTAAAGAGGAACATCAATTTTATACAGATTACGCAAAAAATAATTGGCAAGCTGGCAAAGAAAAAAATTTAAAAAGACTTACTAAAAATTTAAATTTAGAAAAAGAGATTTCTAAAAAAGAAGCCATTAAAGCAAAATACAAAAATGAAAGCCCGGACAGAGGTATACAAACCTTATTTAGAGTTACATTAAGAAACCATTTAACTTTAAGTAATATTGCTGATACTAAGGCAAATATTTTACTTTCTGTAAATGCCATCATTATATCACTTGCACTTTCTAACTTAATTCCAAAATTAGATAATCCGTCTAATGATTATCTTATTTACCCAACTGTGATCTTTGTTTTCTTTAGCGTTATCTCTATGGTTTTGGCCGTTTTAGCAACAAGACCAAATGTTACTAGCGGTCAGTTTACTAAAGATGATGTGAAAAATAAAAAAGTAAACCTCTTATTTTTTGGAAATTTTCATAAAATGAGCCTTAGAGATTATGAATGGGCTATAGATGAACTTACAAAAGATAAGGAATACATTTATAGTAGTTTAACCAAAGATCTTTATTTTTTGGGTCTAGTTTTAAATAGGAAATACACTATTTTAAGATGGACCTATACTATTTTCATGATCGGCATGGTGGCTTCTGTAATCGCTTTTGCAATTGCATTTCGATTTTTTGGTCCAGATAGGGTTTTGTAAGAATAGTACAGATCAATGAAATTATTAAAACTATTTAATATAAAAGCTTATAACATTGCTAGCGCCACGATACTATGCTTTGTTCTTTCTAATTATTGTACAATACATGCCCAAATTAAACCTAAAGTTTTAATTTTTTCTAAAATGACAGGGTATGTGCATCCAACAACACCTGGTAAAGTAGCAAATTTTACAAAGCTCTTAGAACAACATAATTTTAGTGTTACTCATACAGATAGCACTTCTGTTTTCACAATTAACGCCTTAAAAGAATATGCTACGCTCATCTTTATAGATAATAGTGGTGATTTATTTACTGATCAACAACGAGCTGCTCTAGTAAAATATATAAATAATGGTGGGGGTTGGGTTGGCATCCATGCTACATCAACTGCTGAATTAGATTGGGAATGGTTTGATGGTTTAGTAGGAGCGCGTTTTAAAGGGCATCCTTGGTTCCAAAATGGAACTGTTACAATAAAAAACACAAAACATCCTATTGTTAAAAAATTACCTAAATCATGGCATCGCGAAGATGAATGGTATTATTGGACAAAACCTATAAAAAAAGTAACTGTACTTTTAGAAATTGGAGAAACGCGTTGGTATGGAGATGATATTATACAAGAACATAGATCTGGTATTATCCCTAAGAAACATATTCCTAAAAAGAACACTCCAGAAAGTGTTATTCCACCTCATCCCATAGCATGGTGTCATAAATACGATGGCGGAAGAGCATTTTATACTGCAATGTGCCATTTTGAAGAAACAATGATAGAACCCGAGATAGCGCAACTACTTTTAAATGCTATTAGATGGACAGCAAAACTAAAATAAGAACACTTTTTATGAAACCATTATACCTTACTTGTTTCATTGTTTTCTTTTGTTTATTTGTTACACAACCAATTGAAGCCAAAGTAAAAACAGCAACAAAAGTGCTTATTTTTACTAAAACGTATAAAGCATACAGGCATACTTCTATAGAAAAATCTGTAATTTCTTTAACCAAGCTATTACAGAAAAATAAAATTATTGCAGATACTACAGAAGATGCTACCTTATTTAATGCTGAAAACCTAAAGCAATACGATGCTGTTATTTTTATGAATA
Source organism: Allocellulophaga tsushimaensis (assembly GCF_055383085.1). NCBI lineage: Bacteria > Pseudomonadati > Bacteroidota > Flavobacteriia > Flavobacteriales > Flavobacteriaceae > Allocellulophaga > Allocellulophaga tsushimaensis. Next base: position 1,878,256 of record NZ_AP039451.1, on the reverse strand, counting down.
CTGGTGGCGCCATTTTAAATGATGCTCAAAAAGTAGCTTTTGTAACTTATATTAATAATGGTGGTGGTTTTTTAGGAATGCATGCCGCTTCACATACTTTACGAGACTGGCCATGGTTTACTGGTTTGTTAGGCGCTGTATTAAAATATGATGAGGATCCATTACCAGGAACGCTAACGGTAGTCAACAAAAAACATTTAGCTACAAAGAAACTTCCAAAATCTTGGGTACGGACAGACCAATGGATGCAATTTATAAAGCCTCCAAAAAATGTAACTATTTTACTTAGTATTGATGGTACAGCTTTAGGCAAATACACTATGGAGAGCAGTAACTACCCTGTATCATGGTACCATGAATATGATGGAGGACGCTCCTTTTACACTACATTTGGGCATGACGATTATTACAACGAACCAGAATTTTCTAATCACATTCTAGGAGCTGTTAAGTGGGTTGCAGGATTAAAACGATAAATCTAAATTAATTCTTTAGCGCTTCCATTAAATCATCATAGGTATATGTTTTCTTTGTTTTATTTGCTTCAATGGTATACTGTATATCTGCTCTAATAGCTTTTAAACCTGCTACGCCTTGCAAACCTTGTAATTCTACAATCTCTACTTTACCCGTAAAGTATCCTTTAGATTTTAAAAATTTAATATAACGCAAATACTCTAATTCATCTTTTTTCTGAGAATACACAATCACCATTTTACCTGCTTGTGTAAGGCGCTCATTTGTACCTTTTATATAGGATTTGTCAATACGTTTTTTAATAATTTCATAGCGGGCATTGTAGGTTCCGTCTACATCAAAACGTTTTTCATCCATCCTAAACCGAATCGATAGAGAAGCATTGTGTACTAATATTAGTGATGCCACATCTAAAGGCACCATAAGTTTTGGTTTTAAAGAGTAATGCACATTTTCCATTTCACACATCACCTGTAATTGCCATAACCTTAAGTTATTTAAATAAATAGGATCATAATTTTTGGTCTCAGAAATACTATTGCCAACATACATATTGTGCTCTATTCCGTCTGTTTTATAACGTTCAAAATAGTGCGGAAACATTTCTTGGGCTTCTTCTTGTTTTTGATCAATAACAGCAACTAATTTCTTATTAATTTCCATGACACTCTCATCATAATTTTTTCTATGGTCATAATAAGAATTACTTTCTCCATCAATTAAATTTTCATAGGCCGTAATTGAAACCAACATGTTTTTGTCTTTCTTTAAATGTTTAAAAACAGGTTTTATTTCATGTTGCATAAAATCAGAAATAGTTTGCTCACTATTTGTGTGTAATGCTTCTTTTATAGATCCTATGTGGTTATTTATTCTAAATATCAGTTCTTCATAAAAAGGTAATTTATACTGTTCTAAGGCTTCTAATAATATCTTTTTTACTTCTGCAAGTTGAATTGATAAATCTCTTTGAATAGCAATGTTTCTAGATTTTGAAGAATCTTTGATATCTATTTGTCCATATAGTGGATGTACATCTTTAAAAGTAATTTCTTTAAATGATGTTTGTTTATCTTCTAATCCATTCTTAATAAACTTTTTTGCTTCATCTCTAAAACGCCAGTATACAGAGTTATGTATAGAAGTACATTCGTTTTGAATAACAGCATCTATTAAATTTTCTTCTTCAATTTTAGAACGTAAAACCGCAGATACAATATATGGCATTATATCTTCTAGCTTATGTGCATTAACACTATTCAGTGCATTTATTTTTGTAGATACTAATTCTAAAACACCTAACAGCTTACCATTATCAGCTATAGGCGCTAAAATAGCACTTTTTATGCCTTGTTCTTTTAAATTTTTATAGGGTGCTGTACCTCCAGATAAATCATAATATTTATCTACATTGGCAATAGCAAAATAATCGTTCTGATTTAAAAGCTTCTCATAAGAACCTTGGCATAATGCATCTTCACAAGATTCTTTTTCTCTTTTATTTAATATAAAACTTTGCATTCCTTTCCCCGGAACTTTTTCAAATTTATTTTCTTTTGGATCATAAGTAGCAAAGCCAACTTTGATATTTGGCAGATTAAAAAATGATTTAAATGTCTCTTGTAAATCATCCATAAAATTATCGTTACCCCTTTTATCACTTGCGATAAGATTAGATTTTATTTCAGAAATAGAATGTTCCGCAGTAACATCAAACAGATTAGAGATTACAAAACCCTTAGTAATAAAGCTATTTGGCGGTATTTTTTCTTTCCATAACGCTATATTATCAAAATTCTCTAATAATTCATCAAAATCTTCATTCGTAAGTTTTTTAGCGTGTTCTGTTGGCAAAATTTCCATAAAATCTGCATTATACAGAATTCTATAATGACGCATTACACCATTAGCATCTGGTATATCGTAGAAAAAAGGCCTTCTAAAATCGATAGGGAACCCATAATGAAAATTTAAAATAACGCTACATGCTGCCATATACATATGGTCTTCTGGCATATTACGCATTTCCGGAACAAAGCCTTCTTTATCTGTATTCTCAATTATTTTTTGAAAGCGTTTAGATTCATTAAAAGTAGTATTATTGTATGGTAATGATGCTACTTTAATTTCGTTATTGGTCAATACTTCAGAAAATACGTCATCTAAGATCACCTTAATAATATCCTGATACTTTTCTAATAATAAAGGATCTGAAAAACCTTCTCTAAGCTCAGGATAAGGTGCTTGTACTTCTAAAACATGCTTTGCTTTAGCAGCTAAATATGTATTGTCGCTTTTTGCCATATCATCATAGCGTTGCAACAATTTATTAAAACTAATTAAGTGTATGATGGGTGACTCCATTTGTTTGTTTGCTTCGGTTACCTTAATTACCTTAGTCTGTATTACTTGCTTAAAGTTACAAAAGTTATTGCATAATTTTTTTATAAATATTGTATCCATTCATTGCTTTTTTAGATATTTATAAAAAATTACATTTATGTCATCATATCATAGGCTATCCAGGGCATATAAAAATGCTAAAGTTATTTCTTTTGATGACACTTCTAAGTTTATTCTATTTAGTGATTGCCATAGAGGTGACAATAGTTTTGCTGATGATTTTGCAAATAATAGAAATATCTATTTCCACGCTTTACAACATTACTTTAGTAGAGGCTTTCAATATTGTGAATTAGGTGATGGTAATGAGTTGTGGGAAAATTTACATTTCGATTCTATTTTTAAGGCACATAAAAATGTTTTTATGCTATTGCGAGAATATCATTTGCAAAACAGATTGCATATGATATGGGGAAATCATGATATGCTATACAGGCAACAAAAATATGTAGACAAACATTTTGCCACCTATTTTGATCCTGTAGATGGTGTAGAAAAAGATTTTTTAAAAGAATTAACCTATAGCGAGGGTATTGTTTTAAAACACGCAAATACAAACCAAGAATTATTTTTAGCACACGGGCATCAGGCAGATTGGTGGAATTATAATTTTTGGAAATGGGGTAGATTTTTAGTTCGTGTTTTATGGAAACCATTACAAGTTTGGGGTATTGCAGATCCAACTAGCCCTGCTAAAAATTACACCGAATTAATTAAAGTAGAACGCCGTATTAAAAAATGGATTGTAACGCATCAAAAATGCATTACTATTGTAGGACATACACATAGGCCACGTTTCCCTAAACCTGGGGATATTCCATTTTTCAATGATGGGAGTTGCGTACATCCAAGAAGCATCACAGGAATAGAAATTGAACAGGGAACTATATCACTTATAAAATGGCATATAGCCACTTCTAAAGACGGTACATTAAAAGTAAATAGGGTTATTTTAGAAGGTCCACAAAAACTATCAAATTATAAATTATCATAAAAAGAGTTTGTTAAATCAATATCTGTTTCAAAATTTTGATCTACTTTAGAACATACTTACTTGTGTTAAGTAAGGTTATTTTTATTACAAATAGGATTCAAAAAAATTAGACTTCTTTAATTATTCAAAAAAATGATAAGAATTTTAAACCAAATTAATTTAAAATTTAAAATTTCTTCATTTAAAGTAAAAAATATGAGAAACGTTAATAAAATTAACAAATCACACATATGTTCTATTTAAAAAAACATTTGTTTTGGTATTTTACTCTAATAAGTTACATATTTGCTACACTAACTCAAAATCAATTTTTTATGAAAAGAATGACAATACGAAATGTAAGGTTTATGGCAGTTGCCGTAATCCTATCTTTATTTATGTTAAACTCATGTGATGAAGAAGATGAAGGGGGTGTTCCTGGCGATATTTCAGAAATAAATGGAGTAATATCTGTTAACCAAGATCTTGCTTTTACAGGAGAGTCTTTAACATACAATCTTAGTGCTGAAAATATATCTTCATACGCATGGACGTTCACAGGTGGAAGTCCAGAATCATCAGTAGAGGCTAATCCACTAGTTTCTTATGCTGCAGCTGGCACTTACGAAACTAGTGTAACAGTTGTAACAACAGATAATAGAGAATTTATAGGAAGAATTAATGTTAGAGTCTTTGATAGAACCGAAGCAGCATTTATGTCTGACACTACTACAGTTGAAGAAGGCGCTCAGGTAGTTTTTAGAAGTACAAGTTCTTCAAATGAAAACATATTTTGGACTTTTGAAGGTGGTTCACCTGCAACATCCAGAGAGCCTGAAGTAACAGTTACTTATAATACTCCGGGAACTTATGATGTTTCGCTTAGATCTACATTAAATGATCAACAAGCAACTACTACGGAAATTGATTTTATTGAAGTACTTCCCCTAGCAGTTCCTACATTTACAGCAAGTGCAACTTTAATAAGCCAGACAGAGTCTGTTACTTACACAAATACAACTCCAACAGCAGACGCAACTCTACTTTGGACCTTTACAGGTGGTGATATTAGTTCATCAACTGAAAATGAAGTTATTGTTACATACCCAGATTCAGGAGAATTTGATGTTACTTTGGAAGTAACTAAAAATGGTATTACTAGAACATTGGAACAAACAGATTTTGTAACAGTCGTTGATATTGCAATTTTAGAATCTGCTGAATCTACTCCAGATGGAACACAAGTTATATTAACTTATAATTTACCATTAAATGATCCTTCTGGGGAAACAATAACTGTAGCAGTAGATGGGGTAAATTCTCCTATAACATCTATAGCAGCTGATCCAACTGATGCATCAATAATTGTTCTTACTTTAGAAACTCCAATAGATTCTGATACAGCAACAATCACAGCAACGTATGCGAATCCAGTAATCACTACTGTAGACGGTGGTACAGTTCCTGCATTTACAGATCAAGCAGTTGTAAATAATTTTATCCCTCCAGTTATTCCTCAGCTTTTAACTGCAGAATCTTCTGTAGGAGGTAGTCAAATAATTTTAACATATGATCAGTTGTTAAATGATCCATCTGGAGAAACAATAACTGTTGCAGTAGATGGAATGGATACACCAGTAGCTTCAATAGCGCTTGATCCTAATGATGCTTCAATAATTATTATCACTTTAACAAATCGAATAAATTCAAGTACTCCAGTAATTACGGCAACTTATGCTAATCCTGGAATTACTAGTCAAGCTGGTGTAGCAGTACCTCCGTTCATGGGACAAGCTGTGAACAATAATTACATTCCTCCAGTAGACATATTCCTTCCAAGTGCTAATCCTACATTTGAAGATCCAAATGTTGTATGGGGAATATTCCAAGGTGGACAACCTGGTGGAATAACTCCAGGAACATCAGTTGCTAATGCAGCTCCTCTTGGAATGGGTAATCCAAGTAGTTTGGCATTAACAGTTACCACACCAGAACTAGCATCAGGTGAACGTAGATTTGAGATTTTTGCCCCAGGTGGTGGTAATCGCCCAACAATACCAGGCGGTGCTCAACTTATGATCAGCTTTGATTATAACGTACCAGCAGCTTGGACTGGTCTTGAAATGAATTACAGAATAGTTGGTGGTGGTAATGCATTCAATTTTTTCAGAGCGTTTATTGGTCCAAATCAATTAACTAGAGATGGAAATTGGCACACATTTACAGCAGTTATAGGTCCTGATGGAGGCGCACCTGCAGATTTTCCAGGGCGTTTACAATTCCAAATTAATACTTCAGCTGGAATAGATTCTCAAACAATTCAGTTTGATAATTTCCAGATATTACCCATATTACCTTAATTAAAATTAGATAATTAAAATAATTAAAATAAAGGCTGCAACATTTTGTTGCAGCCTTTTCTATGTTATTTGCATTTTATATTACTAAAGAAATTGTTTTAAAAATGTATAGTATTATTAATAAGCTCTTGAGAAAAAGTTAAAAAATAATATAATTTATTTATAAAAAAATCATTCAATATATTATATTGTCACACCAAACAAACGCAACATATGTTAGCAAAAGCAGCAATTACTGATGGTAAAGGAAATTTTACCATAGAAGACATTACAATACATACTCCTAGTAAAGATGAAGTTCTTGTAAAGATTATGGCTTCGGGTCTATGCCATACCGATCATGATTCTTTAACATGGGGAAGGCCTGTAATTTTAGGACATGAGGGAGCTGGTATCGTAGAAGAAGTAGGTCCAGAGGTTACTAGTGTTAAAAAAGGAGATAAAGTAATTTTAAACTGGGCTATACCCTGCGGAAGGTGCTTTCAATGTCAAGAACAAAATCAACACATTTGTGAAAACAACTCACCAGTAGTCGCTGGAGATGCATTACCAGATGGTGAGGTTTCTACAGGGCATGCCCATTTAGAAAGCACTATATGGAATGGAAAAGGAATAGAACGTTCTTTTAATATTGGAACACTTTCTACGCATACCGTTGTTAAAGAACAAGCTGTAGTAAAATACGAACATGCAATACCACATAGCTCCGCATCAATTATTGGTTGCGGTGTAATGACGGGTTATGGTTCTGCCGTAAATACTGCCAAAGTTACTGCCGGTTCTACAGTGGCTGTCATTGGAAATGGCGGCGTTGGATTAAATGTAATTCAAGGAGCACGCATTTCTGGTGCAAGAAAAATTATTGCCATAGATATCAATGAAAACCGTTTAGAAATGGCAAAGAAATTTGGAGCTACGCATACTGTTTTAGCTGACAGAAATGACAAAGGTTTAGTAGAAGCCACCAAAAAAGTAAAAGAAATTGCTGGAAATAACGGTACTGATTTTGCCTTTGAATGTACTGCTATCCCCGCATTAGGTGCTGCACCATTAGCTATGATTCGTAATGCAGGTACTGCGGTTCAAGTAAGTGGTATTGAAGAAGAAGTAACTATAGATATGCAATTATTTGAATGGGATAAAATTTACATCAATCCATTATACGGTAAATGTCGTCCACAAATTGATTTTCCTAAAATATTAGATCTATATGAAAAAGGAGATTTATTACTAGATGAAATGGTAACTACAACATATAAGTTTAATGATTTAGAGCAGGCTTTTAAAGACATGCTTTCGGGAAAAAATGCGAAAGGCGTCATTGTTTTTGAATAGGGTTTCTCCTTTTTAGTTTATTATTTAGCATCCAAAAAAATGGAAGAAAAAAAATCAAGATTCAGAACTACTGAGCTATCCGATTCAAAATTCGAATCAAATAATTTAAGATATATAACAGTTAAAAGTAAAAACTTAAATGGTAGAGGAGATATTTCGGTTTATGTACCAAAAACAGAACAACAAATTAAAGACTTACCTATTGTAGTTTTGCTTCATGGAGTTTACGGAAGTCATTGGATTTGGTCTCAAAAAACTGGTATTCACCTAAAAATGCAACAATGGATTGAAAATGGAGAAATAGAACCAATGCTCATTGCAATGCCATCTGATGGTTTATGGGGTGACGGAAGTGGCTATGTACCTCATACAACTCAAGATTTTGAAAAATGGATTGCATATACTGTTCCTAACGCTGTTAAAGAATTAATACCACAAGCAAGTGAAAATTCTAAACTCTTTATTGCAGGACTCTCTATGGGCGGATTTGGCGCCTTACGAATTGGTTTAAAACACCACAATAAATTCTCAGGTGTTTCTGGTTTGTCTTCTATAACTGTATTAGATGAAATGAAACTGTTTGTAGAAGAACCTCTTGCACTTTATAATCAAACAGAAAAGGAGAATGAATCTGTATACGCAACAGCTATGAAATACAAAGATAATTTACCACCTTTTAGGTTTGACTGCGGCTCAGAAGACCTATTGATTGAAGGAAATAGAACCCTACATAAAAAATTAAATGATGTGGGGATTTCTCATATTTACAAGGAAAACCCTGGAAAACACGAATGGATATATTGGGAAACATATATAAAAGAAACCATGTTGTTTTTTAATGAAATAGTAAAAAAATCAAATTAAAGTAAAGATATTATAGTTAAATAAATAGACAAAATAGTATAATTTATAATATAACAATCAACCTTACTTTGTATTAATTGTATTAACTTAGGAGTACTTATGAAAAATAGCGCATTACCAGACCCATTTAAAAAGGTAAGAGAAGAAAAAGGAATAGGTCATATGGATGACCAAAATGATCCTGTACAAATGGTTTTAGGTCATAAAGATGTTCGTAAATGTGCACACAACTTTAAAACATTTCAATCTGGAGCAAAACCTGGTCGTATTGTAATACCTTCAGAAGTGGCTATACGAGAAACTCGTCAGATTCCCTTTGAGTTAGATCCACCAGAGCATAAGGGCTTTAGAGATTTATTAGACCCCTGGTTTAAACGCCCTTTAGAAGAGAATTATCAAACACAATTAAAAGAACAAATAAGCACTTTAATTGATCGTGTTTTAGCTAAAGACTCTTTTGAAGTGATGGAAGACTTTGCATTGCGCTTACAATCTAACGCTTTAACGCTTCTTTTAAATACCCCTAAAGAGGAAGCTAAAGTTTGGATTGGTTGGGGTGGTCATGTCTTCCGTAGTGAAACTTCTGCGTTAGATGCTGACAAAGCCAATATCTTATATGATTATATCGATAAAGAAATAGATAAAGCAATTGCTAATCCAGGAAAAGATTTATACTCTGTTTTATTACATTCTGAAGTAGATGGCAAAAAGCTAACAAAAGAAGAAGTAAAAGGAGTGATGATTTTAACCTTTGCTGGAGGCAGAGACACTGTTATGAATGCCATAACCAATGCTATTGCTTATTTTTCTGAACATCCTGAAGCTTTAAAACAAATAAAAGAAAACCCAGAAATAACAGGTAATGCTGTAGAAGAACTTATCCGTTATTTTGCTCCACTAACCCAAATGGGTCGTGTAGCAACAGCAGATACACATGTTTGTGAACATGCCGTAAAAGCAGATACTAGAATTTCTTTATGCTGGGCCTCTGCAAATAGAGATGAGCGCGTTTTTGAAAATCCAAATGAAATTGTATTAGACCGTAAACTAAACCCTCATGTTAGTTTTGGTTTTGGAAAGCATAATTGTTTAGGAGCGACACACGCAAGACAGATTATGCAAATTTTATTGAATACTCTTTCAGAGAAAGTTGGTAGTATTGATCTGATTAAAGCAAAAGAAAATATAGAAGAATTGGGAGAATTTAAACGTAAAGTAGGTTATGATTCCTTAACCGTAAAATTTAACCGCTAACACATTAAAAAATTACATAATGGCAAAAATAACTTTTATAACCACAGAAAATGAAAGCATAACAGTTGAAGGTACTTCTGGTTCTGTAATGCAACTTGCAGTAGATAATGATATTGCTGGAATTGATGGCGATTGCGGAGGCGTATGCTCTTGTGCAACTTGCCATGTTCACGTAGCTGCTGAACATACTGAAAAGACTGGTGAAGCAAGTGAAATTGAAAAAGACATGCTAGAACTGGATGATTATGCAAATGAATATAGCCGATTATGCTGCCAAATAGAAATTAGTGATGCGCTAGACGGTGTTGTTTTGCAAGTAGCACAAAAAGACTAAAAAAGACTAATGACTGAAAATTTTTCAAAAGATAAAACTTGTGTTATTATTGGGGCAAGTCATGGAGGTGTAAATTTTGCATTCTCTTTACGAAAAGAAGGTTGGGAAGGAGATATTATACTCTATGATAAAGATCCTGTATTACCCTATCACCGCCCTCCCTTATCTAAAGCATATTTAACCAGTGATGATGCTATTGAAAAAAATCTTTTAAAATCTTCAGAAAGTTATGAGAAACAGAATATAACGCTAAAGCTTGGAGTTACCGTTACAGCCATCAATCGTATTGAAAAGACGATTACAATAGCTGAAAATAGCACTCAAGCCTACGATAAATTAGTAATTGCTTCTGGTGCTCGCCCTATTATCCCCCCAATAAAAGGAATTGATACTGCACATCATATATTTCCATTACGTACAGCTGGAGACGTTGAAAACATTCGTAAAGCAATAGAAGATAGCACACACAAACGTGTTGTTGTTATCGGTGGCGGTTATATTGGTTTAGAAACTGCCGCTTCGTTAAAAAAATTAGGCGCTTCAGTTACCGTCCTAGAGCGAGAAGAGCGTATTTTAGCTAGAGTTACAGCTCCAGAAATGTCAGCATTTTTTCAAAAAATACATGCTAAGAATAATGTTTCTGTATTAACAAATAAAAATGTAGTTTCAATTCATACCGCCAATGGACTAAATACGGTAAGCTGTTCTGATCATTCTAGTTATGAGGCAGATATCATTATTATTGGTGTTGGTATTCATGTTAATTCAGAACTAGCAAAAGAAGCCGGAATAGAAATTGAAAATGGTATTAAAGTAGATGAAACCGCTAGAACAAATGATGAAAACATCTACGCAATTGGTGATTGCACATTTCATTACAACCCACATTACAACCGTTATATAAGATTAGAATCTGTACAAAATGCAGTAGATCAAGCAAAAGTAGCTGCTTCTGCAATTTGTAATAAAAAACCTATTTACAATACAATTCCATGGTTTTGGTCAGACCAATATGATATTAAATTACAAATGGTAGGGCTATCAAATGGATACAACAAAGTATTAAGAAGAGATGAAGAAAGTGAACAAACTAAATTCTCTATTTGGTATTTTAAAGATGATACTTTATTAGCTGTAGATGCTATAAATAATGCTAAAGCATATGTTATAGGCACAAAATTTATAAAAGAAGGAAAGTTAATAGATCAATCTAAATTAATAGATTCCACTATAGATTTTAAACCTGTTCATTTACTGAAGGAGTAATTTATCTATTGCTCCCCTCAGACTTTCGGTAAGCAAATGGTGCAATTCCTACAATTTTTTTAAATTGTTTATTAAAATAAGGAACAGAATTATAACCACATTCAAAACTAATTTCTTTAATAGGAAAATCGGTATTTGCTAATAGCTTTTTAGCAAAGTCAACACGTACTTTATTTAAATAATTGGTAAAAGTATATTGTGTTTCATTTTTAAAATACCTACAAAAGGAAGATACCGTCATATTTGTCATTTTAGCACAAACATCAGCTGAAATATCTTCCTTATAATGCTCCATAATATACTCATGTATATTTAAAATACGACTGGATTTAAAATAAAAACTATCTTTAAAATATTCTTCAGATACTAATAATTCATAATCGGAGAGGTGGATTAAATCTAAAATTTTAATCAATTTTAATAATTGATCTATAGGTGATAGATTCGGTATTTGTTTTATTAATTCAATAATCTGTGTTTTATACTCACCTATAACTTTAATTCCTCTTTCTGCATTTCTAAATACTTTTCGTATTCCTTTTAATTCAGGAATATCAGCAAAATGAGACCCAAAAATATCTTTTTTAAACTGTAAGTATATGGATTCACAAAAAGCAGTTGAATCTTCCTCTAAATATTTTGGATCTGGAATCCAAGCATGTGGTAAGTATCCTCCCAACAACACCAAATCGTTTACTTCAAAATCTTCTCCGTGGTCACCTACCAAACGACGTCCGTTTCCACTTGTAATTAATAATAACTCAAACTCAGGATGATAATGCCAAGCTCCATTAAAATAAGGTTTATGATATACTCCTGTGTGAAAAGAAGAATCTTTAGTGTTTTCAATTTTTTCTAACGAAACCGCAATTTTATGATCTGTAGGTATTTGTTCCATAATATAAAAAGGGGTAATTTTATGCTAAAATAGTGTAATTTAAATCAATTTTAAGAACATACTTTTACAAGTATTCATTCCTAATTTACAGCATCATGAAATATTTATATCAACTATTCGGAATTTTATTATTGATTTCTTCGTGTTCTCAAGAACCAAAAATGGTTAGAAGCACTGAAGATTTTAATTATGATTGGAAATTTAATCTCGGAGATAGTGATACAGCACATGAAGTTGTTTTTGATGATTCTAGTTGGGAAACTTTAAATGTTCCTCATGATTGGAGTATAGAAAAAGGCTATCAAAAAGAAGGAGACGTAGCAAGTAGTACTGGTTTTGTTCCAGGAGGAATTGGTTGGTATAGAAAAGCGTTTGCTTTAAATGAAATAGATAAAGGAAAACAAATTAGTATTCTTTTTGATGGTGTTTACAATAATTCTACAGTATGGATTAACGGACATTTATTAGGCACACGCCCTAACGGCTATATTTCTTTTGTTTATAACCTTAGCAATTATTTAAAATACGATGGCTCACCAAATATTGTAGCGGTAAAAGTAGATCATTCTGCATATGTAGACTCTAGATGGTACACTGGCTCTGGAATATACAGAAATGTAAGATTAATAAAAAAAGACCCATTACATATTGCGCAATGGGGTGTACAGATTACAACACCAAAGGTTAGTAAAACATCGGCAGCTATTCAAATAAAAACACAATTAGAAGATAGTAATCCTGCTGACGGAAAAAAAATTACGATTCAATATTCAGTTTTAGATAGTAAAAAAGAAGTATTACTAACAGAAACTAAAAAAGTAACTCAATTAGTAGCTACTGCAACATTAACCTTAAACGACCCAAAATTATGGTCTATTGAGACTCCAAACCGTTATCAGTTAGAAGTAAAGGTATTTGAAAATGATAAACTTGTTGATAACAGCACTGAAACTTTTGGGATTAGAACTTTTAATTTTGATGCTAATACTGGTTTTTCTTTAAATGGAAAACAGATGAAAATTAAAGGCGTTAATCTTCATCATGATGCGGGTGCTGTAGGAGCAGCGGCACCAAAAGCTATTTGGGAATATCGCATGAAAAAATTAAAATCTATTGGTACAAATGCAGTTCGGTTTGCACATAACCCCCATGCCCCAGAGCTATTAGAAGTTTGTGATGAGATTGGGCTTTTAGTAATGAATGAAGCTTTTGATGAATGGTCTAATCCCAAAGGAAAAAGTAAAGTTTATTTGGGTGATAATGCTGCGTCTGGAGTATCTAAAAAAAATACAATCATAACAGATCCAAGTCAAACATCACAAGATAATAACTTAAAAAAACCAGCTATAGATCCATCTCTAGGCTATCCTGAAGTTTTTAATGAATGGGCAGAGCGCGATTTAAAAGATTTAATCCGAAGAGATTTTAACCATCCATCAGTATTTATGTGGAGTATAGGAAATGAAATAGAATGGACTTACCCACATTATTCTAAAACGTATAATGACGTTAATACAGATTCTGATGCGGGTAGTTATGAATACATCCCAATTTATGATGCTAAAAAAATTAAAACTGCTTTTGAAAAAAATATAGATGGTGTAGATCCATTAGTTGCCACGGCAAGAAAATTAGTAAAATGGGTGAAAGAAGAAGATACCACTAGACCTACTATCTGTGGTAGTGTTTTGCCATCTATAGGCATGGTTAGTGGCTACGGAAATGCCGTAGATGTATATGGTTTTAATTACAGGCAAGCAGATTATGATATTGCACATAAAACCTATCCAGATTTAAAGATTTTAGGCTCTGAGAACTGGGGAGATTATGGGGAATGGAAAAGTGTAAACGAGCGCGATTTTGTTGCTGGTGTTTTCTCTTGGACCGGATTTGCCTACCTAGGAGAAGCAGGACCATGGCCTAGAAAAGGCTTAAACATTTCGTTTTTTGACTATGCAGGTTTTAAAACTCCAAGAGGGCATTTTTACGAAACTTTATGGAAAAAAGCTCCTAAAGTATATGCTGTGACTACACCAGCAAGCACATCAGAATTTTCTTTTTCGGAAAAAGAAGGTTGGAAATTTAATATGCAATTAACGCCTCCTCCTGTTTGGAATAAGTTGCGTTTATGGGAATGGTACAAAGTAAACGAAAAATGGAATTATAAAGATAATGAAGCTATTGTTGTACAAACCTACACAAATTGCGAAGAGGCAGAGTTATTCTTAAACGGAAAGTCTTTAGGAAAACAACAATTAAAATCTGTTTTAGAAACAGATCATATTATAAAATGGCTCGTTCCTTATACTAAAGGAGAATTAAAAGTAGTAGGCTATAACAAAGGAATTAAAGCCGATGAGTACATTTTAAAATCTCAAGAAAAAATTTCTGAAATAAAAATGTCAGCTAATAAAAATACTATAAGTGCTGATGGTTACGATGTTTCAGTGATTACTATAAACCTTTTAGATCAAAATGGAACACTAGTTACGGATAAGGATACTAAAATTGCTTTCTCAATTACTGGTGAAGGAAAAAATATTGGAGTTGATAATGGCTGGGAAATGAATGTACAAGCCCATAAAAGCAATGAAATTATTACGCATAATGGAAAAGCAATCTTATTACTGCAATCTACTAAAAACAAAGGAGATATTACTGTAGAAGCAGCGTTAGAAGGTGCTAGTATTACAAATACAATAGCAGTGTCTTCCAATTAAAATAACCTGAATTTAGGTTTTAGAGAGTATTCTGTGCTTTAATATCCAGAAAACAATATGTTTTATTTACCTGAAAACAGTGATTACATAAGCCTCAAATCTTGACTATTTTTACAAAAAAATATGAAAGACAATGGTTTTATGATCAACTAAACGGATTATATAAAAGATGGTAAAAAGTGAGGTTCAATAATAATTAGGATTTCTCTTATTAAGAAACAAGTTTTTAAACTCTATTACTAAATTAATCAGTGAAATAAATATTCCTAGGATAAACTGCTTGTAGATAATAGCTATAATTATTACCGATGATTATATCATTTGAAGTTTAGTTTAATTTCCCTAATTTTTAAAAAAACATTAAACAAATGATCTTAAAAAAGATATTGTTAGTAGTTTTAACACTTAGCACAACAGTTTTGTTTTCTCAAAATAAATCTAATTTAAGAAGTCTATTGTTAGAAAGTATACATCCTTGCTATTCTAATTTACTTGAAGGATACGATGAAGGAGAAAAAACAAGCGTTTTTGATGGAAAAGTCAATATTGATGATACGGCCAACGGATATATAAGTGTTTCTGGAGAATACCCAACTTGTGGTTGTTATTGTTCTAATATTGCTGGAGGGTTTAAACAGGCAGATGGCAATTATACTATTTTAGTGAATGAAGAATGGGGATGTGAAACAAAGTCTGTTTTTCGTTCTAACAGAAACTTAGTTGATATCTTTCCTGAAGAATTTGGTATTTATGATTTTATTCCACAGCAATCCTTATCAAATTTTACATTAAACACTGAGGTTTTTAAATTAAAAGTTGAAATACCCAGAAAAGGAACAGATATAAAAGTGTCATTAGAACTCATCCCTTTTGGGATAAATAAAGCTTCAAAAAATATTTTAACAAATCAATATGAAGAGAACATATCTGAGAACAAATATATTTATGGCTTAAGAACAATTATTGAAAATATTAATAATGAAGATACTATTGGTTTTTTACTCAACAAGCAATTTGAAAAAATAAATACCATAGACTTAAAAATTATTGAAAAAGAAATTAAATTAAAAGACTCTTATAAATTTAATGATATTATTGAGGTTTCAGCAGAATTAAAGAAATTAAAAACCATCTATAATTTATATAAAACAATTAAATATCAGTACATTATATTAAGTTGGAATAGAACTAAAAGCAAATTTTACAGTAAAGAAAAAGTTGATGCTATTAACAAAGTTTCTTTTAAAGCTTTTATCTTAAATAGTCCATTTTGGACTGGTCCTAAATGCTAATAATTTCATTGCAATTAGATAACAATGATCAATTAAAATAATGGAAATGATTATATTCTTACTTTTAGGTCTCCCCTCTATTTTACTTGTACTAGATTTTGTGCGGTATTTAATTACAGGAAAAAGGCTTTACCACATTGTAATATATCGCATTATAGAGCTTGTAGCAATTATAGCTTTTCCTTTATGTTATCTAATAATAGTAGATGAAAAAACAAATAATTGTTGTAGTGATAGTGCCACTTTCTCTCCACAACATAAACTCACCATATATGCTCTAATTGGAATAGTAACGCTAGCTTATATTATTTCAACCTTTAAAAAAAATATTATTAGCCCTTTAGTAGAAACAACAATCAATTCTTTGTTACTAGGTGGCATTATTTTAAATATAAGTATCGCTATACAAGTTACACAACCGCTGTGGTTAATAGGAAACCTACCTATTATCTTATTATTTGTTTTTGAATTGATTAAAAATCAGAAAAAAATAGCAGCATATAGTTTGGCTTTTGACTATAATACTTTAAACCAAATAGAGCGATTTTCATGGGATTTATTAAACTCTAAATTAATTTATAAAATACCCATCTTATGCATTTTGTGCCTCCCTTTACTCATTATAGTATCCAGTTTTTTAATGCTTTTTGGTCAAAAACCTGATTCCATTATTAGGGTTTTTACAGACACATATAAGCATGGTTTTTCTCAATTAGACCACTTATGTGATAATGTACACTGTGGCGGCCATTTTCTGTGCTCTGTTGGGGCAAATGGACATAAGAAAATTGTAAAACCCCTTAGGTACGGAGAAAGAAGAGGGCATAAAATTATTTGTACTAGACAGCTTTTAATTTCTAATGCATTTGAAGAGCTTATAGAGGAAAAGCTACCTAAAACACATAAGCTCATCAGAAAAAACTACAATAAAGTAGGCAACCAAATACATCGTTATTATAGCATTTTTAATTTAAAAATTGTTTCAGACTTTATATATATCGTTATGAAACCTTTAGAATGGCTCTTCCTTATTACACTTTATACTTTTGATCAAAAGCCAGAAAATAGAATAGCCAGACAGTACCTAAATGCTTCCGAACGTAAACAAATAGATGCTGAATTTACAGTACATCATACTACCTCTATTTTATCTCAAAAATAATAGTCTATCTGTTTATCAGGTATATTTTAAAAACAGTTTTAAGATACTATAGATTTTCTAATACAGCATTTGGATTAAAACATATTCTAAAATCATTGTATTAAAAATTGTAATGCAAAAAATTAAAAATTACTACAAACATCAATTTTTAACAGATATAAGAGTATTCTATATATTTGCATCTTAAAAAAACTTTAAAAAAAGGCTTATAAAAGTAAGTTATCAACTTATAAAATGACAAATACTAAACAATTCATAAACTATAATTTTAAAACATTAGCATTTGAATTCTAAAAACCTTCTTCTCATTTTTACGAGAAACCCAGAACTAGGTAAATGTAAGACTAGACTAGCATCAAAAGTTGGTGATGGCATAGCCTTAGATATCTATAAGTTTTTACTAAACCATACCGTTACCATAACAGAAAATTTATCGGTTAAAAAGGAGGTTTACTATTCTGAACAAATCTGGCAAGATGATATTTGGGATAATACCATATATCAGAAAAAAATACAAGAAGGAAACGATTTAGGAGAGCGAATAGATAATGCATTTAAAAAAGGATTTGCCGCTGGTTTTGAAAAAATTATAGTAATTGGTAGTGATATGTTTGATTTGTCTGAAGCAGCTATAGAAAATGCATTTGAGCAACTTCATCATTCTGATGCGGTTGTAGGGCCTGCAGAAGATGGTGGCTATTACCTTTTAGGAATGAATGTTTATGAGCCAACTATCTTTAAAAATAAAGCATGGGGAACAGCAAGTGTGCTTAAAGACACTTTAAATGATTTAAAAAAGTATAACGTTGCACTTTTAGAAACTAAGAATGATATTGATTTATATGAAGATATAAAGGATATAGAAGCTTTTTCTCCTTTTTTAAAAAACATTGAAATAATATGACAAACAAACAGCTACAAGAATCTACAGATTATTTAATTAGCAAAGGTTTTGATGCTCCAGAAATAGGAATTGTTTTAGGAACTGGTTTAGGGAAATTAGCGCAAGAAATTGAAAACCCCATAGAAGCACATTACAATCATATTCCGTTTTTTCCTCTTGCTACTGTTGAATTTCATTCTGGAAAATTAATTTACGGTTCTTTTGAAGGCAAAAAAGTTGTAGTAATGCAAGGGCGCTTCCACATCTATGAAGGTTATGATTTAATGGATGTTACCTACCCTATTCGTGTAATGCACCAATTAGGAATTAAAAAATTATTTGTTTCTAATGCTGCTGGCGCTATTAATTTAGATTATAAAAAAGGGGATATCATGCTTATTGAAGATCATATAAACCTCCAGGGAGGATCTCCATTAGCCTTTAAAAATGTAAGTGAATTTGGGAGCAGGTTTACAGACATGAGCGAGCCATATGACCTTGATATGCGTCAAAAATTAATTACTATAGCCAAAAAAGAGAATATCTCTTTACAAAAAGGAGTTTATGCCTCTGTAGTTGGTCCTCAATTGGAAACCAAAGCAGAGTATAGAATGTTAAAAATTATAGGTGCAGATGCGGTAGGTATGAGTACTGTACCAGAAATTATTGTTGCCAATCACCTAGATTTGCCAGTGGTTGCCGTATCTGTTTTAACAGATGAATGTGACCCCGATCATCTAGAACCTGTAAATATTCAAGAAATTATAGAAATTGCGGGTACTACAGAACCAAAAATGGTAAAATTATTTAGAGAATTAATAAAACAGTTATAAAGAAAAAGTTATGAGTTATTTAGAAGCTACAAACGATTTATATAAAGAAGCGGCATTAACCCCCGATGTAGGATTGTGTTGTACAACCAATCCTGTTTGGCAATTTCCAGGGCTTTCTATCCCTACCATAATGCAAGAAATGAACTATGGTTGCGGAAGTACTGTTTCTGCGCAAGATTTGATAAACAACCCTAAAGTATTGTACGTAGGTGTTGGTGGTGGTATGGAATTACTTCAATTCTCTTACTTTTCTAGACAAAAAGGTGGTGTTACAGGAGTAGATGTTGTGGATGAAATGCTTGAAGCCTCAAAACAAAATTTTAAAATTGCAGAAGAAGAAAACGATTGGTTTAAAAGTGATTTTGTAAACCTAGTTAAAGGTGATGCTTTAAATCTTCCCGTTGAAGACAATAGTATTGATGTGGCTGCACAAAACTGTCTTTTTAATATCTTTAAAGCAGAAGATTTAAAAAAAGCAGTATCAGAAATGTACCGCGTTTTAAAACCGCATGGGCGTTTGGTAATGAGCGACCCAACTTGTGAGCAACCTATGAATGACGAGTTGCGAAATGATGACAGACTCAGAGCATTGTGTTTAAGTGGTAGTATTTCTATTGCTGATTATGTAAAAGCATTAACAGATGCTGGTTTTGGAACCATAGAAATTAGAGCTAGGAAATCGTACCGAGTACTCTCTCCCAACCATTACCCAACAGATGAATTAATCTTTATAGAATCAATAGAAATAGCAGCAATTAAAGATCCTATGCCAGAAGATGGGCCTTGTATTTTTACAGGAAAAACAGCCATATATTATGGCGATGAGGATTATTTTGATGATAAAAAAGGTCATGTATTAATGCAAAACCAACCTTTAGCTGTTTGCGATAAAACTGCTGCTGCGTTAGCAAAAGCAAATGATCAAATTCATATTAGTGAGAGTACTTGGCATTATAACGGTGGAGGTTGTTGTTAAAAATAGCACAAAAATTTAAGTATTTAGTTGCTAGAGCCTGTTGATTGATTATGATGGCTAAAAAGATTTAATACTCACTAGAGAATAGATACCTACATGTGTTTTAAAAATATTAAAAGGAGTTCTTTTTAAAAAGGTTACTAAAGATATAAATTTAAATGAAACAGATGGATGATGGTATACTTTAGCTAAGATTAACTACTATGGTGATTTAGATCGTTTAGCTGGATGTTTTTTAATAAAATGAAATACAGCACTTTAATTTAGTAAATGTCTTGTTTTTTTAAATAAAGAAACTTGAATTCTTAACTCAATTTTACATTAAATAACTATATTATTAAATCTTAATCATAACACTTTAAACCTTTAATTTAAAGTACGAGTAACATACACATTATTAAATTGTATCGTCTAGAATAAAATTTACTTGGTAAAGATATGACACCCCTTTGTTATAAACATCAAATCTAATTTTAACCCAGAACTATTATCTGCCAAATAAAAAATACACTTATTTTAAGCAATTAATAGCTGAAAAAAAATATTTTTCTCTACATAATTAAATATAAAAAGGGCTGTTTAAGTAAAAAATAAACAGCCCTTTTAAATTCAAAATGTATTTTTACTATTCTTCTATTCGCTCTATCACAAAATTATCTAAACGAATTAGTAAAGGATCAATACCTGCAGCTGTAATAATTTGGAATTGTATACGTCCAGAATAATCATCTGGAGTTACAGTTCCTCCATTAGCACCTAAAACTGGTATTGTAAATGTATGCCATTGACCATCTCTCATTAAAGCGTTTGGACCGATAAACTGTCTAAAGGCGTCAAATGGTTGACCAGATCCAGTTAATCTAATATTCATTTCAGCTCCAGTCCATTCAGGAGGGATATTATAATCGAACTGCATACTTAATCTAGTACCAGGACCAGCAGCAACAACCGAACCTGCTGGTGAGAATAGTTCAAAACGACTAGAAGCAGGACCAGGAGTTGTAATACCCATAGCAAAATCACTTTCATTGTCAGCATCTACAGATTCCACTATAAGCCCCGCAGGTACAGGAAAGGGTCCCCAAACAGATCCATCCTCAAAAGTAGGGTCTGTATTTACAATTAAATTAGGGCTAAATGGAACAACAACTAAATCAGTAAAAGAAGGCGCATCAGTAAGGTCCGATGATATTAAATTTACTCTAGTATAGGTTAATGAAGCCGTTTGTGTATTTTTAATGTTCTCTGCTGGTATAACGATAATATTAGAAGCGTTATTAGGATCTAACATTATTGAATTAATCACAGCAGGGGCACCATCAACTGATAATTCAAAGGCAGAAATATCATCTAATGATGCTGGATCTAAATCTCTAGAAAAGGCTACAGTCAATTCACCGTTTTCATTTTCAATAATTTCATTTTCTACAAGTACAGGAAGTGATGAAGGAACCACTGTAAATACCCTTGCTATAGTATCTTCAGAAAAAGGTGCATTAGTGAAAGCACGTAAGGTAACACCAAAAGTTCCTATTGAACCAAATCTAGTTATAACACTTTCTGCCTCTGTAGATGTTTCTATAACTACAGGTTCGCCTGATGATAAATTTACAAAAGTCCATTCAGCACTTTCTATTTCACTACTAATATTTGTAAAAATTACTTCTTGACCAGCTTCTATAATTAAATCCTCACCTGTTAATGGAATATTAACTACAAAATTAGCCACAACCTCAGGCAGGACATTAAAATTCATAGTATCAATTGCAACTGCCGCTGGATCTAAAGGATTATTAAAATTTGGAATCAATGTAACTTCTACTTCGCCTATTTGTTTAAAAATTGCTGAAAAAGATTCTCTTGTACTAGAAACATCATTACCACTCCCTAAAATATCAACTGTACTACCAGTAAAAGACCATGTTCTTCCACTTGCATCCAAAGAAATATCATTAAACGCAACAGTATCATTAATTCTTACACGAGTTACTTCGTCTCTTAAACCAAGGTTTAGACTATTAAGTGCACTAGCAATTCCCGAACCTGTATTTGGTTCTTCATACTCAAAAGTTGTACATGAAAACACTAGAGTTATCATTACAACTAATGTGAGGATATATTTATATATTATTTTCATAGTATTAAATTTAAAATTAGTTTCCTCCTAATGAAGGGTTTTGTATTACTTCTGCTGAAGGGATAGGATAAAAGAAGTCATCTTCAGTAAAATTCATAGTTCTATCATTAAAATCTCCTAAAGCATCTTCTATAGCCTCAGGCAGCATTTCAAAATTTTGCACGCCTACACTAACCTCTCCATATGTATAACCTGCTAATTCTGCAATTCTATCTACAGTCCCCCCTATGGAAGCTGGTCTTCTTCTAAGATCTTGCCAATTAATATCTCTACCCTCGCCTGCAAACTCAGCTGGGCGTTCTTTATTAAATAAATGACGTATTATGTTAGTTGCTGTTAAAGCTTGAGGCTCTATTAAAAGTCCTGGGGCATCTTCTTCTAAAGCCTCAATTATTTCCATAGACTCCATTTCTGTGGCATCAGGAAATGTATTCTTTATAATAGGTGGCACATCTACTCCAGCAAATAACCTTTCTAAAGTTACTAATCCTGATCTCTGTCTTACTTGATTTATATAAATTAATGCTTCTGCTACACCTGCATCACTTTCATCTCTTAAGACTGCTTCTGCGTACATTAGAAGCACATCTGCATAACGTATAACCCTTTCATTAATTCCTGAGTTAAATGTTTCTGCATCCCTATCAAAATTTGTAAACTTTTTAACTAAACCTCTAGCATTTACTCTAACTAAGTTTTGTGTAGGTCTTTGATAATATAAAGTACCATCACCTTCGTATACTAGAGAAGCTTCACTCCTTAGAGAATTTCTTCTTGTTGGCAACACATCAATAAATGCAGCATTAACATCATCAGTTTCTGCGATGTCGTAATCTTCTCCAAAAATAATTTGAGGATTCGTAAGATTTATGTTTAAAGTAGTATCGACAACTTCATTACGATATAGACTAGTGATGAAATGTGTAGCAAAGATATTACCTACACCTCCATTACCTCTATTCCAACTTCTACTTCTTAAAGTAGATTCATCAGGATTTCCTCCTTCACCATCACCAAAAGCTCCATCATCTATTATATTAGCAAAAAACTGAGCTTCAAAAATAGATTCAGAATTAAATTCTCCTGCTTCTGTAAAATTATCAGCAATATTTTCCACTAAACTATACTCACCAGAATTGATAACTTTTAAAAATTCAATTTTAGCATTTTCAAAATCTTCTTCATACAAGTATACTTTACCTAGCATGGCTGTTGCAGCACCCCATGTTACTCTTCCTTCTGAATTTTCAGCACTCCAATTTAATCTTCCTTCTAAATTGGTTTGTGCTATTGTAAAATCTTCAAAAATCTGCGCATATACTGTAGCCCTATCTGAAAGACCTAATCTTGACTCCTCCAAACCTGCAGCAGCTGTAGTAGGCAAAATTATACTTCCTTCATTATAAGATGTTGCTAACCAAAAGAAAGCCAAACCACGCAGAAAACGTGCTTCTCCTAAAATTTCTCTTTTTGCTGTCTCATCCATATCAATATCTGGAACGTTTTCTAAAACTTGGTTAGCTCTAAAAATTAATTGATAAGCATCTTCCCATATTGCCTGAATAGTTGGATTTGTTGCATCAACAAGAGCAAAATCTACTTGGATATTTGCAGCTTCTCTATTTACATTACCTACTTTACCAATTTCTGAACGTAATCCAAAATTAGTAACGGATGCCTCTCCCATATTTCCATTAAACTGTAAGGCACTATATACCGAAAAAATACCTGCTTCTGCATCTCGCTGATTTTGCCAAAAATTATCAGCATTTAAAGCGTTTCTATTTTCAACCTCTAAAAAATCTGTATCATCATCACTACAACTTAAAAGACTTATAATGAATGTGAATAACGTTATGTATATTATTTTTTGTTTCATAATTTAACTATTAAAATCCTATTTGTAAACCAATTCTACCAGAGCCTGTAATAGGTGTAAAACCTCTATCTAAACCTTTTGAAAACAAACCATCTCCACCAACTTCTGGATCAAAACCAGAATAATCTGTAATGGTAAGTAGGTTAGATGCCGCAATATATATTCTAAATTTAGAAAAACCTATCCTATCTAATGCATCTTTAGGAATATTATATCCTAATTGTATGTTTCTTAATCTAATATAGTCGCCGTCTTCCAAGAAAAAATCTGAAAAAGGTATTGATTCTCCCGTAAGTTGTCTCTGAATAGGAATATCTGAAGTTGTGTTAGATGGAGTAAAAGCAAACAATTGATCTCTATGGTTACTTGAATCAAAAGCTAAAGCTTTAGGTCCGTTATAAACTTTGCTTCCAAAAGATCCAAACCAACTCATGTTAAAGTCAAAATTTTTGTAAGATGTGTTAAAATTTAAACCTATTTCAAAATCTGGTGTATTGTTACCAGCAAACTGCCTGTCATTGGTTAAATCTATATCTCCATCTCCATTAGCATCTACAAATCTAAGATCTCCAACTTCTGCACCCTCAACAATTGAACCACCAAAATTTTCTTGATAAGCTTGTAACTCTTCATCAGTACGTATAATACCAGCTGTAGGCACTAGGAAAAAAGCACCTGCTTGGAAACCTTCTCTTGCAAAATTAACAGGATCATTTGGCAATCTGTTGTTACCTGGGGTAATTCTTTCTCCTGTAATTTGTGATGATGAACCAAATAACTCAGTCACTTCGTTTCTGTTTGTAGTAAATACACCATTAAGTCCCCATTTAAAATCTCCTTTACGATCTCTATAACCTGCAGAAATTTCAACACCTTTATTAGTAAGCTCACCCACGTTAGTCGCGATAGTAGCTGGATTTCCACCATTAGGAGGTAAAACCCCTGAAGAACTTGGTACTGGCAACAATAGTAACAAATTTTCTTTTTTTACATCATAATATTCTGCGGTAACTGTAAAGGCAGAATCAAACAATGATAAATCTACACCAAAATTGCTATTTACACTTGTTTCCCATTGCAAATTTTGATTAAATATTGCTGTTTGGTTAAGTCCGTTTACGACATTACCATTTGTTCCTAATGGAACATTAAGATTATTATTAATTAATCTTGATGTTCTAAAAGCACCAATATTTTGATTACCTACTTCACCATAACTGGCTCTTAGTTTAAAATCATTAATGAAAGACAAAGCCTCAGAATTTTTAAAGAAACCTTCTCTTGTTATTGACCAAGCTGCAGAAATTCCACCAAAAGTTTCAAATCTAAACTCTGGTTGAAAATTACTAGAACCGTCTCTACGAATATTAGCTCTTATTAAATATCTTCCATCAAAATCGTAACCTACAGAACCAAGTAAACTAAAAAGATTACTTGGAGCTACATTTCCTTGTACTGTAATGTTTTCAGCGTCTATTGCCTGATCAATTGTTGGTATAGGATCGTTAGATCTAAACTCTCTTACATCTGTTCTAGTCGTATTAAATGTACGCTGTTCTGCTGTAACACCCCCTAATAAAGATAGGTTATGTTTTCCAAATTTTTTCTTATAATCAAGAATACCCTCTAAGGTTCCTTGCTCAAACAAACTTGTCCTTTCTGTTAATTGAGAAATGGCTTGGATAGCTCTATTAGGGATAAGCTCACCTGTATCTTCATCTACAAAACGAAAACCAGGTCTAAAAAAAGTACTCTCACTATCATTTCTACTACCACTTAAATTTACTCTTGCATTTAAACCGTCTAAAATTTCGTATCTAAATTGCAACGCTATACTTGCCGTGTTAGAACGTCTTGTACTCGTTTCTTGTAATTTTCTAAGAATATTTCCTAAAATATTAAATTGGTCTCGACCACCTGTTACTGAATTACCATTTTCAATTCTATCTGGACCAGCTTCAGTAGCAGGAGAAGTTATAGCATCATATAGTATTGCCCATGGCTCTCTATTTGAAAAATCTCTACTTAAAAATACACTTGTAAATAATGAAAATTTCCCTTTTTTGAAGTTGTTATTCAAACGAATATTTGTACGTCTAAAATCACTATTTGCAAAAACACCATCTTGATTTATATGATCTAAAACTAAACTAAAATTAGCATTATCAGCTCCACCGGAAAGTCTAGCATTATAATTTCGGGTTAAAGCATTATTATTCACAACAAAACTTTGCCAATCTGTGTTATTATCTAAAGCATTTGGATTTGTTACAAATACACCAGTAGCTGCAAAAGACTGCCTGTTATTTTCAACAATCTGTCTATTTAATGCAATATACTCTGGAGTTGTTAACGTTGGTACACTAGATGTAATTCTATTAACTGAAGTAAATGTACTAAACTCTGCTCTTAAAGGACCAGACTTAGCTCTTTTGGTAGTAATAATAATAACACCATTACCAGCACGAACTCCATAAATTGCAGTTGTAGCTGCATCTTTTAAAACCTCAATAGATTCAACTTCATTAGGACTTATGCTAGGCGGTTCAGGAAAAGGTACTCCGTCTACTATATACAGTGGACCTAAAGCATTATCATTAGGATTAATTTGTCCCGCAAGCGGATCCAAATCAGCAGTACCTGTACTTGTTAATGAATTTGTCCCCCTAATCTGAACGTTTATACGAGCTCCTGGCGCACCACTAACAGCTTGTACATTCACCCCAGCTATTTGGCCTTGTAACGCTTCAGCAAAATTAGTTACCGACTGTCTTTCTAACACTTCTTGTTTTACAGAACTAATAGCTCCGGAAATTTCTCTTTTCCTTTGTGTTTGGTATCCTACAACTACAACTTCATCTAATTCACTAGCCGCTTCTACCAAAGTAGCATTAACAACTTTTTGTTCTGCCACTGCAATTTCTTTACTAGCAAAACCCACGTAAGTAAATACCAAAATATCAGTTGTTTTAGCATCTATAGTGTAGTTACCATCAAAATCTGACACCGCACCATTAGCAGTACCTTTAACAATTATTGTTACACCCGGCAGAGGATCTCCGTCCTCCGTGACCACTGTACCTGTAACTGGCGATGTTTGTGCTTGCACAAATCCAAATGACATGGTACAAAGCATTAATAAAATATAAGCACTCTGCTTGTATTTAAACTTTAAACTAATTTTCATAAATATTGATTTTGAGTTAGTCCAACAAATATTTGATTTAAAAGAACAATAACATGATACAAATGTTTTTTTTAATAGAACATATGTGTGAATTGTTAATTTTATTAACGTTTCCGTGGTTTCCTATCTAAAAAGACATAATTTAATATACGCTATCTCTTAGCAAAGTATAACGTTGGTTTGTGCTAAAACTACAATAAAAAAGTTTAAATACAACATAACAAAGAGCAAAATAAATTTATCTCTTTTTAGATTTTTTAACACATACAATTTGTAAGGAATACTAGTTCCTTACAAATTCATCTATAAACACAAAATGAGCCAGTAGCATTACTACACTTAACTTGATTTTCTTTCAAGATTTTATATTTAAAGTATAAATAATTTACGCATTTCAAAGATCAGTTTTCATTTCACAAGTTAAATTTGCTATTGTTTCTTTCAATATTGAAATTTCACTATGGCTTTAGGAAGAATATTAATGTTCTGTTCTGGCAAAATTTGAAAAATTAGCACTATCTTAAAATAGTGGAACTTGTCCTTAAATTATATATATTATGAAAAATATTTTTGCTATTCTAATTATGATTTCCTTTGTAAGTTGCTCTTCGCAAGATGAAAAGAGATCAGGTATTGACGATTTTTTAACTAATTTAAAAAATAGAGAAATAGACGATAAAATTATTATAAATAATAATTTGTATCAAAATCCCGAAGTACAATTAGATTCCGAAAAAATTGCATTTAGAGACAGCCTTTTTTCATCTAATTTATTTTAGAGACTTAATCGATAATTGTGATCAAAATATTGAAGTCCAGAGTTATGATACTCTTATAAAAGATAAAAGCATTAACATTTCCTATCAGATTGTAACAGATAACTCCTCAAACATCTTCTTTGTATTGTGCGATAAGAAAATCTTATTCCCTTTAAAAATGGAAGGAAATAAAATTAGAGGATATATGACATATACAAAGGGAAACAAGCATAAAAGACACTTCTTTAGTATGTAAGTATTGCTGTGATAATAGAAAGTAAAAGGAGTTGCCAAAGATTCTAAGGAACTTGTTAAGGCTAAAAGATTGTCAGGGTATAAATCCTCACTTTTTTATATGATTATAGCATATAATTTCAAATACAACTATGCTATATTTAAATGTTCTTATCAGTCAAAGTTGCACATTTTCGCCACCTATGTTTTACCCAACAACAAAGCCGACTCGTAAAAGTCGGCTTTTTATTTCCGTACTCGAGGTGGGAATCGAACCCACACTCCTAAGAACCGGATTTTGAATCCGGCGCGTCTACCAATTCCGCCACTCGAGCAATAAAAAAGCAAAATTATAAAATAAATATATCTTTTAACTAAAAAATTAAACATTTATACTTTAGCAAGAACATATAAATTTCTATTTTTGCACTCCAAATAATTTTCAAGATTTAAGAATCTAAAAAACAATACATTAACGATGTCATATCAATTGCCAAAACCTAAAATATTTGCTTGTACGCAAAGTGCAGTCTTAGCAGAAAAGATTGCTAAATCTTATGGCGTTGGTTTAGGCAAAGTAAGTTTTTCTAGATATAGCGATGGAGAGTTTCAACCTTCTTTTGAAGAATCGGTTAGAGGAAGACGTGTATTTATTATTGGCTCTACCAATCCTAGTTCTGAAAATTTAATGGAAATGTTATTGATGTTAGATGCCGCTAAACGTGCATCTGCTAGACATATAACAGCAGTAATGCCCTATTTTGGTTGGGCAAGGCAAGATAGAAAGGATAAACCTAGAGTTCCTATAGCAGCAAAACTTGTGGCTAAAACGTTAGAAGTTGCTGGAGCTACTAGAATTATTACAATGGATTTACACGCAGATCAAATACAAGGTTTTTTTGAAAAACCTGTTGATCATTTGTTTGCTTCTACTTTATTTTTACCTTATTTAAAAAGTTTAAATTTAGACAACTTAACCATAGCATCTCCAGATATGGGTGGTTCTAAAAGAGCTTACGCATACTCAAAAGCTTTAGAATGCGATGTTGTTATTTGCTACAAACAAAGAGCTAAAGCCAACGTAATATCACATATGGAACTTATTGGTGATGTTGAAGGAAAAAATGTAGTTTTAGTAGATGATATGGTAGATACCGCTGGAACATTAGCAAAAGCTGCTGATTTAATGATACAGAGGGGAGCTATAAGCGTTAGAGCTATAACCACACACGGTCTTTTATCTGGTGGAGCTTATGAGAAAATTCAAAATTCAAAATTATCAGAATTAATCATTACGGACTCTATTCCATCAAGAAAAGATAGTAAAAAAGTAAAAGTACTGAGTTGTGCAGATTTATTTGCAGATGTTATGAGCCGTGTGCATAACAATACATCTATTAGCTCAAAATTTTTAATGTAAATAATTAATATTTAAATATAAATAATGAAGTCAATTTCAATTACAGGATCTCAAAGAGAAAGCGTAGGCAAGAAAGCAACAAAAGCCTTACGTAATGCTGGAAAGGTTCCTTGCGTAATTTACGGAGGGGAAAAACCATTACACTTTTCAGCGGATGAATTAGCATTCAAAAAATTAGTGTATACTCCAAACGCGCACACTGTTGTGATTGATTTGGGAGATATAAAAGTAGATGCGGTTTTACAAGATATTCAATTTCACCCAGTAACTGACAAAATTTTACATATTGATTTTTATCAATTATTCAAGGACAAAGTGGTTACTATGGATATTCCGGTACAATTAGTAGGAAGCTCTCCTGGTGTAAGAAATGGTGGTCGTTTACTATTTAGAAAGCGCAAACTTGCTATAAAAGCTTTACCAGATAACTTACCTGATTTCTTTGATGTTGATATTTCAAAATTAAAAATTGGAGGAAAAGTACAAGTAGCATCTTTATTAAAAGATGAATATACTATCTTACACCCATATACTACTGTTGTTGTACAAGTTAAAGCTTCTCGTAATGCGGTTGAAGAAGACGATGAAGATGAAGTAGAAGGTGAAGAAGGTGCAGAAGCTGCTGCTCCTGAAGCTGCTGCTGCAGAGTAAAATGTTTAAAAATCATAAAAGCATCCCTTTACTACTATTGGGATGCTTTTTGTTTTTATAACTATATTACAATAATATGATATCTTTTATAAAATCAATATTTAAAACTAATAAGACCTATTTAGAGAAAACTGATACTATGAAAAAATTTTTAATTGTAGGCTTAGGTAATATAGGAGTTGAGTACGCAGAAACCAGGCATAATATTGGCTTTAAAATTCTTGATGCCTTTGCCAAAAAAGAAGATATCTCTTTTGAAACTGTAAAACTTGGTGCTATAACAAGCTTAAAATTAAAAGGAAGAAGTATTTTATTACTAAAACCATCAACCTACATGAATTTAAGTGGAAAAGCACTTAATTATTGGATGGAAAAAGAAAAAATTCCTTTAGATAATATTTTAGTAATTACTGATGATATTAATCTAGAGTTTGGAACCATTAGACTAAAAACAAAAGGAAGTAGTGGCGGACACAACGGACTAAAAGATATTCAAAACGTATTAAATACTACTAATTATAATAGGTTTAGATTTGGCGTAGGTGCTAATTTTGGAAAAGGAAGACAAGTAGATTACGTATTAGGAAAATGGAATAAAGAAGAAGAAATTGCACTAACTGAGCGTTTAGAAAAAGCAATAACGCTAATCAAATCTTTTGTTTTAGCTGGTGTTCCTACTACTATGAATACATTTAATGGCAATTAATAATATACAGCAGTATATTACCTCTTAATCACTTTATATTTTCGTTTTATATTTTCAATTTCCAGCTCTAAAATATATAAGCCAGATGAAATAGCACTTACATCCATTTCTAATTCTCTGTTAGGGCTAATATAGTTCTCTTGTATAATTAATTTACCATTTAAATTATAAATTCTAAGCATTGCATTAGGTTGGTTTGACCCTATAACTATATTTACAACATCACCCATTGGATTAGAGAAAACGATTGGGTCTGTTAGGACAGACAAAATATCTTCAAATACACCTTGACAAGCTAAACTTGTATTAACGCTAAGCGTATTTATACCTGCATTTAACTCTAAAGTAATAGTATTATCACTTGTTTGCATTTCAACACCATTAAGCGTAATAAAATAATTATCAGAACCACCTAATACTAAAGTTGCCTGATTTTCATCATCCAATACAGTTGTGCTTACCGTTAACATTTCTGGAGTCATTACTGCCACATCAAAACAAATTTGTTCAAAAACTATCGATCCGTCCATACCAATAATACAAATATTATAAGTCCCAACATCTAAATTATTTAAAGTGTAATTATCGGTAAAATTATCTATTACGTCAATGCCATTACCTGTAATTATAAGCTCATAATCCAAAACCCTAGTTGCATCTATTTGGATCACTCCATCTCCATTATCTGTACATGATTCTGTAGTTGTATTTACTGAAAAATCATCTCTTTTTAATCTAAAAATAGGACAACCAGTTGCATCTACTTCTTGGCCTACAGGAGTTCCTAAACAAAGGTCATCATCATCAAAAACACCATCTCGGTCTTCATCAGGATTAAAAGTACCTTCCCCACAAATTTCTATTAAAAAACTATTAAGTGTACCACCATCTCCTGCAAATTCATCATTTATTACAAGCATCCAATCTCCAAAAGAAGATTCTCCTTTAAAAACATCTAGATTTCCTAAAGGTTTTACAATACCGGATATCGCTGGATTATTACTACAAATAAAACTATCAGCATCTGCATCAAATGTTGCATTAATATTTGACGAATCGCCACACGAATTATCAACCAATACTACAGATGTACCTTCTGGAGAAATTAGTGTAATATTTAAATCTGAAACAAAAGTGTGAGAAATATCCAAAGTAACCTTCACTTCTTCAATAGGTAAGTCTTGTGTAAAAGCAATTGTAGAATTAATCATAGGTGACCCTCTAGGAGAAATTTCTTTGGGTAAATCTACCGCGGAAACAGTAATACAGTCAATAGCAGTCGTTGTGAAACTAGATGGACTAGAAAAGGTACCCTCTCCACAACTATTTTTAGGTCTTACTCGCCAAAAGTACGTTGTTTCAGGCATTAAGTCTGTTACATCATATGTATTCAGCACTACTGTTGCAGCTTCAATAGGAGAAGAAAAAGTATTCTCGGTAGCTATCTCAATATCATACATAGTACTAATTGCATCCGCATCCCACTGAAAGTTTTGAGATATTCCTACATTTATCATCTCATTTACAGGTGTCAATAAATTAATTGTACTAAAATTAGTATCAGATACGGTTATATCTAAAACCACTTCTTTTGTAATACCACTGGAGCCAGTTGCAATAATTGTAATAGGATATACACCATTAGCTATCACTCCAATATTTGAAAATGTAAGATCTAAAGCTGTATTATTTGTAGCAACTGTTGCTGGCGAAAACGAACTCGTTAGGCCTGCTGGTAAACCTGTTGCGGTTAAGCTTACTGTTTCAGCAAAACCTAAGTAAGACTCATATACAAATGGTACAAGTAAATTATTTGGTTTGCAGGCTGTATATTCTAAGTTCGGAAAGTTTAAAACAATTTCATTTGAATTAATAGTAAAGTTCCCTGTATTTACTGCAAAAAAGATATTATCATGAGCCTTCACCATTATTCTAGCCTCATTAGTTGCAGTACCAGGCAAAATAATCCTATGAGAACCATCATTTAGTACATTTTCAGCAAGAACTGTAGCAAATGATAATCCACCATCAAAAGAAATCATAATATCTACAAAGGCTTCATTGATAGGAAATTGGTTTGTTCCTGCTACATCCCAAGTAATTTCTTGAGAACTACCAGCACTATATACTTCATTTGCTGCTTGCGAAGTAACTCTAAATGAACCTCCATTATCAACTACACTTACTTTTACTAAATCAGAAGCCACTTGGCCTCCTCCTGCAGCATTATCCCTAACGGTAAGTGCAAAATTAAAATCTCGCTCTATAGTAGATACCGTTTCCCAAGCAGAATCTAAAGTAGGGTTTGTCTGCGTCAAATTTCCCAATAATACACTTGATAGTTTTGGAAAGTATCTTACAGGATCGGCACTCGGTTTTTGAGATCTAAAATTAGCTCCACTAATATTTTCCGGACCAAAATTATTAAAAGTTACTATCCCATCGTCTATCTGCTCCCAAGCATATGTTAAAGCATCTTCTACATCACTATCTGTGGCAGTAGCTTCAAGAAAAAAAGCAGTTCCTTGCGGTATTATATAATCTGGATTTGGCGTTATAATAGGCGGATTATTTAGCAATGGAATATCCTCTGCACAATTAGTAGTTGCTACATAATCAGTAATCTGTAGGATACTATTATAATGAAAATAATCATCTCCTTGTAAAGCAATATTATTTTCCCTAGCAATACCAGCATAGCCCATAATGGTAGTTCCACTACCTGGTTCTGCTTGCACTTGCGTGCCTTCAGGCTCAAAAGACCATGTATGGTTTGCCCCAAATTGGTGACCTATCTCATGTGCCACAAAATCCAAATCGAACTTATCACCTTCTGGAGTAACTCCAGATGTAAATCCACTTCCTTTCTGCGAATCTATACACACAGCACCTATAAAACCTGCATTACCATTATCACCATCATTATGTAATAAATGGCCAATATCATAATTTGCAGCTCCAATAATACTATTTATTGTATTTTGCGTTTGCGCATTTAAGTTACCATTATATGGATCTGTAGCCGCATTCGTATAGATAATCTGATCTGTAGTAGCAATTACTTCTAGTGTAACACCTAAATCTGTTTCAAAAACCTCATTTATTCTTGTAATAGTAGCATTAATTGCCGCTAATGCATCTGCAACAGTACCTCCATGAAATGCTGTGTATTCTCCTGTAGCTGATACTGCTAATCGGTATTTTTTTAATGTTTGGTTTGTAACTATGCTTGGTGTTATATCTATTTTTTTTGCAGTAATATTTTCTTTAGTTTCGCAAATAAATTCATTTTCAGAAGTATTATAATCTGCCCTTGAATACAAAAAGTATAGGTTACTTGTTTTAGATTTTTGCATAAAAAGAGCCTTATTCATGGAAGTGCCCAATACCATACTTTGTACCCCATTCTGCGATATACTAAATCGAATTTTCTTCTTGGGGTCTGCCAAGCCCACACCACTGTAAGACTTTATTTGCGGGTATTTAGCTTGCAATTCTGGTGAAAAAACAGATTTTTCAACTACTGAAAAGGGAATCATCGACCCAGTTTCATCAGGAAAATAAACTACGTTATTTGCTTTTACTACCCCCAAAGAAGTACTTAAACTTTTTGCAAGCATTTTTTCATCTAGAGTAAAAAACATTGCTTTTTCTATAGCGAATGCCTTCATAGCTTTAGAGGTATTACCACTTTTTACTTTAGTTTGCTTCCAATAATTAGTTTGTGAAAAACTAGAAAAACAAAGAAAAAATATGGTAATTGTAAAAACTAGACGTAATTTTACCTTCATTTACTTTTTTTATTTATAAAAATACACTTTTTATTATTTTATACTAGTGATAACCTTTAAAAGTATTTCCAAATTCGACAAATTACAGAATACTGTCATTACTATTGGCACTTTTGATGGTGTCCATATTGGTCATCAACAGTTGTTGAAAAGACTCACAAATGATGCCAAAGCATTAAATTTAAAAGCTACTGTGCTTACTTTTTTTCCGCACCCTAGAATGGTATTACAACAGGATGCTGATATTAAATTATTAAATACTATTGAAGAGAAAATTAAAATCCTTGAAAATACTGGTTTAGATTATTTAATGATTCATAAATTTTCAAAAGAATTTTCAAGACTCTCAGCTACTGAGTTTGTGGAAGAAATTTTGGTAAAAGGACTCCATAGTAAAAAAGTGATTATTGGTTACGATCATAGGTTTGGAAGAAACCGAAATGCAGATATTAATGATTTGGTAAAGTATGGAAAAAAATTAGATTTTGAAGTTGAAGAAATTTCAGCTCAAGAAATCAATGAAGTTTCTGTTAGCTCTACAAAAATTAGAAAAGCACTCGTTAATGGAGATATTAAAACTGCAAACAGTTATTTAGGTTATCATTATATGCTTACTGGAACAGTGGTTAAAGGTAAAGGCTTAGGGAGGCAATTAGATTTCCCAACGGCAAATATTACTATTGCTGAACATTATAAGCTAATCCCTGCAAATGGTGTTTATATTGTAAAAAGTATCATTCATAAGCAAACTGTTTACGGAATGATGAATATAGGCTTTAACCCTACTGTAAATGGAACAACACAAACCATTGAAGTTCATTTTTTTGATTTTAATGCTGATTTATATGATCAAAAAATTCAGATCGATATTTTAGATCGAATTCGAGATGAACAGAAATTTAACTCTATTGCAGCACTCAAAGAGCAATTGAAAAAAGATAAAGAAACTTCGCTTAAGTTAATTGACCAATAACACATTGTTTTTTTACTTCAGAAATAACTCTAAATTTGTTGCCTTAAATATTTAGACTTCATGTTACAGCTTACTGCTATTAAAGAAAATAAAGATACTATTATCAATGCGCTTAAAAAACGTAATATTGATGCAGCCTCACTCATATCAAATGTATTAGATATTGATGAAAAGCGCAAAGCAACGCAAACAAAACTAGACGTTACCTTAGCAGAATCAAATCGTTTGTCTAAAGAAATTGGCACACTATACAAAAATGGTAAAGCGCAAGAAGCTAATACCTTAAAAGAAAAAACAGCTGGTTTAAAAGAAATCTCTAAAACCCTTAATGATGATTTAAATACAACTGCTACTGAACTTCAAAATCTATTGTATCAGATTCCTAATGTACCGCATACTTCTGTACCTGCAGGGTCTAGCGAAGAGGATAATGAAGAAGTTTTTAAAGAGGGTGCTATTCCCAAACTTATGGATGGCGCTTTACCACATTGGGAACTTGCCAAAAAGTATGATATTATTGACTTTGAATTAGGGGTTAAAATTGCTGGAGCTGGTTTTCCAGTATATAAAGGCAAAGGTGCCCGTTTGCAACGCGCATTAATTTCTTATTTCTTAGACAAGAATGCAGCTGCTGGTTATACTGAAGTGCAAGTGCCGCATGTTGCCAACGAAGCATCTGGCTATGGCACAGGGCAATTACCAGATAAAGAAGGACAAATGTATTATATGCCTGCAGATGATCTTTATATGATTCCTACAGGAGAAGTTCCCGTAACTAATATTTTTAGAGATGTTATTGTTAATGAGAAAGAGTTCCCTATTACCTATACCACCCACACACCCTGTTTTAGAAGGGAAGCAGGGAGTTATGGCGCACATGTTAGAGGCTTAAATAGGCTGCACCAGTTTGATAAAGTAGAAATAGTACGTGTTGAACATCCAGAAAAATCATATGTTGCACTTGATGACATGGTAGAACATGTAAAAACAATACTTAGAGAATTAAAATTACCTTACCGTATTCTGCGCCTTTGTGGTGGCGATTTAGGGTTTACAGCTGCTTTAACATTTGATTTTGAAGTATTTTCTACCGCACAAGACCGTTGGTTAGAAATAAGTTCTGTTTCTAATTTTGAAACCTACCAAGCTAACCGATTAAAATTACGCTATAAGGATGCGAATGGAAAAAGTCAATTAGCGCATACTTTAAACGGTAGTTCTTTAGCCTTACCAAGAGTTTTAGCAGGTATTTTAGAGAACTATCAAACAGCAGATGGTATTAAAATACCTGAGGTTTTAATTCCTTATTGTGGTTTTGATAGGATTGATTAATTGAATAATGCTTGTTAGCAAAATCTTTCAACACATAAATTAATTTGGATTTTAAAACGAAAATAATTGTTTCTGTAATTTTAATAATAGTTACTCCTGTTTGGTTGAAATTAGGGAAGTTAAATGATCAGAATTTTATGAACAGACTTCATAAAGTAAATCCACAGTTAGCAAAAAAAATTTCATGGTTTTTCTCTAAAGAAAAGAGTTCATTTTCAAAATATTTAGTTGTGATTTATATAATTATAATCCTTCTAGCAATATGGATAGATTTTAGATAAGTAAAATCAATAAGAATAATTACTTTTTACACTTTTCTTAAGAGCTTAGATTCATCAGCTGTGCAACTTTCTATGTATATTTGGTAAAAAAGCAAGTTTGAAAATAATAATATCCTTTATTCTTCTTTGTTTAATGCAAACTACCTTTGCTCAGGATGATTTTCTAGCAAAGCAGTATTTAAATACGGGAGAATTTGAAAAAGCAGTTGTTTTTTACGAAAAGTTAGTAAAAAAAGCCCCCAGAAGGTCAGATTATGTAGAGGGTCTTGTAACTTGTTATCAGCAATTAGAACGCTATCTAGAGGCCGAAGAACTACTATTTAAACGATTAAAAAAACAACGCCCTCACCCCACTACACTCATAGAATTAGGGCATAATTACACCCTACAAAACAAAGAACAAGAAGCAAATGAGTATTATGAGCAAGCCATAGCAGTTGTTTCTAAAAGTCCAAATTTTGGCTATAGTATTGGCGAGCGTTTTCGCAAATACTCTTTATTAGACAATGCTGCAAAAGCATATAGTATAGCAATGGAATTAGATAGTCAGTACGATTTTAATTTTCAACTTGCAGAAATTTATGGAGAACAAGGTAAAATAGATGAAATGTATACCGCTTACTTAGATCTTGTAAGCGCCAGAAAATCTTCAAAACAAAATATCCTTAGAAGAATAGAAGCCTTTATCTCTGATGATCCAAATAATGAGAACAACATTAAACTAAAAAGAATTTTATTGCAAAATGCACAAAAAGACCCAAATGTACTTTGGAACGAGCTTTTAAGTTGGCTTTTTGTACAACAAAAACAATACAAAAGTGCTTTTAATCAAGAAAAAGCAGCATACAAAAGATCAGACCAAGTTTCATTAGCCAGAATAGAAGATTTAGGAAAAATAGCCTTAGCAAATAAAGATTTGGAAATTGCAACAACTATTTATCAATACATCATTAAAAACACTTATAACGATGTTTTTAAGCTAGATGCCCAATTACAACTTATTGAAATAGAATTACTTTCTACTGATAAAAATAAACTAAAGAACATTGAAGACAAGTTTAAAGAATTAGTAGAGACGCATGGTTATAAAAGTAATACTTTACAGCTGCAAATTGCTTATGCAAAGTTTCTAACCTTTGATTTAGAAAAACCAGAACCAGCAATTGAAATGTTAAAAAAGAGCCTTAAAATTCCTTTAAACACTAAAGGCAAGGCCTATTTAAAAATGACATTGGGTGATATTTTAGTATTCAACCAGAAATTTAATCAGGCACTAATATATTTCTCTCAAATTCAAAAAAGCTTAAAGAATGATATTTTAAGCCAAAATGCTCGCTATAAAGTAGCTCAAACTAGTTTCTACAAAGGCGATTTTGATTGGGCCTTAACACAACTAAAAGTATTGCGGAGTTCTACCTCTCAACTTATTGCAAACGATGCAATGCAATTGAGTTTACTAATTTCTGACAATTCCTTGGAAGACTCCACACAAACAGCACTAAAAAAATATGCAAAAGCAGATTTATTAGCTTATCAAAATAAAACAAAAGAGGCTATTACAATTCTAGATGATATTCTTGAAAATCATAAAGGTGAAAAAATTGAAGATGAAGCGCTTTTAAAACAAAGTGAATTGCTCATAAAACGTAAAGAATACACAAAAGCAGAGTATAATTATGAAAAAATAATAGCATTTTACGCTGATGGAATTCTTGCTGATGATGCATACTTTAATTTAGCGGAACTTTATAAAAATATCTTAAATAAGCCAGAGAAGGCCAAAGACAATTATGAAAGGATTATTTATAACTACCAAGACAGTTATTTTTTTCCTCAAGCAAGAAAAAAATATAGAGAACTCCGAGGTGATGTTATTAATTGATCTTAACAATAGACCTTTCTAAAATAAGAATTGAAACCAAAGCTATGTACATATATAATGTAACTACCAATATAGATGAGTCTGTTCATGAAAAATGGCTAATCTGGATGAAAGAAACTCATATCCCTGAAATGTTAGCCACAGGTAAATTTAGCGCAGCAAAAATGTGCAAAGTATTAGTAGAAGAAGAAATGGGTGGTTACACCTATTCTGTACAATATACAACGCCTAATAAAGAAACATTACAAAAGTATTATCAGGAAGATGCCACACGGTTACGTCAACAGGGTTTACAGCTTTTTGCAGATAAAATGCTTGCATTTAGAACAGAACTAGAAGTTATTAATGAGTATTAAAAAAATAGGAACACTATTAAAATAGCAATAAAAATACGCTCAATACCTTTTCCTGATAACTTCTTAAAGTTTGCAACCTGATGTCAAAAAAAGAATATCAACATAAAAAGAATAAAAAATTTAAGCAAAATTGGAAAGAAGAAACTCCAGTTAAAGCTAAAAAGCATTTAGGTCAGCATTTTTTAAAAGACGAAAAAATTGCACAAGATATCTCTAACACGCTAACTTTAAAAAATTATAGAAATGTAATTGAAATTGGCCCTGGTACAGGTGTACTCACCAAATACATACTACTGAAAGATTTAGATGTAGTTGCTATGGATTTAGATACAGAATCTATTCACTATTTAAATCATAATTTTCAATTAGAACACCCAAAACTAATAGGCAGAAAAGGGACTTTTAAAGTTTTAGAAGCTGATTTTCTAAAATATGATGTGCTTTCGCTTTTTAAAGACGAACAATTCGCAATTACTGGAAATTTCCCCTATAACATCTCTACACAAATTGTTTTTAAACTATTAGAAATAAAAGAATGGGTGCCAGAGTTTACTGGAATGTTCCAAAAAGAAGTAGCGCAGCGCATTTGCGAAAAAGAAGGTAGTAAAGCGTATGGCATACTATCTGTTTTAGTACAAGCGTATTATAAGGCAGAATATTTATTTACTGTACACCCACAAGTATTTAATCCACCACCTAAAGTGCAATCTGGAGTATTACGGCTAACCAGAAAAGAAAACACAAGCATAGCTTGTGACGAAAAAATGCTTTTTAAAGTTGTAAAAGCTGCTTTTAACCAACGTAGAAAAACAATACGCAACAGTTTAAAAACATTTAATCTTTCAGATAATCTTAAAGAAGATGCTATCTTTGGGCTTAGACCAGAGCAATTATCAGTTGCAGATTTCATTGGTCTAACCAAGAAAATAGAAGATGACACCATTTAAACTCTCAGATGAACTTATAGCTGAAATAGAACAGCTTATTGAGAACCAAAAGGACAAAACTTTGGCTAGCCTTTTGGAAGAAGTGCATTATGCAGATGTTGCTGAGATTATTAATGAGCTAAACAAAGACCAAGCTACCTATCTTATTAAACTTTTAGATAGTGATAAAACCTCTGACACACTTACAGAGTTAGATGAAGATGTTAGAGAACAAATTCTTAGTAATTTATCGGCAAAAGAAATTGCGCATGAGCTAGATGAACTAGATACAGATGATGCGGCAGATATTGTTGCCGAACTTCCTAAAGAAATTGTAAAAGAAGTAATTTCTGAGCTAGAAGATAAAGAACACGCAAAAGATATTGTAGAACTGCTGCGCTACGATGAAAACTCTGCTGGTGGTTTGATGGCAAAAGAGCTTGTAAAAGTAAACGAGAATTGGAATGTACTTACTTGTGTTAAAGAAATGCGCGCACAGGCAGAAAATGTTACACGTGTACATTCTATATATGTGGTAGATGATGATG
The DNA here is from genome assembly GCF_055383085.1 of Allocellulophaga tsushimaensis. Lineage (NCBI taxonomy): Bacteria > Pseudomonadati > Bacteroidota > Flavobacteriia > Flavobacteriales > Flavobacteriaceae > Allocellulophaga > Allocellulophaga tsushimaensis. The sequence goes on along the minus strand of NZ_AP039451.1, from coordinate 1,837,165 downwards.
AAAAATTAAAAGGACGTTTATCACTAAAAGATTTACTCACTACCTCTACAAAAACAGCTATTAAAGATGTTTATATTACTAAAGTAGATTTTGTTAATGTAAATGAAAAGCCAGAAGAGGTAGCTAAAATTATGTCTAAATACGATTTAGAAGCCATACCTGTTACCGATGAAATTGGTAGACTAGTTGGCCGTATTACGATAGATGATATTGTAGATGTTATAAAAGAAGAAGCAGAGAAAGATTATCAAATGGCTGCTGGTATCTCACAAGATGTAGAGGCAGATGATAGTATCTGGGAGCTTACTAGAGCACGCTTACCTTGGCTCATCTTAGGGCTTTTAGGAGGCTTAGGCGCCGCTGCTATTATGGGAAATTTTGAGACCTTGATAGAAGAACATGCTATACTTTTCTTTTTTACCCCTCTAATTGCAGCAATGGCAGGTAATGTTGGGGTACAATCTAGTGCTATTATAGTGCAAGGTTTAGCAAATGACGATTTAAAAGGTAGCATAGGCAACAGACTTATTAAAGAAATGCTTTTAGCACTTTTAAATGGTCTTATTCTTGCGCTTATACTTTTTCTAATTACTTGGGCATGGCAAGGACAAAATGGCTTTCTTACAGCCATAGCAGTTTCTCTCTCCCTAGTTGCGGTAATTATAGTAGCAGGTTTAATTGGTACATTTGTTCCTTTATTTTTAAATAAAAGAGGAATAGACCCCGCTATAGCAACGGGTCCTTTTATTACTACTAGTAATGATATTTTTGGACTTTTAATTTACTTCTTAATAGCTAAGTTAATTTTAGGCATTTAGGGCACTCCGCCAGAAAAAGGCGTCGGGCTTTCCGCGCTACGTGGTAGCTTGCTGCAATCCCTAGTGCAAAAAGTTAACATTTCTTTTAGCCAAAACCCTTTTCTATTTTCCCTACCTTTATGATTTAAAAATTCTATCAGCATGAAACCCATAAACCTAAAAGAAAAACACGCCGCATTTAGCAAACAATGGCATCCACACCAAATTGCAGTTGTAGACGATATGCAAGTAATTTTGGCTAAGATTCAGGGCGAATTTGTTTGGCATTCTCACGATAATGAAGATGAGCTTTTTCAAGTCTTAAAAGGCACATTACATATGAAGTTCAGAGATCGTATAGAAATTGTGAACGAGGGTGAAATTATAGTAGTACCCAAAGGTGTAGAGCATTGCCCCTCAACAGTAAACGGTGAAGAAGTACAACTTTTATTATTTGAAAAACTCAATACTGCGCATACAGGTAATGTACAGCACGAAATGACACAAACAGAGTACCCTAAGATCTAAAACACAAAATTATTGAATGGTTTTTAGAACAACTGTCTTTATAGATATACACATCAATACTTTTTCTTAGCTAAAAAATAAAAGGAGATGAAAGAAATTTGGGGGATTTTAAAAATTGAAATGGATAGGTTAAATGTTAATTTTAGTTCTAGATTTGGTCCTGCTGCAGCTTTTGCTGAAATCAAATCTTTAGAAAAACTTATTTGCAAAAAATTACCTCAAGATTTTATTGATTTATACCTAGAAAACAATGGTCAAAACCCAGAAACTTTCGGCTTTTTTGAGAATTACCGATTATTAACTATAGCAGAAATTATTTTGCATTGGAAGTTTATGAAAAATAAGCTAGATGATGGTTTTTTTGATAAGCATGAAGCAAGACTTATTGAACAGAAGAGGAGCTATCAGGAAAAACAAATAGATAAAATGCCATTAAAAGGTAGGCTAGATGAAGTATTCTCGGAAAAAGTGAAAGATAATATATGGAATACCTTGTGGATTCCTTTAGCCATAGATAATGGAGGTAATCTTATTTATATAGACTTAGATCCTACCAAAAAAGGACTATTTGGTCAATTAATTAAAGTATGGCACGACTCTTTTGAGAACCCCATAATTGCAAACTCTTTAAAAAACTGGTTTAAAATGATATTAGATGAAATAAATACAAAAAAAGTAATCTATTCATTAGAACTTGACAGCATAGCTCCAAATACTTGGCAATAGCATTCTTCTCATAAATTAAATACAGTTTAATTTGTAAAAAACTAAACATAGTGCTATACAAGTAATGCAATCTACAAAATGACACAAACGGAGTATCCTAAAATTTAAATCACATACCTATAATAACTTCAGATTTCTTATTTTTAAAAAATTTGAATCATTTTAATGGGTTATTGAAAAAGTATTAATTTAACATAAATTAATGTTTTTTTCTGTAATAGAATTACCTCCCACATTACATATTTCACCACACACAACATATATAACATGTTGTAAAACTACCGTATGTAGTATATTTTTTTGCTACAAAAAAAACATTTTAAATATAAGCATCTGTAAATCAGTAGTTTAATTTTAAAAAAGGTTTTGGCATGACTTTAGGTTGTTAATATGTGTTAATAATAAAAATAAAAGGACATGTTATATTTAATATTTAATTCACAATCTAGGGCTATCGTAAATTATGTACTCATTACATTTCTTTTTTCATCTATGTTTTACAATTTTTTATCACCACTGATGATAAAGTTTAATTTATTTCTTGCCATATTATTTTTATTATTAACAGTAATTACAACATTCAAATACAGCATATTTAAAGTATTATCCATGCAAACCTATGGAAATATTGAATTAAGCTTTGCAATAAGCCTAATTGCACTCCCTATCTTTTTCTTTAACTATCTAGAAATTTTTGATATCGCTTTTTGTGTCAGTTTGGGAGTAATTCTAATACTATTTAACATCATTACAGATAAAACCAATAAATACAATTATTCAATCTCATAAAATCAATCACCTAATATATATACATCTATAAAATTAAAACCTTATGGAAAAAATTATACAATTTGCTATGCAATATTTAATCGCTGCCGAAGCAAGTTTTACAAACTCAAACAGCAACAAAAGAAGTCTTTCATTACATCACTCTATGGAAGAGCATTGTTTACACACTAAAAAACTTACATCAAGCGGAGACATGCTTGTTTTTAATCATGATTTTTTTACACTAGAATGGAAATCAGATCACGGCTTAATAGCTAAAATAGTATTACATGAATATCAACATTTTGAAATTGTTAGATGGATTGAAACTATGGCTATAGAAGCTGGTATTAAAAAAGCATTCAATTTTGATAAATATGGATATTATTCAGCTAATAATGAATTAAAGCTTCTTAGTGACATATTGATTACACCTTCAAGGCATACAGAAATGTCTGCTTAAATTAAAAATAGAAGTTTATTAATTATAATAAAGCAAAATGGAAAACAAAACAATTAATATGGATGGTATGATGCATCTAGCTGCTCAATATTTAGCAAATGCAGGGAATAGCTTTTTGCAACACAGACCCATTGGAAGTAAAAATACTATGCATTTTTGCGAAGATGGAAGTTGTTTACAAACCACTCCTTTAAACTTGGCTGGTGACCAATTATGCTTAAATTATGATGACTTTTCTTTACAATGGAAAACGCAACATAGCGCCAATAAAAAAATATATTTAGATCATAAAACCCACAAAGACATTTTAAAATGGTTAAAAAGTACAGCAAAAGAATTAAACTTTGCAAATGAATATACTTTTAAACACAATCATAAAATGCCTTATGAAGAAATTACAGCTAATTTTGAATTCAAAATTATTGATAAGGATAGGCTACTCTTATTATCTAAATTTAGAATGCTAGTACAAGAAGTATTACAAGAAATTATTAAAAAGCATCAAATAAATGTAGATATCGCCATTTGGCCAAGTGACTTTAACACTTCAGCATTTTTTCTTTTGAATTCTAATATAGATATCACTCTAAGTTTTGGAATGACAATTCCTGAACCCCAGAAAAAAAATACTGAGCATTGTTTATTTATAACAGCATGGCATGGCATGGAAAATTTAGCTACCACAAATTTTCCAGATTTAAGTATCGGGAAATGGCATTCAGATAAAAATAGCAACAAAGCTATTGTACCTCTAACAAGCATAAATAAGCAGGATATGATAGATTTCTTTGAAGAAACTATTAACTTTTATAAAAACCAATATTACCCTTTAGAAGCAGTATAAAATTAAGTATGAAAAATAATTGAGTTTTGTTAGACTAATTCATGAATAGACAAGGGTGTTTACAATTATGTAACATCCTTGTTTTAGTTTAAATATATTGTTCTTGTTATAAATAAGGCAGAAATAACTTCACTTTTTTACCCATATCATTATGCTTCTTTTCCCATAAAAAACTAAAAGCATCAAACCATTTATGCTGTAAATAATAATCCATTTACAATTATTTATTTCAACAATAAGTCACAAATTACAATTACCCGTAGTCTTTACAAAAAAGCCAAAATAATGGATATTTTATTTTATCATACCACATATGGTATAATTCCTAAATACAGTATAATTCCTACAAATAAATTTTATGATAATTTAAATTAACTTATTGATTTTCAATTATTTATAATAAAAAAAGTATTTGGCACGATAATTACAATAAGGTTTACAAGAATTATTATAATTCAAAAAAAATAGACAACCGTACATCTAAATTAGAATATTAAAAATTATTGAAATGCAAAATGTAAACAACAGAACACTTAACCCCGATAACTGGATATCTCAATACTATAATTTCTTTTTAAGATATACCAGAAGCAGAGTTTCTAGTACTCATGATGCCGAAGAACTTATTCAAGAAACATTTTTATCAGCTTTAAAAGCAGCAGAAAAATTTCAAGGGAAAGCCTCAGAAAAAACATGGCTAATGTCTATTCTAAATCATAAAATTATAGATTATTACAGAAAAGGAAATACTGCAAATGGTATTGCAGAAAAATATATGATATCACATGAAGATTATCAAGAGTTGTATCATACAGAATCTGGAGAGCATTCTTTTTATAAGAAGGAATATAGTGATAAAGAAGGTTATACCGAATTAAAAAATAAGGTATTACTAAATTTAAAAAGATTACCACAGAAACAAGCAGAAGTTTTTAAAATGAAAGTTTTTAATGAATTTGAAACAGAAACCATTTGCGAAAAGTTAAACATCTCAAGAGATTATGCGTGGGTACTTATGTGTAGAGCAAAAAGAACCTTATCTATGTCTTTAAGTAACGAATTAGCATATTAATTAGGAAGAAACCAAGTATATGGATTTGTTTAAAAAATTAATTCAGAGAAAGCATACCAAGAAAACTCTGGTTACTAAAGAAATCAATCCATATTTTGGCACACAAATCTTTAACCTTACTGATATCAATAAAATTACCCAAGATCAGTTTAATGAAATTAAAAAAATTATTAAATTATCTTATATGGTTATTATTAAAGGTAAAAGAAAATGGACAGAACAAGAGCAAATTAATTTTACAACAAATTTACAGTCAGAAAAGGATTTAACACAAAATATAAATATCGATAAGCGCAATGTTATAATTAGTAAAGAAAATTACGCTGATGAATCTAACTTTTTGTGGCGCTCTGATGGAGCTCGAACAAAAAAACCTCCATACTTAAGTGTTTTTCAAATGACTGGAATTTCTGATCATAGTACAAAAACTTCTTTTATTTCACTTACTGAAATATATGCTAGTATTAATACTGAATTAAAGAAAGAATTAAAGCAATACCATATAAAGTATAGTAATGATGTATCTCACCCTATTATATGGAAACATCCTTACAGTGGTAAAAAAACATTATTTTTTGATTTCGGTTTTACTTCTATGGTCAATAATACATGTAACAAAGAACCTTTGTCACATAAAACTACAAATCAGATCTTATTTGGTTTAAACAAGCTTTTTTCTAATGAAACGTTTACGCATGTACATCAATGGGATACAGGAGATCTTGTTATTGTAGATAATTATGCTGTAGCACATAAATCTAAAATTTCTGCCCAAAACCCATTTCAATCTTCAGTATTACTTAAAACAGCAACTCAAGGCATCTATTTTTAAAAAATAATTCAACAAAAAATACTATTTAAAATGTATTTCTATCTAATTGCTATTTAGCTATTTTTAATTATGATTCCATTAAAAATATATAAATCCACTATTTTTTTGATAAAAAATTAATGTATGACACTTCAACATGCTCAAATTATAAAACGAATTTTTATATATTTTGTTTAACTTTTAAATATAAACAAAACTTTTTGTTTAACTTTTTGTAAAAAAATCGAATAAAAAATTGATTTTATTATAAAAAAACCTTATTTAGTCATCAAATAAAGACTTTCTTAATTTAAAAAATATTATTTTTACAGTATAAATTGCTATTACGATATTGATAATTTAATTAATATTTAATTTTATTATTTAATTCGTAAACTTAAACAAAAATAGAATGTTTTTATTTCTAAAAATTTTAGATCAAAAAAATTTACGGAATATTTCATTTCTATTATGATTTAGAACAGATATAAAGTGTTTTAAAAAGATTGTACTAGAAAATAACCACAAAAAAAATTATTTTGACACAGAAAAAAAAACAAATATTAGGCAAAGTTCTTATTGTAGAAGATGAATTTGTTATTGCTCAAGATTTAAGGCGTATTGTTACAAGTCTAGGCTATGTTGTTATGGGTATGGCAAAATCTGGTAAAGAAGCTATAGAAAAGATAGAAAATGAAGAGGTAGATATTGCCTTATTAGACATTAATATTTTAGGTGATCAAAATGGTATTGAACTAGCAAAAGTTATCCAAAAACGTTTTAATCTTCCACATTTATATATCACATCATATTCAGATACAAATACATTAAAAGAAATGAATACCACTGATCCTTGTGGTTATATTCTAAAACCTTTTGATGAAAGAGATCTTAGGGTAGCATTAGAGCTAGCGTTTACCAAAATGGATAAAGGTAGAACACCGCAAGAAACCTTTAAAAAAATCAATACTTTAAGTCAAGAATCTTCATTAATTTTAGGAGAAAGTCCTTCTATTAAAAAAGCATTAAAAAAAGTAAGTCAAGTTGGCTATACGGATGTAACTGTTCTTTTAAACGGAGAAACTGGCACAGGAAAAGAACTGTTTATGCAGGCTATTCATGAGGCATCTCCACGAAAAGCTAAAGCACTTGTTAAAATAAATTGCGCTGCATTGCCAAGTGAGTTAATTGAATCTGTTCTTTTTGGTCATGAAAAAGGAAGTTTTACTGGAGCAACAGAAAAAAGGATTGGAAAGTTTGAATTAGCGGATGGAGGCACTATATTTTTAGATGAAATTGGCGAGCTTCCTTTATCAAGTCAATCTAAATTACTGAGATGTTTACAAGAAAAAGAAATAGAAACTATTGGAGGGCAACAAACTAAAAAAATAGATGTCCGTATTATAGCAGCAACAAATAGAGATCTTGCAGAAGAAGTAGAAAAAGGAACTTTTAGAGCAGACTTATATTTTAGGTTAAATATTTTCCCCATTCGAATCCCTCCGCTGCGAGAGCGTGAAAACGATGTGGTAATACTTGCTAATCACTTTTTAAAAGTTACAACATCGCATATAAACAAGCCCATAGACTCTATTTCCAAGAAAACTTTAAATGATTTTTGCAACTACTCTTGGCCAGGAAATGTAAGAGAATTACAACATTGTATTGAGAGAGGAGTAATTTTATCAGAGGGTACACAGTTAAGTATTAATTTGGATTTGGATGCACACCCAAATCATAAAGAAGCGCAACATCAAACAGAATTTCAATTGAAATCGATGGAGGAAATTGAAAGAGAACAAATTATCAATACGCTCCAATATTGTAATGGTAAAATAAGAGGGAAAGGTGGTGCTGCCGAAATTTTAAAACTTCACCCAAATACATTGGATTTTAGAATTAAAAAATTAGGGATCACTAAAACAAAGAATTACAAAATGATGTAAATCCAGTTCATTTTTACTCATAGCCTTAACCCAATTTAAGGAAAATCATTATTAAGTCATTAAGAATGAAAGCTCTACTGTTTCTTATTTTTACATTTACACTTCAATATATTCTAATTGGGCAATCTCCTTCTAGTAGTTTAAAAAAAGTAAACCACATTAATATACTTCTGGAACAAGCAGTACATGAAGATAAAATTGATTTTTTAATTCAACTTAGCGAGCAATATTTACAAGGTGAAAATAAAGATTTAGATCATGCGCTACATTATGCAGAAGAGGCATTACAACTCAGTAAATTATACAAAAAACCTAAAAAAGCCATAGAAGCTGAGTACAAACTATATTTAGCAAAAATACTATCTGAAAATTTTGATGCTGCTATTGCCCATATAGAGCATATGCTGAAAGAATCTGAAAAAATAAATTATATCAATGGCCAAATAAAAAGTAATTATACTATGGGCTTAATTCTTGATAGCAAGAATAAAAAAGCTAAAGCAATACCATATTATGAAAAAGCGCATGTTTTAATTAATGGCAATAAAACAGCAGATCCTGAAGTAATTGATATTATGCTAGACATGAGTCAAGAATATGCATCTATGGGAGAAACTAGTGCTGCTTTTGAAATGCTTTTGGGGAATTATAAAATAATAGAAAATCCAAACATAACAGAAACTATAAAAGGAAAATTTTATTATTGCTTAGGTCAGGTTAATGCTATTAGCGCTAATTACAGAGACGCATTAGATTATTACACAAAAGCAGCCCAAATTTTTAAAGAAAATAAAAACACTAAGCTGGTATATACACTATACGAAATTGGTGAAATGAACAGAGCATTAGAAAAGTATGAACAAGCTAAAAACAGTTATTTAAAATCTTTAGAAATAGCGCATAGTACGCCAAGTGCATATGGCCCTATTAATAGAGGCTTAGCATTAACCTATTTAAAATCAGAAGATACAGAAAAAGCTAAGTTTTATTTAAAAAAATCATTAGTAGACCATACTAATAGAAATGACTTGTTAGAATTGGGTAAGTCTCATATGTATTTAGGCTTTATACATAAAAAAGAAAAAAATAGTGTAAATGCTGAAACACATATAAAAAAAGCAATAGCCTATATCTCTAAAAGTCTTAGCAATCATATAAAAAAAGGGAATACTCTTATGATTTCTGAATGCCATCTATATCTTTCAAAAATATATGATAACAAACAAGATTATCTTAAATATTACTCACATTATAAAAGCCATATCACCTATAGTGATAGTGTAAAAAACAATTTAACTTTAAGAGCAACGGAACGTTTTGAGCTTACGAAAAAATCTATAAAAAGAGATCTTGAAATTGCGCAACTTACCCATAAAAACGATATTAACAGTTATGAAGCTAAACAAGAAAACACCGTACAAGCTATACTATTTGTTACGGTATGTTTGGTATTCTTAATCTTAATGATTCTCATAAATCAATTTATACTTAAAAAGAAATCTTTAAGGGTTATTACTGAGAAAAATAAAGAAAATAAATTATTAATGCGAGAAGTGCACCATCGCGTAAAAAACAATCTTCAAATTATTCTTAGCCTTTTTAACGCCCAAAGAGAACGTTATAAAGGAGATAAAACCCTCGAAGATGCTTTGGTTGAAAGCCAAAATAAAATACAATCTATGGCTATTCTCCATAAAAATCTATACCAAGGAGAAAAATTCACTAAGGTTCCTGTAAATTCCTATTTACACGAATTAATTAACAATATCAGAGAATCATTTAAAAGTAAAAATAAAAAAATACATTTTGAGATAGATATTATTTCTCAAGAAATAAAAATAGGTCTTGCCATACCACTAGGGCTAATCCTAAATGAATTGATAACCAATTGCTACAAATATGCTTTTATTGATTACGAAAATCAAAAAAACATTATAAAAATTTCCTTTAAGCAAATTAAAGGCACTCAAAGATTTCGCCTCTTAATCCAAGATAATGGAAAAGGAATTCCTAATCATGCAAATATTAATAGTCAAGAGACATCTTCTTTTGGTTTACAGTTAGTAAATGGCTTAGTAGAACAATTAAATGGGAAAATAGAAATTATACAAGAAAAGGGCACCAAATTTGAAATTTACTTAGAGGAACCTATAGCTGCTTAAAAAGTAGCTAATCGTTTTTTGCACAAAAAGAATATAATGGAATGTAGCATAAAAAAAACTTTTTTTCTCTTATTTCTTTTTCACTATGCATTGTTGTACACACAAAATATTTCATCTATAGATGATCTAAAAAGTGTAATTAAAAACAGTAATGAAATAGAGAAAATAGATTTTTTCCTTTTATTAGGAGAAAAATATAGTGCTATACAAAATAGAAACTTAGATAGTGCTATGCATTATGCAAAACGCTCTTTAAAGCTTAGTCAAAAATATAAAAAGCATAAAAAAAGTATTATAGCTAAATATAAAATAGGCTACATAGCTTATTTAAACAAAAAATATGAAATTGCTACTACATATGCTCAAGAAGTTATAGCAGAATCTAAAAAAAACGCTTATAGCTTTACATTAAGTAAAGGGTATAATTTACTGGGAAACGCTCTTCTAGATCAAAAAGAATATACAGAAGGAATTTTCTATTTAAAAAAAGCATATGTTATAGCTAAAGAAGCGGATGAATCTAAAGAAACCATTATTGAAATGGCACTCTCTTTGTCTAATAAATATATGAGTATTGAATACTACGATGAAGCTATAAAAGTACTTAACGAAAATATAAAAATATTAAATCATCCATCAATATCATTAAATAATAAAGCACAATTTTACGACTACCTAGCTTATGTTAATGGAATAACGAATAGTAATAATAAAGCACTAAAAAATTATCAAAAATCTATCTTATTATTTCAACAAACTGGGTTCTTAAATAAACAATTAACTCCCTTAATAAATACAGGAAATATATATTTAGCTTTAAATAAGACAGAGAAAGCAAAAGAATATTTTCTAAAAGCTTTAGAACTTGCAGATACTAACCCTCAAAGTTGCACTTTCATCTATAGAGGCTTGGGAAATTGTTATCAAATATTAAACGAACCTAAAAAAGCATTAAACTATTTTAAAAAGGCTTTAGCATTAGATATAGCATCAGAAAACAGGTTTAGACAAGGCTTAACTTTACAACATATGGGTGTAATAAGTTTAAACCTTAAACGCTATGATAACACTAGAAATTATTTTAAAGAAGCAAAAAAACAATTTTATACAAGCATTGCTGAAAATAAAAAAAATAATATAAATACTAGTCAAACAGCAGAAGCTTATCTGCAATTAGCCACTATTGATTCTACCCTAGGAGATATAAAAAGTAGCATAAACAATTATAAATTACATATCAAATACAGGGATAAAGCAGAAGAAAGTATTACGTTAAAAATGGCAGAAAAATTAGACTTAGTGAAAGAATCTGCAGTAAAAAAATCTAAAATAGCAAAGCTAGAGCATAAAAATAAAATTCAGAAATACAAAGCACAGAAAAGGCAGAGTTTAAAAACAAAACTTTATACTGTTATAGGACTTCTTATCATATTTCTAGTAGTAGTTTACAATCAGTTTTCTTTAAATAATAAGACGGCAAAAATCATAGAGGCAAAAAATAAAAAAAACACTTTGTTAATGCAAGAAATACATCATAGAGTAAAAAATAATTTACAAATGATTCTGAGTTTACTAAGTGCGCAACAAGAGAACAGTAATGGTAATAAATTATTAGAAGAAGTTTTAAAAGGAAGTAAAAGTAAAATACAATCTATGGCAATTATACATAGAAACTTATACCACGGCAATCGATTTTTAAAAGTAAATGCTGGTATTTACATTCCTGAGTTGATAGGCAACATAAAACAATCATTTGAAAAAATTGATAATAAAATACATTTTGAAATGGATTTAGACCCAAAAGAAATAAGGATGGGGTTGGCTGTTCCTTTAGGTCTTATTTTAAATGAGTTGGTAACTAATTGTTACAAATATGCTTTTACACCTCCACTAGATATTAAAGAAGAAGTAAAAATTAATTTTAATAAAATTGAAGGAACCAACACTTTTTATCTATATGTAGAAGATAATGGAAAAGGCTTACCTAGTAATTTTAATCTAAACAACAAATCATCTTTTGGTCTACAATTAGTTCATGGACTAGTAGCTCAATTAAATGGAAGAATAGAGATTATCCAGAACAAAGGAACTCAATTTAAAATATATTTAGAAGAACCGATAGCAGCATAATATAAAACATGCTTAAATTTATAATTGGGAAATGAAATTTTTAAAAAAAATATGCTGTAGTTGTTTTTTGTTCTGCTCTATTCTTAGTGCCCAAAACCTTACACCTATAGATAGCCTACATCGTTTAATAAAAAAAAACGAGTCAAAAAATAATATTGATCACTTCTTAACGCTTAGTAAAATTTATTTCCAAGATAAAAATTATAATATCGATTCTTCTTTTTATTATGCACAAAAAGCGATAAACCTAAGCAAACAATATAACAAACCAAAAAAGGAAATTGACGCGCTATTTCGTTTAGCTATGGCAGAAATTAACCAAGAAAAATTAGATATTGCCATGGAGCATATGGAGCAAGTACTGGCTAATTCTAAAAAATTATCGTATGGAAATGGTTTGCAAAAAGGCAACCATGGTATTGGCAGAGTATACTCCTGGAGAGAAGAAGAATTTAAAAGTTTACTTTATTTTAATAGAGCATATGAATTGGCTAAAAAATATGAAGAAGATAAAAATATCATCTTAGCATTAATAACAGCTATAAGTTCAGTAGGAAACGATGGAATAGGTGATTATAATTCTGCATCAAAAATTATAGTTGAAGGCTTCAAGTATATCGATGACCCTTCTGTATCCTTAAATAAAAAATCACAATTTTACCTTTCGGTAGGTCTTAATAATTATGATATTAAAGAATATGATAAGGCTAGTGAATATTTTAAAAAAGCTTTTCAATTTGCAGAAAAAGACAATAATGCCATAGACATGTTTTTTGCTTTAATTAATACCGCAACACTTTACGCAACACATCATAAAGACTACGAAAAAGCAATTGCATATGATTTAAGGGCCTTAGAAATCTTGAAGAAAAACCCAGCAGGAAGTTATAATTATGATGGCGAATGCCATACAGATTTAGGCTTTTTTTATTACAAGATAGGGGATCATAAAAATGCCATTTATTACTTAGAAAAAGCTATAGAAACCTATAAGATGGAACCTTTTTCTTATGACTATGGAAAAACACTTTATTATCTTGGTTTAGTTTACAACAGTGATAACAAAGTGTACAAAGCAAATAGGTATTTTAATAAAGCTTCTCAAAAATTTATTGAAAATATTAATTATAATAAAAAAAGCAACAAGAATAATATACTCATAAGTAATGCATACCAAAGTTTAGCAATAATTGACTCTATACAAGGTAATTTTAAAGAAAGTTTAAAACACTACAAGTTATATTCTGCATATGAAAACAAAATTAACGAGGACACAAATTTAAAAATAAGCGAACGCTTGGAGTTTGTAAAAAAAAGTGCAAAAAAAAATGAAGAAATCAGCAAACTTAGCAATGAAAATAATACACAACGTTTTAAAGCTAAACAACAACAATATATACAAGCAGGTCTAATTTTAGGACTCTTTATTGTGATTTCTTTTTTAGCGGTAGTTCTCAATCAATTTAGAATAAAAAAGAAAGCCCTAGCAATTATCAATGAAAAAAATGAAGATAATAAACTGTTAATGCGTGAAATACATCATCGCGTAAAAAATAACCTTCAAATTATTTTAAGTCTTTTAAATATGCAACTAGACACGAATAAGGATAATTCTGAAATAGGAAAAATATTAATAGAAAGTCAGAACAGAATCCAATCTATGGCACTTATTCACCAAGACTTATACCAGGGTAATGATTTTGTAAAAGTTCCTGTAGACACTTACTTAAAAAAACTGCTCAAAAATATTAGTACAAGTTATGAGAAAAGTATCAAAAACACACAGTTCGAGATTGATATTGACCCTGTAGAAATACCTATGTCATTAGGTGTTCCCTTAGGCCTTATTGTTAATGAATTAATTACCAATTGTTACAAATACGCTTTCGTTAACCCTGAAAATCAGAAAAATATTATTAAAATTACCTTTAAGCAAATTGAAGGTTCTAAAAAATTTCGCCTTCTAATAGAAGATAATGGGCATGGGATTTCTGAAAACTTTAATATAGATAACGCCACTTCTTTTGGCTTACAATTAGTACATGGATTAGTGGCACAGTTAAACGGGAAAATAGAAATTTTTAGTACACATGGTACGGCATTTGAAATTTATATAGAAGAACCAATTGCTGCTTAACAAAATATTTCTTAACTCCTTGCTCCAAAACATAAAGTGTTTATTAGGATATGACATGCTACTACATTTAAGCATATTGAAATAATATTAGAATTATATTTTTAAAGAAAATGTAACTTTGTATGAAGTAAACATATTATGAAAATACTGCATTTAGATACCAATCATCCTTTAATTATTGAAGAATTCAAGAATATGGGGTGGAAAAATGATGAAGATTACACCTCCTCTAAAAAAGAAATTGAAGCTAAAATTCATTTATACGACGGAATTATTATTAGAAGTAGATTTACAATTGATGCGGAATTTTTAGATAAAGCTATTCAGTTAAAATTTATTGGCAGATTAGGGGCTGGACTAGAAAATATAGATGTTGCCTATGCCAAATTAAAAGGCATTTTCTTAGCTGCTGCACCAGAAGGAAATAGAAATGCTGTAGGAGAACATACCCTTGGAATGGTATTAAGTCTTTTTAATAAGCTAAATAAAGCAGATAAAGAGGTTAAAAATGGTAAATGGGACAGAGAAGGGAACCGCGGAGTAGAATTAGATGGTAAAACAGTAGGGATTATTGGTTATGGCAATATGGGTAAGGCATTTGCTAAAAAACTACGTGGTTTTGATGTAGATATTATTTGTTATGATATTAAAGGAGGTGTAGGTGATGAAAATGCTAGACAAGTGGGCATTTTAGAATTCAAACAAAAAACAGAAGTGCTTAGTTTGCATACGCCACAAACTCCAGAAACGATTGGAATGATAGATGAAGCATTTATAGATAGTTTTCAAAAAAATATTTGGGTTTTTAATACGGCAAGAGGCAAATGTATTGTGACTAAAGATTTAGTGAACGCTATAAAATCTGGAAAAGTATTAGGTGCTGGTTTAGATGTTTTAGAATATGAGAAAACTTCTTTTGAAAATATGTTTACGGATAGTGCGTTTCCTGAAGCTTTTAACTATCTAATTAATTCAGATAAAGTACTCTTAACACCACATATTGGTGGCTGGACAGTTGAAAGTAAAATAAAATTAGCACAAACAGTGGTAGATAAAATAAAAGCTAAAAATAGTCAGTAGTCAGTAGTCAGTAGTCAGTAGTCAGTAGTCAGTAGTCAAAATATATTATCTCAATAACTTACTCCTAATTAAAAAACACTTTAGTTAACAATTATTAAGATGCAATAGCTTCCTATTTTTTTAAGTAAATACTTTGTATTTTTAATAAATTTATAAATAGCATAAAGATGACATCTAATGCAAAAACTCCAGAAGCATATATAAAAGAGCTGCCAAGTGAAAGGCAAGAAGCTGTTTTAAAATTACAACAAACTATAATTAAAAACCTGCCTAAAGGTTTTGAATCTGGTATAGGATATGGCATGTTGGCCTTTAGTGTTCCTAAAAGTATTTATCCTGATGGTTATCATTGTAACACAGAATTAAACTTACCCTTCATAAATTTAGCCTCACAAAAAAACTTTATTGCATTATATCATATGGGTTTGTATGCAAAAAAAGAATTACTAGATTGGTTTATTGCAGAATATCCCAAACATTCTAAATATAAATTAGATATGGGAAAAAGTTGTGTTCGTTTTAAAAAAATTGAAGCCATCCCTTATCAACTTATTGGAGAGCTTTGCACAAAAATGACTCCAAAAGAATGGATTAGTATTTATGAAAATGCTATAAAAAAATAATACTGTAAAAATTTTATATACGTATCTTAATATGAAAAATAGAGTTACCGGATTAGGAGGCTTCTTCTTTAAAACAGATGATCCAGATGCCACAAAAGAATGGTATAAAAACCATTTAGGTTTAAATACAGATCGATATGGCTGTACTTTTTGGTGGAAAGATAAAGAAGGTAATGATTGTTCTACGCAGTGGAGCCCTATGAACAAAGACACCCAATATTTTAAACCTAGCACTTCTTCATTTATGATGAATTTTAGAGTAGAAAATTTGGTGGAGTTATTAGCTGTTTTAAAACAAGAAGGAGTTACCGTTGTTGGTGATATTGAGGAATATGAATATGGAAAGTTTGGATGGATTCTAGACCCAGAAGGGAACAAAATAGAACTTTGGGAACCTATTGACAAAGCATTTCTTTGATCTAAAAATTATGTTTATTTTTAACCCATACAACAACTAAATAACAAACAAAATGTCAGACGAGAACAAAGATTTAGGAGACAAAGCAGAAGATGCTTTAAAAAATGCCAAAGAGCAAGCAAAAGAGTTTGCTGAAGAAATTAAGGAAGAAACTAAAGATTTCGCTAACGAAGCAAAAGAAACTGCAAAAGAATTTACCGATGGTTTAAATGAAGCTGTTGGAGGAGAAGAGAACAAAAAAATGTTAGCTGGAATTCTAGCTATTGTTTTTGGCTCCTTAGGAGTTCATAAATTCATTTTAGGTTATCAAAAAGAGGGCATTATTTTATTAGTTATAACAATTATCGGATGGGCTACTATGTGTTTTGTTATAGGATGGTTTGCAGTTATGGCTACTTTTGCAATAGGAATTATAGAAGGCATTATTTATTTAACAAAATCTGACGAAGAATTTTACAATACCTACCAAGTTGGTCAAAAACCATGGTTCTAAAAAATACTTTTTTATAGAAAAATAGAGAACCCTAAACATAAGTTTGGGGTTTCTTTTTTTTAACTATTAGAATCATTGGCTAATTTACGCTCTAATTCTGCCTGAAATTCTTCCATAACAGGTTTAACAGTACTTTCTGGTAAGTCAGAAATTTTAATATACATTAAACCATCTACCGAGTTATTAAAAAGTGGATCTACATTAAAAGCAACAACTTTTGCATTTTGTTTAATGTATTTTTTAATGAGTACAGGCAATCGTAAACTACCAGGTTCTACCTCATCAATAATTTTATCGAACTTATTTAAATCTGCCTGAGTTTCATCAAAAACAAACTCTTTATCAGCATCTTTTAGTTTTACTTTAAACTCTTTTTTTGGCCTAATATATTGTGCTACATAAGGATCCCAATAATTAGATTTCATAAACTCTATCATTAAAGATTTAGAGAAATTAGAAAACTGATTGCTTATACTAACCCCTCCAATTAAATATTTATGATCTGGAAATCGTAATGTAGTATGTACTATTCCTTTCCATAATAGAAATAAAGGCATTGGTTTTTGCTGATATTCCTTAACAATATAGGCTCTACCCATTTCTATAGATTCTTTCATCATAGCATACAACTCTGGCTCTACTCTAAACAAATCTTGTATGTAAAAACCATCTATACCGTATTTTTCAAAGATTTGCGCTCCTACCCCCATTCTATAAGCACCTACAATAGCTTTATGTGTATTATCCCAAAGAAATAAATGATGGTAGTAATCATCAAACTGATCTAAATCTATCGCATTATTAGTGCCTTCTCCTATTTCTCTAAAAGTAACTTCACGCTGTCTTCCGATCTCCTTTAAAATAAAAGGCATATCTTTTTTAATCGCTAGAAAAACCTCATAATTTTTACTTTCTAAGAGTCTACAATTTTTTTCTCTAAGTTTTGCAATTTCCTCATCCATAACCTCAGCCGGTATTGCCGATGCAATTTTTCTTGGAGCTTTAGGAATCTTTAAAGTAGATGGAAGCTGATCTATTAAACGTTCTTTTTTATACGGATTAGATAATATATAGGTCTTTTTTCGTAATAATTCCGTAAAATCCTCTAAGGTTTCCTGTTCTTTCTGAATGCTCACCGGAATTGGTTTTCCTATTCTAACCTTTATATGCCTGTTTCTTTGTGTAGTAACTTCCGAAGGTAATTTTGCCGTTCTAAACACATCACTAATTTTTGATAAACGATAAAACAAGCGGCTATTTTTAGCATGAAAGTATATAGGAACTACAGGAACTTGTGCTTTTCTAATAAGTTTAAGCGCAGCTTCTTCCCAAGGTTTATCTACAATTAATTTACCATCTTTATAGGTTGATACTTCTCCCGCAGGAAAAATACCTAGTGGATGACCATCTCTAATATGCCCAATAGCATTTTTAAACCCCGCTATACTACTTTTTACATCCTTATGATTTTCAAAAGGATTTACCGGCATAATATAAGGAGCCATTGGTTTTATTCTATGTAATAAAAAATTGGCTATAATTTTAAAATCAGAACGTTGCGCTAGCATTAGCTTTAACAACAAAATACCATCTACACCACCTAATGGGTGATTAGAAATGGTAATGTATGCCCCGTCTTTAGGAAGTCGCTTAAAATCTTCCTCAGGTATTTCAAAATTTATCTCATAGTATTGAAGTATTGCATCTAAAAACGCTGAACCTTCTAAGTGTTTATGCTGATCGTAAAAAGAGTTAATACTAGATATTTTAGTTACTTTCATCAGGATCCATCCTATAAAAGTCCCTAAAACTCCATATTTATGAAGGTTTATTGCTTTTGCTACCTCTTTTGCGGTTACTAAACCCATATTTCCAAAATGCTTACGTAATTGCTAATATAGAAAAAGACCTATTCATTTTAACTTTTTTTATACGATAATCGAGATTTAAATACTCCAGAGCTTACCTTAAATTCAAATTGTTTTTTCAACAAAAAGACTTTGTGAGCTATCACAAGGTTATTTACTTATTATGCTATTGGTAAATATGTAATTATTTTTACTTCACTACTAATTGTACTGTTTTATTGCTCCGTTGTTCTAATAAAATTTCCTTGCCTTTTTGCAATCCTGTAATAGCATCATTATCAAAATGTCGGATAGTATATAAAGCTACATCTTCGTAATGTGTAATTTTAAATTTCCCTTTTAAAACTTCTAATAATTCGGGTAATCTACCCAATTTATTATCTACACAAACAGAAAAACTAATGGCTGAATTTTGTATTAAATCAACTTTCATTTTATAATCGTGAAGTAATTTAAAAAGTGCACTAATACTATCTTCAACAATAAATGAAAAGTCTAAGGAAGAAAGTCGCATTAAAACTTGGTTTTTCTTTACAATAAAACAAGGCACTTTTGGTTCTATTCCATTTCCTTTGCCTACGGTGGTACCCTTATCTTTAGGGTTAATAAATGATTTTACATGTAAAGGAATTTCTTTACGCTGTAAAGGTTGCAAGGTTTTAGGGTGTATTACAGAGGCACCATAAAAAGCAAGTTCTATAGCTTCTCTGTATGATATTTGATTTAATAGTTGTGCGTTTTCAAAATACCTTGGGTCTGCATTTAAAACCCCAGGAACATCTTTCCATATCGTTACTGCGCTTGCATTTAAACAATAAGCTAAAATTGCAGCAGAATAATCAGAACCTTCTCTACCTAAAGTAGTGGTAAAATTATGGTCATCACTTCCTAAAAAACCTTGAGTTATATTCAACTCATTTTTATCAATGCCATTCTGTATTTCTAATTGTGTATGTTCCCAATTTACAGTAGCATCTCTGTAATTACCATCGGTTTTAATAAAATCTCTAACATCTAACCAGGTATTTTTAATGCCTATTTCGTTTAAATAAGCACTTAGGATAGTAGTAGAAATTAATTCTCCATAACCAATAACTTGGTCATAAATAAAATTATATTTAGGTGATTTATTCCATGACATAAATCCTTTTACCTCATCAAATAATGACTTTACCTTTTCAAAAATTGGATGCTTATCATTCTCAAATAAATCTAATAAAATATCATTATGGTATTTTACAACTTCTTGTATGGTTGCAGTAAGCGTATTTTTATCTGCAACATAACTATCAATTACGGCTTCCATGGCATTGGTTGTTTTCCCCATTGCAGATACTACTAACAAGGTATTATCATAACCTACCTCTTGTAACACGCGTACTACATTTTTTACGCCATCAGCATTTTTTACTGATGCTCCACCAAATTTAAAAATTCTCATTACTCTATATTATTTATGTTCCTTAGCAGGAAAATTTACTCGATAATCGAGATTTAAATATTCCGAGGCTTGCCTCGATATTTTTAAGTTTTCCTTACAAATAACCTCATGGGATTACCCAGAGCTAGTTTATTTTTTATATTTCTTCTAAAATGGACGCTCCACTCATTTCTGTGCCACAGGTCCACTGCCATGTTTCATGCAATCTTATTTTACCATTATTCATTATTTCTGGAATTGATGTACAGATACCAGTCATTAAAGCACCTTCTGTATTCACTTGGTGATATCTCATATCTATAGCTCCATTTTCAGCAACCAAACCTATTAAGTGACCTTTTTGTATTTTTCCTCCTTTATAAACAGCGCTTAAAATAGGGCCCTCTTGCTTGTAATGAAAAATCGTCTCTTCTGATGTTTCTCCATGGTCAGCGTTTAGTACTGGTCTAAATTTCTTATTGTTGTAATTTATCATCCCTACAAGAAATTAATTATTTGCCATAAAATTTTGGATCGCTTTTTCATCTAAGTGTACCACATCCCAATCTCTCATTACATTTGCACCTTTACTTTCATAAAACGTAATAGCAGGATCGTTCCAATCTAAAACTTCCCAACAAATACGTTTTACGCCTAATTTGCTGCCATATTTTACTACTTCAGTTAACAAAGCGGTTCCTAAACCACTACCCCGCATCGTTTCAGTAACAATTAAGTCTTCTAAATGAATTACAGGGCCTTTCCAAGTAGAATACCGTGGGTATATTAATGCCATACCTATAATTTGCCCATGAGACACGCCTACAAAACAATGAAATAATTTTTTTGCTCCAAAACCATCTGTTATTAAATCGTTTACGGTTACTTCAACTGCGTCATCTTCTTTTTCAAATACCGCTAACTCTCTAATGAGTTCTAGCACTTGAGTCATATCTTCTGCCTTAGCTTCTCTAATTGTATAATTCATAATTGTTACAAATATAACACTAAGTTATAAATACAAGAAACTAATAAATTGTTATGATGAAAACATTTCACAAAATACACGATATTTGTGCTCTCTTTAACTAACCTCTCAACAATGAGTAGAAAAAATAAAACCCTTGGCGAATTTATTATAGAAAATCAAAGTTCTTTTAAATATTCCTCAGGTGAGCTCTCTAGACTTTTAAACGGATTACGATTAGCGGCTAAAGTAGTGAACCATGAGGTAAACAAAGCAGGCTTAGTAGATATTCTTGGAGAATTTGGAGACACTAATATACAGGGTGAAAACCAACAAAAATTAGATGTTCTTGCAAACGAAAAGTTTATACAAACGCTCACAAAACGAGAAATTGTTTGTGGTATTGCTTCAGAAGAAGAGGACAGTTTTATTAGTATTAATAGTTTTGATGAGCAACATCAAAATAAATATATTGTATTAATAGATCCTTTAGACGGTTCTTCTAATATAGATGTTAATGTATCTGTGGGTACTATTTTTTCTATTTACAGAAGAGTAACGCCTGTTGGTACCCCAGTTACCTTAGAAGATTTTTTACAACCGGGTATCAAGCAAATAGCAGCTGGTTATATTATTTATGGTACAAGTACAATGTTAGTTTATACCACTGGTGACGGTGTAAATGGTTTTACCTTAAACCCTGCGCTTGGTACATTTTACCTATCGCATCCAGACATGAAATTTCCTGAAACTGGAAAAATATATTCCATAAATGAGGGGAATTATACACACTTTCCACAAGGGGTAAAAAATTATATTAAATATTGCCAAACAGAAGAAGGAGACAGGCCTTATACTTCTAGATATATAGGTTCTTTAGTATCAGATTTTCATAGAAATATGATTAAAGGCGGTATTTATATGTATCCTAAAAGCAGTGTGGCTTCTGAGGGAAAATTACGTTTGTTGTACGAATGTAACCCAATGGCCTATATTGCAGAACAAGCTAATGGTAAGGCTAGTGATGGTAAAAACCGTATTATGGAAATTAAACCTACAGAATTACATCAGCGTGTACCGTTTTTCTGCGGAAGTACAAAAATGGTAGAAAAAGCAGAGGAGTTTATGAAATAAAAATAGTATCCTATGAAATTCATCCTTTTAGTATATGTTATAATATTATCTTCAGCAGGATACAGTCAGGCAAATATTGAATGGTCTTCTGATTCTAAATTAACCATACACCATTTTCTGTCGCCCCAAACAGAAATCAACAAAGCATTAAAATCGTATTCTTTTTATTCGGGATCAAATATAAATTTTAGCTTTCAAATGAGTAAAGTAGAATTTATGTTTACAAAAAACTTTAATAATAAAGTAAAAACCATATTTAACATGGATTCAGCCGCTATTATAGCTACAGATTCTACCATGGCAAAACAGCTTGTAAACTATGGCCAATATAACTTTGATCTTACTGAGCTCTATACTCGTAAATTTAGAAAAGAAATGCATGAGCAAAAAGGAGCTTTCTCTAATATTAACTTTTTTAAACCCATTTTTGATAAATTACAAGCACAATTAAATGCTGAAAATGCAAGAGTATCTAAACTTACCCAAATTGGCAGAGATGAAACCCTTTTAAAAGTAGAACATCAAAAAGTACTTATGCAAATAGAAGAACTCGCTAGTTTTTGCTTTGAATGTAAACCACCTAAAAAGGAAAAAAGAAAGACTTCTAAATTTTAAAACTAAAAAAGGAGCTTAATTAGCTCCTTTTTATTTATTTCTAAAATCTATTTTCTTAATTCTTCAATAAATAACTATAATATTCAAAATAGACAAGTGTAATTAGTATTAAATAGTTTAAAAACTCAATTTAGCTATTATTTCTGTATCATCTTTTTTTGTGAGTCTAATAATTTTAATTTCTTTAGATTCTTTTTCAGATCCATAATTTTTATACATAGTAACTTTCATAAAAGTAGGGTTCCCCTCCTTTTGATAGCGATCACCATAATATTTAACTTTTATAAAATAATTTCCTTTAATAGCTTTATTTAAAATAAATTCTTCTGGACCAAAGCCTTGAGTCATATCTGGTGACATTTCACCTCCAATTTCGGTTTTAGAATGACTATAATAACACTCTTCTAAATTAGGGTCTATAATATGTAAATCAATATCAGTATCATTATGATTCCAATCTATAACTACTCTAATATCAAAATATATTTCATCTAGTATTTTCTTATCTATTTTACTTAAATCTAAATCTTCTTTATAATTTTGAATAAGATACTTAATTTCATTTTGAGCAATTAGTGTAAGCCCTTTAAAAATACGTCTATTACTATTTTTATAAATATCTCCTGTAATAATACTATTGTATAGTTCTAATGCTTTTTGGCATTTACCTACGTTTTGATATGCTAATGCTAAATCTCTATAAGATTGTGCATCTTCTGACCTTAACTCAAGTATTCTTTTAAAAACAAATAACGCTAAATTACCTTGATGATTAGCTTGTAATTGATATGCAAATACCTTTAATAATTCATAATTATCAAAATCTGTTTCGGCTATATTAGACAGTATTCTAAATGAATATATAAAATCGTTATATGTTTCTTTAAAGTAATTAGAAACATCAATATAATAAGCTGGTGTTTTTATATACGCCTTACGCTGTTTTAAATAGAACTGATATGCTTTTTCTTTATTTTTTATTTTTCTTAGGGCATCCATATAATCTGTATGGACTAAACGCTCATTAACAATTAATTCACCTGTATATTTCTTATATTTTGGAATTTCAATATCTTGTTCTGTAAGTTGTACAGCTGTTGTTTCTAAATTATTCCCAGCTATATAAGTGATTGGGAGCGTATAGCTTACAGCAACATTTTTCCCTCTTTGCTTGCCTGGTATCATTTTTGGCAACAAGTTAAGCACTCTTTTTGCTTCTCTTTCTAATTGATTATGAGATGTTCTCACCCTTACATGAGTTATGTTACCTTCTGAACTTATAGTAAACATTGTAAAAATCCTATGACGACCAGAAGACAAGCCTAAATTATTTATAAGCTCTAAATTAAAATGATCAGAAATATGACGATTTAATTTATTTAAAAAACATTCTTTTTTTTCTTGATTATTACCCTCACAACCTAGAAATGCTGGAGGAGTTTCTATAATTGAAAAAGGGATGCTACCATCATCTCCTCCTAATGCATCCATATCGGATTCTTCTATGAATTCAGCACTTACTTCTACCACATCATCATTTACATCAACTATTGCAGAAGGAACACTAAAAGCATGTCTAGGTACATCTCTTACTACTTCTGTTTCATTAACATTCGGTATCATTATTCTATCCAATTGAGAATTTTGGCGCGTTGTTATAACTTCACTTGATAGTCCAACACTATCATTAATTTCGCCAGAAGGTGTAGCATCTATAGAGAAACGCATTATCTCATTATCAACATTTTTTTTAGAGTCTATCATTGTCAACATTTTAGTATACTCTTCCAATAACTCTTCTGGAGGAGTTATTTTATACCGTATATAATCCCTAACATCCTCTAAAACAATTAACGAGGTATAATCAGTAACTAAACTATAATCAATACCTAATTGAGTTATTTGCACTTTATTTTCTTTAGAGAAGATTTCTAAATCATCCAATTTTTTTTGTGCCCAAATTCTTTTAATGTTATTATTAGATGCACCAGAAGCATTTACTGTTATCGTTAATGTATTTAATATTTCATCTTTATAGCCAAAATCTAACAACACTTTATCTCCATCATTAACATTCTTTCCTGATATGGAAAAATCATTTGATATGCTAGTGAGTCCCTGCGGATAAATCTCCATGTTTTTTGATTCTGATCTAAAACCAAGAAATTTATACGATTCAAACTTTAAACTAGAGAAACCTTCTAGCCCTGACTTAATATTTAAATTTATATATGCCCCATTTGACGATTCTGCCAAATGATTTAAGGTAACGTGATTTGACTTCGTTATACTATTAATTATAAAAATGGGCTTTTCTTTATTTAAGCCTGTACTACTGAGAGAGGCAATTCCATCAGAGAATAATAGTTTCACATCTGCATCATTATTCTCATTAGTTAAAATATCATAAGCAGTTCCACCATCATATATTGTTTGTGCTATTTTATTTTTTATAGCATTCCAATTACCTCCAATAACTTTAAATTTTTCGTTAGAAATAATTGTGTTACTAAAAGAAATAAAAGATACATTTACATTTTTTAAATACTTAAAGTATTCATCTAGCAAACGAAATTCTTTTTCTAAATTTCTTTCTTTCATCGATAGAGAAGCATCCCAAAAAATTGAAACTTTTTCAGGTTTTTTTCTCACTCTTTTTTCAGCAGATATTGTCTTATAAGCATAAAAATAATTATCACCTGTAAGTACTTTTTCAGTGTTTATTGGCACTGGTATTTTAATCAATATACTTTTATTAGGAACATAATTTTTCTTTAAAACACTAGTTTTATAATTTTCATTCCAATTAGAAAAATCTAAACCCGAAATTTCTCCTTTTTCAATGACTGGCTTACTTCTTTGATTAAAAACTACCATATCCAATTTAAAAACGTCAAGTTTGTTTTTAAAATTTAAAGGCAAATTATAATATAGATCATCATTATTTAAAATCAATTCTTGTTCATAAGCCAAAAGCACTCTTTTGTATCCATTAGCGGGTATAGGGTAAATTCTAGCTTTATAATTGTTTCCTGTTCCTTTTTCTAGCAAAGCAGGATCTACACCCCTTCTAACAACTTGTTCAAAAGCAATTCTACCAAGTTCTTTATCAACAACTACGGCTTCTCTTAATTTTCCATTTACATCCAGAGCAAAACGTGATACGTTATGCCCTTCTCCAAGAGGAAATGACAATTCTCCTTCTAAAATTTGATTAGTAGGGTTATAAAAGAGCATATCGTAAGTTGTAGTAGCTATATTACCAACTACATCAACTTTTATTTCTAATGAAGACAGCCCTATTTCTTTTCCTGACGACTTTAAAGATGGAGGGGTTTGCGCATAAACATTCCCTATAATTAATAACATTAAAATAATAAAGTACTTTTTTTCCATGAGAAGTAAATGGTTTTAGAATAATGTATAGATGATAAGTACTATTAACAATTTTTATACCAATTTAAATCCCTCTATTTTATGATGTAGAATTGTTTTATGTATTGTGGTTCTTTTTTTTGTGTAAAATAAGTGCTAGATTTTAAACCAAAAGATTAAT
This sequence comes from Allocellulophaga tsushimaensis, assembly GCF_055383085.1. Classification (NCBI taxonomy): domain Bacteria; kingdom Pseudomonadati; phylum Bacteroidota; class Flavobacteriia; order Flavobacteriales; family Flavobacteriaceae; genus Allocellulophaga; species Allocellulophaga tsushimaensis. The sequence continues at coordinate 1,810,607 of NZ_AP039451.1, read as the reverse complement.
CTTAATATCATTTAAAATTATAATAGTACTACATATTAATTAATCTCTTTTAATTATTAAAAACTAAAAAAGGAGCTTAATTAGCTCCTTTTTATTTATTTCTAACATCTATTTTCTTAATTATTCAATAAATAACTATAATCTTCAAAATCTATTTTACCACTAAATATGGCTACTGATTTTGAAATCACCTGATCTGCTTTTTCATCTGAAAAACCTAATCCAATAGCGTATTTTTTTAATAATATCATTTCTTGCGCATCAATAACATGGTCAACAAAAATTATTTTAAAAAGATCAAATAAACGTTCTAATCTTTTCTCTGCGCTTGTTGGCGGATCAATAGGATATTTATTTTCTTTTTTCATTACTTCTACATATTCTGCATCTGTAATATTTAATTTCTGAGCAAAACGATCTAATAATTGTTTTTCCTCTGGGCTTACATCTCCATCTACAGCAGCTAAAGAAGCTATTGTTGCAAAATGTGCTAAATTTCTTCTATGCTCACCACTGGTATATAAATCTTTAAAAGACATTTGTTTCATTTTTATTTGCCGCAAATATAATTTTTTTAAAGATCATATTTTTCAGTATTTAAAAATATTTTCAAGCATTTTCTATCAGAAGAACTCATACTTTCAAATAACTAGAAAAATAGATCAACCATATTAAAAAATCTGATCTATTTTTCATAACTATTGTTAATCTTCTATTTCTAATAGAAAACATTTTGCTGTAATTCTTTAACTTCACAGCATTAATTAAATGGCTTCTTAAAAAGAGAAATTATAACATGTTATCACATCAAAAAGAATTATTTAGCTTACCCGATCATATTACCTATTTAAACGGAGCCTATATGGCTCCCCAATTAAAAAGTGTAGAACAGGTTGGTATAGAAAACCTAAAACGAAAAGGATTACCCTATGAGATAGGTCCTGAAGATTTTTTTACCAAACAAAAAATATTAAAACAGCGTTTTGCCAAACTTATTGATGCGGAAGATTATCAAAATACAGCAATAATACCTTCTGTTTCTTACGGAATTTCTACTGTTGCCCATAATATTAGGTTAAATGCTGGTGATGAGATTATTTTAGTGGAAGAACAGTTTCCTAGTAATGTATACCCTTGGCAGCAAATTGCTGAAAAATATAAGGCTAAAATAACTATCGTAGCTCCGCCTAAAACATTAGAAAATAGAGGAAAATTATGGAATCAAGCTATATTAAACGCCATAAATACTAAAACAGCTGTAGTTGCAATGGCGCATGTACATTGGGCAGATGGCACTCTTTTTAACTTAAAAGAAATTCGTAAAAAAACAAATGAAGTAAATGCACTTTTAGTAATTGATGGTACGCAAAGTGTGGGAGCACTCCCCTTCTCCGTTAAAGAAATACAACCAGACGCCTTAATTTGTGGAGGTTACAAGTGGTTAATGGGACCTTATTCTTTAGGAATGGCTTATTATAGTGATACATTCAATGACGGAATACCTTTAGAACACAATTGGATGAACCGCAGCAATAGTGAAGATTTTAGTCAGTTAACCAAATACCCAGAAACCTACCAGCCTAAAGCAGGCCGTTACTCCGTTGGAGAATCTAGTAATTTTGTACTTACTCCTATGCTGATTAAAGCGATAGATCAATTGCTCATATGGCAACCAAAGCAAATTCAAGAGTATTGTGCAGCCATATCTAAAGATGCTATAAGACAATTACGAGCTAAAGGTTGTTTTATAGAAGATGAAAATTATAGTGCAATGCATCTATTTGGTATTTATTTAAATGGAGCGTATGAGTTGGAAGTTATTAAAGAAAAACTGATCCAAGAAAATATTTATGTCTCATATCGCGGTGGTGCTATTAGAGTATCTCCGCATGTCTACAATACTTCGGCAGATTTTGAGAAACTACTATCTTGTTTTTAGGGATAATTTCATATAAGAAATGGTATAACAACCTATATTTGCAGAAATTTTAAGCTTTGGGGTTCAATAAAATTAAAGCACTTTTTACTCAGTCTCTGCAAAAGCAGAAACTAGGAGAAGTTATGCCTCATCATCTGCATTTAAAAGGTTTAGTAGGTTCTTCCTTATCTTTTGTTTTAGCAGAACTATTTAAAAGCACAGAAAGCCCATTCCTTTTAGTTTTTAATGATAAAGAAGAAGCTGCCTATCATTTAAATGATTTAGAACTGCTTGTTGGTGAAAAAGAGGTGCTTTTTTACCCAGGTAGTTATAGAAGACCATACCAAATAGAAGAGACAGACAATGCCAATGTGCTACTCCGTGCAGAAGTTTTAAACAGAATAAATTCAAGAAAAAAACCTGCTATCATAGTTACCTATCCTGACGCTTTATTTGAAAAAGTAGTTACCCGAAAAGAACTAGACAAAAACACTTTAAAAATAAAGTTAGAAGATTCTTTATCCTTAGACTTTTTAAATGAAGTGCTTTTTGAGTATCAATTTAAACGCGTAGATTTTGTAACAGAACCTGGAGAATTTTCTGTGCGTGGCGGTATTGTTGATGTATTCTCTTTTTCGCATGACGAGCCCTACCGTTTAGAGTTTTTCGGTGATGAAGTAGATAGTATTAGAACTTTTGATGTGGAAACACAACTCTCAAAAGAAAAAGTCACAAAAATTACAATTGTCCCTAATGTAGAGAATAAACTTTTAAATGAAACTAGAGAGAGTTTTCTAAAATATATTGCTCCTAATACCATTGTTTTTAGTAACGATTTAGAAACACTTTTTGCTCGTTTAAATTCTTTTTTTGAAAAAGCAAAAGAAGCCTTTTCAAAATTAGCTACGGATGTAAAACATGTGGAACCAGCAGCGCTTTTTGCAGATGCTACTTTATTAAAAACCCAACTAGAAGCTTTTAAATTAATTACTAGTAGCACTGGAGAGGCAAAGCAAAAAGAGACACAGATTACATTTACTACCAGACCCCAACCCTCTTTTAATAAAAAGTTTGATTTACTAATAGAAAACCTCAACCAAAATCATGAGGAAGGCTACACCAACTATATTTTCTGTGCTACAGACCAGCAAGCACAACGTTTTCATGATATTTTTGATGAAGTTGCTTCGACTACCCTCAGCAACCAAAATGGAAGTGCTAGCACTGAGCGCAGCCAAAGTGTACACTACAAAACAGTAGTTTTTCCATTACACAAAGGTTTTATTCATGATGATTTAAAACTAGTATGCTATACCGATCATCAGATTTTTGAGCGCTACCATAAATTTCAACTTAAAAATGGTTACGCTAAAAAACAGGCCATTACGTTAAAAGAATTAAATAGATTAGAAATTGGCGATTATGTTACCCATATAGACCATGGTGTTGGAAAATTTGGTGGACTTCAAAAAATAGATGTCAACGGAAAAAAGCAAGAAGCAATAAAATTAGCATACGGAGAGCGAGATGTTTTGTATGTCAGCATTCACTCCCTACATAAAATATCTAAATTTAATGGAAAAGACGGTGCTCCACCAAAAATATACAAATTAGGTTCTGGGGCTTGGAAAAAAGTAAAAGACAAAGCAAAATCTAGAGTTAAGAAAATTGCTTTTAACCTTATTAAAATATATGCAAAAAGAAGGCTAGAAAAAGGCTTTCAGTACGAACCCGACGGGTATTTACAGCATGAGTTAGAAGCTTCTTTTATCTATGAAGATACTCCAGACCAAAGTACCGCCACAGCAGATATTAAAAGAGATATGGAAAGCGAGCGTCCTATGGACAGGCTTATTTGTGGAGATGTAGGCTTTGGAAAAACAGAAGTAGCCATAAGAGCTGCCTTTAAAGCTGTAGCAAATAACAAACAAGTTGCTATTTTAGTTCCTACCACCATATTAGCGTTTCAGCATGCTAGAACCTTTACAGAACGTTTAAAAGATATGCCAGTAACGGTAGATTATTTAAACCGATTTAGAACAGCTAAGGAGAAAAAAGAAACTTTAGAAAAATTAGCAGCAGGGACAGTTGATATTATTATTGGAACGCATCAATTGGTAAATAAAAAGGTACAGTTTAAAGATCTTGGTTTACTGATTGTAGACGAAGAGCAAAAATTTGGCGTGGCCGTAAAAGACAAACTAAAATCTATTAAAGAAAATATAGATGTATTAACCTTAACCGCAACTCCAATTCCCAGAACTTTACAATTTAGCTTAATGGCCGCTAGAGATTTATCGGTTATTAAAACTCCACCACCAAACCGGTATCCTATAGAAAGTCAGGTAATTCGGTTTTCTGAAGAAACCATACGAGATGCTGTTAGCTATGAGATTCAACGTGGCGGACAGGTATTTTTTATTCATAACCGTATTGAAAATATTAAAGAAGTAGCTGGGATGTTACAGCGTTTAGTTCCGGATGCTAAAATTGGTATTGGCCATGGGCAAATGGAAGGTAAAAAACTAGAAACGCTGATGCTATCCTTTATAAATGGTGAGTTTGATGTTTTGGTTTCTACCACCATTGTAGAAAGTGGTTTAGACGTTACCAATGCCAATACTATTTTTATTAATAATGCCAATAATTTTGGATTGAGTGATCTACACCAAATGCGGGGAAGAGTGGGTAGAAGTAATAAAAAAGCATTCTGTTATTTTATTACACCGCCACATGATGTAATGACTACAGATGCCAGAAAACGCATCCAGGCCTTAGAACAATTTACAGAATTAGGGAGTGGTTTTAATATTGCCATGAAAGATCTAGAAATCCGTGGCGCTGGTGATATTTTAGGAGGCGAGCAAAGTGGCTTTATCAATGAAATAGGTTTTGATACCTATCAGAAAATATTAGCAGAAGCGATTGAAGAATTAAAAGAAAATGAGTTTAAAGATTTATATGAAGAAGTAGAAGGCAAAGTTGAAAAAATCTTCGTAAAAGAAACACAAATAGATTCTGATTTTGAGCTATTATTCCCAGATGATTATATCAATAATATTACAGAAAGGCTTAATCTGTATACAGCACTTAACCAGATAAAAGAAGAAGAGAAACTTAAAGTTTTTGAAAAGCAATTAATAGATCGGTTTGGAGAGTTACCACCTGAGGTGGAAGATTTATTAAATTCGGTCCGTATTAAATGGATTGCAAATGCAATAGGTTTAGAAAAAATTGTCATGAAACAAGGTAAAATGATAGGTTATTTTATTGCGGACCAACAATCAGATTTTTACCAAAGCAGTACGTTTACAAATATTCTACAATTTGTACAAAGCAATACCAAGCACTGTAAAATAAAAGAAAAACAAACACGTAGCGGATTGCGTTTGCTACTGGTTTTTGAGAATATAAAAAGTCCTGATAGTGCATACTTAGCCTTACAAGCTTTTAATTCTATTATTCCAAAAAAGGAAACAATCGTATAAAACTACTTTTTTAAATACCCTTTTACATTACTTTTTATAAAACAAATAATTCAGTAAAACTCCATAAATTACTGTGTTATATAAATATGTCGTGCTAATGTCGGGTCAAATTTTAGAAAGTTCGTTGGTTTGGTTTTATCTTGAACGTAATATTGCTGAAGAACTTTAAAAAATCACAATGATGAAACAACCAGCATTAGGTCATAAGATCACTGAATTACGAAAACAAAAAGGCTTTACACAAGAAGAACTTGTAGAACGTTGTAATATAAATGTAAGAACACTACAACGCATAGAGAGTGGAGAAGTATCACCAAGAAGTTATACGATTAAAACAATTCTATCTGCGCTAGATCATGATTTTGAAGAACTCTATACAAAAAATGACGAGGGTACAAATGAATTATTTGTAGCATCGCAAACAGCATATAAATCTATTTCATTTTTACTTAGCTTGGCTGGTATTTCGGGGATAATATATCTACTTACAGGACCTTTTGAAGGTATTGCAGATTATTACAGGTATAGTAATGATAGGTTATTCTTTGGCATTACAGCACATTTTTTTATTAAAATAATTGCATATTTAGGATATGCTTGTCTTCTTTATGGCTTTTTAATTTTAGGCAAATTGCTCAAAAATTATTTAATGAAAATAGCATCTGTACTACTCATATTTACCTTATTTATTTTTTATGTATACGACATTAGCACTTTATTCTTTGATACTAATTTCCCTATTGAAGCTATCTTAATAGCGGTATCTATAGGCTCAGGAACGCTGGGTATTCTATTTGGTATCGCTATTCTTAAATCTGCAAAAAAAATAGGAACTATAGCCTATATAGCTGGGAGTTTTGAAATTGCTACTGCGTTTTGTTTCCTAACAGTAGTCTTAACACCTGTTGGGCTTTTTATACAATTTATAGCAGTATTATTAGAAATTGTATTACTATTTAAAATAAGGCAAATGCTAAAAGTATAAATCGCTTAAATAATTTTAATATATAAGTAAATTACCACAAGGTAAGACCGTGAGATATTAGATTGAAAAATAATGCGGGTTAGAAGTCTCAGAGCAATTACATATCTATTATTGAGGAAATACAATTAGAAATATTATTTTTGGTCTGATTATTGACTTATACTTTTTATGAAACTATTTTCTTTTTTAGTAGTGGTAGTAACCACAATCACGCTTAACGCACAAAAAACAATTTCTGGAACTTTTTCTCCAGCAAAAGATTACAAATGGGTTATTGCCTATCAATTAAAACCAGGAACACAAGTTTATGTTGTAGACAGTGCCGTTAAAGATGGGGAATTTACCTTAAACCTTCCTGAAAATGCTACTCCAGGAAATTATAGAATAGTATATGCTGTACCACAAGAAGAATATAATTTTGATATCATTTATAACGGAAAAGAGTCTATTCAATTAAATTTTGATACAGATGATGGCCTTTCTTTTGTAGCTTCAGAAGAAAATATAATTTTTAACGACTATTTTAATGTTATAAATACAGCAGAACAAGCGCTTATTAACTTCTATGCTAAACAAAAAACAGATCGTTCTGAATTTACTAGGCTAGTAGAAAAAATAGAAGAAATTCAACTTTCATACGCTAAAAAATCTGAAGGACTTTTGGTAAATCATTTTATCACTTCTAACAAAACATATACGCCTAAGCAATATGAAACGGTGCAGGACTATATTAAAAATAGAAAAGAAGCTTATTTTAATGCTATTGATTTAAAAGATCCTGTACTACAAAGTTCAGCTTTTTTAACCAGTAAAATATCAAATTATGCATTTACGGCACTTCCTCTTGAAGAAATGAGTGCGGAAGATACCGAAAAAGAAGTGATCAAAAACATTGCTATTGTAGCTAAGCAACTTACAACAACAGAAGAATCTTTTAAACTTAATATTTACAACGATTTATGGAACAATGCTGTAGCCATAGGTTACAATACAGTTTCAGATTTCATTTACGATAATTATTTATATGATTTAATTGTAAAAACCAATAATGACGATTTAAAAAATACCATTGAAACGCATAATAGATTGCGAGTAGGAGCCACAGCTCCAGAAATTGTATGGAAAAAAGATGACGATTTAAAAAAGTTGAGCGATTTAACAGGTGCAGAAAATTATGTGCTTGTTTTTTGGAGTAGTACTTGTGGGCATTGCTTAAGAGAATTACCAGAATTACACAAAAAACTCAAAAAAGAAACAAGCATAAAAGTAGTTGCTGTTGGCCTTGAGGATGATGCAGAAAACTGGGAGTTCGAAGCTGGGAAGCTAGAAAACTTTGAACATGCTATTTCTTTAGGCAGATGGCAGAGCGAGTATGCTAAATTATACGATATCCATGCTACCCCAACCTATTTTGTATTAAATAAGAATAAAGAAATTATTGCTAAACCAGATTCCGATAGAGCTGTGATTATTTTTCTAAATGAGCTTAAGTAAGTAACCTCAGGGCAAGCATTAGATCATTTACTATTATAGGATCTAGTAAAATAAACAAAAACTACTACAGCGTTTTTAAATCTTTTATGGTTTTAAAAGCAATATCTACCTGAGCATCATCTACTAAAATGGTAAATTCATTAGTTGTAGAAATCACCTCATATAATACGATACCTTCCCATGCCAATCTTTGAAATATAAAGTAATAAAGCCCTGGGACAGAAACATTTTCTGATGGTAATTTTACCGTAATAGAAGACAGCTCTTCTGCCTTTTGGGTACATATTTGTGTTTCAAATAAAGATTCTACAACTTTATCTAAACTATTACTTACCACAATATTAAGCTCATTTACACCTCTAGAAGAAGTATAAAACACATCTTTATCTTTATTTACTTCTTTTAACAAAGCACCTTGATTGTCTAATATAGAATCTGATAATAAAAAGGTAAAGTCTGTTAAAGAAGAACGCACTGTAATTTCCCCAATATTCTTGAGCACTTTAATAATTTTATGCGTTGCCCTAAATTCTAAATCATCAGACAGTCTTTTTAATGCCATTACAATGGCACCGTTTCTAACATCTTTTCCTAGTTCTGATTCTATTTCGGGTTTTACAATTCTAGAAAGCGATGTTAAATTAATAATTCCTTGGGCTAAAGCACTCTGAAGGAATGGTTTTTTCTTAATGTACTGTTCTACTACAGAAGAAATTGTTTTCATTACAAAAATTTGGTTAGCTGCAAAAATAACAATTTGTTATAAATAAAACAAATTGTGAACAATAAAAGTCTACTAATTTTATAGTGTATTAAAAATGATAAAAAGCATCTTCTAAATGTGTTATTTCTATTTTATTTGCTTTCTTTAAAATAGTAATGATATCAAAACGTACCTCAACATCTAAGTCATTATCTAGTACATAATAATCTGCCGCAGATAATAATAATTGTATCTTTTTTTGAGTCACCGTATCTTCAATATGCTCAATAAAGTTAGTAGTTCTAGATTTTACCTCAACAATAGCCAAAGTATCTGCCTTTTTAGCAATAATATCAATTTCAGCCTTTAAATAACGGTAGTTTTTATAACAAATCTGATAGCCCTTTTTCTGCAAAAAATCTACTGCTATTTGTTCCCCTTCTTTCCCAAATTCGTTATGTTTTCCCATCTATAAAGTAACAATTTTTATGCATTTCATCGAAAAAATGAGGTTTTAAACGTCTAAAATACCAACAGCTACGTATTTTTTAAGTAGAATATGTGAGGTATTCATCAAGCATATCGCACTAAAATACAGATTATTACGTTTTAATAATCACGAACATAATTAAACTTTAGAACAAAACGACCTCAAACACTATGGAATATTTCATTAATTGTAATGAAGCGCCTATAGCTCCTCTTAACATGGCTCTTTCTAAAGACCAAGCTGAGCATTTATATAGAAGGCTTGGGTTTAGTGCATCTGTAGCCACTATTGATAGTGTAAATCTTCAAAATTCTAGTACAATTGTAGATCAATTAATAGATGAGGCATTAAATTTAGCTCCAATACCTGCACCGGAATGGGCTACTTGGACACGAGCAGAATATCCAGAGGATGGCGACCTTAGGCGTCCTATTGTTAGAGCACAAATAGAAGAAATGCAAGGAGCATTGGCAAACTCTTTTTTTGAAAATAATCTCAGAGACCGCCTTAGCTTTTTTTGGAGCAACCATTTTGTTACTGAACTAAGAGTTTATGATGCACCTCCATTTTTGTACGAATATATAAATTGCCTGCAACGTAATGCTTTAGGTAATTTCAAAACTTTTCTTAGTGAAATTGGTTTAACAAGTGCTATGTTGTACTATTTAGATGGCGCATTTAACAATAACAATAGTCCAAACGAGAATTATGCTCGTGAAATTTATGAGCTTTTTTGTTTAGGAGAAGGTAATGAATATACAGAAGATGATATTGTAGAAACTGCAAAAGCTTTAACGGGTTATGTAGAAAGAGGTGAAGTACAATGGACTCCTGTAACTTTTAGAGCAGACAGGCACGATACTGGCGAAAAAACAATTTTAGGGCAAACAGGTAACTGGGGTTATGATGATGTAATAAGAATTCTTTTTGAGCAAAGACCCAATGAAATTTCTACTTTTATTTGCACCAAATTATATGAATTTTTTGTGCATCCAGATACTAGTGATGCTCCTGGTAATGCAGAAACCATAATAAGTGAAATGGCACAAACCTTTAGAACTAATGATTTTGAAATTGCCCCAGTACTACGGCAGTTATTTAAAAGTCAACATTTTTTTAATGAATATGCTATGGGTGTTATTATTAAAAGCCCTTTTGATGTTTTTGTAAACCTTATTAAAGAAACTAGTTTTACGATCAATGAAAGTATTGTTTCTGGAGTTGTAGAATCTTCTAGATTAGTAGGTCAAGAATTATTTAATCCCATAGATGTAGCGGGTTGGCAAAGAGATAGAACTTGGATTAACACCAACTTTCTTATTGGCAGATGGTTAACCGCAGAAATGACAATAGAACTCTTTTGGAGAAATGACCCTGAAGAATTTAGAAACTTTGGTATTGCAGCAACAGGTGCTCAAGGAACAACTATAGGTGACCCTAATGTAGTTGCGGCACGCATTATAAATAAAATATTACCTAAAGGCTTATTAGCAGATCAAATAGATACGGCTATTCAAATATTTAGAGAACCTTTTGAAGATACAAATGCCTATGAAGATGGTACATGGAGTATGCTTCGTGATGGAGCGGAACAACAAGTTTACCTTTTATTAAAACACCTGGTTAGACAACCAGAATTTCAATTAAAATAAACCTAGTATTATGTGCGATACTCACGACACACCTCATAAAGGAATAGAACACGAAGGGCATGACCAAGAGCATAAAAAATGGAGTAGACGTTCCTTTATACAAGCATTAGGAATAGCGGGTTCTGGCACTATGATGTTAGGGAGTAATTTTGTTTCCGCATCCGCCCCATCACCATTAACGATGGCATTAGCAAACGCAGAAACAGAAAATATCTTAATATTAATTCGCTTATCTGGGGGTAATGATGGTCTAAGCACCGTAATTCCTCTAGAACAATTTGATGATTATGTTTCCGTACGTCCTAATATTCATATCCCAGAAAGTAAAATAGTAAAATTAACTGATGAGTTTGGTATTCCAAGCTATATGAAATCTTTAGAGAAATTATGGGATAATGACCAATTTAAAGCGGTACATGGAGTAGGGTATGAAAATCAGAGGTTATCCCATTTTACGGGTTCAGATATTTTTGCAAATACCGATATCAATACAACTGGTTTTTCTGGCTTAGATACTGGTTGGATGGGCAGACATTTTGAAGAGTGTTATCCAGATTATTTAACTGAAGCTGGCCGGCCAGAAGCCCCTGCAGCCATACAAATAGGTAATTTTGGAAGTTTGGTTTTTGAAGGCGAAGAAACCAATTATGCTTTTGTCACTAATAATATAGACCAATTAGAAAATATTGCTGATACAGGATCGCAATACGGTTTAACAGAAACGTTATTTGATGATTGTATGTACGGCGATCAGTTGCGTTTTTTACGTGGGGTAACCAATACTACATTAGAATATGCTGGTAAAATATATGATGCAGCACAAAGAGGACAAAATGATGTTAATTACCAAGACAATAATTTTGCCAGACAGCTAAAAATAATAGCTAGATTGATAAAAGGAAATTTAGGTACCAAAGTATATATGATTTCTATGGGTGGTTTTGACACACATGGCAATCAGCCTTTAGCACATGAGCGTTTAATGACTAATTTATCCATAGCAGTAACTAATTTTTATGATGATCTTGCCGTGCCAGCTACAGGACTAGAAGAAAAAGTTTTAAGTATGACTTTTTCTGAATTTGGAAGGCGTATTTTTGAAAATGGCTCTAATGGAACAGATCATGGAAAAGCTGCGCCTACCCTATTTTTTGGATCTGGTTTAAATGGAAGTGCAAGTGCTTTTGTTGGAGAACATCCCCCTTTAATGGAAGATAATGAGAATAACAGAGGAAATCTAGACATGACTACAGACTTCCGAGATTTGTATGGAACTGTTTTAGCAGAATGGTTGTGTGTAGCACCAGACAAAGTACGGCAACATTTAAATTATAATTACACTCCAATCAACTTAGGCTTTCAATGCTCTGGTGACAGTACTGTTTTCCAAGATTTGCCAGTAAGCGATGGTGACCCTACACCTAATACACCAGAAGATCCAGAAGCTATAGCTCCTACCCCAGAATTATTAGATGCTTTAGTTCATAAGCCCTTTTATCCAACCAATAAAACACCACATATTTATTTAGAAATGCCTTTTGCTGCCCATGTAGACATCCAATTGTACAATATTTTAGGGCAAAACTTAGGAACTGTTTTTAATGAAATGATGTTACAAGGATCTACAGAAATAAATATTAGAGAACGTCTCAACACCTATTTAGCCACTGGAAAATATATCTATAGTATAAGAGTACAAGACCGTAAAATGAGTAAATCAATTATGATTTCCTAAAAGCTCCCCACTTACTATCTACATAGAGACCTTCTTATAGTGAATACACTAGTCACTAAACAAGAAGGTCTTGCTTTATAGTTAAAATTCAAAAAATCCTTATACCTCTTGCTTCCTCTTTTTTGGATTTTTGTAATGATCTCTATTCAAAATCTGTATTTTTGTCGGCAAATCTAAATCATATCATGTCGCAGCATAGCAAAACCCCTTCTAGATATACCATAACAGCAGCATTACCTTACACAAACGGACCTATACATATTGGCCATTTAGCAGGTGTTTACGTTCCTGCAGATATCTACAGCAGGTATTTACGTTTAACAGGAAAAGATGTAGCTTTTATTTGTGGAAGTGATGAGCATGGTGTAGCCATTTCAATGAAAGCAAAAAAAGAAGGCATTACACCTAAAGATGTTATAGATAAATACCATACCATTATTAAAAAATCTTTTACTGATTTTGGAATTACTTTCGATAATTATTCTAGAACTTCAGCAGCAATACATCATGAAACAGCCTCAGATTTTTTTAAAACACTACATGCTAATGGCGAATTTATAGAAGAAACTACAGCGCAATTATACGATGCAGAAGCAGACCAATTTTTGGCAGACAGGTTTGTAACAGGTACCTGCCCAAAATGCGGAAATGAAGAAGCTTATGGTGATCAGTGCGAAAATTGTGGCTCTACATTAAATGCTACCGATTTAATCAACCCAAAATCTACTGTTTCTGGTGCTGTACCAACTTTGAAAGAAACAAAACATTGGTTTTTACCCTTAGATAGGCATGAAGATTTCTTAAAAGAATGGATCTTAGAAGGGCATAAAAAAGATTGGAAACCAAATGTATATGGCCAATGTAAATCTTGGATAGATGATGGGTTAAAACCAAGAGCCGTAACCAGAGATTTAGACTGGGGCATCCCTGTACCCGTTGAAGGAGGAGAAGGCAAAGTGCTCTATGTTTGGTTTGATGCACCGATAGGTTATATTTCCTCAACTAAAGAATGGGCCGCTAGAGAAGGAAAAGATTGGGAGCCGTATTGGAAAGATGAAAATACTAAAATGGTGCATTTTATTGGTAAAGATAATATTGTTTTTCACTGTATTATTTTCCCCGCTATTTTAAAAGCACATGGCAATTATATTTTACCTGAAAATGTGCCTGCTAATGAGTTTTTAAACCTAGAAGGCAATAAGCTTTCTACCTCTAAAAACTGGGCGGTTTGGTTGCATGAGTATTTAGAAGAATTTCCAGATATGCAAGATGTATTGCGTTATACACTTACTGCCAATGCACCAGAAACTAAGGATAATGACTTTACTTGGAAAGATTTTCAGGCAAGAAACAATAATGAATTGGTTGCTATTTTTGGAAACTTCATCAACCGTGTAGTAGTACTCACCAATAAATATTACGCAGGAAAAGTTCCTACTCCTGGAAATTTATCTGAAGTGGATAAGGCTACATTAGAAGAGGTAAAAAAATATCCAGAAATTATTTCAAATTCCATAGAGCGGTACCGTTTTAGAGAAGCAGGGCAAGAAGTAATGAATTTAGCTAGATTAGGAAATAAATACCTAGCAGACGAAGAACCTTGGAAGGTCATTAAACAAGATGAAGAGCGTGTAAAAACAATTATGTTTGTTGCATTACAGATAGCTGCTGCATTGGCAGTAGTAAGCGAACCTTTTTTACCATTTACAGCCGTTAAACTAAAAAATATGCTGAATAGCAATAATACAAACAGCTGGAATGATGTTAGCAAAAAAGAAGTACTATTAACTGCGGAGCATCAAATAAATAAGGGAGAATTACTCTTCTCTAAAATAGAAGATAACACCATACAAGTGCAATTAGATAAACTAGAAGCCACAAAAAAAGCAAACGAAAACGCCAATAAAGAAGTAATACCACAAAAAGATACTATTACTTTTGATGATTTTTCTAAACTAGATATGCGCGTTGGAACAATTATTGAAGCTTCTAAAATGCCTAAAGCTAAAAAGTTATTGGTTTTAAAAGTAGATACTGGTTTAGACATTAGAACTATTGTTTCTGGTATTTCAGAGAGTTTTACACCCGATGAGATTATTGGTAAACGAGTAACAGTTTTAGTGAACTTAGCGCCGAGAAAACTAAGAGGTGTAGAAAGCGAAGGCATGATATTGATGACCGAAGATACCAACGGAAAATTAGTTTTTGTAAATCCAGATTCGGATGGAGTTGGTAATGGAGAAACTATAAATTAAAATTATGAAAAAAGCTATTTCTACATTTTTATTTATTCTTTTTAGTATAATCACTACTTTAAATAGTCAGACTCCTCTTTCTTCTTTTAATATTAAATTAAAATTTCCAAACAGTATTAAACCTTTGGTTGTTGTAGATTCTGAAAAAAACACCCATTTTCTCTACACTTCAGAGGATCAAATTACTCATGTAATTCATAATGTAAAAACTGGAACTCATTCTAAAAAGATATATGCTACCCCTACAAATGTTTTTCCAAGATTGCATGGATATAGTATTACCAAAGACGATCATATTAATTTATTCTTTTCAAATAATAGTAATGATGGTATCCTTTTAGTAACAATCAACGATAAAAATGAAAAAATTGATGCAAATCAATTCTCATTAAAATTTGAAAATAGAGAGAAATTTCTTGAAGCTATTAATTACAACCATCAGTTTCATATGTTAACGTATATAAAGGGAACTTCAATTATAAAAAGATATATTTTTACCAAAGATGGAAGCATATCTACAGTTTATGATATGAAAAAAGAATCTTTTTACAACTCTCATAACAAATTAGTTTCACTATCAAATATTATAACGGCTAATAAAGACTGTTCCATTATACAAGAAAACAACCCTAATTCTATTGAGATTTCATCCAAAAAATTAAAGATATATCCAAGAGAAAATGAATTATTAATTTCATTAAATCATAGATTATCAGGGACAAGAATCATTAGATTAAACTTAGAAAACAATACCTATGAATCTGAATTTCATAAAGCATCATATAAAGATGATAGTATAAAAAAAAGTAATTCATTTATCTTAGAAAATAAATTATATCAGCTATCTGTATCCAAAGACACGCTAATATTTACAATGGATGATCTTTTGGCTAATAAACGAATAAAAACCTTATCTTTTGGCAAAAAAGATGATATTGCATTTAAAAATGGTCCACTCTATGAGCAGGGAGACGTACTTAATCCAATTTCATTAAAAGAATCATCAAACAATAGAAAAATTATTCCAAAAACTCAAGAATTCCTAAGAAAATTATCAAATTCAGAAGTAGGCCTCATAACATACAATAAAGAAAACATTATAGATATTACAATTGGTGGAATCAAAAAACTTAACAATACAGGGTCATCAACATTTTCTACTACAACAATAAATGAAACAAATGGAATCACAATAATGTCTCATACTGTTAAGCCTATTGAAAATAGTTTTTACTCATATGTAAATAGTAGATCTGTGTTTTTTAAAAGCCTGTTAAACAAAAAAACGCTAAAACACATTGACGGAGATTCTCCTAACTTAATTAATAATGTATTTGATAAAATTTCAATGCGATCTAGATACTTAAAAAATTCAGTTTTGAAGAAAAAATTAGCTATTGAAACTATTTTTAAAATGGATGACTTTTTTGTTTACGGATATTACAACAGAAAAGATAAAATCTATCATTTAACTAAGTTTAAATAAGTATAGAATCAATATTTATTAAAAATTAAATTCTGTAAGCATTTAAAATAATTCTGTAACAAATAAACTTCTTAGTTCATATACCTTTGCATACAACAACAGGAAAATGACTCAACTATATTTTGTTCATCTTCTTAAAGTCTATAATTAACAAACATTCGTATATAGCATATAAAACAAAAACTATGAAACAATTAGTAGTACTCCTATTTTCTATTTTTCTATTTTCTTGCGGAACCTCTAAAACAGTTAGAACTTCCAAAAAAGTAATTAAAGGAAATTGGATTTTAAATCAGGTTACGTATGATGAGCCTGGAACCTATAAGATAAGTCTTTTAAACGATGCTAGTAAAGAATGTTTTGAAGGCAGTACTTGGCAATTTATTCCAAATAACAACACAGGAATCTATGCCATAAACAATGATAACTGTACTAGTACAGGCGATCGGCATTTTATTTTTACCATTCAAGAAATTGATGAAAACACAGGACTTTACGATTTTCTTTTAAAACCAACAGATGCAAAAAAGAAAAGTCAGACCAATACTGGTTTTAGATTAAATCTTACGCAGTTAAGCGAAACAAGTATGGTATGGAAACAAGTTGTAAATGTAGATGGAAAACCATTTACAATTAATATGATTTTCTCAAAACAATAAAAACAATTCTATATTTTAGATCTATGAAAACAAATAAAATAATAACGATAGCAGTAGCATTTCTAGTGATCATTAGTTTTACCAATTGTAAAGCGGTACAAAATGCAAATAACAAACAAAAAGGAGCTGTCATTGGTGCAACCGGTGGTGCTATTTTAGGTGCTATTTTAGGAAATAACATCGGCAAAGGTGGTAATGGCGAATTAGGAGCTGTTATCGGTGGAGTTGTTGGTGGTGGAGCAGGTATTCTTATTGGAAACAAAATGGATAAACAAGCTCAAAAAATAGAAGAAGAAATACCTGGAGCACAGGTAGAGCGTGTAGATGATGGTATTGTTATTACTTTTGATGAAAATAGCGGTGTGTATTTTGATACGAATAAATATTCTATCAACGCTGCATCACAAAATTCTTTAAACAAATTAGTGGGTATATTTAAAGAATATACAGATACGAATATTTTAGTTGTTGGGCATACAGACAGTGCTGGTTCGGATGAGTATAATATGACTTTATCTAAAAATAGAGCCAATGCCGTTACTAATTATTTTACTTCTAAAGGCTTAGGTGCTTATAGA
Organism: Allocellulophaga tsushimaensis; assembly: GCF_055383085.1. Lineage (NCBI taxonomy): Bacteria > Pseudomonadati > Bacteroidota > Flavobacteriia > Flavobacteriales > Flavobacteriaceae > Allocellulophaga > Allocellulophaga tsushimaensis. The sequence continues at coordinate 1,793,164 of NZ_AP039451.1, read as the reverse complement.
TTTACCACCCAATGGTTTGGAGAAAATCAACCAACGAATGACAATAGTACTGCTGCGGGTAGAGCAAAAAACCGAAGAGTAAATGTTGCCATAGTACCTAATGAAAAAATGATACAAGAAGCAAAACAACAATCTGGTGAAAACTAAAAAACAAGCTGCTGGGAAGCCCTCGAGATATTCGTAAGGAAATCACTTAAAAATATCAAGGCAAGTCTTGGAACATTTAAATCTCGATTACCACGTAAAATTTTAGCTTTCAAATTGGATTAAATCAATTGAGTATAATATATTAGAGACCTTATAAATTATTTTATAAGGTCTTTTTTATGATACAATATATACAACTACACACACAGCTTCCCGAAAAAAGCATCCAAAACACTGTGGAGCTTTTAAATGAGGATTGTACAATACCCTTTATCTCTAGATACCGAAAAGAGCGAACAGGAAATTTAGATGAAGTACAAATAGGAGCTATTGTAAAATTTAAAGAGCAATTTGAAGTGCTTGAAAAACGTAAAATTGCTATTTATAAGGCTATTGACGAACAAGGGCTATTAACAGAAGAAATAAAAAAGAAGATTGAGGCTTCCCCCAATTTAATTGCCTTAGAAGATTTATATCTCCCCTTTAAAAAGAAACGAAAAACAAAGGCAGAAGCTGCACGTAAAAATGGTTTAGAACCTTTAGCAAAAATTATTATGGCGCAAAATGCTGAGGAGATCGATTATATAGCTTCTCAGTATATAAATGATGTTATTGTTAATGAAGATGATGCTTTAGAAGGTGCACGCTATATTATTGCCGAATGGATTAATGAACGTTTAGATATTAGAAACCAAATTAGACAGCAACTAGAACACTTTGCCCAACTCATCACTAAAGTAGTCAATACTAAAAAAGATGATACTTCGGTTTCACTCAGTACAAGTGAAAAAGCACAGAAATTCCGTGATTATTTTGATTGGCACGAGCCTCTAAACCGATGTCCTTCTCACCGTTTATTAGCAATCCTTAGAGCCGAAAATGAGGGTTACATACGAGTTAAAATAGAAATTGATAACGAAATTGCACTAGAAAAAATAGAAAGAAGAATTATAAAATCTCATAATTCTTGTTCAGAACAAATACAATTAGCAGCACAAGATGCCTATAAACGCATGCTTCTTCCCTCGCTTTCTAATGAGATATTAAAAACGGCAAAAGAAAAAGCTGATACTGCAGCTATAGAAGTGTTTTCTAAAAACCTAAAACAATTATTATTAGGTGCCCCTTTAGGTGAAAAAAGAATTCTTGCTATTGATCCTGGCTTTAGAACAGGTTGTAAAATTGTATGTTTAGGAGCGCAAGGAGAACTACAACATAACGAAACTATTTATCCGCACGCACCACAAAATAAAAGTACAGAAGCCATTAAAAAAATAAGCTCTTTAGTAGATGCTTATAAAATTGAAGCCATTGCTATTGGAAATGGAACTGCATCAAGAGAAACAGAACAACTTATAAAACGCATTCAATTTAAAAGACAAATAGAAGTGTTTGTAGTTAGTGAAGCTGGAGCATCTATTTATTCTGCTTCAAAAATAGCACGTGATGAATTTCCTAATTATGATGTTACTGTTAGAGGAGCTGTATCTATAGGAAGGCGATTGGCAGACCCTTTGGCCGAATTGGTAAAAATAGATGCAAAATCTATTGGTGTAGGGCAATACCAACACGATGTTGATCAAACAAAACTTAAAACATCATTAGATACTGTTGTAGAAAGTTGTGTAAATTCAGTAGGCGTAAATGTGAATACAGCAAGTATCCCTTTGTTGAGCTATGTTTCTGGAATTGGCCCTAAATTGGCCGAAAATATGGTAGCCTATCGTAATGAGAATGGTCCTTTCTTAGATCGTAAAACCATTAAAAAAGTACCTCGTTTAGGTGGAAAAGCCTATGAACAAGCTGCTGCATTCTTGCGAATTAAAAAAGCTAAAAACCCTTTAGATGATTCTGCGGTACATCCAGAGAGTTATGCAATTGTACAAAAAATGGCAAAAGACAAAGGTGTTTCTTTATCTGAACTTATTGGTAATAAAAGCATCCTAAAAGAGATAGATTTAAAGCATTACTGTACAGATACTATTGGTCTACCAACCCTACAAGATATTCGTAAAGAATTAGAAAAACCAGGTTTAGATACCCGTGAAAAGGCTAAAGTTTTTACTTTTAATCAGCATATAAAAACTATAACTGATCTACATGAAGGGCAACTTTTACCTGGAATTGTAAATAACATAACCAATTTTGGATGTTTTGTAGATATAGGAATCAAAGAAAGTGGCCTTATTCATATTTCTAACTTATCTGATTCTTTTGTAAAAGATGTAAATGCACATGTAAGCTTACAAGAACAAATTATTGTAAAAGTTTTAGAAGTTGATGTGGCTCGAAAAAGAATTCAGTTGAAATTGCATCAGGGCTAACAATTCATTTTTAGCTTTTAACTCTGCACAAGATAAATTTCATTAAGAACATAAATAGGTCTCGATGGAATACCTATACCTTCAAACAAAATCATTTAAATTTGCTTCATGCTAAAAATAGCCTACCATCCTATTTACAAACATCCATTACCAGAAGGGCATCGTTTCCCAATGTTGAAATATGATTTGTTACCCAAACAACTTTTATATGAAGGTACCTGTAAAGAAGTGAATTTTTTTGAACCAGAAATTCCTAATGACAAATATATCTTAGCAGTTCATGATCCAGAGTATTTTTATGATTTGCTTAATATGATGATTCCGCACAAAGCAGCTCGTAAAATAGGATTCCCACTTTCTGAGGATTTAGTAGAACGCGAACGGATTATTGCAGATGGCACTATGAAAGCTTCTGCCTTTGCTCTTGAAAATGGAATTGCAATGAATATTGCTGGCGGAACACATCATGCCTATACCAATCGTGGAGAAGCATTTTGTATGTTAAACGATCAGGCGATTGGAGCACGTTATCTCCAAACAAAAGGATTAGCCAAAAAAATATTAATTATAGATTTAGATGTGCATCAAGGAAATGGTACTGCAGAAATTTTTAAAAACGACAGCTCTGTTTTTACTTTTTCAATGCATGGAGCCAGTAATTATCCATTTAAAAAGGAAGTATCTGATTTAGATATTGCCCTTGAAAAAAATACAAATGATGACACCTATTTATCCATTTTAAATAAAACATTACAAAAGCTGATTGAGCGCGAAAAGCCAGATTTTATTTTTTATCTAGCAGGAGTAGATGTTATTAAAACAGATAAATTAGGTACTTTATGTTTAAGCATTGAGGGTTGTAAAAAACGTGATGAAATTGTTTTAGACACCTGTTACAAATTAGAAATCCCTATGCAATGTAGTATGGGTGGCGGCTACTCTCCAGAAATAAAAACGATTGTAAATGCACATGCAAATACCTTTAGAGTAGCACAACAAATTTTCTTCTAATTGATGTTTTTTTTGTTTTAAAAACTTCTCATTTACTACAATATACAGATCAAAAATTATTGTTTTACCATATTCCACTTAATTTTAAACCAACTGGTAAGTTTGTTATTTTTATCAAAAAAAGAAGTAAAACTTATATTCTAAAATATGTTATCGATAAAGTGTAGACCAAAAAATATAAACTAAACAAACTAATTAGTCTATTTTATATATAACAAGAAATTTGCATACATTTTCTTTTTTACTTTTAATATATACCAACAATTAACCTGATTATTAAATTTTCAACTACTAGTTTAACTAGCACATTAACATCATATATTATGGAATTTAAAAAATGCTAGGGGCTTTAATTAGTTTCTCTATATCTATAATTTTAATAGAATTATTTTTTGTATCTATGATATCTTCCTCTTTAAAATCATGCAATACTCTTATTAAAGATTAAACAGAACTGCCAACTAAGTTGCTATGATCTCTTCTTGAAATTTTAAATTCTTTAAAAAAAAGTCTTCCTTAGAAATAGCTATATCATAAAAATTAAAAAATTATTTAAACGAAATATAGAAATCGCAAAGCATTCTTTTACATTATGATTTGCCAATACTTAATAATGTGAAAGCCGAAATTCTTAAAAAGAATTTTTCATAGCATAAGTTGATTTTGGTATGCTGATGAATCATGCAGCAAAAACAAAAAAATGATTCTTTCCAATCTAAAAATTGACAAAAGGCAAGATTAAAATTAGAAAGAATCATTTTAGGATCATATGCATTAACAAATAATACCAGTTCAAAATGGTGAAACTACAATGCACTATTATTTACCAAGCATTAATACTTCATTACAGCGCACTTCTGTAATATATCTTTTTTCACCTTCTTTAGTTTCATACGTGCGGTGCATTAATTTACCTTCTATAGCAACTTGCTTGCCCTTTACCAGATAATTCTCTATCAATTCTGCTGTTTTTCCCCAAGCTACAATATTATGCCATTGGGTATCTTCAACTTTTTCGCCGTTTGCATTTTTATAGTTTTCACTGGTAGCAATTGAAAATTTAGCAAGCTTTGCGCCTCCATCTAAACTTATAATTTCTGGATCGTTTCCTAAATGACCAATTAGTTGTACTTTGTTTTTAAGAGCATTCATATATAAAGTTTTTATCACCTCAACTTCATTGTTAAGACATTGCAAACATAGAATTGCTTTAAAATTAAATTCGGTTCGGAAATAGTTGCTTTCGTTTACAAACGTTTGTAGTCGTTTGCAAATGAATATAGATGCCATTTATTAGGATAAAGGCTTATACCTAGATTTGTTTGAGGTATCTTATGAAGAATTTTGTGTTTGTAGTTAATCTATTATGCATACGTAACGTCTTGCGTGTAGAGACAACAGGCAAATAAGCTTCCGAAAAAAAGGAGATTGGTTTTATATTATAGCAGAATACTTTAACGCTAATATTCTAGAATTTCGCTGACACTTTTAAATAAAACAAGGCTAGAATCACTTGCTTTTAAAAACATATTACTTTCATCGAACAACTTTTGAATTTGTGCCATTTTATGAAGCTTGTTATACTTTTCTTCTCCTAAATCTTGAAAAGCCATATCCCATTTTTTAAAAATACGCGTTTTGATATCTTCAGATAAAAGCAATTTAACGTTTGAGTGTCTTTCATCTTCCTCAATTCTGCCATATAAATCAGATATGGTTTCTTTATCACCTTCAATTAATTGGAGAAATACATTGTTATGATATAGTAGACATCCCGTAATATTATTTTCTGCATTAAAGTCTCTGGCTCTACTTAACATTTTATAAATAAGCGCTTTATGAAACGCTTCTTGAGCTACCGAGCGGTAGATAATGGAATACATATAAGAATTTAATTTGCTTGTACTTAATTAATCAAACTCAAATATAAAAAAAATCTTATATACTGAATCGATTATTTTTAAAGGTAAAAAATTCTATAACCTAAAAACCCATTACATTTCTAATCGTTTATTAAACTGATTTTTTAGAATAGATATTTGCACAAATAGCATTATTCCAAATAACAAAATGGTATAAAAAGTAACTTTTGATGGGTTAAAACCTGATACTAATTCTTTTATTTTATCTCCTGAAAACAAACTTAAATCTACACTACTTAATAAATTATAACTCCCAGAAGGCTCACTTAAAACTATTGCGGATACAATTACCGCAATTACACTACAGATCAAAATCCAAATTTTATTTGCTATTAATGGTTGATATCGTATTGTTTTTGTAGTTGAGAGTGCTTCAATTTTAGCCATAATAGAAGCTGTAAAATCAACAGATGGCGTTTCTAACTCCATAGTATTCATTACCTTCTCCGTTAATTTATCTACTGTTTTTTCTATATTATCTTCCATAACTATTTATAATATCTGATTCTAAATGCTGTTTTAATATGGTCGCTAATTTTTTTCTGCTTCTAAATAGCTTCACCTTAATAGTATTGGCATTAGAATTTACAATTTCGGCAATTTCTTGTAAAGAGTGCTCTTTAAAATAATATAAAGTAAGTAAAAAACTATCTTCACTAGGTAATTTTGCTATACACATTTTAATAGCCTCATTGCGCTCTTTAATTTCCATTTTATCTAATGCAGTATCTACTGTTTTTACTTGTTGCGTTGTAAACTCATCAATACTCACTGTATTTTGTTTTCTCTTATTCTTCTTTATATTATCTAAACACGTATTGTAAGCTATTCTATATACCCAAGTAGAAAATTTTGAATCACCTTTAAATTTTGGCAAATACTTATATATTTTAATAAAGGTATCCTGAGCCACTTCTTCTGCTTCTTCCCTATTTTTGGTCATGCGTAATGCCAAAGTAAAAACTAAATCTTTATAACGTTCTACCAATACAGAAAACAAATTAGAATTGCCTTCTATAATTTTATTAATGTAATATTGGTCGTTGTTAGTGGTCATTTGTTGTTTTGACGACTGTTTGTACTTTTAGGTTACAACAAAAGGAAAAATATTTTTTTTTAAATCTTGTAACCCCAACTTAAATCATGTCGTCTTAAGCTACGTAAATCAATTTTAAATTAATCAATTAAAAACAAACAGTTATGGAATTTGAAGCAGTTTTAATTCTTATCGTCATTTTCGGATCATTCTTTGGAATAGCCTATTTATACTTTTCTACAAGAAATAAGGAACGACTTGCCTTAATAGAGAAAGGCGCAGATGCTACTATTTTTGTAAAAGGGAGAACACATACCGCTCCTATTTGGAAAGTACTTATTTTAAACATTGCACTATTATTAATGGGTATTGGTGGGGGAACATTAATAGCTTTAATTTTTGAGTCTTTTGGCGTTAATGACGAAGCCATTTACCCAGGTTGTATTTTCTTAACCGCTGGGATCAGTTTATTTGCAGGTTTTACGCTAACAAAAAAGTTAGACCAATAAAAACCAAATTATAATCTAAAAAAGGAGCTATACAGACTTTGTATAGCTCCTTTTATTTTATTACAACATTTATTTAGGTACTTTTAATAATTAAATCCCCATTTACAGGGAGCTTATACAAAGCATTGTATAATATATTTACACAGTATAATTATTAAAAATGAATATTCCTTTTATTACAGACCAAACTTATTCAGGACAAGACTATACTAAAACACGCCTACCCAAAGCAGAATATGATCATTGCACCTTTCGTAATTGTATTTTCACTGATGCAGATATTACAAATACTTCTTTTATTGAGTGTCAGTTTATCGTTTGTGATTTAAGTAATGCCAAGCTAAAAGAAAGCACCATTTCTGCTACCAATTTTAAAGATTGTAAACTTATGGGAATACAATTTCAGGATTGCAATTCGTTTCTACTCTCATTTTCTTTTGATCATTGCACCTTAAACTTTTCTTCTTTTTATCAATTAAAGCTAAGAAATAGCATTTTTGATACTTGTAAAATGATTCAGGCAGATTTTACTGAGGCAGATTTAACGGCTAGCTCCTTTCAAAATTGTAACTTAGAGCAGGCCGTTTTTGAACATTCTATACTAGAAAAAACAGATTTTAGAACGGCATATAATTTTAATATAAACCCTGAAGTAAATCGACTTAAAAAAGCAAAGTTTTCTCAACATCATTTAGGGAATCTTTTAAAACAGTACAATCTTGATATAACAGCATAAATTATGGAAAAAACATGCCCTGAATGTGATGAAAAAATTATAGGTAGAGTAGATAAAAAATTCTGTTCTGACTATTGCCGTAATGCTTACAATAACAAATTAAATAAAGACAGTAAAAACCTCATCCGAAATATTAATAATCGTCTAAGAAAAAATCATAGAATTTTAGAAAGCTTTACACTTACAGACGGAAAAACCAAAACAAAGCGCAATAGATTATTAGACAAAGGTTTTGACTTTGATTACTTTACAAATTTATATACCACTCAAAAAGGTACTGTTTACTATTTTGTATATGATTTGGGTTATTTACCTCTAGATAATGATTTTTATATGATTGTAAAACGTGACTAGATACATGAAAAACCGCATTTTTACACTCTTATTTTTTATATCTGTTTTAGTTAGTGGACAACAATACAGGGACTCTACCTATACAAAAGACATTAATTTGGACGGTATTTTAGATACGATACAGTTCTATAAAGACTATGGTTCTGGTTATAGCACCATAGATTATAAAATTATAAATGGTAAGAACAAAGCTATTTATAACATAACTAATGAAGGTTCTTATGGCGACACAAAAAATATTACCATTATTCCTCCAGAACTACTTAGGCCAGAAAACAAATTATTTTTAGAGTACTTTAAAAAAAAGATGTTTTATAAAAAAAGAGAAAAACCAGATGCTTGCTTACATTGGATTTTATCGGCTACTTATAATGAACACATTCTAGAGGATGATGTTTATTTTGATAAAATCTTATCTCCTAAAACAAAATGGTTGCATAAACAGATTGAAGCTCCCTACTCCTATCATGTAGACATCAGCGGAGATTCTTTACTAAAATTAACAGATGAGTTTACAATAGCTCAAAACCCAAATGTGTATACTAAAGATGTAAAAGGATTCCTTAGTTTTTATGGCAATACTATACGTAGTGGAGAACTTCTGACTTATGCTGAACCTATTAAAGAATTGCAATTTGTAACCGAAAACAAAACGTACAAGATATATAAAACAAAACATGCCATTTTAGCTAAAAAAGGCAATTCATACAAATGGATTTTTATTAATGATTATGCAATAACCGGAGGACCAGGAAAATTAAGATGGCCTTCTGTTGGAGAAATATTTTTAACAGATAAGCATCTTATTTTTAAACATGATGCAACACCTGACCCAGAATACAATAGCTATGTAATTAATATTGAAACTGGGGTTTTAGGAAAGCTACATATCGATTTTGGTTATTTAGATGAGAATGATACCTTAGAAAACAGGGAGTTTACTTTTAAAAAGGATACCATACAGATTGGCACAGAAAAAATACACTTAAAGTACCCATTAAAAAGACTAAAAGCTACTTTAGAAAACTATGAAAATAAATAGTAGAATACTATTTGTATAAATATTAGATACTAGAAACAAAAAATCCTCTCTTTAAGGAAAGGATTTCAATTTATTTTAAAACTTAAGAAGCATATTTTTACCAATTCTGTCCGCTTAATTTTAATGCGGCAACTACAATATCTTTTCGGCTAATTTGACCTACTAACAGCCCCTGTTTTAATACTGGAAGTCTACGTCTGTTATTTTTTATAAAAGTACCTGCTGCATCAAAAATACTAATGTCATGCGGAATAGTTTCAACATTTTTAGTCATATAACTGTCTACACTTTTATCCAAAATAGGCTGATTAAAGTACCTGCTTTCAGAAATGGTTTTCATACAATCTGCTTCAGAGATAATACCTACTAAAAAACCATTATCATCTAAGACCGGCCCTCCTGAAATATTGTGTTTTGTAAACAATTCCATTACTTCTAATATAGACTGATCTGGTGTAAATGTTACTAATTTTTCAGTCATGTAATCTTGAACTAGAATAGGGGCATCAAATTCCTTTTTTGTAGTCTTTCGCGCACCTTGAAAACTCTTGATTCCCATAGTATTTATTTTTAGGTTGACATTAAATATACTAAATTTTTATATAATCTCTATCAATAACACTTAAAAAACAAAGAAAAATATACTAAAAATGCTTTTTTAATGCACATAATTTAATAATACATCATTCAGTTTTTAGCAAATGTCGCCTCTCTTTTGAAACTTACCTATAATTTATTTATTAGCATTGTTTTCTAAAAATTCTATAACTTTAAAGCATGAAAAACCGGACTTCTGTTCTCCTCATTTTTATTATACTACTTTCTATTTATTGGGCTTTTAAAGCCGCAATGCCTTCTTATAAGGCTGATAGCGGTACCTTAAAAACCACATTTTCTACCGATAAAGCCCTAGTACATGTAAAAAACATTTCAAAAAGACCCCACAGTATTGGCTTTCCTGCACACAAAAAAGTACGTTCTTATATTGTAGCTGAGTTAGAAAAATTGGGTTTAGAAACCACTATACAACAAGGTTATACAGCAGGCAACTGGGCAAACTTGGCCAAAGCCACAAATATTCTGACAAGAATAAAAGGAAGTGAATCTGGAAAAGCATTACTATTATTATCCCATTATGATAGCAATCCACATTCTTCTTTAGGTGCTAGTGATGCCGGTAGTGGAGTTGCAACGATATTAGAAGGCATAAGAGCCTTTTTAGCCGAAAATAAAACGCCAAAGAACGACATTATAATTCTTTTTTCTGATGGAGAAGAGCTTGGCTTAAATGGTGCTGATCTTTTTGTAAACCAACACCCATGGGCTAATGATGTAGGTTTAGTTTTAAATTTCGAAGCCCGTGGTAGTGGTGGCCCATCTTATATGCTTATTGAAACCAATAGAGGTAACGGACGCTTAATTGAGGAATTTACCAAGGCAAATCCACTATATCCTGTTTCTAATTCATTAGCCTATAGCATTTATAAAATGCTTCCTAATGACACTGATTTAACGGTATTTAGAGAAGATAATGACATTAATGGGTTTAATTTTGCTTTTATAGACGATCATTTTGACTATCACACATCAAAAGATACGTATGCCCGTTTAGATAAAAAATCTCTGGCACATCAAGGCAGTTATCTAATGCCTTTGTTGCACCATTTTAGCACTATTAATTTAAATTCTTTAGTTAGCTTAAATGATTCTAATTATTTTAATATGCCATTTTTTGGTCTATTATCTTATCCATATGAATGGATTTGGCCTATGTTTGGCTTTGCTGCATTAAGTTTTTTAGTACTTCTTATTTATGGTTTTAAAAAAAGAAGATTGAGTGGTATTGCAATATCTAAAGGCTTTTTACCTATGCTCATTAGCTTAGTTATTAATGCACTTGTTGGCTATTACAGTTGGGAAATTCTAAAAAGCATATATCCACATTATAAAGACATTTTACATGGTTTTACGTATAATGGATATACGTACATAACCGCTTTTACCTTATTTGCCTTAGCTGTTTGTTTCTATACCTATCATAAATTTAAAGCTATTAAAATAGCAAACTTATTAGTAGCACCAATATTCATATGGTTGATCATATGTGGAGCTCTAGTTATATATTTACCTGGTGCAAGTTTTTTTATTATTCCAATTTATGCAGTATTAGTTGCCTTTTTAGTCCTTATAAATCAGGAAAAACCTAACCCATTTTTACTAGTGTTCTTAACCATCCCTGCTTTATGGATGTTTAGCCCTTTTGTTAAAATGTTCCCTGTTGGTTTGGGTCTAAAAATGTTAGTTAGTGCTACCCTTCTAGTAACACTCATTTTCTTTTTGCTACTTCCTGTTTTTGGCTTTTTTAGACATCAAAAAAGATTAGGCAGATTAAGTTTATTCCTCTTCTTTGTTGCACTAATTTCTGCTCATATAAACTCTGGTTTTTCTGAAGAAAAAGCAAAACCAACTAGTCTTCTCTATGTTCTTAATGCTAATACAGATAAAACAGAATGGGCCACATACGAACATTCTATTTCTGATTGGACTAGCTTATTTATTGGAGAAGATAAACAGAAAGCAGATTCTTTATCAAAAATTACTATTAGTAGTAAGTACAGGTCTAACTTTACCTATACCACTAATGCTCCTCAAAAAGAAATTCCTATTTTTAAAATAGACACTTCTAAAGATACGATCGTCGGTGCTGATCGTTTTTTAACCCTATGCATTACCCCACAACGAAATGTAAACAGATTAGATATCTTCACTAATAAAATTGATATTAAAAAGGCTACCGCAAATAAGGTTTCTTTATCTAGCTATTTTTTAGCCAATAGAAATAAAAAGAATAAAGCTAAAAGCAAACTCCTTACACATTATATTACTGATAATGCATATACCGAATTAGAATTGGTTTTCCCTAAGTATAAAAAGTTAGAACTCACTATTTACGAATCTTCAAATGATTTATTAGAGAATCCATTATTTACAATCCCAAAACGCCCAAAAAATAATATTGCTATGCCATTTATTTTAAATGATGCTATTTTAGTCACTAAAACGATTTACTTTTGAGTAAAACAATTGCTATTATGGGCTGTGGGTGGCTTGGCTTTCCATTAGCAAAATCTTTTATTAAAGAAGGATATACTGTGCATGGAAGTACTACTTCTGAAGAAAAATTAATTACTTTAAGAAATGAAGGCATCCTACCCTTTAAAATTTCATTATCAGAAGATAAAATAAATGGACCTATTGCTGATTTCCTATCTACAGTAGATACGCTTATTATTAATGTACCTCCTAAATTAAGGGGCAAACATGCAGAAAATTATGTAACTAAAATGCAATTGTTACATAAAGAAATAAAACAAGCTGAGGTTTCTAATGTAATTTTTGTGAGTAGCACTTCTGTTTATGGTTTAGCAGAAGGTATTGTTACTGAACAAACAAAACCAGAACCCGTTACAGCATCTGGCAAACAACTTTTAACTTCGGAAAACCTGTTTTTTAAGGACCCAAAATTAAAAACGAGCATTATTAGATTTGGCGGACTTATAAATGATGCCAGACATCCTGTTGTAATGCTTTCTAAAAAAGAAGAAATTAGCAATGGAAATTTCCCTGTTAATTTAATTCACTTAGATGATTGTATCCGTATTCTTATATATGTTACAAGCAAACAATGGTGGCGAGAAATCATAAATGCTGTATATCCATATCATCCTTCAAAAAGTGAGTATTATAGTAAAGAAGCGATGAAAAAAGGTCTAAAAACACCTATTTTTATTGAAAACAAAACTAAAAATGGCAAAATAATTAACGCTGATTACCTTATAAATGTTAAAAACTTTGCATTTCAAACTTCAATTATAATGCCCTAGACAACAAAAATATGTTATTTCACAACAAAATGGGAAAGCTGGTGTTAATTAGGCATCCATACCACGACTTAACTCGTAATTTTATCACATAATTTAAAAGTCGATTGTAATGGATAATTCAAATTTAAAAACAAGAGTTTACAGAGAAATTAAAGAACTTATTAGTTCCAGCAGTCCCAATCGAGAAAATAAAAATTTTAAAAACCTACACGTAGCTATTTTAAAAAAATACTACAACGCAACTGATGTATCAATAGATTATCATAGAAATAGAGTAACAATGAATATTGTACTTGATGATAGTTTGTATGACCCTAAAAAAGTGAATGCAAACATCCCTACGATGCATACTAATTTTGTATTTAAAAATTTAATAGAATATTTAAAATCTTGTATAGATATTAATATGAAAAATATTGCTTTCTACGCGAGCCTTTTAAATTCATATAAAAAGGAAATTGTATTAGAAGAATGCATCGCCTAAATTATAAAATATACAAAACAGATAAAAGACACTCTAACAGGTGTCTTTTTTGTTTTTTAAAGACTTTTTACAGGCTTTAATCCTTTTAAGGTTTTCCTTAACACCCTAGTAAAAATAATTTTTATAGTTTAGCCATTAACTAAATCAAATAAATTATAAAAATGAAAAAAATAGTATTTGCTCTTGTTTGTTGCATTGGTTTTATTGGAACAGCACAAACAGACTTAAAAAAGCATTATGAAGCTTTTTACAAAGAGATGAGTGCGCAAGGTGATGTAAATGGTGTTATTAATGCACTGACTCATTTAAATGTATTATCGCCATCTAAAGGGAGAAAGGATACTTTAGCATATATTTATGCAAACAACAATCAGCATTTACAGGCACTGAATACTATTGGTATTGAAAAAAGCGAATCAGATTCTGATCTAGCTGTTCAAGTAAAAGCTATTTCATTAAAAGCATTAAACGAACCGAAACGTGCTTTAGAACAATTTGAAATTCTTTTTAAAAGAAATCCTAATGCATACTTAGCGTATGAATTAGCTGATTTAAAAATATTAACTGGAGATACAGCAGGAGCTTCGGAAAGTGTAGCGTTTGGCCTTAGTAATGTTAAAGATGATATGAAACGTGCGTTTTACGAACGCCAATCTCCCTATGAAACTTCTTTAAAAGCTGCTTTTTTACATTTAAAAGGTTTAATTGCTTATAATTTAGACAAAAGCAAAATAGATGTTGCTTTAGGTCTTATTGATGAAGCATTAAAAATAGATCCTAAATTTAATTTAGCTAGTTTAACAAAACAGGCTTTAGAAGGTAGAAAAAACCCGCCCGCAGAAGCTGAAGTAAAGCAATAAAAGTTAAAATAATCATCTTTTAAAGATAGTTTATTCTTGCATTTTTAATTTTTGCAACAATAAACTGTCTTTTTCTTTTTTTAATGCTACTAGCTCCGTAACATTTTCATTAGGCACAGCAATGGATAATACATAATGTGCTATTTTCCACTCTCCCTTTATCTTTTTTAATACACCAGAACCTCTACACAGCTTCATTTGCGTATCTAAAAGCTCATCAAACCAAGCAAAGTCTTTTGTTTCATTTACATAAACATTACGCTCTACAGCAGTAAAACTCCATGCTTTGCCTTTATCAAAATAAGGTTTAGAAAAATCTTTAAACTCTTGATTTTGCCAATTTTCAGTAGCATCTGTTCCTATAAAGACACCGTCTTTTGTCATTAAACTAAAATAGGTTTCAAAATCGGCTGTAGCAGCAGCTTTGTGCCAATTATCTAAAACCTTAGAAATTTCTTTTTTAGAGGTATCTGACTGTCCAAAAGTTAAGGACATAAATAATAAACTCGCTAGTAATAGTATTTTATTCATCTTGTAACAATTCTGTATCTAATACGCTTTTTACTATTAAAGAAAACTGATTATTATACGCGTTATATGCTTTTACCATCTCTAATACAGCGTCTTTTACTTCTAAATCATATTTCATATGCGATTTTACCTGTAATACATATGTTTGAAAAACTTTCTGCCTACTTTTTACTGCTGGAGTATTAAAAATTTCTGGATAGGTAGATTTTGATAGTAATTTTTGTTTTTCAATTAAATCTTCAATAGTCACACTCAAATCTTGCTTATTCTCTACTTTATAAATGGCATTAAAAGCAGTATTTAATGCGTTATATTCTGTCCACCCTCTTAAAATAGTTTTTGCCTCTTCGTTTGGTGTTGCTCGTTTTGGTAATTTCCCTAATTCTACTAGAGCTTCTTGTGGAGTTTCTGCCTTATTCTCCTCTATTTTCTCTTCTCCACATGAACTTAAAAAAATACATAGTAAGATGATACAAAATATGTTCTTCATATTGCTAAAATACAATTTTTAAAATCTCTTCATATTAAAGAATTATCAAAATTGAGTTTCACTAATAATCTAATAAATAAGCAAAAATTAATGGTGCTACAATAGTGGCATCGCTTTCTATAATAAATTTAGGGGTGTTTATATCTAATTTCCCCCAAGTAATTTTTTCATTGGGTACTGCTCCAGAATAAGACCCATAACTGGTTGTACTATCACTTATTTGGCAGAAATAACTCCAAAATGGAGTATCTGTTCGTTCCATATCTTGGGATAACATGGGTACTACACAAATGGGGAAATCACCAGCTATACCACCACCAATTTGGAAGAAACCAATTCCATTTTGTGAATTATCTGTATACCAGTCTGCTAAAAACGTCATGTATTCTATTCCAGATTTCATAGTACTTGCTTTTAACTCCCCTTTTAAAACATAAGATGCAAAAATATTTCCCATAGTACTATCCTCCCAACCTGGGCATATAATAGGTAAGTTTTTCTCAGCAGCAGCATACATCCAAGAATCTTTTAGGTCTATTTCGTAATACTCCTCTAAAACACCAGAAAGTAATAATTTGTACATATACTCATGCGGTAAATAGCGCTCTCCTTTTGCCTCTGCATCTTTCCAGATTTTCACAATATGCTCTTGTATTCTTCTAAAAGCTTCTTCTTCAGGAATACAGGTATCGGTAACACGGTTTAAACCTTTCTCTAGTAAATTCCACTCATCTTGAGGCGTTAAATCTCTATAATTTGGTACTCTTTTATAATATGAGTGTGCTACCAAATTCATAATATCTTCTTCTAAATTGGCTCCAGTACAAGAAATAATATGTACTTTATCTTTACGGATAACCTCAGCAAATATCTTTCCTAACTCTGCTGTACTCATAGCACCTGCTAAAGAAACTAACATTTTAGCTCCTGTATTGAGTTGTTCTTCATAACCTTTTGCTGCATCAACTAAAGCCGCAGCATTAAAATGTAAATAGTATTTTTCTATAAAATTAGAGATTGCTCCTTTAGTCTTCATCTATGTTACACTTTAAAATATTTGTAATTATTCATTTTCTCCTATATAAATGTACTATTGTAAGCATCTTCTACAGCTTCTCCCATAAATTTATAACTCAACATTTTATAGTACAATTTAGCCGCTAAGAAATTTGATGATTTATCATCTTTTTTGGGACAAAGCTCTACAATATCAAAGCCTACCACATTCTTTTCTTTAAAAACTTGTTTTAAAAAGTCTAAGGTTTCATACCATAATAAGCCTCCAGGTTCTGGAGTTCCAGTAGAGGGCATTATACTTGGATCTAAGGCATCTAAATCTAAAGTTATAAATACATTTTCTGTCATTAAATCAATTGCCTTGTCTGGCCAATAATCATCAGTCATCATATCATGGGCAAAGAACACTTTTTCTTTGTCCATAAAGGTTTTTTCTATGGCATCCATACTACGGATACCTACTTGTATAAGATTGGTGTTTTTACTTGCCTCATGTACTGCACATGCATGGTTGTAAGGAGTGCCGCCATACGAAGCTCTTAAATCTGCATGGGCATCAATATGTAAAACAGTTAAGTTATTAAAACACTCATTAAAAGCACGAATAGATCCTATTGATATAGAATGCTCTCCACCAAAAAGGGTAACAAATTTATTTCTTTTAATATGTTCTTTAGTGATTTTATGAACAGCAACTAGCATAGCCTCTGGAGTACTATTCTCTGTTACAGGATCTGCTAAATAAACACCATGCTTGTATACTTCTGTAGCGGTTTCAATATCATAAAGTTCCATGTTTTCTGATGCTTCTAAAAATGCCTCTGGCCCTTTATCGGCACCTTTACCCCATGTACTTGTGCCATCATAAGGAACGGGAATTAAAATTACTTTTGCAGTTTCCAATTGCGCATACATGTCTGGTATTCCTGCGTAATTGTTAGTTGTTTTCATACCCTAAAATTTTTAGTAAATCTTCTGCTTTTTGTTCTTCGTTAAATACTGTAGTTGTAATATTACCTTCTTGGTCTTTATCTATTAAAATATGTTTTGGATGCGGAATTAAACAGTGTTGCAATCCTCCATAACCTCCTATACTTTCTTGGTATGCTCCTGTATTAAAAAAACCAATATATAAAGGCTTATTCTTTTTATATTTTGGCAAATAAATAGCATTCATATGCTGTTCGCTATTATAATAATCATCGCTATCACATGTTAAACCACCCAATAAAACACGTTCGTATTCATCTTGCCAACGGTTAATGGGCAGCATAACAAATCGTTTATTTATGGCCCAAGTATCTGGTAATGTGGTTATAAAAGAAGAATCTATCATATTCCATTTTTCTCTGTCATTTTGTTGCTTCTGATATAAAATTTCATAGATAGCGCCACCACTTTCGCCTACTGTAAAACTGCCAAATTCCGTAAAAATATGTGGAACCTCAACTTGAGCTTCTTTACAAGTGATATTAATCTGATTAATGATTTCATCTATAATATATTGATAATCATAATCAAAAACCAAACTGTTTTTTATAGGGAAGCCTCCTCCAATGTTAAGACTATCTAAAGAGGGGCATCTTTTTTTAAGTTTTACATAAACTTTTAGGCATTTTACCAATTCGTTCCAATAATATGCATTGTCTTTTATACCTGTATTAATAAAAAAGTGAAGCATTTTAAGTTTTACCTTATCATTATTAGCAATCTGATTTTCATAAAAAGGCACTATATTTTTATATCCTATTCCCAAGCGAGAGGTATAGAAGGCAAACTTTGGCTCTTCTTCGGATGCAATCCTAATCCCAACATTATAGTCTTCTTTTATAACATTTGACAGCAATTCTATTTCTTCATAATTATCTATAATAGGAATGCAATTTTGATGTCCTTCATTTATTAAACGCCCAATATTTTCTACATACTGCGTTCTTTTAAATCCATTACAGATGACATATGTATCATCTTTTATTTTCCCTTCTTTTTTAAATTTCTCTACTATATTAATATCAAAAGCAGAAGAGGTTTCTAGATGTACTTGATTTTTTAAAACCTCATTTAATACAGGTTTAAAATGAGCGCTTTTTGTACAATAGCAATAGTGATACGCACCTTTATAGTCATACTTATGTATAGCATTTGCAAACCATTTTTTAGCGCTATTAATATTAGCAGAAATTTTAGGTAAATAGGTGAATTTTAATGGACTGCCATACTCCGCTATCAATTCTTTAAGCGGAATATCATGAAATTTTAAATTTTCCCCGTCAAGTGTAAATTCTTCTTGTGGAAAATGATAGGTCTGGTCTATAAGGTCTATGTATTTTGTATTCATTAAAAATGATTGTTCTTGATTAAAAACTCTTTTAAACGACAAAAAATTATAACGATTAAACCCTTATTTGACGTTTTGTAGTCGGTATAAAATGATGATGGTGCTGGCCTAGCACAGTTGCAGTATTAACAGAAGTTAGCTTTAAAATTTGGTTACTTATCTGATAAGTTGCTATTAGATTTGACTTCCTAATTTCTAATACCCCAAACGTAGAAACATTGTTCATGATGTTCAGCTAGATGCTATGTTGAGAAATAAATGTATACTTTCTATTTCTAATAACAAATGAAAACAAAAAAAATCAATTTTTTAAAAAAACGGCAAATTTTATTTTTAACCTGAATAATAATTTAAAAATCAGCATAAGTTTACTGTAGCGTATTTTTTATTTTTAAGATTTCTATATTAAAAAGTTGTTTTACAATATTATTTAATTGCTTTTCATCTCCTTGAAAATGATAGGTATTTTGTGTGTGCGATGTTGATGCCCCATTTACAAGTGCTTGTGCACTACCTGCACTTTCTAACTCAAAAAATGATGAAGTTCCAGTATTTGCACTGTTATTATAGGAGTTTACTACATCGCCTCCAAAAAGTGGACTGTTTTCTGTTTCTGTTGTACTTAAAAAATTACTATTAGGTGCATATGAAAATGTAATTACTGTTAATACTTTATTTTTTGCATTATAATTACCTAGTATTGGTTGCGCGTGCGCAGCTGTTATACCCATTTTACTTCTGTAAATCCCATCTGTTTTAAAATAAACAATACCATTAGCCGCCTTTAATCTATCGTCTCCCAATACATTTAAATACTTTTTAACTAACAAAGGAGATTCTTCTGTTTCTTGATATGGAAAAAAAGCGGTTGATGCATTATTTCCTTTAAACATGCCAAGTACCCAAGGGGCAATAAGCCCTTCTTCTACTTTCCAATCAGCTCCTATATTTTTTATGGTATTGATAGATTGAAAACCAACTGTTTTAATACCTTCAGGAATCATAAGATGTAGTTGCGCTATAATTTGTGGCTTTGTAAATAAATTTATTTCTCTATCTATTTGTACTTTAAATTCTTTTCCTATATTATTTTTAACAGTTACTTCTTTTTGAAATAATATATTATCTTCTGATTGTTTTACAAGCTTATATTGTTCTGTATCGATAGCTTTTGGAACATACCAATTCTCGCTTTTAATTGGTTTACCATTATAAAAAAGACTGTACTTACTTCCTATTGGACCTAACCACAAGCGGTCTTCTCCTCCATAGGAGTTTCCACCTTCTTTAATTTTATTTTCGGCTATAAAATTGTAATCTAAATAACCTAAACTAAGACCATTTAAATTAGCTGTAGTACTTGTTAAAACCCTTGCTTGCATGGTTGGGCCTACTAAAATTTTTGAGTCATGATAAGATAATACAATTACTTGATGCGTTTTGGCAACAAAAGCAACATCATAACCAAAAGTTCCTTTCTTATACCGCTCTTTTGGAGAACAACTACAAATCAAAAAAATAATACCGATAAAGATTTTACAAAAACGTAGTAGTGGCATCTGACTTAAGTTTCTATCATATAGATCAATAAATATAATACTTTATAAAACAAAAAATCCAGCCTACTTTCGTAAACTGAATTTTGTTGGGGGGAAGAGATTTTCATCTCCGTATAGGCATTGAAAATGCTATTAATAAATGCAACTGCCCAAGTTGCTTTTTAAATAGAAAACGGTTAGTGTTCTTATTTAAAAATTTTAAATTCTTTAGGTAAGGAACATTCAATAATTTTACATGAATGTTCCTTTTTAGGGGAATAGATCACACAACTTTTAACCAAAACTAAACCTTGTCTTTCCCCCTAACCAACCACCACAAAATCAATCAAAAATCGTATTGGTATATTATTTTAGAAAAAATAGGTAAACGGTTAAACCTAATGCTCCTATTAAACTTGAAAACAATAAAATATAAACTACTATTTCCTTAATTCTCAAGTAATTTTTAATATCAACTTCATCCATAATTGTGCTATTCATAGTATCGTCTTTCTCAAATATATGTTCTTGCTTTTCTAACATTAGTATTACTTCTAATCAAATGTATAGCCTAGCTTACAATTCAAAGAATCTAGATACTGTGAAATTTTATTTTAGATAAAATGTATTTTTTTACCGATGAAATACATAATTTGACATAAAAATGCTTATTCTTCTTTTTTTAGGAAAAATTTAAAAATAAACTATGCCGTTATTTTTTAATTAAATGTGTAGATATGATTTGTTTTTTAGAAAACTATTTTAAGTATTTAAAAATTGTTTTTAACAAATCTTGACCTTCAAATGGTTTCGTAATAATTGCATTCATACCTGCCTTCTTATACTTTATAATGTTTTCTTTATAAACGTCAGCAGTTATGCCTACAATAGGCGTTTTTTTAACTTCTTTAATTGGTAATTCGCGGATTATTCTGGTCACCTCATGCCCTTTAATATCAGGTAAATTTATATCCATTAAAACCATATCATATGCATTCGTTGTAATTTCATTAATAGCTGCTTCTCCACTACTAATTAAATCAACATAAAAGCATTTGGTGTCTAACAGAAATTTAAGTAGCACCGTTTGCATGGTTTCATCGTGTTCTACTAAAAGCAACTTAGACTTTTCGGTTATATTATTTGGTATCTTAAATTTCCCACTATCCATTTTGTCTACTTTTATTTTTTCAGGATGTAGTGGGTATTTTAAGTTTAAATCAAAATAAAATAAAGAACCTTTTCCTTCTGTAGATTTTAAATGCACTTTAGTTCCCATAATTTCCAAAAGCCCTTTCACAATAGAAAGCCCTAAACCAGATCCAGGGCTTTTGTTTTCTAATTTTAATTGCATAAAACTCTCAAAAATACTTTCTGAATCTTCTTTAGGGATGCCAATTCCAGTATCATAAATTTCAAATCGCAAATTAATTTTATTTGCCCTTTTTTGGTTTAATTTTACTTTTAAACTAACAGATCCTGTCTTAATAAATTTAAAAGCATTGTCTAACAGATTTGTTAGTATTTGAAAAAGTCTTAGTCTATCACCTTCAACAATTTCTGGAATTTTTTTATCTATTTCTACACTAAAATCTACTGCTTTTTGTTTTGCTCTAGAAGTATATTTAAACTGTAACAGTTCAAATAATTTATAGATATTAAAAAAGGTATTTCTTAGTTGTAATTTTCCTGAACTAATGATCCCTATACTTAAAATATCCTCTAACATTAATTTTAAATTTGTATTAGAAGCTCTAATAAAATCTAAATATTGAATTTGTTCACGTGATAATTCTGTATGACTTAATAAATTAGTCATAGATATGATACCAGTAACTGGGTTTCGTAACTCATGACTAAAATTTTGAATAAACTCGTTCTTAAACCGCTCTCTTTCTTCTAACTCTATATTTTTTAACACCACTAATTCAGCATCAATAATAGACTCATTCTTAGCTTGTGCAATAGCTTGGTACAAATTATAATGCTCAGTAAGATCGTGTATCATAATAAGAACACCGGTTGTCTCTTTTTGTACTTCAACATCTGTAATTAGTACTTTTTCAGAGTCTGATAATTGGATACAATTAAAAATAATAGTTTCTTCAGAAGAATCTACCACAGCTGGGATAGTAGCAAAAAAAGGATGAAAGCTTTCTAAAGTAGTTCCTATTTCTAATTTAAAAAGAGTTTCATCAGTATCAATAAGCACGCCTTTGTAATCAGCTAAAATAAACTGTGTGTTTTTACTAATATATTTTTCTCTTAGCTTTTTAAACATCAGCGTGTAATAGTTTAGCTAAGTCTAAGAATAATTCGTTTACCATACCTCCAGTTTTAGCACTAGAGAGGTAGTTGTATGCTATGTTTTTATCTTTTAAAAGGCTTTTTAATTCTTTTTCAACTACTAAATCCAGCTTATTTCCTATCACTAAACGTGGTATTCCTGGCAGCATTGTTTCTACATCATTTATATCTTTATCTATATTTTGAAAAGTTGACGGTCTGGATACATCAAAAACATAAATAACACCATGCGTACCTAACAAGTAGGCTTTTCTAATTTTAGATAAATCATCAGTACCTTCTAAATCCCATAAAATAAGAGAAACAGTATCTTCTACTGAAATTTCTACTACTTTTTTTGTGATATGAACTCCTATTGAAACTTTATAATTGTCTGAAAAACTATCTTCAACAAATCTTTTTATCAAAGATGTCTTTCCAACACCAAAGTGACCTAGAATAATAATTTTTTTAGATACTTGTATCACTAAATGTATGTGCTAATTCTTCTTTTATCATGGTAACATCAGAAAGGTTATCCTCTTCCATTTTCATGAAATTCTCATAAAAAGTAAAGATCATATCTTGAATTTTATTTTTTGATTTCATTTCATAATTACCAGACAAAACCACAGCAATATAATATTTTGCAAAACTTTGTAGGTGTATATGATATAATTCATACTCTATAAGTTCAAGGTTTTGGTTTTTTTGCCCAAAAGCATCTTCAACAAAACTTTTAATAGCGGTAAGCATACCCGAAACCATCTCTTCATCTACTGTTTCTGCCTCTGAGTAGCTCGCTGTTAGGATACCAGACTCTTTTTCTATTAAAAGTACTTGTTCAATTTTTGTAGCTGCTAATTCACTTAAGATCAACTCTTCTTCTTTAACCCCACCAAACCACGATTTAAATTTTCTTTTCCAAGTTTTTGCAGAAAAACTAGAAGAAACTTGTTTGTTAATTCGATCTGACAACATTTTTATTTCTTGCGAAATATACTTTTTAATCATTTTACCTAAAACTGGGTATAAGGCGTCTACTACATCATCTTTGTGATTCTCTATTTCTTCCTTTAAGGTTTTAGTAATCACTGGCCCTAAATTTTTAGGAATACTTTCTGCAAATTCATCAAGTTCTTTTGCAATAATAGGGTTTATTTTAGGAGAAAGTTTTTCACTGTTATTTATAGTTTGCTCTAACTGTTGTATTCTCTCTGTTATCTTCTGAGCATATTCACGATCATCTGTGAAAAGAATGTCTTTTAAAATTTCAAGTTTGTCTTTTTCGTTCATCTTTCAAAAGATTTCAAAAAAAGTTTACTTATTACCAATCTGTTCCCCTAAATTTACCAACAGCTTACCTAATAATTTTTTATCAACTTTTTCAGTTTCTAAAGTATCTATTTTATCTTCAAGTTTCTCTTCTAAATCTGTAATCCTAATATTTACATCTGTAGCAACATCATCTATTGCTTTTTCTAATTCAGATCTAGTCTCTTCAATCAGTTCTTCTAAAACTTTTTTCTTATCAAGAATTTCCTTTTTTAACTGTTCAAACTCAGAATCATAAGCTTGGA
Organism: Allocellulophaga tsushimaensis; assembly: GCF_055383085.1. Classification (NCBI taxonomy): domain Bacteria; kingdom Pseudomonadati; phylum Bacteroidota; class Flavobacteriia; order Flavobacteriales; family Flavobacteriaceae; genus Allocellulophaga; species Allocellulophaga tsushimaensis. The sequence goes on along the minus strand of NZ_AP039451.1, from coordinate 1,769,075 downwards.
TATTTTCACCAAAAATTAAATTTTTGATCACTTCAATCTTAGATGCTGCTTCGTTATCGTTTTTATTTAAATCTATTACAGCTTTCTGATTTTTAGACATCACTTTATTTATTATAATTTATACCTAACAAAGATAAGAAATTTAAGATGATTTTAACATTTATGTTTTTTGATGGATTATGTACTAAAAATCGTAAGCAGTTGTGTTTATAATTTCTTTTAAAACAAAGTAGCTTTCTAACACTCCAATATTTTCTATTTTAGATAATTTAGAGCGCACAAAATCATGATATGCATCGAGGCTTTCTAAATGTATTTTTAGGAAAAAATCTACTTTCCCGGCCATATGATAACATTCTTGTACTTCTTTTAATGCTCTTATTTGCTCATCAAACTTATCTATAAACCCTTCGTTATGATACCGCAAGGACACCATACAAACAGCAGTTACGGGTCGTTTTATCTGTTTTTTGTTTATTAAGGCTACATATTTTTCTATAAAACCTGCTTTTTCTAAACGTCTTATACGCTCATAGACTGGCGAAGCAGTGATATGCACTAATGCTGCAATTTCCTTTGTTGTTTTCTTTGCATCTTTCTGTAAAATTCTAAGAATTTGTACATCTATATCATCGAGTTTTTCCATTACAGATAAAATTACTTTTAGTCAAATATAATTTATTCTTAAAAAGAATATTAAACCTTTAAAATTCAAATTAAAAGATAAAATTACTTAATTATTCTATTATTACAGTTAAAACATCTCTCTTATTGATAATTTCTATAATTTTATATCATAGTAATTTAAAGAAATTATGAGTGTAAAAATATTAATTACGGGAGCTTCTGGACAGCTTGGTTCTGTTATTGCAACAGCACTAAAAAATAAGTATGGCACTAATAACGTTATTCTTTCTGATCTTATTGCGAATGCTAATGCTGATGGTATTTTTGAACAACTTGACGCTACTGACAAGGATGCAATGGAAGCTATTGTTAAAAAGTATCAGATTACTCAAATATACCATCTGGCAGCAATATTATCTGCTAAAGGAGAAAGCAAGCCACTAAAAACTTGGGATATTAATTTAAAAAGCTTCTTTAATGTTTTAGAAATTGCAAAAGAGCAGCATTTAGATAAAGTATTTTTTCCTAGCTCTATTGCTGTTTTTGGCAATGATGTTCCAAAAATAAAGACCCCTCAAAATGCAGTTTCTAATGCTACTACTGTTTATGGCATGAGCAAAACTGCTGGTGAGAACTGGGCAAATTATTATTTTACAAAATACGGCTTAGATGTTCGTTCTTTAAGATATCCTGGCATTATAAGTCACCAATCTTTACCTGGGGGCGGAACTACAGACTATGCTGTAGACATTTATCACAAAGCAGCAAAAGAGGAAATATACACTTGTTATTTACAAAAAGATGCTACATTGCCCATGATTTATATTGATGATGCTGTGAGGGCAACCCTAGAATTAATGGAAGCTCCTAAAGAAAATATTACTATAAGAACTTCTTATAATCTGCAGGGCATCAGTTTTAATCCTGAAGAAATTGTAACTTCCATACGCAAGTGGTATCCAGATTTTAAAGTGAATTACACACCAGATTTTAGGCAAAAAATAGCAGAAAGCTGGCCTTTTTCTTTAGATGACGTTGCCGCTCAAAAAGATTGGGGCTGGCAACCAAGATATGATTTAGAAACGATTTCTAATGAAATGTTGAGTGCTTTAAAAAAAAACTATAATAGACAATTACAATATTAAGAAACAAAAAAATGTACACAAACATAAAAAATGAGCTCCAAAAAGAGCTTGACACCATAGAACAAGCCGGACTTTATAAAAAAGAACGTATTATTACTACGCGCCAAGGAGCAGAAATAATGACGACACAAGGTAAAGAAGTACTTAATTTTTGTGCGAATAACTATCTTGGCCTTTCCTCCCATCCAGATGTTATACAAGCTGGGGTAAATGCCATACATAGTCATGGTTTTGGTTTATCTTCTGTACGTTTTATATGTGGTACACAAGACATCCATAAAGAATTAGAGGAGAAAACTGCTGCCTTTTTAGGAACAGAAGATTGTATTTTATATGCCGCAGCTTTTGATGCCAATGGTGGTGTTTTTGAACCTTTATTAACTGCTGAGGATGCTATTATTTCTGACGAGTTAAACCATGCTAGTATTATTGACGGGATTCGTTTGTGTAAAGCACAACGGTTCCGCTACAAGCATAATACTATGGAAGATTTAGAAGCGCAACTAAAAAAAGCTAGTAACGCCAGAAGAACCTTAATTGTAACCGATGGCGTATTTTCTATGGATGGTACTATTGCGCAATTAGACAAAATATGTGATTTAGCAGATAAATATGGTGCCATGGTAATGATTGATGAATGCCATGCAACGGGTTTTATAGGTGAAAATGGAAGAGGTACGCATGAGTATAGAGATGTTCTAAATCGTGTAGATATTATTACTGGAACTTATGGGAAAGCATTGGGTGGTGCTTCTGGTGGTTTTACTGCTGCAAAAAAAGAAATTGTAGCCTTACTACGCCAAAAATCCAGGCCTTATTTATTTTCTAATACGCTTGCACCAGCTATTGCTGGTGCCTCTATTGCCGTTTTAGATAAATTGAGTGCAGATAATAGCCTTATTAAAAAAGTACAAGCTAATACCAAGCGCTTTAGAAGCACTATGACCAAAGCTGGTTTTGATATTATTCCGGGAGAGCACCCAATTGTTCCTGTAATGCTATACGATGCTAAAATAGCGCAAGAATTTGCTGCCAAATTATTAGATGAAGGTATTTATGTGATTGCCTTCTTTTATCCAGTAGTACCAAAAGAAAAAGCTAGAATTAGAGTACAGCTTTCAGCAGCTCATGAAAATGAGCATATTGATAAAGCTACTGCTGCTTTTATAAAAGTTGGAAAGCAATTAGGGGTGATATAAACTAGAAAGCTATTCACTAAAGGGTATTTCTTTAGTGAATAGCTTTTAATAAACGAATTGATGTTTAAACATTAAATCCCTAATGCTTGCCCACCACCTATTTGAATTGTTTCTGCGGTAATAAAAGAAGCGTCTTTACTTGCTAAAAAAGCAATTACTCCTGCTACATCTTCTGGTTGCCCCAATCTTCCTAGCATGATATTATTAGCCCAAGAAGCAAAAACTTCTGGTTTCGTCGCTTTTATTTGAGCATGAAAAGGAGTGTCTATAGTACCCGGAGATACTGCATTAACTCGAATCCCATATTCTGCTAAATCTTTAGCTAATGCTCTAGTTATAGCATGTACGCCAGCTTTAGATGTACCATAGATTCCTGCTCCAGGTCCACCAGCTGTCCACCCAGCATTTGAGGTATAGTTAATTATAGTTGGATGTTCCCCTTTTTTAAGGAAAGGTATTGCGGTTCTAGAAGCAAAAAATACAGAATCCAGATTTAAAGCCATTACATTTCTATAAAATTCAGTTGTCATCTCTTCAAATCGAGATCGACCCCCTAATCCTCCAGCATTATTTACTAAAACATCTATTTTACCATATTTTTCACCAATCTTATTGATATTTGAAATTACTGCAGCTTCATCAGTAACATCAAAACCTACATACTCAGCTGTTATCCCTTCTGCTGTAAGTTCTTCTATTCTCTTTGCACCTTCATTATCTTGTAAGCCATTTAAGACTACTGTATATCCATCTGCTCCTAGTCTTTTTGCAACTTCAAAACCGATACCACCAGTTGCTCCAGTGACTATAGCTACTTTTCCATTTGATTTACTCATTTTTATTATAGTTTATTTTGTTTGTTATTATTTTATTTTTCTATAGGCTTAATTTCTTTTATTAAGAATACAATTGCTAGTATTGATAAGGGTGCTAAAACAGCCAGGATAATAAATGCTGGATTGTAAGAGTCTTTTGTTATTATCGGTATTAACCAATTCATTATAATTACAGAGACTGCTCCAATACTTCCTGCTAAACCAGCTAGAGTACCAGTTGATTTTGAACTTAATAAATCACTAGGTAATGTTTGGATACTGCTAATTGAAAATTGAAAACCAAACAAGACAAGAAATACAAATGATACAAATTTTTCTGGAGTATCTGCAAAAAATATCGCTCCTAGAATAGATAAAAATATAATGATACTACCTATGGTTATTGTTTTCTTTCTTGTTTTATCAACTCCATTGTTTTTAATAATTGCTTTGGCATAAAAGCCACTAACAATACTACCCAACATGGCACCTACATAAGGAAACCATGCATAGTAACCTATTTCTTTTACATTAAAACCATAGGCCTTATTTAAATAAATTGGCATCCAAAAAACAAATAACCACCATATTGGTTCTATAAAAAAACGTGCTGTAATTACACCCCATGATTCTTTAAAGGATAATATTTCTAATACACTTAAGCCTTTTTCTTTAGTATCTTTTTCCTCTGAATTTACAACATCAGATGTTATATGGGCTTTTTCTTTTTCTGTTATCCAAGGATGTAATTCTGGCTTATTTTTATTTATTAGCAACCAAGGAATAATCCATAAAAAGCCTAAAACACCAATTATTATAAAAGTTAATTTCCATCCATAAGCTCCAAATAATTCTGAGATAGTTGGTGCAGCTATAATAGAACCTATTGCCGCTCCTGCATTGAAAATACCTTGTGCTAATGCTCGTTCTTTTATAGGAAACCATTCTGCATTACTTTTTACAGCTCCTGGCCAATTACCTGCTTCTGCAACTCCTAACAAACCTCTAAATGCACCTAGAGAAGCTAATCCTTTCGCAAAAAAATGTAATACGGATGCTAAGGACCAAAAGAATATAGATAATACAAAACCAATTTTGGTACCTACTTTATCATATACTTTACCAGAAATAAACTTACCCGCAGCATACGTAATCGTAAAGATATTTATGATCCAAGAATAATCTTTTTCGGTCATCCCTAAATCATCCTTCATTGCTGGCCACATAATACCTAAAGCAGCTCTATCTATATAATTGATTATAGTCGCTAAACAAATTAACCCTATAATCCACCATCTTAATCCTTTTAATTTCATTCTTTCTATTTTAAAAAATTTTAAGAGCATATAGAAAGTTAGTTTTAGAACTTTTCCACATCCTAAAACAAAACTTTAAATGGAACCTGCTTAGTAGTATGTCCGTGATATTGGTTTAGATCAAAACAGAAATTACTATGGTTATTGTCAAGTTTTACTTCTCTTATTTTATATAACCTAAAAACAAAATTGAATCTTTTGTTTTCGGCATCCTATACTTAGTTGTTTGAGTGATAGCAATATTGATACAAAACACTAAAATGAACTTTCATCATTTCTTTAGCTAATTTTGGGTTTTGATCTTTTATTGCATTAAATATATTTTCATGTTCCTCAATCCCCTTAAAAGATTGGTCTTTATCACATACATGATATTTTTCGAAATTTGTAATAATTTCAGGTGTTATAATTAACATAAAGGTATTTAAAGAACTATTTTTACTGGCTTTAGCAATTGCTAAATGAAATAACAAATCTTCTTCTACCGCATCTTCTTTGTTCAATACTTTATTTTTATACGCATGTAAAGCATTTTTTAAAATTTTCAAATCTTCCTCAGTACGCCGTAAAGCTGCTAATCTTACTGTTTTAAGCTCAAGAAGTATTCTAGTTTCTACTAGCGATTTAAAATTAGGCTCTTCAAGATTTAAAATATCATCCATCATACCACTCATAGCAACGCGACCTATATTTGCGATGAAAGTACCACTCTGTGGTTTAGAATTTAAGATACCATAAAATTCAAGTTTTTGAATGGCCTCACGGATATTGCTACGACTTACATTAAATTTATCTGATAGCATGCGCTCAGATGGCAATTTATCTCCAGGCTCTAAATTTTTAAATGCAATTAAATCTCTTAGTTTAGAAATTATTGTTTTCTGTATCTCTTGCTTTTCAGTCTTTGTAAGTATTTCTATTTTCATGCTTTATTTTTAATTCACTAAACTGGTTAACCAGATTGGTTTGCTAAATTTATAAAAATAACTTTAACATTTACAATATAACTATAGGGAAACCATAAAAATGATCATTAACAAAGACTAATAGCTGTTAATATAGTCAACAATTATTGTCTAAAATCTACTAATTCAAACTAATTACGGATGCTCTACTACTAAATCGTAATACTTTACTCTAGCAAATGCACCTTCATCTACGGTTTGCAGATAATTTCCTGCTTTAAAATAATTTTCAAAAACATTCCATCGTTCTATATCATTACTGTCATATGTTATCGTTTCATTGTTATTTAATGTCACTTGCATTTTTCCATCCGAGACGTTTACTTCTAAAGTAAATTTGTCAAATCCAACTTCTTGTGCAAAATTAAAACCATCATCATCTGTCCATGCGCTCGTTCTTAAAATATCTGTTTCATTTACATTGGCATCTTTTAAGACTTTTGTTTTTACTCTAACCTTACCATTTTGCCAGTATATTTTTAGCATTGGTGGCGCATTATTATCGTCTTCTCCTATTAAATCTCGCTGCGCATTGGTTAATCTACCATGTATTTGCATAATAATAGTTCTATGATACTTATTATTAGCATCTCTAGAAATAGCATCCATAGCTAGCGTACCTTTAAGCTTACCGCCCTCTTTAAATGTCCAATTGGTATTATTACTCCCGGGCACCATTTGTTCTCTTAACTCAGTTCTAGACCTTGAAGAGTTTGCAGTGGTAACCCCAGGATAGGTATAAAATACTAGAGAACCATCCGTAGAATCATTGTACATAAAAGGCTTTAATGTTTCATTAGAAGCATAATTTTTAATTGCTGGTGGTTTTATTTCTAAAGGCTTTCCTTTATTATTCGCTATAGGCAATGTTACTTTCCAATGACTTAAATCGATATTAGGTAACATATGAGACTGATCGTTTTCCGTACCTGATTCTTCGTCCTGAGTTTCTTCTTGAGTTTCTTCACTCTGAGCCTCTTCTTCTTGGTTGTCTTCTGGCGTTACACTTTCTTCTCCAGTTGTCCATACACGTGGATTAGCTTCTTCTGTTTTATTAGTACTACAAGAGCAGAAAAACAAAAGTCCACATAAAATAAACGTTTGGATAGATATACTTTTCATGTTATATTTTTTAATTTCTATCATATAAATATTAATGGGATACCTCAAGATCATACAGTTTAACCTTTGCAAAAGATCCTTTATCTCTTGATTGAAAATAGTTCCCTACTTTAAAATAATTTTCGAATATGCCCCATCTTCTTATACTAGCATCATCATAAACAAAAAATTCATTTTTATTTAAGGATACAACCATTTTACCATCACTAACCTTTACTTCTAAAGTAAATTTTCTAAAACCAACTTCTTCTTCAAAATTTCTCCCTTTATCATCAGTCCATGCTTCTTCATGCAGAATTCCTTCACGATCAACACCTTTAAATTTTAAAACTTTTGTTTTTACTCTAATCTTACCATTTTGCCAATATATTTTTAGTATTGGTGGTGCATTGTTATCTTTTTGCCCAATAAGATCTCGCTGTTCGTTTGTTAAACGTCCGTGTATTTGAGCAATAATCACTTTATGATATTTTCCGTCTGCTTTACGAGAAACTTCATCCATAGCCATTTTTGCTTTTAGTATTCCACCTTGGACAAAAGTCCAATTTACATTATTATTACCTGGTTCCATTTGCTCTCTAAGCTCGGATCGGGAATACTTGGTATTTGCTGTAGTAGCATTTGTTGGATAAGCATGAAAAACTATGGCTCCAGAAGTAGAATCATTATACATAAAGGGTTTTAAAACCTCATTGGTAGCATAATCTAGTATTTCTGGAGGAGATACACTTATAGCACCTCCTTTACCTTTACCTTCAGGGATCGTTACTTTCCAATGGGTTAAATCAACCTTTGGCAGTCTGTATTTTTTCTTTTTCTTTTTACTCTTACTTTTTTTTTGCTTTTTTGCTACAGGTTCCAAATTTGTATTTGACTCCTGTGCTAGAGCAAAACTTGTATTGAACATTAGAAAACTAAAAAGTAAAACTGCCAAAAACTTCATTATCTTCATCTAAAATTATTGATTTACTGCAGTAATAATAACGGCATCTGCTCTAATTTCTTCATCTCCGCTAGCGTAACCATATCTTGCAAAATCTGCTGGGTCTTCTGGTCCAGAATTACCAATACCTCTTATAAAGAGCGCAACGCTATCATTAGATCCAGAATTAAAAATGAACACAAAACTGCGATACTCAGAACTATTAGGATTATCTACTGCCTCTACTAATAAATTATTATTAGGATCTTCAATTTGAGCAATTGAATTATAGCCAAAACCATCTTGTGGAATTAAAGCTGTATCTGTAAAATAAGCGGGTACATAGCCATCTATATAACCTTCTCCTGATAAAACTCTAACTTCAAACTGACTAGGTAAATTTCCTGGTCGGTCAGATTCAAAAAGCAAAGGAATTTCTATCCTATAATCTGCATTTGGTACAACTTCAAATTCTTGATATGCATGATCTGGCTCTGCATTATCTAATTTGAGCACATCAGAACCGTTACCACTACTAGATTCTCCTTGCTCCCCAACACTTCTGTTAATCCAACCTGAACAGGTACAATCAGAACCTGAAGATTTAGGAGATCTATCAAAATCTGCATTTAATAAAACCGGATCAGGAACCGCTGGCGCTTCAGGCTCAATAAGTTCTATAGTTTCCGAATAAGTATCCGTTTGGTTTAATGAATCTGTAACCATTAATGTAACCGTAAAAGAACCTTCGCCTGCGTAGGTATGTGCAGGTTCTAACGCTGTAGAAGTAGTGCCATCGCCTAAATCCCACATAAAACTTACTGCATTGTCTGATTCATTTGCAAAAAGAACATTTGTAAAGGTTTCTACTTCTACTCCATTCGTAAAAGTAAAGAATGCAGTAGGTGGTGTCTCATCAGCAATGGAATTTGCTTCTGGCAAATCATCAATAAAATCGCAAGAGATGCCTATCATAGTACAAACAAAAAGTATAGCTATACTCTTTTTTGGTCGTATTCTGCTTTTTAAAATTAGTTTTCTCATAACCTTATCTATTATTTTTTTAATACCCTGGGTTTTGTGTTAATACTCCTCGACTAATTGCAATTTCTGGGCCAGGAATTGGCAACAGTAATTCTGTAGCTTGAAAATCATGACCGTTTGCTGCCGAGAATGCAGATAAAACTTCTTGTGCCACTCCAAAACGTTTTAAATCAAGAAAACGATGATTTTCAAAAGCCAATTCTACACGCCTTTCATCCATCAGCATTTGCTTTGTTATTGTGCTAACTGGATCTGTAATACCTGCTCTAGCTCTCACAGCTTGAAACGATTCCAATGCTGCCGGAGCACTTGTTTCTTGGCCTCCAGCCATAATAGCCTCTACATGTAGTAATAATACATCAGCATAACGGGTTACAATCCAATCATTACCTGCAATTCTAGGATTTGCAGGCGCAGAAGTAATTCCTACATTTTCATCAACAAAGGGCAAAAATTTTACGGTTTGAAATAAGCCAGGATTTCCTGGATCTTCTCTAAAAGAAAATTGCCCTCTATTCCCTCCAAATGCTTCAAAGGCTGCTACAAGTTCTGCTGTAGCATAATTAGACCCTGTACCACGACCAACAGCATCTAAAAACTCTGCTGAAAAACCCTGACTATCATCTACATTACCATCATCAAAACCAATACTAAAGATCGTTTCGTTATTGCTCTCATTATAAAATATATCCAAGAAATTATCTTCAAGACTATAATCATTACTATCAATGACATCTTCTAACAAACGTTGCGCATCTAAATAGTTTGTACCTAAAGTCATATACACTTTAGCAAGAAAGGTTTGTGCCGCAGCTTTTGAAGCTCTAGACCTAGAGCTGTTATCTAAATCACTAGCTACAGCAAATTGCAAATCCTCGAGTATTAAATCATAAATTTGACTTTCTTCAACTCTGGTAAACCCTATTTCTGTTTCTGCTGGGGCAATTGTTCTATCTACTAGAGGAACAGCTCCATAATAACGTACCAAATTAAAATAGGCATAGGCTCTTAAAAAACGAGCTTCTGCTTCAAACCGATTTGCATTCTGAGGAGATGCATTTTGCAAGTTCTCCAATACGGTATTCGCTGTAAAAATAATTCTATACATACTACGGTAATAGGTAACTACTGCAGCAGTTTGCGGAAGTACTGTAAAGGTTTCAAAATCAAAGCCTTGAGGAGATCCACTTTTTGTTCTTGCATTATCGCTTAAAATTTCTCCCATTTGATACTCTATTTGAATACCTAAAAAAGGATTATTAAAACCACCGTCACCTTCTAAAGGATTACTCCCTTGCAATGCATTATAAATATTTATGATTCCAGCAGTGATTTCGTCATCATCATTAAAAAATGTATCAACCGTACCCACTGAAGTTGGTACAGGATCTAAGTCACATGACCCAATAAAAAAGGTCAAAAACAGTGCAGAAAATATTTTTATTTGTTTCATAAGTTTTGTTTTTGATCTATTAAAATTCAACATTTAATCCTAGTGTTATTGTTCTATTTATTGGCGTTCCACCTCTTTGATAACCAAAGGTCAAAGGACCTTGGGGTAAATTTCGGTTATGTTCTGGATTCCAACCTGTATAATCATCTGCAGTAATAAACAGAAGATTTTGCCCTGTAAGGTACAATCTAAGACTCGTTAGGTTAAATTGATTTGTAACCTTATTAGGGAAATTATAGCCTAAACTTACTGTACGCAAAGCTAGATAGCCCGCATTTTGCACCAGCTGACTCGTAAATATTCGCGGTACTAAAAACTGTTGATCTGGCGTACTGGCTCTATCAAAATCAACGCTATTACTATTGAAAAAATCAAAAACATACTGATCCCCTAAGTTATAGGTTTTAGCACCATGACTCCCTTGAATTAAAAAACTAAAATCGATATCTCCATATTTAAAATCGTTAGAAAAACTCCAGATTAAATCTGGATACGGATCCCCCAAAATGGTTTTATCATCATCATCTATTAAACCATCACCATTTAAATCTTTAGCATAAGCAAATTGCGTTCTATTTCCTATTTGTCTAAACGGATCGCGTAAATTTTCGAATGGAATATCTCTATCAAACACATAACCATAAAAAGAGGAAATAGGTTGCCCTACTTGATTAATCCATTCTACTAGTCTACTACCATCTCCTGTGTTTACAATTTGACCATTTGAATCTCCAAATTCAGTCAATGTATTTTTATTGAATGAACCTATTACAGTTGCTCCCCATCTAAACTTTTCGGTGTTAATAAATCGTGTTCTCAATTCAAATTCTACTCCTTCATTTACAACTTCACCCTGATTTACTAAAGCTTGCGTAAAACCTGTAGGCGCATTTACTGGTTGATTCAATAACAATTTATCACTAGTTCTTTTATAATAGTCTAAAGAACCAGAAACCACATTATTAAAAAGACCAAAATCTACACCTGGGTTAATTTCTATAGAACGTTCCCATTGTAAATCTGGATTTGCAATATTTAATGGATTAAAACCACTTGTTATGGTACCGTCAATAACAGCACTAGAAGGCTCTAATAATGCTTGAGATGCATAATTATCTATAAAAAATTCTCCTGTTCTAATACTATTGGTACCTGTAACTCCATAACTAAAACGAAATTTTAATTGATTTACCACATCACTGTTTTTTAAGAAATCTTCATTAGAAACTACCCATCCAGCGGATACTGCAGGAAAGGTTCCGTATTTTACAGCAGTACCAAAAGTAGAAAAGCCATCTGTTCTAAAGCTAGCATTAAATAAATATTTTTCATCATATGAATAAATAACTCTACTCAAGAAAGAGTTTAACCTATTATCACCATCAAAAGCAGTTGCTTGATTAATTATAGATCCTCCACCTACATTAGGAATGATATCAGAAGTAAATCCGCTAGTTTCTAGGAGTGAAGCTTCAATAAACCTTTTTTCAAACGAAGCTCCTGCTATAGCATTGATATCATGTTTCCCAATACTTTTATTATAACTAAAAATATTGTCCGAAATTAAAGCCCATCTACTACGAGTATCATAAGAAGCATTAGCCCCAGCAGCACCGTTTCTTGATTCATTAATTCCTTCAAAATTAGTTCTTATCCTATTTTCATAAGTAGCAGAAAATGATGTTCTAAAACTAAGATCTTTAGTAAGCTTATAGTCTACAAAAAATCTACTATAAAAATTGTATCGATCCTCAAAACGTTCACGTTCTAACAATTTTGCCAATGGATTAATATTACTGGTATTACTAACATCTACACCACTTCCTACAGGAATCCCTTGAAAATTTCCTGCAGCATCAAAAATACTGGTTGCACCAGCAGGGTATTGAAAATCATCAAACATTCTTTGCAATACATAGTCTCCTATTTGTGCATCTGCATATCTACCTCCGTCTCTAATACGATTTACAAAATTGATATTGGTCTCATCTAAACGAGCTGGCACCCATGAAGGTTGACGCACTACATCATAAAGACCAGTAGCACTAAATCGCCTTCTGTTTGAAAAAGAAGGTGAAAAACTTACACCTATCTTTAATTTATCAGTAAGTTTTGTATCAAGTTTAGCTTGTGCTTGGTATCTTTCAAAACTATCTGTTAACAGCACCCCATCATCTGAGACATAGCCTAAACTAATACTGTATTTTGTTTTTTTGGTACCTCCTCTTACACTGAGATTATGACTGGTAATTACACCTCCATTTAATACAACATCTTGCCAATCATTCTCAGCATTGATCAATTGTCTAAACTGACTCCCTAGGGAAAGTCCGCCTGTTATCGCTATTTCTCGTTGCAACTCACCCTCAAAATCTATATCATAGGCATCACTACGTCTTCCTTCCTTAAAGCCTGTAAAAGTATTATAGGTAAACTTAGCTTTTCCTTCTTTTCCTTGTTTAGTAGTAATCTGGATAACACCATTTGCACCTCTTGAACCAAAAATAGCAGCAGATGCGGCATCTTTTAACACTTCAAAAGATTCTACAGTATTCATATCAAGATTAGTTAAAAAATCTCTATCAACAACGGCACCATCAATTACTACTAACGGCCCACTATCAGAGGTTATGGATCCAACACCACGAATACGAATCGTTGGCGCCCCTCCAGCTTCACCCTCAGTATTGAGGATATTTACACCAGAAACCTGGCCAATTAGCGCCTCATCAACACGTGATACTGCTATTTGATCTAAATCTTCGTTCACTACTTTTGAAATAGCTCCCGTAAGTAAAGATTTCTTTTGAGTTCCATAACCAATTACAACAACCTCATCTAATTGACTTGCATCTTCTTGCATGGTAACATTAACGGTTAGTTTACCATCTACAATAACGGTTTGCGTTGCATATCCAATGTATGAGAATTGTAACACTTGCCCATCAGATACTGTAATTGTATATTTTCCATCAAAGTCTGTTTGAGTTCCTTTTGTAGTGCTCACTACAATAACATTTGCGCCTGGAATAGGAACGCCATTAGCATCGGAAACAGTACCGGTAACCGTTATGCCTTGCGCTATTAACTGTATATTTATCAGCATAATAGCAATCAGTAATATGTTCTTTTTTATATTCATGAGTTTTGAGTTAATTTCGATATTTCAGGTTCTAATTACAAGCACTAAAACAAAGTGCTTGTTGAAAAAGATTACGGTTTTTATAAACCTAACAATCCTTAGACTGTTAGGTTTATATTTATATGTACAACTTAATTTAAGCTTGGTGTTTCAATTAGGATATCTGTTATAAATACTTCATTGCTTCCTGTTACTGTGTTAGTAGGAACAAAATATAGAATAACAAACTCTTGGTTTACTGAGGTTAATATCCCTCCCGTACTTACGCTCTCGTCTACTCTGTTCTGAGGAAAATTAAAGGTTGTTCCTGCGATAAAACTAAATGAAATCTGCTGCCATTCATTAATTCCATTTGATGTAACTGGAACAGTGGCTAAAGCTATAGATGCTAAATCTGTTTCATCAGCAGGTTGGTCTGATAAGATATAAAAAGTACCTTCTACATCACCAATAGGGGTAGTTTCTGATTTAATAAAGGCAGAAATACTATATAGGACTCCAGTTTCTACTTCGAAAGGCTGGTAAGCTCTCTCTCCAGAACTATCCATTTTATAAGACCTATTAGAAGTACCTCCTGCAGACATTGCATCTGTACCGGATGAACTTGCTTTATCTGTTGTTCCACTACCGCCATTATTCATAGGATCAGAAACCCATACCTCTAAAGCATCATTCCTCCAGAAATTAAAAGGCGTATTTGTCATGTCGTTAAACGTATTATCTGGATCTATTGTCCAAGCATCAACAAGATCGTTGTCATTTTGTTGCGCAGTTGGGTATGTTTCCATATTCCCGTTAATTAAAGCCGCTGCAAAAGTTGCTTGTAATCCTGGATCAGCAGTTACAGAAACACTTTGTGTTGTAGTTGAAGAGGTTTCGCCCAACACATCATCAAAGTTAATGGTTAAGGCTACTTGATACGTACCCGCAGCAGCATACGTATAACTAGGACTAGCCATGGTTGATGTACCAGCGCCATCTCCAAAATCCCAAGCATATGAAGTGATATTCCCATCATTAGCCATAGAAGCATCTGTAAAATCAACAGCTAAATTAGTAGCAGTAAAACTAAAGTCAGCTACTGGAGCAACTGGTCTAGGAGTTACTGTAATTTCTTCGGTAACCATATCTGTATCTTCTGTTGCACTTGTTACTATTAACGAAACGGTATAAGTACCGCCATTTGCGTAGCTATATGAAGGGTTTTCTTCTGTTGATGTTCCGCTACCATCTCCAAAATCCCAATCATAAGAAACAGCATTCATGGACGTATTGGTAAAAGCAACATCTAAGAAATCAATAGCACTTGTAAAGGACGCTAATGGATTAATCATTTCTCTTGCCACAGTAACTTCTTGCGTTACAACAGCTTCTTGACCAGCATCTCCTTGTACAGTTAACGTAATCGTATAAGTACCATCTACCTCATACGTATAGCTTGGTGCAAATTCAATTGAAGTATCTTCATCTGTTCCATCCACTCCAAAATCCCAAGCATAAGCTCTACCATTAGTAGAAGTGTTGGTTGTTGATACTTCTAAAAACATAGAAGAAGTTCCGAAATTTCCTGTAAGCGGAGCTGGATCATTCTGGCTTTGATCTGCACGCAGTCCTTCTTCTTCATTATCACAAGAAAATACAAGAAAGCCTAATAGCAACACCCAGAAAGAAATTCTACTATTACGTAATAATTTGTTTTTCATAATTAAGGTTCTTTGTTAACGTTTAGTTTTTGGTTTACCAAATTGGTTTACCAGATTGGATTACCAAATATATGTTATATAAGAGTTAAAAAAAAATGATTTCTCCAATTATATGTTAAAATTTTAGGATCTTACCACTTTTGTTTAGCCTTTATTTGAAACAAGTAAACAGTTAAAGGTTTTTTAAGATTTAGGCTCCATAAAATCTTCGCGTATAGGGCTAAAAACATCAATAAGCACTCCGCTTTTTTTACACACTGCTCCGTGCAATACGTGTGGTGGGATGTAAACAGTATCACCTTCTTTTACCATTTTTGTTTGTTCACCAATAGAAAATTCAAATTCTCCACTTTCGATATAAGTAACTTGAGAATGATAATGCTCATGTTTATACCCAATACCACCTTCATCAAAGTGTACTTTTACTAGCATAATGTTATCATCATAGCCCATAATTTTTCGCTTTACCCCTTCTCCTACAACTTCCCATTCTAAATCTTGGTCTAAAATAAATTCTTTACTTGCTCCAAATGTTTTTTCCATAATATGTTATTCTTTATTAGTTATTTCTTTTTGTATATAAGGTCCTTTCCAAGTTATTGTGTTTTCATTAACCTTTAATGTATGTTCTTTATCTTCAGTTGCATCTTGATTTGAAATAATGAACAGTTTTATGGCTCCCTTATTATTCTCAAATTGTATCGCTGTGTAGTCTATAGCATCATAAACTACTTTTATGTTCTTAATAGTACTGTAGGCGTTTGTAGCTAATTCAGAAACTGGACTATAGGTTCCATGTGATTCAATTATAGATGCAAAAACAGTATTTTTAGTATTATTTTTTCTAATGATTAGTGATGGTTCATTACGGAGGTTATACTCTGGATCATTGGCTCCAATGCTACCCAAAATTAACTCATCACCACTAGCGGTAACTGCCGAATAGGTATAAAAAGTATTATGTAATAACCAGCTGAATTTTATAAGGTCTCCATTTGATACTGCTGAAGCTTCTTTGTATAAATGTTGGTATCCATTTTTCTCTCCCAATACCATAAGCGATTTAAGCTTTGAATATTCAAAACTGGTTGCTATAATTTGCCCTAAATAATAAAAAGGTAAATCATACTGATTAGCTTCTGTTGCATGTACTTTAAGGATATCTAATAGGTATGGTTTTGAAAGATCATCATCTTTAAGGAGTACCATAGTTCTATGGATCTGAGTGCCAGGATATGCATTATTCTCTTTTGCACTAGCTACCTGAAAACTAGGGTTTTCTACATTAAAAATATATGATTCTGAATGGTGCTTACTCCCTATACCATATTTTCCTTGAAAGTGAGAAGTTTGGTTTTGTACTAAAGTATTATGAGCGATAGTTTGTTTTGCCCAAGTCTTATTTTCTTTTAAGTAATTGCCTCCTCCTTTTTGTTCAATGTTTACATAGCGAGACATTCCATAATCTTGGATCACTTCTTCTCCGTTTTCAAATAAAGCAAAAGATAGTTTGTCATAATGTCCATGACTTAAACCATGTGCTGTATATTTAAATACGAGCTCAAGCCCATCACTTCTTAAAATTCCAACACCACCTTCATCACCTTTAGCACCATCAGATAATTCAATAGATTTTTTAACAAAAGGTTTTGCTTTCCCTTCTTTTATCCCTAGGGCAACAGCTAAACCAGAGTCATCTAGTGTTACTTTTCCTTGTTTTTGAGCAATGCTTAATAGTTCAGGGTTATTGCCCCCAAAATGATATCCAATATTTACCGCAGAAATTAAAGAATTATTATAGTATGACATTCCTTTTTGAGCATCGTTCAATAAAAAGAAATCCCCGTCAGCATCTGACAAATTCAACAATGCATTTACCCCATTTAAAAGCACCTTATCTTTATATTCTAATACCTTTAATTCTGGTTTTGCATTTTGTAGGGCTTGCGCAAATATTAAAAAAGGATACATCGCATAACGCTGATAGTAGGGTCCTTCCGTATAATAACCATCTGGTGAAAAAGGTTCATCTAGATTCGCAAAAAAACCTTTTTTCCCATCTTCATTAATAAATCCGCCATCATTATCTTTTAAACTTTTATCAATGTCAATATCTTTTAATCCATATAATGCTCTTTGCAATAAGCTATCATCCTGCATTACCAAAGCAATCATACCAACCCCTACATTACCCCAAGTACTATGATTGTGTACGCGGTTAAAAAATTGTGGATTATCTTTTGAAATATGGTCTGCAAAGGGTCTAAACAAATCTGTTTCTAAGGTTTTACGCTCTTCTTCGGTTAAGTAATCATAAATACAATCATAGGCCTGGCTTGTATAGACCAACCAATTAGAATCATTTAAGCACTGCCAAAATAATTTACCTCTTGCATAGGAACGTGGTTTAGGGTGTATGGGCAAAGTTGGATATAACTTTGCATATGTAAACAACATATCCTTTACATATTTAGCATATGCTTCATTATCTAAAATTTGATAAAGCACACCTGCTTTTTGCATTAAGCTATAATTCTTTTTATGTACTGAATGCGTATACCCTCCAGAATAATCTTTAGGAATTGGAACATCAAAACCTTTTTTTATTTCACTGTCTACTTCCTCTTTTACTTCCGCTAAAGTGCTATCAAAAATGGGTATATTCCCTAAATTAGCGCGAATTTCTTCAACACCCTTTTTAGTTAAAATTAAGCTTGGGTGCTGCGCATTAGTCGTTTCATTTCTTTTAGTAGAAGATTTCTTAGCACAAGAAATCAAAAGAATTGATGAAAGAAAAATACTGAAAAAAAACGAACTTAAATATTTCATTTTAAAAAGTATAAAATTGGTTTACCAAATTGGTTTACCAAATATATAGATATTTTTTGAAACTGCTATCCATTCTCTACATATTATAAACACCACCATTTATATCTAGTGTAGCACCGGTTATAAAGCCATCATATTCTGACGCCAAATATAGCACCGCTCTAGCCACATCTGCTGCGTTACCCGCCCTTCCAATTGGAATACCAGCTGTTGTTGCATCAGCAGATTCCTTTGTTGTATGTGTATCATGGAATAAAGTGCCCAGAATAAGGCCAGGAGCAACTGCGTTTACTCTAACTCCTTGAGGTCCCAATTCTGAAGATAAAGCACGTGTAAAGGTTAAAATAGCACCTTTACTGGTAGCATACGCTAATGAACCTGAATGACCGCCTTTACGCCCTGCAAGAGAGGCCAAATTAACAATACTGCTATTTTTATTTTTTACCAGATAAGGAGATGCGGCTCTTGTTACAAATAGCATAGAGGTAAGATTAATATCCATCACTTTGTTCCAGAAATCAGTTTCTATTTCGTTTAAACTTTTACGCGCAACAAGTGAACCTGCATTATTAATTAGTATATCTAATCCGCCAAATTCCGCTATGGTTTTTTGAATAAGTTCATTTGCATCATCTTCATTTGTTAGGTCTCCAGGTATTGCCACAGCTTTTTGCCCTTTATTTTTGGCATATTCAATTAATTGTTTCGCCGTATCAGCACTAGAAAAATAATGAATAGCAGTATGTGCGCCGCTATCGATAAAATGCCTAGTGATTGAAGCTCCAATACCCTGAGCACCAGCAGTTATTAATACCCTTTTACCAGTTAATTTATTATTTTGCATCTTGTTATTCAATTAATTGTCTTAATCATTTTTGGTAAAATAGTCTTTGTTAGACACTGAAGCGGCACTTACCTGTATATTTGCCTTTTTAAACCAAACTTCAGCATAATTTCTGTCTTTATATTGTTTTTGAATATCTCCACCATGAGTTTCAGCACCGGAACACCAATTCTTATTTACTTCAGGAGACTTTCCATTGGTTTGATTATATGAGCCTAGCTTAAAAAAACAACCTTCTCCTGCATAGGCATTCACTCGTTCTATTCCATCTTGACCAATTGGCACAAACAATTCTTGCGTTTGTTTAGGTATATCTTCACTCTTTGTATATTCTGATTCAATTAAGTTTTTTGAAAATGATTTGGTTTCATGTCCTGCACTAGTAAATCTTAAGTTCATAATCCCATTCTTAACTTCAATTTCATAACTAAAATCTTCCCCTATTGCAATACCATCTTTAGGTTCTTCAGGATATGTATTTTCTTTTTTACCAACAACAGAAAAATCATAACCCCAAACCGCTGTAGAATAATCCCATCTTCCAGAGTTGTCGTCACCGGCCGTATTAATTTCATAATGCCAAAAAACAGAACCTTTTGTATGACCAGGAAATTTCTTGTAAAATATTTTTAATGGTTCGTTTTCATGACCGTCAGCACTGTGTATTTGACCAATAACTACAGAGTATGAAGCAGCTACACGAGCATCTCCAGTAGCTGATACATTCATTACTTTAAGTGTAGCTGATAATTTATCATCTGCTGTAGCTGGGTACCATTTTTTTACTTGCGCTAATTCGGTTCTACAATTATTTGAAGTCCCATGGGTATCGCCTGCATTAGGTGCTTTAAAAACAACCCAATTTGTTTTATCTTCATTTTCGGTATAAAAAAAATCTTTATGCTCAAAGTTATTTGCATGTCCTGCATTGGAACCATCTCCTAAAATTAAATTCCAATCATTAAAAAAAGGAATAATATCACTTGCATAAACAGTTTTTTGTACTTCTTTTTTATCAGACTTTTTAGTAGTATTAAAACAGCTATTTAGCGTTAGCACAGTGCCAATACCAATACATAATAATCCTAATATAATCGTTTTTCTATTCATTTTTAGCTTCTAAAAATAATTGAACAAGGCGATAATTCCGTTATACGAAATCACTAAGGAAAAGAACAAGGCAGCATACATTCCAATATAAACACCAAGATTGGTCTTATATGCTTTCATCACTTTTTTATTGCTTAACATCAGTATAATTCCGAGTATTACGGCTGGCAACACAAATACATTAAATACTTGTGATAGAATTTGAATCTCTATAGGGTTTGCTCCAAAAGCTGGCCCAATTAAGGCCACTAAACAGGCTACCGCTGTTATAATTCTAAACTGACGCGAATTTGTATCAATTGTTCCTGATTGATAATCAGCAACCAATAATGGCGCTATCAATAAACAAGGAAAAATAGATGACAACCCAGCGCTTAATGCTCCAAAAAAGAAAATAGTAACTGCCCATTTTCCAGCAACTGGTTCTAAGGTATTTGCCATATCCAAGACATGAGTAACTTCTTTTCCTTGGTAAAACAATGCGCCAGCAGCTACAGCCATTATAGTACCACTAATTATGAATATTAAAATGGCAGCTGTGATGGAATCTTTTTTTTGTTGGTTTAAGTTTTTAGTCGTCCATCCTTTTCCTTTTACAAATAGCGGACGAGATAAAAAAGTTGCTGCAGCCATGGTAGTCCCAACAAAAGCTGCAACTAACATCTTACCGCCAGTGACGTTAGGAATCGTAGGGATTAAACCTTTAACGATATCTATAGAAAGTGGTTGCACAAAAAATAATGAAAGTAAAAATGAAAAACCCATCAGGGTTACAAATACAATAAGAATCTTTTCGAAAAACGTATACTTACCAACGAGCATTAACAGGTAGAATGTGATGATAATTATAATAGCTATTCCTAAAACAGTTTCATATTTATACGCACTTAATCCATCAAAATTAATTACTAATATTTCAAAAATAATATTAGCTGAAATTCCTAAAATACCCATTAGTGAATTCCATTGACCAAATGTAATTCCTATAATTATTAATATCGCTAATAGTTTGCCATATTTTAAATGCTTTTTAAATCCGTAAAGTGCCGTTTCACCAGTAATTAATGCGTAATTACCATACGCAAACATTAAAACACCAGAAAACAAACAACTCAATAAAAGCACCCATAGTAACTGCATATTGAATTTACTACCCGCTACAATCATTGAGGTTACACTACCCGTACCAATCGTATAACCAATAGCAAAAATTCCAGGGCCAAAGCCTAAGATTAGCGCAATAATTTTTTTAAGTAATGATTTGTTAGCGCTAGATTCTGACATCGTATTTACTCTTTATTAGGCATTACTCCATCGCCTACGGTCGCCTCTTTAAACCAAACCTCTGCATAGCTTCCATTGGCATATTGTTTGGCGATGTCACCACCATAAACTTCAGATTTTGTACTCTTAGGGTTCGCCTGATTATAGGCACCTTGTTTAAAATAATTTAGTTCTCCAGCGTAAGCAATTTCACGTTCAACGCCACCACCTTTTTTACTATTTGCATACACTTTTAAAACTTGTTCTGGGATGTCTTCTTTTATTGCAAATTCTGATTGAATTAAACTCTTTGTAAAACGAACTGTTTTATGATTTTTACTAGTAAACGTTAAATACATAATACCCTTGTAAACGTTTACTTCGTAACTAAATTCTTCATCTAATGCTATACCATCTTCTGGTTCTTTGGGATATTCGGTTGGGCTTGAACCAACATCCGCAAAATTATAACCCCAAACAGCAGTGGAATAATCAAACCGTCCAACATTATCACCTTTTGTATTGATTTCGTAATTCCAAAATACAGAACCTTTTGTATGACCTGGAAATTTTTTATAGTAGATTTTTAAGGGCTCATTTTCATGACCTTCATCACTATGAATTTGCCCAACAACAACACAATATGAAGACCTAGCGCTTGCGTCTCCAGTGGTTGATACATGCTGTACTTTTAGTGTTCCTGTAAGTCTACCTCCTTCTTCGGGAATCCAATGTCTTTTTTCACCTAATTCGGTTCGGGTATTACTCGAGGTTTTTGATGTTATACCAGCATTGGGCGTTTTATATACTACCCAATTGGTTTTACCATCATTTTCAACATAAAAGAAGTCTTTTTTTTCAAAACCAACTAAATCTTGGGAACTCGTACCATCTCCGCATAATATTTTCCATTGCTCCATAAATGGGATAACATCACTAGGATAAATAACACTTTCAGCTACTTCATTTTGAGGCTTGGTTTTTTGCTCTTTACAACTTACCAATAGCAATAGCAACCCAAATAATACTGCTGCAGTTATTGTTTTCATTTTTCTGATTCTTAATAAAATAATTTAAGTGGCAAATTCTCTTGTACTACTAACTCTCCTGAATTTTGTAGTTTATTATTAGAATGAAAATTATTTTTAGCCCCCCACAAACGCGCTACCATTTTCACTTTGTTATTCATAAAAGTATTATTGGTAAGATCAACATTAATAATACCATAGGTATTTATTAAAATACCGTTTTCCTCCTTGGCACTACAATTACTAAAAGTACTATTGCTTACCAATAAATTTCCTCCCACAGTAGATTCATCATAACCACCTCTGTAATAGTTAATGGTATTTTTAGAAATATTTTGAAACTGACAGTTTTCAATAAATACATTTTCAGCATTATAATCTCCTTTATCATCGTTTTCTGCTGCTAATTCAATTCCATTTTTGCAGTTTTTAATTTGTGTTGATTTGAATTTAATATACTGTGCAAAAGAAAATTTATAGCCTTTAAGTACATAATCAAAATCAGCAATTTCACTATTTACAACCGCTACATTATAATGACTAGACATATTGCTTTTTAAACTTGCAAAAGCATATTGCGTTTTATTTCCTTTGAGAGAAATACGCTCTAGTAGAAGTTCTCCTTTGGGGTTCATTTCAAAGGTAGGAGTTTCCGCAGTTCCTGTATATTGTATCGTTGCTGTTTTATTGGCGTCTGCAGATGAGATTGTTAGTTTTTTAGTGATTTTTAACGAATTTTCTAATACATATTGATCAGCAGTTAAATGTATGGTATCGCCGCTATTGGCTTCGGCAACAGCAGCAATCAATTCATTAGAAGTAGCTACAGCATGCGTTTTAGGGCTATTCTCTGTTCCTGCTTTAATATCATACCAATTTGGACCATATTTAGAAACATCCATCAAATTTGGAGTATTTGCTGGTATACTCGTTATTGCTCCTACAGTATTGTTTTTTGCTCTTGAACTACCAAACACATCTTTTGTGATGAGATCAAACTCAAAACCATTATATAATTTATCAGAAGAAAAATCACCTTCGGGAGCAAAAAGATGATCCTCTAGAGTAGCAAGTGAAAATTCTTTTAGCGCTAGTCCGTTCATCTGTTTAAAAGAAACGTTTTGATTATGGATCACATTACTTTTAAATTGTATTCCGTCTAAAGAATCATGGGCTACTATTGGTAGTGCATCTCCTTTTTCATTATAGATTAAATTATTGGCTACAATAGTTCGCTTAGGTCTTTCTGAACGAATTTCAGATGCAGGTAATACATCAGCCTCGTCTATATTAGACCCCACACCAAATTGTAAAGGCGAGGTACAATTAATCCAAGAATTATGAGCAACAACAACATCTGTTACTTGAATGTATCGATTAAGAGGCGATTTTGGAATACCGTTCATTACAGCAAGAGGACTTCTAAAAACTTGCCCTTTTAAGTTATAAAAATAGTTGTTAGTTACCCAATGCCCCGTACCTATTAAACGAATACCACCTATTTGTTTAGAATTGTCATCTCCAATAAAATAATTACCATCAATAGTGCAATAGTTTCCATGTCTTGTTACTAGTGAGCCTTCACTTTTATAAAAAACATTATTTCTGAATTCATTAAAATTTGTTTTACTTGAAATAATCTCAACTTCTCCATTACAATGGTCAAAGAAATTATTTTCCACTACCGTATAACTGGGTGAAATAGAGGTGTAACTATTCCCTATTTGTATAGTCTCAGCGCTAGGTCCACCTTTAGGAGGTCTTGGTCCAAAATAGTTATTTGTAATTTTATGATGATTTTTTATGTTTTTGTTTCCTTCTAAATCAACTCGGACCGTTGGTCCTCTATTTGCTTTTCCAGCGATATAACATTGATCTAATTCATTATAACGCCCTTTTAACTGAACCCAAAGATCTGTGAGATTTCTTTGCGGTTTATTAAAATCTGTAATCACACAGTTTTTTACTTTAGAATTATTAGCAACAGTATCCTTATTAATTGCAAATTCTATTACGGCATTAGAGGGTGATGCACCAGCAGTGAAATACAAACCGTTAACAACCAGATATTCTCCACCCAATTTTAAATCAGATTTTCCTGTAATAATTACCTCACCAAGAGTTTCAGCTTCCAGTATAATAGGCTGATCTTTTTTACCATATCCTATAAAGCGTATTTGCACATCATTCCAATTTCCATTGGCCATCACAATTTTATCACCTGGTTTTGCTTGTGCTATTGCATTGTTTAATTCTGAATTATCTTTTACCAATACCCCTTTATTACTTCCATTTTCACTACAAGAAAACAATAATAGAATTGAACAAATTAGGGCTAAACTATTTTTCATCATTCGATATTTTAATTAGGTAAGGGTATTTAGTTTATTTTTTGAAGTGTAATCAATATTAAGCAATTGAAATCTTCATTTCACATTATTCATACAATAATTGGTTAACCAGTTTGGTTTACCAAATATATGTATATTTATAAGATATTCAAAAGTTTAGGCATTAATCCTTAAAATAATCTTCAACTCTCCAATAAATTTAAAAAATAAAACGTGTTACTGCTTATAATAAAGTGATTGTTATTTCTAATTAAAAAGTAATAATATGCATATCTTTATCGAATCAATTCTATCTAAGAGTATTTATTATGAAATATTATTTCCTGTCCATAGCACTAATCATATTCACTTTTTCCTGTAAAGAAAAAGAACCTAAAAAAATAGCTGAAGAAGCTAAAACTACCCCTTCTCAGTTAAAAGAAGCACTTACCTTATACGCTTCTTTTGATGATGGTGTAAATGCAGATTTTGCTTTGGGAGATATCAATTTATATACCGTTACTTCTCGTAAGAGTCCAGACTCTACAAAAGTTGGTTTACATAAAAAAGGAATGCGTATTGCTAAAGAAAAAGGGCGCTATGGTAACGCCTTACAATATACAGAAGATAGCAGGGGAAGTATTTTTTATAAAAGTGCTAAAAATATCGCCTATAGCAGTACCGATTGGTCTGGGGCAGTTTCTTTTTGGTTAAGCTTAGATCCTGCAACAGATCTAGATCCTGGTTATTGTGATCCTATACAAATTACCGATGTAAGTTATAATGACGCTGCCATATGGGTAGATTTTACCAAAGAAAACCCCAGAGATTTTAGATTAGGCGTTATTGGAGATAGAGCCGTTTGGAATCCAAATCCAGAAGGGCCAGATAATGAAAACCCTATTTTTATTAAACAATTAAAGCCTGTTGTTAAAAACCCTCCTTTTGCAAAAGGAAAATGGACGCATATTTTAATCAATTACAAAAACTTAAACACTAAAAACGGACAAGCATCTTTGTATATGGATGGTGAATTAAAAGGAACCCGAGCTGCCATTACAAATCCTTTTACGTGGGAATTAGAAAAGTCTAATATTTATTTAGGCTTGGGCTATATTGGTCTTATGGATGATTTATCTATTTTTAATAAGGCACTTACTTCGGAAGAAATAGAAGAACTGTATAATTTAGAAAATGGTGTGCAAGATCTATTCAAGGTTAATTAGAATCATGCTATTTTCTAATTGATATTTATGAAGTCTTTAGTGAAAAAATCTATTGCATGATTATCATTTTAATGTATAATTTTAAACTAAACCTCAACATAAAATAGTTCTCAGCGTAACTTAAAAATAAGTCTTATCATATTATTATAAATTATCCGTATCTATTTCCAAACGTTTGATGGTACTAAAGAGCGTTTTATCTTTCATATCTAGTAAACGGGCGGCACCATTTGGACCACTAATACGACCATTGGTATACCTTAAAGCTTTAAGAATACTTTGTCTCTGCGCATTTTCCCATGTTAAAATCTGTCCATTTATAGCGTCATCATATTGAGGCAACCAAGAACCTTTCTCTAATATTGGCTCTTGACCTATCATTACAGCACGCTCCATAATACTTTGGAGTTCTAATATATTCCCAATAAAATGATACTCTGATAAAGATTTTAAAGCTTCTTCCGATATTCCAGAAAATTGCTTCCCATATTTTTCATTAAACTGCTTAAGAAAGAAATGAGCCAATGTAGGAATGTCCTCTTTTCTATCTCGCAGGGCGATACTGTAAATTTTAAATACACTTATTTTTTCATAAAGGTCTTTATGAAATGCACCAGACATGGTAAGCTCCTGTAGGTCTACATTAGTACTGGTAATAATACGAACATGCTTATGGCTTTTGTCTGTTTCACTTTTTTCTAAAAACGAAAGCAACTTTTCTTGAGTATGCCATGCCATTTTATCTATTCTATGAATAAGTATGGTTCCTGTATTGGCCATTTGTAAAAGTCCGGCCAATTGTGGGTCTTGGGTATAGGTTTTATCTCTAGGAGGATCAAAAAGCATATGCTCTATAACATCAGCAGAAGTAGAAAGGCAATCCAAATGAATAAACGATTGTTCTTTTCGCTCACTAAACAAATGTATATAATTGGCAATAGATATTCTACCAGTACCCATTTCACCTTGTATCAGCACAGGCTCCTCTAAAGGCGCAACCATCTCCATATCTAAAAGCGTTTTAGAATAATAGGCTTCGCTAATACCATTTTTCCGAAAAATAGATTGCTGATCCGATTTTGATTTTAGATAGGCATTTTCAGCTTCTGCACGAACACGCATTACCGTAATTTCATCTAATGCATCTCGCAACTTTTTTTCCTTAGTTACACGATGGGTAATATCACTTACTGTAGCAAAATTATACGGAATATCGTCAATAATAACATACTTTACATGTACTTGTACAGGTAAAATACTGCCATCTGCTTTTCGGTGTGCCGAATCAAAAGTAGATTCATGTTTTTCTTCTATGTATTTCCAATGCTGTTTCCATAAAGATTTCAACATATTAGGATCGATATCAAAAATAGTCTTTGTTTCTATGATTTCTTTTTTAAAGCCAAGCTGTAATATCGCCGTTTTATTAGCAAAACAAATTTCACCTAGTTCATTAATCCAATATAAGGCATTGGGAGATTCTTGCAAGCTATATTTCTCAAGATGAGCCGTTTTTTCAGTCATGAATTTTCTTATATATGCGAAATATATAAATAAATCCTTTATATTTCCTATAAAAAAGAAATTATTTATGCTTTTTCTTGCATATTAGAATTTTAATTAAAATATTTGAGAATATTCTTAAAATTGAGAATATGATAATTTTAGTTACCAAATATTGTATTATTTCTTATATATAAGAAAATGATAGCGAAAATCACAAAAATAACAACTGAAATATTTAGATTACCCGCGCTTCGTCCGCATGAGCATTCTGGGTTAACTATGACAGATCGCACCTTTCTTTTGGTACGCATCCAATCAGAAACCAATGTTGAGGGTATTGGAGAACTGGTAACACCAGGAGGACCCTGGTGGACAGGAGATACTATATTAGGTGCTAAGCACCTCATTGATCATCATTTAAAGCCCGTATTACTTGGCAAAGCCTGCAATAACATTAAAGAGTTGCTTGCTTTAATGGATACTGTTGCCTACGGAAATACGCCCTCCAAAGCAGCAATTGAAATGGCTTTATTAGATTTAAATGGAAAACTTCAAAATTGCCCTGTTTATAAACTATTAGGAAATTCACAAAATAATCATATCCCCATTACTTGGGCTTTAAGTAGTAAAAATGTTGCCGATGAAATAGCAGAAGCAATTCAAAAACTAGATGAAGGTTTTTGTTCGCGCTTTAAAATTAAAATGGGTTTTCTAGATCCAAAAACTGATGTTGAGCGTGTTCGGAAAATAGCAACTTCACTCCCAAAAGAGGTTCGTTTACAAGTTGATATCAATGGTTCTTGGGATTATAAAACTGCTGTAAAATTTTTACCTCAGCTTGTAGATAATGGTATTGCTGCTATTGAACAACCTCTACATAGAGATCATATTGAAGGATTACACAATTTAGCAAAAACAATAGAAGCACCAATTATTTTGGATGAGAGTGCCTGTTCTATCCGAGATATCGATCACATACTACACTATAATAGTCCTTTTACAATATCGCTAAAACTTCTGAAATCAGGAGGGATACATAAATGCCAAGACATTATTAAAAAAGGAAAGAACAGCAATTTATCTTTTTATGGTGGGAGTTTTCTAGAATCTTCAATAGGCGCTGCGGCCAACATTCATTTTGCCACGGCTACTGCCCAACTCTCTGATGGAGGAGAATGGGTAGGATCTCAGTTGCTAGCGGATGAAATTGTAACGGAAACCATTAACTATAGCAATGGTAACATCTTGCTTCCTGACGGCCCTGGCTTAGGAATACAAATCGATGAAGACAAACTTCAATACTATAGTACATCAATAGAGAGTAAATAATCTTAAAGAATTTATTAACACAAAAATTTCAGAAATATGGAAACAAAAAAAGTAAAGAATCGTGCAGATGAACTAGTGTCAGCTATTGTAGATGCTATAAGGGGAATCATTAAAGACAAAGATGTTACCTATGAAGAGTATCGAGCTGCTGTGGGGCTGCTCAATGGTTTCAATGGTGCTAAACCTTATGAAGTTAATTTATGTTGCGATATGTTTTTTGAACAAACCGTTTTAGATCAAGTTGGAACACATTTGGATGGTTCACGTCCTATTCTTAAAGGTCCTTACTTTTTAGAAGGAGCTCCAGAAATTACGGATCAAATTAAAACAGTACCTGGCGAAGGAGAACCTTTTAAAATTCGTGCACGTTTTGAAGATAGTGATGGAAATCCTTTAGAAGGGGTGCTAGTTGATATCTGGCATGCAAATCCAGAAGGAAATTATAGTGGTCATTTTAGTGACTTTCCTATGGAATACTTTAGAGGAAAAGTAAGAACGGATGCTAATGGAAGTTTTGAAGTAAAAACTACAAAACCAAAGGAATATCCAATACCAATGGACGGCCCAACAGGAAAGATTCTTAGAGCTATGGAGAAACAAGAATGGAGGCCAGCACACATTCACTTCATATGCGAAAAAGAAGGTTTTCACACCCATATTTCGCAAGCATATTTTGATGATCATAACTTCCTTAATGAAGATGTAGTAGATGGTGTACGCCCAGATGTTATTCACAAAGTGAAAGATGAAGGCGAATTTCAGGCAATTGATGTAAAAATTGTATTGAATAAAAAATAGTAAAAAAGAAAGTAATGAGCAACAGTGTAGCAACATATAATTTTAAACTTCAATCGTATACCTGTACTATTATTCAGGACTTTGATCAGCCTTGGACAGCAAAAGAACTCTTTGCTAATATTCCAGAAGAGGAATTACCAAATGTTTTGGAAAAATATAAGGCCTCAAACGATATTAGACGCTGTGGAAATATATTAGTATTGCAAACTGCTAGTTCAAATATTTTGGTAGATACCGGCATTAAAGGAGGTCATCTACTAGATGGTTTGCAAAGCATCGGCTTAAGTCCTGATGCCATTGACACCTTAATTTTAACGCATGGAGATATGGATCATGTGGGTGAATTAACTGCATTTACCAAAGCAACAATATACCTGCCCAAAAAGATGCATACATTATGGACAGAGAATGCACATATGATGGTAGATGAACTTGTGCGCTTATTTCATGGAAAAATGCCGCAAAATAAGGTGATGGCGATGGAAGCACAACGTCTAGAGTTTGCAAATAATATACTTCCTAATTTAGAACCACGCTTAACGCTTATTGCAGATGGAGAAACATTTTTAGAGCATTTCCAATTTATTGCATCCGCAGGACATCGTAGTGACCACCATGCTTTAAAAATTACAGAAAACGGAGAAACGCTACTTCATACTGTAGATACTTTTAGACTACCCTTTCAACTTAAAAAACCATATTACTCATGTGTTTTTGACACATACAAAGGTTTAGTAAAAATAGCTATTCCTGAGATGGCAAGAATGGCCATAGCAACAAACGCTATAGTTTTAGGGGCACATATTCCATTTCCTGGATTGTGCACATTAAAAGAAACAGATGATGGTTTTGAAATGAAAGCACTCGTATCAGAGAAAATATCAGATTAATTTATAAGAGATTCAAAATAAATACTAAAAACTTAAGGTAATGATAGAAACAGACGTATTAATTGTAGGAACAGGACCCGCAGGAGCTACTGCTTCATTAGCCCTTGCAACATATGGGATTAACACAATGACCATTAATAAATACCCGTGGACGGCAAAATTACCACGTGCACATATTACAAATCAGCGCACCATGGAAATTTTACGCGATTTTGGTTTAGAAGAAAAATCAAAGCAAGTTTCCATTCCACAAGAGTTTATGGCAAATAATGTTTATTGTACAAGCCTTGCCGGAGAAGAATTTGGACGAATACATGCTTGGGGAAATCATCCCATCAGAAAGGCAGAATATGAGTTGTCTAGCCCTACAAAATATTGTGATTTGCAGCAACCGCTGATGGAGCCCTTGTTGATGAACGAAGCAATGCGTCGCGGTGGAAAAGTGCGTTTCAATACCGAGTTTTTAAGTATGGAACAGCATGAAGATTATGTAATTGCTACATTAAAAGATCGCTTAAAAGACGAAACCTATACCGTAAAATGCAAATACCTTATAGGTGCTGATGGTGGAAACTCTACCGTTGCTGAGCAAGCAGAACTAAAAATGGAAGGAAAAATGGGTGTTTCGGGTTCTATGAACATTCTTTTTGAAGCTGATCTTACAAAATATGTTAAATACAGACCTAGTGTATTGTATTGGATTCTACAACCAGGTTCAGACATCGGAGGCGTTGGTATGGGGGTTATTCGCTTAATCGAACGTTGGAACAAATGGCTGGTCGTTTGGGGCTACGATATTACGCAAGGAAAACCCAACTACACCGATGATGAAATTATCGATATTCTTCGCAAGCTTATTGGTGATGATACATTAGATATAAAAGTGGAAGCTCATTCTTACTGGACCGTGAATGATATGTATGCTACACAAGCACAAAACAAAAGGGTTTTCTGTGTAGGAGACGCTATTCACCGTCATCCACCTACCAATGGCTTAGGGTCTAATGTATCTATGCAAGATTCGTACAATCTAGCCTGGAAGCTGGCCATGGTTTTAAAAGGACAAGCTGCTCCCACTTTATTAGAATCTTTTGAGCAAGAAAGATTGCCTGTTGCCAAGCAAACAGTAAAGCGTGCCAATCAGAGTATTGCCGATTTCGGAAGAATGTTCGGTGCCCTTGATCTCATGGGAGCAAAAGGACCACAAGACATGCGCGATCGTATTGAAGGCAGAAAAGACAACACTGAAAAAGGAAAACAAAAACGCAAAGCATTAAACGATGCCATTAGGTACACCAACTACATTTATAATGCCCATGGTATTGAGATGAATCAGCGCTATCATTCCAATGCTATTGTTGCAGAAGGGCAGAAAGAACCTGAATTTACCAGAGATGCGGAGCTTTATTATGAAGCAACAACCTGGCCTGGTGCAAAAATACCACATGTTTGGCTTAGAGAAATTGGTAATACAGAAAATGTAATTTCTACTCTTGATTTAATTGGGAAAGGATCTTTTACTATCATCACAGGTATTGGCGGTGACGCTTGGATCAAAGCTGCTCAAGCACTTACAGAAGCAACATCAATACCCGTTGCAACCTATAGCATAGGACCTGGTCAAGATTTTGAAGATATCTTTGGAGATTGGATCATGATTAGAGAAATAGAAGAAGAAGGTTGCCTATTGGTACGGCCAGACGGTCATATAGCATTGCGCAAACACAGCATGGTTAAGAATCCAACAGAAGTGCTTTTTGAAGCTATGGAAGCTATTACGAGTAAAACCATCAAAGCAACCGAAAAAGCTTAATCTAATTTGTATGATTCCATTAGATTTTACCTATCAAAGTCTGCCATATAATATCCAATTTGGTGCGGGAAAACGCAAGAGTATCAAAGATATTGTTGCCCCACATTACAAACGGGCATTGGTTCTGTGCACCAGTCATCAAGTTGAATTGGCTACTGAGATTAAAGGGTATTTAGAAGAATTTTCGGTAGGAATATTGGATACTGCAGTGATGCACGTTCCGCAAGATGTTATTGATTCGGCAATTATTTTTGCCGAATCAAAACAAGCAGATGTACTCGTAGCTGTAGGAGGTGGTTCTACTATTGGATTGGCTAAAGGCATTGCACTTCAAACGCATTTGCCTATTGTAGCGATTCCAACTACCTATGCTGGTTCTGAAATGACACAAATATGGGGCATTACACAAAATGGAGTAAAAAAAACAGGGAGAGATCCAATAGTAAAGCCAAAACATGTGATCTATGATCCAGAGCTTACGATGACTTTACCACTACATTTTGCAGGAACCAGTGGTATGAATGCTATGGCGCATGCTGTGGAGGCGCTTTACGCAGAAAATGCAAATCCAATTACACTACTCCTAGCTAAGGAAAGTATTACTGCATTGGCCAAAGGATTACCAAAAATTTTTGAGAACGAAAAAGATATTGCTGCCCGTACTCAAGTACTCTATGGTTGTTATCTTTCTGGTACAGTACTGGGGATGTCTAGTATGGCATTGCATCATAAGCTTTGCCACACTTTAGGCGGAACATTTAACCTACCACATGCCGCAACACACACTATTATTTTGCCGTATGCAACAGCTTACAATGCTCCCTATACCAAAGACGCTATGATTTTACTCGCCGAGGCATTGGGCGTAGAAAAAGAACAGGTAGCACAAAGAATAGCAGAACTCAATACTATAATTAAGGCAGAAACTAGTCTAGAAGCTTTGGGACTTAAGGAAGAAGATATTGAGACAGCAGCAGAATTGGCTGTTAAGAATCCTTACTTTAATCCAGCTCCTGTAGACAAAAAAGGTATTAAAGCATTACTAGAAAAAGCTTTTAAAGGGGAAAAGCCGGGTTCAATTATATTCAAGAATTAAAATAGCAATAACAACTATCCGCATAGCCAATTAATTCATTTATACATGGTGATGGGAACTCTAAACTATAACGATTATGAAAATTCAAAAACTTTTCGGTTTGCTAATGTTCACAGCAACAGCAGCCTTTGCACAACATGGAAATATTCTAAATGGTGCTGGTCCAATTAATTTATCAATGGGTGGTGCCGCTACAGGAAATCCAAGCGATATTATGGGAGCCATTTACTGGAATCCAGCGGGCTTATCAACCTTTGACCAGACTGAAGTTGTACTAACAGGAACAGCAATATTTAGCACTTCAGAACTTGCTAGCACAGTACCCAATCCTGCTAGTCCAGGTACTTTTATTAGTGGAAATACCGCAAGTAATAGCGGTACAACCGTAGTACCTTCATTGGCAATTTTATACAAACCCAATAACGAAAAATGGCGATTTGCATTCAGCGCGCTAGGAGTTTCTGGATTTTTAACAGAATATCCAGAAGATAATACCAACCCCATTCTATTTGCTCCACCAGCAGGTGTAGGGCCTACTATTACTGAAGAATATGCCCTCTTACAACTCGGTTTTACAGCTGTTTATAGTGTATCAGATCGTGTCGCTGTTGGGATTACACCAAATATTAACCTAGCTACCATAGGAGGAACCCCGTTTTTGGCAGTACCGCCAGACAGGGATGTCAACGGTTCTGGTTTTTTTCCAGGTGTACAAGATGGTAATGCTATTGGATTTGGAGCACAAGTAGGTGTTTTTTATAATGCCCCATCAGGTTTTAGCCTTGGATTAAGCTATAAAAGTCCTCAAATTTTTAACGATTTTGAATTAGAAACCATACCCTCATTACAAGGCGCAGCAATCCGTAATGAAACACTTAATGTAGATCATCCTGCTATTTATTCTATAGGCAGTGGTTTTACTAATGCAAAATGGAAATTTGCACTTGACCTTCGTTATATTGACTTTGAAAATACTGATGGACTAGGCACTACAGGCTATGCCGCTGATGGTAGGCAGCTTGGTTTTGGTTGGGGTAATGTATTTGCACTCGCCACTGGAGTTCAATATAGCATAAACGATCGTCTTCCAATACGTTTTGGATATTCATATGGTAATTCTCCTATTGAAGAAGAAGATGTAATCTTTACCGTTCCAGCACCCTCAACCATAGAACATGCTATTAATTTTGGATTAGGGTACTCTTTTTCAAATCATTTACAAGCTAACATTGCATATCATCGAGGTTTTAGCAACCGCATTGAAGGACCACTTACTTTAGCCAGTGGAGTTGTTCCTGGAGGTAGCGTGGGAACCGAACTTGCAACAGACTTTTTAAGCATTGGTTTAAACTATAAATTCATTAAAAAAGGAAATACACAAAAGTAAGGTATGAAAAAAGTAAAAGTTGTCTCTAAAGAACAAGCCGCCAATTTAGTTAATGATGGTGATGTATTACTCGCCGGAGGATTTGGAATGACAGGGCATCCAGTATATATTCTAGAAGCATTGGCCAAAACCAATACAAGGAATATAACATATATTGGTAATAATGTTGGAGAACATAACTTAGGCGGAGGTCGTCTATTACTCAACGGACAGCTAAAAAAAATCATAGGTTCTTACTTTACCAGTAATAAAGATGCAGTGCATTGGGCCATGAATAATAAGGTAGAGCACCAATTAATTCCGCAAGGCACCCTAGCAGAGGCATTGCGTGCTGGAGGCGCAGGAATAGGAGGTTTTTATACTCCAACTGGGGTAAATACGCAATTTTCAGAAAATAGTAATACCCAGATATTAAAGGGAGTAGAGCAAGTTTTTGTAGAAGGCATTCGTGGCAATATTGCTTTTATTAGAGCCGATCGTGCAGATACTGCTGGGAATTTAACCTATAGCAGAACTGATCAAAATTTTAACAAAGCTATGGCAACCGCCGCTGATATTGTTATTGCAGAAGTGAATGAAATTGTACCCTTGGGAACATTACTTCCAGAACATATTCA
Organism: Allocellulophaga tsushimaensis; assembly: GCF_055383085.1. Classification (NCBI taxonomy): domain Bacteria; kingdom Pseudomonadati; phylum Bacteroidota; class Flavobacteriia; order Flavobacteriales; family Flavobacteriaceae; genus Allocellulophaga; species Allocellulophaga tsushimaensis. The sequence goes on along the minus strand of NZ_AP039451.1, from coordinate 1,733,556 downwards.
TACTCCTTCCATATTTGTAGATTATGTAGTAGAAGCACCGATTCAAGAAGCCGATTTAGGAACTTCGGTATCCGTAGCAAGGTCTCAAAATACAGACCCTATTCGTATGGCTATTGCTAAAAGAGCGTATAGTGAATTTAAAAAAGGTACCGTTGTAAATTTAGGAATTGGTATTCCTACACTAATTGCAAGCTTAATACAACCAGAAGATGAGTTGCTTATGCATACCGAAAACGGAATGATGGGAGTCGGACCAGCACCACCAGATGGCGGCGGTGCTATGGATTACCCTGTAAATGCTGGGAAAATTCCAGTCACAGCTATTCCTGGAAGTAGTTATTTTGATAGTACTGATTCTTTTGTAATGATACGAGGCGGACATATTGATGTGGCCGTAATGGGCGGAATGCAAGTAGATGAAGAAGGAAATCTTGCCAATTGGACTGTTCCAGGAAAACCGTTACTAGGAGTTGGCGGGGCAATGGATTTAGCAGCAGGTGCTAAAAAATTGATTGTCACCATGACCCATACCAATAGAAAAGGAACATCAAAAGTAGTTAAAGCCTGTACCCTACCTCTTACAGCAACACATGCTGTAGATATCTTAATTACAGATTTGGCTGTTTTCGAGTTTAAAGACAAGCAGATGTTTTTAATTGAGCTAATGCCCAATACTACACTAGAAGAGGTTAAAAAGAATACATCTGCCCATTTTATAAATCAATTAAAGAATCCGTTACACAAAATAGCTCACTAATGAAAATACAAAATGCCTATGTAGTAGATATTTTAAGAACCCCTATTGGTAAATATGGTGGAGCGCTCAGTACTATACGTCCTGATGATTTAGCGGCTCAAGTAATTATAGAACTCATAAAGCGTAATCCAAATTTTGATTTTAACGAAATAGAAGATGTTATCTTTGGGGCAGCCAACCAAGCAGGAGAAGACAATCGTAATGTTGCCCGAATGGCATTATTGATGGCAGGGCTTCCTGAAAAAATAGGTGGCGTTACCGTTAATAGATTGTGTGCTTCAGGTCTTCAATCTATTATGGATGCTTCCCGTGCTATTATGCTTGGTGATGGTAATTCATACATAGCTGGTGGAGTAGAAAGTATGAGTCGCGCTCCTTTTGTGCTAGGAAAAGCTGAAAATGCTTTTAGTAGAAATATGGAGCTGCAAGATACTTCTATGGGATGGCGTTTTATTAACCCTAAATTAGCAGAACTATACCATCCTTATCCAATGGGAGAAACAGCAGAACATGTAGCAGAGCAGTGGAAAATTTCGCGTAAACTTCAGGATACTTTTGCTCGCAACAGTCAGTTAAAATATCAAAAAGCACATGAAACAGGAAGGTTTACAGAAGAGCTTATATCAGTAAACGTACCAGGCCCCAAGAAGAAAATAAGCGTATTTTCAGAAGACGAACATCCTAGACTCAGTAGCCTTGAGGTATTAGGAAACTTAAAAACTGTATTCAAAAAAAATGGAACAGTCACAGCTGGTAACGCATCTGGCATTAATGATGGCAGTGCTTGTAGCTTAATAGTGAATGAAGCAACCTTAAAAAAATACAATCTAAAACCCATGGCAAGGGTAGTCTCTATGGCTATAGCTGGTGTAGCTCCTGCTGTTATGGGAATTGGTCCGGTACCTGCTACAGAAAAGGCATTAAAACGTGCAGGGTTAAAAATCAATCAAATCGACTTAATTGAACTGAATGAGGCTTTTGCATCCCAATCGCTTGCTTGTATTGATGAATTGGGCGTAAACCCAGAAATTGTTAATGTAAATGGAGGTGCAATAGCATTGGGACACCCCTTGGGTTGTAGTGGTACACGTATTACAGCTACCTTACTTCACGAATTACAAAAACGTTCAAATGCCAAATACGGTTTAGCAACTATGTGTGTAGGAGTTGGGCAAGGTGCAGCAGTTATTTTTGAAAAGGTATAAATGAATTTGTTTACGATTCATTTTATCATAAATTTTGATAAAAAATAAGATGCTTTGTTCTAAATCCTTTTACTCCAGACATTTTGATCATGGCTATAAATCATAGAAAATTATTTTATATCAAGCTCGAATTATCTCAGTCCAAAAAATAAAAAAGAGGCTGTCTACATATTAGACAACCTCTACCTCCTAGCTTTTTTTTCATTATTGCTTAATTAAGAAATAAATCTTGCCCTTCACTTGGAGAAATTTTAGCCCATAGACTCATTAAAAGCGTAGGTTAAATTCAACTTTTCTATTCAATGCATGTTCTTTTTTAGAACAATGGCTGCTGTTTGTACATTTATTTTTAATATGAGATTCTCCAAAGCCTTTTGAGCTTATCTGTTCTATAGCAATACCTTCTTTCAATAAATAGTCTACTACGTGTTTTGTTCTTTTTTCAGAGAGCTTTTGGTTGTATTGACTGCTTCCTCTAGAATCTGTATAGCCATTTACTTCAATAATCAATTGCGTATTGTCTTTAAGCAATTGTACTAGCTTTTCTAATTTGCTTGTCTCCTGTGTTTTTAGCGTATGGCTATCAAAATCAAAATATACTGGAGAAAGTTGATCATTAAGTTCCTCCAAAGAAGGTAGTTCTACTGCAGGAAGTTCTTCTTCAACTGGTGTAACAGCTGCTATACTTTCTTCTTCCTCTTCCTCTTCCACTACTTCTTGTTCTTCTTTTACTGTCTTTCTAAACATATAAATATCATCAGAGCCTTGACCTCCCTTACGGTTTGATGAAAAATAGCCTTCATTCGCAAGATTGTTATAGATCAATGAAAAATCGTCTTCTGAACTATTAATAGGCGCTCCTAAATTTTTTGCTGTAGCATTTGGTTTTTCTAAATCCATTTCAAAAATATCCAAGCCTCCTAGTCCAGGATGCCCATCTGAGGCAAAATAAAGCTGGTTTGTGCCTGATACAAATGGAAAGGTTTCCCGTGATTCTGTATTAATTTTACTGCCTAAATTTCTTGGCTCGCTATACTGACCATTGGATAAAATATCCACCACATAAAGATCTGACTCCCCATAACCTCCTGGCATATCTGAAGTAAAGTACAATTGCTTCTCATCACTGCTCAAACAAGGGTGCGCAACTGAATACAAATCATTATTAAAAGGTAAGGCTACCGCCTCTGTCCATTTCCCTTCTTTAAATGTTGCCTTGAAAACTTTTAATCGGCTATAACCATCCTTATCCCGCTTAAATTTCCCTTTCTTGGAGTTGTTTCGTGTAAAATACATGGTGTTCCCATCTTTTGTAAAGGCTGCAGAACTTTCATGTGTCTTTCTATTGATCTTTTTATTGAACTTCCTCACCAAACTTTGTGCTGATGAATCTACCTGATACAAATCTAAAAAAGGTTCTTTATTCCATGTATGGGATAGTTTTACAAACATGCCTCTCTTTCTGGCTGATGAAAATACTAGCTTCTCCTTATAAAAGGTAGGGGCAAAATCGGAGTGCTCTGTATTATAAGGCAACTTATCTATTGTATAATTCCCTGTATTCGATAAAATATTTTTTAAATAATCGGTATCTTCTTCATAGTGCTTCAATCTGATGTCATCAGCAGATATGGCCTTTAATTTATTCATCCATAGATTAGAATCTTCATACCTATCCGCAGATTTTAAAGCTTGCGCATATTTATAAACATAATAGGTATCCTTATCCATCCCTTCTACTTCCATCAATTTAGCATACCACTCACAGGCTGCTGTATAATTGGCATTCTTATAATACGAATCACCAATATTACCATAAATCTCTTGGCTTGTATAGCCCTTCTTTATAAGCTTTTGATACATGTCTACGGCCTCTACATAGGCAAGATCTTCATACAACGAATTGGCTCTTTTGGTGCCGCTTTGTGCCAAACATAGGCTGGAGAAAATAAGTAAGCAGCAAAGTATATTTCTAGTGTAATGTAACATAATAGTATTTTTTTTAGAAAAAGCGTGGGGTCACCACTCGTTTGTAGTTTGTTAAAAAATCAAATCGTAAAAAGAGTTCAAAAGATCCGTCATTAAAAGTGGTAGCGCCTAAATCGGTAATCTCAGAATCATAAGATACTCCAAGCATAATCTGATCGGTTACCTGAAAACCCATCAATGCACTTACTGCTGCACTCCAACGATAGGCTATGCCTAAAGAAAAGGTTTCTTGAAACAGAAAATTAGCCGAAACATCTACTTGTAACGGTGCCCCTGAAACAGATTTTACCAAGCCCGCTGGCTTAAACTTTAAATTGGGGTTTAGATCAAAAACATAACCTGTGATCAAATAGTAATTCAAACGCTCTTGGGTTACAAAACTTGATGAGCCATCATTATTTTCAAAATGTTCTGTCTCTAGCAAATTTGGAACGGAAAGACCTGTATAAAATCGATCTGAATAGTAATAAAGCCCTACACCAAAATTGGGGGAAAAACGATTATCAATATTCGGTGGACTTCCCGTAACTCCAGGTGAAAAATTTTGAAGCCTGCTAAAGTCTAGATTAAAAAATTGTCCGCCTGCTTTTAATCCAAATGATAGCTTCCCTTGATCGGAAACCGGAATTGTATACGAGGCTACTGCATCAAAGTAGGTTTCTTGTACTGTACCATTCCCTATTTCATCATTTAAAACAGATACACCAAGACCTATCCGTTTAGAAACTGGACTGTGGGCACTAAATGTGCTACTAACTGGGGCGCCGTCTAAACCTACCCATTGGGCTCGGTGTAAACCAGAGAGACTCAAAACATCTCGAGAACCAGTATATGCAGGATTAATAATTATGGTATTATACATGTATTGCGTATACTGCGCATCTTGCTGGGCAAAAGCCTGAAAGTAACTTATGATACCTAATAAGGCTATTATGATTTTTCTCATGATTTTTCTTTTTGTCTTTTTTATTGATTTACGTACAGGTAGCCATTTACTGTTCTTACTCTATCACCATCGTTATATCGAATGATATAGTAGTAAATACCAGAAGGCAACTGTTCTTGTTTAGAGATCGTACTTCGGCCTTCTGAAATACCTGTAAACGAACGGTCTTCATTATTATAGCCACTGACTTCATACACCTGTACACCCCATCGATTGAAGATTTGTACCGTGTTTTCTGGATATAAATCAATGCCTTGAATCACAAAATTGGTCATTCCAATAGTTGAATCTATCATGTCATTTGCAATTTGAATATCACAACTTGATCCTGCTGCTGGAGTTCCTCCAATTGAATCACAAGTATCTAATGCATTTGTATTATCCAATTGCTCTTGACCATCACTAATACCATCACCGTCCGTATCAATTGTATAAGGATTTGTTCCCAAGGTAAATTCTTCGCCATTGGCTATGCCATCTCCGTCACAATCTGCTGCGCTCCAAATAGCATTATTGCTATCAAAATCGGTATAATCCCCATTCTGTATTGGATCACAAGGACTGTTTGGATCAGTACCATCCTGTATTTCCTGATCATCCAATATACCATCACCATCACTGTCACCTGGGTTGTTATAAGGATCGGTACCATTTAATCCTTCCTCTCCATTGCTTACCCCATCACCATCACAGTCTGCAGCTTCCCAGATGGGGTTACTGCTATCATAACCCGTATAACCTGCTACTTGTACGGGATCACAAGGACTATTGGGATCGGTACCATTATTGTTTTCTTGATCGTCAGAAATACCATCACCATCGCTATCCGTGTTACCGTCGTAAGGATCTGTACCATTAGTATCTTCATCACCGTTGTTAATACCATCGCCATCACAGTCGGCAGCTTGCCAGATCGTATTTGTGCTATCATAACCGGTATAACCTGCTGTTTGTACTGGGTCACATGGACTATTTGGGTCGGTACCATCATTATTTTCTTGATCATCAGAAACACCATCACCATCGCTATCCGTATTTCCGCCATAAGGATCAGTACCATTAGTATCTTCATCACCATTGCTCACCCCATCACCATCACAGTCTGCAGCTTGCCAGATTGGATTACTCGTATCACTACCAGTATAACCTGCTGATTGCATAGGATCACAAGGACTATTTGGATCAGTACCATCATTGTTTTCTTGATCGTCAGAAACACCATCACCATCGCTATCCATATTTCCGCCATAAGGATCAGTACCATTAGTATCTTCATCACCATTACTAACCCCATCACCATCACAGTCTGCGGCCTGCCAGATGGCATTTGTGCTATCATAACCGGTATAACCTGCAGCTTGCATAGGATCACATGGACTATTTGGATCAGTACCATCATTATTTTCTTGATCGTCAGAAACACCATCACCATCACTATCCGTATTACCGCCATAAGGGTCCGTACCATTAGTATCTTCATCACCATTACTCACCCCATCGCCATCACAGTCTGCGGCTTGCCAGATTGGATTACTCGTATCACTACCAGTATAACCAGCAGCTTGTACTGGGTCACAAGGACTATTTGGGTCGGTACCATCATTGTTTTCTTGATCGTCAGAAACACCATCACCATCGCTATCCGTATTTCCGCCGTAAGGATCGGTACCATTAGTATCTTCATCACCATTCGTCACCCCATCACCATCACAGTCTGCGGCCTGCCAGATGGCATTTGTGCTATCATAACCGGTATAACCAGCAGCTTGCATAGGATCACATGGACTATTTGGGTCGGTACCATCATTGTTTTCTTGATCGTCAGAAACACCATCACCATCGCTATCCGTATTTCCGCCGTAAGGATCCGTACCATTAGTATCTTCATCACCATTACTAACCCCATCACCATCACAGTCTGCGGCTTGCCATGTAGCATTTGTGCTATCATAACCAGTATAGCCTGCAGCTTGTACGGGATCACAGGGACTATTTGGATCAGTACCATCATTATTTTCTTGATCGTCAGAAACACCATCACCATCGCTATCGGTATTTCCGCCATAAGGATCCGTACCATTAGTATCTTCATCGCCATTCGTCACCCCATCTCCATCACAGTCTGCGGCCTGCCAGATGGCATTTGTGCTATCATAACCGTTATAACCTGCAGTTTGCATAGGATCACATGGACTATTTGGGTCGGTACCATCATTGTTTTCTTGATCATCAGAAACACCATCACCATCGCTATCCGTATTTCCGCCATAAGGATCAGTACCATTAGTATCTTCATCACCATTGTTTACCCCATCACCATCACAGTCGGCTGCTTGCCAGATTGGATTACTCGTATCACTACCAGTATAACCAGCAGCTTGCATAGGATCACAAGGATCGAGTCCGTCAGTACCATCGTTGGTTTCGTTGTCATTTGTAATACCGTCACCATCACTATCAATAGTGCCTTCATATGGGTCTGTTCCGTTGGTAAATTCATCACCATTGCTTACCCCATCACCATCACAGTCTGCGGCTTGCCAGATCACATTTGTACTATCATAACCGGTATAACCTGCTGCTTGCATAGGATCACAGGGATCATTTGCTCCTGTACCGTCAGCTACCTCCATATCATCCAAGATACCATCGCCATCACTATCGATATTTCCTCCGTAAGGATCGGTACCATTGGTTAACTCATCATCATTACTCACCCCATCGCCATCACAGTCTGCTGCTTGCCATGTAGGATTTGTACTATCATAACCTGTGTAGCCTGCTGCTTGTACAGGGTCACATGGATCATTTAAATCTGTATTGTCTCCTGTTGTACTTGGATCACCATCAGGACCAGAGGCTTCAAGCTCATCACTGAGTCCGTCACCGTCCGTATCTGTAGTTGCATATGGGTCTGTACCATTGGTAAATTCATTACCATTGCTTACGCCATCTCCATCACAGTCTGCGGCTTGCCATATAGCATTTGTGCTATCATAACCGGTATAACCTGCAGTTTGTACTGGATCACAGGGGTCATTTGCTCCTGTACCATCATTATTTTCTTGGTCATCAGAAACGCCATCTCCATCGGTATCTGCGTTTGCATAAGGGTCTGTACCATTGGTAAATTCATCACCATTACTCACGCCATCACCATCACAGTCGGCCGCCTGCCATATAGCATTTGTATTATCATAGCCTGTATAGTTAGCTGCCTGAACTGGATCGCATGGATCGTTACCATCAGTACCATCGTTGGTTTCTTGGTCGTCAGAAACGCCATCTCCATCTGTATCTGTGCTTGTATATGGATCAGTACCATTGGTAAATTCATCGCCATTGCTTACTCCATCTCCATCGCAGTCTGCTGCTGCCCAGATCGCATTTGTGCTATCATAACCCGTATAGCCTGCTGTTTGTATTGGATCACAGGGATCATTACTGTCTGTGTTATCGGCTGTTGTACTTGGATCACCATCTGCACCAGCTGCTTCTAGCTCATCACTTAAACCATCACCGTCCGTATCTGTGCTTGCATATGGATCTGTACCATTGGTAAATTCATCGCCATTGCTTACTCCATCTCCATCACAGTCTGCTGTTTGCCATGTAGCATTTGTACTATCATAACCCGTATAACCTGCTGCTTGTACTGGATCACAGGGATCATTTAAATCTGTATTATCCGCTGTCGTAGACGGATCACCATCTGCACCAGCTGCTTCCAATTCATCACTTAGGCCATCACCGTCGGTATCTGTCGTTGCATAAGGATCTGTTCCGTTGGTAAATTCATCACCATTACTCACGCCATCACCATCACAGTCGGCTGACTGCCATGTAGCATTTGTGCTATCATAACCAGTATAGCCTGCGGCTTGTACTGGATCACAGGGATCATTACTGTCTGTGTTATCGGCTGTTGTAGACGGATCACCATCTGCACCGGCTGCTTCCAATTCATCACTTAAACCATCACCGTCCGTATCTGTGCTTGTATAAGGATCAGTTCCATTGGTAAATTCATCGCCATTGCTTACGCCATCTCCATCACAGTCTGCAGCTTGCCATGTAGCATTTGTACTATCATAGCCGGTATAACCTGCTGTTTGTATTGGATCACAGGGATCAAGTCCGTCTGTATTATCACCTGTTGTACTTGGATCACCATCTGCACCAGCTGCTTCTAGCTCATCACTTAAGCCATCACCGTCCGTATCTGTGGTGGCATATGGATCAGTTCCATTGGTAAATTCATCACCATTGCTTACGCCATCACCGTCACAGTCTGCAGCTTGCCATGTAGCATTTGTACTATCATAACCTGTATAACCTGCAGCTTGTACTGGATCACATGGATCGTTTAAATCGGTATTGTCTCCTGTTGTTGATGGATCGCCATCTGCACCAGCTGCTTCCAATTCATCACTTAAACCATCGCCGTCCGTATCTGTCGTTGCATAAGGATCCGTGCCATTGGTAAATTCATCGCCATTAGTAACGCCATCACCGTCACAGTCTGCGGCTTGCCATGTAGCATTTGTACTATCATAGCCGGTATAACCTGCTGCCTGTACGGGATCACAGGGATCGTTTAAATCAGTATTATCGCCTGTTGTACTTGGATCACCATCAGGACCAGCTGCCTCAAGCTCATCACTTAAACCATCACCGTCCGTATCTGTGGTCGCATAAGGATCTGTACCATTGGTAAATTCATCACCATTGCTTACGCCATCTCCATCACAGTCTGCGGCTTGCCATATAGCATTTGTGCTATCATAACCCGTATAACCTGCAGCTTGTACTGGATCACAGGGATCATTTGCTCCTGTACCATCGTTTGTTTCTTTATCATTGGATATTCCGTCTCCGTCATCATCGCCCGAATCTTGATACGGATCGGTACCATTAGTATCTTCATCACCATTGCTTGCACCGTCATTATCACAGTCTGCTGCTGCCCAAATTGCATTTGTAGCATCATAGCCTGTATAGCCTGCTGCCTGTACGGGATCACAAGGATCGTTCAAATCGGTGCCGTTTACATGTTCGTCTAAATCTAAAATACCATCACCGTCCGTATCCACGGTACAAGCGTTGCTTTCCGTAGTATTGTCCAATGAACTGATATCGGTCTGGCCCGCTCCCGCTGCATCTGGTATTCCTGTTGTAGCATTTACGCTACCCGTTAATTCCCCGTTTGTATCAATAGCCGCTACGGTAAAGCCTCCATTACCTTCCAAGGCATCAAAACAACCATCGCCATCGGCGTCCAGATCGAGACTGTTTATGGTGCCGTCACCATCAGTGTCCTGACATCCTGAGAAAGTGAAATCATCTAATATGATCCCTGAATTAAAGCCACCTACGGTATAGCGTATGGTAATACGAACCGTATTGGAGGTAGATACCCCTGTATAGCTATACCTATTCCAATCCACTGTATAAACAGGTTGGCCCGCTACCTGTCCGTTGTTTATAGACGTTCCAACGGCACTGATTGTTGCCACTACATTGCCGTCTACTAAGATCTCGGCAGCCCTTTCTCCAGTATATGCTGTATACTGAAGGGAGAAGCTATAACTAGATCCCGTCTGTCCTACATCTATAGTGGTCTCTATCGTCCCCGGAGATGTACCTGCAAGATCTATGGATTGTTCCCCATCGGCCGCGTTCACGAAGTCACGTAGGATATCAATATTCCCTGCAATCACATTCCAACCCGTAATAGTATTAACCTCGGAAACGAAGTCTACTTCGCCATCGCTGTCTCCAGCAAATGGGAGTGGTCCTGTATAACCATCTATACTCGGGTCTTCAAAGGAACCGTCGGTAAAGGAAATACCACATTCTTCGGTATCCAAGATACCATCGTTATCATCATCCAAATCAGCATCGTTGAACACCCCGTCACTATCGGTATCGCCTGAATTGTTATAAGGATCGGTACCATTGGTCAACTCATCGCCATTGTTTGCGCCGTCATTATCACAGTCCGCCGCTTGCCAGATGGCATTTGTATTATCATAGCCTGTATAACCTGCTGCCTGTACGGGATCACATGGATCATTTAAATCTGTATTATCTCCTGTTGTACTTGGATCGCCATCGGCACCTGCTGCCTCTAGCTCATCACTTAATCCATCACCATCCGTATCTGTGCTCGCATATGGATCTGTACCGTTGGTAAATTCATCACCATTGCTTACTCCATCTCCATCACAGTCTGCCGCCTGCCAGATCGCATTTGTGTTATCATAGCCGGTATAGCCTGCTGCTTGTACTGGATCACATGGACTATTTGGATCGGTACCATCATTATTTTCTTGATCGTCAGAAACACCATCACCATCGCTATCCGTATTTTCATAAGGGTCTGTACCATTGGTAAATTCGTCGCCATTGCTCACGCCGTCACCGTCACAGTCTGCTGCTTGCCAGATGGCATTTGTGTTATCATAGCCTGTATAACCCGCTGCTTGTACGGGATCACAAGGATCATTTAAATCGGTATTGTCTCCTGTTGTGGAAGGATCGCCATCGGCACCTGCTGCCTCTAGCTCATCACTGAGTCCATCACCATCCGTATCTGTGGTCGCATATGGGTCTGTACCGTTGGTAAATTCATTTCCGTTTGTTACCCCATCACCATCACAGTCTGCGGCTTGCCATGTAGCATTTGTGCTATCGTAGCCGGTATAACCTGCTGCTTGTACGGGATCACATGGATCGAGTCCGTCTGTACCATCTGTAGTTTCTTTATCGTTGGATATTCCGTCTCCGTCATCATCGCCCGAATCTTGATAGGGATCAGTACCATTAGTATCTTCATCACCATTGCTTGCACCGTCATTATCACAGTCTGCAGCTGCCCAAATGGCATTTGTGCTATCATAACCTGTATAGCCTGCTGCTTGTACGGGATCACAAGGATCATTTAAGTCGGTGCTGTTCACATGTTCGTCTAAATCTACAATACCATCACCGTCTGTATCTACGGTACAGGCGCTGCCTTCAGTGGTATTGTCTTTTGCACTGATATCTGCTTGACCTGCTCCTGCTGCATCAGGTATTCCCGTCGTGGCATTTACGCTTCCCGTTAATTCTCCGTTGGTGTCGATATCGGCTACCGTAAAGACACCATCACCTTCCAGGGCATCAAAACAACCATCACCGTCGGAATCAAGGTCGAGGGAGTTTATAGTCCCGTCACTATCGGTGTCCAGGCAGCCTGAAAAATTGAAATCGTCCAAAAATATCCCAGAGTTAGCCGTTCCTACAGTTTGTCGTATCGTGATACGAACCGTATTTGAAGTGGATACCCCAGTATACGTATATGTATTCCAAACAACTGTAAAAGTGGTTTGGCCCGCCCCATTTCCGTTAGTTGTAGTCATTGCAGTAGCACTGACCGTTCCCACGACATTGCCGTCCACTGAAACTTCGGCAGCTCTTACATCAGTAAATGATGCATACTGAAATGAAAAGCTATAGTTTGATCCGGCCTGTCCAACATCTATAGTGGCCTCTATTGTAGCAGGAGATGAGCCAGCCAAGTCTATGGATTGTTGCCCTTCGGCCGCGTTGACGAAGTCCCGTAGTAAATCGATATCGCCCGCGATCACGTTCCAACCGCTAATAGTGCTAAACCCGGAAACGAAGTCCGTTTCGCCATCGCCCCCAGTGGAAAAAGGAAGTGGTCCTGAGTAGCCGTCTATATTAGGATCTTCAAAAGAACCGTTGATAACGGAAATACCACATTCTTCGGTATCCAAGATACCATCGTTGTCATCATCCAAATCATCGTCGTTAAACACTCCGTCATTATCTAAATCGCCTGGATTGTTATAGGGATCGGTACCATTGGTAAACTCATCGCCATTGTTCGCTCCGTCATTATCACAGTCTGCTGCTTGCCAGATGGCATTTGTATTATCATAGCCTGTATAACCTGCTGCCTGTACGGGATCACATGGATCATTTAAATCTGTATTATCTCCTGTTGTACTTGGATCGCCATCGGCACCTGCTGCCTCTAGCTCATCACTTAATCCATCACCATCCGTATCTGTGCTCGCATATGGATCTGTACCGTTGGTAAATTCATCACCATTGCTTACTCCATCTCCATCACAGTCTGCCGCCTGCCAGATCGCATTTGTGTTATCATAGCCGGTATAGCCTGCTGCTTGTACTGGATCACATGGACTATTTGGATCGGTACCATCATTATTTTCTTGATCGTCAGAAACACCATCACCATCGCTATCCGTATTTTCATAAGGGTCTGTACCATTGGTAAATTCGTCGCCATTGCTCACGCCGTCACCGTCACAGTCTGCTGCTTGCCAGATGGCATTTGTGTTATCATAGCCTGTATAACCCGCTGCTTGTACGGGATCACAAGGATCGTTTAAATCTGTACCATTTGTATATTCACCTACATCAGCAACACCATCTCCATCGGTATCTGTGGTACAGGCAGCACTTTGTACTGTATTGTCTTTTGAACTAACGTCTGCCTGTCCCGTACCGGCAGCGTTTGGAATACCAGTAGTAGTATTTACCGCCCCCAATAGCACTCCATTGGTATCGATATCTGCTATGGTAAAACCACCGGCACCTTCCAAGGCGTCGGGGCAACCATCGTTATCCGAATCTAAATCATGAATATCAAGAATACCATCGCCATCAAAATCTACCATTCCAAAAGCGATTGCAAAAGCATCATTATCGGATCTTCGTTTTACAATATCTACTTGTAAAGATGTAAATGGACCGTTAATTCTAAAAGTTCCATTGGCCGAATTACCATTTGAAATGGTAGCTAGATCTGAATCACCAATACGGTTTTGGCCCACTACCTGAGTATCCGGACCGCCTTCAAGCAATGTAACGGTTAAAGGGCTACCGTCTTGATCATAAAAATCGAGATAGGCAGCATCTAAATTAGCTAGTCCCATATACACAAAGGGTTGTGCACCACCATCAAAAGTTACATTAAAACTACCTATTGTGCCTGGAGCTCCGCTACCAGAACCTATTAATTCACCAATACCCAAAAGGTTTCCATCTATTACGGTTGTATAGTCAAACCATGTTTCACTGCCAAGACCCGTAGATGGTCCAGCAAAGTTTACCGAACCCGTAAGTGTAAATGTTTCACCCGTGAATTCCTCGACACTATCTAAAATACCATCGTTGTCATCATCTAAATCTACTACATCTACCAAATCATCATCATCGGAATTGGTACAAGCATTCACAAAATTGTTTTGTGAATGGTTGACTCCTTGACCACCAGCTGCTATCGTAGGGATACCGTTTCCATCTACTCCTCCTGTTAAACGATCTGCCGATAACTGATTTGCCTCAAACAATGCATCACCTTCCCTGGCATCAGGGCAACCATCGCCATCACTATCTAGGTCTAAACGATTTACAATCCCATCTAAATCTGTATCCGCATAACTGGCATTTAGGTTTAATACCGATCTATTATCGGAACCTGAAGGGTTTCTAAAGGTTATTACGATAGATGTTATTCCATCAAAGAAAATATCCCAATCATCATCACCACTTAGAAAAGAAGTATTCAAATTGGTCGCTGTTGATGAATTTACTGTGAAGTCCGATGTTCCTCTATCATCAATACGATAGGCTCCGGAAGTAATGGAAAATTCCCAATCATCACTAACCCCTGTATCACCTCCTATTATTTTATCCTCATTTATCGCAAGACTTATCGGCGCACTGAATGTTAATTGTAACGTAATCTCACCCACCTGACGCGCCAATGCTAGATCACCTGTATTATTACCAAGTATATCCTCCGCAAAAGCACTTGTATTGGATCCCTGGACATCAAGTACATCCAAATTAAAAGTTACTCCAGGGTATATCCCTGCATCTGTGGTGAGCTGCCTTCCTGTAAATAGATTTCCAACCACTGGATTGGCTATGGCCACACCGCTAAAATCAAGATTGACCAAATTAGATTCATCCGTATCTAAAATACCATCGTTGTCATCATCTAAATCCGTTATATCCGGCATACTGTCATTATCGTTATCCTGAGCCTGTAAGGCAGATATATTAAAAAACATAACTATGAACAGTATTCCATAGAGGTAATGTGCTATTTTTTTGTTGGTGATCTTCATATTATAAAATATTTAACATGTATTATACTACAAATATGGTTTTATATGATTACCAAT
This sequence comes from Allocellulophaga tsushimaensis, assembly GCF_055383085.1. Lineage (NCBI taxonomy): Bacteria > Pseudomonadati > Bacteroidota > Flavobacteriia > Flavobacteriales > Flavobacteriaceae > Allocellulophaga > Allocellulophaga tsushimaensis. The sequence goes on along the minus strand of NZ_AP039451.1, from coordinate 1,718,433 downwards.
AAAATATAATGTTGTGTAACAAAGTAATTATGTAGTGATAAGTTATATAATTGTAGTATAATACTTACTATTACGATTAATACTATTGTTTATAGTGTACCATGGAGATAGCGGTATCTGATGGAAGAACTGTTCAATCTTTTGATTGCTTCTATTAATAGGTAGTGGATACAACACCTCACATCAACTGTGACTATTTGGAGTGTCTTGGTCCATAACTAATGCATATTGTGCTAAGGCAACTATTTCTAAATCTTTATATACTAGGAAATTTTGAACTCTATGAAACCACAATTTCTGTATACTGCTTAGAGTAGTTCTTACACCAATGGTTTTGTGGATTTCTGCCTTCTTCTTTTGTTCTAGTTGTCGATTTTTATTTTGTCGCTATGAAGGAGGAGGAGGTTATTGAGATTGGGCATATTTGGTTTAAGCGAAGGCTTCTCATAGGTTAAATTAGGAAAGGAAAAACTATAGAAAGAAGTTCTAAAATGATATCAAAGTACCTATTTAGGACTTTTTATTAAATTACATTATGGCATATTGATTGTCCATAAGTTTATCAAAAAAGTATTTCTTAGCGGGCACATTTTTTAAGTACAAACACTTTCAATAGGTATTCTGCTTAGGCTATAGTGCCATCTTTTACCATTGTACATTGAATTCGACTCTACGGTTTAAAGCATGTTCATTTTTTGAACAATGGCTGCTATCGGCACACTCATTTTGTATTTGAGATTCTCCTAAACCCACTGATTTTATACGTTCTTGACCGATTCCTTCTTTTACTAGATAAGCCACTACCTGTGCTGTTCTTTGTTTGGAAAGTTTTAGATTGTATTGCTGGCTTCCTCTAGAATCGGTATGTCCTTGAACCGCTACGACCATATTGCTATGCTTCTTAAGCATTTGCACCAAGGTTTCTAATTTGCTTGTCTCCTGTGTTTTTAGCTGATGGCTATCGAAATCAAAATACACCGAAGAAAGTTGGTCATTAAGTTCCTCCAAAGAAGGTAGTTCTACTACAGGAAGTTCTTCTTCAACTGGTGTAACAGCTGCTATACTTTCTTCCTCTTCCTCTTCTTCCACTATTTCTTGTTCTTCTTTTACTGTCTTTCTAAACATATAAATATCATCAGAGCCTTGACCTCCCTTACGGTTTGATGAAAAATAGCCTTCATTCGCAAGATTGTTATAGATCAATGAAAAATCGTCTTCTGAACTATTAATAGGCGCTCCTAAATTTTTTGCTGTAGCATTTGGTTTTTCTAAATCCATTTCAAAAATATCCAAACCTCCTAGTCCAGGGTGCCCATCTGAAGCAAAATAAAGCTGGTTCGATGCTGATACAAATGGAAAGGTTTCCCGTGATTCTGTATTAATTTTACTGCCTAAATTTCTTGGCTCGCTATACTGACCATTAGATAAAATATCCACCACATAAAGATCTGACTCTCCATAGCCTCCTGGCATATCTGAAGTAAAGTACAGTTGCTTCTCATCACTGCTCAAACAAGGGTGGGCAACTGAATACAAATCATTATTAAAGGGCAAGGCTACTGCTTCTGTCCATTTCCCTTCTTTAAATGTTGCCTTGAAAACTTTTAATCGGCTATAACCATCCTTATCCCGCTTAAATTTCCCTTTCTTGGAGTTGTTTCGTGTAAAATACATCGTGTTCCCATCTTTTGTAAAGCTTGCAGAACTTTCATGTGTCTTTCTATTGATCTTTTTATTGAACTTCCTCACCAAACTTTGTGCTGATGAATCTACCTGATACAAATCTAAAAAAGGTTCTTTATTCCATGTATGGGATAGTTTTACAAACATACCTCTCTTTCTGGCTGATGAAAATACTAGCTTCTCCTTATAAAAGGTAGGGGCAAAATCGGAGTGCTCTGTATTATAAGGCAACTTATCTATTGTATAATTCCCTGTATTCGATAAAATATTTTTTAAATAATCGGTATCTTCTTCATAGTGCTTCAATCTGATGTCATCAGCAGATATGGCCTTTAATTTATTCATCCATAGGTTAGAATCTTCATACCTATCCGCAGATTTTAAAGCCTGAGCATATTTATAGACATAGTAGGTATCCTTATCCATCCCTTCTACTTCCATCAATTTAGCATACCACTCACAGGCTGCTGTATAATTGGCATTCTTATAATACGAATCACCAATATTACCATAAATCTCTTGGCTTGTATAGCCCTTCTTTATAAGCTTTTGATACATATCTACGGCCTCTACATAGGCAAGATCTTCATACAACGAATTGGCTCTTTTGGTGCCGCTTTGTGCCAAACATAGGCTGGAGAAAATAAGTAAGCAGCAAAGTATATTTCTAGTGTAATGTAACATAATAGTATTTTTTTAGAAAAAGCGTGGGGTCACCACTCGTTTGTAGTTTGTTAAAAAATCAAATCGTAAAAAGAGTTCAAAAGATCCGTCATTAAAAGTGGTAGCGCCTAAATCGGTAATCTCAGAATCATAGGATACTCCAAGCATAATCTGATCGGTTACCTGAAAACCCATCAATGCACTTACTGCTGCACTCCAACGATAGGCTATGCCTAAAGAAAAGGTTTCTTGAAACAGAAAATTAGCCGAAACATCTACTTGTAACGGTGCCCCTGAAACAGATTTTACCAAGCCCGCTGGCTTAAACTTTAAATTGGGGTTTAGATCAAAAACATAACCTGTGATCAAATAGTAATTCAAACGCTCTTGGGTTACAAAACTTGATGAGCCATCATTGTTTTCAAAATGTTCTGTCTCTAGCAAATTTGGAACGGAAAGACCTGTATAAAATCGATCTGAATAGTAATAAAGCCCTACACCAAAATTGGGGGAAAAACGATTATCAATATTCGGTGGGCTTCCCGTAACTCCAGGTGAAAAATTTTGAAGCCTGCTAAAGTCTAGATTAAAAAATTGTCCGCCTGCTTTTAATCCAAATGATAGCTTCCCTTGATCGGAAACCGGAATTGTATACGAGGCTACTGCATCAAAGTAGGTTTCTTGTACTGTACCATTTCCTATTTCATCATTTAAAACAGATACGCCAAGACCTATCCGTTTAGAAACTGGACTGTGGGCACTAAATGTGCTACTAACTGGAGCGCCGTCTAAACCTACCCATTGGGCTCGGTGTAAACCAGAGAGACTCAAAACATCTCGAGAACCAGTATATGCAGGATTAATAATTATGGTATTATACATGTATTGCGTATACTGCGCATCTTGCTGGGCAAAAGCCTGAAAGTAACTTATGATACCTAATAAGGCTATTATGATTTTTCTCATGATTTTTCTTTTTGTCTTTTTTATTGATTTACGTACAGGTAGCCATTTACTGTTCTTACTCTATCGCCATCCTTGTATCGAATGATATAGTAGTAAATACCAGAAGGCAAACGTTCTTGTTTAGAGATCGTACTTCGGCCTTCTGAAATACCTGTAAACGAACGGTCTTCATTATTGTAGCCAATGATTTCATACACCTGTACACCCCATCGATTGAAGATTTGTACCGTGTTTTCTGGATATAAATCAATGCCTTCAATCACAAAATTGGTCATTCCAATAGTTGAATCTATCATGTCATTTACAACCTGAATTCCACAACTTGATCCTGCTGCTGGAGTTCCTCCAATTGAATCACAAGTATCTAATGCATTTGTATTATCCAATTGTTCTTGACCATCACTAATACCATCACCGTCCGTATCAATTGCATAAGGATTTGTTCCCAAGGTAAATTCTTCGCCATTGGCAATGCCATCTCCGTCACAATCTGCTACGCTCCAAATAGCGTTATTGCTATCAAAATCGGTATAGTCAGCGTCTTTTGCTGGGTCACAAGGGCTATTAGGGTCGGTACCATCCTGTATTTCCTGATCATCCGATATGCCATCACCATCACTGTCACCTGGGTTGTTATAAGGATCGGTACCATTTAATCCTTCCTCTCCATTGCTTACCCCATCACCATCACAGTCGGCAGCTTCCCAGATGGGGTTACTACTATCATAACCCGTATAATCTGCAGCTTGTACGGGATCACAAGGATCATTAACATCAGTTGCATCGTTGGTTTCTTGATCATCAGAAATACCATCACCATCACTATCCGTATTACCGCCATAAGGGTCTGTACCATTGGTAAATTCATCACCATTACTAAGCCCATCGCCATCACAGTCTGCAGCTTGCCAGATTGCATTTGTGCTATCATAACTGATATAACCTGCTGTTTGTACTGGGTCACATGGACTATTTGGATCAGTACCATTATTATTTTCTTGATCATCAGAAACACCATCGCCATCGCTATCCGTATTTCCGCCATAAGGATCGGTACCATTGGTAAATTCATTACCGTTGCTCACTCCATCACCGTCACAGTCTGCAGCTTGCCAGATCACATTTGTGCTTTCATAGCCGGTATAACCTGCTGCTTGACTTGGATCACAGGGATCATTCTCTTCAGTATTATCACCTGTTCTGCTTGGATCGCCATCGGGACCTGCAGTTTCTAGTTCATCACTTAAACCATCACCATCGGTATCTGTCGTTGCATAAGGATCCGTGCCATTACTAAATTCATTACCATTGCTTACCCCATCATTATCACAGTCTGCAGTTTGCCATGTAGCATTTGTGCTATCATAACCGGTATAACCTGCTGCTTGTACGGGATCACATGGATCATTTAAATCTGTATTGTCTCCTGTTGTACTTGGATCACCATCTGCACCGGCTGCTTCCAATTCATCACTTAAACCATCACCGTCCGTATCTGTAGTGGCATAAGGATCGGTTCCATTGGTAAATTCATTTCCGTTTGTTACCCCATCACCGTCACAGTCCGCTACTTGCCAGATCGCATTGCTGCTATCATAACCGGTATAGCCTGCGGCTTGTACGGGATCACAAGGGTCGTTTGCATCCGTATTATCCGCTGTCGTAGACGGATCACCATCTGCACCGGTTGCTTCCAATTCATCACTTAAGCCATCTCCGTCCGTATCTGTGGTGGCATATGGATCCGTACCATTGGTAAATTCATCGCCATTGCTTACCCCATCACCATCACAGTCTGCTGCTTGCCAGATCGCATTGCTGCTATCATAACCCGTATAGCCTGCTGTTTGTACGGGATCACAGGGATCGTTTAAATCGGTATTGTCTCCTGTTGTACTTGGATCACCATCTGCACCAGCTGCTTCTAGCTCATCACTTAAACCATCACCGTCTGTATCTGTGGTGGCATATGGATCTGTACCATTGGTAAATTCATCACCATTGCTTACCCCATCACCGTCACAGTCTGCAGCTTGCCATGTAGCATTTGTGCTATCATAACCGGTATAGCCTGCTGTTTGTACTGGATCACAGGGATCAAGTCCGTCTGTATTATCGCCTGTTGTACTTGGATCGCCGTCTGCACCTGCTGCCTCAAGTTCATCACTTAAGCCATCACCGTCGGTATCTGTGCTTGCATAAGGATCAGTTCCATTGGTAAATTCATCACCATTACTCACGCCATCTCCATCACAGTCGGCTGCTTGCCATGTAGCATTTGTGCTATCATAACCGGTATAGCCTGCTGCTTGTACTGGATCACAGGGATCAAGTCCGTCTGTATTATCTCCTGTTGTACTTGGATCGCCATCTGCACCAGCTGCTTCTAGCTCATCACTTAAGCCATCACCGTCTGTATCTGTAGTGGCATAAGGATCTGTACCATTGGTAAATTCATCACCATTGCTTACCCCATCACCATCACAGTCGGCTGCTTGCCATGTAGGATTTGTGTTATCATAGCCTGTATAGCCTGCTGTTTGTACTGGATCACATGGATCGTTTAAATCGGTATTATCGCCTGTTGTACTTGGATCACCATCTGCACCAGCTGCTTCTAGCTCATCACTTAAGCCATCACCGTCTGTATCTGTGGTGGCATAAGGATCTGTACCATTGGTAAATTCAGAACCATTACTCACGCCATCAGCATCACAGTCCGCTGCTTGCCAGATCGCATTGCTGCTATCATAACCCGTATAGCCTACTGTTTGTAAGGGATCACATGGATTGTTTAAATCGGTATTATCGCCTATTGTGCTTGGATCACCATCTGCACCGGCTGCTTCCAATTCATCACTTAAACCATCGCCATCCGTATCTGTAGTTGCATAAGGATCAGTTCCATTGGTATCTTCATCGCCATTACTCACGCCATCACCATCACAGTCTGCTGTTTGCCATGTAGCATTTGTGCTATCATAACCAGTATAACCTGCAGCTTGTACGGGATCACAGGGATCAAGTCCGTCTGTACCATCGTTGGTTTCGTTGTCGTTTGTAATACCGTCACCATCACTGTCAATAGTGCCTTCATATGGGTCTGTTCCGTTGGTAAATTCATCACCATTGCTCACCCCATCACCATCACAGTCTGCGGCTTGCCAGATTGCATTGCTGCTATCATAACCAGTATAACCAACAGCTTGTACTGGATCACAGGGATCATTTTCGTCTGTACCATCAGCTACCTCCATATCATCCAAGATACCATCGCCATCACTGTCGATATTCCCTCCGTAAGGATCGGTACCATTAGTCAACTCATCCTCGTTACTCACGCCATCTCCATCACAGTCTGCGGCTTGCCATATAGCATTTGTACTATCATAGCCGGTATAACCTGCTGCTTGTACGGGATCACATGGATCATTTAAATCTGTATTGTCTCCTGTTGTACTTGGATCGCCATCTGCACCAGCTGCTTCTAGTTCATCACTTAAACCATCACCATCCGTATCTGTCGTTGCATAAGGATCAGTTCCATTGGTAAATTCATTTCCGTTTGTTACCTCATCACCGTCACAGTCCGCTACTTGCCAGATTGCATTGCTGCTATCATAACCCGTATAGCCTGCAGCTTGTACTGGATCACAGGGATCGTTTAAATCGGTATTGTCTCCAGTTGTGGAAGGATCACCATCTGCACCGGCTGCTTCTAGCTCATCACTTAAGCCATCTCCGTCCGTATCTGTAGTTGCATAAGGGTCTGTACCATTGGTAAATTCATCACCATTGCTTACCCCATCTCCATCACAATCTGCGGCTTGCCATGTAGCATTTGTACTATCATAACTCGTATAACCTGCTGCTTGTACTGGATCACAGGGATCGTTTAAATCAGTATTATCGCCTGTTGTACTTGGATCGCCATCTGCACCGGCGGCTTCCAGTTCATCACTTAAACCATCGCCATCCGTATCTGTCGTTGCATAAGGATCAGTTCCATTGGTAAATTCATCGCCATTGGTAACACCATCAGCATCACAGTCTGCGGCTTGCCAGATCGCATTTGTGCTATCATAACCCGTATAGCCTGCGGCTTGTACTGGATCACAGGGATCAAGTCCGTCTGTATTATCGCCTGTTGTACTTGGATCACCGTCTGCACCGGCTGCTTCCAATTCATCACTTAAACCATCACCGTCCGTATCTGTCGTTGCATAAGGATCAGTTCCATTGGTAAATTCATCGCCATTAGTAACGTCATCAGCATCACAGTCTGCGGCTTGCCATGTAGCATTTGTGCTATCATAACCGGTATAGCCTGCTGTTTGTAATGGATCACAGGGATCATTTAAATCTGTATTGTCTCCTGTTGTACTTGGATCGCCATCGGCACCGGCTGCTTCCAATTCATCACTTAAACCATCTCCGTCCGTATCTGTGCTTGCATATGGATCTGTACCATTGGTAAATTCAGAACCATTGCTTACACCATCTCCATCACAGTCGGCTGCTTGCCATGTAGCATTGCTGCTATCATAACCCGTATAGCCTGCGGCTTGTACTGGATCACAGGGATCGTTTGCATCCGTATTATCGCCTGTTGTACTTGGATCACCATCTGCACCAGCTGCTTCCAATTCATCACTTAAGCCATCGCCGTCCGTATCTGTGCTTGCATAAGGATCTGTTCCGTTGGTAAATTCATCACCATTAGTAACGCCATCTCCATCACAGTCGGCTGACTGCCATGTAGCATTTATACTATCATAACCCGTATAGCCTGCAGCTTGTACGGGATCACAGGGATCGTTTAAATCGGTATTATCGCCTGTTGTGCTTGGATCACCATCTGCACCAGCGGCTTCCAATTCATCACTTAAACCATCTCCGTCCGTATCTGTAGTTCCATAAGGGTCTGTACCATTGGTAAATTCATCACCATTGCTTACCCCATCACCATCACAGTCTGCAGCTTGCCATGTAGCATTTGTGCTATCATAACCTGTGTAGCCTGCAGCTTGTACGGGATCACATGGATCGTTTAAATCGGTATTGTCTCCTGTTGTTGATGGATCGCCGTCTGCACCAGCTGCCTCAAGCTCATCACTTAAACCATCACCATCCATATCTGTAGTCGCATATGGATCTGTACCATTGGTAAATTCATCGCCATTGCTTACCCCATCACCATCACAGTCTGCGGCTTGCCAGATTGTATTTGTGCTATCATAGCCAGTATAACCTGCTGTTTGTACGGGATCACAGGGATCGTTTGCATCCGTATTATCGCCTGTTGTGCTTGGATCACCATCTGCACCGGCTGCTTCCAATTCATCACTTAAACCATCGCCGTCCTTATCTGTAGTTGCATAAGGATCAGTTCCATTGGTATCTTCATCGCCATTGCTTACTCCATCACCATCACAGTCTGCTGCTTGCCAGATCGCATTGCTGCTATCATAACCAGTATAACCTGCTGCTTGTACGGGATAACATGGATCAAGTCCGTCTGTATTGTCTCCTGTTGTGGATGGATCACCATCGGCACCTGCTGCTTCCAATTCATCACTTAAACCATCTCCGTCGGTATCTGTAGTTGCATAAGGATCTGTTCCGTTGGTAAATTCAGAACCATTGCTTACCCCATCACCATCACAGTCTCCAGCTTGCCAAATTGCATTGCTGCTATCATAACCCGTATAGCCTGCGGATTGTACTGGATCACAGGGATCGTTTAAATCAGTATTATCGCCTGTTGTACTTGGATCACCATCTGCACCAGCTGCCTCAAGTTCATCACTGAGACCGTCACCATCAGTATCTGTGGTGGCATAAGGATCGGTGCCATTGCTATCTTCATTACCATTGGTAACACCATCAGCATCACAGTCCGCAGCAGCCCAAATGGTATTGCTCGCATCGTAACCTGTATAGCCTGCGGCTTGTACGGGATCACATGGATCATTCCCGTCTGTATTGTCTCCTGTTGTACTTGGATCCCCATCTGCGCCGGCTGCTTCCAATTCATCACTGAGTCCGTCACCATCGGTATCTGTCGTTGCATAAGGATCTGTACCATTGGTGAATTCATCGCCATTGCTTACGCCATCACCGTCACAGTCTCCAGCTTGCCAAATTGCATTGCTGCTATCATAACCAGTATAACCTGCTGTTTGTATTGGATCACAGGGATCATTACTGTCTGTGTTATCGGCTGTTGTAGACGGATCACCATCTGCACCGGCTGCTTCAAATTCATCACTTAAACCATCACCGTCCGTATCTGTCGTTGCATAAGGATCCGTACCATTTGTAAATTCATCACCATTGCTTACCCCATCACCATCACAGTCTGCAGCTTGCCATGTAGCATTTGTACTATCATAACCGGTATAACCTGCTGCTTGTACGGGATCACATGGATCGTTTAAATCAGTATTATCGCCTGTTGTACTTGGATCGCCATCTGCACCGGCTGCTTCTAGCTCATCACTTAAGCCATCACCGTCTGTATCTGTAGTTGCATAAGGGTCTGTGCCATTGCTATCTTCATTACCATTGGTAACCCCATCAGCATCACAATCCGCAGCAGCCCAAATGGTATTGCTTGCATCGTAACCTGTATAGCCTGCGGCTTGTACTGGATCACAGGGATCATTTAAATCTGTATTATCGCCTGTTGTACTTGGATCACCATCGGCACCGGATGCCTCAAGTTCATCACTTAGGCCATCACCGTCGGTATCTGTAGTTGCATAAGGATCGGTACCGTTTGTAAATTCATCACCATTGCTTACACCATCTCCATCACAATCTGCAGCTTGCCATGTAGCATTTGTGCTATCATAACCGGTATAACCTGCTACTTGTACAGGATCACAGGGATCGTTTAAATCGGTATTGTCTCCTGTTGTACTTGGATCGCCATCGGCACCTGCGGCTTCGAGTTCATCGCTGAGTCCGTCACCGTCCGTATCCGTTGTCGCATAAGGATCGGTACCGTTGGTGAATTCGTCACCGTTGTTCACACCGTCACCATCACAGTCGGCAGCTGCCCAAATGGCATTTGTGCTATCATAACCGGCATAACCCCCTGCTTGTACTGGATCACAAGGATCGTTTAAATCTGTTCCATTGAATATTTCTAGATCATCTGGAATTCCGTCGCCATCGGTATCTATATTGTTGTATGGGTTTGTCCCAAAATTAGCTTCAGAACCATTAATTACACCATCTCCATCGCAATCGGCTGCCCGCCAGATATTATTACTAACATTATAGCCTGTATAATTAGAAGCTTGGGCTGGATCACAAGGGTCGTTAAGATTTGTTCCTGTATGAAATTCAAAATCATCTGGAACTCCATCTCCGTCCGTGTCTATGTTACGGTAAGGATCTGTTCCATTAAATCGCTCCGTTCCATTGTTTACCCCATCACCGTCGCAGTCCGCAAGACGCCAAGTGTTATTCGTATCATCATAGCCCGTATAACCAACAGCTTGTGCCGGATCACAAGGATCCGAACCATCGGTATTATCCGCTGTCGTAGACGGATCACCATCTGCTCCCGCGGCTTCCAGTTCGTCGCTGAGTCCGTCACCATCGGTATCTGTTGTACTGTAAGGATCGGTACCATTGCTATCTTCATTACCATTGGTAACCCCATCGTTGTCGCAGTCCGCTGCCTGCCAGATGGCATTGCTACCCACATAACCGGCATAACCAGCTGCCTGAATCGGGTCACAGGGATCGAGTCCGTCTGTACCATCTGAAGTTTCTTTATCATTGGATATTCCGTCTCCATCATCATCGCCCGAATCCTGATACGGATCGGTACCATTAGTATTTTCATCGCCATTGCTTGCACCGTCGCCATCACAGTCCGCCGCTGCCCAAATGGCATTTGTGCCATCGTAGCCTGTATAGCCTGCTGCTTGTACAGGATCACAGGGGTCATTACCGTCCGTCCCATTATGTATTTCTAAATCATCGGAAAGCCCATCACCGTCTGTATCTGCAATAGCATACGGGTCGGTACTATTGGTCGCCTCATCTCCATTGCTTACTCCATCGTTGTCACAGTCCGCTGCCGCCCATGTAGCATTGCCAGCATCATAGCCGGTATAGCCTGCGGATTGCACCGGATCACAAGGCAAGAAACGATCGGTGCTATTGAATATTTCTAGATCATCTGGAATTCCGTCGCCATCGGTATCTATATTGCTGTATGGGTTTGTTCCAAAATTAGCTTCCGAACCATTAATTACACCATCGCCATCGCAATCGGCTGCCCGCCAGGTATTATTACTAGCATTATAGCCTGTATAATTAGAAGCTTGGGCTGGATCACAAGGGTCGTTAAGATTTGTTCCTGTATGAAATTCAAAATCATCTGGAACTCCATCTCCGTCCGTGTCTATGTTCCTGTAAGGCTCGGTACCATTAAATTGCTCCGTTCCATTGTTTACCCCGTCACCGTCGCAGTCCGCAAGACGCCAAGTGTTATTCGTATTATCATAGCCGGTATAACCTACCGCCTGTACAGGATCACAAGGGTCATTAAGATCGGTGCTAGTGAATACTTCCATATCATCTGGAATTCCGTCGCCATCGGTATCTATATTGCTGTATGGGTTTGTTCCAAAATTAGCTTCCGAACCATTGATTACCCCATCTCCATCGCAATCAGCTAACCGCCAGATATTATTACTAACATTATAGCCTGTATAATTAGAAGCTTGGGCTGGATCACAGGGGTCATTACCATCCGTGCCATTATGTATTTCCAAATCATCGGAAAGCCCATCACCGTCTGTATCTGCAATAGCATACGGGTCGGTACTATTGGTCGCTTCATCTCCATTGCTTACTCCATCGTTGTCACAGTCCGCTGCCGCCCATGTGGCATTGCCAGCATCATAGCCGGTATAGCCTGCGGATTGCACCGGATCACAAGGCAAGAAACGATCGGTGCTATTGAATACTTCCATATCATCTGGAATTCCGTCGCCATCGGTATCTATATTGCTATATGGGTTTGTTCCAAAATTAGCTTCCGAACCATTGATTACACCATCTCCATCACAATCAGCTAACCGCCAGATATTATTACTAACATTATAGCCTGTATAATTAGAAGCTTGGGCTGGACTACATGGGTCCAAACGATTGGTTCCGTTAGCTACCTCCAGATCATCATTAATTCCATCCCCATCGGTATCTATGTTACGGTAAGGATCTGTTCCATTAAATCGCTCCGTTCCATTATTTACCCCATCACCGTCGCAGTCCGCAAAACGCCAAGTATTATTCGTATCATCATAGCCGGTATAACCTACCGCCTGTACTGGATCACAAGGGTCATTAAGATCTGTTCCATTGAATATTTCTAGATCATCTGAAATTCCGTCGCCATCGGTATCTATATTGCTGTATGGGTTTGTCCCAAAATTAGCTTCCGAACCATTAATTACACCATCTCCATCACAATCAGCTAACCGCCAGGTATTATTACTAACATTATAGCCTGTATAATTAGAAGCCTGGACAGGATCGCAAGGCAAAAAGGGATCTGTACCTGTGGCTATTTCTTTCTGATCACTTAATCCATCTCCATCAGTATCTGTACAGGCATTTACTCCCGAATTTTGAGAAAAGTTAACCGATTGACCAGCTCCTGCTAAAGTAGGACGGCCAGAACCATCTACAGCACTTATTAATCGACCACTGGCATTTACCTGAGATGCTAAAAACAAGCTTCCTCCTTCTCTAGCATCTGGACAACCATCGTTGTCACTATCTATGTCTAAACTATTAATCATTCCATCGTTGTCTGTATCTAAAGGAATATGTGCACGAAATGTCATGCCAAATCCATCTCCACTATTACTAGACCCTGGATGGTCTATACTACGGAAAGTAACTTGTTGAATAGGTCCTCCTGTGGGCGAGGTAATTAAGATAGAACCATAACCATCGCGGGGTGGGCTGTTGAAGTCAGAAGGGACTGCATCGAAAAATCGACGACTCGATTGGTCATGGATAAATTGTGTTCCTCCACTCAACTTTGTTTCTGTATGGCCACTTCCTAAAAACTGTAAAATGGTATTATCCATACTTCCAATATTCATGGTAAGTTCATAAACGGGTCTATCAAAAGTTAATACATAATTAATAAAAGCTGTATTAGAATTAGCTGTATTTACATTGGGAAAAAAAGCATCTTGAGGTACTGCAGTCTGAGGCGTGTAGACATTATGATTCAAATTCATTTGGCCAGTTCTATAATCGAATATAGACGCCCCTCCTACTGCATTTATTGTAAGAGTACCTGTTGCATCTCCTAGTATGATTCCTGTTGTACTAGCACTGGTGGAATTAAATGGGTCTGTTGTAGCACTTGCTAAATTCACATACTGGTATATATTGCCATTTTCATCTGTGTCTAAAATACCATCGTTATCATCGTCCAGGTCGGTATCATCTGCCAAGGCATCACCATCCGAATTCTGAGCATACACTGCTGTTGGAATACTAAAAAGCATACCTATGAACAGTAAGCCATAGAGGTAGGTTGCTATCTTTCTCTTGTTAAGATTCATTATATTATATTTTAACATGTATTTTACTACGAATATGGTTTTATATATTTACACTTAAAACATATTGTTGTGTAGTATCTCATTCTTGTGGTATTAAACCATATAATTGTAGTGGTAAATTCTTACAATTTAAAATACTTTTGAGTATTTTAATATATATAAAAACCCTCGATGAACGTATCACCGAGGGTTTCTTCATGAAAAAAATTTATGTACTTACGCTTATTATTCTTGCTCTAACAAGCTTTCGTTTCTATTGCTTGGAACATCCTCATACCAATTGGTATTTTGTGTGCCACCCGAAGTAGCCCAATTGTTAAAGAAAAGGTAGGCTTGGTTTACTGCCGTTGTTTCTAAAGGTCTCGTAAAACGCTTAGGCGTAATAATTGCCCATGGTAATCCTGTTTCACTTTGGTAGTCGCCATCTGCATCTTGGTTGTTGCCCGTTACTGTTGGCGTACTATTCCCGAGTGCCGTTGGTCCAAAGCCTGGCAGGTGTACCTCGTTAGCTCGTACTCCGTCTATTACCATAAAAGGATCAAAAGGTGCCGTACCGATACTTGCTAATGGCGTTCTGAATTGGATACTCACCGTATAGCTTTCACCATTGTTCACCTCTGAATTGTCAAATATTGGAATCACTGCTTCTGTTTGATCGGCTTCAATACTTGGACCTATCATAAGAAATACATCTTCTGTTAATCTTGCTCCATTTACTGTCAAGATATCAGCCGATGCAACTTCTGGCAAACGCAATACAAATGCATTCATAAAACTACCACCTTCAGCAATCTTATCTATGATAAGGTTTAATTCTACCACCTGGTTCTGTGCATTAGTCACCGTCTGCATACGGAAATCTACCGTAAGATCGTTAAAGTCATAATCGCCCATAAAAGGCCATAAATCTTCAAAAGCTACCGATGCCCAGTCCGTTGTATTTGGAAAAGTACTACTAAATGCACGGTTAGCATCGCCGGGAAATTCATCAATCGTATCATCCACACCATCGTTGTCACTGTCGTTGCCCGCAGCAAGATCTAGATCCAATCTGTCCTGTGTACCATCGTTGTCCGAATCGCAGTTTTCTTTGGCATAGAAAGAATAGGCGATAAAATCGCTCCCTAAGTCATTGCCGGTAATCGTCAGATTTGTTACCAAGGTATTTGACACCCCTTTGATTAAAAGCGTATTATCGTCTATACTGGTATCCACTCGTGCTATTCCAGCTATGGCATCATAGCCCATATTGGTCTGGAATGAAGGGGCAAATATCCCATTGGGCTGCCCCCCATTTACCTGTACGGTATAACCCGCTGTAGCCGGTTGACCGTTGGTTACAGGATCGATATCAATAATATGGAATGCTATTTCATTAGCAGGTACACCTGGAGAGAAAGTTACACTATACGTAACATCTCCACTTGCTGCATAACGTTGCTCGGCACCATTAATGTTTTGATTATATGCAATTTGACCATCGTTAAAGAAGAAAGACGTTGCTTGTGCTGCACCGGCCATCGTAAAGTCCGCAGTAGCAGCTGTGGTACCATTCCAAGCGCCATCTTCGTTTTGCGAAAAGAAACCGTTACAGGTTTCATTAAGGTCTGAAATTCCATCATTATCATCGTCTTGATCGCAGACATCGTCTATGCCGTCCGAGTCCGAATCCACTCCCGAGGCATAGGGACAGGCGCATGTAGTGATGCTATTGTCCTGTGAATCTACCACACCTTCAGCTGCATCAAAACATCCATCGTTGTCACTGTCCAGATCCAAACTGTTGATGATGCCATCGTTATCCGTATCAGTAAAAAGGGCATTTAAGTTTAATACCGATCTATTATTGATATTTGGAACGTTTTTGAAGGTAATCACTATAGAAGTTATTCCTTCGAAGAAAATATCCCAATCATCATCACCCCCTAGAAAAGAAGTATTCAAATTGGTCGCTGTTGATGAATTTACTGTGAAGTCCGATGTTCCTCTATCATCAATACGATAGGCTCCGGAAGTAATGGAAAATTCCCAATCATCACTAACCCCTGTATCACCTCCTATTATTTTATCCTCATTTATCGCAAGACTTATCGGCGCACTGAATGTTAATTGTAACGTAATCTCACCCACCTGACGCGCCAATGCTAGATCACCTGTATTATTACCAAGTATATCCTCCGCAAAAGCACTTGTATTGGATCCCTGGACATCAAGTACATCCAAATTAAAAGTTACTCCAGGGTATATCCCTGCATCTGTGGTGAGCTGCCTTCCTGTAAATAAATTTCCAACCACAGGGTTGGCTATGGCCACACCGCTAAAATCAAGATTGACCAAATTAGATTCATCCGTATCTAAAATACCGTCATTGTCATCATCTAAATCCGTAATATCTGGGGTACCATCATTATCGTTATCCTGAGCCTGTAGTGCGGGCATACTGAAAAGCATCCCCAGAAATAACAGAAAAAAGATTCTGTTTGTTCTATTTTTATTTGTTATGTTCATAGTTGATATTTTTATCTTTTATTATTCTATTTTATTGATTATAACTTGCCATACCATTTACAATGCTTACTTGATGGTAACTTGTACCACTTTCTGCAATACGCATAAGCGTTAAGTTGTCAAGGGTGTATGGGATAGACAACTCTACAGCATAGTTTCCTTGAATGATTGCACCCGTGTTTAAAGCGGCTTCTATCGCTTCTGGCTCACTACCATTACTATCAAAAACTTTGTATAATACCACGCCATCGCTTGCATCATTTATATTTAGGGATACCTTGCGAAAGGTTTCAAATTCAAAGCCATCTGGTATATCCAATTCTCCTATAGGCGTGATGCTTGGATCTAAAGTTGGCGTTTCTATTGCGTCTACAATATCTTCCTGATCTGCAAACTCGTTTTTAACGCAGCTAGTTCCTAGCAACGTTACGGCTGCGATTCCTAAAAAGGACACTCGCTTTACATAATTCATCTTGTTTATCATATTAAGTAGGTTTAAATTTTTAGATTTGAAGACCACAAATTAAGTAGTATTTTTCTTGTTAAATAAATATTTGTTGTGTATACCCTTATTTTGTATGTCTAAAGCTTTGTTTTATATTAATTGTTGTAAACACTCTTGTTTTACAGCTTCAAATTTATGAGAAAAACCAAATAATACTTGCCGTTTCACGGGTGCCTACCGTTAAGCTTCGGTGAAATGACATTCTATGGCTATTAATGGAAAAAGACCAATTTGTATTTTTTCCAAAGTGTATCTATTGATTGTTACTTCTTATTTAATATCTCATTGTAAAAACCCCCAATGAACTTGTCATTGAGGGTTTCTTCATGAAAAAAATTTATGTACTTACGCTTATTATTCTTGCTCTAACAAGCTTTCGTTTCTATTGCTTGGAACATCCTCATACCAATTGGTATTTTGTGTGCCACCCGAAGTAGCCCAATTGTTAAAGAAAAGGTAGGCTTGGTTTACTGCCGTTGTTTCTAAAGGTCTCGTAAAACGCTTAGGCGTAATAATTGCCCATGGTAATCCTGTTTCACTTTGGTAGTCGCCATCTGCATCTTGGTTGTTGCCCGTTACTGTTGGCGTACTATTCCCGAGTGCCGTTGGTCCAAAGCCTGGCAGGTGTACCTCGTTAGCTCGTACTCCGTCTATTACCATAAAAGGATCAAAAGGTGCCGTACCGATACTTGCTAATGGCGTTCTGAATTGGATACTCACCGTATAGCTTTCACCATTGTTCACCTCTGAATTGTCAAATATTGGAATCACTGCTTCTGTTTGATCGGCTTCAATACTTGGACCTATCATAAGAAATACATCTTCTGTTAATCTTGCTCCATTTACTGTCAAGATATCAGCCGATGCAACTTCTGGCAAACGCAATACAAATGCATTCATAAAACTACCACCTTCAGCAATCTTATCTATGATAAGGTTTAATTCTACCACCTGGTTCTGTGCATTAGTCACCGTCTGCATACGGAAATCTACCGTAAGATCGTTAAAGTCATAATCGCCCATAAAAGGCCATAAATCTTCAAAAGCTACCGATGCCCAGTCCGTTGTATTTGGAAAAGTACTACTAAATGCACGGTTGGTATCATTAGGGAATTCATCACTATCATTAGGAACTCCATCATTATCGTCATCATTATTAGTACAGCTATTCACCGCAGCATCCAATACTGAACCTATGGCTTGCCCTCCGTTGGCCACTACAGGAACACCGTTAGCATCAACTGCGCCCAAAAGCGCTCCATTTGCGTCTAAATCAGCAGTTCCAAAAGTTCCTCCTCCCTCACGGGCATCAAAACAACCATCGCCATCACTATCTAAATCTAAGCTATTGATAGTACCATCATTATCGGTATCTCTACAACCTGAAAAACTAAAATCATCTAACATTATTCCAGAGTTAGAGGTACCTACGGTTTGTCGTATTCTAATACGAACTGTATTTGAGGTAGATACTCCGCTATAGGTATACGTTTTCCAAACAACTGTAAAAGTACGTTGACCCACCCCATCTCCGTTAAGCGTACGTGTTGCTGTGTCACTAACCGTTGCTACTACATTGCCGTCTATTGAAACTTCGGCAGCTCTTACATCACTAAATGCGGCGTACTGAAAGGAGAAGCTGTAGTTAAACCCGGTCTGCCCAACATCTATAGTGGTCTCAATCGTTGCGGGAGCTGTTCCTGCTAAATCTATAGATTGATTACCATCTGCTGCGTTCACAAAGTCGCGCATTAAATCGATATTCCCAGCAATTACGTTCCAGCCGTTGATTGAGGTATACCCCGTAACGAAATCCATTTCGCCATCGGCTCCGGCCGAAAATGGGAGTGGTCCCGAGTAGCCTTCTATATTAGGATCTTCAAAGGAACCGTTGACAAAAGACATATCACATTCATCTATATCCAAAATACCATCGTTATCATTATCTAAATCCACACTATCTACCACACCATCATTATCTATATCCTGTGCTTGTAAGCTAGGTAAGGAAAATAACATTCCAAGGAGCATAAGTCCAAGGATATGTTTTGTTCTATTTTTAATTGTTATGTTCATCGTTGTTATTTTTATCTCTTAATTATTTTATTGATTATAGCTTGCACTACCATTTACAATGCTTACTTGATGGTAACTTGTACCACTTTCTGCAATACGCATTAGCGTTAAGTTGTCAAGGGTGTATGGGATAGACAACTCTACAGCATAGTTTCCTTGAATGATTGCACCAGTGTTTAAAGCGGCTTCTACCGCTTCTGGCTCACTACCATTACTATCAAAAACTTTGTATAATACCATACCATCGCTTGCATCATTGATATTTAGGGATACCTTGCGAAAGGTTTCAAATTCAAAACCATCTGGTATATCCAATTCTCCTATAGCTGTGATGCTTGGATCTAAAGTTGGTGTATCGATTGCGTCTACAATATCTTCCTGATCTGCAAACTCGTTTTTAACACAGCTAGTTCCTAGCAACGTTAATGCTGCGATTCCTAAAAAGGATACTCGCTTTACATAATTCATCTTGTTTATCATATTAAGTAGGTTTTAATTTTAAGATTTGAAGACTACAAATTAAGTAGTGTTTTTCCTGTTAAATAAATATTTGTTGTATACTTCCCTATTTTGTATGTCTAAAGCTTTATTTTGGATTATTTGTTGTAAACACTCTTGTTTTACAGCTTCAAATGTATCAGAAAAACCAAATAATACTTGCCGTTTCACGGATGCCTACCGTTAAGCTTCGTTGAAATGACATTCTGTGGCTATTAATGGAAAAACTAATTTGTATTTCTTCCTTAAAGCCCTTAATCATATGCTATTTCTTCTTTTATGGATTCCCTCTGCTTATACTTTTAAATCTGTTGGGCATTTAAAAGTCATTCACCTATTGCTGTTTTTAATGCATAAAGCGGATTTAAATAAGTGAAGCAGAAAATAAAAAAATAAAAAACGCTGAAAAAGTAACTTCTTCAGCGTTTTTTATTTTTACAACCTTATCTAGTTAAACCTATTATTATAAAATAATCTTATCTATACTCCTTGTGCATGTAGGAATTTTAATGGTCCAAAAATGCTAGTTCTATTTCTATAACAAGATTTTGTTTTAAATATACAAGAGCTTACCTGTATAAGGTAAAATGGCCTACAAATTCGCGTTGATCACCACTTTCATCAATAGTCATGATATACCAATAATCGCCCATTGGTAAGGTTTTTAATTGATAGTCTCCTGACCAACCTAGGTCTGTTGCACCCATAAGGTATAAACTGCGTCCAAAACGGTCAAAAATTTTGATCCGAATGCTTGGATAGGATTCTTTGTTCCTCACATCCCAAGTATCATTAATACCATCTCCGTCTGGCGTAAAAAAGTCTGGAATCTCAACATCTATAAATTCTGCATCAATACTTTGTACCAATTCGCATCCATTAGCATCTACTACACGAACTACATAGTTTCCTGTTTGCATAATTCTATAGCTATTTCTTTCTCCTTGAGAAACCTCATCTACATAATAAGTATATGGTGGAGCACCATCTTGAACTTCAATCTTAATTTCATTGAATTCTTCGGTTAACTCCATTTGTAAGGGATCAAAAGCTTCAACATTAAAATTTATCCGTTGCAAACAACCATTTTCATGCAATAGGGCTATGTAATGTGGTCCTGGCACTAAGCTTCCAAAATTTGGACTTTCTTGCATTTGTGTTATCGCTATGGTATCTAAGCCATACAGCACTTGGTCAGAAATGCTAGGATCATCTAACAGTACATCTACATACGCCTGGGGTACTGTTCCTGTACATTCATAGCGAGGTGTAACTGTAGCATTTAGTGTAACACCAGATGCTACTTCTATATTTACGGTAATTTCACAATTGTTAGCATCTCTAACATAAATGGTATGTCTGCCAGCAGCAAGTCCATTAAATCTGGTTCTTCCTGCTATAAAATCTCCGTCTGTATTTGCGTCTATTGCTGCACGGTATGGTGCTGTACCACCATTAATGGTCAATTCTGCAATAGCATCAGCGCTTTCAAAACAAGTTTCATCAGTAACCATAGCACTAGCTTCAAATATTTGTGGTTCTAAGAGGGTATACTCCAAAAGTTCAAAACAACCCAAACGATCTTGTGCAATAATGGTATAAGTACCTGCTGCTAATCCTGTAAAAATACCGCTGTCTTCAAAGCGTGATAATTGTGGGGAAATTGCATATTGATATCCACCGTTACCACCACTAAGACTTAGCGCAATACGCCCGTCTCTGGCGCCATTACAACTCAAATTTGTTACCGTATCTTGTATAACAAGTGGGGTAGGTTGTGTAATGCTTACTGATTGTGTCTCTGGGCCGCAATCTCCACTAATTACTGCTACAACGTATTGGCCTGCTGGTAGGTTTGTAAAAACATTGTTTGTTTGATACGCAACTATTGGCTGACTAAGGGCTGCATCTGCAAAAAGACCATATCGGTAATCTCCAAGGCCTCCTGAAGCATTGACCCGAATAATAGCATTGCTTTCGTTAAAACATATATTAACAGCTTCACTAAGATCTAAGCTCATATTCAGCTGCGGTATTGGTCTAATAACTACCTCAGCAGATAGCTCAGATTCGCATTGTTGTGCATCACGAACACTAAACTGATAACTGCCTACTCCTATTGGACCAGGGTAATCTGCGTTAGGGAAAGTCACTGTCCCCGTTGGCATAGTAATCCAAGTAGTTGTCTGTGGATTATAATATTCATAGGGACCTGAACCACCGTTTGCTGTAAGTTCTAATATAGCAGAACTATTGCATCCTAAGGCTTGACTTTGTACCAAGGTAGCCGTTACAGCTTCTGGATTTTGTAGTTCAACGATTGGGCTTTCTGAAATACACCCAAGTTGATCTTCTACTTCAATAACATAAAAACCAGCCCTTAACCCTACAAATAGCGGATTGTTTTGATATAATCTTGTTTGTACTATATCGGTTCTTGTTGCATCTGTATATTGTATTAATCGATACCTATGTTCTGGGTTTGTGGGTTGCATTCTGGGTCTTATATTCGCTGTAAGTGTACCATCTGTTCCTCCGTTACATAAAGGATTGCTTCCCGTTGCTGTTAGAATTATAGGATCTGGAGCAGCTAAACTCAATTGTGATGCAATATATTCTGTACAGTTGGCACTATCTGTAATCTCAACATCATACAAACCTGCTCCTAATTGTGTAAAGCTATTAGAAATAACATTGCTTACTTGGCTCACATCACCAGTAACTGTATTGGTTAACACAATGTTATAAGGGCTTATACCTCCATTTGGTATCACCGTAATACTCCCATCTTCGTTCTCGCAATTTACATCACTGCTTTTGTCTACTTGTGCCGTTATTGGAGCTTGAGGCCCATTAATAGTTATAATAGTTGTTTTGGAGCAATTGGGCGTGTTTTGCTGTATCACTTCTATAATAAATGTTCCACTCCTCAGTGTAATATCTGGCGTAGCATTGCTATCTGGGTTGGTACCATTTTTATAAAGCAGATCGTCTGTACGATCTAAAGTGGTTCCGTTAGTGTCATAAATGGTCCAATTAAATGGTCCTGTATAACTAATATCTTGTAGCCTTATTTGAATGGCACCCGTTTCTGTTCCAAAACAACTTACATCACTATTTTTAATAATAGCTATATTAAAAGTGTTGGGTTCTAATACTTCATGTGCTATAGTAATTGTACATCCATTGACACGGTTACGCACTTCAAAAAGATAGTTTCCAATTGCTAGATTGTTAAAATCTGGGCTATTTTGGTAGCTTCCTCCCGGAAGTATACGATACTCATAATTTCCTGGTTGTGTTGTAGAACTTGAAAAAACACCTGTTGCTACTATAGAAATATCCTCTCCTACTGTACAGCTTCTTGGCGTATTTACATTTACAGAAGCATTTAAAAGCCTATCAAAAGCACTAATAGTAGCTGTTGTAGTTCCATAACATCCTTGATTATCGTACACGGTAATAGTATAAGAGCCTCCTGTTGGGTTGGTTTCTACATATTGCGCATTTGCTCCATCTTGCACCACTATATCATCTGCTGTAGTAGCAGTACCTTGATTGTTGGTGAATACGTAGCGCGAATAGATACCACTACCTCCTGTAATTGCTCCAGTAGCTACTGTAATACTTGCTGTAGTTTGTGTACAGTCAAAATTGTTTACTACTGGTGTTGGTACTGTTATTACTGTAGGCTCCGTAATTATAATATTACTGATTGTTGTTTGGCAACTGTTGTTTCCTGTTGCTGTAACTGCGTAGTTTCCTGGTGGTAGGTCTTCAAAACTTTGTGTAGCGGTATTAAATGTTCCTGCTACTGGGCTAATGGTATAGCTTAGCGGTAATAAACCGTTATCATTTGCTGTAAGTATAATACGTCCATCATTTGCTGCATGGCAACTTGAGGCTTCATGATTTTCACTAAAAATAGGTTGTTGAAGTACTGGAACATCTATACTATATAATGTATTACATTCTGGAGTACTGGTACCATCGTCATATATGGTAACTCTATAGTATCCAGTTATTGTAGCACCGTTCCAACGCAAAGGCAGCATTGTTATAGGTGTTCTAGGGCTATCTACCACTCCAGGACCATCAACCTCAAAGCTATAATTACCCGATCCGTTTGTGATATTTAATAAAAGTTCGGCATTGGGTGAAGCACTACAATCTAATAATTTATCTACAACTACGGTTGCTGCCAAAGCTGGGTGCACTGTAATATTCTGAGTATCCGTACAACCATTACTATCTAAAATACTTAAAGCGTAGGTGCCTGGAGCTACATTATTAAAGATGCCCCCATTGTTTTCAAAAGAGCTTCCACCATCTAAAGAGTACCGTATTGTGGTACCTGGTGATGTAGCGGTTACGGTAACCGTAGCTGCTCCATTACAATGGTCAATAGCTACATCTTGTATGCTTGGATCTGGGGTTAAACTAAGGAATATACTTCCTAAGGCTAACGGACATCCATATTGATCTTCCATGCTTACCACATAATTCCCTTCTGGGGAGTTAGGTGCAATATCTATAGGGTTTTGTGTTGTTTGTACAAGAGCTGTAAAACCAGCTGGCCCTGTTACCGAATAACGATAAGTACCACTACCTCCTTGTGGGTTTACAACACGAATACGCCCTGGTTGGGTACAAGAAATATTTTGTATTAACTGCAAACTACCACTAAGTGCATCCGCTTCTTGTACCCTAGTATTTTCACTTCCAGAAACACATAAGTCAGTACCCGAAGCTTCTACTTCGGTAACCACAATATAGTATTCTCCTGGTGTAAGACCATTTACTGTAATGGTATTGGCAAAAGGGATATTTCCACCGCTAGATTGTACCATAGCGCCTGTAATAAGGTTAAAAAATTCCCAACGCATATTGGGCGTAGTAGTAGCATCTGTATCTGTTATACTAAATTGTATTTCTCCATTATTAGCCCCAAAACAGGACGGTGTTACTGTGGCCTCTATTTCTAATGGATTTACGGTAATGTCATTTACATTTACACTACTTTGGCGCACACATCCTGTGGAATCGCGAACGTAAAATACGTAGGTTCTGCCCGGGATAAGGCCTGTCCATACCTGATTTCCTGGTGTGGGTACAGTCCAAGCTGCCGTAGTTGGATCAAAAACTGCTGGATTAGTAGAAAATGCGTATTCATAATCGGGAACTCCTTGTGTACCCTGAACGGTAACCTGTAGTTCTGCACAATTAATGACTACCGTTGAAATAGTAATATCCAAATCGTCTAATGGGTAAGGGATAATATAAGGTGGCAATTGGGTAATACATACCGTATTGTTTGTACCATCTACCGTTCGTAAAGCTGGGTAAACTGTAGTACCAGAGACATAACCTCTTAACTCATCGCTTACTCCAATAGTACTATTATCGCCTGTCCATGTTGTACCACCATCGGCACTAAATTCTATAGTACCAAGCGTTGTTGGATAATTCTCGAATCGGAAGCCAAAATCTGTAGGCGTGCTACTGGCACAAGCTGAAGGTAAAATTGGAGCAATAGTTGCTGTTAGCTCATCTGGCGCCACCAAAGTAATAGGAGTGCGTTGCTCTGAACAACCATCAGCATCAGTTATCGTAATCGTATAATTACCTGCTTGTAAGTTGTTAAACTCAAAAGATGCGTTAAAAATATTATTTACTGTTTGATTGGCTGCTCCAGCATTATCTAAATCTAGTAAAGCTAAAGTATATGGTGCTTTTCCAGAACTGATTGCCAACTGAATGCTTCCATTATCTCCAAAACATACAGGGTTTGTTTCCGTAGCCGTAAATGCTAAAGGTGTTGGTGCTGCTATGCTTACCGTTTCCTGATACTCACAGTAGGGTGCTGCTCCGTTATTATCTCTTATATAAACATCATAAGTACCTGCATTGGCTGCGGCAATACTTAAGGTGTTTTGTGTTCCAAAGCTTCCTGTTGGGTCTACTCCTGCACCTACAAAAGCATAGCTATAATTCCCTACACCTCCTGATGCCGTAACAGTAATATTCCCATCATTGCAACTGGTAACGTCGGCTGCATTAACCTGAGCTACTAACTGCGGATTAATCTGGATACTTTGTGAGGCACTTTCACAACCATAGCCATCACGAACTTTTATCGTATAATTTCCATCAGTAAGGTTTGTAAAAGTATATGTTGTTGCTGTTGCTGGGCTGGGGCTTATCCAAGAACCTGCATTTAATTGAAATTGGAACCCTCCATTTCCGGGCAGGGAACTAACCGCAATCTGAATACTGGCATTATTTCCACCATCATAGCAATCTGTAGCTGTTACTGTAAAACTAGGTATTACTGGTGCGGTTACAGATACCGTATTTGATAGTTGTGTACAATTTTGAGCATCTAAAACACGAATGCTATAATCGCCTACGGGAATATTAGTAAAAGTGCTACTGTTCTGATAAGGATGTACTATCATTCCTAAGGCATCCTCTACGCGATACTGATAGCCAGAATTTCCGCCAGTTGCTGTAGCTACAAGTGTTGCTCCAGTATTGGCACAAGTTAAAGGCTGGTCTATTACAGTGGTTACATTTAAAGGGCTAGGCTCTTGTATGTCCTGAGTTAGCATTACTACGCAATTACCGGTTAAGGCATCTCGTACCTCAATAGATGCCATACCAGGAGCAAGCCCATTGATGACTACAGGGGAAGTTAACTGAGGCGTAGAAAAGGTATTCCCATTTACGGCATATTCAAAACCATGTATGGTATTAAAATTTTCTACGCTAAAGCTTACTTGTCCGTCATTTGCCCCATTACAGGAAACATTCTTGAAATCGGTAATCTGTGC
Source organism: Allocellulophaga tsushimaensis (assembly GCF_055383085.1). Lineage (NCBI taxonomy): Bacteria > Pseudomonadati > Bacteroidota > Flavobacteriia > Flavobacteriales > Flavobacteriaceae > Allocellulophaga > Allocellulophaga tsushimaensis. Next base: position 1,692,091 of record NZ_AP039451.1, on the reverse strand, counting down.
AGTGAACGGTTTTACATCTATATTTATAGGTAAAGTTACTGTTCTTGCGCATTGCTCCGCATACTGCCGCGCCCCTAACTTATCTAAGGCAATATCATTCCCTCCACTCCCCATAGCTATGGCTTTAATTAAAATATCAACCGTAGTGTTGGCTCCTGGATTTAGCAAGGGTAGCGTATAATTATTCCAATCATCTGCACCGCTATTCTTTGGAACCATAGGGCTTATGGTACTAGTGATGACTGTTCCCGAAGGGTCTACTAATTCTACTAGTATTTGAGCATCTGCACCGGAAACCCCTTGTCTTAATAGATTAAATACCGAGAAGGAAACCTCAATATCGCGATTAGGCACTACGGTAAGGTTACGCCTTGCATAGAGTACTGTATTTCCTCCTGAAGTGTCTAAGTTTAAGGCTAAGAAACGACCATTGACTGTATTATCGGCATCATTTGGAATTCTCCAATTGGTAAAAAGACTTACAATAGTATTTGTTACCGTATATTCTCCATCGGAGATGCTTGGATTAGAATCGTTACAAACAGCCGTAGTACCATCTTGCGGTTCAAAACAATACACCGCAGCATCTATTTCTGCAATAGCCATATCTGCTCCAACACCAAAATCTTCATAAAACAATTGGTTTCCTACCGCTCCTGTTACATCTAGATAATCAACTGTTATGGTATAGTTTCCATTCGGTACATTATCAAAAACCGGATTATCCGCAGGGGTATTTGGAGTTCCATTTAAAGCATAGGTATAAGTAAAATCTGTACTATTATTATTTTGTATTTGTATGGTAGCATCTCCTTCACAATTTTCTGTTATTTGTGGCTGCACGCTGGGGGCAGGCTGTGACGTAGGTACCGTTAATGGAAAATTTACGGTACATCCTAGAGCGTCTTCTAAAATAAGCGTATAGTTTCCAGGGTTTAGAAAAGTTGTGGTTGTATTGCTAAATGAAACACCTCCATCAAAGCTAAAAACGTAAGGTGCTGTACCTCCGCGTACATTAGCAAATTGTACCTCTGCACCCATTGTAGGGTTACATTCTAAAGCGCTAATAATACCTACTGAAGCAGTTAAAACTTCAGGTTGTGTAATAGTGTAGGGCTGTTGCACAATACATCCTAAAGCATCTCTAACCCAAAGCTGATAGGTTCCATGCCCAAGGTTGGCAAAACTAGGACTGTTCTGTACTGTTGTTCCTCCATCAATACTATATTCAAAAGGTGAAAATCCGCCAGTATTCCCAAAATCTAAGGTACTATTGTTATTGCCATAACATGCAATTGGGGTATTTGTAGGGTTAACTGCTAAAGTTGTTTCTTCGATCGTAATATCATTAGAAAATGCAACACATCCGTTGGTATCTCTTACAACAAAACCATATGTACCTGCTTCTCCTGTATTAAAGCTAAAGATTGGATTGCTCTGATAAGCTGTTACAGGAATTGAAGTTGTATCTGAATAAAGATTTATTCCATCCTTACTCCAAATAGCATAATTATACATTGAGGAGCCATTTTTTGCTTGTACTACGATACGACCTTCTCTACAACTTATAGGTAAGTATACCAAAGCATCAAGTGCTAGTTTTTCTGTTACTGGATTATCTATGGTATGGACTGACACACAATTTTCTGGCGTTCTAACCACCACAAAATAGTTACCCACTGCCAATAGATAATCTTTAAGATTGCTGGTATTATTTGCCAAAGTTTCTATAAGGCTTCCTCCCGGATGACCGTTATAGTAATCTAGATCTGTACTATTAGGTGCTGGTGTACCATCATTGCTACGCAGTTCATAGGTATAGGAAGAAAAGCCTGTACTAGCTTCTATTTCTATAGGTAATTGTCCATCACAATTTCTTGTGCCTTCTGCAAGGTTCACTAAAAAGTCTGTGCTTGTTATGGCAATATCTTGTGAGCTAAATAGGCAAGCGCCTTGGATTGGATTACCTGCAGCGTCTAATTGTATCATTTCTACTCTGTACGTACCTGCAGTAGTAATTTCAAAATCTGGTCCTTCTCCACTTCCAAAATCAAAGAGGGTTGTAGTAGTATCAGCATCTATTAAACGATATCCATAGTTTCCAGTAGGTGGAGTTAATTGAATAGCTCCAGGCATTCCACAAAAAATATTTTGTGTTGTTATGTTATTATCCAAGTTATTCTGAAAAACATCAAAATAAAAGCGTCTGAAACAGCTATTGGACAAAACAGCTGAGATGCGGTAGCTTCCTGCACGATCTATGGTAAATGTATTTGATGTAGATAAAGTCTGCCAGCTACAAGTAGCATTGGTATTAGGGCAATCTGAATTTACTTCATTACAACTCCCCTCATCTAATAATTCCCAACTAATGCTCTGTGCTCCGTTAAAAATTTCTGGAAGTGTAATCTCATCGCCACTTCCGCAGAGGAATAGCCTTAAGAAATCAGATCCATCATTTCCACAGACTACTATTTCTCCATTAAGGTTATTTAAGGGGTCTGCATCTGAATTTCGTTCCTCAAAGAGTTCATTAACAGGATTGTTGATTTCCGAACAAGGAGCGCAGGCATTTATGGGGCTTGCTTCGGTCACATCTGAGTTGGTGCCACTATAGCCATCCGATCCTGAAACAGTACCATCGGTATTGATTCCATTACCGTCTACCACACCATCATCATTAGCATCTGTAAAACCCGCTTCTAAAACATCAGGGCAACCGTCGTTATCGGAATCTAAATCTAAATAGTTTGGAGTACCGTCATTGTCCGTATCGGCAAAACAGGCATTTAAGTTTAATATGGATCTATTATCGGTACCTATAGGGTTTCTATAGGTTATTACGATAGATGTTATTCCATCGAAGAAAATATCCCAATCATTATCACCACCTAGAAAAGAAGTATCCAAATTGGTCGCTGTTGATGAATTTACCGTGAAGTCCGATGTTCCTCTATCATCAATACGATAGGCTCCAGAAGTAATGGAAAATTCCCAATCATCACTAACCCCCGTATCACCTGGTATTACTTTATCTTCATTTATCACAAGGCTTATCGGCGCACTGAATGTTAGTTGTACGGTAATCTCACCGCCACCACGCGCCAATGCGAGATCACCTGTATTATTACCAAGGATATCCTCCGCAAAAACACCCGTATTTGTCCCCTGGACATCAAGTACGTCCAAATTAAAAGTAACTCCAGGGTATATCGATGCATCCGTGGTAAGTTGTCTTCCTGTAAATAAATTTCCAACCACTGGATTGGCTAAGGCCACACCGCTAAAATCAAGATTGGTCAAATTGCATTCATCAGTATCCAAAATACCATCATTGTCATCATCTAAATCTACAATATCTGGAACCCCATCATTATCCGTATCTGTACAGGCATCTGTTAATGCATCTTGTGAGTAGTTTGTAGTTTGCCCTCCATTAGCGAGTGTAGGTACCCCATTGGCATCTACACTTCCTATTAAAGCATCGTTCTGAACTTGAGAAGCATTGAAGAGCGCTCCTCCTTCTCTAGCATCAGGGCAACCATCACCATCAGAATCTAAATCTAAATAGTTTGGAGTACCGTCATTGTCCGTATCGGCAAAACAGGCATTTAAGTTTAATATGGATCTATTATCGGTACCTATAGGGTTTCTATAGGTTATTACGATAGATGTTATTCCATCGAAGAAAATATCCCAATCATTATCACCACCTAGAAAAGAAGTATTCAAATTGGTCGCTGTTGATGAATTTACCGTGAAGTCCGATGTTCCTCTATCATCAATACGATAGGCTCCAGAAGTAATGGAAAATTCCCAATCATCACTAACCCCCGTATCACCTGGTATTACTTTATCTTCATTTATCACAAGGCTTATCGGCGCACTGAATGTTAGTTGTACGGTAATCTCACCGCCACCACGCGCCAATGCGAGATCACCTGTATTATTACCAAGGATATCCTCCGCAAAAACACCCGTATTTGTCCCCTGGACATCAAGTACGTCCAAATTAAAAGTAACTCCAGGGTATATCGATGCATCCGTGGTAAGTTGTCTTCCTGTAAATAAATTTCCAACCACTGGATTGGCTAAGGCCACACCGCTAAAATCAAGATTGGTCAAATTGCATTCATCAGTATCCAAAATACCATCATTGTCATTATCTAGGTCTACACTATTGGGAATGCCATCATTATCCGTATCTGTACAGGTGTCGATTGTAGCATTCTGAGCAGCATTTAGGGTTTGCCCACCGTTTACCAGTAGGGGGATTCCATTGGTATCTACCCCTCCCGTTATCCGGTCTCCAGACAATTGATTGGCAGCGAGCTGAGCACCACCTTCCCTGGCATCAGGGCAACCATCACCATCAGAATCCAGATCAAGACTGTTTATGGTACCGTCACCATCCGTATCACAAGGAGCTTTGGCATAAAATGAATAGGCGATAAAATCGCTACCCAAACCATTGCCGGTAATCGTCATACTCGTTACCAAGGTGTTTGATGCCCCTTTGATCAAGAAAATATTATTGTCTGTACTAGTATCTACTGTAGCGACACCACTAGTAGTGTCATAGTTCATTATGTTCAATGAAGAAGCAACAAAAAGATCATTGGGCTGGCCCCCATTTACCTGTACGGTGTAACCCGCTGTAGCTGGGTGACTATTCGTTACAGGATCGACATCAATGACATGAAATGCTATTTCATTAGCGGGTACACCTGGAGAGAAAGTTACACTATACGTAACAGCTCCATTTGCTGCATAACGTTGCTCGGCACCATTACTATTTTGATTATATGAAATTTGACCATCGTTAAAAAAGAAAGTCGTTGTTTGTGTTGCACCAGCCATCGTAAAGTTTGCTGTAGAGGCTGTGGCTCCATTCCAAGCGCCATCTTCGTTCTGCGAAAAGAAACCGTTACAGGTTTCATTAAGGTCTAATATACCATCGTTATCATCGTCTTGGTCTACACTATTGGGAATGCCATCGTTATCCGTATCTATACAGGCAATGATTGTAGCATTCTGAGCAGTATTTAGGGTTTGCCCACCGTTTACCACTAGGGGGATTCCATTGGTATCTACCCCTCCCGTTATCCGGTCTGCGGACAATTGATTCTCAGCGAGCTGAGCACCACCTTCCCTGGCATCAGGGCAACCATCATCATCAGAATCCAGATCAAGACTGTTTATGGTACCGTCACCATCAGAGTCCAGGCAGCCTGAAAAAATGAAATCATCTAACATGATCCCTGAATTAGAAGAACCAACAGTATGCCGTATGGTAATACGAACCGTATTTGAAGTGGATACCCCACTATATTTATACGTTTTCCAAACAACTGTAAAAGTAGGTTGACCCACCCCGTTTCCATTAGTTGTGCGTGTTGCAGTATCACTGACCGTTCCTACCACATTACCGTCTATTGAAACTTCCGCGGCCCTTAGGCCATTAAATGCGGCATACTGAAACGAAAAGCTATAATTAGCTCCTATCTCACCAACATTTATGACGGTCTCTATGGTTCCTGGAGCTGTTCCTGCCAGATCTATGGATTGTTCCCCATCGGCAGCGTTCACAAAGTCACGTAGGAGATCAACATTTCCTGCAATCACATTCCAACCATTGATTGTAGTATACCCAGTAACAAAGTCCATTTCGCCATCGCCGCCATCGGAAAAAGGAAGTGGTCCTGTATAGCCATCTATGCTTGGGGCTTCAAAGGAACCGTTAATAAAGGAAATTCTGCATTCCTCAGTATCTAAGATACCGTCGTTATCATCATCTAGGTCTACACTATCTAGAATGCCATCGTTATCCGTATCTGTACAGGTAACGATTGTAGCATTCTGAGCAGCATTTAGGGTTTGCCCACCATTTACCACTAGGGGGATTCCATTGGTATCTACCCCTCCCGTTATACGGTCTGCGGACAATTGATTCGCAGCGAGCTGAGCACCACCTTCTATGGCATCAGGGCAACCATCACCATCAGAATCCAGATCAAGACTGTTTATGGTACCGTCACCATCGGAGTCCAGACAACCTGAAAAAGTAAAATCATCCAACATGATTCCGGAATTATTTGGGCCTATAGTATGTCGTATTCTGATACGAACCGTATTCGAAGTAGATACCCCGCTAAAGGTATATGTGTTCCAAGAAACTGTAAAAGTTGGTTGACCAGCCCCTTGCCCATTAAAGATAGCCCCACCAGTGGCACTAACTGTTCCTACCACATTACCATCCACTGAAACCTCCGCAGCCCTTTGGCCATTGAATGCAGCGTACTGAAACGAGAAGCTATAGTTGGCTCCTGCTTGTCCAACATCTATAGTAGTTTCGATAGTTCCGGGAGATGAACCTGACAGATCTAGGGATTGGTGTCCGTGTGCGGCATTTACGAAATCACGTTGAAGATCAACATCCCCTGCAATCACGTTCCAACCGTTGATCGTGGTATACCCAGTAACGAAGTCCGTTTCACCATCGCCCCCTTCAGAAAAAGGGAGTGGCCCTGTATAGCCATCTACATTGGGGTCTTCAAAGGAGCCATTAATAAAAGAAATATAACATTCGTCGGTATCCAAGATACCATCGTTATCATCATCAAGGTCTACATTATTTGGAATGCCATCGTTATCCGTATCCTGAGCTTGTACTGCTAGCGGAGCGCTAAAAAATAGTCCAAGGAACAACAAGTAGGTAATTTGTCTTGAAATCTTCTTCTTTGTGAAATTCATGATCATTCTTTTTTCTTTTTAGTTTTATCACATTTTTGATGGCTGCCCTCTTACTATTGCCATAGCTGATACTGCCTTTTATAAATGTTTGGTTATGATACTTGATACCATTACCTAACAGCTAATGCTACATTTTATATGCATGTGGTATCAAGATTTTATATAGGTTTTCCCTCAATCTGTATGTAAAGCCCTTATGCCTCTTAAATATGAGCTTAGTGCTTCTAATGTATTCTTGAACAAGAGCTTATCTTTCTATACAATTAATACATCCCAAAGAAAATAGCGCGAAACCCATAGTGGACAACGCCTTATATAATTCACCATTTAACCATAACTGAATAGGTTTTAATTTTAAACCAATAGCTACAAATTAAGTAGTATTTTACGTGTTAAATAAATAATTGTTGTGTAATAACAATTTTTGTATGTGGGAAAGCTTCATTTCAGCTATTTTGAAGTGTTATGCTTTTATTTTAGGCATATTTTGTAATCTATGTCCTGAGTTATATGGCTTTTTAATGTTAGAACGCATCAGGATCTTAATCAAAAAAAGTGTATTTACTCGATCATCAAGATTTAAATGCTCTAACGCTTGCGTTTAAGTCAATGCGGATTCTACCTCTTAACGCCTCTTGGGCTTGCCCTGAGCTTATTTACTTTTAGTTGTACCAAGTTTAAGAAGAATTAGTATTGCTTAGAATAGATGAAAAAAATACTGATAAATACCTCTAGAAATCACTATAGGATTAACAGTTATATGAATATTTGAAAAATTTATAATGAAGTATATTTACTACAATATTAAAAAACTCAAAAGTATAAACCATGGCTTATATTTTCAATAAGAGGTATAAAATTTATTCTAAATTTAAGCGCTTTTATGGTTCTAAAATACGAGAAGGGATTGAAGTGCAAAAAAGTACGATATAGCAATTATTATAATATATTAAAGAACTATTTTAGGTTAAATTTTGATTAACGGTTCTATTTTATCCCTAAACATCAAAATAGGATTGACAGCATTTTGTTCTAAATACACAATGTGCTTAGAAAAGCTTTCAACACAAATATTAAAACATATCTAAAATAGAAAATACACTTTATTATAGTATTTAATATTATTAAGCAATTTGCGCATTTGTATAAAATACTTGTAAGCTTGAGGTCTAAAAAAATAGACCCAAAAGGTATTGAACCCCAGAGGAGGCTCTTAGATCTGAAAAAGGGAATTGAACAAAAAGTCAAGATTTTTTAATTAGTATCTTGCTAAGAAAGCAACATAAATTCTAACCTACACTATTGATTTAAATGTATCTTTTTTTTAATAACTTTTAGAAGTATTATCTTACTAAAAACGTTATTTATAAGAAGATATGAGGGAATGTAAAAAACAAAATCTCTCATTATTGCAGTAACTGGATATTTTAGACACGGAAAAGGCGTTCATATTTCTACAAATCAAGTAGCCAAAAACCTAGGTGCCGATTTTACTTTAGAGAAACCCATAAATATCTCTAGCATATTAAAGCTAATCAAAAAACTGAAATAACGATGATATACAGCATGATATTATTACTACATACTTCCTCTAGAGACAAGGATATATGAGGGCATTTATTAAATAGCCAGCGCCTCTATGGTTTATGAGTTTTCTAAAAATATAGAGGATAGTGACTAGAATGTACATAGCAAAAGTTTCAATTATTACAATAATAAGTTTCACCTAGTCCGCGCTTATCTAGCTCATGATGCCAATGATCGTATCCTACAGTATAATAGAATGTATTCTCTGCTGAAATACAACTTAACTTGCCCAACACCTGCAATACAAATTTGAATACTTCTATAAATTAGTTACAAATAACAGCTCTACATTTTTAAAGATCCAGAAAAACTGAGGTACTGTTTTCTATACTCTTCAATCAGTTGTTTATAAGAAATAACTATTAATTGTTAGAGAGCAGAAAAGTTCATAACTAGGGTATTATCCAAAATAACCGATCTAACCACCTCAGAATATCAACATATCAATGCTTAAAAAAATATCAACAATATTAAAATTACTATCACTTAAATACTATATAAATTTGTAGTATTAGTATTATTTATAATTGCCTAAAAAGTTTACATTTTATTAGTATATTTGAATTTCTACCAAAGAAAAAATTCTTCCCCCACTGATATTTAAGAGATTTACTTTTAAGATACCAAAAAAAAAGGTTTCTTAATTTTTATACAATTAACGCAAGAATATAAATGAGCTCTAAGTACCATCATTATCATTCTAAACTCAAAGATATTTTTTTAGAATTACCTAATTTTTCCTTTTTCCATAGTCCTTCAGGAAGGTTTAGAGATAATCCGAAAATGGTTGGAAGAAAGCGAATTAGAAAAAAGTTATATGGAATATTGACTAATTCGGAGACAAAAACTGGATCTTATATTATCACGGGATTCAGAGGAGTGGGTAAGACGAGTTTAGTAAATCAAGTAATTAATGAATTACAACCAAAAAGTCAGGTATTTAGGCAGGCCATTGTTATCATAATAGCTTGGATAACCATTCATTTGATTAATATTAGTATTGAAACGAATCTTAATGAGTTTAAATGGTGGATTTTAGTCTTATTGTTTTTGTTCTATTATGCCAACGCTATTTTAGACTTTTTCTCTGCAATACCGAATAGACTTTTTTTTAATCAACGTGATAGGAACAATAAAAGTAGAAGTTCTAAATATAAAGGGAGTTCTATGTATTTTTTTTATAAGAGTATAAAAGGATTTATCACAAAGTTATTGAACATACCCATTTTACATTTGGACTATTATAAAAAATCAAATGCACAAAGAGCTTTTCAAACTTTTATTTATGCATTAAGCATTGAATTTTTCATATACCCCAATTTACTAACTGTTTGGTTTGAAGAAATAAGTGCTTGCTTATTTTTGTTCCTATTTTGCTCAATAATTTTAGTTTCAGAACTTTTGAGATTTGTTTATGATATTCTTTACATAAAAAACGGAGTAAGAAGAAAGGGGAAAGTATTACGATTTGCTAGAGAGAAGCAATTTAAGTTTTTAAAGCAAAAAATAAATCATAGTCAAAAAATTTTCGTCAGATTAAGTTTTCCTCAAGATGCCCTGAACTCAAAAGACATTCTTAAGTCTTTGGTTAGAAACATGTATAAACAATATACAGTATATTCTGGATTTAACAGATGGACTTCTAGAGTGTTTATTTCTATCATCTTAATTTTTCTTTTTTCAATTTCCTACAATAATACTTCTATATCTAGAAGTTTAAGTAGTGTAAAAAAAAGATCCTATATTCAAAACTTTTTTCCAAGTCAAGGAGTAGATATACCTCATGATGAAATAAAAGAAATATTCAATGATACAAGTCTTGTTGACCCCATTCAGGTGTATGAAGCAAAACTTAACCCTTTGATTTCTCTAAAGGGAGATTTTGCTAAAAACCTAAGGGATTTTACCCTAATAGTTGATTATTATATGTATCTAGCATATACAAGGATATATGCATTTTTACCCCTAGATAATATTAAAATCAATGGGGCTTATTTAATACCTAATTATCCTGATCTTTTCTTTTTTTTCTTTTTGTTCATATTTCTCCTTCTTCTTAACTCACTAATTCGATTTGGTTCCGCTTTTGGATTAATGAGCAATTATCATGTAAAGAGATTACTTAGAGATTTAAATGAAAAATGTTTGGCTGAAATACAGTTAGAAAAAGGAATGGAAGGTAGTTTGGGATACTCAAAAAAATGGTTCACTGGAGGCTTTCTATTTAGACGCGCAAGAAACTTAAACTATCCTATTGCAGGGGTTAGGGATATAGAGCATGATCTTATACACATTTTTGATGAGTTGGATAGAATTCCAACAATTTTTGCGCCACCTGAATTTATTTTTGTTTTTGATGAATTGGATAAGGTAGAACCCCATAATTCGGATATTGAAAAAGAAGAGTATACAATATTGGAATCTGAAAAAGTTCGAAAAAGAAGGGAACTAGTGTCCGATATCATGGCGAGTATGAAGATATTTTTCACAACAGCCAAAGCAAAATTTATTTTTATAGCTGGTCGTGAAATGTATGATGCATCATTAGCAGATTCATCTGATCGAGAGTCGTATTTGGGAAGCATATTCCATGATATAGTATATGTAAGCAGCCTCTACAAAGATCCTTATGATGATCATTCAAGTATCATTAGAAAGAAACCAATTGATATTACATATCTCACAGAAAAATATGTTTGTAGCAAATTAATTCCTGAGAATGCTTTTCATAAGCATACCTTAGAAGGCTATTCAGAATATTTGCATAACTTATATAATTCTGAAAATAGAACTCCAGTAAAAGGCATAAAAAAGATCTTAGAAAATATAGATCGCTATCCAAATAAACTCTTATATAAATCTGGTAGGGAAATTTCCGATTTTTTAGACGACGATGTAAAGGCTTATCAAATTAAAAAAATTGTCAATACTGTTTCTGTATTCATTAATTACATCGCTTTTAGAAGTAAAGGAAGTCCTATGAATATGATTAAACTTTTTGAAGATTTTGTTGAAGAGTTTACATATAGGCAACAAGATGTTTTTTTTGAAAAAGATAACCTAATGGTTGGTGAAAATACAAAGAGTTATTATTTGACATTTGACTTCCAAGCTCAATACCGAATATCTCTAGTATCAGGTATATTTCGTCCATATGTTATTGATAATGGTTTGCATCTTAAGAATTTAAGTGATAAAATTTTAGTCTCTACCAGTTATTTACTGGATCATGTTTATAAATTTCATGAATTTGGTTTTTCATGGAAGAATTTAGAACTATTACCAGAAATTATTGATGTAAATCGTGCTCCTCTTTTAAGAAAACATATCGAAAACATTGTAGCATTCTTATCTGATTCAAGTATTAAAAAGGTTGACAATGGATTTGTTGGATTTAAGTTTCATAGAAAGGTTATTGAAGAAATAAACGTGCTTTCAAAAAGATCCGACAATGAATCAGCAAATTTTAATTTCACACTTGACGAGTCAAATACCATTAAAAAACATTACTCTCATAGGCTAAAAAAACTAACGGAAAAGCATAATCTGGCCTCCAATAGCAATTCAGAATTAGTAAATAGCAAAATGTTTTTAGAATTAATTATTGGAGACCTTCATTTTTTTGATAAAGAGTATGATGAAGCAATATTACATTACGCCGATGCGGTTCAAGGTCTTAGATTTCTTTCCATTGATAATTTGACTTTATATCAAACTTATATATACACTAATGCAATATTAAAAGAAGCTCTTGTTTTTGAGCGGATAAACACCTATGAACCTTCTCTTACTAGATACTCGGAGCTTGTAGAAATTATTAGAAAAAATGCTATCAGACTTAAAGAAATTGGAGAATCGGATAGTTTTAGAAGACGATTAAAAAAGCCTTATAGTCAAGAAGCAATAGATTTTCTGGATAGCGATAAAAAAGATCGTTCTCGCTTTCATTATACAAAATCTATGTATGAAAATTTTTCAATAATGTTGCTGCCAATTTTGGCAAAATTAGTGGCTATTGAAAAAATAGGGAAACAAGGAATCACAATAAAAGATTCCAAGCGAGCAGATCGCGATTTTCACTCTATTTTGAATTATTTGAAAAAGGACGAGAAATTTTTACTAAAAGTGGAATATCATCTGCAAAAGGGAGATATTCTGTATTACAAAAATGGATTGTTGTATAAAGATTATAGCATTGCTAACAAATCTACCCAAAATTATGGGTATGACCCTTCCTATGAAACTCCTAAAGATTATAACGCTCCATTTAGTGCCTATAAGGAATACTATCTCGGAATTTCATTACTAGTACACAAAATGAATAATAGTTTTTTGCAAGGAATGATAAAAGATTCAAGTTTAGATAATCCGGAGACTGGTAGTGAAAAAATAGATACCTATTCCATAGAATTTTATGAAGGATTTAAGCAAATAATTGAGGAACAATTAAGCAATCATAATACTAAATTTGAAAAAGAAATAATTTGGAGGCTTATTGATTTTCTGAAATTTGAAAAGGGAAATTATAGTTTGTTGAACGTTTCTTACACCATGTGGAATTTATTAGCAAGATTACTTTCTGCCATAGGAGATTGTTTGCTAATTATGTGTCCAGAGCCATCTTTAAAATATTTTAATGAAAAAAAAGAAATAAACATCTTTCAGGAAGACTTGTACAAAGATTTAACAGGGACCATTAACTTTTCAAGAACAGAGCTTTCCCTACTGTACTATTCCAGTTCAAGAATATGTTACGAAAGGGCAAATGAAATAAGAAGCAGTTCTTTTCAAAAGAAAAAAATATTGTATGTCTTTAAAGCATATTTGAGGTATTTTGATTCGCTAGATTATACCCTAAAAATTCAAGGCATAACAGACGAATTAACACGTCAAATTGTGAAATATGCTAATAAAAACAGAGATTTTATTATTTTTCCAGAATATTCCAAAAACAAAGATTTAAACACTGGAGCCCAAATTAATGAGAAAATATTTGAAAAAACAGCGACTGATAGATCTTCTAATAACCTAAAAAAATATTATAGATTTTCATATAACACGGAAGTGAAAATGTCCATTTTACACTGGTACGATTTAGAAATGTCAAATTTTAGTGAATGTGTTTTTTCAAAATCAAAGACTTCTGACTTTTTTGAGATGCTAAATAAAATTCCGATAAACTCCTATAGTTCTGTTAATGACCAAATGGTTCGAATTTTTGAATTACGATTTAAGAGTAGATTAAATAGAAAAATCTTACTAGATAGAGCTATTGATTTCTACACAGAAAAACAGGCTTTTAAAGATAAGTTTAAACTTCTTTGGAAAACTAAGTTTGGAGAAGATTTTGATAAAATGTTTGAAGATGATGATCTGTTCGAAAATTTTTGTCCAAAGGATAAATTCTGTAATTATCAAAGTGAGCATGCTGATGAATTTCAATTTTTAATCAGGGATAGTATTTTTTGTGAGTTACGAATTATAAGAAGTTTAAAAATTAATGGAGTATCATATATTAAAGGTTATGGTTATTTAGGTGCTGCATATATGTCTTTGGGTTGGTGGGTAGAATTATGGAATCATTATTATCCAAGACATGACATATCCTATGATCAGGAAAACCATGAACTTATGAAGTTAATAGGGAGTCATGAATTGCACTATATAGATGATCCTGAATATGCATACCAACATGCCTTGTCTAATTATTACAAATGTATCAATATGCATAGTGAAGGGTCAACATATAAATCAGTACTTTCTAATATGTATTTTACAGAAGGGGATTTTCATGACGATAATCAACATTTCTGTTCTACTATTGAAAGATGGTTGATTAATAATAAAAAAGTCAGAAGAAGAATTAAGTTTTTAAAAGTAAAAATTAAGGCAAATACTGTTTTTTAGTAAATTGGAATCTTCAATTTTGTTGAACACAATAACTAGCCTTGAGCACTAAAAATTCTATTATTAAAACAAATAAAAAAGCATCATTTTTTGTTAAAAGTAAAAAAACAAGAAATGTGTTTAAACAAAAAAGCTCCAGAGTTAAATATCTCTGAAGCTTTCTATTTATGCTCCCCCTCTTGGGCTCGAACCAAGGACCCTCTGATTAACAGTCAGATGCTCTAACCAGCTGAGCTAAGGAGGAGTGTATTTTTATAATATACTCTTTAATTTTATAATCATTTCAGGATACTTTTTTAAATTTTCAATGTATACCTTACTTTTCATTTTCTTGATATGAGATTCTATTTTTCTCGCTTGACTTCTATTTTCGAAATCAAAACTTAAATATAATTCCCAATCATTGGTTTGTGATGTAAAAGCGTTTTTGTAAAAACCGCTATTATGTTCACTTATTCTTTTATCTAATTCTAAAGTTTCTCCAACATAATACTTTTGAAGTCTTTTTGAAAAAAGAATATAAACCTGATTAACCATTATTTTAATGAACTTTCCCTCTAACCTCCCGATAGCTATCGGGATGAGCTAAGGAGGAGTGTATTTTTATCGCCTAAGCGGGTGCAAATATATATGTTTATTTCAAAATCTACAAAGAAAAAAAAGCAGTTTTTTTACTATTCCTATTTTTTTATAAAAAGCGCTTAATAATATTCCAAATATCATTTCCAAACACTACTGCCATTAAGCCCATAACAATAACAAAACCAACTATTTGTCCTCTTTCTAATACTTTTTCGCTTGGCGCTCTGCCAGAGATCATTTCATACAGTAAAAACATCACATGCCCACCATCTAATGCAGGTATGGGGAGTAAGTTTACAAAAGCCAACCATACAGAGAACATAGCGGTAAAGCCCCAAAAGAAACCCCAGTCAAAAGACTTTGGCATCAGCTCTACAATACCTATGGGTCCTTTTATAGATTTATAGGCTTCTGTTTTTGGTTTGGCTAGAATTTTAAATTGCTTAATTTGTTTGGTTAACACTTTAATGGTTTCGTTAAAACCAGCTGGTATTGCCCCCAAAAAACTATAATGATCTGTAACTCTAATATCTTCTCTCATAGGACCTACCCCTATTTTAGACTCATCAGATGTTTTTACCTGAATTCGTTGCGAAATTCCATCTCTTTTAATAGCGATAGCTACTTCTTCATTTTTATGTTTTTGTATTTCAGTTGTAAACTCATTCCAATAGGTAATTTTAATATCATTAACCGCTACGATTTCGTCTCCTGACATTAAGCCTGCTTTTTTAGCGCCACCATTTGGCAGTATCGTATCTACAATAGCTAATAACCTATAGTCTAAAAAACGTTTCCCCTTAGCGCCTAAAACATCTTTGATACCTTCGTCTGGAATAGGAAATGTAATTTGTTTTCCATCTCTATCTACCGTAATACTATCTCCAAGAAGAATATCTATCTGCGCATCATCAAATTTCTTGGTTTTTTTACCATCTATGGCTAAAATTTTATCTCCTGTACGCAATCCTATTTTTTCTCCTATAGAATCTACTTGTATCCCATATTTAATGCTATTTGCAGGGATATAGGTATCGCCATTAATAGCAAATAAGCCAATATAAATAAACCATGCCAAGAAAAAGTTTACGGTTACGCCACCTAACATAATAATAAGGCGTTGCCAAGCGGGTTTACTTCTAAACTCCCAAGGCTTAGGCTCTTCTTTCATTTGCTCGGTATCCATACTTTCGTCTATCATACCCGCAATTTTTACGTAACCTCCTAAGGGCAACCATCCTATGCCGTATTCTGTTTCTCCCACTTTTTTCTTGAAAAGCGAAAACTTCCAATCAAAAAATAAATAGAACTTTTCTACTTTACATTTAAAATATTTTGCAGGAAAAAAGTGGCCCATTTCATGTAAAATAACCAATATAGATATGATCAGAATAAAAGTAAGTATCTGTGTTAACAGTTCCATTTAAATGTATTTTTTAACGTATAAGACGCCAAAAGTACGTTATTAGAAGGTTTAAAAAAAGTATCCCTTAATCTGCATTATTTTTTTAAGATTTTTTTAGCAGCAGTTTTGATAAAAATATTGATAGGTATACCAAGCTAATGTACCTTTGTAAAAAAATACTATGCGCGCTTTTTTTGCAAAGTTTAAGCTTTTTGGACTGGTATTATTAGGGCTATCTGCTGTAATTATCTATTTGTTTTATAATGCTTTGCAGCCTAAAAAAATACTTCCTATTCTACAACCCGCAGACTTTAATCCGGAATTGGTAGACGAATCTTTACTCCATGTAAAGAAATACCATACTATTGCAGATTTTAAACTGACCAACCAAAACGGGCAAACCATTACGCAAAAAGAATATGAGAATAAGATTTATATTGCCGATTTCTTTTTTACCACCTGCCCAAGTATTTGCCCTGTAATGACTAAAAATATGGCAAGCATACAAACAAAAATTCTAAACGATGATGATGTGCTATTACTTTCGCATTCGGTTACTCCAGCTATAGATTCTGTAGCCCAACTTAAAAAATATGCTTTAGAAAAAGGGGTACTAGACCACAAATGGAATTTAGTAACAGGTGATAAAAAGCAAATTTATGAGCTGGCCAGAAAATCGTATTTAGCGGTAAAAACAGATGGTGATGGGGGCCTTTTTGATATGATCCATACCGAAAACTTTATGCTTATTGATAAAGAAAGGAGAATTAGAGGTACCTATGATGGGACAAAAACGGAAGAAATTGAAAAATTATTAGAAGATTTAGCCATTCTAAAAGCTTCTTACAATTAATTTTAGTTTTTTAGTTTTCCTTTCTCAAATTACAAAGGCCTAGACCTAGCTTTACATGCTTTACAGTACACCTTTATAAAAAATTATATTTATGATATAATAAACAGCATATCTAAAACAAATCTCTTACTTTTGCACTTAATTATAATGAATCTAAATAACAATTGACAACTACTGTAGCGCATCTTAAAAGAGGGCAAAAAGGTATTATAAAAGAGTTTACAGGTCCTATTTTACCTATTAAACTTTTAGAAATGGGTTGCTTGCCTGGCAATGAAGTAGAATTAGTACAAATTGCACCTTTAAAAGATCCGATATACATAAATGTAAACGGTTCTCATATTGCTATAAGACGTTCCATGGCGCTTTTAATTGAATTAGAAATTACCGAAGACCGTACGATCCTATGAGCAAGCAACTTAATGTAGCCCTTATTGGAAACCCAAATACTGGAAAAACTTCGGTTTTTAATCTCCTCACTGGACTTAATCAAAAAGTAGGGAATTACCCCGGGATTACTGTTGAAAAAAAACAAGGTATTTGCAAATTAGCACGTGGCGTAAAAGCGCACATTATAGACTTACCTGGTACCTATAGCCTAAATACCACTTCATTAGATGAAAGTGTTGCGGTAGAATTACTCCTTAATAAAAATGATAAAGATTTTCCTGATGTTGCGGTTGTAATTGCTGATGTAGAAAATTTAAAACGAAATTTACTTTTATTTACGCAAATAAAAGATTTAAAAATACCTACCATTCTTGTTATTAATATGGCAGATAGAATGGATAGAAAAGGTATTTCTATTGATATTCCTTTGTTAGAGGAAAAGTTAGCTACTAAAATTGCGGTAGTAAGTACCCGCAAAAATACTGGTATAGATACCCTTAAAGCCTTAATTGCTGACTATAAAAGTCTTTCTATTACACCAAATATTGATACTACTGTTATTTCTCCAGAATATTTTGAAAGGCTAAAAAATACCTTCCCTAAAGAAGATTTATACAAATTATGGCTTGTTATTACACAAGACGTAAATTTTATGCCAATTGAAAAAAAGCGTTTTAAAGATACTTTTGATACAAAGTCTAAAGCCGAATTAAAACGTTTGCAGCAGCGAGAAACCATTCTTAGATATCAGTTTATAAATAATACCTTAAAACAGGCTCAAAAAATAGATATTAACGCTGCTAAGGGCTTGCGTGCTAGCTTAGATAAGATTCTTACACACAAAGTATTTGGCTACGTTATTTTCTTTTTAATCTTATTGATCATTTTTCAGGCTATATATGATTGGAGCAGCTACCCAATGGATTTTATTGACGAGTCTTTTGCCGCTATGAGCCAATGGGTAAAAGATACACTCCCAGCGGGTGTATTTACAGATTTATTAGCAGAAGGCATTCTTGCCGGTATTGGCGGTATTGTTATTTTTATTCCTCAAATTGCTTTTTTATTCCTTTTTATCGCCCTTTTAGAAGAAACTGGGTATATGAGTAGGGTTGTTTTTTTAATGGATAGGCTTATGCGTCCTTTTGGACTAAGTGGTAAGAGTGTGGTACCACTAATTTCTGGAACTGCTTGTGCTATTCCTGCTGTAATGGCTACACGTACCATAGAAAACTGGAAAGAAAGACTCATTACTATTTTAGTTACGCCCTTTACCACCTGTTCTGCTCGTTTGCCTGTATATCTTATTATCATTGGTTTAGTAATCCCTAAAGGAACTTTTTTAGGACTTGGCTATCAGGCATTAACTTTAATGCTTTTGTATTTGCTTGGTTTTGGAGCTGCTATTTTTTCTGCAATGGTACTGCATAAAATATTAAAAATTAAAAGCAAGTCTTTCTTTGTTATAGAAATGCCTAACTATAAATTACCCTTACTTAAAAATGTAGCTTATACGGTTTTAGAAAAAACAAAGAGTTTTGTTTTTGGAGCAGGGAAAATTATTCTTGCCATCTCCATTATCCTTTGGTTTTTAGGCTCTAACGGCTATTCAGATGATTTTAAAAATGCCGAGCAAATTATTTCCAATAAAATAGAAACAGAGGGACTATCAGGTTTTAATAAAAATAGTATTGCTACAGCATTAGCAGACTATAAAAAGGCACTTACCGATAGTGTTGCTAAAAAAGCATATGCAATTGATGTTTTAGCCATACAAGATTCTTTAAACATAAGGGAAACACTGCTTTTTGAGCAAGCGAAAAATCAGGAAATTTCTGGTTTTAAATTAGAAAACTCGTATATGGGCTATATGGGAAAAGCCATAACACCTATTGTAGAACCCTTAGGCTACGATTGGAAAATTGGGATTGCCGTATTAACTTCTTTTGCTGCTCGTGAAGTTTTTGTGGGTACATTGGCTACTATTTACAGCGTTGGAAGCGATGACGAGGAAACAGAAACCATTACCAATAGAATGGCAGCAGAAATACACCCAAAAACTAAAAAACCTATTTTTAACTTAGCTTCTGGTATTTCTTTACTTTTATTTTATGCCTTTGCAATGCAATGTATGAGTACACTTGCCATTGTAAAAAGAGAAACAAATACCTGGAAATGGCCAACAGCGCAATTAGTATTTATGAGTGTATTTGCGTATATTGTTGCTTTAATAGCCTATCAAACTTTAAAATAATATGGATTTATTACAACACATATTAGTATACATCACCTTAGCTTTTGCTGTAGCATATATGGTAAAGAAATTTTTCTTGCCAAAGCGTTTATTCGTCTCCAAGAAAGGAAACGCCGCTACTAAAGCCTGTGGATCTGGAAATTGTGGATGCCACTAGGTTAAAATAAAATTCTCATTAGCACTATTACTACCATATTCTAAAATCATAAAATAAAGTTAAGTCTTATACTACAGACAACTATTTCTATAATGATACCGTCTTTTAGTTAAATGATATAA
Organism: Allocellulophaga tsushimaensis; assembly: GCF_055383085.1. Lineage (NCBI taxonomy): Bacteria > Pseudomonadati > Bacteroidota > Flavobacteriia > Flavobacteriales > Flavobacteriaceae > Allocellulophaga > Allocellulophaga tsushimaensis. The sequence continues at coordinate 1,672,081 of NZ_AP039451.1, read as the reverse complement.
TAGCTTAGAAAATTGTTTTCAGCTACTTCTTATCAATTTAAACCGTTAAAATATTAATAAATAAGTCTTAAGAGAATCAAAAAAATAGTGCATCATTATAACACTATTATTTGTTTTGCTTTAAACAAACTAACATTTCTAAAATGATTAAAAAAACTACCTTACTTAGCTTTACTTTTTTAGGATTTCTTTTTACTACTGGCTATGGGCAAACCATAAGCGCAAGAATTATAGATAGCACTTCTAAACAACCTGTACCCTTTGCCACCATACTACTAGCTAAAGAAAATGGAGTAATCTCTAATGATGAAGGCAAATTTACGTTGATTATAGAAAAAGAAAATACTAAAACAGATTCGATACACATTTCTTGTATTGGGTATAAAACCAAAGGCATTGCTATTGCACAATTTAAAGACAGCCTTATTTATCTAGCACCGCAGCCAATTGAATTAAATTCTGTTATTGTTTCTAACAAAAACTATAGTGCTGAGGAGATTATAGCTTTAGTAAAAGAAAATATGGCTAAAAATTACAATAATAGCCTTACTAAAAAACGAATGTTTTTTAGAGAAAGCTCTTATCAGAATATGAATAAGATTAAGTATTCTAAATTAAAATCTTCAATAGCTGCTTTTAATGGTTCTTTTTTAGATAGTGTTATTAGTTCTGTACCAAAATCTGGAGATCATTATACCGAAGTATTATTAGATCTATATGGAAATCTTGAACCCGAACCACAAAAAATTAAACTCATTAAAGCCTCTGAATTATATGATAAAAGCACAGAATTAGATTTTGAGGATTTAGAAGAAAAATTTAATGACATTATAAAAAAGAACGTAAAAACAGATTCGTACTTTAAAATAAAGTCTGGTTTATTTGGTACAAAAGTAGATTCGGATGAGATTTTTGAAAAAGAAGTAGATTCCTCTGATGTTGCTGCATTAAACAAAGAGCTAGAAAAGAAAAAAGAGCGAAAAGAAAATTGGCAAAAAAACTTCGCAAAATATAGAAAGCAACGTGTATCTGGCTTATTTAAAGAGTTGTTTTTAAATGAAAAAAGCAAGCTTAATTTTATACGAAAATCTGGCAAGTATGTATTTTCAGTACGCAACTTAACCTATCTAGGAAATGATGCGGTATATATTCTTGACTTTGTTCCAGATGGTGGTGCAGATTATGAAGGTACGCTTTATGTAAATGCAGATGATTTTGCTATTATGAGAGTAGACTATGATAATGTAAAATCTGTAAAATCTTTTAAGCTACTAGGCGTTTCTATGAACCAATACAGAGCAAAAGGAAAAATAATTTTCTATAAAGATCCTATAAGCGGTTTATACAACCTCAGGTATTTAGAAAAAGAAGAAGGAACGGCTATAGGCGTAAAAAGGCCTTTAAAAATTATTGAAAAAAATAAAAATGTAAAAGGAAGACGCAAACAAAACCAATTATCCTTAAAGATGGATTTGGCTTTTTCATCATCAAGTAAATTAGAAATTGTAGTGTACAATACAGAGAACATCAATACTACTGACTTTGATGCCTTTGCTGAAAAAAACAATGTATTGCCAAAATATATGCCCAATTACGATCCTGAGTTCTGGAAAGGCCATCAAATTATAGAACCCAATAAAGCTATAAAAGAGTTTACATCTACAGAAGAGATTGTTTTTACAGAAGACTAGTACGATTTTCTAAACAATATGTAAACCGCAGCAATACCTGATATTGCTGCGGTTTTTTTATGATAAAACAGCATACTTTAAAATATTTTTAATTACTAGTGTAACCTTTTGTAATTTTCTGACTATATACTAATAAACACCAACTAAAACAGTTTTGAAAACACTAACTGATGAACATGTAATGCAAGAGGTTGCCAATGGCAAATTAGATATGCTGAAGATTCTTTTTGAGCGGCATCATAAACATATCTTTAATTTTTTGTACAAAATGAGTGGCGACAAAGTATTGAGTGAGGACCTCACACAAGATGTTTTCTATAAAGTAATGAAGTATAGAACATCTTATAACAATGGTAAATTTATAGCTTGGTTATTTACTATTGCAAGAAATTGTTTGCATACACATTACAGAAGAAATAAAGAAGACCATGATGGGCTAGATACCATAAGTCATACATTAACAGCTCAGCAAGAAGAAGAACAGGAGAACCATTCTCATCTAAAAATAGCATTAGATAAATTAGAAGCATCGGATAGAGAATTGTTAATCTTAAACCGATTTCAAGAAATTAAATATGCAGAATTGGCAGAAATTAAAGAGAGTACGCCAGGCGCTATAAAAACAAAAGTAAATAGAGCTTTAAAAAAATTAAGAACTGTTTATTTTGAAACTATATAATGATGGAGAAAAATCATATTACAGAATTATTACCAGAATACTTAGATAATCTCTTAGCACAATCAGATAGAGAACGTGTAAAATTACATCTAGAAGAGTGCGATAGCTGTGCAAAAGAATTGGAAGAATTAAGCAACATTTTTACTGCTTTTAAAACAGAAAAAGAGCTTGTACCACCTGATCATATCCGTACTAATTTCTTTGAACAAATTGAAATAGAAAAATTAAATACTACCGGAGTAATTCCGCTAAATAATGATTTAGATAAAAGAAAAAAATCATGGATAAACCCCTTTATGAAAATAGCTGCCAGCATTGCTTTAGTCATCAGTGGGTTTGCATTAGGAAAATACCAACAAGAACAAAAAGGAAATGATGCAATAGCGCTTTTACAAGAAGAAACGCAGCAGATAAAGCAAACGGCAATGCTGTCCTTAATAGGAAACAAATCGGCAAGTAAACGTATAGAAGGCGTAAATTATATTGATGAGTTTTCTAATCCAGATAAAGCTATTGTAAGCGCTTTAATAGACAGGATGCTTTATGACGAAAATAATAATGTACGCTTAACAGCAGTAGAGGCCTTATCTAATTTTACCAATTCTGAAGAAGTAAAAAACGCTTTCATTAAGGCTTTAAAAACAGAAAAAGCGCCAGCCATACAAATTATTATTATTCAGGTTTTAGTCAAAATCCAAGAGAAAAAAGCAATCCTACCATTGCAAAATTTAATGGAACAAAACGACACCCAACCTTTTATAAAAGAACAAATTAAATCATCAATAACAACAATTATATAAACATCAAAAAACGAAAAAATTATGAGAAAAATAATACTATTAACGCTATTACTAGCTGCTACCAATGCCATTAATGCGCAAGATTACACGCAATCTTTAAGTGGAATAGAATGGGTTAAAATAGAATCTAAAACTGATATTATTGTAAAAACCCATGATAAAAAAGAAATTTTAATTAAAGCGAATGCAAATAGTACCAGACTTACCGAAAAAGCAAAAGGTTTAAAGCTTGTTGGTGAAGGAGGAACTGCCAATACAGATATTGGCTTCTATGTAATAAAAGAAGGAAATAATTTAATTGTTAGAAATTTAAGAAAGTCTAAAAAAGCAATTATTTATTTGCCCGCTTCGCAAAATATATCTGCAAAAACAACTTGGAGTGGCGATATTAAAATATATGATTTTAAAAGCGAAATTGAAGCTACAGCAGAATTAAATGGCAGTATTGAAATAGAAGATGTTAATGGCCCGGTTACAGCAAGCAGCCTAAACGGGCAAATAAACGTGATCTTTACAAAAGTAAATCAAAAATCTCCCATAACGATATATTCTACTAATGGAGAACTAGATGTAAGCCTACCCAAAAGTACAGCTGCCGATTTACAACTGTATTCTACCAATGGAGAGATCTATACCAATTTTGAAATAAATACGCCAAGCAAGGACGGTATGAAATCCGTTTCATCTAAAAAAACAAGTGGAATCATTAATAATGGAGGCGTAAAAATTAAACTAAAAACTACAAATGGAAATATCTATTTAAGAGAAAAATAAGCAATTACACAATCAAAAATCAATAAAACAAACAGTCATGAAAAACCTAAAAGTTAGTCTTTTATTAGGCTTTATTTGCCTAAACATAAATGCCCAAAAAGTAATTGAAAAAAATATTCCCTACAAAAACCAACGTATTACAGTAGAAGTAAAATTTGCATCAAACATAGCCGTTAAAACATGGAATAAGTCTACCGTATATTTTAAAGTCGATGTTAGGACTAAAGAGGGGAAATATCTTGATGCCTATCAGTTAAACATTGAAGAAAACAGCAATAGGATTACTATTAATTCTGAGGTAGAAGGAGTATTTAAAAAATTTCAGGACGAATGGAATAAAAACCATCCTAATAAGAAAAAAAGATATTATAATACTGGCGATACCTATGAATTTAATTATGTAATCTACATTCCTAAAAATGCTGAATTTAAAATAAATAGTATTAACGGAGATTTAGAATCTGAATATATAGCGGGTAATTTTACCGCAGATTTAATTAATGGAGATATTGATATTGCTACCTATGAAGGTACTTTAAATCTGAAAACTATAAATGGCGAAATAGATCTTACTGTACGCAATACAAGCCTAAAAGCAGAAACCATACATGGCGATATCTATGCTGACGAAAAATTGAATTTTAGCGCTAAAAAACGTCATGTAGGGCAAGAAATATACGGAAGCACCAAAAATGCTACAAACAGCCTAAATTTAAATACTATTAATGGCAATATGTATTTAAGAATCTAATGATACTTAAAGAAACTCGTTGTGCGTTTAAGATTTTTAATGGTCCTAAAATGTCGGTTCGAGTGCTTTTAAAGTACGAAAAAAGTGTATCGAGAACTGTTTTGGAACTAAAACTCTTATTCTCGATACAATTTTTACTCATTTCATTCCTAAAAATTAATCGAATTGACAGCATTTTGTTCTAAATGAATAACGAGTTAAAAGAACTCTTTTCTTAGCCCTTTGCACCTATGTGCAAAGGGCTATTTTAAGTTTAAAATATACCAATTAAACAAACTCTTTGATAAAAGAGAACATTAAAAGCCCCCAACCAATTACTAAAAACAAACCTCCAATTGGTGTTATAGGCCCTAAAATTTTTATTTTCTTTCCTTTAGAAGCACTTAAACACAAACCATAGATACTAAATGAAAATAGAAAAATACCTATGATAAAACAGTAGCCAATATAGCTTTCATAGGAGGTTTCAAAATTGAGGTTAAAGCCTAAAACAATTAGTAAAATAGCATGATACATTTGGTATTTTACCCCAGTTTCAAAACTTTTTAATAAGTCTTCCGTAAAGGTCTTTTTAAGTGCATGTGCCCCAAAAGCACCAAAAATCACGGCCAACATACCGTATAAACCACCCATAAACTGTACCCACAAGACCATATTTTTTTTGCTAAAGATAATTAATCTATATTCCTCATGTTAGATATGATTTTAAAAAAATAGAATTATTGACATCTACAATGTATTACAGAAAATACCTTTATATGCATTGTTTTTTCTTACAGAAAATACGTACTTTGGATGCGTAAAATTAACTGCACTTATATATGTGTTAGCAACAACCCGAAATGAAAGAAATATGTGCTTTATATAAAACAGAGGAACCTTTAAGAGAAAGTCATATATATCCTAAATTTTCAATAAAACACAATTCTAAAACAGGCTCTAAATACTTAAGAAAGTTTGAAAAACCGAATAAAAGATTACAAGATGGAATTAAGTTTAAATTATTAGGAGCAAAAGCAGAGCAAGAGTTCGGAGACAGAGAAAAATGGTTTGCTGAAAATATTTTCAGAAAGTATCTTAAGGAAAAAGGTAGTTTAGAATATAATGAGAATTTATATTATTTTATTGTTTCGTTTTTATGGCGAATTATCCATTTAGAATTGTACTCAAATAAAGATTTTGATAATAGATGGTTCTATGATTTAATTAAATCTGCTGAATCTGATTGGAGAAGTTTTTTGGTTAATCCTAAAATTAAAAACAAATACAATAAAGTATATTTATTATTAACAGATAGAGTAATAAACCCTCCTGAACATTTAAAACAAGTTGATTTTTATCTGACAAGATGTTTTGATGCAACGATTATTAGTAACAAAAATCAAAGTTTTGTCGCTGTATATGGAAAATTCAACAGATTTATAATGTTTAGTATTTTAAAAAATGAAGGACATCAAGAAGAACTTTCTGATTTAAAAATTATAAATGGAAAAGGTGTCTTAAAGATTCCTCAAGATTGTTTTTGTTTTCCTTTTAATTCATTTATAACAAATAGAATAGAAGGAATGAATAAATTCGATTCACCAAATGAAAAACAAATGGAGAAAATTGAAAAAGAAGTACTAAATGATTTAGACAACTTCATAAAATCTGATTCATATGAATCGATTAACAATGAATACAAAAAAGGCAGTTGCTAATAAGGGCTATAATTAATACGGGCTTGGTGTTTAATCCAAAGTTTAGTGTATTTTTATAAAGTCCGCCAAATCTTTTGATTTGGCTTTTAAAATGAAAAATAAAATAAAAAGTTTTGGCTAAGTGCTTAATCCGAAATTAATCGCTAATCAATTCCCGTACTAATCATAGCCAGAGCCGTTGTAGCAGATTATGACAAAAATAAATAAAAATGTATATAAATTGTTTTTGAAGTACGGAAGCGAATGTCATTGAACTAGTGATTCTCGAGTTTCTAGGCCTAAAGAAACATCAGCTGAAACAGACGAAATGTTTACTATTTTGGAAGCAGTAGATCATAGGTTAGAAATGATCGCAACTGGAAACTATAGCTCGGAAATGGTGAGCTCTTTCCAAAAAGAAATTGAAAAGCTTAAGACAAAAATATCGGAAGAAGATAAGTTAAGCTATACTAAAGATCTTCTTATTAATAAGAATCTAGGATAAGTGTTAAACACTACTGTATTAAGATTGCTGCTAAAAACCTAGTTACAAGCACCAAAATACCACTTAAATTCTAATATTAACCGTAGCTGTATTTTATTTAGGACATGACATAAATTCTTCAATTAACGGTAGCAATACTAGTTAATTGATAAATAATAATTTGGATTAATTTTATTTATCCTTAAAATCTATCCAATTTATTGTTTTAGAAATTTTTATCTTTTCACTCTCTAAATAGGATTACGTTTAACTCTCTGGTTGAATGATATTTTACAAACGTTGCCTTTCTACTAATTAAATATCAACAACCATTGTTTGTCTCAACTAACTAATTTTGTTTATATTTAAACCAATCAGTGACCAATAGTAAACCATGAAAAATAGCATAAGTCTACTAATTACCTTTTATTTTCTTTATATCAATTCTATTTGCGCACAGGATACCAAATTAATAGACAGTTTAAAGGCATCAATACAAAAAACAGATAACGTTGTTGAAAAGATAGATGATTTTATTGCTCTAGGAGAAGCTTATAATAAGATTCAAAACAGAAACTTAGATAGTGCTCAATATTATGTAGAACAGGCAATAAAGTATAGTGAAAAACACAAAAAACCTCTTAAAAGAATAGATGCTCAGTATGTATTAGGTTTGGTTAAAATTAATATGAGAAACTTTGAAGAAGGCACTTCTCATATGGAAGAAGTCCTCTCTAAATCAAAAGAGCTATCTTATGAAATTGGAATACGTAAGGGAAATCAGGGTATTGGACGTACTTTTGCGGCAAAAGCGGAACCAAAAAAAGGGATACCCTATTTTGAACGCGCCTATGAGTTAGCCAATAAAAATAGAGAAGAACAGGGTATAATTGTAGACGTGGCAGTTGCGTTAAGCTTGCAGTACAAAATTATAAATGAATACAATAAAGCCTCTGAACTTCTCGAAAATGTAGCTGGACTTGTAGATAGGGAGTCCATTTCTACAGATACCAAGTGTATTTTTTATATGAATGCAGCTTTAATTAATTACGATCTAGAACGTACTAAGAAAGCTTTAGAACAATTTATTAAAGCGTTAGATTTTGCAGAAAAAAGTGGCCATATTATATACGAAGTACTAGCCTGTGCAAATATTGGAAACATCTACACCTCAACAATAGAAAATAGAGATTATAACAAAGCTTTGCCTTATAATTTACGAGCTATGAATCTTGTGGACGCAGACCCTTCTATGGCAGGATTCAAAGGTCCTATTTTAAATTACTTAGCATTAAATTATTATTGTTTAAAAGAATACGACAAAGCAATATCTTATTATGAAAAAGCTATAGAATTTTTGCAAAATGGTGATTCCAGAAGATATGGAGAAGCACTTCTTAACTTGGGTTATGCCCAATATGAAACAAAACAAATAGCTCTGGCAAATACTAATTTTAAAAATGCTTCACAACAATTTTTAAAGGCTATTAAGTTCGAAAAAAATAAAAGGGAAAACAGTTCAAAAGAAGATATTAGTTCTTCATACAAAAAACTATCCGAAATTGATTCTATTCAAGGGAGATTTGAAAAAAGTCTGGCATATTATAAACTACACACTGTTTATAAAGATAGCTTAGACGCTGAGACTAATATAAAGATTACAGAACGCCTAGAGTTTGAGCAGCAAAATGCAGAGAAAAATACAGAAATTTCGCAATTAGCATTAGAAAATACTAAACAAAGAAGCCAACGCCAAATCCTACTGATTGGATTAATTTTTATTGGTATACTCTTAGCTGTACTTTTTAGTAGATTTCAATTAAAGAAAAAGGCCTATAAAATCATTAAAGAAAAAAATGAAGAGAATATCTTATTGATGAGGGAAATTCATCATAGAGTAAAAAATAATCTTCAGATCATCTTGAGTCTCCTAGGCACTCAAATAGACAATCATAAAACTAACAAAGAATTGAAAAATGTTTTGGTAGAGAGTCAAAACAAAATACTGTCTATGTCTATTATTCATCAAAACTTATATCAAGAAAATAACTTTACAAAAGTGCAGGTAAATCCTTATATCAAGGAGCTTGTTAATAATCTACAAAAGAGCTTTAATGATTCATTAAAATTTGAAATGGATATTGATCAAAAAGAAATTAAAATTGGCCTGGCCATACCCCTTGGGCTTATTGTAAATGAACTCATTACTAATTGTTACAAATATGCCTTTTCTGATCATCAAAAAGATAACAACAATGTTAAAATTAGTTTTAAAGAAACCGATGATCCTAGTAAATTTCAACTTTTAATTCAAGATAACGGCAAGGGTTTACCCAAAAATTTTGATTTAAATATGCCCTCTTCTTTTGGGATGCAGTTAGTACAAGGCCTAGTTAAACAATTACATGGAAATATAGAGGTATTACAGCAAGAAGGAACTGCATTTAAAATTTATTTGAAAGAACCTTTGGCAGCCTAATAATTTGAATTTTCATCCACTACTGTATAAGATAATTTAAGAAATGTATTGCGTTAAAATCAAAATTTAATATAAATATATAAAGAAACGTTGTACAACATTTTGAAAAAATTAATTTACATATTGACTTTTGTGGTTTTCGGGATGGTTAATTCTCAAGGAAACAAAGATTCCGATTGCGCTTTAAAAACTGAAAATGAAAAGTGGAAACTAGAATTTTCAAGAGTAGACTCCAAATCTGAACAGATTGAACTAATAAAACAAAAGCTAATTTCAGATCCTATATATAGAGAAATAAAACCTGTTATTAAAACCGAACATGGTCCTATAAATGCCCACGAGGACAAAAACAGAAATTATTGTGGATGTAAAATTTTATTTTTGTTAGTTCCTATAAGAAAAGGCAGATTTTATGAACTCAATTTAAATTCTAGACCGCATCTTTTAGAAATAATAAAAAGCTTCAATAAAGAAAATATAAATCGGGTTTTCTGTGTTTTAGAAAACAATAATAATGCGCTTGGACCATCAGGTAAATGTGGTATGATAAAACTAACTACTACAGACGAAGAATTAATCAAGCGAATAAAAAACGTTTGGTAACAAAACCCATAAACATTATGAACTAAGGTCAGCATATCAACACTTTTTCATTAACTTGCTTCCATACAAGAGTAATAACACATTTTACAAAATCGCCAACCAATAATTTTTAAGCATTGAAAAATAAAATTCTGAATTACATAGCTTGTGGAATAATCACTCTGAATTTAGTCAATTGTGGAAATAAAACTGAATCAAAATCGGAAATAAAAACCGATAACAAAATTGAAAGTCAATCAAAATTTGTTTCCTCAAGTACAGATAAAAAAGTTGAAATGGTTTTGGAAAACGATGTGGAATTTTTAGTTGTTGGAAAACCGACTAAAGCAAATTTTGAAACAGAAAATATAGACGACAAAAAGCTTATGATTTTTGGACCTGGAATTATGGTACATCAAACCGATAAAGATGGTTTCCGATATACAATAACACCAATTAAAAATACTCTTGTGAATGGTAATTTGGAAATTCAAGTAACTGAACGAATTGAAAATGGAGAGGATTTTACTCATAAATTTTTAGTTCCTGTAAAATTGCAAACGGAATAAAAACTAATGGAACACCTTTTATAGCTCATTGCAGCTGAATTCCCTATCGGAATTCATTACAATTACTTATTTTCTAGTCACGGCGGAATAACACTATGTGGGAATCCCACAGCTAATCATACACAAATACTTTTGCAACTATGATAAGAACTCTATCAATAATTTTGATTTTTTCGCTTCTAAGCTTATCATGTAAACAGTATAAAAATTTCCAAGAAATCACCAATATCAGTGTTGAAACTCATCCTTTAAGGAATATTACTCATGAAATAGACACATTGAATATAAGGGTAAAGAGGGTTTTAAGTAATCTAGGAAATAAAGAGAAGAAGGATTTCATAAACAAAATTAAAAAATCTAAAATTGAAAGAATTAAGGACATCAAAGCAGACACCTCACAAATAACAAGGATATTCTTATCAGGAAACGAAAATCATGTAGTTTTCTATGGGAAAAACAAAACAGATCTAAATAATCTAAGCGCTAAGTATAAAAAAGTGGATTTTTATTTTGAATCCATGGATAGTATTTATCAAAAAATTGAAGTAGGATTATTAGATCGGAATACAGGTAATCAAAAGGTTAAAATTATTTATCCAGATTTAAAAAGGTTTGCAATTTTAGATTTGGATACTAAATATTCTTCAATCCATATTTATGCATCATCAATCAGACCAAAATTAAAGTTGCAGAATAACTCGCTTAAGGAAGAAGTTATAAATAGCGCTCTTTCTACTCCTCCTGATACTATTGAAATACTACGTGAGGAAGGAATCCATATTTATTATGAAATCCCTAAAAGAAATAATAATAAGTAATACAAACTATAAAAAAATATGAGCTTCGGACTTAATTGAAAAGTTTTGAGTAAGGTCAGCATATCAACACTTTTTCATTAACTTGCTTCCATACAAGAGTAATAACACATTTTACAAAATCGCCAACCAATAATTTTTAAGCATTGAAAAATAAAGTTTACCATTTTATCAATAAAAATACCATATTCCTCAAATTCATATATGGTTTAATCATACTAAATGTTCTTGCGATCATTTTAATTTCTTACAAAGAAATAAGGGCAGATTATGGTGAATTTTTGGAGTATTTTGAGATTTTCTCGGTTATCATCTTCTCCATAGAATATATCTTAAGATTCTGGACTGCGGACTTAGCCTATAAAAAAGGGAATGCCTTCTCAAAAAAAATTAAGTTTTCAACCTCAACATATGGACTCATAGATTTGTTGGCCATACTCCCCTTTTATTTGCCATTATTCTTCCCTTTTGATTTAAGGGTTCTACGAATGCTACGTCTTTTTAGATTATTGCGGATTTTTAAATTAGGGCGACTTTCTAAATCCATGAAAACCATCACAAGTATTTTAAAAGATACCAAAGCAGAATTGTCTATTACAATATTTGTGGCCTTTGTGCTGCTCATCTTATCTTCTACACTAATGTATCATTTTGAAAATGAAGCGCAGCCCGAAAAGTTTGAAAACATTGGACAAGCCTTATGGTGGTCTGTTGCAACCTTAACAACTGTAGGTTATGGAGACGTTTATCCAGTAACTGGGATTGGAAAAATTTTAAGTGCCATCATTGCACTAATCGGAATTGGCTTTGTAGCGCTACCAACCGGAATCTTAAGTTCTGCCTTTATTAATAAAGTGCAGACCGATAAAAAAAGAAAAACCGATAAATTAGAGCAATGCAAATGCCCAAATTGCGGGGCTATGCATGCAAAAAACGTGAATTAAAATATAGTGATTAGTACGAGTGTATTCGTATTTTTTGATTTGACTTATTAATAAGAAAAGATTACATATATCTTTAGACTATAAAACATTTGATTATGCGTGTTTAGTCATTTAATTTAAGTGTTAATCTTTAGTTTTTTTGGACGAGACAGCCGTAAAAACAATCTAAATGAATACCATTTCTACACAGTATTTAACTCTTTTACCAAATATTAAGGACTTTAAAAAGTTATGTAAATCATTAGCTGCTTTAGACGCAATTATTTCTCCTGATTGGGAATCTCGATATTATTCTTACCAAAAAGAATGGGGTGAAAATGAAGAATTTTTTGGGATGCGAGATGGTTCTGGAGATGAAATGAACATCCTATTCTCTCCAAATGGTTGTGTAATAAATGGATTTGCACACGAAAGTGAAATGTGCGATTGGAAAGAGGTTAAGATTAAAGAACAAAAATCTTTTTTAAAGAAACTATTTGGAAACCATAAAAAGAAAACTAAATTAGTTCATAATACTGTTCAAGGAGTTGTAGATAGTTTACCTCTTGAGTTTCATGATTTTATTTTTGGAGAACCAGTTAAAAGTATAGGAACAACATTTTGTATTTGGCGAAAAATGAGCGATTCTAAATGGAATATTGGACAACTAAAATATCCCAATAATGATTATTCAGATGGCTCGTCTGATTTAATGTACATATTTGATAATAATCCAAATACCTATAAAATTTGGGCAGAAGCATATTTTGATGATACATTTGAAAATCGAACTTTAGATATAAAGTTGGTTGAATACGTTTATGAGGGTAATTTAATTACAAAAGAAATTGTTAGGAAAATAAATCCTGAACTTCAAGATTTGGAGCAACTTAAAACTGATTTAAATGAAATTGGATTTGAGTATCATATTTAGTAAATGTCAATAGCAAATAAAAACTTAATAAATATTAAAAATGAAACATATCAGTCAATTAATCAGAGAAACTATTACCGTAATAATTGGGATTTTAATTGCTTTATTTATCAATAATTGGAATGAAGATAAAAAGGATAAAAAGTATTTGGACCAAATATTTATCTCTATCGAAAAAGAATTAGAAGAAAGCATTGTAGATATAAAAAATGTAATTCCTAAACAACTTGCATCTTTAGATAGCATACAAACTCACTTTAATAATAAAGAAGCTTCTATATATGATATCATTATAAAGTCTAATGGGATTCATTTTCCAATTATAAAAACAAATTCGTGGAATGCTATTGCCAATTCTAAAATTGAATTAATAGCATATGAAAAACTATCTACTTTAGCTGATATTGAAGAAAGAAAAGAAAATCTTATGATAAGAATTGAAAGACAAATGGATTTTATATTCCAAAACATGGAAAAAACTGATGCAGAAAAGAAGAAGGTTCTTATGATGATAATTACAGATATAGTTAATGCAGAAAAAAGATTACTAACTACAATTGAAGAGTTTTTGAAAAACGAAACAGTTATTAATTAAGAGTATTAAAACCTTGTACGCACTATAAGAAATTAACCTTAGGATAGTTGAAGTATAAAAACAAAACCTTTATTTTTTAGCGAGATTAGTTTTTCAATATTGAGTTTCACTAATAAAACTGCTACTAGATGCCTATTTTAAAGTATCCTTCATTATAACACAAAATGTATAACGAATGAATTATAAGTTTAAATTAGCAAAAGGTAAAGGCTTATTGGTCTTTAATAGGTATCGTTACAGATTAGTTTCATTAATCCAAAAAACCTATGCTGTATTAGTTGTTATTTTGCTTACTACCATAAATACCTATGCTCAGGATGGGCACAAATTATGGTTACGTAATACAAAAGCGGCGGCTATTGAAGTTAAAGCTTCTATAGCAACACCAACCATAGAAATTGCAAAGCAGGAACTTAAAACAAATTGGAAAGGAGTTGATGGAGGAAAAATTTCTTTGAAAATTGTAAAGGATAAACGTCTCAAAAGCGATGGATTTATCATTGGTTCTAATAGCATTAAAGCAAATTCAGATAAGGGCATATTATACGGTGTTTATGAGCTACTTAGGCAGCAACATACCGGAAAAAAGATTGAAGAAAAGATCTATAATCCCTCTTATAATTTTCGCATTCTAAACCATTGGGATAATCTGGATGGCACTTTGGATAGGGGCTATGCAGGTCCTTCCATATTCTGGAAAAATGATTTGAATGTATCCGAAAAAGACCGAAAGCTTTGGAAAGCATATGCCAGAGCAAATGCTTCTATTGGCATAAATGCTTCTGCAATTAATAATGTGAATGCCTCCCCAAACATATTAAAGAGGGAGACCTTTATACGCGTTAAAGAAATTGCTGATGTATTAAGGCCTTACGGAATACGCACCTTTATTTCCATCAATTTTGCTTCACCTAAAGTAATTGGTGGCCTTAAGACGGCAGACCCACTCAACAAAGAGGTTGTGAAATGGTGGAAAACAAAAATTAAAGAAATCTATAAGACCATTCCAGATTTTGGAGGATTTGTTGTAAAAGCCAATAGCGAAGGGCAACCTGGACCACAAGATTACAACAGAACGCATGCCGATGGTGCCAATATGCTGGCAAGATTACTAAAACCTTACAACGGACTTATCATGTGGAGGGCTTTTGTTTACGGTCATAAAGGAGACGACAGGACTAAAGAAGCCTATGATGAGTTTATGCCATTTGATGGAAAATTTGATGCTAATGTGTATGTTCAGGTTAAAAACGGACCTATCGATTTTCAGCCTAGAGAGCCGATCAGCCCTCTTTTTGGTACCATGAAAAAAACAGCTATCGCTCCTGAATTACAGATTACGCAGGAGTACTTAGGCCACTCAACACATTTGGTATTTTTAGCACCTATGTGGGAAGAATTTTTTAATACAGATACCCATCATAAAGGAGAAGGGAGTACCGTAGCAAAATGTACAGATGGCAGCTTATACAATTTCCCTACAGCTATTGCAGGTGTAGCGAATATAGGGAAGAGTAATAACTGGTGTGGGCATGATTTTGCACAAGCGAACTGGTATGCCTTTGGAAGAATGGCTTGGAACAATCAATTAACAAGTGAGCAGATTGCTGAAGAATGGATAAAGCTAACATTTAGCCCAAATGAAACCGAAAAAGTTTATTTCTCGGATAATTGGGTTTCAAATTTTATGAATCCAATTAAAGAGATGATGCTCTCCAGTCATGAAACAACTGTGAATTATATGATGCCTCTTGGCCTTACTCATATCTTTAAAGAGGGACATCATTATGGGCCAGGTCCTTGGTTTGGAGAAAAAGGAATTGAAAAGGCTTGGAAAAGCACCTATTATCATCGTGCTGATGCTATTGGTGTTGGTTTTAACCGAACCGCTTCTGGATCTAATGCCGTTGCCCAGTACCAACAACCACTTAGATCTACATATGGCACATTGAAATTATGCCCAGAAAAATTTCTGCTTTGGTTTCATCATGTGCCCTGGGATTATAAGCTTAGCAGTGGAAGAACCCTATGGAATGAAATCTGTATTCGCTATGATTTAGGTGTAAAAAAAGTGCGTCAATTTCAAGTAACTTGGGATAAAGCAGAAAAATTTGTTGATCCAGTTCGGTTTAAATCTGTTCAGCAAAGACTGCGTTACCAAACACAAAATGCGCAAATATGGAAAGATGCCTGCTTACTCTACTTTCAAACCTTTAGTAAGCAACCAATCCCTATAGAAGTGGAGCGTCCTATTTATATGTTAGAAGAATTAAAAAAACTTGATACCAGAAAGCTTTAGGACAATAAACGGTATACCTTAATTACTAAGTAACACCAAATATAGATTAATTTGGAATGAAATCGGGCATCATTAACTTAGGTATTAATAAAGTAAAAATTATTCTTTTTCAATTTTTAATTATTGTTTTTCAATAATTTTTTATACATTTACAATAATTAAAAATTTAAAGTAATGAAAACAACCACAAAAACAGAAAAAGGAATTAATGCCTTTACTATGATTTATATTATCGGTGTTATTTTTGCAACCACAAAACTAACTGACTATCTACAATGGACTTTTCAACTCGCTAAAAAATGGCGTTTACCGGAAGAGCCCTTTTTCTCTAAAGTTAATCTAATGAATAGCGATGCTGAAATATCAATAACAGCATATCTTATTTTAGCTATAGCATATATAATCGTTTTCGGTTTTATACTATTAGGGCTTTATCAACTGAATAGCACAACAAAATTATTGACAGAAAAAAAGGTTTTTCAAAAAGAAGTTGGTTCTGCTTTTAGAAAAGCAGGAAAATCATTCCTTGCTTTCGCATTTGGTACACTGCTTATAGATATTGCATTTTTAGTTTGGGCACAAACTTCAAGTAGAATAATTGATCTTTTATCAACCGAGCTATTGGTTTTTTTAATTTTAGGATATTTAATGCTCTTTTTAGCAGATATTTTTAAAAAAGGAATAACGCTACAAGAGGAAAACGAATTAACTATTTAAGTATGGGAATCATCGTTAATTTAGATGTAGTGCTTGCCAAAAGAAAAATGCAGTCTAAAGAATTGGTTAAAATTCTTGGGATTACACCTGCAAATCTCTCCATATTAAAAACAGGTAAAGCAAAAGCAATTCGATTTACAACACTTGAAGCCATATGCGATGCTTTGGAATGTCAGCCAGGTGATATTTTAGAGTATAAAAAAGAGTGAGAAAAATTACTTTCATCAAAAGCAAAAAACACCTGAACAAAAATTAAAATATACATTTTACAATTCAACCCTATTTAACGATGATTCAACTCAAAGTCATTTCATAAACTATTTAAAAGTTTCATCTTTACCCTGTTACTATAGTGATATTGTTCCTAAATTTAAGTCTTATAGCATTAATATAATTTATACATTTAACTTATATGTATTTAGGATTATTAATAGTCTTAAAATGTCAGTTAGAGTGCTTTTGAGGTACGAAAAAGTGTATCGAGAACTGTTTTAGAACTAAAACTCAGATTCTCGATACAATTTTTATTCATTTCATTTCTAAAAATCACTCGAATTGACAGAATTTTGTGCTAAATACACAAAGGTTAAATTTAGATAAGGTGAAAAAGTAATTTATCATAATGCCTACTTACATTACAATAGAATTAAAATGACAGTTAAAAAAAAGAAACAGTTAAAATATATAGGCTTTAATGACTTTTGGTTTTCGGTTATTGGTATTGTTATTTTAAGCTTTTCCGTTATCTATGTCTTTAATAATCCATCAGACCAACTTACTCTTGCCGAGACTATTGCCACTTGGGTAATATCCTTAATTTTTTCTGCTAGTGATTGGTTAATTAATAGAAGCATCATGATCCGCTTACGGAAAAAATATCCTAATCTAAAGGATAGTGTTCAGCGTATTGTGTTTCTTTTCTTAGCCACTGTTAGCACAGTAGTGGTGGTTGATTTTATTGGCGTTACTATAGTTTCTTACCTCTCAGAGAACATTAGTTATAATTTCCTAGAACGATCCAGAGCATTAGTATTTGTAATTTTACTCACTATAATGATCATGGCGCTCTACGAAGCTATTTATTTTTTTGTATTACTAAAATCATCAATTAGGGAAGAAGAACAGGCAAAGCAAGCCATTATGCAAGCGCAACTTGATGCCCTTCGAAATCAGGCTCAGCCCCATTTTTTCTTTAATACACTAAATACCTTACGTGATATTATAGACCAAAACCCTAAAGAAGATGCTAAGCAATTTGTAGACAAGCTATCAGAAATATATCGTTTTCTCTTAGAATCTGGTAATGCCAATCTAATTTTATTAAAGGATGAACTAAAATTTGCCAAAGCCTATATTCACGTACAAAAAGAACGGTTTGGAAATAATCTAAAATTGAATTGGAATATTCCAGAATCGTCACTGAATACTACAATTATACCCATGGGCATACAGTTATTATTAGAAAATGCAATTAAACATAACGTCATCTCTAGGGCTAAACCCTTAGAGATAAGTATACGTATTAAAGAGGATTATATTGTTGTAGAAAATCAAATTCAAAAAAAATCAACTCAACTACCTTCAACAAAAGTTGGTTTAAAAAATATTGAAAAACGGTATGGGTTAATTTCTAACAAATTGGTTAAAATAGTAAACGATGGAAATCTATTTTCTGTTTCCTTACCCTTATTTAAAAAAACAGCACTAAAAGATTAGCTATGAAAATTTTAATTATTGAAGATGAAACTCGGGCAGCTAACCAATTACAACTTATGTTAAAAGCTTGTGATTTTAATTTTGAATTGTTAACTATTATTGATACGGTGGAAGATGCTGTACTATGGTTTCAACAAAATAGCACTCCAGATTTAGTATTTATGGACATTCAATTAGCCGATGGATTGAGTTTTGAGATTTTTCAAAAAATAGAAGTAGACGCTCCAATTATTTTTACAACTGCTTTTGATCAATATGCTATTGAAGCATTTAAAGTAAATAGTGTTGATTATTTATTAAAACCCATTCAGAAAGATGATTTAAATAGAGCGCTCAATAAATTCAGCAAGTCCAATAAACCCAGTGCTGTGGATGCTACTATTTTAAAACAACTGCTTAATAGTATGCAAACACCTCCTACAAGAGAAGGGCTATTGGTAAAAGAAGGAAGCGGATTTGTCCAAATTAAAATTTCAGAACTACTGTATTGTTATTCCGAAGATAGCATCACTTTTGGCATTAGCGCTAATAAACGTTTTATTATAGAAGAAACTTTAGATGAATTATATAGCTCTTTAGATCAAAATAAATTCTACAAAATCAATCGCAGTCAAATTGTTGCCAAAACTGCTATTGGGAAAATAGATCCTTATTTTAATCATAGAGTAAAACTTACAATGACCAATACACGAAGTCAAGAATTTATTGTTAGCAGGGCTAAGACAAGTGATTTTAAAAAATGGATGAACCAGTAATATAGCCTATTACAATTCAACCAACCTAAACGATACTTCAGCAAAAACAGCTGTTGTAGCAGGTAGATTAAATTGATATTGCACCCATATTAATTTAATTTTTAAAAAAATGACACTTACAAAAAAAATAATATTCGTATCTATCTTATTCGTATTTCTTCTACTATCAAACGGGCAATTTGCAGTTTTTTATGCCATTTGGATTTCCACAACAATGCTTCTTTATGCAGTTCGAAAATTAAAGAAATGGCAAGGCTTCTTATTTGCATTTCTAAGTTTAGGAATTGGCTATTATATTGGTTTTGATGTGGTACCATTTTTACCCATTTCTGCATCAATTAGTATTGCTGCTATTTTTAGTGTATTTGCTTCTTTACCCTATTTAATTGATTCCTTTTTTTCAAAAAAACGAAATTCATTTCTAAGCACCTTACTCTTTCCTGCTGCTGCTGTTTTATTTGAATATTTATATCATCAATTTAATGCTTATGGTACTTGGGGTCACATAGCATACACACAACAATCGCAACATGTTTTACTACAATCTATTTCTGTTTTTGGATTAGGTTTTATTACATTTTTAATTACTTGGTTTGCAGCAGTATGCAATTGGGTCTATGAGCAAAGAAATAAATGGGCCACTGCAAAAAAAGGAGCACTTATCTATAGCTTTGTTTTAGGTACTACATTAATTTATGGAATATACCGAGTGCAGTTTCAAGAAACCAAAACGGAAACAATTCGTATTGCTTCAATTTCTGCACTAGATACTTTTAAGGTTAGTGTGGATATTAACGGATTAAATAATAAAGAAACTGAAACTGAAGTTAAAATAAAAACTAGAAAAAATACAACAAGGTTAAATAATGATTTATTTGAACGAAGTATAAAAGAGGCAAAAGCTGGAGCAAAAATAGTTTTTTGGGCAGAAGGCAATGCCGTAATATTAAAAGAAGACGAAAATAAATTATATGAAAAGGCCAGTAAAATAGCTTTGGACCAAAACATATATTTAGGTTTAGGAATTGCTGTAATTGATTATACAAACACTAAATTTCTTGAGAATAAGTTTGTTCTATTTGATAAAAATGGAAGTAAAGTTATTGATTATTGGAAAGGTATTTCTGTTCCTGGTGTAGAAGCTCCAATTAGCAATAATAAAACGAATAGAATACCAAAAATAGACACAGAATATGGAACTATTGCAGGAGCAATATGTTTTGATTTAGATTTTCCTAATTTTTTAAAACAAGCTAGTGGTTCAGATATTTTACTATCACCTAGTAATGATTTTAAAGAAATTGATCCGTTGCATACAGATATGACACGGTTTAGAGCTATAGAACAAGGGTTTAATTTTATTAGGCAAACAAGCAATGGCTTATCGGTTGGAACAGACTATACGGGGAAAGTAATTAGTGAAATGGATCATTTTACGGACAAAGCTAAAGTACTGATAACACAATTACCAACAAAAGGAGTACCTACCGTTTATGCTACCATTGGAGATAGCTTTATTCTATTTTGTTTGTTCTTGTTTATTTTTGTTATTGTAGCAATTAGAACAAAAATAGCTAAAAACAATTCTAATTTAGTTCCAATAATTCCGTAATGCTTATGAAGTTTAATTGCAAGGTGAATTCCTTTTTTAGGATAAAACTAGATTTATACAAGTTATACATGAAATAAAAATGTATAATAGTATCCTATAAAACAAAGGGATTAAAAAAGGAATTTAATTTCAGGGGTTTACAGTAGATGCAATAATAGCAATACGATGTGCATTACGCTATAGCTTCATTAACCAAATTTACTCAATACTATATTATTGTGCTTGATAAATAGCCCTATACCTGCCATTAGTTACCGATCTGGTTGAACCATCTTCTGCAACACCAACAAACTCAAATCTGCCACTTGTTGCATCAATTTCATCAGTTTCTACAGTAATAGTACCCATGCCTCCTTCGTTTTGAGTACTCCATGCAGTATTTTGATCAGAAAACTGACCAGAAGTACCATTGCTCTGGTCACTAAAACTAAGATCATAAGTACCTACACCATCATAAGCATTGATAAATAAAACAATGGCATTGCCATTAATGTCAGTACCTTGCAATAAATACGTTGTTTGGAATGTACTCTCTATTAGACCTGCGGTAACTGCCATTGGGGTACCTGTTGATTCAAAATTTAAAGTTTCAACTTGCGCAACAACAAATTCTCCTGCAATATCAGCAGCAATATCACTTTCAGCATCTGAACTACAGGCTGTTGCCAATAGGACAAAAATGGAAAAGCAGAAAAATCGTAAGGATGTAGGGTTAAACTTTTTCAAAATAATTTATTTTTAAAACAAATATATTACTTTTTAAAAATAGAAACGAGATAACATAGATCATTTAGTGATATCTAGATGAGTTATACAAATAGATGGGATTTTTTAAGTTAGAAGGATAACTCAAAACAGAAGTTTTAAGAATCATTAGTTTAATGATTTTAAAAACAAAACCGTCCTTATCAATTTTACAAACTTCCCCATAAACAGGGTAGGAATGAACAAAAAAACTATTGAAATTTGTAAGCAAATTAGTTAAATAGAATTAAAATGAATACTATTTTTATAACTGCTATTTATTTTGTTTTGCCACTATTAGTAGTAGGGCTAATTATAAAATATATATTTAAATTAAATAGTATGATCTTATTGCCTTCGGCAATTATGTTATTACTTTATGTACTTCTAGTGATTTGCTCCCTATTGACCCCTAAAGAATTTGAATCAGGATTGTTTACAATATTTTGTATGCTGCAATTATTAACACTTACAGGAGGACTCATATTAATGGCAAAACAAGAAATAGTATGGAAACACTTCTTTGTTTCCTTGCCATTTCAACTTTTTTATTGGTTGCAGCTTTTTTATTATGGAGGTTTACAGTTTACACATAAATTTGGGATATAAGCATTTTACTTCTTTATGAAGTACATTTTGAACACCTTATACCACCCATCAGCATTAAAAAGATGAAGAGAATACTGAAAATTACGCTTTGGATATTAGGAATTTCGGTAATTTCTTATATTGGCTTTATCATCTTTGGATTCTTTACATACCACAGGCTGTATGGAATTGCAATTGGAGCTTATGATGGACCTTATCCTGAAGATATTAATGATGGTGATATCATTTTTCAGACTTCAAAATCCAGTCAAAGTAAAGCAATTCAATTAGCTACAAATTCCAAATACAGTCATATGGGAATTATTTATAAAAATAATGGGCAGTATTTTGTTTACGAAGCGGTTCAACCAGTAAAATTAACACCGCTTACAGCATGGATAAATCGTGGTGAAAATAGACACTATGTTATTAAAAGACTTCGTAATGCGGGTCAGGTTTTAACCAGTTCTACTTTAAGTAAAATGAAAGAAATTGGGGATCAATTTAGTGGAAAACCATATGATATTTACTTTGAGTGGTCAGACGAGAAACTCTACTGCTCAGAACTTGTTTGGAAAATTTATAAGCAAGCAACTGGTATTGAAATAGGAAACCTTAAACAACTTTCGGACTTTAATTTAACAAACGATACAGTTAAAGCTAAAATGAAAGAGCGATACGGAGATAACATTCCTATGAACGAAAAAGTAATTTCACCAGCAGAAATATTTAACTCAGATAAATTGATTCTAATAAAAGAAAAATAAGGGCAATATGTTGATTTAGCTTTTAAAATGAAAAGGCAAATTATTTAAAATCTATAACTCATCATAGAAGAGCAAAACATTTTAAATGGTACTAAAATATGAGAACATAAAAATTGTAATTGAAAGCGATACGATTCACTTTCCTAATGGATATTTTTTTAAACAAAGTGAAGTAAACCGAATTAAAAAAATTGAATCTAAAAATATTACTGAATTCAATTTAGAAACATTTCCTCCATCATTAGTATATAACGAAAATGAAATCATATTTTTAAAGCACGAATTGAAGTCAGAAATTGAAAAATTTGCCGCACACAATGAAATTCCTATCATTGAAAGGCTTGATATCTGGGAACATATCAACCATCCTTTCTTAGATACGGAGTTTAACGAAAATGAAAAAGCAGCAGCATTACAACTTTTGGCTGATCATGGTATTTCAAAAATTAAGTTAGGCAAAATCCGAAAAAAAGCAGCTAAAACCATGTTCCTAAATTTGTTTGTATGGGAGTGGATTTATCTTGGTTTATTTGATTATCTGAGTTGGACTTTTTTAACGAAAAAGAAATATTGGTGGGCAATGGAAATTGGATTACGCAATTCTAGAAATACAACTTAAAGTAAATCACCTCGGAACAAGCATCGGGGTATTTTAAATCTCGATTATCGAGTAAACCAGATAATGATCTGAAGTATAGTTCATGAAAGAAAAAAAAGAAACTTTTACATTTAGCATATTCACAAAAGAAGCCGAAGTAGGAAGGTCTCGTTCACTAACATCTCAAGAAGAAAAATACCTTAAGCGGGCTAATTGGACCCGATTAATGCAATTATTAGGCTATCTGTTTATTTTAGTTTTTTGTATTGTTGGGATATTTGCTGCATTGGTTGTACTTACCTCTCTTATAGATTTAGAGGGCTACCCGCTATTTGCAAAATATACTATACGTATTGGACCACCATTACTCGTTACTGGATTAGTTCTTTTTTTATTGAGAAAAAAAATTCCTTGGAAGATCTCATTATGGTTAGCTGTAAAAAACCTAGAAGCAGTAGAACTTACTGGTGCTCTAGGAGCAGAAATTAGTGGGTTTGCTAATGAACCCAGTGTTTACCTGCTCAATAAGACCTATTTTTTAATGCCAGAGCATTGGCAAAAATCTATCCCAATGCTATATCCTGATAAAAATAGACTCCCTACTGTTACCCTATGGGCAGCAAAAAGGAAAGATGCTACAAATAAAGTATATTCTTATATTTCTAATAACCCTGATACCGGGAGTAGATTTAGAAATCGTTTTCAAGACTATCATTATTATGCACTTTCTTGTGGCGCACTCAAAATAGATGAAGACGGTAAGCAAAAGCTTCCCTATTTTAGGACACATTCTTTTTGGATTGGGTTAAGCATTCTTTTCGGATTTGTAGGGGTATTTTTATCCATTTACTTTTCTAATGAATTAGACCAAAATAATGCAGCTGTAGCACGTATAGATCGTACCATTAATGTATTAGAGAAAGAATTAAATTTAGGCGATAATATAGATCCTTCTCTTTTTACTTTACGAGGAATTCCTTTATTTTCAAACACTGAGAATTATGGAAACAATGTATTAATACATAAAAAATCTTTTGATTATTATGAGGTGAGTATGACTAAAGACACCGCTCCATTTTTACTCATGCCACAAGAATATAAAATGATCATGCGTTTGTCTTTGGTAAGTCCAAAAGTATTGCTTGGTTATAAAAAGCCGTCTGTTAAAACACTCAATGAGTATAGGAGTCAAATTAAAAAGGTTATTCATAAAAGTACAGATATTAGTAAACGCATACGGAATAATGCCTTAGATGCCTTATTAACTGTTAGTGATACTGTTTTAGAACAGCAAATGAGAAGTTATGGGAACAACTTTAAAGTAGCTACTGCTTATGCGCAGCAATTTTTACCAACTCCATTTTTATATCTTTCCACAACTAATAATTATTCGCGTACATGCCTCAATCGTAGATTATTCTGCTTTGCAAACAAAAACAGACAATCAGATGGTGAACTTATGGCAATTATTCATACCAAAAATAGTGTAGATAATGCGTCTACAGGTTTTCAAATTATTAATGGCCAAAAATTAAATACCATAAATGACTATAAACATCAACGCAGTGCATTACAATACAAAAATCCAAGGGTGTATTGGACACAAGATATTGGTGTAATAGGTGTTCTATTTGTCTTAATCGCTACTGGTTTTGCAGCATCGTGCATCCAAGCAAACATAAAGCTTTCTAAACATTACGCTAGAAAGTATAATATTTAATAAACAAACTCAGAGTAACCTCTTGAGGTATTTAGAATTAAAAATAAATTAGATCAATAGGCTAGTCATGGAGTAATTAAATCTTGCTTATAGAATAAAAATGAATACTTAAAGTTTAAAATTTCATGTATTTTTAAAATAAAATCTCAAAATTAGAGTCAATGGAAAACTAAATTAATTTATAGAAAATAATGAATAGCATAATTTTAGAGAATCGATTTACTACTCATCAAAAAATTACATTCCTTCTATATATTGGAGGTCCCTTTATCGTTGGAATCGCTGCAATATTAAAGGCTCTACTAGATTTGAGTCTCATTCTAAATTACATAACTCGTGTAATTTTAATAGTAATACTAATCCTATTCCTATTCGTTTATACTTTCTTAATCATAATAGCATTTTTAAAAAGAGGTTTCCTAAAAATTAATTCTGACCTTTATAGAGGTTCATTTTTTTGTAACAAGCTATTTTTTAAAAAAAGAATTGATATTTCTAAAACACCTAAAATTGCTGTATTAAAATTTAAAAAATCTCAAAAATTTGGTTGGTTTAGTGCTGCAAAACCAGATTTAGCAACCGAATTTAATAGTTTTGAAATAAATATTTTAAATCATAAACATACTAAACGTAAACCGATCATTATTTTAAAAAAAGAAGATAACATTAAACAAACAATACATTTTTTAACTTCCAATTTTAATTTAGAAAATGAAGTATATCGCCCAGATTTTAGTTAAAAACTATAACCATATCCTTAAAAAAGTTGAGTCTTTTTTCAAAGATTATTTTCTTGAATTTATACTTTTAGAAAATAAAAAATTGAATATGTATCTTTAATAAGTTTATGTATTTTTATGTACTATAGACTATGGTCTAACTACCAATGAATACTATAAAACTATACCAATGAAAGTTACAGCAGAAAAAAATGAAAAAGTGGCTAATATGATATTTGCATCTGTTTATCCACATTACGTAAAC
Source organism: Allocellulophaga tsushimaensis (assembly GCF_055383085.1). Classification (NCBI taxonomy): domain Bacteria; kingdom Pseudomonadati; phylum Bacteroidota; class Flavobacteriia; order Flavobacteriales; family Flavobacteriaceae; genus Allocellulophaga; species Allocellulophaga tsushimaensis. The sequence continues at coordinate 1,645,826 of NZ_AP039451.1, read as the reverse complement.
AGATTAGAGAAAAATGGTAGAACAAAAGAAGAACTCCAACAAGTAATAGAATGGCTCACTGGTTTTAATAAAGAGGAATTACAAACACTTATTGAAGAGAAAGCTACTTTTAGAACATTTTTCCAAAAAGCAAAAATACATCCCAACGCACATATGATTAAAGGAGTAATTTGTGGTTACAGAATTGAAGAAATAGCAGATGAATTTGAATTGTATAGGCAATGTAGGTATTTAGATAAGTTAGTGGATGAATTAGCGAAAGGTCGCAAAATGGAGAAGATTATGAGAGCTTAAAAGAAATAATACTTTTGCTACTAAGACAGAAATAGTATTAAATTCTTTAGAAATTTTGGAATAGCACCCGCAATAGATAAATGATGGAATTAGTCTTTAAATACCTTTTAATTTATCATTTTTGAATTCCTAAGTCGCCAAATTCTTTAATTTGTCAGTTAAGAAAAAAGATGTGATAATAAAAAGTAATATTTAAATTAAAAAGCTCATGGACAACAACCAAACTTTAGATAAAATACAAACAGAATCTTCTGTTGGAAAAAGGTTTCTAGCTGGATTTATAGATTACTTAATTATATATGCTTTCTTTTTTATATACGGTTATCAATTTGGTCAACCAGATGGGGATGGAGGCTTTACAATTAGTGGACTTCCTGCTCTTGGTCCAGTATTATTTTGGGGACTTATGACAGTTGGACTTGAACAATTTTTTGGAGCAACTCTTGGAAACGGAATTGTTGGAATAATGCCTAAATCGATAAAAAAGGAATCGGGCGGACTAAATCGGAGTAACCATTTAGGCAAACTAACTTTTGGGCAATCTTTTAAAAGACATCTGCTTGACCCTATAGATATGTTCTTTTTTGGACTCGTTGGAATTATAACTATTAAAAACACAGAATTAAATCAAAGACTAGGCGATATGTGGGCAAAAACTGTGGTTATAAAAAGTAAATTGGACAAGAAATAAAAAATAAATGTTCATGGAATAGGGCAAAAGAGCTAGTAGAATAAAATAACTAAGCATACTAACTCTTTATTATTTATAGTGTATAAAGGAAATGTATATGATGCAATATTCCATTAGAATACAACCAAATTGAATATTTATATCCGTTTTCATTTTAAAAATAAATACAACTACAAACACTTTTGAAATATCCAGGAACCCAAATTACACAACATTCTACATGCTAATATCGTTATGCTAAACAGTTTGGTGGTTTAAATGAGTGAAACTATCAAACGCTTTAGTTTATCAATTTAAGTTGATCATGGGATTATCAAAAAAAATCAAAACGTGTTTATTATTGTTTATAACGATACAATTAGGTGCACAAGAAAATGTAATAGAAGAAAAAATAGCAGGTGTTTGGCAGCAAACTCAGGTTATATATAACTCCTCATCAGATCAAGCAATTAAGGAAATTTCTAATCCAAAATCTAAATTAACAATAGAAATAAAAAAGGATAACACTTTTGCTAAAAGTGTAAGTGATTCACCAGAAGTAATCTTAGGGAAATGGGAATTGGATATCGAAAAAGAAAAAGAAGTCTATTTCAGTTTTGCTACAAATTTAGCGTTATTAGCTGGTTACATAGAACGTAATAAAATTTTAAAAATAGACACTACTAGTCTTGTACTTGAAGAAAAAATTAATGATGATGGAAAAATCTATTTTACGCAATATCATTATAAGAGAATAAATGATAAAAAAGAAAAGCAAGAAGAACTTTTAGAAAAAGAGAACTTAGCTAAAAAATTAGAACTAATTAAAGTTAGAAACAGTATTGTTACTGAAAATCAAATAGTTGATTTCTCAAATACCTTTATCAACTATTTAAAAAATAAAAACAGTAAAGATTTTAACTCCCTTGTTATTTCTAAAGAAGATGTATTAGCTATCTTACATGAAGAAATAGCCTTAAAAAAATCAGAAGAAAAAGAAGCGCTACTAAAAGAAGTGCAACAATTTTTCAGCGAAAAAAGATCTAAAATAGCTGAAAAGATTAAAGAATTAGATGAAAATCTTTTTAAAAATAACACCTTTAAAATAGACCAAAAGAAATTAAATTTATTAGATAAATTTATAATTAACACTAAGTTTCTAGAAAAAAAATCTGATAAAACAGGTCATCGTTTCTCTATAATATTAGTTTATACGGATAGCCAAAGATGCATCCTTATTCGTTTTAAAAATACTTTAATGTACGATGGTGCTCTTAAAATTTTTGAAGAAGATATGTATTTTCAAGATTATGATGATGTTGATAAATATAATCAAGTAAGACCATTTTTAATTAAGAAAGAAATTAAAGACTTAGAAAATATAAAAGAAAAATTAACTGCAGAACAACAATAAAACATTTTCTGTTTGTTAAAGTTTTATCATATTTTAAAATATAACCAAGAAAGGCTTTCACTTTAAATTATTGTGAAAGCCTTTCTTATCTAAAAGTTATGATACTATTCTTTATAAAAAAACTGCTCTTTTATAATTTTACCATCTTCTACTTCATAAACAGCAATTTCTGACATTGTAGAACGTTGCCCAGAAGGTTTGTGCGTAGTATCCATTTTAAACCGTACCGAAAACCAATTGTCAGCAACTAAAGGTTCTGATACTTCGGTACCATGAACTTCAAAATTTTCTTGCCACCACTCTCCTTTTTTCTGAATGCCTTCAAAACCTTCTACATAAGCTCCTTCATTTTTTCCATCATTTTCAATACTTACAATCTTAGGACTGTATAATTCTTGATACGGTTTTTCAAAATCACCTTGTTTACACCATGCTACTAATTTGTTTGCAATTTCATTTGTTTCCATGTCTATTGTTTTTTATTGATTTAGGCAAAAAAGATACAACTTATTCAACTGAAAGTCAATAGCTCTATCATTTTAAAACTGCTTCCTAATACTATTGTTTATGGCAATATTATTCGTTAATTTCATAGCCATAAATCATCAATCAATATAAACAACTCAACACAGCCTTAAAAATGAAAAAAATAATCACGTTAACACTACTCACATTACCTTTATTTCTATTCGCACAAGGAACAATGTTGCTAAGACAGCCAACTATTTCTAAAACAGAAGTAGTATTTGTATATGCCAATGATTTATGGAAGAGCCCTATAAATGGTGGTACGGCTATCCGTTTAACCAGTAACGAAGGCTATGAGTATTCGCCTCATTTTTCTGCTGATGGAAAAACCATCGCATTTACAGCACAATACGATGGTAATACAGATGTGTATATTATTCCTGCTCAAGGAGGCGAACCTAAACGCCTTACATGGCATCCTGGCGTAGACCTCGTACAGGGGTGGTCTCCAGAAGGCGAAGTTGTTTTTAGATCAGGAAGGGAGTCTAAACCCACACAAACCAACAAATTATATAGTGTATCTGTAAATGGAGGTTTACCTAAAGAAGTAGGTGTACCTAGAGCTGCATATGGAGAAATTTCTCCTGATGGGAAACATATTGCCTATACCCCTATTTCTTCTTGGGATCCAGAATGGAGAAACTATAGAGGTGGACAAGCAATGCCTATTTGGATTGTAGATCTAAAAACAAAAGAACTTACTACTACCAAACAGGCAGATAAAGAACGTCACTTAGACCCTGTTTGGTTAAACAACAAAGTATATCACCTCTCTGAAAGAGATTATACTAGTAATATCTGGTCTTTTGACCCAGTTACGAAAGCAGAAAAACAAATTACCTTTCATAAAAAATTTGATGTAAAAAGTTTAGACGCAAGTAACTCACAAATTATATATGAGCAAGGAGGTTATTTACATCTCTTGAATCCCGAAAATGGCACTACCAAACAATTAGCAATAACGGTTAATGGTGATATGAATTTTGCACGCTCCAGATGGGAAAATGTAAGTGCAAGACGATTAAGAAATGCCAGATTATCACCTACTGGAAAACGTGCTGTTTTTGAATATAGAGGCGAAATTTTTAGTGTACCAAAAGAAAACGGCACATGGCGTAACCTTAGCAATACTTCTGGTATTGCAGATCGTGCACCTGTGTGGTCTCCCAAAGGAGATAAAATAGCTTGGTTTTCAGACGCTAGTGGAGAATACAAATTAGTTACCGCAGATCAAGATGGAAAAAATCAAAAAAGTTATACCCTTCCCAATCATACTTTTTATTTTAGGCCAGATTGGTCACCAGATGGGACACATATAGCCTATTCTGATACCGATTATACTATTTGGGTGCTTAATTTAAGTACTGGAAAAGCAGAAAAAATAGCTTCTGATAACTATGCGCATCCAAACCGTACTTTAAACCCCGTTTGGTCCCCAGATAGTAAATGGATTGCCTATCCAAAACAGTTAAAAAGTCACTTTAAAGCTATTTTTGCTTACAACATTTCTACTAAAAAAACAGTGCAAATTACAGATGGTATAGCAGATGCTATAGCTCCAATTTGGGATGCTAATGGTAAGTATTTGTATTTTCTAGCCAGCACTAATTATGGTTTACAATCGGGCTGGTTAGATATGAGTTCTTTTGATGCTAGTTCAACAAGAAGTTTATATGCTGTTGTGCTCTCAAAAAATGACAAAGCACCTAACTTACCCAAAACTGATGAAGAAAAGGCTGAACCTGTAGTAGAAACTCCAAAAAAGGGATCAAAAAAAGGAAAAAAAGATAACAAAGAAATAGCTAAAAAAACACTGCAGGTTACAATTGATGAAGATGGTATTTATAAGAGAATTATAGCTTTAGAATTAGAAGAACGTAACTATGTAGAATTGTATAAAGGACCCGAGCATACTATTTTTATCAGTGAAGCGATTCCAAATGAAAGAGGTACAAAAGTATGGAAGTATGATGTTGAAAAAATGAAAGCAGACGATTATGTTTCTGGTATTTTTGATGCTACGGTATCTTTTGACCGTAAACATATTCTACTAGACCAAGGTAACTCATGGATGCTTTCTAGTACTTCTGGAAAACCAAATCCAGGAGAAGATGGATTAGAAATTAATATCAAAACAAAAGTAAACCCTACCAAAGAATATGAGCAGATTTTTAAAGAAGGATGGCGTTATATGCGCGATTTTCTTTATGTATCTAATACACATGGTGCCCCATGGGATGATGTTTATGCTTGGTACGCTCCTTGGATAAAGCATGTACGCCACAGAACGGATCTTAATTATGTGGTGGATATTATGAGCGGAGAAATTGCCATAGGACATTCTTATGTTTCTGGTGGTGATTTTCCAGATGTAAACAGCGTACCTGTTGGCTTACTCGGCTGCGATTTTAAAGCTGAAAATGGCTATTATAAAATTGCTAAAATTTATACTGGTGAAAGTTGGAACCCAGACTTAATTGCTCCCTTAGCACAACCTGGTATACCTGTAAAAGAAGGTGATTTTATTACTGCAATTAATGGACAAGCCTTAACTGTAGACCAAAACCCATATGCATTATTAGAGCAGGCTGCAAATAGAGAAATTACAATTACTGTTAATACAAAAGCTGCTCCTGGTGGAAAAGATATTCTCATAAAACCTATTAGGAGTGAAAGAGGTCTGCGCACAATAGAATGGGTAGAAGGCAACCGTAGAAAAGTAGACAAACTTTCTAATGGAAAACTCGCTTATGTGTATGTTCCTGATACTGGCGGGGGTGGTTTTACTTCTTTTAATCGGTACTACTTTTCGCAACAAGACAAAAAAGGGGTAATTGTAGATGAACGTAATAACGGTGGTGGTGCCGCCGCAGATTATATGATTGATATTATGTCTCGTGAATTATTCGGATATTTTAATAGTAAAACGGAAAGCAATCGGCCATGGACAACCCCTATAGCTGGTATTTGGGGACCTAAAGTAATGCTAATTAACGAGCGTTCTGGTTCTGGTGGAGATTTACTCCCATATATGTTTCATGCAAAAAAAATTGGGCCTCTCGTAGGCACTCGTACTTGGGGTGGCTTAGTAGGTACTTGGGATACGCCTCCTTTTATAGATGGTGGTAGAATGGTGGCTCCTAGAGGTGGATTCTATGATATTGATGGAAAATGGGCCGTAGAAGGTGAAGGTGTAGCACCAGATATTGAAGTAATCCAAAACCCAAAACTAGTATTAGAAGGACATGACCCGCAACTCGAAAAAGGGGTTGAAGAAGCCATGCGTTTATTACAAACACAAGAGTTTAACCTAAAACCTGAACCCGCAGCACCTATACGCTCAAAAAGACCTGCTGGGTATGAGAAGGAATAAGTATATCATTCAATAATTAAGTTTTGGAGAAAAATACTTCTATAGTACATTTTTCAATAGTATATTTAATCAGTTTTACAACTACTTATGTATATCTATATTTTGATTTTATAGGGTTTTTAGTCATATTGCTTTTATTGTCTTTTATTAGTTTGCCCTCATTACTAGTAATTTTAACACTCCAATATTTAAGTTTCAAGAAAAAAATTACTGTTTACAAAATAGTTTATATTTTATTGTCTTCATCTGTATTTATCGTGTCATTTATAACTTATAAAAAACTAACATATGATCCTCGGAACATTTTTCCAATTTTTGAAGAACCAAATTATATCATTTTTGGTTTGTGTTTAGGAGCTAATTTATTGGCAATTCTATACTTAGAATCCATTAAGAAAATTATCTTTAAAAGATAAATGATTATCTCATTCTAACCTTATTTAAAAAAAGCCATTTGAATTAATTCAAATGGCTTTAATATCAATAAGCATATTTATTTTAAGCAGCTAAACTCTCTGAAACTGTTTCTGCTGTAATTGATTTTTTAGAACCTCTAATTCCTAATTTTATTCGGTATACAATATTAAATAATACTGGTACAATAATTAAGGTTAGGAAAGTAGCTACGATTAAACCAAAGATTACGGTCCACGCCAAAGGTCCCCAGAAAATTACATTATCACCACCCATGTATATTTTAGGGTTAAATTCCGAAAATAAAGAAAAGAAATCTATATTTAAACCAATTGCCAAAGGTATTAAACCTAAAACAGTAGTTATGGCTGTTAAAATTACTGGGCGCAATCTTGCTTTGCCCCCTTTAATAATAATCTTAGTGACTTGATCTAAACTTAGTAAAGCTTTATCTTCTAAACCTAGTTTTAGCATTTTTCTATCGATAAGGATTTGCGTATAATCTAAAAGTACCACACCATTGTTTACCACAATACCAGCTAAGGAGATAATACCCATCATCGTCATCATAATAACAAAAGACCATCCCGTAATCATTAAACCACCAAATACGCCAATAAAGCTTAAAAATATGGCTATCATAATAATTAAAGGTTTAGAAATACCTCCAAATTGAAAGATTAAAATTAGCATGATTAGCGCTAGTCCACCAAAAAATGCGCCTACTAAAAATTGTAATTGCTTCTTCTCTTCTTCTATTTGACCAGTAAAATCTATTTTCACATCATTTGGAAGATCTTTATAATTTTCCATTTCTTTTTGAATCTCAGTCACAATAGCGCCAGCATCACTAAAGCCAGGTTTTAGCTGCGAATAGATGGTAACTACTCTTTTCTTATTCTTATGTTTAATAGCACTAAAACCAGACGAGTTTTTTTGTGAAGCTACAGATGAGATAGGGACTTCTTTGATCTGACCATTTGCGGGATCTCTAAATATGATATTTTGGTTGAATAGCGCATTTTTATTATACCTATTTTCTTGATTAAAACGTACATTAATATCATAATCTTCTCCATCAATTTTATAGACCCCTGCTTTTTCACCAAATAAAGAACGTCTTAATTGTTGCCCTACTTGCCCTACTGCCACACCTAGTTCTCCCGCTTTTTGACGATCTACTACCACTTGCATAGAGGGCTTACTTTTGTTTACATCAATTTTTAATTCCTCAATACCTGCAATATTTTTAGTATTGATAAAATTTCTGATGTCTTCGGCCGCATTAATAAGTTCTGTATAGTCTTTTCCTTCTAACTCCAGGTTTATAGGATACCCAGCTGGGGGTCCATTTGCTTCTTTCTCAACAGATATTGCTACGCCTGGGTATATCCCAGTTAAAGCTTCTTGAATTTCGGCTCTTAACTGTTCCGTGTCTCTACCTTCTCTGTATTTATATTCTTTCATAGAAACAGTCACCTTACCCCTATGTGGCATTTCTGCTACAGAACCGCCATCGGTTTGTGGGTTACCAGCACCTTCACCTACTTGAGATACGGCAGACTCTATGAGATAATTCTCTTCTCCATTGGTATATTTAGCACCATTGGCTACTGCATAAACGCGCTCTTCAATAATTTTAGTAAGCTCATTGGTTTTTTCTATAGAAGTTCCTTGCGGATATTCTATATAAGCATATATCTCATTGGGTTTATTATCAGGGAAAAATTCAATTTTAGTACGCCCATAACCAACAGACATTCCAAATAACATAAAAACGGCAATGAGCATAAAAAAAGTAATCCCAAAATACCAATACACATTTTTACCTCTTAAAGCATGTTTTATTCTTCTTTCGTACCAATTTTCAAAACGTACCATAATAGTATCTTGAAAATAATTAGCCCATTTTTTTACAGCATATTTGTATACCCAAAATAAAATGGCTGTAAAAATCAGTACAGTTCCCAAACCTCTTACAGCTCCTCCAGCAACTAAAATTAGAATACCAAAAAAAACAAGGATAGCGCTAATTCTAATTAATTGTTTTAGACTTATTTCTTTTTCTTTAATATCCATAAATTGAGATACTAACATGGAGTTCATAAAAATGGCAACAAATAATGAAGACCCAAGTACTACAGACAGGGTAATAGGGAAATAAATCATAAATTGTCCAAAAATACCAGGCCATAAACCTAAAGGTACAAAGGCCGCTACCGTAGTAAGCGTGGAAATAATGATAGGATAAGCAATTTCTCCAATACCTTTTTTAGCAGCTTCTGTTCTAGACATTCCTTCGCTCATTAAACGGTACACATTTTCTACTACAACTATACCATTATCTACAAGCATACCTAAGCCCATAATCATTCCAAAAAGAATCATTGTATTTAAGGTAAAGCTCATCCCATCAATGAATACGCCTAGGGTATCTAAAACAAAAAATGAGATAAACATAGACATTGGTATTGCAAAACCAACAAACAAAGCATTACGGAAGCCTAAGAAAAACATGAGTACCGTAACAACCAGAATAATTCCGAAGATGATATTGTTTACCAAATCATCTACTTGATTTAAGGTTCTTCCAGAAGAGTCATTAGCAATGGTAATATTAAGATCTTTAGGAAAATAATTAGTTTGAGCTTCTTTTACCAATGCTCTAATTTTTGTAGTCGCCTCTATCATATTACTACCAGATCTTTTTTTAATATCTAGCATTACTACACTTTTGCCATACTCACGTGCAAATGTTGTTTTCTCTTCTTCTTTAAAACGTACCTCAGCAATATCTTTTAGGTACACTGCACCGTTTTCAGATTTTACTACAAAATCATTTAACTGTTTAGGATCTTTTATTTCTCCTAAAATTCGAATAGTACGTCGTTGTTCACCAGATTTAAGGTTACCAGCAGACATGGTTGTATTCCCATTTCTAATGGCATCTAAAACACTTTGGAAACTAACTTTAGCCGCCATCATTTTATAGATATCTACTGCAACTTCTACTTCTTTATCTTGTGCTCCACGTATACCTACTTCTTTAATTTCAGACAAATCTTCAATTTCATCTTGCATGTATTCTGCAAATTCCTTGAGTTTTTCTACTGGGTAATCACCAGTAAAATTAACGTTCATGATAGGGAATGATTCAGATAAATTAAGATCAAAAACATTAGGTTCTACTTTAGCATTATTAAAAACAGGCCAGTCTTCACTTGCTTTTTCACTATCTACCTCGTCTTTTACTTTTTGTTTTGCTAATTCTACCGTAATACTTTCGTCAAACTCTACCGTAATTATAGAATAATCTTCTTGCGAGGTAGAGGTAACTTTTACCACATTACTGATATTTTTTAACTTATCTTCTAGCGGATCTGTAATTAAGCGTTCTACATCTTCTGCTGTATTCCCAGGGTATAAAGAACTTACATACACCTTAGTTTCTACGATCTCAGGAAAATCTTCTCTTGGCATAGACTGGTAAGAAGAATAGCCTATCCATAATAAAATAGCAATCATCACATAGATAACCGATGAATTATCTATAGACCAAGAAGAGGGCTTAAACTCTTTATTCGCATTTTTTTTCTGTTTGCTCATTTTTATAAGTCTTTGGTCTTTATTATTTTAAGACGTTTGTTTATTATTTTCAGAGATTTCAACATTTTGTCCATCTTTCACCGTTCTTGCCCCTTCTTTAATCAGTTCATCTCCATCTGCTATCCCAGAAAGAACCTCTACTACACTACCTTGCGTTTTTCCTGTAGTTATAATATGTTTTTTAACTAATGCCTTATCCTCTGCTTTTTCTGCAACATAAACATATTGTTGTCCTTCTGCATTTTCAGAAATAATACTTTGTGGAATTACAATGGCTTTTTCTTTGCTGTAATCATTAATGCTAACTCTGGCTGTTAAATTAGGTTTAATAATCCCTCCTTTATTAGGAACTGCAATCTCAGCTGTAAAAACACGATTACTAGGGTTGATAAAATTCCCTGTTTCACGTATTTTAGACAGGATTGAATCGCCTAAAACAGGAAAATATACAATTGCTTCTTTTCCTTTTTGTATGCCACCTAAATAGCTTTCTGGTACATCTACAGTAATATACATATCAGATAAATTAACAATTCGGAATACCTCTGAACCTGGGCCAGGGGCAACTACTGTACCCTGATCTTTAATAATATCGTCTATAATTCCAGAAAAAGGAGCTCTAATAGTTGTTTTTCCTAACTGACTTTGGATTTGAGCGACACTATTTTCTGTAGCTTCATAGGTTGCTTTTGCCTGTAAGTACTGTATTTCTGATCCTATTTTTTGTTCCCATAACCTCTTTTGCCTTTCAAAAGTAGTTTTTGCTAATGCTGCTTGTGTTTTTACCTGTTGTAATTGGCTACTCATTCCACCATCATCAATTGATGCTAATAATTGTCCTTTGGTAACTTTTTGCCCTTTTTTTACATAAACGCGTTGCAAAGTACCAGCCATTTCTGGATATATTAATACATTTTGCTTGGTTTTTACGCCTCCTTGCAATTCTACATAATGATAAAACGGAGCTGCTTTTGCGGTAATAGTAGTCACTAAAGGCAGTTTTTCATTACCATCTAATTTAGCAATGTTAGAATCTAATTGTTTTATTTGACTTTCTAAGGTTCTCAATTTTTCAGAAAGTGTAGCTTTTTTAGCGCGAATTGCTTTGATATCTTTAGATGCAATAATGTCTGCAACCGTTTTTTCTCCTTCTCCACAGGATACTACGAAAAGGGATAGGATTATGATGTGTATTATTTTTTTCATCTGTTTTTTTAAGTTTATGTTTAAAAGGTTATGAGGCTATAAGTTTATATTACTTAGTTGCGATTTTCTTAATTTATCAAGCATTAGTGTTATTTCAGAAATTTGTTGTCTTATTGATATTACTTGTTCACAAGTAATAAATTTTAACTTTTCTGATAAAATACTCTGGTTTAAAAGCTCTAAAGCCGAGCTAAAAGCAATTTCTGTGAAACGTGCTTTATCTTTCCATGAATTTCTTCCAGAACCTTCAGCTATGTTAGAAGGAATAGAAATAGAACACCTTCTCATTTGACTTGTAAGATTAAATTTTTCTTCATTAGGAAATGTTTTTGTTAACTTATAAATCAATTCTGATAATACAATTGATTTTTCCCAGACTATTAATTTTTCAAAAGAAAATGTTTTCATAAGTATAAATTTCTAAATGGTTATAAACTCATAAACTTTATAACCTATTATAAACTATCTATTCGTTTAATATCGTTTCTAATGCTGCTTTATTATTAATTACTGTTACCATAGACTGCAGGTAAATATTTTGTGCATCGTATAATTGTAATTGTGCCTGGCGGAGTTCAAAGCTACTTGCGATTCCTTCTTCATATTTAATCTGATTCTTTTTTTCAATTCGTTCTGCAAGCGCTAAATTCTTTTTGTTTGTTTCGTACTGCTCAATAGAGAGTATATAATTACTCTTAGCTTGTTCTAATTGTAATCTAATTTGTTCTTCTGCTTCCGAAAGTTGTGTTTTTGCTTTTTCTAAAGCTATTTTAGCCCGTTTTGTACTTGCGCTTCTTCTTAAAGAACTAAAAATTGGAATGTTTAAATCAAAACCCAATGTAGAAGCTTGAAACCATTCTTGACTTCCAAAATCAAAACGATCACTGAAAGCAAATGCCCCGTAATTCACATAGGCATTTAAAGTAGGTAGCGCTCTACTTTTCTCTAGTTTTAATTCAAAATAACGTTGTTCATTTAAATTAGTTGCTAATTTATAATCTACATTGTTTTTTATATTAAATTCAGTTGCCACAATAGTTGGGTCTATTTGTCTTTGTGCTAATGCATCTAGGTCTTCTGTTAAAGTTGTTGGAGAATTTATGGCAATTCCCATGGTTAAGTTTAGTATTTGTACTGTAATCCCTTTTAATCGTTTAGCATTTTTAAGCTGACTTTCTACATTAGACAATGTAATTTGTAATTGTTCTACACTTTCTTCATCTCCCAAGCCATTTTCAAAAACTTTTTGAGCTTCAAATAAATTCTTTTCTAGATTAGCTTTGTTTTTTTCTGCTAAGGCGATACTTGCTTCGGCTAATAATACATTACCATAGGCTTGTATAACAGCTTTTCTAACTTCTAGATCTGTTTTTTCTTTATTGTTAGCACTATAACTAATAAAAGATTTAATAGCTTGTACGCCTACAATATAAGATCCGTCAAAAATTTGCTGACGTACTGTTGCTGTAGCCCTTGCTTGTTGTGCTTGTCCAAAAACAATAGGAACAAAAGTATCAGGTCCTGGCACAACACCATCAGGTAAAAATTCTGGTGGAATAATAATAGAAGGAAACTGATTAACAGGTTGTTTTAATTGGTTTTGATAACTGATATCTCCACTAATTTGTGGTAAGCCTGATGCTATGGTTTGCCATTTCTGCTTTTGCGCATCATCTTGATCCCTTATAGCATTAATTACTTTATAATTATTTTGCAATGCAAAAGCAATAGCTTCTTCTAATGTGTAGCTAGTTGCTGGTTGCTCTTGAGAAAACAGTACGGTAAAACTAAAAAAAGAGAAGATTGTTATTATGATCGTCTTCATTTATTCTTGGTTTGAATTAATTATAGTGTTTAAAAATTTTCTTCCAGAAGGCGTTACAATCCCTCTTAAATGGTATTCTAAAAAATGATCCTGTAGTGCATCCATAGCAAACAATTTGTTTGGAAAAAGTTTCTGGTCTTTTATACTAGTAACCCCAGAAAAATAAATTCTAGCAATAAAATTAATATCAATATTGGCTCTATAAATACCCATTTCTATACCCCTTTTAATATTCTCCAAAACACATTCATGCATTAATTCAAATTGTTTGTCTTTTACAGAAGAATACACTTTAGGATAATATTTTTGCAACTGATATTGAGGGGATGATTTTTCATTATTTAAAGATTGCATTACAAACTTTTTAATTTCATACAATTCCTCTATAGGGTTTTTATCAAATGCTCTAATACAATCAATACCATCCGAAATAGACAGTAATAAATACATCGTGCTCTCTTCTACAAGCTTTGTTTTATTTTCAAAATGTGTATAGATCGTTTTTTTTGATATCCCCATTTCACTGGCTATATCATCCATAGTAACACTTTTAAACCCTAGATCTAAAAATAGCGCTGTGGCTTTTTGCAATACTTTCTCTTTCATAGCGATACAAATATAATCTAGGAAACTTTAGAAACAAAAAAAGTTTCCATAGTTTAATTTAATTTAACATTTCTTTAAGATTTACTTAAAGTAGTCTGTTTTTCAACTCAGTTTTTTAGTTTGTTTATCTTATTTTTGTGGAAAATTTTGCAGATGCATTCCATAGAACAGTACAGAGTAGAATTCGTAAGCTATTTAGAGGAAAAAAACAAAATAAAAGACCCTGTTCATCTATACGAGCCCATCAACTATATTTTAAATTTAGGAGGTAAACGTTTACGCCCTGTTTTAACTTTAATGACCGTAGAAATTTATGGAGTAAATTATAAAAATGCACTAGATGCTGCTTTAGCAATTGAGGTTTTTCATAATTTTTCTTTAGTACATGATGATATTATGGATGATGCTCCATTACGACGAGGAAAAGCCACTGTTCACGAAAAATGGGACATTAATACCGGAATACTTTCTGGCGATGCAATGCTTATAAATGCCTACCAACTATTCGAAAATTATGAAGGTGATATGTTTCGGAATCTGGCAAAACTATTTAGTAAAACAGCATTAGAAGTTTGTGAAGGACAACAATATGATGTAGATTTTGAGACGAGAGATGATGTTACCATACCTGAGTATTTAAAAATGATTGAGTACAAAACTGCTGTGCTTGTTGCAGCAGCTATGAAAATGGGAGCCATAATAGCTAAAGCAACTCCTAATGAGCAAGAAGGTATCTATAATTTTGGAAGAAATTTAGGAATAGCATTTCAATTACAAGATGATTATTTGGATGCGTTTGGAGATCCAAAGACTTTTGGCAAGCAAGTTGGTGGGGATATTATAGAAAATAAAAAAACCTATTTGTATTTAAAAGCCTTAGAAAATGCTTCAGCTGCACAAATACAGGAATTAGAACATCTATTTTCTATTCAGCCAGTTGAACCTGAAGATAAAATTACTACCGTAAAAAATATTTTTTTAGAAAGTGGTGCAGCTACAATTACAGAAGAAGCTATAGCAGATTATACAAACAAAGCCTTTAGTATTTTAAATTCTTTAGCTATTTCCGAAGACAAAAAAGCACTACTTCAACATTTTGGAGAAAGTTTAATGACTCGGAAAGTGTAACCAAAAATTGTTTTGCATCACGCAACCATTTACAATTAATGCATCTTTTTAAAAAATATAAATTCCAAAATTATGATACGCTTTAGCTTCTTTTTATTAATTCTTTTTTTTATTTCTTGTGATAACGAAGAAGAAAACACACCTCTTTTATCGTTAGAAGAATGTAGTACTACAGTAATAGAAAATGCTACTGTAGCCAATAGTATTCTTATTGGAGATTGGAAGCTCTCTCAAGAAGGTTGTAGTTTTTGTGCAAATCCAGGAATTTTTGTTACAGATCAACAAGTAAACATTTCATTTAACTCGGATGGTAGTCTTGTAGCTATTGTAAACAATGAAACTATAGAAAATGGGACTTGGGAGCTCGTACAGGCAAATGATAGCATTAGCCTGGTTGTAGATGACACATCTGGTTTTTTATCAGGTGGTATTTCATTTTGCGAAACCATGCTTACCTCAGATTCTAGTCCTTGGGATGGTCCTATTTATGTTTTTAATAAAGAAAATTAGTGTCCTCTATACTTAAAACAAAGCGTATCCTATCAAAAGAAATACTTCTTTTTACATATTAAATAGCCTTTTTATAAGTGCTTTGATAAAAGGAATAGCTTTAGGTGCTCCAATAAATCTAATATCTTCCCAAAGATTTGTTTTTTCATCTAAAAATTTAAAAATAGCTTGTGGTGTTCTTTTTTTAAATAAAGCTTCAAAAATTGACCGCCCTAAATGATTGTTTTTATAGAGCACATCTAAAAGAAGTAAGTCATAAAACCAAAATTTATCTTTTTTAGAAAAACGATCTAATGGTTTTCCTGTTTTTAAATAGCTTATTAATGCTTTTGTCTTTTTATGCGTATTTAAAAAAGTATATCCGGTACTTGGTTTTGCCCATCCACCAGACATCCCAATATGCAATAGTGTAGCAGTGTTATTTTCTGTAAACCGATAACAGGTCATAGGAATACTACCTTGTTCTTTTTCAGTAATGGTATAATTGCTACACTTTAATTGATCTTCTAAATAATTTTTTATAGCATCTTCATACTCTTGTTTAGGTAATTGTTGTTCCGAAAATAAGGTGTATTCTACTAAAGCTTCATTTGCTGAAAGAGGAAGGACATACATAAAACGAGTATTTCCTTTTTGAAGAATAGAAAAATCCATAAAAGTTGCTATGTGTTCATCAAAAATATTTTGCTCTGTTTTTACAAACCAACCTATAAAATGCTGTTGTAAAACGGGGTATTTTTTTTGCTGTAGTGCATTTTTATAATCAAAAATACTATTAAAAACCTGCTTGGCTTTAAAAGTAGTACCTGCCGTAATAACGGCCACAAAATTTCTTTGATCATCAACCTTAGTGACCGTTTCTTGTACAAAAGTTATATTGGAATATGATTGTATTTGCTCTAAATATAAAGTGTAAAAATCAATACCTTTTACCATTTTATAGGCATAAGGAGCAATTGTATAATTTTTAGATAATTCTTTTCCAGCAAAGTGAATGGTTTCCCATTTTTTATAGAGAATAGCATCAAAAGCACCAGTTCCTTCTTCCCAAAAACACCAAGTTCTATCGTTTGTATTTTTAGCATCTTTATCTATCAGAAGAATCTTTTTATCATTAAAAAAAGCATCTTTCCCTAAAGCATCTGCCAGCATTAAACCAGACGCACCAGCACCTATAATAATATAATCGTAAACATCCATTAATCTATAAGATAAGGAACTTTATAACTGGTAATGATCGGTATTGTAATTTTTTCTCGTTTTTTATCTAATTTTTCAACTAATGCTACAATTTCTATCGCAATATGTATCCCATATAAATTATCAGGGTTCCGGATGCCTAAATAGCTCTTAGAATTGGTGGTAACTGTAACAATACCAGATTTGAAATTTTCTCTTGAAGCATCTAAATCAAATTTAAAGTCTTCTTTCTCTTTAAATAAATTAGCGTCTTTTTGACTTTCAATACGATATATATCACAAATATGAGCCCCAGGAGGAGGACTTAAATTACTTACTGCATTTTGTATGGAAGCATCATCTTTTGCAAATTTGGTAAGTTGTGCCGCAAAATTAAATGAAGATAAAGTATTTTTTATATCATTTTCTTCTCTAGATGCTGTAAAAGTATAATACCATTCTTTTGTATTTCTAGGAAGGTTTACAGGAATTAAAATTCTATTTTTCCCACCTTTTAATAGGGCGTTAGAAGTACTATTTAAATAAAATTTTTCTGTCTGTACTTGCTCAGTTTCCGTTTTTGTAATGGTTCTTAAATATGAGGTTTCAAAACCGTATGTAGTATCTCTTTGTGTTTTATACCCAATAGCAGGTTTCTTCTTTCTTGTAGAATTAATAGTGTATGCAATAGTATAGTCTACTGTTTTAGAATTGTTATTTTTTAGAATTAGCATATAAATTCCATCTTTTTGCGCAGTTATTGATTTTATGTATGTTCTAATTTTTTCTGCTTTAGCAATAAGTTTATTCGGATATTCAAAGATTTGAATGCTACTAATTTTTGCTTTTTTAATTTTACGGATTCCGATCTGAAAATTAATAATATCGTCTTTATAAACTGGAATTAAAAATTCTTTTTCTGAAGAAGGCTCTATGGTTATAATTTCTTCGTTTTGATATTGCGCATTGCTAAAAACAAAAAAGAACAGTATTGAAATGGTTAAAAATCGCTGCATAGTTCAATAGAATTTATTCAAATATACCAATTCTCTTTTCATCAAACTTTTTTAATAGATAGAATATCGTAAGCCTAAAAAACCACGAATTCCTTGATTTGGAGCATAAGAATATCCATCAGGGTCAAAAGTTAATGCGTTAGGGTTGTTAGCTGTTGCTACAGCATTTCCATTAGCATCAAAAGTTACTTCTCTATCAAAAGGATCATTAGCTCTTGCAATAATAAACGGGTTACCACGGTTTGGTGTCCAGTTTAGTAAGTTTTTAATTCCGCCATAAAACTCAAAATTACCAAGTCCTTTATGTGTAAATTGTACATTTTGAAGACTGTAGGTGGGTGAAAATTCTTTTCGTGGATCGGTCTCACCTAAAGTAGATAATCGCATGGGACCGTATATATTACCAGTGTAATCTACTGCTAAATTTATGCCTCTAAAGGTATAAGATAAGCTCCAGGTTCCCGTAAAGCCTTCCGTACGTATTTGGCGTTGGATAATATTATTTTCTGTAGTACTAACATCTTGAATGGTGGTGCCAGCCAAAATATTAAATCCGCTAGGGAAAGATATATTTACATTGGCACTTATGCCTTGCGATACT
Source organism: Allocellulophaga tsushimaensis (assembly GCF_055383085.1). NCBI lineage: Bacteria > Pseudomonadati > Bacteroidota > Flavobacteriia > Flavobacteriales > Flavobacteriaceae > Allocellulophaga > Allocellulophaga tsushimaensis. Next base: position 1,627,456 of record NZ_AP039451.1, on the reverse strand, counting down.
GCTTTGCCATTTAAATTATCATAAATAATTTGGTTAGGATTGGTATCATAATCTGGAATAATTGCATTACTGAATCTGGTGTAAAATGCAGCGGCATCAAAACTTGCAAAAGTTCCATTATCCATATAAAACTTCTTAAGGTAATTTACATTAAAATTCCAAGAGCGTTCTGGTTCTAATTCTTCAGTAATAAGAACTTCTCTGGAACCTGTTAATGCCGCATGATCTTCAGTAAATAAGTTTACTACTCTAAAACCCGTACCTGAATTAATTCTTAAAACTGCATTTTCTGATGTTTTCCATTTAAAAGCAATTCTAGGAGTAAAAATATTTCCATGTCGGTTATCATAGTCGTAACGTAAGCCACCTAGGAGCGAATATTTTTTAGAGAACTTATACTCGTTCTGAATAAAAATCCCTGGTATCGCAAGCTCATCAGGATTATTTTCCAAACCATCTGTGGTTGCCGTAGTATTATCATCATAGTAATTGTAACGTAATGTAGTACCAAATAAAAGATCATTTTTTCCTATAGTTTTATCCCATAATAATTGGGCAAAACCAATGCGTTGGTCTGCAAGATAAATTTCAGGACCGTAAGCAGAATCTTGATTATGGTCATTATACGATAATGATAAGGTAATATTTTCTTCTATAGGTAATTGATATTTCCCTATGACTTCCCATCTACGGGTAAAAATACTTTCTGCATAAATATCTTCGCCTCCACGAAATTCTGGAGTCCATTGTAACTCGCCACCCCATCTATCTTCGTAAAAATAGCGCCCTGCCAGCGTAAACAATTTACCACTACCTCGTTTAAAATTCCATTTTTGAAAAAGTGAAACTCGTTTTTGCAGTGTTAAATCTGTAAAATTATCATTGTTATTATCTATAAGCTCATCATAATTAAAGTAATTTACGCCAAGCAATAGGTCTGACTTTTTACCTACATTAAATTTTGTGCCAATATCTAAATTGTATTCTCCCCAACCTGTTAAAAAACTATCTGCAAAGAATTCTGGAGCAGATAGTGTGTTTTTTGTAATTACATTTATGAGTCCTCCAACTGCTTCACTACCATAAAGTGTAGATGCAGGTCCTTTTACAATTTCAATTTGTTCTATTAAAGAGTTAGGAATTCCAGAAAGGCCATACACGGTACCTAATCCACTAACAATGGGCATACCATCTATCATAATTAAAGTATACGGACCCTCTAAGCCATTTATATGAATATCTCCCGTGTTACATACATTACAGTTAATTTGTGGTCGTACACCATTAACGTTTTGTAGTGCATCAAAAAGTCCAGAAGTAGGATTTTTTTTAAAAAAACTTGGTTTATATACCTCTACAGGTACCGCACTTTCTAATCTGCTTACTGCTTTTAAAGTTCCTGTAACTACAGTTTCTTCTAAAATTTCTAAAGAAAGCTTTAGTGTAATATTTAGTAATTTTATTTCACTATTCTTTATGCTGATTGTTTTTTTATAAGGCAAATATCCTACAACAGAGGCTATTAGTATATAATTTCCTTCTTTTAAATTTGTAATAGTATAATCTCCATTTTCATCTGATGAAGTTCCTATTTTAGTGTCCTTTAGATAAACATTAGCAAAAGGAATAGGGCCATTTTCATCAGTAATTTTGCCACTTATAGTTGTTTGCGCGTTTACACCAAAGCAAAGGAGCATAAGAATTAATACTATTTTAGTAGTAGGCATACTATTGATTTTATATTTAAGCAATTCAAAAAATAAATTTAGGCAAAGCTAAAAATATGTTTTTATATATAAAAATGTATTTTTGTTTAAATTCTAAGATTATAATGACACTTTCTGAAGAAGATTATTTAAAAGAAATTTATCACCTAGGGAAATCTAGTGATGAGGCTGTTTCTACTAATGCAATTGCAGAGCAGATGAATATGAAACCATCTTCTGTAACAGATATGGTTAAAAAACTAGCCGAAAAAGACTTTGTAAAGTACAAGAAGTATCAAGGTGTTTTTTTAACTGAAAAAGGACGAGTCATTGCGCTGTCTATTATAAGAAAACATAGACTTTGGGAAGTTTTTTTGGTAGAAAAATTAGCTTTCTCTTGGGATGAGGTACATGAAGTTGCAGAACAATTGGAACATATAAAAAGTGATAAGTTAATAGATCGATTAGACAAACATTTAGGCTTTCCAAAATTTGATCCGCATGGAGATCCAATTCCAAATAAAAATGGGGTTATAACCCTTGCGTCTAAACAATTAATAGAAAATAGTGCAATTGGTTTAAAGGGAATTTGTGTTGGAGTTAAAGATTCTTCTAAAGCATTTTTAAAGTTTTTAGATAAACATGGTATTTCTCTTGGTGATGAAATTAGTATTGTAGAAAAAGAAGAATTTGACGGCTCTTACATAATACAAATAAATGGTAAGAATTTATTTATATCCAATCAGATAGCAGCAAATCTATATGTACAGGTTATTTAAAATATTATTTTTTTCATTAGCACCATTTATTTGTTTCAGCTATGCGCAAGATGCTACTGAATCTCCAACAAGCACCGTTAAAGGATCTTTTCAAGGAGAATCGGGAGTATTCTATGAATCTTTTAAAGAAGGATCACGTATATATGAAAGTTATGCTTTGGGGCAAACCTTATTATTGTATGGCATTGCTTCTAATTTTGAAGTACGTTTAGGTTTTGATTTTCAAGAACAGTTCGTTAAAAACAATGGTTTCAAAGAAGAAAATGTTTTAAGTGGTTATTCACCATTACAATTAGGTTTTGGCTGGGATATTTTGCCAGAAAAGGGCATTTTACCTCAGCTAACATTTATTACTGATGTATTTTTCCCTTTTACAGCAAGTACAGATTTTAAACCAGAAAGTGTTACAACAGAGATGCGAAGTGTTTTTTACCATACCTTAAATGAAAAAGCAAATCTATCCTATAATTTAGGCTTACAATTAGGAAGCGGAACAGCATATTTATATACGCTAGCCTACAACCATAATTTTAATCAAACATGGGGATTCTATGCAGAATTATATGGCGATTTTGCCAAAGGCGTTACAACTAATCATTTTTGGGATTTTGGAATTACGTATATGATTATTCCAGAATTAATGTTTGATTCCGTTGTAGGAACAGGAATTAATAGTGAACAAGATTTGTATTGGGGTACAAGATTAACCCTAATGCTACCCAATCAAAATCAATAAAAAATTAGAACTAGATAAAACTTATATGAAACATACAATTTTAGCAATAGTAACACTATGTATTTTTGCTTGTAAATCAGAGCCTAAAAAAGAAAACAATAAATTAAATGTAGTAACCACAACCTCTATGATTACTGATTTAGTCCGTAATATAGGTGGTGATGCTATACAGGTTGAAGGTTTAATGGGGAGTGGTGTAGATCCGCATCTGTATAAAGCTAGTGAAGGAGATGTTAGTAAATTATTTAATGCAGATATTATTTTTTATAGCGGTTTACATTTAGAAGGAAAACTAGTTGAGGTTTTTGAAAAAATGGATAAAAACAATAGTAAAACCCTTGCTCTAGCTGAAGTCCTTGAAAAGGATAAATTAATAGGTTCTGAATACTTTGCCTCTAATTATGATCCACATATTTGGTTTAATATTGATTTTTGGAAGAAAATAACAGTATATACCACTCAAAAATTAATAGCATTAGACCCTAAAAATACCGACCTATTCAAGGAAAATAGCAAAAAGTATTTAGAAACTTTAGACCAATTACAAACAGATCTAAAAGTAATTATAGCAACATTACCCGTAGAAAAACGTGTATTAGTAACCGCACACGATGCCTTTAACTATTTTGGAAAAGCTTTTGGTTTTGAAGTGGTAGGCCTACAGGGACTCTCAACGGCAACGGAAGCTGGAGTACAAGACGTACAGGAATTGGCAAAATTTATTATTGAAAAAAATGTGAAAGCCATTTTTGTAGAAAGCTCTGTACCTAAAAGAACCATAGAAGCACTGCAAGCATCTGTACGCTCTAAAGGTCATGAAGTAGCTATAGGGGGTACTTTATATTCAGATGCATTAGGAACAGCAGGAACAGTAGAAGGCACTTATACGGGCATGTTTTTGTATAATGTAAATACTATTGTTAACGCATTAAAATAAAGAGGTATGAGTGATAAAAACATAGCTATAGCTATAGACGATCTTACCGTTGCTTATAACTACAAACCTGTTTTATGGGATATCGATTTAGCTATTCCAGAAAGTGTTTTAATGGCAATTGTTGGTCCTAATGGCGCAGGAAAATCTACCTTAATAAAGTCAATTCTAGATATCATAAAACCTATTGCAGGTAGTGTAAAGATTTTTGGAAAACCCTATAAAAAGCAACACCAAGAAGTGGCTTACGTACCCCAAAAAGGAAGTGTAGATTGGGATTTTCCTACTACTGCTTTAGATGTGGTTATGATGGGTACATATGGGAGTTTAGGGTGGATAAAACGCCCAGGGCAAAAACAAAAAAAAGCCTCTTTAGAAGCATTAGAAAAAGTTGGTATGCTAGCATTTAAGTCCAGACAAATAAGTCAGTTAAGTGGCGGCCAGCAACAACGTATTTTTTTAGCTAGAGCATTAGTACAAAATGCTAACATTTATTTAATGGATGAGCCCTTTCAGGGTGTAGATGCTACAACAGAAAAAGCCATCATTAATATTTTAAAAGAATTGCGAAAGGCCGGAAAAACGGTTGTTGTGGTACATCATGATTTGCAAACGGTACCTGAATATTTTGATTGGGTAACTTTCTTAAACGTAAAAAAAATAGCAACAGGACCCGTGAAAGACATTTTTAATGATGATAACCTCACAAAAACATACGGAATTAATTATAAAGTAAGTGTGCAACAATAGAGTTCTTGGTCTTCAGCATAGTGGTTAGTGGTTAGTAATTTAGAAAATTAAAATATATGAGAGAGAATAAATTTAAGTTTGAAGATTTAAAAGTCTATAATAAGGCTTTAGATTTTATAGATCTCGTATATAAAACTTGTAAAATTTTTCCAAAAAAAGAACGTTATGCACTTTCTTCTCAATTTACAAGAGCATCAGTTTCTATTGCATTAAATATTGCTGAAGGTTCGTCTGATACTGACAAACAATTTAATAGATTTTTACAAATGGCTTTAGATTCTGTAAATGAATGCGTTGTTTGTTCTACTATTGCTAAAAGACAAAACTATTTCTCATTAGAAATAGAGAATACACTAAGAGAAAAACTTGTAGAATTATCTAAAATGATAACAAGTCTTCAAAAATATCTTAAAAATAAAACTATTGTCTAACCACTAAAAACTATCAACTATAGAACTAACAAAATACATAGAACTCCTTTTTACAGATTATACCTTGCGTACTATTACATTAGGCACTGCAGTTTTGGGTGCAGTTTGTGGCATGCTAGGTAGTTTTGCAGTCTTACGTAAGCAAAGCCTTTTAGGAGATGCCATTTCGCATGCAGCATTACCAGGGATAGCCTTAACTTTTTTAATCACTGGAGCAAAAGACAGTAATACGCTACTAATAGGTGCCTTGATCAGTGGATTAATAGGAACTTTTTGGATTAGAGGTATTGTTAAAAACACACATTTAAAATCTGATACTGCTTTGGGATTAATTCTATCCTTATTTTTTGGTTTTGGAATGCTCTTACTAACCTTTATACAGAAAATACCAAATGCCAACCAAGCTGGTTTAGATAAATACCTATTTGGGCAAGCAGCAACTTTAGTAGAGAGTGATGTTTGGTTAATGTGCATTGTAACAGGAATAAGCTTGCTGGTACTACTTATCTTTTGGAAAGAACTAAAACTACTTCTTTTTGATGTAGACTATACAAAATCATTAGGTTTTAATACTCGCTTTTTAGATGTGTTAATTACTTCTTTTATTGTTTTAGCAATAGTAATTGGTTTACAAACTGTTGGAGTGGTTTTAATGAGCGCTATGCTTTTAGCACCTGCTGCTGCTGCAAGGCAATGGACAAATAGCTTAGGCGTAATGGTATTTTTAGCAGCGATTTTTGGAGCTTTTTCAGGTGTCTTTGGAACAGCAATAAGTGCCACTTCTAACAATCTTTCTACAGGACCCGTTATTGTATTAATTGCAGCTGCTTTTGTGTTATTCTCGTTTATTTTTTCACCTGGGAGAGGGCTTTTATTTAAAGAAATTCGCTATTGGAAAAATCGTAACGATTTAGAGCTTTTTAAAACCTTAGCTTTTATGCATAATATTGCGATGACACATGAGGATATTACACATCCACATGCTGTTAAGATTTTAAATAACTTTCAGGGCTACACCAAAAAATCACTAAAAAAACTAGAACGATTAGAATATGTAAAGATTACTGGTTCGATGTGGTCCATGACTAAAAAAGGCTATCAAAAAGCCGCCAATTTGTATAACCAACAAGAAGAAGTGTATGACTAGTATGCAAATAGAAATTCAGCTTATAGCCTGTTTAGTGGCTATTGCATGTGCTATTCCTGGTACTTTTTTAGTACTTCGTAAAATGGCAATGATCAGTGATGCTATTAGTCATTCTATTTTACCCGGAATTGTTATAGGTTTTTTTTTAACAGAAGATTTAAATTCGCCTTGGTTAATATTATTAGCTGCGCTAACTGGCGTAATTACTGTAATTCTAGTAGAATTTATTCAAAAAACTGGCTTGGTAAAAGAAGACACCGCTATAGGGCTTGTTTTCCCTACATTATTTAGTGTAGGAGTACTATTAATTGCTAAAAATGCAAATGATGTGCATCTAGATACTGATGCTGTATTATTAGGAGAATTGGCTTTTGCACCTTTTGATCGTTTGTTTGTAAATGGAATGGATTTAGGACCTAAATCGCTATGGGTAATTGGCAGTATTTTGATGATAACACTGTTCTTATTATTTACTTTTTTTAAAGAATTAAAACTAAGCACTTTTGATAAAAGTTTAGCCGCTACGTTAGGGTTTTCTCCAGCAATAATCCACTACGGGCTCATGGCTACAGCCTCAGTAACTACTGTTGGTGCTTTTGATGCTGTTGGCGCTATTTTAGTTGTTGCTTTAATGATTGCTCCACCTGCTATGGCCTATTTACTAACAACAGATTTAAAAAAGATGCTTATACTCTCAAGTGTTTTTGGGGTTATATCTGCAATATCAGGTTATTGGGTAGCACATTGGTTAGATGCTTCTATTGCTGGTTCTATAGCCACTGTTTTAGGTTTTTTATTTTTTGTGATTTATCTATTAGCGCCTAACAAAGGGTTGCTATCAGTATTGTATCGCCAAAAAAGACAAGGCGTAGAAGTACATTTACTAACGTTTTTATTGCACTTGCAAAATCATGAGGAGCCATCAGAACGGCATGTAAAACATTTAAATGAGCATATCAATTGGCGCAAAGTACGCTCTAAATCGGTCTTAGATTTAGCACTAAAAAATAATATGATTTTAATTGAAGATGATATTATCTCCTTAACCGAAAAAGGAAAAAGTTTTACTACAGAAGCAATTACGTATATCATGACAAATAAGAGTGGAGCAATAGAAGAAATGAAAGAACGTTTCTTTTTATTTAGAGGTTAAGTTTTTATTAAAGTTCTTTTTGGGCAAGATAGTTGTATTAAATTTATAGTATTATTAGATCATACATATCATGAGAAAAACTCTTTTTTTAGTGTTATTATTTCCGTTATTCGGAGTATCACAACATACATTAACTGTTCATGTAGAAAATATAAAAACAGCAGATGGTAAAGTTAGTGTTGCCCTATACAATACCGAAGATGGGTTTTTAAAATTTGATCGTGTTTTTACCTCTAATACAGCCACTACAAAAAAAGATACTACTGCCGTTGTACTAAAAGATTTACCAGCTGGAACCTATGCTGTAGCTGCTTTTCATGATGAGAATGCTAATGATGCATTAGATACTAATTTTTTTGGTATTCCTAAAGAACCTGTAGGCTTTTCTAATGCTAAAATGAAAACTTTTGGCCCTCCCAGTTTTAAAGAGTGTTCTTTTAAAATAGAAGGAGATAAAGAACTTAAGGTTAGGGTTAAATAATTTTGTGTTTTTGTTGCATTAATTTTGAACAGTTGCTCTATCCATACTTCATAAACTTTTGTTTAATAAAGTTAAAAAATTAATGCATCACATGTAAATTATACTTTTTTATGATTGTTATGATATAACTCTAAAAGATTCATAATCTCCTCAATAAGATCTTTTGTTTCTAACAATATCCCAAAATACAAAGTAGTATTCTTAGGACTAGATTCTTCTGAACGAGTACGTTCTACTTGTTTCTGAATTTTTTCTGTTACACTATTGTAAAGTGTTTCTTTTTGTCCTAGGAGATCATCAATCTGCCCGTAGTTTCTTGAGGTAAACGCTATTTCAGTTGCATTTAAAAAACTGTCTAATTTATCATTAATATCTTGTAAATCACGTATCTGATTAAATCGTAAATGTTTGTGATTGTTATTTACATGTTTGTAACTCGCTTTTGCAATGTATTCTAAAGACTGTGTAATATCTTCTAAATAGCCTAAAATCTGAATATAAAAATTACTCCCACTAACACTTGTTTCTTCTAAATTCTTAATAAAGTAAAAGATATTATCTCGTAATTCATCTATCTCATCATTTAATTTTTCTACACCTGCCCTACTCTTTTTAAGGCTATTTACTTTTCCTCTTGCAAGCCCTTTAAGTACATTGGTATAAATTTTATTTGTTCTAGAAACTGTTTTTGCAATATTATCGGCACTTTCTTCAATAATACCTTGGATGGTATTGCTCTCAGATTTGCTTAAATTAGATTCTTCTTTAGCAATAGCATTATTCTTTTTGTGTGCCAGATAGTTTCGTACTAATAAGGCTCCCGCAACAATAAGTAAGATTGTAATAATAACAAAACGCCCTTTAGGACCTCCTAAGTGAATTAAAAATACAAGTGTTCCTGCCGCAAAAAAAGCACTAAATGCTGTAAAAAACCATCCTCCTATTACATTTAAAACTCCAGCTACTCTATATACTGCACTTTCTCTTCCCCAAGCCCTATCTGCTAAAGAGGTACCCATAGCCACCATAAAAGTAACATAGGTAGTAGATAAAGGTAATTTCATTGATGTGGCTATAGAAATCAATATCCCCGCAACAACAAGGTTAATAGACGCTCTAATCATATCAAAAGCAGGCAGCTCATAACTCTTAGATCTTGGTAAGTTTATTACTGGTTTCTCAAATCTAGAATTGATATTCTTTAATGTTCCTTGAGGCACTATGGTTGTTAAACTATCGTTTAAAATTGTTACTATTTTAACGATACCTCTGGATAATGCATTGGGTTTAAATTTTTCTTTTCCTTCATCTTGCCGAGAAAGACCTATTTCTGTGTCGGCAACAGTACGTGCTTTTTTAGAAGTCCATAAGGTAACCACCATAATAGCACCTGCTATAAAGAGAATTAGAGGTTCGGCAGGTACTTTTTCACTTAAAATTTCCATAGAAAACTCAGAAGGTAAAATTCCAGAAACTGACCAAGCTTCATACGAATGCCATGCCGCCATTGGAACACCAATAAAATTCACCAAATCATTTCCAGAAAAAGCTAAAGCAAGTCCAAATGTTCCCATTGCTATAACGACAATGAGAACCGTTTTTTTAATTATTTTTTCAAATGCAAAGGAAAACAGTGTCCAAAAAATAAAACTCCCTAACATTACATATATTTCGTTTCCTTCTAGTACTCCTTGTATGTCTTTATACTGAGGGGTTCCTTTTAGACCTTTCATGAAGATAAAATAGGTAATTGACGCCAGGGCAATTCCTCCAAAAATAGCTCCAAAGTTTTTTATTTTCTTCTCGTAGTTAAACGTAAAAATCAATCGAGAAATATATTGCACTACAGCTCCTACAGAAAAAGCTATTAAAACGGATAATAAGATCCCCCTAATGATGTCAATTGCTTTTTTATGGTTGATGTAGGTCCATATATCACCTATGGTTTGGCTATCATTAGCCATAATTTTAATAACGGCCATCACCACTGCTGCACCTAATAAGTTAAATACAATAGATACCGTTGTAGATGTAGGGAGGCCAAGCGTATTAAAAAAGTCGAGTAGCAATATATCTGCTATCATCACAGCCATGAATATGACCATAATTTCTTCAAAAGAAAACTGGCTTGGAACAAAAATACCTTTACGAGCCACTTCCATTAGACCACCAGAATATACAGCCCCTATAAAAATACCAAGGCTGGCAATAATCATAATGGTTTTAAAACTAATTGCTTTTGATCCTATTGCGGAATTTAAAAAGTTTACCGCATCGTTACTTACTCCTACAATAATATCGAAGACAGCCAAAGTAGCAAGAGCTCCGATCATTAAAATGTATAAATTATCCATAAACATAGGGTGTAAAAATAATGTAAAAATAATCTTCAAGACACCTCTAATGTTACTTTTATGTTATTATTGATTAAAAAATATCTAGTTGCATACGATAAATCCGATTAGCACTATTAGTCTTTATACTTCTTATATTAAAATAGATTATATTTTAAGTCTAAGAGCTATACTAAATTTTGAAATTCTTGAAAGTATATACACCACAATTCTTAACATTTAAATAATGGAAACTCCAGAAATAAAGGCATTAAAAAATTTAAATTTCAGGAATAAAAAAACCTCAATGCGTTAACATTGAGGCTATATATAATATTTATATGATATTAAGCTTATTTATTCAATACCACAGCTTCAGAATTATTCCACTTCGTGATATTAACAATCTTACTCTCAACAAAATCTACTTCTTTTAATTCTGTACCTTCCCAGAAGAACCACTTTCCTGTTTTCATTCCATTTGTGTATTCTCCAAGCGCAATTTTTTTACCATGCTCATTATACATTTTCCATTCACCATCTAATTCACCATTTAAGAAAGTACCAACTTGGGCAATCTTTCCATTATCGTGATAATATGTTGCCTGTACTTTTTCTCCTTCTTTCTTAAAAGTTGGTTTTTTATCTTGTGCTGATATTGCTACTGTTAAAAACAGTGCCAAAAAAAATGTTATTGTTTTCATATCTTTTGTAGGTTTTACTAAATTCTTATTGTTTTAACGATATAAATATACATTTATTTTACAATAAAGCAACAATTAAGCAACATATAATTTACATTAAATTTACATTAGGATTTTAAATTACTGATTATCAATTATTTAAATAAATAAAAATTATTAATATTAGCAACCAAAACAATTTATTTATGCGTTATTTTTTAACTTTTATCATACTAACACTACTTATTGCTTGTAAAGAAAAAAAACCAAATATGTATAAAACTAATGCACCTGTATGGGAGCAATTAGTTGATAAAGACCTAAGCAAATGGGATATTTTTATGGGAATCCCTCATAAAAGCTCTCATATTTCTGGTTATGAAACTGTAGAAGACGTCCGTTTTAACCATGAACCCCTTGGCTTAAATAAGGATCCAAAACATGTTTTTTCTGTTATTGAGGAAGAAGGAGAACAAGTGATAAAAATAACAGGTGAAATTTTTGCGGGTTTAGTAACCAAAAAGCCGTACAAAAACTACCATTTAAAAACACAATTTAAGTGGGGAGATAAAAAATGGGAACCTCGTTTACATCAGAAACGCAATAGCGGAATCTTATACCATAGTAAAGGTGATCATACCGATTTTTGGAATGTTTGGATGACTAGCTTAGAGTTTGAAGTACAAGAAACAGACTGTGCTGATTTTATCACTATTAGCGAAACTAGTGTAAGAGCAAAATGCCCTGCTACAAAAAGAGAAGATGGAAAGTATTATTTTGATGAAAAGGCTTCTCTAAAAGATTTTGCCTGGCGTAAGAATGATATTTTTGAGACTGGTCGATGTTGGAAAAACAATATCCCAAAAGATCCAGAATTTGCACATGGAGAATGGAATACTTTAGAGTTAATTTGTTTTGAAGATACCGCCATCCATATTGTAAACGGCGTGGTGGCAATGACAGTTCATGAACCTCAATTTTTAGACGAAACCAATACATGGATTCCTATGATAGAAGGTAAAATACAGTTACAGTCTGAAGCAGCAGAAATTTATTATAAAAATATTGAAATAAAAACATTAGAAAAAATGGATCCTAAATACGTAAAATACATCCGTTAATATAAATGCTCCTCTTCAATAAAGGAAAATAGAATCTTTTCCTAGAGTATATTCACAATGTATCATGGTATTATCTTGATACTTCTTACTTTTGCATTTCAAATTTTACAAAATGTATAGAAGTCATACAAACGGGGAATTAACATTAGCGCAACAAAATAAAGAAGTTACCCTTTCTGGTTGGGTACAAGGGGTTAGAGATAAGGGGTTTATGGTATATATAGATCTAAGAGATCGTTATGGTATTACCCAACTTTATTTTGATGAAGAACAAACTTCTAAAGCACTTTTAGAACAAGCGCAAAAGCTTGGACGTGAGTTTGTAATACAAGTTACGGGTACTGTTATTGAACGTGCTTCTAAAAACCCAAATATCCCAACTGGTGATATAGAAGTATTAGTCTCTAAACTAACAGTATTAAATGAAGCCCTAACACCTCCTTTTACGATTGAAGATGCTACAGATGGTGGGGAAGATATCCGTATGAAATATCGTTATTTAGACATCCGTAGAAACCCTGTAAAAAACAGTCTTATTTTTAGACACAAAGTAGCTATGGAGGTTCGTAAATACCTTTCAGATGCGGATTTTATAGAAGTAGAAACGCCTTATTTAATAAAATCTACTCCAGAAGGGGCTCGAGATTTTGTGGTGCCAAGTAGAATGAACGAAGGAGAATTTTATGCCTTACCACAATCGCCACAAACATTTAAGCAGCTTTTAATGGTTGGCGGAATGGATAAATATTTCCAAATTGTAAAATGTTTTAGAGATGAGGATTTACGTGCCGATCGTCAGCCCGAATTTACGCAGATAGATTGTGAAATGGCATTTGTAGAACAAGAAGACATCTTAAACATTTTTGAAGGGCTTACACGTCATTTATTAAAAGAAGTAAACGGAGTTGAAGTAGGCGATTTCCCCAGAATGCTATATGATGATGCCATGCGCAAGTACGGTAATGATAAGCCAGACATTCGTTTTGGAATGGAGTTTGGCGAATTAAACGCAGTTGCACAACATAAAGACTTTGGTGTTTTTAACAATGCAGAATTAGTAGTTGGTATTGCGGTACCTGGAGGGAACAGTTATACCCGAAAAGAAATAGATAAATTAATCGATTGGGTAAAACGCCCACAAATTGGTGCCTTAGGCATGGTATATTCTAGATATAATGATGATGGCTCGTTTAAATCTTCTGTAGATAAATTTTACGATCAGGAAGATTTAGCAAAATGGGCAGAAGTTACAGGTGCTCAAAAAGGGGATATCATTTTTGTGCTTTCTGGAGATACAAATAAGGTAAGAGCGCAGCTTAGTGCGTTACGTATGGAACTGGCAGAACGTTTAGGCTTGCGTAAAGCAGATGAATTTGCGCCATTATGGGTCATTGATTTTCCATTATTAGAATTGGATGAAGAAACAGGGCATTACCATGCCATGCATCATCCATTTACCTCGCCAAAACCAGGACAATTAGCCTTATTAGATACCGATCCTGGAGCAGTAAAAGCCAATGCTTATGATTTGGTTTTAAACGGAAACGAAATAGGTGGCGGCTCTATTAGAATTCATGATAAAGAAACGCAGGCAACCATGTTTAAACATTTAGGCTTTTCTGAAGAAGAAGCAAAAGCACAATTTGGTTTTTTAATGGATGCTTTTCAATATGGTGCGCCACCACATGGCGGCTTAGCTTTTGGTTTAGACCGTTTGGTAGCTATTTTAGGCGGACAAGAAACCATACGAGATTTTATTGCTTTTCCTAAAAATAATAGTGGTAGAGATGTGATGATAGATGCTCCTGCTCCTATTGATGAGGAGCAATTAAAGGAACTAAGCTTAAAAGTAACCATACAAGCTTAAAAAAATCCCGCATTACATTAGCATAAAATGTTTTGCGGGATTTTTAGTTATATTTAGTATCATAAACAAATTAAGGTGCCAAATAACAAGAATACCATTCTAACCAAATTCTTAAAGTGGCGGTATAAAAATATAGCGAACAAAACTTATATGCATTTAATGAGTGTAGTGGTAGGTTTGTTAGCAGGTTTAGCGGCAGTAACCTTAAAAAACATCACTTATTTTATTGAAGCATTAGCCGATAAAGGGATATTCTTTTTAAATAATAGCTTGTACTTTATATTGCCCATACTCGGCCTTACCCTTGTGTATCTGTATGTAAAATATATTTATAAAGAGAAACTACAGCATGCTGTTTCTTCTATTCTTTTTTCACTTTCTAAAAAGAAAGGGCATATTGCTCAAAAACAGATCTATTCGCAATTAATTATGGCGCCATTAACTGTAGGTTTTGGGGGTTCTGTAGGCTTACTTGGCCCAGCAATAGCCTCTGGTGCTGCTATAAGCTCTAATATTAGCAAAGTATTTCATATGAATCAGAAAACACGTTCTTTATTAATTGCGTGTGCTTCTGCTGGAGCAATAGCTTCCATATTTCAATCGCCCATCGCAGCCATTATTTTTGCTGTAGAAGTGTTTAGTTTAGATTTAACGATGCTTTCTATGCTACCCCTTTTATTGGCATCTATATCTGGTGTGCTCACCTCCTATTTCTTTTTAGGAAACGAAGTGCTTTTTAAATTTACAATAACAGATACTTTTGAAGTAAAAGATACTTTATTTTACATTTTACTTGGCGTAAGTACCGCTTTTGCTTCTATCTATTTTACTAAAATGTATTTTAAAATTATGGGGCTTTTTAAACCTTTAAAAAGTCCAAAATATAAACTTTTAGTAGGCGGTTTGCTTATTGGTGTAATGCTTTATCTAATACCACCTTTATATGGTGAAGGTTTTGGCTACATTAATAACCTTCTAGACGGTAACCATATAAGAGCTTTAGGAAAAACGCCTTTTGATAGTTATACCTCTAACATTTGGGTAGTTATTGCGCTTCTTTTTGGGATTACTATTTTTAAAGCTGTTGCCATGACAACGACTTTAGCTGCTGGTGGTGCAGGCGGAACTTTTATACCTACTATGGTAATGGGTAGCACATTAGGAAATGTAGTTGCAAAAATTATAAACAACGCTGGATTAGGTTTCACGGTGTCTGAAAGTAACTTTACGCTTATTGGTATGGCTGGGCTTATTGCGGGTGTACTCCATGCCCCATTAACCGCTATATTTTTAATAGCAGAAATTACGGGTGGTTATGTCCTTTTTGTACCCTTAATGATTACCGCTTCCATCTCCTATCTTATGACTAAAAACGCAATAGATTATACCATTTATACAAGAGAATTAGCCGAAAGCGGAGCATTACTAACACACAACAAAGACCAAACCGTATTAACTTTAATGCAGCTTGATGATGTTATTGAGCAAAATTTTAAAGCTATTAGGCCAGAAATGACGCTTGGAGATATGCTTCATGAAGCAGTAGCGAAGTCTACCAGAAATATATTTCCTGTAATCAATGAAGACGAAGCTTTGGTTGGCATTCTATTGCTAGATGATATTAGGGAATTTATGTTTGATACAAAGCTCTATAAAACGATGCTCATAGAACATATCATGCATGCCGCTCCGGAACATATTTTTTATGAAAAAGATACAATGCAACAGGTGATGGAAAAGTTTCAGAATAGCGGCGCTTGGAATTTGCCTGTAATTAAAGAAGGAAAATATTTTGGTTTTGTTTCAAAATCTAAATTGCTAACTGCATATCGTAGAAAGTTAATTAATTTTACTGCGTAAATACATTATCAACACATGAAATTAAAACATTTTATAGCGCTTATTCTTTTTGCTTCAGTTGGAGCAATAATTTATGGTTTTAGTATTAAAGCAGCTCATGAAACTATAGCACATAAATATATTGGAGCGGGTACTGCGGGTATTTTTTTATTGGCTATGCCTTTATTTTTGTTTAAAGAATCTAAAAAAGGGAAGAATGTAAAAGACTATATGCTTACCGAAGAAAATATTAGAAAAATGCAAGGAAAAGAACCTAAAAAGACTGACAGTCAGTAGTCTAATCTATTTTTTTAAGTCATATTTTACTTATAATTAGTAAAAAATGATACATTTGTAGTACACTATTTATTATTAACTTTTATTCAAATGACTGGAACAGTAAAATTTTTCAATGAATCTAAAGGATATGGATTCATTACTAACGACGACACAGGTAAAGACATTTTTGTACACGCAACTTCTTTAAACGGAACAGAATTAAAAGAAGGAGACAAAGTAGAATATGCCGAAGAAGAAGGACGCAAAGGTATAGTTGCTGCCCAAGTACAAGTAATAGGATAGAAACCCCTTTTACACTAAAAACTAAAAAACCCTAACTGACCCAGTTAGGGTTTTTAATTTAAATTTCTTTTCTGAATAAAGAATCGTTTTAAAATTTCTGAACTTTCTTTTTCTAAAATACCACCTACAACTACAGTTTTTGGATGTAAGGTAGTTCCCATAACCCCACAACCCCTTTCCGTGTCTTTAGCGCCATATACAATTTTAGTAATCTGGCTCCAATACAAAGCCCCTGCACACATTTGGCAAGGTTCTAAAGTTACATATAAGGTGCAATCTTTTAAATATTTACCTCCTAAAAAATTAGCTGCCGCAGTAATGGCTTGCATTTCTGCATGCGCCGTTACATCATTTAATAGTTCGGTTAAATTATGGGCTCTAGCAATAATCCTATTTTGTACCACTATAATTGCTCCTACAGGTACTTCTCCTTTTTCAAAAGCAGCCTGTGCCTCTTCCAGAGCTTTTTTCATAAAATAAGTATCATCGTAAGGCTGTAACATATTAAGAAAATTTGGCTACAATACTACGGAATAATATAGTGGAGCACAAAAAACCCTCAATCAAAAAAAAAATTAAGGGCGGGAAACTTTTTAGGCATTATATTATTTTTTATAGTAATACCTATTTGTATCATTTGAGTTGTTATTATCTTTAATAATAAGTTCATTGGCCACAACTTCGGTTAAACCATCAAGAACTAATTTTGCTTTACCTTTTTCAACATTAACTGCGGTAACCACCCCATTTTTATCTTCTGTATATTTATATTCTACCAATGCTAAACGATTCTCGGCATCAATATAAGCCCAATTTCCTTGACTTTGATATCTATAATTAAGTTCTTTATTTACGGATTCACAAGTCTCATATACCGTATTATAATTAAACCCAGTATTTGTTTCTTTAAAATCAAGAGAAAAAGTTCCATCTGCTTTAATTTCTAAAATCCCATATTCTTTTGTAAAACATGCATCAAAACTAACTAAAGCATCATTCATACAATTAATATTAAATTCATTACAATTGGGTTGACCTGTAATTGTAGTTATGGTTTCTCCTCCGTAAATATTTTCTTCTTTTACAAAATTCCATTTTGCAACAACTTTACTATTTCCGCCCCAGCTTTCTACTATAAGGCACTTTTCCTGTGGAGTACTACTATTTCCCGCTGCATCATATGCAGAAATTAAATAACAAAAAGTACCTGGCACCATTGTAATATCAAAATCAACATCAATATGGATATCTTCTTTTTTATTTGATTGGTTAACCTTAATGTCATAAAAACTATTTGCTAGATTACCATTGTTAGATTTAAATTGAATATAAACCCCTTGTATTTTAGTATCGGAATTTAAAGAAACGAAGAAACCTTCATTCAAAAAGGCATTCGTACTAGCCTCTGTAATATCTATATATATGGCTCCATTAGCCTTTGGCAGTTTTCCTGTTTCTTTAAAAGCGCTTTTGATTATTACATTATCGGTAATTTCATCAATTTCAATAGGTCTTGATTCTAGTATTCTTGCTTTTTTTTGGGAAGATAATTCTGCGTCTTCAGAAAATGGTTTTGCAATTAATAAAGCAGCTATTGCAGCAGTTTTTAAAATAATTTTCATTTTGAGTTGCGTTATTCTTTGATACTATAAAACTAGAGAAATCACCTATTTAAATGATAAAAATGTTGTGAAACCATGAAATAGCAACATGAAATATACATCTTAACATTTTAAAGCATTGATACGCTATAACAATATAAATTCTCATTTTAAAGCACAAAAAAACCCTCAACCATTTTTGATTGAGGGTCTGATTTATTTGGCAAAGTCTAAATACTACTTTTCAAACGTAATCATTTGCCCATAAGAGTACAGCATTAAACTATTATCAACTAATTTAATTTCTTCACCATCATCTCCACCATAAACAATATATCCATCTCCTAATTCTGCTGTATCTGTGCTAACTTCGTCATTATAAATTTCCTCGCTTCTATATTCAACAAAAATAATACGATCTTCGTCTTGCAAGTATGCCCATCTTCCAGAATTATCATAAGTAAGAATATCTTCTGTATCTGAAGTCCCTACACAAGAAAAATCTAGATTAAGAATTTCTGTAAGCTCAGGTGAAAGAGTACCTAAAAGTTTTTCTCTAAAAATTACTTTTTCTCTTAAAGTATATGTTCCATCTGCTTTAATACTAATATCATAATATTCTTGAAGTAGACAATCTTGACCAGAGATACTTTCTCTGTAATTAATTTCAGAGCAGAATACAGAGATTTGTTGATCAATACAATTTTCAATATTTGGAAGATAAATCCTATCTAGCTGCCCATCTCTATACCAGCTTTGAAATTTCCATTCACCAACCAAACTACTATTTCCGCCCCAGCTTTCTACTGTTACGCAATTTTCAACAGGAGCACTAATATTACCTTCAGCATCATACACACAAATTACATAACAGAATGTACCTGGTTCTATTGCATTACCAAAGTCTATATCTACATTAGCATCAGCATCTTCATTTACTTTTTGATTTTTTAGAAAATGTTTTTTAGAAGAAATTTCTTTTTTCTCAGTTCGATTTGCATTAAGATCTATATCATAGTAGCTATCTGCTACAGTACCATCATTACTTTTAAACTGAATATAAGCTCCAGTGATATTAGCATTAGAGTTTAGAGAAACCGTAAAACCCTCGTTTAAAAAAGCAGTTGTACCTGCATCTAAAATATCCATATTTATGGCTTCATTTGCAGTTGGCAAATCTCCAGTTTCTTTAGTTCCACCTTGTATAATTACATTATCAGCAACCGTATTTACGGCTAATGGTCTTTCTTCTAAAATTTCGGCTTGTTCATCTAAATCAGAAGATGATCCTCCAGCTTCTTTGGTACAGGAAGACATAATTAATACGGCAGCCAAAGCTGCACTTCTAAAAATAATTCTCATTTGGTTTATGGTTTATATGGTTTGTTATAAATTGAAAGTTCAAATTTAGAAAAAAATTTACATTTCTACGCTCATAATTCTGTAAAAGGCATAAATAACCTTATGAAAGCATGAAAAAGCGTAATTTTGTTTTTTTAATTCAAAGTGCCTAAAAATATTCTAGAACAAATCAATTCTCCTGAAGACCTTCGTAAACAATCAGTTTCCGAATTACCAAAACTTGCGCAAGAATTAAGGGATTTTATTATTGCTATTGTTGCGGTAAAAGAAGGGCATTTGGGTGCTAGCTTAGGAGTGGTTGAACTTACTATTGCTTTGCATTATGCTTTTAATACCCCTCTAGACAACCTAATTTGGGATGTTGGCCATCAAGCTTATGGACATAAAATCTTGACTGGGAGAAAAGAAATTTTTGAAACCAACAGGCAATTAAACGGTATTAGTGGTTTCCCAAAACGCAGTGAAAGCAGCTATGATGACTTTGGTACAGGACATAGCTCTACTTCTATTTCTGCTGTTCTAGGTATGGCTATAGCATCAAAATTAAATGGAGAACACCTAAAACAGCATATCGCTGTAATTGGAGATGCGGCTATAGCAAGTGGAATGGCTTTTGAAGCTTTAAACCATGCAGGAGAAACAGATGCTAATTTACTTGTTATTCTAAACGATAACGCTATAGGAATAGACCCTAGTGTTGGTGCTTTAAAAAAGTACTTAACCAATGTAAAAAAAGGCATTGCTAAAGATGAGAATATTTTTGAGTGTTTAAACTTTAACTATACTGGTCCTATTGATGGCCATAACATACCAGCATTACTAAATGCCTTTGAAAAATTAAAAAAAATTAGTGGTCCAAAGTTTTTGCACATTATAACTACAAAAGGAAAAGGACTTCTAAAGGCAGAAGAAAATCAGGTTACCTATCATGCTCCAGGGAAATTTAATAAAACTACTGGTGAACTCCATAAGAAACCTACTATAGCATTACCTTCTAAATACCAAGATGTTTTTGGGCACACCTTAGTTGAATTAGCAAAAAAAAATAAAAAAATTATAGGGATTACACCAGCCATGCCCACAGGCAGTTCTTTAAAATTTATGATGCAAGAAATTCCTGAAAGAGCTTTTGATGTAGGTATAGCAGAACAACATGCCGTTACTATGGCCGCTGGTATGGCTGCGGCGGGCTTGATCCCTTTTTGCACTATTTATTCTACCTTTTTACAACGTGCTTATGACCAAGTTATCCACGATGTAGCTATTCAGAATTTACCTGTAATATTTTGTTTAGATAGGGCAGGTCTTGTAGGTCAAGATGGGGCAACACACCATGGCGTTTATGATATTGCTTATTTACGTTGCATACCAAACCTCATCATTTTTGCGCCTATGAATGAGAATGAATTACGGAATATAATGTACACTGCACAACTTGGATTAAAACACCCCATTGCAATACGTTACCCAAGAGGAAGAGGTGTATTAAAAAAATGGAAGCTTCCTTTTCAAAAAATACCTATTGGAATAGCTCAAGAAGTTAAAAAAGGTACAAAAATTGCTGTGCTTTCTATCGGTCATATTGGCAATATAGTATCAGAAGTATTACAAGAAATGAATAAACCTTTAGAAATAGGTCATTTTAATATGCGATTTATTAAACCGCTTGACGAAAAGCTACTTCGTAAAGTATTTAATACCTATGAACAGATTATCACTATAGAAGATGGATGTAAAATAGGAGGATTTGCAAGTGCAATACTAGAATTTGCTAATAATATCGCTGCAAATAAATCTATTAAAGTATTTGCTATAGATGATGAATTTATAGAACATGGTACTACTGAAGAACTCCATAAAATTACTAAAATTGATGCTTTTTCATTAAAAACATACTTAAATAATAGTATAAATGCCCTTGAATAGTATTTTAAAAAAAACCACTTTTTTATTTCTAATCGTTTTTATGTGTCAAGTAAAAGCGCAAGACAGTATTCCTGAATTGCCTACCGATTCTCTAAAGCCTATAATAATAGACACTATTATCATTAGAGCCACACAAGATAAAATTAAAAGTATCCCTAGAAGTGTACGCTTAACTAGTCCTAAAATATCTTTTAATAATACAAAGTCACTTACAAAAAGAAAGAAGAATTTTATAGTTCCTTCCTTTTGGTACAAAGAAAATAAATTAGGTGCCACAATGAGTGAGGTAGCTTTTATAAATTGGAATGCTGGTGGAAACAACTCTATCTCTGCCTTAGGAGATGTTAAATTTGTACGAAACTATAAATTCCGTTATGTAAAATGGGAAAATAGTTTAGAAATGCGGTATGGTTTAAATGCCCAGGAAGGCAGAAAACTTCGTAAAACGGATGATGCCTTGCGGATTAGCTCTACTTTTGGTTATAGAAGAGATACCATTAGCAATTGGTACTATTCTGTAAAAGCAAATTTTAACACTCAGTTTTCAGATGGTTTTAAAGACCCTAATAGGATTACTAAAATATCGGACTTTTTAGCACCTGGTTATCTGTTTTTAGGGGCCGGAACATCCTATATCCTTGATGAAAAAAAGTTTAATTTATACATTTCTCCTCTAACACAAAAAGCTACAGTTGTATTAGACCAAGAACTGGCAGATAATGGTGCTTTTGGTGTTCGAAAAGCAGATAGAGATGCGGAAGGTAATATTATTAGAGAAGGAAACAATGTATATATGGAGCTTGGTTTTCTAATTACTAACAAATGGGAAAGTGAGATTGCTAAAAATGTGATCATGAATCAGGAGTTAAGCTTGTATACCGATTATATTGCCAGCTTTGGAAATATTGATATTGATTGGCAGCTTAATTTTAAGCTTGTAGTAAACAAACACATCAATGCAAATATTGGCACGCAGGTTATATATGATGATGATATTCTTTTTGATGAAATAAAAGCAGCCGATGGTACTATTACCCAAAATGGAGAACCAAGAATACAATTTAAACAACTTTTAGGTGTTGGGCTTGCCTATAGTTTTTAGAGTTGCCTTCCCATAATTTTGTTATGAATATGCACTGCAGCACTATCTGAAAGACTTGCAATATAACAGCAGGTATTAAGCAAAATAGTATATAAAGAAACATCTGTTTGCTGATATAATTTTGGTAATGTTTCTACCAATAGCTTATCATAATTTGAAGCTTTATTTTCCTTTTTATGGACCAATGCAGTGGTATATACTTCTAATATATCTGAGATAATTTTATAGCCTGCTATTTCTTTCTCAATTACTTCTTGAGATTGGTATATTTTAGATATACTGATTTGTATAATATCATCAATCTGTGCTTTAAATTTACTTTTATCTAATAAGGCTACTTGAAATTCACCTTTTAAAATAGCATCTTCATTTTCTATAAAAACAGCTATAGCATCAGTAATTAAGGTGTTTATGGCTAAGGCACGGAGGTAGCTTAACCTATCTTCTGTATGTACCATAGCATTATACTTTTTGGTATTGATGCTATCTTTTACTAATTTAATGAGGTATTCTAAAGCAAAATCTTCGGAAATTAAACCAAGATTTATTCCGTCTTCAAAATCTATAATGGTATAACAAATATCATCGGCTGCTTCTACTAAAAAGGTTAATGGATGCCTTGCAAAACTAATATCTTCTCCTTTTCTTGTTTGGATGAGTCCTAGTTCTGCTGCTATTTCTACAAAAGCATTTTTATCTGACTGAAAAAAGCCAAATTTCTTATCTACAATATCTTTTGTTGGTTTTTTAGGAAGCGATTCCTTAGGGTATTTCATAAAAGCACCTAAAGTACTGTAACTTAAGCGTAAACCTCCTTCTACACCTTCTCTAGAAGCTGCTAAAAGTTTAAAGCCATTGGCATTCCCCTCAAAATCTATAATGTCTTGATATTCTTTTTTAGAAAGTATATTTTTATATTTTTTGCCATTCCCACTTTTAAAATATTCGCCTATTGCTTTTTCTCCGCTATGACCAAAAGGTGGGTTTCCTATATCATGTGCTAAAGCTGCGGCAGCAACAATAGCTCCAAAATCGTTAAAATTATACCCATGGACCTCTTTTAGGTAGGGGTGTTTTTCTAATAATTTTTTGCCGGCAATTCTTCCAAGGCTTCTCCCTACTACAGAAACCTCTAAACTATGTGTTAAGCGTGTATGTACAAAGTCTGTATTAGAAAGTGGAATAACTTGTGTTTTATCTTGTAAACTTCTAAATGCTGAAGAAAAAATAACTCGATCATAATCTACTTCAAAACCCAAACGAATCTCGTCTTGCTCTTTTCGTAATCTTTTATGCGTGTCTCCATAACGTTTTAGTGAAAGTAGTTCTTCCCAATTCATAATATATGCATCAAATTTGCAGCTAAGATAGTAGAATTTATAGGTTTTTTAAGCATTCTTTACACGGAAGAATAACGAGTATATTGTGTACCTATATTGCCTCATTACTGGTGTTATAGTATTAATAAAACGTAAACCTTATAGTAAGCTCTAAACCAATTACAAGGGAACAACCCAAGAGTCAAGAATATTCAATCTAGATCCCGCTGAAAAAGCGGGATTAGTTCAACTTACAATCTTGAGTACGTCCTATGGACTACTCAAGATTGCGTTTCACTAATAGATTTCTTTTTTAATAATAGCAAATAACTGACTTATCTCTTCTACTTTTATTTTAAAATCTGAATATTCTGGAGAATTGTTTAAACTATGACATACAATACTGTTTTCTTTCTGGTTATAGTCTAAAATTTGTTTACAAAGTACTTCCTCTTTGTAAATTAATACCCAAAATGAATACTCGTTAAAAATACTTGCTAAATTAGGATCTTCTTTAGCAATAGCTCTTCCTAAAACAATTCCTTTATCTGGAATACTGTTTAGACTACCATCATTCATAGAATTTCCTTTAATTTCAAAAGACAAATAATTTCCACTTGCTACAGTATCAATAACAAAACTCACTCTGGTTTTGTCCTCTAAAAAAGATTTATCTAGATACTTATTGCAGTATGCTATATAATTTTCTGCTGCTACTAAAGGTACTGTCATTAGATATTTCTTAGCACCAATTACCTTAATGGCGTACCCTACTTCTAATAATTGCTTCTGTGTATCGTATATTCCAGAATCTTCATTTACTTCATGCGAGTATAATTCTGAAATGGTTACATCAAAATAGTTCGCAATTTTTGTAAGATTTTTTATTGGAATATTTGCATCTTTCTTCTCGTAAAGCTGTATTGTACGTAAACTCACACCAATAACTTCAGCTAAATCGGTCTGATTTATATTTTTTTTACGCCTCAATTGCTTTAATATGAACATAAAATTGTATTATTGTGTAATAATCTTACATATAATAAAGAATATGCAATATTATTACATTTACCTGTAATTGGTTTACAAACAAATATAGGTAAATGTGCAACTTTTTATACTATTTATAAAGAAATGATGCTTTTAAAGATTTTTTATGGATGCCTTACTATTATAATTATTAATTAAATATTCTCTAAATATGTTCAAAGAAGAAGATTATGGAAAACCACTAGAAAAAGTATTATCAATTACTTTAAGAAGAAATATAACTAAAGATGATTTAGCAAATATCGCTAGCAGAACTGGGATTAGTTTTTCTACTGTAAGAGATGTTGTATACAGAACTAATAGCCTTACAAAATCTAATGCAAAAGCAATAAGTGCGCTTATTAAAGCAGCTTTTGACAACTCTTTAGCAAGGCAATTACAAGCCCAAGGTGACAAACAGTTTTTTAATCGTATGATGGAACGTTATAATTAGTGCTCGCTTTTGTTTTCTATTGCTGTTAAAGCATCATGCATTTCTTGTACTCTATTAGGAAATTTTGCAGCTAAATTATGTTGCTCTTTAGGATCTTCTGCTAGGTTATATAACTGAGGCTGGTTTTGTACACCGTGTTCTATTTTTTTGTCATTCGTAATCCAGTCAAAACTGTTTGTATTTTCTTTTGGCTTAATATATTTCCATTGGTTTTGGCGTAAGCCTAATGTAAAAGATTCTTCTAGTAGATATTCTCTCCCTTTTTGGTCTTCTCCAAGCAAGCTAGTGATATGGTTTTCACTATCCAGTACTTCATCAGACACTTTTTCTCCAATTAGTGCTGCAAAAGAACTGTAAAAATCTACTTGACTCATTAATGCTTTTGAAGTGGTTGCTTTTACTTTTCCAGGCCAGTATACTATAGTAGGCACTCTAGTTCCAGATTCATAACTGCTGTATTTTCCACCTCTGTAACCCCCAGAAGGATCGTGACTTCCTAATTTTTCTACTGCTTCATCTAAATAACCATCATTTAATACTGGTCCGTTATCGCTCGTAAAAACAATTAATGTATTTTCTATAATTCCTTGTTTTTTAATCGCTTTTATGATTTCTCCCACCACATAATCAACCTGTAGAATTGCATCACCTCTTGGTCCCATTCCACTTTTTCCTTTAAAATTATCATTGGGTAAACGTGGCACATGAATATCATGAAAGGAGTAGTATAAAAAGAATGGTTCTTCTTTATTTTTTTCAATAAAATCCGATGCTTTTTGGGTTAATACGTATGGGAAGTCTTCATCTACCCACTCTGCGCTTTTACCTCCTTGCATATACCCAATTCTACTTACTCCGTTAACAATACTTTTGTTATGCTGTGCATCAGCAGTATAACGTAACAATTCGGGTTTATCTTCCCCAGATGGTCTATCGCCTTCCAATTTATTTGCATAACTTACTGTAATAGGATCATCTTTAGAAAGTCCTAAAACACTCCCATTCTCCATATAAACAGAGGGTACTCTATCTCCTGTTGATGGTAATAAAAAACTGTAATCAAAGCCTATTTCTTTAGGGCCTGGTTGTACTTTGGTATTCCAATCCACAACACCATCTCCTAAACCTAAATGCCATTTACCTACTACAGCAGTATTGTAGCCACCTTTTTTAAGCATTTTTGGTAATGTTATGGCATTAGGGTCTATCAATAAAGGTGCATCTCCCTTTAATACAGCAGCTTTTTTACGAAAAGCATAATTACCTGTTAGCAATGCATAACGAGATGGGGTACAAGTTGCTGTTGCACTATGTGCATCTGTAAAACGCACTCCGTTGGCTGCTAAATAATCTATGTTTGGGGTTTGTATGCTTTTTGCACCATAGCTGCTTATATCCCCATAGCCTAAGTCATCTACATATAAGAGAATGATATTTGGTTTTGTTTCTTTAGTAGCTACAACTTCTGTTTTAGATTTTTCTTTACAACTAAAGCAAACTAGTAAGAGGGAAAATAGTATAAGATTCTTCATTTAAAAACCATTTAATAAGTACCAAGTAAATAACCTCGGGGCAAGCCGGCGAGGTATTAAAAGGAAAAATTCACATTGATTTGGATGCAAGCATCTAAGCATTTTAAATCTCGATTATCGAGTAAAGTTAATAAAAGGATATGGTGTTTAAAAATACGCCTCAGCATATAGGAATGTGCAAATTAATTTTTTAGTTTTTGCTTGTAAAACATGTTTAATAGTAAGCCCGTAATGATTAATACTATTCCAAAAATACTTAATATTGGATAACTTGTATTTAACCAAATTGTACTAAAAATCATCGTAAAAACAACCTCAACATATTTTATGGGGAGTACTTTATTTGCTTTCCCTATCTGAAAAGCTTTGGTCATAAATAACTGTCCAAAATACCCAAAAACACCAAGACTTAGCAGTAAAAACCATTCGATACCTTTAGGCATTTCCCAATAAAATAGGGCAAGTATACCTCCTAAAATAGTAGCAATCCACATAAAATAATTTACAATTACTACAGGATGGTCTCTTGTCCCAATTTTAGCAATTAAAATATAAACAATACCACTAAAAAAAGCCGAAATTAAAACCAAGGTTAAACCAATAGCGTTTACAGAAGCATCAAAACCTTTAATAAATAATACGCCTACAAAAGCCATAAAAAAGAAAAACCATTGTAGCTTGTATATTTTTTCTTTTAGAAAATAGACCGCTAATATTGCAGCAAATATGGGATATAAATAGCGTAAAGAAACTGCCGTACCTACAGACATATAGGTTATTGCATAGAAAAACAATGTCATTGAAGTTACCCCGGCTAAACCTCTTAAAACTAATAGTTTTTTCTGATTTCCTAGCATCGGAATTTTGTTCCAAAGTAAATAGGTCATGGTAAAAAAAAGTGACCCTAATGACCTAAAAAAAACAATTTGAAAGGGAGAAAAATTCGATAAATACTTAATAAATGTATTCATAATTGTAAAGCTTAATGTGCTTAACAACATGAAATAAATAGCTTTTTTCAACCTTTATATTTTAGTGTATTGAGCAAAGGTAAACAAGTGCTAATAATTTACTTGACCATCTTGATTTAAATCCTCTTAATATTTCTAAGCTTATTTAGGATCTAACACCGTCTCAATTCTAGCAATACAATCTTCGTAATGGTAACGTGTTACCGTATTAACTCCAGCATTTTTTGCTGAAGTTAGCCTTGCCTTAAGTGTTTTTAGCTCTCCACGAACTAAAGAACGTACATCTGAGGTATTTACATTATACCTAAACGCTCCTTCAAAACCAGGTCTGTTAAATCTACTTCTAGGCGCTTCCTCAGTCATTAAATATACCATTCTATCGATATAAGAACGTTGTAAATTTCTTCTATATAAATCTACACTTTTAGCTTGCAAAGTTTCTTTAAAAAACCCATTTCTAAGATCTCTAAGCATTTCTAATGCACTGTAATAATCTGTATTGATTGTTTCTGCATCAATTAAACGCCCTAAACGATCAAAACTCAGTAAGTTATTTAAATGCCGTGTTTGCAGTCTTCTTACTTTCTCAAAATAACCTGCATGGTCTATATTTTGAAGAATATTTTTATCGATAAGCCAATTAGGCGTTTCAAAAATATTTTTGTGCAACCATTTTACTGAGGTTCGTTGTGTGCCTTTAGCTACATGCGTATACACTACTCCATCTTGATCTGGATTTTTTATATTTTCAAAAACACCACCAACATTAGTCACTACATGACCTATATATCTGCTATATACTCCTAATAATTCTCCATATAACTCTTCTAAATCTGCATAATTATTGGTTTGATCAGAAGTCCATGTAGGTAAATTTTTAGCTACATATTTTAGGTTTTTTAAGCCATAGTCACTTGCTAGCATAGGATCATCACCTATACATTCTGTTTGCGATTGCGGATCAAAACGGCTAGACTGTCTTCCAAACTTATAGCGGGCATCGCCACTTTTAGCTGTGATCCATGCATTTAAGGTTTCTTTTTCTGCTACAGGAGTGTTTACATTAGGGATTACACGATATCCCCAGTTTACAGCATAATGATCATAGGGACCCATTTGGCGAATAAATCTAATATTTTTATCTCCAGGCTGTGCAATATAATTGTACCGCGCATAGTCCATAAGGCTTGATGCTATTCCGTTTTTTTGCGTAAAATCTCCGTCTCTGTATGATGCCACAGGATATGAGAAGCTTGCTGCCATATTATGCGGAAAACCAAGTGCATGCCCCACTTCATGTGCTATAACCATACGCATCATTTCCCCTATTTCTTCATCAGGAGTATTCAAGGTTCTTGCTAATGGATTTGCGGCTCCTGTTTCTAATAAATATCTGTTTCGATAACTCCGTAAGTGGTTATGATACCAAATAATATCACTCTCAATAATCTCACCACTTCTAGGATCAGATACACTAGGGCCAACCGCATTACGGGTAGTACTTGCTACATAACGTACTACAGAATATCTAATATCTTCTGGACTAAAGTCTGGATCTTCTTCTTTAGTAGGGGTATCTTTAGCTAGTATGGCATTTTTAAAACCAGCGGTTTCAAAAGGCTTTTGCCAGTCTTCTATTCCTTGCTTTATGTATTTTTTTAAACTCTCTGGAGTACCTGGATCTAAATAATAGACGATTGGTTTTACAGGTTCTACCAATTCACCACGCGCATAAGCCTCGGGGTCTTTGGGTTCTAAACGCCATCTGCGGATATATGTTTTCTGATCTGCTTTTAATTCATCACTACCATAATCATACTGGTTCACCGTAAAAAAACCTACTCGAGGATCGTACAAGCGCGGTTGCATGGCCTGTTCTGGCAGTAAAATCATAGACTGATTCATTTGTAAGCTAATAGATTCTGTACGAGCTTGCGAAGGTGGGCTTGATGCTACGTAGGTAAAATCTTGTTTTACTTCTATATTTTCTGGAAAACTTTTAATGCTATTAATAAAACTACGACTGGCATCTAAACGTTTTACTTTATACTCTCTTCTAAAGCGAGATGGTAAACCACTAATGGCGGGAACATCTGTACTAAAAAATTTTGTTGTGTTAATTACCACTGCGGTAGAATCTAAATTAAAAGCTTTGATATCAAAAGCATATAGTGTTGGCTCATAATTGTTTACCCTAACCGAATTATGAATCGCCTTTGTACTATCAGCCACACTTGAATATGATTTTACTTTTAGTAAAATTTTATCCTGAAAACGTTGCCAAACTACAACTTGCTCATTCGTTTTTGACCCTGCATTTACATAACCGCCTCCTAATCCGTTTGGGATTTGGGCTATTCTACTCACCCAAAGCATGTCTTTTTGTAAAACGGAAAATGGAATTTCATAAAAGTAATCTTCTTTAACCTTATGAACGCTAAAAAGGCCCTCATCTGTAACAGCATCTTTAGTAATTACAGCCGTATATTTTTTTATGCCATTTTTTGGTTTTGCTTTAACAGCTGGTGTATTTGCTGCTTTTACTTTTTTTGATTTCTTTCTTTGAGCATTGCTACTATTTGCAGAAAATAAAGCTATTAAAATACAGAAGGTTAGTAGTTTTTTCATGAGTCGTTTTTAGAGTGCTAAAAATAGGAATATAAGCCCCTAAAATCTTTAATTTAAATTAATATTAACATTTAGAATTAATCAAATTAATATAGTTATAGTTACTCATATGATTCTAGTAAAATTACAAGTATTAAAATCTATGGAACGAATAAGCTCTTTGTGGAGCTAAAAGATTATTATCTTAGTGCAACCATAATGGGATAAAGTTATTATTAGTTTTATCCAATCGTTTTGAAATTTTTAAAAACATCCTTATGAAGATGAGTACCTTTTTTATTTTATCCAGTATTCTTTTTGCTTCATGTAATAATAATTCTGATGTATTTAGTATAACTACGAAAGATCTGTATTTAAATGAACTAAAGGGAAACGTAAAAGAATGTGAAATTTATGAAATTCACTATAATAATGGAAATGTGTCAACGATTTCCGAAGTAATATCATTCAATGAAAAAGGTAATTTAATTAGTAGAATTAGAAAATCGTCTTCTGAATCATCAAAATATAATTATCAAAACCATTATTTCAATAAACTAAGGGATTCAACTTTGGTATCTAACTCTAAGAATAGAATAATTCAGAAATATAAATACTCATACGATATTGATAAAAAACTAGAATCAATAATAAATATAGACTACAAAAATCAGTATACAGATTCAATAAAAGTCAAGTATTTTGATAATTCAATCTCGTTAATATCACCACGAATTAATAAAGAAATGACATTTGACAATGAATCTAGTATGATTAAGGTTGAAAACAAATTCAATAATCAATCTATTTCTTTAACATATTCTGAAGGTAAATCTAAATCCGAAAGAGTAACAAATGGATTTAAAGAAATTAGCTCATATACCTATGATGAAAATGGAAACTGGGTTAAAAAAGAAACTAAGTTTAATGTTAAAACTGATAATAAGATCGAATACAAAAGAAAAATACGGTACTACTAAAAAACTATTTTTATAACAAAAACTATAAAAATACGGACTTTGAGTTTTACACCAAGGCCACTGTATATTTATGAAGTCGCAAAATCTTTTAGATTTTGCTCTGAACAAAAAAATAAATCAAAACAAAAAGATTATACTAAGTGTATAGTGGAAAGCAAACGCTAGTTTGCTCCCGTACTTTTCATAGCTCAACCGTTGGGTGTAATCTGAAAATCGAGTTAGATTTGGAGTTTTTACCAATTTTTGGTAAATTTGATTAAAAATAAAACAATGAAGAATACATCCATATCACTCGGAAATTATTTTGACCAGTTTGTACAAACTCAAGTTTCTGCCGGTCGATATAAGAACGTTAGCGAAGTTATCAGAGCTGGACTGCGAATGTTGGAAAATGAAGAAAGTAAAGCAATAGCATTGAAAAATGCTATACAAGAAGGGCTGAACAGTCCTTTAGTTGAAGATTTTGACTTTGATGAAAATCTAAAAAGACTAAAAGCGGAAAAAAGAAAGAATGGCTAAAGTTATACTGAGACAAGAAGCCATTGATGACTTAAATAGAATTTGGGACTATACATTTGAAAAATGGTCCGAAAAGCAAGCTGATAAATATTATGCAATAGTTAAAATGGCTTGTAATGGGATTGGAGATAATCCCGAAATTGGAAAAGAATATAACGGAATAAGCAAAAATTTACTCGGACTTAAATCTGGAAAGCATATAATATTTTATCAGCAAATATCAAGTGATAGAATTGAAATCATAAGAATCTTACACGAGCGAATGGATTTAAAAAATAGGATGATCGAATAAAAAAACTAGACCCAGCAATTTACATATTTCTTATGCCGTTAGGGATGCAAATGAGACGTTGTCCAACAGTCACACTGTATAAATGATTATTAACACATTACCTATAAACTAAAATCACCAAAATTTTTTATTGTTTTTAGTCATTATTTAGAAGTATTACTAAATTACAATCATCAATACTTAAACCGTAGTCTATACTTAACACTCAACCATTTATATATAAATCAAAGAAGATCGTACAAAAAACATAAAATCTTATCTTAAAAAATGCTAACTTAGATATTGCCCAATTCTAATACTTTAAAACATGACTTCTAAAATTGATAGAACCTTAGTTAAAAAATACACTTTTGAGACTGGTACGTTTTATTTTTATAAAAATTATGTAGTTGCTGAAGTAGCAGAAGGCATTGCCTATACTTTTGAAAATGCAACCAAAATGCTAGATATGGCAAAATTCCATTACAGCAATAAGGTTCCTTTTGTGTACATCACCAATCGTAAAAACTCCTATTTATTTAACCCTACCGCTCATTTTAAAACAAATGCGATGTTTCCAAATCTAAAAGGATATGCTATAGTAGTTTATGATGATATGAATGGTGAAATAGCACATATGGAGCAAAGTTTCTTGAGCAAACCTGTGAAAATATTTGATACCTTAGATACTGCTATTGATTGGGTAGATGAATTAATTGTAATGGATTAAAACTGCTTTATTTAACTTGAATTCGATATAATTTCTTGAATTTCAAGTCAGCTAAATATACTTAGAAGTAATCTAAACTTATTCATTTTAAGTGAATTACGTTCATTTTCTTTGGGCAAGCAAAGAAAATGAACCAAAAGAAAGGACACTTTTTCCTAGGCTTCAAAAATTCTTAACGGAAAAGCATTGCTCTACTAAGGAAAAAGACTTATTTCTAAACAAATTTTAGGTCTGACTCACTTTATTTAAGGTCTTTTAAAGCTCAATTCCTATAAAAATTCATTTCATCTATATATTTCCAAACGGCTTCTGGCAATAAAGGTCTTATATTTTTCCCCTCTTTAATACTCTTGCGAATAAATGTTGAAGAAATCTCCATAATAGGTGCCGCTACTTGATGTATTTTTGGATGATTTTTAAACTGATGTTCTACCTTTCCTTCAGAAATTCTAGGGTAAACGTAAATATGATAGTTTTCTAAGATAACCTCATAATTTTTCCATTTGTGTAAACCTTTTAGATTGTCTTCTCCCATCAATAAAGAAAAATGATAATCAGCTCCGTGTTTTTCATCTAAATGTGCAAGCGTATGTACCGTATAATTAGGTTGTGGTAAATCAAATTCAATTTTACTAGGCTTAAGCTTATCATAATTTAAAGTAGCCTCATCAACTATTTGATATCTGTGATGGTTATCTAAGAGTGTTTTCTTTGTTTTAAACGGACTTTGTGGTGTTACTACAAACCAAACCTCATCTAAATCTGAAAATTCTACCATATGGTTCGCAATTGCTAAATGACCAATATGAATGGGGTTAAAGGTGCCAAAGTAAAGTCCTATTTTTTTCATTTTTGTAAAATTTAGGAGTACTATTCTGGTTTTTTTACGCCTACAAAATCAGCTACTAATTGATGTGCTTCTTCTAATGCTATAGTAAGATCGTAGTTCTTAATTACAGTATCGAACTGAGGTGCTGTGGCCAATTCTACAGAAGCTTTAGCGATACGCATATTAATTTTATCTTCACTTTCTGTACTCCGTTTTTTTAAGCGTATTTTAAGTTCATCTACACTTGGGGGCTTTACAAAAACAGCTAGGGTTTCTTTTGGAAATTTATTTTTAATGCGCAAACCACCCACAACATCTATATCAAAAATTACATTTTTCCCTTCGGACCATAAACGTTCCACTTCGCTTTTTAAGGTACCATAAAAATTATCTCTATACACTTCTTCCCACTCTAAAAAATCATCGTTTTTTATATGTGTTTTAAACTCGGAAAGCGACATAAAATAATAGTGTTCTTTATCTTTTTCTTCACCGCGCTTTGGTCTAGAAGTAGCAGAAATAGAGAAAGCTAAATTTAATTCTGGCTGTTTTAGTAAGTGCTTCACTATTGTTGTTTTACCACTACCAGATGGTGCTGAAAATATAATAAGTTTACCGCCTTTCATTACAATACATTAAGCATTTGCTCTTTAATTTTCTCCAATTCGTCTTTCATTTGTACCACTACTTGCTGTAAAGGAGCAAAATTAGCTTTAGAGCCTATTGTATTAATTTCTCTACCAATTTCCTGACATATAAAACCTAGTTTTTTACCGTTAGAATCATGAGTCTCTATTGTTTTTAAAAAATAGTCTAAGTGGTTGGCTAAACGTACTTTTTCTTCGGTAATATCATATTTTTCTAAGTAGTAAATCAATTCTTGTTCAAAACGATTTGTATCTAAATTAGCTTCTAAGTCTTCAACTGCTTTTTCCAAACGCTCTCGGATAGTAGCCAAACGGTCTCCGTCTAATTTTTTTACTTCTTCTAAAAGTGTACTAATGGTAGTTATCCTTGCTGTAAAGTCGTTTTCTAAGACATTACCTTCAGCTGTTCTAAAATTTATAATCTCCTTTAGTGCTATTTGCAATGCGTTTTCTATGGCTAAAAACTCTTCTTCATCAATATCCTCGCGCTCTGTTTTCATCACATCGGGCATGCGCATTGCTATTTCTAATAAGCTTGCTGCATCAGTACTAGAAATAGCATTTAATTGTGCTATATATTGCTTTACGATAGGTTCATTTATAATTGCTGAAGGAGCATCTGCGGTATTTTCTACATATAAGCCAAAGTCAACCTTTCCACGTATTAAAGCACTAGCGATAGTTTTACGCAACTGTAATTCTTTTTCTTTATATGCTGAAGGCATACGTGCATTTAAATCTAAACTTTTACTATTTAAGGATTTAATTTCTATCGTAATCTTCTTTTTGGGAAGCTGAATCACATGCTTTCCAAACCCAGTCATGGATTGAATCATAAATTTTAAATTTCAACAAATATAGTCAAATTTAGAGCCAACAATTGGCTACTTCTAATTGGATTTAATTTAACTCTCTAACCCAAATATTTCGGTAGCTCACTCGGCTATTATCCCCATGATCTTGCAATCTAATTGGTGCTTTACCGTGTGCTTTATTTTTGGGCCAGCCTATGTATTCTGTAGTGCCTTTTATTTCTACATGATCTTGAATAAGAACTCCATTATGCAACACTGTCATAGTTCCAGATTTTATTTTATTTCCATTCTTATTAAACTCGGGAGCATGGTATATAATATCATAAACATTCCAATCTCCAGTAGGCACAGCGGCATTAGCTAAAGGAATATGTTGTTTGTATATAGCACCTACTTGACCATTTACATAAGTATCGTTATCATTATTATCTAATACTTGAACCTCATACCTTTCTTGTAAAAAAATACCACTATTAGCCCTATTCTGACCTTCTCTTTGAATTTCTTTTGGTGATTTCCACTCTATATGCAATTGTATATCACCAAAATTTCTTTTGGTACGGATATCGCCTGCTTTATCTTTTACAGTAAAACTTCCATCCTTATTTACAATCCAAGAAGCTGGTTTGTTATCACCATCAACAGCAAGCCATTCAGATAAACTTTCGCTTTTGTCATCAAATAAAATAATAGCATCGCTAGGAAAATTATTATTACTTGTTGGGTTTACAACTGGTGGTATCGGCTCATAAGATTCTGTTTCTTGAGGTTCAGAAGGTTCAACTCCAGTATATTCCTCATGAACTATTCCTTTATCTAGTAATGGTTCTTCAATAGTAGTATTCTTTTCTTGATCGTTACAAGAAAAGATCATTAATACAACAAAAAATAAGTAATAGTGTTTCATATTCGGTTCGTTTAATTATTGATTGATTGATTGATTTGCTTTTCATCACCTTTTCATAGTAATTTACAACTATATGCATAGTTTCCATATCAAAGCACCACATTTAAAGAAAGTTACTTTTAATTAAATTAAAGTCCTAATATTTTTTTTAGCACTTCTTTATCTGTTTCTCCTCCTGCAAAATCATCAAACGTTTTCTGAGTTGCCTCAATAATATGCTTTTGAATAAAAGGGGCTCCTTCTCTTGCACCTTGATCTGGGCTTTTCATACAGCACTCCCATTCCATAACTGCCCATACATCACATCCATACTGGGTTAATTTAGAAAAAATACCACTAAAATCTACTTGTCCATCTCCTAAAGACCTAAATCTTCCTGCTCTATCAATCCAATCAGAATAGCCTCCATAAACACCTTGTTTTCCTGTAGGGTTAAATTCTGCATCTTTAACATGAAAGGCTTTTATAAACTGATGATAGTGATCTATAAACGTTAAATAATCTAGATGTTGTAATACATAATGGCTAGGATCATATAACATATTTACACGATTATGATTTTGAGTTGCTTCTAAAAAACGCTCAAAAGAAATACCATCATGTAAGTCTTCACCAGGATGTATTTCATAACAAACATCTACTCCCTGTTCATCAAAATGGTTTAAAATAGGCAACCATCTTTTTGCAAGCTCTTGAAAACCCATTTCTACTAAACCTGCTGGTCTTTGCGGCCATGGGTACATGGTATGCCATAACAATGCCCCAGAAAATGTTGCATGTGCGTTAATGCCTAATCTTCTACTTGCTGTACCGGCATTTTTAACAGTTTGGATAGCCCATTCTGTACGTGCTTTAGGATTATTCTTTACCGCATCTGGTGCAAAACCATCAAACATAGTATCATACGCAGGGTTTACAGCTACTAACTGCCCTTGTAAATGTGTAGATAGTTCCGTAATTTCTAATCCGTATGAATTTACTTTTCCTTTAAGCTCATCACAGTAGGTTTGACTTTCCGCTGCCTTATCAACATCTATTAAAGAACTTTCCCATGTTGGTATTTGTATGCCTTTATAACCTAAATCTGACGCCCATTTACACATCCCATCTAAAGAATTAAATGGTGCTTTACTATCCGCAAATTGAGCCAAAAAAACTGCTGGTCCTTTGATTGTTTTCATTTTTAATTATTGCTTTTTAAATATAATTTGTTAGAATAAAATGCATCGTAAAAAATTTAAGAATTATAACTTATATTTATCACTAGTATTTTCCTAACTATTTTTAGAATTGCTATCGGTTAAATATAACAAATTAGATGCTATTAAAAGTAAAATTAGATCATGAATAAAACCAAAAAATATGATGCTATTGTTGTTGGAACTGGAATAACTGGTGGATGGGCAGCTAAAGAGTTATGTGAGAATGGATTAAAAACGTTAGTTTTAGAAAGGGGAAGAAAAGTTACTCACATTAAAGATTACCCAACGATGCATGATGATACTTGGGATTATAAATTAAAAGGGAGTCTTTCTAAAGAAGATGAAAAAAAACACCATATACAACGTAGATTTAAATGGACTCCTAATGAAGATAACAAACATTTTTTTGTTAATGATTTAGAGCACCCCTACCAAGAAACAAAACGTTTTGATTGGATTAGAGGCTATCAAGTAGGCGGTCGTTCCTTAATCTGGGGAAGGCAAAGCTACCGATGGAGTGACCTGGATTTTAAAGCGAATAAAAAAGAAGGCATCGGAGTAGACTGGCCAGTACGCTATAAAGATATTGCACCCTGGTATGATAAGGTAGAAAGCTATATAGGTGTTAGTGGCCAAAATTTAGGCTTAAAACAGCTTCCCGATGGTAAATTTCAACCTCCAATGGATTTAAACTGTGTTGAAACAGATTTTAAGAAGGCTATTGAAGAGCAATATAAAGATGGCAGACTAGTGACTATAGGTAGAGCGGCTCATATTACAGACCCCAATGCAAATATGGATGGTAGAGGGGTATGCCAAAATAGAGATAGATGTTGGAGAGGATGCCCTTTTGGAGGTTATTTTAGTAGTAATTCATCTACACTTCCTGCCGCAGAACGTACTGGTAATATGACCTTAAGACCAGATTCTATTGTTTATGAAGTGATTTATAACGAAAAAACAAAGAAAGCTACTGGCGTAAAAGTAATTGATGCAAAAACCAATGAAAAGATCGTATATGAAGCAGATGTTATTTTTTTATGCGCCTCCGCGATGGCTTCCGTTGGAATACTATTGCAGTCTACCTCTAAACGTTTTCCAAATGGTTTAGGGAATGATTCTGATGCTTTAGGAAGGGGAATTATGGATCATCACTATCGGGTTGGAGCAAATGCTATTGTAGATGGTTACTTAGACAAATATTATAAAGGGAGACGCCCTAATGGGTTTTATATTCCTCGCTTTACTAATATTGATGAAAATGAAAAACCAAAAAATTACTTACGTGGATTTGGTTACCAAGGTTCTGCAAGCCGATTGGATTGGTCTGCCCATATTGCAGAAATGGGATATGGAGCTACACTAAAAGAAAATATTTTAAAACCTGGTACTTGGAAAATAGGTGCAATGGGTTTTGGCGAAGTTTTACCTTATGACGATAATAGAGTTACATTAAGTAAAACTGCAAAAGATAAATGGGGCTTACCGCAATTAGATTTTGATGTAGAATTTAAAGAAAATGAATTAAAAATGCGTGAAGACATTAAAAATCAGATCGCTGAAATGTTTACTAAAGCTGGTTTTAAGAATGTAAATACTTATGATCAAGAAACTGGCCCAGGATTAGGGGTACACGAAATGGGTGGTGCTCGCATGGGGCATAGCTCTAAAACATCTATTGTAAACAAATACAATCAAATCCATACCGTTACCAATGTATATGTTACAGATGGTGCGTTTATGTCATCTGCCAGCTGTGTAAACCCATCTTTAACCTATATGGCATTTACTGCTAGAGCAGCAAACCACGCTGCTAAAGTATTTAAAGCAAAGAAAAAATTATAATAGCTATTAATTAAGAATTGTACCAATGGACAACGCTTCAGCAAGAAAAATGTGGGAAGATTATTTAAAAAAACATACAGAAGAAAATATACCTGTAGAAGCACCACAAGTTATTCATTTTTGTGATAACCCTAAAGATGCCAATACATGTGCAAAATTAGTAGTAAAAGGAGTAAAAAAAGCAACAGCAGATTCCTTACTTGGCTTACAATACCGTAAAGAGCCTTTACCTAAAACTGGTGATTTTCTGGTGGTTACAGACTGGGAGCAAAACGCAAAATGTATTGTAAAAATTACCAAAGTACAACTAAAACCTTTTTTTAGTATCAATGATGCTTTTGCACAAAAAGAAGGAGAAGGCGATAAAAGTTTAGCCTATTGGAAAAAAGTACACTGGGATTATTACACTAGAGAGTTAGCAGAATATAACCGTGTACCTAGAGAAAGTATGATTGTTGTTTGCCAAGAATTTGAAAAAGTTTTTGGGTAAAAATTAATTTACTTTACCAGCCATAAGTACATTTGTTAAAGCTTCAAACAATCGTTTTATTTCAATAGGCTTCCATAAAAAACCATTAAAATAGGGAGCATTTTTATGCGTATTTGCTGCAGTAACATCTGCTGTTAGTGCAAATATAGGCGTGTTTTTATTTGCATTTTTAGTGGTTTTAATACGATGTGTAGCATCAAAACCATTCATAAGTGGCATATGTATATCCATTAATATAAAATCTACTTTTTCTTGCTTAGCAATTTCTATAGCTTCTTTTCCATTTTTTGCTCTTTTTAAAGACATACCCCACTTAGATAATAACTTACTCATTACCAGAGCATTAATTTCATTATCTTCAGCAAGTATTGCTACTTTATTTTCTAATTTTTCAAATCCATCTTCTGTATCTATTGCCGTTGGTACAGCAACCCTCTCTAATTTTAAATTAAAAAAGAAGGTAGATCCAATATTTTCTAAACTCACTACATCAATAGTACTACCGTGTAATTCTATAATTTTTTTTACAATTGCCAAACCAAGACCCGTACCACCATCATTTCTAGTCATTACTGATTTTGGCATATAAAAACTTTCAAATAGTTTTTCTTTTTCTTTATCTGGTATTCCAATACCTGTATCCTTAATTTGAAAAGAAAGCAAATCTTTCTTTTTACCAGAAGACACCTTATTCACAACAATATCTACACTTCCTTTTCTTGTAAATTTAATAGCGTTACTAACAAGGTTTCCTAATACCTGAAAAAGTTTGGTTTCATCTACTATATAGGCATCAGCAACAGTATCTTCTACAGAAAGTTTAAGATCAATTCCTTTTTCTTTAGCTAAACTAATGTAGGTTTGCTGAATATTAAAAAGTAATTCTTTAAATTTAGATGGATACTCTTCTAATATCATTTTATTAGAGGCTAGCTTAGAGAAATCTAAAATGTCATTTATAATTCGCATTAAGTTTCTAGCAGAAAACCGTAAAGAGGTAAGTAATTTTTTTTCATCTTCATTAGTTCTGTCTTGTAATAAAGATATAATACTAGTAATTGCATTAAGGGGAGTACGAATTTCATGACTCATTGCAGACAAAAAGTTTTGTTTCATATACGCTTCCTGCTCTGCTTGTTTTTGTTTTTCGAGTATTTGAGTTTTTTGACGCTCTAATTTTGCTTTATTCTCGTTTGATTGTATTTTAGAGATACGCTCATAATTCTCTATAACTTTAAGTGTTTGTGAGTTTACAGCCGAATCTTTTTCTTTAATATATTTTTCTAAATAATCTAATGCCTTACTACTATTATTTTCTTCTTTATATAGCGTGTACATGAAATAAAAGCACTTATATTTCATTAATGACAAATTATTTTCAGTGCTTATTGCAATTGCTTTTTTTAAATGTTTTTTTCCTTTTATACGATCACCTAACTGAATAAATAGTTTAGCCATTTTAAAATAACACATCGCTAAACCAAAAATATCTCCTACATCCTTATGGATTACAAGAGCTTCTTTAAAATCTTTTAAAGCATCATCATATTTTTCTAAATGCGTAAGTACTTTACCTCTTGCATAAACTGCAAAAGCATAGCCTCTAGTATCACCCGTTTCTAACTTTAAAGCAATAGACTTCTCTGCAATATCTAAGGCTTTTTGAATTTCTTCTCGCTTTAGATAAATCCCTGAAAGTGGATTATATGCATTAGATTCTAAATTTTTATTTTTAATCTCTTTTGCACATAAAATAGCATCTTTATACGCTGCTATAGCATTTGTTTCATCTCCAAGAAATTCGTAAAGCCCTCCTAAGGCTTTGTGCGTTTTTGATTCATTATGTTTATCCTTATACTTCTTAAATATGGTAAGGCTATCTATTAAATGGAACATTGCCAAATGATAGTTATTTGTTTTATAATAAACACCAGCTATATTATATTTTGCATTAGCAATACCAAGTTCATCATTCTTTATTCGGAAATATTTAATAGCTTCTTCTGCCGTTTCAATAGCAGCTTCACTTTCTGCGCAAACCATATGAAAAAGAGAGAGTTGACTTAAACTTTTAGCTATAAGAGAAGTATTTTTAAGATTTCTACTTTTCGCTAGCGCTTCTTTGGTCAATTTTACACTTTCGCGCATATTTGTACCACGTTGAACATAAGCATTTTCTAGAAGTTGAAGAACTTCTTCAGTAGGTTTTTTATTAGAACTCATAACTTTGGGAGATTATGATGTTAGGGTTAATTTTAAAGCATTTAATAATCTTTTACAAAGTATAAATGTTTGCATTACACTACAAATTAAATTGACCTATTACCTTATAAAGCGTTAAAATGTTTTATAGAATTATCCAATGGTAGTTTACTTAAAAATATTTGATACAAATAAAAAGCGTTATAAAATTAAACAACTCTATAACGCTTCTAAATTAAAAATAGTATTGTTACGCTTCCATATCAACCCAAGTATTCCCATTTTTGTGTGAGGCTACGGTAGCTTCTATAAAATTCATTCCACGTACACCATCTAACATGGTTGGAAACTCGCCATCGTTATACTTTTCTGCACGGATAGCTTTTGCAGCTCCTAAATAAATATTTGCCATAGAATCAAAGATACCCTCTGGATGCCCTGGAGGCAGCTTAGTACCATCTAAAGACAATTCAGAATTATAAGCATGCCCTGGCTTATAGACTTGCATTGGCTCCGTATCACTTAATTTATATAAAAAATTAGGGTTTTCTTGCTCCCATTTAAAAGCAGCTTTCTCTCCATAGATTGCTATAGAAAGTCCATTTTCTTCACCCGTTGCTACTTGACTACTACGGACCAGTCCTTTAACATGGTCACCCATTCGTACAAGAACAGTACCATCTATATCCATTTTGTTATCTTCATACAAGTAATTAAAGTCGCATAAAAGTGACTTTACTTGTAAACCTGTAGTAAACTCTATCATATTAAAAGCATGTACACCTATATCACCTATACATGAGCTTATCCCAGCTTTTTCAGGATCTAAACGCCATACAGAAGAACGCTTAGCTTTATCGTGTATTATAGTGTTAATCCAGCCCTGATAATAACAAGCATCTACTTTATGAATTTTTCCTAAAGCACCCTCCTTTATCATCTCACGCATTTGGCGAACCATTGGGTAACCTGTATAGGTATGGGTAAGTGCAAAAACAGTCCCAGCCTTTTCATGAGCAGCTTGTAATATTTTTGCTTCCTCTAAAGTAGTTGTCATTGGTTTTTCACAAATTACATGAAAACCATTGTCTAACAACTTTTTAGCCATGGGGAAATGCAAGAAGTTTGGTGTTAAAACAGAACAAACTTGGATACGTTCCTCTTCAGGAAGTTTCATTTCTTCTACGATAAACGTATCAAAATCTTTATAAATACGGTTTGTTGGTATATCTATCTCTTTTGCAAAATTCATATTTGCAGTAAAATCTGGATTAAATACTGCTCCAACAATTTGGTAGTTGTCATTAATATGCGCTGCCACACGGTGTAATACACCAATAAGTGAATCACCACCACCACCTAAAATCCCTAATCTTATTTTTTTTGCCATTTGTATTTTAAA
Organism: Allocellulophaga tsushimaensis; assembly: GCF_055383085.1. Classification (NCBI taxonomy): domain Bacteria; kingdom Pseudomonadati; phylum Bacteroidota; class Flavobacteriia; order Flavobacteriales; family Flavobacteriaceae; genus Allocellulophaga; species Allocellulophaga tsushimaensis. The sequence goes on along the minus strand of NZ_AP039451.1, from coordinate 1,584,172 downwards.
AATTATTATGCTTCTTCTGTTACTTTTCTTTTTTTCATATAAACATAAAGCCCAGCAAAAGCTATAATTAATATTGCTGGTAATATAGACATTGTTCTTAGAGCTTCTCCTGCATTAGCATTATCCATTAACATTCCCATTACAGGTAATACAATGGATACAGATAACATTCCTGCTCCTCCCATCATAGAAAGTCCTAAAGCTCCTGTTTGCGGCAAATATTCTGCCACAAAACCTAACATAGTAGGCCAGAAAAAAGTAACTCCAACGGCAAATACAGCTGCAGCAACAAAAGTCATTCCTCCACTAGTTATTGTTAGTAACCACAAACCTATAAAAGTAAAAATAGCGGAAAACAACAACATCCCGGCTGGTTGTAATTTATGGATAACCTTTCCTGCAAATAATCTTCCTAAGGCCATAATACCATTAATAAAAGCTAATACTAATAAAGGCTTATCTACCGATGTTTTTAATAATGATTCTATACGTTGGGTGGTTCCTAATTCAGACGCAGCAGTTAAGAACATACAAAATACCATAAATAAGAAAAGTGGTGTTCCTAAACTAGAAAACATTTTTTTAGTACTAATTCCCATAGCCACACGCTCTGTAACTGGAAATTTTTGACCCAAAAATAATATGGCATAAACAATTAATGGTATAAATAAAGTTGCTACCATTATTTGCCAACTTAAGCCCATAACATCCATTACAAGCCAACCTACTAAAGCACCTATTACTATACCTCCAGGAAACCAAACATGAAAACGGTTTAACATTTTTGTTTTATCCTCTGTATACATAGATGCTATCATTGGGTTTAATGCTGCTTCTACCATTCCATTCCCTATACCGACAAATAAAGTTGCGATAAATAAAGAGGTCATATCTTTTGCTAAAATGGTCCAAACAATTCCAATAGCATGGGTAATAAAAGCCAACCATGTAATTTTTTTAATCCCTAAAGAATCTACTAAAGGCCCCCCAAAAAGCATTGCTAAGGTAAAACCCCAAAAAGCAGGAGTAAAAGCATAACCAATTTGCTCTAAAGTTAATCCTACACCTTCTGGGCCAAAAACAGTTTCTAATCTGGCTCTAATTGCAAAAGTCATTGCAGTAACAATTAACGCTATGCAAGAAGCTAAAAACAGTCTACTTTTATTTACTTGTTCCATAATTTATTTTGGTGATTTTAGTTTAATTTTCAATATTCATCTAATATAGCAAAGCATTGTTAATCCTTATTCAAAAGAAAACATACCTACTACTATTTTGCTTGTTTTTTTCCTTCTTTTAGTAATAATGCCTTAGTTGCTAAAATACCCTCCTCTTCGGAAAGCGCATTACCTTCATATTCAACACCAATATATCCAGAAAAATTAGCATCTTTTACAATTTGTAACATTTTTGCATAATCTATACCTGTTTCATTTCCTTGTGTGTCAAAATCACGAGATTTAGCACTGACTCCTTTTGCATATGGCATTAGCTCTTCGATCCCTTTATATATATCATATTCCTCAATACAATTACCTGCCCAACGTTCACCACTATCACGTTTAACACAAAAGTTCCCAAAATCTGGTAATGTTCCACAATTTGGCAAATTAATAGCTTTTATAACTTCAACTACTTTTGCAGCATCTGACGAAAGTCCACCGTGATTTTCAACAATAACATTGATGTTTTTTGTAGCTGCATAAGCTGCTAAACGCCCCATAGCATCTACAGAATTGTCATGCCAAGCTTTCGGGTTTTTTTCAGCATCTCCCCCAAATAAATTTACACGTACAGAAGAACAGCCTAAAGTAGCTGCGGCATCTACCCACATAGAATGTCTTCTAATTGCTTCATCTCGTTCTGCTTTGTCATTTACAGCTAAATCTCCTTCATGATCTATCATAATAAGGACATTTTTTATTCCATGCTCTTCGCTTCTTTTCTTTAATTCTACAACTATACTATCTAAACTTGCTTGCTCATTGCCTTCTGTTAATTTGTATAACTGGCTCACATATTCTAAACCTTCAAAACCCCATTCTTTCGCCTTAGCTGCAAATTGATAAGGGTCCATACCTTCTTCTCTTATCATTTTATGAATAGACCATTGTGCTAACGATAATTTAAAAAAAGGTGCTTCCATTTCTTTTGCATGAGTTTCTGTTCCTTTCTCTTCCTTTTTCTTTTCTCCATCTTTACAAGAAGATATTCCAACCAATAAAATAATTAGAGCTAATTTTAAAGGATTTACACTACGTTTTTTAGTATTCATTTTCTATTTTTAGGGAAATTAATTATTTAACATCTAACGATAACGTTATAGTTGAATACCATTATTATCGCAGCCACTAAATGTAAAAAATTAATTTTATATTTAATAAATTTAAAGAAATAAACAATTTTAGCCCATGAGCAAATTTTATTATAATGAAGAGCAAGATTCTTATGATGCAATAGTAGTTGGAACAGGAGTTAGTGGGGGCTGGGCTGCAAAAGAATTATGCGAAAACGGTCTTAAAACATTAATTTTAGAACGTGGTAGAATGGTAAAACACATAGAAGATTACCCTACCGCGCAAATGGATGATTGGGATTTTCCAAATAATGGAGAACCTACCAAAGAAGAAATTGCAAAACAACAGAAACAAGCTAGAACAGGTTATACTACAAAAAAAGCAAGTAATTTTTGGTTTGTTGATGATATAAAGCATCCTTATAATGAAACAAAGCGTTTTGATTGGATGCGCGGGTATCATGTTGGTGGACGGTCTATTATGTGGGGGAGACATAGTTACCGCTGGAGTGATTTAGATTTTGAAGCAAATAAAAAAGAAGGAATTGCTGTAGACTGGCCAGTTCGCTACAAAGATATAGCGCCATGGTACGATAAAGTAGAATCTTATATTGGAGTTAGTGGTGAGAATTTAGGTTTAAAACAATTACCTGATGGGCAATTTGGTCCTATGATGGAATTAAATTGTGTAGAACAACATTTTAGAGAAAAAGTAGCTGAAAATTTTGATGGCAGGGTAGTCACCGCAGGAAGGGTTGCCCATATTACTGGTAATAAAGAATATGATGGAAGAGGAAAGTGCCAATATAGAAATCGTTGTATAAGAGGTTGTCCTTTTGGTGCCTATTTTAGTAGTAACTCCTCTACCTTACCAGCTGCTGAAAGAACAGGAAATCTAACTCTTAGAGTGGATTCTATAGTTTCTGAGGTTATTTATGATGACGCTACAAAAAAAGCGATTGGTGTTAAAGTTATTGATAGGCTTACTAATGAAGAATTAGTATTTAAAGCTAAAGTTATTTTCTTATGTGCTTCAGCAATAGCTTCAACTGCTATATTAATGCAATCAAAATCTGATCGTTTTCCTAATGGTCTAGGTAATGATTCTGACCAATTGGGCAGAAATATTATGGATCACCAATTAAGTGTTGGCGCTAGAGGTAAATTTGATGGTTTTAAAGATAAATATTATAAAGGACGAAAACCTAACGGAATATACATACCACGTTTTCAAAATTTAGATGCAACTTCTAAAAAAGATTACTTACGTGGTTTTGGTTATCAGGGAAGTGCAAGCAGGTCTAATTGGGAAGATTCTATAGCAGAATTATCTCATGGAAAAGAATTAAAAGAAAACATTTTAAAGCCTGGTGGCTGGACATTTGGGATGATGGCTTTTGGAGAAGTACTACCCTACCAAGAAAACCGTATGACTTTAAATTATGATAAATTAGATGACTGGGGCTTACCTACAGTTACTTTTGACGCTGAAATGAAGGAAAATGAAAAGAAAATGCGTGAGGATATGAAATTACAAGCGGTTAAAATGTTAGAAAAAGCTGGTTTACATGATGTTGAACCTTTTGATGATCCTACTGCACTTGGTTTAGGAATACATGAAATGGGTACCGCAAGAATGGGTAAAGATCCTAAAACATCTGTACTCAATAAATATAATCAAATACATACTGTGCCAAACGTATATGTAACAGACGGATCATTTATGACATCTTCTGCCTGTGTAAATCCGTCATTAACATATATGGCTTTCACAGCAAGAGCTGCAAACCATGCTGCTAAAGAATTTAAAAAAGGAATAATATAATGGATAGAAGAATAGCACTTAAGAACATTGGTTTATCATTAGGTTATGCAGTAGCAACACCAACTTTAGTAAGTATTATGCAAAGTTGTAAGGACAAAACTGTTGCCGAAGAAGTATGGACGCCACAGTTTTTCTCAAAAGAACAAGGCGATACGCTTATAAAACTAGTAGACCTTATTTTACCAAAAACAGACACTCCTTCTGCATCCGAAGTAAATGTACATACTTTTATCGATGTTTTTACTGATGAAGTTATGGAAGTAGAACAGCAAGAATTTGTAAAAATATCTCTAGAGAAATTTCTTGATCAAGCACTAAAAGATGCCAATAAAAAAGCCATAGAAGAGTTATCTTCTGAAGAATTAGAAACAACACTTGCTAATGCATTAAAAGTTACTAAAATAGAGGCTAATGGTCATCATAAACTTATCCAGACATATAAAAAGGCTATGAAAACTGGCAACTCTGCACAGTTAGAAGACAGTGTTTTTAGATATGCATATGCTACTGAACTAAGAGGTATGACAATATGGGCTTATAAAACTTCTGAATATATTGGAGAAAAAGTATTGGCTTATCTCCCCATACCAGGAGAATATATTAGCTGTGGAGATTTAAATGAGCTTACTGAAGGAAAATCTTGGTCTATATAGATTACTATTAGAAATAAAGAATATCACATTATAAAACGAAGAAAGCTCGGGAACCACCCCGAGCTTTTGTGTTTATTCCCGATAACCAGTCGGAAATAACTAAACCAAACTTATGAATTACTTTTCATAATAAATGCATAGACGCTACAATATCAATTCACTTACACTTATTTTTAAAAAAAAGTAAAAAAACTTTTTAAAATAAAAAACAACACTATTTTATTCAGGTTATTTTTAAAATGAAGAAAGCTCGGGAACCACCCCGAGCTTTTAATTTTGTTTCCGATAACCAGTCGGAAATAACTAAACCAAACTTATGAATTACTTTTCATATATCACTTTAGACGTAACCTTATCTATTGACTTACACTTACTTTAAAAAAGTAAAAACTTTTTAAAATAAAAAACAACATTATTCTAATCATAGTTACCCTTTAAAACGAAGAAAGCTCGGGAACCACCCCGAGCTTTTAATTTTGTTTCCGATAACCAGTCGGAAATAACTAAACCAAACTTATGAATTACTTTTCATATACCATTTTAGACGTAACTTTATGTATTGACTTACACTTACTTTAAAAAAAAGTAAAAAAACTTTTTAAAATAAAAAACAACACTATTCTAATCATATTTACCCTTTAAAACGAAGAAAGCTCGGGAACCACCCCGAGCTTTTAATTTTGTTTCCGATAACCAGTCGGAAATAACTAAACCAAACTTATAAACACTTAGGCGTAACTTTATTTATTTACTTACAATTCTAATGTGTTAAAATTATATTAAAGGGAAAAATTTAAGTAATGACCTTGATTTTATGCGACTACTTTTCAGGAAAAAAACAATTTATTTAGGCAAAAGTTGCTTTTTTTAGATTATTTAACATTTAAATAAGATCCAAAAGTAGTTTTTACAACGTATCTGTAGTAATATATTTTTTAAAGCGCCTCCAAATGGAAAATCATATCACATTTTTAATTTTATATATAGTGGCTTATATATCTTCAATAGTATTAAAGCCATATATTAAAAAATAAACTCTTCCAGAGGCAAGCTAATAGCCTTTTTTGAGAAACACATTTATAAGTTCTAGTGTTTATGCACTAGTAAGGAAAAAGTTTAAGTTATTTTTCCTTAAATGAAAATTATAAAAAAAGCATCAGAACTAATTCTGATGCTTTTTTTATGAAAATATATGATATAATATGCAGTTTTAAGACCCACACATTAAACAATCATCGTCTGCTTGCCCTTCTTTAGACCTAGCAATAAGTTCTTTCATCTCAGCGGCTGTCATTGGTTGCACATCATCTTCAGGAGTTGTATCTACTCTTATTTCTGTAGCATCAACAGGAGCTGGAGTTGCGGCTAATACTTCAGCCTCGGCAGCTATACTAACAGGAACTTCTTTTTTCTTTGTATTATCTAAAGTAAATTTAATAGCATCTACAGCTGCTTTTGTTCTTAAATAATACATTCCTGTTTTTAAACCGCTTTTCCAAGCATAAAAATGCATTGAGGTAAGCTTAGAGTAGTTAGCATTTTCCATAAATAGATTTAATGACTGACTTTGATCTATAAAATATCCTCTATGTCTAGACATATCAATAATATCTTTCATACTAAGCTCCCAAACTGTTTTATACAATTCTTTAATATCCTGAGGGATAATATCTATGTGTTGTATAGATCCGTTTGCTCTCATTAGTTCTTGTTTTAAACTTTCGTTCCATAAGCCAAGTTTTACAAGATCTTCTAACAGGTGTTTATTTACAACAATAAACTCTCCTGATAATACTCTTCTTGTGTATATATTAGACGTATAAGGTTCAAAACACTCATTATTCCCTAATATTTGAGAAGTAGATGCTGTTGGCATTGGGGCAACTAATAATGAGTTACGCACACCATTTTTCTTTACTTCTTTTCTTAATTTAGCCCAATCCCATCTACCGGAAAGCTCTTCGTCTTTAATTCCCCATAAATTGTGCTGAAAATCACCTTTAGAAATTGGAGAACCTTCATAAGAAGAATATACGCCTTCTTCTTTTGCCATCTCAGAAGAAGCTGTTACTGCTGCAAAATATAAAGTTTCAAAAATCTCTTGATTTAATGTCTTTGCCTCATCACTTGTAAAAGGCATACGCAACATAATAAATGCATCGGCTAAACCTTGTATTCCCAAACCAATAGGTCTATGGCGTAAATTAGAATTTTCAGCCTCTTTTACTGGGTAGTAATTACGATCTATAACTCTATTTAAGTTTTTAGTAACTCGCTTTGTTACTCTAAAAAGTTCATCATGATCAAACTTTCCGTTCTTAACAAACATTGGCAATGCAATAGACGCTAGGTTACAAACCGCTATTTCATCTGGAGAAGTGTACTCCATAATCTCAGTACATAAATTTGAAGAACGAATTGTTCCTAAATTTTTCTGATTACTCTTACGGTTTGCTGCATCTTTATACAACATATAAGGCGTACCTGTTTCTATTTGAGATTCTAAGATTTTCTCCCACAACTCACGTGCTTTTACTTTTTTACGACCTTTATTTTCAGCTTCATACTTTAAATATAAAGCATCAAATTCGTCACTATGTTTGTCAAAAAGGTTAGGGCATTCGTTAGGACACATTAAAGTCCAATCTTCATTTGCCTCTACTCTTTTCATAAACAAATCTGGAATCCACATGGCATAGAATAAATCACGTGCACGCATTTCTTCTTTACCATGATTCTTTTTTAAATCTAAAAAATCATAAATATCTGCATGCCATGGTTCTACGTATATTGCAAAACTTCCTTTACGTTTACCTCCTCCTTGATCTACATACCTAGCCGTATCATTGAATACTTTTAGCATTGGCACTATTCCATTAGAGGTTCCATTTGTACCTGCTATATAAGAACCGGTAGCTCTTACATTATGTATAGAAAGTCCTATACCTCCAGCAGATTGTGATATCTTGGCTGTACTCTTTAAAGTATCATAAATTCCATCAATACTGTCATCTTTCATTGCTAAAAGAAAACAAGAAGACATTTGAGGTTTAGGCGTACCAGAATTAAATAGTGTTGGCGTAGCATGCGTAAAATACTTTTTAGACATCAACTCATATGTTTCTATAGCGGCGTCTAAATCGTTTAAATGTATTCCAACAGCAACACGCATTAACATATGTTGAGGGCGCTCAGCTATTTCTCCATTTAATTTCAATAAATATGAACGCTCTAATGTTTTAAAACCAAAATAATCGTAGCCAAAATCACGGTTATATATTATAGTAGAGTCTAAAGCATCTGCATTTTCTACAATTACATTATAAACTTCATCTGATAATAATGGAGCTTTTTTACCAGTTCTTGGATTTACATATTCATATAAATCTTTCATCGTTTCTGAAAACGATTTTTTGGTATTCTTATGTAAGTTAGATACGGAAATACGTGCAGCTAGCTTTGCAAAATCTGGATGTGTAGTAGTCATTGTTGCTGCAATTTCTGCTGCTAGATTATCTAGTTCAGAAGTTGTAACACCATCATAGAGACCTTCAATAACACGCATAGAAACTTTTATAGGATCTACCCTTTCATTAAGTCCGTAACATAACTTACGAACTCTTGCCGTTATTTTGTCAAACATAATCGGCTCTTTTCTTCCGTCTCTTTTTAATACATACATATAGCTACTATTTTTTTGTTAATAATATTGTTAGTCAGTTGGTTTGGCTTACAATCCTTTTATAGGATGTAAGTCATAGAAAATTATATTGTAATGTTTTAGATTTAAAATCTAAAAAAGTAATTTTGGTATAATTTAAAAATCAGCATCAAAGCTAATTTTTTGAGAATCGCCGTCTTTATCATTGTTTAAGACACCCGCTTTTTGGTATTCTGCAACTCTTTTTTCAAAGAAATTTGTTTTCCCTTGTAAAGAGATCATATCCATAAAATCAAAAGGATTTGTTGTATTGTACTCTTTTTCACAACCTAATTCTACCAATAAACGATCTGTTACAAACTCCAGATACTGCGTCATTAATTTAGAATTCATACCAATAAGACTCACTGGTAAGGATTCTGTAATAAACTCTCTTTCTATATTCAAAGCATCTACTAATATTTCTCTAATACGCTCTTTAGAAACAGGATTTATAAGGTGGTTTTGATGTAAATGAACGGCATAATCACAATGCATTCCTTCATCTCTAGAGATTAATTCGTTAGAAAAAGTAAGACCTGGCATTAAACCTCTTTTTTTCAACCAAAAAATAGAACAAAAAGCACCTGAAAAGAAAATACCTTCTACAGCTGCAAAAGCAATTAAACGTTCTGCAAAACTTGGAGAATCTATCCATTTTAAAGCCCAATCTGCTTTTTTCTTAATCGCAGGAAAGTTTTCTATTGCTTTAAATAAAATGCCTTTTTCTTTTTCATCTTTTACATAGGTATCTATTAATAAAGAATAAGTTTCTGAATGGATATTTTCCATCATGATTTGAAAACCGTAGAAAAATTTAGCTTCTGCATATTGTACTTCACTCACAAAATTCTCTGCCAAATTTTCATTTACGATACCATCAGAAGCAGCAAAAAATGCTAATATGTGTTTAATGAAATAACGTTCATCTTCACTTAACTTATTATTCCAATCATTTATGTCTTCACCAAGATCTATTTCTTCAGCAGTCCAAAAACAAGCTTCACATTTTTTATACCATTCCCACAAATCATCATGCTTAATAGGAAATATTACAAATCTGTCTTCGTTTTCTGCTAAAATAGGCTCTACTGCTGTTGACATAGTATTTATATTGTTTTGAGAGTGAAAATTAACTGTTTATAGGGTCAACAAAGATTGCAAAAAAGCATCAGTTAATAAAGCTTGTTTTACGTTTTGATATACAAAGTTTTTAACATCGGTTGTTGACATCTAGGTTCAGCAGTTATGTTTGTTGCCTTTGAGATAAAATAATATTTTGTTTAACTTTTAAACAGAAAAGATTAAACCAAAAAGTATGTTTTTTTATACTTTTTGGTTTAATTTTAATAGTTGAAAATACTTGGTTTTTAAAAGTTAAAGATTTTAACGATCAATTTGCAATACTGTCAAACCATGTAACTCATACGATATCTATTTTCGGAATTGTTAGTTAAAAAACTATTCAGTTTAGGAAGTTCCCCCCGAAACCTAAAAACTAAATAAAAGGGTTTCCCCAGTTGTTTAATAATAACAATCATCGTTGGGTTGTAAAAACAACAATGTACATTCTAATTCTTAATGCACACCAATAGAGTTACACTTTATAGGTTTGACAGATTCTTTGATTGCAAATTTTTATTTGGGGAGTATTTGTTCAATGCTGACGGTCAGACCAGCGTTACAAAAATAAATAATTTATACACATTCAAAAACTATTTTCTATCAAAACATTGATTATCAGAAAATTACTAAAAAAACAAGCTATTTGTTAAAGTTTTCTTTGTGTTACTCCTTTTTTGTTGAATTTAATTGAATTAAATTCTTTACAAATGTTAATTTTTTTCTTACAAATTTTAATTAAAGTTATGTTTACATCATTTTATATTTTCTAATTTAATATTTACCAGCATTAAAGTCGCTTTTAAGTATTTCAACAATACAATAAATTTTATTGAATCCTTACAATAAACTCTATACATCTATTTTTTACTTAAACTGTAACATCTTAATCTAGGATAAATTATAAATAGGTTTCTAAACAGTGTGCCAGAAAAGTACTTATTTTTAAGATTGTGGTGTTTTGTTTAGCGCAACTTGGTCTAAGTCTTTACTCTCCTTTACAGCATTTGTATTGTCTGTTAAAACAGCTACAGTTAAAAGCAAAATAAAAATAACAAGTAAAATAAACGATTTTTGCATGGTTTAGGTTTTTAAGTTAAAAAGTGTACTTCTCATTTAATACTGAGTTTTCAGATTATAAGGGAGAACTTCTTTAATTTAAAAATTGGTTTTATATAATAATTTAATATCTTTTCTGGATAATTCTATATCTTGAGCTCGAAATTAGAAGAAAAGTGAGTCTTTTTATAAATTGATGTATAAATGGATACTAATATTGTATAAATGGCAAAAGACTAAAAATCTTAGGTATTTTATACAAGTAACCAACTAAAGTATTCAGGAATATATTTACTAGTTTTCTTGCTATATATGTAATTTGCACTTAAAAATATGCCATTTACACATCTCAATAATTAAAAAATACTTATTACCACTAATTTTAAAAATATTTAATTTTTATGTTAGAAGCCATATTAGTAGATGATGAAGCAAAAGCGATACAAAGTTTATCGTGGGAATTAACCAATTTTAGTGATGAAATTATGGTTGTGTCATCTTTTACAAATCCCGTTGAAGCCCTAAGTTATTTAAATAAGAGTGAAAATACACCTGATTGTCTTTTTTTAGATATTGAAATGCCAACAATGGACGGTTTTCAATTTATTCAGAAATTAGAAAATAAAGATTTCCCAGTTATTATCACCACAGCTTACAATCAATATGCTATTAAAGCACTTAAGCATGAGGCAATAGATTACCTTTTAAAACCCATAGATAGTGATGATTTAACGGATACCATTGCAAAAATAAAAAAGCACAATGCTAGAAATTATACTGCTGACAAATTAGAAAAAGCACTCGGCAATTTAAATACGAATTCACTTCAAAAAAAAATCACGATTAATACTGATGGAAAACTTGTTTTCTTGGAAAATGATGAGATTCTTTATGCTGAATCTGACGGTAACTATAGCACCTTATACTTAGTTAATAATCAAAAAATAGTACTTACTAAAAAATTAAAAGAAGTTAACGAATTGCTACCAAAAGAGAGCTTCTTTAGAATTCATAATTCATACATTATCAACATCAATAAGATTAAAGAATTTTTAAAAACAGATGGATATGTAGTTTTACAATCGAATCATAAAATACCTGTTTCTCGTCAGAAAAAATCTGATTTTCTAGATTTATTATAAATGTATGCACTGCCTAAAAGAAAACCAAACTTACTTTATTTCATTAGGTTGCTGTTTAGCTTTAACTAAAAAAGCGATATTACTTTTTCTACTTTTATTTTCTTTTATAGGTTCTTCACAGGAGATAAGTTCTCATTTTAAAAATGCTACAGATAGTCTTTTACGAATAGCTCCTGAAAAATATGCCGATTTAGATGCTGTGTTAAGACCACATAGGAGAGATACTATTTACATGCGTTATTTTATTAATCAGGCTAAGAAAAAAGACTATCTACATGGGCAGGCATATGCATTAAACCAACTAGGAACAAAATACCGTAATATTTCGCTATACCATAAAGCTATAGATTTACATAATGAAGCATTACAAGCTGCTATAAAAGCCGAAAATATAGAGTTGCGTGTGTTTAGTCTTAACATGCTTAGCGTTGTTTACAGAAGAATGGATGCTATAAAAACAGCGTTAGATTATGCGCAAGAAGCATTAGAATTAGCAGAGACTGTACAAATACCAACACGAGGATTAAAAAGAAGCATTAATGTATCATTAAATGGCATTGGAAATATATACCAAACCTTAAAACAATACAGTTTAGCCATAACGCAATATAAAAAATCATTACTGTTAGAGGCCGAATTAAATAATCAGCTGGGGTTAGCTATTAATAACCAGAACATAGGAGAATGTTTTGAACTAATCGGAAAATTAGATACTGCTTTATCCTATTACAAAACATCATTAACACATAATGATGCAATTAACAATGATAAGGGGCGTGTTTTCTGTAATAATAGTATTGCGCAAGTTTATATAAAGCAAGGTAAACCTCAACTGGCACTAGATATTTTAGTGCCTACTCTAGAAAAATCTATAACCTTAGGTGATGTATTTGCAACATCTCCTATTTATATAAATCTAGGTTGCGCGCAAATGGAACTCAACCAACTTAAAGCTTCAAAAGAAAATATTTCTAAAGGTATTGCTCTTTCGCAAAAACATAATTTAAAAATGTTTTCTGTTTTAGGCTACAAACATCTAGCCACACTTTCTTCTAAAAGAAAAGACTTTGAAAGCGCTTTAGAATATTATACAAAAGCCAAAAAAATAGAGGAAGACGTTACGGATGAGACTAACTTAAGGTATGTAAACGATATTATTTTTAAATACGATGCCGAAAAGAAAAATAACCAAATTGAAGTTCTTGCCAAAGAAAACGAAATTGTAAAATTAAAATTAAAAAGAAACGAAAATACAATACTAGTAAGTGCTTTAGGTTTAGCGCTTTTATTTTTATTTCTATATATCCTGTATCGCCAATTTCAACTAAAAAACGAAAAGAAATTATTGACTTTAGAGCAAAGTATGTTGCGTAGCCAAATGAATCCTCATTTTTTGTTTAATTCCCTTAATTCCATCAAACTTTATATTATTAATAATGAGAAGAAAAATGCGGTATACTATTTAAATAAGTTTTCTAAGTTGGTTCGTAAAATACTAGAAGCTTCCTCTGTAAAAGAAATATCATTAGCAGAAGAATTAGAAACGGTAGAACTTTATATGAACATAGAGAACATACGTTTTTCTAATGAAATAGATTTTGAAGTAATTATAGAAAATGATATTGATGCAAACAATATTAAAATACCTTCTTTAATATTACAACCATTTTTAGAAAACTCATTATGGCATGGATTATCTTCAAAAACAGGAGACAAGAAAATTAAAATCATTATTAAAAAAGAAAATCCGTTTTTTACAGATATTTATATTACTGATAACGGAATAGGCAGAGCTGCTGCCGAAGTAATTAAGCAAAATAAGGTATTAAAAAGAAAATCTATTGGAATTGAAATTACAAAAGAACGCCTTGCTAATTTCTCTAAAGATTATCAAAACTCTTTTGAAGTAGAAATGATTGATTTACATGATGCGGACCATAACCCTAGTGGTACAACAGTACTCTTACACATCCCAACTATTTAGAGATTTCTGAAGCTACTTGTTCTAATTCTGAATACCATTTTTCTCCAAATTTACGCACCAAAGCTTCTTTTACAAATTTATAAATAGGCACTTGCAATTCTTTTCCTAAGGAACAGGCTGGGTCACAAATTTCCCATTTATGGTAGTTTACTGCTGTAAATTCTGTGTATTCTCTAGTTCTTATAGGGTACAAATGGCAAGAAACTGGTTTTTTCCATGTTGTAGCACCTGCATTATAAGCCTCTTCTAATCCACATTTTGCAATTCCCTTGTCCGAGAAAACAACGTAAGCACATTCACTTTCGTTCACTAAAGGTGTTTCCCATTCGCCATCTTCACCTTTTATAAATGCTCCTTGCGCTTCAATCGCAGCAATACCTTCTGGTCTTAAAAATGGTTTTACATCGCGGTAAATATCTACTAAAATTTCTGTTTCATTATCATCAAGGGGGGCTCCTGCATTACCATCTACACAGCAAGCCCCTTCACAAGCTGTAAGGTTACAAACAAAATCGTTTTCAATAATCTCTTCTGATATTAGTGTTTTTCCAATCTGAAACATAATGATACGCTTAAGCCTAACAAAGATACTTTATAGGAACTTTACAAGACATTTATTTTTTTAAAATGATTTCATGTTTCATTTAAAACGTAAATTTGTATTGAAATTACTTTACTATGGAATTCCATTTTAATTTTAAAGAAATAATTACTGCAACTATGATTCTTTTTGCAGTAATTGATATTCTTGGTAGTATTCCTATTATTATAGGCTTGCGTAAAAAAGTAGGACACATACAATCCGAAAAGGCATCTATTGTTGCTGCTCTTATTATGATTACCTTCCTATTTGTTGGTGAACAAATTTTAAATTTAATTGGCATTGATGTTTATTCATTTGCTGTGGCAGGTTCTTTTGTAATTTTTTTCTTGGCCATAGAAATGGTATTAGGCATAACTTTATATAAAGATGATGAACCAGAAAGTGCCTCTATTGTTCCTATTGCTTTTCCTTTAATTGCTGGTGCTGGTACAATGACCTCTATTTTAGCTTTGCGTGCAGAATATTATGTTGAAAATATTATTGTAGCCATTATAGCTAATGTTACCTTTGTGTATGTGGTTCTTAAACTATCTAACAAAATAGAAAAGCTACTAGGAAAAGCTGGTGTAAGTGTTATTAGAAAGGTTTTTGGCGTTATATTATTGGCTATTGCTGTAAAACTATTTGCTGCTAATATTAATCAACTCTTTTAGTTTAAAGTTGCAAAAAACAAATTGTATTATGAATAAGACCGTAAATATCATTTTAATTATAGTTGCAATAGCTTTAATTGCCTATAATACTACTTTACTTAATTTTAATGATTTACTTGAGGGTGATAGTATTATCGCACTCATAGGCATTGTAGCCTCTGCATGTGCAATTGTGATTTTACTAATTTTTATCGCTTCAAAAAAAGTACAAAAGAAAATAGAAGAAGAATAAGCTATTCTATTTTTTCTAATGCTTTAAGTGCTGGGTTATCTAACTCTAAAACTTTACGGATCATAATATCATTCTCGCTTTTTATTTTAGCTTGTAAATTAGGGCTAAACAACTGCTCTGCTAATGCAGATTTTATGTAAATCTTAATTTCTTTTTCATAATCATAATATGGTAAGTGAGAAATTCCAGCACCGTTTCCACTTTCCATCCAAGTGATAAATTTTTCAAAAAGAATATCATCTGCTCTAAAATCATTTAAAAATTCTTCTTGAGCATATCCCTGATATAGTGTTCTATCTTCCTCTAGGTGATAAAATGCAAAACGAGACATTGCTAATTCTAAAGAATTAATGAGTTCTTGTTCATAACTCCCTATAGGAACAAAAACATCTGGAATAATACCTCCACCGCCATAAACAACTTTCCCTTTTGGAGTTGTAAATTTTAAGGAATCTGCAACTTTTATACTATCAACAGAGCCTAGTTCTCCATTTTGGTAACGTTCTGTAAATTTTTTATAGTAGTCTTTATTATTTCCTTTTTTATACTCTTTTTGAATAGATCTTCCTGTAGGCGTATAATATCTAGAAATAGTTAAACGTACGGCAGAACCGTCACCTAATTCCATTTCTCTTTGCACCAAACCTTTTCCAAAAGAACGCCTTCCTACAATGGTACCCACATCATTATCTTGCAACGCTCCTGCAATAATTTCACTGGCAGAGGCAGAACGCTCATTAATCATTACATAAATAGGTTTATCTTCAAAAGCACCTTTACTGGTAGCAAACATTTTGTCTATTTCTCCTCTTTTATTTTTGGTGAATAGGATAAGTTTTCCGTCTTCTAAAAATTCATCTGCCATTTCTTCGGCAACTCCTAAATACCCTCCAGGATTATCTCTTAAATCTAATGCTAATTTTTTTGCCCCTTGTTTTTGTAAGGCTGTTAAGGCCTTTTTAAACTCTTTATAGGTAGACTCTGCAAACCTGTTTACTTTTATATACCCAAGCGTATTGGTTAACATATAATACGCATCTACACTTTTTATAGGAATTGCACCTCTTTTTATAGTAACATCAAAGGTTCTATCTTCTTGTTTTCGGTATACTTTAAGTTTTACTTCGGTTCCTTGTTTTCCTTTTAGCTTATCTATAATAACCTCACTAGGCATCTGGTTACCAAAAAGCGTATCATTATCTGCTATTAAAATACGGTCTCCTGCTTTTATTCCTTTATCATAACTTGGACCATCTTTTATGGTTCTCACTACAGCAATGGTATCTTTTTCCATAAAAAAACTAATCCCAATACCTACAAAATCTCCTTTCATACTTTCGGATACTCTGGTCATATCTTTTTTAGGAATATAAACGGAATGCGGGTCTAGCTTATCTAGGATATTATTTACGGCAACATCTACAATACTATCCGTATTAATATCATCTACATACTCGTAATCTATATAATCTATAAGTCTGTTTAATTTATCTTTTTTAGAGTTTGTATTTGATGTAAAAAGTTTTTCTGGCGTATCTGTAAAGTGAAGTTTACCTCCAATAAAAATACCAATAGCCAGCGTAGCTGCTAAAATGGTAGGCCATAAATAATTATTATTTTTCTTCATTGGTTTTAGCTGTATCTAAACTTTTAAAAACTATTCAATTTCTGATAAATGTAATAACGCTACACCAGCATTTTTAAGGAATTTTAATCCTGAGTCATCTTTGTATGCATTTTTATAAACAACACGTTTTATGCCAGACTGGTAAATGAGCTTACTACATTCTTTACAAGGTGATAATGTAATGTATAAAGTTGCACCATCACAAGACTGTGTAGAGGAGGCTACTTTAGATAAGGCGTTAGCTTCTGCATGCAAAACATACCATTTTGTATTTCCTTCTTCATCTTCGCAATCATTTTCAAAACCTGTTGGGGTACCATTATACCCATCAGAAATAATCATCCTATCTTTTACTACTATTGCGCCTACCTGTTTTCGAGTACAAAAAGATAACTTACCCCATTCTGTAGCCATTCTTAAATAGGCCTTATCATATTTTCTTTGCTTAACCTCTTTCATGAAATGTCTAAAAGTGATTATAATTTGTCTTACAACTTACTAAGATACCTGCTTTAACTAAGCCTCACAACCTATTATAGGTTAATTTTAAGTGAAAACCTAAAAAGGATACGTATTTATAAGTAATGGAATTGTAATTAATATAATAAGTATCGTACCAGCAATAACAAAATAATGATGTGCTGTTGCTATTGTTTCTTTATAACCATAAGCTAAAAGAAGTACTACCAAAACAATAAGCATCTGAGACAACTCTATACCCGTTGCAAAACCAAGTAAAGGTGTAATTTGTTCCTCTTCTCCCATCATTAATATTTTAAAATAGTTGGAAAAGCCAAAACCATGAATAAGCCCAAAAAAAGTGGTTGACAAAAGATACCATAACATATTTACTTGTTCTGCAGCTTTTTTAAAGTATACCAGATTAAAAATTGCAGTACATAAAATGCTAATTGGGATTAAAAATTCAATAAAAGGAATAGCAACTGTTACAATTTTATAGGTAGATAGTACTAAAGAGGCGCAATGTGCTATGGTAAAAACACTTGCTAACAATACTACTTTTTTCCAATTTTTAAAAGTAAAAGGCAATACCATTGCTACTAAAAACAATATATGATCATAAGCTGTTATATCTAACACATGTTTAAAACCCATTTCTATATAAAACCAAAAAGTATCCATAATACGCAACGGTTAAAGCCCTCTTTCTTTTTGTATGGTTTCGTAAGCTTTTTGTACTTCTTTAAATTTTTCTTCAGCACCTCTTTTTATGGCCTCATTTTCAGTATTTACTCGGTCTGGATGGTATTTTTTTGCCATATTCCGATATGCTTTTTTTACTTCATCATTAGAAGCTGTTTTTTCTATTTCTAAAATCTTATAAGCAGTATCAGCAGACTTAATAAACATCGCCATAATACTTTCAAAATCTGTTTTACCAATTCTAAAATACCCTGCGATTTCCTTTAATTTCATTATTTCTGCAGCACTTACATGCCCATCTGCTTGTGCAATACCAAATAAAAAATGTATGAGTTGTAGGCGTACTTCGTAACGGGTACGTACATTCATAAAAGTACAAATACGCTCTGCAGAAATCTCTCGCTTTTTTACAACTTCGTTAAAAGTTCTAAAAATAGCATTTGCTTTTTCTTTCCCATACGTGCTTACAAAATATTGCCGTACATAATCCATTTCGGATTTACTTACCTTACCATCTGCTTTTATAACTAAAGAGCATAACGACAATAAGTTTAGCTCAAAATCTGCTGGAGATACTTTTTGTTGCATTACATCAGTAACTATCTTTTTAAAACCTCCAGATTTACTTTTAAAACTATCAATAATACTACCAATTAAAAAACCAATAATAGCGCCTGGATATTTATAAAAAGAAAGGCCAATGATAGCTGCAATCCATTTTATCATATTAAAAATAATTTTTTCAAAGATATCATTTTCACATACAAAAGATACATTAACGAAAAGTTAAGATCTAAAACAGATATACAACAAATTAGCTATATTTGTTATCTTATAAGAATTTTAAAAAAATTGAATATGTATCCTGCAGAATTAGTAAAACCAATGAGAGAAGACCTAGCATCTGCTGGTTTTCAAGAATTACATACAGCCGAAGCGGTAGAAAAGGCAGTTGCTGCTGAGGGCACAACATTAGTAGTTGTAAATTCCGTTTGCGGATGTGCTGCCGCTAATGCAAGACCTGCTGCAAAATTTAGTTTAACAAACAGCAAAAAACCAGACCATATTGTTACTGTTTTTGCTGGTGTAGATACAGAAGCTGTTGATAAAGCACGTAGTTTAATGATTCCTTTTCCGCCTTCTTCTCCAAGTATGGCATTGTTTAAAGATGGGGAATTAGTGCATATGATAGAACGCCATCATATAGAAGGAAGACCTGCAGAAATGATTGCAGAAAATTTAATGGAAGCTTACAACGAGTTTTGTTAATGACTTTATCTTAAAAAATTAAATTTAAAACCACTTCTATATGAAGTGGTTTTTTATTTTTGTAAAGTGTTCTATAAAATACGCCTCTAAAATTACGTAAGCATGACACATAGCAATCGTATTCTAATTTTACTCTTTTCTTTTTTTGCTTTTAATGCGCTTAGATCGCAACCTAAAATCGCTAGCAAAAAAGATATTTATGTTATTGTTCATGGCGCATGGGGTGGCGGTTGGGCTTTTAAAACAGTTGATTCTTTATTAACCAGTAAAAATGCTATGGTATACAGGCCTACTTTAACGGGGCAAGGAGAGAGGGCTCATTTAGCTTCTCCAAACATAGGCTTACAAACACATATAGATGATATTGTAAATACCATTCTTTTTGAAGATTTGTATCAGGTTATACTAGTAGGACATAGTTATGGTGGAATTGTTATTACTGGAGTAGCTAATAGTATTCCTAACAGAATACAAAAACTAATTTATTTAGACGCTGTTGTTCCTAGAGATAATGAAAGTGGTGAAACAATACTAGGTGTTATGGGTGGAGGACAAATGAAAGAGGTAAACGGAGGTATTGTTCCACCATGGGTTAAGGAAGGGACACCACCTCCAAAAGATGTTCCACATCCTAAAAAAACATGGACAGACAAAATAGTCCTCGAAAATAAAGATCGATTAAAAATTTCTACTAGTTATATTTTTACAGTAGAGAAAGGTACAAATCCTAAAGATGACGGATTTGCAACACAAGCGGCAAGAGCCAAAGAAAACGGCTGGTCCGTTACGCAAATAGAAGGCGATCATAACATGCAATGGTCTAATCCGGAAAAACTAGTTGAAACACTTTTAAAAGTCGTAAAAGAGAAGTAATGCAAAAAATACTCGCCTATCCATTAAGTGCTCTATACCTATTCTCTTTTGGGCTATCTCTTGTTATTTTTCATCCCATACAATGGCTTTGTCTTAATGTATTTGGCTACGAAGCACATAAAAAAAGTGTTTCTTTTTTAAATTGGTTTCTTATTAGAGCTACGCATTGGCTGGGCACTACTTATTCATTTAACAACCCACATACAATACCTACAGACAGACCTCTAATTATAGTTTTAAATCATCAAAGCATGCACGATATTCCGCCTATAGTATGGTGGATGCGAAAACATCATCCAAAATTTGTCAGTAAAAAAGAATTAGGGAAAGGCTACCCTAGCGTTTCATATAACCTTAGACATGGGGGCTCTGTTTTAATAGATAGAAAAGATGGCAAGCAAGCTTTAGGAGAAATTATGAAGCTAGGGAAGTATATTGAAAAACATAAGCGTAGTGCAGTAATTTTCCCAGAAGGAACACGCAGTAGAACGGGGCATCCAAAAAAATTTCAACCCACTGGGCTTAAAGTTTTACTAAAAACTGCACCTTCTGCATTAATTGTACCCATAAGCATCAATAACTCTTGGAAAATGCTGAAATATGGAAAATTCCCTAATGGTATTGGAAATAGGTTGACTTTTGATGTACACCAACCCATAGAAAATACTGGAAATCCAGACGAATTAATTGCAAAAGCAGAAGCATTAGTTACTGCAGGAATAAAAGTATAATGAGTACTACTATCCTTATTAAAAAAACAATAGCCTTTGTAAAAGAAACTTTAAAAGGTGCCGAAGGTGGTCATGATTGGTTTCATATAGAACGTGTTTACAATAATGCAAAATACATTGCGCAAACAGAAGCTGTAGATCTTAATATTGTTCTGCTTGGGGCGCTTTTACATGATATTGCTGATGCAAAATTCCATGATGGAGACGAAACGATTGGCCCTAAGTTAGCTACCGAATTTTTAGAAGCGAATGCTGTAGATAAATCAACCATAGAACATGTTGTACATATTATTAACCATATTTCTTTTAAAGCCAGCCTAGAGGTAAATGGTAAAAAATTCTATTCTAAAGAATTAGCGGTAGTACAAGATGCAGACAGATTAGATGCTATTGGTGCTATTGGTATTGCCCGTACCTTTAATTACGGCGGGTTTAAAAACAGGGAATTGTATAACCCGGAAATTCCGCCTAATCTACATATGACTAAAGAAGAGTATAAAAAGTCTACTGCCCCTACTATTAATCATTTTTATGAAAAACTACTGCTCCTTAAAGAAAAGATGAACACGGATACGGGTAGAAAATTAGCCGAAGAGCGTCATCAATTTATGCTTACTTTTTTAGAGCAGTTTTATAATGAGTGGAAGCCTTCTAATTTTTAAAAATGAACAGATTTGTAAAATTAATAGCCTTTTTAATATTTTATTTTTGTGTAAACTTTATTTTCTGTCAAGATATGATTGTTAAGACAATTTATTTTGGAAGTAATAGCTATAAATTAAACCAAAAAGGTAAAAAAACAATTGATGAAATTGCTGAAATATTATCTTCTTCTAATGTTACATACCTTAAAATATTTGGGTTTGCTTCTCCAAGTGGCCCAAAAGAGAATAACTTTAAGCTCTCTAAAAAAAGGGCATATGAAGTCTATAATGCACTTAATCTAAAGAAAAAAATTGATGAATCTAAATTTTACATGACTTGGCTAGGTGAATCTTCTGATACATATAGTTTACATTTTAAACAAGCTCATAAACAAAATAGATGCGTTGACATATTGATTTTTATTGGAAAATAAATATCTACTGAAATAATATATTTAAACCTTTAAAACAACTTCATTTGCCCATCTTTATATTGCTCGTGTAATTTAGTATTTAGCTTGGGAAAGTTTTTATCTTTAAAATACGTATGCCTTGCTAAACGTACGGTATCATGAATATAACTTGCTATTTTACCTTCTCCACGAGTTCTAATCCCAAATCTACTATCATTTAAGTTCCCATCATGGCAGTCGGCTATTTGGTTTAAAACCTTATCGGCTTTATCTGGTAGTGTTTTTTTAATCCAATCGGTAAAAACTTGTCCTATGGCACCATTTAAACGAACAACTGTGAAAGCAAAAGACAAGGCTCCATTATTGGATACTGCTTTGGCTAAATTTAAAATCTCATGACTATTAATCCCCGGTATTATTGGGGCTAACATAGCATTTACTGGAATTTTATTTTCTGATAAGATTCGTATAGTTTCCAAACGTTTTTTAATCGTTGTAGTTCTTGGTTCTAGGATTCTTCTGGTTTCTTCAGAAAGTGATGTTACGGATACATTTACACCAATTAGTCCGTCTTTTGTAAGTGCTTTTAAAAGGTCTAAATCTCTTAAAATTAATGCATTTTTAGTAATAATCCCTACGGGATGTTTGTATTTTAAAAAGACTTCTAAACAGGCTCTTGTAATTTTAAACTCTTGCTCAGCAGGTTGATAACAATCTGTATTACCTGATAGTACTATGGTATTTGCCACCCATTTTTTACTTTTTAATTTGGCTTCTAATAATTGCGGAGCTGTTTTTTTAATTAATATTTTTCGTTCAAAATCTAAGCCAGCACTATAACCCCAAAATTCATGTGTATTACGGGCATAGCAATAAATACATCCATGCTCACAACCTTGGTACGGGTTCATAGAAAAACCCATTCCAATATCCGGACTTGTAACTTTATTTACAATAGTTTTTGGAAAAATAGGAATGTATTGCGTTTTGTTTTTATCTGCAATTTCGCCTTCTATACGGCAAAACTCTAAAAAATCTGCTCTAGTTTCATATAAATGTTCTAGAAATTTATTAGGTGTATTTTGTTGTGCTCCTCGCCCTTTTATATAGTTTTTAGATTTCATTTATTGGATTTAATCCAAATTTATGGAATAAATCCTTTTAAAGACTGTTAATAAAATATATTTATACTCTTTTAACAGTTTATAACTCTTAAAAGATAAGTAGAGTAATTTGTTAAAGGCTTTAACAAGAAATCGTTATTTCCTTAGATATATTTCTAAAGCATCACTTTTTTTAAAGGCATAGGCTAAAGACTTTCCTTGAAAAGATTTTTCTGGTTTATGATTTACTAGTGAAAATACCTGAGGCAAGTGTAATCCCCAAGAGCCAGATTTTTGAGTATCTCCAGCCTGCAAAGCCACTACATGTCCATAGGTGTTAGAAGTATCAATAACCAAAACCAAAGCACCTTTTTTAGCATGTGTAACTGCTTTATCTATATTATCTTGGTTGGTTGCCACACCTAATTTTTCCCAAGATTTGTTTCTAATAACTATAGATTGAATGCTATCATAAATTTTGTACTCTCCGTTAGCATTTTTAAACTCCTCTAATTCATAGGTTTCACTTATAAACTTGGTAAACGCATTTCTACAGGTTAATCTTTCAGCACTTGCTTGCTTGCACTCCTGAAATTTTGAAATAACACTGTTTAATATCTTGGCAGATGGCAATACTTTTTTTTTACTTTCTGTACTTTCCTTGGTTGTATTGTCTTCTTTACAAGAAACTAAAACAATAATACAGCTTAGTATTGCTAAAATTACTTTCCTCATGTTTACGATAAGTCTTATATTGTTTATTTGCTTAGAAAGATACTTTTACCAGTTGCTTACCAGAGCCTCTTTTAGCGTAAAACAATAAATAATCATTGGCTTTGTCTATTAAGGGTATAGAAACCATTAGAGGAAGGCGAGATTCTTTATCGTCAATTAGCTTCTTATAGATCATTTGCCCGTCTTTATCTAACTGTAAAACAAAAACGTTTCTATTTCTACTAAAACCTTGTCTAAATACAATACGTTCTCCACTAATTTGTTGCGGCTCTTCACTAGCAGTACTAATAAAAAAATAGGTATTACCACCTTTGTTATAAGTACTGTAAGACGTATATGCTGCATCTCCTTGAGTTACTTCAGATTTATTAATATTACGTACCCAATCTAAATCTCCAGTAGCGCTTAATTTTGCGCTTACAATATCATTATAATGGTATCTAAAAATCTTTACTCGAGCTCCAGAAGGGTCTGTTTGGAAACTAGAAGTTGCAAAATACTCTTCGGCATTAAACAGAATTTCTTTATTTTCATTCACCTCAACTCCTTTAAAAATGAGGTTTTTAATTTCTTTATCTTCATCACTCCCAAATTTATCTATCATAAATTGATTGGAAAAGTCGTGATATTTTTTATCATTAATGGTAAAAGAATTCCTGTTCATACTAAAATATACAATACCATTATAACGGTTATCTTTTCGGTTTGCAAAAAAACCAAGGCAAACTAATGTATTATCATCATAGACCAAAGGCGTTAATGCTTCAGGAATTTTTCCTGGATCTGCAAAAATCTGAGTTTGTATACCATCATTTGTTACTTTTATCAACTCATACTGAAATCTACGCTCACCCGTTTTAAACCTTTTTTGTTTAAAGTAGGCTTTTGCTGTAATATAAATTTCTTTTTGATCTTTAGACATGGCTAAATTCTCAAAAGCATAGTTTTTTGTTTCTACTTCTTTAGAAAAATCTTGACGCATAATTTCCTTTAAAGAGGCATCAAAAACATGAATAAAGTGCTGATTGCTCTTTCCTTTTTTAAAGTGTGCACTGATGGTAAAAGCAGAACGTTCTTTATTAAAAAGTACGGTAGTAGAAAAACCAGATCCAAAATTTCTATTGTAATAATTACGATCTATAGGTTCGTTTACTTCTACAGAAGCGATGCTTAATATTTTTTTCTGTGTAAAATTAAATTCGGTACAGGGGCTGGTATGTACTACATATTCATAACTAGATTTAAAATAATTATACTCTAAGAAAAGTAAGTTTACTTGTCCATTTTTTACAAATGCATCTACATAATTAGCGCCTTTTAACTTATAATTATAATCGTTTATAAGTTCTAAATCTTTATTATAATGTTCTATATAGTAGCCTTTGGGTTTAATAAAAACGCCTCCATAATAGGCTCTAACAATAACAGTACCGCCATTATCATCTTTCTCAATAGTTAAAACATTAGAGTATTTATAACGGTCTTTGTATTTTTCTCCTATTTTATATGAAATTGGAATTTCTTGTGCTTTTGCTAGGCTAAAAAGCATTACAAATGCTAGAAGTAGTATGTTTTTAGTAGTCATAAAAGTAGGTTTTAATAGCTATATACTATGGTTTTTACTGAAAATTGGCTTTTCGTTTTTCTAAAAAAGCTGTTGTTCCTTCTTTAAAATCTGCGGTTCCAAAGCAATTTCCAAAAGCTTCTATTTCGGTTTGATAACCATTTACAGTATTGTTAAAACCAGCATTTATAGATTTTATTGCATAATTTATAGCAGAAGCCGAATTATTCGATATCCTGCCTGCTAATTTATACGCTAAAGGCAATAATTCTTCTTGTGGCACCACATAATTCACCAATCCATGCGATAGTGCTCTTTCAGCAGTTATCATCCCAGCTGTCATTACCATTTCCATAGCAATACCTTTACCAACCAATTGTGGTAGGCGCTGCGTACCACCATAGCCAGGAATCACTCCTAGAGAAACTTCTGGAAGTCCCATTTTTGCGGTATCACTAGCTATTCTAAAATGACAAGCCATAGCCAATTCCAATCCGCCTCCTAAAGCAAAACCATTTACAGCAGCAATAACGGGTGTAGGAAGGTTTTCTACAAAGTTAAATAGCAGTTCTTGCCCTTTTGCTGCCAGTTGAGCCCCTTCATTTACAGAAAAATCCGAAAACTCAGCAATATCCGCCCCAGCTACAAAAGCTTTTTCACCACTGCCTGTAATTACAATAACTTTAACTCCTGCATCAGTATCTAAATGAGTAAAGGCTTCATGAAGCTCTTGTATGGTTTCACGATTTAAGGCATTTAATTTTTTAGGCCTATTTATAGTAATTGTAGCCAAATGACCCTCATTGGTAATTAGTAAATTAGTAAACTCCATTTATAATCTAATTTTATATTTTAAAGTTATAACCTATTTTTTGAACTTTTTATGCAATTCTTATTTTTCAGCTTTAGGAAATAAAACCGTAAATACAGTACCTTTTCCTGGCTGAGACGTAAATGTAATGCTACCCTTATAATTTTCTACAATAGCTTTCACCATTCCCAAACCTAATCCCATTCCGCTTGTTTTAGTAGTAAATTTGGGTTCAAATATTTTGTCTTTGTTTTCATCTGTTATCCCTACTCCATTGTCTGCCACAGCTATTTTAACATCATCCCCTTCTGAGGTTATGGTCACTAGGATTTTTGGCGAGGGTACTTCTGGAACCGCTTGTATGGCATTTTTTACCAAATTTGTTACTACGCGGATTAATTGCGTACGGTCTAATCTAGCGATAATCTCTTCTTCGTCTGCAATAAAATGGATGTAATTTTCATTAAAAATATCAATACCTAACTTTACAATTTTCACCACATTAAGAGTTTCTTTTTGTTGTGCCGGCATTTCAGCAAAATTAGAGAACGCAGACGCAATACTACTCATTGTATCTATCTGTTGGATTAAGGTATTAGAATACTCTGCTACTTTCGTTTTAATATTAGGGTCTGTAGTATCAAATTTACGCTCAAAACTTTGTACGCTTAGCCGCATAGGAGTAAGTGGGTTTTTAATTTCATGCGCTACTTGCTTTGCCATTTCTCGCCACGCCTGTTCGCGCTCACTCCGTGCTAATTTTACTGCACTTGCTTCTAACTCATCAATCATATCATTGTAAGCATCAATCAGTTTTCCAATTTCTTCACTTGGGTTTTCAATACTAATTTTCTGGTTTCGTTTGGTTAAATCGGTCTGGTTCATCTTATCGGAAATGGTCTGTAATGAGCGGGTTATGTATTTAGAAATTACATAAGCCAGTGCAATTGCAATAAGAAGCATTAAAAGGTAAACACCCCCTAAACGCCATAAAAATTCCCCTAGTTCTTTTTCGTTAAAAGAATTATCCTCAAAATAAGGAAGGTTTAGGATCCCTATGGGTTTAAACTTACTATCTGTAATATAAGTATAGGAAGCTTGGTATTTATCTCCTGCAGTAGATTTTTGTTCTAAGAATCGTTTATCTAAACTAGATTCTAAATTATTCAACACTTCTGGTGGCAGGCATCTTGAAATAGAATCGTTTGTAAATTTTGGCCTAGAACTTTTAATTAGCTGCCCCTCTAAATCATAAATATTAAAATTTACATTTAAGACATTTGCAATCTCATAAATTTCGTCTTTAAAAATTAGCCTTAGATTTTCCGTTGTTTCTGGGTAGGTTGTTCTTTCTAAGGTATATTCTATATTCTTTTTTATCTGTTGTTCTTTGCGCTCAAGCTTATACTCATGATAATCTTTAGATTGTTCTCCGTATTGATAAATGGTTACCCCTGCAATTAATACAGATGCAATAATTACCAATAAAATCATGGAAACAAAAATGCGAGAACGGAGTGAAAATTTCTGAAACAAAAGTGCTTAATTTAGAATTAAAGATAACAATTATCAGGCCAATTGTAGACTTCTATATACTCTAAATTTCTAAGCATTGGGATTTTTAGCTCTTATCTTTTTATATAATCGAATGCCTAGCATCAATACAATAGCCAAAGAAAAAATACTCAGTACGCCGTATAACCAGTCAATAGTATTTCTTTTGAGTATTACTAAAAAGATTACCGCAAAGAGGATAATACTGGCAACTTCGTTCCAAATGCGCATGTATCTAGAGCTATACTTCACAATATCTTGCTGCAATTGCTTAAAAATAAGATGATTTCTAAGATGATATAAGATTAGAAGCCCTACAAAGCCTAATTTTACCTGCATCCATGTTAACTTTACTAAAGAAGGGTTTATATATAGTAACGCTAGTGCAAAAAAAGTTGCTAAAATAGCAGAAGGCCATGTAATAATATACCATAGTCTTTTGGCCATTAGTTTTAATTGTGCACTAAGTATTTCTTTGTCTGGCGAAGGTTTTTGTGAAGCTTCTATATGGTAAATAAATAAACGCGGAATATAAAAAAGTCCTGCAAACCAAGTGATTACAAAAATAAGATGCAATGCTTTTATATGTTGGTAATACTCTGCCATTATGGTTTATATAATACATTTTAAATGCAAAGATAGGGATCAGAATTAGGCAGAAAACCTCTTTTAAGTATTTTCTTTTTATAGCTGATCTACAACTTGATATTTTAAAATTAAAAAAATATACGCATAAAAAACCACAACTTTAATGTTGTGGTTTTTTATTTCTTACTCAATACAGCACTAAGTCATAGACTTTGCACAGTAGAGTATAAAGTATTGGTGTCTTCAAATTTGAAACAATATCTCATAAGATCTTTAATTCTTATTCCTCCACAAACAAATACTCTAGTTTTAAAGTATTAAACGCTGCATTAAATTGCTCAATTTCTTTGGCAATTAAAGCATTAAAAGCATCTAGCTGAAGGCTAATGGCTGCAGTCAACTCATTTTTAACTGCAATATCTTGCTCCGTTGGTGGAAAGTCGTCTATAGCTACCAAACTATTTAAATGTCCTAATTTATTCGTAAGTTTTATTGGGAAATTTAAAGGATCTTGATTACTCCTATTTTTGGTTTGATACAAGGCTTTTTCTACTTCTCCAAATTGCTCCTTCATCGCTTTGGCCTTTTCTACTAAAGCTGTAGTCTGTGTATTGTCTTTATATTGTTTTGTAAAAGCATCTAATTGTGCTGTTATCTTTTTTATCTTTTTTATAGATTGATGCGCTTTATCTATAGTGGTATTAATATCAGTTATAAAATTAAATTGCTTTTGCATGTCTGCAACAGAAACCTCAGCTCTGGGATCTGGAAGAATTGTAAACGTTTCTGCCGTAGAAACGCCATTAACATTTAAGTGTACTTTATACTTCCCCGGAACTGCTTTGGCACCATTTAAATTAGCCCACCATAAAATCATTCCGTCTAATTTTTCTGCTCCTTTTCCACGGGTGTTCCACACAAAAGTATTACCTCCCTTTTTGACTTCTAATTTTTTATCTTTTTTCTTAGAATGATTGGTATATTTTGCTAAAGTATCACCTTGCACTGTTGTGTAGGTTAAGGCAATTGTATCTTTTTCTGTTAGGTCTTTTAAATAGAAATGTGTAATTACTCCATTAGGATGATTTTGCCCTTCTAACTTTGATGGTTCTTTTCTAGCTCCTCCTTTTGTTCGGTATGAATCTTTAGGCTGATACAAAATTATACCGTTTGTTTTGGTATTTTCTCCTTGTTGGTGCAGCACGGTTAAATCATCTATAATCCATAAACTTCTTCCTTGTGTTGCTACTATTAAATTGTTTTCTTTTAGGGTTAAATCTGTTATAGGAACTATAGGTAAATTTAACTGAAACGGATTCCAATTGGCGCCATCATCAAAAGAAATATACATTCCTGTTTCTGTACCTGCATACAGTAAGCCCTTTCTTTTAGGGTCTTCGCGAACTACTCGCGTAAAATGTTCTTTATTTATACCGTTTGTTATTTTTTTCCAAGTCTTTCCGTAGTCTGTTGTTTTATATAAATAGGGCGTAAAATCTCCCAGCTTATATCGTGTAGCTGCTACGTAACAAGTCCCTTCATCAAAAGCGGAAGGTTCTATACTATTAATCATACTCCATTCTGGCATTATACTGGGCGTTATATTTTCCCAGGTACTTCCTCCGTTTTTTGTAATATGTACTAAACCATCATCGCTACCCACCCATAACAAACCTTCTTTAAGCGGACTTTCATTTGCTGCAAAAATGGTACAGTAATATTCTACACTCGTATTATCTTGCGTAATTGGCCCACCACTAGACACTATTTTTTTAGGATCATTACGAGTCAAATCATCACTCAATAATGTCCAACTTTGCCCTTCGTTTTCGGTTACATGAACATGGTTAGAAAAGGTATATAATTTCTTAGGGTTATGCCGACTAAAAATAATGGGGAAATTCCATTGAAAACGATATTTCATTCCTTCTGCTCCATGCCCCATCGGGTTGTCTGGCCATACATTAATACCTCTTGTTGTTCCTGTTTTATGGTTTTTTCGAGTTAAAAAACCATCATAACTACCACCATATACAATATCATTATTTGTTGGATCTACCGCAATATGAGCCGACTCTCCTCCTGCTGTAGGTTCCCAATCTTTATCAGTGATGGAAAAACCATCACTTCTATGCTTAATCCGCATGGTAGAATTATCTTGCTGCGCTACATAAATACGGTATGGGAATGCATTATCTGTGGTAACCCTATAAAATTGTGAGGTAGGTTGGTTGTAATAGGTACTCCAAGTTTCGCCTCCGTCATAAGTAACTTGCGCACCACCATCATCTCCAATAATCATTCGCTTTGCATTTTCAGGTGAAATCCAAAGATCGTGATGGTCTCCGTGTGGCGCATTAAAGGTGTTAAAGCTTTTTCCACCATCGGTAGATTTATGGTAACGTACGTTTAAAACATAAACCGTATTCTCATCTTCGGTATCAGCATACAAACGCGTGTAATACCAGGCACGCTGACGCAATTTACGCTCACTATTTACTTGTGTCCATTCTTTGCCGCCATCATAGGAACGGTACAATCCGCCTTTTTCTTTATTTTCTACAATAGCCCATATGCGCTCGGAATTTTTAGGGGAAACGGTAACGCCAATAATCCCTAAAGTATCTTTAGGAAAACCTTTGTTTGTAGAAATTTCTGTCCAACTTTCTCCACTATCTGTACTTTTCCATAAGGCAGAGCCATCACCACCGCTACTTAAGCTATAGGGCGTACGTTTTGCGCGCCATGTAGAAGCATATAAAATTCTAGGATTGTTTGGGTCCATAACTAAATCTACAGCTCCCGCCTGGTTATTCGCAAATAAGGTTTTCTTCCATGTTTTACCTCCATCTATGCTTTTATACACCCCACGTTCTTGCGTAGGTTTATAAATATTTCCTAAAACTGCTGCATATACGATGTTATGATTGGTTGGGTGAATGCGAATTCTAGGCACATGCCGGCTATTTTTTAGTCCTACGGATGTCCATGTTTTTCCTGCGTCTTCTGTTTTCCAAATACCATAACCTGATGATACATTCCCACGCAAGGTTTTTTCACCTCCCCCAACATAAATTACATTCGGGTCGCTTTTAGAAACTTCAATAGCACCTATACTACCCCCAAAAAAGCCATCAGAAATATTTCCCCATGTTCTACCACCATCGGTAGTTTTCCAAACACCCCCACCAGTAGCACCAAAGTAAAAGAGATTGGGTTCTCCTGGCACACCAGTAACCGCAGCAGAACGCCCACCTCTAAAAGGACCTATTAATCGGTATTCTAAACTAGAATACAGTTCTTCTGGATAAGCAGTTGTTACAGTGTTTTTCTTTTTTCTTTTTTGTGCTGTTGTCGTTTCTGGAAAAAGGCAAAGGACCAGTAAGAACATGCCAATTTTAGAGCATAGTGTTTTCATCTTTTTAATTTAAATTAGTCGGTACTAAAAGTAGGGAAAAAGATGGGGATTTGGAAGTGTACTTTTTTAAAGCTATTGAAAGTATTCATACCTTAGTAAAATCATTGATTTAAGTACTTTATGAAAAAAATTCTGATCTTATTACTTTTTTTAAATTTAAAAACCTATGCACAATTTAAATTGTTGAGTCCTGAGAAAGAAGAAAAGACTTTTAACCTTATTCATCATAGACCTTCTCCTAATAATAAGCTATCTAAGCTCTTAAAAAGGTATATCACAGAGAAAGAATTAGCACAACTTACATCCTTTGGTAAACTACCTAATTTAAAAAATAGTATCAGGGCTAGATTTGATATCAATAATTATGGAAAGCCTACTAATTTTAGAGTTTTTGTACGAAAAGAGATTTTTAAACTAAATAAAAAAATAGAAGTTGAAGTAGATGATTTTGGAAACCCAATTAGAACTAGGAATATTTCAGAAAATAGACCTATCGGGTTAAGTATGAAGATACAAAATGCACTCAAAGACTTTTTAAGTAAAGAAATTCCTAATCTAGAAAACCTAAAACAAGCAAGAAACTATATTCAACTATTCTCAAAAGAAGGGAATAGAAATATAATCAATGCCAGTTCAATAATCGTAAGTGATTATCCTCCCATTTTTAAAAACTGTTCAGAAAAAACTTTTAATAGCATGCATGATTGTTTTGAAGATGACTTAGAAAGTTTCATCATTACTAATATGGATAGTAAATTATTAAAAAGTGAAGCTATTATTGGTGAATTACGTATTCACATTAATTTCAAAATTGAAAAAACTGGACAATTTACAGACATAAAAATTCATAGTTATTCCCCTAATATTTATACAAACGGTGAAGCATTTGATATAAAGGTAAATTCATACTCTAGTAAGATTGAAAAAGAAATAAAAAGAATACTCTATTTATATCAAGACCAGATTGTATCACCTGCAAATAGAAATGGTATTGCCTTTGCGTCCTATGCTGGCACCACAATAAAATTATTTATCAATGAGATTTTTACAACAAGTGAAATTAGTGAACTAGAAAATAATCTTTACACTAAACTTTTTAGAAAAGAATTAAATAAGAATGAGTTAGCTAAAACAAATTTTGATCAGGCACACCCTAACACAAAAGTTTTTTTAAATTTTAACTCAGAAGGAGAAGTAGAAAAAATTTGGACAAATACAACAAATAAAAAATTAAATAAAAATATTATAAAAATTGTTAAAGAAAATATCTTAGATACTTTAAACATTAATAAATCAATTGATAAACTATATTCATTAACTGTTTTAAGAAATGTAAATAAAAAAAAGCAAATACTTGTAGATAATAAGTTTAAATGGGTTTCCAATGGTTCTTTTAAAAAATGTATTTCTTGCGAAAATTTTGAAGATATTCAAAAACAAAATGTAATTAACATAGAACAACATATAGCTTCAGAATTTAATGCTTTAAGCAAATCTTATAGATTAAAAAGGGAAAACAAAACTGTTTTGAAAGACGAAGGCCCCTACGAAATATACAATGTTTCAACAAATGATTATAAAATAACCAGTATTTCAATAGGTAAAAATAGAGAAAAATCACTTAAAAATAGGTTACATTTAAAAATTGGAATAGATAAGAATGGAGATATTTTTAAACTATTTGGACCTAGCATAAATAACTTCTATAGAAGTAAAAAAGAAAAAATTGATGCTAAATCTTTTGACATCATAAGAAAACAAGTTGATTCCATAATACAGGAAATGCCAAGTTTTTTAAAAGTTCCAATGAAAAATGGAAACCCAACAAGCATAGAATTCAATAATCTTTCTTTTGAGATAGATTATTTATAAAAGCTATCACTATCAAAATAACACATGTAAGGAAGATCATTTACAACATTGCTATAAATAACACTACATACGTATCTAAAACAACAACTAGTAATCCTTAAATTCGCTAAAAAGTAACTCTATATGAAACAACACATCCTAATTCTAGCAAGTTTCTTTATTGCTTTTAACTCATGTAACAGCCAGAAAAAAAATAGTCCCCAAACAAAAGAAGCTTCAGCTATTGTTCATGAGCTAGCTGTAAAAAGAATAGACTCTACGTTAGAGGCTTATACTACATCTGGTAAAATTGCTGGGGTATCTGCCTTAATTTTTGAAAAAGGTGAAGAAGTATATAGCAACGCTTTTGGCTATGCAGATCGGGAAGCTAAAACCCAAATGGATAGAAAAACCATTGCATTGATTTATTCTATGACCAAACCTATTACGGGTACAGCATTAATGCAACTCTACGAAAAAGGGCTTTTTAAATTAGATGATCCTTTAGAAAATTATTTGCCCGAGTTTAAGAATATGCAAGTATATACGGGTGTTGATGCTGATGGAAATGTCCTTACTGAGCCTGCAAAAAGACCTATTTCTATTAGAGATTTAACAAGGCACACCGCTGGCTTCATTAATAATGGTAATGTTCCTGGTTTAAGTGCTCAAATGAATGCGCTAAATATCAGAAGATTTAATATTACACTTGCGGAACAAGCTAAGAAGTTTGGAAGTATACCGCTGTGGTATCAACCTGGAGAAAAATGGGAATACGGCCCATCTGTAGATGTACAAGCTTTATTAGTAGAGCGTCTTTCCGGACAATCTTTTGGCAGCTATATTCAAGAACATATTTTTAAACCCTTAGGTATGGAAGAAACCCGTTACTTTGTTCCTGAAGAAGACAGAAAGCGTTTGGCAGCTTCCTATGTATTAAATGATAGTGGATTGACCAGAGCTTCAGATGAACGTACCCGTTTTAACACCAACAAATGGCCTTTAACACCAGGCGGTTGGGGATTAACTTCTACTTTAGATGATTATATGACCTTTGCGCGGATGTTAGTCAATAAAGGCACACTCAATGGCATTACTATTCTACAACCAGAAACGGTAACATTAATGACTACCAATCATTTATCTGAAACGATAAAAGAACGTTCTTGGTTACCAAGTAAAGGACAAGTTGGTTTTGGAATTGATTTTGCTATTCGTCTAAGACCTCCTGCAACGGCCAAAGAGATTCATGGCGTTGTAGGTGAGTTTTTCTGGGATGGTGCCGCAAGCACTTTATTTTGGGTTGATCCTAAAAATGAGCTAACCGCTGTTCTTTTTGTACAATTATTTCCTTTTGACCAAATAGGCTTGCATAAAAACTTTAAAGATGCGGTTTATGGCAAAGCCGTTTTTGATCAAAATTAATAATATCAACAAAATCTAAAAAATGAGAATCATTGGGTATATTTTTATTGTAATAGCGCTAAGTTCAAGTCTAAAAATCTCAGCACAAAAAGAAGGGTTTTCTCCACTTTTACAAAATATAGATTCCAGAGAAAAAACTACTTTAGATGGTATGTGGGATATTATTATTGATCCTTTAGAGAATGGCTATTACAATCATAGATTACAAGAAAAGGATAATGGCTACTTTAAAAATGCCAAAATGAAAGATCCTTCCGATCTTATTGAATATAATTTTGATACTAGCTTTCAATTAATGGTTCCTGGAGATTGGAATACACAAATGGAAAAGTTATATTATTATGAAGGAACTGTTTGGTATAAAAAAGACTTTAAGTATACCAAGAATGATAGCAAAGCTGCCTTTTTGTATTTTGAAACAGTAAATTACGAAGCTATTGTATACCTTAATGGAGTACGTATTGGGAAACATATTGGTGGTTATACGCCATTTCAGTTTGAAGTTACCGATAAACTAAAAGAAGGGAGTAATTTTGTTGTTGTAAAAGTAGATAATAAACGAAAAAGAGAAAATGTACCTACCGTAAACCAAGATTGGTGGAACTATGGCGGCATTACAAGACCCGTACATCTTATTAGCACTCCTAAATCTCATATTACCGATTATTCCATTCAATTAGCCAAGGGAAGCACAAATAAAATTGAAGGATGGGTATCGGTAACAAATGCTACAGATGGTGATGCTGTAAGTGTGAGTATCCCTGAATTAAAAAAAACTGCGAATGCTAAACTAAAAAACGGAATCGCTAATTTTTCTTTGAAAGCCAACCCCAAACTTTGGGAACCAAAAAATCCAAAAACATATCAAATTAGTATAAAAACTGCTACTGATAAAGTAACAGATGCTATTGGCTTTAGAACCATTATTACCGATGGCGCTAAAATATTATTAAACGGAAAAGAAATTTTTTTAAAAGGAATAAGCATTCATGAAGAAGCCCCTTTTAAAACAGGGCGTATAACTTCTAAAGAGGAATGTAAAATACTATTAGAATGGGCTAAAGAATTAGGCTGTAATTTTATTCGTTTGGCACATTACCCACACAGTGAGGTGATGGTACGCGAAGCCGAAAAAATGGGTTTCATGATCTGGTCTGAAATCCCCGTGTATTGGACCATACAGTTTGATGATAAGAATACCTATGCAAATGCAGAAAATCAGCTTACAGAAATGATTTCTAGAGATAAAAACCGAGCAGCAGTTGTATTATGGTCTATGGCCAATGAAACGCCCGAAGGGGAAGCAAGATTAGCCTTTATAAAAAAATTAGCAGCACAAGCCCGGAAATTAGATACTAGCAGACTAATAACAGCAGCATTAGATACGCAAGGGCAAGGTGATGATGGGAATTTAATTGAAGATTTACTCGGTAATGTAGTTGATGTAATAGGTATTAACAACTATTGTGGTTGGTATTACGGAGCTCCAGAAACTTGCGTCAAAATAAAATGGGCAAGTGCTTATAACAAACCTATGATTATGAGTGAGATTGGTGGAGGAGCACTTTATGGTTTACATGGCAAAAAAAATGAACGTTGGACGGAAGAATATCAGGCAGAAGTATATAATACAAATATAGAAATGATGCAAAATATTGACTTCTTAGCAGGTGTATCTCCTTGGATTTTGATGGACTTTCGTTCTGCCAGACGTCCCTTAAGAAGAATCCAAGACGATTTTAATAGAAAAGGTCTAATTTCTGAACAGGGGATGAAAAAGCAAGCGTTTTTTGTGCTACAAGCGTATTACAACACCAAAGCAAATTATATTAAAAAATAAAAAGTGTTAATTACTGTTTTTGTATACTTTTTGCTACTGGCCTAGCCTTACTTTTATTTAGAAAATAGCGGTAGTAAAATCTTTATTCTAATATAGAGCTGATATAATTTTTTGTTTATTAGTAAGCTATTCTGTTATTAACACCTTAAATATTAAATTATTTATAATACTGATACTCAAATTTCGCTTTATAAAATAGTTCTTTATCTTTGCTCATTAGATTCTTAATAAGATTAATGATTTTAAGAAAACAAATAGCGCAAATAATACTACCTTTTGTATTGTTGTTGGTAATTTTATTACCGACCACTATTCAGTTTTCTCATATCTTAGAAGGACATGAGCATATTCCTTGCAAAAAAGTAAATACGCATGTTCATGAAGACGTATCAGATTGTACTATTTGTGATTTTCAGATCACTTCATATAATTATGATGTTGCAGAGTATCCTACTTTTTTAGCACCTCATACCCCTTTAAAGTTAAAAAAATCTTTTTACGATCTTCTTTTCACCTCTTTTATAAAAAAGAGTACACAATTGCGGGGCCCACCTTCTTTTCTTGCTTAGTTAAAAATATTTTATCCTAATCAAGAATTTATATGCGCGCATTTATGTTGTTGTTGCTGTTATTATGCAGTACATCAATTATTTCTCAAAATTGCAATAATACCCTATCAGGAAAGGTAATAGACCTCCATGATGGTGTAGTACTTAGTGGAGCAACAATTATTGTTGCTGGTATAGAAAAAGCAACCGTAACGGATGTAGATGGCAAGTTTACCATCTCAGGTTTATGCAATCAAAACTATGCGATACAAGTATCACATCCATACTGCCTTACCCAAGGATTTATTGTTAAGTTAAATGGAAACACTACTAAAACCTTTAGTTTAGAGCATCATTTAGATGAACTAAACGAAGTGATTATTAGTGGAAAAGCGTATAGCTCTAAAGTAAATACAGCTAGCGAAAGTAGAATTTCCGAAATAGATATAGAGCGTTATAGCAGTGGCTCTCTAGGAGATGCATTAAATAATATCTCTGGCGTTTCTTCTCTTAATACCGGTAATACAGTAGTTAAACCATTAATACATGGTTTACACAGTAGCAGAGTGGTCATTATAAATAATGGGGTACGGATGCAAGATCAGGAGTGGGGAGCAGAACACGCTCCTAATATAGATATTAATTCTGCAGGAAATATTACTTTAATTAAAGGAGCAGGAGCTTTGCAATTTAGCGGTGATGCTGTTGGTGGCATTATCATTGCTGAAGCTGCAAAAATTCCAGTAAAAGACACGTTGTATGGGAAAACCTTATTTACAGGTGCTTCTAATGGTCGTGGCGCTTCACTAACCTCTCAGCTAACCAAAAGTTATCAGAATGGTTGGTTTGGAACCTTACAAGGAACGGTAAAGCGTTTTGGAGATTTTGAAGCTCCAGATTATGTGCTAAGCAATACAGGTAATTCTCAGCAAAGTGCTTCATTCAGTTTTGGATTAAACCGTTTTAATTATGGTTTTGAAGGTTACTATTCTTTATTTAAGAATGAGATAGGTATTCTTAGTGCATCTCATTTAGGTGGTGCACCAGATCTTATCCGTGCGCTTTCTAGTGATGTTCCACTAATTATTGAAGATTTTACATATGCTATTAATTCTCCAAGACAAGATGTAACACATCATTTAGCGCGCTTAAAAGCCTTTAAAACATTTAAAGGTATCGGTAAAATAAGTCTCCAATATGATTTTCAGCAAAATAACCGATTAGAGTTCGATATTAGGCGCGGAGATGATAATAGAGCTTCTTTAGACTTAGAATTAAAAACACATTCACTTTTTTTAGATCTTACAACAACTCTTTTAGATGCGGTAAGCCTAAAAGCAGGTACCATGTTTCGCTATCAGAATAATTTTGCAGATCCTAGTACAGGAGTACGTAGATTAATTCCTGATTATGATAAATATGATTTAGGGCTTTACGGAATTCTAAATTATAGACCCAACGAAAAACTTTTATTAGAAATGGGAGGTCGTTTTGATTATACTAAATTAGATGTTTTTAAATTCTATGGCACTTCTTTTTGGGAATCGCGCAATTACGATCAGCTTTTTCCAGAAATTGTTATTGAAGAGTCTGCAAACCAGATTTTAACAAATCCACAATTAACGTTTAACAATGTGTCTGCAACAGCAGGACTTACCTATAATTTTGGACAGAAAAATAGCCTGTTTTTCAACTATTCTTTAGCATCACGTGCACCAAATCCTTCCGAACTTTTTAGTGAAGGCTTGCATCAATCAGCTGCCAGAATAGAATTAGGTGATTTACGGTTTACTTCCGAAAAGGCACATAAGCTTGCAGTAAGCCTGGAGCATAAAGGCGATAAATTTCAATTGGCTGTACATCCTTATATTGATTTCATTGACAATTTTATTGTGATAGAACCAACAGGGATTCAGCAAACCATAAGAGGTAATTTTCAAGTTTGGGAATACCGGCAAACCGACGCACAATTACTGGGTGTAGATATAGATGCCTCTTATGCTTTTGCAGAACATTTTAAATTTCTGCATCAATTTTCTTTGATTAAAGGCTATGACCAGGTAAATGATGAAGCACTGATTAATATGCCACCAGTAAACACCAGAAACGAGATTGTTTATCAAAATCCAAAATTAAATGGTTTAAGACTAGCATTACAGAGTGAGTTTTTCTTTCAGCAAAACGAATTCCCTGATACCAATTTTGAAGCTTTTAATCCAATCACAGAAACTATGGTTTTATTAGATGTAAGCACCCCACCAAATGCTTATCATTTATTACATTTTAATTCTGAAATTAACCTAAGTAACACTATTAAGTTGGGGCTTAATATTACGAATATATTAAATACCTCTTATAGAAATTACCTAAATCGTTTGCGATTTTATGCAGATGATTTGGGCAGAAACTTTTTATTAAATCTAAAAATTAATTATTAAAACAAATATCATGAAAAATTTAAAACTTTTAAACGCAATCTTTTTAACAACACTTTTATTTGTATCCTGTTCTGATGATGATGATAACACTCCAGAATTGATCAATGAAGATGAAGTAATAACCACGTTAACCGTAACCTTAACTCCTGAAGGAGGCGGAAACGCTATTACCCTACAAACGCGCGATTTAGATGGCGATGGCCCTAATGACCCTGTAGTTACCATTTCTGGAGATTTAACAAATGGTGTTACTTATAATGGTGCAATTGTTTTACTAAATGAAACAGAAACTCCTGCTGAAAACATAACTTTAGAAGTAGAAGAAGAAGATGATGAGCACCAATTTTTCTATACCGTTGGTACTGGTTTAGATATCGCTACAACTTATTCTAATTTTGATGCAAATAATAATCCATTAGGTACTGAGTTTACCCTTACACCAGGAGCTGCTGGTTCTGGAACATTAACTTTTACTTTACGTCATTTACCAACAAAGCCTAATAACGGATTAGCTGATGCTGGTGGCGAGACAGATATTGAAGCTGCATTTAGCATAGAAGTACTATAGCAGAAAATTAAAAATTTATAGAAGCTAAAATGCCCTTTGTAATAAAAGGGCATTTTTAATTTAAAAGAAAAAAGTAAACTTGCCCCGTAACATTCTGTACTTAGTATATACCTATACCATATAACTTTCTAAATTTATATACATGAAACTACTAAAAAGCATTTTTGGAGATTCTAAAAATCAAATCTGGCAACAAATTGCTACGGAAATAGATGGAGACTACATTGATAATGGTTTTTGGAAAAAAGATGCTGTAGCTTTTAAACATAACGAATGGGAAATTGTATTAGATACTTTTACAAGGCAAATGGGGAATAATCCTGTTACCTATACTAGAATACGAGTTCCATTTCTCAATAAAGACCAATTAAAATTCAAAATTTATAAAGAAAGTTTTTTTAGTAGTATTGGTAAGTTTTTTGGCATGCAAGACATCCAAATAATGGATAAAAAGTTTAATGAGCTATTTATTATTCAAGGAAATAATGAAGTTAAAATTAGAGAGCTCTTGAATGATATGACACTCAAAAAGCTTTTTTATACTTTACTAAAAGTACATATTGAAATTAAAGACAATGAAGGTTGGGGTGCTTCTACCAAATATCCTGAGAATGTAGATGTTATTTATTTTGAAACCATAGGAGTAATTAAAGAAAAGAAAGTACTCTTAGATTTATTTGAACTTTTTTCAGTATTATTAGACAGGCTAGTTCACTTAGATGCTGCTTATGAAGATAACCCTAACATAAAATTGAAATAATTATTTACAATGAAAAAAATTGCCATACTCTTTAGCATTACACTCTTATCTTTCTCTTGTAAAAATGAAATAAAACCAGAAATAACACCTGAAACTGGTTGGACAAAGTTATTAGACACAGAACTATCGCAATGGGATACTTATTTAAGTTATGCTTTACAAGAAGGCTATAAAGGAGAGGTGCCAAAAGATGCAAATGGTGAAGAACTTGCCCCTATTGGTTTAAATAAATCTGGATATGATGTATTTACAGTAGCAGCAGAAGAAAATAAACCTGTACTTAGAGTAAGCGGCGAAATTTATGGCTGCGTGGTGAGCAAAAAAGAGTATAAAAACTACCATTTAAAACTACAAACCAAATGGGGTGATTTAAAATCTGGACTCCGAAAAAATAAGCTTAAAGATTCTGGTATTATGTACCATTCTATTGGACCATTAGGAACAGATTATTTTAAATCTTGGATGCTCTCCCAAGAATTTCAGGTAATGAAAGGGCATACAGGAGATTACTGGAGTCAACAAAGCTCTGCTATAGATATTAGAGCTATTCCATCAGAAGGGATGGTGAATGCTATTGCAGATAACAATGCCAATTTTATCCCTTTTGGAGAAGGAGAAGCTACTATTTATTGTGTAAGAGCAGTTAATAACGAAAAACCTAATAATGATTGGAACACTCTAGAATTAATCTGTTTTGAAGGGAAAAGCCTTCATATTGTAAATGGTGAAGTAGTAATGATTCTAAAAAACTCAAGAAATATTGTAAATGGTAAAGCAGTTCCGCTAGTAAAAGGAAAAATACAATTGCAGAGTGAAGGAGCAGAAACGTTTTATAAAAATATAGAAATTAAAGAAATAACCACTATACCAACAAAATACACTGCGCTTTTCTAATATTCCTAAAACTCTACACTATGCCAAATATTATCGCTAAGAATACCATTTCTACAGAAGACCTTACTGCATTAAAAAATGCAAAACAAAAAATGGAGCAAATTGGTTGGGCTATGCAGGGGCTTAACAAGCTTGGGAATGTAATAGAAAATAAAGTGAATCTCTTACCAGAAAAGCAACAAAAATGGTTGCAACAAATCACCTATAAAGTACTGTATAGCGTAGTAAAAACAAATTTACTGTCTATGCAACAGCATAAAGTAAAGACAAGCCCTTTAAATAAAACGTATAAGGCATTAGTTACCACATCAGGAATTTTAGGAGGTACTTTGGGTGCATCTGCTTTTGCTATAGATTTAGGAATTACCACCAAATTCATGATGCGTTCTATTATGGATATTGCACGTAGTGAAGGTGAGGATTTAACCACTTATGATACACAGTTAGCCTGTTTACAGGTTTTTGCTTTGGGCGGAAAATCTAAACATGATGATGGCATGGAAACCACCTATTATGCATCTAGAATTGCATTAAACACCACCACAAAAGGCGGATTAAAAGCGGTAGAAGGGCTTCTAAAAAGTAGTGCTAACCCTATAGTACAATTTATTGCGGGTATTGCTTCCAAATTTAGCATCCAAGTTTCCGAAAAATTTGTGGCACAAGCTATTCCTATATTGGGTGCCGCAGGTGGTGGCGGTATTAATTTAGCTTTTATTACACATTTTCAAAAAATGGCGCAAGCTCATTTTACGGTAAGGCGATTAGAGCGTAAATATGGAGAGGAAATGATTAGACATCATTATGAGGCGATTGTATTACAATAGTGTTATTTGTTTTTTACCTCAGTTGTTTGTTGATGGTAGTATTCTTCTTATCAATTGTTATTTTTATCATAATAATCGAATAAATGCCCATCTTATTCACTTACTCTAATTAGTTCATTTGCATTTTTTATTAATCGCTGACATTCGCAATTCAAAGTAGATCAAGTTTACACAAAGAGAAGTCTAATCTACAATAATTACGATAAGGTATTGTATTTTTCTCTCTTTCCGTTTTATAGTCTTTCCAAAATTTATCTAATATTCCAATATCAAAACTGAATACGAGTGTCATTATCTCAATCTCTTTTTTTCAATTCTTCTCGAACTTCTTTCAATTCTGGATAAAGTATTGCTGGTCCTCCAA
Organism: Allocellulophaga tsushimaensis; assembly: GCF_055383085.1. NCBI lineage: Bacteria > Pseudomonadati > Bacteroidota > Flavobacteriia > Flavobacteriales > Flavobacteriaceae > Allocellulophaga > Allocellulophaga tsushimaensis. The sequence goes on along the minus strand of NZ_AP039451.1, from coordinate 1,540,893 downwards.
CAGTACATATTGCTACTGTTAATATAGAAAAGTCTATTTCATTTCCGTTGAAATAATCTCTAAATATAAAATAAAACAACCCGATAATTACAGGAATAAATACAATAATAAGCCCTTTGAGACTTTTCTCTTTTGTTTTTAATTGTTCTTTCGTCAATTCTTTCAGTTTAGCTTTTCCCATAGTATAATTTCTTGAAATATTCTGTTTGTTTTAATCTAAATATTTTATTCATAATTTATCTTTTAATCTTTCACTATTGGAATGTCTAATAATCATTATTCCAAATAAAAGCATTATTAGACTTATACATACATTCACAATTCCAAATTGATGAGTAAGATGATATTCATCAAATGTATTTGTAAAATAATTCATAATAGAAATAAGTACTCTTATACTAGACCAAATTATAATAATGATTGCCCATATTCGTAAAACCAATAGGGGGTTTTTTCCATTATATTTTATGTTTATTAGTATCAAAAACAGTAATACCATAACAAACAGCAATGGCCCATAGCTTCCTATTAATGCATATTGGATAGCCTTTCTTAGAAAATAAAGTAAGGATACTATTAAAGAAGTAATTAGCCATATATTCTTCTTTATTATTTTAATCATTGAGCAAATCTTTTATTACTTCAAAAGCAAGGTTGGTAGAAGAAGCTAAATAATTAAAATCTACTAAGTGGTATTTATCCTCGGTTGAATCTTTTTTACCCGAGAGTTCGCCCTTAGCATAGGCTTGACTAATGCCAATAGTATTAATTCCTTCTTGGAAAAAAGAGGAGTAATCACTAGCATTTGATGTTATAGCATAAATTGGGATGTGTAGTTTATGAGCGTGTTTTTTATATAAATTTTCAATTTCTGCATTAGGTTTAGGAAGTGCTAACTGTACTTCTTTATTTTTATCTTCATCCCAACCTATTAGATCAAATGAATGTACAGAATGGATCTTATATTTACTAGTTTTTAAAAATTTTGCAAAGGCTAAACTACCTGCTGATATACTTTCTTCCTCTTGATCAAAATAAACAACTATTAAGTTCTTATTCCTACTTTTAATTTCTCTTGCTTGTTTTAAAACACTAGTTATAAGTGCAATACCAGAACCGTTATCAATTGCTCCAGGAAAGTTTTTGCCATCTGTATCATAGTGAGCCCCAATTACTACGTATTCATCACTATTATTTGTTGATGGTAATATGGTGTATATATTAGTTCCTTTCAACGGCTCAATTAAAAAATCAACAACAAGATTAGAATTCGGCATTTCATAATGTTGTAGATACGTAGTTACATTTAGTTGATTGAATAAAGATTTAAAATACGTTAATGTTATTCTCTTTTCTTTTCTGCTCCAACGACTTTTTAGAAGTACATTTTCATCTTTTACAGTCTTTATCTTTTGCTTACCTGTTAATTGACTAATAATCATTTTTTGAAATGCCATTTCACCTTTCGGAATTTCATCAATAACAATATTCAAATTTTCTTTAGTTGAACAACTTAAAAGGGTTATAAAAATTAAACAAAAGAATCTTGACATTTGGTTTTTTTAATTTCCTATAAATGCATAATTAATGGTAGTTCAGGACGTAAATCAAAGGATTTTTGTTGAATATTATTATCAATATATAGCTCCATTACATGCTCTTTTCCAGCTTTAATAGCTATGTTTTCTATTCCATTTATAGTTTTTATTGTTTCAGTTTTCAAATCTAAATCTATGATAACAGTTTGATTATGTTTTGGTTAAGAATTCTCCGATAGGGCCAATCCGAGCGTACCCAGTGATTATTAAAGATAAGAATTTTCCATAAAAAATTATAATCACTATTGGTAAGTTGTTGTTAATTTCTACAAGAGCACTCATGATGCTCATTGAGGTATGCAATTGTTTCCATGCTAAGTTTTTTTACAATTAGAATATTTAAATCGGTTAGTTTTTTAAAATATATACAGGCTTTCCCTATTTTAAATTTGCCTAGATCTTTTAGAAGAGCATCGCTCTTTTCTGTTTTTGAATAGATATAGAGTGAAAACTGGGTTTTTCGGGGTGAGAAGCCCAACAAAGGAGCATCACCTTCATGACCACTAGCATATGTATAATGATAGCTTCCAAAACCTATGATGGTTGGCCCCCACATTTTTGGTTCAAAACCAGACCATTTGCGCATTAATGCTATTAATTTATAGCTATCAGCCTTCTTTTGCTCATTATCTACATATGACTCAATGAAATCAAAAACATCTACTACTGTTTCAGTAGTTTTATTTTTAGCCATTTCGTTATTATTTTAAATTGTCTTAATACTTGCCAACATTTAACTGCTATGATCACACTTATGTATCGAATTTATTTAAGTATCATTTCAACCAAAGTATTGGTAAGGTCATCTTGGTTATACCATTCCGAAAAGCCATTAGCTAAAAAAATTACGGATATATTTTCTTTAGGGTATATTCTGAAAAATGTACACATGGCTCCTGAAAAACCAAATGCTTTTTTTCCATTTAGCGTAGTTGGCTCCCAACCATAGGAAAATGATTTATCTGATGTTGCATATGGAAACAATTCCCACATTTTATTTTTTGAATTTTCCGAAATAAGTTCATTATTATTAAATCTCTTGTTCCATTCAATAAATTCATCCATCGTTAGATGAAGACCATTACAGGCGTAAAAATAGTCGCCATTTGTGTAGTTCAAATCAATCATTAAACCTTCTTTTACCCATGGAAAATATGGAGTAGCCCTATTTTTTATAATTTCACGCGCATCACTTGAAAAGAAGACATTTTCTGTTTTTGAATTTGGAAATTGGTTCTTCATGATATAGTTAGATAAATCCATAGCTGAAATATGCTCAATAATTTCTTTTAAGAGCCAAAAGTTTGTCTGATTGTATTCATATTTTGTACCAACATCAAAATTTAATGGTAAACTATACACTCTTTCTTTTGCTTCTTCTATATTTAAATCTCTTAATTCAAATGGATTTTTCCCAACCATATCTGGCAAACCTGAAGAATGCGATAAAAGATGTTTAATCTTTATATTTCCCCAAGTTTTAGGAATATCTTTTATGTATTTTGAAACAAAATCTTCTAAATTCAGTTTATTCGCTTCAATTAAAGAAAATATCCCTACAGCAATAAATGGTTTTGTTAAAGAATATAGCGGATATATTGTCTTATCTGTAACGTTTACATCATGTTCTAAATTAACAAACCCATGCTCATATTCAAAAATGAGTTTATCATTCTTTATAATAGCAAATGAAACAGCTGGCATACCTAATTGGCTTTGAGTCTCTTTTAAAAAATTATTAAGTTTAATAGTATCTAAAGCTGTATAATTAGTTTGCGTATAACAAAGGAAATTGCTGAATAAGAATAGTAAGGCAAAGCTATACTTTATTATACTGTTCATTTCTTTTACTTTTTTGACTTTAATTATATTTAATTTTCTTGGAGACACAGCCTAGCAAGTGTAATATTGTTATGACTTCTTCAATATGCGTCATGTTGTATAGTAATCTAAAGTTATAACAAAAAATAACATGTACAAAAATATTGATATTAAGGTCATGGCATGCCCAATTTTTAGGGAAATTGTAATGTTGGAATCGTCAAAAAACAACTATTTAGACACCTCTTGTTTTTTGCAGCGTAGCAATATGATCATATAGGTCAGTACCCTCAACGTTCAACTATGATTTCGTTGCTGCAAAATTAAAGTTAACAAAATGAGATTAAGTTTAGGTAATCTAGTAGAGATTTTCCAAGTAGTACTTAAGCAACTTAGCTATGAAACGATTGTTTTGAAATAGAGGTATAGAACTTACTGATTATAATAAGTTAAATTTTACAGGACATTGACCCTAATTACTACAAAATGTATGCTGATATATGGTTAACCTAACAGCAGAAAAAATTATTATAAATATCAAATTTTGTTCTAAAAGTTTAAAAATTGATTATTGATAAAATAAATCTTAAATTTATGCAAAAATATCGTTTTGCATGTTAAAAATAGTATCAAAAAAATAGGTTACCTCTGTTTTTTATACACTACAACTTTGATTGCTCAAACTTCTTCTCCCATAGACAGTTTGCATGTGCTTATCAAAAAATCAGATACCGAAGAACGTATAAGTCACTATACAGCACTGAGTGATATTTATTTTGAGGATTTACATAGAAATTTAGACAGTTCTCTTTATTATGCTAAACAAGCTGTAAAACTTACAGAATCTTACAGAACACCAGAAAAAGCAATAGATGCGCTCTACCGTTTGGGTATGGCTGAAATTGACTTTAATAATTATGATGTGGCCATGACCCACATGAAACAAATATTGGTTGATTCTGAAAAGTTATCTTACAGGGTTGGATTGCGAAAAGGAAATCACGGCATTGCCCAAGTTTTTATAAGAAAATCGCTAACGCTTAAAGCTATTCCTTATGCCACAATTGCATATGATCTTGCCTATGAAAATCAAGAAGATAAAAATATAATTTTGAGAATGGCAATAAGTTTATGCACAGCGTATATTAGATCTGGTGATGATGATATGGCTTCCAAAATTTTAAATACGAACTTAAAATTACTAGACGCCCCCTCTGTTACATTAGATAATAAATCTCGATTTTATAATACCTTAGGTTTTATTAGTAAAAATGAAAATGAAAATGAAATAGCAATAATGCATTATGAAAAATCATTGCAAATTGCTATACTAGATAATAATATCATAAATCAATTTTTTGCATCAGGAAATATTACAAATCTTTTTTTTGATTTAAAAAACTATAAAAAAACGGTGTCACAGGCTTTAAAGACTTTGGAGCTTGCTGATAAGAACCCTGAGACCGATAGTGATTTCAGGAATCAAAATAGAATGATTTTGGGCTATTCTTATCATAAATTGGGAGATAACAAGAAGGCAATTTTTCACCTTGAAAAAGCCTTAGAAAGTTACATGAAAACAACAAATACCTTTTCACAAGGGGAGACACTTCTTTATTTGGGCATTGTATATAGAAACGAGAAAAACATACAAAAATCCAATTCTTGCCTAAAAAAAGCAGCACTGAAATTTAAGGAGAATATTAATTACAATAAAAAAGAAAAAGGAGTAAACTATAAAGAAGCTATTGGGAACTCCTATAAATGTTTAGCAAAAGCAGACTCTATCAATGGTAACTTTAAAGAAACTTTAAAGAACTACAAATTATATGACCTCTACAAAGATAGCCTTACCAATGAAACAAATTTAAAGATTACGGAACGTCTGGAATTTGAAAAACAAGGAGTGGAAAAAAATAAAGAAATCGTTCAGCTTACCGGTGAGAACACAATACAGCGTCTTAAGGCCAAGCAACAGCAAAATTTTAAAATGGCCCTTATTGTAGGTCTTGTTTTAGTACTTCTATTATCAGCCATAATTTATAATCGTTTTCGACTAAAAAAGAAGGCCCTAAAAATTATCAATGAAAAAAACGAAGAAAACAAACTGTTAATGCGGGAAGTGCACCACCGAGTAAAAAATAACCTTCAAATCATTTTAGGGCTCTTAAACGCACAGTTAAATTCTAATAAGGAAAACCCAAAACTAGAACAAGTATTGACAGAAAGTCAGAATAGAATACAATCCATGGCACTAATCCATCAAAATTTATATCAAGGCAACACCTTTGTGAAAATACCTGTAGATTCTTATCTAAAAGATCTTATTTCCAATATCAACGCTACCTATAAAAGAGATGCTAAAAAGGTTCAATTTCAATTAGATATTATCCCAAAAGAAATTAGGATGTCATTGGCGGTACCGCTAGGGCTTATCTTAAATGAACTGATCACCAATTGTTATAAACATGCCTTTGCAAATGCTAAAAGCCAAAATAATACCATTGCTATTTCTTTTGAACAGATTATAGAGTCTAATGGCTTTAAACTTATCATCAAAGATAATGGAGAAGGGATCCAGAAGGATTTCAAAATAGATGAAGGCTCATCATCTTTTGGTTTGCAATTGGTATATGGGCTTGTTGCACAATTGAACGGGAAAATAAAAGTGTTACAAGAACAAGGAACAACTTTTGAGGTATATTTAGAAGAACCGCTTGCTGCATAATTATTAAAAGATTTATGAAAAATAGTATTACAAGAATACTCTTCTGCTGTTTTTTATACGCTACTAGTAGCGCACAAAGCCCGTCCGCGATAGATAGCCTGCATACATTGATCAAGAATTCAAATACAGAAAAACAACTCGATCATTTTATTGCACTGAGCGAGATGTATTTGCAAAGACGAAATCAAAACATAGACAGTTCTTATTACTATGCAAAAGAAGCCGTGCGCCTCAGCACTTCTTACGGCACACCGGAAAAGGGTCTGGACGCACTTTTCTGTTTAGGAATGGCCCAGACTGGCAAGAAAGATTATGATCAGGCCATAAGTCACATGAAACAACTATTGGCAGACTCCGAAAAGCTGTCTTATGGTATTGGCCTGCGCAAAGGAAATCATGGTATGAGCAGTATTTTAAAGAGTATGACACAAGCGACTAAGGCCGTCCCCTATGCCGAACTCGCCTATGAACTTGCCATTGCACATGAAGAAGACAAGAATATAATTTTAAAAATGGCATTAGATTTAGGTGATATCTATGTTGCCTCTGGCAATTATGATATGGCGTCCAGAACTTTGACCATTGCTTTAAAATTAGTTGATCACCCATCTATAACCTTAGGTAATAAGTATCTTTTTTATAGAGATTTAGGTGTCATTCATATGTTTAACAACGAAAATGATATGGCATTGGAATATTTAAGCAAAGCCCTTGAAATTGCTAAAAAGGATTACAATATTATAAATCAAATATACATTTCCGGCAATATAGGAGAACTTTATGCGTATCACATCAAAGATTATAAAAAAGCGACAAGCTTTCTTTTACAGGCACTTGAACTTATTAGTGCAAATGATATAAATTATTCAGGATATGATTATTTTTATAATCTCGATTTAGGCTATTCCTATTATAAATTAGGAGATAACAAGAATGCCCTTTTATATCTTGAAAGAGCTAAAGAAAGTGTTAAAAATACCTTTTATAATTATGATAAAGGACGGGTATTTCATTATCTGGCCCTTGTATATAAAGAGGAAAAAAATAAAGACAAATCCGATGCCTACTTTAAAATAGCTTCACAGCGGTTTTTAGACAACATCAATTATTACAGAAACGAAGGCACAAGCAAGTATTACATCATTAAATCATATGAGCATTTAGCAGCAATAGATTCCGCACAGGGCAACTTAAAAAAAAGCTTTGAGCACTACAAGTTATATTCATTATATAAGGATAGTCTTGCCAAGGAAACAAATTTAAAGATTACAGAACGCCTAGAATTTGAAAAACAAGGTGCGGAAAAAAACAAGGAAATCGTTCAGTTGACCAGTGAGAACAAAATACAAAACCTTGAGGCCAAGCAACAACGGAATTTGAAAATGTCCCTTATTGCAGGTCTCATTTTAGTACTTCTCTTATTGGCCATCATCTATAATCGTTTTCGGCTAAAAAAGAAGGCGTTGAAAATCATCAATGAAAAAAGCGAAGAGAACAAACTGTTGATGCGCGAGGTACACCACCGGGTAAAGAACAATCTTCAGATCATTCTAGGACTCTTGGGCGCACAGTTGGACTCAAATAAAGATGACCCAAAACTAAAACAAATATTGACAGAAAGCCAGAACAGAATACAATCCATGGCACTGATCCATCAGAATTTGTACGGAGGGAATACTTTTGTAAAAATACCTGTAAATTCCTATCTAAAAGACCTCGTTGCTAATATTAACGACAGTTATAAAGGGGATGCCAAGAAAATACAGTTTAACCTTAACGTTGCTTCCAAAGAAATTAGGATGTCATTGGCGGTACCTTTAGGGCTTATTTTAAATGAACTGATCACCAATTGTTATAAACATGCCTTTACAAATGCCAAAAACCAAAATAATACGATTGCTATTTCCTTTGAAAAGATTGTAGATTCTAATACCTTTAAACTTATCATCAAAGATAATGGGGAAGGGATTCAGGAAGATTTTAAGGTAGATGAAGGCTCATCTTTTGGTTTGCAATTGGTGCATGGACTTGTAGCACAATTGAACGGGAAAATAAAAGTACTACAAAAACAAGGGACTGTCTTTGAGATTCATTTACAAGAACCGATTGCTGCATAATTATAAATAGATTTATGAAAAATAGTATTACAAAAATACTCTTCTGCTGTTTTTTATACGCTACTTCCCTTAGTGCACAAAGCCCGTCCGCTATAGATAGCTTGCATGTATTGATCAAAAATTCTAGTCCAAAAGATCAAATCGATTATGTTATTGCGCTGAGCGAAATTTACCTACAAAGAAGAAATTTAAAGATTGACAGTGCCTATTATTATGCAAAAGAAGCGGTACGCCTTACTGATTCTTACGGAACACCGGAAAGAGCTGTAGATGCACTTTTCTGTTTGGGGATGTGTGAAAATCACATGGAGCATTATGATCAGGCCATGCTATATATGGAAAAAATATTGACAGACTCAGAAAAGCTGTCTTATGGTATTGGTCTGCGCAAAGGAAATTATGGTATAAGTTACGCTCTAAACTGTATGATACAGACAACCAAGGCCATTCCCTATGCCAAACTCGCCTATGAACTTGCTGTTGAACACGAAGAAGACAAGAACATAATTCTGGAAATGGCATTAGATTTAGGTAATATTTATGTTGTTTCTGGCGATTATGATATGGCATCTAAAACCTTGACCGTTGCTTTAAAATTAGTTGATCACCCCTCTATAAACTTGAACAATAAATATCTGTTTTATAGTGACTTGGGTATCATCAATAGGTTTAACAACGAGCATGATATGGCATTGCGATATTTTACTAAGGCACTACAATATGCCAAAGAGGATCAAAATAATATCAATCAAATATATGCTATCGGAAATATTGGAGAACTTTACGCATATTACATAAAGGATTATAAAAAAGCGACAAGCTATCTCATACAGGCGCTAGAACTTATTAATAAAAGTTCTGAGGATTTTTATGACTATGATTATTCATGCAATGTCAATTTGGGCTATTCCTATTATAAATTAGGGGATAACAAGAAAGCCCTTTTATATCTTGAAACAGCTAAAGAAGGTTATAAAAATACCTTTTATAATTATAGTAAAGGACAGATATTTCATTATCTGGCTCTTATATATAGGGAACAAAAAAATAAAAGTAAATCCGATGCCTACTTTAAAATAGCTTCTCAACGGTTTTTGGACAATATCAATTATTATAGAAACCAAGGTGATGGTAAAGCCTTTATCCTTGATTCATATATACATTTAGCGGCCATAGATTCGGCACAGGGCAACTTTAAAAATAGCTTTGAGCACTACAAATTATATTCATTGTACAAGGATAGCCTTGCTCAGGATAAAAAATTAAAAATTACGGAACGTTTGGAGTTTGAAAAACAAGGTGCGGAAAAAAACGAGGAAATCCTTCAGCTTACCAGTGATAATGCTATACAGCGACTTGAAGCCAAGCAACAACAAAATTTTAAAATAGTGCTCACTGTTGGTCTTGTTTTAGTCCTCTTGTTATTGGGCATCATCTATAATCGTTTTCGGTTGAAAAAGAAGGCGTTGAAAATCATCAATGAAAAAAACGAAGAGAACAAACTGTTAATGCGAGAAGTGCACCACCGAGTAAAAAATAACCTCCAAATTATTCTAGGGCTATTGAATGCACAGTTAGATTCAAATAAGGACGACTCACAACTAAAACAAATATTGAAAGAAAGCCAAAATAGAATTCAGTCCATGGCACTGATCCATCAAAATTTGTATAGTGGGAATACTTTTGTAAAAATACCTGTAGATTCTTATCTAAAAGATCTTATTGCCAATATTAGTAACAGTTATAAAGGGGATGCGAAGAAAATACAGTTTAATCTTGACATTGCTTCTAAGGAAATACGGATGTCATTAGCGGTACCGCTAGGGCTTATCTTAAACGAACTGATTACCAATTGTTATAAACATGCTTTTCTTGATGCTAAAAGCCAAAATAATACCATTGCTATTTCTTTTGAACCGATTGTAGATTCTAATGCCTTTAAACTTATCATCAAAGATAATGGAGAAGGGATTCAAGAGGATTTTAAGGTAGATGAAAGCACATCTTTTGGCCTACAATTGGTATATGGGCTTGTAGCACAATTAAACGGAACAATAAAAGTACTCCAAGAACAAGGAACTGTTTTTGAGCTTTATTTGGAAGAACCTATTGCGGCATAATAAAAGGCTTAAAATAAAAAAAGCTCATTTGTAAACAATCCTTTCAATCTAAAAGGATTTTTTAAATTATGCTGGTAAGGCACCACTCTCTTCCCAAGTATTCACCCATTTTGCCATTACTGCTACCCAAGCATCATTATCATTTAAACAAGGAATATGTTTATAGTGCTCTCCCCCAGCTTCTTCAAACTGCTCTTTCCCTTCCATGGCAATTTCTTCTAGCGTCTCTAAACAATCCGAAACAAAAGCAGGCGTAATTACTGCCAATTTCTTTTTGCCTTCTTTTGCCAAACGTTCAAACTCATAATCTGTATATGGTTTTAACCAAGGGTCTCCTGCCAAACGAGATTGAAAAGAAGTACTGGTTTGCTCTTCTTTTAGTCCTAAATATGCTTTTACACTTTCTGTAGTATCATATACTTGATGGCGGTAGCAAGTGTTATGCGCTACAGAATTAACCCCACAGCAACTCCCATCTATTTTGCAATGAAAACGGGTTGGATCGGATTTACGAATATGCCTTTCTGGAATACCATGATACGAAAATAAGATATGATCATAATCAAAGTCCTTTAAACCTTCCGCAATGCTTTCTGATAATACTCTAATATAATCTTCATTATTATAAAATGCAGGCAGTGTTGTAATCTTCATTTCAGGAAAAAATGCTTCTTTAACTTCCATAGTTTTTACCACTACTGTTTCATAAGAAGACATGGCATAATGAGGATATAAAGGCACCAATAAAATTTCATTTACGCCTTTATCTTTTAAATCTTGAATTGCATTTTTTATGGTCATGGTTCCATAACGCATTCCTAATGCCACTGGCATTTTTGTATGTTTACGCACCTTTTCTGTAAAACGCTCTGATAAAACAATCAGTGGCGAACCTTCTTCCCACCATATTTTTGAATAGGCTTTTGCTGATTTTTTAGGTCTTGTTTGTAAAATAATACCTCGTACTAAAATATTTCTAAGAACTTTAGGAACATCTATAACACGTTCGTCCATTAAAAACTCATCTAAATAAGGCTTAACATCCTTTGCTGTTGGGCTATCTGGCGAACCTAAGTTTACTAATAAAACTCCTTTCATTATTTTACAATTTTGCGCAATACAAAAATAAGACTTGTTCCGCTACTATGTTTTATTTTGTTAAAATACTTTATTGATAGCGGTATAAATTAAGTCGATTTTAGTTTTAAAAGAAAAGAGCATTAAAATCTCGTTAAAATTTCACTGAAAACAGCCTGTAAAATCAAAGATTTAATAGCTTTATTCTAAGATCTATTTATTTTTTTATTTAAAATAGGCATTACATGAAAATACAAGCTTAGGAATAACGTTATACTTATGCTTAAGCTCTACTTTATACCAAACTAAATATTTTTTATGCGAAATTTTTTTACACTCTTTTTTATAGCTACTTTTTTAAATATTTCTGCACAAGAAAAAAATAGCCTGCTTTGGGAAATCTCTGGAAATGGGTTAACCCAAACCTCATATTTATACGGAACAATGCATGTAAGTAAAAAAATTGCTTTTCGTTTAGATGATGTTTTTTATGAGGCTTTGGCAAAGAGTGAAGTTATTGCATTAGAATCTGACCCATCTACATGGTTAGAAATGGATGATAATTTTGGTGCTGTATTAGGTTTTAACTCTAATTACAATCAGAAAGGGTTTTATACCAAACAGTTTTTATTTAAAAATCCAAAAAAAGAGCTCATTGCCAGATATTTAGGAGCCGAAAATGGGATGCTAAACAATATTCTTTACCGTACTAATGCCTATGATCAGAATTTTGAAGAAGATACCTACTTAGACATGTTTATCTACCAAGCAGGTAAAAAATACAACAAACCTATTGTTGCGCTTGAAGATTTAGAAGAGTCTAGTGCATTGGTTGGTAGAGCTAGTTATAATGCTGTGCGTAAGAAACCTGCAGATTGGCTGCAAAAAAGAGCCTTAAAATCTAATCCTATGAGTTTATTACAAGATGCTTATAGAGAACGGAATATAAATTTGTTAGACTCTATAGACCAAGGTTTGTATTCTGATCATTACCTAAAAAACATGCTCTATATTAGAAACCGTAATATGGCAGATAAATTAGATTCTGTAATGCAAACGGCAAAAGTTTTTACGGGTATTGGAGCCGCACATTTACCAGGTGAAAAAGGGGTTATTAGCATGCTTAGAGAAAAAGGATATACCGTAAAAGCATTGACTTCTAAAATTTCTAAAAAAGCAACATATCTTAAAGAACAATTTCAAAATAAAGTTTTAGAAAATACCTACAAAACACATACGGTAGATGATCATTTTTTTAGTGTGTTATTACCTAATAAATTATATCCTATTTCAGAATTTTCTAACACCTTTTATATTTCACCAGATTTAGCAAACGGCAGTTTTTTTACAGCAAATAGAATCCCTATTTATCCCCAATTACTAAAAGAAAACAATTTTACTTTAGATGACATTGATGCACTATTATTTGAAAATATACCGGGTAAAATCTTGGAAAAAAAACAGATCAGTATACATAACTTCAAGGGTCTAGACATTAAAAATCAACTTAAAAATGGAGAACACCAACGGTATCAAATTTTTATAACCCCATTAGAAATCATTATTTTTAAAATGGGTGGTGAAAAAGATTATGTAAAAAAATATTCAGATACTATCTTCAATAGCATTCGTTTTAAAAATATTGAAAATAAGATAGTTACAGTATCTTCAAAGTATAATGACTTTAAGTTAAAAATGCCAGATTATTACAGGTTTACCAATACAAAAAGAAAAGGAAATAGATTAATTACTGGTTTTGATGCTAAAAAAAATACCTATCGGTTTGCTAAAAAAGTAAGTTTAGTAGACTACAATTTTATTGAAGAAGATACTTTTGAATTAAAACAAATTCAAAAAAGATTCTATCAAAATTTAGAACTTAAACCAACTTATAATCAACTCAAAAATGCATCTCTTAGCTCATTTGCGCTACTAGATTCTGTAACGACAAAAAAACTACATCTTTACACAACTTTAAAAGGTAAAGATTATTATTTGCTAGGTATGGTTTCTACTGATGAAAAAGAGGCAGAAGATTACTTTAAATCATTTAAAATCTCAAAACCAACTTACAAAGAAGCTTTTAAAAAAATAGTAGATACTGCATTATTTTTTAGCACTATTAGTACCGTAAAGCCTCCAAAGTTTGTTCAAAATAGTAATGCGTATTATGGTGTAGATAAAAAACCAAAACCCTATAATGCATTTAATAAAACAACTGTTTATCAAAATAAAAATAACGAAACGATAGCTGTTAAATTAAATAAGTCTCATGACTATTTAATGCTCCCCAGTGTCGATTCTGTTTGGGCCTTACGCAAACGTATTTATGCCTTTAAGAGATTTAACATTTATAAAGAAACGAGGAATATTACTCCAGAGGGTTATCAGGAATTACAATTAACCCTTACAGATACTGCAAGCACAAGAGGTATTTTAATAAAAAATATTCTAAAAGATGGTTTGTTATATGAGTTAAAAACAATTGTAGATACCATTTCTAAACCAAGTGAATTTGTTACTACTTTTTATAACAATTTTAAACCGCAAGATACTGTTATTGGTAAAAGTGTATTAACAGATAAAACGGCATTATTTTTTAAAGACCTGCGTGCAAATGATAGTATTATATTAGACAGTTATAAGCTTATCCATTTTAAAGAAAAAGATATAGATTCTTTAAAACATTATATCACTACGTTTGAATTTAAAGATGATCAGAAAAAAATACAAACGCATCTTATTAAGACTCTAGGGAAACTAGGTGATGAAGCTGTTTTACCTTTTTTTAATACCTTTTATGATGCATCTTATAACAACTCTTTTGCACAGACTAAAATTTTACAGGCAATTACAAAAAAAACCACAGAAAAATCAACTAAGAATCTCTTAGATTTTATGGCTAAAGACTTGCCTTTGGTTTCTAAAACATGGGAAATTTCTACCATTTTTAGACCTTATTCTGATAGCTTAGTTCTAGCCAAAAAACTATTTCCAGAAATCATAGATTACAGTACTATTGAAGAATATAAATCGCCTATATTTTCTTTACTTGCCAAATTAAAATCTCAAGGTTTTATAAAACCTAATTTATATAAAAAATACCGCAAGCAATTGCTAAGTGATGCCAAAATAGTATTAAAACGAAAATTAGGAGATGAGTCTAACACAAGTGAAACTAATAATTTTAGCGACTATCATTATAATACTGCAAGGATAGGTAACAATTCTCTTTTAGAAGATTATATTACTTTACTTTATCCTTTTAGAAAAGAAAAACAAGTACAATCGTTCTTTAAACGCTTAGAAGCCTTAAAAGATCCGAAAGTTCAAATTACTAAACTGGCTTTATATGCAAGTGCTAACGAAAATACTCCAAATTTAAAACAGCAATTAGATACTCTTGCTGCTGATGTAAGCAGTAGAAATTTACTTTTCAAAAAATTAAAAAACATTAATAAATTAGCACTTTTTCCAAAAAAATATAAATCACAAAAGGCTTTAGCTGAAGCACAACTTTTCCAGTTTAACAAGCACGTAACTCCAAAAAATGCTGTAGTTTTCTTAAAGGAAAAAGAAATAACATACAGAGGAGAAAAATACATAGGCTATTTCTTTAAGCATAGAAACAATACAGAATACAATAAAAAATATAAAATATACTTAGCGGTCTATAAACAAGACCAACCATTACAAGCTAAACCGTTTTACAAAAATAACGGTTGGATAATAGATGATACAGATACCGAAGAAGAGGTACTAGGTTATGTTACAGAAGGTTTTATTTTAAAAGATAGAAAACGTGCCGAAGTCTATAGACCTAACAGCTATGACATTCTAAATTTGTATGATTATTAATATACTTAAGTAGCTAAAATAAAATCAATGTTAGTGCTATACCTAAACATATATTAGATCAATCAACTTATTTAGATACTATCTTTTTTAATAGGTTCTATACTCATCTTTAAAGAATCTACTTGAATAGTATCTCCCTTTTGAATTGTCTCTACAGTATTATTTAAATTCTTTTTATGAGGATACAGTATCTCATCAGTTAAATTTTCTGAAGCTTTCCACGTTTCTCCTAACTGATCTAATATGGTTTCTATCCATTTAGACGGATGTTTTGCATCAACCCAAATTACATCTCTATACTCTGCATCTACCAAGGCAAGATCTGGTGTAGCAGCACCATCAAAACGAGTATTACTATCTCTCTTAGCAGCTACAGTCCCTAAAACAAACATTCTTTTTTTACCAGCAATTTTTTTTATGAAAGGTCTAAACTCTACAGGCTTATTTACCGTCCAATCATATTCTTTTTTAGACTCCATAACTTTTAACGGCATTGCAGAAACGCCTGCCATACCTTCTTTTTTAGCAGCATGGTTGTAATAATACAATGCATCTGTACCATCAGCCGGGATCATTACACTAAACGCTAAACTAGTCCGCTCATCACCAATAGGTTCCAAACCAAACCAATGGTATAAACCATTAAATGCTCCTATATTTCTTCCTTCAAAATCAAAATCGGTAACATAAGGTTGCTGATTTTGGTCTTCTGGCAATTCTGGAATCTTTACCGCAGTTTTTTTATTCCAAGGCAATGGGTCTGTAAAGCCTCCTAAAAATTGTAATGATTGCGCTTGCAATCTAGATACACGCTCTGCAACTGTATTTTGGCCTGTTAAAAAAGGATGATTTTTAATTTCTGATGGAGCAATATAAGTGCCTTTCCCTATGGTTATCCGCTCTACATAATCCATAGCATCATGTTCTCCTGCTTCTATAACCATAACACCCCCATAAGAAGGATATGGAAAGAAAAAACCTTTCCATTTTATTAGGCTTACTACTTGCACCCATTTCCCAGCATCGTTTTTCATATAAAAAACATCACTAGGCTCCATAGTAAACAATTGAAAAATATTAAAACGCTGTACTACGGCATTATAGGTATTACGGCTAAAAGCCAATGATTCTCCTATAGAAAAAGTGATTGGAATACGGTTTTCATTAGAAAACCTTGGAAAAGGGGAAGTGCTTTCTACAGTAAAAAGCTCTTCTGTATTATCATTCATCCGCTGCCAAGTATATTCTTTTGCAGGCTGCACCGCCATAGTCCACTGGTTAGTACTATCTAACCGTACCAGTTGTGGTAAAGAAACTTCTTGTGTTTCTCCTATAGATTCATACGCCATAGTAACAATATTATTAAAGGGCTGTATACGCTCATTACGTGTTAAAGGAAGCTCTTGAAGTTCTATTAAATTTAGATGATTGTATACATTATATAATTTCATGTAATCATGTAATTTTAATTTAAAACCAGTAAACCAAATGATTGTAAAAAACACAATAATACCTAATAAAAGAAGTACTCTCTTTCCTGCTCCAACTGCTTTTCTAAACCTAGTTAGCATAAACCATAAGAATAAACCTCCTAATACGATTAGAAAAACATACTTTCGAAAGAATAATAATGCTGGTTGGTAATCATCTCTTAAAAAAAACAACGCTAATACTAGTATCACAGCACTTATACTCACAATGCGTTTTTGTTTTTTTCCTCTTTGCCAATAGTTCTTTATCATCTTTACAATATTGAGTAATTGAATATCTTTTTGTCTCTAATGTTATTTTATCATTCCTTTATCTTTAAGCCGGTCTCTTGCAGATTGTTTTACTTCTGGGGTGGGTTCTTTTACTGGTATATCTTTAGTACTATTATTTACTTCTTCTTCTCCATCCACTAAATCTTCTACAAACTCTTTGCCTTTATCCAATATTTTTTCTAAGTTTTCTTTACTGGTTGATTTTTTAGTAAAAATGACTAAAGAAGCGATATAAGTTCCTATTAGGGTTCCTACAATAGCTGAAGCAAAATATTGGATAAAAAACACATTTATTGGTGTTACAAAGGTAAATACTGCAGCACCTATTACAAATAATAAGCTAATCCAAACCAACCTTAATAAAAATGGCTGCTCATGTACAAAACCTTTTTTATTATCTGCTTTCATCTGCAATTCAGCAGCATGTGTAATTTTATTTGCCATTCGGTATACTTTATTGCTTTTAGATTCTCTCCAATACCAGACGATACCAAATAATATTGCAAGCGTAAATACAATGATTTCTAATGTCATACTACATGTTTTTTATTGTTCTCTACTATTTCATTAATTACCCAATCTTGGTAATCTGGTTTCCATGTACGGTACTTTGCATAAAACTGCTCCTTATCATACCAAAATAAATGTACCGGGTCTTTTGGCATTATCTTTATTAATAATTTCCAAACTAATTCTTTTAACTCTGCTTCTAAAGTGGCTTTGGGTTCGTAAAGTGATTTGATATGAAAATCATCTACAAAGTCTTGTAATTTTAATTCCTTATTTACTATTTTCTTTTGAAAATACAATTCTACACCAGAAATCTTTTTTTGTATTGTAATGGGTAATCCATTTACATATTTCTTAAATAAAAAGTGACTCTCTAAAATTTCGTTTATCGGATGACTATTTTCTTTTAAATGTTCTATAAAAATATGTTTCTTAACTCTCCTATATCTTGGCTTTTTTATAATGCGTTTAAAATTATCCTCTAAAACACCTTGGTTTACTAATGCTTTAATAAGTTCATTATGGTCTTTATGAAATAATAACACGTCATAATCAGTATCATTTAAAGCATTTTTAAAAATAGTTTCATCTTCAAAAACCAAAATTTCTTTTTTGGTATTCTTAAAAACAAACACACCTCCAAAAGCACGAGTATGAAAAGAATCTACTTTTAGCCTAATAGGGTCTAAACGCAATTTTCTGGTTCTTAAATCACCATATTTTTTTGCTGATCGCAAAAGTTGCTTATGTACCTCCCGATCTATAAAATTATTAGCTCTATGAAACAAATTAATAAAAGCCTCTTGCTCCATTTGTTTCTTATCTAAATCGTTTAATAAAGCAAATGTTACTTCTATTTCATTATAGCGCAAAAGATCAAAAGGTTCAAAAAAAGCATCTATCTTCTGATCTAAATGTAGCACCAGAGCTGAATCTTTAGTAATATCTCTAATTTCTGAACAATAGGCTGCAAAAACAGCATTCATCACATCACGATCAAAACTATGCGAGGGCATATGTACTGGCTTACCCTGTTGTTCTGGAGAAATAATAATAGCATTTACATTGGCTTCTCCTATATTTAGATAATAATTCTCTTGCTTTTCTAAGGCAATTTCTGGGCTCCAACCCATCCCATCAATTGAAAACGTTTTCAGTTTTGTTGGGCTAACGCCTAACAGTTCCAAACATTTGTTGTACCGTTTTGCCAACGAACCAGAAAGTGTCATGACCGCTCCACCAAATAAACCTGCTGCCTTTAGTTTTTCCATTAATTATTTTCCTTCTTCAAATAACTTACTTGCTTCTAATTGCACATTTAGATCGTGTACTCTGCCTTCTACTTTACGCTTAAAATCTGTATCTGCAATAGTTGCTACATTATCCAAATAACGTAATGTTTCTTGTTTTCTAATATCAGAAAAATTAAGTCCTTTCATATTCTTCTTCATTAATTCTTTTAACATTTCTAACTTTTCATCATAGCTTTTCTTAAAATAAATTGATGCATCTGAAAACCATTCTTCTGGCAAATCAAAATCGGTTAAACGCAATGAAATAGCACTTTGGATGTTTCTAATATCTCTAGATGAAAAAAACGGAAATGCTTTCTGTACTTCCTTATATAATTCAGCAAAAAACAGATGTTCATTTGTTTTATACTTTGCTGCTGTTTGCTCATAAATCGCTAAAATTTTTGTTTCACTAGGTTTATCATTCTGATTTAAAATTTCACTCATACTTTTTGCTAAACCTTGTTCACTTAAAAAAGTATAGTTTTCTGGGGTTTCCATATTTACAAAATCTGGCATAGTTTCCTGAAATTTACGCCACCATAAATAGTCTTGATCTATAAAATCAGGAATACTTCTAGCCCCATCAATCTTAAACCTTCCTTGTATTCTAGAAATAATAGCTTTATCTAGCATTTCTGGTAAATTGGTAAAAAGCCCTATAGAACTATTTCCATAATTAATTGCATAGGCTCCTTCTGTATATCTTAGAAAAACCCCAATTACTTCTTTAACTCCGGCAGAAACACCTTGTGCAGTACGTTCTTGCAAGTTATTTTCTGCATCATCTATAGGGGCAAAAATTATTTTATTTGGATCTTGTAATGGTTTCATCCATTGTACCATTTTCTCTGCAGATCCACCTTGAAAAGTAGAAATTAGAGTGTCTGGCATAGGGTGAAATAAGAACGGAATGTCTAAAGCATCACAATGTTCTTTTAATTTAGTGGCTATTGCTGCGATAAGCATACTTTTTCCTGTTCCAGGAATTCCATACCCCATAAAAACAGGCATAAAGCCGCCTAATTCTTGAAAAGGATTCTTTTTTGCTTCAAAATCATAGCTTAACATGCGTTCTGTTAACCTACGTGCAAAATGTTTTGCATCTTTATTTCCTACAATCTGCTCAAACTGAATTTTATTGAATTCTACACTTTTAGCATTTCCTTCAAAAGTATTTTCCCAGCCCGAAACCGCAAATTCGCTCTTTTCTAGTTTATAAGTCCTGTCTGTAATTGTTTCCGTATACTCAAAACTACTAAGGCGTAATTGTATTTCTGATAGTAATGCTTCAAAGAAAACTACTGTAAAATTAACAACTTCAACATCTGAAGTTATAATTTCTGGATGCCCTAAATATTTTTCGTAATAAAAAAGCATACATGAAACTCCTTTTAGTGGCGATTGTATAGAAACTTCTGGAATCCCAGCAAACTTATTTTTCATGACACTTAAATCATCAGATGCCTTGGGTTTTAAATCAAATAAAATACGATAGGCAATTCCGAAGAGCATAAAAGCTGTAGCAGTTTGTAATTTAGATTCGTATTCTCTGCGCTGCGATACATCTAAAGCTGACTTGCGCTCATGTAAAGCAGAAAGTCCAGAAGCATCATAATAACTATCTTTTAGCCATATTCCCATAGTTAAACCTTCTTGCAAAGCATATAAGGCCTCATTTAAGTGTAGTGGAATTGCTACTGAATCTGGCAGTAACCTTTTCTTTAACGCTAAAATAGTCTTAGAAACAGAGATCACTTCATTAGCGGCACTTCCATTTGCTTTAGATAAATACAGTAAAATAGAGTCGTCTTTTTTATTTTTATCTCTGCTTTTGGCCTTACTGCCTTGTTCCCACTGTACCCCTTTTAAATACGAAGCAGCTTCGTCTCGTAAAAGATCTAATTCTGTTAATTTTATAGGAAAAGTGCTATTATGCTCCATTAATTTAATTTTAAACTCGGTATCTCTATTGGATTTTGAGTGAGTGAATTTATAGTTTCCGGTATGGTATCGTATAAAGATTGTATGACTCTATGCGAACACAATAAATATTTTTTTTGCTTTGGTTCTTCCCAAAGTTGTAGGTATTGTTTGTTAAAAATAGAGCCTTCTTCGAAACCTCCTTTAGATGTTGTTTCTGCCACTTTTATAGAGATCGCATACGCAGACAAATCAAAAATTTTATTTACAATTTTAGTTAATATGGTATGGGTAATATCTATTTCGTCTTTTGCAAAAACGCTATGCAAAGGTCCTAAATCTAATTTTTTAATTTTTTTAGGCCGTAGTTTACTTAGTTTTTTGTCAATTGCAAATGCCATCATATCAACAGGTATATCTCTGTCTGCTGTACTTTCTAATACAGCATAAATTTCTTTGGTATAATCTTCTAATTGCGCTTTGTGTAAATCAAAATACATAAAACAAATAAATGGTCTATTGTAGGTAACATCATAAAAAGACCAACTTATCATATATTGTGCTTCTTCTGTATTTACTTCTTTTATTTTTCCTTGTACAAAACGTTTAAAGATGTATTGTTGGTCTACAGAATTATAATATACTACAGAAGCTGCCTGTTGCAGTTTGGTTTCACTTATTGGCTTTTTTTCTTTTAGTAAGGTTTCTAGAAAATCTATTTTTATCGCCTCTACATCTGGTAGTTTACTAATATGTTCTTGTTTTAATGCTAAATCATTAAATAAATATCGAAACTCCAAGTAATTCGGGAAACCAGATTCTGTTAGATCAATACGCATTTTCTCATCATCATCAAAAAGGTATTTTACTCTAAAAGCCTCTAAAGAATAGGTAATTAACTCACAATACTGTTCTACATAAGTAGCCTCTATATCAGTACAAATTCCTTCTTTTGCAATGCTACGTACTAACTGATTAAATGCATGTGTAACAATTTTAAAGTACACTTTATACTGTTCTTTTGTTTCTAGAACAGCGCTATCTAAAGGCGTAATAATTTCGTTAATAGGCATGTGAAAAATAGTTTAAATGGCGTGCATTTTTGTTTGGAGTAAGTTCAAAAAAAAGTGAAGCATTTCTTGAACTTACTCAAAGTACTAAATAATATATTTACGGCTGATTAAGCGCTTTTTTTAAGGTGATATTATTTAAAAATTAGCTTAACATATCGTCATCTGCTACTGGTTTTGGCTTTTCAGGACTTCCCCCATCACCACTGTTTTCAGGAGCTTCTCCATCGTTAGCATAATATTCCTCAAATATTTCTTTCATATCCATACCATAACGGTTTGCAAAATCTTTTTGAATATCAGAATCTTTTTCTCTAATTTCTTGAAGTGCTTCTGCATAACTAGAATAAACCCCTTGCATTACTTTTTCATGCACTGGAATATTATCCATCATCTCTTGTCTTGCTTTGGCACTGGCAGTATGCATAGAAGCTAGAGTTTGTCCAATATGCTCATCAGTT
This sequence comes from Allocellulophaga tsushimaensis, assembly GCF_055383085.1. NCBI lineage: Bacteria > Pseudomonadati > Bacteroidota > Flavobacteriia > Flavobacteriales > Flavobacteriaceae > Allocellulophaga > Allocellulophaga tsushimaensis. The sequence continues at coordinate 1,518,555 of NZ_AP039451.1, read as the reverse complement.
TTAACACCTAAATGCTCTAATATTGCTGCAAATTCTTGATCTGTTCTAGCTTTTAAGGCCACTACATAACCATCATAATATTTTAAACGTTCGTCTGTATCACTCTTTAATTTTGCACGGTGTGTTTGTAGGTTACTGCGTAAAGAAGTTAGTACTTTTATCGTTAAATTATGCTTGTGTACAAAGCTATCTTTACTAGCCGCTAAAGTAGTGTAGGCATTTTTTAAGCCTTCTAATTCTTCTACTTTTTGTTCTATGGCTGTTACTTTACCTATAGCTTCAGAATACTCCGTAGATTGTTTATCGGCAACCTCTTCTAAAGCCTGTCTTGCTTGCTTTAAAATAGCGTATTGCTCTTCTAACTTATCTTCTGTTTCTTTTTTCTTTTCTAAGGCTTTAGTATGATTTTTACTTGCTTCTACAATAGCTACTTGTAACTTATCTTCTACTTCTTTTATTTCTACTTCTCGGTTTTTTAAGCGCCCTACAGCTGCCTGACTCTTGTAAGACAATTCGTTTAACAAGGTTTGAATGTCTGCAGATTCAATACGCTCTTGAAACATTTGTTTCGCTTTTAGGTCTGCACCGTCTCTTGTTTTTTGTGCAGCAGCTAATTCTTCTGCTCTCTTTTTAATTTTAGATTTACGTCCCCAAAGGTTATTCCACCAATTGTCTTTTACTTTTTCGGCATCTTCTAATGCTATTTTTGCACGTTCTAATGCTGCTTGTGCAGAATCTATTACTTTTTGCTCATCTGCGTTAAGTGTAGAAAATTTTTCAAAAATTATTCCTACTTCATCTTGATAATCGGTAAGGTCTTTAATAGCATCCAATAATGAAGTACGATCTTTTTCGGCCATCCCCACCACATCATCTAAAGTTGCATTTAATATTTTCTGACGTACTTCTGGGTCATCCTCTTGCGCTAATTTAGATTTCATCTGGTCTACTGCTTTCCCCCAGTTTACATCTACTTTTTCTTGTTTAGAGCTTGATTCGGTTTCTAATAGATCAAAATCTTCTGCCATAGTATCTTTATGTTTAATTTAGGATTAGTATTTCGTTTTAAATTTCGGTAAAAAAAACAATTTAAGAAAGGTTTTGCTTATATGTTGCTAAAAAATTGTTTTTGTTACGAAAAAATAAAAATTTGAATGCTAAAATGATGATTACAATACTAGAATTTGGTTTGATAATTGAGTATTTTTGAGTAGAATTCATTTTATGAAAAAGTTGCTTTTATTTTTTCTGATAACTAATGTTGTTTCTTCGCAACAAATCACATGTTCCCCTCAAGACAAGCTAGCTTTTGAAGACAAAATTATAGCAATTAAAAACTTAGGAAAACAAGATATCGTTGCAATTGGCAAAAGTTTTTTAGGGACTGCTTATGTTGCTAAAACTTTAGAAATAGGAGAAACGGAAACCTTAGTAGTAAATCTACATGGCTTAGATTGCACTACTTATATAGAAAATGTATTGGCATTTAATCTAGTAGTAAAAAATAAAAAAACTGGTTTTAACGATTTTACAAAAGCTTTAGAAACCATACGATATAAAGATGGAAAATTAGAGGGTTACGCTTCTCGCTTACATTATTTTACGGAATGGATAAGAGATAATGAGAAAAAAGGTTTAGTACGAGATATTACTTCTGAAATTGGAGGTAAAGAGATCAGCAAAACCATAGATTTTATGAGTACGCACAGGGAATTATATCCTTTTCTAAAAGATAGCGACGAAAATTATCAAAAAATAAAAGCAACTGAAGCTAGCTTAAATAACGAATCTTTCTGTGTATTAGCCCCAGAAGATATTAAAGCAAATGAGCATTTGATCCAATCAGGAGATATTATCGCCTTAGCCACTTCCATAAATGGTTTAGACGTTACTCATACAGGGATAGCAACCAGAGAAGAAGATGGTAGGGTTCATTTATTACATGCTTCTACTTCTGGAGAAGTTACCGTTTCTGAAAAACCTTTGGTTGATTACCTAAAAGGGATTAAAAAAAATATTGGAATTATTGTGATTAGAGTTGTTGTGGAATAGATTATGTGTGCTTCTAAGCATCTGGGATTGCAAGTTCTATAAATTTGATAATACTCAAAAATTCTCCTAATTGTAAAGCTTGTTCTTCAGTAATTATATCGTAAATAGTTGTTTTAGTTAAATAAAAGGTAAAATTGTTTCTGGTGGAATACTCCCGCTTGCATCTCATGCTATTTCTGTAAAAAAACAAAATCTAATCTAGATTCTAAAGTTAAATAACTTTATACCTTGTCTTATTCTTTTCTCCTGATTTAATTAAAATGCCTAATGCTATCCCTTTTTTTAAATCTCTAGAAGCTGTAGAGGTTGAAATGTCTTTAAACATATCCATATAATCTTTTCTAGTAAACGTTGTTTGGTTGTGTGCTTTAAAATACGCTAACCTTTCTTCCGTATTGAAGTTTCTATTGTTAAACGATAGTAAACCCGAAAGAGAATCATTTATCACATTAAGCATATAGGTAATAAATACAGTCGATGTACCTAACTTATCGCTATCTGCTAAAGCTTTGTAATATGCCACTTGGTCTTTGCTAATTAACGTTTCAAAAGGAATATACTCAAAAACAGGATATTCTGTCATTAATAGCAATGTTTGCCATACTCTTCCCATTCTGCCATTTCCATCTAAAAAGGGATGTATAAACTCCATTTCATAATGAAAAACACAACTTTTAATCAACGCTATTTCATCTGTTTTTAAATATAGAAATAAGTCTTTCATTAAAAAAGGAACATTTTTATATGGTGGCGCTAAATGCGCTACTTTAGAGCCTTTAACTATGCCTACTCCTTGTTTTCTATATATTCCTGGCCCTTCAATTAAACCATTCATCAATGCTTTGTGAGCTTTCAAAAATGACTTTTCGTCTAATGGATTATAGTTGTATATATTATCATAAAGGTGAATAGCATTTAGCACTTCTTGAATGTCTTTTTTTGGACCAATTACACTTTTATTTTCAAGCAAAGCAGTAATCTGTTCTTCAGTAAGTGTATTTCCTTCGATTTTTAAAGAAGAGTGAATTGTTTTTATTTTGTTCTCTTTTCTTAATGTAGGTGAAGGTTTATCTAAAAAACTAGCATTTATTTCTCCTATTTTTTCAGAAATAGAAGCTATCAGTTTTAAGATAGCTGAAGTAATCTCATATGGTGGCTTCATAATGATAGCATCATTTGATAGTATCAAAAATACAATTATTTAAAATAATTATGCTTATTTAATGATTTTACACCTTAAGAAACCCTAAAAAAATTTAGATATTCTTAACTTTTTTATAACAAAAGTTCTAGTTAAGCATAAAAGCAAACGCATTACTGATCAACTGAACAAACTCAGGATTTGAATACTTACTCTTTGCGTGACCCATACTGGAATAAAAACTAATTCCACCATCTGGTCTTTCCCAATAATGTGCGGTCATTCTAGCAATATCATAAGAATTAGAACCCGTATTTGAAACTCGTAACAACTCCGTAAAAGTAGTATTAAGGTAACCGCCTTCCCAATAATACCATTCTTCATTATCACTCCAAGGAAATACAATGCTAGAAGTTAACTGCATATTTTGATTTTCTATGCTTACTGTTGCTCCAAAATTAGCTCTGGTATGGTTTGGATTGTTTCTAACGCTACATCCTGTTACATTTTCGGCATACCAATCCCAAACTCCTTTGCCATTACCAGAAACTGTAGTTGCAGTACTATGCCCATAAGCATCACTAGCCGCATGGTTAGAAATAAAATGCCCTCCTTGTGTGGCGTAAGCCTCTACATTTGCTCTTTGTACTTCATTTAAGGTATTGCCAGAGGTATTGGTGAAAAATATAATATTGAACTGATTTAAATTGGCTTGTGAATTAAATGCTGTGCCACTATCGTCTACTACTACATCAAAATTTAGATTTGCAGCAATCTGTTGTACCATAGTCACACTTTCTTCCTTTGTATTATGATTAAAACCGCTTGTTTTTGTAAATACTAAAACCTTAGCGCTAGCAGGTGTTGTTGCAGTAGTAACTGATACAGCTATACTTTGATCAGATTCATTATCATCAGCATCCAAAGCACTAACCGTAAACATATAGTTTGTAGAAGCGCTAAGTCCTATTACCGAATAAGTGGTTCCTGTAACTTGAGCGATCTCGCTACCATCTTGATACACTTTGTACCCAATAACCTCCATATCATCTGTAGCTGCAGACCAATTAAGATCCGTACTTGTAGCAGTAGTATTACTTGCTGTTAAATCCAAAGGAATCGTTGGCGTTGTTGCGGTTGTTTCTTCTTCTGCTAAAGTAGTCACCTCTATTGTGGAACTGTTTTCTGAAGAAACTTCCTCATTATTTATTGCGGTAATGTAAACTTCATAATTCGTTTCTGGTACTAGGTTAGCTATACTAATAGTGGTACCACTAACCGATTCTAAAAAATTTGAATTAAGATATACAGAATAAGAGGCAATAGTTTGCGTGTCTTCACCATTTTCCCATCTTACTTGGAAAGAAGTTTCACTAATATTAAAAGCAACTACATTTATGGGTGCTGATGGTAATTGTGCGGGCAGAGGCACATCTGGCATAACATTAGTATCTTTTTTACAAGATATCACAACCAAAAACAGAAAAATAACTACAATACGATTTGCTTTCATAAGATCTGGAGATTTTATTTATTTACGTTATGTCTTAGCTTTTTGGTTTTTGTATAATATATTTTAAAATTACTCTTAAGAATCTAAAGGCAATTGACTAAAAGAACTGATTATATGTTTTAATGTAATACTTAGGTCTTATTTACTTTCATTTTATCATCATTAATGGAGACAAACAACAGAGATCCTTTTTCTTCTGGTTTCCACCCTAATTCAAGAGCTTGTTTTATCCAAATTGAAATATCTGATGGAATAACAGAAATCACATTTTCTGTGTTCCAATCTTTCGGATGTTTTATATCTGTGTATATATGTAGTGTAGTTCTAGGTTTTTCAGCAGACTCTACAGCAATATGAATCATACCAATTCCATAATCTGTCTGACTATAGGTAGCTTTTCTCCGAATAAGCCATCTATACTTGTTTTCTTCAACAGTTATAATTCTAGTCCCTTTTTTAGGTATAGCCATATTTCTGTTTAATTTTTTGAGAGTGACTTTAAATCAGAATGCAACTTTCTAAGTTGAGAATTATTAAATGAAAGAAAATTACTATTGAGTTCATCAATTTCTTCATCATTATCCAAAATTATCAGTCTTAGTTTAGGTATAAAACTACGTTTTTTCCCATCTGCAGTTTTCAATTCCGATTTCAATGATGAAAACTGTACCTTTTTCACTTTTGAAGTATACAAAGACTCTTTTGTGATTTCAATCATTTCTTTAGAAAGAAAGACATTTATTTCTTTAATTTTCGAACCTGTTAACCCAGTAATGATTAAAGCTAGGCTTAGCAATGGTCCTGCAACTGTCCATATATCTGGATAGATTTCATTATTAAATAAATAAACAAAAAATGATAACAAAGAGATACCTAACACAAGTTCAAGTATAAATAGTCCTCTGACTGGAATATAATGTTTATAAATATTTTTCACTGTAACAAATATTATAATTACCAAGATATAGAATATATGGTAAGTACAAAGCAGTTTAATGAAGAACTTAATCCTTTATAAGATAGAATAATCCCTTTTATTTGGGGTATTTTCATTTATGGTAATTACCGCTTATTTAGAAAAGGGTTTTTCAACTTTTACACCAAATGCGTTTTCATTCATCCAGATAATATCCCAGCTGGCAATCGTTTCAGAAAAATAATTATTCAATTCTACTTTTTTCAATTCAGAATTCAAATAATAAATTCCGCTTATAATTGCAGATCGTTTTAAACCAGTCCCGCATCTCCCAAGCGATTTTGGATTATAATGTATTTCTAAAATTTCATTTAATTGAAAGTTATATACAGTTCCTTGTGTATAATACTTGCAACGCTTATAAACTCCTATATCAAAATAAGCCCCAGTAATCTTATGGTCATAAATCCAAGAACCAACTAAATCTTCCTTAGTAATTTCTCGCTTCTGTGCAAATGAGAGTAACCCAAGAAATAAGAGTAGAATAGTAGTAGCTAGTTTTTTCATAATTTAGTTGAAACAAGAATCGTTCCAACTTAAAGGCAATATGCGCAAAAACTTATTTCACTAAACAAAACAGTAAGATTTAATTATATTGTATCTCTAGACTTCATTTTTTTTAATCCTACCCATTCGTGCTCAATACCTTTCATTAAAAGGGCATTATCAAATTTCACAGAACCTTTTGGAAAAACAGCTTCATTCTCAAAAAAGCTCGATTGAACTTCTTGTACCTTTAAAAGAGATACTTTCCAGTTATACGTTCTGAGTTCTAATCCTTCAAAATTACTTTTACCTAGGGAATAACCTACAGCATCTTTCTCAAAAAAATTGGAAACGCAATTTAGGTTTTCAAATACGCTTTCAGTATTCCAGTCATCGGTTTCTTGTGCCTCAATTGCTAAAGAAGTTTGGTCATCGCTAACAAAAGCTACTTTATAATTTCCATTAGACTCTTTTACAGAAAACTTAGCAAAATGATGAATACCAGGAAAAATAGTACCTCCTGCCAAAGCGTTTAATTTAGATGAAGTGTCTCTTCTAGGGATATAAACCCCTTCTTTTAATTTTCCATTTTCAATCCATTCCACTGCAATTCGGTGTGCTCCGTTTTCGGAAGAAATACCGATTTGTTTTGGCAATCCTTTAGGTCTTATTTCTTTTAATCGTATTAAACATATTCCTGCAATACCTTTTCCATTAACTAATTTAGGCTTAAAAGGTTTTGGTAAATAATTTCTTAAGACTTCAGCATCAACTTGATAGTTGATAAGAATTCGCCGATCAATAATTCCTCTCATTTTAGGTATTTTCATCTGAGATGGATTCGTTTTTATTTAAAGTTTTTCAACTTTAACACCTAATGCGTTTTCGTTAATCCAAACAATACTCCAAACCTCTTTCAATTTGGTATAATCACTTTTCAGTTTTATTTGTTGTGAATATAAGTCTAGTTTGTAATCGCCACGAATATTTTTTGAGATAATCTTTACATGGTTGCACAGATGTCTTCCCATAATTTTACAATATTGTTGGTTATAATAACGCTTATTAAAGATTCCATCTGATTTAAATTGATATACAGTTCCATATGTATGGGAATTGCATCGTTTATACACTATAATATCAAAATCAGTGTCACTAATGCTATAATCATAAGTCCAATAGCCAATTAAGTCAGATTTTGTAGCAATTTCAATTTCCTGCGCAAATGAGAATGACGCAAGAAATAAGAGTAGAATAGTAGTAGCTAGTTTTTTCATAATTTAGTTGAAACAAGAATCGTTCCAACTTAAAAGTAACACGAAAAAAAACCTATCTCCCTAAACACCATAAAATACCACCTAACATATGCTTTTGGATCAAAGGATTGTCATAAGCTTCCTCTGGATGCCCTAAACCCGTATAAAAAGCTTTACCGCCATCATACTCATGGTACCAAGCAATAGGATGGTTGTCTCCATTTGTACCGCCTTCATATGAAGTTTCATCTAACTTCATTAATACATTTACATTTGGATTTAGGTTTTTATAATTATACCACTCATCACTTAAAATCCAAGTGTTTCCAATTTCGGAGGTTGCCTGATGTTTTTTATCAATCACATTTATAGTAGCTTGTGGTGTCCCTGCAGGATGGCCATTAAAATAACCTCCTACCATTTCACCATACCAAGGCCATTCATATTCTGTATCTGCTGCGGCATGAATTCCCATAAAACTACCTCCATTTTGGATATAATTTTCAAATGCTTTTTGTTGCGATTCGCCTAAAACGTCTCCCGTAGTATTTAAAAACAGCACCAATTTATATTTGCTTAGGTTTTTGGTATTAAAAGCCAAAGAATCTTCGGTTCTGGTAATCGCAAAATTATTGTTTACCCCTAGCTTTTTTAATGAAATAATAGCCTTACTAATAGATTTATGTCGCCACCCTTGTGTTTTGGTAAACATTAAAATTTTATCTGGTTGTGAAACTTTATAGGGTTCTGAGTCACTTAAAACAACCTGCTGTTGTACTTTAGTGCCAGAACAACTTATAAAAAAAGAAACCAAAACAAGTAGAAAACAAACTTTAAAAAAAATCTTCATTATGCGTATTTTAAATGTAACTAAATAATGGATAATTGAAATAATCTCGCAAACTAATGATATCTACGAAGAAAACGAAAAAAAGGATTTAAATAATAATGTTATTTTAATAGAATTTAAAAATCACTTAATTTCCTAAAGCCATTAAATATTTTTTAGGAGTTGTTCCATATTTCTTTTTAAAAGCTGCAATAAAGTGACTTGAAGTACTATACCCAACTTTTAAACCAACTTCATTAACATTATGTTGGTTGGTTTCCAGCATTTTTCTGGCATAATCCATTTTATAATCAAATAAAAAACTAAAAACAGAATCGCCATAAATTTGTTTAAAGCCTTCTTTCAGCTTTTTAAGGGGCAGTCCAATTTCTTCAGATAATTCTTTTAATGTTGGTGGCTCTCCCATTCTAGAAATCATGATTTCTTTTGCTTTTCGAATACGTCTTACATTATCTTCATCTACTAAAAACGGACATTGTTCTATATCTGCGTCTTGCCCTTTATTAAAATAGAGTGAGATTAGTTCGTAAACCTTTCCTTTGATATACAATTCTTTTATAGACGGATGTAGATTGTAATTAATCATCTGGCTTAATACTACAGCTATAGATGGGCTTACTGGATCTTGTGTATAATATTTTTTATCTTTATTTTCTGCACTTAAAAACGGAATGTAATCTGCCTCTCTGGAAAATAAAGAATGAAATTTGCGAATCGTCATCACTACAGAAACCAACCAAGAATTTTGAGACAATTCTAAGTTTAAAGGTAAGTCTTGTTGTGTATTATAGAGCAAAAGTGAATTTTCTTCCGAAACTTCTAGCGCATACCTCCCATCATTAAAAACAAACTTAGCATTACCTTTTAAACAAAAATGAAATTGAATAAAAGAACTGTCTATTGCTTTTGTAACTTTTTGAACCTCAGCACTATCATTCTGAATTTTTAAAACAAAAAAGCCATCTTCTATCAATACTTCTTCAAATGAACCTTTAGCGATATTTTCTACTTCCATAACGATCGAATCTTTGATGTTTCTATTTAGAATTATTCTAAATAAAATTTATTAAAAACATCATTTTCATCATAAAATTAAGGTAATTCACCCGATTTATAATCATTTTAATCCAAAAAAACTTGAAACGATACTAATTATTCCGCTAGCGTTACTTTTATCGACATGTTGCTATTATTTTTGCAAGCGATTGGAAAATCATTGCATGAAAGATTATCATATTTCTAAACATAATTCTTTTTACACCATTGGTCTTAATTATAAAAAGGCAGATGCAGTAACACGTGGTAAGTTTAGTTTAGAAGAGCTAGATATGAAAAATTTGCTTGTGCAAGCTAAAGCACAAGGTATTGATGGCCTTTTAGCAACTTCTACTTGTAACCGTACTGAGTTACATGGTTTTGCTCAGCACCCTTTTCAACTTATAAAATTACTTTGTGATAATACTATGGGTTCTGTTGAAGAGTTTCAGCAAGTAGCCTACGTATACAAAAATAAGGATGCTATAAGTCATTTATTTAGAGTTGGTACGGGTTTAGATAGTCAGATTTTAGGTGATTTTGAAATTATAAGTCAAGTACGTCAAAGCTTTACCCGTTCTAAAAAATTAGGAATAGCAAACCCCTTTTTAGAGCGCTTGTGTAATTCCGTAATTCAGGCTAGTAAACGGATTAAAAACGAAACAGAAATTTCTTCAGGTGCAACTTCCGTAGCTTTTGCATCCGTACAATATATTATTAAAAATATCCCTGACATTTCAGAAAAGAATATTTTGCTTTTTGGAACAGGTAAAATTGGAAGAAATACTTGCGAAAACCTTATCAAACATACCCAAAATTCGCATATTACCCTTATCAATAGAACAAAAGATAAGGCAGAGAAAATTGCAGGGAAATTTAATTTGGTTGTAAAAGATTATGGCGATTTACAAACAGAGATTAGAAATACTGATGTTATGATTGTGGCTACGGGAGCAAATAAGCCTACGATTTCTAAGGACTTAATTTACACAAAAAAGCCTTTGTTAATTTTAGATTTATCTATTCCAAAAAATGTTTCGGACGATGTAATCTCTTTACCACATGTTTCCTTAGTTCACTTAGATCAGCTTTCACAAATTACAGATGAAACCTTAGAAAAAAGAAAACAACATATCCCAAAGGCCGAAGAAATTATAGAAGATATTAAAGCAGAATTTATTCAATGGTTAGAAACCAGAAAATTTGCCCCAGTCATCAAAGCATTAAAAGAAAAATTAAATACTATGAAAGTTGAAGAAATGGACTTTCAAAGTAAAAAAATCACAAATTTTAATGAAGAGCAAGCTGATATCATTTCTAATCGGATTATTCAAAAAATAACAAAGCAATTTGCCAATCATTTAAAAGATGATAGTGTAGATGCAAATACAAGTTTAGAGTTGATCCAAAAAGTGTTTCAATTAGAATTAGATTCAAAATGAGTAAAACCATCCGTATCGGAACTCGTGATAGTGAGCTTGCACTTTGGCAAGCAAATACCGTTCAAAACAAATTAAATGCTTTAGGTTACACAACAGAACTTGTTCCAGTAAAATCTACCGGAGATCTGGTTTTAGACAAACCGCTATACGAACTTGGCATTACTGGTATTTTTACCAAAACTTTAGATGTGGCTATGCTTAATGGCACTATTGATATTGCGGTACACTCCTTAAAAGATGTGCCAACCGCATTACCTAAAGGCATTGTACAAGCTGCTGTTTTGGAACGTGGTAATCATATGGATATTCTGGCTTTTAAAAATAATGAAGAATTTTTAGCGCAACCAGAAGCTACCATTGCAACCGGAAGTTTACGTAGAAAAGCACAGTGGCTAAACAGATACCCAACACATACCGTAGTAGATTTACGAGGTAATGTAAACAGCCGTATGGAAAAGCTAGAAAATAGCGATTGGAATGGAGCTATTTTTGCAGGTGCTGGCTTAGAGCGCATTGGTTTAGAACCAGAACGTACTATAGGTTTAACTTGGATGGTTTCGGCACCCGGACAAGGTGCTGTAATGGTTGCCGCTATGGAAAACGATGCTTATACCAGAGAAGCCTGTGCCCAATTAAACCATGAGCAAACCGAAATTTGTACAACAATAGAACGCGATTTTTTAAGAACCCTTGAAGGGGGCTGTACAGCACCAATAGGTGCTTTTGCATACATTAATAATGAGCAAAAAGTAACTTTAAAAGGTATACTACTTACTGTAGATGGGAGTAAAAAATTAGAAGTAGAGTTTTTTGCCAAATTAGGGGCTCATGAAATGCTAGGGAAAGATGCCGCAGAACGAATTTTAAGTAGAGGAGGCAAATTGTTAATGAATGAGTTGCATGCAGCTGACCAAAGTGCAAAAGTTTTTTCTACCAAAAAATTAAGCAAAGAACAATTAGAATTGTTTCCTGCACATATGGTTGTAAAATCTGAAGATTTTATTAAAATCAATCCGTCTAGAATACCTGCTACAATTTTAAAATCTAAGATTGAAAACGTAGTGATCACCAGCCAAAATACAGTTGATGCTTTGCTACATAATATTGATGCCACTGAATTAAAATTTAAAAATATTTATTGTGTAGGCAGAAAAACAAAACGTCTGGTAGAACGCCATATTGGACCTGTAAAACATACCGCAAAGAACGCAAAACTTTTAGCGGAGCACATCTCAGATTATTTAGAAGGAACAGCAATTACCTATTTCTGTAGTAATCTCCGTATGGACGATTTACCTACTATTTTAAGTGAAAGTGGTATTAAAGTAACAGAAATAGAAGCCTACAAAACAAAATACGCTGCTATTAAAGTTGATGATTCTGTAACATCTGTATTATTTTACAGCCCATCTACAGTAGAAAGTTATTTGCAAGAAAACAGCTCTACCAAAATAGCTTATTGTATTGGAGAAACTACTGCTACTGAAGCCAGAAAACATTTTAAAGAGGTTTTTGTTGCCAAAATACCAACAGTAGAAAGTGTTATTGAGTCGGTGTTGAAAAGCTAATCGCTTTTCGCTATTAGCCTCTGGCTCTTAGCCGTTTGGTATAGCATTTAAAATAAACAGCTAAAGGTCAAAGACCTAAAATAAATATATAGAATAAGCCAACAGCTAATAGCTAGCGGCGAATAGCCAATAAACATGAAAAACGATTTATTCCTAAGAGCATTAAAAGGTGAAACGGTAGATCGCCCACCCGTTTGGATGATGCGCCAAGCAGGGCGTTACTTACCAGAGTTTATGGAGATTCGTAAAAAGTACGATTTCTTTACCCGTTGCCAAACACCAGAACTAGCCTCAGAAATTACAGTGCAACCCATCCGCAGATATGGAATGGACGCTGCAATTTTATTTTCTGATATTCTGGTGATCCCGCAAGCTATGAATATTGAAGTGGAAATGAAGCCTAATTTTGGTCCGTATTTACCAAATCCTATTCGTTCTCAAAAAGACTTAGACAATGTTATTATACCAGATGTTAATGATGCTTTAGGCTATGTTATGGAAGCCATAAAAGCCACCAAAGAAAAACTGAATGATGAAGTACCTTTAATTGGTTTTGCAGGCTCTCCTTGGACAATCCTTTGTTATTGTGTACAAGGACAAGGCAGTAAAACCTTTGATAAAGCTAAAGAATTGTGTTTTACACAACCTCTTGTAGCACATTCTTTATTGCAAAAAATTACAGATACTACCATTGCTTATTTAAAAGCAAAAGTAAAAGCAGGTGTAAATGCTGTACAAGTTTTTGATTCCTGGGGAGGGATGCTATCACCAACTGATTATAAGGAGTTTTCATGGCAATACATTCAGCAAATTATTGATGCTTTAAAAGAAGAAACAGAAGTAATTGTCTTTGGAAAAGGCTGTTGGTTTGCTTTAAATGATATGGCAAAATCTGGTGCTGCTGCTTTGGGTGTAGATTGGACTTGCTCTGCCAGAAACGCACGTTATTTAACGGGTGGAAACATTACACTACAAGGTAATTTTGACCCTGCGCGCCTCTTATCACCTCCAGCAGAAATAAAAAAGATGGTTACCCAAATGATTAACGAATTTGGCACTGATAAATATATTGTAAACCTAGGACACGGAATTTTACCTAACGTTCCTGTAGAAAATGCAAAAGCTTTTATTGATGCCGTGAAGGAGTATCGGAAGTAAAAGTTCTATAAAAGGGAAACCTAATTTAAGTTAAAAATAAAATGCCTTTTCCAATTGAAGAAAAATATATAATAGAAACAGAATCTAAATTAAATATAAAGTTCCCTTCTGAATTTAGAAGTAAAATGATAAAATTAAATGGAGGAGAACTGATTATAAATAAATCTCAATTCGAACTTTATCCTTTTTTCGATAAATCTGATCGAAAAAGAATAAGTCGAACCTGTAATCATATTGAGCTCGAAACAAAAAATGCTCTTAAATGGGACGGATTTCCTAAAAATGGAATTGCAATTGGTTCGGATGGATATGGAAACCAAATTGTATTGATTCATAATGGTGATAATATTTTGTCAGACAAAATATATTTCTGGGACCACGAAACAAGGCGAATAGAGGAAATTGCTCAATCGATTAATAGACACTACTTAGAAAAAAAGACCTCTACTAATAGTAACATTTCATTTTGGCAAAGAGTAAAAACAAAATTTAATTTATAACTTAAGGCTATTACTTTAAAATGCACAAATTCTGGAAGTTAAGTAACTCTAAAATATAGTATCTTTCATATACATCTATTTTAAATGTAACATTCAAGAAAATATAGAAATGAAAAACAACTATTCCATTTTTAGAAAATTCTCAAATTTAGAACAAGCAATAGCATTAAGGGAATTACTCTTAAAAAATGATATTGAATCTGAACTTGCAGATAATGTAGCACCTGTTGATGTTACATTTTCTGGAAACACAATACAAAACGAAATTGAACTCCGCATTAAACAATCCGATTTTAAAAAAGCAGAAGAAATCGTAGAAAAAGATGCTGAAAATATCATCAACGAAATAGATCCTAATTATTATTTATTTGAATATACTGATGAAGAACTTTATGAAATACTTCTGAAATCCGATGAGTGGAACCCTTTTGACTATACTCTTGCTCAGAAAATTCTAACCAAACGAGGAAAACCTATTGATAAAGATTTATTAAACTCCTTAAAAAAGGAACGATTAAAAGATTTAGCTAAACCTGAGGAGAATCAAAAACCTTGGATCATTGCAGGGTATATCTTTTCTATTTTAGGAGGTCTTTTAGGGTTAATTATAGGTTACTTTTTATGGACTGCAAAAAAAACGCTCCCAAATGGTCAAAAAGTATATTCTTATGCTGAAAAGGATAGAAAGCATGGGCGATATATTTTTTGTATTGGATTACTTATTGCTCCTACTACTATTCTATTAAAGGCATTTGACAAATTATAAACCATGATCAAAAACATCCTTAAAGGCATAAAAACATATGGTGGGACCTTAAAATTAATTGCTCAATTAAAACTATGGAAATACTTTCTGATTCCAATTGCAATTAGCCTAGTTACTGCGGTACTTATTGGTTATATTGCTTATGGTTTATCAGATACTATTGGTGTTTTTATTGCCAAACTATGGGTATGGGAATGGGGCAAAGAAAATTTCACTAAAATTAGCACTTTTATAGGCGGTGCTAGTATTCTAATCATTGGCTTAATTCTATACAAACATATTGTTATGGCGCTTTCTGCGCCATTTATGAGTCCCGTTTCAGAAAAAATAGAAGCGCATCTCACTGGGACTACAAAACACGAACATAGAATTACATCTTTTAAGGAACAACTCTGGCGTGGCATCCGTATCAATATTAGAAATTTGACTAAAGAACTTTTTTTTACGGTATTACTATTAATTATTGGGCTTATTCCTGTAATAGGTTTTTTTGCTAGTATTTTAATCTTCTTAGTACAAGCCTATTATGCTGGTTTTGGAAATATAGATTATACCTTAGAACGCCATTATAAATACAATGAAAGCATTAATTTTGTTCGTAAAAATAAAGGCATTACTATAGGCAATGGAATTGTTTTTATGCTCTTTTTATTCATCCCAATTGTTGGAATTATTCTAGTTCTCCCCTTATCTGTAACCGCGGCAACAGTAAACACCTTACATCTTATAGAAGAAACTAAAAGAATTACATAATGCTGTTAACTATTGATACTTTTACGATACAACCCATCCAAGAAAAAGATGCTTGGAAGCTGTGTAATTTTATGGTGGCTAATGCGGATAGGTTTAAGCGCTTTTTTCCAGGCACTTTAGCTGCAACGCAAACGCCTGATTTAGCAGCTATTTTTACCGCTAAAAAAGTAACAGAATTTGAAAAAAAAGAGGAATTTCTTTTCACCCTAAAGGAAAAAGAAAACAGAACTATTATTGGTTTAATCTATGTAAAAGAATTAGACTGGGAAACCAAACAAGGAGAACTAGCATATTGCATTGGGTATCAATACGAAGGAAAAGGATATACTAGTAAAACGGTAGAAACAATTTCTAAATGGGCTTTTGAAGTACAACAATTAAAAACACTCCAAATTATAGCGCATAAAACCAATCTTGGCAGTATTCACGTTGCTCAAAAATGTGGGTATCTTTGGCAAAGCACTTTAGTAAAAGCGCACACACCACCAGGAGAAAATCCGTTGGATATGGAATTATATGAACTTCAGACCTGACAGGTTTTAAAAACCTGTCAGGTCTAAAAACGCAAAGCTAAATGAAAACAGAAAAGCTAGAAAAAGACCATTATTATTATATTTACAATAGAGGTATTAATAGTTGTATCATTTTCAAAAATGACGAAAACAAATGCTATTTTCTTCAACTTGCAGAAAAACACTTAAAAGGTAAAGTCATTGTTTTAGCTTACTGTCTTATGAATAATCATTTTCATTTCGCCATAAAGGTTATTTCAGAAGAAAAAATAGTTACTCAAGCTTTTTCTAATTTATTCAATGCTTATGCAAAAGCCTACAATAAACAACAAAATAGAACTGGCAGTTTATTTGAGAGACCTTTTAATAGAAAACATATTACAAATGAAGAGTATTTAAGAAGCCTAATTATCTATATTCACACAAATCCTCAAAATCATGGCGTAATTAATGACTTTTCAAAATTCCTTTTTTCTTCTTACACCTGTTTTACAACAGAAAAGCATCAGAATAAACTAATTTTAGAAACAGATGAAGTAATCAACTTATTTGATGATTTAGAAAACTTAACGTATTGCCACAAACAAAGTTTAAAGAAAAAAGAACAAATAATAGACTTAGACCTGTTAGGTTTTTAAAACCTGACAGGTCTAGCCAAATTATATTAAAAAATGAAAGATAAATTTTTCGCATACATACAAGACCTTCAAGACACCATCACTTCTACATTAGAAGAAATAGATGGCAAGGCTAGGTTTAAGGAAGACGAGTGGAAACGCCCAGAAGGTGGTGGTGGCAGAACCCGTGTGATAGAAAACGGAGCTGTTTTTGAAAAAGGTGGTGTCAATATTTCTGGAGTTCATGGAGCACTACCTAAAAGCATGCAAACTTATTTTGGTGTAGAAGATGCTGATTTTTTTGCCTGCGGATTAAGTTTAGTTCTGCACCCTAAAAACCCAATGGCGCCTACAGTACATGCCAACTGGCGTTATTTTGAAATGTATGATAAAGAAGGAAAATTAGTAGACCAGTGGTTTGGAGGCGGACAAGATCTTACACCCTATTATTTGTTTGATGAAGATGCCACTCATTTTCATACGGTTTGCAAAACTGCTTGCGATACACATAATCCTGAATTTTATCCGAAATATAAAGCACGTTGTGATGAATATTTCTGGAATGCGCATAGAAATGAAGCTCGTGGTATTGGCGGTCTTTTTTTTGACTATTGCAAAGCAACTGATGAAACCAGTATGGAAGACTGGTATAATTTTGTTACTGAGGTTGGGAATAGTTTTTTAGAGGGGTATGTTCCTATTGTAAGTAAAAGAGCACCTATGGAATACACTAGAGCAAATAAAGATTGGCAAGAAATTAGAAGAGGACGTTATGTAGAATTTAATTTAGTACATGACAAAGGCACTTTATTTGGACTTAAAACGAATGGGCGTATTGAAAGTATTTTAATGAGCTTACCCCCACAGGTACAATGGGTGTATGACCATCAGCCAGAAAAAGGAAGTGAAGAAGAACGATTGCTAAATATTTTAAAAGAACCTAAAGATTGGATAGTTTCCTAAATGATATGATTATGAAAAAAACGACTACCCTTTTTACGCTTTTAATCAGTATTATGGTACTTCAAAGTTGTATTTCAATTTCTTCTAAGGCTCCTTTGTTGACCGATGAGAATGCGAGCAAAATGAAAATAAGCTACACCTATTGGAATATTGAAAAAGAAGATGGAAAACCAAGTAAGTTTGGTTTTGTTCTTGACGATATTACTCGTAAAAAGAAAGAATGGGTCTTTAAAATGGCTCCCAATAAAAGAAACGAAGGGCCATTTAAATTAAGACTTAAAAAAATTGACGAAAACCGATTTATTTTTCAATTTAAAATGCAAGAAAACGAGAAAATCGAATATAATTTATTTGTTGGCGAAAAAATAAAAAAGAATCAATACATCATATTATCATATACTAAAGAAGGGATACTAAAAGCTAAGACTGACCCTACTTTAGCACCTTTTAAAGAACACTTTAAGATAGGAACTGCGGTCTCCTTAGTATTTGATGAATTTATGATGAAAAATCATAAAGAAGAAGTTATCACATTTATAAAATCGTTGGATACAAAAACTGATTTTAAACGTGAGGATGCTCTTATTTTAAATGGAACAAATGACGAAACTGTGTATAAGGCTATGCTTAGAGAATAGAAAATAGAGAATAGAGAATAGAGAATAGAGAATAGAGAATAGAGAATAGAGAATAGAGAATAGAGAATAGAGAATAGAGAATAGAGAATAGAGAATAGAGAATAGAGAATAGAGAATAGAGAAAGTTAAAAATTAACACTTAAAACTAAGCACTTTGTACTTAATACTATTTACTCAATATTAAAACAATGAACTGCCACTGCGGAAAGCCTAAAAGTTATACGGACTGCTGTGACATAGCACATAAGACTATTTCTAAAACAACAACAGCCGAACAGCTAATGCGTTCTCGGTATTCCGCTTTTGTTTTAGCAAATGGTGATTATTTAATGCAAAGTCATCATAGCAGCACTAGACCTTTAAAAGAGAAAAAAGCGATTGTAAAATGGGCAAAATCGGTAAATTGGATTCGCTTAGAAGTACTTGATACCTATAAAGGACAAGAAAACGATACTGAAGGCACCGTTACTTTTAATGCTTTTTATTATGAAAACGGAAACCTTGAAGTAATCCATGAAAAATCTGCTTTTGTAAAAGAGAATGGTCATTGGGTATACTTAGGGCTCTCAAAAGAACACCACTAAACTTAATTTTTAGATTAAATTTAGTGGCGTTTTATTATTAAAGAATTAAATTTTACTCTTCTATACTTTTTAAATTATCACCAGAGTTTCTATCTATTAACTTATTATAGGGGTCTATTCCTGCTTTTACAGGTTTTTTATCAGTGACAATCGTAAAGGTATTTTCTCCAGGCTCTAACCATTTCAACTCTAAATAATATGGGTTTTTAATGGTGATATTATCTTTATTAACGGTATCTTCTCCAAATAAACCAATATCAACTAAATTCTTATTTTCATCTACTTCTTTTTCTTTTCCTTTATCATCATAATAGATTTTTTTAGAATTTACCGTAAAAGTAGTTTCCCATTTACCTGTAGCAAGCTTTTTGGTTTTTGCGCTAAGCACTCTATTTTCATAAAGGACAATCTCTTTAAAACCATCTTTTAATTTATATTTAAGGGAGTCTGGAGTAATGGTATTTAAAGCTTCATACAAATCTCCTGAAGAAGCATAGTAGCCTTTTTCGCCATATTTATATTCATTTAAGAAATTGCGCAGACCTTCATTTACCTTATCTTCTCCAATGACATCCTGCAAATCAAACATGACCATAGATCCTTTTTGGTACCAGATATGCTGTCCTGTTTCTACATCTATTAAAGAACGCTCAGGCTTAAAGCTAAACTGTCGTAATCTTAAGTAGGTATCCAAAGAGTTCTTTAAGAATACTTTTATACCATTTTCACCATATTCTTGCTTCATGGTCATTAAAGAAACGTATTCTGCTAAGGTCTCTGAAATAATATTAGCACCAGAGGTTTTACTAGGTGTTACAATATGTCCCCACCATTGGTGTGCCACTTCATGAGAAGTTACGGTAAATGCATAGTTATAATCTTCTGCTCGGGTAAAATCTGCTACAAAACCAAAGTCTTCAGAATAGGGTATTGTGGTTGCAAAAGACTGCGCAAAATTAGCATACGCTGGGAATTCTATAATCCGAATAATAGAATACGGATACTCGTAGAAATTCTTAGAATTATAAGCTAAGGATACTTTTAGGCCTTTTATAAAATGTTCTAAATTTCTTTTATGTTTTGGAGAATGGTATACTTCTATCGCTACCTTTTTACCACTTGGAGCGGTCCAACTAGACTTTTCTATATCATAATCTGCTGACACAAAACTGAAGAAATAATCTGATTTTTCTTCTAGCTTGTAATTAAAATGACTACGCTCTCCTTCATCCCATTTTTTGGCAAGTACTCCTGGAGCTATTCCTATTTGTCCTTTTTTAGTACTTATGGTAGCCTCAAAAGTCATATAATCTGCATCTTCATTAAAAAGATTCTTTTTTAAAGCAATACTATCTGTTCTTGGCGGAAACAAGAAATCCAACTTTTCTAAATCATATTTTTTACGATCACCATTATCTGTTAAGCTACGGTCATAATGAAATTTTGGAAAAATAGCATCTCTAAAAAAGGTTCCGTTATCCAATACAGCCGTTTCTCTACCGTTAGCAAAACCTTTTGTAATTGCCTTAGTTTCTATAACTAAAGAAACCGTATCTTTTGGTTGTAATGTTGTTGGTAACTTATACATGAATAAACGATAAACCGTATCCTTTAAGAAAGGTTCTAACACCACATCATTATACACCACATTTGTAATTTCGGTGTAAGCCAAAGGAAATTGCATTTCCATTAACAAGGTGTCTATCGGTACCTCATATTTATTAGTTACTTTAAACTCTCCTTTTGCATTGATACTTCTTTCGTCTGGAAAAATATCGATAAATGCTTTTAAATCGGTTACTTGTATATGTGGTTTTCCAATATATTTACCATAAGTTTTCTCTGCATCAGCTGCAACTTTATTTCCATAATCGCTATCATTTATGGTATTCAATACCTTAAGGTTGTAATAGCTATATGCCCCTACAGAAATAAAAGCAAGAACAAAAAATAAGGTATAGGCTATTGTTTTGCCAGAAAAACGTTGTTTTGCTAAACGCAAACGCTCTTTAACCGATGAATAAAAACCTCTGTTCCAAAATACCATCCCTATGGTTGCTAAAATACAAGTAAATAGAATCCAGTACGTATTTAACCAGAAACGACCTGTTAAGTAATGTCCAAAACCATTTATATCACTTAAAAAACTACCAGGTGTGCCGCCAAAAATTACTAGTGGATTATTACTCTTAAAAGCTAAAGTGATAATTAAGGGTAAACCAATAAAAATAATTACTGCTAAAAAGTGCCCTAAAAACTTATTATTTACCAAAACATGAATAAAAAATGCTAACAGTAAAGTAATTACATAGCTAGGAAAAACGCTAGTAAAGTTCTGAATAAAATACATCCCTAACTCATAATTAAAATAACCATTAAAAGTCTGGTAAAGCATCCCAACAACAATATTTAATAGTGTTAATATTACTGCAATACCAAGTAAAGAAATTATTTTAGAAAGATATAATGTGGTGTTGCTCACTGGCAAGGCATCATAAAACTCAAAGGTTTTATTTTTTCTAGTTCTATGTACTGCTTCGCCTGCATAAATAATTAAAATAATAGTAGAGAAAAGTGAAATACCTCCCGCAATTATAGATACCATAAATCTAGTACGCGGTAATGAAGGTGTATCATAAATCTGATTACTCTGATAAGCAATAAAACCAGCTACTAAAATCCCAATTATGATAAGAATAAGAAAAACGGATTCTTTTACAATAGATAAAAATTCTATTTTACTTAAAGACCATAAATTTTCTCTTTGTGCTTTTTTAGTAAAAAACTGTGTAATAACTCCTATAGGGCTTGCTGTATAAGCTTCTTTATCTTCTTTACTTTTTTTCTGTTTTTTAGAAGAAAGAAAACCTTTATAAGAAAACTTAAATAGTGTAAAAACAAATATCCCTATGGAAATGCCTAACCATACTAAACGGTTAATTGCAAATTTTCCTGAAAGTGATAATTGGGTAGTGTTCAACTCATTAATTGACCAATATTTTGTTAAAAAACCGTATGCTGTTTCTCCAAAAGGATCTACATAAATACTTAACCATTCCGTATCTAAACTAGATAATAATTGCCCCGATATCGTTGTTAAAATTATAATTACAATACCTCCTAAATACAGAATAGGCATACGTTTAAAGAAAGTCATTAAACTAAAAAACAAACTTCCTATAAAAAATGCATTAAAGGTCATTAAATATAAAAAAGGCGCAAAATAAGAGGAGAAATTAAAAGCAGTATATGTTCCAAAATCTGGCCTATCTAAAAAAGCACCAATTCCAATTCCAATTATAGCACCCAATACTGCTGCTATATTCATGAGGGTTACAATGGTAAAACTTCCTAAAAATCGCCCTAAAATATAATGTTTTTCAGAAACCGGAAAAGTAAAGAACGTTTGGGCTGTTTTATGTTCTTCATCTCTAAAAACTGGAACGCCCATTACTGCAGCATAAAAGAATATACTTATACTACTCATACCTCCTAAAAGACCCACAATTGCATTTGGGCTATTCGTAAATTGTGCCGTTCCTGATTTTAATGAAAATACCGCAAGTAAAAGAGGTATAATAAACATTAAAAAAGTATAAATGTATGTAGCAGGTCTTCTTAGCCTGTACTTCAGCTCAAATAAAAATATCTCTTTCATCTTTATACTGTTTCTAGTTGGTTGTTGATACTGTAGAAATAAAAATCTTCTAAATCGTTATTTACTGGCTCAAAATCATCACCAGGGTTCGTTTCGCTATATACATTTACATTATAGTTACCACTACGCAAATAGGTAGATAATACCGTATATTCTTCTTGATATTGTTCAATTTCTTCTTTTTCAATACGCTTTCTAAATACTTTACCATCTAAAGAATTAGACAATTCTTGTG
Source organism: Allocellulophaga tsushimaensis (assembly GCF_055383085.1). Classification (NCBI taxonomy): domain Bacteria; kingdom Pseudomonadati; phylum Bacteroidota; class Flavobacteriia; order Flavobacteriales; family Flavobacteriaceae; genus Allocellulophaga; species Allocellulophaga tsushimaensis. The sequence continues at coordinate 1,495,852 of NZ_AP039451.1, read as the reverse complement.
GGTGTCCTTGAACAACAACCGAACCTTCGTTAAAAACTGCCATATTTGTGCATAGGTTAATCACATCATCTACAATATGCGTAGATAAAATTACGGCTGCATCTTCACCTAATTCGCTTAATAAATTATGAAAACGGTTACGCTCTAAAGGGTCTAAGCCTGCTGTTGGCTCATCTACTATAATTAATTTTGGATTCCCTATAAGCGCCTGAGCAATACCAAAGCGCTGGCGCATACCACCAGAATAATCACCTAAATTTCTTTTTCTAAATTTATAAAGGTTTACCTTATTTAATAAATCAGCTACGTACGCTTTTCGGTCTGATGTACTATGAATTCCTTTTATTTTTGCAATATGATTAAGCATCATTTCGGCCGAAACTTTAGGGTACACCCCAAAATCTTGTGGCAAATACCCTAATACTTTACGTAATTCTTCTGGCTGCTTAAATACATCTATACCTTCAAAATCAATTGTACCCGAATCGGCGATTTGTAAGGTAGCTATAGTACGCATTAAAGTAGATTTACCAGCACCGTTAGGGCCCAAAAGGCCAAACATGCCTTTCCCAATAGTTAAGTTTACATTATTGAGTGCTTTTGTTCCATTGGGGTATGTTTTATTCAGATCTTTGATAGATAGCATAATCTCTATTTTTATGAATTAGTCAATATGGTGTCATTAGTATATAAAAGCAATATTTTGTTACAATTTAAATGATTTTTTTATGATGCTGTTTGTCTTACACCAAAGACTACTTTAATTAATTGAGTTAAGCTATCTTTGTTTCTTACAATAATATACATACAAAATGTACCCATTAAGAAGAAATAGACGATTACGCACCAATGATGCCATTCGTCATTTAGTTCGTGAAACTATTATAACCCCCAGCGACTTTTTAGTCCCCCTTTTTGTTGTTGAAGGAAAAAATATTAAAGAAGAAATTCCTTCCATGCCGGATTATTATAGGCTTAGTTTAGATTATATTGAAAAGGAGGTGAAAGAACTCTGGAATATGGGCTTATGTGCTGTTCTTCTTTTTGTAAAAGTCCCAGACAACCTAAAAGATAATAAAGGTACAGAAGCGCTAAATGCAAATGGCTTAATGCAACGTGCTATAAAAACCGTAAAAAATGCTTGCCCAGATATGCTGGTGATGACAGATGTGGCTTTAGACCCGTATTCTTCTTACGGACATGATGGTATTGTAGAAAATGGTAAAATTTTAAACGATGAAACTGCGGATCTTTTAGCAGAAATGAGTGTGAGCCATGCAGCAGCAGGAGCAGATTTTGTTGCTCCTAGTGATATGATGGATGGGAGAATTTTAACCATTAGAGAAGCACTGGAAGATGATGGTTATACGGATACGGGTATTATGAGTTATAGTGCAAAATATGCAAGTGCTTTTTATGGTCCTTTCCGTGATGCTTTAGATTCTGCACCAGTAGCACAAGAAAACATTCCTAAAAATAAGAGTAGTTACCAAATGGATGCTGCTAATAGGTTTGAAGCCATAAAAGAAACGCAAATGGATATTGATGAAGGTGCCGATATTGTAATGGTAAAACCGGGGCTTTGTTATTTAGATATTGTACGAGAAATAAAAAATGAAGTAGATGTTCCTGTTGCGGTTTACCAGGTAAGCGGCGAGTATGCAATGCTTAAAGCCGCAGCTGAAAAAGGTTGGTTAGACCATGATGCCGTAATGATGGAACAATTGATTGCTATTAAAAGAGCAGGAGCCAATATTATTGCCAGTTATTTTGCTAAAGACGCAGTACAACTCATGTCTTAAGAAATTACTGTTGTTGGTAAATTGTTTAAAATAGTACTTAAAAATTGTGAGGCATCATAGGGCTTAGATAAAACATCATTCATCCCAGCTTCAAATATTTTTTTTCGCATTTCTTCTACTTCTACTGCAGTTAATGCTATAATAGGTACTTCTTTATTAAATTTTCGTATAATTCTGGTCGCTTCAAGACCATCAATTTTTGGCATATTAATATCCATTAGTATTAGGCTATATACATTGTCTTTTACCATAGCAATAGCTTCTTCACCATCATTTGCAACACTAGATTTTATCGTATTCTTTTTAAGAATACCTTGAGTAACTTTTTGATTAATTTTATTATCGTCTACCACTAATATATGGATATCTGTATGTTGAGATATTAGGGTATCTTTTAATTCTTCTGAAGATTTATTTTCATTTAATTTTAAATCAATATTATTCTTATTTTCTAATAACTCTAAAGTAAAACTGAAGGCAGAACCTTTACCTGGCTCACTTTTTAAGTATATTTCGCTATTATGTAATTTCACTAGCCTTCTTACAATAGTTAAACCTAAGCCTGTTCCTTTATGACTATGATTGTTATTTTCTACTTGAGAAAATTCTTTAAAAATCATTTTTTGTTTGTCTAATGGTATTCCAATACCATCATCTTTTATTTCAAAATATATTTTATGTGTATCATCATTTGCAACTCCCTCACTTTTAATAGTAAGCCATATATTTCCATCCTCATTAAACTTAGTAGCATTACCTATTAAATTCATTAAGATTTGAGATATTCTTACAGAGCTCCCTATTAAATTATTAGGCACTTTATCATCAATAGAAACCACAAGATTATTCTTATTCTGCTCTAAACTAAATTTAAATGATTCGGTAATACTATTTACAAGGGTGCTTAATTGAAAAGGAACTTTCTCTAAAGTCAAGTCCTGATAATCCATTTTACTTAATAAGAGTACATCATTAATTAATGACAATAGATAATCTGCTGAAAATTTAAGTGAGTTTAATTCCTCTTCATATGGTTTTAAATTTTCGTCTTCTTGTAAAATAGAAGAGATCCCTACTACACCATATAATGGAGTACGTAGCTCATGGCTAACTGTAGAGAAAAATTGTGTTTTAATCTTAGACAACTTCTCTGCTTCATTTTTAGCAATAGTTAATTCTGAGTTCTTATTACTAAGCTTATTGATGTATTTTTTTCTTGATCTTAATAGCAAAAAGAAACCAAAGGTGGCAAAAAGTAAAACAACTATAATTATGGTATAAAAGTTAGATACTTTCTTTGCATATTCTTTTTCAATAAGCGCATTTTTTAAATCTTTTTTATATTCTTTTAAATCAAACTTAGCACTAGCAATTTCTATGGCATTTAGTTTATTCTTCTCATAGTTACGCTCTATAAAAGATTTTGCTTTTTTTAAGCTATTTAGCGCTTTTACATATTGCTTTTTATTTTCGTATATTTTAAATAAAAAATTATAGGTGTCTACTGCAGTTATATCTATTGAATCTTGTTCTATAACTTTTTTTACTTTTAAAAATTCCTTTTCTGCTTCGCCATATTTATTTAACTCATAATAATATCTCCCAAAAGTAAAATCATTCAGTGCCTTGTACTCTTTAAATATACTATGGTCTTTTTCTAGTGCTCTGGCTTTAGATATATAAGAATATGCACTATCCAAAACATTTGTACTAAAATATGCTTCAGCTATATTAATGTAGGATAAATACATGTCTATGGTATGTCCTTTTTTTTCATAATAATCTAAACTTTTATGAAAATTTAAGATTGCACCAGCATAATCTTTATTGACTGCAAGTATAGTAGCCATATTTCCATTTGCCCAAGTTATTAAGGAATCGTTTTTACTGGCAATGGCATATTCTAGTGCTTTTTCAGTATTTAAAGCTGTTTTTACAGAGTCTTGTAGAATATCATAAACAGTACCTAAAATGTCATAACCATAAAACCTAGCATAGTTAGAATTGGATTGTTCTCCTCTTTCAATTAATTCTGTAGTTAATGTTATTGTGTTCTTGTAATCATTTTTGTTGTAAGCTTTCTCTATACTATCAATCAATGTTTCAAATTGGTTTCTTTCTTCTTTAACATTATTTTGTGCTAGTACCCCTTTTGTTAGCAATACAAAAAATAGAATAAAAAAATGGGTAGGTCTCATACAAAATGACTGTTGTAGTACAAATTATAAACAGAATGAAGTAACTATTTAATACTTTCGTATAAATTTTTACTAAAAAACAATTTATAACTACTGGTTTATTGAAGACTTTGGTTATGGTCTATTAAAAAAAATATTAAAAATGAAAAAAATACTATTTCTATTATTGGCTTTTATAAGTATAAACGTAAAATCTCAGGATATTATTATCCCAACCTTTCTTGAAAAATGGGAAAACTCCAAAAACTATTTAATTGAAGTTGCGGAATCTATGCCAGAAGACAAGTACAATTATAAACCAACAGAGCCTCAAAGAGATTTTAAAGAACAACTTATTCACATTAGAGCGAATATGATTTGGTTGAGTCACACGTATTTTGCAGACAAAGAAATACCTAAGGATAATTTAAGTTCAAAAAGCAAAGCAGAATTAATACAAATCATTTCCGATGGTTTTGATACGGTAACAACTATTATTAAAAACACAAAACCGAAAGATTTAGCTGCAAAAGTAGAATTTTTTGCAGGGCCAAAAACCAAATTGCAAATTCTAAATTTACTGCAAGACCATGTTACCCACCATAGAGGACAACTTTTGGTTTATTTAAATTTAAACGGGGTAAAACCACCACGGTTTGTGGGTTGGTAGGCTTTTACAAAAACTAATTCATCACTATGAAGCAGCTCCTTATAGTACTAGCCATACTTCTTACTAATTCTTTAAATGCACAAGAATTTACTAAAGGTATAATAATGCCTAGTGATGAGTTTGATGTTTGTTGTATTTACATTCCTACTTCAGGGCTTAGCGTTTATAAGGTTCCAAACGGAGTTTCAGTTGGTAAAATTATGTTAGGAAAATCTGAAGCAAACAATGAAATTTATACAGCAGTTATTCAGGTTGGAGTAGATGAAAAAAAATTGGATCATACTAATCTGTACATGGTTGGTTATGAAATTATGGCTTTAGTTTTTGAGGATACCATTGCTAACTTTATAAAACTTAAAAATGGATATTGGTTAAGTATTGAGGAATTAACTTCTAAAAACCTAAAGTTAATTTCTTGGATGGATTATCTCACTCAGAAAAACTCAGAATGGTATGCGAATGATCCTGGATTACATTTAAGAGTAAAACCAACAAAAAACTCTAAATCCATAGCTGTTTTTAAGGGCGATTTATGGGGCATTAAGCCAACGAAAACAACCAATGGTAAATGGTGTAAAGTTATTGTCACCCAATACCGAAAACATCCTTGTTCTGGAGAAGACAATTTAGTAATTCAGAAATTAACTGGATGGGTTAAGCTTATTTCAGACGAACAAATACCAAATGTTTGGGATTATGCAAAAGGATGTTAAAAGTAATTTAACAAATGAAGTTTTATTGGTATCTTAGTTTCCTATAAAACTAACCCATGGCACTACTCCTTTTTTACGCTTTTATTTCTATATTTTTTTCATTTCTATGCTCTATCTTAGAAGCTGTTTTACTTAGTGTTACTCCTACATTTGTAAATGTAAAACTAAAAGAAGGCAAAGCCTATGCTACTACTTTAGAAAACTTAAAAAAAGATGTAGATAAACCTTTAATTGCTATTCTTACTTTAAATACCATTGCGCATACCGTTGGTGCTATACTAGTAGGTGTACAGGCAAAAGTTGCCTATTCTGAGCTTTATGGCACTACAGAACGTAGTGTTTTTGGCATTACTTTTACAGAAGATTTAATGGTAGGTGTTGTTTCTACTATTATGACAATTTTAATTCTGGTAGCTTCCGAAATTATTCCTAAAACCATTGGTGCCACCTATTGGAAACAACTTGCTAACTTTACTTCTAAATCCTTAAAAATTATGGTTTTAGGATTAAAATACACTGGCTTATTATGGATTTTACAACTTTTTACCAAATTGGTTGGGGCTAAGGGTGGCCATGGCGGCAGCGTGTTAAGTAGAGAAGATTTTACCGCTATGGCAGATATAGCGCAAGAAGAAGGTGTTTTCCAAGAATCTGAATCTAAAGTGATTAAAAACCTTTTACAATTCGATGAGATTTTAGTAAAAGATATTATGACACCCCGAACTGTTATGAAAATAGCAGATGAAAAAAGAACCATAAAAGATTTTTTTGAAGCAAATCCTAGAATGCGCTTTTCTAGAATTCCTATTTATGGCGAAACGCAAGACACCATTACTGGTTTTGTACTAAAAGATACCGTTTTAGAAGAAATGATCCATACCGAAGGAGATGCCCCTTTAGCCACTATTAAAAGAGATATTTTAATTACAAATCGCAATACACCTATTCCAGAATTGTTCAATACCCTTATAGAACAGCGTCAGCATATGGCACTTGTAGTGGATGAATATGGTTCTGTTAGCGGCCTTGTTTCTATGGAAGATATTATTGAAACCTTATTAGGCTTAGAAATTGTAGATGAGAGTGATGCTACAGAAGATTTAAGGCAACTAGCTCGTAAAAAATGGGAAATACGCGCTAAAGAAATGGGAATATTAGAGAATGATTCCAAAACCAGCTAATGGAAACTGCTTATATACAAACTCCGCTTGGAGTGGCAAAATTACAAGGCGATGCTGATGGCCTGCAAAGTATTAGCATAATAGATACTAATGATACCCTTACTGATGTTATTCCAGAAGTTTTAGAAGATGCCGTTTACCAACTGCATGAATATTTTGAAGGCTCAAGAAAACAATTCCATTTAGGATTAAACCCACAAGGAACTGAATTTCAAAAAAGGGTTTGGAAAGCTTTAGAAGAAATTCCATATGGAAAAACAGTTTCTTACTTAGAAATTTCAAAAAGGTTAGGTGATGTAAAAGCAATTAGAGCAGCAGCTTCTGCAAATGGTAAAAACCCTTTGTGGATTGTTATCCCCTGTCATAGAGTTATAGGTAGTGATGGTTCTTTAACGGGTTACGCGGGTGGTTTACACCGTAAAAAATGGCTTTTAGCGCACGAAAACCCTGTGAAACAGCAATCTCTTTTCTAAAAATTAAAAACTACATGGTTTGTTATTGTCTTAAAAAGAGCTTAAAAATACACTTTATCGTTAAAAATTACTTTTTATCGTTCATTTAAAAATCATATTACAAACTATATGGTCTTTTTTAAAGAATTGTATGACAAATTCATAAATAGCTTTATTTTTTTAAATTTAAAGTTTGTATCTTGAGTTTTTGAAGCGTATTAATCTCATCTAAACAGGAATATGTTGCATAAATTAAATCTAGAACATATCTTATTTTTAGATATTGAAACCGTTCCTGAAGAAGAAAGTTTTGCACAACTAGACGATACTAAAAAAGAGCTTTGGTCACATAAAAGTCAGTACCAACGTAAAGAAATATCAGCAGAAGAATTTTATGAGCGTGCAGGTATCTGGGCAGAATTTGGAAAAATAATTTGTATATCGGTAGGCTACTTTAACTTAAATGGAGATAGTAGAACATTTAGGGTTACTACTTTTTATGGAGAAGAGGAAAACCTACTAAAAGAATTTAAAAATTTGCTAGAGTCGCATTTTAATCATCCAAAATACGTATTGTGTGGTCATAATGCCAAAGAATTTGACTTTCCATACATTGCTCGTAGAATGATTATTCATAGAATAGCTTTACCCATAAAGCTTAACTTATTTGGAAAAAAACCATGGGAAATTCCTCATTTAGATACCATGGAACTCTGGAAATTTGGAGATTACAAACATTATACTTCGCTAAAATTATTAGCTAATATTTTAGGCATACCATCTCCTAAAGAAGATATAGATGGCAGCCAGGTAAGGCAAGTATATTATAAAGAAAAAGATATAGACCGTATTATAAAATACTGCGAGTTAGATGTTGTCACTACTGCTCAAGTTTTTCTTAGACTTAAGGGTACTGATTTATTAGAAAAAAATGAGATAAAACATATATAGGGCTACTTAGATATATAAAACTGTACTCTAAAAATACTATTGAAGAATTTTAAAATGCAAAACCTGTAGCCAACCTGTATGCAAAAGCATATATAACTACTGCAAAAAGCGATATGCTCATAACAGCAAAAAACTTCATTGAATTTCTTATTGCAAAATTTGTAATGCTATTTATTCTTTCTGTATAAACTCCTTTAATAAGTAAAATTGTTTTCATAATTGTAATTTTAAAAGTGAGATACAAAGGTCTAGATTCAACTTAGATAAATCCTCTTAAAATTCGAATTTTGGTTTAAAGCACTCAAAAAAATGATGAACTACGCACTAGAAACAACAACAACTTCATAAAGTGCATTTCATCGAGAAGCGCAATTATAGCAACTATAGATTAGCGGTTTCGCTATACCGATAAACTGTAATCTTAAAAAATAGCCTTCTTGTTACTACGTATATAATGCACTATTATAAAATGAAGATTCTATGGTAGAAGTTAGGGAAGAGGTTTTTATTAGGTATTATATTTTAACTCTATGTATACCGGAAAATGATCTGAATATCCTCCTACATATTTTTTACCTACATAAGTTCTAAAAGGATTCCCTTTATATTTTCCATCATATTCTGTTAAAAACGTATCATCAAATATATTAGAGTGGCTAAAACTGTGTGTTTTCTTTTCATAATTTAAAAAACTATGAGACACTATAATCTGATCAAAAAGCATCCATTTAGATTTATAATTAGCACTACCTCTATCTGGGGTTAATAATTTTTCCATAGGGTTATAGAGTGCTTTTTCGGCTACCAATTTTTGAATACTGGGTGAGGTAGGTCCATCATTAAAATCTCCCATAATAATATAATTAGGATTGGCATGCTTTTCTTCTAATACATTCATAAAGGCAATAATGGTCTCTGCAGCTTTAATTCGCTTATATTCAGTTTCTGTATCGCCACTTCTTCTAGAGGGCCAATGATTTACAAATACATGTACTTCTTCATTATTTAATTTTCCATGTACATATAAAATATCTCTAGTTAAATCTCTTTCTCCTTCAGCATTAAGCACAATAAGTGGTATTGGTTCAGAATGCATTAACTCAAAAACACGAGTATCATAAATTAAAGCATTATCGATACCTCTTTCATCTGGAGAATCATAATGCACTATCCCAAATGGTTTATCTTTTAATTCTTCTCTAGAAATTAAATCTTTAACCACTTCTCTATTCTCTACTTCAGAAACACCAATTAAAGCCGGTGCTCTCCCCGAAGTTTTTTCACCAATCTTAGCAATAGTAGATGCTAATTTGTATAATTTTTTCTGATAGCGTTTTTTTGTCCAACGTTTCTTCCCATGAGGCGTAAAATCGTCATCTAAGGTATTAGGATCATCTTTTGTATCAAATAAATTTTCAAGATTGTAAAAAACGATGGTATGTAAACTAGGTTTTGGTTTCTTTTTAAAAATAGAAAAGCGCATAAGTTTAAATCTGGGTTAAGTTCAGAATTGTCTATTAAAATTTTTGTGTAACAATATAATTCTGCCTAAAAATACAAAATAGCTACAGTAGTATTGATTAGATTTGTATTATAATTTATTTTATGCTAGAAAAAAAGGTTATAGATTATGAAAGAACAGTTCTTATTGGGGTACTCAATAAAGAACAAAATGAAGCTAAGGTTACAGAATATTTAGATGAACTAGAGTTTCTTACCTATACTGCTGGTGGCGAGGTATTTAAACGTTTTACACAAAAAATAGATATGCCAAATCCTAAAACGTATATAGGAAGTGGTAAAATGAAAGATGTAGAAGCCTATATTAAGGAACATGATATAGGTTGTGTTGTTTTTGATGATGATTTAACACCAGCACAACAGCGTAATATAGAAGAAATATTACGTTGTAAGATCTTAGACAGAACCAGTCTTATTCTCGATATTTTTGCACAACGTGCACAGACTAGCTATGCACGCACCCAAGTAGAATTGGCCCAATACCAATATATACTCCCAAGACTTAAAGGTTTATGGACACACTTAGAGCGCCAAAAAGGAGGTATTGGAATGCGTGGCCCTGGTGAAACAGAAATAGAAACGGATAGACGTATTGTTCGTGACAGAATAGATTTATTAAAAAAGAAATTATTAAAAATAGATAAGCAAATGGGAACCCAGCGTGGTAACCGTGGTGCATTAGTACGTGTAGCTTTAGTAGGCTACACCAATGTTGGCAAATCTACTTTAATGAATGTAATTAGTAAAAGTGATGTTTTTGCTGAAAATAAACTCTTTGCAACTTTAGATACTACCGTACGGAAAGTAGTTATTGGCAACTTGCCTTTTCTATTAAGTGATACTGTTGGGTTTATTAGAAAATTACCTACCCAATTAGTAGAAAGTTTTAAAAGTACGTTAGATGAAGTTAGAGAGGCTGACTTATTATTGCATGTTGTAGATATTTCTCATCCTAATTTTGAAGACCATATTGCCTCTGTAGAAAAGATTTTAGGCGAAATAAAAAGTACGGATAAAAGGACTATTATGGTTTTTAATAAAATAGACCAGTACAAACATGAAACAATTGATGAAGACGATCTAATTACTCAAAAAACAAACAAACATTATACGCTTGATGAGTGGCGACATACTTGGATGGAAAAGGTTGGTGATAATGCTTTATTTATTTCGGCTCTTAATAAAGAAAATATTGATGATTTTAGAAAACGGGTATATAGTGAGGTAAGAGATATTCATATTACACGTTTTCCATATAATAATTTTTTATATCCAGAAAATCTAGACGAATATAAGTAATTTCTTACGTTAAAATGCATCGATGACAGACAGGATTTGCACTTTATAGAAGCTACAACAAAAAAAGTTTACTTCACAACAATAATTGTTCAAAAACATATAAAGCGCTATATATTTGTAGTGTATTCAAAACAATATTATTATCCCTAAATAATTTTATAATTAGAATGCAAAGTTTACTTGAGTTCCCCCAAACTCACAATGAGCTTAACCCAACTTAAAGCATAACCCAATCTTATTAACCCTACTTATACAAAATAATAAGCGTCCTTTAAACCAGAGGGCGCTTTTTTTACATTACATCTCATGTAATACCACATAACCTATCCTATAAAACAGACTTTAAGAAGATGAGTTCCAATTTTTGGCTTTATTTTAACATATTATTTATGTAAGTAAATAAATACAACCACGTCTAAATGGATATATGAAAAAGTAATTCATAAATTTGGTTTAGTTATTTCCGACTGGTTATCGGAAAAAATTTAAAAGCTCGGGGTGGTTTCCGAGCTTTCTTCGTTTATATATGCAAGATAATAATAGTAGTTTATCTAAGAAATTATACCTTTCATAGAACCTACAACACTATAGGATCACTTCACAACAATAGTTCTTTATTTTCTGTATACGCATAGTATATTTGAAGTGTATTTGAAAATCATGCTATTACAAAAATTATAAAGTATTTTAAAAACCCAAACTTAGAATAAACTTAACCCTACTTATAGCATTTCAAATAAAACTAAACCCTACTTATACAAAATAAAAAACGCCCTCAAGACCAGAGGGCGTTTTTTGTTATATATTTTTCTGAATCTTAATTATCCTTAAAATGCATAGTTTAAACCAAGTACATAATAGGTTTGTAATGGGTTATCTGTAAAACCAGCTACTAGTGCTTCTTGCTCATTACTACGCAAACCAAAATCTAACCCTACACCGATACCTTTCCAAAGGGTATAGCCAAAAGAGTTAATCCACGTCCAATTAGATAATTCACTTCCTTCATAACTCTGAAACATAGAAAGGTTTGTTTTAAAGCTCACTGCTCCTATTTTTCTTGTATAGTCTGCTACAATTTTAGCACCTAATGAAGAAGTAAATATTGGATCTTCACCAAAAACAAAGTTATAGTTTAAAGGGTGAATAACAACAACCAAATCAGTGATTGGAGTCCAAGTAGCACCAACACCAAAATCTAAATACCCAGGATTATTAAAGTTATCTATAATAGTAGTTCTGTATTCTCCAAGAGCAGATATTGCAAATTTCTCACTAAGCTTACGCCCATATAAAGAGGTAATTTGGAAAACATCTGTAGTCGCTTCAAAATTATCACTATCAGTTGGATCGTTCCTGTTATCTAATTTTACCCAAGCTAAATTTACATTTGCAGAATTTCTCCAGAAAAACTTCTCTTCTTTAAGGTTTGCAAAAGCATTTACAGTAAAACCTATATTACCTGAGTTGTTATTTGGTGTGCCCTGAGAAAACCAATTGTTAAAACCAGAAAGGCTCCCACCAATAGTTCCAAAAGCACCTTTTTTCCAACCAGGTAGCGCATCTATTTTAGCTTGTAATGCATCTACACGTGCTTGAATTGCGGCAATAGAATCTTTTTTAGGGCCTTGTAAAGCTTTTAATTCTTCTGCTGTCTGAGCATAAGTTGTAGCTAAAGTACATACCGCAAAAAATGCGAATACTAATTTCTTCATAATAGTAACGTGTTTATAGTTTATAGTTACACAAAAGTAACAATTGTACCATATATAATGCTAAAAAAACAGGAGTCTTATTTTCTTTTGTGTAGTGGTACAAAAGAGCAAGCTTCTCCATACATTACATTTTTTGCTACAGTTTGTATTTTTGTAGTTGCCCATACATAGGCATTAGGTGGCACGGGTTTATTGCTACATCCTTTTATAATCACTGGTTTATCTTGGTAAGAAGAGACATCTAAATTTTCTATAATAGCTTGATAGAGTGCTGTTTCTAAAGCCTCTAAATTACCAACTACAACTTTCTTAGCATAAGGTTCTAATTTTGTTGCCATTAACATATAAGCCCAACCTGGAATAATAGCATCTGTAGAGCAGGTTAAAGCTACGAAAGCATTTTGGTACACTTCCCAATTTTGCTTCTCTAAGGTTTCTCTAAAGTCTTTTTCACGAAGTATAAAACCCTCGTATAACCAGTCTTTAATGTCTAAAAGCACTCGTTTACCCTCAGGATAGTAGTCTTCTAAATCAAAAGTGATGAGTTTGCTCTCGGTAACGCGATTTTTTATTTCAGCCATGAATATCAGATTTTAGATATCAGATATCTGTTCGTTTTCTAAATGCTTTATAAATTTCTTACTTCTGACATCTTAATTAGAGCATTCCTAATTCCAGTTTTGCTTCTTCACTCATTAATTCTTGTGTCCAAGGCGGATCAAAAGTAATTTCTACTTCTGCATCTTTTACCGCATTTAAAGATTTTACTTTTTCTTCTACTTCTAGCGGTAAAGACTCCGCTACTGGGCAGTTAGGAGAGGTTAAGGTCATTAGTATTTTAACATCATTATCCTCGTTTACAAAAACATCGTAAATAAGCCCTAATTCGTAAATATCTACAGGAATTTCTGGATCATAAATGGTTTTTAAAACATTTACAATCTTCTCTCCTAATTCTGCTGTATCTATAGTGGTTTCTTCACTCATTTTTAAAAAGTTTATGAGTTTAGAAGTTTATATGTTTTGGGTTATTTTACTAAACTCCTAAACAAAAGCTAAAAGCTTTAAACTCCTAAACTATTTATTGTATTTGTGTTTGGTATGCAATAGCATACATTTTTAATTGTTTTATCATACTGACCAATCCATTGGCACGGGTTGGTGATAAATGTTCTTTTAATCCAATTTCATCAATAAAAGAAGTATCTGCATCTAAAATATCTTGTGGTTTTTGGTTGCTAAAAACACGTATTAAAATGGCAATAATTCCTTTGGTAATAATAGCATCACTATCCGCAGTAAAAGCTAGTTTATTGTCTTCTAGCTCTGCATGTACCCATACCTTACTTTGGCAGCCTTTTATAATATTATCAGCTGTTTTATATTCTTCATCAATTAATGGTAAAGATTTACCAAGGTCTATCATATACTCATAGCGTTGCATCCAATCATCAAACATTGAAAATTCGTCTACAATCTCTTCCTGTATTTCTTTAATTGTCATATGCTTTTTTAAGCTAATTTTAGATTACAAAAATACAATAAGTAATGTTGTATATCAATACTTTAAGATAGTATTAGTAGAGAAGAGGACTAAGTTATGCACTAGTAAGACTCTCGTTTATATTTATTATACTTGTAGTATGGGTTGTTATATTAACTATGTTATAAAGCTATATGATTAGTAATAATATCTAATTGATGTTTAATGTGAAAAAACTAAAAATTACTCCAAAAAATATATTCTTAGAATCGTTTGCAATGATTCTAATCATTTTCGGAATTAAAAAAATTTATGTTTCTTTCTTTTCCAAGGAGTATGAAGCTGCAATTAAAATGGATAAATCAGAACTAAGCAAACTAGGAATAGAAAGCTTTACTGAATTATTGTTCGGAGAATTTTATTGGAGTTTTGGAACCTTCATTGTGATTTTTATTTTAATTGGAATTCTCAAATTTTGGAAAAATAAAAAGATTGGAATCTTTGATACAATCATAGCTTTCATACTAGTTTTTCTCTTATTTCTATTAAGATTCTTTAATTTAGGAATCTTGCATGGGATTATAAATCAAGTTGGAGCATTTTTAAGTGATGTATTATGGATAAAAATGCTGATTACTGGCCTTTTTTGGATTCTTGTTGGAATTTCAATTATTTTGCATATAATAAAGAAATCAAACAAAACACATGATATAATTAATTGATTGAAAATAGTTTTACATTTAGAAATTACTACTCAATTTTTTGTAGTTAATCGTAGGCAAATCGTTGAAATGAAAAAATGACATTTATAAACCATACAATAACTCTCGTTTTCATAACTAGTCAACTAACAGTAAATTCCTAAAAATATAGGATCAAAACTACAAAAGCATCATCCTAGCCCTTTGAACCCCTTCTACCAAAACATCTACCTCTTCTTTGGTATTGTAAAAACTAAAGCTAGCTCGTACCGTTCCTGGTATTTTAAAGAAATCCATAATAGGTTGCGCACAGTGGTGACCTGTTCTCACCGCAATACCTAGTTTATCTAAAATAGAACCGATATCATAGGGGTGTACACCTTCAATATTAAAAGAAATTACGGAAGTTTTGTTTTTAGCAGTTCCATATATTTTTAAGCCTTCTATTGCTAATAGTTTTTCTGTAGCGTATGCTAGAAGCTCATGCTCATAGGCAGCAATTTTATCAAAACCAATAGCATTCATATAATCTAGACCGGCACCCATAGCAATTCCACCACATATATTTGGTGTTCCTGCTTCAAATTTATGCGGCAAGTCTGCATAAGTGGTTTTCTCAAAAGTAACCTCAGCAATCATTTCACCTCCGCCTTGATACGGTGGTAATTTATTTAACCAAGCTTCTTTTCCGTATAAAATACCCACTCCTGTTGGTCCACAAATTTTATGTGCAGATAAAGTGTAAAAATCTACATCTAGTTCTTGCATATCTGCTTTAAGATGTGGCGTAGCTTGCGCACCATCTACCAAAACTACTGCACCTACTTGATGCGCAGCATCTATAATGTCTTTAATAGGGTTTACAGTACCTAAGGCATTAGAGACATGGTTTACAAAGACTAGTTTTGTGTTATCTGATAATAAAGAATGATAGACCTCCATTTCTAACTCGCCCTCTAAACTCATAGGAATTACCTTTAAAGTAGCTCCTGTACGTTCACATAGCATTTGCCAAGGTACAATATTAGAATGGTGCTCCATGGCTGAAACAATAATCTCGTCTCCTTTTTTTATAAGAGACGAAAAACCATTAGCAACCAAATTAATACTATGCGTAGTACCTGAAGTAAAAATAACTTCATGCGCTTTTGCAATATTAAAATGTTCCTGAATTTTTATTCTGGCTTGTTCGTATTTATCGGTAGCTTCTTGAGAAAGCGTATGAACCCCTCTATGGATATTTGCATTGTAATTGCTGTAATAGTCAACAATAACATCTATAACCTGTTTAGGCGTTTGCGATGTTGCCGCATTATCTAGATACACCAGGGGTTTTCCGTTTACTTCACGGTTTAATATGGGGAAATCTTCTCTTATTTTTTGAATATCAATCATAACAATTGTACTTGTTTACAAAGATACCGACTATGGCTTAAATAGGCTATTAAGTTGATGGGTTTCTAACTAGAAAATATACCCAATTGCTAATTGAAAAGAAAGGTTTCTATTTTGGAAATCATTAGCAAAACTATTTCTTAAGTTATTCGCAAGCCCCAAATACAAACGAGGTTGTACAAAAAAATGATTATTTAACTGATAAGAAACTCCAGCAGCTAAGCCATAGTCTAATCTAAAATTTCCAGAAGATTTAAGGGGTCCTGTTTCTAGCCCTTCTTCGTTAAAATTGGTGTCTTTTACATTGGTTATTTGGTTGATTAAAAACGCAAATTGCGGACCTACTTCTAAAGTAAGTGTATTGCTTACATTAAAACCGGCTGCTAATGGTATAGATATATAATTATTCTGCGTATTGGATTTTATATTTCTTGCTCCATCAAAATCTCTTAAATCGGTATCGATCACAAAACCTTGATTGCTATATAAAAGTTCTGGTTGAAAATAAAAAGTATCATCTACTGTTATCCGCATAAAACCTCCTAATTGAAAACCTAATCGTGGTTGATAGCCTTCTGTTAAATCACCAAAAACAGTAGAATAATTAGCTCCTGCTTTTATACCAAATGTAGTTTCTTGGGCCGTTGAAAAATTAAACCATAGTAATGCAACTAGCACTAAAATTAGGTTTTTCATATCTTATGTTAAATTTAGAATAAAGTATATCCTATTGAAAGTTGAAAAACGGAGTTATTAGTTGTAAAATCTGTCAAACCTGCTCTAGTGAGATTTGAAAACCCTTGAAAGTACCCTAATTCTATAAAAAGTGCTGTGCTTACATTATACGCAACACCTATTTGTCCACCATAGTCTAATCTAAAATCACCAGAGCTCTCAAATCGATTTACTTCTATTCCTCTATCTTTTACAATAGATACTGCATTCAACAAAAAACTAATTTGAGGCCCAAAGTTTAAACTCACTTTTTCAGATAAATGATATTTAATAAGTAATGGAATAGTAAGATAGTTACTTATCTCAGAAGTTGAAAGAAATGGTGAATTATTTTGTGGGTCAACAACAATAACAAGATCTTCATTAACTTCAGTATTTGTTCCTTGTGAAGAAAAAGTTATTCTAGGTGAAAAGGTCCATTTTTCAGATAAAGGAAAATTTGCAAATCCACCTAAATGAAAAGAAATTCTTCGCGTAATATTAAATTCATCGAAATCTCGAATATCTCCTACTATAGTTGAATAATTTGCTCCTCCTATAATTCCTATTTTTTTATCTTGAGCAGTTGAAAAGTTTAAGGCTAATAAGCCTATGAGTAGTAAAAGTGCTTTTTTCATATTTGGTTGGTTTATAAACATATTGAACCCATAGTTAACTATTAAGTTTTTTAAAAGAAACAGACTCAAGAGACCGATCCTACTGAAAAAGCGGGATTAGTTCAGCTTACAGTGTTAAGTTCGTCTTATAGACTTCTCAACATTGAGTTTCTCTAACAAAAAAAAGCCTTTTCTTGCAGAAAGAAAAGACTTTTTACTCAAATTATAAAATTATGCTACAAATCGAATCCTAAATTAACGCCTAATTTCTTAGCAATTAATTTATTAATTCTGATTTTTAATTCCGGAATACGCACACTTTCTAATACGTTATTAGCAAAAGCATACATTAATAATGCTCTTGCTTCTTTTTTAGGTATCCCTCTAGATTGTAAGTAAAAAAGGGCATCTTCATCTAACTGACCAATAGTACAACCATGTGAGCATTTTACATCATCGGCAAAAATCTCTAATTGTGGTTTGGTATTAATTGTTGCTTTATCAGAAATTAGAATATTATTGTTTTGCTGAAAAGCATTTGTTTTTTGTGCAATCTTATCAACGATAATTTTACCGTTAAAAACGCCTGTAGACTTATCCCCATAAATACCTTTATAGTCTTGGTGACTCTCACAATTAGGTTCTTTATGGTGTACTAAAGTATGGTGGTCTACATGTTGCTTACCACTTAAAATACTGATTCCTTTCATAATAGAGTCCATATGTTCTCCATTCTGATAGAAATTAAGGTTATTACGTGTCATTTTTCCTCCAAAAGAGAAGGTGTGTACTTTTACAAGGCTATCACTTTTTTGATTGATGTAGGTATTATCAATTAAAGAAGCTGCTTCATTATCATTCTGAACTTTATAATAGTCTACAATAGCATTCTTAGCTGCAAAAATTTCTGTTACCGCATTGGTTAATACTTCATTAGACGTTAAACTCTGGTGCCTTTCTATAATTTGTAATTCTGCATTTTCTTCAGCTATTACTAAATTACGTGGTTGTAATAATAAAGATGCCTCATTACCTGTAGCAAAATGAACAATTTCAATTGGCTTTTTTGGCACTTTATTCTTAGGAATGTAGATGTAAGCTCCTTCTCTACTAAAAGCCGTGTTTAATGTAGTTAAAGACTCGTCTTTAGAGGCTATTTTATTAAAATAAACGTCTATGATTTGTTTATACATTGGCTTTGTTAAAGCCGAACTCATTAAGCAAATATCTACCCCATCATGCGTTGTTTCCGAAAGGAAAGAACTATAAATTCCGTCTACAAAAACAATTTTATAAGTATCTATCTCATTGATAAAATACTTTTTTACGTCTTTATATTCGAGTGCATTTTCTTTTTTGGGGAAAATACTAAAGTCTATTTTTTGTAAGCTATTTAATGAGGTATACTTCCAAGCTTCTTCTTTTTTTGAAGGAAAGCCTTTAGCTTCAAAATTCTTCATTGCTTCTGTTCTTATATCATGAACGGAATGCTCTATATCAACGTTATTTTCAAACGCTATAAATGAAGAAACTAATTTATCTTTTAAATCCATCTTATAAAATTTCTTGTTTACTAAACTTGTGTTTAGTGTTTCAAGTTTCTATTGTTTACTTTGTTTTTCTTTGAATTTTATTCCTTTAAAATCTTTTTTGTTCAAATAGGTCATAAAATTTGAAATCCTTCTACTTAAGAGTTCATACGCAGTGGTTAATTCTAATAATTCATTTTCTGTAATATAATCATTATCAAAAACCCTATATAATTGAGACCTTGACTCTCCAGCTGATGCTTTGGCTATAGATAAAAATTGTCTAAATTCAATATTACCGTCTCTTTCAAAACCTTCTGCTATATTATCCATTACAGAGCCAGATGATGCTTTTATTTGATCTCTTAATCTAAAATCATTTTTTAAATTAGTAGTTTTAGTTATTGCAATTATTTCTTTAGATAACTTTCTTGATTCTTGCCAAATTTATAAATCTTCAAACTTTTTAATTGTTGCCATAACTTGAAACTAGAAACCTTAAACTAACAACTTTGTAATGAATACTAAGTAATCAGTACTTTGTACTAAATTACTTTGTACTCCGTACTCATTTAAACTACAGTCTCACTTTTTAACCAATCGTATCCTTTTTCTTCTAACTCTAAGGCTAGTTCTTTAGTGCCCGATTTTACAATTTTACCATTGTGTAATACATGTACAAAATCTGGAACAATATGCTCTAATAAACGCTGATAGTGTGTAATTACAATTACAGCATTGTCTTTACTTTTTAATTTGTTTACTCCGTTTGCTACAATACGCAATGCATCTATATCTAAACCAGAATCTGTTTCATCTAATATCGCTAGTTTAGGTTCTAACATTGCCATTTGGAAGATCTCGTTACGTTTTTTCTCACCACCAGAAAAACCTTCGTTTAAAGAGCGTGATAAAAATTTTCTATCGATCTCTAATAAATCTGATTTTTCACGAATTAAACCTAACATTTCTTTTGCTGGCATATCTTCTAAACCTCTTGCTTTACGAGACTCATTAATTGCCGTTTTTACAAAATTTGTAACAGAAACACCTGGAATTTCTACAGGATACTGAAAAGATAAAAAGACACCTTTATGTGCTCTTTCTTCTGGAGAATCTTCTTCTAAATTTTCCCCATCTAAAATAACTTCTCCTTCGGTTACTTCAAATTCTTCTTTCCCAGCAATGATAGAAGCCAAAGTACTTTTACCAGCACCATTAGGCCCCATAATAGCATGTACTTCTCCTGCCTTTACTTCTAAGTTTATCCCTTTTAAGATCTCTTTATCTTCTACGCTTGCGTGTAAATTGTTAATTTTAAGCATCTGTCTTAATTTAAATATTTTGGTGCCTTTGGCATTTTATTAAAGTCTTCTTTTACGTGCTGTAATACTACTTTAGCATTTTTTTCTTTTGCAAAATTTTCAAAAGTCTCCATACTCTTTAAGGTAAGGTCTACATCATAATTAAAGCTAGGAACTCTTTTATAGGTTCTATTTTCAACAAGGTGATATAAATCTCCAGACAAAAGCATAGCACCACTTTCTACCAAGTCTACATACAATGCCATATGACCTGGAGTATGACCTGGTGTTGATTTTAAAATAACTGTTCCATCCCCAAATACATCATGATCTCCATTTAGTTTTTGCACATTGGTCAATTCTTTTATGGCATTATATCCATTTGCAGGATTTGCTTTACTGGTTTCACTTGTAATAGAATCGTACTCTATACCTTGCACCAACCATGTGGCATCTTTAAAAAGATTTGCGGCACCTGAATGATCAAAATGGGTATGTGATAAAGCAATATATTTGAAATCTTTAGGTGTTAAGCCTATTGATTTTAGCTGATTTATAGTAGAATCTTTTCTTGAAATGGTAAACGCACCTCCAGGAGGTGTTATCGGTTCTGGTGAAGCCACTAAGGCATCTGGCAGGCCTGTATCCCAAATTAAATTTCCTTTTGGATGAACAATAACATAAAAAGGATCTGCAAATTCTCTAGACTGCCCTTGGTAAGTAGTATCTTGAGAAAAAAGCGTTAACATATTTGCTTGTACCGTACCGCCTGCAAAAGTATATAACTTTACAGCTGGTTTTGCCATTTCTTTATCTTCAACAGCGGTTTCTTTTTTAGCTTCTTTACACGAGAATACTATAAAAGTTAATGCTGCTAATAATAATATTTTTTTCATTTTGTGTGTTCTAATCTTCTTGTTTCGCTTAAGGTAAACCTTATCAAAAGCTATTTATATAAATTACTCAGCAGTTACGATTTGCCTTCGGTTACGCTCAGTCAATATCTTGGTAGCTGAGCCCAGTTGAAACTATCCTACAGAGCCTTCTAAACTTATTTCTAATAATTTTTGTGCTTCTACAGCAAATTCCATGGGTAGTTTGTTTAATACTTCTTTACTAAAGCCATTTACAATCAAAGCAATTGCTTTTTCTGTATCAATACCCCTTTGGTTACAATAAAAAATCTGATCTTCTCCAATTTTACTTGTAGTAGCCTCGTGCTCTATCATTGCAGACTTATTCTTTGCTTCGATATACGGAAACGTATGTGCCCCGCATTCATTCCCCATAAGTAAAGAATCACATTGCGAGAAGTTTCTAGCATTTTCTGCTCTACTATTTATCTGTACTAGACCTCTGTAACTGTTTTGAGATTTTCCAGCAGATATCCCTTTAGAAATAATAGTACTTCTAGTATTTTTACCTAGGTGTACCATTTTAGTTCCAGTATCTGCTTGCTGATAGTTATTAGTTACAGCGATTGAATAAAACTCTCCAATTGAATTATCGCCTTTTAAAATACAAGAAGGATATTTCCAAGTTACTGCAGAACCGGTTTCTACTTGTGTCCAGCTTACTTTTGCATTTTTCTCGCAAATAGCACGTTTTGTTACAAAATTGTATACTCCACCTTTTCCTTCTTTATTTCCAGGAAACCAGTTTTGTACGGTAGAATATTTTATTTCTGCATCATCTAAAGCAATAAGCTCTACCACCGCGGCGTGTAATTGATTCTCATCTCTTGATGGTGCTGTACAACCTTCTAAGTAACTCACATAACTACTTTCATCAGCAATTACCAAGGTTCTTTCAAACTGACCTGTACCCCCTTCATTAATTCTAAAATACGTTGATAATTCCATAGGGCATTTTACCCCTTTTGGAATGTAACAGAAAGAACCATCTGTAAATACGGCCGAATTTAAAGCAGCATAAAAATTATCTGTTTTGGGAACAACAGTACCCATATATTTCTTTACCAATTCTGGATGTTCTTGAATGGCTTCTGAAATAGGCATAAAAATAATTCCTTTTTCGCCTAAAGTTTTCTGAAATGTTGTGGCAACAGAAACAGAATCTACCACAATATCTACTGCAACATTTTGCAATTTCTTTTGCTCATCTACAGAAATCCCTAATTTTCGGTACATTTCTAACAACTCAGGATCTACATCATCTAAAGTTTTATTAGGATCTGCTTTTTTAGGTGCCGAGTAATAGCTTATTGCCTGGAAATCTGGCTTTTCATAATGCACATTTGCCCATTCTGGCTCTTCCATTTTTTCCCAAATACGGAATGCTTCTAAACGCCATTCCGTCATCCATTCTGGCTCATTTTTTTTCTTAGAAATTGCAATTACAATCTCTTCGTTTAAGCCCTTTGGAAAAGTTTCTGATTCTATATCGGTATAAAAACCATACTCGTATTCTTGAGTTTCTAATTCTTTTTTTAAATCATCTTCTGTATATGCCATACTCCGTTAATTTATCAATTGTTTATAGTAGCAATTGTTTCATTATTTTTTTGATGTCCAATAGAATACCATTAGCACATCATTTCATTGTTGCTTTTATAGCGAAAAACTCTCTCCACATCCACAAGTTCGTTGTGCATTTGGATTATTAAATACAAAACCTTTACCGTTAAGTCCGCCAGAATATTCTAATATAGTACCTACTAAATATAAAAAGCTCTTCTTTTCTACAATAATACGTACTTCATTATCTTCAAAAATCTTGTCAGTTTCACCTACCTTATTATCAAAATTTAGTTCGTAAGATAAGCCACTACAACCACCACTTTTAACACCAACACGAACATAGTCCTTAGCTGCATCAAAGCCTTCTTCTGTCATCAAAGAAATAACTCGTTTTTTTGCTGTTTCAGATACTTGTATCATAATTAGTTATTTAATACCAAAAAACCGTATTTGGTATGATTCTAAATAATTTGCAAATATACTATATCTGTACGTTTTTTCCACTGTACCTAACATTATTATAACATATTATCCTATAAGAAATAATTATGTTAATTATATATTTTAATTATGTGAAAGTAGAAATTTAAAATTGGGACTCCTTATTTACTCAAAAGCTAAGCGCTAATTACCATAAATAGACGCTTTTTAGTCTATTTCTATGGTGTTTACTGGAAATTGGACCATTTGTTTAAGCAAGCATAGTTATATTAAGAAATTTTATCTTGAAGATTCTCTAATTGCAAAAATGATATTTTGTGCTATTTCACTTTAATAACGACTACATCAGATTTTCCTTTATTTTGTATATTTTGAAAATTAGTACTTGCTGTTTCACCTACTAGTATAATAGCTTCTTCATCTGTTTCTATGACATCAAAACCAAAATCTAATCCGGCACCTCCGAACGTTTGTTGCCAGATAATATTGGCATTAGCATCTGTTTTTAGCAACCAGATATCGTTTTCACCAGCATTTTCTGTAACATCATTATCTACACTTTTACTATTGCCTGCTATAATAAAACCACCATCTGTACTAGATATTACGCTATGGGCAGCATCAAACTGACTCCCTCCAAAAGATTTTTCCCAAAGCATATTTCCATTTACATCTAACTTTACCAACCAAATATCTGATTCGCCATTATTTTTAGAAACATCGGTATCATTACTAAATGTGTTTCCAATAATGACATAACCGCCATCTGCAGTTTTAGCAATGTCTTGGGCACGCTCTATACCAGTTCCCCCAAAAGAATTCTGCCATACCAATTCGCCACTATTATTTACCTTAACCGCCCAAAAATCATAACTCCCTCTAGAGTTTTTTATGTCAAAATCTTCGCTTTCCGTAAAGCCAGTCATAACAAAACCTCCATCATCTGCTGCAACTACGGCATGCGCTCTATCATTTGCGGAACCACCATAATAACTACGCCATTGTAGTGCTCCAGTAGCATCTACTTTGGTAGACCAAAATTCACCTACACCATGTCGTGTTAGGGAGCCTCCCTTTTCGGTGTAACCATCAGCACGAGCAGAGGTAATATCTAAAAAGCCAACAAAAAAGTAGCCGTTATCTGCTGTTTGCAAGATATCATAAGAATGATCATGCCCTGAAAAGCCATAACTTTTTTCCCATTCTATAGTTCCAGAAGCATCTAATTTTACCACCCAATTGTCATGAAAGCCTTTATTAACACTTGCGTCTCCATCATCACTTTTCGAATAACCTGTTAATACATAGCCTCCATCTGTAGTTTGCACAAGGCTTTGCCCTCTATCATCTTTACTACCACCATAGGTTCTATTCCATTGCTCATTGCCTTCTGCATCTAATTTTATCAACCAATAATCATTCACTGCTATTGTTTTATGACTTAAATCTCCATCAGTACTATTTGTAAATCCAAGAACAGCATAGCCTCCATCATTAGTAGGTACAATAGCTTGCGCAGTATCTTCACCCGATCCTCCAAAACTTTTTACCCAATCTAATTCTCCTAAAAAACGAGACACATCGGTTTCATTAGGAACCGTATCGCCAGTATCTTGAGCACATGCCATTAAAAAGACAACTCCTAGAGCAACTATTATTTTTTTCATTTTTTAATTTGATTTTTGAATTATAAATAGCCCCGTAGTAGCATCACTAACAATAATTTTACCACTAGAGAGGTAAGGGTAAACACTCCAAACACCTGCAAAATCTGCATTATCTGATGTTGGAAAAGTGTCAAAAAAACCAACTTCGGTAATATCTTTATCTGCAATAGTACTAATGTCTAAAACACGAATTCCTGCGGTATAATTTGCTAAGAAAAACTCATCTCCTTTTACATATCCGTTATGATCTATAGCACTCGTTGCTCCTAAATAGGTATCAAACAATACCGGATTGTCTAAATCGTTGAAATCAAAAATTAAAGTCCTTGATCTAAAACCAAAGTCTACCTCATCAAGTTCATCTCCTAAAATAAAAAATTGCTGATCTTCAGTAAACCAGCCTTGGTGTGTATACGCCGTATTTAAATACCGTACTGTAGCAATATTTACGGGGTTATTTTTATCGGTAACATCTGCTATGATTACCTCATTTTCATTTGCTCCAATATAAATTTCTCTCCCTGTATAATCTACATCAGGACCTGTGTAAGTAACTACTTGTGCATCATGAGAATATCCGTTTTCTGCGTAACCTCCTGCGGCGATAGGGTTTTTAGGGTCTTGGATATTTACAAAATGTGCTCCTCCCCTAAAAGCATCATTACGAGCTGTACCCACTACATAAGCAAAACCAGTTGCCTCATTTATAACAATATTATGCGCATTCCCAAATCCTGTAAAGCGTGCATCTGCCTCAAAAACGACAGGTGCATTCGTTACATTTCTCAGTTTGGTTAAATCAAAAACTTGCATACCGTGACCCGCGGCTTCTGATACAATAAAAGCATGATCTTGGTACACCTTAATATCGCGCCAACTACTTGAGACTGTTGCAGTAGGGAGTTTACCTAAATATTCTAAATTATTGGCATCCGAAATATCTACAAAGGCAGTGCCGTTATTTAATCCCATTATAGCATATTCTTTTCCTGTAGTTGTATCTGTCCACCCCCAACTATCATTGCCAGATTGCGCATCAAAAACAGAAAGTGGAAGTAAGCCAACTAAGTCATAACCATCGCAAGGGTAGATACCAGCCATACCATTATCACAAGGAGTTACATTTATAGCCTCTGTAGGTGGAACTGGAGCTGGAATAAAAGCATCTGTAGTACTTCCGTTATTTGAACAAGAAAAACATAATATTACAAGAGTATACAAAAGTATTTTTTTCATAGCATATTACTTTTTGTTATATATACTAACAATACCATAGCATATTTAGTACAATCTATCTGTTAAAACTAGAGCTCTTTATTTTAAATAGCAGATCAGTTGTAAAATACTCAAATACTACTAATTTTGCAAGATGATAGAAGATAAAAACCAAAAACGTACTTCAATTGAACAATTAGGAGAATTTGGGCTCATTGAACACCTCACCAAAAACTTTACATTGCAACATAAAAGCTCTTTAAAAGGAATTGGTGATGATGCTGCTGTTTTAGATTTTAAAGAAAATAAGACCATTCTTACTACCGATTTACTAATAGAAGGTGTACATTTTGATTTAAGTTATATGCCGCTAAAGCATTTAGGTTATAAAGCGGTAATGGTAAATTTATCTGATGTCTATGCAATGAATGCAACAGCAACTCAAATTACGGTTTCTATAGCGGTTTCTAACCGATTTCCATTAGAAGCTTTAGAAGAATTATATGCAGGCATTGCCCTTGCTGCTAGTACTTTTAAGGTAGATTTAGTTGGTGGAGATACCACCTCTTCCACAACTGGTTTATTGATAAGTATTACCGCATTAGGTACTGCAAATGAAAAAGAAATTACCTATAGAAGTGGCGCAAAACCAAATGATCTTTTGGTGGTTTCTGGAGATTTAGGTGGTGCTTATATGGGCTTACAAGTTTTAGAACGCGAAAAAGAAGTGTTTAAAGTAAACCCCAACAATCAGCCAGATTTAACACCATATACTTATATAGTGGAACGCCAATTAAAACCAGAAGCTCGGAAAGATATTCCTGAACTATTAAAACTATTAGAAGTGCAACCTACTGCAATGATAGATATTAGCGATGGGCTTTCTTCAGAAATTTTGCATTTGTGTAAAAATAGCAAGGTAGGTTGTAATGTATATGAAAATAAAATTCCGTTAGACCCAACTGTAATAACTGCTTGTGAAGAGTTTAAAATGGATAGTACTTTGGTAGCCTTAAGTGGTGGTGAAGATTATGAGCTTTTGTTTACTGTAGATCAGGCCGATTTTGAAAAAATAAAGGCAAATCCTAATCTAAGTATTATTGGGCATATTACTGATCTTAGCGAAGGTGCTAATATGATTACAAGAGGCGATGGTGTGATTCCTTTAAAAGCGCAAGGTTGGAACTCTTTTGAAGGCTAGTCCTAAAAAATCAATAAAAGGTTTCGTTACCTATTGTTTTAATTGTATTTCATGTAGGCTTAGTGAATAAGCACTCCCTACTGGGCTAGTACTCTTTAGATATTCTGGGTTATTCCTATCTTTTTCATTGGTAAAATTAGCAGAGTAACACAACCACATTTTTAAGCCATCTTCACTAATAAATTTTGAAGGAATATTTACAAAATAAGCTTGCTCTCCAAAATCTTTCATATAACTAACCATACGCCAAGGTCCCGTAATATGGTCAGATTCTAATATATACGTATTCATTTTCTCAACAGTGGGCCAACCATCTGTAACACACATCATATACTTTTTTAATGGAGCATTATAGGTCATGGTTACACATCCTGTATTATTATTCCAATCTACTATAGGTTGTATTTGTTTAAAATCATAAGACCATATTGGATTTCCGTCTGCATCATTACCCGCAAAATATTCGTAAGCACTTTCATCATTTATATTTTCTGGTGTTGGTACTACCCTGCATAGGTATATCTCATCTCCAGTAATCCAACTTAAATTTGCTTTTCGTTCTTCTAATTCTTTTTCTGTAGCACCATGCGCTACTAAATAAGCTTTACCATCAGGAGAATGCTCCATATTTTTCCCAAAATCTACAAAATGAGGCGCACCTATTTTAACAGGGTTATTAATTTCATCTGGCTCTGGAAAAAGTGTTTCACCTGGTGTTGAAGATACTGGTGGTTCTACCCAAGTTTTTCCCATATCATAGGAAATACGAAAGCCTGAAAAAGGACCTAAAATAGGCCAATTTAATCCATAAGGTCTATGATTTAAAGTATACGTGCCATAGTACCATATCGAATCGTAAACTAGACTACCACAGGGATAACGCCCTTGATAAGGTTTAGAAGAACCTTCTCTTGTTCCTAAAGAAACAACACTTAAATTCATAGGATCGTCTCCTTTTATAATTGCTTGCCCCGTTCTAGCTTTTGCCCCAGACCATGAATTGCATTTTTCTCCTGCAATACTACCATCTGTCCAAGGAGAATATAAGTTTCCATCCGATGCCCAAGAAGGGTACCACGTATCTGCTTTAGTATAATTAGCAAACTGACCTGTAAATTCTATCGCTTTTATTTCTTTAGACATCTGAAAAGGCCATGTTATATCATTTTTCACCTTCCAACGATACGGAGTCGCTTGATCACTTTTGTAAACAAAAATTTTTGAATCAGTTGTAATTGTATTTTGTGATATCATAAAATAAGGAACACAAGAACTGAGTATTAATACAAGTAAGTATATGTTATGTTTTAAAACCATATCAGTAAAAGGGGTATTTTAATCTTAAAAATCTATGAATAAATATACAGAAAATTCACTATGCCTGATCTTTTTCTTATGAAATCCAATAAACACCATTATATTTCTTTTCTATTCAAATAAAATTCTTAGGAACGGAGCTGGGTAATGCTTCAAAAAGAACAATGATTTTAAAAAAATTACTAGATCTAATTTATTTTCTGTTAAAAACACTTTAATGAGTTGGGCACCCATAAATTCAAAATAGTTTGGAGAGCGGATTATCGATTACACCTATAATTACTGCTTTTAGCTAAAACAAAAAATTCCCGAAAATGCATAGTGATCCTATGATGATTATCTAAGGGCAACAGATAACCAATAGTATAGGGCTATAATTTTCAGGAATACTTTTAAGAATTCTGTAAGCACTAAGGCTTAGAATTCAACTCGCCAGAGCATAAGTAATCACGCCACTTGTCTGTGTGACGCTCTATGTTTCTTCTGATATAATTTTTCTAGAGTTGCATTGATGTCTTGTAATTCTGGTGTTAACACAGAAAGATTACCAGATACATCTGTTGTAACTTCTTTATTACAATGCACACATTTGTATTCTTTAATATGTTCGGTTACTTTTCTTGATACTGAATAGTGGTGTCCAAAAATTGAGCAGCAGAATCCGCTAAACTTAGCTAATACTTTTGTCATAGGTTAAGGTTTTTTTTATCATATAAGTATCAAATTTGGGGAACTCAACACTAACAATAATAAATTGGTTTTTTGCTTGATTTTGATGAAACAATTACAAGAAATTATAAATGTTTTATTTTAGAACGGAACACCTCTTAATTTTATTGAGTGCTTGTACTAAATTATTTAAAAAAAGAGCACTTTTTCGACCAACTACACAAAATGCAGAATTATTAGTATTCTTTTAGCTCCTTTTTTTCTATTATCTTTCTCCTAATTTTAAAAAATATGTTTAAAACCAAAGACATTTTTGTTACTGCTTTTGCCTTATTCTCCCTATTTTTTGGTGCAGGTAATCTACTGCTTCCTCCACTATTAGGATATCAGGCTGGTGAAAACTGGATATGGGTTAGTTTAGGTTTTATGATTACGGCTGTTGTGATTCCTCTTTTAGGGATTTTAGCACATGCTAAATTACAAGGCACTATGTACGATTTTGGAAAAAAAGTCTCTCCAACTTTTAGTACTATTTATTGCATTATTGTCTATTTAATTTCAATACTTATTCCATCACCAAGAACTGCTTCTGCAACACATGAAATTGCGATTGAACCTATTTTTGGAACAAGCCCTCTATTAACAAGTACTATTTACTTTATGTTAGTCTTGGTTTTTGTACTCAACAGATCTAAAATATTAAACTTTATCGGTAAGTTTCTAACACCTTTAATTGTTAGCATACTCCTTTTAGTAATTGGCATTGGTTTATTTTCTAGTGATGCTATTGTAAAAACTACTGACTTTAATTCACCTCTGGCAAAAGGTATTTTAGAAGGCTACCAAACTTTTGATGCAATTGGTGCAGTAGTAGTGGGTGCTGTAATTATCATTTCTTTACATTTAAAAGGCTTTCATTCATTTGAAAAAAAGAGAGCTATTATTCGTAAAGCTGGTTTTATTGCTGGTTTGGGATTGTTTATTATTTATGCTGGGCTAATTGCTGTTGGCGCATATTACGGTTCTGAAATTACTATAGATACTTCTTTAAGTAGTGATATGCAAAGAGCAAAACTACTTAGCGGCATTAGTTTGGCTACCTTAGGCAGTACTGGAAATAGTATTTTAAGCATCTTAATTTCTTTAGCCTGTTTTACTACAGCTGTAGGTATTATTGCTGGTACTGCAGATTATTTTAAGGGCTTGTGCAATGGGTCACAAAAAGCATATGTTTTCACTGCAGTTATTGCCAGTGCTACAGGAGTACTTATTGGCCAGTTAGATTTTCATTCTATTGTAGTAATTGCTTTTCCTGCATTGATGTTTATTTATCCAATTACTATTGTTTTAATTCTTTTAAATGTACTCCCAAATAAATTTGCAGCTGCATCTGTTTTTAGAATTGTAGTGATCATTACAATTATTTTTAGCATTCCAGATTTTTTAGGAAGCGTTGGTTTAGGAGAATACCTAAAAGACATACAACCTTACATTCCATTGAGTCGTTTTCAGATGGGTTGGGTATTACCTGCTTTAATAGCTTTTCTAATTGGGAATTTAATTAGTAGTAGGGAATAATTCTTTAAATTGAAGTAACCTGTTTTACTCCTAGGAGTTTTAATTGTCCTAAAATATTAGTTCGAGTGCTTTTGAGGTACGAAAAAGTGTATCGAGGACTATTTTAGAACTAAAATTCTTATTCTCGATACAATTTTTTTCATTTCATTTCTAAAAATCACTCAAATGGACAGCATTTTTTTTAAATACTCAACAGGCTAGAAGCATTATCCATGTATGGTTGTAGATGTTCCGTATCGTTTAATAATTTCGCCTTCTTGTACTAAAAGTTCTTTCCATTGTTTATCCACATCTATTCCTTCACCGTATTTGCGTGCTAAACCTAAAAATGTAGTGTAGTGTCCCGCTTCGCTAATCATCAATTCTTTATAAAATTTAGAAAGTTCTTCATCTTTTATATTTTCAGACAATACCTTAAAACGTTCACAACTACGTGCTTCTATCATGGCAGAAAACAACAACCTATTCACCAAACTTTGCTGTCTACTTCCTCCCGTCATTCTAGCCTTAAACAATTCGTTTACATAACTATCTTTACGTTCTCTACCCAGTGTATAGCCTCTTTTTTTAATGATATTGTGTACCATTTCAAAATGCTCTAATTCTTCTTTTGCTAAGGCAAGTAGTTCCGTAACCATATCAGTTAACTCTGGGTTTAAAGAAATAATAGTAATAGCGTTTGTAGCTGCTTTTTGCTCACACCAGGCATGGTCTGTTAATATTTCTTCTATATCTGTTTCTACTAATTTTGCCCAACGTGGGTCTGTAGCAAGTTTTAATCCTAGCATTTTTTCTTTTTTATATTGATAAAATTAGGGCTTTTTTTATCAAAAAAACTTTTACTTTTTAAATTGACAATGATACACTAAAAATTAAATCTTTATTTCCATAAAACCCTTCATAATCCATTCCTATTGAGATCCCATTTAGAAAAGTATTATTATTAAACCCAAAATACTTAGAGATTCCTATTCTATAGTCTAAACGACTTTTGAATATTGAAAAAGAAGAGGATGTAGTTACGTTATGTTTCTGAAAACTTTTAGATATATACAACATGCCTCCTACTTCTCGCCTATACCTTTCTAAAAAATCTGCTCCTAAAGCAATACTTATTTTTTTAAAATTAATTCCATATTCTATTTTATGATTCTCTGCTGTTCCAGAAAAATCTGAAAAAAGAAGTTTTCTATTTCTGTAAGAATATCTTAAAAAATCATCTTTTTTAAATATGTTCCATTTACCAACTTTAGCAGAAAAATCCCTGCTGTTTTCATTGTCTTGACGATATTCTAAAGATACCCCAAAGTCAGTTTTAACTTTACCCAAGTATGTTAGAGATTGAGAAGCACTTATTCCTAAAGGTAATTTTATTGATACTGAGTATCCAATTGAAAATGAATTTGGGACATAGCACCAAGTCATTATGCCTCCTGAATCATAGCATCCTTTTTTAGGAACAAGTGTTTCTTTAAATGTTTTATAGGATTCCCTTAAATTTAAAGTCTCTGAAACTTGTTTTACAAAATCTAATACTATTAATGACTCTGGTATAGAATCTTGAACAGATGGAGTCCAATAATGTTTAAAATTATAAGTCTCTTTATCCGAACTTTCTATAAAATAAATAATGCCATCTGACCCATAAGACCAATCAGCAATTTCTTTTTGAGG
The DNA here is from genome assembly GCF_055383085.1 of Allocellulophaga tsushimaensis. NCBI lineage: Bacteria > Pseudomonadati > Bacteroidota > Flavobacteriia > Flavobacteriales > Flavobacteriaceae > Allocellulophaga > Allocellulophaga tsushimaensis. The sequence goes on along the minus strand of NZ_AP039451.1, from coordinate 1,463,386 downwards.
TGGCACTTCTAATATTTTAGAAGTGTTGATAATTTTTAAGACTTCATTCAATTTTTCTTTTGCCAAAACATTTTTTTCAAATAAGGTTTCTCTTCTCTTATTTCTACCATGTTTTTTTCTATAGATATAATTAATAAGTTCCCCTGATATTGAATCATTATTTTTAGTGATTTCAATTACTTGTCCTCTACTCCTAAATCTAAATGAAAAATCATCATTTGTTTTTAAAAAATCTTTAAGCTTTAATTTTTCATTTAACAGATTACTGCTTTCATAATGATAAATTGTATCACCAGCTATAGTTTTATTTTGGCTAAATACAATTAGAATAGGAAATACGATAAAGAATAGGGATAGATATCCGTTTTTAATCATGTTGGTAGGTTATTTAAAGTAAACTTAGAGTCAAACTACTTATAATTAAACCAATAATGAGTAAACTATCACTTTCAATACGTGAAAAGGCCTTTTATTTATCCCTTATTAAAAAATCTATTCTAAAAACCTAAGCATTCATCAACTCCTCTATCTCCTCCATTTCTATAGGAATGGTTGCCATTAAATTAAATGGTACTCCATTTTCTTGTATCACCACATCATCCTCAATTCGAATCCCCATTTTTTCTTCTGGAATATAGATGCCTGGTTCTACCGTAAAAACCATATTAGCTTTCATTGGCGTTTTTAAAGCCCCATAATCGTGTGTATTTAAACCAATATGATGACTTGTGCCATGCATAAAATACTTTTTATAGGCAGGCCAATCTGGATTTTCATTTTGGATATCTGCTTTATCTAATAATCCTAAGCCTAAAAGCTCCGAAGTCATTATTTTACCTACTTCTTTATGGTATTCTGCCCAAAGTGTTCCAGGCACTAGCATCTTAGTTGCTTCTTTTTTCACCCGCAAAACAGCATTATAAACTGCAGCTTGTCTTGGGGTAAATTTTCCATTAACTGGAACTGTACGCGTTAAATCACTAGAATAATTAGCATATTCTGCGGCAACATCCATCAGAATTAAATCCCCATTTTTACATTGCTGGTTGTTTTCTATATAGTGCAACACATTAGCATTATTACCCGATGCAACAATAGGCGTGTAAGCAAAGCCTTTAGATCTGTTTCTAATAAACTCATGCAACAGTTCTGCTTCAATTTCGTACTCCCAAACGCCAGGTTTTATAAAAGATAATAAGCGTCTAAATCCTTTTTCTGTAATATCACAAGCGCTTTGCATTAATGCAATTTCTTCTGGTTCTTTTACTCCACGTATTTCTTGCAAAATAGGGTTACTTTTAGCATAATTATGTGCCGGGAATTGTGCTTTGCATTTGATGATAAATCGGTCTTCTCTGGTTTGTGTTTCTACGGCTTGGCGATAGTGTTCATTGGTATTAAAATATACCGTATCAGCTTCGGTCATCAGATCAAAAAATACTTTATCAAAATCTGAAAGCCAGTAAACCGTTTCTATTCCAGAAACTGCTGTTGCCTTTTCTTTGGTTAATTTTTCGCCTTCCCAAACAGCAATATGTGCATTTGTTTCCCTAACAAAAAGGATTTCTCTGTGTTTTTTGTTTAAAGCATTGGGGAATAATACTAAAATTGTTTCTTCTTGATCGGCACCACTTAAATAAAAAATATCTCTATGCTGCTCAAAAGGCAAAGTAGCATCTGCACTAATAGGATAAATATCATTAGAATTAAAAACCGCAATACTTTTGGGTTTCATTTGAGCCATAAACTTTTTTCTGTTTTTTATAAAAAGCTGACTATTAATTTGTTCGTATTTCATACTTACAATTTTGTATTTCCATCAAAAATATGAAATAATACCAGTTATTAGTCTCTGGATATGGACTAATAGCATCTTTTAAAAAGAAAAAAGGAGACTCGTTTCCAAGCCTCCTTTTTAAAATGTATAGTTAAAGGTTATTTATTTTGAAATTGCTTTTTTAATAAGACCTACAACTGCCATAATAACGCCACCACCAACACCACTGCCAGCAATACCACCTATAAGACCAGATAAATCCATACCGCCTATAATTGCATCGCCACCCGTTGCTGTACTAGCACCTAGGCCAAGCATTGCCAATATTTTAGCACCACCAACACCTCCTAAAAGTCCAGCAATAGTGTTGCCAATGGAACCTAAAGACATGTTTTTTAATAATTTTCCGGCTACATTACCGCCTACAGCACCAGAAACTAATTGAATGATTAAGGGTAAATACTCTTCCATTTTTATTTATTTAATTGGTTAGTTATCAATAAATTAACTAAATATATTTTATATACACAATTTTATAGTTATATTTTTGTCATTATAAAAATAATCCTGCTGTAAAAATCAGAACTAAATAATGCTACATATTCTATAATCCTTGTAAAACCAACTATTTTTTAGTAGAGTTTCACTAACTTTCCCCTGACTAATTATATGATCATGAAAAAATTATTATTACCTGTGCTACTCTTTTTTATAAGTTATAGTTACGGACAGCAAGAAGCAACTTCTAAAACTACCATATTGCAAAGTCTTAAAGAAAAAGAAGCCCTTGCAAAAAATTCTTTAGTAAAAAATATCCCATTAAAAAATATTGGTCCTACAGTGATGAGTGGCCGTGTTGTAGACATTGACGTAAACCCAGAAAACCCTATCGAATTTTATATTGGTTATGCTTCGGGTGGCTTATGGTATACAGATGATAATTGCATTTCTATGGTACCCGTTTTAGATAACGCTGATACACAAAACGTTGGCGATATTGCTGTAGATTGGAAAACAGGTACCATATGGGTAGGAACCGGAGAAAATAATGCTTCTAGATCTTCCTATGCAGGCATTGGGATTCTAAAATCTACCGACAAAGGAGAAACTTGGCAAAACATGGGATTATCAGATTCGCACCATATCGGTAGGATTATCATTAACCCAAAAAACCCAAATGAAGTAATCGTAGGCGTTACAGGGCATTTATATTCTCCTAATGAAGAAAGAGGCATTTATAAAACTTCTGATGGTGGCCTTACCTGGCAACAAAAATTATTTGTGAGTAACACTGCCGGAATTATAGATGTTGCTGTAGCACCCAATAATTTTAATATAATGTATGCTGCATCATGGGAAAAAGATAGAAAAGCATGGAATTTTAAAGGAAATGGTAGTGCATCTGCCATTTATAAAAGTACGGACGGAGGTGATACTTGGAATAAAATTTCTACGCCAGAAAGTGGTTTCCCTACTGGCGAAGGCGTTGGTAGAATAGGACTTGCAGTATATGATGATGATACTGTTTACGCTATACATGACAGTCAGTTTAGGCGAAAAAAAACGAAAAAATCTGAAAAAAAATCAAAAGGACTAACCAAAGAAGATTTTAAAACCATGTCTTCTGAAACTTTTCTAAAACTAGATACTAAAAAATTAAACAAGTATTTAAAAACAAATAATTTTCAAGAAAAATATCGTGCAGATGATATAAAACAAATGGTACGTAGTGGTGCTGTAAAACCAGCAGACTTAGCTAAATATTTAGAAAATGCCAATACTTTACTTTTTGATACGCCTGTTATTGGAGCAGAAGTGTACCGTAGCAATGATGGCGGTAAAAGTTGGAAGAAACAAAATGAGGAGTATATAGATGATCTTTTTTATAGTTATGGATACTATTTTGCGCAAATACGAGTAGATCCTAGTAATGTAGATAAGATTTATTTAGCTGGTGTGCCTATTATAAAATCTAATGATGGTGGAAAAACCTATACTTCTATGAGCAGAAGAAATGTACATGCAGACCACCATGCGCTATGGATAAATCCAAAGAAACCCGGACACCTTATTAATGGAAATGATGGTGGTGTAAACATTTCATATAACGATGGTAAAAAATGGACAAAAAACAATTCGGCAGCTGTAGGCCAGTTTTACAGTATAAATGTAGATAACCAAAAACCATATAATGTGTATGGTGGCTTACAAGACAATGGCGTTTGGAAAGGGGCACATAATGCCCCAGAAAATGAGCAATGGCAACAAACGGGGCAATACCCCTGGAAATCTATTCTTGGAGGCGATGGCATGCAAGTACAAATAGATGCGCGTGATGTAAATACGGTATATACCGGTTTTCAGTTTGGAAATTACTTTCGTTTAGATCTTTCTAACGGAAAGCGAAAATTTATTCAGCCTAAGCATGAGTTAGGCGAAAACCCATATCGTTTTAATTGGCAAACACCAATTCTATTATCACCTCACAACCAGGATATTTTATATTTAGGCGGTAATAAATTACACCGCTCTATGAACAAAGGTGATGATTGGGATACCATTTCAGAAGATCTAACACAAGGTGGTAAAACAGGAAATGTAGCCTATGGTACATTAACCACTATTTCTGAATCTCCTTTTAAATTTGGTTTAATTTATACGGGTAGTGATGATGGTATAATACAAGTAACTAAAGATGGTGGCAACCAATGGGAAAATATTACCGCTGCCTTGCCTAAAAATTTATGGGTGAGTAGAGTAGCTGCATCAAAACATAAAAAAGAACGTGTTTATGCAAGTTTAAATGGGTATAGAAACGATAATTTTACGCCTTATATTTTTAAGAGTGATGATTATGGCAAAACATGGACCAACATTGCAAACAATATTCCAACCGCAGCTGTAAATGTAATTTTAGAGGATCCTGAAAATGAAAATTTATTATTTGCAGGTACAGATAATGGTTTATATGTTTCTTTTAACCAAGGTGTATCTTGGGACGTTTTTCAGAATGGAATGCCCAATGTTGCTATTCATGATCTAGTAATTCAACCCAGAGAAAAACATTTAATTATTGGCACACATGGGCGTAGCATCTATAAAGCGGATATTGCCACCTTACAAAAATTAAATGCTGAAATAATAGGCAAAACTGTACATGCTTTTAAACCAGAAAATATAAAATATTCATCTGAGTGGGGCAATGCATGGAGCTCATGGTTTGAAGCTGAAAAACCAGGGTTAGACCTTACCATATACAGTGCTAATGAAGCAACTTATGAAGTAGAAGTACTCACTACTGATGGTGTAGCAATAAGTACCTCATCATTGCAAGCAGACAAGGGCTTAAATGTATTATCGTATGATGTTACTTTTTCTAAATCTGGGAAAACCAATTATTTAAAAAAGAAAAAAGAAGCAGTAGAAACTGCTAAAGATGGAAAAACCTATTTACCCAAAGGAGACTATTTTATTAAAATTAGTGGCAATGGAAAAACCCAAAAAGTAGCTTTTAAAATAGAATAGCAATACACCCTATTATAAATACAATATGAAAAATTCTAAATTAAAAATAGTTAACTCCCTATGGTTTATTATTGCATTAGGGCTATTGCTATTAAACGATTTTTGGTTAAAAGAAACTTTCCACAATTGGTTTACAGGTAAATTATCGGATTTTGCTGGGTTATTTGTTTTCTCACTATTTTTTGCGGCCTTCTTTTACAAAAGAGCCAAAGTTGTTTTTTGGTTAGTGGGTATTCTTTTTATTTTATGGAAATCTCCTTTAAGCGAAGGTTTTATAAGCACGTGGAATAGTTTACAATCTATACAAATCAACAGAGTTGTAGATTATACCGATTTAATAGCACTATTAATTTTGCCATTGGCTTATTTTTATTTTAAAAACACTGAGAAAATTAAAGAAGTAGCTATTCCTAAGTTTATTCCTTTAACCATAGCCGTTTTTGCTTTTGTAGCAACATCTGTTGATGAAGAATTTATACCTAGCACTCCAATAAACGAGAGTTATGATATAAATCTATCGCTTACAGTACTTTTTGATAGACTTGAAACTATTGAAACTATTGATTTTAATAGACCTGAAGACTTAAGCGATAATAGTGCAGGTTATGTGATTTATATAGTTATAGACACTCCTGCTTGTGCAAATGGGTTCTTAGAAGTGAGCTTAGCCATATCTAGAATTACCGATACAACCACACAAATTGTTTTAAATTCTGGTCGTACAGAATGCGAAGACCTTAATAACAGTGAAAGTTTTATTGAAATTTTTGAAGATACTATTATAAATAGACTCTAAAACAGCATCATAATACAAACGTATTGCATAAAAAACCTCTTGAAAATACTATTTTTTCAAGAGGTTTTTACATAGCATTTATTTTGTTACACTAAAAAAGAATAGCCAAACTGGACTACAAAGCAACTAAAATAGCTACTGGGTCAGCTCTTTTTGTATAATCTTCATTTACAAAACTGTAGGCAATTTTTCCTTTATTATCCACTACAAAAGTAGCTGGCATTGGCAATTCAAAATTGCTGTTTCCGTTATGCTTTTCTACATCAATACCAAAAGTGTTGTATACTTCCTGTAAATCTTTAGGCATAGCCATTACTAGACCTAATGCTCTAGCATAATCATTATTATGATCTGTTAACACATCAAAAGAAAGTTCATTTTTTTCTGATGTAGTTAAGGAGTTATCTGGTGTTTCTGGTGTAATAGCTATTAAACTAGCACCTTTTGCTTTTATTTCTGGTAAAGCAGCCTGTAAAGCTTGTAATTCTATATTGCAATAAGGGCACCAGCCACCTCTGTAAAAAGAAACGACTAAAGCACCTTCTTCTAAATAGTTAGAAATGTTTACATCATTACCATTAGCGTTAGGTAAAGTAGCTGTTGGGAAATTAGCCCCAACTTTTACTGCTTTTTCAGCCAAATGTGCTGTTTTTAATGCTGCAGTAGCTGCATCCATAACCGTTAAAGCTTCCGCAGGAATACGAGCTCTACCTGCCTTGTTTTTTTCTAATAAATCTTCTGTTAAAGACATCTTATATTGTTTTTTGTTCTTATAAGTGCATCAGTCTTTCTAATTTTAAAAGCATTACAACTGCAACGTTAAAACTATGTTATTGTACATATGATTTTTGCAAAGAACTATATCATTACAAAAGCCTATATTTAAGAACCAAAATTAAAAACCATGCTAAAAAAACTCACTTTAATTGCGCTAGTACTTGTACTCAATAATGGGTGTAAGGCTACCAAAGCAAAAAATACAAGCCCGGAAAAAAAAATAAAAGTTTTAATTATTGATGGTCAAAACAACCACGACCAATGGCCTAAAATAAGTTTTATGCTAAAGCAATATTTAGAAGAAAGTAATTTGTTTACTGTAGAAGCTTCCCGTACCGCAGTAACATGGAAAGGTGCAAATTTTATTGCTGAATTTCCTTTACAAGGAACAGAAAACACAACAGCTGTAAATAAACCTGAAACAGATCCTAATTATAGTCCAGATTTTTCTAAGTACGACGTAGTCATCTGTAATTTTGGTTGGAATGCCGCTGCATGGCCAACAGAAACACAAGTTAATTTTGAAAAACACATTAAAAATGGCGGTGGATTAGTTGTTTTTCATGCGGCAGATAATTCTTTTCCTCAGTGGAAAGCGTACAACCAGATGATTGGTTTAGGAGGATGGGGTGATCGTAACGAAAAAGATGGTCCTTATGTGTATTATGATGATGCAGGTACATTAATACGCGATACGGCTCCAGGAAATGGAGGAGCACATGGCCCACAAAGCGAATATCAAGTTAAAATAAGAAATGCAAAGCATCCCATTACTAAAGGCATGCCACTTACTTGGATGCATACAAAAGATGAGTTGTATAACAGCTTAAGAGGGCCTGCAGAAAATATGGAAATATTAGCAACGGCCTATGCGCCAAAAGAAAACAAAGGAACTGGCAGACACGAACCTGCCTTAATGACGATACATTATGGCAATGGACGTATTTTTCATTCCATTATGGGTCATATAGATTATTCTGTAGAGTGTGTTGGTTTTATTACTACAATGCTTCGTGGTACAGAATGGGCTGCAACAGGAAGAGTGACTCAAAAAATACCTGAAGATTTTCCATCAGCAGAAAAGTCTAACTCAAGAAAATTTATAAGAAAGTAAAACGCAAAACCCTAACGTACTACCTTCTCTTACCATAATTACTAACCTGTTTGCGTAATATGCACTGTATTTAAGAATTTAAGGTTCAACAGAAAAGGTATTTGCATTTTTTTGTCAAAAAATAACCCGAGCCATATGGTTATGACCCGGGTTAATATTAAAAACTAATGCTTATGAATATGCTAACTAGCTGAAGTCTCTTCCACATTTTCTATTAAGGATTTTAACTCTGTTTGAGTAATGGGATAACCAACGGCTTGTACAATATTAGTTGTTGAGACTAACATGGTAGTTGGGGTACCTTCTACCCTATATTTAGCATACACATCTGGAGTACCCTCTAATACCTTAAACGAAAAACCATTATCTGCAATAAGCTTCTTATTCTCCTCTACAGTAGCTCCAGACTGTATTATAACCACTTCTATATTGCTATTACCTTTTGCAAAAGCCGCTAACTCTGGGTAGTATTCCTTGCAATAAGGGCAAGAGGCACTAGAAAAAACCAAGAGCTTTTGCTTGTTAGGCGCAAGGTCTGTAAGACGCTGTGGCGTTTTATCAGTATCTAACAATTCAAAAGCAGGGGCAGTATCGCCCTGGGCAAGTCCTTCACTTTGTTTTTGTAGGTCAACTGCTTTTTTAAACTCGGCATACACAAATGATACCTCTTCGGTAATATCTGCTACCTTTTCTTTGGTTGTTTTTAATACCAATTGCTGTTGGTAGCTAGTATAGCCTAGAAAAAAGAGCATTAGTATAGTAAACAGTTGCAGGAATACAGTTGTATTTTTTTTTACAGGTAATTTCATAAGATGATATATTTAATTTAGTTAATTGTACTTTTTGTTAGAACTAATAGTTTAATTTTGTTGCCTCCAAAGGGTATAGATAGAACCAATTCTATCATTAAGAACCCTGCCAAACCTTGGATGAGACGTACGGCAAAAAATAGCACCAATTTGTGTATTTAAAGTTTCGTTAGAGACCATAGCTACACCTGCACCCGAATGTGATGCTCCTCTAAAAGAACTCAGCTTATTATTAAAGCGACTTCTAAATGCATGTAAGCGATTGTAACGTAGTGGTCTTATACTGTAATTGCCCCCACCCCAAACAGGAAGTGCATCGCCTCTGTAATCGTAATTTGTATAGAAATAGCCACAAAAACGTTGAGCACTATAATCACCACATCTAAAACGTAATTTAGGATATGGTTGACTCAGTGTAGATTTAGGTAACCAAGTCGCATAAGATCCTTTACCTCTGCGATCATAACGCGCTTTTACACGACCAACAGGGTCTAAAACTTCTAGCATGCAATTTGGTCTAATAACTGCTGTTCTTGCTGTTGCACCAACAATTTTAACAATATTGTCTATAGTTATTGCACCTGGGCGATATGATACAGAACGAGACGTTTGTACACTTCTTTGCTGATACCTAAAATCTCCAGAATATATGACAGCCATATAGATACGATTTTTAGTAGGTAATGGCGAAGTAGTAACTTTACCTTCGAGATCAACATTTTTTACATCTAAATCCTCTACAAAACCTTCTAGTTTAGGAAGGTTTTTAGAATCGGGTAAATCTGGTAAAAATTCACCATCAGGGGCAATTTCAACACCCTCTTCGAGTAATTCGCTACGGGTCATATCGTTTAAAACTATCTCTTTTGAATCATCGCTTGCTTCTGCTTCTTCAGCTTCAGTTACATCTAGCTTATTACAAGACGAAAAGCTAAGCATCATTGCTATGGCTATAAAGCTTAAATAATTTAATTTTTTCATTTTAATATATTTTTAGATTAATAATTGTACTTTTTTATCTTCTCTTTGTTTTAATTTGAAGTGTATCTTCGCATACGGCGGTAGCAACATAACATGTTGCTAATTTACCAGCGGCAACAAAAGTTTGCCAAATTACTGCAACTAGGCTATTGATTCCTAATTGAGTTAAATTAAACCTAAACCGCCGAACATCATTAGGATTTCCATTGTATCTAATTGCCATTGCAAGATTTCCATTGTTAATAGCGTAAGCCACATCTACTACAGTGCTCCCTCCTGCAACGCATAGGCATGCGCTTAATATCGACCTGCATAATTTTTCATCTGCTCTTTCGGTTTCTCTTTTAGCTTGACTGACAGTCTTAGCAGCGCGTTGCGCTTTGGGAGTATCATAAATTGCTTTAGCAAACGAATCAAATTTCTTGTCTAATGCAAAATCCAACATCAATTTTTTGGCATCTTTTTGAGTAACTGAACTTTTACCTCCGTCACTATTTCCATACATTCTATTCATGACCATATAAATTTCATTGCTTAAATTATTTTTTTGCAATAAACGGGTTTCATTTAAAAATTGATATTTAAATACTTCTTCGGTCATTCCCTTTTGCTCACACTCTTGCTTTAGCATTTTGGTTTTATGTATGGTTACTAAAAGATCTGATATTTTAGTTAAAACTTCAATATTGGCATTAGGGGACAACTTTATATTATCGTCCTGTGCAAAACCAATAGAGGCAAGGCATAAGCATATAATTAATATATAATATTTCATTGTATGTTTTTTTAAGATTATTAAATAGTCTACTTCTCTGTTCGTATTACCTATTATTTTAGTTTCTTTTAGGAAATACATACGTACTGTAGGTGTTTAAAAACGAAGAATACAGTATAATTTTCCTAAAAAACTTTTACTAATCACGAGTAGAGAATAAGTTAAACTTAATTTTAGTTTAGATTTTATCTAAGTTGTTTAGCCCTTTCACAAACGTCATATGTTTTACCACATAGAACATATGCAGCTCCAGCAATGAAATACTGGGCTACTAGTACAGTTGATAATGTTATTCCAGAAATTACATTATTAATTCTTCCCCTAGGGGTAATCCATGTCCAATTTACCGCACTATGTAAAGTTATCAATCCTGAACCTAACTGTATACCTGCACCAAACATACAGAGTCCATAAACAGCTCTACAAGCAGTAACATTCATTTTTTTAAATAGATCAATAGCTCTCCTTCCTAGAGGTTTTGGAGGGTTCTTATTCATATAAGCTATCTCTGCCATACTACCTATTTCATCGCTAAAAGCAATTTCGTAAAGTATATCTATTGCATTTTCTCCAGAAATACTCTGATTTATACGTGGTGTTTTTAAATGCGCTTTTGCTTTTGTATCAGCATCTAAATCACTATAATCTAGACTGGCATGATAAAGATCATAGGAAGATTGATTAAAGGCATCAATTGTTTTAATACTTAGTTTTTCGAGCTTTGATGCTGCTGAGTTTTTAGCAGAACGAGAAACTAACAAATGTACTTTAAATGCCTCTTTAGACATACCCTTATTTTCTTTTTGCAGCTTTTGATAAAGTAACTTTAGCTCATAAGCATTTTTAAAAAGAGTAACGTACCTATCAAAACTTTGTGATTGTAGTTCTTTTAGTGCTTCTGGCACATGTACTGTTTGTTCTTGCGCTTGTGTATGGCTAAAACTAAATAAGAGCCAACAACACAAGATTGCAATTTGTGTTTTCATCTGTGTTTTCATTTTATATATATTAAGTTATTAATACCCTAAATAGAAGAATAAAAAATTACTGTTTTAAGGAAAAGTGGCATACTTAAAGTAACGCGTAATGTTACATTTTGTAATCTAAAAACTACAATAAAAAAATTAATGATTACACAAAGTATATAAAAAGTAACTCTTTAGATAAATTTTAGAGTACTATATGTTTACATTTAGGTAACAAGATGTTACTTTACTAATACAGAACAAAACCCTATATATTTTTATTAAGTTTATTAATTTAACAGTATTTTATTGCGATATAAGCAAAAAGTATGTTTTTCAGTATATAAAAAACTAAAAATCAATTAGTTAAAAATCAATTAAGTTTTTATTTTAATGCGCTATAAGCTGTAAAAAACTAACCTATTTATAAAATCTCCTTTCACTATAAGAAAAATCTATTTGTATGGTTAGAACAAATGCAATATATTGTAGCATAGAGTAGTACAAATTAATAATCCGTATACCCATAATCGGTACCCCCCTTGCTATTGATAATAACCTTAACCAACACTTATTATGAAAACATTTACACTTTTGGTATTAATAGTACCTAGTAGCACACTCCTTTTTTTTCTGGTGTACCAACACATCCTGTTAATAAGAAAAGTAAAAAAACTAAAAAGTTGTATCGCAAAGCGTAACAACCAGTTTGTAGTATTTGCCGAAGAAGAAAGAACATTTCGCAAAGACATTAATATGTTGGCAAATTCAATGTTGGCTCATATAAAGCAACACGACTTTACTGCCTTAAAGCGAGATCAAAAAGATTTAGAACAAATAGCTTATCATAAATCACAGATTCTTCTGTTTGAGGAAGATATGCAAAAATCGAACTTGCTTTTTGAAATAATCTTACGCCAAAAACATCCTGAACTCAGTAAAAATGATATTAAACATTGTATTTTTCTTAAAGTTGGGCTTTCATTAAAAGATTGTGCACAGTTAATGGGAGTAAGTCTTGATGCAGTAAAAATGGGCCGTAACAGAGCAAAATGTAAGATAGGTCTTGGTAAAAACGAATCGTTAAGAACTTATATTCAACATATACAAGGCAAAGTTTATAGTATTTAGGTTTTTTTCTATTCATAAATTATAGATTGTTCTTATTTAGCTACACTCATATTTTAAGTTGTACTAGAATACCTAGCAAACTATTAATACAAGAGTAATATTAGGTATAAAAAATAAGGAGAGTTTGTTTTTTAAAAAACAATGATCAGTATAAAAATAATTACATTTACTACAACATAGTAAGCATCTCCTAAACACACTAGAATGAAAAAATACACTTTATTTTTAAGCCTTATTTTAATTTTTAGTTGCACTTCTAAAGTGAGTACCCTTAACATTTATGTTGATGAAAACCTCCAAGCTAACTTAACATACGGATTAGAGAAGCTAAAAACACAACTGCTTGCAAACGGTGTACAAGCTTCATTTACAGAAATTAAGAATGATGCGCAGCTACAAATAATGCAAATAGGTATAAATAAGGATGAAGATGGTTTTGCCATAAAAAAAGAAGGCCAAAAAACAATGCTTAAGGCTTCTAGTAATAGAGGTTTATTATATGGTCTGTTAGATATAGCAGAACAATTAAAAAAAGGAGCTGCTTGGGAAACCATACAGCCAAAAGAAATTACTGCCCACTATTCGTTTAGAGCTATAAAATTTAACTTACCCTGGTTTCCCTATAGAGGCGGGGAAAATCTTTCTTTACATCATGAAACCTGTAAAGACCTAAAATTTTGGGAAGCCTACTTAGATATGATGGTAGAGAATAAATTTAACGTCCTCTCCCTATGGAATTTGCATCCTTACATGTATATGGTGCAATCAGAAAAATTCCCAGAAGCTTCTCCATTTAGTAAAGAGGAAATGTTGGAATGGAAGACTTTTTGGAAAACACTTTTTAAAATGGCTAAAGCTAGAGATATTGACCCCTATATTTTTAACTGGAATATCTTTGTTTCAGAAGAATTTAGCAAGGCCTATCATGTAGCGGGTTATTCCAAAGATGGTGGGTATTGGGGTGATGGAGAGACCAATGAAATTATTGAAGCATATACCCGAGAAATGGTTTCTAAAACTATAAATGAGTATAAAGATATTGTAGGCATAGGCATTACGCTTGGCGAGCGTATGGGAAGCATGACTTCTGAAATGCGAAAAGATTGGATTAACAGAACCCTTATAGAAGGTATTAAACAAGCAGACAGAAAAGTAAAACTATTTTATAGAGCACCTCTTTCTGCTGGTTTATCTAGTGAAGGAACGGTTAGTAAAGCTACTGAAGAAATTACAAGAGAGGCTATAGAAAATATCGGTTTGGAAGATGATGTATTACTAGGCTTTAAATTTAATTGGTCTCATGGGCATTCATCACCTAAATTATCTATAGTACATGGAGGTATTTTAACGGATACCTATTGGAATCCGAAACCTAAAAACTATAAAGGTGTTTATACCGTTAGAAATGAAGATTTTTTTGCATTGCGTTGGGGGCAACCCGATTTTATTAGAGCGTATTTAAAGCATAATAGTCAAGATTATATGGCTGGAGCTATCATAGGATCCGAAACCTATATCCCTGCAAAAGACTATATCACTAAAAAAGAATTCCGCTCTTGGAAGTATGCTTTTGAAAAACAATGGCTATTCTACAAATCTTGGGGTAATTTACTATACAATGGCAATACCCCTGATACTTATTTTGCTGAAGCATTAGCAGAAAAATATAACATTAAAGATGGTAGTAAATTACTGGATGCGTGGAAGCTTGCTTCCCAAAATGCCAATAGCTTTGCCAGCTTTTATAGGGGTGAATGGGATGGAACACTTTACACAGAGGGGATGACGCGAGAAAAAGGTGAATTTATTAGCATAAATAAAATAATTGCACAACCTGTATTAGATTCCACTTATGTAAATATTGCAGATTATGTAAAAGGAAACTTCAAAAATGACCAAATTACGCCTTTACAATTTGCAGAAACTATGGAAAAAAACAGTATTAAAGCGCAGGAAATTGCTCAAAAGGCAAGTGCTGAGCATAGAGAAAACACATTGTTAAAAATGGAAGCTAACGATATTGAAGCTTGGGGTCATTTTGGTTTATATATTGCAGATAAAATTAGAGGTGGTGTGGCATTAGAAAGTTTTAGAGCAAACAGCGATATAAAATCTCAAAACAAAGCTATAGTACACCTTACTAAAGCATTAGCACATTGGAAAGCATATGTAAGGGCTATGGAAAAATATAATATAACGGAAATGCCACATCAGTTTGATAAACAATTCTCTTTCCGAAAACACATAAAGGATGCAGAAATAGACATTGAGATTGCTAAAAAAGGGTAAATATAAAACTTAACAACACAGTTAAATAAGCTGTTTTAGTATTTTTCATATAATGAAACGTATTAGTAATTTTAAATATTATCATCACATATACCATATACTTTTCCTATTTTTATAGTAGTTTCTAAATTAGAAATTATAATATTTAAATTATGAAAAGACTACATTACGTATTTATACTAATTTTCCTAATTGCTTGCTCTTCAAATTCTGAAAAAATATTACTTTCAGGAAACTCAATCACACTTTTTCAGTTAGAGATTAATGGAGAAACTATTTCAGGACGAATCAATCCTACAAACAATACTATAGAATTTAATGTTATCAATGCAGATCTAACATCTATAATACCTACAATCACTATTTCTGAAGGCGCTGTAGTTAATCCATCTTCAAATTTACCAATAAACTTTAGTGAAGATGTACAATATACAGTTACTGCAGAAAATGGTAATGAAAGAGTGTATACTATTATTGTTAATAATAGTATTGTTAGTACAGAAAATCTAATTACATTATTTCAATTGCCTATTAACGGTGAAATTGTAGATGGAAACATAAATCAAGAAAATAATAGTATTACTTTTGATGTAGTTGATGCAGATTTAGAATCTTTAATACCGACTATTGAAATTTCTGAAAATGCTACTATTAACCCCTCTTTAAATTCTTCTCAAAATTTTAATGAAGTTATATCTTATACAGTTATTGCTGAAAATGATGATGAAAGAACATATACGGTTACTGTAAACAACATAAGTACAGAAAATGAAATTTTAAGTTTTACCATTGGTATTAATGGTGAATCTATAGAAGCTCGACTTGATCAAGAATTAAAAGAAATTGCTTTTGAAACTGGATCTTTTAACATTTCTAGATTAGTCCCCGAAATAACTATTTCAGAGAATGCTACTATATCTCCAGCTTCTAACGAAGCAGTTGATTTTACTCAGCCTGTAACTTATACCGTTACTGCAGAGAATGGAGACATCAGTGAGTACACAGTAGCGATTAACCAAGCATATAATATCAATGCTTTCACTTTAAGCGGACCAAGATTTGGTGCTCAGAAACTATATACTAGAGCTGAAATGTTTATTGATTTAAAATTTTTAGATCCATCTATCCCAAATACAGAATTATTTCTTACTGATGGAATAAATAGAATCGATTTGCCCATATTAGAATCAAATTCTTTTGAAAGTCAACGCATTATTAATTACCGTATTACAACTAGAATACCAGAGAATACTATCACAAGTACAAATTATAAAATCACATATAAATCTACTGATTTATTGATACAATCAGATTTTTTAATTGATGTATTAGCTGAAGATTCTCCTAAAATAATAAGCACTAATCAAGATTCGTATCGTGAAGGGGATACATTAATTATAACTGGGGAAAACTTAACAGATCTAATAGGAGTTCCATCAAATGCCTCTTTCTTCTTGTTTAATCCATTAGGAAATATTGATGTTGAATTGAATATAGAAAAAACAGTATATACGTTATTAATGCAAGGAGGATTTGTGCGCTCAGCTTTCTTTCCTTTTGATGCTGAAACAAGAGATATTATTTTCATTGGATCAGAAGGAAGACTTGGCGATCAAATTACAGTTAATATAAATTGATAAACAATAATTTATTCGATACCCCAAATATCATTTTTTCTTGTACCATCATTACCTCCAATTAATATAATTTGATCATTTAAAATAACTGTTTTGTGTGAAAATCGACCAGAAAAAGATGTGCTGTTTGGTATTTCATTAGTCCAGTTCACACCATCTTTACTTGACCACATACCACCTCTTCTACCAGCACCTAAACCTCCAATAACCCAAATTTCATTGTCTAACACTACGCTAGAATGCCCCCATCGTACTGGAAACTCAGCATTAATAGTTTCTATATCCCATTTAACACCATCAATACTAGACCATACATCATTTAAAGCTCCAAAGCCACTACCTTGATTAGAATTAATTCCAGCAATCACATACATTTTATCATTAAAAACTATTGTTGTGTGCCCTTGTCTACTAGGGAAATTAGCATTTTCTGTTTCCAACACCCAATTTATTCCGTCTTCACTAGACCACACATCATTATATTCAAATTGATTGTCTTGACCACCTATTAACCATAATTTATTTTTGTAAACAGATAAAGTATGGTTATACCTTCCTATAAATGGAGTATTCATATTTTCTTGAATCCAATTTATACCATCATCACTAGACCATACATCATTTAGTAAGTTGCCAAAATTATCTACACCTCCAACAATCCACATTTTATTATTAAAAACTACACTAGCATGATCTCCACGAGAAATAAAACCTCCATTATTTGTTTCCTTTATCCAATTAATACCATCTTCACTAGACCAAATATCATCTGCACGCTCAAATCTATCAATTCCTCCTAAAATCCATAGGCGATCATTAAATACAACTACAGAATGTTCTTCTCTTCCCTCAAATTCTGCCTCAGAGACAAGTCTATTTACGACTATTGGTCTTGTTTTAAAAGTATAAATATCACTTTTAGTAATAGCCCCACCTGAATCAGTAGCTATTACTTGCCAAGAATAAAGCGTATTTCTAGGAAAAGTTGTTTCAAACACAAAAAAGGTATTTGATAAATTTTCTGTAATTACTGTGGTTGGCTCTTCATTGTCTTTATCTAATAAAAGAGTGTAAGAGACTGAATCATTGTCGGGGTCAATTGCTTCTTCCCAACTAAATTCAGGATTTACTAAAGCAACATTCTCTTGTTGATTTGTATATGACAAAAGTTTAAATGATTCTGGAGCACTGTTAGCAGGAGGTATTTCGTCATCATTATTATCGTCATCTTGTTCCTCTTCATTTTCTACAATTTCTTCACTAGTTTCATCTCCAGGGTTTACTGAATTATCGTTGCTGCAAGCAGTTAAGAAAATTGTAAAGAATATTAAAAAAGTTACATATCTCATTTTTATTGTGAACTCTATAATTTATCTAAATTTACTTTAAAACATAGATCGTCAGGGTAATTATTAACAATCAAATAAATGACATTAGAAAATTTTAAAATAGTTGTTAACTCCGGTGATCTTCCATAGTCTTGAAAATAAAATTCATTTACATCTTCTAATTCAAACCAATCATCAAAACTAGGTTGGTATTTAAAAACATCATCTTGTGAACTTAAAAAACCTCCAAAAACCACATATCCATTACCATTATACTCAAATGAGGCTGTATTTTTCCTTACATCAGGAAAATTATCTATTCTTATCCATTCATTGCTTTGAGGAGAGTATTTCCAGAAATCGTAATCACCAGTATTAGTAGCCCCATTTCCTACATAACCTTCATTATTTAACACAAAAGTTGATGTACTACTTCTTTCATTATAATCAATTGGGAAATTGGCTATTTGGTTCCAACTATCATTAATAACGTTATATTCCCAAAATTGAGCATATGGGAGAGGGTTATCTTGCTGATTTATTCCGTCTGTAAACGCTCCAATACCCATATATAATTTTTCTTGAATAGAAAAAATAGCATTACCATTACTTTGATTATCAGGGTAATTTGTTTTTTCTTCAAATGTTAATGATTCTATTGAAAACTCATAGAAGTTACGCTCCTTATCTTCTGTAAAATAGAAAAACACCTTATTTGTCATATCGTTATAAAGTATTTTAAAATATTCATCCTTAATGCTAGTCCTTGGATAATCTACATAAAATGATGACAGTAAATTTAAGTTTGAATCTAAACGCCTTACCAAAAACCTCGAATTAGCGTCATCTTTAACAAATGTATAAGCTATATCCTCTTTACTTACAAAATGTTGGAAATAAGAATCTGGTAGCTTTTTGTATAACAACCAAGTGTCAATAAACTCAAGATTATCTTCAAATTGATAAACATGATCCATTATTTTTATTTGAAGAGTAGGGTTTTTATCATCGAAAGGTCCAATTGGCACTCTAACTTTAAGCTTGGTTTTAGATGCTTCAATCACTTTAGCTTCACGATTATCAAATAAAACAATATTATCTTCTATGATTGGACTAAATTCATTTCCAATGATTTCTATAGTCTCATAAGAACGAAAGTTTAGTGGAATTTCTTTTATAATTGGAGGTTTTATTCTAAATGTAAACTCAGAATTCACTTCTTGCAATTGGGAATTAAGTGTAAAATTATTAGTTGAAAAAGATAAAGATTCTGGTAATATAAATGTAATAGAATCTCTTGATGAGAATAACAGTTCAGTCTGTTTTTCTTCGATTTTCACTGAGTTTCTTTCATTTATAAAATCAAAATGTTTTCCATAAATAGTAATAGTATCTCCTATTGAAACATTGTTTTCCGAAATACTTTCAATAATTGGTTTAAATAAAGAAAAGCCATCATATTGTGCTGTTTTATTATAAAGTGCTATAGTTATTATTGGATCTGACCTTTCTAACGTTTTAGGAATAATACATTTTATTATAGTATCTGAAGATTCTAATACTTTAGTTATTTCTTCATCGAATAAAACTCGTATTTTATTGGTAGTTGAAGTAAAATTTAAACCACTAATTTGCAATGTATCCCCTATATGTCCCTGACTAATTTGATTATTAATTTTTGGTGCTTTACTACCTGTAGAAACAAATGATTTTATTTTTGTGAATGAATATTGTGTTCCATTATTTATATATGCTAATACATTATATTCTGTATTAAAATCTAGGTTATTATCTATGCTTTGGGAAAACTTATTATTGGTAATACTATTTGATTTAATTTTCCTAGAATTATTAAAAGTAGGATTCTTTTCTTCTGATATTAGAAATCCATATTCTGAAATTATAGTCTCATTTATATCTTTTGCCGATGCATTTAATTGTATTCCTCCATCTTCAAAAACTATCAGCTCTATTGTGAAATCTTGAATCTCAAAATTACCTTGTTTATTTTGGTCATCTACAGAATCAACTTCTTCTGAGCAAGAAAAAAGAAAAATAATGACCAAAAATAACTGTAATAACTTTCCCATTTTTTAATCTGTAAAATTTGATATTTCTGTTCTTAAAATAATATGGTCATATCGAGAAAAACCATTGTTTTCTGGAGGATAACCATTCAAATAGCCAATAAGATATACAAAGCCTTCATGTACAAACATAGATTCTCTTCCAAAATTATAGCTTTCTATTTTAAGATTTTCTTTTTTTGACCACTTATCATCATTAATATCATATTCATAAAACAATTTATCCCAGTCATGATAGAAGTAACCTTTATCTGCAATTTGTGTAAAAATAGCTTGACCTGTAGGATTTGTTAAATTTGATTTACGTACCCATGTTTCATCTGGAGTAAACTCCCAAGTTTCATATGTTCTATCGCCATTACAAATATAAATTTTATTGTTTTTTTTAAAATAATTTGAATAATAAGCATACTCATATTGGCCAAGTACTTCTGGAATTTCTGATATTTCTACCCATGAATTTGATATTGTAGAATATTTCCAAAATTTTCTGTTTATGGTATAATTTGAACGATCAAATGGTCTTGCAAGTCCTGCTCCAAGATAAAAATTATTGTTTTGAAAAAATCCTATCGTTTCCCTCAAACGATAGGAAGAGTTTAAATCTTCAAGCTCAGTAAGTTTTTTTGTTAGAATATTATATTTATAGAAGTTATTAATTTCTCTGTCTATATAGATATATAATTCTCCACCACCTATTGGAAATAACTGGATAGCTTCTCCTCGCAGTATATCACTAAATACTGGCAGATCCTCTTCTTGTTCCCATAAATTGTTTTCAGGAGTATATTTATATAATCGATAATTTGAACTTGAACTATTTTGAAACCCATCTATATAATCATAGACATTGAAATACATAGCACCATTATAATAAAAACTTTGCCTAGATATTGAACCTACAGCCGCAGTTCTACTAATTTCACTTTCTCTTTTATATCCATATAAATACCATTTATTTTTTAAATGTAGATTTAAATTTGCTTCAATTTCTTGTTCTAATACTTTTATTGATATTTTATTTATTTTTCTTCCTTCATAAGGCCCTAAAGGCATCCTGACTATTAATGAATCTCTGAAGGCTTCAATAATTTCTACTTCTTTTCCATCTATTAAAACCTTGTTATAATCATTAACAAAAGGATAAAAATTAGCTCCATAAATGACAAGTTCTTCACCTACGAGTATACTATCTTTCGAGATCTCTTTAAATTTTGGATTAGGTATTATTACTGCTTTTTCTTTTGTAATTGCTTTTAACTGTACTCTTACCAATAAATCATTTTCATGTTTATTTATATTACTTGGCAATACAAACCGAATAGAATCTTTGTTCTGATCTATAGTACTTATTCTATTATTATTTAGTTCAATTATCCCATCAATAGCATTAGGGTGATTAGTAAGATGTTTTCCATATATTACTACAGTATCTCTAAAACCAAAATTACTAGGAATTGAATCTATTTCTGGGGTATGTAATTGAAATGCATTCTTAAAAACTGCTACTGTATCTCGGTTATCTACTTTTAAATGTAAACTATCAGGGTTAAAACCTCTATAAGGTAGCTCAAATTGAATTAAACTGTCATTATTAAAAAGGATTTTTAATAGACTGTTCCCTAAGGATAAATGGATATTTCTATTAAAATTTTTTCCTTTAAAATTTAAAGTGTCACCTAAATCAGCTAATCTAGGTGTAATATCATCAAATCTTAATGCGGAATCGCCTTGGATTTCTTGCTTTTCTTCAGTATTAACTTCTCCTTCTGACATTATTATCTCAGGTTCTTTTGAGTCACTACATCCAAATAGAAAAATAAATACAATAAAAATAGAAATTAATCGCATAAAAATATTTTTTAATGCAAGTTACAAATTATTTATAGAATTTTATACGCATTTAAATAGCACATTTAACAAATACACAATAGAAAATTAAAACAATTATTGCTAGTTATTCTAGAGAAGATATATCATTATATTAATGAGAATGAGAAAGTCATCAAGCTAATTTATAAAAGATGCAGAAATAGACATTGAGATTGCTAAAAAAGGGGCACTTTAAAAAATTAATCAATAATAAGTATTATCTAAAGGTTTATGTATTTAAAAAACCATATCTATCCTTATTTTAATCTTGTGTACAACAATAAGATATATCTTTTTATGAAATTTGGGAACTAACTCAAAACTTTAAAAACTTATAAAAATGAAAACTACTAGAAAAATTACCTTTCTTATTATTACCATTTTTACGCTATCATTAGTTGTTAATTGTTCTTCAAATGATCCTGAAGACGTAGTTCCAGAAGAGCAAGCTGAAAGTCCAACTACTCCTGATGATACAGATACGGAAGATACCACTGATGAAAACGGAGATGACGCTGGAGATGGCACTGGTGACGGTACAGATGGTGACAGTACTGGAGATGGAGACGGTACAGGAGGTGATGGTACAGGAGACATGGGAGACGGAGATGGTACAGGCGATGGAACCGGTGGTGACGGTACTGGAGACGGAGATGGTATGGGTGACATGGGAGAAGGTGATGGCATGGGTGACACTGATTCTGGTGGAGGAGACACTCCGCAAAATGTAGCTGATATTGTAGTACAAATGGAAACTGCTGATTTAACGGGTACTGCTTGGCAACTTAGAACTGATATTGCTGGGTATACTGGTGATGGCTATATTATATGGGAAGGTGCAGACCAATTTTGGAATAACAGACAAGGTGCCAATATAGGAGATTTTGGTAAAATAACGTATACCGTACAAATAGATACGCCTGGTGTTTATTTATTTGTTTGGAATTCTGTAATCGGTAGAGTAGATCCTTCTGGTCCTAATACAGAGCATAACGATTCTTGGTTAAGAATACAAAACAGCGATTTTTACACCATAAATCCAGATACAAATGCGAAACACTATCCTACAGGTTCTGGAAAAACACCAAATGGTATTGCTGGAGAAAATGGAAATGGTTTTATGAAAATATTTATGAACTCACAACAATGGAGAGAAATTGCTTCTACATGGGATAATAGAGGATTCCGTGTTTTTGCAGAATTTGCTGAGGCAGGAGAATATGTTATAGAAATAGCCCCTAGATCTAGTTTCCATGCTATTGATGCATTTACGCTTAAGTTTCAAAACTAGTACATAAAATAATAAATAGCCTTATATAAAAGACTAGGTAAGAAAAACTCTTATCTGGTCTTTTTTAGTTCTAATTTAAAAGAAATGAGGTATCTAAGCTTGTTGTAACCAGTACTATTCTATATTTTTGATTTTTCTATCTCACAGTATACATGAAAAAACAAGTTTTATTTTTATTGTTTTCTTTCCTTTTTATAATCGCTAGCTTTTCTCAAAACCATCATAAGAAAGCAGAATATTACCTCACTAAGCTGCAAAAACAATTTGAAAATGGAGATTACGAAAATTTTAAATCTTATAGCGATTCCTTATACCAACATGCAAAACAGTATAAGCTAACAAAATTTCAGATTCTAGGTATGGTAAACCAAGCGGTTTACTATAAAAACAGAAAAGAGCTAAGTAATGCCATAGCACTTTACAGGGAAGCGCTTAACCTAACAAATACTATTCCTGAAGATTATAGAACCAAAATTATAGTATTAGTAAACCTTGGAAATATATATGTTAATATAGATGCACATGAAAAAGCCATAAAAACAATGAAAGAAGTTCTTTCGTTATTAGCTGCTCATGAAGAAAATCCGAAAATAGAAGCCGCAGCATTAACTGGAATGGCTAATAGTAGCGAAATTTTAGAGCGTTATAATGAGTCTATTGCATACAGGGAAAAAATAATAGAGCTCGGGAAGCGTACTAATAATGATCGTATTATTGCTACTGCACTAAACAATTTATGTGCAACACACTACGATAATGGAAGTTATAAAAAAGCAATAGCAATTGGCAAAGAAGCATTATTATTAGAACACAAAAACACAAAAAATCGAGTAACATTACTTGTTAACCTCGGTTTATCAGAAAATAAGCTAGGTCATATATCTAAAGCAGTATCTTATTTAGAAGAAGCACGTTCTATAGCCACCAAAAAACAACTTGTAGAAGAAGAATTAGATAGCTATATGCATTTGGCAAAAATATACAAAGCAAATGGAGAAAATCAAAAAGCTAGCATTGCCCAAGAAAAATACTTAGTATTAAAAAATGCTTTTTTAGAAAATAAAAATGCTGCTACCAAATTAGATTTAAAAGAAGATCTAACAGGAAAAAATAAACGTCTTAACGCTAATGAAGTAATAATTAAGGGACTTCAAAAAAATAAAATAAAGCTTCTCATATGGGCTGCAATTTTACTTGGAGCTTTTGTTATTTTATGCCTTTGGTTTTTAGCATATAAAAAGAAGATGCAAAAAAAAGAAAGAGTATTACAAGAGCAATTTATCCAGCTTAAGGATACCATCAAACAATTAGATCAAAACAAAAATACTATAACAGAAGTACAAAAAACAACTAAGAGTTCCGTTTACAAAAACTCTACTTTAAGTCAAGAAGATTTTACAGCCTACAAACAGGGTTTACTAACATTAATGCAGCAAAAGAAACTCTATTTAGATGCAGAACTCTCTCAAACCAAATTAGCAGAACAACTTCATATAACCAGCCATCACTTATCCGAAATATTGAATAAGGGATTTAATCAAAATTTTTATAATTTCATCAATTCGTATCGTATTTTGGAGGCACAAAGATTAATGCAAGATAAAAAATATCAATACACTAAAGTAATCGCTATTGCCTTTGATGCTGGTTTTAAAAGTAAAACGTCTTTCAATAGGGCTTTTAAAGATCATACTGGAATTACTCCATCTGAATACCGAAAAACTTTAAAATAAAATACCTCAGGACAAACCCACAAGGTATTCGTAAGGAAATAACTTAAAAATATCGAGGCAAGCCTCGGAGTATATAAATCCCGATTATCGAGGAAATAAGCTTCCTTTTTGTTCTTCTAAAATATAAAAGTGTCCCAATTGTCCTAGTGGTACCTTTTGTATACTCAAACGCTAAATCTTTGCGTTACACTAAAAACAAATTAATCTAAAAAGAAAAAATTACCTTCTTGTGTTGAAATACAAAATCAATCAAATTGTAGCTTAAAACCTTTTCACGGTTTACAGGGTATCATTTAACCACTGCTATACAATAGTTTTACAACAAAAAATTGGAAGATAGGTAAGTAATGAAATAGCTTTCCAAATCAAGTAGAAAAAACCCCAAACAATACGTAATGGTAAAAAAACTTCACCTTTTAGCCACCTTTTTATTTTTTGCAAATATTTATGGCCAAAGCTTCATCTCTAGATGGGATACCGAGCAAACAGGCACTTCCCCCAACAACGGAATACAAATTCCTACCAACCCTGCATTTACTACTTATGATTACACTGTAGACTGGGGAGATGGCACTGTGGAAACAAATATAACAGGAAATGCTAACCACATATATGCAAATCCTGGAATCTATACTATAGAAATTACAGGAAATTTCCCAGCTATTTATTTTAATAATAGAGGTGACAGAAGAAAAATCATAGAAATTTTAAATTGGGGTAGTATTGAATGGGAGACTATGGAAGATGCCTTTCACGGTTGTGAAAATTTAAATTTTGATGCAATAGATTCTCCAGATCTTTCCAGAGTTACTTCCTTAAAAAATATGTTTAGAAGGGCAACGCTTTTTAATGGCATTATTAATAATTGGGATGTAAGTACTATAACAGATATTTCAGGGCTTTTTGCGAGTTGTGTAACTTTTAATAGACCATTGGACAGGTGGAATACTGCAAACGTTACAGATATGTCTTTCACTTTTTTTCAAGCATTAGAGTTTAATGAACCGCTAGACAATTGGAATACAGCTGCTGTTACAAGCTTGGAAGATACATTTAATAGGGCTACCAAATTTAATCAAAATATAAATAATTGGAATGTAAGCATTGTCACTAATATGGCTGGCACTTTTAGGGGTACGAGTGCATTTAATCAACCTTTGAACAATTGGTCTGTAAATAATGTTGAAAACATGTTCAATATGTTTTCATCAAGTGCATTTGATATGCCTATTGCGAATTGGAATGTAAGCAATGTAACTAATATGTCAAGGATGTTTTTTGAGGCTCAATTTAATCAACCTATTGAAGCCTGGGATGTATCTAGTGTTACTGATATGAGTCAAATGTTTTCTGGAGCTTCAATTTTTAACCAGCCTTTGAATGGATGGAATGTGATTAGCGTAACAGATATGAGTGGAATGTTTGATGCTGCGTCTTCTGGGACACAATTTAATCAACCTATAAATGCATGGAATGTATCAAATGTTACGAATATGGGCTTTATGTTTCGGCGCTCTAGATTTAATCAACCACTAGATAATTGGGTAGTAAGTAAGGTTACTTTCATGGCTGGTATGTTTGACAGAGCAACAGCATTTAACCAGGATATAGATAGTTGGAACGTTGAAAATGTGACCAATATGAGCTCAATGTTCTCAGGAAGCGCATTTAATATGCCTATAGGTAGTTGGAATGTTGCAAATGTTACCGATATGAGTTTTATGTTCTTTAGAACATCATTTAACCAACCTTTAGACACATGGATGGTTACTTCATTGGAGAATACAGATGGTATGTTCGCAGATAATACCGTATTTAACCAACCTCTAAATAGTTGGGCAGTGAATAACATGACTGTAATGAAAAACATGTTTTTTAATGCTTCTGCATTTAATCAGCCTCTTGATAACTGGAATACAGATTTAGTAAGCAATATGGAAGGTATGTTTAACGGGGCTTCAGTATTTAATCAAAGTTTGGCAAATTGGAGTATCGGTGAAGTGACCAATATGACCAACATGCTTAATAATACATCTATATCATTGGAAAATTACGATGCCTCTTTAATTTCATGGGCAGCACAAACAGTGCAAGCCAATGTTAATCTAGGTGCAAATGGACTTACCTATTGTGAGGGTCGCGAAGAAAGACAACAACTTGAAGATAATAGTGGTTGGACATTTACGGGAGATAGCGTTAATTGTAGTTTTGTACTTTGTACATCCTTCATATCACCACAAGATGGTGACACCAATGTACCTGCTAACTTTGATTTAAGATGGAATGCAGCTCCAAACGCAACTGGATATAATGTAAGTGTAAGTTATGTTCGTGGAGGTGTTACCACTGTTTTATTAGATAATTCACCTGAAGGTAATGTAGTTGGTATTGATTTTACCACCGATTTTCTCCCTGGAGATATTGTAACAGCACTAGTAGTGCCCACTAAGGACGATAATCCTGCAATGGATTGTGAAGGTGAAGAAATTACTTTTACTGTTGTTGAAAGTTGGAAAGATAGCCCCAACGCCTTTAAAATAACAATCGATACTAATGCAGCTGGCTTTGGTTATTCCAATATAAATCAGTTTCGCCTTTTTGCTAGATCAGGGTATACTTATAATTACGCTATAGACTGGGGCGATAACCAATTTGATAACAATGTAGATGAAACCATTACACATACCTATCTAAACCCAGGTATATACACCATTTCAATTATTGGTGATTACCCCTCACATTTTTACCCAAATTCATCATCATCGGATAACAATAAATTATTAACCATAGACCAATGGGGAACCATTCCATGGGAAACTTTTGAGAGTGCATTTTTCGGTTGTAGAGGTTTTACAGGTTATAATGCCACAGATACTCCAGACCTCTCCAGAGTAACTGATATGTCCAGAATGTTCGAATCTTCTAACTTTAATGGCAACATCAATAATTGGGTTGTAAGCAATGTAGAAAACATGGCGCGAACCTTTATTGGAATGTCTGAGTTTAACCAACCACTAAATGATTGGGATGTAAGTAATGTAACGACCATGTCTGATATGTTCTTGGGCACTACAAAATTTAATCAACCGTTAAACCAATGGAATGTAAGTAAAGTAGAGACAATGAACAGAATGTTCGATGGTTTTAATAGAGATATGGCTTTTAATCAAAATTTGAACGATTGGGATGTTTCATCGGTTACAAATATGACTTCAATGTTCAGTAAATGTGTAGATTTTAATCAACCCTTGAATAATTGGGTAACATCATCTGTTACCACAATGTTTGAAATGTTTGATGAAGCACATTCATTTAACCAAGATATTTCCAATTGGGATGTTTCATCCGTTACAAATATGGTGTCTATGTTTAGAGAGGCAAATGATTTTAACCAGCGCTTAAATCGTTGGACCGTTACAAATGTTGAAGATATGAGTGCTATGTTTCAGAATGCTAACAGTTTCAATCGGCCTTTAAATAGCTGGAACACTATAAATGTGAAAGATATGATTTTCATGTTCGATGGTGCTACAAACTTTGATGGTAATATTAGTAATTGGGATGTAGACAATGTCACCAATATGCGGGCTATGTTCAGGAATGCATCAGCATTTAACCAAGACATAGATTCGTGGAATGTAACCAATGTTATTGACATGAGTTCTATGTTTGAATCGGCTGAACTATTTAACTCTCCATTGAATGGTTGGAATGTAAACTCCGTAGTAAATATGGCTTCCATGTTTAATGGTGCTATTGCATTTAATCAACCACTAAGTACATGGAATGTAAGTGCTGTTGCAAATATGACTTCAATGTTTCAAAACGCAACACTTTTTAACCAAGATATTCAAAATTGGGATGTTAGTTCCGTAACGCTTATAAATTCTATGTTTGAGGACGCACCAGCATTTGCAAGTGATATGGAGAATTGGCAGGTAGGCTCTGTTACGACAATGCAAAATATGTTCAAAAATGCAATAGCATTTAATAGTCCGTTAAATTGGGATACCGGAGAAGTTTTAAACATGCAAGAAATGTTTAGTGGAGCAACATCATTCAATCAAAATATTGATAGTTGGAACGTTTCTTTTGTAACAACCATGCAAGAAATGTTTAAGGATGCCACCCAATTCAACCAATCTTTAGATTCTTGGAACGTAGCTTCCGTAAACACTATGCTAGCAATGTTTCAAGGCGCATCGGTATTTGATGGTGCCATAGGAAGTTGGAATGTAAGAGCAGTAACCACTATGCAAGATATGTTCAATGGTGCTACTGTATTTAATCAAGAAATATCTAATTGGAGAGTATCTGCAGTACAAAACATGGACAATATGTTCCTAAATGCATCAAACTACAATCAAAATATGGATGGCTGGATTTTAGGAAGCACTACCATGCGTAATTTTTTAAGAGATGCTTCTATGTTCAATCAATCTCTAGAAGAATGGGATGTAAGCGGTATTACTGATATGAGTAATATGCTTGATAATACAGCTATTGAGCGTATAAATTATGATAACACACTAATTGCCTGGTCAGAACAGACCTTAACTTCTGGAATCACTTTTGGTGCTTTAACATTACCCTATTGTGAAGCAGAAGAAGAAAGGCAAGCTATTGTAGATACTTTTGGGTGGAATTTTGAAGGTGATGTTAGAGATTGCCCTATTCCTGAATGTACTGAATTAATTGCTCCAGCAGATGGTGCAATGGATATACCCTTAAATACCAATTTAACTTGGGAACCCGTTCTTTATGCAACAGCATATGATTTAACCATAACATTAATACCAAGTGGGACTATTATTACTGAAGCTGGGTTAAATGATACTTTTTATGAATTTGCCCCAAATGAATTGGTTGGCTCAACGAGTGTATCAGTAACCATCATACCAAAAAATGATACTGGAAGTCCAACGAGTTGCCCTCCTGAAACATTTACACTTTCTTCAACAGCAAGTATCCCAGAATGTACACGTCTCATAAGTCCCATGGGTACTGAAGATGTTCCTGTTGATACCGATATCTCTTGGGAACCTGTATCTAATGCAGACAATTACCACATTGCTGTAGGAACAGCTACAAACAGAACACTTTTTGAAGATAGAATGGTAAGCGAAACGTTTATTACCCCTAGAACAGATTTTCCTGAAAATACAGAAATTTTTGTTACGATTACAGCTACTAATGAAGAAGGTAGCTCTAGATGTGTTTTTAGGTTTACTACAGAAATTATACCCACACCTCCATCATGTACAGAATTAATAAACCTTACTAATATACCTGCTGATTCCGGTATTAGTTGGAATCTTGTTGATAATGCTACAGGATATTTAGTTACTATTGGAAGTACTTCAGGAGGAATTGATATTGCTAATAATGCAGTTGTTGAAAATGGAAATTTCTTCCCTTTTTCTGAAGCTTTAAATGAAGTAAGAGAAGATAGAAACTATTTTGTTACAATTACACCATATAATGGTGAAGGAGATGCTATTAACTGTATGGAACAGACTATAAGAACTTCCGGTGCTCCATTAACCCCTCCAGATTGTACTACGCTAACCAGTCCTTCTGGTGTGAACGTGCCTTTAAATACAACAAGGTTAGAATGGAATGCTGCTGCCAATGCAACAAGTTATAACGTAATCATTTCGGGAACTACTAATAATGACGGAACTTTTACAACCACTAATACCTTCTATGAAGTGATGAATCCATTCGTTAATGGTGAAACTGTTACCGTAACCATTCAACCTCTTAATGGAACAACACCGCCTAATGCTCCTTGTAACGCTATAAGCTTTACGATTGAAGAGGCGGCTACAACAACGCCTCCAGATTGTACTACGCTAACCAGTCCTTCTGGTATGAACGTGCCTTTAAATACAACAAGGTTAGAATGGAATGCTGCTGCCAATGCAACAAGTTATAACGTAATCATTTCGGGAACTACTAATAATGACGGAACTTTTACAACCACTAATACCTTCTATGAAGTGATGAATCCATTCGTTAATGGTGAAACTGTTACCGTAACCATTCAACCTCTTAATGGAACAACACCGCCTAATGCTCCTTGTAACGCTATAAGCTTTACGATTGAAGAGGCGGCTACAACAACGCCTCCAGATTGTACTACGCTAACCAGTCCTTCTGGTATGAACGTGCCTTTAAATACAACAAGGTTAGAATGGAATGCTGCTGCCAATGCAACAAGTTATAACGTAACCATATCTGGAACTACTAATAATGACGGAACTTTTACAACCACTAATACCTTTTATGAGGTGATGAATCCTTTCATTAATGGTGAAACTGTTACCGTAACCATTCAACCTCTTAATGGAACAACACCGCCTAATGCTCCTTGTAACGCTATAAGCTTTACGATTGAAGAGGCGGCTACAACAACGCCTCCAGATTGTACTACGCTAACCAGTCCTTCTGGTATGAACGTGCCTTTAAATACAACAAGGTTAGAATGGAATGCTGCTGCCAATGCAACAAGTTATAACGTAACCATTTCGGGAACAACCAATAATGACGGAACTTTTACAACCACTAATACCTTTTATGAGGTGATGAATCCTTTCATTAATGGTGAAACTGTTACCGTAACCATTCAACCCCTTAACGGAACAACACCGCCTAATGCTCCTTGTAACGCTATAAGCTTTACTATTAAAGAGGCGGCTACAACAACGCCTCCAGATTGTACTACGCTAACCAGTCCTTCTGGTATAAACGTGCCTTTAAATACAACAAGGTTAGAATGGAATGCTGCTGCCAATGCAACAAGTTATAACGTAACCATTTCGGGAACTACTAATAATGACGGAACTTTTACAACCACTAATACCTTCTATGAGGTGATGAATCCATTCGTTAATGGTGAAACTGTTACCGTAACCATTCAACCTCTTAATGGAACAACACCGCCTAATGCTCCTTGTAACGCTATAAGCTTTACTATTGAAGAGGCGGCTACAACAACGCCTCCAGATTGTACTACGCTAACAAGTCCTTCTGGTATAAACGTGCCTTTAAATACAACAAGGTTAGAATGGAATGCTGCTACCAATGCAACAAGTTATAACGTAACCATTTCGGGAACTACTAATAATGACGGAACTTTTACAACCACTAATACCTTCTATGAGGTGATGAATCCATTCGTTAATGGTGAAACTGTTACCGTAACCATTCAACCTCTTAATGGAACAACACCGCCTAATGCTCCTTGTAATGATGTAAGTTTTACTATTGAAGAGGCTGAAACTATTGTATCTAAAAATGGATTATCACCAAATGGTGATGGTATTAATGATTATTGGAACATAAACGGCATTGAAAACTATCCTAATAATACTGTAATGATTTTTAATCGATGGGGAGATATGGTCTTTACAACAGAAGGGTACGATAATGTTTCCAATGTATTTAGAGGAGAAGCCAATCAGTTAAATAATTTAGGCGCTAAACAATTACCTGACGGAACTTACTTTTTTCAGCTCATTTTACCAGAAAACCACAACCTAAATGCCACTCAAGGCTACCTTGTTTTAAAAAGATAACTATGACCAAGCTAAAACACCTACTATTCTTATTTTTTTGTTGGTCTACTTTTTCTATCGTAGCACAACAGACACCGAGTTTTACGGAATATAATTACAATCCTTTTATCATTAACGCGGCTTATACTGGCGTATCTGATGCTACAGAAGCTACATTGAGCAATATTGGTTTTGGAAATCAAAATTTTGATGGTGCACCTCAAAGTTTTGTATTCTCCTTAAATACCCCATTACGCAATGAAAAAATGGGTCTTGGCGGGGGTATTATTAGTGATCAAATTGGAGTTACCTCAGCTACACAAGTTTTTGGAACCTATTCCTATCGAATTTTTCTGAACGATAATTCTTATCCCTATTGGAAAATATACAAACGCTCTTTTGTTTCGTTTGGATTAAGTGCTGGAGCTTTATTATACAACCAAGATTTATTACGATTAGGTATTGAAAACGATCCTAATTTTGCAGAAAATGTAAATGCTACACTCCCAAGTGTTGGAGCTGGAGTATTATTTGGTTTCGGCAATTTTTTCGCAGGGCTTTCTGCTCCTAATCTTTTAGGAGATTCTTTTGCAAATCAAAATAATTTAACTATTTCGCAACCTGTATATGGCTACACAGGATATCATTTTATTTTAAATAAATACCAACCCGATTATATTTTAAAACCAAGTATGCTGGTTAAATACGAGCAAGGGGCTCCACTACAAATAGATACTAATCTTTCGTTAAGCATCAAAAACAGTATAGAAATAGGTGCAGGATTCCGAACCAGTGCTTCTTTAAATGCCTTTGCTGGTTTTTATATTCTAAAAAACTTTAGAGCCTTATACAGTTATACCAGTGGCAACGCAAATTCTCCTTTAGGTACTACCCATGGCATTATTTTAAGTTATAGAGGAGGTAATGGTTTTGTTATTGAGTAATTTAAAATAATCAATAATAAAATTAGAATTTACCAAATTCTACAATAGAAAATCTACCATAAAGTTCTACTTATAATTTGAGTAAAAAAAGACTCCATATCGTATCTTTGTAAAAGACAATTTCTAAAGCAAAACCTATGGAAAATTTAGATGCCGCGAGACTTCAAATGGCCTTTACATTAATCTTTCATATTGTTTTTGCTTGCATTGGTATGGTGATGCCTTTTTTTATGATTGTATCCCATAAAAAATGGTTAAAAACCAGAGATCCTATCTATTTAACACTTACCAAATCTTGGCAAAAAGGAGTTGCAATTTTTTTTGTTACAGGAGCTGTTTCTGGAACTGCTTTATCTTTTGAATTAGGCTTACTTTGGCCAGAATTTATGAAACATGCGGGTCCTATTATTGGGATGCCTTTTTCTTTAGAAGGAGCTGCCTTTTTTGTAGAAGCCATAGCCTTAGGATTTTATCTCTATGGTTGGAATAAAATACCAGAAAAATTTCATTGGTTTACCGGGATTATTGTTGGAATATCTGGAGTGTCATCCGGTATTTTAGTAGTGGCTGCTAATGGTTGGATGAATGCCCCTACTGGATTTGATTATATAAATGGTGAATTTCTAAATATAGATCCTATACAAGCTTTACTAAACCCTGCATGGTTTACACAGGCATTACATATGACTTTAGCAGCATTTACCGCTGTTGGTTTTGCTGTAGCTGGAATCCATGCGTACCAAATCTATAAAAAACGGAATAATCTGGAACTGCATAAAAAAGCATTTAAAATAGCACTTACTTTTGGTGCTATCGCTGCTATTTTACAACCTATTAGTGGCGATATTTCTGCCAAAGATATTGCGGAACGACAACCCGCAAAACTTGCTGCTATGGAAGCACATTATGAAACAGCTAAAGGAGTTCCGCTTTATATCGGTGGTATTGTAAATGAAGAAACACAAGAAGTTAACTATAAAATAGAAATCCCAAAAGCACTATCTTTTTTAGCCTTTGGAGATTTTGATGCAGAAGTAAAGGGTTTAAATGATTTTCCAGAAAGTGAACGACCTAAAGTAGCTATTGTTCACTATGCTTTTCAAACTATGGTAGGTATAGGTGCCTTATTAGTATTATGTGCAATTTTATTTTTTATCGCCTTATTTAAAAAACGTTCTTGGTTTAATCATCTAAGATTTTGGCTTCTTTTTGCACTACTAACACCTATGGGCTTTATTGCCTTAGAAGCAGGTTGGATTGTTACTGAAGTGGGTAGGCAACCCTGGATTATTCATAATATTATGAAGACCAAAGATGCGGTTACTCCTGTTCCAGGAATTATATACAGTCTCTATATGTACATTGCTGTTTATGCTACACTTACGGTTGCTGTTACTTGGCTCATGAAAAGGCAATTAAAAGCATTAAATAACCCTGAAAATCTATCAGTATGATATTCGTTGTATTATTTTTTCTAGGATTCTCGCTGTTATTTTATGTATTGCTAGCAGGTGCCGATTTTGGTGCAGGTATGGTAGAATTGTTTTCTTCTAAAAAAAACCAAACGATTACAAAAAAGACTGTTTATAGGGTTATGGGGCCAGTTTGGGAAGCCAATCATATTTGGATTATTATTTTAATCGTGATTTTATGGATAGGCTTTCCAAAGTTTTATAACGTATTAATGATCTCATTACACATTCCGCTTACTTTAATGCTTTTAGGGATAACTTTAAGAGGAGTAGCTTTTGTGTTTAGACATTATGATGCCTACAAAGATAAATCGCAACTACTATACAACTGGCTTTTTAAAATTTCAAGTTTGCTGACTCCTGTTTTTATAGGAATGACTTTTGGCGCACTTTTAAGTGGTAAAATTATTGTGAATGATGTTGCAAAACATGCTTTTCCTGACTTATATATTTTCCCTTGGTTAAATATTTTTTCAATACTTATTGGTATATTTTTTGCATTACTATGTGCTTTTTTAGCTGCTGTTTTACTCATTGGAGAAGCTGATGAATTTACAAAAAAAACATATATAAAAAGAGCGAGTAATTTTATTTTAGCACTGGTGATAACTGGTTTTATAGTACTTCTTTATGGATACTTTAAAAAAATACCATTTGTTATTTTTTTTGTTTCAAATGCATATGCTATCAGTGCAGTAATAGTATCAGGCATTTTACTTTTTCCACTTTGGCTCTGTATCAAAAAGGGGAGAAGAATTTGGAGCAGATTCTTAGCAGGTTTTCAGGTATTGTTGATTTTAACTGCCGCTTTTATGCCTATTTTTCCAGATATACTCTTTACAAAAGAAGGGAGTTTAAGCCTAATGGATGGTGTAGCTCCTGATAGTGTCATAAATACATTAGGTATTTCACTTATCATTGGAGGCCTTATTATTCTACCGGGACTTTTTCATTTATTAAAATCATTTAAGATGATTAAAATTTTAGATAAATTCCCAAAACCGTGAAAAAAATATTAATTTTTTGTTGAGTTTAACTTCCTTTAAACGTCTCATATTTTAAAATAGATTAAACACAATACAACCATTATGCATAATTAGTATAAATACAATACTAAACTTGTTAATAACTTCGTTGTGACTTAACTTTGTGTAACAAAATTTTTAAGAAATGAGCGGAATTTTAAATTCTTCAATTGGTAGAAAGTTTGCAATGGCCTTATCAGCACTCTTTCTAATGTTTTTTATCCTACAGCATTTTTCAATCAATATCCTATCTGTTTTCAGTCCAGATGTTTTTAATGAAGTTTCTCATTTTATGGGGACCAATCCCCTTGTGCAATTTGCATTGCAACCCATATTAATTTTTGGAGTTGTTTTTCATTTTATAATGGGTTTTGTCTTAGAAATAAAAAACCACAATGCAAGAAAAGTGAGTTACGCTAAAAATAATGGTGCTGCAAACTCTACTTGGATGAGTAGAAACATGATTTATAGTGGTGGTTTTATTTTAGTATTTCTTGTGATACATTTTATTGATTTCTGGATCCCGGAATTAAACGTAAAATACGTTGCAGGCGATACTTCTGGTTTAATAGATCCTAGCAATGCTGCCAGTGGTTTTAGATATTATGAAGAGCTTGTTCATAAATTTGAGCCAATTTGGAGAGTAGCACTATATTGTTTAGGTTTCATCTTTTTAGCGTTACACCTTCTACATGGTTTCGATTCTGCTTTTCAATCTATTGGAGCAAATAATAAATACACTAAAGCAATTAAAGGAGCAGGAAAAGCATATGCTATTCTAATTCCATTAGGATTTATTGCTATTGCTTTAATCCATCACTTTAAATAACGTACACTAAAACATTTTCACATGGCTTTAGATTCTAAAATACCTCAAGGACCACTAGCAGATAAGTGGACAAATCATAAAAATAAAATTAATTTAGTAAACCCTGCTAATAAGCGTCTTATTGATGTTATTGTTGTAGGTACTGGTTTAGCAGGCGGTTCTGCTGCTGCTACCTTAGCTGAATTAGGATACAATGTAAAAGCATTCTGTTTTCAAGATTCTCCAAGACGTGCGCATTCAATTGCCGCACAGGGAGGAATTAATGCTGCAAAAAATTATCAAGGCGATGGTGATTCTACATATCGTCTGTTTTACGATACCGTAAAAGGTGGTGATTACCGCTCTCGTGAAGCCAATGTATATCGATTGGCAGAAGTATCTACTAATATTATTGACCAGTGTGTTGCACAAGGAGTTCCTTTTGCAAGAGATTATGGTGGTTTACTAGACAATCGTTCTTTCGGTGGCGTATTAGTATCGCGTACCTTCTATGCGAAAGGGCAAACGGGGCAACAATTACTTTTAGGCGCTTATTCTGCTATGAACCGACAAATTGGTCGTGGTAAAATAAAAATGTACAACCGTCATGAAATGCTAGACGTTGTAAAAGTAGATGGGAAAGCTAGAGGTATTATTACCCGTAATTTAGTAACAGGAGAAATAGAACGGCATTCTGCACACGCAGTAGTATTAGGAACTGGTGGTTACGGAAATGTATTTTTCCTATCTACAAATGCCATGGGTAGTAATGTTACTGCTGGTTGGAAAGCACACAAACGAGGTGCTTATTTTGCAAACCCTTGTTACACACAAATTCACCCAACTTGTATTCCTGTTTCAGGAGACCATCAGTCTAAATTAACATTGATGTCTGAGTCTTTACGTAACGACGGACGTATCTGGGTACCAAAACATCAAAAAGATGTAGAGGCTATTAGAAATAAAACCTTAAAACCAACACAGTTATCAGAAGAAGAGCGCGATTATTATTTAGAGCGTCGTTACCCTGCTTTCGGTAATCTTGTTCCTCGTGATGTTGCCTCCAGAGCTGCAAAAGAACGTTGTGATGCTGGTTTTGGAGTTAATGCAACTGGTGAGGCTGTTTATTTAGATTTTGCATCAGCTATTCAACGTTACGGAAAAGAACAAGCACAAATAAAACACTTAGATCAGAATGATGCTGCACTAGTTAAAAAACTAGGACAAGAAGTCGTAAAAAATAAGTATGGTAACTTATTTCAAATGTACGAGAAGATTGTAGATGAGAATCCGTATGAAACGCCGATGATGATCTACCCTGCTGTGCATTACACTATGGGTGGTGTTTGGGTTGATTATAATTTACAAACTACAATTCCAGGCTTATACTGTATTGGTGAGGCTAATTTTTCTGATCATGGCGCTAACCGTTTAGGAGCTTCTGCCTTAATGCAAGGTTTAGCAGATGGCTATTTTGTATTACCTTATACTATTGGTGATTATTTAGCTGATGATATCCGTACTGGACCAATTTCTACAGAAACGCCTGAGTTTGAAGAAGCGGAAAACAAAGTAAAATCTGAAATAGAACATTTAATTAACAATAATGGTTCTAAACCAGTAGATTATTTCCACAAACGCTTAGGTAAAATTATGTGGAATAAATGTGGAATGGCTAGAAATGAAAAAGAGCTTAAAGAAGCTATTGAAGAAATTGCTGCGCTTAGAGCAGAATTTTGGAAAGAAGTTCGGGTACCTGGAAGCGCAAATGAGTTTAATGAAGAACTTGCTAAAGCTGGGAGAGTAGCAGACTTCCTAGAATTAGGAGAATTATTTGCCAAAGATGCTTTGGTAAGAGAAGAATCTGCAGGAGGGCATTTTAGAGATGAATACCAGACTCCAGAAGGGGAAGCGATGCGTAAAAAAGAATTTCAATTTGTTTCTGCATGGGAATATAAAGGAGAACCTAAAGATGCAGTGCTACACAAAGAAGATTTAGTTTACGAAAATATAGAAGTAAAAGAAAGAAGTTATAAATAATAATAGAAGTTAGCGAAAAGTGATAAGGAAAGAGTGAGTAACATAAAATCATACAAAGAGTTGATAGTTTGGCAAAAGTCCATGAAACTAGTAACTAAAGTTTATGATGTAACAAAGTCTTTCCCCGATGATGAACGATTTGGTTTAACAAGTCAAATGAGAAGATGTTCGATTTCAATACCTTCAAACATAGCTGAAGGATGGGGACGATTATCTAGAAAAAATTATATTCAATTCTTAAGAATCTCTAGAGGTTCTTTATTTGAATTAGAAACACAAATTTTAATTACAAAACAGTTAA
This sequence comes from Allocellulophaga tsushimaensis, assembly GCF_055383085.1. Lineage (NCBI taxonomy): Bacteria > Pseudomonadati > Bacteroidota > Flavobacteriia > Flavobacteriales > Flavobacteriaceae > Allocellulophaga > Allocellulophaga tsushimaensis. The sequence continues at coordinate 1,424,350 of NZ_AP039451.1, read as the reverse complement.
AGTATATAAATGATAGCGAATCAATAGAAAACTTAATTATTGAAATTAGTAAAATGCTAAATTCTTTGATAAGTAAGCTTGAAGAGAAGACTTAAAACTTTTCGCTTTTCGCTCACCACTAAAAACTAAAATAGTTATGAATTTAACACTAAAAATATGGCGTCAAAAAGGCGCTAACGACAAAGGAAAAATAGTTGATTATCCTATCAGCAATATCTCACCAGATATGTCTTTCCTAGAAATGTTAGATGTTTTAAATAATGAATTAATTACTAAAGGCGAAGAGCCTGTAGCATTTGATCATGACTGCCGTGAAGGTATTTGTGGTTCTTGTTCATTATACATAAATGGAGAAGCCCATGGACCAGACAGAGGGGTTACTACATGCCAATTGCATATGCGTATGTTTAAAGATGGTGATACCATACATATTGAGCCATTTAGAGCAAATGCATTCCCTGTTATAAAAGATTTAGTAGTAGACAGAAGTGCTTTTGACCGTGTGCAACATGCAGGTGGGTTTATTTCTGTAAATACATCTGGAAATACGATTGATGCCAATGCAATACCGGTAAACAAACATGATGCAGATACTGCGTTTGATGCGGCAACTTGTATTGGTTGTGGTGCTTGTGTAGCCAGTTGCAAAAACTCTAGTGCTATGCTATTTGTATCTGCTAAAGTATCGCAATTTGCTTTATTACCCCAAGGGCAAGTTGAGGCAACTGACCGTGTATTAAACATGGTAAAACAAATGGATGAAGAAGGTTTTGGAAATTGCACCAATACTGGAGCTTGCGAAGTAGAATGTCCTAAAGGAATTTCTTTAGAAAATATTGCACGTATGAATAGAGAGTTCTTATCCGCTTCTCTAAAAGGGTAAAACCTTAAAATAGTGCAAACCATATTAAAAAGATCTTCTTAAACGAAGGTCTTTTTTTATGAGGAATCATATACTATGCCGTTTATTTAATTATGGTATGTTCTTTGCTGATTAGATTTTCATTATAAAAACGAAATACTTTTAACATTGACATTCAATTCTTTTTTAAATACGCTTATTCTCCTTGGTGCCATTCAGGGTATTATTACATCAGTACTTCTTTATAGGATAAAGGATAACAATGTGGCCAATAAAATTTTAGCCATACTAATAGGAATTATTGCAATAGATTGTTTTAATATTTTCTTACTTGAAGCTATTGATGGACCAGAAAACTCAACCCTATATAACATTTGTAGAACCATTATTCCATTGGGTATTTATATGCCAGTTGGTCCTTTACTTTATTTTTATATAAGAGCACTATTAGAAGAAGATTTTAGAATAAATCAGAAAAAGAAAATTCATTTTAGTACTGTATTACTAGATTTTGCACCTTATCTATTAGGTTTAATTATTGTATTAGCCCTTTATTCTGGAATAAAAGCACCATTAAATAGTAGCGAAAGTAATTTTTGGGGTGGTTTAATTGATACGTATCAGAAATACATGGATATTCCTAGATGGATTGCTATGGCAATTTATACTTGGATCTCACATAAGTATCTAACTCAAAAAAAGAAAATTAAAAACGAAAAAGTAATGCAATGGGCTAGGACTTTTCATTTTGGATTTCTTCTAATTTTAATGGTATGGTTTATTTATTTAGTACTTTATATTCTTCCCTTTTCGTCAAATTTTTTGGTAGCTCATTTTGGTTTTTATCCTATTTATATCCCTTTAGTTATCTTAATTTATTGGTTAGGAATTAATGCACTGATGATTCGGTATAAGTCTTATGTTGCATCAAAATCTGCAATAACACTTGATTCAGAAGTCGTTCATAACTGTATTGCTCTACTTAAAAAAACAATGACAAAAGAGCAACTGTACTTAAACCCTACACTTAAATTAAATACTTTGGCTGAACACATACAAATTCCGCAAAAGACCATCTCTGCAGTATTAAATCAGCATTTAAACAAAAGTTTTAATGAATTTTTAAACTATTACAGGGTAGAAGAAGTAAAACAGCGATTAGCCAATCCAAAATATAATTATTTAACTATTACGGGAATAGCATTTGATTCTGGTTTTAATTCACAAGCTACATTTCAGAGAGCCTTTATGTATTTTGAGAAGACTACTCCAAAACAGTTTAGAAAAGACCAAAAAGTAGATTAAATACGTCTCAAATATAGATTTGAATAGATTGAAGTACTTCTATTCCTTTGATTTGGGAAAAACAAAAAAAATGAAAAACGTATATTATTTCAGTATTGCATTTTTAATTACAATTATAGCTGCTAACGGACAGCTTAGTAAAGAAACCATTCAACAAATTGATCATTATTTAAATCAAGAGTTTAAACCTGATGAACCTGGAGTTATCATCAGAATTAACCAAAATGATCAGAAAATATATGAGAAAGCGATTGGTTTAGCAAATATTGAAAAAGGGGCGCCACTACAAACAGCTATGGTTTTCCCTATAGCTTCTATGAGTAAACAATTTACAGCAATCGCTATTCTGCAATTGTATGAACAAAGAAAATTAGCACTTACAGACGAAATTCAAAAATACATTCCTTCCTTTCCAAGGAAAGAGAATCCTATTACTATTCACCATTTACTTTCTATGTCATCCGGAATACCAGAATATTTTGATGTAGAAGATCATGAAACGTACCTAATAACAAAAGAATACAAGCAACAAGAAATATTGCATTTATTTGAGGACAGCCCTCTTCTTTTTAAACCCGAAAATAAGTGGAGCTATAGTAACTCTAATTACTTTCTATTAGGAATGATCATTGAGAAAGTTTCTGGCTTAACGTATGGAGAATACCTAGAAGAGCATTTTTTTAAACCTTTACAAATGACTGATTCTTATTATTGGTTTACACCCGAAATTTCAAAAAATAGATTGGCTACAGGTTATAGACAAAAGAAAGGAGCTTATAGCCCTACTTTTCCTAATCATAAAATACATAGCTCTACAGTCTTTTCTGCAGGAGGGATACTCTCTACAATGGAAGATTTAAATAAATGGAATACAGGGCTACAAAACAATACTGTATTAAAAAAGAAAACACTAAAAAAAGCATATACAAGTTATAAACTTCTAAATAATGATCTAAACCCATATAGTTATGGTTTTTTTATTGAAGACTTTTATGGAAATAAGGTAATCCGCCATGGTGGAGACTTATTTGGTGTTGCAACAAATGGGCTGTTTTACCCTAAGCAAAATACCTATATAAGCATATACGCCAATTCTGAGTTTAAAGACACTAAAACGATAGTGTATGATCTGCTTCACTTCGTTACAGAAAAACCTTTGCCCTATAAAACAATAAAATTAAAACCAGAAACTTTAAAAAAGTATATTGGGACATATACATTTGCAACTAAACCAACTCGCATATTAAAATTAACATTAAATAATGAGCTACTTTATGCTTCAATAAGTGATCATCATCCTGATGTAGTCTTGAAACTAGATGCTATAGATGAGTTTCATTTTGTTCATAAAGCCTCTAAAGCGCTTTTTAAATTTATATTAAATGCTAACAATAAAGTAATTAAAATAGAAGTAGATCAGGATGGAATTTATTATTGGAACAAAATAGATTAAAGATAGTTTATATACTTTACAAGCATCTAAATAAAAAGATCTGTAAACCAGATCTTTTATTTTTCTTTAAAATTGTTTTACATGTTTACAATAATAAACTCTGAACGTCTGTTCTGAGCGTGCTGTTCTCTAGTACAACTGGTACAGTCATTAAATAATTTTTCTTCTCCATATCCTATAGCACTCTCTATTCTAGCTGCATCTATTCCTTTAGATATGATATAGTCTCTTGAGGCTTTAGCACGTTTATCAGATAAGTATTTGTTATATGCTTTTGGTCCTCTAGTATCTGTATGCGATTCTATTTTGATAACCATTTCTGAGTTTGCTTTCATTGCTGCAACAAGCTTATCTAATTCTACAGAAGCATCTTTACGAATAAAAGATTTATCGAAATTAAAGTAAATTGGTTCAGTTTTAAATTTTGTAATACCTTCTTCTATTACAATATTTTCTTTTGCTATGTTTACATCTTTTTGAGCTACTTCTGTGTTTTCAAAGACAACAACAGTACCTTGTTTTGTTTCAACTTCTTTCAATTTAATTTTACGCTCGTCTAATGAGTTGACTAGCGCTTTTGGAACGTTAATACTTACACTATCGTTTAAAGCAATCGTAACTGCTTTTTCTTCATCATAATAAACGTTTTCTTTGGTTATGGTAACATCTTTTTGAGCTACTCCTAACTCTTCAAAAACAATAACATTACCTTGTTCCGTTTCAATTTCTTTCAACTTAATTTTATTCTCATCAAGCAAGGTTGCTAATGGCTTTGGAACATCAACACTTACGGTATCGTTTAAAGCAATGGTAACTGCTTTTTCTTCGTCGTAGTAAATATTTTCTTTCAACTTAATCTTATCAATTACTAAGTCAGGGATAGAATCGTTTGTAATTAATTCAGTAATTTTTTCTGAAATAGCATCTATTGTAGCTACTTTTTCTGGTATTATGCGTTCAAATGAATAAATGTCATCATCTCCTTTCCCTCCTTTTCTATTCGAAGCAAAATAACCTTTTTGGTTTTCTTCGTTTATAATGTATGAAAAGTCATCTTTTTTGCTATTGATAGGCTTTCCTACATTTTTTGCTTTTTCAAAACCTTCTTCACTAATCGTAGATTCATATACGTCTAAGCCACCTAAACCAACATGTCCGTCTGATGAAAAGTATAATTTCTTATCTGTTACAAAAGGAAACATTTCTTTTCGTTTTGTATTTACTTCTGGTCCTAAATTGCGAGGTTTAGAAAAACGACCATTTTCTAGTACATCAACAACATAAATATCTGTCATACCAATGCTTCCAGGCATATCAGAAACAAAATATAATAATTTACCATCTTTACTTAAAGCTGGATGCCCTGTAGAATATTCATCACTATTAAAAGTAACTTCTGTCGCTGCAGACCACTCATCGTCTACCTTTACAGATTTGTATATTTTTAAATGATTAATTCCGTTTTTTGCTCTTCTTAACTTTTTACCATAATTATTTCTTGTAAAATACATGGTTTTATGATCAGGAGAGAAGGTAGCCGAAGCTTCATGGTATTTAGTGTTTACTTTTTTAGAGAATTTAATGGCTTTTTTTAGATCTCTAGATTCTTCGTTTACTTTGGCTACATATAAATCTAAATAGGGTTGATTGTTCCATTTATAGCGTCTTGTATTTAAAAAAGAAGAATCTTTTGCAGAGGTAAAAACAATCTTATCCTCATCAAGGAACATAGGAGAAAAATCTGAATATTCAGAATTTACACTTAAATTTTCTACACTATATTGTGCTTCTGCATTTATAATATTATCTAAAGTTTGTTCTTTTCTCAATAAAGGTTTAGTAGCTACAGCAACATTTTCATCTACACCATTATACAAACGCATTAATCTTTTTGCTTTGTCATAATTACCTGTACCCTTTAATGCGTGTGCATATCTAAAGACATTATCAGAGGACACTTCGTTATTGTAGTCATTATATAAAATTTCATACCATTTTAAAGCTTGTGCCATATTTGAATTGAAATAATGAGCATCAGCTGCTTTTTTAATTGTTTCGTATGAATAGTTATTCTTATCCTTTAAAATTTCTTCATATAAATCTGCAGACTCCGTATACCATAATTTATTAAAATATTGATCTGCTTTAGTTATGAGTTTTTTTGTTTTAACCGCTGTATTTTTTTTATTAGTTGCTACACTCTTAAGGATGTCAGATGAAACTTTTTTAATTACAATTTCTTTATTAGGCATATCATTACCTTCTACTTTAAGAATCCAAAAGTCTTCAGATATTTTATATAAACCTCTTTGGTACGATTTTACAACATCATTTAAATTATCATGATGACTCACATATACATAATTTAATGCATCATCTTCTTTATATATAGAACCTGCATTAAAACCTTTTCTTTTTAATTTCTTTACTTCTCTTAATGCATTTTTCTTTTTTGAAAAACTAGAGGTAATCACATAATATCCGTTTGCAATTTTTCCTTTAGAATAGGTAGAAGAGTTATCTCTTGTTGATCTACTATTTTGACGTGGTAGTTGAAGAAGAGATGAAATATGATTGGTATTATTACTAATACTACTAGCAATACTAAAGTCAGGAATACTATTTTTAGTTTCCTGAGCAGCTAAGCTAAAAGACATTAACAACACAATTGTTGCTATTATTTTTGATAAGATTGTATTCATTTTTCTATACTATTAACAGTATAATATTGAAATAGTTTCACAACATTTAATTGATAACCAACCATTTCGTTAACAAATTTAACATTTAAGCTTAGTTTAGTTCATTATTTGTTGTGAACTTCTTGTTTTATGTCGTGAAATGCTGTTTTTGTATTGATTTTACTGTACGTGATCGATAAAAAACACTAATTTTTTTGACAAAATAACAATGTAAAACTAATTATTAGTTAACATATGTATCAAATTAAACAGTTGAAGTTATCTTTAACTCGATTAAAAGTATTTATACAAACCAAAAGCACCCTTTTATAAGTTAAAAGGGTGCTTTTGGTTTGTATTACAAAGAAAAAATTACTTTTTCTCTTCTATTTTATCATTTACATCTTCTTCATCTTTAGATGCGTCTTTAAATTCTTTAATTCCGCTCCCAAGACCTCTCATTAATTCAGGAATTTTTTTTCCTCCAAAAAGAAGTAAAATAGCCACAACTATTAAAACTATCGAAGCGGGTCCAGGAATTGCTAATATGATATCTGAAAAAACCATGATGATTATATTTTAATACAAAGTTAATGAATTAAAGTAATATCTAATTTTAAATCTAATTTTTTTAAAGTATCCAACCCAACCACATACTTTGTTTCCGTAAAAAGCAGTCATATTTAGCAATTTGTTATATGCAAAGCATAAAAGTTATACTATTTATAGGACTTAAAATGTTACTTATATAGGTTTTAGCAAAGTTAATGTTACATAACAGTATAAAAAACATCTAATCTGTAAGAATTGCATATTATTCTTAGCCATTTTCCGCATCAAAACGTATTTTTGATCAAATTTTTTAGAAAATGAACATCCTAATTCTTGGAGCAGGCGGTAGAGAACATACACTTGCTTGGAAATTAAAGCAAAGCCCAAAACTTACACAACTATTTGTTGCACCCGGAAACGCTGGTACAGCTGCAATCGCAAAAAATATACCAATTGGTGTAAATGATTTTCGGGCAATTAAAACAACTGTTTTAGCTGAAAAAATAGATATGGTAGTGGTTGGTCCGGAGGATCCTTTGGTAAATGGAGTTCATGATTTTTTCTTGAATGATACAGCAATCAAGCACATTCCAGTAATAGGGCCACAAAAAGCAGCAGCAACATTAGAAGGCAGTAAAGATTTTGCTAAAGAATTTATGATACGTCATAAAATTCCAACAGCAGCTTATCAAAGTTTTACTGCTGAAACACTAGAAAAAGGATATGCTTTTTTGGAAACACTTAATCCACCGTATGTTCTTAAGGCCGATGGCCTAGCAGCTGGTAAAGGAGTTTTAATATTACAAAACTTAGAAGAAGCTAAAAACGAATTAAAAGACATGCTCGTTTCGGCGAAATTTGGAAATGCCAGTACTACTGTGGTCATAGAAGAATTTCTTGATGGTATAGAATTAAGTGTTTTTGTACTAACTGATGGTAAAAATTATAAAGTATTACCTACTGCAAAAGATTATAAGCGTATTGGTGAAGGAGATACTGGGCTTAACACGGGTGGTATGGGTGCAATTTCACCAGTTCCTTTTGCAGATGATGAATTTATGAGCAAAATACACAGCAGAATTGTTTTGCCCACTGTAGAAGGACTTAAAAAAGATAACTTACCCTATAAAGGTTTTATTTTCATAGGACTTATAAAAGTAGCTAACGATCCAAAAGTAATTGAATATAACGTACGTTTAGGAGATCCTGAAACAGAAGTAGTAGTTCCTAGAATAAAAAATGATCTGGTTGAAGTATTCCAAGCTGTAGCTAACCAAACTCTTGATGAGATAGATTTAGTCTTAGACCAACGTACCGCAACTACGGTAATGACTGTTTCTGGTGGCTATCCTGAAGCCTATGATAAAGGAAAAGAAATTACTGGTTTTAATGCTATTGATAATGCTGTAGTTTTCCAAGCAGGAACAACTTTAAAAGATGGAAAAACCGTTACGAATGGTGGTAGGGTATTAGCCGTTACCGCTTTTGGAAAGAATTACCAAGAAGCATTAAAAAAATCTTATCAAAATGTAGAAAAACTCCATTTTGATAAGATGTATTATAGAACCGATCTCGGTTTTGATTTATAAAACCTTAACTTTTTCTCTCCTTTGGAGGGATTAAGGGAGGATTTACAAGTAAGAATGTGCAGTAACGTCTTTACTTTCCTCTCCACTATCGTTATATTTCTTTAACTGGCCCATCCAATAGATAAAAGCAACACTTCCTATTAACATAAAAAACCAGTTGATCCCATTTGCCATAAACCAGTTTGTTAATTCTAGTTCTCTAAGTTTGTCTAATGGAAGAAAAAATCCATTTACAAATAAATCTTCTATCGCTCTAAAAAATGATTCCATCTTTAAAATATATTTCTTGCAAAAATATAAAAAGCTAAGAAACTATATAAATTTTTATGATTGGAATTTTTATAGTTTATTTTTGAGGATGAAGAAAAACTTTGATCCCTATAAAAAAAGTATTTATTTCAGATGATTTCAACCACTTTTGGAAAAACAAAGCCGTCTAATTATGTAATTATACTTACTGTACTGTTTGTATTTTATGGTTGTATTAGTATTTTTCTATTTAAAGAATCTTATTCATTAGAAAATATATTTTCGCATTCACTAACTGTAGCTGTACTTTTATTTAGCGTTATGATCATTGATTTTATTGTGAAACGCAATAAAATTACAAGTACGCATACCTATGCCGTGTTGTTTTTTTCTATCTTAATTATTTTTTTTCCAGAAATATTGGCCGATAAAAACAGTATTTTTTGCACTTTCTTTATCCTATTGGCAATTAGAAGGCTACTTAGTGTAAAATCGCTCTTAAAAATAAAAGCAAAAATTTTTGATGCATCCTTATGGATACTTGTTTCAAGTCTTTTTTATGATTGGTCACTATTATTTTTACTATTAGTATTTATTACAATTTATTTATACGAGCCCAAAAACATTAGAAATTGGTTTGTCCCTTTTATAAGTGTAGTAGTTTTTAGTAGTATTAGTTTAAGTGTACTTGCCTTAACAGATTATTTTATTTTTATTGAAAAACATTACACCTTTACATTAGATTTTACAGTAGCCTATTTTTTTAACTGGCAAAATAGTACCCTTCCTATAATTTACTTTTTTATTACAAGTATTACAATATTCATTACGCTTATTAAGGTAGGTGCATCTGGTTTGGGTAGAATTATTAACATGAGGTTATTAGCGATAACATACGTTATTGGCATTATAATTACTTTATTAAATTCATCAACAAATATTAGCGCAATTCTATTGACCTTTTTCCCTGCAGCAGTATGTATTTCTAATTATATTGAAACCATTAAAAAACCTAAAAATAAAGAAGTCTTATTTATTGTATCTATTATTCTTCCCCTTATCCTTCTTATCTTTAAATTTTACTAAATAAAGTATCTTTGCCTTAAATTTTTATAGTTATGTTCAGCGAACTTGCCCTTACCATTTTTGAAAAAAGTATAGCTACTTATCATATCAAAGACGATGTATACCAATCGTTTTTAAATCCATATCCTAAAAACGATATTGAACATTTATTATACCGAAAAAATTGGATAGATACAGTACAATGGCATTATGAAGATATTATTAGGGATCCAAATATTAATCCTGAAGATGCATTAATTCTTAAGCGAAAAATTGATGCTAGCAACCAAGACAGAACAGACTTAGTTGAATATATTGATAGTTACTTTTTAAATAAATACCAATCGGTAGAAATAAAAGATAACGCAACGATAAATACAGAAAGTCCAGCCTGGGCTATAGATCGTTTGTCTATATTAGCATTAAAGTTATACCATATGCAAGAAGAGGTAAACCGTTCTGATGCAAGTACTAAGCATATTGAAAAATGCAAAGAAAAATTACAAATATTGCTAGAACAAAAAAAAGATTTGTCTTCTGCTATAAATCAGTTAATTACAGATATTGAGAATGGTACAAAATACATGAAAGTCTATAAACAGATGAAAATGTACAATGATGATGAATTAAATCCTATCCTTAGAGTAAAGAAATAAAACTATTTATGTCATCAAAAAAACATCTGCTGATAATACGTTTATCTGCCATGGGCGATGTTGCGATGACGATACCTGTACTCAGTGCATTAACAAAACAATATCCAGAATTAAAAATTACTGTTTTAACAAGAGCTTTTTTTAGTCCTATGTTTTCTCAGTTTCCAAATGTGCACGTTTTTGAAGCTGATGTAAAAGGAAAACATAAGGGCATATTTGGTTTATGGAGACTTTACAAAGAACTCAATTGTTTACCTATTGATGCAATTGCCGATTTACACAATGTTTTACGCAGTAACATTCTAAAATATTTCTTTACATTAAGTGGCATAAAAACAATACAAATTGATAAAGGCAGAACTGAAAAAAAGGCTTTAACTGCTAAAAAAAATAAAAATTTTAAGGCTTTAACTACTACTCATGAACGATATGTTGATGTATTTAAAAAACTAGATTTTCCTATTACGCTAGAAAATACGCCACTTTTAGTAAAACAAGCACTAAACAAACCTACACAACAAATTATAGGAGATACCAGTAAAATATGGATTGGTATTGCACCTTTTGCAGCATTTAAAGGTAAAATGTACCCCTTAGTATTAATGAAAGAAGTAATTCATTTATTAGAAAGTACCGATAAGTATAAAATATTGTTATTTGGAGGCGGTTCTGTAGAGCAAGCACAATTAGCAAAACTAGAAAATACCTATGAAAGTTGTATTAATTTGGCAGGGAAACTATCTTTTAAAGAAGAATTAGCTATCATTTCTAATTTAGATATCATGTTAGCTATGGATAGTGGCAATGCACATTTAGCAGCTATGTATGCCATACCAACAGTAACCCTATGGGGTGTAACGCATCCATATGCAGGTTTTTATCCTTTTCAACAGGAAGAAAATGTGCTTTTAGCAAATAGAACGCAATTCCCCTTAATCCCTACCTCCATTTATGGAAATAAATTTCCAGAAGGCTATGATAAAGCCATAACTACTATTCTTCCAGAAACTGTATTTCATAAAATAGAAGAAGTAGTATCTAAATAGAAATTGCTTTAAAATAACGCCGTAATTGTTGCATGTATTTATAGCGTAAATTTCTACTATTTCCTTCTACCATTAAATTTCTAATACCAATATAAGAAGAGATAATATAGGTAGCTATCGATTCACTATCAGCATGGCGATCTAAATATCCATCAGATTTTCCTTTTTGTAATGCTGTAATTAAACTCACCTCCCACATTTTAAGAATGTCAGTGAGGTAAACCATAATTTCATCATTTCTCTTACTAAACTCACTCATAAAATTAGATAGCACAAAGCCAAAATCTAACTCGTTATGTTCGGCTGTCTCAAGAGATTCCTCAATAGTATTAGCAATAATGTTTAAAGGGTCTTCTTTACGTTCTACAGGTTCTACTAGCATACTGTATACTTTAGGAACTATAAATTGCTGTATAATGCTAATAAAAAATTCTTCTTTAGTTTTAAAATGATAATAAAAAGCACCTTTAGATAAGGATAATTCTTTTAAAATATCGTCAACACTAGTATTATAGTACCCTTTTTGGTAAAATAATTCTAAACCTGTGGTTTGCAGGCGTTGCATGGTTGCCATGCGTTTTAAGTTCTTTTCCATTAGTTTGAATAGTATTTATTAAAAAACCGACTGCTTAGTATAAATATATAACGCAAGTATAAACACTTTTAATTAGATAATGATGTATATAACACTAAAAAATTGGTGAAGTGTATCATTAATATTAAAAAATTAAGATTCTAACTTAGAAACTAATTGTTAGCTTTATAAAACTATTTTATGAAAAAAATAATCATAAAAACGGCTATACTACACTTATAATGAGCTAAAAATCATAATAAACTAAAGAATAAAGTATTTTTTCGCAATATTAAATTTTGTATTTTTATAAAACTTATCTATTCCTTAGATAGAAATTAAGACCAAAAATAACCACTAAACCAAAATTAAACCATGGCAAAGTATTACCAATCCTCTAACAAATTTTCTCCTTTATCTTTTCTTTACTTTTTTATCTGTAGTATTACGGTACTCCCTATCCTAGCATTAATATATTCCTATGCTATTTGGTATATTCCACTGCCCTATATTAACTTTTTTATTACAATGGGTTTTGGTATTGGTATTGCCATGGCTATTAATTTTTTTGTAATAAAGCTGGGAAAGGTGCGCAATAAAATGCTGGCTTTAACTTTTGGAATTATTGGGGTATTAATAGCATTATATTTCAGTTGGGCCGTTTGGTTAGATTTATTGCTAAATGTTAGTGATACCTATGGTACAGATAGTATTGGTATTGCAGCAAGCAATATAGAAATATTTCAGGTGTTTGGTTTAATCATGGAACCCGGTACCATGTTAGATATTATAATTGAAATACAAAAAGAAGGAGTTTGGACTATAATGTCTACAACTGTAAGTGGTATTGCTCTAATTTTAGTTTGGATTATAGAAGCTGGTATTGTCCTTTTTTATGGTGCGCTACCTCCAATGGGAAAATCTAGTATTCCTTTTTGTGAATTTAATAATAAATGGTTTGCTGTAAAAGAGATAGAAGGCCTAGATTACATTAGGTTAACTGAAAAATACAAAACCGCATTAGAAACAGGAGATATAGAATTACTTAAAGAAATAGAGAAAACTGCAAATATTGAAGCTGAAAGTCATAGTGTTTTTACCTTGTATGCAAATGAAACTAATGAGAATTACCTTTCTATAGAAAACAAAAGAGCCAGTCGGAATGATAAAGGCGAGATAAAATTTGAATCTGAAGATATCATAAGTAATATTGCAATTAGTGAAGAATTTAGTAACTTTTTAGAAGCCCTTTAAAATATGAAACATATAAAAAATATTACTATTTTAACAATTACAGCTATCTTAATGATGAACTGCCAATCTAATGGTAAACCAGCTAATTTTGATTACGGTAGTGTTAAAAATGATATCTACACTAATGATTATTTTAATATTGAGATGAATACTCCTGAAGGATGGGTAGTACAATCAAAAGAACAAACTGATCGTCTTGTTAATGCAGGAAAAGACATAATCGCAGGAGATGATGAAAACATGAAGGCTGCTATTAAAGCTTCTGAGATCAATTCCGCAAATTTACTTTCTATTTTTAGAAATGAAGTAGATACTCCTTCCGAAGAATTTAATCAAAGTTTAATTATGGTTGCTGAAAACACAAAAAATTTCCCTGGGATAGAGAGTGGTGAAGATTATTTATATCATGCAAGAAAATTATTAAGTAAAACATCTTTAAGTTATACTAATATTTCTGAAACTTTTGAATCACAAGCTATAAATGGAATTTCATTTTATGTTATGGATACAGAATTAGAATATATTGGGCTTAAAATAACTCAAACATATTACGCAACTGTATTAAATGATTTTTCTATTAGTATTATAATATCTTATACTTCTGAGGAACAAAAAGAAGAATTATTTAAATATGTGAGTAGTTTTAGTCTTAAGAATTAAACCTTTAATACAAAAAGTCCTTCTAAACTATAGTTTAGAAGGACTTTTTCATGTAACCTTTTTGTCTTTTAAGCCACTGTACCCTGGCAACTACTACCTGCTCCAGCAGTACAACCATAGCAGTGTTGCGAGATAATAATATTTCTATTATTTAAAAGATCTTCGTTATAATCTTTAATATGTTTTACTTTACTTGCTACTTTTAAGTCTAACATTTGGTTAAAATCACAATCGTACAACCAACCGTCCCAACTTATAGAAATGGTATTGGTACACATTACATTAGCAACAGCAGCAGGGTTATATGCCTCTACTAAAGCATACATATAATCTTCATAATTTTCTGATGCCACCAAATAATCTAGAAAACGAGCAATAGGTAGATTGGTAATTGCAAAAAGGTTATGAAAATTGATATTAAAATCATCTTTTAATGCTTTTTTAAAATCGGCTTCTAGTGCCATTTGGTCACCAGGCAAATACGCTCCAGATGGGTTGTATACCAAATCTAAACGCAAATCGCTACCAGGCATTCCATAGCCTCTTTCATTAAGTTCTTGTAATGCTTTTATAGATTTATCAAAAACTCCGTCTCCACGTTGTTTATCTGTTTTACCACGTGTATAATGTGGCATAGAAGAAATTACGTGTACATTGTGCTTCTTAAAGAAATCTGGCAAATCGTAATACTTTTTATTTGCACGAATAATAGTTAAGTTAGATCGTACAATAAAATCTTTAATACCTGCTTTTGCAGCTTCCTCTACAAACCAACGAAAATCCGGATTCATCTCTGGTGCTCCACCAGTTAAATCTAAGGTATGCGCGCCTGTATTTTTAATTACTTCTAAGCATTGCTGCATGGTTTCCCGCGTCATAATTTCTTTACGGTCCGGACCAGCATCTACATGACAATGCTCACATACTTGGTTACACATGTATCCAACATTAATCTGTAAGATCTCTAATTTTGAGGGTCTTAACGGAAAATGCCCTATTTCTGCAATTTTATCTTTAAAATAAGGAAGTTCTCCATCAGCAAAAATACCTCCATTTAAAATTTCTAATTGCTTATTTACTTCAGCTAAATCTTCTCCTTTAGCTTTTAATGATTTTGTAGCCATTTCTTTTTGTTGTGAGTTGATAGTCGTTAGTTGCTACTACTCTTTACAAGTATATCAACCATAAACTAAATAACATTTTTAAAAGTTTTCAGTCAGCAGTATCAATTAGCAGTAACTTATAGAACTATACTTTCTGCCAACTGCAACTGTTTACTGCATCTTTACATACTTAATTTATTGTACTTGTTCATCATTTGTACGCCATGTACTAATGTTGCGCCAGCTTCTATAGCAGAACCTACGTGAACTGCTTCCATCATTTCTTCTTTAGTTATTCCCTTTTGTAAGCCATCTTTTGTATAACTATCTATACAATAAGGGCATTTTACTACATGGGAAACTGCTAAGGCAATAAGCGATTTTTCTCTTGAACTTAATGCACCTTCTTTAAAAACAGAACCATAATAATCAAAGAACTTCTCGCCCAATTCTTCACTCCATTCTGTAATTTTTCCAAACTTTCTTAAATCTTTAGGGTCATAATACGAATCTGCCATTTTATGTGTTTTTGTTTAATTTTATTGTTGTGTTTCAGTATTCTTATCTTAAATACTGACTCGTTCTCCTTTTCCAGTTAAATTGCTGTAGCATCTCATAAACTAGTATTAATTCACTATTTATCGGCTAGTTGTTTCTATACCACAACAGTAAACTATTCAGTGATAATATCTTAGATATTTATGATTGTGTTCTACATACTCCCTGAAAACAGCACTAACTAAAAAATAGTTCGTCTCAATCTATAATATGATTAAGTTGTGTAAAGAACTCTGAAAAGCAACAAAACCAGTAGTTATTTATATCATTTTAAACTTTTTAATAAGCCTGTTAATGATATGAAGCATATTCAGAAGCTTCTTTTAAAACTTTAGATTATAGCGCTATTGGAGAGCCTTTATTATAAAATACGCTATGATGTATTTTTTGTGGGATAGTAAATTTATAAGCAATATCATATGTCTTTCTTCTACCAATAGTCAATAATACCTTAAGTATTTTTTCTGGTATCTGGTATCCATATGCTAAAATTGCTTTTATATCTTCAACCGTATCAATATCCCATAAGGTTTTAAGACGGTATAATTGTACTACATCTGAAGTAATGAGACCTAGTAATTGTTTAGAAATTAAAGCTGTTTTCCATGCTAATTTTTTAAATGCAGCAGGTTTAAAATGAGAAGTATGCATCCCCATTAAATAAAAACCTCCATCTGTTGCAGGTCCTAAAACAAATTTTTCGGCATTTATTTGTTTTGCCGCATTTACAATATGAGCAACAGTTAATTGTGGCGTATCGTTGCCAATAGTAATAACACGATCAAAGCCCTTGTTAAAAACACATTGGATTGCATTTGTAAAACGCTCTCCAAAAGTATGTCCTATTTGTTCTTTTTCAGAAAAATGAAAATATGCTAACCCAGTTTTTTTAACGATATCTATTGTACGCTCTGTTAGCGCATCAAATAACTTTTCACTTTTGGGTATTGCTTTATATTGTAATTCTTTTAGAGAAGAATTAGCAAAAACAAGAATGGCTGTTTTGTTTTTTTGGTTTACCTGCATAAGAGCTGTGACACTTCTATTTTGCAATAGCAAGATATCTAAATAAATGTCGTGATTTTAAAAATTTCTTACATCTTTTTTAAAAAATTTAATATTAACAAAACCAACTGACTAGTCTTTAGATGTGTTAGTTTTATACAATTTCAATACTATATTTACTATAAAGCGCTTTATTTTTAAGTTGAGATGTATGGATTAAGAACCAAAAGCCTGATGCAAAACAAAATACAAACTACTAGGTTTAAAAAATATATTGATTTGGTTCCTTAAAATCAGCATAAATCTTATTTTTAAGACTAACTTTAAACGAATAAAATAAATCTTAATGCTAACTAAACTTAAAAATGCAGAATCTATAGGTCTTGTCCTTTCTGGTGGTGGTGTTAGAGGAATGGCTCATATTGGTTTAATAAAAGCAATGCAAGAGCTTGGTATTAAAGCGCATATTATTTCTGGAAGTAGTGTTGGTGCTCTTGTTGGAGCATTATATGCCAATGGAAATACCGTTGAAGAAATGTTGCAGTTTTTTAAAGACACTCCCTTATTTAAATATAATTTCTTAACCATTACAAAAACTGGAATTATAAATACAGACCGCTATATAACACTATTTAAAACTTACTTTCCTGAAAATTCTTTTCAGGCCTTAGAAAAAGAATTACATATTGTGGCTACAAATTTGCAAAAAGGTGATCAAGAGTTTTTTTCAAGCGGAGAATTAATCCGTCCTTTATTAGCTTCTGCTGCTTTACCACCTGTTTTTAATCCTGTATGTTTAAACGACCAATTGTATGCAGATGGTGGTATTATGAATAATTTTCCGTTAGAACCAGTGACAAAAAGAGCCGATTTTATTATTGGCAGTAATGTTTCTATTATAAATAAAGTACCAACTAAAGACTTAAAAAGCCCTATTAAATTAACAGGTAGAATAACGGGTTTAATGGTTTATGCCGCTGTACAACAAAAGCTACTATCTTGTGATATGATGATTGCCCCTCCTTTAATAGAACATATTGGGGTTTTAGATAGGAGTAATATTGAAAAAGCTTATACTATTGGTTATGATGAAGCAATGCGAATTTTAACTGATGCATAGTCCTTAAAAGTTTAAATCAATCGTTTAGCCTTGCAATAAAAACACTAAAAAGATAGCAGGTATAAAGTAAATAGCAATCGTTTTTGCACCTTCATAGTCCTTTGCCATACGCTGACCAAAAAGGAGCATCAGTAAAGAAATACAGGAAAGTATTGCTCCATAAAAAGCAAAATCTTTTTCATTACAAGCAATAATTTGATAGATGCCTCCAACACAAAAAAGTGCAGCGATCATTTCCGTAATTAAAACAATACCTAATAATAAAGGGACTATATTTTTTAAAGGACTTTCAGCAAAATGCCCTTTTAACCAGCTTAAATTACCTGTCCAGTCTACAATTTTGTCTATACCACTTTGTAAAAAAGTGATGATTAAAAAGAGTAATAATATAAGTTCTGTTGCATTATTTAAAAGTACTTTCATCTTAATACGTGTTAAATTAATTTCAATGTTAGTGTATTTATGTATGCGTAATTTTTAATTCGGTCACAAAAAAAGTTTTAGGCTAAGCTGTAGCTTTCTTTTTATGCAATAATCGGGTAAGCTTAATAGATAAATCTGTTAAAATAATTTTTGCGTTGCCATTTCGCTCAATATGGTACATTGCGCTTTCTAATTCTTCAACAATAGTTATTATATTATTTTCATGAACAAAAGGTGCAAATTTTTCTAGTTGAAAGCCTTCTATATGGATTCTCATATATGCCAATTCTTTTACGTTATAATTAATAAGCATAGCTTGGCGCATGATAGCAATACAATATAGTAAGAATTTTTTTTGCGTTTCTCTTCCAGTTTTAGCAACTTCGTTAGACCATAGGATTAAATCATGAATTGCTGCCTTATTACCTTTAGCTTTAAAAGCACTTCTTACCCATTGTACAAACCATTTTTCAAACACAAGATCTTCAGAATCATTATTCATTAAATCTAGTGCCTTATTATAATTTCCATTGGCTTCATTAGCAATTCTATAGGCTTGTTCTTTGGTAAGACCCTCTTGTATAAGTCCGTTTGCTATAGCAGTTTCTGCTAAAGGAGGAAAATGTAATACTTGGCAACGAGAACGGATGGTTTGTATAATTTGTTCTTCATCTTCTGCAATAAGTATAAAAACCGTTTTTTCTGGTGGTTCTTCTATGAGTTTTAAGAGTTTGTTTGCAGACGCAATATTCATTTTATCGGCCATCCAAATAATGCAAATTTTATACCCTCCTTCATAGGATTTTAAAGAAAGTTTTTTTACAATTTCTTGCGCTTCGTCTACTCCAATTTGCCCTTGCTTTTTTTCAATATCAATTGCTCTATACCAATCAAATAAATTACCATAAGGTTGCTCTTTCACAAACGCTCTCCATTCCTGAATGTAATTATCACTTACAGCATGGCTTTTTACTTTAGTAGAATTAGCAACAGGAAACGCAAAATGCATATCTGGATGTGAGAGCGAATTACATTTTATGTGACAAGATTGCTTTTTTTCCTCAGTATTATTTGCTGCATCACAAAGCACATGTTGGGCATATGCAATAGCCATTGGTAAGGTGCCACAACCCTCGGCTCCTACAAATAACTGCGCATGCGGAATACGACCTGCATTTGCACTAGAGATTAAATGGTTTTTGATATGAGAAAGTCCTAAAATAGCATCAAACAACATGCGCCAAATATACAGTTTTTGGACTAATTTTAGCGTGCAGAATTATTGCTATTTTATAAGTTGTAGCTTGGTTTTTCTTTCTTTTTTAATGTGATATGCAATGTATGCTAACAATTTTATAAAACTAATGAATAATAAGAGGCTAATAGGTAGTGAATTATCAGAAATCTTTACATTTGTCTCAGAAATTGAAAAAAATCAATTTAAAACAAGTTGCTAAGCCTATTTAGCACCTAATAAATTACACATGAATACAATAGACAATTTTAATTTTGAGAACAAGAAAGCGCTTATCCGAGTAGATTTTAACGTGCCTTTAGACGCAGATTGTAACGTAACAGATGTTAGCCGTATAGAAGCCGCAAAGCCTACTATTATAAAAGTTTTAGAAGATGGCGGTAGTGCCATTTTAATGAGTCATTTAGGAAGACCAAAAGGACAAGCCGTTCCAGAAATGTCTTTAAAACATATTTGTGATAAAGTATCTGAAATTATTGGTGTTACTGTAAAATTTGTAGAAAATTGTGTGGGAGAAGTAGCAGAAAATACTGCTGCAAACTTGCAAAATGGAGAAGTATTATTATTAGAAAATTTAAGATATCACGCAGAGGAAACATCAGGTGATAAAACATTTGCTGAGCAATTGTCTAAATTAGGAGATATTTATGTAAACGATGCATTTGGTACTGCACATAGAGCACATGCATCAACAACAGTAGTAGCACAATTTTTTCCAGAAAATAAATGTTTTGGTTCTTTATTAGCTAAAGAGATAGCGTCTATTGATAAAGTAATGCAAACAGGAGAAAAGCCTGTTACAGCAATTTTAGGAGGTTCTAAAGTTTCTTCTAAGATTACAATTATAGAAAACATTTTAGATAAAGTAGACCATTTAATTATTGGTGGCGGGATGACCTATACTTTTATAAAAGCACAAGGTGGCCAAGTAGGAAATTCTATCTGCGAAGATGATAAGCAAGAACTAGCATTAGACATTTTAAAGCAAGCAAAAGAAAAAGGAGTAGAAGTACATATTCCTGTTGATGTTTTAGCAGCAGATGCCTTTAGTAATGATGCAAATACACAGGTTGTTGCTGTAAATACAATTCCTGAGGGATGGGAAGGCTTGGATGCAGGACCAAAAACCTTAGAAAACTTTAAAGAAGTTATCTTAAAATCTAAAACCATACTTTGGAATGGTCCAATAGGTGTTTTTGAATTAGATACTTTTGCCAATGGAACTAAAGCTATTGGTAATTTTATTGATGAAGCTACGCAAAACGGAGCGTTTTCTTTAGTTGGCGGGGGAGATTCTGTTGCAGCAGTAAAACAATTTGGTTTTGAAGATAAAGTAAGTTATGTTTCTACTGGAGGTGGTGCAATGTTAGAAAGTTTAGAAGGAAAAACATTGCCAGGTATTGCAGCAATACATTAATACTTAATACTAAAACAAGTACAAAAAGGATGTGAATTTATTCATATCCTTTTCTATTAATTAAACTTTTTAACCTGTAGTAGCTATACAAATTATGAGAAAATATCACTTTATTTTTTTAGTAGTAATGGCAAGTTTTTCATGTTCGCAAACAAAGAAAAACTACGTCAATATAGAAGAAATTCCAGCAATAGAATTTAACACTACAGCTAATATTACACAAGGTAATTATAGTTTTACCAATATATCTTCTGGCCAAAAAGTATCCATATTACATCATTTAAAGAAAATAGGATTTCATTTCTATAATGATTTAAAGTTTAAGACAGCAGATACTGGTGTTTTAGTTGGTGGAACTGGTTTAAGAACAAGAATCACCAAAGATGGTGGTAAAACTTGGCAAGAGTATAGCTTTTCTCCGTTTGCTAATTCATTCTATGGACTTGCGTTTTCTAAAAATAATATGTTTTTGGTTGGGGAAAGCCAATATATTTTTAAGAGTACCGCTTTAGGAGAAAATTGGAGTGTATTTGATACCAGTAAATTTTTTGAAAAAGACAATCCCTTTACACAATTTAAATATTACAAAGTTCATTTTTTAAATGACCAAATAGGTTTTATTGCTGGAGAACGTAATAATAATCCTGTGATTTTAAAAACAGTAGATGGAGGAGAAAATTGGGAGCTTATAAAATCTCAAGGTATTTCAGAAAATAGCATTGCTATAACAGATTTTGCATTACTTTCTGACAAAGAAATGATGATGGTAACCCTTTCTGGAAAATGCTATAAAAGTGTTGATCAAGGACTTCATTGGAAATTACTTTATGAGAATAAAAAGAAGACCATTTCTTTTAATTCTATCGCTTTTAAAAATGCTGAAATAGGTTTTATTGGTGGTTTAAATAGCTCATTGTTGCATACCACAAATGGAGGGGAAACATGGCAGGAAATTAAGTTGTCTTCAGAAAAGAATATCAATATTTCTGATATTACTTTCCTGAAAGATAAAGCACTTATTACAACAGCTAAATCCTTTTCAGAAAAAAGAGCCGTTTTTACTTTTATGATTAATGAAGATGGAACTCATATTTCTCCTTTTTTAACTAAAGAAGATGAAAATGTTCTCTTTTTAGGTGATTCTTATGGTATTGATGTGTTAGGTAACAATGCTTATATTTTAGATCGGAATAATGTGTATAAAACAGCAATAATTAAATCATAATAAAAACGTTTGTTATAATAGAACAAAGAATATTTTTTACAGACCGATGAATAATCCTTATTTTTCTGACGTTTTTTATATCTTAAACCCCCAATACGCAGTAGTTAAGATGTTTTTAATATTAAAATTTTATTCTTAGTTAAAAAAAAACGATTTTCGTTGATTGCTATTTTTAATAGAGGTTTTATGATGATAAACAAAAGAATATTACTTATTGGGAGTTTTCTACTCTTTTTTATAAATGTAAAGATTACAGCACAAGAAATAAAGGCTCCTGTTAAAGATAGTACTGAACTAGCAAACTCTAATGCTGTTACTATAGATTCTACAAAAAATAAGTCATCACTTGCTCCTAATACTGCAACAGTTAAGGTCTTAGGAACAAAAGAAAAGCAGTCTCTTTTAATAAAAAACAGTGCTAATAAGTTCGATTTAAAAGACATACCACTGGCAGCAAAATATGATAGCCTTTGGCTTAAAGAACTTTATGAATCCGCGCTACTTTTTGATGAGCTACAGGAAGAAATTACTAGCCCTAAAGATAGTATTGTATATGATCCAACATTACCTACAGATACTTTAAAGTTACGTTTAAATAGGCTCAACCAAAAAACACCATTTAATGTAGCATATAACCCATCATTAGAGCGTGTAATACAATCTTTTTTAAAAAGAAAAAAAGGCTTAATGGAACGGATGCTTGTTGCAAGTCAGTTTTATTTTCCAATGTTTGAGGAAGAGTTAGCAAAGTATAATATTCCTTTAGAGTTAAAATATTTAGCTATTGTAGAGTCTGCGTTAAACCCAAGAGCAAGGTCTAGAGTAGGCGCTACCGGTTTATGGCAATTTATGTATAGCACAGGTAAGATATACAATTTAGATGTAAGTAGTTATGTAGATGAGCGTAGTGATCCTATCGTTGCCACAAAAGCTGCTTGTAAATACCTATCTAAATTATATGATATTTTTGGTGATTGGGATTTGGCTTTGGCAGCATATAATTCTGGTCCTGGTAATGTAAATAAGGCTATAAGAAGATCTGGAGGATATAAAAATTATTGGAATATTAGAGCTTTTTTACCCAGAGAAACTGCTGGCTACGTTCCTGCTTTTTTAACAACAATGTATATTTTTGAATATGCAAAAGAACATGGTTTAATTGCAAATAAAGCAGAACGACCCTATTTTGTAACAGACACCATACAAGTAAAGAAATTAATAACGTTTGATCAGGTTTCTAAGTTTGTTGATGTTAGTGTGGAAGAACTAGAGGTTTTAAACCCTTCTTACAAGCTAAATATTATTCCTTACGATGAAGAGAAAAAATATACTTTACGCTTACCTGTATACGAAATGGGCAAATTTGTAAGTAATGAAGATGCCATATATGCGTATGTAGAAGAAGAATTTAAAAAGAAAGAAAAAGTATTACCAAAATTGGTCAAAGTAAACGACCAAATTCGTTACAGAGTTAAATCTGGTGATTATTTGGGAAAAATTGCTGAGCGTTATAGGGTTGGTGTAAGCCAAATAAAGCGTTGGAACGGATTACGGAGTAATAATTTAAGAATAGGGCAAAGATTAACCATATATACCAAAAACCCAGGTAAAGTCTTAAAAACTAGTAAGAAAACAAAAAAAATTGTTCGCCCTGTTACGGTGGTAAAAGACCCTTCTAAAGTGCATATAGTAGAAGAAGGAGATTCTCTTTGGACAATTTCTAAAAAATATTCTGGTATTTCTGTTGAAAATTTACGAGAATGGAACGGTATTAGCGGTAACAACCTAAAACTAGGTACTAAGCTAAGGTTATGCGACTGTCAGCCTTAAAAAACTAAGAATTTTATGAAAAAAATTAATACTATAGCATCATTATTTTTAGGAGCTATGCTCTTATTAAGCTTTGGTGCCTGTAAAGAGGGTGAAAAACAAAAATATTCTCCAAAGTCTATTGGAGCAATAAACGCACTCACAGTAGTAATGGACACAGATTTATGGAAAGGTGAGGCTGGCGATAAAGTTAGAGAACACTTTGCAGCTCCAATTGTGGGTATGCCATGGCAAGAACCATTATTTACAATAAACCATGTGCCCGCTAGCGTTTTTACGGGTGCAATACAAAAAACACGATCGGTATTATTTGTAACTAAAGATACCATTTCTGCAGCATATTTAAGTCCAGATGTCTACGCTGCACCACAACAAGTAGGTGTAGTAAAAGGAAATAATGTACAAGAAATCATTAAAAACATAGGGAAATCTGCTGATGAGATGATTAAAGCTTTTAAAGATTTAGAAATCGTTGAAACTCAAAAACGTTTTAAAAGATCTTTGCTTAAAGACCAAACATTAACAGATAAATTCGGAATTACATTAGATATACCTTCTGCATATATTGTTGGAGCGCAAGCAGATAATTTTGTTTGGATAGATAGAGCTATTCCTAAGGGTACTATGAATATCATTGCCTATACAATGCCTTTAAATTCTTTTCAGACAGATTCTACTTTTGTAAAAGATATTATTAAAATGCGCGATTCTATTGGTGCTGTTAATATTCCCGGAGAAGATATTGCTGGGAAAAAGAACCATATGATTACAGGAAAAGATTTTGCTCCTCATGTATATCCTGCAGAAATTGCAGGTAAAAAGGCAGTAGAAGTAAGAAGCACATGGGAAATGAGTGATTATCCAATGGCTGGACCATTTTTAACCTATATTATCAATGATCCAGAGCACAATAGAAAAATGGTGGTAGAAGGCTTTGTATTTGCTCCAGCAACAAATAAAAGAGACAATATGTTTGAGTTAGAGGCTATCATGAAAACAATAGATTTTAATGAAGAAGTAACTAAAGAGTAGTATGTTATTTAAAACAGAAAAGCCCTAGTAAGAAGAAAATTACTAGAGCCTTTCAGAAATTAAATAAAAATAATTATTCAAATAAAAAACTTGTTGACAAACGAAACGCAAAAGCATAAGCTGCAATTACAATAAGAATTAAACAAAACCATATCAGTACTTTTAAAAGATTTTTGAATTTATGATTCTCTAAACTTCTAAAAGCATCATAATAAATCTCCCTGATAAGCATAATATGCCTCACAATTATGGTTTAATTTAATGCTACAACTAATATGCGTTTAAAATTAGAATTGAAAAATAAAACCAGTTAAACAGAAGATATTTTAGTTGTAAAATACCTTCAATTGATACGTTTCTATGAACTGTTTTTTTTATCGGATGAACGACTTGGTTTTTTATAAAGCGCTTATATTGTATTAATTATGCTCTAAACGAGCAATTTTATCCTGTAGCTTTTTTATGGTAGGGTTATCCTTTATTAGTTGCAAGGCTAATTTATAATTGGCTATAGCCATTTTTTTATGACCAGAAAGTTCATATGCTTCTGCCAAACTATCATAGGTATTTAATTTATTTGGGAACAATACTGTATTTAATTTAAATACAGCAATAGCTTTTTTATATTCTTTATTTCTTAATAATAAATAACCATACCCGTTTAGATCATAATCGTTTTTAAAATATGGCTTTAGAATAGAAACTGTTTTTTTGGTTGTGATGGTGTTGAGTCCTTTTTCTTTTATTATTTTAATTAATATATTAACACCATTGTAATTGGGATTATAGGTTTCTCCTGTAACAATTGCAACAATGTCTTCTTCAAAAGTTAGTATTGGGTGTTCAACAATTCTATTAATTTCTTTTCCATTTTTATAAAAAATAAAAGTAGGCACTCTAAATATATTTTTCCCTTTTTCTTCTCCGTTAGGGCTTTTTTTATATTGGTTTGGGGTATGATCAACAGCAATCATTTTTAGTTGACTCATAGGAAAATTTATAGCTTCTAATACTTTATAAAAACGAGGAATTTCTTTTCTGCTATCACCACACCAAGTTCCCATAAAGGCTTCAATTTTATACGTTTTAAGTTCTTTTTTTAACCTTTTGGCAATTAACAATTTCTTATTTACCTGATAACGATCAAAACTTGGCTGAAACCAAGCTGCAAAAGAATTTTTTGTGAAATCTGCTTTAGTAACCTTTCCTAATAGTTTTTCTTTCCCATTTTTAGTAGTAATTTTTTTATTTATGTCTTGTGCTTCAGAAGATTGAGGCATTAGAAACAAAAAGGATAGTGTAAAAATGAATTGAATGACTTTCATGATAAATTAGTTTTTAATGTTTCATCTAAACTATTCCCATGACAGACATTAGTCAAATTTTATACATCAAAAGCATAGAAGAATATACCTATCAAGAAAAACATCTTATCAATAGCATTATATACTCCAAAGTGTTGTTTATACCTTCAAACTGTTATTTGATATATTTTAATTTTAAGAAAATAAGATATTATAGTACCTTAAATTTTTTAAACTTATGATTATAACACGGCATTTAGTTTCAAAAATTTTAATACACCTGTTATTTTGGTCTCTTTTTGTATTTGTTTCTCTCTTTGTATTTTCTAACTATTACTGGAAAGAAAACCCATTCCGCTACTATTTTTTTATTTTAATAGCCATTGTTTATCTAAATAACGGTGTACTCTTGCCTTTTTTTGTTCGTAAGAAGTATTATTTTTTATATGCATTTTTAATAGGGCTTATTGCTTTTTTAGGAACTCAAGCTTACTGTAATTTCTTTGCAGAATGCGGCTGTTCTATAATGAAATGCTTATCTGATTACCTTTGGCAAACATTAGTGCCAATCGTTATATTTTCTTTTTTATGGATGTTATTTAGTTATTTAGAAAAGCAAGACGAAATAGAAATTATTAAAAAGGAGCATGCAGAAATGGAGCTTCAGTTTTTAAAATCGCAAATAAGTCCCCATGTTTTATTCAATAATTTAAATACAATTTATTCGTATGCATTAGAAAAACCAGAAGAAGTTCCCAAAATGATTTTAATGCTTTCGGATAATTTAAAACATGTTTTGTATGAAAGTAACGCTGATAAAATAGCTTTAAAAAAAGAAATAGAATATATTGATAATTATATTGCTTTTCAGAAAATTAGAACAGAAAACATAAAAGAGATTACATACAAGAAAGACATTGAAGATGTTACTACTCATAAAATTGCACCATTGTTACTAATTACCATAATAGAAAATGCATTTAAGCACAGTCCGCCAAAAAGTATCATCTCTATTTTTATTAGCGTTAAAAAAGGGGTCTTGGAATGTAATTGTGAAAATAAAATTAATATAAATACTAAAACCAAAAGCAATAGCCAAATAGGGTTACTAAACTTAAAAAAAAGACTAAATCTTTTATATAAGAGTAAGTACAAATTGCGCATTACAGATACAGAAACGTATCAAGTAAATTTAAAAATAAAGCTTTTATGAAATGTATTCTAATTGAAGATGAACTACCTGCGCAACGCATTGTAAAAAACTATATTTCTAAATTAGAGGATGTAGAATTATTAGCGTGTTTTCAGTCTGCTTTAGAAGCAAATACATTTTTACAAAATAATACTATAGATGTTATTTTTTTAGACATTAATTTACCTGATATTTCAGGAATACAGTATATAAAAACGGTTGTAAACCCTCCAAAAATTATTATGACTACTGCTTATCATGAACATGCTGTAGAAAGCTTTGAACTAGACACCATTTGTGATTATCTCGTTAAACCATTTTCTTTTGAACGTTTTTTAAAAGCAATAAATAAAAGTAAGAAAGGTGAAGTGAAAGCTTCAAACTTAAAAATAAAAGAAACAGAGACTAAGGATACTATTTTTTTAAATGTAGACAAAACCTTGCATAAAATTTACCTCCAAAATATTTTATACATAGCTTCGGATAAGAATTATGTAACTGTAGTTACCACTACAGATAAGCTTTGTTATATAGATGCCCTTAAGAATTGGGTTGACAAATTATCTCCAAATGACTTCCTTCAAGTACATAAGTCTTTTATTGTAAATTATCATCAAATAACTAAAGTTACTGGCAATCAATTATATATAAATAAAACTAAAATACCAATTGGTAGATTTTATAAATCTGAGTTACTAAAGAAATTAGCATCGCATTAAAGCTTACAAAAAAATAGTAGTAAATTGGGGTATTTTTTTAAGTAGTTACAAAGCTGCATTTACCAACTTCATAAACTCACCCATTTTACTAGGCTCTAACCATCTGGCAACTACCACAAGATCATTTTCAGTGTCGATCACAATAAAATTACCTCCAAAACCTGCGGCATAATATATATTTTCTGACAAGCCTTCCCAATGTCTTTTCCCTTTTTTATTGAGCCACCACATATAACCATAATTTACATTAGGTATCGATGGTTTTATCGCTTTCTTAATCCACTTTTCACTAATAAGCTGTTCAGTTTTCCATTTTCCATTATTTAAAAATAATAATCCAAACCGCGCCATATCTTCTGTATTAATAAAAAGTCCGGCACCAGAATGCCCGCCACCCGTTACAGATTTTACTTGTACGCCATCTACTTCTGTCCACGCTTTATCATAACCATACCATCTCCAAGTAGTAGAAGCATCTATTTTATCCATAAGATGTTCTTTTAGTACTTGTGGCATGCTTTTTCGCCAAACATGCGTTAATGAATAGGCTAATACATTTACACGAACATCATTATACTCCATTACTGTTCCAGGTTCATTTAATGTTCTAAATTTCCAATCGTCTAAACTCCCTGTACTGGGAGGTCTATCTGCCCAATCTTTACCACCCCAAAGCTCTCCAGACCAATCAGAGTTTTGTTGTAATAGATGTTCCCAAGTTATTTTGCTGTTGTGAGCCCCATCAAAAGTGCCGTCCCAGATATAATCCCCTACTTTATCAGTTGTATTAGAAATTAATTTTTGGTCCTCAGCTAAACCAGCAACAGTAGCTAAAAAGCTTTTAGTAACACTAAAAGTCATGTCTACTCTTTTTGGATTTCCCCATTCAGCTATCTTGTAACCATTTTTCAGGATCATTCCTGTAGGTCCACCCCTTTTTTTAGTAGGTCCTAGTATTTTATGAAAGGGTTCTTTTTTAAAACTTTCTACAATAGCAATTCTCAAATCTCTGGAGCCAGAATATTCATTTGCTTCAGCAAATGCTATAGCTTCATCTAATTTTTGGGTATTAATCTTGACTTCTTTAGGGCTTTTTTGCTCCCATTCAGCATTTTTTTCAGGAAAATAATATTTGGTTTGAGCATGAAGCAAGCTAAGGCCAAGAACAGAAATAAATAAAAATACAAACGATTTCATTTTTAGTAGATTTTATTGGGCATGAAGTTAATCAAAATACAAATAAGGAAGAATACGCAACAAAAATAAACTAGCAAAGGGCAAGTACCCAAGGCATTGAATTGAAAAATGACTTAGTGTTGAATGAGACAGGTTTAAACAAAAAAGGAGCACCTAGTGAGTGCTCCTTTTTTTGCGTTTAAAATGCCTAGACTATAACATAAATAGTCTTTTTGTAAGCAAAATAATACCACTAAAGAAATCGTTCTTGTAAACTTGAATTTCTTCTTGTGCTGCTACGTTGTTAACTTGATTATTCATAATTTATAAGTAAAATGTGGGTTATAATACCCTAAAAATAATAGAAAAAGAGTTAAACTGTAAACTTTATGTTGTGAATGTGTTTAAAAAAGTGGTAAAAACAGCTTTTCGTAATCTTACAAGCTCATCTCAGGAATTTCTCCTTCTATAATCAGTTTTCCTTCTGTAGCATCTTGTATTTCTGTAACACTAACTCCTGGTGCTCTTTCTAAAAGTTTAAAACCGTCAGGAGTTACTTCTAAAACAGCAAGGTTCGTTACTATTTTTTTTACGCAAGCAACACCAGTTAATGGCAAACTACATGTTTTTAGCAATTTAGAAGCTCCTGCTCTATTGGTATGCATCATAGCAACAATAATATTTTCTGCTGATGCAACTAAATCCATAGCTCCACCCATACCTTTTACCATTTTTCCAGGGATTTTCCAGTTGGCAATATCTCCATTCTCAGAGACTTCCATGGCGCCTAAAATGGTTAAATCTACATGTTGCCCTCTAATCATTCCAAAGCTAGTAGCAGAATCAAAAAAAGAAGCGCCTGCTAAAGTGGTAATAGTCTGTTTTCCTGCATTTATAATATCAGCATCTTCTTCTCCTTCAAAAGGAAATGGACCCATCCCTAAAACGCCATTTTCACTCTGAAATTCTACACTAATATCTTCACGTACAAAATTGGCAACTAAAGTAGGTATTCCAATGCCTAGATTAACATAGTAACCGTCTTTCACTTCTTTTGCTATTCTTTTAGCGATTCCGTTTTTATCTAACATAATCTTAATAATGGATCAATTGTTTAATGTTCTAATTTTTAACTTATTTTTTTCTGATGGCATAACGATTAAAATTCCTAACCGCAGTATTTTCACGATTCCAAAATAACATAGGTAATGCAGATAAAGTAGTTCCAACAAAAGCTAAAAGTTTCCAGAAAGCAAATGCTAAGCCAGAAAAATTTTCTAAATAAATTATGACAACTATAACAAGTAAAAGTCCTAATATAAACCCTCCTACTATAATTCTATTATCAACTACTGCGCTAATTTTATTAATGTGTATTTTTTCTATTTTACCACAATGATTACAATTTATTTTAGCTTCATCACCAATTTGCATTTGTAAATCTCCTCTTGTAGAGGAACGAGATTTAAAATCATTAGTTTTTTTGCATGATGGACATCTATATTGTAATTTCATAATTAGATTATCAAATTAATTAATCTCTTTTCCGAACAGTCCGTTGTTCAATGCGCTTTTCATAATCTTTTCCTTGAAAAATCCGTTTTATAAAAATTCCCGGAACATGAATTTCATTAGGATCAAGTGTTCCTGCAGGTACCAATTCTTCTACCTCAGCTACCGTTATTTTTGCTGCACCACACATACAAGGGTTAAAATTACGAGCAGTACCCTTAAAAATCAGGTTTCCAGCTTCATCTCCTTTCCATGCTTTCACAAAAGAAAAATCAGCTTTGTAGGCTTCTTCTAGCACATACATTTTACCATTAAAATCTCTTGTTTCTTTTCCTTCGGCTACTTCTGTACCATATCCTGCTGGGGTATAAAATGCTGGAAAACCAGACTGCGCTGCCCTACATTTTTCGGCAAGTGTACCTTGTGGAGTAAGTTCTACATCTAATTCTCCACTTAACATCTGACGCTCAAACTCATCATTCTCACCAACATAAGAAGAGATCATTTTTTTAATTTGATGCTTTTCTAACAATAATCCAAGTCCAAAACCATCTACACCTGCATTATTAGAAATACAAGTAATATCTTTTACACCCAAGCGAACTAATTCTGCTATAGCGTTTTCTGGAATTCCACAGAGGCCAAAACCACCAAGCATAAAGGTCATATTATCTTTAACTCCTATTAATGCGTCTTGCACATTAGAAACTGTTTTTTTTATCATTTTTTATGCTATTAACAATATACAATCATAAAATTACCATTTTTTCAATGAAATAGATCAATCATTATGAAATAAAAGAAATGCTCTTTAAAGCGGAATTAAAAAACCCTTACTATATTTTATAGTAAGGGCTATCTTATGTAAAAGTATATTTTAATTTAAAAACCGATATCTATATCATCCTCTTCGGGTTTGGCAGTGTCTTCTGCTTTTTCTTGGGTTTTTATACAATCTACATTTATAGAAAGGTTTTCTGGTTTTTTAAAATCTTTATCGGAAACTTCTAGTTCTTTATTCGCATAATTTTTAGTCATATAGAGCCCCCAAATAGGTAATGCCATAGAAGCTCCAGCACCATATGCAGTACTCTTAAAGTGTATAGCTTTTTCTTCTCCTCCCACCCATACACCAGTAACTAGATTTGGCACCATACCCATAAACCATCCATCACTATTATTTTGTGTAGTTCCTGTTTTACCAGCAATGGGGTTGGTAAGATTATATGGATAACCTGTAATGATTTTTTTATTCACTACATTATTTTTATTGTAATTATGTCTAAGCCTGCTACCAGAACCCGACTCTACTACACCTTTCATTAAATCTACCATAGCATAGGCTACATCTTTACTTAAAATATCTTTTGTTTCGGGCACATATTCGTATAATACCGTTCCGTTTTTATCTTCTATACGGGTAACCAAAACTGGTTTTACATACACTCCTTCATTAGCAAAAGTTCCATAGGCACCTACCATTTCATATACATTAACATCTGGAGTACCTAATGCAATAGCTGGTACTTCAAGAATATCTCTAGTGATTCCCATACTTCTGGCTATAGCAATTACAGGTTTTGGTCCTACTTCGTCCATTAATTGCGCTGTAACTGTATTTACAGATCCTGCCAAAGCCTCCTTTAATGTCATTTGTTTTTTAGAAAACTTCCCATTAGAATTCTTAGGGCACCAGGGTTCTAGATTTCCATGTTTATTTGCCTCAATACAATATTCGTTATCTGGTTTGGAATCGCATGGAGAATAACGTAATTGATCTATTGCTGCGGCATATACAAACGGCTTAAAAGTAGAACCTGCTTGTCTTGCGCCTTGTATTACATTATCATATTGAAAATGTTTGTAATTAAGACCTCCAACCCATGCTTTTACATGCCCTGTTTGTGGCTCCATAGACATCATTGCTGTTCTTAAGAACGATTTATAATACCGTATGGAATCTAATGGTGTCATTAGCGTATCTTTTTCGTTATTGGTACTATTCCAATCAAAAACAACCATGGGTGTTGTTTTTTTAAAGGAAGCTCTAATTTCTTCTTCAGAAGATCCATTTCTTTTCATAGTACGCCAACGATCTGAAACTTTCATAGCACGCTCCATACTTTTGGTAATTTCTAATTTATCTAAATCTAAAAAAGGTGCTGTTTTATTACGTTCAGGCGTATTTTGCAAAAAGAACTCTGCCTGCAAGCGCTTCATATGCTCTTGTACCGCATCTTCTGCATTCTTTTGCATTTTAGAATCAACTGTAGTATAAATTTTAAGTCCATCTAAATAGATATTCCATTTGTCTCGTTCTCCTCCTAAAGCGGGTTTTGGGTTTTTTTCTATCCAATCTTCCATAAAACGTTTTAGGTGCATTCTAAAATATGTAGCCAAACCATCTCTGTGCGATTCAGGTGAATACCGTAGGCTTAATGGTAGTTGTTGTAATGAATCTTTTACTTTTTCATTTAAATAACCATATTTAAACATTTGCGCTAAAACTACATTTCTTCTATTTTTAGTGCCTTCAGGATTTCTTTTTGGTCTTGGATTATAAAGAGACGAATTTTGAAACATTCCTACTAACATCGCAGATTCATTAATACTTAACTCTTTTGGTTCTTTACTAAAATATATTTTTGCGGCAGACCGAATACCATCTGCATTATTTCCAAAATCATAGATGTTAAAATACATCGCTATAATTTCTTCTTTGGTATAATTACGCTCTAAACGGGTGGCAATAACCCATTCTCTAATCTTTTGCGTATATTTCTTCCAATCTTTAGCTCTATTACCAACAAATAATTGTCTTGCTAATTGTTGCGAAATAGTACTTCCTCCTCCTGCATTTCTAAATGTTAATTTAGCAATTAAAGCCCTAAAAAAACTTCTAGCATCTATACCTGCATGGTCTCTATAGCGTACATCTTCTGTGGCGATTAGTGCATTCACCAAATTCTTAGAAAGTTCTCTATAGGAAACAGGTGTCCTATTATCATCTAAATAATATTTTGATAATAAAACTCCATCGGAAGAAATGACTTGTGATGCTAAATTGGTTTGTGGATTTTCTAAATTTTCAAAAGTGGGCATTTCGCCTAAATATCCAGATGCCGCTAATTTAAATGTGATTATAGGAATTGAAAGAGCTATTAAAAATACAACCCAGAACCATTTTATAAATTTTCTAAAGCTTTTTTTAGGTGTTCCTTTTTGTTTTATCTTTTTGGTAGCCGATGCCATTAGCTTGTATATTATTTTTCTCTATTAGGTATCTTGTATTTGAAATACCCTCTAAACTTATCATCCTATTTATCACCTCATTTTTAAATAGCAAAATAAATTTTAAGATATACGGCATTAATTAAAAAAACGATGTTTTCTATGTTACTAACGCTTTCTTTTTGGAGATATCTTTTTAATAAGAAAAATTAAACTTATTTAAAGTTGTAAATAATGAAAAAATGCTTAAAAACCGATATCTATATCATCTTCCTCTGGTTTGGCATTGTCTTCTGCTTTTTCTTTAATTTTTGTACAATCTACATTTATAGAGAGGTTTTCTGGCTTCTTAAAATCTTTATCGGAAACTTCTAATTCTTTATTGGCATAATTTTTAGTCATGTAAAGTCCCCAAATAGGTAATGCCATGGAGGCTCCTTGCCCATATCTGATACTTTTAAAATGGGTAGCTCTTTCTTCTCCACCTACCCATACACCAGTAACTAGGTTAGGTACCATTCCCATAAACCATCCATCACTTTGGTTTTGCGTTGTTCCTGTTTTACCAGCAATAGGATTGGTTAGGTTGTAAGGATAACCCGTAATAATTTCTTTATATACTATATCATTTTTATTATAACTATGCCTTAGTCTACCCCCAGAACCAGACTGCACTACACCTTTCATTAAATCTACCATAGCATAGGCCACATCTTTACTTAAAACATCTCTAGTTTCTGGCACATATTCGTATAATACCGTTCCGTTTTTATCTTCTATACGGGTTACCAAAACTGGTTTTACATAAACCCCTTCATTAGCAAAAGTACCAAAGGCGCCTACCATTTCATAGACATTAACGTCTGGTGTACCTAGCGCAATAGAAGGTACTTCTGGGATATCTCTTGTGAGTCCCATACTTCTAGCAATAGCAACTACAGGTTTTGGTCCTACTTTATCCATTAACTGAGCGGTAATAGTATTTACTGAATTTGCCAGTGAATTTCTAAGCGTTCTTTGTTTTTGAGAGAACTTCCCGTCAGAATTTTTAGGACACCAAGGTTCTGGATTCCCGTGTTTATTGGCTTCGATGCAATACTCCGTGTCTGGTAAAGAATCGCAAGGAGAATAACGTAATTGATCTATAGCGGCAGCATAAACAAAAGGTTTAAAGGTAGAACCTGCTTGTCTTGCGCCTTGTATTACATTATCGTACTGAAAGTGTTTGTAATTAAGACCTCCAACCCAAGCTTTTACATGTCCTGTTTGCGGTTCCATAGACATCATTGCTGTTCTTAAAAAAGATTTGTAATAGCGAATAGAGTCTAGCGGTGTCATTACCGTATCTTTCTCATTATTGGTACTGTTCCAATCAAAAACAACCATGGGTGTTGGCTTTTTAAAGGAAGCTCTAATTTCTTTTTCAGAAGATCCTTTTCTTTTCATGGTGCGCCAACGATCTGAAACTTTCATAGCGCGTTCCATAATTTTAGTAATGTCTGACTTTTCTAAATCTAAAAAAGGTGCTGTTTTATTACGTTTAGGAGTATTTTGTACAAAAAATTCTGCTTGCAAACGTTTCATATGTTCTTGTACCGCATCTTCGGCATTTTTTTGCATTCTAGAATCTATTGTAGTATAAATTTTAAGCCCGTCTAAAAATAAATTCCATTCGTCACGCTCTCCTTCTAAGGCGGGTTTTGGGTTTTTAGAAATCCAATCTCCCATAAAACGCTGTAAATTCATTCTAAAATAAGTAGCTAAGCCTTCTCTATGCGATTGTGGAGAAAAACGAAGTCCTAATGGCAGTTGTTGTAAGGAGTCTTTTGTTTTTTTATCAATATACTCGTACTTGTACATTTGTCCTAAAACAGTATTTCTTCTATCTAGTACTAGTTTTTCTCTACGCCTAGGATTATATAGAGATGAGTTTTTGAGCATCCCAACAAGCATTGCTGCTTCTTGAGTTTCTATATCTTTAGGTTCTTTATTAAAATATATTTTACAAGCAGATTTAACACCATCGGCATTGTAGTTAAAGTCATAAACGTTAAGATACATTGCTATAATTTCTTCTTTGGTATACTGGCGCTCTAAACGTGTAGCAATAACCCATTCTTTAATTTTTTGCTTGATCCGATCAACAATATTAGATGAAGGCTTTATTGTAAATAATTGCTTAGATAATTGTTGTGTAATAGTACTACCTCCACCATCTCTTCCTAAAGCGGCTACTGCTCTAAGAATGGCACGTGCATCAATACCTGCATGGTTTCTGTAACGCGCATCTTCTGTAGCAATTAAGGCATCTACAAGGTTTTTGGGGAGTTCTTCATAAGCTATTGGAGTTCTATTATCATCCAAATAGTATTTTCCTAAAGTTTTTCCATCAGAAGAAATTACTTCTGTTGCTAAATTTGTTTGCGGATTCTCCAAGCTTTCAAAAGTAGGCATTGGTCCAAACCATTCCCATGAGGCTGCTAAAAAAATAAGCATCGCTGATACTATTCCAAATAGGAAAATAGACCAAAACCAAATTAAAAATTTACGGAAGTTACTTTTTGGAGTAGCCTTTTTTGTTTTTTTGTTTGTAGCCGTTGCCATAGCTTATTTGTTATTTTTCTCTATTTGATACCCAACATCTGTGATGCCTTCTAAATCTACAATCCCATTTACGTTACCATTTTTTCGCATTGCATGAGATATCTTTAATGTATATACGCCATTGGTAGGAAAAACGATGTTTTCTTTATACCAAAGTTTATTTTCTTTAACACTACCATTACCTGTGCCAAGCCAAGTACCATCTGGCTCAGCCATTTTATACTGTAAGGTATCTTTTTCTGATCTTCCGTTTGGAAAATTTAATTCTGTAATTAAATATAAGTTACTAAACTGAAATTTTTCATCGTTTCTAATATTTATAAAAATATCAGAAGGGTTAATAGTATCTACATCAGAAAAGTTAAATGTTATTATATCATCTTTTTCCCAACTACCATTGGTAGTGGTTTTGTATTCTGATTTTATGATATTAGTTGTGCAAGAAGATGATGCGATAAGCATACACCCTAAAAAAACAATTTTAACTATTGTTTGTTGGTTTTTTCTTGACATTTCTTCTCCTATTATTCTTTTTGGCATTAGTTCCTTTATTTGCGGTGTTACCTGCTGTGTTTCCATTTTGTGGATTAGGCTTCTTTTTCGCATTTCTTGGGCCCTTGTTATTAGGGTTATTCTTCTGATGGGGTTTATTTTTCTTTTTCCTGTTATTATTTTTTCGTTTTGGTTTATCAAAACGTGTTAAACTATCTTGACCTACAACGTTCTCAAATACTTTTTCTTGTTCTTTTTCTACAGATATTTTTTCAGCATATTCTTCTAAGCTAGCAATCTTTTCCTTGTTTTTAACTTTTTCTAGCATTTCATTAACCTTATCCTTAGATATGGTATGCCAGTTGGCCCAATCGTCTTTGTAACAAAACCATAATGTTGCTTTAAAAATATCAACTTTTTGGCAAATTGCTAAGCCTTTTTCTGTTGGTATTTTGGTGTCTTGAGACGGGAAATCTTTTAGTGCATCTAAATATACATCTAACTCATAATTAAGACAGCATTTTAATTTACCACATTGTCCTGCTAATTTCTGTGGATTTAAAGATAGCTGTTGGTAACGTGCCGCCGAGGTGCTAACGGATCTAAAATCGGTAAGCCAAGTAGAACAGCAAAGCTCACGTCCGCAAGAACCAATACCTCCTAAACGCTGTGCTTCTTGGCGATATCCTATCTGGCGCATTTCTATACGAATACCAAAGGCCTTGGCCATATCCTTAATTAATTGCCGAAAATCTACCCGTTCTTCAGCAGTGTAGTAAAATGTTGCTTTAGAACCGTCTCCTTGAAACTCTACATCAGAAAGTTTCATTTCTAATTTTAAAGCTATGGCTAATTCTCTGGAGCGCTTTTGAATTTCTGCTTCTCTATTTCTACATTTTTGCCAAATATTAATATCTTTTTGAGATGCTTTACGGTATACTTTTGGAATTTCGTTGCTTTTAAAATCAACCTTTTTCTTTTTCATTTGAACCTTTACCAGTTCTCCTGTAAGGGTTACTATTCCAATATCATGGCCAGATTTTGCTTGCGTGGCAACAACATCTCCAATAGAAAGTGATAGGTTTTCGGTATTTCTGAAGAATTCTTTTCTACTATTTTTAAAACGGACTTCTACACAATCAAATGCTTTTTCGCCACTTGGTAATGACATATTGGAAAGCCAATCAAAAACCGTTAATTTATTACAACCGTCCGAACCACAAGTTCCATTATTCTTGCAGCCACGCGGTTGTCCGTCTTTGCCAGTTGAACAACTGCTACAACTCATATCTTATATATTGATTTCTTAAAAAAGGTTTGTTTTTAAGAAAGAAGATTCATATTCTTTTTTAGCTAATTGTAAAGATAGCGTTTTTAAGATTATTTGGAACGGTTTGCAAAAGTTTTAAATTTTACTCTTTTCGACACTAAAAAATATAAAAACCAATTGTTATTTTTTAAATTTCAACACTTCAGATCTCCCTTTTTTAAAGATTTTATTGCTTACAACTTTTCCTTTTCTTAATCTTTTTTGTTCTTCATAAGGTAAATTATGAATTTCTTTACAAGCATCAGAACAGCAATTATCCATTTGTTTAGCGCAATCTTCACATTGTATAAACAGTAGATGACAAGCTTCATTAGCACAATTTACATGTTCATCACAAGCATCTCCACATTGGTGGCAGTTTGCTATTACATCATCTGTTATACGCTCGCCGCGCCTGTGATCAAAAACAAAATTTTTACCTATAAATTTATTTTCTAATTTTTTATTTTCTACTTGCCTCGTATATTCAATAATACCACCTTCTAATTGGTAAACATTTTTAAAGCCCTTGTGCTTATAATAGGCACTTGCTTTTTCGCAACGGATACCACCAGTGCAGTACATTACTAATTTTTTATCTTCTTTATACGCTTTTAAATCTTCTTCAATAATATCTAATGAGTCTCTAAAGGTATCTACATCTGGAGTAATTGCATTTTTAAAATGACCTATTTCGCTTTCATAATGATTGCGCATATCTACTAAAACAGTATCTGGATCTTCAATAAGTTCATTAAACTTTTCTGCATTTACATGAATGCCTTTTTTAGTTACATCAAAAGAAGCATCATCTAAACCATCAGCAACTATCTTATGACGTACTTTTACTTTTAATTTTAAAAAAGATTTATTGTTTTGTTCGATAGCAATATTAAGCCTAACGTTCTCCAAAAAAGAAATACTATCTAAGTGCTCTTTAAAAAGTTTAAAGTTTTCTGCTGGTACAGATAATTGCGCATTAATACCCTCATAGGCAATATAAATTCGTCCTAAAACGTCAAGAGCATCCCAATTGATGAATAAATGATTTCTAAAAATTTGTGGGTTTTTGATGTGCGCGTATTGATAAAAAGAAATTGTTAAGCGTTCTTTACCCGCCTCTTCTATTAATTTCTCTCTCTCTTTTGCGCTTAAGGTATTGTACAGTTGCATGCTATACGAATAGTTTAAGTTAAAAATGATTGAAATGCAAAACTAATGTAACTCTACATGTTAAACAAAAAAAGACCTTGGAATTCCAAGGTCTTTTTGCGGTTACCCTTAACTTTTTCTTTTTCACAAATTTAGATAATAGTATAAGAAATAACCAGCTATAAGCTGTAATCTATTAGAAGATTACAGGCATAAAAATTGAGTTAGTTAGTTATTAGATGCAGGTTTTATAAAAAGGTTGCGTTAACGATTGTGATATGAAAAAAGAAATAGTAATTTAGCCCTACTAATTTAACAAAAATGAGCACAGAAAAAGAAGCAAAACTAAAAGCATTAAAGTTAACACTAGATAAACTAGACAAAACCTATGGAAAAGGGGCTGTCATGAAAATGGGAGATAGTGTTGTTGAGGAAGTTGAAGTAATACCATCTGG
This sequence comes from Allocellulophaga tsushimaensis, assembly GCF_055383085.1. Lineage (NCBI taxonomy): Bacteria > Pseudomonadati > Bacteroidota > Flavobacteriia > Flavobacteriales > Flavobacteriaceae > Allocellulophaga > Allocellulophaga tsushimaensis. The sequence continues at coordinate 1,384,290 of NZ_AP039451.1, read as the reverse complement.
TTCTTTAGGTTTAGATATTGCTTTAGGCGTTGGAGGATATCCTAGAGGTAGAGTTGTTGAAATATATGGTCCAGAATCTTCTGGTAAAACTACATTGACGCTACATGCCATTGCAGAAGCACAAAAAAAAGGAGGTATTGCCGCTTTTATTGATGCAGAGCATGCATTTGATCGTTTTTATGCTGCAAAATTAGGTGTTGATATTGATAATTTAATTATTTCGCAACCAGATAATGGAGAGCAAGCTTTAGAAATTGCAGATAATTTAATTAGATCTGGTGCTATTGATATTGTTATTGTAGATTCTGTTGCTGCTTTAACTCCTAAAAGCGAAATAGAAGGCGAAATGGGAGATTCTAAAATGGGACTTCATGCAAGACTTATGTCTCAAGCGCTAAGAAAACTCACTGGCTCTATTAGCAAAACTAATTGTACTGTAGTATTTATAAACCAATTAAGAGAAAAAATTGGTGTAATGTTTGGAAATCCAGAAACAACTACTGGTGGTAATGCCCTTAAATTTTATGCCTCTGTTCGTATTGATATTAGACGCTCTACACAAATTAAAGACACAGATGGTAACGTACAAGGAAATAAAACAAGAGTTAAAGTTGTTAAAAATAAAGTAGCCCCACCATTTAGAACTACTGAGTTTGATATTATGTATGGTGAAGGGATTTCTAAAGTAGGAGAAATTATAGATCTTGGTGTTGAGTACGAGATTGTAAAGAAAAGTGGTTCCTGGTTTAGTTATGGTGATACTAAATTAGGGCAAGGAAGAGATGCTGTTAAAAACCTCTTGCTAGACAACCCAGAGTTATTTGAAGAGCTCGATGGTAAAATAAGAGAAGCCATCACCGCAGTGAAAGAATAAAGCAACAATAAAAAATCCCAATTTAGATTGGGATTTTTACTTTTTATAACGCAACCATTACAGCCAATCTGCATCTATTAAGTAAAAAATAAATTTATGAAGAGAAGATTTTTTGTCTTTTTATTATTTTTAAGCTTTATCACCTTAACAAACTGTAGTAGTTTAGATGAAAGCGATCAAAATTTTCATTTTGTATCTTTACCTATTGTCGAAGCTGATTTTCCTGCTTTTTTTACACTAAACGAAACATATACTATAGACGTTAGTTACGAAAGAGCATCGGATTGTATCTTCTTTGAAGGTTTAGATCGTGTAACATTAAATGACTCTACAAGGGTTATTACCCCTATAGGAACTATGTTAGTTGGGGAACAAGATTGTAAAGAAGTAAATCAAGTATTAAAATCTTCTTTTCAATTTGTGGTAATTTTCAACCAAACCTACACATTTAGATTATGGAAAGGTGAAGATGAAAATGGAGTCCCAGAATTTACAGATATAGAAATTCCTGTTAGAAATTAAATAATAATCGCTTTAAATACATAATAACCAACAATTTGAGTCTAGAAGAACTCATAAATAATTGCAAAAAAGGCAATAGAAAAGCACAAGAAAAGCTGTACCGAGACTATTCTCGAGTACTGTATGGTGTATGCCTAAAATATTGTAAAAATAAGACTGAAGCTGAAGATTGTTTGCATGACAGTTTCATGACCATTTTTAATAAAATAGACCAATTTAAATTTAAAGGATCATTTGAAGGTTGGATTAAAAGAATAACCGTAAATACTGTACTTCAAAAATTTAGAAAGGAAGAACACTTAAGTGTTGTTTCTGAAAATATTAAAGAAGAGATAGAAGTAGTAGAAACAGACTATACTAGTGTTAATCTGCCAACATTATTAAAATATATTCAAGAGCTTCCTAATAAATACAGATTAACATTTAACATGTATGTGCTTGATGGCTATTCGCATAATGAAATAAGTAAACTGTTAGGGACATCTGTAGGAACCTCAAAATCTAATTTGGCTAGAGCCAGATTAATTTTAAAAGAAAAAATAGAAACAACGTTTGTAAATGATGTTATTTCATTGCATTAAATAACACAAAAAAACAAATACAAAATAATACTGCATAATTTTTTGCATAATGAAAGAAAAAAATATAGATAATTTGTTCCAAGAAGGGTTCAAAGATTTTAATGAAATTCCAGACGAAGCCGTTTGGGGTAAAATTGAGTCTTCTCTAGACAAAAAGGAAAAATCTAGGAAAGTAATTCCTATATGGTGGAAACTAGGCGGCATTGCAGCTGCATTAGTGATCCTGTTTTATACAATTAATTTAAACAATACAACAACTGAAAACCTTCCTGAGATTACAGAAATAGAAACTAATGAAGACCAAAATAAGAAAGAAAGCATTTCTGAAAAGGAAAAAGTAAATAGTATTATTATTGAAAATAAAAATACTATTTCTAAGGAAGGCATAGCTGAAACTGAAAAGGAATTACAAGAAAAGGCTACTGTTAAAGAAAGCCAAATAATACCAAAATCTAAAAATGAAGTAGCGACTAGTATTCCTCAACATAATAAACCGAATAACGCCCATAAAATAACAAATAACACTAACGCTATTTTAGGTCAGCAAAATGTTGATGGGCAAAATAATGAGCTTACTAGTAACCAAAAGTCTACTCCAAAAACTCATAGTATTCCGGAAATAACTACAATAAAAGATAAAGAAGAAACCGTTGCAACTACTAATGATAAAGAAGCCGGAACAGTACTTAAAGATCCTTTAGATCTTCAAGAAAAAAATGATATAGCTACTAAAAAAGATGCCGTAAGCAAATTAAATGAAACTGAAGAAAAAAGCATAGAAAATAAAACCAGCAAAAAATCTATTTTTGATGTTATAGAAGAAAATAAAGAAGAAATAGTAGAAACAAAATCTTCTAAAGATAAATGGTCTGTTGGGCCAAGTGTTGCTCCTGTATATTTTGATGCTTTAGGGGAAGGCTCTCCTATACATTCTATTTTTGTGCCAAATTCTAAGTCTGGTGATATCAATTTAAGCTATGGAGTAGCTGTTTCTTATAAAATAAATAAAAAGTTAAGTTTTCGTTCAGGGATTCATAAAGTAGATTACGGTTATAATACCAATGATGTTGCTTTTTCTGCATCTGTACAAGCTTCTACTAATGGGCAAATAGATAATATATCATATGTGCCCACAGCAAAAAATTTAGTTGTTACAAGCCGTGTTACAAATAATGCAAACTTAAGTAACGAATCATCAGATTTTATTAGAGCCCCACAATCTATTGATATTACTGCTAGAAGCTCAGAAAGAGTTGGTTTTATTGAGCAAGAATTTGGCTATTTAGAAGTTCCTTTTGAACTTAATTATGCCTTAGTAGACCGTAAGTTTGGAGTACAAATTATTGGTGGTTTTAGTTCTTTATTTCTAGTAAATAATAGTATTACCTTAAGTTCTGGAAGTGCAACTACTAATGTAGGGGAAGCCAGAAACCTTAATGATGTAAACTTTAGTACAAACGTAGGCTTAGGACTTAATTACAAAATTACACCTAAAGTAAAATTTAATATAGAACCTATTTTTAAATACCAATTAAATACTTTTTCGGAAACAGATGGTAGTTTTAATCCATTTTCTGTAGGGGTGTATAGTGGTATCAGTTATAGATTTTAAAATACTTCAGCAGGATATTTCAGGACAAACACCTATGGGTTTTCTGCTGAAAAAATAATTAACATTCGATGTAAACTCGCAGTATTTAAACTTCGATCCATTGATTACTTATATAAAGAGGTTGGTTAGGGTATGTATCGTTCCACACGGTAATACCTAAAACGCTCTACTGTTAATGTTCAGTAGAGCGTTTTTATTAGGGGGAACTTGTGGGGGTATTTTTAGTCTTAATCATCATGTCCGCAAACTTTCCTTTTTTTTGCTTTAGCACCTTTTTGGTGATGTTTTGCAAAATCGTCTGGTCTGTAATAATTATTTGCATGTATTGGAAGTTTTTTTGTTATGGTAAGTTCTTCTAAAACACGTTCTATAAGTGGTACAGTACCCGTATTAATATCATCTACTTTTTTAGAATAAGTTAAATTAGAACTATGAGAAAAAGTTAAACAATGTCCAATTTCGTGTTGTAAAATAGTATATCCCTTTTGATGAATAAACCCTTGGAGTACTTCTTCTGATACACCAAGTGTACTACCGCCACCAAGACCCGACACATGAGTTGTTTTACCACATCTAAAGAATTTTTGATGAACTAATTTTTCATATACATTAATTTTTTCTTCAGAAAGCATCATCATAGAACCATCATTATTAATCAGTTTTTCCTTTATAAAGCCATCTTTAAAAGCATCAGATAAAATAACATAACCATAATTAATTAATAATCCCGTATAGCGTCTTATATCTCTAGCTGAAATATCTTCTGCCCAATCATTTTCAGGATCATTATTTAAATTATAATCATGAAATTTAATTCTCCAATCTAATTGGGCTAATTTTTTTAGCACTTTTATAAATTTTGTTTCTCCAGTAAAATCAAATCGTATTAGATTTTTTGTAATTCCAATGTCTTTATACTTTGAAAGGTCTACTGGGTTATTGTTGATATCAACAAAATCTGTACTGCCCTTTACAAAAGAATATTTTATTTCTTGTTTTGCATGTGCTCTAATTTTTTCTATATGCAGTAACTTTATTTCGGTATCTACGCCTTCTATTTTTGCTAATATGGTAGCATTTTCAATAGCTACTGGAGCAAAATTTGAAATTTCAATGGTAAAGTTGTCTATTGCTCTTACACGGAGTATTTTACCAATATCAAAAGTTCTTTCATCAGAAGTCATTATTTTTTGTGCTTCTCCATCAAAAAACATTGGTTTAGAGGTAGCATCAGTATCAAAGGAATATACTTTTACATCTTTAAAATAACTTCTGTCTATATTACTAATTTGAATTTCGCTTTCAAGAATTATTTCTTGATTATCAATTTCGTCATCTGTACTGCAAGAAAGTAGGCATAAAAAAATTATAAAATATATCTTTTTCATGATGAAATTGTCTTTAATTTGGGATTACAAATATAAAAAAAATATGCAACTTAACGTATTTTCCTACAATTTTAACGAGAAAAAATAGTATTTAGTCTTCTAAATCATGAAATTGATAATATTATTTTATATGATAAGTATTCTTAAAAAAGATGCAATATTAGTATAATATATTGATTTTCAATATTTTAAAATTTTTGTTAATGTAAATTAATTTAATAAAAAATACTGATTTTTTATACCAATTTTTCCTACAAATAATAGTATGTTACAGTAATTTTTTCTATGAATTGCCCTTTTTTATAGGTGAAAAACCATTTTTTGCACATCAAATGCATTAATTTTTTCTTTAAAATAAAAATAGACTGTTAGCTAAATCTAAATATGTTTTTCTAGTGTTTTATTATTGCTCTATTCTCTAGAGTGTTAAGAATAATTGTTCTAACCGTTTCTCGTAAACTTGCTTTATGATCTTCCGTAAGGGTTTCTGTTTCATGAAAAGAATGGATTTTTGCACGGCATTTTCCTGGTTTCCCTTTATCAAAAGAAAAGGGAAATCGTTTTTTATGATCAAAAAAAGTCATGGGTACCACAGGAATTTTATGTGCTATAGCCATTTTAAAAGCTCCATCTTTAAATTCATCCAATAAAATTTCTTCATCTGGCACACCACCTTCTGGAAAGATACAGATGCTCAGCCCTTGCTGTAATCTACGTTGCGCACGCCTGTATACAGCTGTTCTACTTCTGCTATCGCCACGGTCTACCATAATACATACTCTCTTATAAAAAAAGCCAAAAACAGGAATCTTTACCAATTCTTTTTTACCTACAAAAACAAAAGGGTTTTTGCTCACTTTTAACATTAGCATAATGTCTAACATACTGGTATGGTTGGCTACCAACATATAACTTTTTCCTTTTTCTATCTGTTGTTCTCTTTTTATTATGGGGATACATCCCATACCATATAAAATAAAATTAGCCCAAATGTTTCTGGCCAACCAGAAAAACTGTGGATAGGTTTTTTCAGAAATAGAAAAAATGACTAATAGGGGAAATAAGGAAAAGATAGGAATGGCAACTAAAATATAAAACCAAATATGATATAATACACTCCCTATTTTACGTAAAAATGAAATCATAAAAGTAAAAGTAACAATTTTATAAGGTTCTAGTATTTATTTTACTTTTGCATTAATTATAAATATACAATTTGTGTCAAGAATTTTAACTGGAGTACAGAGTACGGGAACACCACACTTAGGAAATATATTGGGGGCTATAATGCCTGCCATTAAAATGGCAAAAAACCCAAAAAACGAATCTTTTCTTTTTATTGCAGACATGCACTCGCTTACGCAAATAAAAGATGGAGAAACCTTACGTAATAATACCTATGCCACGGCAGCTACTTGGCTTGCTTTTGGTTTAGATATCGAAAAAACTGTTTTCTACAGACAGAGTGATGTGCCACAGGTAACAGAATTATCTTGGTATTTAAGTTGCTTTTTTCCATACCAACGTTTAACACTATCAACTTCTTTTAAAGATAAAGCAGACCGCTTAGAAGATGTAAACGCTGGGTTGTTTACCTATCCTATGCTTATGGCAGCCGATATTCTATTATATGATGCAAATATTGTTCCTGTAGGTAAAGACCAATTACAGCATTTAGAAATGACCCGTGATGTTGCTTCACGCTTTCATACGCAATTGGGCGAAACTTTTGTTTTACCTGAAGCCAAAGTACAAGAAGAAACCATGTATATTCCTGGTACTGATGGTGCAAAAATGAGTAAGAGTAAGGGTAATATTATTGATTTGTTTCAGACCGATAAAAAATTGCGGAAACAAATTATGGGTATCCAAACCGATAGTATCCCTATGGAAGACCCTAAAGACCCAGAGAATGATAATGTATTTGCTTTATATAAAATTTTAGCGAATGATGAACAAATTGCTGAGATGCGAGCTAATTATTTAGGTGGTAATTATGGATACGGACATGCAAAACAAGCCTTGTTTGAGCTAATTTTAGAAAAATTTGGAGATGCTCGTGAGAAGTTTAATTATTATATGGCTCATTTAGAGGAAGTGGATGCTGCTTTGTCTACAGGTGCTGCAAAAGCTAAAAAAGTTGCTGATGAAGTGTTGAGTAGAGTGCGGAGTAAGGTTGGCTATTAAATACACCAGAAATATAAAGTTTTAAGATTATTTTATGTTTTATTTTAAGTGTTTTTAATAAAACATTTACTAAATTAAATGTAAATAATTATTGTTTTAATGATAAAGTTTAGAATATTGTTTTGTGGAGTACTATATTCTTTTCTTGCGACACAAATTTATGCCCAAGAAAATAAATATGCTTCTAAGATAGCAGGTAAATTGTTGTTATATAATACAACTAAATATCCAGAAAAAAATTATTTACAAACAGATAAAGATATTTACATAAACGGAGAAACTATCTGGTTTAACACCTTCCTAGTAAATGGTATTACTAATACTAAAAGTGAACTAAGTAAGGTTATTTATGTAGAATTACTAAATAACAAAGATAGTATTATAGCAAATCGCAGATTTTATATTGATGGAATAGTAACCAATGGTCAAATTACTATACCTGAAAAAATTAAGCAAGGAAAGTACTTTTTACGCACTTTTACTAAGTATATGCTTAACAATGAAACTCCAACTCTTTATCAAAAAGAAATAGCAATTCTAAAAATAGATCCTAATTTGGGTAATTATCGAAAAGATATAAAAACACAAACAGCTAAAAAGGATAGTTCAAAAACAACTTTAGAAATTAATTTAGACTTTTACCCTGAAGGTGGTCACCTAATTACTGATATGTCTACTTTTATGGGAATTAAGGCTGTAAATAAAAGAGGTATAGGTGTTGCTCTAGAAGGCAGCATTATAGATCAAGAAGACAATTTAATTACAACTTTTAAAACTTTTGATTATGGTCTTGGTAAAGTTAGTTTTGAACCAGAAATAGGGAAAAAATATTTTGCTAAAATAAATGGTGCAAAAGAAAAGTATTCAGTACCTGATCCTAAGTTAAAAGGTTATCTACTTAATGTCATAAATACTCGTGACTCAATAACAATTAAAGTTCGTACAAATTTTGAAAATGGGTTAAAAAATACTTTACTTTTAGGACACCTAAGAGGTTATACCTTTTTAAAACGTATAGAACAGTCTAATAATAAAACTTATAGTCTTAAGTTTTCTACAAAAGATTTACAAGATGGTGTTGCGCATTTTACTTTATTTACCAAAACTGGCGAACCAGTTTGCGAAAGATTAGTTTTTATAGATAACCCTGTTAATAATTTAGATGTTCAGATTAAAACTTCTGCAAAAAAATTCGCTAAAAGAGAAAAAGTAATTTTGGACATTAATATACAAGATACTAAAAATGAACCCATTTCTGGAAATTTGGGTTTAAGTGTATCTTATGTAAATAGTAACTCTAAAAAAACACCTTCAACTATTAAAAGCTGGTTATTGTTAAACTCTGATATTGGAGGAACCATCCCTAACGCAAATTTCTTTTTTAATCCTAAAAATAAGTCTGCTAGTTATTTGTTAGATTATTTACTACTGACACATGGTTGGAGGCGTTTTATATGGAAAGATATGCTCTCTAATACAGTAAGTAAAAATACAAAATACACTCCAGAAAAAGGAATAATGATAGATGGAAAAACTACTTTATTTAATAATAAATTTTCTCCAAAAAAAAGTATCTTAACTGCCACTCTTTTGGTTGAAAATCCATATCAAGAAACTGTATCAACTAACAGTCAAGGCAACTTTAGTTTTGGGCCATTTGTTTTTATAGATTCCGTTCAAATACACTTAAAAGCGGAATCAATAGAAAAATTACAAAACAAAAAGGAAAATGATTTAAGTATTACTATAGACTCTTATATTTCTAGTAGTAGCTACACAGATAAAACTGCGGTTGATACAACTTTTAGTTTAAATTTATCAGAAAAGTATATACAAAATGCTTTTCAAAAGAAAGTTACTGAATTTAGATATAACTCTAGTATAACAAAATTGAAAGAAGTAATAGTAAGAGCAAAAAAGAAAACTCGTGAAGAACTTATAGAAAGAGAAATTAAAAAATTTACTTTACACAAAAACCCCAGTATAAGAGTCTTTACTGATTCTATACAAAAAGGCAGTCGGTTAAGTGCTTTTGATAATCTAAGGAATATCGCTGGAGTACAATTAATTGGAGGGTATCCTTCTCAGAGCATAAAAATTAGAGGTAGGAATCCATTAATTTTGTTCAATGGAAGCCCTATAAGCAATTCATTTGCCCAACAACTTAGCGGATATGAGGTAATGTTTATTGATATTTTAAAAGGTGCTAATGCTGCCATTTATGGGTCACGTGGCTCTAATGGTGTTGTAGCCCTTTATAGTTATAGACATCTTAATATTGAATCTGATATTCCAGGAAATTATCCCAATACAATTAGTTTTAGCACTAAAGGCTTTTCTAAAATAAGAGAATTTTATAGCCCTAACTATGCTATTACAGAACTAGAGCATAAACAAGAAGATTACAGGGCAACATTACACTGGAAACCTAACCTTATCTTAAATAAGCAAGGAAAAGCACAAACTGAGTTTTACACAGGAGATATTCCTGGTCTTTATTCTATTATAGTAGAAGGGATAACTATAGATGGTAGGCCATTTGTGGAGACAAATACATTTGAAGTTACAGAGTAATGATTTTTAAAAACTTTATTATAGATTTTTAAATACTTTGAAAAGTTGAATTTTATATCAAAATGTAATGATAAACTTAACACAATTAATATATGTAATTGAGGGGTAAGAGGATTCATTCCATTAATTTGAGGAAATAGCAATACCTACAATCTTAAAATATATTGGTCAATTAACACTACTTATTCGACCTGAAAAAAATCTATAATAAAGAGTAATATTAAAGTTCCTTGTGAAATTCATTTAGTTGAATTTGATTCAGAAGAAGATTTTGAAAAATTCAAAAAAAAAGATTTATACATTTAAAAGAGCAATCTATTAAATCAACTATTCTAATCCAAGATAGACAATTAAATTAACCACAAACAAACCATTAAGTTGGTTTAATCTCAGTTTATATCGATGTAAAAACACTAAAAAGCAGTTTATCTATTGACTTTTAGAGTTAAAACGCTGATATTCATTAATTTTTAGTTTAAAAGTTTTATTTTTTAAACTAACCGGTTTGTTAACTGTAGTTATTTGACATATTAAATTATATGAAAATTCGATTTTTTTTAGCAAAAAACCTATTTCTCTATATTTAATAATTCTATTTCAAAAATTAAAGCTGCATACGGTGGAATATCTCTTCCAGCACCTCTTTCTCCATATGCTAAATTATGTGGTATAAACAATTTCCATTTAGAACCTACAGGCATTTTTTGCAAGGCTTCTTGCCAACCTTTAATTACACCATTTGTGCTTAAAACCAAAGGTTCTCCCCTATCGTAAGAACTATCAAAAACAGTCCCATCTAATAAAGTGCCTTTATAGTGCACCAAAACTTGATCTGTAGCTTTAGGAATAGCACCATTTGCTTTAGTTAATACTTGGTACTGTAACCCACTTTCTGTTGTAGTTATTTCTGGTTTTCTTGCATTTTCAGCAAAAAATAATTCATCTTTTTTTATCCGTTCAGCAGCAAGTGCTTTTTGTTTTTCTTCCTCTGCTTTTTGTTTTTTTCTAAAGAAACTCTTTAAAAATTGCTCACAATCGTTAATAGACATCTTTTCTTCTCCATTAACAACATCTTTAGCAGCTCTTATTAATGTTTCAAACGAAATAGAATCTAGTTTAGAACTCTTAATATTATTCCCTACAGACACTCCAATTGAATAACTTAACTTTTCAAGATCGTCTTCAAAGTTTATAGGTTTTTCTTCTTTTAGGGAAGTGATTTCAGATTTTAAGGTGCTTATTTCTGTATTGAGTTGGGCAACTTGCTTTATTAATTCTTTTTTACTTTGTGCTTGGGTAGAAAAAGCAAAGCTGATTATGGCAATGCTAATACATATTTTTTTCATCTTGTTTTTATTAATTTATTTTAATGTTATTTATGATAAGGCTTCAAATAATTTACCAGGCAAAGGTCTAATAACCCCTTTCATCTCCATATTTAGTAAAGTAGATGACACCGTAAAAATAGGCAGATTACAACTTAAAGCAATAGTATCTAGTAATTGTTTTCCTTCTTTTAGTAAATAATTATAAATTTCTTTTTCAGTAGTATCTAGTTCAATAAACATTTGTTGTTGGATACCCTTTCCTCTTTCCGCTTCTAATTCCCAGCCAAGCATATAAACAAGGTCTGCCGCAGAAGTTAACATATGTGCTTTTTGTTGTTTAATAAGATTGTTACAGCCTATACTGTATTTGTCTTGTGCCCGTCCAGGAACTGCAAAAACATCACGGTTGTAGCTATGCGCAATATCAGCAGTGACTAGGCTACCTCCTTTTTCTGCAGATTCAATAACAATAGTAGCTTCACTTATTCCTGCAATTACTCTATTTCTTTTTAAAAAATTTTCTCGTTCCGGTTTGCTTGTACTCCAAAACTCTGTAAAAAAACCTCCGTTTTCTTCTATTTCTAACATATACTTGGCATGTGCCTTAGGGTATATTTGGTTAAGACCATGTGCTAAACACCCTATTGTTTGTAAACCCTGTTTTACAGCTGCCCTCTGTACACAAATATCTACGCCATAGGCTAAACCACTTACAATAATAGGATCTAATGGCGCTAAGTCTTCTATTAGTTTTTCGCAAAAAGCAGTACCATAGCTTGTTATTTTGCGTGTACCTACTACACTAATAATTTTTCTGTTTTCTAAATTAATGTTTCCGCGGTTAAATAAAAGTAAAGGACTATCGATACAATGCTTAAAATAACTAGGATAATTCGCATCCATAAAATAAGAAATGTTAATATCTTTCTGTTTTATAAAGCGAAACTCCTTTTCTGCATCTTTTAAATATTGAGGATCATGTAGGCATTGAAGTGTATACATTCCTACACCATCTATTTTTAAGAGTTGTTGCATTTTATCCTGAAAAACTGCAGTTGGACTGCCACAATGCGAAATAAGTTTTTTTGCAATAACATAACCAATATTAGGTATTTTTTGCAATCGTAAAACAGCAATTAACTCGTCATCAGACATTTAAAAATTCTCTTTTTTATTTTTCTAATTACTTCAAATATAATGTTAATAAAAAGTAAACGTTATAGTTTTAGACTTTATGTTTTTTTACAATATTTGTTGTGATGAGATTAGAACACTACATTGAAGAACTCCTTTATAGATATGATTGTGTAATTGTACCAGAATTTGGTGCTTTTTTAACACAAGTAAAGTCTGCGTATTTGCATAAAACCACAAGCACGTTTTATCCGCCTTCAAAAGAACTTTCTTTTAATGAGCAATTAAACTCTAATGATGGTTTATTAGTTTCTCATATGGCTTCTATTGAGAAGACATCTTATGAAGAAATGCAAAAACAAGTTGCTGCACTTGTAAAACAATGGCATACACAATTAAAAGCTGGGGAACGTATTATGCTTTCTAATATTGGGCAACTTTGGTTAAATGCCGAAGGTAAAATACAATACAATCCTTATACTCATATAAATTATTTAACAAGTTCTTTTGGTTTATCATCTTATGCTTCTTCTGTAATTACTAGAGAAATTTTAAAAGAAGAAGTTGAAGTTTTAGAAGAAAAAATACCTTTTATTATTACTCCTGAAAAAAGAGAAAAAACTTCTTTTAGACCCTTTTTAAAATATGCTGCTATTATTTTATTAGGGACTTCTATAGGTCTTACCGGTTTTCGTTTATACAATGAAAATACGGTAGGTGTGGCTATTGCAGAACAAAATGCAAAAGAACAAGTTTCTAAAAATATACAAGAAGCTACTTTTTTTGGCGATATACCACTAGAGTTGCCCTCTTTAAACTTAGATCTTAAAGTAGAATCTAAGATTCATAAAGAAGGTGCTTCTAAAAAAAGAAAACACCATATTATTGCAGGTGCATTTAGAGTAAAAAAGAATGCAGATAAAAAAATCAATAGTCTTAAAACTAAAGGTTTTAATGCAGCTTACTATGGTGTAAATAAATTTGGATTGCATGTTGTTACTTTTGATAGCTTTATAAATCCAGATGACGCTACTGCTTATTTAAAAGAGATTAAACAAAATGTATCTGCTGACGCTTGGATGCTTTCAGAATAAACTCTTTTAGCCTTTCTAATCCTTAAATTAGCATGTATCTTTGCATCAAAATTTAGGTTATGAAAGCCAAAACGCCAAGCCAATCAAGAACTATAATGACAGATTTGGTTCTCCCAAGTGAGACCAACCCTTTAGGAAATCTTTTCGGAGGAGAGTTATTAGCCCGTATGGATAGAGCTGCTAGTATTGCCGCTAGAAGGCATAGTAGAAGAATAACAGTAACAGCTTCTGTGAATCATGTAGCCTTTAACCAATCTGTACCATTAGGAAGTGTGGTTACTGTAGAAGCATCAGTTTCTAGAGCTTTTAGAACTTCTATGGAAGTTTTTATAGATATTTGGATGGAAGATAGGTTCACTGGAAAACGCAGTAAAGCAAACGATGCTATTTATACTTTTGTTGCAGTAGATGATACCGGCAAACCCACTCAAGTACCTGAAATTATTCCTGAAAGTGATCTGGAAAAAGAACGTTTTGCTGGAGCCTTACGCAGAAAACAATTAAGTTTAGTATTGGCAGGGAAAATGGCGCCTAAAGAAGCTACTGAATTAAGAGCTTTATTTATGGGAGAATAATAGTAGTGATTTACTATTATTATGATTTAACTTTTAGCAGTCTTATTACAATACCTGATGTTTTTTGATTGATGAGTCACATCCGCAAAACAATTATGAGATATAGCATTTCTAATATTTGTTGGTTTGACTCACTTAAACCCTAATTATCATTACATTTATAACAATATATACATTGTCATTTTTGTGAGCGATAACAATCCACTTAAGATTTAAAAAACCTAATGCCTTCATTAATATATAAATATCATTTTTTAGCTGCTTTTGCAATTGCTATGTGGCTCACTTTTTTCTTAATTCTTATTGCGCCTTTTGATATTGCTGAACTCCCCTTTAAAGTAAGATTACAAATAATGCCTTTATATGGTTTTATAGCTTTTGTTGGCTATATGGTATTAATTCCACTTCAAAACTTGAAGTATAAAAAGAACCCTAAACCTACTATTCCTTTTGAAATACTCATCATTATTCTATACAATATCCTTGTCTTAATTGGGAGTTATTTCTATTACAAATCTGATATCGTTAATGGCGATTATTCTTTTGTTGCTTTTACACTTGAAATATATTATCCTACTTTCTTTATATTATTACCCATAATTATTGCTTCAAGATGGTATATAAATAAAAAAGTGTCTCCTAAAAATTCAAATAAAATAACCCTAACAGGAGCTAATAAATTAGATATTTTACAACTAGAAAATAAAGCATTAGTCTGTATTTCAAGTGCAGATAATTATGTAACAGTTATGTATTTAATAGATCAGGTGCTAACAAAAAAAATGTTGAGAACTACCCTAAAAAATATAAAATCTCAATTACCTCAGCTCGTACAAGTACATCGTTCTCATCTTATTAACCCAAGTCATTTTATAGCCTGGAAGAATGCAAATACCATCCTATTAACTCAAATAGAAGTGCCTGTTTCTAAAAATTACAAAAAAGACATCTTAGCTATGAATCATTCGTCCCTAAAAACGAATAGTTCGCCACAAGCACCTTAAAATAAGCTGTTTATTGAGTGTATCATTTCTATTTTTGACATCAGTATTAACTTCATAAACAAATACATAATGAAAAAATATGTTATTTTAATAGTTGTTTCTTTAAGCTCCTTTATAGCTAACGCTCAAGATAAGAATACAGAAATAAAGGTATTATTAGAGAAAACAATTTTAGATAAAACAGTGGTAGGTGTTGTTGCTGGTTATTCTGTTGAAGGAAAAATAATAGGGCAATCTGCCGCAGGCTATTCAAATCTAAAAACAAAAGAGCCATTTAAATTAAACACCAAGTTAAGAATGGGTTCTATTGCAAAATCTATGACTGCACTAGCTGTAATGCAATTGGTAGAAAAAAATATAATTGATTTAGATACTCCCATACAAACTTATATTCCTGACTACCCTAAACACCAAAAAACACAAATTACAGTAAGACATTTATTATCGCATACTTCTGGTATTGCGGGTTATAAAGATGGTCGCGAATCTAATACTACTGTTAACTATGCTACACTTTATGATGCTTTGCATTTATTTAAAGACAGGGCATTATTATTTGAACCTGGTACCCAATATAGCTATACTTCATATGGGTATACCGTTTTAGGAGTTATTATTGAAAAAGTCACAAAAGGTAGTTTTGAGGCGTATATGCAAGAAAATATATGGGACAAAGCAGAAATGGCCCATACTGGGGTTGAAAAATATGGTGTTACACTAGCGCATAAATCAATGCTATATTCGCGCAATAATGGAAAAGGTAAAGCAAAGCTTGCTAAAGAAAATAACTTGAGTAACAGAATTCCTGCTGGAGGTTTCTATACCACTTTAGGAGACATGTTAAAGTTTGGTAATGCAGTTCTAAACAACACCTTTGTAAAAGAAAGCACGTTAAATATCATGAGGCAACACCATAGCTTAGAAAAAGAAAATAACGCTTATGGCTTTGGATGGTTTTTATACGCACCTAAACCTGATGAAGGTCGTATAATTGGGCATCCGGGTGCACAAACAGGAAATACTTCTTTTCTTTTTATAGTTCCTAGTAAAAAAGCAGTTAGTATAATACTTGCCAATACCTCAAGAGCACAATCTAGTGTAGATCCAATAGCCAATAAATTATTGAGCTTATCATTTAATCATTCAAAAAACAACTAAACCTAGTAATATACGAACTCTTCATTTTTTAGTGCACAAGGCTCGTATACTGTACTTCTTTGTAAAGTATATATAGATGAATAAAAAAGCTGTTTTCTCAGGAAAACAGCTTTTTTACCTTTTATAAATTACTTTTCTACTTATTACACATCATCAAAATCTACCTTAATAGTAGGAGTTGTTGGGTGTGCCTGGCAAGTAAGAATTAAACCTTCTTCGATTTCTCCATCAGTTAAAATCTGGTTTTTAACCATTTCTGCTTTTCCTTCTGTTACTCTAGCAATACAACTACTACAAACTCCGCCTTGGCAAGAATATGGAGCATCTATATTTTCTTTTAAAACCGCATCTAAAATCAGCATCTTTTTATCCATGGTTAGCGAAAAAGTTTCGTCATCTACTACAACGTTAACTTTGGTTTTCCCATCTAGTTCCTCTGCCATAGTATCTACAGTATCTGTAGCCGTAAATAACTCGAAATGAATTTTGTCTTTTGCTATTTCTGCTTCTGATAAGGTATTAGAAACCAGATTGATCATTTCCTCGGGGCCACATAAATAAAAAGCATCAAAAAGAGTCTCCTTAAATTTATTCTTAATGATATAGTTTACCGTAGCTTTTTCTATTCTACCAAATAAAGCACCTTCTTCTTGTGTTCTACTGTATACATATTGAACAAAAAACCGATTAGTATATTTTTTTTGTAAAGCTTCTATTTCATCTAAAAACATCGTTTCTTCTGGACTTTGGTTGCCATATACTAAAACAAAAGTGCTATTTAAATGACTCTCTAATACTGTTTGCGCAATACTCATCATAGGTGTAATTCCACTACCAGCAGCAAAAGCTGCTATATGCTTTTCAGAATTAGAAGGTTCAAAAACAAATCTGCCTTCAGGAGGCATAACTTCTAAAATATCACCTTCTTTTATGCTATCATTAGCATAAACAGAAAATGTTCCATCAGTTACTTTTTTAACGCCAACGGTTATTTTATGGGCTGTGGGTACTGAAGATATCGAATAGGCTCTACGCAATACTACACCATTAATTTCTTTATTTATGGTTATGTATTGCCCTGCACTAAAGGAAAATGTATTTTTTAAGTGGTCTGGAATAACAAAAGATATCGCTACAGAATTGGGTGTTAATTGCTTAACTGTAGACACACTTAAAGAATGAAAATCGCTCATGTATTAATTTTTCTGCAAAATTACGTAAAGGATTTACCATATAAAATTGGATTATTAAAAAAATAACTTTTCCTTGTAACAATTATAGTATATAAGATACTCATTTAAAAAAACCTTAACAATTTCAACATGAAAAAAATCTTAATTGCAATCGTATTATTAGCCTCTATTACATTAAATGCACAAGAAAATAGTGCTGCTAAAGAACAAGCTATTGAACTGGTAAAATTAGCTGGAGCTGCAGATGCATTTAATAATGCAATAGACTTAATTGGTGGTGCAGTACCAACAGAAAATAAAGAAGCTTACAAAAAAGAAGTTGTAGGTACTTTAGGTGAAATCTATAATGGCCTTGCTGATTTGTATATGCAAGAATTTACTGAAGTTGAAATAAAAGAACTTATTGCCTTCTACAAAACTGATCTTGGAAAAAAATTAGCCTCTAAGCAGACCTTAATGGCACAAAAAGGCATGGCATTAGGGCAAAATTGGGGAATGAAAGTTGGCCAAATAGCACAAAAGTATAGCAGTCAATAATATTGCTTTAAGTATCTTCAGCATAAAACCAGCCAACATTATGATATTTAAACACTTTATTAACCTACAATGGAAATCTTTTTTTAGAGCAGCTTCTTTAAAAAGCAGTATTGCTATTAAAATTCTAATGGGCTTTGCTGCTTTTTATATGGCGGTAGTTCTTATTTTTATGGGTATTGGTGTTTATTCTTTAATTGAAAATAAAAGTATGGGCAATCCTTTTGATGTGGTAAATAAATACATGATTTACTATATCTCTATTGATTTAGTTTTTAGGTATATGCTTCAAAAAATGCCTGTTACAAATATTAAACCCCTACTTTACCTACCCATTAGAAAAAGTAAGATTGTTAATTACTCATTAGGTAAAACTATACTATCCTATTATAACTGGTTGCATGCTTTCTTTTTTATTCCTTTTTCTATCATATTATTAATCAAAGAGTACAACCCCTTAGGAGTTATTTCCTGGCATATAGCAATTATCGCGATCATATATTGCAATAATTTTATCAATATTTTAGTCAACAATAAGGATAAGGTTTTTTACCCAGTAGTTGGCATAATATGCATTTTAGGGCTTTCTCAATATTATAAACTGTTTGATATTACCCATTATACAACTTACTTCTTTGATGTATTATACACTGCACCTTGGATGGCATTAATTCTTTGGATTGTTACTGTAAGACTATATTATGCTTCATATCAATATTTTAAAAAGAATTTATATTTAGACTTAGGATTAACAACCAAACAAAGTATTGCTAAAACTGAAAATTTAAATTGGCTAAACCGTTTTGGAAACTTAGGCACATTCTTAAAGAACGATATAAAACTAATCAAAAGAAATAAACGTTCTAAAATGGCTGTAATTATGGGTTTCTTTTTTATTATCTATGGACTATTATTCTTCAGTGGTATTGTTGAGGCTTATGATCATCCAATTGGGCATATTTTAGCAGGTATTTTTATCTCTGGAGGTTTTTTATTTAGTTTTGGGCAATTTGTACCCAGTTGGGATAGTGCATATTATCCACTTATGATGAGTCAGAATATTAAATACAAGGAATACTTAAACTCTAAATGGTACTTAATAGCCATTGCTACTCTAATAAGTACTATAATAGCTTCATTTTATCTCTATTTTGGGCTAGATGCTTATCTCTCGATACTTGTAACTGCTATATACAATATTGGAGTTAATTCTTATTTGGTTTTATTAGGCGGAGCATATACCAGAACACCTATTGATTTAACATCTGCTAAAAAGGCATTTGGCGATAAGCAATCTTTCAATCTAAAAACAATGATACTTTCCTTACCTAAAATGCTTTTACCATCACTAATTTATGGACTAGGGTATTATTTAATTAACCCAACTACTGGTTATATTCTTGTAGCCTTAGCGGGTATACTTGGTTTTGCTTTTAAAGGATTGGTATTCAAAAAAATTGAGAAGATTTATAAAAAAGAAAAATATAAAACCCTGCTCGCTTACAAACAAACCAATTAAATTATAATAGCCACAAAAAAGAATTAACTTATGATCACCACACAAAATCTTAGTAAAAAATATGGTGCAAATACCGTTTTATCTATAGAAAACTTAGAAATTCCTAAAGGACAGAGTTTTGGTCTTGTTGGGAACAATGGCGCAGGTAAGACCACTTTTTTTAGCCTTTTACTAGATCTGATTCAGCCTACCACTGGGCATATTATAAATAATAATGTGCAGGTAAATACTAACGAAGGTTGGAAACCTTTTACAGCTGCTTTTATAGATGAAACCTTCTTAATAGGCTATTTAACACCAGAAGAATACTTCTATTTTATTGGTGAACTAAGAGGTCAGAATAAATCAGATGTTGATGCTTTACTATCAAATTTTGAAGATTTTTTTCATGGCGAAATATTAAATCAAAAAAAATACCTTAGGGATCTCTCTAAAGGAAATCAGAAAAAAGCAGGAATTATAGCTTCTTTTATTGGCAATCCTGAAGTAATTATTTTAGATGAACCTTTCGCAAACTTAGACCCAACCACACAAATTAGATTAAAAGAAATTATCAAAAATCTTACTACTAATCAAAATACTACAGTACTGGTTTCTAGTCATGATTTACAGCATGTAACAGAGGTTTGCGAACGTATAGTAGTACTTGATAAAGGTAAGGTGGTAAAAGATATTAAAACGTCTACAGCAACCTTAAATGAATTAGAAATTTTCTTTGCGAGCTAATAATTAAATCAAAAATTAGAGCTAAATCTATTGACTTCTGTATAACTTCATCCTTGTAAAAAAAATGCAATCCTAAAAAAAATTACAAATTATCGATGAAATACATAATAATACCCCTATTTTTAAGTTTACATTATACACTAAAGTGAGGGGAATTTTGAAGCTTCGATTTAAATTTATTGCAAGTATTGCATTTGGTAGTATTGTTTTTAGCGCATGTTCTACAAAAAAAGACGCCTTTTTAAATCGGAGTTGGCACAGTGTTAATACAAAATTTAATGTGTTGTATAATGGCAATGTTGCTTTTGAAGAAGCTCGAGAAGAACTTAATGCTTCGTACCAAGATAATTACTGGGAGATATTACCAGTAGAGCGTTTAACCATTTCCGAAGATATTATCATAAATGTAGATACATCAACTACAAAATTTGGAAGAGCAGAAGAAAAAGCTGCAAAAGCCATACAAAAGCACAGTATGGAGATAAGGAATAGAGAGCGCAACCCCCAAACCGATGAAGCTTTTTTACTTTTAGGAAAGACACGATATTTTGAACAACGCTACTTACCTGCCTTAGAGGCTTTTAATTATATTTTAAGGAAATACCCAGATAGTGATAAATTAAATGAAGCCCGAATTTGGAGAGAAAAAACAAATATTCGTTTAGAGAACGATGAATTAGCTATAAAAAATCTAAAAAATCTTTTTAAATATGATGATCTAAATGATCAGGAGTATGCAGATGCTAGGGCTATGATGGCACAAGCCTATCTTAATATTGGTGTAAAAGATACGGCTATTCAAAACCTAAAAACGGCACAAGCTTATACAAAGAAAAAACCAGAAAAAGGAAGGTATTTGTATATTATAGGTCAGCTTTATAATGCTTTAACGTATAAAGACAGTGCAAATTTTGCTTTTAAAAAGATAATAGAACTCAATAGAAAATCTCCACGAGAGTATATGATTAATGCACATATACAAATCATAAAAAATACCGAAGTTACTGCTGCCAACGAGTTAGAAATTTTAGAATATTTAACTGATCTTGAAGAAAATAGGGAAAACAGACCTTATTTAGACATTATATACAGACAAATAGCTAAATATCATTTAGAGAAAGAATCTGATAGTTTAGCATTAGCCTATTTTAATAAATCCATACGAGCTACACAATACAAACCTGTGTTAAATGCTTTAAATTATGAAAATTTAGGAGAATATAATTTTGATGAAAATGCTTATAAAACTGCTGGAGCCTATTACGATAGTACTTTATTAAATCTTCCAGAAAATTCTAAAAAATTTAGAGCTATAAAAAAGAAATTAGATAATTTAGAAGATGTAATACTTTACGAAGAAATAGTACAATACACCGATAGTGTTATTACATTATACAATTTACCAAAAGAAAAACAACTCGCTTATTTTGAAGATTATATTTCCAAAATTAAAGCAAAGGCAGAAGCAGAAGCTAAAAAAGAAGAGCAACGACAAACGCGGGGTATTGCAGCTTTTGGAGATACTAAAGCGGGAAAACAAAACAAAGGCAAATTCTATTTTTATAATGTTACTAGTTTGGGTTATGGTAGAAACGATTTTAGAAATAGATGGGGAGAGCGTACTTTAGAAGATAACTGGCGTTGGTCTAATAAAAGTATTAATATTAGCTCTGATGCTGATACAATAGTAGACCAAGAAACAAATAATGATACTTCTACAGACGAAGAAAAGTACGATGTTGCTTATTATATAAAGCAAATACCAACAGACACTAAAGTAATAGATAGTTTAAGTAAAGAACGGAATTTTGCAAATTATCAGTTAGGTTTAATTTACAAAGAGAAATTTAAAGAAAACCTTTTGGCGGCTGGGAAATTAGAAAACGTATTAAAATCTAACCCAGAAAAACGTTTAATTCTTCCTTCTAAATACAATCTGTTTAAAATTTATGAAGAAGTTGGAAGTCCATTAATGGAGCAAATGAAAGCAAATATTATTACGAATCATCCAGATTCTAGATATGCAGAAATTTTATTAAATCCACAGGCAATCCTTGCTGGGAATACAGAAAGTCCCGAAGCTAAATATGCCCAATTGTATAAGTTGTTTGCAGCACAAGAATATTTAAAAGTCATTACTTTAGCCGAAGAAAACATTAATAAATACACTGGTGATCCTATTGTTCCAAAGTTCGAAATGATAAAAGCAAATGCTACTGGAAGAATACAAGGTTATACTGCTTTTGAGGAAGCATTAAATTATGTGGCGCTAAATTACCCCAATAACCCTGAGGGTAAAAAGGCTAAAGATATGGTAACAGGTTTGTTACCTAAATTAGCAAAAAAAGAGTTTTTACAACCTGATAGTACTAAGAGAGCAGAAAATTGGAAGTTAATTTTTCCTTTTAAGATAATTGATAACGAAAAAGCTTTGGCATTAAAAGAAGCGTTAGAAAACGTTATTAAAGACCTTAAATATTCAAATAAAATATCAAAAGACATCTACAATTTAGAAAACCAATTTGTGATTGTGCATGACTTTAAAACTAAAGAATTTGCGCTTGGTTTTGCAGAATTAATAAAAAACAATGTCGATTACCGTATTAAGAAAGAGAATTTTGTAATTTTATCGTCCAACTATAAAATTATCCAAATACATAAAAACCTTAAAGAATATAAAAAAACAGTAACAACCCCAAAACCCTAGAACACATGTTTTCAGATAACAAAAGAGGCGCTACCACAGAGATGGGCGGCCAACCAAACAGAATTGAAAAAAACACTAAAATTAAAGGCGATATCGTTTCCGAAGCTGATTTTAGAATAGACGGAAAATTAGATGGTAATGTAAAAACTTCTGGTAAAGTTGTTATTGGAAAAGGTGGTTACATCCATGGCAAGGTAGAATGTGTAAATGCCGATATAGAAGGTAATTTTAATGGTGAGCTTCTCGTTTCGGATTTATTATCCTTAAAATCTTCGGCTATTATAGAAGGTACTGTTTCTGTTGCTAAATTAGCAGTAGAGCCTGGCGCAACATTCAACGCAGCTTGTACTATGGGTGGTGGCAATAAAGCTGCTAAACCCAATATAAACCCTAATGTATCTAGTGGAAACGCAAAAGCCCCAGAAAAAAGGCACTAAAGGCTTACAAAACGCAGCTAAATTATCGGGTATTGCTTTTGAGATGGCAGCAACTATTTTGGTGTGCGTTTTTATTGGAAAATTCTTAGATAGCTATTTTGAAAAAGAAAAAACCGTATTCACTGCGATATTCTCTTTTATTGGAGTAGCTATTGCTATTTTTAACCTTATTAGAAAGGCTATTAATAGTCAAAAATAATAATGAAAAGAAAAAATATTTCAATATTTCTAGGAGGGATTCTTGCTATTAACTTACTCGTTGTCTTTTTTACAAAGCTCTTTCCAATATCATGGGTTGTAATTATCCATCTGTTTTTTCTATTTCTACTTATAGTTGTTTATACATTATTCTTAATAGTTGCTAAACGTAAAATTCAGTATGCTGGGTATTCATTCATGTCAATGTTTACTGTAAAACTAGCTGCTATTGTTTTATTTCTTAAAATTTTCCAGTCTATTAATTCCTTAAGTATTTCTTTTATCTTAAATTTTAGTTTGATATATCTTTTATACCTCTTCACATCAATGTATTTAGGGGTAAAATACCTTAATAAAGAAAACTTAAAATAAAACTTATTTATTTTTTTCTAAATAGATAAATTAATCTAATTTTGCGCAAAATTTAAAATGGCATTTTACCATGTATAAAATAAGCTCTAAACTACTTATTTTAACTGTTTTAGTATTAAGTGTATTTAGTAGTAACACTATTATTGCACAAGATCAAACTGAGCACCCGCAATCAACTAGCGACTCTACGGCTAAAGATACAAGTCACGAAGAAGAAAAGGAGTTTAATGCTATTGAGATGATTATGGAACACATATCTGATGCTAATGAATGGCATATAGCATCCTACAATGGTTCTGATGGTCATGAAAAACACATTTCGATTCCTTTACCTGTAATAGTTTGGGATGGTTCTTGGCACTTTTTTATGTCAAATGCAATTGCTCATGGTCATGAACATTCTGGTTTTACTTTAGAACACGGAAAAGTCATTTCAACTCTTGGTAAAGATAGGGCTCAACTTACTGATTTATTTACAGGTCTAGAAAATAAATTTGTTGACTTGTCTATCTCAAAAAATGTAGCTGGCATATTTATTTCTTGCCTTTTATTATTCTTTGTTTTCAGAGCTGTTTCTAAAGCTTATAAAAAACATGATGGTGTTCCTAAAGGCATTGCTGGATTCATGGAGCCAGTAGTTCTGTTTATAAGAGATGAAGTTGCGTTGCCAAATATTGGAAAAAAATATACTCCAAAGTTTTTACCCTTATTACTTACTATATTTTTCTTTATATGGTTCAATAATCTTTTAGGCCTTATTCCTATATTTCCTGGAGGTACAAATGTTACTGGTAATATTGCAGTAACAATGGTTCTTGCATTAATAACTTTAGTTGTTGTAAATATAAATGGGAATAAACAATATTGGGGTCATATTTTTAATCCTCCTGGAGTGCCTTTTCTTCTAAAGTTTATTATGATTCCAGTAGAAATTCTAGGAATTTTCACAAAGCCTTTTGCCTTAATGATGCGATTATTTGCAAACATTACAGCTGGGCATATCATGGTTCTTAGTTTAATATCACTAGTTTTTATATTTAAATCTGTTTATATAGGTCCTGCATCTGTATTATTAGCTTTATTTATATCAGTATTAGAATTATTAGTTGCAGCATTGCAAGCTTATATATTTACCGTTCTTACAGCGTTATTCATTGGAATGTCGGTGCAAGAACATCATTAATTTTATTTATTAGTAACCATTAAAAAAAAACAAATGGAAGCAGGTTTAATTTACGTAGGAATTGGTTTAGCAGTATTAGGTGTTGGACTTGGTATTGGTCAAATCGGTGGGAAAGCAATGGAAGGTATTGCTCGTCAGCCAGAGGCTGCAGGTAAAATCCAAGGGGCTATGCTTATTGCAGCTGGTCTTATTGAAGGTGCTGGTCTTATCGCTATCATCTTTGGTGCATTCGTAAAGTAAAAATTAAAAACCCTTTAGCGGTTGGCTAAAGGGTTTTTTTCAATTGAAAAAGTAATCAGATCATGTCATATATATTAGCATCAAGTGGTTCAGAATTAATAAACCCAGGTATTGGTTTAGTTTTTTGGATGCTTATCACTTTTATTATTTTACTTATCATATTAAAAAAATATGCTTGGGGACCTATTTTGGGAGCTGTAAGTGAAAGAGAAACATCTATAAAATCTGCTCTAGCAGCAGCTGAAGATGCAAAAAAAGAAATGCAAAACGTTACTGCTGATAGCGAGCGTTTGTTAAAAGAAGCACGTGCCGAAAGAGAAGCAATGATAAAAGAAGCACGTGAGCTAAAAGATAAAATGCTAGCAGATGCAAAAGAGCAAGCACAAGCTGAAGGTGATAAGATGCTAAAGCAAGCTCAGGAAGCTATAGAAAGCGAAAAGAAAGCTGCTGTAGCTGATATTAAAAATCAAGTAGCTACTTTATCTGTAGATATCGCCGAAAAAGTAATACAAGAACAACTTTCTAACAAAGACAAGCAATTACAATTGGTTGAAAATATGTTAGGAGATATTAAGCTAAACTAACTAGAACATGAACGAATCTAGAGCAGCCATACGCTATGCAAAAGCAACTTTAGTCCAAGCTCAAGAAAATAAAGCTTTGGATGCCGTTGAAAAAGATATGCGTACCATCTTAGAAACCATTGCTACTAGTAACGAGCTTACAGATGCTTTAAAAAGCCCTGTGATTAAAGGAGCAGAGAAAAAAGCCATTCTTAACGAAGTGTTTAAAGGTGCTAATGCTATAGTTATTGGTTTAATAGATGTGTTGGTTGCAAATAAAAGAATTGCTTTATTACAAGATGTTGCACAGAAATACATCATCTTAAATGAAGAATTAAAAGGTCAAGGAATTGCTATGGTTACTACTGCTGTTGCTTTAACTGAAGCTTTAGAAAAGAAAATTCTAAAAAAAGTAGTGGAGCTTACAGGAAAAGAAGTAACCATAAAAAATACAATTGACGAAAGTATTTTAGGAGGTTTTATCCTAAGAGTTGGAGATTTACAGTATGATGCTAGTTTCGCTAACAAATTAGGAAATTTAAAAAGAGAATTTACGAATAGTTTATAATAACAATTTTAAATGCGAGCTTAATGTATTTGTATTTAAAATCTAATGTCTTAAACAAATGGCAGGAGTAAAAGCCGCTGAGGTATCAGCAATATTAAAAAATCAATTATCAGGATTTGAAGCTACGGCTTCTTTAGATGAAGTAGGAACAGTTTTACAAGTGGGTGATGGTATCGCTCGTGTATACGGTTTATCTAATGTACAGTACGGAGAATTAGTAGAATTCGATGGTGGTATACAAGGTATCGTTTTAAACTTAGAAGAAGATAATGTTGGGGTGGTATTGTTAAGCCCTTCTAGAGCTATAAAAGAAGGTACTACCGTAAAACGTACCCAAACTATTGCTTCTATTAAAGTAGGTGAAGGTATTGTTGGGCGTGTAGTAAATACTTTAGGTTTACCTATCGATGGTAAAGGCCCTATTGCTGGTGACACATACAATATGCCACTAGAGCGTAAAGCACCTGGTGTAATTTTTCGTGAGCCCGTAACTGAGCCATTACAAACAGGAATAAAATCAATTGATGCGATGATCCCCGTAGGTAGAGGTCAGCGTGAATTGGTAATTGGTGACCGCCAGACTGGTAAAACTACCGTTTGTATTGATGCCATCTTAAACCAGAAAGAATTTTACGATGCAGGGAATCCTGTGTATTGTATTTATGTTGCTATAGGTCAGAAAGCTTCTACCGTAGCAAACATTGCAAAAACACTAGAAGATAATGGTGCCTTAGCCTACACAACTATCGTAGCCGCAAACGCATCAGATCCTGCTCCTATGCAAGTATATGCTCCGTTTGCAGGTGCTGCTATTGGAGAATATTTTAGAGATACGGGTAGACCCGCTTTAATTATCTATGATGATTTATCTAAGCAAGCGGTTGCCTACAGAGAGGTTTCTTTATTATTAAGAAGACCACCAGGACGTGAGGCGTATCCTGGAGATGTATTTTACCTTCACTCTAGATTATTAGAGCGTTCTGCAAAAGTAATTAATGATGATACGATTGCAAAGGACATGAACGATCTTCCAGATTCGTTAAAACCAATGGTAAAAGGGGGTGGTTCTTTAACAGCATTACCTATTATTGAAACACAAGCAGGTGATGTTTCTGCTTATATCCCAACCAATGTAATTTCTATTACAGATGGTCAGATATTCTTAGAGCAAGATTTATTTAACCAAGGGGTAAGACCAGCAATTAACGTGGGTATTTCTGTATCGCGTGTAGGTGGTAATGCTCAAATTAAATCCATGAAAAAAGTATCTGGTACTTTAAAACTAGATCAGGCTCAATTTCGTGAACTAGAAGCGTTTGCTAAATTTGGTTCAGATTTAGATGCTGCTACATTAAACGTAATTGAAAAAGGAAAACGTAATGTAGAGATCTTAAAGCAAGCGCAAAACGATCCTTTTACAGTAGAAGATCAAGTCGCAATTATATATGCAGGTTCTAAGAACTTATTACGCGATGTTCCTGTAGAAAAAATAAAAGAATTTGAAGTAGATTATATTGAATTCTTAAATGCGAAACACAGAGGTATTTTAGATACTTTAAAAGCAGGAAAACTAACTGATGAGGTTACAGACGCATTAACTAGTGTGTGTAAAGAATTATCAGCGAAGTATAATTAAAAGTTATAAGTTCAGAATTATGAGTTATGAGTAAATTGAATGCGAGTCCTATTAGGATAAAAAGTTTTCAATTTGCTTGCGATATAGTTTTGTACTGTGATTCTTTAAAAGAAAATAAAGACTTTGAACTTGCTTCTCAATTATTAAAAAGTGGAACTAGTATTGGTGCCAATACTAGAGAAGCTCAAAGAGGAGTTAGTACTAGAGATTTCAAAAATAAGTTTGGAATTGCGCTTAAAGAAGCTGATGAAACCATTTATTGGTTAGAAATTTTAGAAGCAACTGGAAGGCAAGTACCAAACAATATGAAGGAAAAGTGTGAAGAGTTAATTCGAATTTTAGTAGCAATAATAAAAAATTCATAACTAATCATTCATAACTCATAACTTGAAAAAATGGCAAACTTAAAAGAAATACGTAACAGAATAGCATCGGTATCATCAACCATGCAGATTACCAGTGCCATGAAAATGGTTTCTGCTGCTAAGTTGAAAAAAGCACAAGATGCAATTACTGCTATGCGTCCTTATTCAGATAAGCTAACAGAACTTTTACAAAGTTTAAGCGCAAGTTTAGAAGCAGATGCTGGTAGCCAGTATGCCGATAACCGCGAAGTAAACAAAGTATTGGTTGTAGCTATTACATCTAATAGAGGTTTGTGTGGCGCTTTTAATACCAATATTATTAAACAGAGTACGACTTTAGCTACTGAGACTTATGCTGGAAAGCAAGTAGATTTTATGGCTATCGGTAAAAAAGCGAATGATATTTTAGAAAAGAAATTCAATGTAATCAACAACCACAGTGCTGTTTATGATGAATTAACTTTTGATAATGTTGCTGCCATAGCAGAAGAACTCATGGAACAATTTTCGAATGGTTCTTATGATAGAATAGATATTGTTTACAACAAGTTTAAAAATGCTGCTACCCAGATTATCATGACAGAGCAGTTTTTACCAATTGTTCCTATAGCAGGAGAGGAGACTTCTAATGCAGATTATATCTATGAGCCATCTAAAGCAGAAATTGTTGAGCAATTGATCCCTAAGTCATTAAAAACACAGTTATACAAAGGGGTTAGAGATTCTTTTGCTAGTGAGCACGGTGCACGTATGACAGCAATGCATAAAGCAACAGATAACGCAACAGAACTAAGAGATCAGCTTAAATTAACATACAACAAAGCAAGACAAGCTGCTATTACTAATGAAATCCTTGAGATTGTTGGTGGTGCAGAAGCTTTAAACAATTAAACAGTTACTATAGACTTCGACTACGCTCAGTCAACAACTATATTATAAATAAGACTTCACAGCAATGTGAGGTCTTTTTTGTTTAATAACATATTTCATTAAAGTCTCATTTTTTTATCCGATTTTTGATATTAGAATGAAATCAAACAAAACCGCCTTATTTTTTATTTTTATCACTGTTTTAGTAGATGTCATAGGTATTGGAATTATTCTTCCTATTATACCGGACCTAATTATGGAACTAACAGGAGAAGATACCCATAAGGCTGTCATCTATGGTATGTGGTTAACCACCGCTTTTGCGGGAATGCAATTTTTATTTTCACCAGTTTTAGGAGAAATTTCAGATAAATATGGTAGAAGACCCATTTTATTAATTGCACTTTTAGGTTTAAGCGTAGATTATTTAATCCATGCCTGGGCTCCTACCTTAATTTGGTTATTTTTAGGTCGGTTTTTAGCTGGTATTACAGGGGCAAGTTTTACAGTGGCTTCTGCGTATATTGCAGATATAAGCACCAAAGAGAACAAAGCAAAGAACTTTGGTTTAATTGGTGCCGCTTTTGGATTAGGTTTTATTATAGGTCCTGGAATTGGTGGTTTTTTTGGTGAAATAGATATTAGATTACCTTTCTATATTGCTGCTGGATTAACTTTTGCAAATTTCCTTTTTGGGTTGTTTTTGGTACCTGAATCTTTAACTCCTGAAAATAGAAGATCTATTAATGTCTTGAAGATGATCCCCGGAGTTTCTTTAGTAAGCCTTAGAAACTATAAAGGTGTATTGCTTCTTATCACAGCTTTCTTTTTGGCAAACCTTGCCGGGCAATCTTTACCTGCTACATGGTCTTATTATGGTATTGAACGGTATAATTGGAGTCCTAAAGAAATTGGAATTTCATTAATGGTAGTCGGTTTATTAGTTGCCATAGTACAAGGCGCTTTGGTGGGCGTACTAACCAAAAAATTTGGAAAACGAAAAGTCATTACTTTTGGGTTTCTATTCTGGACATTAGGCATGTTTTTATTCTCAATAGCCTCAGAACCTTGGATGTTATATGCTTTCTTAATTCCGTATGCTTTTGGTGGTATCGCCGGTCCTACCGTACAAGGGGTAATTTCTAATGCAGTGTCCGAAAAAGAACAAGGAAATTTACAAGGTGCAATTACTAGTTTAGTAAGTGTTACAGCAATTTTAGGGCAATTGATATTTTCTCCTGTATTTTATTTCTTTATCCGTCCAGATGCTAAACCCTATTTTCCTGGTGCGCCTTATGCCTTAGGAGCATTATTTTTATTGACTTCTTTTCTTTTTGCACTATGGGCAATGAAGAAAATGAATCTTAAAGATGATAATTCTGCATTAGACATAGATAAAACAAAATAAATATATAGTACTCAAAAAAGAAAAATACTTCTAGCTGAAGTTTTTAAGCTTTAAAAAAGGCTTTATCAAAAACTTGCTGAACTAAAATCAATATCAAACTGAAAGCACCAAATACTAAAACTATTAATGACATCTAAAGAAGTGTTTTCAGGTAAAAAAATAGTTAATGTTTCACCCTCAAAACGACGCCCGTTTAGTGTTTCACTTAAATTAATACCAACTCCTTCACTAAAGTCACCATCGGTACCTCCATAAACACTAACAGCTGGCCCTAATCCATTATAAAAGAAATTGGAAATTTCAATTTCACAATCAGAAATAATGGTCACTCGACCACTAATCCCATACTCACTACTTACACGCAAATCTCTGGACTCACCAACTAAAGGGTGTGTTGCTTCGCAAACTCGTGCCTCTGGCGTTTCATTAACTTGTACTGCATCACCTCCATCATCAGAATTACAGCTTACACAAACTAAAAAAATGATCATACTAGTATGAATAAAATTTTTCATAAAATAATTTTGCGCTGAAATTACAATTATTTTTTATCAAGAAGATCACAATTCTATCACAATACAAATTTCTATGAAATAAGCTACAGATAGCCTATTTCTGGGTTTGAATGTATAACCCGTAAAAAGGAAAATAGAGTTTAAAATTGACTCTTATTTGGCATACAAGCATTAAAATATTCCATATTGCTGTAACATTTTTTCAATTTTGAATCTAAAGGGAAAAGAACTTAAAAATCTATTCTCATGAAAACAATTAAAAGAATCGTATTTGTAGTTGTATTTGCTTTCAGCTGTATCATAAATGCGCAAGAAAAAGCATTTGAAGTAAAAGTTATTGGAAAAGGAGATCCTATATTATTATTTCCTGGTTTTACCTGTACAGGAGAAGTATGGAAAGATGTAGTGACCGAATTATCAAAAAGTAACGAATGCCATATTTTTACTTTTGCAGGCTTTGGTGGCATAGCACCAATTGAAAAACCATGGTTACCAAAAATCAAGGAAAGCGTATCAAACTACATTACAAAAAAGGAATTAAAAAATAGTACCTTAATAGGGCACAGTTTAGGAGGCGCATTAGCACTTTGGTTAGGAACTGAAAACACACATACGTTTCAAAAAATTATAGTGGTAGATGCATTAGCATCAGTTGGAGCATTGATGATGCCAAATTTTAAAAGTGAATATATGGTGTATGACAATCCATACAACAAACAACTATTAGAAATGGATGATACTGCTTTTGAAGCAATGGCAACGCAAATGACTAATGGAATGACTTTAAATAAAGAAAAACAACCATTGATTAAAAAATGGATACTTGCAGCAGATAGAGAAACCTATGTCTATGGATATACAGATTTATTAAAATTAGATTTAAGAGAAACTATTTCTAAAATAACTGCTCCTGTAACTATTTTAGCAGCAACGCAACCCTATGGATTAGAAACTGTGAAACAAAATTATGAAAAACAATATACTAACCTGGATGGATATACTATTAAATATGCAAAAGACGCGGCTCATTTTATCATGTACGACCGGCCAGAATGGCTATTAAATGAAATTAAAACCGAATTAGAATAGTCTATGAAGGATTTAAAATCCCTTTTTGATGAGGTGTATCACAACAATTACCCTAAAGTAATACGGTTATGTTTAGGATATTCTAGCGGTGATGAAATAGTTGCAAAAGATCTGGCTCAAGAAGTTTTTATAAAAGTATGGGAAAACCTACCAAAATTTAGAAAAGAGGCTAGTATTGCTACATGGATTTATAGGATTACTGTAAATACTTGTTTGATCTATTTCAGAAAAAAGAAAAAAATAGCTCTTACAGGTAACTTAAGCCACATAGAAGACACTTCTGAAGGAACAGAGACAATTACAAAAGAAACACAACTAAAACAGCTCTATGCTTGTATTAATAGTTTAAACAAAGACAATAAAAGTATTATTCTACTAGAACTAGAAGGTTTGCCCCAAAAACAAATTGCTGAAATTATGGGGCTTAGCCATGAATCTGTTCGAGTAAGAATCCATAGAATAAAAAATGAATTAACTAAATGCGTTAAAAAATGACAGCTTTTAAAGATTTAAAAAAACAATGGGAAGACCAACCCAATCCAGAAATTCCTAAAAATGGATCGCAAAAAATTTTAAATAAAGTTACAGCACTTAAAAACAAGCAACATATTACAAATGTTGTTTTAGGTATAACGATACTTATTTTAGTGGGCTTCTTTGTATATATAGGAGCATATAAAAACACTTTAGTTGCTTTTGCATTAGTATTGATGATAGGGTCTTTACTGGCTAGAATTATCATAGAACGCTTTAGCATAAAAACATTAAAAAATCTAAATGTAACTGCTATATCTAGTGATTTTAAGCAAGAAATGTTACAGTACTATAAAACTAGAGTTAAAGTCCATTACATTATCACACCAATCATTATTGTGTTGTATGCTATAGGTTTCATTATCCTTTTACCTTTTTTTAAACAAAGTTTATCTACTGGATTTTATACTTATATCATTGTTTCATCCATAGTCATTTTATTTGTTTTGAGCTTTTTTATCTACAAACAGATTCAAAAAGAAATGGCAGCATTAAAGGAATTAAACACAGATGAGTACTTTTTTTAATGACCTCTATTCATTTTAAAACCTAAAAAATGGTCATTAAAATTCTTTTTCACACTGAAAGAAAAGTCTTTAAAAGATTTTTACTCGTATCTATTTGGCATTAAATTTGGTTTCATACCTTTATCACATAATATAAATACGTATGAAAACGACAATATATACCGCAATTATTTTAGTCATGAGCTTAGGAAGTTGTTCATCTCAAAAAAAATTACAAACAGAAACCCCTTTTGAAATAAGCATGGCCACTTGCCAAAAATGGATAGGAGGCACTGCAGATAGCGGGTCAGGGCTTTCGTTAAACATTGCTATAACTTCAAATGTACCTAATGGTATTATATTTCATAAAGTATTTTTTAGAGGAAAAATTACAAACTGTAGTATGGAAGAAGATGGTGGAATAAGTTATCTAGTTTCTAATTTTCCTGATCAGAACATGCAGAAACCAGATATTGTTATGCATGCAGATTCTAAAAAAGAAGTAGGTAACCAGCCTCCTTCCCTGAATAAAAAAGAAGAATTTCCTTTTGAAATTAATGATAATGAGGCCTTAGTTGCTTATACAGAAAAAGGGAATGCAAAAATGAAGTATGCTAAGATTTCTGATATTAAAGAGAAACAGCCTTTAATTTATTCTAGTAGGCCAAATAATTAATTTTGTCTTAAAAAAGGGGTTTTAACATGTATTTTTATACAATAACATTGCACTATTGAACCCATTAAAGAAACTTTTTAAGCAAACATTTGTATACGGATTAGCAACTGTACTTCCTAGAATGCTTTCTTTTCTATTAGTTAGGTTATACACAGACGTAATGCCTCCAGGTTTATATGGAGAAGTATCAGTTATCTTTGCTTATTTCGCAATTTTTAATGTGTTTTTAGCCTATGGAATGGAAACCGCTTTTTTTCGGTTTTATCATAAAACCAAAAACAAACAATCTGTTGTTTCTACCTCATTAATTTCCATAGGAATTTCTACTACATTATTTTTTATACTTGCCTTATTATTCAAAGAAAATTTGGCAGAAGTATCAGATATTGCACCCAAATATGTAAACTATGTAATTTATATTCTAGCTTTAGATGCTTTAGTAATTATTCCGTTTGCATGGTTACGTGCTACTGAAAAACCAATGCGCTATGCCATTATTAAAATTGTAAACGTTTGTATTAATCTAGGATTTAATCTGTTCTTCCTTATCTTATTACCCAGCATCATAGATAACAATCCTAATAGTGTATTTGCTTGGATGTACAAACCAGACTTCCAAGTTTCCTATATTTTTATATCAAACCTTATAGCAAGTGCAATTACACTACTCCTAATGTTAGAATTATATCTAAAAAACCAATATACTTTTGATGGCCATTTATGGAAAAAAATGATGAAATATGCTGCACCTGTTCTTATTGCTGGGATTGCATTTACCATAAATGAAGTTTTTGACCGTGTTTTATTAGAAAAATTACTAAGCCCAGATATTGCTAAAGATGAAATAGGAAAATATTCTGCTTGCTACAAGCTAGCCTTATTTATGACTTTGTTCGCTACAGCCTTTAGAATGGGAATAGAGCCTTTCTTTTTTAGTCATGCTAAAGAAGAAAACCCTCAGAAAACCTATGCACAGATTACTAATTATTTTGTGATTTTAGGAAGTGTAATTTTACTGGCTGTAATTGTTTATGCAGATATTCTAAAGCTAATTTTTGTGAACAACAAAGATTATTGGGATGCCATGAAAATTGTACCGATCATTTTATTAGCGAGTTTTTTCTTAGGGATTTACCACAATTTATCGGTTTGGTATAAAATAACCGATAAAACCAGATATGGGGCATTTATCTCTGTTATTGGAGCCATACTTACTGTTATAATCAATTATATATTTATAGGGTACTTTAGTTATATGGCATCAGCTATTGCAACATTAATTGCCTATGGTACAATGATGGTATTATCATATACCATTGGCAAAAAACAATACCCAGTTCCTTATAATATGCGAAAAATAGGATTTTATTTAATTACCTCCATTGTATTTTCTGTCATAGCCTTCTATATATTTGATCGGAACTTACTATGGGGAAACCTATTACTATTCGTATTTTTAGGAATCGTCTATAAAATGGAAAATGATACACTACGGAAAGTGTTCAAAAAATAACAAAAACGTTTAAAATATAAAATGGAAATTAAAATTATAAACAAGTCTAATCACGATTTACCACATTATGAAACTAGTGCTTCTGCTGGTTTGGATTTAAGAGCCAATATTACAGAAGCTGTTGTTCTTGAACCCTTAGGTAGAGCTATTATAAAAACAGGCCTTTTTATAGAATTACCCATAGGTTATGAAGCGCAAGTAAGACCAAGAAGTGGTTTAGCAGCAAAAAAAGGGATTACAGTTTTAAATGCTCCTGGTACTGTAGATGCTGATTATAGAGGTGAAATAGGTGTAATTTTAGTAAACCTTTCTAATGAAGTTTTTACTATAGAAAACGGAGAACGAGTAGCACAATTGGTGATCGCGAAACATGAGCGTGCTGATTGGATAGCCGTTACCGAATTATCTGAAACCAAAAGAGGCGAAGGTGGTTTTGGGAGTACCGGAGTAAAATAATATATTTTAAAAAAATTATAAACCAAAAAAAAACCAATAATGAAAATCAAACTTTTACTTTTAATTACTGCTTTTGTTACTGTAACAGGCTACGCACAAGACACAGATGTAAAGAAAACTGCAGATATTGCATGTGAATGTATAAATGATATAAAACTTTCTTTAAGTGAAAAAGAGCGGTATAAAGAAATTGAATCTTGTATTTCAACAGCTACTCTTACGCGTCAAATGGCAAAAACATTTGAGACCATAAAACTAGATTCTATTGCAGAAGCAGCTGTAAATAATGCTACAGATACTATTATTTTACCTAGCAAAAAAGAGTATAATATTATTGTTGGAGCAAACAAAAAAGAAATTCAAGAATATCTGCTCAGAAATTGCGGTTCAATGAAAGTATTAATGACTTCAATTAATGAACCTACCGAAAGTTCTATTTCCAACAAGAAAAAAGCAAAAAAGTTTTATGAAAAAGGACAAGAGTATTATGGTGCGGGAGATTTTGTAAAAGCAGCTGTAAACTATCAGAAAGCTGTGGATAAAGATCCAAAATTTGCTTATGCCTGGGATATGTTAGGGATTAGCCATAGGCGCTTAGACCACTATGAAAAAGCCATTTTTTGTTATAAGAAATCTTTAGAGGTAGACCCTACAGGTAAAATGCCAATGATGAACATTCCGGTTGCATACGAAAAATTAAAGCAATATGATGAAGCAATTGAAGCATATAAAGTATTGATAAAAGCATCTCCAGAAGATGGAGAAGGTTATTATGGCACAGGACGCATGTACCATTTAAAAGGAGATTATGAAAATGCTTTAGATCATATGATGCAAGCATTTTTGCTATATCAAAAAGCAAAATCTCCTTATGCAAGAGATGCAGAAAGTAACTTACAACTTTTTTACAAAGAACTAAAGCAAAAAGACCAATTAGCTATCTTTGAAAAAATGGCTGAAAAACATCATATAGAATACTAAATTTAAGTGTTTTTTGTAAAATAAATTACGCTAAAATCTGTTTAGTTTATAATGTGAAAAAGTAAGTTTAATTACATATATAATTTGTTAGCAGTAATTATCATAAAATGAATGAAGAGTTTCAAATAAAAGAAAATGGCTTTAATGAAATAAAAAAAGCAATAATTATTAGAACTATTCCAATTACGATTTTAGCTGCTGGAACTGGACTCGTAATTAGTCATTTTAATTCAAATGGAGAATCAAGTGATCCATTAGCACTTATACTAACAATCATAATAGCAATAGGAGCAATAGCTTTTGGGTTAAATAAAGCAATTAAAAGACAAAAAATATTATTTGAAAGCTATAAGTTAATTATAAATTCTAAGAATATTATAAGAGAACAAAAAAACACTCAAACAATCTCAATCTCCCACAGTGAGATAAAATCAATCATTAGAAACTCTAAAGGAATACTAACCATATTAGGAAGTTCTAAGACCGAAATTATCGGTATACCTTCTCAAATAGATGATTCTGAAAAACTTGAACAACTATTATCTCAAATTCACCCAATTACAGATTCTGACAAGAAACCTTTAGCTGAAAAATACAAAGGTTTATTAATTATACTAATACTTGGTCTAATGGCCTCTGTATATATAGCTACAAATAAATTAATTGTAGGAATAACAGGAACGATTTTGATTTTATTTTTAGGATATTCTTTTTACGAAGTTCGCAGAAATAAAAATATAGATAAAAAGACAAAAAATGTAATATGGTGGCTTTTATTGGTGTTATTCTCAATAATTGGAACTATGTATTTCAAATTAACTGGAGAAATATAAAAGAACAAAAAATAAATATTAACTATAAAATCTCTGTATATACAGACAATTAAATGAAAATAATAGTACCAATGGCGGGTAGAGGTTCCCGTTTAAGACCACATACATTAACAGTACCAAAACCCTTAATTCCTGTAGCAGGAAAACCAATTGTACACCGTTTGGTAAGAGATATTGCTGGTGTTCTAGGAGAACCTATAGAAGAAGTTGCATTTGTTTTGGGAGACCCTGCTTTTTTTGGTGATGATGTAGTTGAAAGCCTTAAAGCATTAGCAGAAAGTTTAGGGGCTAAAGCATCTATCTACAGACAAGACCAACCCTTAGGAACTGGCCATGCCATTATGTGCGCAAAAGAGTCACTAAGCGGCCCTGCAGTAATTGCATATGCAGATACCCTTATTAGAGCAGATTTTGACTTAGATAAGACCGCAGATAGTGTTATTTGGGTAAAACAAGTAGACCAGCCAGAGGCTTATGGTGTGGTAAAGCTAAACGAAAACCAAGAAATTGTAGAATTGGTAGAAAAGCCAGAGCAGTTTGTTTCAGATTTAGCAGTTATTGGTATCTATTATTTTAAAGACGTTGCTATTCTTAAAGAAGAATTACAACATGTATTAGACAATAACATTATTAATGGCGGCGAATACCAAATTAATGATGGTATTAAGGGTATGATGAAAAAGGGTATGAAATTTGTGCCTGGTAAAGTAGAAGAGTGGATGGACTGTGGCAACAAAAATGTTACTATAGAAACCAATCAGCGTATGCTAGGGTTTTTAGAAAAAGATGCTAAAGAAACACTTGTGGCTACATCTGCTAAATTGGAGAATGCAAATATTGTAGCCCCTTGTTTTATAGGAGAAAATGTTGTGTTGAAAAACTGTACTGTAGGTCCTTTTGTCTCTGTTGGCGACCATACTTCTATTGAAGATAGTACCATAAAAAATAGTTTAATACAAACAAACTCTATCATTAGCAATGCAAATCTAGACAATGCTATGATTGGTAATCATGTAAAATATAATGGTAATTTTGAAACCATAAGTATTGGTGATTACTCAGTAATGGAATAAATATAATTCATCTTAGAAATCGAACAATATTTCTCGTTATTTGTTGTTTGATTTTTAAGATTGATACATTAAATATGGGCAAAGCACTATTTTTTTTCTTTTTTCTAGGAATAGTTTTAATTTCTACAGGAAACTATGCGCAAGAAAAAATTATAGAAACTGAAAAAAGTTCAGAAGTGTTTTTAGACGAATATTCAGATACTTTTCAAGAAACTTTTTTTGAGGCATTAAAACAAAAGGGGATAGAAAATTACGATAAGGCTATAAACCTATTGTTAGAATGCAAACAAATAGATCCAGAATTAGCTACTATAGATTATGAATTAGCAAACCTATACACCACAACCAAACAAGCAATTCTTGCAAAAGAATATGCCATAAAAGCAATTAATGGAGCTCCAGATAATTATTGGTATTTAAATACTTTGTTAGATGCATTACAATTGCAAAACGGTGGCATAACAGAAGTAGAAGGTGAGATTCCGTTTGATAATAATATGCTTAAAGAAAATTTAGCATTACTATATTATCAAAAAGGACGCTACGAAAGTGCTCTTAAAATACTAAATGGTATTAAAAATAATTCATTTATAGTTAGTCTAAAAAGTAAGGTTGAGGAAGCAAAAAAACAGCGCGAAAAACACACACAAACCATTACCTATACCGCAACCAATTCTAGAGGGTCCGAGGACAATTCTATTGATGCTTATAAATTTAAGATGGATGGAATGATCCGTGCCAACAATTTAATGTTTTTAGATGAGCTTAGTAAAAATGCATTAGAAGAATATCCCGCTCAACCCTATTTTTATTATACACGTGGTTTATCTTTAAATTATAAAAAGAAATATAGAGAAGCGGTGAGCATATTAGAAGAGTCTTTAGACTATATGTTAGATGATACAAAGCTAGCTAATAAAATATATAAAGAATTAGCAAATGCATACACAGGTTTACATAATACGGTAAAGGCAAATCTGTATCTTCGTAAAATAAAACCTGGTTTTTAAAATAGGAATATGAAAAAAAGCTTTTTAACTAAAGTAATAGTTTGTTTATTGATTTTTTTTAGTTTTTCATGTAAGTCTACTAAGGTCATTACGGGAGGTACTATTAATACCAAACTATCATCTAAAGCAATTATAAAAGCACATTATATCAATCGGTTAGATTTTGTCACTTTAGCAGGTAAAATGAAGATAGATTATGAAGATAAATATGCATCGCAAAGCTTTAGTGTAAGTCTTAGGATGGAAAAAGATAAAGCAATATGGATTAGTGCAACCCTTGGTATTGTTAAAGCATATATAACACCCAATAGAGTTACTTTTTTTAACAGACTAGACAATTCTTACTTTGATGGTGATTTTAGCTACCTCAGCAAATTATTAGGTACTGATTTAGATTTTGAAAAAGTACAAAACGTATTATTAGGTCAGGCTTTGTTTGATTTAAGAAAAGAAAAATACAACACAGGTATTGTAAACAATACTTATGAATTGAAGCCTAAAAAACCTTTAGATTTATTTAAAATACTCTTTCAGATAGAGCCAAAACATTTTAGAATAGGTACACAACAAATTTCACAACCCGAAAAAGATCGTTTATTAGAAATCCAATATAAAAACTACCAAAAAATAGATCAAAAAATTCTTCCTAATGAAATAGCAATTGTTACTAATCTAGAAAACAACAAAAGTAAAATAGCTATTGAATATAAGAATATAGAATTTGGCAGAAAGCTTAAATTTCCTTATAAAATACCGAAAGGTTTTAAAGAAATTATTTTAAAATAACATGCAAATTAAAAACGCATATAAAAAGTGTTTACTTCCATTATTACTGGTATGTTCTTTTTTGACCAATGCACAGACAAGCGAGCAAAAAAAATTAGAAAAAAAAAGAGAACAGTTACAAGAAGAAATTCGTCAAATTAACCGTTTATTATTTGCTGAAAAAAGAGAAAAAGGAAATGTTTTAGAGCAATTAGATGCTTTAGACCAAAAAATTAGAATACAACGACAACTTATTAGAGTTACTAATACACAATCTAATCTTTTAAATAGGCAGTTAAATGCTAATATTAGAAGTATCACAAAACTTAAAAACGATTTACAGGTTTTAAAAGATGATTATGCTCTAATGATTCAAAAATCTTATCAAAATAAATCTAATCAAAGCAGGCTTTTATTTTTATTATCTTCTGAGAGTTTTTTTCAAGGTTTTAAAAGGCTTCAGTATATGAAACAATATACGGAATACCGAAAAAAACAAGCAAAACTAATTACAACAAAAACGGATGAACTTACCAGCTTAAATATAGCACTGGCGTTACAACGTAAAGAAAAAGACAAATTAATAGCTGAGAATACTAAGGCTAAAAAAGAACTTATTAAAGAAAAAAAGAAACAAGAAGAATTACTAGCTACCATTAAACAAAATGAGAGTAGTTATGCTGCTACAATTAAAAACAAAGAAAAAGAAGCTCGTAAAATAGACAAACAAATAGACAAACTTATTCGTAGTGCTATTGCGAGTTCTAATAAAAAAGCTGGCAAAAAATCTAATACAAGTAGGTTTTACTTAACTCCAGAAGCCAAAATAATAGCTACTAATTTTTCTGCAAATAAAGGAAAATTAGTTTGGCCTGTAGAAAAAGGTATAAAAAGCAAAGGTTTTGGTGTTTATAGCGATGCCATTTATCCAGGAATTAAGCATCAAAACAATGGCGTTATTATAGCCACTGACAAGGGCGCTAAGGCACGTTCTATTTTTAAAGGAGAAGTTATAGCTATAATTAGTGTTCCTGGCGGAAATAAAGGCGTACAGATTAAACACGGCAACTTTATTAGCACGTATTATAACCTTTCCTCTGTTTTTGTAAAAAAAGGAGAGCTTATCAGTACCAAACAAGAGGTAGGTGTTGTTGCTACAAGTACACAAAGCAACCAAACACAACTTAAATTCTACCTTTACCAAGATACCAGCAGGTTAAACCCAGAAGAATGGATTTATCAGCTATAAACCCAATCATTTTTAAGCTATTGACCAATAAAATGCTGTAATAGCCTAAATTCTGTTTGAATTAAAACTATTTTTTATTGAAATACCTTCTTGAGTCTGTCCAAATATGATTTATTGTAACAAATTTTTAATACTACAATCTCTTTTATAGTCTACATAAAGTGCTCTTAATAAAACTCCTTTAGTAGTATCTGCAGCGTCATCTCTACATAAGTAGGGCAAAATATGATTTATCTCTTTAAGAAAAGCATCAAAATGTTTCTCTGCTTTTATTATTGATGCATTAGTATATTCTTGGGTTGAAATTGTTTGTTTTTTTGGTATAAGCATAATAAGTAGGTTTTAATTTAGGGTATTAATTATATACCCACAAAGATGCTATTATTGTGCAATAACAAAGGAGGGTTATAGGTAAATTACGGCTTACTGTAGATGAGTGGAACCATTACCATGTTGAATAAAGTAAATATTGCAACTTTTAGATAGTACAGCAACTTAATATAAGACTCATAAAAGAATGATCTTACATTAAATATATTCACTTTATTTTGAGTTATATAACTACAAATCAGAAAAATCTCTATGTTCTTTTTTCTGAAGTTCTTCTGGAGATAATGATTTAAAATAATCATATACTATTTTGAGCCCTTCAGAGCGATGCACTTTAGGTTCCCAACCCAATATTTCCTTAGCTCTAGTAATATCTGGTTTGCGTTGTAAAGGGTCATCTTTTGGTAAGGGCTTGTATATAATTTTTTGGTTTGTACCAGTAAGTTTTACAATCTCTTCTGCAAATTCTTTGATGGTAGTCTCATCTGGATTTCCAATATTTATGGGATCTGAATAATCACTCATAAGCAACCTATAAATACCTTCAACCTGATCGTCTATATAACAAAAAGAACGTGTTTGAGAGCCATCACCAAAAACAGTGAGGTCTTCACCACGTAGAGCCTGTCCCATAAAGGCGGGTACTACACGACCGTCATTCAGTCGCATTCTAGAACCGTAGGTATTAAAAATACGGATAATACGGGTTTCTAAGCCGTGATGGCGATGGTATGCCATCGTTAACGACTCCATAAAGCGTTTTGCCTCATCATAAACACCACGTGGGCCTATAGTACTAACATTTCCATAATATGCTTCGTTTTGAGGGTGTACTAAGGGGTCCCCATAGATTTCCGAAGTAGATGCTACTAGTATTCTAGACTTCTTTTGCATAGCAAGTCCTAGCAGATTAAATGTACCTAAAGAACTTACTTTTAGCGTTTCAATTGGTATTTTTAAATAATCAATTGGACTTGCAGGAGAAGCAAAGTGTAATATATAGTCTACTTTCCCTTCTAAATGTATAAAAGTACTCACATCATGATGGTGAAACTCAAATTGTTTAAGTGGAAAAAGATGTGCTATATTTTTTAAATCGCCAGTAATAAGATTATCCATAGCTATTACAAAAAAGCCTTCTTTTATAAAACGGTCACATAAATGTGATCCTAAAAATCCTGCTGCGCCTGTTATAAGTACTCTTTTCATTAATTTTACTTTTATCTTCCTATGGAATAGTATGTGTAACCTATATTCCTTAAATCTTCGGTATCATATAAATTACGTCCATCAAAAATAAGTTTCTTTTTTAACTTATTGCTTAACTTCGTAAAGTTTGGGTTTCTAAAAACGCTCCATTCTGTGCATATTAACAATGCATCGGCATCTTCCGTTGCTTCATACATATTTTTAGAATACACAATCTTATCTCCAAGTAATTTTTTGACATTATCCATGGCTTCTGGATCAAATACGTTTAGGGTTACTCCTCTTTTTAATAATTCTTCTATCATATATAAAGATGGTGCTTCTCGAATATCGTCAGTCTCTGGTTTAAAAGCCAAACCCCATAACGCTATTTTTTTGCCTTTTAAATTTCCTTGAAAATGTTTTTCAATTTTAGGAAGAAGAATTGTTTTTTGAGATTGATTTACTTTAATAACAGATTCTAAAATAGAAAAATCATAATTTGAATCTTTACCTGATTTATGTAGTGCTTTTACATCTTTTGGAAAACAAGAACCTCCATATCCAATTCCTGGGAAAAGAAAACGTTTTCCAATTCTTGAATCTGTTCCCATACCCTTTCGAACCATATCTACATTAGCTCCTACTTTCTCGCAATAATTGGCAATTTCGTTCATAAAAGTTATTTTGGTAGCCAAAAAAGAATTTGCTGCATACTTAGTAAGTTCTGCCGATTTTTCGTCCATAATTAAAATTGGATTTCCAGATCTAACATACGGCCTATATAATTTACTCATTAAATTTATTGCCCTCTCCGAAACAGATCCAATAACAATCCGTTCGGGTTTTAAAAAGTCATCCACTGCAAACCCTTCACGAAGGAATTCTGGATTAGAAACTACATCAAAATCTATTTCTGTTCTCTTAGCAATAGCCATACGTACCTTTTCAGCTGTTCCTACGGGAACTGTACTCTTATCAACTATTACTTTATATTCAGAAATAATTTCTCCTATGTTATTTGCAACATCCAAAATATATTTAAGGTCAGCAGAACCGTCTTCTCCTTCTGGAGTTGGTAATGCCAAAAAAATAACCTCTCCATGATTTAAACCTTCTTTCAGTGAAGTTGTGAACGATAATCTACCTGCTTTGATATTTCGTTCAAAAAGGATATCTAAATGAGGTTCATAAATTGGTACCTCACCATTCTTCATTTTTTCTATTTTATTTTCATCTATGTCTACGCAGACAACTTCATTTCCAGTTTCGGCTAGACATGTACCTGTAACTAATCCAACATAACCAGTACCTATTACTGATATTTTCATATTTTTAATTTACTTTTTATAAAACATCGCTGGTGTATAGTTTAACATACTATTACTCCAGTTATAGTTCCTTTTTTGATTTATTTTTTTTTAATTTATTTTTTTTAGAATCGGGTTTATTTACTTTAAGACTTTCTATTTTTTTCTTTAAA
This sequence comes from Allocellulophaga tsushimaensis, assembly GCF_055383085.1. Taxonomy (NCBI): domain Bacteria; kingdom Pseudomonadati; phylum Bacteroidota; class Flavobacteriia; order Flavobacteriales; family Flavobacteriaceae; genus Allocellulophaga; species Allocellulophaga tsushimaensis. Next base: position 1,339,539 of record NZ_AP039451.1, on the reverse strand, counting down.
GTTACTTTTTGCTTTAAATTACTAAAATTGTAATTGTACTTGAAAAAAACATACCCCAAAACAATAATAATGAAAACAAGCATCAATACCATCCCCAAATTTTTTGAGGTACTGCCTAAAACAATAAATAACATTACAAACAGAATATTGAAACAACCTATTAGAAAGCTAGCTTGTTTATGGCTTAATCCCCAATAATCTATGAGTACATGATGTGTATGATTTCTATCTGGTGAAAATGGACCCTTTTTATTTGCTAAACGTATTGCAAATACCCTAGCAGTATCAAATAAAGGAACAATGAGAATGCTTATGGCTATTAGAGGGGCATTTTCTAATAAAAAAGGCAGCTCTGTATAATCATGCGGTTTTAAGGCTAAAAACTTAAGTGTAAGTATACTAATTACAAACCCAACTATCAACGAACCAGTATCTCCCATAAAAATTTTGCGATCCGAAGAAATATTAAATCCAAAAAAAGCAATTAGAGAAGCATTCATTGTTATTCCAATTAAAGCATAAAAATACTCACCGGATAAATAAAATATTGTGGTATATAAGATTAATATTACTATCCCAACAATAGATGCTAATCCATCAATACCATCAATTAAATTATATGAGTTTATAATGGTTAGCATCATAAAACCCGCAATTGGCAGATAAATAAAATATGGTATTTCATTAATATTTAGAAATCCGTTTAAGGAATAGATGGTAAAACCTTCATTTGCTAAGACAAAAGAAATGGCACATATTTGCGCAATTAGTTTAGTAACAGGTGATAATACTACTAAATCATCTTTTAAGCCTACTATAAACAGTATAGTAAGGCCAGGGATAATATACATTCCTTCATCAAAAGTATTCCACCCTTTTATAAAAAACAAAGCAAAAATAAGTGTAAAAAAGAAAGCTACGCCACCTAAAGTAGGAGTTTTAGTAGAATGAGAACTCCTTTTATTAGGATCATCCATTAGTCTCTTATATTCAACAACACCAATAATTTTTGGAATTGTTAAGTATGTTAAGAGAAAAGCTCCTAAGAAAAGACATATTGCGGTTTCTAAAAAAAACACGATTTTAATATTTTCGTAAAAGTATAAATTATTTAAGCTTATATCTTAAAAAGTCGCATATAAAAATTATCAAAAATGTAGGATATGTTCTTAGCGTTCTAAGAAAAACCCTCTTTTCATCAAAAAAGCGATAAAGCCACCTTAAATTTAGATCGTTTATCCATTTGGGATAATAATTTATTCCTTTGGCTGTTTGGTGAATAAACCCTCCGCAAGTATATGCAAGTCCATCATAACCTTCGGAATTTAGAGTATGTAAGAATTTTTCTTGATGAGGTGTACCCATACCTATAATTACAATTTCTGCAGCAACTTCTTTAAGCGTTAAACAAGTTTGCTTCTTTTCAGTTTCTGATGAAAAATAACCATCCCTATAACCAACTATATTTAATTTTGGAAAAGATTCTTTTATCACCTTAACTGTTTTTTTTATTGAAAGAGCATCACTACCTACAAAATATATTTTTGAACCTTCGTTCTCCGCTTTTTTAAATAATGTTCCAAAATAACCAACCATATCTGGACTATTCCTTTTTACTTTATATCCCATACTTTTAAATAAAAGGGCTAAAAAAATGCCATCTAGGAATAATACATCTATATTTTTTAGAAGCCAAGATTCTTTTCTTAATTCTAAGTATACTGTTGGATTTATGTAAGAAAAATATTGAAATTGTTTTGAAGTTAATACTGTATTGGTTGTATGTAATCTATCAACAATATTTTTATAAAATGATTTATGAAGCATCCTAAAATAAGCTTAGTTTAATTCTTTATGGTGACTTTTCCTTGTAATACTATTTTCGAGTAAAAGTATCAAAAAAGAGTACATAACAACACCTTTATGAACAACAAACACTGATTCCATAAATGCAAAGGAACCCAATAGTATTGAAATAGTTAGAAAAAATATACTCTTACTTTTTAAACAGATATAAGTAAGCCTTACAAATACTATTAAAACCAATAGTAAACCAATAATACCTAATTCTAAAAAACTTTGTAAATATTGATTATGAGCATCATATTTATAAATAATCCCTTGATGGTAAGATTGTGCTTTAAAACCATCCCCAAGCCTATTTTTAACATTACCTACACCTACTCCTAAGACATATGATTGCGTAAGAACATCAATTGAAGAGATCCATATTTGTTTTCTTACCGAAAACCCACCAACAGTTTCCTCAGAAGTAGAAAGCTTACTGATTTCTGAAATGGTTCTTTTAATTCGCTGTTCAAAAACACCTATTTTTGATAAACCAAACAACATTGATATAACCACAACAAGTACAAAAACACCTGTCTTTTTTTTTCTTTTTTTTAAAAAATACCATACAATTGAAATCACAGTAATTAAAATGGTAATTAATAAAACAAATCTAGAGGCAAGGAGAAACATAAAAAAAAGAAAATAAAGCATCAGAAAAAAATAGAGAATGCCGGTTAACATCTTAAAACCACTATTAAAAAGTAAATGCCTGTATAAAATCCAAAAAAAAGAAATAGCAATAAATACCGACATATAATTGGCATTAAAATTTATCTGTTGCGATAAGAAATCATTATTATACCTCCAATCAAAGTACAGCCTCAGGGGCACATTATTTTCAATTAAAAAATTAAAATTTAAAATAAGTGCAGAAAACGATGCGATAAATGCAACAACTGTAAAAACCGTAAATACATAGTTTGAATTTATTTTTCTATGAGCTAGGAAAAAAATAATTGGCATGCCTATAAAAGACAGATAACTCTCTATTTCCTTTATTTGTTGAGAAATAAAGATTGAAGATACAACCACTAACAAAAAGTAGCATATTAAAGAAGTTTGTAAAAAACTTATTTTGAATGTAAAACTCGATTTTTTTAAAGTAAACAATGAATACGTTACTAATAACAGAATGGAAATACTATTAAGCTTAATAGAAAAAGGGTATGTTAAGATAAATAAAGCTATTAAAATTTCAAAAGCAGGTATTGTTTTAATCTTATTTAGCATCTATATCTTATTAGTGGATTTTATTGTAGTAACTAAAAAAATCAAAAAAGTCATCATTAATATTCCATCAATATAATTATCCATTAACATAGACACTAAAAAACAATAAAAGAAAAGCTTAATTGTAATCATATTTTTGTCTATCGCTATTTTTTTATTGATTACTCTAATAACTTTATATATGAGATAAAAGAATACTACTAAACCTACTAAACCCATATCTACAAAAATCCCAAGATAATCATTATGTGTTCCTGGAGCTTCAAAAACATAGGAGAGGTTGTTTGAGTAGCCATTTAAAAATATAAATCGATGTGTTCCAAGTCCAAGGCCAAAAAATACTTCAAAAAAACTATCAATTTGAGCTAAATAGTTTTGCCAAGCTTCAAATCTCCAAGAAATAGATGAGGCTGAACTAAGCTCAAAATCATCAAGATTAAATACCTTAGAGACCCTAAATAAGATACTATCCCATTTTAAATAAATGTAGATAGCTGATGATATTACTGCAACTGGGAATGAATAATAAAAAACTAATGATTTATATAATTTTTTATGTATAAATATTAAAAAGAAAAATAATAAATTAATGAATATAGAGGTCATACTACCGGTCTTCCATAGCAATATTTCCAGAAGTATGATTAAAATTATATTGAGATATTTAGATTTTCTATATGCATAATCATAGGTAAGTATTGCAATGAATAAACTTAAGAAAGAGGCACAAACATTTGGGTTAGAAAACGGTCCAGGCAAACGATATACTCCTTGAATATTTTGATAACTAGATGTAAATATTTGTAAATAAGAAATGAAAATTGTGAGTAAAATAATTGGTTGAATTAAACGATTAAAAATAAATCTATAATCAAATCTAGATTTAACGGTTTTAAACACAACAAACACAATAGCTATTTCAATGATATACCTCAAAAAAACTATTAATATTCCAGTTTTTGGCATTCCTATTGTATGGTATGTCCATATAGCCAATAAACTTGAGCAAATAAAAGAACATATAATTAATAGCGTATCCTTAAATAAATGCTTTTTTAATATTATTTGAGGTTTATTTAGCATAATAATAAATACAGCGGTAATTAACAAAAAGAAAGAAAAAACCTTAGTAAAAGGGAAAAATATTGGATCAATCCAACCAACATTATAAAACGAAGCAGGCAACTCAGAAGAAAACCTTAAAAAAAAGGCTATAAAAAAGAGGTTAAGAAGAAAATTATTAAGCTTTATCTTTTTTTTCATTTAAATCTATAAGAAGTTTTAAAAGATTTTCATTGCATTCTTTTTCAGAAAGTTTATTTTCTTTTAGTAAATCAATTGTTTTAGGCGCTTTATAATTTAAGATATTTTCCTGTACTTTAGTAAAAAACGTTTTTAATTCTTCTGATTTTTGATAAATAAAAACCCCATACTCTGATAGCTCACCAGCAGTATATTTAGAAAGTAAATTAAGAACAATTCCTAATTCTTGATGGCATATTACATAACAATTACTGGCAATAGCTTCAAGAAAAGCGATTGAATACGTTTCATAATCTCCTGAAAATAAAACAACGTCTGATTTTTGATAATATGAAGGCATTTTGTTATTCGGAATATTACCACCTACAAAGAATCTATTTTTATAATTATCGTTTAGAAAGTTTTCAACGGCATTAAAACCTTTTTCTGGTCTCAGTGGGTCATGTGGAAAAAAACAAGTAATCGCTGTAGTATTATTTTTTTGAGGAAAAAACATCTCTGTATTTACTCCTAAAAAATTACTTTGATAATATTTACTTGATTTTCTATACATCTGTTTTTCATTAAGAACTAATATTTTATTAAAAAACAGTACTGGGATTCTCATTATTGGAGAATACCGGATAAGCTTTTTTATACCTAGACTTTTAAAACGTTTAAGTCCATAAAAAAAGCCTAATACAGGTTCGCTTTCATGTAAGGATAGTATCCATGCTTTATTCCAAGCCAAAATTATTGCTGGAATACAGGCAAAACCACAAATGATATGATTAACATAAATAATATTAAATTTTTTACTATTTGAGATAATTTTTCTAATACACCCAAAAAAATTTGCAAGGCTAGAAGTGTCAACTTCTATTAGTCCAACTTCATCATTAGTTGAAAACTCTTGAAAACTTTTAAATTGGCGTTCTAACACACCAGACCAATTAGCCCTTTTTGGTTTTTTTTTAATGTAGAGTATCTTATTCATCTATAAGTACTGACATTGTATTCATTAATTCAGAAAACTCATCTTCTGTCCCAAAAAGATGTCCTTTATGAACATTTTTTTGAATATTTTGTAATAGTACTGTTGGGTTATTACCAGTATGTGTTGATATATCTTCACTTATACTTTTATAAGAGGAATTGATTATATAATTACCCATAGACTTATATGGCCAATTCCCTAAAACAAGCGTTGGTTTGTCCTTTATATAACTTTCTAGACCAACTGTAGAAGAAACAATAATTACTGCTTTTGCAGAATCAACTACATCAAAAGTATTTACATCTGCATTTAGTAAACGAACATTCTTAATTTTATCTATTTCTTTATAATTGTTTAAAGTTAGGTGCCCTTCATCTCCTGGGTGAGTTTTTACATATAAAAAATAGTCTTTGGGCAAGTGTTTTGCAATTTGTTTTACTGTTTTTATTTGATCGGAAAAAGCTCTATTTCTTATAAATAATTCTGATTCAGCTGCTACATTAAATGGAAAATAAAAAAAATCATTATTTGGTTCAAAACTTTTAAAGTAATTTGATGTAGTAAATTCTAAGAAAACATGACGTAGTTTTCTCTTATAAATATGATATAAATAAGCTCTAATAATATTATAATTTCTATGAAATATAAGTGTGCTGAATTTAGCTAAAATATTCCCTTTTTGGTAATTTGTTGCCTTAGTGCTATACTTAATGACTTTCTTTTTTGAAATTTTTTCTGAAATAATCTGTTTTGCTTTTTCCTCTGAAAGTTCTTTGTAATTTTTTGGAACAATTATAGTTTTTTGTTCATCTGAATACAATGTTGAAAAGCCTTTAAGAAAAGATTCCCCAGAATATATAGACTTCATTTTTGCTGTTTTTGCAGCCAAAAAAGCAGCTCTGCGAACAACTTCACCTCCTTGCATTTGAAAAATATACTTAATAGTATATTTTTTGAATATTGTTTTAAAAGCTATTAAATAATTGTATGCATATCTTTTAATGTTGTTTTCATCATCATTGTAGTATGCCTTTTCAGTTTCTATAAATTGATTTAATTCTATATTTTCTTTCTTAAAAAATGCTTCTATTTCTTTAGTTTTAGGGGTTTTTAATGGAAAGAAATTATTAATGTAAATAACAGAAACACCTTGTTTTTTTAATTTTTTAAATTCGTAAGGATTAGGGGTTAAAACCAACGCATTTTTCCCTTTATTTTTTAACTCAAAATAAAATTGTGCTGATAAAGCAAATTCATGATAACCATTTATAAGTGCAATATCTATATCCATTGACATTTATTTTTTAGAAAAAGTATTCTAATTAAGATGATTAAAATATAAGTAATTGTAGTTGAAAAAACAGCTGCGTATAGTCCAATTTTTTCAAGAAAAACTATGTTAATAAATATATTTACTAACGCTCCAATAATTGAAGAGTACATTAAAACGCTATCTTTTTTTAGTGCATATAAAATATTTTGAGGGATTATGGTTAATGATATTAAAATTGAATTTGCAATCATTAACCAAATAATATTATAATAAGAAAATAATTCGTCTTTTTCCATATAAGAAATTAAGTAAGGCAACAAAACTAATATCCCTATAATTATAATACTATAAATACTCAATATTTTATATAAATACGATTTTACATGCTGTTTTAACTTTGTAAGGTTATTTTCAGCTGCTAAAAAAAGAGGAATATATTGAACACCTATACTACTCGTAATAAGTGTTGTTGCTATACCTGCTATACCAAAATAAAAGCTATATATTCCAAGTTGTTTAAGGTTTAAAAAATTCTCAATTAAATACCGATCACTAAACTCAATAATTCTTAAAGAGATCGCCATTAAAAAAAATGGAAAAGCTACTTTATATCCTTTTAAAATCCATTTAAAATCAATTACGCTCGGTCTTATGAATCTGTATTTAAATAAAAATATAAAACCCGTTAAAAAGGCAACAATTGTACCATAGAACCAATATTGCAAAATTTCAGTAATATCAATTTCAGTTTCAAAAGAGAACGATATAAGCATCAAAGGAAACACCCACGCTCCATTTTTAAGAAAAAATAGAAAGTTGTAGATCACTGATTTACCAACATAAACAAAAACTCTAGATATTTCTTGGGATATGTGATCAAAAATAATAATTAAGTAAATTAGTAGTAGGTACTCACTGTCTACCATATGCTTAAAAAACAAGAAGTATGATAAAGGAATGGCAATTAAATAGAATATAAAATGGGCAACAAATTGATTAATTAATAAAAAATTTTTATTTGCTCTATCTTTATATTGCCTTCCGGTGTAGCTGTGAAACTCAAAACCAACTATAAATAAAAATACTGCTACGGTTACAGATAATAAATTATAGATGCCTAAATCTTCTAGTGTTAATTTTTTGGTGATATATAAGACCAAAAAAAACTTTCCAATTATAGCCAACCCCCTAAAGAAAAGGTTTGGTAAATTATTTTTAATTAGGGAGCCTATTTTGGTCACTTTTTATTTTATCAAGTATCGTTGAAAAGTCTCTTTATACTTCTTTTTAGACTTCTTTAAATCCTTTGTAGGTTCTGTTACATCATAGAATGTATTTTTTACTCCAAATAAACTATTAGTGTACTCAAACTGTAGTAAAAGTCTATCATCTTTTTCTAATTTTTTTCCCTTGTGAAAACCGCTTGTATCTACCGCTAAAATAGTTCCTTTTTTACCCCCTATTTCCATTAAATTTTCTTTCCCATAAGCTTCTTCCATTTCTATATCAGAAATTCTACCATCTCTTCTTACAGCTAAAGGAATATTCTTAGTTGAACCCTTTACATAGCAATGAGGTCCTGTATTCTCATCAACATCTGTTAGGTATATAAAAAATTTAATGAATCTTATTCTTTCCATATCAAAATGATATAATTGAGCAATTTTAGAAGAAGCTTCTTTAGAAATACTTGTACTCCACCACATGCTTATTAAATCAAGAATGGGTTTTGCTTTTAAAAATTTTTGAGCAATTAAAAGAATAGTTTTATCTATAGCTATTTTTTGAATAACTGAATTATTAATTAAATCTTGTTCTTGAAATTGGTATTTTATAGCTTCAGGATTGTTTCTATCATATGTTTTAAAAACCATTTCTTCATTTGGCATTAATCTAGCTTTAGTTTCTAAAGAAAACTTTAATAGATGATCAATATCTTCATGATTAAGTTTTTTATCAAAAACATAATAGCCATTGGTATTTATATCAGAAACAATTTTATCAATATCTTCATGATTAAGTTCTCCTAAAACTCCATTTATTTTTTCTTCAAAATCATATAATTTGCTTTTTTTACCTATTCTTGAAGATATTTTTTTATTAAATTTTCCATTACTAGTATAGTATAGTTTCCTTAGGCTCTCATATGAATACTTTGGAGTAAAGCCAAACCAATTAAAAAAAACAAGTCCAAATTCAAATAACACTCTTGCTAATCCAATTTTTAATGATTCCATTTTTAATTTATTTTTTTTATTCTAAAGTCCAATTCTTTATAATTACTATCTAAACTTAAAATCTCTATTTTTAGATAGTCTAATTCATTAGCATTATCTTCTAAGTCAAAGTTGAGTTTAAAATTCCCTGTTAGTTCTTTAACAATTTTTAAAGTTCCTATAAGGAAGCATACTTTAAATTTATTTTTTTCAGAACAACTCCCTTCAATACTTAAACTTAGTATTTCTTTATTTAATCTAATTTCACCTTCATCTATAAGTTTAATTCCATACTCAATATCTTTTTCAATATTGATGTGATCAAATCCTTTGTAAAAATAAGGCCAATTTTCTGCATTTTTACAGTTAAGGTTAATTGGGGGTGAAAAACTTAATCTTTCTCTAATAAATCTAGCAGGTGCACCAACATAAACAGTATATGGAGGAATATCTTTTAAAACTACAGAATTTGCTCCTATTACTGCACCCCGACCAATTGTAACACCTTGGGCAATAAAAACACCCACTCCCAACCACACATCTTCATTAATAGTTACTTTTTTAGAATGAGCATTTAGTCCTTCTTCTGTAGAGAAGACCATTTTATCTTGATTTTTTATTAATCTTTCTGGGTATGTAAAAGCATAGTGATTTCCAGAAGATATAAAAATATTAGGCGCTAAAACACAATACCTTTCTATTGTTACTTCTCCTAATACTTTACAATTTGTATTAAGGCTTGTATACTCTTTTATGATTAAGTTTTTACCAGAAATTGCATTAAGCTCAGAAAAAGAACCTATTCTAACATGGTTTTGAATAACTATTTTTCCTTTTTTTTCTTTAGACGCATTTGGGATAAAAATATGTACATGCTTTCCAATCCAACTGTTCTCTCCTATTGTAAAGTTATTTAGATCATTGATATAAATGCCTTTAAGAAAAGATTTTAAATAAAAAAAAGTAAATAATTTCAAAAATTTAATTTATTAAGTTTAAGTGTAATGGAGTACCTCTTTTTATATCAACAGAGAAAGAACTACCTAAAATGTCTTTAAAATGTTTTGGGTGCATACCATATCCTGGTCTAATAGATCTAACATTTTCTTTTGTTATAATATCTCCAGAGTTAACATCTTTAACTACAAATAGTGATCTTGCAAATTTTCTATTGTTTTTTACTTTTTCTGAGATTTCATAGGAGACTTTTCCTAATAATTTTTCAGTGTCTCTTACTTTGTCCACTAATTCCGTAAACTCTTCAACATCAAGAGAAAAATCAGCATCTGGACCTCCAATAGATTTGTTTAAAATAAAATGTTTTTCAATAACCTTTGCTCCTAATGTTGTTGCAACAGTTGGTGCAAGTGAACCATAAGTATGGTCGCTAAAACCAACTTCAACATTAAATCGAGATTTTAAATCAGGAATAGTATTTAAATTCGCTAATTCTAAAGGGGCAGGATAAGAAGATGTACATTTTAGTAAGATAATATCATTATTGCCAACCTTTCTACAAGTATCAACTGCTAATTGAATGTCTGCTTCTTCTGCGATACCTGTGGATATAATAATTGGTTTTCCTTTGGATGCAGCATATTCTATTAAAGGAATATCTTGAATCTCAAACGATGCAATTTTATAAGCTGGGACATTTAATTCCTCAAGAAAATCAACTGCTGTAAAATCAAAAGGTGAAGAAAAACAAATTAAACCTTCTTCTTCTGCTACTTCAAAAAGTTGCTTATGCCATTCCCAAGGGGTATATGCTTCTCCATAAAGTTCATATAATGTTTTACCATCCCACAAGGTTCCCCCTTCAATTTTAAAGTGTTTATTATCACAATTTATAGTTAATGTATCTGGGGTATAGGTTTGAAGTTTTATGGCGTCTGCTCCTGTTTTCTTTGCCGCTCTTATCGTTTCTATTGCAACATTTAAATCGCCATTATGATTGGCAGAAAGCTCTGCTATTATAAAACATGGATTGTCTCCTCCTATCGTTTTATTTCCTATTTTCATTACCAAATATATTTCCGAGGTTAAAAGTACAATTTTCTGTTCTTATTATATCTAAGTTAATTGCTCCATTTGCGGTCTTAATAACTAGCTTAGGCTGAAGTTGTATAATTTCTCCTATACTTTGCGCATTTGTTATTTTAACATCCGAAAAAGATACCTTATCAATGATAATTTTTTGGTTATTATAAAATGTAAATGCACCTGGATATGGATTTGCTTGTGCTCTAACCCAATTACGAATAGCTTCTCTGCTCCAATTCCAATTAATTTCACCGTCTGCAGGCGTTCGTTTTCCAAAATACGTTGCGTCTTCTTCTTTTTGAACTGCTAAGTTTAATTGATCATTGAAAACATCATGTAATACTTTTTTTACTAACGGATAATATGCTTTTGCATATTTTTCTAGTATTGTTCCTCCTGTATCTTCTTTTTCAATTGGTATTTCAATCTGGTGTATTATTTTTCCAGTATCACAACCTTTATCAATAACATGAGCTGTAATTCCAGCTTTATCTTCTCCATTTATTATTGCCCAAACATGTGGCGTTCTACCCCTGTATTTAGGTAATAAAGATCCATGGATATTAAATGTTAAAAGGTTAGAATGGTTAATAATATCTTCATCAATTAAAAATAAGTAGTTAATTGATGCTATAATATCTACATTAAATTCTTTTATAAAATCATAACCAGCACCTTTCCTTGGGTTACCAGCATAAAATGGAATATTATTTTTAGTTACAAAATCTATTATTCCAGTAGAATTACTGTCTGTTAAAACAAATTCTATAGCGTGGTCTTTAGCTATTTTTACTAAGGTGTCTAGGCCTAAACCACCACTACAAAGTATACCTGTAGTTAACATATTTCTTTTATTAAATTTAAATGTCTTAAAGCTATTTTATCATCAAACAGTGCTTTTTGAGCTTCTATTTGATAGTTAAATTGTGCTTCCTTTAAAATTATATTTATTTTGTTTAAAAAATCAGAAGATTTATAGTTCTTCATATTCTCTCCTTTATAAATAGCTTTCTTATCTAAAAACCCTTTATAAATTAACTCTTGATTATCTATATAGAATCCACTAAAAATAGGCATTTTAATACAGGAAAGCTCATACAAAATGGTACTTGCTGGAGCAATTGCAAAATTACATTTTTGCATTACTTTTATTAATTGTTCTTCAGAAAGATTACGATACGTTTTTATTTTGTTGGAGTATTTCTCTTCTAAATTAAAAATCTCATCATGTTTATACGCAGCACCTAGTACAATATGTATATTTTTAAAAATTTTAATCTGTAATACTGCTTCAACAACTTTTAAGCTAAGATTAAATGGGTCTGCGCCACCAAAACAAATAAAAGCACTATCCACTCTTTTAATGGTTTTGTTTTGTTTTGCTACTTTTAAAAAAAGGGGTCTAAGTAATGCATATTGCGTTCCTAAAGCTAATTTAGTGTACGATTCTTTATGGTAATGTTTTTCATTAATATGTGGCGAATGATTAATAACCACATCTGCATGCATATGTTCTTTAGCCAAATCATCAATATAAATTAAACAAAATCCAAGTTGTTTTACTTGTTTTTGATATGATGCTGTAAATTGATATCCATCTGCAATAATAATATATTCTTTAGCAGAAAAAGAAGTAGCTAACCATTCTGGCTCTTCATCAATAGTAATGTTTTTAGGGATACCTTTTTTTGCATAAAGTTCTGGAATTACTGAATCTGTTGAAGTTTCGTGTGTTAAGAATACAAAATCTAAAGTGTCCTTAACAATTTCTGCTAGACTAAATAATCTATATAAATGACCTAATCCTGTTGTGGCATTTCCATCTGCTCTAAAGATTACCTTCTTGGTCATTAAGTATGAGTTTGTATTTAATTTCTGCAAGTTTCCAATCTGTTTCTGTATCAATATCTTGAGCATGCAATTCTGAAATTACAATGGCTCCAGAATTATTTGTAAACAACTTTTTATCTTTATTAAAAGAGTTAGGTTTTAGCCAATAAAACTGACCAGAATCATGGTATCTCAATTCTAAATCTTGAGAACGTGAATTTAAATGCTCACTCCATACCATAGCTACTTTGTTATCTTTAAATTTTAGTGATCGTTGTATTGGGAAAGAAAACGCTAACACAGGAAAAACACTATCAAAATTATCCTCTATAAGTTTGTTATACGCTTCATTGATCTTATTTGATGTTACAAATGGTGCTGTAGGAAGTATACAACAAATAGCATCAAAATTTTTATTTTGATGCTTATAATTAGTAATCACTTCTTCTACTACATCTGCTAAAACAGCAAAATCATCAGCATTCTTATCACTTCTTAAAAAAGGCACTTCCGCACCATATGCTATAGCTATTTTTGCAATTTCCTGATCGTCTGTAGAGACCATAACCTCATCAAACAAATTACTTTTTAAAGCAGCTTCTATAGAGTATGCAATAATAGGTTTCCCTAAAAAAGGCTTTATATTCTTTTTAGGAATTCGTTTACTCCCACCTCTTGCAGGTATTATTGCCAAATTAGCCATAGATATATGATAACACTTTTTCTATTACGTATGCCTGTTCTTCATCCGTTAAACTTGGATACATTGGTAAGCTAATACATCTAGCATAGTACTTTTCAGCATTTTTTAAACTTGCACTTTCATATCCTATTTCTTTATAATAAGGCAAAGTATGTACTGGAATATAATGTATCTGTGCAAAAATGTTTTGTGTTCTTAAAAAGTTATACAAACCTTTTCTATCGTCAACTTCTATAACAAATAAGTGATGTGCGTTTAAAGATTTTTCATCTAGGCTTTGAAATTTAATTTTATCCTTAAACGCTTTCTTGTAAGTACGTGCTATTTCATTTCTTCTTTCAACTCCTGCCTTATTTTTTGCTAATTGCGAAATTCCTAAAGCTGATTGAATGTCTGTTAATCTGTAATTATAGCCTAACTCTTGCATTTCATAGAACCAACCTCCATGATTCTCTGTCATATCTTCTTTGGTGATACCATGCGTTCTTAAAGAGGAGAGCTTTTTGTATAGTTTTTCAGAATTTGTAGTAACCATTCCTCCTTCTCCACAAGCAATATGTTTTACTGGGTGAAATGAAAATATACCAATATCAGCATAATTGGCATTACCGCACATTTGTTTATCTCCTTTTGAATCTACAAAATAGCCTCCTGGTGCATGACAAGCATCTTCTATTATCCATAAATCATGCTCTAGAGCTAATTCTTTAAAAGCTTCTAGATTTATGGGAAGACCTGCAAAATCTACTGGAATTATTCCTTTAAAAAAACCTTTTGGTTTACTCTCAATTAATTTTTTAGTACTCTCTAAAGACAGTAAATAGGAATCTGGATCTATATCTGCAAACCAAACTTCTCCGCCAGCATATCTAACACAATTTGCTGATGCTGCAAAGGTAATTGGTGTTGTAATAACCCGCTCTCCTTTTTTTAAGCCTAAAGCTAAGACAGCTAAATGTAACCCAGAGGTTGCATTATTAACAGAAACAGCATATTTAGCGCCTACATATTCTGCAAATTTATTTTCAAATTCTTTGACTTTTGGCCCTTGAGTTAAATAATCTGCTGTAAGTGTTTCTACTACTGCATCAATATCATCTTGTTCAATATTCTGTCTTCCGTATGGTATAGATTGCATTATATAACAAAATTAGTATCTACATGTTCTTTTATAAGTTTTCTTAACGTCTCTACAGTCTCCCATTCCTCATTTTCACCTGAATTATAACTAAAATTTTGTGGGACAGGTTTTGCATTAAATTCTTTAATAAAGTCTTCTAATTTCCATTTATGCGTAGAAGGTAAAATGGTATAATATTTTCCAAGGTCATAGGTATAAAATGAATCAGATGGTGTTATCATTTCTTCATGAATTTTTTCGCCTGGTCGGATCCCTACAACAGGTTTTTTACATTCTGGAGCAATAGCTTCAGCTACATCTGTAATTCTATATGAAGGTATTTTAGGTACGTATAATTCTCCCCCCCAAGCGTATTCCATTGCATGCATTACCATATCTACTCCACCTTGTAAGGAAATATTAAAACGCGTCATATTTGGATCTGTAATTGGTAAAGAACCTTCTTTCTTCTTTTTAATAAAAAATGGAATTACAGAACCATTTGATCCCATAACATTTCCATATCTTACTACAGAAAACCTTATAGGACTATCTCCTTTAATATTATTTGCTGCTATAAAAAGTTTATCTGAAGTTAATTTTGTTGCACCGTATAAGTTTATGGGTGCACAAGCTTTATCTGTTGATAATGCCACAACTCGTTCTACACTAGTTTCAAAACACGCGTCTACAACATTTTGAGCTCCTCCAATATTAGTCTTTATACATTCTTCAGGGTTATATTCTGCTAAATGAACATGTTTCATAGCTGCTGCATGGATAACATAGTCAACCCCTTTAAAAGCTCTCTTAAGGCGCTCCTTATCTCTAACATCACCTATAAAAAAACGTATTTGAGGAAATTTATTTTTTGGAAATTCCTGAGCCATTTGAAATTGTTTTTGCTCATCACGAGAAAAAATTATTACTCTTCTAATTTCAGCATGCTTAGATAAAATATGAGTTGTTAATGCTTTCCCTAGTGATCCAGTGCCACCAGTAATTAATAGTGATTTACCTTTATAATCCATTTATTTATTTTAAAATACTACTTTTTGGTCTCTTAACAAAGCTACAACAATTATTATCTCTTACAAGCGTTGTGTTCTCATTAAGATTATTTTCTATTATTATTTTCGAAGCAAAATCATACCTTGTTATTTCTTTTTTATCCGTAAAATAATATATCCCATATTTTTTTACATTTTTAGATGCTAAATGCAAGACATAATCCGCTAAATTTATAACGATCGTGGAGTATGCTTTTTGGAAATCGGCACCATACGTTTTACTATATAACCAAGAGGTACAAATAATAAAATAATTAGTTATTATTTCTAGAATATGTTTTTATCTGGCTGACTTTGATTATCCAAACTCGTTTATTGGATTTGGGATATCACCAATTTTGTATAAAATTCTTTTTTTCTCCATCAAAAACATACTCTGTAGAAATATGAATATCTTGTATAGTCAAACCTAATTGACCAGAAGTTTCTGTAACTAAAACATTGCTCATTTAAATAGTGCTTTAAAATTAGGTAACTTCTTATCTTTTTCTGATATTATAAATTTATGAATAGGAAACTCCCAGTCAATATCTAAATTTCTATCATTATATAAAATACCTCTTTCTAAATCCTTTTTATAATAGTTGTCACATTTGTATTGGAAAATAGTTTGGTCAGCTAGCGCTAAAAAGCCATGGGCAAAACCTTTAGGGATAAATAAGCTAATATGATTTTTTGCTGATAACTTTATTTTAAAATGTTTTCCAAAAGTGGGGCTTTCTTTACGAATATCAACTACTACATCTAATACTTCACCAAAGGCAACACTCACTAATTTAGCTTGTGCCGCTCCTTCTGTTTGAAAATGTAAGCCTCTTAATGTCCATTGTTTGGAAATAGATTGATTGTCTTGTACAAAATCAACGGATTCTCCAATTGTTTTTTCAAAATATTCTTTCTTATAGGCTTCAAAAAAAACACCTCGGTTGTCTTTAAAACGAGTTGGTTCAATTACAAAGCAACCTTTAAGGTATGTTTCCGTTATTTTCACCTTACTTTTTTGTTTTTAATAAATACTCCCCGTAACCACTTTTCAATAAAGGTTGCGCTAATTGATGAAGTTCGTCTTCTGTTATATAGCCCATTTTATAGGCAACCTCTTCTATGGCTCCTACCTTTAAGCCTTGCCTTTTTTCAATAACCTCTACAAACTGTGAAGCTTGCATTAATGAAGAGAATGTTCCCGTATCTAACCATGCCGTTCCAGAGTCTAAAACACTTACTTTTAATTTACCTTCTGCTAAATAGGCCTTATTAATATCGGTAATTTCTAATTCTCCTCGGTTACTTGGTCTTATTTCCTTTGCTATTTCTATTACTGTATTATCATAAAAATAAATTCCTGGTACTGCATAATTAGATTTAGGTTGAGATGGTTTTTCTTCAATAGAGATAGCCTTTCCATCATTGTTAAATTCAACAACACCATAGCGCTCTGGATCATTTACATGATATGCATAAATAATTCCTCCATTGGGGTTTTTGTTTTCCTGTAATAATTTAGAAAAACCAGATCCATAAAAAATATTGTCCCCTAAAATAAGGGCCACACTATCTTTTCCAATAAATTTTTCGCCTATTAAAAAGGCTTCTGCTAAACCATTAGGTTGCTTTTGAATGGCATAAGAAAATGTACAGCCTAATTGAGAACCATCCCCTAATAATTTTTCAAATAAGGATTTATCTTGTGGAGTTGTTATAATGAGTATTTCTTTAATGCCAGCAGCCATTAGCGTTGCTATAGGGTAATATATCATAGGCTTATTATAAACAGGCATTAATTGCTTGCTCACAGCTATTGTAAGTGGGTGTAATCTTGTTCCAGAACCTCCTGCTAAAATAATTCCCTTCATTATTATATTATTGATATTGTTTTTTATAATAATCTAGGTATGTGCCAGATGTTACATTATTTAACCATTCTTTATTTTCTAAATACCAATCAATTGTTTTTAATAAGCCTTCTTCAAAAGTAACTGACGTTTTCCAACCTAAATTATTCTTCACCTTTGATGCATCAATAGCATATCGTAAATCATGTCCTGGCCTATCTTTAACATAAGTAATGAGTTGTTCACTTTCTCCTTTTTTTCGATTTAATTTAGTGTCCATTAATTGACAAAGGAGTGTTACTACATCTATATTTTTCCATTCATTAATACCTCCAATATTATATGTTTCTGCATTTTTTCCTTTATGAAAAATAGTATCTATGGCTCTTGCATGGTCTTCTACATATAACCAATCTCGCACATAATTACCATCTCCATAAACAGGTAATGGTTTTTTTTGTATGATGTTGTTAATCAATAGTGGAATTAATTTTTCTGGGAATTGATTTGGGCCATAATTATTGGAACAATTACTAATGACATATGGTAAATTATAGGTTTCTCCATATGCCCTTACAAAATGATCTGAGCTTGCTTTGGATGCTGAATAAGGAGAATTAGGATTATAAGCATTTGTTTCTGTAAACAGACCTATTTTTCCTAAAGAGCCATATACTTCATCTGTACTAATATGGTAAAATCGTTTTTGTTTTGTATTATTTTCCCAATTATTTTTAGCAGCATTTAATAAGTTTACGGTACCTATTACATTTGTTTTAACAAAGGCTAAGGGATCTGTTATTGAACGATCTACATGTGATTCAGCTGCGAGATGAATCACGCTATCAAAATTATACTTCAAAAATAAATCAGTAATAAATGTTATATCTGTTATATCTCCTTTAATAAATTTGTAATTAGGTAGTGCTTCTATATCTTTTAGGTTTTCTAAATTGCCTGCATAAGTCAGTGCATCTAAATTATAAAGATGATATTCAGGATATGTTGTCACTAATCTTCTAATAACATGAGAGCCTATAAAACCTGCTCCTCCAGTTATTAAAATTTTTTTTAAAGTCATATTTATTTACAAAATTTCTTTAGCCCTTTTATTTAAATATTTTATAATAGACCATAAAAAGAATATTCCTAAAAATATTGTTGGAAAAAAAACTAATCCTTTTCCAAAAAATGTTTTTTTAACTTCTTGGGGACCCCCAAAATTTATAATAGTTATCGTTTCTTTTCGCTCTTGAATACCTAATTTATTAATTGCTATATCCTTAATTAATCTACTCTTTAAATTCAATAAACTAGGTATGTCTAAGCCTTCTTCTCCACCTAATAAAACCATGCTATCTCCATTACTATTAGATTGATTCCCTAGCGTATTTGTATATTTTTCTATTAACTTATTTATTTGGGAAATAAGAACTTCATTTTCTTTAATTCGAGTTTCCGAATTGACTAAATTAATCTTTTTAATCTCTTTAAAATATTCATTTCTATTAATATAAGCCATGATTTTTTTAGCCGCATCTTGCCCAATACTAGCATCTTTATAATAAAAAGAAATTTTGTGACTTATATAACTACTGGCAAGAACTTCATTTTTAATAATTTGCTTAATAACATTGTCATCTTTTAAGTTTCCTAAATATTCTAGATATTTTAAATCTTCCTGTAAATCAGATTTTTTTTTATTGTCTTCTATAGGTTCAATTTCAATTTTTAAATCATTTATGGAATCTAAATCTATATTTAGGCTTTTAAAAAAAAGTTTGTCTTTTCCTTTTATTTTAAACTGTAGTTCTTGAATCGTTCCATATAAATAATCCTTGCTTTCAAAATTAGGAGTTACGATAACCTCTGTTTTTTTTAGTTTTTCTGAAATAGAACTTAGACCATATCCTATACCAGCACCTACTATAATTAATACCAATAGAATTATGAGGTTTTTCTTGAAATACAGAAACAGTTTTAAAATAGAAATAAATACTTTTTTAAAAGCGTTTCCTATTAATGCAAAGAGTTGTTCTAAGTCTATTTCTTCGGAGTTATTATTGGGTTCTTGTTGATTAGACATATGATGTTAAGAATTAAATATCTGAGTTAAAATTTTATCTGTTATTAAATAGGTAGGTTTTACTCCTGTTGTTCCTAGCCCTCCAGAAGCTAATGTGCTGCCCGTTTCTAATGGGTTATCTGATGCATAATACGCATAGCGTACTTTTATATCTTCTCTTACGCTTTTCCGTATTTTTGAGGCTGACTGTATTGCTTTTTGATAGTGTACGCCTTCCATTTCTAAACCAATTACATTC
The DNA here is from genome assembly GCF_055383085.1 of Allocellulophaga tsushimaensis. Lineage (NCBI taxonomy): Bacteria > Pseudomonadati > Bacteroidota > Flavobacteriia > Flavobacteriales > Flavobacteriaceae > Allocellulophaga > Allocellulophaga tsushimaensis. The sequence goes on along the minus strand of NZ_AP039451.1, from coordinate 1,319,808 downwards.
CAGGTAGACTCATGAAAAAACTTCAAAATATCTTTGTTTTGTAATGAGGTTCCTAAAACGGTTACCATTGCGCCCTCTAAAACTAAAAGTCCATTATCTTTAAAATCTTCCGCACATAATTCATTTTTAAAAGGATAATTATCTGCGGTACCTTCAAAAATATGTGCAGACGGAATCATTAAATCTCCTTTTCCTCCTTCTAAAATACCCGCTTTTCCCATAATAGATATCGAAACTACATTTAAAAATACCTTTTGGTCTTTTTTAGAGCCGTATGGTCTTAATAATTCATCTATGGTTTCATAGGCTTGCTCTCCAAACGCATAGTCCATTACAAATATAACAGGTTTTTCTTCTTTGGAAAGTTGTTTCCCAAAATCAAAACAACAGGCATTTTCACCAAGCTTAGCAGTATCAAAAATCTGCACATCTATATTTGCACCAGAATCATCATCAATAGATAACATCCCATTTTTTTTTGCATAAGCGTTTACTTTATTTCTTAAGGTTTTATTTTCTGAAGCACTTAAGCTTTCATAAATGTCTAGAGAATCTGCATTTGGAAATTCTTTTTCCAATGCTTTTCTAGCAAATAAAGAGTTCATTACACTATGCATATTAGCACTTATAATGTGTATTGGCCTGTTTATTAAATTATTTTCTTTTAATACTTCTTTTATAGTATTTGCCCATCTTTCGCCATGAATATGATGCCCTAACCGTTCTCTTAATATAGGCGTAAATGTAATAGCTCTTTTCTCTCCTGTAAATTCTTCTTCTATGGCTAGTTTACCGAGCCAATAAATAATTTTTAAAAAACGTTCTGGATTTTTCTTAGATGAAAAAGTATCGTAAATAGCAACGATCTCTTCAAAAGATCTCCCTAAAATGTTGGCTGTATGTATAATAGCAACTTCTCTTTCTGCTTGTGTAAGCTTATCTTTTTTTACAGCTGCTTCTAACTTTTCCCAATCGCGTATGGTTTGCTGTGTATCAGTAATAATTACTCTTTCTGCAATTTTCTCTGACTCTATAAACAGAAAAGTAAGGTGGGTTAAAATGTCATAAATATCAGATCTACCTCTGGTAATCTCAATATTCATCTGTTCATTATCTATTCTATAGCAATTCCTTCTTCTTTTTGGAGGGACTATTGCTTTAAAGTGAGACTTTCCATAGCCTTCATCTGAAGTAAGATTTATAAATCTACATTGCTCTATTCCTTCAGGTAAACGTTCTAAAACATAAACAAGTCCGTTTAATTCTGCTTTTTCTTCAGCAATAGTTCCATAAATTTCTGGTCGGAGTTGTAATAATGCATTTCTTAAGGTTTCACCAGAAACACCCATCGGTTTATAAAAGCCCCTATTAAACAAATGACGCATGGTAATATACAGGCGTTCTATAGCATTTGTAGATTCTTGTGCTCTTGTTGTATTGATTGATTTGCCCATGGAATAAAATTCCTATAAAATTACAACTTAATTTTTGGTTTACTCTATAATCGAGATTTAAATACACTATGGTTTGTCCAGAATATAAATTGTCTTTCTAATACAATTACTTAGTAAACTTGCACGCTAAATTGAATACATAATTATGCTTTTTTAAATTGTAATAATTTATCTGCTACTTTCCTATCATTTGATAAGCGCTGTACTTTATTTTGCCCTCCTAATTTGCCTATAGATTTCATGTAGTCTCTAAATCCATTGCTTTTAATGGATGTGATTTTAAGTGTTTGAAGTATTTTACCTTCAATTAAATCATAATAATAACTATTTTGCTCTTGTAATGTTTTATCTAAGGTTTCTATAAAAATTTCTTTGTTTGTAGGCTCTTTTTCAAATTCTACAAACCATTCATGATAAGGTAACTCTTCATTAGTTGGATTAATTTGTGGTGCTACCGTAAATTCATTTACTTCTGCATCTGTAACCTCAATTGCTTTTTGCATGGCCACTTCTACTTCTTTCCCAATAACATGTTCACCAAAAGCAGAAATAAAATGTTTAATTCTTCCTGAGACTATTATTTTAAATGGCTTTAAAGAAATAAACTGAACGGTATCTCCTAAATTATACCCCCATAAACCTGCATTTGTAGAAATAATCATTACATAATTAACACCAATTTCTACATCTTTAATCGTAATTCGTTTTGCATTTTCTTCAAAGAAAGTATCTGCTTTAATAAACTCATAAAAAATACCCGAATTTAGGAGCAATAGCATTCCTTTTTCTTTCTGAGAATCCTGATAAGCAAAAAAACCTTCACTAGCAGGAAATAACTCTATACTATCTACTTTTCTGCCAATTAAACTTTCAAATTTGGAACGATAAGGCTCATAGTTTACACCACCGTATATAAAGAGATTAAAGTTTTTAAATAAATCTCCAACTTTTTTGTTGCTAACAGCACTCAATTTTTCAAAATACATCTGTACCCAAGATGGGATGCCTGCAATTATAGACATATCTTCTGAGATGGTTTCTTTTACAATTTCGTTTACTTTGGTATCCCAATCTTCGATGCAATTTGTTTCCCAGCTTGGCAGTCTATTTTTCTGAAGGTATTTTGGAACATAATGTGCAGAAATACCAGATAATCTGCCTAACTTAATTCCATTTTTCTCCTCTAAAACTGGACTGCCCTGCAAAAAAATCATTTTCCCATTTACAAAATCAGCATTTCCTGTTTCAGAAATATAATTTAAAATAGCATTTCTAGATGCTTCTACTTGATGCTTAATAGATGCTGAAGTTATCGGAATGTATTTTGCACCAGAAGTAGTTCCAGAAGTTTTAGCAAAATATATTGGTTTATCTGGCCATAATATATTGGGCTTTCCTGCAACAACCTGTTCTACATATTCTTTTAACCCTTCATAATCTCTAACAGGAACATTTTTTACAAAATCTGAATGGTCTTTTATAGCATTAAAATTGTGATCTTTTCCAAAGCTTGTATTTACCGCATTGGTTAAAAGTTCTTTAAATACAATTTCCTGAGTTTTTATAGGATTTTGAACCCATTTTTGAGTTTTTTTTGCAATTTTTTTTGCAAAAATTTTTGCTGCTAAAGCCTTTATCGACATGGTTATTATTTAAAATCAATGAAATCTAAAGGATTCACTGGATTACCATTATTCCAAAGTTCAAAATGAAGATGTGGCCCAGTAGTGAGTTCACCTGTATTTCCTACGGAAGCTATTACTTCACCCGCTTTTACAAATTCTCCTTGTTCTTTATTTAGAGATCCATTATGTTTATAAACAGATAATAAACCGTTTTTATGTTCAAGTATAATTACATATCCAGTATCTACAGCCCACTCCGAAAAAATAACTGTACCATCTGCAACAGCTTTAACAGGTGTATTTGTATTTGCAACAATATCTACAGCAAAATGCTTTTTGTTAGCATCATAAGGTTGAGAAATAGTACCACTTACAGGAGAAAATAAAATAGCAGTGAGGTTTGTAGTATTCTGCTCAAATAAATTGTATTTATCCTCTAAAGCAACCTGTGCTCTAAGGATCGAGTCTTCTTTTATCGGTGTTAAATCAATTGTAGATGGATCTAATTTAAATTGTTCAAAAATAGAATCTCTATTTTCTTCATTATTATCTATATCACCATTTAAAACTTTACGAATATTATCTAAATACTTATTGGTATAATTTAAAACAGTTACTAAAGAATCCGTCTTATAAGTAAGTTCTGTGGCTTGTCTTTTTAACTTTGTAGAAGAATACCCTGGTATGTATTCTCTTAATGGTGTAAAGGCAACTAAAAGTGTAGTAAGTGCTATAAGACAGATTATAAAAATTGATCCTGTAATAAAAACGTTTAGACGATTTAATTTAAAAGAAACTTTTTCTTCAAAAGTATTTTCATTGAGAATTACCAAGCGATACTTATGAAGCAGCTTTCTCTTAATTTCTTTTCTTTTTTTAAGATTCTTTGACATTAACACAAATATAAGCTTAGAATTGAATTTAGTATAAATACTTTTCAAAATTTATAATGAATTTAGTATAATGTTGCTCCTAAATTTCATAAAAAATACGAATCACTATACAAGCAAACTGCATTCAGAAAAATAAATCAAAATTTAGAGTTATTCATTCTTTATTCAATAGCTACAAAAAAAGTACTCAAAGTTTAAATGATACTTATTGAAGTATTAAATATCTTATTACTAAATTTATATCTAGAATACATTTAACCCATCGTACGACGGTCATATTAAACTCATTATATATCCAGAACTTAATTTTAGACTAAAAATGAAAAAAAAGTGTTTTTTAATCATTCTTTTCATGACAACATTAATGAGTTTTAATACAACTCATTTACGAGATTTAGTAAATCCAATCGATTGGGATCAGTTTAAAACAAAAAAACCTAGTGAAGCCTATTTATTGAGTTCAAAACTTATCGCAAATGCAGGGAGGTATTCTATGAAATGGGCAAATGAGTATTACAATTCATCTAAAAAAAACGATCGGTTTATTATTGAAAATGTCAATAAAGAGCAGCCTATTCGCACTCCGTCTAGCGCTGCATTAGGATTAGCTGTTGCCCTTAAAACAGGAGTTGATCCAAAACTAATGGGCAGTACTTATGATGAAATTCAAAAAACCATTACAAAACTTGTAAAAGGTGTTGTAATGCATCATAAAACTAATGGAGGAAAATGGGGGGATCACTGGCAATCTACATTATGGATAGCCCAGGCAGGACGTGCAGGTTGGATGGTTTGGAACGAATTAGATGAAGATACACAAGAAATGCTATGTAAAGCATTGGTGCATGAAGCAGATAGGCATATTAAACCCGATTATAAAGTTGCTTATTGGAATGGTGAAGGCGGAAATTCTAGAGCTGAAGAAAATTCTTGGGATTCTATGCCGCTTCAACTTGCTATTGCTATGATGCCTAAACATCCTAATAACATGAAATGGAAAGAAATAGCCAGTAAATTACTCATTAGTGCATATTCTACAGCGGCAGATATGAGTAAAGCCAGGCCTAAATTAGACGGAAAATCACCAAAAGAATGGCTAGATGGTTATAATGTTAGAGAAGATGGTATTGTTATTAATCATAACCTATTGCATAATGATTATATGGTATCTATTGCCCATTTGCAGATGTCTGGTTTTTTAGTGTTTTCTATGGCCCAACGGCCTGTACCACAAACATTAGATTATAATTTTGATTTCATTTATAAAACACTCGTTAGCAAAGAATTTACATCTCCACCTCATAAATCACCTGGAGGAACTATGTATGTTAAAGGGAGTCCGGAACAATATTACCCAGAAGGTACAGACTGGTCTAAATATAGATATGCTTGTTATTACGGTATGGATGCTTTAGCTGATATATTAAACTATGATAAAAAACTTCCTAAAGCAGCTCAATGGCGAAAATTAAGAGGGCAACGTATATTAGAACTCCAATCTCGGCATAAAGATGGCCATATGTATAAAGATGGTGAATACGATAATTATTGGGGTAAAGAACAAATGGTGTTCTGGATGATGGCAGACGCTCATTTATTACAATGGTTGGCAGACCGGAAAGCACTATCCAAAAAAAAGAATTGGATGAATACACTTTAGCAAGTTTATGATTTAGTTAAAAACAATACATAAACTAATACGCTATACGGCAGTAAGCATAGAACAACCAAATTATTAAAAGCTAGTGACCTAACGTTAATATAACTTTATTAGTACACCAATTATTTAACCTTAAAAATCACATTAATTGTATGGATATATTGCCCAGAAGGAGTACTATAATGCAAGTAAGCTTCTACCTCATCACCCCACCTATTATTAATATCTTCTACTTCTTGTATCTCTCCTAGTTCTTTGCCCATTACATTTGCAATAGTCAAAGCTCTTTTTGTGGCTTTTTCTAAGGCTATTTTACTTAGTTTCTCAGCTTCTTTTGTATCTATGGTAATAATTGATATCGCATTTAAAACTTGTACTCCTAATGTCTTTATTTCAAGGAATTTTTTCATATAAACTTTAGAATTGGTTGCATATTCATAAATGGTACCTTCTTTATTATAACTCATGGTTTCATAGCCAAAATCATTAGGGTTTTCTTTTAAGTCAGTCCAAGGAATTCCTTTTGCTTCAAGTGCTTGTTTAAATTGTTTTTTCAGTTTATCAAGCGCTAGTTCTTCTGCAGGAAGGCTTGAATAGGCACCACTAAGCGAAATAGTAGTCTTAAATGTTGGTGATGGATCTATATATATAGCACGGGCACTTACTTTAATTACTGCTGATTGCTGTTGTTGCGCTATTGCCCAAAAAGGTGCGAATAGGGTAAATAAATAAAAAAATATTTTTTTCATGATATCATTTTTAGTTTAAAAAGTGAGGCTGTCTAAAAAAATACTTTAAACAATACTTTTTTAGACAGCTTCATTTTTGTTATTATTCTGGAATATTAAAATATGTAATTAGCTCCTCGTAAGTCATTTTAGTGTAGTCTGGAGTAGTTTTTTTGGAACCTACCGTATCCGGACCACTATTACCATTAACAGATTGTCCGCCAGGAATGATAATATATCTAAAAACATCATTTAAAAAAGGCTCTCCGATGTTGTTAATTTCTATTCCTTCTACACCTATATTAAGTGTTCCTGCATTGATAACTCTAAAAAAATAGTTTTCGTTTAGGAAACCATAGAATGTAACTGGAACTTGATAGATCGTGTTTGTAGTACTTCTTGCATAAACCAAAATAGTCCCGGTATCTAAAATTTCTTGCGTGATTTCTGGTGCGTCAATGTTAAAGGCATCAAAACCATCTGTAATGTTATCATCAAATCCGGAAGCTATCCAATCCGAATAAATAACATTAGCACTACCTGTTTCCCCTTGCTCTCCTTGAGCCCCATCGGCACCGTTTGCTCCATCAGCACCATCTGTGCCATCCATTCCTGGAATACCCTGTTCTCCTTGCGGTCCTTGTGGACCAATTGGCCCTATTGCTCCATCATCTGTAGAACATGACACAATTAACAATATTCCAAATAATGCAATACTCAGAATTCTAAATCCTCTTTTTGTAGTTTTCATAATTTTAATTTTAAAAGTTTATGCTTCAAAAGTAGTAGGCGGAGATAGCTGTGATGTCCCGTTTTTTTAGATGGCAAAGAATAAGGATAAATTCGTAACAGTTTATAGGTGTACAACTACGTATCATAAATAACAAATAAAATAGTTAGGCTATATATAAAAACAAAAGAGATCAGTACTGATCTCTTTTGAGTTTTAAATTTGATAAAGAAGAAGCTTATTTTAACCTAGTTCTTTGCTATGCCATAGTTTGTAGTCAATTATAAGTCTTTCTAAATTCAATAGGAGACATATCTGTTTTGTTTTTAAATAGTTTGGTAAAAGATGCAGGGTGCTCAAAACCTAAATTATAGGCAATTTCACTTACTGATAGAAACGTTGATGATAGCTGTTCTTTAGCCTTCTCTAATAACTTATCTTGTATGTGCTGTTGTGTGCTTTGCCCTGTTAATGACTTAAGCATACTGCTTAAATAATTTGGAGAAAGGTTTATATGATTAGCAACCCATTGAACAGTAGGTAGTCCTTTTTCAATTAAATTATCATCTTTAAAATAGTCTGATAAAACCTGTTCTAACTGCACTAACACTTGGTGGTTAGAAATCTTACGCGTAATGAATTGTCGTTCGTAAAATCGTTCCGCATAATTTAAAAGCAACTCTAATTGAGAAAGGATTATTTTCTGACTGAATTTATCAATATTTGATTGGTATTCATTTTGAATATTTTTTAGGAGGTCTAACATCATTTGTTCTTCTTTTTCAGAGAGAAAAAGTCCTTCATTTACATTATATCCAAAAAAATCATACCTAGTACTAAGAGTTGCTAAAGGTGAGTTCCACAAAAAATCTGGATGCACCAATAATAACCAGCCTGAGGGTTTATGTTTGCCAATATTAGGGTTATTTCCTAAACTCATCACTTGTTTTGGTGCAATAAATGTCATAACACCTTCGTCAAAATCATACTCTTGTTGCCCATAAAAAAATTTATATGGTACATTTCGCTTTAATCCGATTGTGTAGTAGTCTTGTTTCCATTTTAAGCTATCAATTTCTTTTGGGTAGTTCACTTCACTGTAGTCTACCAAACTTATTAATGGATGTTCGGGTGCAGTAATATTAGCTAATTTATGATAGTCTCCAACCTTTTTAAAATGCCTTAAGTCTTTCATTATAATAAATTTAGGAAAAAAAGGTTAAACCAGCATACCACCAGAGGCTTCTATGCGTTGGCCATTAATCCAACCTGCTTTATCAGAACATAAAAAGGCAACAATTCCTCCAATATCTTCAACTTCTCCTACACGTCCTAATGCTGTAATATTTGAAATTATGGAAGCTTTTTTCTCCTCTTTATTGCTTCCGCCAGCGAAATCTGTTGCAATGGCTCCCGGGGCAACAACGTTAGCAGTAATTTTACGTTGCCCAAGTTCTTTTGCTAAATAGCGTGTAAAAACCTCTATACCACCTTTCATCATAGCATAGGCAGACATTCCTGCTAAGCTAAAACGAGTTAATCCACTAGAAATATTAACAATACGCCCTCCTTTATTGAGATATGGTAATGCTGCTTGGGTTAAAAAATAAACACTTTTTAGGTGCACATGCATCATTTCATCAAATTGCGCTTCTGTAGTATCTAATACTAGATTATAAGTTCCTGTTCCTGCATTATTAATTAAAAAATCAAAGTTAGCATTACCGTTTTCTTTTTGTAAATAGTTGATTACTTTATCAATAAACGCTTGTCCGGTTTTATAATCATTAGCATTAAAAGAAAAAGCACAGACTTTTTGACCTAGTGCCTCTATTTTTGAAATAACTTCGTTTGCTTTCTCCTTGTTTGTATGGTAGGAAAAAATAATATCTACACCATTCTTTGCAAGGTTAAGAGCCATATCTCTACCCAATCCTCTACTTCCACCGGTAATAATTGCTATTTTGTTACTCATTTTTATTGTTTTTTAAATTACAATACAAAATTGAGTATTTGTGCTGTCTAGTCTTTTTTCAAATCTATTTTTATCTTGTTAGAATCTATTATTATTTATATATACTTATTAAAGTTTAGGCTATGCTTACTACTTTATGATATCCATTTAACTTCCTATTACGTCAAGACACTAAAAGCAAATTATTTTTATACTGCACTGGCGTAAGTCCTGTATGTTTTTTAAACGCATTGTAAAAAGCAGATTTAGAATTAAATCCAGACTCAAGTCCTAATGACACAATTGTATAATGCGAAAAAGCTTCAGAAATAAGATTGCGTTTTACATCGGCAATTCTGTATTCATTTACAAAATCAATAAAACTCTTGTTTAAAAGACTATTGACCATACTAGACAGATAACAGGCAGATATCCCTAATGCATCTGCAACAGAGGTAAGGCTTAAACAGGGGTTTCTATATATTTTTTTTAGATGCATCAGACTTTCCAGTTTTTTAAAATATTGATTTGCTTTTGAAAATGGCTTTCGCGATTTTGCATTGATTTCTTTTATTTTTTGACTGCATAGTGATGCAATAATATTTAAAAGATAAAGGTGTTTTTCTGTATAAAATCCTTTTTCTGGATGTTCAGAATCAATAATTCCATAGAGGGTATCATTCACCATAATAGGCACACAGATTTCTGATAAACGAGAGGCATCATCTATTAAGTACCTATAATCTTGAGAGGTATCGGTTATAATTTCAGCTTTTCCTGAAGCAGCAACACTCCCCACAATACCTTCGCCTAGATCTAAATTAATTTGATTATAGATATGGTGTTCATTAGGATTTTTTGTACCATACGCAGCACGTTGTGTTAATTGTTGCTTGGTAGCATCATAGGTGTATATAACACAATCTACAAAGTCTAATTGATGAATTACATTTTTTGTAATATCCCAAAGCACTTCTTCTGCTGTTTCTTTTAAGTATAAAGAAGAAGAAAAATAGCTAATTGCTCGGATTTCTTTAAGTCCACAAAATTGAGTTTCTAACATCATCTTATTTTTGTTATCAAAACTAAAGTGGAGTTGTATTTAAGAACTGTTGGTATGTAACAAAATAATAACCGTATGTAACATTAGTCTTTATGGCTAGTGTTTTTTTGCATACTAAATTCAGAAGGGGTTATTTGAAATTGCGCTTTAAAACATTTCATAAAATAACTAGGTGTATTAAAGCCACTGGCATATGCTATTTCATTAATACTAAGCTCACTTTTTATAAGAAGATCAGAAGCAAGTTTTAAACGTTGCGATCGTATAAAAGCGGATGTTGATAGTCCTGTATAAGTGAGCAATTTTCGATGTAGTTGCATTCTGCTCATAGCTGTTTCTTTACTAAATAAGTCAGCATTAAAAGTAGGGTTTGTTAAGTGTTCTTTTAAAATTAGCTGAATCTTATTTAAGAACTGTTCTTCTATTGGAGATACCTTTAGGTTTTTAGGTTTTATATTCCAATTGTTTCTGTAATATGCTATAAGTTTTTGTCTGTTTTGTATGATGTTTTGCAGACGTTGCCTTAATATAGTAGCTTTAAAAGGTTTTGCTAAATAATCTTCAGCTCCATATTGTAAGGCTTGCAATTCTTTATTTGTATTGGTATTTGCAGTAAGCAATATTATGGGTATATGGCTGGTTCTTTGATCTTGTTTAAGGTTATTGCATAAAGTTATACCATCCATAATAGGCATTCGAACATCACTAACAATAATATCTGGGAATTTTAAAATAGCTTTCTCAAAACCTTCTTGCCCGTTTCTTGCTTGTATAAGCCTAAAATGACCTTTAAGAAGGTCCATAATATATATTCTGGTATCCGTGTCATCTTCTACTAACAACAATACTGGTTTTTCTTTTGTTGTTGTTTTATCTGTTTTTAGTATTTCGTTTTCATCAGCTGTAATCCCTTCTATATTTTGTAACTCTTCTTCTTTAAAAGCTTTTTTAGTTACGTTAAAAGTAACTGTAAACGTAATTTGTTGCTTTCCTGATGAAGCAACTATAGTTCCATTAAAGTGAGCCACCAATTCTTTTACAAATGCCAATCCCAGACCTATACCCTCATTATCTGGATTTGCTTGATAAAATCTTTTAAAAATCAGATTTTTGTCAATACTACCAGCAAGATTATTGGTTACTTGTATTTTTAGTAGTCCATTATCATAAGAACTTTTAAGAACACAAGTACTATCTTCTGGGCTATATTTTATGGCATTAGAAACTAAATTAAATAGTACTTTTTCTACCATGTCCTCATCATACCAGGCCCATGGCATGGGCGAAATTATAATTTCTAATTTTATCTTTTTTTCTTTAGCTTTAAATAAAAAAGAATTCGAAAGTGTTTTAAGAAAAAAAGAAATATCTCCATAAATTCCTTTTTTTTGATATTTCCCTTCTTCTAAACGAGCAAGTTGAAGTAACTGATCTACTAATTTGGTTAATCGGTTTACATTACGAGTAACTAGACCTAACTTTTTATCATTTTTTAACTCTGTCTGTTCTTCTAAAATGGAGGCTATAGGGCCAGAGATAAGGCTTAGAGGTGTTTTAAATTCATGAGCAATATTACCATAAAGTTGTGATCTAAAATCATTTAATTTTTGAAGCCTTTGTGCCTCTTGTTCCTTAATTTGCAAGCTCATTTTCATTTTTAAACGCCATTTTAAATAACTGAAAAAACCAACTAAAATGGTTAAGCTTAAAAACAAGTAAAGTACTTTTGTATAAGTATTCCAATACCATGGAGGTTTTATGACAAATGAAAAGTGAGCTCTATTTGGACTCCATACACCATCATAATTGCTAGATTTTACTTGAAACTCGTAGGTGCCTGGAGGTAATTTGGGATAGCGTGCATAATTTTTATTTCCAGAAAAAATCCAATCTTTATCATAATCTACTAAACGATATTGATACTTATTTTTGGAAGGCAATGAAAATTGCATACTTGCAAAAGTAAAGGCTAATGTATTTTCATCATGTTTAAGCATTGAACCAGGTAATAATGGTCTATTTTGGGTACGTACTGAGAATGATGTAATATTAGTTTGTGGCTTACTTTTGTTTGGTGTTATATGTAATGGATTAAACCAATAAATACCTTTTAGCCCTCCAAAATAGAGCTGCTGTTTCTTTGAAATATGCCAAGCACCAGTATTGAACTCCGTTGCTAAACCATCATAATTATCAAAATTAGTAATCTCGCTCAGTTGTCTTTTCGCGGTTAGTGTAACTTTTGCTATTCCTTTATTTGTACTTAGCCAAAGGTTTTTATTTTGATCCGGAAGAATAGCATAAATAACCATATTTGGTAAACCATCTTCTGTGGTATATTTTTTTACTCTTCCATTAGATAAGGTGTATTTAAGTAAACCATCCCCGTTTGTTCCAATCCAAAGATCATCTTCTTCATAAAATAAGCTTTTAATTGCGTTACTAGATAGTGCTGAATTAGTTTCATTAAAATATGCTATCCGTTCTTCTGATGGATTTACTTTTATGAGACCATTAGCATCTGTTCCTAACCATAAATTATGATGATGATCTTCTGTAATAGTACGTATTGAATTCTTAAAGCGAAACTTTTTTAAAATTCCATGATTCTTATCAAATTGAATAAGACCATTTTCTCTAGAGCCTAGCCAAACTTTCTGGTTTTTGTCTTCATAAATGGTCCATACTGTTTTAATATTAAATTCTTGATTTCCTAATGATTTGGCAGCCCTAATTTCTCCACTACTATCCATAATATACAGGCCTTCTCCCTGTGTGCCTATCCAAAGATCTTGATCTTGATCTACATACAAACTCATAATTCTATTTGTAGCTAGGATACTATTTTCTTTTGTATAAGATTGCCATGTGCCGCTTTGGGTATTAAATTTAGTTAAGCCTTTACCAGAAGTGCCTATCCAAATATTTCCATCAGCATCTGTTGTTATTGCTCGGGTTACATCAACATTAACATTGGCTGGAGTTTGTTCATTGGTAAGCGAACTAAATTTTTCAAGGTGTTCATCAAAATATGAAGCCCCTGCGCCATCTGTCCCAAACCAAAGTACTCCCAGCTCATCTTGATGTATCGTTAAAATATCATTATAATGGATTGCTTTTCGATTATTTTTATCTGGAGTAAAATGCTTTGTTTTTTTGGTTTCTGGATTATAATTAAAAAGCCCGTTCCCATACGTTCCTATCCAAAGTTGATTTTGTGCATCAAATAAAAAATCGAGAATATTTAGATTTTCAGGTAATTGAAAGGTATGTGCTTTTAGTAGTTGCCAATTTTTATTTTTTTTATTCAATTCATATAATCCATGACCGTAGGTACTTAGCCATATTTTACCTTGTTGGTTAGCCCCAAGTTTACCTAATATAATAGGCTTATTATATTCTTGTTTCGGTACTTCTATTCGCTCAATTACTTTAAAATCTTTTAGGTTTATAAGCAATAAAGTATGTTCGGCTACAATCCACAGTTCATCTTCTGAACTTTGAAAAAATTGACGAATGGGACCTTTAATTTTTAGGTTTAATGCTAATAATTTAAATGCTTGGTCTCTATTTCTTCTAAAATAAACTTCGCCATTATGTGTTCCAGTCCAATGTGTCATTCTAGAATCTTGAAAAATGGTGTATATATTAGTTAGCCCAAGTTCTACTTTAAATTTTGTGCTATCATTCGGTAGTTGATACAGTTTTCGATCTAATGGTATTGCCCATAGTGTACCTTTACGATCTACATAAAGCTGCCCCATTTCACTATGGGTACTTCTAGTAATATCTAAAAACTGAAAAGAATATGTTTTAAACTCACGACCATCATATCGGTTAAGTCCATCTTGGGTAGCAAACCATAAATATCCTAGGCTATCATGTACAACATCAATAACACTGTTTTGCGATAAACCTTCTTTTACAGATAAGTTTCTAAATGAAATTTGTTGCTGACCAAAAAAATAAGTTTGAAAAAAGAAGAATAGAAACACCAAAAATATCTTCTGAGAGATAAAAAGAGATTTTTGAGATTTTTGTCTTTTCTTCAAGATGTGTAACTGCTTTTTTCAATTTAAAATTACACATTCTAATTTTTAATGATAGGATCAATGTATGAATTTCATTATTTAACTTACATATGGTTTGTTTAAGAATATGATTTTTCTTTAAATAAGTATAATACATTAGCATTTATTTAAATGCTATGGATGCTATTTATAAAATAACCCATTCAAAAAAACGCTAAAAAAAATGCCGGCTAATTTAGTCGGCATTTTTTATGATTTAAAATAAGTTTGCTATTATTTTTTATAACTATCATTTAAAATTTTAAGTATAGGTTCTGTAACATCTTGAGTTTCTACTCCGTAAAGAACACTACCACCATCACCACCACTTAAAATATAGGTATAGCCATTTGTTTTAGCATAGCTTTTAATTTGCTTTTTAACTTTGCTGATAAGGCTATCCATCTCTACTTGGCTTGCTTCTTGTATATTTTTCTCTTCTTGCTGTAACTGTTGTGCTAAAAATTGGCTTTCTTGTTGTAAAACACCATATTCTGTTTGTGCTTTGTCTTGACTCATTTTTTCTGCTTTTGCCTGGAAAGCTGTGTATCTAAGTTGAAATACTTGAGAAATACTATCTTTTTTCTTAGTAAAAGCCTCTCCTTTTGTTTTTAGTTTCGCTTCAATATCTATTTTTTCTTGATAATCGTTTAATATTTTCTGATTATCTACAAAGCCTATTTTATTCTGTTGACATGCAAATGCTGTTAAAGCTACGATTGCTACTAGTACTTTTTTCATTTTCTTTCTTTATTTCATTTCTGAAAAACTCAGAAACCTATTAATTTAATGCTGCGCAAAAATAGAAAAGCTTTTGGATTATTCTAAAAAAGTTTATGCTTTCATAAAATAACTTTCTCCTATTGTATTACTATTTAGTTACTTTTGAGAAAATTAGACCGTCATGAAATTTATATACGCATTTTTATTTATCCTTAGTTTCTTTACCCTTAGCGCACAAAAAGGTGAGGTTGTTACTACTGAAGATGGTAAAAAAGTACTTTTAAAAGCAGATTTTACCTGGGAATATATCAATAATACCCCTAGTAGAACAACATCTAAAACGATGATTATGCCAGTACCATCGGCAACATCATCGTGCGTACCAACAGAAAGTTTTAAAGAGCCAAAGGGAAATCAAAAAATACAAGCGCAATTAAAACGTGGTAAAGCCACTATTAAACATTTAAAAAAGCGTGTGGCTAAAGATGCTAAATGTGCAGTTGCGGATGTTATCTTACTAAGCATACAGGAACAAAAACAAACTGGCCGTTACGTACTTTGTGCAAATGGCAAAAAGGTGGTGTACAAACGCACCGGTTATGCATTTACAAAGAAGATTGATCTGAAGTTTTAGGATCTTTATCAGAATTACATTTTCAAGACCCTTAAATTAAACATTAAGTTATATAATTAATAACGATATTTAATTGTTAACAAATATTAGAACGAACAGTTAAAATCTTTGATAAAAACATCAAATTATATAAATGAATTTTGAAAACCAACTCATCTTCTTTTTTAGTGCTTTAGGAGCATTTAATGGGTTTTTACTATCTCTCTACTTTGCTATTGTCGCAAAAAAGAAAAAGTTTTCGAATTACTTTTTAGTGTTATTACTACTGGTCTTGAGTATAAGAATTATAAAATCAGTATTCTTATTTTTTAATCCAAATTTATTTAATGTCTTTATACAGATAGGGCTTTCTGCTTGTGTATTAATTGGACCAGTACTTTACCTATATACCGTATCTCAAACAAAACCATCAAAAGCTAAAAAATGGTGGATTCACATAATTCCTTCTTTAAGCATAGTAATTATATTAGGAATTGTATATCCATATTTAGACAATAGAAAACTGTGGACCACATTCTTAGTTAAGGGGATTTATTTTCAATGGTTGGTTTATATTCTTTTAACTGGTTTTAAATTAAAACATATTTTAAAAAAAGTAGTCTCAAAAAGTACAAAGCCTAATGAGGTTGAAGTTTGGTTGTTAAGTATTTTTGGAGGAGTATCAATTATTTGGCTTTCTTATAATATTGCTTCCTATACCTCCTACATTGTTGGAGCCTTATCATTTTCATTTGTTTTTTACCTTTTCGTTTTATTATGGTTGTTTAAAAGGAATAAAAACACTTTGTTTTTTGAAAAAAAAGTGAAATATGAGAATAAAAAAATTGACACAGAAGAGGTAAAACTAATTATAGAAAAATTTACAGTAATTAAGGGTGAAAAATTATTCAAAAACCCCAATTTAAAATTATCAGATATTGCTCATCAACTCAATATTTCATCTCATCAATTATCACAACTTTTAAATGATAATTTAGGAAAATCATTTTCCTTATTTATTAACGAATTTCGAATTGAAGAAGCTAAACAATTATTAATTTCAAGTGAAGCATACACAATTGAAACTATTGGTTACGATTGTGGTTTTAACTCTAAGTCTACTTTTTTTACAACTTTCAAAAAAATAACAGGCACTACACCGGCTAAATACAAAAAAGAAAAGAGTCAAAAAGAAACCAATTAAAAGTCTTTATTTACATCGTAGTAGTTCGGATTTATAATAGAAAACCTTTTTAAATAAGAATGATTGCATATTGCGGTAAACTTATATCGTATGCAAAAAATAACATTCCTACAATTAATTCTATTTATTCTACTAGGATGTAAAAACTCAAGTAAAGACCCAGACAAATTACTTATAATTGGTAAAGACCCATCAGCTTCAGTTTCGGTCACCAAATAGGTCATAAAAAGTGCTAAATACTAAACTTTAATTATAATCAATCCAAATATGAAAACATCAATCACACTATTATTAATTACGTTAAGCTTTTCAGCTAATTTGTTCGCACAAGATTCAGACTACACTCAAATTGAAAAAACGGTTTCTTATTACTTAGACGGTGGTACAAATAACGATTTTGAAACGCTAAAAAAAGCCTTTCATAAAGACGCTACTATGAAATTTATACGCAATGGCGAATACAAAGAGGTCAATGCTATAGAATTTTTTAAAAACGTAATAAAACCTGGTCCAAAACAAAACAGAGAAACACGTATTGCTTATATAAATATAACAGGTAATGTAGCGAGTACAAAGTTAGAAATAGATTATGAAACCTTCAGTTTTATTGATTATATGAATCTCATAAAAATTAATGGGGAATGGAAGGTCGTCAGTAAAATATTTTATAGAAAACAGAACTAATGAAATTTATTTTGTCATTGAAAATTATAAAAAGCCTTTGGAATTAAACCTAGCTAATAATAATGCTATTGAAAATATTAAATACCCTAATTATAAAATGAAACATAAAATAATTCAACTCTTAATATTAGTATTAACCTTGGCGCTTTCTGGCTGTAAAAACTACAAAACGATAGATGCTTATGTTGATGAAATAAACCAAAAAGGAGAACTCAATGGTAATGTTCTTGTTATAAAAAATAAAGAAATTTTATATGAAAACTCTTTTGGTATTGCCCATCCTAAAACAAAAGAACCTTTAACAGCAAATCATCGTTTCGCTATTGGTTCTATTTCTAAAGAATTTCCGGGAGTGGCTGTAATGCAACTCTACGAACGCGGAAACCTTAAACTTGAAGATAAGGTGAGTACATATCTTAAAAATTTACCGGCTTGGGCATCTACAATAAGTATTCAGCAGTTATTTAAATACACAAGTGGTTTACCAAGAGTAGCGTGGGAGCGTTATGGGGAAAATGAAATGACTGTTACTCACGAATTGTTGCTGAATGATTTAAAGAAAGTAGAACAGCTTGCTTTTGAGCCTGGTACAGACTATCTCTATTCAAACTACAATCCTATATTGCTCATCCATATTGTAGAAGAGGTTTCTGGTCAATCTTTTGAGGACTATGTGACGCAGAACATATTTATACCCTCAAAAATGACCAATAGTTATTTTGGAAAGGCAACTCCCTGGAAAAACGAAACCTTACCTGCTTATCCTTTTGACAAAGACAAGCATCTTGATGCTTTTAAGATGGACGGTATAAAGTTTTTAATGTTATTTACAGCGCAGGATATTTACCAGTATCTCCAGCACTTGCACAGCTATCAATTGCTATCAAAAGAATCCATAAAACTCCTTTCTGAAAGAGAAGGATCACAATCACCTTTAGGTGTTTTAGAATGGGACGGTGACAAACTAGAGGTTCACCATCATCATGGCGAACAAGGAAGCTATGAAGCAGTCATTAGATATTTCCCTGAAGAAGAAGTTTATATTATTATTTTAAAGAATCAAAAGTTTTTTAATGTAATGGATATGGCAGATAAAATCAAAAACATCATCACTCAAAAAAACATATAAACTATGAGAGCATTAACACTACTTATAATAACGCTTTTATGCTTCAATCACTCAAAAGCACAAACACTAAACGGAAACAAAAAAGACATTCAAACTATATTGAAGAATACAGCGAATTTTTCAAAATATGTTATGTCCTCAAACTATGAAATGATAGTTGCATCTTATACAGAAGATGCAAAAATCTTCCCTAATAATACCAAAATATTAGAAGGAGAAGATATTATCAAATATTGGACTTTACCTGAAGGGTTAAGTACATCATATCATAAGATTACACAAAGCGAAATAACCATTATTAAGGATACAGCGTATGATTATGGTTATTATGAAGGTAAAACTAAAAATACCAAAGGCGAAGAAAGAACCTGGGGAGGCAAGTATGTTATTGTTTGGAAAAAAATAAATGGAGACTGGAAAATGTATTTGGATATTTGGAATAATATATAAAGTTATAATCAAAGTACTGTTTATTAGATATCTGATAAAATTTTTGAAATAGTAATTTGGGAAACCTGTAGAAATAATTGCTAATGCAGAAATTAAGTAAGGTTTGAAAGTTTACTATAAAAATCTTTTAAAACTATATTTCATGTAATTATATACTTAGAAATAGTGTAGTTAATTTAAAGATATCGTAATAGGTTTATTTAGATATACTGGGCTATATAAAATAAAAGTTTCAAGATTTTTTTGACCACGTAGAACAATATACTTTTCTCTATTGTTATGATCTACTGTTCCTTTTATTTCTTCAACAGTTATATATTTTTTAAAATCTGTAAGGGGTAAATCCTTGTTTTTTTCAAAGGCTGAATACAGGTCTTTATATATTTTTTGACCTTTTATAGTTAAATTAGATAATGCACTATATTTTTTAGGATCTTGTTTCTTTAATTCTTCTATTTCTTTAGTATTATATGGTACATACTCTTCTTTTTCATTTTCAGAAAGTGTTATTAAAGAAATTTCAGAAGTACTAGAGTCATTTAAAGCTTGTTCTTTAGTATTTAACTTACTTAAAATAACTTTATTATAAAAAATAGCAACTAGTTTATATTCATCATTCCCAAACTTAAAGTTCTCTCCAATATTTTCTTTTGAAAGTTTTATTGAGGTATAATCCACTAGAAATTGAATATGATATGTAGCGGATCCTGTTAAAGATTCTGAAGGTGTTAACTTATCTATAATTTTACTGTTTTTTGTAAATCTATCATAATAATATTTTGTGCGTTCTCCATTTTTTAAAATATATTTAGAAGCTCCATGACCAGAAGAACCATAAGAATTTTTCACTTCTATTTCTTGAGCATCACTATTAAAAAGCGCTGTTTTATGAAGATCTATTTTTAAAAGACTTCTAACTTTCCTTTCTAATCTTTTTTCAAAATCTCCACTCTGAATTAATTCTGGGATTTCAGTAGAAAAAAAAAGCTGACTAGCATCAGTATTATTAATAACTTTTAATGTTGCATTAGATTGAATAGAATCTACTATAATTTGAATAGAATCTAAGGATATTAATTTAGATTTTAAATTTTCTAATGTAGATACAGACACTGTTTTATAAAAGTATGAATCTGGTTTTACGAAAACATCTCTAGTAATTTTATATCCAAACTTATAAAACCGCTCATTCATATCTGTCTTATTTTGTGCCATACTCAAATAAGATGAAAAAAATATTAAAATAACTATTACAAGAATTTTTTTCATTTTCAAATCTTTTAATTTATAATTAATCTTCATTTTTTATTTAAGCTGTGTCAAAAAAATTACGTTACTCGTTTCATTCCAAAAAAAGCAAAAAACACAACTATAAGAATTAGTTATACTTTAATGAGTAAAGTATAATTTTTAACTATCTAAAACGGCTTTTTTAAAAGGGGCTATTTAAACGTTTCTCTAAAAAAACAATCTAGTAGACAATTAAAGCTCAAAACAATCAGGAAATGAGCTTAAAATGCGTTTTAGGCTTTCTTAAGAATATAAATATGTGATGAATACTCTTTTGTTTGCCACGCTTTTAGATTAGACCTTAATCCGATAAAAAAAGCTTTCATAAAATTTTGTTTTCCTGTTTTATATTTTTCAGATAAGAGCGAAACATAAAAGGCATCAAAAAGCATTGGTTTAATTTTCACCACTTCTAATCCTTGTTTTACAAAAAGTTTTTGAATGGCAGTTTTAGAAAAATGCCATAAGTGTCTTGGCACATCATACGCTGCCCAAAAGTTTTTATAATACTGCGCATCGTAAGATTTATAATTTGGAACAGCAATTACCAAAGTACCATCTTCATCTAATAAATTATAAAGTGTTTTTATTTGATCTTCTAAATCTGGTAGATGTTCCAAAACATGCCAAAGGGTAATTACATTAAATTTTTTATTTTCCAAAGCTTTTAAATCAGAAAATAATTCAATCCCTTTTTGTTTGGCTTTTTCTTGAGCTTTTATATTTGGCTCTACACCTGTAGAATTCCAATGGTTCTCTTTTGCATGTATTAAAAAATCGGCTGTGCCTGCTCCTACATCTAAAAGATTTTTAGCATTGCTATAGGATGCTATAAGCTGAAGTTTATTTTTTAGATTTATTTTTTTTACTGATTGATATATTTTGTCTACAAATGTTTTTCTAGCATCGGTATGAGAAATATATACTTCACTATCATAATAAACACTTAAATTATTTGGTTGCGGAGTTGTCACTAATAAATCTAAATCTGTATCATATACTAATTCAAACTCTTCTTGACTAACAGCATAATCTTTAGTTTTTAAATAGTGTTTCATTATAATTATCAGTCGCTAAATATTCCTCTTTTAAATTACGAAGATACTTTAAAACCGTATCGCGTGAAAAAGAATTTTCTGCTAAACAATCGTTTTCTTCATCATTATAAACTTCTAAAGCAATATAGAAATGCCCTTCTCTAGAAATGGTATTGTCTTCTGTTGTAGCATACGTTTCAAAATCTTCATTTTTTAATAATCCATTTGCAGCAACATCAACTGCTATGGGAACTAAATTAAGTGCTTTCGTTTTTTTCTCTACTTCATAGAACGAAAAGAAAAACTGTTTATCGTTAATTTGAAAAGGAATATCGTCATATACGTCCGTATGATTTAAGTTAAATTTTGTATTTACATAGGTATAGAACTCTTCAGCTTCTTTAGGGTCTTCAAAAATAAAAGTCTGTCTTTTAGGCAAACCTTTTTTAAATTTTCTGCCTTTTACAATTTTATAATCTTCTATGTTTGGAGCAATTTGTAAGGGGATACAGGAATGAAACAGAAATAAACCCATAAGGAGAATAGTAATTTTTTTCATTTGTGTTGTTTTTGTTTGAGTTCAAAAAAGAATTCAAATATTATACCAAATTACTAATATTAAAACTTTTACTTTTAATCATACAGATAATTTACGGACATAAAACTAAATTAATCTAGGCTTTTACCACCTTAAAAACAATACTTCTTTTGAAAAAAGTTCTTCATCGACAGATATATAAACCACAAAAAATAATGCTTTCACAACAAAAATTTGGAATTGTTCCACGTGGAACATTATGTTGTTTTGTCTACCAATTCAACATCTAAAAAGACAGATAATGTCTTCGCTTTTTCTTTTACATCTGCTAAAGATTTACTTTTATATACAGTAAAATGTTTGTTTCCTTTAAAAAAACGAATCACATAACTTTTATGTTTTCTCTCGTTCCCTAAAGCAGCTATTGGTCCCCAATCTGAACCTTGTTTGAATTTAGCAGAAAACACAGAAATATATTCAGGATAAATACAATCTAATTTTAATTTAAGAATGCTTAATCCAAACAATTTAATATGTTGTTTGTTCTTAAAATCGTTTGCAATTTCATAAGAAATAGAATAGCCAATTAATACAATTCCAATCAACGACATTGTAATTAATTGACTTAAGGGTATGGCATAATTAATCATCATTATAACTAATACCAATAAAATAATAAAGCCAATTATTTTTGGTGTTAAAGGTTTTAATTGTTTAAAAAATAAAGATTTTTTCATCGTCCTAGATACACTAACAGTACACTTATATCACTTGGAGAAACACCACTGATTCTAGATGCCTGTGAAATAGTTACGGGTTGTATTGCTGTCATCTTTTCTCTTGCTTCGTAAGACAAAGATTTTAGTTTAGTATAATCAAAATTAGCAGGTATTTTTACATTCTCTAATCGATGTAGTTTGTCTGCATTATTTTTTTCTTTAGCAATATAACCAGCATATTTAACCTGAACTTCTGTTTGCTCTAATACTTCCCTATCTATAGTATTTTCCTTTACAAACGATGAAACTGCATCTAATTGCAGCATATGATCCATAGTAACTTTTGGTCTAGAAAAGAATTTAAACATTTTAGCAGATTGATTAACTGTTGCAGAATTTACATCTTCCAAAATGGGGTTAATATCATTTGGAACTACACTTGTTTTTCTAAAGAAATCTACGAATCGTTCTGATTTATCAAGTTTTTCTTCCATACGTTTTAGACGATTTTCATCTGCTAAACCGAGTTGATATCCTCTTGGTGTTAAACGCAAATCAGCATTATCTTGTCTTAATAAGGTTCTATATTCTGCTCTAGATGTAAACATTCTGTATGGCTCTTCAGTTCCTTTTGTAATTAAATCATCAACTAAAACACCAATATAAGCTTCATCTCTTGTTAAGATAAAAGGGTCTTTTTCTGTTACTTTTAGATGCGCATTTATACCCGCCATTAATCCTTGAGAGGCTGCCTCTTCATAACCTGTAGTGCCATTAATTTGACCGGCAAAAAATAAATTTTCAACCAACTTCGTTTCTAAAGAATGCTTTAATTGTGTAGGTGGAAAATAATCATATTCTATAGCATAACCAGGTCTAAAAAACTTTACATTTTCAAAACCTACTACAGAACGAAGTGCTTTAAATTGAACATCTTCGGGTAAAGATGTTGAGAAACCATTAACATAAACTTCAACTGTATCCCAACCTTCTGGTTCTACAAATAGTTGATGACTCGTTTTGTCTGCGAATCTATTTATTTTGTCTTCAATTGAAGGGCAATATCTTGGTCCTAAACTTTTTATTCTACCGTTAAACATTGGTGATCTGTCAAAACCTTCGCGTAATAAATCATGAACTAATTCACTAGTATGACTCATATGACAATCACGTTGATGTGCTAATGGTTTTGTATTGGTGTAACTAAATTTCTCTGGTATAGCGTCACCAGGTTGCACTATCATTTTAGAAAAATCTAGAGACCTACCATCTACTCTTGGTGGCGTACCTGTTTTCATTCTTCCGCTTTCAAAACCAAGATTTACTAATTGTTCAGTAATACCTGTTGCCGCTTTTTCACCGGCTCTACCACCTCCCAATTGACGCTCTCCTATATGTATCAATCCATTTAAAAATGTACCATTAGTAAGTATTACTGATTTACTTTTTATTTGAATCCCTAAAGAAGTAACTACGCCAACGGCTTTATGATTTTCAACAATAAGACCAGAAACCATTTCTTGGTAAAAATCTACATTAGGAGTTCTTTCTAATGCTAAACGCCATTCTTCTGCAAAACGCATTCGATCACTTTGCGCTCTAGGACTCCACATTGCAGGTCCTTTAGATTTATTAAGCATTTTAAATTGTATGGCCGATAGGTCGGTAATAATTCCACTATAACCTCCTAAGGCATCAATTTCTCTTATAATTTGTCCTTTAGCAATACCACCCATAGCAGGATTACAAGACATTTGTCCGATGTTTTGCAAATTCATGGTTACAAGCAATACTTTAGATCCCATATTTGCTGCAGAAGCTGCAGCCTCAGCACCGGCGTGCCCACCACCTACAACTATAACATCATATTCTTTATCAAACATAATTTTTAATGTTCCACGTGGAACAGTTTTATGGTTTCTTCTTCTTTACTACGCATTATTTTTATATCCATATCTTCTTTGTCTTTAAAACCTAAAAGATGTAGGATACCATGTGCCATTACACGTTTTAATTCAGTATCAAAATCTACATTAAAATCTAATGCGTTTTCCTTGACTCTTTCTATCGATATAAAAATATCACCACTTATTGTCTTACCATTACAATAATCAAAAGTGATAATATCTGTATACGTATCATGATTTAAATACTGTTTATTAATTTCTAAGAGGTAAGAATCGTCACAAAAAATAAATGATACATTAGAAACAAAACCTTGGTGTAAAATGATTACTCTAGTTAACCAATCGGCATAATAGTTTTCATTATTTAATTCAAATTCAAATTCGTAATTAAAGTCGATCATTCTTTTATAAAATAGTCTCTTACCTTATTTTTAAAATTTTGCTGCAAAGGTAATGCTTGTCTATTTAAAATTTCTATTTCGTTTCTATAATTCTGTAAACTAGATGGTTTGGTTAATATAGGATTCTGATAATTATTTGTATTAGAATTACTTTCTCTTTCTTGTTTTTTTCCTTGTTTCATTGCAGCATTCTCTAGTTTTAAAAGCTGATAGTTGATAGTGTTAACTTTTTCCATTGTTCGTTGCGTAATTCCATTTTCTAATAAGTCATTCTGGAAGTCTTCCATTTGCTGCAACATTCTTTTTCCAAGTTGTTTATCACTATTTTTTATTAAATTCTCTAACTGCTTTTCTAATGCTTGTTTTATAATTTCTTGTTGTTTATAAATTTCATAAATTTCTTTCAACTCTTGTTCTGATAAACCTTGACCATTTTGACCTTGTGAACCAGATCCATCTCCCTGACCTGGTTGGCCTTCTCCATTAGCTTTTCCATCATTTCCTTTTTGTCCCTTATCATCTTTACCATTCCCAGACTCCTTACCTTGACCTTCTTTACCCTTTCCAGATTTACCCTCATTACCTTGCTTACCATTATCAACATTTTTTCCGCTACCCGTTTGTCCCTGCTCTCCTTGCTGGCCTTCTTGACCATCTTTACCTTCTCCAGATTTGCCTTGTTGTCCTTCCTTACCTTCATTACCTTCTTTACCTTGCTCACCCATTTTTTTTCCGAGTTCACCCTGTTGCTTAATAATATCCGGTAATTGAAAATCTTGACCAGAACCCTGGCCTGAACCTTGTTGCATGCTTTGATTCATATTATCAAGTATACTTGCCAATTGATCGGATAATACATTACCAGCAGTAATCACATATTTTTGATACCCAACACTTTGGTATGCTCTATTATCCGCTAAAGAGGTCACTGATTTATCTATATTATAAAAAACTTCTGTTATTTGTTCGTTTATGGTTTCAGATATTTCAGGTACACGTAATGATAATGCAAACAAACTATCGTCGACATGTTCGAACAATTTTTTTAATTCTTGTTCTTTTTTAATGATCTTAGATTGTTGCGAAAAAGTATTTTCTTGAGTAGATAAATTATCCATTAGTGCTTCTTGTTCAAAAGTAAAAACGACTAAATTATCTAAGATCTGTCTGAGCATATCAGCATCTTCAGAAATTGTGGATTCACTTGAACCTCCAGCAGAAGAAGATTGTTGCAAAGATTCACTCATTTCTTTCATTTGTTGTGCAGCAGATTTTTGCTTTTTACTTGCACTTTCAGGCTTTTGCTGCTCAGCATTTTCTTCTGGTTTTAGTTCTTGTTTATTTAATTCATCTAAAGCAGATTTCTGATCTTCTTTTACTTGATCTTCTTTTGCTTTATCAATAGCAAGCTTAAGTGGTTTTTTAAGCTTTTGATTATCCTTTTTTAGCGTTTCTAATTCTTTAGCTATTTTCTCGAAATCTTTATTTAATTGCTCTTGTTGTTTTTTTGCCTCTTCGTCTAATGTGTTAGATTCTGCAGCCTTTTCTTGTTTTTTTGCTAATTCTTCCAAATCCTTAGCCAATTGCGAAGCCTTTTCAGTAACATAATAGCGTTTGGTCAATTCTAATAACTGCTCCAAATTACGTTCGCTACTATTTTGTTTTTTAGCTATTTCTTCTAACTTTTTAGTTAATTCTTCTTTATTTATTTTGTCTGCAACTTTTTGCAACTCTTTAAGCATTTCCTCATTTTTCTTAGCTGCCAACTCTTGCCTTTCTAATCGTTCTTTTAAGAATTTATTTAACTTCTCATCTTCACTAGATTTCTCTAAATTTTCTTTTAATTGTTTAGAAAACTTTTTCATTAAACTTTCTTGCTGTTCTTGCTTTTGTAGAAAGTCTTTTATTTTATTTTTATCATTAAAATTAAGACTGTTTTTTTCTTTTTGTTCTTTATTAATTTCGTTTAAATCTTTCTTTTGCTCTTTAAACTTTTCAAAAGATTTATCTAAATCGTTTATAATATTTTGTTGATTTTCTAATTGTTTATCTTTAAGCTGATTAACGTCTAAAATGCTTAAGCTAAAGATTTCACTTTTTACGGATTTAGAACCATTAACTCTATCATTATCAGATACTTGAAAATAAAAACTATAGTCTTTTCCTTCTTCTAAATTTAAACCAGACGGGAAGGTATAATAAAACTGCTCAACATTAGATTTAGGTGACAATAATAGTATTTCCTGTATACTATTAGCATTCTTTGTTTCGTAGCAAAACAGTTTTATGCTGCTTAAACCATAATCATCAGAAGACTCACCAATATAATAGGCTACGTTTAAATCTAAAGAGTCTCTAACTTCCTTTACACTTATCTTAGGAAATGCATCTTTAATGACCTTAAAATTATAAGATAATGTTTCAAAGGCTTTTACATTTTTATTTGAAGTAGCTATTTCATATGAAAGATTATTCTTAATAGTTTTGGCCAGCTTGAAATCGTTTTCTGTTTTTGTAAAAAGCAGATTAGTATCTTTAAGCACAAGATTTACAGCATCTGTATTTTCTCCTTTAATCTCCCAACGTACAGATGTGCCTTCTGGAAAAGTAGCATTACCACTGCTTTTTAAAGTCTCTGTCCTTCTTTTTGTATAATTTGGATAATCTAAAACCAAATTAAAATCTAAAATAGATGGCGTTTTTAAAACGGATAACTCATAATCTCTAGAATTAACTTCATTTGCAGTAAAATGAAAGCTTGTACTTTTTAGTGGAGCAGGAAAATTATAATAAAACAATCCATTTCGTTCTTGCATTAATAGGTTCTTTCCTTCAACATTTATATAAACAGCATCTGGTTTTATATCACCTACTGTTTTTATAGCAATTTCTAAAGGTTCTGATTCTAAAACTTCAAGATCTTGAGATACCAATTGAAATGCAAAAGGAGCAGGTGGTTCATAAGCTAGATCATAATTAATAACTCGTTCATAAGAACCAAAAAAGGAACTAATATTTCCAGAAAACCATAATACACCTATCAGCAAAATGGGTATTGCTAAATACTTAGCATAACTCAAACTCTTTTTATACTCAATTGCTTTAGTAAATGGTATTGGACTTAAACTTTTAGATCGTTGTTCTATACTTGCCAATAGTAATTCCGATCTATTTTTATCTTCAGCTAAATCAAATAGATTAAACAGTTTATCATTTACATTAGGAAAATGCTTTCCTATTAATACAGCTGCAGCTTTATTGTCAATTCCTTTTTTAAGCTTAAATAAATAAAAGAGTGGTGTTAAAAAATACCTGAATAATAAATAGCCTTCAATACAAATAATAGCAAGTAATAAAAAAAGACGCCCAGTAGAATTCATCCATAGGAAGTATTCTACTGCCATTAATATCATAAAAAATAATACCCCAAGGCTTAAAAAAAGGAGTAAACCTTTTATGAGCATATTCTTATAATATTTTTGAATAAACTGACTTAGTTTATGCTGAATGTTTTGATAATTATTCAAAATAACATGGGTTTTTACTACTAAAATACTTAAAATAATTGCCTTAACTGTAAAAGAGTCCCTTACAAAGTATAATTTTATAACGCTATTAACATATTAGTACACACTTATCCTATAGAAAACTGAACTTATAGGCAACTGGTTTTAGTATCTTTGCAACCTATTAATTTTGATATTATGACGAAAAGAGTGCGTGTAAGATTTGCGCCTAGTCCTACAGGACCATTACATATTGGTGGTGTACGCACCGCATTATTCAATTATCTTTTTGCTAAAAAACATGGTGGCGATTTTATTTTAAGAATAGAAGATACAGACCAAAACCGTTATGTAGAAGGAGCAGAGCAATATATTATTGATGCTTTGAACTGGTGTGGAATTCCTTTTGATGAAGGCCCTTCGACTACGCTCAGGGCAAGCCCTTCAGCTGGTCTCGATGCAAGCGCTTCGGCTTCGTTCAGCGATCATCCAAAAAAAGGAAAGTTTGGTCCTTATAGGCAGAGTGAACGTAAACACTTATATGCAACATATGCTGATCAGCTTATTGAGACTGGGAATGCCTATTATGCTTTTGATACTTCGGAGCAATTAAATTTTCATAGAAAAGACCATGAAACAAAGGGAAAAACCTTTATTTACAACTGGCATAACAGATTAAAACTAGATAATTCACTTTCACTTTCTGCAGCGGAAACGGAAAAAAGAATTAAGGCAGGAGAACCTTATGTGATTCGTTTTAAAACGCCTCAAGACGAAAAATTATCGCTTAAGGATATCATTAGAGGAGATATGACTATTGATACCAATCAGTTAGATGATAAAGTTTTGTTTAAAAGTGATGGTATGCCTACCTATCATTTAGCAAATATTGTTGATGATCATTTAATGGAAATTTCTCATGTCATTAGGGGCGAAGAGTGGTTGCCTTCTTTGGCTTTACACCAACAACTCTATGATGCATTTGGGTGGCAAGCACCAGAATTTGCTCATTTACCTTTAATTATGAAACCTGTTGGGAAAGGAAAATTAAGCAAAAGAGATGGAGACAAATTAGGGTTTCCTGTTTTTCCGATTTCTTGGAACGATTCTATTGGTTATAAAGAAGCTGGATATTTTCCAGAGACAGTTGTAAATTTCTTAGCCTTATTAGGGTGGAATCCAGGAACAGAACAAGAGCTTTTTAGTCTAGAAGAATTAATACAAGCATTTAGTTTAGAGCGCGTTAACAAATCTGGAGCACGTTTTGATCCTGATAAAACCAAATGGTATAATCAGCAATATGTACAAGCTGCTTCTGATGCTGAACTCACTAAACTTTTTATTCCAATCTTAGAAGAAAAGCTGACAGCATTAACGGAAGAAGGTCTCGACTCCGCTCGACCAGACCATATTAAAATACAAAAAGTGATTTCTTTAGTAAAAGAGCGTGCTAACTTTGTAAATGACTTATGGAATTTAAGTGATTTCTTTTTTAAAGCTCCAGAAACTTATGCAGAAAAAGGAGTAAAGAAACAATGGAAAGAAGGTACGCCAGATGTAATGAACCAATTGGTATCAGTATTAGAAACCATTGAAGATTTTAGCTCAGAAAATACAGAAACACTTGTAAAACAATGGATTACGGACCAAGAACTTTCTTTTGGTAAAGTAATGCCACCGTTGCGTTTAGTGATTGTTGGGGATATGAAAGGACCTCATCTATTTGATATTATGGCGCTGATTGGAAAAAAGGAAAGTATTACTAGGATTAAAAGGGCAATTGTTAGTATTAGGTAGTTAAGTATAAAAAAAGAAAATATGATGATTAATAGATTAAAAAAATTAAAATATTATTCTAAATATGCAATTTTTATTGCATTACTCATGCTATCGTTTAATTGTAGCAATAGTGATGAAAATGGAGGAAATGAGC
Organism: Allocellulophaga tsushimaensis; assembly: GCF_055383085.1. Lineage (NCBI taxonomy): Bacteria > Pseudomonadati > Bacteroidota > Flavobacteriia > Flavobacteriales > Flavobacteriaceae > Allocellulophaga > Allocellulophaga tsushimaensis. The sequence continues at coordinate 1,289,497 of NZ_AP039451.1, read as the reverse complement.
CCTCTGAAACCAGATTATATGCAATTGATGGATTTGGAAGTGATTTAAAAATTGTAGAAGTTAACCCTTTAAATAATGATTTAGTTTCCATTTTTTTAGATTTTGAACCAAGACAAGCTAGGGTAGATTTCGACTTCGCATATCTAAATACGACAAATCAATTATTAATTAGAGAAAACGTTTTTGAAAGAGGAATAGGTCCTCAGTTAATAAAAGTTGATATAGATACTAAAGAAAAAACTACAATTAGTTCTGAAAACTTTAGTACTATAATAGCTGGTAATGGAAAATTATTTGGATTTAAACGAATTGTTGAAAATACACTTCTAACATCAATTAATTTGGTAGAGATTAATCCAGAAGATGCTTCAACAATTTCAACAATAGAGGTATTTGAGGCTTTAGAAGATGCACCAAATAGTAACAGGGTAGGTATTTCCAGTATTTTATTTTCATTTGATACTAATGAACTTTTAATTCCTAGAAGAATTTCTTTTTTATCCAATGCAATTGATCAATTAATAAAAATAGATGCCAATACAGGTCTAAAGAGGATAGTATCTATAAATAATTATGAATCAATGACTGTTGGTAGGAATGGTCGCTTATTTGCAGTTAAACGAGTTATTGATCAAAATTTAGGGGAAATTACTTTTAATGGGATAGTAGAAGTAGATATAGATAATGGAAACGAAATAGGTGTCATAAAAGAATTTGATAATAACAGTCTATTTCCATTTTCTGAGATTAGTTTTTTAAGTGAAACTAATGAAATACTATTAGACGTTGGGACTTTGTATAAAATCAATATTGATAATAAAACTGAATCTATTCTAAATAATGAAAATGAATTTTATAGTTTTAGAAGTGTTAATATTTACTAAAATAAATCTACACTAAGAATTGATATAACAATTCAACATTTAAAACCATTTGTTATTTAAAAGATTAATTCTTCTTTACGCAATCAGCTTGTTTTATTTTATTTTTCCACTGTATCCAGTATTCTTGTAGTCCTTCCGGAGTTGTTTTCAATGTACTAATTGATAAATTTTCTCCCGTTAACAATGCATTTTTTAATTCTGCTTTTCTTCTTTCTAGATCTGGTGAATGGTTCCAACCACCAACATGATCAAAAGAGGTATAAGCATCACATTTTTCAGCAACAAAAGTAAATGGAACTGATAAAGTATAGGTGACCCATCCTGTCCCCATTCCTACTGTTGTCATTGTAATATGTTCAAAATCTACTTTAGCATAATTTCCATTTTTATACAGTCGCTTTAATTGCTCTCCAACTTTATAAGACATTGTATTGGAAAATTGATGCGCCACATCAGCACCATTTATAAACTCTGGCCCTGTATATGTTCCAGTACAAGCATCCTTAGAACATTTTATATGTCCGCTATCTTGAGAAATACAAAACAGCGGTATTAAAAAAATAATATTATACACTAAAAATAATTTCATCTATTTGATTATCAGTATCTAAAATTACTCAAAAATAATAAACAATATTAGGGCAAGCCTCAGAGCATTTAAATCTCGATTGTCGCGTAAAAAAGAATCGATCTATAGATTTTTTTGCTCTTTGTATTTCTGAATTTGTAAATTATTATCTTAAATTCTGTAACAATTCTTACAAATATGCTACTGATTTGCTAAAGACTTTGTAAATTCATAATTCTAACTTAAAAAACATAAACCTATGCCTTATTACATTATTCCTATTATTCTTTTTATTGTTGTTGCCTTTGCATCAACGGTATTTATAGTAAAACAACAAACCGCAGCAGTTATAGAAACATTCGGTAAATTTAGTAGCATCAGACATTCTGGTATACAATTTAAAATTCCTTTTGTGCAACGCATCGCAGGGAAATCTAGTCTAAAAATCCAGCAATTAGATGTAATTGTAGAAACTAAGACTTTAGATGATGTTTTTGTGAAACTAAAAATCTCTGTACAATATGTTATCATTAAAGATAAAGTATATGAAGCATTTTATAAATTAGAATATCCGCATGAGCAAATTACATCTTATGTATTTGATGTAGTGCGTGCAGAAGTTCCAAAAATGAAATTAGATGATGTTTTTGTTAAAAAAGATGATATTGCCATTGCTGTAAAGTCTGAGTTACAAGATGCCATGATTAATTATGGTTTTGATATCATAAAAACCTTAGTAACGGATATAGACCCAGATGCGCAAGTAAAAGAGGCTATGAACCGTATTAATGCTTCGGAGCGTGAAAAAATTGCAGCACAATTTGAAGGTGATGCAGCACGTATCCTTATTGTAGAAAAAGCAAAGGCAGAAGCTGAAAGTAAGCGTTTACAAGGGCAGGGTATTGCAGACCAAAGACGTGAAATAGCAAGAGGTCTTGAAGAATCTGTAGAAGTATTAAACAAAGTAGGCATCAATTCGCAAGAAGCATCTGCACTTATTGTAGTAACACAACATTACGATACTTTACAATCTATTGGAGAACATACCAATGCAAACCTTATTCTTTTACCAAATTCTCCGCAAGCAGGTAGCGATATGTTAAATAATATGGTAGCATCATTTACTGCTAGTAATATGATCGGTGAAAATATGAAAGACCAGAATGCTAAAAAGCAACTACCTCCTAAAAAATAGGGGACAAGCCTAAAACGAGTTAACCAGTTATTCTTTAAAAATAATTTAAACTCAGGCACGCTTAAGAATATTTTAATCTTTATTAAGTTAAAAAGAGAACCGAGTACCTTATCGTAAATAAGTAAACCAAAAAACCCTCTTGAAAATTATTTTTCAAGAGGGTTTCTTTTTTATAGAGATGATTTTTATCCTTGTATTTAAAGTACAATATAAAATTATACTGATCATCATAAAAATTAACGCAAAACTCAAAATAAAGCTTTTTTATAGACACTTTAGTGAACCAACTAACAAAGTGATGTCTTTTCTACAAAAAAGCATTAAAACGTATTAAAATAAGTCACTTTTAATAGAAAATACTTATAGGTATTAAAATTAAGATCAGTAAATCTTATACAACTATTTTTGCTGAATTTTTGCCCAAGTATCTCGTAAGCCAACTGTTTTATTAAAAACTAAATTTGCTGCAGTGCTATCTTTATCTACATTAAAATAACCCAAGCGTTGAAATTGAAAATGCTCTTCTACTTTTGCTGTTTTTAAACTAGGTTCTACAAAAGCCGTAATAACTTCTAAAGAATCCGGATTTATAAATTCCATAAAATCTTTATCCTTATGTGCATCTGGAGTTTCATCCGTAAATAAACGATCGTACAAACGCACTTCTGCGGGGACAGCATGCGCTATAGAAACCCAATGCAAAGTGCCTTTTATTTTACGTAAACTTTCTTCAGTACCACTGCCACTTTTACTTTTAGGGTCGTAAGTACACTGAATTTCAGTAATTTTCCCATCGTTATCTTTTGTGCAGCTTTCTGCTTTAATAATATAACCGTTCTTTAAACGCACTTCTTTGCCTAGTTTTAGTCGGAAAAATTTCTTATTTGCTTCTTCTCTAAAATCCTCTTTCTCAATATACAATTCCCTAGAAAAAGGAACTTTTCTAAAACCAGCAGTTTCATCTTCTGGATTATTCTCTGCTTCTAACCATTCTTCTTGCCCTTCTGGATAGTTGGTAATTACAAGCTTTACTGGGTTTAACACTGCCATTACTCTTGGTGCAACCTTATTTAAATTTTCTCTGATCGAAAATTCTAAGAGCGATACATCAACAACATTGTCTCTTTTGGCAATCCCAATAGTATTCGCAAAGTTTCTAATTGCAGCAGGTGTATATCCTTTTCTTCGTAAGCCAGATATGGTTGGCATTCTTGGGTCATCCCAACCTGTAACAATATTTTCTTCAACCAATTTTAGCAATTTCCGTTTACTCACTACGGTATGGCTAAAATTACGTCTCGCAAATTCGCGCTGCTTAGGGCGTACTTTTTTAGGATCAACAACTTGGTCTAAAAACCAGTCGTATAATTCTCTATGCATGGCAAATTCTAGCGTACAAAAAGAATGTGAAACTTGTTCTAAATAATCACTCTCCCCATGTGTCCAGTCGTACATAGGATAAATACACCAATCGGTATTTGTTCTGTGATGCGCTTTATGTAAAATACGATACATAATAGGGTCGCGCATCAGCATATTACTAGAGGTCATGTCTATTTTTGCACGTAATACATGTTCCCCTTCTTTAAAATCGCCGTTTTTCATTTGGGCTAAAAGGCTAAGGTTTTCAGCTATATCCCGCTTTCTGTATGGGCTAGCGGATCCTGCTTCAGTAGGAGTTCCCTTTTGTTCCGCAATTTCATCTGCCGTTTGGCTGTCTATATAGGCTTTTCCTTCTTTTACTAAAAGAACAGCCCAATCGTATAATTGTTGAAAATAGTCTGAAGCGTAACACTCCTTTTCCCATTCAAAACCCAACCATTGTACATCTCTTTTGATGGCATCTACATATTCTTGCTCTTCTTTTGCTGGGTTGGTATCGTCAAATCTAAGATTTACTGGGGCATTGTAGCGTAATCCTAAACCAAAGTTTAAACAAATAGAACTGGCATGCCCTATATGCAAATAACCATTAGGTTCTGGTGGAAAACGAAAACGTAAATCCTCTTTAGAAAAACCAGCTTTAAGGTCATCTTCTATGATATGTTCTATAAAATTTAACGATTTAGATTCCTCGCTCATGATCTATTATTTAAGCCACAAATGTAGGAAAAGAAGGGGTATTGGCAATGTATAAAATGCTTTGACTCTATAAAAAAAGCATTTCACAACAAAATTTATATGTACTACAACATTAAATATGTCAGGGTAAAATTATATCTCATATTTGTTGTTATATACTGTAATAGTGTAAGATAAAGATGAACTGCACAAAAAATTAACCAGAAAAGGTGTAAAAAACGTTAAACACAAGTTTCATCAAATCAGAGTATTACGTCCCAAACCATTCATAATACTACAACCTATGATCATGACTAAAAAATGTATTAAATATTCTCTTAGCCTTATAATCCTATTCTTTTGTGTTTCAGGACTCCTAGCACAGACTCTAAATGCGCCTAGATTGATAAGATCAGTTAGTGATCGTGCGAGTCAAAACGCTTATTGTGCTAGGGCTGGTTTTAATGAACTTCTTGTAGAATTTACATGGGATGATAATCCAACAGTAAATTCTGATAATTCGTTTATTTTAGAATTATCTGATGTGAACGGAAATTTTGAAAACCCGATCACTTTAGCCACAGTAGGAGATAAAAATGATCAAACTTTATTCGATTTTATGTTTGCACTCCCAACAGATACAAGAGCTAGTGATGATTATAGGTTGAGAGTACGAAGTACGAGTCCTGCAATAACTAGTGATCCTTCTACAACATATAATTTAGTATATATTGATTTTCTTCTGCCTTTAATAATTACACAAGATGCTAGTGGTAATATTGGTGACGGTACCATTTCTATTTGTAATGGAGAAACTGCTATTATAGGGGTAAGTAATGTACCACAGGCAGAAACCTATCAGTATATTTGGACTAGAAGCTCTACAATTTTACCAGAAAAAAGTAATCTGTTAGAAGTCTCTGAACCAGGAATGTATATTGCACAAATTGATTTTGGAACAACTTGTAGTGGTAGTAATTTTTCCAATCTCATTACCGTTAATTTATTAAACCCCATAGGTCTTGAGGTCAACCCACCTATAACAACTGAATATTGCCCTGGAGATGTAGCGCCTCCACTAGAAGCAAACTTTATGGATGCAACTGTATATTATACCTGGTTTAAAGATGGTGTAGAAGTACAAGCTAGAACATTAGGCGCACATACTTACACTATTGATACCAATGCTATTGGTTTTGCAGGTGATTATACTGTAATGATAGAAGGTGATGGAATCTGTGATGAAACTTCACCTGCGTTAGCAATCACAAAACCTGGTGACTTTACTATCACTAATGATAATCCTTTGAACCTAGTGCTCCTTCCTAGTCAAACGCAAACATTAAGTGTAAGCACTACAGCAACCACCCCAACCTACCAATGGTATAGAAACGCAATTGCTATAACTGGTGCAACAAATAGTACTTTAGACATTACCGAAGGTGGTGAATATTATGTAGAACTTACTGCAACAGATATATGTACCATAACCAATAGATCAGAAACCATCTCAGTAGTTACTCCAGCTTCCTTTGGTATAGTAGCAGATTATACAACAGCATATGAAAGTTGTGTAAATACATCCATAGCCTTAGAAGTTACGGGTATTAATGCAATCGCCATAGATGGAACAAGTATGGATGTTACTGCAGATCTACTTAATAGTTTTAGCTACCAATGGAAAAAAGATGGCATTGTAGTTCCTGGCGAAACAGCAAGTACAATTAACTTAACTACAGTAGCTGATAATGGTACTTATGAAGTAGATGGGATACTCACAACATTCAATAGTACTTCTAATAGTTTACCAGTGAACTTATTGGTTAATGAAACATTAGAAATTACAGCAACGTCTACCGCCCTTTGTGCTAATGCTAATACCAGTGTATTAAGCACTACAACTGCTATAGCAGGACAAAACTTTGAGTGGATAAAAGATGGTAGTACGATCAATACTACCGATACCTCTCTTAACGTTACGGAAACAGGAATATACCAATTGGTTGTTACTAGAGGAGGTTGCCCCTTGCCATCAAACGAGATAAACATAGTTCCTTTTGACGAATCTTTGATTAGCATAAATAGCCCCGATGATATTATTTTCCCTGAAGGCAGTTCTGAAACTATAACAGCAAGCGGAGCAACTTCGTATCAGTGGTTAGATGCGAACAATACAGCATTAAGTACTACAGCATCTGTTACACTATCTGAAGAAGGCACATATATGTTAATAGCTACAATAGACAGTTGCGAAGTTGTAAGACAAATAACTGTTACGTTTAAAGATACATTTAGTGTACCAAATTTAATTACACCTAATGCCGATGGTCAAAACGATTTGTGGATATTGCCTAACAGCTATTCTAATGATGAAAACATCCAAGTTATTATATACAATAGTCAAGGTACAGAAGTATTAAATGTATTTGATTATCAAAATAATTGGCCACAATCCTCAACAAGCTTTAATACCCAAAATCAGCTGTTTTACTATAAAATACAAGAAAAAGGTGAGGCTGTAAAGCAAGGAACCATAACTGTTATACGTTAATACAAAATGTTAAAAAAAATATTTACCTTATTGTTTTTATCTGCTTTGGCACTAACAAAGATTAATGCACAAGTAGATGACCCTTTTGCTGTATATGATGTACCTGCTCAAAACCTTTTAAAATACAATCGGTTTTTAATCAATCCAACATTTTCAACAGTAAGGGAAGATAAGTCTTATGTAAATTTATTACACAGAAATCAGTCAGCAAACTTTGCAGATAACAATCAGGTATACTTTTTAAGTTATAGCGGTAGGGTAAATGATAGAGTAGGTCTAGGACTTAGTCTGTATACACAACAAAGAGGTGCTATCTCTAATTATGGTATTCTGGCCAACTACGCCTATGGCATAAAATTAAGCGATAAAAGTAATTTTACTTTTGGAGCAAACGTATCGTATTACAGAAGTGGTTTAGACAGAGGAAGAACTAATACAATAGATGATATAGATCCTCTTTTAGATGGTGCAATAGATAGTAATTTATTTTCTTTTCAGCCTGGTTTTAATATTTCTTATGGGAATTTTGATTTTGGTGTATTTGGTGAAAATCTTTTTGACTATAATTTAAAAACAAATACATCGGTAACAGAATTTGCTGAAAAAACTTTTTCTGGACATTTACAATATACCCATCAGTTTAAAAATTCATCTGGAATTTTGGAACAAGCAAGGTTGATGCCTTTAGCGCGCGTTCGTCTAGGAGGGCAAAATTTTAATGCTGATGAAAGCGAAGTTGTTTTAGGAGGAAGTTTAATTTTTGATTTGCCAAAACTAGGTTGGGCGCAAGCTGGTTACGATAGCTTTTATGGTGCTTCTGCTGGTTTAGGTTTTAACTTAAGCAAACGACTTTCTTTAGGCTATACTATGGAAAGAGGTGTTACTAATTTTGGAAACCTAGGGGTTACCCACGAAATTTCTTTTGCATACTCCTTTACACCTAATTTAACAGAAGACAGGGTTTTCCTTGATGAAGAAGATACCGATTTTGCAGATGCAGATGAACTGGTTGAAGATTCTATTGCAGAAATCTCTAAAGATGAAGAATTAGAAAAACTTAGAGAATCATTAACAGAAAACAACGAAATTATTGCAGAGCTAATATACCGCCAAGACTCCTTAGAACAAAGTAGAAATAAAGATCTAGAAAGACGTTTTGATATGGTAATGCGTATGGTACGCAGGGAAACCAATGGAGGAAATCCAGAGATTGAAGATAAAGCAAGAAGAACTTACTTTCTTAATAATGTAAAAGAAAATAGTACTACAGAACAAGTAGCTTTTGCAGAAAATCCTAAAAAAACCATAAAAACAAATACCAATCCTAAAAAATATCTTGAAACTAAAAAAGATATCGTTTCTACCACTAAAAGGAATACACAAAAAAATTACGCGAAGGCTAAAAAGAATTCTAGTATTGTAAAAAGTAAGAAGTTTAGAAATTTAGATGGAGTAGATGATGGTTATTATGTAGTTGCCAATGTATACAAAGGCGAAAAATATATGCATAAATTTATAGAAAGCCTGGAAGCTAAAGGAATATCCGCTGGTTATTTTGAAAATCCAAAGAATGGTCTAAAATATGTATACTTAAATCATCATAACTCTTGGAATACAGCATTAGATTCTTATAAAACAAGGTCAGATGGAGCTTACGATGGTGATGTATGGATTATGAATGTAGATAACACATCTGATTTAGATAAAGCTTATGCTTCTAATACCAGAAAAATAAAAGATAAAGCTGCAAAATATGATACAAACAGATTACAATCTAATATTATTGTAAAAGATAAAGTAGCTAAAAACAAAGAAATACCAACTACTAAAAAGTACAAAATAAATGGTGTTGGTAGTGGTTACTATATTATAGCTAATGTATTTGCAAATCCTAAAAATGCAAAGAACTTTGTAAAGTTCTTAAACGAAAAAGGACTCAATGCCAGTTATTTTATCAATCCAGAAAATAATTATCGCTATGTATATTTAAAAAAATATGGTAGTTGGAACAACGCTTTGATATCTTATTATTCCAATTTAAATAATGCTTATGATAAAAAGATGTGGATTATGCGTGTAACTCCAGGTCTAATAGCATAAGATATATACTGAATGGTATTTTTAAGATTTCCTTCATTTAATTTATTATCTCTTTTTAACTAATTAAAACCCTTATCTAATTTTACAATTGTGTTCTTCATTATACAGGGTCATCTTTAATTATTGATGAATTAGAGAAACTTATAAGTTTACATCGGAAAGCTATTCTTAAATTAGGTTAATTAAAAAAGTTATTGGTATCTAATTTTTATTAACACTACATTCCTAAATAAGTCTAACAACAGATTTAGTCACCTCGATATAATCATAAGAGGTTTCAGAATAATTTCAATTGGTTCGTTTTGTATACCACTTTATGGTTTTTTCAATTCCTTAATCTCACACATATTTTAAAATTGTACTCTCCTCTCCAAACGTACTTGCTGTCTTTTTAGAATATTCAATAGACCTAAATAAACCACCCCAGAATAGTTTCTTGATTTCAGGATGCAATCTAAATAACACTTTTGATATACTACTTTTTAAAATTTTTATTATTTGAGTTGAAGTTTTCATTAGTATAGATTGCAATAAAAAATGAACCTGATTTTCATTTCTACCAATCTCTAAAAAAATATAACTCATTTCACTTTTTGTTTCTAAACAAAACTCTAAAAGTGTTTTATTAACTTCAGAACAAAAAAACATGTTTCTAATATTTTATCAGAAAACAAAATAGTATAATAAAATAGATCCATTATAAGATTGGTGTATGTGTACAATCTTGATCTTGCAGAAAAGTTAAGATCAAAATCGATTTATGATTTTGATCATGTTTTATAGACTTCTCTAAATTGAGTTGTATCCATAAAATCTATTACGTTTCTTATCCACAGATACAAGATTTATTTATCAGTAAAAGAAATTATTTTCAATAATTAAAATGAAAAACATTAAACAAGGCGCAAAAGTTATTTTAAAAAATTAATTTGAATTTGAGCGAAGCATTAGCGATTGAAATTTTGAGTCCTCTAATAAACAATATGTAGTTCCTAATATATTTATTACTATGATATCTTAAAATTAATGATAAGCACAACTTACTATAACTGCCTCCAATTGTGTTTCACCCAAAAGTTGTTTTGTAAAAATAATTTATGTCTCAAGAAAATTTTTAGCTACACGAAAATCTTGTTGGCAATAATCTGAGATAATGCTTCTTTAAATAAACTTCCTAAATGCTAACATAAGAGATATGAGAATAATATTGTTTGGTTAGATTTGCGCAACACTTTATGGTTTTTTCAATTCCTTAATCTCACACATATTTTAAAATTGTACTCTCCTCTCCAAACGTACTTGCTGTCTTTTTAGAATATTCAATAGACCTAAATAAACCACCCCACAATAGTTTCTTGATTTCAGGATGCAATCTAAATAATACTTTTGATATACTACTTTTTAAAATTTTTATTATTTAAGTTGAAGTTTTCATTAATACAGATTGCAATAAAAAATGAACCTAATTTTCATTTCTGCCAATCTCTAAAAATATAACACATTACACTTTTTGTTTCTAAACAAACTTCTCAAATTGTTTCGTTAACTTCAGAACAAAAACATGTCTCTGATATTTTGCAAAACAACCAAAATGGTATAATAAAATAGATTTATTATAAGATTAGTTTATGTGTACACTCTTGATCTTGCAGAAAAGTTAAGATCAATTCTAACTTATAATTTTGAGCCTATTTTATAGACTTCTCTAAATTAAGTTGTATCCATAAAATCTATTACAATTCCTATCCACAGATGCAAGATTTATTTATAAGTAAAAGAAAATATTTACAATAATTAAATGAACAAGATTAAACAAGGCGCAAAAGTTATTTTAAAAAATTAATTTGAATTTGAGCTAAGAATTAGCGATAGAAATTGTGTTTTACCAAAAAGTTGTTTTGTCTAAATAACGTGAGTTCGATGTAATTTCTTGAATTTTCAAGCTAGCTATATATACTTAAAAGTAATTTAAACTTATTCATTCTTAAGAGAATTACATTCACTTTTTTGGCTTGCTCAAAGAAAATAAACCAAATGAAAGAACACTTTTCCCAAGGTTTTTTTCTAAACAAAATTTAGCTCGTACCCTCGTTGAATAGTTTATTTGTAAATAATTTATGTCTCGAGAAAATTTAAAGCAATGCGAAAATCTTATTGGCAATAATCTGAAATAATGCTACTCTATATGAATAACCTTGGTGCAATCACATGAGATTTTTGAATAATTTCAATTGGTTCGTTTTGTACAACACTTTATAGTTTTTCAATTCCTTAATCTCCCACATATTTTAAAATTGTACTCTCCTCTACAAACTTACTTGCTGTGTTTACGGAATATTCACTAGACCAAAATGAGCCATACTATAATTGTTTCTAGATTTCAAGATGTAATTTAAATAATGTCCTTGCGTTAATATTTTTATTATTTGAGTTGAACTTTTCATTAATACAGATTGCAATAAAAAATGAATCTAACTTTCATTTCTACCAATCTTTAAAAATGGAAATCCATAACGCTACTCTATTTTTAAAGAAACTTTTTAAATTGTAACATTAACTTTAGAACCAAAAAACAAGCTTCTGATATTTTACTAGAAAAACAAAATGATTTAACAAAATAGATTCATTATAAGATTGGTGTGTGTACAATCATAATCTTGCAGAAAAGTTAAGATCAATTTCAATTTCAACTTATAATATGGAGCAGGTCTTGTAGAGTTCGGTAAATTAAGTTGTACCCATAAAATCTATTATAATTCCTATCCACAGATGCAAGATTTACTCATAGATAAAAGAAAATATTTTCAATAATTAAATAAACAATGCTAAGAAAAGCTCAAACGTAATTTGAATTTGAGTGAAGCATTAGCGATAGTAATTTTGATTCATCTAATAAATAATATTTAATTCCTGATATATTTATTATTACCCCAATTGTGTTTCACCAAAAAGTTGTTTTATCAAAATAATTTATATCTCAAGAGAATTTATAGCCATACTAAAATCTTGTTGGCAACAATTTGAAATAATGCTTCCAAAAATTCAAAACATTATTTCCATAAAGTACAAGTATTTATTATTGCGAATGAAAATACATTTGATAAAAATGTGATAATATCACTCAAAAATTTATCTTTCTAACACTATTATTTCCGTTTTTTAACTTAATATTTTCTCAAAAAAACAAGCTTGAAAAATTAGGATAATGGAAAATTAAAAGAAAAAATTTATTGTGGATAGCACTCTCAATGGTTATGATATTTATTATTAAAAAATAGAGAAATTCAAAAATTTTAAATATGAAACCAATCACACCAAAATTTACATTGCTGGTTGTGGCGTTGGGAATAATTCATATATCCGAAAAGGAAAAAACAAGGGGAATAGAAAGATTAATATAAAAATGGAACACTTAAATCTAAATACAATTATTTTGTAGTTTAAGAAAAGGTAATTGTTTTTAATACCGCAGACAAAGAAATGGGAACATAAGAAGTTCTATGAAAATGGACTCATAGCTAAGAATTCAACATACTCCATTCAGTATTGTAAACACCATGGGTAAGATTTAAAGGCAATCGTTGAAACGAAATACTACCAAAATGGTGCTGTAAAAATTCAGCATACAATTAAAGAATTACTGGATCATACAGAAAAATAATGTGTTAAAGAGTATCATCCAAACAGGTTTTTAAAAACAGAATTGGAAAGAGTTGACCTTGATAAAATTGGAATTTATCGTAAGTTTTATGAAAATGGAAATACAAAATAGGAAGGGATTTTTAGAGATAAAAATCGATTTACGAACAATACTATTATAACCAAAAAGGAGAAGTACTAAAAATCGAGACTTGGAAAAAAGCAAAATAATAAACATGGCAATAAAATAAACTACTATCAAAACGCATAAGAAAAAACAGAGCTATTTGAGTACAATTAGAAGCATAATGTTTATTTGTAAAGCCCTCAAATATAAATTTTGGTATTTCCCAAAAAGTGATAAAATCAAATTATTAATACTTGATATAGTACCTATTCAAAACGTATTACTTATCACATAAACTATGTTTATTATAAGAGATCTTATGTTTATAAATACTACTATTTTTATTTCATAATATCATTATTTCTGATCCAAATTTTACAAATGGAAACGTAAAAAGCAACAGCTCATTTTATCATATTAAAAGATATTTAACCCCTACTCAGACCACAGAACTTAAATAAGAAATCGACCAAAAAGTAGAGCATATTAAAACAATATCTCGCTAAAAAAAAGGGTGAATTTCTACTTACATTTTTGAATTAACCTATTAAACTTCTCAAAAATGAGTTTTATTAGTATAAAATAAAGACTATTTTAAGTGTACAAACTCGTCTAAATCTTAGAACTATTATTTAAAATTTCAAGCTAAATATTGGAATATTTTAAGTACAATTATCAAGTAAAATTAAAAATTATTTTTTCTAAAAACCTTCCCATTTTATTTAAAATTTAGACTTCCATAAACAGTTCTTTTTACATAATTAAGGCAAAAATTATTACGTTTTTTAGACTTAAAAAAAAGAATAAAAATTCTTAGAAAAAGCTAGAAAAAGCTAAAAAAAGGACTTTTTATAGCGTTAAAGAAAGGAAAATTAAAAATGCAAAACCATGCAGAAAATACCTTTCACAACATAAATAAACCATACTACAACAATAAATTTTACAGCTAAATAATATAAATCATATTTGTTAACATATGTAATTTAAGCAGAACACCCTGTTTGAATTGGGTATGATAACCAAAAATTAAAGTATTGAACTCGCAAATCAGACCTACTCACCAAATCAGACCGCAAATGAGAAATTTTTTCTTTAGAAGTCAAGGTAAAAAACTATTATTTCTAGTGTTTTTTATAGCAAGTTTTGCTATTTCTAAGCTCTATGCTCAGCAGCCTTTTCAGCCAAGACTAAGAAATGAAACAGACCCTTCTCTAAGGTATATTAACATCAAAGGAAATTACACTTTTCTATCGAATACTGTAATGAATAGGGTAACTACTATAGATTCAACTACAGCAAACATTCCTTATAATGGAAATTTAGGAAACAATAACTTCTTTAGAGAATATATCAATATTGATCCAGACCCAGATCATACGGACTTCAATGATCCAGATCGTATTTTCAGTTCAAGTAGTTCTACATTAGCATTTGCTGAATGTTCCCAGATTTATTATGCAGGTCTATATTGGGCAGGAAACTATGATGCGGAACGATTTAGTAATCTTGGTTTTAGCAGTGCTTACCCCAACAATTTTGATTATAATGACCCCACACGAATTAAATTTAAAGTCCCTGGTGGAAATTATATAGATATCCAAGCAGATAATAATCCTGATCCTGCCGGTGAAGAAGATCAGGTAATTTACAATGGTGTACAAGATTATATAGATAGTGGTTTTACGGTATACGAATCTAATGCATATGTATGTTACAGAGATGTTACCCAAATGCTGCGTGCTTTGCCAAATCCAGAAGGCGAGTATACAGTAGCAAATGTACGAGGCACCAGAGGTGCTAATACTTATGGTGCTGCAGGTTGGACGCTTGTTGTTATATATGAAAACCCAACCATGACCGGAAAATATATCTCTATATTTGATGGTTATGAAGGAGTAACTACTAATGCTGGTAATGAAACAGCAGACATTTTTGTTTCAGGATTTAATACAATCCCCGTTGGAAATGTAAACGCAAGACTAGGAGTTAGTGTTATAGAAGGAGAGCCAGATCTTACTGGTGATAGTTTTAGCATTGCTTCAGCTATGAATTCATCTAACCCTCCATTAGATTCAGATTTTACAAACTTATCTAATCTTGGAAACCCGGCAACAAACTTTTTCAATTCTAATATTACTATAGATGGTAATAATGTGGTAAACAGAAATATTAATGGTACCAATAGTATGGGCTATGATTCTGATATTTTTGAAATCAACAACCCTGGTAATACCATTATACAGAATGGAGAGACAGCAGCAACATTAAGATTAAGTACTTCTGCCGATTTTTTTGGAGCCTTTCTTACAACATTTGGTATAGAGATTATAGAACCTGATATTGTCTTAGAAAAAAGAGTTGAAGATATTGCTGGTAATGATATTACCGGGCAAGGTGTTAATCTTGGTCAAACATTAGAATACGTATTATCTTTTAGGAATATTGGTAATGATGATGCATTAGATTATGTAATACGAGATGTATTGCCTTTAAACGTAAGTTTAGATGAGTTTAATTTAGATTTTACAAATGCGCCTGGAGTTACCTTTACTTATGATGAGCCAACAAGAACTATTTTATTTTCTATACCTCCTGAATTAGTTGAGGAAGGTGCACCAACAGCAAGTATTAGAATGCGAGTTGAAGTTGCGGAAAATTGTTTTGATTTTGTTGACGCTTGTTCTACCACTATAGAAAACATAGCTTTTTCTACCTATAGAGGAGATGATAATGATAATGTAATATCTGATGACCCTAGTGTATCAGATTTTGATGATTGTGGCTTTACCACTCCTGGAGCAACAAACTTTTTGTTAGATGATTTAAGTGCTTGTACTTTTGATAGAACAGTACAATTATGTGGTGATGATGTACTTTTAGATGCAGGAGATAATTTTGATAATTATATCTGGTATAGAGACATTAATGCAAATGGTGTTATTGATGTTGGAGTAGATGTTGTAATTACCGACGCAGATACTGATAATGATCCTAGTACCTTATTGGTAGACCAAACAGGAAGTTATATTGTAGATAAAATTGTAGCAGATCCATGTATTGGATACACAGAAACAATTACAGTAATCCTTTTTGGAACTACCCAAACCAATCCTGTTTTAGATCTCTTTAATGCTGTAAATAGTGATGCTGATATAACAAATGATATACAAGGTGAAATTTTAAGATGTTCTATTGATGGAGAATTTTTAACCAACATCTTTTTATGTGGTGCTAATGATACGGAACTATTACAAATAAATATCCCTGATGCCACAACTATAGAGTGGCAACAACTAGATGAAAGTACATGTACCGTTTCTGACCCTGCCTGCCCAAATAAAAACAATAGTTGTTATAGTACTATAACCACAGGGAATGATTTTTTACTTACAGATTCTGGAATGTATCGGTTAGTTATAAACTACCAAAATGGTTGTTCTAGTCGGTTTTATTTTAATGCGTTTAAAAATATATTAGACATTAATACTATAGATAGTGATATTTACTGTACCACTGATGGAAATATAACCGTAACCAACTTAGGTACTGGTTATGAATTTCAATTATTCAATACAGCAACCAATACTATTGAGGTACCTTTTAGTGCTAATAATGGTCCTAGTTTTGATATTGCTACCAATGGTAGTTTTAGAGTAGATGTTCGTCAGGTTGATGCCTCAGGAAATCCAATTCCTGGTTCTTGTATTTTTGAAAGTGAAGAAATAGGGATACTCAATAGGGATTTTCAAGTAGATATTAATCTTACTCCTGCACAATGTGGTGACCTAGGTAGTATTAATGTGCAAGTTTTAAATGTAAGAGCAAATTATAATTATGAACTACGTTTCGATGACGGAACCCCAGGAGGTGGTGCTCTTGTAAACCAGGCTTCTGCACAAACAACTAATAATTTTACCTTTGATAATCTAAATCCAGATGATTATATTGTTATTACCAGAACGCAAGACGGTTGTATAGATACACAAAGTGTAACGATTACAGAAATAGAAGATCTTAGCGTAAATGCAGTAACCACTGCAAATATTGGTTGTACATCTGGAATAATAGACTTAACTCCACAAGGAGGAAGTCCTGCTTATAGTTATGCTATCTGGAGTAAGGATGGTGTACCATTATATTCGGATTTTAGTGATATTCCTGGAAGTGCTTTTCAAACAAATCCTACTTTTGAATTTGGTTATGAAGTGTCAGGAGGTCCAACACAAACAGATCCAGATATTCCTTTTGTGTTTACGTATATTCCTAATCAAGATGGAGATTATACCTTTATCGTTGTAGATAATAATGGATGTTATATAGAGTCTAATGTGGTTACTTTATTAGATAATGGAACCATGGCGATCTCTGTAACAGAAGATAGTCCTGTTACATGTGCAGGCACTAATACGGGTGCACTCACAATTGCTACAACTGGTGGTGTAGGGCCATTTCAATACAGTATAGATGACGGCACAACGTATCAAGCAACACCTAGTTTTCTAGGTCTTAGTGCTGATACGATTTACAATATTCGCGTTTTAGATAGTTCAGGTTGTGACGAAACAACTACCTATTCTTTTACTGCTCCTTTTCCGTTATCAGCAGCTGTAGGGGTTGCAACAGATATTACATGTGACCCTACTGGAGGTGCAATAGTACGTGTTACTAATGTTATAGGTGGTACTCCTCCTTATGAGTACAGTTATGATGGTGGAACAACATTTACTAATAATAGTACTACTTCTTTACAACCCGGAACTTATAATACTATTGTTGTTAGAGATTCTAGAGGTTGTGAATACCCAACTGATATTGTTGTACCGAGCTTGCCTGTAGAACCTACAATTACTCCTACAATAGATTACAATTGTGATGGTACTGCTGAAGTTACGATTAGCTCAGATATAAATACATATAATTACACTTATGCATTAGATGGTGTTTTAAATAGCCCAGATGCAACTAGTAGTACTTTTTCAAACCTTACAGACGGTAGTTACACGATAACAACAAACTATATTTCACAAACACCGCCTACACCAAGTCAACTATTGTTAGAAACTTTTGGTTCTGGCCCCACAATTCCAAGCTTACCTGGGTCATCAACTGAAGGGTATTTTTATGAAGACTTAACAAGTGGAACAACTGCATTAGGAGGGCCTAATGATACTGATAATCGTGTAAACGATGGAGAATACACTATAACAAGTGATGTTGTTAATCAGTTTGGTCCATTGTTTAATCCTATTGATCATACAACAGGAACAAGAGCAAGTGAAGGGCGTTACTTATTTGTAAATATTGGTTCACCAGGACCTGGTCAAGTTATTTATAGAAAAGAAATTAATGAAATTCTTCCAAATCAAAATTTAGAAGTATCCTTATGGGCCATTAATGTAGTTCGCTCTGGTAGAAACTTAGTGCTTCCAGATTTAAGAATTGAATTACGAAACTCTGCTGGAACGGTTATTGATTTTCTAGAAACAGGAGCGATTCCAGAAAATGAAACTTGGACGCAATATACTGTTGCTTTAAATCCGGGTACCAATACTTCTCTTGATTTAGTTATTGTTACTAACGAAAGTAGAGACAGTGGAAATGATGTTGCTATAGATGACATTTCAGTAGTACAAACTCCTGAGGTTTGTGAATTATCTGTTGATACTACAATAATAATAGAGCCTAATAGAGCTTTTGATGCTACTTTTATATCCTCTACAAACCCAACTTGCTTTGGTGCTACAGATGGAACTATAACTTTTGATGTAGCAAACTTCAATGCTGCTGGATTTCAATATGCAATTGATGGAGGAGCTTTCTCTTCCACAATAACAACATCTCCTGTAACAACTCCTGCTGTATTATCGGGTGGTGATCATACTATAGTGATCAGAAGAACAGATGATACAACCTGTATATCTCAATTTACACAAACCCTTACACAACCTACTCAAATTACGGTAACTGGGTCGGTAACGGCGCCTGATACCTGTACTACAGATGCAACCATTTCTGCCGTAGCTAATGGAGGTACTCCAACATACACATACCAACTAATCAATAACACTACTTCTGCTATAGTTGCTGGATATGACTTTGCAACTAATGGTAGTAATACGGACTTCACTGGGATCCCTGCTGGAGACTATATCATTCAAGTAAGAGATAGTAACTATACGCCTGCTAATAATTGTGAGGCGAGCTCTACCGTAATTACCGTAGATCCGCCTACTACACTAACTTTCACGGCAACAGCTACGCCTTGTTACTCTGGTAACAATGATGCTTCGATAACCGTAAACGTTACTGGAGGTAATGGTGGTTTACTTTTTAGTATCAATGGAGCCCCTTTTGTTGCGCCAACACCTACAACTAGCAATACTTATACCTTTAACAACTTAAGTGCTGGTACGTTTACCATTGATGTACAAGATCAATTCGGATGTACTGCTACACAACAATCTATTACCATTAATCCTGAATTAAGCCTCTCTGCTACAGCTGAGCCTATAAGCGCTTGTAACCCTTCTACTGATGTAACAATTTCTGCTACTGGTGGTGATACAAACTATGTATACGCTATCGTTAATGATGGGGTAACTCCTGTAGATGCTGACTTTGGAGCTGCTAATGTAATTGCTATCGCTACTGCTGGTGACTATGACGTATACGTTCGTGATAATAATGGAAATGCTGGGTTCTGTTTTGAAATCTTTGACTTAAACATATCTCAAGATGCGCCTATCGTAATTGCAGAGGTCATTACGGATGTAAACTGCTTTGGTCAAAATAACGGGGCGATTACTCTAAACGTTACGGGTGGGGAAGCGCCTTACCAATACAGTATTGATAACGGTACTACTTACCAAACTACTAATAGCTTCCCTAACTTAAGTGCGGGAACTTATCCTATTAGTGTTTTAGATAATAACAACTGTCAACAAACAACTAGCCTTACGATTAATCAACCGGATCTAATTGTAGCGGAAGCAGCTGTAACAACTCCATATACATGTACTACTGATGCAATCATTACCGTAGGTGGTGTAACACCTACTGTTGGTGGATCAGGAGACTATCAATATAGCTTAAATGGTGGTCCATGGACGGCCTCTACAACGGGAGGAACTACTTTCACTGGCCTTAATGATGGTACTTTTACCGTAAGCGTAAGAGATGCTAATGCTATTGATTGTATTATTAGCCTTACTCCGATTACTATTGATCCACTACCTATTGAACCTACGCTAAACTTTAGTGTAGCTTATAACTGTGATGGCTCTGGAAACGTAACGGTAACTCCGCTTGATCCTACATATACTTATAGCATTGATGGAACTAATTTTGTCGCTACCAATACCTTTAATGATGTCCCTGTTGGAAATCATACCATTACCGTAAATTATGGTAGCAACTGTACAACTACTATTCCTGTGGTGGTTGATCCTGGTAATCAATTAACAACAGTTATCACTGGATTCTCTAATCCTACCTGTTTTGGTGTCGCTGATGGAACTATAACTTTTACAGTTAACAACCCTAGTAACGCAAATAACGAATTTAGATACTCTACCGATGCAGGTGCTACTTTTATCTCTGTAACTGGAGCGGCAGCTAGCAATCCTGTAACGGTTAATAGTTTAGCTGATGGAGCCAATACGATCATCGTTAGAGATATCGCAGATGATGCTTGTGAGATTACACTCAATCAAACCCTTACACAACCTACTCAAATTACGGTAACTGGGTCGGTAACGGCACCTGATACCTGTACTACAGATGCAACCATTTCTGCCGTAGCTAATGGAGGTACTCCAACATACACATACCAACTAATCAATAACACTACTTCTGCTATAGTTGCTGGATATGACTTTGCAACTAATGGTAGTAATACGGACTTCACTGGGATCCCTGCTGGAGACTATATCATTCAAGTAAGAGATAGTAACTATACGCCTGCTAATAATTGTGAGGCGAGCTCTACCGTAATTACCGTAGATCCGCCTACTACACTAACTTTCACGGCAACAGCTACGCCTTGTTACTCTGGTAACAATGATGCTTCGATAACCGTAAACGTTACTGGAGGTAATGGTGGTTTACTTTTTAGTATCAATGGAGCCCCTTTTGTTGCGCCAACACCTACAACTAGCAATACTTATACCTTTAACAACTTAAGTGCTGGTACGTTTACCATTGATGTACAAGATCAATTCGGATGTACTGCTACACAACAATCTATTACCATTAATCCTGAATTAAGCCTCTCTGCTACAGCTGAGCCTATAAGCGCTTGTAACCCTTCTACTGATGTAACAATTTCTGCTACTGGTGGTGATACAAACTATGTATACGCTATCGTTAATGATGGGGTAACTCCTGTAGATGCTGACTTTGGAGCTGCTAATGTAATTGCTATCGCTACTGCTGGTGACTATGACGTATACGTTCGTGATAATAATGGAAATGCTGGGTTCTGTTTTGAAATCTTTGACTTAAACATATCTCAAGATGCGCCTATCGTAATTGCAGAGGTCATTACGGATGTAAACTGCTTTGGTCAAAATAACGGGGCGATTACTCTAAACGTTACGGGTGGGGAAGCGCCTTACCAATACAGTATTGATAACGGTACTACTTACCAAACTACTAATAGCTTCCCTAACTTAAGTGCGGGAACTTATCCTATTAGTGTTTTAGATAATAACAACTGTCAACAAACAACTAGCCTTACGATTAATCAACCGGATCTAATTGTAGCGGAAGCAGCTGTAACAACTCCATATACATGTACTACTGATGCAATCATTACCGTAGGTGGTGTAACACCTACTGTTGGTGGATCAGGAGACTATCAATATAGCTTAAATGGTGGTCCATGGACGGCCTCTACAACGGGAGGAACTACTTTCACTGGCCTTAATGATGGTACTTTTACCGTAAGCGTAAGAGATGCTAATGCTATTGATTGTATTATTAGCCTTACTCCGATTACTATTGATCCACTACCTATTGAACCTACGCTAAACTTTAGTGTAGCTTATAACTGTGATGGCTCTGGAAACGTAACGGTAACTCCGCTTGATCCTACATATACTTATAGCATTGATGGAACTAATTTTGTCGCTACCAATACCTTTAATGATGTCCCTGTTGGAAATCATACCATTACCGTAAATTATGGTAGCAACTGTACAACTACTATTCCTGTGGTGGTTGATCCTGGTAATCAATTAACAACAGTTATCACTGGATTCTCTAATCCTACCTGTTTTGGTGTCGCTGATGGAACTATAACTTTTACAGTTAACAACCCTAGTAACGCAAATAACGAATTTAGATACTCTACCGATGCAGGTGCTACTTTTATCTCTGTAACTGGAGCGGCAGCTAGCAATCCTGTAACGGTTAATAGTTTAGCTGATGGAGCCAATACGATCATCGTTAGAGATATCGCAGATGATGCTTGTGAGATTACACTCAATCAAACCCTTACACAACCTACTCAAATTACGGTAACTGGGTCGGTAACGGCACCTGATACCTGTACTACAGATGCAACCATTTCTGCCGTAGCTAATGGAGGTACTCCAACATACACATACCAACTAATCAATAACACTACTTCTGCTATAGTTGCTGGATATGACTTTGCAACTAATGGTAGTAATACGGACTTCACTGGGATCCCTGCTGGAGACTATATCATTCAAGTAAGAGATAGTAACTATACGCCTGCTAATAATTGTGAGGCGAGCTCTACCGTAATTACCGTAGATCCGCCTACTACACTAACTTTCACGGCAACAGCTACGCCTTGTTACTCTGGTAACAATGATGCTTCGATAACCGTAAACGTTACTGGAGGTAATGGTGGTTTACTTTTTAGTATCAATGGAGCCCCTTTTGTTGCGCCAACACCTACAACTAGCAATACTTATACCTTTAACAACTTAAGTGCTGGTACGTTTACCATTGATGTACAAGATCAATTCGGATGTACTGCTACACAACAATCTATTACCATTAATCCTGAATTAAGCCTCTCTGCTACAGCTGAGCCTATAAGCGCTTGTAACCCTTCTACTGATGTAACAATTTCTGCTACTGGTGGTGATACAAACTATGTATACGCTATCGTTAATGATGGGGTAACTCCTGTAGATGCTGACTTTGGAGCTGCTAATGTAATTGCTATCGCTACTGCTGGTGACTATGACGTATACGTTCGTGATAATAATGGAAATGCTGGGTTCTGTTTTGAAATCTTTGACTTAAACATATCTCAAGATGCGCCTATCGTAATTGCAGAGGTCATTACGGATGTAAACTGCTTTGGTCAAAATAACGGGGCGATTACTCTAAACGTTACGGGTGGGGAAGCGCCTTACCAATACAGTATTGATAACGGTACTACTTACCAAACTACTAATAGCTTCCCTAACTTAAGTGCGGGAACTTATCCTATTAGTGTTTTAGATAATAACAACTGTCAACAAACAACTAGCCTTACGATTAATCAACCGGATCTAATTGTAGCGGAAGCAGCTGTAACAACTCCATATACATGTACTACTGATGCAATCATTACCGTAGGTGGTGTAACACCTACTGTTGGTGGATCAGGAGACTATCAATATAGCTTAAATGGTGGTCCATGGACGGCCTCTACAACGGGAGGAACTACTTTCACTGGCCTTAATGATGGTACTTTTACCGTAAGCGTAAGAGATGCTAATGCTATTGATTGTATTATTAGCCTTACTCCGATTACTATTGATCCACTACCTATTGAACCTACGCTAAACTTTAGTGTAGCTTATAACTGTGATGGCTCTGGAAACGTAACGGTAACTCCGCTTGATCCTACATATACTTATAGCATTGATGGAACTAATTTTGTCGCTACCAATACCTTTAATGATGTCCCTGTTGGAAATCATACCATTACCGTAAATTATGGTAGCAACTGTACAACTACTATTCCTGTGGTGGTTGATCCTGGTAATCAATTAACAACAGTTATCACTGGATTCTCTAATCCTACCTGTTTTGGTGTCGCTGATGGAACTATAACTTTTACAGTTAACAACCCTAGTAACGCAAATAACGAATTTAGATACTCTACCGATGCAGGTGCTACTTTTATCTCTGTAACTGGAGCGGCAGCTAGCAATCCTGTAACGGTTAATAGTTTAGCTGATGGAGCCAATACGATCATCGTTAGAGATATCGCAGATGATGCTTGTGAGATTACACTCAATCAAACCCTTACACAACCTACTCAAATTACGGTAACTGGGTCGGTAACGGCACCTGATACCTGTACTACAGATGCAACCATTTCTGCCGTAGCTAATGGAGGTACTCCAACATACACATACCAACTAATCAATAACACTACTTCTGCTATAGTTGCTGGATATGACTTTGCAACTAATGGTAGTAATACGGACTTCACTGGGATCCCTGCTGGAGACTATATCATTCAAGTAAGAGATAGTAACTATACGCCTGCTAATAATTGTGAGGCGAGCTCTACCGTAATTACCGTAGATCCGCCTACTACACTAACTTTCACGGCAACAGCTACGCCTTGTTACTCTGGTAACAATGATGCTTCGATAACCGTAAACGTTACTGGAGGTAATGGTGGTTTACTTTTTAGTATCAATGGAGCCCCTTTTGTTGCGCCAACACCTACAACTAGCAATACTTATACCTTTAACAACTTAAGTGCTGGTACGTTTACCATTGATGTACAAGATCAATTCGGATGTACTGCTACACAACAATCTATTACCATTAATCCTGAATTAAGCCTCTCTGCTACAGCTGAGCCTATAAGCGCTTGTAACCCTTCTACTGATGTAACAATTTCTGCTACTGGTGGTGATACAAACTATGTATACGCTATCGTTAATGATGGGGTAACTCCTGTAGATGCTGACTTTGGAGCTGCTAATGTAATTGCTATCGCTACTGCTGGTGACTATGACGTATACGTTCGTGATAATAATGGAAATGCTGGGTTCTGTTTTGAAATCTTTGACTTAAACATATCTCAAGATGCGCCTATCGTAATTGCAGAGGTCATTACGGATGTAAACTGCTTTGGTCAAAATAACGGGGCGATTACTCTAAACGTTACGGGTGGGGAAGCGCCTTACCAATACAGTATTGATAACGGTACTACTTACCAAACTACTAATAGCTTCCCTAACTTAAGTGCGGGAACTTATCCTATTAGTGTTTTAGATAATAACAACTGTCAACAAACAACTAGCCTTACGATTAATCAACCGGATCTAATTGTAGCGGAAGCAGCTGTAACAACTCCATATACATGTACTACTGATGCAATCATTACCGTAGGTGGTGTAACACCTACTGTTGGTGGATCAGGAGACTATCAATATAGCTTAAATGGTGGTCCATGGACGGCCTCTACAACGGGAGGAACTACTTTCACTGGCCTTAATGATGGTACTTTTACCGTAAGCGTAAGAGATGCTAATGCTATTGATTGTATTATTAGCCTTACTCCGATTACTATTGATCCACTACCTATTGAACCTACGCTAAACTTTAGTGTAGCTTATAACTGTGATGGCTCTGGAAACGTAACGGTAACTCCGCTTGATCCTACATATACTTATAGCATTGATGGAACTAATTTTGTCGCTACCAATACCTTTAATGATGTCCCTGTTGGAAATCATACCATTACCGTAAATTATGGTAGCAACTGTACAACTACTATTCCTGTGGTGGTTGATCCTGGTAATCAATTAACAACAGTTATCACTGGATTCTCTAATCCTACCTGTTTTGGTGTCGCTGATGGAACTATAACTTTTACAGTTAACAACCCTAGTAACGCAAATAACGAATTTAGATACTCTACCGATGCAGGTGCTACTTTTATCTCTGTAACTGGAGCGGCAGCTAGCAATCCTGTAACGGTTAATAGTTTAGCTGATGGAGCCAATACGATCATCGTTAGAGATATCGCAGATGATGCTTGTGAGATTACACTCAATCAAACCCTTACACAACCTACTCAAATTACGGTAACTGGGTCGGTAACGGCACCTGATACCTGTACTACAGATGCAACCATTTCTGCCGTAGCTAATGGAGGTACTCCAACATACACATACCAACTAATCAATAACACTACTTCTGCTATAGTTGCTGGATATGACTTTGCAACTAATGGTAGTAATACGGACTTCACTGGGATCCCTGCTGGAGACTATATCATTCAAGTAAGAGATAGTAACTATACGCCTGCTAATAATTGTGAGGCGAGCTCTACCGTAATTACCGTAGATCCGCCTACTACACTAACTTTCACGGCAACAGCTACGCCTTGTTACTCTGGTAACAATGATGCTTCGATAACCGTAAACGTTACTGGAGGTAATGGTGGTTTACTTTTTAGTATCAATGGAGCCCCTTTTGTTGCGCCAACACCTACAACTAGCAATACTTATACCTTTAACAACTTAAGTGCTGGTACGTTTACCATTGATGTACAAGATCAATTCGGATGTACTGCTACACAACAATCTATTACCATTAATCCTGAATTAAGCCTCTCTGCTACAGCTGAGCCTATAAGCGCTTGTAACCCTTCTACTGATGTAACAATTTCTGCTACTGGTGGTGATACAAACTATGTATACGCTATCGTTAATGATGGGGTAACTCCTGTAGATGCTGACTTTGGAGCTGCTAATGTAATTGCTATCGCTACTGCTGGTGACTATGACGTATACGTTCGTGATAATAATGGAAATGCTGGGTTCTGTTTTGAAATCTTTGACTTAAACATATCTCAAGATGCGCCTATCGTAATTGCAGAGGTCATTACGGATGTAAACTGCTTTGGTCAAAATAACGGGGCGATTACTCTAAACGTTACGGGTGGGGAAGCGCCTTACCAATACAGTATTGATAACGGTACTACTTACCAAACTACTAATAGCTTCCCTAACTTAAGTGCGGGAACTTATCCTATTAGTGTTTTAGATAATAACAACTGTCAACAAACAACTAGCCTTACGATTAATCAACCGGATCTAATTGTAGCGGAAGCAGCTGTAACAACTCCATATACATGTACTACTGATGCAATCATTACCGTAGGTGGTGTAACACCTACTGTTGGTGGATCAGGAGACTATCAATATAGCTTAAATGGTGGTCCATGGACGGCCTCTACAACGGGAGGAACTACTTTCACTGGCCTTAATGATGGTACTTTTACCGTAAGCGTAAGAGATGCTAATGCTATTGATTGTATTATTAGCCTTACTCCGATTACTATTGATCCACTACCTATTGAACCTACGCTAAACTTTAGTGTAGCTTATAACTGTGATGGCTCTGGAAACGTAACGGTAACTCCGCTTGATCCTACATATACTTATAGCATTGATGGAACTAATTTTGTCGCTACCAATACCTTTAATGATGTCCCTGTTGGAAATCATACCATTACCGTAAATTATGGTAGCAACTGTACAACTACTATTCCTGTGGTGGTTGATCCTGGTAATCAATTAACAACAGTTATCACTGGATTCTCTAATCCTACCTGTTTTGGTGTCGCTGATGGAACTATAACTTTTACAGTTAACAACCCTAGTAACGCAAATAACGAATTTAGATACTCTACCGATGCAGGTGCTACTTTTATCTCTGTAACTGGAGCGGCAGCTAGCAATCCTGTAACGGTTAATAGTTTAGCTGATGGAGCCAATACGATCATCGTTAGAGATATCGCAGATGATGCTTGTGAGATTACACTCAATCAAACCCTTACACAACCTACTCAAATTACGGTAACTGGGTCGGTAACGGCACCTGATACCTGTACTACAGATGCAACCATTTCTGCCGTAGCTAATGGAGGTACTCCAACATACACATACCAACTAATCAATAACACTACTTCTGCTATAGTTGCTGGATATGACTTTGCAACTAATGGTAGTAATACGGACTTCACTGGGATCCCTGCTGGAGACTATATCATTCAAGTAAGAGATAGTAACTATACGCCTGCTAATAATTGTGAGGCGAGCTCTACCGTAATTACCGTAGATCCGCCTACTACACTAACTTTCACGGCAACAGCTACGCCTTGTTACTCTGGTAACAATGATGCTTCGATAACCGTAAACGTTACTGGAGGTAATGGTGGTTTACTTTTTAGTATCAATGGAGCCCCTTTTGTTGCGCCAACACCTACAACTAGCAATACTTATACCTTTAACAACTTAAGTGCTGGTACATTCACTATCGATGTACAAGATCAATTTGGATGTACTGCTACACAACAATCTATTACCATTAATGATCAATTGTTAGCTACTGCTCGCTTAATTTCAGATTTAACATGTTTAGCAGATGCTAGCATAGAAGTTAATGCAACTGGTGGCTCTGGTTCTTATATTTACGAATTTAGTACTTCGGCTACTGGTCCATTCAGTGCCACAGGGTTTACAGGAAACATATTTACAACAAATACTGCTGGTACATACTATTTTAGAACTACAGATACAACTATGCCGACTGCTTGTTCTAACGTTACAGGTCCTATTACTATAACACCTGCTGTGAACCCAGTTATAACTAGTATAGTTGCAACTAATTTAACTTGTAATGGTGATAATTCTGGAGCACTTGATATAGTTATAGATACTACTGTTGGTCTTGCTCCATATACTATTAATGTATTGAATACTACTACTGGTTTTGATTATGGTACGCAAACGACTGGTTTAGCTGCTGGAAACTATACCGTAAGAGTAACAGATGCAAAAGGGTGTTTTATAGAAGATACTACACCAGTTATTACACAACCTGATGTAATAAACTATACTGTAAATAGTGTTCCTATTATGTGTACTGCTTCTGGAATTGATCAAGGATCAATTACAATTTCTGGTATAACAGGAGGAACAGCAGAATACACCTATACCTTATCTGCAAATAATGGTATTGCTCCACAAATACATAACACAACACCAACTACAAGAAACCATACTTTTGATATTTTATCTTTCGGTATATATAGAGTTGATGTAACAGATAGTAGAGGTTGTGCTGCATTTTCTACCGAAATTATTTCGTCACCACCAGACGATTTAGATATTGATGTAAGTGCGCTTACTTCAGATTGTACTACTGGTGGTAGTGCTACTGTTCAAGTAACAACTACCATTTTAGGAACGGATTATGAGTTTGGTCTTTTTGATCTTCCTGGGTTACCTTATTCTAGTAATTTTATGCCTCCAACAGTACCTGGTGGAGACGAAATTACATTCACTGGTTTAACACCAGGTCTTACCTATACTTTTGTAGTTCGTGATAATACAACTGGCTGTTATTATTTTGAAACGGCTACTGCACCAGTAACTACAAACTCTGCAATGATGCTAAGTTCTATTGTAGAAGAAAATGTAACTTGTACAGGTAACGCAGATGGTAATGTAACTTTTACTTTTGATGGATATGACGCTACTGCTACCC
The DNA here is from genome assembly GCF_055383085.1 of Allocellulophaga tsushimaensis. Lineage (NCBI taxonomy): Bacteria > Pseudomonadati > Bacteroidota > Flavobacteriia > Flavobacteriales > Flavobacteriaceae > Allocellulophaga > Allocellulophaga tsushimaensis. Next base: position 1,259,824 of record NZ_AP039451.1, on the reverse strand, counting down.
AAGTAGAATATGATATTTTAAATGCTCTTACCAATACTTCTACTGGTATTACAGCAATTGTAACTATAGGAGGTGCTTCATCTATAACTGTTAGCAATGCAGGTCCATTAGCTCCAGGTGACTATGTAATTTTGTTACGAGAAGTTGATGGCTCAAATACTGGTTGTGCTATTTCTAGTGCTAATTTTACGATACGTGAATCTGTTCAATTATTAGATGTTGATGTAAGTATTACAAGAAATGATAATTGTCAGACAGATGCAGGTATTATAACTGCAAATGGAAGATTTGGTACTGCTCCATATGAGTATATATTTTTACTTAATGGTGCTACAGCTCCTACTGTAGCAAGTTTAAGTTGGTCAAGCACAAATACATTTAGTGCTGAAGGAGGAACTTATGATGTTTATATTAAAGATGCAAATAACTGTATTCAAAGTGAAATAGCAGTAATTTTACCAACCGATCCAGATCCACAAATATCTGTATCTATAGTAGATTTATGTGTTGCAGAAGGAGATTATGAGGTATTAGTAACTTTAGATCAGGCAAGCAGTACACCTTATGCTATTAGTGTTAATGGTGCTGCATTCCAAAATATTACATTTAATGGAAGCAATCAATATACTATTACTGGCTTAAGTTCTAGTGCATCTCCACAAACTGTAACCCTAAGAGATTTAAATGGTTGTGGTGAAACAGAAAACTTTACCATTAATCCAAAAATACAGGGATCAGCAACAATTACTGAATTATTGGGCTGTGTAACTAATAATGCTGAAATAACAGTAACTGCTACAAGTGGTTCTGGTAATTATGAATATGAGATAACAGGACCTAACGCTGGAGCTAGTCAGGCTAGAACTGCACTTCCGTCTCCTGCAAACTCTGTTGCATTCATGAACGCTGATACTGCTGGAGCTTACACCGTTTCTATTTATGACGTTACTACTGGTTGTCCTCCTATTATTTTTAACTTAACTGTAGACCCTCCTGTAATCCCTCTACCAAGTATTGATGGATTTACTAACGTAACTTGTTTTGGTGATAATGATGGAACAATTAGTGTTAGTGTAACTGATAACGGTGTAGGACCATATACCTTCCAAATTACAGATCAGGATGGTACGCCGGTAGCTATCAACCCAACTACTAGTACTAATACTACTGCTGTGTTTGATAACCTTGCCAATACAACTTCTGCTAACGGATACACCATTACCGTAACCGCTGCGAACAGTTGTTTTGCTACCATTACACAAACTATTAGCCAACCTGCTGCTATCGATATACCTGTAGCCGCTATTGCTACAGCACAATACGATTGTACGACTGGAAATACTAGAAACAATGCAACCATTACTATTGATCCGACTCAAGTAACGGGTGGATCTGGTAACTATGTAAGATTTGTATTCTTTAGAAACGGGGTATCGGTTCAAGATGGTACGAATCCTGTTTACACTGATACGGACCTTACCGCTGGAAACTATACCATATTTGTTTATGATGATCAAGGGTGTGTAAACGCTACTGCGGCTACTACTACTGTTAATGCCTTTGATGCATTAACTAGTGCTACTGCTGTCATCTCTGCCGAGATTACTTGTACTCCTGGTAATGATGGAGAAATTACTATTAATACGACCTCTACTACTGGAAATACTGCCCTATTAGAATACAGTATTAATAATGGAGTGTCTTACCAAGCCTCTAATGTGTTTGCAGGACTTTCTGCAGGTACGCATAACTTCCTTGTAAGACATACCGTTACCAGATGTATTGTAAGTGCTTCGCAAACTATTGCCGATCCGAATACTTTTGTCGTGAGTATTGTAAATACTACGGATATTGTGTGTTTCGGTACTGCTACTGGTACTGTGGAATTTGATGTAACTAATACAAATGCTGCTTATACCAATGGATATGACTGGGAGATCTTTAATGATAATAATACACCAACTAACTTTGCGGATGATACCTCTGTCGCTACTGGTAATGAGTTAGACTATACCTTTAATACTTTACCAGCTGGTTCTTACTATGTAAGCATCACGCAAGATAATGTGCCAACTTGTAACAACAGAAGACCTTTCACTATTGGTGGACCTAGTGCAGCTATTGCTGCTGGTACTACTGCCGTAACTCCTATTACTTGTGTGCCTGGTATGGATGGTGCTATAGAAATTATTGGACTTACTGGTGGTGCTGGTGGGTTTAGATACTACATTGATACTCTAGCTAACCCTACTCCTAATGATCCTGCTTCTTATACAAGCAATATCAGAGAAACGGGACTAGACGTAGGTACATACTTTATCAGTGTGATTGATGCGAACGGGTGTGTATTTAATTTACCTAATGTTACCCTTAGTTTACCTACTCCTATTGCGGCTAGCATTAGAACTAATGTAGAGAACTGTGATAACTTTGAAGGACAAATTGAGGTATTTAATGTAACTGGAGGGCAAACTACGCCTACTCCTGTAATATATAACTATCAATTACAACGTTCTGATATTATTGCTACTCCGGTATTTACGGATCTTAGAGCTATACAAACTTCACCTATTTTTGATAACTTAGGGGAAGGTCTATATCAAATCATTGTATCGGATCAGTGGGGTTGTACTTTTACAACAACGACTCAAGCGCTATTTAACGAAATTGTGCCTACCGCTACTGTCGTGAAAACTATTGATTGTAATACAACAAACCCTGGTGGGGAAATAACTATTACGCAAACGGGTGGTGATACTACTGCTCCTTTTAACTATAGCGTAACTTTCCCTGTTAGTGGAACGGTAGTCAACAATACTACTGGGGTATTTAATACCCTTACCGAAATAGGTGAGTATGTATTTACTATAACTCAAGGGGCTTGTAGCCAAACCACTAGAGAATCACTGGATGCGCCTGTAATCCCTCTACCAAGTATTGATGGATTTACTAACGTAGCTTGTTTTGGTGATAATGATGGAACAATTAGTGTTAGTGTAACTGATAACGGTGTAGGACCATATACCTTCCAAATTACAGATCAGGATGGTACGCCGGTAGCTATCAACCCAACCACTAGTACTAATACTACTGCTGTGTTTGATAACCTTGCCAATACAACTTCTGCTAACGGATACACCATTACCGTAACCGCTGCGAACAGTTGTTTTGCTACCATTACACAAACTATTAGTCAGCCTGCTGCTATCGATATACCTGTAGCCGCTATTGCTACAGCACAATACGATTGTACGACTGGAAATACTAGAAACAATGCAACCATTACTATTGATCCGACTCAAGTAACGGGTGGATCTGGTAACTATGTAAGATTTGTATTCTTTAGAAATGGGGTATCGGTTCAAGATGGTACGAATCCTGTTTACACTGATACGGACCTTACTGCTGGAAACTATACCATATTTGTTTATGATGATCAAGGGTGTGTAAACGCTACTGCGGCTACTACTACTATTAATGCCTTTGATGCATTAACTAGTGCTACTGCTGTCATCTCTGCTGAGATTACTTGTAACCCAGGTAATGATGGAGAAATTACTATTAATACGACCTCTACTACTGGAAATACGGCCCTATTAGAATATAGTATTAATAATGGAGTGTCTTACCAAGCCTCTAATGTGTTTGCAGGACTTTCTGCAGGTACGCATAACTTCCTTGTAAGACATACCGTTACCAGATGTATTGTAAGTGCTTCGCAAACTATTGCCGATCCGAATACTTTTGTCGTGAGTATTGTAAATACTACGGATATTGTGTGTTTCGGTACTGCTACTGGTACTGTGGAATTTGATGTAACTAATACAAATGCTGCTTATACCAATGGATATGACTGGGAGATCTTTAATGATAATAATACCCCAACTAACTTTGCGGATGATACCTCTGTCGCTACTGGTAATGAGTTAGACTATACCTTTAATACTTTACCAGCTGGTTCTTACTATGTAAGCATCACGCAAGATAATGTGCCAACTTGTAACAACAGAAGACCTTTCACTATTGGTGGACCTAGTGCAGCTATTGCTGCTGGTACTACTGCCGTAACTCCTATTACTTGTGTGCCTGGTATGGATGGTGCTATAGAAATTATTGGACTTACTGGTGGTGCTGGTGGGTTTAGATACTACATTGATACTCTAGCTAACCCTACTCCTAATGATCCTGCTTCTTATACAAGCAATATCAGAGAAACGGGACTAGACGTAGGTACATACTTTATCAGTGTGATTGATGCGAACGGGTGTGTATTTAATTTACCTAATGTTACCCTTAGTTTACCTACTCCTATTGCGGCTAGCATTAGAACTAATGTAGAGAACTGTGATAACTTTGAAGGACAAATTGAGGTATTTAATGTAACTGGAGGGCAAACTACGCCTACTCCTGTAATATATAACTATCAATTACAACGTTCTGATATTATTGCTACTCCGGTATTTACAGATCTTAGAGCTATACAAACTTCACCTATTTTTGATAACTTAGGGGAAGGCCTATATCAAATCATTGTATCGGATCAGTGGGGTTGTACTTTTACAACTACGACTCAAGCGCTATTTAACGAAATTGTGCCTACCGCTACTGTCGTGAAAACTATTGATTGTAATACAACAAACCCTGGTGGGGAAATAACTATTACGCAAACGGGTGGTGATACTACTGCTCCTTTTAACTATAGCGTAACTTTCCCTGTTAGTGGAACGGTAGTCAACAATACTACTGGGGTATTTAATACCCTTACCGAAATAGGTGAGTATGTATTTACCATAACTCAAGGGGCTTGTAGCCAAACCACTAGAGAATCACTGGATGCGCCTGTAATCCCTGTACCAAGTATTGATGGATTTACTAACGTAACTTGTTTTGGTGATAATGATGGAACAATTAGTGTTAGTGTAACTGATAACGGTGTAGGACCATATACCTTCCAAATTACAGATCAGGATGGTACGCCGGTAGCTATCAACCCAACTACTAGTACTAATACTACTGCTGTGTTTGATAACCTTGCCAATACAACTTCTGCTAACGGATACACCATTACCGTAACCGCTGCGAACAGTTGTTTTGCTACCATTACACAAACTATTAGCCAACCTGCTGCTATCGATATACCTGTAGCCGCTATTGCTACAGCACAATACGATTGTACGACTGGAAATACTAGAAACAATGCAACCATTACTATTGATCCGACTCAAGTAACGGGTGGATCTGGTAACTATGTAAGATTTGTATTCTTTAGAAACGGGGTATCGGTTCAAGATGGTACGAATCCTGTTTACACTGATACGGACCTTACCGCTGGAAACTATACCATATTTGTTTATGATGATCAAGGGTGTGTAAACGCTACTGCGGCTACTACTACTGTTAATGCCTTTGATGCATTAACTAGTGCTACTGCTGTCATCTCTGCCGAGATTACTTGTACTCCTGGTAATGATGGAGAAATTACTATTAATACGACCTCTACTACTGGAAATACTGCCCTATTAGAATACAGTATTAATAATGGAGTGTCTTACCAAGCCTCTAATGTGTTTGCAGGACTTTCTGCAGGTACGCATAACTTCCTTGTAAGACATACCGTTACCAGATGTATTGTAAGTGCTTCGCAAACTATTGCCGATCCGAATACTTTTGTCGTGAGTATTGTAAATACTACGGATATTGTGTGTTTCGGTACTGCTACTGGTACTGTGGAATTTGATGTAACTAATACAAATGCTGCTTATACCAATGGATATGACTGGGAGATCTTTAATGATAATAATACCCCAACTAACTTTGCGGATGATACCTCTGTCGCTACTGGTAATGAGTTAGACTATACCTTTAATACTTTACCAGCTGGTTCTTACTATGTAAGCATCACGCAAGATAATGTGCCAACTTGTAACAACAGAAGACCTTTCACTATTGGTGGACCTAGTGCAGCTATTGCTGCTGGTACTACTGCCGTAACTCCTATTACTTGTGTGCCTGGTATGGATGGTGCTATAGAAATTATTGGACTTACTGGTGGTGCTGGTGGGTTTAGATACTACATTGATACTCTAGCTAACCCTACTCCTAATGATCCTGCTTCTTATACAAGCAATATCAGAGAAACGGGACTAGACGTAGGTACATACTTTATCAGTGTGATTGATGCGAACGGGTGTGTATTTAATTTACCTAATGTTACCCTTAGTTTACCTACTCCTATTGCGGCTAGCATTAGAACTAATGTAGAGAACTGTGATAACTTTGAAGGACAAATTGAAGTATTTAATGTAACTGGAGGGCAAACTACGCCTACTCCTGTAATATATAACTATCAATTACAACGTTCTGATATTATTGCTACTCCGGTATTTACGGATCTTAGAGCTATACAAACTTCACCTATTTTTGATAACTTAGGGGAAGGTCTATATCAAATCATTGTATCGGATCAGTGGGGTTGTACTTTTACAACAACGACTCAAGCGCTATTTAACGAAATTGTGCCTACCGCTACTGTCGTGAAAACTATTGATTGTAATACAACAAACCCTGGTGGGGAAATAACTATTACGCAAACGGGTGGTGATACTACTGCTCCTTTTAACTATAGCGTAACTTTCCCTGTTAGTGGAACGGTAGTCAACAATACTACTGGGGTATTTAATACCCTTACCGAAATAGGTGAGTATGTATTTACTATAACTCAAGGGGCTTGTAGCCAAACCACTAGAGAATCACTGGATGCGCCTGTAATCCCTCTACCAAGTATTGATGGATTTACTAACGTAGCTTGTTTTGGTGATAATGATGGAACAATTAGTGTTAGTGTAACTGATAACGGTGTAGGACCATATACCTTCCAAATTACAGATCAGGATGGTACGCCGGTAGCTATCAACCCAACCACTAGTACTAATACTACTGCTGTGTTTGATAACCTTGCCAATACAACTTCTGCTAACGGATACACCATTACCGTAACCGCTGCGAACAGTTGTTTTGCTACCATTACACAAACTATTAGTCAGCCTGCTGCTATCGATATACCTGTAGCCGCTATTGCTACAGCACAATACGATTGTACGACTGGAAATACTAGAAACAATGCAACCATTACTATTGATCCGACTCAAGTAACGGGTGGATCTGGTAACTATGTAAGATTTGTATTCTTTAGAAATGGGGTATCGGTTCAAGATGGTACGAATCCTGTTTACACTGATACGGACCTTACTGCTGGAAACTATACCATATTTGTTTATGATGATCAAGGGTGTGTAAACGCTACTGCGGCTACTACTACTATTAATGCCTTTGATGCATTAACTAGTGCTACTGCTGTCATCTCTGCCGAGATTACTTGTACTCCTGGTAATGATGGAGAAATTACTATTAATACGACCTCTACTACTGGAAATACTGCCCTATTAGAATACAGTATTAATAATGGAGTGTCTTACCAAGCCTCTAATGTGTTTGCAGGACTTTCTGCAGGTACGCATAACTTCCTTGTAAGACATACCGTTACCGGATGTATTGTAAGTGCTTCGCAAACTATTGCCGATCCGAATACTTTTGTCGTGAGTATTGTAAATACTACGGATATTGTGTGTTTCGGTACTGCTACTGGTACTGTGGAATTTGATGTAACTAATACAAATGCTGCTTATACCAATGGATATGACTGGGAGATCTTTAATGATAATAATACCCCAACTAACTTTGCGGATGATACCTCTGTCGCTACTGGTAATGAGTTAGACTATACCTTTAATACTTTACCAGCTGGTTCTTACTATGTAAGCATCACGCAAGATAATGTGCCAACTTGTAACAACAGAAGACCTTTCACTATTGGTGGACCTAGTGCAGCTATTGCTGCTGGTACTACTGCCGTAACTCCTATTACTTGTGTGCCTGGTATGGATGGTGCTATAGAAATTATTGGACTTACTGGTGGTGCTGGTGGGTTTAGATACTACATTGATACTCTAGCTAACCCTACTCCTAATGATCCTGCTTCTTATACAAGCAATATCAGAGAAACGGGACTAGACGTAGGTACATACTTTATCAGTGTGATTGATGCGAACGGGTGTGTATTTAATTTACCTAATGTTACCCTTAGTTTACCTACTCCTATTGCGGCTAGCATTAGAACTAATGTAGAGAACTGTGATAACTTTGAAGGACAAATTGAGGTATTTAATGTAACTGGAGGGCAAACTACGCCTACTCCTGTAATATATAACTATCAATTACAACGTTCTGATATTATTGCTACTCCGGTATTTACAGATCTTAGAGCTATACAAACTTCACCTATTTTTGATAACTTAGGGGAAGGCCTATATCAAATCATTGTATCGGATCAGTGGGGTTGTACTTTTACAACTACGACTCAAGCGCTATTTAACGAAATTGTGCCTACCGCTACTGTCGTGAAAACTATTGATTGTAATACAACAAACCCTGGTGGGGAAATAACTATTACGCAAACGGGTGGTGATACTACTGCTCCTTTTAACTATAGCGTAACTTTCCCTGTTAGTGGAACGGTAGTCAACAATACTACTGGGGTATTTAATACCCTTACCGAAATAGGTGAGTATGTATTTACCATAACTCAAGGGGCTTGTAGCCAAACCACTAGAGAATCACTGGATGCGCCTGTAATCCCTGTACCAAGTATTGATGGATTTACTAACGTAGCTTGTTTTGGTGATAATGATGGAACAATTAGTGTTAGTGTAACTGATAACGGTGTAGGACCATATACCTTCCAAATTACAGATCAGGATGGTACGCCGGTAGCTATCAACCCAACCACTAGTACTAATACTACTGCTGTGTTTGATAACCTTGCCAATACAACTTCTGCTAACGGATACACCATTACCGTAACCGCTGCGAACAGTTGTTTTGCTACCATTACACAAACTATTAGTCAGCCTGCTGCTATCGATATACCTGTAGCCGCTATTGCTACAGCACAATACGATTGTACGACTGGAAATACTAGAAACAATGCAACCATTACTATTGATCCGACTCAAGTAACGGGTGGATCTGGTAACTATGTAAGATTTGTATTCTTTAGAAATGGGGTATCGGTTCAAGATGGTACGAATCCTGTTTACACTGATACGGACCTTACTGCTGGAAACTATACCATATTTGTTTATGATGATCAAGGGTGTGTAAACGCTACTGCGGCTACTACTACTATTAATGCCTTTGATGCATTAACTAGTGCTACTGCTGTCATCTCTGCCGAGATTACTTGTACTCCTGGTAATGATGGAGAAATTACTATTAATACGACCTCTACTACTGGAAATACTGCCCTATTAGAATACAGTATTAATAATGGAGTGTCTTACCAAGCCTCTAATGTGTTTGCAGGACTTTCTGCAGGTACGCATAACTTCCTTGTAAGACATACCGTTACCGGATGTATTGTAAGTGCTTCGCAAACTATTGCCGATCCGAATACTTTTGTCGTGAGTATTGTAAATACTACGGATATTGTGTGTTTCGGTACTGCTACTGGTACTGTGGAATTTGATGTAACTAATACAAATGCTGCTTATACCAATGGATATGACTGGGAGATCTTTAATGATAATAATACCCCAACTAACTTTGCGGATGATACCTCTGTCGCTACTGGTAATGAGTTAGACTATACCTTTAATACTTTACCAGCTGGTTCTTACTATGTAAGCATCACGCAAGATAATGTGCCAACTTGTAACAACAGAAGACCTTTCACTATTGGTGGACCTAGTGCAGCTATTGCTGCTGGTACTACTGCCGTAACTCCTATTACTTGTGTGCCTGGTATGGATGGTGCTATAGAAATTATTGGACTTACTGGTGGTGCTGGTGGGTTTAGATACTACATTGATACTCTAGCTAACCCTACTCCTAATGATCCTGCTTCTTATACAAGCAATATCAGAGAAACGGGACTAGACGTAGGTACATACTTTATCAGTGTGATTGATGCGAACGGGTGTGTATTTAATTTACCTAATGTTACCCTTAGTTTACCTACTCCTATTGCGGCTAGCATTAGAACTAATGTAGAGAACTGTGATAACTTTGAAGGACAAATTGAAGTATTTAATGTAACTGGAGGGCAAACTACGCCTACTCCTGTAATATATAACTATCAATTACAACGTTCTGATATTATTGCTACTCCGGTATTTACAGATCTTAGAGCTATACAAACTTCACCTATTTTTGATAACTTAGGGGAAGGCCTATATCAAATCATTGTATCGGATCAGTGGGGTTGTACTTTTACAACTACGACTCAAGCGCTATTTAACGAAATTGTGCCTACCGCTACTGTCGTGAAAACTATTGATTGTAATACAACAAACCCTGGTGGGGAAATAACTATTACGCAAACGGGTGGTGATACTACTGCTCCTTTTAACTATAGCGTAACTTTCCCTGTTAGTGGAACGGTAGTCAACAATACTACTGGGGTATTTAATACCCTTACCGAAATAGGTGAGTATGTATTTACCATAACTCAAGGGGCTTGTAGCCAAACCACTAGAGAATCACTGGATGCGCCTGTAATCCCTGTACCAAGTATTGATGGATTTACTAACGTAACTTGTTTTGGTGATAATGATGGAACAATTAGTGTTAGTGTAACTGATAACGGTGTAGGACCATATACCTTCCAAATTACAGATCAGGATGGTACGCCGGTAGCTATCAACCCAACTACTAGTACTAATACTACTGCTGTGTTTGATAACCTTGCAAATACAACGTCTGCTAACGGATACACCATTACCGTAACCGCTGCGAACAGTTGTTTTGCTACCATTACACAAACTATTAGCCAACCTGCTGCTATTGTAAACGTTGGTACACCAACTCCTGTAGCCTTTGGTTGTACTAGCGGAAATACCACAGTATTCCCTACAATAGCTATTACAAATGTAACGGGTGGATCTGGTAACTATGTAAGATATGTATTTGTTAGAGATGGTAACCCTGTTCAAGACGGCGCTAACAATACGTATACAGAAACAGACCTTACAGGTGGTAACTATACCATAACTGTGTATGATGATATGGGTTGTAATAATTTTACAACTACTACTATTGCCCCATTTGTAGGTATTAGTGATCCAATAGTTACGGTTAATAATGCCATTACTTGTCTTTCTAATGAAGATATTAGTGTAGGCGTTACAGTAACACCAGCATCAGCTACTCCTAATTTAGAATATACAATTGCAGGAGCTAATATTGCATTTACTAGTATAACAAATGGCACAGGAAACTTTAATGGGTTAGTTGTTGGAAATTATATTATTACGGTAACTAATTTAGATACAAACTGTTCCGTAACAACAACACATGAAGTTTCTGATCCAAATACTATTGAAATAGTAGCTACAAAACTTTCTGATGAACTTTGTTTAAATGATACTACAGTAGATGGTAGTTTCAGTATCGCTATCAACAATTATACAGGTACTTATGACTATCAAGTATTTGATGGTAACGACATGCCATTAGTGGGCGCTGGTTTCAGTGGAAGTAGTGATACAAACACATCATTAACAATTTCTAATCTTGCTGGTGGTAGTTATTATATTAGAATAATAGAAACAGATCCTACTAGTACACTATGTACTGATACTTCTAATGTAGTAGTTATTAATGCGCCTAATACGCCTATCACCGCTGTTGTTAGAGAAGAGCAAAATGTTAGTTGTACTAATGATATGGGAGCAATTTTTGTAGACCCATCTGGAGGTAATTCACCATATAATATTACTATTACAGATGGTGCTAGCCAAACTTTTACACAAAATAATGTGGAAGCATTTATTTTCAACAGTTTATCTGCTGGTACATTTACTATAACAATAACAGATGCCAATAATTGTGAGTATACAGATACTCAGGTATTAATAGCTCCTGTACCACTTGCAGCAACGATATCTGCTGATATAACATTAGTATGTTATGGTGATGACGATGGTGTGGTTACAGCAACAATCACTAGTGGTGGTTTAGGTACTTTAATGTATCAATTAAATGTTCATGATGCTTCTGGTCTTACTAATGATATTGTACAAACTTCTGTAGCACAAACCTCTGATACATTCTCTGGTTTATTCTCTGGAAGGTATAGCATTACAGTAACAGATCCTTTAACAGGATGTGAAACAACTACACCAATAGCTCGTATTTCTGATCCTATTGAAGTATTTGGATCATTAACTGTAGAACAGACACTTAGCTGTCAAAATGATTTAGAGCTATTATTAACTGCTAATGGTGGTACAGCTCCATATTCATTTAGTACTACAGAAAATGGAACATATACTCCATTTAATAATGGTAATACACATTTATTCAACAATTTACCTTCTGGTAATGCTGGAGCTGGAACATACAGATTCTTTGTTAGAGATAGCTTTGACTGTACCTCTATTTTATCAAATGAAATAAATGTTGATCCAGTAGCACCTTTAATTATAAATCTTGATACTTCTGCTGCGACCGTAAATTGTAATGGTGATAACTCAGCAATATTAATTGCAAGAGCAGAAGGAGGCTTAGGAAATTATCAATATGAATTATTAAATGATCCACTAAGCATTACTGCTCTACAAAGTAACACAGACGGTATCTTTAGAGATTTAATTGCTGGTGATTATTATGTAAGAGTAACTAGTGGAGATTGTATTGAAGCGACTTCAGTAATTACAATTACTGAGCCTACTCCTATACAGTTATTAGAGTCAGCTATGTTTCCTCAAATTATATGTGCTGGAAGCAATACGGGTGGTATTAATGTAGAATTGACAGGTGGTGTACCACCATATCAGTATGCAATTTCTCCAAACTTAGCTCAATTCTCTGATGTGAGTGATTTTACAAATCTTGCGCCTGGTACCTATACCATAATTGCACAAGATAGTAATGGATGTTTTGATACTAGAGATTATGAAATTAGAGCGGCAGATCCAATTGTGCCAATAGGTACAACGGTAGGAGAAACTTGTCTTGGTAGTAATGATGGTACTATAGATTTAAGCATTACAGGTGGTATTGCACCTTACAGTACAAGATTAGAAAATACATCGTATGAATTAAATAGAGTATCTTATGATAATCTTGCTCCTGGTACCTATACTGTATACGTTATTGATGATTTAGGTTGTGAGGTTGACATTGAAGTTGACATTGCTCCTGGAGTAAATATCAATGCGACGGTACAAGCAGTTTATGAATGTTCAGGAAACAGTGTTCCTTCAAATTCTATTTCGATAACGCTAGAAGACCCTAGTGTAGCCAACCAAGTAATCTATCAGTTAGATGATGAAAATTCTACTGCTAGGTTAGATCCAAACTTTGAAAATATGACCCCTGGTGATCATGACTTAATTATATCATTAAATGGTTGCGTAAATAGAGTTCCATTTAGAATAGAAGAATTTGAACCATTAACAATAGCATTAGATAATAATGAAGTAAACCTAGTTAATGCAACTGTTACTGGTGGTGATGGAAATTATACATACTATTTTGATAGTGTAGATAATGGTGATGATAATAATAGATTTATTACAGCTGATGGTACGTATACCGTAACTGTAGTAGATGGAAACGGTTGTGAAGCTGTTGCAAATATTACGGTTGAATTTATAGATATTGAAATCCCTAACTTCTTTACCCCAAATGGAGATATGGATAACGATTTATGGCAACCTAATAACGCAGAAGGCTTCCCTAATATACTAACTATCATTTTTGATCGTTATGGTAGAGAAGTATATCGTATTACACCAAATAGTGGTGGATGGGATGGATTCTACCAGAAAACCGAGATGCCCACCGGTGATTACTGGTACGTGATTAAATTACAAGGAGAAGAAGATCAGCGAGAGTTTGTTGGACATTTTACCTTGTACAGATAATAATATAAAACCTACTTATGAAAAAAATAGTAATAACCTCGCTATTCTTTGTCCTTACTTTTTGGGTAAAAGGACAAGAGCTAAACTCACCTCAGCTCTCACAATATTTAGCCGATAATCCATTTGTATTATCACCTACTTATGCGGGTATTGGAGATCATGTAAAAATAAGGATGAATGGATTAGCTCAGTGGGTAGGTATAAAAGATGCACCTCGTACACAATCGCTTGCTGTAGACGCAAGAGTAGGTAATAAGTCTGGTATAGGTCTATTTTTATACAATGATAAAAATGGGTTTACCAAACAACAAGGAGCTAGACTTTCTTTTGCACACCACTTAACTTTAGATAGATATGATGATGAGTTTTTATCTTTTGGAATATCCTATAACTTTAATCAGTTTAAAATAGATACCGATGAATTTGATATATTAAACTTTCCAGATAATGGACAGATTACGAATATACAAACAGCAAATCATAATTTTGATATTGGTTTAATGTACCGTATAAAGAAATTTTATATTAGTGCAAATGCTTCTAATTTATTGGGTAAAGATCCTCAAAATTTAAACTTTGATGTCTCAGAACCTAACGAATTACGTAATTACTATGTTTATACTGGATATAGAATTAAGAAAAATAAACGTAGTAGTTTTGAATTAGAACCGTCCTTGCTGTTTAAACTATTTGAAAGTGATGGAAGATCTGAAACAGATTTAAACATTAAATTAAGATGGTATCAATATGAAGATTACTATTATACAGGTATTAACTATAGATTCTTAAACGATCAGGTTGGAAAACCATTATACATCGCTCCATTTTTTGGACTAAAAAAGAATAATTTTTACTTTGGATATTCATACCAAATAATACTTAACGAAATTTTAGGCTACAGTACAGGTACTCATGTAGTAACTGTAGGAGTAGATTTATTTCAAGGTGTTAGTAATTGTAGATGTACCTACTAAATACAATTCTTAAATAAAATTACCCCTTCCTCATATAAGAGTAGAAGGGGTTTTTCTTTTAGGAAAAGAAAAGCTTAATTTTAAAATAATACGTCACCTTCTACTCTTAGAATTAATATAGGGTTTAGGATTGGATTTAATTAATTCAATATATTAAATTCGCAGAATGGGAAAAGTAAAAGTTTCTAATATTAGAGTATACGCATATCATGGATGTCTTAAAGAAGAAAGTATTATTGGTAGCGATTATAGCGTAGATGTAGAAGTTACTGCTGATCTTAAAAAAGCTGCTAATTCTGATAATTTAAATGATACTGTAGATTATGTGCTTATCAACCATATTGTTAAAAAAGAAATGGCCATCCGTTCAGAATTATTAGAACATGTAGCCAAACGCATCATAAATCGTATTTTTTTAAATTGTGAAATAGTTACTGAAGCTGAAGTAATAGTTTCCAAGTTAAACCCGCCTATTGGAGGGGATGTAGAAAAAGTTTCAATAATTATACAATTAAAACGGTAATTAACATATTTCTATTTTAAATAATACAATCTACATATAACATAAAAGGAGATTATATTCAAAATGGATAAACAGAATCTCACAAAGATTTATAAAGCAATTCTAATCTGCTCATTGACATTAAGAAAAGCATTGAAAAAATAATTATTTTTTCTCTTTTATAATAGGTTTACATTTTACAAACTTAAAAAAAGTAGTACATTTGTTGCCTTATATTGGCATCGTGGCCGAGTGGCTAGGCAGAGCTCTGCAAAAGCTTGTACAGCGGTTCGAATCCGCTCGATGCCTCTAAAAAAACCTTTATCTTTAATTGATAAAGGTTTTTCTTTTTTATTCTCTAATTAAATCAATTCCATCTTGGATATTTAATTGATCTTTTGGTAAAAAACCTTTTATAATTAATACAATACCACAGATGACAAGAATAATTCCTAATAGTTTTTTTACCAGATAAATACGTTTTTGAGTAAGTTTAGAACGCAATTGTTTTGCAGCAATCATTTTAAAAATATCTGTAATAAAATAGGCTCCAATCATAGTCACAAAAAATACGATAATACGATTAGCGTTATTTTCTAAACTTGGCCCTACCACTATAATTATTCCAAGCCAAAATACTAAAACACCGATATTAATAAAATTAAGCAAAAAGCCTTTTATAAAAAGACTTATATAATCTCCTTTTGTTGCTTTTACAGTAGTAATTTCTGTCTTCATTTCTTTTTTAATAAATGTAATTATACCATACACTAATAAAATTACGCCTCCAAAAACATAAAGGCCAGGCTGATTACTTAAATTTTCTAAGAGTTGAAAACTACTAAAATAGGCTATTGTAATAAAAATAATATCTGCAATAATAACACCTAGATCTAAAGCCAAAGCTGCTCTAAAACCTTTAGTAGCACTGGTTTCTAAAAGCACAAAAAAAACAGGCCCAATCATAAAACTTAATAAAAAGCCTAATGGTATCGCTGCCTGTACATCTTCTAACATAAATCTTAAAAATTAATATGGTCTAAACTTATAAAATTTTTAATGATATACTAAAGTTCATTTCTAAAATCTAAGATTTAATTATTTAGAGCTAGTTTATAATATATTATAGTTACTTATAAAATTATTTATAATTACATCCTTGTCACTTTTCCTCCAAAAACAGTTTTTTCATCCATTTTTGCTGGATCTCCATAGACTAAAACTTCACCACCTGCTTTTACACTAGCTTTTACATAATCTATAGCATATATTTCTGCTTTAGAACCTGCATTTACATTTACAGTAGTAAAACTAGTTTTAAAATTTTTTCCTTGGTAAATTCCTCCAGTATTAATAATAATATCTTGGTTATCAGAAAAGCCTTTTGTTTTTATAACACCTCCTGTTACTGTTTTTATTAATAATTGCTCTACTTGAGCATTTATCTCTAGTTCTCCACCTTCTTGTGCTTTTAATTCTAATATATTTTGTTCAATTACATTTTCATTGGATATATGTGCATCCTCATTTACATCAATTACTACTAAATCTTCGGTATAATATAATGTTATAAATGTTCTATAACCACTGAAGATTTTATTAATCTTCATTCTTAATTTTAGCACGCCTTTATTATTAACAATAGCTACGCTTTTTGTATTTACTCCAGTAATTATTGCTCTATTAACATCAGACTTAATCAATTTTATAGAAAGCCCATCAAAACCTTTTATAGTTGTAAAAGGTTGTAATTCTTTAATCACTTTTTCTTCTTGCGACTGTACATTCACAGAAATAAAAAGCACTAAAATAAATACATATAATTGTTTCATTTTTTAGTTTTTAGGTTAAGCGTTCTATAAATAAATTTTTACTTATAAAATCTCAATTCTATTCACTAGTAAATAAATTATTTGATATAATATAAAGTTAGTTCTCTACTTTATTTATTAGTGAAAAATCTAAATGTCTTTTAACTAAGTCGGTATTTTTTACCATCACTACAACTTCATCTCCTAATCTGTATACATTTTTGGTTTTTTCACCTATAATAGCATACTCTTTTTCATCAAAATTATAATAATCTCCTCTAATATCGCTAATTCTTACCATACCTTCGCATTTATTTTCTATAATTTCTACATAAATGCCCCATTCTGTAACTCCAGAAATTACACCAACAAATTCTTTGTCTTGATGGTCTTGCATAAATTTAATCTGCATATACTTAATAGAATCTCTTTCTGCATTAGCTGCAAGCCCTTCCATATTGGAAGAGTGCTTACATTTTTCTTCATATGCTTCTGCATTTGCAGTTTTTCCGCCATCTAAATAATGCTGTAATAAACGGTGTACCATAACATCTGGATACCTACGTATTGGCGACGTAAAATGACTATAATATTCAAATGCTAATCCGTAATGCCCAATATTATCGGTAGTATAAACTGCTTTACTCATACTTCGTATCGCAAGGGTATCTACCATATTTTGTTCTCCCTTACCCTTTACATCTTCTAATAACTTGTTTAAAGAAGCACTAATTGTATTTTTATCTCTAAAGTCTAGCTTATGCCCAAAACGAGAAACAATGCCATGTAAGGCTATTAATTTTTCTTCATTAGGCTCATCATGTATTCGATATACAAATGTTTTTTCTGGTTTTTGTTTCCCTATAAATTCTGCTACTTTTTTATTTGCTAATAACATAAATTCTTCTATTAGTTTATTAGCATCTTTAGATTCCTTAAAATAGACACTTTCTGGTTCTGCTTTGTCGTTTAAATGAAAACGAACCTCTACTTTATCAAAAGAAATAGCACCATCATTCATTCTTCTAGAACGCATAATTTTTGCTAATTCATCTAATTTTAAAGTCGCATTTACCACATCATTACTAACACTATATTCTCCTTCTCTAATCGATATTTCCTTTGGTATAGTAGCTGATCCTGTCTCTATAATATGTTGTGCCTCTTCGTAAGCAAAGCGTTCATTAGAATTGATAACCGTTCTTCCAAACCACTGGTTTTTTATATTCGCATTTTTATCTATTTCAAAAATGGCAGAAAAAGTATACTTTTCTTCATGCGGTCTTAAAGAGCATGCATTATTAGATAAAATCTCTGGTAACATAGGAACCACTCTATCCACTAAATAAACAGATGTTGCTCTTTGATACGCTTCATCATCCATTACAGTATCTGGTGTTAAATAATGAGATACATCAGCAATATGCACTCCTATTTCATAATTTCCATTTTCTAAAACTTCAAAAGACAAAGCATCATCAAAATCTTTAGCATCTTTAGGATCTATGGTAAAGGTTAGCGTATCTCGCATATCTCTACGCTTTGCTATTTCTTCTGGTTTTATAGTAGTATCTAATAGGTTTGCATACTGTTCTACTTCTACAGGAAACTCATATGGCAAACCATATTCTGCTAAAATTGAGTGTATTTCTGTATTATGTTCTCCTGGTTTTCCTAATATTTGAGTAATTTTTCCTATTGGGGAAGATTCACCATCTGGCCAACCTGTAAATTCAACAATTACTTTATCTCCATCTTCTGCTTTACCAATGTCATTTTTAGAAACAAAAATATCTTTATACATTCTAAAATCTGATGGTCTTATAAAAGCAAAACCTTTTTGCATATCTACAATACCTACAAAAGCTGTTTTATTACGTGTTACAACTTTTGTAATTTCTCCTTCTAACTTTTTACCTTTTCTTCTGGGATAAATATATACCTCTACAGTATCTTTATGAAACGCTTTTTTTAATTTATTAAATGGTATAAAAACATCATCATCTATACCTTCTACAATAATATAAGCATTACCTCTACCTGTTAAATCTACAGTACCAGTATGGTAGGTTTTTGTAGTTTTAATTGCTTTATATTTTCCTGGACTTTCTTCTACAATTCTTCTTTTTTCTTTTAATTGTACTAATTTTTTAATTAAGGTGTTTCTATCGTTAGCATTTTCAACACCTATTTTAGCTGCTATTTGCTTGTAATTAAAACTTTTTTTGGGCTCTTTTTCTAAAACTGTAAAGATACCTTTGGTCATTTCATTTTTTCTATTGTTATCTGACCGTCTTTTTTTCTTCGACATTAATTCTTTTTATTTTGTGGGAAATTACAAATTATAATCCATTACAAATAAGTTGTCTTATAAACTCATAAAATCTTAATCTTGTTTTAACTCGATAATCGAGATTTAAATACTTTGAGGTTCACCTCATCATTCTAATTTATTTTTCAATTAAAAACCATATTGGTTTTCTTTAAAGTTGTTTACTTATAAACAAGTATATTATTTATATATTTTTCTTTTTCTATTAATTTAAAAAAATGGTGATTATTATAGTATGTTAATAATAGCAATAACTAAAAGCAGAAATACTTGTTTTGAACATAATATTGTTTTTGTTTACAATTTATACAACAAGTTTTTAGTTCAATATCAGGATATTAAATAGCTTATTAACGTATCTTAATAAGTATTATAAACATGAATTGTTTAATAACTAAATACAAATTTAGTGTTAATTTCTAAGAATACCTGTTTAATATCTTTATCGTATTCTTTTAGAAATTTTTCAGTTTTGTATCATTTCGTTTTGTAAAGCAATTTTTGGAGAGAAAAACAAAATTTATTTAATACTTTTTTTGAGTAGTTTATTAACAATTTATATAAAATACTAATATGCTAAGTAACAGTATTTTTGCTTAAATTCTAATTAATTGTTGTTAACAAGCCAAAATGTGTTGTGAAACTACAGGTATTTGTACATTTGTAGTGTTAACTAAAGTAAAAACCATAATTATGAAAATTGCAATAGGAAATGACCATGCTGGTACAGATTATAAATTAGCTATTGTAGGTTTATTAAAATCTTTACAGATAGAAGTAATTAACCATGGTACAGATGGTAGTGATAGCGTAGATTATCCAGATTTTGTACATCCTGTTGCTAAAGATGTTGAAGATAATACGGTAGCTTTTGGAATTATTATATGTGGTAGTGGAAATGGTGCTTCTATTACCGCTAATAAACATCAAAAAGTACGTTCTGCTTTATGTTGGACAAAAGAAATTGTTGCCTTAGCAAGGCAACATAATGATGCTAATATATTAAGTTTACCTGCACGTTTTATTTCTTTACCACAAGCTTTAGAAATGGTAAAAACATTTTTAAATACCAATTTTGAAGGTGGTAGACATGAGCGAAGAGTAGAAAAAATACCTTGCTCATAATTATTTAATAATAGAAATTTAAATAGTAAACAAATTATTTTTCGTGTTGGAAAACAATCTTAAAATGTTAGAAATTAAGGTAAAAACATTTCAAGAATTAACTACGGATGAGCTATATGCTATTTTACAATTAAGAAGTGAAGTTTTTGTAGTAGAGCAAGACTGTGTATATCAAGATATTGATGATAAAGACCAAAAAGCAGTACATGTAATAGGTTGTAAAGAGGATAAAGTTGTTGCTTATACCAGACTTTTTAAAGCGGGAGATTATTTTGATTTTGCGAGCATTGGTAGAGTAGTAGTAGTAGAAAAAGAACGGAAGCATAAATATGGTTATCTAATTATGGAACGTTCTATAAAAGTTATTGAAGAACAGTTTAAAGAAACTAAAATTCATATATCTGCACAAAAGTACTTGCTAAACTTTTACAATTCATTAGGTTTTAAACAAGTTGGTGAGGACTATTTAGAAGATGGTATTCCGCATATTGGGATGGAGAGGGGTTAATTATTTGTGGTAAATACTCTAGTTATTTTTTATTTAATAAATAGATGATTTTTTATCTAACGCTACAATATCAGACACCTTAATTTTCATAAGGTACCAATCATCTATTTTTTCTACTACTCCTGTAATTTTAGAAGGTTTTCCTATATATGGGATAACATCCGAGTTTATTGGTTCACCTTTCATATTGGTTAAAAGAAAATATGGAGACATATTATTATGATCTGTGGTTGCTAATACAGGTGGTATTCCTCCAGAAATACATAGTACAGCACAACTTCTATGTATTTTTCCTTTTCCAGGCTTCATAACTCCAAAATAGCATTTAGGATCTATGATTTCACCTTCTAAAGTCATGGTACTAATTTGTTTTTTAGTTGGTAATTGGCTTTTTGTATTATTGGCTAAAGTTATTTTTTCATCATCATCAATTTGAATTAGTGTTTTACCATTATAGTAAATTAAATTTCCTTCAATAGTAATTGCCTTACCGTTTAAATCTTTTTCTTTTTTTCGAAGCTTTTCCAAATAAGGATTAGCACTAAATTTTCCAAAACCCAAAAGGAGGATATTTTTAAAGGTATGATCCGCAACTTCTACACGAAGCATAGGATAAGGATATTCATGATAGGTTCCAGTAATTTTAGCGGTATCTGCTAGGTCAAAAACACTATTTTTAAAAGGTTTTTGAGAAAAACTGAAGCATAGTGCTCCAATTACAATTAAAAGGATTGCCGTTATCGTAAATCGCTTTAAAGTAAGCTTGGTTTTAGGTCCTAGACTACCCTCAATATAAGATACAAAAAATTCATTGTTTTTTTTCATCATTTAGATTTTACAGGGATTAACTTCAGTACCTTCTTCAAATGCTTTTGGATTAATGTAGACCATTTCACCTTTTAACTTTAATTCATAAGTCTTTACTTTTTCTGTGAATGGAGGTGGTGATTGTCCGTTATTTGGTAAATATTGATAACCATGCCAAGGACAGGTAATACAACCGTCAATTATTTTACCTTCACCTAAAGGTCCACCTTGATGTTTACACACATTATGAACGGCAGACAATTTTCCATCGTATTTAAAAATAGCAACTCTCTCTTTGTCAACAGTAAATATTTTAGCTTTATTTTCTTCAATTTCCGAAATAGTACAGACTTCTAACCACCCTTCTTTTTCAACAGCTTTAGTATTGTCAACTTTTTGTTCCTTAAAAGCAGTAATTAGATGTAAACTTACTACAAGTATAAAACCAGTGATTAAAAGACCAATAGTAAAAAGTGATGTTTCTTGCTGAAAAGCACCTAAAAAAACATGTGCAATGATTAAAGCATATGCTAAGTAAACCATCATATGAAGACGCTTCCATATTTTAGCGGATAGGTTTCCTAGAAAAAAATCATGACTTGTAGAGGCCATTACAAATAAGATGAGCAAAGCAAGGAAACCTAAAACTTGGAAAGGAAAATTAGTAAGAGAACCATAATCCATATTTGAGGTAAAAAGCGAGTATATGGGATTTATATTCCCTAAGGCATGAAATTGGAATATAGAAAAACCACCATGAATAAAAGCAGCAATAAACATACTTACCCCTAAATGCCTTCGGTTATAGAGTATGGGTAAAAAATTGGTGTTTAACCTAGCTAAAGGTCCAATAATTAAAATAATATGAAGCATAATAATTGCCAAAGACCCAAATGCTCTAATAATTAATGTTTCAATAGTCGTTTCAGCATTAAAAACAAGTGTTATTACAGCAAATAGTATGATATAAAACAACATGCTACATGCAATAATTTTATCGTATTTTTTTTTGTACTTATTCCAAAGTACCAATTGATAATCTAATCCCATTTAAATGAAAATTTAGTGATCTCCTCTTTTTTTAATTCATCAAAAACAATAATTCCTTTAGGTTGGCTGTTTATGTTGAATTTATAAATACCAGTGGTTGTTAACTGCCCAATAAGATCAGATTTTTCTCCGTCAGCATTCATTTGGTATACTACTGAAGAAGGGTTTTTTAAAGATGCTTTTAAAATAAGCTCTATATGCTTTTCAAATAAAGAGGCTTTAATTAGATCGTTTTCAAAAACGTTTAATACTTTTTCTTTGGAAGGTATTTCGTTAGAAACATCATCATTTATTGGAGATAAAACAACCAAATCTTTAATAGCAAAAGCCATGATTAGGGGAACAGTAATTGCAATTACTAACCAAATGTATGTATGTGCTTTTCGTTGTCCAGAAGTCATACTAAGCCGTTTTAGAGTTGAATAATTTACCAATTAAAAAAGGCCATGTTGCAACTATGCCTGGAAATAATAAGAAACGTACTTTCTTTTTTGTGCCTGCCATCAAAGGGTCTATTTTAGGCGCTTTTAGTAAAAAGAAAATCCCGAAGAGAAGCCCTATTAAAAAATAAGTGCCTAGTATTCCTAAAAATAAGTTGATTGTGATTTCCATATTAAATAAGGTTAACATCGGTTATTATTTCTAAAACACCAGCTTTTGGTTGTTTGTATAATTCTTGCATTGCAGCTTCTAAATCTTCGTGTTTATCAACACGCTTTCCCCAAGCACCACATGATTGTGCAAACTCAGCAAAATTAGGATTAGATAAAGATGTTTTCCAAACATCAAATTCGCCAGCACGTTGTTCTTTAGATATTTTACCTAATTCATGATTGTTTAAAACAATCAATTTTACGGGCATATTGTATTTAACAAGTGTAGTGATTTCTGCTAAATATTGGCATAAACCGCCATCGCCTGCAACAGCAATTACTGGTCTAGAATCTCCAACTGCTGCCCAAGCGCCAATAGCTGCAGGTAAAGCAAAGCCAATAGAACCTAAATAACCAGACATTAAAAAATCTTGGTTTTTTGGTTCAAAATAACGACCAAAAGAATAGGCATTATTACCTACATCAACACACATAACCGCATTTTCTGGCGTTAGTTTATTCATTGTTTCAAAAACAGCGATAGAGCTTATACCATTAGCGGACCTTTCTAATAAACGCTTTGTTTTTTCAGCTTTCCAGATGTCCCAGCGAGCAGCAATTTCTTTACGTTGATCTGTAGTATGTATATGTCCTTTTAATTCTGCATTAAAAATGGCTAATGTTCGGGAAATTTCACCCCAAACAGCTACTTCAACTTTATGAAATTTACTTAATGCTAAAGGATCAAAGTCTATTTGAATAATTGGTTTCTTTGGCGTAATTCCGGTATGATTAGAAAACGATGCGCCAAAAACAATTAATAAATCGGCTTCATTCATAAACCATGAAGCAATGGGTGTTCCGCTTCGTCCTAAAACGCCACCACCAAGCGGATGATTGTCTGGAATAAGCCCTTTACCTTTAAACGTAGTAACTACAGCTGCGTTTAAGCTTTCAGCAAATTTCACTACTGCTTTTTTATGTTCTCTTGCGCCATGACCCATAATAATAACGGGTCGTTTTGCTTTTTTTAGTAATGATATGGCTTCGTTTACAACCTCTATTGGAGGTGCAATTTCTAAAGATGTCATTCGTTTTTCAGGAGTTTGCACTTTGGCATTAGGCTTTGCCAGTTGTTCTTGCACTTCATCTGGAAATGTTAAGTGAGACACATCTCGTTTTAAAATAGCGTGTTTTATGGCTAATGACATTAACTCTGCATGTTGACTATCACTTTGAACACGTTGGTTAAATTCGGCAACAGTATTAAAACCTTGTACTAAATCTACTTCTTGGAAATTTCCGGTACCAACAACTTGTGTTTTTACCTGACCTGTTAGTGCTAGAATAGGAGCACGGTCTACTTTTGCATCCCAAAGCCCTGTATACATATTGGTGGCTCCTGGACCAGCAATAGAAAAACAAGCAGCAGGTGTACCCGTTAATTTTCCGTATGCAGAAGCAGCAAATGAAGCAGCACCTTCATGGCGAATGCCATAAAAATTAAGATTTCCTTTTCCTTCTTGGCGCCGCATAGCATCTGCAAAACCAAGATTTGAGTGGCCAACCATTCCGAAGACTTTAGTTACTCCCCAATTTACCATGGTTTCTACCATAATATCAGAAACCGTAGTTTTATGGGCAGGCTCTTCTTCTAAACCAACATAAATAGCATCACCTTCTTCTTTTACAGGAAATGTATCAATACCATCATCATGACCTCCGGGAGAATTTCCCGTACACGGATCATAATCCCAACCGTGCCAAGGGCAACGTAACATACCATTCTCAATAGAACCTTCACCTAATGGGCCTCCTTGATGTGGACATCTATTATCCAATGCGGAGAACTTTCCGTTATAATGTGTTAAACAAATGCCTTTATGGTCTGCTGTAACCGTTTTAACGCGACCTTCAGGGAGTTCTTTTTTGTTTAATAATACTTTATGCCAGATTATTTTTTTGTCCATTATTTTTGCTTTAAATTAAAAAAGTAGCAGGTGCGATCATACCAACAAATATTATAGTTCTTGATTTAAATAAGTATTTATAGCTGCTTGGCAGAAATTAATTGCCGATTGTTCATTAAGCTTACTTATAGGCATTGCAAAACCTTGCCAACCATTATTGTAATATGCTTCTTTATTAATGTTATTTGACAATTGTAGAGCTATACTAGCATTGTCCTTATAACCACTGATATAAAAATAGAAATCGTTGATTAAATCATCTGGTATTGCCATACCTATACCAATGGAGAGCTTGTTACTTAAAGTTACAAAAGCACCCGTATCAAAATGATGAGTCCAGATTCTAATGGCACTATCAAATCCGTTAGATTTTAAAATACTAGCAATAACATATTGCGCTAAACCTCTTTGTTTAATTAATGTATTAAGTTCTTTTTTACTTGTTAATGTATAACGACTATCATCTGTAACCTCATCGTACGGAAGTTTATAGTGAAGTTTATATTTATACGGGTTTTTTATACCACTATTAATACTAGTTTCAGAGATCCAATCTTTAATTTCTTTATGGGTTGATTCACTTAAAAGAAGGGATTCTTTACTCCCGTTTTGATGCTTCCATTCTAAAGAGAAGCTTTCATAATTTAAACCTAGTTGGTCTCCGTTAGGAAATTTATGTGTTTCAAGACTATGGTTGGTCCAACCTAAATTAGTATGGCTGTCGTCATTCTTTTTAGGAATAAAACTTATGGCTGCCGTTGCAAGGTATTGCGCAGCTATATGCATTGTTGTTTTCATACGCTAAAGTGTAACTCCTGCATAATTAATTCCTGTTAGTTGGTGCATATCACGATCAAAAGTTGATAAATCGTTTGGATTAAATTTTGAAATATCATCATATCCACAAGCACGTGCTACTACTCTGATGAGGTCGTTTGTGGCATTAAAATAATTGTATAATTGCTTGGCAGAGGATTCTATTATTAATCTGCTTCGTAAAGATTCTTTTTGAGTGGCAATCCCAACTGGGCAATTATTGCTTCCACAAGCCCGCATTCCTAAACAACCAATTGCCTGTAAAGCAGCGTTAGAAACAGCAATAGCATCTGCACCAAGCATCATCGCCTTTGCAAAATCTTCTGCTACCCTAAGTCCTCCAGTAATAATTAAACTGATACCTGTTGCACCAACTTTATCCATATATTTTCTGGCTCTTGCTAGTGCAGGAATAGTAGGCACATTTATATGATCGCGTAAAATGGTTGGTGCAGATCCTGTTCCGCCACCTCTACCATCCAGAATTATATAGTCTGCACCACAATCTAAAGCAAATTGAATGTCTGCTTCAATATGACTAGCAGCTATTTTAAAACCGATAGGAATTCCGCCGGTACGATCCCGTACTTTTTCTGAGAAATCTATAAAATCTTGAACCGTATGAAAATTAGGGTTTGCCGCTGGAGAAATCGCCGTTTCACCTTCTTTTAAACCACGAACTTCTGCAATTTCTTTACTTACCTTGTTTCCGGGTAAATGACCTCCAGTTCCTGTTTTGGCACCTTGACCAGCTTTAAAATGAAAAGCCTGGACCTTATCTAATTTATCCCAAGAAAAACCAAATTGTGCAGAAGCCAGCTCGTAAAAGTATTTTGAATTATTAGATTGTTCATCAGGTAGCATCCCGCCTTCACCAGAACAAATTCCTGTACCTGCTAGTTGGGCTCCTTTACTCAATGCTATTTTTGCTTCACGAGATAAAGCACCAAAACTCATATCACTTACAAAAAGAGGAATATCTAATGCTAATGGTTTTTTTGCATTAGGACCAATAACCACCTTAGTAGTAACATTTTCATGATCTAGTAAAGGCCTTGTTGCTAATTGCGCTGGTAAAAATTGAATATCATTCCATTTTGGCAATGTATTTCTATCGACTCCCATAGACGCAGAAAAACCATGATGCCCTATATTTTTAAGTCCATTTTGTGCGAGCTCTTTTATATAACCCGTATAAGGTTCTGCATCCTCAGGGTGTGTATCGGCATAGGCACCTAAATACTCATCACGATTAAAAGGCTGTGGATGGGCATTTTCAAAAGCTGCAATTTCATTTTCATCCACTAAAAGTGAATCGCCTTCTATATATTCTTGAAATTTATGAAGAACCTCTTTATTATTGTATTCAGAAACCCCAGTATCTACACGATAATCCCAACCATGAACGCCACAAATTAGGTTATGTCCATCTACATAACCATCTGCCATTAAAGCGCCCCTATGCAAACACCGTCCGTAGAGCACCGAAATTCCTTTTGAGTGTTTTGTAATGACTAAATCGGTGTTTTTAACTAATGCATGTATAGGTTGATTTTCTTGTAAATTGGAGACTTTTGCAATTTCAATTTTCTTAATTGTCATACTACGTAGTGGTTTATTTTACGTAAGTTACAATCTTTTTAGATGAACCAAAAATGGTAGCCATGACTAACTGTTTCTAAATTAGAACCTTATTTTAAAAATCACGTAAATAAAGGAACCTTTTTTCAATTGTAATTGATGGTGTTTGTTCAAGGTCATAAAAAGATACAAATGTGAAGTAAACCAGCTAAGATCTTCGGATGATTTTGGACACTGTGGATAGTTACTTTTTTGTTAGGATAAATTTCACATTAAGAAAATCAATAATTAATTTATAGTTTAAACTTAGAATTGAAAAGTGATCTAATTTTTCTTTTTTTTTTAATTCGAATTACAGTATTTCCATTTTCTTGTTCAACAGACCATTCTCTATTATTAAGAATGTCAAAAAGGAAATTTAATTCTTGGGTGTTTTTATCCTTTGAAGTAAAAACTTGAATACAATTTGAATCTAAGAGTTTTACCGAAGTTCCAAGATAAATTTTTTTCAACTCGTTTTCATATTTCTTAGGATTAATTTCAATAGAACAATTTGTAGTTATTCCTTGTTTATAACCTACATGTTCCACTTTCCATTCACCATAAAAAAGTGAATCATTTGAATTTTGACCTAAAGCATGATTAAAAACCCCAGTTAAAAGAACTATTATAACGATCCGCATATATCATTGACGAATCATTTGAATTATTGTAACAATAATAGATTATTAAGAACAATTAGCTATAATGTATAGTATAAGAAGAGTAGTCATCCTTTATGCATGGAAATGATTTTACTCGATAATCGAGATTTAAATGCGCCAAGACTTGCCCGAGGTAGTTTATTGAGTCTTAGCTGTTTTTTTTAATTCTTCAATAATTTTTGAACTTACCCAGTAAATATCTTGATTACTGGTATAGAAGAAATACTTACCATCTTTTGATACAAAAGGACAAAGTTCATGGTTTTTAGTATTTATTTTATCTCCCATATTAATCGCCTTTGTCCATGTTTCATCTGTATTCTTGAAACTAATGTAGAGATCACCTCTACCCAAGCCTTCAGATCGTCTTGAACAAAAAATAATATACGTTTCTTTTGGGTCTACAAAAACATCAGCTTCATAATTAGGCGTATTAATTGAATCACTAAGCGCTATCGCTTTCTGAAACTCTCCATCAATATATTTAGAAGAATATATGTCAAAGCTGTTCTGTTTTTCCTCTTGGGCTCTTTTATTTGATGAAAAATACATGGTTCCTGTTGCTGTAAATGACATATAATATTCATTTCTATTTGAATTAATGTTAGAGCCCGCATTGATAGGTTCTGACCATTTCTTACCCACTTTTTCTACATACCAGATATCATGGTCTTGTTTGGCTTCTGTACCATCTAATGTTCTTTGAGAGATAAAATATAACCTCTTTTCATCTGGAGAAAGGAATGGATCATTAAACCCATATTTTTCATGCGATAAGATCGTTTTAGGTTCGCTCCACTTGTTTTCTATGAGTTCTGAATATCTTATTTCCGTTCTTCCGCCGATATCTACTCCATAGAAAAAAGCAGTAGCATCCTTATTAAAAACAGAACCAAATTCCGATTCTGTATTTTTAGAAATAAGACCGGGAGCAAATATTTCTGGATTTAAAGAGGGCGGTTTTTGTTCTAAGTATTTATAACGGTCGTCTACTTTCTGAGAACAGACTATAAGTGGAGTGAATAAACACCAGAAAAGAGACTTGATTACGATATGTTTCATTTAGTATTTGGTTTAAAAACCCCAACCATCAATTAAATATTCAACTTCGGTTAGTTTATATTTTTCTTTTCCATTTATAGATTCAAACCATAGTTCAAATCTTGCTGGGTAAAATTTTTTAAAAGTTCCTTCATAAATTACAGTTTTTGAAGAGAACAAATGATAAGCTTTATCTATTTTTTTTATGGTTTTTTCGGTCCGTTTAGGTAATTCCTCTTCCATTAGTTCTATTTCTCTTTCTGATTCAAAACCTCTTATATAGATTTTCCCTTTTTGTTCTGATTTATGCCAATAATAGAAAGTATAGCCTCCATATCCGGTTCCACTAATAATTAGTTTTTCAGTTCCAGATTTTAAGGAATCTATTTGGGCTTTTGAAAATTCCTCTACAGGCTTTTTCATATGAGATAGGTTTTTTGGAATTTCAAAGCTGCCAAAATTATTATCATACTGAATCTGATTCAAAGTAACCCCAACTAATACTAGTATGCCAATGACTCCAATTATTACGACAATCCAAAAGGCTCGTACAATTTTTAAACATATTTTTATGAATGTTGAGGATGTCATTTATATATTATACTTCAAATATTGTAATGATAATGTGGTCTTTTATATGTGGAACAATACTAAGCCTTGTCTTATTTTATATTTTCCCAGTAAAAATTAAATAATAAAAAACAATTAATCCGATCCATAATAATAGTTCTTTCAAGGCTTTTTTTGAAAGTATATTTAGTAGAGGTATTGTTGTTTTATCATAGTCTTTTTTGGGTTGTATCAAAACATCATAGTCTTTCAAATAAAATTTTTCGGTTACTTCTAATGATTTAGTATCTAAATAATCTTCTTGCTTTCTAGTTTTAACTTTATAATACGCTACAAAAAGGCAAATTATAGCGAATAAAACAAAAGGTACATCACTGATATGTAAAAACCGAGGATCAACCTCAATATATGGCACTGTTGTATCAAAAATTTTTAGTAGTATCATCTTTTTTATTTTAATGAGTAACGCTGTTTACTTGATTATCAGGATTTAAATACTCTGAGACTTGCCAGAGATAGTTTGTTGAGTCTTAGCTGTTTTTTTAATACAATTTCTTTAACCTTTTTAATGAAGGTTTTTAAAAATAACAAATTGCATATAAATATTTTTTTAATATTTCAGAACCTTCTCTTTATATATCAGAGTATTCTTGACTAATTTCTTTGATATATTCAAATTTTCTATTCTCGAAAGTTGATATTTAATTAAAGTTTATTTTCTCAAATAGGTGCTAATGTTTTGTTTAAAATACGTTTTAATATATTTTGTTAGCAAATGTTTTAATATTCTGTTGTAAATATTAAATCTGTTGAATCTTTACTTTGAAATACTTTTCCTACTTTCCCAGCTTGGAATCCTATTGAACTTCTATTAGAACTTAAAAATCCTTGAATCTGAAAAAGCAATTTCATTGTCTGACCTGATTTATCGGGATATGAAGATGTTTGATCCCAATAAGGATATCCAAATAATTTATCTTCATTACTACATTGTTTGTTTTCAAATTCCTCTAGTCGTTTAATATTATCGTATAGAAAACCCAAAACTTCTTTCCCAATTTTAGATTCAATATATTCTACCATATCTTCAAAATCAATTGGACTTGGGTAATCATCGAAAGCTTCCCATCCGATTATTTCCATTTCTGTTGATATCTTTTCTACAATAAGTTCAGAAAAGTTACTTTTAGCATCAAATATTTGATCGAAACTAACGGATACTTTGACTGGTGGATTAATGATTTTTACTTTTCTAAGTAAAGAACTGTTAATCTTATGATCACCAAGCTCGCAAGGAGTTCCAGCTAAACTTGCATTGACACATTGAAAATACTGAATTAAATAGTCTTTTTGTTTAAAAACTGGAATATCTGATAAGTTCAGTTGGAAAATTAGTGGCATTAACTTACCGCATACATTACAATCAGGCCAATCATTTACATTTTGAAGATAAGGATACCCCCTGTATTTTGAATTGATAGAGAATTTGGGTTCACAATTTTCTTGATTGATAATTGGTTTATAGGCAGTCTGCTTAAATGAATCTAATAATTCTCCTATTTGACTATTTTGCATATTCATCTCACAATATTTGCTATATATAGTGTTGGCATTAGTTTTTTTAATTATTACTAATCAGCTATACCAGCTTTTACTTTTACTAGATTTTCACCTTCAGTAAATTCAAGGAATAAACATTCATCTTTCGGTGATTTTCCGTTATATTCTATCGTATTTTCATCAGTTATATTTCTCCAAGCCCATTCACCACAATTAACTTTTCCAACTTCTATTTTGAATCCTCTTTTTTTAAGTTTAGATAAAACAATTGGAATCAGTTTATCAATTTGTAATTTACTGTCATATTCAACAGTCATATCTTTTATGTCGTTTGGGTTATCCGTAGAGGAATAATATATAACAGAATCCTTAGACTTAATTTTAGGTATTTCTAAGATACTTGTTTTATCATATATATTTTTCCACTCTAAAGATTCTTTTTTAAGGTCAAAAATTTCATTCTTATATATAGTAGACTTTAAATGAGAGCAACCTGTAGTCATAGAATAGATAAATACTATGGTAATAAATTTTTTTACATAAATTTTTATCTGATTCATTTTTTTAATTATTGCCAACGTTAAATGTATGGTGTTGTAGCTATCCCGCAGGGCAGCTATGCACTATACATAGTGTTGTAAAATCGTTTTTTTTATTCAATTTCGTTTCTAATTTCATTTCCCCAGTAATAGGCAAAATTATCAGCATAGTTTTCTGCTCTTTGCTTTTTATAGTTTGGACTCCAATATCTCTGATAAATACTATCCATTTGATGTCCGATTTCGTGAAGAAGTAAGCTTTCTAAATAATATCTCTTAATTTTTTCTTCAGTCCATTTTAAAGTCCAATTTCCTTTTGAGTGAATCAATTCAGGCTCGTAGTCAGAATACCATTTTAGTGTTTTGTTAGATGGTTTTTTATTTCCAAATTCCATTTTTAAGTCAGTCGGAAATGGGTAAAGTACAATTAAATTCACTCCACTACCACAAATGAAACAACCTTGAAAACTTCCTTCTTTTTCATATTCTTTATTGGTCATTTTTCTCAACCATATATGAGTCAGATTCTCCGTGTGTTCAGATGGTAATTTCTCTAAAAACTCTTTAATTTCATCAACTGTTACTGGGAAATATAAATCTCTTGATGAATTATCCACTATAAAAATTGGTGTTTCTTCATTTTCAGTTGGTGCTGAAAAATTATGTTGTCGATTGAAAATATTATCTGCAAGTTTCGGTCTTTTTCTTCCGCCTTTTACATCCCCGAATTTTCGACTTTTTTTCCAAGCTGTTTCTTTTCTATTTTGTCTCATTTCGGTTTTTGTAAAACGTTTTTATTTATTCATTTGTTTTTCAAACTCACTCAATATATAATCAGCATCATTTTCGGATAGCTCATTAATTTCAATATTACTCTTCACTTCATTTTTCGACATCATAGTTCTCATAGGAATAATTTTAAACACATCCTTTCTTTCTTCTACTTTTTTATACTGCTTTTCATTCAAAACGTTCTCAAATGTTCCTTTCATTTTTAACCAAAGATTAATTTCTTTATCAATATTGAGGTCACGTTTAAAATTTGTAATTGTTTCCTCTAAACTTATTGGATGTACTTCCTCAAAAGTCTGGTGAATCGATTTAATTTTTGTCAGTTGGTCTTTAGTTAAGTCTTCGTGTTGAATCGGTCCAGGTATTAATTCGTTTGGGTCAATAGTAATCGTTTCACTTTCTTGTTTTTTGGTCTTATTAGTACAGGAAAATATTAATAAAGCAATTCCGATTACAGCAATTATTGTTAATGTTATTTTCATTCAGTTTAAATGTTTTACAACGTCTAGTATAAGCGTCAGTTACGGGTTAAATTAGCGATTATTTTCGGTTTGACACAGGCTTTAGCAATTCCGAGTGGATTCGGACGTAGTCGAATCCGCCGTAATTGCGTTTATACATTGTTGCCCACAGTATTTATTTTCCGTTCAAAAAATTCTTTACTTCTGAAAAATTGGTTAAATCATAAATTGTTCGGGTATACCACTGAACTAAAATCATATCATATTTTTTGCCTAGCTCATAAAGTCCGTTCAACAAGCTTGACTTATGCGCATCTTTCCAATTTGTACAGTCAAACCAAATGTACTTAGCGATTTTATTTTCGGGTGTTATTATTATTCCTTTCCTTAATTCGCCAAATCCAATTGAATTTTCTATTTCGGAGGAGTATTCCACTCCTCCATAATAAGGCAAAACAGACTTAAACTGAGGAATGTTAAGAGATGATAATAAATTAATAACCTCAGACATATCGATATTGAGTGCTAATGTAGGATATGGCTTTTGTCCGATTGGGCGTTTTCCGAAATAGGAATTATATTCCTTTAATGACCAAGCTTCATAGTCTTCAAGCTCGTCCAAAGCAATAAATTCGTTTTTTACAAAGTCAATATTATTTTTGGACATTATCTCAGTTTCCATAAAATCAGGCTCAAGAATTGTAATTGTTTTTTGTGGTTCACTCATATTGTGGGCAACGGTTGAGCTATGAACAGTATGGGAGCAAACTAGCGTTTGCTTTCCGCCACACACATAGCGAAATCTTTTTGTTTTGATTTATTTTTTCTTGTCCAGAGCAAAATCCCAAAGATTTTGCGGACTTCATAAAAATACGCTAACCTTTCGGTTAAGCCCTAAGCCCGTATTGTTCATAGGTTTTGTTGTAAAACGTTTTTATTGCGCTTTCTTGTCTAGAACTAATACTTGATATTTCGTCCAAATATTGTCGCCTTCTCCATCAAAAATTCGTTTCTGGCACCAACCAAATGGGAATAAAGTTCCTCCGTTCCAATAAAAAGGAAATGAATTTTCGCCAAAACTTTCATGATTTCGTTCAAACCAACCTTTTCCGTGGTTACGTTCAATTACCTCCATTATATAGAAACCGAACTGAATAGCAATTCCGTTTAGTCCCTCGTCATTTTTAGTCTGTTTGTATTCTGCGTGAATTTCAGATAATACTTTCTCTACATTTTTTATCGACTTATCCGTGTAATCTAGTTTGACCTCAAATATTTCTCCAATTTCGATTGCATAATCAATCATTTCGGATTGTAGCTTTTTCAGTTCAGGAGTAGTTGTTTGGCTTTGCATTAGGTTGGTGAAAATAATTAAAAATGCTGTTAAAATTAGTTTGTTTGACATCATTGAAAATTTGGTAAAATGTTTTACAACGTCTCGGCTATGGTTAGTACGGGAATTAAAAGTAGTGAACTTTCGATTAAGCACTTAGCCAAAACTTTTTATTTTGTTTTATCTTTTTGTTTATAAAGCCAAATCAAAAGATTTGGTGGACTTGATTTAAAGCTCCGAACTTTGGGTTAAGTACCAAAACCCGTATTAATTATAGCATCGATGAAAAAGCAGTAAGTCGAGTATCTTTAAAGTGAACTAAAAATTAAAGATATGGAAACTCAAATTACTGCATGCCCTAAGTTATATATTGGCATTGACATACACAAGAGAAGTTGGAAGGTTCATTGTGCTACGGATTTATTTTCGGGTAAATCATTTAGTATGTCTCCTGATCCGGAACAATTGTATAGATATGTTTTAAAACATTTTTCTGCTCATCAAGTAAGTGTAGCTTATGAGGCTGGTTGTTGTGGTTATTATGCCCACCGTTGTTTTGAGAGTTATAGTTGGCGCAGCTTGGTAGTCAATCCTGCTGATATTTATAGAAAAGGTAAGGAGAAACATACCAAGACAGATAATATAGACGCACAGTTGATAGCTAGAGAGCTTAAAGATGGTCGTTTAGAAAGTATCATAATACGAGATATCAAGCGAGAAGAACTTCGTAGTTTGTTTAGAAGGCGAAATGATTTGGTTAAAGATTTTAGAAGGATTAAGAGTTACATCAAGATGCAGTTATTGTATTTTGGCATTAAAGAACCAGAGGAATTTGATAATGACCATTGGAGTCATAAGTATCGTAATTGGTTAGATGCTATAGTTTTTAAACATCCAACGGCAAAAGCTACTTTGGAGAGTCGCATGCGTTCCTTCCGATTTATAGATCAAGAGTTACGAGGTGTATCAACACAATTGAGAAGATACTGCAAGACGCATTATAAGAAGGACTATATGTTACTGAGAAGCATCCCTGGTATTGGCGGGATAGTTGCTTGTGGTATTTTGTGTGAATTAGGCGATTTACGCAGATTCAATAGTGTAAAGCATTTAGCAGGTTATGTGGGTTTAGCCCCAGGGGTTCATCAAAGTGGTGCTAACTATAAGATCATGGGTATTACACCACGTGCACATCGACTGATACGAAGTTATTTTGTTGAAGCCTCGTGGCAAGCGATACGTACAGATCCTGTGATGCAGGCATATTACCGTAAGCATATGGGTAAGAACGTAAAGAGTATTATTATCAAAGTAGCAAGAAAGTTACTAAGTAGAACATTAGCAGTTATAAAAACAGAGACTCCTTATACGATAGGAGTGATATCCTGATAAAAAGTAACCATAACAAAGCTCATAGATAAAGCTCGTATCACAAAACAACGTGGGTGATCTAAGGTATTAGAATCACATTTTTATAGCAAGTGACCGAGTTTATTATAACTTAATAATCATACAGATGCTGGTGACGTTTCGTAAAAAAGAATCGATCACAAATAGGATGCGGAGCAAGTTATATTAAAAGAAAAAAAGGTGGTTTAAAGCAAAAAAGAAAATATTATTTATCTTTAGAGAACTGGACTAAGGCTTTTCATAGGAGCCATTGTTGTATGCCGTTTTATTAAAACACTATTTATTAATTAGTTTTTGATTAAAGCGCAATAGTCTATTTTTTTCAAAATTTCATGAATTATACGTAAGTCAATCAAACATAATTGAATCCTTTTGTACGATAGTTTGCCAATTTTCACCATCAAAAAGGGCGATGTCGGAAGTTCCAACGGACCAAAGACCACTTGGCCCTGTAAAAAGAATCATTGATGTACGCATGTTAGTATTTAACTGCTTAAATATGGACAGTTTATTGTCTTTCCATTTTAATATGCCCGATAAAGTTGAAAAATATATAGCGTCTCCATATTTTCTGACTGACCAAATATCTTTAGTCAATAATTTATTTTCAATAATTGTCCATTTGTTTTTACGTCCTTTTAGAATGACTCCATCATTTCCACCAATGAATACTTCATTATTATGAACATCTCCGTCATTTAGTATCAGTTTGGTCGGAGATTTTATTTGATTCCAACTACCTTCCGAGTTTGAAAATATAAGTCCTGACCAACCAAATCCATATAATTCTTTCTCATTAAATCCCGTTAAGTTTTCAAAACTTTTAAGAGAATGATTTGATTTGGTCAAATCATGACTTAATTCTTTCCAATTATTTTTACCTTCTTGGAATAAATAGTAGTTAGTTCCTCCTGCATAAACCTTACCATCAATATTTTTTAAAAATCGAAAAACTGTTATTGGGTATTCTTTATTAATTCCTTCAATAAGGTTTGCATTTGAATTCTTGCCAGGAGAAGCATTTACAAATCTACCCCAAGGTGAAATTAATGCAATTCCATTTTTTTCTGAATTGTATGAAATACCTGCACTTATCCAACGAGTATGTGCCTGTTTATTCCACTTTCCATCTGGAGTTCTGCGTAAAAGAATTGTGTGCGGAGAGGTATCTAAATCTAGATTATTATCTTCTGCAGCTATTAAAATTGTTTTATCGGGTAGTTCAATACCTGAAATAAAATTGTAATGATTAGTTTTCATAATGATTGGTATGGCATACAACGGTCTTGTGTATGAAACGTAGCGTGCAAAAAGACACTAACTTTTCGTCCCGATAGCTATCGGGATAACACAGAGCCAAATTTTTATATTTTGTTTTTAATTTTTTCTCTTTTAAAAGCCAAATTAAAAATTTGGCGGACTTTATAAATATACACAAACCTTTCGACTAAGTACTTTTTAGCTATGTTTTATACACCGTGTTGGCATTTTGTTTTTTTTTAGTAATACTTAATTTTATACAAGAGCTTATCATTAGAAAAAGTTAATAAACCTTCATTAGGAAATCTGTGTCCAACTTTATTACATTTAACTTCAATAATATTGTCATTTATATAGTTGAATTCAGTAGTCAATTCACCCTTAGTACAAGTAGTTTGAATCCTTTTATAGAATTTAATTATTTGATTTTCTTTATTGTAATCAAACTTATATTCTAATTCGTTATTTTCATACCCTTTTGTGTCTTTTTCTGAAAAGGAGCTTTGATGAAAAAAACCTTTTTTAAAATATCTAATTAAATAACCATCTGAGTTATAAGTGTAATTATTTGAATCACCATTGTAGGGTGGTGGCGTATCAAGAAATCCGCCTGTAATTACTATGAGATCGCTATCATTTATGTCAATTGAGTTATCATTATTGTATGTATAGTAATATTTGTATCCGTATCGGGAATATGATTTTTCTACACATTTTCCGTCTTCATTCAAAATGATATTGCCTAAAAGTATGTCTTTGCCTTTTGCTTTACAATAAATAGAAATTTCTTTAGCATTTTTTAGATTCAGTAATTTAACAATATCTTCAATTGACTCATTCGAATCTTCTTTATATAAATATGATTCCGTTTGGGAATAGCAATCAATACTTAAAAGAAATGTATATAGAATGATTAGTCTTAACATTATTTTGTTTGGTATTTTTAATGAATGCCAACAATTGGATAGCATCATTGATGCTATCCAATTGTGTGCGCACTAAGATAATAAATAAACTTTAGCTATTTTTAGACACCAAAACCTTAATTCAAAAGCCTAGTAAACAAATCAATGAGTGCTGTATTGGCATTTGAGGGCACAGGCAATTCATTATTTCCTAAATACAAACCAAAAGCAGACTCATGATAAGTATGGTAGGTAAAATGAATGTTATTTTCTTGAGCAATAGATACCATATCGGTCACAAAATCTAAACCACCTTTTCCGTCTTGAAAACAAGGGAACCCAGCACCAAATTCGCCCATATATAATGTTACATTTTTAGTAGCAGCCCAGTCAATATAACTACGAAGTTCACTTTCTAAATAGGCTTTATTGCGGACTAAAACAGGTTCGTCTGAAGTATAAAAATCTAAACGTAAAGAGCAGGTACTATTGGTAGCAGCATCAATACCTTTCATCCAGCCGCTAACTTCATAAGAATAGCCTTGTTTGGGTATAAAGGTTTTAATGCCATTAGACAGGTTGCAATTGCCAGATGCATTTTCAATAAAAAGACTTTTGCTATCGGTATTCCCTTCAGAATTGCTTAAACCAGAGTTTCCTGATCCGTTTTCATTCCAATAGAACCATCCGTTGAGATCGTTTAGGTCTAAGCTAATAACTTCTCTGGTAAAATTACCATTTGGGTCATATTCTTTCACTACCATATCATCAAAAAATACTTTACCATCACCAATATTAGTACCCGCTACAATAGGTGTAGCCACTTTAATATTAGGATCGCTTATGGTATAGCGATTTCCCTCATAAAATGTCCAATCAGAAGTTCCACTGCCTAGAGTAGGGTTATTTGTAGTGGCATACCATTCAGCCGCGCTACTTACTTCTACTTGTTGTTCATCAGGATACTGTCCACCATCACCTAATTTTGCAAATTCTAGTAACTGGTGTGTATAAAAGAAAGGCGCATAACCATGAAACTCATATACTAAATTTGTGCCGTTAACTTCTGGAAAATTAAGATTATCAGATTCCGGGCTGTTTTTTACATATATAGCTTGCTCTATAAAAAGCAAATGTTTTTTATTTACAGTTCTTATCTCATTAATAAGTCTTTGTGCAAGAGTGGTCCATTGGTTTATAGATTGCGTAGGTACAGGCTCATTTACAGGGCCAAAACCTGCAATTTGCACTTCGCCTTTATAGCGCTCGGCAATAGCTTTCCAAAGCGCAGCTAATCTATTTTGGTTTTCTACGTCTTCCCATAGCGCATCTCCTTCTCCTTGAGATTGGTAACCTCCTTGTGGTGCATGCATATTTAAAATAAGATACACATCATTCTTTTTGGCCCATTCAATGTTTTTATCTATCCAATCCCAACCCGTTTGTTTGTAGGTGTAGGGGTTGGCATCATCTTCTAGAGTAGTATAGTTGAGGTAAAAACGTACGACATTCATGCCCATTGCTTTTACTCTTTCATAATCTATTTCGGCATGATGCTCTTCGCGTGGCAAGTCACTATTTTTCCAGATAAAATTCCCAAAGGCAACTCCTTTTAAATAGACAGGGTTTTGGTCTGCATCTACTATTTGTGTGCCTTGTAATTGTAGTACTAAATCTTCGTTAACTTCTGCTACCGGTTCTGGAGTAGGTTCACTTACAGGTTCTGGTTCAACTCTAATAACATTTACAGCATCTTTACCACAAGAAATGCATAAAAACAACAAAAAGGTATAAAAAAGAGGTTTCATAGCGGTTTTTTACTAAATATACGGAAAACAGATGATTTTTGGTTGTTACGATTTTAGCTTTTAGCAATCAAAAACCTAGTAATTAGGGTTTAAAAAAGTGTTAGAAGGCTTGAATTTTAAAAACAGAGAGATTTAAAAAGTGGCTAATATATACTTCTTGATTAGATTATGAGCTTGTA
This sequence comes from Allocellulophaga tsushimaensis, assembly GCF_055383085.1. NCBI lineage: Bacteria > Pseudomonadati > Bacteroidota > Flavobacteriia > Flavobacteriales > Flavobacteriaceae > Allocellulophaga > Allocellulophaga tsushimaensis. The sequence goes on along the minus strand of NZ_AP039451.1, from coordinate 1,219,208 downwards.
TTTTTTTCTTTTGGCAAACTAATAATAAAGCTAGTTCCTTGGCCTAGGGTACTTTCTATTTTAATGGACCCTTCTAGCTTTTCTACTAATGTTTTAACAATTGCTAAACCTAATCCATGAGAACTTTCTCCATCGGTAGGTTGTGCAGAGAGTTTTTGAAACATTCCAAATGCTATTTTCTGATCCGCTTTAGACATGCCAGGGCCATAATCTTTAAAAGAAATAACTACATCATTATTGCTAGTGTTTACAGATAACTCTATTTTACTCCCTTTTTCTGAAAACTTAATAGCATTCGTCATCAGATTATCAAAAATACGGGTGACCAATTTTTTATCTGCATGGATTTTAACGGATTCTTCGTCAAAATACGTTATCAGTTTTTGATCTTTTTGATCTAACCGAGTCATGTAGCTTTTCTCCCATTCTTCAATAAACTCAGAAAGCTTAAAGTTCTTAGATTCAATTCTCTTTTTTTCATGATTTACATTACTCATAAAAAGTAAATCTGTGATGAGGCTAATCCCATTTTTAACGGATTCATTAATGTACCCAATATATGTTTTTTGTTCCTCATCTAAATTTCCATTATCTTCTATTAATTGACTAAGACCAGAAATATTACCAAGAGGGCTTTGTAAATCATGAGCTATAATACCGATAATTCCATCCTTTTCCTTATGCAATTTCTCTAGTTCGCTATTTTTTTCTACCAATTCTTTGGTTTGTTTAGCTACTTCCTTTTGTAGTAGGGCTTCTGCTCTTTTTAAGCCTGTAACTCGTAGATAATAGATTGTAAAAATGGATCCAATTATTAATAAAATGGCAAGGACTCTGAACCAAAGAGTTCCCCACCAAGGCGGTTTAATATTAATAATTAATGATGTTTCTTGCTCATTCCAGACTCCTTCATTATTAGAACCTTTTATTTTTAATACGTATTTTTTTGGATCTAAATTTGTAAAAGTTAGGTCATGTTTAGTACCATATTTAATCCATTCTTTATTAAACCCTTCTAAATAATATTGGTATTTATTTATTTGAGAATTTGAGAATTCTAAAGCGGAGAATTCAAAGGTTAAATTATTCTGGTCATAGCTTAAATCTATGGCATCTAATTCAGAAATATTTTTGTCAAAAGATATCGATTGATTATTAATTTTTATATCGGTAAAAACTACATTAGGAATGTATGTATTGCTTTTTATATCATTTGGGTAAAACATTGTAAATCCAGTAGTGCCACCTACTAATAAAGTCCCATCTAAGCCTAGCGAATGACCTCCCATGTCTAGAATGTTATTTTTGGGAATGGTAATATTCTTGAACTGCATATTAAGAGGATTAACTCTAGAGACGCCATTAGGTGTTGTTAGCCAAATATGATGATCAATACCTGGTAGAATGCCATAGATAACCTCACTTGGTAGGCCTTCATTTATTCCATATTTTTCGAATTTTTCAGATTTAGGATTAAATATAGATAAGCCACTCCTAGTACCAATCCATAATTTATGCTTACTATCAAGGAATAAAGAACGAATTTTATTTCCAATAATACAGTTGTCACAACCATCTTTATAATCCCATAGTTTAAATTTATGAGTTTTGGTATTAAGAAGAATCAACCCTCTATTACTCCCTACCCATATTTCTGATTCAGAAGCTTTTAATACACAGTTTACATATAAATTAAGTAAAGTCTCATTATTATTTTTTGGGTTTACGGTTTTAAATTCGCTTGTAACAGTATTGTAGGCTAGAAAACCAGTTCCTATCGTACCAAGCCAGAGTATGCCATCTTCTGGCTCATAGATACTCTCAATATGTCTCAGTTTAGTTGCTAGCGGACTATTTGCAAAACCCTTTGCTAGTATAAATTGATCTTGTTTTTGGTTATATTGATAGAGTCCACCGCCTTGAGTACCTACCCATAAATCATTGCTTTTTGAGCGATAGATTTCACGGATTTTAGGTTTTTTTATATCTGCTTTGTAATTAAAGTCCTTTATGTAGTTCTTGTATAAATTAGATGTTGGATTGAATCGACTTAGGCCATTACTAGTTCCTATCCATATGGTACTGTCTGGATCTTGTAACATTGCCCTTACATCGTTATTTACTAACGAATTGCTATTGTTTATATCATTTTCCCAGTGTTTAAAGATTAAATTTTTTATATTCAATTTACTCAAGCCCATTCCTCTAGTCGCTATCCAAATGTTTTTTGATTTATCAACAAGAACATCTTGTACTAAATTATTAGCAATCTTATAATTGGAGTTTCCATCAGAGGTATAAACAGCTATTTTGTTTGTCCCTAATTTATAGTGGATTAAACCATTACCATTTGTACATAACCAGATACCTCCATTATGATCATTATAAAGACTCCAGATATATACATCTTTTATAAAATTTCTATCATTGATATCATCTAGTGCAATTTTTTCATACGCCTTAGTCTTTGTATTTAGCAGTGCTACTCCATTGTCTGTACCAACCCAAAGCGTACCATCTACAAAAACGAGATCACTTATAAATTCTGAAGGAAGTTTATCTTCACCAGAATATTTTAAATGAGGCGTAGTAAAGGTACCATTAGAAGGAGTGAAGTAGTAAAGCCCATAAAACTCATCTCCTATCCAAAGATTACCCTTATGGTCTTCAACAATACCTTTTATAGAATATTTACATTTTTCACATGTGTTAGGTTGTATCCAATGTTGAAAATTCTGTTGGGAACGATCAAACAAATTCAACCCATTTTTTGTGCCTACCCATATTCTTGACTTACTGTCTTCGTATATTCGGTTTACTACATTATTACTTAACGAGCTTTTATCATTTTTTTGATGTTTAAAACGAGTTATAACACCCGTAGTGGTATTGTAACGATTTAATCCGCCGCCATTTGTTGCAATCCATATATTTCCTTCAGAATCTTCTAATAAATCATTAATTAAATTATCCGAAATGGTGTTGGGATTGTTTACATCATACTTAAATATTTTATAATGATACCCATCATATCGGTTCAACCCATTATTGGTGCCAATCCAAATGAATCCTTTGGAGTCTTGAATAATACAATTTGGGTAATTGGATGAAAGTTTAGCTTCATTTTTTTCTAAAAACTGAGCATTAAGGCTAATTAAGGTAAGAAAATACAATACCGTGGCAAAAAATATTTTATTTCTGAGATATTGCATTTATCAAAAAAATTTAACAGTAAAAATAGTAAAATATTACTAAAATAAACCTTGAAATTCTTTTTCATTAAATGATCGTATTTTTAAAACAAAGAGAGAAATATAAACACGATAAATGGAGTAATTTTAATTGTAAATAATTTTATTACTTTAGTTTAGCACAAACATTTAAATTTATAATGAAGCAAAACATACATTTTTTCTTATTTTTTCTATTGATTTTAAGCTTCTCTGCCTGTGAAACTATTCCGAAAGAAGAAAAGCTTTTAGAAGAAGAAGTAGCAGCGATAAAAACAGAATTTGCTCCAGATAAACGTGTAGCCCTATTTAATATTGAGGTCACAAAAAAAGACCATAGTTATGTGCTAAAAGGAGAAAGTAATTTACCCGATGCTGTTGCCAAATTTAAAAGTCTATTAGAAAAAGACAATTTAACATATACAGATCGTATTACGGTATTACCAAAGACAGCTTTTGCAGATAGTACCTTGGCATTAGTAAATATATCTGTAGCAAATTTAAGAAGCAAGCAAGGCCATTCTTCCGAATTGGCTACACAAGCCACCTTAGGAACGCCTTTAAAAGTATTTAAAAGAGAGGGCGATTGGTATCTGGTACAAACACCAGATAAATACATTTCTTGGGTAGACCATGGTGGCATTAGCATTCAAAATAAAGAAATATATAAAAATTGGAAAGCAGCTAAAAAAGTTATCTATCTCAATACATTTGGGTATTCTTACGAAAGTACTGATGTAAATGCAGCTATAGTTTCTGATTTAGTTTCTGGAAGTATTTTAGAATTGATAGCAGAAGAAAACGATTTTTATCAAGTAAAATATCCTGATGGGCGTTTGGCATTTATAAAAAAAGGAGAAGCTAAAATTTACAATGCTTGGTTAAAGCAGTTAAGCCCTAATGATAACACTTTAGTAGCAACTGCTAAAAAAATGATGGGCTTGCCTTATTTATGGGGCGGAACATCTACTAAAGGGGTAGACTGTAGTGGCTTTACCAAAACCATTTATTTTCTTAATGGTTTAGTGATCCCAAGAGATGCATCCCAACAAGTGCATACCGGACTTTTGGTGGATGATCAAAAAGACTTTGAAAAATTAGAAGTAGGAGACTTGTTATTTTTTGGAACACCAGCTACAGAGACAAAAAAAGAAAGGGTAGTGCATGTTGGCATGTGGATTGGTAATAATGAATTTATACACTCTTCTGGTAAAGTACATATCAGTAGTATGGATAAAAATGCCGAGAATTACGATGCCTTTAATTTAAACCGATACTTACGCACCAAACGGCTTTTAAAACAACAAGAACCGGCTTTGGTTAATTTAGCTGAGGTTCCTATTTTTTAAAATGAAATTATTTTTAATAGCAATACTCGTATTTGGATGCATTAGTTGTAAAGGACAAGCTAAAGATGCTATAGAGGACAACAATCTTGAAACGAAAATTGAAACAATTCAATCAACAGAACAACAATCTTCAATTAAAAATTTAGCAGAACTAAAACTAGAAAGCGATAGCAATAAAAGCTATGAATCTGTAAAAAAGGCTATTGAAGAAACTAGAGCAGAAATCAATTTCAATACTGTAAATACAGACTCCCTTAGTAAACTATTTAAAAAGGCATTACTGCATCAGGTAATCCCATTTTGGGAAGGCACTCCTTGGTCTTTTGAAGGACATACCGCAACACCAAAAAAAGGAAAGATAGCCTGTGGTTATTTTGTGTCTACAACTCTTAAAGATGTAGGCGTACATTTAAATAGATATGCATTAGCACAACAAAGCCCTATTAATGAAGCAAAAAGTATCGCTGTTAATTCTCAATTGATAGCAATATCAGGAAATTCTAGCGATCAAAATATAAATACAATTCATCAAAAACTACCAGAAGGTATTCATTTTATTGGTTTTGATCAAAACCATGTAGGGTATATTTTAAAAGAAAAAGGAAAATTGTAGTTAATACACTCCAATTATATTGAGGCAAAAGGAGTAGAAATAGAAGAAATTGAAAAATCTGATGTTTTTTTGTCCTACACTAAATTTTATATAGTAGAAATAAGTACTAATTCCAGTTTTTTAAAAAGTTGGATTACTGGAAATGAGCTTGTTGTATTTAAAGAATAATTCTTTCCTATTTTTAGATTCAATAAACAAGTTAAATTATAAATATTTTCAAAAGGTTAATTTTTTTTGTTCTCTTACCAAACATGTTTGTATCTGCAGAAATTATTACTGAAACCAGGCGCTTAGAAAGAGTTTTTAATTAGTTTAAAGAGCTCTCAGGCAAGTAAAAAATTCTTTAAAATGGCTTAATAAAATAGTATAATAGAGGGCCAATTTTCTGTACACTAATTTTTAGTATTTACTGGTTTTGTTATTTGTGTTAAGCTTTGTTTTTCAAAGAGTTAACCTCTTTTTTTGACCTTTTATAAAGCGCCAGATACTTTACTTGTTTTGGCTCATAATGATGTAGATATTTGGTTAAATAAATTAAAAAATATAATTATGGAAATTTTTAAATTAAAAGACACAATGGTAGTTAATCAAAAAAGTATTAACGAGCTAGGATTTACAAAATTAGATGACAATGCCTCTTCTGAGTTAAAGGGAGGAAGATGTCCTACTCAGGCTAAGAGATGTAGTGCGTACAGACGAAGACGAAGACCATGAAGATAGCTTTAGAAACTCTAATAAAAAGTAAACAATAGGATACTTTTTATACAATCCATTAATTTTAAAGAAACCCTTGCAGCGTAACTGTAGGGGTTTTTTAATGAAGAGATTTAAATAGAAAAAGGAGATGAGTTAAACACCTATTTTTAGATGTATTTATAGTTAAGCACTTATTTTATACTTGTTATTTGTACATACTTATTAAGTATCAATGACTTAGGTAAATTTTGCCTTTAATTTATAAAAACGCAACAACTTAAACAAAAAAATAACACCATTATTTTGACAATTTATTCATGATTAATTATCATTGCCTGAACTTTTACCTAAAAAAAAAAAAATTACAAAGTATGGAGATTAAAAAGCCCCAAGCCCCTCCCAAACCCACAAATCGTTTAAAAGCTACAAATACAGCTCATTCAAATATCTTAGACGATAACATAACCAATAAAATATTAACTGCTCTTGATCATTTTGAATTAGATAAAGAGTATCTCAATCAAAATATTACATTATATTCTGTAGCTAAAAATTTTAAAACGAATACCACTTACCTCTCTAATGTTGTTAATAATTATAAAGGAAAACGTTTTAGAGTATATTTAAGAAGATTAAGAATTAATGAAGTGTTATTGCAGTTAAAAGAAGATAAGACTTTACAACGCTACACAATCCTAGCTATAGCAAATGAGTTTGGATTCAAACGTCAGGAAACCTTTTCAAGAGCCTTTAAATCTATCACAGGTACGTACCCATCTACATATATAAAAGAAAATCTATTACATTAAAGATTGTATCTAAAAAATTAAAGTGCTTTAAACTTTTAGTAGGATAAAAAGATAGGGCTATAGAATTTGAGTGTGGTAACAAAAATATCCATAGCCCATATATAAAGATACTGTAGAAAAGGAGGTAGTTCCAAACACACTGCTCCTCTGAAGAGGTTTTTTCCAACGGTCCTTATCTGTAAAATCATCAATACCATTCTGTATAGGATGTAGAGTAGATTCCAATGAGGCCACCCGTATCTGTACTGTTCTAGGACAAAGTGATGAGCTGGGAGTCCGCGTACCCTCATGACTGTAAACACAGTTTTGAATGTAGCTTCAGAGATTTTTGGACAGGGTTTTTAAAAGGCACAGTAGACCACTTAATTTTTTCAGTGGATTTGGAAGAAAAGCAATACACCTGCCATTTGTGATGGTTAAAAAGTTTGATGTTTCAAAAGCAAATAATAGTAAAAACAAAAAATTAATTTAACGATAATGAAATTTCCTTTTTACAGACAGCCTGATGCGATGGATTGCGGAGCAACTTGTTTAAGAATAATTGCAAAGTATTATAAAAGAAATATTTCTTTATCTAAGCTTCGTAATTTATCTGAAACCACCAGAGAAGGTTCTTCGTTGAAAAAAATTTCTGAAGCAGCAGAAAGAATAGGCTTTAGAACACTAGGTATAAAAACAGATTTTCAAAAATTTCAAAAAGAAGCACCTTTACCATGTATTGTACATTGGAATCAAAAGCACTTTATTGTAGTTTATAAAATAAAAAAAGACGCTGTTTTTGTCTCTGATCCTGCACATGGTTTATTAGAATTTAACAAACAAGATTTTATAAAAAGCTGGATCGGAAACAAAGCAACTCAATCTACAGAAGAAGGTATTGTACTATTACTAGAAGAAACACCTAAACTTAGAAAAGTAGAAGATGATGACAATTCAGAAACAAAGCAAGGTTTTTCTTTTCTTTTTCAATACTTGTTTAGTTACAAAAGGTTTTTAATTCAATTAATAATAGGTTTATTAGCTGTTAGTTTACTACAATTAATTTTTCCTTTTTTAACTCAAAGTATTGTTGATATTGGTATCCAAAACCAAGACATTAACTTTATCTATTTAATTTTAGTAGCTCAGCTCTTTTTATTTATTGGAAGAACTACAATTGAATTAATACGAGGATGGATTTTACTTCATTTAAGTACTCGTATTAATATTTCTTTGATCTCTGATTTTTTTGTCAAATTGATGAACTTACCTATTTCATTTTTCGATGTTAAGATGACAGGAGATATTATGCAACGAATTGATGACCATCAACGAATTGAAAATTTGCTAACGAACTCTTCGCTAAATGTGTTATTCTCTATGTTTAATTTAGTGATATTCGGAGGTGTTTTATTTTGGTATAACGTAACAATATTTACTATTTTCTTTACTGGAAGTTTAATCTATTTTATATGGATAATGCTTTTCTTAAAAAAAAGAAAAGACTTAGATTATAAGCTTTTTTCTCAAATGAGTGGAGAACAAAGTAAAGTAATGGAGCTGATTAATGGAATACAAGAAATAAAATTACACAATGCGGAAAGAGAAAAACGATGGAGCTGGGAATACATTCAGACACGCATATTTAAAATTGAAATTAAGAGTTTAGCACTCGAACAGACTCAAGAGGTAGGTTCTAATTTTATCAATGAAATTAAAAACATTTTAATTACTATTTTTTCAGCAAAATTAGTCATAGATGGCCAATTGACTTTAGGTATGATGTTGTCTATCTCTTACATTATTGGCCAATTAAATAACCCAATTATGCAATTAATAGGGTTTGTGCACTCCGCCCAAGATGCTAAAATAGCACTAGAAAGATTGGCAGAAATACACAATAAAGAAGATGAAGAAAGTTTTGAAGAAGAAAAAAATTATGATGTTCCCTTAAATGCAGACTTTAACCTTAAAGATATTCGATTTCGTTATACTGGTAATATAGATGAGGTAATTAAAGGATTAGATTTAACAATACCCGTAAATAAAGTAACAGCCATAGTTGGAGCAAGTGGAAGTGGTAAAACAACCTTAATAAAATTATTACTAAAATTTTATGAGCCTACTGGAGGAGATATTTATTTAGGAAATCAAAATATGATAGCCATATCACATCGTGCTTGGCGAGAACAGTTAGGAGTAGTGATGCAAGACGGTTATATTTTTAATGATACCATTGCTAATAACATTGCCATAGGAGTAACTACAATTGATAAAGAAAGATTAAGAAAATCAGTTGAGATTGCCAATATCAAAGAATACATAGAAGATTTGCCTTTAGGGTATAATACAAAAATAGGAATGGAAGGAGTTGGTATGAGTGGTGGTCAAAAGCAACGCTTATTTATAGCAAGAGCAGTATATAAAAATCCAAAATTTATTTTCTTCGATGAGGCAACAAGTGCTTTAGATGCCAACAATGAAAAAATTATAATGGAAAATTTAAATCAATTTTTTAAAGAACGCACAGCAGTTGTAATCGCTCACCGATTAAGTACAGTTAAAAATGCCGATCAAATAGTTGTTTTAGATAAAGGAGTTATTATAGAAAAAGGAAATCACGAAGAATTAGTTAAAGCAGAAGGTCACTATTATAATTTAGTGAAAAATCAATTAGAATTAGAAAGATTAAATAATAAGTAATTAAATTTTAAAAGTGCCAGAAAATAAAAAAATAGAAATACGGAGTGATGAAGTCCAAGAAATGCTTTCTCATGTTCCTAATTGGATGATTCGATGGGGGATTTCTCTAATTTTTGGTTTAATTTTTATGCTTGTTTTTATAGCTTGGTTTATTAAGTATCCTGATGTTATAACAGGAGAAATAACACTTACAACAGAGCAGCCACCAATAAAATTAATTAATAAAACAGATGGATACATAGAACAGCTTTACATTGCAGATAACGTTAGTATAAAAAAGGGAACAACGATTGCGGAGCTAACGAACCCTATAAAAAAAGAAACAGTAGATCATTTAAACCGCCTTATTAATGAATTTCAATTTAAAGAAGTAGGCAAAACATTACTGTCAATGCAACAACTTGGTACATTGGGAGAAATACAAACCGAATATAATAATTTCAATAATGCTTTAAAGGAGTATCATGCACTCATCAATAACGATTATTCTCTTAAAACATTAAAAAATATTAACTTACAGATAAAATATAATGATCGATTAGCAAGTATAACTAAAGGAGAACTAGAATTATTGATACAAGAGCTAAAAAATGCAAAAGAGAAATTTAGAGCAGATAGTTTATTATTTCAAAAAGGGATAATCGCAAAAAATGAATTTTTTAAGAATAAAACTGAATATATTGGGAAAAAGCAGCAACTCATTAATGTAAAAAAGAACTATGTTCAGAATAAGATTACCGTAGCAAACTACTTAACACAAAAGAATGAATTAAAAAAGAATGATGATAGCAAGAGAATGGCGCTAGAAACAAGCATTAATGCATCTATTAACTCTATAAAAAACTACATTCAGACATGGCAACAAAACTACGCTGTAATCGCGCCAATAGACGGTAAGTTATCTTATTTAAATAAAATAACAACCAATCAATACATTTCCGCACAAACTCCTTTATTTGCTATTATTCCCAACAATCAAGAATACATTGGCTATATTCAAATTCCTTCCCAAGGGTATGGTAAAATTCAAAAAGACCAAAAAGTAAAAATTAAATTAGATAATTTTCCTTATCAAGAATATGGGCAATTGATTGGCCAAGTTGAAGAAATTTCTTTGCTACCTTACGAAGTAAAGACTCCCGAATCAATGCAAAATATGTACTTAATAACAGTTTCCCTTAAAGACGGATTAAAAACCACCTATAAAAAAGAGCTTAAGTACACACCAAACATGTTTGGATCTGCAGAAATTATTACCGAAGACCTCAGGCTCTTAGAAAGAGTTTTTAATCAGTTTAAAAAGCTCTGAGACAAGTAAAAAATTCTTCAAAAAGGGCTAAATAAAATAGTATAATAGAGGGGCCAATTTTCTGTACACTAATTTTTAGTATTTACTGGTTTTGTTATTTGTGTTAAGCATTGTTTTTCAAACAGTTAACCTCTTTTTTTGATCTTTTATAAAGCGCCAGATACTTTACTTGTTTTGGCTCATAATGATGTAGATATTTAGTTAAATAAATTAAAAAATATAATTATGGAAATTTTTAAATTAAAAGACACAATGGTAGTTAATCAAAAAAGTATTAACGAGTTAGGATTTACAAAATTAGATGACAATGCCTCTTCTGAGTTAAAGGGTGGGAATTGCCAAAAAAAATCGAAGAAATGTAGACCAAGAAAAAGACCAAGACGAAGACGAAGACCATGAAGATAGCTTTAGAAACTCTAATAAAAAAGTAAACAACAGTATACTTTTTATACAATCCATTAATTTTAAAGAAACCCTTGCAGTGTAACTGCAGGGGTTTCTTTAATAAAGAGATTTAAATAGAAAGCGGAGATGAGTTAAACACCTATTTTTAAAATTTAATAAATAAGTTGAATGATGGGCTTTTTTAAAGGTTAACCTCTTTTGGAATTCTCTAATCAAACAGGTTAGGGTCTACAGAAATTATTACTGAAGCCAGGCGCTTAGAAAGAGTTTTTAATCAGTTTAAAGAGCTCTCAGACAAGTAAAAATTCTTCAAAAAGGGCTAAATAAAATAGTATAATAGAGGGGCCAATTTTCTGTACACTAATTTTTAGTATTTACTGATTTTGTTATTTGTGTTAAGCTTTGTTTTCCAAACAGTTAACCTCTTTTTTTGATCTTTTATAAAGCGCCATATACTTTACTTGTTTTGGCTCATAATGATGTAGATATTTAGTTAAATAAATTAAAAAATATAATTATGGAAATTTTTAAATTAAAAGACACAATGGTAGTTAATCAAAAAAGCATTAACGAGCTAGGATTTACAAAATTAGATGACAATGCCTCTTCTGAGTTAAAGGGTGGGAAGTGCCATCAGAGGCCTGGGACATGTAAGAAGAGACCTAAAAATAAAAGACCAAGAAGACCAAGAAGAAGAAGAGGATAAAATTATTGTCAAAAAAAAGTAAACAACAGTATACTTTTTATACAATCCATTAATTTTAAAGAAACCCTTGCAGTGTAACTGCAGGGGTTTTTTAATGAAGAGATTTAAATAGAAAGAGGAGATAAGTTAAACACTTATTTTTAAATTTAATAAATAAGCTGAATGATGGACTTTTTTAAAGGTTAACCTCTTTTGATCTGCAGAAATTATTACTGAAGCCAGGTGCTTAGAAAGAGTTTTTAATCAGTTTAAAGAGCTCTCAGACAAGTAAAAAATTCTTTAAAAGGGCTTAATAAAATAGTATAATAGAGGGCCAATTTTCTGTACATTAATTTTTAGTATTTATTGGTTTTGTTATTTGTGTTAAGCATTGTTCTTCAAACAGTTAACCTCTTTTTTTGATCTTTTATAAAGCGCCAGATACTTTACTTGTTTTGGCTCATAATGATGTAGATATTTGGTTAAATAAATTAAAAAATATAATTATGGAAATTTTTAAATTAAAAGACACAATGGTAGTTAATCAAAAAAGCATTAACGAGCTAGGATTTACAAAATTAGATGACAATGCCTCTTCTGAGTTAAAGGGAGGGAAGTGCCAAAATCGGATTGCGAGGTGTACAAACAAAAGCTGGTGGTCCTAATAAAAAGTAAACAACAGTATACTTTTTATACAATCCATTAATTTTAAAGAAACCCTTGCAGTGTAACTGCAGGGGTTTTTTAATGAAGAGATTTAAATAGAAAGCGGAGATGAGTTAAACACCTATTTTTAAAATTTAATAAATAAGCTGAGTGATGGGCTTTTTTAAAGGTTAACCTCTTTTGGAATTCTCTAATCAAACAGGTTAGGGTCTACAGAAATTATTACTGAAGCCAGGCGCTTAGAAAGAGTTTTTAATCAGTTTAAAGAGCTCTGAGACGAGTAAAAAATTCTTCAAAAAGAGCTAAATAAAATAGTATAATAGAGGGCCAATTTTCTGTACACTAATTTTTAGTATTTACTGGTTTTGTTATTTGTATTAAGCTTTGTTTTTCAAACAGTTAACTTCTTTTTTTGACCTTTTATAAAGCGCCATATACTTTACTTGTTTTGGCTCATAATGATGTAGATATTTGGTTAAATAAATTAAAAAATATAATTATGGAAATTTTTAAATTAAAAGACACAATGGTAGTTAATCAAAAAAGCATTAACGAGCTAGGATTTACAAAATTAGATGACAATGCCTCTTCTGAGTTAAAGGGAGGGTGTCGCTTTGAAAATAGGAGATGTAGAATACGTAGGAGAAGAAGAGGTAGAGGATAGAATTATTGTCAAAAAAAGAGTAAACAATAGGATACTTTTTTTACAATCCATTAATTTTAAAGAAACCCTTGCAGCGTAACTGTAGGGGTTTTTTAATGAAGAGATTTAAATAGAAAAAGGAGATGAGTTAAACACCTATTTTTAAAATTTAATAAATAAGTTGAATGATGGGCTTTTTTAAAGGTTAACCTCTTTTGGAATTCTCTAATCAAACAGGTTAGGATCTGCAGAAATTATTACCGAAGACCTCAGGCTCTTAGAAAGAGTTTTTAATCAGTTTAAAGAGCTCTCAGACAAGTAAAAAATTCTTCAAAAAGGGCTAAATAAAATAGTATAATAGAGGGCCAATTTTCTGTACACTAATTTTTAGTATTTACTGATTTTGTTATTTGTGTTAAGCTTTGTTTTCCAAACAGTTAACCTCTTTTTTTGATCTTTTATAAAGCGCCATATACTTTACTTGTTTTGGCTCATAATGATGTAGATATTTAGTTAAATAAATTAAAAAATATAATTATGGAAATTTTTAAATTAAAAGACACAATGGTAGTTAATCAAAAAAGCATTAATGAGCTAGGATTTACAAAATTAGATGACAATGCCTCTTCTGAGTTAAAGGGAGGGGATTGTAGATTTAATGTTCGCAAACCAACATGTAGGAGAAGACGAAGACCATGAAGATAGCTTAAGAAACTCTAATAAAAAGTAAACAATAGTATACTTTTTATACAATCCATTAATTTTAAAGAAACCCTTGCAGTGTAACTGCAGGGTTTTTTTAATGAAGAGATTTAAATAGAAAGCGGTGATGAGTTAAACACCTATTTTTAAATTTAATAAATAAGTTGAATGATGGGCTTTTTTAAAGGTTAACCTCTTTTGATCTGCAGAAATTATTATTGAAGCCAGGCGCTTAGAAAGAGTTTTTAATCAGTTTAAAAAGCTCTGAGACAAGTAAAAAATTCTTCAAAAAGGGCTTAATAAAATAGTATAATTGAGGACCAATTTTCTGTACACTAATTTTTAGTATTTACTGGTTTTGTTATTTGTATTAAGCATTGTTTTTCAAACAGTTAACTTTTTTTTGACCTTTTATAAAGCGCCATATACTTTACTTGTTTTGGCTCATAATGATGTAGATATTTAGTTAAATAAATTAAAAAATATAATTATGGAAATTTTTAAATTAAAAGACACAATGGTAGTTAATCAAAAAAGTATTAACGAGTTAGGATTTACAAAATTAGATAACAATGCCTCTTCTGAGTTAAAGGGAGGATTTTGTAACCCACAGACGGGGAAATGTAAGAAGAGAAGAAGACGAAGAAGATAGGTTAAGAAACTCTAATAAAAAGTAAACAACAGTATACTTTTTATACAATCCATTAATTTTAAAGAAACCCTTGCAGTGTAACTGCAGGGGTTTTTTAATGAAGAGATTTAAATAGAAAGAGGAGATAAGTTAAACACTTATTTTTAAATTTAATAAATAAGCTGAATGATGGACTTTTTTAAAGGTTAACCTCTTTTGATCTGCAGAAATTATTACTGAAGCCAGGCGCTTAGAAAGAGTTTTTAATCAGTTTAAAGAGCTCTCAGACAAGTAAAAATTCTTCAAAAAGGGCTAAATAAAATAGTATAATAGAGGGCCAATTTTCTGTACACTAATTTTTAGTATTTACTGGTTTTGTTATTTGTGTTAAGCTTTGTTTTTCAAATAGTTAACTTCTTTTTTTGACCTTTTATAAAGCGCCATATACTTTACTTGTTTTGGCTCATAATGATGTAGATATTTAGTTAAATAAATTAAAAAATATAATTATGGAAATTTTTAAATTAAAAGACACAATGGTAGTTAATCAAAAAAGTATTAACGAGTTAGGATTTACAAAATTAGATAACAATGCCTCTTCTGAGTTAAAGGGTGGGAATTGCCAAAAAAAATCGAAGAAATGTAGACCAAGAAAAAGACCAAGACGAAGACGAAGACCATGAAGATAGCTTTAGAAACTCTAATAAAAAAGTAAACAACAGTATACTTTTTATACAATCCATTAATTTTAAAGAAACCCTTGCAGTGTAACTGCAGGGGTTTTTTAATGAAGAGATTTAAATAGAAAGCGGAGATGAGTTAAACACCTATTTTTAAAATTTAATAAATAAGCTGAGTGATGGGCTTTTTTAAAGGTTAACCTCTTTTGGAATTCTCTAATCAAACAGGTTAGGGTCTACAGAAATTATTACTGAAGCCAGGCGCTTAGAAAGAGTTTTTAATCAGTTTAAAGAGCTCTGAGACGAGTAAAAAATTCTTCAAAAAGAGCTAAATAAAATAGTATAATAGAGGGCCAATTTTCTGTACACTAATTTTTAGTATTTACTGGTTTTGTTATTTGTATTAAGCATTGTTTTTCAAACAGTTAACTTCTTTTTTTGACCTTTTATAAAGCGCCATATACTTTACTTGTTTTGGCTCATAATGATGTAGATATTTGGTTAAATAAATTAAAAAATATAATTATGGAAATTTTTAAATTAAAAGACACAATGGTAGTTAATCAAAAAAGTATTAACGAGCTAGGATTTACAAAATTAGATGACAATGCCTCTTCTGAGTTAAAGGGAGGAGATTGCGACTGGGTGCATGGGTGTAGAAGAAGAAGATGGTGGTAGCTTAAGAAACCCTAATAAAAAGTAAACAATAGTATACTTTTTATACAATCCATTAATTTTAAAGAAACCCTTGCAGTGTAACTGCAGGGGTTTTTTAATGAAGAGATTTAAATAGAAAGCGGAGATGAGTTAAACAGATATTTTTAAAATTTAATAAATAAGTTGAGTGATGGACTTTTTTAAAGGTTAACATTTTTTGATCTGCAGAAATTATTACCGAAGCCCTCAGGCGCTTAGAAAGAGTTTTTAATCAGTTTAAAGAGCTCTCAGACAAGTAAAAATTCTTCAAAAAGGGCTAAATAAAATAGTATAATAGAGGGCCAATTTTCTGTACACTAATTTTTAGTATTTACTGGTTTTGTTATTTGTATTAAGCTTTGTTTTTCAAACAGTTAACCTCTTTTTTTGATCTTTTATAAAGCGCCATATACTTTACTTGTTTTGGCTCATAATGATGTAGATATTTGGTTAAATAAATTAAAAAATATAATTATGGAAATTTTTAAATTAAAAGACACAATGGTAGTTAATCAAAAAAGTATTAACGAGCTAGGATTTACAAAATTAGATGACAATGCTTCTTCTGAGTTAAAGGGAGGGGATTGCAAATTTCATGTTCGCAAACGAAGATGCACGAGAAAACCAAGAGGATAGCTTAAGAAACTCTAATAAAAAGTAAACAACAGTATACTTTTTATACAATCCATTAATTTTAAAGAAACCCTTGCAGTGTAACTGCAGGGTTTTTTTAATGAAGAGATTTAAATAGAAAGCGGAGATGAGTTAAACACCTATTTTTAAAATTTAATAAATAAGTTGAATGATGGACTTTTTTAAGGGTTAATATCTTTTGATCTGCTGAAGCCCTCAGGTTCTTAGAAAGAGCTTTTAATCAGTTTAAAGAGCTCTGAGACAAGTAAAAAATTCTTCAAAAAGGGCTAAATAAAATAGTATAATAGAGGGCCAATTTTCTGTACACTAATTTTTAGTATTTACTGGTTTTGTTATTTGTATTAAGCTTTGTTTTTCAAACAGTTAACCTCTTTTTTTGATCTTTTATAAAGCGCCATATACTTTACTTGTTTTGGTTTATAATGATGTAGATATTTGGTTAAATAAATTAAAAAATATAATTATGGAAATTTTTAAATTAAAAGACACAATGGTAGTTAATCAAAAAAGCATTAACGAGTTAGGATTTACAAAATTAGATAACAATGCCTCTTCTGAGTTAAAGGGAGGATTTTGTAACCCACAGACGGGGAAATGTAAGAAGAGAAGAAGACGAAGACCATGAAGATAGGTTAAGAAACTCTAATAAAAAGTAAACAACAGTATACTTTTTATACAATCCATTAATTTTAAAGAAACCCTTGCAGTGTAACTGCAGGGGTTTTTTTAATGAAGAGATTTAAATAGAAAGCGGAGATGAGTTAAACACCTATTTTTAAAATTTAATAAATAAGTTGAATGATGGACTTTTTTAAGGGTTAATATCTTTTGATCTGCTGAAGCCCTCAGGTTCTTAGAAAGAGCTTTTAATCAGTTTAAAGAGCTCTGAGACAAGTAAAAAATTCTTTAAAATAGGGCTAAATAAAATAGTATAATAGAGGGCCAATTTTCTGTACACTAATTTTTAGTATTTACTGGTCTTGTTATTTGTGTTAAGATTTGTTTTTCAAACAGTTAACTTCTTTTTTTGACCTTTTATAAAGCGCCAGATACTTTACTTGTTTTGGCTCATAATGATGTAGATATTTGGTTAAATAAATTAAAAAATATAATTATGGAAATTTTTAAATTAAAAGACACAATGGTAGTTAATCAAAAAAGTATTAACGAGCTAGGATTTACAAAATTAGATGACAACGCTTCTTCTGAGTTAAAGGGAGGGAAGAGGTGCCAAAAAAAATCGGGAAAATGTAGTGTAAGACCTAGAAAAAAAAGACGAAGACCAAGAGGATAGCTTAAGAAACTCTAATAAAAAAGTAAACAATAGTATACTTTTTATACAATCCATTAATTTTAAAGAAACCCTTGCAGTTACACTGCAGGGTTTTTTTTAATGAAGAGATTTAAATAGAAAGCGGAGATGAGTTTCAATTAGATTTCTACTACAAGGTATATTTGGCAGAAAGCGCTATATCTGTAGCCATATAGAATGGGCAACAATAGATACGCTTTTCCATAGGGTAAAATGTGGAGTACTTAAGGCTTTTTTCAGTTGTTTTGATATGGCAAAAAAAATAAAAGTCTATCCGCCTATATGCTGTTACCATAAGCAATTACTAAGGCCACTGCTCAGCTTTTCATGCACAAAATAATGAAGCTTTTTAATGCATAATTTAGGTTGAAAAATAACAAGTGTGACTATAAATATAGTTTTATGACTATTTTTATAGTTATATAATAAAAATAGTATATATTTGGCCTATGAAAGAGCTCACAAAAGCAGAAGAACAGGTTATGAAATATATCTGGAATTTAGAAAAAGCATTTCTAAAAGATATTGTAGAGCAGTTTCCTGAGCCCAAACCAGCATACACCACCATATCTACCGTAATACGGGTATTAACTAGGAAAAAATTCATCCATTATACCACCTATGGTAAGGTTCATGAATATTACCCATTGGTTTCTAAAGAGCATTATTTTAAAGACCACTTTAAAGCAGTTATTGGTAATTTTTTTAGCGGTTCTGTCAGTAATTTTGCCACTTTTTTTACGGATAGCGAAGCGGTAAACCTTACGGAATTAGAGAAAATGAAATTAATGATTGATGAAAAAATTGAATTTCTAAAAAAGAAGAATGAGTAGTTTATTGATATACCTTTTACAAGCAAGTATTGTGTTTACAATTGCATATGCTCTCTATTCGGTATGCTTAAGAAAGTTGACTTTTCATCGTCTTAATAGAATTGTATTATTGCTTATTATGGGCTTGTCTTTAAGTGCTCCTATTGTGCATAAATATATACCAACAATAGCAACAACAGCCATAGAAATTCCTGTTTTTAACGAAACGCTTTTTCCGCAGATCCAAGCACCAGTTTTAGTACAAGAATTAGATTTAAAAACAACAAATAGTCTTTCTTTTTATATGGTTATTTTATATGCAGCAGGGCTCACAATTGGCATAGTAAGATTGCTCTTAAGCATTGTAAAAGTTTTTAATTTGAAAAGAAAATCAGTAGCATTTTCACAAAACGGATATGTATATGTGCTTTTGGACAGTACCGCTATTTTTTCTTGTTTTCATTGGATTTTTATTCCTAAAATCTCTGTAAATACGCTTGGAACGGGTTCACAAGGTATTTCCTTGAAAACAAATCCTTTTCTTCATCAAAACCCTATACTAGAGCACGAAAAAGTTCATGTACAAAAGCGTCATACTATAGACTTAATTTTAATAGAAATATACATTGCCTTATTTTGGTTTAACCCTTTTGTATATTTTTTTAGAAAATCTATGAAGGCCGTACATGAGTTTCAGGCAGATCACAGTGTATTAAAAAATAAGATCAAAAAATCTACCTATTTAGCACTTTTATTAGAAAATCTAAGTAGTGATACAACAACTAAATTATACAGTTATTTTAATTATCAAATCATCAAAAAACGAATAGACATGATCACTAAAAGTAAATCACAAAGCAGAACATTAATTAGGTATGTATTTTTAATCCCCATAATGGGACTCTTGCTTATGGCTTTTAAAACAAATCACGCAACAGTTTTTCCTATTGTAAAAAACCATTTTATTGAAAATGATTCCCCACCATCAATACCACCAATTGCAGCAGTAAAAAGCGAAAATATTACAGCACATTTTGGGATGATGTATAACCCCATTCATAAGAAAAAAATGATGCATAATGGGGTTGATATTAGAGCAAAAATAGGAACGCCAGTAGTTGCTACTGCAGACGGAATTATTATTTTCGCGAAGCGAAAAGGAGATTGGGGTAATCTAATTATTATTTCTCATGCAGATGGCTACGAGACCTATTATTCGCATTTAAGTACATTTGAGGTCAAAGAAAATCAGAAAGTTAAAAAAGGAGAACTTATTGGAAACACAGGGAATACAGGTAAATCTACAGGGCCACATTTGCATTATGAAGTGCATCATAATGGAGAAAAACAAAATCCAGAAAATTTCTTTGGAGTATAATTATAGAGCCAGTTATATTTTATGAAAAAAATAGTTTTTAGCTGCTGTTTGCTACTTATAAGTTATAGTGGGTATAGTCAACACATCAACCTATCTAAATTGGAGTTTCTTGCAAAAGATATTATTTCATTGCAAAGTGAAATTAAAACGAATACTGAAACCGTAACATTTCAAGAAAATTACTTTGAAGCCTATTGGGATACACTATTATTTAACCCATATCAGCATCAAACTAAAAAAGCGCTGTTTCAGATAACATTTAAAGACAGTACTTATGCATCACCCATACAACGTAAAAAAGTAATTACATCTCGTTATGGCTGGCGTTGGGGCAGATCACATCAAGGAATTGATATTGACCTGATTACAGGAGATACTGTAGCTACTATTTTAGGGGGTAGGGTGCGTTATGTAAATTACCATGCTAAACACGGAAAAACAGTTATAGTACGCCATAATAATGGTTTAGAAACAACCTACGCCCATTTGTCTAAACAATTGGTAAACGTAAATGACACAGTAGTAAAAGGCCAAGCAATCGGCTTAGGAGGTGTAACAGGTAATTCTAGAGGCAGTCATTTGCATTTAGAAGTAAGCTATAATGGAGTGCGCATTCATCCAGAATACCTTTTTGATTTTGGAGAAGCTAATACAATAAGAAGTAAAGATATTTGGGTACCAATTAGGTGGATAACACCAGAAATACATAGTTCTAGAAGGCAAAGTAAAATAACTGTTTGTACAAGCTTAGAAGCGGCAGAAAAAGACCAGCAAGAACAAAAAAAACTATACATCATTAAAAAAGGAGATACCCTTTCTAAAATTGCGAATAAGTATCATATTCCAGTTTCTAGAATTTGTAAAACAAACGCTATTAAAAAAACTAGCAAACTTAGAATAGGGCAAAAATTACTTATCGGTTTTTAAGGTATAGTTTGAGTTTAAAAAGGATTATAGGTTTTAGGTTTTAAAATAGAATCCGTAAGATTTATATAATGGTAGTGTACCTTATCTATTTTTGTAAAGGTTCCATTATTATCTACATCTTCTGTAGTTCTGTAATATAACCTATTAATAGCATGTATTATTTTATAATCTAATAGGGTTTGATGGTCTGGCGTTAGTTTTATAAAGCTACTACCATCTAAACGGCTTAGGTATAAGCTTTGTACATCCTTATAGTCTAACACACCATCTGCATTAGTATCTGCATCTATAATATGATAAAAAAGAAGTTGTGTACCCGTATTTCTATAAATTTCATTTAAAAATTGTACTGAAGTAATCCTTAGATTTTTATCAGTTAAAGGTTTTAATGCATCGGAATTGATCTGCTGAAATTTTAAATTATGCATCTGTCCAGAAAATGAAAAATTTTGATAATTTGAAACATAAAAGCTCCCAACGGATTCCTCTTTGTAACTACTCCAACTAAGCATTTTTCTTCCGCCTCTATAAAATTGTAACTCGCCAATAGGGTGTATAAGAGTCTCGGTACTATCCATTAAAATAGGCATATCGGCTAATATAATTAAAGTAGTATCTTTTTGCTGCGCTTCTGTGCTAGTATTACTACGATTTGTAGATGAGGATTTAGGATTTGTGCAAGCCAGCAGTATTACAATACCTAGTAGGCTATATAGTCTTTTTTTCATCTGCTGAAGTTAAAAAATTAATATGATAACAAATATGCAGCTTGTTTTATATTTTATATACCCAGTTTACAGTGAAAAGTAAGCTTACCTGTTTTGTATTTTGAACAAAAACTTGTCAGTTCGAGTGATTTTTAGAAATGAAATGAAGAAAAATTGTATCGAGAATCAGGGTTTTAGTTCCAAAACAGTTCTCGATACACTTTTTCGTACCTCAAAAGTACTCGAACAGACATTTTAGAACTATTAATATCCCTAAATGCACAGCAGGTAAGCTTATATTTTAGTTCTGAAAAGTACTGAGGTTGATACTTTTTTATTATTGAATATTTCCCCCAACGGGAAGTCCGCTTGGAACAGCGAGCGGAATTTCTTTATCAAAATGATCATCGTTCAAAGTGTTTAAAAACGATATAATTTGGGACATTTCTTTAACACTAAGCTGTAGTTGTGGTATAAAAGGATCAAACTTATCTTTAGGCACTAAATGGTTTTTAACATTACCAAAGGCAATGTCTTCGTAAAATTCTAAAACTTCTAAGAGTGTATTAAAGCTTCCGTTGTGCATATAGGGCGCGGTAAAACGCAGGTTTCGTAAAGAGGGCGTTCTAAAGGCAAACGTATCCTTTATTCCCCTGTCTGGACTAGTTAGTTTTTTATTTTCTGGTACTCCTAAAACATGTGCTTTAAAATCGGAAAACATAGGCCCTTTGTGGCAATTGGCACACCCTACTTTTTTAAATTGTTCAAAACCTTCTTTTTCTGCAATAGAAATAGCATTTGTATCCCCACGCATGTACAAGTCAAAACGAGCATTATTGCTTAGTAAAGTACGCTCAAAAGCTGCGATAGCTTTAGCAATATTTGTTATGCTAATTTCTTCATTAAAAGCCGCTTTAAATAAAGTTTGGTATTCAGGAATTTCTTGTAGCCGCTTTAATACCTCATCTAATATACTTTCTTCTGTATAGGTAGAACCCCGCATTTCTTCAAAGGTTTTTATGGGGAGTATGGCTTGGGCTTCTAAACTCTCCGCTCTTAGGTCCCAGAACATTGGTGCATTTTCTGGGCGGTACTTACCTTCGGTATCAATACCATTAAAAGCGGCATTTAAAACACTATGCGCATTTCTTTTTAGCCTGGGAATGGTATTTGGAGATCTAAAATGCCTTTCATTGCTTAATCCTACACCGTTTACGCCTATAGACAAGTCTAAAAGTTCTGCATATCCATTTGCTGGGTGATGGCATGTAGCACAAGAAACATCTTTATTTCCAGAGAGAATAGGATCGTAAAAAAGTAATTTTCCTAAGGCTATTTTTTCTTGTGTCGTTGGATTATCTAGCGGAGCTTTAACTGTTTTTGGTAATGCAGAGAAATCAGTGGAAGCAAGCTTTTTTAAGGAAGCATCTGTTTTTTGTTCTTTGCAATTAAGGCACAAGAAAAAGAATATTAGTAGTGATGAACATACAGCGCTGTTTCTCATACCATAAGATTACTACATCATTTAAAAATGGAGTATAATGAAAACTATTTTTTTAGGTACAAAAGCGACATTCTCGATAATGGAGCTTTAAGTGCTTCAAGTCTTACCCAGAAATGCTTATTTAAAATTCGTCAATTCGAGTATTTCGACCGAAGGAAGAAATGTATCGAGAATAGGATTTTGGATCTAAAACAGTTCTCGATATAAATTTTCTTCATTTCATTCCAAAAATTCACTCGAACAGACGTTTTATTCAATTATTTACTTGATAAGCGGGCTATAAAGGCTTCAAGTCTTACCCAGAAATGCTTATTTAAAATTCGTCAATTCGAGTATTTCAACCAGAGGGAGAAATGTATCGAGAATAGGGTTTTGGATCTAAAACAGTTCTCGATATAAATTTTCTTCATTTCATTCCAAAAATTCACTCGAACAGACGCTTTATTCAATTATTTACTTGATAAGCGAGCTATAAAGGCTTTAAGTCTTACCCAGAAATGCTTATTTAAAATTCGTCAATTCGAGTATTTTGACCGAAGGAAGAAATGTATCGAGAATAGGATTTTGGATCTAAAACAGTTCTCGATATAAATTTTCTTCATTTCATTCCAAAAATTCACTCGAACAGACGCTTTATTTTAAAATACTCGTATATTTTGCTTGGTCTTGTAATAACGCCGTGGCTGTTAAAATCGCTTCATCATTTTTAAGATAATAGTCATACAAACCATCTTTATAGAAATAACGGGTAACAATTTCGTCTTCTATTTCTTTGATGATTTCTTTTTTAGAACGATCTAAACCAGCAATTTTATTCGCATTTATTTCAGACAATAAGCTTTTGTATTTCTCTTGAACACTATCATCAAAAAATTCGGAGTCTTTAGCCGTCATTGCTTTTTGTAAAGCTTTTTCTGTTTCTGTTTCAAAAGAAAATCCGCTTGTTTTTATTTTAGTTTTAAAATCTTCGAAATCAGCATCTGTAAAATTAAAATCAGAAATATTGGTGAGCGAATGCTTATAGTAATAATCCGTTGCAAAGTCAAAAATAGCGTTTTCACTAATCAGAGCTTTGGTAAGGCTATTGTTTTTTAAGGCCATTATTTCTACATCTGGTAAAACCCCACCGCCATCTTGCACTTTTCTTCCATTACGGGTTTTAAAGTCATTAAATTCTTTAGTTCTCACAGCATTGCCTTGTTTATCTCTATTCCAATAATCAAGAGATTGGATGCATCGTCCAGAAGGGGTATAATATCTAGAGATGGTTACTTTTAATTGTGTACCATAGGTGAGTCTTAATGGACGTTGTACCAAACCTTTTCCAAAACTACGGGCACCTACTACTACTGCTCTGTCTAAATCTTGCAGCCCTCCAGAAACAATCTCACTGGCCGAAGCACTACGTCCGTTGACTAAAACCACCAATGGAATTTCAGTATCAACTGGTTTGTTTTTAGTCTTATATTCCGAATTAAACTTTTTTACTTTAGATTTTGTAGTAACGATAAGTTCTCCTTTATCTACAAACAGATTACAAACATTAATTGCCTCGGTTAATAAACCACCAGGATTGCCTCTAAGGTCTAAAATAATTTTTTCGGCGCCTTTACCTTTTAAATCCAATAAAGCACTTTTGGTTTGTTCAGATGCTTTTCTGTTGAATTTTGCTAGAACAATATAGCCTGTTTTGTCGTCTACCATATTAAAATAGGGCACTGCATCTACTTCTATTGCCTCTCTAGTAATGGTAGTTGTTTTGGTTTCTCCTTGTCTGTTAAACGTAACGGTAACACTTGCTCCATTTGCTCCTTTTAAAAGCTCATTGGCATTATCTTCATAATCTTTTACTACAATATCACCTATTTTTACAATTTCATCACCCGCTTTTAAACCTGCTTTATCTGCTGGGTAATCTTTATAAGGTTCTATAATCACCAGTTTCTCTTTGTACGAACGCACTACAGCACCAATACCAGAATATTCTCCTGCATTGTTAATTTTATAGGCTTCAACATCTTGTTCGTTTAAAAAACGAGTGTAGGGATCCAAATCGTCTAGCATATTTTTAATGGCGGTATCCATCAATTCTGCCGGATTGGTATCATCCACATAATTCATATTCAACTCCTTAAAAAGCGTGGTAAAAATTTCGATTTGCTTTGCAATTTCAAAAAAATCGGATTTAAAACTACTCCCTACAATTAAAAATGTAAGGGCTATAACTGGGATGATGACTTTCTTTTGAAGTACTTTTTTCATTTTGGATCTTTTTAAAGATAAAATTGAAGTTATCTTTTATTTTTTTGAATAAACTTTTCTAGAACATGCACCATGCTTTTTTCAATGATATGCAACTGTGGCAGTTCTTTTCCAAGGTATAAAAATAACAACGAAAAATTGCTGATACTATTGTTAAAAAGCAGGTTTTTATGCAATCGATAACTTTCTCGTAAAAGCCTTTTGATTCTATTTCTATCTACAGCACTTTTAAAATTGCGTTTGGAAACGCTTACACCTGTTTGTATTGGTACACCTGCTGGCATTTCTGTTTCCACATACATAAGCCGTATGGGATAATTACTAAGGCTTTTTCCTTCGGAAAAGAGTTTTTCAAAGCTTTTTTTACGCTTTAATTTTTCTTTTTTAGGGAATGTATAATTGGGCTTTTTTTCTTCAGTCATTCAAGCTTTTTGCTATAGTAGAACTATTGTTGTGTGTAAAGATACAATTTAGGTCTTTTTTCTTCAATTTAAAAGGAGTGCTATATATGTAAAGATCAAACTTTAACCCATATGAATGTATATTTTAGGGCTTATTGGGCTTGCTTTTCTTGAGCATTATGGATAAGTTAAACGCTGCTTTTACATGCCCTCTATCAATTGCCATACGGTATAATCTTATAGCTTCATCTGGTTGCTTCTCCTCTAATAGTATGGCTAAGTTATTCATAGCATTTACATGCCCCTTATCAATTGCCATATAGAATAATTTTATTGCTTCCTCTGGTTGCTTTTCCTGTAGCATTATGGCTAAGTTAAAAGTAGCACTTATATCTCCTCTATCAATTGCCGTACGGAATAATTTTATAGCTTCCTCTGGTTGCTTGTCTTTTAGCATTAGGGCTAAGTTGTATCCAGCATATAGATGTCCCATATCAATTGCCATACGGTATAACTTTATAGCTTCCTCTGGTTGCTTTTCCTGTAACATAATGGCTAAGTTGTTCATGCTATTTACATGCCCTTTATCAACTGCCATACGGAATAATTTTATGGTTTCTTCTGGTTGCTTGTCTTTGAGCATTATAGCTAAGTTGATAATAGCATTTACATGTCCCTTATCAATTGCCATACGGTATAATTTTATGGCTTCTTCTGGTTGCTTTTTTTTAATAAAATTGGCCAAGTTAAACATCGCAGCTACATGCCCCTTATTAATTGCCATATGGTATAATTTTATGGCTTCTTCTGGTTGCTTTTCTTTGAGCATTACGGCTAAGTTAAACATCGCACCTACATATCCTTTATCAATTGCCATACGGTACAATTTTATAGCTTCTTCTGGTTCCTTTTCTTTGAGCATTATGGCTAAGTTGTACATGGCAGCAACATGCCCTTTTTTAATTGCCATACGGTACAATTTTATGGCTTCTTCAGGTTCCTTTTCTTTGAGCAGATTAGCTAAGTTATACATCGCATCTATATGCCCCTTATTAATTGCCATACGGTATAATTTTATGGCTTCTTCTGGTTCCTTTTCTTTAAGCAATATGGCTAAGTTGAACATCGCATCTACATGTTCTTTATCAATTGCCATACGGTATAATCTTATAGCTTCTTCTGGTTCTTTTTCTTTAATCATTTCGGCTAAGTTAAACATCGCAGGTACTTCTCCTTTACGTATTGAAAGTTCATACCGTTCCTGAGCTATTTCAGGATTACTTTCATGAAGCGAAGCACCTAGATTAATCGTTGATTTTGATAGCTCTTTATTCTTTTTTTTCGCCATATTTTTCTCTAACCTATATTTAAAAATGTTCTTTTTTTTCACAGTGGTATGATATTTCTTTAAAGTTAAAAAAAGCAACTCACCTCACTAAGCGACTTCAAAACATACTTGCCGATAACTATTTACCAATATACACCTCTGTTTATTATAGTGTAAAATACTTTAAAAAACAAAACCCACCTAGAATATATCCAAATGGGTTTTATCAAAATAAATATTTTAAAACTTAATTTGTTGCTAACCAAGTATTATTTTCTGGTTGTACATCTGCCATCAACTGAGAAGGGTCTATCATAATTCCTTTTATTTCACTCATCGGTTTAGATAGCGTAAAGTTAAAAGTTGGAAAAGCCCAAGGCCAATCTTCTAATACCGTTCTCTTAAGTTGTGGATACGGATTTTCTTTTTCACCACGCATCATTCTAAGTGGCGCATAGAAGGTTTCTTGTGTACCATCATTATAAACTACTAAAATATCTACAGGCATGGGCATAAGACCAATACGCTCTAGGGTAACTTTAGTTCCACTACCATCTGCGGTAACTTCTTTTATGCCATAATCTATAGTATTAGTGGTTTGTGTCCAATCTGTTAAATACCAATCTAATTCTAAACCAGAAATTTTCTCTGCCGTTCTTTTAATATCGTTAGGAATTGGGTGTTTAAATTTAAAATCTTCATAATATTTACGAAGGCTTTCCATTAGTTTATCTTGCCCTATTACATAACCTAATTGAGAAAGGAAAACAGCGCCTTTACTGTAGGCAGCTATACCATAAGGCCTATTGGTATCATAACGATCTGCATGGGTAGTTTGCGGTTGTTCTTTTCCAGATTTTACCAAAGAATAATACCCATTATAACTTCCTGTAAAAGGGTTTTCTTTTTTCTGGTCCATAATTGCATTCATACATAGCGAAGAAATAAAAGTGGTAAAACCTTCATCCATCCATTCGTGCTTGGCTTCGTTTGTTGCAAGGATATGCTGAAACCAGGAGTGTGCTAACTCATGCGCCATAACCCCTACAAGGCTACCAAATTTACGTTCGCCCGTTATTAAGGTGCTCATAGCATATTCCATACCACCGTCTCCACCTTGGATCACAGAATACTGATCATAAGGATATTTCCCTACATTCTCACTAAAAAACTGCATGGCTGCTGCCGTTTTAGGCTGTAAATTTTTCCAGTTTTCTATAATATTTTTATCATTCTGATAAAAGAAATGTAATAAAGGACCATTCTCTACTTGTAAGGTATCATGGATATAATCTGGATCTGCTGCCCAAGTAAAATCGTGCACGTTAGGGGCTTTAAAATGCCATGTTAGTGTTTTTCCTTTGTGTTTTTTTACTTTAGTTCCAGGCGTTTCATAGCCATAACCAATCTCATTAGGGTTTTGGAGGTAACCGCTACCACCCACAATGTATTTTTTATCAAGTGTTAATTTCACATCAAAATCGCCCCAAACACCATGAAATTCACGTGCTATATAAGGGTCTGCATGCCAACCTTCAAAATCGTACTCTGCCAATTTAGGATACCATTGCGACATGGAAAGGGAGATCCCTTCTTTATTATCACGGCCAGAACGGCGAATTTGTAGCGGCACTTGCCCTTTAAAAACCATATCAAAAGTAGCTTTTCCACCAGCGGGGATTGCCTCATTTAACTTCACCACTAAAATAGTTCCTTCTACGGTATACGAAACGTCGTTTCCATTATGTTGTAAAGAGGAAATTTTTAAATAACCGATTTCTTCAGGCGATAAGGCTGCTATTCTACTCTTATTATTCGCCATCATTCTACCATCTGGGTCTTCTATATTTTGTAATCTAATATCCATTTCACTCCCTGGCTGAAATGCATTAAAGTATAAATGATAGTATACTTTGTTTAATGCATCAGGAGAATTATTGGTATATATTAATTTTTGAGTTCCTGTATATTGGAAGTTTTCTACATCCATTTCTACATCCATCGTATAGTCTACATGCTGTTGCCAATACGAAGTATTTTGAGCAATAGCTACAGTACCAGATAGTACTAATACGAAAGCAATTAATTTTTTCATTTTTAAGAGTTGTTTATAGTTTTACGTTACCTGAGGCAACTTTAGAAGCTAAAATAAGTGCATTGTATGCATTTACTATTTTTCCAGATTTTGATAAGGTATTAAATTTTGTAGAACCACTATTTCCGGGCTTTACAACACTTGTAGCAGGAGAAAGTCCAGATTGTAAAATAATCTTCTTTACCTGCGATGCGCTTAATTTTGGATATTGAGAACGGATTAATGCAGCTACTCCAGCAACACCTGGAGCTGCCATAGAAGTTCCACTATTAAAATCGTACTTATTACCTGGTACAGTAGAATATACCTCACTTCCTGGAGCAAATACATCTACATTTATATTACCATAATTAGAGAAAGAAGAAACCATCTCTGAACCATATGTATTGGTTAATGCACCAACAGTTATTACATTATCTGCTATTTCTGCGCCATTTGCTATTTGGTCGTTAGGGAAATTAGCATTTGCAACATCATCTAAAAAAGCCCCATCATTACCAGCTGCATGCACAAATAATACATCTTTAGAAGCCGCATATTTAATAGCATCATAAACCCATTCTGCTTTTGGAGAGAAAGATTTACCAAAACTTCCATTAATTATTTTAGCACCATTATCTACAGCATAACGAATACCTAAGGCAATATCTTTATCATATTCATCGCCATTTGGGACGGCTCTAATACTCATTAAAGCGACATTGTTGGCAACGCCATCTACTCCTTTTCCATTACCGCGTTCTGCGGCTATAATACCAGCAACATGTGTTCCATGGCTTTCATCATCGTATCTATTTTGTGGGTTGCCATCACCATAATTGGTATCTGTAATATCATATGGGTCATCACCAACTACTTTACGACCATTAAAATCTTTATTTAAGTTATAGTTCAACTGTTCGGCATAGTAATTAACTCCTTCTTGTAGACCCTCTAATACTTCTGCAACACTTTCTCCAAAAGAAAATACTTGCATCATAATCCCTACATTTTGTTGCATAGCTTGGTCTGTAGGTTTTAGCGCTGCAACTTCTTCTTTAGTATAGATTTTTTTTCCTAAAGCCTGTTGCACTCCTTTGTCTGCATTAGTAACAAATTGTAAATTTTGTTCTATTTGTTGCTTCCCTTTTAAAGCCTCATTATATTTTTTTTCAAATTTTGTATTCGCTTCATACTGGGTAGTAGCATCTCCTAAACCTAAACGTACAATCCGAGCCATTTCTAACTGCTCATTATACGAGTCGCCTAAAAAATTATATCCATGAATATCATCTACATACCCATTTTTATCATCATCTTTATTATTTCCTGAAATTTCTTTTTTATTGGTCCAAAGCACATTTTTTAAATCTTCGTGCTCTAAATCCATTCCAGAATCGATAACGGCTACAATAACTTTTTTCCCTTTCTTATCCTTAATAATTTCTGAATAGGCCGTTTGTACAGACATTCCCGGAACGGTATCTTTAGTAAGGTCTAAATGCCCCCAATTTTGCTTTTGCGTATCAGATAAGGCTGTTACTTTTAAAGGAACAGTATCTATATTTTCTACTGGAGTAGAAATTAAAGCACTAGTAGCTCCGCAACCTGCTAATAGTAATGAACTAAAGGTTAAACCTAAAACTGGTTTTATCATATTAAATGTCATAGTAATTATTATTTAAATAATGCTAAACGCATAAAAGTACAAATTTCTATATGGATTAGTTAAAAATCTCATCAAAAGTATAGGTGGCTTTTAAACGAACTCCTTTCTCTGTTTCTTGGAGGGTGCAAATTTCATTGTGGGCATCATGTTCTAGAAATAAATAATAATTGTTTTGCGCTGCTTTTATTAAAAACTGCTCTTTTTCTGCTAGGGTAAGCAAGGGTCTTGTATCATAACCCATTACATAGGGTAATGGAATATGACCAACGGTGGGTAATAAATCTGCCATAAAAACAAGTGTTTTCTCTTGGTATTGTATGTGCGGAATCATCTGTTTGTCTGTATGCCCATCTGCAAATAAAATATTAAAGTTCAGTGCTGAATTTTCCAAAAAATGAGAGCCTTCGGCTCTTGTTATAAATTTTAGTTGTCCGCTTGCCTCCATAGGCAATAAATTTTCTTTTAAGAAAGATGCTTTTTCTCTCTTATTGGGCTTAATTGCCCATTGCCAATGTTCTTTATTGGTCCAAAAATGTGCATTTTTAAAAGCAGGCTCATAACCCGTTCGGTTTTTATTCCATTGTATGCTTCCTCCACAATGATCAAAATGCAAATGCGTCATAAAAACATCTGTAATATCATCCTTATGAAAACCATATTTTGCTAAGGATTTTTCTATAGAATGATCTCCCCACATATCATAATATCCAAAAAACTTATCAGACTGTTTGTTACCCATACCCGTATCTATAAGTATTAGCTTGTTGCCATCTTCTATTAGAAGACTCCGAGCTGCCAAATCTATTCTATTTTGTGCATCTGCAGGGTTGGTTTTATGCCAAAGTGCTTTGGGGACTACCCCAAACATAGCACCACCATCTAGTTTAAAATTACCAGTTTCAATGGGGTATAATTTCATTATAAATTCTACTTTAAGTGCAATGTAAGAAATATGAGATAGATTTATTACAGTTGAAATGAAATTTAAAGAGTAATTTAACGCAAGATTTATTCAATCATTGAAATATAAATATGCTAAAGTAGTTTATAGGATATAAATTAATTTTTAAATGCTATGTTAAAAAAGAAGCTTCGATTTTTTGTAATGAGTTACTTGTTATTTTTAGGAATAAGTATTTTCTCATGTGCAAATGAATGTGACGGTTTTCATGGAAACGGTAGTGTTCCTATTGTAAGTAATGTGACTGCTGATACTTTTAACTATAGCATTCCTACAGAAGATTTTGTTGCTATTGAATTAGATGAAATTTTAGCGGATACCACAACATATGATCGTTTTGCAATACAAATTGAAACCACATTTGAAAGTTTTGAACTAGCGCACCAACATTATTTCTCAGGATTTTTACAAGGGGCTTATGCATGTGACCTTCCTATTCCAGCTGAAACTAGAGATAGAATTACTAGTTTGGAAATTAAAAGTGATATTCCTTTTACAGAAAATGTAGCTATAGATGCTAATTTAGCTTCATTTTTTGACGTTATTGCGTATACCGATTTTACTTCGAGAAGATACATACGGGAGGACTTACAATCATTTTTAGAAAGTAAACCAAGGGTTCCTTATCGTATGATTTTGGTTTTAAAAGATGCACAAGAAAGTTCAAAAGAGGTTTCTTTTGATATAAAAATAAACTTTGATTCTCCTGATATCAAGGAAGTTGAATTTATGACCAATAGTGTTGAATTAACCAGAGCTTAATTTCAACTAAGAAAATGAATATTACAGGCTTTTGTATCCTTGGTTAAGTAAAGTTTTTATCTTGTTCTGATTCCAATTCCTGCCCACTTTTCAATATTGTTTTTGGCTTTTTCAAAGTAATTTTTAAAATCATTTTCAAATTTCGATTGGGTTAACTCACCAAGTTTATTGGCATATTTTAAACAATCTTGAAATAGTTTTAATTCCTCTTTAAGTGCTGGCTCAAAATTATTCCATTCTTGATATTGTTTGTCAAATTGTGCATCCCAAGCCCTAAAGATTAGGTTATATTGATGATTTTCATCATCCTCATCATAGTTCTCTTCATGATCTATATCCAAGGGTTTTCTCCCTCCAAAAGTTGGAATAGGTGAGCGAAGTGCTGTACAATTTATGGTCTCTTTTTCACTCAGTTCCAAAATAATTAGCCCAGGTTCCCATTCAATAACCCAATACAACTTCTTATTAAATAAGATATAGCTCCATTTTGCGAGGGTATGCAATATAGCTGAGAAACCTTCTATATATTCTATTTTAGTTATGGGTTTTAAGTTGGGTAAAATATAGTCTTTAAAATATTTGCTATCCAACTTAGAAACTTGAGCTGTTAATGGATTCTTACCTTCATCCCAAATAATATATTTCATTTCTATTTGCTCTTTTTAATATTGTCTAATGCGCTGGGTGTATGTTCTGTAAGACACAGCTTGCCAAGCATAGGGTTGATGCAACTTATTAATTGGGCCACTTAGTAAACCTTATATTTTCCCGTTCAATGATTTTAATCTATCTAATGAGTCAAATTCTGCAACAATGATTTTGTCATTTTTTAATCCTTCAATTTTACTTTTTGAAATGGACAAATTAAACTCTCTATCGATCAAATAATTTTTAAAAGCGTTCTTATGATTAAGTTCAATACCACTAATTAATTGAGGGAAACAGCTCATTATTTTTTCAAACTTGCTTTTATCTATTTCAGGAATCTTATCATCCTGAATTGTTACAACAAGTGTTCCTTGTCCATAATTAGCACAATAGTAACTATTTGAATTAAATAAACCACAAGCCATCATTCCAATTTTATGTTCAAATCCATTATCAACATTGAAATGCCCTTCGATTAATTCTTTTATATTTTTCTTTTCTCCAATTTCTTTAAGCTGTTTTGATTGTATTAATAAGTTTTCAGGTATTCCACTTTGTGTATTTGCCCAACCCCACATCCATGAATTAGTGTTAAAAGCAAGTGAGCCAATTATTTGTATTGGAAATTCTAGCGTTCCAAACATAATTTTCCCTTTTTGCATATCAAGTTCCCAAGCATTTGAGCCAATAACATCTCCAAAAATCATTTGTTTCTCAAAAGAAAGTCCAGCATTTTGCTCAATTAATTCTTGAAGAGTATTATAATTTTGCTTTTCTGTTTTGATAAATTTTGAGTTATCAACTTTAGTTTTTGACGCTGTTTTTCCTATACCAAAGATGTTCTTAAATATTCCCATTGTTTTTTTAATATTTGCTTAGGTTCTGGGTATGTCTTCTACAAGGCATCCTACTGATTAATAGTATGGACAACTTCTAGAATATATTCCCTATTTGTAGTTATCTAATGTATTGACAAAAGCTAACAAGTACAAAAATACTTATAGTAAAGTTGTGGAATACCCAACCCGCCTAGAGAGAATGCGTATTGCAGAAATCTCCAAAAAGCGGCTTTTTAGGCACTTCATTTTTTTTTGCCACGGAGCAATGGCCTTTAGGTCATTACCCTCAACCATAGTCTGTCTCAAAGCTAAATCCATACCATTGCGACTTTATAAATATAAACAAGCCGTTAGATTTAACTGTGGCCTTTTTGAATAATGTTTCAAATTTAATGAAGAAAAAGGTTGTTTTTACCTCAGTTCTTTGTTGCCGGTAGTCTTTTATTCTGCTATATATATTTCAAATTCCGATTTTTCTACTTTCTCAATTATAGTTGGTTTTTCCGCTTTTAATTTTCCACTTTCAGTTACGGAAACATTTTTAGTATTCTTTTTTTCAATAAAATATTCAAAAGTATTAGTTCTGTAGTTGTATTTGGACCAAGCAAATGTTCCTTTTCTATTTTCTTTTTGATAATAATCTGTTTCAGATTTTGCACTTAAAAGTCCATATTTGATTACTTTTTTAAAATGCCCATTTCTTGGTTCAGGTTTCCACCAATACGTAGTATATTTTTCAGATTGTGTTTTGTCTTTTTTCCAATCAGTTTCTAATTTTGGTATTCCAAGTTTTTCGCGTTCAATATTAAATTCAAATCCATGATTCGTATTTAAAGGGATAAAAAATTCTGAAATTATAATCCCTAAAAAAATACCAAAATAAACTTTATTCTTTTTCCAAATTTTTTTGGATAACTCACTTATTGTAGCCTGTCGATTTTTATTCCAGTTCCAAATTAAGAAAATTGGCATTGAAATTAGAAAAATAATTAATATTCCAAAAAAAAAGTAATGTCCGCTCATTTTTTAATTATTCATAACCATTTTTAGTAGCTATATTATTTTCTTTTTAAATCAGTTATCAATAATGGATTTTCTTTTTTTAATCTGTTCAACAAAACCCTAGTTTCGGATGTCTTAGGGTTCTGTTTCAATTGATTGTATTCTTCCGTTGTAATTCCTACCATCTGTAAAAACTGAACATTCCCATTGGGTGTCTTAATTGTTCCCAATTCAGGGTCTTTAATAAAAGTGATTGCAGTAATATCAGTTTTTGTGTTTAATCTAATAGGCCCGTTTGCAGGAATAAAATGGTATTCTTCAAACCATTTTTTGCTATTGAAAACATATTTAGCAAGATTTTGCATTAAAGAAATCACCCATTTAGGTTCTTTAGTATCTTCCTCAAATGGGATTAGTCTAAATGTAAATTCAAATCCCCATCCACTATACTCTTCTTCACAGTTTTCCAAATCATAATATAAGTTAGACATACCATAAGATAAAAAATGATAATGGTCATTCTGGTTTTTACTTTCATAAATACTAACTCCATCTAAAGGGTCTTCGCCACCGAGCATATATTTTATAGCAGTTCCATAATGTTTAGGTTCTTGGTTTGGATACAATTTCTCAGTCAATTTATCCATACTTAACCAACCAACAGCCTCGTCTTCTTTAAATTTACTTTTATATTCTTTTTTAGTCATTTTTTTATTATAACTGCCAACACATATATAGTTAATGTATTTGATCTCTAAATTACACAATTTCAGAAAAACAAAACAAAGACAGCGGTTACTGATAGCTATCGTATTGTACATTTTTTATATCACAACTATTTTTTGAGTAATAGTATTCTAAAAGATAGGAAATCTTAGGGCAAAATCTGCACCCGATATAAGGAATCAAACCACAGGTAGAGGTTATTAACTATTCAATAAAAGCCAAAGCATCAGGTACTTTGCCAGTACCAATAGTACTTACAATTTTAAAAGTTTTCATATCTATAACTTCAATTTTACGGGCATTGGAATTGGCAATAAAAGCATATAAACCGTTAGGATGCATCAGTATATTTACAGGGCGTGGGGTGTGGTACAAAACTCTTTCTAGCCATTTATTTCTACCAGGAATGTGTATCGTCTTTATTTGCTCTTTAGCATAGCGGTCATACACAGAAATACTGCCATCGCTAGCATTGGATACCAAACCATAATGCCCATCTATAGAAAACTTTATTTTTAAAGGTTCGTTCCCCGTAGGTAAAGTATCTAAAACTTCGTTTGTTACGGTATTGATAACAGTAATTGTATTTCCTTTTTTATTGGTTGCCCAAACTTCTGAACCGTCTGGTGTAATAGCAATACTCTCCGTTGTTAAGCCACAGGGAATAATTTTTATGACTTTATTGGTTGTAAGGTTAATAACACTGACTGAGTTAGATTGCATATTGGTTACATAGGCTTTTGGCTTATTAGGATGTAGCACCACCAAATGACTTTTCTGCTGTTGGGTATGCACTTGCTTTTCAATACAATCTGTTTCTATATTAAATATGGATAAATTATTACTCACATAATCTACTAGTCCAATTTTATGAGGTTCAACCAAAGTAACCAAACCATTTACATGTATACCTCCTTTGATTTCTACTGTTTTTGATATTTTATTGGTTTTTGTATTGATGACTTTAATAATATTTCCCTTATTATTTGTATTCCCAAAATTGGTAATTATAATACTATTGGCATCCTTTGTAGCAATAACTTCATGCGATTGCATGTCTGTAGAAATCTCTGCTATTTCTTTTCCACTGTATAAATCAATAACTTGTATATCTCTACTTAGCTTGTTCACAATATACAGCGTTCCTGTGGTATGTATGGTGTAAGAAGGTAATCTAACAATACATATGGTTATGAGAAACACTATAAATAGTGGTGCTACTATTAACAAAGCATATTTTATTTGTTTTTTAAGCATGTTGTAAACCATTACTGAAAGAAGATTAAGCCGTATTAGCCGTTAAATATGGCTTGTTTTATGCTGTAAATTCCAAAAAATAGCTTTCCAAAAAGCCGCTAGGTGTTTAAATTGTCTTTTAAAGAGAAATGTTATGGTATTCTTAGGAATCGTTATCAATACTTGAAAAAAGAGGCTCACTAATAAGTGTACATGATTAAAATTTCTTCTCGCAAAAACGATTCTATTACGAGCAATATAATAGGTTTTTAAAGGGCTAAATTTTCCTGTAGAAAGAGATTCTTTGTGCAGAATATAGGATTTAGGTTGGTAATAAATTTTAAAGCCAGCCCGTTTTATCATCTCAGCCCAATCGTGCTCTTCGTAGTATAAAAAGTAAATCTCTGTCATCATTCCTACTTTTTCTACTATAGCTTTAGGAATCATCATAGCGGCACCATGTATGGATGCGGTTTCTCCTTCTTGATCAAAGCTTCCATCATCTTTTTGATGGTAACCAATACTATTGTTTCGTATCGTCCAATGGTTCATTGGTGTATAGCCAGCATATTGAATTAATGTAGCATCCCAATGAAATTTTATTTTAGGACTCACCATCCCTATGGAAGCATCGTTTTCTAAGGTTTTAACTAATGGCTCCATAAAACCAGAAGGCACAATAGTATCGTTATTTATAAAAAGCAAATAATCTCCTTTAGCCACTTTAACGCCTAGATTATTACCCCCAGCAAAGCCCAAATTTTTATCACTTTTTATTAATGTAATAGTTGGATATGTTTCTTTAATGATATCTGGTTTATTTGTAGGAGAGGCATTATCTACTATAATAACTTCATAATTGGTATAGCTTAGATTTTGGAGTGATTGTAACATATCCATTGTTACGCTTGCATCGTTATAATTTATTGAAATAATAGAAACTAGGGGTTGAATAGCACTCATGGTTATAGCTTAAGATTGATTTTGTTCTATTTCTTTTTTTCTTTTTTCCATAATTTGTTGGTCCATTTTAGGGGCTAAAAACATAAAAACCATTCCTGTATACATCAAAATACAAGTAGGGAATTGCCCAAACACTCCATTACCATAGGATGCTGCCATAATACCAAACATTCCGCAGACCAAGGCTGCAATCTGGCCTTTAAGCCAATCGTCTTTTAATTTAAACATTACATTATATGCGCCCGTAATCAAAATAAAAAAGAGAATAAACAGATGCAGGTAAAGCCCAACAACACCGGTATCTGCCCAAATAGCTACAAACCAGCTATCTGTAGCGGTATTGGCTAAAAAAGTATCTGGTGTAAAGCGTTGCCCCCAATTTCCGGTAGAACCTATTCCCCCACCAAAGGGGCGCGAATCTAAATAGTTTGATAGTTTTCTTTGATTGGCTAAACGAACTTGTAATGAAGGATCGTTAGGATCAAAAGCGGTTCGCATTCGTCTTATTTGGGCATTATTGTTTAAAATTGTGGTATGCGCAAAAAATACATATACCCCAATACCCATAACAGCGCCCAAGATTAAAATAGGAATATTTTTACGTAGTATAAGGAACATAATTCCTCCTGCTGCTGGCACAGCAATTGCACCTCTGGTTCCAGAGATTAACATTCCATACAGCCCGCTTATTGCAACAATAATGCAGAAAATTCTAAATTTTTTACTCTTTGCAAACAAAGCCAATACTCCAAATACAACACCCGCATGTCCTTGAGAAGCACCAAACTGCCCTGCATCCGAATAAAATGAAAATATACGCAGTTTTCCAAAAAGTACATGTGTTATTGCACCGCCGTTATCTAGCCATTTTTGCTCAAAAGGATCTACTCCAAAAAATAATTGTTGACAGCCTTTTAGGGTACCCAAAAAAGATAAAACGCCCCAAATAATTAAGAAAAATTTTAAATCTTTTTGTTTATTGAATAATATAAAAAGTAAGGGTACAATGAGCCATTGATAAAGAGCAATACCGCGCATGGCATAAAACCAGGCTTCAAAACTAACTGCTTCTGGGTTTACAGATTGGAACAAAGCATAACCAAACCAAATGGTAGCTATAAGGGTGAGCTGCGATTTTGCTCTATTCCAAGGGATCTTTATTTTAAATGCTTTAAAAAATAGTGCTAAGTACATTAAAAACAGTATCCCATCTATTAACAACCCCCAAGGGGCAGACACATATCTGCCAAGACCTAAAATAGTAAAGTTTAATACTAATATGGTAAAGATTCCTAGTTTTGGTTTTGCCATTAGTATGCCTATGTATAAAAAGGCAATCGGTAAAACTATAATTGCAATTCCTGCAATTAAGCCCATGGTTGCAGTTAAATGCCCACAAGCGAAAAGAACAGAAAATAAAAGCAATAAAGGCAATGGCCTTTTTAGTATTTCTGTTCCATATACCTTATCAAACGTATTAATCATTTTAGATAGGTATTTAAATTCCTAAAAAAATAAAGCCCTTCGGGAAGTATATACTTTCCTTGTATTTGTATTTCTTTTTTTAAAAAATAAAAGCCCAAGAAAATACCTAATAGGGTAAATAAAACAGTACCTACAGCTACAAGTACTAAGCTCTGAAATACTAAAACTGCAATTAGATCTATGACGATATTTGCCGTAGTCATAAAGAGTACTTTGTATAGATTAAGATGAGGTTTATTAATACTATCTAACAAAACACCCGTAAACCTATCTAAGGGAAGCAATAGGCTGTATACTGTAAATACTCTAAATACTAGGGTTAACAAGCTCATTGAATCTTGATATACCGCTCCTCCTAAAAAAAGAATCAGCTGTTCTGCAAAAATAAAACAGCATAATGCAATAGGAACAAACAACAAGGTAATGGCACCAGTATAACTATAAAAAACTTTTCTTAATCCGCTAAAGTCTCCATTTTTACATAATGCAGACATTCTTGGGTAAGCCGTCATGGTAAAACTCCGTAGTGGAATACCTAATAAATCGGTTAGTTTTAAGGGAATGGCATACATGGCTATTCCTGCAGAACCTAAAACAGGACTCAGCCCAATAATTAGGGTATCTGCACTTTTTAAAAGGCTAGAACCTATTAAGGTCCCCATAGAAAACTTACCAAAATGGATCAGTTCTTTTTCTGTACTTCTATCTGCAAATTTTACATATCCCAGACCGTCCCAATTCTTAAAGGTACACCAGCAGCTAGAAATTAGATTCACTGCTAAAAAAACCCAAAGAATTGGGATTAATCCTAATTTTAAATACCACCAGTTTACAAATAAGAAAAGGACAAAAATGCCTATATTAGAAAGTTTTACATACATCAATCGCATAAAATTTTGCTC
Organism: Allocellulophaga tsushimaensis; assembly: GCF_055383085.1. Lineage (NCBI taxonomy): Bacteria > Pseudomonadati > Bacteroidota > Flavobacteriia > Flavobacteriales > Flavobacteriaceae > Allocellulophaga > Allocellulophaga tsushimaensis. Next base: position 1,178,861 of record NZ_AP039451.1, on the reverse strand, counting down.
TGCCTGAAAAAGAGCCGAAGCATTGTTCCATCCTAAATTAAAAACAGCCAAAACCGGATACCAAGTAACAAATAACAGATACCCATTAGGGAGTTTTATTTCTAATACGCTTACAATCCATAAAATAAAATAGCAAACCAGTATTATAGGCAGTAGTAGCCTTAGATTAATTAGATAACTAGAGCCAAGTAATCTTTTGTATTCTTCTTTTTTTACGCCAGCCAAAAGCCTAACGACAGAGGTTCTGGTTAGTCCAAACCGTAATAAATCTAAAAAAGTAGCTAGTGTTACAAATAAAACCCAATCCCCAAACAATTCTTTTGGTAGCTGCCTCGTCAGTAACATAAAACTTACTAGACCCAAAAAAGCAGTAATTATATTGGTTGCCAATGAAGACACATTTTTTTCGCGCGCTATATTTTGGATTTTTTTTAGCATTAAGAGATCCTTTTTGTATTGAACAATTTAAACTGAACAAGCTGTTTTATCCATCTTCTTATTTTACTTCTTTTCTTAGGAAGGTCCCCAATTACAGTCTCCATTTCTTGGACTTTTACCCCATTAAGAATAATTGTTGGTTCTGGGCCTGTTGTTGCCTCATTAAATAGTTTCAATGCATTTTGATCGGCATCACTCCAAGTTCTATTGGAACGGGTAATTAAAAAGGTATAATCCATATTTGCTGCAAGTTTTACAGGAAATGGATTTTTTATAATTCCAGGAATCTCTAACACCACAAAGTCAAACTTAGAGAAATCCTTTACATGATTATCTACATCAAACTCCTGTATTGTAGCTACTTTGTAGAGTTGGTCACTTAACGGATAATGTAGTTTTTGATAACATCGTGTCTCTAATCCTAAATCTGCTGCATCATAGGTTATGTGCAAGGTTTTATATCCTAGCTCACATAATTTAGATAATAAATATTGGCAAATAAATGTTTTTCCTTCCCCTTCTTGTGTAGAGAAAAACATATTGACTATAGGTTCTTTGCTATCTGATTTTTTAAACTGATTTAAAAGAATATTTCTAGAAATAGCATTAACGGCTTTATTTCTTAAATAATTATAATCTATTTGCCCAGAATTTTCACTAATTACTGGGAATATAGAAGATACTTTAAGGTCTATTTTAGCAGATGCTCTATCAGCAGTTTTTATATTTCCATCTAAAAATTCTAAAATTAAAATTGTAAAAACAACAATTAAAAACCCCATTAAGCCTGCTACAATTATTAAAAGCATTCGTTTGCTTGGGTTTGCATTTATGGGATAAAAAGGACTTTCTATAAGTTTTAAATTAGATTTAAGTTCCATGTTTTGTTGTTTAAGCTTCGCTAAACCTAAACTATGAAGTAAACTTAGGTACTCCCGCTCGGCAATATCTATTTTACGTTCTAACCTTTTCATTGTTGCTCCTAATGGAGAAAACACGCGATATAATTTTTCGAACTCCAGCCTTTTTTGATCCATAACTTTTAACTGTGCCTTGGTCCCTTCATACAATATGGTATTTTCTAACCAATCTGCGAGAATACTTGTGGTACCTAAAGATTTTTCATCATAGTCTGATATATACAACTGATCTACCTTATCCTTAAGCTTTACCTTAAGTATTTCAGTTTGTTTTGCTAGGTTAACTGATTCTTTTGCATTTTGAACTCTTTTTACGGAATCGGCTTCTATGCCTAAGCTTTTCATGGAAATTTCAAAATTTATCCGTGCTAATTCGTTTCTAAGTTCCATAATACCCTCACTAGACAAACGTTTTAACTCGTGTGTCTCTAACTTAGTGACTAAAGTTTCTAAGACTGCCTTTGCAGCAAAATGCTTTATATGTACTTTTTGGTACTCTAGCTCAAAATGTTCTTTTTCTGAGGCAAGGTGTTTTGTTTGCTCATAGTAATTAATAATGTTATGCGTTTTATTAAAATTTAGAAGCTCTTCTTCTGCAGATCTAAGTTGCACTATAGCTGCTTTTAATTGCTTTTGAAAATAGCTAACTACTGCATCAGACTGGTTTGCTTTTATATCTGCGTTTAGCTTTACAAAAACATCTGTTAAAATGAGTAGTGTACTTTGAGATATTCCGGGATCTTCGGACTCAAATTCGATATCAATAAAATCACTACTTAGTACTCTTTTTACATTTATCTTCTTAATTATTTCCTCTATACTATAGTCTGGGTGTTTAAAATTTAGAAGTTCGTAGGCAAAATTACTATGATTGGATTCTTTTAACTTTAATAAGTTATTGTACGTTTCTTCCGTATTTCCTTTTACTACTATTTTCTTAACTGCATCAGGAACTATTTCTAAGAGTTTGGTATACTTCTCTTTAGATATTATTTTAAGATCTAGGCTATCCATTGCTACATGCTGCGCAAAGAGTTTTAGCCCTACAATTTCTACAGTACTTCTTGCTCTTATAAGGTTTAAAAGATTATCATAAGCGGTATTAGTAGCTCTATAGTCTATTTTGGTATTGTCTAGTTCTATGGTAGAGCCAGACGCTATACCTGTATATAGTCTAGCCTTTGAAACATAAACTTTTGGCTGATCTTGTGTTAAGAAAAAAACTAAAGAAGCTAAAATAATAGGTGCTGCAATAAGCAAAATAAGATGCTTTAACAGTAAGCGGACAAAAAAAAGGAGATTAAACTTCATAATTAAAATTTAATTTTTATGCCAACCGTTCCTTCTAAAGACTTTAGGGCAATTAAAAATTCTGATCGTTGTGATTCATAAGCACTAATAGCTTTGTTTAGCATTTGCTGTAATCTTGTATATTCGGTAACATCTATAATACCATTTGTAAAATCTTTTTCTGCTCTAACAGATTGTACTTTATAGGTCTCTAAAATAGAATTGGAAATAAAAAGCAATCGGTGTGCTTTAATTAGTTCGTTATACTGCCTTACAATAAGTTGTTCTAGTTCCCAAATGGCATACTCTTTTTGATATTTAGATTTGTCTGCTTCTGCACGTGCGTTTTTAATTTTTCTATTTCTATTAAAAATCCTATCTAGAGGAATTTTTATGGAAGCTCCAATAGTATAGAGACTTTGCTCGGTACTAAATAAGACTTGCCCAGCAGTTAAATCACCTGCCAATTGCTGGTTCCTTAAATTATCATAAATACCGTATCCATATCTTGCCTCCAAATTAATATGATTAAGCCACTCTCTTTTTTCTAATTCTACATTACCATCCCAATATTCATAATCGGCATCAAAGAATTTTAACCGTGGAGAGTTTAATTTTGCTTTTTCTATTAAACTATCTAAAGGTGGGAGTAGTTTAGAAATATCATTCTCTTCCAGACCCTTGTTTACAAAATCGTTTATAGATTGTGAGGTTCCTGTTTTAAAGGAAATGAGAAGAATAAAAAGTAGTAAAAGCTTATTTTTCATAACTATACATTCTCCTTTTGAAAAACGGCTTTAAATGTTCGTATAATAATCCACATATCTAACCAAAAAGCATACTTACTATTTGCCATTTCCACATACTTATTATCTAGCTCCTTACGCTCTTGGGTAGACATTTTAGCGCTTCTGCCTCTAGCTTCTACTTGCCAAAGACCTGTTATACCAGCTGGGCCATTAAAACGTGTAGTCCACTCATCTGTAGTTAATAATTCTGCTTCATATACTGGTAATGGCCGGTTGCCTACAATAGACATATCGCCTTTTAATACATTAATAAGCTGTGGTAGTTCATCTATACTTAGTTTTCTTATAATATGCCCTACTTTTGTAATTCTTGGATCGTTATCAAATTTTATAAAAGTGCTTTCAGAATCATCTTTCTTAACTTTATTAAATTCCGATTCATTAATTTTTCCATCATCACCTATAAGATATGCTTCCGAAGAAGGTTTTGGAGTGATTATTTCTGTAGTTTTACTCGTAGATCCTGCTATATCGTCAGATCCAGTATATTGATTTAAGTGTTCAAATTCCTTCATACGCTTATCCGCATCTGGATACATAGATCTGAGTTTAAAAAAATTAAAAATGCGGTATCCAGTACCTACTCGTTTAGAAATATAATACACTTTGCCCTTAGACTCTAAACGAATGGCTATCATAAACAAAATCAAAAATGGAGCTGCACATAGGAGTGCAACACTAGCTACTACAATATCAAATACTCGTTTTAAAAAGCCAATTTTATATGGTTTTACAGTATCTTCTACTGTGGTTATATTATGTTTATTTAAGTTATCTTTAAGCGACTTGAGAAAAATAATCCGTTCATATAGGCCTTGAAATGATATGGGTTTCACATAAAAATCATCAATACCAAGTTTTAATGCTACCTTACGCAATTCACTATCCTTTTCATGATGTATAAGGATAAAAGGTATTTTACGTTTTGCTACACGTTTTGCTAAGGTTTCAAAGAAGGCAATACCATTTTGTCTAGGAAGTTTATACTCGCAAACAATAGCATCAATTGTACTATCACTATCTATAAGCGTTGTAGCTTCTAGCGAATTTCCGCACAATTTAATACGACTGTTGGGATGCTGTACTGCAAACTCGTTTATGTAATCGGAATCGTCACCAACATAAACAACAAGTAGCGCATCATTACAAATTTCTAACATAGTAGGTATTTATTTTAGTATTTGGTTTATAATGCAAATAAGTAGTCCTATTTACATTATAAATGTAAGTATTAAGCTACTTTTAAAGAATTTGTTGTTGCGTACGCCTTTAAATATGTTGTGAAACATATCTTGTGTACATTAAAGAAAAACAGATCTAGCACATAAAAGGTATTCAACTCAAGGACAGAGGATATCAAACAAAGATCCCGCTAAAAAAGTAGTATGAATTTAAACTTACAATTTTGAGGAGTTTGTAAGACCTACTCAAAATTTAATTTCTCTAAAAGGTATTTAACCTCAGGGCAAGCCTTAGACCCGATAAAAGGAATCAACCCAAGGGTCAAGGATATGTAACAAAGATCCCATTGAAAAGGCGGGATTAGTTCAACTATCTATTTTATATGCGTCTTACAGACTTTACAAAATAGTGTTTCACTAATAAAAGACCTATAGTTATTGAGGTACAACTATAGGTCTTAAGATTTGCTGTCTAGTTTGCTGTACTCTCTAGAATATTATCTATTCGGATAGAAAGCTCCTCTGGATTAAAGGGTTTTACCATAAAATCGTTAGCACCAAGTTTTAAACATTTTATTCTATCGGCGCTACTATCACGGCAACTAAGCACAATAATAGGAATGTCCGAAAAGTAACCACTAGAACGTATTTTAGTTATTAATTGATATCCATCTAACTCTGGCATTTCCAAATCGGAAATAATTAAATCAGGAATATCTCCTTCTTGGAGCCATTGTAATGCTTCAAGGCCATTTTTTTTGGTATTAACGTGGTGTTTTTGTCCTAGAAATTGAGCTAATAAATCACTCAAATTCTGCTTGTCATCTACTACTAAAATTTTCATGTTTGTTATTTGTAGGTTAATTAAATGAATAAGATTGGGGTATGTATTTAGTTTTTACGAACGGAATGGTTTATTCCAATTTTTTAAAATCTATTGTATTAATTATTTTGAATGGTATTCAGATATAGCTTTTCAATAGTTTCTGAAGCTATTTCATCCATAAAAAGAGTACTTTCTAAACAAAACCCTTTTTTCATTAAAGGTTGATGAATATGGGTATTCATTAATAGTGTCGTTTCAAAATTTAATAACTCAAGTATTTTTAAAATTCTTTGTGTTTCCTTAATTTGTATTGCCATAATTGTAACTTCAGATAGGTTTATACTTTAAAAACATCTATACATACATAACGTTTTTTACTTATTTTATTGTAGTATTTTTCTTAATTAATGAAATTTATATTGTTTATATGTATTCCTTACTGCTCTTTTTTATTTTATTAGGTTGATTAAATTCCTATCTAGAACTGGCAAAAAATAAGATAAATTGCTTGTAAGCTATTGCTGTCTACACGCGTAGAATACGTATAAGATACTGTGATCAAATAAAAAATAATTTATTAAAAAATCTTTTTAATAAATGTAATAATATTCTTACACATAAGTTATATATATAACTATTTTTTAAAAAAAATGAGAATTAAAGAATTAGACGGATTGAGAGGTATTTTTTCTTTCATGATTATCATCTATCACCTTCCAGACACATTTAATCTAAACTTCGATGATAATATGCTATTGCATAACTCGTATATTTTTGTTGATTTTTTTTTCTGTTTAAGTGGTTTTATTATTACCATGACCTATTCAGACAACATAAAAAGTACAGGTGATTTAAAAACATTTTACTTAAAAAGGCTCATCAGAATATATCCACTTCATTTTTTTGTTTTACTCCTTTATTTTATTGGATTTTTAATAGTAGGTTATGATAAAGGCAACTTTTTTTTAAAATTGATAAACAGTTTATTTCTAACAAATTCAACTCCTATCATAACGCCTACTGATGGAATTAATACGGTTTCATGGTCTGTATCGAGCGAAGTTTTTTCCTATATCATAATTGGCTTCGTTTTTTTAGTCTCGAAACAATCTAAAGTTATTTCTAGCTATTTATTATTATTCCTAATTCTAATTTCAACAATAGTACTAGTAAAATATGAAATACCCTTTTTTTCAACTAGTAATTTTGGATTTTTAAGAGGTTTAATTGGGTTTGGGTTTGGTGCATTTACCTACTATTTATATGATACGTTAAACTTAAAGTGTTATAAAAATATTGATTTGCTAGTCCCTATATTATGCACTTTTTTATTTGTAATAATAGATATGTATACAGGACGCTATCCTAATAATGTATACTACAACCTAATAAATATTTTTCTAACTCCAATAATAATGTCTTCAACAATTTTATTGATTTTAATTTCAAAAAAAGGAATTATTTCTAGAATTTTAAATACCAAAATAATACAAGAGCTAGGTTTAATTTCTTATTCTATTTACCTTACCCACCCTTTTGTATTTAATATTTTTGAATTACCCATGATTCATAAATTTTCTTCGAATTATTTATTTTATTTGGTGCTTATTTTAGCTGTTTTAATTTTTTCAAAAATCGCATATGAACTAATTGAATTTAAATTAAGCAAATATTTAAGAGCAAAATTGAATAAAGAGTATTTTTCATTTAAAAAGTTGATACGCTGATTACTTTTTAAGTATATATCAGTATTAAATAAAAAACCCCAACGTAAATCGGGGTTTTAACAGAAGAAAGGTTTAATAAATGCTTGATGTTTATTTGCTGACTAATTCATACATCCAAAAAATCTGAAGCTTCTTTTCTATCATCTCTTGTAGGTTTTGTATTACCATCTAGAATACCCATTTTTGCGTAAAAGCCTTCTATTATTTCAGCACTATATTTCCCTCCAGATTTTGCTAATGCTTCTCCTAAGGTATTTCTGCTCATAACATTTCTTGCTGCATAGATAACCGATTGCGATTCTTTAAATACATCTTTATTGATATCATCAGAAATAAAAATTTGGAAGGGTTGCGGCGTTAAATTCTCAGCATTATCTGCTATATATTTTTTAACTTTTTCTGCAGCTTCCAATATCTTAGTATAGTTTTCAAAACTAAATTCACCTGGCCCTGGGAGTACTTTTAAAATATTAGGAGAACTTATTCCTATTCCATTTATTTCGTATTCTACTTTTGCAAGTCCTAACTCTGCTGCCGCTGCTATTGCTCCAAAATTAAAGCTAGCGTTTGCTTTAATATCACTAACTTTTAAAATAACCCGTAGCCCAGCTCCCCAACGTGTTCCATAAATTTTACCCCCAATAGGATTTGTTACAATTTTCTCTGTAAATAACATTGCTTCATAACTTAAAACAAAAGACTTAAAACTCCCAGTAACAGAACCAATACCTACACCAAGATCTGATGCTGTTTGGATATTTAATGAATTCTGAATTATTTTAAACTGTGCAAATGGATTTTCTGCAGCATCTAAAGGGACAGGTTTTAATGCCTCAGCATTATCCATTAAAGATAAGGAGTAAAAAGAGCCATCTTCTTTTCGTAAAGGGTTAATTGGAAACCAGTTTAAATTTGCCATAATTTATTTGCTTAATACTTTATTAAAATAATGTTGTCTTTACTTGTAGTATTGCATCTATATGATATTTTATAATCTTTTCCCTTCCTTGTTTCGTCATCAATATGGTTTTACATTCTTCTTCATTATCCATAAAAAAGTTTTCTGTAAGAAGGGCAGGCATTCTTGTTTTGGTTAATACATAAAAACGTTGTTCTTTATCCAAATCTCCATCTGTAAAATCTGTTCTTAATATTCTATTTGGAAACTCTTTTTTGTAGGTGTTGCCAAAAATAGTGGCTATTTTATCACTTTTAGTATCTCCTGGCGCTGTAAAAAATTCTGAGCCTTTACCGCCACCCGCATTAGCATGCACACTTAAATAAAAACAATTTTTTGAACCATAGACATTAGCTCTCTTAATTCTTGTTTCCAAGCGCACATCTCTATATTCTGGCACTATATTTACATATGGAATCTTTAGCCTTGTTAATGCTTCTATAATACCATTTACTATGGCTCTATTAAATTCACCTTCAAATAGTTGAGAACCATCACTCCAAATAGGACTTCTTTTCCCATAAGTTTGGTATTTACCGTTTATGAGACCTCCATGTCCATTATCTAAAAGTACAATCATTTTGCTATTTCTTTAAACAATTATTGCAAAAATCGTACCTTTTATAAATAAAAAACTCACAAACAACTATAAATTAGTTTATTATGAGTTTTATTATAATTTTGTACAGGCTTTCTTCAACTCCGTTCAAGATACACTATCGATTGTTTGAATTGATAAACTCTTGAAACAGATTCAAAATTTAATTTCTTCATCTCCTTCAAACTGTTTATGAAGATTGTAAATAACTTGTTTATAGGTATACCAAACAGCTGTTCCGAAAGATTCTATTATAATAAGAGGTACAACCAAGAGAGAGAAACTAATTACACTCCTCTTTGCAAGGAAAGAAGTAGCGCAAATAAATAGTTTAATTGGCGGACAAGTATATACTGATCTAGAAGCTTCTGAGGCAAATTTCAAGAAAGTAGTTCAAAATACCCGTATGGTTCATGTAGCTGCCCAAGCTGTTGCAGAAAGTGAAGATCCATTATTTTCAAAAATATTTTTCACCAACCTAGAAAACGAAAAAGAGGATGGAGAAACTTATGTTTATGAAATTTATAATATGGATATAAATGCTGATTTGATAGTATTGAGCGCATGTAATACCGGAATAAGTTCTTACAAAAAAGGAGAGGGAATCATTAGTTTGGGAAATAGTTTTATGTATGCTGGAGCTAAAAATTTAGTAACCAGTCTTTGGTCTGTACCAGATCAGTCAACTGCAGAAATTATGCTTTCTTTTTATAAATATCTAGATAAAGGTCTCTCTAAAAAAGCATCCCTTAGAAAAGCAAAACTAGACTATCTAGATCAAGCAGATGAAAATACCGCTAATCCATATTATTGGGCTGGTTTTGTTTTAGTTGGTGAAGGGGAACTAAACGATCATTCTGGATCCATACATAGACTAATTGCAATGATCGCAGTAGCTATAATTATTGTATTGATAGGATATTTAGGTTGGTTTAACGTGAATAAAAAAGGTAAAAAAACTGCCGTTCTTTAAATATTTTTAATTAAGACAAAAAAGCATCTACAAATTTATGTAGATGCTTTTTATAAGTGGTCCCACATGTACTTAGTTAATGTTTCATTCTGAAACTTATTTAATGATAAATGCTAATAACTGTTACTGTCAGTAATAAATTGACTGTCTGTCATTAAATAAATTTTAAAATAATTCAGAATTATTCAATCCAAAAACACCCTTTCAAGCACACCTTTTTGGTATATAATTCGCTTTATGTTAAGAGTAAAACATTAATAGAGAAGTATGAGTTTAGCAGTAAAAAGTACACACGGAGTTATTAGATTTAGTTTAAAAGAATCTGTTAAGAGTTTAGAATTAACCCCTAAAAAAGAAATTATTAATTTTCTAAACCCCAAATTTAATAGAATAAGTAAGCACAAAGAATTTCTTATTGAAAAAAGATTTTTTAGCAACTCAATGGTATGATTATGATGATAAAGAAAAAGCTATATCTAAAATAAATGGTAATTAATTTAAATACGCTATTGTTTTTAAAAGGTATAGCGCTAAATAACCCTTCAAGAACTAATTATCTTATGAATCAATTTCTATTCTTTGGATCTGAGTGTTTTCTAGAACAATTAAATGATAAAGTTGACCTCGCAAAAAGATAGGATAAAGAACTGGTAAGATTTGGGATGCGTGCTAAGCTATGTACCTACAAAAAAAACAGCTTTTTTAACAAAATTGGTTAATAGATGACTATCTTATTTTTGCCCAAATAAATATAAGCAGTCCAAATCTATATCTGATAATTCAAAGTAAACATAATAATCCTTGGAAGAATAAAAGTACTTTGATCAGAAATCAAAAAATCTGAGAAAGAACTACGTCTTTTGAATTGAGTGTTTAATAAATTGGTAGCATTTACTTTAAAGCTCCAAGGGCTATCCTCTTTTTGATATGATAAAGAGGCATTAGCTAAGTCAAAAATATCTTGACTGTTGTTTTGATTATTTCGAAAGTCTATGCGTGAATAATCTGCCTTTAATTGTAAATTCTTTAGAAATAGGTAATCAAGATTTATAGAGGGTTCAATATTTTGAAACGTATTCGTTTCTGCGGCTGTTTGGAAAACAGAAGGATTATATTTAAACTTTAATTCAAGATTCGGCCATTTATCAAAAGTCGTCTCCATTGTTCCAGTTGCAACAAAATTTTTAGATATATTGAGTGCAATATTATTATTAACTAATTGAAAAAATTCATTGTAACCAGCCTGACCTTGTAAGTTAAATTTTAAATTATAAATTTTTTTTCCACACAGAAAATTTAGGTTAACACTGTTTTCTGGTCTATTGAAAAACGTATAAGTTGTGAATTGTTCAATACCCTCAAGGGCTGTTGTCCTTTTAACACTTTGCGTTTTTTTATTGTAATTAATACTAAAAAACAAATGTGCGTTTCGAAATAAGTCGAATTTAGAATAATTTAAAGAATACTCATTAAAACGCTCATTTGACAAATTGGGATTACCACGTTCTACCGTATTGAAAGAATTTAGTAAAAAATTACTAAAAACTCTGTTAGAGCCAGGCAAACTTACATTAGCCTGATATTGCAGACGTAAATTTTCGCTACTATTAAACTCCAACACTGCACTAATCTTAGGTAATAATACATCCGTCTTATTTATTGTTGAATTACCTAATTGCTGATTCTCCCAAGAATAACGATGATAGAATAAGCTAGATTTTGCGGTTAATATACCTTTAAGGAATTTGTATTCTAAACCACTGAAATAATTGTTTATATTATAGTCTAAATCGTTTCCAAAACCATTAGATGAAAAATTATTTATATCTCCATTACCTAGCAGTTGGTTTTCAGAAGAAGTGAAGCTTTCACTTTTAAGGTCAACACCAAATGTTGTATAGATATGATTGTAATTATTTAATACCCAATAATCTTTAACTATAAAATCTAAGTTAAAACGTTGATTTTCTTTATTCTGGATTATATTAAAAGACTCTTCTTCTTGTAATGGTAGTATATCTTCCAGAAATATGCTATCACTAATCCATTGATTTAACACATCACTTTTTGATAGGTTAATGGCTCCTTCTGCACTCAACGTCTGAGCTTTTGAGAATCTTTTATTGTAGCTGCCATTTTGTTTGAAAGTTACACTTTCCAATACATTAGATGTGTTAAAAACATTATCCAGTAATATAGTATTACTTGTTAGCGTTCCATTTTTAGTATTATTAGTAACTTTTATAAAGGAATTAAATGAAAGTTTAGCAGATGTTGCGAGTTTACTATCCAAACTTAGTTTTCCTATCAAAAATGAGTTACTAAGGAGGTTATTATTTCTTCTTGTCTCCTCAAAGTTTCTATCATTATTAATGAATGTATTAAGATTAAGCTGTTCGATTTCTGAATCTTCATTACTCCAAATTACATAGGTAGCTAAGCTCGTTTTTTTTGAAAATGACTTTCGAAAATTTAGCGCTCCAAACTGACTTTGATTTTCTCTATAATCTTGATTCACTAAAAATTGAGCAAGCTCATCACTAATTAAAGCTTTATAACCTTTAATATCTCCAATTAATTTTCCGAAACCACCTTCAAACTCCACATAATCTTTCAACGTAAATGATTTTACTCCTGTATTGTTAATGTCCCCAATAAGACTAAGATCCATTTTAGGGCTATAATAAAACAAGGAAGGATGAAGCAAATACCGATTTTGAATACCTCCTCCTGTATTCACATCTCCAAAGATGAATTTCTTTTTATTTTCTTTCAATAAAATATTTAAAGCAATATCATCGCTTTCCTGTAATCCTTTTAAAAAACTAACTTCGTTATAATCTTCTAATATTTCAATTTGATTAACTGCATCAGCAGGTATATTGTTTACTGCAAGTTTAGTATTACCAGTAAAAAACACTCTACCATCAACAAGCACCTGAGTTACCTTCTTTCCTTTAGATGTTACGTTTCCTTCGCGATCAACTTCAATACCTGGTAATTTTTTAAGCACTTCTCGTAGTTTTCGTTCTTTACCATTTACGAAGGCATCTATATCATAAATCGTTGTATCCTTTTTTATTTTAATAGGTGGTGTGTATTCTATAATCACTTCATCGAGTCTTTCTAAGAGTGGTTTAAGGATAATGTCTAGTTTTAGATTTTGCGACGTAAAAATTTCAAACTTTTCTACTTTAAATCCTAAATGACTTATAATGACCTGATATTTTTTATCTATAGGTAAAAGAGTGCGAAAAATACCTAAAGAATCTGTTAATTGATGGGTAATAAAAGCATTTTCTGCTTCTGGGATTATAGTAATATTGGCGTTTATAATAGCATTTGAAAGTGAATCTACAATTCGCCCTTCTATTTTTACTTGTTGCGAATTAGAAAAAAAAAATGATAAAAAAAACAGTACAAATAGCAGAAAAATTCTTTTACTCTCCATTTAAAAAGACTTATACAAAGTATTTAATTTTTCTTGTTAGTTTCAACACGTTTTTTTATCATATCATCGAATTCCTGTTTAGTTATTACTTTACTATCTTTTGGGTTATCTATTACTACTTCCTTCTTGAAGTCAATTTTGTTTACTACTAAGCTTTGTCCTATTAAATCAAATTGTAACACTAACCCTGGTAAACCAACTGCCTCAAAAGGGCCTAGATTTATTGGTATTTCAGGACTATACCAAGCATATACATTATATTTTTTTGTTTTAAAGTTTCTGTCTCTTGAGTATCGAAAACCAATAGCCTTAAAACAAGTGTAACCTGAAATGGTTTTAGATTCTTTAGTAAGAATCCATTTCATATCATCAAACTTTGTCTTGACATTAAAACTTCTCCCTAAAAATTCTTTTTCTTCAATTAGGAATTTGTCATTCAAACTCGTAAAAAATCGACTGCTTCGACCGTAAAGTCGAACTGCCATTTTAACCTTAAAATCACTATCGTTTAAAAACAAATTTTTAATCAAATTGAATTGAGATTCCGTATTATTAAAACTTAATTTAAAACGAAAATCTTTTGCAATTTCATCAAGTTCCTCTTTAAAGGTCTTCACTCCTAGTTTATCAAGTAAACTATCATTTTCAGAATTAAATTTGATACTATAAATCACTTCTCCCGACTGTCCTTGTATGCTTGAATGGGCTAAAAATAAAAATATAATTACAACAATGCTTTTCATAGAGATAATTCGCTATTAATTAATAATATTTAAAACATATTCTAGTAAAAATTAATCTAAACTTCATAAGTAACAATTTTCTCGATAAAACAAATCCACTTAAATAATACTGAATTTAAAGAAAGTTTAAAGTGGACTTTTAAATTTTATAGGCCAAAAGTCCACTATACTGTCATTTAGAAATCTATACCAGTACAAATTCCATAGGCCCAGAACCATTCTGTCCAATAATCATAACCAGCAGCCTCAAGAACGGCTGCTGCAAATCCCGCCTGATCTCCACAAGATGTGTACTCTTCAAAGTTTAATTCGTAAGATGCATGTTCAAAAGTAGAGTATTCTTCTGCCGATATTAATATTTGATTAAAATCTGCTTTTTGACTATCAACAACAAAATTTTTAAAGATTAATTCTTTTTCAGGAGACTTCAAAATTTCAGGAGCATCTAGCTCTTTTTCACTAGCGATAGCGAAATTACATAAAAACACAACTACTAAGCTTAAAATTAATTTTTTCATTTTTTAAAAGGTTTTAGATTATTAATTTAAAGAATCATTTGCGCAACGACTTCTTAACACAAGTTCTATAATTTAATTAAAATTTTGTGGTAATAAAATGTACAAAATATACAGTATTTTTCATTTAAATAAAACCCAGTTTTTTAGCCTTAAAAACAAGAGCCAAAACACTTTTCTCTTCCACTTCTAATTTTTCACGAAGAAGCTTTTTTTTCTTTTCGATCTTTGATATTGACCAAGGTAAGATTTGAGAAATCCTTTTTGAACAATATCCTTTTGATAATAACTTCAAGAACTTTTGTTCTATAGGATAAAGTATAACACCTGAAACCTGTCTATTTTTTAGTAGCTTTAATATATCTGGCGAATAAAAAAGCTCGTTTTCTATAGAGCGATTAACAGCATCAACTATTCTTGATTCATTTATTTCATGCTTGTTCAAGAAGCCTATTGGATTTAAATTCTTTATTATGCCCAATAAACGTTGATTATCTGATAGAGAAGTAATTACTATAATTTTCAAACTTGGATTAATCTTCTTCAGTACAATTCCTAAGTCTTCCCCATTGTATAAATCTTTACAATTGCCTTGTGGAAGCCTAATATCTAAGAAAATTAGATCGTAAATTTTATCGTCTCCACTTCTTTCATTAAAAATATCAAGAACACTTTCTATAGAATGTACGTAATCAATTTTACTTTTTGGTAGAGTACCATCTTTTGAAGCATTTTCTAAAATTAATTTGCAACCTAGACATGTTAGTTTATGATCATCAACAATTAAAATTTTTAGCTCCTTAGATACTTGATTATCTCTTTCAATTAAAACATCCTTTTTTTGAAGCATTATTTAAAATTTATTTTGATGATTTAATGCAATTTAATGAATAATAACACATAAGGTTTTTCTTTCAAAGCAGGTAGATAAAAGATAGTAAGCTCAATTTTTTTATTTCCTTTACTGAAAACAATAAAAAGCATTGCGTTTACATCATTATATAGGCTAATGCACAACTTATTTATTAACTACCTTAATTAAACTCTAAAAGCATTTCTTTATCAAAGTGAATTAAACATAATTAACGTGAGTTCGATATAACTATATGGTTAAATAGAGCTGTTTAGTGTTCACGAATTTGTTTTTAAGAGAAGGTTTTTTGTCTTTGAAATTATAGGCGATTAAAGCTGTAAATATATTATTGAAATAATTGGCTTGACTTCTATGTCTTGAATGTTCTACTTGGCAGAAGTTCTTAAGTTGGTCGAATATAGTTTCTATGATGGCACATTTCCTCAAATGATAAGCATCTGCTATAGGGATAAGGAGTTTAGTTTTCATATTCTTTCTCAACTTGGTTACCAAATGAACACCGTTTGTGAAGAGTTGGGAGAAAAGTTCTTTTGAGATATATCCTTTATCCCCAAAGAGTTTTCCATATAGTTTTTTGATAAAGGCTTTAAAACGTAATGGACTCCGATCGTCCACATTACCCTTAGTGAGCATAAAGTCAATGATACCGCCTCTATCATTAGTAACAATATGTAACTTGAAACCATAGAACCAACCTAAAAACATTGCCCCCTTTGCGCAAGACCTTTGAAGGTTCTGTGTTGGTTTATTCTTCTCTTATCGCATACTCGAAGTGGTGTTGAATCTATAAAACTAATACCTGTACATTGGGACAGACCAAAAGTTTTCAAATAAATCGCTAAAGGCATAAAATTTTCTCTTTTAAGTTCTACCATACGATTATAGGATACTAGATTCGGAAATTCGTCCTGTAAATGTTTACATACATACCCCCTATAGAATTCTTTAAATGTTCTATAGCCTGATAGATGGAATAACACCTGAATGGTCATCACCTCGGAAAGTGACATCTTAGATTTTCTTAAGCGTTTTTTACCATCAGAGATTAAGCTTTTTTGCCAAAAGGGAACAAAATCTTTACAAAAATCATCAATGGAACAGAAAATTTCAGTAATTTTATCGATAGATATCTTAAGCAGAAAATTTTATAATAAATTGAAATTCAACACTTTAATTTACTAAATATTCTGCTTTTTTCTATGTAAAACACAAACTTTTTACGTCGAACTCACGTTATTTAATAATATACACCTATAAATAGAACGCCCCTGTTAATTAACCCCTATCTAATTAGTCATTAGGTGTATCCCCCCTGTTTAAAAATATATGTAAATTATTTAAAAATTTGACTGTACTCAGATTTTAATATTTTATTTGTCTTCTTTAGTCCATTTCTTGTAGACTCAAGTCTAAGATTTATTTCAGTTTTTTGAATAATCAACGTATTATTTTGCTGTTTTATAAGTGTTGGACTCACCGTTTTGTTATCATAAAAATCAGAAATAGTATTCCCTGCCGAAATAAATAATTCCAGAGTCGCCAACAAAGAGTTATTTGCTTGTATTTTTTTTCCAATTGCTATGGCTTCTCTTGCAAGATTTTCAGATTTATTTTGAAGTATTTCAAATTTTTGATTAAGTTCCTGGATTCTTTCAGTTTTATTTTTCTTGTCTATTTCTTGTTTAAAAGTTAAATACCTTTCATGCCAATATTGTGACTTCTTGATTTCTGTTGGGACTATTTCATCAGCAGTTTCTAAAGGATAATATCTTTTATCATAAAAACTGTCCATTTCAACTTTTTGTCTTGCCAAGATATTCCCCTTGCGATACAAATCAGTTTTCAACTCCTTGGGGATAACACCACCTTTCAAGTTGTCATCTTCTTTGTAAAGCCAAATAAAATAACTTTCATCAATAAACTGTGCAGGACTTAAAGGTGGCGTACTTATAGCAGGTGTATTAAGATTTTCTGCCATAGCATCAATAGGGTTTATCCCTGTTTGCATAGGTATTAGAACATTATTCTTGGTTTTAATATTTCCTAATCCATCGGAATAAATCTCTACTCTAGCAAGCATTCCAATATTGTTAGGCAGCTCCTCGTTTAGTTTGTATTGTAATTTATAAAGCTCTTGAGCATACTTATATTCCACAGATACTTCATTAAGCTTTTGAATTACCATTAATACAAAGTTTGCCCTTATTTCGCTTGCTCTAGCCTGAATTGGTAATTTGCTTAAGTCTATTTCTAATAATGGGTTACTGACATCAAAAAAAGCAGGTATTTCTACTTTTTGATTCGTTTGGCAAAAGCAGCCCAATAAAAACATCAGTTGTACAATAAGAAATAGTAGTGTCCTTCTCATAGCTTTGAATTTCGGATAAAAATTAAAGCATGGTTCGCCGTATCCAATAGCGAAGAATAATAATAAAGTCTTTCAGTAACTTCTGAAAGTGATTTTGCCTTATTCTCAAAATCCTGATGTAAAGTATTGAACTTTTTCAGCTTTCCTTTCCAAATTTGAACAACATGCATAAAAGTAGCTTGCAAGTTTACTTCTCCCAAATTAATACGCTGTATAATATTCTTAATATTGCTCTCATCATTCATATATGAAAGCTGATTAAATTCGTAAAAGTTGTCTTCTTTCTCGATTAAGCCCTTGTAATACAGTTCATCTAGTTCACTACTTTCAATTATTATTTTTTCATAACTATACCCAAATTTAAAATATGTAACCTTTCCCTTGGTATGGCTATCGGAATAGGATAGATTTAAGTCATTTGTTAATGACCTTTTTTCCTCAAATGTTCGATTGTATTCATCGTTTAATCCTTCTTTTTCTCTATAAAGTACCTTCTCAAAATATTTTTCAAACGAATCTAACTCGACATTTATCTCATCTGGTCCAAGTTTCAGCAAGTTCATTATTCCCCACTCAAGATTCAGAGATATGGAAATGGGAATTATATTAAAGAAAGTATTATACGTCATTAAAATTTGACGGTGTTTACGCAAATCCTCTAATGAATTTGACAAGCTATTAATTGTAATTGTTGAATAGAATTCATTCAACTTGTCTCCCTTCTTTTTAAGCGTATATAGGTTTAATTTTGTTTGATAATCAATAACCTTACTATAAATTAATCTTTCACTTATCTTGTTAACAACTGCGTTAGGGAGTTTTTCAATTTTCTCATTTATATCTTGCAATAAATCAATAACTATATCCAGTTTTTGCTCAATTATATTTAATTGCTTTGAAATATTTTCCAACAATTGAATTGTATATCCTGTCATATTTCCACCACCTCCAAACATTGTCCCACCTACTTTTAAAGCCAAATTAGCTACTGCCAAAGTAGTTGCTATTTCATAATAAGGACTATTGCTAGTCTTTTTAAGAAGCATAAAATTGGGAGGTAGTAATGGTAATAAGCCTATTACACTGGCAGATTTAACAAACTTTCTTCTTTCCAAAAATTTTCTTTTGTCTTTTGATTAAGCAGTTATTTTTTAGGCCAACTAATATTTAGTGAAACCCTAAGTTTGCATAGTATTGATAGTTTTCAGATTGGAATCGGATTTCCTTAACCAAAAAGTCATCGTACAATCCTGGAGCAACAGTTGTATCTACTTCAATTTTAATACTTAAAAATATCTTATCTCCAGCTATACTAGTTTTAACTATCTTATCAGAATTGCTATCCATAATATAGTCCTCAAATAAGACAATTTCTTTGTAATCGTATAGATTAGAACTAGAATTGTCAAGAGCAAATTGAGTTATTGTCACCAAATGACCCTTATATCCTGCAAAAACTTTGATAAGTTCTGTATTTATAATAATTGAAACCTCTTGTGAAGTATTAGATTGGCTTTTTATTGTTAGAGGTAATTCAAATGATAACCCACTGTAATGTGCATTTGAAAAGATGCCTAGTTCATCCCCATATGGACTTTTCCAGACCAGATTAATTCGGAATTTTTAGATTTCATAATTTAAATACTTATCATTTAAGTTAAAGCTAAAAAAATGTATGAACTTTCCTATAAAAAATATTTTTATATTTTAGGCTTTATAAGTAGCAAAACCAAGGTCGGTCAATCTATAAAACACCCTTGCAAACACCCTATTTAAATAAAAAATCCATAACTCACTAATTAATAGTTTGTTATGGATTTATAATGTGGTCCCACATGGGCTCGAACCATGGACCCCCTGATTATGAGTCAGGTGCTCTAACCAACTGAGCTATAGGACCCGCAAATTGCGACCGCAAAACTACTATTTATTTTGATACGTTGCAAACATTACATACAACAAAAGCAGGTTTTTATTCTGCTAGTATTTCCTGGCATAATTCTACCAATACGCCACTTGTACTTTTAGGATGTACAAAAGCTACTAATTTATGATCTGCTCCTTTTTTAGGCACTTCATTAAGAATTGTAAAGCCCTCTTTTTTTAAACGAGCTAACTCTGCATAAATATCGGCTACCTCAAAAGCAATATGATGTACTCCTTCTCCTTTTTTTTCTAAAAACTTTGTAATAGGACTATCTAAAGCGGTGCCTTCTAACAATTCTATCTTATTAGGGCCAGCTTTAAAAAAGGATGTTTTTACTTTCTCAGACGGTACCTCTTCTTCTTTATAAGGCGCTACTCCCAGCAGTTTTTCATAGAGCTTATTTGCTTTTTCTAAATCTTTAACTGCTATACCGATATGTTCTATTTTTTTCATTTGTACAAACTTATATATGATATCTAATGATGTAAATATGTATAGTGAATAACCTCGGAGCAAACCCTCGAAGCATTAAAAGGAAAATTCACATTGATTTCGACGCAAGCGTCGGAGCCATTTTAAATCCCGATTATCGAGTAAAAATACAACTTTGGAACAACTAAGACCGCATGAACCAAATACCTTAGCAATGGTATATATTATGTACTTTTGTAGCATGGAAACACAGAGACAAAAAAAGATAGGTGGTGTAATACAAAAAGATATTGCTGATGTGCTGCAAAGAGCTGCTACAGATGGCGGACTAAAAGGTACTTTAATTTCTGTTTCTAAAGTAAGTGTTACTACAGACCTTTCTATTGCTAAGGTATATGTAAGTATTTTTCCTAATGCTAAAGCACAAGAATTGTTAGACGGTATAAAATCTAACCAGCCTTTAATAAAACATGAATTGGCGCAACGGACAAAAAACCAACTAAGACGAATGCCAGAGTTACTGTTTTTTTTAGACGACTCTTTAGAATATATTGATGGGATAGAAAAATCACTAAAAGGAAATGATAACCCTATTGAAAATCCTGATCTGTTAGAGAAAAGAAAAAAATCTTAAGTATTTTGAACTTCCCTTTTTACATTGCTAAACGTTATATGCGTTCTAAAAGTAAGCAGAACGCTG
This sequence comes from Allocellulophaga tsushimaensis, assembly GCF_055383085.1. Classification (NCBI taxonomy): domain Bacteria; kingdom Pseudomonadati; phylum Bacteroidota; class Flavobacteriia; order Flavobacteriales; family Flavobacteriaceae; genus Allocellulophaga; species Allocellulophaga tsushimaensis. Next base: position 1,158,131 of record NZ_AP039451.1, on the reverse strand, counting down.
TTAATATTATTAATGCGGTTACTTTTTTAGTAGTAGTTATTGGGGCAGCTGCATTGTTTATTGTACTTTCTGCTTTTGCGGGTTTAAAAACCTTTAGTTTACAATACACCAATAGTTTTGATCCAGATTTAAAGGCTTTGCCGCTTACAGGAAAAAACTTTATCATCTCTGAAGCGCAGGAGCAAAAATTAACCCAAATAGAAGGGCTTGTTGCCTATGCAAAAGAAATAGAAGACCGCGTATATCTTACTCATAAACAAAAAAGCCGTTTAGCAATACTAAAAGGAGTAGATAAAAATTATACCAATGTTATTGGTATGGATAGCACCTTATATCTAGGCAATTGGTTTAATGAGCAACAGACAGTAGCCGGATTAGGTATCGCTAATATGTTGGGATTGCCCATTAATAATTACCTAAACCCTATGCAAGTGATGGTAATGAAACCGGGAGCTGGCGCTTTATCCCAAAAAGATCTTAGAGCAGATGCTTTGGTACTCAGTGGAATTTATAGTGTTGAAGCAGAATTAGATGATAAATATATTTTTGCTGATTTAGACTTTACGCAAAATTTATTTGGTAAAAAACCAAATGAAATTTCTGGTATAAATTTTAAACTTGCTGACACTGCTGATCCGGAAAAAGTACGTGCTGCTATTCTTATGCTATTTGAAAATACTATTATTCTAAGAAATAGAAAAGAGTTGAATAGTACCTTATACAGAATGTTGAATACGGAAAATATTGCTACTTACCTTATTTTTACTTTAGTCCTTATTATTGCTTTATTTAATGTAGTTGGTGCATTTATTATGATGATTTTAGATCAGCAAGGAAATTCTAAAACCTTATATAGCTTAGGAACTACTATTAAAAAATTAAGGCAAATCTATTTTGTACAAGGGGTACTTGTTACGTTTATAGGTGGCGTATTTGGTGTTTTTCTTGGCTCATTATTGATCTGGTCTCAACTCATTTTTGGTTGGTTAACAATAGATTATAATATGGCCTATCCTGTTGCTTATGAATGGATAAATATTGTTATTGTATTAGGAACCATAACTGTTTTAGGAGTTATTGCTGCTAAAATAGCAAGTAGTAGAATTACCAAAAAACTAATTCGTTAGGCTTCCTTAAGTTTAAAGAAGAATTGTTATTCGAATATCTTTCTATTTTCAACAAATATGAAGTATCGGAAATCACTTTACGATGTTACATTTTTTAACATTTTGTAATAACACCCCTAAAGTCCCCTCAAGGGGACAATTCATAAATTATTTGATTCTAAGGAGTTACAAATAAATAACTGTTATTTCTATCTTTCTGCGTTTTTAACAAATATGCAGCATCAAATATAATTTTATGATGTTTCTTTGCTTTCATTATTTTGAAATAATACTCCTGAAAATCTCCTCAAAGGGGATAATTGTTTAGTTGTTCAATGCTAAGGAGTCACAAATTCATAATCCCCAAATTTTTGCAATACCTCATCAAACGCTGCAAAAACATCTACAGCATCATCACTAGTCACCATTTTCATGCGGTATGTTTTAAAATTAGGAATTCCTTTAAAGTAATTGGTATAATGCCTTCGCGTTTCAAAAACCCCTAATTTCTCCCCTTTCCAATCTATCGCCATTTGCAAATGCCTACGGGCAACTTCTACACGTTCCGCTAGGCTAGGTGGGGTTAAATGGGTACCTGTTTTAAAAAAATGCTTTACTTCTTTAAAAAACCAAGGATAACCAATACTAGCCCTTCCAATCATAGCACCATCTAAGCCATATTCGTCTCGCATTTCTACCGCTCTTTCTGGAGTATTTACATCACCATTTCCAAAAACAGGAATATGCATCCTTGGGTTATTTTTTACTGCTGCAATTGGTTTCCAATCCGCATCTCCTTTATACATCTGTGCCCGTGTTCTACCATGTATGGAAATCGCTTTACAACCAACATCTTGCAAGCGTTCTGCTACCTCAACAATTTTTATAGAGCTTTCATCCCAACCCAGCCTTGTTTTTACGGTAACAGGTAATTTCGTATGTTCTACCATTGCCTTGGTTAAGGAAACCATCAAATCAATATCTTTTAAAATACCTGCGCCAGCACCTTTACTCACTACTTTTTTTACTGGACAGCCAAAATTAATATCAATAATATCTGGCCCCGATTTTTCTACGATCTCCACAGATTTTAACATCGAATCTAAATTGGCACCAAAAATCTGAATCCCTACCGGGCGTTCTTTTTCATAAATATCTAATTTCATAACGCTTTTGGCAGCGTCACGGATCAATCCTTCCGAAGAAATAAACTCCGTATACACCAAATCTGCACCTTGTTCTTTGCATAAAGCACGGAAAGGTGGGTCGCTTACATCTTCCATAGGTGCAAGCAATAAAGGAAAATCTGGTAATTCTATATCTCCAATTTTAGGCATAGCGCAAATTTACAATTTCTAAAGAAGTTGCTAAAACTTCAAATGATCTTATATTGTACCCTAATTATGAGTTTTACCATTCCTTTTGAGCCTCTAGTATTCGGTATAAAATTAAATATGCATTTAATTTTAGAATACCTCGCTTTTTTTATTGCGTTTCGGTATTATGTTTTTTTACGAAAAAAGATCAAGGATAGCATCTCTTCTAACAATAGACTCTCCATTATTATTGGCGCTATTGTTGGTGCTTTAATATGCTCTCGGTTCATTGCTTTTTTAGAAAACCCTATGTTTCATTCTCAAGAATATTGGTTTGCTATACTAAACAACAAAACCATTATGGGCGGACTTTTTGGTGGACTACTAGGCGTAGAACTGTCCAAAAAAATAATAGGAGAAAAAAAATCTTCTGGTGATTTATTTGTGCTCCCTATTATTTTAGGAATTAGTATTGGTCGAATCGGTTGTTTTTTAGCAGGCATTACAGAGTTTACTTATGGTATTGAAACGGCATCTGTTTTTGGTATTGATTTGGGTGATGGTGTACCAAGACACCCTATTGCTTTATATGAAGTTGTGTTTTTGAGTATTCTTTTTATCGCTCTAAAAAAAGGGATGAAAAAACCTTCAAAGTTTGAAAATGGCGCCTATTTTAAATTCTTTATGGTTTGCTATTTTGGACTCCGATTTCTTATTGAATTTATAAAACCGAATACATTTTTTGTGCTTAGCCTCAGTAGTATTCAATATTTATCCCTAATTTGTTTCTTGTATTACCATAAATTCATCCGAAAAGGAATTGTATATGCCTACCAGAAACTACACCTATTATGATTTTACTTTAAGTCTATGCCCTGATTGTTTACGAAGGGTAGATGCCAAAATTATTTTTGAGAATGATAAGGTTTATATGCTTAAAAACTGCAAAGAGCATGGTAAAAGCAAAGTATTAATTGCTGATGATATTGAATATTACAAGAACATCAGAAATTATAACAAAGCATCTGAATACCCTAAAACCTTTAATACCAAAACGCATTATGGTTGCCCGTATGACTGTGGTCTTTGCCCAGACCATGAGCAGCATTCTTGCTTAACCGTAGTTGAGGTTACAGACCGTTGTAATTTAACCTGCCCTACGTGTTATGCGGGCTCCTCGCCAACTTATGGCAGGCACCGTACTTTGGAAGAGATTAAAAAAATGCTAGATGTTATTGTTAAAAATGAAGGGGAACCAGATGTGGTACAAATTAGTGGTGGCGAACCCACCATTCACCCGCAGTTTTTTGAAATTCTAGACTATGCCAAAACACTACCCATTCGGCATTTAATGGTAAATACCAATGGAATAAAAATTGCTAAAGATTATGCTTTCGCTGAAAGACTAGCTACTTATGCGCCAGATTTTGAAATCTATTTGCAATTTGATTCTTTAGACAATACTGTTTTACAAACTTTACGTGGAGCAGATTTAGCTGAAACAAGGCTAAAAGCTATCGAAAATCTTAATAAACTTAACTTATCTACAACACTCGTAGTTACTTTACAAAAAGGCTTAAACGATCATGAAATGGGTGAAACTATTACATTTGCTACCAAACAAAAATGCGTTCGTGGAGTTACTTTTCAACCCACCCAAATAGCAGGAAGGTTGGAAAATTTTGAAGTAGATGAAAATAGAATTACCCTAACAGAAGTACGAAGAAATATTCTAGAGCAATCGCCTATTTTTGAACCCGACGATCTAATTCCGGTTCCTTGTAATCCTGATGCTTTAGTAATGGGTTATGCTTTAAAATTAGGAGATGAAATTACCCCGTTAACACGTTATATTAACCCCGATGATTTGTTGAATGAAGGGAAAAATACTATTATTTACGAACAGGATGAAGAACTTCATGGTAAAATGATTGAACTGTTTAGCACGGGAAATTCTGTAGAAAAAGCATCTGAAAATTTAAAGAGTATTATGTGCTGTTTACCAGAAATTGATGCGCCAGATATGGGCTATGACAATCTGTTCCGAATCATAATTATGCAATTTATTGATGCTCATAATTTTGATGTACGGGCCATTAAAAAGTCATGCGTACATATTGTAAACAAAGACTATAAAATTATTCCTTTTGAAACCATGAACTTATTTTATAGAGACGATAAAATTGCTCGATTAGAAGAGTTAAAAGCAGAATATGAATAACTTATACCTAATAAAATGAATATAATTTTTCCTTTAGAAGTAGGCAATTTAGACGGTTTAGTCTTCTTTTTTGCCGCTATTATGTTTGGGCCAGCAATAGTATTAGCTATTATTGGCGGATTGCTTATGGCAAAAAATAAAAAGAAAGCTGGGAAAATATTTTTTATCCTCTCTGGAGTGTATTTATTAATAAGCCTTGGAACCTGTGGAGCTCTTATGACAATGAATTAAATAACATTTATGAAAAAGCCATATTTAATGGCTTATAAATAAAGTATATTTGTAATAGTTTTTACCCTTTTTAGTGTAGAGAAATAGAAATTAGAATTGAATGAAGAAGATTAGAAACTTTTGTATCATAGCCCATATAGACCATGGAAAAAGTACACTTGCAGATCGCCTATTAGATTTTACAGGTTCCGTAACTGATAGAGAAAAACAAGATCAGCTTTTGGACAATATGGATTTGGAGCGTGAGCGTGGCATTACCATTAAAAGTCATGCCATACAAATGGAATATACCTATAAAGGAGAAGAATATGTTTTAAATCTTATTGACACACCTGGCCATGTAGATTTTTCGTATGAGGTTTCTAGATCTATTGCTGCTTGCGAAGGGGCTCTTTTAGTAGTTGATGCAGCACAAAGTATCCAAGCCCAAACGATAAGTAATTTGTATTTGGCCTTAGAAAACGATTTAGAAATTATTCCTGTTTTAAATAAAGTAGATTTACCTAGTGCAAACCCAGAAGAGGTGACAGACGATATTGTAGATCTTTTAGGTTGTGATGCAGAAGAAGTAATCCCTGCCAGTGCTAAAACAGGCATAGGAATAGAGGCTATTTTAAACGCTATTATAGAACGTGTTCCTGCTCCAAAAGGCAACCCAGACGAATCCTTACAAGCTTTGGTTTTCGATTCTGTATACAACCCTTTTCGCGGAGTAGAAACCTACTTTAGAGTGATTAATGGCGAAATAAAAAAAGGTCAAAAAATAAAATTTGTTGCCACCGATAAAGATTATTTTGCTGATGAAATTGGTACTCTAAAACTTACGCAAGAGCCCAAAAAGATTATTAAGGCTGGTGATGTAGGTTACCTTATAACAGGTATAAAAGATGCCCGTGAAGTAAAGGTAGGAGATACCATCACAGATGCTGCCAAACCTACCGAAAATGCTATTGATGGTTTTGAAGATGTAAAACCTATGGTTTTTGCTGGCATTTATCCTGTAGATACTGAAGATTTTGAGGAACTCCGTGCATCAATGGAAAAATTGCAACTCAACGATGCTTCGCTCGTTTTTTCTCCAGAAAGTAGTGCCGCATTAGGTTTCGGTTTCCGCTGTGGTTTCTTAGGAATGTTACACATGGAAATTATTCAGGAACGTTTAGAGCGCGAGTTTAATATGACGGTGATTACTACGGTACCAAATGTTAGCTACTATGCCTACACTCGTAAAAACCCTGATGAAGCTATTATCGTAAATAACCCTACAGACTTGCCAGACCCATCTAGTATAGATCGTGTAGAAGAACCTTATATAAAAGCAACAATCATTACAAAATCTGACTTTGTAGGGAATGTAATGAGTCTTTGTATTGAAAAAAGAGGGCAAATTACCAACCAGACCTATTTAACCACAGAACGTGTAGAGCTTAATTTTGATATGCCCCTAGCGGAAATTGTATTTGATTTTTATGATCGTTTAAAAACAGTTTCTAAAGGCTATGCTTCTTTTGATTATGCGCCAATTGGTATGAAAACCTCTAAATTAGTACGTGTAGATATTTTATTGAATGCACAACCTGTAGATGCGCTCTCTGCATTAATCCATGCAGATAATGCGGTGACTATTGGTAAAAAGATGTGTGAGAAGTTAAAAGAACTCATCCCAAGGCAACAGTTTGATATTCCGATACAGGCTGCTATTGGTGCCAAAATTATTTCTAGAGAAACTACAAAAGCTTTACGTAAAGATGTAACTGCCAAATGTTATGGGGGTGATATTTCTCGTAAGCGTAAACTATTAGAAAAGCAGAAAAAAGGTAAAAAACGAATGCGCCAAGTAGGTAATGTAGAAGTACCACAAGAAGCTTTTATGGCAGTGTTAAAGTTGAATGATTAGTAAATACTACACTAGTATTGTTTTCTATACTTAAGAGCTTAATCAGGAAAGGTTATTTTATTACATGATTTTTGATGAAGTCTAGTGCATAAAGTTTATAGGTGCTGAGCAAATAAATCACTAACTAAAATTAGTGAGCTGCATCAAACATTTTACCTAAATACACAAGCTTGTATCCTTCTGTGATTCCTGTAAACTCTTTACTAAAAGAGCATATAATTTTTAAATCGCCATCCGGAGCTTTTAAAAATATCGGTATAATCTTATCGTCAGTTTTCGAAATTTCAATTAAATCATGATACTCTTTTTGTGATTTTAATGCTATTTCATGTATTGTAGGAAACTCCCGAACTGTTTCTGTGATTTTAATAAAATCGTCTGTATGCGAAAACAGCCCTTCTTTAGGATTGTTTTCTGGGTCACTTTTTTCATCTCCGTTCACTAAACGAAAAGCACCATTCTCACCAAATTGATTTTTAAATTTATTAATGGCAAAGGTATTAATGTCGGCATTGCCCGTCAACGCCATTAAATAACCAATATCACTTAATTCTATATTATCTGTAACGGCATCAGAATAGATATTTGCAACGATCGCTTCTAGTCCAATTTTTTTTGCTTTTTCTATATTATTACGATTGTTATCAATAATCACTACATGCCTATTGTTCTTTTTTAAATAATCTCCTATGAGTCTTGAAACTTTAGATCCACCAATAATCAGAATTCCTTCAGAATTCTTTAAAAAGACTCCTATTGCTTTTGCAAAAAGCCTTGCCGTAGTTGCATTTAACAGTACTGTTCCTAATACAATCATAAATACTAAAGGGGTAATGTATTCTGCCCCCATTTCTCCTTTTGCCAATAGTTTAGAGCCAAAGAGCGATGCAATACCCGCAGCAACAATTCCACGTGGTCCTACCCAACTGATAAATAACTTTTCATTAAATTTTAAAGCAGAACCTTTTGTACTTAAAAAAACACCTAGGGGCCTAATTACAAATACAATTGCAGCAAATAACAAGGCCGTTTTCCAATTATATATTAATGCTAAGTCGCTAATATTAATATTAGCGGCTAACAGAATAAAAAGAATAGATATTAATAATACACTTAAAGACTCCTTAAAATACAAGAGTTCTTTTATATTAGGTAAATTAATATTTCCTAGAACCATACCCATTACAACAACCGCTAGAAGACCCGATTCGTGTGCAAAATTATCTGACATTACAAAAACAAGTAATACAACGGAAAGCGAAACAACATTCATTAAATAATGAGGAATTAGCTTCTTTTTTATCACAAATGTTAAGGCGTGCGCAAAAGTAAAACCAAAAGTAGTTCCAAATAATACAATTTTCCCAAACTCTATAAGTGCTGTAATAGTATACGCTCCACCACCGCCAACGCTAATAAATTCAAATACTAAAACGGCAGCTAAAGCCCCTATTGGGTCTATTAAAATACCTTCCCATTTTAAAACAGTAGAAACATCTTTTTTTAAAGGAATATTTCTTAAGATCGGGGTAATTACAGTAGGTCCGGTTACAATAATAAGTGCAGAAAATAAAAAGGATACTTCCCAATTTAAATCAAAAATATAATGTGCTGCTAATCCTGCGCCAAAAAAAGTAACAACACTTCCCAGTGTAATTAGTTTTGTTATTACAGGTCCTACAGTTTTAATTTCTGATCGTTTAAGCGTCAATCCTCCTTCAAAAAGGATAATACTAATTGCCAAAGAAACAAAGTAGTACAAACTTTCTCCTGGAAAAAGTCCTTTTTCGCCATTCCATATAGGTTCAATTAATTTACCGCCATCATCCGTATACCATGTTGCTATTGGGCCTACCAGTAAACCAATTAAGATTAAAGGTAAAATAGCAGGAAGTTTTAAGCGCCAGGCCACCCATTGCGCTATAATCCCTAATATAATAATTCCAGCAAGTTCTATCATGCTACTATTTTTTAATATTATTTACGCTTTTAACCTCAAATTATGGAACGCTAAGAACGTAGTGCTTTTTAGCATCCCTATTCGTCTTATTCCAATTCTCTTTTTTAAAATACCCACAAGATAATTTTTATCTTTTTAAAAGCATTTATATCAATTTGCATTTTCTCCCAAGCTAAACATAAATATAATTGAAACGAATAGAATTGCTTATTTTTTTAATGCAAAATTAATAGTATACATATTGAAGAAATGGAAACTGAAAATTAGTTTACTCGATCATAGAGATGTAAATGTTCCAAGGGTTTATTCTAACCACTATAAATCAAGTAACTGTTATGCTATTTATAGCACTCCACTAAGCAAACAGGTATCATTCTAATAATACTTTTTTACATTTTTTATGGTTTTGAAAATGAATCTTTTTTATTATAGAAATAACCAAAAAAATAGCTGCAATTTATATTCATCATTTTATATATCATTTTTGTAAAAATGCAATTTTGATATATTAAATGCCCTATATAAAATAGTTTTATAGCTACCGTCTTTGCTTAGGTTATACAAAATACGTACTTTGTAAATAAACTAAAATTAACTGCACATATATATGTGTTGAGGGTAATGACCTAAAGGCCGTATTGCTTCGCTGCAAAAAAACAAGAAGCTCCTAAATAGTTGTTTTTTCACGACTCCCGCAATACGCATTCACCCTCAACGCTCTGGGTATGCCACGACTTTACCATAAGTATTTTTGTACTTGTTGACTTTTCTAACTACTTTAGATAACTACACACAACAAGGCATATATTCAAGAAGTCGCAGCAATCTTCCTACTCGGTAGGCTGCGCCTCCCGGAAGATATACCCAGAGCGTTGTGCATAATTAGAAGAAATGAAAAAAGAGGAAGTTCAAAAACACTATAAAGAAAATAAAAGTTTGTATTCTCGTTTAGCTGAAAACACAAAACAAGCTTTATTAACTTTTCTTCAAGACGAAGGAATTTCTTATCATTCTATTTCTTCCAGAATTAAAGAATTTGACTCTTATTTTGAAAAAATCGAAAGAAAAGGATACTCGAAGCCTCTTGAGCAAATTGAAGATTTTTGTGGTATAAGAATAATTTGTTTCTATCCTGCCGATTTAGAAAAAATCACAAAAATTATCTCGAAAGAATTTGATGTAATAGAATCAATTGATAAATCTGCAAATTTAGAACCTGACAGATTTGGATACAGGTCAAATCATTTTATTGTGAAAATTAAAAAAGAATGGCTTAATGCACCTAATTATCGCGGATTAGAAGATTTAAAATCAGAAATTCAAGTTAGAACTATATTAATGCACTCTTGGGCAGACATTGAACATAAACTTGCGTACAAAAAGAACGAAGATGTACCAATAGAATTCAGAAGAAAATTGTATCAATTAAGTGCATTGTTAGAAATAGCAGATTCGCAATTTCAAGATTTAAAAAACGAAAAAGAATCGTTAAAAAAGTCATTAATTATAACTAAAAAGGGCGTATCACATTTTGATGTTAATCACAATACAAATCTTGATTCTCTACAATCTTATTTAGACTTCACTTTCCCGAATAGATTCAAAGGTGATACTGAAACAAGTGATTTGTTACAAGAACTTACAGATTTAAACATAACTATTTCCGATATCGAATTATATAGAAAAGAATTAGAAAATATTTTGCCTGATATTGAAAATGAAATGAATAAAAATAAATGGGCACAAGTAGGTATCGTAAGGGCTATATTAGATTTGAAATCCGATAAATATTGGAATAACCGTGACAAAGAATGGAAAGATGGGAAATGGGGGAAAAGTATTGTGAAATGGAGAAGTAAATTAAAAAAATAACTATGCACAACAATGGTTATAAGTAATTGCTTGTTCTCGCCTACTTCTGAAAATCCTAGCGAATTTTCAGTTTGGTGTGTACTTGCAAAGTTTCGTGCCAGCCCACGCAACTACTCATAGCCGAGACGTTGAGGGTAATGACCTAAAGGCCGTATTGCTTCGCTGCAAAAAAACAAGAAGCTCCTAAATAGTTGTTTTTTCACGACTCCCGCAATACGCATTCACCCTCAACGCTCTGGGTATGCCACGACTTTACCATAAGTATTTTTGTACTTGTTGACTTTTCTAACTACTTTAGATAACTACACACAACAAGGCATCCTATGAAAAGCCTTAGTCCAGTTCTCTAAAGATAAATAATATTTTCTTTTTTGCTTTAAACCACCTTTTTTTCTTTTAATATAACTTGCTCCGCATCCCTTCGGCTAGCTCAGGACATCGCCTATTTGTGATCGATTCTTTTTTACGAAACGTCACCAGCATCTGTATGATTATTAAGTTATAATAAACTCGGTCACTTGCTATAAAAATGTGATTCTAATACCTTAGATCACCCACGTTGTTTTGTGATACGAGCTTTATCTATGAGCTTTGTTATGGTTACTTTTTATCAGGATATCACTCCTATCGTATAAGGAGTCTCTGTTTTTATAACTGCTAATGTTCTACTTAGTAACTTTCTTGCTACTTTGATAATAATACTCTTTACGTTCTTACCCATATGCTTACGGTAATATGCCTGCATCACAGGATCTGTACGTATCGCTTGCCACGAGGCTTCAACAAAATAACTTCGTATCAGTCGATGTGCACGTGGTGTAATACCCATGATCTTATAGTTAGCACCACTTTGATGAACCCCTGGGGCTAAACCCACATAACCTGCTAAATGCTTTACACTATTGAATCTGCGTAAATCGCCTAATTCACACAAAATACCACAAGCAACTATCCCGCCAATACCAGGGATGCTTCTCAGTAACATATAGTCCTTCTTATAATGCGTCTTGCAGTATCTTCTCAATTGTGTTGATACACCTCGTAACTCTTGATCTATAAATCGGAAGGAACGCATGCGACTCTCCAAAGTAGCTTTTGCCGTTGGATGTTTAAAAACTATAGCATCTAACCAATTACGATACTTATGACTCCAATGGTCATTATCAAATTCCTCTGGTTCTTTAATGCCAAAATACAATAACTGCATCTTGATGTAACTCTTAATCCTTCTAAAATCTTTAACCAAATCATTTCGCCTTCTAAACAAACTACGAAGTTCTTCTCGCTTGATATCTCGTATTATGATACTTTCTAAACGACCATCTTTAAGCTCTCTAGCTATCAACTGTGCGTCTATATTATCTGTCTTGGTATGTTTCTCCTTACCTTTTCTATAAATATCAGCAGGATTGACTACCAAGCTGCGCCAACTATAACTCTCAAAACAACGGTGGGCATAATAACCACAACAACCAGCCTCATAAGCTACACTTACTTGATGAGCAGAAAAATGTTTTAAAACATATCTATACAATTGTTCCGGATCAGGAGACATACTAAATGATTTACCCGAAAATAAATCCGTAGCACAATGAACCTTCCAACTTCTCTTGTGTATGTCAATGCCAATATATAACTTAGGGCATGCAGTAATTTGAGTTTCCATATCTTTAATTTTTAGTTCACTTTAAAGATACTCGACTTACTGCTTTTTCATCGATGCTATATTCAAGAAGTCGCAGCAATCTTCCTACTCGGTAGGCTGCGCCTCCCGGAAGATATACCCAGAGCGTTGCCAACAATATTACTATATGAAAAAACAAATAATTTACATAGCACTTTTGGTAACTAGTATTTCTTATGGTCAGATAGAAATAGACTCTTCAAAAATAAAAGCTATGAAAAAAAGCTGGGCAGAAAAAAAATTTACAGAAATGTACCCGAATTATAAAGCTAAATATAATTACATTATTGAAGATAAAGTATTAGAAATGTCGTTTAAGGTGGATTCAACCGAAACAATTGTTACGGCAATAAACAAACTTGGAAAGGTAATTTGGAAAACTGACCCTTGGAAAGATAATGAATTGACAATATATAGACACAATAGACCTGCAATAGTACATTTTAAATTGATTAAAATTCCAATAGATTTTAAAATCAAAAACTGGAATTCTGAACAAGAAGTAATTGAATTAGGATATTCGAATTCTCAATATGGGTACTTGAATAAACAAACTGGAGATTTTTTGTTTTTGGGACAAGATTAACCGAAAAATGAATTACAAAAAATACTGTAGGCAACAATGGCTATAATTAATACGGGTTTTGGTGTTTAATCCAAAAGTTAGTGTATTTTTATAGAGTCCGCCAAATCTTTTTGATTTGGCTTTAAAAATGAAAAAGTTAAAACAAAATAAAGAGCTTTGGCTAAGTGCTTAATCGGAAATTAATCGCTTATTTATTCCCGTACTAATCATAGCCGAAGCCGTTGTACTGCATTTTGGAACCCTAATTGAGATTGACCATAATATTAGAATTAAAGAGAAATTTTATGAATAAACTACAAATACTATTGCTTCTGATTCTTATTCCAGCCATAACAATTGGGCAAAGGAAAAAAAATCAAAATCTGGCGGAAATGGCATACAGTACGATTCAGAAGAAATTAGATGCTTCAACAAGTGATAAACGAGATGCAACAGTTAAAACACTAAATGGAATTGTGGAAATGTCAAAAAAAGAGGAATTTATTGACAAAGTAAGCAATCATAAAAAATATCTTGAAAGCTTAGAATATTTTGAGATTCCAACAGCCAACATTTTTATCATTAATGATAGTTTGGTTGCCTCAAAAGGTTTGGTGTTTGAAAAGAGTGAGAATAAATATTATATCGAACCAAATAAGGCATTTAAAGAAGTAATAGAAAAGAATAAAACGGGAATCTATCTTTATCTGTACATTAATGAAAACAACAAAATGTATTTGGAGTTTGTTAATTATACAAACGGAAAGAAATTGCTCTTAATTGAGAAAGCTAAATTAAAATTTGATGACAATGAATTTGAATACTATTTAAATTGGGTTAAATCAAGAGAAAATGGTTTTGAGTTTTGTACAATAGAAACCAACACTAAAAATTTTATTGACTTATTTAATGCAATATCCAGTCATAAAGGTGAAATGACAATTGAATTCACTGGAAAAAATGGAAATAGAACAGAAACAATACCTAACGAAATGATTGAACAAATGAGTAATGTTTTTGACTTATATTCTGAATTAAAAGTGAAAGAATAAAAACGCAGTACAACAATGTATAACCGCAATTACGGCGGATTCGACTACGTCCGAATCCACTAGGAATTGCTAAAGCCAGTTCTAAAACGAAAATTACCCCCTATTAACCCGTAACTGACGGTTATACGAGACCGTTGAGGGTAATGACCTAAAGGCCGTATTGCTTCGCTGCAAAAAAACAAGAAGCTCCTAAATAGTTGTTTTTTCACGACTCCCGCAATACTCATTACCCTCAACGCTCTGGGTATGCCACGACTTTACCATAAGTATTTTTGTACTTGTTGACTTTTCTAACTACTTTAGATAACTACACACAACAAGGCATATATTCAAGAAGTCGCAGCAATCTTCCTACTCGGTAGGCTGCGCCTCCCGGAAGATATACCCAGAGCGTTAGCCATAATTTCCCATAAATGTTAGAATACAATAATTACGCAAATAAGCAACTCGAAAAATTATCTAAATCTCAAGATAAATTCAATGCGAAGTTTGATACTAAATCATATTCAAATTGGTTCTATGACCAAGAGAGCGAATTACTTCGTCTTTACAATGAAGATGTAGATGAAATATTTTTTAAATATATCCCAGTTGGAACCTATTCGCCAATATCAAATACATGGATGTGGAGTTGGCATAATGAAAGTTCTATTGAAGAACATAAAAACGAGACACTTAAAATTAAGGAATTTGGTAAGAAGCATGGATTTGAATTTTTAACAAATGGTTTAATAGAATGCGAAAAATCTGAATGTTGGAAATTGACGGCAATTAGCAAAAATCTGATTGGTGGAATTGGAGTTTATTCTACTGATTCAAAAGATTTACAAAAATATTTTATTCTTGTTAAGGTTTATAAAGACATTAACTCTAAGGAAGTTCAGAGAATGAAACAAAAAAAAGTAGATTGTGGAATTCATGGATTTCGACGAATAGCCTTTGTTTGTCAGCATTTAAATCTTGAAAATCCAAAAGGATTTGAAGAAGCTTTCGAAGCGGTTAAAGGAATGGATTTAGAGGAGAATGAAGATTTTGCAGCTTGGTGTAACAAATGTGAAGAGTACAGGTTAGCGCAAGATGGGTGGAATGAAGAATCTGAAAAATTTGCTGATATCAAATTGGTTTGCGAGGAATGTTATTTTGAATTGAAGGAATTTAATGGAAAATAAAACTATGGCTAACAATGGCTATAGCAAATAGGGCATAAAGTGCTATATTTAAAGGCTTGGGCGTGTTTGTTAAGTCCGCCAAATCTTTTGGATTTGGCAATTAAATAAACAAAATAATTACAAAACAAAAAGCTCTGGCTAGCAGACCAGACGGAAACGAAAAGTTTCCTTGCCTGCCCTACTTGCCATAGCCGAACCGTTGAGGGTAATGACCTAAAGGCCGTATTGCTTCGCTGCAAAAAAACAAGAAGCTCCTAAATAGTTGTTTTTTCACGACTCCCGCAATACTCATTACCCTCAACGCTCTGGGTATGCCACGACTTTACCATAAGTATTTTTGTACTTGTTGACTTTTCTAACTACTTTAGATAACTACACACAACAAGGCATATATTCAAGAAGTCGCAGCAATCTTCCTACTCGGTAGGCTGCGCCTCCCGGAAGATATACCCAGAGCGTTAGCCATAATTTCCCATAAATGTTAGAATACAATAATTACGCAAATAAGCAACTCGAAAAATTATCTAAATCTCAAGATAAATTCAATGCGAAGTTTGATACTAAATCATATTCAAATTGGTTCTATGACCAAGAGAGCGAATTACTTCGTCTTTACAATGAAGATGTAGATGAAATATTTTTTAAATATATCCCAGTTGGAACCTATTCGCCAATATCAAATACATGGATGTGGAGTTGGCATAATGAAAGTTCTATTGAAGAACATAAAAACGAGACACTTAAAATTAAGGAATTTGGTAAGAAGCATGGATTTGAATTTTTAACAAATGGTTTAATAGAATGCGAAAAATCTGAATGTTGGAAATTGACGGCAATTAGCAAAAATCTGATTGGTGGAATTGGAGTTTATTCTACTGATTCAAAAGATTTACAAAAATATTTTATTCTTGTTAAGGTTTATAAAGACATTAACTCTAAGGAAGTTCAGAGAATGAAACAAAAAAAAGTAGATTGTGGAATTCATGGATTTCGACGAATAGCCTTTGTTTGTCAGCATTTAAATCTTGAAAATCCAAAAGGATTTGAAGAAGCTTTCGAAGCGGTTAAAGGAATGGATTTAGAGGAGAATGAAGATTTTGCAGCTTGGTGTAACAAATGTGAAGAGTACAGGTTAGCGCAAGATGGGTGGAATGAAGAATCTGAAAAATTTGCTGATATCAAATTGGTTTGCGAGGAATGTTATTTTGAATTGAAGGAATTTAATGGAAAATAAAACTATGGCTAACAATGGCTATAGCAAATAGGGCATAAAGTGCTATATTTAAAGGCTTGGGCGTGTTTGTTAAGTCCGCCAAATCTTTTGGATTTGGCAATTAAATAAACAAAATAATTACAAAACAAAAAGCTCTGGCTAGCAGACCAGACGGAAACGAAAAGTTTCCTTGCCTGCCCTACTTGCCATAGCCGAACCGTTGAGGGTAATGACCTAAAGGCCGTATTGCTTCGCTGCAAAAAAACAAGAAGCTCCTAAATAGTTGTTTTTTCACGACTCCCGCAATACTCATTACCCTCAACGCTCTGGGTATGCCACGACTTTACCATAAGTATTTTTGTACTTGTTGACTTTTCTAACTACTTTAGATAACTACACACAACAAGGCATATATTCAAGAAGTCGCAGCAATCTTCCTACTCGGTAGGCTGCGCCTCCCGGAAGATATACCCAGAGCGTTAGCCATAATTTCCCATAAATGTTAGAATACAATAATTACGCAAATAAGCAACTCGAAAAATTATCTAAATCTCAAGATAAATTCAATGCGAAGTTTGATACTAAATCATATTCAAATTGGTTCTATGACCAAGAGAGCGAATTACTTCGTCTTTACAATGAAGATGTAGATGAAATATTTTTTAAATATATCCCAGTTGGAACCTATTCGCCAATATCAAATACATGGATGTGGAGTTGGCATAATGAAAGTTCTATTGAAGAACATAAAAACGAGACACTTAAAATTAAGGAATTTGGTAAGAAGCATGGATTTGAATTTTTAACAAATGGTTTAATAGAATGCGAAAAATCTGAATGTTGGAAATTGACGGCAATTAGCAAAAATCTGATTGGTGGAATTGGAGTTTATTCTACTGATTCAAAAGATTTACAAAAATATTTTATTCTTGTTAAGGTTTATAAAGACATTAACTCTAAGGAAGTTCAGAGAATGAAACAAAAAAAAGTAGATTGTGGAATTCATGGATTTCGACGAATAGCCTTTGTTTGTCAGCATTTAAATCTTGAAAATCCAAAAGGATTTGAAGAAGCTTTCGAAGCGGTTAAAGGAATGGATTTAGAGGAGAATGAAGATTTTGCAGCTTGGTGTAACAAATGTGAAGAGTACAGGTTAGCGCAAGATGGGTGGAATGAAGAATCTGAAAAATTTGCTGATATCAAATTGGTTTGCGAGGAATGTTATTTTGAATTGAAGGAATTTAATGGAAAATAAAACTATGGCTAACAATGGCTATAGCAAATAGGGCATAAAGTGCTATATTTAAAGGCTTGGGCGTGTTTGTTAAGTCCGCCAAATCTTTTGGATTTGGCAATTAAATAAACAAAATAATTACAAAACAAAAAGCTCTGGCTAGCAGACCAGACGGAAACGAAAAGTTTCCTTGCCTGCCCTACTTGCCATAGCCGAACCGTTGAGGGTAATGACCTAAAGGCCGTATTGCTTCGCTGCAAAAAAACAAGAAGCTCCTAAATAGTTGTTTTTTCACGACTCCCGCAATACTCATTACCCTCAACGCTCTGGGTATGCCACGACTTTACCATAAGTATTTTTGTACTTGTTGACTTTTCTAACTACTTTAGATAACTACACACAACAAGGCATATATTCAAGAAGTCGCAGCAATCTTCCTACTCGGTAGGCTGCGCCTCCCGGAAGATATACCCAGAGCGTTAGCCATAATTTCCCATAAATGTTAGAATACAATAATTACGCAAATAAGCAACTCGAAAAATTATCTAAATCTCAAGATAAATTCAATGCGAAGTTTGATACTAAATCATATTCAAATTGGTTCTATGACCAAGAGAGCGAATTACTTCGTCTTTACAATGAAGATGTAGATGAAATATTTTTTAAATATATCCCAGTTGGAACCTATTCGCCAATATCAAATACATGGATGTGGAGTTGGCATAATGAAAGTTCTATTGAAGAACATAAAAACGAGACACTTAAAATTAAGGAATTTGGTAAGAAGCATGGATTTGAATTTTTAACAAATGGTTTAATAGAATGCGAAAAATCTGAATGTTGGAAATTGACGGCAATTAGCAAAAATCTGATTGGTGGAATTGGAGTTTATTCTACTGATTCAAAAGATTTACAAAAATATTTTATTCTTGTTAAGGTTTATAAAGACATTAACTCTAAGGAAGTTCAGAGAATGAAACAAAAAAAAGTAGATTGTGGAATTCATGGATTTCGACGAATAGCCTTTGTTTGTCAGCATTTAAATCTTGAAAATCCAAAAGGATTTGAAGAAGCTTTCGAAGCGGTTAAAGGAATGGATTTAGAGGAGAATGAAGATTTTGCAGCTTGGTGTAACAAATGTGAAGAGTACAGGTTAGCGCAAGATGGGTGGAATGAAGAATCTGAAAAATTTGCTGATATCAAATTGGTTTGCGAGGAATGTTATTTTGAATTGAAGGAATTTAATGGAAAATAAAACTATGGCTAACAATGGCTATAGCAAATAGGGCATAAAGTGCTATATTTAAAGGCTTGGGCGTGTTTGTTAAGTCCGCCAAATCTTTTGGATTTGGCAATTAAATAAACAAAATAATTACAAAACAAAAAGCTCTGGCTAGCAGACCAGACGGAAACGAAAAGTTTCCTTGCCTGCCCTACTTGCCATAGCCGAACCGTTGAGGGTAATGACCTAAAGGCCGTATTGCTTCGCTGCAAAAAAACAAGAAGCTCCTAAATAGTTGTTTTTTCACGACTCCCGCAATACTCATTACCCTCAACGCTCTGGGTATGCCACGACTTTACCATAAGTATTTTTGTACTTGTTGACTTTTCTAACTACTTTAGATAACTACACACAACAAGGCATATATTCAAGAAGTCGCAGCAATCTTCCTACTCGGTAGGCTGCGCCTCCCGGAAGATATACCCAGAGCGTTGTGCTGCATTTAAAATGAAACGAATACTAACATATTTAACTTGTTTTTTGATTCTGTCTTGTCAATCCAATAAGGACAACTCAGAAAAAGGAGTATTGAATATTTCCGATTCAACAAAGACAGACACTCAACAAAAGGAAAATCAACCTGACACTTTACTGAATACTGACGGCTATTTGATACTTGGAGACAAGCTAGCGAAGGTTAAAGTTGTGAATGAAAATGAAGTTGACAACTTCCCGACATTTGAAATTTTAATCGGATATCGTAATGATGTGATTATCGGAGAAAATATCGACTACGATAATGTAAAGATCTATAAAAAATACCAACCCAAAACCGCATTCAAGGATTATCCAGCTGACATTTATAACGGAAAATTAGCTGACCCTGATTTTTCGACAGACCCAGATGCAAAACGATTCATAACCCAAATTAAAAATGAATGTGCCAATGGAATAAACTTCGCAGGACAATATACATTGGTGACTTGGGGTTGTGGTTCGCCTTGTCAAAGTGGAGTTGTTGTTGACAGAAAAACAGGTGAAATATTTGGTGGATATGGAACTTCACTCGGTTCAGAATATAGAAAGGACAGCAAAATGATAATTAGAAATGTTGGAGCAATTGACACTATAGCAAATTTAATTGAAGTATGTGCTTACTGTGAAGTCAATCACGAAATTTGGACAGGAACAGAATTTACAGAAGTTGAATAAAAAAGAAATAACGCAGCACAACAACACCTATACGCAATGCCCTTCGGGACACTGCGTATAGCCAAACCGTTGAGGGTAATGACCTAAAGGCCGTATTGCTTCGCTGCAAAAAAACAAGAAGCTCCTAAATAGTTGTTTTTTCACGACTCCCGCAATACGCATTCACCCTCAACGCTCTGGGTATGCCACGACTTTACCATAAGTATTTTTGTACTTGTTGACTTTTCTAACTACTTTAGATAACTACACACAACAAGGCATCCTATGAAAAGCCTTAGTCCAGTTCTCTAAAGATAAATAATATTTTCTTTTTTGCTTTAAACCACCTTTTTTTCTTTTAATATAACTTGCTCCGCATCCCTTCGGCTAGCTCAGGACATCGCCTATTTGTGATCGATTCTTTTTTACGAAACGTCACCAGCATCTGTATGATTATTAAGTTATAATAAACTCGGTCACTTGCTATAAAAATGTGATTCTAATACCTTAGATCACCCACGTTGTTTTGTGATACGAGCTTTATCTATGAGCTTTGTTATGGTTACTTTTTATCAGGATATCACTCCTATCGTATAAGGAGTCTCTGTTTTTATAACTGCTAATGTTCTACTTAGTAACTTTCTTGCTACTTTGATAATAATACTCTTTACGTTCTTACCCATATGCTTACGGTAATATGCCTGCATCACAGGATCTGTACGTATCGCTTGCCACGAGGCTTCAACAAAATAACTTCGTATCAGTCGATGTGCACGTGGTGTAATACCCATGATCTTATAGTTAGCACCACTTTGATGAACCCCTGGGGCTAAACCCACATAACCTGCTAAATGCTTTACACTATTGAATCTGCGTAAATCGCCTAATTCACACAAAATACCACAAGCAACTATCCCGCCAATACCAGGGATGCTTCTCAGTAACATATAGTCCTTCTTATAATGCGTCTTGCAGTATCTTCTCAATTGTGTTGATACACCTCGTAACTCTTGATCTATAAATCGGAAGGAACGCATGCGACTCTCCAAAGTAGCTTTTGCCGTTGGATGTTTAAAAACTATAGCATCTAACCAATTACGATACTTATGACTCCAATGGTCATTATCAAATTCCTCTGGTTCTTTAATGCCAAAATACAATAACTGCATCTTGATGTAACTCTTAATCCTTCTAAAATCTTTAACCAAATCATTTCGCCTTCTAAACAAACTACGAAGTTCTTCTCGCTTGATATCTCGTATTATGATACTTTCTAAACGACCATCTTTAAGCTCTCTAGCTATCAACTGTGCGTCTATATTATCTGTCTTGGTATGTTTCTCCTTACCTTTTCTATAAATATCAGCAGGATTGACTACCAAGCTGCGCCAACTATAACTCTCAAAACAACGGTGGGCATAATAACCACAACAACCAGCCTCATAAGCTACACTTACTTGATGAGCAGAAAAATGTTTTAAAACATATCTATACAATTGTTCCGGATCAGGAGACATACTAAATGATTTACCCGAAAATAAATCCGTAGCACAATGAACCTTCCAACTTCTCTTGTGTATGTCAATGCCAATATATAACTTAGGGCATGCAGTAATTTGAGTTTCCATATCTTTAATTTTTAGTTCACTTTAAAGATACTCGACTTACTGCTTTTTCATCGATGCTATATTCAAGAAGTCGCAGCAATCTTCCTACTCGGTAGGCTGCGCCTCCCGGAAGATATACCCAGAGCGTTGTGGTTAATTTAAAACAAACTTTGTGAAGAAAATATTACTACTCTTTCTAACAATAATTTTAGTTAGCTGTAAAAAAGAAAAAGTGGACGGAATTATAATTGGAGACACTTTGTTTGTTCATCAATCTTTGACTGAAAATCGGAAAATGGAAAATCTGATTTACAAAGCTCTGAAAAAAGAAAAAAAAGCTATTGTCGAATTAAAAAACTTCCCGAATGGCGGAGCAGCAAGCTCTTATGATTTGGGATATGTTTTGACTCAAATAATTTACCGAATAGGAGAAACAAATTTTGCAGATATTTTAAGAGAAATACCAAAATCGGAACGAAATGGATTTGATGGACTCATAGCAGTCGGACTTGAATACGGAGACAATGACTACGATGGAAAAATGGACAACAGAAGAATGGAAACGGAATTTCCAAAACTGACTGAAATACTAAATGAATAAAAAACTAACCACAACAATGTATAACCGCAATTACGGCGGATTCGACTACGTCCGAATCCACTCGGAATTGCGAGCGTCAGTGCTTAATCGAAAATAGTAACTTAAAACCCGTAACTGACGGTTATACGAGACCGTTGTACACAATTTAGACAATCGAATTTTTGAAAGAAAAAATAGTAAAATATAAACTGTTCGAAACTGCAAACAAACTGAATGAAATTGTTTCTTCAGAAATAAAGAAAAATGTGTTCAAGAAACGACATAATCTGTCTGGGGAAATATCACACGATGGTGGAATTGAAATTTACAATTCAGTCTCATTGATTATGTTTAAGCCTAATTTAGGACCATTGGTTAGTCTGAATATGAACTGTGTGAATTCTAATGCGGACGGAACTGAAAGTAATCTAAAATTGGAACGCACAAACGGACTTACTTTTCTTACGCAATATTGGTTTTCACTAATTTTTGCGGTTGCGACTTTTGGAATTGGAATTTATCAAATGTTCGCAAATGGATTTGAAAAAATTGAATTTCTCTTTTTACCGATTTTTGGAATCGGCTATCACTATCTGATTCGTCTAATTGCGAATGGAACAACTGAAAGTTTAATTTCAAAGGTTGAAAAAATGCTGAATAAGGAAAAAATAAAATATAAAAAACTGTAGCTAACATTGGCTATAATTCATAGCTGCATTCTACTAGCTTAAAAATAATTACTTTTAATACGGCTGGATTTCAGTCCGACAATTCCCGTTGGGAATTGCCGCTACGAAATCATAGCCGAGACCGTTGAGGGTAATGACCTAAAGGCCGTATTGCTTCGCTGCAAAAAAACAAGAAGCTCCTAAATAGTTGTTTTTTCACGACTCCCGCAATACGCATTCACCCTCAACGCTCTGGGTATGCCACGACTTTACCATAAGTATTTTTGTACTTGTTGACTTTTCTAACTACTTTAGATAACTACACACAACAAGGCATATATTCAAGAAGTCGCAGCAATCTTCCTACTCGGTAGGCTGCGCCTCCCGGAAGATATACCCAGAGCGTTGTGAGCAAGCTAAACATGAAAAGAGTTTTAATAATATCGATTTGTTCAATAGTATGGCTTTGTTCCTGCGAACAAAAAAGTAAATCAAGACCAGGAAAAGTAGCCATTGAATCGGATATAAAAAACACCGCCCATAGTAATAAGAGACAACCATCACAGACGCATGATTTAGAAAAATATATCTACACAGATACTACATACACCCTTGCTAAAGGAAAAAAAATTACCATACAAAACAGCTTTCCTAAGGGAGGAATGATTAAACCGGATGGAACACAATATTCCGACTTAACTGGGAAATTACATGGGTTTGCATCCTTTTGGACGCGAATAATAAATGAAACTGATAGTCCTTTAGAGCTAAACATAAATGTTCCCGCTGATTCATTTCCAATTTTCGCTCCACCTGACTCCTACTTGAAGTTATTTTTGCATCAAGAAAAATTTTCGGTTAATAAACTTTCAAAATTCAACTATGGCTTAACTGAAATAAAGTCTTACTTAGACGCAAATTTTGATAATGCCAGTACATTACAAAAAACCATTAATCCTAATGAAGAGCACATTTTTTATGTAATAGCATTATCTTATGAAGCAGCTGGAACCCCAAGGGCTGGACTTATTTTGAAAGAACAAGACCTATATTATAAAATGAGAATAGCACCTAATGGTTCTGGAATCGTTCCATTTGGTACGATTACTTTAAAAAAATGAAAAGCCAGCTCACAACAATGGCTAAACGTAATGCGGACTTTTGGGCAAAACGAAAGGTCTGCGTACATTTATAAAGTCGCCAAATCTTTTGGATTTCGCTTTGAAAATGAAAAATTAAAACAAAAAGATTTCGCTATGTGAGTGGCGGAAAGTAAACGCTAGTTTGCTTCCGTACTGTTCATAGCTTAACTGTTGAGGGTAATGACCTAAAGGCCGTATTGCTACGCTGCAAAAAAACAGGAGTACCTAAATAGCTTTTTTTACGACTCCTTCAATACACATTACCGTCAATGCTTTGGGCATGCTGCGACTTTACCAGAAGTATTTTTGTGCTTGTTAACTTTTCTAACTACTTTAGATAACTACACACAACTAGGCATATATTCAAGAATTCACAGCTATCTTCCTACGCGGTAGGCTGCGCCTTCCGGAAGATATATCCTGAGCGTTGTGCGTCATATTGACGAATGAAAAATACTGATGATAAAGATTAAATTATTTACTACTATAGCTTTGTTGCTTATTTTAAATTCTTGCAATGGACAAAAAAGCAAGAAGAAGATAAAACAATCTATAAACTCAGAAAAGAAATTAGAAGATAGTAAACCAAATACATACAATACTGAACACTCTTTGTTTTACTCGGATATTAATAATCAAATTAGTCAAGTTGTAAGAACAATTTTTCAAGATAGCAAAGGTGATATTTGGTTTGGAGGAGAAGGTGGTGCTTTTAGATTTTCTAATAACTCGCTTACTCATATTGATAGTATAAGAAGTAAATCAGGAAAAAAAGTTACAGTAAAAGATATTACGGAAGATAATGATGGGAAAATTTGGATTGGACATACGGATGGGGTTAGTAGTATTGACGGAGAAAAAGTAACAAATTATTACGAATCTGACGGATTAATAAGTGATGATGTATGGTCTATTGCTACTGATAAAAATGGCAGAATTTGGATTGGAACTATAGATGGTGTGTGTTTTTTTAACGGTCGAGACTTTACAAAATTTGTACTTCCCGAAGGTAAAGTAGATTCTACTTTAGGTATTTCAAGTACAACTATGGTGCATAGTATATTTGAAGATAGTAACGGCATACTATGGTTTAGTTCAAATGCCGGTCTGTTTTCATACTCAAATAATTCTCTTATAAATGTTTCTAAAAAAGCAGGAATCGAAACGAATTTTGTCAATGAAATTTTCGAAGATAAAAATGGTAAATTATGGGTTTCAACAAAAAATGGCCTCTATAATTTAATAGATAATAAGGGAACAAATATTACAAAAGGGAAAATTGAAACAGGAAAAGGAATAGGAAGTATTGCAGAAGATAAAAATGGTAATCTATGGTTTGTTTCTAACCAACATCATTTATATTCTTATGATAGAAATGAACTCACAGAATTTCAAAAATCAGACGACAATAAAGGCCCTGTGGTTTTTCAAATATTTAAAGACCAATCTAATAGACTTTGGTTTGTTGGGTTTGGTGGTGCTTTTAGATTAGAAAACGGTATATTTATTAATGTAACACAGAATGGACCTTGGTAAAATAAAATACGAATGCACAACAAGGCATATATTCAAGAAGTCGCAGTAATCTTCCTACTCGGTAGGCTGCGCCTCCTCCTGGAAGATATACCCAGAGCGTTGTGCTCCATTATAACCAACCATTACCAATGATAAAATTCTTTAAAAAAATTAGAAAAAATTTACTTTTAGAAGATAAAACGGGAAAGTACTTTAAGTATGCTCTAGGAGAGATTGTACTAGTAGTTATTGGGATTTTGATTGCTCTCGGCATTAATAACTTAAATGAAAACCGCAAAGCCAAAAACAATGAAAAAGCCTTAATTCAAAAATTACTAGACGAAAATAATATTAATTTACGAACGCTTGTTAAGGACAATGAATACAGAAAAGGATTAACTCAAGAATTAGAGAATTTTAATGACTTTCTCGCCGAAAAAAACATTGAAGACCATAAGCAAGAATTGACCATTTATATTTTTACAATATTACGATCTACTAGCTATACTTTTTCTGACACCAATTTAGCCAACTATCTTAATACATATAACGAAGAAGATTCTTATTTAAATCAAGAACTAATTACATTATCATCTTATATAAATGATTTAGAATTTATATCTACCAAAGCCACAAACTATAAAATTGATCATATTTTTACACTATTGGAAGATGATATTGATTTTGATTATGGTAAAATTTACAATTTTGAAAACCTCAAGTCATTAAAATTCAGAAACCGAATCTTACTAATGTCTAATATTGAACAGGAAGTAAATAAAACATTCTACCTTTCTTTAGAGCAAACCAAGAAAGTTGATTCGCTCTTCAAAAAATATTTAAACCAATAATGATTCCGGAATTACTAGTATTCAATTCATCGAATTGTTAAAGAATAATTTAATTAAACGATTATTTAGCATCTCTAAATAACTAGCCCATTTGGTTAGTAAAACATACAAAATAAAGATTATTCATATCTTACGGGTAATAATAAAATAAATACACTGGTGCGTTTATTTTATTGTTTCCAGTAATATAAAATGACCGAAGAACTAAAAAAATACGAATCGATAATTAAGAAAAAACACAGTTTCAATTGGACACCAAAATTCGAGGAAGAATTTAGAACTGATTTAAACAAAACTGTTTTCGTTCCAATTGTTATAAAAACATTTGAAAAATTAGAATGGGATTTGGTTTTTCAAGACGAACTCTCGGCAGAAGCAAAAAGAAAAGGAGATTGGAATAGTTGGACTGAAAAAATCTCTGTGACTTATGAATTTGGTAAAGTAAAAGTCAAAAGTGTATCGCTTGGAAATGAAATGTGGGATAATGGAAGAAATTCAAAAAGAGTTCGCCTATTTAAATACGCATTTCAGCAAACTGAAAAAGACTTTGACAAAAAAGCTTTAGTAGAATTAGAAAGTGAAGTGGAAAAAGCAAACAATTGGGATGATTACGAAATCCCAAAAAGTTTACCACAACCAAAAAAACAAAAAAAACCTCAATTATGGATTTCCATTGTTGGTGGAATAATAACAGCTCTCTTTCTTGGATTTGTTGTCGCTTTTCTATCAGTAAAAGGGATTTATATAATTGGTCTTTTTGAAGTTGGCGTGGCTATAGTTATGGGATTTGCTTTAAAACAGCTTATAAAAGTAAGTAATTACACTTTTTATGATCATTTACATTATCTACTGATTGGAATGATTTTAATAACATATATATCAAACCAATATTTCCAATATCAAATAATCTTAAACGAAAACAACTTTAGACCATTTAGTTTTTGGGAGTTTATGCAAGCAAGGTTTGAAGCTGGATTAACAATAAAATCTCTGAATACAGGTTGGATAGGTTTATTAGTAAATTGGGGTTTACAATTAGTAATCACTTATTTTGTTGGAATTTTAAGGCTTTCTTCGGCTCTAATATCTTATTCAATAGATAAAATACCAATGGAAGTTGTTGATTTTGCATATTATCATTTTGTAAAGGAAAAAACGGAGGACCAAGTAAGAGCTGAATTAGCAAAAATGGGTTGGAATAAATTGCAAGACCAAGATGAAGTATTTGAATCAATTGGAGCCTTACAAGGAGCAACTGAATTCAGACGAATGGAATAAAAACGTTGACAAAAATCTAAAAGATGGATAAAAAAGAACTTGAATTGTTATTTGGAACAATCTGTTTTGCCCTAGCTTTAATATTAGGATTCAGGGAATTAAAAATTTGGAATGTTCTAAAAAATGACGATTATATCAGAAAGTCTTTTAGTATTCAAAAAATTGGCGGTATTATGGGACTTTTTCTTGTCAGTATAGTAATCTTCTATCAGTATTTTTCATAATTATAATGAGTAAAAAATCAGCACAATCAATCGAACAACTAAAAATGATGTTTGGGATGAACCAACTGAATTTACAACTGATTTGATAAGAAAGTGTTATCAGTATAGAAAAATCAATTAATCCTTAATGAACTATCAAACATTCCAACCACATCCAAATTTAAAAGCTCTGGTAAGTTGTTATTGGACTTTGGAAGTTCCTGCCGAAAATAATTCGGAAAGACAGCGGATTATACCTGATGGTTGTATAGAAATGGCATTTATCCTTGGAGATGACATAAAGCGTTATACCTCGCAAGATGAATTTATACTGCAACCTCGTGCAATGGTCCTTGGACAAACAATTGAACCATTTTTTATTGAGCCGACAGGCTACGTAAATACTTTTGCAATTAGATTTTACCCTTATGGCTTTGCTAATTTTGTAACTACGCCCCTTAAAAATTTAGCAAATAAAGAAACACCAATAGCATTATTGTTCGGAGAGCATATTGCAAAAGAATTAGAACAAAAAATAATTCACGCCAGAGACAACACACAACGAATTGAAATCATAGAAAACTTTCTTTTAGAAAAATTGAATGATAAAACAACTATTGATCATATCGTAAAACAGACTGTTGATGTACTTTTATCATCAAATGGAACAGAATCCATAACTACAATTCTTAAAGAAAACGTGTCTAAAAGAAGGCAACTAGAAAGAAACTTTAAAAAGCAAATTGGGGTTAGCCCAAAACAATTAGGCAAAGTAATCCGACTTCAAACAGCATTAAAAATGTTACTTAACAAAAAGGCAGATAACCTGACCAACATTGCATACAAAAGTGAGTATTTTGACCAGGCCCATTTCATCAAAGACTTTAAGGAATTTACTGGAATCAACCCAAAAGAGTTTTTAGGTAATGAAAATATGGCTCTTTCTAGGCTTTTTTATAAATAACTAAAGTGTCGCATTTTTACAATTTTAGACTTAGTAAATAGTTCATATTTGTGCTTTGAATTTAAACAGTAAATATGAAAAAGACAATACTATTAAGTGCGGTTATACTTTCCTTTTGCATTTTAGCGTGTAAAGACCAGGACAAAGAGAAACCACAGCTTAATTCTAACAAAATGAAAAGTTTTATTTCAATTTTTGAAATTCCTGCAACAGATATTTCAAGAGCAGTCGATTTTTATCAGGAAATTTTAGACATTACCATTGAAAAAATAGAATTTCCAGAAATGCAAATGGGCATATTCCCATATAAAGGACAGATGGTTACAGGAGTTATTATGAAAGCAGAAGGGTACAAGCCCTCTACAAATGGAGTGACCATATATTTAAATGGTGGAGATGATCTTCAAATAATTCTTGATAAGGTTCAGAAAAAGGGAGGAAAAATAATTGTCCCTAAATCGTTTCACGCAGACGAAAGCGGATATTATGCAATATTCATTGACTCGGAAGGGAATAAAATTGGTCTACATTCCCCAAACTAAACGCCGTATTGCTACGCTATAACAAAAAGAAGCACCTGTACTATTTTTTTATAGTTCCCGCAATAGGCATGACCATCAATACGCTGAGTATAACAAGATTTTACTAAGGGTATTTTTGTACTTGTTATCTTTTGTCACTACATTAGATAGCTACTCGGAGTGTTATCTGAAATTATGAAAAACATAATAAAGTTATTTCTAGTTCTAAGCATTGGACAATTATTTGCGCAATCAAATGAAAAAATGGAATTTAAGCTAACTGATAGCTATAAGAAAGACTCAATACAACTTAAGAATATTATAGCGTTTTACAAATACGTTGATAAGCATACAGATTCGATTGATGCAGTTAGATTTAAAATAAAAATTACAAATTTGGGCAATCAACCTATCCCTAATTTTGATAATGTAATGGGGAGATCTAAATTTTTGGAGCTATTTATTAATGATAAAAATTCCTATGATATGAATATTCAAAATGGGCTGGGACCAAATAAGATGCAATATATTGGGAAGGGCGAATCTGATGTTTTTGAAACGGGTTGGATTTTAAGTGAAAATTCAGGTATTTATACATATAAAAAACCTATTAAATTGATGTGGAGCTATTTAGGAATTAATTCCCCAATAGTGATCGTAGATATTGAGAATAAGAAAATACTAGAAAATTAAAACAAATTTGAAATTAGATATAAGCAACAAGAAAATAGTGATCGTATTTATTTCGTTACTATTTAATATTTCTTGTGATAACATAAAATCTTCTGTGAAAGAGAAATATAACTGGAATTTAGAGGTAGTAAAACCTATTGACTATAATATTGAAATTAAGAAAATTGCGTACGTAGCCAGTGGAAAAGAAATTTACCGGCATACAACTTTAAATTCTTTTAGTGGCTGGTCTGGTGCATCATCAGGGAATGTTCTTCATTCTAAATCGCATAATGTATTGCCCGAAATAATACAGGTTTCATGGCACGAAGTTGAAACCAAAAATGATTTTGCAATTGAACTCGATTTCCCTAAAAAGAAAATCCTAGAGTATTGGAATGAGAATCATGAATTACTTAAGCAAAAATGGGGAAAAGAATACCCTAAAGGTCAATTATCGCTAAGTTTAGGAATTTCTCCTAAAGGTTTTGTTGTTTTATGGCTTTCTGGTTTGGATATAAATACAGCAACATTTGCCATAGAAATTGAAAAATATAATGTACTTGCCCAAGGAGTAGTTATAGATGAAAATGATACATTAACAAATCAGGATATAACTAGCCAACTGCGTTTCGGTTTACCTAAATATAATACGTTTGATGAAGCTAATATTGTAGCAATTAATATTTTATTTTATAATGGAGAATCAATTAGCTTAAATCAAAAACTTAAAAATAATAGTATTTTGGAAAAGGTCAATAATCATCGTGGGTGGGGTTTGGCAAAACAGATTAATGTGCATTGGTTTGATAAAAATGGTGTTGGATATGTTTCAAAATATGTTATTGATAAAAGCCATGCTTCAACAATAAAGAAATTAGAAAACTCCGATAAGTGTACTATTATTTATCTGCTTGATAAACAAAATAGTCCTGATGAGATATGGAATACAATTGAAAATAAATATATTATTCAATTAGTTGAAACTGAAAGAAAAGTGACAACTAAAAATTAGAATTTTTATAATTGACAAATAATATTTAGTTGATTTTAAGATACAAAGTGTTATCCAAATTTAGCCTAGTTACGTTTTTTTATTATTGTGATTTTTGAATCAGATTAAGAAGGTTGTTTTCTAATTTTTGGAAAATTTTGCTAGGAGTTTATTCTCTTCATTATTTTAATTCCTTGGAAGAAAAATTCTTAATAAGAAGTGTAAAAAGTAATAACGTAAATTCTGCTAAAGCAAAAGATAGTAATAGCTATAAAACTGCCCTATACTACATACGAGACAATACAACTATAACACCAGTATTTTTGTACGTGTTACATTTTGTTATTACATTAGGTAATTATAACAATAGGGTATATATTCAAGAAGTCACACCAATCTTCTACTAGGCAGGCTTCGCTTTCTGGAAGATATATATAACCAAAGCGTTATGCGTTATTACAATTATTAACACGAAAATTATAAAACAATGAAAATTTTAGTTCTAATTTCTCTAATACTAACTTTTGGATTAGGCAAGAATACATTAAATGATAATATGACAGATAATTGGAATACTTATAAAAAATATTTAGAAGATAAATTGCCCATTTATTATGAAAGATTAAATATACCTGCAACAGAAGCAGATATTACTGAACTCGAATCTATTATAAAATCGAAATTACCAAATGATTTTAAGACACTTTATAAATTAAATAATGGCGAAGATAAATCATGGTTTCATGGCGGTGTTTTATGTGGTATGCGGATGTTAACAATTTCTCAAATTAAAGATGAATTAAAAAATTTAAAGGAAATAGAAGATAAATATAAATTTAACTCAAGTTGGAATGGTAAAATTAGCCCAGAAGGAACTATAAAAGCTGGAGCTTATTATGAGAATTGGATTCCTATTTTTAGTGATAATAATGGTAATTTTATTGGTATGGATTTGACTCCAGAATCAAAAGGCGTTAATGGTCAAATAATAAATTTTGGATCTGACGAGGATAATCACTTTGTAATTTCAAATTCATTAACGGAATTCATTGGGTTAATAAATAAGCAATTTGAAAATGGAAATGCAGATAAAGCAATATTTGAAAATGATAATGGTGATAATATTATGTTTGGTTTAGTTCAACAAAGTAGTTTGATATATGATTTAAGAAAATTAAGAACAGCATACAATAAAAAATAAATGGCATAAAAACGTTACTTGTAAGCTAAAAAAACATCAATTAAGAACTTGGAAGAAGTTAGAAAATTTATTGAAAAGTATGAAAAAATTCCAGATGAGATACAATTTACAGGCTTTTTAAAATGATTATTGGGGCTTATGTTTGGTATTGGTTTTAAATCCGTATTGCCTGTGGTGATGCAGAATTTTAAAAAACTTATAGAAACGGAATAAATGGAATAAAATGATTGGACTAAGAATTATCTACATATTAAACATTATCGTAGCAGGGCAAATAGCAATTTCTGCACTTTATAACCCAAAAAATTCTGCTCTTACTACCTTTGGAAACGCTTATCCACCAACAGAGGTTATACGACTTGTTGGCTGTTTATGGTTAGCTATAGCGATTTTATCTGTTTTTGGACTTTGGAAACCAATTACATTTTCGCCTGTACTTTTGCTACAATTACTATACAAAGGAACTTGGTTATTTGTAGTTGCAATTCCAGCATTTTACAATAATATTCCTTTCCCAAAAGCTATGGCACTGTTTTTTGTTGTTTGGGTTTTAGTATTGCCTTTTCTCATTCCTTGGAAAACGTGGTTCAGTTAAACCTAAGAAAGATCAGATCAATGCATCCCAACTTTACTATAAGTATTTTTGTACTTGTTAGCTTTTGTGACTATTTTAGATAACTACACTCAACATGGTATATATTCAAGAAGTTGTAGCAATCTTTCTACTTGGCAGGTTGTGCCTCTAAGAAGGTATGTAGAGAGAGTTGTGCATAATCTTGAGAAACATTCGAACCAATGATAAAAATAGCAAACCTGACTGTTACAATTATTCTTGTATTATTAACGTACAATGGAATTGCCCAATCCCAAAGTGAAAACGTTGGGCAAAAAATCGATAGCTTATTTTCAGAATATCATTCTGAAACAGCAGGAGTTGCTATAGCTGTGGTAAGAGATGGAACAATTGTATTTGAAAAAGGTTACGGAATGGCCAATCTTGAATACGATATTCCGATAACACCGAAAACAGTTTTTCACATTGCATCGGTTTCCAAACAGTTTACCGCTTTTTCAATTTACCTTTTGGAAAAAGAAGGCAAGATTTCATTTGAAGACGATATTAGAAAATACATCCCGGAAGTTCCAAACTTCGGGAAACCAATAACTATAAAACATTTACTATATCATACAAGCGGACTAAAAGACCAATGGGCCTTATTGACTTTAGCTGGTTGGAGAATGGATGATGTAATCACAACCGAACAAATTTTAAAACTTATTAGTCAACAAAAAGAACTAAATTTTACAACCGGAACTAAATTTAAATATAGTAACACAGGTTATACTCTTTTGGCTGAAATAGTAAAAAAGGTTTCTGGACAGTCTTTTACTGAATTTACCGAAGCAAATATATTCCAACCACTTGGAATGACAAACACGCAATTTTATGACGACCACGAGAAAATAGTAAAGAATAGAGCCTATTCTTATGCTAAAGACAATGGAATTTTAAAGAAAAGAACTTTGAGTTATTCAAATGTTGGTGCAACAAGCCTATTTTCTACTGTAGAGGATTTAGCCAAATGGGCAATAAACTTTGAAAAACTGATTGTTGGAGATTCTAAACTAATTGGAAAATTTAATGAACTTGCAAAATTGGATGATGGAAAACCTGCAATTTTAACAGTTCTTAATGGAGAAACGATTTATCATGCAAAAGGACAATTTTTTAGAAATTACCGCGGTCTAGCTCTTTTCAACCACACTGGAGGAGACGCAGGGTACAGAACATATTTAGTTCGATTTCCCGAAAAGAGATTTTCCGTTATTACTTTGAGCAATGATGAATCTTTTAATGCATTGAAAGCTGGACTGGATATCTCCGAGTTTTATTTAAAAGACGATTTAAAACAGAAAAACAAAGTAAAACAACAAAATATCGAGGACAATCCGATTAAACTTTTCGACTCTAATTTAACCGATTTTGAGGGAGAATATTACAATGCTGAATTAAGAACAACATATCGGATAAAAATTAAAGATAATAAACTCAATATGTCTCATCGTAGATTAAGCGATATTGAATTAACACAAATTGAAAAAAACAAATTTTCAGGAACCAATACTTTCGGATTTGAAATGGAGTTTTTACGAAAAAGTCAAGATGTTATTGGATTTAAAGTCTCTAATTTTGGAGCTAAAAATGTTAAGTTTGGAAAGAAATACCGATGTATAATGAGATGTAAAAGCATATGGGTTCATACTAAATCGAAAGATCTGTGAATATTTATTTTAGCCAAGTACTAAACTAAAATAATAGTGCTTATTACTTGCTCTACGTTTATTATATTGAACTTTGTACCACATTAATAGGAGTAAATGAAAATAGGACATGTAAAGTTTATACGACCAAGAAATTCAAAACTAAATTCTTTAATAAAGGGTTATTATGTTCATTCTTCTTCAGATCCTAACTTTTATTCAAAAATTACCTTCTACCAAAATATTACTACTACGATAAGTATCTATAAAAACTCCATAACAAGTTCGCAAGAGAGACTTAGAATGCAAAATTATAGTAATAATAATAAATTTACTTCTTTATTGGTAGGTCTAGTTGATAAATATCAAGAAGTAGAATTTCATGGACCGTTAGATCGGTTAGCAATTGTATTTTATCCTGGAGGAATTAATCATTTTATAAAGATTCCGCTCTCTAAACTTCTAAAAAAACACTATTCAAATTTTAATTATTTTGATAATGCATTTGAAACATTTTTACCTAAAGTATATGATGAACCTGTATTAGAAAACAAACGTGATTTATTAGATTCATTTTTTTTGAACCATTTTTTTTTATTTAATGAACCTAAACTTTTAGAAGCTATTCACATATTGACTACCACAAATGAATTAATTAAAGTAGAAGAGTTAGCAAAAACAATTAAATTGAGTCGAAGAACATTA
Source organism: Allocellulophaga tsushimaensis (assembly GCF_055383085.1). Lineage (NCBI taxonomy): Bacteria > Pseudomonadati > Bacteroidota > Flavobacteriia > Flavobacteriales > Flavobacteriaceae > Allocellulophaga > Allocellulophaga tsushimaensis. The sequence continues at coordinate 1,123,035 of NZ_AP039451.1, read as the reverse complement.
CTCAGAAAATTCAAAAATCACTTAGGTTATACTATCGAAGAATATATGTCTGTAATAAAATTCAGAAAAGCGTTATTTAATTTTCAGGAAAAAAAATCTTCAAAAGAACTTATTAAAATTGCACTTGAAAGTAATTATTATGATCAAGCAGATTTCAATCATCATCTAAAAAATAGAAGTGGTTTAACGCCTAAAGAATTATTTAATCAATTAAATATTGTAGACGATACTCTTTTCTGGAAATTATAGAACATTTAATTTGTGTCTCAATAATACAATTTTAAAAGCTGATGGTTCTGTAGTTTTGAATTATGAAAAAAATTATACTGCCTCTGGTTTTATTGCTAGTTTTATCTTGTAATAAAAGATCTAAAACTTCTAATCGTGATACCTCTATTTTATCGCAACCTATTCTTATCGAAGATGATGATTGGAAATTTGAAGGTACTGAAAATTTAATTCTAGTTCCAGAAAACAGAAATAACCCAAAAAGCAGAGAAATAGCGATCCATTTTTTCAGATTCCCTGCAAAAGAAAAAAGTAAGCTACCTCCAGTTGTTTTTTTAGGAGCTGGCCCTGGAGAACCTTATTCAACCGATGTTTTTTTTAAAGGTAAGAGAGCGAAAGCATGGCGATTTGAGTTAAATTTTGTCAATCAGAAAAGGGATGTTATTTTAATTAATCAAAGAGGTAATCCTAAATCTCCGGGACTTTCTATTTCAAACTTCAGATATAAATGGAGTAATGGCGGTACACTAGATCAACCTTTTGATTTGGGATTAATGAACAGAAATAGAAAAGAAGCTTATGCAGCATATTTAGCAATGTTCCAATCAAAAGGTATCGACCCAAAAGGGTATGATGTTATTCATTTCGTAGATGATATTGAAGCTATTAGACAGAAATTGAATTATGAAAAAATAGCCTTAATAGGTAATAGTTTTGCAACACAATGGGCTCTTGGATATATACAACGATACCCAGACAATGTGGATAGAGCTCTTTTTTCTGGTATAGAACCACTTGACAATAATTATGATGACCCCGAAGGTATATGGAAAGTTTTAGAAAAAATTGATGCATATGCACAAACCGATGCAACTATTTCACAAGATTTACCTGAAGGAGGCCTATTAAAAGCTTTTAAAAAAATTATAACTAGACTTGAAAAACATCCAGAAAAAGTATCTTTAAAAAATAAAGAAAATAGCGAAGAAGACATAATAGTTGTGGGTGCGGATGATCTTAGGTATGCTATTATGAATCCATATTCAGGAAGTTATCGTGGTGATATTGAATCTTGGCCTAAATATATTACCGAAATGTATCGTGGAGATTTTAGATTCTTGGCAATGCTTTCTAAAGGAAGGATTTATAACTCCTCTTCCATTATGATAAATCCATTATTTAATAATAGTATAGGTATTTCTAAGGAAAGGGAGCAGATTATTAATAGTAGACCCGCTAAAAAATGGCTAGGAGATATTAATGCACATTATACATCTACTAGAGACATTTGTCCAGCTCCAAAAGTGAACGGTGAATTTCGTCAGCATGTAAAACATGATATCCCAATTTTATTAATTCAAGGCGACATGGATTTGCAAACTCCACATGAAAATGCTGAGTTTCTAATGAATTATTTAAAGAATGGACATTTAATTTCTGTAAAAAGAGGGTTTCACAATGCCAAAAGAGCACTTATTTTTCAAGACTCAATACTAATAAACAAAGTGTATAATTTTATGAATATTGATTTTGATCAAATTGATTTTTCTTTATTTAAGAAAACACTCCCTTCAACTTACGAATTACCAAAGTTTAATTTTTGGTCAATTGAGGGAGAATCTTTGTTCGAGAAATATAATAAATAAAATTACTGCTACATTATATAAAAAAATCACAATGCATTTTACAACATACTTTGTACACAAGCTGAAAAATTAATATGCTAGAAAGTTTATTATTCATATCTCTAATTTTGTTGGAGGAATATTCTTGCTGATTTCTCTGATTGTTATATTAATCGGACTTGAAAAAACGGGAGCTTGGAAAAAAAGTGGAATAGATGGAATGTTCGAATTTGATGTTAAACATGGAAGCGAATGGACAATCCCTTCTGATAGTGGAAATAAAACCGCTTTATCATTTGATTATCAAATTGATAAAGATAATTGGTAAAACACGAAACGAATAGTATTTGTAAAGGAGTAGGTTAGCAAAAGTCTGCGCAAAACAAAAGTAACCATTGCAAAACCTTAAGTTTTCGATAGGATATATTTCTTTACCTTCCATTCGGTAGCAACTAAAATACATTGATTTCTATCAATTGTTAACCACTGAAAATACACAAAGAATGCCAACGTACAATTTTGAGTACATCATACTGACTTCTCCAATAGCGTTTCACCAATAAAACACTAAAAAACAACGCTTTCCCTTTTTTACAACTTAAAAGGCGTATTTCACAACAATAATTAAGCGTAATTAAAATGTAAGAATATATTTACAATGATATAAGAAAAAATAATATAATTTGTAAATATGAAAATTACAGTAATAGGGTCTGGTTATGTTGGATTGGTTTCAGGAACGTGTTTTGCAGAAACCGGCATAGATGTAACATGTGTAGACATCGATAGAAAAAAAGTGAATATGCTGCTTAGAGGTGAAGTTCCTATTTACGAACCAGGACTTGATACAATTTTAGCTAGAAATTTAGAGAAAGGTAGAATTACCTTTACAACCAATCTCGCAAAAGGAATAGAAGGTAGCGATGTTATTTTTATTGCAGTTGGCACACCACCAGATGAGGACGGAAGTGCAGATTTAAAATACGTACTTGGTGTTGCTCGAGAAATTGGTCAATATTTAGAGAATTATAAAGTAATCGTTACAAAAAGTACAGTACCAGTAGGAACATCTTATAAAGTTAAGGCTATGATAGCCGAAAAACTAGCCAAACGTAACGTAAATATTCCTTTTGATGTAGCTTCTAACCCAGAATTTTTAAAAGAAGGGAGTGCCATAGAAGACTTTTTAAAACCAGACCGAATAGTTATCGGAACGGAATCTAAAAGAGCAGAGAATACATTAAAGAAACTTTATAAGCCATTTTTGATGAACGGACATCCCATATTATTTATGGATATTTTTTCTTCGGAAATGACAAAGTATGCTGCAAACTCCATGCTGGCTACAAAAATTAGTTTTATGAACGATATCGCCAACCTTTGTGAATTGGTTGGGGCAAATGTAGATCTCGTAAGAAAAGGAATTGGTTCTGATACAAGAATTGGGGATAAATTTATTAATCCTGGCACGGGGTACGGAGGAAGTTGTTTTCCAAAAGATGTGCAAGCACTAGTGCGTACCGCAGATGAATATGGGCACTCTTTAGAGGTACTAAAAGCAGTAGAAAGCGTTAATTACAAACAAAAATCAAAACTAATAGAAAAAGTAACTGCTCATTTTGGTAAGAACCTAAAAGGGAAACAATTTGGTATTTGGGGACTTTCTTTTAAACCCAAAACAGATGATATGCGAGAGGCACCTTCTTTAGTCATCATAGAACAATTGTTAGCAATGGGCGCCGAGGTTCGTGTTTATGATCCAGTGGCAATGAAAGAGGCAAAGCATACCTTAAAAAACTCTGTAATATATGCCAAAGACGAGTATGATGCTTGTATTGAAGTAGATGCGCTTTTATTGATAACGGAGTGGTCAGAATTTAGAATGCCAGACTTCAGGATTTTGGAAAAAATAATGAACCATAAACTAATTTTTGATGGCAGAAATATGTATGATCCTGAAGAAATGAAAGATATGGGATATACCTATTACAGCATTGGAAGAAAAACCATAAATGCTCCTAAAACAGAAAAAAATAAAAAAATAATTGTGTAAGACAAGCACGTAAAATAATAATTAAATGAAACGAATATTAGTGACTGGTGGAGCAGGATTTGTTGGATCGCATTTATGCGAACGATTATTAAATGAAGGGAACGAAGTTATCTGTTTAGATAACTATTTTACAGGAAGAAAAAGTAAAATAGTACACTTAATGGGCAATCCCTATTTTGAAGTTGTACGTCACGATGTCACTATTCCATATTTTATAGAGGTTGACGAAATTTATAATTTGGCATGTCCCGCATCACCCGTACATTACCAACATAACCCTATAAAGACCATTAAAACATCCGTAATGGGCGCTATAAATATGTTGGGATTAGCAAAAAGAATAGACGCCAAAATTTTACAAGCATCTACCAGTGAAGTATACGGTGACCCAGAATTACATCCACAGCCAGAACACTATTGGGGACATGTAAACCCTATTGGTGTTCGTTCCTGTTATGATGAAGGGAAACGTTGTGCAGAATCCTTATTTGTAAACTATCACGAATCTAACCAAGTACAGGTAAAAATTATTAGAATATTTAATACCTACGGACCAAAAATGGAGCCAGACGATGGTCGTGTTGTTTCTAACTTTATCAACCAGGCATTGCAAGGTAAAGATATTACCATTTTTGGAGATGGAACCCAAACCAGAAGTTTTCAATATGTAAGCGATTTAGTAGAAGGAATGATCCGTATGATGGCTACAGGAGACGATTTTATTGGTCCTGTAAATATTGGTAATCCAGTAGAATTTACCATGCTAGAACTAGCGCAAAATGTAATTGAGCTTACAGAGAGTTCTTCTAAAATTATTCATATGCCTTTACCATCTGATGATCCAACACAACGGCAACCAGACATCCGTTTAGCAAAAGAAAAATTAAACGGTTGGGAGCCTAAGATAGACCTTAGAACTGGTTTAATAGATACCATCTCTTATTTTGATGAGCTACTAAAAACAGCATCGATCCAAAAACTGATGAATGTTTAGAGAATAACGTTTTTAAAACCCAACTATGCAACTTCTAAAATTTAGCCTTACTGTTCTAGAACTCTTGCTATTTGCCTATTTGTCTTTTAGCGTTTTATACCTTTTTATATTTTCTATAGCAGGGCTTTTTAAACCACAACTAAAAAGCAAATCTATTTCTAAAGTAGAGCGGAAGTTTGCGGTGCTGATCCCCGGATATAAAGAAGATGCAGTAATTATAGAAGTCGCTAAAAAAGCGCTGGAACAAAGTTATGATAAGGCCAAGTTTGATGTTGTGGTAATTGCCGATTCTTTTGAGCAAGAAACCCTAAAAACATTAGAGACCTTACCCATCACTTTGATCAAAGTTTCGTTTGAAACAAGTACCAAATCCAAAGCATTAAATGCTGCGATGGCACAAATAGGTGATAGCTATGATGTGGCTTTAATATTAGATGCTGATAATATTATGGAATATGATTTCATCTATAAAATGAACCTTGCTTTTAACCATGGATTTAAAGTAGTACAAGGACACCGCGTAGCTAAAAACACCAATACCTCTTTTGCTATTTTAGATGCAATAAGCGAAGAGGTTAATAATCATATTTTTAGAAAAGGACATCGCGTTTTAGGCTTTTCTTCTGCACTTATAGGCTCAGGAATGGCTTTCGACTATCAATTTTTTAAGTCCACTATGGCCAATATAAAGGCAATAGGCGGCTTTGACAAAGAATTGGAATTAACCTTGTTGCGAGACGGGGAAACTATTGAATATCTACATGATGCCCTAGTATTAGATGAGAAAGTTCAAAAGGCAGCTGTTTTTGCGAACCAACGAAAAAGATGGCTTTCTGCACAATTTGTCTATTTTAAACGATTTTTTTGGTCAGGTATAAAAGCACTTTTTCTAAAAGGTAATTTAGATTTTTTTGATAAGGTATACCAGATGATTGCACCTCCCAGAGTTTTATTAGCAGGTTTAGTTACTATACTAACGCTAATTTCTGTAGTAGTTCAGTTATTTTTTCCAGAATTAAGCACCTTATTTGCAATACCCTCATTGGTATGGCAAGCTACTTTTGGTATAGTAGTAATAGCTTTTTTAGGTGCCATTCCACGTGCATTCTATACCCGTAAAACTTTAATGGCATTACTGACTTTACCAAAAGCTTTTGCTCTTATGTTTCTATCGCTTTTTAAACTTAAAGGAGCAAATAAAAAATTTATACATACACAACACGGTACCCTAAACAGTTAAATCTTCCAGACATGAAAATAGGAATAGAAGGTCAGCGGCTTTATCGGAAAAAGAAACACGGTATGGATATGGTAGCTTTAGAGCTCATTAAAAACCTCCAGCAAATAGATACTGTAAACGAATACGTCATCTTTGTAAAACCAGATGAAGACAATACGTGTATTCCCGTTTCAGAGAATTTTAAAATTATAGAACTAAGCGCTCCTTTTGGGTATCCAGGATGGGAACAAATAGCACTGCCTAGAGCAGCTTATAAAGAAGGCTGTGATGTACTACATTGTACCAGTAATACAGGACCTCTCTTTTCTAAAGTTCCTTTGATCACCACCTTGCATGATATTATTTATTTAGAGCGTATCAGTATTTTAAGTAAAGAAGGCACTTGGTATCAAAAACTAGGAAATATGTACCGCAGATGGTTTGTTCCATCAGTCATTAAAAAAAGTAAAAGGGTCATTACCGTATCCAATTACGAAAAGGATCGGATCAATACGTATTTTGGTTTTACCGATAATCGGTTAAGTGCCGTTTACAATGGAGTAGGAACTCATTTTAGACAGGTAACCAATGCTGGTGTTTTAAACTCAATTAAGGAGAAATATCAATTACCAGATCATTTTTTCTTTTTCTTAGGCAATACCGATCCTAAAAAAAATACCAAAGGCGTATTGGAGGCTTATGGCAATTTTAACCAGATGTCACCAGATGCATACCAATTAGTACTATTAGATTATGATGAAGCAGCACTTCAAAAACTTCTTTATTCCATTAATAGACCAGAGCTAAGAAAAAATATTCATTTATTGGGCTATGTGCCCAACATGGAACTCCCTGCAATCATTAGTCAATGCACAATTTTCCTTTATCCTTCATTACGAGAAAGTTTTGGCATTCCTATTTTAGAAGGTATGGCTTGTGGTGTTCCTGTAATTACATCCAATACCTCCTCTATGCCAGAAGTAGCTGGCGATGATGCTGCATTAATTATAGATCCCTTTAGCCCCGACCAGATTACAGCAGCAATGCAAGTACTAGTAAATGATAAAGCTTTGGCAAACGTACTCTCAGAACGAGGAATTTTAAGGGCAAAAGAATTTTCTTGGGCAATAATGTCCCAAAATATTTTGGCCTTGTATCAAGAGGTATATCACGAATTAAAATTGGATTTAGATGATTAAAGACAAACACATACTCATTATTAGTATTCAAGACTGGGATATTGAAATAGGCAGTAATTGTAAAAATATAGCTACAGAATTCGCTAAGCACAACAAAGTTCTTTATGTAAACCCGCCAATGGATCGCATTTCTTCTAAGCGAGAAAAAAACACTAAAAAAATAAAAAAACGTATAAGAATTAAAAATGGGTTAGAAGAAAACTTAGTACAAATACATAAAAACCTTTGGAATTTATATCCCAAAACTATGATAGAGTCTATTAACTGGCTTCCTATACATTCTCTTTTTAAGGTGCTGAACAGAAGAAACTCCAATCTTTTTGCTAAAGAAATCCGCAAAGCTATGGACTTTTTAAATTTTCAGGATGTTATTCTGTTCAATGATAGTTCTATGTTTTTGGGCTATCACTTAAAAGAAATACTGAAGGTGAAGTTATATGCCTATTATATGAGAGATTATTTAATAAAAGTTCCGTATTGGAAAAGGCATGGGCAAATTATAGAACCAAAATTAATTGAGAAAGCAGATCTTGTATTGAACAATTCTGCGCTATATGCAGAATACGGAGCTAAGTACAACCCTAAAAGTTTTATGGTAGGACAAGGATGCGATATTTCATTATTTAATGATGAAGATGGTTCTATTTCAATTGCTAAAGACCTAAATCATATTCCAAAACCGATTATAGGTTATGTAGGATTTATTACAGCAATGCGTTTAGATATTGCTCTTTTAAAATATATCGCAAAAAACAGAGAAGACTGGAGCATTGTGCTTGTAGGACCTGAAGATTATGAGTTTAGCAATTCTGAATTACATGAAATAGACAATGTCTACTTTTTGGGAAGTAAGGAAGTGGCAACACTACCTTGCTATGTAAAAGGCTTTGATGTGGCCATTAATCCGCAATTGGTGAATGATTATACCATAGGGAATTATCCTAGAAAAATTGATGAATATTTGGCCATGGGTAAACCTGTAGTAGCTACGGCAACCAAAGCTATGGAAATGTTTGCGGAGCAGGTGTATTTGGCATCTTCAAAAGAAGGATATATAGAGTCCATTAGTAGAGCACTTTCAGAAGATTCTCAAAAACGTAAAGAAAGTCGCATTGCATATGCAAAGGGACATACTTGGGAAAATAATGTTAAGACCATATATAATATCATAGAAAAAACGGTACAATGAGCATCAAAGAAAAAATAAAAAATAATGATAAGTTAAAACGATTTGTGCATTTTATGATGGTTCCTAAAGGACAGGCACGTCCTAGAGCTTGGGTAAAATGGTTTGTAAACCCTTTCTATCATAAAAAAGGAAAAGGAAGTAGTATCTGCAGAAGAACACGGATGGATATAATGCCTTGGAATAGATTTGAATTGGGCGATTATGCCACGGTAGAAGACTTTTCTACCATAAATAATGGTGTTGGAGATGTTATTATTGGTAAGAGAGGGCGCATAGGTTTAGGGAATACTGTGATTGGTCCGGTAGTTTTAGAAGATGATGCCCGTACTGGGCAAAACGTGGTACTTTCTGGATTAAATCACCTCTATGAAGATATAGCAGTTCCTTTTCATGAACAAGGAGTAATAATGAAACCCATAATTATAGAAGAAAGTGCGTGGATAGGAGCTAATTCTACTATTGTAGCTGGTGTTACTGTGGGGAAACACTGTGTAATAGGGGCTGGGAGTGTTGTCACTAAAGATATTCCTCCCTATTCAGTTGCAGTAGGTAATCCAGCACGAGTTGTAAAACAATATAATCACCATACTGGAGAATGGGAAGCTGTACAGAAAAAACAAATTCTTACGGCCTAAAAAAAATAGAGCGTTATGGAGGTATTAAAAATCATATTTTGGGTAGCATTGTTCATTATCTTTTATTCTTATTTAGGATATGGTATCTTACTTTTTATCATTATAAAAATCAGAAGAGTATTTGGCTTAGGAAAAGCCTTTGAAGGAAATGAAGCTTATGAGCCGGAAGTAACTTTATTTGTTGCGGCCTATAACGAGAAAGATTATTTAGAGGCAAAAGTATCTAATTCGCAAAGTTTAAATTATCCGCAGCATAAGGTTACGCAATTATGGGTAACAGATGGTTCTGATGATGGTACTCCAGAACTACTAAAAAAATATAAAGATGTTCGCGTTTTGCACGAGCCTGCTCGTAATGGAAAAATAGCTGCAATGAATCGAGGCATGAAACAGGTAACTACGCCTATTGTTATTTTTTCTGATGGGAATACCAATTTAGGTACTAATGCTATTAAAGAAATTGTTCGGTTGTTTAGAGACCCCAAAGTAGGTTGTGTATCTGGTGAAAAAAGAATTTATGCTAAAGAAGCAGATACAGCAGCAGGTGCAGGAGAAGGCATGTATTGGAAATACGAATCGCAGCTTAAAAAATGGGATGCAGAGCTATATTCGGTAGTAGGGGCCGCAGGAGAACTTTTTGCCATCCGTACAGAACTTTGGCAAGAGGTAGAAAAAGATACCCTTCTAGATGATTTTATGATTTCGTTGCGTGTTGCTATGAAAGGACATACTATACAATACAACCCTGAGGCTTATGCCATAGAAAATGCATCAGCAAATGTAAAAGAAGAACTAAAGCGAAAAATAAGAATAGCAGCGGGAGGAATACAATCTGTAGTTCGTTTACGTGCTTTACTAAACATCTTTAAATACGGTACCTTATCATTCCAATATATTTCACATCGCGTATTACGATGGACCTTAACGCCACTTTTACTTTTAGTATTAATCCCTGTCAATCTCATATTAGCAAAAGAAGAAGGCTTTTTTTCCTTGTCTATTTTTAGTGTATTATTTTGGTGTCAAGCTGCATTTTATACGGCTGCATTATTAGGATGGTTTTTAGAAAATAGAAAGGTTAGATTAAAAATACTTTTTATACCCTATTACTTTTTTATTATGAACTTATCTGTATTCTTAGGATTTGCTAGGTATTTAAAAGGCAATCAATCTGTAAATTGGGAACGCGCCAAAAGAGGATCAAGCGAACAAATGGTAGCTTAGTTTTTTGCTAGTGGAACAGAAAAGCTAAAGCTGCTGCCAACACCCAGCGTACTCTCTACCCAAAGTGTGCCCTTGTTTTTCAAAATAAAATCTTGACAGAGAATTAAACCAAGTCCGGTACCAGCCTCTTGCGCCGTACCTTCTTTAGAGAAATGTTGTTTTGTATTTAAAACCTTCGGCAGGTCTTCTTTAGAAATCCCTACACCACTATCAGAAATAGCTATATTCCAGAACTCCTTTTCTAACTGAGCAGAAATAGAAATAGTGCCATCAACAGGGGTAAATTTTATAGCATTAGAGAGTAAATTTCTTAGCACTGTCTTAATCATATTCATATCAGCATAAACAGTAGCTTCTTTTGGAATAACAATTTGTAGTTTTATATGCTTGGTTTCCAATGCCAGTTTTTGAATCCGTACACATTGTTCAACTAGCGTGAGAAGACTTAGCTCTTCTTTTATAATACTAAGGGAACCACTTTCGGACTTTGCCCATCCCAAAAGATTGTCTAAAAGATTAAATGCTTCGTTTGTAGTTGCGTTTAAATCATAAACAGTTTTGTTTATAAAGTTATCATCTTTTGGGTCTATAATTCCTCTAAGAATAAAATCTAATTGCATTTTTATAGCACTCAAAGGAGATCTAAGATCATGTCCGATGATAGAGAATAAACGACTTTTTAATGCATTTTCTTTTTTAAGGTCAGCTGCTTGTTTCGCTAATTTCTTTTTAGCTTCGCTATGGCTCAGATGGGTTTTTATTCTGGCTTGGAGTTCAGGCTTGTTAAAAGGTTTGGTTACATAGTCCACACCGCCAAGTTCAAAACCTTTTACCTTATTTTCTGTTTTCCCCATTCCAGTGATAAAAATAATAGGAATGTTTTTTAAGGTAGACTCCGCTTTAATAAGTGTACAAAGTTCAAATCCATCCATATAGGGCATTCTAACATCTAAAAGAATTACATCCGGAATGTTTTTCTGCAAAAGAGCTAAGGCCTCTTTGCTATGTTGAATCGCCAAAACATCACAATCAATTTCTGTAATCGAAAATTTTAGAAGTTCTAGATTCATTGCCTCATCATCAACACAAGCAATTAAAGGTTTTTTGGCAGAGACCTTGTTCATTAAGATACGTTTATATAAGTGTATAACCTCGGGGCAAGTCCACGAAGCATTAAAAGTAATAATTCACATTGATTTCGACATAAGCGTCGGGGCATTTTAAATCTCGATTATCGAGTAAAAGTAGGAAATTATTTCAATATGTATAAACGTAGTACTTTTTTCTGTAAATGGGAATTGAAGTTGTTTCCATACTTTATAGTTATAAATTGATATTTAAGTGACGCCTACCACACGAAAAGACTATTTCACAACAATGTTTTAAAATTTATTAAATGTAAGATTATATTTACAATTAAAGAATTCAGATAATTTTATTTAGAATAGTATGGACTGTATTTTAGTTACTGGAGGCGCCGGTTTTATAGGTGCTAATTTTATTCCTTTTTATTTGGAACACAACCCAAATGTACACCTTGTAAATCTGGATATTCTCAGCTATGCAGGTGATGAGGCGAACTTAAAGGAAGTAGCTAATCATCCACGATATAGCTTTGAAAAAGGAGATATATGCGATAGGAACCTTATAGAAGCATTATTTAAAAAGTACGATTTTAAAGGAATAATCCATTTTGCGGCAGAGTCTCATGTAGATAATTCTATTACAAATCCTGATGCATTTATACAGACTAATATTTTAGGAACATTTAACCTCATAGATACTGCAAAAAAACACTGGATGGTAGCGCCTGGCGTGTACCATACCGATTATAGTAGTTGTCGTTTTCATCATGTTTCTACAGATGAGGTATATGGTACTTTAGGAGAAACGGGGTTATTTTTAGAAACAACGCCATATGCGCCTAATAGCCCATATAGTGCCTCTAAGGCATCGTCAGATTTTATTGTAAGAAGCTATTTTCACACATTTGGGATGGATGTGGTCACTACCAATTGCTCTAATAACTATGGTCCAAAACAACATAATGAAAAGCTAATACCAACGATCATTAGAAAAGCCTTAACGGGTGAAGATATTCCTATTTATGGTGATGGTTCTAATATTAGAGATTGGTTGTATGTACTAGATCATTGTACTGGTATAGCATTAGCTTATGAAAAAGGTAAATCTGGAGAAACCTATAATATTGGTGGTAGAAATGAACGAACCAATCTTTATATAGCAAATAAAATATGTGAACTTTTAGATGAAATTTCACCTAAAAATAGCAGCGCCAGTTATAAGGAACAAATTACGTACGTTAAAGATAGAGCAGGACATGACTTTAGGTATGCTATAGACGCTAGCAAGTTAGAAAATGAATTGGGCTGGAAAGCCAATGAGAATTTTGAGACTGGGATACTAAAAACGATCACTTGGTATTTAAATAAGTTTAAAAATTTAAAAAAAGAACAGCTAGCATAAGCAATTAATAACCATAATAACCAAAGACGATGAAAGGAATAATACTAGCAGGTGGTTCCGGAACAAGATTACACCCTTGTACGCTAGCCGTAAGTAAACAGTTAATGCCTATATATGATAAACCTATGATTTATTATCCGCTTTCTACTTTAATGGAAGCTGGTATCTGGGAAATACTCATTATCTCTACCCCACATGATTTACCAATATTTGAAAAACTTTTAGGAGATGGTAGAAAATACGGATGTATCTTTAAGTATGCCATACAAGAGGAACCTAAGGGTTTAGCAGAAGCTTTTATTATTGGCGAAGAATTTATTGGTAAAGATAAAGTAGCACTTATTTTAGGTGATAATATCTTTTATGGTACAGGATTGGAGAAATTACTTCAAGCTAACAATGATCCAGACGGTGCTATTATATACGCATACCATGTAACAGATCCTGAACGGTATGGCGTGGTAGATTTTGATGATGATTATAAGGTGATTTCTATAGAAGAAAAGCCAGCAAATCCAAAATCAAATTATGCAGTTCCAGGGATTTATTTTTATGATAATGATGTAGTAGAAATTGCAAAGAATACCAAACCAAGTGCAAGAGGCGAGCTAGAAATTACAGATATAAATAAGACCTATTTAGAGCGTGGAAAACTAAATGTTAGTATCTTAGACCCAGGTACAGCATGGTTAGATACAGGAACCTTTAATTCTTTAATGCAAGCCTCGCAATTTGTGCAGGTTATAGAAGAAAGGCAAGGTTTAAAAATTGGCGCTATTGAGTCTGCTGCCTATAAAATGGGTTACATTACTAAAAATCAGTTTAAAAAACTCACTGCACCATTTGTTAAGAGTGGTTACAGTGCTAAATTATTAGCCTTAGGTTAGGATATGAAAGTAGAAACTACAACTATTAAAGGTTGCTATTTATTAGCTCCTACTATTTTTAAGGATAAGCGAGGTTATTTTTTTGAGAGCTTCAACCAACAACAATTTGAAGAAGTTATTGGCACTGCAATCTCTTTTGTACAAGACAATCAGTCCAAATCATCTAGAGGTGTTTTAAGAGGGCTCCATTATCAAAAAGGGAAGTATGCGCAGGCAAAACTGGTGCGCGTTTTAGCCGGTAAGGTTTTGGATGTAGCGGTAGATTTGAGAAAAGATTCGCCCACATATAAAAATGTTTTTACCACCATACTTTCCTTAGAAAACAACAAACAATTATTTGTGCCCAAAGGCTGTGCCCATGGTTTTTTAACTTTAAGTGAAACGGCGACGTTTTTCTATAAGTGTGATAATTTTTATAATAAGGAATCGGAAGCTGGATTACGTTATGATGATCCAACATTTGCGATTGACTGGCCCATGAAAACTAAGGATTTAATTATATCAGAGAAAGACAAAATACTTCCATTTTTGAAGTATTCTGAAACAACAATACAATAACAAGTTAGCAGATGACAAAAGTATTAGTAACTGGAGCAAACGGACAACTTGGTTCAGCTTTAAAAGCTATAGCAAAAGCCTATAAGGGAGTTGCTTTTACGTATTGTACTTCTGGAACATTAAATATTACCAATGTATATTCAATAATGAAAGTGATTAGCTCAAATTCATTTGATTATTGTATTAATTGTGCTGCATATACCAATGTAGATAAAGCAGAAGATAATGTTGAGGAAGCCTTTGCTATAAATGCACTGGGTGTTGAAAACTTAGCTATTGCCTGCAATAATGCCAATATTACATTAATACATATTTCTACAGATTTTGTGTTTTCAGGAAAACAAAGCTATCCTTACGGAGAAATGGAGCAAACAGAACCTTTAAATATCTACGGGAAATCTAAACTAAAAGGAGAAAAGAATATAGAAAGGCATCTAAGTGAATACTATACGCTAAGAACCTCTTGGCTCTATTCTGAATTTGGCACTAATTTTATGAAATCTATGCTTAAACTTGGTAGCGAGCGAGAAAAACTTTCAGTGGTTTCTGACCAAGTTGGTTCTCCAACCTATGCTGTAGATTTAGCTAAATTTATCATACATCTTATACAAAATGATACTACCGAATATGGAATATATCATTACAGTAATGAAGGTGAGGCCAGCTGGTACGATTTTGCCAGAGCAATATTCCAAAAAGCGGATCTTAAAGTAGCGCTAAAGCCCATACAATCTTCCGAATATCCTTTACGGGCTAAAAGACCTGTTTATAGTGTTTTAGACAAAACAAAGTTGAAAAAGAGTTTTAATATCGCTATTCCTCATTGGAAGGATAGTTTGGATATTGCTTTGAAGAAAAATTTGCTATAAAATTATACAGATGTTTGAAAGGACCTTAGACTGAGAATAAAAAATCAGGAACTCTTAAAGCGTTACTTCATTATACTTCTTCCTCATACAATTTAACCCCGTTTTTTAATTTCTGTCGTATCCTTTTTCGGAGCAATTGTGGTTTTAAAACTTCAATAGCATCGCCAAAACCTAGAATCATGCGTTCTAACTCAAAATTGAGTTGCACAAAAATTTCAAATACAACGCCATCGTCTGTTTTTCTAAGGGTTTTTTGAGATTTGTGAAAGGGTTTTGTAATAACATATGGGGCATTTTTATGATCTATCCTAAATTCTATACGCTGCGCACGCATATTAGAAACGGTAACACCAATAACATCTTTATAATACATTTCTCCATTAAAATTTTCTTCTAAATAAGGAATAGCCGTATCATAATCAATAGCAATGATCCGATCTAAAGCAAAGTTTAAAACAGGTTTTGTGGGAGCAGTTTTGCCAACTACAAACCAACGGTTGTTATATTCCTTTAAGATAAAAGGGTGAAAAACAACCTCCGAAGCTTTTCGCGCCTTAAAAGATTTATACGTGATTTTTAATACCATCTTTTTTACAATAGCCTGATATAAAATATCTAAGTGCTCTAAGCCTTTTAAACTTTCATTTTTATCTAAATGAATAATAGGAGACTGCTGTGTTTTCTCGGTATATACCTTATCTTCTAGCCGTTGTATAATGCCTCCTAATTCTGAAAACAAAGAAAAATCTTTAAACTGTTTTAGCATTTCAACAGTTTCAGAAAGTACATTCATATCATTTTCATTCAACGGAATATCGGTTATGGAATAGGCTTCATCTTCATATTTATAGTATTTTTTATCATATACGACTATAGGGGCATTATACCCCAATTTATCACTACGCATTAATTGTATATCTAATTGTACAGTTCTTTTACTTACATTTATTGCTCTCCCTTCATATTCATATAGCGTATCCGAACAAGCAGCAATTAAATCGTCTAACGTCCATTTCCGATAGGAGTTTTGTAAGCATTTATCAATGGTTTTATATCGGATTAATGCGTTTTTATTGAGGGCCATAGGTATAAAATTTTCAGAAATATAATAATTATCAATATCTACGCAAAATAATTGCGTAGCTCTGTATCATTTTTGTATCAGAATTAAAACAAACCCTCTTTAGCTTAAAAGGAAGAGCTGTGGAAAAAGAAATTATCGTAGCCATGGAGTGATTGGATAATGTTGTTAGCAGTACACTTGTTAATGAAATAGATTTTGCAGAAGCACCGAAATAGACAAGATCTAAAGTAGGGAAGCGCATTTGGAGCCAATCTGTTTACTTAAAAAGTAAAAGTCTCAGTTCGAATCTGGGAAGAGGGACAAATACATTTTGACAAAGAATATTTACCTACGCAAAATAATTGCGTAGTACTAAATCATATTTGTATCAGAATCATAAAGAAGTCTTTATAGAAAGACAGTAGTAGTACTCCGCTCAACAAGGAGTGGGCGGAGTTTAAAGTAGAAGAATAATGGATTTACAAAAGAATTTTTTAGCAGATATTTATTTAGAAAAGAATAGAGCGTTTTGGCAAGATTTAGAAAAATTTTGTGTTGCCGAATGTTGTGGAATTGATGCTTTTGATTTTTCAAAAGAAGCAATAGAGAAGACCATACCATTTTACGATAAAGAAGCAATTATCAAAAATTTGAATTTGCTTTTAAATGAAATTGAAGTAGCTGATTTAAAATACGTTTCAAGTAGCATATTCAATGAATATTCAAAAAAAATAGCATTTGTAGCACTTATTAAAGAGATTAAAAAAAATATTATATAATGGAAAACAAAACACAAGTTACAGGACACGATTTAATTAAATTAGGATTCAGACAAGGAAAATGGATGCAAGAGGCATTATTATATATTAATGCGCATCAATTAGAAGGAGATGAATTAATAACATATTTAGAGCAATTTAAAGTGCCAGATCCAATAGGTTTACATAAAGATGCAGTTCCTTTTTCAATTAATATTAAAGCAGAAAATGAATTAGAAGAGGATAATGTTGAAAAAGTAATTACTTCTATGGAGGTATTGCTAAAAACGCCAACATTAGTAGGAGGTGCATTAATGCCAGATGCTTGCCCAACAGGACCGGCTGGTATTATTCCTGTTGGAGGTGTTGTGGTAGCAAAAAATGCCATCCACCCAGGGATGCATAGTGCCGATATTTGCTGCTCTGTAATGTTAACCGATTTTGGAAAAGTAGCCCCCAAAGCAGTATTAGATGCTGCGCATAGTATTACACATTTTGGCCCAGGCGGGCGCGATAGAAATACACAGTTTAGATTCCCAGCAGATTTATTAGCGGAAATAGAAGCAAACTATTTTTTAAATGATCAAAAATGTATTTCAGCAGCAAGAAGTCATTTAGGAACGCAAGGCGATGGTAACCATTTTTTATTTGTAGGAACGTCTAAAAAAACAGGAAATACGATGTTAGTTACCCATCACGGGAGTAGAGGTTTTGGTGCTAATTTATATTCTAAAGGGATGAAAGTAGCTGAGCGCTTTAGAAAAGAGCTATCTCCGGATACTTTAAAACAAAATGCTTGGATTCCTTTTGATACAGAAGAGGGTGCTGCCTATTGGGACGCTTTACAAATTGTAAGAAAATGGACGAAAAAGAACCATGAGGTATTGCATGATGCAACCTTAGAGAAATTAGGAATAGAAAAAGAAAACCGATTCTGGAACGAGCATAATTTTGTTTTTAAAGAAGGCGATTTGTTTTACCATGCTAAGGGAGCAACACCTTTAGATAAAAAGTTTATGCCCGATATTACTGGGCCTAGATTAATTCCTTTAAACATGAGCGAACCTGTTTTGATTGTAGAAGGGGAAACTACGCAAAGCAACTTGGGTTTTGCGCCACATGGTGCGGGTAGAAATGTGAGTAGAACCCAACATAGAAAAAGCAAAATAGGAACGATACAGGAGATTTTTAATGAAGAAACAGCAGGATTAGATATTCGGTTTTTCTCAGAAGAAATTGATATTACAGAGTTGCCTAGTGCTTATAAAAATGCTGCAACGGTTAGAAAGCAAATGGAGGAGTATAATTTAGGAAAAGTAATTGATGAGGTGATGCCTTATGGTTGTATTATGGCTGGCGACTGGCAGAAGAATGCACCGTGGAAGAAAAGAAGAGAGAAAAGGAGAAATAAGAGAGGATAGCCTTTGGTATGCTCTCTTTTAAAAAAATAAAAAAATGGAAGTTTTAAAAAGTAAAATATTTCAAAAACTCTTAGATGCAATAGCAGAAAAAGGAGGGCTTGCCATGTTGATAGGCGGAGCGGTTATAGATAGTATAAACAGGCTTCCATTAAAAGATATCGATATTGAAGTTTACAAACTATCATATGCGCAATTAGTTCTTTTAGTTGAAGAATTGGGACTGCCTTGTAATATATTAGGAAAATCTTTTGGAGTTATTAAAACAGTAATAGCGAATACAGAAATTGATATCTCTATTCCAAGACGAGAGAATAAAATAGGCGTTGGACACAAAGGTTTTAAGGTTGAATTAGATGAGAAAATGACACCAGCTGAAGCAGGGAAACGAAGAGATCTTACAATAAATAGTATGTATAAAAACTTGCATACTGGAAATCTTGTAGATCCTTTTAATGGTCTTGAAGATTTAGAAAAAGGAATCATAAGAGCTACAGATGAAAATACATTTATAGAAGATCCCTTACGGGTATTACGTATTATGCAATTACTACCAAGAAAAGGAAAAGAGGTTGCTATAGATACAATGAGATTGTGCCGGTCCATGGTACATACTTTTTCTGAGTTACCTAAAGAACGTGTTTTTGTGGAATGGGAAAAGTTATTATTAAAGGCAGATAAACCATCTATGGGATTAGATTTTTTAAAAGCATCAGGTTGGATAATACATTTTCCGGAACTAAAGAATCTTATTGGATGCCTTCAAAACCCTATTTGGCATCCTGAAGGAGATGTTTGGATTCATACTAATATGGTTTTAGATAATGCTGCTAAATTAAGACACTTAATACCAGAAGAATGGAAATTGGCGTATATGTTTGGTGCATTGTTGCATGATGTAGGTAAACCAAAAACAACTACACCAGATTTGAAGTCTTATGGGCATGATATTGCTGGAATTAAAATTTCAGAAATTTTTATGAAACGAATCACAAATGACAAAGATTTAATCAAAAAAGTAACTACTATAGTAGGTTTACATATGCGCCCTGGACAGTTATATCGTTCTGAAGCAAAGCTAGGAGCTTGGAAAAGATTACATAATAAATGTAGATTAGATATCTTAGGATGGCAAAGTAAGGCAGATTCTGCCGGAAGAACAGGGAGAAATGTTATTACAGATCCTCATGAGGTGTCCGAGAAATGCTTTAAGCTATTCAAAGAATTTGGAAAAACTGAAATTCAGCCTTTAGTAAAAGGAAGAGATTTAATAGCCTTGGGATTAAAGCCATCTCAAAATTTTAAACACATTTTAAATACCTGCTATGAAAAGCAATTGGATGGCTTTAGTAAAGAAGATATCATCCAGAGTATTAAAATAAATAGAAAAAATGAAAACTAAAATACTGGAAAAACTTTCTGAAATAGAGAAAGAAAAAGAGATAGAAATATTATTTGCAGTAGAATCTGGAAGCAGGGCTTGGGGCTTTGCTTCTCCAGATTCTGACTATGATATTCGGTTTGTGTACAGGCATAAAAAAGAATGGTACTTAAATCTTTGGGAGCAAAAAGATAGCATCCAATTTATGACAGCAGATGATTTGGATGGTTCGGGTTGGGATATCCGAAAGGCGTTAAAGCTATTAGCCAAATCTAACGCGTCATTCTTAGGATGGTTATTTTCTCCTATTGTATATCGTACAAAAGGTACTTTTTTGGAAGAAATACGAGTATTAGCAGAAAATAACTTTAATCCAGTATCTGGGTTCTTTCATTACCATAGCATGAATAAAGGTTTTGAAGAAACACTTGGTACAGAAAGCATGACTTTAAAAAGTTATTTTTATGCCATCCGTACAGCATTATGTGCAAAATGGGTGTTAGAAAAGGAGACAATCCCGCCTGTAGCATTCAAAGATTTGTATGTGTTACTAGAACCTGAAAATCATAAAATGATGGATGAGTTGATTTTGCTAAAAAGTAAGCATATTGAAAAAAGTAATGAACCAGTCGATACACTTTTGTTAAAATTAGTAACAAGAATAGCTACTGAAAATGAATTGCATAAAAACAATATCATACACAGAAAACCGAATCCAGAAGAATTCAATACATTCTTCTTAAAATCAATATAAAAATGACACTAGAAGAATTAAAAAATTCTGGACATATAATTTTTGAATGTATTAGTGGCAGTAGAGCTTATGGCTTAGATACTGCCACTTCTGATACAGATATAAGAGGTGTTTTTATTTTACCAAAAGAGCAGTTTTATGCATTAGACTATATAGAACAGATAAATAATGAAACAAATGATATTGTTTATTATGAACTGCGGAAGTTTATAGCGCTTTGTTCAAAAAACAACCCTAATATTTTAGAACTATTAAATGTTCCAGACAAATGTGTGTTGTACAAGCATCCCATATTCGATCAAATAAAAATGGATTCTTTTTTATCCAAACAATGCGAAAAATCATTTGCTAATTATGCTTTTACACAAATTAAAAAAGCTAGAAGTCTAGAAAAGAAAATTGTAAACCCAGTAGAAAAGGAACGAAAATCGGTTTTAGACTTTTGCTTTGTATATAATAACAATAGCTCGATACCCTTAAAAGAATTTTTAACGGATAGGAATTTAAAACAAGAAAACTGTGGAATAACAAATATTCCTCACTTAAAAGATTGTCACAATCTATATCATAGTTTAGCGATTTCTTATAAAGGAATTATGAAAAGTAACAAAGCAAATGAAGTAGCCTTAAGTGCTATTCCAAAAGGGGAAGAAGCAATTGCACTTCTTTTCTTTAATAAAGATGGCTATTCTAGTTACTGCAAGAAATACAAGGAATATTGGGATTGGGTAAAAAAAAGAAATGAAGAGCGGTATAAGACTACTGTTTCGCATGGGAAAAACTATGACTCAAAAAATATGATGCATACGTTTAGATTGCTACATATGGCTAAAGAAATTGCAAAAGAAGGACGTGTAAATGTGCTCAGAGCAGACCGAGAATATCTGTTAAGAATTAAAAACGGAGATTTTGAATATGATGCTCTTGTTCGTGAATCAGAAAAGATAAAAACCGAATTAGAAGAATTTTATCACAATTCAAATTTACCAGAAAGACCAGATTTAGGAAAGATAAATAACCTGTTAGTTAAAATTAGAAATCAATACTATAAAAATTAAAGTTATAAATATGAATTTTAGTAAATCACATATAAAAAAGGATGCTGAAAAGCTATTTCTCCTTGTTGAGAAATAGATAAAACTTTAAAAAAAGATATAATCACAAAAGCGTCCACCAAAAATGTACGCTTTTTTTATGTTTTTTTCGGAAGAATAGCCATTGATACAAAAAATGATATTTGAAAGCTAAAAGTAAGTTTAACAAGTAGTTATCCAATTCTACTATTCTCTACATCAAGCGGATAAGAATTCTATTATCTAAAATCAACTAAATAGTGTATTTTTGTGTATAAAATACGCATATGAGCAAGCAATCTATTAAACTTTCAGTTGATGCAGTTGTATTTGGTTACGAAGAAGGGAATATTTCGGTATTACTTATAAAACGTAAGTATGAACCCTTTAAGGAGCAATGGGCAATACCTGGAGGTTTTGTTTTAAACGGCGAATCTTTAGAAACAGCTGTAGAAAGAGAATTACAAGAAGAAACAGGTGTTAAAATTAAATATTTAGAGCAATTATATACTTTTGGTGAACCAACTAGAGATCCAAGAGGAAGAGTTGTTTCCGTAGCCTATTTTGGTTTAGTAAAGCCTAATGCCTTTAAAATATTTGCTTCAACAGATGCATCAGCAGTACAATGGTTCAACATAAAAAACTTGCCAAAACTCTCATTTGACCATAAGGAAATTCTTAAAATGGCAATCGAAAGATTACAAGCTAAAATTACGTATCAGCCAATTGGCTTTGAGCTTTTAGATAATAAATTCCCATTTTCTGATTTAGAAAAACTCTATACTACACTTTTAGGGCGAGCTATTGATCGACGTAATTTTCGAAAAAAAATTATAGGCTTAAATATCCTTGATGAATTAAAGGAGAAAGTGTCAAAAGGCTCAGGAAGACCTGCTAATTTATTCCAATTTAATCAAAAACGATATTTCCAACTAAAAGAAGAAGGAATAATTTTCGAAATATAAATAATTGAAGTTTAAAAAGTTAATATATTTTGTGTAAAAAAAACACAAAATATATTTGGGAGGCGAATTATTCCTATATATATATTTGTGTTTTTTTTACACAAAAAATAATTTAAAACTTTGAATTATGTTAGGAATAAATTATAGCAAATTTGATTTTATAGATGCTTTGATAAAGTAATAAATTAAAAAGGATAAGTAATGATGCCATATACTAGAGAAAACCTTATCGCAGATTTTGAACAAAAAAAGAGAATTAAATACCTTTTCTTTTGGGGACATACACCTAATAAAGATGGTAGTGTTGGTAAGAGTTGCTTTAGCCAATGGTGGGTTGCACCTTTTACTGTTGATGGTGTGGTGTATAGAACTGCTGAACATTGGATGATGGCAGAAAAGGCTAGATTATTTGATAATGAAGATATAGTAACAGAAATTATAAAATGTAAATCACCGGCTGAAGCAAAAAAATGGGGTAGAAAAGTTGTTGGCTTTACTCCTGGAAAATGGGATGAGTTTAAGTATAAAATTGTAAAGCAGGGAAATATTCATAAATTCTCACAGCATCCAGAATTAAAAGAATTTTTACTCAATACAAAAAATCGAGTTCTAGTTGAAGCTAGTCCGAGAGACCGTATATGGGGTATTGGTATGGGTGCCTCTAATGAGAAAGCAGAGAATCCACTTTTATGGAGAGGTAAAAACCTTTTAGGTTTTGCCTTAATGGAAGTAAGAGATGAATTAAAAACAAAATGAAAAAAATATTATATAGACCTATTGGCGAGAAAGAGTTGATTCTAATCGCCGAAAGCGATTTTAAAAAATTCCCACCAAGATTAGAGTGGCAGCCTATTTTTTATCCAGTTTTAAATGAAAAATATGCTTGTGAGATTGCTTCAAAATGGAATACTACCGATGCGTTTGGTAATTATTTAGGATTTGTTGCGGTATTTGAAGTTTCTAATGATGAGTTTTCTAAATATAAAATTGAAAATGTAGGAGGTTTTCATCTTAATGAATTATGGGTGCCATCTGAGAATTTAGAAGATTTCAATGATGCCATTATTGGAAAAATATGCATTACAAAAGTTTTTATAGGTGATAAGTATACTGAAGCAACACACCCAATTTCACAAGAAATTATAGATACACTAAGAGATAATGAAGATTAAATGTACAAAAGGCGATATTACAAAGCTAGAAGTGGATATTATTGTTAATGCTGCTAACACTTCATTATTAGGTGGCGGTGGTGTTGATGGTGCAATTCACAAGGCAGGTGGTAATGCTATTTTAGAAGAATGTATAAAAATTAGAAATAGACAAGGTGGTTGTAAAACAGGTGAAGCTGTTATTACTACAGGAGGTTTATTACCTGCTAAATATGTAATTCATACAGTTGGGTCAGTATGGAATGGAGGTCATAAAAATGAAGAAGAGTTGCTAGAAAACTGCTATAAAAATAGTTTAGCTTTAGCAAAAATATATAACGCTAATAGTATCGCTTTTCCAAATATTAGTACTGGAATTTATAAGTTTCCGAAAGAGAAAGCTGTACAAATAGCTATAAATACAGTAAAAGAAAACCCTATAATTGATGAGGTGATTTTTGTGTGTTATGATGATGAAAATTATGAGATTTATAAAAAATTATTAGTAAAATGAAAAGAATAGAATTACATCCCGAGATATTTCTTATTGAAAATTTCTTGTCAAAACAAGAATGTAATCACTTTATAGAAAAAGGAGAACAAGTTTCTTTTGAAGAAGCCAAGGTTAATATTAATGGCAAACAGGTAAAAGTAAAAGGAATCCGAAACAATCAACGTGTTCTTTTTAAAGACGAAATATTAGCGGCATCTATTTGGACTAAAATAGCTCCTTTTGTACCAAAAACATTTGGTATTTATAAAGCAGTAGGGTTAAATGAACTCTTTAGAATTTATAAGTACACAGAAGGGCAACGCTTTAAAATGCATAGAGATGGAAGTTATGAACGTAATGATAAGGAGTGTAGCTTTTTTTCGTTTTTAATTTATTTAAATGAAGGCTATGATGGTGGAGAAACTTATTTTGAAGAAGGAATCACCATCACTCCCAAATTAGGAGATGCCTTAGTGTTTCACCACCCATTAAGACATGAAGGTAAATCTTTAATTTCGGGAACAAAATATGTATTGAGAACAGATATAATGTACCAAATGAAATGAAAATTAAGCTTGTTTATAAAGAACTAGAATTAGGAAAAGCATGGCAGAAAGATTTTGCTTTATGTGAAGATGTAGAAGTTGTTCATGATGATATTCTAAAAGTTGATTGTGATGCTATCGTAAGCCCTGCAAACTCTTTTGGGTTTATGGATGGAGGATTAGATTTATATCTTTCTGAAACACTTGGTTGGCATATTCAAGAAGAATTACAGTTTAGAATATCCCAACTAGAAGAAAAAGAATTACTTATAGGTAAATCAATGATTATACCTACAAAAGACAAAAATATTCCTTTTTTAATTTCTGCTCCAACAATGAGAGTTCCTATGAGCTTTAATATAGCTACATCAGTAAATGCATATTTAGCGATGAAAGCAATTTAATTGCAGGTAAAAGTCATGATGCAATACATACTATTGCAATACCAGGCTTATGTACTGGATGTGGGCGTATGCCTTTTTACATAGCTTCTAACCAAATGTTCTTAGCTTATGAAGAAATAATTTTAGGTAATGATAAGGATTATACATCTTTTGGAGATACTCAGAAGTTTCAATGTAAATTAAATGAAAAAGGTTTTATTTGGGATTTTTAAAAGAATATTAGTAACGAAAAAATGAGTTTATTAGAAAAAATAAAAGGAGGTATTATTGGAGTAGCAGTCGGTGATGCATTAGGAGTTCCTTTTGAGTTTCTTTCTCGTTCAGAAATGAAGCAGAAACCAGCAAAAACTATGGTTGGTTATGGTAGCCATCAACAACCTATTGGAACTTGGTCTGATGATAGTTCACTTACATTCTGCCTAATGGAAGGCCTGTTAAATGCTTACAACACAAAAAATATTGCAGATAAATTTATTGCATGGTATGATGATTCTTATTGGACACCGCATGGAGATGTCTTTGATGTTGGTGTAACAACCAGACAATCTATTTTCTATATGAAAAAAGGGCATACACCAGAAATCTGTGGAGGGATGGACGAATATTCCAATGGAAATGGTTCTTTAATGCGAATCTTACCACTTGTATTTTTTCTTGAAAGTGTTAGCAATATAGAAGAGCGTTATCAAATAATTAAAGATGTTTCATCTTTAACTCATGCACATTTACGTTCTATAATAGCATGCTTTATTTATGTTGAATATGGTATAGAATTGTTAAATACAAAAGATAAAATTGAAGCGTATCATATAGTCAAGGAAAGAGTAAAAAGTTTTTTAGCAACTAAAGATTTAAACCCAAAAGAACTTGGTTTTTATTTTGACGTACTTGAAGAAGATGTTTATAAAATTAATGAAAATCGTATTTCTGGAAGTGGTTATGTAGTGAACTCTTTAAAAGCGTCTATGTGGTGTTTTATCAATACAGATTCATATGAAGAAGCTGTACTTAGGGCAGTAAACCTTGGAGAAGATACAGACACCACAGCAGCTATAACGGGAGGGCTTGCAGGTATTTATTATGGGATTGATGCTATTCCTAAAGAGTGGAGGAAGCAATTAGTAAAATATGAAGATATTATAGATTTAACGATAAAGTTTTATGCTTCAATACAAAATGAAATTTAAAAATAAAAGAATTTAAATTTCTAATCACAAAGTGTCAGAGAAAGTTTTTACACCAAAAATTTGGATGCAATTACTTAATTACCGCATCTTTGCAGCAGTTCATTGAAACTATTCTTTTGAAATTTTATGGGATATGTACTTCAATAATGAGGTATATAACGTATAAAATAAATATATGAATTGGAAAATTCAGAAACTAAGTAATGGAGAGACCATTATTTCAAAAGAACCTGGTAATTCTATGCTACCACTATTAAAATCTAAACAAGCAGTTCGGTTAGCGCCTATAGCTTGGGAAGATTGCAAAGTGGGAGATATCGTTTATTGTAAAGTTCGTGGAAACTGCTTTACACATCTGGTAAAAGGAAAAAACGATAAACGTGGCCTTTTAATTGGTAATAATCATGGTAGAATTAACGGATGGACAAAAAATGTATATGGTAAAGTAATAGAAATATTGTAATGTCATAGACATCTTAAATAAGATATAAATTAAAGTTATAAATATGAATTTTAGTAAATCACATATAAAAAAGGATGCTGAAAAGCTATTTCTCCTCGTTGAGAAATAGATAAAACTTTAAAAAAAGATATAATTACAAAAGCGTCCACTAAAAATGGACGCTTTTTTTATGTTTTTTTTCGGAAGAATAGCCATTGATACAAAAAATGATATTTGAAAGCTAAAAGTAAGCCCTACAAGTAGTTACCTTTTTCCACTACTATCTGCATCAAGCGGACAGGAATTCTATATGCTAAAATCAATATAACTACTTGATTATCAACAAAATAAATTTAAATTTTTCTTGTGTAATTCAAAAAAGCATTCGATCTTTGCATCGCAATACAGCAATAATAATTTTTAAAACGAAGTATATATGTTATCATTCAATAGCACCAACAACATGCATAAAGAACTAGGTTCTGTTGTGCATACGCTTCGAGACATTTTCTACTATAAGTAACAACATTTACGATACATGAAGAAAAGTCCAAAGCCCAAAAAGTTTCGGACTTTTTTTATGGTCATATTTTATGAGGTTTAGCTCATAAAATTTTTTCTTAAAATTTTCCGAGACACACTTAAAATAAGTTGGCAATAAGCAACACAAGTATCGTGAAGCGTATGCTATTGCCATATTTTTAAAATAATCATGGGAAATAAATTAAGGGGGAAAGACCTAATTAAATTAGGCTTCCCAAAAAATAATAGTATCAATATCGCCTTAGGGCAGATCAATAGATACCGAAAAAGAGAAAAGAAAGAGCGCATATTAGAAGAAGCAAAAGAAGTGTTACTGCATCCAGAAAAGTTTCAAGGGAATGCCATTTGGGGAAAAGTAGCAGAAGGTTTGGTAAAGCCTGTGGAAGTAAAATTCCATCAGTTAAAAAATACCAGAGCCCCTTTTTCTATCTATGGCGAAAATGAAATAGAGGAACAGGCCAAGTATCAATTGTACGATGCTTTAAAATTGCCTGTTGCTGTAGCAGGAGCTTTAATGCCAGATGCACATTCAGGGTATGGGTTACCAATTGGCGGTGTATTAGCCACAGAAAATGCCGTAATACCGTATGGCGTGGGTGTAGATATTGGGTGTAGAATGTGTTTAAGCATCTACCCCATAAAAGCATCGTATTTAAAAGGGAAACAGCATCAATTGGAGAATATTTTAAAAGAGCATACCAAATTTGGAATGTACGAAACACATGATAAAAAACAAGATCATGAGATTTTTGAGCGTAGTGCCTTTACAGCTATTCCACTGCTAAAAAGGCTGAAAATAAAAGCTTTTAAACAGTTGGGAACCTCTGGTGGTGGAAATCATTTTGTGGAATTTGGTGTAGTATCTATTACAGATGAGAAAAACGAATGGAGCTTGCCTATTGGAGAATACATAGGGTTATTGTCGCATAGCGGTTCTCGCGGATTGGGGGCTAATATTGCAAAGCATTATACCTATCTCGCTACCAAGCAATGTCCGTTGCCTAAAAATGTGCAGCATTTAGCTTGGTTAGATATGAACACACACGATGGGCAAGAATATTGGTTGGCCATGAATTTAGCGGGTGATTATGCCAAAGCATGTCATGATAATATTCATTATAGAATTGCAAAATTATTAGGGGCTAAACCAGTAGCGAAAATTGAAAATCATCACAATTTTGCTTGGAAAGAAATGGTAAACGGAAAGGAGTGTATTGTACATCGTAAAGGCGCAACACCAGCCGCAAAAGGGGCATTGGGGATTATCCCAGGATCTATGACAGCACCAGGGTATATTGTTCGCGGATTAGGAAACAAAGAGAGTTTACAATCTGCTTCACACGGAGCAGGGCGTTTGTACTCTAGGCGAAAATGCAAAGAAAAATTTACCAAAAGTGCTATAAAGCAAGAATTAAAAAGTAAAGAAGTAAGCTTTATTGGTGGCGGTGTAGATGAAGCACCAATGGCCTATAAGGATATTAAAAAAGTAATGAATAATCAACAAGAATTGGTGGAGGTTATTGGCACATTTACACCAAAGATTGTAAGGATGGATAAGTAGTTTTTGGGCGTTTCTCCCATTTCTGCAGAAATAACAGAAATGGGAGTCGGGCTCTCGGTTATATCTTTTTTATGTCGCCTTGAGCGCAGTCAAAAGGTTTTTGATAAAAAAAGGATGCCACCTCCATCCCTAACGCAAATAAAAAATAGAATGGGAGCAAATCATAATATAAAAAGATACGGAGAAGTATGGCCTGAACATCGAATAGAAATGGGCCTAGAAATATTAGAAAAATTAAAGCAATGGATTATCATTTCAGGAGGCTGGGCTTGGCATTTTATGTCACCACCTAACCATATTGAATATAAGCACGCACATGACCATAAGGACATTGATATTTTTGTACACCCTAAAAATGTAGCACAAGTAATGGCTATTCTTTTTGAGCAAGATTTTCGAAAAGTGTGGACACGATATGATCATATGCCAAGTCAAGAAAATTTTAGACGATATGAAAAAATTAACTGGCTACAGCATGGAAAACAAGTACGAGTTACAATTGATTTTTTTGAATCAAAAAGTGTTAAAACGATTAATGTAAACGGTTGGACCCTAGTCGAGCCAAGGACATTATTGAGTTATTATTCAAACATTCATTCTAGTGATAAATGTTGGGCGGTAAAAGCAGCAATACAACTTTTAGAACAAAGAAAAAATCTGGTAGGAAACCCATTGCTATCTAAAAACCCATTAAAATGAAAACAAAAACAATACAAATAACAGCTGGTAAAGGCCCAGCAGAATGTTGCTGGGTTGCTGCCAAAGTGTTGAAATATTTTCTGAAAGAAACAGCACAACACGGCATAAGTCATAGCATACTGCATCAAGAAGCAGGAATGGAAAATGGTACCGTACAATCGGTCACTTTGCAGCTAAAAGGAAAGCAATTAGAAGCCTTTTTATCAAATTGGTTGGGAACCATACAATGGATAGGAACCTCAACTTTTAGAAAATACCATAAACGTAAAAACTGGTTTATTGGCTGTTTTGAAATACAAGGAGCGCAAAGCATATCATTAGATGAACGTGATATTACTTTTAAAGCCATGAGAAGTTCCGGGCCAGGAGGGCAGCATGTAAATAAAGTAAGTTCTGCCATACGTGCCACGCATAAAAAAACAGGATTGCAAGTGCAGGTTATGGATAGCAGATCGCAGCATCAAAATAAAAAAATTGCGATACAACGTTTACAAGAAAAAGTAACCGAATACAATGTAAAACAGTTACAAGATACCGTTGCAGGCCAATGGAAAAACCATCTGGATTTAGAAAGAGGCAATCCTATAAAAGTATTTAAAGGAACCGATTTTAAAAAAGAGAAAAAAGAAAAGCCTTATAAGGCACAACGAAAAGAAGCAAAAAATAAGTTAAAAAAGCAACCATGGGATTAACATTAGCAGACACCTATTATTTAAGAGCAAAAACTGCTGGACACTATTGTGATTGGGAAGAAGCTTGCGAAACGCTAAACTATGCTTTGTCTTATGACGAAAAGCATTGTGCATCTCTTTGCCTATTAGGAGAAATTTACGCAAAACACTTCTCTATGTACCCAGCAGCATTTGAGTGTTTTGATAAAGTAATAGCACTAGACAATACCTATTTAGAAGTATACCCGCTTTATGCAAAATATTTAATTTGGGCAGATAAAATAGGAAGAGCACAAAAATTAATACACTATGCATTTACCATAAAAGGAATTAGTAAAGCAGAATTATATTGGCTTGTTGCATATTCTTTAGAAGTAAAGAAGAATTATAAGATAGCTTTAAAAATGTTGCATAAAGCACGTTTAGAAACCTATAATGAAGATTATATGTATTTCTTAGAGGAACAAAAAAACCGTATGAAAAAGAAGATAAAACTAAACGACAAGCTTAAGTATTCTAAAAAGATAAAAAAAGACAAAAAATAACAGTAATTTTATATTTTTTTAACAATTATATGGCGATATGTAAAAATCAAACTGCTTATTTTATGATTTTATTAACTTATAAAGTTAATATTCATTATAAATCAATATTTTTTTGGTTTTATTTAACTTATAGGGTTGTTTTTCATCGAAAAATTAGCATTTTTTTTGGTTTTCTTTAACATTACATGTTTTTTTTCACTAATTTGTGGGAGTTGTAGGTAATACCTTATTAATAATTGAAAAAACAACAAACACATGAAAAAATTTAAATTACCCTTAAGTCTTTGTTTATCCTTACTTATTTTGGCTGCATGTCAAAAAGAGAATCTTGAAATTCAGGAAGAAACTGCTGTTACAGAAGAAGTGGTCTTAGATGCATCACTTGAATTAACAGATGATGTGTTGTCATCTTTGAAAAAAAATTACTATAATACCAATGATATTAGCGTAATAGATTTTCATTTACCAGATGGTACAATTCAAAAAAGATACCGTTTAGAAGGCGATGTTTCTTTAACAAGTGAACAAATGAAAGCAATTGCAGATTTTGATCCATCAACATCTAAAAATTATCATACCTTTAATTTAGTGAACCCTAGAACCTTAACTATCATTGGTTTTACAGGTAGAAATTTTGCACTTTCTACAAAAGAAAGACAAGCATTACAGTGGGCTGTTAATAATTACAACCGTTTAAATTTAGGAATTAGATTTAACTTAACTTTTGGAACCAATTTTCAGGATAAAGATTTGGTCGTTTATAATAACGATATAAACACACCTGCAAGTCAGCAAGGTGGAGAAGCTGGTTTCCCTAGTAATGGTAACCCTAATAAATTTATCCAGATTTACAACTTATCTAGCTTTTCTACAAATGTTAATGAACATGTAATTACACATGAAATAGGTCACTCAGTTGGGTTTAGACATTCTGATTGGAATACGAGAAGAAGTTGTGGACAGAGTGGAGAGCCAGTAAATCCTTTTGGAGCTATACCAATTCCTGGTACACCTGAAGGTTATGATCCTACATCTTTAATGCTAGCTTGTTTTAGCGCTTCAACAGATGGAGAGTTTAATAGCAATGACATTACTGCATTAAACTATTTATACTAATAAATTTATTTAAGTTTTTACGGTATTATTTACAATCTAAAGTGCTCTTGTAAAAGAGCACTTTTTTATACTAATTATATAGTAGCGATTTTTATTTCTTCCTTATTGTTTTAATTTCTCACACATCAGATTGGAGAAAAACCAGTCTAGCCTTCTTGAATAGGGGCAGAGCGTTGGTCTACGTTTGCTAAAGTAAAACTAAACTAATCTGTTTTTGATTTCCAAATAAGTAAAAGATAAGGCCAATTACATAGCGTAGGTTTTCATTAAATAAAGAAACGGATCCTCCTAAAACCAAACCAACTCTAAAATTACATGAGATTTTGAATGTAAAATGTCCTAATATCCCTATGGATATATCTACATTATCTTGTACAACATTATTTATATTTTCATATTATAATTACTTTTTTTAAAAGGTTTAGACACTTTATATCTTTTAGTTTATTTTTAATTTATGGAAAAACATATTCTTGAATATCAGATTGCTGACGAAGAACGTTCAGCTTTCAGTCCACCTACGTTTTTTCTTCCTAAAAAAAGCAAGCTTCGCATCAATTGGCAGCCAAATGGTGTTTTAAAAAAACCAAACAATCTATTTTGTATTTCTTCTAAGAATTCAAAAGATAAAATTTTATTTAACCTTCAAGATAAAACAACGGTAGTATTTAATAGTATGGTATCTGATGTTTACGTATTTACACCAGAAAATAAGCCTGAATTGTGGGAAAGTTTTGGGGTGTTACATTTTTATTTAGACACTAGTAATGTAACAGAATTCTTTACGAGTTACCTACCAGAAAAAAGTACAAATGCATATGCGAATGGCCCATCAGATTTATCTGTATATAGAAACGATTTGGGTAAGTGTGTTTTTGTTGTGGATGATGAATTGCCAAAGCATATGACGCTCTTTTTTGATGGGTCTAAAAATAATTTTTTAAAAGAGGAGGAGTATACTGATTTTATTTATGTACAATCAAAAAGAGTTTATTTTAAAGCAGAAAAAGGTGATAAAATATACATAAAACACCCAAAAACACTCTTAAAGAAATATAGCTATTCCTATTCCCTTACTAAACTTAGTAGTGGTTTAGTAGATGGTATTTATGATTCTGGCTTTTTTATAGCGAATGAAGAAGGGCTTTATTTTATTGAATTAGTAATTAAAAAACTTCATAAAATAAAGGAAGAATTCCCCGATAAGCCCAATAGCATCAAATTGTATTGTAACAAAGATGCTAAGGTTAGAATTGTAGCATTGTAAAGCTGATTGTTTTCCAGTAAACAATCAGCTTTTAAAATTTTACTCCTTTAAGCACAATAGTATATTCTTTTTAAAGGAGTAGATGAGGTGACTAGCTCAAACTTTATAAAATTTTATCTCGTTTCTCATTTTTATCTCTCTTTTTCCGCTGTATACTTTTGTTTTTTCCACTCCCAAAACGATACGCTAAACCTAAAAACACTGTACGGGAATCTGTTTTAAATTGCCCTTCTTGTATAATGGTTCTAAAGGTCTCAAAAGCAAAGCGCTGTGTTCTAAAAATATCATTAAAGTTTAGACTTAATGTGCCTTTTCCTTTTGCAAAATTATAGCGTGCACCAGCATTCATAAAAAAGTTATCCTTTATATCGTATTGTAAGACACTCTGCCTCCCACTGTAAAAAGTAAATAGTTGAAAAGTTAGCTTCTTATTGGCTTTAAAACTATTATTTAGCTTTACATTCATTAAAGTGTTGTTCACTGCTACAGCTTCATTTTCTATAAAACCTTTTTGAGTTCTGGAATACACATCAAAACTTCCATTAAGGCTCCACCAGTTTGTAGGGCGGTAACTAGCAGATAACTCTAGCCCATATGCATCATTACGATCAAAGTTATCATAGTCAATAATTAAAACTGTTGGATTGTCTTCATCAAAAAAGCCTCTTCTGTTTATTTCGTCATTTATCCTTCTATAAAATCCGCCAAAAGTAAAATTGCCTTTACCTAATTTTCTAGTATAATTAAGCTCTATGGAGTTTGTAAATTGAGGGACTAAACTAGGGTTTCCTGTAATGATTACTTGTGGCGTGCTTAACTGCCTTATCGGATTAATTTGATTTAAAGAAGGGCGATCTATTCTTCTGCTAAAACTTAATTGATATGAATTTTTACTTTCTTCACTAGGGCTGTATTTTAAAAATCCAGATGGGTAAATATTAAAAAGCTTATCTGTAAAATTAAATGCTGCTTCAGAAACTTCGTTAAATTGTGTATCCACATTATAGTCCTCTAATCGCAATCCAATAGTATATTGCCATTTGCCTAAACCTTGGCTAAAAGTGGTATAAAAGGAGTGGATATCCCGGTCATATCTAAAATCTGAGTTATTAAAATCTAATCGGTCAGTACTATACGTGTTTTTAGTGCGTCGTAAGCGAGTTTCTAAACCAATTTCTAAACTTGCATGATCAGAAATTGGATATACATAATCTAAATTTATGGTGGTGTTAGTTCTGGTGTCATCAATAAACTCATCATAGTTAGCCAGCGGTGTATTCCCATTAAAATCAAAATCATTAGTAGTATCACTTTTCAAGGTATTATAATCTGCTTCAAGTTCAATATAATGCCCTTCCTTAGAAAAATGATGCTTAAAATCTACGTTGTAGGAAGCATTTGTGTTATTCCTATTAGTTAAATCAAACTGATTAAAATTAGCATTAGGAGTATCTAAAAATGTAATATTCCGTTCCGCATCTAAAGCAGCATCAAAAAAATTCTGATTGGTGTATACAGAAAATGTGTTTTTGTCATTAATATAATAGTCTATTCCAAATTTAAAAATGTGTGAGGTACGATCAGCAATGCTTAAAATATCTTGACCAGTCCGTTCTATGGTTCTATTGATGAATCCGTTTGTAACTCCTTCTCCTAATCTGTTTCCATAGCTGCCATAGAAATTAGCTTTTCCGTTTCTATAATTTAGACTAAGAGAATTATTATAACGAGCACGTTCTCCATAGGTAAACCCAGTATTTACAGAACCATTGAATCCTAAATTGGTATTCTTTTTTAAGGTAATATTGATGATGCCGCTCATTCCCTCAGGATTATACTTGGCAGAGGGGTTCGTAATCAGTTCGATGGTTTTTATTGAGGTAGAAGGTATTTGTTGTAAAAGCTCGCGAGTACTTATATTAGTAGGTTTGCCGTCTACGAGCACACGTACATTTTCATTACCCCGTAAAGACAAATCACCATCTTGGGTTATACTTACAGAGGGGATATTACCCATAATATCGCTAGCAGAAGCTCCAACGGTAGTGAGGTCTTTACCTACATTAATGACTTTCCGATCAATCTTTTGCTCTATGGTAGAGCGTTCTGCAGTTACTTCAACGGCATCTAGTGCTACAGCATCTTCTTCAATAGAGATAGTTCCTAAATCAATTTTTCTGTTATCCTTATGAAGTAGTATTGTTTTTTGTATTGGCTTATAGCCAATATACTGAACTTCAAACAGGTATTCTCCAAAAGGTATTTTTGATATGGAAAAGGTTCCAATAGCATCGGTAACCCCTCCTGTAACGATACTATCGCCAGACTTTAATATAATATTGGCGTAGGAAATAGGTTCTTTAGTCTTTTTGTCCAGTACTTTTCCGCTAATACTTCCTTGCCCATAACAAGAAATGGAAATAAAGAAACCGCAGAGTATAAATAGTAGTTGCTTCATGTCTATTTTTCTTTTATTAAATGAATTTCTGCGGTAAGGTTAACCTCATTGCCTAATGCAAATTTTGCAGGTGCGTAATTGGTGCCAACCTTAAAATCTTCACGATTTATACTACCAGTTATTGTTACGAACCTATTCGTTGTTTTAAAACGTGGATGCACAAAACTGCCCTTATCTACTGCGCTAAGAACAATAGATTTTGTAATACCCGTCATTGTAAAATTACCTGTTACTTCATATTCATTAGCGCTTATTTTAGTAATAGCAGTGCTAGTAAAACTTATTTCAGGATACGCTTCGGCACTAAAAAAGTCAGTAGTTTTTAAATGCTTGTCTCTATCTTCTTGATTGGTATTTACAGAGGCTGTTTTTATAGTAATAGCTATTGCAGATAAGGTATCTTTTTCTTGAGTAAATGAACCAGAATAGCTGTCAAAAACACCTTTTATAGTACCTACTTTAAAGTAGGAAATACCAAAATTAATAGTAGAATGGTTGGGGTCAATAGTCCAAGTAGACTCTTGCGCTTTTACAGAAAATGATGCGGCAAAGAGTGCAATACATACAATTAGAATTTTGCTCATGGCTTTGTTTGTTTTTTGAATAAATTTCATGCGAATAAATTTTGTTTTGACCCTAAAGTAATTGTAGATTCTATGTGCTCTACATGAGCAACCATAAGAGTTTTGAACGATGCTAAATAGCAATTAAATAACGACCAATAGTTTTATGAGCAGAAAGGGAACGTTTGTCATCGGTTATGCCTATTTGGTAGCTTTATTAGAAAATGAGAGGGCAATATTTGTATCTTTAATTTTCGATAAAAGTGTATGCTACAACAAATTCATAACTATCTGGAAGTATCAAAATTTAAGTACCTGATTTTTGGGATACTAATTTTTGCCTTTTCAGCATCTACTTCTAGTTGGTACTATACTACTAAAAGCGAATTGTTTATCACTTTTGGTATCCGCGTGGTATTGCAAATTTTGTTGGCTTATATCATTATAGAGTTTCTAATTAAGTATCTTTTAAATAAAGAAAAGACGATAGCCTTTACCTTAGCAATAACAGCAACTTTACTTGCATTTTATGTTGTTTGCAACCTTATCTTTATATATTATTTGGAACCTACTTTTCCGGCAACCTATGTAAATTATATAAAACGATTTACAGATGCTTCGTTTTTGGGTAGACTTACGAATATAAGTGAATTTATATCAAAATCGTTATACCTATTATACCCTACCTTATTACTATTAGTCTTAAAATTATATACGGAAAAGCAACGTTTGTTAAAACTGAATGAACAGAAGAAAACGGCAGAATTAGTAGCATTAAAAAATCAATTAAACCCTCACTTTTTATTCAACACCCTAAATAATTTATATGCGTTAGCCTTAAAAAAATCGGATGATACTACAAAGGTGATTCAGAAGCTTTCTAATATTTTAGATTATATTTTATATCGCTGTAATGAAGAATATGTATCCTTAGATAAAGAGATAGCCTTAATTGAAAACTATTTATCCCTAGAGAAAATACGATATGCAGAAAGGGTAAAAATTTCTTTCAGTAAAAATGTTACGGGTCAGGAAAAAGTTGCTCCTTTGTTATTACTCACATTTGTTGAGAATGCTTTTAAACATGGCGTAGCAAATGAGATTAAACAAGCGAATATTAATATCAATATTTCAAAGAAAGGAGAGCAATTAATTTTTAAGGTAGAAAATAGCAAGCCAAATATTGTAGAAGATTCTAATAACAGAGAATCTATAGGGCTTACAAATATTAAAAAACAATTAGAGCTATTGTATCCTAAAGCTTATAATTTAGTGATTGAAAACAAATCTAACACCTTTTTGGCTCAACTTAAATTAGACATAATATGAGTTTTAAGTGCCTCATTGTAGATGATGAACCTTTAGCAAGGGAACTTCTTGAAACCTATCTGCAAAAAATACCAGATTTTGAACTAGTCGCATCATGCTCAAGTGCTATAGAGGCAAGTACGCTATTAGCTATACAACAGATTGACCTTTTGTTTTTAGATATTGAGATGCCCGTTTTAAAAGGGACAGATTTTTTTAAAAACCTAGTGCACAAACCCGAAGTAATTTTTACAACAGCATATAGAGATTACGCTATTGATGGTTTTGAATTAAATGCCTTAGATTATTTGTTAAAACCCATTTTTTTTGACCGCTTTTTCTTAGCCATTCAAAAATTTTTAAAGCAAAGGAAAGTAGCTAATCACCAACCATTAAAAGAAAGTGCTAAAGCAAAGGAAAGCTATGTTTTTGTAAATAAAGCCAAGAAACAAATTAAGGTAGTTTTTGATGAGGTTTTGTATATAGAAAGTCTAAAAGATTATATTAAAATACACCTGCAAGAAGGAGAAGCACTAATGATAAAGGAAAGTATTTCTGTTTTTGAACAACGTATTGATGAACGTTTTATTCGTGTGCACCGATCTTATATCGTGAATAGCGAAAAAATTACAGCTTATACTAAAAATGATGTTGAGATTGGGCGACTAGAAATTCCGATAGGAAATAATTACAAAGATAACATGCTTCCCTTTTTAAAGTCTATTTAACCTTTTATAATTTTTGAGATAAAACACGTCAATTCGATTGCTTCAATTGAAGAGAGATGTGTATCAAAAAAGGCTTATTCTCAATAGAATTTTTCTTCTTTTCATTGCAAAAATCACTTAAACATATGTTTTTACCCTACATCCTAAAAACACCAGTAAAATAAGAACGTATACTGTAAGCGTACCCATCTCAGGTCATTTTCTTTTGTAAGCTTGTAGTGCCATTTTACATTAGCAGCATGAATTTAAAATTTAAAAATTTTTAGTATGAAACAAACAAAATTAGTTCTAGTAGTTACTGCTATTTTTTTTGGCGGATTATTGGTAAACGCACAATCAAAAACCAAAAAATGGGATTTTAAAAAAGGGGAAGTTTTGGATATTCTTTTATTTAAAGGAAAACCCGAATTACCACAGCTTTTCCCGAAATATAAAGAAACTGCTTTTGCTTTTGCCCTTGAAAAAGGATATCAGCCGCAGCCATTTCTTGCAGTTACAGAAACTACGCAAGGTGGTTATCAACCAGATACTTTTATAATTTCAAAATGGACAGATTTAGCTAGTAGAAAGGCATTTATTAATGAAATTTTAGATAAAGTACCAGATTTTCATCAGCAAAGAAGAGCTATGTGGTCTTCTTTTTATTTGGCTTATTATGAAGTAACGAAAGATATTTCTTTTGAGGCTAATCCTGATAAAATATTGGTTGCTACGTCTTACTGGAAAGATAGTACTAACGCATTCAATACCTTTAAAAAAGAATGGTTAAAAAAAGCGAAAAGTAATGGTGGTGAGGTTTTACTTGAACTAACAGATGCAATGTCAACCGTAGGTTATATGTATAAACCAGATTATGTAGTTTTAACGCAGTGGAATGATAGAGCTTCTTTTGATGCTTTCACCAAAGAAAATATGAAAATGAGTGAAAAAGGAGTTCAGAACGTGAATCAATTTATAATTAAATAAATATGAAGAGAGGTTGTCTGAAAAATATACATTGCTGCCAGTTAAAGCGCAGTAGAAATGTTTTGTAAATCTTAACTTTTTAGACAGCCTCATATTTAAACTATGCAAACATTCGTAAATCAATTGGTCTATTTTGGCTTTTTTCAAAGTCTATTTTTACTATGTATCTATTTGTTTTCTGCTAAAAACAGAAAAAACATAAATGGCTACCTAGCTTTTTTGGTGTTTGTTTTGTTTATAGGACTTAGTGGTCGTATCTTATATATTTCTGAAGTCTTTGGAGCTAATTTTAGATTTATTTCTTTTTCAGAATTTGCAATATTTTTATTTGGAGTTACAGTGTATTTATTCACAAAATCATCGCTCAACCCAGAAAACTCTTCTAAAAAAGATTTGTGGCATTATCTACCAGGCATTGTGTACATACTGTTTGTAATATTTTATTTTATGATTTCTACAGATGCCGTAATTGTAACCAGAATAGAAAGAGGAGAGTTATACTATGTGGTTAGTATTGTTGTTGGTATTGGACTATTATTTAATAGTGCCTATTGGGTTTTAAGCCTAAGACATTTTTTAGAATTTAAAAAACAGCTTAAAAATGAGGTGAGTTATACTATTAAAACACAATTTTTTCTCAATTTTCTAATAGCAATAGGAGTATGCCTTCTTGTCTGGAGTATAGTATATAGTATAAGTCTTTCTCAATTAGAAACGATTGAACGTGAAGCACGCCAATTTATATGGCTTTCCATAGCTTTAGTAATTTTGTTTATTGCGTATTATGGAATAATTTCTCCAGATTTATTCCAAATAAAATCCTTGAAACTTCATTTAAAATACAGTCAGTCTAAACTAAGTAATACGGACTTAGACACACTAAAAGTAGCATTAGAAAAAATGATGGAAGCCAAGAAACCCTTTTTAAATGCTAAATTAATGAAAGCGGAATTGGCAGAAATGTTAGGTGTAAGCAACCCAGAGTTGGCGCGTTTATTAAATGAAAAGATAGGGATGAATTTCTTTGAGTTTGTTAACTACTACCGTATAAGAGAGTTTATTGCATTGGCAAAGACAAAAAAAGCTAAAAACCTTACATTTTTTGGACTGGCACAAGAGGCAGGTTTCAATTCAAAAACTACCTTTAACAAATCGTTTAAAAATTTAATGGGAACTTCACCTTCCGCTTATTTTAATGAAAAGTTATAATTGAAAGTAGTTGTGGTGTATAGATTATACATGCTGATCTATAAGAATAGTATTCCCATCTGGGTCTACTACCATAAAACTTGCTGGGCCAGAGGTATTTTCATCTACTTCATTTAAAATAGGAATGCCTTTTTCTTTAAATGTATTTTGAATTTCTCTAATATCTTTAAAATCATCTAGTTTTGTTGCGTTTGTATCCCAACCTGGATTAAAAGTTAAAATGTTATTTTGGAACATCCCTTGGAATAAACCAATTAAAGTATCCTCATTTCTCATGATGAAGTAGTTTTTTTCTATCTCTCCTGCAAAGACTGTAAAACCAAGGTTTTCGTAGAATAGTTTTGAAGCAGTGATGTCTTTTACGGCTAAGCTTACTGAAAATGCTCCTAATTTCATATGATTTTGTTTTTAGATACGCTCTAAAATACAAAAAATATGGATTATTCTTTTTCTTGAATCACAATAGAATTTACTACAAAATCGTGCAATGCTTTTTTCTTTTCATTTGAAGTTACGGTTAATAAAGACCACCAGCCCATTAATGCTTTAATCAGAAATCGAACAATGGCAATTGGGAAAGTAATGTTTTTTGTTGGGTCTGCTTCTTTTTTCACAACAATTTTACTGAAAGAATGGCCAAAAGTGCCCCATAAAGACTTGTCAGAATAGGATCATACAACATAAAAATAGCAATAAACGCTATTATTCTAACAAAATTAGGAACGGTATTGAATAAAGCAAAAAGTTCTGAAATGCCATACATCATGGTTACTAGTATAACACTATCTATTACAACTGCTTTAACTCTACTAGGTAGCATAGCGTATTTTATATCCATCCAATAAAAATATTAAAAGTAGTTTTAAGCCTAATTGTTTTTAACAAATCCAAAATCGTCTGGCAGCTCTTTTTGTTTAGAAGCAGCTACAGCAAGCGCATCGCAACGTTCGTTTTGTGGATGGTTGTTATGCCCTTTTATCCATTTAAATAAAACATGATGTTTACGGTATTCTACTAAAAAGAGTTTCCATAAATCTGGATTTTTTTTATCCTTAAAGTTCTTTTTTTCCCAACCAAATACCCATTTCTTTTCTACAGCGTCTACTACATATTTAGAATCCGTAAATACCATAACAGAAACACCTTCTTTTTTTAGTTTTTTTAATGCTTCTATTACAGCAAGCAATTCCATTCTATTATTAGTGGTATACTTAAAGCCAGCAGAAAATTCTTTTTTATAGGGTTTTCCAACCCATTCCATTACAATTCCATAGCCACCAGGACCAGGATTTCCCCTTGCAGCCCCATCCGTATAAATATGTACTTGCGCTTTACTCATGTAATAATTGATCTATAACTTTAGGAAAATGCGCATATTCTAATTCATGTACTTTAGCCGCAATTTGTTCTGGGGTATCTTCGGGTAATACATCCACACTTATTTGCTTAATAATAGCACCTTCATCATAATT
Organism: Allocellulophaga tsushimaensis; assembly: GCF_055383085.1. Taxonomy (NCBI): domain Bacteria; kingdom Pseudomonadati; phylum Bacteroidota; class Flavobacteriia; order Flavobacteriales; family Flavobacteriaceae; genus Allocellulophaga; species Allocellulophaga tsushimaensis. The sequence continues at coordinate 1,081,128 of NZ_AP039451.1, read as the reverse complement.
TTCGTTCACAAAATGTATTGTAATTCCCGTTTTTTGCTCATTATTTGCTTTTACAGCATTATGTACATGCATTCCATACATTCCTTTCCCTCCATAATTTGGTAGTAGTGCTGGATGAATATTTACAATTTTATTGGGGTACGCTTTAATGAAATTTTCTGGAATTTTTAAAAGAAATCCAGCTAGTATAATAAGATCAGGTTTGCAACTTTTAACAATTTCTAAAACGCAATCTGATTTAAAAAAAGCGTTCCTGTTAAAATATAAACCATTGATATTTAAATTGTTACATCTGTCTAAAACTTTGGCATCCCTTTTGTTAGTAAGTACAGCGGCTATAGTAATATTAGAATTGTGTTGAAAATACTGTACTATGTTTTCAACATTAGAACCAGAACCAGAAGCAAAAAGAACAATACGTTTCATGCACAATTTTATGTTATTTACGAAGAAATATTTTACGCTAAATTAATACACAGATATTTAAATTGATTAAAAAGTCATACATTTTAACGTCATATAGTGTAATTAATCTAAAGTTTTTTATTTTTGCCAACAATTAAATATTTAAAACTATAATTATTATGTCAGATATTGCATCAAGAGTAAAAGCTATCATCGTTGATAAATTAGGTGTTGACGAGAATGAGGTGGTAACCGAAGCAAGCTTTACTAACGACTTAGGAGCAGATTCATTGGATACTGTTGAATTAATAATGGAATTCGAAAAAGAATTTGATATCCAAATTCCAGATGATCAAGCAGAAAATATAGCGACAGTTGGTCAGGCTATAAGTTATATAGAAGAAGCAAAATAATTTGAAGTTCTTTTGCTAAAGACTAAATTTATCCATGCGGTAGTACTACTGCATGGATTTTTTTGTTAATTTACATTACTTATACAAAATAAAATAAATTTTAATGCAATTAAAGCGAGTTGTAGTTACTGGAATTGGTGCTTTAACACCAATTGGTAATACTGTTGAAGAATATTGGGACGGTTTAGTAAATGGTAAAAGTGGTAGTGCTCCAATTACCTATTACGATAGCGAAAAATTTAAAACTAAATTTGCTTGTGAACTTAAGAATTTTAATGCACTAGATTTTTTTGATAGAAAAGAAGCTAGAAAGTTAGATAAATTTGCTCAGTATGCTTTAGTATCTTCTGATGAAGCTATAAAAGATTCAGGTATTGATTTTGATACTGTTGATAAGTTTAGAGTTGGTGTGATATGGGGTGCCGGTATTGGTGGTTTAGAAACTTTTCAGAACGAAGTGCTAAACTTTGCTGCTGGAGATGGTACACCTAAATTTAATCCATTTTTTATCCCTAAAATGATAGCAGATATTGCGCCAGGTAATATTTCTATCAAACATGGTTTTATGGGTCCAAACTATACTACAGTATCAGCATGTGCTTCTTCTGCAAATGCTATTTTTGATGCACTAAACTCTATACGTTTAGGGCACTGTGATGTTATTGTTACGGGTGGTAGTGAAGCTGCGGTAACAATTGCTGGTATGGGAGGTTTTGGAGCAATGCATGCTTTATCTAAAAGAAATGAAAGTCCAGAAACAGCTTCTAGACCTTTTGATGCTACAAGAGATGGTTTTGTATTAGGAGAGGGAGCAGGAGCATTAATCTTAGAAGAATACGAACATGCTAAAGCAAGAGGTGCAAAAATATATGCCGAAGTTGCTGGTGGAGGTTTATCTAGTGATGCGCATCATATGACAGCGCCACATCCAGATGGAATAGGTGTTATACGTGTAATGGAAAATTGCCTAAGAGATGCTGGTTTAAAACCAGAAGATGTAGACGCAATTAATACACACGGTACCTCTACCCCATTAGGAGATGTTGCCGAACTTAAAGCAATATCAAAAGTATTTGGAGATCATGCACCAAATATTAATATAAATTCTACAAAATCTATGACAGGGCATTTGTTAGGTGCTGCAGGAGCTATAGAGGCAATAGCATCTATATTATCAATGGAGCACGGTATTGTTCCACCGACTATAAACCATACTACTGTAGACGAAAATATTGATCCAAAATTGAACCTTACCTTAAATAAGGCTCAAAAAAGAGAAGTAAACGTAGCACTAAGCAATACTTTTGGTTTTGGTGGGCACAATGCATGTATTATTTTTAAAAAAATAAGCTAATTTGCCCATGAACTTTCCCTCAAATATATTTAATTCCCATTCTAAAGAGGATGGGGATTTTTTTTTAGGGGTAACACGCATTTTAGGTTTTAAACCTAAGAATTTAGCAATTTATAAAAAAGCTTTTTTACACCGTTCTGCTAATAAAAAAGATAGTAATGGAAATCCTATGAATTATGAGCGCCTTGAATTTTTAGGAGATTCTATGTTAGGCACCATTATTTCTAAATACTTATACAAAGAATCTCCAAAAGGAGATGAAGGTTATCTTACCAAAATGCGCTCTAAAATAGTAAGTAGAGAGCATCTAAATGAATTAGGTAAAGATTTAAAACTTATTGATTATGTGGAAAGTAGAATTCCAAAATCTCATTTTGGAGCTAATATCCATGGAAATGTTTTTGAAGCTTTAGTTGGAGCAATTTATTTAGATAGGGGCTATAAATACTGCGAAAAATTTATACATAATAGCATTATAGAACCTTATGTAGATATTACACAATTAGAAGGTAAAGTAATTAGTTATAAGAGTCTGGTCATAGAGTGGTGCCAAAAAAAGAAAAAATCTTTTAAGTTCGATATCTATGAGGATTCTGGTAATGACCCTACAAAACATTTTGGGGTAAAATTGTATATCAATGATACAGTAGTTTCTAAAGCTAGAGCAACTTCAAAAAAGAAAGCAGAAGAAACCGCTTCGAAAAGGGCTTATTATGCATTTCAAAATCAAATTGATAATGGATCATAAGTTAAAATAGTGCTATAACGTTTTAGTAACTATTTCTATACTCAAAAAACATATTCTTTTAGGCTTATAGGCGTTTTAGTGTTATATTTACGGCTTGATTTTTTGTTAAGTGATATGGTAGCGATGCACAAAATGTCTTTAGATAGCTATGAAGATACATATGCTTTAATAGCCTTGCATTCTAGTTTAGAAGATTTTTCGTTAGTCTATACCATTAACAAGTATCTTAAGTGTAGTTTTAAAAGAAGGCCTAAAAACCTTTATTTTTCGAGTACAGTTTCCTTTCCTATTTTTGAGTGGAAAGATATCGTTAATGATACGTATTGGACTTTAGTTGCCAATACAGGTCATACCAAAGAAGATTCTAATAGTACAGGTTTTTTTAAAAATGAACCTAGCTTTTCAAAAAAACATTTAATTCCAGAATATAAAAATGTAGATTATTTTATAAAGTTGGAACAAGAAGATTTAGAGGCAGACCAGACTATTCTGAAATCTATTTTATCGATTCCAAAAATAATAACAGCATATATTATAGATACAGATAAATTAAAGTCTAAAAACAACTTAATTTTTTAAATAATGTCAAGTAATAAAAAGACAAAGGTTGTTGCAACATTAGGTCCTGCAACAAGTAAGAAAGAAGTGCTCAGGGATATGATTAGAGCAGGAGTAGATGTCTTTAGAATTAACTTCTCTCATGCAGATTATACAGATGTTACAGCGCGTATAAAAATGATAAGAGAACTAAATGAAGAATTAGGCGTAAACATATCTATATTAGGAGATTTACAAGGGCCCAAATTAAGAGTTGGTGTGATGTCTGGAGAAGTTGTTGTAACGCCCGGAGATGAAATAACATTTGTAACTGGAGAACCTTTTGAAGGAAATGCAGAACGTGTATATATGAATTATGCTAGTTTTCCTAAAGATGTAAAACCAGGTGAAAATATTCTTTTGGATGATGGTAAACTCATGTTTAAAGTCATTAGCACAAATAAAGAAGATGAAGTTAAGGCAAAAGTTATTCAGGGAGGTCCTTTAAAATCTAAAAAAGGAGTAAACCTACCAAATACAAAAATATCTTTACCTGCATTAACAGAAAAAGATATAAATGATGCCATTTTCGCAATTTCTCAAAAAGTAGATTGGATTGCATTATCTTTTGTTCGTTTTAGTCAGGACTTAATAGATTTGCAAAATTTAATTAAAGAACATTCAGATTATAAAATTCCAATTATTGCCAAAATAGAGAAACCTGAAGCAATAGAAAACATAGATAAGATTATTGCTTATTGTGACGGGCTTATGGTTGCACGTGGAGATTTAGGAGTAGAAATTCCTGCGCAAGAAGTACCATTAATACAAAAACAACTGGTTTTAAAAGCAAAGAAAGCAAGAATACCAGTAATTATTGCCACTCAAATGATGGAGACAATGATTACTAGCTTAACACCTACAAGAGCGGAGGTAAATGACGTTGCCAATTCTGTTATGGATGGTGCTGATGCTGTAATGTTATCTGGAGAAACATCAGTTGGAAATTATCCAGTACAGGTTATAGAAAAAATGGCAAGTATTTTAAGTACTGTAGAGAATTCTAGTTTAATACATGTACCACAGGACCCACCTCATATTAAAACAAAAAGATATATTACAAAGTCTGTTTGTCATCATGCGGCTTTAATGGCTAATGATATTCAAGCAAAAGCAATATCAACATTAACAAATAGTGGGTATACTGCTTTTCAAATATCTGCATGGAGACCAAGTTCACATATTTTAGTATTTACATCTAATAAAAGAATATTAACGCAATTAAATCTTTTATGGGGTGTTAAAGCATTTTTCTATGATAAATATGTCTCAACGGATGAAACTATAGAAGATGTTAATCGCATGGCTTGTGAAAAAGGTTTTTTAGAAGTAGGAGATATGTTGATAAGTTTAGCTGCAATGCCTATTAAAGATAAAGGAATGGTAAATACACTGCGAGTTACGCAAATAGAAACATGCCATTTATAATACTTAAAAAAACAAAAAACTCCAATTAAAATCGTAATTGGAGTTTTTTGTTTTTATATATTAGTATGGGGGAACTAATTATTATGCAACTTCTCTTTCGTAAGCAATAAAATTAACTACTTTACCAGATGTGTTGTATATTGGTTCTGCCTTAATCCAACATTTGTAAGCTGAACCATCTTTTCTATAATTTAAAATAACTGTTTCAAAAGCTTCTAGATTTCTCACTGCATCACCAATTCTTTGCGAAGTTTCTTTACAGGTGTCAACGCCTTGAAACATTTTAGGTTTTTTTCCAATTAATTCATTAGAGTTATACCCGTTCATGGTAACTATATTAGTTGTGGCATGAACTATATTTATTTTTTCATCAGTAACTACAATAACTAAATCTTTATTTATTAACTGATCATTAATCGTATTTGTAATATATTCCCATTTATTCGAGAGCGCTAATTTTTCTAAAATAGATATATCACTTAAATGCCCACAAAGTTTACTAAAGTATAATCCAAAAAAGTCCCATGAAATAATTGGAAGAGCTGCGAGGTCTTGGCAATTATAAAATTTATTTGCAGCGATATCGTAATTTTTAAATTCTTTCATAACTTTGATATGATGATGGTTTTTTTTCCTTGTAAAAGGGTAGATAATTTACTGCTCAATAATAATTATACCAACAATGTTAATAAAAGAATCTTAGTCTAAAAAATTTATGAGGAATTATATTACTTTTGTTTAAACATTAGTATTCTAAGTGATTAAAACGATATGTAATCATAAACAAAAATAAACCCTAAATGCCTATAAATGAGGCTAAAAATAAATTTTTCAATAAAAATTTGTAGAATATTTTATGTTAATAAAAGGTCTTTATGAGTACAGGAAATATGTTTTTCTTAACCTTGAAAACAAGAAAATAATTATAAAAACAGACCCTAATATATCCTTCAAATAAATTATTTATTAACAACGTAACTTTACAATATATTTATTCTAAAAATAGAATATTAACATTACCATCTACATTTTCTATAGTTTTTGCCTTCTCTATTATTAACATAAAACTGATAGCTTATCATCATTAAATTGACTTGGTTGATTGATAAAAGGAAATTTGTATAAGTAAGCGGGAAAAAGCAACTACTATAATGCTGTTTTCTTATTGCAACTTTGTATTATAATTATAAAAGCAAGTTAAAAATGAAAATAGAAAGCAACAGCCTTGTTAGTTTAACAGATGTCTTCCGTCAAACTAAAAGAAAAATTAAAGAATCGGTTTCACTAGATGTGTATTGTAATAGAGAGTCTATTCATGATTTCTATTGCAACATAGAAAACCGTTAAAATTAACTTTATAAGCAAAAATTTAAAACAACAAAAATCTCATTTTCTGAGAAAATTAAAGAAGTAAATTATGAAAAAATTAGTAGCAGTAGTAGCATTAGTATTTGGAGTAGCATTTTCAGCAAGTGCACAAGATAAAATGATGAAAAAAGATATGGTTAAAACAATATCTTTAGAACAAACAACAGGAGAATTTACACAAAAGCAAATTACAGTTTCAGAAGGAACATACATTTTTGAAATTTCTAATAATGCGGTAGGTCATAATGTTGGATTTGTTTTAGTTAAAAAGGGACAGGATATCTCTAATCCTAAAAATCATATCCAAACTGCTTATGTTACTGAGCAAGTGATGACAGGAAAAAAACAAACTTCTAAGGCTACAAAATTAGAAAAAGGTGAGTATGTATATTTTTGCCCACTTAATCCAACAGCTACAGATAATACATTAACAGTAAAATAATTACTTTTAATACATTGAATTTAAAATAAATAGGCACGTAAAAACGTGCCTATTTATTTTTTATGTCATATATGATATAAAAAATTGAAGTTGAAGTAAACTTACTTATGAACTTTACATCCAATTTAATTTTTTGATTAATACAGATTTTTCTTACCCTTATGAATAATGATTTTTTATTACTTAACTACTTGTATTTCAATATATAAACATAAGTATTACGATATACGAATCAATTGTTTATTAAAGAAAGTAAAGAATCTTTATAATAAATAAAAAATTAATAAGTTTTTATAGTACTAAAAATCAATGATTTATTAAAATTTGAAAAAACTTTTACTTTTTTACTATTTCATTCTACATGCTTTTCTGCTATTAGGTCAGCAAAAATCGGACGTAATAAATTTTAAAAGAATTAATGAAGATTATGGCCTTTCTAACAATTGGGTTCGTAGTATTTTTCAGGATAGTGATGGTTTTATTTGGTTTGGAACTGCTGAAGGTTTAAATAGATTTGATGGATATGAATGTAAAAAATATATACCATTAGATGAAAATGGAAATATTATTGGTGATATTTTTATCAATAGTATTTCTCAGAAAAGTGAAAATGCATTATGGGTAAGTACAAGTAATGGAGCTTTTATTTATGAAAATAAAAAGTTAGTTCCTTTCAATTCTGTACCTATAATAGGATATAATTCTATTTTTCAATTATCAGAAAAAGTAACCTTGTTTGCGAGTAGTACTGGACTCATAAAATATGATAATGAGTCTAAAAAAACTGAAAACCTATCTGAGAAAATAGATAGTATATTTTATGGTAAAGAAGTAGTAAAAATATACAGAGACACTAAAGAAAATTTATGGTTTACTACTACTACTGGTAATGTATTTTTGCAAAATCATACTACTAAAGAATTTATAGATTATTCTAATTTTGAAGACTTAGATAAAACGTCTAAAAATAATATTATAGCCATAACAGAAGATAAAAGTGGTACGATATGGGTTGGTTTTAGTCATAATGGTATTTTTAATCTAAACCCAAGTAATTCAAAAACATTTAAAAGATTTGATGAAGGTTTTATTTTTGACTTACATGTAGATACAGATAATCAACTTTGGGTAGGGAGAGGATCTAATGTAGGATTATCAAAAATAGACCTTAATAACAATAATAAGGTTACACTATACAGAAATGATACAGGTAACATTAAAAGTATTGGTGACAATGCTGTATCAAATATTTTTGAAGATAAGACAGGAGATATTTGGTTAGGTACTTTTGGTGCAGGTGCAAACTATTTAAGCAAGAGAGAAAAATATATCTACTCTATAAATAAAAATACAATTGATAATTTACAAAATAGTGTTGTAAGTGAAATCACTGAAGATGAGCAATATATATGGATAGGTACTGAAGGGGGTTTGCATCGGTTATCAAAAACAGAAAAAATAATTAAATATTATGGCTACAGTCCACACGACGAGAATAGTTTACGTAGAACACCTGTTCATAGTTTGCTTATCGATAGTAAAAAAAACTTGTGGGTTGGTATTTGGGGAGGTGGTTTAAATAGGTATCAACCCAAAACAGATAATTTTAAACGGTATCCCATATCTAATAAAGACGGAGATATTCATAATGAGAACATAGTTAGCATTTTTGAAGATAAAAAAGAGCAGTTATGGATTGGTACTGCTGGTGGGGGAATCTATTTATATAATGAAGAGACAGATAACTTCAAAGTATTTCAAAATGATCCTAAAGATCTAAATAGCATCCCAAGTGATTATATTACTGGCATTAAACAGCTAAATGATTCAGAGTTATTACTTTCTACATATCATACCTTAATTACTTTTAACCCTGAAAAAGAAATATTTAAGGAGCATTTTTTCCCTAATAATAATAAAGTACTTAGTTATTTTATAGATAGTAAAAAAAATATATGGGTAGGTACAAGTGTTGGCTTATATACCTTAGATATTCATAAAAATGAGTTCATACCTGTTCCATTTGATGGTGGTTTTAATAATATTTCCATACAATCTATCATTGAAGATAACGAAGGACTTTTATGGCTAGGAACAAATAATGGAATTATTCAAATAAAGGAGGATGGTACCATAAAGAAGTATAATAAAGAAGATGGTTTAGCTGCCAATCAATTTAAAAAAGAATCGGTATATAAAAATAAAGAAGGTGTTTTATTTTTTGGAAGCTCTAACGGATTAAACTATTTTAACCCAAAAGAATTAACTAATAATGACAATATCCCTTCATTAGAAATTACCTCTTTTTCAGTATTAAAGTCAAAACCTAATGAAAGTAAAAGTTTTGAGTCTATTTTAGATGATGCTAATTTTTCTGATAAAATACATTTAGAGCATGACCAATCTAGCTTTGTTATATCTTTTACAGGTCTTAATTATTTACATCCAGAAGAAAATGTATATCATTACAAATTAGAAGGTTATGATAAACAATGGGTAGATTCTGAAAAAAATAGAACAGCAACATACACTAATGTAGCACCAGGAAATTATATTTTTAGAATTAAAGGAGCTAATAATGACGGTGTATGGTCTACGGCTTCAAAAGACATACAAATTACGATAGATGCGCCATGGTACAATACAAATCTATTTAAAATAATACTTGGCTTTCTGTTTTTAGTTTTATGTTTTGGGTTGTATTATAACAGAGTGGCAACCTATAGAAAACAAGAACGTAAACTTAAAATAGAGGTAGCTAACAGAACCAAAGAGCTAACAGATGCAAATATTTTGCTTAAAGAAAATGGAGCAAAAATTGAGCAACAAAATAAAGAACTCTCTTTACATAGAAATCATCTTGAAGAACGTGTAAAAGAGCGTACCATTGAGCTTCAAAAAGCAAGAGTTAAAGCAGAAGAGTCAGACAGATTAAAATCTGCTTTTATGGCCAATATGAGCCATGAAATACGTACCCCTATGAATTCTATTCATGGATTTTCTAGCTTATTAAATGAAGATTCTTTAACTGTTGAAGAAAGAGCAGAGTATATAGAAATTATAAATAGTAGTTGTAATACTTTATTAGTGTTAATAGACGATATTTTAGATATTTCTATTTTAGATGCTCAAGGTATAAAATTAAAGATAGAAAGCCTTAATGTTTATAAATTTTTAATAGAAATTGAAAAAATCTATCAATATAAACAAGGAGAAGATTTAAAAATTAAATTCAATAAAAAAAGCGACCAAGAAAATTTTGTAATACAGACAGATATTGTAAGGTTAAAGCAAGTAATTACAAATCTTATTAATAATGCTGTAAAATTTACAAGTAAAGGTTCTGTAGAATTTGGATTTTGTAATACAGATAAGATCATAAAATTTTATGTGAAGGATACAGGTATTGGAATTGCTAAAAATGATTTAGATGCTATTTTTAATCCTTTTTTAAAGGCAGGTAATAATGATACTAAACTTTATAGAGGTACCGGAATAGGACTTTCCATTTCAGAAAAAATAGTTGCAAAATATCAAGGAAAAATATGGGTAGAATCAGAACTAGGAGAAGGTTCAACTTTTTATGTAGAAATACCAATAGATGCTTCTAGCATTAGTTAAGGTAATCTCATTATTTAAAAAAAATTGCGTTTAGAAGTATAATTTAGAAAAAATGACAAAACAAGTTTCTATATTAGTTTGTGAAGATGAAAAATTTAATTTTATATTATTAAAAAAACTCCTTGAAATAATTATTGGCCCTTCACTTACAATACATCATGCTACCACAGGAGAAGAAGCAATAGCAATTTGTAATGCAACTATTGATTTGATCCTTATGGATGTAGAAATGCCAGTTATGAATGGGTTTGAGGCATCAAAAATTTTAAAAGTACAATACCCAGATACTCCTATTGTTTTACAAACAGCGCATTGTAATCAAGAATATAAAAATAAGGCAGCTGCTATAGGTTGTGATGATTTTTTAGCAAAGCCAATTGTACGTAAAGACTTTGAAACAATTTTAGAGCAGTATCTAAAAATCAAAGCGTAGTTGTATAGAAATAGGCTCTTCTTTAGGGGTAACTTTCTTTTTATCTGTATTAAGGTTACTCAAAGAAATTCCTAACAAACGAACAGAATTTTCCATTTTTTCTTGATATAAGAGCGCAGTTGCGGTTTCTAGAATTAAAGCTGCATCTGCTATAAAATACAGTAATGTTTTGCTTCTGGTTTGTAAAGTAAAATCACTATATTTTATTTTTAGTGTAATAGTTTTCCCTGCAACACCAGATTTTTTCAATCGCTTTTCTAATTCATTGGCAATATGTTTTAAACGTTCTAGCATAAAAATTTCACTACTTAAATTTTCATTAAAAGTACGTTCAGCTCCAACAGACTTAGGTATTCTATGAGGTTTAACAGGGCTTTTATGGATGCCGCGTACCACATTATAATAGTAAGGGCCATTTTTTCCAAAGTTATGTTCCAAAAATGCTAAGGGTTTTGATTTTAAATCTAAGCCAGTGAAAATGCCCAACCGATACATTTTTTCTGCAGTTACTTTACCAACACCATGAAATTTTCTGATTTCTAAATGCTCTAGAAAATGATGAACCTCTTCCGGATTTACCGTTTTTTGTCCATTAGGCTTATTATAATCACTAGCTATTTTAGCAATAAACTTATTTATAGATATTCCAGCAGAAGCGGCTAAACCAAGTTCGTTATAAATACGTTCTCTTATTTCTTTCGCAATAAGCGTTGCAGATGGATTTCCTTTTTTGTTAACAGTAACATCTAAATATGCTTCATCTAAAGATAAAGGTTCTACCAGATCGGTATACTCATAAAAGATTTGGCGAATTTTTTTAGAAATTTCTTTATATCGATCAAATCTTGGTTTTACAAAAATGAGATCAGGACAGTTTCGTTTTGCAATAACACTACTCATAGCACTACGAACACCATATTTACGAGCTTCATAGCTGGCAGCAGCAACAACACCTCTTTTTTCACTACCACCAACTGCAAGAGGCTTTCCTATTAAATTAGAATTATCTAATTGTTCTACAGAAGCATAAAAAGCATCCATATCTACATGAATAATTTTACGTAATGGTAATGTATTAGACATGCACAAATTTAGCACATAACAATTACATAAATTAGAAATAATGTTTAATGCGTATTAACCTACAAAAATGGAAGAAAATAATCTTATATTGTAAAATAAAATAGTCTTTTATCCTATATGTTTACTAGAAATATGAGTTTACAACAATTTATATTAAAAATACATGTTAACACTTATTTTTGATATAAATATATAAATTAATCTTACTATGTTTTAATAGTAAATTAAGCGTTAAGATGAAACATATTTTCTTATTTTTTTTAATGCTTTTAACATCAAACGCTATTTTAGCTCAGGATAGCGATAATGATTCTGTGCCTGATAGTGTAGACATTGATGATGATAATGATGGTATTCTTGATGTTTATGAAAATTTTATATGCACTTCAATTTTAAATTATGAATTTTATGATCTATCTCCTTCAGGAAATTCTGTAGACAACATTCCTACAACTGGAGCATTAGCTACTGGTACTATAGAAAATTTTGATGTAGATGCATTACAAGCTTTAGTAGATCCTGGAGATAGTAATACATTTTCTATTCGTTATACAGCTCGTATTTATATAAGTATCGCAGATACCTATACTTTTTTTACATCTTCTGATGATGGAAGTAAGTTGTTTATTGATGGTGTTGAAATAGTTGATAATGATGGTGCGCATGGTGTAAGAGAAAGAAATGGAACTGTTCTATTAACCCAGGGTTTTTATGATATTACTGTATTGTTTTTTGAAAATGGTGGAGGCGAATTTTTATCAGTGCAATACCAAAGTGCATCTATAGCTAAAACAGCACTAACAGATATTATATACCCCGCTACTGTTTGTGATTTTGATGGAGATGGTTTAAGTAATGATTTAGATTTAGATAGTGATAATGATGGTATTCCAGATAATGTTGAAGGGCAACCGACCAATACATACATTCCACCTTCCAATATAGATTCTGATTTAAATGGCTTAGATGATGCATACGAAACTACTCCGGGAAGTGGAGAAGGTATTTTTCCCACAAATACAATAGTACTGACATTACCAGATTTTGGAAACTTAGATACCGATTCTGATGGTGTTACAGATGAAGCAGAATCTGGAATTACATTGCTAAATTTAGATTCTGATGGTGATGGCTTAGATGATGCAGTAGATACTACAAATGCTCCTTTAGTAGGTGGAGCGCCAAATTATAATGATGCCAATGGAATTGTTAATACCCCTTCTAATCTAAAAAATACGCAGAACACTTCTAATGTAGAAGTGGATTATAGAGATAATACATTGGACAGTGATGGTGATGGTATTTTTGATCGTGTTGATGTAGATGATGATAACGATGGTATTCTTGATATTGAAGAGGCCTTAAGTTGTACAGGAGCTATTAATTATGAATTTTACGATTTATCTCCTTCAGGTAATACAGTAGATAATATCCCTACAATGGGAGCATTAGCAACAGGTACAATAGATAGTTTTGATGTAGATATATTGCAAAATTTAGTAGATCCGGGAGATAGAAATGATTTTTCTATCCGTTATACTGGTATTATTTATATAAGTACAGCAAATAACTATACATTTTATACTGCTTCAGACGATGGTAGTAAATTATTTATAGATGGTGTAGAAATAGTAAATAATGATGGATTGCATGGGGTGGTAGAACGTAGTGGCAGCTTGTTTTTAAATGCAGGTTTTTATAACCTTACTGTTTTATTTTTTGAACGTGGAGGGGGCGAATCCTTAGCTGTTCGTTATGAAAGCCCCTTTATAGCAAAAACAGATGTGCCATTTAGTATTTTATATCCAGGAGTTTGTGATACAGATGGCGATGGTATTGAAAATAGATTAGATACCGATAGTGATAATGACGGTTGCAATGATTCTAATGAAGCTTATGCTAGTATAAGTGTAGACAATGATGGTGACGGAATTTATGGAACAGGAGTACCTACTGTAAATGAAGATGGGAGGGTGGTAGGAGCAACCTACACTACCCCTGTAGATACTGATAATAATGGTATTTTAGATTTTGTAGAAAATATGGGAATTATTGTGTTAATTACTACAGACCCTACAGATGTAAATACATGCTTAGGTTGCTCTACTTCATTTACAGTAGTTTCTAATGGAGATACTTTTCAATGGCAATTTTTTAACGGTACTGATTGGGTAAACTTAACTAATTCAGGTATATATAGTGGCGTAAATACAGCAACACTAACACTTACAAGACCAACAAATATAGAAAACGGGCGTCAATTTAGAGTTATTGTATCAGTTTCTGGTACATTTTGCCTCTTGTCATCAGATGAGTCAGTATTAACTCTTACAGTAAGTAAGGTTATCTCAAATCGTAGAATAACATATCGGATTGATAGAAACTAAAGCTTATCTTCGTTTTGATATAGTTTGAATTGTGATTGAAATAGAACGAAAATTTTTAGTGAAGTCTGATGCTTTTAAAGAAGAAGCAAACGTTAGTGTACGAATAGTTCAAGGTTTCTTAAATACACATCCCGAACGTACGGTACGCGTAAGAATTAAAGGAAATAAAGGTTTTATGACGGTTAAAGGGAAGTCTAGTAATAATGGATTATCTCGTTTTGAATGGGAAAAAGAAATTACACTTACAGAAGCTGAAAATTTATTGCAACTATGTGAGAAAGGTGTTATCGAAAAAACCCGATTTTTAGTGCCTGTAGCAGATCATATTTTTGAAATAGATGAGTTTTACGGCGATAACCAAGGCCTTGTTCTTGCTGAAGTAGAGTTACAATCTGAAACAGAATCTTATGTGCAACCAGATTGGTTAGGAAAAGAGGTAACAGGAGAGATAAAATATTACAATTCGCAACTGAGTAAATATCCTTTTATAAATTGGTAAAAACATTTTAAAGCATTAATTTTTAGGGCTTTACTACCGTTATTTTTCTAGATGAAACTTCTATTGGAACAGTATTGTATAGCGCAGAATTTATCTGAAAGAAAGGTCCGCAACATTCACTATTTCCGCTACTTAGGTTAAGTACTAAAAAGCCTGTTTCAGATTCGTTTAGCTTAATTTCATATGTATTATCTCCTTCCTGACCCAATGGCGAAAAGAAAACTGATGTATTTGGACCAAGAGTGTCAATGTTAAGTTCTGTACCATCCTTAGTTATGATGATATCTTCAAAAAGATAGGTTTTGTTTTCAATTAGATTATTTCCATCTGGATCAACAAATTCTATTTCAAATTCTTGAATTACACATTCTACCTCTACCCCATCACAAATAGATTGTTTACAGGAAATAAGGCTAATACATAAGAAAATAGCAAAAGTTAATTTTAATTTCATAAGATAAAGATGTCATAAATAGTATTTAGTTGCGTACAATCTTATAAATTAAAATACATTCATAACTAATAAGTAGAACATCAAATCTTATAAAAATTTCTCTTTAATTTTAAAATATCATAAAAGATAGAATTGAAGGATGAAATTATAGTTAGAGAAATTATTATGTAGCTAAAACACCATCTTTTTCAATTAAAGGAATGTTTACCAAACTATTTTGATTTACGCTATTCTTTTCAAATACAAAGCGTTTTTCATATAATTTATCATCTGCATAATAAGTAACAAAAAACTCATTGTTAAGTTGTAAAACCTCTTCTAATAGCATTTCAATTTTTTCGAAACTTTTTGCAGCTACAACACCAATTCCATGCCGCATGGTAGATGTTTTTCGGTCGCCATCAAAACCTTTGGTAGCTACTAATACCATTTCTATGGGCGTAGTTCTGTTATTAATAATATAAGAATTCCAATCTTTAGCTAAAAATTCATCGTTCCACTCATGAACAATGGCTACAAAAACATCTTTAGCAATCGGTATTTCAATATCTTTTTTCACTTATGTGTATCACTTGTTTTTTATGGAATGTTTGGTTTCTATTTTAAACCTTATAATGCAGACTTAAATTGTTCTAAGAATCGAATATCGTTTTCACTTAATAAACGAATATCTCCTATTTGATGTAATAACATAGTAATACGATCTATACCCATACCAAAGGCAAAACCAGAATATTCTTTGGAGTCTATTCCACAGTTTTCAAGAACATTTGGGTCTACCATACCACAACCCATAATTTCTAACCAGCCAGTTCCTTTTGTAATTTTGTAATCAATTTCGGATTCTAAGCCCCAATATACATCTACTTCTGCACTTGGCTCTGTAAAAGGAAAGTAAGATGGGCGTAGTCGTATTTTAGATTTTCCAAAAAGCTCGGTTGTAAAAAATTGCAGTGTTTGCTTTAAATCTGCAAAAGAAACATCTTTATCTATATAAAGCCCTTCTACTTGGTGGAAAAAACAGTGCGAACGGGCTGAAATAGCCTCGTTACGGTATACTCTACCTGGAGAGATCGTACGGATAGGAGGCTGATTGTTTTCCATATAACGTACCTGAACAGATGAGGTATGGGTACGCAATAAAATATCTGGATTGGTTTGGATAAAAAAAGTATCCTGCATATCTCTAGCGGGGTGATATTCTGGAAGGTTTAATGCTGTAAAGTTGTGCCAATCATCTTCTATTTCAGGACCTTCAGAAACATTAAAACCTATTCTAGAAAAGATCTCTATAATTCTATTTTTAACTATAGAAATAGGGTGTCTTGCTCCTAATTCAATTGGTTCTCCCGGACGTGTTAAATCATTAGAAAAGTTCGTTTCTTTAGTTTCTGCTTCTAAAGTTTCTTTAATGGCATTGATCTTTTCTTTGGCAATATTTTTTAGTTTATTAACCGTTTGTCCAAACTCTTTTTTTTGCTCGCTTGGGACATTTTTTAATTCTGAAAGAAAATCATTTAAGAGTCCTTTTTTTCCTAAATATTTAATTCTAAAATTTTCTACAGCCTCTTTAGAGTCAGTAGAAAATTTTTCAACTTCTGCAATGTGCTCCTTTATTTTATCGATCATATCATAAAACTAAAGTCGCAAATTTAAAACTTTTAAGCCAGTATAGCAGGTATTAAAAGGGTATTTTTAAGAATAAACAAATGCTAAAATACTTCTGATTAAGAAACAGTATCTTTTACGTTTTCATTAACCCAAGCTAAGCATGTTTCAAAATTTTTAAAAATATGCGCTTCAGGAATTAAGTCTGGAATAATATCTACACGTTCCATCATGTGCCTTGGTTGCTTAGGAACATCAACTAAAAGAACATTTATATTAGACTTTTCCAGGTTAATTAAAATATCTTCTAAAGCATATACACCAGACTGATCTAAATAATGCATAAGACCCATTCTAATAATGATAGTAGATGCGGTATTTGGTATTTGACTGGACATTGCCTGAAAATCACTTGTAGATCCAAAGAATAAAGGCCCTTTTAAGTGTTTTATAAAAACTTTTTCTTCTAAGCGTTTAGGAAAATCAGCCTCATCTGGCCATGCTTCTTCTTTTTCTAGACTTTTAATATTAGAACGTTCAGCAGTAAGGTCTCCCATTTTTTTCATAAATAATAAAGAAGCAATTACAAGTCCAATTCCTACCGCATAAATAAGATCCCAAAAGGTAGAAAGCAACATTACAATTAGCATAATTAAAACTTCTGAACTAAGCTTTATTGGTCCTAAATTAATGTCTTTAGGTAAGCTAGAGATCGCTTTTAAGCCCTTGTAATCCATTACACCAATACCAACTGTAATTAAAATACCTGCTAATACTGCGGCAGGTATTTGCGATGCTATTGGAGCTAGTACTAGTAAAACAACTAATAAGAGTAAACCAGCTACCATCCCAGAAAGTTTTGTTTTTCCACCAGAATTTATATTTACTACAGTACGTATAGTAGCGCCAGCACCAGGAATACCTCCAAAAATAGCTGCAATGCTATTACCTATTCCTTGTCCTATCAATTCTTTGTTAGGCTTGTGTTTTGTCTTTGTCATATTATCTGCAATCACAGAAGTAAGCAAAGAATCTATAGTTCCTAAAAGTGCTAATGTTAGTGCGGTAACGATATATGGAGTTATTGCACTAAATTGAAAAGAAGTAAATATCTCTAACTTGGGAATAGGTAAACTTTGAGGAATTTCTTCAATTGGCCTGTAATTTAAACCAAAACCATAAGCAACGCCAGATACTACAAGTAAAGCAACTAAAGTGCTAGGGATTACAGTTGTTATTTTCTTGAACCCAAAGACAATTAATATGGTTGCTATAGCTAAACCAAGTTCTAACCAATTGATGTGTTGTATAGCTCTAGGGAGTATATTTAGTGCCCCTAATACACCAGATGTTTTTGTTTTTGCAATTGTTTTAGATTCTTTTAGAATTAATGCGTCGGTAATTTTAGAAGATTTATCAATTGCCTCTTTAAAATTTTCTACCCTTAAAATATTTTCTCCTTGCGCTTCTTTTAAATTGTTGTTAAGAATAATTTCTTTTGCTTGCGGCTTAAATTGATTTACAAAGTCTACATCTTCTTTAGGGTAATATCCTATAGCAGGTAGTATTTGTGTAATGAGAATAATAAGACCAATAGCAGTCATAAAACCAGAAACTACTGGATACGGAATATAGCGGATATATTTACCTAGTCCTAACAATCCTAAACCTATTTGCATTAAACCTGCGAGCAAAAATACAGTTAGTATAGCTGGTAAAGCTTTTTCTACACTACCATCATTAGTTGCAATTATACCTGCTATAACAATCATACTTACTGCTGTCATAGGAGCTGTTGGGCCAGAGATCTGTGTGTTAGTTCCTCCAAATAAGGCCGCAAAAAAACCAATGAATATGGCTCCATAGAGTCCCGCGCTAGGTCCCAAACCAGAGCTTACACCAAAGGCTAGTGCTAAGGGTAAGGCTACTATACCTGAGGTTGCTCCTCCAA
Organism: Allocellulophaga tsushimaensis; assembly: GCF_055383085.1. NCBI lineage: Bacteria > Pseudomonadati > Bacteroidota > Flavobacteriia > Flavobacteriales > Flavobacteriaceae > Allocellulophaga > Allocellulophaga tsushimaensis. The sequence goes on along the minus strand of NZ_AP039451.1, from coordinate 1,062,337 downwards.
AAAGATCGCCTTTAAAGTTTGAGAAAAGATTTTTCATATCACAGAGTGTTATTTTTTTAATTATAGTTAAAAATAAGAAAAGCCAATAAAACTTTATTGGCTTTTCTGAAATAAGGATTTTACTTTCTAATAGAATTTTACCGCTCCTGTAGCTACATCATACATAGCACCTACAATCATAATTTCTTCTTGCTGTTCCATTTCAGCAAGGATAGGACTATTTTTACGAATATTTTCTTTGGTAAGTTCTACATTTTTAGCAGCAACTTCATTTACAAAATCTATATTTTTAGAATTTCTTAATTTTTCGTCTATGGGCTCTTTAACAGCTTCTACTGCAGGTTCTATTTTATGAATCAATGCAGTTAAATTCCCTAACCTAGCATGGTCACATGCTCCTTTTACGGCACCGCAACTAGTATGGCCTAGAACCACTATTAATTTAGTTCCTGCAAGTTTACTTGCAAACTCCATACTCCCTAAAATATCTTCATTTACAAAATTCCCAGCAATTCTAATGCTAAAGATATCACCTATGCCTTGGTCAAAAAGTAATTCTGCAGAAACCCTAGAGTCAATACAATGTAATACTGTGGCAAAAGGGAATTGCCCTGTACTAGTATCTTCTACTTGCTCTAATAAATTTCTGTTTACTAGCGTATTTGTTATAAATCTTTTATTTCCTTCTTTTAAAGCTTGTAAAGAGGTTTCAGGGGTCATTAATGCTTGTGATCCTTTGGTATGTGCTTTCATATTTTTTATTTTAAGAACACTTTGGATATGGTGTTTTAGTTTATTTATTCGTTTTTTGGTCTAAGTTTAAAGAATTCTATATAACTATCTGGGTTTTCTATTTCTCCGTTTTCAGAAATTAACTTAATATCAATATTTTTGGTTTTAGCTTTCCCAGAAAAATCTTCAAGAATTTCTATAATATCATGATCTAAGTATCTTGTTTTTCTAACATCTAACTCTAAAAAAGAATTCTCAGGTAAATTATCTAATTCCTTTAAAATAGCTCCTTTATTAAAAAAAGTTACTTCTTCTGCCAGTGTCATTTTTATTTTTCCATCATCTACATCCTCTCCTTCTTTGTGTAAAAAGTGTGAGTTTTGAAAACTTTTAATAAGAATAACAACAATACCTACCGCTAAACCAAGGCCTATACCCAACAATAAATCGCCCGTTATTGCCATTGGTAAAACAGTAGTTATAAAAGGTAGCCATTGTTTCCAACCCAACTTAAACATACTCTTAAAAGTTGAAGGTTTAGCCAATTTAAAACCTACTACAAATAATACTGCCGCTAATACCGATAGTGGAATTTTATTTAATAAAACTGGAATAAGGATAACAGAAATTAATAATAAAAAACCATGTATTATGGCAGACATCTTTGATCTACCGCCAGATTGGATATTTGCAGAACTCCGAACAATTACTTGTGTAATAGGTAAACCTCCAATTAACCCAGATATTATATTTCCTGTTCCTTGTGCTATTAACTCTCGATTTGTGGGAGTTACATTTTTATGGGGATCTAATTTATCAGTAGCTTCCACACATAGTAAAGTTTCTAAACTTGCAACAATTGCAATAGTAAAAGCAATAACCCATACATTTTTATCAGTAATTGCAGAAAAATTAGGGAAACTAAATTGCCCTTTAAAACTATCAAAACTATCTGGAACTGGTACAGACACAAGTTGGTTATTTGTTAAACCTAGCGCTTCACCCTTTGTTATTATATAAAAGATAATTCCAATCACCACAGCTACCAATGGCCCTTGAATCAACTGGAATATCTTTCCTTTTTTAGAAAGTACATTTGACCATAAAAGTAAAATGCCTAAGGCTAGTATGCCAATTAATGTTGCTCCTAAACTTATGTTGCCACTTATAAGCGCATTTATGGAGTTTAGAAGTCCTGATATTAAATTATCCCACTCTACCTGTAAAAAGTCAAAATTACCTTTTGGATTTTTATCCATTCCAAAGAAATAAGGGATTTGTTTTAAGATAATGATAATCCCAATACCTGTTAGCATTCCTTTAATAACTGATGATGGAAAGAAATAAGCTATAACTCCCGCTCTAGCTATTCCTAAAAGTATTTGCATAATACCTCCTAAAACAACTGCCACTAAAAACTTTTCAAAGCCGCCGTTTTCTAAACCCCCAAGGGTAACTATAGCAGCCAAAACTATGGCGGCTAAACCTGCAGCAGGACCACTAACTCCAATAGCGGAACCACTTAAGCTACCTACAACAATTCCGCCAATAATACCGGCTATTAAGCCAGAAAATAACGGTGCACCACTAGCTAAAGCAATACCAAGGCATAATGGTAAGGCTACAAAAAATACAACAACACTTGCTGGAAGGTCGTTTTTTAATGTTTTAAACATATTTTAAAAATTTTATTCATCCAAAAAAATGATATGGATGGCATGTTGATATTTTAATAAATTAAAAATGTAAAGCTAAACTAGATAAAATGTTTAGGAGGAGGGAGAATTATTTTGGGTGTATGAAAGGTATTTTGTGAAAAATAATGTTTTAATACAATTGTTTTTTGCCTAAAGTTAGTTAGCATATAATTTGTATTGCTATCAGGTAAAAACTTTTGACTTTCAATATCACTCTCACCTTCCTGACTTCCATTTTTTTCTTCCTCATCACTCATACATGAGCTAATAAATGACATGTCATGATCCAATAAAGCTATGGTAGGCTGCCCCACAGTAGTAAAGAACCAAAGGATTAGTAATATAAAATGTAATGTTCGGTTTACCATTCTCAGATAAAAATAAAAATAATAGTAATACTATTGTAAAATAAATTTAGAAATCCTTTAATAATTTTATGCTTTCAGCACTTAGCCAACCTGTTTTTCCATCAGCAATGCTAATTTTTTTCCAATCATTTAGCTCTTCTAGTACATTTACTTTAGTTCCTTCATGAAGTTTAAAAACTTCGGGCCCATTGGCATTTGGTTCAGCTTTTACTTCTACTTCTTCTTTAAATACTATTGCTGGTTGGTCTATATTAAAATTATTATACTCTGTAATAGCAATACCTATGGCAATAAATGATACTAATAAGAGCGTTACACTAATAATAAATGAAATTCTTTTGTATAATGCATATTTAAAAAAGTAGTAGCATAAATAGAATGCTACAAATAAGAACATTAAAATTACTGCTAAATAGGCCCATCCTTCAAAAGATAATAACTTGGTAATATTTTTAATGATTTTTGAAAAACCGGTTTCTGGTAATATCTCTATTGCATCTATAGTAGTATTCTGCGCAAAAAAGAGATTGTTTTTTATTTCTGCATTATTTGGGTCAAGCAATAATGCTTTTTCATAATAATAAATGCTAGGCGCTATTTTATTTTGCTTGTAATATACATTCCCTAAGTTAAAATAAAGTGATGCAGAATGAGCACCGTTTTCTATAATTTTCAGGTAATTTGTTTCTGCTTCTTCATAATTAGCAGCATTGTAAGCATCATTTGCTTTTTTAAATAATACGGTGTTTTGAGCATTACTTCCTAAAAAGGATACAAATAAAAGTAGTGTTATTATTTTTCTCATCACTTATAGTTGTTTATCCATAACAGAAATTACTTCGCTAGCATTAGTATAATCTTGTTGCATTTGTACATCAGAAAAAGGACTGTATCTTGCCATTTCGCAATTTTTAAGGAGGGCAATAAAACGTTCAGATGTTTCTGTTTTTATATTTTTATCATTTAGTAATTCTTCAATTTTATCTTTGCTAAATTCTGATGTTTCTATCTTTAATTTTGCTTTTAAATAATTATGTAATGCTCTTTCTAAAGCGATATAAAATGCTTCTTTATTACCTAAAGTTTTCTTAGCTTCAGAAAGATATTTTTTTGCTAATTTATTGGCTTTCCTTAATTTATTCCCTACAACATCACCTTGTCTAGCATCTTTTTTCTTGCCAATAAGAATTACTATTGGGATCAATAATAATGGTAAAAATAACGAAAGATAAAAACGGGTAGAACCAAAAAAGTAGTCTGTCTTTATTTTTGTTAAATTAGGTTTTAGATTAATAAAATGAAATTGATTTCCTGTAGCAACTATAGCTTGCCTATTTGTATTTGTTGTGGTATTAGCAACTGTATTTTGATTGGTTGGCCCATTAATAACGTTTATAAAGAGTTCTTCAGAATTTATAGTAACGTATTCCTGTGTTTTAGGATTAAAATAGGAGAAAGGAATACTTTGCACAGGGTATTTTCCTTTGTATGAAGGGACTATCGTATACGTATTTTTTTTATATCCAGACATTCCTGTTGATGTAGTTCTTACTTTTTCATCAAATTCTGGATCGTAAACATCTAAAGAGCTAGGTAAGGTAAGTTCTGGGAGTTGAAACAATTTTAAGTTTCCTTTACCTTCTACTTTTACAATTGCTTGGAGAGATTCTGAGGCATCTAAGGATGATTTACTTGTGCTAACAGAAAAATCAAAATTACCTACAGCACCAGTAAAACTTTCGGGCTTTCCTTTAGTGGGTAATGCTTTTACATTTATAGTACGTCTACCTGCTGATACGTTATTTATCACTTTGGAATAAATAGGCCTACCCGTAAAACTCCTTCTGCCTGTAAAAACTTCTGCTTGTACCCGCCAAGTGGAGGGTTCTATGTTTAGTTTTCCAGATTTTTGTGGATATACAACTACCTTTTTTACTGTACAGTACTTGTAGGGTTTTCCATCGTATTTTCCATCTTTTATGGTATACCTTGAGATGGGAATTTCTTCGCTCCAAAAATTGGTGTATTTTGGTGCATCTACTTCATCAAAATTAATGTTTTGTATTTCTCCCCCTATATATAGATTGTAATTAATAGTAATAGGCTCGTTTAAATACGGACTTCCTTTAGATACTTCTGCCACTAAATGAATATTTTCATCTGCAACATCTTGTAATGTTTTTGGAGCATTAGGGTCTTTAATGGCAGAGGTGATTGTTACTTTCTTTGCTAGAGATTTATAAACCTTACCATCTATTTCTACAGTTGCTTGTCCTATTTTATAAGAACCTGTGGATTTTGGTTGTAAGATATAAGCGTAAGATTTAGAATATGTTTTCTTTTTACCATTCAAAGTAATAATATCTAGTGCATTAATACTTTGAAATGGTCCTCCAAGAACATCAAAGTTGTTAAAAGTTGGAGGAGTAAAATTATCTCCGTTTTTATTCATTTCAAAAGTAACTCGTAACTTTTCATTAATGCCAAGCTTTTGTTTGCTTAATTTTAACTCAAAAGTTACCTCATCTTGCGCATTTACATTAATTGCGAAGAAAAATATACTTATTAATATGGTATAACTTTTAGCTGTAAAATGCATTACCAATCTTTTTCATTTCTTGTTTTAACACCCTTTGCTTTTTTAGCATTTATTTTTTTCTGCACCTTATCTTCTTGATTTTGCATTGCTTTTAGCAAATTTTGTAATTGCTGAGGTGATAATTGACTTTTTCTTGGCTTTTTTTCTCCTTTTTCGTCAGATGGTTTATCTCCTTTATTGGGTTTCTTTTTCTGATCTTCTTTATCTCCGTCCCCTTCTTTTTTATCTTCTTTTTTTTCGTCTCCTTTATCTCCTTCTTTTTCTTTTCCGTTTTCGTCTTCTTTTTTGTCTCCTTCTTTTTTATCTTTTTCTTTATCCTCGCCGTCCTTTTTTTGATCGTCTTCGCCGTCTTTGTTATTTTTCTGATCTTCTTCTTGCTTTTTTAGTAATTTTTGAGCTAAAGCTAAATTATAACGTGTTTCTTCATCTGTAGGATTATTTCTTAGTGCATTTTTATAGGCTTCTACAGCTTTTTTATACTCTTTACTTTTCATAAACACATTTCCCATATTATGGTAGGCTTTGTGTTTGTCGGTTTTGGTATCAGCTAATTCAACAGCTTGTTTGTAACGGGAAAATGCTTCTCCATAGGTTTCTTCTGTATAATAAGCATTTCCTAAATTATAGGGTGCAGCTGCATTTTCATTACTCTTAGAGATTGCTTCTCTATAATTTACCTCAGCGGTAATAAAATCTTCTTCGGACAGCTTTTTATTTGCCTCCCAAGTAAGGTTTTTTGATGCGTTTAATTTTTTAACGAGTTCTTCTTTTTTATCTTCCTGAGCATTTGCAAAACTTACAACAACAAGAAATATACATAGTAACTTTTTCATAATACTTGGTTTTCTTTTTCATTAAATAAATTAAGTTTTCTAAGCCATTTGGTTTTTCTATCTAATAAAAATAAGTCTAAAAATAAGAAGAAGAATCCAATAGCAAGAAACCATTGGTACCGATCTTCATAATCTGAAAACTGTTTGGATTCAAATTCTGTTTTTTCTAGTTTGTTGAGTTCTTCTTTTATAAAGGATAAGGTTTCTTTAGTAAATTCTCCACTAACGTATTTTCCATTTCCTTCATCTGCAATTTCTTTTAATATTGCTTCGTTTAGTCTTGTAATTACCGTCTCGCCCTGCAAGTCTTTTTTAAAACTTTCTACAATGCCATTTCTTTTTAAAGGTATTGGACCGCCCTTCGCTTTCCCCAATCCAATGGTAAACATTCTAATACCTTTTTCAGTGGCATACTCAACAAAATCAGAGATATCTACATCCGAATGGTCTTCCCCATCAGAAATAATAAATAAAACCTTACTGGTATTACTTTCTTCATCAAAATAGTCGTCTGCAGCTAATTTTATAGCTTGCCCTATGGCTGTTCCTTGTGAAGATAACATATCTGTATTTACACCTTCTAAAAACATTTTTGCTGCGCTATAATCTGTTGTTATAGGTAGTTGCGGATAAGCCTGCCCAGCATAAGCAATAATACCAACTCTATCACTAGCAGTCTGATTTATAATTTCGGAAATTAAACGTTTTCCTTTTTCTATTCTATTTGGAGCAATATCTTCCGCCAGCATACTTTTAGAAACATCTAAAGCAAAAACGATATCAATACCTTCTCTTTTAAAGGTTTCTAATTTTGAACCCACTTTTGGGTTTACTAAACCAAGAATAAGAAAAAATAAACCAGTAATAATCACCAAAAACTTTAAGTTAGATTTAAAGATAGATCTATCTGGAGTTAATCGTTTTAACAAATCTGAATCTGCAAACTTCTTTTGCGTTTTTCGTTTCCAAAATTGAAGTAACACGAAAACCACCACCATTATTGGGATGATGAGTAATAAATAAAAATATATTTTCTCCTCTAATCGAATCATTTCTTTTTAAATAAAACTTTTAAATAATGTGTTCCTTAAAAGCCACTCAAGTATTAATAAAGCAAAGGCAATAAGCAGCCAAGGTCTGTATTTTTCTTCGAATTTAGAATATTTAAATTCTTCTATTTCTGTTTTTTCTAGTTTATTGATTTCCTCATAAATACGCTGTAAACTTTCATTATTTGTAGCTCTAAAGTAAGATCCTCCTGTAGCAGCGGCAATTTCTTTTAATAATTTCTCATCTATTTCTACTGGGCGCATACCATATCTAAAGGTACCATTGGCATTATAAGCCACAGGAGATAGTGCGTTTCCATTAGTTCCTAAACCTATGGTGTAAGTTTTAATATTATACTCTATTGCTAATTCGGCTGCTGTTTGTGGTTCAATAACACCAGTGTTATTAACACCATCTGTCATCAGAATAATAATTCTACTCTTAGCCTTACTATCTTTTAAACGATTTACAGCTGTTGCTAAACCCATTCCTATGGCTGTACCCCCTTCTAAATCTCCAAAGTCTATTTCTTTTAAAGAATTTAAAATGATAGATTTATCACTAGTAACAGGCATTTTAGTATAGCTTTCACCAGAATAAACTACAAGCCCTATCCGATCATTGGGACGTTTATTTATAAAATCTGCAGCTACTTTTTTTAATGCTTTTAAACGATTTGGTTTTAAATCTTTTGCTAGCATACTAGAAGATACATCTACTGCAATTACAATATCAATCCCTTTTGTTATTTTGGTTTTTGTAGAGACATCTTCGGTTTGTGGTCTTGCCAGTGCTGTAATGATAGCTGCTAAAGCCAAAAGACGTAATGTAAATAGGATTGGTTTTAATTTTGGTAAAATGCTATTTGTAGTAAAACCTTTTGTAGTGGCTATTTTTACAGATGCTATAGTTTCTTTTTGCTTAAAAAAATACCAAAGTATGGCTAATGGCAATGTAATAAATAGCCAAAAAAACTGTGGATTAGCAAATTCTATATTCTCTAACATTATTTAGTTGTTTCTAAACTTAATGAACTTTGCATACGCTCTATAATAGGCGCTGCATACTTATCTTGTTTTTGATATGTATAGGCAATAATATGGCAGGTAGTATCTTTTACAATTAAATACATCTCATATTCATATTTTTCTTTCTCTTTTGTAAGAGGGTTTTTGGCTACATAACGGCCATGAATTTTTTTCCCTTCATAATCTTTAAATTTATAAGAGTCGTCTTTAACAATTAAATTTAAAGCCCCATTCTCTTCAAAAGTTTTTATCATCTCTTCTGAAAGAACCGATAACATAATTTTCTGCATTTCTTCTTCACTCACATCAGCACTTAATTTGCCAGATGCAGCAAGTTGTTTTCCAAAATCTTGAATAGGAATAGACCGTACTAATACATAAAAGCGGTCTAGCACGCTACCGTAATAAAAAGCATCGAAAGGCTGTGGTTTTTGGCTAGGCTCATCTGTAACAGAGTCTCTTTTTGTTTCTACAAGCCTTTTTAAAATTTTAGGTGAGGATATGTGTATAGGCGGGAAACCATATGAACTAGAAACCCAATCGCCTTCTAAAAGGTCTTTAGTAGGATGTCCAATAATATTGTCTTTTACGTTATCATATCCAAAATAAACAATAGTAGAAACAGTTCCAATGATTAAGATTGCAGCTGCAGAAATAACGGTAATTAAGATTTGTTTGCGCTTCTTTTTACGCGCTAATTCCTCTAAATATTCTTCTTGCTGTAATAATTCTTCTTCTGTAGGTTCTGGAATAGCTTCATGTGTTTTTTCTACAATCTGCTCTATCGCTTTTCTGTCTTGTTCTGCAACTGATACTTCTGGTTTAGATTTTGCAAACTTTACAAGATCTGATGTTTGTAAAATATTTTTAAACTGATTTATAGTAGAAAGGTCTAAATCTAAGCTGCCCGAATCTTTAAGCATTTCTAATTTAGCAATTAACTCATCTGTAGTACTTTCTAATGCGGAAATTTGTACATCTTCTTCTAGATAAGAACGTACAATATCTGTTAATTCTGAATAGTATTGTTTGTATTCATCTTGAATTAAATATTTAGAGTTTTCTAATTTTTTTAATTCAATCATAGCTCTATCATATGGCGGTAATAGGGCTACTTTTTCTTCTTCTGTTAATGGTTTTTTACGCCATATAAACCAGTACAATAAGGCTCCTACAAATGTTAAGAAGCCAAGGATGGCTATAACCCAAACCCAAGGAAAACTACTGCTTTTAGAGACATTAATAAGTGGTTTTATATCATACAATTGTTGCGTAACAGTATCTACTTCAACGGTATTTACTGTTATTTGTAAAGAATCTGTTAGCAGTTGTAAAGAATCTGGTAATGCTTTTTTTAAGATGATAATTTTCTGTTGTGGAAGGGTGTAAGCACCAGAATCAAATTGCGTAAGCGCATAAATTCTTTGCAATACAACCCGTTTGTCTTTAGAAATGGTATCGATTGAAGAAAAATCTACCATTTCTAAAGGTGCAAAAGTTTGTTTTTCAGGAAATTTTACAAAGTCGGTTGAATCTGCTTCTACCGTAACTTTAAATTGTATTTGCTCTCCAATTTTAATCGCAGTCTTATCTGCACTAGAACTTACTTTAGGAGTACTTTGAGAAAAACCTTGAAAAGCTAAGAAAAATAGCCATAAGACTATATAGCGCTTTAATAGCGATAATGATTTTTCTATGTTCAATTTTCTATTTTTCATTTATCCTCTTCGCTTAAAATAGCCTAATAATTTTTTAACATAACTTTCATCAACTCTGCAATCTAAAATACCACAGCCAGATTTTTTAAAAGTATCCTCAAAATAATGAACTCTCTCGTTATAAAAAGCACTATAATTTTGACGTACTTTTTTAGATTGTGTATTAATTAATTGCAATTCTCCGGTTTCTGCATCTTCTACCTGTACCATTCCTAAATTTGGAATACTTTCCTCTCGTTCATCATAAATTCTAATTCCTGTAAGGTCATGTTTTTTTCCAGTAATTCGTAAGGTTTGTAGATAATCATCAGTAATAAAATCTGATAATACAAAAACAATCGCTTTCTTTTTAATTACACTAGAGAGAAACTTTAAAGCCAACGAAAGATCTGTTTTTTTACTTTTAGGTGTAAATTCTAATAACTCTCTAATAATTCGTAAAACATGACTTTTTCCTTTTTTAGGAGGAATAAAAAGTTCAATTTCATCTGAAAATAAAAGAAGCCCTATTTTATCATTATTCTGTAAAGCAGAGAAGGCTAAAGTAGCTGCAATTTCTGTAATAATTTCGTTTTTAAATTGGTTGGTAGTACCAAACAATTCGGAACCACTTACATCTACCATCAGCATCATGGTAAGTTCTCGTTCTTCTTCAAAAACTTTAATATAGGGCTCGTTATAACGGGCCGTTACATTCCAATCTATAGCTCTAACATCATCTCCAAATTGGTACTGACGCACTTCGCTAAAAGTCATCCCTCTTCCTTTAAAAGTAGAGTGGTATTCCCCACCAAAGATATGGTCGGAAAGACGACGGGTCTTTATCTCAATTTTACGAACTTTCTTAAGTAATTCTTTAGTATCCATTTATTCCTCTCTCCCAACCCTCTCTCCAATGGAGAAAGAGCTTTTAATATTATTAACCTCTTTTTTAAAGTCCTTCCCAAAGGGAAGGATTTAGGATGGGATTTTTAAGGCACCTCAATTTGGTTTACAATCTTATTGATGATTTCTTCTGAGGTAATATTTTCTGCTTCCGCTTCATATGTAATTCCAATTCTATGACGTAGAATATCGTGTACTACTGCACGGACATCCTCGGGAACAACATAGCCTCTTCTTTTTATAAAAGCATAGCATTTAGCAGCAGTGGCAAGGTTAATGCTACCTCTAGGCGAAGCTCCAAAACTTATTAATGGTTTTAAACTTTCTAAGTTATACTTTTCTGGATAACGAGTAGCAAAAATAAGATCTAGAATATATTTTTCTATCTTTTCGTCCATGTATACTTCTTTCACTGCTTTTTGTGCACTTAGAATTTGTTTTATAGAAACTACAGCTTTTACTTCCTCATAATTTCCTAAAATATTCTGACGCATAATTAATTGCTCCTCATTTATTTTAGGATAATCAATTACGGTTTTTAGCATAAAACGGTCTACTTGTGCCTCTGGTAATGGGTATGTACCTTCTTGTTCTACTGGGTTTTGTGTGGCCATTACTAAAAATGGTTTGTCTAAGACAAAAGTTTCATCACCAATAGTAACTTGTTTCTCTTGCATTGCCTCTAAAAGAGCAGATTGTACTTTTGCTGGAGCACGGTTAATTTCATCAGCAAGGACAAAATTAGCAAAAATGGGTCCTTTTTTAATAGAAAAATCGTTTTCCTTCATGTTATAGATCATGGTACCAACAACATCCGCAGGTAATAAATCTGGTGTAAATTGTATACGGCTAAAACTACCTTTAACAGCCTTAGCAAGTGTATTTATGGCTAAAGTTTTTGCTAATCCTGGAACACCTTCTAAGAGAATATGGCCTTGCCCAAGCAAACCAATTAAAAGTCGTTCTACCATGTGTTTTTGGCCAACAATAACTTTGTTCATCTCTAAAGTAAGCAAATCTATAAAAGCGCTCTCCTGTGCAATTTTCTCGTTTACAGCGCTAATATCAATTGTAGTGTTTTCTTCCATATGTTTTATTTAATTTCACAAGCTAATAAAATGCTATGCAAAATGAAAAATTATTTAATTATCCACTGTTAACAATAGGTTAAAAAATTGATAAACCCTTAACTTTTGTGAAGAGTTTAAGGTAATATTTTTATAATTTCACAATCTTGGTAAAATTATAAGAAAATAGGTACAATAATTATTTGTGTAGCTACAAACAATATTATTAAAATAGAGGATGAATAAAAACAGTATAGCACTTGTTACTGGTGCAACAAGTGGAATAGGAAAAGCAACAGCAGAACTTTTTGCAGATAACGGAATTCATTTAATTTTATGTGGGAGAAGGCAAGAACGTTTAGACCAGTTAAAAGAAGAATTAGGAAAAAAAACAGCTGTACATACTTTAAATTTTGATGTAAGAGATAAAGAATTAACTTTTAAAGCAATACACTCTTTACCGGAAGCTTTTTCAGCTATAGATATTTTAATTAATAATGCAGGAAATGCACACGGGTTAGATACTATTGATGAAGGAAATACTGATGATTGGGATGCGATGTTAGATATTAATGTAAAAGGCTTATTGTATATTTCTAAAGCAATAATTCCTGCAATGCGATCTAGAAAATCTGGCCACATCATTAATATTGGATCTACTGCTGGGAAAGAAGTATATCCTAAAGGCAATGTGTATTGTGCTAGTAAGCATGCCGTAGACGCTATTACTCAAGGCATGCGAATGGATTTAAATCCTTATGGTGTTAGAGTTGGTGCAATAAACCCAGGCGCTGTAGAAACAGAATTTAGCCAAGTACGTTTTAAAGGAGATATTGAAAAAGCAGATGGAGTTTATAAAGGTTTTGACCCTCTTAGGGCTAAAGATATAGCAGATATTATTTATTTTGTGGTAACAAGACCTTATTATGTAAATATTGCAGATTTAGTAGTTATGCCAACAGCTCAAGCATCTGCAACGATTATTCACAAAGAACTTTAAAAGTTAGAATACTGTGGTTATAAAATTAACTATTTGTATTCTTAACTAAATTTCTTTTTAAAGACGATCCTTCAGTATAATGATTAATAAACGCCTTCTAGTAAAAAACCTCCTCGCACATAATGATGAGAATAGCTTTTACGATAAAAAGCGATTTATTGCCATTGGAGAAAAAGAAGGAAAAGCTAAATTTTTAAAACATGTTTGCGCCTTAGCAAATAGCAATCCCAATAATAATTCTTTTATTGTTGTAGGGGTGGAAGATGAGGATAATAAGATTATAGGCGTAGATTTTTTTGATGATAGTAGAATTCAAAATTTAGTAAACGCTTATTTAGTAAATGCACCTTTTATTTCATATGAAAATATTCCTTTTCCCCAATTGCCAGAAGGTAAGGTAGTTGGTCTTGTGAGCATAAAATCTATTGGAAAAGTTTGTTCATTAAAGAAAAATATTTGGAAGTATTATGGAGGATCTGTATTCTTTAGAGAAGGGAGTATAAGCATGCCCAAAGCATACGATATAGAATTAAAAGATATTAATTCTAAAGCGGTTTCTACCATAGAATTACATGCCAGAAATAATATAGAATTAACACTAGATGCAGTAATAGATTTTATAAATAATAGGCATAAAGATTTAACTAGTAATTATAAAGTTTTTAAAGAACAATTTATAGTCTGTTGGGCAGGAAATCAGAAAAAAATTAAAGACGAAATTTATTATTCTCGTGTAGATATAGAACTTATAAATGAGCAGATAAAATTATTTTATTCTGCTTTAGACGATGTTCGTATTTATTATGATGAACACTCTTTTACTATAGTAGAGTATGTAAAATTAGGACTAGGTTCGCAACAAAAATATTATCCATTAGAAAAAGTACGTATTACTTTTGAGGCTAATGGAACACACCAAATACAAACAGAGTTATTATTTGAAGCCCCAGAATATGATAAAAAAACATTACATCATATTTTTAATACAAATAATGTTTTAGTAGATAAAATAAAAAAAAGAATACCATTAACAGCATCAGAAAATAAAGACTTAAAACAATTACCTGCTACATACCTAATTAGTTATTTAAATGGATTTGAAGAGGCAAAAGAGCAATTAGAATTTGCACGGTCGCTACTTAAACAATACGACAAAAAGATATACCAATCTGTAAAAGAGAGTCTGCGTATTTTAAGAAAGGTAAAGTATAATTAATTAAAAACTTCTGAATAGTTGGGAAGCGAAGGGATAGCACCATAATTAACAGTAGTAATTGCCCCCGCTTTGTTTGCATATTTAACCATCTTAATAAGAAGATCGGTAGAATTAAAAATCATTTCTACAGTGTCTAATTTTGCAATTTGAAATAACAGACAGCCAATAAAGGCATCTCCAGCACCTGTAGTATCTATAGCTTCAACTTGGATACTAGGAATTATTTGTTTAAAACTTGTGGTGCTAATTAAAGTACCATGACTCCCCAAGGTAACCATAATTATTTTGGCTCCTATTTGATGTAATGCGTTACAAGCAGCATCCATATCTTTTTCTTCGGAAAGTAGTAAAAGCTCTTCTTTACTAAATTTACATAAGTCTGCTTTTTCAATAAAAGGCATGCACTTTTTAATAAAAAGCGCTTCATTTTCTTTCCATAAATCACCACGAAAATTAGGATCAAAACTTATAAAAGCATTATGTGTTAGTGCATCAAAGAAATAATGGCCATAGGCTTTTTCTAAATTACCCCCCAATAAAGCAGTTGCAGCTCCCAGATGTAAAATATTATTTTTAAAAGTGTTTTTTAAAGCAGAATCGTATGTTAATTTCTCATCGGCACCACGGCTAAAAACAAAATCGCGCTCTCCGTTTTCGGTTAATGAAACAAATGCTAGAGATGTAAAAGTAGTACAACGTTGTGCAAGAGAGGTGTCTACTTTATTCTGTTCTAGAGTTTCTATTAGAAAATTTCCAAAAGGATCTTTCCCTACAGCTCCTATAAAAAAGCTTTCACCACCTAATTTTGCAACTGCACAAGCTGTATTTGCAGGTGCTCCACCTGCTTTTTTTGTAAATTCCTTTGTTTTAGAAAGGTCACTTCCTTGTTTTTCAGCAACAAAATCAATTAAAAGCTCACCTACACAGAATACTTTTTTCATTTATCTAAGGCTATTGTAAAATGAGTTATATTGGTATTCTGAAATGGTATATTTAGATATAGCATAGTATTTATTAGACATATTACTACAAAATGTTTCTATGGCTTTAACTGCAACAATCATACTTTCAGAGTATATGTTTAGGTTTAACAATAAAACGCATTAATTTTTTAGGCAAATTTACGAAGCCAGTACTGTTTTTATGTGTTTTTTTAACTAAAAAATAAATTCGTTATATCTCAAATTTACTGACTTTCTAAGTAAATTTCAAGAACTCTTGCCCTATTTTACTAAACCTTAATAGTATTATCTATTGCAGGTACCTTTAAAACAGTAGTATTAGTTATCATACATAAATTAAAAATAATAAGTAAGCGCCTCATAATTTTATAGATCTAATGAAAATAGACCTTTAACTTAAATAAACAGCGATATAAATTTTAGCAATGAAAAGTGTTAAATTTTTGAGAATTTGGTATCTTGATCAAAATTTAAAAAACAAAAACCATTATGGGATTATTTGACGAAATAAAAAAGAAGCTTAGTCATGAGTTTATTGATATTATAGAGTGGCTAGATAATACTAATGATACAATAGTGCATCGTTTTGAGCGCTACCAGAATGAAATTAAGAATAATGCAAAGCTTATTGTTAGAGAAGGGCAAACGGCTGTTTTTATTAATGAAGGGCAGTTAGCAGATGTTTTTACACCAGGCACCTATACTTTAAATACACAGAATTTACCCATATTAACTACATTAAAAGGATGGAAATATGGTTTTGATAGTCCGTTTAAAGCCGAAGTATATTTTGTAAATACCCGTTTATTTACAGATGAAAAATGGGGAACAAAAAACGCAGTGATTTTAAATGATGAACGTTTTGGACTTACCGAGATTAGAGCTTTTGGAACCTATAGTTTTAAAATACAAGATGCCGGTAAATTCGTAGTAGATGTTGTGGGTACAGATGGTAATTTTACAAATTATGAAGTAAATGAGCATCTAAAAAGTTTAATTGTAACCCGTTTTACAGACACGGTAGGTGAGGCTAATCTTCCTATAGAATTGTATGCTGCAAATACCTCTGAATTATCGGAGACTTGCCAAGAAGTAATGCAGCCAGAGTTTAATAGAGTTGGGATACAATTAGAGCGTTTTTATATTGAAAACGTATCGATGCCTGAAGAACTCAAGAAAGAAATTTTTGAGTACAGCAGACTAGATAAATTAGACATGGGCAAATTAACCCAATTTAAAACCGCTAAGGCAATTGAAGCAGCAGCACAAAATGAAGGCGGTACTGCAGGAGCAGGCATGGGCATGGGTATGGGCTTTGTGTTAGCGCAACAAATGGGAGGTATGATGAGTCCACAAATGGGTGGGCAAGCTTCAATACCACATCAAATGCCTGGTAATGCAACCCCACCTCCAATGCCTGTACAAGTGATGTACCATTATGCAGTAGGAGGAAACCAAATGGGACCAGTAAATTTTGAGAAACTTAAAGAACTTTTTGCCAATAGAACTATTAATAAGGACTCTTTAGTATGGAAACAAGGCATGAGTAATTGGGCAGCTGTAAAAGATGTAGAAGAATTAAAAGCATTTTTAGGTGGTAGTACGCCACCACCTTTACCTGCCTCATAATAAATCTAAAAGAATTTAGGATAGCTTTAAGCAGATTAGATTAGTTCAATGGCTAATCTGCTTAAAGTACTATAGTTCTAAATTAATAACTCTTTACTTTTAAGAAATAGTATTTTTCTAGTATAAAATGGAAGAAACCCAAAACTCGGAACATAAAAAACCTTGCGCTAATTGTGGAGCAGAACTTAAATACAAACCAGGTTCACAGCAATTAAAATGTGAGTACTGTGGCTACGAAGAATTTATAGAACAAGCAAAAAGTAGTTTTGAAGAATTAGAATTAGAACATTATTTAAAAGTCGTAGGTGATAATGCGTATACCGATACTATAGACATTTTAAATTGTAAAAATTGTGGTGCTAATCAGCATGTAGAAGAAAATTACAAATCGTTAGGTTGTGTATACTGTGGAGAACCACTGATAAGAGAAGATATAGAAAAAGAAGGCTGGATATTACCAGGTGCTATACTTCCTTTTCAGTTAGATGATAAAAAAGCGCATCAGATTTTTAAAACTTGGGCAAATAGTTTATGGTTTGCCCCTAATAAACTAAAAAGAGCAGCGTTAGACCCGGATGCCATACATGGTTTGTATGTGCCCCATTGGACTTTTGATGCTAATTTGTTTGCCAATTACCAAGGACAAAGAGGCGACTATTATTATGAAACGCAACGTTACAGAACTAAGAATGGCACACAAACCAGGCAAGTGCGAAAAACACGTTGGTCTTATGCTTCAGGAAGTGTTAGTGGTTTTATAGATGATATTCTAATTAATGCCTCAGAGAAAAAACGAAGAGATATTCCTGCAAAAATTTCGCATTGGAACCTAAAAGAGTTAGTGGTATTTAATTCCAAATATCTTTCAGGTTTTATAACAGAAAAATATACAATTTCATTAAAAGAAGGGCATCATCAATCTTTTCAGGAGGCAAAAAACATTGCATATAATTGGATAAGAAGAGATATAGGAGGTGATACGCAACGGATATCTGATGCCAATATTAAATTATCAGAAGAAACCTTTAAGCATATTTTATTACCAGTTTATATTAGTTCATACCTGTATAATGGAAAAGAATATAGTTTTTATATTAATGGGCAAACAGGTAATATTAGTGGTAAAAGACCTTATTCTTTTTGGAAAATCTTTTTTTTAGTCATTTTTATTATTGCTGTTATAGCTACAATAGCGATTTTTGCAGAACAATGAGAACATTAGTTATTGGAGATATCCATTCTGGCTTAAAAGCCTTACAGCAAATTTTAAAAGATGCAAATGTAACTACTAAAGATCACCTTATCTTTTTAGGAGATTATATAGATGGTTGGAGTGAGGCATTAGAAACCGTAAATTTTTTAATCGATTTAAATAAAACGCACCATTGTACTTTTCTTAGAGGAAACCATGATGAGTTGTGTTGTGCATGGCTAGATGAGGGCAAAGATAACCCTACTTGGTTTCAACATGGAGGTGAAGCAACAATGACTTCATATGCTAAAGCAACTGATGAAATAAAAAAATTACATATCAATTTTTATAAAAATTTAGTTAATTATTATTTGGATGATAAAAATCGTTTATTTCTTCATGCTGGGTTTACCAATTTAAAAGGAGTAGAACACGAGTATTTTTCTAAAACTTTTTATTGGGATAGAACCCTATGGGAATTAGCATTAGCTTCAAATCCAGAATTAAAAGAGAGTAATAAAATATTCCCACAGAGATTAAAATTATATAACGAAGTCTATATAGGCCATACTCCGGTTACCCGTATAGGAGAAACTACACCGCAAAATGCAGCTAATGTTTGGAATATAGATACTGGAGCGGCTTTTAAAGGCCCTTTAACTATAGTAGATGTAGATACAAAAGAAATGTGGCAGAGTGATCCTGTGCATACTTTATATCCGGGAGAAAAAGGTAGAAATTAAAAAGACCCTCCAAATAGCTTGTTTTTAAGGCGATTATACCGAACTTTGAAAAAAAAAATATGTCAGCAAAAAATATAAGATTAGAAGTGATGCAGGCTATTGAGCCACAGGTGGAAGATTTTATGGATAACTTTCTAATAAAACCTGAAGACATATGGCAACCAACAGATTTTTTACCAGATTCTCAAAGTGATGATTTTTTAGAAAATGTTGAGCAGTTAAGAGAGGAATCTAAAGAATTAGGATACGATTTTTGGGTAACTATGGTTGCTGATACCATTACAGAAGAAGCCTTACCTACCTATGAATCTTGGTTAATGGATGTAGTGGGTATAGACCAACATGGTGAAAATAAAACTAATGGATGGGCAAAATGGGTACGTGCCTGGACAGCCGAAGAAAATAGACATGGTGATGTGCTAAATAAGTATTTATACCTCTCAGGTCGCGTAAACATGAGAGAAATAGAAATTACTACTCAACACCTTATTTCCGATGGTTTTGATATTGGTACTGATCAAGACCCGTATAAAAACTTTGTGTATACCAGTTTCCAAGAATTGGCTACCAATATCTCTCATAAAAGAGTGGGGCAAATGGCTAAGAAAAAAGGGAATGGCTTATTAGGTAAAATGTGTACGATCATTGCGGGTGATGAAATGCGCCATCATTTAGCGTACCGAGAATTTGTAAAAACGATCTTAGGTCAAGACCCTAACGGAATGATGCTTGCTTTTGCTGATATGATGAAGCAGAAAATAGTAATGCCAGCACATTTTTTAAGAGAATCTGGAGGAACCATTGGTACCGCTTTTGAAAACTTTTCGAATTGTGCGCAAAGATTAGGCGTTTATACCGCACAAGATTATATAGATATTTTAGGCAAACTAAATGCTTTTTGGGAAATAGATGCGATAAGAGGACTTAACGATGAAGCACAAAAAGCAAGAGACTACTTAATGAAATTGCCTAGCCGATTAGAGCGTATTGCCGAAAGAATGAAATTCCCAGAAGATCAATACCAATTTAAATGGGTTGAAGCGAATGGGAGATTATGATAAGTTTTTTAGTAAAGTCTAAGCTGTGTTAAACTCATAAGTTGCTGTATTGATGGGTTGAGCACAGCTTTAATGAAAATACAATTTTTCAATTACTCTTTAAAATGTATTTTAATATTACGGATCTATTATTTTTATCTTAATTTATTAAATCCATAATTTTTATTAATTATGTTCTGTCTACACATATTCATTTTCAGCTGATGTTATATTAGTTTTTAATTTTAACAAAAACCTCAAGACATCTACTTTATCCGCCTATGAGATGGAATTTGTTTTAAAACTCATTCAACATTAAAAAGTTTTTGGTTACACACAACAATTACTATGGAGTCTCGTTAAATAAACTTAACCCAAATATTTTTATGATGAAAAAATTAGTATTACCGCTTATTGTTTTATGTATTGGATTCACTTCATGTTCTAAAGATGATGAACCAGGAATAGAAATAGAAATTACACCGGAAGAATCTATTGCTACTTTTGATAATGTTGAACTAAAGTTATCAGATTCCAATACAATGGGTTTTGGAATTGCTTTTTCTACAACAACAGGAAGAACATACCAAGAATCAGAAGTTACAGCAGATAATATTGCTGAAATAGATTTAGTTTCTGCTACCAATCAAGCATTCATTGCATTTAATAGTCCAAGTGAAAATGATGTGTTTGCTCAGATATCAGGTGTAAAAACGACTAAAATACAAGCTGCTGGAGATGCATTAACAATTGAAGAATTTGATGCGCTTGCAGATGATTCTCAACTTAAAGATTTAGTAATTGCTAACGATGGAGAAGCACAACCAGTAACTTACCGAGGCGTTTTTCTTTTTGAAACAGCTACAGGTAAAAAAGGTGCTTTTAAAATTAATGCAGTGAATGCCGATAGAGTTTTATTTGATGTTGTTGTAATGAACTAATATGTAGAAATCTAATCATTATCGTAATGATAGTAAAGGTCGGAAGATGTATCTTCCGGCCTTTTTTGTTCTTAAGAGTCTCATCCAGATTTTTATACAAGCTATACAGTTTTAACTACCATTAATATAAAATAGATAGGTTTTTTCTAGCTTTTTAAAGAAATTTACAATGGTATAAAAAAAACCTATTTCTCCCGACGAGGCTCCGGCATTGAAATAGGTTTAAATCTAAAATATTTTAATAATTTAGGTGGTTAGTTAAAACCGTATAAATAAGTTTTCTTATTTATACGGTTTTTTTATAAATTAAATTTTATGCCTTGTGCTAAAGGTAATTCTGTAGTGTAGTTTATGGTATTTGTTTGTCGCCTCATGTATACTTTCCAAGCATCAGAACCAGACTCACGCCCACCACCAGTTTCTTTTTCACCGCCAAATGCACCGCCAATCTCTGCACCAGAAGTTCCTATATTTACATTAGCAATTCCGCAGTCAGACCCAGCTACCGATAAAAAGGCTTCAGCTTCACGCAAATTATTTGTCATAATTGCAGAAGATAAACCTTGAGCTACACCATTTTGTATTTCTAAAGCGTTTTCAACACCACCAGAATATTTTAATAGGTATAATACTGGGGCAAATGTTTCGTGTTGTACAATTTCAAAAGTGTTTTTAGCTTCTGCAATGGCGGGTTTTACATAACAACCAGATTCATATCCTTCTCCAGAAAGGACTTCTCCTTCCACAATAATATTCCCTCCTTCGGCTACTACTTTTTCTAAGGCAGCTTCATACATTTTAACAGCATCTAGATCTATAAGAGGCCCCACATGATTGTTTTCATCTAAAGGATTTCCAATGCGCAATTGTTTATATGCACTAACTAAAGCATCTTTTACTTTATCGTATACACTTTCGTGTATAATTAAACGTCTTGTTGAGGTACAACGTTGCCCAGCAGTACCTACAGCGCCAAATACAGCACCAATAACAGTCATTTTAATATCTGCATCTGGTGTTATAATAATAGCATTGTTACCGCCTAATTCTAATAAAGATTTCCCTAAACGTCCAGCAACTTCTTTCGCAACAATTTTACCCATTCTTGTAGATCCTGTTGCAGATACTAAAGGTATTCGGGTATCTTTCGTCATCATTTCTCCAACCTTATAATCGCCATTAATAAGGTTACAGATGCCTTCTGGTAAACCATTAGCAGCAAAAACTTCAGCAGCTATATTTTGACAAGCAATTCCGCAAATAGGTGTTTTTTCAGAAGGTTTCCAAACACATACATCACCACAAATCCATGCTAAAGCAGTATTCCATGCCCAAACCGCAACAGGAAAATTAAATGCAGAAATAATACCAACAATTCCTAACGGATGGTATTGCTCGTACATTCTGTGTCCTGGTCTTTCTGAGTGCATTGTTAAACCATGCAATTGGCGCGATAAACCTACAGCAAAATCACAGATATCTATCATTTCTTGAACCTCACCTAAGCCTTCTTGGTAACTTTTTCCCATTTCATAGGATACTAGCTTACCTAAAGCTTCTTTTTTCTCTCTTAGCTTTTCACCAAACTGTCGTACTATTTCACCTCGTAAAGGAGCAGGCTTTGTTCTCCATTCCTTAAAAGCTATTGCGGCAGTTTCCATTACTTTATCGTAATCTGCTTGTGTGGTTGTTTTTACTTTTCCAATGAGTTTCCCATCTACAGGAGAATATGAAGCGATAAGCTCACCATTAGAAAAATAAGTAGAACCTGTTGAAGTTCCCTCATTTATATCCTTAACACCTAATGTTATAAGTGCCTCTTTTATTCCAAAATCGATACTTTTTTCTGACATTTGTAACATTTTATAGAGGTTTTGTTATATTTTTTACAAATATACTTTTTTTGTATTAAAAAATAGGCCTTAGCAAATAAATTACTCCTTAGCTACAAATCGTTCATCTACGGGCATTACAGTTTGGCAATTTGTACAGGTACGCAATGCTTTGTTTCCATAAAAATGTTTAAAATGACCTAAGAAATCTTTTTCAATATCATTTAAAGTAAAATAAGCTTCGTAGAGTTTATGGTTACAATTATCACAAAACCATAATAGTCCGTCATCAATTTTCATATGAGCTCTTTTACGTTCTATAACTAAACCTATAGAACCTTTATGACGTACGGGAGAATGTGGAACTTTAGCAGGGTGTAAGTACATATCCCCAGGCCCTAATTGCATTGTTTTTTTAACGCCATCTTCTTGTATATGTACTTCTATGGTACCTTCTAGTTGATAGAAAAGCTCTTCGGTTTCGTTATAGTGATAATCTTTACGGGCATTAGGGCCAGCAACAATCATTACAATATAGTCTCCTGCTTCCTTATATAAGTTTTTATTCCCTACAGGAGGCTTTAACGTATCTCTATTTTCTGCAATCCATTTGGTTAAATTAAAAGGTGCTGCTATTGGCATATCATAATGTTTTTAGATAAAAAAATAAAAACTCCATACTAAATAAATAGTATGGAGTATAAAAATAATGTACTAAATCTAAAAAACTTAATATTAATTACTTTCTTTTATAGTTTTATCTAAAAAAGATATGAGTAAAATAATAATTTCCATCCGCGTCTTTTTTTGCACTTATTGCTGCGTGTGTAAAATTTCCTTCTAGCGTTTCTCTATGAGAATCACTTTCTAACCAATCGTTTACAAGCTCTTCAGCAGTTGCAAAATTTCTAGCTATATTTTCTTCAATCTGTTTTATGTTTATTTTGTTAGCAATCTTATTAGCTCTATCCTTAAAATTTCCATGATCTAATACTTTATTAGAAATCATATACTCATTATGGCTTTCTGCATATTTATATACAATACCATTAAATTTAAGTTTTTTTAAGCCCATTGCCTGTCTGTGCTCGTCAATTATCTTTTTAATTTCTTTTTCCATTTCAGAGGTATCTGCCTCATCAATTTCATTTGTTGGAACCGATGCAATCTCATTAGCTATTAAAAGTTCTTCATCAGTTGCTATAGCAGTTTTGCTACAAGATTGGATGAGTAGTGAAATGGTTAGTAAAAAAAGTAATCTTGTTTTCATAATTGAGATAATAACTATTAGTAATCAATACAAATGTATTTAAGAGATCTTTTTTGAAATGTAGAATTATAGAATTTCTTAGGTTTTTTAGACATGATGTAAAATAATGTAGATGAGTTACTTAGAAGTCTATTTTTTATTATTTTACATCGAAAAAAAAAGCATTTTATACGTTTTTAAGTATTTTATCGGTGCTTAAATGTGGTTTATCTAAATAAAAAAATGATGGTTTAGAAGAACAGTAATTTTTTGCCGATAACTGGTTTTTAACCCACTAGATTTTAATTTTTTTATTAGTTCCTTATTTGTAAAATCAAAGTTTATAATTTTTTAAAGTGCATTAAAACTTTAAAATACTACTGTTTATGTTGAATAGTAAAATGCAAATTAATTGTTGTGTTCTTTTTTCAAAATAAGATTTAAGTATGATCAGCATATGATTTCATTTTAATTTTTTATAAAATTATATAGTAGTTATTACTTTATATTCACTGTTTTCAGGTAATTTAATTTTAAAACAACCGTTTACTTTTACACCAACAAACTTTTCAGGATGAAATACAACATTATTTTTCTAAGCTTCTTTTTATTGATTTTGACTTCTTGTGGAGATAAAAAACAAAATGTAGCAGAGCAATTAGACAACCTTAATAGATATCAAGATGTTGTTACACAAGTTACCCATGGTGTTATTTCTACAAAAAGTGACTTAAGGGTAGTTCTTAATACACCAATTCTAAATTGGAATGCTGGTGATGAATTAGAAAGAGATTTATTTAAAGTTTCTCCTTCTGTAAAAGGAAAAGTAGTTGCACTAGATAGTAGAACAATAGCGTTTATACCAGAAGAAGGGTTTAAACAAGATACCGAATATACCGCTAAAGTAGATTTGGCTGCTTTTGTTGCAGATTTCCCTAAAAATTTGGAAACACTTTCTTTTACGGTACAAACCTTAAAACAGCAGTTTAATATTTATACCAATGACTTACAATCTTCTACTAAAGACAAACAATATATTGAGGGACAATTAAGAAGTGCAGATATCCTTTCATTAGAAACTGCAAAACAACTTATAAAAGCAAGTCAAAAAGGCAATGCATTAAAAATTACTTTTGATGATGCCATACAAGAAGGCACCCAGTTTCAGTTTAAAATTGAAAACATTCAGCGTTATGATGAAGATACTGATGTAGAAATTTCTTGGGATGGGGCTGATTTTAATATTGAAAGTTCTGGTAAAAACGCAATTTTAATAGCGGGTAAAAACAATTTTACGATCCTAAATATTACTACAGGTAAAGGAGCTAAACAACAATTGAATATTAACTTTTCCGATCCTTTAAAAAAAGGACAGAATTTTAAAGGTTTGGTTGTACTAGAAGGTGATGCAGCTTTAAAATATAGTGTAAAAGGAAATACATTAAGAGTATACCCTTCTAAAACCATAAATGGTACAGCACAATTAGAAGTTTTTGATGGAATACAGAGTATAGAGGGTAAAAAACTAAAAGCTAAGTATACAGAACGTGTCGCTTTTGAGCAAATTAAGCCAGCCGTTCGCATGCTTTCTAATGGAACAATATTACCGTCATCAAGTAATTTAAAAATTAATTTTGAAGCAGTAAACCTTAAATATGTAGATGTAGCTGTATTGCGGATTTACGAAAATAATGTATTACAGTTTTTGCAAAGCAATAATTTAAACGGAAGTGCTAACCTAAGAAGTGTAGCCAGACCAATTGCTACTAAAAAATTAGAATTGCAGAACAGCCTATCTGCTAACAATGGCAAATGGGCTGCTCATGCTTTAGATTTAAAATCGATTATTACACCAGAAAAAGGAGCTATTTACAGGGTAGAATTTAGTTACAAGCCACAGTATAGTTTATATGATTGTGATGAAACTAATATTGAAACTTCTAATGATGAGGAAGATAATTATGATGAAGAGGAGGAAGATAGTTCTTGGGACGGCGTTGAGCAATATTATAATGAATACGGTTACTATAATTATGATTGGAATGAGCGAGAAAATCCATGCCATACCTCATACTACTATGATAAAAAAGTAAGTATAAATGTATTAGCATCAGACATTGGTGTAAGTATAAAAAAAGGAGTTAATAAAAGTTATTTTATAGCTGTTAATGATATTATTAGTACAAAGCCTATTGCAGGAGTAAAAGTTACGTTTTATAATTTTCAGCAACAAGCTATAGGAAATGTTACAACAGATGCAGATGGGACTTCTTTTTACGATGCAGAAAACAATCAAGCATTTTTTGCAATTGCTGAACATAATGGACAAAAAACATATGTAAAATTAAATGATGGTAATGCGCTATCTGTAAGTAAGTTTGATGTTGCAGGAGTAAAAGTACAGAAAGGGATTAAAGGTTTTATTTTTGGAGAACGTGGTGTTTGGAGACCTGGAGACGCTATTTATTTATCTTTTATGTTAAATGATAATGCTAATAAATTACCAAAAAACCATCCAGTAAAGTTAGAGTTTTTAAACCCGTACAATACAGTAGTCCATAAAGAAGTAAAAACCTATGGATTAGATAATTTTTATCATTTTAAAATTAAAACAGATGAGAATGACCCTACGGGTAACTGGTTAGCAAAAATTTCTGTTGGTGGTGCTTCTTTTACAAAGACGATAAAAATAGAAACAATTAAACCAAATCGTTTAAAAATTAAAACAGCTTTTGATTCAGAAATTTTAAGTGATACCGAAAGTATAAATGGCACTATGGAAGTAAAATGGCTTCATGGCGCTATTGCAAAAAATTTAAAAGCAGATATTACAGGAAAATTCAGTGCTAAAACAACTACCTTTAAAACCTTTCCAGGCTATATTTTTGATGATCCAACGAGACGTTTTACACCAGAAGATCAGTTGGTTTTTGATGGTAAAATAGATGATGAAGGGAAAGCAAAAATTAATATAAATCCGAAATTGTCTGGTACAGCACCAGGCATGTTAAATGCTTCTTTTGTCACTAAGGTGTACGAAAATGGAGGTGATTTTAGCACGGATGTCTTTTCTAAACCATTTTCTCCTTATAGTACTTATGTTGGTTTAAATGCTCCAAAGGGAGATAAGACCAGAGGAATGTTGCTTACTGATATAAAACACAAATTTGAAGTAGTTACTGTAGATGAAAATGGAAAGGCAAAAGCAGTAAGAAACCTAAATGTTACAATTCATAAAATTAGCTGGAGATGGTGGTGGGATACTTCGTCAGATAATGTTTCTTCTTATAGCAGTAGCGAGTATCGAGAAAAGATTTTAGACGAAACCATTAGTACCAATTCAAAAGGAAAAGGTTCTTTTAATTTTGAGCTAAAATATCCAGATTGGGGAAGGTATTTGGTTCGTGTAGAAGACCCAAATGGCGATCATGCCACAGGAAAAATTATATATGTAGATTGGCCAGGTTGGGCAGGAAAATCTCGTAAGAGTGATCCTTCTGCAGCATCTATGTTATTGTTTTCAACAGATAAAGAAAAGTATAATGTAGGGGAGAAAGCTACAGTAACCTTTCCAAGTTCTGAAGGTGGCAGGGCTCTAGTAACTATAGAAAACGGAGTAGAAGTAGTAGAATCTCTTTGGGTAGAAACTACTAAAGGCGAAACTAAATTTCAGTTGCCTATAAAAGAAACTTTTACCCCAAATGTGTTTATAAATATCTCATTATTACAACCACATGCATCTACCTTAAACGATTCTCCTATTCGTATGTATGGCGTTGTGGGGATTGGTGTAGAAAATCCTGAAACAAAATTAGCGCCTCAGATTAAAATGCCAGATGTGCTTAGGCCAGAAGAGAGTATTACCGTTAAAGTAAATGAAAAGCAGGGCAAAGAAATGACCTATAGTATTGCAATTGTTGATGAAGGCTTATTAGATCTCACAAGGTTTAAAACCCCAAATCCTTGGGCAAGTTTTTATGCCAAACAAGCATTAGGTGTAAAAACTTGGGATATTTATGATGATATCATAGGTGCTTATGGCGGTCGTATAGATCAGATATTTTCAATTGGTGGTGATGGTGAATTAGCAGGCGCTAAAAATAAAAAAGCAAATCGTTTTGAGCCTATGGTGGTTCATTTAGGTCCTTTTACACTGAAAAAAGGAGAAACCAAGTCTCATACCATAAAAATACCTAAATATGTAGGCTCAGTACGGACCATGGTAGTTGCAGGAAGTCCTAAAAACGAAGCCTATGGTATGGCAGAAAAAACCACACCAGTACGGAAACCTTTAATGATTTTAGCTTCTTTACCGCGTAAAATAACACCTGGCGAAAAAGTTACTTTGCCTGTTACTGTTTTTGCAATGGAAAAGAAAGTAAAAAATGTAACCATTAAAATAAAGAAAGACAAAGCCTTTACAATAGAGGGTAATGCTACACAGCATTTAACATTTGCGCAACCAGATGAAAAGATGGCTTATTTTACTTTAAATGTGGCTGACTTTAAAGGAATAGGAAAAGTAATTGTTGAAGCATCAGGAGGAGGAGAAAAAGCATCTTTTGAAATTCCTATAGATGTGGTCAATCCTAATCCAGTTTCTTTAGATGTGCAAGATTTGATTATAGAACCAAATGCAAGTAAAACTACAGATTTAGCCACCTTTGGTATTGCAGGAAGTAATGCGGCTCAGGTTGAATTCTCTACACTGCCTCCAATGCGTTTTAACGGTAGAATGCAATATTTAATTAGATACCCTCATGGATGTGTAGAACAAACTACTTCAGCAGCTTTCCCTCAGTTATATTTAGATGCTATTTTTGATTTAACAACAGCTAAAAAAGCTAACATTCAGAAAAATATAGAAAATGCTATTAAACGTTTAGGAAGTTTCCAAAGACCTAATGGAGGATTCTCTTACTGGCCAGGACAGCGTAATACAAATGATTGGGGAACTACCTATGCAGGTCATCTTTTATTAGCTGCTGAGAAAAAAGGGTATGTATTACCAATAGGGTTTAAAGCTAGTTGGGTAAAATATCAAAAAGATATTGCTAAAAAATGGAGGTCAGGAAATAATAATTCAGATTTAGCACAGGCATATCGTCTATATACTTTAGCTCTTTCTGGTAATGCAGATGTAGCTTCTATGAACCGTTTAAGAGAAACTAAAGGGAATTCTAATGAGGCTAAATTTAGATTAGCTGCTGCATATGCTTTAATAGGACAAGCTAATGTGGCTAAGGATATTCTAGCCACAGCCAAAATAGATTTTGAGAATTATAAGTATAATTACTACACCTATGGTTCTTCAGATAGAAATAGAGCAATGGCTTTAGAGACTTATATTTTGTTAAAAGATAAAGTGAAAGCGCAAAATTTAGCAAAAGAAGTAGCATCTCGTTTACAAGAAAAACAATGGATGAGTACGCAAAGCACAGCCTATAGTTTAATGGCAATGGCAAAATTTGCAGAAATGATTGGCGGTAAAGGTATCAATGCTACTGTTACAGTAAACGGAACAACAGAAACTGTAAAGACTTCTAAAACACTAGCAAATAGAGATCTAAAAATCAAAAAAGGCGAAAATACTATTGTACTTAAAAATCAAGAAAACAACACGTTATACGTAAGTGTACTAAATAATGGAATTCTGCCTGTAGGAGAAGAAAAAGCCATTGCACGTAATCTGGTTGTACAAACTAGTTTTAAGAGTAGAAATGGATCAAAAATAGATCCTTCTAAAATAACACAAGGAACAGATTTTGTTGCAGAGGTTAGCGTAACCAATACTACAGGCAAAAAACTTAAGGATATGGCTTTGGCTGAAATTTTTCCAAGTGGTTGGGAAATTGTAAATACCCGTTTTACAGATTTTGGTTCTTTTGCTGAAAATAATGTTACTTATACAGATTTAAGAGATGATAGAGCCAATTTTTATTTTGATATGAATAAAAATGAGACAAAGACATTTAGAATTTTAATCAATGCATCTTATTTAGGAAAGTATTATTTACCAGGCGTACAAGTTGAAGCAATGTATGATAACGATTATGTAGCGAGGACTGTAGGCCAATGGGTTGAAGTAACGCAATAGAAAGATCTTAAAAATGATGGTAAAAGTTTAAAGTCTTCTCATTTTTATAATAGTATGCAGTTCTTCATAAGAAGTGCTGTTATAAACTTCAGCATGTTTGGCAAAAACGCTTAAACATGCTGAATATATTTTTTCCTTTATTTTACTTTTATGCCATTTTCCCAAACACCTTCTACTACAGTACCATCAGTTTTCCAGATTTTGCCTTTACCATTAGGTTTGTCTTTTTTCCATTTTCCACTATACTTTCCCCCATTTGCATAGTACATAGTTCCTTTACCATGTCTTTGGTTGTTTTTAAAAGACCCTTCGTATTTTGCTTTATTAGCCCAAGTATAGGTTCCTTTTCCGCTAATTTCACTGTTATACAAGTTGCCAGAATAGGTATCTTGATTAAACCATATGATGTTACCATTGGTGATAGTACCAGCTGTCACTTCCACATCTAAAGTAGCACCTTCAGCAGTAAATTTATGCCAGCCGTCTGGTAAAGATCTTGCAAACTGGCTAGGCACTGTGTTGATCTCTTGAGCGTTTAGATTTGCATAAACGCTTAATAATAACGTAATCAATATTATTTTTTTCATCTGTTACAGTTTTTCAGATGTAGTCGGAATTGACTTAAGGTTGCTTACAAATTTTAGTTAAGCTAAAACTACTTTATAACTATTATATAAATTTTGCTATAGTAGAGAAGGATAGCTTTATTTTGTAGTTGATATTTAAATATTCTGAGGGAAGTCTTAAATTATTTTTTATAGAATACCTTTAAGTATAGCAAAAGCTAGTTTTATAATTTAGTAGAATAGGTATTAGGCAGATTCTTTTCTGAAAATTAATTCTAGACCATTTATATCCATTGGTTTTATTAAATAATCACTTACACCAGTAAATTTTTTTGCTCGCTCAATATCTATTGGGTTTATAGAAGAACTAACAATATATAAGGTAATTACTTTATTAAACTTATTTTTAATTTTAGAGAAACGCTCTAAAAATTCCCATCCATCCATTATAGGCATATTTAAGTCTAAAAAAATAATATCGGGCAACTGATCTTTACTTGTATTCTGTAAAATAGCCTCAAAATAGTCAATGCCTAGCTTACCATTTTTTAGCACAATAAGATTATCACATAGTTTTTTAGTTTCAATTATTTTTTTAACTAAGTTCACATAAATATTGTCATCATCTATAATACAGGCAAGTGCCACTGGGGGAGATGTATTCATTAATTTGTATTAAAAAGTTATTTTAAATGTTGTTCCTATTCCTACTTCACTTTCAACAGAAATTTCTCCATTTAAAGCTTCTATTTGATTTTTTGTAATAAAAAGACCTATTCCTACTGCATCCTCATTGTAATGGAAGGTCTTATACATTCCAAATATTTTATTTCCAAATTTCTCCATATCAATTCCTCTTCCATTATCTGATATCTCTAATATGGTCTTATTTTTTTCACTATACGTCTTCAAAGAAATAATAGCATCTCTATCTTCATGTTTATATTTAATGGCATTGGTCACTAAATTTAACAGAATACTTTCCATGTACGCAGGGATGTAATCAATATTTTCTACTTCATTAAAGTTTTCGTGTATCGTTACATTATCTTTCATTACATTATTAAAAACAGATTTTTTCACGTTTTTTAAAACCTCTGAAAAATTTACGTTTACTTTATTTTGATCTGTTCTGGTTTGTATGGTAACAATATCATTTAAATGTTCTATAGTAGCGTTCAAGCTTTCAGAAACATCTTTTATATTATCTAATAATGCTAATTTCTCTTGATCATCATCTATTTCATCTATTAATTGGGTAATTAGAGATAAATTACTAGTATGCGATCTTAAATTATGGGAAACAATATGAGCAAAATTAAAAAGCCTTGCATTTTGAGAACTAATAATATCAGCTGTCTTCTGTAAACTTAATGCATTTATTTTTTCTTCATCTATATCCTGAAAAACACCTCTTATACCAATAATCTCTTTATCATCATTATAAACAGGTTTTCCTGTAGCTCTAACCCAAATTTTACGCTCTTTAGAAGTAAGCATTTTTATCTCTACGCTAAACGATTTGCCCAGAGAACAATCCATAAAAGTTTTTGCAGCCAGCCCTGTATGTTCTGGGGCATAATAATTAGACGAATCTGCTAAAGATGGTTTGTAATCTTGTGGGTATCCTAGAATCTTTTTAGTTTCATCATCCCAATAACTTTTTTGTTTTATAAAATCAACATACCAACTTCCCGTTTTGGTCATTTGAGCAGTTTCATGATAATAAAAGTTATTACGTCTTACCGTTTGGTGTGTTTCTAGTTCTCTTTCAACAAAAAACAAATGACTATCACTGGATGCTACATTAAAAGGTAAATTATTATTACTTGTACAAGTATATTCTTTGTATTTACCATCGTTATTTAATATTCTAATTCTTTGGCTAAAATCTATACCATTATCTAGTAAAGCATAAAAATTACTCCTAAAAGTGTCTTTATACTTATCTTCTAAAAGAACATCAATAAAATAATTAGTACTTACCTCTATTTTATTTTCATCGTACCCTAGGGCATTTATGAAACCAGTAGACCAGTAAATAGTGTCTGCATCTAATTTCCAAAAACTAGTATCGGAATTATTAATGACTTTATCTAAAAGATTTGTCTTCATTACGTGAGTAAATTGAGTCTTTTGTACTGTAAAAACGCTAGTTTTATCAATACTTAAGGCGGAAATTTAGAACGTTATTTCTTAACGTATTATTATATAGTCTTCTCTTATTGTATATGAAACACCATAAATGTGTTGTGTAAACGTAAAAACATGATAAATAGTCATTGTTTTTATTCTTGTTTAATACTATAAAAGTTACCCTTATATTTGCATCAAATTTTTTAGATTAATGGGTAAATTATTAATAATTGGAACAGTTGCTTTTGACGAAATTGAAACTCCATTCGGCAAAACTGATAAAATTTTAGGCGGAGCCGCAACGTTTATAGGGATAGCAGCATCACAATTTAAAGTAAACGCTGCTATTGTTTCTGTTGTTGGAGAAGATATGCCAAAAGCATACTTAGAATTATTAAAGAGTAAGGGTATAGATCTTAGTGGTTTAGAAATTGTAAAAGGGGGTAAAACTTTTTTTTGGAAGGGAAAATATCATAACGATTTAAATATGCGTGATACTTTGGCTACTGAGCTAAACGTGTTAGCAGATTTTAATCCAATAGTACCGGATAATTATAAAGATGCAGATGTAGTGATGTTAGGTAATTTACATCCTAGCATACAAATGAGTGTAATTAACCAAATGGAAAACCGACCAAAATTAATAGTTTTAGACACTATGAATTTTTGGATGGATAATAGTTTAGAGGAACTATTAGAGGTTATTAAATATATAGATGTTCTTACTATTAATGATGAAGAAGCGAGACAGTTAACGGGGGAATATTCTTTGGTAAAAGCTGCTGCTAAAATAGAAGAAATGGGACCAAAGTATGTAGTGATTAAGAAAGGAGAACACGGAGCACTTTTATTTCATAAAAAACAAGTGTTTTTTGCTCCGGCACTACCTCTAGAAGAAGTTTTTGATCCTACGGGAGCTGGAGATACATTTGCTGGTGGATTTGCAGGGTATCTTGCAGCAACAGATAATATTTCTTTTGATAATTTAAAGAACGCAGTTATACACGGATCTAACTTAGCATCTTTTACAGTAGAAAAATTTGGAACAGATCGTATAAAGGATGTTACAGAAGAGGAAATGAATGCTAGATTACATCAATTTAAAGAATTGAGTCAGTTTGATATTAAACTAAAATAAAAAAATACGCCCTGAATTTTCAGGGCTTTTTTAATCTAAAATAGTACGATACAGAAATGAGTGATGCCATTAAACACGAATGTGGAATTTCTTTAATCCGTTTATTAAAACCATTAGATTACTATAAAAAAAAGTATGGTACTGCTTTTTATGGTGTAAATAAAATGTATCTAATGATGGAGAAGCAGCATAATAGAGGACAAGATGGAGCTGGTTTTGCAAGCATAAAATTAGATATGAATCCAGGAGAGCGTTATATGAGCAGAGTACGTTCTAGCGCACAACAACCTATACAAGATATTTTTGCTCAGATTAATGATAGGATAAGTACAGCACTTAAAGAAAACCCAGAGTTTAAAGATGACGTAGCTTTACAAAAGAAGCATATACCCTATGTTGGCGAAGTACTTTTGGGGCATGTACGTTATGGTACTTTTGGCAAAAATAGTATAGAAAGTGTTCATCCCTTTCTACGCCAAAATAACTGGATGCATCGTAATTTAATTGTTGCGGGTAATTTTAACATGACCAATGTTCATGAGTTATTTGATAATCTTGTACAATTAGGGCAACACCCTAAAGAAATGGCAGATACGGTAACGGTAATGGAAAAAATAGGTCATTTTTTAGATGATGCAGTAGCAAAATTATACAAACAGATTAAGAAAGAAGGTTACACCAAACAAGAGGCATCTCCATTAATAGCAGAAAGATTAAACGTTGCCAAAATATTAAGAAGAGCCGCTAAAAATTGGGATGGTGGTTATGCTATGACAGGTTTATTAGGGCATGGCGATGCTTTTGTAATGAGAGACCCTGCCGGAATTAGACCTACTTATTATTACCAAGATGATGAAGTAGTTGCCGTTGCTTCAGAAAGACCTGCATTACAAACTGTGTTTAATGTAAAGTATAATAAAATTAAAGAGTTAACGCCTGGCCATGCGATAATTATAAAGAAAAATGGAACCCATGCTATTAAACAAATATTAGAACCAACAGAGCGTAAAGCTTGTTCATTTGAACGTATTTACTTTTCTAGAGGAAGTGATAAAGAAATATATCAAGAACGTAAAGACTTAGGAAAATTTATTTTCCCAAAAATCTTAGATGCTATAGATCATGATATAAAAAATACAGTATTCTCTTTTATCCCTAATACAGCAGAAACTTCTTTTTTAGGGATGGTAAAAGAAGCTCAAAATTATTTAAATAAAAAGAAAGAAGAGCAGATACTATCTAAAGGCTCGGAGATCACCAAAGAAGATTTACATGACATTTTAGATGTACGCCCTAGAATAGAAAAGGTAGCGATTAAAGATGCAAAATTAAGGACTTTTATTACCCAAGATGATGGTAGAGATGATTTAGTAGCTCATGTCTATGATATTTCGTACGGTTCTGTAAAAAAAGATGATAACCTTGTTATTATTGATGATAGTATTGTTAGGGGAACCACACTTAAAAAGAGTATTCTTAAAATGTTAGATAGATTGCAGCCAAAAAAGATAGTAGTTGTTTCTTCTGCTCCACAAATACGCTATCCAGACTGTTATGGAATTGATATGGCAAAACTAGAAGATTTTATAGCTTTTAGGGCTGCCTTAGAATTGCATAAAGAAAGAGGCACTTTAAATATTGTAGAAGATATTTATAAGAAATGTTTAAAACAGATTCATACAAAAGATAAAGAAGTAATAAATTATGTAACTGAATTTTATGCTCCATTTACTGCTGATGAAATTTCAATTAAAATAGGAGAACTATTAAGCCCGCCAGACATGTATGCTGAGGTTCAGATTATTTATCAAACCATTTCTAATTTGCATAAGGCCTGCCCTCAGAATTTAGGAGATTGGTATTTTACAGGAAATTACCCTACTCCTGGCGGTAATAGAGTTGTAAATAGAGCATTTATCAACTTCTATGAAGGGAAAAATCAAAGAGCATATTAAAGTTTTTTATTACAAAAACAAAAAGAATAGTGCATTTCACCGATAATGTGAGCCGTTCAGCGGTATTTTAACCATATTAGTGCAATGCACAAGTAATTTTATAAATGCCATAGCATAAGTAGGTTAAGTTCATGGTAAGATTTGGGGAAAAAGGTAGCGTCTAACGCTACCTTTTTTATTTTTCATTATTTTTTCAGTTAAATCTCAGTAAAACAATAAGAAATATTAAATATAGAGCAGTTTAACTCTTATTCATGATCTTCATCTAAAACATTTTATAAATGTGTAAAAGCATATTACTTTTGAAGAACCATAGCATAAGTAGGTTAAGTTCATGGTAAGATTTGGGGAAAAAGGTAGCGTTTAACGCTACCTTTTTTATTTTATAGTATTTATAAAAAAGAATTAATTTCTTCATTTAAATTAATAAAAAATACATTTTAACTTAATAAAATGATCTTTATCCAAAATATTTTATAATTTCTTAAGAACACATTACTTTTGGAGAACCATAGCATAAGTAGGTTAAGTTCATGGTAAGATTTGGGGGAAAAAGGCAGCATTATGTGCTGCCTTTTTCATTTCTGATAATCAGGCAATTAGCTCACCATAATGATATTTATTGAATTAAAATGTTAATAAATTAATAAAAAAACAGTCTTATTTTTTGATATTTCTCACAATACCAGTAACTTAGCAGTGCCATAGCATAAGTAGGTTAAGTTTATGGTAAGATTTGGGACGAAAAGGGTGGAGTTTTCTCTGCCCTTTTCTATTTTTAGATCATTAAAAAAGCCATCTGTAATTTACAGATGGCTTTTTTACTAAATGTTGTTTTTTACTTATTTATTAGCAGCATATAATTCTGAAACTTTTTCCCAGTTAACAACATTAAAAAATGCACTAATATAATCAGGTCTTCTATTCTGATAATTTAGATAATATGCATGCTCCCATACATCCAATCCAAGTATAGGGTAACCACCACAACCAACACCTGGCATTAGTGAGTTGTCTTGATTTGGTGTAGAACAAACTTCTACCTTACCTCCTTTATGTACACAAAGCCATGCCCAACCAGAACCAAAACGCGTTCCAGCAGCTTTTGTAAAAGCTTCTTTAAAAGCTTCAAAAGAGCCAAAAGCAGCATCAATGGCATCCGCTAATTCCCCAGATGGCGTTCCTCCTCCATTGGGAGACATTACTGACCAAAATAAAGAATGGTTAAAAAAACCACCACCATTATTTCTAACAGCTCCATTAGATAAATCTAAATTTGTTAAAATATCCGTTATGGATTTATTTTCCAAATCTGTGCCAGCAATAGCGGCATTTAATTTTGTAGTATATCCATTGTGATGTTTAGTATGGTGAATTTCCATTGTTCTAGCATCAATATGTGGTTCTAGTGCATCGTATGCATAGGGTAATTTTGGTAACTCAAAAGCCATAATATATTTTGTTTAAATGATTAAAAATTTTGTAATCCAAAGTTACGGTTTTAAGTAATAAATTTGACTATTATTTTGTTAAGAACTGTTTAAGATTGCTTAATTTGCAATAAAAAATAAGTGCAAAACGCTACATACCAAATATATAATGCCTCTGCAGGTTCTGGTAAGACGTATACTTTAGCGAAAGCATATTTAAAAATAATTTTGTCCAAACGTTCTTATGCTAATTATAGACAAATCCTTGCAATTACATTTACAAATAAGGCTGTAAATGAAATGAAAGAACGTATACTAGGAAATTTATATAAATTTAGTAGTATATCAGATTTTGAGGAGGTATTGCCTATGTTTATAGAAATAGCTGAGGAACTTAATATAGATAAGTCTGAGCTACAAGAAAGAGCAGCCCGTACCTTAAAAGAAATACTTCATAATTATGCTTTTTTCGATATTTCTACGATCGATAAATTTACACATAGACTTATTAGAACTTTTGCAAAAGATTTAAAACTTCCACAGAATTTTGATGTTATTTTAGATACAGATTTACTTTTAACAGAAGCTGTAGCAAGAGTTATTAATAAAGTAGGAACAGATGCAGCATTAACTAAAGTTTTAATTGCTTTTGCTATAGAAAAAGCAGATGATGATAAGAGTTGGGATGTTTCTTTAGACCTTTTTAACACAGCCAAAGAACTCCTGTTTAAAGAACAACATCAACAAGCACTTAAAAGTATAGCAAATAAAGAGATTAATGATTTTTCTGTATTAAGGCAAAAACTTGTAAAAATAATTAATACGGTAGAAGAATATTTAGTTACGCTAGCTGAAAAAGTATTAACTATAATTGCTGAGAATGGCTTAGAAGCTACCGACTTTACACGTAGCGCTTTTCCAGCGTTTATGCTACTTGTTGCAAAAATAGACCCTAAAATAAATTTTAATGCAGCTTGGAAAGAAAATTTTGAAACGGCAACACTTTACAATAAAACAACTCCAGAAGCTAAAAAGCAGTTAATAGATAGCTTACATCCAATATTTATTGAATTGTTTAAAGATATTAAAGCTAATTTTTATAAAAGATCATTCTTAAAAAACGTATATCAAAATATTGTTCCCTTAACAGTCTTAAATGTACTACAACAAGAAATAAAGGCTATAGAATTAGAAAAAGATGAAATCCCATTAGCTACTTTTAATTCAATTATATCAAAAGAAATAAAAAACCAGCCTGTGCCATTTATCTATGAGCGTTTAGGAGAGAAATTCCGACATTATTTTATAGATGAATTTCAAGATACATCAGAATTACAATGGAATAATTTAATTCCTCTTATTGGAAATGCACTAGAAGGAGAAGATGAACAAGGAAATAAGGGATCATTATTATTAGTTGGAGATGCAAAGCAAGCTATTTACAGGTGGAGGGGCGGAAAGGCAGAACAGTTTTTAAATTTAGTACACCAGAAACAGAACCCTTTTGTTTTTAAACCTCATGTGGAGAATTTACCTTCAAACTACAGAAGTCATGAAGAAGTAATTAATTTTAACAACACCTTTTTTTCATTTACAAGCTCTTATCTAAATAATGAGATGTACCGAAATTTGTTTGAAGATGGGAATCAACAAAAATCGAATAATAAAAAAGGCGGTTTAGTACAGTTTCAGTTTATTGAAGAAGAAAATAAAAACGAAGATGAATTATATTGTAATGAAGTATTAAAAACCATACAGCTTGTTATTTCTAAAAATTACAAATTAGAAGATATTTGTATTCTTACCAGAGATAAAAAACATGGTGTTCTTTTAGCCGATTTCTTAAGCAGAAATCATATTCCAATTATTTCATCAGAGTCTTTATTATTAAGGAATAGCCCTGAAGTTAATTTTATAATTAATATGTATAAATATGCTACTAATCCGGAAGATTTAGAAGCTAGTTATGCAATCTTATATTTTTTAGGGAAAGAGAAAGTAGAATTACATCAGTTTATTCAAGAAAATTTAAAATCTTTAGAAAGCTTTTTTGAGAAACATTATAATTTCAACTTACGTATTTTACCAATATCTTCTGTTTTTGATGGAATAGAATTGATCAATAAATCTTTTAATTTAATTGCTTCCTCTAATGCATATGTAACAAGCTTATTAGACGAAGTTATAGAAGTAGAACAAAAATTAGGTGTAACAATACCATCGTTTTTAAGCTATTGGGAGAATAAGAAAGATAAATTAAGTATCTCAGCTCCAAATGCTATAAACGCAGTACAAATAATGACGATTCATAAATCTAAAGGTTTGGAATTTCCGATTGTTATTTTTCCATTTGCAAACTCGCATATATATAAGGAAATAAAACCCAAGATATGGCTACCCGTTTTAAAAGAAGCTTTTAATGGTTTTGAGCAAGTTTTAATTAATAAAAAACAAGAAATTGCGCATTATAATACAGATGCAGCATATCTATATAAGGAAGAAAAATCTAAATTAGAATTAGATGCATTTAATGTTTTATATGTGGCCTTAACTAGAGCAATTAAAAATCTCTTTATTATTTCTAAAAAAGATGTTGCACAAAAATCTAAAGCTGCTAAAACGGATTATTATTCTGGTTTATTTATAGAATATCTAAAAAGTATAGGAGTCTGGAATGAAAAGGAGAACACCTATACATTCGGAAAATTAGAAACGATACACAAACAAGATATAGAAACAACTATTCACGAAAAAATTCAATATCAGTATACCTATAAAGAACGTTCCAGTTTTAATATTTTAACAACTTCTGGAATGTTATGGGGTACAAACCAAGAAGAAGCGCTGTATAAAGGAAATATGGTGCATGCCATATTAGGAAATATACGTACAGAAGAAGATATTAATGAATGTTTTGATCAGCTTTATAAAGAAGGATCATTGACGGCTACTGAAAGTTTAGAAGTAAAGGCAAAAATTTTACAAATTCTACAGCATCCAGAATTAAAAAAATACTACCAAAAAGGATTAGGGATTAAGAATGAATTAGATATTATTACAAAACATGGTATGATTTTACGGCCAGATAGAGTTGTAATAGAAGATAATTTTGCAACAATCATAGATTACAAGACAGGAAAAAGAAATGTTTCATATCATGATCAATTACAGCTTTATGCTTCTGCTCTTGAAGAAATGGGGTATATAATTAAGGACAAAATTATTATTTATATAGGACAAAATATTGTGACAGAGTTCATTTAAAAGCGTATTTTTTTGTTAAATAAATAATTAAACTATGTTAAACAAAAACATAAGATTTAGTTTTAAAAGATGCATTTTTAGGATGTTAGGCACTAGAATGTCGATTAAATACAATAATTTTCCTAAATAAGAGCATAAAAAATGGGAATTTGATTTTGTTAATAGTTTTTAACAACTTACATTTGCTGTTAATAAACCCTTAAACTTAAATTTTAAAACATGAAACATCTTAGCAAATTATTAGTTGTTGCTCTTATTTTTATAGGATTCAACAACGTACAAGCTCAAGACGAAAATAACCCATGGCAAGTAGGTTTTGGTATCAACGCTATAGACGTATACCCAACTGGTGATGTAAGTTCTTTTGGAAATGAGTTTTTTAATGCAAATGATCACTGGAACATTTTGCCATCCATCTCTTACGTATCTGTATCTAAATATATAGGCGATGGTTTTTCTGTTGGAGTTAGAGGTTCTTTAAACAGAATTAGCAAATTTGGTGATTTAAGTGTTGATGATCTTTCTCATTATGCATTAGATGGTACCATAAAATATGCTTTCTTAAAAAATACTACAATTGATCCTTTTGTTGAAATAGGTGGTGGTTATACATGGGTAAATGAAATAGGAGCAGGAACAGTAAATGGAGGTGTTGGTGCTAACATTTGGCTTTCTGATAATATTGCTTTTACATTACAAACGAGCTATAAACATGCTTTTGAAGATTTTGGAGTTAAACATTTTCAACATCTAGCAGGTATTAACATTAAATTTGGTGGTACGGATACAGATGGTGATAAAATATATGATAAAGATGATGCTTGTCCTGAAGTTGCTGGTTTAGCTGCATTCAATGGTTGCCCAGATTCTGATGGTGATGGTATTGAAGATAGTAAAGATGCTTGTCCTAATGCTGCAGGTAGCAAAGAAATGAATGGTTGTCCTGATCAAGATGGTGATGGCATTGCCGATAAAGATGATGCTTGTCCTTCAGAGGCTGGTTCTGCAGCTTTAAATGGTTGTCCAGATGCTGATGGCGATGGCATTGCTGATAAAGATGATTCTTGCCCTTCAGAGTCAGGTCCTGCTGCTAATGGTGGTTGCCCTTGGCCAGATAAAGATAGTGATGGAGTATTAGACAAAGACGATGCTTGTCCAGATGTTGCAGGAACTGTTGCAAACAATGGTTGTCCTGAAGTAACTGAAGAGGTTCAAAAGAAACTAAATGATTATGCAAGAACTATCTTATTTGATACAGGTAAAGCTTCTATAAAAGCTGCATCTACATCAGTAATGGTAGATATTATCCAAATATTAGGAGAGTATCCAAATGCTAAGTTTACTATAGAAGGACATACCGATAGTGTAGGTTCTGCTAAATTAAACCAAAAATTATCTGATTCAAGAGCAAACTCAGTAAGAGATTTCTTAATTGAAAAAGGTATTGCTGCTGATAGATTAACTGCTATTGGATATGGTGAAGAAAAGCCTATAGCTACAAACAAAACTAGAACAGGTAGAAAGGAAAATAGAAGAGTTGAAATTAACTTAGTAAAATAATTTATCTAGTTATTAACTTTCAATTATAGATAAAAGCTCTGCATTTGCGGAGCTTTTTTTATTTTTATAAAATGCGTAATTTTTTAGAAGAAGTAGTTACAGAAATTTTAGATTCTACTGCTAATATTGCTGATTTGATTTTTATATTGCCAAGCAAAAGAGCGGGAACCTTTCTGAAAAACTGTATTTCTAAAACAGTAAAGAAAACTGTTTTTGCGCCAGAAATTTATAGTATTGAGACTTTTGTAGAGCTAATTTCTGGTTTAACATATGCATCTAATACTGAACAACTCTTTACACTATATACATCTTATTTAAGCACTACTAAGGAGACTGATAAAGACAACTTTTTTACTTTTTCTAAATGGGGGCAAACAATACTTCAAGATTTCAATGAAATAGATCGGTATTTAATAGATACAAACAGTATATTTTCTTATTTGTCTGCTTATCAAGAATTGAACTCTTATTTAAAAGAAGAGAAAACTAAAATGGTTGATGACTATCTTAAGTTTTGGAATAACTTAGATGAATTTTACCATCACTTTAACGCTTCCTTATTAGAAA
Source organism: Allocellulophaga tsushimaensis (assembly GCF_055383085.1). Classification (NCBI taxonomy): domain Bacteria; kingdom Pseudomonadati; phylum Bacteroidota; class Flavobacteriia; order Flavobacteriales; family Flavobacteriaceae; genus Allocellulophaga; species Allocellulophaga tsushimaensis. The sequence continues at coordinate 1,019,846 of NZ_AP039451.1, read as the reverse complement.
AAAATTTAGGACATCAAGGTCTAGTGTACCGCCAAGCATGTCATCTACTAGGTCATTATTTACAAGAAAAAAAGGAGAAGAAACATATCTTTATTGGTTTTAATGCATTAAATAAAGCAGAAGAATTTCTTATTCAAGAAATTTTAGCGAAGTCAGATTCAGATATTTTTTGGGATACAGATTCTTATTTTTTAAATGATAAAATACATGATGCAAGCTATTTTATACGACAACATCAAAATAACTGGACTTATTTTAAATCTAATCCACTAAAAGGAGTAGGAAGCGAATACCTTACCGAAAAAGAAATAAAGATTATAGGGGTACCTAAAAATGTTTCTCAAGCAAAATATGTAGGCCATATATTAAAAAAAATAAATAAGAATAACCCAATACAGCTTAAAAATACAGCTGTAGTATTAGGAGATGAAAACTTGCTTAATCCTATTATAAATTCCATACCAAATGAAATAGAGCGGATTAACATTACAATGGGATATCCTATTTTTAAAACCCCTTTAGCAAGTTTATTCGACTTATTTTTTGAACTGCATAAACAAAGGCAGAAAGAAGGTTGGTTCTATCAAAATATTTTAAACTTATTAGCTCACCCATATATCCAAATAGTACTTTCGGAAAAAAATATAAATACAGCAACACTAATTAGTAATAAAATAAAGGCTAAGAATTGGGCCTATGTGACTAAGGAGAAAATTGAACATATAGCACCTAGATACAGCAATTTTTTTTCGTTATTATTTTTTGACAAAGAATTGAGTCCAGCTTTGTTTATAGAAAATTGCTTGGCTATAATACAGATCCTAAAAGAAAAATTTCAAACCTTAGAACAACATTTAGATTTAGAATATACATACCGGTTTTATACTCTTTTTAATCAGATAGAACAATTAATTAAAGAGCATACTTTTATAGCAGACCTACGATCTTTACAAAGCTTATATAAAGAACTCCTAAGTTCTGAAACATTAGACTTTCAGGGAGAACCTTTACAAGGCGTGCAGGTTATGGGGATGTTAGAGAGTAGAAATTTAGATTTTGAAACGGTAATTTTAACTTCTGTAAATGAAGGGATTCTTCCTTCCGGAAAATCTAATAATTCATTTATTCCGTTTGATGCAAAACGTAATTTTGGACTGCCAACCTACAAAGAGAAAGATGCAGTATATACCTATCATTTTTATCGTCTACTGCAACGAGCAAAAAATATTTTTATCATTTATAATACAGAACCAGATGTATTAGAGGGTAATGAAAAAAGTAGATTAATAACACAATTGCTTACAGATAAAAATAGACAAGATATTACGGCAATTATTGCTTCAGCAGAAATTACACCAACCCGTAAAGAAGTACAAAATATAACAAAAGACCATACATTAATTGACCTCATAAAACAATTAGCAAAGAGGGGTTTTTCGCCTACATCCTTAACAAATTACATTCGGAACCCTATAGGTTTTTACAAAAAAAACCTTTTAAAAATAAATGATACAAATGAAGTAGAAGAGAGTGTTGCGGCAAATACGTTTGGTACTATAGTACACGATACTTTAGAAGAATTGTACACCCCCTTAATAGGTAAAATTTTATCGGAAGAAAGCTTAAAAAAAATGCTTCCCAAAGTAAAAGATATTGTAAAACAAAACTTTATTAAAACCTATGCAGATGGCGATATTACAAAGGGTAAAAATTTAATTGCCTATCAAGTAATATTGCGTTATGTAGAGAATTTTATTCATTTGGAGTTGGAGGAGGTGAAAAAACATCAAATTAAAATTTTGGCATTAGAAGCAGCTATGGAAGTAGCATTAGATTACCCAGAACTTAATTTTCCAGTTAAACTGAGAGGTAAATTAGATCGTATAGATGAGATTGATGGAGTCACTAGAATTATAGATTATAAAACAGGAAAAGTATTACCTAGAGATGTTAAAATTACTAATTGGGAAGAATTATTAGAAAGCTATGGTAAAAGCAAGGCATTTCAATTATTATGCTATACCCTACTTTTTAATGCTAAAACACCAATTAATGAAGTGTATGCTGGTATTATTTCATTTAAAAATCTAAAATCTAAAATTTTAAAATTTCAACAAAAAACCACAACAAGAATAGATCAAGATATGCTATCAAAATTTAAAGAAATACTAAAAACACTTATCCTTGAAATCAGTAACCCAGACATACCTTTTATAGAAAAAGAAGTGTAACTTATTTTAAATCAGGTCTTGTAGGTCTTACTTCTATTTTACTTGGTAATGTTCTTGGATTCATTTGCAATAAGTCTACTACTAAATCTCCAATATCTTTGGGTTGTATTTTCCAGGCATCTTTATCAGAAGGCTCATTATTATTAAAATGAGTAGCTACAGAACCAGGCATAATTGTAGAAACTTTAATGCCATATTTTCTAAGATCTAACATCACCGCTTGTGTAAAACCTACCACTGCAAATTTTGTGGCATTATAACCCGCACCAGAAGCAAAAAAATTAGCTCCAGCTAAACTAGCTATAGTCATATAATAACCTTGAGCTTTTTTTAGTGCAGCAACAGATGCCTTTAAGGTATTAAAAACACCAGTAATATTCGTATCAATCATTTGGTGCCAATGCGCTTCAGATAACTCATCTACAGGGGCAAAATGTCCTACACCAGCATTAGCGATAACAATATCTAATTGTCCCCATTTCTGTAAGATGTCTTGAATAGCTTTTTCTTCATCTTCAAGTTTTGTAACATCAGATGCTAATGCTAAAACAGTTGTATCATCACCTAAATAAACAGCTGCCTGTGCAACAGTTTTTAAAACTCTGCCACTAATGGCAACTTTTATTCCTTGAGCAATAAGCTTTTGAGCTACACTAAATCCAATTCCTTTAGAGCCGCCAGTAATGTAGGCTACTTTTCCTTTTAAATTCATCATTTAAATTTTTAAACAAGTTGTTGTAAAAATAAAACAATCTCTATTTTACTTTTATAATATGAGCAAGTATTTTTTAGAATGAGATAATTTACGTTTTTATAATAGTATAAGATATAATTTTAGAAATTGAATCATATACAAAGGGATTTGAATAAAATGTAGACATAAAATTTAATGATATCAAATGTTGATTAGTATGTAGCATATGTTCTAATTCAGTTATTTTTTAATTTTAAATCATAATAATTTATATATTTCATTAACAAAACAACAGAACACATGAAACACATATGGATTGCTTTTCTATTTGTACTAACTACAGTACAGTTAGCGGCTCAACAGAATGATTGGGAAAACCCAATGGTTAATCAAATTAATAAGCTACCAGCTAGAGCTACTTTTTATTCGTATGAAAATGCTACAGATGCCATTGTTAATAAAAGAGAGCAATCAAAATATTTTAAATCTTTAAATGGAGACTGGAAGTTTAATTGGGTAGCTACGCCAGAAGAATCATCCAAAATTTTTCATGAAAAAGGTTTTGATGCATCAAATTGGAAAACAATAGATGTACCTTCTAATTGGGAGATGAGAGGCTATGGTATACCTATTTATACCAACGCTGTATATCCTTTTTTTAGTGATTTTCCGAATATCAACCATTCAGATAATCCTGTAGGGCATTATATAAAAACGATAGATATAGATGAATCTTGGACAGAAAGAGATATTATTTTACATTTTGGAGGCGTCTCCTCTGCATATTATGTTTGGATTAATGGCAAGTTTGTAGGTTATAGTGAGGATACTAGACTACCATCAGAGTTTGATGTAACAAAACACATACAAAAAGGGAAAAATACCATTGCTGTAAAAGTATATCGTTGGTCAGATGGGAGCTATTTAGAAGCACAAGATCATTGGAGAATGAGTGGTATAGAGCGAGAAGTTTATATGACTGCTTTGCCAAAAGTAAGGCTGTCCGATTTTTTTGTGAGAACAGATTTAGATGATAACTATGAAGATGCTTTATTGCAAATTCGGCCAGAGTTTGTGACTAATATTAAAAATAAATACTTAAAAAAAGTAGGTCATTTTGGATCAGCTCCTTTAAAAACAATTGTAGATGATTGGGTACTTTCTTCTGAACTTTTAGATGCACAAGGCAATCGTGTAGGCGAAGTACAAGAGATGAAATTAGGAGACTATTATGGCGAGTTTTACCCGCAAAGAGATAATGTTTCTTTTGGTGCGTTACTAGAAAGAGAGATTAAAAATCCAGAAAAATGGTCTTCTGACCATCCTTATTTGTATAATTTACTATTAACATTAAAAGATGCAAAAGGTGAAGCAGTACAATACACCGCCACTAAAGTAGGCTTTAGAGAAGTTAAAATTGATGATCGCGGTAGATTTTTAGTGAATGGAAACCCAGTAAAGATGATAGGCGTTAACCGCCATGACCATAGTGCAGTAAATGGTAAAGTTGTTACCAGAGCAGAAATGGAAGAAGATGTAAAGTTGATAAAGAAGTTTAATTTTAATTCAGTTCGAACCTCGCATTATCCTAACGATCCTTATTTTTATGAATTATGTGATCTGTATGGGATTTATGTTATGGATGAGGCTAATTTAGAAACCCATGGAGTAAGGGGGCAACTATCTAATGTTTCTAATTGGGGAAGTGCCTATTTAGAAAGAGCCATACGTATGGTTGAGCGAGATAAAAACCACCCAAGTGTAGTGATATGGTCTTTAGGAAATGAATCTGGAACAGGACCAAACCATGCAGGAATGGCAGGGTGGATTAAAGATTTTGACCCAACACGTTATATCCATTATGAAGGGGCGCAAGGAGACATTAGCTTCAAAAATGCAAATCCAAAATACAGAGATAAAAAATATGACTATCCAACGGACCGTGACTATGTAGATATGCTCAGTAGAATGTATCCAAGAGCAGAAGAATTACAAGAACTAATAGACCAGACAAGTTATGACAAACGCCCTGTTTTAATGTGCGAGTATGCTCATGTTATGGGGAATTCTTTGGGAAATATGAAAACCTATTGGGATGTTATCTATAAAAACGATAGAGCATTAGGAGGTTATATCTGGGATTGGATAGATCAAGGACTAATTAAAAAAGATGCTAACGGAAAAGAATTTTTTGCCTATGGCGGAGATTATGGAGATCAACCCAATTCTAGCAATTTTTGTTTAAATGGCCTTATTGCAGCAGATAGAACCCCTAAACCAGAAACCTATGAATGTAAAAAAGTAAATCAACCTGTGGTAATTACGGCAGTAGATGCGTTAAAAGGGCAGTTTAGTATTACCAATAGACACCATGTAACCCATTTAGATGTTTATACCATCTCTTGGCAATTATTGGAAAATGGTAAAGTAATTAAAAAAGGAGAAGACTTTTCTGTTGCAACAAAACCCTATGCTACAGAAAACTTTACTATAGATGTGAAGATGCCTAGATTAAAAGAAAATAGTCAATATCATATTAGATTTCAGGGTAAGTTAAAAACAAATACCCTTTGGGCAAATAAAGGCTATACTGTTTTTGAATCGCAATTTGTAATGCCCTATAAAACCAGAGTAAGTATTCCTAAAATGAAGCTTATTGATGTAGACGTAAATGAATCTGATCTTAATATTATGGTGAAAAATAAAAGTTTTTCAGTACAAATAAATAAGACCACTGGCTATATTACACAATATGAGGCTAAAGGCGTTTCTATATTAAAAGCCCCATTAAAATTAAATTTCTGGAGACCAGAAACTGATAATGATGCAGCATACAGAAAAGCAAAAAAACAACAAAAAGAAAGAGATTGGAAAACAGCAGCCGATAGTTTTTCCGTTTCTAATACTACAATAGACACATCTGAAAAAGGAAAAGCTATTATAATAGTAAAAGGAGTAGTTGCAAATCCAAAAACAGAAGTTAATTTAGCCTATACAGTTTTAGGAAACGGGCAAGTAAAAGTAAATTATGCAGTTGCAATAGATTCAAATGCACCTAATGTTCCAAAAATAGGAATGCAATTTAAAACTTCAAAAGAATATACCAATATCAATTATTTTGGTAAAGGCCCGCATGCTAATTATCAAGATAGAAATTATGGATCAGATTTAGGTTTGTATACTACTAAGGTAAATACAATGAATTACAGCTATGCAAAGCCACAAGAATATGGTAACCGTACAGGTACGTATTGGTTTAGCATTAAAAATCCAAAAGGTAAAGGGCTTTTAATAAAAGGAGAAGAACCTATAAATTTTAGTGTTTTAGAGTACACAACAGAAAATATAGATCAAGCAGCACATATCAACGAGCTTAAAAAAGCAGATATGTTAACAGTTAATGTAGATTTAAAACAAATGGGAATAGGAGGAGACGATACTTGGAGTCCTAGAGCAGAAGCCTATCCAGAATTTTTAATACAACCAGATGTATACAGTTATTCTTTTTATATGATTCCTTTTTCACAAGAAGTAAAGAACCCCTTATCGATACAGTGGTAAAGGTTAGCTAAAATTTTTTAAAGTTAAAAGGTGTTTTCAATATATTGAAAACACCTTTTTTAATATCAAACAAAAATCAAATCCAAATTTTAACATCTTAAGCGAGTTTAGCCAAAGCAATATAATTTTTATATAGTTCTTAAAATTTTTAAATTCTCATTTTTTTTTAGGATTAAAAATATCATATTCTTAGTATAAAGAAACTATTTGGAATAATTAAAATAACAATTATTTCTACACGGATTTAATCTACACTTTTTAACTCAAATAAAAGTTGTAAAATACTACAAAAAGTCCTACTTTAATCCTCCGAAAAAATCGGAATAGACTAATTTAAACTAATGATTATGAAAAAAAACTACTTTGTGGGTGGTTTGCGAGAGCAATTTCGTAAATCCCTACACACATTACTATTTTCGCTCGTCTTTATTTTGGGAGCTGCACATGTGCAAGCTCAAAACAAAATGGAGCAAAGAGACGTAGAGCCTATCGTCTGTCCGGCAACTTTTGAAGATGCCAACTCTAGGATGGCGATGAAACAGTTAGCCACCAACAAATCGTTAACTACCGCCAAAAATCTTAGGAATAATACTGCTGAGATTTTAATCACTTTTGGTCCTGGTGCACAAGGAAATCAAGAAGTGCAAGACGCATTTCAATTTGCTATTGATATTTGGGCGCAAGAAATTGTTTCTAGTGTGCCAATTCGTATTTCGGCAGATTTTCAGAACCTTGGGCCAACGGCATTGGCTTCAGCTGGACCCACTAGATTACTTAGTAATTTTGAAGGAGCACCACAGGCAGATGTTTTTTACCCAATAGCACTGGCTAATTCATTAGCAGGTACAGATCTTGCTCCAGATTTAGAATTTGATTTGGTTGTAAATATTGGAACCGCTATCCCTTGGTATTTTGGGACTGATGGGAATACACCAGCAGGACAATTTGACTTTGTTACCGTTGCTTTACACGAAATGGGGCATGGATTAGGTTTTATTGATGGAGGTACAGTAAATAATGCCACTGGTGTTGGTACTATTAACAATGGAGGAAATCCTTTTATTTTCGATACTTTTGTTGTTGATCCAGATGGAAACTCAGTTTTGGATATAGAAAACCCTTCCGTTGCATTGGGTGCATTTTATACAAGTGGAGATGTTTTTATCAATGCTCCTACAGCTGTAGCAGCATTAGGAGGAACCTTACCAGAGCTTTTTGCTCCCAATCCTTTTCAAGGAGGTTCTAGTATTGCGCATTGGGATGAAGCGGTATTCCCTAGAGGAGATCCAAACTCATTAATGACACCTTCTGCTGCATCTGCAGAATCTAATTTTGATATTGGAGATATTACTCGTGGGTTTTTTAGTGATATGGGATGGGTACTTTCTGGACAAGCGCCAATAGCTGTTAGTCCAAATTCCATAACAGCTGAACTTTTTGTTGGCGAAACACTTTCTCAAAATATTACAATAACTAATATTTCTGAAGCAGCAGTAGTGGTTACTGCCAGTACTAGTGCAGGAGCACAGACTATTGCTTCTTTAACACCAGAAGTATTGAATCTTGCAATCTCAGAAAATGATATATTAACTGTAGCAATTGATACAGCAGACTTGCCAGGAGGTTTCTATGATGAAACCGTAATTCTTACGGTAGAAGGTGTAGAAACACCAATAGAGATTCCAGTATCCATAAGAGTATTAGATGGTACAGAAGTACCTATTATTGGGGTAGATCCAGCCACTTTTAACGAAACAATACAACAATTACAGGTTGTGACTAGAGATTTACAGATTTCTAATACGGGTAATGCCGATCTTGATTTTAGTATAACTGTTAACGGCGAGGCACAAGAGACTTTTGCTAGTCGTGCAGCCAAATCTGCTGCAAATATAACTTCCCAAGGGTTTACCCAAAAACGTTACACTACTGCAAATAATGGATTAAGCAGCCTAATACGCACAGACGTTGGAACATTTAATCAAACAGAAATGGCAATTTTTGCTGAAGGGTTTGAAGCATTCCAATTAGGGGAATTAAGAGATCAATCAGGTTGGCTTACAGCACCTCTTGGAAGTTTTAATGTAGCAACAGAAGCAGCTTTTGAAGGAAATCAAGGGGTACGTGTAACACCTACTGGAACAGGAGCACAGACTATTGCTATCTCCCCAGTGATAACTCCCGGAGACCAATCTTTTATGACAGCTTCTGCAGTAATGCGCATTGAAGGAAATGATTCTGATTTTGAATTTATTCCGCAATCGCCAACCGCAGGTAGTGTAAATACTAGAGTGCGCTTTAATGCAGATGGTTCAATAGAAGTTCTAGACGCTACAGCTGGTGCATTTGTTCAAATAGAAGCAACAAGACCTGAAGGCTTTTTTACGCTACGTGTTAGTGTAGATAGAGATAATAGTGCGTTACAAGTATTTATTAATAATGAATTAATTCATAGTGGTACAGGATTTTCTCCTTTGATAGAACAGATCATATTCCTTTCCAATAATGCTGGAGCCAACTCAAGTCTTGACTTTGATAATCTAGAAATTACTGATGGGGATGATAATAGCTTCTTTGTAACCGTAAACCCACTTTCAGGAACAGTTCCTTTTGGAGAGTCATTAACTGCGGGTGTTCGTTTTGATGCTAGAGATTTAGAGCCAGGTGAATATGCTGCAACTATTAATATTGCCAGTAATGATCCTAATAATCCAAATGTAGATGTTCCAGTAACATTAACAGTAGTATCACCACCAACCATTTCAGTAAATCCTGATAGTTTAAATGAAGCTGTAAATGTCCAAGTAGATACCCCACCAACAAGAACAGCTACTTTTACAATTAGTAATAATGGTCAAAGTAATTTAGATTTTACTACAGATCTTGGAGGAACAATTTTTGAATCACTTACTGAAGGTGCTAATTTACGTGCATCTAGAACAGCTATAGATATGAAAAACTATGGTTTAGGTAATTCGGAAATTAGTTCTTGGCAATCTAAAAAAAGAGTTTCTTCTATAAAATCCTTTACTAATACTCGGTCAGAAACGCAGTTTAATAATACAGGCGTTTTCAACGATTCTATTTTTTATGATTCTGGACTCAATTTCCCAGATAGCTTTGGAGGACTTCAAAACGGCAATCCATTTCTTATAGCTGTGCGTTTCGATGCTGAAACGGATTTCACTCTTACCGCAGTAAGAAATGCATATCGGACCGAAACTTTAACGGAAGCCAATATTCTCTTACAAATATATCGAGGAGGAGATACACCAGCTGAGGGAGAACTGTTATTGGAGCAGAATACCACAACCCTTGCTGCTGATGGTATCTTTTTGTTGGAAGAACTCATGACGCCATTAAACTTTTCAGCAGGTGAAAATTTTTGGGTAGTACATGGCTATCCTGCGGGACTTAATACTCCACAAGGACAGGATGCCACCATTACCAATACGCGTCCTAATACCTATTTCTTTAGTGCAGACGGAGGAACAACATATACAAATATACCCAACTTCACTATGTTGACGCGTGCATTAAGCGGAAATGCTGGTCAAGAACCATATATCACATTAAGCCCTTCTTCTGGAATTGTACCACCTGGAGGTTCCACAGATGTAGAAGTTACTTTTAATGGCGCTGATTTAGTCAATGGGGTGTACAATACTGATATATTAGTGAACAGCAATGATCCTGTAACACCTACAGCTACAGTTGCAACAACTTTTGAAGTTTCTGGGCAGGCTCCAGAAATTGAAGTAGCTGAAGAAATATTACTCTTTAACAATGTATTTTTAGGTGCTTCTAATCAAAGAACTTTTACTATTAACAATAATGGTTTAGCCATATTAAATGTTTCTGAGATAGCATCAGATAATCCTGATTTTACTGTAGAACCTGCTTCCGCTCTTATCCAAGTTGGAGAAGAATTAGAAGTTACGGTTACTTTTGCACCTTCCAGTTTAGGAAGTATTAATGGAACATTATCCATTACTAGTGATGCAGTTAATGATAATACTATCTCGCTTATTTTAAATGGTGTAGGAGTAGATCCTCCAATGGTAGCATTTGATCCTGCAGAAGTTTCTGCTACTACAGAAGCAGGAACCACCGTAGATGTACAGGTTTCACTACGTAATGATGGTAATTCTCCTTTATCTTTCTCATTTCCTGAATTTGCTGCAGCTAATGCATTGGCTAACCCAAATGCACAATTAAACAGTAAAGAAATCCTTACTTTTAATAATTTTGTAACAGGAGATAAGAATACGAAAGATACACGTGTAGGTACTCCGGTACGTTCTGCATTTGGATCTGATGATGCTTTTGGCTACACTTGGATTGATAGTGACGAAGAAGGAGGACCAGTATACGCTTTTCAAGATATTACTGGAATAGGTGTAGATATTACAGGTGCACTTGGTCAGGATGGAACTGTTTCTGGACCAATTTCCTTCCCTTTTGAATTTTATGGAGTAGCTTATGAATCTATTTTTATAAATGCTAATGGATTCCTATCTTTTGCACAGCCTACTGGCTTTACTTTTATTAATAATCAGCTTCCAGTAGATGACAATGTTAATAATGTTATAGCTGTTTTTTGGGATGATATAGAGCCTCAAAATCAAGGTACAGTTCATGTTGCTGATTTTGGCGATCGTTTTGTAGTACAGTGGACTGGTGTTAATGTTTTCGTTGGAGCACCAGCTGAAAGTGCTACTTTCCAAGCTGTACTGTATTCTGATGGTAATATTGATATCTTTTATGAAGATGTTAATACAGCAAGTTTCCGTGATAATGCTACTGTAGGTATAGAGAATGCTGATGGTACAGACGGAGCGCAGGTAGTCTTTAATGCAGATTACATTAAAGATGGTCTAGCCTTACGTTTCAACAGACCTGCAATTCCACTTACAAATTTAATTACGGCTGTTAGTGATCTCTCTGGTTTTGTTGCTGCTGGAGGTTCTAGAGAACTAACCGTAACTTTAGATGCTACAGAATTAAATGCAGGGGTATTCTTTGATGAATTAATGGTTTCATCTAATGCACCAGATAAAAGTACTAGTACGGCATTATTTGAATTGACTGTAGATGGTGATCCACAACTAATTGTTTCTGATGAAATATTAGTTTTTGAACCTCTTTTTGTTGGACTAAACACTACGGCAATGGTAGGTATTGAAAATACAGGAACAGCAGTTCTTGAAATTAGTGAACTATCTAATGTAAATACTGACTTCGAGTTAGATTTGACAGCACCTATTTCATTGAACCCAGGGGAAGCTACTGCTGTAAATATTACATTTACACCAACATCGATTGGCGAAATAACAGATGAAATCTCAATTATTAGTAATGATGGATTTGGTAATGAATTGTTTACTATTAGTTTAAGTGGTATAGGTGTAGATCCTCCAGTTCTTAATATCGATCCTGTTTCACTTTCTGCTCGTTTAACTGAAGGAGAAACTACTACAGAGAATATTACATTGAGTAATTCAGGTGGAAGTCCGTTAATGTATTCGGTAACACCTCCTGCCCCTTTTACTGCTGATGGAACGGCTGCTGTAACTTTCTCATCCTATGAGCAGTTAGATTTTGAACCATTGAGAAGTAAAATGGATGATGATAATAGAATTGGACAAACCTTCCGTAATGCCAGTGGCGGACCAGATAGTTTTGGCTATACTTTTGTAGATAGCAATAGTGGTGGACCTGCTTTTGATTTTATTGATATCAGTGGAACAGGTACACAAGCCATTGTAGCTAATGATGGTAACGAAACAGTTCCTTTACCTTTTGATTTCACTTTCTATGGAGAAATTCAAAATGAAGTGACGATTTCTGCAAATGGTTATGTTACTTTTTCTCCTATTGTAGGAAATGATTTCGGTAATGACCAAATACCTGATACAGGAAGTCCAAATAATTACATTGCAGGAATGTGGGATGACATAGAGCCTCTCAATGGAACTGGAGTTTTCTATGAAGGTAACGCGGAGCGTTTTATTATACAATATGAGGCAACGCCACGTTTCTTAGCAAACGATGCTCCGGTAACTTTCCAAATTATTTTATTCCCTGACGGGTCCTTTAAAATGCAGTATGCCGATCTTACTACGGCACTGTTGACGTCTAGTACTGTTGGTATAGAAGGACCAGATGGCACATTTGGATTACAAGTTGTATTTAACAATACTTATTTAGAGAACAATCTAGCACTTACTTTTACACCACCGATTATTGGTACTTTAGCACCAGGAGAATCAGTTGATGTGCCTGTTGAAATTAGTGCTGTTGGTCTTGATGGAGGAATCACGTATACATCTTCTAGTATTGTAAGTAGTAATGATCCTCTTAATCCTGTTACTCAGGTTGACATTACATTGGAAGTATTAGAGGGTCCAGAAGTAGCAAGTTTAACTTTAGTAGATGCCGAGGCAGATGTAGCGTTAGGTGCTTTAAATGATGGCGATGTTATTGATTTAAGTACTTTAAACACTACACGTTTTAGTGTTATCGCTAATATTGGTGATGTTCCTATTAGGAGTGTTGTCTTTGGTTTAAATGGCAGAGATGCTTTCCATACGGAGAATGTAGCGCCTTATACCTTAGCAGGTGATTTTGGAGGTACCTTTATCGGTGTTAACTTCCCACTAGGGACAAATACCATAACGGCAACACCGTATACTGGTCCAAATGGTAGCGGAGCTGCTGGAGCGCCAATTACGGTTACTTTTGAGGTAATAGATGGTGTTAATATGGCAGGATTAACCTTAGTAGATGCAGAAGCAAATACAGAAATAGGTGCTTTAAATGATGGTGATATTATCGATTTAAGTACCTTAAATACGACACGTTTTAGTGTTATTGCCAATGCAGGAAATGTAGCTGTTAGGAGTGTTATTTTTGATTTAAATGGTAGAGCCTCTTTCCATACAGAGAACGTAGCACCATTTACTTTAGCAGGTGATTTTGGAGGTACCTTTATTGGAGTTAGATTCCCACTAGGGACAAATACGATAACGGCAAGGCCATATTCAGGGCCAAATGGAAGTGGTACAGCAGGAGAACCTATTACAGTTACTTTTGAGGTTATAGATGGAGTTGTCACCGAAGAAGGTGGCGGAGAAGTAGCTCTAAGTATAGGAGTTATATCACCCAATCCGGTAGCCGATATTGCACAATTCTCTATGAAAGGAATGGGAGAGCAGATTTTAACAGGAATCATGGTTAATTTAACTGGTCAGGTGGTCATGTCACCATTTGATGTAGAGATTAATAATGGAACAGGTGAGATAGATGCTTCAACTCTTACACAAGGGATTTATATTTTACGATTGGTAGATGCTAATGGACAGACAGTATCTAACATGAAGTTGATTAAGAAATAGGGATGTAATATAATCTCATCCATATTTTAGGATCATAATACAAGTAAATGGCGCCAAGATATCTTGGCGCCATTTTTATGTTTTTTTATAATGTTGTAAAATAAAACGTAGAGAGTTTTTTTAATATCATAGGATACCTTAGTTCAAAATTTATGATCTGTAAAACACCTGTAAATTATTTTTTCATCCTTAAAAACTGTTAATATTTAGACTTAAATAAGTCAATTATGTCATAAAATACCTTAATAATTTTGTGTTTAAAACAAAATATTGTTAAATAAAATCCTATAATTAACACTATTTTCTAAAAAAACTGCTTAAATTTCTTCTTCATTTTCTTACAAAAACGCTAGTATACATAACTAGTCCAATAGCCTTATTTTATTGCCTTTAAGCCTAATAACGTTACTATAAAATAATAGGCTACTACTATGCACACCATTTTATTTTAATATTTTTTAACATAATAATAGTTAGTAAATGTGTATTCGTCGCTACAGTATCAGCACTAATATATATATACATACACAATACTAATTAAAAACAGAACATTATGAGAAAAAATTATCTCGTGAGTAGTTTACGAAAATATTTTCGTAAACTAACTCACATAAAATTGCTTCCCTTTATATTCTTTTTAGGATTTATGCAAGTCATGGAAGCCCAAAAAATGGAACGAAAATCCATAGACCCTATTGTTTGTCCTGCCAAATTTGAGGATGCCAATTCTAAAATGGCCATGAAACAATTGAAATCTAAAAAAATGCAGCGTATTGGTAAATCACGCGCTAATTCTACTACGGAAATTATTATTACTTATGGTCCAGGTGCGCAAGGAAATTTAGATGTTCAGGCTGCCTTTCAATTTGCTATAGATATTTGGGCCCAAGAACTTATTTCAAGTGTACCTATTCGAATTTTTGCCGATTTTCAAGATCTTGGAGTAGATGTATTAGCTTCAGCTGGTCCTACTACCCTGATCAGAAATTTTGAAGGAGCTCCAGTACCAGATGTATTTTATCCTATTGCCTTGGCTAATTCCCTTGCGAGAACGGATTTGGCAACAGATTTGGAGTTTGATTTGATTGTTAATATTGGTAGCAGTATACCTTGGTATTTTGGTACGGATGGAAATACACCTGCTGGACAGTTTGATTTTGTTACTGTAGCCCTACACGAAATGGGCCATGGACTAGGTTTTATTGGCAGTGGAATTGAAGATGGCGGGATTGGAAGCTTTGATCAAGGAGAGAGTAGTTTTATATATGACGGATTTCTTGTGGATAGCGATGGAAATTTGGGAATAGATTTGCGAAATCCCTCCGAAGAACTTGGAAGGTTTTTAACTAGTGGTGATGTATTTTGTAATAGCCCTTTGGCTGTTAGTGCCCTAGGGGGTATTCTTCCTAAAGTTTTTGCGCCAAGTCCTTACATACGTGGCTCAAGTATTTCGCATTGGGATGAAGCAACATTCCCTACTGGGGATCCAAACTCTCTTATGACGCCTGTAGCTGCTAGTGCTGAGTCTAATTTCGACATCGGTGATATTACTAGGGGATTCTTTAGTGATATGGGATGGCGTATTGAGGGCTTTGATAATGAATCTATCATTTTTGGACCAAGTGACATCAATGAAGAGCTTTTTGTAGGAGAAACTTTGTCTCAGAATATCAGCGTTACTAATGTATCTGAAAGCGATGTGGTGGTTACCATAAGCACCAGTGAAGGCGCACAGACCATTAGTTCCCTCGTTCCAGAAGTACTAAATATTGCTCCTCAAGAAAGTGCAGTATTCATTCTTAATATTGATACGGCTAATCTTCCACGTGGTCTCTATAACGAAACAGTAATTTTAACTGTAGAAGGCGATGAAACCTTATATGAGATTCCTATTAACCTTCGCCTTTCAGATGGTACGGAAGCTCCAGTTATAGGTATTTCTTCCTCAGCTTTTGAGGAAACATTAGCGCAATTTTTAGTGCTAGATAGAGATCTTGTCATTTCAAATGAAGGAGAAGCTGATCTAGACTTTAATATCACCATTAATAGAGAAGTACAAGAAACTTTTGCTAGCCGTGCTGCAAAATTTGCAGCGACCTTAGCAAAAAAAGGAACAAAGCCTATACAAGTAGCACAATCAAAAAAAGCAATATATAGCGATATGAACAGTAGAACTCTACAACAAGTAGAAACTGAAGCATATGCAGAAGGCTTTGAAAATTTTGAATTAGGGACTACTCTTGATGAGGAAAATGGGTGGTCTGTCACAGGTCTTTCTAATTATACCATTACAGCAGAGGCCGCTTTTGAAGGAGAACGAGGTTTAAGTATGACGACTAGTGGGGGTAGACGAGGAAGTTTTATAGAATCTCCTAGTATTACTCCAGGGAACAGGAGTATTATGAAGGCATCAGCTCAAGTAAGGATAGATGGTAATGATGCCCTTTTTAGGTTTTCTGCACAGTCGCTATTAGGAGGAGTTAGAAATGGTGGTGTAGTGGTACAGTTTAATGCAGATGGTACTGTAGATGTATTAGATCATCTTGATTTTAACTTTGTGCGTACTCAAGCAACACGCCCTGAGGGTTGGTTTAATATTAGCTTAACTACTGATCAAAGAGATGCTACACAGAAAGTGTTTATTAATGATGAATTAATCTATGTAGGTCCTGGTAATCCAGAGAGTAACTTTTTTGAAAATGTAGCCTTCTTAACTGATGACGGTGGTAATGCACGTTTTTCTATTGATAATATTGTGATTACAGATGGAGATAACAATGCATTTTTCTTAACTGCCAGTCCTATATTTGGTACTGTACCTTTTGGGGAATCTTTAGAAGCAAAAGTACGTTTTGATACACGAGATTTAGATGCAGGAGAGTATACTGCTACCATTAATATTAATAGTAACGATACTACAAATCCTACTATAGACATTCCAGTAAACCTTAGTGTTAGGGTACCACCTAGCATAGCTTTGAGTGTAGATAATATAAGTGCTGTTATTGATGTGCAAACAAATACATCTGCAAAGACTACAGAAAACATAACGATAAGTAATACGGGAGATACAGACCTTACTTTTGTAAGCGGCTCTGGAGTTACCCGTTTTTCTCCAGAAAACGCTACGGTTATTGCAGATTTAGATATGCGTAACTATGGAGTAGGAACTACGATTACTGATATTCCAGAATTAAAGAAGATAAAAGCGCCTGCAAATGCAGCTAAAAGGGCAGCGAGTTTAGGCGATAGTGGTATTGTTTTTAGAGATTCTATTTTTTACGATACAGGAGACCTCACAGATATTAGTTTTGGTGGTTTTGATGGTCAGTTTTCAGCAACAACAGCAGTACAATATGTTCCAGAATCAGACTTCACTCTAACCCATGTTCGAAATTATTATAGAACAGAAAACTTAGAAGAAGTAAATATTATTTTAGAAGTATATCGTGGTGGTTCCAATCCTTCGCGTGGAGAACTCCTATCACAACAAATAATTACCACCATAAGTCAAGAGGGTATCTTTTTGCTTGAAGAATTAGTGCAGCCTATCAATTTTAAAACAGGAGAAAATTTTTGGGTAGTACATCATTATCCTCAAGAAATTAGGTTTCCGTTTGGTTCAGACAATTCTGTATCATTTATTCCACTAAATACCTTTGGAATAAGTGCTGATGGTGGGTTTACCTACGCAACGGATGGGTTTAACATTTTACAACGCGCCTTAAGTGGAGGCGTACAAGAAGAGGACTATATTAGCCTAAGTCCAAGCTCAAGTACCATTCCACCAGGAGAATCTATAACTGTAGAAGTCACTTTTGATGCTTCTAGTTTAGCTAATGGTTTGTACAATTCTGATATTTTAATAAATAGTAACGATCCTATAAATCCTAATGTTAGTATCGCTACAACTTTTGAGGTATCCGGACAAGTTTCAGGTATTGCCACTTCAGAAGAATTACTGTCCTTTAATAATGTATTTATAGGAGGCACTAGTGAAAAAGTAGTAACGATAAGTAATAGTGGTTTTTCTCCTTTAACAATTTCGGAAATTAGTACTAGTGATACTGATTTTACGGTTTCTCCGAATACAGAAACTACATTAGATCCGGGGGAAAAAGTAGCCTTAACGGTAACGTATACGCCTTCCAGATCAGGTAGTACTACTGCATTTTTAAGCCTTGTGAGTAATGCAGAAAATACAGATACACTAGAGATTATTTTAAATGGAATAGGCGTAGACCCTCCAATACTTACAATAGATCCTGCAGAAGTTTTTGCAACTACAGATCCAGGAATTACAGTAGATGCGCAGTTTACCCTTCGTAATGATGGTGTTTTTCCTTTAACCTTTGCCTTCCCCGAATTAGCTGCTGCTAACCTACTGGCCGATCCAAATGTACAATTAAATAGTAAGGAGATTCTGGATTTTAGTAATTTTAAGAGAAGCGATAAAAATAGCAAGGATACACGTGTAGGTACGCCGCTCCGTTCTGCAGTAGGGACCGATAATGAATTTGGCTATACTTGGATTTCTAGTAATGAGCCTGGTGGACCAGTATATGACTTTATGGATATTTCGCTGACTGGTAAGAATATAACAAATTTGGTTAGAGATGATAATAGCACTTTAGAACCAATTTCTTTCCCTTTTAATTTCTATGAAGGCGTCTATGATTCAGTTTATATTAACGAAAATGGACTTTTATCTTTTTCGGAACTTACAGGAGATACTACTTTTAATGAACAAATTCCATTTGATGAAGGAGTCAATAATATCATCGCTCCTTTTTGGATTGACTTTTTTACAGGTTTTTCCTCATCAATACATGTTGCTGATTTAGGAGATCGTTTTATTGTACAATGGACTGAAGCTGGTGATCCGTTTAGCGAAGTTGGTGATCAAGCTACCTTTCAGGTAGTGCTTTATCCTTCTGGTAATATTGATATTTTTTATGAGAGTGTAAATTTTTTCAATTCACGTAATTTAGCTACTGTGGGTATTGAGAATGCAGATGCCAGTGATGGAGTACAAGTAGCATTTAATACCGATTTTATAACCAACAGACTAGCTTTGCGTTTTAATAGACCTTCTATACCTAGAGTTGGGTTAGAGCGTTTAATAAACAGTATTAGTGCTACCTCTGGTGCCATTGCACCAGGAGGTTCTAGAGACATTACTGTAAGTTTAGATCCTGGTGAACTTTCTGGAATATTTCGTGATATATTAGAGGTTTCTTCCAATGCACCAGATAAGAGCAATAGTGTGGTACAATTTGAGTTGAATATTTTAGGGGAACCAGCAATAGCGGTATCCGAAGAAATACTAGCATTTGATCCTGTTTTTGTGGGTCAGAATAGTGAGATTGTATTAAGTATCCAAAATACGCAAACAGGGGCTTTAGTTATTGATGAAATTACCAATGCTAATCCTGATTTTCAATTAGATATTGAGGCACCGTTTTTTATTAATGCTGGGGAAACAAAAGATATTACGGTAAGCTTTGCACCAACTGTAGAAGGAGACATAACAGGTGAAATTACAATTCGAAGCAATGACCAGTCTGGCAACGAAAACCTTACGATAAGCCTTAGTGGTAATGGTGTAGCTGCACCTGTTATTGATGTTAGTCCTACTTCCTTATTTGTAGCATTAAACGAAGGCGAAGCTACTACAGAGCGTATCACTTTAAGCAATAATGGGGATGGGCAATTAATATATGCTATAGCGCCTCCTGCCACTTTTGCATTAGAAGGAGAAGAGTTTTTTGATGAAGAGGATGACTTTTTCGATGAAGAAGAAGTTGAAACTACCATAGGCGTCGATGGAAATGTAGATAACTTTAGCTATATCTCTGTAGCCAGTAATGAAGGCGGACCTGCCTTTGATTTTATAGATATTAGTAGCACGGGTACTGCGGTAAATTTTGGATCGGAACGCAACGAGACGATTCCTTTATCTTTTGATTTTACATTCTATGGAGAAATGCAAAATGAAATTACAATAACAGAATTTGGCTATCTAACCTTTGATCCTTTTGTACCAGATAGTGATTTTCCAAGATTTATACCAGATGCAGATGGAATTGATAATATTATTGCTCCTTATTGGGAGGAAACTCTAGATCCAAGTAATGGTACAGGGGTATTTTATCAGGGCACATCAGAGTATTTTATTATACAATACGAAGAAACCCCTTTTATCAGCGTGAATGAATTTGATCAGTTTGATCCAGTAACTTTTCAGGTAATTTTATTCCCTAATGGTACTATTAAAATGCAGTATAAAAGCTTATCGCTTATTGATAATACAATCGGTATTGAAGGCCCTGGAGGAGTTGATGGGATTTTGGTAGTGGGCGATTTCTTTTCAAGTCCAAATATAGCCTTAACTTTTATGCCTTTTGTCACTGGAACTTTAGCACCGGGAGCATCGGTTGATATCCCTATTGAAATTAGCGCTTTAGGATTTGAAGATGGAAGCACTTATACATCAACAGCTGTTGTACATAGTAATGACCCTATTAATCCTACAATACCGGTTGACATTACATTAGCAGTATTAGAGGGTCCAGAAGTAGCAGGTTTAACCTTAGTAGATGCCGAAGCAGATGTAGCGTTAGGTGCTTTAAATGATGGCGATGTTATTGATTTAAGTACTTTAAACACTACACGTTTTAGTGTTATCGCTAATATTGGTGATGTTCCTATTAGGAGTGTTGTTTTTGGTTTAAATGGCAGAGATGCTTTCCATACGGAGAATGTAGCGCCCTATACCTTAGCAGGTGATTTTGGAGGTACCTTTATCGGTGTTAACTTCCCACTAGGGACAAATACAATAACGGCAACACCATATACTGGTCCAAATGGTAGCGGAGCTGCTGGAGCACCAATTACGGTTACTTTTGAGGTAATAGATGGTGTTAATATGGCAGGATTAACCTTAGTAGATGCAGAAGCAAATACAGAAATAGGTGCTTTAAATGATGGTGATATTATCGATTTAAGTACCTTAAATACGACACGTTTTAGTGTTATTGCCAATGCAGGAAATGTAGCTGTTAGGAGTGTTATTTTTGATTTAAATGGTAGAGCCTCTTTCCATACAGAGAATGTAGCACCATTTACTTTAGCAGGTGATTTTGGAGGTACCTTTATTGGAGTTAGATTCCCACTAGGGACAAATACGATAACGGCAAGGCCATATTCAGGGCCAAATGGAAGTGGTACAGCAGGAGAACCTATTACAGTTACTTTTGAGGTTATAGATGGAGTTGTCACCGAAGAAGGTGGCGGAGAAGTAGCTCTAAGTATAGGAGTTATATCACCTAATCCGGTAGCCGATATTGCACAATTCTCTATGAAAGGAATGGGAGAGCAGATTTTAACAGGAATCATGGTTAATTTAACTGGTCAGGTGGTCATGTCACCATTTGATGTAGAGATTAATAATGGAACAGGAGAGATAGATGCTTCAACTCTTACACAAGGGATTTATATTTTACGATTGGTAGATGCTAATGGACAGACAGTATCTAACATGAAGTTGATTAAGAAATAGGGATGTAATATAATTTTATCCATATTTTAGGATCATAATACAAGTAAATGGCGCCAAGATATCTTGGCGCCATTTTTATGTTTAAAAATTACTTTAACCAAGTACGTTTTTAATAGATAGTTTTTCTAGAATTGCACACTATTTTAAGAAATATTCATTTTTAAATCTATTAAATTAGTTTTTGTAAATTTTTATTAATAAATATTACGAAATATGTATTTTTACTTTTCTAATCAGTATATTTTTTAAACCTTTCTTATTAAATTTTTCTTAAAACAATTTGATTGTAAGGCATTTAGGCGCTTCAATAGATTTTATATATCAAATTATAAGAAAATTCCATTGCTATTCTACAGCATATTTTATCATTTCGCCGATTTTTATCCAGAATCTTTAAAAAAATGCTATGAAAAAGAATTATTTTTTAAGGGATTCTCGAAAACATTTTCGAGAATCTTTATCCCTTTCATTAATTTTTGTGTTATCCGTTTTGGATGCCCTAAAATCTCTTAAAGCTCATAAAAATGAGATGAAAATTGAAAAAGCAAATTGTTTTTTCTAACATTTTTTGAGAAGCCTAATTCCAAAAATGGCTTTTTAAAAAAATGTAATTTTCTTACGAGAGTAAGAGCATTATACCTCCCTATTAAAAGTTAATTATTTTTTTTTAACATAAATAGTGTTAGGAAATGTTTAACAACTTACACAATACACACACAACACTAAATTAAAAACAGAACATTATGAGAAAAAATTATCTCTTGATTGGTTTATCAAATTATTTTCGTAAGCTAACTCAAATTAAATTTATTTTTATTGTCTTTATTATTTTAGGCGGGCTGCAATCGATGCAAGCCCAAAAAATGAAAAGAAAATCCGTAGAGCCTATTGTTTGTCCCGCCAAATTTGAGGATGCTAATTCTAAAATGGCGATGAAACAATTGCGATCTGAAAAGATGCAACGCATAGGTAAATCATTGGCCAATTCAACGGCAGAAATTCTTATTACATATGGACCAGGTGCACAAAATAATCCTGATGTTCAGGCTGCTTTTCAGTTCGCCATAGATATTTGGGCGCAAGAACTTATTTCTACAGTACCTATCCGAATTTCTGCTGATTTTCAGGATCTAGGAGATCCAGGAATATTAGCCTCAGCTGGTCCTACTACTTTAATTAGTAACTTTGAAGGAGCCCCACTACCAAATGTATTTTATCCCATTGCACTAGCCAACTCCCTGGCAGGAACCGATTTGGCACCTGATCTAGAATTTGATTTGGTGGTCAACATCGGTAACGGTATACCATGGTATTTTGGTACGGATGGGAATACTCCTTCTGGACAGTTTGATTTTGTAACTGTAGCCTTACACGAAATGGGTCATGGGCTTGGTTTTATTGATGGTGGAAGAGTAAATGGCAATAGAGTTGGAAGTTTCAATAATGGTGAAGACCCTTTTGTTTTTGATCTTTTTTTAGTAGATGCTGATGGAAATAGAGCCTTAGACTTACCAAATCCTTCTACAGAACTAGGAGATTTCTTAACTAGTGGAAATGTATTTTCTAATAGCCCTTTGGCTGTTAGTGCTTTAGGAGGTAATCTTCCTGAACTTTTTGCACCCAATCCTTTTCAAGGGGGGTCTAGTATTGCGCATTGGGATGAAGTAGCATTCCCGTCAGGAGATCCAAACTCTTTAATGACACCGAGAGCCGCTAGTGCCGAGTCTAATTTTGATATCGGAGATATTACAAGAGGGTTTTTTAGTGATATGGGATGGCGTGTTGCTGGTCTTGTTAACCAGACCATCTTTTTTGCACCACTTTCTATAAATGAAGAGCTTTTTGTTGGAGAAACCTTGTCTCAAGATATTAGAATTACCAATATAGCACCAAGAGATGTGGTACTTACTGCAAGTATAAATGAGGGGGCACAGACTATTGCCTCTTTAACACCAGAGGTGTTGAACATTGCTCTTGGCGAAAATGGTACTTTAACAGTGAATATTGATACTTCGGATCTGCCCAGAGGGCTTTATAACGAAATCATTACACTAACAGTAGAAGGAGATGAAACGCTTTATGAAATTCCCGTATCTATACAAGTATTTGATGGTACAGAAGCGCCTACTATAGGGGTTTCACCTGCAGCTTTTAATGAAACACTTACACAACTCCAATTAGTTAATAAAGATCTTCTGATTTCAAATGTTGGAACAGCGGAGCTTAATTACAACCTTAGCATCAATGGAGCGGCTCAGGAAACTTTTGCTAGCCGTGCTGCAAAATTTGCAGCAGTCTTGGCAGAAAAGGGGACTCGTCCTGTAGATATTAAAAAGCCAGAAAAAAAATTACTATCTGAGATGCAAGAAGGTACAGTACGCCGACAACAGGTAGAAACAACATTGTTTGCCGAAGGTTTTGAAGATTTTGAAGTAGGTGTACCGCTTAACAGGCAATTTGGCTGGATTTCTACTCCTAGTGGAGAGACTAGTATTGCAGTTGCCGAAGAAGCTGCTTTTGAAGGAAGACTGGGCTTGAGAATGGCCCCAAGTGGAAGCCAAGGGCCTTTCTCGGCATCTTCTCCTATCATTGAAATTGGAAACCAGTCTTCTACTACCGCTTCTGCTCAATTACGGCTAGAGGGTAACGATGCTAGTTTTGTGTTTTCGGCAGCAGCAACTCGTGCTCCAGGTTTAGTAGGAGTAGCCGTACGTTTCAATGCTGATGGAACCATAGATTTGTCAGACCCTGACTCTCCTGTTGGTTTTGTCCGCGCACAGATTACACGTCCAGAAGGTTGGTTTAATATTCGTTTGACTACCGATCGCGACGATGCTACCCAACAAATATTCATTAATGGTGAGCTCATCCATAGTGCTACAGGTATTGTGGGTACCAATTTCTTTGATTCAATTGATCTGTTGTCTAACAATATTGGAGGTAATTCTGAATTCTTTATTGATAATTTAGTGATTACCGATGGGGATAATAATGCCTTCTTTTTAACCGCAAGACCTTTATTCGGTACCATCCCAATAGGAGAATCGCTGAATGCTAATGTACGTTTTGATACTCGCGACTTAGATCCTGGGGAGTATAATGCTACTATAAATATTAATAGTGATGATCCTAACAATCCTTCTGTAGACATTCCCGTGTCACTTACTGTAGTAGTACCGCCTACTATTACTGTAAATCCAGATAGTTTAAACGAAGCCATAGATTCACGAGTAGATAATCCACCCATTAGAACCAATACCATTACGATTAGCAATACAGGCGAGAGTGATCTTGATTTTATTACAGGTCAAGGTGTGGTGAGCTTTACACCAGAGGGCGGAATGCCGCTCTCTAATATTGACATGGCACAGTATGGAGCAGGAAATACGGAAATACGGGAGTTGATAGTTAAAGAAGTGAAGAGCCCTAGCCGTAAAGAGCTTGGGCGTAATGCCATTGCCGATGGAATTGTTTTTAGAGATTCACTCTCTTATTCTGATGCTAATTTTCCCAATAATATGTTAGGTATTAATGGATTCCCTATTGCTTTTGCTGTACAATATTTCCCAGAGGACAACTTTAATCTTACACATGTTCGTAATGCTTATTTTACAGACAATCTGGAAGAAGTGAATATCTTGCTAGAAGTATACCGAGGGGGTACCACTCCTGCAGATGCCGAGTTGTTGTTGCAACAGAATGTAACTACATTAGCTCCAGAGGGTGCTTTTTTGTTAGAAGAATTAGCGATGCCATTAAGCTTTGCAGCAGGAGAAAATTTCTGGGTTGTATACAATTATCCAGCAGGAATAAACTTACCTCAAGGAGTGGATCCTTTTGCAGGATTTTCACCGTCTAATAGATTTTTCTCGAGTCAGGATGGAGGTGCTAATTATACCGATATTAATCGTACACCCTTACAACGTGCCCTAAGTGGTGGTGTGCAAGAAGGAGACTATATTAGTCTAAGTCCTTCTTCTGGTACTTTAGCTCCCGGAACTTCTACAGAAGTAACAGTTAGCTTCAATGCTACTAACCTAGCCAATGGTATTTATAATTCTGATATCTTAATAGATAGTAATGATCCCGTAACCCGTACGGCATCTGTAGCTACAACTTTGGAGGTTAGCGGGCAAGTTTCAGAAATTACCGCCTCAGAAGAATTGCTGCTTTTTGATAATATATTTTTGGGTAATACTGGCCAAAGCACCTTAACAATCAGTAACACAGGTCTTGCACCCTTAAACATTTTTGAGTTGATCTCAGACAATGCAGATTTTACAGTAACACCCAATACAGCTACTTCTTTAAATCCTGGAGAAGAGTTAGAGCTAACGGTAACCTTTACCCCGTCAATATCTGGCAGTATCAACGGTATTTTAAGCATTGTAAGTGATGCCACAAATACGCAAGAACTTGAAGTTATTTTAAACGGATTAGGCGTAGACCCTCCAATGGCTGCCTTTAACCCTACTCAGGTATCTGCATCTGTAGAGGCTGGTAACATGGTAGAGGCGCAAATTAGCCTTGTAAACGAAGGAAACTCTCCACTAAGTTTTTCTTTTCCGCAATTGGCAGCAGCTAGCGCATTGGCGGTGCCTGATGTGCAGTTGAATAGTAAAGAAATATTAACCTTTAGTAATTTTGTAGCTGGGGATAAGACGATCAGAGATAATCGTGTAGGTACTCCAGTACGTGCAACAGTTGGTGCAGATAATGGTTTTGGTTATACCTGGATTGATAGTGACGAGCCAGGAGGACCCGTTTTTAACTTTATGGATATTAGAGAAGAAGGTACTGATATTTCATTAGAATTGGGTGGTGATGATACCATTTCAGAACCTCTTTCCTTTCCTTTTGAGTTTTATGGAATAACCTATACTTCGGTTTTCATTAATGCCAATGGTTTACTGTCCTTTTCTGAGCCAGACGATGCTACTTTTGACAATATGCAGATTCCTCTTGATGATGGCATCAATAATATTATTGCTCCTTTCTGGTCCGATTTTGAGCCTCTGGATGGAGATAACTCATCTGTACATTTTGTAGATCTTGGCGATCGTTTTATAGTACAATGGACCGATGTACCTCACTTTAATAGTGCAGCTGATTTTATTGGAACCACTTTCCAGGTAGTGCTCTATCCTGATGGTAATATTGATGTTTTTTACGATACTGTTGCAGATCCAGCAGCTCTGCGATTTGTTACAGTGGGTATTGAAAATATAGATGCTAGTGATGGTGCACAGGTGGTCTTTAATGCAGATTACCTTCGTAGCGGTCTTGCTTTGCGCTTTAACAGACCCACAGTAGCTATTACCCCTTTTATCAGTGCTGTGAGTGATTTATCTGGTTTTGTAGCCGCTGGAGGTTCTAGAGAACTAACCGTTACTTTAGATGCCACGGAATTAAATGCAGGCGTACTCCTTGATCAGTTAATGGTATCGTCCAATGCGCCAGATAAGAGTACCAGTACAGCGTTATTTGAATTAACGGTCTCTGGTGAACCACAGATTATTGTATCTGAGGAAACGCTAACTTTTGAGCCTATTTTTATTGGCTTAAGTAGTGAGGCCTTTGTTCGTGTTGAGAATACAGGAAGAGATGTCTTGGAGATCACTGAGATTGCCAGTAGCAATCCTGATTTTCAATTGAGCCTTTCTGCTCCACTATTACTGAATCCTGGAGAAGATGCTGTGCTTACAGTAACTTTTGTACCGAGCACTGTTGGAGAGATTACAGGTCAGATTACCATAAACAGTAATGATCCTTTTGGTAACGAATCGGTTACCATTAGTTTAAGTGGTGTAGGAATAGATCCTCCAGTTCTTGATATTGACCCAGCTTCGCTTTCTGTACGTTTAAATGAAGGGGCTACTACCACAGAGAATATTACTTTGACGAATAATGGTGGAAGTCCTCTAGTATATTCAGTTTTCCCTCCATTAGAATTTGTACCAGAGGGTACCGCCTTAGCTACTGTAGCTCCTTACGAGTTATTAGATTTTGAGCCAGTACTTGATAAGAATACTCCAGATACTCGCGTAGGGCAAAGTTTTAGAAATACTAGTGGAAGCCCAACTAGTTTTGGATATACTTTTGTAGATAGTAATAATGGCGGCCCTGCCTTTGATTTTATTGATATTAGTAGTACAGGCACCGCTATAAATCTTGGTGGTGATGGGAACGACTTTTTTCCTTTGCCTTTTGAATTCCCTTTCTTTGGTGAGTCTAATGATGAAATTATTATTTCTGCTAATGGTTTCTTAACTTTTGACTCATTTTCCCAGTTGCTGTTCAGAAATGAGCAAATACCATCGATCGGTTCTCCAAATACTTTTATTGCTCCTTTTTGGGACGATTTAGAACCTCAAGATGGTGGAGGTATATTTATTGAGAGTACTCGTGATTATTTTATAGTACAGTATGAAGCTGTTCCTTCTTTCGATTTTAGTGATACAGTAACCTTTCAGGTAATTTTATTCCCTGATGGTACTATTAAGATGCAGTATGCTGATCTTACTGAAGCACCTTTAGACTCAGCCACTGTAGGTGTAGAAGGCCCAGATGGCGCTTCTGGCTTACAGGTGGTCTTTAATGCTCCATATTTGGAGGAAAACTTGGCCGTAACCATTATACCACCCAATTTTGGAACTTTAGCACCTGGAGCATCAGTTGATATCCCTATTGAAATTAGTGCAGATGGTCTAGAGGCAGGAACTACTTATACCGCTGCTGCTATTGTGAGCAGCAATGATCCGGTTGCCTCTTTTGTACCAGTTGACATTACATTGGAAGTATTAGAGGGTCCAGAAGTAGCAAGTTTAACTTTAGTAGATGCCGAGGCAGATGTAGCGTTAGGTGCTTTAAATGATGGCGATGTTATTGATTTAAGTACTTTAAACACTACACGTTTTAGTGTTATCGCTAATATTGGTGATGTTCCTATTAGGAGTGTTGTCTTTGGTTTAAATGGCAGAGATGCTTTCCATACGGAGAATGTAGCGCCTTATACCTTAGCAGGTGATTTTGGAGGTACCTTTATCGGTGTTAACTTCCCACTAGGGACAAATACCATAACGGCAACACCGTATACTGGTCCAAATGGTAGCGGAGCTGCTGGAGCGCCAATTACGGTTACTTTTGAGGTAATAGATGGTGTTAATATGGCAGGATTAACCTTAGTAGATGCAGAAGCAAATACAGAAATAGGTGCTTTAAATGATGGTGATATTATCGATTTAAGTACCTTAAATACGACACGTTTTAGTGTTATTGCCAATGCAGGAAATGTAGCTGTTAGGAGTGTTATTTTTGATTTAAATGGTAGAGCCTCTTTCCATACAGAGAACGTAGCACCATTTACTTTAGCAGGTGATTTTGGAGGTACCTTTATTGGAGTTAGATTCCCACTAGGGACAAATACGATAACGGCAAGGCCATATTCAGGGCCAAATGGAAGTGGTACAGCAGGAGAACCTATTACAGTTACTTTTGAGGTTATAGATGGAGTTGTCACCGAAGAAGGTGGCGGAGAAGTAGCTCTAAGTATAGGAGTTATATCACCCAATCCGGTAGCCGATATTGCACAATTCTCTATGAAAGGAATGGGAGAGCAGATTTTAACAGGAATCATGGTTAATTTAACTGGTCAGGTGGTCATGTCACCATTTGATGTAGAGATTAATAATGGAACAGGTGAGATAGATGCTTCAACTCTTACACAAGGGATTTATATTTTACGATTGGTAGATGCTAATGGACAGACAGTATCTAACATGAAGTTGATTAAGAAATAGGGATGTAATATAATCTCATCCATATTTTAGGATCATAATAAATTTAAATGGCGCCAAGATATCTTGGCGCCATTTTTATGTTTTATGAAAGGTTTTATATCTATGTAGCTATGAGCTTATATTTGAACTTGCTTTAATTCCATCTTTTAGGTAAACCGAAAAGTTGATCTTACTATTCTGGTTCAATTATTTGAAGTTTAAAAGAACGTAACTAATTTTATAGAATTTTTTAAATAATTAATGTTAGTGGGTATTCTTATTACATTAAGAGATCGCTATTTTTATTTAAAGCATTGTTTCCAAAATATAACTTAAGCGTTTTATTTTAATATACTATATCCATTTTTAAGATAAACTACAGCAAAAAAACATACTAGAGTTTCAAGTAAATTATTGAAGATAGCAAGACAGCGTAGACCTAAATATTAGTATGAATAGCATAAAAAGTTATTGTAAAAACCAATACAAAAAGAAGATAGTGATAGTGCTTTTTTATTAAAATCGATATAAAAAATACGCTATTAAGAAAATAATAAATTAACAGGGCTATAAATACTTATGAAATATTAGGAGCAAAAATAATAACACGCCTGACCTTAAAACAGACAAAACTCTAAACAGCAATGTATATTTGAAAGAGCTTTTAATTTACTAAAAATCATATGTTAATATAAGCTGATTCCGTCTTCAAAAATAGGAAGTTCTAAATTTTCATCAGTACCATATGTTTTATTTAAGGCATATAGAAATTTGGAAAGAAACGACTCATGTTTTGTGCTCACCGCTGTACTTGGTACTAAGCCTTCCGTAAAGTTAAATGCTTTAAAACAATCTAAAAAGTCTTTATTTTTTGAAATGATATGAATAGGTGTAGCCCTATCGATATTTACAGGTGTTATAAATGGTGGTTGATGATCGCCTATTAAAATAACAATAGTATTTTCAGGATTTTGATTTATTAGAAATTTATCTAAATAATCAAAATGATAATTTATTGCAGTAAAATAATTCTTAAGGCTGTTTTTTTTAAGTCCATCTGTAAAAGGGTAGTCTTCTGTATTATAATCTTCCCAATGGTCAAGCGCTTTAATGGGCGAATAAAATTTAAAATGCGAATTTGTAGTACTAAAACATAAGAAAAAAGGAGAATCGTCTGCAATAGAATTATATGAATAATTAAGGGTGTATTCATCAGGTACCGTATACGTACTACCCCATAAGTAATACTTTTTACCAGTATAATTAAATTTATCTATCAGCATTAAATCTTCAAATGGATAGGAGTTTTTTAATTTACTCCAGTTTACTTCATTCTTTCCATGAGACAATGTTGAAGCCAATTTTGTTTTATAGCCTTGAGCACTAAGAAGTTTAGGTAAAGACGTAAGTTTAGATGGATAGGTTGTAGAGCCAAAAATTAAATCGTGTGCAGCAATGTCTTTCACTTTAGCTCCAAAAAATATACTTGAGTGGCTAAGCCACGACCCCCCAGAAACAATTGGAGATTCACTTAAACAACTCACTGATGACCAATTATTTTTAATGATTGATTGGTTTAGCTTTTCAATTCTTTTTTTTAGGGTATCTCCGTACTCTCCATTAGAAAAAGAAAAACTTCCATAGGATTCTAAAAATGCTAAAATTATATTTGGTTTTTCTTTTAGGGTTATTTTGCTTGAATAAGCATACGGAAAATCAGTTCTAAGATTTTTTAAAGACTTCTTTAATTCAACACATTTATTAAAATTACGAATGGAATGCCAAACCAAAGAAAAACTAACAGAATTATGATATATTCGGTAAGCATTTTTTTTTATCGAAGCAACAGACAAAAAAGAACTAAGGCCTAAGCCTAAAATAAGTGGCCATTTTTGAACTATTTTACTTGATGATTCAAATAAGAGATCTATTAAATAATCACTAACAAAAGTAAAGCCAGAAAGTACTATGATAAATGCTAATGCTATAAAAGGAATTTTTTTCTTGTAGAGTATAAGCCCGGTCTTTGCAAATTCAAGATCATTAATTAGAATAGGGAGTCTTTTAAAAACTTTAGCAATAATAGCAATATAAGTAACATATACTATTGATAGGGCAAAAATTACAAGGAGAATATATTTTAAAAAAGATATTTCCCAATTATTAAATACTAGTACTATTAATAAAACGACTTGAATTTCGAATATTAATCTAAAGAAATCATCAGTGAATCTTATGTAAAATATTTTTTTTAGAATAGAATATAGCGTGTCTTTAAAAAAAGGCTTTTTAGAATTCTCAATTTTAGAAAACATACCTATAAGTGCACTTGGTATAAAAACCAAGAAATTTAACCCTAGAAAGCTTAGTGCGAATATTAAAATATCTTTCATTTACTTTTTAAATGCGAAATATTAGGAACTAAAGAAGGTTTTACTTCGGTTTTCGTAATGGTATGCCATAATGAATAAATCATGCTAAACTTGCTGTTATCATAAATGAGTCACCTATTGGTGTAACACACATGTTCTTAAGCTGGTGTGTTTCATTTACCAAATTTACTTCAGGTAATTTTACTGCTTTTATTCCGCTACCGAATAATAATGGCGATAGGTGAAATTGAATGTTATTTGCCAATTTTGTTTCAATAAACGCACTAAGTGTAGTACCTCCACCTTCTATAAGAATAGATTTTATATTTTCTTTTTTACATTTTTGAAGCAAATCTAACATTTTATCATGCTTAGAAGTTCCCTTATAAAAAAGGATTTTATCAAAATGTTTAGCCTTATCTGTATGGTTGTATTCGGAATCTCTAAGTAAAAAAGTTACGGCGTTGGAAATCTTTTTGAGTGAAGAAAAATCTTCACATTTGTTAGAGAGTATTAATCGTTTTGGATTATCTCCTAAAACATGTCTAACATTCAATGAGGGTTTGTCATTTAAAACTGTATTACTACCTACTAAAACGGCATCAAAAAGTGCGCGAAGTCTGTGTGCGTGTATTAAGTTTTCATCATTGCCAATCCATCTAGAATGGCCTGTAATAGTAGCTAAATAACCATCTAAAGATGTTGCTGAATGAATAAATACATGAGGGAGATCACTATCAAGATGAGCTAATACACTTAAAGGCCAATAATTTTGCAAAATATTTAATTCATTACCTGTAATGGTTTGAGTCACTGAAAATAAGAGTCCATCAAAAGGTATTATAATGTTGTTGTATTGCGGTAAAGATTTTAGATTAACTCCTTGTTCAGATTTCAATAATAGGGCTTTAGCCTTAGTACTAATGGCACTAATGCTCATCACTTCGGAAAAGATGACTCCATCATAAGCCCATCCCAGGCAGTTTTTATTTCTTTCTTTCCCTCTTAATTCTAATAACCCTTTCCAAATAGCATCATCTATTGTCATGTTCATATTTTCGTTAAGAAATGTCCAAAATGCTCTTTTTTAGTTTTTAGATAATTGTAGTTATTTTCATTTGGATTAAACTCAATAGGTATTCTTTCGATTACATTAATGTTTTTACCATTAAAAAAGTTAACCTTATCAGGGTTATTGGTTAACAACTGTATTTGATCAATGTTAAAATATTCTAATATTTTAATAGCATCATCATAATTTCTCTGGTCTTCCCCAAAGCCAAGCATTTTATTTGCCTCAGCCGTGTCATACCCTTTATCCTGTAAACAATATGCTTTTAGTTTGTTTATAATACCAATACCTCTACCTTCTTGTCTCAAATAGATCAGGATTCCCCCATGCTTTTTAATATAGTTTAAGGAAAATTTTAGTTGATCTCCACATTCACAGCGCATTGAACCAAATAGATCACCCGTCATACATTCTGAATGGATTCTGACTGGCACTTTTTCACTCCATTTTTCTTTGTTCGTAAACAAAGCAATATGAGGCATTAAATCTTCAGTTGAACTTGTAAAAGTCGCTATATCAAAATTGCCATAAACGGTTTCGATATTTACTTGGCTTTGTAGTTTTAAGGTTTTTTTTTCCATTTTTTTATTGGGGAACTATACTGTATACAGTCGTATCGTTTAAAAATAACTAACAAATAGATGAAAGCAATTCTACTTTATTTAAGTAATGAATTTCAAATCAAAAAAAATAATCTCAAGCTAATCAAGGTTACAATTTATTTGAACGTTATACTTTTGACACTATATTAGACACTAGAGTTATACTTCTCAAAAGGGTTCATGTTATTTTGTTGTCATCTTTTAGCATTTTCAATGCTACTATTTGTAATTTTTTAATAAAAAACGCTACAAAAATACAATACTTCCTTCTTTTTTCAATAAAATGCTTAATTTATCTTAAGAGGTCATAGTCAAATAGTACTTTTTTTGAAGTTATGACATACTTTTAATTTCTTAGTAAATTAGAATTATAAAGGAAAATAGTATGGTTAATATCCTTTATAAGTATTTAATTTTGATTTATTTTAGATAAAATTTCAAAGTCTGAATCTCTTAATTTGTCTTTTCGGATACACAAATAATTTATCCCTATTACAAACACATGATATTCTATTTGCAATTGCTTTCTTGCCTGTTTTTTTTCTTCTTCAGCAAGGTTTACTCCTTCAAATGCAATTATTATAGGTTTGTACTCATGTAATTTTAATTGCGATAATATTTTCCAATCATAGCCTTCAGCATCAATTTGGAGTAATTCTATTGTCTTTATGTTATGCTTTTTTAACAATTCATTTAATCTAAGACACTCCACTTCTACTGCTACAATATATTGCTCTAGCGCTGTTGTTGCTAATTTTTGTACATGTGCTCTTGAAAATGATCCTATTTGTTGATAGTCATTTGATAGTTTTGGATTTGCCTGATAAGCCTCATCTCCAATCATATAAAACATTTGATTACTGCCTGAATCATTTATTCCAGAATTTTCAAAAATAAATCTGGGTGATGATCCATAATTTTTCTTCAATAAGTCAAACATTTGTGGAACGGGTTCAACAAATAATACATTCCATAATTTATTTTTTTTCACTAAACTATGCAGTGGGTCTCCGCTAACACCATCATTGGCCCCTATTTGAATTACTTGTATAGGCTCATTAGGAATATATTTATTTATCCAATAGCTTGGGTTTTGCTTGTTTTCGGGTCTTATTTTTCGATATATTAATCTTAATAATTTGTTTAAAATTGGTATTTGATTAATAATTTTTTTTAATAATTTCATTGTAATATCCTCTTTCAATATAAATTCACTTAGAACAATTGAATCTTATTTTTAATACTCTAAAAATACGGTTAAAGTTCGATATTAAATGCAGGTATATATGTTTTCATAAAAACGAACTGAACATAGAACCAAGTTAAGTGATGTTTTATTTGTTTTGGATTCGTATTGATAACGTATTTGTTATTTTAAATAAGGTCCAAACCATAAAAGAAATTTTTACATTCCTTAAGTTTCATCCTAAGAGTTTATAAAATTTAAATTCTATTATTAAATGAAATTGGTTAGGATTTAGGTTATACAGAAATATTTTAGAGTTTTTTAGTTGAAATTTATGAAATAGTCAATATTAGAATATTGATAAGGTATTGTGAGTTT
Organism: Allocellulophaga tsushimaensis; assembly: GCF_055383085.1. Classification (NCBI taxonomy): domain Bacteria; kingdom Pseudomonadati; phylum Bacteroidota; class Flavobacteriia; order Flavobacteriales; family Flavobacteriaceae; genus Allocellulophaga; species Allocellulophaga tsushimaensis. Next base: position 985,014 of record NZ_AP039451.1, on the reverse strand, counting down.
GGATTACATATGTAACAATACCCTACCCTAGCGTGTTATGTGCTTGGTAGTAGTTGGTTAAGAATATCCAAGTAACTTGTAAACTATTACCTGATCGGTTTTTTATCTACAACTCTCTCTAAACCTAAGTCTATCTCTGCCAATACCCAGTTTAATTTTCTTTCTACCGTTACCATTACCATTCCTGTTGCCATTTCTTATTTTCTTAATAGTCCAATCACCATTAAAATCTGGTAAATCAGGAATATTTATGGTTACAGTAATATTATTACCAATTCCATTAGCGATCCATGTTCCTTTCAAATTCTCCATTTTAGAAACAGCAGTTATAACTCCATCATCTTGAAAATTAAATAAGAAATCTTTATATAAATTCTTAAGTTTTGTCTTGTTTCGCTTTAATTTGGTGACCTGCCATTCAGAACAATCAGCCCAAATATTCATAAAGTCAGTTATGGTACAATCAGCACAATCATCTTCAAAATCGTTATTGTCATTTTCATCACAATCATCTTTAAAGGTTTCAATACTATTTTCTAATTGTTCTAGATCATTAACCACCACTTCATTGCCATTACTTAAAACTAATGTAACGGGAAAATTAATCGTAATCACATCATTCTCACCTACACTTTTTACAAAGTTTAATAAGCTTTTGTCATTTTCTACAGAAGTATTGCTTATTACTTCAGTTACAGTGTTAAAGGAAGAAATAACAAGAGGGTATTTAATGTCTACGCACTCTATATCATCATCATTTTGATTCTCACCGCCGCAACGATCAACAAAAACCTGTAAATCTTCAGCATTTAGAACTTCAACTTCAGTAAAGTCAGATAAGATAATGGTAACCGGAAATATGATTTCTAAAATGTCATCATCATCATCATTTTCTTCAAAAATATCTTCAATGACATCATAATCATCAGGACTAATCACTTCAACTAAGGTATCATTTGCATGCACATTTACAGGGAGTTGAACAGAAATACAACTGGCATTGTCTATAATATTATCATCAGAACCATCATTCATTGTAGTTCGTACTAAAAGATTAGCTACATTAGAACCAAGTTGTAGTCTTTCTTCAGGTGTTGTTCCAATAAATAAAGACTCTTCTTTTCTACAAGAAGTATTAAGTGCAATTAATATAAGTAATATAAATCCTAATAAAGCGTTAATATTTCGCATGCCTCAATTATTTAATGAGTGTATATAGTAATAAAACAACTGAACGATAAAAACTCCTGAAAATTTTAAATAAAGTTGCTTTTATGAGTTTTTAACCTATAAAATAGCCCATTTTGAAAAAAGACCTATATCAAAACATTTGTGATGAAACACTGTATGCTAACATCTATAATAAGTATGCTAAAAGTCTTCATGATTTTTTGTACTATAAATATGGCGAAAAGCTAAACCCTAGTGATAAAGCACAAGATGCTTTTATAAAGTTATGGGAAAGTTGTAAAAAAGTACCTTTAGATAAGGTAAAATCTTTTTTATACACTGTTGCCAATAATCTAATGTTAAACGAGGTAAAACACCAAAAAGTAGTTTTAAAGCATCAAAGTTTAGCACCTAAAGAATTTACAAATGAGACGCCAGAGTTTATTCTAGAAAAAGAAGAGTACTATAAAAAGTATCAAAATACACTTGCTAAATTATCAGAAGAACAACGTGTTGCTTTTATGCTAAACAAGGTAGAAGGCAAAAAACATGCAGAAATTGCACAACTTTTAGGGGTTACTAGAAAAGTGGTAGAATACCGTATTTACTCGGCTTTTGATCAATTAAAAAAAGAATTGGAAAATTTTAAGATAAAATAATCAGGAGAAATAAGATCTTAGTTGTTTTATATAAAAGAGTTATACTCATGGATAAAAATCGCTTAGTTGAAAAATGGTTGTCAGATGATCTGAATGAAGAAGAAAGCAATGCTTTTGAAGCCTTGGAAGATGCCCATTTTTATAACAGTATTATAGAAGATGCAGCCCAATTTAAAGCATCTCATTTTTCTAAGATGCCAGATTTTGAGACATTTAAAGAACATATTGTAGAGGATAAGACACCTGTTAGAACTTTACAATGGATAAAACCAATGTTACGTATAGCAAGTGTGCTAATAGTAGGATTTGGTATTTATTTTATGTTTTTCTTTAATACTGTAATTGAGGTACAGACTGCAGCTGTTGAGAAAACCACTATAGCATTGCCTGACGCATCACAAGTAGTATTAAACTCGCTTTCTGAAGTTCGTTATAACGAAAAAGAATGGAGTACTAATAGGGAGATAGCATTAAAAGGAGAGGCCTTTTTTGATGTTGCTAAAGGAGCAAAATTTGACGTAGTTACCACAACAGGAACAGTAAGTGTTTTAGGAACAGAATTTAACGTAAAGCAAAGAGGTGCTATTTTTGAAGTTACTTGTTTTGAAGGTACCGTTAAAGTAGTTTCTGGAGGAAATACCCAAATATTAGAAGTTGGAGACCATTTTAAATCTATAAATGGTACAGTAGTAATTGGGAAACATATACATACAACTCCAAAATGGATGAATAAGTTGAGTGATTTTCAACGTATACCACTCGCTGAAGTATTTGCAGAATTGGAAAGACAATATGGAGTAACCATCATAGAAACCGAAGAAATAAATTTAGAACAGCTATTTACAGGTGCCTTTGCTCATGATAATCTTGAAAATGCACTTATTGCCATTACAGCGCCTCTTGGTCTTACGTATCAAATAATAAAGCCAAACAAAGTACGTTTAAGTATGAGTGAATAGAAACCTACTTATTCTTTTATACGTTGTACTATTCTTCAGTAGTTCTTATACCATTGCTCAACAAAAAGAGTCTACTAAAACGCTTATTGGTGTTTTAACGAAATTGGAAGAAGACTTTGGAGTACAATTCAATTATGCCTCAACCTTAGTAGATGGTATTTATGTAACTTCTCTTGATACCTCACTACCCCTAAAAACAGCGATCAATATTTTAAGTGAACAAAGCAAATTAGAGTTTGTTTTTGTATCAGAAAAAATAATTTCTATTAGGAAAAAGAAAAAGAAACTTTGTGCTTATCTAAAAGATAAACATACAGAAGAGCCATTGCCTTATGTTACCATACAAAATGGAACTATAGGAACCTTAACTAATGAGGATGGTTTTTTTGAAATAGAACTTAGAAAATCTACTGATACCATACAAATAAGACATATTGGTTATAAACCAATACTAACAGGAGCAACCAACTTTAAGAATACAACTCCATGTACTATTATATATCTAGACCCAAATGAAGAGCAATTAGCAGAGGTAGTACTTTACGATTATTTGATACGAGGAGTTGATCAACAAGATAACGGTGCTATACGAATAGATTTTGATAAATTTACGATACTACCAGGGCTCATAGAGGAAGATGTATTACAATCAGTACAAGCTTTACCAGGAATATTAAGTGTAGATGAAACGGTTTCAAATATTAATATTAGAGGAGGTAGTAACGATCAAAACTTAATTTCTTGGGATGGCATTAAAATGTATCAATCTGGTCATTTTTTTGGTTTAATCTCTATGTACAACCCCAATATAACCCAAAAGGTAGCATTGCGTAAAAATGGCAGTAGTGCATCAGAAACAGATGGTGTTTCTGGTACCATAGCAATGCAAACCGAAAAGTATATCAACCCAAATTTAAAAGGGAATATAGGCGTTAATCTTTTAGATGCTAATGGTTATGTAGATGCGCCAATAGGTAAAAAAGCATCATTACAAGTTGCTGCTCGTAATTCTATTAGCAATTTTGTAGAAACCCCAACCTACTCTGAGTATTTTGAGCGAATTTCTCAGGAAACAGAAATAGAACGCAACTCGTCTGTTATTAGAAATTCTAATATAGGATTTGATTTTTATGATGCCTCTTTTCGGTTTTTGTTTAAACCTTCTGACAAGGATCGTCTTCAGCTTAATTTTATTCATACTGCTAATGCGCTAAGCTTTAATGAAAATGCAACTTTAGGCGGAGTAGAAGAAATTCGTGAAAGTAATTTGGGTCAGACGAGTATCGCTGGCGGAATACAATACCAAAGAAATTGGACAGAAAAATTTAATACCAAAATAGCAATCTATGAAACAGATTATCAATTAAAAGGTACAAATGTCAATATTCTTGAAAACCAACGCTTTTTTCAAAAGAATGAAGTGTCCGAAACGGGATTAAAACTTAAAACTCAACTAGAACTTAGGCCTCAAATACAACTCAATAATGGGTATCATTTTGTAGAAACTAAAATTTCTAATTTAGATGATGTAGATGATCCAAGATTTCTTCTTTTGGAAGCAGAAGTACTACGTACACATGGAATTTTTAGTGAAATGCGCTTTTCTTCAGAGGATAGCGCCACAAATTTAAATTTAGGAGTGCGGTTTAATTATTTAGATAAATTTAAAAAACAGATATGGGAACCACGCCTTAGTTTTAACCATAGTTTTTGGAAGCATTTTAATGTAGAAGTTCTTGGAGAATTTAAACACCAAAATACCTCTCAGATTATTAATTTTCAAAACGATTTTTTAGGGATTGAAAAAAGGCGATGGCAGCTTTCTAATAATGAATCTATTCCTGTAATTACAAGTAAACAAGGCTCTTTAGGCCTTAGTTATAATCAAAAAGGATGGCTTGTTAATTCCGTTTTATTTTATAAAAAAGTAGATGGCATTACTACACAAAGCCAAAGTTTTCAAGATCAACTAGAATTTGTAAGAGCATCAGGAAGCTATGATGCAAGTGGTATGGAGCTACTCATTAGAAAACAGTTGCAAAATGGAAGCACATGGTTTAGTTATTCTTATCTTAATAGTAGCTATCTATTTAACAATTTACTAGATGCCAAGTTTCCAAGTAATTTTGATATTACTCATACTCTTACTGTAGGAGGCAATTATACCTTAGATAAATTGTTGTTAGCAGCGGGTTTAAATTGGCGTACAGGTAAGCCCTTAACACAGCCTTTAGCTAGCAACCAAATAAGTAATGGTGGTATTAATTATGGCAATCCAAATGAAGATAGACAAGACGATTATATGCGGGTTGATTTTTCTGGTAGATATGAGTTTAAATGGAGGAATAACACAAAGATGCAAATTGGTTTGGCCATTTGGAATGTACTAAATAGAGATAATACAATTAATACTTTTTATAGAATAAACGAGGTAAATAACAGTGTTCAAGAGGTAGAACAAAGCTCTTTAGGAATTACTCCTAATGCTACAGTTAGACTTATTTTTAACTAGGCTTTCTTTCTAGTTTTTATAATCAACAGACAGATTAGATAATAAGATATATAAATAGGATTAAAGATTGAATACAAATAAATATAAGAATCGCTTTTAAAAATTTTTCCCTACTATTCGCTATTTTACTAATCTCTTCGTTTTTTAATTTTGAAATAGATTTTAATTTTTTCATTTTTTGAATGTAATTAGTGATATCAAAACAACCAAAGCATAACATTCTTTAACTTTTTTACAATTAATAGCTATTAGATTGTGTAATAAGTAAGTAAGATTAGAAATTGAATACCACTAAATAAGAAAACACTTTTTAAAAAATTATCTCTGTGATTCATTATTTTAGTCATCTCTTCGTTTTCTAAACTCTTTGTTCCGGGGGTATAATTAAACTTTTTCATAGCAAGTTTTGTTAGTTATATAGGCAACTCCTGAAGTTTTATAATAAAAACAAGTATTAGATGGTATAGTAGGTAAATAAGATTAAAAACTGTACACAAGTAAATAAGAAAATACCTTTTAAAAAGTTGTCTCGGCTATTTATTATTCTCGTAATCTCTTCGTTTTCTAAACTCTTTGTTCCGGGGGTAGATTTAAGACTTTTCATAATTAAATGTTGTTAGTTATATATAAAACAACCAAAGTGTAAAAATTCCTGAAAAAAATTGAATTAAAATTTTAAAAATCTAAAATTACTATTACAAGTATCTTAAAACCAGTATTTTATGATTTTAAAAATTATTGTGTTATTTCTTAAAATAATTTGTAAAATATACTATTACTTAGCAATTAAACTAAATATGTGATGTAGAATGGAGCCTAAAAATAAAAAAACCATCACTTTCATGATGGTTTGTGGAGAATACCGGAGTCGAACCGGTGACCTCTTGCCTGCCAGGCAAGCGCTCTAGCCAGCTGAGCTAATCCCCCTTTTTAAGTTTAATCTCTGCTAACACTTAATACTAGAACGGGTATAGGTGCATAAAATTCTGATTTAGGGATGGTATTTTTTTCCCAGAGCTTTTTAAAGAACCCTCGCTTTCTTCTAAATACACAAAGTAAATCTGGTTGTTGGGCTTGGAAATGTTCTATAACCCCTAAATACGTAGTTGCATTTTCAGTAATAGTAAGCTGAGAACTGATATCTACTAAATCTGTATTAATTTTTAAATCAGCATCTGAATAACCAGGTGTTTTTACTAAAAGTAAGTTTATCTTAGTATTAAATTTATTTTGAATTTTTTTTAAGGGCTTTAATATTCTATTTCGTTTTAGTATTCCAGATTTAAATGCGGTTAAAGCAGAAGTATACGGTGAAAATGTCACCCCTTTTGGAATAATTAAACTAGGAATATCTGTTTGTTTTATAATTCTTCCAGAAGTTTTTCCTAAATATAAGCCTTCTTTAATGTCATTACTCCTTGGAGAAATTACAATTAAATCAATACCAATTTCGGTATTTATATGTTTAATTCCGCTAATAATATCTCCATTATAAGAAGCTATTTTTATAGCATTGTTTTTGGCATTTACTTTAGCAATAACACCTTTTAACTGCTCTTTACTTTTCTCAGCAATTTTTTCAGAAATATTAGCTAAACTGCCTGTTTTTGCAGAGACATTAAAAACATCCATTACATAAATATGAGCAGAAAATGCCTCAGCAAAATCTACAGCATATTGCAAGGTTTCATGAGAAGTTGATGAAGTACCAATAGGAACTAATATATTTTTCATATTTAAGTTTTAACTTTACAATCAATTACAAACTATTATGATTCGTATTGCAAAGATATCTGAAATAACTGATATATTAGAACTCGCTCTTGCTTGTAAAAATGATATGATTTCTAAAGGTATTTTTCAATGGAATGATTATTATCCTACTAAGTCAGTATTTGAAAAAGATTTTAAAAGAAAAGAGCTTTATGTACTAGAAAAAGAGTCAATAATTATTGGCACTATAGTATTATCAACATATATGGATGAGGAATACGAACCAATACAATGGTTAACGCCTAATAATAATTTATACATTCATAGGCTTATGATTTTGCCAGAATACCAAGGCAAAGGATATGCACAACAATTAATGGATTTTGGCGAAAACTATGCTGTTGAAAACAAGTTTAGCTCTATTCGTTTGGATACGTTTAGCCAAAATGCTAGAAATCTTACATTTTATAAAAAGAGGGGCTATCAAAAATTAGGTGCTATTTATTTCCCTAATCAAAGTGAACATCCTTTTTACTGTCATGAATTAGTATTATAATTAGATACTTTGGGAATAATACTGAATTTTAAAGCGATAAATAAATTAGCCATACCTGCAATAATTGCTGGTATTGCCGAGCCTCTTTTATCCATTACGGATACCGCTATTGTAGGTAAAATTCCGGTTGATGGAGTAGAATCTTTAGCAGCTGCAGGTATTGTAGGTTCTTTTTTGTCTATGCTCATTTGGATTTTAGGACAAACTCGGAGTGCTATTTCTGCTTTAATTTCGCAATATTTAGGAGCAGGAAAAATAGAAGAGATTAAGGCATTACCAGCACAAGCTATTTATTTAAATATTGGTTTAAGTATTATCATTTTATTAAGTACTGTTTTTGTGGTTGATGAAATATTTATGCTTTTAAATGCATCTGGTAAAATCTTAGACTATTGTATTTCTTATTACTCTATTAGAGTTTGGGGTTTTCCGTTAACCTTATTTGTATTTGCGGTAATGGGTATTTTTAGAGGCTTGCAAAATACTTTTTATCCTATGCTTATTGCTATAGTAGGCGCTGTTTTAAATTTAGTATTAGATTTTATTTTAGTGTATGGTATAGAAGGTTTTATTTCTCCAATGTATTTAGATGGCGCAGCTTGGGCAAGTTTAATCTCTCAAATTATAATGGCAATACTAGCTTTTATTTTTCTAATGGTTAAAACAGACATCAGTTTAAAACTAAAAGGAAAAATACATCCAGAATTAAGTAATTTGGTGGTGATGAGTTTAAATTTATTTGTTAGAGCTATTGCATTAAATACAGCTTTAGTATTAGCGGTGAGAGAAGCAACAGCCTTAGGGGATCATTATATTGGAGCACATACTATAGCCATAAACATATGGCTTTTTTCTGCTTTTTTTATTGATGGTTATGGTGCTGCAGGTAATATTTTAGGTGGGAGACTATTGGGCGCAAAAGATTATAAGGGTCTTTGGGAACTAGCCAAGAAAATAGTCATTTATGGTTTAGTCGTAAGCATTTTAATGATGTGTATTTGTGCTATTTTTTATAAGCCGATTGGAGCGTTGTTTTCTAATGAAGTTATTATTCTAGAAACCTTTTATAGTATCTTTTTTATTCTGATTCTGGGCTTGCCTATGAATACGATTGCTTTTGTTTTAGATGGTCTTTTTAAAGGTTTAGGAGAAATGAAATACCTTAGAAATGTATTGCTATCTGCTACTTTTTTAGGTTTTGTACCTACTTTATTTCTAGGATTATTTTTAGGAGGAGGACTCTATGCTATTTGGATAGCATTTGCTGTTTGGATGCTGATCCGAGGAGGTGCCTTAGCAGTAAAGTTTAGAAGAAAATTTAAGCCTTTAGTAGTATTTTCTAATTAAACTATTATGGATAAAATATAAAAGTCAACTTTAAAATATAAAATTGACTTTTATGGCTATAAAAGATTATGCTGCTATTGTTTAGTAGTTATCTCAATAACACCATTTTTTCCTTTATCTCCATACTTTTTTATAGCATCTTCACCTTTGAGTACAGTGATAGATTTAATTTTATCTTTATCAAGCTGATCTATGTTTTTTTTGAGAACAATCTTACCATTCATTACATATAATGGATTTTTTTCTTTTTCATCAACAATAAAATTAATGCCAGTTATCTTATCCTTTAAAGTAATTTCAACAACACCATTTTTAGCGTTATCTCCATATTTTTTTATAGCATTTTCATTTTTGAGTACATTAATAGATTCGATAAAATCAGGATTTAAATTTTCAGCTACTTTTTTAGTAGTTTCTTTACCATCAATTACATACAAAGCATTTTTTAAATTGATAATATCAATAGGGTTTTCTACGTCGATATTATTAATAGGTTTAGTTTGCGCAATAGTTTTTACATTAAATAATAAGATAAAACCAATAAGCATGGGTAATATAGCACCATACTTTACTACATTTCTTTTTTTAGATTGTTTTTTGTTTAACATGATGATTCGTTTTTTGATTAATGAATTAAAAAATGGATTTGTAAATGAAAATTTACTTGTATTACTATGTGTTTTTAATAATAAATATTGATATGCTTTTTTATCAGCTTCTATTACTGTTGTTTCTTTATCTGTAATAAACTCTAAATTTTGCTGAATTAAGTTCTTATACCACCATGCAAAAGGGTTAAACCATTGTAAGATTAAAATGAAGTGTGCTAAAATGAGATCTACAGAGTGTTTTTGTTTTACATGAATTTTCTCATGATTTAAAATGGTATTTAACTCGGTTTCACCATATTTTTCAGCATTATAAACAATATAGTTAAAGAAAGAAAAAGGAGAGATATCTTGCCTCGTTTCTATATGGAACATACCGTTTACATAAGTCCTATTTCCTTTAGAAATAAGTCTATATAAAGAGAGATGTTGTATGATTAATTTTACAAGAACTACAAGCGCTCCAAAAACATAAATAATAGCTATAACAGAAAACCAATTTATGGTTTCTTCCGAGGTTAGCGTTGGTACATCTAAATTACTTTGTGTAAAAACAGGTATTTCGATTAAGATAGTTTTAGTGATTACCATAAAAGGCATCACTATAGCCGTTAGGACACCCAAAAGTAAAAACCAACGGTTGCTCTTAAAAAAGGTCTCTTTTTGAAGAAAAGCGAGGTAACAAACCACAAACAAGAATAGAATTCCACTAGATTTTAAAAGATATATCAAAAAAGGTTCCATAGCTTATTTGTTTTTTTCGATCAAGGCTATAATTTCTTTTAACTCTTCAACAGAGATTTTTTCTTCTTTTGCAAAAAAAGAAACTAAGCTCTTATAAGAATTATCATAGTAGTCTATAATAGTAGAATTGATAAATTTTTTCCGATACTGTTCTTTGCTTACAATGGGAAAATATCTATGTGTATTTCCAAAAGCTTCATGATCTAAATAGCCTTTTTCTTCTAAATTCCGTACTGTTGTAGAGAGTGTATTATAATGTGGTTTATCACCATGTAACGCGGCCCTAATTTCTTTGACAAAAGCTTTTCCTAATTGCCAATAAATTTTCATAACCTCTTCTTCCTTATTGGTTAATTTTTGCATTTTGTATTAATTTGAATCAAACATACTACTGTTTTTTTAGTTATACAACTATTTTTACAGTTATTTAACTATTTTTGTAGGAGAAAGTATCAATTCACATGTTTTTTGCCTTTAGAAAGTGGAATTAAAATGCATCGTAAATGTTTTTATATGATATAAAGTGAGTTAATAAACTTAAAACTATTAATTTAGAGCAACACAGCGTTAAATAGAAAAACATGGGCACAGATAGAGCAAACGGAAGTCTTTATACTTCAATAGAAAATAAAATTGCCACTATAGAATTTGGGCATCCTGCAAGCAATTCTTTTGTTGCGGAACTTTTAGATCGGCTTACTAAAGAAATACAGGCACTTTCAGAAAATGATGCTATTTCCGTAATTATTTTAAAGTCCGAAGGAGACCGAGCCTTTTGTGCAGGAGCTTCTTTTGATGAATTGCTAGCAGTTTCTAATTTAGAAGAGGGCAAAATTTTCTTTAGTGGATTTGCAAATGCCATAAATGCCATGCGTACCTGTAAAAAAGTAATAGTAGGTCGTATACAAGGGAAAACTGTGGGTGGTGGAGTAGGTTTGGCTGCCGCTTGCGATTATGTTTTTGCTTCTGTACATGCAGCCATAAAATTATCGGAGCTTTCTATAGGTATAGGCCCATTTGTAATAGCTCCTGCAGTAGAACGCAAAATAGGTACCGCCGCATTATCCGAATTATCCTTAGCCGCAACCGAATGGAAAAATGCATACTGGGCAAAAGAGAAAGGGCTGTTTTCAAAAGTTTTTGAGACAGTAGAAGAATTAGATAAAGAATTAGACTTTTTCACCCAGAAATTAGCTACTTATAACCCACAAGCTCTAGAAGCATGGAAAAAAGTACTTTGGGAAGGAACAGAACATTGGGATACTTTACTAACAGAACGTGCCGCTATTACAGGAGAATTAGTACTCTCTGAGTTTACTAAAAACGCACTTTCTAAATTTAGTTAATACGATTTTTTTCGTCTAAGCGTTATGTAGGTAGTAAAATATTTTTTGATGGAAATTTTAAATTTTTTAAACGGAGACTTAGTATTCCCTTTATTAGCACTTTTTGTAATTGTAGTATATATTGTTAACAGAGTTAAAACACGGAGAAAATATAAGCGTTAACGTGCATATGATATATGTCTAAATCTAAGAATACGATGTGGGTTGTTTTTTATTTTATCTTATTTCTAATAGGTTCTGGCTTATTTTATCTCGCTTTTAATCAGTTTCAGAAAACACAACAATTGCTAGCAAAAGGAGTAAAAACTACAGCAATAGTTAAAGATTTTATTGTTTCTAGGGGGAGTAATAATCCTATGTACGAGCCTATTTTTGAATATACAGACAGGTCTAATACTGTTAGAACTTTTGAAAGTGGTGTACAATCTTATCCGCAACCCTATGAAATAGGAGAAAAAGTGCCAATTATATATAATGCGAAAGGCAAACGTACAGAAAAGAAACTTTCTTTTTGGGGTTTGTATGCAGGAGCAGTAATTCTTTCTATGGTAGCGGCACCATTTTTTATTATTGGCAGTAGTTATTTAGCCTATACATTCTTTTAAGATTTCGTTTTAAAGAATTCTTACCTTTGTCTTTTAAACCAAATACATGGGTAATATTAGAATCACCAAACAATTTAATTTCGAAACAGGTCATGCACTATACGGTTATGACGGTAAATGTAGAAATGTACATGGGCATAGCTACAAACTATCTGTAACCGTAATTGGGAAGCCTATTACGGATACTTCTCATGTTAAATTAGGAATGGTCATCGATTTTGGAGATCTAAAAAAGATTGTAAATGCTGAAATTGTAGACCAGTTTGATCATGCTACGGTGTTTAATAAAAATACACCACATAGAGAACTTGCTAAAGAATTGGTAGATAGGGGACACAATGTAATTCTTGCCGATTACCAGCCTACCAGTGAAAATATGGTGATAGATTTTGCAGCAAAAATAAAAGCAAGATTGCCAGAAAATGTACAATTACATTCCTTAAAGTTACAAGAAACAGAGACCTCTTTTGCAGAATGGTTTGCTAGTGAAAACTAGAAGCTTTTAATATATTTATTCTTATATGAAAACCATACAAGTTCCAAACGGTAAAAAAATCTACTTTGCAAGTGATAACCATTTGGGGGCACCTACTATGGCATTGAGCAAACCTCGCGAAAAGAAATTTGTAGCGTGGTTAGATGAGGTGCAAGTAGATGCTGCCGCTATTTTTTTATTAGGAGATCTGTTCGATTTCTGGCACGATTATAAAACAGTGGTGCCTAAAGGTTTTACCAGAACGCTAGGGAAACTAGCAGAAATTGCAGATGCAGGGATCCCTATTTACTATTTTGTAGGCAACCATGATCTTTGGATGAATGGTTATTTTGAAGAAGAACTTGGCATCCCCGTTTTTCATGAACCACAACAATTTACCTTTAATACCACTACTTTTTTTATAGGTCATGGCGATGGTTTAGGTCCTGGAGACAAAGGCTATAAACGAATGAAAAAAGTATTTACAAACCCTCTTTGTAAATGGTTGTTCCGTTGGTTACATCCAGACTTAGGGGTAAAATTGGGACAGTACTTATCTGTAAAAAACAAACTCATTTCTGGAGACGAAGACATTACATTTTTAGGAGAAGAAAAAGAATGGTTGGTACAATATGCCAAACGCAAACTAGAAACCCAACATTATGATTATTTTGTATTTGGGCACCGGCATTTACCTTTAGAGATACAACTGAACGGAACATCACAATACACAAACCTTGGGGATTGGATTACCTATTATACGTATGCTGTTTTTGATGGAGAGCAACTTTCTTTGAAGGAGTATGAAGGATAGCGTATTTGTATGACTTATCTAATATTTATTTAAAAATGAATCTAAAATCAGAAAATTTTTATAATAAAATAGCATTCATATATCCGTTAATAGACATTTTTCTAAAACCTCAAAAAAGAAAATTATTTCATAAAATTAATGATTTGCCTTTTGGGCGTTTATTAGAGATTGGGGTGGGAAACGGGAATCATTTAAAATATTACAATACACATGATATTATAGGTATAGACAACTCCAAAAAAATGCTTGATAAAGCTAAAAACCATCAAAATAAAAATGTTAAGCTTATACACATGGATGGAGAAACACTTTCTTTTAGCGATAATGTTTTTGACTATGTAGTTTTGTCTCATGTGATTGCAGTGGTAAAAAACCCAGATAAACTATTAGACGAAGTTTACAGAGTATTAAAACCTAATGGTCAAGTTTTTATTCTTAATCATTTTACACCAAATAATTATCTAAAATATATAGACACTTTTTTTGAAAAACTAGCTACATATTTGTACTTTAAATCGGTATTTAATGTAGAAGATTTGAATACCATAAAAAAATTCAAACTTATAAATCAAGTTAATGTAGGTCTATTTTCTTACTTTAAGATTTTAATTTATCAAAAGTAATGAGGAAAACCTATTGGCTTATATTCATACTTTTACTTGTTTGCTTATTTATTTACTTGTTTTATAGAACTGAGAAAACTGTAGTGAATGAGTTTTTAATTCTTATGATATCATTAGAAGAATATTTAGAATTAAAAGCATGTATTAAAACTACAATACCATTAAACGATTATATAATTTATTCATTACCAGGAGGTTTGTGGATGTTTTGTGCTACAATGCTTTTTAAAAATTTTTATGTAAAAATCAAAAGTGTAAAAGTAATATTAGTCTATATTCCAATACTATTTTCAATAGTTTTAGAAGTTTTCCAACTTTGTCATATAACCAACGGACAGTTTGATTTTTTTGATATCATAACATATTTAATATTTGGCATAATTGCTATTTATTTCATTCAATCAAAAAAAAATAAACAAGATATATTTAGTCCTATTTCTATGAAGAGCTGGATCGCTATTAGCTGTTTTTTAATGGTTTATTTAGCCCATGTATATAATTAATCAAACATCACAATAGAAGAACCATAAGAATTGGATTACGTACTATATTTATGCTGTTTTTGATGTAAAAGAGCGTTCTTTGTAGGATTATAAGGGTTAAGGCATTTGTGTTAGGCTAATGAGAACTATTTATGAAATGAAAAAATATATTAAAATACTCATACCCTTTTTTATATTATCTGCTTGTGGACAAAATGTAAATAAAATAAAAACAGTAAAAAACGCTGATGAAAAATTTTCAGAATTTATTGAAAAGAAAAAATTTGTTAAAGAAAATTATTATTCAGGGATTGCTGACGAAAAAATGCGATCTGTTTTCACAAATAAAATAAATCAAGTAGCAGCTGACTTTAAAAGTGTTGCGAAATCTGCTCATCAAACTGAAAAAAAATATCAAGAAAAAATTAGAGTCGGACTCTCAAGATTTGCAGATGTTTATTTAGAATTAGATACCGAAGATAGAGAACGAATTTACACCTATTTTGAAGAGTTAATGGACATTGTTGGATTAGAGAGCTCAAACGGAAAACTAAACAAGTTTATGTATGGATTTGATATTGAACCTTTTTTGGATAAAAATTAAAGATAATAGAAGCTAAAAAATTGGAACAAAGAGAATTATTTTGGTTAACAGGAATCATTATATTCTTATTTGTTTTATTTGGACTTATAGGTTTTGATACGACATCTACATTAGAAATTAATATTCACGATACTTATTATGTAATTACCCATTTCCATTTACTCAGCTTACTATCAATTTCAATCCTATTTTGGATTTATTTTATCAGGATGTTTCTATATCAATTTAAAAATGTAGTTGTAAATCTCATTTTTATAGGTGTTGGATTATTAAGTACTTATATTTTAATAACTGTTATTTTATCTATCCATTCTTATATTGGGTTTTTATCTATTCAAGAATATCTTTTTTTAACAAGGAATCGTTTTCTTGATTGGGTATTACCCTGTTTATATCTTAGCACTGCTGTGATAATTTGTTTGATTGTTTATAGTGGATTTAAAACACGAAAGACTTATCTAAATCAATAATTTATTAAAACCAATGACCAGTTGCATATAATTTAGAAGCGATCCAAGTTCCAACAATCATTTCTAGTAAACTTAAAGGAAGGGTAATAAACAAAATACGCCAATTAGAAAGCCCCATATTTGCGGTAGCAACCCAAAAAATCACAAAAACTGAAAACCAAACCAAAATCCCAGAAATAAGGAACGACCTTTTAGTATTCCCAAATGTTGTAGTGTAAAGGAAAAATATAAAAACCAATATTGCTGTTAAAAGCGTATCCCATAAACCCCAAATAGAAAAGATGGTTAGATCCATTTCTGCAACTCCTTCTCTATAATCAAAATATTTTTTTGTTCTAGACATTACAAAAACAAAATATCGGAATACCTCAGAGATATGTATCCAAATGCTTGTTATTAGGGTGATAATTACAAATTCTTTTAGTTTGAAGTCATTCATTTATGTAGTAGAATTAGAAATGCACTAATTGATCAGCATCAAAGTTTACTTTTATTTTTCCAGATTTTGGGTAATTAAGGGTGAAGCCTTCATCTTCTAGTTTAGCAGCACAAAACGCTATATTTTTTGAATTGATGATTTCCTTATTTTTCTTAACTACCCGCCAATAGGGTATTTCACTTTGAGCAATATCACCTAAAAACCGTTCTGTAATTTTTTTGATGATATTTCCGGTTCGCATAGGACAGGTAACAGCAGTTCCAAAATTAATGGCTAATTTTTTTGCAAGTGTATCAATTGTTGCAATCTTCCCTATCGGGATTAAACGCATCAAATCTTCAACCATAGCCATATTTGGATGTAACATTTTACCTTTGCCTCCAAAGAACTTTTCCATTTTTTCTGGAATATCGATAATAGTTATATTATCCATTTGTATTTAAAATTTAACTGCATTGATGACCTTTCGTATTTCAGTAATTACCTTTACCGGAGTTTTAAAACTTGGAACGGTTTGATATAAAGAAGCAGTATCTTCTAATTTTTCAATTTTAGCAATTAAATCAATACTCCTTTTACTATATTGAGCAAATCGTAAATTCTTAGGGTCAATTATTTTTTGATCAATTAAAGTATCTATTTTTTTATTGCAGCGGCATGGATTTTTAGAATTGACCAAACCACATTTATGATTTAAAAAATTACGTACTTTAGATCGCGAGCGAGATAATTTTTTTCTAAAATTATCTGAATTTATTTCAAGAATTTCAGCACCTTCTCTACTGTTAAATTCAAGAATTTCTGATAAAATATAAACAAGCCTATCTGTAGTATTTAGACACATTAATAGCCCTTGCGTGCAACTTACTTTCACTTCTTCTTCGAGCAAAGAAATTTCTCCTAAATTATAGGTATAGTTAACTTCATTGGACTGCCCAAAATCTATTAAATTGGAATAATCGTCAAAAGACATCGCAAATTCTAATGATTTTTTGCCCTTATGTGTTAGTAAATAATTTGTAGCAATGCGATACACCCATGTTTTAAATTGACTTTTATAAGTAAAGGTGCTTAAATGCGTAATTACTTTAATTAATATTTCTTGTGTTGCATCTTCAGCATCAGCAGGGAAAAGTAACATTTTAAGAGATAGATTATAAACCAAGTCTTTTATCTCTGAAACAAGTGTTTCAAGAGATTTTTTATCTCCTGCATTTGCTTTTTCTATTACTATTTTTAATGAATCATCCATAGGCTTCTACTTCATTAGACAATTTAAAAGGATAAAGTGTGACATGATTAACTGAAAAAACCAGTTATTAAAAAAAGGCGTGTGTAAATAGTGACGATGAGGAATAAAATTATCCTTTCTCTTATGTCAGGCTTAGGTTTATATAACTAGGAGTAGAAATGAAGGTATTAGCAATAGTTAATAAGGTTAAAAGAGTATAAAAGAGAAATTTACTCTTTGGCTTTAGATCTAAATATTCCCATCCCTACAAAAGCACCTCCTATAGAGAAAAAATAGTTTTCATATGCAACTAAAGTAGTTATAAATGTATGATCTAAAAATTTCCCTAATACCAAAATTAAAATACCAAGGAATAAAAGGAAAATTCCAAATTTGGTTAAAAAATTAATTTTTTTCATTGTATTCATTTTCAAGTAAATATAAGTTATATCTTTTTATGTTCCTCTACATCTTTTGTCAAATCTAGATTTCTAAGTGTTTTATTTTTTAGACCAATTACGGTTACCGTAATCAGTGTCATACTACCACCAAAAACTACTGCAGCAACGGGTCCTATTAATTTAGCGGCTAAA
The DNA here is from genome assembly GCF_055383085.1 of Allocellulophaga tsushimaensis. Classification (NCBI taxonomy): domain Bacteria; kingdom Pseudomonadati; phylum Bacteroidota; class Flavobacteriia; order Flavobacteriales; family Flavobacteriaceae; genus Allocellulophaga; species Allocellulophaga tsushimaensis. The sequence goes on along the minus strand of NZ_AP039451.1, from coordinate 967,064 downwards.
CCACTTTCAAAAGCACCTAACTCATTAGAAGAACCAACAAACATAGAGTTTACAGAAGAGACTCTCCCTCGCATTTCATCGGGAGTTTTTAATTGTAAAATAGTTTGCCGAATCACCATAGAAATACCGTCTGCGGCTCCACTCATAAATAAAGCTAAAACGCTCACCCAAAAAATAGAAGACAAGCCAAATGCTATAATACTTAAGCCAAAAATAAATACAGAAACCAACATTTTTATACCCGTTTTTTTATTGATAGGAATGTACGTTGTTGCCAACATAGTAACAATACTACCAATTGAAATTGAGGCATTTAAAATTCCAAAACCTTCACTGCCAACTTTTAAAACATCTTGAGCAAAAACAGAAAGGATAGCTACAGTACCACCAAATAAAACAGCTACCATATCTAAAGTTAAAGCTCCTAAAATGACTTTGTTTTGAAACACAAAACGGATACCTGCTTTTAAGCTTTCTTCAATAGGTTCTTCTTCATTTTGGATATTTAATAAGGGCTTCTTTTTTAATAGGAGTATTAGAGATAATGATAAAGTAATAACAAGAAATATAAGATGGGTTATTTTATCTATTTCAATCCAAATATATAAGAACCCACCTAATAATAATCCTAAAATAGTCTTATAATTAAAAACAAAATTTGTAACTGATTGCAAGCTTTTTCCTATGTCTTCTTTTTCAAGTTTTTTATTTTTCTCTATTTGGAGCGTTAAAAGAAAAGAAAGTGAGATTATAAGGAATAATATACAAGATATTTTATCTATTTCAATCCAACCAATTAAAAGATTTCCTAGAAATAGACCTAGAAAAAAATTAGCATTTAAAAAAAAGTTTATTATAGTTTTTATGGCATCCTTCACAGGTTCTTGACCTGCTTTTTTGTTTAAAATAGGCTTTTTTCGAATTAGAAAAACCAGACATAATGAGAGAATTACTAATAAAAACACAAAGGATAATGTTTTGTCTACACCTAACCAGCTAATTAAAAATCCTCCAGAAAGTGCTCCTAAAACAGAAGCTGCTTTCCAAGTACTTGTACTCCAAGTTGCAGCATTAGGGTATATTTTTTTAGGTACAATAAGGGCTACTAAAGAAAAAATTGTAGGACCGAAAAAAGAACGTAGAAATCCACCAAAAAATACCAAAGCATAAATGGCATAAAGTACAGTACTAATACTCCAACTGGCTACTATTCTATCCCATGTTAAAAAGAACAAACCCAAGCTTATTAAAGAAAAAGCGGCTATACAAGTCGCTAATAAGTTTCGCTTTTCTTTCTGATCCACAATATGACCTGCAAATAAAGCCATTGTAAAAGCAGGAATAATTTCCATCAGACCAATAATACCAAGAGATAATGGGTCTTTGGTTAAACTATATACTTGCCATTCTATCACAATAAATTGCATAGACCAGCCAAAGATCAACAGAAATCGCATCAATAAAAAAATATTGAATTCTTTAATGCGTAGTGCTGCGTATGGATCGTTTTTTGACATTTCTTTTAAATCGTAATTTCAATTCTATTTCCTTCAGGGTCTAGCACTACACTTTCATAATACCCATCTCCAGTGGTTCTAGGTGCTCCAGCAATGGTAAAACCATCATTTTTAAGTTCTAATGTTAATTGGTTCACTTTTTCTTTTGAACCTACTGAAATGGCAAAATGAATGATTCCAAGATGTTCTTCTATTTGATTTTGTAATGCAAGAATCTCTGGTTTTTGCATTAGCTCTAATCGGGCACCTTCTGAAAAACGTAAAAAATAAGAAGTGAAATTTTTCTTAGGATTATGATATTGCTGACCTGCTTTTGCTTTGAAATAATGTTCGTAAAAAGTACGCATTGCCTCTAAATCGCTAACCCAAATAGCCAAATGCTCTATTTTCATTTTAAATCTTTAAGTTTTAATTGCAGACTAATATTGCCTTGCCACTCGTTTTCATCAATAGAAAACACTGCACTTACTTTTTTCTGATGGGTGAGTAAATCTAATTTATGGCCTAAATTAAAGCCTATCGCATCTATTTGTTTATCGTTCTGACTAAATTTTGCTTTTAAATGCGCCTCTTCTTGACCAACTCCTTTAGCATAGCCAGTATCTTTTAAGTTTTCAGCCATAAAAACAGGAGACATATTCCCAGGGCCAAAAGGCGCAAATTGTTTTAAAATTCGCAGTAATTTAGGGGTAATGGTATCAAAAGAAATTTGTGCGTCTACCGTTATTTCTGGAGTTAATAAATTAGGGTCTATGGTTTCAGTAACTACTTTTTCAAACTGCGTTTTAAAGTTTGCATATTCACTTTCTAATAAAGTAAGTCCGGCCGCATATTTATGTCCACCAAACTGCTCAATATGTTCCTTACAAGCTTCTAAAGCATTGTAGACATCAAAGCCTTTTACAGAACGTGCCGATGCCGCTAATTTATCACCACTTTTGGTAAATACAAGTGTAGGACGATAGTAGGTTTCTGTGAGTCTAGAAGCAACAATTCCGATAACGCCTTTGTGCCAATGCTCATGATAAACCACAGATGTAAAACCCTCTTCTTCCTTATTTTCTTGAATCTGAAGTAGGGCTTCTTCCGTAATTTCTTTGTCTAAACCACGTCTGTCGGTATTGTATTTTTCTATTCCTACCGCAAATTGCTCTGCCTTTTCTATACTGGTTTCTGTTAACAGATTTACGGCATGCTGTCCGTGTTCCATTCTACCTGCAGCATTAATGCGTGGGGCAATAATAAAAACCACATCTGTAATAGTGAGTACTTCTTTTTTGATCTGATTGATGATAGCTTTAAAACCTGCTCTAGGATCACTATTGATAACTTTGAGGCCATAAAAAGCTAATATTCGATTCTCTCCAGTTATCGGAACAATATCAGCGCCTATTGCAGTAGCCACTAAATCAAGGTATTGCGTTACATCTGCTATAGTTTCTCCTTTTTTAGTACCTAAAGCTTGGATGAGCTTAAAACCAACACCACAACCACAAAGTTCATCATATGGATACGAACAATCGTCTCTTTTAGGATCTAAAATAGCAATAGCATTGGGTAAGTTTTTACTAGGTCTATGGTGATCGCAAATAATAAAATCAATATTTTTTTCTTTAGCATACGCAACTTTTTCAATCGCTTTTACGCCACAATCTAAAGCAATAATTAAAGAAAAATCATTGTCTTCCGCAAAATCAATTCCTTTATACGAAACGCCATAGCCTTCCTGATACCGATCTGGAATATAAGTCGCTACATTTGAGTAATAAGACAACAAATAAGAAGAAACTAAAGCAACAGCGGTTGTTCCATCCACATCATAATCGCCAAACACCAAAATATTTTCTTCTTGGGCAATTGCTTTTTCAATTCTAGCCACAGCAAGCTCCATATCCTTCATTAAAAAAGGATCATGTAATTCATTCAAATCAGGACGAAAAAAGGCTTTTGCTTCGTTGTAATTTGTAATGCCACGTTGTAACAAAAGTTGAGCCACTAAATCATTTACCTGTAGCGTTTCTGCTAAGGCTTTAATTTGATGTTCTTCAGGTTTGGCTTTTATCGTCCAGCGCATAGTATAAATTCAAATACAAAAATCAAGTTCAAGTTCAAACTCAAGCTTGTTTCTTGTTTTTAATTATTGTTGCTATTATTCTTATAAGTTGTTCTACTTCATCTATAAGATTTGTTCTTTTAAAAGTGTCGATATAATTAACTTTTTTTAAAATCTTTAAGTTAACTCGAGATTCCTTCAGTTCTTTTAAACAAATACTGGCTTTATGAATATAATCTTTATTGGTATTAGTTCCTTGAGCTTCACCAAAATTTAGTGCAACGCTTCCTGTAGATCGTAATAATTGATTGCTATAATATTGCCCTATCATGTCATTTGATAAATCCATACAAAATAGAGCAGTTGTACCAGCAAAATTTACCAATCTATCTTCTAAATCGAACTTTTTGTCAATCATTTATATTTATTTAATACCCAATTCACTTTTCCCAAACTTGCTCCTGAACTTATTTTTAAACTTAAACTTAAACTTAAACTTGAACTTGTACTTAAACTTGAGTTTTCTACTGATGATGAAAAATAGTCTTAATCTCGATTGTAGCAAACTTGCGGAACATTTCCATAACGCCACAGTATTTTTCTACTGATAAATCTACAGCTCTTTGTAATTTTTCTTCTTTTAAGTTGGTGCCATAAAAGTGATATTCTACCGTAACGGCATCGTAAAACCTTGGATGTTCATCGGTAAGATTAGCAATCGTTTCTATATTGAATGTTTCTACGTCTAATTTCATTTTTTTAATAAGCGAAGCAATATCCAAACCAGAACACCCTGCTAAGGAAGAAAGCATTAATGCTTTAGGTCTAAAACCGCTACTATCACCGCCATCTTCTTTGGAAATATCTATAGTTAAGGTATGTTTGGATGGGTTAGTGCTTTCAAAAGCCATATTTCCTAACCATTTTGTGCTGATATGATTTGTGGTACTCATAATTTTTCGTTTCTTGTTACTAAATTTAATTACGCTATTTATTGCGTAAAATCTAATCAAAAATACGATAAAAAGAAAGCTTATGCCATTAGTAAATCCGCTTGACCCAAACCATAGTCCAGAAACTAAAAAACTGGCCGAATTTTTTAATGAAACCTTAGGCTTTTGTCCTAATTCTGTTTTAACCATGCAACATAGGCCTGCTATTTCTAAAGCCTTTATTAACCTTAATATGGCAGTAATGGCTAATGAAGGTAGGGTTACTTCTGCCTTAAAACGGATGATTGCTTGGGTAAGTAGTAACGCTACAGGATGCCGTTATTGCCAGGCACATGCCATCCGTGCGGCAGAACGTTACGGCGCAGAGCAAGAACAATTAGATAATATTTGGGAGTACAGAACGCATGCAGCTTTTAGCGATGCAGAACGTGCAGCATTAGATTTTTCATTAGCAGCCTCACAAGTACCCAATGCGGTAACGGTAGAAATAAAAGAGGAATTATACAAGTATTGGAACGAAGGAGAAATTGTAGAAATGCTTGGGGTTATTTCCTTATTTGGTTACTTAAACCGTTGGAACGATTCTATGGGAACTTCTATAGAGGAGGGTGCTGTAGAAAGTGGAGACCAATACCTAGGCAAACATGGTTGGGAGAAAGGAAAGCACGGTGGTGGAGTGTATTAGATGTAAGAGATTAGAATATAGACCTTAGAAAAATAGAACTAAATAAACCTTATCAGCAATGATAAGGTTTTATTTTTGTAATACTTCGGCAACCTTTTCTCTCAGTTCTGGTAAAACTTTAAGATCAAACCAAGGGTTTTTAGTAAACCAAAATCGGTTTCGAGGCGATGGGTGTGGTAAGGGGAGATACTTAGGGCGGTATTCATTAAAATTAGCGACTGTTTCTGTTAATGTTTTTTTTGCTTTTTTACCTAAATAATACTTTTGTGCATACATACCAATTAGAATGGTTAGTTCTATTTTAGGCATTTTTTGTAATAAGGGTTTGTGCCATTGCGGAGCACATTCTGGTCGCGGTGGTAAATCGCCTGTTTTTCCTTTGCCGGGATAGCAAAAACCCATGGGGACTATAGCAAATTTGGTTTCATCATAAAAATCTTCATCCGTAACATTTAACCATTTTCGTAATTGCTTACCACTGGCATCATCCCAAGGAATACCCGAAGTGTGTACTTTAGTGCCTGGCGCTTGTCCTACGATAACAATTTTAGCTTTTGGATGTGCAGTGACTATTGGTCTTGGACCAAGAAGTAAGTGTTCTTTACAAATACCACATTGGGCAATTTCTTCTAGTAGTGTTTTAATCTGTTTTGCTTTAGCCTAAAAATATAAGCTAAAAATACAATCTTAAATTTAAATAATGAAGTAGACCTGTTGTATATTTAGTTCCAAACCGTTCTCGATACACTTTTTCGTATCTCAAAAACACTCGAACTGACTTAGGATTATTAAAACTCCCAAATGCACAACAAGCAGAGTAGTTATTTCACCTTATCTGCAACCACTTTATAGGTAGGGTCTTCTAATACATTTACATCAATAATATCATCTGCATTCTGTAATAAGTTAATACAATCTTTACTTAAATGTTTTAGATGTACTTTTTTGCCTACTTTCTGGTAGCGTTCTGTAATTTTATTTAGAGCTTCTATCCCAGACATATCTGCAACCCTACTTTCTTGAAAATCGATAATAACCTCTTCTGGGTCATTCTGAATATCAAATTTTTCAGCAAATAAAGTAGTAGAACCAAAAAATAAAGGACCATAAATTTCATAGTGCTTCACACCATTTTCATCAATGTATTTTCTAGCTCTAATCCGTTTTGCATTCTCCCAAGAATAGGCTAAAGCAGAAATAATAACGCCTAATAAAACAGCTACCGCTAAGTTATGCGTAATAGCAGTAATTAGGGTAACCAATACCATAACAATAACATCAGAATTAGGCATTTTACGGAAGGTTTTAAAACTGGCCCATTCAAAAGTACCAATGGCAACCATAAACATTAAACCTACTAAAGCAGCCATAGGTAAACGTTCTATAAGGCTAGAGCCAAACATAATGAATACCAATAACATCACTGCAGCAGTAATCCCAGATAAACGTGCTCTTGCTCCAGATGAGGTATTAATTAAACTTTGTCCTATCATAGCACAACCACCCATTCCTGATAAAAATCCGGAAAGAATATTAGCGGTTCCTTGTGCTACACACTCTCTGTTACCGCTCCCACGTGTATCAGTAATTTCATCAACAATATTCAAGGTGAGCAAGCTTTCTATTAAGCCAACTCCTGCAACAATAGCGCCATAAGGGAATATAATTTTAAATGTCTCTATTGAAAAAGGGATATTTGGAATAGAAATTGGCGGAAAGCCACCCTTCATGGTTTGCCCTTCTTTCATAGTATCGGCTACAGTAAGTGTATCAATATCAAAACCAAGTACAATAGCAGAAACTATGATAATGGCGACTAAAGACGAAGGTATGGCTTTGGTAAGTTTTGGAAGTCCCCAAATAATGAGCATTGTAAATAGCGTTAAGCCTAACATAATCATAAAAGGGGTTGTTTCTAAAAAAGTAACTTTATCTGCCTGATAAAAGTTTGGAAACTGTGCCATGAAAATGATGATGGCTAAACCATTTACAAAACCAAAAATAACAGGATGAGGTACCAAACGAATAAATTTTCCAAGTTTAAGAAAACCCACTAAAATTTGCAGTACACCAGCAATAATAACGGTTGCAAATACATAATGTAAAATAGTATCTGGAGTAATTCCGGGGATATTTTTTTTAAGCTCTAAAATAAGGCCTATAAAAATAGCCGCTACAGCTCCTGTTGCGCCAGAGATCATACCAGGCCTACCTCCAAAAATAGAAGTAATTAAGGCTAATATAAAAGCAGCATATAAACCTGTTAAAGGAGAAAAACCTGGAATTAAAGCAAAAGCAATTGCTTCTGGCACTAAAGCTAAGGCAACAGTTAAGCCAGATAATATCTCGGTCTTATAATCAACTTTCTGTTTAAAGTCGAATAAATTTAAATACTTTTTCACGTTTTTATTTTAAGGCTGCAAAAGTACTAATTTTCATTTGGCTAGCGCCTACTCACTTGAATAATAACAGTTTTCATAATTATCGCTAGGTTATATTGATCATACGGAAAGTTATGACATGGATTCTTATCTTTAACAAAATTTGAATTTCATTTAAAAACTTCCATTCTGTCAAAAAGATAAAACCGCCTAGAGCCACTACACTCTAAACGGTTTTATAAACAACCAACCTAAAAACTATTAATTATATATCAAATGCTGTGCCAAACTTTAATTATCGCTTGCTTTTGGTCACATTCATTATTGGATTTTTTACCTTTTTACGCTTTTTAGTGCTATTCGCTTTTCCTTTTAATACTTGAGTAAAAGCTTTTCCTTTAAACTCATATATGGTTTTACTTGATGGATGATATAATTCTATCGTAGCATCATTTAATACGGTAAGTTCAAAATAATCATTACCCATAAAATCATAACTCAATGTTATAGTTTTAAAATTTGGGTCATTGGTATCAAAAACCTCAAACTCTCCTTCAAAATCCCATCTTAAATTAGACACTCGTGTCCCTACTGGATCAACTGAGGATCTGAAAAAATCAGCATTAAATTGCAAGAAATTTTCATCATCAAAATCATTTAAAGCACCTTCTTCGCTTGTATATCTTTTTTCCCATGCAGTATACTCTTGTAATAAATATCTAATATTATCATAGAATACCGTATCGTAATCAAAATTAGCTCTCTGGTATCCTTTTAGAATATATGATGTTCTAGATTTTGGATCATACAATTCAATAGTTCTGTTATTAATAACAATAACATCTAATAACCAAAGTCCGTCAATATCATGATCTATTTCTACGGCATTTCCTATTCCATCATATGAACCAATATCTATTCCAAAACCGTTTCCAGTATCCCCAATTCCTACAATGTTATTGTTTGCGTATAATATACCTCCTTCAAAAGAAAGGGTAAATGCACGTTGTAAAAAAGGAACTTCTCCATTACCTTTTGTGGCGTTAATATCTACATACCATAATTCATTGGAGGCTAATACTTGATTGGTACTTATTATAGGTTCATCAAAAACAAAGTCATCTTCAATAATTAATTCCGCATAACAAGAACTTACTAATATTCCTAAGAATACATATCCTAAAAGTAGTTTTATTGTTTTCATATGTTTTGTTTTTAATGATTCTGATAGTCATAAAACAAATGCTATGCCAAAATATGTAACACTCTAAAAATCAGTATATAATGATTTTTAATTGCTCGTAAAACACATACTAATATTGCGATTTGTTTTGCAAGTAAGATATTTTTTAAGAATATAATTCGTACACTTTTTGATTATAAAAAGCTTGTTTTTGGGTGCTATCTACTAATTTATTAATGAAACTCAATTTTGAGAAGTCTGAAGGACGTACTCAACATTCTAAGTTAAAATAATCCCACTTTTTCAACGGGACCTGGATTTAATATCTCGACTATTGGATCGATTCCTTGTATTGTGTTCAGGACTTGTCATGGGATTTAGTACCTTTTATTAAAGTAAAACAGTAGATTTATGCTTTTCTATACTACTTTTGTAATGATACAAAACCATGAAAGAGACTTTAAAATTTGCAGTTTTAGGAGGCGGTAGCTGGGCTACGGCTATTGTAAAAATGTTAACGGAAAACTTAGATACCGTTTCTTGGTATATGCGTAATACAGATGCTATTGAGCATATACAAACCCAGCGACACAACCCTAATTATTTAAGTTCTGTAGAATTTCATACAGAACGATTAGAGCTTACCAGTGATATAAATAAAGCTATTGCTACTGCTGATATTCTGATTTTTGCGATCCCTTCTGCCTTTTTACAAAAAGAACTCGAAAAATTAACTACTTCTTTAAAAGACAAAATAATTTTCTCAGCCATTAAAGGTATTGTTCCAGAAACGGGTCTTATTGTAGGTGAGCATTTTCATGAGAAATATGATATTCCATTTGAGCAGATTGGAGTAATTACGGGACCTTGCCACGCAGAGGAAGTCGCTTTAGAGCGGTTATCATATTTAACGATTGCCTGTGCTGATACCGAAAAAGCAAAGGTCGTTGCAGCACATTTAAACAGTAAGTATATTAAGACTAAAATATCGGATGATATTATTGGTACAGAATATGCTGCGATGCTTAAAAATATCTATGCCATTGCTGCGGGTATTGCCCATGGCCTAGGATATGGTGATAATTTTCAGAGTGTGTTAATGAGTAATGCGATACGAGAAATGAAGCGTTATATAAAGCGCGTTCATAAAATGAAACGCAATATTAACAATTCTGCTTATTTAGGCGATTTATTGGTAACAGGATATTCCGTTTTTAGCCGTAATCGTATGTTTGGCAATATGATTGGAAAAGGATATACCGTAAAAAGTGCTATGATGGAAATGAACATGGTAGCTGAAGGGTATTATGCTTCTAAAAGTGCGTATGAACTTAAATCGCGTTTTAAACAAAGTGTAAAAACACCCATTATTGATGCTGTTTATGCTGCATTGTATCAAGAAAAAAATGCTAAAAAAGTATTTAAAAATTTAACAAATAAGCTGGATTAAGTTTTGAAGTTAAAAAGTTAATTACATTCTTAAAGCGATTGAATACATAAAACCAAGATTTAGCTATAGCGAATTATTTGTAAGATATAACCAATTAGCATAAGTCTAAAATTAAACCAAATGAGCAAAAATAACTATGAATTATATTCAGGAGCAATGTTTGAACAATGGTCCACTTGCGATAAACTTCATTTTTCCGAAAAATATTTGCTAAAAAAATACTTAACTGACACTTCAAAAAATGTTTTAGAAGCAGGAACTGGTGGAGGAAGACTTTCTTTTTTTGTAGAGCGTATTGGGTTCAAAAACATTACTGCTTATGATTTTGTTCCAAAAATGATTCACTACGCTAAGTCAGTTGCAAAAGAAAAAAAATCGACTATTAATTTTATGGATGGAGATGCTACAAATTTAAGTGCCTATAAAGATGAGTCCTATTATTACTTAATTTACCTTCAACAAGTGCTTTGTTTTGTAGAAAAGCAAGAACTATTTCTTAAATCATTTAAAGAGGCACATAGAGTTTGTAAAACAAATGGAATCGTAATTTTTTCTTTTTTAGATTATGATGCTAGATCCTATAATTCTATTTTAAGTTTTATTTTGGGTATTTTAAGGAAATTTAGAAAAGAAAAAATTTCAAAGAATTGCTTACCCTATTTAAAAATAAAAGATAAGCTAAATTTTCAATTTTTTAATAAAAATCAACCATGCTCCCAATGGGTTAAAAAAGAAAAAATTATTGATATTATAGCTAAAAGCGGTTTTGATATCCTTGAAATAAAAAATGAAAATGAGTTTAATAAAGAGCTAACAGGAAGTAAAATTGGTTTATATGTAGTTTGTCAAAAAAATTCTTAATACATCACATTAAAAACGATAGTAGAAATCAGGATTGGTTCGTGTTTTAGTCGCATTAATGTGTGGTTTTCTAGTATAAACCTTGGTAGTTTACTGTATTAAATAGACTTGTACAACTGATAATACAGCTTTTATAAATTACTTTTTAAATGCTATACACCCTTATAGTATTGTTTCTTAACTTTAAACAAACTAATAATCTTATACATTTTAAGATGTTCAAATATTTAATTTTGTCTTCCGTTTTACTGTTCTTTAGTAATTGTACAATGAAAGAAACTACTTCAACAATAGAACTAAAAGAGAATTGGCAATTTAAAAGCACTTTAGATGCTACTTGGGAAAAAGCTACTGTTCCAGGAACTGTTCATACCGATTTGTTAAACCTTGAAACAATTGAAAATCCTTTCTACAGGCTAAATGAGCACAAAATTCAGTGGATTGATAAAAAAGACTGGATGTACCAAACTCATTTTGAAATGACTAAGGAAGAACTTCAAAAATCGCATCACGAATTAGAGTTTTTAGGATTAGATACCTATAGTACAATTTATTTAAATGATAGTCTGCTACTTAAAACAGATAATATGTTTAGAAACTATACGGTAAATGTTAAGAAATATTTGTTAGAAGGGTCTAATACTTTGAAGATTGAATTTGAATCTCCAATTAAAAAAGGCATTAAAAAATACGATTCTTTAGGTTTTAAAATTCCTGTGTCTGATAATGATTTGGCTAAAATAGGAGAAGTTGAAGGAGAAAAAAAAGTAAGTATATTTAGCCGAAAAGCAGGTTATCATTTTGGTTGGGACTGGGGACCTCGTCTGGTTACTTCGGGAATCTGGAGACCTATACATTTAAAAAGCTGGGAACAACATAAAATTGAAAGTATTTATATTCAACAGAATAAGCTTGATAGTATTGCTAAATTAACCGCAACTATTGATGTTAAAGCGCAGAACCCTCTTGAAAAAGTATCAGTAGAAATTTTTGCGAATCAATCTTTACTTCAAAAAATAGATACCTCACTTCAAAAAGGTGCAAACACACTTGCTATTCCTTTTAAAATAAACAACCCAAAACTATGGTGGCCTAATGGAATGGGGGAGCCTAATTTATACGATATCAAGGTAAAAGTTACTTCTGGCTCGTATACAGACTCCAGATCTAGCCGAATTGGCTTACGAACTATTGAATTGGTACAAAAACAAGATACTATCGGATCTTCATTTTATTTTAAAGTAAATGGCAATCCAGTGTTTATGAAAGGAGCTAATTACATTCCTCAAGATGTTTTTTTAAATAGAGTGACTAAAGAAAAATACACCCATATTTTATCTTCTGCTCAAAAGGCGAATATGAATATGATTCGAGTTTGGGGAGGCGGTATTTATGAAGATAAAGCGTTTTATGATTTATGTGATGAAATGGGACTACTGGTATGGCAAGACTTTATGTTTGCTTGTGCCATGTTCCCTGGGGATGATGCTTTTTTAAATAATGTTAAACAAGAGGCTATTGATAATGTAAAACGACTTAGAAACCATCCTTCTATAGCACTTTGGTGCGGAAATAACGAAATTCTTTCGGCTTGGGAAAACTGGGGTTGGAAAAATAACGTTATAGCAGAACAATCTAAAGAAGTAGCCGATACGATTTGGAAAGCTTATGACGATATTTTTCATAAAATACTACCTGAAGTAGTTGAAAATTATGCGCCCACTACTAAATATTGGCCCTCTTCACCAGGGAGTGAATTTGGAAAGAAAGAATCTTTTGAAAAAGGAGATGCTCATTATTGGATGGTTTGGTGGGGTAAAGAACCTTTTGATAATTATAATAAAGCCATACCTAGGTTTATGTCTGAGTATGGTTTTCAGTCTTTTCCTGAATTTACTTCTGTTAAGAAATATACAGAACCAGAAGACTATGATATCTATTCTGAAGTAATGAAATCGCACCAGCGTTCTAGTATTGGTAATGAAACCATTGAAGAATATATGTTGCGTCATTATAAAAAACCTAAAGATTTTGAGGGCTTTTTATATTTAAGTCAATTATTACAAGCCTATGGTATAAAGACAGGGATAGAGGCACATAGAAGAAATAGAGACCGTTGTATGGGAAGTTTATATTGGCAAATTAACGATTGTTGGCCAGTAGCATCTTGGTCTAGTATTGATTATTACGGAAAATGGAAAGCAGTTCATTATAGCGCTAAAAAAGCATTTAAAAATTTTCTAGTCAGTTTTGAAAAAAAAGAAGATAGCCTAAATGTATTTGTGGTCTCTGATTCTTTACAAAATATCAAAGCAGTATTAAAATTAGAAGTATTAGACTTTAAGGGTAAAAAACTTAGGGGCTGGGAAAAGCAACTCACAGTTACAAAAAATGCATCTAAAAAATATTTTTCTTTAAAAGAAGGAGAAATAGCAGAAGGAGTAGATTTAAAAAGCAGTCTGTTGAGTGCTTCTTTAATACATAACGACTCGGTAATAGCAGAAAATTATTTTTACTTTTTACCATTTAAAGATTTAGATTTTCCTACTCCTAATGTAAGGTATTCTATTCTAGAAAAAGATAAGGTGTACGAACTTAATTTTAAAACGGATTATTTGGCTAAAGGTGTTTTTATTGCTACTGATTCAAAATATAATTTTTCTGATAATTATTTTGATCTTCTACCGCAGCAAACTAAAAGCATTAGCATTACAAAAAAAGCTTTTGAAAATTTAGAAGAATTGAAAAATAATATCAAAATAATTTCTTTGGCCGATTGTTATTCTGAGCCAAGGTAACTTTTATTTTAAAATGATTGATTGAATTAATTATAACTATAAGAAAATTGAGTCAGATGTTTAATTGCTAAGAGGCTACTCCACTCTAATAGAAATCACTTCCTCATTTCCTAAAGCATCCACAACGGCAATAGTATGTTTTCCCCTTTCTGGCAGTACTCCTATTTCATGAAAATTAGTAGTCTCTTTTAGAAAAATACCGTCTAAGTACCAGAATACTTTTGTTTTAGGTTTAGCATGTGCTAATTTTAAAACCAGCTCATTTTGTTGCCCTTCAAAGTTTTTGGCTAATGTAATTCTACTTCCGTTTTTTGGATAAATAAATTCCATAGGAGTAGTATTTGTAGGCTGGCAATCTAAGCGAAAAGGAGGTAAAGCTTTATAGGTAGGATGACTTTTTTTATAATAATATTGCATTAAAGGAGGTAATACAAACCAAGATTTGGCAACTGTTTCTGCTACAGGCTCGCAAGAAGAGTTTACTCTAAACTGTTGTGCTGCATCTAAATGTATGGTTTGATGGTAGGAACAGGTTTTTACATAATTTTGTTTGTTAGGAATGCTAATTGTTTTTTTAGGGCAAATGGTACTGGCTAAATACCCACTTTCTGTACAAACTTCAATTTCAGTAAATTCATCTAAGGGTTTTGCAAACCAATCAGATTTTGGCAACACATCAAAAACATCAAATAAAATAGGAGCTGCACTAGTTACTCCAGTAGTATTAGGTCTTCCCTCACCATCTGCATTACCAACCCATACGCCTACCACATAATCTTTAGTAAGGCCAATAGCCCAAGCGTCTTTATTTCCAAAACTGGTGCCTGTTTTCCATGCAATTTGTTTACTAGAGTCAAAAAACTCCCATGATTCACTACCTTCTGGGCGATTCACTTCTTTCATTGCCTCAAACGTGAGGTAGATACTAGCAGCATCAAAAACTGTTTTTTCTGTTTTTTTTATTCCAAAATCTGCTGTAGCACCTAAATCCCAAATAGGTTCGGAAAACTCGCTTGTATAATACTCACTAGAACTTTCGTTAAAATGATTCACGGTTGAAGCTAGTGAAGCATAGGTTTTGCATAGATCCCATAGGTTACTCTCTGCCCCTCCCAAAATAAGCGTAAGCCCATAATGATCGGCGTGTTTGTTGATGCCTCTTAATTTAAAAGCATCAAGTTGGTCTCTAAATTTATACAAACCATAGGATTGTAATAAGTGTACTGCAGGAATGTTTAACGAGCGTGCTAAAGCTTTTTTTGCCTGGATAGCACCATTGTAATCTTCATTAAAATTTTCTGGGGTATAGCCTGCAATTTGTGTGGGTACATCTGCCACCAACATATCTGGTAATAACTCTCCGGCATCTAGCATAGCGGTATACAACAAGGGTTTTATAACACTACCCGTACTACGGTTGGCTTGTACCATATCTACATCTTTCTCATGCGCTGCATCTGTTGGGGTATTGCCAACATATGAGAGGATTTCTCTGGTCTTTACATCTAAAACTAAAACAGCTGTATTATAAACTTGATTCTGCTTTAAAAGATTATGCTGTCTTTTTACAATTGCATTTACACTTTTTTGTATGTTTTCTGCTATAGTACTTTTTATCCGTTGCCCTCTTTTTTGTTTGGATGCATATTGCACAAAATGTGGGGCTAGTTTGGGTAAAGGATAGGGTTTTTGTGGCAATTCTTCTAATAGTGCTAATTGGTAGGTAGTACTATCGATCTCTTTTTCTACTAGTAGTTTTTGTAGTAAACGGTTGCGTTTTTGTAATAGTTTAATTTGATTTTTTCCAGGATAGATAAGACTTGGAGCATTGGGTAACACGGCTAATGTGGCACTTTCTGCCCAAGATAATTGGTGTGGTTGTAATGCGTAATACCGCCAAGCTGCTACTTCTAAACCTACTACATTACCACCAAATGGGGCATGGCTTGCATAGAGCTGTAAAATTTCTTTTTTGCTATGCCTAAATTCTAATCGAGTTGCTAAAATAAGCTCAATAGCTTTTTCTAGATAAGATCTTTTTTTGCCATTTCTAGAAAGTCGTATCACCTGTTGTGTTATGGTACTTGCACCACGAATGTTTTTTTTAGCCGAAATATTTGCCCCTAAAGCTTTTGCTATAGCAATTGGATTAAAGCCTGGATGCTTATAAAAATACGCATCTTCGAAATGCAATAAACAGGTTTCA
Organism: Allocellulophaga tsushimaensis; assembly: GCF_055383085.1. Lineage (NCBI taxonomy): Bacteria > Pseudomonadati > Bacteroidota > Flavobacteriia > Flavobacteriales > Flavobacteriaceae > Allocellulophaga > Allocellulophaga tsushimaensis. The sequence continues at coordinate 950,977 of NZ_AP039451.1, read as the reverse complement.
AACTTTTTAGGAACACTATCTACAACAGGAAAACGCCATTGCCCATCTGTAGCTATCATTGCTCCTAAAAGCGTTCCTTGTTTACTTTCTACAACAGTTGCCGTTGGGGTTTTAAAGAGTTGCTTGGGTAAGCAGAAATAATAAGCAATGCTTAAAATGGTGAAGAGAAGTAATTTTTTGAGATGTTTTTTTAAGAATTTCAAGCGCTATGTTTTTGTAAAATCATATTCTCTCTCTACCAAGCAAATTCTTACTTTATACCACGAATACCAGTCTTGAATTCCTTTTTGTTGTGCCGCTAGATGATCTGTTTGCGCTTTCCAATGGCTAATGGCTTCTAGATTTTCCCAATAACTTACTGTGATACCAATAGTATCTCTTGCAGATTCTATAGCGATAAATCCTTTTTGTTTTTTAGCCAAATCTTCCATTTGTGTGGCCATTGCAGCGTAACCATGATCTCCTTTTGTTCTTGTTGACGTAAAAATTACAGCATAATAGGGCTTTTTCATCTGTTTGTTTTTATAACTGCGTCAGGGATAGCAGAGAAAATACCACAGCCTGACTGATAAGGAAGAGCGAGGAATTGTAACGAATAGCCCGCTCGGACGCCACGAAATATATTGAGGCGTTAGGTAAAAATAATGCTTTATAGTATACAAATATCACCCTGAAAATAGGGTTTATTGAATATATTCTTTTTCTACAAAATAATTTACAATAGCTTCTTTCATTAATATAGACTGTTCCCCTGCTTTTAATGGCGGCAGGGTTTCTTTTACGGTATAATGTGGCCAGCCCTCTTCATCAAAATAATCAAAGGCATAATAACCATAGGGTTCTAAAAGCCTACATATTGCAATATGCATAAGGTCTAATTTTTCATCTTTTTTATAGGATCTATGGTACTTACCTAATTCTTGTACACCTACTAAATAAATAATAGCGTCTAATTCTAAGACATCTCCATCTGCAAACTGCGTAGCTAATTTTTCTACTAATACATTCCAACGTTCTTTTAATAGAATATCTCTAGACATGAACAATAATTTTAAGGAATTACAAAGGTACAAATCAAAGTTTTATATTTGTTGCTATATACTATTTTCATACCAAAGCATTTAAACACAACTACCATGGGTATTTTAGATATTATTATTGGCCTTTTACTTTTGTGGGGGCTTTATAAAGGTGTTAAAAACGGACTTTTTATAGAACTAGCTTCGCTAGTTGCATTAATAGGGGGAATTTATGGAGCAATTCATTTCTCCTATATTTTAGGAGATTACCTTTCTAAAAATATGCAATGGGACGAACGTTATATTAATCTAATTGCTTTTATAGCTACATTTATAATTATTGTAATTGCGGCACATTTCTTAGGAAGAGGTTTAACTAAAATTGCTAAGCTAGCTATGTTAGGACTTGTTAATAAAATTGCTGGAGCTGCTTTTGGAGTATTAAAAGTTGCTATTGTTTTAGGCGCTATACTAATCTTTTTTGATAAGATTAATAATTCTTTACAAATACTCCCTGATGAAACAAAAAAGGAGTCTCTGTTTTATGAGCCTGTAAAGGAGATTGGTGCGCTTGTCTTTAATTTGGTTTTAAAAGAAAATGACGTTGATCCCATAAAAGAAGGACTTTAACGTTAACTAGAACACCATATAGTTTTTTTACTGGCGGTAAACGAGTTTTTTAAGTATAATGGATAAACTAGCCTTTCTTTGTAATCCAAACAAACACGGATTATGTTGAATAGCTTTAAAAATTCTCCCCTATACCATATTGCTTTTCATGAATTAAATTACAATTTTGGTAATTATTATTTATGTGATGGTTTTGTTATTTCTGAGATAAATGAAGATGTTATTTTTACATGGGAAGACCATGGAAAGCAACTTGCCAGAGATATTGCAGAACTATACGATAATGATGGAAGCGATTTGGTCTATATTTCTAATAGAATTCATAACTACTCTGTAAACCCTACGGGTTGGATTAAGTTTTTTAAGCATAGCTATAGTCTAACAGGCTATGGTATTGTTAGTTACAGCCCTGCAGGCTTTTTTAATGGTCTACTAGAAAAGATATTTATGAAAAGAAGTTTATTTAAGCGTTTTATTAATTTAGAGGATGCTATTAGATGGGCACAAATGATTTGCCAGTCTAAAAATAGAATTGCTTCTTAAACCAAAAAGCTTTGATTTACAGGTCAATAGAGGAGCAATAAAATGAAGCTCTTACTATTAATATGAACCACTTGTAGACTTTTAATGGTATTTTAACGATTATTTATACTAACTGTATCAAAAGCATGTTTTTCCAGTAACAAACCAAAACTAAACATATTTTGAATAGCTTTAAAAACTCCCCTTATTACAAAGAAACGATACAGGAATTAAATTACGATTTTGGTAATTGTTATTTATGTGATGGTTATGTTATCTCTGAAGTAAATGAAGATGTTGTTTTTACCTGGGAAGAGCATGGTAAAAGACTCGCAGATGATATTAATAATTTATCGGATGGTGGCATTTCTGATTTAGTACTTATAAGTAATAGAATTCATAACTATTCTGTAAACCCAACGGGTTGGATTCATTTTTTTAAACACAGTTATAGTTTAACTGGCTATGGAATTGTTAGTTATACTCCTGCAGGATTTTTTAATGGATTATTAGAAAAAATATTCGTAAAAAGTCACTTTAAACGTTTTACTACTCTAGGAGATGCTATTGATTGGGCTAAGGAGACTTCTAAAGCCAAAAAATTACTCGCTTCATAAACCTACCGTAAAATATAAATCTTAGTGTTTTACTTGTTGTATATAAAATTTAAGAAACTAAGGTTAAGGGCTAAAACACTTTCGCCAATTGATATTTATGTGAATAAAAACAAGTGATTTTCCTTACCCTTTAGCAGTCTGTTCTGTATAGGTGCTTTCAAATATTTTATCTGCATTAGCAGACTCAAAACCATCCCTTCGGTGTTTCCTTTCTAAAAGTTCAAAGGGCATACTTTTATATTCAGGTAAAGGCAACCGTTCTGCAAACTCTACATAACTCCCAGCGATTTCAATTTTTTTATTGTGAGCAAATTCAGCTTCTATCATCTCTGCCACAGAGCTACTCTGTTTTAAAAGGCCATCGTTACTTGTTTTAATAATTCCACCAGAAGTATTTAAAACTACATTTATTTCTGCTAAAAAAGCATTGAATTGTTCTAAAGTGTGGTATCCTTTTTTAAGATTATGCACACTAATAGTATAATGGTTTAAGTAATATCGGTTGTAAATTACCCAAGCGGCATATTCAGTTTCCTCTAATAAAGTAGTATAATCTTGTACTGTTGGTAGTTTCCAGAGTGGTTGATGAAAAAAAGCCCTCACTTCTTTTGGATCGTCTAAATTAATAGCATCAACAGGGTCAGAGCTAATACCTTTTGTATACTGATGTATAATATTTTGTGCTTGTGCTGATAAATCTTGCACCCGTAATTCGCTCATAAAAATGCGAGGGTATTTTTCCTCTGGTGGGGCATACCAAAAAGCATCTAATTTTTTCCCTTCAAAAAAATAAGCATCTCTTTTCTCATAACCATAATGTAAAAATATCTTTTCTAAAGATGCTAGTCCTAAATGAGGAACGCCTAAGGTTCTAAAAGCAACATGATCATTAATAATCTCACTTTCATCTGCAATAATCCCTCTAGCAATCATGGCATTATTGATCTTAGACACATTAGGTACTCTTGTTTTATACGGCGTAAATAAGGCATCAAAAATAATATCTAAGGGCGCTTTTTCTGTTGTCATCATTTAATTTACTTTCTTTTTACACAAAAATAGTTTTATATTTAATAACTAATAATTTTTATTTATTGTTAAATGATAAGTATTACTAATCAATTAGAATTAAGACAACTTCGTTTTTTTATAGCCTTAGCAAAGACATTGCATTATAGAAAGGCTGCTGAAAATTTAGCGATTTCACAATCTGCTTTAAGTCAGCAAATAAAACATATTGAACTAGTATTAGGGGTTACTTTGTTTGATAGAACCAACCGAAAAGTAAGTTTAAATAGGGCTGGAGAACTATTTTTAACCGAAGCAAAACTAGTTGTTTCTCAGTTTGAAACTTCTATGAAAACCTGGCAATTATTAATGACAGGTTTAACGGGGCAATTAAAAATTGGTTTTGTAGGTTCTGCAATGCAAAAATATTTGCCAGCGGTTATTAAATCATTGGGAGAATCGTATCCTAAGGTACAATTACGACTCAATCAACTTAGTAATAAAGAGCAAATAAAAGCCTTAGAAAAAAGGGCATTAGATATTGGTTTTATAAGATCAAATCAAGTTCCTAAAGCCTTACAGCTTAAACCTGTTTATAAAGAAAATTTCACTTTAGTATTACCAAAAAATCATCCGATTACAAAAGCAAATTTTAAAGGAATTGAACAGCTCTCTAAAGAATCTTTTATTCTTTTTCCTAATGATACGAGTCAGCTATATTACAGGCAGATAGTACATATTTGTGAGCATGCTGGTTTTAGTCCAAAAGTAGTGCACCAAGCCATACATGGTCCTACTATTTTTAGTTTAGTAGAAAATGGAATGGGAATCTCTATCATTCCAAATTCTTTACAAGACAATTATAATTACAAGGTGAAATATATTGAGCTAAAAAAAATCCCTCAAAAAACGGAACTATTTGCAGTGTGGAATACACAAAATGAAAACCCTATTCTAAAACACTTCTTAGACGCTATTTAAGAGTTTTAGGGATATCTGTGGTATATTTTTGATTTTTTGTTAGGTCTAAAAGGGGTATTATATGATGAAAATAATATAGTTTTGAACTGATTAAATAGGAAACTGAATGAAAAAAACGCTATTCACCCTAGGTATATTATCCATACTGATAAGTTGCAAAGGAACCAACCAAATAAATAAACAAGAAAGCACTACTGATAATAATAGTTTAAAATGGCAAACAGTTTCAATAGCAGATGGTAGTAAACCTATTCAGCGCCATGAAGCGGCTTTTGTTCGTGTAGATGAAAAATTTTATTTGCTAGGAGGTAGAAGAATTCAGCCTGTAAGTATTTACGATCCAGAAACTGGAAGTTGGTATAAAGGCGCTAAACCACCTATAGAGATGCATCATTTTCAGCCCATAACCTATCAAAATAAAATATATATTATTGGGGCTATGACGGGGAAATATCCTGTGGAAACACCGACTACTCATATTTACATTTATGATCCAAAAACTGATCAATGGTCTCAAGGAGCAGAAATTCCAGAAAATAGAAGAAGGGGTTCTACAGGTAATGTTTTAGATAATGATGTGATTTATATTTCTTGTGGTATTAAAGATGGACATAGAGGGGATCATAAAAAATGGTTAGACAGTTATAATTTAAGCACAGGAAAGTGGACAGTTTTACCAGATGCTCCTAGAGCTAGAGATCATTTCCAAGCAGTGCTTTCTAATGGTGAAATCTATGTGTTAGCGGGCAGAAATACAAAAGCGGCAGAGAATCCTTTTAAAAATACAATTGGGGAAGTAGATGTATATAATATTACTTCTAAAACTTGGAAAACCTTACCTAATAATTTACCCACTTTACGAGCGGGCAATATGGCTACAGTTTTTAATAATGAAATACTCGTAGTTGGTGGAGAATCTGCAACACAACCAAATGCTTTTGATACTGTTGAAGCATTAAACCCCCAAACCCATGAGTGGAGAACCTTGCCATCACTTGTTAGAGGAAGGCATGGAAGTGGATTGTTAACTTATAAAAATGCACTTTATATTGCTTCTGGATGTGGAAATGCAGGTGGGAGTCCTGAACTTTTTACAATGGAAAAGTTTAGTAAATAAATAATTATCTGAAAAGAATTAATAAAGCCCCTATTGCTGTTAAAATCAAGATCATTTTACGGTAAAAATTATCTTTAATCATTTTTACCAATCGTACCCCAACAAACAAACCAATAAAAATACCGGGGACTAATTTTAAATTAATAATGAGTGTATTAACAGTTATGGTTTCCCATACAAATATGTGAAAAGGGAGTTTAAAAATATTAATGATAAAAAATAACCAGGCAGCTGTTCCAATAAATTCATTTTTGGGCAAACGCATGGCTAAAAAGAAAATATTAGAAAATGCACCTGCTAGGTTTCCAATCATAGTAGTAATACCAGCCATAATACCCATAGAACCAGCAAAGGCAATATGAGTAGGTACTTTTTTAGATTTCTTCTGATCCCACCAATACATCATAATAACACTAGAGAGTATAATGATAGACATACTGAGCTTAAACGTTTCTTCATCAATGCTATCACCAATATAAACCCCTATTAAAACACCTAGCATCATCCAAGGTAAAAAGCGTAAAATATACTTCCATTGGGTATGCCTGTTATAATAGATAACAGCAAAAATATCACCTACTATTAGCAGTGGTACTAAAAGACCAGTAGAAGCTTTAGGGCCAAAACCTAATGCCATTAATGTAACAATAATAATAGCAATACCTTTTATGCCAGATTTGGATACACCCAATACAAAGGCAGCAATGCTTCCTAGTATAAACGCATTTGTAGTAATTTCTGAAGAAAGCGCTAGAAACAAAATGTATAATTAATCTATGAGAACAAAAGTAGCGCAAAATACTTATCTTTAGGCATAGATCTGCAACCAAAATATGAAATTATCTACTTTAGACTATAGCCTTATTATAGGGTTTTTTAGTATAGTCCTTCTTATAGGAATCATTGTTTCCAAAAAATCAGGAAAAGACACTTCTGAGTATTTTTTATCAGGTAGAAATATGCCTTGGTGGCTTTTAGGCTTTTCTATGGTTGCCACTACTTTTTCTACAGACACCCCTAATTTAGTAACAGATTTGGTTCGTAGTGATGGTGTTTCTGGAAACTGGGTTTGGTGGGCCTTCTTACTTACAGGCTTACTAACTGTTTTTGTGTATGCCAAACTCTGGCGTAAATCTAACGTTAGTACAGATATGGAATTCTATGAGTTGCGTTATGGTGGTAAACCAGCTCGTTTTTTAAGAGGGTTTAGATCTATATATTTAGGTGTAATTTTTAACGTATTAGCCATGGCAGGTGTTAGCCTTGCTGCTATTAAAATAGGCGGAATTATGCTCGGTTTAGAGCCTTTGCAAACCGTTTTAGCAGGAGGATTAATTACGGTTATATTTAGTGCTATTGGAGGGTTTAAAGGTGTTGTTTATACTGATTTTGTACTGTTTTTTGTAGCTATTGTAGGTGCTATAGGAGCTGCATACTACCTTGTAAACTTACCCGAAGTTGGTGGTGTAGCAAATTTAATTACGCATGAAAATGTAGCAGGGAAAATATCTATTTTACCTGATTTTTCTGATACAGAAGCTTTAATTACCATCTTAATTATACCACTTGCAGTACAATGGTGGAGCTCTTGGTACCCGGGAGGAGAGCCTGGCGGTGGCGGGTATATTGCGCAACGTATGCTAGCCGCAAAAAACGAAAACCATGCTATTGGAGCAACATTCTTTTTTAATATTATGCACTATGCATTACGCCCTTGGCCATGGATTTTAGTGGCTTTAGCCTCTTTAATATTATATCCAGACCTTACTAGTATTCAAGAAGCTTTTCCTGGTATAGAGGAAAGTAAATTGGGAGAAGATTTAGCCTACTCGGCAATGCTTACCAAATTGCCAAGCGGATTATTAGGTTTGGTCTTAGCTTCGCTTGGAGCTGCCTATATGTCTACCATTTCTACACATTTAAATTGGGGGTCTTCTTATGTGGTAAATGATTTTTACAAGCAACAAGTAAATAAAAATGCAAGTGAAAAAGAACTTGTAAATGTTGGCCGTATTTCTACTATCCTTTTAATGGTATTAAGTGCTGTAATGGCTTTGTCTTTAAATAATGCAACACAGCTTTTTGATATTATTATCATGTTTGGTGCTGGTACAGGCCTTATTTTTATTTTGAGATGGTTTTGGTGGCGTATTAACGCTTGGAGTGAAATTTCTGCAATGTTCTCCTCAGGAATCATATCAATCTTATTTTCTTTTACACCTATAGGAACTATATTATTTGACCATACTGATAGTACTAAAATTGCTATTGAAGGTGTATTTCCAAGTTGGGCAAAAACCCCTATGGTGGTTTTAATAACAACTATTGTTTGGGTTGTGGTTACTTTTTTAACACAAAGAGAAACGAAAGAAACGCTCAACAAATTCTATAAACAAACTGAACCTGGAGGCCCTGGATGGAAAAAAGTGATTAAAGAGGCAAAAGAAGATGGAATTGAACTTGAAGAAAACACTAAAAAATGGTCAGTTCCTTCTGGGGTATTAGCCATGGTTTTAGGTGTTATATTGGTATATGGTTGCATGTTTGCTACAGGGAATTGGATTTATGGTAACTATACGCTAGCTATCTGGCTTAGTGTTGCAACTATAGTTTCTGGATTTTTATTAGCTAGAGTTTGGAATACCATGAAAGATGATATTTTGTAAATACCATACATGAAAAATAGAATACTAGCTGTAGATATTTTTAGAGGTATTACTATCGCTTTAATGATCGTGGTAAATACACCTGGAACATGGTCTAATGTATATGCGCCTTTATTGCATGCTAGTTGGCATGGCTATACGCCTACAGATTTAGTTTTCCCTTTCTTTTTATTTATCGTAGGGACTTCAATTGTTTTCGCCTATCATAATAAATCTACAAATGTCAAAACATATCAAAAAATAACCATAAGAAGTCTAAAACTTATTGTTCTTGGGGTATGTATAGGAGCTTTTACACTTAGTTTCCCTTTTTTTAAAGACTTTGAAAATATTCGCTTTCCAGGCGTATTACAACGTATTGGAATTGTATTTTTTATTACTTCAATACTATTCATCAATCTAAATTGGAAAGCTTTAATTGGAGTTACCGTTTTTATTCTAGTTGGTTATTGGTTGGTTATGAATTATATTCCTGTAAACGGAATGCCATCAACTTTAGATAGAGCTCCAAATAATTTAGCCAACTACATCGATCTAAAACTACTTGGAACGCATATGTGGCAAAAAGATTACGACCCAGAAGGTATTCTAAGTACTTTACCCGCAATTACAAGTGCTATTTTAGGTGTTTTTACGGGTTTACTGCTACAATCGAAAAAGCTCAACAAAACTAAAATCCTTTTTGGTTTAGGAATCGCTATGCTTATTTTAGGCTATCTCTGGAATATTATTTTTCCTATTAATAAAGCATTATGGACAAGTAGTTTTGTATTAGTAACTGCTGGTTGGGCTAATATCGTTTTAGGGGTCATTTATTATGTTACAGATATAAAGAACATTAAAACAGGAAGTGTTTTTAAGTACATTGGTGCAAATGCAATTGCCATCTATCTTCTGGCTGGAGTTATTAGTAAAGTAATGGGTCTTTTAATGGTTGACGATACATCACTTCATGATTGGGTTTTTAGTTCTTTTTATGTGCATGATTTTATCTCTATGGAAATGTCGTCTTTTCTTTATGCTTTAAGTGTTTTAGCTTTTCATCTTTTAGTAGCATATTTCTTATACAAAAAGAAGTTGTTCTTTAAAGTATAATTTTTCAAATACAAATTTCCCTTTATGTTCTTGATAATAGTCATAAATAGACGGGTAATATTTTGTGCTTTAATACGACTTAAATATAAATAGCAATCTAATTTTCTCAAAGAAAAATTATTTCCGAATTTAATGCGCAGCAAGCATAGGTGAAAATACAAAGGAATATCAGTAGATTACCTTCAAAAACAAGCTTATAAATGAAAACATACGACGTAATTGTAATTGGAGCTGGAGCTGCAGGTCTGGGGTCATCAGGTGTAGCTAATATGCTTGGACTAAAAACTTTAGTTGTTGAAAAAGACGAGAACAACTTTGGTGGCGATTGCACCAATTTTGGTTGTGTTCCCAGTAAAGCCTTAATTCATTTAGCAAACCAGTTTCATGAGGCCAAACTAGCCAGTAAATTTGGATTAGAAGTATCTGGAAAAGCCGATATGGGGAAGATTTTAGAACATGTTCATACCTTACAAGATCATATAAAAAGTACCGAAGATGCTACGGCATTAAGAGCTCATGGTATTGATGTTGTTATCGGTGCTGCCTCTTTTGCTTCTAAAAATGCGATTATAGTTAATGGAGAAGAATATAAGGCTAAAAAAATCTTTTTATGTACGGGTTCTAAGCCAAGGAAAATTGAAATAGAAGGTATGGATACCGTAAAAGTATATACCAACGAAACTATTTTTTTTGATTGCAAGGTATTACCAGAAAATTTGGTAGTCATTGGTGGTGGCCCAATTGGTTGTGAGCTGGGGCAGGTATTTTCTAGATTTGGCGCTAAAGTGACTATTGTCAATAGAGGTGATCGGATTTTAAACAAAGAACCCGAAAAAGTATCAGAAATTTTAGAAGAGGTATTTGTAAAAGAAGGAATTAAAATCCTAAAAAATGCTGAGGTAAAATCTTTTGCGAATGGAAATGCAAACATTGTATTTAAAGATGGTAGCACACAAGAAATTCCTTGTGATACTGTTTTACTTTCTATCGGTAGAATTGTAAATACAAAGGGCTTAGATTTAGAGAAAGGCGAAATTGCACTAACTGAAAAAGGAAAAATTAAAGTAAATGATTATTTGCAGACAACAAACAAAAATGTCTATGCCTTAGGAGATGCTGCGGGTTCTTATATGTTTTCTCACGGAGCAGAAAAAATGGTACGGCAAGTATGGCGCAATTTACTGATCCCTATTTTCAAGAAGAAAAATACGCTGAGCGATTTAAGCTGGGTTACTTTTACAGACCCACAAGTAGCGCATTTTGGTTTATCTGAAAAACAACTTTGGGATAATAATATTAAATATTACCGCCAAGACCAAACCTTTGCGCACGATGATAGGGCTATTTTACAAGACTATACCTACGGCCATTTATCTGTGTATTATGATAATAATAGGAATACCGCCAATAAGAAAATTATAGCAGGTAGTATGATAGCGCCGCAAGCAGGCGAACTTATACAAGAATTAGAGTTGGCAAAACATGCTGGGATTCCCATTTCTAAATTAGATAGTAGAGTATACCCATATCCTGTTGCCACACGGATTAATCAAAAAAATGTTCGAGGTATCATGACTAATTCTAGAAAACCATGGAAGTTTAAAATTGCAAGGAGGTTATTTCGGTTGTTTCATTAGTGTCGATAATTGACATTTGTTTATTCAGATAAAGAGTGAAATATTACTTGTTTTTACCTCAGTACTCTGTTGCCTACAGTTTTTATTCCCATTCAGATTGTTTTGATTTCCGTTCAGCTGGAAATTCATAAATAATAAAAATCAAATCGTTGATTGAATTATCAAAGACAAACATTTCCTTAAGTGTTGTTCTTTTCCAATCAAACTTTTTATGTAGATCTATTCCACAACTAAATTGCCAAACTCTATTTTTCGAAACACTAACTTTTAAAATATCTCTTTTTTCTGAAATTATATGATTACAGGCTTTTGCTCTTTTATTTTCGGACATTTTAAAACCAAACTCTATTGGTACTGGTATTCCATCTAATGACATTTTATATCTCTTTTCTACGAAATAATAAATAGCGTCTAATTCAGAATCTTTTAAATCTAGAAAAGAACTCATTAAAGCCCAACCTTGATTTCTTAATTCAACTGCTATGCTATCATTTTTTTTATACATTCCGATAGAGTTTCTCGTATAATCATAAAGCCATTTTTTGTCACGACGTTTTGTAATTCCGCCTAAAGCTGGTGCAGTCATTTTATTATCCATTCTCATAGAATGACAAGATGAACAATTATTCTTAAATAAGGTCTTTCCTTTCTTAAATAGACTGTCAGTTTTTGTGGCAAAATCAGATTCGATTTTGCTAGAGTAGTTTTCGTTTTTAGTTGATGCAAATACTAAACTTGCTATTAAAATAACTATACTTAATGATGTGTAGGCTCTTTTTCTCAAATGTTTGTTAATATAGATAGTTTACACAAGTTCAAAGATTAGACTTTACACTAAATTAATTTCTTATCAACTGTTGCCCTTTATATGTTAATTTAATATCTTAAATATCCGAATTTCTAACAAGCTTTCCTAATGTTATAAAGATCGTATCAGCAGTTGAGATTTATTATTTACCTCAAAAAACCATCAACAAACAACTACCTAACGACCCGCCATCAACTTAGCCACATATTTCCCAATAACATCAAACTCTAGGTTTACAACTGTGCCTACTTTATAGGTGTTAAAACGAGTGTTCTCATATGTATATGGTATAATGGCGACACTAAAGGTGTTTTTGCCAGAATCTACAACCGTTAAACTAGTCCCATCTATCGTAATAGAACCTTTTTCTATGGTAGGATTATTTAGACTCGCATCATATTCAAAGGTAAAAAACCAACTCCCATCTTTTTCTGCTATAGCAATACACTTTCCAGTCTGGTCTACATGTCCTTGAACAATATGTCCATCTAAACGAGCCCCTAAAATCATAGCGCGTTCTAGGTTTACAAAAGCACCAACTTGTAAGTGATTTAAATTTGTTTTTTGCAAGGTTTCATCAATAGCAGTAACAGTATAGGTATCATCTTTTTTTTCCACTACCGTTAAACACACACCATTATGTGCTACACTTTGGTCTATTTTTAATTCTGGTGTTAAAGAAGATTTTATAATAAGGTGCATATTAGTAGCTTCTTTACGGATCTCTTTTATTTCCCCTAAAGTTTCAATTATACCTGTAAACATGTGTCGTTTTTATTAAGTAATTTTGCATTGTAAAATTACTATAAACGCATAAATATATGATGGCGGAAGGCAGAAAAATTAAATTAGGCATATCTATAGGAGATTTAAATGGTATTGGATGTGAAGTGGTACTGAAAACTTTTGAAGATAACCGTATGATGGATTTTTGTACACCCGTAATTTTTGCTTCTAATAAAACCATTTCTTTTCAGAAAAATGCTTTAAAATTAAATATCAACTATAATGGTGTCCATGATGCTACAAAAGCATTGGATGGGAAAATAAATGTAGTAAATGTTTGGAAAGAAACGCCTACTATAAAATTTGGAGAGGCAACAGAAGAAGCAGGAAATTATGCTATAAAATCTTTAAGAGCTGCGGTAAAAGCTTTAAAAGAAGATGCTATTGATGTTTTGGTTACGGCTCCAATCAATAAAAATAATATCCAAGCCGACGATTTTAAATTTCCAGGTCATACCGATTATTTAGCGCAAGAATTAGAAGGCGATAGCCTAATGTTTATGGTAACAGACAATTTAAAAGTGGGTTTGTTAACAGATCATATTGCGGTAAAAGATGTGGCCGAAGCAATAACACCAGAACTTATAAAAAGCAAAATAGCCATTATAGAAAAGTCTTTAAAAGTAGATTTTGGCATTACAAAACCAAAAATTGCGCTTTTGGGTATTAACCCTCATAGTGGAGACAATGGTATTATTGGAAAAGAAGATGATGCCGTTTTAAAACCAATTATCAAAGAACTTTTTGACGACGGGCATTTGGTTTATGGACCTTATTCTGCGGATAGTTTTTTTGGTTCTGATGGCTATAAGAAATTTGATGCTATTTTAGCCGCGTATCATGATCAAGGGCTTATCCCATTTAAAACATTATCCTTTGGTAAAGGTGTAAATTATACTGCCGGACTTCATAAAGTCCGTACTTCTCCAGATCATGGAACTGCCTATGAAATTGCAGGAAAAGGACAGGCAGATCATAGCTCTTTTAAAGAAGCTGTTTTTACGGCCATAGAAACTTTTAGAAATAGAAATGAATATACAGCATTAACAGCAAACCCCTTAAAAAAGCAGCGATTAAAGAAAGACTATAGGTAATGGTACATTTTTTACATGAGCCAGATTTTTTGTAAGAAGTTATAAGTTTAATAATTTAGTGTATTAAGTTGGGGTTTATTAAAATAATAGTATCTTTGCACCCGCCTTTACGTGGCAGGAACACTAATTTTAAGTGTGAAACATGAAGAAGCATAAAGAATTTGCAATACCCTTTTCAGGATTGAAGCAAGGGATACACAAGTTTGATTTTAAAATTGACAATACGTTCTTTGAATCTTTTGAATATAATGAGTTTAATAGTACTGCAATAAATTTGCAAGTAAGCTTAAACAAAACAAGTACCATGATGGAGTTAGAAATGACCGGATCTGGTACTGTAAATGTAAATTGTGATGTAAGCAATGAGCCCTTCGATCAGCCTGTTGAAGCTAATTTAGATTTGGTGGTAAAGTTTGGTGAAGTGTTTAATGATGAGAATGATGAAATTTTAATTCTCCCTCATGGAGAGTTTCAAGTTAACATTGCACAATACGTTTACGAAATGCTAGTTTTAGCAGTACCTTTAAAAAAGGTGCACCCAGGTATTTTAGATGGTACATTACAATCTGATGCTATTGAAAAGTTAGAAGCATTACAACCAAAAGAAGTAAAAGAAAATAAAGGAGAAGAAACAGATCCCAGATGGGATGCATTAAAAAAGTTATTAACGGATAAATAAGTTATAAAATGGCACATCCAAAAAGGAAAATTTCCAAAACGAGAAGAGACAAGAGAAGAACGCATTATAAGGCTGTTGCCCCTACAATTGCACAAGACCCAACAACTGGTGAAATGCATTTGTATCATAGAGCACACTGGCACGAAGGTAAACTATACTACAGAGGTCAAGTATTAATAGATAATACAGAAGAGGCTGTAGCATAATAGTCTTTCTAAATAATAACAAAAAACTCCTATTTTTTAAAAAGTAGGAGTTTTTTGTTATTAAAAGCTAAATTCTTCAAAAAAGCCAATTTTAAGATAAAAAAGCTCGAAAAGTGTCAAAAATTCACTAATTTTCGCCCGTTTTGTAACTTTTTTTAAAGTTTTTAGCAAAAAAATATTTTTAGATGACTAAAATATCAGCGGCTATTACAGCTGTAGGGGCATACGTTCCAGACTTTGTTATGACCAACGAAATGTTGGAAAAGTTAGTAGATACCAATGATGAATGGATCACTACTAGAACTGGTATAAAAGAAAGAAGAATATTGCAAGAGAAAGGCAAAGGCACTTCTTATCTTGCTATAAAAGCTGCGCAAGATCTTATTAAAAAAAGAAACTTAAATCCAGAAGAAATAGATTTGGTTTTAGTAGGTACAGCTACACCAGATATGATGGTAGCTTCTACTGCCGCTTTTGTAGCTTCAGAAATAGGAGCTAAAAATGCATTTGCATATGATTTGCAGGCAGCTTGTTCTAGTTTTTTATACGGAATATCAACTGCGGCTACATATATAGAGTCGGGCAGGTATAAAAAAGTGTTATTGATAGGGGCAGATAAGATGTCTTCTATTATAGATTATACAGACAGAACTACATGTATTATTTTTGGTGATGGTGCAGGAGCTACTCTTTTTGAACCCAATACTGAAAATTTAGGCTTACAAGATGAATATTTAAGATCTGATGGTATTGGCCGTAACTTCTTAAAAATGGATGCTGGGGGATCTATTTTGCCTGCATCAGAAGAAACCGTAAAGAACAAGCAACATTTTATTTTTCAAGATGGGAAATCTGTTTTTAAATTTGCTGTTTCTAATATGGCTGATGCTGCTGCCAAAATAATGGAACGAAATAATTTATCTGATGATGATGTAGCTTGGCTAGTACCACATCAGGCAAATAAAAGAATTATAGATGCTACAGCCAATAGAATGGGCTTAGATCATAATAAAGTGATGATGAATATTCAACGATACGGGAATACAACATCAGCCACTTTACCTTTACTATTAAACGATTACGAAAGTCAATTAAAAAAAGGAGATAATTTAGTATTTGCTGCCTTTGGTGGTGGTTTTACTTGGGGATCTATCTATTTAAAATGGGCATATAACACAAAATAAGACAATCAAAATCTAAAACTCCATGGATATAAAAGAAATTCAAAGCTTGATTAAATTTGTAGCAAAATCAGGTGCTAGTGAAGTTAAATTAGAGATGGAAGACATCAAAATAACGATCAGAACTGGCAATGAAAGTTCACCTGAAACTACTTTCGTACAGCAAATACCGATGCAAGGATCAATGATGCAACAAGCTCCTGCTCCACAAGCGGCTGTGCCACCTGCGGAAGTTTCTACTCCTACTGAAACAAACAATGATGATTCTAAATATATTACCATAAAATCTCCAATTATAGGAACTTTTTACAGAAAGCCTTCGCCAGACAAACCTGTTTTTGTTGAGGTTGGGAGTACTATAAATCAAGGAGATGTGCTTTGTGTTATTGAAGCAATGAAATTATTTAATGATATAGAATCTGAAGTTTCAGGTAAAATAGTAAAAGTATTGGTAGATGATTCTTCTCCTGTAGAATTCGATCAACCTTTATTTTTAGTAGACCCATCTTAATAAATTTTAAGAATTAAATGCTGCTAATCTTTATAAAGTTAAGATTGGTTTTCTCATTTGAAACTTAAAAATAAGAACTTAAAATTTTAAAGGATGTTTAAAAAAATATTGATCGCAAATAGGGGAGAAATTGCCCTTCGTATCATAAGAACCTGCAAAGAAATGGGAATTAAAACAGTTGCTGTTTATTCCAAAGCAGATGAAGAAAGTTTGCATGTACGTTTTGCAGATGAAGCAGTTTGTATAGGTCCAGCACCTAGTAGTGAGTCTTACCTTAAAATACCCAATATTATAGCTGCTGCAGAAATTACGAATGCAGATGCAATACACCCAGGTTACGGCTTTTTATCAGAAAATTCTAAATTCTCTAAAATCTGTGCAGAACACGATATTAAATTTATCGGTGCTTCAGGTGATCAGATAGACAGAATGGGAGACAAGGCTACGGCGAAACAAACCATGAAAGCAGCAAATGTACCATGTGTTCCAGGTTCTGATGGGATATTAAAAGATGTAAAAGATGCTTTAAAAACAGCCAAAAAAATGGGTTATCCTGTTATGATTAAGGCAACTGCTGGTGGTGGTGGTAAAGGAATGCGTGCTGTTTGGAAAGAAGAAGAAATGGAAGACCTTTATGAAAGTGCTGTACAAGAAGCAAGTGCTGCATTTGGTAATGGAGGGATGTATATGGAAAAACTGATAGAAGAGCCACGCCATATAGAAATACAAGTTGTTGGTGATCAGTATGGGAAAGCATGTCACTTATCCGAAAGAGATTGTTCCGTACAAAGACGCCATCAAAAATTAACAGAAGAAACCCCTTCTCCTTTTATGACAGATAAGTTAAGAGAAGATATGGGTGCTGCCGCTGTAAAAGCAGCAGAATATATTAAATATGAAGGAGCAGGAACAGTAGAATTTTTGGTTGATAAACACCGTAATTTCTACTTTATGGAGATGAATACTAGGATACAAGTAGAACATCCAATTACGGAACAAGTTATAGATTATGACCTTATCCGTGAGCAAATTTTAGTTGCAGGTGGCGTTCCTATTTCTGGAAAAAATTATGTGCCTAAATTACATTCTATAGAATGTAGAATTAATGCAGAGGATCCTTATAATAATTTTAGACCCTCTCCAGGAAAAATAACTACACTCCATACTCCAGGAGGGCATGGTATTAGATTAGATACGCACGTATACAGTGGTTATTCTATTCCTCCTAATTACGATTCTATGATTGCTAAGTTAATTACAACAGCGCAAACAAGAGAAGAAGCAATTAATAAAATGAAACGTGCCTTAGATGAGTTTGTAATTGAAGGCATAAAAACAACCATTCCGTTTCATAGACAGTTAATGGATCATCCGGATTATCTTGCGGGTAACTATACCACAAAATTTATGGAAGATTTTGAAATGAAACCAATAGCTGAATAAACTATCTTGAGAAAGGCTCATAAGGTATTGTAAGGAAACTTAAAAATATCTAGACAAGCCTCGGAGCATTAAAATCTCAATTATCAAGTAAAATATAAAAACTCTGATCTTTATAAAAATAGATCAGAGTTTTGTTTTTTATGGTATATATTGGCATTAGTTTTGATATTCACGGTTTACAGGGAGCGAATACAAGGGTTTATTCACGTACTTTGCTATAACATTAAAACAATACAATTTTTACCTTTTTTTGAAGTTAAACTAATAACTAAAGCCAACTGTTTTTAACATGAAAAGAATTTTTACGAATCTAATACTATTTCTCAGCTTAACGGTATGTACCAGTTGTTTTGAAATTTTAGAAGAAATAAACTTAAATGCAGATGGTAGTGGAACAATGTTAGTGACCTTTAATTTAAGTAAAAGTAAATCTAAGATTGCTTCAATTATGTTATTAGATAGTGTAAATGGGTATAGGGTGCCTTCTAAAGATGATATTAATTTAGCTTTAAGAGATGCAGAAAACCATTTAAAAACCATAAATGGAATTTCTAAGATCAAAAAAACCACAGATTTTGATAATTATATCTTTACCATTTCTTGTGATTTTGATAAAGTGGTTAATTTAGATGCTGTTTTTAAAGACCTTATTAGTAAACAAAACAAAAAAAGTAAAACTAATTTTAATACCACTAACTTTTCTTTTGATACCAATACCAATAGTTTTAAGCGTTCTTTTTCTTATGATGATAGTATTAAAAGAACATTTTATAAACTAAATAGTGAAGACCGTAAAATTTTTGATGGTGCAAGTTATACCAGCATTTATAGGTTTGGAAAAACTGTTGAAAAAGTGTCTAATCCAAACGCAAAAATAGCACCTAATAAAAAAGCAGTATTTCTTAAAATTGATGCGATGTCATTGATTTTAGGTAAAAAAGATATTGCAAACAACATTAACTTATCTAAATAAAACGAAACAAAAAACAAACAAAAAATAATTTTCACCAATGAAAAAACTGATACTTTTTACATACCTATTTTGCATTACAGTAACAATTAATGCACAAGATTTAATTTCAAAAATACCGAGTGATGCAAAAGCTGTGATCACCTTAAAAGGAAAAAATATTACAGATTTATTTTCTGTAGCAGAATTTGAAAATTCCAAACTTGGAAAACTGTTTTTAAAAGAATTAAAACAAGGAACAAAAGGCAAAATAAATAATTTAAATGAGTTAGGAATGGACTTAAATCGAAACTTCTACTATTTTATGAAGTCAGATACTACTGCTTTTACGCATAGCTTCCTAGTTCCATTAAAAAATAAAGCAGGTTTTGAATCCTTATTCTCAAATAACAAAAGAGACAAAATAATAGAAACAGAAGGAAATGTATCATACTTTGTAGATGCCTATGATGATTTGATTACGATGTGGAATGATAATACACTTTTAGTAACAGTTTTACAATTTAGAGACGGTAAATATGATGATTATAGTTATTATAAAAATGATTACTATGACGAAACGGTAATAGAAGAAGCAGTAGAAGCGGCAGCAGATGCTGTAGAAGAAGTAGTAATAGAAGAGGCTATGGAAACACCTCTAGAAGAAGTTGAAATTGAAATAGAAGAAACCGTTATAGAATCTACAGAAGATGTTGATATTATAGAAGATACTACAGCATCTACAAAATCAAATGATAATGATTATTATGCCCAAAAACGTAAAAAAAGAGAAGCATTACAATTAGAAAAAAATAAACAACTTATTGCAGCAGCAAAAGCAACCATGGCAGCTAATTATGTTAATGGTACGATATTAAAAAATGCATCCTACGTAAAAGCAGTAGGAAATGGTAAAGACGAAGCGGTAGCATGGATAGGAGATTTTGGATCAATTTATACAGATGCTTTAGGACTCCAAAGAGAACTTGCCTACGGTCTTGGTAGTAGTTATTTAGGTGTATACAATAGTTTTGATAAACTGTATCGTAATACATCTGTAAGCTCTAAACTTAATTTTGACAAAACAAAAGCGGTTTGGAATACGAGCTATATCATGAATAACGAAATGGCAAAGTATACTAAAGCGATGTATGATGGTAAAATGAATACTAATTTTTTTAAATATTTTAATGAAGATAACATGTTAGGCTATTTTTCCATTAATGGAAGTACAAAAGGAATTTTAGAAGCCTATCCAGATCTCATGAATACAATGTTTGAAAATGTTGGCGATGATGAAATGGCTACATATATTCCTATTGGCACACGTTTATTTTCTTTACTTATAGACGAAGAAGGCGTTGCAAAAATTTTACGAGGCGATATGTTATTTGTACTTACAGAAATGAAAGAAAGAGAAGTAAGTTACACTACCTATGAATATGATGATAATTATGATAGAACGGAGATTACGAAAACAAAAACAGAAACTATACCAGACTTTTTAATGATGGTTACTTCTTCTGAGAAAGATTTATTCCATAGATTGATGAATGCTGCTGTAAAAGAGAGTAGAGGAAAAATTACTATTGAAGGAAATGGAATGTACCAAATAAAAGATACGGATTTACCGTATACTTTAAATGTAATGTTTAAAGATGATGCTATTATTATAGGAAGTTCTGCAGCACATATGATGGCGATAAGCAAAGGAGCTTATAATGGTAAAGTTAGTGGAAAGCATAAAAAATTAATTAGTAAAAACTCTAGCGCTATATATGTAAACGGAAAACAAATAGC
Organism: Allocellulophaga tsushimaensis; assembly: GCF_055383085.1. Lineage (NCBI taxonomy): Bacteria > Pseudomonadati > Bacteroidota > Flavobacteriia > Flavobacteriales > Flavobacteriaceae > Allocellulophaga > Allocellulophaga tsushimaensis. Next base: position 930,228 of record NZ_AP039451.1, on the reverse strand, counting down.
AGCTAAATTCCCTAGAGATATTATGCCTAGAGATTTAAGACAAAGAATTGATTTTATTGCAGAAAATACTGAAGATGTAATTTTTAGAACAAGTAAAATAAAAGGAAATACATTAGAAGGAGAAATGATTTTAAATACTCCAGAAAAAGGAAATAAAAACAGTTTGGCTTATTTTTTTAATATGATTAATAAGCTATTAGATTAATCCTTTTAAAAAGAAAATCTTTTGAAAAAATTCTTGAAAATAATCCTATCACTAGCAGTATTTGTAGTGATAGGATATTTTAGTTATTCATATTTTAAGAAAACTTCAACATTGCTTAATGTAGTTCATGTAGATGCAGAAAGTGTTCTAAAAATAGGAGTTCATGATATTAAAGAAACATTGGTTTTAGATGCACTTTCTTCTCCAAGTTACTATTGGGAAAATAGCTCATTCTCTAAAAGTGATACTAAAAAAGATACCATAGAAGATGATGGAATGGGAATAGATATTATGCCCTATTCTCTTGTTTTTTATACAATGAAAGATATTAAAAATACTTTTTTTACTACTTTTAGAATAGAAGATTCAGAGGCTTTTGAAAAATACATTCAGAACTATTCAAAAGAAAAATCAACTTCAATCATAACAGATATAGAGGGCTATAAACACCTAACTTTAGAAAAATCTAAAGTAGTATTAGCTTGGAACGCAGAAAGGCTAGCAGTTGCAATGGCATTAGAAACATCAATAGAAAAGGTGAAAACTGTTTTTGATGATGTCTTATTACAACATAAATTAATATCAGATAAAAAACATCCACTAATAGCAAAATTAAGAAGTACTTCAGACCATATAGCTTATACAAACGGAGACGGTTTGGTTACTTTAAATTTTAATGATGGTGAAGCTATTGTTGAGGGTATTATGCATACAGAAAAATCTAACACGTACTATCCAGATACGGTGTATGAAGCAATTCCAAATGCATCATTACAACTTTTCTATGATGCTAATTTTGAGCAAAAAGAAAACAAAGAAGCCTTTATAAAAAGTTTAGAAGGAATTTCTTTTTTTAGGAAGAACAATATTGGTGTTACAGATTTTGTAGATAGAACTAGTGGTTTTTTTAATATAGGAATTAAAGGGACTACTATACAAACAGATACTATTGTGAGTTATGAATATGATGATAATTTTGAAAAAGTAGCTGTAAAAACAACACAAGAAAAAAAAGCGCCAAAAATAATGGTGCATATGGGTGCAGAAAACGAGAGCTTAAACGATTACCTTATCAACCAAGGGGCTATACAAGATAATGTATTAAAAGCAATACCATTTTATACGTTCTATGCAAAAGAAACAGCCATGCATACTTCTTTTTCTACTACAAAAGAAAACATACCTACTCAAAAAATGTTGCATCCAGGGTTCTTTAATGTACAGGTAGATTTTAAGGCGTTAAAAGAAGATCTATTTGTACCAAAACTTAATGAAATAAGTGAGGTATTAGAAAAACTAAAAATACGAGCAAAACAAATAGAAGACACCAATACAATTGAAGTTAATGGCTATCTTTCTGGAGCAAATAAAGATATAAATATAATGTCTCAACTTTTTTTTGGTTTGCAAAAAAAGGATTCTTTGCCATAAAAGAACTACCTTGAATGATATGATTTCTAAAAAAGAACTTTATAATTTCTGCGAAAATTTTATCACGGAACGGGTTACACGTATTCAGAAAAACATACAAGGAATTCAAGAATCATTAACTTCTGAAACTAAAAGCAGCGCAGGAGATAAGCACGAAACGGGAAGAGCAATGCTACAGTTAGAGCGAGAGAAACTAGGGCAGCAATTAGCAGAAGCCGAAAAAATGCAAGAACTATTAGCAAAAGTTCCTTTAGAAAAAAATACCAAAAAAATTGGCCTTGGGAGTCTTATTACAACAGAAACGGCTACCTATTACATTGCTATTTCTGCTGGGGCTTACACAGAAAAAAACGCCTCCGTTTTTTGTATTTCTGCTGCTACACCAATCGGTAAATTATTAATGGGTAAAGCTGTTGGAGAATCTATTGTTTTTAATGGAAAAGAAATTAAAATTCTTTCATTAGAATAGTCCCTTCCATATTACGCCTATCAAAATCTAGATTTCTCTGTGTCAGCACCAGTTTTTATATTGGAGGCTTTTACTTTCTTATTTCCAAAGGGATATGAATATGCAATCCTAAAAATATGCGAAAAACCAGATTCGGAACTATAATTAACCTCAAACACATCTCCAAAAGCCTCTCTAGTAAGCGTCCCTATTTGACTATTAATATTAAAACTTTCAAAAATATCTGTTACCGAAAATTGAAGACTACTCCCATTTTTAAATTCTTTTTTAATACCTCCGTTTAGCATTCCAAATCCTTTTACCAAAATACTAGCATTATAATGTTGTGATGTATACCATCCCGATAGTTCTAGTGATAAATTATTAGGTAATCTAATAGTTTGTGAACCGTTAAAATTAAAGTGTCTATAACTATTTGTAATCTTTTCATCAGTATGTAATAATTTAAATTCTCTATAGCCAACTGTTCCATTAAAATTTAGATCCCACCAGTTTGTAATTCGTATTGGAATATTAGCCTGTATATCTATATTCCTTTGATATTCTAAATTTACGGGGGCTATAACAGCAACATTACTTTGGGAGTTACGGGTTATTTGGAAACGCGCTATAGGGTTGTTCTCATTAGCAGCTAATAAAGAAATGCTGAACGATTTTTTACTATAGCTAAGACTGATATTATCTGTAATTGCTGGGAGTAATTGTGGATTTCCACTAAATACAGATGTAGGTCCATTATAAATTAAAAAAGAGGCTAAATCCGAGTAATTTGGTCGTGTAATTCTTTTGTTATAGGCAAAGTTTAAAGCTGAAATATCTGAGAAAGAGTGTGTTAAAAAAAACGATGGGAATAATTTTCCAAAACTTCGGTTTAGAATAACATCATCAAAGTTCTGATCCCAATATTCGTATCGTAGTCCTAACTGAGCCTTGTTTTTTTCGTTAAAGGTATAATCAGATAAAGTATAAATAGCTCCGATTTTTTCTTCATTTTCTAGCGTACTTACAAAACGATTATCAATAATAAAATCATCTCCTTGTAAGATTTCGATTCGCGCATCATTTATAGTTTTTGATAGTGACCCTTTTATACCACTTTCTATAGATACGTTTCCATTTATTGTATGTTGATAATCTAATTTTAGTACACCTATATTAATATTGGTTTCATTGAACCCGCGATTGCCCTGGTTGTATATTTCATTATCAGGTTGAAAAGGAGTTCCATTTTCATCAAAATAAGTACTACTTACGCTATTTGGAGTTTTATTATTATAATTGATATAATCTGCCGTTATGGTAAACATATGATCTTCTTTTTTCCTTTCAAAGTAAGCTGATGTATTAAAATTCTTTAGCTTTCCATTACCTCTCAATCTAATTTGAGCCTCTAAAAAAGGATTATTTGTAAAATCATACAAACCTGTATTTTGTGTAAAAACTATTGGTCTGGATGTATTATACAATATGCTTGCACCAAATAAAGAGGCTGCTGAAATTTTATAATCATAGTTTAAATTTACATTATGATTACGATTAATTTGCTGTGTTCTATTTGTAAAATCAATGGCCGTGCTACCTCCCAAGATGGGTATTTCTGTTGTCCCAATACCACGAAAACCGCTGTAAGTATCATCATATGAAAAAGTATATGAACCAAATAAGTTGGTGCGTTCATTACCATAGTTTAAAGAAAATCCTGTTGTTTGTTTTAAACCTACTCCATAACCGGCACTGAGGTTAATATTTCCACGAAAACCAATAGTTTCATTTTTTGTAAGTATAATATTAATGATTCCTGCATTGCCATCTACATCATAACGTGAGGAAGGATTGGTTAACAATTCTATTTTCTCAATAGTATTGGCACTCATTCCGTTGAGCATTGCAATTAAATCTGCAATGGGAATGCGTTGTACTTTACCATTAATCATAATCAATGTGCCACTTTTTCCATTCAATGAAAAACTATTATTGCGCTGGTCTATAATTACTCCTGGGGAACGCTCAAGTAACTGTAAAACTGTGCTGCCTTTAGTTAACACACTTTGTTGTACATTAATTACACTACCTTCTTGTGTTCGTTGTATTAATTTACGACGTGCAGTAACTTCTACTCCTTGTAAGAACGTAACTTCTTCTTTTAAAATAATGTTAGTGAAAGTTTTATTGTGGTTAGATAAAGAAATATCAAAAGGTTCAGATTTCCAGGTCTGATATGATAAAAGACTCACTTGTATAGTATAAGTCCCTTCTTTATCAACCTTAAATGTAAAACTCCCTTTTTCGTCAGTAAGACTTCCTTTGTATAACACATTATTTTGGTTATTATACAACATTACATTAGCATATATAATAGGATTGCCTTTTTCATCAACAACTGATCCTGATACTTGCCCAAATGCTAGTTTTATAATACTTAAAAAGAAGAAAAGTAAAACTGATTTCATGGATATAATTTTAAATGCAAGTAGCATTAATTATATATGCTTTGAAAAATAGAATGACAAAGAGGTTGTTTTTATTTACATAAGGAAGTATTTAGATATTGAAGTCGTATTTACTTTAAATAGGGTTAAAAAATGTCTTTTATCAACAAAAGGCTACCACATGTCAATTTATAAAAAGTTGTGTTAGAATAAAGTATTATATTTTGATGATTTATAGTCAATTAATTAGTGAAAGAGATTATACCCATAAATGTGTTATCACCTATCTTAACCTTTTTAGAGCGTTATAAAATACATCATATTTTATTTTGGGCAGGCTATCATTTTGCTTGGTGGACACTTTTTTCGGGCAGTGTAAGTGACGTTCTTCAATCTTTGATGGAACCACATAGTATTGTTAAATATTTAGGCTATGTCATTTATCAAGCCTTGGGTGTATATTTTTGCTTATACTTTTTAATTCCAAAGTTTCTTCAAAAAGGGAAATTTTTAATTTTCTTCCTATCCGTTGTTAGCGTTATCTTATTAATGGCTATTATAATTACAGCTAATTATTACTTGGCAGCTACTATTGCTGATGTATCAGTATATGAGTTATTTAAAATTTCTCCTAAGAACGGATTCTCTATATTTAAATTCAATACCCTACCTTCTTGTATAGGTGCCATGACATTAGGGATGAGTATTAAGCTAACTAAAATATGGAGAGCATCGCAAAAAAGGCAGCAATTACTCGAAAAAGAAAAATTAGAAACGGAGTTAAAATTCTTAAAATCACAGTTTAATCCTCACTTTTTGTTCAATACCATAAATTCTATTTTTGTGCTCATTAACAAGAATCCAAAAATGGCATCTGATTCTTTGGTAAAATTTTCCAGTTTACTTCGATATCAACTTTATGAGTGTAATAGCCCTAAAATCTCTTTAAAAAATGAACTTTCTTATATCAAAAGTTTTTTAGAATTAGAGTGTCTTCGTCAGAATCAAAATTTTAAACTAAAGGTAGATATTATAGAAGTAGAAGAAGAACTTACTATTGCACCTTTTATATTAATCCCTTTTGTAGAAAATGCTTTTAAGCATTTGTCTGAAGATCAAAAATCAGCAAAATGGATTCATTTAAATATTTCATTGATAGGTGATGAATTAAATTTTGAATTGATAAACAGTGCCAATTTTGAATTAAAACAGAGCTTGCCTGAAGGAATATCTTATGGTGGTCTGGGTTTAAAAAACGTAAAGAGACGACTAGATATTATTTATCCTAATAATCACATATTAACTGTTGCTAAAGGAAAAGATACACATACCGTAAAATTACAATTGAGATTACAAAAAGAAGATCTCAGCAATAAAAAAGTAAGCGAATGATAAACTGTATAGTCATTGATGATGAACCATTAGCTAGAGAATGTATTATTAATTATATTGGTCAGATTGATTTTATGAATTGTCTGGGGATTGGTATATCAGCTTTGGAAATCCCTCAGCTGTTAGAAAACTATAAAATTGATTTGTTATTTTTAGACGTACAGATGCCATTAATGAATGGATTAGAATATTTAAAATCTAATCCAAAACCTCCAATGACTATTTTAACTACTGCTTTTCCTAATTATGCTATTGATGGGTTTGATCTTAACGTTTTAGATTACTTACTTAAACCTATTCCTTTCAATCGTTTTTTTACTGCAGCAACTAAAGCTAAACAACAGATAGAATTACTAGAGAAACAAAATTCCTTAAAAATAAAAGAGAAAGAAGAGAACTGCTTTTTTATTAAGTGCGATGGTAAATATGAAAAGATTTATCACAATGAAATCCTATTTGTAAAGGCAATGCAGAATTATGTTGTGATACATACTGAAAAACGAAAATACATTAGTTTATTATCGCTTAAAGCTGTTGTTGAAAAGCTAGATTTTAATGAATACATACAAGTACATAAATCATATATTGTAGCATTGAAAAAAATTGAAGGTATTGCACAACATGAAATTCAGATTGGAACTCATAAGATTCCATTAAGTAGAAATTATAAGAAAAATGCATTAGATAAAATTCTAGGTAACAATTTGTGGAATAAAAAAGCGAAATGATTTTTATTTTCGTAGTTGTTTTTCACCTCTTTGAAGTTAACACAGACCAGTTTCTGGATCACAACTGGCTCCGTTTTCAATAGTAACTGGAGCTACTGATGCTAAAACCTGTAAAAAGATTTCACTAGGTTGTGCGCCACTTAATCCATGTTCATCATTAATAATAAAAAAAGGAACGCTATTAACGCCTAGTTTTTGATAATAGATCATTTCTTCTTGTACCGCTTTTGTAATTTTTTTATCTGAAATGATTGTTTTGGTTTTCTCATCATTCCATCCAAATTCTGCCATAATACCACAAAGAGTTTCAATTTTATTAACGGGAAGAACTTCTTCAAAGTAAGCTTTAAAAAGACGTTCTTTTAAACGGTCTTTAAAACCTTCTTTTTCAGCAACATATAATAATTGATGCATGGCTAGTGTGTTATAAGTATGTTGCAATTTTTCAAAATCAAAAGTAATACCCTCTTCAGCACCAACTGTGGTAAGGTTCTCTGCCATTTGGCGTATGTGCCCAATGTTCCCATATTTGTTCACCAAATACGTTTCTCTGTCTACTCCTTCAAGTGGGGTATAAGGGTCTAATTGAAAAGGATGCCAATTAATTTCTACAGTAGCTCCTTTCCATTGTTCTAGCGCTTTTTCTAATCTTTTTTTTCCAACATAACACCACGGGCAAGCCACATCTGAAACGATATCTATCTTTATTTTTTCCATATGATATTATTGGAATTAAGGTTCAAGCTAATAGTCGAGAAAAGTAGTGTTTTATTTCATTCATAAAATTAAAAACACAAAATGCTATATACCACTACGCTACAAAGGAGTATTTGCAACAAATAGTTTTATGTGTGCAATTGCATCGCCATATCAAATATGCTGTGTATTTTTTCTATGGGAATATCTTTTTCTGGGTCTATCATTAATAATTTCATATAAGTTCTATTGCCTTGTATTAAATCTGGATGTTCTATTTTAACACCCTTTGCAATGCCTATGTAGGGAAATTGCGTTTTTTTATCAATCCATAAATAACAGAAGATCTTCTGCTTGTACATAAAACACGGTAATCTATATTTCCATTCTGGAGTAATTTCTGAATTGTAATTACAAATAATACTTTTGAGTGCCAACAGACAAGCTTTAATAGGTTCTGGTTTGTCTGCATAAAAATTGTCTATTGGTCTCATCTGTATCTATTTTACGGCTATGTATATATCTGCTTCACCATTCTTAGGGTCTGCAGCTTTCTCACCGTACACTTCAAAATCTGTGGTGTAACTTCTGTCCAGATCAGTATTCCAAATTTTCATCCACTGATCAATAACAGCATTATTGGTTAAATCTCCTTTTGCAATAAATTTATGATAGCTGGTTTTCTCTATTTTTTTACCCATCATTCCTTCTGGAATTTCTTCTAAAGAGGCTACTTTATATCCTAAAATAGTGGTGTAGGGTTTAGTATGGTCGCTCTCATAATCAGTATACAAGGCATAAATAGTTTCATCTAATACATTCGGTATTTTTTCAATAATTTGCTCAGACATAAATTGTTGCCATAGCATTCCAATATCTTCTTTCGCTTGTCCGTTTTCGTTTGTTGTTCGTACGCCTATTCCAATAACGTAAAAGGCATCTAGTTGTATTTTATCCATTTTTTTATTTGTTTTTAAAAGTTTCTACAAAAATAAAATGGAGTTATGACAGCCTTGTGTCAGGGGTGTTTACATATTTTTGTTTACAGATTTCAAAATACTGTTCTAAAGTCATTTGATGCGCTTCAAAAAATTCATTTTTCACCTGTAAAGCTTGAATTTTATCAATTCTAAAAGCTCTAAACTCTTTACGCAATCTACAATATGCAATTAAAAGCCAATTCTCTTGCGTACTATATAAAGCAAAAGGTTCTATAATTCTTTTTGTCGTCTGGTTTTGTATGGACTTGTATGTTATTTCCAAGAGGTTAAATTTTGTAATAGTAGTCTGTATCGTCATTAAATAACTACTTGTAACCTGATTTTCGGTATTGGTTCTAAAAATAATGCGTTCAGCTAATAATGCCGTATTTTCTTTCTGAGAATATTTTAAAACTGACTTTATTTTTGCAATCGCATTTTTATAATTTTCAACTAGCGATTGGTCTTTATTTTTAAGCATAAGCTGCTCTGCAGTGATTAATGCATTGGCCTCATCTTCTGTAAACATTACTGGTGGTAGTTGGTAGCCTTCCATTAAAGAATATCCTTTTCCTTCTTCTGTTACTATTGGGATTCCAGATTGTTCTAAGGTTCTAATATCTCGGTAAATAGTACGTATACTAACCTTATGTTTTTCTGCAAGCTGAGGCGCAGTTACTAATCTTTTAGATTGTAGTTGAGTTAAGATGGCTGTTAATCTGGCAAGTCTTGGTTTATTTTTATCCATCTTTTATTAATTTCTTCAGTAATTTTATTTAATTAGCCGTACAGCTTCTTTTTTACTCAAATTACTTAATTTAGTTTTAGCTACAAAAGCAATGACCCAATCTGGGTTTGTTCTGCTGTATTCTCTAAGCACCCAACCAATAGCTTTATTAATGAAAAATTCTTTAGAACCTACTAGTTTATTAATGGCATAACTTAATAGTTCTGGGTCTAAGTCTTCTTTGTATTTTAATTGAAATAGTAAGGCAGCTCTTTGTAGCCAAAGATGATCCGAAGCAAGCCATTTGTCTATAGCTGCTTTTCTTTTTTCTGGGAACTTTTTAAAATAGGCTCCCATTAATTTAGTAGCAATAAAATCTACCGTATCCCACCAAGATTGATGTGTCACCATATATTCAAAAAGTTGAATATCTTTTTCTTCTAGCTGTTTTACATATTTAAAAGCAAGCTCTTGCCCAAAATAATGATACTCTCTTTCTGGTTTTTCCCAAAGTGCTTTTACAATAGGTACGAGTTGTTCTTTTTTTGGCAAAAATGTTTTTACAAAAAATGGATTTTGTAATACTCTCCTATCTGTGGTTTTGATGCCATAGCACGCAAACCGGTTTTTTAAATAAGCTTCTTGTTGCGCTGCAATTTCTGTATTTGCATTTCTTTTAAATTCATTTTCTAAAGCGGCTATATAATCTTGCATTATACTGTATTAACGATAGGCTTAAAATAATCATTAAATTCTATTGCTAATAATTTTTCTAAATTCTCCTTGTTTTCTTTTAAGGAGTAGATTCCAAAAACCAATTGATTTTTATAATCAAAAATAGCACTATGAAGTACTTCTGTGAATTTACTTTTTAATAAAGATAGATCGGGTTCCATTCTAGTTTTATCTATTCCAGTTCCATTATATGCAATAAAGAATGCAAATATGGTATCACCGTTTTTACTCCAAATACGTTCCCAATCTGGTCCTTTTCCATTTAAAAAGCAATGATATGGGTCTATCCCTAAGCTATGATATAACATATTACCTAAACCCATCCCTCCATAGCGCATGGCATTTATTTCTATAGGAAATAGTATGTCATCATATTTAAACTCGCTATGTAATGTAAAATTCTTGAGCTTTAAAATAGTATTTAATTTTTTAAAAAAAGCTATCGCTTCCTCATAAATAAGATCAAATACTTCTTTACTGCTGTAATAGATCATATGCAAATAAGAAGCTATTTTAGGCATAGGATGATGGTATATGTTTACAATATGTGGTATTCCGTCAGCATCATAAAACATATCTACAGCATATTCTTCTCCTGTAATATAATCTTCTAAGAGAAAATCGTTTTGAGACAATACACTTTCAGAAAGCACTCCACTATTTTTATCTAATTCTTCTTGTACTTCCTTTGCAATGCGTTTTAAATTAGTGTTTGGGTCTACTATTTTAACAGCAGTACCAAAACAACCTTTTAAAGGTTTTAGAACAGTTTTTTTTGTAATCTTTAAATTAGGAATATCAGCAAAGTCTACCTTTTTAAATTCATAGTTAGGATATATGGTACTGCAAATTTCTCTGAATTTAAATTTATCTTTTAAAACCTCTACTGCATTCTTTTTAGATTCATCTTGTAGTTTACTTGTAGCTATTTCTAACGAAGCTTCTGAGGCAACACAGACTTTATCATTTGGTTTAAATTGAATGTCTGAATTTAATAATTCATCATTTTTTATAATTTTTATTGCTGCGTTATGGGGTAGTGTTTCTAAAGTGCCAGACTCCGCATTGTTAGGTGCTACGAGGTATAAGGTATTTTGCATAGAAATAACAGTTTTAATATACTAGTACATGGTATTTGGGTTGGCAGATTTTTTTGGAATTTGTTGTATGGCATCCCAATGCTCGCAGATTTTTCCATTTTCATCAAACCGTAAAAAATCCATGGTTACATATTCATCATTTTCTGGCCATGTTTGGTGAGTGTGTAAGGCTACCAAATCACCTTCGGCAATACAACGTACAAATGCAATGGTCTTATTTGGATATTCCTTTTGCATTCGTTCAAAATAAGTTATAAAACCTTTAGTACCATCAGCCACATCTGGGTTATGCTGAATGTATTCTTTACCGATATATAATTCTACTGCTTTTTTTGGATTGCCTTCATAGGCCATTTTATAAAAGGCTATGGCATTTTTTTTGTTCTCTTCTAGGCTCATTCTTCTTCATTTATATTAGAAATCCTTAAATTAATGGTTTCTAAAGCAATATTTAAATACAATTCTTTTCCTTTTTGAAATTTTTTTCTTGAATTGAAAAGTACTTTCTTATTCGTATCATAAACTCCTTCGTTTAAGTAATATGCCCCTTTAAAATAACTCGTTTCTACAGTTACTTTAAGACCATTTTCTTTAGAGGTAAAAAATTCATGAGGATATATTAAAATTTCGGTGTCTATAGGGGCATAACTTTTTAATGCTTTTATTGGAATGCAATTTACCTCACCAAATAAAGAGGCGATATATTGGTTTTTAGGTTTTTTATATAGTGTTTGGGGAATGCCTTGCGCAAAAATTTCTTTGTCTTTTAATACAATAATTTCATCAGCAAAAGAAAGCATATCATTTGTATCATGAGAAACTACAATACAGGTAATTTCTTTTTCTTTTAGGTATTTGAAAAGCGTACGTCTTAGTTTATTTTTCTTAGCATTATCAATATTACTAAATGGTTCATCTAAAAGTAATACTTCTGGTTCTTGTGCTAAAACTCGTGCTAAGGCCACACGTTGCTGTTGCCCACCACTTAAATACTTCACTTTTACTTTAGCAAAATCTACCATTTCTATCATTTCTAATAGTTCTAAAGTACGTTCCGCCAGTGCCTCTGGATAAAAAACGGATAAAAACTGACTTATATTTTCTTCAACCGTAATAAAAGGCATTAGGTCAAAATCTTGGGCAAGGTATTTCATGTACGGCTCGCCTGGTACTAGGTTATAATCAGGCCCTAAAATTTGATTATCTTTCCAAAAAATAGTGCCATAATTTGCTTGTAAACTTCCATAAATTAGCTTTAATAAAGTGCTTTTTCCACAGCCACTTGTGCCTACAATAGAAACATGCGCTCCTTTATCTGCTTTAAAGCTGATATTTTTTAGAATTTCTTGGTCAGCATATGAAAAAGAAAGCTTGTTGATTTGGAGCATGTTATAAATAATATAATTAAATACCCGTCAGGTTTTTAAAACCTAACGGGTATTTTAACAACTAAAGTTACTTTTTAAATTCTTTTAAAACAGCTTGGTTAGGTAATTCGGTAAAGCCCATATTAAATAGCGTAAAACCATAAATATCTGCAAACTGTTCTATGGTTTTACTTACGGGTGTTCCTGCGCCATGCCCAGCATTGGTTTCAATTCTAATTAAAGTGGGGTTATCTCCTGCTTGCCCTTCTTGTAATGCAGCAGCAAATTTAAAACTATGGGCAGGTACTACACGGTCATCATGATCTCCTGTTGTAACTAATGTAGCAGGATATGCTGTTCCAGATTTTATATTGTGTACGGGCGAATATCCTTTTAAATAGTCGAACATTTCTTTGCTATCTTCAGCTGTACCATAATCATATGCCCAACCAGCACCTGCTGTAAAAGTATGGTAGCGTAACATATCTAAAACACCAACAGCTGGTAATGCTACTTTCATTAAATCTGGACGTTGCGTCATTGTAGCGCCAACCAAAAGACCACCATTACTACCACCTCTTATGGCAAGATAATCTGACGAGGTATAGTTCTTTTCAATAAGGTATTCTCCAGCGGCAATAAAATCATCAAATACATTTTGCTTTTGCATTTTAGTACCCGCATCATGCCATTTTTTACCATATTCGCCACCACCTCTTAAGTTAGGAACAGCATAGATGCCACCTTGTTCCATCCAAATAGCATTTGCGATACTAAATGATGGGGTTAGACTTATATTAAAACCGCCATAGCCGTATAAAATAGTTGGGTTTTTCCCATTTAATTCTAATCCTTTTTTATGGGTGATGATCATTGGTACTTTTGTACCATCTTTTGAGGTATAAAATACCTGAGTAGACTCATATGCAGCAGGGTTAAAATCTATTTCTGGTTTCCAATATTGCTTGTATTCTCCTGTTTCTACATTGTATTTATAAGAAGAACCTGGTGTATTGTAATTGGTGAATGAAAAGTAAAAGTCTTTATCTTCTTTTTTTCCTCCAAAACCGCCTGCACTACCAACACCTGGTAGTTTTACTTCGCGTACCATTTTACCATCATAATCGTATTGGTATACTTTAGAGATAGCATCTACCATATATTCTGCAAAAAAATAACCCCCACCAGTACTTGGTGATAATACATTTTCTGTTTCAGGAATAAAATCTACCCAATTTTCTGGTGTTGGGTTAGCTGCATCTACTGTGACTATTTTTTGATTAGGAGCATCCATATTCGTCATAATATATAACTTGGAACCTACTGTTTCTACAATACGACTATCCGTATTGGTATGGTCTAAAATAGTAACTAATTTACTATCTGGTTTTATTAAATCTTTAATGAATAATTTATTTCCACTGGTTGAATTTGCTGCAGTAATAATTAGATACCGATCATCTTCTGTAACGCTTGCGCCTATATAACGATGTTTTTCTTGAGGTGTACCACCATAAATGAGTTTGTCTTCTTTCTGTGGGGTACCTAATTTATGATAATATACTTTGTGCTGATCTGTTTTTGCAGAAAGCTCACTCCCTTTTGGTTTATCATAGCTAGAATAGTAGAATCCATCGTTCCCTTTCCAAGAAAGTCCACTAAATTTAATGTCTACTAAAGTGTCTTCTATAATCTCTTTGGTTTTCGCATTCATAATAATTGCTTTTCGCCAATCAGAGCCTCCTTCAGAAATTAAATAAGCGGCTATACTGCCATCTTTGGTAAAGTTAAGCCCTGCTAAAGAGGTGGTGCCATCTTCTGAAAACGTATTGGGATTTAAAAAGACTTCTTCTTCTCCATCTCCTTTTTTACGATATACAATATACTGATCTTGTAACCCATCATTCTTATAGAAATAGGTATAGTTTCCTTCTTTAAAAGGAGCGCTTATTTTTTCATAGTTCCATAATTTTTCTAAGCGATTTTTTAAATCTTCTCTAAAGGGTATGTTGTCTAAATATCCAAAAGTAGTGCTGTTTTGTGTTTTTACCCATTCTTCAGTTTCTGGACTTTTATCATCTTCTAACCAACGGTATGGATCTTTTACGGTTGTACCAAAATACGTATTGACAGTATCAACTTTTGCAGTAGTGGGGTAGTTCACAGTAATTACTTCTTTTTTAGGTTCTGTTTTACAGGCAACAAAAGCGAGTGTTGCACATGCAAGCAATGTTATTTTTTTCATTATTATGTATAATTAGTCGCTCTAAAAATACCATAAAAAAACCTTTAAATACGAGAGTACTTAAAGGTTTTAACACTATTTAAGATTTTAAACTAATCTAATAACTTTCAGGGTCTTACACTAATTCGTTTTCCACTAGATATTCACCTATTTGCACAGCATTTGTAGCGGCTCCTTTTCTAAGATTATCCGCAACAATCCACATGTTTAAGGTGTTTCTTTGTGTTTCATCTCTACGAAGACGACCTACAAAAACCTCATCTTTACCATTTGCATAAATAGGCATTGGATAGGTATTAGTATCCGTATTATCTTGTACTACTACGCCTGGCGTTTCACTTAAAATTTTGCGAACCTCAGCTAAATCAAAATCATTTTCAAATTCTACATTTACGGCTTCTGAGTGTCCGCCTGCGGTTGGAATACGAACAGCAGTTGCGGTTACTGAAAAAGTTCTGTCGTTAAATATTTTTTGTGGCTCACGTGCTAATTTCATTTCCTCTTTGGTGTATCCATTTTCCATAAAAACATCACAATGTGGTAATGCATTTCTACCGATAGGATAAGGGTACGCCATTTCGCCTTCTACACCTGCAATTTCATTTTCTAATTGTTGTACTGCTTTTACGCCAGTACCAGAAACAGATTGATAGGTAGAAACAACGACTCTCTTCATTTTATATTTGTCATGCAAAGGAGCCAATGCCAATACCATTTGTATGGTAGAGCAATTAGGGTTTGCTATAATTTTATCTGTAGCAGTCAATTCCGTTGCATTAATTTCTGGAACTACTAATTTTTTAGTAGGGTCCATACGCCATGCAGAAGAATTGTCAATAACCGTTGTACCCACTTCAGCAAATTTAGGAGCCCATTCTAATGAAGTATCTCCACCTGCAGAAAATATAGCAATATCTGGTTGTGCCGTAACTGCATCAGCTAAGCCAATAATAGTATAATCTGTTCCTTTATAGGCTAGTTTTTTACCTACTGAACGTTCTGAGGCGACTAATAATAATTCTGTTATCGGAAAATTACGTTCTGCTAATACTTTTAGCATTACTTCTCCTACCATTCCTGTTGCACCAACAACTGCTACTTTCATTTTTTGTTATTTTAAGAATACAAAAGTAGTTTAATGTGTATGATATGGCAAGAGAAAAAAAAGATATTAATATAAATATAACAATTTGTTATATTTATAACTTTATGTTTTTTAAACCTCAATTATTAGGGTCAAAAAAAAGAACCGTCAATCTCACAGCGATATGAAATTGACGGTTTTAAATTAAACTGCAGTGCAGCGGCATCTCAAAATATGTATTGAGATTGTATTTTAAATTACTTCTTTAAAGCATCTCTAATTTCCATAAGTAACTCTTCTTGAGTTGGTCCTTTTGGTGCTTCTGGAGCTGGCTCTTCTTTCTTTTTCATTTTATTAACGCCCTTAACTACTAAGAACATCACAAATGCTACAATAATAAAATCAAGAACATTTGTAATAAATTGGCCATGCTCTAAGTACACATCGCCTACTACTTTTCCTGTTTCATCAGCTACGCCATCTTTTAATTTCATTCTTAAATCTTTAAAGTCTGTATCGAATAGTAAGCCTATCAGTGGAGAAACAATTCCTCCTGTAAAGGAAGTGACAACTTCTTTAAAAGCAGCACCCATAACAAAACCTACGGCAATATCTACGAGATTGCCTTTCATTGCAAATTCTTTAAATTCTTTTAACATGATAATGGTGTTTTAGTTGATTAATTAAATTAATTTTTAGAAAGGTAATAAAAAAATAATGATGTAAAAATAACAGCTTATCTTTTTTTAATTATCGATGAAATACCTTTTTATCCGTTGAGATACACTAGTTATCAATTCATACGATATGGTTCCTGCTGTATTCGCAAATTCTTCGGCACTTAAGTCTTCACCAAAAATAATAACCTCATCACCTTCTTTACAGTCAATATCAGTTACATCAACCATAATCATATCCATACAAACATTACCTACAATAAACGCTTTTTTACCATTAACTAAAACATATGTTTTACCATTGCCATATATTCTGCCAATACCATCTGCATGACCTAAAGGTAATGTTGCCGTAATACATTTTTGAGTAGCGACAAATGCTCTATTGTAACCAACACTTTCGTTTGGTTCTAATTTGTGTAACTGAGAAATAGCTGTTTTTAAAGTAGCTATTGGTTTTAGCTTTTTATCTTCTTCAGCTTCGTTTCCAAAACCATACAAACCTATACCACTCCGTACCATCTGAAACTGTGCTTGTGGATAGTTAATAAGCCCAGAAGTATTGAGTAAGTGTTTCGCTGTTTTATATCCTAAAAGTAAGTCTATAGCATTCGCTATTCTAGAAAAAGTTTTAATTTGATTTTCTGTGAATTTTAATTCATTTTTATCTTCTGATGCTGCTAAATGAGATAAAATATAGCTTATTTTGATAGCATCTTGTTTCAAGACTTTTGACCTGATTTCTGTAATATCTTCTTCCTTAAAACCTAATCTATTTAAACCTGTATTAAATTTTAAATGAATAGGGTATGCTGTTTTATGGTTTGTTTTTACCACTTCTATAAACGCCTTTAAAATTCGAAAAGAATAAATTGCGGGTTCTAAATTATGTTCAATAAGTTCATGAAAATGTATGGGTTGCGGGTGTAATACAAGAATAGGAATTGTAATACCAGCCTTACGTAAGGTAACCCCTTCATTTGTATAAGCCACCGCTAAATAATCAATCCCAAGCGTTTCTAATTTTTTAGAAATTTTAATCGAGTCGCTCCCATAAGCAAAAGCTTTAACAACCCCCATAAATTTAGTTTTGGCTTGTAATTTTCCTCTTAAATAATGGTAATTGTGTTCTAAATTTTTTAGGTTGATTTCTAGAACAGTTTCTTGTGCTCTAGGCATTTTTTTTAGGTTTAATTTCTTCTGGGTTTACTTCTATATCTTTTACTCTTTCCTTTAACATAGCTTTATAATAGGCGGCCCTACTTAATGGCTCATACTCTTCTGTTTCTCCTAAAAGCACTAGATTTTCGCTATTTGCTTTTCTAAAACTATAATTGGCTAAATTTCCAGTACGGGTGCAAACTGCATGTACTTTAGTTACATATTCTGCGGTGGCCATTAGTGCTGGCATAGGGCCAAAGGGGTTTCCTTTAAAATCCATATCTAAACCTGCTACCACAACTCTAATCCCCTTATTTGCCAAATCATTACAAACGGTAACAATTTCATCATCAAAAAATTGTGCTTCATCAATACCCACAACCTCACAACCATCTGCTAAAAGCATAATGTTGGCTGCGGCGGGAACAGGTGTAGAACGAATTTCGTTTGCATCATGAGATACCACCATTTCTTCATTATATCGGGTATCTACTTGGGGTTTAAAAATCTCAACTTTTTGCTTTGCAAACTGGGCACGTTTTAATCTTCTAATCAGTTCCTCCGTTTTACCAGAAAACATAGAACCGCAGATAACTTCTATCCAGCCAAATTGTTCTTTAGGGTTAACGGTATTTTCGAGAAACATTTTGTAATTTTAGACGAAAATAATACGTTTTTAGTTTTAATCCCACATTGTTGGTGTATTTATACAAAGCTTTACCTTTAAAAATACATTTTAGGAATGTGCAAATTCTAAAACATAATGAATAGGTATAAAAAGAAATTACTTCTGTTTATAGCTTGAAAATAGTTGAGGTGAGATGAAAAAGAAATTAAAAGAAGAACTTAAAAAATTATCTACAGACATTCTTGTTTCTAGTGATTTAGAAAATATTTCGGAATTATACGAAGTTTCTAAAGCTTTGTACGAAAAATTAGCCATTTTAAAATTCATTGATGAGAAATTAGGCGATGTAGAAATTGATGTCTCTAATAATACCATTGCTGCTAAATTTGAGCAATTAGCGAATGCTGTAATGAGAGAGAATAAAGCAATACCAGAGAGTAATCCGCATCAAGAAGATATTATTACGCCAGGAATGGATACCATTAAAGGGATGGTTTCTGAAATGCCGGTATCTGATGAAGCAACAGATGCCTTTGCAGATTTTATGAATACGCCAAATCTTATGAAGAACGATCAAGAGATTTTTATGCCTGCAGAGACTACAGCAATCCATACCGAAAAAAAATCCTTGAATGACACCTATCAGAAAGAGATTAAAGTAGGATTAAATGATCGGTTAGCTTTTGTAAAACATCTTTTTAATGATAAAATGGAAGATTACAATAGGGTATTATCTCAACTAACCACTATTGATACAGAAGAGCGCTCTGTTTCTTTTATTACCAATATGGTAAAACCAGATTATAACAATTGGGAAGGAAAAGAGGAATATGAAGAACGTTTTATGAAGCTGATTACACAAAGGTTTCTTTAAAATATATAAGAATAACAAGAAAGCCTGAAAACAATATTCGTTTTCAGGCTTTTTTTTGAACTAGTCACAGTTTTTAACTACTCAACTTATAACTAATACACAATATCTATAGCTGGGTTTTGCCCTAATAACCTATTAAAATTTTTTTCTGTAAGATCATCAAATTTGCGTCGTAATATTTTAAAATTTCACGTCAGTATTAGGGTGCATTTCCATAAATTTTAAAATGTCTTCATCCGGTATTTTTTGATTGTCCTGTCTAAAAGAGAGTTTTTTTAAGCCTTTAACTTTGTAGAGCCAATCGGGCAATCTGTTAACGACACCATCTTCGTAATAAAACATATAATTGATTACTTCAATTGTTTCCAGATTTGGAAGGTCAAAAAAACTGTCTGGCACTTCCATTTCAAAAAAAGAAAACGCTAGTGTTTTTAGACTTTTAAGTTGTCCAAAGGACTCTGGTAAGCGTTTTAGTTTTTCACAAAATTTAATATCAAGAAATTCTAAGTTTTGTAATTGCCCAATGCTATCTGGAAGATGTTCTATAGGTAATTTAGTAAGATACAAGGTCTTTAAATTAACAAGATTGCCAATTTCTTCGGGTATAACTTCAAACTTATTACCTCTTAAAAGCAGCATTTCTAGATGTGTGTTTTTAAATACATTAGCTGGTATTTTTTTTAACTTTTTATCAGATAGGTCTAAACATGTAATGATTTCATCACTTTCAGGTTCTTTTTCTAGTGCTTCTGCGAGCAATTCACTCTTGGTTTTTCCATCGTTTTTAATAGGGTTTTTACCAGCTTTTACCAAATCAATAAAAACCTCTTGATCAAAATCCCCATCCACTAAAGCCTCAGCAACTAAAACATGCTCTAAATCTTCACTGTAGTAATGGTATTGAAAAAAATCATTCGTGTTATTATAATAATTGATTAGGATAGCTGATGCATCTGGGTTGATGTTTGAGCTATGATCAGAATTAAGCACGTAGGGCACATGGGTAGTGCCTTCTATGGTAATTTGGCCGTGGTTGTAATTTCCATCAAAAGCATATGTAATATGTGCGTTGCCTGTAACATGAATCAAATCATCAGAACTCCGCAATACATCACAATGTACATCTCCTAAAACCAATAGGCTGGGAAATTCATCATCACCAAGGTCAATTTCTCCTTTTACAGTTAAATTACCATTTACGATAATCAATTCTTCATAGGTTTCTCGGTTTCCATTAAAAATAATGTCATCTACAGTATCTGTTGTTAAATCTCTATCTAAAATAATATCGCCTTCTAGAACTAGAATGGTACCATAGCGTATAGATCCGAGAGGATCGTATTTTCTAATATCAAGTAGTGCTACAGCCTCTTCTTTGGTGATAAATTTGTGTGGATGTTTCAATTGTATCGTACTTTTAGTTTTCCCTTATAAATTTTTTAGGGTCTATACCTTCTTTGAAAGGTGATTTCCCCGATTCCACTATCTGCATGAATATGATGCGGTCAAATTCTAAATCTTCTTTGTCTTCTTCATATATTTCGTCAAATTCTTCTTGGTCTACATCAAAGCACTCTGGGATGCATACTTCTGGTAGATCATCTAGATAAAGATCGTATTTTAGACCATCATCTTCATAGCCATAATAGTTGATCACCACGGCAGATTCAGAAGGAGTAATATCACTCTGATGATCAGAATTTAGGATGTAAGGAGCATTGGTGATCCCTTCTATACGAATGGCACCGTGATTGTAATTACCATCAAAACAATAGGTAATATGTGCATCGCCTGTGATATGTATATAATCATCTACACTATTTAGCTCATCACAATATAAATCTCCTAAAACCAACAATGCTGGTAGAGGTGAACCTTCGCTGGTACCATAACCCATAGGTAATCCTGTGGCATTTAAATTACCATTAACAATAAATAGTACTTTTAAGTTCTGGCGTTGCTCTTCATTAAAAAGTAATTTTAACACTTCTTCATCATTAAAAGTTTTGTCAAAAACGGTATCACCTTCAAAAAGGATAATAACATCATGCGTTACATAATTTATAAGTTCGTATTGTTTTATGTTAAAAAGACTATTAGCCTCTTCATTGGTTATTATTTTGTAAGATTGTTGCATAAGGTTTGTTTTAATGAATAAGAACAAAATTATTATTTAAAAGAATGATTAATAATACGGAAAACAGTGAAAAATATAAACTTAAATCTTTTAAGTTTATATTTTTTCTTTTTTGAATAAAAATATAGCCATACTCATTTATTCTTATATTGTTTTCAAATGTTCTGAGCAATTTACTATCATCTTTTAAAGTTTCTTTGAGTACTATATATTCATGCTCTAATATCCTTTCCTCTTCTTCCTTATTGTTATTAATAAAGAGTATTAGTTATTATTAGTAGATTCTGTTATTCTAATTGATATTCTATATTGCTTATTATTTTTTTGCAAATAGTACTAATATGGATCTGCATGGTACTTTTGCTATTTTCATAAGGCTTTAGATTATCTTCTTTCATCATCCATTGCCAGTTAGATTGATTAAAATTAATGAGTGCTACCTCTCCAGTTTTAGGATTAAGGGTGTTATAATCAAAACAAATAAACCAGGTACCTTGTCTGGATTCTCCTCCATTAGAAAAATAAATTATATTGTCTGTGATTTCTTGTTGTCTAGGCGTAAAGTCATCCCAGTCTACTCTAAAATCTTTGGCTAAGGCATCAGATAGTCGCCCTATTTTTGCAGGGTGCAACAATCTGTAGGCAGCTTGGTTTTTAGAGCCAATTTTAAATAATCCATGTTCAAGTACAAAATCACAGTAACTTTTGGGGAGTATAATTCCAAGTCGTTTTTCTGCAATTTTTATGTCTTCTTTATCAATACGTTGTATAAAAACGGGTTTGCAAGTATCTTTTAGATTGGTATAGTTTTCACTTGTCTGTTTCACTACAGTATCAACAACTTTTTGTAGTTTTTCTAATGCTTGCATGGGGGGTAACAGATCATAACTATTGGTCATTTCTTCGGTTAATTTAAATCCGTTTATTTGTTTCCCATTTTGATCAAAAGTATCAAAAGAAACTGGAATACCTGATTTCTTAGAAGCTTTCCAAACAGCAGCATCATGTACAGGAAACAATTCTGAAGTTTCTGCAGTACTCCTTATATAAACATGCTCTACAATTTTCCCAGTATCATCTGCACTTCCATATTGAGAAATTTCTCCATTAGGATGATATCTTTTAAAAGATATTATTTTACCATCATTACTAAAAAAAGTATGACAAACTAAATGACCTTTAGGTGCAAGCCACCATTTCCATTCTCCAATATGCTTGCCTTTTGTATCTTTTTCTCCTAGTTCCCATTCTTTTTCTTGGCTATTCCATTGCGCTGCTACAGGAATATTTTCTGGTCTAATTGGTTCTAAATTGTTCATAATGATAATTTAAATAAAAGGAGGTAAAAAATTTAATGACTCTACAATGTATTGGTATTCAGTTGCAATCATATAATGAAAAAGCTGTTCAAAACCATCTCTTTCAGAGGGTGTATTTTCAACTCCATCATTAAAAGTCTTCCATTTTTCAGGTATAAAAAGCCAGGCTCCAGCAAATCCGTTAGTTTCATTGTAATCATTATAATTTAAGGCACAATAGCTATCTAATTCTTCGTTTCCACTAAAAATGAAACACATTTTTGATGAAAATTCTCGATCAAAATCTCCATTTTCACGGGTATTCCAATCCACAAAAAAATCATGCTCCAATATTTCACTTAAAGGCCTTATCTTATTAGGGTGTATTAATTTGCTTTTATATCCAGAAGTGCCCCCTAATTTTAAAAGCCCATTAGTTAGTACAAATTCTTTATAGCTTTCTGGTAAGCTAAAACCAAGTCTTTTCTCTGCGGCATCAATCTCTTTTTCTGAGGTTTGGCTGTAAAATGTGGGTCTAGAATTATTTTCTAATTCCTCTTTTTTTTCGGGTACAATTGCTATTACTGCATCAATTAGCGTATTTAATTTTTGTATTTGTGCTAAAAGAGATAGCTTACCAAACCTATAGTGTTTTTCAATAAAGGCTTCATCTAGTGCATTAAATTGCTCTTTTGATTCAACGATATTTCCATCTAAATCAAAATATTTTTGCACGAGTTTGGGTGGGTTACCTTCTTTGTTTTCTTCAATTCTAGAAACCCAAAGATTAGAAACGCTAAAGGGTTCTTCTGTATAAGTAGTAGCACGTGTACTATTAAAATATACCTGACTCCAAATACTAGAATTTTTTCTTTGGTATACTATTTCAGTCCCTAACTCACCATTATTATGATATCTTTTTACCTCTTTTATTTCTTTTTCTGGATAGGAGATAGAATGAAATTTTAAAGTTCCATTTTTATACCAATGTTTAGCAATTTCTTCTCCTAATTCATTAGTTTCTGTAAAGCGCCATATTTTCTTATTTCTGCGCCATTCTGCATCTTTATGAACTGTTGTTGGTTTTTTCATGTAAGTTGATGTTATGGATTTCTATTTTTTTACAAATAGAAAGATGATCTAAAACAAATATAGAACTCAAAAAAGAAGATAATAGTACGGAAAACAGTGAAATTTAAAAACCAAATTTTAGGGAGTTCTTTTCTAAAAGATAAAATTAGTTTAATGTCGGTTTTCTTGCTTTAAAACGACAAGTATATTACATTAACATTAAAATAGTGATATGGCTTTAAAAATCTTATACTGGGTAGGCACTTTATTACTAAGCATTGTAATGATTTTTTCGGCGCAAATGTATTTTAGGAATCCAGAAATGGTTGCTGGTTTTTTTGATGCTTTAGGCTATCCTAATTACTTGGTTTATCCGCTTGCAACAGCAAAAATATTAGGCTTAATTGCTATTTGGGGTAATTTCTCTAGGTCATTAAAAGAATGGGCTTATGCAGGTTTCTTTTTTGATGTAGTTTTGGCATTTACAGCGCATATGGTAGCTAAAGATGGTGGGGAACTATATTCGATACTGGCTTTTATTGGTTTAGTCATCTCTTATACAACAGGAAAAAAAGTAAGACCTTAATACTATTTTATATCCTTACATATTTATAATTTGGTATAACTTTGTATTATGGGGAAATTATACATTGTTCCAACACCTATTGGTAATTTAGAAGATATAACACTACGCGCTATTAGAGTGTTAAAAGAAGCTGACCTTATTTTGGCTGAAGATACCAGAACAAGTGGCAAACTTTTACAGCATTATGAGATTGGTACGCCTATGCAAAGTCATCATATGCATAATGAGCATAAAACGATTGACAGTTTGGTACAACGCATAAAAGGTGGTGCTACTATCGCTTTAATTTCTGATGCCGGTACTCCGGCCATTTCTGATCCTGGCTTTTTATTAACCCGTGCTTGTGTAGAACACGATATTGAAGTAGATTGCCTGCCTGGTGCTACTGCTTTTGTACCTGCTTTAGTGAATAGCGGACTCCCTAATGATAAATTTGTTTTTGAAGGTTTTCTTCCTGTAAAAAAAGGAAGGCAAACCAGATTAAAATTATTAGCTGAAGAAACGAGAACCATCATTTTTTATGAATCGCCTCATAAACTAGTAAAGACCTTAACACATTTTACTGAGTATTTTGGAGCAGACAGACCTGTTGCTGTTTCTCGTGAACTTACCAAGTTATACGAAGAAACCATAAGAGGTACAGCAAAAGAAGTCTTAGCACATTATACAGATAAACCTCCAAAAGGGGAAATTGTAATTGTAGTTGCAGGAAAAAAATAACTTATAATAGACACTTATTTTTTATCATATTAAAAGAGTACATCAAATGACATTAGAAGATTTTAAAAATAAATTAAAAAAGACACCTAAAGCTATAGATTTTGCAGATACGATGGCGGCAATAGAAGCTAACTATACATTTAACCCTACTGCTTTTACAAATGGCACCTTAAAAAATGAAGCAGGGCAAAATTCGGGTTCTTGTAAATTATTTGCTTTCGCACAAAAACAAGGTTTTAGTAAAGAAGAAACCTTAGCTTGTTTTGGGCAGTATTATTTTGATGAAGTTCTAAATGATATGGAGGGTACAGGGCACCAAAATATTCGAAATTTTATGAAAACTGGTTTTGAAGGTCTTTCTTTTGAAAGAGATGTTTTAAAGGAAAAGTAGTTTATTCATCAGATAGAATATTGGTTTCAAAGCCGTCAATACTTTTTGTGTTGCAGTCTGCCTAGCATCAAAAATGGTAGCTATTGATTTAATTTATTTCGCTGCACTTTATATTTAATTATAATAACCCATTGTATTTAAGAAATTTAATAGTGTGAAAACCGTAAATTCTATTTTTCACCTTAAAAATCATTTAAATTGATAGAATTTTGCTACAAATTCACAATGGGTTATAATATTATTTTTTAATTCTTAAGATGTCATTTAACATTTTTCTTGTTATTTTATTATACTCCTCTAAGCTTATTGCTTTATTGATATCAGGAAAAATTATTTCCTTCTTTGTAGTTCCTATGTTTATTTCTTCTGCTATATAACTAAAATCAGTATGGCCACCTTTTTTTTCAACTTCCAAAACAAGTCCAGGTAAGTTAAATTGACGAAATGGTCCAAAAGGGACTGAAATTTCTGGTGTATACCAAACTGTATAAATTACTATAAAACTATTTTTCCCAGAAAAACTAGTAATATTAACTTTTTGAGTAGCTTTTTTGCAAGAATACCCTAAGATCATCTTTTTTTCTTCTGTAATATCCCACTTTATGGTATCTATGTCTTCTATAATTAGAAAATTTTCTTTAGAGAGTATTTTATCGCTCAAATATGTATTGGTTTTTAGGTCAACATAACTGGTTCCTGAAATCTCTAGAGAGGCATCTTTATATTCTGCCCATTGATGGTCATCTTCACCATACCCTTTCATCTTGTAAGATATAGAGGTATTTTCATTAAATTCGAGAATTATTTTTCTATCAAAAAAATCATCATCCGTACCATATAATTTAGGTTCATCAATAATACTAGGTGGTTCAATTTCTTTACTGTAGTTTTTAGAACTAACGCCATAGATTACCTCACCAGAAATTTTTTCTTGCGAATTCATTCCATTGTATGAAAAAAAGAATGCTATTACAAATAAAACTCTACTCCGATATACATATCGGAACAGAGTTTGAGAATAAAACTTATCCATTACAACATATATATGAGTGTTAAATTAATTTATTATTTGCTAATTAGAAATACTACTATGATTTAAACTAGCAATATTTTTATTGCAATTTACTACAACCAACATAATCAATGTTAGTAAATACTCTTCTTGTTAGATTTTTTTAATCAGATAGAATATTGGTTTCAAAGCCGTCAATACTTTTTGTGTTATTATCTGCCCAGTATTGCTCTATTTTTTCAGGTCCTTTATTAATAGACCAACTATCTAGCGTAGTGCGTTCTTCTTTAAAATCCATAAAGGGAACTGCAAATCCGCATGAAGTTTGTACTAAATCAACATTCATTTCTATAATTTGCCTAGAACCGTTAACTTTAGGAAATAGTTTTAAATAATCATGAAAGGCGTCGTCCCTTGGATGATAGATATTGGCAGCACCGTAGAGTCTTAATATAAGAGGTTTTCCCTCAAAAGCGCAAAATAATATCGTCATCCGATTATTTTTAAGCAAATGCGCTGCTGTTTCGTTTCCACTACCCGTTAAGTTAAGCCAAACAATTTTATTTTCTCCTACTACTCTAAACGTATCTATTCCTTTGGGAGAGATATTAACACGCCCTTCATCGGCCGCTGTACCTACAAAAAATATTTTTTGCTTTTGGATAAAATCTTGTAACGCAGGAGTTATTTTATCTAATTTTTTACCCATTTATATTTTATAAAGTTCTTAGATACTCGGCAAGTGCTTTTATATCAGCGTCAGCAAGGTTTTGGTTAATCATAATAGCATTATCATATTCTACTAAAAGTGCTTTTGCTATAGGATCTTCTTTTAGCATTCCGTCTGGGTTTGCCATCATATTTAAAACCCAAGTTGCGTTTCTTCTTTCGTATACTCCAGCAAGTGGAGGACCAATAAGTCTTTTATTGGCAGCATGGCAAGAGTTGCATATTTTTGTAGCAAATAATATTTTTCCTTTATCTGCTAACGCTGTGTCGATTTCTTTGGTGAACGCAAAGTCTTTATAGGACCCAACACCTTGGTTATCCATATCTACAGGAACCGAAGAAGTAGTCTCTTTTTTCTCTTCCGTTTTGGTTCTGCTCATTTCAAAACCATCTTTTTTTTCTTCTTTTTTTTCGCCACAACTCGCTATTAAAAAACCAAATGCTAATGCGTAAACTATTTTTTTCATGTATGCTTAATGTATTTAGAGACCAATAGATTTTTAATTGAAGCCACTAAGATAATCAAACCCAATAGGTATTTAAACTTCATTGCAAAAATTTATTGCTCTTTTTTCGGTATAGGTACTGTCGTTTTTTCCATAAAACCCAACATGTCCACCATACTTAGGTAGCTCTAAAAACAGTTTGTTGTTCTTTTTAGCTGCAGTTATGGGGTAACATTCATCCCCTAAAAAAGAATCGTTTTTAGCATTAATTACTAATGTTGGGATGCTAATATGAGGAAGAAACTGTAGGCAGCTACATTTCTTATAATAGTCTAAAGCATCTGTAAAACCATGGGCTTTACTGGTATACACATCATCAAAGTCTTTTAATGTTCTGATGCTTTTTATAGCCGTATTTGAAATTTGATCAGGGAATCGTTTTTGCTTCACTTGTACTTTTGCAATTAAATGTTTTTTAAATCGCTTAGCATACACCAAATTTTTGGCTTGTAATAATTGTTGTAACGAACTATATAAATCACAAGGTACCGAAATAGCAACAGCCGATTTAATTTCTTTGGGAATAGGATTCCCTTCGCCTAAATATTTTAGGATTAAATTTCCGCCAAGACTAAAACCTTTAAGGTGAATAGTCTTATACTTTTTAGAATTTAAAATATGATCTATAACCGCAATGAGATCTTCTGTAGCACCAGAATGATACGAACGAAATAGCAAGTTGCTTTCTCCACTACAGCCTCTTAAGTTAATGGCACAAACATCATAGGCATTTGTATTAAATAGTTTGGCACTACCCGTTATATAAGGTCTTTGCGCATCACCTTCTAATCCATGAATTAGAATAACAAGTTTAGTAGTAGTTTGCGTTGAAAAACTCCAATCTAAATCTAAAAAATCCCCATCTGATAAATAGATACGTTCTCGCTCTTGTACAACACCAGTAACTTTACGAATAAGCCCTGCATAAATGGTAGCAAAATATCCGTTTTTAAATAAAATAGGCGGATTGTAGTGTGAGGGTATTATTGGCATTAATACAAAATATGGTCTTGTGCTTTACTTTTTTCAGGGAGGTTTTTTTCGTCTAACATATCACGTAAATCAATCTCAATAGTTCTACAAAGTGCTGTCATAGGTACATCGTTAATTCTACCTTCAAAAGGGTCTTCACTATTACTTCCTATTTTTTCCATGGTGGTAAAAATCCAAGAGATTAAAACAGAGAAGAAAATCAATAAAGGCAAAAACCACCACTGTGTAGTTTCTGTTATCTGTGCAAGTTCACTTTTAAAAACGCTTAATAAACCAAAAGGCAATAGCAATACAAAAATCCATGTAAATAGGGTGCTAAAATAAGCATATTGCCTTGGGAAAGGAGTATTTTTAATACGCTCACATTTCCCCTGTAAATTGTAAAGTTCTTCTAAATTATTATGAAACGTTTGCTTATCAAATTCAGTTATTTTATCGTTTGCTAGTAATTCTTTTAAGTGTTGCCCTTGGTTTTTAATGATATGTGTTGCAATATTTTTTCTATTTTGTAAATCAGCATCTTCTTCGGGGCTCAAAAAAGCATCTAGCCCAGCACAAACAGGATTGCGCTCACCATGGCGGTCAAACATTTTTTCTACAGCCCTATTTTCTTTAATAGAAAAACTAGAAGGTTGCCGTAATTGAATTCGTAAGGCATTTATCCAAGCAAGGTGTCTGTAGATTAAAATTCTTTTGGTCTCATGGTCGTCCTGTACAAAACTAAGCACATTATTTGCCCAGGTACGAGAATAGTTAACGATACCACCCCATATTTTTCTGCCTTCCCAAAAACGATCATAACTCTGGCTGTTTTTAAAACCAATATAGAAGGCTACGGCAATACCGATAACACTTAAAGGCTGAAAAGGAATACTAATATGCTTCCATTCTAAAAAATAATAAGCAGAAAAAATAGCGGTAGCCCACAAAGTGAAGAAAACAATATTTTTCCAGGCATACCTTAGAATAATCCCCCAACTAATATTTCTTTTTATATACATTTTACTTCAATTTTACTCGATAATCAAGAATTTAAAATGTTCCGGCGCTTGCGTCGAAATCAATGTGAATTTTTCCTTTTAATGCCTCGTAGGCTTGCCCCGAGGTATTTACTGATACTATTTAGGAAAAATGTCTAATACTTTTATTTGCTCTTCAATAGCTTGTTTAAACTCCGCTTTTAAATTACTAGTCAATTCTGTTACAGAAACGGTATTATCTATGGAAGCAACTCCTTGGCCAGCAGACCAAATGGTTTTCCAAGCTTTTGCTTCAGTGTCCATTTCTTTGCCAAAATCTATCTTAGTGTCTTTCTTTAAATCTTCTTCTGTAATTCCTGCCGCTTTTAAACTAGCTCCTAAAAAATTAGCATGTACTCCAGAAATGGATGCCGTATATACGACATCACTAGCCCCAGCATCAATAATCATTTTACGGTATTCTTCCGTAGCCTTACTTTCTTTAGTATTGATGAAGCGTGTTCCCATATAGGCCAAGTCGGCTCCCATTTGCAAGGCAGAAGCAATATCTCTACCAGTACTAATACAGCCAGATAAAATGATGGTTTTCTTATAGAATTTTTTAATTTCTGCAATTAAGGTCATTGGGTTAATTGTTCCTGCATGCCCACCAGCGCCAGCAGCAACTAAGATTAAACCATCTACACCAGCCTCAGCTGCTTTCTCTGCATGGCGTTTTTTAATAATATCATGAAACACCAATCCGCCATAACTATGTATGGCATCTACTACTTGAGAAACGGCACCTAAAGAAGTAATGATTAATGGCACTTTATGTTTAATGCATAGTTTGATATCTGCTTGTAACCTAGGGTTGGTTTGGTGTACAATTAAGTTTACACCAAACGGAGCAGCTTTTTTACCCGTTTCTTTTTCAAACTCTGCTAAAGCTGTTTTTATTTCGATGAGCCATTCTTCAAAACCTTCACTGGTACGTTGGTTTAATGCAGGGAAAGTACCAACAATTCCGTTTTTACAGCATTCTATAACTAGTTTAGGTCCAGAAATAAGAAACATAGGTGCTGCAATTGCAGGTAAGGAAAGATCATTGATAAACGAGGCTTTTTGACGCATAAGATTTTATTTTTTATGGATTTAAAGCTACTGTGTATTTTCTTAAAAAACAATATTTTATCCTAAAGGACTCATAAAGTGTATTACAAGCATAGATAATAAAGGTATATTTAACTCATATTATGTAATAGAAAATCTATTCCGCCTTGAAACTGCTGCAAAATATATCGCTACACTATTTACCCAGTCAAGCTGAGTACAAGTTTTAAGTTTTAGCATAGCATAGCTATGCTAAAACTTATAAAACATCATATTTTATTGCTGTTTCAACCCTCATTACGAAGTTCTATTGCATAATCCGAGTTGAATGTTTTTTTAAATAAAATAGATCAATAAAACAGACCATTATGCAAAAAAGAAGAACCTTCCTTAAAAAATCTGGATTATTAGTTGGCGGATTAGTCATTGCACCACACTATGCTTTGACATCACCTTCACAAAAAGATACCCTTGGTGTTTGCTTAGTAGGTTTAGGAAATTATAGTGAGAATTTGTTAGCGCCAGCATTACAATTAACCAAACATTGTAAACTTACTGGAATTGTAACAGGTACGCCATCAAAAATTACCAAGTGGCAAAAAAAGTATGGTATTCCTGATAAGAATGTATATGATTATGAAAATATGGATGGTATAGCCAACAATCCAGATATTGATGTTATTTATATTGTTTTACCCACAGGCTTACATGCAGAATATGCAATTAAGGCAGCTAATACAGGAAAGCATGTTTGGTGCGAAAAACCCATGGCAAAAACAGTAGCGGAATGCCAAGCTATTATAAAGGCATGTGCAAAAAATAAAGTGCAACTTACTATTGGGTATAGAATGCAGCATGAGCCTAATACGCAAAAAGTAATAGAATGGGCTAAGCAAAGACCTTTTGGAGCAATACAAAAGGTAAATGCAGAAGTTAGTTTTAATATCAACTCTCCACAAGGATGGCGTACAAGTAAAAAATTAGGAGGTGGGCTTATTTATGATTTAGGGGTCTATGCTATTAATGCCATACGCTACACTACAGGAGAAGAGCCTATTGCTGTAGTAGCCACACATAAAAATACACGCCCAGAGTTTTTTGTAGAAGTACCAGAAACGACTTCTTTTTCTTTTGAATTTGCCTCAGGGTTAAAAGCTACTGGAGAAACATCAGCTGCTAAATATATAAATGTATTGCGTGCAGATTGCAAAAAAGGCTGGTATGAGCTATCTCCTTTTCAGGCATATAGTGGTGTTAAAGGAAAAGCCAGTAATGGTATTTTATTAGACACCTATATAGAAAACCAACAAGCACGCCAAATGGATGATGATGCTTTAGCCATTATGAATCGTACTACGGTTTTAGTTTCAGGAGAAGAAGGAATGAAAGATATACGACTAGTAGAAGCAATTAATAAAGCTGCAGAAACAAAAGAAAGAATTAGGTTATAATTAACCAAAGCATTTTTAAGTCAGAATTTATCCTGCTGAAAAGCAAGGTCTTGCTTCAATACCTCTAGCCTTGAGTCTATTCCATTTATCGTCTTCAGGCTAGCCTTAGGGTTTTTGCTATTTATTAGAATTCACACTTTAAATAATTCCCTTTTAATGCTAAAATTTCCTCTTCAACCTATTTTATAGTTGAAAAACTTCATGTTGCGCATAACTTTGTGGTGTTGTTTGTTATGAACGTATAAAAAAAGAATTTGTGTTAAATCTGAATATTAATTTTTGTGGCTTTTTTTCTAAAATACTTCTGCTACTAAAAATAGATAGTATTACAGCTTTATTTGGAGAACAAAACACAACTAAATATAATTTTTTATCGCAAAATACAAATGTAGTCTCTAAATATAATAGCGTTAAAAGTATAGATGAGATTAAGGGAAAATGGCAAGTTGTAGAAGTAAATGAAGAAGTTAAAAATAGTTTTTGTCTTACAGATCATATAGATGTTGCAAAACTATTTAAATGTAAACATAGCTTAATAAATATAACAACAGTAGAAATAAAAGAGGAAAGTAGAGAAATTGTTTTTATTGATAAAAATGGTTTTGTGGCAAATTCATTTCCTACACGATATAGAAGAGGGGTATTAGATGTTTTAATTGATAAAGATGAATTATTCATTACATCTATTAAAATTGCCATAAAAAATAACGTTGCAATGTTTGTTCAAAAAGATGGACTTTGCAGATATAAATTTCAAAAAGTGAGTTAGCATAATATATGGTTTTTGTTTGTTTGGTTAGAGAAGGGTTGAAATCTATTTTGGTTTAAGCCCTTTTCTTATTTACAACAATTTTTAATTCTTTAATTTTGTTTACATAACTTATCATAAAGACAATGTATTTAAAAGATTTTGAAGTAAGATGGAGTGATGTTGATGCCAATAGACATTTGGCAAATTCTGCATATTTAAATTTTATGAGCCATACTAGAATGGCATACCTAATGGAACTAGGTTTTAATCATAAAACAATGGCAGAACATGAGATTGGACCGGTAGTATTTTATGAACATATTTATTATTTTAAAGAGATTTTTCCGGGTAAGCCAGTACAGGTCTCTATGGAAATTATGGGAATGAGTGAAGATGGTAAGTTTTTTGAATTTCATCATAATTTTTACGACTATAAGGGTAGAAATGTTGCACGTTGTGAGATGATGGGTGCATGGGTAGATTTAAAAACAAGAAACTTAACAGGACTTTCTAATGATTTCTTAAAAGTGTTTGATGCTACAGAAAAAGCAGAAGGTTTTAAAGTATTGACGAAAGAAGATACTAGGCGATTTGCAAAAAAACCTAAAAATTTAACATTATAGTTAGTATTCAGTAAAATATTTGGTCTAATTGTTGTGTTATATAATAATATAACGAACAACTTAAATATGAGAACATCTTTATTATCTCTATTTGCTTTTGTATTTCTATTGATGTTATATCATTATGTTGATAGTTCTACAGCCGTTACTTCAAAAAAAGAACAAAATAATAATCCAGTACAGGAAACCATTATTCCTGTTTTGGAGTTAACAAACAATTCTGATATACTTCGTAAAGAGGAAAATGAAAACATAGTAATTCTCCCAAGAAACTATTTTTTTGATGAAAAGGATCAACTGCCAACTAAAACCAAAAAAGTTAAATTAGCAGAGGTTTTAACTATAGATGAAGTGCAGTTTTCCAAATTAAAAACTGTACCTGATGAAAGTATGCAAGAGGTACAAGGGATGCTATTTTTAAATGCTATGGGGAATAGAAATAAATTAAGCTTTTATAGAGGTAAACCAATGTATATTAAAGCTAATACTAAATAAAAACCCAAAATTAAGATACCCACTTTTCTATCCATATCATAAACAATACATACTGGTGTAATCATCTACGATGTGTAGTATAACATGTTTTTTGTTTAATTTATCTGAAGATTTGCAGAACAACCTATTAATCTGACCTAAAAACTAATAATTTTTAAAATATGGCTTAGTTTTTGGTAATTCGCACTTGTAACTAAATACCACTTATTATGAGAAAATCTTTTTTATTCTTATTTGCATTTGTTCTGGCCATTATTTTATTTCAAAGTTTTGGAACAGATACTAGTAAAGAAACTGAATTGGTACTCAATAAAAGTATTGATAAAGAAGCTCCCGTTCAATAAAAATAGTTTACTTATTTACCCCTCCCCCCACCTTTACTTTTTTACTCGATAAATATACTCCTAAAATTACAAGAATAGCCGCAACAAGTTTCGTTGCCGTTAAAGTATCTGCACCAATGAGAATAGCAAATGCAATACCTATTAAAGGTTGCATATAAATAAAAGAACTAACCGTAGAAGCTTTTAATTGACTTAAGGCAAATACATTAAAAAGATAGGTTAAAAAGGTTGTGCCTACTACTACAAAAACAAAAGACCAAATAGCTTGCTGCGGTAAATTTGTCCATTCTACAGTTATAAACTCAGAATAAGCAATAGGGATATTAAATAAAACCCCAATAGTAAAAAGCCATTTCATTAAAGTAAATAAATGATATTTTTCTAGTAGTTTTTTTACCAAAATAAGATACGAGCCAAAAGTAATTCCATTTACTATAAATAATGCATTACCTAAGGGAATGTTTGGCGCATCACTTCTAATTTCCGAACCAAAAAGAATAAGCATTAGCGCACCTATAAATCCTAAGAAAATTCCAAACCCTTTTTGTACTGTAATTTTTTCTTTGATTAAGAAAGCTGATAAAATAACAACAATAATAGGAGTGGTAGTGACTAAAACCGAACTGTTTATAGGTGTAGAAAGCTGCAAACCTTTAAAGAAAGCTAGCATATTTACTGCCATTCCTAAAAAGGAACAAAATATAATTCTACCCCAATCTTCACGAGCTACTTTTTCTTTAGGCGCAAAAGGTGCAAAACACCAAAATAAAACGGAAGCACCTAATACTCGTAAAAGAATAAATCCAAAAGGTTTAATATAAGTAGGCATTACACTCTTTGCAATAGAATGGTTTAAACCATAAATAATAGCTGCACCAATGGCCGCTAAAATTGCTAAGGTTCTTTTGCTCACGAATGGATGGTTTCTTTAGCAGCACCAACTACTTTTTTGCTATTTCCAACAAAAATAGCATCATTACTTATAAGTACAGGTCGCTTTAAAAAAGTATAATGTTCTAAAATAAGATTTTTGTAATCTTCTTCAGAAAGTTGTTTTTCATGCAATCCTTTTTCTCTGTATAACCGAGCTCTTTTACTAAATAGCCCTTCATAACTCCCTGCTAAAGATTTCATTTCTTCTAGTTGTGTAGAAGTGATTGCAGTAGTTTTAATATCTTGAAGTTCAAAGCCTTCTAATGGGCGTAATTCTTTTAAAATTCTCTGACAGGTATCACAAGTACTTAAATGATATATCTTTTTCATCTTAGGCTCAAATTTTTTGTTGTAAATGTTAGTGCAAAGAAACCTAATTCTGAATTAATGTTCTACTTTTAGCCACCAAAAATAGAGCAGAAACCTAATTAAATTTAAATCTAATGGAAAAGCTATTTGATATCACCTTAAAAAATAGAAAAATACTATATAAACTTTTAAAAGAGCTTCTCAGAGAGCAACTTTTAGAGATCCCGGAAGGTTTTAGAAATAATATTTGGTGGAATATTGCTCATGTTGTTGTTACACAACAATTATTAGTGTATCAATTAAGTGGTACGCCTATGCGTATTTCAAACGAGCTTGTCGCTAAATTTAAAAAAGGAACGATGCCAGATGGCACTGTAACGGTCCAAGAAATTGAACAAATTCAGGAATTGTTATTTGCAACAATAACATGGACACAAGAAGATTATGAAAAAAAGGCTTTTAATGCATATCATGAATACACAACCACACCAAAAATAACGCTATCTAGTGTGGAAGATGCTATTGCTTTTAATATTTTTCATGAGGGAATACACCTAGGCACCATTCAGGCATTATTAAAGAAAGTAGGGAATAAATAAGATATCAATTCTTAACTTTTATATTCAAAAAGGTTTTAATTTCATTATAAGGGAGCACTACTACTACAGGGCCATCTGCATAAGAAGCCACTTCGTATTGGTTGTATAAAAGTTCCATGCCGCGATCTGTAAACCCTATGTTTTTTGGAAGGTAGAAAAGATCATTTTCAAACATAAAACCAGTACTATTAATTAATTTATCTTGGGGAATCTTTTCTTGAATTTTGAACTTTGTCTCGGCAAATTCCAAAAAAGATTCTTTATGTTTAAAGAGCTCCCAATTTTCTATAATTGTTCCTTTTTTCTTATTAAAATTTAAATATTGTTTAGCAGTATACCCATGCGCTCCACCAGTAAAAATATAGGTGTCTAACAGAATCGTAATAAGGTCCTTGTTTTCAAAAGTTATTTTGCTATCTACAGTTGCTTCCCAAACTACGGTTTCATCTGCATGCATTTTTTTTAGGGCAATATACCCTTCTTTAAAAGATTGTATCGCATCTTCTATAGTTATAGCTTTGATTTCTTCATCATAAAGCAATTCTTCAATAACAGTTTTTTGTAAAGTAGTATTAATGGTTTTACCTATTTTAGAATCAACCAAAAAATTTAAAAGATTAACTTCTACTTTGGGGCAATCATTACATTTTTCGCTCTTAAATACTATGGGTTCTGAAATTAGGTTGTTTTCATTGGCACAACTACAAGCAAGAATAACGAAAAGGACTAGTATTATTTTTAAATTCATAGTAATGTATTATTAGAACCACCTCTATAAAAGATAACGCAATGATCGCTTTTGAATTGCTTTTTTTCAATAGAAAAGTAAGTTAAACCCTTTAAAAAAGACTAGAAGGTTAATAATTTAATAATTTTTTATAAAATCAACATAAAATTATCATAATGTTATAATTTTGGCGTTGTATTCTGAATTTGATAACAGAAAATAACAAACAAAGATAAATCAACTGATACTACAGTTTATATGGAAGCAAAAATTAAAACCTTTATGGATGAGGTGAAGACCAGAAATGGTCATGAACCAGAATTTATCCAAGCAGTACAAGAAGTAGCAGAAACCGTTATTCCTTATATCGCGAAGCATAAAATATACAACGGTAAAAACATTTTACTGCGTATGGTAGAGCCAGAAAGATTAATTTCTTTTAGAGTGGCATGGGTAGATGATAAAGGAGAAATACATGTAAATAGGGGGTACCGTATACAAATGAACTCTGCTATTGGACCCTACAAAGGAGGGCTACGTTTTCATCCATCTGTAAATGCTAGTATTCTTAAATTTTTAGCTTTTGAACAGGTATTTAAAAATAGCTTAACAACACTACCTATGGGTGGCGGTAAAGGAGGATCAGATTTTGATCCTAAAGGAAAATCGGATGACGAGGTAATGCGTTTTTGCCATGCTTTTATGTTAGAGCTAAACAGACATATTGGTCCAAATACAGATGTGCCTGCAGGTGATATAGGTGTTGGAGCCAGAGAAATAGGATTCCTATTCGGAATGTATAAAAAAATAAGAAACGAATTTACTGGAGTTCTTACGGGTAAAGGAAGATCGTGGGGAGGTTCTTTAATTAGACCAGAAGCAACAGGCTACGGAACTGTTTATTTTGCACAAAGCATGATGCAAACTAGAGATATGTCTTTTGATGGTAAAGATGTTGTTATTTCTGGTTCTGGTAATGTAGCACAGTACGCTGCCGAAAAAGCATTGCAATTAGGCGCTAAAGTAATCACACTTTCAGATTCTCAAGGATATATCCATGATAAAGATGGTATTGATTTAGAGAAATTAGAATATGTAATGGACCTTAAGAATAACAAGAGAGGTCGTATTTCTGAGTATGCAGATAAGTATGCATCCGCTACTTTTCATAAAGGGGGAACTCCATGGGATGTTAAATGTGATATCGCTTTACCTTGCGCCACTCAAAACGAATTGGATGGAGAAGCCGCTAAAACATTAATTAAAAACGGATGTATTTGTGTGGTAGAAGGAGCCAATATGCCGTCTACCCCAGAGGCCATTCATGAGTTTCATACCGCAAAAATATTATTTGCACCAGGAAAAGCCTCTAATGCTGGGGGTGTTGCTACTTCTGGTTTAGAAATGTCTCAGAACTCCTTACGTATTAGCTGGACAAGAGAAGAGGTAGATGGTAGACTAAAAGATATTATGGAAGACATTCATGACTCTTGTATCGCTTATGGTAAAGAAGAAGATGGTTATTGCAATTACGTAAAAGGAGCCAATATTGCTGGCTTTGTAAAAGTTGCAGATGCTATGTTAGCACAAGGTGTTATTTAAATAATAACTATAATTGGGAATTTATAAACCTGTCTACTTTTAAAAGTGGGCAGGTTTTTTAGTTTTTAAAAATAAGACTACC
This sequence comes from Allocellulophaga tsushimaensis, assembly GCF_055383085.1. Taxonomy (NCBI): domain Bacteria; kingdom Pseudomonadati; phylum Bacteroidota; class Flavobacteriia; order Flavobacteriales; family Flavobacteriaceae; genus Allocellulophaga; species Allocellulophaga tsushimaensis. The sequence continues at coordinate 891,869 of NZ_AP039451.1, read as the reverse complement.
AGCCTCTTTTATAACGAAATAAAACAATTAGTGCCGTACCAAGACTGGAAGAGAAGGCAATGTGTGTGGAATTGTATTTTGAGTATTATTTTATTTACTTTAGCCAAATACTTTAATAAAATCATTTTTTTATTTGGATAAAAAAATCCCATCTAGACAAAGCAAAGAAGCCAAATTCTCAAGTTTGTTTGATGCGCATTATAAAAAACTGTATAATTATTCTTTTAAGGTTCTGAAAGAAATCACATTGTCTGAAGAATTAGTTCAGGAAACATTTATAAAGCTTTGGGAAAATTTTGATACAATTAAGCAATCCGAACGTTCTATAGAAGCATTTTTAATTACAACACTCAAAAATAAAATTATTGATGCGTATAGAAAAAACCAAACCAGAGAAAAACATACCAATGTATTTGCTTTAAATGCAAGTATTGAAACTCAAATAGATAAAGAATGGGAGTTATTACAACAAATTGAACAAGTTTATGCAACTCTTGAAGAAAAAACAACAGCTATTTTTAAGTTATCAAGGGATAAAGGTTTGAGTTATAAAGAAATTGCTGATCAAAAAAATATTTCCATTAAAACGGTAGAGCTCCATGTTTCAAAGGCTTTAAAAGCTTTTCGGGAAGGTTTAAAAGAGTATTTATAAAAATAATTTCATTTTAAAATAGGGTAGTACTTTGTGGCAAACGTCTTATAAGTATTAATAGCCTTATTATGAAACATCCACAAATTACAGAAACCGAACTTTGGGCCTATATCTCCAAAACAGCAGATACAGAAACCATACAAAAAGTAGTGACATGGATGGAATCGGATGCGTTTGATAAAAAGTTACTTGACCAAACCAAAGCTATTTATACAAATTCTATTGAGCAAACCCCATCTATTGAAACAGCAAAAAAACAATTTTTTAATAGCGTAAAAACCACTGAAACGCAAAAAGCAAAACCTTGGAAAAATATAATGAAGTACGCTGCCGTAATTATACTTATAATTTCTGCAACATATACTTATCAATATATAGCATCAAATAACAATCTAATCATTGTACAGACCACTTTTGGGGAACAAAAGAGTATAGAATTATCAGACGGTTCTAAGGTTTGGTTAAATGCATCAAGTACATTATCCTATAATCCTGAAAGCCCTAGAACTTTGTACTTAGATGGAGAAGGCTTCTTTGAAGTTGCAAAAGATAAAGAACATCCATTTACGGTAACAACTCCAGATCAGATTACTGTAAAAGCTTTAGGAACTAGCTTTAACGTGAAATCGTATGTAACTGGTCCAATTACGGAAACAAAATTACTTACCGGTAAAGTTGAGGTTACTTCTGATACACAATTTAAAAATAGCATCATCATGATTCCTAATGATAAAGTGACTTTTTATAAGGATAGAAAAGAAGTGGTGAAGACTAAAATGGATCTTAACGACGCTAGGATTGCTTGGAAAGAAGGGAAAATACAATTTAATAACAAAACCTTTAAAGCAATAGCAATAGACCTAAAAACGCAATTTAATATACAAATCAATTTTAAAAATGAAGCTATAGCAAATTCTAAGTTTACAGGTTCTTTTGATGATACAACCCCTATAGATGAGATTTTTGAAATCCTAAAAATTTCAAGAGACTTTAATTACAAACTAAATACAGCAACCAATGAGTGGATCGTAAAATAAAAAAAGTGGGAAAACTGGCATTTTCCCACTATAAAAGTTAAAAAATTCTAATCGCGAAATCAGTATAAATTAACAGTATTCAAATTTATGAAATTAAACCCTTCTGAGGTCATGTTATGGCCAAAAAGTAGTTCAAGAAAAACCATTTTTTTAATGAAACTATCGTTCTTTTTTTATCTGTTTTTTTGTCTTCAACTCATGGCATTTAGTGGGTTTTCTCAAGACAGAATTACTTTAGAGGAAGAAAACAGTTCCTTAAAATCTATTATAAGTAAAATAGAAGCGCAAACATCCTATAGCTTTATTCTAAATAATGATGTTATAGATGTAAATCAAAATTTTAGCATTCAAGTTTTAGAAAAAGATATTATAGAAACAATTGCTTTGCTTTTTAAAAGTGCAGCCATTTCTTATAAAATCAAAAAAAATCATATTATTCTTTCTAAAGCCAAAAAAGAAAGTGATCGTTTTACGGTTAATGGCGTAGTCACAGATGCAGATACAGGAGAAACCTTGTTAGGGGCTAGTATTAGTGTAAAACCTATTAGTAAAGGAGTATATACTAATGCGTATGGTTTTTATGCTATAACACTACCTAAAGGAGATTATCTTTTTGAAGTGTCCTATTTAGGCTATGCAGCTAAAGAAGTAGAAGTTGATTTAAATAGCAATAGGAGTTTAAATATAGCACTTCAGCCGTCTTCAAGTGAGTTAGATGAAGTTATACTAACATCTAATCAGTATACTAAAAGTCAGGTAAAAGTAACCCAAGGCGGTACAACGAGTTTAACACCTGCAGAAATAAAAAAACTGCCAGCTTTTTTTGGTGAACCAGATATTACGCGAGCCATTTTAACACAACCCGGAATTAGTAGTGTTGGTGAAGGAACGAGTGGTTATAATGCTCGAGGCGGAAATGTAGATCAAAACCTAATTTTAGTAGATGAAGCTCCTTTATACAATACTTCTCATTTATTTGGATTATTCTCTATTTTCAATGCAGATGCTATTAAGGATGTAAAATTGTATAAAGGAGGAATTCCTGCACGTTTTGGAGGAAGAGCGTCATCAGTACTAGATATTCAACAGAAAAATGGTAACCTAAAAAAGATAGAAGGTGAAGGCGGTTTGGGTTTATTGTTTTCAAGACTTACGCTACAGGGGCCTATTCAAAAAGATAAAGTGAGTTTTTTGCTTTCAGGTAGGCGGTCTTACTTTGATTTGTTTTTTCCCTTAATAGAAGATATCCCTGCGAAAAAATTTCACTTTTATGATTTAAACACAAAGCTTACATGGAATATTAACGAAAAGAATAAGTTATATGCCTCAGGTTTTTTTGCTGCGGATGTCATAAAACTTGATCAAACAGAAGAAGGAGATGAAGGAGGGTCTGATGTTGATCTTGACCTTGGTTGGACAAATGCTACTGCCACCTTACGATGGAATCATATTTTTTCTAATAAATTATTTGCAAATATAACAGGGATTTATAGCACCTATAAGTTCGATTTAGGCATAGCACAGGAAAACGAAAATGCAGATTTTGAAATATTACTGGATAGATCTATTGAAAATTGGATTTTTAAACCCGATTTCACGTATTATTTGGATCCTACTACAAAAATGAGATTTGGTCTTTTTAGTAATTTATATCATTTTATTCCTGAAGTAAGAAGTAATGAAGTTGTGGAAACTCTTGACAATGAAAAAGCATTAGAATTAGCAGCCTATTATAGTATGGAGAAGCAATGGGATAAATTGTCATTAGATGCAGGTTTGCGGTTTTCTTGGTTTGGAAATTTAGGACCAGAGGATATTGCCATCTATGACCCTAATTTTCCTCAAACGCCAACTACAATTATTGGAAGTAGAAGTTTTAAAAAGAACGAAATATCTAAAAGCTATGCTGGTTTGGAACCGCGTATAGCATTAAAATATGATCTAAATGACCGAAAAGCCTTTAAAGTTGGGTACAATAGAATGTTTCAATACGTTCATTTAATTACCAATCAAACAGTAGTTTTACCTAATGATATATGGAAACCTGCTGGGGAGCATATAGCGCCATTAGAGGTGAATCAGTTTTCTGCAGGCTATGCATATGATTCTAAAGAACAGACATATAACTTTTCTTTTGAAGGCTATTATAAAACATTTGATAATATAGTTGAATATAAAAATGGAGCTCGGTTAGGAGTAGTCGATAACATAGAAACCGAATTAGTACCTGCAAAGGGTTTTTCGTATGGCTTAGAATTGGCAGCATATAAAAACAAAGGAAAAGTAACAGGGAATGCAAATTATACCTATTCGGTAACAAAACGAAAAACAAAAAGTAATTTCTCTTCAGAACAGATCAATAATGGCGATTATTTTTCTTCGGATTTTGATAGGCCACACATATTCAATTTCACAGCCAATTATAAATTGTCTAAAAAATGGGAAATAGGCGCTTTTTTCACCTATCAAACAGGAAGACCTACTACACAACCTAATGGTAGACTTCGTTTTAATGGAGAATCATTTCTTACCTATTCAAATAGAAATGCATTTAGACTTCCAGATACACATAGAGCAGATATTTCTTTTACCTACAGGCCAACAGCTAAGCCTGAAAGACGCTGGGTTGGAAGCTGGAATTTTGGTTTGTATAATATGTATGGCAATAAAAATGCATTTTCCATCAATTCCATTTTAAAGGATAACAAACTAGAAACAGGGCAGATTTCTTTAATCGGAGCCCCAATCCCATTTATTTCTTACAATTTTAAATTTTAGTATCATGAAAAAACGATATATATACACAACACTTGTTTTCTTAAGCGTATTAACAAGTTGTTTCGATACCATTTCTCCAGATTTTGAATTTGAAGAGCAAGTATTTATTTCTGGTTTACTTACCAGTGAAACTGATTTTGTATCGGTTCAAATACAAAAAACGGTTCCTGTAACCGATGAAAGTTTTAGTGCTGTAAATGATGCACAAGTTTCATTATTTACTAGAGATGTATCAAATACAGTCTCATTGGTTTCTGATTCGTTTACTGTAGTCGATGGGGAATATCAGACATCGGAAATGATCACCCCAATTATTGGAAACAGCTATTGGATCGAAGTCATTTTACAAGATCAAACGGTGCTTACATCAAAAGAGGAAATACTAAACCCTGTCCAGATTACAGATATCGTAAAAAATGAAGACAAAGTTCAAATTACCTTTACAGGTCCAGTAGAGCAGCAAAATTTCTACTTAATTCGCCTAGAAGTTTTTAAAGAAGGACTATTGGTTACTGATGATTGGGGCGTATTCAATGATAATGTTGTAAATGAAGGTTTAGAAAAAAAATTAGACATTACAAATACAATAGAAGATGATAGTACGGTAATCATAAGTCTTCATTCCATTAGCTTTAATACTTTTCAGTTTTATGTTAATGTACTGAGTACCCAAGATGACCAGTTTTTAGCAACTATCTTTTCACCCATAAATATTGTTGGCAATGTTACTAATACCACAACTAATACATTGGCACTTGGCAATTTTGGTATAGCTGGGTTTAGCACAATCACTATGGATTTCTAAACAATATCTACCACTTTTTATAAACTAGTTAGCGTATTAAAACACCCTGACCTATCAATTAATTTTTACCAAAAAGTATCTTTTAATGAAGTACAGTTCATTATGAGTAAGGGAGTTCCTTTGGTTTAGGTGTACCCCCTATTAAATTATTATAAACAAAATTAATATTTAAAACAGATTATTATGAAACAGTATCACAAGTACAAAACAACACTTATTTTAGTATTATTTGCAATTTTTATATGCTCTTGTTCTAAGAAAGAAGAACAGCCCCCTCTTGTAGCAGTTGATCTTGAAATATCGGAAGAAATTAAAGATATAATTTATTTTAAAGGAAACGAAAAAGCATCTACTGTGCTCATCACTATACCGGGTGGCCCTAGTACAGAATTTGGTACAGATTTAGTAGACGAAATTTCGGCAACTCTTAATCGTACAGATATTTTAACTGTAGCTGTGCACCAATTACAAACATTAGATTCTACTATAGTAAAAGACAATGATATTACATTAGATGAAGCTAATTCCTTTAATGCAGAAAGTATAGAAATGCTATATAAAACGGTTGCGTATTTTAAAAATCAAGACCGAACAGTGTATGTGTTTGGACTTTCATTTGGTGCATTTATAACACAAGAGTTGATTGCAAAAAAAGGAATCGATAGTGCTGATAAATATCTAATTATGACAGGTAGATTAGATATGAACGATGTAATATGGCAAGGGGCTGCTGAAGGAAGAGATGGATTTTTTGAAGATGGCATTACGCCCATTGTAAAAGCAGACCCAGATCCAGCTGCTAAAGAAAGAAATCTCAATAGAATTGGTGCTGGATTTTTAATGAATAGGTATACACAACTTTTTAGTACCATTGATGATTTATCTAACATAACCTATGTGTATGGAGCCACAGATGAAGCGGTTGGTAGCCTCACTCCAGAAGAAGTACAGTTTTTAAGGTCTAAAAATACGAATATACTTGCCGGAGGTGGCAACCACGAAGACACTATCGGAGAATTTCTTTTACAGGGTTTTAATGATGCCTTCGGGATTAAACTATAACCTTAAATAATAACTCCACAATTCAAAAAAAAACGATACAATAACATAAATAAAATAAAATGAGAAAATTAAAAGGAACAGTAATAGCAGTAGTATTTATATTGCTAACAATGAATGTTTTTGCACAAGAAACCGCAAAACAAGAATTTGAAGTAAAAGTAATTACAAGTGTAGAATCTATTATCCCTAGTGGCTTGGGTAGATCGCGTTTAATTTCAACAAATGAAGAAAGAGATTATAAACAGTTTACTTCTGTACAAACAAAAGAGGATAATACTAGAAATAAGTCTAAAAGAAAAGAGATTCGGTTAAAGGATTTTGAGGAAACAAAATTATTAAACTTTTATAGTATATCAGGGATCCGATTTCAAAATATAGCGGCAAATGACGCCTTAATTTCATCAAAATTAACAACAATGATTTCAGAAGGTTGGGATTTGCTATTTGTAACAAGCGGAGTAGAAAGTGATGCGGGTGATAAAGACGGAGCTGGTATTTTTATTACACGCTATATCTTTAAAAGAAAATTAAATTAAAAAGTGTTTTACAACAACCTGTCAGGTTTTTAAAACCTGATAGGTTTATATGTATTCAAAAACAGTATTGCAAATCTGGAGTGTTTTATAGTGTGAGATTTACGGGTGTTGTTTAAATGATAATTTTAATAAAACTCTAGAAATTCACAAGCAAATTTCTAGAGATACTTTCAAAACAATAAAAAATCAACTAGATTAGTAGCAATGCCAAAGCTAATATCTTTATTATAGGCTAAGTTTTGTAAAAAAAGTACTTTATATGATTTCAAAACCCTACAGATCTCGTTTTTAATAAAAAATAGTATTAAAGGTAAAAGGAACTTAATTATTAATAGGTCTTATAGGATCAATACATTTTGAATACATATGCGTTCATGGATTATTTTAGTTTTGTCAGTTCTCTTATCTGCCTGTACTACAACTTCTTCAAATGAAGTTATAGATGGAATTCTAGAAGTACCTGAAAACCGAAAAAAATCTAATTCTAGAACCCTTAGACTGGTATATAAGGTACTAAAGGCAAAAAAGGCCAATTCCCAAAAGGCACCTATTGTTTTTTTGCAAGGCGGTCCTGGCGCGGCAACCTTGACTATGGAAGAATTTTGGAAAAATCATTCTCTTAGAAACGATAGAGATATTATACTAATGGATCAGCGTGGAACAGGTGCATCAGAAGCAAACTGTACCGAAATGGGAGATTCGCTATTTGCTATTATTAGACAAGACCTTAACAAAGAGGGCGAAATAAGGGCCATTAACGCTATATTTTCCGAGTGCAAAGAAACTATGAAAAACGATGAGGTAGACCTTGCAGGATATACAAGTAAAGAAAATGCTGCTGATTTTGAGGATTTACGAAAAGCATTGGGTTATAAAAAATGGAATCTTTTTGGAGTCTCTTATGGTTCAAGGTTAGGCTTAACAATAATGCGTGATTTCCCAAAAAGTGTTCAAAGTGCTGTTATTGCAGGGGTCCTTGCCCCAGAAACAGATATTCTAAACGATAATATACAAAATCTTGAAAATTCTCTTTTTACCGTTCTTGAGCGTTGTGCGAAAAATGAAGACTGTAATAAACGATACCCAAATTTAAAAGAACGCTTGTTAATAGCAATAAATAAATTACAATCAGACCCTTTACATTTTGATTATGAAGGCAAGCCATTTATTCTAAATCCTCAAGATGCCTTAACAATACTTTTCTTAAATCTTTATGATCGTCGTTCTATAGGAGATATCCCTTTACTTATTGAGGCTCTAGAAAATGAAGAAAAAGAACCTCTTCTAAATGCTATAAAAGCTATTGAAAATACCTCTAATATAATTAATTGGCCCATGAACTATTCGGTAATGGTTTATGAAGAACTTCCTTTTTATGACGAAGTAGCTATGGTAGCAGCTATAAAACAATCTGAAATTGCATTTCATTTATTTATGTCTTCTAATCTAGCGATGGAGTCATTAAATAATTGGCATCCTTATAGAGCTTCAGAGATAGAAGACCAAGCAGTAGTTTCAGATATCCCAACCTTAGTAGTAAGTGGTGGTTTAGATCATGTTACTCCCGTTAGTAATGCTAAAGTAGCAATACAGCATTTGAAAAACGCTTATGAATTAATTTTTTTAGATGATAGCCATAATCTATTTAACCCTTGTTTTTTCCAAGTAGCTGAAGATTTTCTCAACAATCCTACCCAGAGACCTAATACAGATTGTAGTGTTGAAAAGAAGATCATTAGATGGAATTTGTCTAGGTCAGGGCTCTAAAAAAGGATTGAAATATTAGATGATTCTCTTTTGAGAAAAGTAAGTGTAATAATGAAAGTTTAAATAAACGATGAGAATAATTTTTTGGGTATTATACACTATAACAATTTTACTTTTAATCTTTTCGATTATTTTAATAATTATGGGTAATATGCCATGTTCAGGTGATGGTTGTTTGATTCATATATTATACATAATCGGTACTCCAATTTTGATTGTTTTTGGTATAATATTTATTTTAATGACAAGAATAATTTTAATACAAAAGAAAGGTAAAGTTTAAATACATAAACATACAGAATGAATTTAGAGGGTAATTGGGAAGGGTACTACGAATATGGAGAAGGCTATATTCTTCCATTTTTTGGGGAACGTATAAAATTTCAAGTGGTTATAACTAGTAAAAATAATTCCTTTACAGGGAGTAGTACTGAGGAAGAATCTGATCTTTCGGTACCATCTGGAGCAACAATAAAAGGGTTTAGAGAAGATGATATGATCTCTTTTGTGAAAACATATCCGATACACCCTCAAATTGACGAACTTACTAATCAAATAGAAATTCAGGAAGGTAAATTAGATATTGACCATATAGGCTTTTGTGATGATAAAAATCAAGCCATATATGGTAATTGGCAAATAGAACAAATTTTTAGCAATGAATTTGATCAAGATGTTGTTGAATATGTTGGAGGTATTTGGTTTCTAAAAAAAGTGCAATAAAAATATATACTACTTCTAGAGTAGGTAAAAGATTTTTCTTCAACCCAATTCAATCCTTACTATAATACCAAAAGGGGATTGTAACTAAAGTATCTTGTTTGGTTTCGCTTTTTCTATTTCGTTCATCTTTGGTGGGGCCAATAATGTATAATAAATGCTTGCCATCATGTAATTGTTTAAGGCCTATATAGTTTTCAAAACCCAAACGGTTTTTTTTATTTGTGCTAATCACAAAATCGCTAGGATATGCTACAGAATCAATTTGTAAGGTGTACAGTGTATTGATAACGTCTAAGTATTTTTTTGAGATTTTATTGTTTTTTAAGCCCTTAGCCTCAGCCCTAAATTCGTTTATTATTGAGGAATCATATCCGCGAATATCGGTATCTGGTTTTAGAGTACTATCCTTTTCAAAAACAAAATCTTCCATTTGTTTTTTATATACTAAAAATGTTTTGAGATATGGTGTTTCAATTACTTTAGACGGTATTGATGCTATAGCAACATATGTCTTCTCTGTTAGTAATTCATCATAATTAGCATTGTTACTTTGTATTTTAGAAGAAGAATTGTCTTTAGCTAAGTAATTAGACTTTATATTAATAATAGTAGATAATAGCCCTAATACAATATAGAAAGGCACAATCATTCTACTAATTCTCCTCGCAAATTTATTGTCTAAAAAATTATACAATAAGGGGCGGTAAATAACAGAAGCAGTAAGGATACTAAACAAGCGATAGATGGGAAAATAAATTTTAGAAGTCCATTTTTTTCTTTTTAAAAACCCTTGCCCAACAAAATCTATGAATACAATTATAATACAGAACCCTATGATTGGCAGAAAAATTAGGGCTATTACTTTCCCAATATTATCAGGTATAATTCCAGTGTCTTTAATTAACCAAATAAAAGCACCCAAAAATAGTAGTAATAAAAAATAACTAATTACATAAAATATGAGTAAAAATGATAATGCAAAAATGATACTACAATAATTTTCTAGATTAGAAATGTATTTATCAAAAGAGCCTACCTTTTTTTTAAGATGATTGGTAAATTTTTCTGAATAATTAAGGGAGTCAAAGTCAATATCACCAGAGATATAGCGCAGTCCAATAGCTCCTATCCATAAACCTCGTAAAACGACATGGATAACGAGGTTAATAATAAGTATAACTATTGCATTTATAATAAAACCCCAGAAAGACGTAGCAAATATATCTCCATCTTCTGCCGCTAGAGTAGTTTCGGCTAAAATAGCGTCCATTGAAGCGATAAGCCCATAAATGGCAAACCCAGAGATAAGTAATTCTAGTTGCCAGCTTTCTTGTTGTAGTTTATCTAACCACTTTTTAAAATTGGGACTGTTGTATTCCATTAAAACAATTTAAGTTTTAAATATAGTAATTTTAAGCAATTAAGGAGCAGTATTCTATTTCGCACCATTCAACTTTTTGTTTAAATCAACTTATCTTTGCCTAAACCTTTTTAATGTATGCAGGTCACTACTAAAGCTATTGTTTTATCTGCCTTAAAATATGGAGATACAAGCCTAATTGTAAAAGCTTTTACCGCATCTGATGGCTTAAAATCATACCTATTGCGTGGTATTCTTGCGTCTAAAAAAGGAAAACTTAAAACAGCCTATTTTCAGGTGTTAATGCAATTAGAAATTATTGCGACACACAAAAATAAAGGTGGCTTAGAACGGATTAAAGAGGCAAGACCAAGTTATCATTACCAAACCATACACAGTAACATTGCAAAAAATGCACTTAGCTTTTTTTTAGCGGAAATACTAGCCAATAGTATACATGAAGAAGAAGATAATACAGCATTGTTTCATTTTATGGAAGCGGCTTTACAATGGTTAGATACGCATGATGAAATTGCGAACTTTCACCTCTTTTTTTTACTTACTTTAACACGCTATTTTGGCTTTCAACCCGATACTACAGAAATCAACGCGCCATATTTTGATTTGCTAGAAGGAGAATTTGTGTATAAAGTATCTTTAAACCCTATGATAATGGGTGAAAATTTAAATTATTTTAAAAGGTTTTTGGGCATAAATTTTGATAGTATTCATACCATAAAGATGAATAAAGCCAATAGACAGCAGTTGTTAGAGGCTATAATTCTTTATTTTGAATTACATTTGCACGGATTTAGAAAGCCCAAATCTCTTGCTGTTTTGAACGAAGTTTTTAGTTGATATGAATAAAGTATTTTTTATCATATTTTTTCTTTTTTTAAAGTTAGTTTCTGCCCAAGAAATAACAATTCTGGACTTTGATACAAAAGAGCCTATCCTTAACGTAGCGGTTTATAATATAGATAAAAGCAAAACGACTTTATCTGATTTTGACGGAAAATGTGATCTTTCTGTTTTTTCTAATAATGAGCGAATTACCTTTAAACATGTAAGTTATGAGATTTTTAAAAGCACAAAAAACCAAGCTTTAAAAAAGAATAAGCGAATTTTTTTAGTGGCCAAAGCGCAACAACTAGATCCTGTTGTGGTATCTATCTCTAAATGGGAGCAACAACGAAAAGATATTCCACAAAAAATAGTAGCTATAGATGCTAGAAGCATCGCATTTAGCAATCCACTAACGGCTGCTGATCTCCTTAGAAATAGTGGTAAAGTTTTTGTTCAAAAAAGTCAATTAGGAGGTGGTAGTCCTTTAATTAGAGGATTTGCTACCAATAGGTTATTGTTATCTGTTGATGGGGTACGGATGAATAATGCTATTTTTAGAGGGGGTAATATCCAAAATGTAATTTCTATAGATCCTTTTTCTGTAAAAAACACAGAAGTTATTTTTGGTCCGGGCTCCGTAATATATGGTAGTGATGCCATAGGTGGTGTAATGAACTTTTTTACTAAAGAAGCAACCATGTCTTCTACTGAAGGAGGTAGCTTTTCTGGAAATGCTAATTATCGCTTTTCATCGGCAACTAATGAAAATACGGTGCATTTAGATTTTAATATCGGGAAAAAGAAATGGGCCTATCTCACCAGTATTTCCTATAATAGTTTTGGTGATTTAGTAACTGGAGCCAATGGCCCGGATGCTTTTTTACGAAATAATTTGGTGCAACGTATTAATGGAGAGGATGTTTTAGTAGCTAATGATAAGCCCAGAAGGCAAACGCCTACAGGTTATGATCAGATTAATTTGATGCAGAAAATTGCTTTTAAGCCCAATACAGATTGGGATTTAAGTTTGGGAACTTTTTACTCAGAAACCTCAGATTATTCTAGATACGATCGGTTAATTCGACCAAATAGCGACGGTACAGGTTTACGCTCTGCGGAATGGTTTTATGGCCCACAAAAATGGTTTATGAGCAACCTCCAATTTTCTAAAAACGGTAAAGGTAAATTTTACGATGGTTTAAAAATTACAACGGCTTATCAGCATTTTGAGGAAAGTAGAAACGATCGTGATTTTCAAAGCCTAGATCGGTTTACCACAAAAGAAAATGTAGATGCCATTTCGGCTAACATTGATTTTGAGAACAAGAGGATTGGAAATTTAAGGTTGTATTATGGAGGGGAATATATCTTTAATAAAGTAAACTCTGTTGGAAGTCAGGAAAATATTGAAACCAATGTGGTAGTACCCAATGTTTCGCGTCACCCAGATGATTCTACATGGCAAACTGCTGCAGGTTATATTAATGCAGAATACAAAGGAAGGCCTAATTTTACCTTATTATCTGGTTTGCGTTATAGTCATGTATGGGTAGATGCTACATTTGATGATACCTTTTTTCCGTTTCCTTTTGAAACTGCGGATTTAAGTACTGGAGCCTTAACTGGTAGTATTGGCTTTAGTTGGTTTCCTAAAAGAGATTTACAAATAACATTAAATGGCTCAACAGGTTTTAGAGCGCCTAATATAGATGATATTGGTAAAGTTTTTGACTCAGAACCTGGTTCTGTGGTGGTGCCTAATATAGATTTAGAACCAGAATATGCCTATAATGTTGAGTTGGGATTTAGCAAAAACTTTAATAATAAAGTGGTGTTTAAAGGCACCACTTTTTATACCTATTTAGTAGATGCACTTGTTCGTAGAGACTTTGAATTTAATGGGCTTAGAGAAATAGATTTTAATGGAGAATTGAGTAATGTACAGGCCATACAAAATGCAGCAAAAGCTTTTGTATATGGGTTTGAATTAGGTGCAGATGTTTTTTTAACCGAAAAACTATCTATTAATACAAACTTAACCATTACAGAGGGTTTGGAAGAAGAAGAAGACGGTACCGAAACTCCTGCGAGGCATGTAGCCCCTACTTTTGGAGATTTTCATTTGGTATGGAAAAATCAAAAAATAAAAGCAGATTTGTTTTTAAATTATAATGGAGAAATTCCTTTCGATGATTTAGCAACATCAGAAAGAAACAAAGAATTTTTATATGATCTGGATGCTAATGGAAACCCTTTTTCGCCCTCTTGGTATACTTTAAATTTCCGTTCTAATTATAATATTTCTAATGCCTTAAAAGCAACTTTTAGTCTAGAGAATCTTACCAACCAGAGATATAGAAGTTATTCTTCTGGAATTTCTGCTCCAGGACTTAATCTTATTTTAGGATTAGGGTATCAGTTTTAGCAATATATATAAAGAGGAGTAAGATCAGATTATATTTTTTGATATAAAAAAGCCTGAAAATATAATTTTCAGGCTTTCACTATTTTTTACAAAAATATGTATTACTGCTTTACTTTATTCATGGCCTTTTCACCTGCTTTTTTCATATCATCACCAGCAGTTTTAGCTTTATCTATAGCATCTTTACCCATTTCTTTGGCTTTATCCATAGTTTCTTCACCCGCCTTTTTCATGTCATCACCAGCAGCTTTTGCTTTATCCATGGCCTCTTTACCCATTTCTTTAGCTTTATCCATAGTTTCTTCACCAGCTTTTTTCATGTCATCGCCAGCCTCTTTTACTTTATCCATGGCCTCTTCACCCGCTTTTTTCATATCGTCGCCAGCTTCTTTCATTTTATCCACAGCTTCATCACCAGCTTTTGCTGCTGCCTCAGTAGTTTCTTTAGCTTTATCAGTAGCTTCTTTACACGATACAAACGATGCACTAAATGCTAACATTAATGCGGTACTCAAAATTACTTTTCTCATTTTTTTAATTTATTAGTTAATGATTAGTTGTTGTAATATACGTACAATAGTTGTATTTAGACTTTAAAATCCTTTACCATTAACTAATTCTTTAACTACTTATTGTATAACATTCTTAAAGTAGGCTGTTTTATTCAATCTAAATTTATAATTTTGCAGCCTTAAAATGAAGTACCAGAAGCAGTTATTATGAAGTTTGCGGAACATAAAGGATTAGATTTGCCTAAGGTAGCGGAAGAAATTCTAGCCTATTGGGAGGAGAATGCTATTTTTGAAAAAAGTGTATCATCAAAAGATGGTAAAAAAAGTTATGTCTTTTTTGAAGGCCCTCCCTCTGCAAATGGGATGCCAGGGATACACCATGTAATGGCACGTACTATCAAAGATATTTTTCCTAGATACAAAACCATGAAAGGTTTTCAGGTAAAACGCAAAGCAGGTTGGGATACACACGGACTACCTATTGAACTTGGTGTTGAGAAAGAACTTGGGATTACCAAAGAAGATATAGGGACTAAAATTTCTGTAGAAGAATATAACGCTGCTTGTAAAAAAGCTGTAATGCGCTATACAGATGTTTGGAATAAGATGACCCAGCAAGTTGGGTATTGGGTAGATATGGACGACCCTTATATCACCTACAAGTCTAAATATATGGAATCTGTATGGTGGTTGTTAAAACAGATTTATGATAAAGGTCTCATATACAAAGGATATACCATACAACCTTATTCTCCAAAAGCAGGAACCGGACTAAGCTCACATGAGCTAAACCAACCAGGAACCTACCAAGATGTTACAGATACTACGGTTACTGCACAGTTTCGAAGCCCCCTAACCCCCAAAGGGGGAGCCCAGAATGATATCTGTAAGGCGTTTGGAATCTCCCCTCCTTTGGAGGGGTCGGGGGAGGAATTCTTTTTTCTAGCTTGGACCACAACACCTTGGACATTACCCTCTAATACAGCTTTAACTGTAGGACCAAAGATTGATTATGTTTTAGTAAAAACCTTTAATCAATATACTTTTGAACCTACAACTGTTGTTTTGGCTAAGAATCTAGTTAGTAAACAGTTTAGCGGAAAATTTATAGCTGCTGAAGATGAAAATACTTTAGCAAAGTATACAAAATCAGATAAGAAAATTCCATACCTAATTATAGCTGAAGCTAAAGGAGCAGCTTTAGTAGGGATTAGATATGAACAATTAATAGATTATACACAACCCTACCAGAATGCAGAACATGCTTACCGAGTAATTGCAGGCGATTTTGTAACTACAGAAGACGGTACAGGAATAGTACATACATCACCAACTTTTGGTGCAGATGATGCTTTTGTAGCAAAACAAGCGGTTCCTGAAATTCCGCCAATGTTGGTTTTAGATGAGCATAACAATCCCGTTCCACTTGTAGATTTACAAGGGAAATTTCGCCCAGAATTAAAAGAATTTGGTGGCAAATATGTAAAAAACGAATACTATACCGATAGTGAAGCACCGGAACGTTCTATTGATGTTGAAATAGCCATTAAATTAAAGGAAGAGAATAAAGCTTTTAAGGTAGAAAAATATGTGCACAGTTATCCTAATTGTTGGCGTACCGATAAGCCTATTTTATATTACCCCTTAGATTCTTGGTTTATAAAAGTAACTGATGTAAAAGATAGAATGTTTGCCCTTAACCAGACCATAAATTGGAAGCCAAAAGCAACTGGAGAAGGCAGGTTTGGAAACTGGTTGGCTAATGCAAACGATTGGAACTTATCTCGTTCTCGTTATTGGGGCATACCATTGCCCATCTGGCGTACAGAAGATGGTAAGGAAGAACTTATGATAGGTTCTGTTGCAGAATTAAAGCAAGAAATGGAAAAGGCTTTAGCTGCAGGGGTTTTAGAAAAAGACATTTTTGAAGATTTTATAGTGGGTGATATGTCTGACGCTAATTATGATAAAATAGACCTACATAAAAATATAGTAGATCAGATTACCTTAGTTTCTGCATCTGGTAAACCCATGAAACGAGAGAGCGATTTAATAGATGTTTGGTTTGATAGTGGTTCTATGCCCTATGCACAATGGCATTATCCATTTGAAAATAAAAACCTTATTGACAATAACGAATCTTTTCCGGCAGATTTTATAGCAGAAGGAGTAGACCAAACACGCGGTTGGTTTTATACACTACATGCTATTGGAACTATGGTTTTTGATTCTGTTGCCTATAAAAATGTAGTTTCTAATGGTTTGGTTTTAGATAAAGAAGGAAAAAAGATGTCTAAGCGTTTAGGAAATGCTGCAGACCCTTTTGAAACTATGGATACCCACGGAGCAGATGCTACCCGTTGGTATATGATTTCTAACGCAAACCCATGGGATAACCTAAAGTTTGATATTGAAGGAATTGCTGAGGTAAAACGTAAATTCTTTGGAACACTTTATAATACATACTCCTTCTTTTCGCTTTATGCTAATTTAGATGAGTTTGCTTATAAAGAAGCAAATATTCCAGTTAACGAACGTGCAGAAATAGATCAGTGGATCCTTTCTGAACTGCATACGCTTATTAAAACTGTTGATGAAGCCTATGCCGCTTACGAACCAACCAAAGCAACAAGAGCAATTTCTGATTATGTACAGGAGAATCTTAGCAATTGGTATGTACGTTTGTGTAGAAGACGTTTTTGGAAAGGAGAGTACGAGAAAGATAAAATAGCAGCTTACCAAACTTTATATACTTGTTTGGTTACCGTAGCAAAATTAGCGGCCCCAGTAGCACCATTTTTTATGGACAGACTGTATACAGATTTAACAAAAACAACACAAAAAGAAACTTTTGAGAGTGTACATTTGGCAAACTTTCCTGAGTATGATGCTACTATCGTAAATAAGGAATTAGAAAGTAAAATGGCAAAAGCACAAACCATATCATCTTTGGTATTGTCTATCCGTCAAAAAGAAAAAATAAAAGTGCGTCAACCATTACAGCGTATCATGATTCCTGTTTTGGATGACAAACAGAAAGAAGAAATCGTAGCCGTATCCAATCTTATAAAATCTGAAGTAAACGTTAAAGAAATTGAACTTTTAGATGATGCTTCAGACATTTTAGTAAAGCAAATTAAGCCCAATTTTAAGACCTTAGGTCCTAAATATGGGAAGGATATGAAACAAATTGCGGGAAAAGTAGCAGGTTTTACTAAAGAAGACATCCTAAAAATTGAGCAGGAGGGCGAAATTTCTATTGAAATTGAAAATAAAAGTATTATTTTACAGTTACAAGATGTAGAGATCTCTTCTCAAGACATAGAAGGATGGTTAGTTGCGAGCTCTGGACTTTTAACGGTTGCTTTAGATGTTACCATAAGTAATAGCTTAAAAAAAGAGGGGATAGCTCGTGAATTGGTAAATAGAATTCAGAACTTAAGAAAGGAATCTGGTTTTGAAGTGACTGATAGAATAATAGTTAAAGTTTTAAAAGATGGTTTAGTTGAAGAAGCGGTGATGAGCAATATAGATTATATTAAAGCAGAAACGCTTACAGCTGAATTAAATTTTGAAGACAAATTAGAAAATGGTACAATCATTGCTTTTGATGAAGTAAATACAAAATTGTTTATCCAAAAAAGTTAAAATTATGGCAATAGACTTAAAAGTTAGATATTCTGATAAAGACTTAGCAGAATTTAAAGTTCTTATTGAAGAAAAAATAGAAAAAGCAAAAAGCCACTTAGAATTGCTTAAAAGTTCATATATGAACGATGGTAATAATGGTACTGATGATACTTCGCCAACCTTTAAAGCGTTTGAAGAAGGTTCGCAAACCATGAGTAAAGAGGCAAATACACAATTAGCAATTCGCCAAGAAAAGTTTATTAGAGATTTAAAGAATGCCGTGTTGCGTATAGAAAACAAAACATACGGAATTTGCCGTGTTACTGGTAAATTAATAAACAAAGAGCGTTTAAAATTAGTGCCACATGCAACACTTAGTATTGAGGCAAAGAATATGCAGAAATAAGCATCTTTATTTTCTGTAATTGTTATTGCGTGATATTTAAACTATGAAAAAGGGTTTATACATTTTAATGTTTTTATCCTTTAGTTCATTGTATGCGCAAAAACTAATCAGAAAAATACTTCCCGAATTAAAGAGTACTGCCATTCAAATAAATGCAGAGAAATGTTTTTCTGTGGTAGTTGAAACTATAAAAACAGATGAAATTATAGTTGAGGCAAAAATAGATGGGGAATACAAAAAAAATATAGTAGTTGAATTCATTGAAGAAGGTGCTACTTTAATTATAAACCCAACATTTCAGCCAAATTTTAAGACTCCTAATGACAAATTAAGTGCTCATAAAGTAATTTCAATAGCATTAACCGTAAAAGTTCCAGAGTATGCGGAACTTCAATTATATGGCACTTCATGTAATGTGGCGATAACGGGGCAATACAGCAATTTAGATATTGTTTTAAATGATGGAAGTTGTGTGCTTACAAAAGTTGGCGAGTATGCAAAAGTGAATACCCAGAGTGGTGCCATTACGGTTTATACTAATAAAGGACAGGTAGAAGCTACTTCTAGTTACGGGATTATAAAAAAAGACAGGATAGCGTATGGAGATTATGTTTTTTCTCTAAAATCAATAACTGGTAATATAGATATTAAAAATGTAAATTAATATGGCTACTTTTGCCAAATCGATTTGAAAAAAGAATGAATTTAAGGAAGTCTGTATTATTAGTTGCTATTATTCTTATTGTAGACCAATGGAGTAAAATATATGTAAAAACTCATTTTATTATCGGTAATAATGGAGCTGTTGAAGTTTTTAGTTGGTTTAAAATTCTTTTTATAGAGAATTCTGGTGCAGCTTGGGGCACAAAACTCAGTGATTTTCTTCCTGTTTCTGATGAGACAGGAAAATTAGTACTTACTATTTTTAGACTTTTTGCAGTGGCAGGTATTGGGTATTGGTTGTATGATACAATTATAAAAAAATTATCAAAAACATTAATAATTGCTGTTTCCTTAATTTTTGCTGGGGCATTAGGGAATATTTTAGATTCTGTTTTTTATGGCGTGCTATTTAATGAAAGCTCCTATCAATTAGAGAATATTGCAGTTTTATTTTCTGATGAACCGTATGGTTCTATTTTTCATGGTAAAGTGGTAGATATGCTTCATTTCCCTTTTATTGAAAATGCTATTTTACCTTCTTGGATCCCTTATTTTGGAGGGAAGACTTTTAGTTTTTTTGAACCAGTTTTTAATATCGCTGATATGGCAATTAGTACTGGTGTGGGGATATTAATTGTATTTAATAAAAAGGCCTTTCCTAAGAAAAAAGAAGAGATTCAAAACTCATAAACTTTACTAGGCGTTACACAAAAATTTAAAGGGATATCTTTTTGATATACATCAGTGATGTTCTCTTCTGTTGCTTCATAAAAAGATAAGCCTACTTTTATGACATCGTCTCTACAATCATCTAAAAAATTATCGTAATATCCTTTGCCATAACCAACTCTATTTCCTAAACTATCAAAGGCTAATAAAGGAATAAAAACAACATCTATTTTTTTTGATGCTATTTCTATACCATCAACTGGCTCAGGAACATTCCATTTATTATTTGTAAGAAGGGTATTATCAGTTAATAAAAAATGGGTGAGTTTAAAATTTTCTTCCATTTTAGGAACCACAATATTTTTATCTTTTCCTTGTAGAATAGAAAGTAGAAAGTTGGTATCAATTTCTTTCTTTTCAACTATAGGAAGGAATATATGGAAAAAAGAATTTCCCCAAATAGGCAAAGACAACGTCTTATTAGAAATATGAATACTTTCATCTAAGATTTGCTCTGGCGTGAGGAGTTTTCTTTTGGCGAGATATTTTTTCCTTAGGTCTTTTTTTAGCATTCGTGAAATCCTAATGAAACACGTGTTTGGGGGATTTTAAACAACAAAATTCTCGATGATTTATTTTTTTGCTGCCACAGCTACATATACCTTAAAAAAGAGCATTAAGATAAGATAGGTTCCCATTGTAATAATATAATTTTCCATAACAATGTTGTTTTTCTGATGCTTAAAAGTAAATAAAAAATGAAAGAAAACCATGAAGTGTTCGATTTTATCGATGAAATGCACAATTTTATACTATTTTAATGGTGTAAAAATCACAATAAAAATATAAGTTACTAAAAATCAGATATATAAAGTTTATTTCCCAATTAGGATACTACATTCGTAAAAAACACAAGAAACAGTCTATTCATTTAAAAAGATAACTTATTGCTAATTTATGAATAGAGAAGTATTACAAACACAATACATCAATTTTAGAGTTAAAATACTATAGAAAGGTAATTATTTTAAGAAAACATAGTAATTTGCATAGGATATTAAATTAGACCAGAACAGATGAAAGAGTCATCATTACAATTACAGATTAGTACACTCCCGAACAGCCCCGGAGTCTACCAATTTTATGATTCGGATGAAAAGATTCTTTATGTAGGAAAAGCAAAAAAATTAAAAAAGAGAGTAAGTTCTTATTTTACTAAAAATCATGAGTATGGTAAAACTAGAGTGCTTGTAAAAAAAATATGTTCTATAAAACATATTGTTGTACCCACGGAATCTGATGCATTATTGCTTGAAAATAATCTGATTAAAAAATACCAACCCAGATATAATGTATTATTAAAAGATGATAAATCTTATCCTTGGATCTGTATTAAAAATGAACGGTTTCCTAGAATTTTTCCAACCCGCAGACTTTTTAAAGATGGTTCTGAGTATTATGGTCCGTATACTAGTATGAAAACGGTACGCATTCTTTTAGATTTAATAAAAAGTGTATACCCATTACGAACCTGTAATTATGATTTGTCTCATGAAAAAATAACTGCTGGTAAATATAAAGTTTGTTTAGAATACCATTTAGGAAATTGTAAAGGACCTTGTGAAGCTAAGCAAGATGTAGAAGAATATCACAGGCAGATAGCAGATATTAGGCAAATTATAAAAGGTAATTTTAAATCATCTCTTCAGTATTTTAAGCATCAAATGAAAGCTTTAGCAGAAGAAATGAAATTTGAAGAAGCACAGCAAATAAAGGAAAAAATAGATGTTTTAGAAAATTACCAAGTAAAATCTACCATTGTAAATCCAAAAATTACCAATGTAGATGTATTTTCAATCATTTCTGATGATGTTTTTGCTTATGTAAATTTTTTACAAATTTCTCATGGGGCTATCATAAGGTCACATACTTTAGAAATTAAAAAGAAATTAGATGAGCCTAACGAGGCATTGCTACAGTTGGCTATTATAGAAATTAGAGAACGTTTTAAATCAGAATCAAAAGAATTATACCTTCCTTTTGAAATAGAATTGGTAGAAAACTTGAAAATTACAATCCCCAAATTAGGAGATAAAAAGAGAATTTTAGATTTATCAGAACGTAATGCAAAATTATACAGACAAGAACGTTTTAATCAAATAAAAATAGTAGACCCAGAAAGGCATACCAACCGATTAATGGCGCAAATGAAAAAAGATATTCGTTTGCAAGAAGAACCTAGGCATATAGAATGTTTTGATAATTCTAATATTCAGGGTACAAACCCAGTAGCGGCATGTGTTGTTTTTAAAAATGGAAAACCATCTAAAAAAGAGTATCGTCATTATAATATAAAAACGGTAGAAGGTCCAGATGATTTTGCTTCTATGGAAGAAGTTGTTTTTAGACGTTACAAAAGGTTGTTAGAAGAAGACCAACCTTTACCACAACTTATTGTAATAGATGGTGGTAAGGGACAGTTATCATCTGCTCTAAAAAGTTTAGATGTATTAGGCCTTAGAGGTAAAATTGCCATTATTGGTATTGCCAAGCGCCTAGAAGAAATTTACTTCCCGGGAGATGCTATACCACTTTATTTGGATAAGAAATCTGAAAGCCTAAAAATAATACAACAATTGCGTAATGAAGCGCACCGTTTTGGAATTACATTCCATAGAAATAAAAGAAGTAAAGCGGCTATAAATTCCGAATTAGAAAGTATTGAAGGAATTGGAGGAAAAACAGCAGAAGAATTATTGAAAAAATTTAAATCGGTAAAAAGAATTAAAGAAGCCAGTATAGATAGTTTAGCGAGTATCGTTGGAATTTCTAAAGCTAAAAAAATCTATCAAAAATTTAAAAGTTAAGATGTTTAAAAAAACCATTCTAATAATCAGTTTTTTGCTCTCTTTTTGTGTATTTGCACAAGAGGAAGAAGAATTAGATTTAAAAGTTGGTTTAGTATTAAGTGGCGGTGGTGCTAAAGGTTTTGCGCATATAGGTGCCTTAAAAGTTATAGAAGAGGCTGGTATTAAGATAGATTATATAGGAGGTTCAAGTATGGGCGCAATTGTAGGAGCATTGTATGCTTCTGGTTATTCTGCAAAACAACTCGATTCTATTTTTAGAAGTACAGATTTTAATGCCCTTATTCAGAATAATTTACCACGCGATGTAAAGACATTTTATGAAAAAGAAGATTCAGAACGATATACCTTAACATTGCCTTTTAATAAGTTTAAAGTTTCTTTTCCTTCGGCAATATCAAGTGGACAAAATATTTATAATGAATTGGTTCGTTTGCTGTATCATGTAAAACATATAGATGATTTTAATAAACTGTCTATTCCTTTTTTCTGCATAGCAACAAATGTAGAAACAGGAGAAGAGGTTGTACTTAAAAGTGGGTATTTACCTGAAGCAATTATGGCAAGTGGTACATTCCCGTCACTTTTTGAACCATCAGAAATTAATAATGAAATTTTAGTAGATGGTGGTGTTGTAAATAATTATCCTATTGATAAAGTAAAGGAAATGGGTGCCGATGTAATTATTGGTATTGATGTACAGGCTGAATTAGCAAACAGAGAATCATTAAACTCAGCCACAGATATATTTCAGCAAATTAATAATTATAGAACGGTTAATGATATGATTAAAAAATCTATTAAAACCGATATCTACCTTAAGCCAGATATTAAAAAATATTCGGTTGTAGATTTTGGTTTAGTAGATGAAATTATAGAAAAAGGTGAAATAGAAGCAAGAGCACAATTTTCAGCGTTAAAACAACTTGCATCATTACAAAACAGGACAGAAAAACCAATAATTCCTATTTCGCTAAATGATACCATACAAATAGATCATCTTATACTAAGCGGTAATCAGAATTATACGAGAGGTTATGTGAAAGGTAAATTACGTTATAATTTAGATAAACCAATTACATTTGAAAAATTACAGCAAGGCCTTAATAACTTATCCGCTACAGGGAATTTTAATACAATTCGATATAGATTGCTTCCCATGGGTAATAGTACAAACCTTGTTTTAAAACTTAAAGAAAATAAGGATAAAACCTTTTTAAGATTGGGTTTGCATTATGATAATTTATTGAAAAGCGCAGCAATTATAAATTTAACTCAGAAAAATTTATTGTCAAAAGATGATATTGTTTCTTTTGATTTTATTTTAGGAGATAATTTAAGGTATAATTTTCAGTATTATATTGATAAAGGAAGTTATTGGAGTTTTGGAATTAATTCAAGATTTATTGGTTTCGAAAGAGAAGTAGATTATAGTGTATTAGCTTCTAATTTTGATGCGCCCGAAGATCCTAATATAAACAGGATAAACTTAAGTTTTTCAGATTTTACCAATCAGTTATACCTCCAAACGGTTATTAATGAAGAGTTTGCTTTTACTATTGGAGCAGAACACAAGTTTATTAACTATAACACAAAAACACTTAATGGAATTAATAGTGTTGCAGATGAGATTAACGATGCCTTGATTTTTGATAAAAGTAATTTTTTTAGTGCTTATGGAAGACTCACATACGACACATACAATGATAAATATTTTCCTTCTAAAGGCCTGTTTTTTGATGGGGATTTTCATTTTTATGTAGCATCTTCCGACTTTACAAATACCTTTAAAGAATTTTCTATAGCACAAGGAAAAATCGGTGTAGCCTTTCCGTTTGCTAAAAACCTTTCGTTAAATATAGAAACAGAAGCAGGGTTTAAGTTAGGTACCTCAGCTGTAACTTCTTTTGATTTTATTTTAGGAGGTTATGGAACGACTCAAATAAATAATTTCATCCCTTTTTTAGGGTATGACTTTATCAGTTTACCGGGGAATAGTTATATAAAAACAAATGCGCAAATTGATTATAAAATAGCTCCAAAGCATCATCTTTTATTTGCAGCAAATTTTGCAAATGTAGATGATGATTTGTTTAGAACAGGAGAATGGTTTACAGAACCTTCATTTTTTGGGTATAGCATTGGGTACGGTTGGGAATCCTTTATGGGTCCCGTACAAATCAGATATACCAGAGCACCAGATATAAATAATAATAATGTATTTTTTAGTTTAGGATACTGGTTTTAATGACTTTAATGTTAGTTATAAACATTTATTCCGATATTTGTATTATGTTACAATTTAGAGTTGATATAACAGCCCATCTTAGGGCAATGTGGTAAAATAGTTACTTTTTCACCTCAGATAAGGTACTTTAATTTTACAATTATAAAGTACATACACAAATAATATCATATAGTTTTCAAGAATTGGTATTAATCATCTATTTAAAAAGAAAAAAATGACAACAGATAATACATCACTTAAATTAACAAAAGAAAATTTAGAAGCAGAAGATTTTCTTCCACTTTTAGGAACAGATTATATAGAATTTTACGTTGGTAATGCGAAACAAGCGGCACATTATTATATGTCTGCTTGGGGTTTTCAACCCATAGCGTATGCAGGCTTAGAAACAGGATTAAAAGATAAAGTTTCTTATGTGTTACAGCAAGGTAAAATAAGAATAGTACTTACTTCTCCTTTAAAACCGGGAGGAGAAATTAATAAACATATTGAGTCTCATGGAGATGGTGTAAAAGTAGTAGCGCTATGGGTAGATGATGCTACAAAAAGCTATAAAGAAACCGTACAGCGAGGTGCAAAAGGTTATTTAGAGCCTAAAACAATAACAGATGCGGATGGAGAAGTAGTGTTATCAGGAATTCATACCTATGGAGAAACGATCCATATTTTTGTAGAACGTTCTAATTACAAAGGTATTTTTATGCCTGGTTATAAAGCATGGAAACCATTGTATCAACCCGCTCCTGTTGGATTAAAATATGTAGATCATATTGTAGGTAATGTAGGTTGGAATGAGATGAATAAATGGTGTGAGTTTTATGCTAAAGTTATGGGCTTTGCACAATTAGTTTCTTTTGATGATAAGGATATTTCTACAGAATACACAGCACTTATGAGTAAAGTAATGAGTAATGGTAATGGTAGAATAAAATTTCCGATTAATGAACCTGCTGATGGCAGGAAAAAATCTCAAATAGAAGAATATATAGATTTTTATAATGGAGCAGGCGTTCAACATATGGCTTTAGCAACAGATAACATTATAGAAACAGTAACTGCATTACGGAATAGAGGAATAGAATTTTTAACTGTACCAAGTAGTTACTATGAAGATGTGTTGGATAGAGTTGGTAAAATAGATGAAGACCTACAACCTTTAAGTGAACTAGGTATTTTAATAGATAGAGATGATGAAGGGTATTTGTTACAAATATTTACCAAACCTATTTTAGATAGGCCCACATTGTTTATAGAAATTATTCAAAGAAAAGGCGCAAAATCATTTGGAAAAGGAAATTTTAAAGCATTATTCGAAGCCATAGAAAGGGAACAGGATGCAAGAGGGACACTCTAATAGTTCTTTACTATTTTTAATAAGCAGACCAGAAACATAAAATTGTGTTAATACCATAGTTAAAGAACGTTAAAAGCAATTTTAAACCAATTCTTATATTGTAATTTTATACTATTAAGGGGTGGTTCCCTTTTAAACTTTAACTAATGTTTTTTCATAAATTAAAGTTTGGTTGGTTATTTAGGGAAAGCCCTGACTTAATAGTCAGGGCTTTTTTTGTAAAAGTTGACGCTATTAATACATAATACATCAATGAAATAGATCAAAAAGTGATTTTATTTTTTGTTATTTATAGCTCCTAAGTACTACTAATTACATGTTTAAATAGTATTGTAACATAATTTCAATAAGAGCGTCTATTAAGTATGCAATACTTTGGAATAAAATTTGTTTAAGTAATTATAAAGTAATGTTTTTACAAACGTTTCTTGCTAATTTTACCTAGATTATCTAGATGATTTTTAAAATGATAATAGCTATGAAAAAATATATACTACTTGTTGCGGTTCTTTCTGTGTTTACTGTTAATGCGCAAAACAAAAAAGAAGCTTTTAAGGCAGGAGAATGGTTAAAATTTAGAATTCACTATGGCTGGTTAAATGCAAGCGTTGCTACATTACATTTAACAAATGATATGGTTAATGGTGTGCCAGTTTACCATGTAAAAGGAGAAGGGAGAACAACTGGTTTAGCGAAAACTTTTTTTAAAGTAGAAGATGTCTATGAAAGTTATTTTGATAAAAAAGATGGTAAGCCATATAAGTTTGTTAGAAATATAAATGAGGGTGGCTATATAAAGGATATGGAGATTAATTTTGACTACAAAAAGAAAGAAGCTATTATAAATGATAAAAAGAATAAGAAAAAAGTTAATTTTACCATCAAGGACGATATTCAAGATTTAGTCTCAGCATTTTACTTTATTAGAAATAATTTTCAATTAGAAGATTTAGTTGAAAATGAATTTATTAAATTGAATATGTTGTATGATGATGATGGTATATTTCAATTTAAATTAAAATATTTAGGTAAAGAAACTATAAAAAGTAAATACGGGAAAGTAGAGTGTTTAAAATTTAGACCTTATGTGCAGTCTGGTCGTGTTTTTAAGGAAAAAGAAAGCCTGTCGCTATGGGTGTCTAATGATTTAAATAAGATCCCTGTACGTATAAAAGCAGATTTGGCAATAGGATCTATAAAGGCAGATTTAGATGGGTATAACGGACTTAAAAACCAATTCAAAATAATAATGGATTAAATATACACATGGAAAGTAAGGAAGCTATTGAATCTCAAATTGCTAAACTAAAAGATAAATACAAAGATTCTGGTCAAGACTTAAGTTCTTATTTAGACGGACTTTTATATCAGCGATACTTAACCTATTGGGATTATATACATTTAGATACCTTACTAAGTTTACAAGTTCCCAAAACACACTTCCCAGATGAAGAAATCTTCATCATGTATCATCAAATTACAGAATTGTATTTTAAGCTTATTCTACATGAGCAAAAGCAATTGGTAGACGATAAAACTCATGATCTTTCTATTTTTATAGAAAAATTAACCCGAATTAATAATTACTATAAAGTATTAATTTCTTCTTTTAGTATTATGATTAATGGGATGCAAAGAAAACAGTTTTTGCAATATAGAATGGCATTATTACCAGCAAGCGGTTTCCAATCTGTACAATATAGAATGATTGAAATTTATGCTACCCCATTAGAAAATTTAGTACACCATACAGAAAGGGCAGAATTCTCAGCAGAATTGCATGCGATAGAAGAATTATATGAGAAAATTTATTGGAAAAAAGGAGCAACAGATAAAACTACAGGAGATAAAACCTTAACCTTAAAACAATTTGAATACCGATATACGCCCAGATTGGTTAGAATTGCAAATCAATTAAAAGGAAATACAATCTACCATAAGTATTTAAATTTACCTAAAAAAGAAAGAGCTAATGAAGCGTTGGTGCAAGCAATGAAAACATTAGATGTTAACGCTAACGTAAACTGGCCACTAATGCATATGGGTTCTGCGTATCGTTATTTGTCTAAAGATAAAAAAACCATTGATGCTACAGGAGGTAGTAATTGGAAGGAATATTTACCGCCAAGTTTTCAAAAAGTCATCTTTTTCCCTAAAATATATTCAAATGAGGAGCTAAATAATTGGGGAAAACAATGGGTAGATCATATCTTTAACCCAGAAAAAAGTATATAGTTCTAATGTATAAATATTGGCTTACACTTATTGTAGTTTTTTTACTAATTTCTTGTGGCGAAAAAAAAGTTAAAGATGAAATTATTGTAGAAAAAGAAGTTGTTATAGAACCTGAAATAAAAACTATTTATGGTTTTAATCAAGAAAATTTTCTGATCCAGAAAGATACCGTAAAAGGTGGAGATAGTTTTGGAGAAATACTTTTGAGCCATAAAGTTGACTACGAGAAAATCTATAAAGTATCAACAGATTATAAAGATACTTTTGATGTGAGGCGTATTGTAGTGGGTAAGCCATATGTTTTATTAAAGTCTAAAGACACTACAGAGACAGCTCAAGTATTTATTTATGAGAACGACCGTATTAACTACACCGTAATAGATCTTAGAGATTCTGTTACAGCATACAAAAAACAAAAAAGTGTAAAATATGTTACACGCCAAGCATCTGGCATCATAGAAAGTAATTTGTCTACCACCATAGACGAAATGGGCGTTGATTATGGTATTACTAATGATTTATCTGAAATATATGCTTGGACTATAGATTTCTTTAGACTTCAAAAAGGTGATAAATTTAAAGTGGTTTATAAAGAAAAATTTATAAATGATACTATTTATGCTGGTTATGAACCTATTGAATATGCCTATTTTGAGCATAACGGAGAGCCTTTTTATGCATTTCCTTTTATTGCAGATTCTACATTGAATATTGTAGATTATTTTGATCAGAATGCTAAAAACCTCAGAAAAGCATTTCTAAAAGCACCAGTTAAGTTTAGTAGAATTTCATCTCGTTATAATTTAAAGCGAAGAATAAAGTATTACGGATATAAAGTACGCCCTCATAAAGGAACAGATTATGCCGCAGCAATAGGAACACCTATCTTAGCAACCGCTAACGGTACCGTAACAGAGTCTACCAGAAGAGGAGGTAATGGTAAATATGTAAAAATAAAACACAACGGAACCTACAGCACACAATACCTGCACATGAAGGCACAAAATGTTAGAAAAGGAGATTTTGTAAAACAAGGAGATGTTATTGGATGGATAGGGATGACTGGTAATACAGGTGGACCGCATGTATGTTATCGTTTTTGGAAAAACGGAAGACAAGTTGATCCACTAAAACAAAAACTACCCGATTCAGAGCCTATTTCAGATTCTTTAAAAATTAAATTTTTTGAACATATAGTCCCTTTAAAAGCTAAATTAGATAGTATTCCTTTCCCTGAAATTAAAGAGGAAGCCGTTGAAATAACAAAACAAGAAACATCTATAATAGAAAATTAAATGCCCTTAAAAAATATAAACCCAACCACTACTAATGCTTGGAAAAAATTAACTGAGCACTACAATAAGGAAAAACACACAACTATTAAAACCCAATTTGCTTTAGATGCTAATAGAGCAGATGCACTAAGTATTCGTTGGAAAGATTTTTTTGTAGATTATTCTAAAAATAGAATTTCAGAAGAAACAATGCAGCTATTGTTAGCATTAGCCGAAGAAGTGGATCTAAAAGATGCAATTCAGAAATATTACGGTGGTGAAGCTATTAACCAAACCGAAAATAGGGCTGTTTTGCATACAGCACTCCGTGCAAAAAGTACCGATACTATTTTAGTAGATGGTATAAATGTAGTAGATGAGGTTTATGAAGTAAAATCTAAGATAAAAACCTTTACAGAAGCTATTATTTCTGGAACTAAAAAAGGATATACCGGAAAAGCATTTACAGATGTTGTAAATATAGGCATAGGCGGTTCGGATTTAGGACCAGCAATGGTGGTAGAATCTTTAAAGTTTTATGAGAACCATTTAAAAATGCATTTTGTAAGTAATGTAGATGGAGATCATGTTTATGAAACCTTAAAAGCCCTAAATCCAGAAACTACATTATTTGTAGTAGTATCTAAAACCTTTACAACTCAAGAAACCTTAAGCAATGCAACAACGATAAAAAAATGGTTCCTTTCTAAAGAAAACACCTCACAAGCAGATATTGCTAAACATTTTGCGGCAGTGTCTACCAATACAGAAAAAATAGCTGAATTTGGAATAGCAGCAGAAAATGTTTTCCCCATGTGGGACTGGGTTGGAGGTAGATTTTCTTTATGGAGTGCTGTTGGTTTATCTATAGCATTAGCAGTTGGGTATAAGCATTTTGATGCACTATTATCTGGAGCAAATGAAATGGATGAGCATTTTAAAACTGCTGATTTTAAAGAAAATATACCTGTTGTTTTAGCACTTATAAGTGTGTGGTATAATAATTTTTATGAGGCGGAAACTGAAGCAATTATTCCATATACACAGTATTTGAGTCGCTTTTCGGCCTATTTGCAACAAGGCATTATGGAGAGTAATGGTAAAAGTATAGATAGAAACGGAGACACAATAGATTACCAAACAGGAACTATTATTTGGGGAGAACCAGGAACCAATTCGCAACATGCTTTTTTTCAGCTAATACATCAAGGTACAAAGGTAATCCCAACCGATTTTATTGGCTATAAAAAATCGCTACATGGAGATACAGATCATCACAATAAATTGATGGCTAATTTTTTTGCACAAACAGAAGCTTTAATGAATGGTAAAACCTTAGGTGAAGTACGAGCAGAATTAGAAGCTAAAGGCATTTCTGAAGCTGAAATAAACACTTTAGAACCTTTTAAAGTTTTTAAAGGAAACAACCCTACCAATACCATACTAATAGATAAGCTTACCCCAAAAAGTTTAGGAGCTCTTATAGCGATGTACGAGCATAAAATATTTGTACAAGGTATTATCTGGAATATTTTCAGTTATGACCAATGGGGAGTAGAACTAGGAAAACAATTAGCAACAGCAATTTTGAATGATATTCAAAATTCAGAAATTGCTAAACATGATGCTTCTACATTAAACCTTTTGGATTTTTTTAAGAAATAATCCAGTGTATTGATATTTCTTGATAAAGTTTGATAACTTATTGTCTTTCAATTTTTAAGAAGTCATTTTTTTGTTAATTTTAACACGACTAATTTAACGTTTTGTTAATATTTAAGTGCTATAATTAAAGCACTTTTGCAACAAAATAAAACTAAAACAAACTTAAAAAATGAAAAACATTTATTTCGCTTTTGCTTTATTTCTATATTCAGCATTAGCCTTTTCACAAGGAGTTACAACTTCAGGCTTAGGTGGTCAAGTAACAGATAATTTAGGGGAACCCCTACCTGGAGCTAATGTAGTTGCTATACATACTCCGTCTGGTTCTAAGTATGGGGCTATTACAGATTTTGATGGTTTTTATCGTATTTCAGGTATGCGAATTGGAGGGCCTTATATTATTACAATTTCTTATGTAGGATTTGAAGATTTTGTAAAAGAAGGAGTAGTTTTAAATTTAGGAGCTACAGAAAGAATCAGTACAAAACTGGGCGAGTCAGCAACAGCATTAGATGAAGTTGTTGTTACGGCACAGGGTAGTCAGATATTTGATTCTAGTAAAACAGGTTCTGGTACTAATATCGATAGCAGAAAAGTAGCTTCATTACCAACGGTGTCTAGATCTATAGCTGATTTTGCGAGACTAACTCCCGAAGCTCAGATAAGAGATGATAATGAAATTTCTATCTCAGGGCAAAACAATCGTTACAATGCCATTTATATTGATGGAGCAATTAATAATGATGTTTTTGGATTATCTGGTGCAGGAACTAACGGAGGGCAAACAGGTGTAAATCCTATTTCAATTGATGCAATAGAATCATTTCAAGTTAATGTAGCACCTTATGATGTTAAGATTGGTGGTTTCTCTGGTGGTGCTATTAATGCTATTACAAGATCAGGAACTAATGAAATTGAAGGATCTGCCTATTTTTTATACAGAAATCAGGATTTAGCAGGGAAAACACCAGGTTTAGATGATGGTGCAGAAGGAACAAAATTACCTGAGTTTACTGCTCAAACCTATGGTGTTAGAGTAGGTGGTCCTTTAGTAAAAGATAAAGTATTCTTTTTTCTTAATTATGAAAGACAAGACGATGAAACACCACAACCTTTTGAAGGTACCTATGATGGTGATTCTGGTTTAGCAGGATTGGATACTTTTAGTAACTTTCTTCAATCAGAATACGGTTATAATGCAGGTACATTTGATAGTAATACAAGAACGCTTCAAAGTGATAAATTAATCTTTAAGATCGATTGGAATATTAATGACAATCACAAGTTATCCTTTAGAAATAACTATGTAAAGGCTAATTTCTTTGGCATAGGAAGATCAACTAGTACAAATATTACATTCGATAATTCTGGTCAAAATTTCGAATCTATAACTAATACAGCTTCATTAGAATTAAACTCAACTTTTGGAAATAATTTGGCTAACAATTTAATTTTAGGATATACAAGAGTAAGAGATGATAGAAACATTAATGGTGATCCTTTTCCAAGGATAGAAATTAATGATGGCGATGCAAGAATATTTGCTGGTTCAGAACCATTTTCAACAGCAAATTTATTGAACCAAGATATTCTAACACTTACCAATAATTTCCAAATTTATTCAGGAAAACACTCTATAACTATAGGAACACATAATGAGTATAGTGATATTACAAATATTTTCTTTGGAAGAAATTTTGGAGAATATACTTATAACACATTGCAAGATTTTTTTGATGATGATCCTAATGAATACAGAAGTAGTTATTCTGTACTAGGTGGTGTTGGAGATAATTCAGTTGGAACTGCAGAATTTGAATTATTCCAACTTGGCTTTTATGTACAGGATGAAGTTCAAGTAGCTGATAATTTTAGATTTTCTGTAGGAGCACGTTTTGATTTTCCTATTTGGGATGATGGTCGTACAAATACTGATTTTAATACCAGAACAGTTGGCTTGTTAGAAGCTGCAGGAAAAGATTTGGAAGGCGGACTTGTAGGACAAGGCCCTAGAACAAAAGCACATTTTTCTCCAAGAGTAGGTTTTAATTGGGATGTAAAAAACAATAAAAAAACACAGATTAGAGGTGGTTTAGGAATATTTACGTCTAGAATACCATTAGTATGGCCTGGAGGAGCATACAATAATACTGGTAATAACGTAGCAAATACAAGAATTTTTAGACCTAGAGATCCTGCAGACCCAAATAATGTTCCATCTTTTAATCCAGATGTAAACACACAATTTAGAGAAGATAGAATATTTCAAGGAAATATAGATTTATTATCAGACGATTTAAAACTTCCTCAAACATTTAAAGCTAGTATAGCATTAGATCAGAGGCTTCCTAAAGGCTTTGTGGTTTCAGCAGAAGTTATTAGTAATGCTACTGTAAACGGACTTAAATTAGAAGATTTAAATTTAGTAGGGCCACAGTTTGCTACAACTGGGGCAGGATCCAGAGCTAACTTTGGAGGAAGAAGAGTAGATAATACCTATGGAGGAATTTATTTAATTTCAAATACAGAACAAGGAAAATCTTGGAATGCTTCCTTATCGCTTTCTAAAAATTTCTATAGCTCTTTTGTTGATGTTCGTGCACAAGCAACATATTCTTATGGAGATTCTGATGTTTTATTTGAGGGAACCTCTTCTCAAAACATCTCTAATTTTGCATTTAATGAAAGTGTTAATGGTTCCAATAACTTAACGCTTTCTACATCAGATTTTTCACAAGGAGATCGTTACTTAGCTAATGTAGTTGCAGATTTTAAATGGTCTAAAAATGTTAAAACGACTTTAGGTTTATTTTATGAAGGAGCAGATGGTACTCCATTTAGTTATGTAGTTGGTGGTAGGGATAATTTAATAGATGATACTGGAGAGTCTTTTGTTGCATTACCATTTATTCCTAGTAATTTCGCAGAATCTAATTTAGTAGATGATGTGGCTAGAGATGGCACAATAACAGCTACAGCAGCTGAACAATGGGCCGCTTTAGATGCATTTATTGCCGGAGATGATTACTTAAGTACTAGAAGAGGTCAGTTTGCTGAGAGAAATGCTTCAAGAGCAAAAATGAGTCATGTGGTAGATTTAAAAGTTGCTCAAGATTTTTCATTTATGGTTGGCGAAAAGAAGCATACGATTCAGATTTCTGCAGATATTTTTAACTTCACCAACTTAATTAATAGAGATTGGGGTAGAAGATTTTTTACTAGTGCCTTTGACACAGCTTCTTTAGTAAATTTTGAAGGATTTGCAGCGGATGGAACTACACCAGAATTTACTTTTAATAATAGAATAGATGGTGCATTGAATAATATAGATGATCAAGGTTTCCAATCTTCTAGATGGCAAGCACAATTAGGAGTAAGATATAGTTTCTAAAAACTTAAATTTTTTTATGCAAAAACCCTGTCAGTAGGCAGGGTTTTTTTATGCCCAAAATTTTAATTACTTTTAAGGAACTAAAAATCTTTATGATGTACGATATACTTCTTAACCTACATTCCTATTTAGCATATATTGTTTTAGCTATTTTAATATTAGCCGTTATAAATGCTATTAGAGGTTTGTTTGGAAATAAAATGTTCACCTTAGAAAAGGACTTTAGACTAAGTCTATTTGCGCTGATATTATCTCATTTACAACTTTTAGCAGGTTTAGTATTGTACTTTGTTTCTCCCAAAGGTTTTAAAACCATACAAGAATTAGGAATGGGAGGGATGAGTTCCTTACAACGTTTATTAGCAGTAGAACATCCATTTGTAAATATTTTAGCTGTAATTTTTATCACTATTGGCTGGTCTAAGCATAAAAAAATAATGGAAGCCAAAAGAAAATTTAAAACCATCTCTATTTTCTATGGCTTAGGTTTACTATTGTTTTTAAGTAGAATTCCTTGGAGTCAGTGGTTTTAAAAATATTTCGTTTTTTCTAAATATAAGGATCCAATAGGTCTAAATAAGAAGATCAGCTAAATTTTGTGATATAGTGTAACAACCCATTAAAAGGCTTGTCTATATAGTATATATCACAGAGAAAAGTAATGAAAAAAGCAATCTTTTTTATAGTCATTAGTATTATTTTTATAAAACTTCAGGCGCAAAAAACTGGTGTATATCAAGATACTATTCCATTTAGAGACGATTTAGGACTAATTATTATCCCAATTACATTTAATGGAGTAGAAAAACAATTTGCTTTTGATACAGGAGCACAGTTAAGCTTGGGTTTTTCTTGGGTTAAAAGTGAACTGAAACCTACAACTACTACTACATACTTAACAACATCTAGTGGATCTAGAACAAAAAAACGCTATTATAAAAGTGGTACTATTCAGCTAGGAAGTCGAAAAATTACAAAACATCGTATTTTAGGAGGAACAGATAAAAGTACTATTTATGCCTGTTATAATATTGATGGTGTACTTGGAGTTGATATTACGCAGCATTTTAATTGGATAATTGATTATAAGAAAAAAATACTGATCATGTCTCCTACTAACTATTACCCTAAAGAAATACAAAAAATGCATGCTTTAGATTTTAATTTTAAGAATAAGCGTCCATCCGTCTTTTTTAAAATGAATGGAAAACGCATTAATTTTTTATTGGATACAGGTGCTGGAGAATCCGATGTTAGTAAAAAAAACTATAACCTTATAAATATTGCAAAGTACCCTAAGGCTAATTTTTATAGTGGTTTTTTTGATGCCAATGGTGTTTTAACACCAACCTATTCTAAAACAGTACAGCTTCCAGAAATTGTTTCAAGTAAGGTAACTGTAAAACCTATAGTGTCTTACTCTAATCAAACTACAAAAATTGGGAATAACCTTTGGAAAGATAAACGCTTGTTTCTAAGCCTAAGAAATAATAAGCTCTATAGCTCTGCTAATTATATTTCAGAAGATTTATGGAGTTATGATTGTAGTGCTGTAATTAAAAATAAAAAGATGCTTATTTTACATCTTAAAGAAGGTGGTGAAGCTTGGAATTTAGGCATCCGACAAGGTGATGAAATTAAAACTGTTAATGAAAAAGTATTTACTGATTTTTGCACACTTAAAAAATACCTTGGCCAATGCAATAAAGAAAATAAAGCACTAGAGTTTGTTTTTTTAAAGGGGCAAAAAGTACTAGTGCATAAAAAAGAACTCTTTGCTATTACAGACCCTTAGCCTAAGGTGTTTTATTAAGTATATGAGCTGCTTTAAAGAGATTTTATCAAAAATAAATACACAGGAAAATGATCACTATAGCCGCCGATATAACTACCACCGGCATAGGTGCGTAGTGGGTAGCCTTTGTATTTTCCTTTAGCATCAATAAGATAAGAAGGTGAAAACACATTTGTTTTCCAAAAATAATAGCGGCCTTCCTCTTTATCGAGTAAGTTTTTGGTAAAGTAAAGCTGATCAAACAAATTCCATTGATCTCTATACGCTAAAGAGCCAATACCTTTTTTGTACAATTTTTCCATAGGATTAAAAAGTAATGCATTTTCAAGAGTAGTAACTTTTCCTTTAGTTCGTAATATTTTTTTTAAACTATCATCTGTGGGATCATCGTTTAGGTCGCCCATACTAATAATCTTTGCATTATGATCTAGTTGTACAATAGAATCTATAATATTTTTATTGAGTTTGGCAGCAGCTAATCTATTCGGTTTACTTCTTGCTTCACCCCCACTTCTAGAAGGCCAATGATTTACAATAAAGTAAAATTCTTCATTGTCTAAAAAACCGTTGACCACTAACTGATCTCGAGTAAAATTTCTAAAACCATCATCATTATAAAGTAAAAGTCTATGGCTTTTAAAAGTACTTGGTATAAAAGCTGACTTTTTATATAATAAGGCAACATCAATACCACGTTCGTCAGGTGAATCCATATGAATAATTCCGTAATTTTTTTGGATAAGCTTGGGGTGATTAATAAGGTCTTGTACAACTTTTCTATTCTCTACTTCGCATAAACCGATAATATCCGGAGAAGTTTGGGTAACATCTTTTCCAATCTCCGAGAGTACTTTAGCAATGTTTTCTAATTTTTGATGATACCTTTTTAAGGTCCAGTTGTCTTTACCTTTTGGAGTTCTGTCATCATCAAACGTTAAAGAATCATTATAAACATCAAATAAATTTTCAACATTATAGAAAGCTATAGTCTGTATTTTATAAGGCTTTTTTTGTTGCGCAGTACTAAATAAAGAAATAACACTAAAAAGAATGCATAAATTAAAATAAAATTTTGACATAAAATAATCTATATTTTTAAGTAAAATAATATATTATATTCAGAAAAATCGTATAAATTAAGATTTTTTAATTTATATTGTAAGTAAAATATAGACTAAACTAACCAAACCAGTATGAAATATGCGCTATTTCTCGTTCTTTTTACACTCTATTTTTACAGTCATGCTCAAGAAAAAATTAAAATTTCAGGAAATATTGTTGCTAATCATTCTAAAAAAATATTAGATGATGTTCTAATTGGTATAGAAGGGAAAAGTATTGAAGTAATAACAAATGCTTCAGGATATTTTGAGATTTCTTTTTCAGCTCTGGATCATATCATTTTAAATATTTCAAAAGTTGACTATGTAACGATTCGAATTCCATTTAATACGATTAATGAAAATATCAATTTAGGAACTATTTATTTAGAAAAAGATATCACCGTAGAACAAACAGATAATCTCATTACTTTAACAGATGCAGAATTATTTGATGATGAGCTAAGTTCTAATTCATCTGGCTTATTACAGGCTACAAGAGATATCTTTTTAAGTAGAGCTGCGTTTGATTTTGGACAAGCATTTTTTAGAGTTAGAGGTTACGATGCTCAAAACGGAACAGTATTGATGAATGGTATTGAGATGAATAAGTTTTTTGATGGTAGACCGCAATGGAATAATTGGGGAGGTTTAAATGATGTAACTCGTAATCAGCAATTTACAAATGGGATAGGTGCTTCTAATTACACATTTGGAGGCATATTAGGAAATACTAATATTGATACAAGACCATCTAAAATGCGTTCAGGTACTCGTTTGTCCTCCTCTGCATCTAACCGTACTTATACGGGAAGACTTATGGTGACACATACTTCTAAAACAAAAAATGGTTTTGCTTATAGTTTTTCTGGCTCTAGAAGATCCGCTAAACAAGGCTATATTAATGGTACTTTGTATGATGCCTTTTCTCTTTTTGCAGCAATAGAATATCAACTTAATAAACAAAATAGTATAAACTTTACAGGTATCTATGCTAGTAATCGTAGAGGAAGATCATCTGCATTAACAGAAGAAGTTTTTGAAATTACAGGAAGAAAATACAATCCATATTGGGGAAAGCAAAATGGAGAAATAAGAAATGCTCGAGAAAGAAAAATAGCAGAGCCTCTTCTAATGTTTAACCATTATTATGAATCAGATACTTTTCAATTAAATACTGGAATAGCATACCAATCGGGTATAAATAGTAGAGGTAGATTAGGTTTTTATAATGCGCCAAATCCAGATCCAACCTACTACAGGTATTTGCCTAGTTTTTATATTAATAGCCCTATAGGGGCAAATTTTTTAAGTGCAAACCAAGCTAAAGAAGGTTTTTTAGAAAACCCACAGTTAGATTGGACTAAAGTATATACCGCTAATAATAGAGAACAAGCCGCTTATGTTTTGTATGACGATGTTGCAGAAGACCGTCAGTTAAGCCTTAATACAACAGGAAATTTATTTTTAAATAAAAAAATACAAATAGATTTTGGAATGGCGTATAAAAAATTAAAATCTAATAATTATGCTAAAATTCAAGATGTATTGGGTGCAAACTTTCATGAAGATATCGATGTTTTTTCAAATACGTTGAATGATGTTGATGGCGAAATACGAAAAAGTGAAAATGATATTTTTAGCTATAATTATAATATGAATGCTGAAGCAATAGCCACTTTTTTACAAATACGATTACAAACAAATCATTGGAATGGATTTATAGCGGGGAGTTATAAAAAGAATAATTACCAGAGAGAAGGCTTATTTTTAAATCAAAGATTCATTACTAATTCCTTAGGAGAAAGTAGGCAACAAGGATTTGATGATTATGGAGTTAAAAGTGCTTTTACCTATCAATTTACAGGAAGGCATATTGTGTCGGTACGGGGCGCATACCAAACAAAAGCTCCAGTTTTGCAAAATGTATTTATTAATCCTAGAGAAAACAATGAAATTGTTCCCAACAGTACAAGTGAAGTTATTTCTACGGTAGATTTCAATTACTTTATACGATTGCCTAAACTTACAGGAAGACTATCGTCTTTCTATACACAATTTAAAAATAGTACGGATGTTAATTTCTTTTTTGTTGATGCCGGTATAGGATCAGATTTTGTGCAAGAAGTTTTAACTGGTGTAGGGAAATTACACATAGGAACAGAATTAGGTTTAGAATATAAGTTATCTTCTGCAGTGACTTTAACCGCTGTCGCCGCTGTTGGGAAATACACGTATAATGCTAATCCAAATGTGGTTATTAATTTTGATACTGCTGGTGCTGTAGAAGACCTTATAAACCCAGAAGGGAATATAGATTTAGGCCTTGCTACTATAAAAGGATATAAATTAGCACAAGGACCACAACAAGCCTTTTCATTAGGAATTTCCTATCGAGATCCAAAATATTGGTGGATTTCTGGAACTGCAAACTATTTAGCCAATAATTATGCTAATATTTCTACGATAACCAGAACTCAGAGTTTTGTATTAGATCCAGATACGGGAATGCCTTTCCCAAATGCTACTCCAGAAAATGTAAATAAGCTTTTAGCGCAAAAACCATTAGAGAACAGTTACCTTTTAAATATAGTGGGAGGAAAATCTTGGCTTAAAAAAGGAAAATATATTAGTGTTTTTGCAAGTGTTAATAATGTGTTTGATCGTGTTTTTAGGACAGGCGGATTTGAGCAAAGTAGAAATGGGAATTTTGGACAATTGCAACAAGATAATTTAAGTGGTACACCATCATTTGCTCCAAAATATTGGTACGGTTTTGGGCGAACCTATTTTTTAAATTTTGCCTACAGCTTTTAGATACATATAGACCTGTCAGGTTTTTAAAACCTGACAGGTCTAAGAATTATAATAATATGAATACTATAAAACGGATATTAAGCCTTTTGGTTATTGTAATGTTATGTGCTTGCGTTAATGATAATACTTTTGACGCTCCAGAAAATTCTTGTACTACAGCTATAGTAGCCAATGCAACTTATAGCGAAGTTAAAAATTTATATGTAGAAGAAACCATTCAAATTCAAGAAGATTTAATCATTGAAGGGTATGTTATATCATCTGATGAAAAAAGTAATTTCTTTAGTGTATTACATTTTCAAAATAATTTAGAAAACCCTACAGAAGGTTTCCAAATAGAAATTGATGTGCGCGATTCGCATTTGTTTTACCCAGTAGGGAGTAAGATTCTAATTAGATTAAAAGGACTTTATTTAGGAAAAAGCAAAGGCGTATTTAAACTAGGAGGTGTTTTTACTTCTTTCGGAAATGCCACTGTAGGGAGGTTGCCAAATACAGTTGTAAATCAGCATCTGTTTTTATCATGTGATGAAAAAGGGCTTTTAAAACCTAAACAAGTATCAATTACTGAGCTTAATGAAATGTTAACCAATACATTAGTACAATTAAATGATATAGAGGTCATAGCAGAAGAACTAAACTTACCTTTTGCATTAGAAAGAGAAGCAACAAAACGAACCTTATCAGATTGTGATGATAATGAAATTGTATTATTAAATAGTGGATTTTCTGACTTTCAAGATGCGGTATTACCAAATAAAAATGGAAGTATTGTAGGTGTTTTAATCAGAGAAAACAATAGGAATAGTATTGTAATTAGAGCCTTAGAAGATATTAGTTTTACGGAAGAGCGGTGTGAGGATGTTATAGATGAGTTTAGTTCCAATCAGATTTTTATTTCCGAAATAGCAGATCCAAATAATAATGCTAAAGCAAGGTTTGTAGAGTTGTATAATGCAAGTACAACTCCTTTATCATTAAAAAATTGGTCACTAAACCGTTATACCAATGCTAATGTAGAAGTAAGTTCAAGCGTAAATTTATCAGGCTTTAGTATTGCTGGTGAAAGTACCTTAATTATAGCTGCAAATGCTGTAGAATTTGAAGCAGTCTTTGGTTTTGCTCCAGATGTAAGTGCTGGTGTTAATAGCCCTGCAGATTCTAATGGAGATGATAATCTAGAATTGGTAG
The DNA here is from genome assembly GCF_055383085.1 of Allocellulophaga tsushimaensis. Classification (NCBI taxonomy): domain Bacteria; kingdom Pseudomonadati; phylum Bacteroidota; class Flavobacteriia; order Flavobacteriales; family Flavobacteriaceae; genus Allocellulophaga; species Allocellulophaga tsushimaensis. Next base: position 850,061 of record NZ_AP039451.1, on the reverse strand, counting down.
ACCCATTTGGTGCGGTTATAGATGTTTTTGGAATTATTGGAGAAGATGGAACAAATACAAATCATGAATTTGAAGATGGTAGAGCTGTTCGTATGAGTACTATTAGTAATGGAAATTCAAATTTTACCTTTAATGAGTGGACAATTTATAATGATACTGGAGGCGAAGAAACGGTAAACTTACCCCAAAATGCTCCAGAAGATTTTAATCCTGGTGTTAAAGATTAACTGCTTAAATTACAATAAGTGTGTAGTTAGCAGTTGTAAGTATATATTAAAAAGGAGCAGTTATATAACTGCTCCTTTTTAGCTTATTTATAACAGCTATTTTATATAGAAGGGTAATTAGCATCAGCCTTTATCTCATTAACTTGAGCAAGATGACGGTCTACATGTCCAGACATAAACAATAGTACTTGTAAAGCATCTATAGTGCCAAAAGGAGATTGGGTATAATGGTTTCTTAAATTAGTATCAGTGTTTTTAACAAAAGCCATATTGCTTTTTCTTTTAGCACAAAATGCAGCAAGTGTTTCTTTAAAAGAGCCATATTTACCAGATGGTTCAAAAGCTTTAGAGGTTTTTAATTTACCACTCCTGTCCCGTATGGTAGCTAACAATTTCTCATCTGTCATGGCAACATCACTGCGTTTAGAAGCGTCTGCAGCAGTTTTTAAGGCCCCTTCCGTCATTCCAAAAATATTAGTTTCTGAAATAGTAATATGCTCTATACATTCTGCAATAGACCAAGATTCTGGAGAACTTTTGTAATTTAATTGCGCCTCGCTAAGTCCTTTTATAGCTTTTTTTAGCGCTTTAGTACTGTTTTTTAATTCAGTAAGAACAGCTTTCTTATCCGTTTTAGTAAGTTGTGCATTTAGAGCACCAATACTAAAAAATAATACAAATAATGATAGAATAATTTTTTTCATTTTCCTTGTGTTTTAGGTCGCCAAAGATATGAAGTCTATTGAGATGGCGAAATTTTAGGTAAAAAAACACAATAATTTACAGAGAGTAATAGCAATAAGATAAATCTATTGTTGAATAACATAATGATATAATTTAATTATGATTGAGTTGTTATTTTTTTTAATTTTACCCGTCTTATAAATTTAAATAGCAACATAAAATCTATGGATAACAACAATCACAAAAACGGCGATATTAGCATGTGCCCTTTTATGGGTGGAAGTATAGAAGTTACTTCGGGCAGTGGAACTGCTAATAGAGACTGGTGGCCAAACGAATTAAAATTAAATATTTTACGTCAAAATACAGTTAAATCTGATCCAATGGATGAAGATTTTAACTATGCAGAAGCATTTAATAGCCTGGATTTTGCGGCACTTAAACAAGATGTTATTAATTTAATGACAGATTCGCAAGACTGGTGGCCAGCAGATTATGGCCATTACGGACCTTTCTTCATTAGAATGGCATGGCATAGTGCAGGTACTTATAGAGTTGGTGATGGTCGTGGAGGTGCTGGAGCAGGGCAACAACGTTTTGCACCATTAAACAGCTGGCCAGATAATGGTAATTTAGATAAGGCTCGTTTATTACTATGGCCTATTAAACAAAAATATGGTAGAAAAATTTCTTGGGCAGATTTAATGATCCTTGCAGGAAATTGTGCATTAGAGTCAATGGGCTTTAAAACATTTGGTTTTGCAGGGGGTCGTGAAGATGTTTGGGAACCAGAACAAGATGTATACTGGGGTTCAGAAACAGAATGGATGGGCGATGATAAACGCTATTCAGGTGAACGTGAATTAGAAGGACACTTAGGTGCATCTCATATGGGGCTTATTTATGTGAATCCAGAAGGACCAGGTGGAAATCCAGATCCCTTAGGTTCAGCATATGATATTAGAGAAACATTTGGCCGTATGGCAATGAATGATGAAGAAACCGTAGCATTAGGGGCAGGTGGTCACACTTTTGGGAAAGCACATGGAGCGGCAGATCCAGATAAATATGTTGGTGCAGAGCCAGCAGGAGCTGCTATTGAAGAAATGAGTACGGGTTGGAAAAATAACTTTGGTACTGGTGTTGGTGATGATACTATTACTAGTGGAATTGAAGGTGCTTGGACACCTAACCCAACAAAATGGGATCATGACTATTTTGATGTTTTATTGAATTATGATTGGGAATTAACAAAAAGTCCAGCAGGAGCACACCAGTGGAGACCTACAGATGCTTCTAAAGCCAGAATGGCTCCAAAAGCAGGTGATGCAACACAAACGCAAGAGTTAATGATGACTACTGCGGATATGGCTTTTAAAAAAGACCCTAAATATTTAGAGATATCTAAGCGTTTTCATACAGATCATGAAGCGTTCGAAGATGCTTTTGCACGTGCTTGGTTTAAATTAACGCATCGTGATATGGGACCAATTCAACGCTATTTAGGCCCAGAAGTACCTCAAGAAGAACTTATCTGGCAAGATCGTGTTCCTACAGGTAAAAATATAAGTGATGCAGATGTAAATACCTTAAAAACTGCCATTGCAAGAGCAGGACTTTCTGTTTCAGAATTAGTAGGTACAGCTTGGGCATCAGCATCCACTTTTAGAGGATCAGATAAAAGAGGTGGCGCTAATGGAGCACGTATCCGTTTAGAGCCACAAAGAAGTTGGTCTGTAAATAACCCAGATCAATTAGATAAAGTATTAAATGCTTTAGAGGATATTAAAACTTCTGCAGGTGTAGAAGTTTCTATGGCAGATCTTATTGTTTTAGCAGGTAATGTAGGTATAGAATTAGCTGCTAAAAATGCTGGGCATATTGTTGTAGTTCCTTTTACAGGAGGAAGAGGCGATGCTTCACAAGAGCAAACAGATATCCAATCTTTCCAACATTTAGAGCCTATTGCAGACGGATTTAGAAATTATGTAAATCCAAAAATAAAAGCAACAGCAGAAGAATTACTTATAGATAAAGCACAATTATTAACATTGTCTATACCAGAAATGACTGTTTTATTTGGAGGTTTACGAAGTATTAATATTAATTATGATGGATCAAATAATGGTGTATTTACAGCTAATGCAGGTTCACTTTCTAATGATTTCTTTGTAAATGTATTAGACTTAAGTACTACTTGGAAAGCTGCTTCTAGCGATGAAACTGTGTTTGAAGGTCGTAATCGTGCTACAGGAGAACTTAAATGGACAGGTACTAGAGCAGATCTTATTTTTGGTTCTAATACAGAATTAAGAGCAATAGCAGAAGTATATGGTTCTGCTGATGCAAAAGAAAAGTTTTTAAATGATTTTATTGTAGCTTGGAATAAAATTATGAATGCTGATCGTTTTGATTTAGCTTAATTTTAAGTAAGCTATAAGAAAAAGAAAATTTAATAATACCCTTAAAACTGCTACACCTATTACATAGATGTGGCAGTTTTTTTATACTTTTAAATGGATGGAAAATATAGAACGTTTTTTTAATGAAATCCGTAATGGAAATACCGAAGCAGTGAAAGAAATGTTGGATGCAAGTCCAACTTTAATGACTGCAAGAGATCAAAGAGGAAGTACGCCTTTAATCTTAGCAACGTATTATAGCAATGAAGCTATTGCCGATTTACTTTTAAAGTTAGGAACAGAAGTAGATGCAAAAGACAGCTCTGGAAATACAGCTCTAATGGGAGTTTGTTTTAAAGGGGACATAAAAATTGCCAAAAAGTTAATTGAAAAAGGTGCAAATATAAATACGACCAATGCAATGGGAGGCACCTGTTTAATTTATGCAGCAACATTTAATAAAGAAGAGATTTTAAAGCTTTTGTTAGAAAATGGAGCAGATAAAAATGCAAAAGATGGTAGAGGAAATACTGCCTTAGATCATGCAAAAATGCAAGGTTTTACTAATTTAATTACCATATTAGAAGACTAGATGCATACTTTATATTTTATTTAAATGCGGTATATCGTATTTCTTCTAGTAGTTATAGGATTATTTTTTAGTTGTAAAAATAAAAAAGGAGTAGCGTATCATAATGATGCTACAAAAACGCTAAAAATATCCGAAAAAGACAGTATGCTTTTTGTTGTTGAAGCAATAGATTTTAGTGAAGATATGAGTCGTTTATCATCTAAAAATGACGAGTTGTTTGTTTTAATATATCATTTAGATAAAAATAGTGAGACCATAAGTAACTTAATTTATAGTGATGAAACAACATTAGATGCCTCAAATAAGACTACTACATTTTCAATAAAAAATAGTAAAAACCTTAGTTACTTATTTTTATTGATAGAACAAGATTCTGATGCTTCAATAAAACAAATAGATCCTCTTATTAGATTACATTATAAAACACTATTAAGTGCTTTTGATACAAAAGATTATTTAAGTATTGAGAAGTACTTAGGAGATGAAGATATATTAGGTTATAAATATGTAGATTCTAGTAGTGCAGATTTTAGTTTTGAAGGAGTACATAAATTAGATCTATATCATTATAAAATAACAATAAAATAAGTTGCAATGATGAACGATATGATGATCAAAAAAAATATTGTCTTAGAAGGGAAGCATCAAAAACCTATCATAACAGATATATATGCTAAGATAGCAAAAGAACCATTACCAGTAGTAGTGTTTTGCCATGGTTACAAAGGCTTTAAAGATTGGGGTTGTTGGCATTTAGTTGCTGAAGCTTTTGCAAATGCAGGTTTTTGTTTTATTAAATTTAATTTTTCTCATAATGGCGGTACTATAGAACAGCCTATAGATTTTCCAGATTTAGAAGCTTTTGGGAATAATAATTTTACAAAAGAGTTAGATGATTTGGAATTGATACTAGATTGGGTAAGTGGTTCTAATTTTGACAAAAGTATTTCTGTAAATGCAAATGATATTACCTTAATTGGGCATTCTAGAGGCGGCGGAATTATAACAATTAAAGCAAATGAGGATAATAGAGTATCACGGATTATTTCATGGGCAGGAGTAAGTAATTTAAGCAGAATGTTGGGTAAAGAAGAAGATTTTCCAAAATGGAAGGCAGATGGAGTACGCTATATTATAAATGGTAGAACAAAACAAAAGATGCCTCATTATTATCAATTTTTAGAAGATTATATTGCAAATGAGGAACGCTTAACGGTAAAAAATGCGGTAAAAGAGCTACAGTTACCATATTGTATTATACATGGTAATGCAGATACAAGTGTAGAAATAATAGCGGCAGAAAATTTACATAAATGGTATCCAAAAAGTAATTTTTTTATAATTGATGGCGCTAATCATGTTTTTGGAGGAAAACATCCTTGGGAATTTGATAAAATGCCAGAGCATTTAGAAGAAGTAGTAGGTATAAGTATTAATTTTATAAAGCAACACGGTTAAAATACACTACTATGTCTCAACTTAATATAGCATTAGTACAATCTCCTATAGTTTGGGAAACCCCTAAAGCAAATAGAACTATTTTTTCTAAAAAAATAGATGCAATTTCTGAAGATATAGACCTTATCGTTTTACCAGAAATGTTTACTACTGGTTTTACAATGCATCCACAAAATATGGCCAAAGATGATGGAGTTGTAACATTAGAATGGATGAAAAAAATTGCAAAAGAAAAAAATACAGCTATCATGGGTAGTATTCCTTTCTTTGAAAAAAAGGACTATACAAATCGGTTGTTTTTTGTAAAACCTGATGGAGCCTTCTTTTTTTATGATAAGCGGCACACTTTTACACTCGCAGGTGAGAGTGATGTCTATAAAGCTGGTGAAGAAAGGTTAATAGTGACTTATAAAGACTTTACAATATGCCCCCTAATTTGTTACGATTTGCGTTTTCCTGTATGGTCTAGAAATACAGTAGATTATGATATTTTAATCTATGTTGCTAATTGGCCAAAACCAAGGGTAAATGCTTGGGATACCCTATTAAAAGCCAGAGCTATAGAGAATATGTCTTATGCTGTTGGTGTTAATAGAATTGGTTTAGACGAAATTGGATATGAATATACGGGTCATTCAGCGGTTTATGATGTATTAGGTAAAGAAATAGCATTTTCTAATAAAGAAGAAATAGTATATGCAACCTTAGATAAAAATCATATTACAAATACAAGAAATAAATTAAAATTTTTAGAAGATCGGGATGGCTTTACTCTATAATTCTAAACGTTTTTATTTCATCCCAATTGGCACGCATTTCTATAATTTCAGGGAAATAGCTTACTTTTTCTGGTTGTATTTTTTTTAGATAATTACCAGTGTCCCATTTCTTATTCTTATTCTCATCAAAAATTACGCGAGCGATATATTCCCCAGGAGTTAGATTTGTAAACGTAACAACTTCGGGCTCTGTAGTATATTTTTCTACTTTTACTTGTTCCCCTTTTTTATCTGTTAGTTGTACTAATATTGGATATTTAACATAGCCAGTTAAATTAAAAGATATATTGCCATAATCTTCATATTTTTTTGTGTTAAGGCTATACGTTAAGGTGTCATTTGTATTTCCAAAAAAATCTTCTAAAAACTTGGGTAAAATTTTTATTTTGTAGTTTTCTTCTGGGTTCTTTTCAAAAGACATTTTAAATGTATTGTTTAAAGTATCTAATATTGGTGTGTAAGCTACTGGTAGAGAATCTTTATTTATAATCTCTATTTTACTAGTATCCGTTTTCATAATGGGGATGTTGGCCAAAATAGCAAAATCTTCCTCAAAATTTAGTAACGAACTAGTATTTGTAGATAAGACCAAAGAGTCTAAATCTACCTTTCTGGGTTTAATAGAAAATGTATCGGTTACTTTTAATCTTTTATTTGTAATTGCAAAAACAAGAGAATCTGCCTCAAAAGGAGTAAACCAATAATTTAAGGTGTCTTTGTCTCGCATTTTTGTAATTAAAGTTCTTACGGTATCAGGTATTTTAGTTAAAGTATTTATTTGGAGGTCTTTATAATCGCCATTATATCCAAAAATAATTTTATTTTTTGCTGCATAATTAGGCACAGAAATGCTATAGTCTAATTCTTCTTTAAATAGGTTTAAGAGATAAATTTCTTCTGTAGGAATAGAAATGGTATCTGTAACAAAGGCTATTTTATCTACACTTTGATTAAACTTATTATCTTTTGCTTCATCTTTAAGGCCAAACAATGCATACTTTCCTTTTTTAAGGTAATTTAATTTAAAAAAGATAGTACTATCTAAGGTATTTGTAACATAATTTGGTGGTCTATTATAGATAGTAGAATCATTATAAGTACTATCAATTTCATAAAGCATTACGCTAATAAAGGGGTCTGCTTCTTTTTTAAAAGCATCGGCTACAACTCCAGAAATTGATAAAGAGTCAATATAACTTCCAGTAGAAAAAATATATGTTAAAAAGCTATTTGGGTTTCCTTCATTGTTATCAATAATACTCTGTCCAAAGTTTATAGTGTAGGTTGTATTTTCCAGTAGTGTGTCTTTTAATATAATTTCTACTTTTTTACTTGCAGAACCTAGAGGTGTAATTATAGGAGTATTTTTAAGTGGTGGTGAAATGATTAATTGTTCTTGTAAATCTTTTAATTTAACGTATTCATCAAATTCTAAAGTTATTTTATTTCCTGTAAAATTAACACTTAAATTTTCAGGTTTAGCCTTAATCAATTTAGGAGGTATTTCATCTTTTATTCCTCCTGTAGGATTACCTCTACGGGCACATTGATATACAGAGAATATAGCTACTATTAAAAATAAAAATCCTAAAAAGCGTCTAATCATATCTTGTGGAAAAATATATAGAACAAAGAAACGAATTAATTTGTAGAATTATGAAGTTTATGGGACCACTGCTATTGTAGTTATGTAAATTTTAACACCTTTAATTTTAGATAGTATTTCAGCACAGGAAGCTAATGTTGCTCCTGTAGTAATGATATCATCAACCAAAAGGATATTTTTATTTTCTAGTAGTTTGTAATTATCTACACGATATATGTTTTCATTACTTTTCCATCTCGAAAAACGATCTTTTTTGGTTTGCGTTTTTATATTTTTAGTTTTTAATAAGATACCTTCTAAATAAGGAGCATTTAAATAATAGGCTAATCGTTTTCCAAATAAAGTTATCTGATTATAACCACGTTTTTGAAACTTCTTTTTATGTAATGGAACAGGTATAATATAATCTATATGCTTTAAGTTTTTATTTTTTAGCAAAATCTCCCCATACCAATCTCCTAAAAAAGAACCAATTTCTTGTTGATTTTTATATTTTAGATGATGAATTAGGTTTTTAACGATACCATTTTTAGCGAAAAATAAGAAGGAACTTGCTTTTTTTATCATTACTTTTCCATAAAATATACGATCAATAGGGTTTTTTTCGTTAAAGTTGTACTCGGTAAGTGGTAATTGATTCCGACAAACGGTACACAATAATCGTTCACCTTTATGCAAGTGTGCATTACATCCAAAACACCCCATAGGTAATAGGATGCTGTGTATATCATTTAGTATCTTTGTTAAAATAAATATAAATTTAAAGCCAAAATAAGTAGTTGTAAACCACCTACCTTACCCTGATGGAATCTCAAGATACTAAATTTAATTATAAAATAATTCTTGCTGCATTAGTAGCAGTGGTTATAGGTATACTTGTTGCTTTCTACTACAGTCATGTACAATCACAGAATAAAATAGACTATCTAGAGGATGAAAAGGCAATGTTAATTAAAGACCTAACATTAAAAAGGGCCGAAATTGATCGTTTGTCGGCATTCAATGAAGTGAATGAAATAGAATTACAAGATTCTAAATTTAGAATAGAACAACTATTAGACTCTGTTGGTAAATTAAATTTTACGGTAGCAAAGCTAAGAGAATATAAAAAAGAATTACGCTTGATGGAATTAAAACATGATAGCTTAAAACTTAAAAATAACTCATTGCGCTACAATAATTCTATTTTATCTAAAAAGTATAATGAAACTAAAGAAAAAATAGAAAAACTAGAAAGTAGAAGTAGCACACTTGCTGAAGCGGAAGCTAAACTTAGGGAACAAAATAAGTTGTTAAGTGAAAAGTTAAAAACTAAAAGTTATCTAAGAGTAAAAAAACCCGAAGGCTTGAGTTTTAGAATGCGTAATGGTTCTCCTATACAAACAAATAAGGCCTCTACAGTCTCTAAAATTAGAGGTTGTATTACCATCACAGAAGACAATAGTGTAATTAATGAGGATAAAGTAATTTATTTGCAATTCCTTGATCCAGATAAAAAAGTTGTTGAAAACAATGCTACAACAATTTCATACAACGGAAACACTTATAGTAAAAAAGTACAGTTTGTTTTTGAAGGGAAACAAAAAGATATCTGTGACTTTATAACAATACCAGAAGGTTCTCTTAGAAGTGGTAACTATACTTTAAATATTTTTGAAAACGAAAAATTATTGATATCCACAGAATTTCAATTGAAGTAATTTTTTAAGATAATTTCTTAATACAATTTACTATTTCTGCATAAAAATTGAATTTTAATTTTATTTCATAGAAACTAATTTCTACTAAAATTCTATTTTTGCCAAATGGCAAATCAAGAAGATCAGTTTAAAAAAGTAATTTCTCATGCAAAAGAGTATGGGTATATATTTCAATCTAGTGAAATTTACGACGGACTAAGTGCTGTTTATGATTATGCACAGAATGGAGCAGAATTAAAAAAGAACATTAGAGAGTATTGGTGGAAGGCGATGGTTCAAATGAACGATAACATTGTTGGTATCGATTCAGCCATATTAATGCACCCTACCATATGGAAAGCATCGGGTCATGTAGATGCTTTTAACGATCCTTTAATAGATAATAAAGATTCTAAAAAAAGATATAGAGCTGATGTTTTAGTAGAAGATTATTGTGCTAAAATTGAAAATAAAATAAATAAAGAAGTTACTAAGGCTGCCAAACGCTTTGGAGATGCTTTTGATAAAGAACAATTTTTAGCAACCAATAAACGAGTAATAGATTACCAAACTAAAATAGATACCATCTTAAAAAGGTTAGGGCAGTCTTTAGAAAAAGAAGATTTAGCTGATGTTAAAGCACTAATTGAAGAATTAGATATTGTTTGCCCAATTTCTGGATCTAAAAATTGGACAGAAGTAAAACAGTTTAACTTAATGTTTGGTACTAAATTAGGAGCTTCTGCAGAAAGTGCAATGGATTTGTATCTACGTCCAGAAACAGCACAGGGAATATTTGTAAACTTTTTAAATGTTCAGAAAACAAGTAGGTTAAAAATTCCGTTCGGAATAGCGCAGACAGGTAAGGCATTTAGAAATGAAATTGTAGCCAGACAATTTATCTTTAGAATGCGAGAGTTTGAGCAAATGGAAATGCAATTCTTTATACCCCCTGGAACACAGAAAGATTGGTATAACAAATGGAAGGAAACACGTATGAAATGGCATGTTTCTTTAGGTATGGGAGAAGAAAATTATCGTTTTCATAATCATGAAAAATTAGCGCATTATGCAGATGCAGCTGCTGATATAGAATTTAATTTCCCTTTTGGATTTAAGGAGTTAGAAGGAATTCATTCCAGAACAGATTTCGATTTAAGTCAGCATGAAGAATACTCAGGTAAAAAATTACAGTATTATGATAATGAGCTTAAAGAAAGCTATGTACCTTATGTATTAGAAACCTCTATAGGCTTAGACAGAATGTTTTTAGCTGTTTTTTCTAATTCATTACAAGAAGAAGCTCTAGAAAATGGGACTACACGAACCGTATTAAAACTACCTGCGGTACTTGCTCCTACAAAAGCAGCTGTTTTACCATTAGTTAAAAAAGATGGTTTACCGGAATTAGCAAACGAAATTATAACAGATCTTAGATGGGATTTTAATGTTATTTATGATGAAAAAGACGCTGTAGGTCGCCGTTATAGAAGACAAGATGCTAATGGTACCCCTTTCTGTATTACTGTAGATCATCAATCTCTAGAAGATAAAACAGTAACCATACGCCATAGAGATACTATGGAGCAGCAACGTGTTGCAATTAAAGATGTTAAAGCTATAATTGCTCAAGAAGTAGAGATGAAACATTGGTTAAAGAAGATGGGGTAATAATCTTAAAAAATTAAATTATGATAAAAAAAATTCAAGAAAAAATTCAATATTTTTTTATTGAAAAGAGCTCTGATTTAATTTTTTATACCCTATTTGCAATACTTACCATATTACCATTTATAACACGTTTAAAATTATTTGATAGAGCCAAAACATCTATTGATTATCTAGCATTTCCATTGTCAAGAGGAGATTTTGATGTTTTTCATTATTATAAAGCAGTTTGGTTTATTTTATTGAGTTTTTTAATAACAGTTTTTCTTTTTCTTAAAAAGAAAAAATGGAATACTCCTTATTTGTTTTTTCCTGTCATACTGCTATTTTTTATCATATTATCTTCTATACTTTCTGAGTATAAAGCCTTTACTATTATGGGCGGAGCAGAATCTTTTCAAGGAGTATTTGTTTGGATTGGGTATATGATTGTATGTGTTGCTGCCATGCAAATAAGCAAATTAAAATACTACAAATTAATATTTTATGGGATACTATTTTCTGGGTTTGTAATGAGTTTTATAGGACTTTTAGAGTATAATAAAATTAATATTTGGAAAATAATAGAACCATTAGTAGTTCATTCTAATTTAAATTTTAACAAAACTCCTAATGGAGAGCTAGCCTCTTTATTTTATAATGCTAATTATTATTCCGGATTTTTAATACTAGTCTTATTTATCAATATCATTACTTATATCTCATTTAAAAAAATAATTTGGAAAATAATTTTATGGGCTAATTTTTGCTTGATTTTCTTAAACCTAGTTGGTAGCGAGGGAAGAGCTACTTTGTATTCATCTTTTGTACTAATAGCAATACTTGTACTTTTCGTTAGAAATAAGGATTTTAAAAAATTAAGAGACATTGGAGTCCTAACACTTTCAGCAATTCTAGTTTTTGTGGTTATGAATTTTTCTGAAGGAGGAGGTAAAGTTGCTAGCTATTCTAAAATAGCCACTGACCATTCTAATTTAGATGAAATAGAAGTATTAGATAGCCTTTTAATTATAAAACAACATACAGGAAAACCATTATATGTTACTGTAAAAGATAATAAACACTTAAGTTTTTTTGAAGATAGAAAACTACAAAAAAAACTAACTTTTCATAGAAAATCTGATACTTTATCATTTAAAAATGACGGGTACGAGCACTATCATTTTATATTGAATAAAAAATTAAAAACAGGAATTATACTTCATTATAATAAAAGGTTTAAATATCCTTTAATTTTTAAAGATAATACTATAAAAACAGTGGGTAGAAATAATGAAATTGCACCCATTATTACTTCAAAAAATATAAAATTTTTGAATAAAAAAAATAGAATATTAAATGGAAGAGGCATGCAATGGTCATTGTCTATACCTGTGCTCTTAGAATCTATATATATTGGTAAAGGTGCAGACGCCTTCCCTTTGGCTTTTCCAAATAATGATTATTTAAGTTTACTTAAAACCTTTGGGACAAATAAATTTTACATTGCCTCGGCACATTCTTTTTACATTCAAATAGGAGTACAGTTCGGCTTAATAGCTTTACTTGTTTTTCTGCTTTTCATGATCATTTATATCTATAGTTCTATAAAATTACTATGGGCTTTGCCATTTAATAATACGATACAATTACTAGCCTTAGGTTGTTTTTTAGCTGTTGTTGGATTTTTAATTAATGGCATTGTAGCACAAGTTATGATTAGTAATGCGCCACCATTTTTTATACTACTTGGAATAGGAATTGCACTAAACTGTAAAATAAAAAATGAAATTTCTTCTATTTAAAAAATATACCTGAAAATAGGGAGTTTATCTAAAGAGATATCCAATAAATTTGTTGCAAATTAAAAATAGATTAAAGATGTTAAGAAAATTAATTTTGATAATAACGGTATTATTATATTTTTCAGGTTTTGCTCAGAAAGACACCCTTTATTTTGATAAAAATTGGAAAGCGGCCACCAAACAAAATGCAGAATTTTATAGGCCTACACCTGAAAAAGTTAAAAATTTATGGTTTTTTAAAGATTACTATATAAATGGCGATTTGCAATTTGTAGGGCACTCTACAGATCCTATTAAAGAGATATGGGAAGGTGATGTAACTTGGTATCATCATAATGGCAGAGTCTCACAAAAATATAGGTATTCTAATGGGGTTTATCTAGGTTATTTTGTGGCTAATACAGATGCCGATAAAACTGAACAAGGTTATTTAGAAAATGAAATGCACTATTATAACTATCAAGAAAGCGTAAGAGAAGCTATTGATATTGTAGAAGAAACAAAGGTAGAAGAAGATAATTTTGTGCCAGATGATCCAGATGCTAAATACATAAAAAAATCAATAAAATATTATACGTATACTAGAAACATAGCTATGCAATATTTAAGATATTATGGCTATGAAAATAAAGTAAATACCAAAACGTATTTTGATGAAGAAGGTACTATTATTGGCGAAATGATATTAGATGATAAAAACAAAAATTACGATGGAACTGAAATCATTTTTAAAGAAAATTATTATGGGAAGTACGAATATCCTATAAAAATTTTAACGTATGTTAAAGGTGAAAAAGTATCCGAAAAAGACTGGGTTAAAAAATAAAAACTACAATATATACTTGAGTGATACACTGCTGTAAAAGTTTCTATTGTTACTAGGATAAAAATAACGCGGTTCATTACCTCCAAAAGATTGTGCATTAATTAGTACTAATTGGGAGTAAGTACTATCAAAAATATTATTGATACCAGCAGTGATTTTTAAAAAGAAATTTGGTGTAATTTTTTTTTGATACCCGAAATTGGCATTAAAAACCGAAAATGGATCACTTGAAAGCGTATTAGCATCTGTAAGTGGAATGCCACTCACATATTGGCTTGTAATATTTGTAAAAAAATCATTATAAAACTGTCCTTTAATACCAGATACTAAGTTGTGTTTTGGAACTCCCGTCAATGGATTTCCAGAAAAATCATCATCATCATCAATAAAGGAAACAAATTTGTGAAGGTTTAAAGTATAATTAGTAAAACGAGATATTTTTATATTTGGTCCTAAAGTAAAAGCATAATTAATGGATAATTCTAAACCGTTATGTTTTGTTTTTCCAGCATTTCTACCAATAAACTGATCGTTTCCAATACGCTGTGCAACCAAAAGATTTCTAACATCCATATGATATACAGATGCATTAATTTCTAAGCGTTTATCTTTAAAAAATAGATTGGTTCCTATTTCATAACTAGTACCTGTTTCTTGGTTGATATCTGGATTTATAATACCGTCTGGTGTTAAGGTTTCTTCTAAAGTAGGGTTAGAAAAACCACGACTTACGTTGGCAAATATATTCTGATGTTTTAAAAAACGATAATTTACATTTAAGCTTGGAAGTAGAATGGCTTTAAAATTACGTTGCGCACTTTGATTTGCCACACCTTCATTAAATAAATCTCTATAATTATATTGCGTTTTATTGATACTTAAACCCAATTGTGTAGACCAGGAATTGTTTAAATGCAGAAGTAAAGATCCAAAAGTGTTTAACTGGTTTCTAAACTCTTTATTTTTTGCAAACAAATTACCTTGTAAACTTCCATTACCATTATTTTCTCTAAATAAATTTTCAAACTCATTCCAACTATACTCATCTTTAGAAAGCTCCATACCTATATTGTATGAGCTAGATTTGTTGAATAAGGTAAACTTTCCAAAAAATCTACTTCTAAGACCATAACCATTTGTAAATTCATCTAAAATACCAAAGGGCCGTGCTTCAAAATGATCTAAATAGCTATAAAAAATACTAGTAGTATTATTAATTTTATTGTTAAGATTTAAGGTGTAAGATAGTCCTAATAAGCTATAATTATTAGCTTCAAAACCTTGCGATGCTCTCCAAATAAAAGTGGCTTGCCTTGGGTTTTCATTAAATGCCGTAATCCCTAAAGAGCTGGGGATTTGTGCCGTATAATCTACATGATTTAGAAGAAAAGTAATTTTATTTTTAGGGTTTATTTTATAAGAAGCGTTTAAGAGGATACCATCACGTTCAAAATTATTATTCTCTCTGTAGCCATCATTTTCTAAATGTCCATAACTTAAGTCTAAAGCAAATTTATTTTCGGTATGAGAAAAAGAAAAATTATTTTTAATCAAGTTGTATGAACCTACAGTAAAATTAGTATTAAAAACAGTAGATTTTCCTGAAGTCTTTTTTGAGTTTAATAGTATGGCACCACCCAAATTTGTGCCATAAGAACTGCCTTTGGGTCCTTTTATAACTTCAATTTGACTTAAATTTTCTAGGTCATAGGTTTCAATAGTAGAAAAACCACTACCATCTGTAACAGGAATATCATTATAATATAATCTTAATTTATCTGTGCCAAATAAAGTTCTTGCACCAATACCTCTAATAGTAATTCTATTGGTATTTAAGGCTCCAGAAAGTGCATACACTCCAGGGATTTGATTAATAGAAGAAATAGCGTCAATTGGGCTATAATTATTAAAAACGTTTGCTCCTATAATTTTAGAAGCTATAATACCTGTTGCATTTTTAGTTTTAGCATGCTCCGTAAGAATTACTTCATTTAAAACTGTTACACTATCTTTTTTACTAACTTTTTGAGCAAAAGAATAGTAAACCTGGAAGAATAAAATAAAAATGAGCCAAATATGTTTCATTAAAAAAATATAAGGCTCAAAATTATGTATTATATATGATTATATCATTATTTACTTGAGTAAAGAGTAGATTTAAAATCGATATCCTAGGGTTACGCCTCCACGAGATACCACATCAACCCCAGAATTATTGTCATTAAAAAAATTACGCCCCAAACCAGTATAAATATCTACAGTAAAACCTTTTTTAGAAACAAACTTCCCGCCAACAGAAATCCCTAAAGCAAAATCTGTGAAATTTTCATCGGACATAGTTCCATTATTAAAAAAGAAAGGATCACGCTCATGTGTATTTAACATTCCAAAGCCTTCTACAAAAAATCCTTTTGCATATCCTTTAGAAAAATACCTGCGGTAATAGGGTGTTATTGAAAATTGCCGAATAAAGTCAAGAATTTCATCATCTCCTGGACTAACAAAAACGCTTATGCCCACAGAAGACTCTTCATCTATAACTCTTTCATAGGCAATATCTATTGCTTTAAAAGCAATAAGGTTTAATGCATTAATTTTAAGTTCATTCAAATTTTTGGGCTTATCTGAATTGACTTCTTGAGCATTTATTTGTGTTAAATACAGAATGGCTACTAGAGTTAAAAAAATACTTTTCTTCATCTTTAATTTTATTTAGATTAAATAGCAATAGTAAGATACAAAAAATGTAAAACGTTGCGTGAAGTGCTTATAATTTAAAATCGATATCCAACAGAAAGACCCGCTTTCACAATAAAATTATTAATAAGGGGATCATCTTTTACATTTCTTCCAAAACCACCATTAATCTCTACAGTAATTTTTTGGCTATTCGTAACCCATTTATAACCAGCTCCTAAACCGATAGCAAAATTATTATAATCATTACTAAATGTTGTTCGTGTATTTACATCAGTACTGATTACTTCTCCACTATAATACAACCCAAAAGCTTCACCAAAGCCTCCACTTTTAGGATCATAACCAAAATAAGCTCTAAAATTAGCACCTATTCCAAAATTACCATTATAATCTGTAGCATCATTATCAAAATATAAAGTACCTCCAAAACTAGTATCATCACTTAAATAGTATTCATAAGAACCTTCTATTGTAGAATTTGCTAAGAAAAGTCCAAAATTTAATTTAATTTCTTGTTGCCCATCGTTAAAATATGCTTGAGCATTTGATAAATAACCAGTTAAAAGCATTAATATGAACACTACTTTTTGCATGATTTTTTTGTTTTGTAAGAGTTGTATAATTATTTAAGACCGTAAAACTAAACATATAACTAGATTTTTAGTATTTTTTTTGAATTAAATGTTCTAAATAAAGAATTAAGGTGCTCACTTTTTCTTGTAAGAAACATTCCTTATTTTCGGGAAAAATATGGCAAATGAAGATAGTTTCTTACAATGTAAATGGAATTAGAGCGGCACTTAAAAAAGGGTTTCTAGAATGGCTGCAAAGTGTAAATCCAGATGTTATTTGTTTACAGGAAATAAAAGCAAACGAAGAACAATTAGATGTTACTTTATTTGAAAATGCTGGGTATAAATATCATTATTGGTACAGTGCTCAAAAAAAAGGCTATAGTGGTGTTGCAATCTTATCTAAAGTAAAACCAGATCATGTGGTATTTGGTACTGGTATAGATTATATGGATTTTGAAGGGAGAAATATAAGAGCAGATTTTAATGATATTTCTGTAATGAGTATGTATTTACCATCTGCATCTAATACAGATCGCTTGGATTTTAAATTAAAATATATGGCAGACTTGCAAGACTATATAAATAATTTAAAAACAGAACACCCTAATTTAATTGTTTTAGGCGATTATAATATATGTCATGAAGCGATTGATATTCATAATCCCGTTGGTTTAAAGAATGTTTCTGGGTTTTTACCAGTAGAAAGAGAATGGATCGGAAATTTTATAGCTAGTGGTTTTATAGACAGTTTCCGACATTTTAATACGGAACCAGACAATTATACCTGGTGGAGTTATAGAGCAAATGCAAGAAATAATAATAAAGGTTGGCGTTTAGACTATGCTATGGTAAGTAATACATTAGAAAGCCGACTTAAGCGATCAGTTATTTTATCTGAGGCAAAACATAGCGATCATTGTCCTATTCTTGTAGAGATAGAAAAATAATATTGAAAACACACAAGAATTATAGTTTTTGAAATTGAATTAAAGCATTATTTTTATGAAGTATACCAAACTTCCACATACAGATATTAAAGTGAGTAAAATTTGTTTAGGCACCATGACCTGGGGTAAACAAAATACAGAGACTGAAGGGCATGAACAAATGGATTATGCTTTAGATCAAGGTGTTAATTTCTTTGATACAGCCGAATTATATCCAATACCAGCACATGCCGATAGATATGCAGATACAGAAAAAATTATAGGAACTTGGTTTAAAAAAAATAGAAACAGAGATAAGGTTGTTTTGGCAAGTAAAATTGCTGGTAGAGCAGATTTTACAAAATTCATACGGACTACAGGCTTTGCTAAAGAATCTATTATTAATGCTGTAAATGGTAGTTTAAAACGTTTACAAACAGATTATATAGATTTATATCAATTACATTGGCCAGAACGAAAAACTAACTTTTTTGGGCAACGTGGTTTTACGTATGACCCAACCGATTTATGGGAAGATAATTTTCATGAAGTATTGCATACGCTAGGAAATTTAGTAAAAGAAGGCAAAATTAGACAGATAGGTATTTCTAACGAGAATCCTTGGGGAACAATGCGCTATTTAGAAGAAAGCAAAGTTCATAATTTGCCTAGAGCTATTACCATACAAAACCCTTATAGCTTATTAAATAGATTATTCGAAGCTGGTTCTGCTGAAGTTTCTATGAGGGAAAATATAGGGCTTTTAGCCTATTCCCCTTTAGGTTTTGGAGTCCTTAGTGGTAAATATTTGGGTGATAGAATGCCAGATGGTTCACGAATAGCATTATTTCCTAATTACAATAGATATCTAAACGAAAATGCAGTAAAAGCAACTCAAAAATATTATGAGTTGGCACAAGCTAATGATCTTAGTTTGGCGCAAATGTCGCTAGCATATGTAAATACAAGACCTTTTTTAACAAGCAATAT
The DNA here is from genome assembly GCF_055383085.1 of Allocellulophaga tsushimaensis. Classification (NCBI taxonomy): domain Bacteria; kingdom Pseudomonadati; phylum Bacteroidota; class Flavobacteriia; order Flavobacteriales; family Flavobacteriaceae; genus Allocellulophaga; species Allocellulophaga tsushimaensis. The sequence continues at coordinate 831,165 of NZ_AP039451.1, read as the reverse complement.
TATTGGCGCTACTAAAATGAGCCAATTAAAAGAAAATATTGCTAGTATAGATGTAAACTTAACAAAAGAGATTTTAGAAAGGATAGAGGAAATTCATAATGAAATTCCCAATCCGGCACCTTAAAAGTATTATTTAAAGAGATTTGATTTTAACCTGTCAAATAAATGTTTCTTAGATAGAATTGCCTGTGTAATTTAATTATAACTTGCTTTAAAACCGTAATGCTACCCAAAAAGATCTTCTGCAACATCTTCTATTTTAGCAACTAAAGCAATACGTATAGCCGCTTTTATAGTAGGTATTTTATTGTTTTTAGAAACGTAGATGGTATGGAACCCTAATTTATCAGCTTCTAAAATACGCTGCTCAACGCGTTGTACTGGCCTCACTTCACCCGCTAAACCTACTTCTGCTGCAAAGCAAACTCCTTTTTCTATAGGAATGTCTGCATTACTAGAAAGTATAGCTGCTATAACGGCTAAATCTATTGCAGGATCATCAACAGAAATACCACCTGTAATATTTAAAAACACATCTTTTGCAGCGAGCTTAAAACCAGCTCTCTTTTCCAAAACGGCCAGTAGCATATTTAAACGCTTGGCATTATAACCAGTTGTGGAACGTTGCGGGGTGCCATATACTGCCGTACTTACCAATGCCTGAATCTCAATCATTAAAGGACGCATGCCTTCTACTGTAGAGGCAATTGCGGTACCACTTAGGCCTTCATCATTCTTTGAAATTAAAATTTCTGAAGGATTGTTTACTTCTCGTAATCCACTTCCCTGCATTTCATAGATCCCTAATTCTGATGTAGAACCAAACCTGTTTTTTAAAGAGCGTAGAATTCTATATACATAATTTCGGTCTCCCTCAAACTGTAAAACGCTATCTACCATATGCTCTAAAATTTTGGGACCCGCAATAGAACCATCTTTGGTAATATGACCAATTAAAATAACAGGGGTATTGGTTTCTTTCGCAAATTTTATAAGTTCAGCGGTACACTCTCTTATTTGAGAAATACTTCCAGAAGCGGATTCTATATGATCGGAGTGTAAAGTCTGTATAGAATCTATGACCACAATATCTGGTTCAGTAGCTTCTATTTGTCTAAAAATATTTTGTGTTTTAGTTTCGGTAAGAATAAGGCATGTTTCGCTATTTGGAAAAATACGATCGGCACGCATTTTTATTTGTTTTTGACTTTCTTCCCCAGAAACATATAAGGTTTTGTAGGGGAGTTTTAAGGCTATTTGAAGCAATAAAGTACTTTTTCCAATACCGGGTTCGCCCCCTAAAAGTGTTAGCGAACCAGGAACTAATCCACCACCTAAAACCCTATTGAATTCTAAATCATAGGTATTAAGCCTAATTTCTTTTTCGGTACTTATTTCATTAACACGGAGTGGTTTGGCTATTTTTTTTGCAGAAGCAGAAGGAGCTTTCCAGCTTGTTTTTTCTTCTTTTTGGATCACTTCTTCTACAACAGTGTTCCATTCTCTACATCCAGAACATTGCCCTACCCATTTTGCAAATTGCGTTCCGCAATTTTGGCAAAAAAATGCTGTTTTTGTTTTAGCCATTCTCGTTTGTTGCCGTTTTGCGCTAAAGGTAGAAAAAAGTGTTTAGTAGTTTAAGAGTTTATAAGTTTAAAATGTTTTTACATGATAGAATTACAAAACATTAATACCCAAAATCAGCTTTTAAGCCATCAATTTTTTCTAAAGCCATTTCTTTAGTTAAGAAATCTATTTCTTCCATGCCAAATGCTTTTTCAAATGCTTTAAATGCTTTTTTAGGTTTGCCAATTTGTTCAAGATATTCGGCCTCAAAATAAAAACCAAGCATGGTTTCTGGGTATTGTTTTTTACAGATATCAGAAAGGGGCTTTAACGATTCAATATCTTCTTTCTTATTAATGGCGGAATAAATAGCCATAATATCATTTAAGCCTACTTCTTTCTTAAAACCAAATAAGGTTTCAATAACATCATATTTATTGGTTAAATAATCAATTACAGGTTCTTCGGATTTTAAAATTTTGGTTTTGTATTCTGTTGGGCTTATTGGTTTAAACATCTTAAACACATTATTAAAAGCCTTGCTAATTCCGTAAGTAGCTACAGCCACTTCGTCTGCATCTTCATAAATATCAAAAAAATAATTTAAATTTTCTTTTTGTATTGCTTTAATACCAGTATTTAGGTCAATTGCTTGCTTGTCTTTTTTAGCACTTTTCCCATCAAGTATTAAATGATAAAATAAAGTTTGTTCCAACGCATTTAAACGTTCTGGGAGCCTGGTTTCCATTTCGGGTGCTAGTACAGGAGCAATACTGACATATGAGTTAAAAAGCGATTTTTCTTTAAAAAGATAAAAATTTTCAAAATTTGCAGTAATGCCATATCCAAAAAGCATTTTAAAGGATGCTGTATTATAACTGGCTTCAACATATGGTATCAATTCTGTGCCAATAAATTCAAAAAACTGCGCTCCTTTTTCACTTGGTAAACCTTGCTCATCGTATGCACAATCATCTAATCTAAGATTGCCTTCGCTTTGGTTTACTCCTATAATAATAGCCTGTGGCATCCCCTGAAATTTATGATAAAATTTAGCAGTAGCTACAACATTTTCAAATAGATATTCAGCATCTAAAACCAATATAATAGGATATTTTTTTTCATCTGTATAATCCTCAGGAATATAGTAATTTACATCTCGTCTTTCTTGGAGTTTATAAGATTCAAATGTTTCTTGTTTTATTTGCGCGTTACAAACTAAGCAAACAAAAAGAGTGCATACAAAAAGTATCCGTTTCATAAAAAATTGGCTTATGGGGTTATTTCCTATTCAATAACGGTAATAGTAGAAAAGATATTGCACCAAAAACAACAAGCATTAAGGTTTGCGAAATCCACATGATCCAGCCATACGCATCGCCAGAAACAGCGCTTATTCCGTAGGCTACAAGAACTTTACTGACCACTATAGGAAAAAGCCCTAAGCCCCCATTTGTGGCTGACATGGCAAAAGCACCAGCTATAAAAGCTACTAAAAGTTGACTAATGGAAAGAGCTATGGTTTCAGCTACTGTAAATTTTATAATCCAAAACATAGCTACATAAGCGCACCATATAAAGAGGGTGTGAAAAACAAAAGCCCATTTGTGTTTCATTTTAAAAATACTCAATACGCCATCTTGCATTCCTTTTAGGAATTTTTTTATTTTTAAAGCAAAAGAATGGGTAGATTTTTTAATGATCTGAATTGCAATAAAAAGGCCCGTAATTCCTATAAAGAGTATGGTTGCTAAACCGATTAACCCAACACCATTTTCTTCAAGTATTTTTATAATAATATCTGTTTGTAATACTAATGCTATTACTATAATTAACAGTAACATTAGTAAATCTAGAACTCTTTCTGTAACTATAGTTCCAAATCCTTTTTCAAAAGGCACATTCTCATAGCTTGCTAGAGCGGTTGACCTTAATACTTCACCAGATCTAAAAATCAGTGCATTAGCAAAATAAGACAGAAATATAATAAGGATATTATTTCTTAGTTTTGGTTTATAACCCAGTGGTTCTAATAAATAATTCCAACGTATGGCTCTGGAAACATGACTTAAGACCCCAAGTAAAATGGAAAGGCTTACCCAGAATAAATCCGCTTCTTTAATATATTTTATAATTTGTATTCTATCCTCAGGAGAAGTAACGCTATAAGAATAATATACCAAAAAAAGACCTATAGCTATTGGTAGTACTATTTTTAAAGCTTTTTTAATAGTAGTTTTCAAAAAAACTTTAGTTTAATAAATTATTCTCTTCGTTGGGGAAGACTAAAGAAGGATTAAATTTTTTGGCTTCATCAATATCCATTCTAGCATAGGTAATTAAAATAAGAACATCACCAACCGCTACTTTTCTTGAGGCAGCGCCATTTAAGGTAATTTCACCACTTTTCCGTGGCCCAGGAATTGCATAGGTTTCTAAACGTTCTCCGTTAGAATTATTTACAATTTGTACTTTTTCACCACGAATTATATTAGCGGCATCCATTAAATCTTCATCAATAGTAATACTACCAATATAATTTAAATCAGCTCCAGTAACTTTTACGCGATGAATTTTAGATTTTACAACTTCTATTTGCATACTACAAAGTTAATAAATTTAGAGTGCAATGTTATCTATTAATCGTACATCATCTGCAAAAACAGCAACAAAGGCTCTATACTTTTTATGTTTAGATTTTCTTTTTATTGGTTGTAATGTTTTTTCATCAACAATCTGAATGTATTCTAACGTTAAATTCTCTTGTTTTAAAAACTGTTTTTTTACCCAACTTATAATTTCTAAAGCACTTTTTGTGCCAAACTTTTTCTTTGCTTCTGCCAGCGTTTTATATATAAAACTTGCTTCTTGGCGTACTTTGTTAGAAAGTCTTTCGTTTCTAGAGCTCATCGCTAAGCCACTAGATTCTCTAACGATAGGGCAACCTATAATTTGCACAGGTATTTTCTGAATTTCAACCAGCTTTTTTATAATTTGTAATTGTTGAAAATCTTTTTCTCCAAAATAAGCTTTATGGGGTTGTATAGAAATTAATAATTCTTCTACTATAGTCCCTACACCATCAAAATGACCCTCTCTAAATTCCCCTTCCATAACCCTGTCTAGTCCATCAAAATTATATGATTTAGCAGCAATATTTTCTGAATAAATCTCATTTACAGAAGGCGCATAGATAATAATGTCATTAGAAATGGATTCTATTTTAATAATATCGTCTTTTAAAGTTTTAGGATATTTTTCTAAATCTTCTGAATTGTTAAACTGTGTGGGGTTAACAAAAATACTAACGACTACAATTTTATTTTCTCTGTAAGCCTTTTCAATAAGCGAAATATGGCCTTGGTGGAGTGCTCCCATTGTAGGTACTAAGCCTATGGTTTCAGATTTAGAAGTATATGAATTTAATACATTTTTTAAAGCAGTTTTAGACTGGAACAATGGCATATTTAAGTAATTAGAGCTAGCAAACATATATAATTACTCCTAATCTACATAATTTTTGTAATTTTGCACCCACGCCAATACGGCAAATAAAATATAGCTTTTATGAAAGGTAAAAAGATATTGTTTGTATCTTCAGAATTAGTCCCTTATTTACCTCAGAACGAGGTTTCCTTAATGTCTTATGAAACACCAAAGATGGTCAACAGCAATGGAGGCCAGATACGGATATTTATGCCAAGATTTGGAAATATAAATGAACGCCGTCATCAATTACATGAAGTGATCAGATTATCTGGTATGAACTTGGTCATCAATGATATGGATATGCCATTAATTATAAAAGTTGCCTCTATTCCCAAAGAACGGATACAGGTTTATTTTATAGATAATGAAGAATATTTTAAAAGGAAAGCAACATTTACCGATGAAAATGGGGCACTTTTTTCTGATAATGATGAGCGCGCAATATTTTTTGCAAAGGGTATTGTTGAAACAGTTAAGAAATTAAATTGGTCTCCAGATATTATACACATTCACGGCTGGATGGCTTCATTAGTGCCATTATACTTAAAGAAATATTATGCAGATGAACCTTTATTTGCGGAGAGTAAAGTCGTTACTTCTGTATATTCAAAAGGATTTGACGGTCAGTTAGATAATGAGATCGCTTCTAAAATTGCTTTTGATGAGATTAAAGAGGAGAGTATTGCTTCATTAACAACGCCAGACTATAATAATTTGTTAAAAGTTGCTGTAGATCATTCAGATGCTGTTATTTTAGCATCGGAAGAGATTCCAGAAGACTTAGAAAACCATATTGCCAACCTTCAAAAACCAGTGCTACCCTATGTGCCATTTCATGAATTTGAAGAGGCATATGTAAATTTCTATGACACTGAAGTCTTAAAATAATAAAAAATGACGTTATTTAGAAGATATGCTTTTCCTGCTTTCGCAGGTTTGGCACTAGTGTTAGGTTTTGTTTCTTGTGAGGAAGACTTAACTACAATTGGAGGCGAATTAGTAAGTGAAGAACCCTTTGAGTTCAATACAGCAACGTATCCTGTTTTTGTTAAAAATAGAAAAATAAATGCAGTAAGCACAAACAGACTGCCTGCATACCAATTGGGTACCTACATAGACCCAATATATGGTAAAACTGAAGCCAGAATTACATCACAAATACAACTAAGTACAATTGCCCCAACTTTTGGAGATATTTCGCAGGAACAGGAAGGTACTGATGATAATATTAATGAAATGGAAATGGTCAAAGAGGTATTTTTGTTTATTCCTTTTTTAACGGATACTAGAGATGATGATGGTGATGGCGTAGATAATGAATTTGATAATGATTCTAATGACCCTAATAGTGATGAAGATGGAGATGGCTTAACTGATAACGAAGAAAGAATTGCTGGAACTGATCCATTTAATGATGATACAGATGGAGATACTATTTTAGATGGTGCTGATGATAATACAATGGTAAGTAGATTTCCTCGGAGTTTTAAATTAGATAGTATTTTTGTGAAATCAAGAATAGTACCACAAGATACCCTCCTTATAACTTCCTTTAATTTAAAGGTAGAAAGCTCTAATTTCTTTTTAAGAGACTTAGATCCAGATTCTAATTTTACAACAGCACAGGAATATTTTTCAAATAATACCGATATCACAACATTTGTTGGAGAAACTTTATATGATGATACAGTTACTATAACGGATAAAGAAGTAGTTACATTTAATGATGTTGAAGATGACCCAGATACGGATGATGATGAGTCTATGGTACTTGACCAAAGCAGAAGCTATGTGCCTGGAATAAGAGTTCCTTTAGATGTTGCATTTTTTCAGGCAAATATTATAGAAAAAGAAGGAGATGAAGTATTAGCTGATAATACTAATTTTAGAAATTTTTTACGTGGAATTCATTTATCGATTGATGAAAATCCAGGAAATGAAATTTTCATGATGCTTAATATGAGCGCTGCTAATATTACTATAATTTATGAACACCAGAGTGTAAATAATCAAGGTACAATAGATGATGCTAGCGATGACACAATAGAAACCTTAGAAAAGAACTATGTTCTTAATTTTATTACACAACAATCGGCAGACGGTAGTACTCTAGCTTCAGGTAATGCGGTAAACACTTTTGTAAATGACGCTTATCCACCTGAAATTACTGCCGCTATAAATGCAGATATAGCTGCAACTGATAAAATTTATTTAAAAGGCGGAGCCGGTTCATATGCAGAAATTAATTTATTTGATATCGCAGATAATGGGTTGGGGGCAATTAATGAAATAAGAACAAACAATTGGATTGTTAATGAGGCTAGTTTAGTTTTTTATGTTGACCAATCACAAATAGGTAGTAGTGCTATTGAACCAGAAAGGCTATATTTATTTACCTTAACAGATAATTTGCCATTAGTTGATGTTGCAAGAGAATTACCGATTCAATTTGAAACACCGTATAACGTTTTTCCTTCATATGATGGCGTTTTAGAAACAGATGAAGAAGGTAACTCATTTTATAGAATAAGAATTACCGATTATGTTAACGATTTAGTAATTAGGGGTGAACAAAATGTAACTCTTGGGCTTACGGTAACATCAGATATTAGAAATTTTTCAGCATCAAATGTAATCTTACCTATTGAAGGCGAACAAAGATTACCAGTAATGTCAAATGTAAATCCATTAGGAACTGTTCTTTTTGGTGCTAATGAAACAGATTTAACCAAAAGGCTTCAATTAGAAATTTCTTACACCAAAGCAAACTAATTATAAGTAAAAATATACCATTTATAAGTATTTTTGCGTTATACAGCCAAAATATCATTTGTTTTCTGTTTGCTAATGTATCTTTGAACAGAAGATATCAATTATATACCAATAAAATATGTGTGGAATTGTAGGTTATATAGGTCATAGAGATGCCTATCCAATTATTATAAAAGGATTACAACGTTTAGAATATAGGGGTTATGACAGTGCTGGAGTGGCCCTGTATGATGGAAATAACATTAATTTAGGAAAAACTAAAGGTAAAGTTGAAGACCTAAAGAAGAAATTTAATAATGGAGTTTCTAATGAAGGTAAAGTAGGTATTGGTCATACAAGATGGGCAACCCATGGTATTCCTAATGATGTAAATTCTCACCCACATTATTCCAATTCTGGAAATCTTGTAATTATCCATAACGGAATTATAGAAAATTATGACTCTATAAAGAAAGAGCTTATAAAAAGGGGGTACACTTTTGATTCGGATACCGATACAGAAGTTTTGGTAAACCTTATAGAAGAAGTTAAGAAGCAAGAAGATGTTAAGTTAGGTAAAGCTGTTCAAATAGCTTTAAATGAAGTAGTAGGAGCGTATGCAATTGCTGTTTTTGACAAAAATAAACCAGATGAAATTGTTGTTGCAAAATTAGGAAGCCCTCTAGCAATAGGAATTGGTGAAGGCGAATTTTTTATTGCTTCTGATGCATCACCATTTATAGAGTTTACAAATAATGCCATGTATTTAGAGGATGAGGAGATGGCTATTATTCGTTTGGGAAAAGAAATTAAACTCCGTAAGATTAAAGATGATTCTGTAATTTATCCAAACATTCAAGAGCTTAAATTAAATATTGAAGAAATTGAAAAGGGTGGGTATGATCATTTTATGTTAAAAGAAATCTATGAACAACCCAGAGCAATTTTAGATACCTATCGTGGGCGTATGCTGGCAGATCAAGGTCTCATAAAAATGGCTGGTATAGATGATAATTTAGAAAAATTCCTAAATGCAGACCGGATTATAATTGTTGCCTGCGGAACATCTTGGCATGCAGGTTTAGTAGCAGAATATATTTTTGAAGATTTAGCAAGAATCCCAGTAGAAGTAGAGTATGCTTCAGAATTTAGATATAGAAACCCAATCATAACAGATAAAGATGTTCTAATTGCAATATCTCAATCTGGAGAAACAGCAGACACCTTAGCGGCAATTAAATTAGCAAAAGAAAAAGGTGCTTTTGTATTTGGTGTATGTAATGTTGTAGGATCTTCTATTTCAAGAGAAACACATGCAGGGGCATATACTCATGCAGGACCAGAAATAGGAGTAGCTTCTACAAAAGCGTTTACAACTCAAATTACGGTTTTAACGTTAATAGCATTAAAACTAGCAAAAGAAAAAGGAGTTTTTTCTGAATCTAAATTCCACGAATTTTTAACAGAATTAGAAACCATACCAACAAAGGTAGAAATAGCATTACAATCTAATGATTTAATAGAGCGCGTAGCCGAAGCCTATAAGGATTCTACGAATTGTTTGTATTTAGGTAGAGGTTATAATTTTCCAGTTGCTTTAGAAGGAGCATTAAAACTAAAAGAGATCAGTTATATTCATGCAGAAGGGTATCCTGCAGCAGAAATGAAACATGGACCTATTGCACTAATTGATGAGCAAATGCCAGTATTTGTAATCGCTACAAAAAGAGGGCATTACGAAAAAGTAGTAAGTAATATACAAGAAATTAAATCTAGAAAAGGTAAGATCATCGCTGTTGTTACAGAAGGTGATGTTGCTATTAAGGAAATTGCAGATCATGTAATTGAGATTCCAGAAACATTAGAAAGCTTAACCCCTTTATTAACTACGATACCCTTGCAATTATTATCGTATCATATTGCTTTAATGAGAGGATGTAATGTAGATCAACCACGTAATTTAGCAAAATCAGTAACAGTAGAATAATCTTACAGGATAATTAAAATATTTAATAAAGGGCTCATATGAGCCCTTTATTTATGATATCTGTATTTAGAAAGCCCTTTTTTTGCCAAAAAATACTATGCACGCATAATTTTTTTCCATTTTTTTATTATTGATATAAAAAAATCTGTATCTTGCTTTCACTAATTAAACTTAAGCTAGATGAAAAAACTCATGGTTTTATTGTTTTTGTTGACAGGTCTTATAAGTCAATCACAAACAACTATTAAAGGAAAAGTCGTAGATGAAGCTAATCAACCTATTCCTGGAGCAAATATTGTTATTGCTAATAAAGCAATAGGTACTGTTTCAGATTTTGATGGCAATTTTGTTTTAACTACTTCCGAGGTGCCTCCCTTTCAATTAAAAATTACAAGTATTGGTTATGCAGAAACAACAGCAGATGTTTCTTCTAACAATCAAACCTTAACAATAACATTACAAGAATCCAATACATTGTTAGATGAGATTGTTGTATCAGCATCTAGAACTCCTGAACGAATTTTTGAATCTCCTGTTACGGTAGAACGTATAGGTATTGAAGGTATTAAGAATACTGCTTCTGCAGATTTTTATGGCAGTATAGAAGATTTAAAAGGTGTTGATGTAAATACAAACAGTTTAACTTTTAAATCTGTAAATACTAGAGGTTTTGCGAGTTTTGCAAATACGCGTTTTCTACAGTTGGTAGATGGTATGGATAATTCAACACCAGCTTTAAATTTCCCAATAGGGAATTTAGTAGGTTTAGTAGAACCTGATGTTTTAAGTGTAGAACTTTTGCCTGGTGCCTCGTCTGCATTATATGGAGCAAACGCCTTTAATGGAATACTTTTTTTACGTAGTAAGAGTCCTTTTGATTATCAAGGGATAAGTACATCTATAAAAACTGGATATACTTCTCAGGAAGCATCTGGAGATAATTCGTATACTGATGTTAGTATTAGAGCAGCACATAAATTTAGTGATAAATTTGCTGCAAAGGTAAATTTTGGTTATTTAAAAGGAACAGATTGGGCCGCTACCAACATAGAAGGAAAAGATGAAAATAATTTTGTTACTAGTGGTAGAACAAGAGCTAATGATCTAAACTATGATGGTATAAATGTTTATGGAGATGAGGTTTCTACCAATATTAAAGACGTAGCGCTTGCCTTAGAAGGTCTTGGTGTTATCCCCTCAGGAGCAAATGCTTTAATTCCATCAGTAGAGGTGAGTAGAACTGGTTATGATGAAAGTGACCTTACAAATTATAATGCCGAAAGTATTAAAGCAGATTGGGGCTTGTATTACAGACCTATTGAAAATAATAGTTTAGAATTATCTTATGTAGGTAAAGTAGGAACAGGTTCTACAATTTATCAAGGTACTAACAGATATAATATCAATGGTTTTTTTCAAGAACAACACAAATTAGAGGTAAGAAATGATAATTTCTTTGTTAGAGGGTATTTAGTTGGAGATAGAGCAGGTGATTCTTATGATATGGTTTTTACAGGAATCAATATCAACAGAGCATGGAAAGATGACCAAACTTGGTTTGGAGAATATACAGGTGCTTATCTACAAGCTACTTTAGCAGGTGCAACTGATGATGCTGCACATCAAGCGGCTCGTGCAGCTGCAGAAACAGGTCGTTTTCTTCCAGGTACTCCTGAATTTCAAGCAGCTTTTGACAGAAGTATACAAGATCCTGATTTAACTACAGGTTCTAGATTTCAGGATGCTTCTAAGTATTATCACTCAGATGCAAATTATAATTTTAGTCATTTAATTGATTTTGCAGATATCCAAGTTGGAGGATCTTTTAGACAGTATAGTTTAAATTCTGGAGGAACCATCTATACAGATCTTGATGGACCAATAAATTATTCTGAATTTGGAATTTACACACAATTACAGAAAAAGTTTGAATTAGAAGGAGAAAAAAATATAAAACTTACGGGATCCGTACGTTATGATAAATCTGAATTTTTTAATGGTTTCTTTTCTCCTAGATTATCTGCAGGCTTAACTTTAAATAGGAATCATAATATTAGAGCTTCGGCTCAAACAGGTTTTAGAAACCCTACAACTCAAGATCTTTTCATAGGCTTGGATGTAGGAAGAGCCATTTTAATAGGTTCAGCTCCAGGTAACCTAGATCGTTTTTCTAGAGATTTTAATGTAAGTAATGCAGGGCAACTTGGACTTGGGCAACCTGCAACAATTACACAAACAGCTGGTGTAGCATATACAAATTCATATTCTTTAAGTTCCGTAAATAGACTTGGTGAAACTGGTAATCCGGCTGATTTAGAAATAGCCAATCCAGATATCGTAAAACCTGAGCAAGTAAGATCATTTGAAATAGGGTATAGAGGAAAAATAGATAAATTAATAGTAGATTTTAGTACTTATTATAATAGTTACAAAGACTTTATATCTCAAGAGGTAGTAATTTCTCCATATTATGGTACAGTTGGTGATGGTTCACTTTCTGTAGCGGCCATTGCAAATGGAGATTTTCAACCCTACAGTACCTTTACGAATTCCGATGCTGATGTAAACTCATTTGGAGCATCTTTAGGTTTAACCTTGAAAGTATTAGGTAATTATGATCTAGGTGGAAGTTATACGTATACTAAGCTAGATTTTGATAGAGCATTAAATCCAGATTTAATGTTAAACTTTAATACCCCAGAGCATAAATTTAAAGCTTCATTCGGAAATGAAGAATTATTTAAAAATTTCGGCTTTAATGTCTCGTACAGATTTAGTGATGATTATTTCTGGGAAGCAACATTTGCGCAAGGTACAGTTCCTGAATTCCATAATGTTGATGCACAAATAAATTATGAAGTGCCAAGCATAAAATCTACATTTAAAATTGGAGGTACAAACATTTTAGGTGATGAGTATTTTACAGCTGTTGGTACAGGTCTTATAGGTTCTCAATACTACCTGTCTTGGACTATTAATAACTAAAAAAAATTATAAATGAAAACTTTAAAATATATAATAGTTGCTTCTGCTTTTACAGGTTTTATAAGCTGTAATACTATTGAAGAAGTAGATATAACTCCAGTAATAGAAGTTGCAGAATTGGAAGAAATTAATGCTGGTGATACAGATTTTTCTAATTATGTAGCATTAGGTGCATCTTTTACTGCAGGATTTAGTGATGGTGCTCTTTTTAGAATCACCCAAGAAAATTCTTTTCCAAAGTTATTATCCAATCAGTTTGGTTTAGCAGGAGGAACAGAATTCACGCAGCCTCTTATGGATGATAATACAGGTGGGTTTCAAGATATACCTACTTCTCAAATAGCATATAGGCTTATATTTAACGGAAGTGGACCACAACGTCTAGATGCATTTCTTGCAAGCATGGGGGCTCCAGTTCCAGCAGCAGCTACAAGTCCGGCAAATCTTGGAAGTACTTTTAATAATGTAGGAGTACCAGGCGCAAAAAGTTACCAGATGACATTCCCGGGTTATGGGAATTTTAATCCTTACTACGGGCGCTTTGCTACTTCAGCAGGAGCAACTATGTTAGGAGATGCAGCAGCACAAAATCCAACTTTTTTCACACTATCGGAAATTGGAGGTAACGATGTTTTAAGTTATGCTACTTCTGGTGGTGTTGGTGAAGATCAAACAGGGAACCCAGATGCAAGTACCTATAGTCAACTAGATATTACAGACCCAGGATTGTTTGCACAAGTATTTCAAGGTATGGTACAACAGTTAACAGCTAATGGAGCTAGAGGGGCTGTTGCTAATTTGCCAAATATTACTGATTTACCATTTTTTACAACAGTGCCCAATAATGCATTAGTACTAGATGCAGGAACAGCTGCTAACTTAACAGGTTTCTTCCAGGCGCTTACAGGAATCTTTACAGGAGGATTAATCCAACAAGGTGTTATGCCTGCAGATGCACAGGCTTTAGCAGCACAATATGCAATAACATTTCAAGAAGGTGAAAATCGTTTTTTAATAGATGTTCCTGTAACACCAACAAATCCTTTAGGGTTTAGACAAATGACAGAAAATGAACTGTTACTTTTACCTATTGATAGAGCTGCTTTAGCACAAGGTTATGGCTCAGTAGTTTTAACTCCAGAAGTGCTACAGGTTCTAGGACTTTTACAACAAGGTGGTATGCCAACACCAGAACAAGCAGGTTTAGTTTTAGCTGCAGTTAGTGGTATAGATGATCAAGATGCCTTAGATACTGATGAACTTTTAAATATCCAAACGGCTACAGATGCCTATAATGAGACCATAGAATCAGTGACTACTGCTGCAGGTTTGGCTTTTGTAGACTTAAAATCTGTTTTAGAAGATGCTAAAACCTCAGGTATTCGGACAGGTGATCTTACGCTTACAGCTAATTTAGTTACTGGTGGTTTAGCAAGTTTAGATGGTATTCATTTAACCTCAAGAGGTTATGCAGTAATGGCAAATGAATTTTTAAAAGCAATTGATACTACTTATGGTACTAATTTTGAGGCTTCAGGAAGTCTTATAGATGTTATTGATTTACCAACAAATTACTCGCCATCACTCCAATAAACAATAGAATTTAGACAGATATAAAAAAATAAAAAGGTGCTTTTTTGAAGCACCTTTTTTTATACAAAGAAATTAGAAAAAACAATTTCTATTTAAAATGTAAAAACATATCTTTGCAGCCGGAAAAACATAGCTAATTAAATAATAGCGTTTTAGGTTTATTCCACACTTAAATTCTAAACATAAATACTTAGGTAATGTCTAAAGTTACAGGTAAAGTTTCACAAATTATTGGACCCGTTGTTGATGTTGAATTTCAATCAGGTTCTGATTTACCAAAAATTTACGATTCTCTTGAAATAAAGAAGAACGATGGTTCCTTATTGGTTTTGGAAGTACAATCTCATATTGGAGAAAACGCTGTGCGTACAATCTCTATGGATTCTACAGATGGATTAAGTAGAGGAACTGAAGTAAATGCTACAGGAAGTGCAATACAAATGCCAGTTGGTGATGACGTTTACGGACGTTTATTTAATGTAATTGGTGATGCTATTGATGGTCTAGGAGATTTGCCTAAAGCAGGTAAAGACGGTCTGCCAATACACAGAGAAGCACCAAAATTTGAAGATTTATCTACCTCTACCGAAGTTTTGTTTACAGGTATTAAAGTAATCGATTTAATTGAACCTTATGCAAAAGGAGGTAAAATTGGATTGTTTGGAGGTGCTGGAGTAGGTAAAACAGTACTTATTCAAGAACTAATTAATAATATTGCAAAAGGCCATGGCGGTTTATCTGTATTTGCAGGTGTAGGTGAACGTACTCGTGAGGGTAACGATTTACTTCGCGAAATGTTAGAATCAGGAATTATAAAATACGGAGACGACTTCTTACATTCTATGGAAGAAGGAGGTTGGGACTTATCTAAAGTTGATAAGAATATAATGAAAGAATCAAAAGCAACTTTTGTTTTTGGTCAGATGAACGAACCTCCTGGAGCACGTGCACGTGTGGCATTATCAGGATTAACGATTGCAGAATATTTCCGTGATGGAGCTGGTGAAGGACAAGGAAAAGATGTTTTATTTTTCGTTGATAACATCTTCCGTTTTACACAAGCAGGTTCAGAGGTATCAGCCTTATTAGGTCGTATGCCGTCTGCGGTAGGATACCAACCTACATTAGCAACAGAAATGGGGGCAATGCAAGAGCGTATTACCTCAACTAAAAGAGGTTCTATTACATCAGTACAAGCGGTTTATGTACCAGCGGATGATTTAACAGATCCAGCACCAGCAACAACATTTGCTCACTTAGATGCTACTACAGTATTGTCTCGTAAAATTGCTGAGTTAGGTATTTACCCAGCGGTAGATCCATTAGATTCTACTTCTAGAATTTTAACACCAGAAATTTTAGGAAAAGACCATTATGCCTGTGCACAACGCGTAAAAGAGTTGTTACAACGTTATAAGGAGCTTCAAGATATTATTGCCATCTTAGGGATGGAAGAATTATCTGAAGAAGATAAATTAGCTGTGGGTAGAGCAAGACGTGTACAACGTTTCCTATCACAACCTTTTCACGTTGCAGAACAATTTACAGGTCTTAAGGGTGTATTAGTAGATATTAAAGATACTATTAAAGGATTTAACAGAATTATGGATGGTGAGTTAGATCATTTACCAGAATCTGCCTTTAACCTAAAAGGAACCATAGAAGAAGCCATTGAAGCTGGAGAAAAAATGTTAGCGGAAGCTTAATTAGTTATAAGTAATGAGTACAAAGTACTTATTGCTCAATACTAACTACTTAATACTAAAAAAATGTATTTAGAAATTGTATCACCAGAAGCTACCTTATTTGCAGGAGATGTTACTTCAGTGACTGTTCCTGGAATAAACGGAGAGTTTCAAATGTTAGCCAACCACGCCCCTATTGTTTCTTTATTACAACAGGGAACTGTAAAAGTGCAAGGTAATATAACTATTGATGAAGCATATAGCGCTAAGTTTTCTACAGGAGTTAATGGAGCAACTACTTTAGAAATAACTAGTGGTACCGTAGAGATGAAAGATAATAAAGTTATTGTTCTAGCAGATTAGTGCAATTAACTTAATTAATTTTATATTTTAGTCTCCAATAGTAATATTGGAGACTTTTATGTTTTTAGACAAACCTTTCCCTTATAGAATATCTTTTGGAATACATACTATAGTTGGTCTCTCAATAGGTGTTATTTTAAGTTTTATACTTATAGTTTTAGAACCTTTTGGTGGCAATAGTTTTAAACATGAATACAAGTTTGCTTTATTAGCAGGATATGGTTTTATTAAGTTTATTCTGTATTTATTAGCGCATCTAATAGAGAATACAATTTTTCTTAAAGATAATATATGGAACTGGGCTAGAGAGATAGCATTTCAAGTGCTGTTTGGAATATCGGCAATAACCATAGCTTACTTTTATCATGGTTATGTATTTAACCAAAGTTCTTTTTCGCTCATCACGTTTTTAGGTTTCTTTTTTTATTTTGCACTACCTATATTTCCCATAGTAGTTTTACCTACTATTCTATTGCGTTATGTTTTAATGAAAGAAGTAGTGCAAACGGAACACATTTTAAATTCCAAAGAAGTAAAAAATAGTTATATTGAGATTAGAGGAGATAATAAAGATCACATAATTGTTGAGCGGAAAAATTTAGTATTTATAAAATCTATAGATAATTATGTGCAAGTTTATTTTAGAGAAGGAGATACTCTAAAGAATCAAATACTAAGAAGTACATTATCAAACATACTTGAGCAAGCTGATTTTTTATGGCAACCTCATAGATCATATCTAATTAATTTGGATCAAAATTTTCTATTGCAAGGTAATTCCCAAAAAGCACAATTAACAATATCAGGTTTTAATGAGGTGATACCAATTGCAAGATCTTCCTATTCTAAATTAAAACTTAAGCTGCAATCTATCCCAAAAGGCTAATCATTTCGTCCCTAAAAAGAACAGGTTAGCCCTAAATATTTAAGTTTACCACATAATCTTTGCCATATCCGATATGCTATATTTCTTTGTTTCATAATCTTTTAAAAATAAAAAAATGAAAAAGTTATTGCGTGTTTTGGGTTTTATAATAGTAACCTCTTTACTTATCTATTGGTTGGTATTATCTGGTTTTCATATTAAAGAATACTTTATAGGTAATGATTATGTAGACTATTTAAACGAAAATAAAAAAGTATTTGATACTGATTTTAAATTAGATAAAGAGTTCTATGAAAAGCAATTGTATATGGTAGGAGAGATGCATGGTTTTGCAAAATCTCCTGAAATAGATTTTAAATTATTTAAGCATATAAATGAAAGAAATGGTGTTAAATATTATATGAGTGAAGTTGACTATAGCCAAGCTTATTTTTTAAATAAATACTTAGTAACAGGGCAAGATTCTATTATTAACTATGCTTTAAAAAATTGGTTAGTGGTTCAAGCAAAAAACAATAAAGACTACTACCAAAAATGGAAAAACCTGTATGCTTATAATAAAACCTTGCCACAGGCTGAAAAAATTATTGTTTTTGGTTGTGATGTACTATCCGATAGCAAACTATTTATACATCACATAAAAGAATTACTATCTAAAAACGATTTTGAAAGGTTATTTGGAGATTCAAAAGGACTTAAGGAATGTATTGAAAAAGTGAAAATATTTAATTCTGATGAAAATTTAAAGCAAAGTTTTGCTAAAAAATATGGAGACAAAATGGATGAGTTAGTACATTTATTTACAACGCTATTGCAGACCGAAGAACAAGGAAGAGAGCAAAAAATTTTCGAAAACTTTCAACAACTGTATAAACTGTATCATCTTGAGAATGAAAAAATCTATGCTTTTTATGGTTTTTTTCATACCCTGCAAGAAAAAACAGCAGAAGGTTATCAGCCTTTGGGGAATAAAATTAAAAATTCTAACCTGGCACATGCTAAAAACATGGTATCTTTAAATATGTGTTTCCAAGATAGTAAAATGATAATGCCTAGTGCTAGCTTGCCCAGCTTTTTACAGACAGGGCCAGAATGGAGCGAAGTAGGTTTTAAATATGATTCGTTATTACTATTTTATCTGGAAGGTATTAAAGATTTAAAACGTACTTCTGAAGAGAATTCTACTACATTCTATAAAATGAACAGTGCTAATAGTCCATATTTTAAAACAAATAGACTAATGAATATAAAAATGATTTTACCATTTTTAGAAAATCAAAAAATTGAAATAGATAAAAATTTAGGTTCCGCTCATTACTCACAATATCTAATTTTCATTAGAAATTCAGGAGCAGCTCAGCCCTTATAAAAGCAAAAAAGATTGCCTGAAAATTATTTTTCAGGCAATCTCTTTTATATCCAATCCCAACTTATTAACTCCCAAGAAGCACCATTTTTAACTTCAGTATTTATGCTCTTAAACCCTACACTTAAATGTGCTCCAAAAGAGCGTTTATTATTAGTGGCAACTTCAGTAATAAGGCAATCATATTTATGGTTTAATTCACTCTTATAAAAGTGATACATCCCTTTAAAAATTCCTTTTTTCCGATAATCTTTATGAATACATATTTGCCCCATTGCTATATAATTTTTTTCAGGAAGCAGTAAATCTGCTGTAGTAAACATAGGAGTTAACATAGGTATTTCATTTCTAAAAGTGCTTAACATAGTTAATGCATACCCCACAACTAAATCTCCTTCTTTAGCTATAATATGCGGACAAGCAGCATTCATTTTCTCTAATAGCGAAATATGATGTTGTAAAGAAAGAAATCCATCTTTTAAAGCTGTAGGAGTAAGCTCCCCTTTTAAAATATTTTCCTGCTGAAGTGTTATTATTTGTTGCAATTCTTCTGTAGATGAAGCTCTTAGATATTTAACCATAACCAATTTAATAGCTTTATAATAATAAAATTACTATTTATATGTGTAACCCCTATTTTCAGGGAGTTCTTTTTCACGGATTCGGTGGATATCTTTTTTTAGTTTAAAAATACCTTTGTAAAATAATAATAAAATCACTTTAAAAATGAAAACATCACTAATAACAATTATTGCAGTAAGTTTATTATTTACAAGCTGTGGAGATACAAAAAATAAAGCTGTAGATAATTCTGAAAATAACTCATCTACTTTTAATAATTCTAAAGAAGACAATAGCTTTGGCTCATCTATATTCATAAATAAATTTAATTCATATATAGATTTTGGAAATACGTTTCATAAGAGCGCTCATAAATCATACCAACGTTATTTTAGTTGGGTAGATTATGAAAAAGGACCAAACTCCAATATAAAAGGAGTTAAAGGAATATCTAAATTATCTGATAATGCATTAGAAAATTTAGAAAAAGGACTAAAAATAGATGCAGAAATAGAAGGAGTAGATGATTTAATGCAAAAAGTATATCATAGAGCAGCCGAGTTGCAAAAAGTATCTGTAGAAGCAGCATCTTATTATAACAGACAAGACTATAAGGATGATGATTTTGCTAAAGGAAAAGAACTACATAAAGATATCGTAAGAACTTTTGAAAATTATTTTAAATCCTATTCCGATATGAGTACAGCATTTAGAAAAGTGCAAGAAAAATTATTTAAACAAGAAGTAAGTAAACTTAAAGACGATAAAGAGTTTATACGTTATAATTTAGCTATGAGTTTACATTATGCAGAAGGCATTTTAAATACAATTGGAAATTTAGATGGTGTGGCTCTTAAAAATTTAGATTTAGATGCTCTAAATGCGAATGTTACCGAATTTAAAGTTGCTTTTGATGAACTTGAAAACCTATCTGTAGCTAAAGAGAAAGTAAAAAATGAACTTGGATTAAAGGCGTTTGCATTAAAAATGTACTTAAAAGAAGGCATGCAACTTATTAAAGAAACTAGAAATCTAAAAGAGCGTATTGAAAAGAATAATTTTAAATACAGTGTAGTACATCCAAATATACCTGATTCTGGTTCACCTTCTAAAATCTATAAAATTTATTCAGGATTAGTAACTAATTATAATAGAATGAATTAATCTTTTGTTTAAAAAATAATACCTCTGTTTTCTGTTATTTTTTAATGAAAAACCTACTAAGTAAGCTAAAACTTAGTATTTTCATTTAAAATAATCTTTATGCAAATTAACGATAAATCTAATTATAAAAATTATACGGCTTCAGAAGATCGTTATAAGGAAATGCAATACAACAGATCTGGGAAAAGTGGCGTGTTACTACCTGCTATTTCTTTAGGTTTATGGCATAACTTTGGAAATTATGATCAATTAGCAAATGGGGAAGAAATTCTTAGAACCGCTTTTGATGCAGGAATTACTCATTTTGATTTAGCCAATAATTATGGTCCTCCATATGGGAGTGCAGAAAGTAATTTTGGAACACTTTATAAGAAAAATTTTCAAAGTTATAGAGACGAATTATTTATAGCCTCAAAAGCAGGCTATGATATGTGGCCAGGACCCTATGGTAATTTAGGGTCTCGGAAATACCTAATCTCTAGTTTAGATCAAAGTTTAAAACGAATGGGTTTAGAGTATGTAGATGTTTTTTACCACCATCGGCCAGACCCAGATACTCCTTTAGAAGAAACAGCTATTGCACTTCATGATATTGTAAGACAAGGAAAAGCACTTTATGCTGGGATTTCTAATTATGGAGCAGAACGTACTAGTAAAATGGCAGTACTGCTGAAAGAATTAAAAGTTCCTTTTATTATACATCAAGCAAAAT
The DNA here is from genome assembly GCF_055383085.1 of Allocellulophaga tsushimaensis. Taxonomy (NCBI): domain Bacteria; kingdom Pseudomonadati; phylum Bacteroidota; class Flavobacteriia; order Flavobacteriales; family Flavobacteriaceae; genus Allocellulophaga; species Allocellulophaga tsushimaensis. Next base: position 810,057 of record NZ_AP039451.1, on the reverse strand, counting down.
ATTCTTTATTTGAGCGTGGTATTGAAAAAGAATTATTGCCTGCTTTGGATAAGCATAATTTAGGTTGTATCGCCTTTTCTCCTTTAGCCCAAGGATTATTAACCAATAAATATATAAACGGAATACCTGAAGGTTCTAGAGCTGCTAAAAGTAAAACCTATTTAGAAGTTAATGATGTTTCTCAGAAATTAGAGCAAATAAAACAACTTAATGAAATAGCAGAGAAAAGAGGACAACAGTTATCACAAATGGCAATAGCTTGGTTATTACATCAAAAAGGAATTACATCTGTACTTATAGGAGCTAGCTCATCAAAGCAACTTAAAGAAAACTTAGGCGCTTTACATCAGACTTCTTTTAGTGATGAAGAAATTAAATTAATAGATGCTATTACAAAATAAACTGTAGAATAATAATAGCAATAAAGCCATTTTAAACGTATTAGAATATGTAGGTCGTTTTGGAATTGCTATCTTTATTATATGAGTAATTTTCCTAAAAAACTACAACAAAAACTAGCTAGAAGAATAGCTGACAATACATTGCGTAGTTTGCCAGAGGATAAAAATCTAATAGATTTTTCTTCTAATGACTATTTAGGTTTTGCGCGTAATAAAACTATTTTTTTAAACACTACGGCATATTTAAAAGAACATCAAGTAGTATTAAACGGATCTACTGGTTCTCGTTTGCTTTCAGGCAATCATAAAACACATACAGAACTCGAAGCTTTTTTAGCCAATTTTTATTTAGCTGAGAAAGCTTTAGTTTTTAATTCTGGTTATGATGCCAATATTGGGTTTTTTAGTGCTGTTCCGCAACGAGGAGATCTTATTTTTTATGATGAATATATCCATGCAAGTATTCGTGATGGCATAAAAATGAGCAATGCAAAACAATATAAATTTGCACACAATAGTATAGAAGATTTAAAATCGAAAATTAAAACAATATCAAAAAGTGTAGAAAGCGAAGTATATATAGTAACAGAATCTGTATTTTCTATGGATGGTGATACTCCGGACCTAAACGCTTTTGCCAGTTTTTGTGCTGAAAATAAGTTTCATCTAGTAGTAGATGAAGCGCATGCCATTGGAGTTTTTGGTGATACTGGGAAAGGTTTAGTACATACCTTACAACTACAAAATAAAGTATTTGCAAGAATAATAACTTTTGGAAAAGCAATAGGTTGCCATGGGGCAGCGATATTAGGTAGCGAAAGATTAAAAACGTATTTAGTAAATTTTGCGCGTAGCTTTATATATACAACAGGCTTATCACCACATGCAATAGCAACAATACTAGTGGCATACCGTTTTTCTATAGATTTAGAAGGAGTAGAACAGCAAATTTTATTAAAAGAGAATATTAACTTTTTTAATCAAGAGGTTGTAAGATTACAGCTCAGTGATCTTTTTATTCTAAGTACTTCAGCAATTCACTGTTGTATTCTTCCGGGTAACAAAGAAGTAAAGAAGCTAGCAAATAAAATGCAAGAAAATGAATTTGATATAAAAGCAATACTGTCTCCTACCGTTCCTGAAGGAAAAGAAAGGCTTCGTTTTTGCTTGCATAGTTACAATAGCAAAAAAGAAATAACAAGAGTATTGAGTTGTCTAAAGAAAAGTATTGAAAATGAGTGATCAATTAATGACCATAGCCGCTTTTGAATATGCAGCGGACGTTCAGATTATAAAAAGTAGGCTAGAGTTAGATGGTATTAGAGTTTTTTTAAAAGATGAAAATACAATAAACTCAGATCCATTAATTAGTAATGCTATAGGAGGAGTTAAGTTACAAGTATATAAAGAAGATTACAACAGTGCTTTAGCTATTTATAATGAAATAAGAAGCTATGCTACAGATAGTCAAGGAAACCCAATAACTTGCCCAAATTGTAAAGCCCAAAAGTCCGAAACGTACTATGAACGAAAAAGTATTTTTCATAAACTTTTTCCTTTTTTTGAAAAGAAAAAATACAAATGCCTAAATTGTAACATGATTACAAAACCTGAAGTAACAGCTTAAAATAATATTGTACATATGAAAAAAGTATTTGTTACAGGCATTTCTACTGAGGTTGGGAAAACTGTTGCAGCAGCCATTATAACTGAAGCTCTTGAAGCAGATTACTGGAAACCCATACAAGCTGGAGAATTAGAGCATTCTGATAGTCATAAAATAGCAAGTTTAATATCAAATGGTAAAACCGTAATTCATGATAATTCTTATGCATTAAAAACACCGATGAGCCCGCATGCAGCAGCTGAAATTGATGGGGTTTATATTGATGTACATAAAATTAAAGAGCCAAAAACAGAAAATGCACTGGTAATTGAAGGTGCAGGAGGTCTATTGGTTCCGCTAAATGATGAAGATACCATATTAGATGTTATAATGCCTAACTACAAAGTAGTGGTAGTTTCTAGGCACTATTTAGGAAGTATTAATCATTCGCTTTTAACTATAAATTGGTTAAAAAATAAAGGTTATGAGGTTTCTGTTCTTTTTAGTGGAGACGAACACCCAACCACAGAAAGTATTATTTTAAAAAAAACAGGAGTAACATGTATTGGAAGAATTAATGAAGAGCCATTTTTTGATAAGGCAACTATTAAAAAGTATGCCGATTTATTTCAATCCAATATTAAAAATTTATAATGTTCTTTTTATGAATGGTAAAGCTTTTTTTTCAAACAAGATTACTTTCTTAGCAATAATAAGTTTTGTTGCAATTATTGTTATAAGCCTTATGAAAAGTGCTATGGAATTAGAAGATGCAGAGCAAGCATATTATTCTCAATGGTGGCGTTTGGGTTATGATGATCAACCACCATTATATACTTGGTTGCAAAACAGTATAAATGCCATATTAGGAGTTTCAAAAGTTTCTTTTTCATTACTTAGAGCATTGATCTTTTCAGGAATATTATTATGCCTTTATAATTTTACAAAAGAATATATACGAGATGAAAAAAAATCAAACTTAGTAGTATTGAGTTTAATTTTAATCCCAGTTTTTATAGATTTTACATTTAGGAGATTGTCTCATACATCATTACTTTGTTTAGTTGTAATTGTTACCTACATCATAATTCAAAAATTATTAACTCAGAAAATATTTGTGAACTATATTTTCCTGGGTATTATAGTTGGGATAGGCATTCTGGTTAAATATAATTACATCTTAGTTTTGCTAGCATTAATAGGAGCAGTTTTTATTGATAAAAAAATAAGAAGTGTCTTTTTCCATAAGTATACACTAATTTCAATTTTAATAGCTAGTATTATTATTGGACCGCATCTCTATTGGTTAATTACAAATCACGAGTATTTTACTGAGCTTCAGAATAGTATTGTAATGAAGACAGGAGGGGATCTAGATAGTTCTATTATTATTTTAACACCTTTATTAAGTTTCTCCATATCGCTACTGCAGTTATTTAAGATCATTGCAATTTTTTGTCTTGTATGTGTGCTATTTAAAAAACTAAAGTTTAATAAACAAAAGCGCGATTGGTTTATGAATGTATTATTAGTTCAATTAGCAATTTTAGCGATCTTTTTTATACTATTGAATGTTGGGAAAATAGAAGAACGCTGGTTATTACCAATATTATTACCTTTTTTGAGTATACTAATAAGTCATATAAAAATAGCGAATACGGTAAAATGGATTACTGTAGGTTTTTATGTATTTATAATTGTTATTAGTGCTCAAACTTTGCGTACACCTGTTGAAAAAGTTTTTAAAATACCTTCGCAAGTACATTTTGGTTTTGAGCCTATTTCTGATATTTTAAATGAAAAATATTATGATAAAGAATGGATTTTACCTAATGTTACTTATGCGGGTAGTATAAGATTGTTAAATAGCGATAGAGAGATTTTCTCTGCCGATGATTTTTCTTTGCCAGAGATAAAGCAAAAGAGTTTATCAGGAATTAAAGTTATTATAGGAAAAGAAAATTTAGAAAAGCAAAAACCAATAGATAGTTTGTTAAATTATGGTAAGCGAAAGGAAACCATTTATTTTATAAATCACTAATTATTTTTAATCTAGATTATAAAATTTACAGACGTTGGAATATTTCTACATTATTTATGGTTGTTAACGTTTTATAATGGTTTTCAATATAGGTGTTTAGATAGTTGTTTTCTTTGATGTTTTTTACATAATATAGCGATCTGTTTTTCTTTCTAACAATTGTTTTAGGTTGTAATTTTTCTAAGATATACTCCAATTCTTCTAAACTTGTTTTTCTTGGATTATCATATGCAAAGAACATCTCTGATTTATAGATATTGCTGGGATGTGTTGCAGCTTTTGTAGGAGGAGGCTCACTTAATATCCAATATCCAATATGGTACTCTGTAAATAAAATATTTTTGGTTTCTAAATTATTGTGTATAATATAGTTGGCTGCATCAATACCTTCGCCATTAAAAAAACTACCATTGGTAATTTTGTTTTTTACAATTCTATAATATTCTAAATAGGCTTCTGCGGGTAGGAGTAAGAGGATAAAAAACACAAAAGGTTTGTAATTAAAACGTTTCAAAAAAGCAATTTTAGGGATTACAATACCTACTAGAATTAAAAGTAAAGGATGAAGTTGAATAAGATAGTGGCCATTAATTTTTCCACCTTTATAAAAAGAATAAAGTACCCCTAAAATAGCCACTAATATAAATTGTATAGTGCGGTTTTTATAGTTTAGCAATTTTGTTTTCCAAGCTATAAAAAAGAAAGTTGCAATCATTAAAAAAGGATATAATAGCTTTAAAGGAGCTTTGCGTCTGGCATTTGCATATTGTAAAGGCGCTTCTATAACAGATTTCCACCACAATTCAGTTTCACCTTGTAAATAATAAGGTAGTAAAGTGAGTGCTATAATAACAATAATACCTATTCCGTATACGCTTGCATTAGCAAAAGCTTTCCCAAGCTCTTTTTTTCTAAGCTCATAAAAAAATAGATAGAGACCTAAAAACAATACGGTATAAGCCATATTTAATTTTACCATTACTGCAATTCCCATTAAAATTCCAGCAAATAAATAATGTTGCACTTTATGATATTTTATCAAAATATAAAGTGCGGGCATTAAAAAAAACATACAAATATGTTCAGACATTACCCCTTGTAAACTACCTATCATGCTTTGTAAACCCACACAAGCAATACCAATCCATAAGCTTACTTTTTTTGAAGTTATGGTCTCGCTGATTTTATAGCTAAAAAAACCAGTAGATGCTACAATTAGTGAACCAGCTAAACGGATAGCAATAAAGCTCTTTCCAAAAACGGCTATAATACCAGCGAAAAACAAAAAAATTAAAGGGGGCTTTACATCCCATAACTCTGTATAAGGTAAATAACCATCTACTAAAGATTGTCCAAGTAAAATAAAAGTACTTTCATCTCTATCAATATAATCTCTAAAGAAAAAAGGAAACCGAACAAAAAAACTCACTCCAAAAAGTAATAAAAAAACAGTTCCATTTTTTAAGTTTATATAATGCGGAGTTAGTTTCTGTATAAGCTGGTGAAGCATTTGATATTATATTAGCTAGATAATTATCATCTTTGCAAGATAAATAAAAAGTAAGTGCTTTAAATTGAATACTAGTGAAAAATATTTCGGAAAGAGATAAAAAACACATTTGGCATCCGCTAACACAGCATAAATTGCATTCAGAAATGTTAGCAATTGTAAAAGCTAAAGGTGTTTTTTTATATGATGAGAATGGTAAAAAATATGTAGATGGTATTTCATCATGGTATACCAGCATGTATGGCCACTGTAATAATTTTATATTGGATAAAGTAAAGCAGCAAATGGGCGTGTTAGACCAAGTTGTTTTTAGTGGCTTTACACATGAACCAGCAGTAAAACTATCAGAAGAATTAATTAAAATTCTTCCTTATAATCAGGAAAAATTATTTTTTTCTGATAATGGTTCAACAGCCACTGAGATCGGTATAAAAATGGCACTCCAATATCATTTTAATAAAGGTGAAAAGCGCAAAATATTGCTAGCATTTGATGATGCTTTTCATGGAGATACTTTTGGAGCAATGTCTGCTTCTGGACTTTCGGTGTACAATGGATCTTTTGAAGATTTTTTTATTGATGTCGAGCGTATTCCTGTACCAAATGAAACTAATCTGGCGTTGATATTAGAAAATTTAGAAAAACGTTTGCAAAAAAATGATATTGCAGGTTTTATTTATGAACCCCTAGTACAAGGTGCTGCTGCAATGCAAATGCATCACGCAAATCACTTATGCCGCATTTTAAGATTGCTTAAAAAGTATCAAGTAATTACTATTGCAGATGAGGTAATGACTGGTTTTGGAAAAACAGGAACTCATTTTGCGTCAGATCAAATTACCATTAAGCCAGATATTATGTGTATGTCTAAAGCTTTAACAGCAGGTTTAGTGCCCATGGCAGTAACCAGTTGTACAGAAGAGGTGTATAATGCATTTTATTCAGATGAAATTTCTAAAGGACTTTTTCATGGACATACCTATACTGCAAACCCTTTAGCATGTACTGCAGCTTTAGCAGGTTTAACATTGCTACAGTCAAAAGAAGTACAAAATAATATTAAACGTATTATAAAATGGCATCAAAATTTTGATGCAGAAATAAAAGAACATCCAAAAGTAGCTGTCACAAGACAAACAGGAATTATATATGCTTTAGATTTAAATTTAAGCATGGAACGTTATGGAAATCTTAGGGATAAACTTTTTAAACATTTTATGGATAGTGGTGTATTTTTACGTCCGTTAGGAAATACTATTTATATTTTAGCACCATACATTATTAAAGAAGAAGAAATGAAAAAAATTTATGAGGCTATAAAAGAAGTTTTAGAAATAGTTTAATTTTTTAAGTATGCCTTATAATTTTTCTGATGCGTTTTTTTGATTTTGAACAAGTCTATCCATAATTTAAAGGCATAAGATAGTTTAACTTTAGAATCACCAACATCAACCCACTTTTTAACAGGAATCTCTTCCATGAGTTCTAAAGCATCTTTTTTACCATAAAAACATAAAAGCCTGCTGAAGAGTTCCACATCAAATAACCATTTAGATAAAAATGGTTTTTTAAATAAAATTTCAGAAAGATCAGTATTAAAAACTTTGCAGCCGCATTGAGTGTCGTATACTTTAATATCTAATAAACTCGAAATAAATGTAGCTATAATTCTACCAAATAAAAACCTAGAAAACCGACGTTCTACTACAGAACCAATTTTTAAAATCCGAGAAGCAAACACAAATTTTTTACCGTCTTTTAAGTACCTCACATAATAGAAGCATTCCTCTAAAGAAGTTGCTAAGTCTGCATCTAAATACGCTAAGTTTTTAGCAGTTTTGTGCAGTGAGCAATACAATACTCCGTTTCTAACACTTGCCGCTTTTCCGCTGTTTTTTGGATTAGAAATTAAAAAGACTTGATCTGGAAAAACTAATTTTAAATCTTCTAGAACTAATAATGTGTCATCAGAAGAACAATCGTTTACAAAACAGATAGAAGCTTTAGGAGTATTTTTCAGAAAAGTAGTAAATGCAGCTTTAGGCAACCGATTGTATTCATTATAGCAAGGAATAATAATAGTAAGATCAGATTGCTGCATTTAACTTTTGTGGTTTATAATACAAAGTAAAACATCAAAAATACGAATTAGAAGTTTCTTTTGGTGAAGTAATTCTAAGATACTTACATAGTAAAATACAACTAAATATACTAGAATTCTTCCAAAACTTCACCTTCTAAAAGATTTATATCTTCTCCCGTATCATCAATAGTTACATAGAGTTTTTCATACATCCACACACCATCTGTTTTTGTACCAATAATAGTTACATCGCCTTCTCCATTAGGGCCTTTTAAAGGAATTGTAATATTTACTTCACCAGAATCTCCATTAGTTGTAGAGATATTACCTTGCATAATACCATCAGTTTCTACAGGTTCTCCAAGAAATTCAATTACATCTCGGTCTGTGGAAGCTTTTTGTACAGCATATTCATAAGGCTCGGAGCCTGAAATAGCTTTAGAAACTCCAAAAATAAGTGCACCAATACCAAAAACAAATAATAGAATAACAGTTAAACAGCCGCCAACAGGTAGTACCCAAGGCCAATTACGACCAAACCAACTTTTTCTTCTTACTTCTTCCATTTTAGTTTTTTTAATTGTACACTAATATTAGTGATAAAAATATCTTTTTGTTACATTTTAAATTAAAAACTTTCTTTAGTTATATAAAAAGGGATAAGCTGTATTTTTGTTTACAAATTAAGTAGTAGTGTTACAACCAATCTCTATAACTGCCATAGCCTCAATTTCTCCTTTGGGAATTTCACAAGCAGAAACCTGGAACTCTTATATTCAAGAAGAAACCCTATTAAAAGAAAAAGAAATTACTTCTAAAAAGCTTTGGGTAGGAGAATTATCAGCAACCTCAAAAAAAGAAATAGAAACGCTAAGAGCATCAGATTCTAAATACAAATCCTTAGATGACACAGTACTTTATGCCATATATGTATCACGTAAAGCCATTGCAATTGCCAATTGGAAAAAAGCGGATCATTTTGGAGTTAATTTTGGATCCTCAAGAGGAGCAACTGCTTTATTTGAAAAGTATCATAAAGAGTTTTTAGATCAGAATAGAACAACAACATTAAGTTCACCAACCACTACTTTAGGGAACATATCTTCTTGGGTAGCACATGATTTACAAACGCAAGGTCCAGAAATATCACATTCTATAACTTGCTCTACAGCATTACATTCTGTATTAAATGGTATCGCTTGGATAAGAGGCGGAATGACTGATAAATTTTTAGTTGGTGGTAGTGAAGCACCATTAACTCCTTTTACTATTGCACAGATGCAAGCATTAAAAATTTATACTAAAGAAGCATCTTTTGTAACATCAGAATGCAGCCAAAATAAGGTAGCTGAGCGTAGTCGAAGCTATCCTTGCCAATCCTTAAATCTAGAAAAACAAAAAAACACAATGGTTTTGGGAGAGGGGGCTGCGGTAGTCTGTTTGGAAAAAGGAATCACAGAAAATGCTTTAGCAACTATAGAGGGTATTGGCTATGCTACAGAAGTATTAACCCATAATATTTCTATCTCTACAGACGCAGTTTGTTTTCAGCGTTCTATGAAAATGGCTTTAGGAGATATGCATCCAGATGAGGTAGATGTAATTGTAATGCATGCCCCAGGTACTATTAAAGGCGATATTTCTGAAATGGAAGCCATAAAAAAAGTATTTTGTAACAAAATCCCTTTTTGTACTACCAATAAATGGAAGATAGGACATACTTTTGGAGCATCAGGCCTTTTGAGTCTAGAGTTGGGAATTTTAATGATGCAACATCAAAAAGCAATAAAAGTTCCTTTTGTAAGTTATGATTCGGTATCTTTAAAGGTACATAAAGTACTTATTAATGCAGTTGGTTTTGGAGGAAATGCAGTAAGTATTTTATTGAAAAGAGTATGCTAAACTAAAAAATCAAAAATAAAAACTATGGTAGCATTTTTTGAAACGCTTAACACTTTTGAAAAAGTATATTGGCTTGTAGCTGGTATATCCTCGGTGATTTTAATTATTCTTTTAATCATGACACTGATTGGCGGAGATACAGATGGTGTAGATGGTGATGTAGATGCAGAAATAGATGGTGATACTGGCGTAGATTTTCAATTTTTATCGTTTAAAAATTTAATGGGGTTTTTAACCATTTTTGGTTGGACAGGGATTGCAAGTATTGATGCTGATTTACCTAAATTTTTAGTAATTCTAATCTCTGTTTTTTGTGGGCTCTTGATGATGTTTGCTATGGCATCTTTATTTTACTATTTAGCAAAATTAAATGATAGCGGTACATTAGTCTTAAAAAATGCACTTAACCAAATAGGAGAAGTGTATTTAACCATAGGAGCTAAAAGGGCCAAAATAGGAAAAGTTAGTGTTAATGTTCAAGGTACCTTAAGAGAGTTAGATGCTTTAACAGATCATGAAACCGATCTAATACAAGGAAATGTTATAAAAGTTAAAGATGTTACCGATAACGGAATTTTAATTGTTGAATTACTAAATAAATAATCAAAACTATGCTATTACCATTACAACTAGGGGGCAGTGCCTCGCTCTTAGCCATTGGCTTTGCAATTCTCTTCTTTTTTATTATTATCATCGCTTTTATAAGGCGCTATAAACGTTGTCCTTCAGATCGTATCTTAGTGGTATACGGTAAAGTTGGTGGTGGTAATTCTGCAAAATGTATTCATGGTGGTGCTGCATTTATTTTTCCAGTCATCCAAGATTATCAATTTTTAGATTTAACACCTATATCTATAGAAGTAAATTTAATCAATGCCTTAAGTAAGCAAAATATTCGTGTAAATGTACCATCAAGGTTTACCATTGGTATTTCTACAGAACCAGGTATTATGCAAAATGCTGCTGAACGTTTATTAGGTTTGGGGCAGAATGAAATTCAAGAATTAGCACAAGAAATTATTTTTGGTCAATTACGTTTGGTAGTTGCCTCAATGGATATCGAAGAAATTAACTCAGATAGAGATAAGTTTTTAACTAATATCTCTCAGAGTGTAGAATCAGAATTAAAGAAAGTAGGTCTTAAATTAATCAACGTAAACATTACAGATATTGTTGACGAGTCTGGTTATATAGAGGCATTAGGGAAAGAAGCGGCTGCACATGCAATTAACGCAGCACGTAAATCGGTTGCAGAAAAAAATAGAGATGGTTCTATTGGTGAGGCAAATGCAGTACAAGATGAAAGAACGCAAGTTGCCGCAGCAAATGCGCAAGCGGTAGAAGGAGAAAACGTTGCAAAAATAAATGTTGCTAATTCAGATTCTTTACGTAGGCAAAGAGAAGCAGAAGCAGAACGTACGGCAATAGCTGCAGAAAAAGTACAAGCTGCAAAAGCATTAGAAGAATCGTATGCGGCTGAAAAAGATGCAGAAATTGCAAGGGCGGAACGCGTTAGAAGTTCCCAAACGGCAGATATTGTAGTCCCTGCGGAAATAGATAAGAGAAAAGTAGAAATTGATGCAGAAGCAGAAGCAGAGCAAATAAGAAGATTAGCAAAAGGGGAAGCAGATGCCATCTTGTTTAAAGCGCAAGCAGAAGCAAAAGGTTTATATGAAGTACTAACAAAACAAGCGGCTGGTTTAGATGAAATTGTAAAAGCGGCAGGTAATGATCCTAAAGATGCGGTGTTATTACTAGTAGCTGATAAATTACCAGAATTGGTAAAAACACAAGCAGAAGCTATTAAAAATATTAAGATTGATAAGGTTACCGTTTGGGATTCTGGTGCAAAATCTGCAGATGGCAAAGGTTCTACGGCTAACTTTATTTCGGGAATGTACAAATCTGTACCACCATTACAAGAAATGTTTAATATGGCGGGAATGCAATTGCCAGAATATTTAAAAGGTAAAGAGATTCCTGCGGAAGATGCAACTACTGAAGAAGTAAAAGAGAAGAAAGAAGAGAAATAATAATAAATTTTCTTCATTTTAAGACCCGTCAGGTTTTAAAAACCTGACGGGTCTTATTTCATAAAAATAATGCTCTGAGTTTTTTGTAAAAATGTAGAGTAAATTGTATCAGTGGAAAAAGATATTTTGAAACAAAAAGATGATGCGGATTAATGTTTAAGTCTCCACTGGATTATTTCTTTTTATAAAGTAGTTTGTTGTATGTTGTTATATTTTTTTTAATTGAGGTTTAACTTTATCATAAAAGTCTTTGAAGTTAATATTATTTGTTTTTTCTAATCCAGGAAAGCCACAGTTCTCAAAACAAAGTCTTAAGTAGTTTATAAAAGTAGTTTTATTAGGTTCATTTATCAGCTTAGCATCAAAAGATTGCTTTTTAGTTATTTCAATTGCGTAAGGTTCTCCCCCACTTATATTGTCTTTATGGAAACCATCCTCTGATAACTCCAAAAAAGCATACCCAAACTCTTCGTCATCCACATATTCTTGAATATATTCTAACCAATCATCTTCTAATACTTGCTCTAAAACAACATTACTTCCTGAAATTTTAACTGGATCAGCCATTTCCCACATTATAGTACTATTGGTGTTATAATCCCAAACAAAATCTATATGACCAACTATACGATAAAAATATTTTAAGGATAATGGAACAAATCCAAAAGGACTAACTATCGAATCTATTTTTTTTAAATGAGTTTCAACATCCGCTAATGGCTCATAAAACGGTTTTTCAAAGTTGGGGTTAGACTTAGTACTAAATAAATAATTAATATTTAGAAGTTCTTGATGAATGATTTTAATATTATAAGATACTCTCTCAAAAATTTCAGTTAATACTTTTTCGATATCTTTTTTTTGTTCAATATCCAAAGTAGTATAGTCTAGTTCATTTATTTCGTTACAGACCAAAATGGTTTCTCCTTTTAAATATCTTTTGTAAAAATTCATAAGAATTAAATTCTATTATAGTCTTCTTGTTTTTTAAAAATTAAAAGAGATATTAGTCTTACTTAGGATTATTGATTTACTCCATAAAAGTAATTTCGTAGGTGTACTTTGTATTCTCTTTTTTGTTATTAAAGGCTATGATTTTTATATTCTTACCATAACCAGCTAAAGCCTGTAGTGTGGTTTCTAAAACTACAATATGATCAGAATCTAATACTTTAAAAACAACCTTTTTATCGGTATTGGCTTTGTAAATATAAGGGATTTGTATTTTTCCGTTTTCTATAGTTGGTGTATTAAAGAGTTTTACTTCTTCTTGGTATATTGGCGCTCCTTTGCCTTTATATTTTTTTTGTTTAGGGGTAGCATTAATATCAACAAGTGTGTAAGAGCGCACCCAATTGTAATAAGAAGTGTTTATGGTATCATCATTAAGCTCCTCATTAGTAGGGTAAGGTAGTGCCCAATCATAGGTTTCGGTTACCATATTTATGCCCATTTTTCTTGGAAAGGGTTGGTCTACTATATCAGTTCGTATTATAACATCACTTACAAATCTGTTATCCGCATAAAAAGACACTTCATTTGCATTTTTCCAAAAGGCACCGTAGGTATGGAAATCTTCCCATGATTCTGAATGCAACTCCGCTGGAGATTTTTGCCCGTTCCCCTCTACCGCATTATTACCAGCAGAATAAAACTTTTCTTTTCCGCCTTTACAATCAATATACCTGTAATGCGTATTAAAATTCATGTTTTTACGGAATCTGTCTCCTCTACTGATATTCCCTCCAATACTCTCAATAATATCTAGTTCTTGACTGTATTTATCTTTGCGGCAATCAGAGGTATTAATTTTTGTTTTAAAAAGTACAGGGGCTTTATGGTTGCTCATCCAAAAAGTGGTAGACATATTTATTCTAGAAGCTTTAAAATTCACTTCATAATATCCAAAATGAGCTGTTTTTTCTAAAGATTGTACTGCTCCGCCTCTAATGCTATATTTTCTTTTACTGTGTTTTTTAACTTTTTTGTTTAAAACGCCGTTTTTAATTTGTAATAACCCATTTTTTACAGAAACAGCATCTGGCGAAAAATATCCTGGCGTTCTTCCTTTCCAACCATCGTAACTATTCCGCCATTTTTTAGTGTCTAATGTTGTACCATTAAACTCATCAGAATATTGTAAATTCAATACCCATCTTTTTCCTATTTCTGGTTCTGGTGGATCTGCTTTTTTAGCGGTTAAGTTAAATATAGATAAACTAAGTAATAGGAACACTTTCATTATGGCGTAATTTAATTAATACAAAGTTAAACAGCGTAGTATTTTAAAAGTGCTATATATAAACTAGGAAATAACACATATGATTAATTTCTAGTATAAAAACACTGTTTAATCATATTTGTGCCATAGCGAAAGGTATTATTAATTGTTTAACTAAATTTTCTAATCTAATTCTATTATTTTTGAAGAACATTAGTATTTTAATTTTATGACTGAAAAAAGACACGATTGGACAAAAGAAGAAATTCTAGCCATATATAATAAACCTTTTATGGAATTGCTTTACGATGCTGCAACAATACATCGTAAAAGCCATGACCCAAATACAGTACAAGTTTCTACCTTATTGTCTATAAAAACAGGCGGTTGCCCAGAAGATTGTGGCTATTGTCCGCAAGCAGCACGTTACCATACAGATATAGAAGGAAATGATTTAATGTCTGTACCGCATGTAAAAGCGCAGGCATTGCGTGCAAAAGCCTCTGGAAGTTCTAGAGTATGTATGGGCGCAGCATGGCGTAATGTAAAAGATGGTCCAGAGTTTGAGCAGGTTTTAGAAATGGTACGTACCATTAACAAGCTAGATATGGAAGTTTGCTGTACTTTAGGGATGTTAACCGAAAACCAAGCAAAAAGATTAGCAGAAGCGGGTCTTTACGCATATAATCATAATCTAGATACTTCTGAAGACTATTATAAAGATGTAATTTCTACGCGTGCTTTTGAAGATAGGCTAGAAACTATAGATAATGTTCGGAAAAGCAATGTTACTGTTTGTAGTGGTGGTATTATTGGTATGGGAGAACAATTAGAAGACAGAGCGGGAATGTTAGTAGCACTATCTTCTTTAAATCCACAGCCAGAATCTGTGCCTATTAATGCATTAGTGCCAGTAGAAGGGACACCTATGGAAGATATTCCTAAAATTCCTATTTGGGATATGATCCGTATGGTAGCAACAACTAGAATTGTAATGCCAGAAACGCAAGTAAGACTGTCTGCAGGACGTACAGAAATGAGTAGAGAAGGGCAAGCCATGTGTTTCTTTGCTGGTGCAAATTCTATTTTTGCAGGTGATAAATTGTTAACTACCCCAAACCCAGATGTTAATGAAGATATGGAAATGTTTAAACTCTTAGGTTTAAATCCGCAAAAACCATTTACTAAAGTTTCGCAGCCTAAAACAGTAGAAGCTGCAGATTCTAAATATAAGGCCTTAGGAGAAAAACCTAAATGGACAAGACCTGACCATAAAATAGAACGTAACGAAGAGGCAAGAAATACAACAAAAGTGTAGTTGTTAGAGAATGCTAATTGTATTTTTTTGAAGGTCTTTGTATAAATTTTAAGAGAATCTATTAAAGATAATTTTTATTTTTATCTCGTAGAATTTATGTCAACCAGATTATCAATCAAATTTATTTGTCCTTGAAATTAGAAGCTATTCCTAGGGTAAAACATATTACCAAGGATGATTTTATAAAACAGTATTTTAAACTTCAAAAACCTGTTGTAATTGAACGGTTTATTGAAGATTGGCCTGCGTATACCAAATGGAATTTAGACTATATGAAGTCAGTTGCAGGAGATAAAACAGTACCGCTTTACGATGATAGGCCAGTAACGCACAAAGATGGTTTTAATGAGCCACATGCCAAGATGAAAATGGCAGATTATATAGACTTATTGAAAAAAGAACCTACCAAATTCCGTATTTTTTTATGGAATATCTTAAAAGAAGTACCCCAATTACAGAAAGATTATACATTTCCAGATTTTGGTTTGCGTTTAATGAAAGGCTTACCAATGCTTTTTTTTGGCGGTAGCGATTCGCATACCTTTATGCATTATGATATCGATTTGGCTAATATTTTTCATTTTCATTTTGAAGGGAAAAAGAAAATTATACTTTTTTCACAATCAGAAAATAAGTACTTATATAAAGTGCCACACTCTTTAATAACCCACGAAAGTATTG
The DNA here is from genome assembly GCF_055383085.1 of Allocellulophaga tsushimaensis. NCBI lineage: Bacteria > Pseudomonadati > Bacteroidota > Flavobacteriia > Flavobacteriales > Flavobacteriaceae > Allocellulophaga > Allocellulophaga tsushimaensis. The sequence goes on along the minus strand of NZ_AP039451.1, from coordinate 794,261 downwards.
ATTTCTCTAATCCTGATTATACAAAGTGGCCTAAACTAAAACAGGCATCTGGTTACGAAACCGAATTAAACCATGGTGAAGTTTTGTATATGCCAGAAGGTTATTGGCATTATATGAAATATATAACCCCAGGTTTTTCAATGAGTTTACGCGCTATAGCCCGTAATCCTAAAAATTTAGGAAAAGCATTTTATAATGTGCTTATTATGCGGTATTATGATAATATGATGCGAAGGCTAAAAGGGCAAAAATGGATAGATTATAAGAATGAAAAAGCGGTAAATTCTTGAGTAATTTTTTCTGAAATGGAATAAATTGTATCAGAAATCGGAGTTTTTAGTTCTAAAACTGTTCTCGATACACTTTTTCGTAGCTCAAAAGCACTCGAACTGACGAAAAGTGTCGATTCCTGAGTATATTTTAAGGAATAAGTTCTTTAATTTTTTCATAAACCAAATGACTCTCCCAACCTCTGTATAATAGATAGTCTGCTAATTTTTTTCTCCTTTTTTGAGTGTTTATTTCTTTTATACTTTCTAAACGTTTTTTGGCTAAAGCATCAAGGGTACTATAATACGTTTCAGCCTCAATTTCTTTAAGTGCTGTTTTTATATTGTATGAAGAAATTTGACGTTGTTTTAATTCATTTATAATTCGGTTTTTTCCCCATTTTTTTATTCTGAATTTGCCACGAGCAAAACTACAAGCAAAACGTTCTTCGTTTAAGAATTTTTCTGCAATAAGATGTCCTAAAATCTGGTCTATAGCATCAGGGATCATACGCATTTCTCGTAATTTGTCTGTTACTTCTTTGTGGCAACGATCCTGGTAAGCACAATAGCTTTCTATTTTTTTTAAAGCCTCTTCAATAGTGTATGATTTAGTATGCTGCATAAAACGTAAAACTACTATAAACAATGCGTGACGACAATTTTAATAGAAATTTAATTTGTCTTGCATACAGAATAATTATAAATCATTTAACTAAAGCCCTTTATCCTGGTCACTCTTCTTAATTTTTGGTTTATTCGGCAATCTTTTGGAATCTTTTAATCCTTTATTTATAATCCATTCAATTTGCCCATTAACACTACGAAATTCATCATCAGCCCATTTTTCTATCTGCTTAAAGGTTTCAGGATCTATTCTAAGGACAAATGATTTTCTTTTACTCACAAATTAAAATTAAGCATTTAGTGTACCTGTATTAACAATTGGAATAACTTCTTTATCACCACATAATACAACCATTAAATTACTGACCATTGATGCTTTTTTATCATCATCAAAATCAATTATATTATCGGTAGACAGTTTTTCTAAAGCGTCTTCTACCATTCCAACAGCTCCTTCAACAATTTTTTTACGTGCAGCAACAATGGCAACTGCTTGCTGTCTTTTTAACATTGAACTTGCAATTTCTGGAGCATATGCAAGGTAACCAATTCTTGCTTCCATCACTTTTATACCAGCAATAGCTAAACGTTCTGTAATTTCATTTTCTAATGCTTCATTAACTTCATCCATTCCAGATCTTAAAGTTAATTCTGCTCGTTCATCATCAAAATTGTCATAAGGATAAGAACCTGCTAACTTTCTTACTGCAGCATCTGTTTGTACTCGAACAAATTCTTCATAATTATCCACATCAAAAGCAGATTTATACGTATCGCTTACTTGCCAAACCAAAATTACATTAATCATAATTGGATTCCCAATCTTATCATTTACTTTAACACGTTCACTATCAAAATTCCTAGCTCTTAAAGAAATTTTTTGTTTTGTAAAAAAAGGATTTGCCCAAAAGAATCCATTTTCCCTAACTGTACCCTTATAAGCACCAAATAATACCATTACTTTAGAACTATTTGGGTTCACTATAAAGAAGCCTTTTGCTATCAAAATTATAACTAATAAACCAACTATTAATAATAGTGGGTTTCCTGCTAATATTAAACTAACAATAAGACCAATAATTATTAAAAACAATATGAGGAGTATTGCATAACCATTTGTCCCTTTAATTTGTACTTCATTTTTCATGTGATATCATTTTGATATCACAATAATACTAATTTTTTTGAATTGAACAAATTTTTATGAATTATAATTAAACGACACTTTAGCGATAATTATGTTGTGATCAAAAAAAGTAAGTGCTTACTAATTGTTTATGGTGTTGATACAGTTAAAGTGCTTTACTGTAGGCTTCTTGTATCCACGTTATTAATTCATCATCAATATCAGACAGTGCTGTAATTTTTACACGATGTGTACACATGGTACCAAAAGGGCCAGAACCTTCTAACCTATCTGTATTTGGTTTGTCTTTTATTTTTAAACCAAGATCAATACGTGTTTTTGTAGCAGGTTTAATTAGTACAAATTGTTTCTTTCTTATAATGCTTACACTTGTTTTTTTAGGACTAATGGTAACATCTTTTCCTAGAGCACTTACAGAAGTAATTAATTTTTCATAGATTGGGAATAAGCTTTCTTTTCCTTTATACTGATTTTTAACTAGGTCATCTGTGCTAGTATTTTCTTCTTTAGATAAGGTTACAATAGTATTAGCAAAGCCATGTGTTACTTGATGTTCTTCTTTTAAATATTTTACTGCTTCACTATGTTTTGCAAAAGCCTTTTTTTGCAGTATTTCTTTCCATTCCGCTAATGATTTACCTGTTTTTTCAGGCATATTAGCAATCATTGTTTGTAGTGCTTTATCCATACGAATACCTTATAAATCTTGAAAACAGAAAGATACTAAAATTATAATTTGCACTATAAATTGCTTTTAATTTTATCTGTTTCTAGGGTTGCTATTCTTATTTTTCTTTAGATAAGAATTGTTTAATACCGGTTTGTGTATTTTGTCTTTTCTAGGAGGGTATTTTAGTAATTGCGCTTTAGGCCGTGTTGGTCTTTTTTCAAATCCACCGCCGCAGTTTGGACATACATTTATAAGAATAGTGTGTACACAATCTTCACAAAAGGTACACTCATAGCTACAAATCATAGCTTTGTCACTATCATTTGGTAGTGATGTGTTACAGTTTTCACAGTTTAGCCTAATTTCTAACATAGTTTTATAATGTTTTTACCATCGCAATAAATTCAAATTTTTCTTTTCCAATTTGAAATCCATGATTGCCAATTTTTTGAAACTCATTTTTTGTATAAAAACGAATTGCTCTTTCATTGCTTATTAAGACAGAGAGCCAAATTTTTTCAAAACCTTTTTCTCTTGCTTTTTCTAGTACTTTATTTTGTAATTGAAGTCCAATTTTCATTGAAATAAAATCTTTTAAAACATAAATTTTCTGCAATTGACAACTTTTCTCTAACGGGATAAAATCTGATGTAGAGTTCAATTTTAATTTTGCATAACCAACTGGCAATTCATCTACCAGTGCAATCCAAAATAGATTATTATTTTTTTGTAATCCATTTCTAATTTTTTCAACAGAAAAAGTTTTTTTACAATATTCTAGTATATCATTTGTATCCTTAAATAAATGCCCAAATGTTTCTGTAAATGTCACCCTTGCTAATAAGGCAATACATTCTGCATCTGATGGTTTAGCGCGTTTTATTTCAATCATAGTTTTCTATTTCATAATGCGGGTTATACGGTATAGGTGTAAAAACACAGCTATAGTACATCCTATAATTATAGGAAACGCATGAATTAAAATCCCATAAATTATATAAATTGCATTAGCAATAACAGAAATTAATCTTAGTTTGTATTCTCCCTTTAAAGCCATAGAATACAGATTAATACCTAATGCTAGATAACCAATAAAGTTTACGGTACTAAAGTCCATACTTGTATATAATTAGGTTTATTTATGCTTTTCATAATAATTTAAAACATGTTCAGGAATTTTAATATCATCAGTTAATAAGGCGTCGCTAATAGGAAATTCTGCTACTTGCTTTAGCGGTAGTAAACCTGCCCAAATAGGAAGACTTTCATCTGCTTTTTCATCTTTTACTCCTACATCTCTAATTTTTGCAGAAGCTGTTTTTATCGTCATCGCTACTACCAAAGTGCCGTCTAGTTCTTTTTTATGCATTGGGCGAATGTCTTCCCACCGCCCTACCATCATATGGTCTACAACACATTTTAATGCTTTTTCTTTTTCTGTAGCCTCTTCAACCTTTATAAGTTCTCCAAATAAAGTAGCAGATCTATAGTTTACAGAATGGTGTAAACCAGAGCGGGCCAGTACTAGAGCATCTAAATGCATCACAGTCATACTTGCTTCTTTACTTTCTAGTAGTGCTAATAACATTCTATTTTTATGAGAACCATGTAAATATATTTTATCTTCATTTCTACCATATGCCATTGGTAAACTAATTGCTTTTCCTTCATAGATATAACTTACATAACCTATAAATCCAGCATCTAGAATATCGTTTATTTTTTCAACCTCGTAGATAGCTCTATTGGCGCCCCTTTTTACTTTATTTAATTCTGAAGTCTTATATGTTTTCATTTTTATTAATGATTTTAAACTTGTTATGTCTTTTGAATACATCAAGCTTTTACGTCAGTTCGAGTGCTAGATTTAAAACATTTTCCGTTTTAAATCTAGTGTATCGAGAACCGAACCTTAATTCCTAAGAATATGTTCTCGATACATTTTTTCTTTATTTCTTTACGAAAAAACACTCGAACAGACGATTTAATGTATTTTAAAATGCACAACAGATTAATATTAAATCAAAATTAATAATTTTGTGGATTAGCTAAGCCATCCAGAAATAATTATTTAAATAGTCCAGTTATGATTCCGTATAAAACTATTATTAAAATAGATAAAAGCAGTAGGCAGCCAGTTTATATACAGTTAACCAATCAATTTATAGACCTGATTAAAAAAAGGACCTTAGCGCCAAATGCAAAACTACCAGGCACAAGAACTTTGGCAGAATTAATCGGTTTGCATCGTAAAACAGTGGTAGCATGTTATGAGGAGTTATTATTACAGGGATGGATCGCCAGTATTCCACAAAAAGGCACCTATGTACATGGCGATATTCCAGAATTGCAACAGCAGAAAATAGGTGAATTAGAAACCGTAGAAAAGAGTGCTAAAACAGGCTTTTCGTTTACACAAAATCCTATTTTTAATCGGAAATACCCTCAAAGTTTTTCTGAAGATTATATGTATGTAAATGATGGCGTTTCAGATGTTCGGTTGGCACCTTCTAATGAAATAGCAATACTATACAGAAAAGTAGTAAGTAAAAAGAGTAGCATAAAGCAGATGAATTATGGTACTACTTATGGGAATATGGAATTAAGAGAAACCTTAGTAGCGTATTTAAATGAAACACGGGGATTGGCGATTACAACAGATCATATCATCATTACTAGAGGGAGCCAAATGGGAATGTTTTTGGCTTCTCAATTACTATTTAAAAATCAAGAATATATCATCATTGGGGAAACAAATTATAGCTCTTCGGATACTACTTTTAAATCTGCAGGAGCCAAACTTTTAAGAGCTAAAGTAGCTAAAGATGGTTTAGATGTTGAAGCTATAGAGCGTTTATGTAAAAAATACCCTGTAAAAGCCATTTACACAACCTCTCATCATCATCATCCAACAACCGTTACACTTTCTGCAGAAAAAAGAATGAAGCTCTTAAACCTAGCTAAAAATTACAATTTGGCAATCATAGAAGACGATTATGATTATGATTTTCATTACAACCATGCACCAATTTTGCCTTTAGCCAGTCATGATAAAAATAATAATGTAATTTATGTAGGCTCTATTTGTAAAACAGTTGCACCTGTATATAGGATAGGATACCTTATTGCCTCTAAAGCTTTTGTAGATGAGTGTGCAAAACTACGTAGGTTTATAGATCGGCAAGGAGATGCTCTATTAGAATTGGCTTTTTCTAAATTTATAAAAGAAGGGAGTTTAGACCGGCATGTTAAAAAAGTAGTGAAGCTCTATAAATCTCGTAGAGACTTATTTTGCAGTTTGCTTAAGAGTGAATTAGGAGACTACTTTTCTTTTGAAATCCCAAAAGGAGGAATGGCCATTTGGGTTACCTTAAATGCAAAATATTCTTGGGATAGGGTAGCTGAGGTTGGAAAAACGCAAGGCATTATCTTATCCGAATGGCAACGATATGATATGATAGGTGCGGGGCATAATGCCATTAGAATGGGTTTTGCAGCTTATAATGAAACTGAGATTAGAAGTTTTATGGCTAGATTGAAGAAGACTATGAATATTGTAGCAAGTGTAGAAGTAAATAGTCTTGAAAAATGAGATTTAAGTAAACTAACTTCAACAATCTTAATTAAATTTGTTTAAAGTAATCTAACAAATGGAGTCTGAATATAAAGATAGTTTGATTAAAGTTTTTTTTGATGTTATTCTTAATGTCATACTTATGTTTCCATTCGCTATTATTATCGGATTGATAGGTTTTGGCAAACTAAGTATATACTATTTTCCACTTGTTATTATTTTTGGATTGCTAAATATTTTTATTTGGCGAATAACATTGGGTTATCAATTTAGAAAATTTAAATCTGATGTTAAAAATGGGAATAAGTCTTGTTTTTTGAAGTTTAAATATGAACAAAAAGAATGGGATGAATTTATAAATACTTTTCTTAAAAAATACAGAAAGAAGCTTTGTGTTTTCTTACTAATAATGTCTTGTCTTACCATTGCTTTATTCTGCTCTCGACAATTTTGGGGTAATGATGTAGAATTTGCAAATATATTAGTGCTAGCCTCTTTTTCATTAACTCTTTTGTGGGGTATAAATTCATATATTTTTAAACTGAAGCCTTTAAAACAGTCTTTAGATAATTCTCTAAAAGAAGTAGATTTTTATCAAGAAGGTATTATTATTACAAGTAATACTTATATGATTAGAACATTTGGTATTAACAACTCAAATATTTTGCTAAGTCGTCGTGTAGAGACAATAAATAAGCAAAAATATATGTGTTTTACTGATAGGTTAATCAATGGCGAAGAACATCAAACCGAAACTAAAACTTGTATTCCAATTCCGAGTAAAGGCTATAGATCTCGAAAAGTTATTTAGCCTGAGTTAAATATAAAAATTCATTTTACATAAAGGAAAAAGAAAATACAGGTTTAAAATAATTCTTATTCTTCATCATTATGTATTCTAACAATACGTTTAATGTTCTCCTGAATAGGAGTAATGGATAATTGTTTTTCATTTTCTACAATATAAAAAATATAAAGACTGTTTTGCCCAATGGTTTTTACCTTTAATTTTTCTCCAGTTTTAAATTCTAATATTTTATTGACTTTTAAATCTCCAGTCTCCATTCTTTTAGACATTTTAACGCCGCTACCTAAAGCCAAACCTAGAAAAACGGAGAGTAATAATAGGCAAACGTAACTTATTACAATATTATTAGAAATTCCATTTTCGTAAAAGGTATCCCATTTTTCAATGTTATATATTTTTTGATACCATTTCTTTTCTCTAAAATAATAATAGATTTTTGATGCCAATACTTTTACATAGAATACACCAAAAGCAATTACGCCAATTATAATTCCTAGGGTTAATAAATTATCAGTTATAACACTAACCGGACTTAAAAGAACATCTAAAATAGAAGAATAAGAAAGGATATTGATATTGAAATAGCTGTAAAATATGGCTTGGTATACAATACCTAAAAATAGTAAAAAGACATAGCCAATAGAAAGGTATTCTTGAATGGTGATTTTAGATTTACTCAAAGTAGTTTGGTTTAAGAATTACACCGTACGCTCAAAATACAAATAATGGTATACTGCTGCTCCAAAAGTTACAGCATCAGTAGAAGCTAGGGTCCAACCTTCTTTGGCATATTGGTCTAGCAATTCTTGCATTTTTTTGGTAGCATCTTTAATAATATGGTTCTTATCAAAAGTAAGCTTAGTATACAGAAGAAATGATTCTACTTTGTATTCTTTCATAATAGTTTTAATTTTTTTGTAAAATACAAAAGAATATTGGGAAAGGGAAAGTCAGTTTGCCATAAACAAAAAAAGCGACCCCAAAATGGAGTCGCTTTGCAGTAAAATAGCTGTAACAGCTAGTAAATGGTTTTACCGTCTTTATTTTTAAAACGGTATTCTAGATAGGTGTAGGCATCTCTAGATTGTATTTTAATCCATTTTTTATGCTCTAAAAACCACTTAAAGCGTATGGATGGGTATCCTTTTGTAAGATATGCTGCAATAAATGGGTGTATATTTAATGTTATTCCATTTTTGCTTGCTGGGCCGTTTAATAATTTTTCTAAATCGGCATTTATCTTATCTATTAAAACAATTGGAGCTTCTACTTCTCCCCCCACTTTCTGATTAGGGTTTTTTTCTGTTGTTTTAATATTCATTTCAGGTCTTACCCGTTGTCTTGTAATTTGTATCAACCCAAATTTACTAGGAGGCAGAATTTTATGTTTAGCTCTGTCATCTTTCATTTCATCTCTTAGATGATCAAAAAGTTTTCTCCTATTATCACCTTTAGTCATATCAATAAAATCTACAACTATAATTCCTCCCATGTCACGGAGGCGAAGCTGTCTTGCAATTTCTGTAGCTGCAAGCAAATTTACTTCTAAAGCGGTGTCTTCTTGGTTTTTGGCTTTATTAGAGCGGTTACCACTATTTACATCTACTACATGTAAGGCTTCTGTATGCTCAATAATTAAATATGCACCTTTGCTCATAGAGGCGGTGCGGCCAAATGATGTTTTTATTTGTCTTTCTATTCCAAATTTTTCAAAAATTGGAGTTCGAGAGTTGTACAATTTTACAATAGATTCTTTTCCTGGTGCAATTTCTTGCACATAATCTTTTACTTGCTCATAAAGCGCTTCATCATCCACTTCAATTCCAGTAAAGGAATCGTTAAAAACATCTCTTAATATAGAAGATGCTCGGTTTAGTTCTACTAAAACTTTTGATGGATGGTGGGCTTTGTGCATTTTTTTACACATTACGGACCATTTGGTCAGTAAATTTTGTAAATCTTTGTCTAATTCTGCAACTTTTTTGCCTTCTGCAACTGTTCTGATGATAACACCAAATCCTTTTGGCTTAATGCTTTTTACAAGCCTTTTAAGTCTGTCTTTTTCTTCTCTGCTTTCTATTTTCTGAGAAACAGAAATGCGTTCAGAAAAAGGAACCATAACTAAATACCGCCCTGCGATAGATAATTCTGAACTAATTCTTGGTCCTTTTGTGGATATGGGTTCTTTAACAACTTGCACTAATAAAGATTGGTTTGCTTTTATAGCATCTGTAATTACACCATCTTTATCAATATCTTTTTCGAATGGAAAGTTTTTCAGCGAAAAATCTTTTAATTTCCCTGAACTAGCTTGCTTAATAAATTTAAGCATTGTAGAAAGTTGTGGTCCTAAATCATGATAATGCAAAAAAGCATCTTTTTCATAACCAACATTTACAAAAGCAGCATTTAAACCTGTTACGGGCTTTCTTACTTTGGCGATAAAAATATCTCCAACAGAAAAATTATTACTGTCTTCTACTTTCTGTAATTCTGTTAACTTACCATTTTTTAATAAGGCAAAATCGACTACATCGGAATTAGATCTTATGATTAATTCTCTATTCACCTGAATCAATTTTGATCTATTTGTTTGTATCCTAATTAAAGGTTTTTTCAAATAGATGATTAAACAATATCTATACAGGTTATGTTAACCTGCTGAAATTCTTTTTTAGAATTCCTATGTCAATGAACGTATTAAAATGAAAAAGTAGTTGAAACAACTACTTTTTCTTGTGTCGGTTAGCTCTTCTACGCTTCTTGCGCTTATGTGTAGCTACCTTATGTCTTTTTCTTTTCTTACCACTAGGCATAAATTATACTTTAATTTAGATTAATATTTTTACTTTACTTCTACGTTACTTTTTACACTCTCAACAAACACTTTCGCAGGTTTAAAAGATGGTATGTTATGTGCTGGTATTTTAATAGTTGTGTTTTTAGAAATATTTCTTCCTGTTTTTTCAGCTCTAGTTTTTATAATAAAACTGCCAAAACCTCTTAAATATACGTTATCTCCATTTTCTAATGAATACTTTACCTCTTCCATGAAAGATTCTACAGTTGCCTGTACATCTCCTTTTTCAATTCCCAGTTTTTCTGAGATTCTAGTTACAATATCAGCTTTCGTCATTTTTTATAAAAGATTTTCTTTTAATGTTTTTTTTCGGGATGCAAATATATAAATAAAAATCAATCAAATACGCTAAAGACTTAATTTTAAGTATTTAAACTAGTACTTTTGGTTTATATTTTATTTTAAATGTCTTTTTCCGAAAAAATATTACAGTGGTATGCCGAAAATAAACGTGAACTTCCATGGAGAAGTACACGAAACCCATACAATATTTGGCTATCCGAAATAATGCTGCAACAAACAAGAGTAGCTCAGGGTACTCCGTATTATTTAAAATTTATACAAAACTTCCCTACTGTATACGATTTGGCTAAAGCCGATGAAGAAAAAGTGCTTAAATTATGGCAAGGCTTAGGCTATTATTCTAGGGCACGGAACTTGCACGCTACCGCAAAAACAATAGTAACGCAATACAATGGTAAATTTCCAGATACTTATGAGGGGCTGCTAAAACTAAAAGGTGTGGGGGACTATACAGCAAGTGCAATTGCTTCTATTTGCTTTAATGCCCCAGAACCAGTGGTTGATGGTAATGTGTATAGGGTATTAGGACGTTATTTTGGAATTGATTTAGCAATAAACGAACCAAAAGGAATAAAATATTTTAAAGCGTTGGCAAGGGAAGTAATGGATACTAAAAATAGTAGAGATTATAACCAAGGTATTATGGAATTTGGCGCAATGCAATGTGCTCCAAAAAAACCATATTGTATGTATTGCCCCTTACGAGAGAGTTGTGTAGCCTTAAAAGAAGGAAAAGTACAAGAGCTTCCTGTAAAACTGAAAAAAACAAAAGTTAGAAATCGGTATTTTAATTATATTGTTCCTATTGATGCTCATAATAATACTATTCTTAAGCAACGTGTTGGAAAAGGAATATGGCAAGGTTTATATGAATTTCCTCTTTTAGAAACCGATAAAGAAGTTGGTATTAAGGAGATTCAGGAAAATGCTGCAACAGTTCTGCCTTATACCTTCTCTGAAATGTATCAATATAATGAGCATAAAATAGTGCATAAACTATCACATCAACATTTGCATACCTTTTTTTGGGTGTTAAAAACCGATGGTATTTTAAAAGAAGGAATTCGCTTAAAAAAAATAGAAGAATACCCTGTACCTATTTTAATTGCAGATTTTATAAAAACGCTTAAAATTTAGTATTTTTGATGTAATAGTATGCTTTAACCTTTGGGCTATTATTTTATACAATACAATCAAATTAAAACAAAATATAATGAGTGGTACTTTAAATAAAGTAATGTTAATAGGACATTTAGGAGATGAAGTGAAAATGCATTATTTTGAAGGCGGTAATTGTATTGGTCGTTTTCCATTAGCAACTAATGAAACCTATACCAATAAACAAACGGGAGAAAGAGTTTCTAATACAGATTGGCACAATATAGTAATCCGTAATAAAGCCGCAGAAATTTGCGAGAAGTATTTAAGCAAAGGAGATAAAGTGTATGTAGAAGGAAGGTTAAAAAACAGACAATGGCAAGGAGAAGATGGAAATCCTAGATATACAACCGAAGTACATGTGCAAGATTTTACGTTTTTAACCACTAAAAAAGAGAGTATGGGGAATACTACGCAAGCTACTCCTCAACAAGTGCAGCAGGCACAGCCACAACAGCAGCAATCTGTAACACAAGCCCCAACACCAACACCTTCTGCCCAGCAATCTGTAGAAGATGATGATTTACCATTTTAATTAAACTTTTTGGACTTTGGACCCAGACCCCTATAGTTGTATTTTAAATTTTATTGTTTTAGATAGTGCTTTTGCCATAAGAGCAGCTGTGCTACTAGTATTGTTATTTTGTTCTGCCTTAATTTCCGGAGCAGAAGTCGCTTTTTTTGGCTTATCTGCCACAGATATTAATGAAATTGAAGAAGAAAAAACAACGAAAGGGAATATCGTTGTAAAATTATTAGCAAAACCCAAAAAGCTTTTAGCAACCATATTAGTTGCAAACAACACCATAAATATTGCAATTGTATTATTGTTTAGTGTTATAGGAGACACACTCTTTTCAGATATTAATTATATATTTTTAGATTTTATATCAATTCGGTTTTTATTAGAAGTGGTGGTTATTACCTTTTTAATATTAATGTTTGGAGAAATTTTACCAAAAGTATATGCCAATCGTAATCAGAAAAGTTTTTCTCACTTTATGGCATATCCCTTAAAGGTTCTCGATGTACTCTTTACCCCCTTAAGCATGCCAATGCGTGCAGGAACACTATTTTTGTATGATAAATTAGGAAAACAAAAATCTAGCTTAAGTATAGATCAGTTGTCGCAGGCATTAGAACTTACTTCAGAGGGTGATACCACAAAAGAAGAGCAAAAAATTTTAGAAGGTATTGTTTCTTTTGGCAATACGGATACCAAGCAAGTAATGCGCCCCAGAATAGATATTTTTGCATTAAATTCCGAAATGAAATTTTTAGAAGTATTGCAAGAAATAAAAACAAAAGGCTACTCTCGTATTCCTGTCTTTACAGAACATATGGATAAAATAGATGGTGTTTTGTACGTAAAAGATTTATTGCCGCATATAGATAGAAAGAATTTTAATTGGGTAGAATTAATACGGGAACCTTATTTTGTGCCAGAGAATAAAAAATTAGATGATTTATTATTAGAATTTCAGGAGAAAAAGAATCATTTAGCGGTAGTAGTAGATGAATACGGAGGTACCTCAGGCATTGTTACATTAGAAGATATTATTGAGGAAATTGTAGGGGATATTAGTGATGAGTTTGATGATGAAGATCTGATTTATTCTAAGCTAGATGATTATAATTATGTTTTTGATGGAAAAACAACATTGAAAGACTTTTATAAAGTAGTTAAAATAGAAGATGAAGAAGATTTTGAAGAGCAAAAAGGCGAGTCTGAAACCATAGCAGGTTTTGTTTTGGAGCTAGCAGGTAGTTTTCCTAAAAGAGGAGAAAAAGTACCCTTTAAAAACTATATTTTTATAGTAGAAAGTTTAGATAAAAAAAGATTAAAGCAAATAAAAATAACATTGCCTAATGCGTAAACCCCATTTTTGTATGCTGTTTTTACTGTTTGTAGTTCTGGGCAGTTGCAAGGAAGAACAGCCTTTACCAAAACCAAACGCAATGCTGCGTTTAGAATATCCATCAGGAGAAGAAGGCACTTTAGAGACAAATAATTTTACTTTTAATTACAATACATTAGCAGAACCCAAAATTGAAAATGCTAGAGGAATTGTTTTGTCTTACCCAGAAATGAAAGGTGCTATTTTTTTGTCTTATAAAAAAATTAATGGCGATTTAAATAGTATGATCAGAGATGCAGAAAAACGCTCTTATGAGCATAAAGCAAAGGCAGATAGAATTGAACCTAGAATTTTTGAAAATAAAGAGGATAAAGTATACGGTGCTTATTTTCAGATTATAGGCAATGCCGCATCACAATCACAGTTTTACGTTACCGATAGTATTAACCATTTTGTAACAGGTTCTATCTATTTTTCTGCAAAACCCAATTACGATTCTATTCTGCCAGCGGCAGCGTATTTACAGCAAGATATGCGCAGTATTATGGAAACTTTGCGGTGGAAGGAGTAGGTTTTTAGTAGAAAGCAGATATTTTAATTTTAATACCGCATGCAGATAGATATTTTAGATTGGATCCAGAATTGGTTTAAGGATAATTGTGATGGAGCATGGGAACAGGGCGAAGTGATCCAAATAACAACCATAGAGAATCCAGGTTGGGAAGTAGAAATAGATATCTCTAATACATCTTTAGCGTATATGAGTATCGATTGGATTCTTAATGAAAACGGAAAACAAGATTGGTATGGTGTTAAAATTAAAGACCAAAAATTTACCGCTGCAGGAGATCCTGAAAAACTAAAATTTTTATTAGGCTTATTTAAAGAGACAATAGAGAAAATTGAAAATTAATTTAATTACTCATACAAGTGTTATGTATTGACCTCCTTAAACATCATTTCTAAAAACGAATTCTAGACCATCCTACACGAATTCTAAAACACCACTAATAACCCTTCATTATCGATTTACATTTGGTTTATAATCAAATTATAAACTCAAAATCGATAGCATGAAAAATCTAATCCTTTTCCTCTTTTTAAGCATATGCTTTTTAGGTAATGCTCAAAAAACAGACAGTCCGTATTTGTCAGTTGCTACAGAAAATGCACAAATTCCATTAAAATCATCTAAAACAGCTGTGCAAATTTCAGGAACCATTGCGCATGTACATATTACACAGGTATACCATAACCAAGGAGATACACCTATAGAAGCAAAATATGTGTTTCCGATGGCAGTAACAGCAGCAGTACATCAAATGCAGATGACTATTGGGGACAGAACCATAAACGCTAAAATATTTGAAAAACAAGAGGCAAAAAAAGTATATGATACAGCTATAAAAGAAGGAAAAAGAGCCGCTAAATTAGATCAAGAACGCCCAAATGTATTCCAAATGAATGTGGGTAATATTATGCCGAATGATGAAGTGGCAATAGATATCTACTATACAGAAATGTTGATACCGATTAATGGCGAATATCAATTTGTATCGCCAGGTGTGGTTGGTCCAAGATTTACAGGAGAAAAGACTGTTTCAGAAGAAACATTTCATCAACCTTATACTAAAAAAGGCATTGCAGACACTTTTGATTTTGATATGACGGTGAGTCTTAACGCAGGTATGATTATTCAGAATATAAGCAGTGTTACACACAAGGTAAATATCAATTATGTAGATGTAAGCGCAGCAGAAGTATTTTTATCTAAAAGCGAAATAAACCCTGCCAATAGAGACTTTATTTTAAAATACAGCCTAAGAGGAAATGAGATACAGTCTGGTTTGTTGTTGTATGAACACGAAGATGAAAATTTCTTCGCCTTTATGATGGAGCCAACAAAGGAAGTAAAGCAGCAAGATATTCCGTCTAGAGAATACCTATTTATTGTAGACGTTTCTGGTTCTATGAATGGGTATCCATTAGAAGTATCACGAGCGCTAATGCGGAATTTACTTTGCAATTTAAGACCTACAGATACTTTTAACGTACAGTTATTTGCATCGAGTTCCACCATGTTTAGCCGAACGCCAGTTGTGGTAGATAAAAATAATATAGAAGCTGCTATTCGTTTTCTTTCGGACGGACAAGGCGGTGGTGGTACACGATTACTAAGCGCTTTACAAACTGCCTATCAATTACCAAGAAAAGATATGACTAGCGCACGATCCATGGTTGTAATTACCGATGGTTATGTGAGTGTTGAGAAAGAAGCTTTTGAGCTGATTCAGAATAATTTAGACAAAGCAAACGTATTCACATTTGGCATAGGATCTAGTGTTAACCGTTATTTAATAGAAGGCATGGCAAAAGTGTCACATTCAGAAGCTTTTATTGCTACTACAAAAGATGAGGCGCAAAAAGTTGCTCAAGATTTTAAAAAATACATTGCATCACCACTATTAACACAGATAAAAGCAGAAGCCAAAGGTTTTGATGTGTATGATGTTGCACCAGCTCGTATTCCAGATGTTTTTTCAGGCAGACCCATATTGGTATATGGAAAATACAAAGGAAAAGCAGCAGGCAAAATTAGCATAACAGGATATAAAGGGAAGAAGAGATTTCAACAAGAATTTAAAGTTTCTAATGCAAATAAAAGTAAAAAGAACCAAGCATTACGCTATTTATGGGCACGTAAAAAGATTGAAGAATTAGATGATTACAAACGCCTTTTTTCCGATGATGTAAAACAAGAAGTAATCAATTTGGGTTTACAGTATAATTTATTAACCAAATACACCTCATTTGTAGCAGTAGATGAAGCAATAGTAAATGCTGATGGTAGTTTAAGGAAAATAAATCAACCATTACCCATGCCACAACATGTAGAAAATAGTGCGGTAGGTGCAGCAGCAGAAATTAAAGCAAAAACAAGCCTTAAAAGTTCTTATTCTATTGAAATAATAGGAGTTGTTGAAAAATCAGAAAAAAGAAAAATAACTATGGAATTCAAAATTTTATATAGAAAATGTGTAACAAATTCTTTAAATCGCTACAAATCAATAAAGATACAATTTAATGCAGAGGGTAAAATAGTAAGTGTTTCCGTATTAGAAAAAAACCAATGGGTTGTTAAGAAAGAACTAACAACACTATTTGCAAAAATAAAAGCATTGTCCTGTAAAAAAGCAATGACTTTAACCTTACAAAAATGATAACATTAAGTTGTATGCTTGCGCCTTTTAGGTCTCAGTATTAAAAAAACCGCTTTAGATCTCTTATTTAGAGTATAGCCCAAAAGTTCTAAGGGCAGTTTAAGAAAATTTAGTTGTTGATACTTCTAGTTTGGGGGAACTAGAAGGAGAAAGCTCATAAGATGTTTAAAATCTTGTGGGTTTTTCTTTTTGTATTGCTTTTTAATAAATACACATAAGAATTAAAAAACTCAATTAATAACGAATTCTAGATGAAACGCTACGAATCCTAAAACCGCTCAAATTTAGATGCAAAGGGCTAGTACTTTTGGTCAAGCAAAACAAATTCATTTATTCTGATGAAGGTCAGGAACTAAAAAAACAAAACATGAAAAATTTAATAATTATTATCACACTAGTATTCGGATTTCAATTTACTACAGCACAAGATTTTAAAAGAACAGAAAAATATAAATTAACCACAAGTGCTAAAGATAAAGGAGATGATTACACACAATACCATGTAACTATAGTAAGTGCTACAGACCCTAATAAAAGTATAGGAGCTTTTACAATAGAAGAAGACACTTTTGAAGATGTTAGGATATCTATATTAGAAAACCCAGCTTTAGATGGAGTAGTAGAGGTGTTAAAAGTAGATGTAGAATATGTAGCATGTTGCGTATATGTAGAATCGTATTACTATATGGTTACCGATACAGAAGTTGTTGCCTTGCCAAGATTAGATAATGGCTATTGTGATGGGCCTGTATTAGAATTTAAATACTTATTTCCAAATCAAAAGTATGGTGTGGAGGGTACTATTGTAAAAGCGGAAGTAAGCTATACAGAAGATATTAAAGTAAAAGACGCCATTGTATTACAAAGCCATATTTGGAATGATGATGATTTTGAAATGGAAGTAGCTGGGGAGTAGGTTTTATACTCATTTTATTGATGAAACTCAATAGTGCAAATTGGACTAATCCCGTTTTTTAGCGGGATTTTGGTTTTTAAAGTCATTAGAAGCAAGAGGTTATCTGAAAAAGCTAAAAAATGGGAATACTAGATTTTTTAGGAAACCTTTTCTCACGCTATTCCTTTTTATATAACAGTTATTTCATATAAAGCTTTTTACCTTTTCTTTTCATGAAATAATAATATATAAAGAATCGCTAATCATCTTAACTAAAAGAGAGGTAATTGCTATGATTTTTACGAATTCTAGATGGCTGACTACGGATACTAAAGTAGCTCTAATTATAGTGCAGACACCTAGTATATTTGAGTAAAGGAAACAGATCTAAGTACTGATCTGCATACTAAAAAATAAAGTCTAACAATTAAAAAAGCAAAGATTATGAAAAATGTAACAAGAGTATTAGTAATGGTTTGTGTGTTAGCAGTATCAAATATGTTTGGTCAGGCTACACAACAGGAAGTACAATTCCAAACTGTAGAAAACAATTTGTCTAAACAAGAGGTAAAAAATCACTATTTACTTGCAGATAAAGTGTATTTAAGAGATTGCGCCTCAACCCTATGTGCCAGAAGGGGAAAATTAGATATAGGCACTAAATTAACTGTTTTAGAAAAAGATATCCAAACCGAAACTTTAGATGGGATAACCAGTAGTTGGTATAAAGTAAAAACAGATGCCGAAATAGGATGGCTCTGGGGTGGTTTTATAGCTCAAAAAGCATTTGGAAGCGAGGCAAATGGAAATATAAAATTTGTTTTTGGAGCTGCAGGGGTTCAAGTAAATGAAGATGGTGTTTTAGAGAAAACCTATCAGATTAGAGCCTTTAGAAACGATACACAGATTAGAAAATTTGTTTTTGCATCTAATGAAGAAATTGATGCGGAAAAAGTAATGAGTATAGGGAATAAAGGGGTAACTAATGTAAGTGATATTATAAAACTCCATATTCCATGCGAAGAGAATAAAAGTCAGAGTGGTGATACCTATGTTTTTTGGAGTGGAAATCGGTTTTATGAAGTAGCTACCCTAAAAGGCAGTAAAACAGAAATAGCAGATGCATACGAAGAGTTTATTTTTCCTTCTGATATGAATGGCGAACGTAATATGATTATTAGAAAAAGCTCTAAAGTAGCAGATTCTGAATATGAAGGTTATGAAGATGATAAAATAGAAAGAGTAGCTACAAGTGTATTCTTAAAATGGGATGGTACTGCATTAGTAAAAACGGTAAAAGAACCAGTGGTAGTAAACTACGAAATTAAGATTGATGAGCTTGCTTTAAACTAAGCTTTGATTGTTGACTATAGAGTAGTCTTGGTTTTCTGAGACTGCTCTTTTGTTAGGATTTAGACCTTAAAGAGACTTTAAAGTTGTTTTTTGATCATAAATAAAGAAAACTCGTTTGAAGCGCTTTTTGGAATATGTTTAAAATAGTAAATGTTAAACTAAAAAACTATGAAGAATTACATCATCAGCATATTTACAAGTATTTTTTTAATGAGTTGTGCAAACTCAGATGAATTAAACAGTACAAACATCAAAAATTCCCAATTAAAAAAAGAAAAAACAATTGTCTTTATTGCAGGTTTTGATGAGGGTGAAAACAGCTATTATACCAATGCTAAAAATTATTTTGTTGCTCAAAAAAAAGAAGTCATAGATGGCCTATATTCGCTACAAGAAATTAATAATTGGTTAAATAAAAATTCTAGTAATACCAATTATTCAGAAATTCATATCGTTAGCCATAGTAATGCTTGGCGTGGGATATCTTTAAGAACAAAGCCAGCAGGGGAGCGTATCACTACAGCAAATATTACTAAAGTAAAAAATGAAATTCCAAATGTAGAAAATGGAATTACAGCTAATACAAAAATTATTTTCCATTCTTGTGGCTTAGGCGAAAACCTAGCATTATTAGAAACTTTAAAAACAGCATTTTCTACAAAAGAAAGCCCTAAAATATATGCCTCATCATTTTTTAATGTATTTGGAGGTACCTATGCAGAACATTATTTAGCAAAGCCATATTATGGCTATTACCCTACTGCAGAATCACCAGGACCATTAGAATTATCAAAAGAATTTAAATCTAAATATCCAGATACTCAGATAGATTGGTTTACCGCATTAAAAACAAGAAAAGAAGGGCATTCTGGAGAGGTTTATAGTTATAAGTTTAATATTCCAGTAGAGTGGGAGTTTAATTTTAATGATATTTCGGAGATTCCAGCTTCACAAGATAGAGATGAGTTATTAGATTGGATTGCTGAAAATGAAGAGTTAGGGATGGCACTATTTAAAATGGGAATTCCTATTGAAAAGTATAGATGGAAATCTGTAATTAAAGATAACACCTTAATTATTAAAGGAAAAACAACTGTGCTATGTGTATTAGAACCAATTATGCGTTCTGATGAAGTAGCTGCATACCGCGCACCAGATGTAGAAGATACTTCTTTGTATCAAATATTATAGTAACTTTTCCGTTTAAAAAAATATAAGGACCTCAGGGTTGGTCCAAAAGATGTTCGTAAGGAAAACTTAAAAATATAAGGGCAAACCTAGGAGCGTTTAAATCTCGATTATTGAGTAAACCAATACTTAAAGTATTGTACTTTTAAAGTATAAAAAAAACCAAGCTTTTGCAAAATACAAAATCATGCATTTTATTGTTACTCTGTTTTTTTGTGAGTGGTATTTTCCTTGCACAAAATAGTCAGCTTAGAGCATATAGCTTAGAAGACGGTTTGCCACAATCTCAAGTATACGATATTATCCAAGAAGATATTGGTTATTTATGGTTAGGTACGCAAGGTGGTGGACTATCTCGGTTTAATGGAGAAGATTTTAAAACCTTTACGGTTAGTGATGGTTTAGGGTCTAACTATATCAACGCACTTTCTTATAAAAATGACAGCCTTTTTATAGGAACACAAAATGGATTGTCTATAAAAATTAAAGACAACTTTTTAAATTTAGTAGGGCCACAGATCTATGATTTTTTTTCTGATGGAAAAGGACTCTACATTGCAACCGAAAAAGGAATTTACGCATATACTAAAACGCATGCCTTATATAAACAAAACATCAATACAATTATAGATGCCAGTGTGGTAAAAGATATTGTTTTTGATGGGCTTTGGTTTTGGATCGCTACAGATAAGGGGCTTTGGAAAGTAGATCAAATAACCAATCCAAAAAAAATTATAGCCATAGAAGAAAACAATTTTACTTCTCTAGCAGTTCATAAGAACAAACTGTTTGCAGCTACATTTAATGATGGTATTTTGGTGTTAGATAGCAAAGGAAAAGAGGCTAATGTATTATTGCGAGAACCCTTGCGTATTAATAATCTTTCGATACATAATACCAATGAACTTTGGGTAGCTACGGACAACGATGGCTTGTCTATTATTAATATAGATAACTATACAGAACAAGAGCGTTTAGACCGTAAAATTGGATTAAAAGTATCGCATATCCGTAAAAGTATTACGGATCAGCAAGGGAGCATTTGGATTGCTACATCTGGAGGCGGTTTTTACAAGTATTTTAAAAATAATTTTAAGCACTATGATCGTGAAACAGGTTTAAAAGAGAATAGAATATATGCTGTACATGCTACATCTAAAAATATATGGCTGTCTAGTGCTGAAGCTGGGCTAACTAGAATAGATTCTTTAGGAATTCATCATATTAAACAAGACAATCGTTTTTCAGGCGTAAAAATAAAGACAATTGCTTCTGATAAAAAAGGAAATATCTGGGCAGGAACAGATGGTAGAGGAATTCTTTTTAGAGAAACTATAGTAGATACTTTTAAGTTAGCGCTGCCTGTGTTAAGTAGCCAGATTCCTGATAGTATTAACAAACCAATACTAATACCAAAAACAACTACCCATGCTATTGCTATAGAAAATGGCTTGCCTTCTGATTGGATTAGTAAAATTATACTAAAAAGTGATACCGTTTGGGCAGCTACTTATTCTAGTGGAATTATAAAATTCACCTATGATTCGGATACCAAAAAAGTAAACATACACCAGAAATTCACTAAAAAACAAGGTGTTGAAGATTTGTATGTTACAGACATGAAAGAAGACGCTAAAGGACGTATTTGGTATGCTACTAAAAATGGGCATTTAGGCTATATTAAAAACGATAAAATAACACATATAGGAGCAGCTTTAGCACAAAAAGTAAGTATTGTAAGCTTACTTTTTAAAGATGACATGCTATATATTGGAACATCTGGTAGTGGTATTTGGTCTGCAAATGTAGAAGAGCCATTAAATTTTAAAAAACTCAACAGCAAAAAACAATCCTATTCTAATACTATATATCAACTAATTTTTGATGATAACGGATTTCTTTGGGCCGGCACCCAAAGAGGAGTAGATAGAATTTCTCTGAATTTAGAAAACGAAATAGAAGCGTTAACTCATTTTGGAAGAAATGATGGTTTCCTTGGAATAGAAACCTGTTTAAATGCTGTTGCAAAAGACGAAAAAGGACATTTATGGTTTGGCGCTATCTATGGTTTAACAGAATACCAAGGAAGTAAAAATGAAATACAAGAAACCAAACCAAAGCTTTACTTTGAAAAAGTTGAGGTTGCTTATAAAACGGTAGATAGCCTTAATTATAAAGAATGGACAAATAATAGTGAAAAAGTATTGGTGCTAAATTCTACCCAGCGAGAAATGGCTTTTGAATATAAAACGGTAGATCTAAACCATCCTAATAGCTTACAATACAGGTTTAAATTAAACGATGCTACTTGGAGTCCATGGTCAAAATCTAATCGGCAAATTCTTCCTGGTTTAGCATATGGGGCACATACCTTTACTGCACAAGCCAGAAATTATCAAAATCAGGAAAGTGAGCCCATTCATTTTCAGTTTTTTATTGAAAGTCCTTTGTATAAAAAAGCCTGGTTTTTATGGTCTTTATTGGTGTTTGCTATATTGCTTTTAGGAAGTATTACCTTACTTTATGTAAAAAGGCTAAAGAAAAAAAATAGAGCGGAAAAACATAAATTAAAATTAGAAAACGATTTGCTTACACTAGAGCAAAAAGCATTGCGTTTGCAAATGAATCCGCATTTTATTTTTAATGTTTTAAACGGAATTAAAGCAATGGGAGCTCATAATCCACAAAAAATGAATACTACCATAAATACTTTTGCTACCTTATTAAGGGAAACACTTTATAATTCTAGAAAGGAAACTATAAGTTTAGCACAAGAAATAAAAACATTAAAAAATTATATAGAAGTAGAGCAATTAATGGCAACAAAACAATTTAAATATACTATTACTGTTGATACTGCTCAAGATACAGAAGAAATTCTAGTGCCACCAATGCTCATACAACCATTTGTAGAAAATGCAATTCGTCATGGAATTTTAAAAGGAGATAAAGAAGGCGAACTTAACCTGAAGTTTTATACTGAAGGAGATTTTTTATATGGAGAAGTTGTAGATAATGGAATAGGTATTTTTCAGTCGCAAAAGGTAAAAACAAAAACAGATCATCAATCAGTTGCATTAGCAGTTACCAAAGAGCGATTAGAATTTATTTCAGGAAAAGATGCTTTGCAAACTAAAGAATTAAAAGATAAAAATAATATGGTATTAGGAACACAAATCTGTTTTAAAATACCCATAGAAACCGATTATTAGAACTATGCTCACAGCAATTATAGTAGAAGATATGCCAGATGCGCTTCAGTTATTGAAGAGTGATATAGAAACACAACACCCCGAAATACAAATTATTGATACCGCACAAAGTGTAGTTGAAGCTTCTAAAAAGTTACGAAAAACAGAGCCAGATATCCTTTTCTTAGATATTATGTTAGGTGATGGTACAGGTTTTGATATTTTAGAAATCTTTCCACAACTAAAGTCAAAAATTATATTTGTTACCGCCAGTGATGAGTATGCTATTAGAGCCTTTAAATTTGCTGCTATAGATTATGTGTTAAAACCATATGGGAAAGAAGATTTAGCGTTAGCGATTAGTAGAGCTAAAGAACAGATAAAACCTACTAGTGAGCGTTTAGAGATTTTAAAAGATACCTTAGCAGCTCCAGAACAAAAACCAGATAAAATATCATTACATACATTAGATAAAATTATTATCGTAAGCCTTGATGATATTGTGCGTTGCGAATCGGACAGCAATAACACTATTTTTTATTTAGAAAATGGAAAAAAAATATTTGTAACGAAGACTCTAAAATATTTTGCTGATATGCTTAAAAGCTATCAGTTTTTGCGAGTGCATCAGAGTCATCTCATAAATCTACAATGTATTAGCGCCTATATAAAAACAGATGGTGGTTATTTACTTTTAAAAAATGGTGAAAATGTTCCTGTTTCTGTTCGTAAAAAAATTGAGGTGATGGAGATTTTAGATCAGATGCATCGGTGATTTACTTGATAATCGAGATTTAAAATACTTCGACGATTGCTTAGAAATCAATATTGATTTTTCTTTTAATATCTTTTGGGCTTGCCACGAGATTATTTACTTTTCAATAATTAACTCACCTTGCTCAATAATCCTTTCTGCATATTCTATATCTTTTGTGATATCAAAAATTTCGAATACTACATGTTTATAGAATACTTTGTTTAAGCAGTCTTTAATGTGTTCTGTGTTTAAACTACTATTGTTTTTTTGTTCAATTCCAATTACAAAATAGGGTTCCACATCTTCATCAACATTTATAAATAATCCTAAGTATACTTTTTTTAGGGGGACTATTTGTAAGTCAATTTTCTTTAATGCTTTTATAATGTCACGCTTATCTGTTTCCGTTACTTTTGAAAATATGTTATGAATAGTAATAATCTCAACTTCATTTTTTAAAAGCGACTCTTGAGTGATATTTGTCATGATATCTTTTGTAACATCAATACCTCCTTTTTGATTTGTTTTATATGCTTTGTAGGTTAAAAAAGGACCTGTAAAAAGATGCCATGGTCCAAATACTAAATTTAATAGATTATATTTTTTTCTAAAAATAGCAATATCATGTTCTCTTTTTATTAAGATGGCTGGTGAAAATCTGAGTAAAGAAATTACCCCTAAACCAATTCTATAGGTAAAAATAATGAATCTAGCACCTAAGCTAATTTCCTTTGTAAGTTCTGATAATTCAGATGTTTTAACATTTAGAAGCTTGTAATTCATTATTTTTCCTCTAATTCTTCAGCATACGTTTTAGCCTCTAATACAATTTTTTCATCTTTTAAAACAGCTTGTAATTGCTCTTCAAAATCAAAATTACCGAGTCTTGCAAAATTTTGCTTTTTATATCTTGGCGTATTAATGGTGCTATAAGATTTCCAGCTTTCAGTTGCCGTTTTCATATAGACTAAAGCATTTTTTTGATGAGCCTTATCCGCAGTAGCCTTATAAAATTCTAAAGCTACAGCAGCTCTTATTTTATGTTCATAATACGTGGCTAAGGCGGCCATTGCTTTGATGTCTAATAGCGTATTTTCTAGTTCTTTAGCGTTTTTATAACTAAGTAGAGTGTTAAGGTCTGGCTTTATTTTTCTAGCATAGGTTGCAAAATTATCTGCAATATCTAAGGGTGTTTTAGAATTATTTATAGCTGTTCTAGAAAGTGTTGCGGTAACATATGCTTTAGGGTTTAGCGTATGAGATCCTTTCATGGTTTCTGTGATCCTAAAATCGTCTACAGATCTAAGTTTACTACCACTCATACAAGCTTCTGGTTGCCACATATAATCCCAGTCTCGCCAATGAAAGCGATTTATTTCTGGGATTACTTTAGAGGCCGTAGCCCAAGTTTCTTGTAGTAGTTTTGCATCTGTATCTTTAAATTTTGTTTTTATAATTTGTTGAAAATGTGTATTAGGAATAGTAGGATTGTAGCCCAGTCTTCCCCAAAGTAAAAATTTGTACCAATGCTTGTTAATCTCTAATTCTCCTGATAGTTCAGCATCTTTACTAATAAATTCTCTTCCCCAAACATAACCATCAGACCCCATGTGAAAACCAACAGTCTGATCTGCTGGAAAACTCGTCATATATGATCTTACAAAATCTGGATCACCCCATCGATGAATATAAATATCATCGTTACGGATATTCCACCAAGCTTTCATATTTTTTTCGGCCATAAATGCAACCAATTCATCACTAAAAGTAGGGTTCGGTGCAGAATATAAACGTGCTTTGGCGTATTTAAAACTTAAATCGAACTGATCTGGATACGTATTCCAATATTTGTCAACCTTCTTCATGTCTGTCCACCAAACACGATGAATAAATTTAATCTCTCTTTCTGGCTGTAGTTTTTTTACATCTGCAATCCCTTTCCCATAGGTATCCCACAACCATTTTTCCTGATCATCGGCATCCATGGGTTTACGCATGTTTTCACCAGCGGTTACTCCTATACCTGTTACATCTGGGTAATTGATTAGAAATTGTTTTACAGATTTTCTGAGATAGTCTTTACTAATCTCATTTTCAAAATCATTGCTAATACCATATTTCCCTTTTTTGTCTCCAACGTCTTTATTAGACCCTGGTACCGCTGCACCATTTAAGCAAATATTCCATGTAATAAAATAAATGTCAATACCTCTATTCTTGGCGTGTTTCATCACTTTTTGCCAAAAGGCTATTTTCTCCTCTATGGTTATTTTTAAGAGTGTTTTCTGATTTTGATTGGGTTCTATATTCGCTAATTCAGGAACATTCCATGCGTAAGGCTTATCTATAGGGTTTATGGTAGTGCCTAAAACATCATTAAAAGCAATGTCTGGATAATCATCTAATTTTACCATAGAAGAAAATGGGTGAGCATTCCAATAGGTAATTGCATTGTATCTATTTCTGGCCATGGTATCAAAGAATGCTTCCCAGAATTCAAAATTCCACATCTCTGCAATATTTTCTTGCGCAGCAGATCCAGAATCATCAAAACTAGACGTTCTGATGTCTAATGGAATATTAAATTTAATACCTCTCTTTTCTAAATAAGGTTCTTGAGTAATTGATGGGATGCTTTCTAAACGATTTCCAGTATTAATTTGCTCTGCTAACTCTAAACCGCCATACATTAAACCAGTGGCGTCTGTCGCTTGTATGCTAATGCTTTTTGAGCTATTGTTTTGTATCTGAAAACCTTCAGGATTGCAACATTCTGGAGTTAATTTAAATTCAATTTTAATTTTCCCTTTTTTTGCAATAGTATAGTTGTGAGTTTCTAATGCTTTTACCAGATCATGAACAGCAAAAACAACTTCGGGTGTGTCTTTATGATACTTTATAGTAACTTTTTGAGCAGAACATATAAAAGATAAAAGTAAAAATAGTGCTAGTATAAGTTTGTTCATTTCTTAAGTATTAATGTTCTATAAAGAGTTTATGAATTTATTTCATATGATAAATGAAATTCTATTCACATGATTGTATAAGTTTTTTAGTAGCGCGTATATATAGAATACAATAACTTTGATAAGGATACTTTACTTTGTAAGTTCTTCTGCATTGGCTATAGCCTTATTAATTTTATCGCGTACTTTTTTTACGTTAATTTCTTCTTCATCCAACCATTTTTGTTTTTTAGGAGAAAGCGCTTTTCCTCTTAAAATTTCATCCTCATCAAAACGCTTTACAAAACGGAGCATCCAGGTCATCATTAAATCATGCGAATGACTAATAGAATCTTGTGCTGCTTTATAGATTGCTTTATTGGAAGCATCTTCGGATTTTTTGTCTTCTAGTTTACTAGTTAATTCACTAAAAACACTCATTTTAGGCATTACTTCATCATGTATTTTCATGATTTGTGTCATTTGAGAAGGCTCTTTTTTTTCTTCCTTACAAGAGAAAGTAAGTAATATAAGGCTAATTAAAAGTGCTATTTTTTTCATGATATGAACTAAATATTAATTTTTATGATATAAATAGATGAAACATTTCTATCATTACAAAAATACAATGTTTTTTATGACTTTATAAGGATAGAAATGTTCTTAAACAAGTTATTTATAGGGCGTATCGTAGCCCTAGATTTATAGTTTCTTGGTTTTAAGTAGAATAATGTACTTTATTTAATTTATATAATTAGTATAAAAACATCACCTTTGTAAAAAAATAATTGTTTCTAATTTAGAAGGCTAAAAGCAACCTTAAAATTATGATTACTCCATGACGGATTACCAAAAAAAATGGTTCATTTTTATTCTTTTATCATTAGTGTGGGGTTCTTCTTTTATTCTCATCAAAAAAGGATTACTAGGTCTTTCTGCTATGCAATTGGGGACATTAAGAATTGTAATTGCAGCATTTTCTTTATTAATTATTGGCTTTCCTAAGCTTAAAACAGTACAGAAGAAAGATTGGAAATGGATAGCATTAGCAGGTTTTTTAAGTTCTTTTTTTCCACCTATATTTTTTGCAGTTGCGCAAACACAAATAGACAGCAGTGTGGCTTCTATATTAAACTCTGTAGCGCCTTTGTTTACTACTTTAGTTGGGGTTCTTTTATTTGGTACTTTAATTTTGCGAAGACAAGTTTTAGGTGTTTTTATTGGGCTATTAGGAACGGTTGTTTTAATTGTAGCTGGTATGGAATATAACCCAAATCAGAACTATTGGTATAGTATTTTTGTTTTAGTTTCTGCATTAGGTTATGCTTTTAATATTAATATAGTTAAAAAACATTTGCAACATTTAGGGCCAATGGCTGTTACTACAGCAAGTTTTAGTTTGGTCTTATTACCTGGTTTAGCTTTGCTGATTAGCACTAATTTTTTCTCTGAAATTTGGGAAAGTCCAAAAATGCAAGCTGCTATAGGGTATGTGGCAGTATTGGCTGTAATAGGAACAGCCATGGCTAGCTTATTTTTTAATAAACTCATAAAACTTTCAAGCCCTGTTTTTGCTTCTTCTGTAACCTATACTATTCCTGTTGTAGCAGTATTTTTAGGAGTTTTAGATGATGAAAAAATTAGTATACTACAATTTTTAGGAGGTATTGTAGTACTAGGTGGGGTGTATATGGTAAATAAAAAACCAAAAGAAAAACTGAAATAAGAATAAGAAGCCTCATTTTCAGTTTTTATCCCTAAAGAATTTGTCTTAGAAGTACTTTTTTAATCTACATATACCACGCTATTTCTAGGAATAGTTATACCTTGTTTTAAAATAATTTCATTAGTGGTAATACCCCAAATAGTTGTGTATACGCGCATTAGTTTATCTTCATGATCTTTAAAATAAATATTCACTTTGTTTTTTAATAAATTACCCAATTGCATTGCTCTTTTAAGATAATAAGCACGTAAACTTTTTTGTTTTTTATTTTTTAAGACTTCTTTGTTCGAAAATTGAATGTTAACAATGAATTCCTTTTCTATAAGGCATGAAGGTGTTGTATATGTCATAATGTTGTTTTTATAGAATTACAATTACTTAGTAGGAACAAACTTTATTTTGCTTACAAAGGAATAGATTTATTAGGTGTTTTTTAACAGTATGTCACTAATGATTCAAAAAAATAAAAAAGCATTTAAAGCTAATATTGTAGCTTTAAATGCTTTTTTTAATAGGGTGATTTATGCTATTTATTCAAAATCAGCATCAGAAACGCCTTCATTAACTTTAATGTCTTGTACTTTAAAATCAAATTTCTGAGGTCCCATAGTTTGTGCTAAAATAAAAGGAAATTTAACTCCAGATACTTCCTTGTAATCTGAATAATTAAATGTGGAAATAATTTTTTGCCCTTGCATTTCTACACTAACTAGGTCCTGAACTTTTAAGCCAGTTTTCACATCATAGAAAGATGTTTTTTCATCTGAAAACTTTACTTTATATGCTTTACTACCATTAACTTCTTCAACACCTTCTAAAGTTGCATTATTTACATCTACCAACTCTGGAAAAGGGTTAGACTCTGCTTTTAATTTTGCAGCGTCTTTTTCTTCTAAATCTTTACGCTG
Source organism: Allocellulophaga tsushimaensis (assembly GCF_055383085.1). Lineage (NCBI taxonomy): Bacteria > Pseudomonadati > Bacteroidota > Flavobacteriia > Flavobacteriales > Flavobacteriaceae > Allocellulophaga > Allocellulophaga tsushimaensis. The sequence goes on along the minus strand of NZ_AP039451.1, from coordinate 764,802 downwards.
TCCTTGTGCAATAACATAAGCTTTGTCTCCATTTACAACTTGCTTGCTCATAGAATTCCCCATAACTTTTACATCTTGCATGTATTGGTTTTTTGTGGTTTTTTTAATGTCAAGATTTAATTTCATGCCTTGCATTTCTGCTTCTGCAGACATTGCATATGAAGAAACGTTAGTAACCTTATCTTTACCACCAATGGCTTTAATATAGTTGTCAATAACAGTTTTAGCTGTCATACCCTCAGGAATAGCTGCGCTATAATTAGGCTTTTCTGTTTTATTAATCATTTTATCATAATAAAACATAGGAACTTTTTTACCTTTAAAAGTAACTTTCTCTAAATTTTCTAAAACCTCACTTCCTTTGCCTACTACAACTATTCTAGCATTTTTGGTGCTAAAGTATTTTTGAGCAGCTTTTTGTACATCTGCAATGGTAACAGCATTAATACGTTCTAAGTATGTTTTATAAAAGTCTTTAGACAAACCTTCTGTTTCTATGTTAAGAGCATATCCTGCTATAGTTGCAGGCTGTTCTAGAGCTAATATAAAGTTGCCAATATATTTAGCTTTTGTATTTGCCAATTCTTTTTCTGAGACTGGTTTTGTTATAATTCTATCAATCTCACTAAGAATTTGAACTACTGAGCTATCGGTAACTGCATTTCTAACTTGAGCAAAAGCACTAAATCTAGCAGGGCCATATTTATCATCTCCTAGTCTGGAGTAAGATCCATAGGTATACGCTTTATCTTCTCTTAAGTTTAAGAAAAGACGTGCTTCGCCGCCGCCGCCTAAGATTCGATTGGTTATTAATGCTGGGAAATAATCCGCATCACTCATTTTTAAATCAACTAAATTTTGTACTGTAACTTCAGATTGTACTGCGTTTGGTACATCTATAAAATTAATCTGGGTATACTGTACATCAGAAGGTTTTGAGAACTGAAAAGATGGTGGAGTAGCTTTAGTCCAAGAAGTGAAATTATTTTTCACCAACTTTTTTACATCTTTAAAATTAACATCACCGATCACAATTAGGTAAGCATTTGCTGGGACAAAATAATTGCTATAAAACTTTTTTACATCTGCTAATGTTACATTGTTTACCGTTTCTTCAGTAGTAAATTCACCATAAGGGTGTGCTTTACCATATGCAAGTGCACTTTGCGCTCTTCTTGAGATTGCTGTAGCGTTCTTTTCTTGTGATTTTAAACCAGTTAAGATTTTCTCTTTTTCCTTATCAAACTCTTCCTGTGTAAAATTTGGATGTATAGCTGCATCTGCCATTAGTTCTAATATTCTTGGAAAATATTTAGATAAAGAACTTGCAAAAGCGCTTTGAGATCCAAAATTGACACGAGCACCTAGAAAATCTATTTCTTCATTAAAGGTATCTTTATCAATAGAAGTAGATCCATTCCCTAATAAGCTAGAAACAAAACTAGCGACACCAGCTTTGTTGCCTTCAGCAATTGGAGGATTATCAATACGTAATTGTATAGAAACACGAGGTAGTTTTCTATTTTCTACGACCATTACTTTAAGTCCGTTTTTTAACTCAAAACGTTGCGGTTCTTTTAGATTTATTTCAGGAGATGGCCCTGGGCTTGGCATTACACTTCTGTCTACTTGAGCGGTAGCAGTTAGCGCAAATAAAGCTAATACAAATGTGGTATATAAATTTTTCATAGTAATTTAATTTGCTGTTTTTTCTTCTGGTAAGTATTCCATAACCACTCTTTGGTTAGGATTTAAGTATTTGTTTGCTACTTCTTTAATTTCTTCACGGGTTATAGAACGATAAATTTCTATTTCTTTATTTACAAGACTAGTATCTTTGTATAACATGTAATATCTTGCTAAAGAGTTTGCGATACCTTCTACACTAGCATTTGAGTTTACAAATTGATTCTCAAATATATTTTGTAGTTTTTGATAATCGTTTTCAGAAATTAATTCATTTCTTACTTTAGCAATTTCTTCTTCCATTTCTGTTGTTAAATCTAATAGACTTGTTTCTCCCACTGGTAATGCAAAAACAATGTACATACCATAATCTTCTTGTGTTTGATTAAATGCGCCTACTTGTAAAGCTTGTTTTTGCTCATCTACCATTTTTTTATAAAGTTTAGAGCTTTTACCACTACTTAGGTAGCTAGAAATCATATCTAAAATATAAGCTTCACGCTCTTTAAACCCTGGTGTTCTATAAGCAATCATGGATGCAGGTATTTGAATGTTTGCATCATAAGCTTTAGCATTTATTTGTGTTGTGATTGGATCTTCTTTTGGAAAATTTCTAGAAATGTCCTCACCTCTTGGAATATCACCAAAATAATCAGCTATCATTTTTTTAGCTTCAAGAGTTTTAAAATCTCCTGCAACAACTAAAACTGCATTATTAGGAACATAAAACTTTTTATTGAAAGCTAGAAATTCTTCTAAAGAAGTAGCATCTAAATGTGCCATTTTACCTATGGTTGTCCCTTTGTAAGGGTGCTTTTTAAATAGGTTTAGTTTAATATTCTCTATGAATTTTCCATAAGGGCTATTGTCTACACGTAGTCTTTTTTCTTCTTTAACTACCTCATTTTGTGTATCTACTCCAATTTGGTTAATGATTGGATGAAGCATACGTTCAGATTCCATCCATAATCCTAATTTTAAATTATTAGAAGGGAACACTTCGTAATAATAAGTTCTATCATCAGTAGTGTTAGCATTATTTTGCCCTCCATTAGAGGTAACAATTTCGAACCATTTTCCTCTTTCTATATTTTCTGTCCCCTCAAATAATAAATGCTCAAAAAAGTGAGCCATACCTGTTCTATCTGGTTGTTCGTCTTTTGCACCTACATGATACATTACAGATGTTGTAACTAGCGGTGCTGTGTTATCTTGATGAAGAATTACATGTAAGCCATTAGCTAAATCATACTCTTCATAGGCTACTTCTTGAGCTTTGATTGTAACTGCAATAAAGAGCAGTAATACTGCAGTTAGCGTTAATTTTTTTTTCATTTTAATTACATTTAAATTAGTCCTTGAAATGCAGACTTTTATTTTTATTTATTGCAATCTGCATGCTGTTAGTATTGTGTGTTTATTTTTTGTTACACAAAAATACTTTTTTTTTATAGTAAATTTGGAATCAACTTTTTTTTGTTGTGATTATTCTGATTATAATGTAATCTATACCATGCATATAGTGCTGTTTAATTAGCAGTTTTTAATAGTAAAAACTAGAAATACAATAAACAGTTTATAATTCTATAAAAAACGTTTGCGTATTGAGTAATTAGCAGTATATTTGCACCCGCCTATTAAAAAATAGGATAGTTCATATATAATATTAACAAACACAAGCTATGTACGCAATTGTAGAGATAGCAGGGCAGCAATTTAAAGTTGCAAAAGACCAAAAAGTGTATGTTCACCGTTTGCAAAACGAAGAAGGAAGTAAAGTTACTTTTAATAATGTTTTGTTAGTAGAAGATGGTAAGAACATTACTATAGGCGCCCCAGCTATAGACGGAGCCGCTGTTGAGGCAAAAGTCATTAAGCACCTTAAAGGTGATAAAGTAATCGTTTTTAAGAAAAAAAGACGTAAGGGTTACAAAGTTAAAAATGGTCACAGACAATATTTAACGGAGTTAGTTATTGAAAGTATTGCTGCATCCGGTGCAAAGAAAGCTGCTCCAAAAAAGGCTGCTGCCCCTAAAAAAGAAGTTGCTGCTAAAGTAGAAGCTCCCGCTAAGAAAGCTGCTGCTCCAAAAAAAGCTGCTGCTCCTAAGAAAACGGCAAAAGCAGATGATTTAAAGAAAGTTGAAGGTATTGGACCAAAAGCTGCTGAGGCTTTGGTAGGTGCTGGAATTGACACTTTTGCTAAATTAGCGAAAGCAAAGCCTGAAAAGATTAAAGAAATCTTAACTGAAGCTAGTTCAAGAATGGCTCATTTAGAGCCAGGTTCATGGCCAAAACAAGCTAAAATGGCTGCTGATGGTAAATGGGATGAGCTTAAAGAATGGCAAGATAGTCACAAAGGTGGTATAGAATAGTTTTAGAAAATTGTTAAACACAACGTTTAATTTGTTTAAGCGTTCATAAAATAAATATCATGGCACATAAAAAAGGTGTTGGTAGTTCTAAAAACGGAAGAGAATCAGAATCGAAACGTTTAGGTGTTAAGATTTTTGGTGGTCAACCTGCTATTGCTGGTAATATTATTGTTAGACAGCGTGGAACAAAACACAATCCAGGAGAAAATGTTTATGCAGGAAAAGATCATACGTTACACGCACGTGTAGATGGGATGGTAAAATTCCAAAAGAAAGCAGGAGGAAAATCATATGTTTCTATAGAGCCTTTTGAGGCTTAAGAATCTTTCTTTATAATATTAAATCCTTTATAAGTAGTGTAATTATACTGCTTGTAAAGGATTTTTATGTTTTAGAAACTTGTATTTTATTAAATAGAATCTTAAAATTTCTGAATTTTCAGCAAACTAAGAAAAACTTTTTCTGGTCAATACTCTTTAGGCTTGCCTTAAGGCTTATTTATTACTATCTTATATAAGTTTTAAGTTTAAAAATATGAGAAAGATTCTTTATTTATTTTTAATTTTTACTTGCTATGCTTATTCGCAATCAGACACTTCTGTACGTACCATACATATTTTCGTTGCACTTTGTGATAACGTAAATCAGGGTATAGTGCCTGTTTCTAAAGATTTAGGCAATGGTCAGAATACAAAAACAAATTTGTACTGGGGTGCACTTTATGGGGTAAAAACTCATTTTAAAAGAAGTAAAGATTGGATGTTTGTAAAAACACTAGAAAGTACTAATCCTCAAATATTAGAACGTGTATTATTTAAACATGTAGCAACTAATACCTATTTGCTAGCGGATGCTTATAATGGCAAGTATATAAAACAAACTACAATAAATTTCTTGAATGTTGCTAGCGGTAGAGAAAAAGTACAACTTACCATAAATAAAAAAGAACTAAATTTTGGTGGACAATCAAACTTAATTGGATATGTAGGACATGACGGGTTAATGGAGTTTGGATTGAATACCACTTTTAAACCTGCAAATAATGAAAAAAGAGATGTAATTATTTTGGCATGTATTAGTAAAGATTACTTTAAATCTTATCTAAAACAAACAGGGGCTAATCCTTTAGTTTGGACAACTGGTTTAATGGCACCAGAAGCATACACTTTAAAATGGGCTATAGATGGTTGGATATTAAAAGAAACAGATGTGCAAATTAGAGAGCGTGCAGCACAAGCGTATCATAAATATCAGAAATGTGGTATACGTGCTGCAAGAAACTTATTAGTTACAGGGTTTTAATGGTATTTCTAATTATTTTAAAATGTCCCTTATAATTTTAAGATGATGATCTGTATGCAATTTTATAAAACGGATGGTTTGTTTTTTATTTAAAACATTAAAAAAAGGATGCTTAAAATTGGCATTAGGATCTAAAGAAGCTAATAAAGGTAATTTTGTTTCTAAAGCTTCTAATTGTTTTAAAATAGCATCTTCTTTAATTATTTCAGGTGGGCGTACGGCTCTTGGCGCTTTAGCTTTTCCTCTAGGGATATAATTAAAAGTATGGCAAAATACCCGTAGAAAATTAAAATTCCTTTTATAGTGTTTTGGATCAGAATTTAGTACAGCGTCACAGATAGTATCAATTACTTTTAAGCTGTGATCTATATGCCAGGCAACAGGAGCTTTAGATACCTTAGCGTTACTAACATCTTTATATTTCAATGCTTTTTGTAATGCTGTTAATTGAGGGGATAAAAATGTAATAGAATTCATTTTGGATATTATATGTTTACGCTGTCCATGAGATTTAAATGCTCGGAAGCTTATCTTGAGGTAGTATACTACCACTGTCTACTTCTAGAAAACAGGTAATATTAATAAACTCAACTCAAAATTAATGTAATTTTTTTCATTTTAGTATGGTGTAATAGAATTTAATAAAGACAGTGACTTTTTACAGGAATAGTTTTTAGAATAACTAATGCTAGTTCATAGTAATTGATCTTATTCCATCAACTTTTGATATTCAATTACGATAATGAAATTTTACAACATAGAGTTTTTTATATTTTAAAGCAAACAATGTACTGCTATTGCCTAAATCTTTTAAAATTACGACCTTGTGATACCTATAAAATTTATGAAATGCATCAGAAAATACTTTTAGTAGCTCCATATGAAAAGATGTTTACCTTGGCTAAGGATATTGTTAAAAAAAATAAACTTCCTGTGGAAGTTGTATATGGAGAGTTATATGAAGGAGTGGCGCAATGTAGGCAATATGCAAATCATGAAATTAATGTAATCATAAGTAGGGGTGGTACAGCAAAATTAATAAAAGAAGAAATTGCTACACCAGTAGTAGAAATTGGAGTTAGCCCATTTGATCTGCTTAGAATTGTTAAAAAATATAATCAAAAAAAAATTGCAATTATAGGTTCAGAAAATGTAGTTTCTGAAGTAAAGTCATTTGCTGAAATTTTAGAGGTAAAAATAGATTATTACCCAGTAGTTTTAGGAGGAGAGATTCAAGAAAAAATAAAAATTGTTAAAAAATTAGGTGTAGATATTGTTGTTGGAGATGCAGTAGCGGTAAGGCTTGCGGAACAACTTAAGGTGAAATGCGAATTAATTTCCTCAGGAAAAGAATCAATTATTAGTGCTATAGAAGAGGCCTTAAGGATTAACAATGCGGTAATTCAGGAACGTGAAAAAAACTCTGAAATAAATACTGTAATTGGCCTATTGAGTAAAGGTATTGTGGTAACAGATTCTAAGCATAAAATAAAAATAGTAAACCCACCAACTGAGGGTATTTTTGAGTTGTCAATGCAGCAATTAAAAGAGAAAAATTTAGAAAAAATAGTAGCTAGGTATCATTGTAAATTACCTAGAAAAGAGACGTTAGGACATCTGATACAGTATAATAATGCTAATTTTTCTGTAAACTGTAAACCAATAGGTTTAGATGGTAAAATTAAAGGTTATGCTTACAGTTTTGAATATGTTTCGGAAATTCAAAAATTAGAAGAAAAAATTAGAAAATCACTTTCTAAAAATCGATTAATAGCCAAAACAAAATTTAGTCATATTATTGGAAAAAGTGCTTTAATTGTAAACGTAATGCGTATTGCCAAAAGATATGCGAAAGTAGATTCAACAGTACTTATTTTAGGCGAAAGTGGTACCGGAAAAGAAATGTTTGCTCAATCTATACATAACGCAAGTGATAGGCATAAAGGGCCTTTTATTGCTATTAATTGTGCTACATTACCTGGAGATTTACTAGAAAGTAAATTGTTTGGTTATGATGAAGGAGCTTTTACAGGGGCGGTAAAAGGTGGTAAACGTGGTGTTTTTGAATTAGCACATAACGGAACATTATTTTTAGATGAAATTAATGAAATGGATTTGCAGACACAAGCAGGAATGCTACGTGTTTTACAAGAGCGAGAAGTAATGCGGATAGGTGGTGAGAAAATTATTCCAGTAAATGTTAGAATAATAGCGGCTACAAATACGAAACTAATAAAAGAAGTTGAAGTAAAACAATTTAGGGCAGATCTGTTCTATCGCTTAAATGTGTTAAATATAAATTTACCCCCATTGCGGAACAGACAAAATGATGTGCTATTACTGTCCGAATATTTTATAGCTAAATATAGCCAAGAATTTAAGACAAAGCCTGTAAGGCTAACAAAAGAATTAAAAACAACATTTTTAAACCATAGTTGGCCTGGTAATATAAGAGAACTTGAAAATATAATTTTAAAAATTATACTACTAACTGACTCTCAATATCCATCAAAAGAATTAATAGATGATCTTACTCATGAGTTAGACGATCACAAGATGGAAGGTTTGGATGAGAAATTATTTAATGGAAGCCTTGATGATATTAATAAGAAAATAATTATGCAAGTTTTACAAGAAGAAGGAAACAATAAGAGTAAAACTGCAAAACGGTTGGGGATTACTAGAGCTACTCTTCAGAAAAAAATAGCTTAATTTTATTGGAAGTTAATATTGTTTATTTTATGAGCAGTATGTGTTTAATATTTATGCATTTTAAAACTAGTTATTTTTTAAAATATTGATAATCAAATAGTTGTTATTTGGCATGTATTTTGAATTATAGAAGAGATTTTAAAAATTCTTTTATAATTCATACAACTTAAATACTATTACAACCAACCAACATTATGAAAATTAAATCTACTATTGAAAAAATCCCAGGGGGGATGATGGTAATACCGCTTATTTTTGGGGCTTTAATAAATACAGTAAGTCCAGAAGTACTTCAGATTGGAGGATTTACTACAGCAATGGCAACAGGTGCAACAGCAATTATTGGAGTATTTCTTTTTTGTATGGGAGCAGGAATGGATTTAAAAGCAGCTCCAAAAGCAATAAAAACAGGTTTTGCAATTACGCTAATAAAATTTGCTATTGGTGTAGCAATAGGCTTATTAGTAGCCAGATTTTTTGGTCCAAATGGCTTATGGGGCTTATCTTCATTAGCCATAATTTCTGCCATGACTAATACTAATGGGGGACTATATGCGGCATTGACTGGAGAATTTGGTAACAAATCAGAAATAGGAGCTATAGCCATCATTTCAATAAACGATGGTCCTTTTCTTACGATGATTGCATTAGGTACAGCAGGTGTGGCTAGTATTCCTTTTTTATCCTTATTAGGTGTAATATTACCAATTGCCTTAGGTATTATTATAGGGAATTTAGATAGTGATATGAGATCTTTTTTAATGAAAGGGGGGCCAGTGTTAATACCTTTCTTTGCTTTTGCCTTAGGCTGTGGCTTAGACTTAGATATGTTAATTAAAGCTGGTTTACCTGGTATTTTATTAGGAATTTTAACCGTAGTTATTGGTGGGGTATTTAATATTTTGATAGATAAGGGAACAGGAGGTACAGGTGTAGCAGGTGCAGCTAGTTCTGCAACTGCAGGAAACGCAGTTGCAACACCGGCAGCAGTTGCTTTAGCAGATCCTACATTAGCAAGCGTTGCCGCAATTGCAGCACCGCAAATTGCTGCTTCAACCATAACAACCGCATTGTTAGTGCCAATATTAACTACAATGATTGCAAAGAGAAATAAGAAGAAATTAGACCAAAAAATGGAAGTTCAACACCAATAGCTTTAGTCAAATTTTTGAGCACAGATAAATGAAAATAGTAATTGCACCAGATTCTTTTAAAGGAAGCCTAACTTCAATACAGGCGGCCGAAGCTATTGGAAAAGGGATTAAAAAAGTTGATGAAAGGATAGAAACTATCCTTGTTCCTATGGCAGATGGTGGTGAAGGTACAGTGCAATCGCTCATAAATATTTCGAAAGGAAAAATTTTAAATTGTGAAGTTCATGATCCTATAGGCAGAAAAATAACAGCTCATTATGGGGTTTTAGGAGATGGTAAAACAGCGGTTATAGAAATGGCATCCGCATCTGGTTTACCACTTTTAAATGTAAACGAACAAAATCCTTTAAAAACAAGTACTACAGGAACGGGCGAATTAATTTTAGATGTAATAAACAAAGGTTATAAAAAAATAATCTTAGGATTAGGAGGCAGTGCTACGAATGATGGGGGCGCAGGAATGGCAAAAGCACTTGGAGTTTCTTTTTTAGATAAAAATAATAATCAAGTTATTCCAACGGGGGAGACTTTATCAAAAATACATCGCATTGATGTATCAGGAATTGATAAACGCTTAAAAGAGATAAAGTTTATTGTAGCCTGTGATGTAGATAATCCATTATGTGGAGAAAAAGGTGCCTCATATGTATATGCTTCTCAAAAAGGTGCCTCCACTAATGATATAGAAGTACTTGAGCAAAATATGCGTCACTATGCAGAAGTGTTGCATCAACAATTAGGGGAGAATATTAAAGATATGCCTGGAGCAGGAGCAGCAGGAGGATTAGGAGCAGGTACGATGTTATTTTTAAATGCAAAACTTAAAAAAGGAATAGAAATTATAGCAGAAATTACAAAACTTAAGGAACACATAGCAGATGCAGATTTAGTCATCACAGGAGAAGGATGTGTTGATTTTCAGACGGTATACGGTAAAACGCCTTTTGGTGTGGCAATGATTGCTGCTCCATATAAAGTGCCAACTATTGCAATTGCTGGAAGTTTAGGTAAAGGATATCAAACACTTTATGATTATGGTTTTTCGGGACTTTTTAGTATTGTTCATCAACCAATGCTATTAGAACAAGCAATTGATGAAGCGGCAGTTCTTTTAGAAAATAAGGCTGAAAATATTGTACGTTTTTGGTTAAAAACAAAAAAATAAGGATATAAATTTAAATTGAAAAAATGACAGAGTCAATTCGTAAGTATGCAAAAATAGGATTAGTCCATTTTATGGCATTTCCAGAAACGATTAAAGGAGAAGGGCCTATAGAAGAAACGGTTCGTAAAATAGCTTTAGATGATTATTTTGATGCTATAGAAGTAACTTGGGCAAAAGACCAGGGAGTGCGCGATAGAATGAAAAAGATTTTAAATTCATCTCACTTATCAGTTGCCTACGGTGGGCAGCCAAGATTACTCACAACAGGAATGAACATCAATGATATTGATGAAACAAAAAGGCAAGAAGCAGTAGCAAACCTTAAAGAGGGTATTGATGAAGCGTATGAAATTGGAGCAGAGGGATTTGGTTTTTTAAGCGGCCATTACACAGAAGATAAAAAAGAAGAAGCGTACCAAGCTTTAATAAAATCTACAAAAGAAATTTGTGCATATGCTAAATCTAAAGGTAATATAACCATTGCCCATGAAGTTTTTGATTATGATGTAGATAAATGTGCACTTATAGGTCCCGTTGCTCTAGCAAAAAGATATGCAGAAGAAATCTGTGCAGCGCATGATAATTTTGGTTTGTTGGTAGATTTAAGTCATGTGCCAATTATCCATGAAACATTACGTGAATCTTTAGTTCCGGTAAAAGATTATATTGTTCATGCGCACATGGGAAATTGTGTGGTAAAAGATAAAAACGATCCGGCATATGGAGATCAACACCCTAGGTTTGGTTACCCAGGAGGAGAAAATGATGTGGCAGAGTTAGTAGAATACCTTAAGATATTAAAAGAGATTGGATTTTTAGATCCAAACAATAGAAGGTTCTTAAGTTTTGAAGTGAAACCAGTTGGAGATGAAGATCATGATATTGTAATTGCAAACGCAAAGAGAACCTTAAACCTTGCTTGGGCATTAGTTTAGGCATAATTCTGAAAATCATTTAAAGATTTTTAACTTTTAAAACACAAACATGAAAATTGTAGTATTAGACGGATATACATTAAACCCAGGAGATTTAAACTGGGATGGAATAAAAAAACTAGGAAACTTAGAAGTACATGATCGCACAGATTTTTCACCTAGTGAAGTAATTAAAACTATTGGTGATGCAGAAATTGTTTACACCAATAAAACGCCATTACCAAAAGAGGTTATTAGCAAGGTGCCAAATGTAAAATATATTGGTGTTTTAGCTACAGGTTATAATGTTGTAGATGTACATTTTGCAAAAGAAAAAGGGATAAAAGTTACGAATATCCCTACCTACGGAACTGATGCTGTAGCGCAATTTACAATGGGCTTAATTTTAGAAATGTGTCATCGAATAGGAGATCATAACAATGCCGTTAAAAATGGGGAGTGGACCAATAGCCAAGATTTTTGTTTTTGGAACTATCCATTAATAGAATTGGCAGGAAAAACAATAGGATTTATTGGTTTTGGCCGTATAGGACAAGCAACAGCCAAAATAGCTCAGGCTTTTGGGTTACGTGTAATTGCATACAATAGAAGCCAGAACCCTGATATAATTAGTGATACTTGCAGCTATGGAAGTATAGAAGAGGTATTTAAAAAATCTGATATCATAAGTTTGCATTGCCCTTTAACTGATGAAACCAGTGGTATTATCAACAAGGCAAATATTGCCAAGATGAAAGATGGTGTAATGATTGTAAATACTGCGCGTGGACCATTAATTAACGAACAAGAACTAACAGAGGCATTAGTAAGTGGTAAGGTAGCTATGGCAGCAGTAGATGTTGCTTCAGTAGAGCCAATTTTAGCAGATAATCCATTACTAAAGGCTAAGAACTGTATTATAACACCGCATATAGCTTGGGCTTCCAAAGAAGCACGTTCAAGGTTAATGAATTCAACAGTAGAAAACTTAGAGGCTTTCTTAAATGGAAGCCCTATTAATGTGGTTAACCTCTAAATACGATGGAAAAAACGATTATAAATACAGATAAAGCTCCAGCTGTAATAGGTCCTTTTAATCAAGGAATTATGGTTGGAGGATTTTTATTTACTTCAGGTCAGCTTCCTATGCATCCTTTAACAGGAGAAGTGCCAGAGGGTATTGAAGCCCAAACCATACAGGTTTTAGATAATCTTAAAGCCATTGTAGAACGTGCAGGAAGCTCCTTAGATAAAGTAGTAAAAACAACGGTGTATATTCAGAATATGGACGAGTTTGGACTCGTAAACCAAATTTACGCACGGTATTTTCCTGAAAATGCACCTGCTCGTGCATGTGTTGAGGTATCTAAAATGGCTAAAAATGCATTAGTGGAAATTGATGCAATAGCAGCAGTTTAAAAGTGTTTTATTTTTTAAAAATTCTAGATTTCTACATTTAATGAAAATAATTAAAGATGAGTAAGTTAGTATTGAATGTAAAAAAGATGTGCTATGCCATCTTGTTATTACCTATATTGTTTTTTGCGCAAAACAAAAAACAAAAATTAACTCCAGTTGTATTTGAGCATTTGCATATAAATGTTGCAGATATGCATAAAACGGCACAATGGTATGTAGATCATGTAGATCTTGAAATACTTGCTTCTAAAAATAAAGATGTTGTTTATTTGGCAGATAAAGACCATAATTATATGCTAGAATTAAGTCAGATTCCTGAAACTAGAAATACTTATGAAGACATCGATTTAAATTCTTTTCATATCGCTTTTGAAGGCCATAAAAATATAGCAGAAGTTGCTGCAAAAATGCTGGAAAATGGTGCAAAACAGCAAGGAGAATTGTACACTAATAAAGTTGGCGATTATGTGCTTAATTTAAAAGATATTAATGGTTTTAATGTACAGCTCATCCATAGATCTGATGCTTTTTACGATCAGCCTATTAAAAGTGCCATTCGTTTTGAACATTTTGCCTTTAACACTCCAGAACAAAAAACAGCCGCGTTATGGTATGTGCAATTTATGGATTTAGTGATTCCATGGTCAAAAGATATTGACAAAAAGAATGAAATGTTTAGAAATTACAGAGTGCCTTATATTGGAGATGTAGAAAATAGAATGACTTTAGAACTTTTTGGAAAAGAGGTAGAAAATACCTTGGCAAATATGCCTCATAATGTAATTCATATTGCCTTTGCTACCAATGACCCTGAAGCATTAGCAAAGCGAATGATTTATGGTGGTGCTAAAAAAGTTGGCGAAACAAAACATCTAAAAAATGGAGATATTGTAATTGATTTATACGATCAGATTGGAACGCCGATTAGACTTATAAAAAGAAAGAAAAGTATTTTAAAATAGTATCGACTTATCATTTGGTATTCTTATTAAAATATTGAAGTTTTTTGGAAAGCTCTTCCTTACCTTATTTACAACAGCTCCAAATGATGTATTTTGTTGTTAATTTTCGTTGTCTTGTGCGTTTGCTGTAATAAGTTACTTTTTTCAAGTGCAAAGCCGTGTTTGGTTCAAATTTTAGGGGCGTATTAAATTTATAATGTGTTGATAACTAGTTTTATTCTGGATAAATTAATTCCCATTGGTTTCCATCAATATCATCAAACCTTATCAATCCGAAACCATAATCATAAAATACGGTATTTACCTTTTTAGGAATTATGCCGTAAGATGAATTTAAATATTCATTATCACTTCCTGACTCAATTATTATTACATTTTCAAATATGTGATTGTTTACAATCATTTTAGTAGTTGCTTGGGAATTAAAATCAGTCATTGAAATATTTATAGGATTTTGAATTTCATCTATGAAAGCAGAACTTGATGCATTCCATATAGGGATATTTATACCATTTATAAAATTATTCGAATTCTTTGAAAATATATAATTGGTTAGACCTTTGTAATATTCATAGTCATTATTTTCCAGTATCTCTAAACGTATTATTTTTGAGTCATAATAATTAATTAAACTAGTCCCTCCAGAAAAAGTTCCAAAATAATTACCGAGTTTTTTTGTTTCATTTAATATTACCTTAAAGTTCAGTTGCTCTCCAGATTGATTTTGATAAGTTATAATTTGATCTTGACCATAATTATAATTGATAATCAAATTTGTATCTTCTTCATTAAATTGATAATACGGAACATCAAAGCCATTATTATTGTTATCACAAGATATTAGGAATAGAAAAATCAAAACGAGCGGTGTGCGTAGAATTTTGTTTCTCATAATTCAAATGTTTTATATTTATAATGTTTTTTGTAAGCCAGTTGCCAAATATCGTAGGTTATGATTTTGGTTGCAAAAAATCTGTAGGATTATTTCCGGTGTAGTATAAAAATAACAAATTATCATGAATTCCGATTAGGAACTCTGTAGCAACTCACTATATAAGTACTTATTAGGTGTTTTTTTATTAGTTTATTTGGTATTACATACAATTAGAACACCACCAATATTCTTTTATATCATCCATTAATTTCGACTCCGTTTTCTTTCCACATTTTGAGCAGTATCGTTCGTTAGATTCATTCTCAAACGCTCTGTAATTACAACTCGCACAATCCCAAATAGTCAAATAAGATTCATCTTCATCTATTTTCCATGCGAAATTATCAGTTTTACAATTTGGACAGATTTGAGTTGCCATAATTTTAACTATTATTTTTTCCTTAGTAATGCTAAATATTCTGGCTTTATATCATTGTCAATTTCAACCCCGTTGTTTCCACCATATAATCTGTCGTTTTGCTCTTTTCTAGGTCCAGAAATCCAGTATTCGTCTCCCGATTTAATTTCTACATAATTAGATTTAAACCCCATTCCTTTTAGGCTTTGGAAAATCAATCCACGATAGTATATTGTTTTACCTGATTTAGAAAAATATACCCTTCCGATTCTCGCTGTTCCTTCAAGTCCACCAGACTTATCTTCAATATACATAATCTTTGAGCGTTCAATTTTAAATTCTTTTGGTAATTCAAAATCTACTTCTTGTCCAAATCGATTTGTGATTTTATTCTTTTCATTTCAGATATTTTAAATTGACCTTAATTCTTTGGGTATATCTTCCATTAGGCGCAGACTTCTATGAAGAAGATTGCTGAGATATCTTATATATGTGATGTTATATGTAGTGACCTAATATAATATTCAATTCTAATCCATTCTGTGTAAGAGTGTGGCTAATTCTTTACCATAATCTATAAATGCAATAGTTTCATCTGTTCTTGCCAATTTAATTTTATCAAATATCACTAGTGCCTCGCCATTACTTTCTAAATGATACACCTGATGATTTTCGAAAAAGCGAATGATCTCATCTGTAAAAAATGATCTGATTTCGGTTTCATTATTTCCCAAAATGAGAAATTTATTTGAAAAATCTGGATACATTTCAAAATCGATATCTTTATAGCCTGTATAGGCTCTTACACGGTCAATTATTTTATCAAACATCCCTTCTTTTTCCATTGTAAAAACAGGAATTTTTTTAGGTAGTTTTAAAACCATTAATGTTGTATTAAAAGTCTCAGCTGTAAAAGCGGCGCCTTCACTAAAAGTTACATCAGTAATTTCCCAAGGGATATCTAGGTCTTTAAATGTTCCTTTGAGACAATTTGATTTGCGTTCGATAGGTCTAATTTCAAAAAAGTGAAATTTCTTTAAATATGTAGTATTCCAATTTACTTGACTCGTGTATTGGTAATCTTTTTCATTGGCTAAATTTTGCAATCGATCTTGCCTTGCAGATAATTTTACGACTTGATTGTTTAGTGCAATTTTTAAAGCTCTATTATGGGTAGAAGAGGAAACATGAGAGTCTAACCCTTTAATGATCACTTTGCCTCCTGTATTTTTATGCATTTTTAGGTAATCTACAATATAATCCATAAAGGTTATACCTACTAATCTTGTTTCTGATAAATCAATATTAACATCTGTTCCAGAAGGAATTTGAGCTACCATTTTATCAATTTTTAAGATCCCTAAAAAATTCGCAATTCCTTTAACCTTTATATCATAATTGCCATCTGGTCTCATAACCAAATTTGAACCAGAGCGATAGACCATTTTAAAAAATTGAGGTATAGAAACCTTAGCCAATAGCATATGACTTAACATTACCAATACTAATCCACCAAGTAATCCAACTAATAAATTAGTGTAAAGGGTTAATACCATAGTACAAACAAAAAATATTAATTGCTCAATACCTTGATTATAAATTTGTTTAAAGACAGAGGGCGATGCTAATTTAAATCCAGTATAAACTAGTAAAATTGCAAAAGCACATAGCGGTACCTGCCTCATTATGGGGCTTAAAACCACAATAAAAAGCAGCAATAAAAGCCCTTGATACATATTAGACCACTTTGTTTTTGCACCATTATGAATATTAACTGTACTTCTAATAATCACAGCAATTATAGGTAGACCTCCAATCATACCAGCTGCAATGGTGCTCAATCCAATACCTGTTAAATCCTTATTTAAATCTGTTTTTCGCTTATATGGATCAATTTTGTCAACAGCTTTTGCAATGGCTAATGATTCAATACTTGTGATGATTAAAATAGAGACTACCGTTGTCCAGAATTCTATAGTATTAATTTTACTGAAATTAGGATGCATTATAGAATCCATAATATTATCAGGAATATCCAACAGTAGATTTGGTCCTACTTCGTATGCCTTTCCAAAGAATGAAAGCGTATGCTGGTCAAAGAAATTAAAAGCATAAACAAAGGGAATAGAAATTGCAATGACCCACATTGGGGTAGGCAAAATATGAAAAAACTTAGAACTGATTTTGGAATGAAATAACGATATAAGTAAACCTACTAATGCAATAATCACCACAAATGGATTTGCTTGCGGTAAGTGTAGAACTGCATCAACAAGGTTTTGAATAATGCTTGGGCTATCTGAATGTGTGCCTAATGCAACATGGATTTGTTTTGCAAAAATGATAATTCCGATGGCCGCCAAAATACCATGAATTACTGAAGAATGAAAGATATCTGCTAACCTGCCCAATTTCAATAATCCCATTAAGACCTGTATTGCACCAGAAACAACTACTGCAGCCAACACATAATTAAAGGCCTGTCCTGAACCATCATCCATCAACGCGATCCCTAAAAGTATTACCGCAATGACTCCTTTAGCTGGCCCGTTTACGGATATATGGCCTCCTCGATATAAGGTAGTTATAACACCACCAACAATTGCTGAAATGATACCTGACATCGCAGGAGCACCCGCTGCTAAAGCAATACCTAATGAAAGCGGTAAAGCAATGAGAGACACACTTACTGCTGCAATTAAATCACTTTTCCAATTTTCAATTAAACCTTTAAAGCCTTTTTTTGGTGTAATTTCCATTTATCTACTTATCTGTATTATACAATAGTAAAGTTTTAAATAAAAAATATAGCTATAGATCGTTTCACGATTCTAAAATTATGTAATATATGACTTAGTTTTACTTTTGAAAAATTTAAATTGATGATTTTTGTCACAAAGTTGTATTAAATATGTTGATTCTAATACACCGCCTTGGATATACGCAATATTACATGTAGTAATCTAAAGGGATTAAAAAATATAACCAGTACAAAAAATACTATGATTTTAAATTGCGGTATCCCCAGTTCTTTGTGCTTAAACTGTTGTTAATTTCTACAAGCGCATTCTTGGTGTTCATTGAGATATACAATTGTTTCCATGTTAAGTTTTTTACAATAGGAATATGTATATCGGCTAGTTTTTTAAAATAAATACAGGCTTTTCCCATTTTAAATTTGCCTAGATCTTTTAGAAGAATAGCACTCTTTTCTGTTTTTGAATAGCTATAGAGTGAAAACTGGTTTTTTCGAGGTGAGAAGCCCAACAAAGGAGCATCTCCTTCATGACCACTAGCATATGTGTAGTGATAGTTTCCAATTAAATATCTGTCATGTTGTATACTAACCTAAAGTAGTGACAAAAATTAATATGCACAGAAATACTGATATCAAGCTCGTATTATTTCCAGAGTCTTTTTGAGTAGCAAAACAAGCATTCTTGGACTTCTTTATTGTTTTTCAGCAATATTATAGTAATATTTATGACTATTCTTTTTTAACCCTTTATCTTATACTTTTGTTCTAACTCTTTTATATACTCTATTGTGCTTCTACTAAATGAGGGGTATTCTTCTGGATTTTGCTTAGTAATCTCATCGTAAAGAATAAAAAAAGCAAATGGATTATCAGCTACTTTTATCAAATCTTTATTCCTACCATTGTCTACAATAACTTTCGCCATCCAATATCCTGGCACATGCCCTACCGTACCTAATAATATATCTCTAAAATCATCTGTAGTGTGGTGAATGCCTTTTGCCTGCTTACGTATAGTTTCATCTAATTTGAGTATAACTGCCTCAGATTGTCCAATGTAAAAATTATTTACCATTTCTTTTAACCACCAATCTGATGCCTCCGAGAGCATAACATCTTTATCCACCATATCGGCAATACCTTCATTTAAGGTTGCATCTAAGGCCCAAATAATACCCTTATCGATTGGATCAATATTTATTTTTTCTAAAATATTTGGTCTTTGGAGATGATGAAATTCGTGAGATTCAAAGTTTGCTAGTCTTCTATTGTTATTTTGAATAGCAGCCATTATTGATATGAAAATACCTTTATCATTTGCACTTCCGTCATGGTCTAATGCATGATAGTAAATTTTAAATAAACTATCATTTGTCAATTTGTTTTCGGGTAAAAACTTAGTTGTTCTCAATACCATTGAATCTGCTATAGAGGCTAGATTATTCCTAATCCAAACTAGATGATTTCTGTAAAGTGTATCATTTTTTTTATACATACTTCTAATTTTGTAAAAGATATCATTTTCGTAATATGATTCGTTTATACTATCATTAGATGTGTAAATGTCAGTTATAGTTTTTCTTAGTTTATCAGTAAAAGATTTAGGTATATTGTTTTCTTTAATATAAAGAGAATTACCTTCAATTTTTAGATAGTTATTCCATTGTTTATTGCTTATATGATTCTTTATTTTCAGAGAATCTATCAAATTGAAATACCCTTCAGCAGCATCAAAATTAAAAGAGATATTAGGTTCAATTTCGTTCTTAGTATGAATATTACAAGAAATTAGATTAAAAAATAAAATTATTGTCAATGCATTTTTCATTTTTCTAATTGGTTTCAATGGTTTCAGTTATGATTTTTTTTGGTTTAGAAATCAGCTTGTTTTAAAAGTAGGAAATATTCTTGGATTTTTAGCTTAGCCCCTTGCTAAGGATTAGTGTTTTTATTTTTCTGCTGCATTTATTTCTGAGGGAGAAGTTTTTACGAAGCCATAAGAATCTGAAGTTTGAGTGTTTTCAGTTGATTTTTTGACTTTTTCTAAGCCCTTAATCTTATTTTAAATTGCTTCCAGTTATTGATGTTACATTACAGTTTGTACCTAACTATATGCTATTTAATTTAAATAGATACTCATTAGACACTTATAAATAATGAAAGAAAAATAGCTCATTAATGTATCTAAAAACAGCTAATAGTGCGTACATATAAAGTCTTTATAGATCAACAACATTAATTTAATTTTTAAAACCCCAATTTATGAAACGAAAAACTATTGAACTGGATAGCGTAAATCTATCCATCCGAAATCGAAGAAAAAGTATTTTTTTTACCCTACTTACTATATTTATTTCAATGATTAGCAACAAGCTATTCTCACAAACAGTGAGTATTAGTCACCGAACCCAGCGTTTTGTAGGTGATGTTTCCGAATTAGATAGGAGTAAATTTTTTATGCTCCATCAAAGAAGTTTTCTGCCACCTGCCACAGTAAATGCGCTTGAACCCTTATTTACTCAGTTTAATATTGTAAATGGTAATAATTTAAATACAGCAAGTAGTTCAAGTATAAATGGTGGAGTAAGAACCTTCTTTGGGCCAGCCGCAAAAGCAAGATCTGAAGGCCTTGCACATGGAACCTTCAGGGTTGCTGCTAATAATTTTCCTAATCCAAGGGGTGTAGTCCCAGGTGTGGTTTGGGTAGAGCGCTTAAATGCTTTTTTCCCTCCACGTAGTACAAATATTTCTTTACCAAATGCGGCTAATTGGGTTCGAGATTATTTTGCTACGGAGTCTGGAGAGCTTCCAGAATATTATGAACCTTATAATGAGCCTGATGTTAAATTGGGAGACCATACATCAAGTACAAATTTTAATCGTGCGCAACAAGATGCGGTTTGGAACACATCTGTGGAACTCACCAGAATTATTGCCAATAGGATGGCACAAAATCCTAATACTGCTAACGTTAAGGTTATTGGTCCGGCTAATGCATTTCCTCAATTTGAGCAAGGAGCATTTAGTTATTGGAACACCAGACAAAAAGTGTTTATTGATGAGATGTTGAACTCTAGTATTGGCGGTATTTCTTTTCATACCTATGATGCAGTAGACGGAGGTGGTGTAAACAATACTTCGGGTTCTTTTAGATCAGGATCCAATAACGAAGCACTTTTCGATCTTCAGGAAAATTATAGTCAGAATGTATTGAACGAAATCAGACCATTTGTCATCACAGAATATGGTAATCTCGTTGCTGAGGTTGTTGATAACAGCTATAATGATCAAGATGCATGGCAAAATGTACGTTCTTGTAATGCGATGATGTTTTCTTTCTTGGAAAGAGAGCATATTATAGGAGAGGCCATTCCATTCATTATCATCAACGATAATGCGAGCCTGAGAAATTACCGTATTTTCCGACCAGCTCCAGGGAATATAGCAGATATTAACCTAAACCAGACTTCGCCGAACATTAATTTCTATGAAACGTGGAAAGACATCAAAGGACAGCGTATTTTGGTAGAATCCTCTGATCCAGACGTTGTAGTGCAAGGGTTTAAAGATGGCAACCAAGTGTATGTTCTTCTCCATAGTTTAGAAGGCAACAAAAATGTAAACCTTGACTTCCTTCAAGCCAATACAGGTCTGTCAAGTGTAAATATCAAAAGAGTTAAAGCACCTTTCCAAGCATTAGGAAGTGTATCTAGTACGAACCAAAACAATGCACCTGGTTCAGTGAGTGTTGATTTTGGAGAAACTGTTGTATTAACGTATACCTATGGTAGTGCAAGTCAAATTAGCAATACAAATACAGTAAGGTCCACTAAGTATTATGCAACGGAGACTGTAAAAGCAATGGTCTCTGGTAATAATAACTTCGCTGTCAATGGTCTTCCAAACAGCATTAATGGAACGGCAACTTTAAGAATTGGTGTGAGTAGATCATCCAGTACTAATGTGAATAAAATGCCATCTAGTGTAGTAATTAATGGTACTAATATCCCTATTCCTGCTAATAACTATCAGGGTTTTAATCAAAGTGTAAGAAATCGTTTCTTTGGAGTAGTTGAAGTTCCTATACCAAATGCTTCTTCAGTACTCAATGCTAATAATAATATTGCTATTCAATATGGCGGTGTAGTTACCTCTGGAAATCAGAGAGATTTTATCAGTTCAGTAGTAATTCAGGTTGAAGCTGGAAACCCTGGAGGAGGGGATAGCGGTACTTCTTGTAGTGGAAGTTCAACAATTACAGGGCTCACTGCAACAGCAGTGTCTAATACTTCTGCTAATGTAACATTTACCCCATTAACAGGTGTTACTACCTACGAAGTGAGAGCGTTTAATGCAGGGACCTTTAGTGGTAGTGCAACAGGAGCGGTTAGTTTTGCCTCAGGTTCAAGTGCTCCCATTACAGTAACAGGTTTAACTGCTGGCACTAACTATACTTTTGCCATCAGAGCAATTTGTACTGCTGGCGGAGTATCTCCATTTGCAAGTGTTGATGGTGCTACGAGTGGCGGAGGAAATACGGGTACTCCTTGCAGTGGAAGTGCAACTATAACAGGACTTACTGCAACAGCAGCCTCTAATACTTCTGCTAGTATAGCATTTACCCCATTAACAGGAGTTACTACCTATGAAGTGAGAGCGTTTAATGCAGGGACTTTTAGTGGTAGTGCAACAGGAGCGGTTAGTTTTGCTTCAGGTTCAAGTGCTCCCATTACGGTAACAGGTTTAACCGCAGGTACTAATTATACTTTTGCCATCAGAGCAATTTGTACTGCTGGCGGAACATCTCCATTTGCAAGTGTTGATGGAACTACAAGTGGTGGTGGAAATACGGGTACTCCTTGCAGTGGAAGTGCAACAATTACAGGACTTACTGCAACAGCAGCCTCTAATACTTCTGCCAG
Source organism: Allocellulophaga tsushimaensis (assembly GCF_055383085.1). Classification (NCBI taxonomy): domain Bacteria; kingdom Pseudomonadati; phylum Bacteroidota; class Flavobacteriia; order Flavobacteriales; family Flavobacteriaceae; genus Allocellulophaga; species Allocellulophaga tsushimaensis. The sequence continues at coordinate 742,144 of NZ_AP039451.1, read as the reverse complement.
TATAGCATTTACCCCATTAACAGGAGTTACTACCTATGAAGTGAGAGCGTTTAATGCAGGGAACTTTAGCGGTAGTGCAACTGGAGCGGTTAGTTTTGCTTCAAGTTCAAGTGCTCCCATTACGGTAACAGGTTTAACTGCAGGTACTAATTATACTTTTGCCATCAGGGCAATTTGTACAGCTGGTGGAACATCTCCATTTGCAAGTGTTGATGGTGCTACAACTGGTAGTAGCCAAGTTACTGCTACTTCCTATGATTTTGGTACAAATACTTCACCTCTTCAACCTACGTATACCAGAATTACGCCAACTTCCAGTAACTGGACAAATACTGCAGGTTTAGACAGTAGAGATAGAACTACTGGTCCTGGATCTTTGCCCAATACTATCAATAGAGATTTTATCTTCAGTGCTAGTCCTAGAACTTTTGAACACACTACAGCTAATGGCACATATAACGTATTGGTAACCTTTGGAGATAGAGGTTTTGCCCGTACTGGTCAGGCAGTGAGAGCAGAAGGTACTCCGGTAGTCACTGGTTTTAATACGGGTGTTAATGAGTTCCGTAATGCCACTTTCCAGACTACTGTTAATGATGGTAGTTTAAGTTTAGAGTTTTCTATTGCAAGTGGCGTTTGGTGTGTTACTCGAGTAGTAATTACACCTGTTACTACTGCTAGTGCAAGATTCGATGTTGATAGTATTATCAGTACAACAGAAAGTGCAGATGCAATTGTATATCCTAATCCTTTTGTTGATACGATTAATATAAAAGTGGAAAATAATACAGAGACTACTACTATGGAAATATATAGTATTAATGGACAGTTATTATATACAAAACAAGTTAAAGCTAATGAATCTGGCGAATTAAATATCGACTTGTCTTGGTTATCTAAAGGTGTATATATCGCAAGATTTAGAACTCTAGATAAAGCGTTTAAGCTAATTAAGAACTAAAATTTCAATAAATAGGAAAGACTATTTTTTATTTTAATAAAAGGGACTGTCTAAAAAGGCAGTCTCTTTTAATACATATCCAGTCCTAGTTTTTAATATATTAGGGACTTTATCTATTTTCGTCAAGATATATTCTAAAGATATTCTTTAGCCCTCCAGGGAGCTGTTTTCTAAAAACCTAAATGGTGTAAATTGAGCAACAATATAAGCGTAGTTCTCTCATGCGATCATATTCGCTAAACAAGTGGTAAAGGCTAAGCGGTTTGCGAGCTATTTTGTTACAATGCTCCAAACCTTAAGAACAATATTAAAATTTTAAGTTTTGAGTTAGTCTAACATATTTGTGTACAATTTTGTGGTGTTGAATAGGTTAAATCTAACAAAAGAAACGTTAACTTTAGTATACCTAAATTATTCCTAACAATCTTGGGACTAGCTATTAACTATTTATATATGTCTTTGTTGGGTACGTTTTAATTTTCTTAAACGATTTGCTAGCATGTCTAAAATTAATGTAAAAATCTAATTGGATAATACTATTTCCATAGGTAGCACATATCCATTTTCATACATCTCCCATTTATTTGAATTTAAAGAATATAGGCTACCAAAGTAAGTATGCTCATCTTTTTTTTTGCTTAAATATACAACAGGAGCATACAGCGTTACTTCATGACGATATTTTTCAAAACTCAATAATTTTGAACTTTCAGAATCTTTTGAGTGCCTTTTTTTATCAAACTCTGAGACATATTTAGGATATGTTGAACGTTCTATAGGAGCTACAAAACACATATTTGTGGGAATAATGAGTTTTTCTATTGCAATAAAAAAACCGTCTTCTGGAACCTCCACAAAAAAATCATGAAAGTCTATTTCATATTTTTTTTGTTTCCGATTAATATTAAGAATAATACTTTCTCCTAGAAGATCATTATTAGGAGTTCCACTAATAGAATCTTTATCATATACTCTAATTCTAATTTTTGATTCTGGTATGATCTTATTAGTAAACTTTAAAGTCACTTTTTTTAGATAAGAAATGGATAAATCTATTTTTTCACCTTCAATAAATTGAGCGATTATAGTAGTATCTTGTCTATGTAAATGCCTTTTTTCTTGATTTCCTTTTAAGTTGCCAATGGAAATTTCTTTAGATTTATAATTTTCAAGAACAATTCCCTGTAACTGTTCTATTTTTGGTTGTAAATAAAAGTTTTTGTTATAGAGTTGGTTTGCATTAACAAGCGTGTCGTGATAGCTTAAGCAAGAGATAAGTATTTTAGAATCTAAAAGTTTTTTTTCTATTACCAGTTTAAAGTTTCCATCTTCAGTAGTGGAAACACCAATTTTAGAATTTTTAAATTGTATGTGCGCATATGCAATAGGCTCTTTAGTTTCATTATCTAATAATTTACCTTCCAAAGGTATAATTTGTGCATAAAGAATATTTGAGATTAAAAATGTAATGAATACTAATTGCTTCATATTTTTTAAAATTATTATCAAAGTTCTGTATTATATGTTTTTAACTATTTATGTTTTGTTCATCAATGTGCTAAAAAGTGTTTCTGTATGATTTCCATGAGATTTTTTGGATACTGAAATTAGCAAATAAATCACAAATAGAATATTTGCAAGGATTTTATGAATAGGTTTGTACTAACAATGATTATAAACGGCTTAAGTTAGCAACAGTTCTATCAATTGAATACAATGCTATCATTTGTTTTTTCATAAATTTTTTTGGTGTATACTTTAAAACAAGATTTCTAATAATTTCCATTGGTCTATTAGTTATCGCAATTTTAGAGGTAGTTCGGGATTGTCTAACCAGTTTTTGAACTTTAGCTTTTCTACAATTATAGAATCTTTCAAATGCAATGTCAATTTTTTCTGAATTTTTGATAAAATTAGATAGGTAATATGCATCTTCTATTGCTTGTGCCCCTCCTTGACCTAAGTCAGGTGTCATACTATGAGCAGCATCTCCTATTAAACAAACACTGCCAGAATACCATTTATCTAATAACTCTAAATCTGATAAATCTCCTCTAATTATTTTATCATTTGTTGTATTTTTAATAAGTTTAGTTACGATCGGATGAAATTCATTAAATATTTCGGTTAATTGCGTTTTTAGGACTTCTTTATTGTCAATACCATTTGGTTCGCTTAGTTTTACGGCAAACCAATAGGTCTTTCCATCCTCTATTTTTGAAACTCCAAATTGTAATTTTTTGCCCCAAAGTGTAAATCCAATTGAAGCGAGCTTCTTTTCAATTTCAAAATTAGCAACTCCTCTCCAACAAGTTTGGCCTGAATATCTTAATCTACTATACAGAAATAATTGTTTCCGTACACTGGAGTGTATTCCGTCTGCACCTATAATTGAATTTGTAGTAATAGTAAAATTATCTTGAAACGTTACATTGTAGGAGTTGTCAGAGTTTAGCGAATACCCAACAAATGCTTTACCAAGAATAATGTTTTCCTTAGCTAGATAGGAATACAGAATCTTCTGTAATTTTCCTCTATGAATTGCCAGAGTACTATAACCAAACTTTTCTTTTACAAACAGCTGGTCCGAATCTGATATTGGTTTGAGTTTGTGGTCTGCTACTAAAATGCTATTAAAAGTATTTCCAGAACTTTGTATTTCCGTTAATAATTTTGGATTTATCCACTCAATTACTTGAAGTGCATTTGGTGAAAGCCAAATTCCAGCTCCAATTTCTTGTAATGTCTCTGCTCGTTCATATAGTTTGTAGTTAACACCTAATTTATCAAAGCACAAGGCTGTCATAAGCCCTCCAATTCCTCCTCCAATTATTGATATTGTATCCATTTAATGCAATTATTACTAACGGTCTTGCGTATGAAATGTAGTTTGCAAAAAGAAACTAAATTTCCGTCCTGATAGCTATCGGAATAACACAGAGCCGAATTTTTATCTTTTCTACTTTTAATTATAGCAAATTAAAAATTTGTAGGTCTTCATAAATAATAAAAAACCTTTTGATTTAGAACTTCATAGCTATATTTTATACCTGGTGTTGTTGTGCGTTTTATTAGCTAAATTTCGATTTTATTCTTTTCCAAAAAGTTTGTTTTCCCTTTTCAGTATTACCTTTTGTCAAGTTAAAAGTTATTGAAGATACTCGTCTATCAACCATTTTTATTTCGTTGGCATTTTCTGCTTCAGCATCCAAAAAAGATTGGGTCAGCATTTCAGACTGTTCTCTTAACTCTCCCCAAACAGACGAATCAAATACTTTGTTTTTTGCATCAATATGCTCAAATCCGAAATCTTTGATTAGAGTCAAAATTGTATGCATAGGTGAGATTCCAATAAGTTTTAAATCCGTAATCAATTTGTCAAAATTGATTTTTTCTTCAGAGCTTTTTAATTTATTTATCAATTCATTTTTTAAATAGTCTTTGGCTACTTCTTCGGCTTTTTCTCTTGCTTTTTCCCCTCCAATAATTCGCTCATTATATTCATTAGAGCTATCAATCTGATTTTCATTACAGAGCATATCGTAGACACCCCACCACCAATAATCTTCATCCATCCATTCAGCACGTAAGGTTAACCCTGACCACTTTGCAGTGCAATCATCATTTAAATCCCCGGTCCATTTTATTGGCTGGTTAAAATCTCTGTTATTTTCTTTTATTTTCATTAGTTCGTATATGATGTATTACCTGGGTTAAGGTATAAAGTAAGTAGGGCGTTCCTATCTGATATGCTTTACATGTTCTTTACAAGTTTGATTATTTTTTTGGAATGAGTTTGTATAAGATTAGTGGCGTGCTTTAAGAACTAAATTTAGTAAATAAATTCCACAAGGGTTTTCATAAGTAAACGTGCAATAGCAATTGATTTTATACAGTGATGTAACTAGTGTTTTTTATCCACTTTAGTAATTAAAACCCTACCTTGTTTTTTTGCTTCTGAATCTCTAATTCCACCAAGAATCACTCCTAAAATCATTCCGCTATTAATTCCAATCAATAAAGAATATACGCCTAGTATTGATTGAAATAATATGCTAAAAATTGAACCCATAACAATTCCAATTCCTGCTCCAATTCCAACGTAATAACCTTCAGGAACTAAAGAAAGTTTGTCTTTTAAGAATTTCTGAAATTCGGACAGTTTTTGTTTTAAGTATTTTTTTCTATGATCTAGGTCAACCATTAAATTCAGAGTTTCTAACTCAGATTCAATTGATTGAATCTGATTTTGAGTTAAATCTCTATTTTTTAAATCCGATAAAATTCCAATGTATTTATCGTAAATTTTTATTTCAGATTTTTCTTTAGAATCATTTTTCAAATTCAAGAAGAAATTTAATATTTCTTTTATCATACTGCTCTGCTATTAGCTATAACGATCAAGGTATAAAGCGAGTAGAGTGTTCCTCTCTGGTTTGCTTTACCTTTAGTTTTTTCATGTTCTATAAAAGTATGCTAATTTTTTTGGAATAGCGAGCACTATATGCAGCTTTTAGAACGCCTTATTCGTTTTGTATTTTATTGTGTGCTGTTGTCTTTAGACATTGAGAATATCACGGATTGTTAGCTTGTTAGTTAAGGCATTTAACACCTTGTTTAGCTTAGTTATTCACTACATTGAACTTTTTGCTTTCTATTAATCTCAATAAATTTTCTTTCCAATTCTTAGCCAATGAACCACCATTATCATTTTCTATTGAATCTGTAATTACTCCATTTAAAAGATATTCAGTTGAAGCAACAACTTTTTTATTGTCAATACTTATACCAGCTGGTCCTCTAGCAGAATGATGTTCATGCATTGGCATTTTAGAATAAGTAATTTTAAAACTATTTTTGCATATTTCTTTTGCGTGAATATTAAATTCAGAATCAATGATTGAAAGAATGACGAGAATTTGAGGACTAGCCCAAGAGCCAAATTTTAGACGATTCCATAAATCAATTTTAATTTCTGACTGTAGTTTTTTGGCAATTTTAAGAGTCGCAAGAGAAGCTACTAAATGTGGTCTCCAATTTTCACTCTTTAATAACAGTTTAATTCCGTCTACTACATCATTACTTGAATTTTTAGAAATTATATAATCGAGCCTATCAATACTTTTGGCGAGATTCCATTCTTTTGGCGGATTAGGAATGTCGTACAGATTCATAAGTGGTAAATGATTAGGATGTCCATTCCAAAAATCATTAAAAACTCCGAAATTTGGTCTTTCACCCATTTTTTTCTAATTAAACACCTTCGTTTCAGTTTATTACTTAGCTAAATATAAATATTTTGCTTTTATCTTTTTTTTTGAAAATACTAAATCCAAAAGATTTGGCGGTGATTGTTGATATTTCAGGTTTATAACTCAAGCAGCCAAGCCAGTATTGTTTATAGGTTTTGTTGTGCGTGGGCTTTTCCGTTTGGGCTATGTTTTAATAGAACTTTATTTTTTTTTGAATTCCAAAACATTTATTTGAATTTCATTCAATTCACAATTGAACATTTTTCCATTGATATCATATCCATAAAAGGCTATCCCGTCTTTACTCTCTGTTAAAATCAATGTTGGCCAGTTATGGGCAAACATTAAATCAAATCCCTTAACTTTTGCTAAACCCCAGCTTGGCGATTCCCAGCTTGGAATATTTTCAATTTGTTTCCTATGCATAATGAATTGGCTATCAAAATAAATTGTGTCATTAGATTTAGGAATGTTGGCAAATTCTGAGAAGTTTACATAACTAGGGGTATTGAATTCAAAAGCTTTTCCTGTTAACTTTTTTTTCCAATCAGAATTGTTTTTTAAAGTATCTGGGATTTTTTTTAGTACAATTTCACGTTGTACTGAACCAGTTAAGTTTAAGACTAGGCTATCTTCATTCATTTGATTAATCTTAAAAGAAAAACCATTCACATTTTCCTCTGATTTTAAATTAAACTTCACACCAAAGTCAAAATAATTACTACCACGAACATTTTCTAAAGAACTTAAATTATAATGATAAATTTTTTGGTTTTCAATATCCCAAACACCTTGTCCGTCACTTTTAAATTCTATCTGATTGTTGTCGGTTGTATGGTTAAGTACCCAAACTCCTTCTATTCGTTTGTTCAAAAAAAACAAATAACAACTACCTCCTAATAGAAAAAGAATAAGTATTGGTATGAACAGCTTTTTCATTTAATTCTTTAATTTTCAGGTTATGCACAACGGTTCGGCTAAGGCAAGTAGGGCAGGCAAGGAAACTTTTCGTTTCCGTCTGATCTGCAAGCCAGAGCTTTTTCTTTTTTAATTGCCATATCCGAAAGATTTGGTGGACTTAGTAAACAAATCCAAACCACTAAATTTAGAGCTTTATGCCCTATTTGCTATAGGTATTGTTAAGTTTAGTTATTTATTCCAGTTCCAGTAATAATTTAGGACCATCGTAAAATCCTTCTCGGTCGACTTGAATCATTCCAGAAAAGTTTTTTTCAAAGAACTGCATAAGTTCTCCATTTGCGTCATAACCTTTGTCCACGATATCATTTGTTGGCAATTGAACACAAATTATATATTCGGTCTTTTTTAAGTGTTCAGCCGCCTTTTTCTTTTTCAGTTCATAGAAACGTGGTTTACCGACTAACTCCAAAAACTCTTCTAATTCCTCTTCCGCAAGTCCGCCAGAATTTTCAAGTCCATTTAGTTCAACTAAAAGCGGCAATCTTTTTTTATCATAGATTAATTCAAAATGATTCCAGTTTTCAGTTAGCAACTCTGCTCCATTTAGATTAGAACTTACACCTATTCCATTTGCGATTACAAAGTCCAAAATACTTTGAACAGTCGGTTTATTTTTGGTTGCACAAAATACTCTTGTGAAATAACCCATATATTATTTTAATTAAGCCCAACGGTTCGGCTATGCCTAGTACGGTAATAAATAAGAGATAACTTTCCGATTAAGCACTTAGCCAAATTTTTTTATTTTGTTTTAATTTTTCATTGTTTAAACCCAAATCAAAAGATTTAACGGACATTATAAAAATACACTAAACTTTTAATTAAGCACTAAAACCTTTATTAATTATAGCCATTTTTGGCGGTAGTTTTATTTCCGCAGGGTGCTTTTTAATTCCTCTGCTTTTGTCCGTCCTGCTTTATACTCTGGGTCAAGCTCTATAGCTTTATCAAGATAACGTAAAGCCTTTTGGCGATATTTTTTTCCTTGATATTGATTGGCCCAGGCCCAATAAGTAAAGCTAAGAACTTTGGAGTTTGCGTAGTCAGAATTTTGTTCTGCTTTTTTGATTATGGCGCTAAAGTCCTTTTTTGAAAATTTACGTTTGCTAAAAAAGAACCAAGGTAAGTTCTCCGCTACACTACCTCTCAAAAATTCAGGCAAGTAGGTTATGTCTGAATATTTTTTGACGGCTTCTTCGAATAGGTCAAAAGACTTACCGAGTAAACTTAACTTTTTGGTTTCAGCTACAATCAAGGATAGTGCAGATGCTCTGTAAGATGCCACAAAAGGCATTAGTTCTTTGGTTGTACTTTCTGAATCAAAAAGTTCGCTTAAATGGTCAAAACTTTTCTTCGCATAGCCTTTATACTCTGTTTCTGATAGAAATGATAAATTCAAAGCAACTTCATGATAAACAATACCGATTCGTGTTTTATTGATTTCACTTGGCTCATTTTTGAAATCATATTCTACTTTTATCAGTTTTTCTTTGATTTCTGTAGTATCGATAAGCTCCATTACATCATCAAGTTTCTGTTCAATTGCCCGTAACTCTTTTAAGTCTAACTCTTGTGCTTTTACCGTGTTCATCATTGCGAATAGTATAAATGTTAATAATCTGTACTCCATAACTTTTAGTTTTAATTGAGTACAAATTTGCAAGTGAAATGGGTCTGAAAACGATGACTTATGTTAAGATTTTTCTTTTTTTTGTATTCGCGCTCTAATCCTGCTCAAGCTTTCAGGACTGATCCCAAGGAAGTTTGCAATGTGTTTCTGCGGTATTCTTTGAAAGAAATCGGGTCGGTTATTTATGAGATTTAAATAACGTTCTTCGGGCTTTTCGGAAGAAAGCGAAATTGCAATTTGTGTTGCTCGATTGGCAACTTCTTCAGTCATTAATCGACCAAATGTTTCGTATTTCGAACAATCTCGATACAAATCTCCTAATTGTTTCTTTTCAACCGTATAGATAACAGAGTTTTCCATTGCTTGAAGATTCATTATGCAATGTGTTTCTGTTGTAAAGCTTTGAAAATCTGTGACCCAAGAATTCTCAAAAGAAATGTCACAGGTTTTTTCAAGACCATTTTTTATATGAAAATGACGAATGGAACCCTTTGCAATAAAACCAAGAAAATTACAGATATAACCGTCTTCAAGGAGATATTCCTTTTTTTTCAATGTTCTTTGCACAAAATATTTGTCAATTAGTTTCAGTTCACTTGTGGAAACGGGCACGATTTTTTCACAATATTTTTTAAGTTCATTGAACATTCAAAAGGCTTTTTTAAATTACCGCCAAGGTTTCTTGTATGTTGCGTTTGCTTCCCGAAGGGAGCATATGCAATATACAAATTGTTATGTGCTAATTTTTTTATAAAAAAACCTAATCTTTTTAGTTAATACATTCTTTTCGAAAGTCTTTTCTTCGATTAAGTTATTTTCATTATCATATTTATATTCAATATGCTTATTTGATTTTATAAGCAATCTTTTAATTAAATTACTTTTTTCGTCATATTCATACGAAACAGTTAGATCTTTATTACCATCCTTGATATTATATACTTTTGACTTATTTCCTTCCTTGTTATATTCATATTCTGATAAACGAATTAATTTCCCGTTGGGATTAAAAGATTTAATTTTTGAATATTTACCATCTTTATTATAATAGTACTTACTACTTCTAAAATAATCTTCACTATTTTTTCGTTTGTTATGAAGTTCAGTATTTAAGTTCTTTTTATTATAAATGCGTTTCTGATGAATTAACAAAGTCCCGTCTGGTTTATGTTGAAAGTTATCTGTTCTGTTGCCATTCTCATCATACTTATAAGTTATAACAGTTGAAATTTCTCCAAATTTATAACCTGTTTGTTTTTCCATTAGCCCTTTTGAATCGAGTTCAATAGCATAACGATATCTTATTTCACCTTTTTCGTTAAATCTTAAATCTTTAATATGCTTTCCGTTTTTATTATAGAAGTCTTGATTAGTCAAAATGCTATCATTTGTTTCTAAATTAAATTCATAAGTTAGTTTTTCTCCAATCTGATTTTTAGCTCTAAGGTTTTCTTCTTTTTCGGATTCATTTTGTCCGAATAGTTGAATTGAAATAAATATTATAAAAAGAATAGTAAATTTTATTTTCATACTTGTTTTATTTGCACTTAACGTTTAACTATTATTAGTACGGGGGCAGAAAATCCGCGGATTTTCGTGTCGGCACAAGCCATAAGCTTTTCGGTTTTGTGTTTATTTTTTAGTTTTTAATAGCCAAATTAAAAATTTGGCGGACATTCTAAATATACGCAAACCTTTCGGTTAAGCACTTATTAGCTATGTTTTATACACCGTGTTGTAGTGCGTTTTTTCCAATTCTTTAATTTTAAATTTAATTTAAGTGTGCCAAGTATTACTCCCGAAAAAACTAAAAGTATAGTCAGCTTGTAATATTCTTGATTTGAAAACGATTCTGTAATAATCATAACTGAAGCCAAAATACAGGCAATTGGAATAAAATACGACATTACCATAATAGCTTTGAAAGCAATATTTTGTATTGTTGAATTGCCTTTTACCCAATTCAGTTGCTTTATTGAGACAATACTAATGAGATGATAAAACATATGAAAACCAATATTCATAACTAATGTAATTCCAAATTTATCTTGTACTGATAAGTTCTTGATTGGTATTAAAATCAAAATCAGACTTACTGCAATTAGAGTATATGCAATCAGTTTATAAAGTTTATGTAATTTATTTTCGGTCAAGGTTTTCAATTAAGTTTTTTATTTTCTAACTCCGTAAATCTTTGTTTGTCAGTTGTTTTTATTTCAGTCAATTCAAAGCGGTTTTTGTCTAAAATATTAAAATCAACTAGACTCAAATAGAGCTCAACAATATTTTTGTCTATCATTATCTTTCCACCACCAGTCCAATGTCTATCAGTTCCATTTTTCTTAATTCCAGAAACCCAATATTCGTCTCCGTTTTCTATATCAAAGTAATTTCCTGCAATTCCTTGAGCATTTGAATTTTTAAGTGCTCTTCCATTAAAATACACAGTCCGTCCAGATTTCGAAAATTCAGCCATTCCAATCCAAGCTGGTCCATTATCTCCAAATCCACTTTTCAATTCGATATATTTTAATTCAGGTTTCATTTTTCTCAAATGCACACAACGGTCTCGGCTATGAACAGTTGCATGGGTTAGCACGGACTTTTGCAAGTACACGACAAGCTGAAAATTCCGCAGGAATTTTCAGAAATAGGCGAGAACAAGCAATTACTTATAGCCATTGTTACCTGCTGGCTTTTTTTAAATTTGATTCAATAGTTTCTATCAATTTTTCGCCTCTCAAATTTCGAGCGACTATAATTCCTTTTTCATTAATTAGGAAATTATCAGGAATTCCATTAATTCCATAAATTAGATATGGGTCGGCCTTTCCGCCATTATCTTCCCAAAGATTAACCCAATTCAATTTATTTTTTTCTATTGATTTTAGCCAAATTTCTCTAGTTTGATCCTCCGAAACACTGACAATTTCAAATCCATCATTATTAAATTTAGAGTAAGCTTTTCTTAATGCTGGATATTCCTTAATGCAAGGACCACACCAAGACGCCCAAAAATCCAATAATATTAGTTTCCCTTCGAAGTCCGATAGTTTAGTGATTTCTCCATTTTCGTTCGGCATTGAAAAATCCACATATTTTTCACCAATTTTCGGATTTTTATTTAGCTTCAAATAGTGATTTATCGATTCTCCATAAGAAGATTTTTTTAAATTTTCGCTAAAATTATTGTACAATTCAGAAACAATTTTGTTTGGTAATGATGTAGAATAAAAGTCAAGAGTTTGAGCACTTACGTATGATTTTGGATTATTTCTAATAAAATTTTGCTCAATTTTCAATCTATTTTGCTGAACTTTTTTCAATTCTATTTTGGCAGTTACTTTTAAACTATCATTTAGTTTGTCATTATATACTATGCTTGAAAGACTATCTCGTCTTTTCCTATATTTCCAAATTGGTTGCCATAGTCTTACACTTTCTTTATGAGTTTCAGAACCTTTAACGATTGCATCTTTGAATTCTCCATTCTTAGCTTTAAAATGAAGACTCCCTGGCTCTATCCAAATAATACCATAGTTTCGTGAATTTTTAATGAGTAAAACATATTCTTTAGGATGTTTGGTTACTCCATTCATTGAAAACTTATTGTTTTCAATTTTAGTCGAATCCACAGGTTTATTATCCAACATTAAATAAATCCAACTGTCGTTCTCAATTCCTTCTAATTCTCCGTCCAGGACAAACTCATTTTCTCCAAGTTTGTTAATACTTTCTTTACATCCAGAGATTGTTGCAAAGAATATAATTCCAATTAAGATTATTTTGTTTTTCATCGTTGTGTTTTTCAGCTTGCAGGTAACGGTTTCGGCTATGAGTAGTTGCGTGGGTTAGCACTTATTTTAGCAAGTACACACCAAACTGAAAATCCGAGAGGATTTTCAGAAGTAGGCTAGAACAAGCAATTACTTATAGTCATTGTTGTGTACAGTAATTTTTAATTTAATTTATTCAGTTCAATTTCCAATTGGTCAAGGGTGAATTCTTGGAAATTTGTAAGTTCAAAATCTTTAGAATCAGTAAATGATTCTCCAACTGCAAGTGTCGGTTTTCCATTTGAATAACTTATTCCAATAACCTTTATTTCTTTTCCTTTTGGAATGTTCTTAAAGACTAAAACCCCATTTTCATAAGTTCCAGTCATTATGCTCTTAATATCTTTGAATATTATTTGAATTTTAGTTTCGGTTGGATTGTTGGTTTTTACAATAAAATCTGTTTTCTCTCTATCTTCAATATCCCAAAACCTATCGCAATTTATCCAGCCCATTTCTGTTGCAGAAAACATATAGTATTGTAATGTATTTTGGTCAATTTTTTGAATAACTTGATTTGTATAATCAGAATACTGATTCCTAAATTTTTGTTTAAATCTTTTCCAATTAATTGAACGACTACTCATAATTCCGAGAGAAAAATCCCAATCATTTCTTATATCTGTTTCATAGTTTTCAATATCAAAAGGTGGTAAGGATTCGAATAGTTCTCTTACAATTTTTAAAGCCTGTTTATTATATGTTATTCCAAAATCCTTATTTGGCCTTAAATTGTAGATTTCCCCCTTTTTATTGATGTAGAAATCGAAATCAGCTCTCCAGTTATTTTTGTAAAAAAGATGTGCATTTACACTATCAATATTTTTAGGGTCCTCTATAAATTCTACAACTGTTTCTTCTCTATTTAATAGTTTTATTTCATCAAATGTTGCAGTCCGCAATGAAATCCAATAACCATAGTCATAAAGGTCTTCAGTCATTTCAATAGGATACTCAATTTCATATCCTATGTCTTCTCCGATTAAATCTAAACTATCAATTTCAACTACAGTTTCTGTGGTCGATTTAGTCTCAAAGAATTTATAATCAGGAATCCAAGTTTTTACACTATCATTAAGTTTAAATTCATAGAACAAATCCATTTCTTTATCCAATCCGTTCTTTGGAAATCCAATAGCAATAGCTTTGCCTTGTTTTATGGATAGTTTTTTACCATCTGCTTCCGCATTTAGATAAACCATTCCGTTGGTTTCAAGTATTTTGTCTCCGGAAACAGTGTGAAGATTTTCGAAAATCATATCTGTAAGGCTAAAGCACTCTTTAATTTCGATTGTGATAGGTTCTTTTGGTTCAGTTCCATCTGTGAATTGAAATGCATTAGCAGGAATGTATATGGAAGTTCCTTTTTTGCCTTTTATAACACTTTCTTGGTTCCCTTGAATTTCGAAATTTTCAGTTATTGGGGAAAGAATAGAATCGATTTCGGTAATCGATTCGACAGGAATATTCCTATTCTTCTTTTTATCAGAGGAACAATTTGTAAATAGCAATGAAGCTATTAATATTCCCAAAATTATATTGATTGTTCTTGTCATTTTCTTATTGTGCACAACGGTTTTGTGTATGGCTTGTTGCGGGAAATTCGCAAGAATTTTCCGCCGTAACCTAAAGATAGTAAATTGCAATGAATTCCGATTAGGAATTCAGCCGCAATCAGCTATAGCATCGATGAAAAAGCAGTAAGTCGAGTATCTTTAAAGTGAACTAAAAATTAAAGATATGGAAACTCAAATTACTGCATGCCCTAAGTTATATATTGGCATTGACATACACAAGAGAAGTTGGAAGGTTCATTGTGCTACGGATTTATTTTCGGGTAAATCATTTAGTATGTCTCCTGATCCGGAACAATTGTATAGATATGTTTTAAAACATTTTTCTGCTCATCAAGTAAGTGTAGCTTATGAGGCTGGTTGTTGTGGTTATTATGCCCACCGTTGTTTTGAGAGTTATAGTTGGCGCAGCTTGGTAGTCAATCCTGCTGATATTTATAGAAAAGGTAAGGAGAAACATACCAAGACAGATAATATAGACGCACAGTTGATAGCTAGAGAGCTTAAAGATGGTCGTTTAGAAAGTATCATAATACGAGATATCAAGCGAGAAGAACTTCGTAGTTTGTTTAGAAGGCGAAATGATTTGGTTAAAGATTTTAGAAGGATTAAGAGTTACATCAAGATGCAGTTATTGTATTTTGGCATTAAAGAACCAGAGGAATTTGATAATGACCATTGGAGTCATAAGTATCGTAATTGGTTAGATGCTATAGTTTTTAAACATCCAACGGCAAAAGCTACTTTGGAGAGTCGCATGCGTTCCTTCCGATTTATAGATCAAGAGTTACGAGGTGTATCAACACAATTGAGAAGATACTGCAAGACGCATTATAAGAAGGACTATATGTTACTGAGAAGCATCCCTGGTATTGGCGGGATAGTTGCTTGTGGTATTTTGTGTGAATTAGGCGATTTACGCAGATTCAATAGTGTAAAGCATTTAGCAGGTTATGTGGGTTTAGCCCCAGGGGTTCATCAAAGTGGTGCTAACTATAAGATCATGGGTATTACACCACGTGCACATCGACTGATACGAAGTTATTTTGTTGAAGCCTCGTGGCAAGCGATACGTACAGATCCTGTGATGCAGGCATATTACCGTAAGCATATGGGTAAGAACGTAAAGAGTATTATTATCAAAGTAGCAAGAAAGTTACTAAGTAGAACATTAGCAGTTATAAAAACAGAGACTCCTTATACGATAGGAGTGATATCCTGATAAAAAGTAACCATAACAAAGCTCATAGATAAAGCTCGTATCACAAAACAACGTGGGTGATCTAAGGTATTAGAATCACATTTTTATAGCAAGTGACCGAGTTTATTATAACTTAATAATCATACAGATGCTGGTGACGTTTCGTAAAAAAGAATCGATCACAAATAGGCGATGTCCTGAGCTAGCCGAAGGGATGCGGAGCAAGTTATATTAAAAGAAAAAAAGGTGGTTTAAAGCAAAAAAGAAAATATTATTTATCTTTAGAGAACTGGACTAAGGCTTTTCATAGGACACGTTGTTGTATGCCGTTTTTTATTCATTTCGGATTATTATATTTTCAGTGAATTTAATTTCGGTAATGTCTGTTTTTTCATTTTTAAGTAGCAAGTCATTGATTACTTTAAATTCAGCACTTCGTCCAGCAATTTTGAGTATTACTTCACTTTCAGGTTTATTTCCAAAATAAACTTTTGTTTCTGATTCGATTATCGAATAAAATTGATTTTCCGAAAACTGTTTTGACCGTTGTTTTTTGTCAGACAGTTGTTCGATGTAATTTTCTCGCCAATTCATTTTTGGCAACATTTTTCGAACAAATGCGATTGGTAGGAAAGTCAAGATTTCGATTGCGTGATTTTCGTTTATTCCGTTTTGGTTAAGCAGGTACAATAATTCTTCATCCTTTGGACTTTCGTTCAAACTTGCAATCAGTTTAATCGATTTTTTCACGTCAGAATGAAATTCGGATATATTTATGTCTGTTTTATGATTCATTCGTTTTTAGTCGAATAATTTGGTTTATTTCATCAAATTCGGAAATAACCAATTCCATTTCGTTATTCGGATACATTTTCTCTTTTCCGAATTTTTCTTCACAATCTTTGAAGTCAGATATAGCATTAAAATTCTCACCAAAATTTGATATAATTCCTGTCGGATAAAAACATAAAATTCGGGATTTAATTTTTTCTCCGATTTTATATTTCATTTTCAATTCATTCCAGTCTGATTCAGATTCTATCATCGATTCTTTCCACAAAATGTCAAACTCCTCTTTTGAACTTAAGTTCATAAATTTTAAACCATCTTTTAAGTTTCCTTCAGGTAAAAAATACGGTTCTTTTTCAATTGTCAAATATGTATTGATTAGTTTATGTTTTGTCTTGTAAACTGCTCTTTCGCAATAGAATTCTTCATCTAATTCTAAAAAGCATTCAGTATAATCTTCGTCTGTATATTTAAAGTAATTTTTCATTTCGGATTTCGGTTCTCAAATGTTCGTAAAGGGAGATGGTTTACACAAGTTAAAGATTTAGGTTTACACTAAATTAATTTCAGAATAAACTTGCTATGATTGGCAAAATTCCGAAAATTACTAGTCCGACAATTGAAGTCCAATATTGATAATTTTTCTTCTCTTTTCTTATGCTACTTAAAATTATAAAAATGAAACTCAGTAAAAGTAAAACTGTTCCTAAAATTCCAAAATAAAACAAAACTTCTGCAGTATTATTACCTTCATTAAATATACTAGTGTAACTGATTGTCAGATAAAAGGAAATAATATTGATTATTAAAATCCAAATCATAAAATGGAAAGCCCATTTTTTAAAATTTATATTATCCATTATGAGTTTGAGTTAGCTTTCTAGTCAATGTCGTAATCCAAATTAGATTAGTTATTCCAATTCCGATAATCCCAAAAGTCGCAATGAATTGAGTAGGTGATTCCTTTCCAAAAGCGAGTGTTAGCATAATTAGAATAGGAATGAGTCCAATACTGATTTTCAAAATCAGATTTTGAGTTTTTAATTCCGCAATCCAAAGTAAATATCCGTTGAGAATTGCTAAAATCAGAGCTGGAAGTGGATATAAAATCAGTAAAAAGAAAATTTCTCCGTATTGTGTATTTTCATAAAACAATGGCGTGATAAAAATTCCGATTAAACAGAATAAAAATCCAATTATTATTATCGTTCGACGTTCCATTTGAGTGAGTTCAGCTTGTTGCCAACGTTTAGCTATGTATAGTGCGGAAGCAAAAAAATCACTGATTTTCAAGCTAGTACCTAGCCAAAGTTTATGTTTTGTTTTTATCTTTTCTAAAATACTAAATTTAAATCTTTGGCGACAAACTAAATAAGCAATTACTTTTCGATTAAGCCAAAGCCCGCATTATCGCATAGGTGTTGTTGTAAAACGTTTTATCTGTCCCAACCATCAATTATATAATTTTTTTCAGTTAGCTTTTTTTCAATCCCAGACTTTTGGGATTTAAACCATAATTCAAATCTTGTAGGATAGAAATTTTCAAAAGTTCCCTCATCAATTACAGTACTCCCTTGATAAAGTTGATATTTGTTACTCAATTTTGTTATAGTATTTTTTGTCCGATTACTTAATTTCCATTCAGATAACCGTACATTTCGCGTCAATTCAAATGCTTTTATATAAATCTCACCTTTTTCAATAGGCTTATGCCACATATAAAAATTATAACCTCCATATCCGTTCCCAATTACGACAAGTTTATCATCATTGATTTTTATTTTTTTTAATGAATCTATTTGAGAATTTGTTAGAAATTCAATTGGTTTTTCGAATTTTAAATTTTCAGGAATTTCTATATTATAAAATTTAGATTCTTGATAAGAATCATAAGATAATAATCCTATAAATGAAATTATTATTACTCCAATAATTATTCCGAGTATTAAGAATATTTTTTTTATAATTTTCATTTAATGTTTTACAACGCTCTGGGTATATCTTCCGGGAGGCGCAGCCTACCGAGTAGGAAGATTGCTGCGACTTCTTGAATATATGCCTTGTTGTGTGTAGTTATCTAAAGTAGTTAGAAAAGTCAACAAGTACAAAAATACTTATGGTAAAGTCGTGGCATACCCAGAGCTTTTTGTTTTGTATTTCTTTTTTCTTTTTCAATTACCAAATCCAAAAGATTTGGCGGACTTGGCAAACATGCCCAAGCCATTAAATGTAGCACTTTACGCCCTATTTGCTATAGGTATTGTTGGCAATAGTTTTTACTTTTTTGTTATCAATTTTTCAATCGAGTCAATTGCTTTTTGACCAATATTTTGAGCAGTGTAAAATTCAGTTTTAGAATTTTGCCAATCCTGTCCTTTTTTCTGAACATCCATCGCTAACTCTCCAATCCTTTGATTCAATTCCGGTTTATTAACTATCGTTGAGTCAACAATACTTTCAACGAAAGCAGGAATGTTTTCTTCCAATAATGTAACCGATTCTAGATAAGTAATAGTCGATTCAAATAATGATGTCACATTATGGTCTTTTTTTTCAGCTGATAGTAAATCGATATTTTCTTCTGTTTTCTTAACCAACTGTTGCGATAAGCTATAAATCCCTTCGATGTCCTCCATTTCAAAATTGTTGTCGCGGACTTTATACAATAGTGAATTAATATCTTCGGAGGCTAAATAAGTTTCATATCCAATATTTAGCGAGGTATGGGCTTGTTCAAGTGCCTTTGTTTTATCATATTGTTCTTCTACACAAGAATTCAGCAAGAGAATTATAAAAACCCATAATGCTGTGAAGTAATTCAATTGTTTATATCCTTTCAATTAGTGTTATTTAAATTATTGCCAACGGTTTTGGCTATGGTTTCGTTACGGAATGGTACGCGAGTATCATTCAGCCGTAATGAACTATAGCCGATGTTGTGCGTATTTTTTTATATATTTTCCTTACTTTTTTTTCCGACAATCCATAATTACTTGAAGAAATACAAACAAAACCTTTATCGTCTTGCAAATTGAAATATGTGGACCACTTATTTTTCAATTCAGATATTTCTAATTTCTCAAGGTTTAATTCAGTCCGTAAATTCTTTTGAAACACTCTTAATTGATTAATTATTAATAGGTTGTTTTCTGAATCTATATAGACACTAATTAAATGTTTTCGCATTATTAGTATTAGTGTCCTGACTAAGAAAACGATTTCAAAAATTATTGTAGTTTCAATTATATCGTTCAGTCCAGGTTTTGACCAAGTCACTAGATTTATCCATAAACTCCAAATAATAGCACCTATTACGTAAACGAAAAAACTCCATATCAGGCTCGCATATTTGAAAGTATTTTTATTTAAGTAAAGTTTTTTCATAATTACCCTCAACGGCTCTTGTATGTTTCGTTTGCCTGCCGAAGGCGGCATATACAATATACAAATTGTTGTAACACGTTTTTTATTCAATAGATTGTTGGTTAAGAGCGTTTAATAAACTTTCAACTTCTGAATTCAGTTCAATTTTATTAAAGTTCATTTCTTCATTCTTATTGTTCCTAATTATCATTTTATTTTTTTGGAACGAGAAAGTCAAGTATTTTTGATTTTCAGTAAGTCCGTGCCTTCTCGATTTAGAAAGGACAAATGTATATAATGATTGACCTGCCCTTAATGTTTTATCAAACCCTTTAGAACGTAAATCTGATATAAAAGATAGAACATCATTTATATAATCTCCATTTATTTCCTCGTAAAATCTAGTAATATTATTCCAACTATCTATAAACTCTCCTTCAATGCCATTTCCATTCTCGTAAGCTTTAACTAAATCATTTGAAATTATCCAATTAAATTCTTTCGATAAGCTTGATAGATTCTCTTTTTCAATTAAAAATTGATTCAAAACTTCAGCTATTTCATCATTATTAGCCACAGATTCGAAAAGCACACATTCGTCGATACTGAAACTAATGGAAAGTTCTTTATTTTCTCCAGTTGTTGTAAACCAACAAGCTCTGTCGTTATTATTTATTTCAAATCTAATTATTCCACTGCCGTGATTATCAATTACTCGATTTGAGTTTCCTAAATTCGGATATTTTATTAACCAGTTTTCTTCTAATTGCTTAATGGCTCTAAGTCCTTTGTCAACAAAAGTGAAGTTGGTATATAGTTCTGATTTTGATTTTTTTAAAGCCCAATTTTCAACTGATTCAATTACTTTTTTTCGGTCATATGAACGTCCACAAGATATTTCACTATCTTCTAAAAAGTAAGAAACAATAAATTCCTCACTATTCCCTTTATTGTCCCTCATATATGATAGGTCACAAGAATAAATAGATACTCTTGCATTTTCTGATTCACAAATACAATTCCAATGAACACCAGCTCCTTCTAATTCAGATTTTATTGGCAATCCTTTTTCAGATAGATAGTTTGACAATTCACTATAAAGCGATTTTGCTATTTTTTCTTGTTTGAACAATGTTTTGTTTTAATGTGTTACAACGCTCTGGGTATATCTTCCGGGAGGCGCAGCCTACCGAGTAGGAAGATTGCTGCGACTTCTTGAATATATGCCTTGTTGTGTGTAGTTATCTAAAGTAGTTAGAAAAGTCAACAAGTACAAAAATACTTATGGTAAAGTCGCGGCATACCCAGAGCGTTGAGGGTAATGAGTATTATAGCTGTTTGTGTTGATAATAGAACAGTAGAAATGAAAATGCCAGGTGGTGAATCTTTACCAGATGGATATGAACTTATTTTTCTTTTGATTTCAGATTATCTTACAGGAAAAGTAGATACCTCACGTCAAGAACTTGACTTACCAGATGCAACTATTAAACAGTTAAAAAGGGTGTTTAAAAAACATGTGAGTGAATTACTTAAAGAGAGTATTCCTGAAATTTCAGAAAGGAATAAAGAACTTAAAAACTCTCTTCAGAATACTTATCCTCATTTACATGGTTATTTCAAAGATGAATCCATAGGAATTGCTGATAGAGCTGTGACTCTTGAAGCTGCACAAATGCGTTTTTTTCAAGATCAGAAAAAACTGCTCGAAGCTACTCACTTGGATGATGAACAATATGACAAGGCTTTGGAAGTTTCTTCAAGATTATTAATGGAGTATATTCTTTATCGTGAGTTTTCTTTAAAGCGCTTGAAAGAAGCCACAGAAGATGGAAATGAAGACGATATACATGATGTAATTATACCTAAAAGGACTTACGACCATAATGAAGGAGGTATTGATACATATTTCAAGAATAACGTTTGGATATTTGATGACAAGTTTATGACTTATTCTTCAGTATTGAGTGAGCGTAGAATGGATGAGTTGTTGAAGGAGTTGGCTGGTGAAGATGATAAAGTTGATTCCGATGGTACACGACCAGATATTGCAATAATTTTTTCCGATAATCCTGATAAAGCTGATAAAGTTGATGTTGTAATTATTGAGCTTAAGCAAGAAGGAATTAAATTGGCTAAACAAGAGGAAGTTGTGAGTCAACTTAAGCAACGTGCTAGAATTCTAAATAATAAGTTTGTAGATAAAATTCAGAGAGTTTGGTATTATGGAGTTGCTGAGATTGACGTTGAATTTGAAAGGTCGTTGTTAGAAGACAATTATATTCCATTATATTCAAAAGGTAAAATGTTGTATGGTGAAGAGTTCATTATTCCAGATATGAGTGATAGGTTTAGTAAAATTCCAATTAAATTATTTGTGCTTAATTATGATGCACTTATCAGTGATGCAGAAGCGAGAAATTCTTCTTTTATGCAATTGCTGAAAAAAAGTATTGCTGGTGAAACAAAATAACTAGTAATATTATTAGTGATTTTTTTATTCTTCTTTGCGTTTACCTTTGATTTATAATACTGTCCATTTTTCGTTTGAACTTTCCTTTGAGATTCATGTTTCTTTCATCGCGAAGCTGTTCACAATAGTTTTCATAAATTCTAAGTACCTCATGGTGAAATTTTTTGCGGTGAATTTTTAATCCATTTCTAGGATTATTATTGTCAATCCATTCCAACATTGGTTTTTCTCTAATGTGAATTATGGATTTACCTTTAGTTTGAGCTTGATGCAAAAGTCCACATCTAATTTGTTGATAGAATACAGTTGCCTTTGTTTGAGTATTAAAAAAAGATTTAAATTCATCGCTTCTTTGAAAAAAATCAAAAAAGGATTTTTCATCCATTCCTTGTCCAGTTCTTAATCTTCCATTTATAAACTGTTCTATTGTTTCAATCAGTAAACAATCCAGCGACATTATTGCAAAACCAGCAAAAATTCCAACATCTCTATTTGGGTTTTGTTCAAGCAATTGAATTTGTTCAAAAAATCTACCATTCATCCTGTCGTTAAAAATTTCAACAGCCTTATTCCAATCGGAGGTTTTTCCATTTAGATTTAGATTTTCCCAATCAGATTTATAAAATCTTGGACTGATTTTTATTCCTTTAGTTTTCATTTTTTAGCTTGCGTACAACGCTCTGGGTATATCTTCTGGGAGGCGCAGCCTACCGAGTAGGAAGATTGCTGCGACTTCTTGAATATATGCCTTGTTGTGTGTAGTTATCTAAAGTAGTTAGAAAAGTCAACAAGTACAAAAATACTTATGGTAAAGTCGCGGCATACCCAGAGCGTTGAGGGTAATGAGTATTGTGGGAGTCGTGAAAAAACAACTATTTAGGGGCTTCTTGTTTTTTTGCAGCGAAGCAATACGGCCTTTAGGTCATTACCCTCAACGGCTCGGCTATGGCAAGTAGGGCAGGCAAGGAAACTTTTCGTTTCCGTCTGGTCTGCGAGTCAGAGCTTTTTGTTTTGTAATTATTTTTTCTTTTTTAATTGCCAAATCCAAAAGATTTGGCGGACTCAATAAACAAGCCCAAGCCTTTAAATATAGAACTTTACCCCCTATTTGCTATAGCCATTGTTACCTGCAGTTTTTTATCCGAGCAATAATTTTTTAGCAAGTTCTGTACTAAATTCAATCAATAGTTTTTCTCCGATTTTCAGTCCAATTTTAAATCCCTTCGCAATAATTGTCCTAATATTTTTAATTACTTGTCTTTTGGTTGATTTTGTAATTTCTGATTTAGTTTTCTCTATTAATTCAATTGTGATTTCGGAGTCCTTAGTCTGTTCCTTTTTTTGCTTGATTACTTTCTCCGCTTTTTCTAGAAACGCTGTAATCATTTTTTGTTGTTCAATCGAAAAAGGTTTGAAATCTGCATCTTCTTCTACTATTTCAAACCGTGGTGCGATTTCTTCAAAATATGTTTTTTCAAATTCATCATCAAAAAATGGACTTTCTTTATTGGATTCGATTAAGAGATTTTTCCATCTTTTAAAATGTTCTCTGAAATTCGAAAGTTCAACATTAAGTTGTTTGGGTGCTAAAGTTTCTTCATTATACGGTCTGTACTTTATGGTGTACGAAACCTTATTTTGTCCATTTGCCGGATTCACTTTAATTATTTCGAAATAGAAATCACTTGATTTGTCCAAATCCACAAACCTAATCAGAGGGGTTTCTCCAAATTCAATTTGAAACAAGCGATTTTTATCATTTGCTTCTTGGTCCAATATTTTTCGTAATCCTATTGGTACTTTTTTCTTCATTTTTCAAAATTGCAGGTAACGCTCTGGGTATATCTTCCGGGAGGCGCAGCCTACCGAGTATGAAGATTGCTGCGACTTCTTGAATATATGCCTTGTTGTGTGTAGTTATCTAAAGTAGTTAGAAAAGTCAACAAGTACAAAAATACTTATGGTAAAGTCGTGGCATACCCAGAGCGTTGAGGGTAATGAGTATTGCGGGAGTCGTGAAAAAACAACTATTTAGGAGCTTCTTGTTTTTTTGCAGCGAAGCAATACGGCCTTTAGGTCATTACCCTCAACGGTCTTGTGTATGAAACGTAGCGTGCAAAAAGACACTAACTTTTTGGTTTAGCACAGAGCCGAATTTTTATATTTTGTTTTTAATTTTACTCTTTTTAAAAGCCAAATTAAAAATTTGGCAGACTTTCTAAATATACACAAACCTTTTGGTTAAGCACTTATTAGCTATGTTTTATACACCGTGTTGTAGCACGTTATTATTTCCTTTGTGATAATACAATATCATTAATACTTTCTAGGCATTTAAATCTAACTCTATTATTTCCCCAATGAAAAGAGTTCATTTTTTTCTCATTTGTTATGTCGAATTCTATTTTCTCTCCGTTGTAACTTTCATCATCTTTAGCACCAATTACAGGTGTTATTTCAATCATTGCGTCAGGATTGTTAATAGAGTCTGTTGTATTAGTCAGAAATCTTTCGGATAGGTGAATTTCTTTAATGTAAGGTCTCCAACCTTTTTTATAGTTTAAGTTTCCTTTTATTCTATAGCTAATAAGGGATTTACTGTTGAAGAGATTCAATTTGCTGTCAACTATATTAACCTCAAAAGTATCAATGCTTAGGGCTTCTTGTTTAGACCACCATCCGATTGTATGTGTTTCATTTATTTCTACTTTTGGATTTCTTGGTTCAGTAGATAAACTAGCTAATAATAATTTTGGTAAAAGAAAATAATAAGCCAAAACGAGAAGAACCACAATCAGTCCAATCCATATTAGTATTTTTTTCTTTTTCTTCATTTGGTTTTATGTGCTACAACGGTCTAGTATAAGAATAGTAGCGGATTTGCACGCACTAACTTTTCGGTTAAACACAGACCTTTTTTGTATTTACTTACTTTCGTTTTTGCGATTAAACAGCTATTATTTTTATACATTGTTGGCAACCGTTATTTTTTCCAGCCTGTATAATTCGAAAAGGTCTCATAATCACAACCTGTTTCATATTCCAATTCCTTGTTCATCCGTTTTTCATAGGCTTCTTCGGCAATATATAGTAATGGCTCAAAGTCCATATCCTTCGGCATATCCTTTGGATTTTTCAATATACTTTCAAAATACTCCTGACCATTTGCTATGACACAACATCTAACATAAAGAAAGTAGTCAACTGAAAAATATGTATCATCATCTTTGAATGAATCTTCGCCAATATTTTCAGCGTGTTCTTTGGTGTCCAACAAATACAATTTATAGGTCAAACTTTCTTGAAACTGTTTTATCTCACTAACCTTTCTCTCTGCTAAAAAATCAATCGCAGGTTGCATTCTTTCTCGGTCGTCTTCTTTAGTCCAATCAATTTTTTCTATTGCTTCCCAAAAAACTTTGTTGTCCAACATTTTTTTAGGCTTCATTGCCTGTTTTATATATTCTTCTCTTGCAAGACGAGCTTTTTCATTTTCTATTTCAACTTCTTTTTGGAATTCTTCTTTCTCATTTATCCAACGCCATTCATAAAAAGCTGTTTTACCATAGTCAGATTCCATTAAACCAACTAAAGGAAAACCACCTTTTTCTCCATTTCGTCCATCTCCTAATTTGAAATCAATTCTTTTTTCTACTTCTGTCATTGGTTTATTTCCCAAATATTCAAACTTGCTTAAATCATTGTATTTTGGATTATTGGTATAAAAGTCGATTGCATATTTATTTGAGAAGAAAAATCGGTTGCAACGTAGAATTTGATTTAATCTTAAATCATCTATTACTGGTTTTTTCTTATCCACATAGTCCAAGATTCCGAGCATCATTAAATCACCATCTATTTCTTCGAAAAATGACTTTCCAATTTTGATGACTTTGAAAGCTCCAAAAAAGTCTCTCTCCAGTTTTGTTATGAATATGTCTCCTTCTTTTACGCTCATTTTTTTAATGGTTGCAACGTTCTGTGTATGGACAGTAGGGCAAAAATGAAGTACTTCACTTTCGGTTTACCACTAAGCCAAAACAAACGTTTTTACTTTTAATTTTCTTTTTTGTTAAACGTCAAAACTTTGTTTTGGCGTTGCTTGCTCAAAGAACAAGACTTTCAATTTATCTCTAAACGCCCTATTGGCTATACACCTTGTTAGGCAATGTTTTTTATTTTCATTTAAACAAGTCTTTCAGTTTGTCCCAAAAGCTTTTGTTGTCGGATTTTCCATTCGTTAATATTTTTTCATCAGAAGGATTTGGAGCATTATTTTTCTTTTGTTTTTCAAGTTCGGTCAAGAATTGTGGAGTGTCAGAAACAAGCATTTCTCTTGAGTATTTCATCTCGTCATCCAAATAGTAAACAAGTGCTTGTCCTTTGTCAATTAGGGCAATTGATATTAGTCCAATGCAGGCGCCTGCTGCAAAGTCCGCTCCCCAAACGAATGAAATAGCCGTGTCCTGATTTGTTAAGTCAGGCAGAATCCAATCACAATCGTTTGTTATTTCTGTCGGTTGGTCAAAATAGGTTTCAAAGTATGTTTCGTGTCCGTTTATCGAGCAAGAAATTCCGTCAAGTTCAACAATATTTTCAGAGTCTTCCAAAATTTCGAACTCATAACCTAGTCCTTTGATAATTCCTTCAATTTCTGTTTTAGTTGGTATGTCTGCTTTTCGTAAAAAAGCTACTTGGGTCATTGACATTTCGTTCTTGTTTTAATATTGCCTAACGTTCCTTGTATGTTGTGTTTGCCTGCCGAAGGCGGCATATGCAATATACAAATTGTTGTACTGCGTTTTATTAGTCGTATTTGTAAATCTTTGTCAATTCCAATTCGTTATTCCGATTGAATCTTTGCTCTTTTACAATCTGATTATTCTCATATTCTTTTTCTATTCGGTAATCTAAAGTTCCGTCTTTTCTAGTTTTAGTTTCCTCAATTATATTTCCTTTACTGTCTTTTTTGAAACGAACTTTGTAATAATAGGGCCATTCAGATTTATTTTTAATGGTAACGTTAGCATCTCGATTATAAAAGTAATCATAGCCATTATAAACAAAGCTGAAATACTTTTCCCAAATTAACTCATCATTATTAAGCGATGTCTCTTTTATCAAATTATCTTGTTCGTCATATTCATAAAAATAATGATTTTGACTATCCCAGTGTATTTCAGGTGCATAGTATTCAATTTTTCGACCTTTATTATCATACTTAAAGCTTATACTTGATTCTAGTTTCCAAGTTGGGTAAGGTTCATAATCGGTCGAATCAATTAGACAATCTCCAAATTCTATAGTTTTTTTTAGTCTTTTTTTTAAATCAAAATGTCTTCGCTCAATTAATTGACTCTTAGCATTGTATTTATATTCAATTCGCGCACTATCAGCGTCAACAGAATTCGGATAATATTTTGTTGTTTTTACCAGTAGTTTGTCTTCGTAATAATTGGTTATCTCTACGTCCGAAAAACTGTTGTATTTAGAGGCCTTAAATCCAGAATATTTTTCAAAAAAGACTTGCATGTTTTCATTTAGTTTAACTTCTTTTACTACTTGAGAATTCTGGTTGTCATTTCCTTCAAATTGAATTATTTTGTAATCATTTTTTTTCTCTTGGCAAGAAGCATAAGATGATATTAACAATAAAACAATCAGAAGTTTTTTCATTGATTTCTATGTTTTTCTTAAATGAAGTACAACGCTCTGGGTATATCTTCCGGGAGGCGCAGCCTACCGAGTAGGAAGATTGCTGCGACTTCTTGAATATATGCCTTGTTGTGTGTAGTTATCTAAAGTAGTTAGAAAAGTCAACAAGTACAAAAATACTTATGGTAAAGTCGTGGCATACCCAGAGCGTTGAGGGTAAATGCGTATTGCGGGAGTCGTGAAAAAACAACTATTTAGGAGCTTCTTGTTTTTTTGCAGCGAAGCAATACGGCCTTTAGGTCATTACCCTCAACGGTAAAGTGTATGATTTCGTTGCGTGTTTAATCACTAAAGTTAGCAAATAATCACGGATAGAAAATTCCAGCGGAATTTTCGTAAGTAAGCCTTTATTAGCAATGAATTATACACATTGTTGTAGCTAGTATTTTATTCCATTATTGTTTAGTATTTCCGCTGTTTCATTTTTTGTCAAAACTCTAATTATCTTTCCAGAATGACCATATAAATCAGAAGTGTTTCTCGGTCTGTTATATTCTTTCAGTTCGTAATTGAATTTTTTAGTCTGAAAGTTATAGTTAATCGAAACTATTGTTTTTAAAGAATCGACCATTACAACATAGTTGTCATTTTCCATTTCAATTCCTTTATTCCATTTGTCAAACGAAGCATATTTAGCATAAAATCTTGGTACATCCTCACTTTCATTTTTCCAAGTTTGATATACATACGTGTTTTCTCCTTTCATAACCAAACTAGAATCGATTGGTACAAGTCCGATTTTTATTCGTTCGTCGTTAAATGATGTTCCGTAAAAAGTCGGATGATATTCTTTAAACAACTCAAATCCGAAATAAATAATCAAGATAAGGCTTAATATTTTCCAAGAGTGTTTTTTCATATTAGCTACAACGGTAAAACATATGATTTCGGTTGGTGAGTAGCACAGCACATAAAAGGGAAGGCTTACATTTCAAATGTGCATTGATTTTGTAGGTATAACCAAGCCCTACCAACTGAATTATATATCGTGTTATCTACTGCACGGGTTAAACAATAAAAACTAAATTAAAATGCAAAAAATTAGAGAAGAATTACAGGAAATGGAAGACGAACAAATGGACGGATACCAATTGAAGACAAACGAACAAATAATTGATATTATCAGCGAATTTGGCAACGGTGAAACTGAATTTCACACACTAGATATCAATAGGCTTGTGGTTGAAAATGACCGAGCAAAAAGGCTTATAGAATTATTTGAAGCAAGTAAAATGCATCACGAACTACCAAACGATACAACAGCAGAATATAACGAGGGATATGTAAAAGCAATGTGTAACGCTATTAATCGCTTAAATGAGATATTCTAGTGTTGTAGATAACACATATATATGTGCAGTTAATTTTAAATTATTTACAAAGTACGCATTTTGTATAACCTAAGCAATGACAGTAGCTATAAAGATATTCTAAATAGCGTATTTGATATATCAAAATTGTACTTTTGTAAAAATGATATATAAAATGATGAATACAAATTACAACTATACTTTTGGTTTTCATAGGAATAAAAAAGTAATTTGGATTCATTTCCCATACAATAAAAAACTTTTAAAAGAATTAAAGACTTCATACCCTTCGGCGAAATGGAGTAATAGGCAAAAAACTTGGTATTTACCAGACCTTAGCGTTGTTAGAAAATCTCTAGGTTTATTAGAAGAACCTTTAGGGGATAAATTATTATATAAAATTAATAGTGAAAATAAACCTGCTTTTATCGCTCTAAAACAACAGTTAGAGCTTAAAGCATATAGTACAAATACTATCCGTATATATCTTGCAGAATTTACACACTTATTATTGCTATTAAAAGAATATGATGTTAATAAGCTTACAGCAAAGAGGTTAAAAGATTACTTTTTGTATTGTGTACATCAAGAAAAAATGGCAGAGCGTAAAATGAATGGTAAAATAAATGCTATTAAGTTTTATTTTGAGCAGGTGCAACATCGACCTAAAATGTTTTTTGATATTCCTAGACCAAAAAAACCGATAACATTACCTAAAATGTTAAGTAAGTCTGATGTTAAAAAAATACTTTCAGAAACTAAAAACCTAAAACACGCTATAGCTTTACAATTCTGCTATGGTATGGGCTTGCGAGTATCAGAAGTAGTAAATATAAAAATAAAAGATATCGATAGTTCTTTAATGTTAGTACACATTACAAATGCTAAAGGAAAGAAAGATAGGTATGTGCCACTACCAGAAAGTATTTTAGAATTGCTTAGAAAGTATTACAAAGCATATCAACCTAAAACATATTTATTAGAAGGACAATATGGCGGTAAATATTCTAAGAGTAGTGTGCAGCAGACTTTTAAAAAAGCAATGAAAAAAGCAGGCATTCATAAAAATATAGGAATCCATGGCTTAAGGCACAGTTATGCTACTCATTTATTAGAATCTGGAGCAGATTTGCGTTTTATACAAGAACTATTAGGGCATAATAGTATTAAAACAACCATGAAATATACTCATGTTTCTAATAGAAGTCTACGTAACATTAAAAGCCCTTTAGATACTTTATAGCCTTAATAATATACTTTATGAAGAGAAATACTTACCACTTCTGGTTTCTAAAATTCTTTGCTTTGGCAAAAGCCACTGTTTCAGATAAGTAATCTTCTAGATTATAAGTAGGCATGGGTAAAATGCTTTCCAGTAATTTAGTGTCCCACTCATTAGGTTTAGAAGTCATATAGGGATGCAGATGAACCCCGATAGTTTCATAATAAAACTCTTCTAATTTAGAAGTAAAACCAGTAGCAGCCGTAATTTGCTCGTCTGTAAAAGTAAAATTTGTGAAGCCTACTACTTCTAGTATTTTAGCAATACCACGCATCATATTCGTTTCTTGTGAGTGCACAATATTAAGCTGTTCAATATCGGTATCAATTACTTTAGCAATAACCTGTGCGGCATAATCTGTTGGGATAATATTTAAGCCAGTTGTTACATTGGTACTAATACGGATAGCATCTTTAGAATTACTATGGTAAAAAAACTTGGCGAAAAGATAAAACACCATATATTTTGATATAAAGTAATTTGGTGCCTCGTTAATATTACCGCCCAAAACACTAGGTCTTAGAATTTGAATTGGAATATTTTTTTGTTTGCCAGCGTTTAATAAGAATTTTTCAGAGGCATGTTTAGAGGCTTCATAATAATTACGGTAGTTCCCTAAGTTTTTATGATTGTAATCATTATTTATTTTTCCGCCAACATTGCCTGCAGAAAAAGCTGTACTGATGTAAATAAACTTTTTAATTTTATCAGAAAAGGCATTAAAAATATCTTTTGTAAACTCTAAATTTTCTTTAAAAATCTCTTCTTTAGCTGTTGGATCAGTAGATAGGTTTACAAAGCCAGCAGAGTGTATAAAATAGTCTAGTTGTTCTATTTCTAAAAAAGAAGATGGGTCCAGTAAAGATGAAGCAGGAATTACGTGTATCTTTTTCGTAATTTGTGTTGCATTTGCTTTTATAAATGGGGTGGTAAAATCACTCTCAAGCATATTTTTGATACGCTTAGAGGGCGAAACTGCTGTTTTTTTACGTACAGGCAGGTAAATCTTTTCTATGCTATTAAACCGGAGTTCTAATAGCGAGAATAGAATTCTAGATCCTAATGTTCCTGTAGCGCCTGTAAGCAGTATATTCATAAAATTTCTTTGCTATTAGTGCAAACATAGCGAAGAAATCTATTGGTTGAGATTCCTCCGCTATCTTTGTAAAAACCATTAAGCTTGTAATAAGCTTTTGCCATTTAATACCTGTAATACTCTGGCTTAAAAGGCCCTTCTACCGTTACACCAATATATTCGGCTTGGTCTTTCTTTAATTCTGTTAACTCTACTCCTAAACGCGCTAGGTGCAGTTTTGCTACTTTTTCATCTAAATGCTTAGGAAGCATATACACTTCATTTTTATAAGCAGCACTATTATTCCACAGTTCTATTTGTGCTAAAGTTTGGTTAGTAAAAGAATTACTCATTACAAAACTTGGGTGTCCAGTAGCACAACCTAAATTTACCAATCTTCCTTCTGCTAAAATAATAACATCGTTTCCATCAATCGTATATTTGTCTACTTGTGGCTTTATTTCGTCTTTGGTGTGTCCGTAATTTTTATTTAACCAAGCCATATCTATTTCATTGTCAAAATGCCCAATATTACAAACAATAGCTTTGTCTTTTAACGCTTTAAAGTGTTCAGAACGGATAATATCTTTATTTCCAGTAGTGGTAATCACAACATCTGCATTTTCTACTACGTTTTCCAATCTTTTTACTTCAAAACCATCCATTGCCGCTTGTAATGCGCAAATAGGGTCTATTTCGGTAACCGTTACAATAGCCCCAGCACCTTTAAAAGAAGCAGCAGTACCTTTACCAACATCTCCATAACCGGCAACAACAACACGTTTACCAGCAAGCATCGTATCCGTAGCTCTACGGATAGCATCTACAGCACTTTCACGGCAACCATATTTATTATCAAACTTAGATTTTGTTACAGAATCATTTACATTAATGGCTGGCATTAATAAAGTACCGTTTTTTACTCTTTCATATAAACGATGCACTCCAGTGGTTGTTTCTTCAGATAAACCTTTTATTGCAGCTGCTAATTCTGGATATTCATCTAAAACCATATTAGTTAAATCACCGCCATCATCTAAAATCATATTTAATGGCTCACGTGCTTCACCAAAAAATAAGGTTTGTTCTATTGCCCAATTAAATTCCTCTTCGTTCATACCTTTCCATGCGTAAACTGGAATTCCAGCAGCAGCAATAGCTGCAGCAGCATGGTCTTGGGTAGAAAAAATATTACAAGAACTCCAAGTCACATCAGCCCCTAAAGCAACTAAAGTTTCTATAAGAACGGCAGTCTGGATGGTCATATGCAAACAACCAGCAATTCTAGCACCTTTTAAAGGTTTTTCCTTCCCGTACTCTTCACGCAATGCCATTAAGCCAGGCATTTCTGCTTCGGCCAGTTCAATCTCTTTTCTTCCCCAATCTGCCAGAGAAATGTCTTTTACTTTGTAGGGTACATAAGAAACAGTTTTAGTGCTCATATCCTTTTTTATTTATATTTTCGTTGTAAATCAGTTATTTCGCTCAATATTTGCGATTGCAAAGGTACTAATATCTTAAAATATAGCCATGCCTCTTTACAAAACAATAACAGTAACCCCTAGTATTACCGTTTACATCTGGAAAGTAGAAGAATCTGAGGATGAGCTCTCTGAAGAAATTACGCTAACACCCCATTGTCAGAATCGATTAGACCAAATGAAATCTGAACAACACCGTAGAGGTTTCTTAAGTATTAGGAACCTTATGGCTGTGGCCAACTATACCGATGCAGATTTGTTTTATACCGATGATGGAAAACCACATCTAAAAGATGGGAAACATATCAGTATTACACATTCACATCATTTTACAGGAATTATAATTGCTGATACCGATGAAGTTGGAATTGATATTGAAAAGCAGCGCGATAAAATTTTAACTATTGCTCATAAATTTACACAACCCGATGAATACAGAACCCTTGCTAATACAGATGCAGTAGTTCGTAAATTAACCGTTGTTTGGGGTGCAAAAGAATCGCTCTATAAAATATACGCTCAAAAAGGACTTAGCTTTTTACATCATATAGATGTTAAGGAATTTTCTATAGATACTGATGAAGAAAGCATTGCCGAAATTATGTACGAAGGGCAACACTCTGCCTATTCCATAGATTTTTTAGAATTTGAAGGGTTTACCTGTGTCTATGCAATAAAATTATAGTTTAAGTATATAAATTTACACATTGAGCCCAGCTAAAAATTTATTTTTGTAAGGCATAACCTAATTAGCGATCATTAGATGAATATTTCTGTAGAACTTACCCTTTCTCCTTTACAAGATACTTTTGAGGAGCATATTATTAATTTTATTAAAAAACTGAGAGCCTCAGGCCTTACCGTTTTAGAAAACCCGTTAAGCACGCAAGTGTATGGTGATTATGAGACCGTAATGAAAGTGTTGCATACCGAAATTAGAACTGCTTTTGAACTCATGGATAAAGGGGTACTTTATATGAAAATGGTAAAAACAGATAGAAGTACCTATGAACCACATTTTTGAATTGCTATTTAGCCAATATGATACCTATGAAACTACAGATATTGCTTTAGAAATTATTGCCGTTTTATTTGGTTTGTCTTCAGTCTTATTTTCTTGGTTAAATAAAATTTGGGTGTACCCAACCGGAATGCTAAGCACTGCTATTTTTGTATATCTATTATTAAAATGGAGCTTTTTAGGAGATATGATGATCAATGGCTACTATTTTATAATGAGTATCTATGGTTGGTATATTTGGACCAGAAAAGGAGACGATGAACAGGTAACGCCAATTTCTACTACAACCAAAAAAGAACATTTTATCTCTATTGGCATATTTTCGGCAACATTAATGTTTGTATACATTGTTTATATTTCTTTTGATAAATGGACCAGTTGGGTAGCCTATGTAGATACCCTTACTACCGCTATATTTTTTGTAGGGATGTGGCTGATGGCTAAACGAAAAATTGAAAATTGGATCTATTGGATTATTGGGGATATAATATCTGTGCCGCTCTATTTTTATAAAGGCTTTACATTTACAAGTTTACAGTATCTTATCTTTACAATTCTAGCTATTTTTGGTTATCTCGCATGGAAGAAAAATATAAACAAAAGCCTTCAGATATCATAAAAGTTGTGCTTTTTGGACCAGAGTCTACAGGTAAAACTACATTATCTCGGCAGTTAGCACGCCACTACAATTCGGTTTGGGCGCCAGAATATGCACGAGAGTACCTGCAGCATAAATGGAATGAAGAGCGAAAAACATGTGAGCCAGAAGATTTGCTGCCTATTGCAGAAGGGCAAATACAATTAGAAAATGAGCTTACTAAAAAAGCAAATAAGGTTTTAATTTGTGATACCGATTTATTAGAAACTAAAGTGTATTCCGAAGCTTATTACTTAGGAAGTTGCGATCCTGTTTTAGAAAAATATGCATTAGAAAATACATATCATCTTTATTTTTTAACGTATATTGATGTTCCTTGGGAAGAAGATGATCTTAGAGATAAACCATTAGAAAGAGAACGAATGTTCAACTATTTTAAAGATACTCTAGAGAAATATAATAGGAATTACATTCTTTTAAAAGGAGATAAAAAAACCCGATTGCAAACTGCAATTAAGCACATAGATAAATTATTAGATTAGCATGACACAATTTTCAGCAAAAGACCAGCAACAATTACAAAATAAAGGCGTATCTCAAGAAAAAGTTTTAGACCAGATCAATATTTTTAAAGAAGGGATACCGTTTGTACAATTAGAAAAAGCAGCGGTAATTGGAGCGGGTATTTCTAAATTTTCTGAAACAGAAGAGCAAGAATTTATTCAGTATTTTGATCGTGCCAAAAAAGGACTTTCTCTACTTAAATTTGTGCCTGCATCTGGTGCTGCATCACGTATGTTTAAAGCTTTTTTTAATTTTTTAGAAAAGTATAATCCTAAAGAAGAAAGTATAGAAGCCTATTATGAGAGAACCGGAGATACAGACGTTAAAAAGTATCATGATGGTATCAAAAACCTTCCATTCTATAGCTTAATTCAAAATAACATAAAAGGAAAATATGCTTCTAAAGGAGAGGAATTACATTTGTTTATAAGCGAAATGTTACAAGAAAGTGGTTTAAACTATGGTTTTTACCCTAAAGGATTAATTCCTTTTCATAATTATGAAGGTGCTACTGCAACACCTTTTGAAGAACATTTAAAAGAAGCTGCACTTTATGCAAATGTAGACGGTAATGCTAATCTGCATTTTACCATTTCTGAACAGCATGAAAACCTATTTGCTGGGGAAGAAAAAAGGGTATCTCCAGCAATATCAGAAAAAACAAATACTAATTTTAGTATTGGCTATTCTTTTCAAAAATCGGCGACAGATACTATAGCAGTGGCTACAGATAACACTCTTTTCCGGAATGCAGATGGATCCTTATTGTTTCGCCCAGGCGGACATGGTGCTTTAATCGAAAATTTAAATGACCAAGAGGCAGATATTATTTTTATTAAAAATATAGATAATGTAGTTACCTCTAATTGGTTAACGCAAATAGCCAATAGTAAAAAAGTTTTAGGAGGCGTATTACTACAAATACAAGAAAAAGCCTTTGCTTATGCTGCAGATTTAGAGGCGAATGCTCCAAACATATCAGAAATAAAGACCTATGCCGAAACCAATTTAAATATTGTTTTTTCAGATCATTTTGATCAGGAATCACAAGATGAGCAAATTAAAATTTTAAAAAACTACATTAATAGACCTATTCGCGTTTGTGGAATGGTAAAAAACGAAGGCGAACCCGGTGGTGGCCCTTTTTATATTAGTGATACAAATGGTGCTATTTCATTACAAATTATAGAATCTGCTCAGATAGATACCTCCAATAAAAACCAAGCCAGTATCTTAGATAATGCTACGCATTTTAACCCCGTAGATATTGTTTGTGGCGTTAAAAATTATAAAGGAGAGAAATACAATTTATTAGATTTTGTAGATGTAAAACAAGGTTTTATTACGGCAAAAACAAAAGATGGTAAAGACTTAAAAGCACTAGAACTTCCAGGACTTTGGAACGGAGCCATGGCATTTTGGAATACTATTTTTGTAGAAGTACCGCTAGTTACTTTTAATCCAGTAAAAACAGTTACAGATTTATTAAAACCTGCGCATCAGGTTTAGTATTGTCCCCTTGAGGGGACCTTAGGGGTGTCTTTTCACGATTTATTGAATATTTCTTTTTGATAGAAACGTGTCAACAGTTTCTTTTAAAGCTAGTGTAACACTAAACATATGCTGTTTTACTTCATTATCTGAAAACCGAATAAATCGGATTCCTTGTTTTTCCAATAAACCTTGTCTTTTGCAATCAGCTTCATATTTATAAAGATGAGAATCGCCATCTATTTCTATAGCTAATTTTAATTCATGGCAGTAAAAATCTACAATAAATTCTAGTAAAGGCACTTGCCTATGAAATTGAACTCCCATGGCTTTTTGTTTTATTTTCTGCCAAAGTAACACTTCTGCTAAGGTGCTATTTTTTCTCAGTTGACGAGCATATTCTTTTAAAATGGGGTTGTATGGAATGATTTTATTTTTCAATAATCAAGGCTTTAGAGAAGAAAGATATACTTTTAATTTATGACATCATGTTTTACACCCCTAAAGTCCCCTCAAGGGGACAGTCTCTGATTTGTTTTTTGTACTGTTTCGTTTAGATTTAAAGTATTATGTCGATTTTCTTTTAGATTTTAAAAAGTGGATTGATACATCTTTAGAAATGAAAAATTTTAATTTTAAGATTGTCCCCTTGAGGGGACTTTAGGGGTGTCTTTTCGTGGTTTACCAAATAGTTCTTATAGATAAAAACGCAGCAACAGTTTCTAATTTAGAGTTTTCATTGCTCAACTTCATTCCCCTCCATAAATGCCCTAAGCATCATATTGGTTTGTTTTTGGATTTTAGCTTTCATAAAAGAAGACCAGCCTAAGAAATATCCTGGGAAACCCAAAGCTTGTTGTGTCCAACGCCATAAATTAAAATGATCTGTATGGCGAATTATTTTCCCTTCTTTAAATATAAATTCAGCAGAAACTCTATTGATGACCTTCCGTTTTTTAGGCCCATACAGATAAGTGGCTTCCCAATTTGCTTTTCCAGAAGTATCATCTGCAGAAATAACATCAAATGTAATGTCTAACCCTGTATCTTTTCTACTCAATAACATTTTCCACATGCTTTTAGCTTGCTCCCCTTTTAAGGTACCAAAAGCAGGATCGTGAAAAACAATAGTATCATGGTAATGCGCTACCATTTTTTCTGCATTTCCAGCGGCAAAAGCCTCATAAAACTGTTGAATAATTTCTTTATTTTCCATGATAATGTATTGGTTAAAAATACTGACTTTATAATAAAGTAAAGCCTTTCTATACAGTTTAGTAATTGCTATAACTTACTAAGTGTAAAATTTTTACACATTAAAGGTGCTATAATAAACAACTTTACACACATTTAATGATGACAAAAAATTATAAAAATCTGATTATCAGTATTTTAAATATTTGGCACTGTTTTGTCTTTATACTTTTCAAATAAAATACACTTTAGGTATTCCAAATAAGATCATAGCATTATAAAGAAATAAAATTTAATATCATGAAAAAATTAGTATTTGCAACAGTATTAGCAGTAGGGAGCATAGGAACAACAGTAGCTGCAACTGCACCAATTTTCCACGATGGGATTATGGAAACCGTTATTGCTCAAGATTATACAGAAATTAGTGTAGAAGAAGTGCCAGCAATTGTAAAAGAGGCTTTAGCAAAAGATCATGAAGGAGCAGTAATCAATAAAGCACATATGAATGGTGAAGCTCAATATAAATTAGAAGTAACAAAAGCAGATGGTGAAGCCGTTATCCTGTATGCAGATGCAGAGGGGAATTGGTTAGAATTATAATAATAGTAATTAATACATTTTCAGTTAGTTAGTTTAAGGAGGGGTTGCATTTTGCAACCCTTTTTTTATACAATTAAAGCTTCTTTCACTATATCCGCAATGATTTGGTACCCTGTAGCATTAGGGTGTATAGGATCTGCACCATAGGCAGTTTTTTTAGCTTCCCAAAGTGGTCTATAAATATCTACTTTTTTTAGAAGCGTATCATGTTCTATCTGTGCTACAATTTTTTTAAAAGCTAATATCACTTCTTTGTTATAATTAGGATAAGGCACCTGCCAATTATAGGAATCTGGAGTTTTATTTTGTTTTGGAACAAAAGCTAAAGGTGGTGGCGTTAATATAATAGCTTTAGCACCATGTATTTTTACAGCATCAAGATATTTTACAATTCCAGCTTTGTATTTCGTTAATTTTTCTTCCGTTAAAGCTTGATATATGCCACAGTTTATACCGTAACAAAAAGTATATAGATCTGCTTTTGTAGCCTGTAAAATTTTATCTAATCGGTTAAATAAATAAGGTCTTGGTCCTGGATGACGCTCTTCTGTTAAACCCGTAATCGTTTCGCTATTTAACCCTAAATTAATAAAACGAAGTTCTAACTCAGGGTGTGTGGTATCAAACAATTTTTGTAAGTTTTCCACATAACCATGACCACCACCAAAAGTAATACTATCTCCAATACAACCAATTTTCATTCCTTTTTTTAAAATAGTTTCTGAAAAATTACAGGAATGTAAAAAGCTAATACCAATTGAGGCTAAGATGCTATTTTGAAGAAATTCTTTTCGAGTCATACAAAAATTTTACACTTTAAATATAGTTTAAAGTTAGCGATCCTACTTGTATCTATTTTACACAAAATATTGGTAAGGTATCCATTATTATACAACTTAAAAAATAGTAATAAAATATAAAAATTTGATTTTTAGTTAGTTAGATTTAAAATCAACTTTGGCATTATTATGCTATTACAGGTATTAAGTTTAACAATTTAAAGAACATATCATGAAAAAATTAATTTTAGCCTCAGTATTTACATTTGTTGGTTTAACTGCATTTGCTCAGCAAGGTGAAGCTATAGCGGAAGTAAAAAGCGTAGCAACAACTCAAGACGGATTTACAGAAATTGAAATGAACGATTTGCCAGAAACTGTAGCTAAGGCTGTCGCTAAAAACTATCCCGCAGCAAAAATAGACAGAGCTTCTGTTAACGATAAAAAACAATATAAGTTAGAGGTGTCATTAGAAGACGGAACTTCTGGTACTTTATATGCCGATGAAGAAGGGAATTGGTTAGAGCTTTAAAAGCATCTATGTTTTAATTTATATCAAATTGATTTTTATGAAAAGAGCAACAGAAATGTTGCTCTTTTCTTTTTTATGAAATTTTTAAAGGGTTAGTCAGTCTTTTGCATCCTATTTTAACGTATGTATTGTCTATAAAACCATTTTTATGCC
Source organism: Allocellulophaga tsushimaensis (assembly GCF_055383085.1). Lineage (NCBI taxonomy): Bacteria > Pseudomonadati > Bacteroidota > Flavobacteriia > Flavobacteriales > Flavobacteriaceae > Allocellulophaga > Allocellulophaga tsushimaensis. The sequence goes on along the minus strand of NZ_AP039451.1, from coordinate 702,286 downwards.
AAAAATCTTGATCATTGATGATGATACTGCGTTTTGCCAGATGCTACAAAAATTTTTAGCACGGCAAGGCTACATTGTAACTTCTAGTTTTGATGCACAAGATGCTAAAAAGAAAATTACAAGTACTCTTTTTGATGTTATTCTTACAGATTTGCGTTTGCCAAATTACGATGGGATACGCTTACTTTCTGAAATTAAAATAGCAAACCCTAAAATACCAGTTATTGTAATGACGGGTTATGCAGAAGTTGGTACCGCTGTAAATGCCATGAAAAAAGGAGCTTTTGATTATATTTCTAAGCCTTTTACGCCAGATGAAATGCTAAGAGTTATTGCTAAGGCTTTAAAAAATGAAGCCACAGCAGTAGAACATGCCATAATTAAAAAAGAAGTAAAATCTACAATTTGTAATACTACCATTTCAGGAACAAGTGATGCCTCAAAAAAATTGTATGAATATATACAGCTTGTAGCTCCTACTAACATGTCTATTTTAATAACAGGAGAAAGTGGTACAGGTAAAGAAGTAACCGCAAAAGCAATTCATGATAAAAGTAAAAGAACGCAGCAAAAGTTTATAGCGGTAGATTGTGGTGCTATTCCTAAAGAAATTGCAACTAGTGAGTTTTTTGGACACCTAAAAGGAAGTTTTACAGGAGCAGTAGAAGATAAAATTGGGCATTTTGAAGCTGCTCATGGAGGAACTCTTTTTTTAGACGAAATAGGAAATCTAAGCTATGAGAACCAAATACAATTATTAAGAGCTTTACAAGAGCGTAAAATAAAACGGATTGGAAGTACAAAAGAGATTGTTGTAGATGTCCGTATTATTACGGCAACAAATGAAGATCTGGTAGAAGCAGTAGAAAAAGGAACTTTTAGAGAAGATTTATTTCATAGAATAAATGAGTTCTCTATAGAAATACCTTCACTTTCAGATCGGTCTGAAGATATAGTGCTATTTGCTAATTATTTTTTAGAAAAAGCAAACGCAGCATTAGAAAAACAAGTTATAGGGTTTTCTGATGAAGTCTTAGAAGTGTTTAAAACATATCATTGGCCTGGAAACCTTAGAGAATTACAGAATGTAATTAAAAGAGCAGTACTGTTGACTCATACAGCTTATATACAAGTAAATGCATTACCACGTTTGGTTTTAGAAAGTGAAAATAACAGTTCGGTACAAGAAGGTTTCTCTAAAGAAAAATACGAGATCGATCAGATTTTAAAAGCATTAAAAAAAACTAATTTTAATAAGTCTAAAGCAGCGAAACTCCTTCAGATTACAAGAAAAACATTATACAACAGAATAGCGCATTATGAGTTAGATATTTAAATAACAATACCCTCTAGATATTCTTTTAATGCCAATTGTAGCGCTGTGATATGATTTTTAAGTGTATCATATTGTAGCTTAATCTTTTGAAAGGAGCTATTGTTTCCCTGTAAAACTTCAAATTGTTCTAAGATTAAAATAACGTCTTTACTTTTTAATTGTCGTACCATTGGTAACATTCTATGCGAAACAGAATTTATAGCAACATAATTTTCCGCACTAATTGCCTTTTCAAGCTCTTCTAAATTACTTTTTATATCACTTAAAAAAGTTTGTAGCACTTCATAAATAGCAGCATTAGAATTCCCTAAAAAATCAGAAATAATATCTAAATTATACAGGGCAGAAGTATGTTCTTTTGTAGGTTTTTTTGAAGAAGCCAGTGTTTTATGAATTACTTTAGGAAAAATATGCTGTAGTACTTCTATAAAAGAATCTTTAGAGAATGGTTTTTGTAGAAGCGCACTAAAACCAGCTTTATAGTAAGTAGCTTCTCTAAGATCTTTACGCCCCGTCATTGCAATTATCGGTTGTTCTTTATAATGTAAATAGTTGGTATTCTTTAATTTTTCTAGAACTTCAAAACCATTTGTAGTTGGCATTTCAATATCCGTAAGTACTACATCATAAGGTATAGGAGCATTTTTAGGAATGTTATTAAAATCTATAAAGGTATGAACGTCTATTTCTAATATGGCACAAAATTCTTTTAGTAAATGTAGCATCGCCGTATCATCATCTACAATAAGCATTGAGAGTTTATTTTTAAACAATTTTGTTTTCTGCTGCTTTACAACTGTTTTCGTTTTTTCTAAAGGAATTTCTAGAGTAAAAGTACTTCCTTTGTTTGTTTCGCTTTCTAGTTGCAGTGTGCCGTTAAGTAAATGCGTCAATTTTTTAGAAATCGTTAACCCTAAACCATAACCTCCATATTTTTTTTCGGTTAGCTCTTCGGCTTGTGAAAATTCTTTAAAAACCAGTTTTTGTTTTTCTTTTGGTATTCCAATTCCGGTGTCACTTATCTGTATAGAGACTATGTATGTTCCATCTTGTTCCTTTTTTATTTTTGCACTGATAGTAATATTTCCTTCTGGTGTAAATTTATACGCATTGCCAATTAAATTGCTTAGAATTTGGCGTATTCTAAAGGGATCGCCAATAAGAGTTTCCTTTAATTTGTTCTCTAGATGTAGGTGTAGTGCAATAGCTTTATTTTTATGTGCCTCTTTAATCGTATGTGCAGTCTCTTGGATGAGTTCAGATAAGATAAAAGGGATTTTTTCTGTTTTTAATTTTCCGGCTTCTAATTTAGAAAAATCTAATAAATCGTTCACTAAATTATTGACATAACCAGCAGCAGATTTCACCTGCTTTAAATAAGTATGCTGCTTTAAATTTAAGATTGTATTTTCCATTAATTCGGAATACCCACTTATGGTATTTAAAGGAGTTCTAAGATCATGACTAACCGTAGCAATTAATTGTTCTCTACTTTTTAATAGCGATTCTGAATATTGTTTTTCCTCTTCCAAATGCAAACGGTATGTTTGTACACGCCAATAATCGCGTGTAATTAAAAAAGTAAAAAAACTAACAATTATAAAACCAATGAGAGCTGCCATACCTGCTAAGCGAATACTACGTTTTAAAACGGTTTCTTTTTTTTGATTTTCTGTATATGTATCTACAATTACCTCTTGCTCAAAAGCTGTAATAATACGCCTTAGCTGTTGCGAAATCGTAAAGTCATTGCTATTAATTTCTTGTTCTTTTCTTGCTAAGAATTGTGCTGCTAATAGATCTTTCTGTTTGGCTTCTTGCAATAAGAGTTTAGAGGCATTTAAAATAGAATCTATTTTTTGAGTAGAATTCGTTTCTTTATTTTCAGGGATATTTTGGTTTAAATACTGCGCTAATTCTTTTATGACTTGCTGTACATTAGGTGCTAAATCGTTAATATTTGGAGCTAATACTTCTGGTGTAATTTTTCCGAGAGAGGCCTCCAGCGTATTAAATTTTTGTAATGCAATATCTAACGAACTGTTGGCATTATTTTTAATTTTTAGATCGCGTAAATTTCCACTATTGGCAACTTTTTGTTGTAAAAGGAATTGTATACTATCTAATAAAGCACACTGATAATTGCTCTTAATAAGTTTTTTTAAAGTATCTATTTCAGTAGTAACAATCTTTATTTTTTCTGCATATTCAAAAAACTTTTCTTTTCTTTTATTTTGAAGTGCCAATTTAGAAAGACTTTCCGCTTCGTATAATTTAGTAACTAAAGAACTTGTTTTTAATAATTTAGTGTTGTTATTTGTATCTGCCTCTTCAGACATATAATCTTTAATTTCGGTAAGAATAAAAACCCCAGCAATTAAAGCTAAAGCTCCTAAAATTAGATAACTGAAAATAATGCGTATGGTAAATTTACTTTTAGATTTTCTCATTATGCTCAGGAATAGTATTCTCCATATATACGAGATGAGGTACTGTAAAAGTTGCTATAAATTATAAGGCAATGGCTATCTAAAATGAACAATTGAAGCATGCTATAAATATTTTACATTTTTTATAGCAGGTTAACTATTGGCTTATTACATTTGCAGCATCTCAAAGGGGTGCTAAATCCCGAACTAGAATCAGGCAATTCCTGAAACAAGTTCAGGATGAAGCTGAGATTATACCCAATGAACCTGGGCGGATAATGCTGCCAAGGGATGGAATACTTATAAAAGTATAGTAGACTTTTATAAGTATTCGCAAGATGTAATGCTGGATTTTTTTGGCTAGTTGCATCTTCAAAAATGGGGAGCTTAGATGCTCAAAAATCAATTTTTAACTAAGAATAATAGCCCCTTTTATTCGCACTAAACTTATAGTACGAATGAAACCTATTTTCACAACTTTAGCCCTTATTGGGCTAACAATGGCCTCACAGGCACAACAGCAACAACCAACAGATTCTATTAAAGGAAAAAAAGTAGTCTTAGACGAAGTTTTTGTCTCCGCAATTCGTGTAACCAATGCAACACCGGTTACCTTTTCTAATTTTACCAAAGAAGAAATTAAACTAAGGAATTTAGGACAAGATATTCCTATTTTAATGAACTTTTTACCCTCAGTAGTCACTACTTCTAATGCAGGAGCAGGGATAGGATATACAGGTATTAGAGTTCGTGGTAGTGATGCTACACGAGTAAATGTAACCATTAATGGTATCCCATATAATGATGCAGAATCGCATGGTACTTTTTGGGTAAATCTGCCAGATTTTGCTTCGTCTACAGAAAATTTGCAATTGCAACGTGGTGTGGGTTCTTCTACAAATGGAGCGGGAGCTTTTGGGGCTAGTTTAAATATTTTAACCGATGCGGTTTCTGAAGATGCTTCTGCACAAATATCATCTTCTATCGGAAGTTTTAATACTCTTAGGAATAATTTGAAATTTAACACAGGATTGTTAAACGATCATGTAGAAATTTCAGGGAGGCTTTCCCGTATTTCTTCAGATGGTTATGTAGATAGAGCTACATCTGACTTAGATTCATACTTTTTACAAGGTGCTTATAAAGATGAGAATACATTGATAAAAGCATTGTTATTTGGAGGGCATGAAATTACCTATCAAGCTTGGTTTGGTGTAGATGCCGCTACCTTAGAAACTAATCGTAGATTTAATCCAGCAGGGCAATACACAGATGCTGATGGAAATATAAAGTTTCATGAAGGGCAAGTAGATAACTATAAACAAGATCATGCGCAGTTATTGTGGAATGAAACGCTAAATGAATTTTGGAGCACCAATATAGCTTTACATTATACAAGAGGAAGAGGCTTTTTTGAAGAATTTAGAGAAGATGACGATTTTGCAACCTATGGTATTACCCCTATAACTGTTGATGGAGTGGCGATCAATACCACCGATCTTATCCGTAGACGCTGGTTAGATAATGACTTTTATGGAGCTGTTTTTTCTGCAAATTATACAAAAGATAAATTAAACTTTATTACAGGTGGTGGATGGAACAAATATGAAGGAGATCATTTTGGAGAAGTTATTTGGGCACGATTTTCTAATAATGTAAATAATAGAGACCGGTATACTGAGGATAATTCCTTAAAAACAGATTTTAATATCTATACAAAAGCAAACTATAACTTAAATAGTAAATGGAGTTTATATGGTGATTTACAATACAGAACAATAGGATATGAAGCTAATGGCGAAGACACAGGTTTGGTAGATGTAACCTATAATTTCTTTAATCCTAAAGCAGGACTTGTTTTTGATTTAAATAAAAACAACAATTTTTACCTTTCATATGCGGTTGCGAATAGAGAGCCTAACCGAAACGATTTTGAAAACGGAAGCCCTAAACCAGAAAGATTAAACGATTATGAATTAGGGTGGCGTTATGTTTCTCAAACAGTACAGTTAAGTACTAATTTATACTATTTTGATTATAAAGACCAATTAGTGCTTACGGGTGAGTTAAACGATGTTGGTGCACCATTACGCGAAAATGTGGGGGATAGCTATCGTTTTGGTTTAGAAATAGATGCTAACATTCAATTAGGAGATAAATTTCAATTCAGCCCAAATGTAGCTTTAAGTACCAATAAGAATAAAGATTTTGTTTTTCAAAGAAATGGTGTTTTAGAAAATTTAGGAGATACTAATATTTCGTTTTCCCCAAACCTAATTGCTGGTGGTAGATTTAGTTACCTGCCTACACAAAATTTACAAATTTCATTATTTTCAAAATTTGTTGGCGAACAATATTTAGGAAATATTGACGCAGAAGATTCTCGTTTAGATGCATATTCTCAGACAGATCTTAATGTGCAATATGAAATACAAACAAATTCTTTTGTTAAAAGTATTGTGCTAACAGGTTTAGTAAATAACATTTTTAACGAATTGTATGTTTCTGATGGTTTTTTCGGTTCTTTTGATTTTCCAGATACAGGAAGTCCAACAGGAACTACAACTGGCTTTTTTAGTGGTTTTTATCCACAAGCAGGAACTAACTTTTTAGTAGGGGCTACGTTTAATTTCTAATGGCTATGAAAAAATTAACTATTGCCTTAGATTGGACTGCTAATACCAACCACACTGGTTTTTATCTAGCACAAGAAAAAGGCTTTTATAAAGCCTTAGGTTTGGAAGTGCGTATAGTAACTCCTAATGAAGATAATTATGCAGTTACGCCTGCTAAAAAAGTAGAATTGGGGGTAGCAGATTTTGCCTTATGCCCTTTAGAAAGTATCATTAGTTACAGAACAAAGAACACCCCTTTTGATGCCATTGCTATAGCCTCTATTTTTACAGAAGATTTAAGTGCTATTGTAACTTTACCAGAAAGTGGTATCAACTCACCTAAAGATTTAGAGGGTAAGCTATATGCTTCTTACAAGGCACGTTATGAAGATGAGATTGTACGTCAGATGATTAAAAATGATGGTGGAACAGGAGCCTTTAAAATTTCATATCCAGATAAACTAGGAATTTGGAATACACTTTTAAGTAAAAACTGTGATGCTACCTGGATTTTTAGCAATTGGGAAGGAATACATGCAAAAAATAAAGGTGTAGACTTAACTACATTTAAAATGTCAGATTATGGTATTCCATATAGTTATTCTCCTGTAATTATGGCAAGCGAATCTAAAGTAGGCCAACATAAAACAGCTTATAAAGCATTTTTAGAAGCCACTAAAAAAGGCTTTTTATTTGCTAAAGAAAACCCAGAAATAGCAGTAAGCTGTATAGCACCTTTTATCTCGGAAACCGATAAAGATATTGATCTGTTAGAAAGTCAAAAATTTACCTCTCCTTATTATGGTAATGCAGTGCATTGGGGGCAAATGAAAGAAGAAAATATTCATTTATTTTTAAATTGGCTACAAGAAAAAGGTTTAGAAAGTCAAGAATTAACTTTTAATACAGTAGCAACAAACAGTTTGTTAGTGTAAGCTTATAAAACTTTATAGATTTAAAAAAGGATGTTTTAATTTTAAAACATCCTTTTGTTTTTAGCCTATTTTTGTAAAGTAAGAATCTAATAGGGATAGGTATGAAATATGATAAACCAATACGATGGGGTATTATTGGCTGTGGCGATGTTACAGAAATAAAAAGTGGTCCGGCATATCAAAACACTCCAAATTTTGAGTTAATAGCGGTAATGCGCAGAGACCTTTCTAAGGCTAAAAACTTTGCAGAACGGCATGGCGTACAGAAATATTATAATGATGCCGATGCGCTCATAAACGATCCAGACATCAATGCTATTTACATCGCTACACCGCCAGATACCCATAAATTATATGGTTTAAAAGTAGCTAAAGCGCGTAAAATATGCTGTATTGAAAAACCTTTAGCACCAAGTTATCAGGATAGTTTAGAAATAGTAACTGCGTTTCAGCAAGAAAACCTTCCTTTATTTGTTGCCTATTACAGACGTTCATTACCACGCTTTTTACAAATAGAAAATTGGTTAAAAACAAATGAAATAGGAGAAGTACGTCATATCAATTGGCATTTAAACAAACCTGCATCTACAATAGATCTTAGTAAAGAATACAATTGGAGAACAGATGCTAAAATTGCCTCGGGGGGTTATTTTGATGATCTGGCAAGCCATGGTTTAGACTTATTTGCCTATTTGTTAGGAGAATATAAAGTAGTGAAAGGACACAGTACAAATCAGCAAGGTTTGTATACTGCAAAAGATGCCATTAGTGCATCTTGGATTCATAAAAATGGAATTACTGGATGTGGTAGCTGGAATTTTGGTTCGTATAACAGGCAAGATAAAGTCACTATTTATGGAAGTAAAGGAGAAATTAACTTTTCTATATTTGGAGAAGAAGAAGTAATACTAAAAAATGCTACTGGCATACAAAATATCTTTATAGAAAACCCAAAGCATGTGCAGCAATTTCATGTTCAGAATATAAGCAATCACCTGTTTTTAGAAGAAAAACATCCATCCATAGGAACAACAGCATTGCATACCAGTTGGGTTATGGATCGTATTTTAGAAAAAATATAATATGCCCAAAATAGAACTTACCACAAGAATTAACGCACCAATTCAATTCGTTTTTGATTTGGCAAGAAGTGTTGATCTACATAAAATTTCTATGGAACATACTAATGAAAAAGCAATAGCAGGGAGGACTTCTGGTTTGGTAGAATTACATGATACTATAACGTGGCGTGCAAAACACTTAGGCGTGTATCAAAATTTAACTTCTAAAATAACGGCGGTAGATTCGCCAACCTATTTTGCAGATGAAATGCTTAAAGGCGCTTTTAAAAGATTTAAACATGAGCATTTCTTTTCGGAGGAAAATGGTATAACAGAAATGAAAGATATTTTTGATTATAATGCTCCTTTAGGTCTTTTAGGTAAGTTTGTGGATTGGCTTTTTCTAGAAAAATATATGACTAATTTTTTGCTTAAAAGAAATGCCGTTTTAAAAGAATTTGCAGAGTCTGGTAAGGGAAAAGAATTAGTGTAAAGAAAAACTTATATTTAGGCACACTAAATAATGACACTATTGGCAAATGGAAGAGGTACAGGATAAATTTTCTAAAGAAGAATTAGAAGCACTTTTAGGAGGTTCAATAGGTTTAATTGTATGTATTGGAGTTATTCTTATACTTTATTTCTTACCTTCTATTATAGCATTGTTTAGAAGTAAAAATAATACGATAGCTATTATTGCACTAAATACCATTTTAGGATGTACTGTTATAGGATGGGTTATATCTTTAGTTTGGAGTTTGTCTGCTGATGCTAAACCCGCACAAGTTGTTATTAACCAACAACAAAATAAATCAGATTTAGACGAATTAAAAAAATTGAAAGAATTAAAGTCGCTTTTAGATGATGGGGCAATAACGGAGCAAGAGTACATTATTCAGAAAAATAAAATTCTGAATTCATAACTTTTATTAAAAATAATAGTATAATTCGTTTAGAGTTAACACATTTCTAACCTCTTTTTAGTTTAAAAGTTTATTTGTTTTTGTAGTGAAGAAAAATTATTTTCCTCTAACCTCTAACCTCTAACCTCTAACCTCTAACCTCTAACCTCTAACCTCTAACCTCTAACCTCTAACCTCTAACCTCTAACCTCTAACCTCTAACCTCTAACCTCTAACCTCTAACCTCTAACCTCTAACCTCTAACCTCTAACCTAATTGGTTACAGAAATGATATTGCCACTTGCAGATACTCGATATTCTAGCAGATTAAAAAAGCGTTGTCCTTCAGCGGCATCTTCAGGTGTATTTAATAATTGTCCTGTAAACAGGGTGTAGTTATAATCTTCACAACTACAAGTCACAGAATTCTGACTAGTATCTAGAGTCATTGTAGAACATTCGTTAGGAACATGGTTAGGGCAGCTTGCTTCAAAAGCTCTAAAACCATTCAGGGATGATATGGTTTTAATAACAAAAATACCTCGTGTACCTGCTTGTTGGTTTCCAATAAACACAGCACTTCCTTCATTTGTTAAGGCATTAAAAAGAGGAAGGTTTGTATTAATATCAAACCGAAAAGTAATTTCTTGTAAAAAAGGATTTCTATTTGTAGTATTCTTATCGCAAGACAATACTAGAAATAAGATAGAAACCATTAAAAAACTACGCATAAGACATTATATTTTAAAATTTCGCTAACACAAAGTTGAACAAAAAAACTGTATATTTGTCTTAAATCCTCCATAAAAAGAGGATTTTCTTATTGAACTCATATTTATTTTTGTTCTGATCTAAGCTTTTGGGCTTGTTTATTTTTATCCCCCTTTTTGCAGTCCTTAGTTTTGCTAAGATAGTAAGGGGTAATAAAGCCAAAAACAATAGATGAAAAGAAAATACATATGGGTTTGTTTATTAAAAGAAATAGAATATGAGTACAACATCTTATTACACAGCAGAAGGCTTAAAAAAATTGCGTGATGAGTTGAATCATCTTAAAGATATTGAACGACCTAAAGCATCTAATGCTATAGCAGAAGCTAGAGATAAAGGAGATTTATCTGAAAATGCAGAATATGACGCCGCAAAAGAAGCACAAGGTCTATTAGAAATGCGGATTTCTAAAATGGAAGCTACTTTAGCAAATGCACGTTTAATAGACGAGTCTCAATTAGATACCTCTAAAGTTTTGGTTTTATCCACAGTTAAGTTAAAAAACCAGAATAATGGTATGGAGATGAAATATACTTTGGTTGCAGAAAGTGAAGCCGATTTAAAAATGGGTAAAATTTCTGTAAATTCACCAATAGGTAAAGGTTTGTTAGGAAAAAAAGTAGGAGAATTTGCAGAAATAACAGTACCTAATGGAACTTTAAAGTTAGAGATTTTAGAAATTACAAGAGCTTAAAATAGCTAATTTTTATATGTAATCCTGTTTACTTGTCAACAGGATTTTTTTGTTCTAACCATCTTAAATAAAAGCTATGGCATCTATATTCACAAAAATTATTAATGGAGAAATTCCTTGTTATAAAATTGCAGAAACAGAAGCATTTTTCGCCTTTTTAGATATTAATCCAAATGCAGAAGGCCATACTTTATGTATTCCTAAAAAAGAGGTAGATAAACTAATGGATTTGGACGAAGAAACTTATATAGGTCTAATGAAGTTTTCCCGAAAAATAGGTAAAGCCATAGAAAAAGTAATTCACTGTAATAGAGTAGGAATGACAGTTATTGGTTTAGAAGTGCCACATGTGCATGTGCATTTAATTCCTCTGAATGGAATGGCAGAAGCAACTTTCCAATCTAAAAAAAGCTTTTCAGAAGAAGAATTTATAGCAATTGCTACAAAAATAAAAGAAGCATTGTAAAAGTAAAATGTTTCAATTAAAATGTAGGAAGGCCATACAAATACCAATAGGCTCCTCCAGCAATTAAAATAAGCACAATTACAATTAAAATATAAAAAAGAGCTGTAAATTTTATCCTAGCTTTTTCTGGGGTAGCTGCTTTTTGGTAATATTCAAAAACACGCTCTATATCTGGGGTCCAGGAAACAGGATAAATGGTGGAATTACATTTCATACATGTAATATCATTAGAAACCTCAGCCGTAATGTTATGTGCTAACTTGCTATAAGTGTGTTTTTGATAAAAAGAAAGCTTTAATTCCTGATTAAAACATTCGGGGCAATTGTTCGTTAAATTTGCCTCTTTAATAACTGCTAGTTTTACTTTTGCCATAGTTTAAGAATTTACTTTAAAAGATATTTTCATAACAGTACCCTCTTTACTAGAGGTAAGTACTTTTATTTTTCCTTTATGATACTCTTCTACAATGCGTTTTACTAAAGAAAGACCTAAACCCCAACCTCTTTTTTTTGTGGTAACACCAGGATTAAATATAGTTATAAAATTACTTTTAGGAATTCCATGCCCAGTATCTGTAACTAAAATAGCAGCAGAATTTCCTTCTTCTATAATTTCAATGCTAATGCTTCCCTTGCCTCGCATAGCATCAATTCCATTTTTCACTAGGTTTTCAATAGTCCATTGGTATAATGAACGGTTTAATAAAACAGGTAGTTTCTCTACTTTGCTATCAAAAGAAAACAAAATTAATTTAGAACTACGTTTCTTTAAATATTCAAATGCACTTTTAGTTTCTGCAACAATATCGTGTTCTTTTAAAATTGGTAAAGAGCCAATTTTTGAGAAACGCTCCGTTATGGTTTCTAAACGATCGATATCTTTTTCTATTTCTTGCGTAATATTAGGGTTTATGTTTTCGCTTTTCAATAATTCGTTCCAACCTAAAAGCGATGTAAGCGGTGTTCCTATTTGATGCGCTGTTTCTTTTGCCATACCCGCCCATAATTTGTTTTGCTCTGAGGCTTTATTCGTCTTAAAAAAGAAATAAATAACAGTTCCAAAAAGAAATATAATAAGCAATAAGGCAATAGGGTAATATTTTAATTTATTTAAAACTTCAGAATTTCCGTAATATAAAATAGCAAGTTCTTCGCCTTTGTCTTCTATGGTAATAGGCGTATTTTCACTTTTAAATTTCGCAATTTTTTTTTGAACTAAAAGGGTGTCTTTAGAAACCTCTTTAGGCATATTACTTACTTTAATAGCACCATCTCTATTCACCAAAATCATTGGTGTAGTCGTATTTTTTTGAAATATTTTTAAAGAAAGATTCCCTAAATCTGCATCTTCTGGTAAGGATTGCAATTCGGATTGGGCGCTGGCCCATATTTCCATTTTATTACGTTCTTCTTCTTTAAATTTTTTAAAGAAACTATTCGTATTCCATAGAATAAGGCTTACAATAACAAAAGATGCTATTTGTAGAATAACCGTAGTAGTTTTCTTTTTAGGATTGAAGTTCATTCAATGTTAATCGTTAATAGTGTTCACAATATAACGCATTTTGTTAAAAAATATTCTGTAGAAGGTCAATGCTTTATGTTTCTTTTCTGAAAGCAAATTTTGTACCTTTGTTATACCATGAAAAACATCCTTTCTATAGCTCCAAAAGATCTTCCTACAGCCAAATTACATGGTTATCTTTTGGGTGCGGTAGGCCCTAGACCTATAGCTTTTGCGAGTACTTTAGATAAAAGTGGAAGACCTAACTTATCACCGTTTAGTTTTTTCAACGTGTTTAGTGCTAACCCACCTATACTTATTTTTTCGCCAGCAAGAAGAGTTCGTAATAATACTACAAAGCATACCTTAGAAAATGTTTTAGTCACTAAAGAAGTTGTAATTAGTGTTGTAAATTATGATATGGTACAGCAAATGTCTTTGTCTAGTACAGAGTATGCTGAGGGAGAAAATGAATTTCATAAGGCTGGGCTTACCATGCAAGCATCCGATGTAGTAAAGCCCTTTAGAGTAGCAGAATCTCCTGTTCAATTTGAATGTAAAGTGACCAAAGTTGAGGTTTTAGGAAATGAGGGAGGGGCAGGAAATCTTGTTTTTTCTGAAGTGGTAAAAATACATATTGATACTGCTGTTTTAGATGAAAAAGGGAGTATAGACCAAAACAAAATAGATTTGGTAGCGCGTATGGGCGGAAATTGGTACAGCAGAGCAAATATGGGTTTGTTTGAAGTGGCCAAGCCATTGAGTAGTATTGGGATAGGTGTTGATGCAATTCCCGATAAAATTAGATTAAGTACTGTTTTAACAGGAAATGACTTAGGAATGCTAGGAAATGTAGCTGCGCTTCCAGCATCAAATGAAGTAGATACATTTATAAAAGAGAATAGTACTATTAGAACCTTAATAAGTTCTGGAAAAAAAGAACAATTACATCAAAAAGCACAAGAATATTTACAGAAAAAAGACGTACTTTCCGCTTGGAAAGTATTATTAGCAAATTAAGAGAAATGGAAGTACAAGGAAAAGTGAAAATGGTAGGCGAAACACAAACTTTTGGAAACAATGGTTTTAGAAAAAGAGAAATTGTAGTCACTACAGAAGAGCAGTATCCACAACATATTATGGTAGAATTTGTTCAGGACAAGTGCGACTTATTAAACAGTTTTGCAGTGGGTCAGCAAGTTAAAATAGGCATAAACCTTAGAGGAAGAGAGTGGACTAACCCTCAAGGAGAAGTAAAATATTTTAATTCTATACAAGGTTGGAGAATAGAAAATTTACAGGCAGCAGCACCAACTGCTAATCCTGGAATGCCACCAGTACCACCGGCAGAAGCTTTTACACCAGCCGATAATTTAAATGAAGAAGATCATGACGACCTTCCTTTTTAAAGATAAACGTAAGGTGTTTATATAAAATTAAAGCCTGATTGGTTTCAAATCCATCAGGCTTTTTTATTTCTATACGTGGAAGTTTATAAATAATAGCTTAAACAAGATTTTTTTTGAGCCTTTTTAATCGTTTAATTGTCATGTTTTTAGAGTAACTTTATGCAAAACCAAGAAGAAAAAGTCATGTTCTTCCTTAACGATAGTTTAGAATTTCCATCAGTAGAAAAGGCAAATGCAGAAGGCCTTTTAGCTGTGGGTGGAAATTTATCTCCTGAACGACTGATCTTAGCGTACCAAAATGGAATTTTCCCTTGGTTTAATGAAGATGCTCTTATTTTATGGTGGAGTCCAGATCCTAGAATGGTACTGTTTCCAAAAAAAATTAAAGTCTCTAAGAGTATGAAAAAAGTTTTGAAAGATGAACTCTTCAGGCTTACTAAAAATACCTGTTTTAATCTTATTTTAGAGAAATGTGCTACTATAAAAAGAGTAGGACAAGAAGGTACTTGGATTACAGATGAAATGAAAGATGCATATAAAGTCCTTTATGAAAAAGGGTATGTCTCCTCTTATGAAGTTTGGAAAGAAAATAAACTCGTTGGTGGTTTGTATGGAGTAGATATTGGAAATGGTGTTTTTAGTGGCGAAAGTATGTTTAGTAGCGTTAGTAATGCCTCTAAATTTGCATTAATAAAATTAGCAGAAGAATTACAAGTTAAAAACTACAAGCTTATAGATTGTCAATTATACACGACGCATTTAGAAAGTTTAGGAGCTGAAGAAATTTCGAGAAAAAAATTTATAAAGTTTTTGAAATAATACTATGTTTTTATCGTTTTCGTAATCAAACCAAATATTATGAAACCGTCTTTTTTAATTACTACACTATTTATTTTCGTTTTTTCTGTTTTTTCTTGTTCGCCATCTGATGAAGTTGAAGATGCTGAAAACTCAGAATTTGCTATGACCGCAACAATTAATGGTGAATCTTTTGAAGCCAATAATCCTTTTGGGACTAACGAATTTTCAAGCACTAATATTTTTAGTTTATATCCTATAGAAGACTTTGTCTTATTACAAGCAAAGGAAGGAGGCCCGTTTGGCGATCCTGAAATTAAATTATGGTTAAAAAGAACAGATATTGCTGTAGGAAGTTATAATGTCTCTTATGATCACCTTGGGATTACTCCACCAACACATTATATTAGTTATCTTGATACTAGAAATGATATTTTTGAATTTACATTAGAAGGTACTGTTACTATTACAGCCGTAGATAGTTCTGCAAAAACTGTGAGAGGTACTTTTGAGTTTACTACTGTAAATGATGATGAATTTGCACCAGTAGATTTTACCATTACTGATGGTACTTTTAATTATAAATACGAATAATCTACTATATGATAGACTCGTAAGATATTAAAATGAAGTAGTAGTTCAAATCTATTTTAGATACAATGTTTTGATAGAGTTTGCCTTTTCTTTTGCTAATTAAGCTCAATGTAACTATGTTTTATTGTAAAAGCAAATACTAATATTATAAGCTACTTCTTATAACTTTAAAATAGGCGGAGTCAATAAAAATAATACTTTATTATCCGTTTGTAGATTAAAATTTTCAAAACGATATCCCAGACCAGCTTGTAATTTGTTAATTATACACGGCGCATTTAGAAAGTTTAGGAGCTGAAGAAATTTCAAGGAAAAAATTTATTAAACTTTTAAAATAAGGTGTAACATTATTCCTTTTTCCGTTACCAATACTATGTAAAGCAATTTGTATATGTTTGGAGGTGGCACGGTAAGTATAATGCAATCTGTTCGTAATAACAATAAGTTAGTACGGAAAACCAACCGATTCTATAAACGAGATGCTTTTTTAAACACAAAAAAAGAATTTTATGAAGCGGCGGGAGGCGAAGTTGTATTTAAAAAATTAAAACCAGAAGCTTTACAACTCCTAAAAGAGAAAATAAGAAAAGAGAAAAGATTAGAAAAGCGTAAGTTTTGGCTCATTACAATACTGCTAATGATTCCTTTTATGTACTTTACCTTCTATTTTGGGGATCAGATTTTTAATAAAAAGTCACAAATTGTAACAGCGGCATTGAAAGCTAAAACAGATAAGTATCAGTTTTTTATAACAGATGGTGATGCTTGGATTACCAAAAAACATTGGAAAAATGCTATTTTTCAATATAAAAAAGCATTAGAAATATTCCCAAACGAATACGATGCTAACTATAGGCTAGCTTTGGCATATAATTATAATTGCTTAAATGCCTTTTTAAATTGTGATGAAGGTAAAAAATTAATTGCCCAACTCAAGAAAAATTTTCCAAAAAAAAAGGCTATTGCATCACTTGAAACCACATTTAACAGCTATTAGCACTATCAAATAGAATTCTTTTTAATTAAGAATCTTCATCATGATCAGTAAGAGTATTTTTTAATAAAATTTTTAAATTTTTGATACCAGCTATTAACTTTAAACTATTTTTACAGAAAAGAAAGACATGAATACATCAATAGAAAACTTATTAAACGATCAGATAAAATATGAAGCTAATGCTTCTATGCATTATTTAGCTATGGCTTCTTGGGCAGATGCAGAAGGATATAATGGTATTGCTGAATTCTTCTACAATCAATCAGAAGAAGAAAGAGTACATATGATAAAACTAGTAAAGTTTGTAAACGAACGTGGTGGTAAGGTAACTGTACCCGCTATAGCAAAATCTAAAGCTAGCTTTACCTCATTAAATGAATTGTTCGAAGATTTTTTAAAGAGTGAAATGTTTGTAACGGAACAAATTAACCATGTTATTTTTGAATGCTTGGATAAGAAAGATTACAACGTACATAATTTTATGCAATGGTATGTTACAGAGCAGTTAGAAGAAGAGGCTGTTGCCCGTACTTTATTAGACAAGTTAAATATTATAGGCGATGATAAGTCTGGGCACTATATGTTTGATAGAGATATTAATACCATTGCTACTGCAGTAGATAAAGAAGAATAGCAAAAATTATTTTTAATTAAATTTTAAAAAGATTCCACGTATTGGAATCTTTTTTTTGTAGCTTTGCCATTATTTAGATTAAATAAAAATAATGAATTCGCAAACAAATATTAATTTTCCTCATCTCATGATCACTACGTCATGTATGTTATGTAGTGGTGTAAAAAAGAAGAAATGTTGTAAAAAATACAAGAAAAAAGGAAAATCTAATTGTAAAAGCTGTCCTAAGATTTTTTAGTTTTATAGGGTTGATAGCTATCGAGATGGACTAGGGCTTTTTATAGGATATGTTGTTTTCATTTGAGTATGACGTATCTATTACTTACTTTTTTCTACGTCGTTGTCAAAAGCATAAATTCAAAGTCTATTTTATACTTGATTTTCATTTTAAAAATTGAATTCACAAATATTTTGGTCAACACTTACCCTTTTTAAGCATTCAGTTATTAATTCCAAAACTCTTGAGGTAGGAATTAAAGTATAATCGTATACAGTTCCGATTTCATTCTTTTTTGAGGAATCCCATTCATGTTCAGTTCCATTTCTATCGATAATGATTGATTTTCCTTCAAAAATATCTTGCCACTCTACTCGTCGAGTTAAATCAGTAATATTTTCATAAACTATTACTTGGTGTTCGGAGTCTACTTTGTCAATTAAGAATAGCATTGGTTATGTCGAATGTTCGTTAAGATAGATAGTTTGCAAAAAAGAAATAACTTTTTGAACTAACACTAAACTTTTGCTCTGATTTCATGTAATGTTGTGTGTAGGTCTTTCTTTTCAGGTTTCGGATTTAATTCAAATTATTGATAGTATAGCTACGATCAAAAAAATGGAAAATCCAACAATAGAAATAATGTATTTAAAATCTTTCTTTTCCTTTTTTAAGATACTTAATACTGTCAAAATTGTACCAGAAATAAATAGTAAATCCGTCAGAAACATCAATACGGAGAGGAGTATGGCCGTATTATCTTGAGGCTTTTCATATCCTTCTAATTCAATGGATAGAGTAGTAGAGGTTCCGACAATATAAGCAACCAAAATGTTCAGTAAAATAAGATATATTAAAAGCCGGAAGGACCAAGTTCTATAATTGGTATTTTTTTTAGTGATTGTTTCTGCTGATTCCATTAAGTTTATTTTTTCGCTTATACACAATAACTGTATAGAGTTACTAACAACATAACTCTAATATACATATATTCTCCTGTTTACAGAGACTTGAAAGAGAATAACTGGCATATATCATACGTTTAAAACGGTTTGTCATTACAGTAAGAATGCTTATGGCGTCTTATTTAACAGAAAAGATCCTTTTTATATAAAAACAGTTGCAGAAAGTAAAGCTAAAAGATAAAAGGCAACAATTTACACCTCATGGTATCTAAAGCAATCTACCTCATGATCGTTTACCATACCTGTAGCTTGCATGTGCGCGTACACTACCGTACTACCAACAAATTTAAAACCTCTTTTTTTTAAATCCTTACTAATAGCATCGGATAGGGGTGTATTTGCAGGAGCATCCTTGTAGTTTTGAAACTTATTTTTGATGGGTTTACCATCTACAAAAGCCCAAATATACTTGCTAAAGCTTCCAAACTCTTTTTGGATTTCTATAAACGCTTTGGCATTAGAAATAGTAGCTCTAATTTTTAATTTGTTGCGTATAATACCTGCGTTATCTAACAGTGCTGCAATTTTTTGCTCATCATAATTTATAATTTTTTGATAATCAAAATTGTCAAATGCTTTTTTAAAATTTTCTCGTTTGCGTAAAACAGTAATCCAACTTAAACCCGCTTGGAAGGTCTCTAGAATAAGAAATTCAAATAATAAGGCATCATCTTTAACAGGTATACCCCATTCTAAATCGTGATATGCTTCATACAGTTCGTCGCCAACACACCAACCACATCTGTGTTTTTCCATTGTAAATTAGTTATAAAATATGTGAATAAAGAAATAAAACAAGCTTAAAGATAGTTCAAAATCTAAAACGATAGCTATATTCTAAAATGTAAGTTTTTAAGATTCCCTCCAACTAATATAATCTATTTAGATAATGAAGATAAAGCATTATTAAATTTTACAAACAAACAAAAATGGAAACATTGGAACAAAATAAAACGCAAGAAATAAAAACTATTATTAAAGATAGTTTGGCTAATGCAACAACATACCAAGAATATAGAGCTTTAGTGTCTCAATTAAATGCAGAAGGAAAATCTACTGGAGAAACACAAACGGAAGCATTAACTAATTATACGATGTTGAATGACAAACGTATGAAGCGTTTGGATAAAACGATAAAGATTGACGCAGATACTACTGCTAAAATTGGTGCATTAGGTAAAAAAGTGACTTGGTTGGTGCTTACAGAAAGTTGGTGTGGTGATGCTGCCCAAACCATGCCAGTAATGCAGAAATTTGCTGATATTAACCCTAATATTGATTTTAAAGTTTTAGAAAGAGATCAGAATTTAGATCTAATGAATCATTTTTTAACCAATGGGGGGATGTCTATTCCAAAGCTCATCATGGTAGATTCTGATACCAATGAAGTTTTAGGAGATTGGGGTCCAAGGCCAAGTATTGCCACTCAAATGGTTAAAGATTATAAAAACGAACACGGTAAATTAACACCAGAATTTAAACAAGATTTACAAGTTTGGTATAATAAAGATAAAGGGCAAAATACAGTAGAAGATTTAGTATCACTTCTCTTGAAATAGATAGGTAATACTTCCTTTTTGAGTTTCTTTTGAAGACGAATTAAAACGAGCTCTAAGGGCATATTCAATGGCTTTGTCTACAAGACAGCCATTACTTGTGCCAGAGCTTTTTTTATTAAAATCTGCTTCAAGAACACTACCATCACTTGCAACAAGAATATTAATTACAATTTTACCACCTTCTATACAGGTGTATATAGGAACAGGTATATTGCGTTTGGTTCTATTGAGTAAAGAATAGGAAATAGAAGTTTGTCTGTTTTTTAAATAATCTGTTGGAGTATCTTTTTGTGCTTCACGTTCTCCTAATTGTTGTTTTGCTTCTTGCCTTTTTTTAGCAAGCTTTTTTAAATTGGCAGCATAACCATTATCAGAAGTTAATTGTTCCGTACTTTCTTCACCTTCGCTACCATCTTCACCTTCTTCTAATAGTTCTTCTAGTGTTTTTAAAGGTTCAGGATCGCCATAGCTAGGCTTTGCTGTTTGGTTGAAAGCAAGATGACTCTTTATACTACTATTGTTTGTAGTATTCTCCGTTTTTTCTTCTTCAATAAGCTCTTCTGGTAGCTCTTCCTCTTCTAGTATAGCCATTTCAATAACATATTCTTCTTTTTTATCGCTACTTAAATGGATGTTGTATAAGCTCAGCATCACTATAGCCATAGAAAAGAAGGTAATTAATAAAGAAAGTTGACTCCTATTTAAATTCATGGTATTAATATAACCGCTATTTCTGAAAATTATTTTAACAACTCGATGAACGGTTTAACGCAATTACTAAGTAAAACTAGTATTATTTTTCCGCTATTGGACCAATCTGTGTATTAAATTCTTCAATAGTAACAGCTTTATCTACGTTATAATCCCCTATTTTGGTTCTTCGTAATGCTGTTAAATGTCCGCCAGATTGTAATGCTTTCCCAAAATCGTATGCTAAAGAACGAATATAGGTTCCTTTACTACAGACTACTCTAAAGGAAATTTCTTGGCCTACAACTTTAGTAATTTCAAATTCTGAGATGCTTATTTTTCTTTTTTTAATTGCTACAGTTTCGCCTTCTCTTGCATATTCATAAAGTCTTTTGCCATCTTTTTTTAAGGCTGAAAAAATGGGAGGTACCTGTTCTATCTCACCCATAAATTGTTTGGTAGTTTCTTTTATAAGTGTTGTAGTAATATGTTTGGTTGGGTACGTCTGGTCAATTGCGGTCTCTAAATCATAAGAAGGTGTTGTAGCGCCTACAGTAATTGTACCTGTATATTCTTTAGTTAATCCTTGTAAATCGTTTATTTTTTTGGTGAATTTACCAGTACATATAATAAGTAATCCAGTAGCTAAAGGATCTAAGGTGCCTGCATGGCCTACTTTTATTTTTTTGATCTGGAACTTTTTTCGAATACGCCACCGAATAGCATTTACCGCTTGGAAAGAAGACCATTCTAAGGGTTTGTCTATCAATAAAATTTGCCCTGCTAAAAAAGCTTCTTTTGTAAATGATTCCATTTGCTAACTTAAATTATGGATTAAAAAAGCCATATCCAATGGCTATTATACCAACAATAAGGCAGTAAATAGCAAAATAAGACAGTTTACTTTTCTTTACCAATTTAATCATCCAAGTACAAGCGGCTAAACCAGCTACAAAAGCAGCAATAAAACCAGCACCCATAGCAAAATTATGTTCCCCAGAAAAAGTGATATCACCACTTAAAAGATCTTTTGCTATTTTTCCAAAAATTAATGGAACTACCATTAAGAAAGAAAAACGAGCTGCTTTTGTTTTATCCACACCTAAAAGAACAGAAGTAGAAATGGTAGCACCACTTCTAGAAATACCAGGGAGCATAGCAATTGCCTGAGAAATACCAATGAGGAACGAGTTTTTAAAAGATACTTTTTTTTGAGTATCCTTTGCTTTATCAGCAAAATAAAGGAGCACAGCAGTAATTAAAAGCATAAAGCCAACAAACCTTATATTTCCACCAAAAAAGGATTCTAATTGTGCTTCAAAAAATAAACCTACAAAAACAGCAGGTAACATAGATAGGATGATCTTTACAGAAAACTGTGTTTCTTCGTTCCATTTAAAACTAAGGAGCCCTCTTAAAATTTCCCAAACATCTTTCCTAAAGATAACAATAGTACTTAATGCAGTTGCAAAATGTAGGATTACCGTAAATAATAGACTTTCTTCAGGTATAGAATTATCACCTAAAATAGCTTTGCCTAATTCTAAATGTCCACTAGAAGAAACAGGTAAAAATTCTGTTAAACCCTGTATAATTCCAAGAATTATAGCATCTAAAGTATCCAAATTATTTACGTTTCTTGTGTGGGTTTACTAATATGGCATATACTTCTATTCCAAATCCAATAAGTACTAGAGTAGGTGCTAAACGTATTCTTCTAAAATTATAGATTTCTGGATTAAACACATTTGGGTCATCAGTTCCACCGCCACTCATCAGTATAAAACCTAGCGCTATACAAGCCAAGCCTATAAACATGAACAAATAGTTCTTTTTTTGAAATATAAATTCTTGTTTTAAGCCTTGTTCAGTATTTTTTTTGTTTTTACTCGCCATGTCGCAAATTTAATGAAGTCAGTTTAAATTTTTACAGATAAACTATAAATTATGGTTTTCTTAATAATATAAACTATCGGTTCTAAGATTTAAAAAACGTTGTGTTGCAAAATAAGTGCTAATATATGAGATGAGTATGCCTAATAAAAACACACTTACAAATAAAATAATTAAAATAGTAGGGTCATCAAAAAGTCCTAAGGCAGGGTAAGTACTATCTATATAATACAATAAGCCTGCTAAGGCAAGTAGTGCTAGTAATGCTCCAAGTATTCCTAGTTTTATATTGGTCCAAATAAAAGGCCTTCTAATAAATACTTTTGTAGCGCCAACCATTTGCATGGTTTTAATAATAAAACGTTTGGCATAAATAGATAAGCGGATAGAACTATTAATAAGAAGTACTGCAATAAAGGTAAAAATACCGCTAGCTACCAAAATCCAAAACCCAATACGTTTTACATTATTGGTTAAAAGACCTACTAAAGGTTTGTCATAACTTACCTCTTCTACATAGCCTTTGGTTTCTATATCTGTAGCAATTTCCTGTATTTGTTCTGGCGACACAAAGGCTGCTTTTAATTGCACATCCAGCGAGTTTTTTAAAGGGTTGTACCCTAAAAATTCAATGAAATTTTCGCCAATAGCTTCACTGTGTTGTTCTGCAGCTTCTTCTTTTGAAACATAAGTTGCAGATTTGGTATAATCTGCCATGGCCAAACTTTTTTGTAACTGATCAATTTCTACCTGTTTTGCATTATCTTTTAAAAATACAGATATGGTAATCTGCTCTTTAAAATGATTTGCCATTTTTTGCGTATTCAAGACTAGTAAACCTAAAATACCCAATAAAAAGAGGACTAAAGCAATGCTCAGGACTACAGAAAAATAGCTGGATATTAATTTTCGTTTTTGATAGCGTTCAAAAGATTTACTCATAATTTATGATAACATAGGTAAAAGTAGCAAAGTAAATTTAATTTAAAAATAAACTAAGCCTAATAGCTTTATCTTTTTAAGGTAATATGACCTTTAAAAGTAGTATTTCCATTAAAAGCAGGGTCATTAATTTGTATCACATACCAATAGTCACCAGTAGGGAGATTGTTGTTTAAATAGGTGCCGTTCCACTCTAAGGGAGCGTTAGTACTATTTTTTAAGAGTTTTCCAAACCGATCAAAGATGTTTATCTCATAGGAATCAAAAAAGGCTATTCCACTTAAATCAAAAGTATCGTTAATAAGATCTCCGTTTGGCGTAAAGAATTTAGGAATATTAAAATGAATGTATTCTTGTGTGACTGGGTTGCATAGAGATTCTCCTCTTAGCCTCACAGAAATCGTATATCTGCCATTTTCAATATTTGTAAATATAGTACTGGACTGGTAATTAGATCCGTCTATGGAATATTCTACGTCACGAGTATTCATCATATTCACAACAATATCAGATGCATCAGATACAATAGTATCAATAACAGGTAAGTCTATTTGGTTTACGATAAAGGTTTTAGGTAGACTTGTACACATGTTTGTATTCATAACTTCTAGAGTATAGCTACCAGGTGTGGTTACTATAATTTCTTTAGTCATTTCTCCTGTACTCCATCGATAGCTTACATTATCGATATCTGCATCTAATACTACTTCATCTCCTTCACAAAAAGTTATAGGAGGTTCATCTATGAGTATGGGAGCGGTATTAATGGTATAAGTTACAGGAGTTCTTATAACAGCACTACAAGTATTTAAATCTGTTGCTAGCGCTTCAGCATAGTAAGTTCCAGGTGCTGTTGGCTGAAAAGTAGAACCAGATGTCAATATACTTCCACCAGTTGCAGCATCATACCAATTTACAGTAACGCCATTTGGAACAGTAACACTTAGAGTACCTTGCTCATTATCACAAACAGAAATATTGCCTCTACTTGTGGGAGCGTCTGGTTGAGAAATGACATTAAAAGAAAAAATATCGGAGACGATATTACAGGTAACTTTATCTATATTATTCCGATTTTCAGCTATTTTAACTCTGTAATACCTAGGTTCATTAATTTCTGGAGTAGTGAAAGTATTACTTCTTGCTAGGTCAATATTTTTCCAATCATCAGAGTTTTCAGGATCACCAGTGTTTTCTTGCCATTGGTAGAAAAGAGTGGTGCCAGCACCAAAAACAGAACCATCTGGAAATGCTGTTAAAGTAGTAGGAGGAATAGACATGTTTTTACAAGCTGTTACAGCTGTTTCATTTACGGGGTTTTCAACCGTTACGGCATCACCACATGTTTTAAAAACAATATCATCAATAGCCAAATCATTACCACAACCACCAATAGCATTATTCAGCATTTTTAAAATTATACTAGTTTGTCCAGCTTTAGTGGTAAATAAAAGTGAGCGTTGCTGCCATTGTGGAGTTGTTGTTCCAGGAATGTCTCCTGTATCATCCTCATTAAGAGGAACCAAGTTCATTGGATCACTAGCATCTAAAATCTGAAATTTTATATTGATAGGCATTCCACCATTAGCACAGTTAGGGGTAGTAGATGGTAACAAATTAAGAAAACATGCAGAGAATTCATAGGTAGTACCTTCACAAAGCCCTGTTATAGTTGTAGAATAAAATTCACCTCCATTAAGAATATCATCAGCATTTATAATAAACATTCTGCCATTTGTGTCACCTTCTGTATGATCGGGCGTATTGTGAAATCCAAAACCAAAAGAACCAGAAGAACTAGAAATAGTATAACTACCATCATCAGGTCTAACAGGATCATAAGTATATGTTGTTTCACCAAATTCATCTGCTTCAAACAAAGTAATAGGGTTGGTGCCAGTTCCAAAATCTATTTTTCTAATAGGATCACCAGAATTACCAGAACATTCTCCAAACCCATCAAATGGAGGCTGAGCGTGTACAGAAAAAGTAACTAATAGCGACACTATTAGTAATAGTATTCTAAAATTCATTTCATTATAGTTCAAGATTTTAAAGATAAAAGTTTTTAAGAGTTCTTAAAACTATTTTACGATTACTTGCTTAACTATCGGTTGTATGCCTATATTTCCCTTTCCTCTTTCAGGGATTAAACTTATTTTTGCCGGGGTATCAAGACAAAAAGCATCTACAAGATGTAAAGTCTTCAACAAATCATAAGAAAATGAATTACAATTTCACTGAAATTGAAGCCAAGTGGCAAAAATATTGGGCAGAAAATCAAACGTTTAAAGCAAGCAATACTTCCGACAAAGAAAAATTCTATGTTTTAGATATGTTTCCCTATCCCTCTGGAGCAGGCTTGCATGTTGGTCACCCTTTGGGGTATATTGCAAGTGATATCTATGCACGTTATAAGAGGCATAAAGGCTTTAATGTATTGCATCCGCAAGGATATGATTCTTTTGGTTTGCCAGCAGAGCAGTATGCCATACAAACGGGGCAACACCCTGCAATTACAACAGCAACGAATATTAAAAGATATCGAGAGCAATTAGATAAAATTGGTTTTTCTTTTGATTGGAGTCGGGAAGTACGTACCTCAGATCCTAGTTATTACAAATGGACGCAGTGGATTTTTATTCAGCTTTTTAATTCTTGGTATAATAAAGATATCGATAAAGCTGAGAGTATTGAGACGCTTGTTGCTATTTTTAAGACGGATGGTAGTGCAAGTGTTAGCGCCGTTTGCGACGATGAAATTGAGGCTTTTTCTGCGACTGATTGGGCTAGTTTTTCAGAAAAGAAACAACAAGAAATTTTACTACAATATAGGCTTACTTATTTGGCTGAAACAGAAGTTAACTGGTGTGCGGCATTAGGTACTGTTTTAGCAAATGATGAAATTGTAAACGGCGTATCGGAACGTGGAGGACATCCTGTGATTCGAAAAAAAATGACACAATGGAGCATGCGTATTTCTGCCTATGCGCAGCGTTTGTTAGATGATTTAGATACGATAGATTGGCCTCAACCATTAAAAGATTCGCAAACCAATTGGATAGGTCGTTCTCAAGGCGCTTCTGTCATCTTCCCTGTTCAAGGTGCTGATGATACTGTAGAGGTTTTCACCACTCGCCCTGACACTATTTTTGGAGTCACTTTTATGACCTTAGCTCCAGAGCATCCTTTGGTAGAAAAAATAACTACTGATGCCAGAAGAGATGAGGTAAATGCTTATGTAGAAGCTACAGCTAAACGTTCTGAACGAGATAGAATGGCTGATGTAAAAACCATTTCGGGAGTATTTACCGGAGCCTATGCCGAACATCCTTTTAGCAAACAACGTATTCCAATTTGGATTGGCGATTACGTGTTAGCTAGTTACGGAACGGGAGCTGTAATGGCAGTACCTTGTGGTGACCAACGTGATCATGATTTTGCTTCGCATTTTAATATTCCCATCAAAAATATTTTTAAAGATGTTGAGGTTTCTGAGGAAGCTTTTACCGATAAAGAAAAAACAATTATAACCAATTCCGACTTTTTAGATGATTTGGGCTATAAAGAAGCTAGTGAAATAGCAATTAAAACCTTAGAAGCACAAGGAAGCGGACAAGGGAAAATAAATTACCGTTTGCGTGATGCTGTTTTTAGCAGACAGCGTTTTTGGGGAGAACCTTTTCCGGTGTATTATGTAGAGGGCATGCCGCAAATGATTGACGCAGCACATTTGCCGATAAAATTACCAGAAGTAGAAAAGTATTTGCCAACAGAAACAGGAGAGCCACCTTTAGGGAATGCAACGACTTGGGCTTGGGATACAGAAGCGAATAAAGTTGTAAATAACAGTGAAATAAATCATAAAACAATTTTTCCGTTAGAATTAAATACCATGCCAGGTTGGGCTGGGAGTAGTTTCTACTTTAACCGTTACATGGACTCTACCAATGAAGAGGCTATTTTTTCTGAGGAAGCTATTAACTATTGGCAAGATGTAGATTTATATATAGGCGGTAGCGAGCATGCCACAGGGCATTTATTATATGCCCGTTTTTGGCAAAAGTTCTTATATGATATGGGCATTGTGCCTAAAAAAGAGTTTGCTAAAAAACTGATTAATCAAGGAATGATTACGGGAACATCTGAGTTTGGATATATAACTGGTTATAAAACTGAAAAAGGTTTAGGAGGGAAAAGAGCATCCAATACGATGT
Organism: Allocellulophaga tsushimaensis; assembly: GCF_055383085.1. Classification (NCBI taxonomy): domain Bacteria; kingdom Pseudomonadati; phylum Bacteroidota; class Flavobacteriia; order Flavobacteriales; family Flavobacteriaceae; genus Allocellulophaga; species Allocellulophaga tsushimaensis. The sequence continues at coordinate 674,658 of NZ_AP039451.1, read as the reverse complement.
TTATGTTGAAAGAAGAAGATGATGGTAATCTTAAAATGATTTCACATTATACAGAAGATGTTAAATATATATTTTTTAGTTCTGATTATAAATATATAAATGAATATAAAGAAGGTAAATTATCGGCTCCTTTCAATGAAGTTATCCCTCATAGATTTGATGTCAAATTTGTAAATAATAATGAACTGGATATTGACGGATATGTTGGGGCTAATCATTTTTATGAAAATTCCATTTTTATGGTACAAAAGGGATATTGGTACAAAGGAGAGTTTTTTGATTTATTAAAAAATGGGTCAAAAAACTTTAAGACTTATCAAGAAGTAGAAAAAATGTCCAAATCCAAGTACAATGTCGTCAGTCCAGATAGCATTTGTGAAGATTATGGAGCGGATAGTTTGCGTTTGTACGAAATGTTTTTAGGGCCTTTAGAGCAATCTAAACCTTGGAATACGGCAGGCATTACAGGAACACATGGTTTCCTTAAAAAATTATGGCGTTTGTATCACACAGGTCCAGATAATTCTTTTTACGTTACTGACTCCCCTCCTTCGGAGGGGTCGGGGGAGGCTTTGAAAACACTCCATAAAACCATAAAAAAAGTTGAGGAAGATATTGAGAACTTTAGTTTCAATACTTCCGTTTCTACCTTTATGATTGCAGTGAATGAATTATCTGCTCAAAAATGTACCAATAAAGAAATATTAGAAGCCTTAATTATTTTAGTGTCGCCTTATGCGCCACATATTGCAGAAGAACTATGGAGTAAACTAGGAAATACAACATCTATTGCTATGGCTCCTTTTCCAAAATTTGAGGAGAAGTATTTGGTAGAAAGTAGTAAAGAATACCCTGTTTCTTTTAATGGTAAAATGCGTTTTAAATTAGAATTGCCTTTAGATATGGCTAAAGACGAAATTGAAAAAACGGTAATGGCACATGAAAAAACACAACAACAATTACAGGGCCGTACGCCTAAACAAATAATTATTGTGCCTGGTAGAATTATTAATATAGTAGGCTAATTTTTAAAATATACTAAAGGATTGTTGGTTATTATAGTTTAGCATCATCCTAATAAATAAGGAGTAATGGACGGAATAGAAATTATAGGTCTTATAGCAGCTACAATTACAACTGCATCATTTGTACCTCAGGTGTATAAAGTTTGGAAAGAAAAATCTAGTAAAGATATTTCGCTAACCATGTATACCGTTTTGTTTACAGGTGTTGTACTTTGGGTTATCTACGGTTTTTATATCAATAGTCTATCGGTACTTCTTGCTAATATTGTTACAGCAGTTTTAGTATTGCTTATTTTGCTTTTAAAATTAAAATATAAGTAAATTTTAAAACACAGTTGATAGGTAGAATAGTGTGTAAACTGCTAATTATTACTATCATTTTTTTTATTAAACTTTATTTTTTGCAATTTTTTTGTTAAAAAGATAAATATTAATCACTTATTGTGAAATTTCTATCGAATTTCTTTCTTTTTGTTTGTTTTTACATGAATTTTGGGGCGACTAATTATAATTAACATTGATGTAATTAAGTAGTTGTATTTCAGAAATATGACTGCTTTTTTTAATAAATTCAAGGGTATGAAAGTAGGTATTCCTAGTGAAATTAAAAACAATGAGAGTCGTGTAGGGATGACTCCAGGTGGTGTTTACGAACTGATTAAGAATAAACATGAAGTGTTTGTGCAATCAAATGCTGGTATTAATAGCGGTTTTTCTAATCAAGCATATGCAGATGCAGGAGCAACAATTCTAGATACCATAGAAGAAGTGTATGCAGTTGCAGATATGATTGTTAAAGTAAAAGAACCTATAGAAAAAGAATACAACCTAATAAAGAAAGACCAGATTGTATTTACATACTTTCACTTTGCATCTAGTGAGCCATTAACTAAAGCAATGATTGCAAGTGGTTCTGTTTGTATTGCCTATGAAACGGTAGAAGATAAAAAAGGAGGATTGCCCTTATTAACTCCAATGTCTGAAGTGGCAGGTAGAATGTCTATACAACAAGGGGCTAAATATTTAGAAAAGCCAGTAAAAGGTAGAGGTCTTCTATTAGGTGGCGTACCAGGCGTATCACCAGGAAAAGTATTAGTAATCGGAGCAGGTGTAGTAGGTATGGAAGCAGCAAGAATGGCAGCTGGTTTAGGGGCTCAAGTAACGATAATGGACATTAATATGGATCGTTTGCGTTATGTAAATGATGTACTACCACCTAATGTAGTAACTGAGTTCTCTAACGAATATAATATTCGTGAACACGTACAAACACACGATTTAATTATTGGGGGTGTTCTGTTAAAAGGGAAAAAAGCTCCAAACTTAATCACTAGAGATATGCTTAAGACCATGAAATCTGGAGCAGTTATCGTAGATGTGGCAGTAGATCAAGGGGGCTGTGTAGAGACAACAAGGCCAACAACACACGAAGATCCAATTTATATTATAGATGAAGTGGTGCATTATTCTGTTGCAAATATGCCTGGAGCAGTGCCATATACATCTACTTTAGCATTGACTAATGTAACTTTTGGGTATGCATTAAAAATAGCAAATATGGGTTGGGAAAAAGCTTGTGCTACTGATGATGGACTTAAAAAAGGATTAAATATAGTTGCTGGAGAAGTCGTTTACAAAGAAATTACTGAAGCTTTTAATTGGTAATCAATTAAAATTTGATATAGAAATACCGTATAATCCTGCCAAAATTTCTTGTTTTTCACTAAAATAAGAATTGGCGGGATTTTTGTATTTTACTATTTAAGGTTCTTAAAAATTATTTGCTGTGAAGCTTGAAAGAATCTTTAGTATATTTAATAAAATTTTAAAATTGAATAATTATGTTCGGATTTGATATTGGCTACATTGTAATAGCTGGAGTTTTTAGTTTGATAAGTATGTTGGTGGGGAGAAAGCTAAAAAGTAAATTTAAATACTATTCTAAAGTACAATTACGCAATGGAATGAGTGGTGCTGAGATTGCTGAAAAAATGCTTGCAGATCATGGTATTAGAGATGTAAAAGTAATTTCAACCCCAGGAATGCTCACAGACCATTATAACCCAGCTAATAAAACAGTAAACTTAAGTGAAGGGGTATACAACCAAAGAAATGCAGCCGCAGCCGCAGTGGCAGCTCATGAATGTGGGCATGCGGTGCAACATGCAAAAGCATATAGTTGGCTACAGATGCGTTCTAAATTAGTACCTGTTTTAAACATAACATCACGTTTTTCTATGTGGGTTATTTTTGGTGGGTTAATGTTAATGAATACCACAGCTATAGGAGGTACTATTGCTTGGGTAGGTGTTGGACTTTACGGAATTGGTACTTTATTTAGTTTTGTAACGCTCCCAGTAGAATATGATGCAAGTAACAGAGCATTAGCGTGGTTAAAAAACAGAAATATAGTAACTCCAGAAGAATATAAGGGTTCAGAAGATGCTTTAAAATGGGCGGCAAGAACATATGTAGTAGCTGCAATTGGAGCCTTAGCAACCTTATTATACTTTGCAATGCGAGTTGCAAGTAGAGATTAAAAGAGTTATTCTATAGCTAAAAAAGCAAAACCTCAATATTGTTATGATATTGAGGTTTTTTATATAAAATGAGTCACTTTATTTTAAAATTCAATTTTATAATTAATAAAAGGGATAAGACCTAATTGCAAAGAGTTTTGAATAGCGCCTGTATCTTGATTGTAAAAGAAGCCATCTATATTATTCTGATTTGTAATATTTTGAATATCTAGCGATAAAATATGAGACACTTTAGGTCTATTTACGCGGTACGATATGCTAAAATCAAATCTAGAATAGTCATCAAATAATAGCGTATTTCGTAAACTTTGATCTAGTAAGGTCTCACCAGTTTGGTTAAATGTTTCAATATCTAAAGGAGTGCCTCTTTGCCCTCCATTAAGCAAGAATTTTCCATTGATACCTAAAATATTTTTTCCCTTTATAGTAAACTCTTTTCCCCCCACAAAATTAAATACATAATTGTAATTAAATCTACTAGCATACCAATTGCCATCAGCGGCTTGGTATTGCGAATCATAAATGGAGGCTGTTGTTAGAAAGTAATACTGATTAGAAAAGAATTTTTCTAGTGTAATTTCTAAACCATAATTAAATCCTTTTCCTGTATCGATTAATTCATCATTTATAAATCGGCCGTTAATAAAAGAATCAGTTATTAATGGGTTTTTAACGATGGCTACATTATTTAAGTCTTGATAATAGGCTTCTATTTTAAGATGCTCTTTTTTCATTAATTGCCAATCATAACCTAAGATATAGTGCGTGGCTTTCATTAAATCTATAGCAGTATTGGGTGTTTCATCACCTATTTTTATAAAATATTGATTTAAAGGCATTCTACGTGAATGAACCCCAAAACCACCACTTATTGTATGTTTAGGGTGCACTTTATATTCAAAGCCTAAACGGGGCTCAATAACAAAATTATTATTTAAAGAAAATGATGTGGTATGCACTCCAATAGCTGTAGAAAAAGACTTTGTAAAGCGATGTTTCGCTAAAGCAAAACTTTGAAACATAGTAGCGTTATCATTTTCATCCACAATACTATTGGATATATTGTTTTCTGTGGCATCTGTGCTTACATCATATTTTAAATTACTATATATTGCACCGGTTTTCAAAGTTGTTTTTGCATTAAATTTCTGAGTATATTCAAAATTTAAGCGCAATGCACTATTTCTCAAGAAATCACTATCGCTAAATGTATTGTTATTTTCAATATTTCTTTCAGAAAACACAAAATCACTCTCATTACCCGAGTATGAAATACGAGAATCTATTTTACTGCCTTTACCAAAGAAATGGGAGAATGTAAGACCAGATATATAAGTTTTTGACTCAAAAATTTCACTCCTTAAAAATCCATTTTCTTCAGTTTCATCTGTATTGTCTTCTGATATTCCACCAATTCCCCAAATGGCTAATTTTGAGGAAGTTCCAATAGGTAAATTTATTTTGAATGATATATCCTGATATGTAGGAATTCCATCATCAGAAATTTCTATGATATTATTTAGTAAACTTAGGGTAGAATACCGATAATTAACTAAATACGATCCATTGTATTCTTTATGGAATGGTCCTTCTGCTGCGATATCTGTTCCTAAAATTCCAAACTGAAAGGCATATTCTTGTTTGTCTGTATTACCATTACGCAGTCCAATATCAAAAACTCCAGATAATGCATTTCCGTAATTTGCAGGGAAAGCACCCGTAAAAAAATCAGATTTACCAAGCATATTTGTACTCAGTAAACTAATAGCTCCAGGGGAATACCCTTCTTCAGAAAAATGATTTGGTTCGGGTACTTCAATACCTTCTATACGCCATAAAAGTTGATTAGGAGCATTACCACGTATGATAATTTCATTCGTTTCATCATCAGAATTTGATACACCTGCAAAAGATAATGCCATTCTTCCAGGATCACTAATACTGGCAGGAAAGCGCTTGGTCTCTTCAACACTAAAAGATCTAGAACTAACGGTGGCAATACTATTATTGGGTTTTCTGGCATCTTTTTTTGAAGTGATTACAATTTCATCGAGCTGGTTAACCGCTTCCGTTAGTCTAATGGTTACATAGACTTCCTTGGCTGAGCCTACCAAAATTTCTGAGGCAACATAGTCTTCAAACCCTAAGTAAGTAAATGCTAAAGAAACTCTACCTACTGGAACATTATCCAGTCTAAAGTTTCCATTTTCATCTGTGACTGCCCCAATCGGTGGTTCTGAACCCAAAAGCAGAACGTTTACACCTAAAAGTGGTTGAGTGGTTTCACTATCAACTACAGTTCCTTTTACTGTCTGAGAAGGATTGTTTTGAGCAATTGCTATTGAAAAATTAGCTAAAAATAATGCGATTGTAATAATTGCTTTTTGATTGTTTTTCATACAGTTATGATATTTTTTATGTTAATAAGCATCTACAAATCATATATTCTATTGATAATACAGATTTAAATGCGCTGAGGTAATTTATTTTTTGGCTTCAATAGTAATTGAACGGTATAAATTTTCGCTAATACTACTTAAAGTGCCTTTGAACCCTTTTGGTAGCATAAAAAAATCTCCTGTTTGGAAAGTGCTTTGCTCGTTATTATTTAAAGTAACTTTAATACTGCCCTCTAATACATGAATGCATTTTTCGTTTGGATTGTTTTTTACGATAAAATTCCGAGGCTTTTCTGCTTCAAGACTTATTTCTAGCTCCGAACCAGAAAAAAGGGTGTTACAATACGTTCCGTTTTCATTTAGAAGTATGCCCTTTCCAGAAATCATATTTTTATCAATCAGAAATGGTGTATTTGCCTTGGAGCTATCTTTTTTGGCTGTTCGTTTGTTAGCAATAATGGATAATTCTAAATGATATTTTGGATTTCCAATGGTTTTTATATTCCCTTTAAACCCTTTTGGAATTATAATGAAATCATTTGCAGAGAAACTGCTGATACTTGTTGTTTTAGATTTTATAGCAATATTTCCTTTGGTTAAATGAATAAACTCTTCAATAGGAAAACTTTTAAAATCTTTAGATGCGGTACTACTGGAAATTACATACGCACTAATTTCTTTGCCTTGGTATATTTTACTCTGAAAAAATTCTCGTTTTGGCTGGTCTTTTAAATGAATTGGCTTTAAATCAGAACCTGATAATCTAGCTTTATCCAGTAAAATTGGTCTTATAAATTCTACAGGTGCTGGCTTGTCAATGATAGCATCGTGTACTAATGCTTGGAATGTATTTCTTAGATTTAATTGACGATAAGGAGATAGCTGAATCATCATGATATAGGCTAAGTCTTGTTCTGGCTCTATTCTAAAATAGGTCCCCACAGCACCGCCCCAACCATAAATTTTTCTTCCGTTTTTTTCTGCAATAGAAAAGCCTAAACCAAAACCAGTTTCACCTGAAACAATACGTAGCCTTGGGGTATGTTTACGGACAGAGTTTAAATGGTCTTTTAACATTAATTCTAATGTCTCAGGTTTTAAAATTTGATGGTTAAATAGTTTGCCTTTGTGGAGTAACATGCGAGAAAAATTCAAATAATCATCGGTTGTAGAAACCAATCCGCCACCACCTTTATAAAAAGTAACTTTATTGGCAAAACTGCTTTGTTTTGCTGTTTCAGCAATTTCGAGTTGCCCATTTTCACCAGCGCGATAACCCGTAGTAAGGTGTTGAATTTTTTCTTCCGGAAGCTGAAAATGAGTATTGTTCATTTTTAAAGGACTTAATACGTTTTCTTGGAGATATTGGTCTAGCGATTGCCCTGATAAAACCTCAATGAGGTAACCACATACATCTGTAGAAAAGCCATACTCATATGAAGTGCCGGGTTCAAATAATAAAGGGAGTTTGCTTATTTTTTTAATAAAATCTTTTAAATTCTTGGAGCTTTGCAGATTTTCTTGCCTATATAAATTGTTTAGTGTTTCATTAGGGCTTCTTCCATAACTAATGCCAGAACTATGACGCAATAAATCGATAATAGTTATAGCATTTTTAGCTGCTATAATATTGTTGTTTTCATCTAAAACTTTCATATGCTTTAATTCTGGAATATAAAGATGAATAGGATCATCTAATTTAAATTTCCCTTGTTCATAAAGCTGCATTAATCCCACTGATGTAATGGGTTTTGTCATTGAAAAAATTCTAAAAATACTTTTAGCATCAAGTACTTTTTTATGTGCTACATCTGCATAGCCATAAGAATCATAATGTACCAGTTGATCTTTACGAAGAATAGCGGTCTGTATACCTGCTAGTTTACCATTATCTACAAATGCATGCAACTCTTTTTTTAAAGTTTCTATCTTTTTGCTAGACATCTGTACAGACGCTGGTGATGTAATTTTTAAATTATTTTGTGCACAAGAACTAGTGAGAAAAAAGAGGAAAATTACTTTTAGAAACTTGTTTGTTCTGGATATTGCGTGATTAGAGCACCCTATCATAACTATATGTTTTTGCAATTTTAATTTGCGTTTATAATACTCCCGCTTCCAGAATTCGTAACATCAATGCTTGCATTTCCCTTATAAAAAATAGATCCACTGCCTGTGTTCATTCCACTTAAATTTGTGGTGCAAAAAATTTCACAATCTCCAGACCCAGAATTATTTATGCTACAATTTTCAGTACTAAAACGGAATGCCTCTATTTTACTACTTCCGGTATTAATACAATTAAAATTGGTAGATGCCCCATCAAGCCTTATGAGACCACTTCCTGTATTTTCTACTGTTAGGTTTTCTAAGTTATCGAATCCAGAAATTGTATGATTGCCACTGCCAGTAGCTTTAAACTTAGTAATTTTTGGTAATCTAATAGTAGCAGTAACACTTATATCATTATAGTTATTAGGAATTAAATTAATTTCAAGAGTATTATTAACTACAGTAGTAGTAATATCAGAAACAATATTGTCATCTGCGGTTATTGAAAAATTCTGTTCCTTTCCATACGCAAGATTTACGTTTATTGAACTGGGACTTAAAATATTCTCGAATGATGCTAATTGTTGTTCTTGTGTTATTAAATTTCCTGAGCCTTTGATAGCATTATTTTTAGAACAAGAAATAAGAATACATAATACAGTAATTGAGATGAATTTAAAATAGTTCATATAAGTATGGTTTTTGGTTTTTTTAGAAATGCTACCTTATTTAGTAGCTTTAATTTGATTAATGGTATGCATTAGGGCATTTTCCCAAAACTCTAAATCTGCTTGTTTAAGATTTTTAAAATCGGGATTGTTATTAAATTCATCCAGATTTTTATATCCTTTAAAAACTGCTTTTAACAAATAGGAGGAAGCCCATTCAATATCTTTATGATTTGACAATGATATTGCTCTAGAAGCTTCTACATAATCTTCCGCTTTTGTATAACCATCAGAACAAAGTGCTACAGTATATAAGTTTGCAGCCTCCAAATAGTTTTTAGCTTTCATAGCTTCTTTAGCTTTTTTGCTATTTGTATTGTAAGCATTTTCAAATGCTTTGGCTCTTTGGATCGCCTCTTTTTTTGAGGGTACTGTATATTCAAAATTTAAAGACAAGGCATAATCTTCTACATGTTGTTGAATATTCATTTGTTTACGACGTTCTTGTACAGCCCATTCATCTGCTATTGGCTGAAAATATGCTTTGTCAGCATTTAAGTTATGATTTGTAGAACTTTGAGTGGCATACAATTGTTTTTCTCCACGCGCAAGCTGCACTCTATCATACAAGTATGCGTAATTGCTAGGATTTGCTAATTTTTTATCTAATGCTTTTTCTAACAATAAAAGACACTTCTCTTGAAATAGTGGATTTCTATCTGCATGTTGAACTATCAACCAGGCGATATTGCTCGCTTTTTCGCCTACTTTATCAAATGTTGGCCAACCATATGTGTCAACTATTTCTACCATTCTTGCAGTATTGCTACGGTCTACTTCAATTAACTTCTTTACAACATTTTTATACTCTTCAGTTCCTTTTTTACCTTTTTGATGTAATTTGATGTACTTGATTCTGTACTTCTGATCATTTTTACGGAGTGCTATTATTTCTTTACTGATTTTGGGTAATGTTATTTTTTTTCCTTTCCATTTTGTTTGACAATTTAGATTTGTTGCAAAAATGATTAATACAATAAATGTAGCTGAAATGTGTTTTTTTAGATTCATGATTTGTTCTTTAAAAATGATAGATGATTGATGTGTATACTATAATTTCAATAGTAAAATACCCTAATCCTTAAATAGAATAAGGAATGATTTTATGTAGCTAAAATTTGTTTTGCGAAAATGAATATCGCTATTCTATAAAGCTATTCATTGAGATTAGGAAGGATAATGATAACTTTAGTACCGATAGGTTTATGTGCTTCTTTTAGGTCTTGAATTTTAAATCCTATTTCGTTACTATATTTTTCACTTAAAATTTGTAATCTTTTGCGAATGGCATTTAAGGCATAGGATTCTTTTGTTGACCCCTGGCGTTTTTGAATTTTACTTGCTTGCTCCCGACCAACCCCATTATCTATAAGAATACATTTTAAACCAGAAGCGTAAGATTCAAAATTTATAATTAACTGTTTTTTGTCTTCTTTATGAAAAAGACCATGAACAATTGCATTTTCTACAAATGGTTGAATAACTAATGAAGGTAATTTAATAGCTATGTCTGCTTTGTTTTTTATTTCGTAATTAAAGGAATCTCCAAATCGTAATTTTTCTAATTTTAAATAGGTGTCTAGGAACTCAATTTCTTCTTCTAATGCAATATAGCCTTGATTAGAATATTTTAATGAATTACGAACTAATTCTGAAAATAAGACAATATAGTCATAAGAAGCATCCGTATTTTGTTTTAATATTAAATCTTGTATGGCGTTTAATGAGTTGAAAATAAAATGCGGATTCATTTGAGAACGTAAAGCCTTTAATTCAGCTTCTAAGTAACTCGTTTTTAATGCTTGTTGTTCTAATTTTTGAGTATTTCGTTTTTCTATTTTTCTCTTATTATACGTATTATAAAAAGTTACTAGTATTACGATAATTAAGCCAATAGTTAGATAAAACCACCAAGTCTGCCAAAAGGCTTTCTTTATCTCAAAATTATAGTGAATGGGTTTTGTTTCAAAATCTCTATAAACTGTTTTTAAAGTAAAAGAATAGGTGCCAGGTGGTAAATAGTTATAGGTTATTGTAGGTTGTAAAACAGATATACGTTGTTCTTTTTTATCAAATCCTTTGAGCTGATAGGTGTGGATTGCTTCTTTTTCTGAAGTTATTCCACTAAAATTTAAGTGTGCAACAAGTTTATTTTTTTTATAATCTAAGCTTGTTTTTGCAAGTGGAGATATTAGTTTATCAGAAAGCCGTACTGAATCTATAGTTACTGAAAATTTTGGTTTTATATTTGGTTGGTCATTTAATGATATAGATAAAATTTGGTTATTAGTCAAAAACCAAATGCTATCCTTCCCAACCGCAAAATCTTTGATACTTCCATTCGGGATTCCTTCTGCAAGTCCAATGGTTTGCCAAGTATTATTTTTGGTGTTATATATTTGAAACCCTTCTTTATGAGAGATGAAAATGAGCTCTTTTTGTTGCGCAAGCTTATATACAAAATCATATTTTTGTGTTAGTTTTATAGGCTTTTTACCTTGTTCAAATATTAAAACACCATGATTTTGTGTAGCTGCCCATACTTGATTTTTATGTGCCAATAAATCATTAGCAATAATGTCTTTTCCTTTAAAAGTGAGTATTTCTCTAGTTCCATTTTTATAGATTTTTACTAGTGATGATATCGAAGCGATATAAATTGCATCCTCATTAGAAAGGTATATGGCATCATTACTACGAGATACAATTGGTTTTAGTTTAGAATATTTTTGTGTGGTGTTAAATGGTTCCCATAAACTATCATGAAGTAAATGGTTATTAGAGGTTTTAAACACACCTTCAGAAGTGCTTAACAGTAGTGTTTTATCATTAATAAACTCAACATTTTTTATAGCACCAGGGGCAGTATATCTATAAAAAAGGTTATGCGTATTTGAATTTTCAACTTCAGAAGAATTTTTTAAATAAAAAATTCGTTTCGGTATAAAATTAAATGAATTAGTGATGTGTTCTACAGTTCCATTTTCATATTTTAAAATACCATTAGTTTTATCTGCTAAAAATAGGGTGTTATTTTTACCTGCCACTATAGCTTCAATAGTATTAAATTCTTTTGCTTTATGCTGAATAACATCCGGATTGGGTACAACGATTAGCCCTTTGCCAAAAGTCCCTAGTAATAGTTCGCCATTAATACCCTTAGCGATATCAGAAATAAAAATGGTATTAAAATATTGATGTGTAATACTAATTTTTTGATTTACCTTTTCTAGTACCTCTATTCCTGTTGTATTTTTTCTTCTCCAAATTCTTTTGTTGTTAAACTGAATATATTTAGTATTTGAACTATATAGTTTACTTTGATGTTTAGTATCGTATACCCTATTTAAGAAATAATTGTCTACTAATTCTCCATTTAAATCGCATATAATACCAGCAGTATTATTATTGACATATTTAAATGAATTTTCTTCCTTGAGTAATTTCCCATTTTTAATTTCAAATAAGGTGTCAAGGTTTTTTTTTGTGGTAAATATACGTCCGTCAGGAAGTTTAGACAATCCTAAAAATGTTTGGTCTTTATTCTCCAGAATAATGTCAATATTATTTGCTGTAATAAGATAATAACCTTTGGATTTAAAAAGTAAGTTATCTGCAACATCAATTTCCATTGACATGTTTGCAGACAGTTTATTTTGAGGGATTTGAGCAAATAACTCAAGGTGATTTGCTTTAATGTTAAAAATTTGCCCAGTAAGATTATAGCAAAATACTTCACCTGCGCTATTTTCTCTTAAATTAAAAAGAGAAATTCCCTTTTGTTGTTTATGTGGCGTAATAGCTTGCATTGCTCCATGTTTATATTGGTACAAACCTTCATTGGTAGTTACATACAAACGCAAATCTTTTGTTTGTAAAACGGAATATATTTCGGCATTTTGTAAGGTAGCTTTTCCAAGAGTAAAGTAACTAAAATCTTGAGCTTTACTCAGGTGTACAACTAAAAGTGAGAGTACTATAAATAGGTAGGATTTTATATACTTAAGCATCTCTGTAATCATTGAAGATTTGAACAAAATTCAACAAACTCCACATATTGCTTACGCGATATTTTTGCTTCAATACTATCTTCTAAAAAAAGGGTGCTCGTAGTACGATTAAAAGACTTTAAGTAATTAAAATTAATTAACCAACTTCTATGGGCTCTATAAAAAAGAGTATTGGTATCTAATAAGCTTTCATAGTGTTTTAGGTTTTTACTAGTAGTGATTTTTCCTTGTTTATGTATATGAATACAGGTATAAGCACCATTTGCTTCAATAGCAATAATATTTTTGATAGTAATAATACGCCTATTTCCCATTTCAGGAATCACTAATTTTTCCTCTTTTTTGTCTTTAATGGTATTTAGAAGAATTTTATAATGCTCCGAGTTATTTTTATCGTCTATTCGTGTTTTTAGTTTAGAAAGTGACTCATCTAATCTTAAGCGATGAATTGGTTTAATTAAATAGTCTATAGCGCAAAGTTCAAATGCTTTTATAGCGTATTGATCATAAGCGGTGACAAATATGATTTCAAAATCTATTTTTTTAATAAAATTCGAAATTTCATAGCCTGCATAGTTGGGCATTTGTACATCTAAAAAAATAACATCTGGCTTTAATTGTTGTATTGCTTGTACGCCTTTCAATAGATTATGGCATATACTAAGAACCTCAATGTTGTAGTTGCTTTTTAGTAGTAATTCACTAAGAACACTATTTGCTCTAGGTTCGTCGTCAATTAGTATGGCTTTTATTGTATCCATTTTATAAATATAACCCTATTATTTTGTGATTTAATGGTTTAATTTACAAAGCAAAAAATGTTTTTATAAACCACCTCAAATTCAAATTATATTTCAAAGCAAGGAATAGAATCGTTTACCTATTTTACTAACAACCAATAGCTATATGCTAATCTGTCTTTCAATTTGCTGGTCTAATGATATAAAAGTTTCTGTTCTAGATACACCACTAATTTGTTGTATTTCGTTATTTAAAACCTGCATTAAATGCTCATTATCTTTGCAAAGTACTTTTATAAGAATAGACCAATTCCCTGTTGTATAATGGCATTCTAAAACCTCGGGTATTTTTTCAAGTTCTTTTACAGCCTTTGGATTACTCATTGCTTTATCTAAATAAATGCCAACATAAGCCATTGTTAAATAACCTAAAACTTTGGGGTTAATGATAAATTTAGAACCAGCAATTAGGCCAGAATTCTCTAATTTTCTGAGCCGTTGGTGTATGGCTGCGCCAGAGATACCAATATTTCTAGCAATTTCTAATACGGGTTTACGGGCATCTGACATTAAAAATCTTAAGATTTTTTTGTCAATACCGTCAATTTTTATTTTTTCATCACTAGATTTCATACTTTGGGTTTTAATTTATCCTTAAAATTAGATATTTTATAATAAACTAAAAGTATAAACATCTGTTTTTTTAAATTTGGTTACTATTAGGATTATAACCTAAGTAAGGTACTTCTGTTTCTTTAAAGCAAATCCCATAATTTTCTAATTCGTTTAAAATAGGAGTATAGATATTTTCTTGTAAAGGGATTTGCACGCCAGGTTCGGTTATTTTTTTGTTCAGTATAAGCAAGGTAGCAATTGCTAATGGTAGTCCTACTGTTTTGGCCATAGCGGTGTGCGTTCTGTTCTCTCCGAGTACAACCATATTTGAATCTATTTGTTTTTTAACGCCATTAATTTCATACCCAAATTTATGATACATTACAATCATATCTTTATCATCATTAGAAAGTGTCCAACTATTTTCTAAAATTTCTTGAAGTATTTGTGCAGGAGTAGCATTTTGTTTTTTTATTTTTTTAGTAGTGCTGAATAAATTTAATTCAACTAATTTATCCCATATCAGATCATCTTGATCTATTTTTAAATAGTGTCTTAATTTTAATTCTACTGTATTGGTTGGTGAGTATGGTAAAAATAAGTTGATAAATGCCCTGTAGGACATACCTTTTGAGTTTTCTATTGTGTAGCTATCATCTGTGGCACCAAGTTCCACAAAAAGATTCCATGCTTTAGAAAAACCTACTCTGCGCATAGTACCTCTGTAAAGTGTTAGAATTGTATCAAGCCCATAAGCTTCTCTGTATTTTAAAGAATCTCTATTAGCATAAACTTCAAATTTTCCGTGGCCTTCTATTTCCAAAAATTCCGTTCGTTTAAAAAGTTTATGATACGGTATGTATTTATAGGTGCCTTCTTGTATAAATTTTGCGGTACCTCCTTGTCCTGCAATGACAACATTTCTGGGGTTCCAAGTAAATTTATAATTCCATAAATTATCATCGTTATCTGGCGCAACAAGACCGCCCGTAAAAGATTCGAAAAGTAACATTTTACCCCCCTTATCTTTAATCCTATTTATAATTTGCATTGCGCTCATATGATCTATTCCAGGATCTAAACCCATCTCATTCATAAAGATTAACCCTTTATCTTTAGCCTCTTTGTCTATAGCTTTCATTTCGTCGCTAACATATGAGGCCGTGATCATATGTGTATTATAAACAAGACAGTCTTTGGCTAGTATTGGATGTAAACGTGCGGGTAACATAGAAATAACAATATGAGCAATTTTAATAAGTTCTTGCCTTTTTGCGGTATCCGAAATATCTAATAGTGCTACAGTAAAGTTTGGATGATTTTTAAATCGATCCGCTATAGCATCAAGCTTTATGTCAGCTATAGTGATATGTAAATGTTCTTCTGTTGCTTTTTCTAAAAAATAATCTAATAAGTAAGCAGTAGATTTTCCTGCACCTATGATAAGGATATTTCGAAGCATAGTTTTGTATTTTTGATTCTACTAAAATTTAAATCAACATTTATTGTTGTAAATGTAAAAATATAACTATTTTTTGTTATGAATAAAACAATTTTACTTACAGGTATCATTTTAGGAATGCTTTCCGTTGTTCTTGGAGCATTTGGAGCACATGGTTTAGAAAAAGTTTTAGATGCCGATGCGCTCAACTCTTTTGAAACCGGTATAAAATATCAAATGTATCATGCTTTGTTTTTATTAGTATTAGGAAACATGAAACAGTTAGATAGCAAACATAAAAAATGGACTTATTATTTCATTACAATAGGGATAGTTTTCTTTTCTTTTTCAATTTATGGATTAGCAACAAATAGCCTTACTGCTATAAACTTTAAAAAGATTGCATTAGTAACACCAATTGGCGGTACATTGTTAATCATTGGTTGGGGAGTATTAGGCTATAAAATCATAAAAAAGTCGAATAATATTGTTTGATTTATAACATAATCAATTATTAATTTGATAATTTTGACCCATTAAAAATATTAAATCTATAATTTGATGGTAAATAAGTTAAGTTCTATTTCATTATCCGCATATGGGATCCATACGGATAAAGTACATTATCAATTAACGTCAAGTCAACTCCATGAAATTTCTTTGGAAAAAGGTATGGGTGTAGAAGTGTCTTCTGGCGCTTTAGCTGTTAATACAGGAGAATTTACAGGGCGTTCTCCTTTAGACAGGTTTATTGTAAAAGATAAGATTACTGAAGATAAGGTTTGGTGGGGCGAAATTAATATTCCTTTTGAAGCTGATAAATTTGATGCTCTTTACGACAAAGTAACACATTATTTAAGCGAAAAAGAAGTATATGTTAGAGATTCATATGCTTGTGCCGATGCAAATTATAAGTTAAATATTAGAGTCATAAATGAATATCCTTGGTCTAATATGTTTGCTTATAATATGTTTTTAAGACCTACGGATGAGGAGTTAGAGAATTTTGATCCAGAATGGACCGTTATAAATGCACCAGGTTTTATGGCAAATGCAGCAATAGACGGAACAAGACAACATAACTTTGCAATTTTAAATTTCACTAAAAAAATAGCGCTTATTGGTGGAACAGGTTATACAGGAGAAATTAAAAAAGGAATTTTTTCCGCTTTAAATTTTATTCTGCCCGTTTATAAAAATACCTTACCCATGCATTGTTCTGCTAATGTTGGTGTTGATGGTGATACTGCCATATTTTTTGGGCTATCAGGTACTGGAAAAACAACACTTTCTGCTGATCCTAATCGAAAATTAATTGGCGATGATGAACATGGTTGGACAAACGAAAATGCTGTTTTTAATTTTGAAGGAGGATGTTATGCCAAGGTGATTAACTTATCTGCTGAAAATGAGCCAGAAATTTTTGGAGCTATTAAAAAAGGAGCACTTTTAGAGAATATTATTATAAACGATAAAGGTGATATAGATTTTGCAGATACTTCTATCACACAAAATACGCGTGTAAGTTATCCAATAAATCATATAGATAACATCCAAGTACCCTCCATAGGGAAAAATCCTAAAAACATCTTTTTTTTAACAGCAGATGCTTTTGGTGTATTGCCTCCTATTTCTAAACTAACCCCTAGCCAAGCAGCATATCATTTTATATCTGGTTATACAGCAAAAGTGGCTGGTACTGAAGCTGGTGTTAAGGAGCCTATACCATCATTCTCTGCTTGTTTTGGTGCGCCATTTATGCCTTTACACCCAACTGAATATGCAGAAATGCTCAGTAAAAAAATGAAAGATGCTGGAGTAAATGTCTGGTTGGTAAATACAGGTTGGACTGGAGGATCTTATGGTGTAGGAACTCGTATGAAATTAAAGTATACAAGAGCTATGATTACTGCTGCACTAAATGGAGATTTAGGTTTGTATTCGTATGATGCCTATCATATTCATTCTGTTTTTGGAGTAGCACAACCAAGAGAATGCCCAGGAGTGCCTACAAGTGTATTAAGCCCAAGAGCAACTTGGAATAATGATGATGCGTATTACAAAACAGCTTTTAAGTTAAGTAATGCATTTAGAGAAAATTTTAAAAAGTTTGAATCTTACGCTAGCGAAGAAATAAGACGTGGCGGACCGCAACGTTATGCCTTTTAAAAATAAAAAGCCCAGTTGTACAACTGGGCTCTTTTATATCTATAAATTAGATCAATTATTTTTTATTAGCAGAAGCAATATATTTGCTCAATGCCATAGACATAGATGGCGTTTCTGGAGTTGGTGCTTCTATATCTATACGTAAACCAGCAGCTGTAGCGGCCTTTACAGTAGAATTTCCAAATACAGCTATTCTAGTATCTTTTTGTTCAAAATCTGGGAAATTCTTTAATAAAGATTCTATACCAGACGGACTAAAGAATACTAAAATATCATAGTATACATTTCTTAAATCAGATAAGTCGCTAATTACAGTTTTGTAAAAAATACCCCTCGTCCAATTCAGTTCCATCTCATCCATAGTTTTAGGGACTATAGGTTTTAAAACATTAGAGGACGGTAGTAAGAACTTCTCGTCTTTATATTTTTTAAGCAATGTAGTTAAATCTAAAAAGTTCATTTTACCTACATAAATCTTACGCTTACGATACACTACATATTTTTGAAGGTAGTATGCAACTGCTTCAGATTGGCAAAAATACTTCATTGTATCAGGTACTTTAAAGCGCATCTCTTCGGCAATTCTAAAGAAATGATCTACAGAATTTCTACTAATTAGAACAATGGCAGTAAAATTATGAAGATCTATTTTTTGTTGTCTTACGCTTTTCGCATTTACACCTTCAACATGTATAAAAGGTCTAAAGTCTACTTTTACCTTTTCTTTATCTATCAATCTTGAATATGGAGAGTTTTCCACCTTAGGTTCTGGTTGGGATACCAAAATCGTTTTTACTTTCATAAATATCAGTCTTTTAGATAGCTTCCAATTAACACTAGGGGTGCAATTTCGAGTGTGCAAAGGTACAAAATAAAATAGAAAAAATTATAAGCAATTAATTTTTGATGATTTCTTATAACTGTAACCCATCCTATTGAATTAATTAAAAGAATTAAGATAAGTGTTATGTATACAACAATTTTTGAATCCTTAAGAATATAGATCAAAATCACATTTGAAATAAACAAAGCAATTCCACTATAGTTTAAATATGATATTTTTTTGAATAAAAGCTCACTTATAAAACTATTTATATTGAAAATAAAGCCATTACCTAATTGCAATAATACCTTTAAGATAAAGAAAAACAACAAAACGCTTAGTACATATATAAATAGTGCTCCTTCCATTTTACTATCATAAAAAATATGAAAAGACATATAACAAAAGAGCGATAAATTTAAGAGTTGAAAAGTTGTGAGAAAGGCATTAAACCAATTAAATAACTTGTCTTTCTTATTGTACATAAATAAATACTTGTTATTAAAAGGCAATATCATAAAATTTAAAAAACGAGTGTAAAAAAATTGTTTTACAATCACTACCAATACAATGCTAAAAAAGAGGATTAGCGTAATCCAATCTATATTAGTTATTGCTCTTAGCGTAGCATCTTTCATTCTTAATTTAATTTTATATTATCTCCGTTCATTCCTGGATCAAGTCCGTTTTCCGAAATACCTATTTTAAAATACCCAGGAGATTCTATAGTATATTTGGGCAGTTTAAAGTCAAAAAAAGTGGTGTCTTTAGCCTTTAATACTTGTGTTGCACTTTCTTTTAATTTTGGTGTAATAAATACTGTCTCTTGCGCTATTTTATATTGATTATGATATATAACCGCAAATTTAATTTTTTGCAACGGTATGTCTTCATTATATGGGTTATATATTTTAAGGTTAAGCGCCTCTTTTGAGTTTAATGCAACTTCAGAAACCTCTAGTTTTACCCTAAGTTTTCTAAAACTTTCAAAATCTTCAATAAAAACGCCATAACCATAACTTTTTCGGGGATAGTAAAATTTATGCGTTTTGTCTTTAGCTCCTGGCGTTACATGTAGTACTCTTTGATGTTGAACTTGAGTTTCAGAATGATCAATAGAATATTGATTTCGCCTGTAGTAGACATTGTTGAGAGAAAAACTGGTATTGCCTGTATAAAAAGCATACATAGGGGTTAACCAATAAGAATTTTCAAATAATACGGGAGCTTCCCCTGCAACATGTTTAATTTTACTAACCCATGCTTTATTTCCATGAGACTCATATTTAAAAGGGGATAATGGTTCAAAAACCATAGCAATTCTACAATAGCATAGTATTATAAGGTTGATAATACCTATTCTAAAAATCCACTTTTTAGCATTTTTATTTTCTAATAGATAATTAAAAGTAATGATACTAAGCGGGATACATATAATAATAAGCCATTGCGCTTGTACCCTTTTACTAAAGCTAGAAATAAAGAAAAAGAGCACTACACCATAAGTTAAAAATAACAAAGCCTTATTAAAAAGAGTGTTTTTTTTAGCCTTGTATAAGGCAATATATACCCAAGGAAAAATAAGTCCAAAAATAATAACAAGGTTCAATAAAAAAGTTCCGGTATTTTTCCCAAAATTATAACCTCTGTTAGGTCGCTCAAAAAGATGGTATTTTATAGAAACAAAATCATTTTCAAAGAGCCATAAAAAATGCGGAGTGTACCCTATTAATGCTATACTAACGGCTACCCAAGCATATTTATTTGCAACTATTTTTATATTAGAAAGTAAAACAAAAACAATAACAAGTACAGCGTGGTATTTACTATACATTAAGCACGCCATAACCAGTCCCAAGCCTATTGCTATAAATACGGAAGGTTTTTCTAAGAACTTTTTATAAACAAATAAGAAAAGCGCAGTAAAGAATAATAGAGGCGTATCTGGTAGAGTGAAAAAACCATAGGCATGTAGTAATGGCATAGAGAGGCATACTACAAAAAAGTGTATAACAAAATCTTTCTTTTTAGGATGATCAATACAACTCCAAATACACAATAATGTGCCTAAAGCCAAAAGGCAACTCATAAAACGTACGCCTAATTCTTCACTAAAAAAGAAACTACTCAACTTAACTAATACGGCAACCATTGGAGGATGGTCAAAATAACCCCAAGCCATATCTTGTGCATAATGCCAGTAGTAGGCTTCATCAAAAATTAATTCGGTAAAATTACTTTGCAGCAAGTTAATACTTAGAAGAATTCCTAATAGTATTAAAAAAAGTCTAGGTAGTTTAGGCATTATACATTATGAATTAACACGTCAAAATTACGAATTCTAGATGTATTGTTTACCCTGTTATTTTTGGAAAACTGATATTGTACATTTAAAAAAATCATAAATGCATTAGGTAGATTTCTTTAGAGCTATTATTATGCTATTTTTGCCAAAATAGATTTTCATAGATGTCAGATAGTTTAGTTATCATTCCCACTTTTAATGAGATTGAAAATATAGAAGCTATAATTAATGCTGTTTTTGATTTAAAAAAAGATTTTCATGTACTTGTTGTAGATGATAATTCTCCGGATGGTACGGCTCAGAAAGTTACTGAAATACAAGAAAATTTTACCGATAGTTTGTTTCTTGAAGTCCGCAAAGAAAAAGCAGGTTTAGGAACTGCCTATATTCATGGATTTAGATGGGCTATTGCAAAACAGTATGATTTTATTTTTGAAATGGATGCTGATTTTTCGCATACCCCTGCAGACTTAATTAGATTAAAACGTGCCTGTGTTGATGGTGCAGATCTTGCTATAGGTTCTAGATATATAAAAGGTGTTAATGTGGTTAACTGGCCTTTGCATAGGGTCTTGTTATCATACGGAGCCTCGTTTTATGTAAAAATAATTACAGGAATGCGAGTACATGATCCAACAGCAGGTTTTATATGCTATCGCAGGCATGTATTAGAAACTATAGATTTAGCGTCTGTCCATTTTGTGGGATATGCATTTCAGATAGAAATGAAATTTAGAGCACATTTAAAAAGGTTTAAAATAAAAGAAATCCCGATTATTTTTACAGATCGTGTTTTAGGAAAATCTAAAATGAATTCTTCTATAATAAGAGAAGCAGTTTTTGGAGTTTTTAAAATGAAATGGTTAAGCTTATTCAGAAAAAATAAATTTTAAGAGTAATGAAGTATTTAATTAAAAATGCCAAGATTGTAAATGAGAATACCATTCAGCAAAAAGATATTCTTATTAAAGATGATATTATTCTAAAAATTGAAGCTGCCATAAGTGATGCTACTGCTACGGTAATAGATGCAAGCGGAAAATATGTCTTACCGGGTATAATAGATGATCAAGTGCATTTTAGAGAACCAGGCCTTACACATAAAGGAGATATTGCTAGTGAGAGTAAAGCGGCAATTGCTGGAGGGATCACTACCTACATGGAGCAACCTAATACCAACCCACAAACCACCACAATAGAAAAATTAGAAGAAAAGTTTGCTGTAGCTGCAAAAAGCTCTTATGCCAATTACTCTTTTTTATTTGGTGGTACAAATGACAATTTAGAAGAGTTAAAAAAATTAGATAGAAATGCCTGTTCAGGCGTAAAGTTATTTTTAGGATCTTCTACGGGTAATATGTTGGTAGATGACGAAGAAGTGATAGAAAAAATATTTAGAAATACAGAAATGGTCATTTCTGCGCATT
The DNA here is from genome assembly GCF_055383085.1 of Allocellulophaga tsushimaensis. NCBI lineage: Bacteria > Pseudomonadati > Bacteroidota > Flavobacteriia > Flavobacteriales > Flavobacteriaceae > Allocellulophaga > Allocellulophaga tsushimaensis. The sequence continues at coordinate 652,384 of NZ_AP039451.1, read as the reverse complement.
GCGAAGATGAAACGACTATTAAAAATAATTTAGAAGCCTATAAGGAAACATATGGAGATGATATTCCGTTGCAATACCATCCACTAATAAGAAGCGAGGAAGCTTGTTATTTATCATCTTCTAAAGCAATATCCTTAGCCAAAATAACAGGGGCCCGGTTACATGTTTTTCATCTTTCAACAGGGATAGAAACTGCATTGTTTAGAAATGACATCCCGTTAAAAGACAAGAAAGTAACTGCGGAAGTTTGTTTGCATCATCTCTGGTTTTCTGATGAAGATTATAAAACAAAAGGAGCCTTTATAAAATGGAATCCAGCAGTAAAAACAACGGAAGACAGAGCAAAGTTATGGGAAGCTTTTTTAGATGACAGAATTGATGTTTTGGCAACAGATCATGCACCTCATAATTTAGAAGAAAAAGATAATGTATATACCAAAACACCATCTGGTGGTCCTTTAGTACAACATGCTTTACCAGCCATATTAGAAAAATACCATCAAGGCGTTATCCGTTTAGAGAAAATTGTAGAAAAGATGTGCCATAACCCAGCTATACTTTTCGATATTGAAAAAAGAGGTTATGTTAGAGAGGGCTATTATGCCGATTTAGTATTAGTTAATTTAGAGGATGCTTGGACTGTTACGAAAGAAAATATAGTTTATAAATGTGGCTGGTCACCATTTCAAGGAGATCAATTTAGTTCTAAAGTAACACATACTTTTGTGAATGGACACCTAGCTTATGAAAATGGTAATTTTTCTGAAGAAAAAAAAGGAAAACGTTTAACTTTTGAACGCGCTTAAATCATGAAAAAAATAGCACAGTTTGTTACCTTACTTGTTTTTGGAATTAACTTACTTACTTCTTGTAAAGAAACTATTGTACAAAAACCTGAAGATTTTATTTCTAAAGAAGAAATGACTGCTATTTACTATGATTTAGCCATACTGGGAGCTGCACGTAATACTGCTAAAACAAATTTAATTGAAAACGATGTAGAAACTATGGAATATATTTATAAAAAATATAACATAGACAGCGTTAAGTTTGTAAAGAATAATCTTTATTATGCCTCTTTGCCAGAAGACTATTTAAATATCTATGAAGAAGTAAAATTGAAGTTAGAGGAGACCAAAAAAGAAGTAGATCTGGAACAAAAGTTAAAAAGGAAGGCAGATAGTATTGAAAGGGTAGCGAAAGAATTAAAGAAGGCAAAAAAAGATTCTTTACTTAAAGTAGAAAAGGATTCTCTACTTAAAATTAAACAAGATTCAATATTTAAAAATATAAATAAGCTAAAGAAGAACCTTTAATTATTAATGCTCTTTTAGGTATTGTTCAGCACAAAAAGCGATACTATTATCTACTTTTTCAAAGTTATATTTAAAAGTTTCTGTTACTTTTTTAGTATCATAGATATGCTGTTCCTGTAGGGAAATCACAGCACTTTTTGTTAGCCTTCGTTTGCTGTTTGTTAGTAAACTCCAAATCCAATCCAAACGCCATAAAAATTCTAATTGCCAAAACTTTAGTATTTTACTTGGCGGCCTTACTTGTAGTTTATGAGTAATTTTAGTTAGTATTTGTTTGTAGCTTAAATTTTCTGCTACTACAATAAAACGTTCTTTTGTAATAGCAGCATTCATCGCTAATATCATTAGGGCAATTACATCTTGTATGGCTACAAAACCGGAACCCCCTGGCGGGTATCGTTTTCTTCCTTTAGCTGCATTGGTAAATAGAACACCACTGCCTGTATTCCAAAATCCAGGGCCAATAATAACTCCTGGGTTTAAAATTACAATCTGTAAACCTTCTTGTGAACCCCGCCAAACTTCCATTTCAGCATCATATTTAGTCAATGCATATGGGTTTATATCTTGGTTATTCCAATCGCTTTCTTCATTTACAATAGTGGTATGTGTTTCTTTTCCTATAGTTCCAATTGTACTTACGTAGCATAGTTTTTTTATATTTTTTGCAAGGCAGAAATTTACAATATTAGCTGTTCCTTCTGCATTTATTTTGTATAGAATATCATAATCTTTTGGGTCAAAAGAAATGAGTGCAGCGCAATGATAAACATGTGTTACATGTTCAAAAGCAATTTCTAATTCTGGAATGTTATTGATATCAGCTTGTACCCAGCTAATTTTATTAAAAAGCGTTTCACTCTCATCTGTATAATACCCAAAAATATCAGTTACTTTTTTTAAAGAAGCTTTAGTGCGGTAAGTTGCTTTTACAGCACCTTCAGTTCTTGTTAATTGCAGTAAAAGATGTGCTCCTACCAAACCTGTGCCGCCTGTAACTAAAATCATTGGCTAAAATTAGCAATTTGTTCTGTATTTATTCAATTTTTAGAGCAGTTTAAACAGGCTATTTCTTTTATATTTGCAGCAATTATTTATTATAAAGCGTAAAAAATGACAGCTAATTTTGTAGCAGAGTTACAATGGAGAGGAATGTTGCACGATGCCATGCCCGGAACAGAAGAACATTTAATGACCGAAATGCAATCTGCTTATGTTGGTATAGATCCAACGGCAGACTCACTTCATATTGGGCATTTGGTGGGTGTTATGATGCTGCGTCACTTTCAATTAGCAGGTCATAAACCCTATGCACTGATAGGTGGTGCCACAGGAATGATTGGTGACCCTTCTGGAAAATCTGCAGAAAGAAATTTATTAGATGAAAAAACCCTGCGCCATAATGAAGAAGCTTTAAAAGAGCAGTTATCTCGTTTTTTAGATTTTAAAGGCGATAAAAAAAACGCTGCTGTTTTAGTGAATAACTATGATTGGATGAAAGACTTTTCATTCCTAGAATTTATTAGAGATGTAGGGAAACACATTACAGTAAATTATATGATGGCAAAAGATTCTGTAAAAAAACGACTGTCTTCTGAAGCTAAGGAAGGGATGTCTTTTACAGAATTTACGTATCAACTCGTACAAGGTTATGATTTTTTACATCTTTTTAAAGCCCACAACTGTACCCTACAAATGGGGGGTAGTGACCAGTGGGGGAATATTACTACGGGGACTGAATTAATTAGAAGAATAGGCGGCGGAAAAGGCTATGCATTAACCTGCCCTTTAATAACCAAAGCAGATGGAACCAAATTTGGTAAAACCGAAGGCGGTAATGTGTGGTTAGATGCTAATAGAACCTCACCGTATAAATTTTACCAATATTGGTTAAATACCTCTGATGATGATGCAGAGAAGTATATTAAGATATTTACATTTCTTGCCAAAGAAGAAATAGAAGGTTTAATAGCGGAGCATAAAGAAGCGCCACATGCGCGTGTTTTGCAAAAACGCTTAGCAGATGAAATTACTGTAATGGTACATTCTCAAGAAGATTTAGATAATGCCAAAGCAGCAAGTACTATTTTATTTGGAAAATCTACCGCAGATGATTTAAAGAAATTAGATGAGAAAACGTTTTTAGAGGTTTTTGATGGAGTACCACAAGCTGAGGTTCCTAGAGATGAAATTACTGAAGGTTTAGATATGATAGGTGCTTTAGCCGCAAAAACAGGATTTTTAGAATCTAATGGTGCGGCAAGGCGCGAGTTAAAACAAAATTCCATTGCTGTAAATAGAGAAAAAGTAAAAGAAGATTATACCATTACTACAGCAGATTTAATTAATGATAAGTTTGTGTTGTTGCAACGTGGTAAAAAGAATTATTTTGTTTTGGTGGTGAAGTAACTATTTACAAACTTTAATTATAATTGCGTCAGTTCGAGTGTTTTTTCGTGTAGCAAAGCGGAACTAAAAATGTATCGAGAACCATTGGAACCAAAAAAAGTTCTCGATATAATTTTTTCTTCATTTCATTACGAAAAAACCACTCGAACTGACGTTTTTTAATTTATAGAGTAAGTAACTGTTACGTATTGATTACAAGACCATCAAATTACAACCCCTAATATCAGAATGGTCAAACCTGCCTAAGATTTCAAACCTACCGTCTTCGTATTTTTTGCCTAAGTCTTGGGTAGCGATAAAAGAACAAGAATTGATATTGGCTAGATCTATAACATTAACTCCGCCCGTTTTTCCAATAGGTTGATAGGAGAGTGCATCTTCTGTATCACGAATTAAAATTTTCATCCAAGGGGGTGTTTCAAAAATACCATTGCCTTTAGAATACCCTTGTGATAAGAGCTCCGTCATCCCATATTCTGAGTGAATTTGGGAAACCCCAAAACCATGAGTCAAAATCTCATGGAGTTCTTCGCGAATCATTTCTTTTCGACGGCCTTTCATACCACCTGTTTCCATAATAGTGGTATGTTTTAAATTCAGTTGATAGGTTTCTACCAAATCTAACAAAGCAAAAGAAACGCCTATTAATAATACTTTAGTTCCAGCGGCATCAAGCTGAGCCAGTTTTTCTTTTAATACCTCAAGATTATTCAAATAAAAACCACTTTCTGGATGCTTGCTTTTTGTAATAAGATCGTCAACCATATAAATTAAAGAAGACCCTTGCCGCTCTAAATAAGAGGGAAGTAAAGCTAAAACACAGTAGTCTGTAATAGCGCCATAGAAATGCTGAAATGCTTTTTGATAACTAGCTTCGTATAGTTTTGTGTCTGTTACATAATGCGTGCTTGTTTCAGTACCTGTTGTACCGCTACTTGTAAATAAAGCTTCTGGTGTAGCAGTTGAAGAAACAATTTTTTTTGATTTAAAAAAAGAAATGGGTAAAAAGGGAATAGCCTCTATGGTTTTAATAGTATTTGGGGTTTTATTTAGGCTGTTGCAAAACTTTTGATAAATGCTATTGTGTTGGTATTGATGTGCAAAAATTTCCAAACAAAGTAAATTAAAATCACTTGTAGTTTTTATGTCAAAAATTTTGCTTGTATTCATTCGTTATATTGAAACACAAAAATAAGCGCTAAAAAATAAAACCCCTAATCTTTACAGAAAAGGGGTCAAAATAAATGGTTTGGTTGGTTATTTAACGACTAGCTTTCTAGTAGTGGTTTTTTCTTTTTCTGTTATCTTCACTAAGTATACCCCGGCTATAAGTTTAGAAACATTTAATTCTTTTTGTGCAGTATGCTCTTTTAGTACAATTTCTCCAAAAAGATCATATACAATAATATCTTTAGCTGCGTTAGTAGCAGTGGTAATATAAACGACATCGTTAAAAGATGGATTAGGGTATAATTTCAATCCAACAATCTCATTTTCTTGCTGTAATTCTTTTTCAGGAATTTCTTGACCAGAAACTATAGAAGTGAGTGCTATGAGTAGAATTAAGTAGATTTTTGTCATTTTAGTTCGTTTGGGATAACAAGACAAATGTAGCATTATATCCTACTTAGGACTACTAAATGTTGTGAAATGCAAATTATTGTATGTTAACCCAGTTTTTTGCATTTTTTTATGCTTTCAAACAAAGAAAGTGCTGGTTACACTATAGTTTTCAGAATTAGAAATGATTTTTTTTTGAAGTAATTACTTGACAATAAGCTTTCTGGTAGCCATTTTGTCTTTCTCAAAAACACGCAATACATAGATACCTGCATCTAAATTAATAAGATTTAATTCGGTTCCTAGAATTGTAGTTTCCATAACTAAAGTACCAAGCACATCATAAATAGCAACTTTTTTAGGGGCATTATTTTTAGTGATAATGTTTACTTTACCGTTAGTTGCAGGATTTGGATATAATTTTAAACCTTCTATATCTCCATTGGCAGGTGCACTTTGTGCATAGCCAAACGAGACTGTAAGAAATAATAATAGAAGGTAAAAATGCTTCATTTAATTAAATTGTAATTTATTAGAAATTAAAATAACAAATAATATGCCATAAAGATAATAATTTTAATTGTAGAACGTTGCATGCTTTCCTTAAAACCATATGTTTTTTCGTTAAAAGTTAAAATCCCCATCAAAATTTTAAAATTTTGATGGGGATTTTAAATGTAATATATATCGAAAAATACTTCGTTTTTATTGCTCTAATAGTTCGCCAACTAATCCAGACCACATAAACGTGTTAATGTCTACAGAAGGTGTTACTGCATCTGTAAGTGTTACAGTAGCACCAGAATTATTTTCAATTTCCATAATATTAACACCACTCATTACATCTACAGTACCCGTTATTGATGTTGCTGCTATGGCATCACCTCTACCATCATTTAAATCTACAGTGTCACTAGCACTTGGATTTGCATCTCCGTTATTATTAAAATTAAATCCTAAATGTAAGCCAGTAATTGTTGCAGAAGATCCTCTACGTATTTTAACAAAATCTGCCATATTAATAATACCATTATTTAAAATAGTAACGTTAGTAATAGTTGGGTTAGATTGGTTGGCATCATCAGGAGAACGGCCATCTAAATTTCCATCGCCTTCAATACCTCTTGGATCTTCTGAAACGGCTGTGAAACCTATAGTACGAACACCATACCAATTAGAATTTGCCGTACCTCTATACCCCTGTGTCCAATCAAATAAATCATCACGAGAATCTACAACTAATAAGTTTTCTATAGAAGCAGTACCCCCAAAAAACTCAATTCCATCATCATCACCTTTATTAATAATGATATTACTTAATTGTGTTCCGCTACCAACACCATACAAGGTTAAGCCGTTAAATTCTTGCTCACCATTAATACGTGCACCAGTATACTCAATAATTACATAGTCTAATATCCCAGAATTATCAGTATCATCTGTACCACCATAAGACAAAGGTAATACCTCTGTAGTTGATGTTCCACCACCAGAAATACCAGCAAAACCATTAATAAGGATACCACCCCAATCTCCAGCTCTAGGATTTGCAGCAGCAGAAGTAAAGGTAATCGGTGCAGCAGCTGTACCATCAGCAATAATAGATGCACCTTGTTCTACAACTAAAAATACATTGGTACCCCCAACAGAAGCTTCTAATCTTGTACCAGCTTCTATAGTTAAGGTTGCTCCATCTTTTACAGCTAATTCTCCAGTTAAATTCCAAGTCTGTGCATTGCTTAAGGTAATATTAGCAGTAATGTCTCCTTTTAAATCAGCAGCATTTAAATCTGGATCATCTTGTGAGTCAATGATACCATCAGTAGTTGGTTCTCCTACTGGAGGATCTTGCAATGTAGGAACACTATCATCCATACATGATGTAATTACAGTTAAAATGCTTAAGGTTAAAATTGAAATAAAAAACTTTTTCATTGTTTTTAGTGTTAAATTAAATATGTTTATGAGATATAATTTTATACAAAAAAAGAGCTTATTAATGGTAACTATATTAGCTTATTATTAAGTGTTTTTTAAGTTAAAATTTATACGATAAACCTAAACTCATATTAATACCACGTTTGTATGTTTGCACCGTAAAATCTTGACCATCAGATTCTTGTGTAATTTTAAAATCAGGATCTACGATGTTTTTAAGGTTCAGATTTAGGCTTAGTTTTTTGTTGATATTAAGCCTGTTGATAAAATCTAAAGTTACTCTAGATTGTTCTACTAAATTTTCATTTCCAGCAACTCCTAGTGCAAAGATACGGTCGCTAAAAAAGTTTGCTACCAAAGAGGAATTAAACTTAAGATCACCCGCCGTATAATTATAGGTAAAGTCTGTATTGATCAGTATTGGAGAAGCACCTTCTAATTCATCTTCAGTATTGGTAAACCGAACCGTTAAATTATCTGTTGGCACATCTTCTAATTGTTGATTAGAAGCTAAATAGGAAAAGTTAAGTCCATATTGTAAATCATTTTTTTTGTCCTCAGCAATTTCTTTGCTAAAAATATTTTTTCGGAACTCTACTTCTAGTCCAAAAACAGAAGCATCACCAACATTTACAAAAGAAAAATCGTTTCCAGCACTATTTACTCGTATTCTGTTAATAGGATTTTGGATGGCTTTATAGTAACCATTTAAAGAAATTAACTCACTAGCACTAAAAAAGAAATCATATTTTAAATCAAAATTGTAGGTGTCAGACGTAATTAAATCTGGATTACCAAATGATGAGCTCGTAACATCTTGATATAAGAAAGGAGCGGTTTCTTTAAATTGTGGTAGCGTATAGGTTTTACTTGCTGCAAAACGTAAAATACTATTCTCGTTAAAGTTATATTTTAAAGAGAAATTAGGAAGTATAAAATCTTCTTGAATGTTAGAGTCATCAGTTGTTTGGCTATTTACAGAAGTAGCCAAAGAAGTATCAAAAGGAACCACTTGGTCAACGGTCTCAAAACGCAATCCACCAGATAAGGTTAAGTTTTCTGAAACATCATAGATTCCCTGTGTATAGGCAGCAACAGTTTCACGATCACCAAAATAGAAAAAAGGAACTAACGCATTAATATTATCTGCACGCCCTCTATCTGTTTCAATCGTAAAAGTATTATTTATCCCAGCAGCATTAAAAACAGCATCAGGGTTATTGATATCTACCGCTTCTTGCGAATTAAAGGCAAAATTAAATTGTGTAAACAAAAAACGACGTTGTGTACTTCTATAATCAGCACCTACAGTAATTGCATCATTTTTTGGTTCATCTTCATCACTAGTGCTAAACTTATAAGTTGCATTAGCTTTACCCGTAATATCCTCTTCTTGTAAATCTGAATAAAAACGGTGATTTAGTCCTGCACTACCCACAGCTACTCTAAAAATAGGATCACTACCATCTATAGGTCTTACAAAAGTATTGGTACGCCTGTCTGGTTCATTACCTTGTATAAAATTATAACTTCCATCTACATTTAAAATAATATGGTCTGATAGGGTAAAAGAGGTTAATAATTGATTCACAAATAGGCTATTTTTATTGGTCTGTTGACGGCGAATAAAAATTTCCAGGTCATCACCAACACTTGCATTTGGCCCTATAAACTCGCCAACACTTTGCGTAACTTTTCTAATAATACTACCGTTGTAGGCAATAGAATGATTGTTTCCAAAACTGTATTTAGCATTAAACAAACCAAGTTGCGTAGTAGCATAAAAACTTTCAGAAGATTGTAAATTAGGATCTAAAATATTATTAGCAATGGCTAATACCCCTCTACTCCCTTCTCTAAATTGATAATCATTAGAAGTACTTAAGGTTAAAAATAAAGACAAACGATTCTCGTTCTCTCCAATAAGATATCTTTTTCCAGCCGTAATAGAACCACTAAAATTAATAGGAGTACTTCTTGTTTCAGGATTTAAACTATTGTTAAACGTAAAAAAGTTAGGATCGTTTACAGGAATATCTGTACTAATACCTGTTCCTATACTATTAGCTCCAGCTGGTGCTAAAAAAGTAGCACTGATGGCATTGAAATTTATACCACTACCAAAAGAGATGTCTAATTGCTCTTTGCCACTTATTTCTTTAGAAATAATATCAAGATTAGCACCAGCAACATCCCCAAATATGTCGGCACTAAATACTTTATTAATACCGATTGATTTGATAATATTTGAAGTGAAAAAATTTAAGGCTATATTTTTATATTCAGGATCTTCAGACGGTAAAGGAAGACCATTAAGAGAAGTTGCATTATAGCGATCTCCTAAACCACGAACAAAAACATTCTTAGAACCTTCTGCTTTAGAAACCCCAGGAACTTTAGTAACTGCACCTTCTGCATTACTAACCCCTTTTCGAGTAAGTTCTTGTGCTCCAATTGAAGTTTTAATGCTTGTTGCTTTTTTTTGATCGATTAAAAGAGCTGTTTCAGAATCTTTTCTAGAAACAGTAGTTACCACAACTTCATCTAAAGAAACCCCTTCTGCTGCACTCATTGTTAAGTTTACGGTAGTAACTTTACCAGCTACAACCTCAAGATTAGGTAAGTCAATAGTTTTGTAACCGATATAGCTAAAACTTAAGGTATATGTACCAGGTTCTAAATTTGCCAATTCATATAATCCATCAAAATCTGTTGTAGTCCCCTTGGTAGTGCCTTTAATAAGAATATTAGCAAAAGCTAAAGGTTCATTATTTGTTTCTTTGTCGGTTACTTTTCCAACAATACTACCTGTGTTTTGTGCGCTTAGGTTAAACGTTACGATACAAACTAAGCTTAAAATAAAATATTTCATTTATGTTTTTATAATTTGGTGCAAATAACGAGACAAGACGTAAAAGTGATGTTAGCTAAATATTAAAAGTGAGTTTCCTTAATGTTGCTTTATTGTTATGAGGTTAAATCAACGTTAAGTGGGTTTAGCGTAATAGTATTATCTTTACATTTGAGCTATTGTAACCAATTGTACACGCCATGAAAAAAAAGGATATTCGTATTTTACTGGTAGATGATGAGCCAGATATTTTAGAGATATTAAGTTATAATCTTTCCTCAGAAGGATATGATGTATATACTGCTAAAAATGGAGCGGAAGGTGTTTCAAAAGCCAAAAAACAGAAGCCACATTTAATTATTTTAGATGTAATGATGCCAGAAATGGATGGTATTGAAGCTTGTGAAATTATAAGAGGTACCCAAGGTTTAGAACATACCATCATTACATTTCTTACGGCTCGTAGTGAAGATTACTCCCAAGTTGCTGGTTTTGATGCAGGGGCCGATGATTATATTACAAAACCCATTAAACCAAAAGTGTTACTTAGCAAAGTAAAAGCTTTGCTGAGAAGATTAAAAGAAGAAAATAAAGCGGAAGTAGAAGATATTGCAACAGTTGGTAATATTGTTATCAATAGAGAAGAGTATAAGATTGTGAATAACGGAGTAGAACTTACCTTACCCCGAAAAGAATTTGAACTATTGGCCTTACTAACTTCAAAACCAAATAAAGTATTTAAGAGAGAAGTTATTTTAGATAAAGTTTGGGGGAATGAAGTTGTTGTTGGGGGGCGTACCATTGATGTTCATATTAGAAAGCTCAGAGAAAAAATTGGAGACGATCACTTTAAAACTGTTAAAGGTGTAGGGTATAAGTTTATTTTATAATGGCAATATTATTTAAGAAGTCATATAAGTTTGCATTTCGTTCTGCATTATACATTTCAATACTTCTTTCGATTTCTGTATTGATCTATTTTTGGATTAAAGGCGCTATAGATTGGTTTTTTATGGCTGGTTTTGCATTTGTTACTTTTGAGGTTTGTTTTTTTATCATACAATTACGAGTAGATAAATTTATTTACAAAAGAATAAAAAGAATCTATGATGATGTAACCCTTCTGGAATCTTCTACTTTATCTTCTAGAACAGTAACTACAGATATGGCAAGTTTAACTACAGAAATAGAGAAATTTGCCCAAGACAAGAAAATAGAAATAGATACTTTAAAGATTAGAGAAGAGTACAGAAAAGACTTTTTAGGGAATATTTCGCATGAATTAAAAACACCATTATTTACAGTGCAAGGGTATATTTCTACCTTATTAGACGGGGCTATTGATGACGAAAATGTAAGGGATAAATATTTAGAAAGAGCCAGTAAAGGAGTAGATAGACTCATTTATATTATAAAAGATTTAGATTTAATTACCAAGTTAGAAGTAGGGGGACTCTCCTTAGAATTTTCCAGATTTGATATTATAGATTTAATACAAAGCGTTTTTGATTTATTAGAAATGAAAGCTGCTAAAAAGAAAATTGTATTAACTTTTGATATGGATTACAATGCCCCAATTTATGTGAATGGCGATCAAGAGAAAATACAACAGGTCATTACAAATCTGTTGGTAAATTCTATTAAGTACGGTAAAAGAAATGGTACTACAGAAATAAGTGTAGAAAACCTGATTAAGAATAAAGTAATTGTTAGAGTTACTGATAATGGAGAAGGTATTTCTGAAGAGCATATCTCCAGACTTTTTGAGCGTTTTTATAGGGTAGATAAAAGTGGAAGTAGAAAAGTAGGAGGGTCTGGTTTAGGATTATCTATTGTAAAGCATATTATAGAGGCGCATAACGAAAAAATTTATCTAGAAAGCGTTATTGGGATTGGTTCAGAGTTTTCATTTACCTTAGAGAAAGCTGAAAATACAAATGCAATCCAAAGCTAATATTACACTAAAAACCCCTAAGTTTTCCTTAGCTTTGCAAAGCATAAAATTAGGACCAGAGTGGGTAGTAAAAACAAGCTAAAACGATTCCGAGAGAACGATACCTTTAAAAATGTAATACAACCAGATAGGGAAGAAGTTGAGAACAATAAATTTCCCAAAAAAGGAAAATGGAGTGCATTTTTTAAGAATAACAATCCTATTGTTTTAGAACTAGGTTGTGGTAAAGGCGAGTATACGATAGGCTTAGCAAAACAGCACAAAAACAAAAATTTTATAGGTGTAGATATTAAAGGAGCTCGGTTTTGGAAAGGAGCAAAAACAGCATTAGAAGAAGAGCTAAATAATGTCTGTTTTTTAAGAACCCAAATAGAATTAATAGACCTTTTATTTGCAGAAGATGAAGTTTCAGAAATATGGATTACATTTCCAGATCCACAAATAAAATACAAGCGTACCAAACATAGGCTTACAAATAAAGCGTTTTTAGAAAAATACAAGTTAATATTAAAAGAAAATGGACTGGTAAATCTAAAAACGGATAGCGAATTTATGCATGGCTATACCCTTGGCCTTTTACATGGTTTAGGTTTAGAAGTGTGCTATGCTAACCATGATGTATATAAAAACGAAGGAAGTCCAAAAGAAGTCTTAGAAATTAAAACTTTCTATGAAAATCAGTATCTTGAAAAAGGAAAACCAATAACCTATATCCAATTTAAGGTACATTAATGCATATTCTAATTCTATTTTTCACCACTTTTTCTGCTGCTTTTATGGCTACCGTACCACCGGGCTTATTAAATATGAATGCCGCAAAAACGAGTGTAGAAAAAGGAAAATTAAATGGAATTATATACAGTCTTGGTGTTTCAACCATGATTATGATTCAGGCATATATTGCGGTATTAATTTCTAAATATTTACACAATCACCCAGAAGTAGTCACTGTTTTATTAAAAATAGCCTTGTTTGTTTTTGGATTTTTTTGCGTTTATTTTTTTATTAAAGCTAAAGAAAACAAGCCAAGAAAGGAGAAAAAATTAAATTTAAAAAAGCGTAGTAGTTATTTTAAAGGAATGCTTTTAGCCACTCTTAATTTACTAACTATTCCTTATTATAGTGGGCTCAATGCTATGTGGAAAGCATCTGGTTGGATTAAGTTTGAAATTGCAGATTCCGTAACTTTTGTATTAGCAGCAGGGCTGGGTACTTTTGCAGTATTGTATTTATATACCATATTTTTCTACAAATTAGAAAGTAAGAAAAAATCGTTCTCTAGAAATTCTAATTATATCTTAAGTGCATTGATGGGCTTACTTTTTTTAATTACCATAGTTCGTATTTTTAATCAATAGTATGAAAGCAGAAAACCAGAATTTTTTTCAGAAAGTATATGTTGTCGCAAAGCAAATTCCCTATGGGAAAGTCACTTCTTATGGTGCCATTGCAAAATATTTAGGCGCTGCCCGTAGCGCAAGAATGGTAGGCTGGGCAATGAATGCAAGCCATACTATGGATGATGTTCCTGCGCATAGAGTAGTAAACAAACAAGGTCTGCTTACAGGGAAACACCACTTTGGAGGAACTAATTTAATGCAGCAATTATTAGAAAACGAAGGTGTAGAAATAGTAGATAACCAAATTGTAGATATGAAAAAGTATTTCTGGGATCCTTTTTTAGAGTTAGATACAGAAATATAAAGGCTTTTTAAACTCTATAAAAAAGCGCTTACTACCGATACAAATAATTTGAAAGTTTTAGCTATAAATACGACTTATCTACTAAGCTGATATTTCAATCTAAACCCTTTAAAAATTAAACCTTAAGGTGTATCTTTGTTGTTTAGAATGAATATACATAAAGGGCTTACAACATATGAAATTGAACAAACAAGATATCTATAAGGCATTAGAGCTTATTACAGTTCCGGGTGAAGGTCAGAATATGGTAGAGAGTGGTGCCGTAAAGAATATTCAGATTTTTGGTGATGAGGTAGAAGTAGATATTACTATTAGTAACCCTGCTTTACAAGCTCGTAAAAAAACCGAAGTAGAAATCTTGCAAGTGATTCACAGAGAAGTGTATGAAAAAGCCAAGATTAAAGTAAATATAAAAGTAGCTGCTAAAGCACAGCCAAAAGCTGGTGCGGCTGCCAATCAGATTAAAGGAAAAGCAATTCCTGGAATTAAAAATATCATTGCAATAGCTTCTGGTAAAGGCGGCGTAGGAAAATCTACAGTAACTGCAAATTTAGCAGTTACCTTAGCTAAAATGGGTTTTAAAGTTGGTTTGTTAGACTCAGATATATACGGTCCTTCTATGCCAATTATGTTTGATGTGGCTATGGAAAAACCCTTAGCCGTAAACATTGAAGGGAAATCTAAAATGAAACCTATAGAAAGTTATGGCGTAAAGTTATTATCTATTGGATTTTTTACCCAACCTAACCAAGCTGTAATTTGGAGAGGGCCCATGGCGGCAAAAGCATTAAATCAGATGATTTTTGATGCGCATTGGGGAGAATTAGATTTTATGCTATTAGATTTACCGCCAGGAACAGGAGATATTCATTTAAGTATTATGCAATCTTTACCCATAACAGGTGCGGTTGTAGTAAGTACACCACAAGAAGTAGCCCTTGCCGATGCCAGAAAAGGAGTAGCTATGTTTCAGCAAGATTCTATTAATGTGCCAGTTTTAGGGATTATAGAAAATATGGCCTATTTTACGCCAGAAGAACTCCCTAATAATAAATATTACATTTTTGGGAAAGAGGGTGCTAAGCACTTATCAGAAGATTTAAAAGTGCCCTTTTTAGGAGCCTTACCTTTGGTACAAAGCATTAGAGAAGCAGGTGATGCTGGTAGACCCGCAGCGATGCAAACTGCAACAGCTATTGAGGTTGCTTTTGAAGAGATTACAAAAAATGTAGTGCAAGAAGTAGTGCGGAGAAATGAAAGTTTGCCCGCTACAGAAGCAATAAAAATAACAACAATGGCAGGTTGTGCTCCTGTTAATAAAAACAAATAGTTATGACCATGACCTCAGAAGAATTAAAAGTAAATGTAGAAAAGGCATTAGAAGAGATTCGTCCTTTTTTGCAAAGTGATGGTGGTGATATTTCACTGATTTCTATAGATAACGACTCTTCCGTAAAAGTAAAATTAGAAGGGGCTTGCGTAGGTTGTAGTGTAAACCAAATGACGCTAAAAAGTGGTGTGGAAATGACCATAAAAAAATATGCGCCACAAATAGAAGAAGTGATTAATTTAAGTTAAATAGTAAAGCGTACCAGTATACATGTCAGACGTAAAAATAAAAATAACAGATCGTGATGGAGTGCTACATGAAATAGAAGCGCCCACAGATATGAATATGAATATGATGGAATTGGTTCGTGCATACGAGTTAGCTCCAGAAGGTACTATAGGTATTTGTGGTGGTATGGCCATGTGTGCTTCTTGCCAATGTTACGTTACCTCAGAACACAATTTACCCGAAAAATCTGATGATGAAGAGGCAATGCTTTCTGAAGCTTTTAATGTAAAAGACAACAGCCGTTTGGGCTGTCAATTGCATATCGCTGAAGATATGGATGGCTTAGAAGTGGAGTTGGCTCCAGAAGAACTGTAAAAGGGGTTAAAAGTTTAGTGGTTTATGAGTTTAGCTGCTTCGCACTAGTTTATAAGTTTATTTAATTTCTTCAATCAATTCAAAAATATTTTTTGTTCCTGTAATTTTGCAATTTTCTTCATAGTTCTTTGTTGGATCAAGTCCAAATTCTCTCATGAGCTCTACACGGATCTTATTATTTTTGGGATTTCTTAAATCCCAATCAAGATTGTAACGTTCACTTTTTGTAAAATCAAAGTCACCATTATTAGCAATTGTATCGTTGATGTCATGGGTATTAAATTTAGATCTAAATCCAATACCGTAGTAACCGTATGGGTTTTGTAAATATCTTGATGCATTTTTTTCAGGCAATTTTTCATTAATTGCCGTAATGTATTTGTTAAATTTTTTCTTTGGTAATTCTTTATGAATTAATCCCCATTGTAAGAAAGTATTGGGTGTAGAGTCAATCCGACTACCATATGAAATTGGAAATTCAAATTCCTTAATCTCAAGCGGTAAATTACCAATTATTTCCCATTCACCATAAAAGATAATATTGTCCATAATGAAGTCGGATGGTAAAGATTTTTGATTTTTGATTAGCTCAATATCTACTGATTTGTTATCGGATTTGTATGCATATAATTTAATTAGCAATGGAGTGCCCATCAATAAATTCAGTCCATGATTTTCTGGTAGTAGTTTCTTTTTTCTAGCTTTATTTAGGTCAAACAAAATTCTACCAAATCCATATTCTTTTCTGTTTAGTTTGAATGCAAAAAAATCACCTGATTTATATTTAACATTTTTACGCTTGGCTTGACTAAATTCTTCTATTTGTATTAAATGATCTGTTGTAGAATTATTAATAAATTCAATGATTATTTTTTCTAAATCAGAATCTACGTTTTGAAACTCCCAATCTCTAGAATAAAAAGTGGTCTGAGAAGTATAATTTCCGATTATTAAATTACCCTTTGCGTTAACTATTAAATATACTCCGATTGGCTTTTTAGAGTCAAGAACTGATGGAGTCAGCTTTTTAGGTTTACCTTTTTTTGTTTTTGGTAAAATGAACTCTCTATTATCGGTCTGTTCATTGTATTGTAATTCTCTGTATTCTTTATCAGTTGAAATTATATGTTTTTTTATTGTAAGTCCTTCGAAATACAAAATAGAATCGGATCGATATTTGTCTCCCTTAAATAGAACTTTATTCCAAGAATTGTTAACTGGTTCAAGTCCAAAATATTTTCTCTGATTATTATTTAGTTCAAACATATTCTTAGTTGGATATCGTTTTCTCAAATGAGTCATAACATGTTAATATGTATATGATTAAATTCTTTTAAGATTAGCACTAATCTAATGCGTTTTTATTGGAATAAAAGTATTTATATATTATTTTTTTTAGAATTCTTTTCACCTATGTCAAGTCATAAGGATCAAGACTTGTTCCAATTTGATTACAATATGCTTTAATCTCCTCTTCATTTATGAGTTCAATTTTAAAGCAACGGATTAAAAAATAATATGCGGTATCCACTAATTCTTTTCTTGATTCTTTTTTTTCGTTTTTTGCTCTTTGTTTTGGTAGTTCAGGTTTTTTGTAATGTTCTACGCTTAGTTCACAAATTCCATTACAGATAAAGCAATAATCAGGTACTCTTACATTTTTATCATCAATCCATTTTTTTTGTGCGTGACACATTTTTTCAAATCGTGCATTGTGTTCATCAATAGCCCTTATAGGGCTAGCAGTTTCATTGATCCAAAAGTCAATATTAGCAAATTGTCCAGCTACCATATAGGCATAACTATCAGTAAATTTCCTTAGTTGTTTAGTTATTAAATTTGCTCTTTCTATGGTGTATATCATAAATTAAATTCGTGGAATTTGTTGGTCAGACATGTGTTTAATTAAAAACATGCAAACTTAATGACTAATCTAATCCACTTATTTTTTAAATAATATCGGTTAAAGGTCTTATATATAAGATGAAATGAATTATATACTTCTTTGTTGTACAAGGTTTATCTCATTTTCAATTCTATCTGTTTCTGATTTAACTAATGGTTTCAGTTTTAATTTTCTGACTTTAGCAATAAAGTTATGAGCCTCCTCAAAGTTTTTTCTTTCGAGTTCTACATTTGCTAAATTCAGTAAAGCTATAGAAGTGTCGTTTTCTGTCCTTAATCCAACATTCAAAGCTTTAGTCCATTCAGAATAGCTTTTTTCCCAATCATCATTATTTGAGGCAATTGCACCTAAGATAAAATGATAATAGCTTTTTTGCCCTTTACTCAATAAATTAGGATTCTTAATTTTAGATATTAATTTTTCAGCTTTATTGAAATCTTCTTTTTTTAATGCTTGATGAGCTATATATACAGTTCCATATCTAAAATGTCCATAAGTGAAAAGACTAGCACTCAATAAAATCATTGTCATGCTGACGAAGTCACTTTTTGTATAAAAGTAAATCCCCATTCCAATTGAACCTATTATTAACAGGATTCGTACTAAAGGTGTAAACATAAAAATAGTGGTTTCTAATGTTGTATAACGTTAAATATATGGCAAGTTGGACGGAAAACAAGCAATTATTTTCGGTTAAGTCACAAGCCAAATCTTTTGTATTTTGTTTTAATTTTTATCTTTAATATCAAATCAAAAGATTTGGCGACTTTATAAATAAACAATAATTTTTCGATTAAGTACTAATCGTCCAATTTGCTATATATCGTGTTGTAGGTAGTGCTTTTTTCTTTTCAGATAATCATCAAACCATTCCATTCTATTCCACAAACCACTCATTTCGTTTATCAATTCTATTTTGTTATTAGTGAATAGCACTTCTAATTCAAGACAATAATTACTATTAATCAGTTTCCATTCTGTTTCAAGAAGTAATATTACGAATTGATTTTCAGTTTCATAATGCTGAGGAATACATATTGATGAGTTTTTCCAATCAATTAATTGTGCTTTTTGAGCCCCATTGATATTTTGAATTTGATTGTCTTTCATCACCTTTTCGTATGATAATGCAATCTGATTATTTAAATCACTTGCAATTTTAGTTACAGGGTTTAAAAAAAAATCAAACGCTTCTTTTTGATTATCCGAAAACCATTTTTTATCATCTTCAATTTCGAACCAAACTTTTAATTCTGTATTTAGCCAAGAAATAGGGACCAGATCAATTGAGTCTACTGAACTACCATCTTCATTTAATTTCCACATATTTTTTTCCATTTTGCGCATTACCTACAACATACGAATATATGTATGTGATTATATTCTTTTTAGTATAACTATTAATCTAATGGATTTTTTGTTGTTTTGAAAGTATTTCTATATTCTTCTAACTCTTTATTAATATTTATTGTAGAGATTTAAATTCAAGAAATTGTACACTCTTATTTAATTTTTGTAATAATTACAACATCCATATTTTAAATAGTATTCTCCTTTGAGAAGACTTTAGGAATATTGTAGTATTAAAGCTAATTTGTTTAGAAGTTTATGATAAGTATTGCATAAAATAGCATAGAGCACTTAGTAGAAAAATTAATTTCCTCTAACCTCTAACCTCTAACCTCTAACCTCTAACCTCTAACCTCTAACCTCTAACCTCTAACCTCTAACCTCTAACCTCTAACCTCTAACCTCTAACCTCTAACCTCTAACCTCTAACCTCTAACCTCTAACCTCAAACCTATATCTTTGCCTCATATGTGAACAAATTATGATACCTTCCTTCTTTAGCAATCAACTCATCATGCGTGCCACGTTCCGCAATTTTGCCATTTTCAATAACCAGGATTAGATTTGCTTTTCGGATGGTACTTAAGCGGTGTGCAATCACAAAGGTAGTTCGCCCTTGGGTTAAAGTAGCCAAACTTTTCTGAATTAAAGCCTCACTCTCCGTATCTAAATTAGAAGTAGCTTCATCTAAAATTAAAATCTTAGGATTTGCTAAAACCGCTCTGGCAATAGCGATACGCTGGCGTTGCCCACCCGAAAGCTTCACACCACGTTCGCCAATTAAAGTATCTAAACCATCTTCAAAACGCTCTGTAAATTCGTCCACATAAGCTGCCTTTACTGCATTTTGCAATGCCACTTCACTAGCATTAGGCCTAGGGAATAAAATATTTTGGCGTATAGTACCTTCAAATAAAAATTCGTCTTGTAATACAACCCCTATATTACTGCGATAACTGCTAAGATTTACGGTGGTTATATCTTTTTCGTCAATAGTAATGGTGCCTGACTTTGGATTTAAAAAAGTGGCCGCTAAACCAGCAATGGTAGATTTTCCTGAGCCAGAACTTCCTACTAAAGCAATCACATCACCAGATTTTGCTTCAAAATTTATATGGTGCAATACTTCTTTGTCTTCTTCATAAGCAAAAGAAACATCATTAAAAACAATATTACCTTTTAGGGTGTCTAAGAATTCAGTTCTGTTTTCTTCGTCAGATTCTGGAGGCATATTCATAAGTTCCTCAGTACGGTCTAAACCCGCCAAAGCTTCGGTTAATTGGGTTCCAATATTACTCATCTGAATAATAGGAGTAATCATTTGCGCTAGTAATATAGTAAACATCAAAAATTCTCCAGTGGTTAAAGTACCTTCAATAATTTTATAACCTCCAAAGCCCATAACGCCTGTAGTAGCCACGCCAATTAAAAAAGTAGCCGAACTAGTCATAAATGCTGTTGTTACTAAACTTTTTTTAACATTTTGAAAAAGTTCCTCAACGCCGTTTTCAAATATTTTATGTTCTTGTGCTTCTGCGTTAAATCCTTTTATAACGCGTACACCTCCTAAGGTTTCGGTAAGTCTCCCTTTTACTTCGGCATTAATTTTTCCGCGATTTCTAAAAATAGGTCGGATTATTTTAAAAGCTTTCATAGCGATTACTCCAAAAATAATTAATGGAATAAAAGTAAATAAAGTCATAGTAGGACTAATGTCTAGTAATAAAACTAGTGAAACAATAGCAGTGATACTTCCGCCAACCAGTTGTACCAATCCAGTACCAATTAAATTCCGAACACCCTCTACATCACTCATTATCCTAGAGACCAATGCGCCAGATTTGGTATTGTCAAAAAAACGTATGGGCAAAGACAATACTTTTTTTTGTACTTGAATCCGTAATTCAGAAATTAAATATTGCGCCTGTACACTTAAAATATAGGTTAATAAAAAAGAGGTAACCGCCTGTATTAGTATGGCTGAAATAACAACTATTACTAAAAGTTTGAGTGTTGTGATATCTTTTTCAGGTAAAATAATATCAAACAAATATTTGGTGCCGTAAGCAGGAACAAAACTTGCCGCTTTACTGATTGCAATTAAGATTAACCCAATAAATACATGGTTTTTTCTGGGCCAAATAATAGTTTTAAATGCAGATAAAATGCTTACTTTTTTTTCAGGCATTAAAAATGTGATTTTATGGGCTGAAACAGGTCGGTTTTTTGTTTCCTAAACTATTACAGCAAGTTTTTAGCGAATTTACAGTGCAATTTACTTCAAAAAATATTTTTAAGCGTTTGTTTTTATCATAGTTATTAATGTAAGGATTGCGTTAGTTTATAGATTTCTATTACGACTAGGTGTTCAAATCAATATGGATAGGAATTTAAATCGTATTGATCTATAAAAACCCTTATGATGAAAAAACTTATTGTATTGCTTATCTGTAGTATTAGTATTGTACAAGCACAAAAAGGTCATGCGCCACCTAAACAAAAAACCTTTCCTACAAACCTAACTAAAGCAGAGTTAAATTTAGCGCGTTTGTATCAAAAAGTAAACCCTACAGTGGTTACTATTTTCACAAAATCTAATGCATATACCAAAAAAGGAGCAGTACAAAATAAAGGTTTAGGCTCAGGGGTTTTAATTTCTGGTGAATGTCATATTTTAACAGCAGCACATGTGGTAGATGGTTCATCGCAGATTAAAGTAAAGACGCATGATGGTAAATTGCGTAATGCTACAGTACTTTTTAGTGAAAAATCTGCAGATATAGCACTTTTAAAATTAGATATCGCAGATCATACACTTCCGCATGCAACTTTTGGAGATTCAGATGTTATGGCAGTAGGCCAAAATGTATATGCGATAGGGAGTCCTTATGGAATGGAAAATTCATTTTCTTCAGGCATTGTATCTGCTTTCCGTAATTTTAATACGCTATATGATGGTACTGTAAACATAGAATTTATACAAACCGATGCCGCTATCAACTCAGGGAATAGTGGAGGTCCAATCTTTGATTCTAATGGTAAAGTAATTGGTATTGCATCAAGTATTTTAACGGTTTCTGGAGGTTTTCAAGGAATAGGAATGGCAGTAACCAGTAATATCATTAAAGATTTGTTGTCTTTTGAAGATCGTCCTTGGATTGGTGTTGAAAGTATTTTTTTAAAGTCCGAAGAACTCTCAAAAGTCTTTAATTTAAACCTTTCTGGCGGCTTATTGGTACAGAAAGTAGTACAATCTAGTCCTGCGGATAAAGCGGGTTTACAAGGTGGTTTTATCCCTGCAAATGTTGGAGGAAGACCTATTTTATTTGGAGGAGATATTATTTTAAAAATAGGACCACAAGATACTTGCCATGTAGGATGTTTAGAAGGTGTTAAAAATATATTGGCCAATAAAGAAAAGATTAATGTGCGTTATTTAAGAGGGGGTAAAGAATATACAGTAGTTGTTGATGCCTCTGAAGTTCGAAAAAACTTTTTAAAAAAGGAATAAATATAGCCTATTAAAATTAGGACTTGGAGTTGAATCTAATGCGTTTTAATACTGAACTATTTGTATCTTCATAAGCTAAAAATTTCACGTATGCGTTTTACACTTTTTATAGTTTCCGCTTTTTTACTTTTTTCATGTGCATCTGAAGATAAACCAAAAACTAATGTTAATAGTTTAGCACAACAAGCTGAAAATGTAACCATAATTAGAGACAATTATGGGATACCTCATATTTATGGAAAAACAGATGCTGATGCTGTTTTTGGACTGCTGTATGCGCAGTGTGAAGATGATTTTAACAGAGTAGAGCAAAATTATATTTGGGCTACAGGCAGGTTAGCAGAAGTTGAAGGAGAAGCAGCTTTGTATAGTGATTTGCGGGCAAAACTTTTTATGACCGAAGAAGAAGCAAAAACAAACTATGAGAAAAGTCCGGAATGGCTAAAAAAACTATGTGATGCTTTTGCAAATGGTATTAATTATTATTTGGAAACACACCCAGAAGTAAAACCAAAATTACTGACCCATTTTGAGCCTTGGATGCCCATGTATTTTAGCGAAGGCTCTATTGGAGGCGATATAGAACGGATTAGAACTCAAAAAATAAAAGCCTTTTATGAGGGTGGAATGGAAGTTCCAAAAGCAACTGAGATGAAACTAAAAAAGCAAGAGGAATTGGCAGAGCCGAAAGGTTCAAACGGTATTGCTATTTCAGGAAAATTAACCAAATCTGGGAATGCCATGTTACTCATTAACCCGCATACTTCGTTTTACTTTAGAGGAGAAGTGCATGTGGTTTCAGAAGAAGGCTTAAACGCTTACGGAGCAGTAACTTGGGGGCAGTTTTTTGTATACCAAGGTTTTAATGAGAAAACTGGCTGGATGCATACTTCTACTTACACAGATGTTATAGATGAGTTTAAAGAAACTGTGGTTGACATAGAAGGGAAATTCCTGTATCAATACGGAGAAGAATTACGTCCTGTTGAAACTTCGGAGGTAATTTTAAAATATACATCAGATGGGCTTATTAAAGAAAAAACATTCCCCATGTATAGAACCCATCATGGGCCTGTTACCCATAAAGTTGATGGGCAATGGACAGCTTCAGCTATGATGTGGGATCCTGTAAATGCATTAGAGCAATCTTTTATCAGAACAAAACAGAATGGATACAAAGGTTTTCGTAAGATGATGGATATTAGAACCAATTCTTCTAATAATACCGTGTATGCAGATGCAGAAGGTAATATCTCTTATTTTCATGGTAATTTTATTCCTAAACGAGATGTTTCTTTTGATTATACGAAGCCCGTAGACGGCAGTAATCCCAAAACCGATTGGAAAGGTTTGCATACCGTTGATGAAACTATTACACTTTTAAATCCAAAAAATGGTTGGATCCAGAATTGTAATTCTACTCCTTTTACAGCAGCATTAGCATATAGTCCTAAAAAAGAAAATTACCCTAACTATATGTCTCTTGATAGAGAAAACTTTAGAGGTGTGCATGCTATACAACTTTTAAAAGATAACAACGAGTTTAGCTTAGATGAGCTAATAACCTTAGCACACGATCCCTATTTGCCTGCTTTTGAAGCGCTGATTCCTGGGTTAATTAAAGCGTATAATGCTCATGATGATAAAAATCCAAAATTAAGAGAAGCGATAGCAGTACTCGAAAAATGGGACTATAGAACTTCAAAAGAATCAGTAGCGATGACCTTAGCGCATTTTTACGGAACACTATATTATAAGGAAGGGAAATATCCAAAAGGAATGACGCCAATGGAGCGCGTAAAATTTTGGGGAAGTGAGAAAGGGGAGCAATTAAAACTATTTGAAAAAACAATTGACCAGCTTATTGCCGATTTTGGAACATGGAAATTGCCATGGGGAGAAGTTAACCGTTACCAGCGTTTAAATGGAGATATTACTCAGGTTTTTGATGATAGTAAACCAAGTATTCCTATCGGTTTTGCGTCTGGGCGTTGGGGGGCTTTAGCCGCTTATGGCGCTCGGTATACAACAGAAGGGGTTAAAAAATTATATGGAACCCGTGGTAATAGTTTTATTGCCGTGGTAGAATTTGGAGCAAAAGTAAAAGCCAAAAGTATGTTGGCAGGTGGGCAAAGTGGTGATCCAGAATCACCTTATTTCAATGACCAAATCCAAGATTACGCCAATGCAAAATTTAAAGATGTTGCTTTTTACAAAAACGACGTTTTGGCTAATGCTACTGAAACCTATCAACCTGGGAAACGATAAGTTATATTTTTTAAAGATAGAATATGCAAAGAGTAGTACTGCTGTTGTTATTTTTTATTGGAGTAGGTTGTGGTAGTAAAGAATATCCAAATGTGCCTTTAGAAAATTTAGATGAAGAGCTTAAAAAAAGAGGAGATCTTATTATTACAGATTTTATTGAATATGCAGCAGGCAATATGACTGTATCAGATTTGCTAGATCGGAATTATATAACACCATTGGTGCACAGAAGTTTTATGCCCGATGGTCTGTATTATATGGCTCCAATATTTGTAACTGCAGAATTTAAAAAAATCCATTCTTTTGAATTAGTAAAAGTTTTAGACAAAGGATTGTTATTTACATTTATATATCAATTGAAAACAGAACTTAGAAAGCAAGAATATGTTGAGTTCGCTATAGATATTAATAAAGAGAATTATGGTTTAGCAAAAATCTATCTATTTGTAAAAAATAATGGAATGTATAGTTTAGATAAAGAATATATTAATTTATTTTCGGATGATTTAAAAGCGATTCAAAAAGTCGATTTTTAATATGCACTTTATCTAGTATAACCCTCTAACAATACTAAAAAGTATAGCGCTGGCGTTATTTAACCAAATAACCTATAAAACCAGACCTATGATTGTTTTTGGACATAACAATTTCAAGATAAAAAGTTTTTCTACCAGAGATTTGGGTATTCCTCAAAACCCAGGAGAACAAGGGTTAGAATTTCAAGTGCGTCAACGTTATTTCCATTTATTTTGGATTCCTTTTTTTCCAATAGGGAAAGTATATGTGGTAAAAAAAGAAGGCGATCCAAATATGTACGAAATGCCTAATGATATTAAGCATGTTATACAAACACGTTTACCTGTTAAAACGCCATGGTATAGTTATTCTTTGTTGCTTATCGCCGCTGTTGTTGGGATGTTTATTTTTGCAAAAGATAAATTAAGAGATATTGAATGGGAGAATAGGTATTATGAAAAGCAAGCCATAAATCAAATGATGGTAAAATACCCAACTACTGGCGATTATTATAAGTTTAAAGCAAAAGAGTGTTCGGATACAGGCTACAGTAGTTCTAGTGTGATCTTAAAAGTAAATTCTTATGATGAAGATACTATAGAATTTACAAATGCATACATCGATTTGATGGATGAAGATCAATACTCATATTCCATAGATACTGAAATAACAAAAAAAAATAATTACATCTACAATTCTTTTAAAGTAAAAAAAGCAGATTTGTTGAAGCTTTTTCAAAAAGACTATCGCTCTTATGGTAACGATCCTAAAATTCAGGATTTAGACTGGTGTTTTACCTTTAGTGATATGAAACGCGAGACCTTAGTTGCCCAATAATCATAGTAGAACTTACTCCATTAATATGGATAGAATATTTAAATCAAATTTTCAAGCCTAAAAAGTTTCTGAAGATAGGAGTGACTTAATTTAAATATATATTAAGATTGTATGGTTAGGTAGAGATTTCCTTTCTGTTATTGTTTTTAGTTACTATACTTCTTTTGAATGAAAATACAGACTACGGGTTTGTAATAGTTATTTTAATTACAGGAGTTTTTAGCTGATTCTTTGGTAAAAAATGGAATGTAAATTCAAATAGTTACACCCTTTTTGAGATTCAAATGTAGTATTGGATATTTTTTCTTTTTGATATCGTTATTCTTTTTCAGAATTCAGTACTATTTTGAGTTATTAGTACTTTAATTTTTATGATATGTATTGTGATTCCATTATAAAGTAAAATAAGGAACAAAACGCATTAGTGAAGTCTCACTTTCTAAAATCAAAATGTTCTTGGCAAGCAGCAAAAATTTCTTTTTTGATATTATAGTTAAAATCACTTTTAATTTTGTCTATAGGTTTTTCACTCAAAAAACCACCTTCTCTATAATTTATTTGATCACTATTCGTTGCGGTACTTGAAAAACTGAGAATAGGCTTTTCTGTAGTTAAATCGTAAGCAATTGTTTTTGAAAAAAATATACCTGAGGTAAAATTCTTAGCATTTTCTAAACTTGGTTCTACAATTTTATAACCTTGAATGATAAATGCATATTTTAAATCTAAAAATTCTTGTAACTCTTCTACACTTAAATTGGCACAAGAAGTTTCCATTTTATCTAAATCGCAATCATATAATGCACTATATGATTCTGTAAAATTATCTTCTGCATATTTATTGCCTTCAATAGGTAAAAAAACGATTTTTTCTACTTTTGATTTTTTATTTGAAGGTCTTTTTTTATTTTTTTGTTGCTTCTGTTTTTGTATATCAGCAATATAGCTTTTTACATCTTTGCTATTTGTACCTCTTAAGGTAAAATTAGGGTAGTTTATTGGGGTTAGCGCTATATCAGATAGATAAAAAGTAGAATCGGTATTTACACCAGAAAAATTAGTAGTAGAATCTTTTAGTTTTTGAAATAGTTTTATTTTGTGTAGAATAGTTTCTTTGTGCTCTTTAAGAAATGCTATTTTATTTGATTTAAGGTTAGATTTACTTGCCTCATAATCTTGCTGCATTTTTTTATATTTTTCTTCATCTAATTGTGGGTTTTTATCAATACAACTGCAGAGTAAAATAAGACTACATAGTAAAAGTGGTAGGTACTTCATGGTTTGGTTTTTTGGTATTGTAGTAAACTAACTTACATAAGGTAATTTATAAACGAAGTATCCTCAGAAATATTTTAATACTAAATGGAAATTGAATAGCGATAGTAGGTAAGAACTAATTACTATTCTTTTGTAATGACAAAAGTAGCTTTAGAACCGGTAGAAAGGTTCCATTGGTCTGCGTAGATAAGTACTCCTTTATCATCATAAACATGAATTTGAGCCGTGTTTGGGCTAGAAGACCCTTCATTTAAAGCTTCAAATTCTACTCTATTAAAGCCTTTTACCAAATCTACATTAATACCTTTAAAACCTCCTGTTAAAAATAAATTTGATTCCACCTCTTTGCCGTTCACATGAATTCGGATTCTATCTCCATCTACGTATTCATGATCTCTACAGACAACGCCAACAAATTTCCCATTGTATTTAATATCACCAAGGTAGGTATCACCAAAAAATGAACCAGAACTTTTATCAGCTTTTAGACCAATTTTTGGATCTAATTTTAAATCATGACCTGCTTGCACTAAATTGCGTTGCGGTAACATATGAATTTGCTTTTTTGTAAGTCTCGCCTTTAAATTATCATCTGGCTTTTCTCCAATAAGATTTGGAAGATTTAGTGATAATTTTTTATTCTCTTCTTTTGGTTTAAGAATAAGATTTTTATTGATCTCTGCTTTTTTTTCGTTCCCTTCTATTTTTATGGTCTTAGTTTCAGGAATATCCTTTTGAGCATGCCCAAAGTAGCATGCTGAAATGAATAAAATTAAAAAAACTAAAATTCTCATAATTGGTTTATAGCTAATCACTTAGTCGTAAAATTACAAATACCTTGCCAATTTTGTTAAAAAATCCTGTTAAAATCGATGTAATTAGTACTTTACTATCTTAATAGCTGAAAAGTTATGTATTACCTCTTGTAAACTCTTACCCAATCTACAAGCATTTCAGAAGTATCTACAAAATCAGTTGGATTAGCACCTGTAAAAAATACGCCTCCTACTGCTAGATTTAATACTACTTGTTGTTTTTTTCCAAAAAGAGATGCGATATAATTTTTATCATCTGCATCATAGGTATGTAATGTAGTACCATCAAATTTTATCACTAGATTTTGTTCGGACCAAATGAGTTCGTACTCATGAAAATCAGCTGTAATATCTGTAGCAATACGATGTATAACTTCTGTATCTTCTCCACGGGTTAGTGGCATGTTTGCTTCTGTACCAAAGAAAATATTAGATTGAAAGGTATTCGGTTGGTTGCCTCTGGCTTCTACAATATCTATTTCTCCATTTGTTGGCCATGGGTCTGAGTAAGACCAAAAAGCAGGCCACATGCCATTGCCAGAAGGCAATTTAATTCTTGAAATAATTCTGTATTCAGTTTCTCCATCTTCGTTAGAAGGTCCAAATTGTTCTTTTGTTTCTATTCTTCCTGAGACATACTCAAAATCTTTACTGGTGGTGTCAAAAGGATTGGTAGCTCCAGTAACCATCATACGCTCTGCTTTTATGGTGAGCATACTATTTGTTATTGTGGCTTGCTCATCTCGGTATAGTTGTATTTCATTATTAAAAGCACCACCTCTCCAAATATTCCACTTTTCAAAAGTAGCATCAAATTCTTCTTCAAAAACTAAATTCCATTCTTCTGTACTAACAGGATCCGGCATTGGTTCCGGATCTGGCATTGAATCGGGTGGAGTACTTTCTGGTTCAGGAGTAGTAATAATATCTACACTTGGACTAGAACAAGCTATAAATAATACAATGTTTAATAATGCAAAAAATATAATTTTAGTGTTTTTCATAATGTTTGGTTTTCAATAAAAAATATCATTAAAATGAAGTTCAATATCGATAAAACCTATCTAAAAAAAGAACACAAATGATGCTAATTAAATCAATTTTGTTGCATGCATTAGCTATTATTTTATATAACCTTACTTATAAAGACTTTAAAACTATTCTACTAACTCAATTTGGGTAAAATACACTGGAAAGGCTTCGTTGTTAGTAGTAATAAAATTACTTTTAAATTGATAACTACCTTTTTCTAATTTCCCTTCTATTTCAACATAAGGACTGTCTGCATTTGCTTTTACCTCAAATATTTTATCATTAAAAGCAACAGTGCCACCATTAATTTCTAAACCATTTCCTTTAGGAAAACCATCAACATTTGGTTTTGATGCAATTTCTGGTACAGTTTCATTAATTTTAAATCCAGTTTCAAATGGATAACGACTTAGCCTAAATTTATACGTGCCTTCTTTTACAATTTTTATGCTATAAAAACCTTTAGGATTCATTTTTCCTTCTCTAACCTGAAATTGTTGCCATGGCACATTAGCATCCTCTGTGGTATGTAGATCATGAATGGTAATTAATACTGGATTGTGATCTGTAAGGCCTACAGGTATTTCAGCATATCTAAAATCGTTTTCTATTTCTGACCACCATTTGTCATAAAATTGAGTCATTTTTTCTGCTACTTCAGGGTGTTGCGCTGCAATATCATTTTTTTGACCTGGGTCTTCCTCAGTATTGTATAATTCATTGCCATTAACCAAGCGCCATTTAGTAGACATTACACTACTATTTCTTCCTTTTTCGGGTAATTGATTTCTTTGTGTATCTACCACTAACATTCTGTCTAATGCTGTATTATTTGTTAATACATCAGAAATATTTGTCCCATCTAATGGTTTTTTATTTTCATATGTAATTCCTGTTAATTTTGCTAATGTTGGTAGTACATCTACATGAGCAGCAAGCTCATTACTACTTGTTTTTTTCAAGATATCTCCATTAGGCCAACTCATTAAAAAAGGAACTTTGTGCCCACCATCATAGTGACTTCCTTTGGTGCCTCTTAAACCAGCATTATAACCAAGCGTTTCTCCATCTTTATAACCAATTCCGTAGGCTGTACCATTATCTGAGCTAAAAATTATAATTGTATCATCATATAAATTAGCTTCTTTTAAATAGGCAATAAGTTTTCCAAAATTATCATCAATATTAGTAGCCATACCATAAAAGCGTTTCTGATCTTCTCCTAAGTTTGCATCAGCATACATAGCTCTATATTTTTCTGGAACATTAAATGGCCAGTGCGCAGCATTGGGCGCTAGATATAGAAAAAAGGGATCTTCTTTTTCTTTTTTAATATAATTGATAGCTTCATCAAACCATACATCTGTACAATATCCTGAAAATTTTTCTGGTTTACCATTTCTTAAATAGGTATCATCAAAATAATCATTGTTCCAATAATCTGGTGTTTGCATTACACCACCACCACCAAAAGTTAAGGTCTCTTTAAAACCACGATCTTGTGGTCTAAAAGGATAATTATCTCCTAAATGCCACTTTCCAAACATTGCAGTTTGGTAACCATTGTTAGAAAATACATCTGCAATTGTTTCTTCGTCCTCCAATAAAATAGAACATCCAGCAATAGTATGCCATGCATTATTTCTATTGGCGTTTCTACCAGTTAAAAGTCCCGCTCTACTTGGGGCGCATGTAGTTCCTACGTGAAAATTAGTAAGTTCAAAATTTTCTTTGGCAAATGCATCTATGTTTGGAGTTTTCATTATAGTGTTTCCATGATGTCCCATATCACCATAACCTAAATCATCAGTAAAAACAATAATTACATTAGGCTTTTTTTTAGTTTCTTCTGGAGTTGTTTTAGGCGTTTCTTTACAAGAGAAACTAATTAGTGTTAGCGTTAATACTATGAGTTTAATACTATTATTTTTAAAAAGGTTAATCATTTGAGGTGCTTTAATTTAAAATGGATTTAAAGGTATTATTTTTTTATTGTAATTGGAACTCCTTTTTTGCTAGATTCATAAACAGCATCTTGTATAATGATATTATCTAAATATCCAACAACATCTGTTTCAAAATCTTTGTTGTTTCTCAAGCAATCAATAAAATGTTCTTGGGTATTAAAAACACAATCACCTGCAAAATTAATAGCTTCATAGGGGTATTGATGTGTTTTCTCTTCTTCGCCTAAAAGTTGTATGGTTATTTTACCATCATCATAAAGACGAATACTTCCTTTATTACCATCAATTAATACAGTGCCAAAGGTTAGCCTAGGATCTTCAAAAGTATTTTCATTATATCGGTTAGCATCTAGAAAGCCTAGTGTACCGTTTTCAAATTGAAAATGAACCCATGCAAAGTCCTCTCCTTTAATGTTTGAATTTAAGGTTTGTAATTTTGCATATACTTCATTGATATCGCCCATTAAGTATCTAAAAACATCAATAAAATGCACTCCAGTTTCGTAGATAAGAAGCTGAGGCATCTCCCTAAAATAGGGCTGCCGGTTCATATAAGCATCTTTTTGCCAGCCATCTCCCATTCGCATCCGTAGGTTAATACTATGAATTTTATCTCCAATAATTCCTTTGTTTAATAGTTTTTTAGTTTCGCGATGCCATGGTTGAAATCTAAAATTCTCATGCACCATCATACGAACATTCGAATGTTGAACGGCTTTTGCTAATGCCTTGGATTCCTTATAAGTTGGTGCTAAAGGTTTTTGGCAGATAATAGCAACACCATGTTTTATGGCTATTTGGCAAAAATCAGTATGTGTTTCTGGAGGTGTTATAATGTCTACAAAATCTGGCTGTTCTTTTACCAGCATTTCTTCAAAATTACCATATGCTGTTTTTATATTAAACTGATCGCAAATGGCTTGTGCTTTTTCTAAA
The DNA here is from genome assembly GCF_055383085.1 of Allocellulophaga tsushimaensis. Lineage (NCBI taxonomy): Bacteria > Pseudomonadati > Bacteroidota > Flavobacteriia > Flavobacteriales > Flavobacteriaceae > Allocellulophaga > Allocellulophaga tsushimaensis. The sequence goes on along the minus strand of NZ_AP039451.1, from coordinate 620,303 downwards.
CGCCTGCTAGAAACAGCTATAATTTCTACATTTTCTAGTCTATTCCAAGCTTCGTATTGAAATTGACTAAAATATCCTGTGCCTACTGCTACTCCTCTTAATTTTTTCATACTTAATACTCAGAAAAATGTTTGTGGGGTTTCATTTGATACCAAAGTCCTATTGCGATGATATTTAGTATGGCTCCAACAATAAAAAATAAATTGGTATCTCCAGACCAATCTAATAAATAAGGGAAAATTAAGGCGGTAATAAACGATCCTAAATTTCCAGCCATATTCATTGTACCAGATACCGCTCCTGAATGCTCCTTACCAATATCTGCACAAAAAGACCATGATGGTGGTAGCGTCATATCTGCTCCAAAAATGGCAATGCTTAAAAATACGATTGCGCCAATGGCACTATCCATATAAATACTTCCAATAAGCCCAATGGCAGCTAAAGCAAAGCCCATAGATGCAGGTAATACACGAGATTTAGCCCAGTTTCCTTTTATAAAGATGCTATCACTTAAAGCGCCAGAAAACCAATTGCCAAAAGCACCAAAAACTAACGGAATTGCAGTATAAAAACCAGCTTCAAGAGTGTCTAAGCCATATTCTTTTTTTATGTGCGGGAATAACCATGTTAAAGCAAAGAAAAAAGTAAAATTACTACAGAAATATTGCCCCATAGCAAACCACATATTTTTAGATTTTAATAAGGTGTTGAAACTGATTTTTTCTTTAGCAACATCGGTTTCCTTTTCCTGTCTATGCGCTAAAATAAAATCTTTTTCTGCATTAGACAATCCATTATGGTCTTCTGGTTTATCTCTAAAAAGTAAAAACCAAATTAGTGCCCAAAGGACACCAATACCTCCCATAATTAAGAATGAGATACGCCATCCAAAACCATCAATAAGCCAAACCACAAGTGGTAGTGCAAAAGCAGCTCCTAATCTGGATCCAGAAAAATTAATGCCGGTAACAATACCGCGTTCTTTTAGTGGAATCCAATTGTAAACAGCACGCGTCATTCCGGGAAACGCACCAGCTTCTCCCGCACCAAATAGAAAACGTACAATTAGGAGTGAAATAAAATTCCATGCATATCCTGTTAGTGCAGTGAATACAGACCAAATAGTAACAATGCTAGCTAATACTTTCCTTGGACCTAAGCGATCTGCAAGCATTCCTGAAGGTGTTTGAAAAAAGGCATAGCCTAATGCAAATATGGACAATACCCAGCCCATTTGCTTGTCGGTTAGCGCTAAGGCTTCCGCAATAGGTTCTTTAGCAACTGAAATGCAAACACGATCTATATAAAGTAATAATGCTAACAAGAAAGTTCCCATGACCATAAAATATCGTTTTGGGAAATATGTTTTTTTATTCATTCCATTTTTTTAATTACGTTAAATAAATCTGTTTCACTACCTACATTTCCAGGAAATACAATATAGGGTATGCCAGGAAATTTCGCATCTTTTCCTAATTGCCAAACGGGTACTCCTTTTATAATTTGGCCCAATACTTTTGTGCGAACAATATTTAATGCTTTTACAGCAATATCACTAGAAGTAATACCACCTTTTGCAACAATATATTTTGGGGTATTTTGGAGGTTTTTTACAATAGCGATTAAACTTTTAGAAACTTCGTTTACAATTGCTAAGCTTTCTTCTTTTGTGTTTCCTGTAATAACATTTCGTGCCGTATAAAGAACTACACTTTCGTTATTTGCGATATGTGCATCTATCTTTTCAGCGTATTTAATGATTTCATTTTCTTTTGAGGTGCTTTTGATGATCTTTTCTACATCAATTTCTATAAAAATAGCATTAATATGTTCTTTAAGATAAAGGAGTTGTTTGGTTGTTTTTGGAACATAAGATCCAATAACAACGAGTCCGCCAGTATTATTTTGTTTACTAATGAGTGCTTCTTTGGGTAGAAGAGATGCTATTTCTATTCCAGAAATGGCATTCACAAAAGATGCTGCAGTTCTATAAATGATGTTGCCCTTATAGCCTAGACTTGCTAAAGCTAGTTTTCCTAAATCTGAATAAGAGGTAGCATTTGCTATAAAATAAGTTGCCTCAGAATTTAGAGCGGCTAGAATAGCTGAGATACTATTTTTGCGAAGAAAATGGAGACTAAAACTGGTGACATTATTGGCGGCAATAGTGCCTCTGGATTTTTCTGCTATCCAGTTTTTAAGATTAGAGGTATGGTAACTAAAGGTATTGTCTTTGGCAAATGGCGTTTCTCCTACCGGAATAAAAGTACTCCCTTCTTTTGCATAATGGACATCTTTATAGGTGTATCTTCCACCCTCAAAAAATGCGGGAGCTAAAATATGTTTTGGTTTTTCCCAATCTAAACCTTTAGCAAGTGCATCAACTTCATTTGGGTAATGTCCTCTAAGGGTAGAATCTCCTCTGCTTACCACAATAAGTTTTTTATTATGCTTTTTTGTCGCTTGTTTTAACCGTTTTCCAATAAGTGTTCCAAGCGCATTTGCTTCTTCTGCTTGTAGACTTCTAGAATTGGTTAGTATAAAAAAAATAGTGCTTTGTGCAACCTCTTTTTCTATAGCTTCGGCTGTCCATTGTGTAATTACAGGAACATTATGTACGGTTTGTGTTCCTGTAGGGTCATCGTCTAAAATGATAATACAAATAGCATTCTCAGCAAGTTTTTTAGAAACTTCTTCCCCCAGAAAAGCATTTTTATTGCCTTCTTCAATAGTTGCTAAAATTTCTTTTTGTATCATTATTCTATTGCAATAACTCTAGCCGGAGCGCCATCACCATTTTCTACTTTTAGGGGCATCGCTATTAAAGTTACTTTTTCTTTAGACAGTTGTTCTAAATTGGTTAGTCCTTCTACTATAACAACATTATTTTCCATAAGTAACTCGTGAATTTCTGTTACTTCTACTATATTATTTACATCGGCAACAGAAGGTGGTTCTACGCCAAGGATATTAATGTTTTTAGTACCCATCCATATGGCAAGTTCTGCGCTAATTCTAGGTAGGTCATTTCTATAAGCATCTGTTCCTAGTTTTTTGCTCCAGCCAGTATGTAGTAATAAACTATCTCCAGACTTAACTTTATGGGCAATGGCTTTTAAATGCTGAACAGTAATAATTTCTTTTGGTTTAATATGCGTTAAATCTACAACCCATGCATCAGAAATAAATCTGTCTACTGGAATTTTATCTATAGTTTGCGTATTTACCTCAAAATGAAGAGGCGCATCCATATGTGTTCCACTATGAGAGTATAAGTGTAAAGTTGTAGCATTCCAACCATCTATTGCTTTTGTTTTAGCAGTTTCAATAGCAACACCACTTATACGCTCATTAATGGGTAAAGTTAAGTCAACATATTTTTTCTGAGTCATAGTTTAGTTAGGCTATAACTAATTTGTTATCTACTATAAATTCTACAACACTATCGGCAATATCAGATGTAGCAGCATTGCCTCCAAGATCTTTGGTTAAATTACCTTTTGCTGTTGTGTGCTGTATTCCTGCAATAATATCATTAGCAGCTTCTGTTTCTCCTAAATGCTCTAACATAATTGCAGCAGACCATATTTGTCCTATTGGGTTTGCAATGTTCTGACCAGCAATATCGGGTGCAGATCCGTGTATAGGCTCAAACATAGAAGGGAAATCGTGCTCAGGATTAATGTTTCCACTTCCTCCAAGACCAAGACTACCCATAATTGCGCCCCCTAAATCTGATAAGATATCACCAAATAAATTTGTGGTTAAAATAACATCAAAAATTTCTGGACGTAATACAAAACTTGCCGAAGCATTATCAATGTACATTTTGTTATATTCTACATCTGGGTATTGTGCTGCAACTTCTGCAATAACTTTATCCCAATAGGCAAGACTGTTTATTAAGGTGTTAGATTTTGTAACATTGGTTACTTTGCTTCTTCTTTTTCTAGCCAATTTAAAAGAGTAGTGTGCAATGCGTTCTACACCATATCTTGTAACAATACTAGTGTCTATTGCCATGCCGCCAGCGGTATCTGGGTGCATCGTTTTTCCACTTTGTACAAACTCTCCTTCGTTATTTTCTCTGATGACAACAAAATCAATATCTTCTTTTGTTTTATAACGTAAAGGGCTATCAATTCCATTAAATAATTTTACAGGACGGTAGTTTACATATTGTTGAAATTCTGTACGCACTTTAAAAGTATAATCTCTTGCAGGTAGTGTGTCGTCAATTTCTGGTAGGCCTACTGCTCCAAAAAAGATAGCGTCAAACTTTTTAAGGGTTTCTAAAGCGTCATCAGACATAAATTTTCCATGCGCTTTATAGTATCCGGCACCAAATGGAAAGGATTCTTTTTCTAATGTAATCCCATGTTTTTTTGTAACTGCATCTAATACTGCTACTCCTGCTGGTACTATTTCAGATCCAATACCATCACCATTTACTACGGCAATCTTATATGTTTTTCCCATAATATAAAATAATAATTCTTTGCGCAATTTTGCGCAAAACTGTAATTAATTCAATTTTTGTTTCAATAAGAACAAATATATCTAAATAAATGAGGATATAATTATAAAATATACGTTATTTTACGCAAAAATTTGCACATATTAATTTAAAATGAAAACACCAGGTGCTACATTAAAACAAATTGCAGACCTTTTAAATGTTTCTATATCAACTGTTTCTAGAGCGCTTTCTAAAAACCCTAGAATTAGTAAAGCAATGCAAGAAAAGGTTTTTGCTGTTGCAGAAGAAATTGGCTATGTGTCTCCTGGTATGGTACAAATAGAAATCAATAGGAGGAGTAAATTTATTGGTGTTATAGTTCCTAAAATAGAATATCACTTATATGCTATGGCAATTAGTGGGATTGAAAAAATAGCAGAGGCTGAGGGCATGCATATTATAGTCTGCCAGTCTAATGAATCACAAGAAAGAGAGCAAAGCATGGTGCGCGAATTAATAGATTTAGGTGTTGCAGGTGTTATCGTCTCTTTGGCGAGTGAAACTAAAAATTTTAGTCATTATGATGCATTAAAACGCAAAAATATTCCTTTGGTATTTTTTAATAGAGAGTGTGATGATATTGAAACCGATAAGGTTACTATTGATAATTATAAGGCTGCTTATGATGCTACGGAACACATGATTGCTATAGGCTGTAAAAAAATTGCATATTTAGGCGGAACAGAAACACTCCAAATTAATAATGCTAGAGCTAAAGGTTATAAAGCTGCGTTAAAAAAGAATGGTATAAAAATTAATGATACCCTTTTGGTATATAGTAGGTTTAAAAGAGAAAGTACGCTTAGTGCAGCACGTAAACTGCTATATGCGCCAGATTATCCTGATGGGATTTTAGCTTTTAGCGATCAAATTGCTATCTCTGTAATGTTGGCGGCTAAAGAGCGTGGTATTGCTATTCCAGAAAATCTATCCTTAGTTGGTTTTAATAATGAGCCTATTGCAGATTTGCTAGTACCTTCACTTACTAGTGTAGATCAACCTGGCTATACTATGGGAGAAGAATCTGCTAAACTGATTTTAAAACAAATAAAAAATTACGCTGCTCCTTATGAGAAAAAAGTGCTAAAATCTTTCCTGATTATACGAAATTCTACGAATAGGAATAAGGAGAGTTAGAGTGCTTTTATCTTAGTTCGTAAAGCTTGTTTAATTAAATCATAGAAAATACTATATGTTTATATTTGCTATATATGGATATTTTATTATATTTGATTATGAATATTAGTTTTACAAAAGAACAAGAAGAATACATCTCTAAGCAAGTTTCTACAGGAGAATATCAAAATAATAGTGAGTTGATACGCGATGCTTTAAGACTTCATAGTATTTACAGAGATAAAGTAATTAAAGATTTAAGAAAAGAGATAGAGGATGGTTGGAGCGCTCCTGACAGTAGTAGAACCATGCAAGAGATAATTGATTCGAAGAAAAAAGATAATGCATAAATTTGTATTATCCAAGAAAGCAGATGCTGATATTGAAGAATTATATGATGATGGAGTTCGCAAGTTTGGAGAAATTCAGGCTATAAAATATTTAGAAGAACTTAATTTAATATTTATTTTCCTTTCTAAAAATCCAAAAGCAGGAAAAACAAGAAATGAAATTAAATTAAAATTACTTAGTTTTCCATATGCATCGCACATTATATTTTATAGAATATTTAAAACACATATCAGAATTATCAGAATTCTATATGGAGGAAGAGATTTAATAAAATTTTTAAAATAAAAGTTCAATAGATTTATGGATTACGAATAGCTATATTCAATAGCTTCTTTCTAAAAAAACGCATAATACTAAACCGCTTTTATCACATAAGTAACAATACCCCAAATGATTAAATTATTTTCTTCGGTAATTTTAATGGGTTGGTATGTACTGTTTTCTGGCATTAGATATAGCCCGTTTTTTTCAATTTTTAAGCGTTTTACCGTAAACTCTCCGTCAATAAAACAAACCGCTATTTTATTATGTAGGGGTTCTAAACTTCTATCAATGACCAACAAATCGCCATCATCTAAGCCAGCATTAATCATAGATTTGCCTTCTACTCTTGCATAGAATGTAGCTTCTTTATTTTTTATTAATGTTTTGTCTAAGCTAATACGTGTTTCTTTAAAATCTTCGGCAGGAGAAGGAAAACCAGCAGAAATTCCGTTTTCTATAATAGGAATACCACTTCCTTTTTTCTGAAGAGGCGTAAAAAAGTGCAAAGGCGCTGTAGTTGATTTTTTTTTCACCATTATTTTACGATAATAATATCATTAATATTAGTGGTGTACTTTGGTGAAAGATGTTCTTGCCGCATTTTCCAGGTACGTTCTAAATCTTGGTTTGCTATTTTAATTTTATCGCCATTGGCAATATTAAATGTGTCAATAGCTTTCATCAGTTTTTTGTGCTTTGGATTTTCGCGCCTAAATAAATCTAATTGTTTTGTACTTGTAGGACTTAATCCAGTTACTATAACACCAGCTCTTTTGTATTTAACTTCTTCTTTATAGATGGCTTCAACTGCTTTTATCGCATAGCTGCTTATCGTAATGCTAGAATCGCTAGCATAAGGTAGTGTAATGTTTATACTGCTTCTCTCTTGAGTATCATTTTTTCGGTGTCTATCACTTCGTAAAAAAACCATAATAATATTGCAGCTACTCTGTTGTGCACGTAGTTTCTCTGCGCAACTATTTGCAAAAGTGGCAATACGTTCTTTAATATTTTCGATATCAGAATAGGTAGACTCAAAACTGCGAGTGGTAGCAATGGCTTTTCGGTCTTTAGAGTCGTCATCTAAGTCTAAAGTTGGCTCTCCTTCTAAATCTTTTTTTAAGCGTAAGCCTATAATACCCATTTGTTTTTTGACCCATGCATCAGAAAGTTGTGTAAAATCATAAGCAGTTTTTACATTCCTAGTTTGTAGGCGTTTAAAATTACCGCTTCCTATTCCCCAAACACTTTCAATTGTACTCCATTTTAAAGCTTTAATTCTACTTTCGTCAGAATTAATGACAAAAACACCGTTTGTTTTGTCTTTAAATTTACGAGCAATCTTATTAGCTACTTTAGCAAGTGCTTTTGTGGGTGCAATACCTATACTAACGGGAATTCCAGTAGATTTTTCTATTGTATAGCGTATTTCTTTTCCATACGTATTAAAATCATAGCGATCAAAACCATTAAATTTAAGAAAAGCTTCATCTATACTATATACTTCTATGTCTGGCGTAAAAGAGCTTAAAATACGCATTACTCTATTGCTCATATCTCCATATAATGGGTAATTAGAAGAGAAAATATGAATCTTGTTTTCTTGGCAAAATTGCTTGTATTTAAATGCAGGAGCTCCCATAGGTAAACCTAATGCCTTGGCTTCGTCACTTCTCGATATAAAACAACCATCATTATTAGATAAAATGGCAATAGGCTTATTATTGAGTTGCGGTTGAAATACCCGTTCACAAGAAGCATAAAAATTATTACAATCTACAAGTGCAAACATAAAATTAAAAATACTGATTTTTTATTGTTTGTAATTGATTGGGGAAGAAGTAAATTAAAAAAAGGTTTTATCAGATGATAAAACCCCTTTTTGAGAACACTATATGAAAATGAAAAACTAACTAACTCTTTATTTATATGTTAAAGGTATATGTAATTACTGCTTTACAGAAACAATTGATGTGAACTGTACAGATGTTGTTGTGAAAGCCTATACTTCTGTATTTGGAGTAATATGTTTTTTTATTTTCAGCTTACTTATTGAAAAGAAAGGGAATTATATCTTTAAATTAAAAAAGGTTTTATCAGATGATAAAACCCCTTTTTGAGAACACTATATGAAAATGAAAAACTAACTAACTCTTTATTTATATGTTAAAGGTATGTGTAATTACTACTTTACAGAAACAATTGATGTGAACTGTACAGATGTTGTTGTGAAAGCTTATACTTCTGTATTTGGAGTAAAATATTTCTTTACTTACAGCTAATTCGTTGAAAATGGAAGTTATAATATCCTTTAAATTAAAAAAGGTTTTATCAGATGATAAAACCCCTTTTTGAGAACACTATATGAAAATGAAAAACTAACTAACTCTTTATTTATATTTTAAAGGTATGTGTAATTACTGCTTTACAGAAACAATTGATGTGAACTGCTTAAATCTTGTTGCGAAATGGTATACTTTTGAAAAAATAGAGTGTATTAATATCATAAAACCTCTAAATTTTCGTTTCAATAGATGAGAACTAATACTTTTGAAATTATGAAACCCCTACTTATTTTATTTTTAACAGCAATACTATCAGTATCATGTTCAAGTAATGGAGATTTCCAGGTAGATGATAGATTAGAAGGTACTTGGGTACTTAATAATGTAGTTTGTTTTTGTTTTTTTGACGAAAGTACAGATTTTAGCTTACATCAATTAGTATTTGATGGAAATACGGTAACCGTTACCAATGCGGGAGAGCCATTTTTTTTAATTGATGGTTCAGGTTCTTATACCTTAGAAGATGAAGTTTTAACGCTGGAAAATGGAGAAGATTTCACGTACCAAGTAACTGATACTACTTTAATTTTAAATAGTATTGATGATCCTAGATTAGCTGATGCAGGAATTACATTGAGTTATACCCGTCTATAGGAGATTCTTTAAGTTGCTTCCCTACACGCTTACGCATTAGTAATTTCTGTACTAATTGAATTTAAATTTTAATAGCTACTATTTGCTGGTTTCTCTGGCTTTTAGTGCTAGGTATACACCATTGCTCCATCCAAATCCGTCTTGTACAGGATATTCGCCTCCACCAGCTTTTAAGGTCATGTCTTCTACATTGTATTTTTCTACAAATTTTCCAGTATTAGCATACACCTTTTCATTAATGTTGATCCATCTTTCTGAAATGGTTTTTGCTAGCTGGTGATGCCCATAATTTTCAAGACCTATAATAGTCATCCATTGCAACGGTGCCCAGCCATTAGGGGCATCCCATTGCTGACCTGTATCATAAGTCGTAGTAACAACTCCACCCGCTTTTAAGAAATTCTCTTCTATATATGTTGCCACCTTATCTGCTTGCTCTTGGCTCACCATTTTAAAAAATAAGGGGTATACAGTAGCCAAAGATTTTACACCAGTTTGCTTTTGCTGTACCCAATTATAATCTTCAAAAACGCCAGCAGTAGTATTAAAGGAATAACGATTTAAAAAATCCTGTCTAGCAGCCATGCTAGATTTTAATGCAGTGACGAAATTGGTATCTTCTTTATAGCATTGTATTAAAATTTCTTCTAGGCCATATAGTAATGCATTTAAATCTACAGGGATGATATTGGTTGTTTCAATGGTCTCAATGGTATTGCCATCTGCAAACCATCTAGAACTATAATCCCAACCAGATTCTGCTCCAGCTCTAAGGTCGCGATACATTTTTTTTCCGCCTTCTACTTTTTGTACTTGCTCATAATCTTCCTTGTAGGATTCTTGTCTGGGAGTATCACCTTTATCATAATAGCGGTTCATAATACCCGATGTGGTTGCAACACAATGTTCTGCAGGCTTGTTTATAGTTGCATTTCCATTCATCCAAAATTCATATTCTTTTCGTAGTGCATCTTTATATTTGTCATAGGCAGCATCTCCATGGTGCTTTGCAAATAGTTTTACCATTTGAGAAAAGAATGGTGGTTGCGAACGGGTAATATAGTAGCTTCTATTTCCATTTGGGATATGGCCTACAGCATTAATAATATGTGCAAAATTATCGAGCATATCTTCAATAACTTTAAATTCACCACTTTCTGCTAAGCCTAGCATGGTAAAATAGCTGTCCCAATAATAAACCTCTCGGAACCTGCCACCAGGAACAATATAAGGTTTAGGCATAGGAATAAGTGTGCTCCCTTCCTGAGCACTATCAGATTTTCTTTTTAAAACGGACCATAAAGCATTTACATGGTCAGTGGCAGATTTGTTAGGGTCAGATTTAAAATCAGAAGAGATAGAAGATGGGGTTTCAAAATTAGCAGCTACAAAAGTATTAAGGTTAAAATCTGCTTTATCTTTCTCTTTTCTGTACTTGGCTTTAATGTCTTCGTATGGATATTTTGCAATACAATCTACAAAAGTTTTACTGTCTGGGAATACACCTTGCAATTGCACATCAACAAAGAGTTCACCTAATAAAGCATCAGGTGTTTTTAGTGGAGCACTTTCAGTCTTTTTTTTAGTTGTCTCTCCTATATCAGATGTATTTGTTTTGTTGTCCGTTTTACATCCAATAAAAAAGATTGTAGAAAGTAGAAAAATATATTTCATGTTAGGTATCGCTTAGAAATCGTATTTAAAAATATGCTTTTTTACTCGATCATCGAGATTTATATGCACTGAAACCTGCTTGAGTTCTTCTGCATACTTGTTCAGAATATAGCTATTTAAAAGCAGGAAAACCGGTAATATCAGCACCTGTAATTAGCAAGTGAATATCATGAGTACCTTCATAAGTGATAACACTTTCTAGATTCATCATATGACGCATAATACTATATTCGCCAGTAATACCCATTCCGCCTAAAACTTGTCTGGCCTCACGCGCAATTTTTATGGCCATTTCTACATTGTTGCGCTTTGCCATAGAAATCTGAGCTGTAGTTGCTTTCCCTTCGTTTTTTAATTGTCCTAGTCGTAATGCTAATAGTTGTGCTTTGGTGATTTCTGTAATCATCTCAGCTAATTTTTTTTGCTGTAATTGTGTTGCAGCAATAGGTTTTCCAAATTGTATGCGTTCTTTGGCGTACCGCAATGCAGTATCATAACAGTCCATAGCAGCACCAATAGCACCCCAAGCAATGCCGTATCTAGCGGAGTCTAAACAACCTAATGGCGCGCCTAAGCCAGTTTTATTAGGAAGTAGATTTTCTTTGGGAACTTTTACATTATCAAAAATTAACTCTCCTGTAGCAGAGGCTCGTAAGGACCACTTGTTATGTGTTTCTGGTGTAGAAAAACCTTCCATGCCACGCTCTACAATAAGGCCATGAATTCTACCTTCTTCATTTTTTGCCCATACAATAGCAATATCACAAAATGGGGAATTTGAAATCCAAAGTTTAGCGCCATTTAAAAGATAATGATCTCCCATATCTTTATATTTGGTTTCCATACCACTTGGGTTAGAACCATGGTTAGGTTCTGTTAAGCCAAAGGAACCCATAAATTCGCCTGAGGCTAATTTGGGTAAATATTTTTTACGCTGTTCTTCTGTTCCGTAGGCATATATTGGGTACATTACTAAAGAAGATTGTACGGAAGCAGTTGAGCGTACGCCACTATCACCACGTTCTATTTCTTGCATAATAAGTCCGTAACTAATTTGGTCTAAGCCTGCACCGCCATATTCTGTTGGAATATAAGGGCCAAAAGCACCTATTTCTGCTAATCCTGCTATAATTTGCTTTGGAAATTCTGCTTTTTGAGCATACTCTTCTATAATAGGAGAGATATCGCGTTTTACCCATTGGCGGGCTGCATCACGAACTAATTTGTGTTCTTCAGAGAGTAAATCATCTAGATTATAGTAGTCAGGAGCTTCAAATAAATCAGGGCGCATATTATACTGTTTTTCTCAAAGGTAGCTAAAGATATAAAGGAATGCAATAGGGTAAATTTACATTTTTAAGTAAAAATCTTTAGTGAGGGATATATAATCTTCTGTATAATGATGTCTTTTGGTTTCTATAATCAGTTCGTTTGTTTCTATTTGCGAAGCATCAAAACAAAAGGCTAGTAAGCTTCTTTTTACTTCGGCGTTTGCATTGCCTTTTACATGCGTAATGCGTTTAGGAAAAAGTTTGTACAGGGATGCTAGTTCAATAAACTGAGCTTCCTCTTTAAAGGGTATGATGGTTGAGAATACTCCTTTTGGAGATAATAATTTAGAAACCCCACTAATAAGCTCCTTAAAGGGTAGTGCTGCATTTTGCCGTGCTGTATCTCTTGCGCTATCTCCACTAGAAACCTCTTCAGAATAAAAAGGTGGATTAGATACGATGAGGTCATATAGTTCATCCGTGTCGACTTCTTCAGTAGCATATTCGGCTACAAACTCATCTAAGCCAGCATGGAAACAAAAAAGCCGATCTGCCCAGTCTGATGCTTCAAAATTTTCTACACATTGCTCATAGGCATTGTCATCAATTTCAATAGCTTCAATATGTTCCGCAGTACTCCGTTGTGCAAGCATTAACGCAATAAGTCCTGTGCCTGCTCCAATATCTAAAATAGAATATGGATTGTGTTCCACAGATGTCCAAGCGCCTAATAACACCCCATCGGTACCTATTTTCATGGCGCAACGATCTTGGTTAATGCTAAATTGTTTGAATTTGAAAAGACTCATGTTAAATTCCAATAGTTAAAAATTCTAAATACCAAAAAATAATTAATCATTCTTATAGTTAAGAACTTTTATTAATAATGGAGGAAAGTATTTTTCTTAGTTCTTCATTTTCGTTAATTAATATATCCAATTCAGGTTGGAGGGTTTGGTTTAACTCTTTTAGAAGTCTTAACCAATATTTAGATTCTTTAGCCTCTTTTCTTGAAATCTTAAGGCGATATAAAAAATCTTTATCTCCTAGTTTTTCATTAGCTTCAATATAATTTGCTCCTACAGATCCAGATGAACGAATTAATTGCTTTCCATCTTCAATATTAGATATCGTTTTAGGAAGGTCTTTAACTAATAATCTACAAGATTTGGCAAATTGAAAAGTGCGTTCTTCTAAGTCGTAAATTTTATTTATCATTTAGTTTTAAATGAAGTTGTTTTTACTCAAAGATAAGTAATAAGAGAAATTGGAATTTGGTATTTATTTTTTGGAATTTAGGATTACCTTAAATATAAATCAACCAAACCTTCTGGTGTAGTTACTTCAATAGTTTTATGGTCTCTATCTACTTTGGTGATAATTTCATCGTTAATAGGAATTAAAAGTTGTTTGTCTCCTTTTAATACTTCAAATAAGGCTTGGGAAGTGGAGTCGTTTACGCTTTCGATAAGACCAATATCTCCATGAATGCTGTCGATAACTTTAAAACCAATTACTTCGTGAAAATAAAATTTATTTCCAGTGAGTTTAGGGAGTAAAGTCAGTGGTAAATAGATTTCAGAACCCATAATCCTGTCAGCATCGTCTTCATTTGCAATTTCTTCGAACCGCACGCGAAGTAAAGAAGATTTATGGAGTTGTGATTTTTCAATAAAAAATGGAACCAGATTGTTTCCTAAAGAAACAAATACAGATTCCATTTTTTCGTATGTTTCGGGCTCATCGGTATCTAATTTTATAAGAACCTCACCCTTAAAGCTATATTTAGAAACAATTTTGCCTAGGCAGAAACAGTCTGACTTAAGCATATCGTTTTAAATTATTCTTTAGTTTCTGTGTCAGCAGCAGGAGCTTCTTCAGCTGGTGCTTCAGCTTCAACTACAGGAGCAGCAGCTACTTCGGTTGTAGCAGCCTCAACTGGTGCTTCTTCAGTAGCAGCTTCTGCCTCTGCAACTACCTCTTCTGGTAATGCAGCTGCAGCTGCGTCAGCAGCACGTTTATCGCTAATTGCTTTTTCATTCGCTAAAATTTTAGCTTTAGCCTCTGCTTTTTCTTTGTCTAAACCAGTTAATTTAGAATTTACTATCGCAGCTTTTTCCGCTAACCAAGTATTGAATTTTTCTTCAGCTTGCTCTTCTGTTAATGCACCTTTGCGTACACCACCTAATAAATGATGCTTTAAAAGAACACCTTTATAAGATAAAAGTCTTTTTGCTGTTTCTGTTGGTTGTGCACCGTTGTTTAACCATTGTACAGCACTATCAACATTAATTTCTACTTGTGCAGGGTTGGTATTAGGGTTGTAGATTCCTAATTTTTCTAAGAATTTACCATCTCTTTTAGCTCTTGCATCTGCTGCAACTACCCAATAGAAAGGTTTTCCTTTTTTTCCGTGTCTTTGTAATCTAATTTTTACTGGCATATCACATTAATTTGTAGGGTGCCCGACCCTTGATTATTAATTCTTTTTTATACGCTTATTCCTAAGCGGGTGCAAATATAAGTATAATTATGAATAATGCAATACTAAATAATTGAACTATTTGATACAGTTAATAACTCCTAAAAACTCTCTTTTTAAACCCGTGTTCTTTTAAGTATTTTTATAGACTGTTTAGGATAGTTCTATCAGCTAAACTTTTAACTTATAACAGCATTACATGTACTTAATTTTTGATACTGAAACTACAGGTTTACCTAAAAATTGGAACGCTCCTATTACAGATACAGACAACTGGCCCAGATGTATCCAAATAGCATGGCAATTGCATGATGATATGGGGAGACTTATAGAAAGTCAAGATTATTTGGTAAAACCAGATGGTTTTGATATTCCCTATGATGCAGAAAAAATACATGGTATTTCTACAGCTTTGGCAGAACAGAACGGAATTCCACTCCTTGAGGTTTTAGAGAAGTTTAATATTGCCTTATCAAAAACCAAATTTGTAGTTGGGCAAAATGTAGGTTTTGATTTAAATATTATGGGTGCTGAATTCCATAGGCATCAAATTGGGAATGATTTACAAGAACTACCCGTATTAGATACTTGTACAGAGCATACCGCAAGTCTATGTCAGATTCCGGGAGGACGTTATGGTAAATTTAAATTACCAACCCTTACCGAGCTACATCAGTATTTATTTGGAGAACCTTTTGGAGAAGCACATAATGCAACAGCAGATGTTGAGGCTACTACACGTTGTTTTCTAGAGTTAGTTCGTAAAAAGCAATATTCTATAGAACAATTAGATGTTCAACCAGATTATTTTCAAAATTTTTCTGAGGCAAACCCTCAGGAAATACAATTAATAGGTTTAAAGCATATCAACCTAAAAAAAGCATCTCAGAAAATAGCAGATGCTTTATGGGATAAAGATACTGGTGGGGCATCAGAAGAAGAGATAAAGCAGAATGTAAAAACATTAGAAACGGCCAGTTTTTCGCATTTGCACAACCATACCCAATTTTCTATTCTACAATCAACGATTAGTGTTCCAGATTTAATAAAAGCTGCAGCCAAAGAAAAAATGCCTGCGGTTGCTATGACGGATCACGCAAATATGATGGGTGCTTTTCATTTTGTCAATGGAGTTATTAATCATAATAAAGGGGTGGTATCTCGGAATACTGAAAATCAAAAACGTTTTGAAGCTACTCATAATGGAACATTAGAAGAGGGGCAGGAGCCGTTACATGAACTCCCTGAACCAGAATTAGAAATTACGCCTGTTGTTGGTTGTGAATTTCAAGTTTGTGAAGATCATACTAATAAATCGCAAAAAGACAATGGGTATCAGGTTGTTTTTCTGGCAAAAAATAAAAATGGCTACCACAATTTAGCAAAGATGTCTTCTATTGCCTTTGTAGATGGTAAATATTATGTGCCGCGTATAGATAAAAAGATAGTTGAAAAATATAAGGAAGATGTTATTGTTCTTACAGGTAATTTGTATGGAGAAGTACCAAGTAAGGTTTTAAATGTGGGTGAAAAGCAAGCTGAAGAAGCCTTGCTTTGGTGGAAAGACACTTTTGGTGATGATTTGTATATAGAATTAATGCGCCATGGCCAAGAAGATGAAGACCGTGTAAACAAAGTATTGATACAGTTTGCTAAAAAGCATCAGGTAAAGTTAGTAGCCACTAACAATACGTATTATGCAAATAAAGAAAATGCACATGCACATGATATTTTGTTGTGTGTAAAAGATGGCGAAAAACAAGCTACTCCAATAGGTCGTGGGCGCGGATACCGCTACGGATTGCCAAACCAAGAATATTACTTTAAATCTTCGGAAGAGATGAAAAAACTCTTTGAAGATGTGCCAGATGCAATTGTTAATATTCAAGAAATAGTTGATAAAATAGAAACCTTTACACTAGCACGTGATGTTTTATTACCTGCTTTTGATATTCCAGAAGAATTTCAGTTTGAGGAAGATAAATTAGATGGAGGAAAAAGAGGTGAGAATAAATATTTGCGTCATATTACCTATGAAGGGGCAAAGATTCGTTATGGAGAAATTACTCCAGCGATAGATGAACGTCTTGATTTTGAATTAAAAGTAATTGAAAATACAGGGTATCCAGGCTATTTTCTTATCGTAGAAGATTTTATTAGAGCAGCACGTGATATGGATGTGTCTGTAGGACCAGGACGTGGTTCCGCAGCAGGTTCCGCAGTAGCATACTGTTTGTGGATCACCAATTTAGATCCTATAAAGTACGATTTGCTTTTTGAGCGTTTCTTGAATCCAGATCGTGTAAGTATGCCCGATATTGATATTGATTTTGATGATGAAGGCCGTGGGCGTGTAATGGACTACGTCATTAATAAATATGGTGCCAACCAAGTAGCACAAATAATTACCTATGGTACTATGGCGGCCAAGTCTTCTATTAGAGATACGGCTAGAGCATTAGACTTGCCCTTAGGAGATGCAGACCGTATCGCTAAGCTAATTCCAAATATGTCTAAGCTGAATAAGATTATGCATATTGATGAGAAAGTGCTTCAAAAGAAGTTCCGCTCTGATGATATGGAAAATATCAATCAGTTATTGGCTATTTCGGAAGGGGATGGTTTAGAAGCAGAAACCTTAAACCAAGCCTATGTATTAGAAGGTTCGGTACGGAATACAGGAATCCATGCATGTGGTGTAATTATTACCCCAGATGATATTACCAAATTCGTTCCTGTAGCTTTAGCGAAAGATTCGGACATGTATTGCACCCAGTTTGATAATTCTGTAGTGGAAGATGCAGGCTTATTAAAAATGGATTTCTTAGGCTTAAAGACTCTAACCTTAATTAAAGACACCGTAAAGATTGTAAAAGCAAAACATGGGGTAACCTTAGATCCTGAGAATTTTCCTTTGGATGATGAAAAAACCTATGAATTATTCCAAAGAGGAGAAACAGTGGGCGTGTTCCAGTATGAATCTCCAGGGATGCAAAAGCATATGAGAGCTTTAAAGCCAACGGTATTTGCAGATCTTATTGCCATGAATGCATTGTATCGTCCTGGACCAATGGAGTACATTCCAAGTTTTATTGCGCGTAAGCATGGGGATGAAGAAATTGCGTATGACTTGGATGCAATGGAAGAGTATCTTGCGGAAACCTATGGGATAACCGTATACCAAGAGCAGGTGATGTTATTATCTCAGAAACTTGCTGATTTTACAAAAGGTGAAGCGGATGTCTTGCGTAAGGCGATGGGAAAAAAACAGAAGCATGTGCTCGATAAAATGAAGCCTAAGTTTATTAAACAAGCTTCAGAAAAAGGACATGCAGAAGATAAACTAGAAAAAATCTGGAAAGATTGGGAAGCCTTTGCAGCCTATGCATTTAACAAATCTCACTCTACCTGTTATGCATGGATTGCCTACCAAACGGCCTATTGTAAAGCACATTATCCAGCAGAATACATGGCTGCAGTGCTTAGTAATAATATGAATGATATTAAGCAGGTTACCTTTTTTATGGAAGAGTGTAAGCGTATGGGCTTAGAAGTTTTGGGCCCAGATGTAAACGAATCGTACTATAAATTCTCTGTAAATGATAGGGGAGCCGTACGCTTTGGTATGGGAGCAGTAAAAGGAGTTGGTGGTGGAGCCGTAGAAACTATTGTAGAAAACAGAAAAAAAGACGGTCCTTACAGATCTGTTTTTGATCTTGCCAAGCGTATAGATTTAAGAGCAGCCAATAAAAAAGCTTTTGAGAACCTAGCGGTAGCTGGTGGTTTTGATTCTTTTGGCGCTACCCATAGAGCACAGTATTTTCATGATGATGGTAGTGGGATTACTTTTTTAGAAAAAGTAGCCAAATCAGCATCAAAATATCAAGAAAATCAAAATTCTTCTCAAATGGATATGTTTGGAGGAATCAGTGAAGCACAAATTCCTGAACCCGAAGTACCACCATGTGAAGAATGGGGTACAATGGAAAAACTCCGAAGAGAAAAAGAAGTAGTTGGGATTTATATTTCAGGGCATCCGTTAGACGATTTTAAAACCGAAATAAAATCGTTCTGTAATGCTAGTATTGCTCATGTAATGGATTTACCAAGTTATGTGGGCAGAGAATTGTCTATTGCAGGAGTCATTACAGATGTACAACATCGAGTTTCTAAAAACGGGAAAGGCTGGGCGATGTTTTCTATGGAAGATTATACAGATTCGTATGAGTTTCGGATTTTTGGAGAAGAGTACCTCAAATTCCGCCATTTTTTAATGATCAATTCCTTTGCCTATCTAAAAGTATTTGTAAAAGATGGTTGGATGAATAGAGATACCGGTAAAAAAGGAGATCCTAGAATACAGTATAATAGTTTTATGTTACTACAAGATGTAATGGAAAACTATGCTAAAAAACTAACGATTAAATTAAATGTGGATACTTTAAAAGAAGATAATATTTATCAATTAAAAGAAACCTTAGGAATGCATACGGGGAGCCATCCAATAAATTTTGTTGTGTATGAGATGGAAGAAGAAATAAAAGTAAACCTAACCAGTAGAAAACAAAAAGTGCATATTTCTAGCGAATTATTGCATACACTAGAAGAGCAAGAGGTACATTTTAAATTAAACTGACTTGTAAAGTAAAATAAATAGAAAACCATGTAGTATCTAAAATTCTAATAGAGTTGTTATTTGTATTTATAGAATTCTACTGCTACATCTATGAAAATTAACACTGTAGAAACTATTGTAAAAATACGAACGCATCGTATTACTATTTACCCAGGAATAAAACCATAATCATCTTAAAATTGGTATAATAGTTAAAGGGATCATAAGGTTCGTAAGGAAAAAGAATTTTATTTGACTAAATTTGCATAATATTTAAAATAAAAACAACAATGGCATTAGAAATAACAGACGCTACTTTTGACGAGGTAGTTTTAAAAAGTGATAAACCTGTAGTAGTTGACTTTTGGGCTGCTTGGTGTGGTCCTTGTAGAATGGTTGGGCCCGTAATAGACGAAGTAAGTAACGACTATGAAGGTAAGGCAGTAGTTGGTAAAGTAGATGTAGATGCTAATCAAGAATTTGCAGCAAAATACGGCGTACGTAATATACCAACAGTATTAGTATTTAAAAACGGTGAAATAGTAAGTAGACAAGTAGGAGTTTCTCCAAAGAAAGTTTACACAGATGCAATAGATGCCGCGTTATAATACGATATAAATACCTATAAAAAAATCCTGCATTTGCAGGATTTTTTTATATCCAATATTTTGGTTTGTACTAGTGGTATTTATGCAATATCGAGATTTAAATATGCCGAAGCTAGTCTTACTATTTTTAGTTATTTCCTTATGAATACCTCTTGGCTTGCTCCAAGGTTGTTTATTTTAATATCTTCCTTATCTTAGTCTTATGAATATTCAGTCCGAACTCCATAAAGCTTCTCTTTTTCAAAATTTAGAAATCCTTGCGCAACAGGTTGTAGAAGGTTTTATTAGCGGGATACATAAAAGCCCATTTCATGGTTTTTCTGCAGAATTTGCAGAGCATAAAATTTATAATACAGGTGAAAGCACCAAACATATAGATTGGAAACTCTATGCTAAAACGGATAAACTGTACACCAAAAAATATGAAGAAGAGACTAATTTAAGATGTCATATGATCTTAGATAACTCTGCTTCTATGTACTACCCAGAAGTTAAAAATTTAGGAATAGACCATTTAAATAAGATTGGTTTTGGGGTATTAGCTATTGCTTCACTTATGAATATTTTAAAAAGGCAGCGAGATGCAGTGGGCTTAAGTGTATATTCGGATAGTTATAATTTTTATGCTCCAGAAAAAGGAAGTGAAAGGCATCATCAAATGCTATTGGCAAAACTAGCTGAAATTAGTTTAGATACAAAGCCAGCTAAGCAAACGCAAACCTATGATTATTTGCATTTAATAGCAGAGAAAATAAAAAGACGCAGTCTTATCTTTTTATTTACAGATATGTTTCAAACCGCTACAGACGATGAAAAATTATTTGATGCTTTGCGCCACTTAAAACATAATAAGCACGAAGTGGTCTTATTTCATTTATTAGATGCACATAAAGAATTGCATTTTAATTTTGAGAATACGCCCAAACGTTTTTTAGATGTGGAAACTGGTGAGCATATCGATTTGTATGCGGATACTATTAAAGAAGCATATGAAAGTAAGCTTATAGCCTATTTAGAAGTATTGAAGTTAAAGTGTGCACAGTATAAAATTAAATACGTAGAAGTAGATATAAAAGCTAATTTCTCTAAGGTTTTAAATACCTATATGGTTGAGCGTCAAAAATTTCTTTAAAAAGCCATAATTTTATTAAAAATTATTTGCGGATATCAATAAGCGGTGTATATTTGCAACCGCTAAACGCCACGGTTCGGTAGTTCAGTTGGTTAGAATACCTGCCTGTCACGCAGGGGGTCGCGGGTTCGAGTCCCGTCCGGACCGCTTTTTAAAAATAAATCCTTAGTTATCTTGTTGATTTCTAGGGATTTTTGTTTTTATTGATTTGATTCTTCCCCTCATGTTCCCCACTTTTTAAATAAACAACGAAAGCTAACACTAAAAATAATTAATTAAGACTTTGGTAGTATGATGGCTAATTGCTTTTTGTATTAATAGTATCAGTAATCCATTGCCTAAATTCAAACAAATTAGTTATCATCGAAAATTCTTGAATTTGACTATCCTCATCTTCGCAATTACTTCCTGTTGTAACTAAACCTATTAGTTTTGTTTCTTGGCCACCTTGGTAAAAGACTCCACTTCCACTATCACCCTTACAAGCAACATTAATTCCTTCTATACCATAGCATAGCATTTTATTTCTCAAAACATCTTTCATGTTTTTATATTGTTTGCATTTATTGTAATCTATAATGGGGTATGAAACTTTATTTAGTATTTCTGGATTCTCTTTGTTCTTAGTATTTCCCCACCCTACAGCTTCACTTACATTTTCTGAAGTAACATGTTCTAGTTCTTTTGTACTGACTATATTTATCGCTTTCCGATTTGTTTTACTCAAATCAATTGGTTTTCTCAATTCCAAAAGAGCTAAATCATTATAAAAGGTATTGGGATTATGTCCTTCTTTATAGATTAAATTTTTGATTTTTGATTTTTTGCCTTTTGACTTGTGAGAAACGCTACCTGAATAGATATAAAAATCATCATAATCTTCTAGTACCTCTACACCTTCTTCAATGTAATTAAAACAGTGCGCTGATGTTATAATCCACTTATCACTTAATATAACTCCACCACACCAGACTTCTTTTTTGTTACGATATTTTTTTATTGCTACTTGCCAAGGAAACTCCCCTTCAGAAACTTCTTTTCCTTCATAGAAAAGTTTTTGAAAATTTTGAGAGTGCGAAGTTTCTTCTTCATCTATTCCTGTCTTTTTTTCTTGAGAAAAAATTAATTGGCCAAGAAGTATCATAAATAAGAGAGAATTTCCATTGAGTTTATTCTTCATCCTCTATAATAACATCTTTAGTTAAACTTTGTATTTCAGATTCCGACTTAAGTTTTTTAATACGTAATTCCAATAGGTCAGTCTCTTCTTTCAAAATGTCATATTCTGACTTTCCTTTAACGGCTTCCAGTGCTTTTGAAAATGAACCGCTGATTGCGTCTATATCTTCAGAATTTAAACCATTAGCAGAAGCATTAATATCTTTAAACCAGCCCAATTCTTCATAGAATAATATGTTGTCAACATTTATCTTACTCGACAATCTACCAATATGACCTGCAGCTATAAAAGCAAAATCACCTACTTTTTCTTTTTTGTCATGTAATGTGGCATTGTAAGCTACTGGTATTTTGAAAGCAAGTCCACCATTTTCTCCTTCAATAATAGATTTACTTGTAAAATTGCCTCCAAAATTACCATTGAATTCTTTAAATTCTATTTTATAGCAGTATTTACATTCTCCTTTTTTAGTTTTACCATCCTTGATGTCTTCATCGCCTCCGTCGAATTTATTCTTTTTAATTTCTATAATACTTGGTTCATTTCCTTTTTTAAGGAATTGAAAGTAAAATGAATTTGGAGTACTCGCTAATGGGAATTTGTTAGAAGTATTATGTATAGTTACAACCTCTTTTTTAATCTCTTTTCCAAACAATAGTTCAAGATTTTTCACAAACTCTTCTAATTTGGATTTCCTTTGCTTTTTCAAAGAAGTAATATCTTTCTCAATTTGTTCAAGCCTGAATTTGGTTTTTTCTAAACCATTAGGAAAGTCGTTATTCAAACTCACCCTCAGTCGTAAATCATTTTGAGCTTTTTTGTATAAAGTTAGTAACGAATCTATTCTTTTTTTCTCATTGATAATATTTTGGAAAACGGTTATTTTCTTTTTTATCCTATCTTTGGTTAAAGTTGTCTTATCCTTTAAATTATCAAGAGATATTTCCTCGAAAATCGCCTTTCCGTGCTTAGAAGATTCATAAGTTTGCTGGCTCCTATTAACAGCTATGGCTTTTACAACACCACTTATAATCGAAGAAAGTATTTTAAACGTTTGATTTTGTGAACTTACAGTAGCACCTTGTATTAATCCATTTTGGGAAATTTTAAGTCCGATTTTATTTTTCTTATTCCATTTTTTCTTTAGAGTTATCTTATAAATATTTCCTTTGTCAGGAACTGCCTTTGTTCCTAAACTAAGAGACTTAGGAGTATAAATTGTTTTCTGATCATTTTCTACTCTTTTTGGTAAGATAATACCTTTAAAGATGCTGTCTAATTTAAATGCATCCTTAGCAGGAACCCAGCTTTTTTTCTCTACGTTAACTTTTACTTGTAAAACAGTATTTGGCAAAGCATAATAAAATCCATTTGGATCAGATATGGGGGTAGATACATTCTGTTTAGTAATGACTACTGATTGGCTACTGATATTGCATGCGATTAAGAAAATGAGGATAAAAGATAATTTTTTCATATTGGTTGGTTTAATGAATTATTGAGTTTGTTTTACAATTTGATTAGCCAATATACTTGGCTTTATGTTGGAGGGGAATTCCGCAAGCACTATTGCGTTTAATTAAAAAATGTTATAAAGTGAAAAGTAAGAAAGGAGAATATAAATGTAGGAAAAAATCTAAAAAAAACAAATCTAAATTTCTCTAAGTAATGATTTGTCTATTGTCTTTTGAATTGTATATTTTAAATCCTCGCCAATGTGAGTATTCAACTTCCCATCTTTAAGTACATTTACCCAAGCCATGCCACAGGCCCGTAAAGGATTTGATTTAATGGAGTGTTTCTTTTCATGCCATTAGATTTGTTTGTGAGTTTATCTTTTGAAAATTCGATACTCTTTCTAAGAGATTTGATGTATGGGTAGTGTATCATCAAACTCTCTATATCTTTTTCGCTTTGCTCTAGAAGGTTTTTCCAGTTAGAAAATGCGCTTTGCAGGTGCTGTATTACAATTTTTGAGTTATTGTAATCCCCTCTAGCATCAAAATATTTTTTCCTTGTATTAGTGTCATCTGTTAAGCCAACCGTGTCAATTTTAATCGCATAATTCCGGGAGCTATCTATTCCAACGGTTAGGGCAAGCCATTTGGCCTTTAAATCTTCTTTGGAAGGGTAAATCTTAGCCCACAAATAGCCATCAAACTTATTGGCTTGATTGGTAGGTCTTTGAGTGATTTTAACCTGTCCATTTGGGAATATCTTTTTTTGAAGTTCATCTGCCCAATACTTTACTTTGCTGTATGCAATTTTTAAATATTGGTATGCCTCCTCAATATCTGGTTGTGATCGATCACATGGTTTTTTAGCTGTTTTTTCTAATAAATCAAATTCATCATTTGTAAAAAAATCCATAGTGTGTATTTTGGTTTTTGAAGTTTTCCCCCCTATTCTAAAATCAAACAGTTTTAAAAAATTATTGCATGAAGAACCACCGCTGAATTTCTCACGAGGTAACTCAATGCCATTGGCAAACTTGTTTGCTATACTCACAACAAGTTTTGGCGGATACTTTTTACCCTTAAAAATCATATCGTATTTAGTTGATTCAGCCTCTTTCGGAATGCCGTTTTGATTTATTTCTTTGATAGCATTTAAGATATGTTCCTTATTGATGTTTTTTGGTATACTCATATTATTTACTTCCTAGCCTTCTAAAAGCCTTTATTATTTGAAATATTAATACACCTAGTATTAATCTATGCGAGAAATCTAAGAAGTAGATCAAAGCCTTGCCGTTTGCACCATAAACACTTTGAAACTTTCGTGCTGGATTGAGCATCTGCCAATACACCTCAAAATGATTCCAAAAAGCACATAGAGTCAATTTAACTTCTTCCCAATTCTTGGCCGGATAATATTGAATTTCGTCAGCAAAAAGAGGTAGTTGGATGATGTAAAAAACTAAGGTGATAAGAGCAGCAATCCAAACAGGTTTCCACCAACTTAAACCGTAGTTGTTTGTCTGATTAACTGTCATTATTAGCTTGTCAGTCCATTTGTATTTTTTGCCCAGTTGAGTATTGTTTTCTTTTTCTTGGGCTTTTAGTTCGTTACGGTAAGCTCGCATTTCACGCGCTCTGAAGGTTAAACTATCTATCTGATTACCTTGTGACTGTAGCGATTGTTTTATTTGCCTGTAGAGTTCGCGTTTTCGTTTGAAGTTTTTTGAAGACTCTATTTCTGGCGATTCTATCTGTATTTTATTGTCTGAAAACCAGTTGACATTTGTTGCTATTATATCGCTGAAGGAAGCATTAATGATATTAATGAAATCGAAGGAGTCAAAGTCAAACTCGTTAAATCTCGTGGGACCAAAGTTACTGTCGCTTGCTATAATAGAACTGTCAGGGTCATTAGCGACCTTAAAGAGTTTGTTCTCCGCGCCACTAGTATCAAATATAATATCGACAGAGTTGGAAAAATCAATAAAAAGCAAGCGTTTAAAGCTTGTCTTTTTGAAAACTAATTTCAACCCTTCGTTTATCCCTGATAACTTTGTTTCTTTTATTTTCCAATCAATGAATCGAAGTACGCCAGTAAAATTTGGTGACAACGGAAGTGTCAAACTGACTAACTCTTTGCTCATTCCGTCAAATTCAAAACCTTCAATAAAATCCGCTTGTGCAATGTAGATTTCGTGTAAACTTGTAATAATGTTTTGATCAGAATCATCCCTGTTTTCAAAGACTGCTTTTCTTTTAAATGTGTCTCCATGGATGAAAAACCCTTTGATTCTGCTAGCCCTTATATCAAAGGTGTCTTCAAATGTATTATGATTTAATGTGAAACTAATTGGGCATTCAATATTCCAAAAATATACAGAATCTATTATTGTTGATTTAATTATAGAAATATTTCCAATAGAGCTTGATACTCTTATTGTGCCGTTAACTTTTACATTTGATATACGAAGAGTACTTGAAGACTGACCAATTTCTATGTGTTTAGTTTTGGACTCTGATATAAAAACACCCTCACCTTTGATTCTAGAGTGATAGAATTTGAAATGCTCTATTTCGCAGTTGTTTACAACTTTAACGCCTCTTTCAAAATCACAATTACTTTCAAATTGTACAAAGGTGCTTTGGCAAGCTGATAATAATACACTTGCATTTAAACTATTAAAATCAGAGTTAAAGCCTGTTGAGGAAACCTTATTGAAAGCAATTCCTTTTTTGAAGTTGCATCCTTTAAAAATTAACCCAGATTTTATATCAACACCCCTAACTATTACAAGTTCTTGAAATGTGACGTTCATTATTTGACGAAATTCCCAGTCAACAATTCTTGCATCAATAACTACTTCGTAGTTTGCCTTATACGTTCCTCCCGTAAACTTGTCTTCTTTTAAATATTTGAAGAAATTAGCTTTAGTGAGAGTAGTACTTACCATAAATTAGTTTGAATTAATTAGCTCTTTCTCCCACCTAAGCTTCAAAACCAATTGAAGCATCTTATTGGTTTGAGGTTTTTTAAACTTCTCTGCCTTGGTGTTGAACCCCTCTTGTTTGATTGTCCAAAACTGCATGTAGCCGTAGATAGTCTCTAATTCTATGGACTGTGTATCGAGAATGGATTTACAAACCGTGTTCAGCAATTCGATTTGGTCGGTTTTGGCGTTAATTAACGGCATTTTGTACACCTGAATGAGTTCGTCTACCGCTTGAACAAAAGAAGCGTTTTCAGGGGCGTTTAATAAACTCAATACTTCGTGGTGTTTACTTGCCTTTACTTCATAAACCTCGCCTTGCCCAGCCTTTGTTTTTCGTAGGTAAGGATTGGTGTCGAGGTCATTTGAAAGCTCCCAAGAGAATGTGCCGAAATTAGATTTTTCAAAGGTGTAGGGTATAGCCTGTTTCTTAATAGCTTGTAATAAGAATCCTGTTTTTTGTTTCTCTACTTTACCATGCTTAAAACCAAAAGTATTTTCCATTTTTAAAGTAGCCATAGCCACTTGAGCATATTTGTCTATATCAGGAATAAGCTCTTTAAGTATATCTTGCTTAGGCTCGAAAACTTCTTTTAAAACACTCTGCATTAACTGCGCACTATGTTCTTGTCTTTGTTGTACTTCTTTCTCTAAATTATCACATAAACCCATTAAAGCGTTTACTTTTTGTGCAATGGCTTTTTGCTCTTCTATTGGTGGAAGTGGAAATAACATTTGACGTAAAAAAGTTAAAGAAACGAATGGTTGAGCTCCACCACTTGCTTTTTCTTGAACAGCATAAGCTATATGTTCGCTAAAAGTTTTTAAATAATCAGGAACACTTAAAGATTTCTTGTAATATTTAAATAACGCAACATTTTTAATCGCAAAATCAGTATTACCTTTTACCATCACTTGATTTCCAAGATTACCACCAATCATTGAAAATAAAATATCATCTTCTTCAACTAAAGAGCGTAAGTTTATTTTATCATAGTCTTCTTTTGAAATTCTCTTTGCCTTTTCAAAACTAATTTTACCATTTTTAAAATCTTTACTAGTGACTAGTGGATATGTATTTTCTCCAATAATATAAGAAGGCGAGTCGTGCGTTCCATCTCGTATATCAAAAATTTGTTGAAACCTACACCAAACCCAACCTTCAGGTAAATCATAAGGAATTTCATCTTTAGCAATTGATGGCAATGCTTTTTCCTTTTTTATTTTTTTCTCAGCAATGAGCTTTGCTTTCTCTTCTTGAATACGTTTTAAGAGTTGATTGGCATCTTCTGTATCGGGATTGTTAGCTCGCCAATCTGCTGTGAGTTCTCCTTGTACAGCTAATTGTAAAACTGTTTCTCTTAAATTTTTAATGTTAGTGCTTTCGTTAAAGAAGCTTTTAAAATGGTTTTGTAAAAAAGCCCATTCTTCTTTTACGTTTTTAGTAGCAAGTTGATTTAATGCTGATGTTACAAAATCTTCCTTTAATTGAATACGCTTTAGCGTTAACTGCTCTAATTGTTCTACTTCTTTAAAAAGAGTTTCTACAACTCTTACAATTTCTTTTTGTTCTTCTAGTGGTGGAAGTCCGAAAACTTGATTTCTTATTTTTACTCTCGATATATTTGGTTGTGCTCCACCTTCACCTTGATTAATAAATGTGTCTTTTAAAGCTTTTAATAATAAGTGTAAAAACAAACTAGTTATACAACTAAAAGGGGTGCAAGCGCAAACAGCTTGATTAGTTGTTCCTGTAACATTTAATATTCCAGTTTTTCCAATTGTAGCTCCATACATAGCAATTAAAACATCTCCAGGATTGTTAAGCCTTACAGATGTTTTTTCAAGAGCAAGTTGAGTGATTTTTTCTTTTGATTCATAATCCATAATAGAGTTATTCAACTCTCCAGACTTAAACCAATTTATTTCTCCTCCATAAAAAGATGAGTTTGAACGTAATGGTGTTGAACCTGCTCCCCAATCACCAATTTCTCCAAGTCTTACTGTTTCCCAACCATTAGGAAGACTTAAAATTTGCTCGTCTATTTTAACTTTGGAGAGTGACTTTTCATTCTTGATTTTTTTCTCTTGAATTAATAATTCCCTTTCAGTTTTTAATTCTTCAAGAAGCTCTGAGGCAGACTTTACATAAGGATTTTGTAATCTCCAATTAGATGTTAATTTTCCTTGAATCGCCAATTGTAAAATCAGTCCTTTTAATTCTGTAGCATTTTTAGGACGAATGGTTAGTTCTTTAAAGTGTTTTAGTAGTTGCATATTACTTTAAAGCTTCGGTTAACACATTAATGATTTCGTCTTGTATGCTAGAAATCTTTTGTTCTGTATTTCTGTATTTTTTTAGAATTACTTCAGGGCTTTCTAAAGTATCTGCTTCTTGATGTGGATTTTTAATATCAAGATTGTAATCACGTTTTTTTATTTCATCCAAAGAAACTTTCCAAGCGTATTCATTTTCTGTACGATTATTCCACCATTCCTTTTCTGCATTAAATTCTTTAATATTGATAGGTTTGGTTTTATTATAACTTTTAGCTCCTTCTGGGTATTGGTGTTCATAATACCAAACTTCTTTAGTTTGTGTTCCTTTTTCAAAAAACAACAGATTGGTTTTAATACTTGTGTAAGGATTGAATACACCATTTGGTAAACGTACTATGGTGTGTAGATTACATTTATCTAGCAACTCTTCTTTTAGGCGTGTTTTAACTCCATCGCCAAACAACGTTCCATCAGGTAATACAACTGCTGCACGACCACCGTCTTTAAGTCTCTTGATTATTAATGCTAAAAAGAGGTCGGCAGTTTCTTTGGTTCTAAACTTTTTAGGGAAGTTAGTCTCTGTGCCATCTTCTTCAGTACCCCCAAAAGGTGGATTCATTAAGATAACGTCTACACGGTCTTTTTTACCCCAATCACTGTAAGGTTGCGTTAATAGGTTATCTCTTCTTACCGCAGGTAAATCGAACCCATGTAACATTAAGTTTGTTGTACACAACAAATGTGGTAGTGGTTTTTTCTCAATACCTTGTATAGATTTTTGTAAGATGTCACGTTCTTGCGGTGTATTCACTTGTTTTCGCATATGCTCAATACTACACGTTAAGAAGCCTCCTGTACCACTTGCCATATCCAAAATGGTTTCACCGAGTTGTGGATTAATCATATCTACCATAAACTGTGTAACGGCTCTTGGTGTGTAATATTCTCCAGCAGAACCTGCCGATTGTAAGCCTTTTAAAATAGTTTCATAAAGGTCATTAAACAGATGGCGTTCATTACTATCATTAAAATCTATTTCATCAATTACGTTTATGACTTGACGGAAGAGTGTTCCGTTTTTCATGTAATTGTATGTATCCTCAAAAACAGAACGAATAATTTTTGCTTGAGGACTTTGCACGTTTAAGTCTTTAAGCGTTGGAAAAAGGTCGTTATTGATAAACTCCATTAAATCTTCACCAGTCAAACCTTCATCATCACTTGCCCAAGTAGACCATTTTAAACGCTCTGGTAATGGGCTTTTATAGTCGTCTATTGTCAGTTCCCATTCTTCTTCTTTATCTGCAAAAATCTTTAAAAAAAGCATCCACACCATTTGAGAGATACGCTGTGCATCACCATCAACTCCCGCGTCTTTACGCATTATGTCACGGATGGATTTTATGTTTGTTGTTATTTGGGTCATTAAATTAAAAGTCGTTTATAATTTGTTCTAATGTTATAATTCTACTGGTAAGTCTTTTTTTTGTGTCTGAATTAAATTTTTGCTTAGCTACATTTAGGTGTTGAATTAGCTCTAGGATGTCCTCGTCCTTTTCAACTATTAAATATTTAATATCCTCTGGCTGAAATGAGAGTCTAAGGTGATTTATTCTATCATTGTAGTCTCGTTTCTTTGCTCTTGTGTCTATTCTAGAAATTGGAACAAATGGTTCGACATTTGGGGTTTCAAAAGCAGGAACGTAGCGCCATTCTCGTTCATCTGCAAAACGATAGTTAGGAGTAGTCCCTGAATTTCGGATTAAATCTCCTTCATAATTTTTCATATAGCGATAAGTGTTCATCAAATTATGATAACCACGATTCTTTGAATTCATTTCATTTGCTTTATTCCCTAATGTTGCGTATACACTTCTTAGCCCTTCATTAAAACGGTCTGCAATATCACAATGTTGGTTGACATACATTACTGGATTTAAAGACATTCTATTTGCCCAATCTTTAGTTAAACCTATTCCAAAATTGCCATAATCCTTTTCTACAAAATATTTTAAATCAGCCATTTTTATATCGCAAAATGAAACCATCGGAACAGCAAATTCTCTAGTTGAATTAGGTGCATAAATCTTCTCTCTTGCGTAAGAAACTCTAAATGTTGAAGTCAAGATTGCATAAAGAGCTTGTTTACTTGTGAAGTGAAATAGTGATGTTGGATATAGACTAGACATAATACTAAGCTCCTGTATTGTAAATTTCTTGTCCCAGCTCCTCAACAGCACGATCAAAATCTGGCTTCTTTCCAAAAGCTCTTACTAACTCTACAGGAGAACCAATATCTATTAAAGGCTTCACTTTTAGTACACTTGTATCTTCAATAGCTATTACACCTTCATTCTCGTACTTTTCAAGAAGTTTTTCTAGTACCGCTTTTGCTTTGTCACTATACTTTCCGAAATAGTTGCGCTTTCTAACGTTGTTAGCTCTCTCTTTTCTGGTAAGTGCTGGTTGGTCAAATGCAACATGGCATATTAAGTCAAATACATCCATGTCTTTGCCAACTTCCTCTCTTAAAGCTTCATATAGTATTCCTTGTTCTGATAGTTCTGCTAATAATTCTTCTTTTTTAGGTGTGTTTCTCCACTTAGCTATAAAATCATCCAAAGACGCAAACTGTGTTTTTATATTTTCTTTTGTGTAATCTTTAAGCGATTCTGTAATAAGTTTACCGTTCTTTCCATAATACTGCACTCGTTCATTAGCTACGGAAACCTTTATATTGTTTACGTAGTATTTTCTAACTTCTGTATCACCTTCGTCAATGTCTACATCTGGTCTTTCTCCTTCAGGGTAATCTGGTTCATCCTCATCTGGATTCGGATTTTCTCCTTCAGGATTAATGTCTTCTTCTTCATCAGGTGGAATCGGAGGTTCGTGTGGTTCTGGCTCATAAATTTGTACTGGGTCACCATCAAAATCTGGGTCGGCAAATAAGTTTGTTGCCTTTCTGAAATCCATTATGGTAAAATAGACTTTACCATCATCTTCACGAATACGAGTACCACGACCTACAATCTGTTTAAACTCAGTCATAGAACCTATATTAGACTCTAAAACAATACATTTAACCATTTTAGTATCAATACCTGTAGTCAACATTTTTGATGTTGTGGCTATTACAGGAAAACGTTCTTCAACATCGGTGAAATTGTCAAGTTCTTGTTTACCAACTTCATCATCTCCAGTAATCTTTACAACATACATAGGATGTTTTGATACTAGGTCTGCGTTTTCATTTATAAGTGCAATACGCATTCGATTTGCGTGGTCTATATCCGTACAGAAAACAATAGTCTTTGCAAAACGGTCAGTACCTTTTAAATATTCTGTTATTTTTTTTGCTACTAATTGTGTGCGTTCATCTATTGCAAGTGTTCTATCGTAGTCTTTAAGGTTGTAAATTCTATCTTCTATTTCGTTACCGTATTTATCCCTAAGACCACTTGTAGGTCTCCAACCTTCATCCACCGTAGTAGTTATTCTAACAACTTTATATGGTGCTAGAAATCCATCATCAATTCCTTGTTTTAAGGAGTACGTATAAACTGGCTCTCCAAAGTAAGCCATATTTGAAACATCTTTGGTCTCTTTAGGTGTAGCGGTAAGACCTATTTGAGTAGCACTACTGAAGTAATCTAAAACTTCTCTCCATGCTGAAGCTTCCGATGCACTTCCACGATGACACTCATCTATGATTATAAGGTCAAAAAAGTCTTTTGAAAAATCTTTATAAACATTTTTTGAATCATCTGTCCCTGTTAAGCCTTGATATAAAGCAAAATATATCTGATATGATTTATCAATCTTTCGGTTTTTAATAATGTGCATAATGTCATTCCCAAAAGGTTTGAAGTCACCATTTTTTGTTTGAGTCAATAATGCATTTCTATCAGCAAGAAATAATATGCGTTGTGATTTTTTAGCTTTCCAAAGTCTCCAAATAATATTGAAGGCGGTATACGTTTTACCAGTTCCTGTTGCCATAACAAGAATTATACGTTCTTGCCCTTTAGCAACCGCCTCGATAGTTCTGTTTATAGCATTCTGCTGGTAGTAGCGAGGTGTCATTCCTCTTTCATCTATATGATAATCTTGCTCCACGAGTTGCTTTGCTTCAGGTTCTTTTAAGCCTTTGTAGACTAAATATTTGTCCCAAAGTTCTTCAGGAGATGGGAATTCTTCAAGCGAAAGTTCCGTTTCAACTTGCCCTTCAGAAATTGTTTTGTCATGAAATAAAAAACCGTCACCATTAGAAGTAAAAACAAATGGTATGTCTAAAATTTCAGCATACTCAAGCCCCTGTTGCATTCCGTGCCCTACAGCGTGTTTATTATCTTTTGCTTCAATAATTGCGATAGGCTGATTAGGCTTGTAGTACAGAATGTAATCTGCACGTTTTCGTTTACCCCTTGTGTATAGTTTCCCCTGTACTATTATACGCCCATCGGTAAATGATACTTCGCGGCGTAATTGTGTAAGCTCATCCCATCCTGACTGCTTTATCGCTGGGGTTATGTATTTAGCACATATATCTGATTCTGAAAGATCTTTTTTGTTCAATCTGATTGGTTAGCTTTTTAATGGAAAAGCAATAAAGATACGAAAACATGTGAGTTTTTTCTTAAAATAATTTACGAGTAAGAGAAAATAGATCTAATAAGAAAAGTGAACGTATATGTAAGCTATGTGATATTAAATCAAAAGCTACTTTATATAGATATCTTAATGTATTAAGGAAGAAGAAATTGCGTAGGCGTGGAGCTTTGTTTTGGGATAAAGAACAGGAGGGGGGATAATGCCTATTGTAAAAAGCATATCAATCAAAAGAAAGAATAATAATTACTTTAAAATAGTACTTACTTAAAGAAAGTTTTTCTAGTGCTAGTTATTCAGGCGCTTCATTTTGTAGTTATGATAGAAAAACACATACAGAATGTACAAAATACGATTATTCTTTCTAATTTTAAATAATTTACAGAATTATATAAATCTATACTTGTTAATTTTTTATATATTTTGTTTTCAAACTATACAACTAACAGAAATGGAGATATTAAATTTGAAGTTTCTAAGATTTTTTAAAACATTTAAGTAGAAATTCAAATAAACGATTAGGTATGAGCAAACAATCTAACGAGGATAAAACTAAATTTTCTGAAGAGGATTTACGGATGTTTCATTATATAGCAAATTTAGATATTGACTATTGCAAATGCGAAGAAAAACAAGATCCAGACTATGCTTTTTGTGATAAATGTGAACAACCTATACCTGGAGTCGATGAATCATTAGTTAAACAGGTGGTTGCAATTACTGGCCAATTCAAATTTTTAAAGTCTAAATAAACGATGAAAAATACAGATTGGATAATTGTTATACTTACTTTGATTTGGTTGTTTACAACAAGTTATACCGCATACTTATTTTTTAATAAAAACTCTAAATAAACGATATCCTTTCTATTTTATGGTTTTAATTTCTTGTAAATAACTGGGCTAGAAGTGTAATGCTCAACTCATAAGAAGAAAACATCTATTTCTCCTTTTTCTTACCTAACGAAATCTTATAGTCATCGATATTTCCTTTAATCTTTAGATTCAAATACTTTATTTTTTTAGTGGAATCTACTTCTACAATTTCATCTTCTTGCTCTTCATTGGGAACCGAATCTTTTTTGCCCTTAAATAATTTTTGCCAAGTTGCTTTTCGTACTGTTTTCCAAGGGATACGTACATAATAATCGATATTTTGATTACTATCATGTGTGCCAGATAGTTCCATATGGCCCAAGCTAGATTCGATAGTCATTGCTGGGATATGAATTTTTCCTTTCTGTATTTCCAAGTTATTTTGTAAAGTGTCAAACCGAATGTTTTGGAGGTTTTTATCGCCCATATAATCTGAAAGTGCCAGCATAGGATCGTAATTTTTTAGCCTTCCATCTAATACTTTTACGTCCATCTCCAGTGTAGATTGGTCTAGGTCTGGGGTCATATCTGGATATACTCTTATTTTACCTTTAATTCTAGAGCTGAGTTTTCCTTGTAAATTTTCTGAAACAAGGTGGTCTTGCCCAAAATTTTCGAACTTGAATAGTAATTTATCCAAATCTACATGATTCAAGACCAAATCTGGTTGCATATAGATGTGTTTTGGATCGCTACCATTAAAATAACCGCTTAATCTAATATTTCCTCCTGCGGCATCCATGCTGAGTGTATCGATATATATGTAATGATTGGGTGTTGTTCTTATAGTTGATTTGATGTTTTGTAAATCTATCTTGTGGTATATAAAATGCCCAATGGCTACTTTAAATTGCATGTCTGTAAAGGGCAATTCGTAGAGATTAAAAGCTTCTGCATGTGCCTTTACATCTGCCGTTTTTGAATTTGCTGTTGCTGTTGATTTTGGCGGATTTACATTAAAATTGAACAGTGCATCAAAGTCGATATAATTGGCTTTTAAATGAAGAGAATTATCTCTTTTCTGTATTTGCGGGTCTTCTCCTAAATAATAGTTGAGATCAAAATTAAAATTGGTAGCTCCTATTTCTCCATGAAAATCTTTGATAACCAAGTGCTCATCTTCATAATGGATGTTTCCTTTAAAATGATCAAAAGGAAGCGGGTGTAATTTCATTTTAGCATCTAACTTATCTAATGCCAGATCAATAGAATGCAAAACGGAATCTTTATAATGCATGCCAGCGCTAATATGCAATGCTAGATTGTTAAATTCTTCATGCCTGTACTCTTTAGGAACGTAATTTTCTCCTTTATACGAAAAGAGGTCTTCTAGTCTTAATTTGTCAGATTTGAGGCTAAGATCTATAGCCACATCTCCTTTTAATTCGGGTTGCATCCAAAAATCATAATCATGTATGAATCCATCAAAATGAAAATCACTATCATCTATATAACCTGTAAAATCTATAATTTCTAGGTCTTTGTCATCTATAAAAATATCGGCATGAAAATCGTGCAGTTTATGCGGGTAATGTTCTAAATCGGCATATAAACTATCAATAAAAAAATCTCCTTTCGGTAGGTATTTAGATTCAGTAAAATCTTTAGCAGAGGCTGTAAAAGAAAGCCCTAAGCTTAGATTTTTTATTTGTTCATCAACACCAGTTTGGATAGTGTCTTGTTTTGAAAAACCTGTTATTTCAGCAATATCTAAATGTTTAGAGGCAATATCTAAATGCGTTTTTACAGGGATATTTGTATGGTGTACAATGGCAGGTAAGTCCGAAAGAAAACCACTCACCGTTAGATCTGATTTCCCCATCAATAGTTGAAACTGTTTTAAGTTAGCTTCTTTACCCTGCATAACCAGGTGTACATTTAAATTGTGTAAAGGTGCAGGGAGCTCTTTAGCGGTTAAACTCAAGTCTTTTACAATCAATTCTGCAAAGTAAGCTTGGTTAAGTTTTTGTAATGCTTTTTCTGGCTTATCAATATCTATAATATCATGAAAATTCATTTTTAGCGAAACTTCTCCAGCAAGGTCTTGCACTTGCTCTAGTTCAAAAAATTCTGCAATAAAATCAAGATTAAAATTTGAGTTGAGTTGCATGTTTACTTCCGGAGATTCAAAATTTTTGACAGAAATAGAACCTTGAAATTCCCCTTTTTCCAGAGATGCAGTCATATCATTTAACGAAAATTCCATAGTACTGGTGTCTCTATTTTCGCCATTAGAGAAATGACCCTTAAAGCCCAGGTTATCTATTTTTTTATTTCTTTCCGTATTTTCTAAAAAGGCTTTTCCTGCTCCAAAATTTGCATTAATTGCAGGTTTATTTCCTTTGTTAGCTGGCCCTTGGATACTCGCATTAAAATAAATTTTACCTTCATTGTTATATTTCTCTAACACTGGTATTACATCTGCTGGAGCAAATGCGATAAACATATCAAAATTAGTCTTTGTTCCGTTTATAGAAAGGTCAAGATCTACATCATTTTTGGTATCTATAGAGCCTTTTAATTCAAATTCACCATTTTCCATGACAATCCCTGAAGGTTCTATGTCTAAGATGCCTGTTTGTTCATTAAATACAAGGTCTGTATGAATTTCAAAATGCTTTTTATGAAAAAAGGTAGTATCTCCATCTTTAATCACATTTAATTCAAAATCTGTATCGATATGGCCTGCGATAATACTGTCTTTTTGACTAAAACCGCCTGTACCCGTATAGATGAATTTTTCAACATCTGTATTGGTGGCTTCGTCTAAAGTGTGGATATCTAAGTTTTTAAATTTAATTTTTTTTAGATGAATATTTGTGGAGCTTGTCTCTGTATCTGAAGTGCTTGCTAAGGAGTTTTGAATATTTGTGGTATTATTTTCATGAATCACAATATTAAAAACGCCTTCTTCAATTAGTATAGATTGAATATCATAGTTTTTAGTAACAATATCCCATAGGTTAAAACCTATGTAAATGTCCTTTACATCCATTACAATAGGAGCATTGTCTTCTTTTGTTTCAAGAATTCTTACATCATAGGCTTTTATAGAGATGTGTGGAAAGTTAGCAAAAAGAGATAATTCACTTTCACCAATACTTATAAGGCCTTTGTGTTCCTTGTTTAGTTTTGCAATCTCTCCTTTAATAATTTCAGATTGATTACTTTGAATGTATAGTACAATGCCTCCTACTACTAAAATTGGCACTGAGATGAGTACTACTAAAATTCGTTTCCAGAATTTTTTAATTTTCAAGGTAGAGGTCTTTAAGATTTATTTGCTGTTTAAAAAATGCTTGACTTTAAAAGTAACGAATTCGTATGAAGAAATAGTATCTAGCCTATTGTATTTATGATTTTCTTTCTTACAAATAACCTGGTGGTGACTGAAAATAAAATAGTGATTTTAGCGCTTAGAATTTGGGCTTTTCATAATACAACCTTCTAGGTCCTTTCATTGCTTCTTAATCCAATATTGCGTTCTGCCAAAGAGAGAGAACCCAAGATAGCCTCTTACTTTCAATTTATCCTTATTTACCAACTCTACATAACACTTGTATGTTTTTCCATTTTCTGGATCTAGAATTGTACCGCTATTATATTCATCTCCATCTTTTTCAAGGTCTTCAATAATAACCAAGCCAATGATAGGTTTGCCTTTTTTTGTTCCTTTACAATTATCGCAAACAGCATTTTTATCACTTACATAGCTTTTAACAATTTTAGCGGAATAACGATTGTTTGTTTTATAAATTTCTATCAGTGCTTTTTTTTCTTTGGTAGTATCATCAATGGTTTCCCATTGCCCAATGATTGATTGTGCGTGACTTACAAAACTTAAGCCAATTATAAATAGCGTGCATAAATATTTCATCTGTATCAAATAGTTTTTAAAGCGTTTATTAAGCTATTGCTGCTTTTATATTAGTGAAACTCGCTATTGAGGAGTCTATAAGACATACTCATTAGTGTAAGTTGAACTAATTTCACTTTTTTAGCGGAATTGGTTAAATATTCCCAGCTCATTGATTAACACCTTTATTTCAACTTAAAAATATTAAAAACTATGATAAGGATGATTATCTTTCACCTAAAAGACCTAAAAAATTCTTTTTTTAAGAGAATCTTCGTTGAAAACCAGAAGTTCATGATGCGATTCCTTTTCTGACTAAGGTCTAGCTTTGAATGTTTTACTTTTTATATGCGTTATGGTACATCGTATTTTCTAGCGTTCCAAATTTGTTTTTACTAAAGTCTATGAGGACAATTTCATTTAAGAAAAGTGCATTTCCAGTTACTCCAAATAATTCTGATTCTTCCATAAAACCAATAACATTTGGGTTCTCAGAATAATGAATAAAAGGATTTTTAATTTCCTTTCCTGCTACTGTAATACGCTCACTACTTTTCTTGCCTTTAAAATTTAACATTGTTCCAAATGAGGGAACTTCAATTTCTTCGGTAAAGTCTAGATTTCCAAATAAAGAGGTATACCCATTTGGTGTGGTGGCTAATTCAAAAATACTTGCTCCTGTATCAAACAAAACAAATTCCGTTTTGTTTTTAATTTTTATTGGAATATTTAATTTTCCAAACATTGATTTAGAATCTACCATATTATTATTCCATTCATTTGGAATATTGGAATCAAATACAATCTCTTGTAATGGATAATTAATAATAACAATTTTATCAGCGCAAAAATCTGCACCCAAAGTACCACTAATTACGTTATCTTCTCCAACTGTACTTTGGTTTTCGGATTCTCCCTTATACAGATTTAACAAAAATGTTTGTTGGTTTGATTGGATAGGCAAATCTTTTAATACGATGTCGCTATTGGTTTCATCATATTTTAAGGTGTCAACTTTAGCAACTAAGTCTGGATATTTTTTTAAAATTAAGTCAAACATTTCAGCGCTAACAAATGATTGTTGAGAACCTGTATCGAATTGTAAATTAAGTTTCTGCTTATAATTGATAAGCGTAAAATCAATGTTTATCGCAGATTTTTCATAAAGTTTTCCATTAATTTCGTTAGCTATCCAATTAAATTTAATGAATTTATTTAGTGTTTTTTTCTCTTCAGTTTGTAATGTTTTACAACTTACAATTAGAAGTAAAATATATAATTTTAAAAGGTGTTTTGTTTTCATCATATCGTTTTTAGTGCTATTTACAAAGGTTTTTGGCTATCCATAGATGTTTTGTTTTTTAAATTTAACTTTTAAAGTAAACATGTGATTAAAAAAACATAAAGAATTTGCTCAGTAGATAAGAAAAGACAATTACTATTCATTGTGATTAAGTAAGGTTTTTTATTCGAATAGATCTTCTTTATCTAAATCCTTGATGGTAGATTTCCTTATTGAAAGGTAATATATAAAATGAATCATTAGAAAGACAGACCAGCTCAAAGCTGTAATATAAATAGTGTTTATATTTTCGTATTTTGATTGAAACCCAAAAGCAAACCATACTAATGAAATCCCATTATGCACAATAAATGTGGAAAGGTGAAACCTAAATCCAATATCATAAATGGGGAGATATTCGTATTCTTTTCTTCCAAAATAACTTCCGTTAATGAGCATTAGTATAACATAGCTAATTGCAGATAAAATTACTGCTATTTTTAGTTCGTTTGTTATGGATGTACTTAAACCAATACGGAATAGTATGGTAAGCAGTACTGTTACTACTGTAAATTTTAAGAGGTTTGGTGTAGTGAGTAATTTCATATTTATTTGTTTAAGAGGTTATTTATTTCGGTAGAAAAAAATAGTTTAATGTTCCTTTCAATAAACTGCTCCAGTAATTCAGCTCCCATTTCAGTTAAATAATAATACTTTCTATCGGGACCCTTATTTCCTTTTTTATTTTCAAATGTTACTACATCTATATGTTGGTACTTTCTTAAATTTCGATAAAGGCTTTGTTCTTCGCAATTAATAGTGTTCTTGGATTTACTTTCTATAAATTCTTTGATTTCGTCAACATATTTTTGCCCGTCCTTTAGTGCAAGGAAAATCCATAGGGTTAATTGCCCTTTTTTATAAGTTTCCTCCCATGAGTATAATAAATCAGGTAGTATATTTTTTGCCATAATCAAATAGTATTATACAACTTGTATAATACAAATATATTATTTTTTTTCTATTTTAGAAATTTAGACTAAGATTAAAGCATTGGGTTGCTATAGGAAACGTATAGCATTTCTTTATGTGGTTACAGTGAATAAGGGTATAAAGCAACTAGTTGTTCCATTCAGTTCACCCACTATTATCTGTTTGTTTTTATGTTTGTAAAGGAATACATTTTATAACTTGATCGTCTCTTCTTTATAATCTTTAAAAAGTAATCGTCTTCACCAAGAGGATTTACCTGAACAGTTTGTTCATATACATGTTAGATATGATTAAAACAGCAAATAAAAATAGGAGTAAAACTAAAATCCAAACAGAATCTTTATGTTTGATGTGGGCCACAAAAGCTGTGATTAAGAATAAGCCAACACCAGCATAAGTCCATTCTTTAATTTTTATTGGAATTACGGGTATCATGATAAGAAATACAGCAATTATTTTTAAAACTGCTAATTGAATTCTAAAAAAATCAGGAAACCCTAACTCTTTTACACCTTCAATAGTTGCCTTGCTAAATAAATAGGTGTAGGAACTTAAAGCTAAAAAAAGTGCAATTAAAGTAGTGGAAACCCAATAGATTGTTTTCATATTATAAGAAGCTTTCTTTTATTTGATTCACTATTTTAGTCCCATCTGGGTCTGCTTGTGTTTTTAATGCACAAAATTCTTCAGCCCATGCAGAGGTCCTAATCCTTAAAGGCGGCTTTTCCATTTTTAATAGTTTTAGAATAACTTCTGAAACTTCAAGAGCAGATTGGTAAATTTGTGTTTTACTCTCGCTTGCTCTTTTTTGATTTCCAGCCATGTACCGTTCAAAAATGGGTAGGTATTCGCCGGTTGCAAATTGTCCATCAACAGCTGTTTTACCAATTGCAGAAGCCATAAATTCTGTAGAAATGCCACCAGGTTCTACACA
Source organism: Allocellulophaga tsushimaensis (assembly GCF_055383085.1). Taxonomy (NCBI): domain Bacteria; kingdom Pseudomonadati; phylum Bacteroidota; class Flavobacteriia; order Flavobacteriales; family Flavobacteriaceae; genus Allocellulophaga; species Allocellulophaga tsushimaensis. The sequence continues at coordinate 578,871 of NZ_AP039451.1, read as the reverse complement.
AGTGATTTTAATATTAAAAGCATCAGATACATATGTAGCAAGGCCTTCCATAAACCCTTCTACACCAAATTTTGCACCACAATACAATTCGTTAAATGGTTGGCCAACCAAACCACCAACAGAGGTAACACTTATAATTTGACCTGATTTTTGCTTTCGCATAAAGGGTAAAACCGCTTGAGTGCAATAAATAACACCTAGATAATTTACTTCTGTAACCCACTTAATTTCTTCTATAGTTGATTGTTCTGTTGTTTTTGCAAATCCAGCACCAGCATTGTTTACTAAAACATCAATTTTGCCGTCTTGTTTAATAATTGTTTTTAATGCTAAATTGATTGAGGCAATATCTGTAACATCAAGTGGAAGTATTTCTATGTCTAAATTATCCGTTTTAATTTTGTTTTTTAAAGCATCTGCTTTTTTAAGATTTCTCATTGTTGCATAGACTTTGTAACCAGTACTAGCAAACAAAATAGCACTTTCAAAACCTACTCCTGTTGATGTTCCAGTGATTAAGACATTTTTTTTCATTTTCTATGTTTATTGATAAAATTCAATTTAGCGAAGCGTGTAAAACATACTCAAATTTTAAGTTGAAATTTATCCTGTTTTTAGATGGAATCTTGGTTAAGTATTCTCGGTTTTTAGGCTAAGAACTTGAACTTGGCTATAACAAGCATTTATTAATTATTTAAAAATATTAAAAAACTAGCATAAAGACTACTATCTTTTGTCTAAAATATATAACCTTAAGTATAAAATTTTTAAAGACTACTATCTTTATCGTATAAATAACGAAAGCCTCTTCATTTTTTTGAAGAGGCTTTTTAAAGTTTCAATTATGTATAGAAATAATTAGAGGTTAATTGTGTTTAACCATTTAGCCAAGTTTTAAAAGCAGCAGTTTTATTTTTACCTATATAAATAGGTACATCAGATTGTGCAGTAGTTTCTACTTTTAAACTACAATTCCCCATTTTAATTACTTTTTTAATCGCAAAAGTAGATACAATTAATTGTCGGTTAGCTCTAAAAAAAGAAGCTTTACCAAGAGAAGTAATAAGCGTATCTAAACTTTCACCAGAGCAACTTCTATCTCCATTTTTATCTATTACATAGGTAATAGCGTTTTCGGTATATATAAAGGCAATTTCAGCTACTGGTACTACATGTATTTCGTTTCTGTGATAGGTTAAAATTCGTTTTTTTAATGTTTTTACCTCTTCCTTAACTAACAATTCAGGCTTTATAATTTCTGAACTTTTATTTGCGGTTTTTATAAAACTATTAGAAGACAATTGTGTCTGCATCTTGTTTAACTGTGTAGAACTAGACGCATATATTTCTTTTAATCTTACTATTCTAGAATAATTAAATAAAGCAAATAAGGCCAGTAAAATTGTTATTAAAATTAAAACTAAGTTTTGATTGTAAATTTGTTGTACAGGAGCTATGATACTGTCTCCGTAAACTTTACTGATAAAAAGATAATTATTATACAGAAAATCCATTATGCATTTTTTTTGGTGATTTTATATATTTCTTTAATAGATAGCGCTAATAACCTGTGATCTTGCTTGCGCGATAAGTAACCATAATTTCTCTTCAGAAATTTTCATTTGGTTGCAAATACTATAATTATCCATCTTTGTAAATGTTTTTAATCTAAAAACTTCTGCTTGTATTTTTGGCATAGCCATAAGACAATCATTAATTTTTTTTTGAGTTAGATGGTATTTACTGTTTTGGATTTTTTTATAGTTTTCAAGAATTTCAGATTGAAAATCCAAAAGCCATTCTTTTTCATCAATATGAGTATGAACATTTTTTAAATTAGCAATGCCTTTAGAGAAGGTTGATTCTACTATTTCTATTGCTTTAGCATGATTGTCTGTAGTTAAATATGCATTTTTATAAAATTCATCGGAATATTTATCTACCCATTCAGATGGATTAAGAAATGTAGCATATGATTGCTTCTCTATAACATTACTATTTATACTCATACTTTTTATATCTGTACTATTTATATGATTTATTACAAAACTAAAGTTGTGCCAAAATAATAATAATTATATCTATTTGATTACCAGGATTTTATAATTAATTATTTTTTTGTAGAGTTTCTATTAATTACAAAATATTGGAGTCATACAGCATATAAGTTAAAACTTCCTTTGCATGAAGATTAATAATTTTTAAGAAAGTATCATTTTATTGCCATTAACGTTCGTACCTATTATAAGGTATAATTTGTTTAAATAGTCCAATTGGATGCCTAAACAAAAATTTGTGTGTGTTATTGGAATAGTACGAGGGTTTTACATTGTATATTAATTTAAATATTGCGAAAATTACGCTCGATATAATGATCTATCTCAACTGAATTAATCCTTTTCTTATAAATATTTCTAAATACAAAGAGCCAAATAGTAAAAATTTATAGAAACAAACCTTAATTTAATAGTTTGGATATAAGTATGTTATGTGCTATTGTGAAAAAACCATAGAAAAAACAACCTTCTTTACTTTTTGTATTACAGCATACACTCTACGATATCTATTAAAATTCTTTTTTGCTATTTTCAAAAACGTAGTTGTTTCTTTATCATAAAAAAATCAGTCCCTATACTAGATTTTTAATATTTAATTCTTATATTCCTATATAATTTAAAGTAAATACTTACGTTATTTATAAGTATTTTTGTAAGTAATAATAAAATTCTTGTTAAATTGGATCAAATTTTCACTAGCTTTTTAATTAAAGATTCTCCAGCTGCTGTAGCGGTTGTGGATACAAAAATGCGTTTTTTAGGCCATTCCAGAGTTTGGTTAGAAGAAATGGGCTTAGATTTTGATATTGTAGGAAAAAATTATTATAAATTACTACCAAACACACCAATCCAATTTTTAAGCATACATAAAGAATGTTTAGAAGGAAAGTCTTCTGTAAGCAATGGTCAAAAGTTTATTTCTGAAAAGGGAAGAGTGCAATGGCTTAAATGGAAGATAAACCCTTGGAAAAATTCTTATGGAGAAATTGGAGGGCTTATTATCTTAAAAGAAGATATAACAAAGGAAAAGCGTAGAGAAGAATTATTATTAAAAGCACAAAGTGTAAGTAGAATAGGTGGTTGGGAGTTTGATATTGTAGCGCATGAGGTGTATTGGACAGATGTTACAAAAGAAATCCATGAAGTAGATAAAAATTATATCCCCACTCTAAATGATGGGATAAATTTTTATAAGAAAGGAGTGCATAGAGATACCATACAAATGCTTATTAGTGAATGTTTAGAATCTGGTAAACCTTGGGATACAGAACTGCAAATCATCACTTTTAAAGGAAGAGAAATTTGGGTTAGAGCTAAAGGAGAAGGAGAATTTATTAATGGTAGATGTGTGCGTATTATCGGGATTTTCCAAGATATTGATGAAAAGAAAAGGAAAGAGATTGCCTATGCAGAAATGTCTGAACGTTTAAGTATTGCTACTAATGCCTCAAATATTGGTATATGGGAATACAATGTTATAGATGATAATATAGTTTGGGATGATATTATGTATAAATTATATGGTGTTGAAAAAGAAAACTCCCCTAGTATTTATGATATTCTAGTTTCCAGCATTCATCCAAATGACCAAGTAAGATGCCGCAATGAAATAAAAATGGCTGTTGAAGGCCAAAAAGAATTTGAAATAGAGTTTAGAATAATTTGGCCAAATGATGAAGTTAAATTTATTAAAGCAGAAGCTACAGTAGAACGAGATGAAGATGGAAGAGCAATACGACTTATTGGTATCAATAGAGACATTACCGCTATTAAAGCTTGGGAGACACAGCAACAAAACTTGCTTAAAATCACTAAAAAGCAAAATGAACATTTAACCAATTTTGCTCATATTGTATCTCATAATTTAAGATCACATTCTAGTAATTTATCTATGCTTACAGGCTTATTAACGCAATATGAAAATGCAGATCAAAAAACAATAGATCTAGCTGAGCGCAAAAATGTGTTTAAAATGATGAATAATGCTTCTGAAAGTCTAAATGAAGCTGTTTTACATTTAAATGAAGTTGTACAAATAAAAGTTGGTTTAGAAGAGAAGATAGAATCTGTTAATCTATATAAGATTATAAAAGCGGTAGAGAAAAGTATAAGTACCTTAATTCATAAAAATAATGTTTCGTGCATTATTAATGTAGATCAAGACTTAATCATTAGGGCAGTTCCTGCATATGTAGATAGTATTTTACTGAATTTGTTTACCAATAGCATCAAATATTGTAATGAAGATGTGGCTCCTATTATAAAAATTACATCAAATTTAGAAAACGATTGTGTAATTCTTCATTTCTCTGATAATGGATTAGGTATAGATATGGATCGGTATGGTAAAAAAATATTTGGGATGTATAAAACCTTTCACAAGCATAAAGAAGCCAAAGGAATAGGCCTTTTTATTACTAAAAATCAAATGGAAGCTATGGGTGGAAAAATAACAGTAGATAGTAAAGTAGGGCTTGGTACTGAGTTTAAACTTTATTTTTATAAGAATTAAATTTTCACATTATTATGAAGAAATTAGATCGCACATTTATTATTGATGATGATCCAGTATTTGTTTTTGGAATTAAAGTAATCATGAGAAAAACAGATTCTTTTGGCGAATTATCTACTTATGAAAATGGACAAGAAGCTATCAATAGTTTAAGGGAATTAGTGAAGAATGGAGGGAAACTTCCTTCAATTATTTTTTTAGACCTTAATATGCCAATAATGGATGGATGGGAGTTTTTAGAAGATTTTAAAAAAATACCAGAACATATTAGAAATAAGGTTACTATTTATATTGTTAGTTCTTCTGTAGATCAAAGAGATTTAGAAAAAGCAAAAGATTATAGTTATGTGAACAATTATATACTGAAACCAGTAACCTATAAAGATCTAGAAAATGTGCTTAAAGAAGTTGCCTAAGTGTATATTTTAGAATTATTATTGGGGTTTACTTTTTAAAATTCTAAAACATTCATTACATTTCGGCACATTTCAAAACGGAAGGATGAAATTGAGTGTGTGTATTATAGATGATGATTTAGTATCTCAGTTTGCAACTATATATAGAATTGAACAATCTAATGTAGAATGTAGCGTAGTGAGTTATGATAGTGCTATGGAAGGTCTTGAGATGCTAATTGAGCGTAAAAAAAACAAACAAAAAATTCCTGATATATTATTATTAGATCTTATTATGCCAGGTATGGATGGATGGGAGTTTTTAAATAGACTTAGGATTATATTTGGTAAAAAACCTAGTATTGAAGTTTATGTGCTATCTGCTTTTAATAATTCTAAAGATCGTGAACGAGCTAAAAACCATCCATTAGTTCAGGGGTATTTTGATAAACCCCTTTCAAAAGATAATTTAGAACGGATTTTTAAATCTAGAAAAGTTTAATTAAAAACAATGCAATGATTCTTTTTTAAAAAGAATTTATTTCGCTTACCATATAAAAGGAAGCAAACGCCATTTTGTTTTTTGGATAAAAGTATTGTACTCAGGTAGGATGCTAAGCAATGCCTCTTCTTCACGAATACGCCAAACTTGAAAGCCTAAAAGCGTAATGTATATTACAATAGAATAGAAGCTTAAACTGCTTATAACGCAGGCTAATGCCATTAAAGACTCTCCTAAATAAGATGGGTGCCTAACTATTTTGTATGTTCCTAAAGAAGATACACCTCTTACAGATGGTCTAATACTAAAGTTAGTTCCTAAAAAACAAAAAGAAATTAATGTAAAAACAGCTCCTAAAATAAATAATACCTCAGTGCCAATTGACCAATTTGTTAATGGCTGTGCTAATTTAAAAATAAGGCCGTTACAAATTAGTACAATAATCCAATGCGGTTTAGTGATAAATGAAGTTGGACTCAACGCTTTTTTTCTAAAAAAAATAAGAGTGCCTACAAATAAATTTATTGCAGTAACACATATTCGCGTTACAGAAAGAGCATCATCTGTTGAGAAAAATAAGCCAGCTAATCCCCAACAGAAGATATTTAATCCTAAAAGCTTATTAAAGGTATTTTCATTAGAAAAAGAGAACTTCATTACTTTAATAAAGCCAAAACCCCCAATTAAAGGCCCAGCTTAATACATTAACAACAATTAATATTACAATTACGATTACAGATCCATAACCACTACTTTCTTCGTTTTCAGGCATGACAGTTTAGTTTTTAGGTTATTTTATTAACTAATAATAACTAAGTAATATTGTATTAGCCATAAAATAAATTTAAAAACCTTTTATGTAATTAGACTGTTACTAGATTAAATTTTTCTGATTAAAATAGCCCAGTCTTTTTGTTTTTTATCTGGCGACTTCCCTAAATTTATAATAGCACCTCCATTTATTTTTTTTATTTTAGACTTTTTTAGAGCGCCTCCTTTTTTAGGATTATACCATAGTATTTCATACGTTCCTGAGGCATTTGTGAGATCTAAAGAAGCTGTTTCTGCAGAGTTTAGAAATACAATATAGATTTCATTTTCTTTTGCGAGGCAATAGGCCGTATGCTTATTTTCCGAATTGTTTACTAAATCGTTCCTGTTTTCTGTTTCCCAAAATGGAATTTTATTTTCTTTAAAAAAAGTAATGGCATTCACAGCCTGATCCCACCATAAATCTCTAGATCTATAATCTTCACATGTAATATCTGAATGTGGATGTTTATAGCCAAAATACCATTCATTTCCCCATCCACCTGCCATAAGTGTTCCCCAAAGAGCATTTCTTCTGATGGTATCGTGATCAGGATCTTCTGCATCTGTTACTAAAGAATGCTGTGCATCACCAGGTTCGTCAACTGCAGCAGCCCATTGGAAACCAGCTTCTTTTGAAGCCTTTAACCAATGTAATACTTCACTATGAACAGTTGTAAAATCTGATCTGTGAGTTTGTATAGATGGTCCCGTTAAACCGCTATCTGTTCCCAATAAGTCATCATATAGTACTCCATTATGTATTACTAAATGATGATGATATGGATCGTGTTTTTTAAAATAATGCGTCATTGCCAAACGCTGTTCAGTATCTTGTGGAGGTGTAGGGTGGTTTTTGATCCATTCTCCATTTTCTTCACATAAATTCCAGTTTAATGCTAAATGATGTCCAAATCTTGCAATGAGCTCTCTATAGTATAATTTGCTATTGGCGCCAACACCACCATTGTCTAACAAGCCTTGATTCTCTACTTCTAATGTCTTAAAATGTAGAAATAATCCCAGTTTTTGGGCATGTTCAAAAAGAACCTCCCATTGATCCATTTTAGATACATCAATCCTATCATAGTGATCATAATCAACATAAGGGAAAACATTTTGATCATCACCAGCAATATTATTCGTTAAAAACGATACGGAATTTAAGCCTTCAGAAGCAAGGTAATTTAACGCGCCAATAATGGCTTTTCCTTTTCCATTTTTCCATGTTGGATCTCCAGTTTTCCAATCTTGTAAATGTGCTGACCATTTTTTTATAAAATTATCTTTATGACCATCATTATGAAACGTACCATCGAAATCTTCATACGATAAAAAGTTTTCGGGTGCATCCGGACCTTGTTTTAAAAAATACTCACCAGTTTCTGCAAACCTTAAATAGCGTTTTCCAACATATTGTAGACGCCCTTTACTTCTAAAATCACGACCAGTTTTATCGGTATTCTCTATACGGAAAGAGCCATTGTAACCATCCATAAATTTACCGCTATCCCCGGTATCTTTTTTATCACTAATAGCAACCCAATTTCCTTTTCTAAAAGTTACGCTGTATGTCCAGTTTCCAACTTCATCTGGTGCAAAGTGTACACGCCATTTATTTCCTTTTTCTGATGAGGTTTCGCCAGCGTTACCATCGGCAGCATAATAACCGGGTACTAGATATGTTTTTCCAGATTTAGCATGAGAGAAACTTACATTGAGCCTGTAATTCATAAAAGGATTAAAATTATCTTGCTCAGACGTTTCTGGACCATCAAAAGTTAAGCTTACTTTGTGCCATTTTTTAAGTTCTCCATTAATATTTACTGTGGTTTTAGAAGCTTCTTCTTCTTGTAAACTCTGTAATAGATTTTCTCCTTTGCCTATTGGTAAAATAACCATGCCGCTCCATCTACCACGGCTATATTCCCTTCCATCTGAACTTCCTATAGCTGCTTTTAAAGTAATAATATCATTAGTGTTTAATTGTACATCTAAGAATGTTTTACCATATTTTGGTCCTTCTTCAAAAGTATCTATACTTAAAGGGGGTTGAAAACTTCCTTGCTCATATTCATTCACTTTAAATGAATACGAAGATCGTCCATCATTCTCACCTACACCAAGAATAACAATATCATACAAGCCAGATTGCCCTTTAAAAATAGTTGTAGCTTCTGCCGTTTTAAATTGCTCTGGATTTATAGCAAACCAATCTCTGTCTCTATAAAATTGTCTGTCTTTATTATTAAAATCTATGGCTTTTATGATTTTTGCTGAAGGGAATTTTTTTGCAATTTTTTCCCATGTAGATAAAACTACATGCTCTTCTGCTTCTGGTTGCATATTATTTACAGGCACAAAATTTTTATCAGTAGTCATTAACCATTGATCCATTTCAAAGCCATCTTCTCGCAAACTAAATTGTATGTCATGCTCTCCAGGTTTATGGATGTCTAAATAAATTAATCCAGGAACACCACAGTGTTCTTTATCGGTACGTTGCTTGCTTTCCCAATACCAAGATCTTTTACCATCACACCATTGCAATCTTTGTCCAGACTCTGGCCATTTGCCATCAATTCCAACATGCACGCCATTATCTTCTGTACCCGAACTATAGGCTCTAACCCAAATATAATACCTGCCTGGTGTACTAATATTAACTTTGTAATGTACAATAGCCAGCTTACCTGGCTCATTACTAAAATTTTCGCCTTTAATTAATTTTTCATCATGGTTAGTTCTAGTATCTGGTAATAGCTCTATGTAAGTATTACCACTAGCTCCGTTAAGGTGAAGTTTTGAATCATTCTTTTTTAAATCACTTTTAAAATCAGAAGAGATTGTATACCATTTACGTATAGTTGTTTTAGTCTGATGGTGAAAATCTTCGGCCTCTACTTTTAAGTTTCCTTTTTTTTCGATATGGATTTTATTTGGAGTTGTTTGCCCTACAGCAAAAGAAATAAAAAGGTAGAGTATTAAGAACAGCGCTTTTTTTAGTTGAGAAATTTTCATTGTTAGTGGTGTTTTATATAGTATCTTAAAAGTAAAGAACTATCAGTAGTTTTTTATAGTTTCCTACTTTTATTTATATAGTAATCTATTCCTATTTATAAAACAAATGGTCAATTTATTAGTAAAACTTAATTTTGGAAACTTTTCAAGACCTACCCAAGATTGTAAGTTGTACTAATCCTGTTTTTTACCAATATCTTGGCAGATTAGTCTCAATATTATTCCCTTAGATTAATTTCTGTTGTAGAATTCAGTGCTGGTTCTAGAATTAGATGCCTTTTGTATTTATAAGTACCATTTTTACACTTGATTAGAAGCTATGGTGAGATTTGTAATTATTGAATAATAGTACCAGTCTTAATACTATCATCAAGGTAAAAGTACTCTCTTTACTTCTTTGCTCATTTGATACATCTATAGAAATTAGCATAGGTCTATCTGCATATGCTTTTATAGTAATAATTTTTTCTAGTGTAGTAACATCTAAATGATCTAGGTTAAAACCAACTCCAATACAACCGTCGCCGCTTATAGCTACTTCTAAAACTCTAGCAGAAGAATTAAGATCCTTAGGAAATGGATTATCTACAATTTGTATTGGTGCTCCAAAGTTAAAACTACCTTCAAGGACATTATCTTTAAAATTAAACTCAAATTCTGGTATGAGTTGATATAAAATAATGAGAATTGTTACTTTAGTTATTCAGTTATATGATGCAATTGTTTTAATTCTAACAATGTAATCTTCTAATCGGAAAGTCTCACGGTTATCTCTTTCCCAATACGCTAAGGGTTATTTTTATCAAGATATACCTTAAATGAAGACACTCAGTAGGCATCAGCCATTACATCTACTGTTACAGTATTTTATCAATTGGAGTAACACCAATTATCACGGTTGCATTTTATGGTTCTGACTTTATCCAAGAATAGAAGTAAATTCTTCTGCGTCATTAAAACAATTAATGCATACTTTAGATTTTTCAATGAAATGTGGCAGTACAGCAACTGTGCTATGAATTGCTTTATTTGTTTTAATAATTTAAGCTCTTTGTTAAATATCATTTATTTTAAAGCGAGCGATAAAATAAAATTATGAGCAGTTATGTATAGTTCTTTTTCTTCTTTTCCTAAAGCACAATTTGCAGTTAATTGCCCTGTATATACTCTAGCCAATAACTTACCATTTAAATTAAATATTAAGATTCCTTTTGGTCCTGTAGCAAGCATATAACCACTTTTTGTAATTTTTAGCCCATCTGGTAATCCATGATAACCTTCTTTTACTAACATATGGTTTACGTTGTAAAAAACCTCTTTGTTTGCTATTTTTCCAGGAGCGATAATATCATATTTATAATAGGCAGCTTTTTCGATATTTGAAACTGCTACGAACAGCTGTTTACCATCAGGAGAGAGGCATAGTCCGTTAGGAAATTTTAACTCTTTATCTAATAATATCAACTTTCCCGTTTTTAATAAGCAATATACTCCTTGGTAATTTAATTCTTTAGCTTCGTCTGTTAAGCCATTTGCTAATCCGTATGGTGGGTCTGTAAAATAAAGATTTCCATCTTTGTCAAAAGCACCATCATTAGGACTATTTAATTTTTTCCCAAGATAGTTGTCAATTAAGGGCTCATATTCTTCTTTTGGATCAGACATAGGTGATTTCATCTTTCCTACTGATCTACTGCCATGCTGCATAAGTACTAGTTCTCCGTTTGTACTCACTAATAAACCATTAGATCCAGATTCTACTCCTGTATAGTCTTTGGGAGAGAGTCCAGAAGGATGCAAATAGGTGGTGGTATCTGATTTTCTATCAAGTTTATATACTTTATTATTTGGGATATCTGAGAATAATACATAATCACCATCTTTTACCCAAACTGGGCCTTCTGTCCATGTGAAACCACTAGCAAGAATTCTAAGTTCAGTATTAGGATCTATAATATTTAGGGCTTCATTATCTAAAATTTCAATCGCAAATATGGCTTCCATTTCTTTTCTAGTCCTTGGCTTATGATTGTCTCTTTGGATTTTTAATTCTTCCATTGAATAGCTATTTTCTACCTTTTCTGTGGGTGCTTTTTCTTTCTTAGTTTCTTTACATGAGCCTAAACAAAATATAGCTATTGCTAATACACTTAAAAGATGTTTCATATTTTTATTTGTAATTTTCATTTGTTAAAAATCATCATTTTTCTCTGCAGATGAGATGGATTCAATGCTCCGCTGCTTGTGTGGAAATTAAAGTTAATTTTCCTTTTAATGCCTCGTAGGCTTGCTCCGAGGGTATTTACTTTAATAAACAAGCAATTTTTAAGAAACTTTTAAAATTCTATTTTTCTATAATTAATGTATTAGGAATGTATTTTTTTTAAAACTTTTTTTGCATACATTACAATATCATCAAAATCTTGTTGGTGGTGTATCGGTTTTACTAAATTTCCTCCTAAACCAAACCCAGAAACTCCTGCATCCTTCCATTCTTGGATGCTTTCTAGTGCTATTCCTCCTACTGCAAAAAAGTTAATATCACTTAAGGGGCCTTTTACAGCTTTAAAGTATTTTACACCCATATTGGCTATCGGAAATAGTTTTACAATATCGGCATTAGCGTCAATAGCATTACAAATTTCTGTAGGTGTTAGTGCACCCATTAATACTGGAATATCATTTTGATGCGCAATGGTAACAACATCTGGATTTGTATTTGGTGTAACAATAAATTGTGCTCCTGCTTTAGTAGCTTCTGCAGCTATTTGGGTATTTATAACAGTACCCGCACCAATAAGAATATTTGGATATTTTTCACGAGCTCTTTTAATCTCTTCCAGGTAGCCAGGCGTATTTGATGTAATTTCTAATACTTTTATTCCTCCTGCTACTAAAGCTTTAATTACTTCTGGGATATGTTTTTGCTCTTTTAGCCTAATCACTACTACTAGTTTTTCAGCATTAATTTTGGCTATTGTTTTTTGTTTTTTCATCGTAATACGTGTCCTGATATGTTACCATTCATAATAGAAAGAATTTCACTTTCTGTACTTGTATGTTGATCTCCTTTTACGGTGTGTTTTAGAGCAAAAGCTGCTGTGGCAAAGCCTAAACTTTTTTCAATAGCCCATTGATTTCCCAAACTATGTAAAAAACCAGCTGCAAAAGCATCTCCAGTACCAAACCGATCTAATATTTTTACAGTATAGTTGGGTGAACTAGTTATTTTTTTGTCTATTGAACAAACGCCTGAAAGTCTGTTTTCACTTGCTGATTGATGTTCTCTTACAGTAAATGCTAATTGCGGTATACCAAATGTTTTTTCTGCTTTTTCAATAGCATCTATCGTTTTTTCTGATGCTGTAGTGCCAGAAAGCGAAAAATCATATACGTCTTGGAGTACTCCTGCATTACCAAAAAGGATATCTGTATGTTCTAAAATAGTATCGAATATAACTCTTGCATCTGCTTTATTTTGCCATAGTGTTCTTCTGAAATTCATATCAAAACTTACTGTGACACCCATTTGTTTTGCAATTTTCGCAACTTTAATGGTTTCTTCTGCGCAGTTTTTAGATAGTGCGGGGGTTATACCAGAAATGAATAAGTATTCTTGATTTTTTAGAATAGTGTGCCAATCAAATTCATTTGTTTTTATAGCACTTATAGCAGAATTGTATCGATCATAAATAACATTTGATGGTCTTATGGAGGAACCTATTTCTATAAAATAAGTGCCCATTCTATCGCCACCTCTTAAAATATGATTTGTTGATATTCCAAAACTTTGCAAAGACATTAAACAGCCTTCTCCAATTGCGTTTTTAGGCAATTTGCTTACAAACTGTACTTTATTGCCTAATATCGCTAAAGAACTAGCTACATTAGATTCTGAACCAGCATAATGCACTCCAAAGTTTTGCGCTATATGTATTTTTCCTGCATGATCGCTAGGAGTTAACCTTAACATTATTTCACCAAATGTTGTAAAACTCATTTTATTTACCAATTTGTTAATGATCCATCATCTTTGTATAGCCTTGGAATATCAACTAATTGAAATTCTTGTGCTATAGCTAATTCTTCATTAAACTCTACGCCCAAACCTGGTGTGTCTGGAACTCGATATCTAGATCCTTCTAATTTTGGTTGTACAGGATAAAAATCTGGAGCGTTAGTACCCATATATTGCGCAGGCGTATTTACTTCTTCTAAATAACTAAAATTTGGGCAAGCAGCAGCTATATGTATCGTAGCAGCAGTACATATGGGCCCTAACGGATTATGTGGCATTAAATCTACATAGTGTGTTTCTGCCATAGCAGCTACTTTCATAGCCTCTGTAATACCACCTACATTACACACATCTATGCGTGCATACTGCGCAATATCGTTTTCCAGAAAAGGCATAAATTGCCATTTACTAGAAAATTCTTCTCCAATAGCAAAAGGAACATCAATCATACTACGTAGTGCTTTATATGCTCCAGGGTTTTCATCTCTGATGGGTTCCTCTAAAAAATCTATAGTACCCTCTGGCATGCGTTTCATAAAAGAATACGTTTCAGCTGCATTTAATCTTGTATGATAATCTAAACCGATGATAATATCTGGGCCAACTTCTTTTCGTAATTCTGTAATCCATTTTGCTAATGTATTAATGGATTCACGAGGTTCAAATCTACTTTTGTTTTCTTGTGATTCAAATTCGGCGGGTGCTAATCGCAGAACCTTCCAACCTTCTTTTACACAAGTTTTAGAATATGCTAAAAGCTCTTCTTTAGTTGTAAAGCGTACTGAGGCAAAGCAGTCTACAAAATTTCTTTGTTTCCCCCCTAATAATTCATAAACTGGAACCCCTAGTGCCTTTCCTTTAATATCGTATAATGCAATATCTATGGCAGATATAGCAGCTGTAAATACTCTACCGCCTTCAAAATATTGCCCTCTATATAATGTTTGCCAAATAGCACCTATTTGCATTGGGTCTTTACCAATTAAAAAACTTCTAAAATGTTTTATAAGCCCAACAACAGCTAATTCTCTGCCTGAAAGCCCAGAGCAACCCCAACCATATAAACCAGAGTCTGTTTCTACTTTAATTACGAGTTGAACTCCACCACCTTTTATATTAATAGGATATGATTTTATATCGGTTATTTTCATAAAAGTATATTTATGTTTAATTTTCTTTTGGTACAATACGTTCTACTTTACCTACAATAAAAGTATAGGAAAAGAAACCTAAAAATGCAATTGCTCCAATAAAAAGTAGGGCAGGGCTAAAGTCACCATCCTGCACTAAATAACCAATTACAATAGGAATAATAACTCCAGCAAGACCACCAATAAAATTAAAGGCTCCGCCAATTAAACCAATATTATTTTTAGGAGCTATTAAGGATATAAAAATCCATGCGATACTAGCTAAACCATTGCCAAAGAATGCAATGGCTAAAAAAGTAATTATTAGTGTGGTATTATCTGTGTAGTTGGCACCAATGATAGCTATAGACAAAAGCATTCCTAATATAATTGGAGCTTTTCTAGCTAGTTCAGCAGAATACCCTTTTTTGATTAAATAATCTGACGTAAAACCAGAAAGTAAGACTCCAAAGAATGCTGCTAAAAAAGGAATAGATGCTAAAAAACCTGATTTTAAGAAGTCTAAGCCTCTAAATTCTACTAAATAAGTTGGAAACCATGTCAAGAAGAATATTGTCATAGCGCCTAAACAAAATTGCCCAATATATAAGCCCCATAATTTACGATACATAAAAGCTTGTTTTAAGTCGGACCATTTGAACTTTTTCTTTTCTTCATCTTTCTCTTTTTTCCCGATAAGGCCACCTCCTTTTTCTATATATTCTAATTCGGATTTACTTATTTTCTTATGATTTTGAGGATCTCGATAAAAGAAATACCAAACAGCAGCCCAGATGATACCAATGATACCAGAAATGATGAATAAGCCTCTCCAGCCTAATTGATCTTGAATAGCTACTAATACAGGTGTTAAAAATGCAAGACCTAAGAATTGCCCTGATGTGTATATAGCAATGGCTGAGGCTCTTTCATTTTCTGGGAACCAACGCGTTACCACTAAATTATTTGTAGGATAAGAAGGTGCTTCAAAGATGCCTATACTAGCTCTTAAACCAATTAAAGCTATAAAAGAACTAACTAACCCTTGTAATAAGGTTGCAAGAGACCAAAAGGCCATGATAAAAGGGTATAAAATTCGTGAACGTACCTTATCTGCAACAATTCCACCAGGTATCTGTAAACAGGCATAGGTAACAGAGAATGCTGAGAAGATATAGCCCATTTGAATGGAATCTATATCTAAATCTTTGCGCAGCGCAGGTGCTGCTACAGAAATGTTACTGCGGTCTAGATAGTTAATTACTACGGTAATAAATATCATTACTAAAACATTGTAACGTTTTTTTGTGGTTGATTTCATGGTTGACATGGTGTCATTTTAAATTATAGAAAATTATGATTTTAAAATTATTACTATCGGGTAAATAGGTGTAATTTTCTTTTTTAACTAAATTACATTTGTACTATACAATTGTGCAAAAATGCGGTATTATTTTTTGTTTGTTTGTTTTGTCATGTTCTAATGTTCTAATTTTTTCATTTTTTTAATGTACTGACTTGGTAGTAATCCAAATTGTTTTTTAAAACATTTAGAAAAATATGAAGCAGTATTAAAACCAGTCATGTACATAATTTCTTTTACAGATTTATCACTTTTTTCTAGTAACTGCATGGCTCTTTTTAAACGAATATTTCGTATGAACTCTCCTGAAGATAAACCGGTAAGTTCCTTAAATTTCATGTAAAGATTAGTACGACTAAAGCCCATTTCTTTAACCAATACTTCAACATTAAAGTTGGTGTCAGTCATATATTTTTCTATAACTTCAATAGCTTGTTGTAAAAACTTCTCATCTGTAGATGTAACTGTTATCTCTTTGGGTTGAGAAGAAATTTTTCTATTAAAACGTTTTCTCATCTCTTCTCGATGTTGAATAATGTTTTTTAGTTTTAATCTAAGCAATTTAATTTTGAACGGTTTTCTAATATAATCATCTGCACCCGTTTGAAGCCCTTCAGATTCACTTTCTTCTGATGATTTGGCGGTTAGCATTATAATTGGAATGTGACTTGTTTCTTGTGTCGTCTTAATTTTTTTACAAAAATCATAACCATTCATCAATGGCATAAGAATATCGGAAAGAATAATGTTAGGCATGATATTTTTTGCCATTTCAAATCCTTGTTTACCATTTTCGGCTTCATGTACAATATATTCTCCTTGTAAAGATTGCTTAAGGAGGTTTCTAATATCTGTATTATCATCTACTGCTAATATTACAGGTAATTTAGACCTTCCTTTAGATAAATCTTTATCTATAATTTCATCTTGAACATAATTATCATAGGAGTCTATATGTACTGGATATTGAAGTGTATTATTTTTAATTTCATCTAATAATGTGATGCCAGGAGTATTTTCATAGGTTTCTCTGTCTAAAGGTAACTTTACGGTAAAGATACTTCCTTTATTAGGCTTACTGTTCACAAAAATACTTCCCAAATGTAGTTCTACTAATTTTTTAGTATAAGAAAGTCCAATGCCAGAACCCTCTGATCTTTGTTTTGCTAACTTTTTTTCAACATAAAATCGTTCAAAAACACGTTTTATAGTATCATTGGTGATTCCAATTCCAGAATCTTTTACTTTTATAATTATATAATTTATTTTTTTGTTCCCTAGTCCTTCAATTGCTGTTTTTTCAAAGATTTCTACCGTTATAGCACCATGTTCAGGTGTAAATTTAAACGCATTCGAGAGTAGGTTGTTCATTATTTTTTCTAACGCATCTGGAGCAAACCATGCTTTAGAAATAGTATTACTTGCATTAATCTTAAAATCAACTTTCCGCTTATGACTTAAAAATTGGAAAGGTTCTCCTATTTCTTTAATAAACTCAACAATATTATTTTCAGATAAAGCTAATTCCATTTTACCTCTATCTATTTTCCTAAAATCTAATAACTGATTTACTAACCTTAACAGATAATCAGTATTTTTTTGCATTAAATTTAGCTGTTCATGTACTTTGCTTTTTTCTAAATTTCCGTAGCGCTCTTGTAGGTATTCTAGAGGACCTTTTATTAAGGTTAACGGAGTACGTAATTCATGAGAAATGTTAGTAAAAAACTCTAATTTTACGCGTTGTACTTCCTCATGTTTTTCTTTTTCAAAATGTTCTAATTGTAATTTGTGTTTTTCTGTTGTATTAATAATGGTGTATTTTCTAAAAGCCATTAATAAGCCAATTAATAATAAACCATATAAACCATAGGCAATTTTAGTTTTCCAAAACGGAGGAACAATTTCGATTTCTATTTTTGATGGAGTTTTATCCCAAACCCCATCATTATTTGATGATTTAACATTTAAAACATAATTTCCGGGCTCTAAATTAGTGTAGGCTGCAAAACGCTTATTTGTTGTTGTAAATATCCAATTAGAATCAAAACCATCTAATTTATATGCAAATTGATTTTTTTGAGGAGCCGCATAATGTAGTGCAGAAAAACCAAATGAAACATTATTTTCTGTATGTTTTAATTTTATTTTTTTAGTATTTCCGATATCAGAACGAAGTAAAATTCTATTATTAATTTCATCACCGGAAGAAATTATTTTATTAGAAATTGAAAAACTGGTTATCACAGTTTCAGATTCAAAAGTATTTTCTTTAAGGTTTTTTGGATAAAAACTATTAAAACCATTAACCCCACCAAAAAGCATTTCTCCGTTTTTTCTTTTGAGACATGCTAATTCTTGAAATTCATTGCTTTGCAATCCATCATTAACATCAAAGTTTTTAAAAGTTTTTGTTTCTGGATTAAACCTAGATAATCCTTTATTTGTTGAAATCCATAAATTTCCTTCATTATCTTCTAAAATAGCTTTTATTACATTGTTTGGAAGTCCATCTTTTTCAGAAAAAGATTCAAAGCTTGCGGAAGCATTGTTTGGCATTAATTTATTGATTCCACCACCTAATGTCCCTATCCATATATCTCCGGATTTGCTTTCGAGGATAGGCAATATATAGTTATAACTTATAGAATTAGGATTATTTGGGTTATTCTTAAATACATTAAATTTTGGTTTGCTTTTTAGTGTTTCTTCCTGAGGAAGTTTATTTAAGCCGTCACTCGTGGCAATCCAAATATTACCATTACTATCTTCATAAATATTTCTAATAATATCACTTGAGATGCTATTGGGATCATTTTCATCATTTATAAATATATCCTTTTGATACACTTTTCCGTCATCATCTATTAGCCATCTGTAGATGCCTCCATCATAAGTTCCGATCCATAAATTTTGGTTTTTATCTACTAATAAACTAAAAACACTTTGATTTACATCTGGTAGTGGTATGATACTTTTTTCTGTTATAGCTTTAGGATTATTAATATCTAATTTATACAAACCATTTGAACCTTCTTCCCCTATAAAAAGCGTTTTTTTTCCTTTGTGATTTCGTTCAGTGATCGCAAATGGTTTTATTATTTTTTCTAAAGTTTTAAAATTGTTATAATACACTTCATCATCATTAAGTTCAATGTTTAAGCCGCCGCCTTCAGTTCCTATCCAGAGTGTGCCATTACTATCTTCATACATCGACCTTATTTTATCATAGCTAAGACTATTAACAGCTAAGGTTTTTCTTATGTGTTTAAATTGTTTTCTTTTAGGATCAAATTTATTGATGCCTCCGCCATTAGTACCTATCCATATGATGCCTGTTTTGTCCTTGGCTAATGACCTTATTACATTTTTGCTAATACTATTTTGATTGAGCGGATGGTAAGTAAATTTATTAATAAGTTTAGGTAGTATGTTGTTTGACGTATTATCAAAATATAATAAGCCATTACCAGTGGCACACCAGATGTTATTATCATTATCTACAAGGAGTTCTCTAAA
The DNA here is from genome assembly GCF_055383085.1 of Allocellulophaga tsushimaensis. Lineage (NCBI taxonomy): Bacteria > Pseudomonadati > Bacteroidota > Flavobacteriia > Flavobacteriales > Flavobacteriaceae > Allocellulophaga > Allocellulophaga tsushimaensis. The sequence continues at coordinate 559,544 of NZ_AP039451.1, read as the reverse complement.
TTCACCATCAGTTATTTTGAAAACTTGTTTGTTTAAATTATTTTTCCCTTGGATGTATAGACCATTTTGAGCTCCAATAATTAATTTTTTATTATTGTCCTCAGTAATGCAGGTTATTATAGTATCTTCCGATAATCCAATAGTTTTATTGATTAGAGCAAAATAAGCATCTCCGTTTTTATCTCTTGATAATTTATATAAACCACCAATTCCTCCAATAAATAGTTGTTCGTTACTATCTTCAAAAATGGTGTAAATAGATCTCCCATCCCATGCTGATATTGTAGGTTCATTTGTTAAATTAAATCTTTTAAATGAAACTTCATTCTCCAAAGTTTTATTTAAATCTAACATGTTAACACCTCTTGCGGTACTTACCCATAGCCTGTTTTTAGAGTCTATGTGTAGAGTAGATATATGATTACTGCTTATACTAGATAAATCACCAGCCTTATGTTTAAAAACCTTAAATGTTTCAGTAGATTTATCAAAATAATTTAATCCTCCACCAGTAGTGCCTATCCATAAATTATCAGAATTGTCGCCTACAATATTATAAATTAGATTACTGCTAATACTTTCTTTTCCTTGGTTAGGTTTATATACAGTAAATTCATAACCATCGTATTTATTAAGTCCATCATGTGTTGCAAACCACATATAACCAGCCTTATCTTGATAAATACAATTTATATCGCTCTGTGATAATCCATTTTCTGTTGTTATACGTTCAAAAAATCCTGTGTTCTGCGCTATAGAATTTTGAGTAATACTACCAAAAAGGAATATACATAAGAGTAGTGTTAAATTGTATTTTGTTTGGTTTATAAAGCTCATATGGCTTAATCTAAATTGGTTTTTTAATTTGTTTCAATGAGTCATACTACCATATCCCATTGGTATTATTTCCCATATAACTATTCCATCTCATTTCTCCTTTTTTCGTTACTTTTAATTCTATTCTCTCAATAATACCATTTTTAAAGGAGTAAAGTTGTTCTCCGTCTCTAGAATAGCAATTAATAATATCTATCCAACCATCTTTATCTAAATCTGTTATAAGAGGAGTAGCTCCTAAATTAGCACCTAATGCTATGCTGCGTAATGGGTGAAATGTTTGGTTTTCAAAGTTATATATTTTAAGTTCGTTCATGTAAAAGTCATTATCAAATCCTGAGTTAGGCAGTATATCGTATTCGTTTGTAGCAACTAATACTTCATCTGATTTGTTTTTAAAAAAATTATAAACGGAGGATGAAGCATATTGAAAAACTCCAATAGTATCTTTAGAAACTATTTTTCCTTTTTTACCATCCACTAAAATATGCATTGAAAGTTTATTATTAGACCATGGGGCGAAACTTAAACCAGTATAAAAATCTGGGGTATCATCATTACCCGTAAAAAAACCTGGTGTAGGCATGGTAGATACATGAAATTTAGGATCGATGTTTACTTGCCATATCTTTTTTTTAGTTTTACCGTTAATGCATATCATTTTACCTTCAACAGCATTAGCCACAATATCTTTTACTCCGTCTTTATCTACGTCAATTAATACAGGAGGAGCTATAAAACCTTTTTGCTCTCCAGTTGCTAAAACGATGAGTTTTTCAGTATTCCCTTGCAATAATTCTTTTAATTTTATGCAATAGAGTGTTCCTTTAATTTCTTCTCCACCTGATCCAAATATGATAGAATAATCTGTATCTCCTTTAAACTTATGCACTATAGGTGACATGTATGTTTCTTTTTTATCAGGCATTAAAAAATGATGTAAAACGGTACCTTTTTTAGTACTAATAATCATTAATTCGCCTGGAGGTCGTATGGTGTCTGTTGGTTTAGCTTTTACATATCCTCCAAAAGGAATAATAAGATCTTCTATTTTATCTCCATCTTGATCTTCAATAAATTGGGGATTTAGAAAATTTAATAATTTAGGATCATTATGTAAATCCATAGTTTCTGTAGTTGGCAAATATTCCCAGATTAAATCTCCATTTGCTCCATTTATAGCATATAAAATAGCAGATCTACCTCCTATAAATACATCTGGAATACCATCAGAAGTTATATCTTTAAATATCGGAGTACCCACAACTTGGTTACGTGCAGGAACGCTCCAAAGCAAACTTCCATCTTTTCCATTGATAGCAATTACCCCATTTTTTATAGCGCTAAATTCCGAACCAGCACCTCCTATTACTATATCTAGAATATTATCTTGGTTAAGGTCAATAGCCTTAGGAGACGAAATAAACCCAATCTCATCTATTTTTATTTCCCAATTATTTGGTTCAAATTTAGTAGGTATTAGTATATATATCAGTATAGAAATGAATGCCACTATTAATATACTATAAGCTACTTTTTTATTCATATTCTGTTTAATTTCCACGTATGCTGACGACACTATTATTTTTTACAGCAAGCTTCTTTATGATATGATTTCCTATTTGTTTTCCTTGTTTTATTCCATTTGTAATAGCTGGCATATAATGTATACCCCCGTAAAGTCGACTAATCGATGCTTCGTTTGCAGCTTGTCTAAAGGAAGAATATGTTCTTGCGGGTAAGCCATATTCTACTTCGGTTGAGTCTGTATATGTAACATTATTTCCTAGCAATTCTGACAGTATTGTTGCTGATGCTGACGATATTACACTATGTCCGCTAGTATATTCAGGAAATGGAGGCGTTTGTAAAATTGGATGCCAATTTTTATCTATATACCTGTTAATATATGTTTCTGGACGTATTAAAACTGTTCTATATTTATCATCCCAACAACTTATAAAACTATCTGCGAGAGTAATGGCTAAATAAGCAAATACTTTAGCTCTCTGTGTTAAATTTAAATCCTGTTTTTTACAAACATGTGAAGCAATTAACATCCAATGTGCTCCAGGAGATATTTTTTGCTCAAATTTCATGATATGACCAATATGAAAAGATGCATTTGGGTTACAGTCCCAAAATTTTGCAATCTCTAATTCTTCTTCAGAAGCATTTTTTACCGTGTTATATACATTCATACTTTCTTTATAAAATGTAGATTTTTTATCTGTACTAAACATTGGTGGGTTTCCTGAATTAAATTGTGTAGGAGAGTTGATTACAAAAGTTCTAAGTATATTCCAATTTGGTTCTATAGCTTCTAAAAAATCTGGTGGGGTAGGAGTCCATGTGCCTTCTCCTATATCCTTAACAATTTGAGAATTGTTATTTCTACTTTTATAACCATCTTTTCCAGCCCAGTTAATAATATGTTTTGCTACTAATTCCCCATAATTTATAGAATTAGTTATCATTTCATCTGGTACTCCAAATGTTCTTATTTTTTCTATATATGCTTTTCTGTTTTCTTGAATAACTTCATAACTATAGACCATGCTTTCGGCTACCTTAGAATAAGCAATAATGGCTGCTATAGTATAGGATATTTTTTTATTTTCTTTTGGTTTGGGAATACTGTTTAGGTGTTTAATAGTATTGGTAAGCGATCCTGTTGTAGCTTCATTTTGGCATAATATTTCATATGCAGCAATATTTGGATAAGCAAATATTCTACTAGCCACTGGTGGTGAAAATATATCTTGAACCATAATATCTGTAACCAACTTATTCCAAATATTTAACTGGTCTTTAGAATAGTTTTCAAGTTTTTCTTTGTTAAATGCTTTACTACAACCATTACTGGAAAATAGGAGGATGCATCCAAAACAAACAAGTAAGACTTTCTTCATTTACTTAACTTTTCTTGATTTGCCTAATGAATTATAAATAATTACCTCTTTCATATTTGAAGTAATATACAATTTTCTACTACTTTGGGATAAATATGAATTCCCATAATAAAATTCTTTTTTAGTAGTATGACCATCATTAAATGTTATTTCTGCGTATAAATCTAAGGTGTTTAAAGGAATACTGATACTATTATTAGCGGTATCATATGTAATTGCTTTTGTTTCTTTTGAGTTGATACCAATTAAAAGTACTTTTTTATCATTTGTTTCTAGTTGTACCATACTTTTTTGGTCTCCATTGAGGTAAAGTCCTGTTTTTGATGCTTTAACTGCATTAAAATTACCTTTACCATCACCTAGCATATACGTTCCTATTGATGCATCTGATCTACCATAAATAGGTTCATTGGAGTAAGAATTGCCAACTAAAATAAAATCTAAATTTCCATCTGCATTGATATCTCTTACTAAGACGCTATTTACTGGTGCTACTTGACACTGCCATGGTAAATTAGTGATGTTGAATTTACCATCACCTAAATTTTCAATATAACTTGAAGTTAATTTTTGAGCTTCAAAAATTGGTACATCTTTAGTTTCTTTTTCTGTTAATACCTGTCTAAATGATGCATTAGAATAAGATGCGTAATCTCTAAACCTACGTTTAAATCCAACAATTTGATCTATCATTGCATCTCTATTATGTAAAACAGTTTCTACTCTTTTTCCTTCTGCGTTTTTATTGTAGTATGTTATAACGGGATCTATTTTATTATTTTTATCATAATCACCTGCATAAAGGCGTAATGGCTCTTCTGGTGAAGTTTCAAAAATAGTATTTGCTCCCAAATTTCCTGCTATATAATCTATATCTCCATCATTATCAAAATCTCCTGCGGTAATACTATTCCACCATCCTGAAGTATTTTTTAAACCTGAATCCTCATAGGGTTTTAGATTTCCTTTATCATTGCGATATATGCTTATTGGCATCCATTCACCTACTAAAATTAGATCTACCCATCCATCGTTATCAAAATCTGACCAAATGGCATCAGAAACCATCCCAGGAAATTGCAATGCTTTTGGAGTTTTGTCTTGTAAAACGCTGTTATTATTGTTTAACAAATAACTTCTGGGCGCAATAGGGTACTCACCCATTTTTACTTTACCACCAACAAATAAATCAATATCGCCATCTTTATCGTAATCTGCACCTTTTACAGGCCCACCACTAGATGTTATTTTTGGTAAATTATTAGAAAGTTTAAAGTTCCCTGTTCCATCATTTAGATATAACCTATCTTGATAATTTTCAGAATTTATCTTAAATTCTGATCCGCCACTAGCAATATAAAGATCAAGATCCTCATCCATATCAACATCAAAAAGTAAGGCGCCCATATCTTCATAAATAGAATCGTTGATTATCGTGCGTTGCGTAAATTTTTCTTTGTTTTGAATAAAGAATTTTGAATTATTTTGATGAGCCCCTCCCATAAAAATATCATCTAAGCCATCACCATTTATATCTCCAACAGCTAAACTTGGACCTTCTTTAGAATACATTTTTAAAAGTAAGGGATCATTTTTAAAATCTGTATAGGTATTTTCTTGATGCAAAAATTTTAGGTTTAAAGTATCTGTAACATCAGCAAAAAAATGATCAACAGCTTTTTCTGAAAGCCCTGATTCTCTTGCATCATTATATTTAATTACAGTAGTTTGATTGACAGTAATATTCTTTAACAGTTGTTTTTTATCATTAGGCCATATAATTTCTATACTATCAATAACTTTAGCCGAACCTACTCCAAAATGGATACTTTCTCCCATGCTAGACATATAACCTCTTACATAAGAATGAAAATAACTTTGTGTTTTGCCTCCATTATATATCTTTATAGTGCTACCCAATCCTTTTTTGTTTTTCTCTATATAATCTAGACTAATTTTAATAAAATTTGCAGTATTATTTTCTTTTTGAAGTTCAATAGAATTGTTCTTATATAAAAATACTTCATGTTCAAAATTATTCATGACCAATTCTAGATCTCCGTCATTATCTAAATCAGAAAATACAACACCAGAAGAAATTGATGGCTCGTTAAATCCTGCTTTTTCAGAAATATCTTCCATTTCCATGTTACCCCTATTTTCGTATAGATAATTGGTTTCTATGATAGGAGGCATACTATTTTGCTTTTCTATTTTAAGCGCATCATAAGCTTCTTGTGTACCTATCATAATTCTTTTGCTTAGTCCCAAAGCATGGTCTAAATCAACAATATTTTTAGGATAACCATTAGTAATGTATAAATCTTTTTTCCCATCATTATTATAATCTGCCCAAAGTGGAGACCAGCTCCAGTCTGTACTAAATATACCAGCTAAACAACCAATTTCACTAAAGTTTTGAATTCCCTTCTTGTCTTTGCCTCTATTGAGTTGTAAAGTGTTTTTTATGAATTGTGTATGGTATCCTTTTTCATTTCTTTCTTCATATAAGTCATAATTAATAGCCATTTGCATCTGTTTTCTGCGACTTTCAGATTCAGGAAGCATGTCTAAAACTGTAATATCCATTAAGCCATCTTCATTAATATCTGCGATGTCTACACCCATTCCATGAAATGTGGTATGTCTTAAATATTGATTGGTTTTATTTGTGAAGGTGCCATTTTTATTATTGATGTAAACTAAATCACTAGATACAAAATCATTAGCGATATATATATCTGGCCATCCGTCATTATTTAAATCATTAATAGCAATCCCCAAAGAAGACCCCTCTTTTGTTAGTCCCGCTGCTCTAGTAACATTGGTAAATGTACCGTCTGCATTATTTCTGTATAAGACTTCATTTGTCTTTTTCTCATCAGCAACTGTAGTGTCTTTAATAATTTGATTTCTGTAATTCATTATTTGTGAATTTACAGCAATAACTAAATCTAAATCATTGTCTTTATCATAGTCAAAAAAAGCAGCTTGGGTAGATACTTTTTTAGTATCAATGCCGTAAGCAGCAGCTTTTTCTTTAAATATTGGGATGCCATCAGCATTTAAACCTTGACTCTCATAAAACAAATTAGGTTGGTTTTCTCCTACGGTACAAACATAAATATCATTAAAGCCATCACCATTTATATCAGCAAAGGTTACACCAGTAGACCATTTGTTATTTAAAAGCCCACTAGTTTTGGTAATGTCTTGAAATTTAAGATTACCCATATTTTTATATAATTTAGAAGGTACTTCACTCCCTGTAAAATATAAATCTTCTAAGCCATCATTATCAAAGTCTGCAGCCATTACTCCTGCACCATTATGATAAAAACTATTTTTCATAATGTCTATTTCCTCGTCGCTATGAACTTTATTGACAAAATCAATTTTTGAGCTTTGGGGACTAATCCGCTCAAATTGCTTTATATTGTCATTACAAGACATAACCATAGTTAAAATTATGAAAAGAAAGGTATAGTTTTTAATGAATAATTTCATGTAACTCACTTTGGTATAATAGGTTTATAACTGTTATTTACTTGATATATTCGAAAACTTGAATAGTATCATCATTATTGGCGCCAATTAATAATTCAGTATCATTTAGTGATACTGTCGCTAATGCTTTTAAATCCTTATTAAATTTTAAGCCACTATTTGGTATAGGAGATAGGGTATATTTTTTTAGGGTTAAATTACCTTTTAAAAACATTCCCATACTAGCATCATTTCTAGGAGTTTCTACTTCTGAGGAAAATAAATTGCCAGCAATAATAATATCTTTTACACCATCTTTATCATAGTCTTTTACTATAATTCCATTTACAGATGATAATTGTGCCATGTTTGGTAATTTATTTGTAATAAATGTTCCATCTCCATTATTCATAAATATACTTGAAGCAAATGTTTTTGCTTTTAAATGAATAGCATCTTTAATATTGGTAATATCATAAACATCTGAAAAACTGGCTTTAGCAAATGCATCATACGATTTAAATTTTTCTTTTAATGCAGGTATTTGTTCTGTAGAACATTGTTTGCCGCGAACAGGATACAAGGTTTTATTTTCATAATAGCCTAAGGCTAAATCATTACTTCCGTTATCATCAAAATCAGCGTAGTATACCTCAAAAGGTTCAGTAATACTAGATTTGTATTTGTAGTTTAAACCTAAATTCCCAGCTATATAATCATCATCACCATCGTTATCTAAATCTGATGCTACAATGCTATACCACCAGCCTTCTGTATTTGTAAACGTGTTTTTCATTTTTGTGAAAATCCCATCTTTTTGTTCTAAAACGGTAATAGGCATCCATTCTCCTGTTACTATAAGATCTGTAGTGCCATCTTTATTATAGTCAGACCAGACTGCATCAGTTACTAATCCAATATTTTTTAGTTCTGGAGCTATTTTTTTGCTTACATCAGTAAATTTTCCTTTGTTATTATTTAAGATAATGCTACTTGCAGGTTTTGGATATTGCCATGGAACTAAACGGCCACCTATAAAAAGATCTAAATCACCGTCATTGTCATAATCAAACGGCTTTACAGTAGAGCCACTTGTTGCAATATTAGGAAGGTTATTACTTTTTATAAATTTGCCTTTACCATCATTTAGATATAACCTGTCTAGATAATTTAGACTATTAGCTTTAAATTCATTTCCACCGCTTACCACATATAAATCTAAGTCGCCATCTGTATCTGCATCAAAAAAAGTAGCTGCGGTATCTTCGTATTTTTTATCGGTTTCAAAAGCAACTACGCTTTGTTTTTGGAACTTGCCACTTTTACTTTGAATAAAAATAACGCCAGACTGCCCAGAAGCACCGCTTATATAAATGTCTTCTAACTGATCTCCATTAATATCCCCTTTTGTTAAAGCTGGTCCAAATTTTGATAGTTGGTGTGGGAGCAATACTTGTTTTTCAAAATCATCAAAACTATTTTCATGATGGGTAAAATTAATACCAGAATCATTATTTGTTGAAAATATGGGTTTTGTATTTGAACGAGAATTAGTCTTTGAAGCTAAGGCATCACTTTCTTTTATTTCTAATGTCTGATTTACTCCTATATTCGTTAGAATTTGTTCTTTTCCTTCGGCCCATTTTATTTTTAAGGTATCTACTTTTTTAATTTTACCGACACCAAAATGTACAATGGGCTCAACTGAGGATAGGTAACCTCTTGTTGGCATTAATTCTTGAGTCTGTATTTGGTTGCCTTTAATTAGTTCTATTTTTGCACCAATGCCATAGGTGTTTTCTTTATCTCCAATAAGCTTTAATCTTAGAAAGCTATTTCCAACACTTTTATTTTCTATTACAAGTGCCTTTTTATCTAAATTGTTAATTACAATATCTAAATCACCATCTAAATCTAAATCGGCATATGCTGCACCATGTGTAAACCCGTAATAGGACAAACCTTGTGGGTCTTTATTTTCTGAAAAAGAAAGATCACCATTATTAACAAAAACTTTATTATGAACAGGTTCTACTGGCATTCTTTTGGTTAACAAATATTCTTTTCCTTTAGGAACACTACCAGAGGCTATAAGTGTTTCCATTTCTATCATAAAATCTTTGTTGTTTACACTTTTACGCATTCCATTTGTAACAAATAAATCTTTCCAACCATCATTATTTAAATCAACAAAAAGCGTGGACCAACTCCAATCTGTATTGGCTACTCCAGCAATTTCAGCAACATCACTAAAAAAACCATTACCATTGTTCATCTGCAAACTATTTTTCATGTACTGATGATGTAAACCAAGATCCACTGCTTCATGAAAATATTCTGGGTTCATGGCTGACATATTTCTTTTTTGGTTAAAATTAGATGAAGACATCATATCAGCTTGTATCAAATCAATATTTCCATCATTATTAAAATCAGCAGCATCACTTCCCATACCAAAGTTTGAAGTATGATTGGTATATGTTTTTATTTCGTCTTTAAAAGTTCCATTTTTTTGATTGATATATAGAAAATCTGGAGAGTTAAAATCGTTTGAAACATAGATATCATACCAACCATCATTATTAAAATCTGATATACTAGCATTTAAACTTAAGCCAAAATTAAAAATGCCCGATTTACCTGTAGCATTTATAAATTTATTACCACCAATATTTTCGTATAATTGGTCACTTTCTTCATCAGTAGCAGTTTCCATCTTTTGTACATAGAAAGCATTTGGGCTTTGGAATGGACAAGGAGGATAAGAAGCAAGGTACATATCTAAATCTCCATCATTGTCATAATCAAAAAAAGTAGCCTGATTGGAATAACCAGAATCATCAAGACCAAAAGATTTTGCACTTTCAGTAAATGTTAAATCGCCATTGTTTATGTATAACAAATTAGCTTTATCTGGGGAGGGTCCAGAAACACAAATATAAATATCTAATAAACCATCTGCATTTACATCTGCCATAGTAACACCAGTAGACCATCTAAGTTTCTCTTTACCTTGTATGCCTGCATTTAATGAAATGTCTTCAAAAACAAAATCTCCTTTATTGAGGTATAATCTATTTTTTAAATCATTGCCAACAAAAATTACATCTGTTAAACCATCATTATTAATATCACCAACTGCTACACCTGCACCTGCATATAAATATGGAAAATTAAAATAATTAAGATGCTTAGACTCTCTTACTACATTTGCAAAATCTATTTTGGTTTGCTTGCTATATAGAGCTTTAAATTGTAAGGAGCTGTCAGGAATAAACTCTGTTATAAGTTCTGCTTCTTCAGTTTTACAACTATAAAACAATAATGATAAGCAACTTAATATTATGTATTTTTTATAACTCAAAATATATTGTTATTTAAGATTAGAGGCTATAGTTTGTGAAATACTATTGATTTTGAATAGCCTTAATGTACCATTATTAGTGGTAACTAAAATACCTTTTTTGCCATTTGCAATGCTTATTTCTTTAATGTCTTTTACATTATACGGAACAAAAAAGCCGCTATTTGCTGGTTTTATAGCTTCAAAAGTTTTTTGATGATCTGCTTTTAAAAATAAACCTGGAGAAGCGTCTGCTCTTGTGGTTTCTACCTCTACCTCAAAATTATTACCAGCAATAAGAATATCTTTATTCCCGTCATTATCAAAATCGCTACATATAATTCCATGTATAGTAGAAAACTGTGCTTCTGTGGGTAGTTTTTTAAGTGTTAAACTTCCCTCATTATTTTCTAAAATAATAGAAGAAAAGAGTTGCGCTTCATATCGCGTAGCTTCCGTTATTTTATCTCCTAGAATAGCGGGTAAGCTTGCGTTTGCAAAACTTTCATAGGTTCTAAATTTTTTATTTAGGCTAGGTATTTGCTGACTAGAACATTCTTTTCCTCTAATCGGAACAAGATTGTTTTTAATTGTTTTTGCTAAAAAAATATCGTTAGTTCCATTATTATCAAAATCGTTTGCAAATACATAAAAAGGTTTTTCTCTTGAAGCCTTAAATTTATAGTTTTCTCCAAGATTACCAAGTATCAAATCGGTATCTCCATCTTGGTCATAATCAGATGCAATTACAGTATTCCACCAGCCTCTAGTAAGCTCTAAATTATAAGTGGCTGTTATATTTTCTAATTTTCGTTGCGAAGTTTTGTATACAGTAATTGGCATCCATTCTCCTACCACAATTAATTCTTCTTTGCGATCTCCATCTATATCCGCCCAAGTTGCACTAGTAACCATTCCTAATGTTTCCAGTTCTTTTGCATAAGTGGCAGTGATATCTGTAAAAATACCTTTGTTATTTTGCAACCAGTAACTTTTTGCCGATTCAGGATATTTGCCTGGTACATGCCTGCCCCCTATGAATAAATCTAGATCACCATCATTATCATAATCATGTGGTATAGCACAGGAACCGCTACTAGTTATTGAGGGCAAGTTGGTCGATTTTTTAAATATTCCTTTACCATCATTAAGGTATAATCTGTCCTGATAGTACTCAGAATGTATTGTTTCTTCACTACCACCACTCACTACATATAAATCTTGATCTCCATCTAGATCTGCATCAAAAAAAACAGCTTGCATATCTTCGTGATTTTTATCTGCGTTAAAAACTGGGTTTCTTTTTTCTTTAAAAGTGCCATTTGTATTTTGGATATAAATTTTACCCGCTTGCCCGTTAGCACCACCTATAAAAAAATCATCAAGTTTATCATTATTTACGTCACCAACGCTTACAAAAGGTCCTAGAGTAGACATTTTATGAGGTAATAGTATTTGTTCTTGATAATCATCAAAAGTATTTTCTTTATGTTTAAAAATAGTGCTGATATCTGTTTTGGTTGTTTCTTTAAAAAGTGCCGTGTTTTCTATTTTTTCTTTTGATGTGATTGTGGCATTATTATAATTTACTTTAAGAAGTTGGTTTGTTGCTATATCTCTAAGAATACTAGTTTTACCATCTGACCATGTAATTTTAATTTCATCAATTTTTTGGACGCTATCTAACCCAAAATGCACTATAGGTTCTACAGAAGATAAATAACCTCTAGTAGTTTTAAAGTCATGGTATTGTAATTTGTTATCACATTTTAATACTATTTGTGCTCCAATACCAAATGGGTTTTTCTCTGGACCTTCTAATTTTATTCTAATGTAACTTTTGTTTAAATTATCAGTTTTGTTCTCATAAACAAAAGCAATATCCTCTAAATTATTTATCACCAAGTCTAGATCACCATCATTATCTAAATCCGCAGTTGCAGCACCATTAGAAAAACTTTTTTGATTAAGTCCCCAATCTTTCATTTTTTTACTGAAGGTGAGGTCTCTATTATTTTTAAAAATATAGTTGGTTAATTTTGTTTCATCGTAGAGGTTAAGGATATTTTTTATATTCTGCTCGTCTGTATTTTGTTTTATATTTTCGCTATTTACATACTTAAAAAACTTATTTGTATCATCTTTGTTGGTAATATCCCTCCGATATCCATTGCTTACAAAAATATCACGATAACCATCATTATCGAAATCGCTTGCCAAACAAGACCAAGACCAATCCGTTTTAGAAATACCAGAAAATTGCCCTATTTCACTAAAAAAACCATTTCCTTGATTTAATTGTAAAGTATTATGCATGTATTGGTTGTGATATCCTCTATCTAATATTTTTCGATACTTTTCCAAATCCATAGTTGCCATGGTAGTTTTGCTACGCACATAGTTTTCTGATACCATATCAAGCGTTAAGATATCTTCTAGACCGTCATTATTAAAATCGGCAATATCTACTCCCATAGAGTAGAATGATGTATGGTTTGTATATTTTTTTATGCTTTCTTTAAAGGTATGATTTCCTTGATTGATGTATAAATAATCAGGTTGTTCATAGTCATTAGTGACATAAATATCTTTAAAGCCGTCATTATTAATATCTGCTACTGCTACGCCAAGGCCATAACCATAATTTTTTGTAATACCAGCCTGTATTCCAATTTCACGAAAGGTATCATTTTCATTAAGATATAGTTTGTCTCGATATAGGTCATTGTTTTCTTTTTCTCCTTTATTAACCTCTTCAGCAGTTTGAAAAAATAGCTCAGGTCTATTGGTCAAATACATATCTAGGTCATTATCATTATCCATGTCAAAAAAAACAGCTTGTACAGAAAATCCAGTATCTGCAATACCATATGCCGCTGCTGCTTCTTTAAAGGTATTATTCCCCTGATTGATATAAAGCAGATTTTTTCTTTCTAGATCGGTGTCTTTAAAACCTCCTTTGCAGATGTATATATCTAAGTAGCCATCATGGTTAATATCCACCATATTTATACCAGTATGCCATCCACTTCCTCCAGATACACCAGCACTTATTGTAATATCTTCAAATTTAAAATCGCCTTTATTTAAATACAGCTTATTGGGCACTTCATTTCCTGAAAAATAAATATCAGCTAAGCCATCGTTATTGATATCTCCTATGGCAACTCCACCACCATTATAGACGTAGTTAAAATGAACTACATAGTTTTTTAAGTTTTCTTCTACATGATTTATGAATTTTATACCAGATGTTTTTGGAGAAATAAGTTGGAATACTTTTTCTTTTTGAGATGGAGGTTTTTTTGTTGGAATCGTTTTTTTCTTTTCATTACAACTATTGAATAGTAGTAAAATGAATATGAAAGTGAGTTTGTAAATGTTATGTTTGAGTGAGTTGTGAGTCATTCTATAAAGCTAAAAAAAAAACTGATTTTTTCATATAAAATTTGGATTGATTATTAATAAACAAACGATACATTTAATTAAATGTATCGTTTGCTATTTAAAAACTAAATGGTATGAATTGTTTACCGATTAGTATCCTGGATTTTGTTGTAAATTACCGCTAAAATTATCTATTTCGGTTTGTGGGATTGGCATTAATTCGTGTTTGCCTCTTTGGAAACCAAGAGGTTCTAGAATGTCGTATGCTTCCCACCTTATTAAATCAAACCGCCTTAGGCCTTCCATTGCTGTTTCAACCCGCCTCTCATGCCTAATAGCATCAATAAGTGCTTGGCCAGTTGTGCCAGGAGGCACATCAGGTAAAATGGTTGGATCACCTTCTCTTGCTCTTGCTCTTACTAAATTTACATAGGTAACAGCTGTTGCTGGGTCTGTTTCTGCATTAGCTTCCGCATAGTACAAATAAATATCTGCTAAACGAAGTACTCTCCAATTCATTGGACTGTCATTTGGCGCACCTGGATTAGGATAGGTTCCATTTGGTTCTGCCGTCATTATTCTAGAGAAATAACTAGTTGCTCCACCATTTGGATTATAAGCCTGACCTTCTACGCTATATATTTTAGTATCTAAACGAGGATCTCCAGCTTCATACTCGTTTACCAAATCTAATTTTGGTTGTGAAAAACCCCATCCAGCAAATTCACCACCTGATCTTGGGCTAAAAGCAGGAATGTTAACGGTTCCCTGTCGTGCATTACCCCATCCTTGGCCAGCTTCTTGAAATTGAACTTCAAAAATTGAACCTGAACCATTTTCACCAGCAGGTGTAAAAATCTCTGCATAGGTATCTGCTAATTCATATTCATTTAAAGCAAATAAAGCTTCAGAAAAAGTTCTTACATCCGCAAAATCACTTTGGTATGCGTTAGCTCTTACCAAAAGCGCTAATGCTGCACCTCTTGTAGCTCTTCCGATATCTTCTGGAGGGTAAGAAGATTTAACGGGTAATAAGTCTACAGCTCTATTTAAATCAGCTTCAATAAAGGCATAGGTTTCTTCTAGACTACTTCTTCTCAATTCTAAATAAGCATCTGGAGTTTTTAAGTTTTCAGGAATTAACACTAAGCCACCAAAATATTTAGCCAAATCAAAATAAAATAGACCTCTTAAAAAATAAGCTTCTCCTAAGATTCTATTTTTAAGCACTTCGTCCATTTCAATGTCAGGAACATTTTCTATAACTTTATTAGCATTATTGATGCCTTGATAATTATTGCCCCATCGACCAGTTAGTTGCCCAACAGTTCCAGGAGTAAGCGTATAATTCTGCATCACAGCTTGGTCACTATTATCTGCGATATCACTACCACCTTTCCATACCTCATCAGTGCCCAGTAAGCCCCAAGAATGGTCGCTATTAAAGCCATCTCCTTGCCTTGCTAAACTTGTGTAAACTGCATTAATAGCTAGTAAGGCATCATCACCATTTCTAAAAAATGTTCCGTCACCAGCCAAACCAAACGGTGTTGGCTCTAAAAACTCGTCTTCGTTGCAACCAATAAATGTAGTTATAAGGGCTGCTATTAATAGATATATTATTTTTCTCATAGCTTATAAGTTTAAATTAATTCCAAATAAAATTGTTGTGGCAGGTGGCCACCTTCCTTGGTCAACACCAATATCTAATGAATTGCCTCCTTGTACTCCTATTTCAGGGTCTAAGCCAATATCATAGCTCGTAAATGTTAAAAGGTTGTCAGCAGTCATATACAGTCTTAAAGCATTTAGACCTAACTTTTCTGTAATTTTTTTAGGGAAATTATAACCTAACTGTACATTTCTTAGTTTTAAGTAAGATCCATCATATACGTAGCGATCAGAGATTACAGTATTTTTAATTCTACCATCATTAGTAAGTCTAGGTAAAGTATTTGAGGTTCCAGGGCCTGTCCATCTATCTAAAGCACTTACATGAAAGTTTGAAGATAATTCGCTTTGGAAGAAGAAAGGTAGGGAACTAAAAATATCGTTTCCTTGTACGCCTTGAAAAAACAGACTCAAATCAAAGTTTTTATAATCAAAACCCAAGTTAAAACTGTAATTAAAATCTGCATGAGGAGAACCTATTTGAGTTCGGTCATCATCATCAATAATACCATTGCCTGCGTCAGGTATTCCATCTCCATCTGTGTCTACTGTTAATTGATCTACAAAGCGGAGATCACCAGCTACAGGCTGTATGGCTAAATCTGTTGCATCACCAGGATTTCTTGGCCCAGCATCTGCTTCCGCTTGTGTTTGGTATACGCCATCTGTCTGTAAGCCAAAAAAGTAACTTATAGGGAAACCAGCTTCGGTTCTTAAGAAACCTTGATTTCCAAATGCATTACCAGCAGAAAGAAAACCTGCTGCCCTATCTAATGTTGTTACTTCATTATCTATCATGTCTAAATATGCATTAAAACTAAAACCTAGATCTCCAAATTGGTCTTTATAGCCAAAAGTAAATTCCCATCCTTTATTGTTAATTTCAGCAATATTAAAGTTAGTGCTACCGGGTACTCCTGAAAGTTCTGTTGGTGGAGCCACATTTATTATTGCATCTGCGGTATCTTTGTTAAAATAATCTACCGATAGTGTAAATTTATCTAAAAAAGCAATATCTACACCTACATTTGTGCTAACTGCAGATTCCCATTGTAAAAATGGATTAGAAATAGCTGTTGTAGCTGCACCAGGAGCTCTAACACCGCCAAATAAAGCATCTAATCTAGAATTTATTCCTACTGCAAGCTCGTTAAAGAATTGAAAGTCTCCAATATTACGGTTTCCGATTTGTCCCCAGCCTCCACGGATTTTTAATTGATTTATAAAGTTATTATCTGTTAGAAAGTCTTCGTTATGCGCATTCCAAGATGCCGAAATCGCAGGAAATGTACCAAATCTTTTGCTAGGGCCAAATCTTGAAGACCCATCTCGTCTAATGGTACCAATAATGGTATATTTATCATCATAATTATAGATAGCACGACCAAAATAAGATAATAGATTTTGTTCAATTCTATTGCCAGATGAATCACCTTCTCCATCATCAAGTACAACATTATCGCCAAAAAGATCACTAAAATCCCTGGCGATACCTGTTAGACCAAAGAAATCAATTTCTTGTTGTTCATGACCTGCGGTTACGGTTATATTATGTTTGTTAAAGGCATTTTGATAAGTTAATACATTAGACCATGTGTAGGAAGTAGTTCTATTTCCTCTTACCGATAATTGATTTTGAGGTCTACTAATATTTCCAGAAATACCTGGGTCTGCATCGATAATAGGATCAAAATCATAAGTTTCATTTGTGCTATACCCGGGTGCGTAAGTAGATACGAAATTTAAATTCTTTAAAAAACTGACATCGAGATAAGCATTAATTCCAAAATCTCTATTTGTAACTTCGTTAGTATTAAATTGTACTACGGCTAATGGATGGAATATATTTTGACTTATTGCAGAAGTAAACCCGCCATCTTCAGTAAAGAATGGAAGATAAGGCTCCCAACCATAACCCGCAATTCCTGCTTGATTGTTTAAGAAACCACCCTCAGTTGGGATTGTTTGTTGTTTTCGTCTGTTATATGTAATTCTGTGTCCGAGTTTTATATTTTTATGCAATTGATACTCGTTATTAATACGAAGATTGTGTCTGTCAAATCCGCTACCCAATAAGGTGCCTTTTTGATCTGTATAACCATAGGAAACAAAATATGTAGCGGCATCTGTACCGCCAGATATAGAAACTTGATTATTTTGGATATAACCTGTTTGTCTGTTTAATGTTCCCCAATCAAAAGTTTCAAAACCGTCTATTTCTGTTTGCGTAAATCGTGGTGCTTCTCCATCATTTGCGAGTCCTTCATTAATTAACCCAGCATATTGTTGAGAATTTAACACATCATAGTCAGGTAATGTTTGAAAACCAATAGAACTGGTAATAGAAATGTTTACTTTTCCTTTTCTACCTGATCTTGTGGTCACTAAAATTACACCATTGGCACCATTAGATCCATAGATTGCTGTGGCTGATGCATCTTTTAAAACTTGGATATCTTTAATGTCAGCACTGTTTAAGTTGTTAAAATCCCCAGGAACGCCATCAATGATAACATATGGATTAGTATTATTCGGCGTTCCAGTACCTCTAATACGGATAGATGGTGCAGCACCTGGTTGCCCTGAGTTAGATATAACGCTTACACCTGCTGCTCTACCCTGTAAGGCTTGCCCAACTTGGGCTACTGGAGCTTTAAGGATATTGTCTGAATTGATAGTGGAAATTGCACCAGTAAGGTCAGCTTTTTTAACTGAACCATAACCAATAACAACTACCTCATCCAATTGACTAGAGTCTTCTGCTAAAGATACGTTAATAGTTGTTTGTCCATTTACAGGAACTTCTTGTGTGGTAAAGCCCAAATAGCTAAAGACAAGTATAGCATCACTAGGAGCAGAAATGGTGTAATTTCCATCAAAGTCTGTTTGTGTTCCGTTAGTAGTTCCTTTTACAATAACATTTGCTCCTGATAACGGAATATCCTGACTGTCAGTAATAGTACCACTAATTGTTGAGTTTTGTGCATGACTTATGGTAAGTCCCATTAGCCAAAACGTTGCCAATAACAAAATGCTAAATCGACAACTTTTAATCTTTGGTTTTAGTAAATTCATAAGAGTTTAATTAATTTTTAAAAGAGTTAGTAATTATTTAGAAGTAAAAATAACTTAACTAAACTCTAGAGGAGGGTAACAAATCATCAGAAAGATATAACTATTCGTCATATTACTTTTTTTCATTAATGATATATTGTCTTTAATACAATTGGCAAACATTTTGATTTTAATGTATTGCGTTTTAAGAAATTAACTAATTAGAAAGACTTAATATATAGTATATGCCATAGTTTTAAGTGTTATAAGAGAATAAAGAACTTCTAATTAAAACAAACACATTAGTTATAAAAGATGGGTTTAATTTTTTTAGCGTAAGAATACTAGATTATAATTTTATTCTTTTTGGCAGACAATATCTTCTTTTACGAATTGATTACTTCCTTTAAATTAAGAACTCCTTTTTTGCTGTTATTTTTTGGAATTGACTTTTTATAAGCTGTAAACAATAAAGCTTTTTATGAAGTTATTTGTTCTGCTACTTCAAAACCCTTACAGAATATACTCTACTCATCTCGTGTAAATATTAATTTTTTTGATCAGTTCTTATGCTATATTTTATATTTCGCTTCTTAAATTTTCTTCCCATTTATTATCGATTTCTCTACATTAAAATGATATAACATTAAGATTTTTACGTAAGAACTGTAAATTAGAATATAATTGAGAGACTTAAAACATATGAAAGTAAATTATAAACTACTAAGCTTTTTACTATTTGTAGTAGTAAAAATAAATGCACAAACTACGCCAATTAAAGTTGTAGTAGAAGAAATACCAAACCGATTAGCATTTTATGCACTTAATGGAAATGAACAAGACTTTGATGTGCAAATTGCTATTTCTGGCACTAATTTTAGGCAAAGTAAAGCTAGACCTAGATGGGTTAGACTACCGGGAGCCTCAAAAGTATTGCTAAAAACAGTTGTGTTAACTAGAGGCAAAACACCAAATTACACGTATAAATTAAAGGTAAATGATAGCTTGTCTAGACGGGCATTAATTAAAGAGTTTGAAGCGATAAAGATTAAACCTAAAAAATCTATTGCTGTTTATATTACAGATGCATGTACCACTTGCGATAGTATTGTGATGCCATTAGAGAAAAGTAAATACCTGTTTAAGCGCTATAAATTAAGTGAACACCCAGAGATTAAAAAGCAGATTAAACATGCATTTGCTACAACTCTAGATTCTATTAAAAAACCAATTCTAAATATAGGAGGACGTTTGCATACAGATATTGAAACTTATGATAAATTATTAGAAGAGTTAAACAAGAAATAAGTGAATAATTTTAAAAACACAAAAACCCCTTTTAATTTCTTTACAACAATTAAAAAGAGTTTTAATGAACTAAATGCAGTCTATTCTTTACTATAATGCTTGCCAGAAAGCGCCTTTAAATTTTCAGCAGCAGTTTCTGCAGTAATATCTCGCTGCGGATTGGCAAACATTTCATAACCAACCATAAATTTTTTAACCTCCGCAGAGCGTAATAGGGGTGGATAAAATGCCATATGAAAATGCCACTCTGGATGTTCTTCTCCGTCTGTAGGGCTTTGGTGTATTCCAGAAGAATATGGAAAAGAAGTTTCAAAAAGGTTATCATATCTAATGGTTAAACCATTAATAATTTCTGCAAATGCAATCTCTTCTTCAGCATTTAATTGCCCAATGTGTTGATAGTGTTTTACAGGTAATATCATTGCTTCATAAGGCCATACTGCCCAATAAGGGATAAGCGCTACAAAATGATCATTTTTTAGAATAATACGTTCGTCTAATGCTAATTCTTGCTTTAAATAATCACCTAAAAGGCTTTTTTTATTTTTTTTCCAATAACCTAATTGCTGTTCTTGCTTTTTTAATACTTCTTGTGGTACAGATAATTGAGACCATATTTGCCCATGTGGGTGTGGGTTGCTACAGCCCATAGTAGCCCCTTTGTTTTCAAAAATTTGGACATGATTAATACTAGGGTCCGCTCCTAATTCAGCATATTCTTTTTTCCACAATTTTACAACTTCAGTAATGTCCGAAATTTCCATTAGAGGTAGTGTTAACGAATGGTTTGGAGAAAAACACATTACTTTACATTTTCCAGATTCTGCTTTCGCTTTTAATAAGCCGTCTTCAAAATCATCAGCATTTACTTCTGGTAATAAAGCAGAATAATCGTTTATAAAACTGTAAACACCTGTGTAATCTGGATTTGTATCGCCACTAGCACGTGTATTTGTAGGACATAAATAACAGTTTTCATCATAAGAATCTTTAGGTAGTACTATTTTTTTATCCCGTTTTCCTTGCCAAGGTCTTTTGGTACGATGTGGAGATACTAATACCCATTCTCCTGTTAATATATTATACCTGCGATGCGGATTATTATTTAATTCGTTGTTCATTATACTGTAATATTAGAAACGCCATCAGAAACTGCACAAACGATAGGAGTAAGTTGTAAGTTAAATTCTTCGTTATATACTTTAGAAGCTTTGGTTATAAATTTTTGCGTAAAATCTTTATGGATTAAATTAATGGTACAACCACCAAAACCGCCTCCCATCATTCTAGAACCAATAATTTCTTTATGTTTTTTGGATAAATCTACCAGAAAATCTAGTTCATCACAACTTACTTCATACATCTTACTAAGGCCATTATGAGACCCGTACATTAATTCTCCAAATAATTTTAAATCACCTTTCTGAATTGCTTCTGCTGCATTAGCAGTTCTTGTATTTTCTTGTGAAACATATAAAGCTCTCTGGTACTGATTGTCTGGTAATATTGTTTTAAACTCTTTTACAATTGCTTCAGGAACATCAGCTAAAAATTTGTATTCAGGGTATTTTTCAGAAATTACACCAAAAGCGGTATTACATTCTTTTAATCTAGTGTTATATGCACTTGTAGATAGGCTATGCGAAACATTTGTATTCAATAATAAAACATCATAATCTCCAAAAACGGCAGGGATAAAATGATGCTCTAAAGAATTACAATTTAGTAGAATAAGATGGTCTTTTTTGCCTTTTGTAACCGCAAACTGATCCATAATACCGCACATAGTACCTACAAAAGTATGTTCTGCTTTTCTAGAGAAATTTATGATATCCATATCAGACATCCCAATAGAGAATAAATCATTTAAACCTTTTGCAATACCACATTCTAATGCTGCTGAGGAGCTAATGCCAGAACCTAAAGGAAGGTTGCTCTGTATCATACAATCAAAACCACCAACACTATTTGGATAATTGTCATTAATATGAAAAACAACACCAAGAACATAATTCTCCCATTCTACAGCACTTTTTTCTAAATTATCTAGTTTGAATTCTAAGGTTTTTCCAAAATTTATAGAAGTAATTTTACAAGAATTGCTATCGTTCTTTTTAAAATAAAGTGTAATTTTTTTGTTAATAGCTGCAGGAAGCACAAAACCTCCGTTATAATCTATATGTTCTCCAATAAGATTTATTCTTCCTGGAGATGTAATTACAACATCAGGTTTAAATTTTTTTAATATTTCTTGATGCATAGTACTATCCATAAATTAAAATTTAAGCTGAAACAAAAACTAAATATATCTACAAATATAATAAATGTAAATAATACGTTTATTATATTTGTTCAAATTAAATAGATTTAATTTAAAAGTGGCTAATTTAGAAAGAGAACCATACTACGGTGATAAAGACAAAATGTATGTTGCTACAGATTGTATTGTTTTTGGCTTTGATTCAGGTGATTTAAAGTTATTAGTTTTTAAACGTATTGTAGCCCCAAATGAAGGAGAGTGGTCTTTAATAGGGAGTTTTGTAAATGTAAATGAGGATGTAGCTAGTGCTGCAGAACGCGTTTTAATAGAAACTACAGGTTTAGAAAATATATTTTTTGAACAAACAAAAACCTATGGTCAAAAAGATAGAGATCCTGGGGGGAGGTGTATTTCTATAGGGCAGTATGCGCTTATCCGTATTGATGATTCAGATAAAGACTTACCTGAAAAATATAATGCAAAATGGTATAAGCTAACGGAACTACCAAGTTTGTGTTTAGACCATAATATCATGGTTGCAGATGCCTTAAAAGTATTGAGGCAAAAAGCGCGTTACCAACCAATAGGTTTTGAATTATTGCCTAAAAAATTTACGCTGCCACAATTGCAACAATTATACGAAGCTATTTATCAAAGAAAATTAGATGCTCGTAATTTCAGAAAAAAAGTTTTGTCTTTAAAGATTTTGAAAAAATTAGAAGAGAAAGATAAAACAACTTCTAGAAAAGGTGCTTTCTTATATGAATTTGAATCTGCAAACTATAAACGATTAGTAGCTTCTGGGTTTAATTTTGAGATTTAACGGAATTAATTTTTTGTTAATCAGAAAATGGTTTTCCCATATATTTTGTATCTTTATTTTTGTAATGGGAAAGTTTTTACAACAAATTACTGCTATTATAATGGCGCTTTTAGTTTTTATATCTACCCTGTCTTTTTCGGTAGATATGCATTTTTGTGGCGAACATTTAGTAGATATAAGTTTTAAACATGAAGCTCAAACTTGTTTAGAAAAAGCTGGTGTTACGGATCTTGATATGGTGCAGGCTATGGAAAAAATGGGCTGCTGTTCGGATCAAGAAATTACTCAAAAAGGAAAAGAAGATTTAAAGATAAATTTTCATTCGCTTTCTTTTAAACAGCAGTTTTTCATTACTACTTTTCAATATACGTATAGCAATTTATTTGATGCTAAGGTCATAAAACCTATGCGTTCTGAGTATTACCCTCCACCCATTCTCATCAAAGACATTCAATTATTAGATGAGGTCTTTTTAATTTGATGAACTACTCCTTTTTCAATGTTCTTCGGTATTAAGAATATTGTAATTAACGTAAGCACACGTTAATTTTTAATTTTAAAAAGGATTTTAAGTATTAAATTAAAAAAATCATGAAATATACATACAAGCTTATTGGTGTACTATTTTTTATAGCATCAAATGCTTTTGCTCAAGGCCCACCAATAACGGCAGATAAACCCATAATGCTAGGAGGTAAGAGTTTTACAACAAAAACATTAACAGAGATTCGAAAAACGGAACGCGGTACCTTTACATATGTTCCGCTGATGTTACATTATCTGCCTACATCAAATACATTAATTGCGGTGCATTTACCTTATGTGAAATATAATTTTAATAGTGGTGGTTCCGGTAATGGCCTAGCCGATATTAAAATATTAGGAAAATATCAATTTTACAGAAAAGATGCTACTGGAAAAACCTTTAGAGTTATTGCAAAAACACTACAATCTTTGCCAACTGGTGAAGCCTTAGATCTAGTAGATTTAAGTACAGGGAAATATGCGGGTTATTATGGTGTAGTAGCAGGTTTAGAAACCTTAAAATATGGAATTTCTAACGAATTTGGTTACAATTGGATGCCAGATGGTACCTTAGACGAAGTGAGATATAAGTTAGGTTTTGGACTTCCATTGTTAAAACCACAATACCCTAATAAACAAGTAAATCTCTATTTTGAATATACAAATTCCTGGTTGCTAGAAAGAGATTGGTACCAACTACTTTATGCACAAGGAATACAATACGCAGGGAAGAATATTACGTTTGATTTAGCGGTACAAGTACCCTTAGTGAATGATGTTGCCTTTGACAGAAAATTAGATTACAGTCTCTTTTTAGGGACAAGATATACTTTTTAAGAAAAAATTAAAGACAAGAAATGATGAAAAAAATAATAATAACAATTTTTACAGTAGTACTAACCGTTTCTTTTGTAACAGCACAAAAACAAATGGATAAATTTATGGTACAAGTAGATGGCTTAGGCTGTCCGTTTTGTGCATATGGATTAGAGAAGAAATTTAAAGAATTTAAAGGGATTAAAGAAGTTAAAATTAATATAGAAACAGGAGATTTTAGTTTTAGTTATCCAGCAGAAAAGAAACTTTCTTTAATAGCAGTAGAAAAAAAGGTTGAAAAAGCGGGGTATACACCCATCACTTCTAGAATAGAACGTGCTGATGGTACAATTGAAGAGACAAGTGTAAAAACAGCATCTAAAATAGAAGGACTAGCAATACAATCTGAAGTACTAAAAGTAGCAGGTAATTGTGGTATGTGCAAAGCACGAATAGAAAAAGCAGCTTTTAAAATAGAAGGCGTTTCTAATGCCATTTGGGATGAGAAAACAAAATTGTTAAAAGTAGATTTTGATGCTAAAAAGACAACTATAGCAAATGTAGAAAAAGCAGTTGTATCTGTAGGTCATGATACCGAAAATCATAAAGCAAAAAAGAATACATACAAGGAATTACCAGCATGTTGCCAGTATGAACGTACCCAAAAATAAGCCCATGAAATCTATACTTAGTTTTGTTTTAGTAGTAGTGCTATTGTTTTCTTGCAAAAAAGAAGATACAATACCTAAAGAATGGGTATTAGAAAAATCAATTCAATTAGATGGGATTAATCCAATAGGAATTGCGGTTTTAAACGATAAATTATGGCTTTCAGATGGGGATCATAATAGAGTTGTTGAAATAGATGATGCAGGAAAAATAATTTCTAGTATTGACGCTCTTGATAGGCCTATGCATATTGCGGCGTATGACTCAAGTTTATTAATACCTCAGTACGGGAATGATAGTATTTTAACATATTCAAATTCGCATGTTTTACCAAGTATTATTTTCCCTTCAGATAGTTTAGATGCTCCTTCTGGAGTAGCAATACGAGATAAAGAATTGGCTATTGCAGATTTTTATAACAATAGAATTTTATATTTTAATGGGACTGACTGGCTTTCTTTTGGAAAAGAAGGAAAGGCAGAAGGTGATTTTTATTACCCTACCGATGTACAAATTACTGAAAGTGAAATTTGGGTAGCAGATGCTTATAATAATAGAGTGCAAGTTTTTGATAAAAATGGAAAGTTTTTGAAAATGATAGGGAAGGAGCAAAAAATGAATGCGGCAACAGGTCTTTTTGTTTCTGATAAGTCGCTTTTTGTGACAGATTTTGAAAACCATAGAGTCTTAGTTTATGATTTAGAAGGAAACTTAAAACAAGAACTTAAAAAAAACATACAGAAACCAACAGATATTTTACAGTTAAGGGATATTCTCTACATTATAAATTACGGAAGTGGAACATTAAATAGTTATACTTTAAAACCAATAAAAGAGAAAATCTAAAATGAAGCAAACTTTTTATATTACTGGGATGACCTGTAATGGCTGTAGAAAAGGGGTGGAAGAAAAGCTAAACGCGCTGCCAGATGTAATTAATGCATCCGTAAATCTTGAAAAAGGAGAAGCAGTTTTAGAAGCTTCAAATACTTTGACAGCTGCTGTTTTAGAACTTGTTTTACCAAATAAATATTCAGTTTCTGAACATAAAAAAATAACGGTTTCGTCTTTAAAAGATACGAATGCAAAAACAGAAAAATCTAAATTAGAACAGTTAAAACCTTTATTCCTCATTTTAACATATATTACCATTGCTAGTAATTTTATGCATTACAAAAACTGGATAGTTATTGAAGTAATGCTAGATTTTATGGGCTTATTTTATCTGGTCTTTAGTTTTTTTAAATTCTTAGATGTAAA
Organism: Allocellulophaga tsushimaensis; assembly: GCF_055383085.1. Taxonomy (NCBI): domain Bacteria; kingdom Pseudomonadati; phylum Bacteroidota; class Flavobacteriia; order Flavobacteriales; family Flavobacteriaceae; genus Allocellulophaga; species Allocellulophaga tsushimaensis. Next base: position 533,193 of record NZ_AP039451.1, on the reverse strand, counting down.
AGGGTTTTCAAGCTCATTCCAAATGTATGACCCATTGGCAAAAGCTGTTCCTTTCTATGGGCAGGTATATCCTTTTATAGAAACGGTTTTAGGTGTATTGTTTTTAATGCGATTTCAGATAGATATTGCCTTAATAGCAACACTACTCATTTTGGGAATTACAACCATAGGAGTTACTAGAACACTTTTGAGTAAAAAAACAATTCAATGTGCTTGTTTGGGAACCGCGTTACAATTACCAATGACAGAAGCTACTTTTATAGAAAATGCAATTATGATTGTAATGGCGGTTTTGATGTTAGTTGGTCTGTAATATGGGAGTTTTTCGCTTTGCTAGTTTATGGATTTATATGTTCCACTAGTTTAGAAGTTTATTTAAAAAAGTTTATAAGTTTATAGGTTTAATAGTTTATAAAGATTATTTTTTGCTAACTGCTAACTGCTAACTGCTAACTGCTAACTGCTAACTGCTAACTGCTAACTGCTAACTGCTAACTGCTAACTGCTAACTGCTAACTGCTAACTGCTAACTGCTAACTGATTAGTCTTTCTTATTCACCAAACCTTTTGTAAACTCATTTAAGGTTTCTACCTTTTCTTCAAAATCACCTTTTATCGTTTTTCTAAATTCGTTTAGGTTTTTTACAAGATCATCTATATTATTCGGAATTACATCTTCAAAAAACTGACGTAAGCGTTTTGCTGTGGTAGGGGATTTTCCGTTTGTGGAAATGGCAACTTTTACGTTTCCTTTGGTAACAATACCGCCCATATAAAAATCGCAAAAGGGAGGATTGTCTGCTACATTAACAAGTATTTTACGAGCCCTGCAATCATGATATACTTGTTCGTTTACAGGGACATTATCTGTAGTAGCAATAGCAATATTTTTACCTTCTAAATATTTTTCGTGATAGGCATCAAAAGTAATCTTTACATGATGTTTACGGGCAAGCGCAAGCGTAGTATCCATAAATTCTAGAGAAACCATATGCACTACAGCATCAGGGCTAGATTTTAGTAAAAATGTTAATTTTTCTAAAGCAACATTACCACCCCCAACAATTAAAATGTTAAGCTGTGCTGTTTTTAAAAAAATAGGATATAAATTGTTGCGTTCTTCCATATCAATGCATACTTTTTGAAAACTCAAAATTATGCTTATTTATAAAGTTCTACAACTGAACTTTATGATAAACTAACTTAACCTTTCACAAATTACGGTATTCATAAATTTTCTTGAATAGCATAGGAGACATTTTTGTGCCCTATTTTTGCTGTTTCTCCAGTAGATATCACATCTTTAATGGCAAATTAAAGAGCTAAGTAAAAGCCCAAATATTTTTCCCATTACATTGAATTTCGGTATAATTATGACATTTAATTAAAATAAAGTAGCTTATTTAATTAATCCGAAAAAGCTTTCCTATATTTGCACTGTTGTGTTGCATTTCATTAGAAATGCGAGTTGTGGTAGCTATTATTTTTATAATAGAAACCAGTGAAAGGCTTTCCTTATGGGAGGCTTTTTTTGTTTAGAAGAGTTATTTTTTTAAAAAATCTAGTCTCTATTAACTCTATATGTAATTTTTCTATTCGTAATAACACTTCCAGTGTTAACAGTTAACGTAGTTATATCTGAAGTTTCTATTCCACAGACAAAAGCAGAATTTGTTATGATTACTCTGTATTGCACATTGTTTTCTGAAAGTGTAATGTTATTAATTTGAAGCGTATTGGTTGTTGTGCCAGTATATAGTGCTGTTTCAGCTATATCTACCCAAACTGTTCCATCAAATAATTGCCATTGAAAAGTATCTGCATTAGTAGTACTTGCAGTAATAGTTATTGTTGCTCTTGAAAAAGTGCTTTGGTTCAAAGGGGGTTGTATCGTAATACTTGGTATTGGGCCAAACTCCACATAATCTAATATACTATTTGTATTATTATCATTTGGTGTAGTATACCCATCTGTTCCAGATGTAACAACGCCATTAGGGTCAATTGTTATGGGTAAAGGACCTAAAATTCCATCTGCATTATTATCGGTAAAACCAGCTTCTAATACATCATTGCAGCCATCACCATCACTATCCAATTCTGTAAAGTCTAAATCTCCATCAGAATCAGAGTCAAGAATGGTGTAGTTAATAATTCCACTATCTTCTTGCCCCACATCTTGAACACTATCGGGAATCCCATCTGTTCCTACAGGACCAGTTAATCTACCACCGGTATTCGCTACATTGTGTCCAGCTTCTAAAGCATCATAAATACCATCATTATCACTGTCTAAATCTACACAAGACCGTAGAATATCTCCGTCTAGATCGGACATAGGAGTGAGTGTATACCTAAAACTATCAATTCCATGTACATCTTCTCCACCATTACCAGCAATAAAAGTAGATGATGTTCTAATTTCTATTTGATTTACAGGTACATCACTAATAAAACCAAAAAATTGCTCTAAATTTTGCCCTAAAGTAGCTGTCCCTAGAGGGTTTCCGTTTGGGTCTTGTATATTTAAATCTCCAGTATTACCAGCACCTATACTGTTACCCGTAATACTGTAAGCTAAAGTTCCATCTAGGAAAACTTCCCATACATTAGTAAAACTATCTTGCTGCCCATTATCAAAAATATCCATGAGATCAAACCCAAAACTATAAACAGAATTCGTAAAATTAATAAACGTAGAAAAGACAATATCGTTATCTGGTTCAACACTAGCATCACCAGGGGCTATACTTAAACCAGAACCTGTGTTTCCTGATATAAAAGGATCTGCAGTAGTAGCAGCTACAGTTATAGTACTTGCAGTAGCATCACTAGTAACGGTAACAGTTCCGTTTGCAAATGTAGGAGAGGTAAAATCTAAATCTTCACTTATGATACCACCTAATTCTAGTACAGTTTGTTCCCATCCTGATTCGGCATACCCTAGAGCATTAATATTATTTGATATGGTAAAAAATTGTGTGTTATGCAAGGTGAAAAAAATAGCATCTGGCTCTGTGTTACCACCAGTAGGGGGATCCATAGGGCATTCTACACTATCAGGAATCCCATCATTATCATCATCCAAATCGCAAAGATCTCCAATACCATCTAAATCTAGATCTGCCTGATCAGGGTTAGGAGTTGTAGGGCAATTATCTACATCGTTAAGAATTCCATCATTGTCATCATCATTTGTAGGTGGAAAAACACCAGTAATCAGAATATTATCTAAAAAAGCCATATCATCACCAAAAGACCAGTTATTTCCAACATTAGTAATTCTAATTGTTGTATTTGCAGAAATAAACGGAGTAATATCCCCGCTAAAAGATCCTGCATTATTTGCTCCTGTTTGTCCAAGAACTGTGAAAAATGGAGAAAAGGTTACTCCATCTGATGATATTTGAATAGTAAGATTTTCATTGGTTTCTAAAGCAGAGATGCGCCAATCAAAACCTAAAGTAGCAGATGTTGCACCTGTCAGGTCAACGGTTCTGCTTATTGCTTCGGTAAAGAGAAAAGTAAAAACAAGCTCTCCTCCTGCAATAGATATAAAACCGGCTGCAGGGTCGCCATCGTCTCCAACTTCCACCCAGTTGGAAGACCAACTTTGAGAACCATCATTGTTTCCATAGTTTACATTACTAAACTCATCTAAATAAGTTTCTTGCCCATAGATATTAGTGACTAATAACAGAAAGCCCATTAGAATAGATAACGTAATGTAGTTGCATTTTTTAATTGCCATTATATTTTTATATTATTTCTGGATAACCCAATAAAATTAGAGGAATACCACTCTAAAGAAAAATAAATGTTGTGAAAATGACTTTTTGCCCAGTAAATGACCATAATTAAAGCTTATAGATAAATTATATAACAATGAGGAGCTTACGGTAAAGAAAAATACTACAATATTGAGATTCATAGCATTAGATAGTTAAACGTTTACTCAAAAATAAATGTTGTTCAGAAACATACAGCATGCACTTTTATTGTAAATTTATACTGTTTTAAAAGCGTTATTTATGCCACTATATCATAAGCTTGGGAAAATGCCACAAAAGAGGCATACCCAATTTAAAAAAGAAGATGGAACTTTGCATTATGAGCAACTTTTTGGAACTATAGGTTTTGATGGAATGTCTTCTTTAATGTACCATCTACATAGGCCTACCCAAGTTAAAGAAGTAGGAAAAACATTGGACATAACACCTAGAGCAGCTGAGGTCTTTAATATAAAATCTAGATTGTTAAAAGGCTTTGATATTAAACCAGAGGATGATTATTTACAAAGTAGAAAAACGATTCTGTTTAATACAGATGTTCATGTTGGGCTTGCGGCGCCTAAAAAGTCTATGACGAGTTATTTTTATAAGAATACTGATGCAGATGAGTTGCTTTTTATTCATAAAGGAACGGGTACTTTAAAAACCATGCTAGGCGAAATTCCGTTTGAATACGGTGATTATTTAGTGATTCCTCGTGGAATGATTTATCAGATTGAGTTTGATACGGAAGACAATAGATTATTAATTACAGAAAGTTATCACCCTATATATACCCCAAAACGTTACCGAAATTGGTTTGGACAGCATTTAGAGCATTCTCCATTTTGTGAGCGTGATTTTAAATTACCGCAGAATTTAAAAACCTATGATGAAAAAGGATCGTTTTTAATGAAGGTGAAAAAACAGGGACAATTACACCATCTAACCTATGCAATACACCCTTTTGATGTAGTTGGTTGGGATGGTTATAATTTTCCTTATGGGTTTTCTATTCATAATTTTGAACCGATTACAGGTAGAGTGCATCAACCGCCACCAGTGCATCAAACCTTTGAAACTAGTGCATTTGTAGTATGCTCTTTCTGCCCTCGTTTGTACGATTATCATCCAGAATCTATACCAGCGCCCTACAATCATTCTAATATAGATTCAGATGAAGTGTTGTATTATGTAGATGGCGATTTTATGAGTAGAAAAGGAATAGACAAAGGTTATATTTCTTTACATCCTGCTGGTATTCCTCATGGGCCACATCCAGGAACTTATGAAGCAAGTATTGGAAAAAAAGGAACAGAAGAATTAGCAGTAATGATAGATACTTTTAAACCCTTACAATTAACACAAGTTGCTATGGATATTGATGATGGGAAATATTATAAATCTTGGTTAGAATAATAGTTAAAAATAGATTGGAACTCGCAAAATATAAAAATGAAAAAAGTATTATTATTTCTCTTAATTGTTATAACATTTTCATGTAGTGATAAAAAAGAAGAAGATTATTTTAAAAAGTTTGAAGTTCGTAAAGGAACCAATATTGCACATTGGCTATCTCAAAGTAAGCGAAAAGGAACTGAACGAGTAGAATTTTTTACAAAAGATGATATTGCAGCTATAGCAGCGATGGGTTTTGATCATATACGGTTGCCCATTGATGAAGCAAATATGTGGGATGAAGAAGGAAAACCATATGAAGATGCTTTTCAGTTATTGGAAAACGGCATAAAATGGGCTGCGGAGTACAAATTAAGAGTAATTGTGGATCTCCATATTTTGCGTTCGCATTATTTTAATGCAACAGTAAAACCCTTATGGACAGAACCTGCGGAACAAGAAAAATTCTTTGACCTATGGCGACAACTTTCCAAACGCTTGCATAAATTTCCAAATGGGCAATTGGCCTATGAATTGATGAACGAAGCTGTAGCGGATGATAATGAAACATGGAATAATTTATTGATAAGGGCATTTGCTGCAATCCGAGAATTAGAGCCTAATAGAACTATTGTTATTGGCTCAAATAGATGGCAATCTGTTGATACTTTTGATGAATTGGAAGTGCCGGCTAATGATAAAAATATTTTATTAAGCTTTCATTTTTACGAACCTTTTTTAATGAGTCATTATGAAGCGCGATGGACTGAGTTAAAAAATTATCACGGTCCAGTACATTATCCGGGAATAATTTTAACCGAAAAAGAATTTAATGAATTGCCTGAGGAAGAACAAGTTATTGCAGAGAAATGGGTGGGTGAAGTGTTTAACAAAGAACGTATTCTGGAAATGTGGAAAAAACCTATTGCAAAAGCAAAAGAATTAGGCTTGCCTCTTTATTGTGGTGAATTTGGTATTATGGCAACAGTTCCTAAAAACGATCGCTTAAATTGGTATAAAGATATGATAGATCTTTTTGAAGAGACTAATATTGGCTACAGCAATTGGAATTATAAGAGTGATATTTTTGGTTTGCTAAATAAAGATAAAAGAAATGATGAATTAATTAATATTGTTTCTGCTGCTGGCGTTGAATAATGAGAAAATAGTTAAATTTAATTGTTGTAATGCATTACAAAATGTACTACAGAAGCTCCTAGTTTTGCTGTTTGCGCATCAATATCATATTTAGGATTCATCTCAGCAATGTCTAAACTGACCAATTTTTTAGTATCTAGAATAATTTTTAAACAGGCTAAAACAATATCTGGTGCAAATCCCATAGGTGAAGCAGCGCTAACACCAGGTGCGTATGCAGCAGAAAAACCATCCAGATCTATAGTAACATAAGCATAATCTACCGTCTTTAAAAAGCTGTTTAATATATTTGTTACTTTTTTTAAATGTAACAGATTAAAATAGTCATTCGTTATAAATTGTACCTTATATTCTTTCGCAGTTTCAAATAAAATACGATCATTAGCCTCTTTTCGAATCCCTAAGCAGAGGTAATGAAATGGGGTGTTATTATTTTTACAATCTTGTGCAATCTGGTAAAAAGGTGTTCCAGAAGTATTATTGTTATCATTAAAACGTAAGTCAAAATGCGCATCAAAATTTATAATTCCAATTGATTTATTCGTGTTGATGTGGCTTTTAATCCCCTTATAATGTGCATAAGCAATATCATGACCACCACCTAAAAGTATTGGTAACGCATTTTGGTTTAATAATAAAGCTACTTTTTTAGATAAGTTTGCTTGTGCAATTTCCATATTGCCTTCTAAGCATAGTATTGTACCCACATCAGACAATTGGGTATTGACTTCTAAATGGTTAGGCATTTTTGCAAGTTGTGTTTTAATCGCATCGGGACCATCAACTGCACCAATCCTTCCTTGGTTTCTTCGTACTCCTTCATCACAAGCATAGCCTAATAATGCTATTTTATTTTTATGCATATGAATTTCCTCATTTTCGAGATCTATCCCTTTTACTTTTTCATGCAAATACAATTCTTGACCAGAGTTTCTACCCCTCCATAAATCTAGATTTGGTTTTTTATATGTTTTCATTATAAAGTGCTTTTAAAATTTTTTCGTCTACCATATGTGGTATGGTTATTTTTAATGTAGCGGAGCGCTTCATTTCTCTTTGTATTGCAAATAAAGCTTCTTTGTTTCTCGCCCAACTCCTTCTAGATATCCCATTATTTACATCATAAAAGAGCATGTTTTTAAGGCGTTTTGCAGCAGCTTTTGATCCATCTAAAACCATTCCAAAGCCACCATTGATAACTTCTCCCCAGCCTACACCGCCACCATTATGGATAGAAACCCAAGTTGCACCTCTAAAACTATCTCCTATAACATTATGGATGGCCATATCTGCGGTAAATTTGCTGCCATCATAAATATTGCTTGTTTCTCGGTAAGGAGAATCGGTACCACTAACATCATGATGATCTCTTCCTAAAACAATTGGAGCAGAAATTTTACCTGTTTTTAGTGCTTTGTTAAATGCTAAGGCAATTTTTGCCCTACCTTCTGCATCTGCATATAAAATTCTAGCTTGCGAGCCTACTACAAGTTTGTTGTTATGAGCTTCTTTAATCCAAGTAATATTATCTTGCATTTGCTGTTGAATTTCTTCTGGAGCAGTTTTTTTAATTTTTTGCATAACTTTTAAAGCGATCTGGTCAGTCTTTTTAAGATCTTTTGCTTTTCCAGAGGTGCAAACCCATCTAAAAGGACCAAAACCATAATCGAAACACATAGGTCCCAAAATGTCTTGTACATAAGAGGGGTATTTAAAATCAATGTTGTTTTTTGCCATAACTGCTGCACCAGCACGAGAAGCTTCTAATAAAAACGCATTGCCATAATCAAAGAAATAAGTGCCTTTTGCGGTGTGTTTATGAATTGCTGCAGCATGCCTTTTTAAGGAAGCCTGTACTTTTTCTTTAAAAGTAGCTGGATCTGTACTCATTAGGATATTAGCGGCTTCAAAAGATAAATTAACAGGGTAATACCCGCCAGCCCAAGGGTTATGTAACGAGGTTTGATCTGACCCTAAATAAACAAAAATATGCTCGTCATAAAATCGCTCCCAAACAGTTACTACGTTGCCTATATATGCTATAGAAACTACTTCATTTTTATGTTGTGCTTCCTTTACCCTAATAACCAAATCATCTAACTTGTCTATCAATAGATCTACCCAACCTTGTTGATGTCTTTTTGTAGCTGCAGCTGCATTTACTTCTGCACAAATCGTAATACAACCAGTAATATTTCCTGCTTTAGGCTGTGCGCCGCTCATACCACCGAGTCCAGCAGTTAAAAAGATTTTTCCATTAGGATTTTCATTTTTCAGTAATACTTTTCTAAAAGCATTCATTACGGTAATAGCTGTACCATGTACAATTCCTTGCGGACCAATATACATGTATGAACCTGCTGTCATCTGCCCGTATTGGGTTACGCCTAATGCATTGTATTTTTCCCAATCATCTGGTTTGGAATAGTTTGGAATCATCATCCCATTAGTAACTACAACTCTAGGTGCATTTTTTGATGATGGAAATAAACCCATTGGGTGACCAGAATACATATGCAAGGTTTGCTTATGGGTCATTTCTGCTAGGAATTTCATAGTAAGCAAGTATTGCGCCCAATTTTGAAATACTGCTCCATTACCCCCATAAGTAATTAATTCTTCAGGATGTTGCGCTACAGCTGGATCTAAATTATTTTGTATCATTAGCATAATAGCAGCTGCTTGGGTAGTTTTTGCTGGATATTTAGAAATAGCACGTGCGTACATTTTATAGCCTGGTTTAAATCGGTACATGTAAATACGCCCATATTCTTCCAATTCAAATGCAAATTCTTTAGAAAGTATAAGGTGCCATTTTTTTGGAAAATAGCGTAATGCATTTTGTATGGCAAGCACCTTTTCGTCTATAGTAAGAATCGCTTTTCTTTTAGGGGCATGATTGCTGTTTAAGCAATAAGCCCTTGGAGGAGGTATTTTGTCTGGAATTCCTTGAAGTATTTGTTGCTTAAAATTCATTTTTTATTAAGAGTATTAAGTACTAAGTACAGAGTGTATGCTTTGTTTTGTTAAATGCGTTGTACTTTTTTATTCATAACAATTTAGTTCCCCTTTTTGAGGTTAGGGGGATTATGTTTGTTGTAAACTTGTTCTCCTTTTTTATACACCATACAAGGTTTAAGGTTACCTTGGTTGTATAAAATTTCATTGTAATGATGGGTATGGAAAATAGTTAAATCTGCTAAAAAGCCTTTTGCAAGTGCTCCTCTATCTTTTAAATTTAAAGCTGCTGCTGCTCTACATGTAATTCCTGCTAAAACTTCAGCATTGCTTAGTTTTTGGGAAGCTCCTAAAATAGCCGCTTGTGTTAAAAGATCGCCCATAGGTGCAGAACCAGGATTGTGATCACTGGCAATTGCCAATGTACCTCCAGCATCTAAAATTTTCCTCGCAGGAGTAAAATTAAGCCCTAAACCAAGTGAGGCCCCAGGCAAAGCGATTGAAATTACAGTACTGTTTGCTAATAAATTAATTTCTTTTTGTGTGCTTGCTTCTAAATGATCTGCGCTGATCGCTTCAAAATCTAGAGCTACTTTGCTCCCATTAGTAGTAAACTGATCTGCATGAACCGTAATATCAAAACCCATCGCTTTCGCCTTTTTAAAATAGGGGACAATTTGCGTTGCTGAAAAAGCACTATCTTCTATAAAAGCATCGATACGATTGGTAAGTTTTTCTTGTTTGAGTAGTGGAAAAAGAATACTACTTATTTCGTTAAGGTAGTCTTCAGCTGTACCCTCAAAATCTTTTGGTAACATATGTGCAGCAAGACAAGTAGGGATAATATCTGGTACTGCAATCGCAGCTACTTCTTTAATAACACGAAGCATTTTTAATTCTTCAGCAATAGAAAGTCCATAACCACTTTTAACTTCAATAGTAGTGGTTCCATTTTTAAGGTGCCTATTGGCTCTTTTTAAAGTTTCTTTTATAAGTACTTCTTTACTTGTTTTTCTAGTTTTGGTTACGGTATCCCAAATACCACCTCCTGTTTTTGCAATCTCTAAATAGGTTTTACCAGCATTGCGCATAGCATAATCATTTGCTCTACTTCCACTATAACAAATATGAGTATGAGCATCTATAAAACCAGGCAAACCAACATAATCGCCTTTTAGAAGAATAATTTCAGCATTTTTTGTTTTTGCTTCCAATACTAATTGATCATAGGTGCCAATCTCATCAATTTTTTTATCCGCTATTAAAATCCCAGAATTTTCTATAACTACTAATGCATTATCTGTTAAACTTCCCTTTAAAGGTAAATTGGTCATTGGAATCAGTTGCTTAAAAGGTCCTATAAGTTTGTAATTTACCATCATATTGTTTTTTATGCATTGAACACATTTAAGCTTTTTTAATTAGCTAAAAAAATTATCTTTTTCACTCTTTCTTCGTTTTTTGCCTTCCGTAGCTCTGCAATGCAACTTAAAAAACTATTGAAAGAGCAAAAAATCTCAAATTTTCGCCTCAATCCTAAAAGTCTAAATGAGTTTATTATTTATTTTAATAGGTTTCAAATTCTTTTGAATATTTGGTTTTTAAGGAGATTTTTTCTTTTTTTTGAACTTTCTGAATAACTTTACTAATTAAATTGTCTTTAATTATTTTAATACCAATTTCAATATCGTTAGCAAAAACCCTATCCTTATCTGCAAATGCTACTTTTTTACGAACGGCTTTATGAATTTCATTTAAGAAAATACCAGATTTCATAGGCTTTCTAAATTCAAAAGCTTGTGCAGCGGTTAGTAATTCTATAGCCAAAATCTTTTCTACATTTCCAATAACTTGCAATGCTTTCCTAGCTCCTATAGACCCCATACTTACATGGTCTTCTTGTCCTAATGAAGTAGGTATGCTATCTGCACTAGAAGGAAAACATAATCCTTTATTTTCACTGGCTAATGCAGCAGTTGTATATTGCAAAATCATGTAACCAGAGTTAATACCCGTATCTTCCATTAAAAGTTTAGGCACCCCAGAACTATTTCCTTCTAAGGCAAAATAAATACGTCTATCAGAAATATTACCAATTTCCGAAGCAGCTAAACAAGTATAATCTAGAGCCATAGCTAATGGTTGTCCATGAAAACTGCCCCCACTAATGGTAAGTGTATCATTTATAATAACGGGGTTGTCTGTAACAGAATTTAACTCGGTTTCTGTTAGTTCTTTTAAATGTAACCATGCATTTCTAGAGGCGCCATGTACTTGTGGAATGCAGCGTAATGAATATGGGTCTTGCACACGTTCACAATCAATATGGTCTTTCATAATTTCAGAACCTTTCAAAAGTTTTTTCACTCTTTTTGCTACATGTATATTTCCTTTAAAAGGGCGTAACCTATGCAATTCATTATAAAAGGGTTTTACAGAACCTTGAAGCCCCTCAATCATCATAGCTCCAATAATATCTGCTTGAGATAAACAATTATAGAGTTTCTCTATTATTTGCACAGCGTGTGCGGCTATAAACTGCGTTCCATTAATAAGTGCTAAACCTTCTTTAGCTTTTAGTGTTAAAGGTTCTAAACCTTCTTTCTGTAATACCTGAGCAGTTTTAACTATTTTATTTTTATGCTGTACCTTGCCAAGTCCTATTAGTGGTAAGAATAAATGTGATAATGGTGCTAAATCTCCTGATGCGCCAACAGAACCTTGAGATGGGACTATTGGAATACTATCATTTTCTATATGCCATATAATACGATCTAAAGTGCTTTCTGCAATACCCGAATAGCCTTTGGCTAGCGATTGAACTTTAAGAATCATCATAAGTTTAGCAATGGTTTTGTCTATAGACTTACCTACCCCTACGCTATGACTTTTTAAGATGTTATTTTGTAGTATTTTGGTTTCTTCTTTAGATATTTTAGTGGTGCATAAAGGACCAAACCCTGTATTGATTCCATAAACAGGAAGGTTTTCTTCAACGATATGCTGAACAACCTTAGAACTAGTTTGTATTTTTTTTCGTGTATTAGATGTTAATTGACCTTTCGTTTTTCCTTCGGCAATTGCAATAGCTATACTAACTGTAAGCCAATCTTCTCCATAATTAAAATGTTCTGGAACCGAGATCATATGGTTTTATTTTTAAATCTTAAAGTTATTGTGTAATTTTAATGCATGCCAATACTATTTATATCATCAATTAATAACTATGAGTTATCAATTAGAATTACGTCATTTTAATTATTTTTTAGCTGTGGCAGAAGAATTGCATTATAGAAAAGCAGCGGAAAAATTATTTATTTCCCAACCAGGATTGAGTAGACAGATAAAACAAATGGAAGGAATTCTTGAAACTGATCTGTTTTTTAGGGACAAAAAGAAAGTTTCTCTAACACCAGCAGGACATTATTTAAAAGATAAAGTTGAAAAATGGTTTAAAGAAATAAATGATGCTAAAAGAGAAATTCAACTTATTGGAGATGGGGATACCGGAGAAATTAGAATTGGATTTTTAGGATCTGCTATGCAAGAAGTCATACCCTCTTTATTAGTAAAACTAAAAGATACCTATCCAAAAATAAGAACCTCATTACAAGAAAGACCTAATTTTTCTCAAGTAGATGCTATTTTAAAAGACGATTTAGATATTGGTTTTGTTAGATTAGAAAGAGTGCCTAATGAGTTGCAAATGCAGACTGTTTTTGAAGATACTTTTTCTTTGGTTTTACCAGAGAGTTACCCTATGTTAACCAGAGAATTTGAAGGAATACATCAGTTTAAAGACGATAACTTTATTTTATTCAGTAAAGAGTATAGCCCTTTTTATTATGATATTATTTCTAGTATTTGTTCAGATGCTGGTTTTTCACCTAAAATATCACATAAATCTGTACATGCGCATACTATTTTTAAGTTAGTAGAAAATAACCTTGGCGTGGCTATTGTTCCTACCTCATTACAATTTGGTTTTCAGATGCGCTTAAAATTTATCCCATTAAAGCATATTAAACAAAGAGCTGTATTAAGTGTTATTTGGAAAAAAGACAATCCAAACCCTGTTTTAAAGAACTGTATCAATTTATTATTTAGTGTTTAATATGTTTTGTATTTCAGTCTAAGTTTCTTAATTGGTTTAGAAAAATCAAAAGTGTATTTTTACTTCATTAAATAGCTAAATAAATGATTTTTGATTTAATAAAAAATAGACGCTCTATCTTCCCTGCACAATATATAAATAAACCAATAGCTAAAGACACTATTGAAAAGATACTAGAGGCGGCAAATTGGGCTCCTAATCATAGAAAAACAGAACCCTGGCGTTTTAAGGTAATGCATGGTGTTTCGCAAACAAAATTAGGCGAATTTTTAATGAATACTTATATAGATATTACGCCAAAGCCCAAGCAAATAAAAGCAAAAAAAATATTAGAAAATCCAACAAAATCAGGTGCGGTTATTGCTATTTGTATGCAAAGAGATGATGCTGAAAGTATTCCAGAATGGGAAGAGATAGCAGCGGTTGCTATGGCTGTACAAAATATGTGGCTTTGTTGTACGGAAATGGGAATAGGCTGTTATTGGAGTTCACCAGAGCTTATAAAATATACAGGTGATTTTTTTAATTTACAAGAAGGCGAAAAATGTTTAGGATTCTTCTATATGGGTTATTACGATAGTGAAATTCCTGAGGGTATCCGACAGCCTATTGCTGATAAAACAATTTGGATGGATTAGAGAATTCTATCATTTAGCATATCAATAAACTCATTTTTATTGTCTACTGAAACCAAAATAACATCACATTCTTCTGTAGTACCATATACCTTTTCTATAGTCTGTTTTTTATTAAAATAAATAGCAATATTATGACTTTCTAAATCTTTTAGAGGGCTTAATTTGCCTACTTTTAATTCCGAATCTTCAAGGTTACTTGTGCACAAGGTCACCTTTTTTATATCCGCTAGGTTAATAGACATGTCCGCTAAAATCCCATACTTAAGATGTAGTGCGTGATCAGTAATGCGTGTAGGTCTAAAAATTAAAGCTTTTATATGCGAAAATACTTGAATACCAAAGTATATGCTACTTATTGTAAGTACCCATGCGATATAATGATTCCATTTAGCGACTAGTATATGCAAAACAAATGTTTCTATACAAATTATAAGCGCAAAACCAGCCAATAAAGAGATAATACCACTGTCTTTATATAGAGAGAATGCAGTTTTATTCTCTTTAGGTTTCTTCCACAAAAAGAAGCTATAATAAAACATCGTTAATTCAGAAGAAAGTAGTTTTGCAATTTTAGGATTTTTTATAATGTCTTTTACAGTTTCTTTAATAATTAAAAGATAATCTGTATGTACTTCTGCATTCTTTTTAAAAACTTTTAGAGTAGCTCTTATTTTAAGAAAAATGATACTAATAACTGTTAATTCTACAACGGGAAAAAGGTATGTTTTAATAAGACTTAAATGGTATTGTTGTGTGTTAGGAATTAAATAGTTAGCTAAAAGAATTCCAATTATAAATAATGGAACTATTGTTAATTTAGAAATTTCTTTTTTCCGTATCAATAAAAAATAAACAAATGGAGCGGTTAATGTAAGATCATAAGTAATACCAATTGCCAGCTTAGGATATTGTTCCATTAACGAGCTTAGAGCAATCGAAACACTACATAAGAGTATAAGTAATGGTGTCCCATAAATTAAAAATCTAGTGTCAATTTTATGATTTGTTTTCATATTGTTACTTGTTTTAAACAAGTAGTTAAGATAACAAAAAACAGAAACTAATCCAAGGTAAAAGAGTACAAATTACCTCCTGTATTAGCTTGTTTTTCATCAGAAAGTAATAGCATATTATTGTCTTTAAAAACAATAGATTCTAACTGTGTTCTAATACCTAAATCAATAGTGGTTAATTTACCATCTGTAAAATTACGTACACTACTAAAATCTGTAAATATCCAAAGCACACCACAACTTAATAAGCATACTTTTCTGGTGTCAGGAGAAATGCTAGCAGCTGTTATTTTACAGCTGTTTCCTTTTGAACAAGTGGTAAATTCTCCTGCTAATCTGGCTATATGAGAACCTTTTTTTGCAGGAATTTCATATACAAGCGTTTTTCCATTAAAAGGTATTGTTCTATTTTTTGTTATGATATAAAGAAAACCCATATGGTAAAAAATAGCTTCAGCATCGTATAATAGTGCATTCTTTTTTGGAGGGAATTTTTTTTGCTGTGGATAAGAGAAATGTATTTTTTCGGCGATTACTTTATCTTCTTTTTTTAATTCAGAATTTAATATTTTGTAGATGACTAAATCTTTTCTATCATTTTTATTATTACCAAAATCTGCAATAAATAGATTGTTATTTTCATCTTTCGTTATATCTTCCCAATCTTTGTTTTTAGCATTTATAACTTTTAACTTAGCACCAATATTACCTTTTATATCGGTTTTGAATATCACATTTCCATTTCCATGATCTTCTATAAAAAATAATGTGTTATCATTAAAATAGGCTAGACCCGAATTCTCATTTAATTGTTTTGGCAATTTAGCTTCAAATTTTAATTTGCCATGGTTAGCACAATTAAGGAGGAACAAAATACATGCTAGGGAAATAACTCTAATGCCTATGTATTTTATGATAACCACTTTTTCTATTTGTTTTTTAATGTAAGGAGTATATTTTTAGACTTACTATTTTATATTTTTTTTGAAAAATAATATTTCAAAAAAGTACGTGTAATGATATAAAATATGATACCTAAAGCTAATATATGTTTTAAAATTTATATTCTTATTGTAGATGCTTTATTAATGAGAATATTTAGTTTATAACTCCATAAAACCTAACATAATGATTATTTTTCTTTAAAATATACCATTAATGGTATATAATGAGCAATCCCTTACAGTGTTTTCTTAAATAAAATAATATATTAGACGAGAACTTTATATCTAAAACTAAATTAAATTAAAAATGTTAGGAATTATTTCTTTTGTCGGCTTTACTTTATTAGTAGCTGTTATTGCTTATATGGCAACCAGAAAAACCAATGAAAACTCATCTGAAGGTTATTTCTTAGGAGGTCGTAGCCTTACTGCGGGTGTTATAGCGGGCTCATTGTTATTAACCAATCTTTCTACAGAGCAAATTGTTGGATTAAATGGTAGTGCTTATGCCGATGGTATTTTGGTAATGGCTTGGGAAACTTTGGCTGCAATAGCTATGGTCATAACTGCTGTATTTCTATTGCCAAAATATTTAAAAGGCGGTATTTCTACCATTCCTACATATTTAGAGCGTCGTTTTGATACCACAACAAAGGCCTTAACTTCTGGCTTGTTTTTATCAGGATATGCTATTGTTTTATTACCTATTGTATTGTATTCTGGTTCTTTAGGAATAAGCGGAATGTTTAATCTTCCTGAACTGTTAGGAATAACTGAGTGGCAATCTGTATGGTTGTGTGTATGGAGTATTGGAATTATTGGAGGAATTTATGCCATTTTTGGGGGGTTAAAAGCCGTAGCAGTATCCGATAGTATAAATGCTATTGGTTTATTAATTGGAGGTCTTTTAATTCCTGTTTTTGGTTTAATAGCTATTAGTGATGATCATAGTGTTTTAGGTGGATTATCAAAGTTAACATCAGAATATCCTGAAAAACTGAATGCTATAGGATCAGAAACATCATCAATACCCTTTGCAACTATTTTTACAGGGATGATGTTAGTGCAATTATTCTATTGGGGTACCAACCAGCAAATTATACAACGTGCCTTAGGAGCTAAGAATTTAGCAGAAGGTCAGAAAGGATTATCACTTGCGGCTTTTATTAAAATATTAGGGCCAATTATTGTAGTACTACCTGGTATTATTGCGTACCATAAATGGGGCGGTGAAGTTTTAGCAAATAATGATATTGCTTATCCTAGATTAGTAGCAGAAGTATTACCAACGCCATTAGTAGGCTTTTTTGCAGCTGTAATGTTTGGAGCTATTTTAAGTTCCTTTAATTCGGCATTAAATAGTTGTGTAACCTTATTTGGGGTAGATATTTATAAGCAATTCATCAATAAAGAAGCGGAAGAAAGAAAAGTAGTTTCTGTAGGTAAAAAGTTTGGTATTATACTGGCCATCTTTTCTATGTTTGTAGCTCCATTTTTGTATTATGCTACTGATGGGTTATTTGGCTACTTACAAACTGTTAATGGTGCATATAGTATTCCTATTTTAACAGTTATTGTTGTTGGTTTCTTAACAAAGCGTGTGCCTGCTAAAGCAGCTAAAGCTGGTATTATTTTCTCTTTTCTTTTTTATGTAACTTATGTTGTATTATCTAAAGGTTTAGAGATGGATTTACCACATTTCTTACATGTGCAAGCAATTACTTTTGTGCTAACCATACTTATTATGTTAGCAATTGGTAAAATGCAGCCTAGAGAAACTGATTATATTCAAGAATACACAAAACAAGTAGATGTAACCCCTTGGAAATATGTAAAACCCGTAGGAATTGCTATTTGTATTGTAGTATTAAGTACTTATTTTATTTTTAGTTAATAAATAGTATAGAAAATAACTAAAACAAAAAATCCAGTGTATTAGCACTGGATTTTTTTATCCCTTGAAATCAGTTTCTAAATATACTGATTGATTATATTCTCGAACAATTCTTGTTTACCGCTTTGCAATTCTAATTCTCCGTTTTCTAAGGCAATTTCGTATAAAGCTTTAAAATCTAGTTTTCCATTTTCAAAATCTTTTCCTTTCCCTGTATCAAAAGAACTGTAACGTTTAGTGCGTAGCGCATCATAAGAAGAAGAATTAATAATTTTATCAGCAGTTAATAAGGCTCTTGCAAAAGTATCTGCACCACCAATATGTGCTAAGAATACATCTTCCATATCCGTAGAGTTTCTTCTAATTTTAGCATCAAAATTAATACCTCCGCCTTGTAAGCCACCACCTTTTAAGAATACCAGCATAGCTTCAGTCACTTCTTGGATATTATTAGGAAACTGATCTGTATCCCAACCATTCTGATAATCCCCACGGTTGGCATCAATACTACCCAGCATATTATGCGCTACCGCTACTTCCATTTCGTGTTGCATGGTATGGCTCGCTAAAGTAGCATGGTTTACTTCTAAGTTTAATTTAAAATCATCTTGTAAACCATACTGATTTAAGAATCCAACCACAGTTGCAGCATCAAAATCATACTGATGTTTCATCGGTTCCATAGGCTTAGGTTCAATAAAGAAAGTGCCTTTAAAACCTTGACTACGGGCATAATCTCTTGCCAACCCTAAGAACTGTCCCATATGGTCTAATTCTCTTTTCATATCCGTATTCAGTAAAGACATATAACCTTCACGACCACCCCAAAAAACATAGTTTTCACCATCTAAAGCAATCGTAGCATCTAAGGCCAGTTTTATTTGTCCGCCCGCTCTTGCTAAAACATTAAAATCTGGATTAGTAGCTGCACCATTCATATATCTTGGATTGGAGAAACAATTAGCAGTACCCCATAATAGTTTTACACCAGAAGCTGCTTTTTTCTCTTTAATAAAATCAGTAATAGTCGCCAATCTTTTTTCAGACTCAACAAGGGTAGCACCTTCTTGCACTAAATCATAATCGTGAAAGCAGAAATAGTCAAAGCCCATTTTTGTAATAAATTCAAAAGCAGCATCAGCTTTCTCTTTAGCGGCATCAATAGCATTGGTGGGTTGATCCCAAGGAAAATTCTGCGTACCAGGCCCAAAAGGGTCGGCACCTTGTCCACAGAAGGTATGCCAATAAGCAATGGCAAAGCGTAAATGTTCACTCATTGTTTTTCCAGCAACCACTTGGCTTGGGTTATAATATTTAAATGCTAAAGGATTATCAGATTCTTTCCCTTCAAATTTTATATCGCCTATTCCTTTAAAATATTCTTTATTTCCTATAAGTGCCATGTATTGTATTGTTTGTTTATTTGTTTTCTAAAAGTTGTGCAAGTTCATTTTTCCACTTATTATACGCTATCACATATGGTTTTTTATTTGCAACAGGCTTAAAACCCATTACATAATCATTATCCATTATTTGTTTGCCAAAAGATTCAAAATCTCCTTTGTATAATTCACAAGCTCTAGCTGCACCAATTGCTCCTGTGGTATTGTAAATTTCTATTTCTTGTCCTATTAAGGTAGCAACGGTATTAGAAAAGATATCGGCTCTAAATAGGTTATCATTGCCAGCACGTATTACTTTTGGTTGAATAGCATCTGACTTTAAAATTTCCATTCCATATACAAACGAAAATGCAATTCCTTCTAGTGCAGCTCTACAAAAATGTGCTTTGGTATGATTGTTTAGGTTAATATTACTCATTTGAGTCCCTAATGTTTTGTTGTTTAACATTCGTTCAGCACCATTCCCAAAAGGATGTATGGTTACACCATCTGAACCAATAGGAACGGATTCAGCCAAGTCATTCATTTCTTCATAAGAGCTTACAGATAAGTTATTTAGTAGCCATCTATATTGAATTCCTGCGCCATTGATGCAAAGTAACTTTCCAATTCGTGGTGCTTTATTTGTATAATTTACATGAGCAAAATTATTAACACGAGAGCTCTCTTTAACCGATAAACTTTCTGTAATGGCATAAACTACGCCAGAGGTTCCACCAGTGGCAGCAACTTCACCAGGATTAAAAACGTTTAATGATAATGCATTATTAGGTTGGTCTCCTGCTCTGTAATATATAGGAGTTCCTTCAGCCAAACCAGATGCAATAGCTCCTTTTTTATCTACTTTACTTTGAGGTGAAAAAGTAGCAACAATATCAGGAATTAAATGCTGATCTAATCCATAATAGTCTAAAAGCCAAGTAGCGATATCGTTTTCGCTAAAATCCCAAAAAATACCTTCAGATAGTCCAGATATCGTAGTGTTTATGATATTACTAAGCTTATACGCAATATAATCTCCAGGGAGCATAAACTTATCAATTTTTGAATAAAGCGCTGGTTCATTGTCCTTTACCCATTTTAATTTTGATGCTGTAAAATTTGCTGGAGAATTTAATAATTGTGTAGCACATTTTTCGTTCCCAATAGTGTCAAAGGCTTTTTGTCCTATTTCTACAGCTCTGCTATCACACCATATGATAGCGTCACGAAGCGGTTTTCCTGTCTTGTCAACTACAACTAATCCATGCATTTGGTAGGATATTCCAATCCCTTTTACCTGGTCTGCGCTTATATTATGATCTTTTAATAATGCTTTTGTAGCATTGCAAATATGTTTCCACCAGTCATCAGGATGTTGTTCTGCCCAACCATTTTGTATCGCTTTCATTTCCATCTCAACAGACGGTTCTGTAATAACAGCAATTTTTTTTCCAGTTGAAGATTCAATTAATGCTGCTTTAATGGAAGAGCTTCCAATATCATACCCAATAGAATACATAAGTTTCAACGACTATTTATAAATGTAGGCTCCAAGATATTACTTTTATGACGATAGGGCAAGTAGATAGTAATTACATCACGTAAGTATATGATATTATGTATTTTTTGGTAGTATTATTATTAAAAACCTATTTTTAACCCTTAAAAATGTTTATTTTAATTATTTAAAATCATGAATTTTTAAATTCTTAATTTCATATTTTAAAAAAGAGTAATATCAAAACCAACAATTTGAGGTCAAAAATTACATTAAAACATATTGCTAGAGAATTAAAGGTTTCTATTTCTACAGTTTCTAAAGCGCTAAAAAATAGTGAGGAAATTAGTATGCCTACAAAAGAGAAAATACAAGCTTATGCCAAAGTTCATAATTATAAACCTAATAATATTGCTATAAGTTTAAAAAATAAAAGAACTAAAAATATAGGGGTGATCATCCCTGAAATAGTGCATTATTTTTTTACTACAGTTTGTAGGGGTATTGAGAAATACGCAAATGCAAAGGGCTACAATGTTATTTTATGTGTTTCTGACGAATCTTTTAATAAAGAAGTTATTAATATGGAAATATTAGATAATGGTAGTGTAGACGGTTTTATACTGTCTTTATCTAGTGAAACACAATTAAAAAACGACTATAATCATCTTAAAGAATTAACAGATCAAGGAATACCATTAGTACTTTTTGATCGGGTAACAGATCAAATAAATTGCGATAAAGTTATTGTTGATGACGAAAAAGGAGCCCGAGATGCTGTAAAAAAATTGATAAATGATGGCAGAAAACGAATTGGCTTAATTACAACTGGGGATTATTTAAGTGTTAGTAGAAATAGAACTAAGGGCTACTTAGATGCACTAAAGGAGCACAATATATCAGTGGATGAAAACTTAATATTAAAAATGCCTCATATGAATAGTGTTGAAGGATCTGAATTAGTAGATTTTTTTACAAATATAAAATTAGATGCAGTTTTATGTGTAAATGAAATATTTGCGCTCCACGCTATGCGTATAGTTAAAGATTTGGGGAGTAATGTGCCAGAAGATATTGCGTTTATTGGTTTTACAGATGGTGTATTATCTAAATTTTCTAATCCTACATTAACTTCTGTGGCGCAACATGGAGAAGAAATGGGAGCATCGGCAGCTAAATTACTTATTGAAAAAATAGAACTAGAAAAGGAAGAGGAAACTTACGAAACGATAATACTGGAACCTACTATTATCAATAGAGAATCTACAATCAATTAACCTATCACAAGTATTTTTTAATATTTAAAAGTAAAATAAGAGGAAATTCAATTATCATTGCGAGATTTTATTACTATAAATACTTAGTTGTATGGAAGCAAAAAAACCAATTATAATTGGTCATAGAGGAGCCATGGGGCATGAAACAGAAAATACAATAGCATCTATTGAAAAAGCACTTGCCTTAGCGGTAGACATGATAGAAATAGATGTTTTTAGAATTGCAAGTGGAGAAATAGTTGTTTTTCATGATGATGAAGTAGATAGATTAACAAATGGATACGGAAAGATTGAAAATTATACCTTGCAAGAATTAAAAAAGCTAGAGGTAACGGGTGGTCACAGAATTCCTCTGCTTACAGAAGTATTAGATGTAATTAATGGAAAAGTAGCTGTTAATATAGAATTAAAAGGTGCTAATACAGCAGAAGCGGTATGCATAATTATTTATCACTACATAAAGTATAAAGAATGGAAATTGAATCAATTTTTGATTTCTAGTTTTAATTGGAATGAATTAAAAAAAATGAGAGAGAAAGATAAACAAATGCAAATAGCAGTTCTTATCGAAGAAAAAGATCCTTTGCAAGCAATCCCGGTAGCTAAAAAATTGGATGCAGTAGCTGTAAATCCAGATTTTACATTGCTTACTGCAGCGAATAATTTAGAAATAAAACAAGCAGGTTTTAAAATTTATGCTTGGACCGTAAATTCCCCCCAAAATATCAATTTAATGAAGCGGTTTGGAATAGACGGTATTATTACCAACTATCCAGAACGTTTGAAATAATGAGAGATGTAATTATTATTGGAGGAGGTGCTGCTGGGTACTATGCAGCAATTCATATTGCGGAAGCAAACCCTAAGCTAAAAATAACCATTTTAGAACGGAGTAAGGAAGTACTCTCTAAGGTAAAGATTTCTGGAGGAGGCAGATGTAATGTTACCAATACAAAGTTTATCCCCGAAGATTTAGCTAAGAATTACCCTAGAGGAGAAAAAGAATTAAGAGGTCCATTTAATACTTACAATAGTGCAGATACCATGCGCTTTTTTGAAGATAGAGGGGTAGACCTCACTGTAGAAGCAGATGGTCGTATATTTCCTGCTAGCAATACTTCAAAAACAGTAATAGATCTTTTTGTGAATGAGGTAAGCCGTTTAGGGGTAACAGTATATAAAAACAGTTCTGTTGTAGATATCGCTATTGTTGAAAATGAAGCTTTAGGAAATACTTGGATGATAGAAACGATTAGAAAGAAGTATTATGCTAAAAAGTTGTTAGTAGCTTCTGGGAGCAGTCCAAAAATGTGGAAAATGTTAGAAAAACTTGGGCACACCATTGTACCACCAGTACCTTCGTTATTTACGTTTAATATCAAAGATGCACGCATAGCTGGTATTCAAGGAATAAGTACTATAGCTAAGATTGAAATATTGAAAAAAGGTTTTGTAACGCAACAACTTAATATAAAATTAAAAAGTAACGTAAAGAAAAAGAATACTTTAATAGAAGAAGGTCCTTTACTAATTACACATTGGGGTTTAAGTGGTCCAGCAATATTAAAATTATCTGCGTGGGCCGCAAGAAGATTAAACGAAGAAAATTATAAGTTTAAGATTAAGGTAAATTGGCTTCCAGAATATCATGAAGGAGCCATTATAAAATTATTAATGCAAATCAAAGAAGTAGAACCTAAAAAAACCATCCTTCGTACAAATGCTGTAGAGCTTCCGAGGCGACTATGGATAAACCTGGTAAAAGCTTCTCACATTTCTGAAACAACCAAATGGGCTGATATTTCTAAAAGTCAATTGCAAGTCTTAGCAGATAATTTAACTTCAAGTATATTAGAGGTAGATGGTAAAAGTACCTATAAAGAAGAATTTGTAACTGCTGGAGGAGTGGAACTAACAGAATTGAATTTTAAAACCTATGAAAGTAAAATAATTCCGAATCTCTATTTTGCGGGAGAGGTATTAAATATAGATGCTATTACTGGAGGTTTTAATTTCCAAAACGCATGGACAGGTGGCTATATTGCAGCACAAGCTATTGCTGCTGAAAATTAAATGTATGGAAAAATATATTATACTTTTACGAGGTATAAATGTAAGCGGCCAGAAGAAAATAAAAATGATAGATTTAAAGCTAATGCTAGAAAAATTAGGCTTTAAAAATGTCAAAACATACATACAATCTGGTAATATTATTTTAGATTCTAATCTAAAAGATATTAGCAAAATAGCAACGAAAATAGAAGAAGCTATCTTTAAAACCTTTGGATTTCAAGTTCCAACTTTAGTAAAATCTAAAATAGATTTTAAAAAAATTATAGTAAAAACACCTTTTAATATAGCTGAAACTATTGAACTTAAGAATTACTATTTTGTACTGTTAAAAAAGAAACCAGATGAAGTTTTAATAAATAGTTTAGCTAATGAAACTTATAAAAATGAACGTTTTATAATTACTGATGAATGTATTTATTTAGAATGTCTTAACGGTATGGGGAATGCAAAATGTAATAATAACTTTTTTGAAAGAAAACTAAAAGTTGCTGCTACAACTAGGAATTATAAAACAATGATAAAATTGGAGCAACTCGCTAATTAAGTTCCCATATTTTATAATTTAATGCTGTAGCAAAAGATACCCATAGTAAATAAGGAATAAGCAATAGTGCTGCTCTCTTATCAATTATTCTAAACCATTTTATAGTTAATACAATTAAAATTAGTAGCACAATTATAATAACAAGTGCCCATAATGGTTTTTGCATTCCAAAAAATACAATACTCCATAAAGCATTAAATAAGAGTTGAAATCCAAAATGGTATAATGCAGTTTTTACCCAAATATGATGAAACCCTTTAGACCAGACTAAACCAGCTGCAATGCCCATCATAACATATAAAACAGTCCAGACTGGAGCAAAAACTTCGTTTGGAGGGTTAAAACTTGGTTTTATAAGTGAAGGATACCAGGTGTCTATAGAACTGCGTGTGGCAAAACTAGATAAGAAACCAATAAGCAAACAAATACTTATAGATATAGTGATATATAAAAGCTTTTTTTTCAAAACGTTTCATTGACATTTTTACTAAAATAATCATTTAATCTAAATGTTTTTACACTAAAACCACTTAAAAACTATCTTTGCACAAATAGAAAATCTAATGATAGAAAAAGATTTTATTCCTTCAGCTTATAAAAATGATAGTACTGAAGGTAAAATAACTTATAAATCGCCAAGTAATATTGCTTTAGTAAAATACTGGGGTAAAAAAGAAAATCAAATCCCAGCAAATCCTTCTATTAGTTTTACACTTGATGCTTGCGCCACAACGACTAGTATTTCATATAAAAAATTAACTAAAAAGAGCAATGATTTTTCTTTTGATTTATGGTTTGAAGGAAAAGCTAAAGAAGATTTTAAGCCAAAAATAAAAACCTTTTTATCTCGTATAGAAGCGTATTTACCTTTTTTAAAAGACTATCATTTTAAAATAGAAACAACTAATTCTTTTCCGCATAGTAGCGGTATTGCATCCTCAGCAAGTGGTATGTCTGCCTTGGCTTTATGCCTTATGGAGATAGAAAAGCAGTTGTATCCAGACATCAACTCAGAAGTATTTATTAAAAAAGCATCATTTTTAGCTCGTTTAGGTTCTGGAAGTGCATGTAGAAGTATAGAAGGTGATATTGTACAATGGGGAAATCATAAGGATACCGATGGAAGTTCTGATTTGTATGCCATAAAATATCCTTATCAAGTACATCAAATATTTAAAAATTATCATGATACAATTTTATTAGTAGATAAAGGGCAAAAACAGGTAAGTAGCACTGTTGGTCATAATTTAATGCATGAGCATCCTTTTGCCACGCAAAGGTTTCAACAAGCAAATGAAAACTTATCCAAATTACAATCTATTTTTGAACAGGGAGATATTAAAGGTTTTATTAAGATTGTAGAAAGTGAGGCATTAACCCTACATGCAATGATGATGACTAGTATGCCATATTTTATCCTTATGAAACCAAAAACCTTAGAAATTATTAATAAAATATGGGCTTATAGGGAAAAAACAGGAGCTAATGTATGTTTTACCCTAGATGCAGGAGCTAATGTTCATGTGCTATACCCTGAAAATGAAAAAAAAGACATAGATCAATTTATCAAACAAGAGTTAATTGTATTTTGCGAAAATCAGCAGTATATTTGTGATAAGATTGGATTTGGAGCAAAGAAATTATAAAAATCAACATAATTAATGAACATTTTTTTCGTTATAATTATGTGGAAATTTACCATTTTGTTTAACTAATTTACAAAAAGACTAAACCTTAATGTATTGTTGCGTATCTTTACTGATATTATATTTTACATTTGTAATAATTTATTGATGAAAGGACCTCTATTTTATTCAAAAATCTTACTCTTCGGAGAGTATGGAATTATTAAGGATTCTAAAGGACTTTCTATACCGTATAATTTTTTTAAAGGTGCTTTAAAAACTGATACGGTATTATCAGACCAAGCAAAAAAATCAAACCAATATTTAGCCTCTTTTACTACATATTTAACAGAATTGGCTACCGAAGAGCCTAATCTAGTACGCTTTGATATAGAATTATTACAAAATGATGTTTCGGAAGGAATGTATTTTGATAGTTCTATCCCACAAGGTTATGGCGTAGGGAGTAGCGGAGCTTTAGTTGCTGCTATTTATGATAAATATGCACATGATAAGATTACAGTTTTAGAAAACTTAACGAGAGAAAAGCTATTAAAATTAAAGACTATTTTTGGAAAAATGGAATCGTTTTTCCATGGAAAATCTTCTGGATTAGATCCACTAAATAGTTATTTAAGTTTACCAATTTTAATTAACTCAAAAGATCATATAGAATCTACAAGTATTCCATCTCAGAATACAGAAGGTAAAGGAGCTGTTTTTTTATTAGATAGTGGTATTATTGGAGATACTGCACCAATGGTACAGTTGTTTATGGAACAGATGAAGAATGATGGATTTCGTAATATGCTAAAAAATCAGTTTATAAAACATACTGATGCTTGTGTAGAAGATTTTGTAAGCGGAAATGTAAAATCACTTTTTAGAAATTTAAAACAACTTTCTCATGTTGTTTTAGATAATTTTAAGCCAATGATCCCTGCAGCATTTCATAAGCTTTGGAAAAAAGGAATCGAAACAAACGATTATTACCTTAAGCTTTGTGGCTCTGGTGGCGGAGGTTATATTTTAGGATTTACAGAAGATATTGATAAAGCTAAAAAATCTTTAGAAGGGCATACTTTAGAAGTAGTATATAACTTCTAAACCCTTTAACATGCTTAGTAGAAAAAACAAGCTCATACTTTTAAAATTTTTGAGTCTTTTTTCAGTAGTAAGAGGTTATAATATCCTTATTATAGCTTTAGCGCAATATTTAGCTTCCATATACATACTATCACCTAACTTATCTTTAGGAAAAGTAGTTTTTGATCTAAATTTATTTGTTATTGTATTAGCTTCTGCTTTAGTAATTGCAGGTGGCTATATCATTAATAATTTTTACGATGCAGAAAAAGACTTCATCAATAAGCCTAATAAGACAATGTTAGATAGACTGGTGAGTCAACGGACAAAATTAACAACCTATTTTGTTTTAAATTTTATGGCTGCTTTTTTAGCTAGTTATGTTTCCTTTAAAGCGGTATTGTTTTTTTCTTCTTATATTTTTGGGATATGGTTTTATTCACACAAATTAAAAAGAATACCCTTTGTGGGTAATTTTATATCAGCATTATTGGCTATAGCTCCTTTTTTTGCGGTATTTGTCTATTATAAAAATTTTGAAACGGTAATTTTTGTACATGCTATTTTTCTTTTTTTACTGATTTTAGCTAGAGAAATGATTAAAGACCTGGAGAATATAGCTGGAGATATTACGCAGCAATACAAAACAATACCTATACTCTACGGGGAGCGTTTCTCAAGAATTTTGATAGGATTCTTAATCGTATTGACTTTGATACCATCATTATTACTCATCTTTAATTTTGATATCGGTTATATGTATGTTTACTTTATTGGAAGTATTATTTTATTAGTTGCTTTTTTAATTTTATTAACAAAATCGCATACCAGAACACACTATATTTGGCTCCATAATATTTTAAAATTAATCATAGTAGTAGGTGTATTTAGTATTCTACTCATTGATTTAGATCTTGTTTTAAACAGAATTTTATAGATGGAAAACTTACTTAAAGTTGCTTTAGCACAAATAGCACCAGTTTGGTTAGATAAAGCAGCAACAATTTTAAAAATTGAAACATCAATTGTAGAGGCTGCCAAAGAGAATACAGAACTAATTGTTTTTGGAGAGGCACTTTTACCAGGGTATCCATTTTGGTTGGCATTAACAGAAGGTGCCTCTTGGAATTTAGAGGTTAATAAAAAAATACATGCCCATTATGTGCGCAATTCTATCCAGATTGAAGCGGGAGAATTAGAACGTATTTGTACACTAGCAAAAAAGCATAAAATTGCGGTATACTTAGGGATCATGGAGCGTGCTAAGGATAGAGGAGGACATAGTATTTATGCTTCTTTAGTATACATAGATGCAGATGGTATCATACAATCCGTACATAGAAAACTACAACCTACCTACGATGAACGTTTAACCTGGGCACCTGGAGACGGTAATGGATTAAAAGTGCATCCTTTAAAACAATTTACCGTTGGCGGACTCAACTGTTGGGAAAATTGGATGCCATTGCCCAGAGCAGCCTTATATGGTCAGGGAGAAAACTTACATATAGCGGTATGGCCAGGAAATGACCATAATACGAAGGACATAACCCGTTTTATAGCAAGAGAATCACGGAGTTTTGTTATTTCTGTCTCCTCTTTAATGAAAAAAGAAGACTTTCCAGCAAATACGCCACACCTTGATGAAATACTAGAAAAATCTCCAGCTATTTTAGCAAATGGAGGCTCTTGTATTGCAGGACCAGATGGAGAATGGCTTATAGAACCCGTTTTGCATAAAGAAGGTTTAATTTATCATACTTTAGATTTTAATAGGGTATATGAAGAACGACAAAATTTTGATGCTGTAGGGCATTATTCTAGACCAGATATTACCAAATTAACTGTAAATAGGGAAAGGCAATCTACAGTAGAATTTAACGATTAAGAGGTTAAGATAATTATATATAATAGTAATATGAATAAAAGCCAAGAAATCACATCAAAAGTGGCTGTAGTAATTGGAATTATTGGGATTATTGCAGGTGTATTTCTAATATTTTCTGGAAACAAGATAGTTGGTATAGCTGGCTCAATAGCTAGTGCCGGACTTGCGGTAAAAGGGTTTTTTAACATAAAAAAAGCTAAATAGACTATGCTAGATTTTTAATTTTATGTTTTTTAAAATAGTCTAAACTACTTCATCTTTTAAATTATGTGTTCTTTTGTTTTTAAAGCAACTACATCCAAATCCCTTTACTACCTTTGCAAAAAATTAAATTATGGCTAAGTCAGACGCTAATAAAGGTAAAGGATCAGGAAAGCAAGGTGGTGGCTTTAGAAAAAAAAGCTATTCTAGAACAGGAAATCCTGTTCAAAAAAAAAGGGTAACACCACAAAAACCCTCTGATCCTAATGTATTACGACTTAACCGTTATGTAGCAAATTCTGGAGTATGTTCCCGTAGAGAAGCAGATGTTTTTATAGCTGCGGGGAGTGTAACAGTAAACGGAAAATCGGTTACAGAAATGGGCTATAAAGTAAAGTTAACCGATGAGGTTAAATTTGATGGCAGGCTACTGAACCCAATTAAAAAAGAATACATACTACTAAATAAGCCTAAAGATTTTACCGTAATTACAAAAGATGATAGAGGAAGACGTAGTGCAATGGGGCTAATTTCTGGAGCTACAAAAGCCAAATTATTACCAGTAGGTAAAATGGCAAAATCTACAACTGGTTTATTATTGTTTACCAATGATGGTGAGCTTTCTACCAGACTAACACAACCTAAAAACGGATTGCGTAAAATATATCAAGTAGAATTAACGAAACCTTTAAAAAGTGCTGACTTAAAAAGAATACAAGAAGGTTTGCCCGTAGACGATAGTGTGGTACGTGTACAAGACATTAGCTATGTAGAAAATGCACCAAAAACTCATATAGGGATAGAGATCTATAGTACCAGAAATAATATTGTAGCCCGTATCTTTGAGGAGTTAGAATATGAAATTATACGCTTAGATCTTGCTGTTTATGCAGGATTAACGAAAAAAGATTTGCCCAGAGGACATTGGAGACATCTTACAGAACAAGAGGTGATTAATTTAGGGATGATTAAATAGACTTTTAATATACATTCTTTAAGAAAATAATAGTATTTAAGGTATATGCTAATTTCATTACGAAGTTTCAATACAGATTGAGGTTAAAATTAAAGATGGTGTAATGCTATAAGTGTCTAGCTATACTTGTGTAAAATCACTTGGGCCATCATGCCATTCTAGATTTCCATCCCCCCAATTCCCATTTTCTAGTTGCTTGAAAGCATCAAAATCTCCAAAATATTTGCGGTATTTGCCATTTGCAAATCCTGCGCCATTAGCGCCCATAATAATTAAAGGACTAATTAATTTAACTTTAGAAGGGTCAAACTTAGTGGTTTTTCTGGCTTTTGCCCTATAGTATATGATATCGTCTATCATCAGATAAACGCCTCCTAATGCAATACTGTTTTTAGATAGTGTAATATCTTTTTTTCGAACCCCTTCAAATAGAAGTCCGTCTTTATCATAGGCATAGAAATCATTAAGTACTACAAAAGTTTTAGGGTCTGCTTTAAACTTTTTAAATGCTTTGTAGTAAAAATAAACGCCATCATAAACCCAAGCATCAGAAAGGATTTCTAATGGTTTTTTGGTATTGATTTTTATTTGCCTCAGTTTTTTCCAGTAAGACCATTGTTCTTCCTTTAACAAAATAAGGTCTTTGCCATTGGTAGCATAACCATGACTTAGCAATTTAAAATTAGCTAAAGTACTGTCAGGTATTCTAGTCAATTCCTTGTCTCTTTTGCGTTCTTGATAAAAAATTTCGTTGTCAATATGATAAAAACCTTGCCCTACACTAATAGGTTCTGTGTTTTTTTGATGTGCACGTTTTTCTTTTGCAGCAAAATACCAGTAGTCTTTTAAATGTATATGCTTCTCAAAAAAGTCTTTATAAGGTCTATATTCTACTAATGACTCTGGAGTAGAATTATAAAAAACAATTGCAGAAGAGGTGTATTTATCGGTACCATTATATCCAAAACTGATAAATGTTTTAGCATCAAATTCAGGATGTTTGGTAATGTGATATGCATCAACAAAATAAACAGCGTTAGCATCTTTATACCAGTGTCTCCCTACTTTACAGAAAGTATCTGGGTCCGCATCTTTTAATAATTTACCACGATAGTAGACCTCATTTTCATTTAAAATAATATCGGTTCTAAACCTAGCATCTTTGTTAAGCTCTACTATTTTAGTGGTACCATCTTCAATATACTTTTTTAAAAGGCGGAAACCTGTTCCTTTCATCACTTTACCATTATCTGCAAAATAGGTGTTGTTTTTATCTTTTGCATAGTATAAATTAATAGATTCGAAACTAGCAACATCAACCTTTGAAATGGGGGTTAAATAAAAATTTTCTGAATTGCTTTTTACAATTATGGTAAGCCCATAAATACTATTTTTATCGGCAAAATATCCTAAAGCAATTGCTTTAAAAGATGGCGGATCTAAGGCTATTATTTTTTTATTTTTATCTGTAATAGGTTTTCCGCGGTAAAGTACTTGTGTTTCTGTAACTTCTATAAGACCATATATAAAATCCTCAAAAATTCTTGGTCGTATTGTATTTGGAAATTCAGGAATTTTCATAGCATTAGTTTAAGATTTCTATTTGCAAGTTATTAAAACAAGCTGTTTGTGTAGATCCTAATAATTTACTACACAACTGTTTAAACTCATTACAAAATTCTATTATAGAATGTGAGTTGAATACAAATATTAGAAAAAAGAATTTTAAACTTCTCCCAGTTTACAGGGGATTTATTGTTTTTTTATGAAATAGCATTCATTTTTGCTTTAATCTCTTCCAAACATAAATTACCCAAACTGCCTTCATGCGTATGCTCAATATCTCTTTTTGGGCTAAAAGTTCCTTCGTTAATTTCTTGCCCCATTTTTTTATAGGCATCTCTAAAAGGCATTCCGTTCTGTACCAATTCATTTAAAGTATCTACACTAAATAGGTAGTCATATTTAGGATCTTCAAGAATACTTGTATTTACTTTGATTTCTTTTAGGCTGAAAGTTAAAATTTCTAAACATGCTTTTATATCTTGAATAGCAGGAATAATAATTTCTTTTACCAATTGTAAATCCCTATGGTAACCACTAGGTAAATTGTTAATGACTAGAGTTAATTGATTGGGAACGGCTTGTAGTTTATTGCATTTTCCACGAACAAGCTCAAACACATCTGGGTTTTTCTTATGAGGCATAATACTACTGCCCGTGGTAAGTTCGTCAGGAAAAGAAATAAAATTAAAATTCTGACTCATATACAAACAAATATCCATTGCCATTTTAGAAAGCGTAGCGGCTATGTTAGAAATTCCAAATGCAGTTGCTTTTTCTACTTTACCACGCCCCATTTGTGCAGCAACCACGTTATATTTCATGGTTTTAAAACCCATTTCTTTTGTGGTAAAACTTCTGTCTATTGGGAAAGAACTGCCATAACCAGCAGCACTACCTAATGGGTTCTGATCTACAACTTTATAAGCGGCATCAACAAAGTATAAATCATCTATTAAGCTTTCTGCATAGGCAGAAAACCATAAGCCAAAAGAAGATGGCATTGCTATTTGTAAATGAGTATAACCTGGAATTAAAATTGACTTATGCTGATCGGCTAATGTCATCAACAAATTGAACAAGTCCGTTGTCTGCGTTTTTATTTCTGATAATTCGTCTTTTAAATACAAATGCATAGCTACCAAAACTTGATCGTTTCTAGAACGTGCAGTGTGTATTTTTTTACCGGTATCACCAAGTTTCTCAGTTAAAATGTATTCTATTTTAGAATGCATGTCTTCAAAAGTATCTTCAATCGTAAAGGTTCCTTTTGCTATAGTCATAGCAATAGCATCTAATTCTTGTACTAGATTACTTGTTTCTTCAGCAGTTAGCAATCCTATTTTACCGAGCATTTTTGCATGTGCTTTAGAGGCAATAATATCATACTTTGCTAAAAGCAAATCTAATTCCCTATCGTTACCAACCGTAAAGTGGTCTATTTTTTTATCGGTGCTAAAGCCTTTATCCCAGAGTTTCATTTTTTTAGTATTAAGTAGTTAGTGCAGAGTACTTAGTTTTCAGTTTTTAGTAAAAAGTATTCAGTAAATAGTACAAAGTACTTGGTTTTAAGTGTTAATTTTTAACTTTCTCTATTCTCTATTCTCTATTCTCTATTCTCTATTCTCTATTCTCTATTCTCTATTCTCTATTCTCTATTCTCTATTCTCTATTCTCTATTCTCTATTCTCTATTCTCTATTCTCTATTCTCTATTCTCTATTCTCTATTGCAAAAATCCCTTTAATATTTTAATATACAAATCGATACCTTCTTCTATTTCATTTACATAAATAAATTCATCAGCAGAATGAGACCGCGTACTATCGCCAGGGCCTAATTTTAAAGATTGACAAGTTAGTGCCGCTTGATCAGATAGGGTAGGAGATCCGTAAGTGGTTCTACCTAAAGCAATTCCAGATTGTACTAAAGCATGATTTTTATCAATTTTAGAGGAGTTTAGTTTTAAGCCTCGTTCCATAATTTCGCAGGGTGCCTCCGCTTTTAATAAATCTGCGATTTCTTTGTTGGAATAGGCATCATTTACACGAACATCTACAACCAATTCTACTTGTGAAGGTACTACATTGTGTTGGCTTCCTGCATTGACTTGTGTTACTGTTAATTTCACATCACCTAATGCTTCTGAGCCTTTATCAAAAGAATAATTTTTAAACCATTCTAACACTTTAATCGTATTGTAAATGGAATTATTATCATTTGGATGCGCAGCATGCGAGGGAGTCCCTTTTACGATAGCATCAAAAACAACCAATCCTTTTTCTGCAATTGCCAATTGCATTAAGGTAGGTTCTCCAACAATAGCCACATCTATATGCGGAAGTTTTGGAAGTAAACCACGTAAACTATTCTCACCAGCATTTTCTTCTTCCATAGAAGCCACCATTAGAATATTATGATTTAGGTTTTTAGCCTCATAAAAATGCACAAAAGTAGCGAGTAAAGACACCAAACAACCACCGGCATCATTACTGCCTAAACCATATAATTTACCATCTTCTATATGCGGATGAAATGGATCTTTGGTATAGGCTTTATTCGGTTTTACAGTATCATGGTGCGAGTTTAAGAGTAAAGTTGGTTTTGCATCATCCCAATATTTATTTTTAGCAAAAACATTATTCAGTATACGCTCAAAAGGAATGTTAAAATGCTTCAACCAATCTTCAATAGCATCTGCAGTTTTATCTTCTTCCCCTGAGAATGATTGTAGTGATATTAATGTTTTTAATAAGGAGATTGCCTTTTCTGTAAGTGTGGTTTGGTTCATCTTATAAGGTAACGGTTGTAAATTTTTTTTGTTCTTTTTTTAGCATTGCTATATTGCCAATGCATACTTTGTCAACTCCTCTTTCTAGGGCGTAAAAGCAATTGTCTATTTTTGGAATCATTCCATCGGCTATAATACCTTCATTAAGCAAGTTGGTATAGCCTCTATGATCTATTTGTTCAACCACAGAATCTTCATCATTTATATCTCGTAAAACCCCCTTTTTTTCAAAACAATAATACAATGTAGTGGTGTAGAATTTGCTCATATGCGTTGCTATTTCTGAGGCTATAGTATCGGCATTGGTATTTAAAAGTTGCCCTAAGCCATCATGCGTTAGTGCACAAAATACTGGGCTTAGACCAATTTTCAGTAGTTTAGAAAGTTTTTGTGTGTTTACTCCGTCTACATCGCCTACATAGCCATAATCAATTTCTTTTACAGGTCTTTTATGCGCTTGTATAAGGTTAGCATCTGCACCACTTAAACCAATGGCATTGCATTTATTTGCTTGTAATGCTGCAACTATATTTTTATTGGTAAGTCCGCCATAAACCATAGTGGCAATTTCTAAGGTTTTTGCATCAGTAATTCTTCTGCCATCTACTAATTTAGAGACAACACCTAGTTTTGTAGCCAATTGTGTAGCTAGTTTTCCGCCACCGTGTACTAGTATTTTTGGTTCATCTAGTTTCGCAAAAAGTTTTAGAAACTTGCTCAGCTCTTCTTTGTTTTCAATAACGTTGCCACCAATTTTTACTATGGATAAATTCTGCTTCATGTTCCTCACCTTGAGTCCTCCCCAAAGGGGAGGAAATATTTTTATTTATTTAAATTTAAGATACAATTCATATTTAACTTATTGCTCTCCTTTGGAGAGGTTAGGAGAGGACTCTAATATCTTTTTTAAAACAATCTGTGCAGCATAGGTTCTGTTATTGGCTTGCTCAATGACTAAAGATTGCTCGCTATCCAAAACGCTATCTGCTACTACCATATTTCTACGAACAGGTAGGCAGTGCATAAATTTTGCTTTTTTTATTTTTTCTGATGTAATCATCCAGTTTTTATCTTGAGGTATCACTTTTCCATAATCGGTATAACTACTCCAATTTTTTACATACACAAAATCTGCATTTTCCAATGCTTTTTCTTGATCGTATTCTACAGGGATGTTTTTAGTGATTTCCGGATTTAGTTCATATCCTTTTGGATGCGTAATGATAAATTCAGCCTCTTGCAATTGCATCATTTCTACAAAAGAGTTCGCTACGGCGTGGGGTAATGCTCTTGGATGTGGTGCCCACGAAAGTACTACTTTAGGTTTCTTTTTTGTATTTTGCTCATCTAAAGTTATCGCATCTGCAAGGGCTTGTAAGGGATGCCCAACAGAACTTTCCATATTTACTACAGGTACATTTGCATATTTTGTAAATCCGTTTAAAACAATTTCTGCTTCATCTTTTTCTTTATCCTTTAAACCAGCAAAAGCACGTATGGCTACAATATCACAATATTGAGATACTACTTGTGCGGCTTCTTTAATATGTTCTGCTTTGCCTTGATCCATTACGGTACCATCTTCGTATTCTAAGGCCCAACCTTCTCCACCAAAATTCATTACGATCACTTCCATTCCTAAGTTTAAAGCTGCTTTTTGAGTGCTTAAACGTGTTCTAAGACTATTATTAAAGAATAATAAACAAATGGTTTTGTTTTTACCTAGTGTATTTGCTTTATAAGGGTTAGCTTTAAGGACTTTTGCTTCTTGTACCCAATTGGGTAGAGAATCTATATCTTTTAGGCTTAGGTAGTGTTTCATTATTTAAACTATTTTGGTAAAGTTACTTTTGCTTTCTAAGGCATCGTTTATAAAATTATCTTTTAAACCATTCACAATCCAGGTTTCAATACCTGCATTTTTAGTTATGGTTGCAGCATCTATTTTAGATTGCATTCCGCCTGTTCCATGCGAAGATTTTCCTTCGCTAATTTCATGGCTTAATATTGCTAAATCTGATACTTCTTTAATGGTTTCAGGAGCTTCTTTTGCTATAGATGTTTTTGTATAGATGCCATCAGTATTGGTTGCTATTAATACTAAATCTACCTCTAGCAAGGTTGCTGTTAGTGCGGCTAACTTATCATTATCGCCAAACTGTATCTCGTCTGTAGCAACAGTGTCATTCTCATTAATAATGGGAATAAAATTATTAGAGACAAGTATGTTTATGGTATTTTTTATATTGAGTTTAGAATCTGGATTTTCAAAATCTGCATACGATAAGAGGCACTGAGAAGTAAATAAGCCAAGCTCTCTAAAATTCTCTTGAAAAATACGCATCAAATGTGGCTGACCTATTGCTGCAAGCGCCTGTTTTACATTAATCTCTTCACCATTATGCTCTAATTTCACAAATTGTTTAGCAGCTGCAATAGCACCAGAACTCACAATTATAAACTCATAATCATCTTTTAAAGCAGCAATTTGCCTCCCAATATCTTCAATCTTTCCTCTGGAGATTTGATTGGTTTCTTTAGTTAAGGTATTAGAGCCTATTTTTAATAGTATTCTTTTTTTTGTCATTTTATGCTGAACTTGTTTCAGTATCTATTTTTTTAATTGGCTTTGAGCCTTTAGCTCTTGGCTATTAGCTGCCTTGTTTTACTCGACAATCGAGATTTAAATGCTCCGACGCTTGCGTCGAAATCAATGTGAATTTTTCCTTTTAATACCTCACGGACTTACCCCAAGGTTATTTACTTATTTGTTTATCAAATTCCCCCTTTTTGGGGTTAGGGGGATCATCTCACTTGCCCAGTCCCCTTAACATACCACTTGTTCGTTACTAAATGTTCTAAACCAATAGGGCCTCTTTGGTGCAATTTATCTGTGCTTATTGCCAATTCTCCCCCTAGTCCAAATTGCCCGCCATCTGTAAAACGAGTGGAAGCGTTATGATATACAGCTGCTGAGTCTACAGCGTTCATAAAAAGAGTAGCTTGTGTATCATCTTCAGTAATAATGGCAGCGGAATGTCCTCCACCATAGGTATTTATTTTTATGATAGCTTCTTCTAGGTTTTCTATTTGCCCAATGACTATTTTATAATCTAAAAACTCTTCATGCCAAATAGCCTCGTTTTCTAATACTGAAGTGCCCTCTATGCCAGATAGTTTTTGATCTGTTAAAATATGAACATTACTTTTCTTTAATTCCAATATAAGTTGTTTCATAAAAGCACTTTTATTGGGTAAGTCAGATGCTATGAGTACTTTATCTAGTGCATTGCAAGCCGATATTTTTGTGGTTTTTGCATTTACAATAATGTCTAAGGCCATTTGTGTATCTGCATTTTCTGCTACATAAATAAAATTATTACCTCTACCACTTATAATTACAGGGCATGTAGCGTGTTGTTTTACAAAAGCAATAAGTCTTTCGCCTCCTCTAGGAACTATTAAATCTATTTTTTGTGTGGGGTTTTGTAAAAAAGCTTGAGTTTCTGTTCTATTAAATTGTAGATAACTAACCCAATCTTTAGAGCAGTTATTTTCGTCTAAAGCGGTATGCCACAAATCAACCAAAACAAGATTACTTTGTAAAGATTCTTTACCGCCCTTTAAAAGAATTTTATTTCCAGATTTAAATGCTATTCCAGCTGCTTCAATAGTCACGTCTGGTCTAGATTCATAAATAATACATACAGTGCCAAATGGAGCAGTTTTATTGCTAACTTTAATTCCATTGCCATGTGTAAATTCTGAACGTACTACATTTAAGGGGTCTGGCTCATTTGCCAATTGATCTAAAGATAAAATCATTCCAGCAATTTTAGCATCATCTACCTTTAATCTGTCATACATAGAAATATCATTTCCAGTATAACTTTCTACATCCTTTTTATTTGCATCAAGAATACTATCTTTTTCTTCTTGAATAAGGCTTATCATGCTTTTTAAAACAGCATTCCGTTGTTGTATGTCTAATCCTAATTCCATTATAATTCTGCTTTTAAGGCATCAAAAAATAAATCGATATGTTGTGTTGTAATATTTAAAGCGGGAAGAAACCTGAGTACGTGTTTATCTTTTGCACCCCCAGTAAACATTTGCTGATTGTGAATTAGTTTTTTGCGTAGTGCAGCTACTTCAAAATCTAATTCTACCCCTAACATTAAACCTCTTCCTTTAATTCTTTTAATAGACGTAATTTCTGCTGCTTTCTTATTAAAATAAGCACCCAATTTTGCAGCGTTATCAATAAGCTGTTCTTTTTCTAATACTTCTAATACGGCTAAAACTGCTACGCATGCCAAATGATTGCCTCCAAAAGTAGTACCTAACATACCATAAGAAGCTTTGATGTTTTTATGGATTAGAATACCACCCACAGGAAATCCATTGCCCATCCCTTTAGCGATGCTTATAATATCTGGTGTGATCCCATGGTGTTGAAAGCCAAAAAATTTACCACTTCTTCCAAAGCCAGACTGTACTTCGTCTGCAATCAGTATAGCGTTATTTTCTTTACATAATTTTTCAATTACTTGATAAAATGCTGTAGTAGGCTCATCTAAACCTCCAACCCCTTGTATAGCTTCTATAATTACCGCACAAACATCACCTTTTTCAATTTCAGTTTTAAACGCAGTACTATCATTAAGCGCTAAGAAAGTCACTTCTTGTTGCTTGTTAATAGGAGCATTTATTTTCTCATTATCTGTTGCAGCAACTGCAGCTGAGGTTCTTCCATGAAATCCATTTTTAAAGGCTATTACTCTAGATTTCCCTGTCTCAAAAGAGGCCATTTTTAAGGCATTTTCATTAGCTTCTGCTCCAGAGTTACATAGAAAAAGATTATAATTTTCACAGCCAGAAAGTTTTCCTAATTTAGTAGCAAGTTCTACCTGTAAAGGGTTTTGTACCGCATTGCTGTAAAACCCTATTTTATCTAGTTGGTCTTTTAGTTTTTTTACATAGTGCGGATGCGAATGCCCTATAGATATAACGGCATGACCGCCATAAAAATCTAAATATTCTTGTCCTTTATCATCTGTAACCACAATTCCTTTTGCCGAAACAGGAGTTACATTATATAAGGGATATACGTCAAATAATTCCATTTTTTTGCTTTTCGCTTTTCGCTTTTGCCCAACGCATTAAACTTTATAAAAAGCAGCTTACGGATGGCGTTTTGCGAATAGCTATTTCTTTTTAAATTCTGTTATCTTATCAAAAGAAGCTACAATACCTTGTATTAGCGATGAGCTTAGTCCTTGTATTTCCATTTCATTTAAGCCTTTTATAGTACAACCCATAGGTGTTGTTACCCGATCTATTTCTTCTTCAGGGTGATTGCCAGATTCAATTAAAAGACTAGCAGCCCCATTACAAGTATGCATGGCTAATTCTTGTGCTTCTTTGGCATCAAATCCCAATTGTATGGCTCCTTGTGTTGTTGCACGTATCAAGCGCATCCAAAAGGCAATACCACTGGCGCAAATTACTGTTGCTGCCTGCATTTGTTCTTCCGGAATTTCTAAAGAATGCCCCATGCGATTAAAAATTGCTTTAGCCAAATCAATACTTTTTTTACCTAGAACATTTCCACAAATACAAGTCATAGATTTACCTACTGATATAGCAGTATTAGGCATACTCCTTATAATGCAATGATTGGCTCCAATAATAGTTTCAATCTTTGCAATACTAAAGCCAGTAATAACACTAATAATTACATGTTTGTCTGTAAATAAATGTTTTACATCATTTAAAATAGCTTCAAAATGCCCAGGTTGTATGGCAAATATTAAAATATCAGAATTTTTTACGGCCTCTTTATTATCAGTAGTAAGCGTTACATTTCCGTATTTTTTATAATCTTCTATCTGAGCTATATTTCTTTTGGTGAGATACATGGTTGTGGCTCCATTAGAATTCAATATTCCTTTGGCAATGGCCAAGCCTAAATTTCCTGCTCCTATAATGGCTACTTTCATATTTTTTGTTAATTAGTATTGCGTACTTATTATTGTTTACTACTATTTATTTTATTCGATTTCGACTCCATTCAATCTTCATTTTATTTTTTCGAAATAGCCGTAATTAAGTTGATTTAAAAGGCTCAGTTTAGTTACGTTTTCTTTTACTTTTGAAATATTTAATTTTATCCCTATCGAATCATAGTGATATATCCACGATTCTCGGATTGAATCTATAATAGTTTCAAAATTGTATATTCCTTTTAAATCCAAGGTGTTTAATTTGTATTCTTCTGATCTAACTAAATTTTTATGTTTAAAATTATTTAGATAGAATTCAATTTTAGAATTTGTAATGATTATTCGGTCAAATGTTTTTTTATATTTTTCAGTGTTCAAACATTTAACTTGCTGAAATCTCCATTTACCTAAAAAAGAATCATCACTTTTTATATGATTAAGCTTAGAGTTATTTCCAACTATTTGAAAATTTTCATAACCTAAATTCAATACTATTAAAATAGTAAAACTTAACATTAAGAGTTTTAAATTTATTGTCATTACTACTACTATTTATTTTATTCGATTTCGACTCCGCTCAATCCCCTTAGTTGTTAGCGGTAACTCAGCGTAGCCGAAATTAATATACGCCCGATTTTAATTGTAAACTTTCATTTTCTTTAAATCCGAACATGAGATTCATATTCTGTACTGCTTGCCCTGAAGCACCTTTTAATAGATTGTCGATTGCAGACGTAACTAATATGGTATTATGGTGTTTGTGTAAATGAATATGACACTGATTGGTATTTACCACTTGTTTTAAATGTATGGGGTCTTCCGAGATATGTGTAAACATAGCATCGTCATAAAAATCTTTATATAGTTTAAGAGCTTCTTCTAATGATCCTTCATAATGGGTATAGGAGGTTGCAAAAATACCTCTTGTAAAATCTCCTCTATTAGGTAAAAACAGTAATGCTCCCGTATTTTTTTGTAATGAATTTAAACTTTCATTAATTTCTCCTAAATGTTGATGTGTAAAGGGTTTATACCAAGATGCATTGTTGTTTCTCCAACTAAAATGTGTTGTGCCAGATGGTTTTATACCGGCACCGGTACTTCCAGTAACAGCAT
The DNA here is from genome assembly GCF_055383085.1 of Allocellulophaga tsushimaensis. NCBI lineage: Bacteria > Pseudomonadati > Bacteroidota > Flavobacteriia > Flavobacteriales > Flavobacteriaceae > Allocellulophaga > Allocellulophaga tsushimaensis. Next base: position 491,279 of record NZ_AP039451.1, on the reverse strand, counting down.
TTACATGTACTGTATTGTCTAATAGCTTTGCATTTGCTAATGGTAATAGTGCTAATTGAATAGCTGTTGCAAAACAACCGGGGTTTGCAAGATATTTTGCTTTTTTAATCTCATCTTTTTTTAATTCAGGCAAACCGTAAACAAAATCTTTATCTCCTAAGGAAGCATCATCATTTAATCTAAAATCGTTACTTAAATCAATAATTTTAGTATGCTTAGAAAAGTTATGTTCGTTTAAGAATTTTGTAGAATTCCCATGCCCTAAACATAAAAAAACAACGTCTACCTCAAGGTTTACCTCTCCTGTAAAATTTACATCTAAAACCCCTAATAAATCTGGATGTGCAGTGGTTACTTTTTTTCCTGCTCTTGTGGTACTGTATACAAAATCGATAGTCACTTTAGGGTGATTGCCTAAAATTCGGATTAATTCTCCTCCTGTATACCCAGAACCTCCTATAATACCTGCTTTAATCATCTTTTTGTTTTAATGTGAAGTAATGAGTATACCGTATTAAGTTGATTTTTTAAACTTTGTACTCAATACTAACTACTTTTCTCTTCTATATTATTTCTTTTTTTAAATCCCTACCGGATAGTATTTTTACCATCAACCATCAACCATTAATTAGCCGTTAACGTGATTGTATATTTTACCTGCATTAGACAGAATTTTTATAAACCCTTTTGCATCATCTGCTGTCCATCCTTTATTCATTTCTCCATAGCTACCAAACGAAGCATTCATTAAATCGTTAGGAGAAGATATTCCATCAAGTTCAAAACGATATGGATGTAAGCTTACAAAAACATCACCTGAAACATTTTTTTGGGTATCGTTTAAAAATACTTCAATATTTCGCATCACTTCATCTAAATAATTTCCTTCATGCAATAACATTCCATAGAAATTACCTTGCTGCTCTTTCTGAAATTGTTGCCACTTACTTAATGTATGCTTTTCTAATAAATGATGTGCTTTTATAATAATTAGAGAGGCTGGCGCTTCAAAACCAACTCTACCTTTAATGCCAATAATAGTATCACCTACATGAATATCTCTTCCAATAGCATAAGTAGATGCTAGTGCATCTAATTTTATAATATTATTTACTGGAGTATCATTTTCACCGTTTATAGCAACCAATTCTCCTTTATTAAATGTTAATTGGATTTGCTGTGATTCCGTTTCTTGTAACTGACTAGGGTATGCACTATCGGGCAATGGTTTATGAGAAGTAAGTGTTTCTTCTCCACCTACAGAAGTTCCCCAGAGTCCACGATTAATAGAATATTTAGCTTTTTCCCAAGAATAATCTACCCCATTTTCTTTTAGATATTCAATCTCTTCTTCACGGGCTAGTTTATGATCTCTAATAGGAGTAATAATTTCTATTTCTGGAGCTATAATTTGAAAAATCATATCAAAACGTACTTGATCGTTTCCTGCACCTGTACTACCATGCGCAATGTATTTAGCACCTGCTTTTTTTGCATAGTTTACAATTTCTATAGCTTGCACAATACGTTCTGCACTCACAGAAAGGGGGTAGGTATTATTCTTTAATACATTACCAAATATTAAATATTTTACAACTTTATTATAGAAAGTTTGCACAGCATCTATTGAAGTATAAGTACTGGCACCTAATTGTAATGCTTTTTCTTTTATAGATGCTATTTCTTTATCAGAAAACCCACCAGTGTTTACACTTACTGCATGTACTTCAAACCCTTTTTCTTTTGATAAATATTTAGCGCAATATGATGTGTCTAATCCTCCACTATATGCTAAAACTAATTTTTTCATTCTAATTATTATTTTTTATTTCAAAGCAGCTGGTAAACTGCTTTTATGAAATTTTTTATTTGGTTTTCTTTTTAAGGAATAAATTCTCTTTTATACTTTTTAATCTTTTAAAGGCTTTTCCATTTAATTTTGTCCCTTTTTCATTTTTGTTTGATTGTTTTTCTGTGTTGGTACTAACGTCATATAGCATCCCTGTACAAAGACACATTTTGCGTTCTGTTCTGGTTAGAATATCAAAATTTTTACATGTTTGGCAACCTTTCCAGAATTCAGGGTCGTCAGTTAGTTCAGAAAAAGTAACAGGTTTATAGCCTAGCTCATAATTTATTTTCATTACAGCTAAACCAGTAGTAATTCCAAATATTTTAGCATCTGGAAATTTATCTCTTGAGAGTTGAAAAATGGCACTTTTGATTTTCTTGGCTAATCCTTGATTTCTATAATCGGGATGTACAATAAGTCCTGAATTGGCAACATACTTCTCATGTCCCCATATTTCTATATAGCAGAACCCAGCAAATACATCGCCATCTAAAGCGATAACAGCATTTGCATTTTGCAATTTTTTGTGGATATATTCTGGGGTACGTTTTGCAATTCCTGTACCTCTCACTTTTGCAGATTCTGCAATAGTGTCACAAATTATTTGCGCGTATTTATAATGTGATTCATCAGCAACAATAATTTCCATCGCTAATACTATTTAATCGGGATAAAATGAATATGAAATGTTTTTTGTTCTGCGGAAATGGACTCACCTATTTCCATAATATCGTGCACCCTTACGGGCGGCGGCGAGTAGGCGTATATAAGCAAACAGGTAAAAAAGTTCTGTTTTGTAGAAGTATATGTGTTTTATTGCTCATTACGGGTCAAATGTACAAATTAAATCGATTTTACATCTTATTTAGATTAATTTTTAGTTAAAATAATATTTTTTGGACTCTGATTATTAATTTGTTAAAAAATAACACTTTAAAATAAGATATATTCAAAATAGCTATGATTTGTTTTTCAGAATAATAAAGTAAAATCTTACTTTGTAGGAAAGCACTTAATTTTCCGATGAAGTGTTTAAAAATCTCCATGAACCAAATTACTCACCACAAGAAAACGCCATATCACAACAAAAAATAGGTCTTTAGGTTATAAATAGCCAAATTAGCATACTAAACAAAAATTGAATTTATGTAAGAACATTACAATATGTTATGTGTTTGTCCCAAAATATACTAACCTACCTTATATCAAATGAAAAAGATACAATTATTTGGTTTTACAATTTTAAGTATAGTATTTATGCTATCTACGTTTAATGTTGTTGCCCAAAGATTAAATACACCAACACCTATTGCTAATCCTAACTTTGGAGGCGGAGGTAATCCATGGAGTGCCATATGTGCATCTGCCAGTTTTAACGAATACTTTGTTAATTTTACTTGGAGTAATAATGGCGGTACTATAAATACAGATAATACTTTTATCTTAGAATTGTCTGATGCTACAGGAGCTTTTACAAACCCAATAGAATTAGCTGTAATCACTGATAAAAATCTAGAAATGGATTTTGATATCAGTTTTTCTATTCCTGTAAATTTAGCAGGGTCATCCTACAAGATACGAATTAAAAGCACAAGTCCAGAACTTTACAGTCCTGAGACTGAAGGTTTTAATATGTATTATTTGGGCTTTAATGATGCTATTCAGATTACGGAAAATGGAAGTGGAAATATAGGAAGTGGTACTGTAGTTATTTGTGATGGAATGTCTGCTACATTACAAGTAGACAATGTTCCTAACCCGGAAAATTATAGTTATATCTGGAAAAGAGATAATGTTATTTTATCTGAAACAAGTCATTCATTAGAAGTTTCAGAAGTTGGAACTTATGATGTGTTTATTAATTACGGAGAAATATGTTCTGCATCTGCTGGTACTTTTTCTAATATGATTACCGTTACTAACGGTATGAACACAGGTGTAATTATAAACCCTTTGGCAACGATAGATTATTGTATGGGAGATGTTATACCTCCCTTAGAAGCTTCCATTAATGATCCAAATATTTTTTATACATGGTATAAAGATGGTGTAGAAATCCAGTCAAGAACATTAGGGGCTAGTAGTTATACAATAACAACCAATACAAACGAATTTTCAGGAGAATATATAGTAACTATTGATGGGCCTGGCGTATGTGCCGAAACAACCCCACCATTAACAATATCTAATATTGGAGCGTTTGAAATCACAAATATAAATTCTTCAGAATTAATATTACTTCCAAACCAAATGCAACAACTTAGTGTAACAACTACGGCTGTACAACCACAGTATCAATGGTATAGAAATAATATGCAAATAGTTGGCGCGACAAGTGATGTTTACACTGTTTCTGAAAACGGAGAATATTTTGTGGAAATTACACAAACACAAGGTTGTGTAAATACATTAAGATCTGATACTACTACAATTGTAAACCCAAATTCTTTTGAGTTTGTTGTAGATTACTCTACAACATATATCAGTTGCCAAAATACATCAATAATTTTAGAGTTGAGGTCTATATATGCAAATGGTAATGGAATAAGAATAGATGTTACCGAAGAATTGCAAAATGAATTTATATATCAATGGAGGGGTAATGATGCAATACTAAATGGAGCTACTTCAAAGAATATAAGTTTGGCGAGTAGTGCTGAAAATGGATTATATCAATTAGAGGGAACTTTTGAAACCTTTAGTGCTGTATCAAACACTATTGAGGTAGAATTATTATCAAATGAAGTGTTAACTATTACAAGTACTGAAAATATAATTTGTTCTGCTTCTGATGAAATTATTTTAAGTGCGTCATTAGATATAAGCACTGGAGTTTTTGGATGGTCAAAAGATGGAGAAGCTATAAATAGTACTGATAGTACATTAACAGTTACTGAGCCAGGAACATATCAATTAATGTTATTGAGAGGTTGTCCTATAAGCTCTAATGAAATTGTAATCAGTTCCGTTGATGAGTCTTTAATAAGTTTAAGTATTAATGAAGAAAATATCTTTATTGATGAGGGAGAAACTAAGGAAATTACAGCAAGTGGAGGTGATACTTATGCTTGGTTTGATGTAAACAACGTATTATTAAGTGATACAGAAACTGTATTGTTTACTGAAGAAGGAGATTATAGGCTTGTAGCTACAATTGGTAATTGCGAGATTGTAAAGAATATCAACCTAATTAACAGAGCAGTTGGTGGATCTAGTGTCCCCAATATTATCAGTCCAAATGGAGATGGTGTTAATGACGCTTGGCTATTACCTTCAAGCTATCTTAATTCAGAAACACAGATTATTATTTATAATAGTGTAGGGGCAGAGGTCTTAAACCTTACTAATTATAGGAATAATTGGCCAGAATCATCAACATCTTTTAGTACTAAGAATTTAGTATTCTATTATAAAATACTAAAAAATGGAGATGTTGAAAAACAAGGTACAATAACCGTTATACGCTAGATATAGATGAAAAAGATAAGCTATTTATTTATTTGTATTCTTTGCTACACAGGTGGTATTGCACAAGAAGAAACACAATATATTCCAAATGATGTCCCATCTCAAAATTTATTGAAATTCAATAGATTTTTGATCAACCCTACATTTTCAACAGTAAGGGAAGACAAATCTTATGTGAACCTATTTCATAGAAATCAATCTTCAAATTTTGAAAATAACAATCAAACCTATTTCCTAAGTTACAGTGGTAGAATTAACGATAGAACAGGATTAGGGATAAGTTTGTATTCTCAGCAAGTAGCTGCATTTGCAAATTATGGAATACAAGCAAATTATGCTTATGGCATAAAATTAAATGATAAAAGCAATTTTACATTTGGTTTAAATGTATCGTATTACAAAAGTGGTTTAGAACGAAATAGATTAACGCCAGCGCAGTTAAACGATAATGCTATTAGCAGTTTCCCAGATGCTAACTTTTTTACAGTACAACCTGGATTTAATTTATCATATAACAACTTTGATTTTGGGATATATGCTGAAAATTTATTTGATTATAATTTACAAACAAATGCCTCTAACTCAGCGTTTGCAGATAAAACATATTCCGCACATCTTCAATATACACATCAATTAAATAATAGAGATGGAATACTAGAAGCTGGTAGATTAATGCCATTATTACGTGTTCGTAAAGGTGGAGATCGATTTGCTGTGGCTGATAATGATATTATTCTTGGGGGTAGTGCAATTTTAGATCTTCCAAAACTAGGATGGGCGCAAGTAGGGTACGACAGCTTTTATGGCGCAGCAGTAGGAGTTGGTTTTAATTTAAAGAAAAGAATAGCGATAGGGTATACACTGGAAAAAGCTTTCTCAAGTACTTTTGCGCAATTTGGTGTAACACACGAAATTTCGTTTGCTTATTCGTTTACTCCAACATTAACTGAAGACAGAGTATTCTATGATCAGAAAGATGAATTGGCAGCTATAGAAAGAGAGGCTTTGCTAGCAGTAAAAGATGAGGAGATTAATAGATTAAAACTGGAACTTACAGAACAGAATAAAAAGTTTCAAGAAATAGTAAATTACCAGAAAGGTAAAAATAAAGATGGGGCAGATACTGATAGAATTGACTTTAACGATATAAAAGAAATTATTACAAAAGATAATTATGTTTCTGTTAATAGTGAGTCTTTAAAAAATGATGATTTTGGTATTGAACAACCAGAAATTGTTAAATATAATTTAAGCGAAGATCGCAATAGCCCTGAGAGTTATAACTATTATATTATAGCTAATGTATTTAGTAGCGAGAATAATGCAGTTAATTTTACTAAAAACTTAGAAAATAAAGGTTTAAAGGCTAGTTATTTTAACAATCCAAGTAATGGCTTAAATTATGTTTACGTAAAAAGAAGCTTTACCTTGGGAGGTGTCATAAAATCATATCAAGATGTTATTGTAAACAATCTATATAAAGGGGAATTATGGATTATGAAAATCTACAAGAAAAATGATTTGCATTTAAAAAAATAAAAATTTAAACAGACGGTTTTTGTTTCATATTTTTAAATGTGATTAATTCATAAATAAGATATCCATATACAAGAATATATTCTAAAGCTAATATTCCTAAGTGTTCCTCATATTTTAAATTTGCATATGCCCAATAGCTAAGTATAACTGTAGCAGACCAGATAATAGGAAATTTATAATCAGAAAAAATTGCTAACACAATTAGGAATATAATATACCAAGGGTGTACAGTAGCGGATAAAAAATAATAGATGGTTAAGATCCACAGCATAGAGGTAAATAGTGTTTTTAAATCTTGATTTTTTCTTAAAAAAGTAAAAAGGAATACAGTTAGTATGGTAATAACTGGAGTTATCTTCCCATAAGTTTTAATAAGTTCCCACGGTTTTGCATCAAATAGTACGGCTATATGTTTAATGCCATTATAAAACCCAGCATTAAATTCAAAATTAGAAAACCAAAGTCCAACTGTTTTAGAATAATTAGCAATAAAATCTAGAGAGAAAAATGGTGCTATTAATACCATAGAAGTAATCCCGATAATGCTATAAAAGAGAATACTTTTTTTTAAACTAAAATGTTTTAAAAATAAAGGCAAAAAAATTAGAGGAACAAGCTTTACCGCGATAGAAAAAGTGTATATGATACCTGCTAATTTCCAGTTTTTAATTGCTAATAAATATAAAGCCCATATAAAAAAGAAAAGCATTACGCCTTCAAAATGAAGATTCCCTGTAAGCTCTATGATTACCAAAGGGTTTAAAAAGTACCAAAAAATAAGATGTGGAGATTTATTTAATTTTTGGAGTAGTTTTTTGCCAAAATAGACAATTCCAATATCAGCTAAAATAATAGAGATCCTCATAACTAATACGGATCCAAAAATACTTTTGCCACCAAATAACGCTGCAATAGCAAAAATAATCTGATTTACTGGTGGGTAGTTGCTAAAATGTCTAGCGCTTAAACTACCCATACCATCATAGAGTTCTTGTGCATTTGCTATTGCTAAGTCTTTTTGTATTATAAGTGTATCAGGAACTTGTAAATAGGGATTTATAAATTTACTAACAAGTTCTCCATCCCATATAAAACGATAAAAATCTTGAGATAAATTAGGTGTAGCTAGTAAAAACAGAAGTCTAAATAGAATACCAGAAATTATTAAAAATTTAAAATTCCATTTTTCTAGTTGAATTATTTTATAACAAAGTATAAATAGGATAGTAAAAAGGCAAAGTAGTTGTGTAAAATTAGTGCGTATTAAAGAGTAAGCAAATACGTAATAAAATATAATGCTTATAAGTACCAATGCGGCTGCAACTTTATGAAGCTTCCCATATACTATTAATCGATTAAGCATTTTACATTATGTTTTTTTCAAATATAATGGATTCCACCTATTTTTTTGCTTTCACTAATTAGAAAGTAGTCTTCATGTATTAAAAAGCAATAGATAAGTATTTATATTGATTAAGTATAGTTATTGGAATTATAGGAGATTATGGAAGTAATGCGCAAAACAAGGTTGAAATTAATCACATATTATGCTCTAGCAGTAAGCGATTTAAAAAATACATAACCAAAGCCTAAGAATAGCATACAATGAAAAGGGAACAATCCATAATCATTTAGTGGTATTGCAGAATACATTCCGTATAAGAAATATAACATTAAAGTAAACTCAATAATCATATTTGGAGATAGTTTTTTGGCTAAGTATTTATTGCCTTTCCAGCTATCTTTTATATTACTTAAATTAAATTTTGGGGTACGTACAAATTCACTTCTTTTACCCATATGGCCTTCTAGTACAGCAATGGAGTTATGTAGCGAGAAACCTAAAGCTATAGAGAAAAATGTAAAAAATATTTTAATATAATCCACAAAATTATTAATGCCACTACCTTTCATACTTTTATAGGTAAACCAATAACAAACAAATAGTATTATGGTACTTGCAATAAAGAAACTAGTTGCCTCAAAAACCCAAGCTAAGTGTCCGTAATCATTTTTAATATGTAACATAGGGATACTAAGTATGGCAACTATAAAAACACATAAAAACATAGAGCTATTAAGTAAATGCATTACTCCATGGAATTTTGTTTTAAATGATATGTTTTTGGCAGAAACTACACTTAAAACAGTTTTTCTAAAGTTTTCAGCCCCACCCTTATTCCATCTAAATTGTTGTGAGCGCGCTGCACTAATAACAACAGGAAGTTCCGCAGGAGTTTCCACATTTTCTAAATACTTAAATTTCCAATTTTTTAATTGTGCACGGTAGCTCAAATCTAAATCTTCAGTAAGAGTATCTCCTTCCCAATTGCCAGCGTCTATAATGCACTCTTTTCTCCAAATACCAGCTGTACCATTAAAATTGATAAAATGTCCTTTAGAGTTTCTTCCCACTTGTTCCAATGTAAAATGGGCATCTAAAGCAAAAGCTTGTATTTTAGTTAAGGTAGAATAATCTCTGTTAATATGGCCCCATCTGGTTTGTACAACACCAATTTCTTCATCCTTAAAATAAATGACAGTTTTTTTTAACCAATCAGCATCTGGTAAAAAATCAGCATCAAAAATGGCAATAAACTCTCCTTTTGCAATTTTTAGACCTTCTTTTAAAGCACCAGCTTTAAAACCTTCACGGTTTTCTCTTCTAATATGTTGGATATCTATACCTTGCTCTTGTAAAATTTTAATGTGTTTGGCAGTGTCTATAACAGAGTCATCTGTAGAATCATCTAAAACCTGAATTTCTAATTTGCTTAGTGGATATTCTATTTTAGCAATATTCTCTAAAAGCCGTTCCATTACATATTCTTCATTGTAAACAGGAAGCTGTATGGTTACATATGGAATTTCTTTTGGGTCTAGTAAATTGTATTTAAGCGCACTTTGGTTTCGCTTCTTATACCCTAAATAATTTATTAAAAGGTTTAATTGTGCTAAGCTATAACAGAATATGAGTAGTAATGATACACTGTATATAATAATAATGATGTAAGCAATTGTTAATTCCATGTCATTTAAAACTATATTTAAAAATCCAGCCTAAGATTTTTATGCCAGCAAATATACTACCTTTTACGGTACCAGAGACTTTAGAAATGCCAATTCTTTTTTTGTAATGTACTGGCACTTCGGTGTATGTAAATTTATTTTTTAGTGTTTTTAATTGCATCTCCACTGTCCAGCCATAGGTTTTGTCTTCCATTTCTAAAGCTAACAGTTTATCATATTTTATAGCTCTAAATGGTCCTAAGTCAGTAAAACTGGCTTTAAATAACAATTTCATTAAAAAAGTAGCTAGCCAATTTCCAAATACTTGCTGAGGTGTCATGCTACCTTCTTCTCGTAATTCTTTTGTTCTAGCACCAATTACAAAGTCTAAATTATCATTGATAATTGGGGCAACAATTTTTGTCAATTCTTCTGGATAGTCAGAATAGTCACCATCAATGAATACAATAATATCTGGTTTTTTTGCTTTTTTTGAAACATAATCCATGCCTGCTAGACATGCATAACCATAACCTTTTTTATTTTCGGTGAGTACGGTGGCGCCAGCATTTTCAGCGTTGATTACAGTATTGTCCGAAGAATTATTATTTACTACAATAATTTCTGAAACACTATTAGGGATTTCGTTGATTACATGGGCTATTGAATCTGCTTCATTAAAGGCAGGAATGATAACATTAATGTCTATCATTATTTTAAATCAGATAAATTATTTTCTTTTCTGAAACTTTTAAAACTAAACCATTCTTTTATTTTTTTGCCATTTTTATATTTTTCAGCCGAGTTTAGTTTTTTGTCTTTATACATGAGACAATAGCCGTTTTTAACGCCATTTGAAAGCTGACATTTATGGTTTATAGCACCATTGCTATCATAGTAAATCCACCAGTTAGACATTTTTCCATTTTTATAATGCCCTTCTTTGTTTATTTTTCCGTTTTCACTATGAAAATACCAGTATTTCGCTCGTACATTATTTTCATAATGACCTTGCTCTGCTATCTTACCGTTTGCATGATAAAATTTCCAATACCCAGATTTGACACCTTTTTTAATCCAGCCTTCAGCTTTTATATTACCTGTTTCGTAATATTCTTTTTGATACATGTTAGCGGTATCCACAGTATCTGTGAATGTAAAAACAAATGATAATATGATAAAAAACTTTGCGAACATGGTTGCCAAAATTATATAATTATTACGATATTAATTATTTTTTATTTACTAAATCCATTAAATCTACATCATTACCCAGTAGTACTTGTGTTGGATTAATTCTACCAACTTCTGGACCATTTTCTAATTTTAATACACCTCTTGGGCATACAGCCGAACAAACACCACAACCTACACAGCTAGAGCGTACTATATTTTCTCCTTTTTGGGCATAGGCTCTAACGTCTATACCTTGCTCGCAATAGGTAGAACAATTACCACAAGAAATACATTGCCCTCCATTAGTCGTAATTCTAAAGCGAGATTTAAAACGTTGTACAAAACCTAGATATGCTGCTAAAGGGCATCCAAATCTACACCATACTCTATTTCCAAAAATAGGGTAGAAACCAGTTCCTATAACACCAGCAAAAATAGAACCAATAAGAAAACTATAAGTGTTCATGATACTTTGTACTTTAATACCAAGAACGGTACCTGTTTCTGTAAAAAAACCATAAAGTGTAAAACCAGTCATCACCAAGGCAAAAAGTAATACACCATGTATTAACCAACGTTCTACTTTCCAAGAAAATAAGGATTTACTGGAATGTTGTCTGTAGGGGTCTCCTAAGGTTTCTGCAAGACCACCACAACCACAAACCCAAGAACAATACCATCTTTTTCCGAAGAAATATACCATTACAGGTACTATAACCAAAGTAAGTACAATACCCCATACTAAAATAAAAAGACCAAGGCCACCACTGTCAAGTAATTCTTTTAAATTCCAGTTAAAGAAGAAATCATAATCTAATGGAAAAGCATTTTTAAAATCATATCCTTTTTTATATGATAATTGCAATCTTACCATTATTTCTGGTATTAGAAATGCAAATACAATCTGGAAAAATAAAACTGATGTGGTACGGACAATTTGGTACATGTTATGACGGTATTTAATGTACATACGTATTGCCATAACTGTCATTACAATACAATACATTAGGCCATATACAAACCAGTGTCCAGCAGGGTTTCCACTTAAACTTTCACTTATTGGATCGGCCAAATAGGTCCAGTTAACTGCATATTCTGATTTAAAATAGAGGATTAAATAGAAACTTACTAAAAATATAAAAACCAGCCATGCTATCCACCCTTTATTTGTGGCACTATGGTGATAAATATTATCGTTTTTAATCCCTTTCTTTCCTAAAAGAACCACTTGTGGAATAATGAATAGTAAAGCTCCAATAATACCCAATCCAAAAGTTATAAACCACATTAAACCTTTGTTTTCAGGAATAAAACCTATTCCTGAAACTTTACGGATTGATGTTGCTAAATCACCAGCGCTTGAATAGATTTTTTTGCCCCATTCTTTATTTTTACTATGAATTTCATTTGCCTTATTTTTAGACTGTTCAACTAAAGGTTCTAAAGATTGATAACCAGAGAATTCCTTACCGACAATTTTTGCCTTAAGATCTTCAATAAAAATTTCACTTTTTATTCCCTGATTAGCAATCATTGTATCAAAAGTATTCTGTTCTAGTTTAAAGTTTCCTAAAAAAGGGAGAGAAGCAAAAACTCCAAATCCTATTAAGAAAATTACTAATCCTATATTTTGTATTGTTTTCATTAGTTGTTTTGTTTCTATTTTTTTCTTGATGGTAATCAAGTCTATATATTATTTATTCTTACTGTATTAGGCATTATGCTTTCGCAAAAATCCGTTTCCAACTTTTTTTCTTTGCTGTGATGCTGGTTCCAAATTCAGAATTATATTTTGCTATAATATCAGCTTCATATTGTGTATAAAATTCAGGATCAAAATTGGCATCTTTTAGGTATTCCATAACATGGTCAACAGTTCTTTCTTCGGTTAACCAACGGTCAAAAATTTCATGACGCATGCGTATTCCAAAAGTATTGATCCCTAAAAATTGTTTTGTTTCGTTATGGAATGCTATTGTTACACATATATTTTCAGTAGCATGCCTCCAATGAAAATGCTGTTCATATTCTTTTCGCGCAGGTCCTCCAGCAAATACCCAACCATAGGTTTGGTACTCAATATCTAAAAACTTTGCTGAATTAAACCAATGCCCTGGTTTGTACTCTATTTTATTACCGCATATGGTTTGTGCTACAGTTTCTCCCATCATTCTCCCGGTATACCAAACGGCTTCTATAGGTCTTCTATTCCCTATTGGTTCATGTTGTTCAGCACAATCTCCAATAGCATAAATGTCCGGTATATTGGTTTCTAAAAATCGGTTTACTTTTACGCCTCTACCAATTTCTATTCCACTATCTTTTAAGAAATCTACATTTGGTGAAACTCCAGCTGTAAGACCTACAAAATCACATTCAATAGTTTCACCTTTATCTGTAGTTACTGCTTTGGCTTTACCATTTTCATCTGAAATGATTTCTACTAAATTGGTTTTTAATTGTAAATCAATATGATGTTCTAAAATATGTTCGTTAATAAGTTGCGATTCCCCACTTGGCAATACTCCATTCCAAAAACTATCTTCACGTACAAGAAAGGTAACTGGAATATCACGAGTCCTAAGCATTTCTGCTAATTCTATACCTATTAAACCTCCACCAACGATGACAGCTCTTTTACAGGTTTTATGATCTGGAGCAAAAGCTGTTATAGCATCTAAATCTTGTTTGGAATACATTCCTCTAACGCCATCTAAATCTTGTCCAGGCCATCCAAATTTATTTGGCTTAGAACCAGTAGCAATAATTAATTTGTCATAAGAAATTTCTGGAGCATCTGTTAGAATTAATTTTTTATTTTGATGATCAATAGTATTTACATAGCCTTTTACTAATTCTATTCTGTTTTTTTTCCAAAACCATTTCTCATAGGGTTGTGTATGTTCAAACTTCATATGCCCCATATAGATATACATTAGAGCAGTACGTGAAAAAAAATAATCTGTTTCTGCGGAAACAACAGTTATTTTTTTATCCGAATTTTTTCTGATATGTCTTGCTGCGGTAATTCCAGCAATTCCATTGCCTATGATGACTATGTTTTCCATTTGGTGTTGTTTTGTTTAACTTTTATGTCGGGACTAAAGATAAGAACTTAACTTTTTTAAGTGCTATTTTCATTAAAAAAACTGTTGAAGATCCCTTTTTCATTGAATCTGTAATACTTTGAGACTAATATCTAGTCTATTTCTTACAATTGAGTTATAAATTGTTAAGTTCTACAATATTTAAACATAAGTATAATTGTATTTGTAAGATATGTTAAATATGCTCGACTGAAGTAAGCGTAAAGTGAGAACTTAAAATTAAAATAGAACAACAAGAAAAAACAATACAAAATGAAAAAATATACCTTAATCGCAATTTTTTTCTTAACCATAGCAATAAGTTACGGGCAAAGTGCCTCAGAGTACTTTTCTAAGGCAGATGCTTTTTTTAAAACTAATGTAAAAAATGGTAGAGTTGCTTATAAAAACATTAAAAATAATCCAACAGATTTAGATGCATTATTGGCAATGGCCTCTAAAATTACTGTTGCAAAATCTGATGCTGCCACATATCAGTCTTTTTGGATTAATAGTTACAACTTAGCAGTGATAAAAGGCGTTGTAAATAAGTATCCTTTAAAAACAGTACCTACAACTACTGGGTTTTTTACTAAAACAAAATATGCATTAGGTGGTAAGAATATTACATTGAATGATATAGAGAATAAATTATTAAGAGCAAATTTCCCTAAAGAAGCTCGTTTTCATTTTGTATTAGTGTGTGGTGGTTTAGGTTGTCCTCCTATTATAAGTGCGGCATATAAGCCAGCAACTTTAGATGTACAATTACAAAAACAAACTGAAATAGCATTAAATAACCAAAAATTTATTCAGGTAAATAAAAATAAGGTTAAAATTTCTCAGATTTTTGAATGGTATCCTCAAGATTTTAAACAAGGCGGGAAAAGCTATGTCGATTTTATAAATCATTATAGAACTGAAAAGTTATCTGAAAAAGCGAAAGTTTCTTTTTATGCATACGACTGGACATTGAACGATTTAAAATAAAAATAAAAACAAACAAAATCTCGTAATTTATATAACGGGTAAAAACAAAACAGCAACAAAATGAAAGCACTAAAACAATACGCATTAGTAGCAGGTTTACTTTTAGCAACTGCAACTGGTTTTGCACAAGAAGATGAAGATGCTCCAGAACAAAGTAATATCCAACAATATACTCCTTCAAAATTAATAGGGAAAGGACAAGTAGACTTAAAATTATTCAATAATTTATATACACAAACAAAAAGTACGTTTTCACCTAATGCAGATCAAAGTATTCCAAGAGAAACATTTTTCACTTCTACTTTTGAATTTTATACAGGAGTAGGGAATAATAAAAGAGTTAATCTAGGTTTTATCGCAAGATTGCGTTCTAATGCTGTAGCTGGTCGTGATGCCTTAGATGTATTTAAATTTGATGGAGAAACTGGTACTGCAAGATCTGGTTTAACTGCTTTTGCACCATCTATAAAGTTTGTTCCATTTCCATCATTAAGTAATTTTTCTATTCAAAGTTCTATTTTTATTCCACTAATTGATAATGAAAGTGAAGATTTTCTTCCAATAAACGATAATAATGGGGTGTTTTTAGAGCAAAACGGCTTCCTATGGCAAAACCGTTTGTTTTATGATTATACTTTTCCTGGAGCAAAGTGGCAGTTATTTTCGGAGTTGACTACTGAACTTAGCTTAGGAGACAAAGAAAAGAGTTTTGCTAACAATAGCTTAAATATTAATCCTGGAGTTTTCTTAAGTTATTTTCCAAGTTCTAAATTTACAGTTTTGGTATTAGCACAACACACACAACGTTTAGATTTAGGGAACGATTTTACACAAGATTTTACAGCACTTGGTGGTGGTGCAAAATATCAATTAACAAAAGCATTAAATTTAGAGTTATTATATACCAATTTTGTAAGAGGAAATAATACTGGTTTAGGAGAAACTTTTAATTTAGGAATAAGAGGAATTTTCTAGTACTTAAGTTTTTACAATATTTTAAAAGCCCTATTTTTATATTCTAAAATTGCTATGAATGAAAAATATAGGGCTTTTGTTTTTATGTCTGTTACAGTTCTCCTGTAACAGCCAATCTAACAAAAAAATTAATGGAGTAAGCTTTGTTGCTTCAAGAGAAAAAGTGACGCAAAATCAGGTGCAACCTGTCGTCAATATAAATGCCAATCATGCAGCAGTAATGCCTTTTGGGTTTATTAGAGATATTTCGTCTCCAGAAATTATTTTTAATACAGACAGGCAATGGTTTGGGGAAACAAAAGCTGGTGCTAAACAATACATAGAAATACTCCATAAAAATAAAATAAGGGTGATGCTTAAACCTCAAATATGGATATGGAGAGGGGAGTTTACAGGAACCCTAAAGATGAAATCTGAAGAAGATTGGAAAACCTTAGAAGATTCGTACACAAATTTTATAATAACCTATGCGGAATTAGCAGCTGAAACCAATACGGATGTATTTTGCATTGGAACAGAATTAGAACAATTTGTGAAAAATAGAGCTGATTATTGGGTAGAATTGATACAAAAAATTAGAAAAATATATAAAGGTAAACTTACTTATGCAGCAAATTGGGATGAGTATAGTAGAGTACCTTTTTGGGGAGATGTAGATTTTATTGGTATTGATGCTTATTTTCCGCTTTCAGATGAAAAAACACCATCAGTAGAAAGTATAAAACAAGGTTGGGGAAAATGGAAAACAGCGATAGCAAAACTCGCTAAAACAAAAGATAAAAAAGTTTTGTTCACCGAATATGGTTACCGGAGTATAGATTATACGGCTAAAAAACCATGGGCGACGGATAGGAATGAAGGTCAAGTAAATTTACAGGCGCAAACAAATGCAACTAAGGCTATACTAGAAACATTTTGGAAAGAAGAGTGGTTTGCTGGGGGATATGTTTGGAAATGGTTTATACATCATGAAAGGTCTGGAGGATTGGATAATAACCGCTTTACACCTCAAAATAAACCAGCTCAAGAAGTATTAAGCAAGTATTATAAAGAATAATTTTATGAAAAAGTTGTTGTGTAGTATTCTTTTAATAGTTGTAATTAGTTGTGCTACAGATAGATCTAATGGTGAATTAGCGGCAGTGAATTCTTTGTTAGATAAGGAAATTGTTGTAGATAATGTAATTGCATGTGCAGCTAGCAATCAAAATAACGATTTAATTAGTATTTTTTTATATCCTAGAGATGGTGTCACCAATATTCAGTGTTTTGAGGCTATAGATGTTTTAGGTGATAAAAATGATTTAAGTAATTATCAAGAAATAGAAGCCCCGCTAATAGATGTTTTTAATGGTTTTCTTAAAAAATATGAGGTAAGCACAACAGTAGAAAAATGGGTTATAGTAGCATTTGAAGAAGAGGGTAAAACACATATTTCTAACCCAATTAGGTTAAAGCATCTTACAAAACCTACAGAATATTTGCCAGATAATATTTCAGTAACCGATCCTGCTGATGGCATGCCAACTTTTTCATGGATTGATGGGACGTATGATGATTCAAGAATCTATTTTGAAGTAGTTTCAGATCTTCAAAATAATTTTATTTCTGGAACCTATACATTTGATAAAACGTTTCAATATTATGTGTTAGATAATGTAGTTTTAAATATTACTCAGGGCACTCCTCCTAATTTAGAATTAGGAACTTCGTATAATTTTTCTTTATTAGCGGTAAGTGAAGATAATTGGGTAAATCAATTTTCAGAAATATCCTTTATTATTAGGTAGTTAGTCAACTTTTTTAGGCATTCATATCGTATCTTTACAGACTAGATATAATTTATACAACAGCTATGTTAAAGACATGTTTGTCTTTTTTTATTTTTTTCATTTTTCATTTTGCTGTTGCGCAGAACACTACTATTGTAGATTTAAAAGTTGAAGGCTTAAAGCGCACTAAAGTATCAGAAATTAAGAAATTAACAAAGGTTAAGCCAGGTATGGCTTTAGATTCTTTATTGATGCAGAAAGATATCGAGCGCTTAAAACGTTTGCCTTCTATATCACATGCCTATTTTCAAGTCTTCCCGTCTGATCTTGATGGTTATAATGTATATTATCATTTAGAAGAAAATTTTACGCTTATTCCATTTGCAAATTTATATTCATCTTCCAATGACGATTTTGCTTTTAGGGTAGGTTTAGAAGAGTTTAACTTTTTAGGGAGAAATATAGAAATTGGAGGCTTTTATCAGTTTGATGTTTTTAATTCTTTTGGTGTAAATATTAAAGCACCTTATTTATTTAGTGACAAATTTGGATTGGGATTAAGTTATAAAGACTTGACAACGCAAGAACCTGTTTTTTTTGAAAATGAAGATGCACAATACAAGTATAATAATGAGGGAATAGAACTTTCTGGGATCTATCAAATAGATTTTAAAAGCAAAATAGAACTAGGTTTTAGTTTTTTTGTTGAAGACTATGAATATATTTCAGGAGCTACTAGTCCAGAAGTGCCTTTAGCTTTAAATGTGGAAAAGCATTTACTCAAATTTATTTATGATTTTAATAATGTAAATTATGAGTACCAATATTTAGAAGGCTTTAAAAGTTATTTAAATTTTCAATATGTTGGTAGTTCAGATACTAGTTTGCCAGAATTTTTAATTGGCTTTAATGATTTTACATACTATCATCGGATCGGTAAAAAAGGAAATTTAGCAAACAGGTTACGTCTAGGACTTGCAAGTAATTTAGATACTCCTTTTGCACCTTTTTCTGTGGATAATAATTTAAATATAAGAGGTGTAGGGAATACTATAGATAGAGGAACAGGTGCTATTATATTAAATTCGGAATACAGACATACCTTAATTGATAAGGATTGGTTTATTTTACAAAGCAATATATTTATAGATGCCGGTTCTTGGCGTAATCCGGGAGGTGATTTTAGTGACTTTGGACAAGACCAAAATATTAGAGTTTTTCCAGGTGCAGGTTTACGTTTTATGCATAAAAAAATCTTTAATGCTATTTTTAGGATAGATTATGGTATAGGTATTACAGAGAAAGCTAATGGAATAGTATTTGGTATAGGGCAGTATTTTTAAATTTATGAGTAATAAGGAGTTTACAGGTTTAATAGTTTATTCGCGCTGCTAGTTTAGAAGTTTATTTAAAAAAGTTTATGAGTTTATAGGTTTAATAGTTTATAAAGATTATTTTTTGCTAACTGCTAACTGCTAACTGCTAACTGCTAACTGCTAACTGCTAACTGCTAACTGCTAACTGCTAACTGCTAACTGCTAACTGCTAACTGCTAACTGCTAACTGCTAACTGCTAACTGCTAACTGCTAACTGCTAACTGCTAACTGCTAACTGCTAACTGCTAACTGAATTTATTGACGAATAACGCTATTAGTTATCTTATCTAAAGCACCACTCACTTTTTTAAGAACTTCTTCAGTATTGCTGCTAAGTTGATGTCTTTCTTTAAGGTAAATAGGATCATTATAGGCTACTTTAACAACTCCATCTTTTTCGAACACTAATATTTTTTGAGGAAGATCTATACCAGTAGTCTGATTGTCTTTCATTAAAACTGTTCCTAGTTTTGGGTTTCCAAACAAAATAATTCGTGTTGGGTTTAATTCCAAATCTACCGAAGCAGCATTTTTACTATGGTCTAATTCTAGTATAATTTTAAGATTAGGATTTGTCTCAATTATATTTCTTAGTGTATTGTAAGTGTCATCAAAATTTTTTGCACTTACTTTTTCAATTAAACCATTATTTTCCATAACCCTAGTATTTTGTGAAAGTTTGCTTTCTTGGTCGTTACAAGAATTGAATACTATCATACTAAAAATAAGTACATAAAATATTTTTTTCATTTTAATCTGTGTTAACCTAAAATTATAATTTTCTGATATATATTACATCCAAAACTTTTCATATTCTTCTTGAAAAGTTAGTGTTTCCATAGAGTCCATTCTGTCTATTAATAAAGTTCCGTTTAAATGGTCTAATTCATGTTGCGCTACAACAGCAGCAAAACCATCCAATTCTTTTTCAAAAGGAATACCATTTCTATTTAGTCCAGACAGTACAATAGTTTTATGCCTTTTTAATTGCCCTCTAATACCAGGAATAGATAAACAACCTTCCCAACTATCTACTAGTATATCTGAAGTAGGTTTTATTTCAGGATTGATAACTATGTATAAAGGAAAAGAATTCCGATCTGGATATCTAGGATTATCTTTCATTTCCATGGTAAAAACACGTTTAAGAATACCAACTTGAGGAGCAGCAATACCAGCTCCGTTATGTTGGCGTTGTGTTTCAACTAAATCATCTAAAAAAGTTTGAAAAGTAGCACTTTGGAATTCAGATGGAGTTACCGAAATACTTTTTTTTCGCAATAAGGGATTGCCCATTTTTATGACATCTAATACAGCCATATTATTTGAGGTTTTTTATATTTTCAGTAATTATTTTAGAGAGTTCTTTCAATTCTCCTTTTTCAAACATGGCAGGTAAATCTTCTAAAACTGTTTTCATGGGTGCTTTATAGTTTACATAATCCTGGAAAATAATTCCACCTACTTTTCTAGCATTATAGGCGGTTCTAAAACGAACTCCACCTTCATTTACATGGTATTTGTAAGCAATATAATCTATTGTGTTAGTAATCTCGTTTACCCAGTATACAAACTCATCATCAAAATCGGTACCACCCCCTTTTTCATCAAAACTCACTTCAATAACATGATAACTTATACCTTTAATACTCGTTGTGCCTTTGTACTTTTTATGTACAGCCTTATCGTTTAATTTATGAGGTAAGGTAGCAAAATAAACCACAGAATTTAGCGCTTCTGTATAGGTTTTAATTTCTTTTGCAGTTACAGCTATATTTACACTATCTATAGTTCTAGAAAACGAGTTGTTTTCTAAAACATCTATAATTTTTTTACCTTCTTTAGTGCTTTTTACGGTGTAAGTATACCCATTTTTTTTATTTTGAAATGTATATTGCTTTTTTCTAAATTCAAAAGTATATGCTGCAGTTTCATATAAATCTCCTCCATGCGCTTTTATTGCTTTATTTATGATGATCTCTGCCTTTGGAAGTTCACTTTTAGGTGTTTTATCTTCAGAAACCTCTTTTTGAGAAGCTGTATTTTTATCAGTTTGTTTTTCTTTAGTATTACAAGAAATTAAAAGGAATACCGTACAGAAAACAATGTTTTTTAGTAGTGTGTTCATATTTATAATGCTACAATGCCATTTGGACATTTTATGATTGCGGTTATTTTTTTTTGAGTTCCTTTTTTTACAAGATTAGTAAGCTGTAATTCTTTAAAAATAGTATGGTATGTTTTATGTTTTGTGCTCATAGTATTGAGTTCTAGGAGTTCACATTTCATATCTGGGAGTTCTTTATGCGGATGCGTTTCACTTTTACTCCAATCTATTAAAAAAGGAACTAATTCCACTTCGGGTGAGGGTAGTGGCATGCTTAACTCCCATTGCAATAAAAAATTAGTATCAGTGTTTCTAGAGCCACCAGCAATACGTCCCATTTCTAGGTTGTATTTTTTTAAACTCATACTATCTTTTTGTAAATCATTAGATTTGATAGCCCAACGTGTAATTTGTTCTTCTTTTAAAGCATCAATGCCCATCCATCTTGGAGGTTTAATAGTAGTATTATTATCTAGTGCTATTAATTCTAAATACATACCATCATTTAGATTAATAAGTGCATTTTTAGTGCCTTGAGTGGTATGATAGCCACCAAAAATTGCGCGCACACCTAACTTTTTTTCAAAGTCTTGCATCGCTTTTTCTAAGTCGAAAACCGAATAAACAATATGATCTATTTTTCTGCTGATAGGATTTTTGTTTTTATTTCAAAGGTATTTTAAACTATGTCGGTTTTTCTTAAAATTATGATAAGAATTAAAGCGATTTTAAAAATAATACCTCATTTAGTTTAGTAAGAAATCAGCAATCAGTAATTTTAATTCTTCTTAATATGAACCGAGTAAGATATGCAAAATTCATTTTCAAAATATATAATTGTAGGAGCTGGTTTATCCGGGCTTATAACAGCTAGAGAGTTAACGAAATCTGGAGAAACAGATTTTATCATTCTAGAATCTAGAGATAGGATTGGAGGTAGAATTTTAACAAATCACAACATAGATTTTGGGGCGACATGGTTTCAAACACATCATAAAAACGTAATTGATCTGGTAGATGAATTAGGAATAGCCAAATACCATCAATATAATAAAGGCAAAAGTGTTTTAGTGTATAGTTCAATGGCGCCAGAGCATTATTTTGAAACGGATCCTAATGCACCTTCGGCATACCGTATTGCGGGAGGTTCTATGGCAATGATACAAGATGTAGCGAAGCCTTTTTTAGCCAAAATAAAAACCGAGACTTCCGTTTTAGAAATAAAAGAAAAAGGGAGTGAAGTTGATCTGATAACGAATAGTGGTACTTATACTGCGCAAAAAGTTATTAATACCATTCCGCCCAATATTACTACACGCATTAAATTTTGCCCTGAGTTGCCAGAACAAGTTATTGCTGCAATGAACAAAACACATACTTGGATGAGTAATGCAATGAAAATTGGGATAACTTTTAAACGACCATTTTGGCGAGAGAAAAACTTATCTGGAACTCTAATAGGTCAAGTAGGAGCAGTAACAGAATTATATGATCATACAGATTATGAAAACAAATATTTTTCTTTAATGGGTTTTATTAATGAAGGCTTGCGAGACCTTTCTCCTGAAGCCCGAAAACATAGAATATTAAATTATCTAGAAAAATATTTGGGTCAAGAAGTACAAAAATATATAAGCTACCAAGAAAAAGATTGGTCAGAAGATATGCATACCTCAAACAATCAAATTAAATCTGTGTATATCAGTCCATCCTATGGAAATGTTATATTTCAAAAAACTTTTATGAACGGTAAATTAGTTTTTTCAGGAGCAGAAACAGCCATGTTGTATGGAGGTTATATGGACGGTGCTATTTCTAGTGCAAAAAATGCTGTGTTATTGTTAAGAAATAGTGAATTAAAAATTTAAGATCAACCCAAAAAGAAAACCTCATTCTTTAGCTTTGTAATTAGATGTATGCTATTGAGGCATTGTTTTTGATTATTTTGAAATAAAATTCCTGAATGAAAATAAAGTTTTTCTATAAATTAAGTTTTTGCGCTTTCTTCTTTGTGTTGAACTTCAACAAAGTTATTGGACAAGATTCATTGGTAACTGTTACCGCAGAAAAAGGAGACGGTATTCTTTCTTTATTGCGAAAGCAAGGGTTAAACCCATATGAAGTATATGACGATTTTGTCGCGTTAAATATAGATAAGCTCAGAGATAGTGTGCATTTATATGAGGGCAAGAAGTATAGTATTCCTAAAGCTACTAAGATAAAAGTAAGAGCTGTTTTAGAAGATGTGCCTACATACGCTATTTTTGGGGATAAACATCAAAAAGTATTTCCACAAAGTACACGGTTAGAAGGCGCTGTGTATTATTTAATTTCTGGGCATGGTGGTCCAGATCCTGGTGCTATGACTACTTATAATGGCACAGAAATTTCAGAAGATGAGTATGCTTATGATGTTACTTTGCGTTTGGCAAAAGAATTACTATCACATGGTGCAAAAGTATATGTTATTGTTAGAGATCCAGATGATGGTATTCGTGATGATCGGATATTAGAAATAGACCATGATGAGGTGGTTTATCCAGAATTGGTTATTCCTTTAAATCAAACAGCGCGTTTAAAGCAACGTACAAAGGTAGTTAATGATTTGTATGCAAAAAACAGAGGTAAATATCAGCGACTTATTGTAACACATGTAGATAGTAGAAGAAAAGGGCAGGGGATAGATGTCTTTTTTTACCATCATAAAAAAAGCAAAAACGGACAGCGTTTTGCAGAAAACATGCATAAAACTTTTGTAAAGAAATATAAAAAATACCAACCTAGCAGAATTTATAATGGTACTTTTTTAGACAGAGGTTTGTATGTTATAAACAAAACAGATCCTCCTATGGCTTTTATAGAAATTGGAAATATTAGTAATGTAAAAGATCAGCGTAGAATTTTAGATCCAGAAAACAGACAAGCTTTAGCAAAATGGATTTCCGAAGGGGCTATCTTAGACTTTGAGAACAAGTAAAGAACTGCATTAAGCAGAAATTTTACGTTTGTAATAGTCGTGTAATTCTTCAGGAGAAGCGCCAAGTAAGTTTTTTAAATGAATAATACCAAAATGATATTGTAATTTAAGTTTGCCTTTTTCTTCGTATTTACGGGCAGAAGTTCTTACGCTAAACGGGAGTACTTTAAATTTAGTTGATTTGTATATTCTGCTAATAAATTCATTATCCTCATAAATAATATAATCTTCGTTAAAACCGCCTAAGGAATTAAATAGCGTTTTTGTGATGAATAAAGATTGATCTCCACCACGGCAAATCTTATGGTTAATTTTAGTAAGCCAAGAGAAGAATTTTAAAAACCGACTTTTACTATCAAATTTCATTTGAAAACACCCAGCCTGATTTTTTTTTGAAACCGCTTTTAAGATACACCAATCAAAATCTTTTGGAGGTATTGTATCGGCATGTAAAAAGTACAATAGGTCACCAGTGGCATGTTTAGCACCACAGTTTAATTGTTTAGCTCTCCCTTTTTCCGAAGAAAGTACCGTGGTGTTATTGCTTTTTGCGAGTGCTACAGTATTATCAGTACTTCCTCCATCTACAATTAAAATTTCTTTAATAGTATTTGGAGAAGTTTTTTCTCTTAAATCCTGAATTATATTTTCAATATAACCTGCTTCATTTAAAACAGGAATTATAATGCTTATTTTAGGACTACTTACGTTCATTTAAATTCCAATTATACTTTAAATAATTGATTTTTGTATTTTCTTTAATTTCTTCAGTGGTATATTTATTAATATAACTTGTTAAAGTGCCATTTGTTGTAAAATCTTTCTTATACCATTTAAAAATATTAGACAGTTGTAATTTATCTTTCGCAATAATATTACGTTTTGTATCATTTACAAAATCTTTAGCTGCTGCTTCTAATTGTTTTTCCATAGTATTTGCTAAAAAGGCCTTATTTACTAATTTTGGGCAAGAATATGAAGCGCAATTAATCGCAAAATGAATTCTTGGTTCATTCATTTTGCGTAATATTTTATGTTCTATATCTCCTAACGAATATTTTTTTGCTCCTACAGTAATTATTTTTTTGCCCCATGGATCTTTTATGTCTTTAATACTTTTTGTAGGGTAGTTATCTAAAATAAGTTTCACTGTACCTGCATTATATAGGTTAATATAGTATGCCAAACGATCGTTTTTTGAGGCAGTACTAGCAACGGGATTTTTAGCTAAACTTTCTAAATACGCAGTTAAGGCTGTAATATCATTTTTAAAGCCTTTGTAGTCCACATCACCATTGGTATTTACATATTTTTTAAGTAAAGCATTCCAATCAGCATGATTTACACCAGCAATAACAACAGGTGTTTCTGATATAAGTTCTTCTTTTACAGTTTCTTTTGTAGTAATTTCTTCTTTCACTATCACTGGCTCATCTATAACTTCTTCAGCCGTAACAATAGTTTCTTTTTCAATCACTTTTTCTTTTTTAATTGGTTTTGTTGGAGTTTTAACTACATCTTTAAGTTGAGATTCTTTTTCTGGCAGCGTATATGCTTCGGTTTCTTCTGATTTAGTTATAGAAATAGTATCATGATCTGTTTTTTCATTCGGTACCTTTAAAACTTCTTTGGGTGCATTTTCGGATATTATTTCTTTTGGAGTATTTGTTATAACTTTTTCTGTTTTAATCTCAGTAGGATTAATTTTTTTTTCAGAAGTATTCTTGTTCCCACAAGAAGAAAGTAATGTTACTGCTGTTAATATTATTGATGAAATCATTTTATTTGTTTTTGGTGCAAAATGCATATTATTTTTTTCAATTCTATAATTGTATGGTTAGAAATAACCATCAAAGTAGAATGTTTTGCTATTATTTTGGACGATGAAATCTATACTTTCTTACACTTATCTATTTCTAAATAGGTGATATGGAGTTAATTTATTGAATCGAAAGGGGTAATTTTACTACTACTTAGTAATTCTGTGATATACAGTTTTAATGCTATAGGTGAAGTGTTTTTTAATTATTTTTATCGAAGTGAAACTATTACAAACATGGAATATTTAAGCTGCTATATTTTGATGATCTACTTTTATTTCAAGTTTCTCTGTAGATTTATATCCCAAAGTGGATTGTATTCACAAGACTTCTATCCAAGAAAAGATCGATAATTTTAATTATCATCTGTGGGTCTGTGTTTATAGATGCATTCAATTTTATTTTTTTGAATTTTACAACACTGTTAGTAAGCTATTTTTAGATCTTAAAAGTGACAGAAATTAACTAAGAATTGACGTTTCCAATACCAAAACCAGAAGGGTTAATCTTTTCTTTAGTTGTCTTATTTAGCATAAAACGACCATAATTTGTGATTAAAGAAAGTTTATAATCAATATTAGCTAGAACATTAATTCCTTTAAATAGATAAAATTTTGAATCTTTGTGTTGGAAATATTCATCCTTCTGATTCCATTTAAACTCTTGAAAATCGCCATTTTCTACTTGAAGAGAAATATTTTCTTCTGTTTTTGTCCAACTACCTTGTTTCCATGCATTGTTGAGCAATATTACGGGCGGAATTTCTTTATTAGTAGGTCGTCTAATTATACTTTTCAAGAATTTTCCATCTGAAAATAACACAATAATTTCGGATTCTAAATGTGAGATGTATTTGATCAACATTGAATCAAAATAAGTTGCAAAATATTCATTTTGAACTCTCTCTTCGTTTCCATGTTTAATAGCTTTTAGAAAATCTAAGTTTTTAATTACTTCAACTTCCCTTTCAAGTTGTAATAGCCTGTGATATAAATCCACATCTTCATAACCATATCCTTCCATTTGTTCGTCATATCCATCTATAGCCATAAAATCTTCTTTACTACAGCAGAAACGACCAACTGCATCCTGAAGTTTATAATATTTGCCTTCTAAATCTGGTATTATAATTGTATTAGGATTTTGTTTAAATACGTTCAATAAATAATCTCCAAAACCTAAGCCTGTATAATTATCTGCATCAATGTTACAAATATATTTTCCTTCAGCCAGACGAAACATTAAATTTCTAGAATGACTTCTGTTGAAAAATAGAGGCTCTTCTGTTCTAAAATATTTTACTTTTCCTGAATTTAAATGTTCTCTCATTTCAGATTTTATCCATTTTTCTAATCCATCTGAAGAATTATAATCAAGAATTAGGAAATCAACATTTGTGTTATCTGAATTATCTAGTAAATTTTGTGGAAGTGTTTGTTTTAGATGATGCGTTCGATTCATGGAAGTTGTACAGAAAGTTAATTCAATATTATTTGTGTCCATACAAAAATGTTTTTATTGATTTAAATAATAGAATTTTGTAATTTGATATCAATTTAGAATTTTTTAATTAAAAAAATAAATTATGAGTAGATTTTGTTTGAAAGTTTATTACGACAATCCTGTTCAATTAATTAATAATTGTTTGTTAGACTATTTAACCAAATTGAAATTAGCCGAACCAAATATTAGAGTATTACTTGATAGACGAAGGGAAGAGAATGAATCGATTAAACTGATAATAAAAGATGCTAAATCAAAGAATGTAAATTCTTTAAAGGATCATATCCAAAACTATATGTCAAATTATCCTATACCTTTAGAAGAAATTACATTGCCCATTGATGATTGGTTCTTGCCTTTTCCGCAAAATTCAATTGAGGAGATAGAAGATTATTCCTGGGATATTTCGCAAATTGGAGGATTGCAGGCTTCTGAGGTATCATTTGATTTTTTAACCAAACAAACCGACATATATTTATCCCTTATTGAAAGAGAGAAAATCACATTTGATTCCTCAATAAAAATTAGTCTTTACATGCATACCATATTTTGTGCTAGTTTTGAGATATCCCCTATGGAACAAAATGAATTTTATATATGGATGACTCAAAACTGCTTAGACTCATTTATCTATCTAGAAGGAGTTGAAGACTTAGAGCTTACTAAGAAAACAGCTAAAGAAAATAGTTTTAAAATTGCAGAAACACATGTAGAAGATTATGAACCATTATTTTTATATATTTTTGAAGCAATTCATGAAGGAGATGATTTCGATGAAGATTGGATAAATAATTTTATACTAAATTGCCAAGAAACATATCAAAAAATAGTTCAATTACAAGAAGAAGGAGTATACATTGAGCACAACCAATTTAGATATAACGAAAATTTAGGAACCCCAAAACAAAACCAAAAGAGGTGGTCATTGTATAAATATTATATAAATATTATTTTCAGCCACTTAGGAATAGATCTTTATTCGAAAGTTACTATTTTGGCAATAATGACTGGTTTAGCTAACAAACGAAAATAAATCTTTTTCAGTTAGATTAATTGTCAATGAATTAAGGTAGTTTACATCGTTACCATTTTCAGAATTTTCTAATTCAAAACCTAAACCTCCAATTAGTATTTCATATAAGCCCGCTAATTGTGAGTTTTCAAGATTAGGATCTAGCAAAAAATCTTTTTTTGTTAGTGTAAAGTTTACATTTTTTTCTTGATTAGGTTTGAGTTGAATTTTTTTAAATTGTCTTAATCTTCTAATAGATGGTACTCTTTGAGCAACACGTTGTCGGATGTATAGTTCTACAATTTCAATGCCTTCTATAGTACTTACATTTTTGATTTTTACACTTATCAACAACCTATCTTTTAATTTGTCTAGTGAAAAACCAGAGTACTCAAAAGTTGAATAACTCAAACCATGGCCAAAGGGCCATTGTGGGTTATATCCTTCATTCGTATATTTTCCAGGTATTAATTCAACATTCATTTCTGTCCATTTGCAATCATATGATACAAAATCATTAGTATGTTTTGGATAGCTAAATGGTAATTTCCCTGAAGGATTTATGTTGCCAATTAGGGCATCCTTTATTGCATTGGCCCCTTGACTACCGGGTTGATAAGCCATCAATACGGCATCTGCTTTCTCAATTAAAGAACCTAAAATTCTTGGTCTTCCCTGAACAAGAATAACAACAACTGGTTTATTTGTATTTATTGCTTCTTCCAAAAGGCCTAATTGCCATGTATCTAGACTTAAATCTCTTATTGCACCCGGAGATTCCGTAGAGGCATTTTCTCCCAAACATAAAATAATTAAATCCTGATCTTTACTTGTATTTATAAATTTATTATGATCAAAGTTTGAGCAATCTGTAAAAGACCTATGGGATAAACAAGTTACTTTATGATTTGTTGAGTCCAAACTTTCAAATATTGTTTTTGTATCTTTTGGGAAAAGATAATGAGTCATTTTTTTATCAGAATTATTAAAATCTACCCACTCTAATGTTTCTTTATCTCCTTGCCAAGTGTATGACCATGGGCCATGAAGAGATGGTAAATTATTAGCACAAGGACCAGCTATCAAGATTTTTTTAGGTTCAGATTCAATTAGAGGTAGTAATTGATTTTTATTTTCTAATAGGGTAAGAGATGCACAAGCAGACTCGTATGCTAATGATGTGTGTTCCTCTTTAAAATTAATCAATGAAGTGTTTTCAGGATAAGCATTTGAAAATAATCCAACATCATATTTCATAGAAAGTATGCGGTATACAGCTTCATCTACTCTATGTTTAATTTCAATTTCTTGTGGATCTGATAAAAGATTATCTAATACATCACAAAAATCAAAATCAAATGGAGTCATACTTATATCTATTCCTGCTAGAATAGCTTTTTTTACTGATTCTGTTAAGTTATTTGTTATTCCATGCCTTTGATGCAGACGATTAATATCTTCCCAATCAGAAATTATAATACCATTAAATCCTAATTCATTACGCAATATATCGTTAAGTAAGTATTTACTTGCATGAACAGGAATACCATTTAATACTCCAGAATTGACCATAATAGATGAAACACCTGCTTCTATGGCTTCTTGGAATGGAGGAAGATAATACTCTCTTAATTCGTCTTCTGGTATATATGATGGTGTACGATCTCTTCCACTTCTGGGATTAGAATAACCAATAAAATGCTTGGCACAAGCTGCAACTTGCTTTTTAGAGGATAAATTAGATCCCTCATAACCTGTAATAGCTGCAACCCCAAATTGCTTACATAATTCTACATCTTCTCCATATGTTTCAGAAAACCTTGACCAAACAGGATTTCTACCCAAATCTACGGCTGGATGAAAATTCCACCTTATACCAGATGCTCTTATTTCCCTTGCACTAGCCTGAGCAATTTTTTTTACTAATTCCGTATCTCTTGTAGCAGCAAGACCAATATTATGAGGGAAAAGAGTTGAATCAGTTGTGTAGTTTGCTCCATGAATAGCATCAATAGCAAATAATATAGGAATTTCTTGACAGGACTTTAGAGCTAATTTTTGAACTCTAGCAATAGTTTCTCTCCAATCTTTCTCAGTTCTAGCACAAAGACCTGGATTAAGAATAGAACCCACTTTATATTTATTGATCGCTTTATTTAACAAGTCTTCATTAATGTTGCTAAATGGTAAATTAAACGGGTCATTTAAAATAACAGATAAATCAATCTGAGTCATTTGGCCGATTTTCTCTCTCTGTGACATGGAGGCCATTTTTTTTTCTAAGAATTCTTTCTTTGTCATTTTAAAGACCATAATTTATGGTTAATATACATCTTACAATATACGAAGTTATTAAATGTTTTTGTAATTAACTTATTGCTAGATAGCTAAACTAACTCCTACTTTTATATGTAGTAATTGATATCGCTAACAATTAAAACTCATTACCTTATATATTTGCCTGAAAAACTTATCCTAATGATAATACATAGGGTAGAAAACTCTTTCTATAAAACTATGTTTCTTAACTGTTTTACCAAATAATTGAAACTGTACTTTTTAAGCTCTATCATACGATTATTGGATAATAGATTCGGAAATTCGTTCTGTAAATATTTGCATACATAACCCATACAGAATTTTTTAAATGTTCAATAGCTCATAGATGAAAAAGTGGTCATAATTTTTGAAATTGACGTCCATGGCTTCCTCATGCGTTTTTTACCATTAGAAATCAAGCTGTTTTACCAAAAGAGAGCAAAATTTTTAAAAAAAAGTATCAGTGTGACAGAAAATCTTAGTGATTTTCATGGTAGATATCATAAACAGAATATTTTACAATAAATTAAAATTCAGTACTTTGTTTTACTAAATATTTTGCTTTTTCTTTATAAAAAATAAACTTTTCACGTCGAACTTACGTTATTTATTACATAACTTTTTTAAAACAAAACCTTTTCTTAATTACCATATCATAATCATTTAAAAATATATTTTTGACATCAATAAAGAGATGTAAGTAAACTACAGGTTTTACATTAATCTCTGACCAATATTCTTTTAATTCAATAAATTAATAGAAGAAGCTTTTAAGGAATATAATAGATTTAATTCATAAGCATCTTGTATTCCAAATTGAGCATTGAAAGCACGTACAAAATATTCTAATACTGGCCATATTTTTTCTTTGCTTGTTGGGTCTTTTACTTCAAAACCTTCTGGTATAATATATTTTCCTTCTTTTTCCAGTAGTTCAAATTTACTATTAACCAACTGAACAGTTTTAACCCATTCGTTCATCCAATCATCTTCAAATTCTTCTTCTTCAATTAATGAATTCATAATATACTCTACAAAATTTGATAACTGATCAGACTGCGCATTGAAAGTCTGTTTTAAGCCCTCAACTAAATTTTTAATTTGATCTTCAGAAGTTCCATCTTGAATTTTGCTTAACGTATTAGTAAAACAATAGTCAAAAAAAGCATTTACTCCCTTATAAGTTTTTAAAAAGGGTTGAATGAATAATAGTTGAACTTGAATAGCTAACCCCATAGTATTTGCAGGAGACCAATCTTCACCATAAGATTCCATCATAGCCAAAACAGTAGAAGATAATTCCGGTATTAAATCTTGTGTTGTTCTAAAAGCATCTAATCCCCCCACTTCCATTATGTCCGGATAATATTTTTTATTGAGTACAATTTGATTGTTAGAATAAGGAAGAAACCAGTCATTAATTGGAAACTCGAGTTCTTTTATTTCTGCAGGGTACTCTTTAAAAAAAGCATTAACTTTTTTATTTACAATTTCATTTAAGTGTTCTTGAAATGATCTTGAAGAAATTTTAAATAATAAAAACAAGTTTTTGCCTCTTTCCCAACTTCGATTAAAAGATTGGTGTAAAATTTCTTCTTGATCTGATAATTCCTCAAAAAGATTTACAATACATTTTATTAAGAGCTTATCGAGATCATCGTAATACAAATTAAATGATACCAAAACTTCATTATTAGTTATATTCAAGTTTTCCATAATATATTAATTTATTTGTTTTTAAGTGTTCTAATGTATAAGAAAGGGTTGCATTCTGCTTAAAAAATGAATAGTAAGTAATTAAAAAGTTAGCATCATAATTTAGCTCTATTTTATCAGATAGTTTTAATGTTAGTTGATTATTATGTGGTATAATTATATAATGAGAGCCTAGATTGGAGAATTTATTTTTATTGCCATAAACCAATTGGATATTTTCTGTTTTTGTTATAGTATATTCATCTATATTTTTTACTTCGTATGGTCTATTTTTAAGCATTTCAATGTTTTTGTCATGACTAGATATGGTTACCACGTCATTACTTAATTCAATTTGAGTGTAAAATATCTTCTTGTTAAACCATTGAAACACTGCTAATACTCCTAAGTTTAAACTAATAATAAATACTGTTGCAAAGAGCCACGAAATGCTTTTAAGTAACAATGTTTTGTCCACTGACTTGTTTTTATATGTAAAAATTCTAAAGACTATTTTTTCCATATAAGGTTAAGATTAATATGTTTCATTATATATCTTATTTATAAGAAATAGATTCTATGATTTGTAAAATAAAACTATCATAATAATCCAAAACCATTTTTTTAGTACTAATGTCGTTTTTTACAAATTAACTCTCACTTTTTTTTATTATAAAAACTAAAAATATAAAAAGTACTATCAAAAAATATGCATTTATTTATTTTCTTATACTAAAAATAAAGAATTCATTTTTATGGTATAATATTTTTAAGCTACAAAATTAATTCAATAATTTTAATAAAAAAGTAAGGGTTTTTAAAAAGAAGTACGTCTATACTTATAAATTTGTGCGTATATATATAAATTGTGTAAGACTGATTGCGAAATATTTCTTCTATTTAATATTTCAAAACAAAAAATAATGAGCTGTTTTTTTTATAAGGTTTAATTTTTCAAAATAGAATTGTTTATGAAACTAAAATTAATTTCCTTCTGTACTGTGGCTATGAATAGAATTCACCATATAAAAGAGACCTTGCCAAGGAACATTGAGGATAATATAGATTATCCAAATGTTGAGTTTGTGTTACTTGATTATAATTCTACAGACGGTCTTGAAGATTGGGTTAAAAATAATTTAACAGAATATATCGATAAAGGTATTTTAAATTATTATAAAACTACAGAGCCTGATTTTTTTGATAGAAGCCTTTCAAGAAATATTGCTTTTAAACTTGCTAGTGGTGAAATATTGTGCAACATAGACGCTGATAATTTCACTGGAAAAGGTTTTGCTTTTTATGTTAATGAAGCGTTTAATAAAGATTCTAACATTTTTCTTACTGCTGATACTAAAAGAATTTATTATTTTCTTAGGAATGCATTTGGAAGATATTGTTTGCAGTCAAAAGATTTTTTTAGAGCTGGTGGCTTAAATGAAGAAATGAAAAGTTATGGTTCCGAAACAACAGACTTTTATGAACGATTAATAAATCTAGGTATCAAAGAAAGTATTATTATGGATACCAAATTTTTAGATGCAATTAGTCATGATGATAATGAACGCGTATCAAATGAATATTTTATTAAATCCTTGGAGTCACTATATATTCATTACATTTCATGCGATGAATCAGAATTATTAATACAATTCAGCGACAATAGATTTGAAAAGTGTATTATTTCTACTGATTCAGAAGAACCATTTTTACCTGCTTCTTTAAAAAAATCGTCTTTTGTAAAAGGCTTTTGGGAAACTAATCAGAATCAATTGTTATTGAGACATAACGGTAGGCAGCAAGCTCTGACTAAAAATAAAAAAGTACTAAAAGACTCGAATAATCATATATATTATAAAATTAATGATAATAATTTTTTGATTGAAATCGCAAAAAATTACTCTTTTATCATAAACCAAAGTATCAAGTCAGTTAGTATTTCTAAAGGTATAGGAAAAGTAAACCCAAATGGATTTGGTGTTGGAAATGTAATGCATAACTTTTCTGAAAGCATCGTGTTAACCCCCTAATGAGATAATTAATATTATGTTTAAAAAATTTCCTTCATACCTACAACTTGATGAAATGGATTGCGGTGCTACTTCACTTAAAATAATCTCTAAGTTTTATAATAAAGATATACCAATAGAACATTTAAGAGCATTATGCCATACCAATAGAGAAGGAGTATCAGTACTCGCTATCAATGATGCGGCAGAGGCGATAGGTATGCATACTTTAGTTTCAAAAATTTCCTATAAAATATTAGCAGAAGAAGCACCACTTCCATGTATAATCTATTGGAGAGAAAGGCATTTTTTAGTAGTTTATAAAATAAGAAAAGGAAAAGTCTATATATCAGATCCTGCTTTTGGTTTAACAAGTTATACCGAAGATGAATTTAAAAAGGCTTGGTTTAACACAGAAAATTTTAACGAAGAACAACAAAGTTTTGCGGTTTTTCTTGAGCCTACCCCAGAGTTTTACGAACAAAAAAGTCAATCAGATAGTACGAGACGTAGAATAAGTTTACAATATTATTTTGGTTTCCTTAAACCTTATAAAAAAGAATTTACTCAATTATTTTTAAGCTTATTATTGGGCACTTTATTGCAGGTTTCATTCCCTTTTATTACGCAATCTTTAGTTGATGTGGGTGTGTCTAATAATGATCTTGGCTTTATTTATATTATTCTCTTTGCTCAATTAGTCCTTTTCTTAAGTGTTAAAGCAGGAGATCTTATAAGAGGATGGCTTTCATTATTTGTAATAACAAAAGTAAATGTGGCACTACTTTCTAAATTTTTATCCAAATTAATGAAATTACCGATTTCTTTTTTTGACAAAAAAACTCCAGGAGACATAATGACAAGAATTCATGATCATAGTAGAATTCAATTGTTTCTTACTACCACTATAATACATTTTATATTTACATTATCGAGTATATTAATGTTTGGTTGCATCATGGCTTTCTACAATTTAAACATTTTTTTAATTTATCTTTTAGGAACCATTCTATACTTTGCGTGGATACTTTTATTTATGAAGCGGAGGAAAGAGCTAGATCATAAAAATTTTGATCAACAAATAGAGGTTCAAAACAATACACTTCAAATAGTTTATGGTATTAAAGAAATTAAGCTTCAAAACTGTGAAACCGAAAAAAGATGGGAATGGGAAAAAATACAAGGAAAGTTATTTAATTTAAGTATTAAAGGTTTGGTTTTGAGACAAGTGGAAGATATAGGATCAAGTATTGTTAATGAAACAAAAAACATTTTTCTTACTTTTTATGCTGCTACTTTAGTTATTCATGGCGAAATTACACTTGGAACAATGATATCCATACAGTATATTCTAGGACAATTAAACTGGATGAATCCTGGTATTATTACTTTTTTACACCAAACTCAAGAAGCAAAATTGAGTATCAATCGTTTAGCAGAGATATATAATCATAAAATAGAAGAAGAAACATTAGAGCATACAACCGTTTTTCATAATAAGGAACAAAAAGATATCGTTTTTGACAATGTTTTTTTTCAATATGGCGGAAAACATTCAGCTTATGTATTGAAAGATATAAATTTAGTAATTCCCAAAAATAAAATTACTGCTATTGTTGGATCAAGTGGTAGTGGTAAAACAACGCTACTTAATTTGATATTAAAATCGTATCAACCAGTAAAAGGTCAAATCACTTACGGTGATCATAATATCCAAGGAATCAGTTTTAAAGAATGGAGAGGAAAGTTTGGTTGTGTTACCCAAGATAGTTACATCTTTTCTGATACTATTGCCAAAAATATTACCATAGGAGAAGATAAAATTGATGTTAAAAGATTAAAAAAAGCTACAATAAATGCTAATATAAGAGAATTTATTGAGGAGCTTCCTATAGAATATAATACAAAAATTGGAGAACAAGGAATAGGATTAAGTCAGGGACAAAAGCAACGATTACTATTAGCTAGGGCTATGTATAAGGAGCGTGAAATTTTAATTTTAGATGAAGCTACAAATGCCTTAGATTCAAAAAACGAAAAAGTGATTATTAATAATATTAATGAATTTGCTAAAAATAGAACAGTTGTAGTAGTTGCTCATAGGTTAAGTACTGTAAGAGATGCTGATCAAATTATAGTCTTAGAAAAAGGTGAAATCCTAGAAATTGGGAGTCATCAAGAACTTATTGATAAAAAAGGTGCATATCATAGTTTAATTATTAATCAACTAGAAATTGCTTCATAATTTATGGAAATTGAAGAAAACATACGAAATCAAGAAATTAAAGAAATTCTAAAAAAAACTCCACCAATAATTATTAGAATTGGTACTCTTTTATTTGCGATTACTACTTTAATTATTGTGGGACTTTCTATTTTAGTTGAATATCCTGATACAGTTTCAGGAGAAATTGTATTAACTACTTCAAATCCTCCTGCAAAACTTATTTCTAGAAAATCTGGTAGGATTTATTTTATGAAATCTGAGGGTGATTCCGTTTTTAAAAATGACTTGATTGCATATGTTTCTAACACTGCTGAAATATCAGATATTAATCGATTAAATCAAGTAATATCAAATTTTGAAACGATTCAAAAGAGTTCTATTATTTTATCTTTAGATACTTTAAGTTTACCCGACCTAAGTATAGGAGAATTACAACCTTATTATAGTGATTTTAAAAATAGTTGCGAAGATTTTAAAGTTTTTATTTCGTTAGAGCAAAATATTCAGATGATTAAATCGCTACATTTAGCAAAAAAGATTTTAGAAAAGAAAAGAAATAGTCTTCTATCTAAAGGAAATCATATCAATCAGAAATTAAATAATTATTTAAAAAGGTTAGGAAATGATTCCTTGTTATATAAAAAAGGTGTAATTAGTGAAGTAGACTTAGAGAAGTCATTTGATCGTTATATCAACATATTAAACGAACAAAATCTAACGTATGAAACTAGACTAGAAAATGAAAGTAAGTTATCTGATATTCAATTAAAAATTACTGACATCTCTATTCTAGATAAAGATAAAAAATCTAGAATAATTCATCAAGTTGGTCGTACTTATAAAGAACTGTTAACAAGAACAGAACTTTGGAAAAAATCATACTTAATAATAGCGCCAATTGATGGTGTAGTTTCACTATTTGATTTTTGGAATAATAATCAATTAGTAAAACCTAATGATGAAATAGCAGCTATTGTAACCGAATCAGATGATAAAATTTTTGGGAAGGCAAGAGTATTAGGTAATCGATTTGGTAAAATAGAGGAAGGACAAAAGGTTAAGATTACTTTAAGCAGCTATCCAGCTTCTCAATATGGAATTCTTCATGGTTACATTTCATCTATTTCAAGAAT
Source organism: Allocellulophaga tsushimaensis (assembly GCF_055383085.1). Lineage (NCBI taxonomy): Bacteria > Pseudomonadati > Bacteroidota > Flavobacteriia > Flavobacteriales > Flavobacteriaceae > Allocellulophaga > Allocellulophaga tsushimaensis. Next base: position 453,233 of record NZ_AP039451.1, on the reverse strand, counting down.
TAATAGGGCTAATTATTTTATGTTAGATGTTCAACTAAACAATGGGCTAATCACTAATTACAAGAAGAAACTCCATTTTCATCAAGAGATGTATGGAGAAGTAGAAATTATCACCGAAGATTTAAATATTCTGCAGAGGGTATTCTACGGAGTAAGATCGTTTTTGAAAAAAAAGAATAAAATTACTTAAGTTCCCCGATATAAATACTAATATTAATTTTTAACACAAATACTTATATGATGAATCAAGAAAAATTGAAAGAAAAAAGTGAAAAAGCTACAAAGAAAAAAAAGGTTTCTTTATCTGAATTTAAGCTTAAAAGCTTTGTTACAGACGTAAAAGTGAAACAGATGCAGTTCATAAAAACTGCAGGAGGATAAACAATTTAAAATTATTCCCCTTTTTTTATTAAATATAACCTATTTATTTTCTTCTGAATGATGAAAAAAAATCCTAAAATATCTTGTGTCTGCGTGACTAAAAGTAGAATTCACCTATTAAAGCGCGCCATAAAATGTTTTAATAATCAAAGCTATTCTAATAAGGAGTTACTTATAGCGTCTATTAATGATAAGGAAACTAATGATTTTGCGCATTCTAATTCTAAATACAAAAGAATAAAATTAGTAGAACAGAAAATCACTAATTCTCACAAGTATATTATTACCTGTAGTTCTAGAGAAGTTTCTCAGTTCTATAATTTGGAAAGTGGAGACGAGGTATATCTTAAAAATGAAAAAGGGGAATATTATGATTCTATCACGGGGTCATTTGTATTATCAGAAACTGAAACATTCATAGTAAATATTGATTTGGATAATTATTATTTACAAACCCGAACGGGTAATTATTTATCTATTTCAAAAGATGGTATTTTTACCAACTCTAGTAATAAAAGTTGTGTTTATCTTTTTCAATCTTTTGATAATCAAATTGTATTATCTGCTACGCCTGTATTAAATGGTGCATATGAGCAATTAGAACAAGAGAATTGGAAAGTAGAGATAATTTCTAATACAGAATCTAATATTACGTTTGTTGATATACAACCACTTAATGAAATTTCTCTTGGAAGTCAAAGGAATTTAACCATAAAGGCTACAACTGGAGACTATATATGTGTATGGGATGATGATGATTGGTATTCACCTAAGAGATTAAAATTTCAAATGGAAGCAATTCAATTTACCAAGAGATTTGCTTGTACATTATCTAATCAAGTGTTGTTTGATGCTAATAGTGATAGGGCTTATTTAACTTTTTCTAGATCTGAAGGTTGTGAAAATACTCTTCTTTGTAAAAAGGAAAAAATGGGTCTATATGATAATTTACCGCGAAAAGAAGATACACCAGTACTCAGAAGATTATGGAAATCTCGTAATTTAACAGTTATTGAAGCACCATACTTATATATTTATAATATTCATAAGTTTAATACTTGCCCTTCCGATCATTTTTTATTTATGATAAGTATTGCTGTTAGATTGGATAATTCAGAACAGGTAATTCATTTACTAAATAATACGTAAACTCAGAATAATTTTATCTTGGAATCTATTCTATTTTTTGAAATAAATTTAGGAAAAGCTTTAAACAACTTTTAGCTAATTATTTTTTTCCAATTCTTAGGTTGTTAATTACTTTAATGATGATTGTTTTGTGGTTTATTTGTATAGGTATAATATACTATGTTCACGTACCACCTAATATTGCCTAATTTTGTTTGTATTTTGAATTTTAGGATAAAGTTTGTTATAAATCCTAATGTAGTTGATGTAATACTTTGAAAAAAATAAAGTTAACCTAAACCTACTGTTTTTAAATAGCACTTAAGTTTGAGTAAGTGAAATTCAAATTTATTAATGAATAATAACAAAGGTACAAGTCTTAGTTCAAACGAATTTCTTCTTCTAACAGTAAATCAGTTATTTTTTTGAGTGTATAAAAAAGGAAAACATTATATATAAATTCATATTGTATTGTTGTCGCTTTATCTAAAATTAATACAACATGTTCTAAAAGATACCAAATTTTATTGGTTCTATCTGAAAAACTATCCTTTATTATAGTCTTTTCATGTGATGAAAACTCTCCATTTTCTTCAATTAATGAAAAATTTGAATTTAATTTTCTGGTTAGAAATAACCACTCATTTAACCATTCTTCTTCAAAAATATCTTCTTCACCTTCTTGAATACTTTTGATTATATATTTACAAAAATCGAATAATTCACCTTTTTGAGAAATGAAATTGTCCTCCATTAATTGGTCAAATTGCTTCTTCCAGTTGGTAAAATCTATTATTTCTTTATTATCGTTGAAGTATTGCTTAGTTCTTTGATAATTAGATTCATAAAAAAAACCAATTTCTTCTAGACTTAATTGCATTGAACACATTAAAGATAAATGTAAAGGAATTGCTTTAATAACAAGTTTTTCTGCCTCCCATTCTTCAAGATTCTCTTGCCGAGAAATTTTTATAATATTTGTAATTTTTGACATTAAGTCCCCAAACTCATCAGCTATACGCTTACCCCCTAAATATGAAAAAGGTAATATTACATGATCTTCATATTCCACAAAAATATTAAAAGTGTTTTTAGAAAATTCCGGAATAGTAGGATCAGTATTAACAGTACTATTAAAAGGTTTGTATAAATTAAAATAAATTTTTATTTTTTTTTCTATTAATGGTTTAATTAAGTTTTCTAAGTCAATCAAAGAAGTTTTAAAAAACAATTGAAGATAATCTCTATGCTTATCGAATTTACCTGCAATATAAAATCTACTTGCCCATTTTTTAGTAAGAATTTCTTCAGATAATCTATCAACAACTTCATTCATTATTCGTTTAGGATCATCAAATAAAATATTAATACAAACCCACCTTTCACTTTCTAATGGATTCAAAGTTTTATTCTCGTTAAAGTCCAGATAATCTCCTTGAATATTCATGTTTATCGCTATTTTTGTTAGTATTAAATTTAAGTAAATTTTACTACAATGAAAACCTTCCCAGCAATTTCTTTTTGTACTGTTTGTATGAATAGACTAGAACATTTAAAAAAAACATTGATTGTTAATATTATATCTAATTTAGATTATAAGAGTTTGGAATTTGTTGTGCTTGATTATAGTTCATCTGATGGACTGCAAGAATGGATAAATCTTGAGATGAAAGAATATTTAGATTCAGGAATTCTAAATTATTACAGAGTAGATGGATTTAAGTATTTCAATAGAAGTCATTCCAGGAATATTATGTTTAAACTAGCCAAAAATGATATTATTTGTAATATAGATGCAGATAATTATATGGGCAAAGGATTTGCTAACTATATTGGTAAAATATTTCTGAATGAGCCAAATTCTCTTATTATCCCAGATGAAAGATTCTCTCATTTTAATAGGGATGTGATAGGGAGGTTTTGCGTACAAAAAAAAGATTTTTTAAAGGTTAGAGGTTACGATGAAACTATGAACGGTTATGGTTTTGAGGATAATGAACTATACTTTAGATTAAAAAAATTAGATAGAGAAATTCATTTTTTATCAAATCCAACTTTTATGGAAGGAATTAAACATGGAGATGAAGAGCGTACAAAAAATGAAGCCTTTACTCATTTGATTGATTCTTTATATATAAATTATATATCTACTGAGAAATCAGAAGTTTTATTATTATTTAATGATGGAGGCTTTTTTAATGGTAATATAGTTCCTAACACGCACCCTACACCAGCGCCTGTTTTTATAGAAGAATTATTATGGAATAAAGGTAGTTGGACAGAAAAAGATGATAGTGTAATTTTGAATTTTTCAAATAATATAGAGAAGGTGTTTTTTAAAAAAGAAAATAGCCTTACAAATAATGAGCATAAATACCATCTTATTTCTGATGCTTTTTTCCTTGAGGCTTTAAATTTAAGTCTGCCAATTATTACTAATCAAGGTATTTTTTTTCATAAAAAAAATATTCAAAGTATTACAAATGCCAGTGGCTTTGGAAAAGCTGCCTATTATCACAAGAATAAAATTTATGAATTAGCATAACTTAAATAATATAAGTGATTAACTAAAAAAAGCTGCCTTAATGCCATTAGTAATTCTTTTGCAAAGGCTACAAACAAAAAAATCCTTACTAAAAAAAGTAAGGATTTTTAATGTGGTGCCTCCAGGAATCGAACCAGGGACACATGGATTTTCAGTCCATTGCTCTACCAACTGAGCTAAGGCACCATTGCTGTTAAGCGGGTGCAAATATAATTTCAATTTTAGGATAAACAAATAAAAAAGTAAAAAACTATTGTCTTTTTTTTAATTTTCGGAAATTAGCAGCATGAACCTAGTCATAGATAGTGGTAATACTTTTGTGAAATTTGCGATTTTCCAAAAAGAAGAGGAAGTGTTTTTTGATCGTATCAAACTTTTAGATTTTTTAGCATCTATAAAAAAGATTTTTGAGAATTTTCCAAATATTACTCATGCAATTGTTTCTTCTGTAGGGGCTTTAAATAAAGATGATATAGAAGCATTAAAACTTCTTTGTACAGTACATTTGCTAAACCATAACTCAAAAATACCGTTTAAGAATCTCTATAAAACACCAAAAACACTAGGAGTAGATCGGATTGCACTAACTACTGCTGCTTTTTATCAAAATAAAAACCGAAACAGTCTGGTTATAGATGCAGGAACTTGTATCACTTTTGATTTTATTAAAGCGGATGGAACCTATTTAGGAGGTGCTATTTCTCCAGGAATTACCATGAGGTATAAGGCTATGCATCAACAGACTTCTAAATTACCATTACTAGAAAAAAACAATACTTTTAATTTGATAGGGAATACTACAGCATCTAGTATGCACAGTGGTGTTGTTAATGGCGTTTGTTTAGAAATTGATGGAGTAATTGAACGATATAAATCGCTTTACAAAGATTTAACAGTTATTTTAACAGGAGGAGATGCTCTATTTTTGTCTAAACGAACAAAAAATACCATATTTGCCAATCCAAAATTTCTCTTAGAGGGTTTAAACCACTTGTTAGAATACAATAAAAACTAAATGGTCAAAAAAATTGGTATTGTTTTAATATGTTTCTTGTGTTGGAACATAAATGCCCAAAATGGAACAGCTTCTCCTTATTCCTTTTTTGGCTTAGGTGATGTAAGAGCCTTAGGTTCTGTAGAAAATCTATCAATGGGTGGGGTTAGTATATATGGGGATAGTATCCATATCAATTTAAGAAATCCAGCTGCATACAGTAGACTAAAACTAACAACATATACTGCAGGAATTTCCCAAGAAAGGTTTAATTTACGTAGTGCTTCTTCAAGTGAGCAAACTTCAGTTACTAATTTAGATTATATTGCAATAGGCGTTCCATTAGGAAATAAATTTGGAATGGGCTTTGGTTTAATGCCGTATTCATCCGTAGGTTATAATTTAGAGTCATCTTCTACTAATGGGGATACTGTAATCGATAATGTTTTTAGTGGAGATGGCGGTTTAAATAGGGTATATTTCTCTTTAGGTTATGAGCTGCTAAAAAATGTATCTATAGGGGCTACAATTAACTACAACTTTGGAACAATAAATACAAGAGCAATACAAAATACAGCTGGCTTACAATTTGGAAGTTTAGACAGAAGAGAAGCTAGAATAAATGGTTATGACTTTAATTATTCATTAAATTATACCCCTAAAATTACAAAGAAACACACCTTGTATACTTCTTTGGCTTTTGATACTCAGTTAAATTTAGTATCAAAAAACAGCCAATCCGTAGGTTCCTTCTCTTCCGTTAATGGGGTAGAAATAGAAGTAATACCTATTGATTTGGCGCTACAAGGCTTGAATGCAACAGAAATTAGAGTGCCAACCACCACCACAATAGGTTTGGGTTTTGGTAAAGAAAAAAAATGGTTTGTAGGTTCAGAGTATAGTTTTCAGGCTTTGAATGATTTTAGAAATGATTTTTTCCAAGTTGCTAATTTAAGATATCAAAACGCATCTTCATTTGCGCTTGGAGGTTTTTTTATTCCTGAATACAACTCATTTACAAGTTACTTAAAAAGAGTGGTTTATAGAGCCGGGGTACGTTATGAAAATACTGGAATGATTGTTAATGACCAACAAATAAATGATTTTGGCATAACTTTTGGAACAGGATTACCATTAGGCGGAAGTTTTTCTAACCTTAATCTAGGTTTTGAAGTAGGAAGGAGAGGAACAATTGATGCCGGATTAATTGAAGAAAATTATTTTAAAATAAATGTTGGACTATCTTTAAATGATAAGTGGTTCCAAAAAAGAAGAATTAATTAACCATTAAATATTTTTATTATGAAATTGAAACTTTACTTCGCCGCTTTTGCACTTATCGGATTTTTTGGAGTAAGTAATGCGCAAGATAATGCAGAATGTGCTACTAATTTATCCATATATTACGAAGCTGCTAAAGTTAAAAATTATGATTTAGCCTATGAGCCTTGGACAAAAGTATATGACAGCTGCCCTGGTTTAAATGTGGCTAACTTTGTGTATGGCGAAAGAATATTAAAGCATAAAATTAAAAAGGCCGCTGGTGCAGAAAAAGAAACTTTAATAAGAACTTTATTTGTCTTATTTGAAAATAGCAATAAATATTTTCCTAAGAAATACCCATTAGCTAAAACCATCATAAGCAAAGCATTGTTTATGTATGACAATAAAATGGGCACTAAAGAAGAAATTTATATGCTTTTAGATAAAGCTTTTACTGAAGATAGGGCTAATTTTAGTAACTCTAAAGCATTGTATTTATACTTCTCTAATTTAGTAGATTTACACAAAGCAGGAAAAAAAGATTTGCAAGCTGTATTTGATAAATATGATGATGTAAATGAACAAATAGAAGTTCAAAATAAAAAATTAACAGATAAGATCGTAGTGTTGTTACCAAAAGACTCTTTAGGTACCATAACAAGCAAAGAGGCTAAACGATTAAAAGCTTACACTAAAAATTCTGAAAACTACGGTAATATTGGGGCAAGTATAGATGCAAAATTAGGAGATTTAGCAAACTGCGAAAACTTAATACCTTTATATCAGAAGAGTTTTGAAAGTAAAAAAAATGACGTTGTTTGGGTAAAAAGAGCAGTAGGTAGAATGTATAGTAAAGAATGTACAGATGACCCAATGTTTACCAAATTGGTTGAAGCGCAATTAGCGTTAGATCCTTCAGCAGATTTATATGTTTATTTAGGTTTACTTAAAATTAAAAAGAACGATAGTAAAGGTGCTATAGCAGATTTTAATAAGGCAAGTGAATTAGAAACAGATGCTGAAAAAAGATCTAAAATATTTTATAGAGTTGCGCAGATTTATAGAAAGCGAAGCAAATCAACAGCAAGAAACTATGCTAATAAAGCTATAAAAGCAAATCCATCTAATGGCAAAGCATATTTGTTAATAGCAGGTTTATATGCTAGTAGTGCAAACCAGTGTGGTGAAACTGCTTTTGATAAAAGAGCAATGTACTGGTATGCTGCTGACATTGCCAGAAAAGCAGCAAGAGTAGATCCATCATTAAAGAAAAGAGCAGGGCAAAATATTGCAAGTTATATGGCTAAAGCGCCAACTAAAGAAATGATCTTTAGTGCTGCAATGGCGGGGAAAAGAGTTACCTTTAAGTGTTGGGTAGGAGGAAGCGTAAAAGTTCCTAGTTTAAAATGAAACAATTATTTGTAAATAATTTTAAAGGCATTGCTGTAACATTAGTTATGGCAATGTTTTTTTTTGCTTGTGCAGATAATTACAAAAGAGTAGGCGAAGAGGCTAAGAAAACAATCTTTCCTCAAGGTGTTGCAGAAAACTTTGTGCTAACCTATACAGAATCTAAAAAAATATTATCAACCCAAGAATTAGGAGCCTCTGATAAGGTAGCAGTACTGAATGGAAAAATATGTGAAGATTATGATAACCTTTCTTTTCCACATAAGATATTTCCAAAAGGCTTAGAATTAACTTTTTATGATAGTGAGGGTAAAAAAACTCTTATTATTGCAGATTATGGCACTATATATTCTGGAACAGGGATTATTAATTTAGAAGGAAACGTACGTATTACCACTGAAGATGGTAAAACTTTAGAAACCGAACAATTGTATTGGGATGAGATAAATGAATGGATTTTTACCCAAGAAAAATTTAAATTTTCTAATCCAGAAGAAGGGACTTTAATTTATGGCGAAGGCATGGATTTTAATCAAGATTTTACTATATTAAAAGCCCACAAAACAGGAGATGGTTATAAAATTGTTAAAGACAACGAAGTAGATGGTTAAAATATTAAGATACACAGAATATTTATATGTGTTTGTAGCACTATTTTCAATATACAGAATTTATACAGATTGGAATATAGACCGGACTATGGCATATCTTTTTATATTTTTCGCTGTAATTTCAACTGGCATGTTTTTATTTAGGAGGAGTTACAGAAAAAAGTTTGAAGCACGTCAACAAAATAATCAAGAATAGCTTTGGAGGCATATGCTATTGTAGTTATTGTATGTTCCTTACTATTATCTGCTTTTTTTTCAGGTATGGAAATCGCATTTATTTCTGCCAATAAAATTCATATAGAAATCGAAAAAAAACAAGAAGGATTCTTAGCTAATATTCTAGCCAAACTCACAGAAAAACCCTCTAAATTTATTGCCACGATGCTTATTGGAAACAATATAGCGTTGGTAGTTTATGGCATTTATATGGGCGATTTATTAATGCATTGGTTTACGCTATGGATAGCATCAACTACAAATAATTTTTTTAGCCTCCTTATTACAGATTTTAGTCTGTTTACCCAAACCGTAATTTCAACATTGGTGATTTTACTTACAGCAGAGTTTTTACCTAAAGTACTTTTTCAAATATATTCTAATACCCTTTTAAAAATCTTGGCCCTACCGGCTTATATTTTTTACTTGCTTTTTTCAATAATATCAGAATTTATAATACGGATATCCGATGCTATTTTAAAAAGGTTTTTTAAAACAGACGGAGATCATGTACAGCTGGCTTTTAGTAAAATAGAATTAGGTGACTATATTACGGAGCAGATGGAAACAGTAGAAAAAGAAGACGAGGTAGATTCTGAAATACAAATTTTTCAGAATGCATTAGAGTTTACTGCGGTAAAAGCTAGAGAGGTAATGGTGCCAAGAACAGAAATTGAAGCAGTAGAATTGCATGAAACTCCAAAAAATCTAACAAAAATATTTACAGAGACTGGGTATTCAAAAATCTTGATTTATAAAGATACCATTGATAATATTATAGGCTATGTACATTCGTACGAATTATTTAAAAAGCCAAAAACTATAAAAAGCATGTTGATGCCTGTAGAATTTGTGCCAGAAACAATGCTTATAAGTGATATTTTAAGTTTGCTTACCAAAAGGAGAAAAAGCATAGCAGTAGTTTTAGATGAGTACGGAGGTACTTCTGGTATTATGACAGTAGAAGATATTGTAGAAGAGCTTTTTGGAGAAATAGAAGATGAGCATGATACTACAGATTTGTATGAAGAACAAACAGGAGCCTCCAGTTTTAAATTTTCAGCTAGATTAGAAGTAGATTATGTGAACGAAAATTATAAATTAGAACTTCCTAAAAGTGAAGAATATGAAACCTTAGGAGGGTTAATTGTAAACGAAACTGGGGAAATTCCTGAGCAAAATATAGAAATACAAATAGAAAATTTCCGTTTTACTATTTTAGAAGTTTCTAATACCAAAATAGATTTAGTTTCTCTTGAAGTTATTGAGAAAGAATAAAGGTTTAAAAACATTAAAAATAATACCTTATGTTCTGCTTAGGACTTAAGGAATTGTTAAAGCCTAAAAACAAACCCTTTTTTTTAAATTTTGCGTTTAGTATTTCAAAGAAAAATGGTATTTTCGTCGGCTGACACAAAATAGTTAATACAATGGCAATTTTAGATAAGATTAGAAAGCAAACTACCATTTTAATATTAATAATTGGTTTAGCATTATTTGCATTTGTAATCTCAGGAATATTTAGCGCAAATAGCTTTTCAGGATCAAAAGTAGGTAATGCCGTAGCTGAAATAAATGGTGTAGAAATTCCAATAGATCAGTTTAGGGAAAAAGTAGAATTAGCTAAAAGAAGTTATGGCCCTAATGCTACTTCAATGCAAGTAGTTAACAATGTATGGAATGTAGAATTAAGAAATACAATTTTAGAAGAGCAATTTAATGAGCTGGGAATTAATGTAGAAGCAGATCAAATTATCGATTTTTTAAAATCTAATCCAGGCTATTCGCAATCTCCACAATTTCAAGGAGAAAATGGTCAATTTGACGAGAATAAATTTAGGTCTTATGTACAAGAATTAAAAGATAGTCCTAATAAAGAAGTTTTTCAACAATGGATTGAGCAAGAAAAGTCTATTATGCTTTCGGCAAAAGAGCAGATTTACTATAATTTAATTAAGTCTGGTGTTGGCGCTACAGTAAAAGAAGGCGAGTTAGACTATAAATTTGCTAATGATAAAGTAGACATTAAATACGTAAGAGTTCCATATACATCTATTCAAGATTCATCTATTACAGTTTCTAAAAGTGAAATAGAAAATTACATTAAAAAACATAAAGAAGATTTTAAGCAAGAAGAAAGTAGAGACATTCAGTTTGTATTTTTTGAAGAAACCCCTTCTTTAGAAGATGAAAATCTGGCAGAAAAAGGAATAACAGAATCTATTGAAGCTTTTAAAACTACTGAAGACATGTTAACGTTTTTAGAAGCTTCAAGTATTTCTGATACAAGATATGATACAATTTACAAAGCTAAATCTGCATTATCAGCTAAGTTTAGAGACACTTTGGTTACACTAGCAGTGGGAGAAATTTATGGACCATATAGAGATGGAGAAACATTTAAAGTGTCTAGAATGATGGATGTTAAAAAAGGCGGTAACGTAAAAACAAGCCATATTTTAATCACATACAAAGGTTCACAAACGGCTAAGCCAGAAATTACAAGAACCAAGGAAGAGGCAGAAAAACTAGCAAATGAAATTTTGGTAAAAGCCAAAAAGGAAGATGCCGATTTTGCACAGTTAGCAAGAGATAATTCAGAAGGTCCATCTGGGCCAAGAGGTGGTGATTTAGGTTTCAACCAAAGAGGAAGAATGGTTAGTGCTTTTGATGATTTTTCTTTCGAAAATGAAACAGGTACTTTAGGTGTTGTTGAAACAGATTTTGGATTTCATGTTATTTCAATAGATGACAAGCAAGATTTATATCAAATTGCTGATATGACCAGAGAAGTAATTGCATCAGAAAAAACTACAGATAAACTATTTCAAGATGCAACTGTTTTTGAACAAGCTGTTTTTGCTGATAAGAGTAAGTTTTTAGAAATAGCGAAAGAAAAAAATTACGAAGTAAAGCCTGTAAACAAAATAAAAGCTATGGACGAAAATTTACCTGGCTTAGATACCCAACGTAATATTGTACAATGGGCATTTAATGAAGAAACAGAAATAGCTGCTATAAAACGTTTTGATACGGCTACAGGTTATGCTATTGTGCAATTAACAAAAAAGTATAAAGAAGGTGTAATGTCTTCAGAAGATGCATCTGCTAGGGTATTGCCTATCATAAGAAAAGAGAAAAAAGCAGCTCAGATTATACAAAATAACCAAGGCAAATCTTTTGACGCTTTTGCAAAAGATAATAACGTGTCAATGTCTACAGCTACGGCATTAACTATAAAATCACCAACTATTCCTGGAGCAGGAAAAGAAGGTTTAGTTGTTGGTACTGCACATGCCTTAGAAAATGGTGCTACCTCTGGTTTATTAGAAGGTGAGACAGGTGTTTTTATGATAACAGTTACTAATAAAACAGCTGCAACGAAGTTAGACAACTATAGTACCTACGCAAATACTATTAAAACTACTAACGAAACAAGAGTAAATTCTACTGTTTATAATGCTTTAAAAGAAGCTGCTGAAATAGAAGACAATAGAAAAGTGTTTTTCTAAATAAGATAAAGATATTGAGTATAAAAAAGACTTCTATTTTGGAAGTCTTTTTTTATACATTCTTTTGTAAAGAAAAGCTCTTACAATACCATTTCTGTATAGGGTAGAATAGTATGATAGCCTTTTTCTTTGAAGTACGCTATTGTATTTTTATCCCCCACAGCCATAATAAAATCACCACCCCAAGCACCAAGACTCTTAATAGCACCATTGTAATCAGAAAAAAAAATGCTTTTCACGGTGGGGAGTTGTATTATTTTAGAAACAAGTTGCTCATGTTGTTTAATAAGCTCTTTAAAGCTATTTACGCTAGTGCAAGTACTCATTTCTGTAGTGAGTTTTGAGATCTCATCTATAAACAATTGTTTGTTAAATTTCCCTTTTCTATAATGTGCAATACCCTCTCTACTATTTTGCTTTTTATTTAAATGGATAAAATAAATGTCATCTTTAAAACTCGGATTAAAAGGAATAGGTATAGTAGTTGGTTTATTTTTTATTAACTGATATGTAATAGGAGTATCATTTGCTGCACAAGCAATATCATAGCCACTTCCAGAAAAACTGTTCCATAGTAATTGATACGGATCTACTTTTGCCCATTGTGCTATATTGTTTATTAAGGTAGAAGATGAACCTAAGCCCCAATTTCTGGGAAAATCTAATCGGGTTTCAATAGCATAACCCTTAAATTCAGTTAAAAAAATAGGGTTCAATTTTTTAGTTTCTTGTAGAATTTTAGATAGCGTATTAGAAATTGTTAGCGTGTTGCCATCAGTTTCAATAGGCTCAAGTGTCCTAGTATTAAAATCTGCTTGAAACCAGACCTTGCCTTTTTCGTCTATACTTTTCCATTTTAATAACCGTTTGTCAATTGTAGAAAAAAGTAAGGACTGTCCAAGTTTTGTTGGGACCGCTAAACTCAATGCGCCATCTAAAACAGCATATTCTCCCGTTAATAATAGTTTGCCATTACTGTAGAATTTTTGACTCATGAAACTCGTAATTTTTCAAAAGCTTCAACTACTGCACTATGTGTTACTGTATTTACTTTAAAATGGTTGATCAAAGTCTTTTTTTCAATAGGAGTTGCACCCAATTGATTTAATATATTCATCAAATGCATTTTCATATGCCCTTGTTGAATGCCAGTAGTGACTAAAGATCGTATAGCCGCAAAATTTTGGGCCAAACCTGCAACAGCTACAATTTGCATTAATTCTTTTGCAGATGGTTTTTGTAATATTTGCAGGGCTACTTTAACCATAGGGTGTAAATTAGTTAATCCACCGATGGTTCCTAAAGCCAAAGGAATTTCGATCCAGAATTTAAAAATACCATCAGATATTGTTGCATGCGTAAGACTGGTATAGCTTCCATCTTTAGCAGCATAAGCATGTACACCAGCTTCAATAGCTCTAAAATCATTTCCTGTAGCAAGTATAACAGCATCTACACCATTCATAATGCCTTTATTATGTGTTACAGCCCTGTAAGGTTCAGCTTTAGCTATAGCAACGGCTTGGATCATTTTTTGTGCAAATTCATCAGAGGAAATATCTAAATTATCCTTTAAATCAGCTACAGGGCAGCTTACTTCTGCTTTTACCAAACAATTAGGAACATAATTGCTAAGAATACTCATAATAATTGATACCTGTTCATCATCAGAAGAAAGTAAATCAGAATTTTGAGCTTCTCTTTCTAAAGTTTGTGCAAACTGCTCTAAACAAGAATTTATAAAATTTGCACCCATAGCGTCTAAGGTTTCAAAAGTGCAATGCAATTGGTAATAATCTGCTAATTGAGTAGTTTTATTTCGTAAAGTAATGTTTGTAATTCCCCCACCTCTCTTTTCCATATTTTTGGTAAGAGGAGCAGCATCAGATTTAAGAATAGGTAAAATACTTTTAAAAAAAACTTCTAATTTCTCTGGCGTTCCTTTATAGATAAAATGTACTTGACCTACTTTTTCTGTGCCTAGAATTGTAGTTTTAAATCCGCCTCGCTTTAACCAAAATTTAGCCGATTTACTTGCGGCAGCAACTACAGAACTTTCTTCAATAGCCATAGGAATGGCATATAAGGTATCGTTTATTAAAAAATTAGGTGCCACACCTAGTGGTAAGTAGTAATTAGAAATGGTATTTTCTATAAATTCATCATGTAATTGTTGCAGTTGCGAATCAGTGTTCCAATATTGTTTTAAAGTCTGGGTAGTTTCTTCTGAATTATCAGTATAATTTTCTGTAATCCATTTTATTTTTTGTTCTTTGGTAAGTTTTGAAAATCCTTCAATAAGCTTAATCATTGGTAATGCTTTTCTGGTGATAAAGATAAGGAATGTTGAAATAAGAAGATTTCAATCAATATTCTAAAATTAAAGTTAAATATGAACAGAAAATGATAACAATAAGTCGTGTTTTTGTGTAAATAATTAGCTTTTCTTTAACTTACCCAAAAAATTATTAGTAATCTTGATGATTATCAAAAAAGTAAAAGCATATATGAAAAAATTACTCTTATTATTTTTTATTACAGTAGGGATTTGTTTTAATACCTATGGACAAAAAAATAAAGTATCGTTAGAAGAAATATGGTCTGGCGCATTTAGAACAGAAGGCTTAGATGTTCTTAGATCTATGAAAAATGGAAAAGAATATACCGTTTTAAATTTTGATAGCGCAGCACAAGCAACTACCATAGATTTGTATAATTATGAAACGCAAGAAAAGGTAAAAACTATTGTGAGTTCTAAAGATTTAAAGGACATACCTTATTTTATAACATATGAGTTTAGTGCCGATGAATCTAAAATTTTATTAGCAACAGAAATAGAATCTATTTTTAGAAGGTCTAGCTTAGGTACTTTTTATATCTACGATATCGCTACAAAAAGTGTAGTTAAAATAGCGGATCATAAAATTCAAGAACCAACATTATCTCCAGATAATACTAAAGTAGCATATGTTTCTGAAAATAATTTGTACATTTTTGACATTAAAAGTAAAACAACAAAACAGATTACTTCTGATGGTATAAAAAATAAAATTATCAATGGTGTAACGGATTGGGTTTATGAAGAAGAATTTGCTTTTGTGAAAGCTTTTGATTGGAATGCTGATGGAACTAAAATTGCATTTCTGCGCTTTGATGAAACAAATGTACCAGAATTTTCTATGGATGTCTATGGTAGCGATTTATACCAAACCCAAAATGTATTTAAATACCCAAAAGCAGGGGAAGAGAATGCTATTGTTACCCTACATATGGTAGATGTAAAGTCTAGCGAAATAAGTAAGGTAAATTTAAACGAAGCCTATTATATTCCCCGTATCAAATGGATGAATAATGCTAACTATTTAAGTGTACAAACCTTAAATAGACATCAAGATCATTTAAAATTACAAGCCGTAAATGCAAAAAATAATTCGGTTTCTATTTTGTTAGAAGAAAAAGATGCAGCTTATGTAGATATTACGGATAACCTTACTTTTTTAGCAGATGATAGTTTTATTTGGACGAGTGAAAAAGACGGATACAATCATATCTATTTATATAATGAAGATGGCAAGTTAATGAACCAGCTTACTAAAGGGAATTGGGAAGTAACTAGATATTATGGGTATGACCAAAGAAATGATAAAGTATACTATCAATCTACAGAAAATGGTTCTATTAATAGAGATGTTTATAGTATAAGAACTAATGGTAAAGGAAAGAAAAGATTAACCGAAAATGATGGGCAACATTCCGCTGATTTCAGTGCAAACTATAGTTATTTTATAGATTCTTATTCTAGCGCTACAACACCTAATAAATACACTTTATACAAAACATCTGGTAAAAAAGTTAAAGATTTAGTTTCTAATGACGGACTTTTAAAAGAATTAGAAGGCTACGAAATAAGTCCTAAAGAATTTTCAACCATACAGATTAATGGAAATGAGTTGAATATGTGGATGATAAAACCACAAAACTTTGATCCTGCTAAAAAATATCCATTGTTTATGTTCCAATATAGTGGCCCAGGCTCGCAGCAAGTTGCAAATAGATGGATGACCGCTAATGATTACTGGTATCAAATGTTAGCATCAGAAGGCTATGTAATTGCTTGTGTAGATGGTAGAGGAACTGGTTTAAAAGGGAGAGATTTTAAAAAAATAACCCAAAAAGAATTAGGAAAATACGAAGTAGAAGATCAGATAACGGTTGCTAAAAAATTAAGCGAATTAGCTTATATAGACGAAAATAGAACAGGTATTTGGGGATGGAGTTATGGTGGTTTTATGTCTACCAACTGTTTGTTAAAAGGTAATGATGTTTTTGAAATGGCAATTGCTGTTGCACCAGTAACCTCATGGCGTTTTTATGATACTATTTATACAGAGCGATACATGCAAACTCCACAAGAAAACCCAAGTGGCTACGATGATAATTCTCCTTTTAATTATCCAGAATTATTAAAGGGAAAATACCTATTAGTACATGGTACAGGAGATGATAATGTACATGTGCAGAATACAATGCGTATGGCAGAAGCATTAGTACAAGCAAATAAATCTTTTGATTGGGCTTTATATCCTGATAAAAACCATGGCATCTATGGAGGTAATACCAGATTACATTTATATACCAAAATGACCAACTTTATTAAAGAAAATTTATAACATATGTCTAAAACTATCGAAAAAGCAGTACATCAAAAAGAATTATTTGGACACCCAGTAGGGTTGTATATTTTGTTTTTTACCGAAATGTGGGAACGTTTTAGTTATTATGGAATGCGGGCATTATTGGTGCTTTACATGACAGCCAAAACCTTAGAAAACGATCCGCAAAGTGGTTTTGGTTGGTTAGAGAATGAGGCACTTGCGCTTTACGGCTGGTATACAATGTTAGTTTATTTAATGAGTATTCCTGGAGGGTTTATTGCTGATAGAATAATAGGACAAAAGAAAGCTGTAACTATAGGGGCTATTTTACTTACTGCAGGTCATGGCGTTTTGGCTTTAGAACCAGTATGGGCTTATTATACAGGTCTTGGTTTAGTAATTTTAGGCGTAGGGATGCTCAAACCAAATATATCCACAATGGTTGGCGGATTGTATAAGCAAAATGATATTAGAAGAGATAAAGGGTTTAGTATTTTTTATGTAGGTATAAATCTGGGTTCCTTTATAGCTTCTCTTTCAGTTGGTTTAGTAGCTAAAGTATATGGATGGCACTATGGGTTTGGGCTCGCTGGTATAGGAATGTTATTAGGATTGTTGGTTTATTTATATGGTCAGCGTTATCTAGTACATGTAGGAAATAAACCTACTATAGAAGAAAAAGCTGATGATATTAGTTTAGGAACACTTATTTCGCAGTTGTTTAAATCGCCTTTACATTTAGGAATAGTGATTTTGATTATGGCTTATGGTGTATATGCGGGTTTAACCTACAATGGTAATGATAGTTGGGGTTTTATGGCGCTGTATGTCTTTATTGCATTTGTAACTGGCATGATGATGATGATTTATAAAAATCTAAATGGTCAAATAGAGAAAGATAGGTATATAGTTTTGTTAATATCATTATTAATGGTAATCGTTTTTTGGGGTTGTTTTGAGCAAATGGGAGGTTTAATGAACTTGTATGCTGAACAAAAAACAAATAGGGATCTATTTGGCTGGGAAGTACCATCGGCTTGGTTCCAATCTGCAAACCCTGGTTTTATTATTTTATTTGCTGTTATCGTTGCTAATATTTGGGCAAAAAGAAAGTTAAAAGGAAAGAATGCAGATTCTTTATTTAAAATGGCTACAGGAGTTATTATTATGGGTATTGGTTTTGTTTATATGGTATTTGCATCTATGGAATACGATAGTAATGGGAGTTCAGCCATGTACTGGCTAGTTTTGGCATACTTATTTCATACTATCGGAGAACTTTGTTTATCTCCGGTTTCTTTGTCATTCTTTACCAAATTGGCTCCAGCTCGTTATATGGCCTTGATGATGGGCGTATATTGGGCAGCAACTGGTTTAGGGAATAAAGTTGCAGGTGTTATTGGAGAAAGTGCATCTAAAGCTGGAGAATTGAATATATTTGGAGGACTCTTTATTTTTGCAGTTTTATTCGGGATATTAATAATTTTAATAATTAAACCATTAAGAAGACTTACTCACGGTGCAGAAGATAAAGAAACACTAATAACAGATTAAGCAGAAAGTTTCTAATCATCAAAATTTATAAGCTCCCTTTTCACCAGTATAGTGAAAAGGGAGTTTTCTTTTAAGGCAAGTTGCTTTCCAACGGGCAACAACACTCTTGTAATTACTTCCGTCTGCTATAATTGTTTTAGGGCGAATTGAATCTAGAAGTCTTTCTAAATGTATTTGAGGAGATTGCGTTAATATCATATAATCTACCGTTATATTTTTAGGAGGGTATATGCTTAAACTATCCATAATATAAATGGTTTTATTATGATAGAGGTAACTGTTCGATAAAGGCAATTGTTGCTCTTTTTTTATCAGTGTAGCATTTTTATAGTTATGTATTAAATGTTGTAATAATTCTGGTTGAGCGCTATATACATCAATGGAATAGCCTTTTTGATGTAATAAACCACTGTTTTTAGATTGGTGCAGTAATACTAAATGATCCTTTTTAGTTGTCTTATAGCTTTTATAAACTATCCAAGATTGAAAGCTAATAGTAAGTATAAAACAAAAAACAAGATGTTTAAAAGATTTTTTAGTGAATGCTAAAATAAAAGCAAAAAGCAAGGTGTAAGCAAGAACTAGTTGTGTTGCATCAAAAGAAATATTTCTAAAAATAAAAACCTCTTGTTGCGAAATAAAACCAATAATACCATTCATTAGTTTAATCATCCAATTGTAAAAATATACGATAACGTTTGGTAAGGCTTCTAATAGTGTCAGTACAATAACCAAAACCCCAATGCCTAAAATGATACCCAAACAAGGCACTAATACTAAATTAGAAACAAAGAATAAACCAGGGAATTGATGAAAATAGAATAAGCTTACAGGCAATACCCCTAATTGAGCAGCGATACTTACACAAAGTAATTGCCATCCTTTTTTGAGCATAAAATTTTTAGGAAACCATAATTTTTCTAGTAATGGATAGAGCCAAATAATAGCAAATACAGCAGCATAACTCATCTGAAAGCCTACTTGAAAGAGTAGCATAGGCTTTACCAGTAACATAAAAAACATAGAGAGTGCCAAAATGTTATACTGATTTGTTGGTCTATTTAAATACTGCGCATAGGCAATAAAAGAAAACATGGTAACTGCTCTGACTATTGATGCGGATAAACCCGCTATAAACGCAAAACACCATAATGCTACCAATATAATAGCTAGCTTTATTTTTTTACCCTTAGGCAGTAACTCCAGAGGCTTTAATAAAAATTGTAGTAAAAGTAATAGCACACCAATATGTAGGCCAGAAAGTGCTAATATGTGAACCGCTCCTGCATTTTTATAGCTATCGTAGGTCTCAGAAGAAATATCATTTCGTTGCCCTAAAACGAGTGCCTCAATAATTGCTAATTCGGTAGTGCCAAAATTTTTAGTTTTCAGCTTTTCAATAATACCCTTTCGTAAGTTTGCAGCTATTCCAATTAAAGTTTTAGAAGTGTTTTTAGTTTTCAGAAAATTATCTGTTTTTAAAGTTATTTGATGATAAACCCCTAAGTTTTCTAAGTATGCAGCGTAATTAAATTGGTATTCGTTTAAAGGAGTCGCTACAGGTTTAGGTTGGGTAAATACAATAAGCTCATCATCTACTTTAAGATTAGTTAAGCTGCTATCACGAAGTATAGTAAGAGCTATTTTTCCGGTAATATTAGTATTTTCTAAACGCTGAATGCTTGCAATATATCGTTCAGAAAAAGAATTGTGTTTTAATACTTCATGAATCTTTAAAGTCCATTTTGCATGTTCAGAATAGGTGTAATTTGTATAATGATTTGAATGATTTTTTGGTTGTGCTAAGGAGATGGTTAAAATACCTATTTGAAGCATTAAGAGATATGTGGCAATTCCAAAATAACTCGTGTAGGTACCACTTTTAGTTTTAAATAAAACCCCTAGAATAAAAATAGTAATTAATGTAGAGGTGATGATGAATGCTAATGGGAGTGTTAAAAATGAACCAATTAGAATACCAATAATCAATAAGAAAGCGAATTTTATGGGCACAAATTTTAAGAGCTGCATATTATAAAACCCGAGTGGCTTTTACAAAAGCAGCATTCCAATAGCCTTCTCTTAAGGATGATACAATTACGCCTCTAGACGCAGTGGCATGTATAAACTTTACTTCATTATGATCATTAGAAACAACAAGACCAACGTGGTTAATACGTTTTCCTTTTTTACTGGTTTTAAAAAAAACTAAATCCCCCTTAGTAGCCTGTCTTATTTTAATGCGTTTTCCTTTTTCCGCCATTACATAAGAGACTCTAGGTAAAGGAATATTATGTTTTCCAAAAGAAACATAAAGTAAGCCAGAACAATCCATTCCTTTTTTTGTGGTACCGCCAAATTTATATCGAGTGCCAGAAAATGTAAGTGCGGTATTGATAATCTGGTCTGCTTTTTCTAATATTTCAGTAGTTTCAGTAACTGGTGTTGCGATGGTATCATTAGCCAATTCGTTATCTGCCCTAGTAATAGCTTCTTTAGCCGCAATAGTAATTTTGCGCTCTTGGTCTTCGCTATAGGTTGTTTTTTTCTTTACACCGCAGCTTGTAATTAAGCATATAAGAAAGAGGTAAAGAAGCTTATGATTCATGTAAGAAAGGTTTTGTATATGCTGAATCAAATTTAAATAAATAATTGATATGAAGTTTCTTGTTTAGAAGTTTATTCTATAGTTGTAAAAAGAGAGGTTACTGATAGCGTAAAAATTGCTGTTAGGAACAACATGACTAGTCCGTTATTTTTTTAACAAGCTAATAATCAATTTTGCAGTTTTTTCACTAGCACCTTTACCGCCTAGTTTTTGCTCTAAAATAGCATATTCTTCTAATAACTTAGCCCGATGTTCCGAAGCTACTATTTTTTGTAGTTCAGAAGTCAGGTTTTTAGTGGTTAAACCGTTTTGAATTAATTCTTTTACCACTTCCTTATCCATAATTAAATTTACTAAAGAAATATATTTTAAAGTAATAATACGCTTTGCTATTTGGTAGGATAACCAACTACCTTTATAGCAAACTACCTGCGGCACTTTAAATAATGCGGTTTCTAAAGTAGCAGTACCACTAGTTACTAGAGCTGTATGCGCAATTTGTAGTAATGCATATGTTTGGTTATGTATAATTTTTACCTGCTCTTTTTTTAAAAAAGGAGCATAAAATTCCATATCTAAACTGGGTGCACCAGCAATTACAAATTGATAGTCTGGAAAAGAATCTACCACAGAGAGCATTACCTGTAGCATTTTAGAAACTTCTTGCTTTCTACTGCCAGGTAATAAAGCAATAATAGGTTTGTCTGGGTTTAATAGCTGTTCTTTTTTAAAAGTTTTACTATCAATTTTTTCGGTATTTGCAATTGCATCTAATAGCGGATGGCCCACAAAATGTACCGGAAAGTGATGTTTTTGTTCGTAAAATTCTTTTTCAAAGGGTAAAGTAATAAACAATTCATCAATGTTTTTTTTTATTTTTAAAACTCTACTTTCCCTTGAAGCCCATACTTGAGGCGCAATATAATAATTGGTTCTAAAGTTATTGGCTTTGGCCCATTTTGCAATTCTAAGATTAAACCCAGAATAGTCAATAAAAATTACAACATCTGGAGAAAAAGAAGCAATATCCTCTTTACAGAAACGTATGTTTTTAAAGATGGTTCCTATATTTTTGAGCACTTCCAAGAAACCCATAAAAGCGAGTTCTTTATAATGTTTAGCGAGTGTTCCGCCAGCATTTTGCATTAAATCGCCACCCCAACAGCGAATGTTAGCATCAGTATCATTAACTTTTAAAGCTTTTATAAGGTTAGCACCATGTAAATCTCCCGATGCCTCTCCAGCTATGATGTAATATTTCATTCTTTTAATGGCTAATGTTCACAAATACTGAAATTTACTTGATAATCGAGATTTAAAAAGCTCCAAGGTTTAACTTAGAGATAGTTTTCTTTTTCAATTCGCTTTCTAAAAAACTTTGTAATACATAATCAACAAAGCAGTTATTACCGTAGCTAATAAAACACCTCTAGCTCTTAAATCTCTTTTAAGCTTTAAAAATCCAAAAAAAGCAATTAAATTAAGAATTGCTCCTAAGGCTAATAAGCTGCCTACATGATCCTGCGAAACAGCTGCTTCATAGGTTTCTTGAATACCATATTCAGAAAATATAAGAATGTAAAGCAATGTGCCTATAGTATTGGCAATAATGCCTACAAAAAAACCAATGATAACTTCTTTTTTATTCATTCTGATAAATTCCAATTATTAATATGTTGAATCGCATGATGTGCTGTAAGATCAAACTGAGTAGGAACTATTGAGACATAGCCTTGTGATAAGGCCCACTCATCGGTGTCAGTTCCTTTGTCTAAAAGTTCAAACTCGCCAGAGAGCCAGTAATACTCTTTTCCCATTGGGCTTACACGTTTATCAAATTCTTCTTTCCAATTTGCTCTCGCTTGTCGGCATATTTTAATTCCTTTTATATCTTTTTTAACCAATTTAGGAATGTTTACATTTAAAACAACATCTTTTGGAATTCCGTTTTCAATAGCTTCTTTTACAATTTTTTGAATAGCTTCTTTAGCAGGGCTAAAATCTGCCTCCCAACTATAATCGCATAACGAAAAACCAATAGCAGGTATTCCTTCAATTCCCGCTTCAATAGCAGCACTCATCGTTCCAGAATAGATAACATTAATACTAGAATTAGAACCATGATTAATACCACTAATAACCAAATCAGGTTTTCGGTCTAAGAGCTCTCTAATGGCCAATTTTACACAATCTGCAGGGGTGCCACTACAGCTATATTCTTCAAGAGTACCACTTTCCGAATCAATAAGGATTTTTTTAGAAAACAGGGTCTTGTCAATAGTAATAGCATGCCCCATTCCAGACTGTGGACTATCTGGTGCCACGACTATAATATCATAAAAATCCTTCATAAAACTAACTAATGAACGTAGGCCTGGGGCAGTAATTCCATCATCGTTAGTAACTAAAATTAAAGGTTTTTGCATTTTATATACTTTAAGGAGTAAAAATACGTTTTTCATAAGAATTAACTTTGTAAACTGTTTAACAAAAATTTTAGTTTCTTGAATTTTTGTGGCACGGTTTTTTCATTATCTTAGAGGATTCATAATACATTAAGGATTACATAAGAATAAAAGTTTCCTTTCTGGATTTTAGTAATGACAAAAAATTAATACATGAAAAATAAATTAGCCTACGTACTTTTAGCCATGTTGGTTGCAGTAGCATCCTGCAGTTTTACAAATAAGTCTTTTAATAATGATGATAAGGATAAATTATTACTAGATCTTATTTCTTATGCATTAGAAAAAGCACATTACAACCCTAAAGATATTAACGACGATTTTTCAGCTAATGTATTTGAGCATTTTATAGATGGTTTAGACCCTACAAAACGTTACTTTTTAGAAAGTGATATTAAAGAATTTGAAAAGTATAAATTTCAAATTGACGATCAAATAAAGAATACTGAAATTACATTTTTTAATTTTGTGCACGAAAGGCTTATAAAGCGAATAGCTGATGCTAAATTAATCTACAAAGAAGTTTTAAAGGAATCGTTTAATTATACGGTATCTGAAAATATTAATATTGAATATGACGAAAAAGCATTTGTTAAGGCTAAAAAAGATTTAAAAGAACGATGGAGAAAACAGCTTAAGTATATTTCTTTAGGGAATTATGATGAGATTTTAACGAGCAATGAGAAGAAGAAAAAAGATGATGCTAAGTTTACTGTTCCTAAAAAATCTGAAGTAGAAAAGGAAGCACGTGTGGATACTGAAAAAACCTTAGATGAGTATTTTGATGCTATTGGAGACTTGCAACGTAAAGATTGGTTTGTACAATATTTAAATACTATTGTAGAAGAGTTTGATCCGCATACCTTTTATTTTGCCCCAGAGGAAAAAGAAAAGTTTGATACTAGAATGTCTGGGAAATTTGAAGGTATCGGTGCACGCCTACAAAAGCGTAAAGATGGAATTAAAATTACACAAATTATATCTGGCGGACCCGTTTGGAGAGATAAACAAATAGAAGTTGGAGATGAAATTGTAGAAGTTGGTCAAGATGGTGAAGAGCCAGTTAGTATTGTTGGAATGCGTTTAGAAGATGCCATAAAATTGATAAAAGGGCCTAAGGGTACTATTGTTAATTTAACAATGAAAAAAATTGATGGTTCTGTTGAAATTATCTCTATTACAAGAGATGTAGTAGAGTTAGAAGAGTCTTTTGCTAAAACAGCTAATATTATTAAAAAAGATACTCAATTTGGTCTAATTAATTTGCCACAGTTTTATGTTGATTTTAATGATTACGGAGAGCGTAATGCAGCTAGTGATGTAGCAAAAGAAATAGAGCGTTTAAAAAAAGAAGGTGCAGAAGGTCTTATTTTAGATTTACGTGATAATGGTGGAGGATCTTTAAAGACAGTTGTGGATATGGCTGGTTTATTTATAGAAAATGGCCCAATAGTTCAAGTGCGTTCTAGTAATAATGAAAGAGAAGTACACGTAGATAATGATGATAGAGTGCAATGGGATGGTCCATTAGTAATTTTAGTAAATGAATTATCTGCATCTGCATCAGAAATACTAGCAGCAGCAATGCAAGATTATAAAAGGGCTGTTGTAATAGGTAGTAAACAAACCTTTGGAAAAGGTACAGTACAAAATGTAATCCCATTAAATAGAATTGTTCGTAGTAATGATCAGGGAGATTTAGGGGCTATAAAGTTAACAACTCAAAAATTTTATAGAATTAATGGAGGTTCTACGCAATTAGAAGGTGTTAAAAGTGATGTGGTTGTTCCAGATAAATATAGTTATATAGATATAGGAGAGCGAGATCAGCAAAATCCTTTAGCTTGGGATAAAATTGCTCCAGCAGAATATAATGTTTGGGAAGGTTATATTGATTATGAAAATACAATAGCAAATAGTGCTAAGCGTATGCAAGCTAATGAGCAATTAATGCTAATAGACGAAAATGCGAAGTGGCTCAAAGAAAAACAAGATCAGAACATTGTTTCTTTAAAGTATAGCGATTATAAAGTTGAAAAGGAAAAGAATGACGAGAAGTCTAAATACTTTAAAAAATTAAATTCTTATGATTCTAAACTAACGTTTACCTCATTACAATACGAAAAAGAACTCTTTAAAAAAGATCCTATTTTAGAAGAAAAACGTGCCCGTTGGCACGAGGAGTTACGAAAAGATGTATATGTAGAAGAAGCAGTAAATGTTCTTGAAGATCTAAAAAAAGTTGCTAACTCAAATATTAAAGTAGCACAACATATTAAAGGATAAGCTTTATACAAAAAGATAAAAAACAAAAAATCCACTATTTTAGTGGATTTTTTGTTTTTAAGAACTACAAGAAAGCATTGAACTCCCTATTTTGTTTCGTGCCCAATCTGGCCGTTTGGCAAACCATTCTTCATATTCCTTTTGTTCTGCATATGGTTTTTTTAACAGCGTGTAGAAGGTTTCTATTAAGCTATAATCGTTATTTTCTGCTTTTTCAATAACTAGCTGCGCCATATAGTTCCGCAGCACATATTTTGGGTTAACAGCATCCATTTTTTCCTTTCGCTGTTCATCAGATAATACTTCTTGTTGTAGTCTTTTCTCATACAAATTAAACCATTCTTTCCATTTGTCTAATGTAGTGCCAACTATTTCTTCTGGGGTATAAAAAGCATCTTTGATCTGATCAAGAAAAGAAGCTGTAACTTCTTTTTTAATAAGCCCTAAATTCCTAAAAAAGATAGTCATATCTGTCTCCGTAATTTGTAAAAATTCTTCTAAAGAATTTAATAAAGACGCATCATCTTTGTTTATAGTAAAAAGTCCAATTTTGGCTTTCATCATCTCTAGATATTGCACGGCATAATTTTCTTTATAAGACTCTAAAATAGCTTCTAAAGGAGCTGCATCTTCAATTACTGGGTATAGTGCATTTGCTAATTGATATAGATTCCAGAGCCCAATATTAGGCTGATTTCCGTAGCGATATCTTTTATGTTGCCTGTCTGTAGTATTCGGTGTCCATCCATCGTCATAAGCCTCTAACCAGCCATAGGGGCCATAATCTATGGTTAACCCAAGGATAGACATATTATCGGTATTCATTACCCCATGCACAAAGCCTACCCGTTGCCAATGAATAATCATATTTAAGGTACTTTGTACTACTTTGGCAAAGAATTCTAAATAAGCTTCTTTTCCTTTCGACTTAACTTCCGGAAAAAAATGCTTAATTGTATAGTCTAAAAGTATTTTTAACGTTTTTGTGTCTTGTCTAACGCTTAGAATTTCATAGTTTCCGAAGCGTAGAAAAGAGGGTGCTACACGGCAGACAATGGCACCTTTTTCATAAGCAGGATTTCCATTATACAACACATCACGTAAAACTTTGTCTCCTGTTAAAGCTAAAGATAACGCTCTAGTGGTAGGGACGCCTAAATGATGCATTGCTTCACTACACAAATATTCTCTAATTGAAGAGCGTAATACGGCTAAACCATCTGCCGTTCTGGAATAAGGTGTTTCTCCTGCACCTTTTAATTGTAAAGCCCAACGCTTTCCATTAGTTACCGTTTCTCCTAAATTTATGGCTCTTCCATCACCTAATTGCCCAGCCCAATTACCAAATTGATGTCCGCCATAGCACATCGCATAAGGTTTTGCATTTTTTAATATTTCATTACCAGTAATACAATTTAAAAAAGCATCAGAATTGATATCCTTATCTGTTAAGTTTAATGCTTGTTGCATTTCTTTAGCGCTATGAATGAGTTTTGGAGACTTTGTTTTTTTAGGTTGTACAAATGAGAAACATGCTTTTTCTACTTGCCTTCTATGGTTCTCCAAAATTGGATCAGAAGGTAGTTCTTTAGAAAATGTATCGTTTAAAGTGATATTCATTTTATACTATTTAAGCAATTTGAGTAGACATGATAATGTTGTAATACAGGTCTTTAATACAAATGTAATAGGGAATTTTACCATATGCTAATGATTTAGTGTTAATAAAAAACGAAGATTGATGCAGTTTTTTTAATGTATTTTTGAGCTTGGAGCGACATAAATCCTAATGAATAAAAAAACGATTTACACCATATTAACGCTAATTTGTATTATTGGTTTTTGGGCTTTTGAAAACTTCTATACGCCAGATACCTATTCTGAACCACAAGAAAATGGAACGGTACATCTTTCTATTCCAAAGTATATTATGCCAAGTTCTACAACAAAATCAATAGTACATCATCATAATTATTCCCTTTCGTATCACGAAAAATACGAACAAGCAGAATGGGTAGCCTATACTTTAGATAAAAGTCATTTAACATATGATGATAGAAAAAGGCCTCATTTTATTGAAGATCCAAAAGTGAAAACAAAATCTGCAGATTGGCGTAATTATAGAAGGTCTGGTTATGATAGAGGGCATTTATGCCCAGCGGGTGATCGTAGGTTTTCTGAGTATGCATATAACGAAACTTTTTATACCAGTAATATTACACCGCAAAACAATGCATTTAACGCAGGTGTTTGGAATAGGCTAGAGCAACAAGTACGGTATTGGGCAAAAGTATATGGAACGGTGTATGTAATTACAGGAGGCGTTTTAGAAAGTGGTTTAAAAGAAATTGGAGATGAAGATGTAAGTGTGCCAAACTACTTTTATAAAATTGTGGTGAGAGGGCAAGAAAAAAACTTAAAAGCAATAGGGTTTCTTTTTGAACACGAAGAAAGTACTAAAGAACTCAGAAGGTTTACGGTACCTATAGATGAAATAGAAAAACGGACAGGAATCGATTTTTTTAAAGAACTTAACGAAACTGCCGAAACCAAGCTCGAAGAAAAAATACAAGCTACGAACTGGAAATTTTAAAACCCTTCTTTCAATCGGTTGGTATCCATTTTTATAAAAATAAAGAGTAAGGCGGTAAAACCTAATAAGCCAGAGCCACCATAACTAAAAAAGGGTAGGGGTATACCTACTGTGGGTAAAATACCAATAACCATCCCTACATTTATAAAATAATGTATTAAAAGTATAGAAACTACGCCGTAGCCATACATTCTACTAAATGGGTTTTTTTGCCGTTCCGATAAATATACAAGGCGTAATAGCAGCATAGAAAAAAGAATAATAACTGTGGTAGTGCCAATAAAACCCCATTCTTCTCCTACGGTACTAAAAATATAGTCGGTATGTTGTTCTGGTACAAAATCTCCTTTGGTTCGTGTGCCTTCTAGAAAACCTTTTCCAAAAAAACCTCCGGATTCAATAGCTTTTTCGGATTGGTAGGTATTGTATCCAATACTTTTACGAATCTCTTCTAGTTTTTTAGGATCTTTCTCTAAGCGTAACCATAAGCTAAAACGATCTCTATGGCGTTGTTCAAAAACATTATCAAAAACAAAATTTACAGATAATGAAAATAGTATTGTACTAATAAAAAATAGTACAATGGGAAGTATAGGAACTTTAAATGATTTTTTCTTTAAGAGAAAAAACAGTACTAGGAAGATGCCTAAAATAATAGCAATCCAGATGGTACCAAACATTAAAGTAAATATAAATGTTAAAATGGATAGTAAGCCAATCCATAAATAGAATAAGGGTACTCCTTCTCTAAAGAGTACAAAAGCTAAAGAAAAAAAGACTAATGCACTTCCTGGGTCAGGTTGTGGAATTATTAATATGGCCGGAATTAATAGAATTAAAAAAGCATATAGCTGGTCTTTTCTTCTTTTAATATCGGTTTGTATGTCACTTAAGTATTTTGCTATAGCTAGTGCCGTAGCAACTTTAGCCAGCTCCGATGGTTGTAAATTAAAGAAACCTAAATTATACCAAGAAGTAGCTCCGGCTATGGTAGTTCCAAATACATAGAGCCCTAATAGCATTAGGAGTATAATAACATAAATAACACTGGAAAAGCGTTCAAAAAAATGACTTTCTAGGGTTAAAATAATAAGAATTAGAACAAAGTCAATTCCTATAAATACTAATTGTTTTATATATATAGTAGAAAGCGTAACCGTTGTTTGGTCTTCTGAAAAAGTACTAGAGTAGATGTTTACCCACCCAATACCAACGAGTGCTATAAATATAAGTATGCTAATCCAATCTAAACGTCTTAAGAGACTTTTACCAAGCATATTCGTTTATTCTAAACGGTTCTCCACTATAGGGTTTTGCATATTCATGCTCTAATGTTCTTTCTAGCATTCTTTTTTCTAGATCTTTTCTGGTAATTTCTCCTTTTATATATTTTTCTATTAAAAGTGATGCAATATGTCCGGCATAACGAGCGCCATAGTAACCGTTTTCTATATAAACAGCTATTGCTATTTTAGGGTTGTCTACAGGGGCAAAAGCTATAAAAACTGAATGATCAGTAAGTTGGGTGCGTTCCCCATCTATTCTGGTAAAGTTTTCTACAGTACCTGTTTTTCCAGCAATATCTATCCCAGGAATTCTAACACCTCTGGCAGTACCCCTATTACTTCGGTATACATCTGCCATAGCGTTTACTACAGGTTCAAAATGTTCCTTGTCTATGGTAGTTTGTTGCGGTTGGGTATATTTAGGATCGTCTATAGGAACTCCATTGACTTTCTTTAAAATATGTGGAATTTTATAATAACCTCTATTGGCAATGGTTGCCGTCATATTTGCTAATTGGATTGGAGTTGCAGCAACTTCTCCTTGTCCAATGGCATTAGAAATTATAAAAGAAGAAGACCATCTATTGTCTCCATAAGCATTGTCATAATATGCTTTTCCAGGAATTCTACCACGTGCACCGGTAGGAAGGTCAGATCCAAGGAAATTACCTAAACCAAAACTTTTAATATGTTTTTCCCAGACATCCATACCTTCATCTGTGGTTGGGAATTTTTCATAAATTTTTCGAAATGTATTTGCAAAATACGCGTTACAAGAGGTTAGTATCCCTTTGTTTAAATCTCTTACACCACCACCACAATGACATCCTTTTTTTTGACTTCCCACATAATACCCATGATGACAAGTTATTCTGGTTTGAGGAACAATTGCATTTTCTTGTAAAGCTACCAAGGCATTCATAATTTTAAAAGGCGAACCAGGAGAGGGTTGTGCTAACAATGCTCTATTCCAAGTGGGTTTTGCTATAGAATCGTTATACAATTTGGTGTAGTTTCTAGAACGTTCTCTCCCAACTAACAAGGCAGGATCATAGGTTGGACCAGAAATTAAAGTTAAAATTTCTCCAGTAGAAGGTTCTAAAGCAACAATACCGCCTCTTTTACCAACCATTAAACGTTCGCCATATTCTTGTAATCTTTTGTCAAGTGTTATGGTTATTTCGCTTCCTTGGATGGGTAATGTATCTAAGGCACCATTTTTATAAGGCCCTATTTCTCTATTAAATCGATCTTTTTGGATGTATTTTACTCCTTTTCTTCCTCTTAAAAGATCCTCATATTGCTTCTCTACACCAGTTCTACCTTTAAGTTCTCCTTGCTTGTAATAGGGGTCTTTTTTAATATCACTAACATTTACCTCACTAATATAACCTAAAGCACTAGCACTACTTTTTGTGGCATACTCCCGTAACGATCTTTTTTGGATATAAAAACCTTCGTATTTACGCATTTTCTCTTGTAGCTTAGCATAATCTTTTTTAGAAAGTTGCGATACCAAAACAGAAGGAAGTCTTGTAGAATAATGTTTAGCTCTAGATAATTGTTTATCAAAGCGCTCCTTGTCTATGCCAATAAGTCCACAAAACTCTAAAGTATCTAAGGCTTTTACATCTCTGGGGATCACCATCACATCATAAGCAGGTTGATTCCCCACTAAAAGCTTCCCATTTCTATCATAAATATAGCCGCGTTCTGGATAATCATAGATGGGTTTTATGGCTGAGTCTTCTAATACTTGAGCAGGAGAATACTGGAATACTTGTAAATAAGAAAGTCTTCCTAAAAAGGAAATCCCTATGATAATTATAATGGATGATAAAAGCAATTTTTTCATCGTTGATGAATTTGGTTACAATACTTAACAAAATACGTAAAATAGTACTTAAATAGTTTTTGCTTGTATAACTTTATTACTCTTTTGTGCTAAAAAGGGCACTTAAAAGAATAGACAATATTAATGAGATACTACCAACAATTAGTACCCTTTTTAAAATTAATATAAAGTTAGAAAAGCTAAATATCTCTAAGCTAAAAAAAACAATATGATGTATTACAATTAATAACGCTAAAAAAGTTAATTTTTGTATAGTTGTAGTATTGGATAATTTAAAACTTTGAAATTCAAAATTTACTCCAAAGCAAAAACGCATAATAGTAGGTCTTAAATACGCTATTGTAATGGAGGCTGCAGTGTGATAGGCTAGGGTATCCGAAAATAAATCGATGCTAAACCCTAATAAAAAACAGATTCCCATAAAAATTGCACGATTTTGCTTAATGGGATACCAGTAAATAAATAAGATATAAATAATTGGGTCGATGTAGCCTAAAAAACCAATATTATTGCAAACGAGTACTTGTAAAAGTACAAGACCTATAAATCTGATGCTATTAATAAAATAGAAATTACTGCCCATTTGTATTTTCAGATTCTAAAAGTTCTATCTCTTCTTGATAAATATTTTTAATGAGGTATACATTTTTTACACTGGTCATATCATTAAATAACAATACATCAATGGTATAAAAACTTTTCGAAGAATTTAAATCAAAGTTTTTTATGGTGCCAATAGCAATATTTTCTGGAAATATACTAGATTCTCCACCAGTTAAAATGGTATCTCCTACTTTTAAAGTTGCTTGTTTGGGAATATCTTCTAATTGTACTGTAGTATAATCTTCTGTATTCCACGTTAAAGATCCAAAGCTAGTAGTATTTTTTATTTTAGCATTTATTCTAGAGGTTCTGTTTAAAATGCTTTGCACCTTTGCAAAATTAGCACTTGTGTTTGTTACAATCCCTAAAATTCCTTTAGGAGTTACTACTCCCATATCTTCAGTAATTTGATGCTCAGTTCCTCTATTGATGGTAATATAATTGTCTAAACGCGTATAGCTATTTTTTATGATTCTACCAGAAATGGTATAATAATCTAGTTTTGTAGAATCGGTTTTTATAGTGTCAATTTTAATTTGATGTTTATCTTTTGTATTAAATAGTAAACTACGCAAACGTTTATTTTCTTCTAGCAACTCTTGGTTTTCTTCACTTAAATTAAAATAGGAAGAAATATTACTAGAAGTTTGATAAACGCCACCCGTTAACCAATTGGCAGAGTTAAAAAACTTTGATTGATGATAAGAATGTGATTGAATAGTAAAAGCAAGGCAAACGAACAATAAAAACAAATAAAATAGTAAGTTTTTGTTGTGGATTATAAATTTAATAATCTGTTGCATTCACTTTTATGTTTTTCTTCTGATGCTTGCGAGCCTCTTATTTAATTAAAATACTCTTGTAGCGATCAAGATTTTTTAATGCAATTCCTGTACCTCGTACTACTGCTCTTAAAGGATCTTCTGCAATGTAGACAGGGAGATCTGTTTTTTGTGATAATCGCCTATCTAAACCTCTTAACATAGAACCTCCACCTGCTAAATAGATACCCGTATTATAGATGTCAGCCGCTAATTCTGGAGGTGTTTGTGATAAGGTTTCCATTACAGCATCCTCTACTCTTAATATAGACTTGTCTAAGGCTTTTGCAATTTCTCTATAAGATATCTGTACTTGCTTTGGTTTTCCTGTTAGTAAATCTCTACCTTGTACAGACATTTCATCTGGTGGTGTTTGCAAATCTTCTGTTGCAGAACCGATACTTATTTTTATATTTTCAGCAGTACTCTCTCCAACATATAGATTGTGTTGCGTACGCATGTAATAAATAATATCATTTGTAAATACATCACCTGCAATTTTTACAGATTTATCACAAACAATACCTCCTAAAGCAATAACGGCAATTTCTGTTGTACCACCCCCTATATCAACAATCATATTACCTTTAGGTTGCATAATATCCAAACCAATACCAATTGCAGCAGCCATAGGTTCATGAATAAGATATACTTCTTTACCATTAACCCGTTCTGCAGATTCTTTTACGGCGCGCATCTCTACTTCGGTAATTCCAGAAGGGATGCAAATAACCATTCGTAAGGCTGGTGGAAACCATTTTTTCTTTAATGCAGGTATGTTTTTTATAAACATATTGATCATCTTTTCAGATGCATCAAAGTCTGCAATTACACCATCTTTTAAGGGCCTAATTGTTTTAATATTTTCATGGGTTTTTCCTTGCATCATATTGGCTTCTTTACCAACTGCAATTATTTTTCCACTAATTCTATCTCTAGCAACAATAGACGGACTGTCTACTACAACCTTATCATTATGGATGATAAGCGTGTTTGCTGTTCCTAAATCTATTGCTATTTCTTCTGTTAAGAAATCAAAAAATCCCATTGATATGTATTTGGTTCCAGATTAAAAGTAAGTTTTATAGACGAAAGAACAAAATTAATGTTTAAAATGACGTGTGCCAGTCATTACCATAGAAACATTATTTTCATTACAATAATCTATACTGAGCTGATCTTTTATAGATCCGCCTGGTTGGATAACGCTAGTTATACCACTTTTATGCGCAATTTCTACACAATCTGGAAATGGGAAAAAAGCATCACTTGCCATAACGGCTCCATTTAAATCAAAATTAAAAGATTTTGCTTTATGAATCGCTTGGTTCAATGCATCAACGCGTGAGGTTTGCCCAGTTCCACTTGCACATAATTGTTTTCCTTTTGCTAAAACAATAGTATTCGATTTTGTGTGCTTACATAATTTAGAAGCAAATATTAAATCTTCTACTTCTGCTGTAGTAGGTGCTATTTTTGTTGCTGTTTTTAAATCGGAAGCGGCATCTGTTTTATGATCTTTTTCTTGGAGTAGCATTCCGTTTAAACAGGTTCTTACAATCATTTCTGGCATAGCTACTTCATTTTGGATGAGAATAATTCTATTCTTTTTCCCTTTTAAGACCTCTAAAGCGTCTGAGGTATAACTTGGTGCTATCACCACTTCACAAAACAGGCTATGTATTTCATTTGCTGTAGCTAAATCTATTTCTTTATTAGCAATTAAAACACCACCAAATGCAGAAACAGGATCACCAGCTAAAGCATCTACGTATGCTTGATGTATGGTGTCTCTTTGTGCTAAACCACAGGCATTATTATGCTTTAAAATAGCAAATGTTGGTGCATCATTCTTAAATTCATTTATTAAATTTACAGCGGCATCTACATCTAGTAAATTATTATACGATAGTTCTTTTCCGTGGAGTTTATTAAACATCGCATCAAAATCTCCAAAGAAGAATCCTTTTTGATGCGGGTTTTCACCATAGCGTAACACCTTTCCATTAGTTTCACTTACTTTTAATGCGGCAATTTCATGATTTTTATTAAAGTAATTAAAAATAGCAGTATCGTAATGCGATGAGATGTTGAAAGATTTAGCTGCAAAATGCTTGCGCTCTTCTAAAGTAGTACTTCCATTACCTTTAGTTATGATATCTAAAACCTCATCATAATCTTCCATAGATGACACGCATAAGACATCTTTATAGTTCTTTGCAGCAGCTCTAATTAAAGAAATACCGCCTATATCTATTTTTTCTATAATATCTTGTTCTGATGCTCCACTGGCTACTGTTTTTTCAAAAGGATAAAGATCAACAATAACAATATCCAATTGTGGAATATCAAATTCTGCTAATTGAGCTTGGTCCTTTTCATTGTCTTGACGATTTAGAATACCACCAAAAACTTTTGGATGTAATGTTTTTACACGGCCTCCTAAAATAGAGGGGTAACTGGTAACATCTTCAACAGGAACAACAGCGATCCCTAAATCTTTAATAAATTTTTCGGTTCCACCAGTAGAATATAGGGTTACGCCTAATTCATCTAATTTTTTAACAATTGGTGCAAGACCGTCTTTGTGAAATACAGAAATTAATGCTGAAGTTGCTTTTTTTGAAGTGCTCATTTAGGTTCCTTAAATTAAAAATGCAAAATTACTTTTTTTAAATTGATAAAAGTACTTGGTTATCAACAAAACATGGAAAGTTTTAAAGAATTTCGGCTACTTTTTTATTTACAAATTCTAAAAAGCGTTCATCTTCTGCTGTAAATGGATCTGGAGTATCAGAATCAATATCTATTTGTCCTATATTTTCTCCATTTACAAATAATGGAATTACAATTTCTGCCTTTACGCTAATGCTACATGCTATGTAATTGTCTTGTGCTTGTACATCAGGAACTACAAAATTCTGATTAGAAACGGCAACCTGCCCACAGATTCCTTTCCCAAAGGGTATAATAGTATGATCTGTAGGAGTACCCGCATAAGGACCTAATTTAAGTTCGTTTTTGTCGCCATTTTTAAAATAAAATCCTACCCAGTCATAATACGAAACACTTTCTTTAAGGAGATCGCATATTTGTTGTAGACGGTCATCAGTGGTGTTATTACTATTAATAATAGTAAGTACTTTTTGTTGTAAGCTATTGAACATAAAAAGGTGTTTTACAGATAAAGTTCAAAATTCTGCTTTTATAAGAAAAGGAGCAAGATTTATGGCTATAATTTTTATTAATGAAACTTAATTTTGAGAAATCTGTAAGACATGCTCAAGTTTATAAATTTGCATTCGTCTCAATTTTCTGTGGGATTTTTTGGAAAATACCTTTTATTAATTCAATTAGGTCCAGATTTGAAATATGTTCTAAAATTAGTCTTGCGCATTTACGAAAATCAAAATCAGTTATTTGTTTAGAAAATCACTCCAGCTACAAAGGTTATTCCAATTAGGGCACCTATAAAAACACTGATAAGAGTCTTTTTTATTCCGCTCATTTTTTTTGATACTATCATTGCAACTAAAAATTGACATAATAGAATTGGTAATGCGTAAATTAGGAAAATGACCCAATGGAAAATACTACTCATCCATTTAAAATCATAATATCCTTCGTCGATAAAAAACAAGAAAGTAGTTATTAAAATAGAACTTACAATTAATATGATCAATTCACTTTTACTAGGATTTTTTATAGAAATTAATTGAGTCATAATTTAAGTTGTTTTTAATTTATTGTTTTCCTCAGTTTTTATAAAAATATGATTTTTTTTGAAATAATAGCACTTCTAATAATTGGATATAAGGGTTTTATGTTTAGAAAGTACTTATTGAGATTGGATATTCCTGTTCTTTATTTAAATGTAATTATTTCTATATAGTTAACTATCTGGAGCACATTTTTAGTATATTTATTAGTAAAATATAAATTTTATGAAAAAAATAATTCCTTTTTTATTAATTATGTTATTTATATCCCTCTGTATTTCATCTTGTACTGCAGATAGTATAACTAATGATAATGCCGACTTATCAAACGAGCAAAGTTATCCTGGAGATGATGGAGGTGCTCCTCCGGATAATTAATTTAAATACAAAAGCGATTTGAATGATTAATCCAAACCGCTATTAGGTTAATAAATTTGTTAAAGGCTGCCTTTATTTCTTGCTCCTTTGATAATAGGTTACAATACTTGCTTTAGCTAATGTGTTATTCCATAAATAGTATCCAACTACAGCAGGGTTTGTATTTTCTTTTAATCCAAGCTTGTCTGTTTTTAGTGCATAAACCGTTATGATATATTGATGTAAGCCGTGATCTTCAGGAGGGCAAGGGCCACCATAACCTTCAGTGCCATAGTCTGTGATGCTCTGAATAGCTCCTTTAGGTATTAAATTTAGTGTTGTGTTTCCAGCACCAGAAACTAATTCATGTGTATTTGCAGGGATGTCAAATACAATCCAATGCCACCATCCGCTGCCCGTAGGAGCATCTGGGTCGTACATTGTTATTGCAAAACTTTTAGTCTCTTCTGGAGCATTTTTCCAAGATAATTGTGGTGATAGATTTTTACCTGTACAACCAAAACCATTAAACTCCTCTTTAATTGTAGCTTCTCCGCCTAAATCACTACTAGATAAAGTAAATGTCTTTTGCCCAAAAACTGAGCTTGAAAAAGCTATAAGTACTGCTAAAATTTGAATTGATTTTATCATAATATTTGTTTTAATGATTAATTTATGATGCAAATCTACACAGCATTGTAGCTTTTGTATTAATCTGAAAAGTTCAAAAAGTATTGATAAAAGTTCAACTTAATTGGTATTGTTTTGGGGTAACGCCAAATTTTGTTTTAAAAGCTTGAATAAAATTAGATAAGTTTTCATACCCAATTTCTTCAAAAATATCTGAAGGTCTTTTTGATTCGTTTTTTAATAGAAAAGCGGAATGTTCTAGCCTTTTATCTTGAAACCATTTGCTAGGTGAACTATGAAAATTTTTCTCAAACTCTCTTTTGAAAGTTGAGACACTCATATTGGATAAAAACGAAAGCTCTTTTATTGTGAGTTTATTTAATCTGTTACTTTCAATTGTTTGGATGAACTTCTGATTTTGATTATCACTATTGTTAATCAAGGAATAAACAAAGTCTAACCCATTTAAGTCTATAAGATAAAGTATTATTTCCTCAAGTTTTGTTTTCAGAATGTTTTCTTGAATTGACTTAGAAAGTTTAGATATATCTAAAAGGCTTTCAACAAATCTTTTTATAAATGAGTCATATTTAAATGAATAGGTTGAGTATAATTTTTTAGAATTAGAAGTTTCTAATTTAAATTTTTGTATAATTTTTAGAACTTCTTCATTAGAAAAGAAAAATAGTATACTACGGTAATATTCTGAATCATTAGAAAGCTTTTCTGTCATTAAACAATGGCCAGACTTCATTAATAGAAATTGAGAATTATCTATTGCATATGCAGAATTATCGAAAAATACTTCTTTAGTTCCTTCTTGAAGAAAGCTGAACGTATTTTTATTTAATAAAATTTGTTGTTTCGATATTTCAGTGATGCTTTCATAATCATAAACCACAACAGATTTAGAAGAACTCAAATTTAATTCGTCCGGTAATGTAATTGTTTTCATTGGGTTCTCTAATTATTTCTATGGGTGAGTATAAGAAGCATAGGGCAAATTATACGCCATACGTTTCGGTTAAGTGCTAAGCCAAATATAAATATTTTGCTTTTATTTTTTTTTCAAATACTAAATTTTAGAATTGGTGACTTTGGAAATAAATATTGATTTTTTCGATTAGCCCCTAACCTTTATGTTTTCTTATACATTGTTGATAATAGTTTTCTTTTAATCCTTGATTTTAATTTAATAGCCTTATAGACTTATATATTTTTTGAGAAAACTATATTTTTATATCCTTTTCCATTAACTATAAAATTTAATTCTCCAACATTTATAAATTCATTTCTTTCATAGAATCTAATGGCTCTATTATTTTTTATATAAACCGTGAGCCAAATAGTATCTAATTGTAATTTTTTAGCATGCTCTTCAACAAAGGTTAGCAATCGTTGTCCAATTTTTAACGGTATAAAATCATTTAGTATGAAAATTCGTTCTAACTGACAACTGTTTTGTGATGTAATGCTTTCATTTGTAGCATTTACTACCAATTTCGCATAACCGACAGGTAAATCATCTGTGTAAATAATATAAAATATTTGCTTAGGATCACTAATATTCTGTTTCGTTTTAGAAACTGAAAAATTCTCGTTTAAGTATTTTAATACATCGTTTTTATCCTTAATATAATGCCCGTGTGATTCAGCCCATGTTAGCCGACCTAGAAGTGCTAAAACTTCAGTATCAGTTTTTGTAGCTATTTTTATCTTAATCATTATTCTTCTTATTTGTTCTTAATCTTCTTATGTGATAACCATGAAGCAATACAGCAATTGTACAGCCTACGATTATTGGTGTAGCACTAATTAATGCTCCATATAAAATGTAACCTGTATTAGCGATTAGTGATATTAAACGTAATTTATATTCGCCTTTGGCAGACATAGAATATAGATTTATAACTAGAGCTATATAGCCAATACTATCAATTAAAAATGGACTCATGTTTTATATTTTTCTGTTTGATTAATTTATTATTGGAACTATACTGCTTAAATTACATAATACAAATATAAAATGTATTATATTATTTTTCGTTTGTAATCGAATTAATAATTGTATATTTGAATTCGATAATATCAAATAAATTACAATTTAGTTACGATTACAAATGGATGTATTAGATAAAAAGATACTTGAAATGCTGAAAATTAATGCTAGAGAAAGTTTCGCTAAGATTGGAAAAGAAGTAGGCTTGTCAGCTCCAGCCATTGGTAAGCGTGTTAGGCAAATGGAAGAAGAAGGAATAATTGAAGGCTATGCTCTAAAAGTAAATCATGAAAAATTAGGCATTGAAACTAAAGCATATATAACATTAGTAATACATCGAGGGCCTACAGGATCAAATGATGCTCAAAAACAAATACTAGCAATGGAAGAAGTGCAAAGTTGTGATAGGATTACTGGTGATGATTGTTTATGTGTTTTAGGTTATTTTAGGAATAATAAACATCTTATTTCTTTTCTTGAAAAAATCTCAAAGTATGGCGCTTCAAAAACAAGTATTATTTTAGAAGCGTAATTTCTCTTGCTTTGAAGGTTCTCTACACTTTAAAATTCTATTTTATGATCTGTAAGAGATAATATTCTGCTAACACTCTGCATGTTTTGAAATGTTCATCTTACCAAGTTGGAAGACTACTGTGGTTTTTTAGCCACTTAAGTTTGAAAAATTTATTTTATAATACTTTATCAGTTTTTAGCTTTTCGAAAATAATTTTAGCTGACTTTTCTGCAAATAAAGCAGGTCCAAATGAACTACTTGAGTTAAATGTAGCTTTCCAGACCTCTTTTTTTGTCACAACATCAATTCCAGTTAGTTGGTAAGTAGCTGATTGAAGTCCACCATTATAGTAAGACAAATTTGTTGGTTTAAAAATAAGAACAATATCTTTTTGGTCAGTTCGGATAGCATCGCTAATTTCTGAATTTATATCATCATTTTGATTAAGGGCCAGCGTTTCACTTTTTTGTTGGAAAAGTAAAAAAT
Organism: Allocellulophaga tsushimaensis; assembly: GCF_055383085.1. NCBI lineage: Bacteria > Pseudomonadati > Bacteroidota > Flavobacteriia > Flavobacteriales > Flavobacteriaceae > Allocellulophaga > Allocellulophaga tsushimaensis. The sequence goes on along the minus strand of NZ_AP039451.1, from coordinate 412,742 downwards.
TTACTTTCTTATTTTCATTGTTAAATTCACTTTCTAGCTTTTCTTTTAATTTTTCAGAAAAATTCCTTGTACTATATTTTTCATAAGGAATAACAATTAGAGGGTTCTTATAGGGTTCTTTTATTGCGGAACTATCTACTACAGATTTAATTGATACTCCACAACTTGTCAATAAAATAGTTGCTAAAAATAAGGTGATAAGTTTTTTCATTTTGTTTGGTCTTAATTTATTTTAGAAAGTAAACTTGCTAGATTTTTGATTTCTAGAATTTAATTTAATTCAGATTGTTAACTAGTAATTCCAGTTTTTTAATTATGACAATGTAATTTGCTTAAAACTAAGGTTTAGCAGCTATTTATCATAGGGTCTTATATCACTCTAAGTATTATATTTAGTATAAACTATTCTAATACTATTTATAGTTGAATGATTGGTATTATTCTTTTTTTGAATCCGAAAAAAGTTGATTCAAATCCATCTGTCATATTCTTGATATAATAGTTTGGATTTGTTCCATTCTGGTCAGTTCCGTTATGAGAAAATGTAGATGACCAATAATCTTCATCAGTAAATTCATTAAGTATTTGCCTTCTGTTTGCGTAAACAAGTCTTAATTCTTCAATAGTAGGAAGATGCCAGTCAATGAAATTTCCTATTATTAGATTATTACAAAAATCAGTAGCTTCAACATGAGAATATTTTTCTCTGAGGTAATTTAAGATATACAAATTTGTCCCTGGAATTTGAGTAATAATATTTTCTCTTTGCAAATCTCCTGCAGAGACTCCTAAGTTTATTAGCGTTAATGATGAAACATTAGCTTCTAAAATTCGTATTAAAGGCACTTGTGCATTTATGAGATTTTGAATAGTGACACCTGCTTGTAGTAGTTCTTCTACTCTAACATTTGCTGTTAATAATTGCGGAATGGAAATTCCAGTATTTAATAATTGTAGTATGCTTATACCAGCTGAAAGTAGTTCTTCAATGGTAGCATCATCTGCATCGATAATATTTTGAATGCTTAAACCTGCTTCTAGTAGTTTTTCTATAGTAACGTTTGCTGCTAACAATTGTTGAATAGAAATTCCAGTATCAAGCAGTTGTTTAATAGTTACATCTGCTGAAAGTAGTTGTTCTACAGTAATATCTACATTTAAAAGATCTTGTATCGTTACGCCCGCTTGTAGTAATTGTTTAACGGTAACGTTTAGAGCTAATAATTCTTGAATTGTATATTCGTCTACAAGTAGTTCAATTTCAATACCTTCATTTAATAATTCAGCTAAAGTGAAATTTTCGCTAATTTGAACATTTATTTCTTTAAAAATTTGCTCTGAACTGTTAGATACGGTCCATCTAATTTTATGATTTTCAAAAAGACTGCCACTGAATGTTGTTATAGGATCAGTAGAATCTAAAAAATCACCATTTGTGTTACTTTCTAAAGACCAAACACCAGTGAGTCCATTATTTAGTTCAGTAGTTCTTAAAAGTACACTATTCGTATTGATGTCATAATTTAAAATATTTATAGTAACAGTTTCAGGAAGAGGTGTTGTAGCGTTATCCTTATTACAACTAAAAATTAAAAAGGCTATAAGTATTAGAATTAATGGTTTTTTTATCATTTTTTTTAATTATCGGTAATGGTTCGGTTTAGTATTTATTCTGGATATACTTATTATTCAAAAATAAAAATAGTAAATTTTCTATTAATTCTTTGCAAAAACTTTTGTTTTTATTCTAAAACCAAATCTAAACTAATTTAAAATATGCCATTTTGCTTATAATGATCTAAAGCCTTTACAAAAGATAATAAGTGCAAAAAATAATTGTATTAAAGTTGTGATATATTTGGAGCGTTAAAGATCAATTCGCTTATTGCCAGATTTGTAAAACAACAACTATTTAGCTTCTTCCTGTTTTTGCAGCCAAGCAATAAGAGTTTTTACTTTTCTTTAACCATAAGAATCCAAACAAATTTTATATAAATTATAATATAAGATATACTTAGACCAAATTCTTTTTATTGGTATTGTATCTACAAAAGATATTTTTTGAACACAGATTTTTAAATGATTACTAAAAATAATTTAACCTAGATAATTTTAATACTGTTAAGTAACTCCTATGTTTTTTGTAGAAGAAGCTAGCATAGTTTTTTAATTAAAAAATCATCGAAGATTTCAAATTCGTATCCGAGTTCACGAATTGAATTTTCAATACCCGTTTTATTTGGTAAATCAGCTTTTTTCAAAAAAGAACTTGGGTCATTGATATTTGAGTTTGTTTAAATATTGCCTAATGCTATATGTAGTGTTACCAATAGTTTTTGATTAGAAGTTTAAAAGGTCCTCTGTTTCTGTCAATTCGCTCCATCTAGCTGATAGAAATTTCGCATAAGATATTGCTCCCATACCATAAGTGCCCAAACTATGGCCATCATTTACTTCAATTAAGTAGTGCTTTCCATTTGCATCAACTCCAAAATCTAAACAATAAGATTTAGGCTGACTTGTATATGCTTTAATTGCTTGTTTTACGATTTCTAGATCTAATTTACTATCCCAATTTCCTTTATAATATCTAATATCTAGTATTTCTCCATAACGGACAAAACACCTCCATTCTGTTGCAATATTGATGACTTCTGAGCACCAAATTTTTACTTCATTTTCATAATTTAACCCAATTAAATCTTTAAATTGATTAATTACTTTTCCTTGAAATAATTTTGTTTCAATAGGTTTAATGAAAATTCCTGTTCTTTCTTCAGCAATTATTTTATTCAAGGTTGAGGTCCAAACTTTTCTGTTTAGAAATTCTCGTAATTCCATTGGGTATTCAATTTCGTCTTTTTTATCAATTCCCAGTATTTTCAAGCGCGTTCTTACATTTCCAACTCCACCAACAAAAATAGCGTCTCTTATATTTTCAAGAACGTCTTTTGCGTCAACATATTTAAAAATCTGAAAACCCAAAGATTTAAATCCAACAGAAGCTATAAATGCATTTACATTATAGTAATCTCCATTTTTATCAGTTTGTATGTAGACTTTCATTAAATTATTCCTAATGTGTTTGTATTTTGTGTAAGATTAGTTGCATAGTTCAAAGCAATAAAGTTTGCTAATGTTATTTAGGAACAATTGGTTAAAGGGTTTCCACATAGCCATTTACTTTCAATCCATCCCACAACTCCATTACATTCAACTTTTACCCATTCACCACAAAAATCCTTTAATCTAAGTCCTACTGCTTCTTTTTTAATTACTTTGATTACTTTTCCTTTTTTTGGTTTGTCTAAGAGGTTTAGTTGTTCATTAGCGTAATTCCTAGTATCAACAGCTATAACTGAACCGTGAATCCAACCTTCGCCATTTGGTATTTCAATATCGCTATTGATACCTTCTATAGGGCTTTCAATTTTAAACCATCCATTTTTTGATGCTGTTACTATAATCAAATAATCATGATTTATATCATCCACAATTAATTTTGTAATAATACCTCCATTTGGAGTTTTGCGAATATTAGTACCAGATGTATCAGAATCATTTAAATAGACCTTTAGCCTAGTTTGGTAACATTCTTTGAGTTTATTTTGTTCAAATACATCTTTACTTGTAAACTTGATATCTGTATTTGATGCTATCTGCTTTGATTCATCTTTGCTAATTGCATTTGAATTTTGTCCACAAGAATTAAAGAATAATATAATAACAGTATAAATAATTAGATTTTTCATTATTGCTTTTTAAATATTTATTAGCGTCTCGTATAACAAGCTTTGCTTGCCAAAGGCAGGCATGATTTGTTATACATTGTTAACAAATGTTATTTTTTCAGTTTTCCGTTATCATAATATAATTCATCTATTAATTGACCATTTAAATTATAGAATTTCCATTTACCATTCATTTTATTAAGTACAAAAGAGCCTTCATATTCAATATTACCATTACTCCAATATTTTTTCCAAGTTCCATTTTTAATTGCATACGAACCTAATTCCCATAGATAAAGGATATTTGATTTAATTTCTTTCTTATTGGGTTCATCTTTTTTCTTTACAGAGTTATTACTATAAGAAGAATTATCAATAACATCAGTTCCAATGATGGTTTCTTCAATAGCATTATCATTCTGATTGATTTTAATATCTTCTCCAGCATAGTTTTCAATTCCCATTAAGGTCCCATTTTCATAAAATATTTTCCATTCTCCAATCATTTTACCATCTCTAAATATACCTTTTTGTCTTATTTGTCCATTTTCATAATTCGCTATCCATTCGCCTTCTCTATATTCATTGATTTTACCAAAGTGTTTTAATTTTTTATTATCGTAAAATTCTTCCCAAATTGTATAGTCTTTATAAAATGATTCTTTTCTTTTTAAGATTCCATTTTCATCATATTTTTCAGTAAATATATTTTTTCCATCTTCAGAAAATTCTGATTTCAAATATAGTTTACCTTTATCATATCTTTGGTAAATTCCAATTTGTCTACCATTTTTATAAATCCCATCTTCAACTAATTTACCATCAAAATCAAATCGTTGATAACTGTTATTCCTTAAACCATTACTATAATTTTCTATAACTGATATTTTTTTGTTAGAATAGTAAGATTTCCACTCTCCTGTTTTTTTATCATTTTCGAAGAGTCCCTCGGATTTTAGCTCTCCTGAAGTAAGGTCAAAGTATTGCCATTTCCCTTCTTTTTTCCCTTTTATGAAATTACCTTCTGCTTGCTTTTTATCACTTAAATTTTCTGCATAATATTCTGTCCAAAGTCCTGTTTTCTCACCATTTTTATTTAACACACCTTTTGCTGATAGATATTTTTTACCAAAGCGACTATAATATTCTTTGTGTTCCTTTTGTGAAAAGCCTAATAGAGATACTAAGCATAGAAAAAATAGTATTATAATTTTTTTCATATTGTAATTTATAATATTTGCTAACGATTAATGTAAACGTCTCTGCTTGCAGAAATTCAGCGGCTTTCGGTAGGGCACAAGGCGTTATATTTTTAGTATTTTTAAATGATCAGTTAAAATAATAAAATTTGTAACGCCGACTTTACAAATACAAAACTGCCTTTGCTCAAAGCACTAAATAAGCATTGAGTTTACATCGTGTTAGCATTAGTTATTTTATTTGGTTCAATTTTCCGTTTGGTGTAATATTATATATTGAAATAATGCTATCTGTTTTTATCTCATAATCAATGTCAATATATTTTTCTTTTATAAAACCACTATTATCTAGCATTGTATCATTTACAAAACTTCTGAAATCAGTCACTTCAATTTTCGTTTTTGATTTCAGTTTGTAAGACTTCCATTCAAATTCTCCAGCTGATTGGTCCTGGTCACAACCATTGTATATATGTAACTCATCTATGCTTTTTTTATCGATATAAGTTTTCAAGTAATAGTCAGAGCATAAATCATCATTAATTATAAATATAACAGAGGTTAAACTATCATTTATTTGATAAAAACTATCAATAAAACTATTTTGATTTTGGATTAGTTCTTTTTTTAAATCAGAATGAAGAGATGAAATCCAGTCAGGTAAATCAATTTTTAGCTTTTTAATTTTGGATTTGAATTTAGTACTATCAACAGACTTAATCTCTTTAATTTTAGGTGTGTTATTTTCTACCTTATCTTTTTTTAGTTGAATGGTATTATAGTTGTTTATTTTTTTCTTACAGCTCAAAAGCGAAAAAAATAAGAGTGTAAATAATAATCTGATCATTTGCTTAATTAATGCTAACGGACTTGTATATGAAAAGTAGCGTGTAAAAAGGCACTAATTTTTCATCCCAATAATTATTGGGATAACACAGAGTCGAATTTATATATTTTTTTAATTTTTCTCTTTTTAAAAGCTAAAATAGATTATTTCGTTGTCGCGTAATATTCTATTTGGCGGACTTTTCTAAATATGTAAACCCTATTGGTTAAGCACTTATCAGTTATGTTTTATACATCGTGTTAGCAACTGGCTTTTTTCAGTTCCATTTTTTTATGTAGCACATTAGCTTTTTCAGTTTTCAAAAAACCAAGGTCATCCGTTATTATTGATATTTTTCGGAATTGATTAATGTTTTTTAATCTGTCAATTTCTTCCAAACTCAAAGTCCATTTAGTAATATTTTTAGATATGTTTTCTGTGATTCCGTTTTCTAAAATCATTTCTTTCGTTATTGAATCTGCAAAATGGCTTTTGTTTAGATAGTTAATAGGGTAAAGAGACTTTATAAAACCTTCAAGTATTCCAACCGAGTGGAAAGTCCAAGTTAGGTCAGTTTTGTTAACCTCTATTTTCGTTGAAAACAATCCTTTCTTTATTTTTCTTTCACTACTAGAATCAAAATTTGGCGGTAACTGGGTTATATATCCATATTCGAAATCATAACTCTTGATTAGTTTTTCGGCTATCTCTTCTATATTTTCATTCTCTACATATTCATTTAAAATTTGTATGCAAATATCAATCTTTGAGTTTTTTGGTTTTTCAGTATAATTTAGCATTGGGTTGCTAATCATAAAATATGTATTGGTGTTATTAGAATCAAATCCAACAAAGCTATAAACAATTTCTTTTTGGTTTTTCAGAGCCTTTTTAAATCCGCTTAATGTTTTTCTAGAGTTTCTATAATTTATATCAAAATCACTAGCTTTTAAATCTGTTTTTTGATTTATGGAATCAATGGTTGAGAGAATACAGTTTTCCATATCAAACTGTTCAGCATTTTTATCATCAGTTATTTTGAATAACTTAATTATCCAATTCTTAGTTCTATTTTTTCTAAATAGGTTCACTCAGCTTGTTGCTAACGGTTAAGATATAAAGCGAGTAGGGCGTTCCTCTCTGGTAGGCTTTACCTTTTATAATTTCATGTTTAATAAAAGTATGCTAATTTTTCGAAAAAACACAGAGCCGAATTTTTATATTTTGTTTTTAATTTTTCTCTTTTTAAAAGCCAAATTGCCAAAGATTTGGCGACATTATAGGTAAACATAAGCGTTTCTCTTAAGCACTAAACCCCGTATTAATTATAGCTATTGTTGTAAGCAGTTGTTTTCAGAAACTAAATGAACGTCTCTGTCTTTTTATTCTTAAATCCAGTATGACTCCAATTCCGATTAATACCAACGCAGCTGAAATAACACCAATTTTGATACTATCACCTACTTTAGCGCCTTGAACAACAAAACCAAAAGTAAAAGAAAGCCCAAAATTAATCGTCCAAAATGTATAAAAATTGTTAGGTACGAAACGTAATTTCTTTTTTAAATACTTTTTGAATTTAGTGAGTTTCTGTTTAAACATTTCATTGCTAAATGATGGTATTTTTTCGAGCTCTAAATATTTAATATAACTTTCAATACCTTCAGTTTGTTCAGGACTCAAATCTTTTTCTTTTAATTTATTTAAAATTTGAATGAAATTTTTAAAGGTCTTGATTTCAGATTTTTTATTGGTTTTTGAAAGTTGCTTTTTCAGAAAGATAGTAGTTGCTTTTAAATCACTTGTTTCTGAAACAGAATTTGAACCAATTAATTCTGTTAATTCTACATCTAAAGCATTTGCTATTCTTTTAATCGTTTCGCCTGTTGGTGTAGATTCATTATTTTCTATTCTTTGAATAGTTCGAAGTCCAACCCTTGATTCCTCAGCCAAATATTCTTGAGACATTCCATGAGTTGTTCTTAATTTCTTTAAGTTTTTTGCTAAATCTTTTGTTTCCATTTTGAATGTTATTTATTGTTTTAGCAAATGTATACCAGAAGCATATTTACTTGTTACGTCAAGTTGCCGTCATCTTTACGTCAATAATTTACGTCAAGTTACCGTCATCTTTATATCAACGGGTTGCAACGGTTGCGGTAAGAAACGTTACGCATTTCAAAGTTTTTCGTTATCGGGTTACCATCGCCGCTTATTAATTGTTTTAAGTTTAAATATACCACTTGTCGCACTATATTTTTTAACGCGTGTTGTGGTGTCGTGTCATTAAATGTGTTTTCTAAATTCGTTTTATCAAGCTCGAACCACTCAACTCCGCTTCAATAGTTTTTCCCCTAATCAATTCAGTTAATTCATTGTGCCAGGACTGATCTCGCCACATACCTACAAACTGAGGTCCACAGAAATTACTTGTTGAAATAGCTGCCCAGCGTCCAGTTTTAACCGCTTCACGGGTACCTAAATCACATAGCTCTTTTACCCAGTCCCACTCTAAAAGAGGTCCGTCTTTATAATCAATAATACCCCAACACTCGGTAGTGACAAGAGGTTTATTGACCTTTTTAGACCATTCGGCAGCCCAATGAATCTGGCTTAAAAGCTGATCTTTCCAGTAATTTTCTTTTTCGCGATATAACTTCTCTCCTTTTAAAGCAAGATTTTTGTAGCCTTCATCAGAAAACCTTTCGTAGTTATAGTCTATCTCTTTATAAAATTCTCCATTATTCCCATTTACCATCCAAATATGTACTTCAAGGAAGTCGAGCATGCTAGTATCTCCCTTAGTTAAGGAGGCTTCATTAACTTCACCTGTAAATGAAAAAGTATACGGAATATCAGGGTATTTTTCTTTTAGCACTGCAATGGATTCACTCATCCAACGACTGGACTCTTTGGTATGCCAACCTTCCAAATCGGTTTTAAAAGGAGTCCATACTTCTAATGGCCACTCGTTACTAAGGTCGAGATATATGATTTGATCCATCAAATCATGTGCATCAATCAAATCGAGTACTGATAGCCATACTTCACCAAGTTTTTGAGGCGAAGTAATTACATTATATGATTTTTCTTCATTTGATCGCCACCATGTTGAGAGTCCTATTTTAATATCGTATTCTCTACATTTTTTAACGAAGTTAATAAAATAGGGTTGCAGGGTAATTTTAGTGATAGCCGGACTTCCCCAGTCTTGTGTATTCCAATGAGGGGTAATCACAAACTCTTCATTCGGATTTTTGTATATAAGATGTGGAAAAGCATCTATACGAATGGCATTATAACCGCGTGCTTTTAACTCGGAAAGTGCCACATCCCAATCCTCATAACCTGCACCTGGCCAACGGCGTTCCAGCCAACTAAATTCCCACATTGTTATGGCCAAAGGTTTTTTATTATTTGTATTTTTTTTAAAAGACATAGCATTTATTTCTGTTCCTAAGGACAATCCCAATCCTGTAAGAGTAATGTTTTTTGTAAAATCTCTTCTGTTCATATTTTAAACTATTTATAGATGTATTTTATTGACTGTCTATTTTACATGCACCACAAAGATTAATGTAAACGGCTGTGGGTGGAGAAGGGTATAAGTCTTCGGTTGAACACAAGGTGTTACATTTTTAGTATTTTAAATTTCGGTATTAAAATAATAAAATTTGTGACGCCCACCTCGTAAATATAAAATCTTCTTAGCTCAAAGCACAAAAAAACATTGCGATTACATCTTGTAAGCAGTTGTTTTTATTTTACCAAAATCTCCACCAAGGTTTATTGTCATTATTTGAAATAGGTTTAGTGTCTATTTTTTCTTTAATAGATATTTTTTTATCAGTTTGAGATTCAAAATTATATCTAAAACATTCTTCTTCTAAATCAATATCCCAAAAAGCTTTGCCTAAAGTTTTTTCTATCAAATGGTGAATTAGCTCCGAGGCGTCATTCTCAGTTTTTTCAAAGTCAAGTTTTTCTCCAATTTCTTCGTGTCTAACTTCATCTTCGGTTTCTGCAAAGCTTCTAATGATTTTACAGTCATCTGTATAATTTACGGCAAAAGTCATTGTCATTTCTGATAATGCAAATGAAAAAGCTTTTTGATTTTTTATATTAAATTCAAAAGCGGCTCTTTCCATTGAAATAAAAATTAAGGTTCCTTTTTCTGAAAAATAAATATCACAATAGTTATCTTCTTTCCAATTTTCAGAACCACTCTCAAAATCAACTTTTTTGTCAAAGACTAATTTTTCTCCTAAAATGTCTTCAATTTTTTCAATTTCATTTTCATAATTTTTATCAATCACTAATCCAGAAATATTATATCCCATTTTTTTGTGTTTTAATAACTGCTAACGTTCCTTGAATGTTGCGTTTGCTTCCCAATGGGAGCATATGCAATATACAAACTGTTGTGCTTAGTTTTTTTATTCCAATGAGTTTTAGTCATCCCGTTATTATAATTCTTATTTCTTTTGAATAAGTTATTATACTTAGCTCTTGTTCTTTAAATTTAAAACTAATTCTTGACTTAAATCACCGAGATTTAGATCATTACCTTTTTGTTCAGGAGAATAACCTTTATTTAATCCTAAAATAATAGTTTTTCTTACTAAGCTAGGTTCAATAATAAAAGGATTGTCATACATACAAGCCTTTTCTCCGTTTATATTATGTCTGAAATTAGCAAAAAGTTTTTGAGCATTGTGTTTTTCAGATATAATTAATAACATAACTCCATAAAAATCTCCTTTGACCATCCATCTGTAAGGATGCTCATTAACAATTATTTTACGAGATTTATTTTTTGGGAATGCCATAGTTTGTAGAATTAAGCACAACGTTCCGTGTATGGTGTCGTAGCATCCCGAAGGGTGCTATTCACTATACACATCTTAAGTTTGATTTTCTTTAAATTGATATGATAAATCAGAGAGAACAAAAGAGAGATTTAAGATTATAGAATCTATGAGCCTTGAATAATAATGTTTTAAATTTAATGAAGAAAAAGGTTGTTTTTTACTTCAGTTCTTTGTTGTGGCCAGTTTTTATTCTTTATCAAACGAATAGATGTTTCCATATCCATCTTTACACTCCAAAAAGAATTCATTAGGAATACCATCTTCAAAAGATAGTCGAGTGATTTTTTCTTTGTCACAATCATCACTTTTAGAATGTAAAAAAACTATGTTGTTATTTTCCAGTTTCTCGGGTAAATCATATGTCATTCCCACATAATAATTACCCAAATAGTTGTTCTCAATGTCAAACACTAAAATTCTGCTGGTTGCCCTTTTTGATAAACCCCAAAACCACGTTGAAGTCATAATCTTAAATTTGCCTTTTGAAGATTTAATTGTCCCAAGATATCTGAGATGGGTTTCATCAGTTCCTTCAGTAGTATTCCATTTACCAAAAACATAAAGACTATCAGTGACATTATTACTCAACACTATTTGTCGAATCGAATCATCATTTACTTGTCCGAATAAATTCAAACTCATAAAAGTCAGAGTTAGTAATATGTATTGTTTAGTTTTCATTTCAATTGGCTACAACGGTTTAGCTATGAATAGTACGGGAGCAAATTAGCGTTTACTTTCCGTTTGAGACTTAGCCAAAACTTTTTATTTTGTTTTATCTTTTTATTGTAAAGCCAAATCAAAAAGATTTGGCGGACTTCGTTTAAAGCTCTAAACTTTGAATTAAGGACCAAAACCTGTATTAATTATAGTCATTGTTGTGTAACGTTTTAGTTTTGTATATCAATTATTTTAGAACTAACCCATTTTAACTTTCCATTATTTGAATAAAAAATAAATTTTCCATCTACAGAAAGTGAGGGTGCAAAATCCTGTCGCGTAATGTTTATTTTATTTCCTAAATTTTGAGGTTCTGTCCAATTATCTTCTTGATTCGTATAAGTGTAATAAAGACTGCTGTTACCATTTTCATTAATTGAAAAAATCATAAAACTTTCATCAGGTGAGATGTAAGGGTCAAATTCATATTTTTCTGTGTTTAAAGGTCCTCCAACATTCTTTGGTTCCGAAAATTTATTATTCGCTAATACTTTTGTAGTATAAATATCGAAAGAACCTTCACCACCAGTTCTATTAGAAGAGAAAAAAGCATTGCCTTTATCAGAAATAGAGAAAAAGTATTCGTCAAATTCATTCGAGTTAATAGGTTCTGGGAGTGGTTTGGGATTTGTCCAAATACCATTTTCATTATTAGCATACCAAATATTCCATTCTATATTTTCATCGTTTGGGTTCGTTGGTCTTTCTGAAATGAAATAAATGATATTACCATCCTTGGTTAAAAAAGGGTCTGCGTCACTATAGTTCGGGTCAGAGAACGATGCGATTTTCGGGCTACTCCATTTATCATTTTGTTTTTTTGAGAAGTAGATATTTTCTTTTGAATCAATAGTAGTGAAATAAATTTCATCACACTTTTTAATTTCGACATTAAATTTAAAACCACCTTTTAAATTTAATATTTGAGGGCTAAAAGCTTTCGGAATAGTGTCGGGTTTTGATAAACTATAATAATTACACTCATTATTTTGCCCAATTGATTTGTTGCAAACTATAACGAGTATGAAAGTGAAAATTATTTTTTTCGTAAAGGATAGTGTCATAATATGTCTAAATTTTCAACTAGTAATTCATTTTTTTAATGTTGCCTAACCATTGGGCTATGAACAGTACGGGAGCAAACTAGCGTTTGCTTTCCGCCACGCACATAGCGAAATCTTTTTGTTTTCTTTTTTTCTTTGTCCCGCTAAAAAGCAAAATCCCAAAGATTTTGCGGACTTCATAAAAATACACAAAACTTAGCGCAAAGCCTAAAGCCCGTATTGTTTATAGGTTTTGTTACCACCAGTTATTTATATGCGAAACAGGATGATATTCTCATAAATAGTCATCGTTTGTTTCTCCTGATTAAAATCATTCAAGTCGACTTTAAAGGCCGCTTTTTCTGGGATGATTTTTTTATCAAATTTGTAGTATGTATAACCATCTTGATTAATAACTTCTATTCCAGGTACGGGTTCATAATTTATGCTATCTATTCCGTAACCTAGTCTAATCATCCAATTACTATTTGGATTGTCCTTCCACACAAAATAGTAAAAGTCCGTGTCCTGTTTTAAACTTGGCTTTTCGGTAAAGCCCACTAGATAATAAAGTGGGTCAATATACTGTGAGTTGTTGAACTCTTCTAAAGACAATGGCTTTTCCAGCATCTGCCATTTGCTTTCGCTTGGGAAATGTGTGATAATTAACTTTTCAGGGCTGATGTCAAAATAGTAATCAGGTACATTAGTTTCAAATTGCTGCGCCCATGTCGAATCAACTATAAGCCAATTGTCGTTTATTTTTATAGCATTCCACGCATGGCTAAAACCTACATCTAAATCAGGTTCTACGGTTTGGTTTGTAATATGCCTTATGTGTCCATCAATTATTTCGTTCTCAATTCCCAATTCGTCCATAAACCATTTGTATAATACAGAAAAACCTGAACAAACAGCACTCCTTTTTTCAAAGACAAGAAAAGGACTTTCGTTGAGTTCAACATCCTCGTCTGTCCAACCCTCATTTCTATGCCTTTCCAACATGTCAAAATCATATTGGATATTTTCACTAATCCAGTAATAGAAGAATCGAGCCCGTTCTTTTTCCGTACTTATATTATTTCTGGCATAGTCGGTCAATTCCACCATCAATAAATTTTTGTCCATCAGTTCCTCTACCATTAGTTTGGCAGACTTGACCTGAGCCAAACAAAGGTTGATGCCTAGAAAAAATATTATTGCTGGAAAAAAGTTTTTCATAATTGGTGCTAACGGCTTCGGCTATGATTAATACGGGAATAAATAAGCGAATAATTTCCGATTAAACACTTAGCCAAAACTTTTTATTTTGTTTTAATTTTTCATTTTTAAAGCCAAATCAAAAAGATTTGGCGGACTTTATAAAAATACACTAGATTTTGGATTAAGCACCAAAACCCGTATTAATTATAGGCATTGTTGTTAGTAGTTTTTTTTATATGATAGTATATTCCGTTTAACTTTTCATAAGATTCGCTATCTATTTTTCTAGAGGGTATTAAATAATTTGTTATCCTCTTAATTGATGGTAGGTTTTCATCAAAAATTCCATTTGGATTCTTAAACCGCCCATCCATAGAAGCTTTTAATGTTGTAAATCGAATTTGAGAAATAGTATCTGATTTCTTTTCTAAGCATACACTACCTAAGTCCACTATTATATTGTCTTTGTATTCCTTCGTTAATTCAACTCTAACCCCTTTGAAAATTATTTTCTCCCCTGTTATATCTATTTCGTCAAAAAATAATTCTCTGCTTGTTCCGCCGTTATGACCATCATAATCTAGAATTTTTAAAATTAAGTCGTAGGCTTTTTTCATAACGAATCGTCGGGATTGTGTCAGTAGGATGCTGTCCAAGTTGCTTTCTATAAACTTCAATCGTGTCTTTTACAATGTAGCGAAGGATTTCACCTTTAATTTTTATACCTAATCCTTCGTGAAATTCTTGGTTCGTTTTTTGAATTTGAGTCCCGTAGATATCTGAACTAAAAGCCATCATTCCTGTCCGCCAATATGAGTAAATATTATATTTTCCATCGAGTGATTTTTGTTTCAAAAGATAGCTGTATTCTATGTCTTTTTGCATTTTAGGATTGCAAGAGCATAGCAAAATAAATATTAAAATTACAAGCTTTCGATTCATTTCTTAAATTACTGGCAACGGTCTTGTGTATGGAACGCAGCGTGTAAAAAGGTACTACTTTTCGTCCCGATAGCTATCGGGATAACACAGAATCGAATTTTTATATTTTGTTTTTAACTTATCAATCTTAAAAGCCAAATTTAAATATTTGGCGGTCTTCGAAAATAAGCAATCACCTCTCCATTAAGCACTTACTAGCTATGTTTTATACACCGTGTTAGCAAATGGCATTATTGTATAGTTTATTTATTAATTTGTATTCAGAAGAAAGTTCGTTATCAATTTTGGTTTTTCCTTCCAAGTTTTTTAATCTATTCATTAATCCGTCAATCAGTTGAACATTTTTTGAAACTCCATTTTCAATAAAATCAAAGTTTTCAAGCATAGACTCTGCATTTAAATCGTTTGATAGAGTAAATATATGTCCATATAGTGCACTTATATCATAGTTAGACTCTTTATTGCCATTTATTTGAATTAATGAATCCGCAAGAACTTGTCGTTGTTCTTGAGTCCAATCTGCAACTATATCAGAGATTTTTTCCCACTCTTCAAATTCCAACTTTTGCAAGGGATATAATAATTCCATATGCTCTATTCTGCCTAGTTCAAGGTATTCTTGACTTAGAGCCACATCTTTGATTCGGTTATATAGTTTTTTAATTTTATCCAATTTTTATTTTCTTGCTGTTTGCTAACGGCTTCGGCTATGAAGCGTTGCTGTCTCATAGGGTAGCTATGATTTTTTAGCCTTTGTTATGCTCTTTTATAATTTTTCTCGCCTCATCAATATTCTTTACATACTTATCAAATTCAATCTTTCCTTGTTCATTAACAAAGTACATATTTTGACTTGTAAAAAGGCTCAAACAACCTAATCCATTTCGTTCTTGTAGCTCAATTTTATAAACGTAATCGTTTATGTAAAATATTTGATAATCCCCTGGATTTTCAGCTCCTGTCCATATATAAGGAATATTTATTGAGTCACTTAAATAGAATGATTTGTGAAAAGGCAAATATGAGAAGTCATTTCCAGATTTATATTTTTTTGCCCATTCTTCCTGTTCATTCAAGTAATCGTTGATTTCACCAATTATGGAGTCATAAATATTGCCGTTTGAATCATAGGCATAGCTTACGCTTAGTTTGTTTTTGACCGTTGAATACTTACTTTTTGACGGGTCTCCGTAATTACAGCTCATCTGTACCTTTGTCTTTGCAGTTACAAAAATGGTATTCATTTCTATTGCGACTCCGTTTATAGTATCAAGGGTCAACTCGGTGTTTTTGATTTTACAATCAACTATTCTCAAGTTAACGTTTATACTATCCGTTTGTGCAAAAACAGAATTTGAGAAGATTAACAAAGTCAATAATTGTAATATTTTCATTTTTTAGTCAATTGAGCATAACGGTTGGGCTATAGTTTCGTTGCGGAATTGTCCACTAGGACATTCCGAGATAACCAGGCCATCATTGCAAGATAAGAATTTCCGTTTAGGAAATTCCGTCGCAATGAATTATAGCTGTTGTTGAAAACAGTTCTATTTTTTATTTATCTCCTTTTCCAACTGGAACAATAACAAAAGCCCATTCGGCTTTGTCAGGAACACCATATTCATCTAAAAATTTTCCTCCTAGACCACTAACTTGTGATTTTTTGTCTTCAATTTCTAGTCCATAAGTTTCTCCAAACATAAATTTCACTCCGTTATCTAATTTCAGAGTGTCAGTATCTTTTAAATTAAAAACTTTGAATTCATTCGGATTGATTTTTAGATTTTCGATAATTCCAATTTTGTTAGAAGTTTCATTGAAAATAAATACTCTATATGTTTTTCCAGTTTTATTGTATTTGGCAGGAATTATAGAAATTTCATCTCCTTTTTCGATGAAAACGTTTCCATTTGAGTCAGTCCATTTTTTATTTTTTTTAGATTCAGTTTGTTGTTCCGATTCCTTAGACTTTTCATTCACATTTTCTAGTGTTTTCTTTTCAGCTTCTTTTTGTCCGCAGGCAAATAATGTCAAAAGGATTATAAAAACTTTTATGTATTTAGTCATTTCTTATTTTCCTTTATTACTCTTTTACAATAATCAAATGTTCTTATAACTGCATTTCCAATTTCTTCAAAATCCGTTACATCCTTTATGAAAATATCAGGTGCTCTTTCATAATCCCAATAAGGCGTTGAAACGTATGTTTTGTTTTCCATTTCTATTACCACAACGACATATTCCCAATCTTCTTCACGAACTTTTTTGTAATTATTTGAGGTTTTCCATTTTATTCCATCATATTCTTTTTCATAAAGTCCTGAATGAACAACTTGTCCAATTTCTGTAGAATTTGAGGATTTTAAAATTCCAGAATATTTTAAGTCACTTCTTCTGAAAACATCAATTTGTTCAGTCGATTTAGAAACATAAATATCTGTAGCTTTAATCTCCACGGTTGTTTTTTAAATTGTTGCCTAACGTTTAGTATATGGCAAGTAGGGCAGGAGAAGGCAATGAACCTTCAAGTGTGCACTGAGCCAAATCGTTGTTTTTGTTTTTAATTTATTCATTCTTAAAAGCCAAATCAATGATTTGGCGGTATTTGTAAATAGCACGGAACCTTCATAAACTACCAAACGCCCTATTTGCTATATACAGTGTTACCATACGTTTTTATTTTTTCAATTTCATCCACATTAGACCTAGGACAATTGAAATCAAATTCCAACCAAGAAGATAAACCCAAATCTTGGACATATAATCTGTCTGACATGGCGGACAAGGGTAACCTGGTAAGCAGGGTTCACATAGGATACTAAGTTTGTCCAAAAAGTACTTACCAATTAATATTAGGTTGCCAGCAATCCAAATCAATAATATTTTAGTTCTTCTCTTCATTTGTTAATTGCACCATTCGGTTCCCCAATCAGTATGCCCACGTCCCTCCCAACATTTTCTATTTGTTTTGATTTCATGTACTGTCCATTTTTTACCAGTCAGTTCAGCTGTCATCACAATTTTTGTTGCTCTTTGAGAGTCATCTTCTTGTCTATCATGAATTAGAGTAATTTCTATTAATCCGTTACCTAATTCTTTATTTTCTATTTCAAGCTTTGGTGTACCTTCATTAGGAGGATAGTTGTAATAGATTTCAATTAATTGTTCCGCTGTTGCAATGTCAGTTCTTGTTTCAAGCTTTTCATTGAATTCTGTTGGGTCTTTAATGTCAAAGTTCTCTGAACAAGATGTCAGAAAGATAATCGATATTAAAAATCCAAAAAATTGTTTCATGTTCTTCAATGTATGGTAACGTAGGGTTATACGTACTTAGATCAAAATGTATGCATAACCAACTATTTTATAGAAGTTATACTTACTTTTTAGTAGAAATTTCAATAACTCAAAAATAGGTAGTTATTATGACTTTTGTGATTTTTGTTATAGAAATGTTATAAAATATACGATGCTAAGCACTTATTACAAAATAGCGTGGGCGATCTAAGTGAAAGTTTCAAATTTACAAACTCCAAACGATAAGCATAAAAAAACCGTTTCTACATCAAATAGTAGAAACGGTTTTATATTATTTTAAAGTAAGGTCTACATCATTCCTGGCATTCCACCACCCATTGGTGGGCCTGCAGGAGCAGCATCTTCTTTAATATCTATTAAAGCACATTCTGTAGTTAAGATCATACCTGCAACAGAAGCAGCGTTTTCTAAAGCTACTCTAGTTACTTTTTTAGGATCTATAATACCAGCTTTTAGCATATTAGTATAGGTTTCAGATTTAGCATCATAGCCATAATCACCTTTACCTTCTAATACTTTTGCAACAACAACAGAACCTTCTCCACCTGCATTTTCAACAATGGTGCGCAAAGGAGCTTCAATAGCTCTTGCTACAATTTGTAATCCAGTTTCTTCATCAGCATTTTCAGCTTTTATTTTAGAAAGTACTGTTTTTGCTCTTACTAATGCAACACCACCACCAGCTACAATACCTTCTTCTACTGCTGCTCTAGTTGCATGTAATGCATCGTCTACACGGTCTTTTTTCTCTTTCATTTCTACTTCAGAAGCGGCACCTACATAAAGTACAGCTACACCACCAGAAAGTTTTGCTAAACGTTCTTGAAGTTTTTCTTTATCGTAATCTGAAGTGGTAGATTCTATTTGCGCTTTTATCTGATTTACTCTTGCTTTAATATCTTTTGCTTTCCCAGTACCATTTACAATTGTAGTATTGTCTTTGTCTATGGCAATTTTTTCGCAAGTTCCTAATAAATCTAATGAAGCGTTTTCTAAAGAGAAACCTCTTTCTTCAGAAATTACAGTACCACCAGTTAAAATAGCAATATCTTCTAACATTGCTTTTCTTCTGTCACCAAAACCTGGTGCTTTTACTGCTGCAATTTTTAAAGAACCTCTTAGTTTATTTACTACTAAAGTTGCAAGTGCCTCACCATCTACATCTTCTGCAATAATTAAAAGTGGTTTTCCAGACTGCGCTACTGGTTCTAATACGGGCAGTAAATCCTTCATTGCAGATATTTTTTTATCAAACAATAAAATGTATGGATTTTCTAAATCAGCAATCATTTTTTCTGAATCGGTTACAAAGTATGGAGAAAGATACCCTCTATCAAACTGCATTCCTTCTACAACATCTACATAAGTATCTGTTCCTTTAGCCTCTTCTACCGTAATAACCCCTTCTTTGCCAACTTTTCCAAAAGCTTTAGCAATTAAGTCTCCAATGTTCTCATCATTATTAGCAGATATAGAAGCTACTTGTTTTATCTTTTCAGAAGAATCGCCTACTTTTTTAGTTTGTTTTCCTAGGTTTTCTACAATAGCATCTACAGCTTTGTCAATTCCTCTTTTAAGATCCATTGGGTTGGCGCCAGCAGCAACGTTTTTTAAGCCTTCTTTTACAATTGCTTGTGCAAGTACTGTTGCAGTTGTTGTTCCATCACCAGCTAAATCGTTGGTTTTAGAAGCAACTTCTTTTACCATTTGAGCTCCCATGTTTTCAAGAGGCTCTACCAGTTCAATTTCTTTAGCAACGGTAACACCATCTTTAGTTACTGCAGGAGCACCAAAAGATTTGCTGATAATTACATTTCTTCCTTTAGGACCTAAAGTTACTTTTACTGCATTCGCTAATGCATCAACACCTCTTTTAAGGCCATCGCGTGCATCAATATCAAATTTTATGTCTTTTGCCATGATCGTATTCTCTTTAATTTCTTTTCTGCTAAAGCAGAAAATTGTTTACTATTTTTAGCCGTTGGCTGTGTTTTTATTTAATGTTTAAAAAGCTAATAGTAAAAACTAATAGCCGAAAATAAGTTTAGATGATCGCTAAGATGTCACTTTCTCGCATCATTAGGTAATCTGCACCTTCTAATTTAAGTTCAGTTCCTGCATATTTTCCATAAAGAACAGTGTCTCCAACTTTTACAGTTACTTTTTCATCTTTAGTTCCAGGTCCTACAGCTACGACCTTACCTTTTTGTGGTTTTTCTTTAGCAGTATCAGGAATATAAATTCCAGAAGCAGTCTTAGTTTCAGCTGCCATCGGTTCAATAAGAACTCTATCTGCCAATGGTTTAATGTTAACTTTAGCCATATTTTTAGATTTTTATTTAAATGTTATTTTTTGTGAGTTGTGCAGAAAGTATGCCATTGGAATAAAACTGCCATTTTGTAAAAGCAAAAATGCCAGCTTGTCATTAAGCTGGCATTTGTGTGATTTTTATTTTTTAAGTCTTTAATTAATTGAGTCAGTAGCTCCGTCTGTATCTGTTGGTAAAGCATCTGGCAACGCATCCGGTACTGTATTCTGTATATCATCACCTTGTAAAAGTTTAGAATTTGTAGAACTGCCTGGTAAAGAGATGCTTGATAACAATATCAATACAATAAGTAGGGTCGCTAATATCCATGTACTTTTATCTAGAAAGTCACCTGTTTTTTTAACACCACCAGCAATTTGCTGACCTCCACCACCAAAAGAAGAAGATAGTCCACCTCCTTTAGGATTCTGAACCATTATAACTAACATCAATAATATACATACTACGATGATTAGAATTATGAATATTGTAAACGTACTGCTCATTTATTTTCCTTTTGTATTTTCTGTACTGATTTTATTTGGGATGCAAAGAAACTACTTTTTTCTGGATATTTCAAACTTAAAATCTTATAAGATTGTATTGCTTTCTTATATTTTTTTTGTTCTAGATAAACTTTTGCTAATGTTTCTGTCATTAACTCATTTTTATCAATTTTATTAGATTCATTAATGGTAAATGTAGGTGCATTTTTATCTTTAGGGATAATCTTTGGATTATTCTCTATAAATTGGTCTATAAGCTCAAATTTTTTCTTTTTAATGGGGTCTTCTTTTGTAGGAGTAGGAGTAGTTTTTTGCGTTTTTTCGGTATTATTTTCTTGTTCTAAAGGTTTTTTTGATGCCAATTGCATCCATTCTACAAAAGAATACTTTTCTTTTTTAGTGAAATGTAGTGGTGCTCCTAATTCAAGTTTTTTTTTCTCTTTTTCTGTTTCTGCTATTTCTTCATCTATTTTAGGATCTTTAGAAGCAAAAAGTGAAGGGTCTAATATTTGCTCAGCATCTTTAACAGTCTGTGGTAAAGGTTTGTCTTTTACATCATCACCTAATAAAGGCGCTGCGGCAGTATCTGGTGTTACGGTTTCAAAATTAATTTCGGTATCATTTATTAAAACTGTTTTTCCTGTAATATGATCTGCTATGGTATTTTGCAAGAAATCTTTAGAAGTGATAAAATCAAAGAGAATATCTCTATCCGCAGTGTAAGCCGCGGTAATTTTTAGCGCATTGTTGTATTTAAAGCTATTTAAGTTTTTTAGCCCTTTTAAATGAATTGCTCTTGCTGCTTGGAAATACGGGAACTCAGATAAAATATCGTCTAACTGTTTGGTTTGCACAGGGGATACTACTTTATCTGGATGCTGTAATAAATATGTAAAATCTGATACGTTCAATTTAACTACTTTATTTAATTACCAATCTGCTAATGAAGCGTTAAAAATATCTTGTGTTAATCTTTCAAAAATCTCTTCTAAGGCAGCTGCTCTTATACTATTAAAGCTCGATGTTGCATCGAAATCAAAAAAGAAAGAGAATCGTTTTTCAAAGTCAACATCTTCTTTGGTATTGTTAAAAAAACGCACATTAACAGTCATTGTTAATCTGTTTTGTGCAGCTGTTTGATCTGCTGTTGCTGTAGTAGGGGAAATTCTAAATTCAGTAATTTCTCCTTCATACAGTAAATCTGGATTTATTTTTTTTTGCGAAAGGCTAGTCTGATTTAAAATTAAATCTTGTAACGCTCTTGTAAAATCTCTATCTAAGCCCGGTTCAAAAGTAGAGCCTGGGGTTTGTGTGGCATAGTTTTGAAAGGCTAGTACTTCAAATGTTTTTGCCGTTCCTAAATTAGCTCCAGTAAAAGAATACCCGCCAAATTTGCAGCTTGTTGCATTAAAAACGATAAATATAAATAATAGAATATGTGATGCTTTTTTCAAGAATTTGCTTTTATATGAATCAATCAAATGTCGTTTATCAATTTCAAATATCAAAACTACTTAACTTTTGTTTAGCCTTTACACTAGTTATAAATCGTACTGTTTTATTTTTCTATATAGGGTTCTTTCTGAGATTCCTAATTCTGCAGCTGCCGCTTTTCGTTTGCCTCTGTTGCGTTCTAAAGACTTTTTTATAAGCTCTATCTCTTTATCTTGTAAAGATAAGGTTTCTTCTATTTCAATTTCTTCAGCAAAATGGTATTTATCTTCAATAACAGGCTTAGGAGTTATGTTTTCTATTTGTGGTTCTGATAATTGCAATACTTCAGAGGTATGTGGCCGTTCTTCTTCAAAAGTAGTTTCATCTTTTTTATTACCATATATTTTTTGAATTAAAGTTTCATTTTCTTCTTGAACTTTTTCGGAATCATTATTTTTTAGCAGTTCTAAAGTTAGTTTTTTAAGATCGTTTAGATCTCCTTTCATATCAAACAAAACCTTATATAAAATTTCTCTTTCGGTACTAAAATCGCCTTCATTTTTATCCTGTCCAATTACTGCGGGTAGGTTAGAGTTTCCTGCATTTGGCAAATAGCTATTTAAGGTAGTAAGACTTACGCTTCTTTTTTCTTCTAAAACAGATACTTGTTCGGCAATATTTCTTAATTGACGGATATTTCCTGGCCATCTGTATTTTAGTAATAGCTGTATGGCAGTTTCTTCTAAACGAATGGTAGGCATCTTATATTTTTGCCCAAAATCTGAAGCAAACTTTCTAAATAGTAAGTGAATGTCTTCTTTCCGATCTCGTAAAGGGGGAATATTAATTTCTACGGTACTTAATCTATAATATAAATCTTCTCTAAATTTTTCTTTTTTAATGGCTTCAAACATTTTTACATTGGTAGCCGCTACAATTCTAACATCTGTTTTTTGTACTTTAGAAGACCCCACTTTTAAAAACTCACCATTTTCTAAAACACGTAATAAACGCACTTGTGTGGTTAAAGGGAGTTCTCCTACTTCATCTAAAAAAATGGTGCCGCCATCGGCTACTTCAAAATAACCACTACGAGTAGTTGTGGCACCAGTAAAAGCTCCTTTTTCGTGCCCAAAAAGCTCACTATCTATGGTTCCTTCTGGTATAGCACCACAGTTTACAGCAATATATTTTGCATGTTTTCTATGCGAAAGTGAATGGATTATTTTTGGAATAGCTTCTTTCCCTACACCACTTTCTCCTGTAACTAAAACGGAGATGTCTGTAGGCGCCACTTGTATTGCTTTTTCGATTGCTCGGTTTAGCTTTACATCGTTACCAATAATTTCAAAACGTTGTTTTGTAGCTTGTATAGATTCCATAATCCCCTTAGTCCCCAAAGGGGAAATTTAATCCTGTACAAAAAAATAGTACTGGATGTTTAATATTAATTTTTAAACTCTTGTCACTCATCTTTGCTTAGAATGTATTATTATTTACTAGGGGGATTCCTATAAGTGTAGCAGAAGTACAATCAGTAATTTTTACTTTTACAAAATCACCTACTTTATAATTTTCTTTAGGAAAGATCACCACTGCATTTTGCGCATTTCTGCCCATCCAATCATTTTCAGATTTTTTAGAAGTCCCTTCAATTAAAACTTCTTCAATTTTTCCAATATGTTGTTTGGTTCTGTAATGTCCGCTTTCGCGTTGTACAGCAATAATTTCTGCTAATCTTCTTTTTTTAGTAGCTTCAGGAACATCGTCTTTAAACTTTCTAGCAGCCATTGTTCCAGGTCTTTCAGAATACGAATACATATATCCAAAATCATATTGTACTCTTTTTAATGCAGTAATGGTATCTTGGTGATCTTCTTCTGTTTCTGTTGGGAAACCAGCAATCATATCTTGGGAAATGGCACAGTTAGGAAGTATTTTTCTAATGTTGTCTATCAATTCAAAATATTCTTCAATAGTATGCAAGCGGTTCATTTTTTTTAAAATACGATTACTACCACTTTGCACAGGTAAATGAATATGGTTGCAAATATTATCATATTTAGCTACAGTTTTGATAACTTCTAGCGTCATATCTTGTGGATTAGAAGTAGAAAAACGAATTCGCATTTTTGGTTGTGCTTTGGCTACCATTTCTAATAAAGTAGAAAAATGTATTGCAGTAGCTTTTTGTATTTCGGAGGCATTTACAAAATCTTTCTTAAGCCCACCGCCATACCACAAATAACTATCTACATTTTGGCCTAGTAAAGTAATTTCTTTATACCCTTTTGCTGCTAAATCTTCAATTTCTTGTAAAATAGATTGTGGTTCTCTACTGCGTTCTCTTCCTCTGGTAAAAGGTACAACACAAAAAGTACACATATTATCACAACCTCTGGTTATAGATACTAATGCACTTACGCCATTAGTATTTAAACGCACAGGCGCTATGTCTCCATAGGTTTCTTCTTTAGATAAAATAACGTTTACAGCATCTCTGCCTTGGTCTATTTCTTTAATTAAATTTGGGAGATCTTTATATGCATCTGGACCAACCACCATGTCTACAATTTTTTCCTCATCTAAGAACTTATCTTTTAAACGTTCTGCCATACAACCTAAAACACCAACTTTCATATGCGGTCTATCTCTTTTTACGGCATTATATTTTTCCAAACGTTTGCGAACCGTAAGTTCTGCTTTTTCACGGATAGAACAGGTATTTACTAATACTAAATCTGCTTCTTCTAAAATTTGAGTGGTATTAAAACCTTCTTTAGACAAAATGGAAGCCACAATTTCACTATCAGAAAAATTCATAGCACAACCATAACTCTCAATATAAAGTTTACGATTATTGCCAATTTTTTTGTCAATACTTAGTGTGTGTCCTTGTTTGCTTTCGTCAATCTGTTTTTCCATGCCTAATTTTAGTCACTAATAAAGGTCAATTAGCGTGCAAAGGTACTATTTTTAATTTTTTTATGCCATATTGGCAGTTAAAATACAATCAGGTATAGAAAGTTTTAGTATCGCTAATTCCATGATATATTTACAGCATAATTATAGTTTTAATGTCTGATACAAGAAATACTACCAAAGAAAAAAAACGATGGCCCACAAAGGATGTAATGACCCAGATTTATGAGCAAAATTTCTGGGGTGGTCCAGCATTTGATTTTTATTCAGGAATTGGATCACACGATCTAAAAATAATAAGACCCTACATAAAAATAGTTTCAGAATTTTTAGCTTCTTTTGATTCAAAATTAACGGTGTGCGATTTAGGTTGTGGAGATTTTAATGTGGGGCTGACATTGGTAGAACATACAAAGCAATATAATGCTGTTGATATTGTTCCAGATCTGATTAAGCGAAACAAAAAACTTTTTAAGAACCCTAATTTAGAATTCTTTTGTCTGGATATTTCTAAAGATGCCTTGCCCAATGCAGATTGTGTATTAGTACGCCAAGTACTGCAACATTTATCTAATAATGAAATTCATTTGGTATTGAATAATTTAAAAGCTTATAAATACCTTATTATAACAGAACATTTGCCAGAAGGCGATTTTGTTCCTAATTTAGATATGGTAACGGGTCAGGGGATCCGATTAAAAAAGAATAGTGGTGTTATTTTAGATAAACCACCCTTTGATTTAAACCCTGTTAAAAAAGAAGAGCTATTGCGAATTCAACTTGATAAAGGCTGCTTGTTAACCACTTTTTATCAATTTTTTTAAGGTGTTTATAATTATGAATTAAAAATCTCGTTATAGTTAAAAAGCCAATTCATTCCTAATTTAAATAATGAATATATCTCAAATAGAACAAAAAATAAGGGAAAGTGAACCCTTAGATTTTGGTAGTATTTTTAATAGATCCACAGAACTTTTTAAAGAAGTTTGGTTGCAAGGATTTTTAACTTTATTATTATCATTTACATTTCTATTCCTTTGGTATCTCATTTCAATCGTTCCTTTTTTTGGTTTTGGTGTTTTTGTAGATCCACAAACATTAGAACAATCTAATACTATTTCGTTTGCAATGTTTTCATTACTATTATTAATTTACCCTCTACTTTTTTTTGGTGCAGGGATTATTTTTCTGCTGCTAGAAGCAGGTTTTCTACGGATTTGTAGATTAAAGGATTTAAAAAAAATAGGGAGTGATGACTATTTCTATTATTTTAAAAAACAATATTTAAAGAAAGCATTAATGCTTATTTTAATTATATTTTGCCTTAATATTGTTGGTTTTTTAGCCTGTGGACTAGGGATGTTTTATCTTATTGTGCCTATATCTCTATTTACATCATTTTTAGCGTTTGAAGAAGAATTAACTGCTATGGAGATCGCTAGGGCTAGTTTCCAACTCGGAAATAAAAACTGGATTACTATTTTGGGATTATTATTTGTTGTGGGGATTGTAGCACAGCTTGGGTTTATTTTATGTTTTGTTGGAGCCTTTTTTACTCTAATGTTACAAAAAATACCTGCCTACTACATTTATAAAGACAGCATAGGTTTTTTAGATAATGGTGAAATTGAACTAAAAAGATTACATAATTTATAAAAAAGAATGTAGAGAAAGGAAATAGATTTTGAACAAAAAAGCGAATCATATTTAAAAAATTAGACTCCAAATAACCATATAAGGATCTTTTAAAACAGGACTTTAACGGCTATTTGGGAAAGGGAATCGGTTTAAATAAAAAAATTGATATACTTTTGTGTCTCCAAAATTAACTTAATGACAAAGAACTTAGTAATTGTAGAGTCTCCAGCAAAAGCAAAGACAATCGAGAAATTTTTAGGTAAAGATTTTAAAGTAGAGTCTAGTTTTGGTCATATAGCAGATTTACCTTCTAAAGAACTAGGAGTTGATGTTGAGAATGATTTTAAAGCAAAATATATTGTAGATAAGGATAAACAAGCTCTAGTTAAAAAATTAAGAGATTTAGCAAAAAAGGCAGATACCATATGGCTAGCAAGTGATGAAGACCGGGAAGGAGAAGCTATTTCTTGGCATTTGGAAGAAGAATTAAAATTAGATAAAGCTAAAACAAAGCGTATTGTTTTTAATTCTATCACGAAATCTGCAATACAGAAAGCCATAGAAAACCCTAGAGAAATCAACTATAATTTAGTAAATGCGCAGCAAGCAAGAAGAGTTTTAGATAGGCTTGTAGGGTATGAATTGTCTCCAGTGCTTTGGAAAAAAATTAAACCAGGGCTTTCTGCTGGTAGAGTACAATCTGTAGCCGTACGTTTAATAGTAGAAAGAGAAAGAGATATTGAAGCTTTTACTGCAAAAGCATCTTATAAAATAACAGCACAATTTAAAACAGCACAAGGAAATGTATTTAGTGCAAAATTGAATAAAACTTTTTCTAAAAAAGAAGATGCTGAAGCATTTTTAAAAAGTAATATGAATGCAGATTTTGCAGTCGCTAATTTAGACAAGAAGCCAGCAAAAAAATCACCAGCTGCACCCTTTACAACCTCTACATTACAACAAGAAGCCTCTCGGAAATTATATTTTTCGGTGAGCAGAACAATGCAGGTAGCACAACGTTTATATGAAGCAGGTTTAATAACCTATATGAGAACGGATAGTGTTAATCTTTCAAAAGAAGCTTTAGAGGCGGCAAAAGAAGCAATAACAGAAAATTACGGAAAAGAATATAGCAATACCAGAAATTATGTTGGTAAGTCTAAAGGAGCGCAAGAAGCGCATGAGGCAGTAAGGCCAACAGACATGAAAAGACAGACTGTTTCTTTAGAAAGAGATCAGTCTAAATTATACGAACTTATTTGGAAACGTACTTTGGCTTCCCAAATGAGTGATGCACAATTAGAACGTACCAATGTAAAAATTAGTTGTTCTGGACATCAAGAAGAATTCTCAGCAAATGGTGAGGTTATTAAATTTGATGGTTTTCTTAAAGTTTATATGGAAGGTATAGACGAAGAAGATGCTGCAGAAGAGCAAGAAGGGATGTTGCCAGCTATGAAAGTTGGTGAAGCTTTAAGCAATAATTATATCACTGCCACAGAACGTTTTTCTAGACCACCTTACCGTTTTACAGAAGCATCTTTAGTAAAAAAATTAGAAGAATTAGGTATTGGTAGACCCTCTACTTATGCACCAACAATTTCTACCGTACAGAATAGAGGTTATGTAGCAAAAGGAACCGTAGAAGGTGTAGCGCGTAATTATGTACAATTGGTATTAGAAAATAATGCGTTAAAAGAAAATAAACTTACAGAAACCGTTAATTCTGAAAAAGGAAAATTAGTACCTACAGATATTGGTGCAATTGTTACCGACTTTTTGGTAGATCATTTCTCTGGTATACTAGATTATAACTTTACGGCTAAAGTAGAAGAAGATTTTGATGATATTGCTGATGGTAAAGAAGATTGGCAAAAAGTAATGAAAAGCTTCTATAAAGACTTTCATCCACAAGTATTAGATGTAGAAGCTAATGCAGATAGAGCTAGTGGAGAGCGTATTTTAGGCGAAGATCCTAAGACTGGAAAACCAGTATTAGTGCGTTTGGGTAGATTTGGTCCTATGGCGCAAATTGGAGATGCAGAAGATGAAGAAAAACGTTTTGCTAGCTTATTACCAGACCAGTCTTTAAATACAATTACTTTTGATGAGGCAATGGAACTTTTTACCTTACCTAGAAAATTAGGTGTGTATGAAGGAGAAGAAGTTGCTGCAAATGTGGGTAGGTTTGGACCTTATGTAAAATTTGGAGATAAATTTATATCCTTAGAAAAAGGAGAAAGTGCTTTTGAAGTAGATATGGATAGAGCCATAGAACTTATTGTGGCAAAACAAAAAGCAGATGCGCCTATAGCCATGTATGAAAACTTAGAAGTTACAAAAGGTACTGGACGTTTTGGACCCTTTATAAAATGGAATGGCATGTTTATCAATGTCAATAAAAAGTATGATTTTGATAATCTTTCTAATGATGATATTGTTGAGCTTATAGAAGTTAAAAAGCAGAAAGAAATAGATAAGGTAGTTCATAACTGGGAAGAAGAAGGCATACGTGTAGAAAAAGCAAGATGGGGAAGGCATAATGTTATAAAAGGAAAAATTAAAGTAGAACTTGCTAAAACGGTAGATGCTACAAAAATTACTTTAGCAGAGGCTACAAAAATGATTGAAGCTAAAACACCCAAGAAAAAAACTAGAGCTAAGGCAAAGCCTAAAGCTAAAAAGTAGTGTTAAAACTATTTGTATAGAATTATTGGAAAAAACCGGAACTATTGTTTCGGTTTTTTTATGAAAAGTCTTTATCCATAGCGGAGCCAAAGGAAACCTTTATCACTGAGTACAACCAAAGGCCTGATCTAAGCGTAGCTGAAGTCCTGTTTTGAACGGAGTGGAAGAGGAAACCAAAACTATTCTAAAGAAGTTTAAAAGTTTAGTTAAATTTGTTTCCATATCAAAATGAACCTCTTTACTTAAGCATTCATACATAATGGCATTCGATTTTTTAGCTCCAATAGATGAAAAACTATTAGAAGATTGTAAATTACTATCTCCACAAGCTTTAGGAAATGTAATTCATAAGCATACCTTAGCTAAAGGCATGCCAGCATTTACCAATGTATCTTTTGCAATTGTAGGTGTAACGGAGTCTAGAAATGCTTTTGAAAAAAAGTCTGAGAAATTAGATGTTTCAGAAACGCGTCGTCAATTGTATAAATTAATGATGGGTAACTGGAATACTACTATTATAGATATAGGCGATATTCATGAAGGAGAAACTGTAGAAGATACTTATTTTGTTGTTAAAGAAGTCGTTGCGGGTCTTTTAGAAGAAGATATCATTACAATTATTATAGGAGCAACTCAAGATATCACCTATCCGGCGTACAGAGCTTATGATAATATAAGAGAGATGTTAAATTTAGTTTCTGTAGATAGTAGGTTTGATTTTGGAGATGAAGACGGCTTAATTTCCTCTCATTCCTACATGAGCAGAATTATAACAGATAAACCTAATAATCTATTTAATTTTTCTAATATAGGGTATCAGAGCTATTTTTGTGCGCAAGAAGAAATAGATTTAATGGATCGTCTTTTTTTTGATGCATATCGTTTAGGAGAAATTACAGCAGATATTACATTAACAGAACCAATATTACGAGATGCACATATGGTGAGTATAGATCTTAGAGCTGTACGCGCAAGTGATATTGCTATGTCAGAAAATTTTTCCCCTAATGGTTTTACAGGAAAAGAAATATGTGCAATTGCAAGGTATGCAGGTATTAGTGATAAAGTAAGTGTATTTGGAATTTATGAAGCAGAAAATACCGTGCAAACATTTCAATTAATTTCTCAGATGATTTGGTACTTTATAGAAGGTCATAATTATAGAACAAAAGAATCCCCGTTTCTTAAGAGTGAGGACTTTGTAAAGTTTATAGTCCCTAATGAAACAGAAGATTTAATCTTTCATAAAAGCAATATAACAAATCGTTGGTGGGTAGAAGTGCCAACAATTTTTTCTTCACATAATAAATTAAATTCCTCAACGTTATTACCTTGCACAGAACACGATTATTTAGATGCATGTAATCAAGATATTCCTGAACGGTGGTTTAAAGCTTATAAGAAAGGCTTTAATTAATTATTTTTTTTAAAGTAAATGACATATTAACACAATAAATTACATAAATCATAGTTTTAGAGTGTAATGAAAGTGTTTAAAAAATTAATGTCTTAATCGAAATTTAACCTAAAGTATGAAAAAGCTATTGTTATCATCTATAGCATTTGTTTTTTTGCTCACCAGTTGTGGGTCTAAATCCAAAGGAGAATTAGTAGGAGCGCAAGGAAAAAAATGGTTTCCTGAGAAGCCCTATGGAATGGAGCTTATACCGAGAGGGTCATTCATAATGGGTAAAGCTGAAGAAGATCAAGCTAAAGTTCTCAATGCGCCAACAAAAACTGTTACTGTAACTTCATTTTATATGGACGATACAGAAATCACAAATGCCGAATATCGTCAATTTGTAGAATGGGTTAGAGATTCTGTAGTACGAACAGAACTCGCTATACTAGCAGATGAGTTAGGATTAAGTCCTGAAGACGAGGGTGTAGGAGAATTTGCTTTTAAAGATGCAGATACAACAGATATGACGCCATATCAAAAATATATGTTAGATAATTCTGATGACCCGTTTAATTACGAAACTAGAGCTCTAAATAAAGAGATAGATCTTATTTGGGACACTTCAGAATATCCAGACGAATATTATGTTGAGGTAATGGATAAGTTATATATTCCTGAAGAAGAATCGTATAATGGGCAGCGTACTATTGATGTAACGCAGTTAAAATATAAGTATTCTTGGATGGATATAGAAGCAGCTGCGCGCTCAAAAAATGGGAAAAGAGCTGATTTTATCAAGCAAGAAGAGTTAGAAATATATCCAGATACAACGGTTTGGATTAAAGATTTTAAGTATAGTTATAATGAGCCTATGCACAATGACTATTTTTGGCATGATGCCTACAGTGATTATCCTGTAGTAGGGGTAACCTGGAAGCAAGCCAAAGCCTTCTGTAACTGGAGAACCAAGTTTAAGAACGATGATCAGAAAGAAAGAGGCAGACAATTTGTAAATAAATTTAGATTACCAACCGAAGCAGAATGGGAATATGCTGCCAGAGGAGGTATAGAAGGTGGTAGTTACCCTTGGGGTGGACCATATGTAATTAGTGATACAGGTTGTTTTATGGCGAATTTTAAACCACAACGTGGAGATTATGCAGCCGATACAGCATTATATACTGTTGAAGCAAAATCATACGAGCCAAATGAGTTTAACTTATATAATATGGCTGGTAATGTAGCAGAATGGACAGATTCTAGTTACGATCCTAATGCATATGAGTATGTATCTACAATGAACCCTAATGTAGGTTCTGGATTAAATGCGCGTAAAGTGATCAGAGGGGGGTCATGGAAAGATGTTGCTTACTTCTTACAAGTAAGTACAAGAGATTACGAATATAGAGACTCTGCAAGAAGTTATATAGGATTTAGAACTGTACAAGATTATATGGGCGTTCAAGATTCTGAAAAACTCGGAAAGAGACAAGGAAAATAAATATTTATAAACTAAATATATTTTTATTAATTAAACCAAATCAAATTTTTTATTAACGTTAACCTGAAATTTAAATTAAAGTTATGGCACAGTCAAAAGCAACAAAGAAATTATTTAACATGGCCTATGGGCTTGGAGCATCAATCGTAATTATTGGAGCATTATTTAAAATTCTTCACTGGGAATTAGGACCCTTAAATGGTGGAGTATTATTAGCAATTGGTCTGATTACTGAAGCAGCAATTTTCGCCATTAGTGCGTTTGAGCCTTTAGATGATGAGTTAGATTGGTCTTTAGTGTATCCAGAATTAGCAGGTGGAGAAGCATCAGGAGCTAAAGCTAGTAGAGCAGAAGATACTGAAACTGAAGCATCTTTATCTAAAAAGTTAGATAACTTATTAAAAGAAGCTGGAGTTGATGCAAGTCTTATGGAAAGCCTTGGTTCTAGTATTAAGAATTTTGAAGATGCAGCTAAGGGAATCGCACCTACAGCAGATGCAATGCAATCTACACAGAAATATTCTGAAGAAATGATCCAAGCAGCAGCTCAAATGGAATCTTTAAATAGCTTGTATAAAGTACAATTAGAAAGTGCAAGTAAGCAAGCTTCAGTAAACGAAGAAGTAGTTCAAAATGCAAGTGCGCTTAAAGATCAAATGGCATCTTTATCTACAAACTTGTCTTCATTGAATGGCGTATACGGAGGAATGTTATCTGCAATGTCTAAGAACTAATTAGCGTAAATAACCAAATCAAATTTATTAATTAAAACCTAATTAGAAAAATGGCAGGAGGAAAGCAATCACCACGTCAGAAAATGGTAAACCTAATGTATCTGGTTTTCATCTGTATGTTGGCATTAAATATGAGTAAAGAAGTTCTAGCAGCGTTCGGTCTTATGAACGAAAAAATGGAAGCTTCTAATAGTAAAGCAATCGCTGATAATTCAGCATTTTTAGAAAGCTTAGAAATAAAAGCGAGTGAAAATGCAGAAAGGTATGGCGAAGACTATAAAAAGGCACAACAAGTGCAACAGTTGTCTCAAGAGTATTTTGATTACTTAGAAAAGCTGAAGAAAGCAATGACTAAGGATGTTGAAGATCCAACAGATTATACCGTAATGGATAAGTCTGATTATTTAGATCAAACATTTTTTCAAGGCGAGAATTTAGCTCCAGGCGGTAAGGAATTCATGAAAAGAATTACAGACTACCGTACTCAAGTATCTGCTTTAGTACCAGCAAGACTAAAAGAATCCGTAAATAACAGATTCAGTACTGGAGACGAAAATGGTAAAGTACCCAAAAGAGATAAAACAAAGCAAGATTGGATTAACTATCACTATGAAGGGTTTCCTTTAATTGCATCTCTTACTAAAATTACTGCTTTGCAAGCTGACATTCAGGCTACTGAAGAAGATGCTTTAAAACAGATGTTGCAAGGTAATTTATCAACTCAAGTATCTTTAAAGAACTTTAAAACTTCTTTATTTGGATCTAAATCTGCATACTATAGTGGAGAAAAGTACGATGGTAAAATTATCATTAGTAAAACAGATAATTCTTCTACACCAGTAAGAGCAGAGTTAACGCTTGATGGTAGAAAATTAACACAAGATAAAGACTATGCTATAGAAGCAGGTGGTGTTAAAATGCTTATAAGTGCTGGTGCTGCTGGCGACCATGAAGTTAAAGGTACCCTATTCTTTATGCAAGATGGTAAAGAAGTACCTGTAGAAGTAAACAATTCTTTTGCAACAATCTCTAAGCCTAATGCAGCTCTAATAGCAGCAGATAAGATGAATGTAGTTTATAGAGGTGTTGCTAACCCAATGTCTATCTCTATACCTGGTATCCCTGATAATAAAGTTAGTGCATCTGCACCTGGACTTTCTAAAAGAGGTGGTAGTAAGTATGTGATGAAGCCAGGTAAAGGAAGAAAAGTTTCTATTACAGCCTCTGGTATCTTACCAGATGGACAAAGAGTTTCTTCTAAGTCAGAATTTAGAATTAAAGATATCCCAAGACCAACAGGTACTATTAGAGGAGAAGTTAATGCTAAAATGCCAAGAAATAACTTAGCAATAGCATCTGTAGGTGCAATGTTAGATGATTTTGACTTTGATTTAAATATAGCAGTAAGCGAATTTAAATTTAAAGTTCCTGGGCAACCAACAGTTACCGTAAGAGGTAATAAGTTAGATGCAAGAGCTAAAGGCGCTTTAAAAAGAGCTAAGCGTGGCGATGCAGTTCAGATCATAGATATTAAAGCATATATTACAAATAACAAGTCATACAAACTTAAGAGAGTATCTCCTGTTGTAGTAGAGCTTACAAACTAGAATAACAGACTTATAATCTTATGGAACAAACCTGCAAATGGTGCGTTCCATAAGATTTATAACAATAATTAAATAGTAAGAAAATGAATTGGAAAAACGTTTTACTAATCGGTGCAGTAACATTGTTGCCAATGGCTACAATGGCACAAGCTAATATCTTAAATGCCAAGTTGCCAGAAGAGATTGGTCTTAAAACCGAAGAGCAAATAAAACTAGATGCAGATGGTCCATTAGAGTATGGTTATGTTGATGACAGAGATATTCTGTGGTCTAAAACCATATGGGAAGTAATCGATTTAGATGAAAGAGTTAATTTTCCACTCTACTATCCTATAGATACTGTAGATATTGGTACTGATAGAAGATCTTTATATGATGTAATTATCAAAAATGTAAAAAACGGTAATATTGAAGATATATATGCAGATTCGTATTTTACAGAAAAAAGAAAATTTAGCGATTTAAAAGCTACTTTGCAAAAAGTAGATACCACAGATCTAGGATATGAACAACTAAATGCAGGTGAACAAGTTTCTCCAGAATATATTAATAAAAGAGAGCTTACCGCTGCAGATTTAGAAGAATATTTTATAAAAGGAATCTGGTATTTTGACAAGCGTCAAGGAGAATTAAAATATCGTCTTTTAGGCTTAGCACCTATAGCACCAGATGTTAACTTTATTGATGATGAATCTATAGATCCAGATGAAAATAAAGTAGCCTTATTTTGGATATGGTATCCAGGTGCAAGGCAAGTTTTGCATGAAGCTAAAGTATTTAATCAGCGAAATTCTGCACAACCTATCTCTTTTGATATGTTGTTAAATGCACGAAGGTTTAATGCAACAATTTATAAAGAAGACAATGTACACGGAGATCGTAAGATCAAAGATTACATTTCAAATAATGCATTGTTCCAACTATTAGAATCTAATCGTATCAAAGAAACTATCCGAGATAGAGAACAAGATATGTGGAGTTACTAATAGAAACTTATCATATTCCAATTCAAAAAATATAAAAATCCTGCTGTAAAGCAGGATTTTTTTTGTTTAGATTTTAACTTCAACCCATACAATCAGTATTCTTTTATTAAAACTTTTATTCTTTTATAAATTCCCTTTTCTACCTTTGTTATATGATAGATTATATGGTGGTAGGTCTAGGCCTTGCAGGAATATCTTTTTGTGAAACCTTAGAGCGTAATGGAAAAACATTTCAAGTAATTTCAGATCACTCACAAACCTCATCTACGGTTGCGGGAGGCTTATACAATCCAGTAATTTTAAAACGATTTACATTAGCTTGGTTGGCCAAAGAACAATTAGAAATTGCCATTCCGTTTTATAAAAAAATAGAACAAAAACTGCATATTACTTTAGATTATAAAGTTCCTGTATTGCGCAAATTTGCTTCAATAGAAGAACAAAATCTTTGGTTTGAAGCAGCTGATAAACCACATTTAAGTCCTTTTTTGGCAACTACACTGGTGCCAAATACAAATATGGCAATAGATGCTCCATTTGGTTACGGGAGAGTTTTGCATACAGGTCGTATTGATACTAAAAAACTGCTAGCATCTTATGCTGAATATTTAAAGCAAAAAGAACTCCTTGTTCAAGATACTTTTTCTTTTGAGGCATTGCAGGTAAACGAAAATTATATTAGCTATAAAAATATAAAAGCAAAACAGTTAGTTTTTGCTACAGGATACGGGTTAAAACAAAATCCATATTTTAAGTATTTACCGCTAAATGGTACTAAAGGTGAACTGTTAACCATAAAATCATCAGAATTAAAAGAAGAAAATGTCATAAAATCTTCTGCTTTTAGTATTCCAATAGAAAATGATTTATATAGAATTGGTGCTACTTACAAATGGAAAGATAAAACGAATATGCCTACCGAAGCATCAAAATTAGAGCTTATAGAAAAGCTAGAAAGTTTTGTGAAGTGCAAATACGAATTGGTAGCACATGTGGCAGGAATACGCCCTACAGTATCAGACAGACGCCCTCTGGTAGGGAAACATCCTGTACATCATAATTTATATGTCTTAAACGGATTTGGATCACGAGGTGTTATGATTGCCCCTTTTGCAGCAGAACAATTGTATCAATATATAGAAAACAAAGAACCTTTACATCCAGAAATGGATATCGCAAGGCATACTAAAAAGCATTTTAAATAATATTTTTCACATTATTTACAGCATCTTTATCATATTTGATAAAAAAATTAATCCAAATATTTCTAGAGACACGCATTATAATGGGCATAAATACAATTAAAGTACCAATTATAGTTAGAAAAGCTGTTTTTAATGAAGTTTTAAAAAAAAGATAGGTGATTATAAAAGCTGCCACGGCAAAAGCAACCCCAACCCCATAACTTACAAACATTGCACCGAAAAAGAAAGAAGGTTCTATTTTGTATTTAGTATTACAATGCGAGCAACGCTCATGCATATTAAAAATAGTGAGCAGGTGATAAGGGTTTTTATCTAAATACATCTTTTCTTGATGACATTTTGGACAAGTTCCTGTTAAAATACTGTATAGTTTGCTTCCTTTTTTTAACATTTGCAAAAGTTTTTACAAAAATACCTTTTTATAGAATTTATAGCCCTAATATTGGTCATAAAATATGCTGAATATACATAATCTTTCTGTTGCCTTTGGAGGTGAATATTTATTTGAAGAAATATCATTTCGGTTAAATTCTGGAGACAGAGTTGGCTTAATTGGTAAAAACGGTGCAGGAAAATCTACCTTATTAAAATTACTCTCAAAAGAAATGGAGCCAGACTCTGGTACTATTGCATCTGATAAAGAAGTACGGATTGGTTTTTTAAAGCAAGATTTAGATTTTGAACAAGGGAGAACCGTTCTTGAAGAAGCATACCAAGCTTTTGAAGAAATAAAAGCATTAGAGTTACAGCAAGATGCTATAAATACACAACTGGCAGAGCGTACCGATTATGAAAGTGCCGGTTATAGCAAACTTATAGAAGACCTTAGCGATATTACGCATAGGTACGAAATACTTGGCGGCTATAATTACCAAGGAGAGACCGAAAAAATATTACAAGGTTTAGGTTTTAAAAGGGAAGATTTTAATAAAGGTACAGATACTTTTTCTGGCGGATGGCGCATGCGTATAGAATTGGCTAAACTACTATTACAAAGTAATGATGTATTGCTATTAGATGAGCCAACCAATCACTTGGATATTGAATCTATTATATGGCTAGAACAGTTTTTAAGAAATAGTTCTAGTGCTATTGCAATAGTATCTCATGATAAAATGTTTTTAGACAATGTTACTAATAGAACAATAGAAATTTCTTTAGGTAGAATTTATGATTACAATAAGCCCTACTCACAGTTTTTAGTATTGAGAAAAGAAATACAAGAACAACAATTAAGTGCACAGAAAAATCAAGAAAAGCAAATTCAGCAAACCGAAAAGTTAATAGAAAAGTTTAGAGCAAAGGCATCTAAGGCATCTATGGCGCAATCACTCATTAAAAAGTTAGATAAATTAGATCGTATAGAAGTAGATGAAGATGATAATAGTGTGATGAATCTTCGTTTTCCCGTTTCTGTTACACCAGGCAAGGTAGTGGTAGAAATAGAAAATCTTTCTAAAAACTATGGTGAAAACGAAGTGCTTAAAAATGTAGAACTTTTAATAGAACGTAATATAAAAACTGCATTTGTTGGTCAGAATGGGCAAGGAAAATCTACATTGGCTAAAATAATGGTTGGAGAAATAGCATATGATGGGCATTTAAAGCTAGGGCATAATGTACAGATAGGATATTTTGCACAAAACCAAGCAGAGTATTTAGATGGCAATAAAACCATATTAGATACGATGATAGATGAGGCTAATGAAACGAATAGAAGTAAGGTAAGAGATATTTTAGGCTCTTTTCTTTTTAGAGGAGATGAGGTAGATAAATATGTGAAAGTACTTTCTGGTGGCGAAAGGAACAGGTTAGCCTTAGCTAAAATGTTATTACAACCTTTTAATGTTTTGGTGATGGATGAGCCTACTAACCATTTAGACATTAAATCTAAAAATGTATTAAAAAAGGCTTTACAAAATTTTGAAGGAACGCTAGTTTTAGTATCTCATGACAGAGATTTTTTACAAGGGCTAACTAATAATGTATATGAGTTTAAAGATGGAGCCATTAAAGAATATTTAGGAGATATTGATTTTTACTTAGAACAAAGGAAAGCGCAAGATTTTAGAGAGATCGAAAAGAAACAAGAACAAACTTCACAAAAAAAGAAAAAGGTTACTACAGATGTTAGTTATGAAGATCAGAAAAAGATAAAATCTTTAAACAATAAACTTAGTACTACAGAAAGTAAAATAGCAAGCCTTGAAAAAGAAATAGCAGCAATAGATCATGAACTACTCATGAACTATGATGCCACAATAGCACAAGCTAATTTTTTTGACAGCTATGAAAAAAAGAAAAAAGACTTACAAAATCTCATGGAAAATTGGGAACAGATTACCATTAAATTAGAAAAATTAACATAATTATAGTATAAGTTTTTTCTTACACCACATTTTTCTTGACTTTCACAACATAATACAATAAACACAGAGCAATTCAACGACTTTTTTTTATTAAGCTATTAAAACCTACTTACTTTGTAAGTATATTCTTATATATTAATTTAATTAGTTTGTATGAAAACAAGTTTTTATATCCTTTTTTGCGTTTTATGCAGTATAAATATTGCGTTTGCTATTCCTAGCGAAGAAAAAAAAGCATTGGTAGATTTATACCACGCAACAGAAGGGCATAATTGGACTACTCCTTGGAATTTAAAAAAATCTCCTTCTAAATGGGAAGGTGTACAGATAGAAGATAATCATGTGGTCTCTATTGTACTATTTAATAATAATTTAAAAGGGGTACTGCCAAATTCTATAGCATCTTTAACACATTTAAAAGTTTTAAACTTGGCATTTAATAGCTTAAGTGGATTTATTCCAGATACTCTATGCGATTTAAGTGAATTAGAAGTTTTAAGATTGGGAAAAAATAATGTAGAAGGAACAATTCCTGAGCACATAGGGAGTCTAAAAAAACTAATAGTTTTAGACTTATTTCATAACAGAATTAGCGGTGTATTACCACAAAGTTTAGGGCAGTTAAAAGAATTGAAGGTGATCTCTTTATCTGATAATAAATTAACAGGAACATTACCTGTTGTAATTGGTAATTTAATCAACTTAGAACGTTTTGAAGTTGCTAATAATAATATGATTGGAGAATTACCTCATGTAATTTCTAATATGGTAAAGCTTAAAACCTTAGTGATTTCCGAAAATAATTTTACAGGAGCCTTTCCAAATGATATATTAAGCCTACAAAGCATAAGCGTTATTCAAATGAAAGAAAATAATTTTGATAATATGTATCTAAATGTTAAAGACATTACAAAATCAAAGTTGGCTTTATTTGATTTTGATGAGGAATTAATATTACATAAAAAAGAAGAATTAGACAATTTTAGCAAAAGAGGAAATTCAAAAATTGTAGATACTAAACTTGAAGATTATGATGGTAATTAAACAGTATAATTTAGTGAAATGTGTTTTGGTATTCATGATTTTTTTTCAAACTATATGTAAAGCAGAAGTTTCTATACAAGAAAAAAATGCATTGCTAGATTTGTATAAAGAGACGAATGGAAAAGCATGGAAAAATACATGGGATCTTACTAAACCCGTAAGCGATTGGTATGGTATTACTGTTGTTAATAATACGGTAGTTAAAATTAATTTATTCAATAATAATTTGGCCGGAGTATTACCAAAAAGTATAGGAGGAATTAAAAACTTGCAAGAATTAAACTTAGCATTTAATGCATTAACAGGAGTATTACCAAAAGAGTTGAGTTGTTTAATCCATTTAGAAGTTTTAAAGCTAGAAATGAATAAAATAAAAGGTGAGCTGCCAGATGATATAGGGAAAATGAAAAAGTTACATGAAATAAGTGTATTTAATAATTTTTTATCCGGGGCTATTCCAGAAAGTATTGGGGCATTAAAAGAGTTGAAAATTCTAAACTTATCAAGTAATAATTTTAAGGGAGTAATTCCTGTAGCTATTGGTAAACTTGTAGCGTTAGAAGTTTTAGGTTTGTTTGATAATCGTTTACAAGGTGCTATGCCAAAAGAAATAGGAAGCTTAACAAAGCTAAAAGAATTGGTTTTAGCTAATAATCAACTAGAAGGCGTTATACCAAAAGAATTTGGGCA
Organism: Allocellulophaga tsushimaensis; assembly: GCF_055383085.1. Classification (NCBI taxonomy): domain Bacteria; kingdom Pseudomonadati; phylum Bacteroidota; class Flavobacteriia; order Flavobacteriales; family Flavobacteriaceae; genus Allocellulophaga; species Allocellulophaga tsushimaensis. The sequence goes on along the minus strand of NZ_AP039451.1, from coordinate 371,857 downwards.
ATTAGCAAACTTAAAAGTAATTCAAATACAGAATAATAAATTTGATGCTTTTGAAGATTTAAGCTTAATCAATACAAATAATTTTTTGGTATTTGATTTTGATAAAGACAAAATTAAAAACAATCAGAATTATAAGGATTTAAATTTTTCTAAAACAAGAATGGCAGATACTAAATTTGAAGATGATAATGAGTAGTAAATACTGGTGCTGATATAAATGGATACTTTTAATAATTGGTTTAAAATGAGTGATTAATACATATGTTTTATGTTTTGAATTGCTCATTTTTTTATTTTCACACATCTTATTTTTCTAATTACACAACAAAAAATGATACATTCAAAACATTTAAATCTGATGATATGCGAAAGGTGTAAATAATTTAGTTAGTTTGTTAAGTAAAAGATTTAAAATTAATGATTACATAGCTTATTTTTAATAAGTTATAAATCAAATAACAAATTTATATTATGATTAAGGGCAAAATTCATTTTTTAATATTTGTACTAGTAAGTAGTACATTGTTTGCTATACCAAAAGCAGAAAAAAACGCATTAATAGATTTATTTAATGCAACACAAGGAGAAAACTGGACAAATTCATGGAATTTAGATCAAGAAGTAGCGCAATGGAGAGGTGTAACTATAGAGGACGATCATGTAGTGTCGTTAGTATTATTTAATAATAATTTACAAGGTGCATTACCTACTTCAATAGGAGAATTAAAATATTTAAGAGTTATTAATTTAGCTTTTAATAAAATAAGTGGAACGCTTCCAAAAGCGATATATAATTTAAAAAATCTTAGAAAATTAAGATTGGGTAAGAATCTCATTGAGGGTGCCATAGCAGAAAATATTGGAAATTTAAGAAATCTGGTATTATTAGATTTATTCAGAAATAAATTATCAGGCAAGCTCCCAGAAAATTTAGGACTTTTAGAGAACCTTAGAGTAATTTCTTTATCAGATAATGAAATAGAAGGACAAATTCCACAATCAATAGGAAGTCTTAGCTATTTAGAGCGTTTTGAAATAGCCAATAATAATCTTGAAGGCGAAATGCCAAAAAGCTTATCAAACTTAAAATATTTAAAGATGTTAGTTTTGGCAGAAAATAATTTAACGGGTAAGTTTCCAGAAGATATATTAATGCTACCTAGGTTAGAAATGGTGCAAATACAGCGCAATAATTTTAATAGAAAAGCTATAGACAGAATTGTTGCAACAAACTCTCATTTGGCTCTATTTGATTTAGGAAAAAAATATTCAGAAAAGGATATTAAAGATTTGCAAAAACTTTATCTCACTGAAGAAGATAAAATAGCCGATATTAAATTTGAAGACAAACAATAAGTTTGTCTTCAAATATCTTTTAAAGATCAAATAATCTTGGTAACCACAAGCTTAGTTCTGGAATGTAAGTGATTAGTAATAATACTAAAATCATGACTAAGAATAAAGGCAATAGTGGTTTTAATACTTTTTGTATAGGTAAATCTGCAACACTACAACCTACAAAAAGTACGGAGCCTACGGGTGGCGTACACAGTCCAATACAAAGGTTAAGGATCATGATAATTCCAAAGTGAATAGGATCAATACCTATTTTAGTAGCTACAGGTAGAAAAATAGGCGTGAAAATTAAAATGGCTGGCGTCATATCCATAAAAATACCCACAAACAGCAAGATTAAATTAATGATAATTAAGATAATAATAGGATTATCACTAATACTTAATAAGGTATTACTAATTTCTTGAGGAATATTCTCGTAAGACATCACCCAAGACATCGCAATAGATGTAGCGATAAGTAAAAGTACAATAGAAGACGTTTTTATGGTTTCTAAGAAAATAGGGCTTAGGTCTGCCCATGTAATTTCTTTGTATAAAAATGCAAGTACCAGTGTATATACAACGGCGATGGCCGAAGCTTCTGTTGCCGTAAAAATTCCGGCAACAATACCGCCAATAACTACAACTAATAAAAGTAAACTAGGTATGGCAGCACCAAATCGTTTTAAGAACTCTTTAAAACCTACTAATTTTTCAGTAGGATATTTTTTTATCATTGCATAGACAGCAGCAACGATCATCAATGCTAAACCAATTAGAATACCAGGTACATAACCAGCAATAAATAATGCAGCAATAGATACACCACCACTGGCTAATGAATACACGATAAGGACATTGCTAGGCGGGATCATTAAACCAGTAGTAGCACTCGTAATATTTACTGCGGCACTAAAAGATTCATCATAACCATCTTTTTTCATCATTGGATGCATAAAGCCTCCAATAGCTGAAGCAGCAGCTACTGCAGAGCCAGAGATAGCGCCAAAAAGCATACACGAAATAATATTTACAAAAGCCAATCCGCCAGGTAAAGGGCCAACAATAGCTTTTGCAAGGTTAATAAGCCTAACGGCTATACCGCCTCTATTCATAATTTGCCCAGCTAGTATAAAGAAAGGAATTGCAGAAAGGGTAAAACTATCTAATGAGGTAGCCATGCGTTGTGCTAACGTAGTTACCGATGGTAGAAAAGGCATGCTGGTAATTAGAGTAAAAAATGCAGCTAAACCAATAGCAAAAGCAATGGGCACTCGTAGCGATAAGAACACTAAAAAACTAATTACTAATATGAATACTTCAATATAATTCATAACGCTGTAGTTTTAGAAGTGTCTTTTTTAAAATAGAGAGCCATACTATAGTAACAGATTAAAAGTCCAGAAATAGGAATAATAAGATAAATAATGCCTAAAGGAATTTGAAGTGCTGCAGAAGTTTGGTTAAATTGAAATGATAAAAAGCATAGACGCAGCCCTCCTATAATCATCACTGCAAAAGCAAATAAAAAAGTGCTGCCATGCACGATACCATCAAAGAATGCTCTTTTTTTCTGTACCGTAGTAGCAGAAATTAAATCAATAGCTAAATGTAACTTTTTTCCAGTTACATAAGCAGCACCTAATAAGCCTAACCAAATCAGTGCAAAGCTAGAAAGTTCATCAGTAATAGTACTTGGCGATTGCATTACATATCTGGTAAATACTTGCCAAACTACACTGGCTAACATTATAAATAAAAGAAAAATTAAAACCTTCTCTAATACGGTATCAATAGCTTTTTTCATTTAATATTCTTTTTTAATACGAGTAATTAATTGTTTAAGATTGGGTTGGTTATTAAAACCTTCTATAGTCTCTAATGTTTTTTGTTCAAAGAGGGTTTTGTCTGGCCTAATAATTTGTACCCCAGCTTTAATTACAGCATCCAAAGATTCTTTTTCTGAGTTTGCCCAAATTTTACGCTGTGCTATTTTAGATGCTGTACAGGCCTCTTTTAACCATTCTTTTTCTTGATTAGTTAATTTCTCCCAAGTATCTAAACCAATTAATAAAACATCAGGGATTGAGGTGTGTTCATCTAAACTATAATATTTACATATTTCATAATGTTTAGAGGTATAAAAGCTGGGTGGGTTGTTCTCTGCTCCATCTACAACGCCCTGTTGTAGTGCAGTATAAAGCTCTCCATAGGAAATAGGTGTAGGTGAACCTCCCAGTTGATTTACCATACCTATTGCCATATTGCTTTTCATGACTCTAATTTTTTTACCTTCTAGATCATTAGGAATTTGTACTGGTTTTTCTTTTGTATAAAAACTACGACTTCCTGCATCGTAAAAAGTGAGCCCTCTGAGTCTAAATTTTTCTCCACGTGTCAATAGATCTTCTCCTAGTTTACCATCTAATACAGAAAAGGCATGCGTTCTATCTCTAAATAAATAGGGTATTCCAAAAATTTGATATTCTGGGATAAAATTTTCTAATACTGCTGCAGATACTTTTGTAATATCTAGGCTTCCAATTTGCAATAATTCCAAACACTCTCGTTCACCTCCTAATTGACCACTTGGGTATATTTGAAGTTTTAATTTACCCTTAGATTTTTCGGCAAGCTGCTCCCCTAAAATTTCCATCGCTTGGTGTACAGGGTGTTTGGTATCTAAAATATGAGCTAAGCGAAGTGTGCGAACATTTTTGGTGCTTTGGCAGGCGCTAAATGCTAATAGTATTATAATACTAAATAGAAGTGCTTTTAAATTGGTCATTTTTAATAATTAAAAGATGATATAGGCATTTTAAAATAATGTTTATTTCACAAATTAAACCTTCTTTCCTTTAGGTTAAAATTACTAATCTTCATTAGCAGGTTTCCCAATAGTGGCTAAAATTCCTCCATCAACATAAAGAATATGTCCATTTACAAAATCACTAGCTTTTGATGCTAAAAAAATTGCAGCACCTGCTAATTCACTAGGATCACCCCATTTAGCAGCAGGAGTTCTACCTACTATAAAATCGTTAAACGGGTGACCGTCTACGCGAATAGGGGCTGTTTGAGATGTTGCAAAATAACCAGGGCCTATTCCATTAACTTGAATATTGTGTTTGGCCCATTCGGTAGCCATATTTTTAGTTAACATTTTTAGTCCGCCTTTTGCTGCTGCATAAGCCCCAACGGTATTACGCCCTAATTCAGTCATCATAGAACAGATATTAATAATTTTCCCCGCTTTACGTTGCATCATTCCTTTTACCACATGTTTAGATACAATAAACGGACTCACCAAATCTACATTAATCACCTGTTTAAAGTCGTCTACATCCATATCCGCTAATGGTGTTCGCTTAATAATTCCAGCATTATTAATTAAGATATCAATATAACCAACTTCTTTTTCTATTTTTTGAATGGCCTCAGAAACTTCAGCTTCGTTAGTAACATCAAATTTATATCCCATGGCTTTAATACCTTCTGCCTGGTATTCTTTTACAGCCTTATCTATCTTTTCTTGTGATGAGTTTCCATTTACAATAATGGTTGCTCCACTTTTTCCAAGCCCCATTGCCATTGCCATGCCAAGACCATGTGTGCTTCCTGTAACCAAGGCAACTTTTCCTCCTATGTTAAATAATTCTTGTGACATTATTTTTATTTTAAATCGGTGATTTGCGCTTTATCCATATCATCATAGTCTAAGTTTTCTCCAGACATCCCCCAACAAAAAGTATAATTTGTGGTTCCAGAGCCCGAGTGAATAGACCAAGGTGGAGAAATTACGGCTTGTTCGTTTTGTATCCAAATATGCCGTGTTTCATTAATAGGTCCCATAAAATGCGATACAGCATTTCCTTCTGGAACTTCAAAGTAGAAATAAATTTCCATTCTACGATCATGAACATGTGCTGGCATGGTATTCCAAACACTACCAGGCTTTAGTTCTGTAATGCCCATTTGTAACTGGCACGTTTCAATTACTCCAGAAAGAAGCATTTGATATACAATTCGTGCATTTGCAGTTTCAGTAGCGCCTAAATGTAATTTATTAGCCTGTTCTTTTGTAACCTGTTTGGTAGGATAGGCATGATGAGCAGGAGCAGAATTTAAATAAAATTTTGCTGGGTTTGAAGCATCTACACTTTCAAAAAGAACCTCTTTACAGTCTTTTCTAATATATAAACCATCTTTAGTATTTAAGGTATAGCTTGTGCCGTCTACAGTAATTTTCCCTGCACCTCCAATATTTATTGCTCCAAGCTCTCTTCGGTCTAAAAAGTTGTCAGACTTTAAAGGATCGATCGCTTCTAGCTTTAATGCTTTTGAAGTGGGAACTGCCGAACCCGCCATATAACGATCGTAATGGGTGTATACCCATACAATTTTATCGGCTTGCATTAAATTATCGATTAAGAATTCATCTCTTAATTCTTCCGTATCGTATTTTTTTACGGCTTTTGGACTCGATGCGTATCGTGTTTCGTATGTAGTGTTCATTGATATGAGAATTAGTTATTTTTATTATTTTAAGGAAATGGTTATCTTCTTAGACCCTTTTGGAGCATAAGTCACCGTTTTTTTGTTTTTATTGAGGCTTATATTTTTTTCTATAGAAAGTTCTTTTTTGGTAAATGGTATTCCAGATTTTTTCCAGAGCATTGCAGTAATATAGATGTCATCATCAGAGCCTTTAGTATAATGATCTGTTACATTAATTACGGTGCTTTTATGGGTTTCTGGATGAAGCCCTTCTGTTGTAATAACTCTTGCAGCATCCCATCCTTTAATTGGAATTAATGCTAGCTGATACTCTCCATTATCTATAATGTGAACATCTTTGCCTTTAATTTTTTGTGTAGATGTATGGATATAGCCATTAATATGTGATAAGCTATAGTGCCCAAGATCTAAGCTGAGGTCTGTATTACTTTTAATTTTATCTACTCTTAAAATGCCATTTGCTAAGGGAATATCAGTAAGTTTTATCGCTACATCATCAAGCACCTCTGATTTTAAAGTACGATAGTAAGCACCATCTTTATACTGTTCAAAAGTATATAATCTCCCAGGTTCATAGGGGATGGAGTCTATTCCTGTTTTAAACATATAATTCATAGAAACTTCTCCATTTTTACCATCTGCTTGCCATGGAAAAGCGCTATTGTACGATAGTTTGTTATAGTTTTCACTACCACGGAAAGGCTCTTTTACACCAATTACAGGAACATTGCACCATGCTCTTATTTCTGAGGCTCCAATGTCTGGGTAATCAGTAATCATAATCTTAGAATCATTAAAAAACTGATTGCGCGCTTCACCTTTGTTCAATTCATTATCCCAAGCGCCATTATTTTCTTCGGCTAACCAAAATTCGTTGTCTTCAGGTAATAATAAACTTAAAAATGCTTTTCCCATCCAATAGACACTCCCTCTACAACTGTAATATTGTGTGGCAGGATCAAACTGGCCATAAAAGCCTAAGGTAGGGATACCCTCTTTCATAAATTCTGGATGCTGCAAAAACTGAGAAAGTACACCAGAAGAAATTCGTCTTAACCAACCCCAGTTGACATCCTTTGTTTCTTCAGGGTAAAACCCAAGTAATGGATAAGGACTAATAGAGGCTATTCGGTAACTGATACTTCTTCCCCACATAATCATTTCTCCATTTTCACTAAACATGTAGGGGTAAGAATTTTTGATATCTAAGAAATTATCTTTGAATTTCTCAGCTATTTCTGGGTAGTATTTTTTGCCAAATACCTGTGACCAATAAGGGCCATACATTTGAAAAGCCCACATGCTATAGTAATCATAAGCAGGGTTGTCATTATACCAACCATCTCCACGATAGTGCTCAGCACTTTTATTTAAATACTTTACGAGTAAGGCTTCATTAACTTGATAGCCTTGATCTTTAAAGAAACTCAACACAAAAATGTTAAAAAATTTCCAGTTAGACGGTACCGTGGGTCCGTCTGCATAACTAATCATTTTCTTAGCTAAGGTATCTTTTTGCTCTTGTGTTAACGGATCCCAAACTACTTCTGGAATGGAAAAGAAAGACATTGCTAATGCCCCAAATTCTACTAAAGTCTGTCCAGGCCATTTTTCTGGACTTTCTTTGTCTTTTATAAAAGATGGGTGATTCTCATCCAATAAATTCAGGATATTATGTCTGTAATATTCCGCTATTTGTATGCCATTAATTTCTAGATCAGGGTCCTCTTTTAAAAGAGGAGCAGCAACAAAAAGCGTTCTACATAAACCTTCCAATTTTTCTACGGGTTCTTGCCATTCTCCTCTAGGATATGCTACTTCTCCTAATTTTGGAAATTTTAATGGATCATCAATATCATTTACATAACTAAAAGCGCCTTCTAACATATACTCAGCCATGTCTAACCAATGCTTTCTGGTGATTCCTGTTTTTGGGCTTTTTTTATAATCGGGGTTTTCTATTTGAAAAATAGGTTGCCCGCCATACAATTTATAGACTTCCGAGCCTGCTGCTAAAAAAGCTCCTGTTCCATATACTTCGCTCTGATCTTCGAAGGCTTTGTCTGGCCCAGCACCTATTGGTTGCACATAGCCTAACATTCCATCTTCCGTTATATGAGATAGCAATGCATTCCAAGCACGTTTAATATGTGGTTCATATGTTTTTTGATCTAAAAGCCCATTATTGATTCCCCAAGCTAAACCAAAGGTAAAAAATGAAGTTCCACTCGTTTCTGGAGTAGGGTAAATATCTTGATTTAGTAAACTCATTGCCCAATGCCCCTGAGGGGTCTGAATTTTAATGAGCTTCTTTGCCATTTTTAAATAAATAGCTTTAAAATATTCATATTCTTTAGAACCTTTTTTATACTCGTCCATTAAAAGAGTAAGCCCTCCAAATACCCAACCATTGCCTCTGGACCAGAAAATCTTTTTTCCGTTGTCTCGCTTGTCTATGAAGCTATTATCTCTAAAAAAAAGATGCTCTTCTTCGTCAAAAAGATGCTCACGAGTGGCTTCGTATTCTTTCATCATAAATTCAGTATACTTTTTCTCACCTGTTATTTTGGTTAGTTTTGCCCATACTGGTGGTGCCATAAATAAGGCATCACACCAAGTCCATCGTTCTAAATGGGCATACTTATCTAAAGTAATAGGTTGTTGACTGGGGTTTTCCATAATCCAGTCAAAATGCTTTTGTGTAGGTTTTATATAATTAGAATCTTCATATTTTCTAAAGAGTTCCATATACATTTGACCCACTACATGATCATCTGCCATGTATTTTCTGTGGTGTAATTTCCATTTTTGCTCTTCGCCAATTTTTTTTAGCCACTTATAGTAACGATCATCTTTTGCTAGTTTTGCATACTTCGTCATACCTACATAAAGGGCGCCATTCGTCCAATCTGCAATATGGTGTGGTTTGTCTCTACCACTGTATAAGTCTCTAAAATGTGCTATTTGCCAATCTGCAACGCGTTTCATCTGCTTTTGAACCGCAACAGGACTAATATCTTGAGCTATATTACTAGTTGATATAAATGCGATAATAAAAAGCAGTTTTAAATTTAATTTCATTTGATGTGTTGTTATATAATCTGTTTTTAATGTCAGTTTTAGCATTTCAATTTAGTAAAAAGAATACTATTGCCTATATTTAACCTTTGTTTAACGGTACTTGTAACGGTTAAAAGTGTTAAAAATGGAATTGATTTCTGAGGAAGAAAAGATTAATCAGCTTAAAAAAATATTAGAAAGTACTTCCTTCTTAAAAGCATCTACAAGTGCTAGATTACTTGCTTTTTTGGTTCATGCTACTCTACAAAAAAAGCTAATCAAAGAAACTACTATTGGTATTGAATTATTTGGAGATAGTTTTTTAGAAGAGACGAGCAACTCTAGAATACGAGTGAATATTTATAACCTTCGTAAAAAATTGGATGCCTATTACAACAAAGAAGGAAAACAGGATAAGCTTAAAATTTATATTAAAAAAGGACAATACTATGTAAGTTTTATTCCGAATACCAAACGAATAATTACTAAAGATTACAAAAAAATCTTCACTTTCTCTAAAGCTTTAAATTATACATTAGGTATCCTAATAGTTGCTCTAATGATATTTTTCTTATATAAACCAAAAGTACCTTTATGGAATTTATTTTTTAAAAACAATAAAGAAACTACCGTTTATGTGGGTGATTTTTTTGGACTAATGGGTAAAACAGTTACTGGTAAAATAGGGTGGAATAGAGACTATAGCATAAACTCTTTAGAAGATTTTTATACGTTTAGAAAAAATAATGATAGTATTACGCAACTAATAGAGCCTGCAAATTACGCATATATGACGGGTATGGGTGCTGTTGCCACACATCACATTACTAAATTATTTGCAAATCAAAAGGAAGATTTTGCCATTCGTTTTGCTACAAAATCAAATTATAGCGATCTAAAAGAACAAAATAGTATTTATGTAGGGCCAACGAAAAACAATAATAAGTTTATCCAATACTTTAATGAAAGTAACCCTAATTTTAAAATCATAAATAGAACTCTAAAATATAGTAATCCTAAAAAGAAAGTAGATACTATTCTTAATCTGGAATTACAGGGTTTAGCATCGGAATATGTCATAGTTTCTAGACTTAAAGGAGGTAATGATACAGAACAGTTTTTATTTTTTTCTGATCATGATATTGGTGTAATTGCTGCGGTTGAACTTTTTAGCGATTTAGATCGTTTGCATAATTTTAAACAAACATACCTTGGGAATTCAGAATATTTTACGGCGGTTTTTAATGTTACTGGTAAAGAAAGAACCAATTTAGATATTGAACTCTTAATGTTAGACTTAAATTTTTATCCTTAAATATTTAAGATATGTTTAACGTAAGACAGCTAAGTATTGGATAATTTTGCAGCCTAATTTCCAAGCAAATGAGAAATGCCATTTTAGCTTTTTTAGGAGTAGTAGTACTTGCACTTGCTCTTTTTGGTGCTAAGCTTATTGTAGATAGTAAAAAGACTCGAAAACCAAAGCCAAACAAAATTGTAAAAACTGTTTTTGCAGATCAAGTAAAAAACGGAACAGTAGCGATAACGGTACCCGCTAACGGAAATGTAAGGGCTAAAAGGCGTGTTGAACTTTATGCTGAAGTACAAGGCGTTTTTAGAAAGGGGGCAAAGCTTTTTAAAGAAGGTGAGCAATATAAAAAAGGACAATCTATCATTAGAATAGATGCATCAGAATATGCCGCCAATGTACAATCTCAAAAAAGTAACTTGTATAATTTGCTTACTTCGGTAATGGCAGATTTGCGTTTAGATTATCCAGAAATTTATCCAAAATGGCAATCGTACTTAAGTAATTTCGATTTAAAAGCGGTAACACCACCACTTCCAGAAATGACTTCTGAAAAAGAGAAATATTTTATATCAGGTCGTGGTATTTTAACGAGCTATTACAGTGTTAAAAATTTAGAACAACGTTTAAGTAAATATCGAATCTCTGCGCCTTTTAATGGTGTGTTAACCCAAGCCTTGGTTACAGAAGGAACCTTGATTAGAGCAGGGCAAAAACTAGGAGAGTTTATAAATACTGATGTGTATGAACTAGAGGTTTCTGTGAGTAAAGCTTACAGTGATTTGTTGGCATTGGGTAAGCAGGTAAGGCTAACAAATTTAGAAGAGACGGAAGCCTACAGTGGAAAAGTTTCGAGAATTAATGGAAGTGTAGATCAGGCATCACAGACCATAAGTGCTTTTATAGAAGTAAAAGATAAAAACCTTAAAGAAGGGATGTATTTAGAAGCACATCTTAATGCAAAAGAAGAAACGGATGCTATAGAAGTTGATAGAACATTACTCTTAGAAAACGATCAAATATTTGTAGTTAGAGATTCTATATTAGATCGTATAGATGTAAAACCAGTATATTTTTCGGATAAGAAAGTAGTTCTTAAAAATATCCCAGATGGTACCACAATTATTACTAAGCCTGTTGTTGGTGCTTATACAGGGATGTTGGTGAAAATATATGAAGACAAACAAGAAAAAGAAAGCGAGTAATGAGAAAAATTATTGCTTACTTTATTAAATACCATGTTGCTGTAAATGTTATTCTTCTGGCATTTTTAGGTTTTGGATTGTTGGGTGCTTATTCTTTAAAATCTTCCTTTTTTCCGCTTATAGATTCTAAAAACATAACAGTAAATATTGTTTACCCTGGAGCATCACCTCAAGAAATAGAAGAAGGTATCGTCCTTAAAATAGAAGACAATTTAAAGGGTTTAGAAGGTGTAGAAAGAGTTACATCAACCTCAAGAGAAAATAGCGGGTCTATAGATGTAGAAATAGAGAAAGGTAGAGATATTGATTTTATGTTATTGCAGGTAAAAAATGCAGTAGATAGAGTGCCTTCTTTTCCTACGGGTATGGAACCTTTAGTAGTGTCTAAAAGAGAAAATGTAAGGCAAACGATTAGCTTTGCGATAAGTGGAGAAGAAATTCCTTTAGGGACGTTAAAGCAAATTGGTAGACAAGTAGAGAATGATATTAGAGCTATTGACGGAATCTCTCAGATAAATATTTCAGGGTATCCAGATGAAGAAATAGAAATTACCGTAAATGAAAATAGTCTTTTAGCATATAGTATGACTTTTGCTGAGGTCTCAAGCGCAGTTGCTAATGCCAATATTTTAGTTACTGGTGGAAATATTAAAACAAGTGCAGAGGAATATTTAATAAGAGCAAATAACCGTTCGTACTATGGAGACGAATTGTCTAATTTAATTATTAGAGCTGATGCCTCAGGGCAAACCATTCGTTTAAAAGATGTAGCACAAATTAGGGATCGTTTTGCAGAAACACCAAATGCTTCTTACTACAATAGTGATTTGGCTGTAAACGTGACCATAACAAGTACCAATACTGAAGATTTAATTTCTGCTGCAGAAAAAATAAAAGTATATGTAGAAGATTTTAATCAAAAATATACTAATGTGCAATTAAGTGTGGTAAGCGATTTGTCTATCACCTTAACACAACGTACTGCTTTACTTTTTAAAAATGCATGGCAAGGCATGCTTTTGGTATTAATATTCCTATCCTTATTTTTAAATACACGCTTGGCTTTTTGGGTTGCCTTTGGTTTACCTGTTGCATTTTTAGGGATGTTTATTTTTGCAGGTCAGTTTGATGTGACTATAAATGTACTTTCACTTTTTGGAATGATTATCGTGATTGGTATTCTGGTAGATGATGGTATTGTCATTGCAGAAAATATTTATCAACATTATGAAAAAGGAAAAACACCTGTGCAAGCAGCAATTGATGGAACTTTAGAAGTTCTGCCACCCATTATTTCTGCTATTATTACAACACTTTTAGCTTTTTCTATATTTCTATTCTTAGATGGTAGAATTGGAGAGTTTTTTGGTGAAGTTTCTGTTATTGTAATCCTGACTTTAGTGGTTTCACTTGTTGAAGCACTCATTATTTTACCTGCGCATTTAGCACATTCTAAAGCATTGCAAGCAGTAGATAATACACCAAAAACAGGTTTTGCTGCCGCTTTTGCAAAATTACGTGTTATTAATGAGTTTGGTGAAAAGTTAATGAACTGGATGCGAGATGAGTTATATTCCCCAGTTCTTATCTTCACTCTAAAATATAAATTTTTCACTGTAATTCTTTTTATAAGTGCACTGGTTTTAACCTTTGGTTCTGTCGGTGGCGGAATTATTAGAACTGCTTTTTTTCCTAGAGTCGCTAGTGATAGAGTAGCTATTAATTTAGCAATGCCTAATGGTACTAACGAGCGAGTTACCGATTCTATTATCAGCCTTATAGAAGAAAAAGCAGAAATTGTAAATAAAGAGTTTACAGAAGAATATTTAGCAGGAACAGATAAGGTTTTATTTGATAATGCTATAAAAAGAATAGGTCCAGGTTCATCTGCAGCATCTTTAACCATTAATTTACTGCCTGGTGAAAATAGGCCAGATGTACTAACATCAGATTTGGTAACTTCTAAAATACAAGAATTAGTAGGCCCGGTAGTAGGTACAGAAAGTTTAGTATTTGGTTCTGGAGGTAACTTTGGGGGTAGTCCTGTAGCCGTATCACTTCTTGGTAATAATATTAAAGAATTAAAGGCAGCTAAAAAAGAACTCAAAGCTGCTTTAGTAGCGAACCCTTTATTAAAAGATGTTACTGATAATGACCCAGCTGGGATTAAAGAAATTCGTCTGAAACTCAAAGAGAATGCTTATTTGTTAGGTTTAGATTTAAGGACTATAATGGGGCAAGTGCGCTCTGGTTTTTTTGGTACACAGGCACAACGTTTTCAGAGAGGGCAGGATGAGATTCGTGTTTGGGTACGTTATGACAGAGAAAATAGGTCTTCTATTACAGACCTAGACGAAATGAAAATTCTGACCCCTAACGGGAGTAGAGTATCTTTAAAAGAAATCGCAAGTTACACCATAGAAAGAGGAGACGTCGCCATCAATCACTTAGAAGGACAACGAGAAATTCAACTCACAGCAGATTTAAAAGATGCAAAGAAAACTAGTGCAACTGATGTAATGGCTGATATTCAGAACAATATCATGCCAGGTATTCAATCTAAATATGCCTCAGTAACGGCATCATATGAAGGGCAGAATAGAGAAGCTGGTAAATTATTAGGTTCCTTAAAATTAGTAGGTTTATCAGTTTTAGCGCTAATTTATATGACAATCGCCTTTACCTTCCGGAGCTTTAGTCAGCCTTTAATGCTTTTATTGTTAATTCCTTTTAGTCTTACGGCTGTAGCTTGGGGACATTGGTTTCATAATTTTCCAATTAATATTCTATCAATGTTAGGAATTATTGCTTTAATTGGTATTATGGTGAATGATGGATTGGTACTTATTGGTAAGTTTAATACCAACCTTAGAGAAGGTCTAAAATTTGATGATGCCATTTTTGAAGCAGGTAAATCTCGTTTTAGAGCCATATTTTTAACCTCAATAACAACTATAGCAGGTTTAGCACCACTACTTTTTGAATCCAGTAGACAAGCACAATTTTTAAAACCTATGGCAATATCAATTGCATACGGAATAGGCTATGCAACGCTATTAACCTTACTGATGTTACCCCTTTTCTTATCATTTAGTAATTGGTGTAAAACAACCTTTGAAAGATTAAGTAAAGGCAGTAAAGTAGAAAAAGAAAAGACTGAAAGAGCAATTAAAGAATTGTTTGAAGAAGCTAAACATTCTGAATTATAAGCAAATGAGCAGATACAAAGAACATTCAGATTATGATTTGCAACGGTTATTAACTAAATGCGAATTGCTTACGTATAGGTCTCAGGTAGAATTAAGAAATGAAATTGCGGAAAGAGGTTTGGTATATGATGTTTCTTGTATTGATACAGAAATAGCAAAAACCATATCAGATATTGATGAATTAAAACATTTAAAAGATTTAGGTTTTGAAGTTATTTCAACAGAGAATGCTATAATACTGACAAGAGCTACAAGAGCAGTAGTAGCAGATGTGGTATCGCTAGTTTTGGGTACATTATTTGTTTTATTAGGCCTGGCAGCATTATTAGTTTTTATAGCTTCTTTTCGTGATGAAATTGGTCTGGTTTTAAGTACAGCAAATTATATCTTCTGCTTTATCCTCATTGGATTGGGAATAGCAGGTGTTAAGATGTTAAGTGGTTTTCAAAGGCTATTTAAATACCAAGACTTTAAATTAGAAATTACTCAAAATAGGGTAGTACTTCATAAAAGAGAAAATTCTAAAGTACAACAATACAAAAAAGAGCTTTCTGCATTAAAATTAATTACATTTAAAGAAGAGATAGCCTTGCAATTAGATGGTATTACTGTTATAAAAACAGAACAAAGTAATATACTGCAAAAAAAGACTTTAATCGCTTTTTTAGATAAAGTAAATACATTGTATGCTAATAAAGAAGAAAACTTGTGATAATGAAAAAAATATACACATTTAGCATTCTATGGTGCATTTTTTTTAATGGAATACTAGCACAAGAAAAAACCTTAGCTAAAGAAGAAGCCATACAATTGGCTTTAGAGAATAATTTTGGAATTAAGGTGGCAAAAAATAGTGTTGCTATAGCAGAAAATAATAAAAGTCTATTAAATTCTGGTTACCTGCCTACCTTAACTGGTAGGGCAAATGCAAATTACCAAAGAGATGATAGTACTTTTGAATTCCCAGGTCAGTTTGCTCGTAATCCAGAAACTAATGAACTACTGATTGATCCAAATACGGGCAATCCTGTTCCAAGGCCAGATGCAAATTTATATAAAGCAGAAGCACAACGATACGGAGCTTCGTTAAATGCAAATTATACCTTATTTGATGGTCTTGGGCGGTACTATAATTATAAAAGATTAAAAGAGCAGTATCAGTTAAATGAACTACAAGCAAGAGAGACTATAGAAAATACAATGATACAACTCTTTAGTATCTATTTTGAAATAGCACGCTTAACCGAAAATGAAAATGTACTTCAGAAAGTGTTGGCAATTTCTAAGCAACGAAACCAAAGAGCAGCATATGCCTTTGAGTATGGGCAGAATACAAAACTAGATATCTTAAATGCTCAAGTTGATGTTACGAATGATAGTATTAATTTATTAAATGTAAAACAGCAGCTAGTGAATACAAAAAGAGATTTAAATGTAGTGTTAAATCAAGATTTAAATACCAAATTTAAAGTAGATACTTTGGTGCATTTTATTCCAGAATTGCAATTAGAAGAATACGTGTCTCAGGCAAAATTAAATAATGTAGCGGTTTTACAAACAGAAAAAAACTTAACCATTAATGCCTATGATATCAAAGTAAATACAGCTGGATATTTACCCACTATAGGTTTAACTGGTTCTTATGGTTGGAATTTAAACCAGACTGCACCTAGTGCTTTTTTCCCTGGAATAAATTCAAACAATGATCGGAATTTTGCGCTTGGAGCAACCTTAACTTGGAATTTATTTGACGGTGGAAGTACTACTGTTAGGATTAAGAACGCAAAAATAGCGTATCAGAATCAAGAATTGCAAAAAGAGCAAATAGCCTTAGAGGTAGATAGGGATATTTTAAATGCATTGACTATTTATAAAAACAGACTTACTATTTTTAAAATTCAAGAACAGAATGTAATCACCAATCAAAATAATTTTGAACGTTCACAAGAACAATTTAAATTAGGAAGAATTAGTTCTATAGAATTTAGGCAAGCACAAGTTAATCTCTTAAATGCTGAGACAAACAAGAACTTGGCAAAATATGACGCAAAACTATCAGAGTTGCAATTATTACAATTAACAGGACAACTGTTAAATGTTGATTTTTAGAAATTTAATAGAAGGAAAGGTTTTTTTAAAATCATGTACGAACACTTTTTTCAATGTCCTTATTGTTGGGAAGAAATTTCAATGTTATTAGATACTTCGGTCACTAGACAAAGTTATATAGAAGATTGTGAGGTATGTTGTAACCCTATTGAAATAACCCCAGAATTTCATGATCATGAAATGGTAGCTTTTGAAGCTCACGATATTGAGCAGTAATAGACTATCTTGGAGCAAGCCAGCGTAGTATTTGTAAGAAAATAACTTAAAAATATCTAAACGCATCTAAATATTTAAATCTTGATTATCGAGTAAAAAAGAATGATGGAAACGTATCAAACAATTATTGAAATTAGTTCTGCAATTCTAATTCTTATCGCTTTTGAGTTACTGAATAGAAAAAGTTTAAAAGGCTATAGTATTATGGCAGTTGGCCAAGCTTTAGCCGCTGTTATTTGTGTAATAGCTAGCCTTTGGTTTTTGGCTGTAGTACATTCTATAAACTCTTTATTAATGCTAAGAGGCTATTTTAAATGGAAAAAATAATGTTATTTTTAGTTATGTGCTAAATTGTAACTTTCCTCTTTTTTTTTACGTTCCCTTTTTATATGACGTATAAAACTACAAACCTCTATAGTTGTAATTTTATTTTTATCAAGATATTCAAAAGTTTTTTCAACCAAAATTTTACCAATACCATTTCCTCTCATATGGTAGGGTACTTCTGAATAGGTTAAGTACATTTTATCTTTAATTTCTATATAATGTACATATGCAAAAAAATTGTCTATAGGTAATTCAAACCATTTTTCTTGTTTATTATGTGTTAATGCCCCAATCTTCATAATATACGTATTTCGAATTGCGCTAAATATACATAATTGTTAAACAAAAAGTATAAAAGCTTAAACATTTTAAGAATATATTAAGTTTTTTGAAAGGAAAAAGAGCATTATAGGCGATTTATAAAGCCTTTTTTCAAGAAAATTATAAAAACAATATGAGGGAATCACAAGGTTTGTTTCCACAAATCTCTAACATATTTTAAGTCTTTTTTCATGGCAGTAAAAATTTCTTTTTGCGGTATTTTTATATTTTTATTTCCATGCTCTGCACCACCTAAATCATACTCATAATGCATAGAAACAGGAACATTAATCCTATATTTTTTTAAGATTTTAAAATAGCGTTTAAAATCTACCATGCCTTCACCCATTGGGGTGTTTAAAATTTCCCATCTCCCATTTTTAAGCTCCCATTTAAAATCTTTAAGGACTATAGTATTTATTTTAGGCGCTATAAGTTCTAATCCTCTAGGCCAAGATCTGGCGCCTTCAACAGTTGCATGCCTAACATCATACTGGCAACCCATAAAATCTTTATCAACACCTTTAAGCATATCCCAAATTTCCCATATAGAGGCACCAACGCGCATCCCTTCATGATTTTGATATGCTCCTTTAATGTTTAACTTTTTGTTTAATTGTGCTAAAGCTTTTAGTTCTGTATTAATTTCGATTAATCCATCAGGAATAGTTTTTTGTTTGGGATAGCCATAATAACCCAAACGATAACATGTTATTCCTTCTTTTGCAGCTGTTTCTAGAATATCCTTAGTATAGAGGGCTGAGGCAAATTTAATAGCGGTAGTCATTAATTTTGGAGCAAAACCTGCCTTTTTAATACATGCTATAGCTTTTGGCAAATCTTCGGTTACCTTTTCTGGAATTACATGTCCGTTAGGGCGTACTGATAAGTCTATACCGTTAAAACCAATTTCTGCGGCTGCGTCTGCCATATCCTTATAAGTAAGAAATTGAAGGTGTTTGGAGAAAACATGAATGTCTAAGTCGTTTTCTTTTTCTAAAAAAAGACTAGACTTTTGAGAAAAAAGAGGAACGCCTACCAATGCTGCGGAACCCGCTAGAGTAGATTTTGCTACAAATGATCTTCTGGATATTTTTTTATTCATAACTTTTATTGTTTAATGTAGGCAAATAAATCGCTTATTTCTTGATCAGTCATATGCTGTGTTAAACGTTCTGGCATAATAGAAGTTTTTTGTGCTTCCATCGTTTTAATCTCCGTAACAGATAGCACTATTTCTTCAGCACCTATGGGTTTAATACGCACATTTGCATCACTTTTATCAGTAATAATCCCAGAAATTAGTTGTCCGTCTTTTTTTTCTACTCTATACATTACATAGCCTTCTCTAATATCAGCATTAGGATCTACAATATTTAATACCCAGTAATTCATATTAGTTCTATCGTAACCCGTAAGTTCTGGACCTATATTTCCACCAGTATCAAATAACTTATGGCAGGTACCACAATAGTTAGTGTATACTTTTTTGCCATTAGTAGCATTTCCTGTTGTAGTGGATAGTGCATTTTTTATTTTTTGTATTTGTTGGTTTTTATCTTCTGATGTAGCTACTGAAATATCTGGCCATAGCTCATCTACAATGGCATTGATCTTTTGATCTTCTAATAATTTAAATTGACGAATAATGGCATCTGGGATTTCTTCTTTTTTAATTTCTTTAGTGATTTGCACATATTTTAATAATTCTTTTGCCCAATCTGCTCTACTTGAAAATAATGAGAATGCAGCATTTCTTATACTTAAATCTGCTCTTAGATTATAGGGGTATGCCTTTGCCAAATGTTCACCTATACTGGCATCATTATAATGTTGCAGGGTTTGTATCGCTGCTAATCTAATACTCGCCGCATCGTTATTATTTCCAGCAATTTTTAATAATACAGGGATAACTTTTGGCTGCTCTATTTTTCCAAAGGTTTTAATGTAGGATAGCCTTTCTAAACTGCTTGCCTTACTATTTTTAATAATAGCAATGGCTTTATCTATAGCCTCAGGTTTATTTTTAAGTAGTGCAAAATTTAGTTTCCCTGCGCCAAATTTAGATTGGTATTGTGCAATATAGTTTGTGAGTTTTTCGGGTACATTGCTTAATTCTTTACCACGCAAGCCATCTTGAGCACCCGTCATGAGTATTTTTGCTTCCTCATCGGATGGGGCTAATGCAAATAAATCCGCTCCAACAGTATAATTTTGAGTGCCGCCTTCTAATAAATAACGCTGCATTAAACGCCCTAAAATAACATTCTTTACAATAGGTCTTTTCCATAAATTTGTATCTTTAAATAGGGACAAGAGTAATTTACTGTTAGGCACAGCTTTAGCCTCAATAGCCCACCATATTAGCATCTGGTTGTCTTGATCATTTCCTAAAGCATCATTATTTAAAAGTTGTTCTATAATGGGTATGGCAACAATACCAGGAAGGCGTTTAGCTGATGAGGCTAGTTGTCCTATCACTTCTGGATAATCTTCGGATTTTGCCAAAGCAATCATTTTTTCTGAAACTTTTGGAGATGCTTTTCGGGTATCACCAATTAATCGGATGCTCCACAATCTAACATATGGGTCAGAATGGTTCATAGCTTCTATGGCTGTAGCATCAGTAAATCCGCCAGATAAGTGTATGGACCATAAGGCTTCTAGCGCTTCTTGGTTATTTCCTGTTCTTAAAAGCTGTAGCAATTCTGGTAGTGCAGTCTTATCTTTTCTATCTCCAAAAATTCGCAAGGCTTGTTGGCGATACCATTTGTTCTTGTGAGAAAGTAATTTCACCAATTCTGTAGTAGAATAGGTGCTTAAATCAAAAGAAGCATAATCGTATCCTTTAGATTGTTTGTTCTTTAAACGATAAATACGCCCAGTAGTTTTGCTCCAAGTATCTCTAGGGTCTACATGAGATAATCTACTATCATTCCAATCTGCAATATAAACACCTCCATCTGGGCCAGCTTTAATATCTACAGGTCTAAACCATTTATCATCAGTTTCAAGAAGTTTATCCTCATCTATACATTTAAACCTGGAACCTATCGTTTCGGTTCTAGAGATCTGAATAAAATTCTGTAGCGGGTTTAATGCTAATATTTTAGCATTGTATTGATCTGGTAAATTACCGCCTTCGTATTTAATCCAAGCATGTGTAAACCTAATCCGTTTGCCTTCTAAAGCAATACCAGGTAAATATCCAAAAGCATATGGATTAGTAAGTGCACCATGTTTTCCCCAGTTTTTACGGTAGTAACCACCTTGTTTATAGTAAAAACCTCTAGTAGTACCATTATCACCAGAATAAAACCTGCCTTTGGCATCTATTTCCACATCAAAAGTATTTCCACCACCTTCTCCATATATTTCAAATATTTTACTATCTGGGTGGTAACGCCAAAGTGCCTGTCCTTTAAAGTGTACATTTTTAGAAACAGCCGATGAAACGGTTGCTGTGGCTGTACTTCCTTGTGCACCATATAACCATCCATCTGGTCCCCACCGTAAATTATTGGCAACGGCATGTGTGTCTTCTAATCCAAAACCACTTAAATGAACTTCAGGAGAACCTTCAGGAATTCCATCGCCATTGGCATCAGGGTATGCCACTAAATAAGGCGGAGTTAAAACCCATATTTTTCCTCTTCCTAAAGCAACACTAGTTGCAATGTTTAAACCCGTAATAGCATCCGTGGCATTATCGTAAAATCCATCCTTGTTGGTATCTTCAAAAATGGTGATTTTATCAGCACCTTTTATACCTTCTCCTGGTGGTTTAGGTACCTTATCAAAAACAGCGCGTACATACCTATCAATGTCTACAATTTTTACGCCTTCTGGATAGGGGTATTGATTGTATTGTACTACCCACATGCGTCCCCGATGGTCAAAACTAATATCTACAGGTTGATGAATTTGCGGTTCGGAGAGCATTAAATCCATTTGCAAATCTTCGCTAAATCGGAAATTTTTTAAAGTCTCTTTGGGAGGAGTAGTTGAAGAACTATCAGACATAATGCCGATGCTTTCAAAAGATTCCATATATTTTTTTACTTTTTCATTTCCTGAAATTTCATCAAGGGGTACATTTCTGCCTACTTTTTCTTCATTTTGGCAAGCAGTATGGATAAAAAATAAAAGGAGAGCTGTGCTATAGAAGGTGTATTTTTTAAAAATGCTGTTGTGGCGTATATTTTTCATTAAGGTAAATGGAATAACAGCATGAAAATTCTAGAAGAAAATTTCAAGCTTATTATGTTTTATAAGTCTCTCAGATAAATATATAAAAGATTTTCTGCAAATATGACTTAGTTCTTTAATCGTTATAGGGATAAAACCATTTGATTTCTATTTTTAAAACTTTAACAATGTATTGTTATATAAAATGTTTAATGTTTTAAAATAATTGTTAAACATTTTGTATTTTTACCATATAATTTATAACCTAAGAGCATATGTTTGGACTATTTAAGAAAAAATCAGAAAAAGAAAAACTACAAGATAAATATGCTAAGCTTATGAAAGAGGCACATGGTTTATCTACTACGAACCGTAAAATGAGTGATCAAAAAACTTTTGAGGCTGATGAGGTGATGAAACAGTTAGAAAAATTAGATTAAACCGATTCCTTTTTTAAAATGAATAAAGACAAAAAGCCCGATAATGTTGTTTATAATGCAGATACCAATGCCTATGATGCGGCTTTAAAACCATATGCTACAGATGTTGGAGCTCCTGTTATTACTACTGTAGATACCTTAGCTTGGAAAAATAGAAGTATTAATAAGGTAAATCATAAAGTACAAGCTAAATATAAAGAGATAAAGGCGCAGTACGATCAGATGATGGAAGAGTTTGAATATAATAACCTGATTTTTAATGCTAAATTTTCTTTTGAACCAGTTATAGGCGATGTTTACCATTTGTATAAAAAAGAAGATGACACCTATTTTTTATCGGTTATTGCCCCTCATGAATGTAAATTTAATGCCCAGGGCAGTTTCTATTTAAATGCCGAGCAAATCTGGGAAAAAGTTAAAAACGAATAGTTAGATGCCAGATAAAGAATTTACAGAAAGAGAATTAGACCGTATTATAGAGATGGCATGGGAAGATCGTACGCCATTTGAAGCTATAAAATTTCAATTTGGATTGCCAGAGAAAGAAGTGATAAAAGTAATGCGGGCAAACCTCAAAGAAAATAGCTTTAAAAGGTGGCGAAAAAGAGTAAATAGTGGGGTGAGTCAGAAACATCTAAAAAAGCGTAATCCAGAAATAAATCGTTTTAAATGCTCTAGACAAAGGGCTATCACTGGAAATAAAATTAGTAAAAGATAAATTGTAAATGCATTACACCAAGGAGCATATCAAAAAACTAAACAGAATTGAACGTTTAAAATTGATCAATGCCGCTACTGGAATAAAACCAGCAAACCTCATCGGAAGTATTTCGGAAAATGGACAAGTAAATTTAGCTATTTTTAGCTCTGTAGTGCACTTAGGTAGTGATCCTGCTTTATTGGGATTTATACAACGACCTAGAACAAAAGATGTTGGGCATACCTATCGTAATATTATGGCAACAGGTGAGTATACCATAAATCATATTCATCCAGAATTTATAAAAAATGCGCATTACACGTCTTCTAAGTTCCCAGAAAACACATCAGAATTTGAGGCTTGTAAATTAGCTGAGGAGTATATCCCTAGTTTTAAAGCACCATTTGTAAAGGATAGTAATTTTAAAATGGGAATGCGTTTTGTAGAAGCGCTACCAATTAAGCATAATGGTACTACTTTAATAATTGGTGAAATTATGCATTTAATCTGTCCAGATCATATTTCTAATGCTGATATGGATATTAATTTAGAAGCTTTAAATGGCGTTGGTATTTCTGGTTTAAACAGTTATTATAATCTTTCTAAAATAGAAGAATTCCCTTATGCTAGAATCGCAGAATTGCCAAATTTTGAATGAATGATGGTTAAGTATTAATATTTTTTAAACCAGTTAAAATGTTCGTTCATAATACCTGCTTTATTTTCATTAATGTGAGTAATAAAAGCCTTTGCAATCTGAGATAGGTTTTTGGAACTTAACCAAATTAAATTCCAGTTGGTTATAATGGGAAGCCCTTTTACAGGAATTACTTGTAAGTCTCCACTTTTTAATTCATTTTTTATTCCAATAAGTGGCATAATAGAATAACCAAGACCAGCTACAATAGCTTGCTTTAAGGCTTCATTAGATTTTAGTTCTATTTTTTTATAAGATGTTATTTTATTGGAAGCAATAAAACGTTCCATTTCATTTCTTGTTGCAGAGCCTTGTTCTCTATAAATAAGGGGTAGCTGTTCAAATATTTTGTTGGTAATTGGTTTGCCAGTATTTTTATATTGTTTTCCACCCACAAGGTATAGTTTATTCTCCATCAATTGAATACGGTCTATTTTTAAACTTTTTGGTATAGTAGATACCATAGCAAAATCTACTTCATTGTTTTCTAAAGATTTAATAACTTCTGCCTTGTTGGTTACATCCATAATTAAATCTATGCCTTTATTGGTATTTATAAATTCACTTAAGAAAAAAGGCATAGCGTATTTTGCAGTAGAAACAATCGCTATTTTTAACTTGCCAGCTAATTGCCCTTGGAAAGACATTGTTTTGTAGTTTATAGCATGCACTTCGTTTAAAATATTTCCTGCAGCAAGTGCTATTTCTTTACCAAATTCTGTAATGTAAATTTTTCTGCTTACTACCTCAAAAAGTGGAATAGAAAATTGATCTTGAAATTTTTTAAGTTGAATAGAAACCGCTGGTTGCGTCAGAAATAACTCTTCTGATGCTTTAGTGACACTTTTTAACTCTGCTATTTTATGAAAAATTTCGAGCTGATGCAACGTGTAGTTCATAATATATGTTTATGTATTTTATAATAAAAATAAATAAAAATAAATGCAAAAAAGAACAGAGCTTTGTAAAAAATAAAAAATTAATAATCACTGTAGTTTATTTTTTATGGATTTACACCTTCTTTTTGATAATCTTACTAACCCAGCTCTTTTATTTTTCTTTTTAGGTATTATAGCAGTACAACTAAAAAGTGATTTAAGTATACCACCTAACTCCTCTAAATTTATATCGCTGTACCTTCTATTATCTATAGGGTTTAAGGGAGGTCAAGAGCTGTCGCATAGTAATTTAGATATGGAGATCTTATGGTCTCTTTTATTTGGAATATTTTTAGCAATAGTGATACCTATATATGCGTATTTTATACTAAGAAGAAAATTTAATGTAGAGAATGCGGGTGCAATAGCAGCAGCTTATGGATCTGTAAGTGCGGTAACCTTTGTAACTACAATTTCTTTTCTAGAGATGGAGCAAATTCCTTTTAACGGTCATATGGTTGCCGTAATGGCTTTAATGGAGGCACCTTCTATTATGGTTGGTTTATTATTAATTACTGTATTTAAAAAGAATAAAAAAGAAGATAAAGTGCCTGTTAAAACAGTGTTGCATCATGCTTTAACTAATGGTAGCGTCCTGTTAATTATTGGAAGTCTTTTAGTAGGTTTTCTGGCTAGTGAAGTGCAAGCCGAAGGTATTAAACCTTTTACAACAGATATTTTTAAAGGTTTTTTAGCTGTTTTTTTGTTAGATATGGGCATTACTAGTGGCAAAAAACTTTCTGATTTTTTAAAGAAAGGATTGTTTGCATTTTTATTTGCAATTCTAGTTCCCATAATTAATGGATGTATTGTAGCAATGGTTAGTGGAGTTTTTAGTAATGTAATGGGTAATAGATTGTTATTTGCAATACTCGCAGCAAGTGCATCATATATTGCTGTACCTGCAGCAATGAAATTAGCTGCTCCAAAAGCAAACCCTAGTTTATACATACCCATGGCATTAGCGATTACATTTCCATTTAATATTACATTAGGGATGCCATTGTATCTGTATATGATTCAATTATCATAAATTATTTTTATAACTATTATAAGATATATAAATAAAAATATATAAATAAAAAGTCAGAGCTTTGTAAAAAATTATTTTAATATTATGGAAACAGTAGTTAAAGCAAAAGAAGCAAACAAAGTAGCACAAAAAATTAATCTTATAGATGGTCATTTTACCGCTTCTGAAGCCTCAGATATTATAAATTCTGTTTTAGAAGTTAAAATTAACTTTCACAAATTACAGCGTTTATCGAGAACAGAAGGTAGTATTTTAGATAAATGTGAATATGATAACGGACGTATAGATGAGTTACTTTCTGAGCAGTTAATTGCTAAAGATTTTTTTGCACAAGCAAGAGTTAAAGGCAAAAAATTACGAATGAAAAGTATGATACAGATTACAATCGAAGACTAATTTTTTATGTTTTTGTAGTTATAAAATGTTATTCTTAGCATTAATTTCATAGCGACTTTTCAGGTAAAAGTCGCTTTTTTATGTCCTATTTTTTTAAGCCGTAATTGTAGATACAACCCTATCTAAATTTCATTCCGTAAGTTATCTGTATTGTATCGTCAATTAAACCATAATCATTACATCTTTTTGTTAAAATAATACTTAAACTTTCATAAAATATAGTTAAACTATTATAATTAATAGTAATACTATTATATATTTGTTTTTGATATGAAAAATTTACAAATACAAATAACCATAAGTCCAGAGCTTTACAACAGAAATCCGGAGGCTACAGATTTAGGTAGAAAGATTGTAAGTAAGAGTATAGAGATGATTGATGAGTTAGGTTTTGAGGCTTTTACTTTTAAAAAATTAGGAATTAGAATTGGCTCTAATGAGAGTTCTATTTATAGATATTTTGACAGTAAACATGCACTTTTAGTGTACCTGGTGAGTTGGTATTGGAGCTGGGTAGAATACAAATTAGTATTTGCAACGCATAATGTTTCTTCTCCTAAAGCTAAACTTTTAAACGCTATACAAATTATCACAGAAAAAACTTTAAAAGACAATACCTTTTCTTTTATAGATGAGGTTTTGTTGCATAGAATTATTATAGCAGAGTCATCTAAAGCGTATCACACCAAAGATATAGACAAAGAAAATGAACGTGGCTATTATAAAACATATAAACGTGTAGTGCAACGCATCAGTGATATTGTTTTAGAGGTAAATGCAAAATTTAAATTTCCTCATATGCTCGTTTCAACTGTGATAGAAGGGACACATCATCAACGCTTTTTCTCAAAGCACCTGCCATCCCTAACGGATGTAGAAGAAGGGAAGAATAATATTGAAGAGTTTTATAAAGAATTAGTGCTAAATACCATTAAATGAAAGAAGTAATGTCTCCGTGGAAGCGTTTTTTAGGTCTTCTAGAATTAGATAGAAAAGATATTCGTCAAATTTTTTATTATGCAATTTTTGCTGGTCTGGTAGCTTTAACTTTGCCTTTGGGTATCCAAGCAATAATAAACCTTATTCAAGGTGCTCAAGTGTCTACCTCTTGGATCGTATTAGTAGTATTAGTGACACTTGGGGTGGCTTTTCAAGGAATTCTACAACTAATGCAAATACGAATTTTAGAGAATATGCAGCAAAAGATTTTTACAAGGGCTTCTTTTGAATTTGCGTATCGATTTCCTAAGATAAAGATGGCAGAATTACGTAATTATTACCCTCCAGAATTAGCAAACCGTTTTTTTGATGTTTTGACCATTCAGAAAGGACTTTCTAAAATTTTAATAGATTTTCCTGCGGCAGTGTTGCAAATTGTTTTTGGTTTAATGTTACTCTCATTTTATCATCCGTTTTTTATTATTTATGGTTTTCTGCTGTTATTACTCATTTATGTGGTTTTTAAGTTTACTGCAAATAAAGGTTTAGAAACGAGCTTAAAAGAGTCTAAAAGCAAATACAAAGTAGCACATTGGATACAAGAAGTAGCACGCTCGTTAATTAGCTTTAAATTATCTGGAAAATCAAATTTAGCCATGTCACGCAATGATTATTTAACCACTAATTATTTAGAAGCTAGAGAAAGCCATTTTAAGGTATTGGTATTACAATTTATACAGTTAATAGGTTTTAAAATACTGGTAACAGCCGGTTTGTTAGTAATAGGAGGGCTTTTGGTATTGAATCAACAAATGAATATAGGGCAGTTTGTTGCCTCGGAAATTATTATTTTATTGGTTATAGGTTCTGTAGAGAAACTTATTAGAGGTTTAGAGTCTTTTTATGATGTATTAACTTCTTTAGAAAAAATAGGTCAAGTTGTAGATAAAGAAATAGAAATGCAGTCTGGTGAAGATCCTTTTGCTGAAGAACTAGATTTACATGTTGAATTTAATAGTTTAAAATATGTTACTCCAGAAGGCTTAAAGGTGTTGGATAATATAGATTTTAATATTGAAAAAACAGATCGTATTTTCTTTGATGGGGCATCTGGTTCGGGGAAAACTACCTTATTAAAAGTAATTTCGGGATTATTACCGCCTACAAGTGGTGCTTTTTACATCAATGATGTCTCTGTTAAAGGATTATTTCCTAACAAATACCGTGCACAAATTGGTCAAGTTCTTCCAGAACAATCTCCTTTTGAAGGAACAATTCTAGATAATATCACTTTTGGACGAAAAGATATCACACAAGAATGCTTGCATAGTACCCTTAGGGATGTTGGTTTACTTTCGTTTATAAAAGTACAACCTAATGGAATTAACACAATGTTGTATCCAGAGGGGCAACAGATACCGTTTACCATTTCTAAACGTATTGTTTTAGCTAGGGCTATTATTCACAAGCCTAAATTATTATTATTAAAAGACCCCTTAGAACATTTTGAAAGTAAGGAAGCAGAAAAAATCATCAGTTACTTAACAGCTCCAGAAAGGCCATGGGCATTAGTTGTATCAAGCAGGAATAGCAAATGGAAAAAATATTGCAATCAGGCGATTAAAATTTCAGATGGAGTAATCACCTCAAAAATTAAAAACAATGCTTAATATTTCATATAATCAGTTAAATAAAAAAGTCTCTTTAGAAGGTTATAAGGCATTTAATAAAGCATTTACTTCTAAGCATAATAAATATTTTAATCGGTTTTTAGGTATTGCTGCAATCGTATTTTTTATAATACTTTTTTTGCCATGGACACAAAATGTGAGTGGAAATGGGTATGTAACTACCTTAACACCAGATCAGAGACCTCAAACCATACAATCACCAATTCCAGGGCGAATTGAAAAATGGTATGTTAGAGAAGGAGATTTTGTGAATAAAGGTGATACTATTTTATTTATTTCTGAAATTAAAAACGAATATCAGGATCCAAAATTAGTAGAGCGTATCAATCAACAAAAGAATGCCAAAAGCAAATCTGTAGTTTCGTATCAAGGAAAAATAAAAGCGTTAGAAGGTCAGGTAAGTGCTTTAAATAGTGAGCGTCAATTAAAATTATCTCAAGCAAAAAATAAATTACGTCAAAGCTTACTTAAAGTAAAGAGTGATAGTATTGATTTTGAAGCTTCAAAAACAAATTTTAAAATTGCAGAACGTCAGTATGATCGGATATTAACATTACAAAAAGAAGGTTTAAAATCGCTGACAGAAGTAGAAGTAAAAAGATTAAAATTACAAGAAACCCAAGCTAAATTAATCTCAAAAGAGAATAAGTTATTGGCAAGCAAAAATCAGGTGCTAAATGCTAATATTGAGATCAGCCGTATTTCTGCTGAATATGCTGATAAAATTGCAAAATCTCGTAGTGATCGTTTTACGGCAGAGTCAAACCAATTTGATGCAGAAGCACAAGTAACAAAATTGGAAAATCAATCAGCTAATTATTCTATTCGTAATGCTTTGTATTACATTACTGCTCCGCAAAATGGGTACATCAATAAAGCTATAAAAGGAGGATTGGGAGAAACATTTAAAGAAGGGGAAAAATTGGTAGGTATTATGCCTTCTAATTATGATTTGGCGGTAGAAACGTATGTAGACCCTTTAGATTTACCGTTAATGCATTTAGGGGAAAAAGTACGAATTCAGTTTGATGGATGGCCAGCAATTTTCTTTAGCGGTTGGCCTAATGCATCCTTTGGAACGTATGGAGGAAAAGTTGTTGCTATAGAAACCTTTATTAGTGACAATGGTAAATTTAGAATTCTCGTTGCACCAGATAATGAAGTTGCAGAATGGCCAGAAAATGTTCGTGTAGGTTCTGGAGCATATACAATTGCATTATTAGAAGATGTTCCGATTTGGTACGAGTTATGGCGACAACTTAATGGTTTTCCACCAAATTATTACAGACCTGAAGGTAAAGAAATAGCGAGTAAGGAAACAAAAAAAGAAAAGGAATAAATGATCAAATCTTGTAAATATATCATAGGATCTATTTTTTTGTTTTTGGTAGCTGTTTTACAAGGGCAAACTATAAATACTCCAATTCAGCGCGAGAATATTTTAACTTTTGAAGAGTTTTTGGGCTATGTAAAAAAACATCATCCGTTAATGAAACAAGCTGCGCTTACGTTAAGTTTAGGTGAAGCTAATCTATTAAAAGCCCGTGGCGGATTTGATCCTAAAATTGAAGTAGACTATGATCGCAAAAAGTTTAAGGATATAGAATATTACGATCAATTAAATGCAACATTTAAAATACCAACATGGTATGGAATAGAATTTAAAGCAAATTTTGAACAAAATTCTGGTGAGTTTTTAAATCCGAATTTAGATGTGCCTGAAGATGGTTTGTATAGTGCAGGTGTTTCATTTTCTTTAGCGCAAGGTTTTTTAACCAATAAACGAATGGCGGCTTTAAGAAAAGCAAAATTTTTTAGAGAGCAAACCAAAGCTGATAGAGATTTATTAGTGAATAATATTCTCTTTGATGCTACTAAAGCGTATCTCGATTGGTTAAAAGAAACTAATGAGCAGGCAATTTACAGTACTTTTTTAGAAAACGCTACCACAAGGCTAAAAGCCGTTGAGCGAAGTGTTGCTGTTGGCGATAAAGCAGAAATTGAAATAACTGAAGCGCGGATAACAGCACAAAATAGAGCGTTAAGTTTAGAAGCAGCGTCATTAAAAAGGAGAAAGGCAGCTTTAGTGGTTAGTAATTACCTTTGGTTAAATGATGTTCCTTTAGAATTAAATGAAAATGTGATTCCTGAAAGCCCAGAACAAAATATTTTAGAATCAATTTTGCTTTTAGAAGGAATTACAGATACCACTGCTTTAGCCATAAATAATCCAAAATTACTAAGTTTAGATGCTAAAATAAAAGGTTTAAAAGTAGAACGAAATTTAAAGCGCAATAAACTGTTGCCTAAAATAGATTTGCAGTATAACTTTCTGTCTCCTGAAACAGATTTGAGTACATTTAATACAGCAAATTATAAAGCTTTTGCTAATTTTAGTTATCCTATTTTTACCAGAAAAGAACGTGGAGATCTTAGGTTAGCCAAAATAAAAATACAAGATGTTAAGTTTGAACGTATTTCTACATCATTAAGCATAAAAAATAAGATAACTGCTGTTACTATTGAGATGAACTCTTTGCAGAAGCAAAATCAGCTTGTGAAAGATATTGTAATAGATTACAGAACATTGGTTGCTGCAGAGGAGCGGAAATTCTTTTTGGGGGAAAGTTCTTTATTTTTAATTAATTCTAGAGAGCAAAAACTTATTGATGCGCAACTTAAAGAAAACGCTTTATTGGTAAAGCAATTAAAAGCAACAGCGCGTTTATACAATGCTTTAGGAATTACGGATCCTAATAGTATTAATTAAAACAAATCTAAAGGGGTTTAGGGGCATCCTATCTATCCCTATTCTGCAAACGTATAATTCTTAACTATTTTTGATTAGGTTATAAGTTTCTATTATAATACTACCTGATTTTCTGTAGGATACAAACTTTTTTAATAGTGCTAAAAATTTAAAGTAGTTGTTTTACTCAGGGTTAACTATATAAATTCATAAAACCGCAAAAAAAAAAGCCTTATTTACATGAAATAAGGCTTTTTAATATTTTGAGATTTTTTTATTCTACTAAAGAAACTCTTTCAAATCCAATTACTTTTAAATCAGAATTTACAGATGCTACATATTCCGCAACACTTTGTTTTTCATTTTTAATGAAATTTTGGTCAAGTAAACATTGTTCTTGATCTAATGTAGTGTTATCAGAAATAAAGCGTTCTAATTTCCCAGGAAGAATTTTATCCCATATTTTTTCAGGCTTTCCTTCAGCTTTTAATTCAGCTTTAGCATCTTCTTCGGCTTTAGCAATAACAGCATCAGTTAATTGAGCTCTAGAAATGTATTGAGGTACATTTTTAAGTGTTTTTCCTAATCTACCTAATTCTATGTTGTCTTTTTCAATAACTGCAATTCTAGCTTCTGTTTCAGCAGCTACAAAACTTTCATCAAAATCTTTATACGATAAAGTTTTAGCTCCCATAGATGCTACTTGCATCGCTAAATCTTTTGTTACAACAGCAGCATTGTCTATAGCATCTGATAAACCAACAATTGATGCTATTTTATTACCAACATGGATATAAGAACCAATATAAGGAGCGCTTAATTTTTTAAATCCTCCAATTTCTATTTTCTCTCCAATAACACCAGTTTGTTCTATTAGCTTTTCTTCAACAGTCATACCATTAAAATCTGCAGCTAAAAATGCTTCTTTAGAGTCGTAGTTTAAAGCTAATTCTGCTAATTCGTTTGCTAAAGCAACAAAACTATCATTTTTTGCAACAAAATCTGTTTCGCAGTTTAATGATATAATTGCACCAGAGGTATTATCTGTATTAACTTTTGCAATAGCTGCTCCTTCAGAAGAATCTCTATCAGCTCTTTTTGCAGCAACTTTTTGTCCTTTTTTACGAAGTATTTCAATAGCAGCATTAAAATCGCCTTCAGCTTCAACTAAAGCTTTTTTGCAATCCATCATTCCAGCACCGGTTGCTTTTCTTAATTTATTTACTTCTGCGGCTGTTATCTTTGCCATTTTGATATGTGTTTTTAAAATTAACCCAAAATAAAGCCTTGTTTAGCGTTACTTTAGGTAATGTTAATTAAATATTTTATTTTTTTGAGATTATTCTATACCACCTTTGGTATTGTCTTGCCAAACTTTTAACTCATCCCATTTACCATCAGCAGCCATTTTAGCTTGCTTAGGCCAAGATGCTGGGTTTTTAGATGCATATCTAGAACCAGCTTCAGTTAAGATTGCTTTTAAATCTTCTTCAGATTTTGCAGCTAAATCAGCAAAAGTTGCAATACCAGCGTTTTGGAAGATTTCAGAAATTTTTGGACCAATCCCTTCAACTTTTGTTAAATCGTCAGTTTCAGTTTTTTTGGCTTTTGGCGCTTTTTCTTTTTTCTCTTTTTTAGCTTCCTCTTTTACAGGAGTTTCTTCTTTTTTAACCGCTTCTTTTACAGGAGCAGCAGCTTCAACTTCTTTTTCCTCAGTTTTTGGAGCTTCTTTTTTAGTTTCAGCACCTTCTTTAGTTGCTTGTTTTTCTGATTTTCGATCAGCTAAACCTTCAGCAACAGCATCAGTCACATGAGTTAAAATTGCTTCAATAGACTTTGAGGCATCATCATTAGATGGTATAATATAATCCAATAATCTTGGGTCAGAATTTGTATCTGCCATCGCAAAAATTGGAATTTTTAATTTTATAGCTTCTTTTACTGCAATGTGCTCACGCATGGTATCAACAATGAATAATGCACCAGGTAAACGTGTCATTTCAGAGATAGACCCTAAGTTCTTTTCTAATTTAGCACGTAAACGATCTACTTGTAAACGCTCTTTTTTAGATAGCGTTAAAAAAGTTCCATCTTTTTTCATTCTATCAATAGCAGCCATTTTTTTAACAGCTTTTCGGATCGTTACAAAGTTTGTTAACATTCCGCCAGGCCATCTTTCTGTAATGTAAGGCATGTTTACTTTTGCTACTTTCTCTGCAACAATGTCTTTTGCTTGTTTTTTGGTAGCTACGAAAAGTATTTTTCTACCAGATGCTGCTATTTTTTTTAGTGCTTCATTAGCTTCTTCTAATTTTGCAGCCGTTTTGTAAAGGTTAATTACATGGATACCATTGCGTTCCATGTAAATGTATGGAGCCATATTCGGGTTCCATTTTCTTGTTAAGTGTCCAAAGTGTACACCTGCTTCTAATAAGTCTTTTACTTCAATCTTGTTTGCCATTTTTTATACTTAGTTTACTTTCTGTTGAATTAGCAATAGTGAAGTGGCACGAAATTGATTTTGTGGCCTTTACTATTTAGATGCTAAACTAGTTTCTTGATGCTTTTTTTATATCAAGATAACAACAACTTGTTTTAAAATTTAATCTCAAAAACCATTTCTGAGATTTTCAATGAACTTATAAAAGGTGCTATTTTCTAGCACCTTTTGGTATGATAATAATTGTAAATTACCATGATATATAACCATAGTAATGTATATGCTTTTAACGTTTAGAGAACTGGAATTTCTTACGAGCTTTCTTCTGACCGAACTTTTTACGCTCTACCATTCTTGGATCTCTAGTTAATAAACCTTCAGGTTTAAGAACTAATCTATTCTCCTCATCTATTTCGCACATTGCTCTTGATAAAGCAAGGCGAATAGCTTCTGCTTGTCCAGTAATTCCACCACCAAAAACATTTACTTTTACATCGTAATTGTCTTCTGTGTTTGTTAATGAAAAAGCTTGTTTTACTTTATATTGTAATGTTGCAGTAGGGAAGTACTCTGCTAAATCTCTTTTGTTAACTGTAATGTTTCCTTTGCCTTCAGATAAGTAAACACGTGCAACAGCAGTTTTTCTTCTTCCAATTTTATGAATTACCTCCATTATTTAAGGTCGTTTAAGTTAATTACTGTTGGTTTTTGTGCTTCTTGGCTATGTTCTGCTCCTTCATACACTTTAAGATTTCGGAAAATTGCAGCACCTAATCTATTTTTTGGAAGCATTCCTTTAATAGCGCGCTCAACAACACTTACTCCATTTTTATCCATTGCTTCTCTAGCAGTCTGGAAACGCTGTCCGCCAGGATAACCCGTATGACGTACGTAAGTTTTGCTTTCCCATTTATTACCAGTTAAGTTAATTTTTTCAGCGTTGATAACAACAACGTTATCTCCACAATCAACATGCGGTGTAAAATTTGGCTTATATTTTCCTCTTAGTAATTTTGCAACTTTAGAAGCAAAACGTCCTAATGTTTCTCCTTCGGCATCAACTAACACCCATTGCTTATCAACAGTTGCCTTGTTTGCAGAAATCGTCTTGTAGCTTAATGTGTCCACAGTACTTTTTTATTTATTAAACACTAAAATCCCGATTAACGGGGTGCAAATGTACAATTATTAACTTGAAATACAAGTGCTTGTTTCTGAATTATTTTAATATTTTTTTAAATCAGATTCTTATAGGTTAATATTGAATGATTTTTTATGACCTTATAAGATGTTAAAAGTTATTGTAGCGCCTATTTTTTCTTTATATTGTGCAGCTCGTTTTAAATTAAAAAAGAATCATGCGCAAATTAATAGTATTAATTATAATTAGTTTTATTGGCTTTTCTTGTTCAACAGATAATGATTCACAAGATAATACTCCACAAGTAGAACCTATTGTTGGAGTTTGGGAATTTACAAGATTGGAAACAGGAGATTTAGAGGGCGAAATTATCCTAGTAAGAGAGATAATATCTAGATTAATAGCGGATGGTTGTGACTTGGCAATATTAGAATTTAGTCAAGATGGAACTGGCGAAACTAGAATTAGAAATGTTTCAGATGCAGCAAGCACATTTAACCCTTTAACTTTAATGGTAGATTGTCCTATGGATATTGAAACTTTAACAACTACTTGGAGTTTGGAAGGAAATCAATTAACAATCACTCCAGATCAAGGTGAGACGCAGACGATAACGATCACTATTGATGGTGATACGTTGACTGTCCCTGGAGAATTTCTTGACGAAGTTAATTTAGTAGGTACTAGTCTTGTTTTTTCAAGACAATAATATTTTTACAATTTATAAAAAAACACCTCTCAAGCAGTAATGCTTAAGAGGTGTTTTTAGTTTATACATTTTGTATCAGTAAAAAAGCTGTCTAATTCATTTAATGAGAATAGACTTTAAGTAAACATCAAAGCATTTAATCTTTATGCTTATTAGTGCGCTACCAACCAATTTTCACCTAATCCTAACTCAACATCTAAAGGTACAGCCATAGTGTATGCATTCTCCATTTCAGATTTTATAAGCACTTTGAGTTCTTCTAACTCAGGCTTATAGATATCAAAAACTAATTCATCATGTACTTGTAAAAGCATTTTGGATTTATAATTACCTAGCGCTAATTTTTTATGAATGTTAATCATGGCTAGTTTAATAATATCAGCGGCACTACCTTGTATGGGGGCGTTTACAGCATTGCGTTCTGCTGCACCACGCACTATGGCATTACTACCGTTAATATCTTTTAAATAGCGCCTTCTTCCTAAAACGGTTTGTACATAACCATTATCGCGAGCAAAATCTACTAGCTCGCTCATATAATTTCTTAGCTTGGGATAGGTCTTATAATAAGTGTCTATAAGTTCTTTGGCTTCTCCTCTAGATAAATCTGTTTGATTGCTAAGACCAAAGGCAGAAACACCATATATAATTCCAAAATTCACCGTTTTAGCATTGCTGCGTTGTTCTCTAGTAACTTCGTCTAAAGGAACATTAAAAACTTTAGCCGCAGTAGAAGTATGAATGTCTTCTCCTTTTTTAAAGGCTTCTATCATAGTGGTCTCTTCGCTCAATGCTGCAATAATACGCAACTCTATTTGTGAGTAATCTGCTGCTAACAATGTATAGTCATTATTTTTTGGAATAAACGCCTTGCGGACTTGCCTTCCTCGTTCTGTTCGTATAGGAATGTTTTGTAGGTTTGGATTGTTGCTACTTAGTCTACCAGTAGCAGCAACCGTTTGCATATAATCCGTATGTACCCGGTTAGTACTTTCTTCAATTTGCTCAGGTAAAGCATCTACATAAGTGCTTTTGAGCTTGGCTAAACCACGATAATCCAATACATTTTTAATAATTTCATGGTCTTTTGCTAAATAGGAAAGCACATCTTCCGCAGTAGAAAATTGCCCGGTTTTTGTTTTTTTAGGCTTATCCACAAGCTTTAATTTGCTAAATAGAATTTCACCTAATTGCTTTGGAGAACCAATATTAAATTCTTCACCAGCTGCTTCGTAAATTTTACCTTCTAAAGTGGTAATATCATTGTTTAAATCTTCTGATAAAGAGTTTAGAAAGCCTTTATCAAGGTTTATGCCTTCTAACTCCATATCTGCTAGGACATGTAATAAAGGTATTTCTATGGTGTGAAATAAATCTTCTGTTTTGGCAGCAGCTAATTCTGGTTTAAAGTGTTGCGCTAACTGAAAAGTAATATCTGCATCTTCAACCGCATATTCTGTTTGCTTTTCCAAAGGAACTTCTCGCATAGAGAGTTGGTTTTTTCCTTTTTTTCCAATTAATTCTGTAATAGAAATTGGAGTGTAATTTAAATAGGTTTCTGCGAGTACATCCATATTATGACGCATATCAGGATTTATAAGATAATGCGCTAGCATGGTATCAAAACATTTTCCTTTTACCTTAATACGGTACTTATCCAATACTTTAATATCATATTTTAAATTTTGTCCAATTTTTTCAATAGTTTCAGACTCAAAAAACGGTCTTAGTTCTTCTATAATTTCTTGCGCTTCAGCTTTGTCTTCAGGAAATGGAATATAAAAACCTTTTCCCGCTTCCCAAGAAAATGAAATACCTACTAATTGTGCGGTAAGCGGATTCAGTCCTGTTGTTTCAGTATCAAAACAGACTGCTGTTTGTTTTAGTAAATTTTGCATAAAGAGTTTCATGCTCATCCCTTTAGCAACACTCTGGTATACATGGGGCGTATCTTTAATCGTTTTTCTGCTAGAATATTCTTGGCCAGAATCGGGTGTAGCATTAGGGTCCCCACCAAACAAATCAAACTGACCGCTACCAGCAGTTTTATTGATTGCTTTAGGGGCAGTTTTATCAGATGTTGTCTCCGTGTCAGAACTCGCTTCTGTAAAAAACATTTTTAAAAATTGATCTTTTAACCTACGAAATTCTAGTTCTTCAAAAAGTGCTTGTACTTTTTCACTGTCTGGAGTAGACATAATATAATCTTCCGCCTTAAAATTTACATCGCAATTAGTTTCTATGGTAGCTAATTTTTTAGAAAGGATTCCTAATTCTGCATTTGATTCTACTTTTTCTTTCATTTTACCTTTTAGCTTATCGGTATTCGCTAAAAGGCCTTCCATAGAGTCGTATTGTTCAATAAATTTCTTGGCTGTTTTGTCTCCAACGCCAGGTAATCCAGGAATATTATCACTTGCGTCACCCATCATACCTAAATAATCAATCACCTGTTCTGGTCGTTGTACTCCAAATCTTTTTTGGATTTCAGGAATACCCCATATTTCTATACCATTACCCATACGTGCAGGGCGATACATAAAGATATTTTCGGAAACTAACTGTCCAAAATCTTTATCTGGTGTAACCATAAAAACTTTATAGTCTTCTTTTTCAGCTTGTTTTGCCAATGTACCAATAATATCATCTGCTTCCCAGCCTTCTAAAACAACTACAGGAATATGCATTGCGTTTAATATATTTTGAATATAGGGAACGGCAATTCTAATAGCATCTGGAGTTTCGTCTCTATTTGCTTTGTATTCAGGGTACATTTCGGTGCGGGATACACTCCCACCTTTATCAAAACAAACCGCTAAATAATCTGGTTTTTCTCTTCTAATCACATCAAAAAGAGAATTCATAAAGCCCATGATAGCAGAGGTGTCCATACCTTGGGAATTAATACGTGGATTTTTTATAAGTGCATAATAACCTCTAAATATTAATGCAAATGCGTCTAGTAAAAAAAGTCGTTTTTTTTCTGCCATTTTATTTTTTATTGAAGAATCTCAAAACTACAAAAGATTATATAGTATCGCTATAGTTTTTTGAAGCTTTTGTATAAGAATCTTATGGAATATCTATAGCATCATTTTCTGTCTATTAGTGAAACGTAAAATCAATCTAAATTTCTTTATCTTCTTCCTTTCATAAAAGAGTGTTTGTACTTTTAAGGTTTTAAATAAAAGCAATATGCTAGTAGAAGTTTGTGCAAATTCTTTAGAATCAGCTAAAAATGCTGAAATAGCTGGGGCAGATAGAATAGAATTATGTGTAGAATTAGGTGTTGGAGGAATTACGCCATCATATGGTTTGTTAAAAAGTATAAAAGAGCAGATTCATATTCCTGTTCATGTGCTTATTAGGCCAAGAAGTGGAGATTTTACCTATTCTAATGAAGAATTTAATTGTATGCTAGATGATATAGCACTTTGTGTAAAAATGGGTTTTAATGGAATAGTTTCTGGTGTTTTGCATAAGAACTTTACCTTAGATATAGAAAGAACAAAAAAACTGATAAAGGCTACTAAAGATTTAAAATTTACGTTTCACAGGGCTTTTGATTGGATTAAAAACCCTTTTGAGGCTCAAGTTGAACTAGAAAATTTAAAGGTAGCTTATATTTTAACTTCTGGACAGCAAAAATCTGCAGTAATGGGGCTGTCGTTGCTAGAAGAATTAAAAACAAAATCATTAAAAACTACTATTCTTCCAGCATCAGGGATTACTCCAGATAATTGTAAGTTGTTCAAAGAAAAGAATTTTGATGTAATTCATTTATCAGGAACTTCAATGTTAAAAACACTAGATAAAACCCCGGTAATTTCTATGAATGCGCCTGCCTTCTTAAAAGACGATGAACTTGCTATATCTAATAGCGCAATTATAGCAGAAGTGCTAAAAGCAGTTAAATAAAACCAAATAGCTAATACATCCTAATATTTAGAAATATATTTGCAAAAAAAATAGCATATGTTGCGTTGGATTATTTTTGGAATTATTTATATAACCTTTACATTTTATGCCTCTCAAGCCATAAAGTCTGGAGTTAAGAATATATGGGTATACTATGCTTTTATTCTTTTAGCTATAGCTGTTTTTGGAAATCTAATATATCAGTTTTACACAGGTTCTACGGGGCGTGTTATTACAAAGCCGAGGAGTTATGCAATTGGTTTTTTTTTAGCAACATTTGCTTTTATGCTCATGGCAGTTGTTTTTGTTTTTGCCGAAGATATTTTTAGAATACTTTTTGGATTTTATCAAAAACTTTTTGGTGCGTCAAAAACATTTGTTTTTCCAGAGCGGAGACGTTTTTTAGGGCTTATTGCTATGGGGATAGCAGCAATACCGTTTGGCGCCTTACTTTATGGAATGTATAAAGGTAAATACAATTTTAAAGTGCTTAAATATGTTTTAGAGTACGACGATTTGCCAGATGCTTTTGATGGGTATCAAATTACTCAAATTTCTGATGTACATAGTGGTAGTTTTGATAATAGAGGAAAGATTGAATATGCTATTGATTTGATAAACAAACAGCAGAGTGATGTGCTATTGTTTACTGGAGATATGGTAAATAATAAAGTAGAAGAAATGAAACCTTGGGCAGATTTGTTTGCTACTTTAGAAGCTAAAGATGGCAAATTTTCAGTTTTAGGAAATCATGATTATGGTGATTATATACGATGGCATGAAGATGACAAACAGAATGCGATTTTAAAAGCTAAGAATCTCGATGAGTTAAAAGAATTACAAAAAGAAATGGGTTTTGACTTATTGCTTAATGAAAGTAGGTATTTGCAAAAAGGAGAAGATAAAATTGCTTTGGTTGGCGTAGAAAATTGGGGAAGAGGAGGTTTTAAAAAAGCTGGGGACTTAAATAAAGCTGTAGAAGCAATTGCTAAGGACGATTTTAAAATACTAATGAGTCATGATCCAAGCCATTGGGAAGATGTTGTAGTTAAAGATCCGTATCATTATCATTTAACCTTAAGTGGTCACACTCATGGAATGCAATTTGGGATAGAAATTCCAGGTTGGTTTAAATGGAGCCCAGTGAGTTGGCGTTATAAATATTGGGCAGGTATATATGAACAGGTAGGGCAGTTTATTAATGTAAATAGAGGTTTTGGGTTTTTAGCATATCCTGGAAGGGTAGGGATATGGCCAGAAATAACTGTAATTACTTTAAAAAAGAAACAAATTACATAAGATACTTGCTCTTGTAATGTTACAAAAATGTTATGAACGTATATTTTTTAACATTTTTTCTTACATTTGATCTATAATGACTTTATAAACTATGTCTAAATTTGGTGAACTTATAGATTTAAAAATCCCTGTTTTATTGGATTTTTATGCTGATTGGAATGAGCAATCTACAGCCATGCATGCTGTTTTAAGAGATGTTGCTGCTGCTTTAGGTGATAAAGGAAAAGTAATTAAAATTGATATTGATAAGAATAAAGAGCTTTCGCAAGCTTTGCGTGTAAAAGGACTACCAACTTTAATGATCTATAAAAGTGGAGAAATGGTCTGGCGTCAGAGTGGGGAGCAAGACGCAAATACGCTGATAGGTATTTTAAACGAGTATCTATAAAAGTTTATAAAAAAACCGAGATAGCATCTCGGTTTTTTTATGATTCTTAAGTGAAATCGACTTTTTAATTTTGTAAAGTTTCTGATTCTGATGAATCTATTTTTATAGAATCATTCATATCTGGGTCTTCAGCTGGTGCTATAACATCCTCTAAAGGATCTTTGCTGTTATCAACAAATCTGCTGAACTTATCAATAAATTCATTAAAAATTAAAGTTTCTTTTTCAGCTTCTTCTTTATCTCCGTTACGTATTAAGATATCTACGGCTCTATTATAGGCTTCCATATCTGTAATAATCTCATTTAAATTACGCTGTTGTTCATCAAGAGGAGTGCT
Source organism: Allocellulophaga tsushimaensis (assembly GCF_055383085.1). Taxonomy (NCBI): domain Bacteria; kingdom Pseudomonadati; phylum Bacteroidota; class Flavobacteriia; order Flavobacteriales; family Flavobacteriaceae; genus Allocellulophaga; species Allocellulophaga tsushimaensis. The sequence continues at coordinate 330,243 of NZ_AP039451.1, read as the reverse complement.
AGCATAGTAATCAAGTCTTTCTTGATATATAATTTTTAATTTGCCAAATAGATTTCTTGCCTTGCTGGTTTCACCAACTTTATAATATCCATCTATAAATGGTTCTACAAAAGCATAATACTCAAAAGATTCTATGGGCATATTCTCTACAGCAATATCAATCATCTCTTTTGCTTTGGCTATTTTATTTTCGCTAATCATTTGCTCTACTAGTCTTGCAATATTGCCTCTGTAGGTTAAACCTTGAATTCTAGTTTGCGTGTCATGATAAATATCCTCACCAGCATTACCCCAGCCCCATTTTTTCACAATATCATACATCAGATCAGTATCTATTCTGCCCATATCAAACATGCTTTCGTATTTTGTTTTTATAGGAACTAATTTATAGGCTAAACCATCTAGTTGTAGGTAATCTTTCATCCATAAATATTCACCATTGTCAAAGCTACCGCCAGAAAAATAAATAGGACGCTTCCAGTCATTATTCGCTAAAATATCTAGCATTAATATTCTGTTTTTTGGTAAAGCACTTTTAGGTAAATCAATATCGATATAATCTACAATTAGTGCAGAGTCTTTTGCTTTTACCAATCCACTTTCTAAGACATTTTTTTTATTTACAGGAACACGTATTTTATTGGTAGGGTAAATAACCGTATTTAGAGTATTTTCCGGATAACTATTTTCTTCAGATACAATACTTCTCAATTTGGTTTGAGGCTTATCACTTGCTACCCAATCCATAAATTGTTTAATATCCCAACGACTCTCGGAAATATTCCTATTATATCTTTCATCAATATTTTGGTAGTATATTACATCTCTAGACCCAGTTCTGTATAAATTATGTGTGAGTTGAGAAGGGATAGGGCTGCTCTCGTATGCCTGTTTTTTCATTTGGTCTACATACCAGTCTGTAGCAAAAAGACTCGTACATACTACTCTAACATCAGTTCTATACCCTTCAATTTCTTGCACATACCATAGCGGAAAAGTATCATTATCTCCTATGGTAAATAAAATAGCATCTGTATTTTCTTGTGTGGAGTCTAAGTAAGCTTTAGCAGTAGAATTAGCTGTAAATCGGTTAGATCTGTCATGATCATCCCAATTTTCATAGGCCATGACCATAGGGACTGCTAAAAGGCAAGCTACAGTAATTGCTGGAGCTAATATTTTAGGTGATAGTAATTTTTTAAAGGCATCAAATAAACCGTAAACCCCTATTCCTATCCATAAGGCAAAAACATAGAAAGAGCCTACTAAAGAATAATCACGCTCTCTAGGTTGAAAAATACCAGGATTGGTATAAAATTGAATAGCGAGTCCGGTAAACAAAAAGAAAACTAAAAGTGCCCAGAATTGTTTTGGGTTTTTGCCAATCTGAAATAAAATACCAATAATTCCTAGTAGTAATGGCAAAAAGTAATAGGTGTTTCTTCCTTTGTTATTTAAAATCTCAGAGGGTAAATTGTCCTGAGACCCAAGGCGGTAACTATCTATAAAATTAATACCACTAAGCCAGTTTCCATTATCATCATATCTGCCTTGTTTGTCATTTTGTTTTCCGGTAAAATTCCACATAAAATAACGCCAATACATATATCCAAACTGAAACTGGGTCATGTATTTAATGTTATCTATGAGCGAGGGTGGTTTTACATTTATATAATCATTAGTGGCACTATTTAAGAATTTAATATAATCCTTTTCGTTTATCTCTCCATTTTTATAATTACTATTATTTTTTATTGCAATTTCTTTAACTTGATCAATTTGATCATTAAGAATTTTTAAATATTCTTGATATTGTTTTAAAGAAATTTGATCATTTTCATATAAGGTTTTATATTCTTCACCTAAGTTGTCTATAATTTCACTTCTAGGTTTCATTGAAATTTCTGGTGCTCCAAAATATTTCATGTAGTTCTCAGTATTCTGATCACTCCACATTCTGGGTAAAAAACCTACGTGTTTTTTGTTGGGTTTAACACCTGCATCTTTGTATTTATTCACAATAATATATTTCCCTAACTTTTCATCTTTTTCGTATTTAGGTTTGTCATCTTTTGCTTCTCCTTGTGCTGCAAACATATCGGTATAATATGCACCATAAACAGGACTGTCTACACCAGGGTATTGTTCTCTATTATAATAAGCTAAAAGTGATCTGGCATCAGATGGGTCGTTTTCATTAATAACTACATTAGCATTAGCGCGTATAGGAAGCATTAACCATGACGAAAAACCAAAGAATAAGAACATTAAGCAGAGAACTAAGGTGTTTACAACTTTGTATCCATTTTTTTGAGTGTAACGTAGGCCAAAATAAAAAGCAGAAATAAAAAGTAACCCCATAATTACAGAGCCAGAATTAAAGGGTAGCCCCATGGTATTGATAAAGAAAACCTCGCTCCATCCAAAAGCAACTAAAACATAGGTTAAGGAGAATTTATAAACCAACATTAAAATAGCTACTACTATTATATTAGCAAGTAAAAAGTTTTTAATAGTAGTAGTTTTATAGGTTTTAAAATAATACAATAAACCAATAGTTGGGATGGCTAAAAAGCCCATAAATTGCACTCCAAAAGTAAGTCCTATAACAAATGAGATGAGTACTATCCATTTATTACCCCTAGGCTGGTGTAGATTATCTACCCATTTTAATCCTAAAAATAAAAGAAGTGCCATAATTAAACTGGCAGAAGCATATACTTCTGTTTCTACCGCATTAAACCAAAAACTATCAGAATAGGTATAGGCTAAAGAACCAACTAAACCACTTCCTAAAACTGCAATAGCTTGGCTGTTAGAAATAATCTTGTCCGTGTTGATTAGTTTTTTGGTAAGGTTTGTTATGGTCCAAAACATAAACAAGATAGTAAATGCACTAGAAACGCTGGATACATAGTTTACCATAAGTGCTATTTGGCTATCTTCTAAAGCAAACATAGAAAAGAAAGCTCCTATCATTTGTAATAATGGTGCTCCTGGAGGGTGGCCCACTTGGAGTTTTGCTGAAGTAGCAATGTATTCTCCGGCATCCCAAAAACTACCAGTAGGTTCAACGGTTATACCATAGGTTACAAGTGCAATAAAAAAAACAGTCCAACCTAATATTTTGTCCCATTTTTCAAAATCCTTAGAAAACATTTATGTTATGATTTACAGTTGTGGCGAATTTAGCAATTAAAATAGATATGGCAGATGTGCAGCGCTTCAATTTTTGTTAAAGAAATGCGAAAAGATGAAAGAAAGCGGCCGCAATGCTCAAAATAGTACTAATGAAAATCATAAACTTGTTACTTTTAGTGAAGTCTTTGTACTAAAATCAACTATTCTTCAACAAGTTAAGAAAGTGCTAGTAGCCATTGTTTCAGTAGAATTATGACCTTTTTTTCTTGCTTAAGAAAATCTTATAAAAATGTTTGTGAAAACAAAAGTTTGTTTTAAATTTGCCACCTCAAATACAGAGCCACTTTTGTGCTTTATATTTTGGCCCATGGTGTAATTGGCAACACTCCGGTTTTTGGTACCGTCATTCAAGGTTCGAGTCCTTGTGGGCCAACATAAGTTTAGAAAATCCTAATACAAATCTGTATTAGGATTTTTAATTAAAAATCCTTTTTTAACTAAGTGTTGTCTACTGCATTGCTTTATTTCTACTTCTGTCATATAAAACAATACTACCAGCAATAGCAACATTTAAACTATGGGTGGAGCTAAATTGCACTAAAAAGTGAGCACGTTCAATAGCTTCTTTGGTAAGTCCATTATCTTCTGCACCTAATAAGTATACACAACGTTTTGGGTGCTTAAAAGTTTCTAAGTTCTCAGCAGTTTTTGTTTTTTCAACACCAACAATTCGGACACCTTTTGGGAGGTGATCAAAAAAATCATTAAAATCTGTATAGTGGTAATAAGGGATAGATTTTACAGCGTTATGCGTGTCACTCGCTTGGTTTGCATAACGTTTTCCAATAGTGAAAATAAAACTAGCGCCTAAATTTTGAGCTGTACGCCATAATGCACCTAAATTTTCTGGCGTTTTTCCATTTTGTATCCCTATACCAAAAAAAGAAGTAGTAAAATTATCTGGTTGCATTTTCTAATACAATATAATTAGGTGTTGGTTTCTTCATCAGGATTACCTTCAATGGCTTTAAATGAGTTGTCTTCTTCTATTTCATTGCTATCTTCTATTTCGGAAGATGTGTGCTTATCCTCTTTTTTGTTTAAAATATCTTCTGCTTCATTACGTTCTAATCGTACTTCATCAATTTCATCTAATGAAGTACTCATTTTTCTTTTGTCTTTAATCATGGCCCATGTCATAATAAGACTTGTGCCGATAATTACAAAAAGTAAAATTCCAGATTCAAAATTTTCAACTTGTGCACTTTCGGGTATCGCATAAAATAACAAAACGGTAATTAAGCCTCTTGGCGCAATAAAGAGCTGTGGTAAAATATCTTTCCCTACAAAAACACGTAAGATTAAAAAACGGATAGCGTAAATAGAAATAATAATTAGAATGCTAACCAGTGCAACACTAAGACTTAATAGGGAAGAAATAACAATGGTAATCCCAAAAATCACAAAAAAGAAAGTACGCACTACAAAGGCAGTTTCTAGTGTAATAATATGTAATTCGTGGTATATCTGATGTATTTTATCATGCTCTAAAAAAACTTTCATTTTCCCAGGGAAAAATAATTTTACGTTCGCGATGACTAAACCAAAAATTAGAATAATGATTAGGGAAGATAAATGTAATTTTTTGCCTATAGCATAGAGTAATAATAGTACTGCAATCAATAAAAATAATTTCGCCTGACTTTTTATCTGTTGAAAGATTAAAACAATTGCATAACTGGCTACAAGCGCAATTGCAATAGTTAATATAATGTTCCCGCCAAAAGCTACTACACCAGCATCCGTTTCTGGGTCTAATTTTGCGGTTAAAAAATAGAACATCATAATTCCCATAATATCAGAAAAGGTGCTTTCATAGATATGGAATTCTTTTTTGTTTTCATTTAAACCACTTACACTGGGGATAATAATGGCGCTAGATAATATAGATAGGGGTGTAGCGTAAATTAAAGCAACTTGCATGCTCATGCCGGCTATAAATTGTTGTAAAATAAATGCTGCTGCATAAGCAGAACCAACTAAACCAATAAGCGCAATGGCCATAGATTTTAAAATTGGCACTAATTTCTCGCGCTTTAATTCTAATTCTAACGCCGCTTCTAATACAATCATAATAAGACCTACAATTCCTAAAAGTTCAAGCGGTGCTTTTAATGTGTTAGCCAAATCTAGGGTATCACCTACAATAAAGCCCAATACGTACTGTAAAATAATCCCTAAAAGGATCAACATTAAAACAGCAGGAATATTGGTTTTCTTTGAAATTCCATTAAAGAAAAAAGAAAGGATAATAACAAAAGAAGAAGCTATAATTAGGTTGTAAGAAGACAAAATCTCCATGCTGTAATGGTTTATAAAGTTCGTATTTAAGTATTGAAGTATCAAATATAGTATTTGATGTGAGGTAATAGATAAAAATTTAAAAAAAGTTGTATATTTGCATCGCTGTAAGGATGAATAGTATAATGAGGGGACAATTTGTCCCCTCTTTTATTACTTAATAATTATGTTTAAGGAAAAAGTTTTAGCACTTTTAGAGACTGCATTGCAAGAAAATGAAGCTATTTTTTTAATAGATTTTACCCTGTCACCAGGTAATAAAATTAATATTATTTTAGATGGGGACAATGGGGTAACTTTAAAAGATTGTATGGCGGTAAGTCGTGCAATAGAACATAATTTAGATCGGGAAGAAGAGGATTTTTCTTTAGAAGTAGCCTCTGCTGGAGCAACAACACCTATGGTAATGCCACGGCAGTATAAAAAGAATATAGGAAGAGTATTGGAAGTGAAAACCCAAGAAAATAAATTTGAAGGTAAACTTACACTTGTTGAAGAACAAGGGATTACTTTAGAATGGAAAGCTAGGGAGCCTAAACCAATTGGTAAGGGTAAAGTTACGGTTCAGAAAAAACAAGAAATTGAGTTTTCTGATATACAAGAAGCAAAAGTTGTATTAAAATTTTAATTGATAAGTCAATATGGAAAACATTGCGTTGATTGAATCTTTTTCGGAATTTAAAGACGATAAGTTCATAGACAGAGTAACGCTAATGGCGATTTTAGAGGATGTTTTTAGAAACGCTTTAAAGAAAAAGTTTGGTTCTGATGATAATTTTGATATTATTATCAATCCAGATAAAGGAGATTTAGAAATCTGGAGAAACCGAATTGTAGTAGAAGATGGGGAGATAGAAGAGCCTAATGAAGAAATTTCTTTGACCGAAGCTCGTAAAATTGAACCAGATTTTGAAGTAGGAGAAGATGTTTCCGAAGAGGTTAAATTAATTGATTTAGGAAGAAGAGCAATTTTGGCATTACGTCAGAATTTAATTTCTAAAATCCATGAGCACGATAATACAACCATCTATAAGCAATTTAAGGATTTAGAAGGTGAAATTTATACGGCAGAAGTGCATCATATAAGACATAAAGCTATCATTCTTTTAGATGATGAGGGTAATGAAATTGTGATGCCTAAAGAAAGGCAAATTCCTTCTGATTTCTTTAGAAAAGGAGATAATGTTAGAGGAGTAATAGAAAGTGTAGAGTTGAAAGGAAACAAACCTTCAATTATAATGTCTAGAACAGCTCCTGCATTCTTAGAACAGTTATTTTTTCAGGAAATACCAGAAGTTTTCGATGGTTTAATAACCATTAAAAAAGCAGTTCGTATTCCTGGGGAAAAAGCAAAAGTAGCTGTAGATTCTTATGATGATAGAATTGATCCTGTTGGTGCATGTGTAGGGATGAAAGGATCTCGTATACATGGCATTGTAAGAGAATTAGGGAATGAGAATATCGATGTAATTAATTGGACTAATAATCCGCAATTATTGGTTACAAGAGCTTTAAGCCCGGCAAGAGTATCATCTGTAAAATTAGATGAAGAGAAAAAAACAGCACAAGTATACTTAAGGCCAGAAGAAGTTTCTAAGGCAATAGGTAGAGGAGGACACAATATTAGATTGGCAGGTCAATTAACTGGTTATGAAATAGATGTGTTCCGTGAAGGAGTAGAGGAAGATGTAGAATTAACAGAATTCTCTGATGAAATAGAAGCTTGGGTTATAGAAGAATTTAAGAAAATAGGTATGGATACCGCTCGTAGTGTTTTAGAGTTAGATACTGATGATTTGGTAAAACGTACTGATTTAGAAGAAGAAACAATTTTAGAAGTTGTTCGCATACTAAAAGAAGAATTAGAAGATTAAGCTATATATTAGCAATAAATTTCAAGTATAGTAACAGGTATTTATGGCAGATAATGCAACAATAAGGCTTAATAAAGTGCTACGTGAATTAAATATTTCACTAGACAGGGCTGTAGATTTTTTGGGTTCCAAAGGACATGATGTAGAGGCTAGGCCTACTACAAAAATATCCAATGAGGTATACCAAGTGCTGCTGGATGAGTTCCAGACCGATATGAGCAAGAAGGTTGCGTCTAAAGAAGTTGGTGAGGAAAAGCGAAAAGAAAAAGAAGCGATTAGGCAGCAACTGGAACAAGAGCAAGAAGATAGAAGAATTGCTAGAGAGAAAAAATCTGCAGAACAAGTAGTTCGTGGTAAAGCTGAATTATCTGGACCTAAAACTATAGGAAAAATAGATTTAAACCCTAAGAAACCTGAAGCTCCTGTTAAAAAAGAGGTAGAGAAACCTGTAGAAAAAGTTCCAGAGCCAAAAGAGGTAAAGCCAGAGCCAGTTATAAAAGCTGCCGCTGATAAGCCAAAATTTAAAGTAGTTGACAAAATAAATTTAGAAACACCTAAAGCCAAGGCGAAAGAAGCTGAAAAAGCACCTGTTGTTTCTAAAGAAGAAAATAAAGTAGAAGCTCCTGAGGTTGTTGCTGAAAATGATGAGGAAACTCCAAAAGAACCAGAAGCAATAACAACGCAATACAAAAAACTATCTGGGCCAAAAATTACGGGAGATAAAATAGATCTTACCAAATTTGAAAAGCCTAAGAAAAAGAAAGAAGCTCCAAAAACTTCAAACAATACTGCGGATAAGAAAAAACGTAGAAAAAGAATTGTAAGTGGTAATAACACTGCTGGAGGTGGCGCTAAACCAGGCGCTAGACCAAGACCTGGTGGAGGAAATGGACCTGGGCAAAGAAGAGGACCTGGGCAACGATTTAAGCAAGCTCCAAAAGTTGAGCCGTCAGAAGAAGATGTACAAAAACAGGTTAGAGAAACGCTTGAAAAACTTCAAGGGAAATCTAAAAAAGGAAAAGGAGCAAAGTATAGAAGAGATAAAAGAGATCAGCACCGTCAGCAAACAGAAAAAGATCTTGAACAACAAGAATTAGAGAGTAAAATTTTAAAAGTAACAGAATTCGTTACGGCTAATGAAGTGGCAACGATGATGGGTGTTTCTACAACACAAATTATTTCTGCGTGTATGTCTCTAGGGATCATGGTAACCATGAACCAGCGTTTAGATGCAGAAACACTATCTATAGTTGCTGAGGAATTTGGTTATGAGGTTGAGTTTGTTTCTGCAGAAATAGAAGAGGCAATAGAGGAAGAAGAAGATGCTGCGGAAGATTTAAAAGGGAGAGCGCCAATTGTTACCGTAATGGGACACGTAGATCATGGTAAAACATCACTTTTAGATTATATCAGAAAAGAAAATGTAATAGCAGGAGAAAGCGGAGGAATCACACAACATATAGGTGCTTATGGTGTTAGCTTAGAAAATGGACAGAAGATCGCATTTTTAGATACACCGGGTCACGAAGCCTTTACGGCCATGCGTGCACGTGGTGCTCAAGTAACAGATATTGCTGTTATTGTAGTGGCTGCTGATGATGATATTATGCCACAAACAAAAGAAGCAATAAGTCATGCCCAAGCGGCTGGGGTACCTATTGTATTTGCAATTAATAAAATAGATAGGCCTACGGCAAACCCTGATAAAATAAAAGAAGGGCTGGCGCAAATGAATTTGTTAGTAGAAGACTGGGGTGGTAAAATACAATCGCATGATATTTCTGCAAAAACAGGTCAGGGGATCAAAGAACTTTTAGAAAAAGTATTGTTAGAAGCAGAACTTTTAGAGCTGAAAGCAAACCCAGATAAATTGGCAAACGGAGCTGTGGTAGAAGCCTTCTTAGATAAAGGAAGAGGATATGTTTCTACAGTGTTAGTACAGGCAGGAACGCTTAAAATTGGAGATTATGTGCTTGCAGGAACTTGTAGTGGTAAGGTAAAAGCCATGCAAGACGAGCGTGGTAACAATATAAAAGAAGCAGGGCCTTCTACACCAATATCAATACTAGGTTTAGATGGTGCGCCACAGGCGGGAGATAAATTTAATGTCCTTGAAGATGAGCGAGAAGCAAAACAGATCGCAACCAAAAGAGGGCAGTTGTTACGTGAGCAATCTGTAAGAACACAACGTCATATTACCTTAGATGAAATTGGAAGACGTATAGCGCTGGGCGACTTTAAAGAATTAAATATTATCCTGAAAGGTGATGTGGATGGATCGGTAGAAGCATTAACAGATTCGTTCCAGAAATTATCTACAGCAGAAATACAAGTAAATATCATACATAAGGCGGTAGGGCCTATCACAGAAAGTGATGTGCTTTTAGCTTCGGCATCCGATGCTATTATTATTGGCTTTAATGTAAGGCCAATGGGTAATGCCAGAACAATAGCTGATAATGAAGAAATAGATATTAGAATGTATTCTATTATTTATGATGCTATTAACGATCTAAAAGATGCTATGGAAGGAATGCTTTCTCCAGAAATGAAGGAAGAAATTACGGGTACAGCAGAAATTAGAGAAACCTTTAAAATATCTAAAGTAGGTACTATTGCAGGTTGTATGGTAACTACAGGTAAAATATTAAGAAGCTCTGGAATCCGTTTAATTAGAGATGGAGTAGTTGTCTTTACAGGGGAGCTTTCTTCTTTAAAACGATTTAAAGATGATGTAAAAGAAGTTTCAAAAGGATACGATTGTGGACTTCAAATTAAGAACTACAATGATATTAAAGAATTAGATATTGTAGAAGGCTTCCAAGAAGTGGCAGTTAAGAAAAAGTTGAAATAAATAAGAAAGAAATATCAAGTATAAAAAAAGCGATCTCTGTAGATCGCTTTTTTTATTTACCCTTTATTTTTATTGGGTGGAATGATAAAAGCTCCAGGAAATTTTTTTCTAATTTTCATATACCGGCGTTCCGCTTCAAGTTTTGTTTTAAATTTTCCTACCCTAACTCTATAATCTGTCTCCACAAAATCTATTTTAGAATACCAACCTGGAAAATTAATTTCCACACTCTGTTTTAATCTGTTGGCAGCTGCTAAAGACCCTTTTCCGATCTGAATTTTATATACACCAGAATCTTGATCCTGATTTTTATAGATTTCTAACAAATCTATAATTTTTTCATCTTGTTTAATAGTAATCTGCCCATCTTGCGCAGCGCAAAAGGCTGTGAATAGGGCTAAAAATGTTGTAATCGCTGCGGTTTTCATAAGTTTCATTTTTATTGAAAAAACAATAGAACAAAAGTAATTTTTTAATGATCAAACAAAAATTAAATTGCTTATTTAGAATTGTTATAAATTATAAATTATAAATACCTTAACATTTCTAAAATAAAGTCTATGTCGTATTTTTGCGTTCGATTTCAAAGCATGTTTTTTCTCCATAATAAACGATAAGAAATTATCATGCCAAGAACAAGATAGAAATATTTTTAAATATGAAAAAGGTTCTATACCGCAATCAAATTTCTAAAGTTTTAGGTATCAGTCTGGTAGTTTCTCTACTCTTTTCAACTTCTCTGTTTTCGCAAGAAGGCGATGCCGCCAAAGGAAAATCCCTTTTTAATCAAAATTGTGCTGCGTGTCATCATTTAGATCGTAAAATGACGGGTCCTGCATTACGTAATGTAGAAGCTCGTTTAGCGGAAGAAGGTTTAGATAGAGAATGGATTTATGCTTGGATAAAAAATAGTGCTGGGGTTATTAAATCTGGTGATGCATATGCAAGCAAGATTTATAATGAGTACAATCAAGCTGCAATGACAGCTTTCCCGACATTATCTAATGCAGATATTGATAATATTTTAGCATATACTGCTGCGCCAACACCGGATAAGTCACCAGGTGTTGATATTGCTACTGTTCCAGGTGTCAAAGGAGGTTCTAATGATTCAGGTATCTCTAACGAAATTATATTAGGTGCTTTAGTTCTAGTATTTGGCCTGTTAGTAGTAATGTTATTTTTAGTAAACAATACGCTAAAAAGCATTGCAGAAGCTAATGGTGTAACTGTTGTTAAAGAAGCATCAGAAAAAAGAACGCCAATTTGGAAAGCTTTTATACAAAACCAGTTTTTAGTACTGGTTTCAGTGATTTTATTACTATTAAGTGGTGCTTATTTTGCCTATGGTGCAATGATGCAAGTTGGTGTAGATCAAGGCTATGCTCCTATACAACCTATTCATTATTCACATAGAATTCACGCGGGTGATAATAAGATAGAATGTAAATATTGCCACTCTTCGGCAAGGGTTTCTAAGCATTCCGGAATACCATCTTTAAATATTTGTATGAACTGTCATAAGTCTATTTATCAAGTAGCTGATGAGACCCTAGCAGAGGGAGCAGCATATGGAGTAGATTACAATAAGGAAATTAAAAAATTATATGCAGCTGTAGGTTGGGACGAAGAGAATCAGAAATATACAGGAGAAACAAAACCTGTAGAATGGATTAGAATTCACAACCTTCCAGATTTTGCATATTTTAACCACTCACAACACGTTACTGTTGCTGGTGTAGAATGCCAGACTTGTCATGGTCCTGTAGAGGAAATGGAGATTATGGAGCAACATTCGCCATTAACCATGGGTTGGTGTATTAACTGTCACCGCGAGACTAACGTTAAGGTTCAAGGTAACGAATATTACGAAAAAATCCACGCTGAGCTTTCTAAGAAGTATGGAGTTGAGAATCTAACTGCTGCGCAGATGGGTGGTTTAGAATGTGGTAAATGTCACTATTAATAATAAGAGAAGATAATTCAGAGATATAAGTATGGCATCAAACAAAAAATATTGGAAAAGCGAGGCGGAGTTAAATCCCAACGATTCCATTGTTGAGGCGCTAAGACAAAATGAGTTTGTTCAAGATATTCCTGTGGATGAATTTTTAGGAGACAAAGAAAATTTGGCTTCTAGTTCTACCAATAGAAGAGATTTCTTGAAATATGTAGGTTTTAGTACAGCTGCTGCAACTATGGCGGCATGTGAAGGTCCGGTAACAAAATCGATACCTTATGTTGTTCAGCCAGAAAGTATTATTCCTGGTGTGGCAAACTATTATGCTACTACTATTGCAGATGGTTATGATTTTGCAAGTATTTTAATAAAAACCAGAGAAGGTAGGCCTATAAGTATTGCTACTAATAAAGATGCAAAAGTAGGTGGTTCTGCTAATGCTAGAGTTAATGCTTCTGTTTTAGGATTGTATGATAGTAAGCGTCTTCAAGGACCAGTACATAGACCTAATGGACCAAACGGAGAATCTGAAGCGATCTCTTGGAGTGATTTAGATAGCGCTGTTAAAGGAGCTTTAAACTCTGGAAAGCAAATAGCATTGTTAACGCAAACCTATGCAAGTCCGTCTACAACAAAATTAATAGCAGAATTTAAAGCTAAATATGCAAACGTAAATCACGTTACCTATGACGCTATTTCAGAAGATGCTGCCTTAAGCGCTTTTGAAGCAGCATATGGTGAAAGAGCTTTAGCAGATTATGATTTTGAAAAAGCAGAATTAATTGTTTCTTTCGGAGCAGATTTCTTAGGAGATTGGCAAGGTGGTGGTTATGATGCTGGTTACGCAAAAGGACGTGTTCCTAAGAAGGGTAAAATGTCCAAACACATTCAGTTTGAGTCTAATATGTCTTTAGCAGGGGCAAATGCCGATAAGCGTATTGCTTTAAAACCAAGTGAGCAAAAAGTAGCCTTAGCTAAGTTATATGCAAAATTAAATGGTTCTTCAGTTTCTGGAGAATTAAACGATACAATTTCTGCGGCAGTAACAGCTGTAGCAAATGAAATTAGAAAAGCAGGATCTAAAGCTGTTGTAGTTACGGGTCTTGATGATAAAAATGCACAAGCGGTAGTTTTAGCGATCAATAAAATGCTAGGAAGTAAAGCATTTGATCCTAAAGCACCAAAATATATTAGACAAGGAAATACGGCAAAAGTTGATGCATTAATTTCAGATATGAAATCTGGAAAAGTGGGCGCACTTATTATGGATGGTGTTAACCCTGCATATACCTTGCCAAACGCAGCGTATTTTAAAGAAGCAATATTACAAGTAGGGGTATCTGTTTCTTTTTCTTTAAGTGCTCATGAAACCGCTAAAATTTCTAAATATAATGCCGCTGCAAACCATTTCTTAGAGTCTTGGGGCGATGTAGAGATTAAAAAAGGGCATTATGGCTTAATGCAGCCAACCATAAAAGAATTATTTGATACACGTCAATTTCAGTCTTCCTTATTATCATGGATGGGGAGTGAACAAACGTATTATGAGTATATAAAAGACCATTGGAGTACTTCTGTTTTAGGAGGAGAGCAATGGAATAAGGCATTACATGATGGGGTGTTTCAAGCTGCTAGTTCAACAGTAGAATCTGATATAGACACCTTAATAGAAGACGCTATTGCCGTAGCACCTGCTGTTGATATTTCTAGTGCTGTAAGTGCTTTATCTAGAGCAACAAGTGCAGGGATGGAGCTTACCTTATATTCTAAAGTAGGGATGGGAGACGGTCAAATGGCAAACAACCCATGGTTACAAGAGTTTCCAGATCCTATTACTAGAGTATCTTGGGATAATTATGTTACCGTATCCAAATCAGATGCAGAAGCATTAGATTTAGTAAACGAAAATGTTGCTAATGGTGGTTTAGATGGTAGTTATGCTACACTAACTGTTGGTGATATGACGTTAGAGGCTGTTCCTGTAATTATTCAACCAGGCCAAGCAAAAGGTACAGTTGGTCTTTCCTTTGGTTATGGTAGAAAAGAAGGGATGCAAGCAGAAATGCAAACTGGTAAGAATGCCTATGAGTTGTATAAAAACTTCTCAAACACACAGGAGGTTGTTATCAAAAAACAAGAGGGTAACCATGAGTTTGCTTGTGTGCAATTGCATAAAACCCTGATGGGTAGAGGCGATATCATTAAAGAAACTACGCTCGAAATCTTTAACACTAAAGAAGCAAAAGAGTGGAATGTACAGCCAGTTGTTTCTTTAGATCATCAAGAAGTTCCTGCAACATCAGTAAGTTTGTGGGACGATTTTGACCGTTCTATCGGACATCACTTTAACTTGTCTATAGATTTAAATGCTTGTACAGGATGTGGGGCTTGTGTTATTGCATGTCACGCAGAAAATAATGTTCCGGTAGTAGGGAAACAAGAAGTACGTAAATCTAGAGATATGCACTGGTTGCGTATTGACAGATATTATTCTTCAGAAGAAACTTTTGAAGAAGATAATCATAAGAAAGAGAATTTTGATGGTTTAAGTGGAGATAGTGGTTCTTTAGGAGGCTTTATAGAATTAGAGGATCCAGCAACTAATCCACAAGTAGCTTTTCAACCTGTAATGTGTCAGCATTGTAACCATGCGCCATGTGAGACGGTTTGCCCAGTGGCAGCAACATCACACGGGCGTCAGGGTCAAAACCATATGGCGTATAACAGATGTGTAGGTACAAGGTATTGTGCAAACAACTGTCCTTACAAAGTACGTAGATTTAACTGGTTCTTGTATAACAATAACGATGAGTTTAACTACCATATGAATAACGATTTAGGGAAAATGGTAATTAATCCAGACGTAACCGTACGCTCTAGAGGGGTTATGGAGAAATGTTCTATGTGTATCCAAAAAACACAGAAAACAATCCTAGATGCTAAAAGAGATGGTCGTGTTATTGAAGATGGTGAATTCCAAACAGCTTGTTCTGCAGCATGCGGTAATGGAGCAATGGTATTTGGAGATATTAATGATAAAAAGAGTGAAGTTGCAGAGTTGAAAAAGAGTGAGCGTATGTATCACTTATTAGAGCATGTAGGAACAAAACCAAATGTATTCTATCATGTAAAAGTGAGAAATAC
This sequence comes from Allocellulophaga tsushimaensis, assembly GCF_055383085.1. Classification (NCBI taxonomy): domain Bacteria; kingdom Pseudomonadati; phylum Bacteroidota; class Flavobacteriia; order Flavobacteriales; family Flavobacteriaceae; genus Allocellulophaga; species Allocellulophaga tsushimaensis. The sequence goes on along the minus strand of NZ_AP039451.1, from coordinate 314,909 downwards.
TGATGAAGCATAAGCAATTTATATAATAAAAGAACAACGTAATAGAATATAACATATGGCGTCGCATTACGAAGCACCTATACGAAAACCCTTAGTACTTGGAGACAAGAGCTATCACGATGTAACTGTAGATATCGCTGCTCCTGTAGAAGGAAAAGCGAACAAGCAATGGTGGATAGTGTTTTCTATCGCATTAATCGCATTTCTTTGGGGTATCGGATGTATTATTTATACCATATCTACGGGTATTGGTACTTGGGGATTAAATAAAACTGTAGGTTGGGCATGGGATATTACCAACTTTGTATGGTGGGTAGGTATTGGACATGCAGGAACATTAATTTCTGCGGTATTATTGCTTTTCCGTCAGAAATGGAGAATGGCAATTAACCGTTCTGCAGAAGCAATGACAATCTTCTCTGTAGTACAAGCAGGTTTATTCCCAATTATCCACATGGGAAGACCATGGTTAGCATATTGGGTATTGCCTATTCCAAATCAATTTGGATCGTTATGGGTAAACTTTAACTCACCACTACTTTGGGATGTATTTGCTATATCTACATATTTATCGGTTTCCTTAGTTTTCTGGTGGACAGGTCTTTTGCCAGATTTTGCAATGATCCGTGATAGAGCTGTGAGGCCTTTTCAAAAGAAAATATATAGCTTAATTAGTTTTGGATGGAGTGGGCGAGCTAAAGATTGGCAACGTTTTGAAGAAGTATCATTGGTATTAGCAGGTTTAGCAACACCATTAGTACTTTCTGTACATACCATTGTATCTTTTGATTTCGCCACCTCAGTAATTCCAGGATGGCATACCACTATATTTCCTCCATACTTTGTGGCAGGAGCCATTTTCTCAGGGTTTGCAATGGTAAATACCTTGCTTATTATCATGAGAAAAGTATGTCACTTAGAAGCTTACATTACTTTACAGCATATAGAGTTAATGAATATCGTTATTATGTTAACAGGTTCTATAGTAGGTTGTGCATATATAACAGAGTTGTTTATGGCTTGGTATTCTGGAGTAGAATACGAACAATATGCATTCCTAAACAGAGCAACTGGGCCTTACTGGTGGGCATACTGGGCAATGATGACTTGTAATGTGTTTTCTCCACAATTTATGTGGTCTAAAAAACTACGTACTAGTATTATGTTCTCTTTCGGAATTTCAATAGTAGTAAACATAGGAATGTGGTTTGAGCGTTTTGTAATTATTGTAACATCATTACACCGCGATTACTTACCATCTTCTTGGACCATGTTCTCACCTACATTTGTAGACATTGGCATATTTATAGGCACCATAGGCTTCTTCTTTGTTTTATTCTTATTGTACTCTAGAACATTCCCTGTAATAGCACAAGCAGAAGTAAAATCTATTATGAAATCTTCTGGAGAAAAATATAAGAGATTAAGAGATGCAGGCAAACCATTGTATACTATAAATGCAACAGCACCACAGGTTTCTAAAACGGTAGCGGAAGAAAAACCTGTCGATACAGTAACTGATGATAGTAAAGTATCATCACTTTTAGATACACTTGGTGTTTATGATGCAGCTAATGATACTCCAGATGATTTAAAAAAGGTAAAAGGTATTGGTCCTCAAATGGAAAAAACCTTAAACCAAATAGGAATATTTAAGTTTGCTCAAGTAAGCAAAATGACAAACAAAGAATACGATTTGTTAGATGCTATCACAGGTTCTTTCCCAGGAAGAGCACAACGTGATGATTGGGCAGGTCAGGCAAAAAAGTTAAATGAGTAAACAGTAAGCAGTCAGTAAGCTATATTTAAATTTGAACTCTAGCAAACTGAAACGAATTACTGTTAATTAAAAATAAATGAGATAAGTTTAAAATTTTAGTTTTTTGAACTTGAATTTAAAACTTGAATTTGAAATTGTAAATATGGCATCTAAAGTTATACATGCACTTTACACAGATGATGACGTGCTTATGCATGCAGTCAAAAAAGTAAAAGCAGCAAAACATCATATAGAAGAAGTATATTGCCCTTTTCCAGTTCACGGACTAGATAAAGCAATGGGACTTGAACCAACTAGAATTGCAATTACTGCATTTATGTATGGTTGTGTAGGGCTATGTGTTGCAATTACGATGATGAATTTCATTATGATTGAAGACTGGCCGCAAGATATAGGCGGTAAACCAAGTTTTAGTTATTTAGAGAATATGCCAGCATTTGTTCCTATTATGTTTGAGTTAACCGTATTTTTTGCAGCGCATTTAATGGTGATTACTTTTTATATGAGAAGTAGGTTATGGCCTTTTAAAGAAGCTGAAAACCCAGATGTGCGTACTACAGATGACCATTTTTTAATGGAAATAGAAATTCATAATAACGAGCAAGAACTGATGGATTTATTAGCAGATACTGGTGCAGTAGAGATTAATATTTCAGAAAAGTAGTTAAAAGGAGATATGAAGAGTTTTATAAAAATAATAGGAGTTGTTTTAAGTCTAGTGGCTTTCGTTTCTTGTTCTAACAAAAACAGCAGAAACTACCAGTACATGCCAAACATGTATAAGTCTGTAGGCTATGAAACCTATCAAGAAATAGACAATAATTTATCTTTTAAATCAGAAGGGTTAATCCCACCAGCAAATGCAATTGCACGTGGTAAAATGCCATATGAGTTTGCCAATGGTTTAGAGGGTAAAGAACTTGCAAGGTTACAAGCAAGCCCATTGGATTCTTTACAGTCTGAAGATAATATGAAAGTGGGTAAAGAACTTTATGGGATCTACTGTGGTATTTGTCACGGAAACAAAGGAAACGGTATGGGAACTTTAGTAAAGCGTGAAAAAATTCTAGGGGTTCCAAGTTATGATGCAAGAGATATTACTGTAGGAAGTACCTACCATACGATTTATTATGGTTTAAATTCTATGGGTTCTTATGCAAACCAATTGAATACAGAAGAGCGTTGGCAAGTTGCTGAATACGTAATGAAATTAAAACAAGACTTAACAAAATAATACATAGATTTTAGATATGTACACTGTTTCAAATAGATTAAAAATAGCTTCAATTGCACTTATGATTATCGGTGCATTAGGTATTGGTGCCGGATTTCTTAGTGCTCCTAGTACTGTAGAAGAATCTAAGGCAATGCTTGCAAGTCATGGTGATGGTCACGGAGATGGGCATGCTGAAGAAAATTCGCATGCAGAAAAAGCTATGGCGCATGGAGAAGATCATAGTGCTGAACATGATGAGCATGTACTTCATCAGTTACAAAACAAACCTTGGGCAGCTTTGTATGTTGCAGCCTTCTTTTTCTTTATGATTGCATTAGGCGTATTGGCTTTTTATGCTATACAAAGAGCTGCACAAGCAGGTTGGTCTCCATTATTGTTTAGAGTAATGGAAGGAATTACTTCTTATTTAGTTCCTGGAGGAATTATTGTATTTGTTATTTTAGTTTGTTCTGTAGCACATATGAATCATCTTTTTGTTTGGATGGATGCAGAGGTGGTAGCAAAAGACCATTTATTACAAGGGAAAGCAGGTTATTTAAACGGAGTATCGTTCTTAATAAGAGCTGCTGTTTTCTTAGCAGGATGGATTTTGTATAGAGAATACTCCCGTAAACTATCTCTAGCACAAGATGAAGCAGATGATAATGCTAACTTTAAAAAGAATTTTAGAGTTTCTGCAGCATTTTTAGTATTCTACTTAGTATCAGAGTCTATTATGTCTTGGGATTGGATTATGAGTGTAGATCCACACTGGTTTAGTACTTTATTTGGATGGTATGTATTTGCAAGTATGTTTGTTTCTGGGATTACGGTTATCGCTTTAATTACCATTTATTTAAAATCAAAAGGTTTGCTTAAAGAAGTAAATGATAGTCATATTCACGATTTAGCAAAATTTATGTTCGGGATTAGTATTTTCTGGACCTACCTTTGGTTCTCTCAGTTTATGTTAATCTGGTATTCTAATATTCCTGAAGAAGTAACCTATTATGTTACGCGTATTCAAGATTTTAAATTGCCATTCTTTGGAATGATCGCAATGAACTTTGTATTCCCATTATTATTGTTAATGAATAGTGACTTTAAAAGAGTTAACTGGTTTGTAGTAATGGCTGGGATCGTAATATTAGGAGGGCATTACTTAGATATATTTAATATGATTATGCCGTCTACTGTTGGTACACAATGGTATATAGGGCTTTCTGAAATAAGTTCTATATTGTTTTTTGCAGGATTATTCATTTTCTGGGTATTCCGTGCCTTGTCAAAAGCACCATTGCAACCAAAAAGAAATCCTTTTATTGAGGAGAGTAAGCATTTTCATTACTAGTTTTAAAAAATAACATTAAATTATATAATGACTGGATTTTTAATTATAGCTGTTGTAGTATTAGTAGGAATTGCCATTTGGCAAATGACTAAGATATTTGAATTATCGCAACTAAAAGCGAATAGTCCTGGAGTTGCAACAGATGGAGATAACAAAATAAATGGTTATCTCATGTTCGCCTTCTTAATTTTTATATATGGTATTACCATCTTTAGCTTTTGGAAATATACGAAGTTTTTATTACCAGAAGCAGCCTCAGCACATGGTGCAGAATACGATAGTTTAATGCTATGGTCTTTTGTTATTATATTTATAGTACAAACCATTACACAAGCTTTATTGCACTATTTCGCCTATAAATATAGAGGTGAAAAAGGAAAAAAAGCCTTGTTTTTTGCAGATAATGATAGGTTAGAGTTTATCTGGACCATTATTCCTGTAATTGTATTAGCAGGTTTAATTCTTTGGGGGCTATATACATGGACTAATATTATGGATGTTAATGATGAAGATGATCCGCTAATTGTAGAGCTCTATGCACAACAATTTAATTGGACCGCCAGGTATGGTGGTGGAGATAATGTTCTTGGCGATGCTAATGTTAGAATGATTGATATTGACAGAGCTAATGTATTAGGATTAGACGAAGCAGATCCTAATGCCGCTGATGATGTTATTGTAAAAGAATTACACCTACCTGTAGGAAGAAAAGTAAATTTTAAAATGCGTTCTCAGGATGTATTACACTCGGCTTACATGCCACACTTTAGAGCACAAATGAATTGTGTTCCAGGAATGATCACCGAGTTTTCGTACACTCCAATTTATACAACAGAGCAAATGCGTCAGAACCCTGATGTAGTTGATAAAGTGATACGTACAAATAAAATAAGAGCCGAAAGAGCTGCTAATGGAGAAGATAATTCAGATCCATGGGAGTTTGATTATATTTTGCTTTGTAATAAGATTTGTGGAAAATCGCATTACAATATGCAAATGAAAATTATTGTAGAAACCCAAGAAGAATATGAGAAGTGGATGGCAAGCCAACAAACTTTTGGGAAAACAATGATGGCATCAGCTCAGTAATAAAGAAGGCTATAACAAGAAAAATAATATAAACAGAATATATAGAGATTATGTCAGCAACAGCACATGCAAATATTGATGATCACGCACACGACGATCACGGACATCATCACCATAAAGAAACTTTTGTAACTAAATATATTTTTAGTCAAGATCATAAGATGATTGCAAAGCAGTATTTAATTACTGGTCTAATTATGGGTTTTATAGGTATTGCAATGTCTATTTTGTTCAGGATGCAAATTGCATGGCCTGGAGAATCTTTCCCACTTTTTGAAGCTGTTTTAGGAAAATGGGCTCCAGAAGGGGTAATGGATGCAGATATCTATTTAGCATTAGTAACCATACACGGTACTATTATGGTATTCTTTGTCTTAACGGCAGGTTTAAGTGGTACATTCAGTAATTTACTTATTCCATTACAGATAGGGGCAAGAGATATGGCTTCAGGTTTCTTAAACATGTTGTCTTACTGGATGTTCTTTATCTCATCTGTTGTGATGATGTTGTCATTATTTGTTGAGGCTGGTCCAGCCGCAGCAGGTTGGACAATTTATCCGCCTTTAAGTGCATTGCCAATGGCACAACCAGGATCTGGAATGGGGATGACACTATGGTTGGTATCAATGGCAATATTTATTGCATCTTCCTTATTAGGATCATTAAATTATATTGTAACCGTACTAAATCTAAGAACAAAAGGGATGTCTATGACAAGGCTACCTTTAACCATATGGGCATTTTTTGTAACAGCAGTTATTGGTGTTATTTCTTTCCCAGTATTATTATCTGCTGCATTATTATTAATAATGGATAGAAGTTTTGGAACTTCTTTTTTCTTATCAGATATCTTTATTCAAGGCGAAGTCTTGCATTATCAAGGAGGATCGCCAGTATTATACGAACACCTGTTCTGGTTTTTAGGACACCCTGAAGTATATATTGTATTACTACCTGCATTAGGAATTACCTCAGAGGTGATGTCTACGAATGCTCGTAAGCCCATATTTGGATATAGAGCAATGGTTGCTTCTATTATTGCAATTGCATTCTTATCTACAATAGTTTGGGGTCACCATATGTTTATTTCGGGTATGAACCCATTTTTAGGATCTGTATTTACATTTACAACACTTTTAATAGCAATCCCATCTGCGGTAAAAGCATTTAATTATATTACCACACTCTGGAAAGGAAACCTGCAGCTTAATCCAGGAATGTTATTCTCTATAGGTTTGGTCTCTACTTTTATAACAGGAGGTTTAACTGGTATTATTTTAGGAGATAGTACTTTAGATATTAATGTGCATGATACGTATTTTGTAGTGGCGCACTTTCACTTAGTAATGGGTATCTCCGCATTATATGGTCTTTTTGCAGGAGTCTATCATTGGTTTCCTAAAATGTTCTATGGTAGAATGATGAATAAGAATTTAGGCTATGTACACTTTTGGATCACTGCCGTTTGTGCATACGGTGTTTTCTTTCCGATGCACTTTGTAGGTATGGCTGGAGTACCAAGAAGGTATTATCAAAATACAGCATTTCCTATGTTTGATGAATTAACAAATGTTCAAGTGCTTATTACCATGTTTGCTATTATAGCAGCATTAGCACAACTCATATTTGTCTATAACTTTATAAGCAGCATATTCTACGGTAAAAAAGGAGCTCAGAACCCTTGGAATTCTAATACTTTAGAATGGACAGCTCCACAAGAGCATATTCATGGAAACTGGCCAGGAGCCATACCAGAGGTGCACCGGTGGGCGTATGATTATAGTAAAGTAAATGAAGATGGTGAATATGTAATTCCAGGCCAAGATTTTGTGCCGCAACATATTCCATTACAAGACGGTGAGGAAGAAATGCATCATTAAATAATTAAGATAAGGTTTATTGTAAAAAAGCCCTCTGTTCATTTTATGTGCAGAGGGTTTTTGTTTAGATGACCTTTTTTTGGAAGCAATTCCCCTGCTGGCGCTAGTATGTCAGCGTAATGGCTTACTGCTAATTTGTAATTAGTGGCGTACCGAGTAAGAAAAAATAGAACCACAGCATTAAAGTTGTGGTTTTTTATGCATATGCTTTTTTAGTTTTAGTATCCCTAATAAAGGCATCAATAATTTTGGTGACGGTAGTTTTACCCTCTTTAGAGAGTCTTTGAATCTCTTTCATACGGTTGAGGATATCCATGTCAAATCCGTTGCGCGAGGTCTGAGACTTCGTATCGTACAGAGTAAGAAATACAGAGCCGCCTTTATTAGGGTGGTTTTTTATTTCATGTAATAGACGAGCGTTGTCATTCAGATTGGTATGATAGTCATTTTATGCGTAAATGTTAAAAAGAATATGAAATTATGTTGCTCCCTTGTTGGATAAAAGTCTCTTTTTATAATATATTTAGAAAAAATTAATAGGGTGCTATACAGAGATACGCTTTAATAAATGAATACTTGAAAATGAATAAAAAAATAGTACTGTTGTTTGTGTTAATAAGTGCTTTTACCTTTGGGCAACGCAAACCCAAAATAAAAGGAAGTAAAACGGTTATTGAAGTCCGTAAAGACTTAGAGCCCTTTAATGCTATAGAAGTTATAGACGATTTAGATATTGTTTTACGTAAATCTTCTGATATTGGCTACGGGCTTACTCTTGATGATAATCTAGTTGAAGTGCTTAAGTTTAGAGTTGTAGAGGGTAAGCTTACCATTAGTTCTTTTTACAATATTACCTCAAAAAAGAAACTAGAGATAATAGTGTATTACGATGAGTTAAGTGAAGTAACACTTAGGAAAGGTAGTGTAGAAATGAAAGATAGGATAGATACCGGTATTTTAGAAGTGAATGCTTTTGGTTCTTCAAAAATTCAATTAAACGCCAATGCCTCTGTAATGGATTTGAATATGTTTGAAAATAGTTCTGGTAATTTTAATGTAGACATAGATTCCCTTCATGTAGTTTTAAAAGACAGAGCTAATATTGAGATCTACCAGGTGAGTAGTGCCAGTAGTTTTGAAACCTATAAAAATACTACTGTAAAAGCAGAAGGAACCACTTCACTTTTAGATCTTAACCTTTTTGAAAATTCAAATTTTAAAGCAACTAAATTAGAAGCATCAGAAGTAAACTTACATATAGAATCTTCTTCTAGTGCTCGTATTAATGCCTATACGTCGTGTAATTTAAGTGCAAGGGGTAATGCACAAATATTTTTCTATGGTGCTGCTAAAATTCATATTATAGATTTTTTAGATACTTGTGAGCTACATAGGCGATAATGCTACTTTGCTATCAGCGCAGTAACCAAATGCTCTGGAATTCCAAAACCATCTACTAAAACAGCAATGTGTGGTCTTAATTCGGTACACAAACGTTCTACACGTTGCCGGATCGCCTTAGATTTTGTGCCGCCAATATAACCTTGTTCTAAAAACCACTCGGCATCCCGTCGTATTTCATGAAGCGCATAAAGGGTTCCTAGTTTTTCAAATAATAAACGGTTTTTTTCACTGGAAATCGTAGCAGAAAAATCCGAAAAAGTAGCATAAGCCAATTCATGACTATAGGCTTTCCCTAAAGCAATTAAATGGGTCTGTACTTTTAAAAACGCTTGGTAGGACGGCATTCCTTGTTTAATATAGCCTCTGATGCGCATGGCTAAGGAGTAGGTAAGTCGTCTAGTTCTATAATTAAAAGCATGCTTATGAAATTTAGGATTGTATAAATGTTCCTTATCCACTTTATTAGTGTAGATAGGGTTTACACTAGCAAATTTATCACTCAATTGCGTACTTAACAGTTTTAAAACAGATAAAAAGCCAGCACTATTAAACTCTGCCTTAAAATCCGATAAAACCCCTTTTGCAGCCAATAAGAGAAGTACGGTATTATCCCCTTCAAAAGTGGTAAAAATATCTACATCGCCTTTTAAATCTGCAATTCTATTTTCTATTAAATAGCCTTTGCCACCGCATGCTTCTCTACATTCTTGTATGGTATCATTGGCATACCAAGTAATAATAGATTTTAAACCCGCTACTTGCGTTTCTACTTTGCGTTTGTCTGGTTTGCTTTCATCGCTATAGACATCCATCATTTTTTGTAGCGTAATATCAAAAACATAAGCTTGCGCAATAGCTGGGGTAAGGCGTAATTGATGTGATGGGTAATCCATCAATAAATCTTCTTGTACTTTTACACTGTCATTAAACTGTCTTCGTTTTAGAGCATGTTTCACTGCGATGTGTATTGCCATTTTTGCGCCTCCTAAACCTGCTCTGGCAACACAAATACGCCCGCCTACTAAAGTGCCTAACATGGTAAAAAAGCGCTTATTTGGGTTTTTTATATCAGAGTAGTAGGTACCATCATCGGTAATATCGCCGTATTTGTTTAAAAGGTTTTCTTTGGGTACCCCCACTTGGTTGAACCAAATTTTACCATTATCCACACCGTTTAAACCCAATTTATACCCATTGTCTTCAATATGTACTCCAGGCAATAAATCATGGTTTTCATCGCGTATGGGAACAAGTATAGCATGTACCCCTTCGTTTTTACCATCTACAATAAGCTGCGCAAATACAGAAGCCATTTTAGAATCTAAAGCATTGCCTATATATTCTTTATTATCATTTTCGCCAGGGGTATGTATAACTATAGTATTGGTGTCTTTATCATAAGTAGCTGTAGTTTTAATACCTCTTACATTAGACCCATGACCCGTTTCTGTCATAGCAAAACAGCCTAATAATTTGGTTTCGCCCGTAGCGGTTAAATAAGCATCATGATGTTTTTGAGTACCTAATTTTTGGATACTGCCTCCAAAAAGTCCAAACTGAACACCAAATTTAATGGTAAGGCTCCCATCAGCATACATCATATTTTCAAAAATAGTAGCATAACCAGGCATATTACCGGTTCCACCATATGCTTTAGGGTATGCCATAGCTCCGTACCCTTTTTTAGCAAGGAATTGCACTTGGCTTAATACTTTTTTTCTGAAATCTTCTTTAGTACGTTGAATATCCCAATTAAAAATAGGGTCTTTTAATGTAGCTCTAAAATCATCTATAATCGGAGCGTGTTTTCCTTTTAAAATAAGATCTAATTCTTTAGCATCATAATAATTGGAGGTATTTGCATGGTCTATTTCAATAGCAAATAAATGCTTGTAATGGTTGGGTTGAATGCCTAAATTAAGTTCTATATGCTTTAACTGATCGTTTAAAGCCACCTTAGTTGTATAGTATGCTGTAATACGCTGACTAAAAGAACTTAAAGGATAAATATCATTTTCTATCAGTTTTATGTTGGAATTTGTAATGGTTTGTTTCCATTTTTTTAACTCTTCATTATTTGGAGGATTATTGGTGTCTAACCAAGATAATAAGGTTTCTGATTCTTTTTCAGATAATGTTTTGTCTTGCTGTAGCGCTTTTTTAGTCACATTTATTTCTGAAGCAGAAACTAAATCATCTGACCAAATCATATAAAAAAATGGAATGTATTGTAAGATTCCAGAAGTATAGCTGTTATTTTTCATAGGATGAATTTACAATATTTGTAGCGAATAATAATGTCAAATTACAACTTTAAAAGTATAAGCTTTTGCGCTATCTTTGTTTGGTATGAATGAGCACTTAGATCCTACTTCAGAAAATTTTTCCCCAGAAGAACTTGATATTGATAGAGCCTTAAGGCCTATTAGTTTTCAAGATTTTACAGGGCAAGAACAAATATTAGAAAACCTAAAAGTATTTGTAGAAGCGGCTAATTTAAGGGGAGAAGCATTAGACCATGCCCTTTTTCATGGTCCTCCCGGTTTAGGAAAAACAACATTAGCGCATATTCTTGCCAATGAGCTTGGGGTAGGTATTAAAATTACTTCGGGTCCGGTATTAGATAAACCTGGAGACTTAGCAGGTTTGCTAACCAATTTAGAAGAAAGAGATGTACTATTTATTGATGAGATCCATCGGCTAAGCCCTATTGTAGAAGAATATTTGTATTCTGCCATGGAAGATTATAAGATAGATATAATGATAGAAACAGGCCCTAATGCTAGAACGGTTCAGATCAATCTAAATCCGTTTACACTTATTGGTGCTACAACCAGATCTGGCTTATTAACCTCACCCATGCGTGCTCGTTTTGGAATACAAAGTCGATTACAATATTATTCTACAGAATTACTCTCTACTATTGTGGAACGTAGTGCGGAAATATTAAAAATGCCAATTACACAAGAGGCAGCCATAGAAATAGCTGGAAGGAGCAGAGGTACACCAAGGATTTGTAATGCACTGTTAAGAAGAGTTCGCGATTTTGCGCAAATAAAAGGGAATGGGAAAATAGATATTGAAATTTCTAAGTTTGCCTTAAAAGCCCTCAATGTAGATGCACATGGTTTGGATGAAATGGATAATAAAATTTTAATTACGCTAATTGATAAATTTAAAGGCGGCCCTGTTGGAATAACTACTTTGGCAACAGCGGTTTCTGAAAGTGCCGAAACCATTGAAGAGGTTTACGAACCTTTTTTAATACAGCAAGGTTTTATTATGCGCACACCAAGAGGTAGAGAAGTAACAGAATTGGCATACAAACACTTAGGTAGAATAAAAGGAAACGTACAAGGGGGACTATTTTAATACTTGTTTTACGTTTAAAATTGTTAATAGTTAATACAAATAATGCAAAACCTACCAGCAGTAAAAAGATATAAAGTACTGGCTAATGCTAGAAAAATTTTAAGAAATCCACTTCCTTTTCACAGAACACATTTTGAAAAACTTGGTGATACTTTTAAAATAGATATTACTGGAGGTAGCAATACAGTTGTTTTTACCCGCAACCCTAAACTGATTAAACACGTGTTGCAAAAACAACACAGGAGTTATGAAAAGTCTGAATTACAAACGGTAGATTTAGCAAAATATATTGGGCATGGAATTTTAACGTCTAACGGAGAGCATTGGCGTAAGCATAGGCGGATGGTACAACCCGCTTTTCATAAGCAAAAGCTTCATAATTTAATGTTTGCAGTGCGTAATGCAATTATAGCCGAAATAGAACATATAAAACCTAATAAAACGCAAAGTGTTTATGAACTTATGAGCGATTTGGCTTTTCAAGTAGTAGCAAAATCACTATTTACAAATGCTAATATTAGGAAGCCTATGGCACGTTTGCAAGAAATTACTCATGTAAATCAACAAATGCTGATCAATGAAATGCGCCAACCTTATTTAAAATGGTGGTATCAGTTAAGTGGAAAAAATAAAAAACATTTGAAGTTAGCTGAAGAAGGGCAAGATTTACTTCATAAAATTATAGAAGAAAGACGAAGTTCTGGAGAAGAGAAAGATGATTTGCTAGATATGCTTTTGCAGGCACGGTATGAAGATGGTACGGCAATGTCTAAAAAACAATTGATAGACGAAGTATTAATTCTGTTTACAGCGGGACATGAAACTACAGCAAATGCATTAAGTTTTGTATTCTTTTTATTAGCGAAACATCCAGAAATACAAGAAAAAGCTCACCAAGAAATTTTAAAAGTAAATTTAGAGGAAGACGATTTACTAACGGCTTTAATGCAATTAAAATACGTGCAGCACTGTATTGAAGAAGGAATGCGTTTATACCCACCCGCTTATATTATTGATAGGGTAGCGGTAGAAGAAAACAACTTTGAAGATTTAATAGTAGAAAAAAATGCAATGCTTTTAATGAGTGTTTACGAGTTACACCGCTATGAAGGTTTTTGGGAGGCTCCTAATACATTTAAACCAGAGCGTTTTGGCGCTATGGATAAAAAAGACTATCAAGATTATTACTATCCGTTTGGAGCAGGACCTAGAATGTGTGTGGGAAATAATTTTGCGATGTTCGAAATGATTCTTACGGTTGCCGAAGTATTAAAAAAGTACCAGCTAAGCACCACTATGGATGCAGTAGAAATAAACCCGTTAATTTCATTGAAACCGAAAAAGGTTGATTTAAAATTTAATTTGAGGAATCATTAATGGGGAATAATAGATGCTGTTTTATGGTTCAGCGCTTATAGAGGCTGTTTTTAGTAATAGAAAAGAGTTATATTTAATGTAAATATTGAAGCACATGAATAAATTTACCTGTACATTTTTTACTTTTTTTAGTAGCCTAATCATATTTGCCAATTTAGGAAAAATTGAAATTTCTGGACAAGTACTTAATCATTCATTTAATGCTGTTAAAATTTCTCATCTAGACGATCAAGAATTAGTTTCATTGGAATTAGATGCAGATGGAGCGTTTAATAAATCTGTAAAAGTAGAAAGTGGGTACTATTTTCTTGAATATGGTCGTAATACAGCTTATATATTTCTTAATCCAAAGGATAAGCTTCACATTATTTTTGATGCCAAACATTTTGAAAATACACTCCTTTTTAAAGGAAAAGGTGCTATTAGAAATAATTATCTAGCAAAAAAAGAGCAAATGCATTCTAAATTAACGAAGGATTTAGAGGCATTTTATAAGGTTGATGAGGTTACTTACCTTAGTAATATAGAAGAATTAAAAAAGAGTTATCTAAATTTATTGTCGGGTTATGCAGTAGAAGAATTTTTTATGAAGGCAGAAATGAAATCTTTAGAATATGAACGCCTTCTTAGTATTCAGAATTATAAATCTAGTTATAAATTTTATTTGGGTGAAGAGATTAACCCTTCAAAAGATTTTTACAAACCAGTTAAAGCTATAAAATTAGATAATGAAAAAGAATATAAAGAACAGCCCTATTTTCGTTATTTAGTAAATTCAATTTGGAGTAAGCGTATTGATGCTGCTCTTACTGTAGATGAAATGCTTGCTGTTTTTCGTGATGTGCGCTCAGAAGCCTTAGCTATTAATCTTGTAAATGGCATGTATTCTAAAATATCTTCTAAAAAAGAACGCGCAAAAGATTATTTAGACCTCATTAAAAGAATTACCACCTATGAACCTTTTATTGAAGCTGCTGAAAAGCGATACCAAGAAGTAATTACTGCTAAAGGATTAAATATTGGAGATGTTTCTCCTAGTTTTAAGTATGAGGATAAAGATGGTAAAAAAATAGCTTTAGAAGATTTAAAAGGTAAATATGTTTATATAGATGTATGGGCTACATGGTGCGCTCCTTGTATAAAACAAGTACCGTATCTAAAGAAGTTAGAGGAACGATATCATTCTAAGAATATTGTTTTTGTAAGTATTTCTGTAGATAAGGAGGAAGTAAAAAATACTTGGAAACAAATGATAATAGATAAAGAACTTGGCGGAACCCAATTGTTTGCTGATAAGTCGTTTGACAGTGAATTTATGAATGCCTATGCGGTAAACTCTATTCCTCGTTTTATATTAATAGATCCTGAAGGTAAAATTGTAAATCCAGAAGCTCCGCGCCCTTCTTTTGATAAGACAATAACTTTGTTAGACGAATTATTAAATTAATTCTTTATCGAGAAGTATTGAGTTAGAACTTTTTAAAGTCTTATGTACCAGTTATTTTTTATAGAATTTTAAATTTTTTACTCTGCCAGAATCAAGTTCAAAGCTTGAAATAAGACCATCCACTCTTTGAAACCGAACTAGTCCGAATTCCATTGTAAATTGGTCAATTTCACTTATGGTACAATCCATTAATGATTTTTTTTCTTTAATTCCGGCTTTTAATATTCCATTTTCAATCTCAAAATCATAAGTTATATCTAATTCTTTGCTATAATAGCTGCCTAAATAATCGTTTAAGTCGATGCCAGAAAAATCAACTTCTTTTTTTCTTTCAGCTTTTGTTTCCCTTCCATTTTGTAATACTGTAAGTGTTTGGGTAAAACCATCTTTTAAATTAGAAAATGAAAAACTTATGTTTTCATTTCTTGGTATTTGGAAAGTATTTCCACTTACTTTTAAAATATTATAAGTTGATTTGTTCCATGTTTGAAGGACATTTAGGGAGTCATTCTTAATAGATAATCTGGCAACAACACCAGGTTGTATTTCGTAATCACCTACTAATTGATTTAGTTGAAATTCAACTTCTTTTGTATCAATCTTTATTTTTTTGCCTTTTTCAACAACCTTTTCAATTAATTTATCTTTTAGTAATATATCTGCAACTTGATTTGCCATTCTTGATGGATTGGCGTCACCTCTGTTGGCAAATATAGCTATAGATAATTTTTGTTCTGGAAAGCGTAATAACTCTGCTCTAAAACCAACAAAAGCTCCTCCGTGTCTAATAGTTTTTAATCCTTTATATTTACTTATCATTAAACCAGAAGCATAGTCAATAACTTCTCCATTGTTTAATATCCCTTGTTTTGTCATCACATTCCAAAATTCTTTACTTAGAACATTTGACTTATAATAAGCATCATCCCATTTTTTTATATCTTTTATTGTAGTAAAGATTCCACCATCACCAATCATATCTAATGTAGTCATACTAATTTTATAGGTTTCATTATTATCAGGAAGGTATCCAGACGCTCTATTTTTTACTATTTGATTATGGTCATTATGAAAATGAGTAGTATGCATTTCAAGTGGCTCAAATATTTCTTTCTTTGCAAATTCAGCCATATTCATTCCAGCTACCTTTTTTACAATTTGACCAAGAAGCCAATATCCAGAATTGCTGTATAAATATTCTTCACCAGGCGCAAAGTTTAAATCAGTTTGATTTACGAGCCACCTCATAATATCGTCATCTGTATAATAGTCATCATCACTCAATCCCTTTAAATAACTAATTTGCAGGTAATCTCTAATGCCGCTAGTATGATTTAGTAAATGCTTAATTGTAATCTTTTTTGCATATTCAGGGAAATCAGGGAATAGGTTTTTTAAATTTTCATCAAGATTTAGTTTGCCTTTTTCTGCCAGAAGCACAATACATGCGGCCGTAAACTGTTTGGAAGTGGAACCAATTCTAAATACAGAGGTAGCAGAATTTGGAATATCATATTCCATATTTGCCATTCCGTATCCTTTAGCATAAATTAGCTTTCCTTCTTTTATTATTCCTAACGCACATCCTGGAACATCTGCTTTATTCCATTCTGTAAAAATGCTATCTATCTCTTGACTTTCTTTAATTTGCCCAAACGAACAAACTGTAAAAGAAATAAGGATTAAAAGATGATTGATTTTGAAGTTTTTCATGATTGATTTTTTGATTATGTATGCTATTACATCTCCAAAGATAACCCTAAGATGAATCCATATTGCATCCAATATATGATTATTTTATGACTTCGTTTAACAATTCAAGGCCTTTTAATAAAGCTTGGTCTTTACGAATTGTAGTTTGTTTTACATAATGCTGGGGAACATATTCTTCTCTAGGAGTTCCATTAATATGAAATAATTTTTCTGCAATAATTTTATAGCCATAGCTCTGATTTTTAAACCTAAAATCATAATCAGAACCGGCAAGTCTTTTCATTTCTGTTCCTACAATCATTGCTCTTTTCATTCCATCAAAACCTATGGCTAAACCTTCTCCCATACTTCCAGTCCATCTACTCACTAATACTACTAAAGGTTTTTTGTATTGTTTTTCTCTAGGACTAACAAGCTCTATCCAACTGCGTACTATTTTTGACTGATTGTCCCAAGATTCCGTATACTCATGCTTTTGGTAAGGCAGCTCTTTTGCAACAAATCTACCCATAATGCCTTTCGCTACATAGCTATTTCCACCATTGTTGGTATTTCTTAAATCTAAGATTATGGCTTTAGTATTCATTAAGCTATCTAAAGTTTTATCAAAAGCTTCAATCAGAAAATTATTTCCTAAGGAATTATTTAATCTAATAACACCAATATTATTTATGGTGTTTACTGTAATAAGATCTGATGGTTTTTTTAATTGCAGTTGATCTACATCCCATTCCACAATTTGCCTATTTTTTAGTTTTAAGGTTAAAACTCTAGGTTCACTATATTTTCCAGCAATAATTTTATTAGCAATCCAATTTTTTATTTTAGGATTGTTTTTATTTTGACATACTGTTGGGAATTGAAGAATTTTTTCGGCAAAATCAGTCGTATTAAATTTTAAAACTTCAGCACCTATAAGATCTAACTTTAGGTCTTTAAGTTGCGTTTGCCATATGTTTTTTATTATTGTTTTTCCATTTTTAGTTTCCGCGTAAATGGGCGCTGATAGTCGGTAAGATTCATTACTGTTTGTATTTAATGAGATATGATTGTCGTACAGTTCATCTAATAGATATTCAAATAATAAAAGCGTTTCTCCTTTTGTCTGAAGTGTTTCTATTTTTTGGGTATATTTTTCTTTAATACAAGCTAAATCGATGTCTTTATCTGCTAAATAAACATAGCCTTTTTCAATATTTGCAATAAGAGCACTTAAATCTTCTTGAATTTTTAACTTGTTTATTTGATTGTTTTGCGCATGTAAACCTAAAAAGAAGAAGATGCTATTTATGGTGAGTACTAATTTTTTCATTTTTTTCATTTTAAATAAAAAATGGTACACCAAAAACACTTTTTCGTGTACCATTTAACAATTTTACAAAATAGTTTTTATATAAAATGCTCCATAAACCTTATTTTAAAATAGCATTCTCATCAGAGAATTTCTTGTAACTAAAATAAATAGCTGCTAAAGCAAAGGCTATTAAAGAGATTAACATTCCAGAATACATGCCCATATGTATGGTGCCTGCCATGATTTCTTTTACGCCCAAGCCAATATTAAGAACAGGTATAAATGCAGTACTCCAAGTAAAATCTATCCCTGGCATTAAAGCCAATACTAATGGGATAATAATCAGCATAATAATAGGAGATGCTTTACTTTGTGCTTCTTTAAAAGTGGTAGCACCCGCTACTAAAGAAATAATTAAACCTGATAAGAATAAAGAAAACGGAATTAATAGCAAGAGAATTAAAATGATAGAGACTGGGTTCAGCATTTCATTGATGGCTAGTTTAAAAGTTTCTGGGATGCCGTCAATTACTTTTAAACCAATAATAAGCCCTATTAAATTTAAAAGCGCTGGTATAAAACCAAGTAAAGAAGCAACAGTAGCTTTGCCTAATAATACTTTAAATTTAGAAATAGGTAGCGAAAGCGTAGTTTCAATAGTTTTGCGTTCTTTTTCACCAGTTACTAAATCAATACCAGCCAATAAACACCCGCCCCACATGGTTAAAATAAATAGGTAAGGAATAAAACCACCTACTTGTTTTCCAATCACTTCTTTCTGTTCTCCAACTTCTACATACTTCTCCGTAAAAGGAGTTAGTTTTTCTACAGGGAAATTTAAAGTTGCAATGCGTTGCTCTTTCAGCTGAGCATTATATGCACTAACCATTTTAGAAACTCTTTTGTTTACATTTTCTTTAGAGCTATTTCTAAAAATTTGTACTTCGCCAGTAGCCATAGCATTCATTTGATTGTTCCAATCTTTTGGAAAAACAATAGCCGTTTGTATGGTTTTATCTGCAATTAGCGTTTTAAAATCTTCAACTTCTTCATAAGTAGTAACCTTATTTAAAGTGTCATTAGCAATTAGCTTAGAAAAACTTTCAGGAGCATTAACCAAACCTATTTTAACGGTTTTTTGTTGGTTATTTTTCTGTATCATTTTGGTTACTTTCGTCATTCCAAAGATGAGAATGGGTACTAGTAAAGTTGGTAAAACAATAGAGTTGATAATCGTTTTTTTATCTCTTAACAGCTCCGTAAGCTCTTTTTTTATAATTATAAATACTTCTTTCATCTTAAGCTTGTTTTACACGGTTAATAAATTCTTGGGTTAGGTTGTCAGCTTTCATTTCAGCTTTAAAATTCTCAAAAGTGTCATTATAAATAATAGACCCCTTGCTTATGATGGCGAGGTCATCGCAAAGCAAATCTACTTCACTCATAATATGAGAAGAGAAAATTACGGTTTTGTTATTTTCTTTAGATTCTCTAATTAAATCTATAATACTATCAGCAGTAATAACATCTAAACCAGAAGTGGGCTCATCAAAAATAAGTACTTCTGGATCATGAATTAAAGTACGTGCAATAGATACTTTTTGTTTCATACCTGTACTCATTTGCCCCATGCGTTTTTTTCTAAAATCATTAATACCTAATTTTTCAAACAGGTATTCTTTTCTTTCCTTTAATTTTTCTCCAGGAATCTTATAAATTTTTCCAAAAAAATCTAAAGTCTCGTCTGGGTTTAACCGTTCATATAAACCTGTGGAGCCGGTTAAAAAACCAATGCGTTTTTTAACCGCATCATTGCCCTCAGAAATATCAATATTATCTACAACAGCTGTTCCAGAGCTTGGGTTAATAATTCCGGCAATCATACGTAAAGTAGTTGTTTTTCCTGCGCCGTTTGGTCCAAGTAACGAAAAAATTCTACCAGGTTTACAGTCAAACGAAATATTATTAACGGCATTTACAGTAGTGGTTTCTTTTTTAAACCCTTTTTTGGTTGTTGTGGTAAAGGATTTTGTTAGGTTTTCTATGTGAATCATGCTTTATGTTGCTATTTAGTTTGCGTTATTAGTATCTAAAGATAGAAATTGTTACAGATTTTTTTAAAAACTTTATACTTACTGCTTTGTAGACATTACTTTTACGATAGATGAATATAAGGGAACAACATACTAAACTAATAAAAGAAGAAGCAAAACGTTTGGGTTTTTTGTCTTGTGGGATAGCTAAAGCAACTTTTTTAGAAGAAGAAGCACCTCGATTAGAGAAATGGTTGAAAAATAATATGCATGGTGAAATGCAGTATATGGAGAACCATTTTGACAAACGATTAGATCCTAGGTTGCTGGTTGATGATGCCAAGTCCGTAATCTCATTGTTGTTAAATTATTATCCTGAGAAGGAACAAACAGAGGATACATTTAAAATTTCTAAGTATGCCTATGGGCAAGATTATCATCATATCATCAAATCAAAATTACGGGAGTTACAAAGATTTATTTCAGAACAAATAGGGGAGGTTAGTGGTAGAGCTTTTGTAGATTCTGCGCCAGTTTTAGACAAAGCTTGGGCTGCAAAAAGTGGTTTAGGATGGATTGGGAAACACAGTAATTTAATCACCCAAAAAACTGGTTCTTTTTACTTTATAGCAGAGCTTATTGTAGATTTAGATTTAAGTTATGATGCTCCTGTTACGGATCATTGTGGTACATGCACTGCCTGTATTGACGCCTGCCCTACAGAAGCGATAGCAGCACCTTATGTGGTAGATGGGAGTAAGTGTATCTCGTATTTTACCATAGAATTAAAAAATGAAATTCCACAGGAGTTTCAGGGTAAATTTAACGACTGGGCCTTTGGTTGTGATATCTGCCAGGATGTATGCCCTTGGAATAAATTTTCTAAACCACATAAAGAACCTCTTTTTAGTCCGCATCCCGAATTGTTATCCTTAACCAAAAAAGATTGGCAAGAAATTACAGAAGATGTTTTTAAAAAAGTGTTTCAAAAATCTGCAGTAAAAAGGACTAAATTTTCGGGTTTGCGTAGAAATATAAATTTTTTAAAAGAATAGTTTATGGTGCATTAAGGATCTTTATTAGTCCCGTAAATCACTCAAATTGATGGAATACTGTTCTAAATACACAACTGGTAAAGAATAGTTTTTTTTGAATTTATATTTTTAAATTATAAATCCTTTCATAATACTACTGTTGTTACTTATAATATTTTAAATTTGTTTTTCAATCTGAGAATATTATGAGTAAAAGTTCCAAGTCAAGTGCTGCATTACTATACCATTCAAGCCCAACACCAGGAAAAATAAAAATAGTACCCACTAAGCCTTATGCTACGCAAAGAGATCTAGCATTGGCGTATTCCCCCGGCGTTGCTGAGCCTTGTTTGGCAATTGCTGCTAATAAAGATGATGTGTATAAGTATACTGCTAAGGGAAATATTGTAGCGGTTATTTCTAACGGAACTGCAGTTTTAGGGTTGGGAAATATAGGGCCAGAAGCTTCTAAACCAGTAATGGAAGGTAAAAGTTTACTTTTTAAAATTTTTGCAGATATAGATGGTATTGATGTTGAATTAGATACTACAGATGTAGATAAGTTTATTGAAACGGTAAAAACAATAGCGCCTACTTTTGGAGGGATTAATTTAGAAGACATAAAAGCCCCTGAGGCTTTTGAAATAGAGCGAAGGTTAAAAGCAGAATTAGATATTCCTGTAATGCACGATGACCAGCATGGGACAGCTATTATTTCTGCAGCAGCACTTTTAAATGCATTGGAAATTACAAATAAAAAAATAGAAGATGTAAAGATAGTTGTTAGCGGAGCGGGTGCTGCGGCAGTATCATGTACAAGGTTATACAAAGCTTTTGGTGCAAAAGCAGAACATATTGTAATGTTAGACAGTAAGGGAGTCATCCGAAAGGATAGAGAAAACCTTAGTGTAGAAAAATTAGAATTTGCTTCAGTTAGAAAAATAAATACTTTAGAACAAGCAATGAAAGATGCCGATGTGTTTGTTGGGCTTTCTATTGCAGATATTGTTACGCCAGAGATGTTATTGTCTATGGCAAAGAATCCTATCGTTTTTGCAATGGCAAATCCTGATCCAGAAATTAAGTATGATTTAGCGATAAAAACTAGAAAGGATATTATTATGGCTACTGGCCGTTCTGACCATCCTAACCAAGTAAATAATGTGCTTGGTTTTCCATTTATTTTTAGAGGGGCTTTAGATGTTAGAGCTACTGCAATTAATGAAGAAATGAAAAAGGCTGCGGTAATTGCTTTAGCCAATTTAACAAAAGCCCCAGTGCCAGAACAAGTTAATATTGCTTACGGAGAAACAAGGTTAACTTTTGGTAAAGATTATATTATTCCAAAACCTTTTGATCCAAGGCTTATTGCAGAAATTCCGCCTGCAGTAGCAAAAGCAGCCATGGAAAGTGGAGTAGCAAAAATGCCTATTAAAGATTGGGATAAGTATAAGGAAGAATTAATGGAGCGCCTAGGTAGTGATAATAAGGTTGTACGCTTATTACACAATAGAGCAAAAATGAATATTAAAAAAATTGTTTTTGCAGAAGCGGATCATTTAGATGTTTTAAAAGCTGCCCAGATTGCGCATGAAGAAGGTATAGCGATTCCGATTTTATTAGGAAATAAAGAGATTATTGCAGAATTAAAAAAAGAAATAGACTTTAATGCTGAGGTTGCTATTCTGGATCCAAAAGATGAAAAAACAGCTGTAAAAAGATTAGAATACGCTACCAAATATTGGGCAACTAGAAAAAGAAGTGGAGTAACACTTTTTAATGCAAAATCTAAAATGCGAGAGCGTAATTATTTTGGTGCTATGATGGTGCTAGAAGGAGATGCAGATGGTATGGTATCTGGTTACTCCAGAGCATACCCTACCGTTGTAAAACCAATTTTTGAAGTAATTGGTAGAGCTACAAATATTAAAAGAGTTGCTACAGTTAACTTGATGGTAACAGAAAGAGGACCAATGTTTTTAGCGGATACCTCTATCAATATAGAACCTACAGCTGAGCAAATTGCTGAAATTACAAAGATGACGGCTAATGTTGCAACAACTTTTGGTTTTGACCCAGTTATTGCTTTATTATCTTATGCCAATTATGGCTCCTCTACCCATCCTAGTTCTACTAAAGTTAGAAAAGCAGTTAGTCTTTTGCATGAAGAAGCTCCAGAATTGGTAGTAGATGGAGAAGTGCAAATGGATTTTGCTTTAAATAATGAATTACATCAAAGTAATTTCCCATTTTCTAAATTATCAGGAAAAAAAGTGAATACCTTAATTTTCCCAAATTTAGAGTCAGCTAATATTACCTACAAGCTTTTGAAAGAGTTAAACAAAGCAGATAGTATAGGCCCAATTATGATAGGTCTTCGTAAATCTGTCCATATTTTGCAGTTAGGCGCTAGTGTAGACGAAATGGTTAATATGGCAGCAGTTGCCGCTATAGATGCTCAAGAAAGAGAAAGACGTAAAAAAGCAAAATAAGTAGGTGTAATGTGTAAGTTGGTAAAAAATTAAGCGTTTATCTTAGTTAAAACATAAAAAACACAAACATTTTTATATTAATATCGAAAGTTACTTACTATATTTAAAAGTTTAATATAAAGTAGTTTATAGCTATTTATCTATATTATTCATAAAAAATACTTTAAGAACCAAGGCTACGAACCATAAACCATGATCCACCATTTAAAAGGAAAATTAGTAGAAAAGAATCCAACAAACATTGTTGTTGAATGTAATGGAGTTGGTTATTTTGTAAATATTTCACTGCATACGTATTCTAATATTGGGGATGGAGAAAATATCCAATTGTATACCCATCTTCAAATAAAAGAAGATTCACATACATTATTTGGTTTTTATGAAAAATCTGAGCGAGAAATTTTTAGACTTTTGCTCTCTGTTTCAGGTATCGGATCTAGTACGGCAAGAACCATGTTGTCTTCCATGACTCCGTTGCAAGTTAGAGATGCAATTGCTTCAGGTAATGTGCCTGCTATTCAGTCTATAAAAGGAATTGGAGCAAAAACGGCGCAGCGTGTTATTCTTGATTTGAAGGATAAAATTCTTAAAATTTACGATATTGATGAACTTTCTACAGTTTCGAACAATACAAACAAAGATGAAGCGTTATCAGCTTTAGAGGTTCTTGGTTTTGTACGTAAGCAGTCAGAAAAAATTGTGGACAAAGTGTTAACTCAAGATTCCTCTTTAAGTGTAGAAGAGATCATTAAGCTATCACTGAAAAATTTATAATAAGTTTGGGAAAAGGGGCAAAACTAGGTTTTAAATCTATTGGATTTAGATTACTATTTATTATTTTATTGTTTTTGGGTTTTTCGCAATATAGTATTGCTCAAGATACTAACACACAAGAACAAGATTCTACAAAAACAACTGCATTTTTAGGCCGTATAGAACTTAAGAACCCCTCAAGTATTGTTTCTAAATACAGATATGATCCTAAATTAGATCGGTATATCTACACAGTTTCTGTTGGAGATTTTGATATTGATTATCCAATTATACTTACACCTGCACAGTACCAAGAACTGGTAAGGAAAGAAGAGATGAAATCTTATTTTAAAACTAAGATAGATGCTTTTGCAGGTAAAAAAGCGGGCAGTGATGAGGCACGTAAAAATTTACTCCCTAACTTTTATGTAGATAATAGTTTTTTCGAATCAATTTTTGGTGGTAATTCTATTGAAGTAATTCCACAAGGTTCGGTTGCCATGGATTTGGGATTGATATGGCAGAAAAATGATAACCCCTCTTTATCTCCAAGAAATAGAACCAATTTATCTTTTGATTTTGACCAACGTATTAGTTTAAGTTTACTAGGTAAAATAGGGGAGCGTTTGCAGGTAAATGCGAATTATGATACCGAAGCTACTTTTGATTTTCAACAAATTGTAAAATTAGAATACAACCCAACAGAAGACGATATTCTTCAGAAAATAGAAATTGGTAATGTAAGCATGCCTTTAAATAGCTCCTTAATACAAGGTGCACAAAGTCTTTTTGGTGTAAAAGCAGAATTGCAATTTGGCAAAACTAAAGTCACCACAGTATTTTCTGATCAACAATCACAAAGTTCTAGTGTAGTAGCGCAGGGTGGTGGTACTATAAATGATTTTTCTATAACAGCTTTGGATTACGAAGAGGATAAACATTTCTTTTTATCACAATTTTTTAGAGACACCTATGATAGGGCTTTAGAGAATTACCCATTTAAAAGAACATCTGTACAAATTACAAGACTAGAAGTTTGGGTAACCAATAGAGGGCAGCTAACCGATAATGTAAGAAATGTAGTTGCAATACAAGATTTAGGAGAGGCTCGCAAAGAAAAAACAAGAATAGGGATCGCAAATGGAGAACCCGCTGGGTTTTTTAATATAAATGCTGTAGGAGATTTGCCTAGGAATAACGCCAATGATTATGATCCAGCTCTTATTGGTAATGGAGGTGTTTTAACGGAATCTATTAGAGATATTGCTACGGTAGAAGCCGGATTTAATATTCCAGGCTATCCGGCAAATCAAGGCTTTGATTATGCTATTTTAGAAAATGCTCGTAAACTAGATGAATTAAGAGATTACGAATTTGATCAGCAATTAGGTTATATTTCTTTAAATCAGCGTTTAAGTAACGATGAGGTTTTGGCAGTTGCTTATCAATATACAGTTGATGGAGAAGTATTTCAGGTAGGAGAATTTGCAAATGGTGGAATAAACGCTACCACTACAACTCCAGGAGTGCAACCAGAAAACCCTATCATCAACAATAATACTTTAGTCTTAAAATTATTAAAAAGTAATATTACCAATGTGTCAGATCCTATTTGGGATTTGATGATGAAAAATATATATACAACTGGTGCTTTTAGATTAAGTCAAGAAGATTTTAGATTAAACATTTTGTATACAGACCCTACCCCAAGAAATTACATCACAAGAGTAGATGATATTGGCTGGCCAGAAGGTTTAGAACAACGTATTTTATTAGATGTGTTTAATTTAGATCGATTAAATATTTATAATGATGTACAACCCGGTGGAGATGGGTTTTTTGATTTTGTTCCTGGGATTACAGTACAGACTAATGGAGGTAGAATTATATTCAATAAAGTAGAACCTTTTGGCGAGTTTTTATTTGAAACCCTAGGAGGTGGTGTTTATGATGTAGATAATGATCAAGGTTATAATGCCAACCAAACAAAATATGTATACAGAAACTTATATGCATTAACCAAAGCAGCATCCTTAGAAAATGCAGAAAAGAATAAGTTTATCTTAAAAGGGCGTTACAAGTCCGAAGGTAATAATGGTATTCCCATAGGTGCATTTAATGTACCTAGAGGCTCTGTTAGGGTAACAGCAGGGGGAAGACAATTACAAGAAGGGATAGATTATACTGTAAATTATCAAGCAGGAACCGTACAAATCTTAGATCCAAGTTTACAAGCATCCAATACCCCTATCAATATATCTGTAGAAAACAATGCGGTATTTAGTCAGCAATCCAGACGTTTTACAGGTGTTAATGTGGAACATCAAATTAATGAGAACTTTATTTTAGGCGGTACCTTTTTAAATTTAAATGAACGCCCACAAACTCAAAAAGCAAATTTTGGGCAAGAACCAGTGAATAATACTATTTTTGGTTTTAACGGCAATTTCTCAACCGAAATGCCTTTTTTTACTCGTTTGGTCAATAAATTACCCAATATTGATACTGATGTAGCTTCTAATTTATCCATTCGTGCAGAAATAGCGACTTTATTAACGGGTTCTCCTAAAAATGATGATTTTAATGGTGAAACAACCTCCTATATAGATGATTTTGAAGGAGCACAATCTTTAATAGATATTCGTTCTTCATTGGGTTGGGCTTTAGCAAGTACACCATTAGAATTTGTACCTGGAGAGCAATTATTCGGTACTTCACCAACAGACCCAGATAATTTGCTTAATGGTTATGGAAGAGCAAAAATGGCATGGTATAGTATAGATCCTATTTTTTATGATAGAACGCGTAGACCAGATGATATTACAGATAGCGATGTATCTATAAATGCTACAAGAGCCGTTTTTATAGATGAGGTTTTTCCAGAAGTAGATCAGGCGCTAGGACAATCTAGAAGGCAAGGTACTTTAGATTTATCCTACTATCCAAATGCAAAAGGACCCTATAATAATAATCCTAATTTTGATACTACGGCGCCAGATGCAAAATGGGGCGGTATTATGAGGCAATTAAGCAGTACTAACTTTGAGCAGTCTAATGTAGAATTTGTTCAGTTTTGGGTATTAGATCCTTATGTAGATGGTACAACGACCAGCTCAGGAGAATTAGTAATTAATTTAGGAAATATATCGGAAGATATTCTAAAAGATGGTCGTAAGCAATACGAAAATGGTTTACCAGGTGTAGGAAGTACAGACTTAGTAGCCCCAACGTCTTGGGGAGAAACACCATCTACACAATCTTTAGTGTATGCTTTTGATGTAGATGAAACCAATAGAGCTTTGCAAGATGTGGGTTATGATGGTTTAAATGATGCAGATGAGGCAGCAATTTATACAAACCCTGGAGATGATCCAGCCTTAGATAATTATACGTACTTTTTAAATAGAGATGGTGGTATTTTAGAACGTTATTTAGATTTTAATAATCCAGAAGGCAATTCACCTGTAGAAGTCACCAATACCAATAGAGGATCTACAACATTACCCGATGTGGAAGATGTAGATAGGGATTTAACGATGAATACCATAAATAGTTATTTTGAATACCGTTTACAAATTAGACCTGGTACTGATATTGGTGATCAGTATGTTACTGATATTAGAGAGAATACACTTTCTGGTAATTCTATTCCTGATGGGAGTGAGGTAACAGGTAGATGGATTCAATATAAAATTCCATTAAACGATTTTACAAATGCGGTTGGTGGAATAGCTGATTTTAGATCCATCAGTTTTATGAGGATGTATCTCACAGGTTTTACAAGTGATGTAAATTTACGTTTTGCTACCTTGGATTTAGTGCGTGGAGATTGGCGTACCTATACAAGAACATTACAACCAGAAGTAGATGAGAACCCTAATGATGATAATACTGTAGTTGACGTAAATACAGTTAATATTCAGGAAAATGAAACAAGGTTACCAATTCCTTACGTTTTACCTCCAGGTGTTAATAGGGAGCAATTAAACAATAACAATACTATTATTGATCAGAACGAGCAGTCTTTATCATTTAGAATTGATAATTTGGAATCGCAAGACTCCAGAGGTGTATTTAAAAATGTGAATTTAGACGTAAGACAGTATGAGCGTATTAGAATGTTTATGCATGCCGAAGAAATTATAGAAACAGATTACCTTGATGGTGAAACTCCTTTAATAGGTTTCCTGAGAATTGGGACAGATTTTACAGATAATTTTTACCAAATAGAATTGCCTTTACAATTTACACCTCATAGTTCTAGAGAAAGTGAAGAAATTTGGCCAGATGCAAATGAATTGAATGTTAACTTATCAGATTTAAACAAGATAAAATCTGAACGTTTAAGTACTTTGTCTACAGACCCATTAAGTAATATTCGTTTTTTTGATATTATTAACGACGAAATTGTACAGGTGACTGAATTTGCGCCCAGAGCCCCCGGAGTATTACGTGTGGGTATTAGAGGAAACCCATCTTTAGGCGCTTTAACAAGTATGATGGTAGGAGTTAAAAATCAAGACGATCAGCCAGTTAGAGGAGAGGTTTGGTTTAATGAGTTACGATTAGCTGGTTTAGATAGCAATGGAGGATGGGCAGCAGTTGCTGCTATAGATGGTAATTTTGCTGACTTTGCTAATTTCTCTGCAACAGGTAGTACAAGTACATCTGGCTTTGGAGGTATAGACCAAATACCCAATGAAAGAGCAAGGGAAGATGCTGTTTCTTATGATTTAGTAACCAATGTAAATGTGGGGCAGTTATTACCGAAAAAGTGGGGCGTACAACTACCTTTTAATTATGGGATATCCGAACAACTAATTACACCAGAATTTGATCCTGTTTTTGATGATCTAAAGTTAGAAGATCGTATAGCGGCAGCTCCAGAAACTTCAGCAGATCCTGGTGTAGCTACAAAAGATCAAGTGCTAGAACAAGCACAGGATTATACAAAACGCAGAAGCTTTAATTTAATAGGGGTTAGAAAAGATAGAGCCGAAGATGCAGAGGCAAATTTTTATGATATTGAAAACTTTACGTTTAATTATTCATACAATCAAACAGAACATAGAGATTTTGAAATAGCAAACCTAACCGAGCAAGATGTTGCCACTGGTTTTGTATATGCCCATAGTTTTAAACCAGCAACAATAGCACCTTTTGCAAAAAAAGATTCCTTATTTACAGGAGCATACTGGAAATGGTTAAAAGAATTAAACGTAAATTTATTGCCAACAAGTGTTGCCTTAAATTCTAATATTAATAGAACTTTTAATCGGCAACGATTTAGAGGCGTACAAGAAAGTGAAGATTTTATCTCATTACCAGAATTGCAACAACGTAATTATTTGTTTAACTGGCAATACACTGTTAACTATAGTTTAAGTAAATCTTTAAAACTAAATTTAACTGGCTCTAATAATAATATTGTTCGAAACTACTTCAATCTAGATGAGCCAGAAGGTTCTAGAAATAGAATAAATCAAGAATTAAGAATTTGGGATGGTTTTTTTGATGTAGGGGAACCCAATAGACATGCGCAAAACATGCAACTCAACTATGAGTTGCCTTTCTCTAAAGTACCTGCCTTGGATTTTATTAGTAGCCAATATAGTTATACAAGTAACTTTAACTGGCAACGTGGAGGAGATGCATTAAATGATGTGGCAGGTGAAGATATTAATACCGTTCAAAATGCAAATACGCATACCTTATCTGCAAATCTTAATATGCAGAAATTTTACAACCTAATTGGGTTAAAGAAAGTAAAAAGAACTGGTATTAAAGAAGCTCCAGCAAAAAGGAATGCCAAATCTGGAGAAGGAGTAGTTAAAAAAGAGAGAAAAACAAGCCCATTTTTTAATACGCTTGTAGATATTGTAACGATGGTGAAACGTGTTAATTTTACCTATAATGAAACCAGTGGTAGCGTTATACCAGGATATACCCAATCTATAGGTTTTTTAGGAACGAGTAGACCAAGTTTAGGCTATGTTTTTGGAAGTCAAGACTCTGATGTTCGTTTTGAGGCAGCGCGTAACGGCTGGTTAACTACTTTTTCTGACTTTAACCAACAATACATTCAGAACACCAATAAAAGAATTAATTTTACTGCTACAGCGCAACCTATTAAAGATTTAACTATTGATATTGCTGCAGATAGACAGTTTACAAATGGTTATGAAGAGAATTTTAGAATAAACGAGGTAACTCCAGGGGACTTTAGATATGAAAATTTATTAGGAAATAACTTTGGGAATTTTAGTATTTCAACAGTCATGATTGGTACCGTTTTCAGTAAAAGTGATGAATTTAATTCAGAACTGTTTGATATATTTAAAGAAAATAGGTTAACCGTAGCCAATAGATTAGTTTCTGATAGAGGACAGGCAACTGGCCCATTAGATGAAGATGGCTTTCCACAGCGTTACAGCAAAACAAGCCAAGAAGTATTATTGCCAGCTTTCTTTGCGGCCTACACAGGCCAAAATGTAGATAGGGTTAATTTAGATGCGTTTAGAGATATTCCAATTCCTAATTGGAACTTTAAATACACTGGTTTAATGAAGAATAAATGGTTTAAAAAGAAATTTAAAAGATTCTCCTTAAGTCATGGATATAGATCTGCATTTAGTATCAATTCTTTTCAGACCAATTTAGAGAGAGTGCAGTTAATTAATAATAATGAAGATCCAATTAATTCGGAGAACCAAGATTTTTTACCAGAAAATATTATAAGTAATGTGGTGCTTACAGATGAGTTTAACCCCTTAGTACGAGTAGATTTTGAGATGAAGAATTCTATGAGCGTAGTTGCTGAGGTACGGACTAATAGAATGTTGTCTTTAAGCTTTGATAATAGTTTGCTAACAGAAATTAATGGTAGTGACTATACTATTGGACTTGGGTATCGTTTTAAAGATGTAAAATTAGTGACTAATTTTGGTGGGCAAAAAACACGTTTAAAAGGCGATTTAAACCTTAAGTTAGATGCAACACTAAGAGACAACATTACCTTTATACGAAATTTAGATATTGATGATAATCAAATCACTGCAGGGCAAAATTTACTTTCTATTAAGTTTACTGCTGATTATGCTTTGAGCAAAAATCTAAATGCATTATTTTTCTATGATCATTCTTTTTCTCAGTTTGCCGTTTCTACCGCTTTTCCGCAAACTACTATTAATGGAGGTTTTACACTTAGATATAATTTTGGGAACTAAATAAGGTATTTTAAAAGTATCTCTGTTAAATACGGTATAAAAAATCATTATTGTTGAATTTTTTAAGATATTAATTTACATTTGTTACTTAAACAAATAGAATATAGTATCATGAATTTACCATCAGAATTAAAATATACAAAAGATCATGAATGGGTTAAAATAGATGGCGATATTGCCACTGTTGGAATCACTGATTTTGCACAAGGAGAACTCGGAGATATTGTTTATGTAGAAGTGGAAACAGTTGATGAAACCTTAGATAAAGATGAAGTTTTTGGTTCTGTTGAAGCTGTAAAAACAGTTTCAGATTTATTTTTACCTGTCACAGGAGAAATTATTGAATTTAATGAAGCTTTAGAAGATGATCCAGAGAGTGTAAATACGGATCCCTATGGAGAAGGTTGGATTATTA
This sequence comes from Allocellulophaga tsushimaensis, assembly GCF_055383085.1. Lineage (NCBI taxonomy): Bacteria > Pseudomonadati > Bacteroidota > Flavobacteriia > Flavobacteriales > Flavobacteriaceae > Allocellulophaga > Allocellulophaga tsushimaensis. Next base: position 283,033 of record NZ_AP039451.1, on the reverse strand, counting down.
AAGTTAAAATAAGTGATGCCTCGGAAATAGATACATTATTAAGTGATGCAGATTATAAAGCATTAATAGGTGCTTAAAGAAAAAAAAGCGACAATTTTATTTATAAGCTGGATGGTGTTCATTACATCACTCAGCTTATTTTCTTTTTCCGGAATAGAAACGCCTTCTTCATTACATATTCCTCATTTGGATAAGCTTGTGCATTTTACATTTTACTTTGGAGTGGTTGTATTAGGTGTTTTTGCCATTTGGGAGCACAAGAGGTTTGATGAAAGTACTTCTATTAAATTACTTGTCTTTGCTGTTATTTATGGTATACTTATTGAGGTAATACAATTTAGCTTTACAACAGATAGAAATGGAGATGTTCTAGATGTTTTTGCAAACAGTTTAGGAGCAATAGTTGCTTGGTGTATTGTAAACTATGTGTTAAAAAAAAGGAAAACAAAAAAAACAAAAAATAATAATTAGGATTTTTTGTAAATAAATAATTAAATTAGCTGACATTAAATTTTTGATACTATGGAATTAAAAAAGAATCCAAAAGCAGACGTAGGTAGAAATAGCGGTTTATTCTTTGTTGCCGGTTTAGCTTTAGTAATGCTTTTAACATGGCGTGCTTTGGAATATAAAAAGTATGATGATGTAAATAATTATGATACTTCTCAGAATGTAGATGATTTATTGGATGAAGAAGTGCCTATGACGGAGCAATTAAAAACGCCACCGCCACCGCCACCGCCACCAGCAGCACCTGAGGTAATTGAAGTTGTAGAAGATGATGCTGATGTTATTGAGGACGAAATTCAAGACACAGAATCTGATGAAGATACAGAGATCATTGAAGTAGAGGATGTAGAGGAAGCTGAAGTGGAAGTAGATTTAGATGTTCCTTTTGCAGTAATTGAAGATGTTCCTATTTTTCCTGGTTGTGAGAAAAAGCCAAAAAGCAAAAGAAGAGATTGTTTTCAAGAAAAAATGTTAAAACACATTAGAAAAAACTTTAGATATCCAGAAATTTCTCAAGAAATGGGTGTTCAAGGTAGAGTAAATGTAATGTTTGTGATCCAAAAAGATGGTAGTATTGGTAATGTTAGAATGCGTGGTCCAGACAAAAATTTAGAGAAAGAAGCTGCAAGAATTATTGGGAAACTTCCTAAAATGACACCTGGTAAGCAAAGAGGTAGAGCAGTACGAGTTCCTTTTAGTATTCCAATTACGTTTAAGTTACAAAACTAGATAGTTTTTAAATTTAGTTTTACAATATATTTTAAATTAAAATCCCGAGCCTAGGCTCGGGATTTTTTTTTGGTACGTTTCTTGTGTTTTAACAAAATAGTAACAACATAAAAAATGTACTATTATGAGTAAAAACAGTAAAAATACTGAAAGCGCCCACGGGAATGGGAACTTCACTGAAACATTCAAAAAAGTAAACTCCAAAGGGAGCAAACATGATGCGAATTTACGAAAAAACGGTTTCTTGCATTTTCAAATAGGCTTAATACTGGCTATGGTATTGGTTTATTTTGGATTAGAAATGGCTTTTGATAAATTTCAACAGCAAGCAAATGTGGAACACGAAGATATCGTAGAACTTGTTGAGCCTCCAACACCTACATTTAAAATTGAAAAAGTAGTAGTGAAACAGAAAGTTCAAAAAAAGCCTAAGACAATAGACAAGATTAAAGTTGTTCCAGACATAATAGAACTTCCTACAGAGATCGAGAAAAACATTGAGCCAACAGTTGATCCTAACGCTGGTAAATTAGACCCTAACGCTATTGTAGTTCCAGATGATGATTTTGTTGAAGATATTAAAGTTCCTTTTGCAGTTTTAGAAGAAGTGCCTGTATTTCCAGGATGTGAGAAAGTAGCAAAAAGCAAACGCAAAGCCTGTTTTGAAGAAAGTATGCAAAAGCATATTAAAAAGAACTTTAGATATCCAGATTCTGCTATAGATATGCAACAACAAGGTAAGGTTTATACTACGTTTACAATTGGTAAAACAGGTCTAATAGAAGATGTAAGAATGCGTGGGCCTCATAAGATATTAGAAAAAGAAGCAGCTCGTATTATAGATAAACTTCCACAGATGACACCAGGTAAGCAACGGCAACAACCAGTAAGAGTTTCTTTTAGTATACCAATAACATTTAAACTAAGCCAATAGAAGTACTTTTAAGTGCAAAACCAAAAAAAATCCCTAAGCATAAGATGCTTAGGGATTTTTAATTCTTACGACAATCGTTTTATTTCTTTAAGCTGCTATATAACGTAGTTCTCATAAACTCTGGCTTAATAAAACCTGTTCCATATACAGCATCATACTTAGCGGTAAGCGAACTATCTGCTTTTACTTCTTCTAAAGTTTTTCCTGCTTTTATGGCTTTTAACATAATGTTTTTTAAATCTTCTAGCATTGCAACGCTTTCAGTTAATTCTTTTTTGTTAGATAACTTTCCATGACCCGGAATAATTTTGGTAGCATCATTTGCCAGTAATAAAGCCTTTTTTTGAGCATTAATATAGCCCTCTACACTACCTCCGCTTTTTAAGTCTATATAGGGGTAACGTTGTGTAAAATAGGTGTCACCCATATGAATTACATTGTTTTCAACAAAATATACTATAGCATCACCATCTGTATGGGCATTATGAACATGAAAACCCATAATAGTTTCATCACCATCATGAAAAGTAATATCATTAGAAAAAGTAAGTTCAGGGAGCATTTTTTTAGCAGTTGCAACATCTATTTTTTTAGCATCTATATTTTTTGCTGTATTTTCTGCAATTCTAGTTCTTACTTTATCATGAGCAACTATAGTAGTATGTCCAGTATTAAAATTTGCATTTCCACCGCTATGATCGCCATGCATGTGTGTGTTAAATAAAAATGCAATAGGCTTGTCTGTAATACTGGTGATGGTTGCTTTGAGTCTGTCACTTAAATTTGCAAACTGATCATCTATCATAAAAACATTTTTTTCACCTTTAAAGATACCAATGTTTCCACCTCGTCCAGTGATCATTGAGATGTCATCTGTTACCTTATCAATAGTAATAGTAACTTCTTTCTGCTGAGCAGAACCTATAAAAGAGAAAAATATATGAACCCCTATAAGTGCTAATGCTTTTTTAATTTTCATGATATGTGTCTATTTTTTTATTTGTTGGACACTTAGTCGTAAGTTTTTTTAAAAATTGATAAACATATGTAATTGGTTGCAAAAATACCTTTCTGGGCGTATCTTTGCAGCCTGTAAAAAATGCAAATGAAAACTGCTGTTAGTATGGCAAAAAGCACTTCTTGGTCTTTGGTTTTTGCTGATTTTAAGGAGATTACCAAAGCTAGACTTTCTGTAAGTGTTGTTTTTTCTTCTATTATAGGCTACTTGTTAGGTGCTCCAGAAATACAAGCATCAGCAATTGTATTGTTAGCATTTGGTGGCTATTGTATGGTAGGTGCTTCTAATGCATACAATCAAATTATAGAAAAAGACTTAGATGTATTAATGAATAGGACAAAAAATAGGCCTATTCCTGCTGGTAGAATGTCTGTTAAAGCAGCATTAACCATAGCAATAGTATTAACCATATTGGGGATTATAGCTTTATATTTTTTAAACCCAATAACTGCAATGTTTGGAGCAATTTCCATTTTTTTATACACTAGTGCTTATACGCCTCTTAAAACAAAAACGCCATTGGCTGTATTTGTTGGGGCAATACCAGGTGCAATTCCGTTTATGTTAGGTTGGGTAGCGGCAACTAATGATTTTGGGATAGAACCAGGCACCTTGTTTATGATTCAATTTTTTTGGCAATTCCCTCATTTTTGGGCATTAGGTTGGATGTTAGATGAAGATTATAAAAAAGGAGGTTTTAAAATGTTGCCAACAGGTAAAAAAGATACTGGCACAGCATTACAAATTATAATGTATACTATTTGGATGATAGTGATATCTATAGTTCCTGTATTTGGAATTACTGGAGCATTACAACTATCAATCACCGCAGCTATACTTGTTTTTTTAATGGGACTTGTAATGCTATTTTTTGCATTCCGCTTATATGAAAAAAGAGATAATGCAACAGCAAAAAAATTAATGTTAGCGAGTGTAAGTTATATTACGCTGATGCCAATAGTATATGTCATAGATAAATTTATAGTCACTTTTTTTTAAAGGACAACTATAGTCTTATTTGAGACAAAATATTGATATATAATAAGTAGTATTAAATGAATTTAACAGAAGGCACAAATCAAGAAAAAGTAAATAGGTCAAAAAAAATGATGCTATGGTTTGGCGTTGTTAGTCTATTAATGACTTTTGCTGGTTGGACAAGTGCATATATTGTAAGTAGTGCAAGAGAAGATTGGTTGCATAATTTTAATTTGCCACCAGCGTTTTATATAAGCACAGGGGTTTTAGTGGCGAGCAGTCTTAGCTATATTTTAGCGCAAAGAGCTATGAAATCTGATAAAAGTAAAATGTGTACACTATTTTTATTGGTAACTTTAGGATTAGGGATTGTATTTATCTTTTTTCAGTTTAAAGGTTTTTCAGAAATTACAGATCAAGGGTATTACTTTACAGGACCTTCTAGCAGTATTACTACCTCTTATATTTTTTTAATAGCCATGGTGCATATTCTGCATGTAATTGCTGGTATTATTTCATTACTAGTTGTGGTGGTAAATCAGTTTAGAGGCAAGTATACACCAACAAATATGTTAGGGATAGAATTAGGAGCAACTTTTTGGCATTTCTTAGATTTGCTTTGGGTGTATTTAATGTTATTTTTTGCATTCTATAAGCCTTAAAAAAGAAATAATATAGATTCTTAGGCGTTCTTTGGTAGAAAGAAGTGTAAAATCTTAATTTTTTCTAAATTTTTTGAAAAACAAGGATTTTGTTTGCATGAAAAAGATGTAAATTTGTAAAAATTTTTAATAAAGCGAAATTATATTTATGGATACTACGGTAAAAACGGGAGAGGACGAAAATGTATGGGGTGGCGGTAATCAGCCACTTGGAGCGAGTTATGGAAAAATGATGATGTGGTTTTTCATTGTTTCTGATGCTTTAACCTTTTCAGGTTTTCTAGTTTCATATGGTTTTTCAAGGTTTAAATTTATAGAAACGTGGCCTATTGCCGATCAAGTATTTACCCACGTTCCGTTTACTCATGAAAGTTATCCCATGATCTACGTAGCATTTATGACATTTGTTTTAATAATGTCTTCTGTAACTATGGTTTTGGCAGTAGATGCGGGTCATAAAATGCAAAAAAATAAAGTCATCTGGATGATGTTCTTTACCATTATTGGTGGGGCTATATTTGTTGGTTCTCAGGCTTGGGAGTGGAATACATTTATAAAAGGAGATCATGGCGCTTTAGAAACCAAGGGAGGAAGAATTTTACAGTTTGTAAAACAAAATGGTGATGCAGTAGAGCATGTGTCAATCGCAAGTTTCTCTAAAGAATTAGCAAGTGAACGAGTAAACCATGAACGTAAAAACGGTATTTGGTATTCAGATGAAACTGCTTTGCCAAGTTATAGCGTAAAAGAAGTTATTGCTGGGTTTAAAGCAAATTCGGATCTTTTAATCCGTACAGAACAAATTAATGATGAAGGAGAAAAAACTGTACTGTCTAGAACAGCATCTTTAAAGAAATTAAACGATGCAGTAGCTGTTGTAGAAGGTGCTAATTTGGTGCATAACGAATATGGAAGTAGGTTGTTTGCAGATTTCTTTTTCTTTATTACTGGTTTCCACGGTTTCCACGTATTCTCAGGAGTATTAATTAATATTATTATTTTCTTTAATGTTATTTTAGGAACCTACGAGAAAAGACGTAGTTATGAAATGGTAGAAAAAGTTGGTTTGTATTGGCACTTTGTAGATTTGGTATGGGTATTTGTATTTACCTTTTTCTACTTGGTGTAAATTAAAATTAAGAATTGTATGCGTTAAGCGCAGATATAAAAATAAAGATTACAAAAAATGGGACATAATTTAGTAATATTTAGAGGTCTAGTTAAATTTAAATCGAACACACAAAAAATTTGGGGTGTACTTATATTCTTAACAATTATAACTGCAATAGAAGTTGTTTTAGGAATTATTAAGCCAGAGTCTTTAATAAAATCCACTTTTTTAGGGATGAAAGGCTTAAACTGGGTGTTTATTATCCTAACTCTAGTAAAAGCATACTATATTGCTTGGGATTTTATGCACTTAAGGGATGAAAAAAGTGCTTTAAGAAGAGCTATTGTTTGGACTCCAATATTTCTAGTAAGCTATTTAGCTTTTATATTACTAATAGAAGCCGATTATATTTACGAAATATATAAAGATGGTTTTGTAAAATGGAACTTTTAGCATCATATAATGTTATAATAAATCATAAAAAAGACGGTTTTAAAGACCGTCTTTTTTATTTTTGTATACCTATGTTTTTATAATTATTTAGTACAATTATAGTATTTATCTTAAATTAATTTTAGGCACTGTTTACAACATACTAATTACTATGAAAAAGACCTTTGTTTTAGTTATACTTTTTATTCTTCCTTTAGTTGCCTATCTCTTTTTTGCTTCGGGCGTCAATAACTTTGGGAAATTACCAATACTTACCGAAAACGTAAATGACATTAATGCAATAGATGATGCTGTTACTTTAAAAGATAAGATCAGTGTTTTAGGTTTTTTAGGTAATGATATAGAATTAAAAAAAGGAAATGCATTTAATCTTAATCAAAAAATCTATAACAGGTTTTATGAGTTTAATGATTTTCAGTTTGTAATGTTAGTTCCAAAAGGAAATGAAAGTAAAATAAAAGCTTTAAAAAAAGATTTAGCAAACTTAAATGATATTAGCAAATGGAAATTTGTCTATGCAACAGCTGAAGAAATTAAAAATACATTTAATAGCTTAAAAACCAATTTAGCCTTAGATACAAATTTAGGAACACCTTATGTTTTTATTATAGATAAAGATGGCAACCTAAGAGGGCGAAAAAAGGAAGAAAAAGAACCTGTTTTATATGGTTTTAATACCACTTCTGTGGCAGAATTAAATAATAAGATGGAAGATGATGTTAAAATTATTTTAGCGGAATACAGAATGGCACTTAAGAAAAACAATGCAGATAGATAGCTTATGAAAAAGAATAATTATACCTATATCTGGGTTTCTTTCATAGTTTTAATCTTTGGGATTATAGCAATACCAAGAATTATAGAGAGAATAAATAAAGGAACAGTTGTAGAAAATGATAGGATGAATGTAAGAGACAATAGTGGTAGCTTATCTTATATTGAAACTATTGATAGTATTGGACAGAAAACAAAACGTAAAGTGCCATCTTTTACATTTATGAATCAAGATAGTTTATTAATATCTAATGAAGATTATAAGGGGAAAGTACATGTTGTTGAATTCTTTTTTACCACTTGTCCTACGATCTGCCCAATAATGACAAAAAACCTAGTTAAAATTCAAGAAGAATTTAAAACGCTTGAAAACTTTGGAATAGCATCCTTTACTATAAATTCTAGATACGATACACCTAGGGTTTTAAAAGAGTATACCGCAAAATATGGTATAACGGATCTAGATTGGAATTTATTAACCGGTGATAGCAAAGAGATATATAATTTGGCTAATGCCGGCTTTAATATCTATGTTGACGAAAAGGCTGATGCTCCAGGAGGTTTTGAACATTCTGGAATGTTTGCTTTAATAGATAAAAAAGGATACATCCGCTCTAGAGTAGATAAATTTGGAAACCCTATTATTTATTATAGAGGAACTATAACAGAAGAAGAAGGCCAGAATGATGAGGGTGAAACAGAACAAATTAGTTTGTTAAAAGCAGATATTAAAAAATTATTGGAAGAATAAATATGGATGAAAAAACTATAAAAGAGAAAAAGTTTAATAAACTAATCACTATAGTTTCTATTGTAGTACCCATAGTAGTAGCATTATTATTTGGTGTTAAAATACCAAATGTAAAACCCTTAAGTTTTTTACCTCCTATTTATGCAAGTATTAATGGTTTTACTGCAATTACTCTTATAGTTGCCTTAGTCGCAATTAAAAATGGAAAAAAAGCTTTACATCAAAAGTTAATGACCACTTGTATAGCATTATCTTTAGTGTTTTTATTCATGTACATTGCTTATCATATGACATCAGATTCTACTTCATTTGGTGGAGAAGGAATTATTAAGTATGTATACCTGTTTATTTTAATCACACATATTATACTTTCAATCATTATTATTCCTTTAGTATTAAGAACTTATGCAAAAGCATATTTAAAGCAATATGAGGCACATAAAAAATTAGCCAGAATTACATTTCCCATCTGGTTATATGTAGCCATTACAGGAGTGGTGGTTTATCTAATGATTTCTCCATATTATGTACATTAATTTTGAGTTGTAAAATGAAAAAAGTAGCATACATATTATTTTTCTTATTATTTCTTATTCCGCAATTATCAGAGGCGCAATGTGCTATGTGTAGAGCTGTTTTAGAGAGTGAAGAAGGTAATGCTACAGCTAAAGGTGTAAATAATGGTATTATTTATTTAATGGCTATTCCATATATCTTGGTTGCCGGACTTTTCTTTTTTGTTTTTAAAAAGATGAAAAAATAATCACACCTATTTTTTTAACGTTTTTTTAAGAATTTTACTGTAACAAATTAAGCTTTTATGTAGTCTATATAACAAGTAGGGTTTGGAGGCTTACTTATAAACTAACAAAAGCGAAACAAATGTTCGATATTGAAAGATGGCAAGAGATCTTTGACACTATCCGTAAGAACAAACTACGCACTTTTTTAACTGGACTCTCTGTTGCCTCTGGAATATTTATTCTCGTTATTTTATTGGGCCTTGGGCAAGGCATGCAAAATGGTATTGCTGAAGAATTTAAAGAAGACGCTGCTACTAGTATTTGGGTATGGCCAAGACGAACTACTAAAGAGTATAAAGGCTTAAACCCTGGAAGAAGAATACAACTAAGAAATGAAAATTTTGAAACGGTATCCATAGCTATGAGTGATGGCTATGAAAAAGCCTCTATGTTATACTTTCCTAGAAATGTTCAGGTAGTTTACAAAAATGATAACCTTCCCTACAATGTAGTAGGTACCAATGGTGACTTGCAAACAATAGAAAACGAATTTTTATCAGCTGGTCGGTATATCAATCATACAGATGTTCATGAGAATGCTAAAGTTGCGGTAATTAGTAATAAAATTAGAAGAGAAGTTTTTAAGGATGTAGAAACTCCGTTAGGAGAATACTTAACTATTTCGGGAGCGGGTTTTAGAATTATAGGTGTTTTTGGAGAGTATGGAAAAAATGAAGGTGAAGAAGAGCGCATTTTTATTCCGATAACTACAGCACAGCTTACTTTTAATGGAGGAGATAAGCTCAATAATATGAATTTTATGCTTCCAGAATTAGCTTCATATGATGCTACAATAGCAAAAAATGAAGCATTTACAGAAGAGTTATTAGCGTATTTAAAACAAAAACATAAAGTAGCTCCAGAAGACAAAGCTGCTATTCGTATTTGGAACCCAATCCAAGAAGCAAAACGCTATTATTCTTTAATAGGAGGAATAAAAGCTTTCTTTTGGGGGGTTGGGTTTTTTACGATTATTGCAGGTGTAGTAAGCGTAAGTAATATTATGTTAATTGTAGTAAAAGAACGGACAAGAGAAATAGGTATCCGTAAAGCCTTGGGTGCTAAACCTTGGTCTATTATAGGTATGATTATGCACGAAGCTATTTTTGTAACTGCAATTGCAGGATTTACAGGACTAATTTTTAGTATGGGATTGTTAGAACTTATTGGTCCTAGTGTAAAAGTAGATTACATTATGAATCCATCTGTAAACTTTAATGTAGCCTTTTCAACCGTAATATTATTAATTATTGCAGGAGCAATAGCAGGTTTTTTTCCTGCTTGGAAAGCCGTAAAAGTCCAAGTTATTGAGGCCTTACGTGATGAATAATCGATATAAATTAAAAGAAAAAAGAACACATAAATATATAAGCGTTAAAGCTTAACAAACCAAAAAGATGTTTAGTAAAGATCGTTGGAAAGAAATTTTAGAAGTACTCTCTAGTAATATGCTAAGAACGGTTGCTACCGCTTTTGGTGTAGGTTGGGGTATTTTTATTCTTATTATTTTGCTGGCAGCGGGTAAAGGTTTAGAAAATGGAGTAAAACAAGATTTTAATGGTGTAGCCACAAATACGATGTTTATGTGGACAAGGCCTACATCTATGCCTTATGAAGGACTTCCTGAAGGTAGAAGTTTTAATTTTAAATTAGAAGATGTAGCATTAATTAAAAGAAATGTACCGCAATTAAGAATTGTTTCTCCTAGAAATAGCTCAGGAAGGCAAAGTAATGTTGATAATGTTATTAGAGGATTAGAAAGTGGAAGTTATAGAGTTTTTGGAGATTATCCTGAAATTATTGAGCAAAGACCTATTTATGTTGTGCATGGAAGATTCCTAAACTACAATGACATAAGAGAAAACCGAAAGACTGTTGTTATAGGTGATGGTATACGCCAAGATCTATATAAAAAAGATGAAGAAGTTTTAGGAACTTACATAAAAATAAATGGTATTAGTTTTATGGTTGTAGGTACTTATAAAGAAAAAACAAACAATGGGGGAGGAGAAAATAGCGAAAGAGAAATTTTTATGCCTTTTACTACTTTTTCGCAAGCATTTAATAGATCAGATAATGTAGGTTGGATGGCCATTACTGCTAAAGATGGAAGTTCTATAAGTAGCCTTAGTGAAACCATTGTTCAACTGGTTAAGGAAAGTAGAAAAGTACATCCTGATGATAAACGTGCTATAGGCTTTTTTGATTTGTATCAACAGTTCAATAGAGTAGAAAGCTTGTTTGGAGCATTACAATTTGTAGCATATTTTGTTGGAATTCTAGTGTTATTATCTGGAATTATTGGAATAAGTAATATTATGCTAATTGTAATTAAAGAGCGAACAAAAGAAATAGGGATTCGTAGAGCCCTTGGTGAAAGCCCTTGGTCTATAAAACTCCAAATATTAATGGAGTCTATTTTTTTAACTATTATATCAGGAATGGTCGGTATTATTTTTGGAGCATTGCTTATTTATGGAATTAATACATTGTTAGATAGTGTAGGCCCTGTAGATATGTTTCTAAACCCAAGTGTAAGCGTAGGAGTAATTCTTGTAGCACTTACGATACTTGTTGTTTCTGGACTTTTAGCAGGTTTTATACCTGCTAATGGAGCTATAAAAGTGAGGCCTATAGAAGCATTAAGAACAGAATAATAGAATACATAAACATCAATCAACATTATAACATAAAATGAAAAAATCAGTAACCAGAATCCTCTTATTTCTTATTCTCCTTGTCTTTGGAGCTGCTATGTACTATTTATATCAAAAAAATGCTGAAGATCCAGTAGTTTATAAAACGGAACAAGCATCTAAACGAAATATTATCAAAAAAACGGTAGCAACAGGAAGTATTTTACCTTTGGAAGAAGTATTAATAAAACCTAATATTTCTGGAGTTATAGAAGAAATTTATGTTGAAGGAGGAGATGAGATAAAATCTGGCGATTTATTAGCTAAAATTAAGATTGTACCTAATTTAAATGCACTTAACGATGCTAAAAACACTATAGATGAAATGATGATAGGGCTATTCGATCAAAAGCGTAATTATGAGAGGCAAAAAGTGTTATTCGATAAAGGAGTGATTTCTAGAGTAGATTTAGAACGTGCACAAGTAACTTTAGATCAAGCAAAACAATCTTATAATGCAGCAAATAAAAGATATGATATTGTAAAAACAGGAACCACAAAAGGTTTTGGTAAAGCTGCAAACACACTTATTAGGGCTACGGTAAGTGGGATGGTTTTAGAAGTTCCAGTAGAAGTAGGGAATCAGGTAATTGAAAGCAATAATTTTAATGAAGGAACTACCATTGCAGCTATTGCAGATGTAAATAAAATGATTTTTGAAGGAAAGGTAGATGAATCTGAAGTAGGGAAAATAAAAGAAGATTTACCTCTAGAAATTACAGTAGGAGCTATAGAAGATTTAAAATTTGATGCAGTCTTAGATTATATCGCTCCTAAGGGTAAAGAGGAAAATGGCGCAATTCAGTTTGAAATAAAGGGAACTTTAAAAAAACAAGATTCGGTCTTTATTAGGGCAGGATTAAGTGCCAATGCTTCAATTATTTTAGCAAGAGTAGATAGTGTTTTAGCCATAAAAGAAGCATTAGTACAATTTGAAGATAAGACAAAGAAGCCCTTTGTAGAAATTGAAAAGGGAGATGCCAAATTTGAAAAGAAATATTTGGAATTGGGAATTAGCGATGGAATTTACGTAGAAGTTAAGTCAGGAGTAACATCTAGTGATAAGATAAAAGTCTGGAATAAAATAGAAGAAGAAAAGAAAAAAGAAGATAATTAATATATTAAGTTAAATAAACGCTCTTTTCAACAGAATTTTGGTTACATATCCTCAGTCCTTGTCTCAATCATTTATATTATAAATATATTTATTATCTACAGTTAAGAATACATAACTAAAATTTATAATATTATTTTGAAAAATAATATTATAAATTTTAGTTATGTAAAACAATAAAATTAATTATTTGAATTTATTACAAATACTACTTGTTGTCAATCGTGTCCGATCTCTACCTCCTTGGGGATTGTTACCTGCTGTAAGAGTGTCAATTTTTGTGTTTCCAGTAAATGTTGCAGTATATGGTTCTTTGTGGTATGGTTTCCCACCCCATATTTGATTTAAATTGGTGAGTTTTGTGATTTGTTTTTTGTCTAAATCTAGACTTTCAAATTTCTTGTGTTTCATAATTTCTTAAGTTTAATTTGTATGATTCTATCTTTTTATAAATATAGCTAAGAAACTATCAAATACTTAGTATTGTCGACCAAAATTCATGAATTTCGATAACTTGCTACGCTATGTTTTGATTTATACTTTCTTTCTTTTTTAATTGTTTAATAAAATAAGAAGGATAGAGTTTTGTGTTTTTAAGAAATGCTTTAGTAAACGATTCAGAATTATTAAAGCCTACCTCATTAGCAATAGCTTTTATGGTATATTCACGTAACTTAGGTTGTTCCTTTAGCGCTTCTATAGTATAAGAAATACGTAAATCTGAGATATAAGTGCTAAAGTTTTTGTTTTTGTATATATTTATAATTTTTGAAAGATAGTTGCTGTTTGTTTCTAATTTTTTAGCCATAGCATTAAGCGTCATAGCGGAATCTAGATACTCATATTTTTTTTCAAAAACGACAATTTTTTCTAAAATCTCGTCAATAAGATGTTCTGGGATGCTATTTGTTACTTCTTTATCTTTTTTAACAACTGTTAAAACTGGAACTTTATTTTTCAATAACTCTTCAAAACGTTTTTTATCTTTTAATCTTTTGGCATAGTAGTATATAGCAATAATAAGAAATATGAGACTTAAAAAAATAAGAAAATAAACTGTTCTTGTTTTTTTAGTACCACCTTCTTTTAATTTTTTAATTAGCTTGTCTTTCTCCTTTGTTAGTTTAGGAATATCATATTCTGATAATAAAGTTTTATTTAAGTAAGTATTTTCACTATACAAAATGCTATCAAAATTTATTAACTTTTCTAAATAATTTAGTTGATTTTCAGTGTCTTCTTTTTCTTTATAATAATTAAAAAGGATATTATAATTTTCTTTCAATTCTATCATAAATATCCCTTTATTCTGTATAATGGTATCCACCTTTTTAAATTGCTCCAATGCTTTACTCCACTCATTTAACTTCATATGACTTTTGCCTAAATAGAGATGAGTTATAGCTAAGTCAAAACTGTCTTGAGATTTTTTTATTAAAGGCAGATATTTTGTGATGGAATCTCTAGAATCTTTATATTTTCCTAATGTATAATTTATTTCGCCAGCTACAATTTTAGCTTCGTTAAAATGATATGGACTTTTATATTTTTTTGCTTCTTTAATAGCAAGATCAGTATAATAAGTAGCAGAATCTGTTTGCTTTAGATGCCAATACGTAATTGCCAATGCGTTTGTACATGTTAAATAACTATATGGAGAACTAGTGTCTAAATTATTAACCTCATATTGGTACGTTTTTTGAAATGAAACTAAAGCATCTTTATAGTCTCCAATCCTCATTTTTACTAAACCTATAGAATAATCAATTTCTGAAAATAATAAATATTGGTTTAAACTATCTGCAATTTTTTTTGCTTTAATATAGCTGTTTAAAGTACTTTTATATTTTCCTGCTTGATAATGTAAACCGCCTTCTTGTAGGTGAATTGTTGCATAATAATATTCTGGAGCATAAATAAAAGCACTATCAATATATGCCAAAGATGTTTTGTACGAGTTTACATAAGACAAGAAATAGAAAGCATCTGTTATTTTAAGACTATCTTTATTCTTTATTCCTTTTTTTAAGTAGACGTTGGCATAGATATTTGCCTTAATACTATCATTATCATTATAGTGTTTACCATAACTTTCAGCTAAATAATCATAGCTTTTTAATTGTAAAGAATCAATATTTACAATATTTTCTTGTGCAGAAATAGTATTAAGTATTAAAATTTTTAGGGTTAAGAATATACTAAGGTGTTTTTTCATCTTAATTAGGAGCTGTTTTTTTCTTTTTCAGGAAAGAATTTGTGTATCGTTCTAAAAAATCATAAATTAATAATTCATAAAAACGCTGTTTAGAACTAAAGGCTTTATTTACAAACATGTGGATATGACTACTTATAAAATCGTTAAAATCAATATCCAAAGTATTTTCTTTAACGTGCTTTAATATTGCTTTAATTTCTTTTTTAATTTCATAATTTCTATTTGTTATAGCCGTAAAATATTCTTTAAATTCGGTATCATCTTCTTTTAGAAACTTTTCTAATTCAGTTCTTATTTTACGGTATTTTTTATCAATACTAATTTTAGAGTTTTTTTCAATTCTAAATTCATTTTTATAGGCGTCAGCATTTTTCTTGCAGAAATTTAATTTTTCTTCTATAGCTAGGTTAAATTCATTAAGGAAACGATCAACGCATTTTAAAATATACATAAAATAGTGTTCTTCGTGCTGAATTGCTGATAAAGCATATAGAATTAAATTACTATCATGGTGAAACAGTTTTTCAGATAATAGCATAGTGTTGGTGCCATATCTTTCAATTTCTCTGCAATAAGTTCCTGTTTGTAAATCCCAAATAGAACCTTCATCTAGTTTAAATTTTATATTTTCTTTTACCAACGAAATTATGATTCCAATTTTACGAATATCAACGATATGAAAGCGTAAGCGAATGTGAGGTTCTGGGTCGTTATATCGAATAAAAAACCAACTATCAATGTAAGATTGCTCTTTTAGTTTATTAATTAAAGGGCCTATCAGTTCTATTAAAACATCATCAGCAGATCTAATCCCACAATAAAGTTTATAGTAAAGCCATTCATCACCTAAAAAAAATTTCCGTTGTAGTATCAATTAGATTTTTTATTTAAATGGTTCTTGTAAAACGCTATTAAAAACTGATTGCAAAAATTACTTTTCTTGTTTTTTACAACTGTATCAGAAGCAAATAAAAACTCTTCTAATACAAATCTAGATCTATTTTTTATAGTTTCTAAAAACATTCTAGTAGCGGTTATGTTTTCTAGATTAACAGCAAGTGTGTTGTCCGCATCTACAAGTTGAACCCACTTAGGTATTTTATTTTTCTTTCGCCATATTAGTATTTTTTCCATTAGTATATCATCATCATTTATTACTTTTAATATTGCTAAAAGAGATTCTTTTTTAATATTCCATCTGGCTTTAGCTAGGATAATGCTTTTATACTTTATTCTGGGTAAATAGTTATACTGATTAAAAAAAGAATTCCAAGCAAAACTAAAGTGAGAAGTATTTTGCGTTTGCAAATCGCATAGAAAATGATAAATTGGTAAAGGATTTGCTCTATAATTATGGGCATTTGTTAATCTTGGAACAACTTCTTTTTTTAATTTTCTTGAATATAATTTAATAGTGTTTTTTTCTATAGTTATATCAAGATCATTTAATGAGATTTGTTGTTCTTTGTTTAAACTAGATTTCCCTAAACATGGTATTTCATGTGTTCTAAGATGTGGCCTTCTTAAAATATTACCTGTTCTAGATTCTGGAAGGTGAATAATTTCGGCAAGTATTTTATTTGGATTTGTGTTAGCTTCTTCTTTAGTGATATCTGTTGCTAACTTTAGTAATTCTTCCTGTCCATAACTAAATCTAGCCAATAAACTTGCAGCACTAGGTCCAGCTGCAAAATCCATAAAAATAGCTTCTTCGTTTTCCTCTTTAACTATTTCAACAAGTGTAGCCATTGTTGTGGGTATATTTTCCCAATCAATTGATTCGCTAATAATATCAGATTCTGAAAATTCAATTAAATTTTCATGATGTGCAATACAATGATTTAATTTCTGTAGTAGAAGTTGCTGAAAAGAAGACATCGTATAGGTTTTTTCTTTAGACATAGAGTTGTAACCTAGTTCTATATCGTCTAAAAAAGAACCAGCTTCTATTGAGCTTACGTTACTAGCATAACCAATACCAGATTCTATATCTAAAGCCTTTAATAGTGGTGCTTTTTCATATTCATATCTTCTGATAAAAGCAGTTTTAAAGTTTTCTAAATTTGTGTTTTTTACTTGGGTCGTTATGCTATTCAGAAATACGATACCGTCCTTAATTTTTTTTATAACATCATCACTTAAATTATTTTTTTCAAGATTTATAAAAGTATCAGTTTGGAAAAGAAATTTTGCATCAAAAGGTATATTAAGATCCTCAATTAAACTTTTGGGTTTATTATAAGCCTTAATATCATTCCCCAATAAATCATCAATTTTTAACAATTCAGATTTTAATTCTTCAATAAGAGTAACTTCTTTATTAGTCTTTTTTAGTTTTTTTAGGCAATTTAGAATATCCTCCAAAAAATCATTTCCAGAAACTGTAGGTTCTAGTTCATTTATTAGAATCTGATTAGCGACTAGCTCTGTTATAAAATTATTGGCTGGATCTTTTTCAATATCCATTTTTAATAATAATTGAAGTAGTTGCTGAAGAGTTACACCTTTTTGAGCAAAATTTAGTATTTTTTGAAGGTATTTAGAATTTGAAATAGACTCTAAACTATGGACTCTTTGTTTTTTTACATAATTATATTCAACATATCTTAATCGATCACCAGTTTCAAATAAAGTAGAATTAGGATAAAATTTAAGTTGCTTTTTTACATATGGTAGGTTTGCTAAATAATCTGAAAGCAGTACTAAAAAATGCATATCATATCTAGTCACTCTTTTATATTTAGAATAATTATAAGGAGTAATTTCTGTTTCTTTTTTTAAACGGCCATAGGAGCACCCAGAAAAAAGGCCAAAAGGCGTACATCTAGTAGACATTCTTGTTAAATACTTTAAAAAAGAATATTTTATTCTAAGCTGTTTGCTTTTTTCTTTTATTTCATTTTTAGCCCATTTTTCTAATCTATAATAGAGTTCTGGTGAAGCTAAGAATACTGCTTCTCTGATCAAAGGAATATTTAATGCCTCAATTAAATCTTCGTCTTTAATTTTTTCTTTTTTAGTTAGTTTTTTTAGAAAATTAACTGGTAATATAGGAGAGCGAAGACAATATGTTGTAAAGGCACTATAGGGGAGGTTATGTTTATGCTTATGGCTCATAGAATTAGGTAGTAAAAATAAATATATGATTTTCTAATTATAGAGGTGCCATCATTTAACATAAAATTTTTGAATAAACTTTGCCGATATTCATGAATGTAGAGTCGATATTTATGAATCGAGATTTTAAGTATTTGATTTTTAAACTTTTAAAGGGCAGTTTTGTAAGAGTTAAAAAATATTTAAAAATGAGAAAAGATATTATTCAGGTTAATGACAGTGCAATGATTTTTCAAATTGAAGTATTATTATTTATAATTACAATATTTGTTTTACTTTTATTAATTACATATCCCAGAATTAAGATTAATGAATTAGGAAATTAAATAGTATTCAAAAAGCTAATTATAACACAAACTTCATTTATTTTTATAAATGAAGTTTGTAAAAACTCTCCATAATTTGGAGAGTTTTTTTATATTTCTTTTTTTAACATTTTTTTTAGAATAAATCTTGTAACAATTTTGACCTTTACATGTCTTATAGATGGATTCACTATCCAAAACATCAAACAAAAAACAACCATGATTGAAATCAAAAACCTTCACAAATCATATAAAATGGGAAGTAATTCCCTCCATGTGTTAAAAGGGATCAATTTTTCTGTAGAAGAAGGAGAGTTGGTTGCTATAATGGGATCTTCAGGTTCTGGAAAATCTACCCTATTAAATATATTAGGAATGTTAGATGAATTAGATGAAGGCTCTTATGATTTGGATAATGTACCTATTAAAAACCTTAATGAAACTAAAGCAGCACAGTATCGCAATAAGTTTTTGGGTTTTATTTTTCAATCGTTTAATTTAATTAACTACAAAAGTGCAGTAGAAAATGTTGCATTACCTCTTTACTACCAGAAAGTTGGTAGAAAAGAACGTCAAGAAAAAGCATTAAAATACTTAGATCAGGTTGGTCTTAAACAATGGGCTACACATTTACCCAGTGAACTTTCTGGAGGGCAAAAACAACGTGTAGCAATTGCAAGAGCTATGGCAGCAGAGCCTAAAGTGCTTTTAGCAGATGAACCAACAGGAGCTTTGGATAGTACAACTTCTTATGAGGTGATGGACTTAATTCAAAAAATTAATGATGCTGGGAATACTATACTTGTTGTAACCCACGAACCAGATATTGCAGATATGTGTAAGCGTATTGTACATTTAAAAGATGGTGTTATTGTAGAAGATAAAAAAGTAGATCAAGTAAGAGCATCACAATATGTTTAATAAAGATATCTGGAAAGAAATTTTTGAAACCATTCAAAAAAACAAACTAAGAACTTTCTTGACAGGCTTTACAGTAGCCTTAGGAATATTCATTTTTGTTTCTTTATTTGGTATGGGTAATGGCCTTAAAAATACATTTCAAAAATTTTTTGGTGATGATGCAACCAATGTATTTTTTGTTTTTCCAACTAGAACAACACTTGCATATAAAGGATATAAGGCAAATCGACAGATTGAATTTGATAACGACGATTTAAAAACTATTGAAAAAGATTTCGCATTATTTATAGATTATATTACACCACGCATTTCTCGTGGCGCTGTAGTAAAATATAAGCAAGAATCTGATAACTACAATATTAGAGGAGTTGGTCCAGCGCATCAATTTGCAGAAAAAACAATTATAATGAAAGGGAGATATTTAAATGAATTAGATATCAAAAACCGAACAAAATATGTTGTTATAGGTAGACTTGTTGAACAAGATTTATTTAAAGCTGAAGATGCTATTGGGAAATTTATAGACATTTCCGGGAGTAATTTTAAAGTTATAGGAGTTTTTCAAGATGATGGTGGTGATAATGAAGAGCGTAATTTGTACCTCCCTTATACAACCAGACAATTAATAGAAGGTGATACTGATCAAATAGATCAAATTATTTTAGGTTTCAAAACAGAGATAGGATACGCTGGAGCTATGGCTTTTCAGAAAAGTTTAGCAAAATATATTCGCAGTAAAAAAATAATTAGCCCAAAAGATCCAAATGGTATTTTTATTAGAAATGTAGCAGATCAATTAAAACAAAATCAAACTTTTGCAAGCGCATTACAGATTATAGTATCTTGGATTGCTTTTGCGGTAATCATCTCTGGTATTATAGGGATTAGTAACATTATGTTGTATGTAGTAAAAGAGCGTACAAAGGAAATTGGAATTCGTAAAGCCTTAGGGGCAACCCCAAGAAATATTAAGGGAACAATACTTTTAGAATCAATTTTTATTACTACTATATTTGGTTTTGTAGGGATGATTATAGGTGTTGTAGTTTTAAATTCTATAGGAACTACTATGGAAGAAGATTATTTTATTACAAATCCATATATAGATACTGGAGTAGCTATTTTTGCTACTATTTTGTTAATTATTTGTGGCTCAATAGCTGGGTATATACCTGCTAGAAGGGCGGCAAGAATAAGACCAATTGTAGCACTTAGAGACGAATAATTATGAGACAATTCTTTAGTAAGGATACATGGCAAGAGATTTTTCAATCGATAGCAAAAAATAAGATGCGAACTTTTTTAACAATGTTCGGAGTTTTTATTGGAATCCTTATTTATATAGGGCTTTCAGGTGCATCTAAAGGTTTAGATAATGGTTTTGAACGTCAATTTGAAACGATAGCTAGGAATAGTATGTTTGCTTGGGCGCAAAGCACGAGTATGCCTTATGAAGGTTTTAAAACAGGAAGAAGATTGCAATTGAAATTGCCAGATGTAGAAGTGCTATATAATAGAGTTCCAGAAATAGAAAATATTGCACCAAGAAATGTGAAAGGAATTTTTGGTTCTAGTCCAGGTCTTGTTGTGAGAGGCTTAAAATCAGGGAATTATGCAGTATATGGAGATTATCCAGCTTTTGCTAAAATTGCAACAAAAAAAATATATGATGGCGGTAGATTTATAAACGATGAAGATATAGAACAAACTCGGAAAATTTGTGTTATTGGAGAGCGTACTCAAAAAGAATTATTTAAAGAAGATGAAAATCCTATAGGTGCTTATATTAGAGTAGACAATATTTATTTTCAGGTGGTAGGAGTTCATAAATTTACTCCAGGAGGAGGTTTTGAAAGTGATTCGGATGTTTACATACCATTTACAACATTTCAAAAGTTATATAATACTGGGCAAAATGTTGCTTGGCTTACTATAGCAGCGTATGATGATGCAGATGTAATACAAGTAGAAAAAGATGTTAAGGCGACACTAAAAAGAATACACCGTGTTAATCCTGAAGATGAACGTGCTTTTGGATCTTTTAATTTAGGAGAAATTTTCGGGAAAATTATGGGGTTTTCAAACGGGTTGACCTTTCTTTCTCTAATCGTTGGTGTGGCAACAATTTTAGCTGGGGTAATAGGTATTGGTAATATTTTATTAATTTCTGTAAAAGAACGTACTAAAGAGCTAGGAGTGCGCAGAGCATTAGGTGCCACACCATCAGAAGTACGAAACCAAATCATAATAGAATCATTATTCTTAACCCTAATCTCTGGAATAGTAGGTATTGTTGTTGGAGCTTTAGTTTTAAAAGGTTTAGATATGGCATTTGGTCAAGGAACAGATTTTCCATACACCAACCCAACTGTACCTATTCCATACGTTATAGGTTCACTGGCAATTATGATTATTTTAGGAACTTTAATAGGCCTAATTCCTGCACAACGTGCGGTGAGTATAAAACCTATAGACGCATTAAGAGAAGAATAAACAAGCAAAACCAATTCATAAAAAGAAAACACAAACAAAATGAAAAAAGTATTAAAATATATTGGAATAACTATTTTAGTTATTGGAGTATTGTGGGCAGCATTATTCTTTATAAAAACAAATAGTAAATCCTCTATTGTTTATGACACTAAAAATCCATTTATTTCTAGTATCGAAAAGAAAACAGTAGCAACAGGAAAAGTTGTTCCAGAAGATGAAGTTGCAATAAAACCTCAAATTTCTGGAATTATAGAAGAAATTTACTTAGAAGAAGGTACAGAAGTAAAAGCTGGGGCATTACTTGCAAAAATAAAGGTGGTTCCAAATGAGCAATCTTTAAACCAGGCCAATGGTCGTGTTAAAAATGCTAATTTAAATCTTACGAATACAAAAATAGAGTATGATCGTAATAAAGCTTTATTTGATAAAGGAGTCATCTCTAGTCAAGATTTTAATACACTACAATTACAATATAATCAGGCAAAACAGGAATTAGCCAATGCACAAGCAGATTATCAAATTATAAGAAAAGGTTCTGCGGGTGGTTCTTCTACTGCTAATACAAATATTAGAGCTACAGTTTCTGGAACAATTTTAGAAATTCCGGTAAAAGAAGGAGATCAGGTCATCCAAAGTAATAACTTTAATGATGGAACAACAATTGCTACCATTGCAGATTTAGGTAAAATGATCTTTGAAGGAAAAGTAGATGAAGGCGAAGTAGGGAAATTAGTGGTGGGTATGCCATTACAAATTAGCTTAGGTGCTATAGATGATAAAAAATTTGATGCTAAACTACGATTTATAGCACCAAAAGGAGTTGAAGAAGCTGGTGCTGTCCAATTTAAAATAGAAGGTGAAGTAGAAGTAAAAGAAGATATATTATTAAGAGCAGGGTATAGCGCAAATGCATCTTTAGTTTTAGAGAAAAAAAATGATGTATTGGTGATTCCAGAAGCTTTATTACAATTTGATAAAAAAACGGATAAACCATTTGTGCAAATAGCTACAGGGGACCAAAAATTTAAGAAAAAAGATGTTAAGATTGGTATTTCTGATGGTGTTAATGTTGAGATTTTATCTGGTTTGTCAGAATCTGACAAGGTAAAAGTATGGAATAAAACAGAGCCAATTAAAAAAGGTGATGAAGATAAAAAAGATGATTCAGAAAAGGAGTCAGAAGAATAAGTGTATTAATTCTGCAGTACTCAATCAAAAGAAACTATATAAAATCAATCAAATGAAATTTAAAATAACAATAGTATTTCTATTTTTTGCTCTAGCAATATGCTCAGCTCAAAATAAAAAATGGACCTTAGAAGAATGTGTGGTTTATGCCGTTGAAAATAACCTTTCTGTAAGTCAATTTGAATTGGATTTAGAAAATATTAAATTAGATAAATCAGATGCCATTGGAGGTTTTCTTCCATCTTTAAATGCTAATTCAGGAGTTTCTGAAAGATCAGGTTTAGTTATTGATCCTAATAGTAATAGTAATGTTTCAGGAACTATTTTTTCTGTGTCGCCTGGAGTTTCTTCAGGAGTTACTTTGTTTGACGGACTTAGGAATATACATAGATTTAATAGAGCAAAATTAAATGCTATAGCTAATCAATATCGTTTGGACGACCTAAAAGATGATATCCGTTTAAATGTAGCAAATGCCTATTTGCAGGTGCTTTCTAATAAAGAAGCTTTAAAAGTGTCAAAAGCTCAGTATGCAGTAACCGAGCAAGATTTAAAACGCATCAAAGAACTAGTAGATGCTGGAGCGGTACCTCGTGGCGATTTATTAGAGATAGAAGCTACAGCAGCTAACCAAGAACAGCAGATTGTAAATGGAGAAAGTCTAGTCTTAATCTCTAGAATAAATTTGGCGCAATTATTACAAATTACAGATTACGAAAATTTCGATATATCTGATGAGACCTTTGAAATTCCACCATCAACTATCTTAAATAACTCTCCTAAAACTATTTTTGATAAAGCGTTGAGTTTTAGAAATGATATAAAGTTGTCTGAATCTAATATTGCTATTGCAGAAAAAGATGTGCAGATTTCTAAAGGAGCACTATACCCAACAATAAATGCCTTTTTTAATTATAATACTTTTTACAGTAATCAGTTTAGACCTATACCAGATTTAGCTAATCCAGGTGATTTTTTACTTGTAAGAGATGAATTTATAGATCAATTATATATTAATGATGGTATTTCATACGGGTTTCAAGTAAATATTCCGATTTTTAATGGTTTTAGTGTTAAAAATAATATCAAACGTTCAAAAATAAATTTAGAAAAATCCAAATTACAATTAGAGCAAGATAAACTTGTTTTAGAAACCAATATCAATCAGGCTTATGTTGATGTAAAAACATTCGGTAAGGCTTATGAAGCGGCTGTGAAAACATTAGAGGCAAGACGTTTAGCCTATGAATATTCTAAAGAACGTTTTGATGTAGGACTTATGAATTCTTTTGATTTTAGTCAGGCACAAGCTAGAGTAGATAATGCAGAAGCTACGGTTGTACGTACAAAGTATGATTATATTTTTAGAATAAAAATATTAGAATTTTATTTTGGAATCCCATTAGGGATAGAGTAATCATATCTCAAACATTAGATTAAAAAAGGCCTGAAACTTTTCAAACTGGTTTCAGGTCTTTTTTGTTGCATGGCTTCGTAGTATATTTGTAGCCATTATGGCTATTATATTAAATTTAGAAACTGCTACTACTAATTGTTCTGTAAGTATAGCAAAAAACGGGACATTACTAGCTTTAAAAGAGTACGATAGTGCAAGTTATTCTCATGCAGAACAATTACATGTTTTTATTCAAGAAGTTTTAAAAATAACTGAGCTAACAAGTTCAGATTTAGATGCTATAGCGGTGAGTAAGGGGCCTGGTTCTTATACAGGATTACGAATAGGAGTATCTGCAGCAAAAGGCTTATGTTTTTCGTTAGATATTCCTTTAATTTCCATACCCACTCTAGAGAGTATGGCACATCAAGCAGAAATAAAAAATATAGATTTTGTAATCCCGCTTTTAGATGCAAGACGTATGGAAGTGTATTCGTGCGTTTTTAATTCGGATTTAAAAGAGGTTAGGGCAACTGAGGCCGAGCTGATTGATGCTAATTCATTTGAGACCTATTTAAAGAAAGGAAATGTTTTATTACTAGGCAATGGTTCTGAGAAATGTAAAGATGTTATTGTTAATACTAACATAAGTTTTAATACTGCTATAGTTCCATCTGCTAAAGAAATGATTGGTTTATCATATCAAAAATTTAAAACAAAGGATTTTGAAGACCTTGCTTATTTTGAACCTTATTATCTAAAAGATTTTATGGTGATGAAGAAAAAGACTAAATAGGTGATAAGTTTATATGCTTGGCTGGTTTATAAAAAAAACTTAAGAGTTGATATAGGATATAAGTTTATGGAGTTTAAAAGTTTGTAAAAAAGTTAAGCTATTTTAGGATTCTATCTTTATAAAAACTATTTTACTCACTACTCACTACTCACTACTCACTACTCACTACTCACTACTCACTACTCACTACTCACTACTCACTACTCACTACTCACTACTCACTACTCACTACTCACTACTCACTACTCACTACTCACTGTATGAACAATTCTTTGAGGGAATGGTATTTCTATACCAGCGTCATCAAACTTATATTTTAATTCTTCTAAAATATTGAAATGGGCATCCCAAAACACTTCATTTTTAGCCCAAAAACGCAGGCTTAGATTTACAGCACTATCTGCTAAAGCATCAACGACTACTACAGGAGCAGGGTTTTTTAAAATATTGTTATCATTAGCACAAATTTCTAATAAAATTTCTTTTGCCACTTTTATGTTGGAGTTATATCCAATACCTATCGTTATGTTGTCCCTCCTGGTATCCATGGCATTGTAATTAATAATGTTGTTATTAGACAATTGCCCATTAGGTACTATAGCGATTTGGTTTCCAAAAGTACTTAGTTTTGTAGTGAAAATAGTAATCTCTTTTACAGTACCATCAATACCTTGAGCAGAAATAAAATCCCCTACTTTAAAGGGTTTAAAGAAAAGAATTAAAACACCTCCAGCAAAATTTGCCAAAGAACCTTGTAGTGCTAAGCCTATAGCAAGCCCAGCAGCACCAATTATAGCAACTAAAGATGAAGATTGAACACCGAGTTGGGTAATCACTAAAACAAATAGAATTATTTTTAGTGCAAGCTTAATAAAGCTTTGTAAAAAACTTTCTAAAGATTCGTCGTAATCTTTTGTTTCAAAAAACTTACGAACCATATTGTTTAAAAAACGCATTACCCATAATCCTACGAAAAATATTAGGGCTGCTAAAATGATATTTGGAATTACATTCCATATCCAATTTATGGCATTTTCTAAATGCTGTTTGTAATCTTTTAATTCTTCAAGAGTATTCATAGTTGGTTTTTGAAAATAGTAATACTGATTTCGGCTCACAAAGAAAATCAAACTATGGCTGATATCCTACTTAATTATTTTAACTATTACTTTTTAAAGCAATGCCCATACAACTACAAAATGATACTATGCTTCGTTTTTTAACTATAAAATCTCACAAGATTCCCCCCGAAGTAGTTGGCTATTGTACTTATTCTATTATTGCTTTCCGTTCAATACTTAAAAATTACCGTTAATCATAAAAGCATTTTAAAAATTTAATTGTCAACGTATTTTTACTTCATCAAACAACAACAATTATAAACATTTATATTATGAAAGTCAGTATTAATAAAAAATCGATCAAACAAAAAGAAGTCATTAAAGCAATAATTTTTTCTACAGTAATTTTAGCCTACACATTATTTGCTATTGGTAATGCTCTAGGGAAATTTTTATTTTATGTAACGCATTAATTTAATTAGAATCTAATAAAAACATCGGAATACCATTCAGCATTTAAATTATACCGTTCCCCATAATTAAAGTGTAAAGGAGTACTAACCGTTTTATTTTTAAACATATAAATCAATCAAAAAACAACAAAAATGATCATAGTAGCAAAAATAATTATAACAGTAGCAATAGTTATCGTTTCAACTAATTTATAATAGATAGGTTTTTAAGTAGGTGTTGATTATATAGCATTATTTAAAAACCTATTTGTATCATTAGATTCAAGTATATTTGATTTCTAGAAAAATTTATGGATGCTTAAATTTTTATCAAAACACTCTTTTTGGGTATTACAATTTTTAGGTTGGGGTTCTTTTGCAGTAACAACGCTTAGCGCTAGTAATACGACAAAAAATAGTATTGGAATACTAATTTTATTTTTGCCAATAATGTTATCGGGAATCATAACAACTTCTATTTTAAGATTCTTTTTTAAGCGTTTTATTTCTTTAGAAAAAGTTTCATTTAAAAAAATAGCAATCGTACTGTTCTTATTAATTATTGGAACTGTATTGTGGGTTTATATTTCCTATTGGTTTGGCTATGGAACAGGATATATTATTAGGCGTACACTATCAGATAGTTCAGAATATATTAGAAAACCAAGCGAACCTAAAACTTTTGTAAAATATTTTGGATCAGCAATTATAATTGTTGGGTGGAGTATATTATATTTTGGAATTAAAACCCTTCAACAATACAATACTAAAAGAATAGCGCGATTAAAACTTAGAGATAAAGTTAAGCAAGCGCAGTTAAATACTTTAAAAGGACACATAAATCCTCAATTTATGTTTACAGCATTAAATAATATAAAGGGCTTAATGTTAGAAGATATTTCTAAATCTCGTTTAATGTTGACCGAACTATCGGAAATGTTACGCTATTCGTTAACAAAAAATAATATCAATACTGTTATATTAGAAAGTGAGGTAGAAATTATAGCAAAATACATTGCTTTAATATGTATTAATGATGCTGAAAAACTTATCATTAATTACGAAATTGATCCGCAAACTTTAAAATTAGAAATTCCACCTATGTTACTATTAAATCTTATTGAAATGGTTACAAAACATGGTGTTTTAAAACATAGAGATAAAGGAGAAATTACTTTAAAAACAGCACTAAATAAAAATCAGTTACAAATTAATATTCATTATAATACCGAAGTTATTATCACAAAAGAACGCACGGTTCTTGAAAAAGCAATACAACAACGCTTAAAAATATTATTTAATAATATGGCATCATATCATTGTAATACAGCCAATAATGAGACCACTTTAATAGTGCAATTACCAACGATTCATACAAATGTTATTGATTAATGGGCTTATCTAATACAAATAAAACCATTCTCTTTTGGTCTCTGCAATTACTTGGTTTTGGTATGATGGATGCTTTAATCTTTATATTTCCATTTGGTTTTAGTAAGGAATATTTAATTTACTCTTTTATAACCGCAACTCTTTGTGGTATATTGATAACCTCTGTCTATCGGTATTACCTTAATAAAAACATTAACATAGAGGAAGGTTTTAGTAAAAATAATAGTATAAAACTAGTAATAGCTTTTTTTGCTTGTACTAGTGTTTATTATTTTTCAGTAATGCTAACAGAATTCTTATACGAATTATTTTGGATGCGCACTGAAACTGAAATAAAGTGGATAACGGAAAATGTATCTATAGTTTCTAGTGTATTTAATATGCTGTTTACCATATTTGGATGGACAGTTCTGTATTATGGAATTAAATTTATTCTGCGCCGTAATCAGAATACTATTGAGAGTATTCAATTAAATACTATTTTACGCGATGCACAACTAAACACCCTTAAAGGTCAGGTAAATCCTCATTTTATGTTTAATAGTTTAAATAATATAAGAGGATTAATGCTAGAAGATGTAGATAAATCTCGTGAAATGCTAACTAAATTATCCGAGATGCTACAGTACGCTCTAGTTAAAAATGACGTAGATGCAATTCTATTAGAGGAAGAGTTAGAAATGGTAGAGAACTATATAGCTCTTGCCAAAATACAAATGGAAGATCGCTTGGTATTCACAAAAGAAATTGCAGAAGAAACCAAAACACTACAAATTCCTCCTATGATTATTCAGTTATTGGTAGAAAATGCTGCCAAACACGGTATTGCCAATTTAAAAAATGGAGGTACAATTTTTCTAAAAACTGTTATTGATACTGAACAGAAGTTATGCATTAAAGTGATTAATACAGGAAAACTTAGATTGTCTGAAGGATCAACAAAATTAGGACTAAACAATATTCAACAACGCTTGCGATTATTGTATGGTAATAAAGCTATTTTTTCTTTAAAAGAAATTGGTGATGAGGTGGTTGCCAATATTAAAATTCCATTAATATGAGTACCATAAAAACAGTTATAGTAGAAGATTCTCGTTTGGCACGTTTAGAATTAAAAGAATTATTAAAACTACATGAAGAATTAGTTTTGGTAGGAGAGGCAGAAAACGTAGACGATGGTTTTGAACTCATTAAAAACGAAAAACCAGATTTATTACTTCTAGACATTAATATGCCAGAAAAAGATGGTTTTGAGCTTTTAGAAATGTTAGATGATGTTCCTATTACAGTGTTTACAACTGCTTTTGATGAATATGCGATAAAATCTTTTGAGTACAATGCACTGGATTATTTGCTAAAACCAATTAATGAAAAACGTTTTGCATCAGCAATAGCTAAAGTAAAATCGCAATTAGAAGGTACGCTTACCCAAGATTCTGATACTAAAGAACGTTTAACAGAAAGCAGTCAGATTTTTATAAAAGATGGCGAAAAATGTTGGTTGGTAAAAATAGGAGACATTTCTCATTTCGAAATTGTTGGAAACTATACCCGTGTCTTTTTTAAAGATCAAAAACCAATGTTATATAAGTCTTTAAATCAAGTTGAAGAAAAACTCCCTGAACAAAATTTCTTTAGAGCCAACCGGCAACAAATTATTAATACCAATTACATCTTAAATGTGGTACCATGGTTTAATGGAAAATTAAAGTTAACCATGCAAAACAAAGAAGAAATAGAAGTTTCTAGAAGACAGTCGTACCTGTTTAAAGATAAGATGAGTTTGTAATATTTTTAGGAATAATAACACCGTTTTCTTAAGAAAGATTGAAAGAAACAATTTTTAGCAATTCTGGTGTATATCCTTTTTCTAGAAAATAGATGTATTAAGTGTAACTTCATTTTTTGTTATCATAAGTTGTTTTTATTTTACAGTAAAGTTTAGTTCTTCGGATGTTATATTAAGTTTGTATGAATTATTAATTATAGTATGTTTCCCACCTTTATTTAGAGCAGAATTTTTAAAAATATCAGACTCATTTTTAAAGATACTATAGCTGAAACCACTAGGGGAAATAGAATAATTCCCCTTAACTTTTGCAGTTAGACTTATTTTGAATGATAATGTTTTAATATACTTTTTGCCATTAATTTCTTCCATTACAGCATAAGTTTTAAACGGATCCCAATCAAAGCTTACCATATTAAAATTAGTTTCTAGATAGGATTCTAAATTTTTATTGCCGGTTATTTTATATAAATCACTTTGTAAATTAATTTTTAATTCGCCTTCATTTTCTTTTATATGTTGTACTGAATTTAATGAGCTATTTGTATTAACTTTCTTTTGTACGCTATAAAACCTGCTATATTCATACAAACTAACTGTTATGGTGTCTTTTACGTTATAATTTTCTTTATCTGCATTTAATTTAAGAATGATATCATCTGATGAAATTTTAGTTATTTCTGCTACTACTTTAATAGTGTTTTTAGGAGAAGTAAATGTTTTGCCATTTATGACAGCTTTTATTTCTGGTAATTTTAAGGTGCCAATTTCTGTAGCTTCTATGTAAGTATAATATTCAGTGTAATCTTCGCCATTTATATTTCTTATACTAATTGAAGGATTGTTATTTAGCTGTAATCCCTGTGCTTCTGAAATAATGATAGCTTGTTCATCAACTATTCCTTGAAATACTATTTTTAAAGAATTTGTTTTGCCTAATTCTATAACGGGTTGTATAATAACACTAATTCTTTCACTTTCTTGACTTTTGCAATCTTGTAAAAAAATAAAACAGATGAAAATTAATAAGATGCTTTTTTTCATTCTTAAAGTACTCTCTTTTTTAATAATGATAAATTATTTTTTCAATTAATAATGCTTGATCTGGATAAAACACAAAGAAACCATTATTCTACAGAAACTCTTATCCCTTTACTATGACTACTAAATTCTGGAGCATACATACTTTGTATCGTTGTTATCCCGTTACTGAAATCACCAGCATTATTCACTCTTAAGTCATATTCAAAAACATAAACACCTTTGGGTAAATAATCAAAGAAAAAGTTTGTGCTTGCATCTTTAGTACTCTCATAATATCCTAAACCATCTTGCCATTTATAGCGAGATATAACATTGATGGGTTCAAAACCAGCCGCACGCATGTCTTTCATATGCACAAATTCCATAGCCCTATCGGCACGTAATTCTATTCTAACCCTTACCAAATCGCCAACTTTTAAGTTGGTTTTTGAGGTAATTTCTGAGATTTCTTCACCTGTATTGGTATTCTTTTTTAAGAATAGTTTTTTCTTCAATTTTAAAGGTGTTTCGGCTGAAGTAATTTTATCTAAATCTTCAAAATATTGCCAGTATAAAGCACCCCAAGCTATTCCTTTTCCTTTCTTGCTGATCTGTATTTCTGCTTGTTTTGGTTCTATTTCTTTTCCATTCCAAGCCGTTTTATAATAGCCTGTTCCAGCTTCAACCTTTACATTCTCTAATTTTTTTGGATCAATTTTTTTGCCGCCAACCAATACATCCACAGCATCAGTTACCGATAACCAATCACTACCCTGTAATAGTAATGCATAAACCGCTTCCGTAGTTGCTTTTGTAGTTTTCCACTGATTGGTTTGCTTATTTTTTAATAACCAGATCTTAAGATTATCTATGGTAGCAATATCATTAGGATGTATTTCCGAAAAAACTTCAATTAATAAGGCCTGTGTTTCTATTGGTGCTTGGTACCAATACCAAGAACGGGTGTTTTCTTTCCAATACATCCCCAATTCTTCAGAGGTAATACTATTTTCTTCTAACGATTTTAAAATTTTATTCGCTATAGTAGCTTCCTCCATTCTATGCATCATAAGGGCTAACATTCCTTTTGCATATAAATTTTTATTTACCCAATATTTTTTAGTTTGCTCTTTGTAGTAGGCTATAATTTCATCAACTTTTTTTGTTGTTTTAATATCTTTAAAAAAGCTACGCATATATAAATAGTGGATCTGTGTACGGCTTAAATGATCTTTATGAAGATCAGAAGTATTACGTTTCATATACTCATATTCATCAACAAATTCTGCATCTAAATAGCGTATCGCTTTTTTAATAATTTGTGTTTCTATATCACTTGGAATAACAGAAAGTTGTTTTAAATGCCCAAGTCCAGAAATAATATGCTGGGTAATATACCTGTTTTCAATGCCTCCAACAAACCAGCTCCATGCTCCAGAAGTCATTTGGTTTTTCTTTAATTTATTTAAAGCGATGCTTCGCTCATTTTTCATTTTATCCAAATTGAATAAAAGTGCAATTCGTTTTTTCTGTTCTGTTTCAGATTGCGCATCACGGAGCCAAGGCGTTTCTTGTATTAAGAGCGATTTTAATTCTTGGTTTTTTTCCAAATTACTTAATAAAGCATCTGAGTTTGCCCATTGCTGGAACACTTCCTGAATTCTAGGATTAGAATTTGCAATATGACTTGCCAAAGTATTGGCATAATATCTAGAAAATGTTTGCTCATTACATTCATAGGGGTATTCCATTAAATAGGGGAGTGCTTGCACGGCATACCAAGCAGGGTTAGAAGTCACTTCTAGCGTTAACTTGTGATTTTTTAGAGAGGTAGACGTATTGTTTTTTAGTTTGTCTAAAGTAAATGTTTTGGTTTGGTTGCTTTTTATCCACATCGGTAAAGTTTCAGTAACCAACATTCTATTACTTAAAACAGGTAGGATATTTTGCTCTCCATCACTATAATCTCCTGCTTTGGCAACTACTTTATATTGTATAGCTTGGATGCTTTCAGGGATTTTTAAGTGCCATGAAATTTGTGTATTACTTAAAGAGTCTACAGCAAAATCTTTTTCTGCAGCTTTTACTAAGATTTTATCAGAAATGATCTTTCCTGAAATGCCATCTAAGAGTTCTAATTTTGCTTGCCCTGATAGCTTTTTATTGGTTAGGTTGGAAATTTTTGTACTAATATAAATTTCATCACCTTCTCTTAAAAAACGTGGCGCATTAGGGATTACCATCAGTTCTTTTTGCGTAACAGTTTGCAAGGTTTTTACACTACTTTCTAAGTTTTTGGTATGTGCTAGTAACTGTAACTTCCATTGGGTTAATGCCTCAGGAGTAGTAAAACTAAAAGAAACAGTACCCTCTTTATCTGTTTGCAATTGTGGAAAGAAAAATGCCGTTTCCTGTAAATTTTTACGAATTTTAACATCATCAAAATTGGTTTCTTCTGTTTTAGTTTCTTGGGGTTGTTGCTCTGTTTTTTTAACTTCTTGACGTTGATCTGATCTTTGCGCGTTAAAATTTAAAAGCCCACTATCAACCTTAGGAGCACCTGCAACTCCTAATTCTGTAATTTCACTTTGTAATTCAACTTCTTCAAATCCATAATCAAGAGAATCATATTCAACTGCTTTAGATCTTCTTAAAGATCTTCTAATAGGACTACCTTGTAAGTCTCTATATTGTGTTCCGCCATATCCAAAATAAAAACGAAACCAATTAAAACTATCATAATTTTGTGCTGTATAACTATAAAAATTAGATTCTTGATGACTTCTAAAGTTTTCATTTCCAAAACTACTATTGGCATTGCTATTCGTATAAGCATAATACGTACCCTTGTATAAGGGATTAAAAGACCAATAATGCCCTTTAAAAGTATCTAAAGAGGCATCGTACATACTGGCTAATAGTTCTGCAGCTACTTTATCTCCTTTAGGTCCTTTTATTTTAAATTGCCACGTTTCATCTGTGCCTGGTTGTAGCTTATCTCTAAAAGTTAGAGTTTCAATTTCTAAGTCAGTTTTTGGATAAGGTACTGCAATTGCAATATTACTGGATGCAAAAGCATTAAATGCAGCATAAGAATACCGTATGGCAAAGCCACCCAAATCTGCTTGATTTACAGGAATGGTAAACGAGGTGCTATTTTCATTTAAGCGAATTATTTTTGTATTCACTATTTTACGATCTTTTTCTACAAAAACAGTAACGCTTATGTTTTTTGCAGCACTGGCAAACGTTACTTTAACAGCATCTCCAACTGCATAACTGGATTTATCGGTTTTGATTTTAAATAATTGCTTGTCTGCTAAAATTTTATCTTTTGTACTGAATAAGGTGGTCTGCGTTATGTCTTTAACTGCTTGGCCAAATTTGTCTTTTGTTTCTAATTCGATCCGATACTTACCTGAAGCTAATTTTTTTAATTGATCTAATGAGAGTTCGGTGGCGGTAGCAGTATTAAAATCTGCCTGCCAAACTAAATTTCCTTTCTTCCAGTTTTTTACTTCTTGTTCATTTTTAAACGGATCATGTGGGAATAACTTTTTAAATTCTTCTTTTGTAAAGCCGTCATAATCTGGCGCTCCCCAAGGTCTAGCTCTTAAAACATTATCTGGAGCAATAAGCTTATACATTTTTATAACTCCTTTTGCAGGTACAGCTTGTCCGTTTAAATTGGTAGTACTTATATGAAGTTTAGCCTCTTTTTTATCTTTATCTATAATAGTTGGGAGTATCATATTTGCAGTCATACTATGATAACCAACCGTTACTGTTTTAACTGTACTATGCGTTTCCCCATTAATATCGGTAACATCGGCAGTAATAGTATACTGAAACGTTGGTAAGTCTTTTGGAGCTACCCTATTATCTGGTATGGCTTTAAATGGAATTTCATAGTTGCCAGTCCCATCCGTAGTGGTTTCTCCATGCGCAATTTCTTGAGAAGTGCTATTAAAATAAGGTCTGGACCAATAATACCACCTTGGGAAATAAACAGAACGTTTTACGTTGTATCTTACCTTAGCATCAGTGATGGCACTCCCAGCGAAAGCCATTGCTTTTCCATGTATTAAAACACTATCATTTACTTTATAACTTTCGGTTACTGGATTAAATGAAGTTTCAAATTTTGGACGTTTGTATTCTTCTACAGAAAAGTTGGTGGTACTATTAACAGTGATTTTATTACCAGTAACGTGCAATGTAAAATTACCTGTTAAACCATTATTAGGAACAATAAATTCTCCCGAAAAAGAACCGTATTCATTTGTTTTATAAGTTATTTTTTGTACTTCTTGGTAGTTAGCATCTCTTAGGCTTACATCAACGCTAGCATTGCTAAGAATAGTACTTTTTTCTTCTGTTGTAGTGATTGCAATACCTTTAAAATATAGTGGTTGCCCAGGTCTGTAAATGCTTCTGTCTGTAAATAAAAAGCACGAACTGTTTGTTTTGGAACTACTTGAGCTATATTTCTGGTTGATATACAAATTTTTAAAATTTGCGGTATCATTTTTATACGTAATTGTAATTGCTACATTATTCCAATAGTTCTTATTTGGCAATGGTATATGTGCTATTCCGTTTTTATCTGTTGTAACTATTTTATGCGACTTTGTTTTGTTATTATATCCTACAGTATAGCTTAATTTTAAAGTTGCTCCAGCATAAGGTTTTCCATTTAAACGATTTACAATTTGATACTGTTGGTGTGTAGAAGTCCTATTTTCTACTAATGCCATATTGGTTACTTGTATAGGACTAAAAGAAAAAATACTTCCAGTAGCCTTTTTTGGTTTTGCCAATATAATATACTGTCCATTTTCTAAAGCAGGTAATACAATTTCTGTACTATGATATTGATAATCTTTTTTGTCCTTTAAAGAAACTTCCCATGTTTTAGCAACACTTAGCTTTTCTATTATACTTAATTGTTGGTCTTGTCTGTATAAGCTTTTTAATTTGCTTAATTGGCTTTGCTTAATATGATATGCTTTTAAAATTAATGCATCATGATTTTTATAACTTACTAACAGTCTTCCTGGTTTGTTTATAGGAACATTACTTTCTGTAGTGAGTCCTAATTGTTTCTCTAAAATTTGAGATTTAAGGCTTTTACTTTTTTCAGAAGCATAGGATTTAGGAAAGTCTTTTATAATAATATCACAGATTTCTAAGGCTTCTTTATTTTTCCATTGGTTCTCTTCATTTGTTTTTGCTTGGTAAGTATCTGCCTGATTCTTGTATAATTGTGCTATTTCAAACAGGTATAAGCTTGTATTAGTGTCTTTTTTGATGTTTTCTGCACTATTTTTTAAAATTTCTAAATAATAAGCATCCTTATTTTCAAAAACAGCATTAGTATGTATGTATTGTAAGCGTTCTATATCAATAGCTACATAGGCATCTAAGTTTTTATCATTTGAATGAAACTGTACTAATTGCTGATAAAGTTTTAAAGCTTTTGCCTGTAATGAAGTCTGATCTGTTGTCTCTATTTTCTGAGTTTTAAACTCGTAGCCTTCACATAGGATAATAGGGTCATTAAGTTCAAATTTATCAGCAGGTCTTGTAATATTATTTTCACTAGTTTTATAAAAAGAAAGTGCTGTATGAGCTAATACATCATATAAAGTAGGTCTGTAAATCTCTGAATTTTTCTGTTGCTGAAGAATAAGATCAAAGTTTTCAATTTTTACTTTTTTGGTAGTACTACTGTTTTGTAACGATGCTTCAAAATGAGTAGAAATTTCTTGAAAAAGAGTAGTTAAATCCCAAGTTCTAAAATCCGCTGCATCTACTTTTGCAGCTGTTTTTGTTCTATTGTAAAATGTATACCTATTTTGCTGAAAATACTGCCAGTATAAATTTGCTAAATAACTTTCTAAAATATTTTTTACTGGCGTTTTTGCCTTTTTTATTTCATTTTTAAAATCTTGTATAATTTTTAATTGCGCATCTTCTTCTAATATTAATGCGTATTTAGATTGGTAGAGCAGTGCTTTGATAAGCTGAGGTGCATTTTGCTCTTTTTGAGCTTTCTCATAAATGTTTTGTACCTCTTTTAAAGCAGATTTTGTTAGCTGTTGATTTTCTGAGGTTTCTACTTTTTTCCACAGCACTACATAAGCATCATCGTTTTGTGAATAACCCATAGAGGAAAATAAGAATATACCGAATACTAAAGTCAAGTTTTTCATCATATAAATTTACAAAACAAAAATGAAGCCAATTTAAAAATTATACAACCCTGAATTAGGGGGTATTACTTTTAACTTAGGGAACTAAACTTTTAACATAAGGGTTTTACTTTTTT
This sequence comes from Allocellulophaga tsushimaensis, assembly GCF_055383085.1. NCBI lineage: Bacteria > Pseudomonadati > Bacteroidota > Flavobacteriia > Flavobacteriales > Flavobacteriaceae > Allocellulophaga > Allocellulophaga tsushimaensis. The sequence continues at coordinate 246,021 of NZ_AP039451.1, read as the reverse complement.
TTCGACTACTATTTTACGTTACAAACAAGTTATGAGAACTCTATTTAGTATTTGGTTATTCGTTTTTCCTACCATCATAATTGGTCAGCAAAGTGTTGATTTAGTTCATGCGCATATACAATCTAAAGCGTATAAAAAAGCCGAGCAATTGCTTATAAATGATGCTAATATTACTTCTAACCCTATTTTAAGGGATCAATTAGGAGAGGTTTATGCAAGGCAAGGAAAATGGGATAAAGCCATTGCTATTTATAAAGAGCTTAAAGAAAAATATCCCAATAATGCAGAGTATTGGTTTAGGTATGGAGGCGTTACTGCTAAAAAAGCTGTAAATAGCAGTAAGTTTACTGCATTAACACTTATAGGAACGATAAAAACAGCTTTTATAAAAGCAGCAAATTTAGATGCTAGCCATGTAGATTCGCGTTGGGCTTTAGTAGATTTATATCTCTCTTTACCAGGAGTTTTAGGAGGTAGTGTTTCTAAAGCAGAAAAATATGCCTTAGAATTAAAAAATATTTCTTCAGTAGATGGCTATTTAGCATTAGGTTATGTGTACGAGTATGATGATGAACCAGAACAAGCAAAAACAAATTATATTATGGGTTTAGACTTTTTAGAAAGTTTAGATCATATTAACCGTAATCAGTTAAATTATCAAATAGGGAAAGTTTGTGGAGATTATGGGGTAAAAGTTGATAGCGGAATTGCATATATGCAAGAATTTTTAGAACGTTATTCTGTAAAAGATGGTGTAGAAATAGAATGGGCGTATTATAGATTAGCACGCTTATACCGTCAGAAAAAAGATAAAGAAACCGCAACAGATTGGATTCAAAAAGCATTAACTTTAAACAAAGAATTTGAACCTGCCATAGCTGAAAAAAAGTTAATTTTAGCACTTCCTTAAAAAAACCATGCTAAAAAGAATGATAAAGTATTGCATATTACATCTCCTTATAGTACTTCCTTTTTTGGGTATAGGGCAACAAAATGGCGTACAAATTATCAATGATCATATTAGCTCAAAATCATATCAGCAAGCAGAAAAATTACTTTTAGAACACCCAACAATTCATACAAATGATTCTTTACAAGATACATTAGGAGAAGTATATGCGTTACAAGGTAAATGGGAGCAGGCAATTACTGTATATGAAAAATTAAAAGAAAAACATCCAAATAATGGCTTGTATTGGTTTAAATATGGAGGAGCAGTAGCTAAGAAAGCGCAAAACGGAAATAAGTTAGGCGCATTAGGTTTGGTTGGTAAAATGAAATCTTCTTTATTAAAAGCAGCAGAATTAGATAAAACACATATAGAGACACGTTGGGCATTGGTAGATTTATATATTACACTTCCTGGTATTGTTGGTGGCAGTGTGTCTAAAGCAGAAAAATTTGCGAAACAATTAAAAGATATCTCTCCAGTAGATGGTTATTTTGCTTTAGGTTATGTGTATGAGTATGATGATGAACCAGAGAAGGCAAAAGAGAACTATTTAAAAGCCTTTAATTCTCTTGCCAATACAAAGCATATTTCTCGTAACCAATTGCGATACCAGATTGGTAAAGTGGCAGGGGATTATAATATTCAGGTAGATTTAGGAGTGCGTTATATGAAGAAATATATAGAGAACTATTCTTTAAAAGACGGAGTACCTTTAGATTGGGCCTATTATCGATTAGCACGTTTATACCGTAATAAAAAAGACAAACAGACTGCAAAATTCTATATCGATAAAGCATTGGCCATAAGAAATACCTTTAAACAGGCACTTACCGAAAAAGAAGCAATTGCTAAAATGAATTAAGTCATAAAAAGCTTAAAAGCATAGCAATAGAAGCCTACCTAAAATTCCTATATTTGTTTGATAATTATATTTTATGTACGTACATTTTATTGCAATTGGTGGTAGTGCTATGCACAATTTAGCATTAGCATTAGCTCATAAAGGAGATACTGTTACAGGTAGTGATGATGTTGTTTTTGAACCCTCTAAAAGTAGACTGGCCGCTAAAGGCTTACTTCCTGAAACGTTTGGTTGGTATCCAAAAAAAATAACAAGTCAACTTGATGCAGTAATTTTGGGAATGCATGCCAAAGAAGATAATCCTGAATTGCTAAAGGCACAAGAATTAGGACTTAAAATTTATTCTTATCCAGAATTTTTATACGAACAAGCTAAACATAAAACGCGAGTAGTTATTGGTGGTAGCCATGGAAAAACAACCATTACTTCTATGATCTTACATGTGCTTAATTACCATGATAAGGCAGTAGATTATATGGTAGGAGCACAATTAGAAGGTTTTGATAGAATGGTGCATATTACAAAAGAGAACGATTTTATGATTTTAGAAGGTGATGAGTATTTATCATCTCCTATAGATAGAAGACCAAAATTTCATTTATACAAGCCTAATATTGCCTTATTAAGTGGTATTGCTTGGGATCATATCAATGTATTTCCCACTTTTGAAAACTATGTAGAACAATTTCAAATTTTTGTAGATGGTATTGTAAAAGGAGGAAGTATTACTTACAATGAAGAAGATATCGCCGTAAAACAAGTTGTTGAAGCTACTGATAATGCCATCCGGAAATTGCCTTACCGTACTCCAGATTATAGCGTAGAAGGTGGGCAAACACTATTAGAAACACCAGAAGGTGCCATGCCAATTGAAGTATTTGGTAAGCATAATTTAAATAATTTGGCTGGAGCAAAATGGATTTGCCAAAATATGGGAGTAGATGAAGCAGATTTTTATGAGGCTATAGCAACGTTTAAAGGCGCATCTAAACGTTTAGAAAAAATAGCTGAAAGTAATACCTGTGTTACTTATAAGGACTTTGCGCATTCGCCAAGCAAAGTTGCTGCTACAACTACAGCAGTAAAAGAGCAATACCCAGATCGTAAACTAATAGCTTGTTTAGAACTGCATACTTATAGTAGTTTTAACCCAACCTTTTTAAAAGAATATAGAAATGCTTTAGATGCAGCAGATATAGCTGTTGTTTTTTATTTGCCAGAATCAGTAAAAATTAAAAAGTTAGCTGCTGTTTCCTCGGCACAAATCGCTGAAGCTTTTGATCGTGATGATCTAAATATTATGACCGAAGCATCACGCTTTAAATCATATCTTTTTAATCAGAATTTTGAGGAGTCCACATTGCTGCTGATGAGTTCAGGTAATTATGGTGGATTGGATTTAGAAGAATTAAAATCTAAAATAGAATCCTAATATATTGTTGCTCTACTGAATATTTGTCAGATAAATAGCTTTGGAATATTATTTGACAACCAGTAGATATGACTCAAGAGAAAAAAAACAGACTTCTCAAGTATTTATGTCGATTTTTAAGGCAAAAAATATCTATGGTAATCATAGCTTTTATGTTGGGCATATCTAATATAGTACTAGATGAAGACAGAATGGTAAAAGATACTAAAGTTAAAATCGAGAAGGTTGAAGTTAGACCAGAAGATAAATCTTTAGACACCAAACTGAGTTAAATGATGATCTAAATGCTTGTATTGCATTTTACCCCATTGCTCTGAAGTTAATTTTCCAAACATTGGATGTGGATTCCATATTTCTTTTGTTTTTAGAGCATAAAAATCAGTTACTAATTGTAGTAGTTTTGCTTTTTCGGTCTCTAAATCTTTAGTTTCTTTTGCTTTAAGTTTTGATGATGTTGGCATGTTTTTCTTAAATGGTTTGTCATTATACATCATTTTTTTAAAGAAAGTTTTAATAAAAAAGTTACCATTACCTTTATTCTTATTTTTTACTCCAATTTCTACAGGAAACTGGCAATGCCAAGCCATTTGTCCAACAGTCATTTTACCCCATTTAGGTACTGCGTTCTCTTCTAGTTGAGTGATTCGATTTATAATTTCATTATAGGTGCTTTCTTCAAAAAGAGATTTCATATGGTATCATTAAAAATTAGATTTTGAATTTACAATAATTTTTTAGTTTGGTGTTATAATAGCATAAAAACGGTAAACCATTTACAGACAGTTTAGGTGTAAAATATTAAGTTTATTAGTTAAAACCATATATAAAACGCTAAAATTTAATATATTTCTTACATTTTTTGTAGTTTAAATGTTATTTTTTATATTTGAAAATTCGTTTAAAGTTAAAACCACCTGTTTAAACACTTTATTAAAATGGAAGCAGAAACTTTAGAATCTATTTTAATTCAAGAACTTAAAAAAATAATTGACCATAGTTACAACTCAACTTTGGGTTTACCCTCGTTTGTTGATTTTCACGAAGAGTTGATAAAATTTTGTTATGATGCAGTAGATATAAAAATAGATTACAAAGCAAGCAGAGTTTATTTAAATGTAATAGTTGATACCATGGAATATGCTGGACATAAGCTAAATATTAACCTAGACATTTTTCCTGTAAATATTTATGTAGAAGATTTTAACGAATTTTTGAAAGCTTGTATCATTACATCTGGTAAAAACTATATTGCACCATATGCTTCTATGGTATCTAAATACAAAATTAAAAAGCAACATGCTTCGTGAAAAATATAATTTCATCTATTTAATTGCTCTATGGTAATAAACTAGTTTATGATATCTACTTTAATTTGTAACGGTTGTAAATCATTTAATATATTGCTTTAAAATACTATTCTTAACTTCTAATTGAGAAATGTCTGAATATGATAAATTTTTTAATAGCATATTCCACTGAGGGAATGATCTAATTTTAAGATCTCCCTTTTCTAGGACTTTTATATCCTTATGACGTTTATCTTCAAGAAGTTTTTCAAAAAGGATAATAATATTTTTTTTCTGACCCTCAATGTACTGTGTAAAGGTTCCATTTTTATAAACCAATAAACCCGTAATGTTTCTTTTAAGGTTTCTCTTCTGACTTTGCAAAGCTAAGTCCTGCAATTCAATCATAGAAAACATGTTAGTTTCAGTACTACTATAAATAACATAAAACAAATTATTCATAAATAAAACGTAAAGGGTTATGTTTAAAAAGTTAAACAAAAAATAAAAAATTGATTATAAATATAAGGATTTTACTACAATAAAACTTCAATATAAATTAATATTTAATGTATTTATAATATTTTGTTTAACTTTGTATAGAATATAAGATTTTTGATACATCTTCTAAAACAACAAATTATTATGGAACAGTTTAGAAAAAAAACTATCACACAATTAAGAAATCTTATCGCAAAGAGTGCTAAAAAAGATAGCGAAACTTCTTTTAAAAGTTTTCATAAAGATTTAATTAAGCGTTATTATAATGCTGTAGATGTATGTTGGGATTATCAAGAAAAGAAAGTATCCATGAATGTTATTGTTAATGATGACAGTTATGATCCATTAAGTTTAAATATGAATATGGATATCATGCCCTTGGTAGTAACGTATGAAGATTTAGATTTGTACTTAGATACGTGCATTCTTAAAGACAATAAAAGTTTGTTGCATTATTTAAGATTGTTATTTCAATATGGAGATCAATCTAAAAGAAAAAACAGCCCTTTAGATGCAGATTCTTTATATGTAAATACATTGTTGTACTAATTTAATATACCGCTTTACTAATAGTTGAATTTTATTTGTATGGTGATTTTAAGTCATGCTATCCATATTTCTTCTTTATACTTTCCCACTATAGCTAAAGAGTTGTAGTTCTAACGATGCCCTTTTCTCTTATTAAGTTCTTTACCATAATTTCTTATCAATAGATTTTTTTATTGAAGTAATTTTGATTCTATTATTTGTTGCATATTTTGGAACAGATATATGCAATACCTTTTGTAGTTTACTATCTTTAGCAAATGCAAGAAAAACAAGCATCATTTTCTATTAAAAATTGGTCTGATGATGATAAACCAAGAGAGAAATTACTTCATAAAGGAAAATCTAGTTTAACAGATGCAGAATTGATCGCCATTCTAATAGGTTCTGGGAGTAAGAATGAGAGTGCAGTGGCGTTATCAAAAAAAATATTAGCTTCTGTAGATCATAATTTAAATAGTTTAGGAAAGTTATCAGTAAAAAAGCTTACTGCATTTAAAGGTGTTGGAGAAGCAAAAGCAGTTAGCGTTATTGCAGCATTAGAACTTGGTAGAAGGCGTAGAGGAGAAGAAGTAGAAAAAGTAATTAAAATAAAAGGAAGTAAAAGTGCTTTTAATTTACTACAACCCATAATGGAAGAATTATTGCATGAAGAGTTTTGGATTGTATATTTAAATAATTCTAACAAAGTATTACAAACACAACAACAAAGTAAAGGAGGTATAACGGGTACAGTTGTAGATGTACGTCTAATAATGAAGCACGCTTTAGATTTAGGTGCAGTAGGTTTGGTATTAGCACATAACCATCCTTCAGGTACCTTGCAACCTAGTAAAGCAGATCTGTTGATAACACAAAAAATAAAAACAGCTGCTGAAGCCCTAGATATTAAAGTTTTAGATCATATTATTATTACCCAAACAGCATATTATAGTTTTGCTGATCATGAGGTATTATAAATACAAGTAAGAGTTTTATATTAGAATTAATTTAAGAAAAATGCTCCTGATATACACCCATAAAATAACCCCACGTTTTAATTATGTAATGAAACAGGTATTTGTGCGCATTTTAGGAATAGAAACTGACTTTACTACTAAAATTGAAGATTTTATTAAACATTCAGGTCCAAAAATTACATATACTAAACAAGCATTACAAAATGAATTTTTTATTAGAAGTAATGATTTACTTTTTGAGCAAGGAATAAACGAATTGCAAATTAAGATTGATAGTTGGGAGGGAGTTCCTTGTTTTTTTAAAACTGGAGAACGTAGTGATATTCCTTTTGATATTTTCTCTGCAAGTTTTTATTTATTGAGTAGATACGAAGAGTATTTGCCACATATTAAAGATGAGCATGGAAGGTTTTCGCCAACAGAAAGCTTAGCCTACAAGCATAAGTTTTTAGAGTTACCAGTAGTAGATATTTGGGCTAAAAAATTATTTATTTTACTTAAAGAGCGTTTTCCAGAGATCAAGAGAATTCCTAAAGCATACCAATATACATCTATCATAGATGTTACATCATCTCATTGTTATGCCCATAGGGGTGTTGTGCGGAGTCTTGCTGGATTAACTTTAGATCTTTTCTCACTGAGGTTTCGTAGAGTTCTTAAGCGAATAGTAGTTTGGTTTAACCCACACAAAGACCCTTATGACAATTTCACTTGGTTGATAGAAAATCATAAAAAACAAAAGATTAATAGTATGTTTTTCTTTCAGTTTGCAGAATATTCAAATTTTGATAAAAATGTATCTCCTAGTAATAATAAATTTAGATACCTTATTAAATCTGTTTCAGATTATAGTATTGTTTCCTTAGCAGCATCTTACAGTTCTCAAGATAATGTTATGCTTTTAAAAAAAGAAAAAAAACGCTTGTCTAATGTAATTAATAGACCCATTAATTATTCTCGTTTGCGATACAATAGAGTAGATGTCCCTTTTACTTATAGAAATTTGGTAGAAGCAGAATTTACAGATGATTATACAATGGGGTATACACATAAAATTGGTTTTAGGGCAGGTACTTGTACTTCTTTTTACTTTTATGATATTAATTTGGAAGTACAACAACCTATTAGAATTCATCCTTTTGCAATACATGATTATGCACTTATTCGCTTAAAAAATGAGAAAACCGCTCATGATAAAATAAATGAAATGTATGGGAAGATTAAAAATGTAAACGGAAATTTCATCACCGTTTTCTCAAATGAGTTATTAGGAGAAAAACAAAATTTTTCTTGGAAAAAATTATATGAATACGTTATAAATACGCATCATGTCTAAACATAATATTACAGATGTTTTTTTTGATTTAGATCACACACTTTGGGATTTTGAAAAAAATTCTGCACTCACTTTCAAAAAAATACTAGTAGCCCAAAATATAACTATTAGCTTAAATGAATTTTTAGAAGTATATATTCCCAATAACCTTAAGTTTTGGAAAATGTACCGAGAAGAACAGATTACAAAATCAGAGCTAAGGTATCAGCGTTTAAAAACTACTTTTGATGCACTAGATTATGGAATAAATGATGCTGTTATACATGTGCTAGCAGACGAATATATAAAACATTTATCTGCATTTAACCATTTATTCCCCAATACAATAGAAATTTTAGAATACTTAAAACCTAAATATAAATTACATATTATTACCAATGGCTTTGAGGAAATTCAAAATAAAAAACTTCGTAATGCCAAAATCCATAATTATTTTAATGAGATTATAAATTCTGAAATGGCAGGTGTTAAAAAACCTAATCCATATATTTTTGAGCTAGCCTTGAAAAATGCTAAAACAACTCCAGAAAAATCTATAATGATAGGTGATAGCTTAGAAGCAGATATATTAGGAGCCCAAGCGGCTGGCTTTAAAGCAATACATTTTAATGCACATAATGAAGCAAAGCATCAATTTTGTGAAATGATTACAGATCTCAATGAAATAAAAAACTTTTTATAACGTTAGTTAAATAGCCACTACACACTATAAATTTTCAGCATACTATATGTTGATAAAGTTTTTTTTAAGATGAAAAAAATTAGCAGATACCTTTTTAGTGTTTTTGCCTTGATCTTTCTTTTTAGTTCTTGTGTAGAAGAATTAAATTTCGAAAATGACGGAAAAATAAAAGATGAGTTTGCTCCTGTAATAGCGGGTACAATACTTAATATTGAACCTAATGCAACGCTAATTAATCCTTCTATTCCGGTTGGTTCTATTTTAACACAAAACTTTGATTTTGATGGTTTTAATTCAGAATTTTTTCAAGAAAGAGTACTTTCTGGATCAATTATTTTTGAAATAGAAAATACAACAAGCTTAGAGCTAAGCGTTTTAATTGTTTTCCTTGATGCATCACAGGTAGAGATTGATAGAGTGAACTTACTGCCCGGTTCAGTGCCAATTTTTATGCAAGAAATTAATTACGGTCCATTGCCAGGGGGCAAAAGTATTGATATAATTAAAAACTTGGCCACCATACAAGTTACGATAACAAATAATGGGGTTTCTCAAAGTATTTCAGGTGATCCAAGGTTTATTTTAAGTTCTAGAGGTGAGTTTAAGATGAAATTATTTAAATGATAAAATACTCCCGTTTATGTATCGTGATTGTATTCTTCTTTTGTATTTCTATAAATGCACAGAACAAACAATTATTATATGATTTTATCGAGATTCCACAAGCTTTATTACTTAATCCAGGTATGGAAACTTCGTATAAATGGAATGTAGGTATCCCATTAATTTCAGGTTTTTCAGCACAATTTGCTACTAGCGGTGTTACTGTAAGTGATCTATATGCAAATGATGGAATAGACTTTGTTACAAAGTTTAGAGAAAAAGTTATAGGTGGATTAAGTTTTAGGGATGAACTAAATACTAGTTTTCAGTTAGAATTATTCAATATAGGTTTTAGAGCTAAAAATAATCCAAATACATTCTATTCTCTTGGTGTTTATACTGAGGCAGATATTATAGGTTATTATTTTAAAGATATTGTGGATTTAGCTTTTGAAGGAAATGGGGGCGACAATATCGGTAGAACTTTTGATTTGAGTCATTTAAAAACGAGAGGCGAAATGCTTAATGTTTTTCATTTTGGAATAAATAAAAAAATGAATAATAAACTCACTTTGGGAGCAAGGGCAAAAATATATTCTAGTTTTTTTAATTTTAATTCTACCAAAAATGATGGTTTTTTTAGAACAGAAGATTTAGGGAATAATATTTTACGGAGTACTATAGATGCAGATTTAGAAATTAGAGCATCTGGATTAAATGAAATTAAAAATATTTTAGACAATGATGCTATAGCAGATAAAGGAGTAGAAATATCAAGTGTACTTGCAAATAGGGCATTATTAGGAGGGAATTTAGGTTTAGGGATAGATGTTGGTTTTACCTATCAAAAAAATGAAAATTTTGTAATTACAGGAAGTATACTAGATTTGGGTTTTGTCAATCACACTAAAGATATATTAGCATATTCGCTAAGAGGACGGGTTTCAGCTGAGGGGGTTAGAATTGAAGTGCCTGGTGATGGCAGCGAAGCTCAAGATTTTTATGAAAACCTTATAGATGATATAGAAGAGTTGGTTCCTTTTGAAGAAAATAATGATCCCTATATTAGCTTTAGGCCCACAAAACTATATGGTTCTGCACGTTATAATTTTGGTAAAGAAATCTTACCGAAACAAGACTGTGAGTGTACTCGAAACTTTTTATTATCCAATAGGGGTAAGGTGTTTAAAAATAGTGTAGGTGGTCAGTTATATGTAATTAATAGACCAAGAGGTCCACAGGCAGCACTTACTGCATTTTATCAGCATAGAATACATAATGCTATGAGCTTAAAAACAACATACACTATAGATAAGTTTTCTTTTACTAATATAGGTTTAGGTTTAAATGTACAGGCAGGCCCTGTTAACTTTTACTTATTAGCGGATAATCTTTTGGCATATAGAAATATAGCAGATACTCATTACAGTTCTGTTCAATTTGGATTAAATATTATATCTTGGGGCAAGAAATAATATTATAGCTATTATCATGAAAAAAGTTTTATTTATAATTTGTTTGTGTATTAGTTTTTCAAGTTTTGCGCAAGAAAAATTAAATGAGTACAAGCACATTATAGTTCCTAAGCAGTTAAGTCCTTTTAAAAAAGAAAATCAGTACTTTACCAGTACTTTGATGAAGCATAATTTTGTCAAAAAAGGCTTTTTGGTTTATTATGAAGGCTCCGTTCCTGAGGAATTGTTTTCAGAAAGATGCGAGGCTTTAACTGCAGATTTAATAGAAGATAATAAATTATTTAGTACTAGAATTGCTATTGTTTTTAAAGATTGTAATTCATTAGAAGTATACCGTTCAGAAATTGGGTCCAGTAAGGTAAAAGAATATAAAAAAGCATATAAACAAGCTATAGAAAATGCTTTTAAATCTGTTCCCAATCATAATTATATTGTAAAAACTACTAAGCCAATAACAGTTAGTTTTAAAGATGATGTAAAAACACTTGATGCGGATAAAGAAAAGAAAGAAACTATAACTGTTAGTTTTAAGGATGATGTGAAAATATTAGATGCTGATAAAGAAAAACAGAAAGAAGCATCAAAGATAGTAGAACAAATAGCTACACCAGAAGAACAATCGTATAAAGATCCTACACCAGTGAAAATGGAAGGTGTTACAATGGCTAAGAATCAGGTTTCGAGTTTTGGTGTTCTTTATGCTCAAGGTATTACTAATGGGTTTCAATTAGTAGATAATTCTCCCAAAATTCAACTTAAAATATATAAGAGCTCTATAGCTAATGTCTATACTGCAAAGGCTTCTGATGGAAAAACAGGCTTGGTATATCAAAGAAACGCAAAATGGTTTTTTGAATATTACGAAGCAAATCAATTAAAAATTGAAGCTTTAGAAATTAAATTTTAAAGCTCATATTTATCTTTCCATCTATTTTTTAAGAAATCTTTAATGGCATTTTCTCTTTGATTTTTATTGGGAGTATAAAAAGATGTACCAGAAATTTCACTTGGTAAAAATTCTTCTTCTATAAAATTATTTGCATAATTATGCGCATACTTATATTCGGCACCATAGCCTAAATCTTTCATGAGTTTTGTTGGGGCATTGCGTAATGCTAAAGGAACTGATAAATCACCCGTTTCTTTCACTTTTTGTATGGCATTATTAATTGCCATGTAACTTCCATTACTTTTAGGAGATGTGGCTAAATAAATTGCACATTGGCTAAGAATAATCCGAGCTTCTGGATAGCCAATTGTGGTAACAGCTTGGAAAGTAGTATTGGCCATTACTAAAGCTGTTGGGTTTGCCAGTCCAATATCTTCAGAAGCAGAGATTAGCATTCGCCTAGCGATGAATTTTACATCTTCACCACCTTCAATCATCCTAGCGAGCCAATATACGGCGCCATTAGGATCACTACCGCGGATAGACTTAATAAAAGCAGAAATAATATCGTAATGTTGCTCTCCAGTTTTATCATACCGAACTGTGTTTTTTTGAACCTTTTGCAATACCAAATCATCGGTAATAATAATATCCTCAGTGTTTTCTGAAGTAATAATTAACTCGAATATATTGAGTAATTTTCTACCATCTCCGCCTGATAATCGCAATAAAGCTTCGGTTTCTTGGAGCGTTATTTTTTTTGATTTTAAAAAATGATCTTCCTTCATAGCCCTTTTAAGCAGCATTTCTAGATCTTCTTTTCCAAAAGCATTTAAGATATATACTTGACACCTGGATAATAAAGCAGGGATTACTTCAAAACTTGGGTTTTCTGTAGTAGCACCAATTAAAGTAACCCAACCTTTCTCAACCGCACCTAGAAGCGAATCCTGTTGTGATTTACTGAAACGGTGAATTTCATCAATAAAAAGAATGGGGTTTTTAGAAGTGAATAATCCGCCGCTTTGTTTGGCTTTATCAATCACTTCTCTTACATCTTTTACACCACTACTAATAGCGCTTAAAGTATAAAATGGTCTGCCACTCTCATTGGCAATAATATTCCCTAGTGTAGTTTTTCCTGTCCCAGGAGGCCCCCATAATATTAAAGAAGGAATAATTCCTTTTTTTATTTGGTGTGTCAATGTACCCTTATCACCAACTAAATGATGTTGACTTATATAATCTTCCAGTGTTTTAGGGCGCACTCTTTCTGCAAGTGGTTCGTTCATGCTATAAAAATAGGAATTATGCTAATTATTGTACAATCTGTATAGTGACAATTTATCAGGTTGTATATTTATGGTGGTATTTTTGAAATAAAGTATTTAAATCTCAAGTATGTCAGAAAACAATTATTTTAAGTTTTCAAATAATGTAATTATAGTTCCACTATTTTTTGTATTGACGATCTGGACCGTTTTTCTAATAGAAATCCGTTTAGGGGTTAATTTTAATAAATTCGGTATTTTTCCTAGGACATTTTCTGGGCTAAGGGGGGTGCTTTTTAGTCCTTTTCTTCATGGATCATTAGAGCATCTCTATCACAATACGATACCACTTACAGTTTTATCGGCGGCATTGGTTTATTTTTATAGAGAAATTGCTTTTAAGATTTTAATTTGGGGAATATTTTTGTCTGGTATCATTACATGGTGTATTGGTAGAGATTCCTATCATATTGGGGCTAGTGGATTAATTTATGTATTGGTGAGTTTTGTGTTTTTTAAAGGAATCTTTACAAAATATTATAGGTTAGTAGCTTTGTCTTTAATTGTTGTGTTTGTGTACGGAAGTATGTTATGGTATGTATTTCCAATAAAAGAAGGCGTTTCTTGGGAAGGGCATTTAGGAGGCTTTTTAACTGGGCTAGCATTGGCGTTTCTTATAAAAGTACCCATTCCTAAACCTAAAAAATATGCTTGGGAACAAGAAGATTACAATGAAGAGGAAGATGAGTTTTTAAAACATTTTGATGCGGATGGGAACTTTATAGAAAGCAAACCAGAACCAAGTCCAGATGATGCGGCTACAGTTACATACCGGTATACTTATAAACCCTCTAAAGATAATTTAGGCAAAGAATAAATGGGTTTCATATGGGGAAGAAAATTTTAAGAACGTTGTCTTACCGCTTCATATAAGAAGACACCACAAGCCACAGAAACATTTAAAGAGCCAATTTCTCCAAGTAATGGTAATTTTGCTTTGCTATCGGCAGCTTTTAAAATAGAGGGAGAAATACCAGTATCTTCAGCTCCCATAATAATAGCGCAAGGCTCTTTAAAAGAAACGTCGTAAAGTTGGGTATTTGTTTTTTCAGTCGCAGCAATAATTTTAATATCTTCTGCTTGCAAGTAATAAACAGCATCTTTTAAATGATCAACTTTAGCAATAGGCACTTTAAAAGCAGCTCCAGCAGAAGTTTTAATGGTATCTGCTGTTACAGGAGCAGCTCCTTTCTTTTGAATAATAATTCCGTCAACACCAGTACATTCAGCAGTTCTAATAATAGCACCAAAATTACGTACATCAGATAACTGATCTAATAATAAAAATAAAGGTGCTTCTTTTTTATTTTTTACTTTATCTACAAGACTTTCAATAGTATAAAAAGAGATTGGAGAGATATTTGCAATAACACCTTGGTGATTACCTCTGGTAAGTCTGTTCAATTTTTCTATAGGTACATAAGAAGAATGTATACCATTTTTTCTTATAAGCGTTTCAAATTCTTTAAATAAATCACCTTTAAGTCCTTTTTGAATAAAAACTTTATCAATGGGTTTGTTGGCATTTATAGCTTCTATAACAGCTCTAATACCATAAATTTGAGTGATTTCTTTCATAGGGTAAAGGTAAATAAAACCTATCTTTTTTATGAGGCTTTTATCATAAACTAATAAAATACAAAATTACTAGTCTGAGACAAATAACAATGCATATAATATGTTATAAAGAGTTACATTAATGATTTGCTTTAGGTAGGTTTTTTCCATTAAAACGATAAGTTTGCAGACTATCTTTATTTGTGGCTACTACTAAAAGCGTATCTTTTTGAGTGCGTATTTTCACTATTTTTTTATTGGCCTTTTTATTGATGGCATAGGAGTTGGGGAGTTGGGCAAGTTGAAAATCTAAATTTTTATTTGGAAATAAAGCAAAACCACTTTTTGAATTTACCTGTCCAATCTCTGTTGAGAGCTCCAATATATTGCCATTAGTAAATAAGATAGTATCTTTTTTGGTTTCTAAAATAAAGGAAGAATTTATAGAGGATAACTGCATCTTATATTCAAAAGGAATAAATTTTGTGAAAACCCCATCATTATTTTGAAGATATCCGTTAGCCAATGTATTTAGTTGCTTTTTTTTAGCTTTATTTAATTGCTCTGCACTAAAAATATCTTCGATGCCTGCGGAAGAAAAGCTTTTGTAATTATTAAATTTTTTATTGATAAGGGGTAATTGAGATGCTAAAAGGTTTTTAGATTGTATAGGGATATCTTTTTGCTTATTGTTATAACAAAGAATTGGATCTACACTTCCATTTTTATCGAAATCTGCAATATATAAGCTTAAACCATTGTCTGCATATTTTTGTAGTTTAGAGTTTAAACCCCAGTTTCCTAAAATTAAGTCTAAATCTCCATCTTTATCAATATCAAATAAATTTATGTGTTGCCAGAGTCCCTTGGCAGTTGAAGTTTGTAAACTTTCGGATATATGTAATTGCCCTACTCTGTTTTCAAATACTTTAATTTTTTCCCACTCAGCAGCGATAATTAAGTCTTCCCATCCATCTTTGTTGATGTCATACCATAGGGCATCGGTAATAAATTCTATTTGATCGAAGGTTTTTTCGAGAACAAAATTTTTACCATTGTCATTTTTTAATAAAACTGAATGCGCTCCAGTACCATAGTTTTTACCAGATTTTGCGCCGATAAATACATCAGGATATCCATCTTTATTAAAATCGCAGACGGTAACCTTACTTCCGTTAAAATCTGTATTTTTTAAAACTTCTAATGATTTTCTACGAAAAATACCTCCGTCATTTATGTAAAGCCGATCAGAATATCCTTTTTTTGTTTCCTTGCTTATTCCAGATACCACATAAAGGTCCTCGTTACCATCTTTGTTAAAATCAAAAAAAATAGCATCTACATCTTCATAAACAGAATCTTTAGCAATATCTGGTTGCTCACTTTGTAAAAACGTATTTCCATTCCATGTATAGATTTTAGAAGGGTGTCCTGCTCCATTTCCAGTATACACATATTTAGTCTCATTTTTATCTAGTACTGCAATTGCAGGGCCTTGGGTAGATATGCTATAACTACTTAATCTGTTATTTTTCCAATCGATATAATCATCTTCTTCATGTTTAAAGGTGATTAAGTTTTTTTTAGTTTTATGAATAAGGTGATGTGCTTTTTTAGTAGCTTGATGATTGTTAAAAACTCCTTCACCATAAACAAGTTTAGCAATCGTGTTTATATTTTTTACGAGAAAAGATTCTACTTTATTATTAGGCCATTTTATATGTAAAGAATCGATTACTTCTGTTTTACCCAAGCCAAAATGTAATACGGGATCCGTAGAAGATAGAAAACCTCTAGATAGAAAGTGCTGTTTGGTTTGTTTGTGGCCATTGCCATAGAGAGTTACTTTAGAACTTATCCCTAAAGTATTGTTGCCTTGATAATGGAGTGCTATTTTTATGTAATTTTGATTCTTGTTGGTATTATTTCTTAAGATTGATGCTTCTTCATTTAAATTATTGGTTACCATATCTAGATCACCATCATTATCTAAATCTGCATAAGCAGCACCATTTGATATATTTTGCAATTCTGGATTCCAATTTTCAGTTTCATCTTCAAATTTTTGATTACTATTTTTGTAAAACTTGTTTTTGGCACTTCCATTTGGCATCACATTTAGAGATTTAATAAGCCATTCATTAGGGTTAGTATTAGATTTTTTTAATTTAAATTGATTAGAAATATAATTTACAAAATCTAGATTGTTAGGTCTTTTGGGAATGCCATTAGATATAAACAAATCTACTAAACCATCATTGTCAAAATCAGCAAATAATGGAGACCAACTCCAATCTGTAGCAGAAATACCACTAAATTGCCCAGTTTCGTAGAACATACCCTGATCGTTTATTTGCAACATATTTCTGGAATACTGGTATTGATACCCTAATTTTTTTAATTGCTCTTGAACATCATAACTAACATCACCATCCGATTCTTTTATAATTTTTTCATCTTCAGGTAGCATATCTAATGTAATAATGTCTAACTGGCCATTATTATTGATATCTGCAGCATCAGACCCCATAGAAAACCTACTTGAGTACGCAAAGTTTTGATGAAGGTTTTCTATAAAAGTCCCATTTTTTTGATTGATATAATAATAATCATTTTCATGAAAATCGTTGCATACATAAATATCAGTCCAACCATCATTATTAAAATCTCCAAGACTAGCACTTAATCCATAATTATTTGCACCACCATAGATACCTGAAGTTTTACTAACATCAATAAATTTTCCATTATCATTTCGTAATAATAGGTCGCCAACATTTTTTTTTCTTTTTTCTCTTGCCTTTGAAGGACCATGTGATTCAGTAGTGTGTATGGCATGTCTTACAATAAATACATCAAGATCATCATCTTTATCATAGTCAAAAAAGTAAGATTGAGTAGCGTAACCTGTTATATCAAGATTATATAATGAAGCACTTTCGGTAAACGTACCATCGCCATTATTTATAAAAAGTTCGTTTTTACCCTTAAAACCAATTATTCCGTTTACAGAACAAACATAGATATCTAAGTAATTATCTCCATTAACATCTACCATGGTTACACCAGAACTCCAGTCGGAATTTCCAGCAACACCAGATTTTTCTGTGATGTCCTCAAAAATGAAATCGCCTTTATTTAAATATAATTTATTGGAACCACGGTTGGAGGAAAAATAAATATCCGTTAGGCCATCATTATTAATATCACCAACAGCCACTCCGCCTCCATTGTATAAATAGATGTAATTGACAATATTAAAAATTCCGTTTTCTGTAACAGAATTTACAAAGTTTATACCAGAATGTTCTGCTGGTATTATTGAGAACATTTTTTCTTTGGGAGAAGTAGGTTTTGAGCAACATATGATAAGAAAAGATAGAGAAACAAAAAAAATATTTTTCATATGAAAACATCAAAAATTTATAAATGAAATGTAACTAGAAAATTGTTATTATGCAAAAAAAAACTTTAAATAAGGATGATTCTGTGAAGGAATATCTACTAAAAAATAAAACCCATCGAAATATATTTCGATGGGTTTTGAATAATTTTATTTATATAAAAGTTTGGTAACTTTATATAATTATCTAGCTATTATTATTTAAATAATAATACTAGTTTTGAGCACCAGGGGCTTCATTAAAATCGGTCTCGTTAACAGGTACTGGCCAGTAATCAAGATAACCATAAGTTATTGTTGAATTTCTGTAAACTACTGCGCCATCAGCGTTTACTACCCAAGCACCATTTCTTGTTCCATTAGATACACCATAACGTCTTGCATCATAAAAATTAACACCTCTCATGATTAATGCCAAACGTCTTTCTTTGCGTATTTCCTCAAGAGCATCTGCTGCTGTTAGACCAGTGCCTACAGTTGCTGGTAAACCAGAACTTTGTAGGGTGCGAACTGCGTCTAAATCTGCTAAAGCTTCTTCTACTCTTGCCGTTCTTGCATATGCTTCGGCTCTAAGTAAAAGATTTTCTTCATGTGTACCAGCATACCACATGGTTACCTGTCCAGGATCTCCACTGGCAATTGCAGAACCTGCAAGCCATAAGTGAGTTGCACCATATTGAATGCCTCTTCCTCTTGGGTTTGGAAAAACATCAGGTTCAAAATAAGACGTAAGTCGTTCATCGTTAGGATTAATATCTTGTATCAATCGTGGACTTGGAAAATACCAAAGACCTGTAACTCTACCAGGCAGCCAGGCATTGTTAATCAAAGTTTCTTCTGATTGCGCACCAAATGCATTTGCATTATCCATTACACCATTACTAGTCCATGTTACTACATTATTCCAATCTGTATCTGTCATGCTAGTTACAGGGGTATTGTAGACTAAGTTTCTGGCCTGTAAAGTGGCAACATTTGCTAACATTCCAACATGACCAACTTTGTTTCCAAAAACAGTTATTTGAAAACTGTCTAGTAATGCATCGAAGCCCTCAATATCAGAAACAGTATTTAAGAGGGTATTAAGTTCTCCTAAAACAGTATTAGATTGGGCTATCATTTGATCTTGAGAAACGAAATTATCATTTGTTCCTTCTAATGGATTAGAATCTACAATTAATCCTTCTTCGTACATAGACCCTATTCTATGATAGGCAAAAGCCTTCCACCAGAGTGCCCAAGCCGTGTAAGCTTGTGTCTGTACTTCAGATAATTCAATTTCTGCAACACTACTTATAATCAAATTGGTTTGACCATTTAATTTATACATGTCATTCCATTCATGCTGTGTTGCGTTTGAATCACCTTGAGCCCTGTCGTTTCTAATTTCAATTTCCCCAGGTTGTGCTCCGCCTTCAGGAGGTAAAATAGTAGCTCCGTTTGTTATAACGGTATCAGTATCAGTAGGATCTGTTAATTCCCCACCATCTAATACAATTTGAGAAGTTTGGTTAACCCATCTTCCTCCAAAGTTACCCCAAGGCATGGTAAATGTATCTCCCATAGTTTCGTGGTAACCGTAAATAAACCAAAAATAATTACTGAATCCAGTTTCTACAGTAGCACTGTATACCCCTTGAGCAACCTGAGGTAAATCAGATTCCGTTAATCTAGAAACTAAAATTTCATTATTGTTTACAGGGTCAATGTCACCTTCTAAAAGGTTGTCTTCACAACCTAATTGTAGCGTCAATACTAAGGAAAATAGTATGGGCTTGTATGTTAAAAATATTTTTTTCATTATAAGCAATTTAAAGGGTTATGTTTAATCCAAAGTTAATACTTTTTGTGTTAGGTAGGGTAAATTCATCAAAACCACGTTGGAAAGTATTGTTAAAAGTTCTAGCAGCTTCTGGATCTAGTCCTTGATAATCCGTTATAGTAATTAAATTTCTGCCAGATATAGTCAAGTCTAGAGTCTTTAAAAAGTTAAGCTTTGCAACATTATTGATTCTAAAAGTTACGCTAACATTTCTCAATCTCCAAAAGGAAGCATCTTCTATAAACTCATCTACAGGATCGTTGGTGTTGTAGAGAGAGTTGTAGTAGTTACCAAATGCACCAGTTTGAACGGCTCCTGTTGGATCTTCTATAGAAACTGGGATTGCAGTATTCGCATGTACTTGGAGGCCAGATTGGTATAACCATTGTCTTGCTCTGTTATACACATCTAATCCTTGGAAACGATCCCATTGAAAAGAGAAATTAACAAAGTCATTAATTTTAAAATCATTAACAAGGGTCAATACATAGTCTGGTTGTGTACTTCCTACAGTTCTTCTGTCTGGAGTAAGTACTACCTGTCCTGAATTTTTATTAACAACATATCCAGTACTAGCAATAGTAAAATTATCTCTATCTGCTGGATCAATAATTGGATTACCTCCTAAGTCTGTTTCGTCCAAATTTCGTAATACTGTTTGTACTGATAAGGCACCCACTTCCTGACCTTCATCAAGAATAAAGTTATTTCCAATGGATAAGGCCTGACCACTTGCAATTCGATCTAATATAGCTTTACTTGAAGAAAATCTAACACCAAAATTCCAACCAAACTTATCGGTATTTGCAACAGCTAAGTCTAGATTTAATTCAATACCATTACTACTGATATCATATCCATTTCCTTGAATACCTATTGCTCCAGGAGACGGAGCTTGATCTACTTGGAAGATTGCTCCAGAAGTGTTACGTGTAAAATAATTAACTGATCCTCCTAAGTTTGTAAGCCAGTCTGTATCGGATAATCTTAAATTATAGTCTAATCCTATTTCGAATTCTTTAGAAATCTCAGGTTCTAGATTTGGATTCTGTAAAATGTTTCCAAGGGATAGTGGTTGGTCAGTTCCTGCTGTAGTAGAAGCTAATGTTAAAATATTTTGCCCAAATAATGGTTGGATACCAGCTTCCCCATAAGCAGCTCTAAATTTAAAAAGTGATAGTTTTTCAATATCAAGGACATCCCCCACATTAAAGTAAACATCAGCTCTAGGAAAAGTAAAAGCTTCATCTGATCCAAAACGGTTAGAAAAATCATTTCTAAAACCTGCGGAAAAACCAAATAAAGACCCAAAATCAAATTTTTGATTAATTAGAAAACCATAGGTTCTGAAAGGAGAAGCAAAAAAATTATCAAAAGTTTTATTTTGTGCTCTGTTAATATTGAAATCTTCTAGAGTGCCAAAAGGCAAGCCTGTACCAAAAACAAAAGTATTCTCTAAATTTCTATCTCTCCAATCATAAGTAAAGGTAGTATTAGAAGTTACATCAATATCTACGTTTAAGTCTTCCTTGAAATCTAAATTTAGGTTTGCAGAAGCAAGTAAATTTTGAAAAGTTTCATTTGTAGTGTTTAAATTAATTCTTCCTTCTACATTGTCCGTAAATTCATCTCCGGCTTGTTGGTGATTACTCTGGTTTTGTTGAAAGAATCTTCTATTTTGAGAATAACTATCAAAGCCATATTTTAAATTCAGATTCAATACTTTCCAGGGTTGATATGTTACGTTAAGATTTGCAATAAAACGATTTACGTCATCCAATCTTTGTGTGATATCTCTAAAGAATAAAGGGTTTGAAGCATTGGCATCTCCCAAATCTGGTACTACAACTCTATCTCCGTCAGCATTCAATACATTAAAATCAATGTATTGGTTGGATTGATAAACACTGCTTAAAATATTGGCGTCAGCCGCTTGATCAGTATTGGCTCCAGTATTGTTTTGAGTATTAATTACATCAAACCTTGTACCTATTTTAAGTTTATCACTCAAGTCAAAATTTAAATTAATTCGAGAATCTAATTTAACATATGTTCCTGGAATAAGTATACTTTCTTGCGAAGTTCTATTTCCAGTGACTGAATATCTAATTTTTTCAGATCCTCCATTAACACTTACGCCATAGTTAGAACTAAGTGCATCTCTGAAAATGGTTTCCAAGGGATCAAAAACCTGCTCTGCAAAAGGTCTATCATTAATACCTATAGCTCCTAAATCAGTACCATTAATGTCTCGCGCTTCGGGAACTGGTGCTAAATATTGAAATTCATCATTTAGTTCAGTTACAAGAGTGTTAGTTGATGTAACAATAAAACCGTCATTATTAACTGTATACCTATGTCTATCTGAATGGATAGCATCTGTATTTGCTGCAACACTAGTAATACCCACGCTTGAACGAAGGTTTACTGTTGTTTTTCCTGCTTTCCCTTTTTTGGTTATTATGTTAATTACTCCGTTAGCACCTTGGGCTCCATAAATAGTACCAGCAGCAGCACCAGAGATTGTTTCCACTCTTTCGATATTAGAAAAATCAATATCCGTAAGTCGCGAACTTTGGTTTGAATTTCCTCCAATAACACTTGAAGTAGTTAATACTTGAATACCATCAATTAGAATAAGTGGGTTAGAACCATTTAAACTATTTATAGATCTAAGAATAATATTTTGTTGTTGTCCAGGTTGTCCAGTTGTAGACTGTATCAAAGTACCAGCAACCTTACCTTGTAATGCTTGGTCGATGGAGCTAATCCCAGTTTCCGCTAAATCTTCAGCTTTCACAGCATTAACAGCAACCCCAATTTTTCTTTTTGAAGTTCCTGAGGCTACCCCAGTGACTACAACTTCATCTAAAGCTTCAGCATCTTCTAGCATTTGAACATTAATTATACTTTCTGTACCAATAACTCTTTCGGCATCTTTTTGTCCAAGATAGGTGAAAAGTAATGTTTGTCCCTGACTTCCGAGGATTGAATATTTACCATCGAAATCAGTTTGAGCACCAGTATTAGATCCTTTAACAATGATGTTAACACCCGGTAAAGGAAGGTTGTTTTGATCCGTGACCGTCCCGGTAATCGTTTTTTCTTGTGCAAAAGATAAATGCACAATAAAAGCAAAAAAAAGTGTTAAAATTTGATTTAATTTTTTTTTCATTTTATGTTTTATTTGAATTAGTTGGGCCTAAAGTCTTAATTTTATGTTAATAAAACAAGTGTTATTTTATAAAATTTTAGAAAAATGTTAAAAATTATCAATTTATTAAAAATGTAAGTTAAAATTTGATAAGTAGGTAATTAGGAGGTTTTATCTCAAAATCTGCATGTAATATAATGACTGAGAGGTTATTTTTAGTGAGTTATACTGATTTTTATCAAGAAGTTTGTAATGAAGATTTTTCAGAAATGATACAATTTTGTGTTTAAAAATAAGTGAGTATTATTTATTTTTTTTAAAAAAAATAGGAGAAATAAAAAAATATTGAAAATTAGAGGATTGAGGTTTGAATTATAATGAATTATCACTACATTTGCCGACCCTTAAAAACAGGGTAATTATAGATAAGATATAAAAATAGTATGCCAACAATTTCACAATTAGTACGAAAAGGAAGGGTCTCAATTACTAAGAAGAGTAAATCGGCTGCTTTGGATTCGTGTCCTCAAAGAAGAGGGGTTTGTACGCGTGTTTACACTACTACACCAAAAAAACCTAACTCAGCAATGCGTAAAGTTGCAAGGGTAAGGTTAACAAATGGTAAAGAAGTAAACGCGTATATCCCAGGTGAGGGTCACAATTTACAAGAGCACTCGATAGTATTAGTAAGAGGCGGAAGAGTTAAAGATTTACCAGGTGTTAGGTATCATATCGTTAGAGGTGCTTTAGATACAGCAGGTGTTGCTGGAAGAACTCAACGTAGATCTAAGTATGGTGCAAAAAAACCTAAGAAGTAATCACACTTATTATTAGAAGCAATGAGAAAAAAGCAGGCAAAAAAAAGACCACTTTTACCAGATCCAAGATTTAATGATCAATTGGTTACACGTTTTGTAAACATGATGATGTGGGATGGTAAAAAGTCTATCGCGTACAAAGTATTCTATGATGCTATTGATATTGTAGAAGAAAAGAAAACAGATGAGGAAAAAACAGCTTTAGAAGTGTGGAAAGATGCACTATCTAATGTAATGCCTCATGTTGAAGTAAGAAGTAGAAGAGTTGGAGGGGCTACTTTCCAAATTCCAATGCAGATACGACCAGATCGTAAAATATCTACCGCAATGAAGTGGTTAATCAGTTTCGCAAGAAAAAGAAACGAAAAGGCAATGTCACAAAAATTAGCTGCTGAAATTTTAGCTGCGGCTAAAGAAGAAGGTGCTGCTGTTAAGAAAAGAACAGATACACACAAGATGGCTGAAGCAAATAAAGCATTCTCTCACTTTAGATTCTAAGCAGAAATGGCAAGAGATTTAAAATTCACAAGAAATATTGGTATTGCAGCACACATTGATGCTGGTAAAACCACAACTACAGAGCGTATATTATTTTATACAGGAGTTAGTCATAAAATAGGTGAGGTGCACGATGGTGCAGCTACAATGGACTGGATGGAACAAGAGCAAGAACGTGGTATTACAATTACGTCAGCAGCTACCACATGTGAGTGGCAGTTTCCAACAGAAAATGGTAAGCCAACAGCTGATGCCAAAGGATATCATTTTAATATTATTGATACTCCTGGTCACGTTGATTTTACAGTTGAAGTAAACAGATCATTAAGAGTTCTTGATGGTTTAGTTTTCCTATTTAGTGCTGTTGATGGTGTTGAGCCTCAATCTGAAACAAACTGGAGATTAGCAGATAATTATAAGGTGCCAAGAATTGGTTTTGTAAACAAAATGGATCGTCAAGGATCTAACTTTTTAAACGTGTGTAAGCAGGTTAAAACAATGTTAGGATCAAATTCAGTTCCAATTGTATTGCCTATTGGTGATGAGGCTGATTTTAAAGGAATCGTTGATTTAGCCAAAAACAGAGCAATTGTATGGCATGAAGAAGGATTTGGTTCTACATTTGATGTAGTAGATATTCCTGAAGATATGAAAGCTGAAGTAAAGGAGTATCGAGCTGCTTTAATTGAGGCTGTTGCCGAATACGATGAGAATTTAATGGAGAAATTCTTTGAAGATGAAGATTCTATTACAGAAGAAGAAGTGCATGCTGCACTTAGAGCTGCTGTTATGGATAGAGCAATCATTCCTATGATATGTGGTTCATCATTCAAAAATAAAGGGGTGCAGTTTTTATTAGATGCTGTATGTCGTTATTTACCTTCTCCTATTGATAAAGATGATATTGTAGGAACACATCCTGATACAGGTGAAGAGATTACTCGTAAGCCAAGTGTTAGTGATCCGTTTGCAGCTTTAGCATTTAAAATTGCTACAGATCCATTTGTAGGTCGTTTGGCATTTTTTAGAACATATTCAGGTCGTTTAGATGCTGGTTCTTATATATTGAATAACCGTTCTGGTAAAAAAGAACGTATTTCAAGAATTTATCAGATGCACTCTAATAAGCAAAATGCTATTGATTATATTGAGGCAGGAGATATAGGTGCGGCTGTAGGTTTTAAAGACATAAAAACAGGAGATACGATGTCTGCTGAGAAACATCCTATTGTTTTAGAAAGTATGGACTTTCCTGATCCAGTAATTGGTATTGCAGTTGAGCCTAAAACAAAAGCGGATGTTGATAAATTAGGTATGTCTTTAGCTAAATTGGCAGAAGAAGATCCTACATTCCAAGTAAAAACAGATGAAGCATCAGGACAGACTATTATATCTGGTATGGGTGAGCTTCACTTAGATATTATTGTAGATCGTTTAAGACGTGAGTTTAAAGTTGATGTAAATCAAGGGCAACCTCAGGTTGAGTATAAAGAAGCGGTAACTAAAACTGCAGCACACAGAGAAACCTATAAAAAGCAATCTGGTGGTCGTGGTAAATTTGGTGATATTGTCTTTGAAATGGGGCCTGCTGATGAAGATTTCGAAGGATCTGGATTACAGTTTGTTGATGAAATTAAAGGTGGTCGTATTCCAAAAGAATTTATCCCTTCTGTAGAAAAAGGATTTACATCTGCAATGAAGGCTGGTCCTTTAGCGGGTTATGAAATGGATACGATGAAAGTGGTATTAAAAGATGGTTCTTTCCACCCTGTGGATTCTGATGCATTATCTTTTGAATTAGCTGCAAGAATGGGTTATAAAGCTGCTGGTAAAGCTGCTGGTGCTGTAATAATGGAGCCAATTATGAAAATTGAGGTGTTAACACCTGAAGAAAACATGGGTGATATTGTTGGAGATTTAAACCGTAGAAGAGGAACTATTAATAATATGAGTGATAGAGCAGGTGCGAAAGCTATTAAAGGTGATGTGCCTTTATCAGAGATGTTTGGTTATGTTACGGCATTAAGAACAATGTCTTCTGGTAGAGCAACATCTACAATGGAATTTTCACATTACGCTGAAACACCTTCTAATATATCAGAAGAAGTTATTAAAGCAGCAAAAGGAGCAACAGAATAATCCCTTAATTTTAAGAATATGAGTCAAAAAATTAGAATAAAACTAAAATCATACGATTATAATTTAGTGGATAAATCTGCTGAAAAAATCGTAAAAACTGTAAAAACAACAGGTGCTGTTGTTACTGGTCCAATACCATTACCAACACACAAGAAAATATTTACAGTATTACGTTCTCCGCACGTAAATAAGAAGTCTAGAGAGCAATTTCAATTAAGTTCTTATAAGAGATTATTGGATATTTACAGCTCTTCTTCAAAAACTATTGATGCTTTAATGAAATTAGAGCTCCCAAGTGGTGTAGAAGTGGAAATAAAAGTGTAATTTTGCACGCGATTTATACTCAACGTATATTTTGCAAGTAAAATTAAGGTTGTCTGCTATTAGGTAACATTACATGTCCTGAGCGTTTCGCGATGGAAAAACGGAAAAAATAAAATCAGGGTCGATTTATTTTTGACCCTATTTTTTTGAAAAATAAATAAGTAAATAATTAATTAAATTAAATATGTCTGGGTTAATAGGAAAAAAAGTAGGCATGACCAGCATTTTCGATGAAAACGGGAAGAACCTTCCTTGTACGGTTATCGAAGTTGGTCCATGTGTAGTTACCCAAGTCAGAACCTTAGAGGTAGACGGGTATAGTGCCCTTCAACTTGGTTTCGATGACAAGGCAGAAAAACGTGCAAATAAGGCCCAAGCGGGTCACTTTAAAAAAGCAGGTGTTTCTCCTAAGAAAAAAGTCGTTGAGTTCCGAGATTTTGAAGGAGATTACAAATTAGGTGACACCATAGGAGCAGATCTTTTTGTAGAAGGAGAGTTTGTTGATGCAGTTGGTACATCAAAAGGTAAAGGTTTTCAAGGTGTCGTAAAAAGACATGGCTTCGGTGGAGTTGGTCAGGCAACACATGGTCAGCATAACAGACTTAGAGCGCCTGGTTCTATTGGTGCTGCTTCGTATCCTGCAAGAGTTTTTAAAGGAATGAAGATGGCAGGTAGAATGGGTGGCGATAGAGTGACTGTTCAAAACCTTAAAGTTTTAAAAGTGGTTCCAGAAAAGAATCTTATTGTATTAAAAGGTTGTGTTCCAGGTCATAAGAACGCTTACGTAACTATTCAGAAGTAATGAAAGTAGCAGTTTTAGATATCAACGGAAAAGAAACAGGTAGAAAAGCAGAGCTTTCTGATGCTGTTTTCGCAGTAGAGCCTAATAATCATGCTGTTTATTTAGATGTGAAACAATACTTAGCTCATCAGAGACAAGGTACACACAAATCTAAAGAAAGAGCTGAAATAGCAGGTAGTACTAGAAAAATAAAGAAACAAAAAGGAACAGGTACTGCTCGTGCGGGTAGTATTAAGTCTCCAGTTTTTAGAGGTGGTGGTCGTATTTTTGGACCTAGACCTAAGGATTATAAATTAAAATTGAATAAAAATTTAAAGCGTTTAGCAAGAAAATCAGCAATGAGTATTAAGGCTAAAGAAAATTCAATTTTAGTTGTTGAAGATTTTAATTTTGAAGCTCCAAAAACAAAAGATTTTACGGCTATTTTAAAGTCTCTAGGATTGGAGAATAAAAAATCTCTATTTGTGTTGGGTGATTCAAATAAAAATGTATATTTGTCGTCACGTAATTTGAAACGTTCTGAGGTCGTAACTAATTCAGAATTAAGCACTTATAAAATATTAAATGCAACTAATATTGTGCTTTTGGAAGGTTCGCTTGAAGGAATTGAATCTAACTTAAATAAATAGTTTAGAGATGAGTGTGTTGATAAAGCCAATTATTACAGAAAAAATGACAGCAGATAGTGAGTTATACAATCGCTATGGTTTCATTGTAAATCCAAAGGCTAATAAATTACAGATAAAAGAAGCAGTGGAAGCTGCCTACGGGGTTTCGGTAAATAAAGTAAGAACCATGAATTATGGTCCTTCTAGAAAAACTCGTTATACAAAAACCGGAGTGCAACACGGTAAATCTAATGCTTTTAAAAAAGCTATAGTTGATGTTGCTGAAGGAGATATCATTGATTATTACAGTAATCTATAAAGACAAAAAATGTCAGTTAGAAAATTAAAGCCAATCACTCCAGGGCAGCGTTTTAGAGTAGTAAATGGGTTTGACGCCATTACTACTGATAAGCCGGAAAAAAGCTTGCTTGCTCCGTTAAAAAAGTCTGGAGGTAGAAACAGTCAAGGAAAAATGACTACAAGCCACAGAGGTGGTGGTCATAAAAGAAGGTATCGTATTATAGATTTTAAGCGTGACAACCATGGTGTTGTTGGAGAAGTAGAATCTATACAGTATGATCCCAACAGAACAGCATTTATAGCTTTGGTTAAATATGCTGAGAAGGATAAAAGATATATTGTAGCTCAAAATGGTTTGCAAGTTGGTCAGAAGATTTCTTCGGGTGCAGATGCAAATCCTGAAATAGGAAATGCGCTTCCTTTGAGTGCTATTCCATTAGGAACAATTATTTCTTGTATTGAGTTAAGACCTGGTCAAGGAGCTGTTATGGCAAGAAGTGCAGGTACATTTGCTCAACTAATGGCAAGAGATGGTAAGTTTGCTACAGTAAAAATGCCTTCAGGAGAAACAAGATTAATTTTAGCTAATTGTTTAGCAACTATTGGTGCGGTTTCTAACTCAGATCATCAATTATTAGTATCTGGTAAAGCAGGTAGAAGTAGATGGTTAGGTAGAAGACCAAGAACAAGACCAGTAGTGATGAATCCAGTTGATCACCCAATGGGTGGTGGTGAAGGTAAATCTTCAGGTGGACATCCAAGATCTAAGAACGGTATTCCTGCAAAAGGATTTAGAACACGTTCTAAGACTAAGGCAACAAATAGATATATATTAGAACGTAGAAAGAAATAAACACTAGAAAGAAATGGCACGTTCACTAAAAAAAGGACCTTACGTTCACTATAGTTTAGAAAAGAAAGTTCAACAGAATATAGATTCTGGTAAAAAGACAGTTGTTAAAACATGGTCAAGAGCTTCAATGATAACACCAGATTTTGTTGGTCAAACTATAGCAGTTCATAACGGAAGACAGTTTGTACCAGTTTATGTTACAGAAAACATGGTTGGTCATAAATTAGGAGAATTTTCACCAACAAGATCTTTTAGAGGTCATGCAGGTGCAAAAAACAAAGGTAAAAAGTAAGCTATGGGAGTTCGTAAAAAACAGATGGCCGAAAGAATAAAGGCTGAGAAAAAACAAATAGCTTTTGCTAAGTTGAATAATTGTCCTACATCGCCTAGAAAAATGCGTTTAGTTGCGGATTTGGTTAGAGGGGTACAAGTAGAAAAGGCATTAGCAATTTTAAAGTTTAATTCAAAAGAAGCTTCTCGTAAATTAGAAAAATTGTTGTTATCGGCAATTGCTAATTGGCAGGCTAAAAATGAAGAAGCTGATATTGAAGAGGCAGATCTTTTTATAAAAGAAATTAGAGTTGATAGTGCAGCTATGCTTAAGAGATTAAGACCTGCACCACAAGGAAGAGCACATAGAATAAGAAAACGTTCCAATCATGTTACACTAGTATTGGATTCTAATAACAACGTACAAAGTTAGAATATGGGACAGAAAACAAATCCAATTGGAATTCGTTTAGGCATTATCAGAGGATGGGAATCTAACTGGTATGGTGGAAATGATTACGGCGATAAGTTAGCTGAAGATGATAAAATCAGAAAATATGTTCATGCTCGTTTAGCGAAAGCTAGTGTTTCAAGAGTTATTATAGAGCGTACTTTAAAGCTTATCACAATTACAATTACAACTGCAAGACCAGGTATTATTATTGGTAAAGGTGGTCAAGAAGTTGATAAATTAAAAGAAGAGCTTAAAAAGATAACTGGTAAAGAAGTTCAGATAAATATTTTTGAAATTAAAAGACCAGAACTAGATGCTAATTTAGTTGCAGCAAGTGTTGCGCGTCAGATAGAAAATAGAATTTCTTTCAGGAGAGCTATTAAGATGGCAATTGCTGCGGCAATGCGTATGAATGCTGAAGGAATTAAAATTCAGATTTCAGGACGTTTGAATGGTGCTGAAATGGCACGTTCAGAATCTTATAAAGATGGTAGAATTCCATTATCTACTTTTAGAGCGGATATTGATTATGCATTACATGAAGCACATACTACATACGGAAGATTAGGCATCAAAGTATGGATTATGAAAGGTGAAGTGTATGGTAAAAGAGATCTTTCGCCTTTAGTAGGGATGGAGAAAAGCCAAGGTAAAGGCGGCGGTAAGCAAGATGGAAATAGAAAGCCTCGTCGTAGAAAGTAATTTTTTAAAGAGATAGAAAAATGTTACAACCAAAAAGAACCAAGTTCCGTAAGGCACAGAAAGGTAGAATGAAAGGTCTTTCAGGAAGAGGTCATCAGCTTTCTAACGGTATGTTTGGGATAAAATCTTTAGATGCTTGTTTTATTACATCGCGTCAAATAGAAGCGGCTCGTATTGCGGCAACTAGATATATGAAAAGAGAAGGGCAAATGTGGATTAAAATTTTCCCAGACAAGCCTATCACAAAAAAGCCTTTAGAAGTACGTATGGGTAAAGGTAAGGGTGCACCAGAATATTTTGTTGCAGTCGTTAAGCCAGGAAGAATTATGTTTGAAATTGGTGGAGTGCCTCAAGACATTGCAAAAGAAGCTTTACGCCTTGCAGCTCAGAAATTACCAGTAAAAACGAAGTTTATTGTTGCTAGAGACTATTCGGCTTAATTTTTAATTGTAAGGTATTATGAAACAATCAGAAGTAAAGGAATTATCAGTTGAAGAGTTAGCATCAAAATTAGCTGAAGCTAAAAAACAGCATTCGGATTTGAAAATAGCTCATAGCGTAACTCCATTGGAAAACCCGTTACAAATTAGAACGGCAAGAAGAACAGTGGCGAGATTAGCAACAGAATTAACTAAAAGGGACAACCAATAATTGGTTCTGCTTTATGGAAAAAAGAAACTTAAGAAAAGAGAGAGTAGGAGTTGTTACAAGTAGCAAAATGGAGAAATCAATAGTGGTTTCAGAAGTTAAGCGTGTTAAACACCCTATGTACGGAAAGTTCGTATTAAGAACTAAAAAATATGTTGCACACGACGAGAAAAACGATTGCAATATTGGTGATACAGTTAAGATAATGGAAACACGTCCATTAAGTAAAACCAAGTGTTGGAGATTAGTTGAAATCATCGAAAGAGCTAAATAATTATGTTACAACAAGAATCAAGATTAAAAGTAGCTGACAATACTGGAGCAAAAGAAGTTTTGACGATCAGAGTATTAGGTGGTACAAAAAGAAGATACGCATCGGTAGGTGATAAAATTGTAGTGACTGTTAAAGAAGCTACTCCAAATGGTACTATTAAAAAAGGTGCTGTTTCTACTGCTGTAGTGGTTAGAACAAAAAAAGAAGTAAGAAGACAAGATGGTTCTTACATTCGTTTTGATGATAATGCATGTGTTCTTTTAAATCCAACAGGAGAAATGAGAGGAACTCGTGTTTTTGGACCAGTTTCAAGAGAACTTCGTGATAAGCAATTCATGAAAATTGTATCATTAGCTCCCGAGGTGCTATAATAGTTGTTATACAGATGAAAAAGCTAAAAGTAAAAGTAGGAGATACCGTAAGAATAGTTGCTGGAGACCATAAAGGTACTGAAGGTAAAATTATGCGTGTTGATTTTGGTAAAAACAAGGCAATAGTAGAAGGAGCTAATTTAGTTTCTAAACACGAAAAACCAAGTGCTAAAAATCCACAAGGCGGTATTGTTAAGAAAGAAGCACTTATTCATATATCAAATCTATCATTAATTGATGCAAAATCTGGTGATGCTACAAGAGTAGGTTATGAGGTTAGAGATGGTAAAAAAGTAAGATTTTCAAAAAAATCTAATGAAGTAATATAGTTATGGCTTACGTTACAAGATTAAAGAAAGAATATAATGAGCGTATTATAAGTGCGCTTAAAGAAGAATTTGGTTACAAGAATGTAATGCAAGTTCCTAA
Source organism: Allocellulophaga tsushimaensis (assembly GCF_055383085.1). NCBI lineage: Bacteria > Pseudomonadati > Bacteroidota > Flavobacteriia > Flavobacteriales > Flavobacteriaceae > Allocellulophaga > Allocellulophaga tsushimaensis. The sequence goes on along the minus strand of NZ_AP039451.1, from coordinate 213,741 downwards.
ATTAGAAAAAATTGTAGTAAGTAGAGGTGTTGGTGCTGCTGTTGCTGACAAAAAGTTAATTGATCATGCAATGGATGAATTAACAACTATTACAGGTCAAAAATCTGTAGCTACAATCTCTAAAAAGGATGTTGCTTCTTTTAAATTAAGAAAAGGAATGCCTATTGGTTGTAAAGTTACCTTAAGAGGAGAGAGAATGTATGAATTTCTTGATCGTCTTGTAACAAGTGCTTTACCAAGGGTAAGAGATTTTCAAGGAATAAAAGCTACTGGTTTTGATGGTAGAGGTAATTATAATCTTGGTGTAACTGAGCAAATTATCTTCCCTGAAATAAACATTGATAAAATCAATAGAATAAACGGTATGGATATTACTTTTGTAACTACCGCACCAACAGATAAAGAAGCTAAATCATTATTAGCAGAATTAGGTTTACCTTTTAAAAAGAAATAAGATGGCTAAAGAATCAATGAAAGCCCGTGAAGTGAAAAGGGCAAAGACTGTAGCAAAATATGCAGAAAAAAGGAAAGCTTTAAAAGAAGCTGGAGATTATGAAGCGCTACAAAAATTACCTAAAAATGCTTCTCCTGTTAGAATGCATAATAGATGTAAATTAACAGGTAGACCAAAAGGATATATGAGAACTTTTGGTATCTCAAGGGTTACATTTAGAGAAATGGCTAATCAAGGTTTAATACCAGGAGTTAAAAAAGCAAGCTGGTAATAGAATAGATTTAATATAAACAGATTTCAGGTTTAATTGTAAAGATTAAAAACCGTCATCGTAAATTATTTAATATGGTAACAGATCCAATTTCGGATTATTTAACAAGAATTAGAAATGCAAATAATGCAGGGCACAGAGTTGTTGAAATTCCTGCTTCTAATTTAAAGAAAGAAGTAACAAAAATATTATTCGATCAAGGGTATATTTTAAGTTACAAATTTGAAGATAACAAAGTTCAAGGTACAGTTAAAATAGCTTTAAAATATGATAAACTTACTAAAGAACCAGTTATAAAAAAATTAATACGTATCAGTAAACCAGGTTTGCGTAAGTATGCTGGTTCTGTAGATTTACCTCGTGTGCTTAACGGTTTAGGTATCGCTATTGTTTCTACTTCTCATGGAGTAATGACAAGTAAGCAAGCCAAAGCAGAGAATGTTGGTGGTGAAGTGTTATGTTACGTTTATTAATACTATAAAGATTTAGAAGATGTCTAGAATAGGTAATAATCCAGTAGCGATTCCAGAAGGAGTAACTGTTGAAGTAAAAGAAAACGTAATTACCGTAAAAGGTAAATTAGGTGAGTTAACACAAGAGTTTAGTGCTGTTGAGGTTAAAGTTGAAGGTAACGAAGTATTTGTTACAAGACCATCAGATTCAAAAGAACACAAAGCTAAGCACGGTCTTTATAGATCTTTAGTTAGAAACATGGTAGATGGTGTTTCTAAAGGATGGACAAAAGAGTTAGAATTGGTAGGTGTAGGATATAGAGCAAGTAATCAAGGGCAAAAATTAGATTTAGCTGTTGGTTTCTCTCATAACATAGTTTTAAATTTAGCTCCAGAAGTTAAAGTTGAAACCATATCTGAAAAAGGAAAGAATCCTATTGTCAAATTAACATCTTTTGACAAACAATTAGTAGGGCAAATTGCAGCTAAGATTAGATCTTTCCGTAAGCCAGAGCCTTACAAAGGAAAAGGAATTAAGTTTGTTGGTGAACAATTAAGAAGAAAAGCTGGTAAATCAGCTTAATAATTAGGACTATGGGATTATCAAAGACTGAAAGAAGACAAAGAATCAAAAGAAGAATACGTAAAGTATCTTTTGGAACTGCAGCAAGACCAAGACTTGCGGTTTTTAGAAGTAATAAAGAAATATACGCACAAGTTATTGACGATAACAACGGAGTTACTTTAGTAGCAGCATCTTCAAGAGATAAAGATTTAGCTGGTTCTAAAGGGACTAAAGTAGAGATTGCTAGTTTAGTTGGAAAAGCTGTTGCAGAGAAAGCTCAAAAAGCAGGTATCGAAACAGTAGCTTTTGATAGAGGTGGTAACTTATATCACGGAAGAATAAAATCATTAGCAGAAGGCGCTAGAGAAGCAGGACTTAAATTCTAATAATATTATGTATCAGAAATACAGAAACGTAGAAGTTGTTAAACCAGGTGGTCTTGAATTAAAAGATCGTTTGGTAGGTGTGCAAAGAGTTACTAAAGTAACAAAAGGTGGTAGAGCATTTGGTTTCTCTGCTATAGTTGTAGTAGGTGATGAGAATGGTGTTGTTGGACAAGGATTAGGTAAATCAAAAGAAGTAGCAACAGCTATCGCTAAAGCAATAGAAGATGCTAAAAAGAATTTGATTAGAATACCTTTAAATAAAGGGACTATACCTCATGAGCAAAAAGGTAAATTTGGTGGTGCAAGAGTTTATATACAACCAGCATCTCAAGGTACAGGTGTAATTGCAGGTGGTGCAGTTAGAGCAGTATTAGAAGCCGTAGGAGTTCATGATGTACTTTCAAAATCTCAGGGTTCTTCAAATCCTCATAATGTTGTAAAAGCTACTTTTGATGCTTTATTACAAATTAGAGATGCAAGAACAGTTGCTAATCAAAGAGGGATTTCTCTTGAAAAAGTATTTAAAGGGTAAATTAAAGTATTATGGCAAAGGTTAAAGTAAAGCAAGTTAAAAGTGGTATTAAAAAGCCTCAAAATCAGAAGAGAACTTTAGAAGCACTTGGCTTGAAAAGAATAGGTCAGATAGTAGAGCATGATGCTACTCCTAGTATTATGGGTATGATAGATAAAGTTCAACACTTAGTTACGACTGAGAAAGCTTAAAATATATAAAAATGAATTTAAATAGTTTAAAACCAGCTGAAGGTTCTGTTAAACGTGCAGGTAAGATTGTAGGTCGTGGACAAGGATCAGGAAAAGGTGGTACAGCTACAAGAGGACATAAAGGTGCCAAGTCTAGATCTGGATATTCTAAAAAGATTGGTTTTGAAGGTGGGCAAATGCCATTACAAAGACGTGTTCCTAAATTTGGTTTTACCAATATCAATAGAAAAGATTACACTGGTATTAATTTAGATAAATTACAATTACTAGTTGATAATGGTCTTGTAAAAGATACTGTTACTCTTGATGTTTTAGTTGAGAACAGATTAGCTGGTAAAAATGATTTAGTAAAAATATTAGGAGGCGGAGCGTTGAAAGCTTCACTTAAAATATCGGTACATAAATTTACGGCTACAGCTAAAGCTGCTATAGAAGCTGCAGGAGGTGAAGCAATAAGTTTATAAGAGAATACGCTATGAAGAAATTTTTTGATACAATATCCAATATTTGGAAGATAGAAGAACTAAGAAATAGAATTATTGTTACTCTTGGTTTACTTTTAGTATATCGCTTTGGAGCTAATATTGCACTTCCAGGTATTGATACTGGCCAGTTAGCTAATTTAACGAGTGGTACGCAAGATGGAATCTTTGGAATTTTGAATGCATTTACAGGAGGAGCTTTTGCTAAAGCTTCTGTTTTTGCGTTGGGTATTATGCCTTATATTTCTGCATCTATCGTTGTTCAATTAATGGGTATTGCTATTCCTTATTTACAAAAACTACAAAAAGAAGGAGAAAGTGGTAGAAAAACCATCAATCAAATTACAAGATGGTTAACTATTGCAATATGTATATTACAAGCTCCTACTTACCTATTAGGTTTAAGTGCTTTTGGTGTTCCAGATAGTGCTTTTGTATTAGGAAAAGGTTTAGATTTTATGATACCTTCTGTTATTATACTAGTAACTGGTACCGTATTTGCGATGTGGTTAGGAGAAAAAATTACAGATAAAGGTATTGGTAATGGTATCTCTTTATTGATCATGATAGGTATTATAGCAACACTTCCTCAATCTTTTGCGCAAGAAGTAGTTTCTAGATGGGACGGGATTGGTGGTCCAATGCTTGTTTTAGTTGAAGTGATTATATGGTTTGTAGTGATTTTATTATGTGTATTACTGGTAATGGCAACAAGACAAATACCGGTACAGTATGCTAGAAGATCTGCAAATGGTGGTTATGAAAAAGATGCTATGGGAACAAGACAGTATATTCCTTTAAAATTAAATGCGTCTGGTGTTATGCCAATTATCTTTGCACAAGCAATTATGTTTGTTCCGGGCTTAATTGGAGGAGTAGATTTTATGAAAGAGACTGCCGTTGGTCAATGGCTTCAAGTACATTTTGGAGGAGGAGATAGTCTTTTTGGATTGTATTATAACTTATTATTTGCTTTCTTAATTATTGTATTTACATATTTCTATACTGCTATTACAGTGCCAACAAATAAGATGGCTGATGATTTAAAAAGAAGTGGCGGATTTATTCCTGGTATTAGACCAGGAGCAGAGACTAGTGATTTCTTAGATAAAATTATGTCACTGATTACATTACCAGGTTCATTCTTTTTAGCAATATTAGCAGTTTTACCTGCTATAGTTGTAAACTTAGTAGGTATTCAGGCTGGATGGGCTATGTTTTATGGAGGTACATCATTACTTATTATGGTAGGTGTAGCAATTGATACGGTACAGCAAGTAAATTCATATTTATTAAACCGTCATTATGATGGATTGATGAAAACAGGTAAAAATAGAAAAGTAGCATAGATTATGGCTAAACAAGCAGCAATAGAGCAAGATGGTAGCATAATCGAAGCATTATCAAATGCAATGTTTCGAGTAGAGCTTGAAAATGGACATGTGGTTACAGCACACATTTCAGGTAAGATGCGTATGCATTATATAAAATTATTACCAGGTGATAAGGTTAAATTAGAAATGAGCCCTTATGATTTGAGTAAAGCAAGAATTACATATAGATATTAAGAGGATGAAAGTAAGAGCATCATTAAAGAAAAGAAGTGCCGACTGCAAAATTGTTCGCAGAAAAGGCAGATTGTACGTAATAAACAAAAAGAATCCTAGATTTAAACAAAGACAAGGGTAATTATGGCAAGAATTGCAGGTGTAGATATACCAAAACAGAAAAGAGGAGTTATTGCACTTACTTACATATTTGGTGTAGGAAGTAGCAGAGCTAAAGAGATACTAGAAAAAGCTCAGGTTAGTGAAGATACAAAAGTGTCTGACTGGAACGATGATGAAATAAGTCGTATCCGTGAGGCAGTTTCAGCTTACACTATAGAAGGAGAACTTCGTTCTGAAACGCAACTGAACATCAAACGTTTAATGGATATTGGTTGTTACAGAGGTATTCGCCATAGATCTGGTTTACCGTTAAGAGGTCAGAGAACTAAGAATAATTCTAGAACAAGAAAAGGAAAGAGAAAAACAGTTGCTAATAAGAAAAAAGCAACTAAATAATAATTAGACAGTAGTCAATTAGTATTTGGACGTTAGAAGAATCTGCTTGAAATGTAAAAGTCTAGGATTCCAATAACTAAGAACTAACAACTAGAAACTAAAAAAATATGGCAAAGTCAAATACAAAAGTAACAAAGAAACGTAAAGTTATCGTAGAATCTGTTGGTGAAGCTCACGTAACAGCCTCTTTTAATAATATTATTATTTCTTTGACCAACAAAAAAGGTGACGTTATTTCATGGTCATCTGCAGGTAAAATGGGATTTAGGGGTTCTAAAAAGAACACTCCTTATGCCGCTCAAGTAGCAGCAGAAGATTGTGCTAAAGTAGCACATGAAGCTGGACTTAGAAAAGTAAAAGTCTATGTGAAAGGACCTGGTAATGGTAGAGAATCTGCAATAAGATCTTTACACAATGCAGGAATAGAAGTAACAGAAATTATAGATGTTACTCCAATGCCACATAATGGTTGTAGACCACCAAAAAGAAGAAGAGTATAATTAATTTAAAACTCCGTTAGTACGGATATATTTCACAGAAAGTATAGTTACGATTATCGAAGGATAAGCCTTAATTCATAATCATACTTTCAAACATAAAGAAAATGGCAAGATATACAGGACCAAAAACAAAAATCGCTAGAAAATTTGGAGAAGCGATTTTCGGAGATGACAAGTCTTTCGAAAAAAGAAATTTCCCTCCAGGACAACACGGTAACGCTAGACGTAGAGGAAAAAAATCTGAATATGCTGTCCAGTTAATGGAAAAGCAAAAAGCTAAATATACTTACGGTATATTAGAAAAGCAATTTAGAAATATATTTTCAAAAGCGAACAGAAGTAAAGGTGTTACAGGTGAAGTTTTACTTCAATTATGTGAGAGTCGCTTAGACAATGTAGTATACAGAATGGGTATCTCTACTTCAAGAAGCGGAGCTAGACAATTAGTTTCTCACAGACATATCACTGTAAACGGAAATTTAGTTAATATTCCATCTTATTCACTTAAACCAGGTGATGTTGTTGGAGTAAGAGAAAAATCTAAATCCTTACAAACTATACAAGATTCACTTGCTGCTAATAGTAGCGTATATGAGTGGATTACATGGAATACTGAAAAGAAAGAAGGAACATTTGTTTCTGTACCTGTTAGACTTCAGATTCCAGAAAATATCAAAGAACAATTAATCGTCGAGTTATACTCTAAATAAACTACACTGATCCAATTATGGCATTATTTAATTTTCAGAAGCCCGATAAAGTTATAATGATTGATTCAACCGATTTCGAAGGGAAATTTGAATTTCGCCCTTTAGAGCCCGGTTATGGATTGACTGTTGGGAACGCATTAAGAAGAGTATTGCTTTCGTCTTTGGAAGGTTTTGCTATAACATCTATTAGAATAGATAAAGTTGAACATGAATTTTCTGTAATATCAGGAATCGTAGAAGACGTTACAGAAATTATCTTAAACTTAAAACAAGTACGTTTTAAAAGACAGATAGAAGATGTAGACTCTGAGACTGTTTCGATATCTGTTAACGGAAAAAACCAATTAACAGCTGGAGATTTCCAAAAGTTTATTTCCGGTTTTCAGGTTTTAAACCCAGATTTAGTGATTTGTAACATGGATGCTAAAGTAAATTTCAACATGGAGTTGGTAATTGAAAAAGGTAGAGGTTACGTTCCTGCAGAAGAAAATAAAAAGTCTGGTGCACCTATAGGTACTATAGCAATCGATTCTATTTTTACACCAATAAAAAATGTAAAATATAGTATAGAAAACTTCCGTGTAGAGCAGAAAACAGATTATGAAAAATTAGTTTTCGAAATTGTTTCTGATGGATCTATCGCTCCTAAAGATGCTTTAACAGAAGGTGCTAAAGTTTTAATACATCACTTTATGTTATTCTCTGATGAGCGTATTACTTTAGAAGCAGATGAAATTGCACAAACAGAAACTTATGATGAAGAGTCACTTCACATGAGACAGTTATTAAAAACCAAGTTGGTTGATATGGACCTTTCTGTAAGAGCATTAAATTGTTTAAAAGCTGCAGAAGTAGATACATTAGGAGACTTAGTTTCCTTTAATAAGAATGATTTAATGAAGTTTAGAAACTTTGGTAAAAAATCTTTGACAGAATTAGAAGAACTTGTAATCAATAAAGGTTTAAGTTTTGGAATGGATTTGTCAAAATATAAATTAGATAAAGATTAATTTATATTCCTCTAACATCAGTTAAGGAATTATATAGTAAGAGCAATGAGACACGGTAAAAAGGTTAATCATTTAGGAAGAAAGACAGCCCATAGAAAAGCAATGTTAGCTAATATGGCTTGTTCTTTAATAGAACATAAAAGAATAAATACTACTGTTGCTAAAGCTAAAGCTTTAAAGCAATTCATTGAGCCTTTGATTACAAAATCAAAAGCAGAAAATAATCAAACAGTAGAGAAAGGAACACATAACAGACGTATTGTTTTTAAAAGCCTTAGAGATAAGTATGCAGTTACAGAGTTATTTAGTGGAGTAGCAGAAAAAATTGCTGATAGACCAGGAGGATATACTAGAATTATTAAATTGGGTAATCGTTTGGGTGATAATGCTGATATGGCAATGATAGAATTAGTAGATTTCAATGAAATATACAATGTTTCTAAAAAACCTGCTAAGAAAACTACTAGAAGAGGTAGAACTAAAAAAGCTGAAGCCGCACCAGTTGCAGAAGCTGAAACAGAAACTAAAGAAGAAGGCACAGAAGAATAAGATGTTTTCAAAATTTTAAATCATACAGGAGAAAAGGATAAGTTGTAAAGCTTATCCTTTTTTTTATATTTTTTTGTCAAATTATAAATAGTGAACACTTTATGAAATATCAAACAAGAAAAAAAGCATTGATCTTATTAGCAGACGGTACTATCTTTTATGGTAAGGCAGTTGGCGAAAAAGATGGAGAGGCAGTAGGCGAAGTGTGTTTTAATACTGGGATGACAGGGTATCAAGAAATTTTTACAGATCCATCTTACTTTGGTCAATTAATGGTAACCACAAATGCTCATATTGGTAATTATGGTACAAATGCAGAAGAAATTGAATCCGATTCTGTTAAAATAGCAGGGTTAATTTGTAAAAATTTCAGTTACGATTATTCTAGAGTAGATGCAGATTTGAGTCTAGAAGATTTTTTAGCTAAGAATAATTTATTTGCTATCTCTGATGTAGATACTAGAGCTTTGGTAAGCTATATACGAGATAATGGAGCAATGAATGCTATTATTTCTACTGATGTGAATAATATAGAAGGCCTCAAGAAAAAATTAGCCACTATACCGAGTATGGAAGGTTTAGAATTATCATCTAAAGTTTCTACTACAGCACCTTATTTTTATGGTGATGAAAATGCTACCTATAAAATCTCTGCTTTAGATATAGGAGTCAAAAAAAATATTTTGAGAAATTTAGCGAAAAGGGATGCCTATATAAAAGTGTATCCTTATAATGCTACTTACGAAGAAATGGAAGCGTTTCAACCAGATGCCTATTTTATTTCTAATGGGCCTGGTGATCCAGAACCTCTAAAAGACGCCATAACTACAGCAAAAACAATTATAGCAAATGATAAAAAATTATTTGGAATTTGTTTAGGGCATCAAGTCATTGCTTTAGCAAATGGTATCTCTACCTATAAAATGCATAATGGGCATAGGGGAATTAATCATCCAGTCAAAAATTTAGAGACAGGAAAGGGAGAAATTACTTCTCAAAATCATGGTTTTGCGATCAATAGAGAGGAAGCGGAAAAACATCCAGATATTGTAATAACGCATGAGCATTTAAATGATCATACGGTTGCAGGAATCAAAATGAAGAGTAAAAATGTTTTTTCAGTTCAGTATCACCCAGAAGCAAGTCCAGGACCACATGATGCTGAATATCTTTTTGATCAATTTTTTGATATGATTAAAAACTAGTTTCAACTAAAACGTTTTAGATTAAATTAAGGTTATTTATCACAGTAATTACAGCATAAATGCACTGATAGACTATGGCTATTATGTATCTTTGCAGCGAAATAACCAAAGATAAATTCAAATAAAAATAATATGAGTATCATTATTAGCATTCATGCAAGACAAATTTTAGATTCAAGAGGAAACCCAACTGTAGAGGTAGATGTAATGACAGAAAATGGAGTTATGGGTAGAGCTGCTGTTCCTTCTGGCGCATCAACTGGGGAACATGAAGCTGTTGAACTTCGTGATGGAGGTGCTGCATTTATGGGAAAAGGCGTTACAAAAGCCGTTGCTAATGTAAATAGTGCTATTGCAGAAGAAATCATAGGGATGTCAGTTTTTGAACAAAATTTGATAGATCAAACGATGATAGCATTAGATGGTACTCCTAACAAATCTAAATTAGGTGCTAATGCAATTTTAGGTGTTTCTTTAGCGGTTGCTAAAGCTGCTGCAGAAGAATTAGGTATGCCTTTATATAGATATATTGGAGGGGTTAGTGCTAATACCTTGCCTGTGCCTATGATGAATATTATTAATGGAGGTTCTCACTCAGATGCCCCGATTGCTTTTCAAGAATTTATGGTGATGCCTGTAAAAGCAAAAACTTTTTCTCATGCCATGCAAATGGGAACTGAGATTTTCCATAACCTTAAAAAAGTATTGCACGATAGAGGTTTAAGTACTGCTGTTGGAGATGAAGGAGGTTTTGCACCAAATTTAGCAGGTGGTACAGAAGATGCTTTAGACACTATAGCAAAGGCAGTAGACAAAGCAGGTTATAAATTAGGTGATGATGTAATGATTGCGCTAGATTGTGCTTCTGCAGAATTTTATGTTGATGGTAAATATGATTATACCAAATTTGAAGGTGATAAAGGTGTAGTACGTTCATCTGAAGAACAGGCACAATATTTAGCAGATTTAAGCGCTAAGTACCCTATTATTTCTATTGAAGATGGTATGGATGAGAACGATTGGGATGGTTGGAAATCGTTAACTGAAAAAATTGGTGATAAAGTACAATTGGTTGGTGATGATTTATATGTAACTAATGTAGAGCGTTTGTCTAAAGGAATTGCAAACGGAATTGCAAATTCTATCTTAATAAAAGTAAACCAGATAGGGACATTAACAGAAACCATTTCGGCTGTTAATATGGCTCATAATGCTGGTTATACGTCAGTAATGTCACATCGTTCTGGAGAAACAGAAGATAATACCATTGCAGATTTAGCTGTAGCTTTAAATACAGGGCAGATCAAAACAGGTTCTGCATCAAGGTCTGATAGAATGGCGAAATATAACCAACTACTTCGCATTGAAGAAGAACTAGGAAGTACTGCTTATTTTCCACAAGAGAAGGCATTTAAAATTAAGTAAAATATAGATTTAATTTACGGAAGGCCTCTCTATGTATTATAGTGAGGCTTTTTTGTTATTTTAAAGTTGTTTTAAAGACTTAGATTAAATAGCTATCTTGTAGCGAGGTGATGTAACCATATATAGTTTCTGTTGTAAAAAATTAATATTGTAATTAAAATGAATAGTTTTCTTTTTGTAGCTGCCGAGAATGATGCTTTGGCAAATTGTAAGGCAGGTGGAATGGGTGATGTGGTAAGAGATGTGCCAAGGCAAATCTCAGAAAGAGGAGATGCAGCACATATAGTAGTACCATCTTATTCTAGATTACATCAAAATGGAACATATATTACAGACTTAAATTTTATTTTAAGAGGTATAGATTATACGGCCGAACTATACAAAGTAACTCCCAAAAAAGAATTCCCTCGGATCTACCATTATGTTATACATCATCCAGAAATAGAAGCAGGAGATATAGCTCATATATATCATAATAATCCGTATGAACCATTTTATACAGATGCAATAAAGTATTTTATATTTTGTACTGCAGTAGCAGAAGCAATAGATCAGAATGCTTTTGGAACATTAGATATTGTGCATATGCACGACTGGCATTCTAGTTTACTTTTATTTTTAAAAACCTATCACCCAAGCTATACAAGTTTAAAAAAAATGCGATTTGTATATAGTATTCATAATTTAGCGATTCAGGGTATTAGACCATTTTCAGATAATTATTCTTCTTTACAAAATTGGTTTCCAGAAATCTCAATAGATTATGATACCTTAAGAGACTACAGATATCCAGATTGTATTAACCTTATGGCGGTTGGTATTCGCTTAGCAGATGCAGTACATACTGTTTCACCATCTTATAAAGAAGATGTTTTATTAGCAAGTAATCCGCCAGAATTTATTGGTGGAGAAGGTTTAGAAGTAGATTTGCAAAAAGCAGAAAATGAGGGTCGATTAATTGGTATTTTAAATGGTGCTAATTATAAAGGAATCCGAACCGCATCGAAAAATAAACTTTATAAAAATGTAATTAAAGCCGTCTTTAAATGGACACAAGAAGAGTCTAAAGATTATAAATCACATTTTTTAGCGCATACTGGAGAGAAAGTATTCGAATTTTTGGAACAACCACCAAAATTTGTATGCTCAAGTGTAGCTAGATTAACAGAACAGAAATTTTATTTTTTTAAACGTTCCCCAGAAGCTTTAGTTGCTATTTTAGAAAAGTTAGAAAAAGTAAATGGTGTATTTGTTCTTTTAGGTACTGGTGCTCCGGAATACGAAGAAATGTTAAGGGAAGTAAGCTATCAATATAAAAATTTCATCTTTATTAATGGGCAATCGGAAGATGTAATTGATTCTATATACCTAGAAACAGATCTTTATTTTATGCCCAGCCTTTTTGAGCCATGTGGAATAAGCCAAATGTTGGCAATGCGTAATGGTCACCCCTGTTTAGTTCATCATACTGGAGGTTTAAAAGATACAGTATCACATTTAGAAACAGGCTTTAGTTTTGATGGAAAAACTTATGATGAAAAGATTATAAATATGGTCAACTCTTTTGATACTATTTTAAATATGTATGCTAATGATAAGCCTGCTTGGAAGAACATAAAAAGTAACGCCAAAAAAGTTCGTTTTACGTGGAAAAAATCGGTTGATGCTTACTATAAACAATTGTATTCCATTACTACTTCATCATAACTGTTTTGCTCAGAAATTTTATAAACAAAGCTATTAATAGTTATATTTTCTTATCTATTACATAGGTTTGGTATGGTAATAGCAAAATTAGTCTTAAACTTATTGTAAATTCTAGTATTAATAATCGTCTAAATTGTTAATGATTTCACTTTTTCTTAAATTCGCAAACATTCAAAAAAGTTAAAATTAAATATGTCAGATAAAGCAACATTAGAGTATAATGGTAAAACATATGAGTTCCCAGTTACAAAGGGTTCTGAAGATGAGTTAGCAATAGATATAAAAGCATTAAGAGGAGGATCAGGGATGATTACAATAGATCCAGGGTATAAAAACACAGGATCTTGCGAAAGTGCTATTACTTTTTTAGATGGTGAAAAAGGTATTTTAAGATATAGAGGTTATGCTATTGAAGAATTAGCAGAAAAAGCAGATTTTTTAGAAGTCGCTTATCTTTTAATTTTTGGTGAACTTCCAAATAGCAATCAATTAGAACAGTTTCATAAAGACATCAAAGAGGAGTCTCATGTAGATGAAGAAATGAAGAAAATCTTAGATGGTTTTCCAAAATCTGCCCATCCAATGGGAGTGCTTTCTTCATTAACAAGTGCCTTAATTGCATTTAATCCTACATCTGTAGATGTAGAATCTGAAGAAGATATGTATGGTGCAATTGTTCGTATTTTAGCGAAATTTCCAGTTCTTGTTGCGTGGACCATGCGTAAAAAGAAAGGCTTGCCTTTAGATTATGGTGATGATAGCTTAGGCTATGTAGAGAACATCCATCAAATGATGTTTAAAAAGCCTTCACAACCCTACGAAAAAAATCAAATTGTAATTGATGCTTTAGATAAGTTATTAATTCTTCATGCAGATCATGAGCAGAATTGTTCTACTTCTACTGTTCGTATTGTAGGTTCTTCACATGCAGGTTTATTTGCTTCGTTATCAGCAGGGATTTCTGCTTTATGGGGACCATTACATGGTGGGGCAAACCAAGCTGTCTTAGAAATGCTAGAAGCTATTGTTGCTGATGGTGGCGATACTAAAAAATACATGGCTAAAGCAAAAGATAAACAAGATCCGTTTAGATTAATGGGCTTTGGGCATAGAGTTTATAAGAATTTTGATCCTAGAGCTAAAATTATTAAAGTTGCTGCTGAAGAAGTATTGGCTGATTTAGGTAAAGAAGATCCTATTTTAGAAGTAGCTAAAGGATTAGCAAAAGAAGCTTTAGAAGATCAATACTTTATTGATAGAAAATTATATCCTAATGTAGATTTTTACTCAGGTATTATTTACAGAGCTTTAGGAATTCCAACGGAAATGTTTACTGTAATGTTTGCATTAGGTAGATTACCTGGTTGGATTGCACAATGGAGAGAAATGCGCCTTAGAAATGAACCTATTGGTAGACCAAGACAAGTTTATATTGGAGAAACGCTAAGACCTTTCGTTGAAGTGAATAAGAGGTAGATTGCTACCTTATAAAAAAACAAAAAGCTCTTTTATTTTAGATAGAAGAGCTTTTTTTATATTTGAAAATGAAATTTTATTTTAAATAAAAAATTTGTTCAATGTTACAAATCAATGTAAATGATGAAGTTTCTACCTTAAAAGCTGTAGTGCTTGGTATAGCAGATAGTTGCGGGCCTACTCCAAAAGCAGAAGAGGCTTATGATCCTAAATCTTTAGAGCATATTCTAGCGGGTACATATCCTAAAGAAGTAGATATGATACCAGAGATGAATGCTTTTGCAAATGTTTTAGAAAAATATAATGTAAAAGTTTTTAGACCAGCTGTGTTACAAGATTGTAATCAGATTTTTTCTAGAGATATTTCATTTGTTTTAGGAAATAAATTTATTAAAGCGAATATTCTTCCCGATAGAGAAAAAGAATTTTTAGCGATACAAGATGTCTTAGATCAAATAAATCCATCCGATATCATATATCCTCCAGAAGAGGTACATGTAGAAGGCGGAGATGTGATGCCTTGGAACGATTATATTTTTATGGGAACCTATACTGCTGAAGACTACCCAGAGCAAATTACAGCCCGTACCAATGCAGCGGCAGTATCGTTTATCAGAACCCTTTTTCCTGAAAAAAAAGTAAAAGCATTTGAATTGAGAAAATCTAAAAATGCCAGAGAAAATGCATTGCATTTAGATTGTTGTTTTCAACCATTAGGAAAAGGAAAAGCTATACTGCATAAAAATGGATTTTTAATTGAAGAGGAATACCAATGGTTAGTTGATTTTTTTGGAACAGAAAATATATTTGAAATTTCTGGAGATGAGATGTATCAAATGTTTAGTAATGTTTTTTCGATTTCTCCTGAAGTAGTGGTTTCAGAAAAAAACTTTACAAGGTTAAATACTTGGTTAAGAGATCAGGGCTTTGTTGTGGAAGAAATTCCATATGCAGAGATTTCTAAACAAGAAGGTTTATTAAGATGTAGTACATTACCCTTAGTACGGGCATAGGTTTAATTATATTTTTTTAGCATGCAGATTACAAATAGTATTTTAATGGTTAGGCCTGTTGGTTTTAGAATGAATGAGCAAACAGCCGTAAACAATTATTTTCAAGAAGAAATAGACTTGCAAAATAATGCTATCAACAAAAAAGCACAAGAAGAGTTTGATGCTTTTGTCAGCGTTTTAAAAAGTAAAGGAGTCCAGATTATTGTGGTAGAAGATACTTTAGAACCAAGTACGCCAGATTCTATTTTTCCTAATAATTGGGTTTCTTTTCATGCAGATGGTACAGTTGGTTTGTATCCTATGTTTGCAGAAAACAGAAGGGTAGAACGTAGAGAAGATATTTTAGAAACTATAGAAAAAGAAGGTTTTGGTATCGAAAATATAATGGACTATACTTCCGCTGAAGCAGAAAATCTTTTTTTAGAAGGTACAGGAAGTATTATTTTAGATAGAGAATATAAAAAAGCATACTGTGCATTGTCTGAGCGAGCAGATGAAGAATTATTTATAGAATTCTGTGAGGATTTTGATTATTTTCCAGTAATTTTTAAAGCAAACCAAACTGTTGATGAAAAACGCTTGCCTATTTATCACACCAATGTAATGATGTGCATTGCAGATAAATTTGCTGTTATCTGTTTAGATACCATTGATGATAAAAAAGAGCGCAAGAATGTTATTACACATTTAAAGAATGACAACAAAGAAATCATTAGAATATCAGAAACGCAAATGCATCAGTTTGCTGGGAATATGTTGCAAGTACTAGGAGCTAATAATACGCCTTATTTAGTCATGAGTTCTGCTGCATATAACAGTTTAAATAAAGGTCAGATTGATAGTATTACCAAATATTGTGAAATTATGCATAGCCCTATAGAAACTATAGAAACCTGTGGTGGTGGTAGTGCACGTTGTATGATGGCCGAAGTATTTTTGCCTAAAGTATAATGGCGTTCTAGTGTTATTCCTAAATTGTATCTGGCCAAATATTGGGTAACTCTCCGCTAAACCCCATTTTAGGTAGCGTGTTGATGCTTTCCATTTCGTCTGAAGATAATTTAAAATCAAACAAGGCTATATTTTCTTGAATTCTTTTGAAAGAAGAAGACTTTGGAATGGCAATCACATCATGTTGCATAATCCACCTCAAGCATATTTGCGCAATAGACTTTTGGTGTTTCTTTGCTATGGCTTTTAATACTTCATTATTAAATACTTTTCCTCTTGCTAAAGGAGACCACGATTGCACTGTTATATTTTGTTTTTTACAATACTGTACTAATTCTTCTTGCCAATAACCTGGATGAAATTCTATTTGGTTAATTGCAGGAATCACTTTTGCCGTCTTAAATAAAGCTTCTAAATGTTCTTGAAAAAAATTACTCACACCAATAGATTTTATCTTGCCTTCTGCTTGTAACTCTTCCATAGCGCGCCAGGTATCCGCATTGGTTTGTTGCCAATTACTATAGTTTTTAGTATTAGCAGGCCAATGTATTAAGTATAAATCGATATAATCTATTTCTAGTCTTTGTAATGAAGCGTTAAATTCTTTTTTGGTGGATTCATATCCCAAACACTCACGCCAAAGTTTGGTAGTGATAAAAAGTTTCTCTCTGGCAATTTTACTAGCTTTAATCCCTTTGCCGACTGCAGCTTCGTTTTTATAAATTGTTGCAGTATCTATTAAAGAATAACCATTGGTAATAGCAAATTGTACAGGTTCTACTTCTTGTTGCGCTATGGTTTTATAGGTGCCAAACCCTAGGATAGGTATTTCATGTCCATCATTTAAGCGTATTTTTTTCATTCCGTTTTAGTCAATTCCTTAAATTTTGATGTTTTGTTGATCCTTTGTTTGCTTAGTTATTTTTAGGATCTGTTTTTTAAAGAGATGCTTAAAAGTGAAAATCGATTTAAACATTCCTAAAAAATCTTTTTCATTTATTTAATGACTTGAGCCTGTATTTATATTAATTTCTCTTGGATACTCGTTACCTTTTTAAAAGGTGTTTAATTTTTATTACCACTACTCTTTATTGCTTTTACAATTAATGTTTCTCCAAAAAGGATTTCTTTTGAAAATACTGTTTTAAAAATACTTTTATTTATTTTTTTGGTCCCTTCTCTTTTACCAGTTCTTGCATAAACCCAATAAGTAGAAAAATATACTAAAGGAAGAAATATTGCGTAAACCAAACTAATTAGTTTAATCCTATTGGTTTTTACTTCATTTACTTGAAACCCATTGGTGTGAAGCATATAGCGTAATTCAGAGAAAGAAATCATACCAATATGGTGTAATGGGTTTGGATTGTTTTCATCCAATGGTGAATTGCATTTATGATGATGTCCAGTCCAAAACCATTTCCAACGCGACCTTAGACTAGATATATTTGGGGTTGAAATAATAATTTCTCCTTGATCTGTTAAAACCCGATTTGCTTCTTTAACAAAATCAACCTGCCTGTTAATATGTTCTATACCATCTATACAAATTAAAAAATCGCATGAACTATCCGAAATAGGCAAAGTTTTTGTCATATCGCCTTGTATGAAGTTATCATGCTCTATTTCCAAAATATTTTCAATATCAACTGAAATTATATTTTTATATCCTTCATCTTTAAGTCTTTGAATAAAAGCACCACTTCCAGAAGGAATATCAATAACAGTTTTCGCTACATTACCCCCCATTATTTTAAACACCGTTTCATGAGTGTTTGTAGTTGTGTTAATACTAATTCCTTTATAGTTTCTTCCCATTTTTTAATATTTAAAATGTATTATGATCTGGTATGGTTACAGTTAAAAGCTTATGCCAAAAGCTATCGGAATAACATGGTCAATTTATTAATTATTTTATGATTTAAAGATAAGTTAATCTTATTTTGTAGTATTAGTTTTTATCCCATAATGAATAAGAGACCTTCAAATATTTTGGTTTCTCTATTTCTTCATTCCATTTTTGTGAAATATAGGGACTCATTTGAAGTCTCGAATCAACTTTGTTAAAGGTGGCATTTGTAATCCACATGGGCTGAGAAGACCAATCAGAATTGATATAACTAAATGCTTTGATGACATCTGAGTTATCATGTATTGTCTTGAAAAAAGGAATGAACCATGCTTTCCAGATTGTTTTTTCTAGCGTTCTTTTTTTTAAATCAGTATCAAAGTATAAATTGTCTATTTGCCTTACAGGAGTAGCTTCTGCAATAAAAACTGGTTTGTTGTGTTTCCGAGCAAAAATAATCATTTCTTGATCTGGTTGCCCAAAATAGGAGTATGCACACCAATCTACAATATCATCTCCAGGGTACCATTCTTCTAAAGTTTTTTGATTAGATCCTGTTCCTTTAGATTGCCAAACAAAAGCTACATTAACTACTTGCTTTGTTTTCATAATGGTATATATTCTTTTCCAAGCCTTTAAATAATTTTTTTTCTGATAATGATTCCAATCCCAACCATCAAACTCATAGCCAATTCTTAAAAATATAGGTCGGTTAGAAGCTTTTATCCAATCGGCTAATTCTTTAATTAAGTGATCTAGTTTTCCCTTAGCAACTTTTTTTTCATGGTTTACAAATGATAAGCCTATGGCCAAAGCACTATTTTGATACGTAGTATCTTGTAAATAAATGTTAGCCCATGAATCCCCAGCACCCCAATTAGCTTTTGTTTTAATTCCGTCTAACCCTTTATTATAATAGCCATACGATTCATTATTAGGTGATAAGTTGGTGTATAGGCTAATACCTGCGGGTGTTCTAAAATGATCCGTATATCCATTATTATAATCATCTAAACCACCTGTTGCTTCTAAATCTTGCCCAATAAAAACTAAGCATTTACCATCTTCTGGTTCAAATTTTTGTGCAAAAATGATAAAAGCCGAAGAAAGAAATAGTATAATAAAAATGAAACTTTTAATTCTCATGCGTTCATCATAAATTTATATTTTGCTAATGATAATGACTGTAATTTATGAATTTTATCTTTCTTTTTTGGTCATTATTTAATTCTCCTTCTAGTACTGTTAAATAGAAAAGTAACTATTCATTAATTATAGAGGACAGGATTAGAACTTTTCATGAAGACCATTTTTGTTATAGCATATTTTTTTATATGATTAGGAGGGCATTATTCTTGTCTATTCCTTTCACTTTTGTTACTTTCCAACTATTTTTATTTTCAATATTTACATACCATGTAAGTATTTCAGAATCTTTTATTTGATAAAACATTAGGCTTCCTTGTTCATTCTCAACTGAGTTTGAAGAAATCCATATGCATAAACCGTTTTCTGTTCTTCCCGAAATTAACCTTTTTCTGTTATCTGTGCTATGCTGCCATATATGAGTTAATTCTTCAAACTTTGGATTTTCTTTTCCTTTCAATCTGTAGAATGCTTCATCAAGAACTCGATTCGGATTGAATGGAGGTATAGTAATTTCTTTATTCCAAAAAGGCTTCAGGACAAATGGAATCATAGTTCCAGTTCCAGTATCGTATTTTCGAATTTCTTTTCCAGAATAATTAAGCCATTTATGGTCAAACCAATTTTTAATTCTAACAATTGAAATTTCGTAGGGATTTAATGACAAAATCAAATTCTTAATAATAACCTTTACAATTTATTTAAACCCATTATCGTCGGTAATGTCAAACTTAATTTTTAGCATTTCTTGTAATGTAACTGTAAGATACAGGTATACGTATGTATACTATGATATCTTTTTTAGCATTACTACTAATCTACTGGATTTTTTACTGTTTTGAAAGTATTTTTATAATTACCAAATCTTTTGGATTTAACAGACTTTATTTAAAGCGCTAAGCTTTGTCTTTTAGCATGCTTTAATGATCTTAAATAATTATGCATTCTTATTTATTATCTTTTTGTTCTTCTGCTAAACGCTTTATATAGTTTACCACACGTTGTGCAACCATACTATCTCCATCATTTGTATCATTAACAGCAATGCTACAATTATATGAAGGGAAATGCAGAAACAATGTACCCCAGAATCCTGAATGTGTATAGGCAACTATACCAGACTTACTTCCTTGTATACTACCAAAACCTAATCGTTGCTCGGGCAGTTTCTTTCCGTTTGCATTGTATTCTTTTTGTAAAAGCATTACTGGTAAGCTTTCTTCTTGTTCAAAGATTTTTCCATTAAAAAGGGCTTGAAGAAAAACACCAAGATCCCTAGTGGTGGATGCAAGCCCCCCGCCACCGTATAAATCTATAGAGTTGTCCCAATCAGAAGCATCTAGCTTACCTATATATCTTCTTACAGAAGGTTTTAATCCTTCAGGTCGAGGTTCTAATGATTCTAACCAAGTGGCTGACATTCCTAATTCGTTAAATTTTAACAAATTCCGTAGACCTTTGGCGAGGTTAGAGTTTGTACGTTTTTCTATTATTTCCCCCAGAAGGATATACCCTGTATCACTATAATGATGTTCCTGACCTGGAGCAGCATGTGGTTTTCCATAATCCATTGCAAACTGAATTTGTTCTGTACGTGTCCAGCGTTTTGAGGAATTTTTAGCTGCAGTTTCTATATATTCGGGTCCGCCTTCTGCATAGTCATAGAGTCCACTGGAATGAGTTAAGCAATGACGGATTGTTATTGCATTTGGATGGTATCCGCCTTTCTTTAAAATCTCAATATGTTCTAACGAAATGTATTTTGAAATAGGATCTTCTAAGGAAAGTTGACCATTTTCTCGTAGCCTCAGTATAGCAGCAGCCACAAAAACTTTTGTAAGACTTGCTATACGAAACGGTTGCTCTGCATCTAACAGGTTGTCTTTTTCTAGGCTATCATATCCTGAAGCCCCCGTAAAATTAATATGAAGCTCAGGAGAAATCACCGTAAGAGAAAGTCCTACTGAATTTCCCTCATCTTCCCCAATTTCTTCATCTAAAAAGCGTTGAAAGTTTATAGTAGGATCACTGGCATAATTATCGGTTTTTTGAGAGACTTTACAACTTGTAATAAGTAAGCATAAAGCAATTAATAGAACTCTAAATTTCATTGATTTTATTTTTGGTAAAGATGCCATTTTAAGAGAAATGGTCATTGTAAAAATTCGTCACAAATATGACGGGCGAATTTCTATAAAGGCAGGAGTCTTTAATAATTGTTCAGGGGTATGATACGTATATTTCTTGATTTCTTTGATAAAATGTGACTGATCATAATAACCATATTTAGCTACATAATACTGCCAGTCATTGTTACGAGTAACATACAATTCTCGCAAGACTAGTTTGTAACGTTTCAAAGACTGAAAGCGCTTTGGTGTAAGACCTGTATCTCTTTTAAAATAACGTTCTATGGTGCTGTATGAGTATCCAGTTACTTCCATAATTGTTTTAATGTCAAAAGTTTTACTCACCTCTTGGGCCATTTCTACCACAAAGCCTTCAGCTTGTTTGTTATATAAATTTAGAAACCATTGATCTAGTGCCACAGCGATTTCAGTAGAAGGTAAACCTTTTAAATGTGCAATAAACCGAAAAGTATTTGCTCCAAAAACATCACTTACACTTGCCACAGAATGCCGCATAATAGTTTGTGCGTCTGAATGTACAAATGGGATCAAGGAAGATAACCCATGAGATTTAAACTTTATAATGATACAACGCTTAAGTTCAGATAAATCAAGATACACCCTATCGTGTATAAAACTAAATAGTCTACTCTGATCAGATCGGTATGATTGCCCCATATATGTCATTGTATAATATCCATCTAATACAATAATCATATCTGGGGTAATTCCAGGATAAGCATACATAAACGGGCTCGTCATGGATAAGATATTCAAATCATTAAGAATCCAATAATGATCTATATGTTTCTTTATCTCTAAAATAGAGGGTTCTAAAATCATAAGATAAATTTAGGGATAAAAATTCTAATAAAGAGAAAACTCTTAAGGCATATGCTTTCGAAAAAACGTTTCTATCATGTTAGTTTACTATAATTTTTTTGTTTCTCATATTTTGAGATTTTATTTCTGTTTTTACAATTTTAAGTTTTGTAAATTAATTTAACAGGTTTCATATTTTTAGTTCATAATACCTATTGAAATTTATTCTAGTAAGATTTAATGAATAGTTAAATTATACTATAAAATGTGCCTAAAAGCCTTCTATTATAAACAAATAGATACTTTTGTAGTAGTATATATATTATGCCATTGATTTTTGTTATCATACTTTAAATAGATGTCTAAAAAAGTAAAAACATCAAAAAAGAAATCACTAAAAAGAAAGATTTTCAAAGGAGTTGGGATTCTTTTTATTGCAGGTGTTCTAGGACTATGTACTTTGTTTTCTAGTATTTACTTAGGCTATTGGGGAAAAATACCCACTAAAAAAGAACTTACAGAAATACAACAAAGTAAGGCCACAGAAGTTTGGAGTGCTGATGGAAAATTATTAGGTAAATATTATACTACAGACCGTCAACCTATACCTTTTACGTTATTTCCTAAGCATTTAATTGAGGCTTTAGTTGCTACGGAGGATGCCCGTTTTTATGAACATACGGGTGTTGACAAACTGAGTATGTTTCGGGTATTATTTAAGTCTATTTTACTACAAGATAAATCATCAGGAGGCGGTAGTACCTTATCGCAACAATTGGCTAAGAATATGTTTCCACGCCGTAAAATAGGAAGATTTGGAATTGTAGTACATAAAATTCGCGAAATGATTATTGCGAATCGTTTAGAAGAAACCTATACCAAAGACGAGCTACTAACACATTATTTAAATACGGTGCCTTTTAGTGATAATACTTTTGGAGTAGAAAGTGCATCATTAAAATTCTTTAATAAATCTACACATCAATTAAAATTAGAAGAGGCAGCTGTATTGGTTGGGATGCTGAAGACTAACTATTACTATAACCCACGTTTATTTCCTGAGGCAAGTAAAGAAAGGAGAAATACGGTACTGAACCAAATGTATAAGTATGATTACATTTCTAAGGAACTATTAGAGAAAACACAAAAACATCCACTAAAAATCAATTACCAAAGCTTTAGCCACAATACTGGTTTAGCTCCCTATTTTAGAGAAGCTGTGAAGCAAGAAGCAGAGCAATGGTTAAAACAGTATAATAAAGAACATAATACACAATTAGACCTTTACAATAGCGGACTTAAAATTTACACCACTTTAGATGCAGGTATGCAGAAAAAAGCGGAGCAAGCTATGGAAAAACATTTAGCTGCTTTACAAAAAGAATTTGAACGTAGTTATGGGAAATCTGCTCCTTGGTTAAAAGAAATATCGCCTGCTAAAATTAAAAACTTAGCCATTTATAAAGCATTAAAAAAAGAAGGACTTGCTGAAAAAGATATTATTAGAAAACTAAAAGAAAAACATGAAGTAGAAGTATTTACTTGGAAAGGAAAAGAAGTGATAAAAGCAAATACTTTAGATAGTTTGGCCTACTATACTAAGTTTTTAAATACTGGCTTTGTGTCCGTAGAACCACATACAGGAGCCATTAAAACTTGGATAGGGGGTGCTAATTTTGAACATTTTAAATACGATCATGTTCAGCAGAGCAAACGCCAAGTAGGGTCTACTTTTAAGCCTATTGTATATGCAACAGCCTTAGAAAATGGGTATTCTGCGTGTCATTATGTTTCTAATAAAGCAGTTACTTATAAAGATTTAGATAATTGGACACCCACCAATTCCTCCGGTGAGGACACAGATCAACGTAATTTTAGTTTATGGGCTGGTTTGGCAAATTCTCTCAATGTAGTTAGTGTAAAGTTAATCCGAGAAGTGGGAGTTGATGCAACCATAACGCAAGCTCAAAAAATGGGGATAGTAACAGATTTGCCTAAAGTAGCTTCTTTAGCTTTAGGGACTGCTGAAATAAGCGTTTTAGAACTTGCAAAAGCTTATACTAGTATTGCTAATAACGGAAAATATACAAAGCCTTATGCGATCACTAGAATTGAAGATGGCTTGGGGAATCTAATAAAGCAATTTACACCAGTAATTGCAGAAACTCCAGCTTTTTCTAAGGATACAAATCAACAACTGATACAGATGATGCAAAAGGTTACGGATGTTGGTACGGCGCAACGTTTGCGTTCTACGTATGGATTAAAAAACCAAATTGCTTCCAAAACAGGAACAACACAAAATAATAAAGATGGTTGGTATGTTGGGGTAACTCCAAAATTAGTAACGGTATGTTGGGTAGGTGCAGATAACCATCAATTGGGTTTTAAAAGTACCAAAATAGGACAAGGAGCAAATTCTGCACTACCCATTTTTGCAAACTGGTATAAAGCTTTAAATAAAGACAGTGACTATAATCGGTACACCAAAGCAAAGTTTCCTGATTTAGGGGTGCCTATTGATTGCCCAGAGTTTAAAAAGCCTACGTTTTTAGAAAAATTATTTAGTAAAAAAGATAAAATTAATAAACGCCGTTTTGATCGTAAGAAAAATAAAAAAGCTAAAGGCGGATTTTTGAGAGGTTTATTTGGAAAGAAAAAGAAAGAATAAGAATAGTATTTATTAAAATTTATGCCTTAGCTATATTTCTGATCATTCCTCCAAAAATAAAATAGTGGAGAGGCACAATGCTATACCAATACAACCTGCCTTTTAAACCTCTTGGTCTAAAGGTGGCAGTTTGGTGAAGTATATTATTTTTGTCTATTTTGAATTCTAGCCAAGCCTCACCTGGTAATCGCATTTCTGCAAAAAGAAGTAAACGTTTATTCTCTTTGTCTGCCAACAAAACACGCCAAAAATCTAAAGCATCACCAGCATAAATTTTATCGGCATGGGTTCTTCCTCTTCGTAAACCAACACCCCCCATAAATTTATCAACTAAACCACGTAGTTTCCAAAGCCAATCGGCATAATACCAACCAGTTTCTCCGCCAATTTTCCAAATATTATTTAGAACTCGTTCAGCATCTTTTAGATGCATTTGTTTTTTATCGGTTAATACCCCGTATTTAGGTACTTGAATATATTTTTCTAAATCTTTTTTAAACCGCCCGCTCACCATACTGTCTTTCCAACTACTGATGACTAGGTTTTGCTCAATTTTTTTAAAAGCCATGTCAATAGCTTCTTTATACGAATGTGGTTGTATGCCAAGTAACTCCTGTAATCGGGTATCTTTTGCAACCACTTCCATTTTCATACTGTCTACTAAATTTATAGCTAATTTATAAGACGTTGAGGTGACAAAATACAACCAGTAAGATGATAGTTTGGGAGTCATCACTGGTAAAGCAAGGATCCAATTTTTAAAACCTCTCGCTTCTGCATATTGGTGTAACATTTCTTTATAAGTCACTACGTCTTGTCCAGCAATATCAAAAGAATCATTATAGGTTTTTTCATTTCCTAAAACACCCTTTAAAAAAGCCATGATATCTCTAATAGCAATAGGTTGTGTTTTAGTTAAAACCCATTTGGGCGTTATCATAAAGGGTAATTTTTCGCATAAATCTCTAATAATTTCAAAAGAAGAACTTCCAGAACCTACAATAATTCCCGCTCTAAGTACTGTTAGGTTAAAATTACCTTGATATAAAATCTCTTCTACATTTTTTCTAGACCACAGGTGTTTAGATAAGTTTTTATCGTTTACAATTCCGCTTAAATAGATAACTTGTTTTACTTTGGTTTGAGCCATGTAAAGATTAAAGTTATCCGCAGTAATCGCCTCTTTTTTATCAAAATTTTTAGTGGAAGAACTCATCGAATGGATAAGAAAATAAGCGATATCTATATCATGCGGAATTTTTGCTGGTATCACAGCATCTAAAAAATCTACTTCTATAATTTCTATTTTGGCACGAATTTCGTTGTCTACAGATAAACGTTCTGCATCTCTTACAGTACAGACAACAGTATGGTTTTGTGCTAATAATTCTGGTAACAATCGCATACCAATGTAACCATTTGCACCTGTAAGTAGTATTTTCATTTTAGCAGCATTGTACCTATTTTTCTTTTCTCTTCAAAAGCTCTGAGTAACCAATAATAAGCAAGCCTGTGCCTACAGATAGTAAGCCATATGTTTTAAAATTCTGAAAAGATTCACTTTCATTTTGAGAACCAAGATAGGTTAGTACTAGTCCTAATGATGCAAAAAGGATAGATATGATGAGTAGTTTTCTTGATTTTTTCATTAGTTACTGGTTTTATAAATCTTCAATAGCTGTTGGGGTTTGGTCTGCTTTATAATTCATTATTTTCTTAAAAAATTTCTGAATTGCTTTAGTGTCTGACCTTACTTTTATAAAATAATGGTCTTTGTATATAGAATAGATGGCAACATCTCCTTTGTAAATAGTAAGCTTGTAGTAAGGAATTACTAAAGCATAGGTTTCTAATAAAGAGCGAAACCGAACAATGATGCCTTTTGGGCGTATTTCTATATTGCAAGAATCAGTATTGTTGTCTAAAAGAAGCAAATTTCTAATGGCCATGCTTGTTTCCGTAATCATAAGTTTTGGTGAGCCTATTCCTTTCATTGCCCAACGTTCTTTCAACGTAAAAGGGTTGCCAACAGCCTCATTTACCTTACGAGTAATTTCTTTATTATTATAAGATACGTTTACAAGCATTTTTATAATCTCTTCTGTAGTTTTTTATAAAGTTAATAAAAACGCTATGGAAATCCTTATAACTTATCAATAAAAGCACAAAAAATGATTAATTTCGCAGCTTGATACGCCAAGAAATTATGAATATTCAGACTGTTTTAGAAGCCAAAGTAAAAGAAGCGGTTTCTGCCTTATTTAAAACTGATTTGCCCGCTGTAGAATTTCAACCTACACGGAAAGATTTTGAGGGAGACCTTACAGTTGTTGTATTTCCGATGCTCCGTTTTGTAAAAGGAAATCCTGTGCAAATAGGAACACAAATTGGAAAATTTTTAACCGAACAAGTAGATGCGGTTTCTAGTTTTAATGTGGTAAAAGGCTTTTTGAATCTTGTTATTAGTGATTCTTTTTATGTGCAGTTTTTTAATACAATTGCAACTAATAATACAAGCTATGGTTTTATTAATCCGTCTGCTACGGACGCAGTAATGGTAGAATACTCTTCGCCAAATACCAACAAGCCTTTACATTTAGGGCATATTAGAAATAACTTGTTAGGATATGCTGTTGCCGAAATTTTAAAAGCTTCTGGTAAGAAAGTCTATAAAACGCAAATTATAAATGATAGAGGCATCCATATTTGTAAAAGTATGTTGGCTTGGCAACGTTTTGGAAATGGAGAAACGCCTGAAAGTACAGGCTTAAAAGGCGATAAATTAGTTGGTAATTACTATGTTGCTTTTGATAAAGCGTACAAAACTGAAATAGCTGAACTAGTAGAAAAAGGCATAGATAAAGCCGTTGCAGAAAAAGAAGCTCCCCTTTTGGTTGAAGCACAACAAATGCTTCAAAAATGGGAGGCTGGCGATAAAGAAATTGTTTCGCTTTGGAAAAAAATGAATGGCTGGGTTTATGCTGGTTTTGAAGTAACTTATAAAAACCTCGGAGTAGATTTTGACAAACTTTATTATGAAAGTGATACCTATTTGTTAGGTAAAGATGTGGTGTCTGCTGGTTTAGAAAAAGGCGTTTTCTATAAAAAAGAAGATGGGAGTGTTTGGATAGATTTAACGGATGAAGGTTTAGATGAAAAAATAGTTTTACGTTCCGATGGTACTGCGGTGTATATGACGCAAGATATTGGTACGGCAATACAACGTGTAAAAGACCATGAAGATGTTGCGGGGATGGTATATACTGTTGGTAATGAGCAAGATTATCATTTTAAAGTATTGTTTTTAATCTTAAAGAAGTTAGGTTTCTCATGGTCAGAAAACTTATTTCATTTAAGTTATGGGATGGTAGATTTACCTAGCGGAAAAATGAAAAGTAGAGAAGGCACTGTTGTAGATGCCGATGATTTAATGGATGATATGACCCAAACGGCTGCAACAATTTCTCAGGAATTAGGGAAATTAGAAGAATATTCTCCTGAAGAAAAACAAAGTCTCTATAAAATGATCGGTCTAGGTGCTTTAAAATATTTTCTTTTGAAAGTAGATCCTAAAAAACGCATTCTTTTTGATCCTAAAGAGTCTGTAGATTTTCAAGGGAATACAGGACCATTTATTCAGTATACCTATGCAAGAATACAATCTATATTGCGAAAAGCAAAAGAAACAGATGTAGATTGGTCAAAAGCTGTAATAGCTTCTTTAGTATTACATGACAAAGAGAAAGAACTCATAAAACAATTACAGCTATATCCAGAAACCATACAATTAGCGGCTACAAATTACAGTCCTGCTATTATAGCAAATTACACCTATGATTTGGTGAAAGAATTTAATTCTTTTTACCAGAATGTTTCTATTTTAGGGGAGCAGGATATGGCTAAAAAAGCCTTTAGAGTAGCCTTGTCTAAAAAAGTAGCTGAGGTGATTGCTTCTTCGTTTCAATTATTGGGGATTGCTGTTCCAGAGCGTATGTAAATAAGCTAAAGACGTCTATGAACAAAGTAATCTTCCTTTTTTTAATTGTACATTTCACTGCATTAAGTCAAATTAAAAAAATGAAACCTCTAAGCGAACTGATAAATAAAGAAGAACCAGGCTGGGAATTAGTTTCTGAATGGATTGACGAAGCAACTAATAAAGTTGAGATTCTACCCAAGAACGAAAAGCAAGCAGATTCTGCACTTTATTATACACAAGTTACAACTAGATCACCAATGGGTTCTATAATATATGAAACAGGCGGAATTTTAGTTGATCATGGTTGGATTAGAATCTTAGGTTCTGGAAATAAAAAGTTAGAAAGGACACTGCCGAACTGGAACAAGGAAAAAACATTTAATGAATATGGTGAACAACCATCTATTTTACTAATTGCAGATGATGTAATTGGTGGTTTTTTCGCAATAAATGGAGGAGCTTTGGGTGAGGATTTAGGGAAAGTGTATTATTTTGCGCCAGATTCGCTGAATTGGGAACCAATGGAGCTTGGTTATTCGGATTTTATATGGTGGACTTTTACAGGAAATTTATCGGATTTTTACGCTAACGTTCGATGGAAGAATTGGAAAAATGATGTTAAGGAAATAAACGGAAACCAAGGATACTCATTTTATCCATTTTTGTGGACTAAACACAAAAATGTTAATGATTTAAATAGAGAAGTTGTGCCAATTTCTGAATTATGGAATCTTCAGAAAGATATTGTTAAAAAAATGAAAAAAGGAGAATAAACTACCCAACAGTAATAAAATAAAGTTAATAAAGACTTTTGAAGAAAGAAGTATGGATTTGACTTTTAAAATATAATTGACAAATCTAATCCCTAGAAACACAATTTTAAAGGCTAAAAAAGTTATCTTAGAACATCTAAATGTAAGAATGCGCTACCTTCCTTTATTATTGTTTTTTCCAGTAGTATTATACTTTGTATATATATTAAAATATTGGTTTAAATACTTTTTTGAAGGTTTTTTTTATAGACAAAAACCCATAACTAAAGCGCAAAAAGTACTGTTGGAAAATAACTTTCCCGTATATCAAAAACTATCTACCCGCCAAAAACAAAAGTTTCATTACAGGTTGTTGAAATTTAGAAATGATAAAGAATTTATTTTTAATGGAATTATTCCTAGACAAGAAGATATTGCTTTTTTATTAAGTGCTACAGCTGGCATCTTAACTTTAGGGATGAGAGATTTTAAAATTTCTTCAATCAATAGAATTATTATTTATCCGAGTCAGTATTTTTCTAGATTAAATAGGCAAGACCATATAGGCGAATACAACCCAGGAATGAAAACATTAGTGATTTCCGCAGAACATTTAAAAGAAGGGTTTAAAATTCCAAACGATAATAAAAACTTAGGGGTTCATGAATTTGCGCATGCCCTTAGTTTTAATGCCAAACTCGTAAATTCTAAGGATACGAGGGTTTTTACTTCTGGAGTTGAAAAAATTAAACTTCTTTTTCATGATGTAAATTTTGTGCAGCAATTAGAAACAAGTACTTATTTTAGGGCATATGCTAAAACCAATATGCAAGAGTTTTTTGCAGTAGCCGCTGAGAATTTTGTGGAAACACCAATAGCTTTTCAAAAAGAATTCCCAGCCTTATATAAGATCATAGGAGAGATGCTAAACTTTGATTTTCATAAGCCAACAAAATTCCTCCTTAAAAAAACAGCCTAAACGAAAAGTTTGGGGTAATACCCAAAGAGCTACTTTGTATTTCTTCTATTTCATTAGCCTCATTTAGCCTATAATAAATATTTAAAATATTTTTTTTGTTAAAAAGATTTAAAACAGACGCTCCTAAAGATGCTTTAACGGTATTGCCTATATCAAAATTATATATTGCAGAAGTATCTGCTCTAATATAATCAGTAATTCTACTACTATTGGGTGAGGCATAATTTATGGCAGCAGGAAAACTGGTGGTGGTGATAGGATTATTTGAATCTGGCGGAGTAAATGGCCTACCCGTTCTATAATTTAATCCTAAACTTAATTTTAATTTTTGATGTGTATACGTTGTCGCTAGTGTCATATTGTGAGTGACATCTAAATTATTAGGAAAACGACTAGGGTTAATCTCATCAAAAAAATATTCATTATTATTATACGTATAACTTAACCAAGTGCTTAATTTTTTGGTTTTTGCATTAATCAAAAACTCTAGACCACTAACGGTATAGTCTCCAATTTCATTATTAAATTGGTTTTGGTTTTGAAAACCTTGAGTAGCAACACTAACACCATTTACTAATTTATAAAACCCTTCTAAACCTATATATAGTTTGCTTTTATCATAGTTGATACCCAGCGATGCGTGTTTGCTTTTTGTTATAGGTAGTTGATTTCCATCCGATAGTAACCATCGTCTTTTTTCAACGCCTAAAAAATTCTGCTCTAAATCTATAACTTGATTAGTTGTTTGGTTTTTAAACTCACCTAATACTTCAATTTTTAAGTCTTTAGCAAAGGCATAATTAAGGTTTAAACGTGGTTCTAGAATATACTCCTGAAACGTATTTAAATTTTCAATATAGTTTAATCTTCCACCAGCCCGCATGTAAAGTTTATTGTTTGGAGAAGTATAACTAGCCTCACTATACATAGCATGTGTTCTGATAACGCCTTTAGAATTTTGATCAAATGGAGGGCGGCTCACATTAGTGAAATTTATAATGCCAACTTCATTAAATTGATACCCATTATTCCAGTGAATGCGATCTGAAAATTGATATTTGGTATGCACTTTTAATGCAGTTTCTAATACTTGGTTATTTTGGTTTAATTGTAATGTAGGATCAGGGAAAACATTACGAGAATCTAAATTATATTTGGTGTAATAAGCATTTACAAAAGAAGAGAAATTAGAGGTCCATTTGCTTTCTAAACTTCCACCAATAGACAAATTGGTCTGATCTAAAAAACTTAAGGTAGACTGGTTTGTATTTTCATCGGTATTTGCATATTCTAAGTTATTATTGATATTTAAAAAACTAAATCTAAGTTGCTGTTGCGCATTAATATCATATAAAATTTTGGTGCTAAAGTCAGAAAAATTAAAATCTTCATTTTGAGTGGTATTAGCTTGCCCCGTACTTATTTCTGTGTCTTGTAAAAATGCCCTGTCAAAGAAACTGGTATATGTAGGTGTTTGTAAAATATCAGAAAAAGACCTTCTCATTGAAAATTGAAAACCAATTTTATCAGAAATAGGAAACTGTCCATAAGCATCACCGCTAATTAAGTTAAAGCCGCCACCACCTGTAAACGTTTCTGGAACTTTATTTTTTGTTTCAATGCTAATAACACCACTAACGCCATCTCCGTAAATAGCGCTTGTGCCATTTTTAATAGTAGTGGTTTTTGCTACTAAATAGGGGTTAAATACAGAAATTAAACCAAAAAAATGTCCAGATTGATATATTTTAATACCATCCCATAGTATCAAATTTTGATCATTAGTACCCCCACGGATATTGATATCAGAAACCGTCTCGTCAATACTTTTTATACCTGGTAATGCTTGTACGGTGTGTAGTACATCTGGTTCTATAAGCCCCGGGAGAATCCCAAATGCATTGGTATTTAATACAATACTTGCATCTTTTTGTTTTTCTAGTCCGCTAGTCAAAAACTTGTAAACAACAACTTCATCTAATTGTTGTAGGTTCTTAGAAAGTAATATGGTTTTGCAAGGCGTTTTAGCTTTAAATTCTTCTGCCTTAATGATTGCTGTTTTGTATCCCGGATATTTTATTTGTAAAACTGTTTTTCTAGAAATATCATTGAGAGAAAAAGCACCAGAAACATCTGTAGTTGTAGTTATATCAGATTCAATAACAGTTATTTGAGCTCCAAATACAGTATTCTCTTCAAAATTATCTAAAACCAGACCGCAAATATTGATGGTGCTCATTGTAATGGTGTAATAGCGTTCATTTAATTTTTCTATTACTAATGGTGTTTGTGCCTGAATATTTTTAAGGATGTTTTCTAGATTATTATTTGGGATTGTATTGATATAAATATTTTTTACATCATTATCTGAATACGAAAATTTAATTTCATATTCTTTTTCTAGTTGGGTTAAATAATTAGTAAGTAATATAGGTGTGTTATTTTCCTGTCCTTGCACTAGTGATGCAACAAAGAACAGAAATAAAGTAATGAAGAGTGTAATGTGATTATGGTGCGTTTTTAGCATATAAGAGCACTTTATTCCCCTCTAATTTATACATTATTTTATTAGGTACACAGATGCTTTTAAGCGCTAGGTCTTTATCCTTATGGCTAAATGTACCTGTAAATAGTTTATGTACATCAATATCTTTAGTTTCTACAACGATATTAAATTGTCTTTCAAATTCATTTAAAACATAGTTTAAAGGAATACTTTTAAAAGTACTTTCTTTATTTATCCATGATGGTAAGGTTGTACCTAAAACATCTACAGGAATTACTTTTCCTTGCATTACAAGAAAAGATGTGCCAGCCGGTAATTTTGTGGTTTTGTCTTTATAGGTAACACTTACTAAACCTTCATAACAAGTAACTTCAAAATAATCGGTTCTATTTTTTACATTAAATTGAGTGCCATGTACCGTAACCATACCAGCTATTGTAGATACGGTAAATTTCTTTCCTTTAGCTACTTTAAAAAAAGCTTCACCTTTTAAATTTACATTGCGTTGATCATCCCATTTTTTCTTTGAGTAGGATACGGTAGAGGCAGCATTTAAAATAACCTCAGAAGCATCAGGAAGTAGTAGTTTGTCATTTTGGGCATATGAAGTTGTAACCGTTTCTTCTAAAGAATCTATATAAAAATATGATCCTGTTATGAGGATAAGGATAACAGCAGCTATTCGTATCAATTTCTGTAGAGGATTTAGTTTTATGATCTTACTGGTTTCTTTAGCTTTTTTAGCTTGTAATTCCGTTAAAGCTTTTTCAGTATTAAAATCTGGAGCTTGCAATGTGTCAGCA
The DNA here is from genome assembly GCF_055383085.1 of Allocellulophaga tsushimaensis. NCBI lineage: Bacteria > Pseudomonadati > Bacteroidota > Flavobacteriia > Flavobacteriales > Flavobacteriaceae > Allocellulophaga > Allocellulophaga tsushimaensis. Next base: position 180,160 of record NZ_AP039451.1, on the reverse strand, counting down.
GTGTCTACAATTCTCTTATAAGAATGGTAGGCGTCACTTTGCTCAAAAAGAACACGTTCTTCTTCAGAAAGCTCATTATTAAGCCATTTGGCCAAGTAATTTTCTTGCATGTCTTTATGCTCCATATTAGTATAACAATTTAAAAAGTAAAAACCCTACCTCAAATTCATATTCCGTCAATTTTTTCTCTTAATGCTTTAAGTGCTAAGTGCATTCTTTTTTCAATAGCTTTTACACTTACGCCTTCCATTTCTGCTATTTCTGCATATTTTTTACCATCAATTCTATTCAATAAAAAAGTAGTTCTTTGGTTTTCTGGCAAAGCTGCTAAAGCATTATCTAATTTATGTTGATATTCCTTTTCTTCCATTAAAAATTCTGGAGACTCATTAGTTGTAGCTAATGATTTATCAGCATATTTTAACCTAACCTTTTCTGCTTTAAGAACATTAAGGTATAAATTATTTGCAATGGTATATACATAAGACTTCGCTTTTTCTGGTGACACCTTAATGCAATTTTCCCATAATTTTAAAAAAGCTTCTTGTACAACATCGTATGCTTTTTCTTGATTGCCGTATTTATAATAGATGTAATTAAAAATCGTTTTAGAATTGTTGGTAAAAAGTGCTGTGTATACTTCTTCCTCACATACATTATCTTTAATGGTATTTTTCAAGTCTAAAATATTTTTGTCAAATATATTTTAAAAAAAATAAAAAAAGAGGTAGGGTATTTTATAGGGAAGTTGTTTTAGTAGTATAAATAATAAAAAAACCAGATCATTATGAAGAATATGTTCAGAAAAATCGCTTATGTAACAATGCTAATGTCAGCATTACTATTTACATCTTGCCAAGAAGAGTTTGAAGAAGTAGCAACTGATGAAACAGAAACTATTGTTGCGAATTCTCAAATAGCAGAGTTAATTAAAAATACGGTGTCTAACGACGGTTCCTTTGATAATATTATAGACGGAGCAAGTTGTTTTGATATCCAATTTCCTTACGAAGTTGAGGTAAATGGCATACAAATTACTATTGATTCTGTTGAGGATTTAGAGGTGGTAGAAGAAATTTTTGATGAAATTTTTGATGATATAGATACTTTAGACATTATCTTTCCTATTACGATAAGCTTAGCAGATTTTACAGAAATTAGCATAGGAAGTATACAAGAATTAGAGGAATTAGCAAGAGAATGTGTAGAAGGTGGCGATGATGATGATATAGAATGTGTTGATTTTGTGTACCCAATTACTTTATTCTCTTTTGATATTAATAACGAGCAAACAGGAAGTGTTACAGTTAATAATGATAAAGAATTAAGTCGTTTTTTAGAGAGCTTAGAAGATGATGATATTGTGAGTATAGATTTTCCTGTATCTCTAGAATTTTTTAATGGAGAACAAATAACGGTAAATACAAATGCCGAATTAGCAGATGCTATAGAAAGAGCTAAGGATACTTGTGATGAAGATGATGATGATGATTTTGAAGATGATGATTTTGAAGATGATGAGATAGAAGCGTTTTTAATAGAATGTCCTTGGCAAATTAGAGCAATAGAATTAAACAATGAAAATTTAGGAGATGTATTTGGAGGCAACCATTTAGATTTTAAAAATGAAGGACAAGTAAGTTTAATTGAATCTAATGGTAGTGTAATAGATGGAACTTGGTCTAAAATCACCAATGATGAAGGAGTATTTGTTACTTTAGAATTCCAAGAATTAATGGATGTAAACCTAGAATGGAAAGTATTTAGAAGTGGAGAAGAACGTATTGTATTTAAATCTGGAGAGGATAATACAATTTTAGTAAAACAAGACTGTGACTTCAACACAGATGAAATACCAGAAAGATTAAGAAGCATACTTAAAGAATGTAGCTGGGAAATTGCACAAGTTGTTGTAAACGGAGATCCTATAGATAGATTATTAGGATACGATTTTACATTTAAAGCAGACAATGTGGTTACTTTAAGTGAAGGAGCTGTTGTTTCTGAAGGTACTTGGGAAATCATAAAGAATCAAGAAGAAATCTATGTAATGGCTATTACAATGGGACAAGAACAAGATCTTAATTTTGAATGGCCTTTAGAAGATTTAACAGAAGAAAGACTTGCTTTTGGGATACCAGATGCAGCATATAGACTTGTATTAGAAAGAAATTGTGCTACGGATATGGAAGTATGTACTGAAGGGTTTATAGCAGATGTTATTAGTACTTGCCAATGGAAAATTACAGATGAGAATGGAGAATTTTTCGAGGACATACAAATAGATTTTTCTAATAGGAACATCCACGCCTTTGATGCTAATAATGTTGCTGTAGATGAAGGTAACTGGGGAATAGTAGATAATATCATTTCTTTTAATGATTTAAGCTTAGCGCTTTCTAATTATGTTGGAGATTGGGAAGTTATTGAGTGTGGTGACGAACGTTTTAAATTAAAAAGAGGAGAAGAATATATCGTCCTTACTAGAATATGTGAATAAGAAAATGAGTAGTAGAGATTAAATTTTATTTCAGGACTTAATCGTTTAAAAGGACAACTTATATCAGTTGTCCTTTTTTGCTTTATATTTTATAATTCACTTTAAATAATAACAGGTATGACTTCTCACTTCGCTTGGTAATTCTTAAATTTGCAATTCTTTGAATAATACGGTACTACTATGTTTGATAATTTAAGTGATAAGCTAGATAAAGCATTACATGTTCTAAAGGGACATGGGCAAATTACAGAAATAAATGTTGCAGAAACTTTAAAAGAGGTTAGGAGAGCTTTACTTGATGCCGATGTAAACTTTAAAATTGCAAAAGAATTTACCAATAAAGTAAAAGAAAAAGCTTTAGGTCAGAACGTATTAACAACACTACAGCCTGGGCAATTAATGGTAAAGCTTGTAAAAGACGAGTTAACAAGCTTAATGGGTGGTGATGTAGAAGGAATTAATTTATCTGGAACACCATCAGTAATTTTAATGTCAGGACTACAAGGTTCTGGTAAAACAACTTTTTCTGGTAAACTTGCTAATTATTTAAAAACAAAGAAAACAAAGAAGCCTTTATTAGTTGCTTGTGATATATACCGTCCTGCAGCAATAGATCAATTGCATGTGGTTGGAGAACAAATAAATGTTGATGTATTTTCAGATAGAGAAAATACAGATCCAGTGGCAATTTCTAAAGCAGGTATTGCATATGCAAAAGCTAATGGGCATAATGTAGTGATTATTGATACCGCTGGTCGTTTGGCAGTTGACGAAGAAATGATGAACGAAATTTCTAATGTTCATAAAGCAATACAACCACAAGAAACGTTGTTTGTAGTAGATGCTATGACAGGGCAGGATGCGGTAAACACTGCTAAAGCCTTTAATGATATCTTAAATTTTGATGGTGTAATTCTTACCAAATTAGATGGTGATACCCGAGGTGGAGCTGCTATTTCTATTAAGTCTGTAGTAAACAAGCCTATTAAATTTATTGGTACAGGAGAGAAAATGGATGCTATAGATGTATTCTATCCTTCTCGTATGGCAGAACGTATCCTAGGCATGGGAGATGTGGTTTCTTTAGTGGAAAGAGCGCAAGAACAGTTTGATGAAGAAGAAGCTCGTAAAATTCAAAAGAAAATTGCGAAGAATCAATTTGGATTTGATGACTTTTTAAGCCAAATACAGCAAATTAAAAAAATGGGTAGCATTAAAGACCTTATGGGGATGATACCTGGTGCAGGTAAAGCATTAAAAGGTTTAGATATAGATGATGATGCTTTTAAACATGTAGAAGCTATTATACATTCTATGACGCCAGATGAAAGAGCTACACCAGCTAAATTAAATGCAAGTAGAAAAAAACGTATCGCTAAAGGTAGTGGTAGAAATGTTCAAGAAATTAATCAGCTATTAAAGCAATTTGATCAGATGAGCAAGATGATGAAAATGATGCAAGGTGGTGGTGGTAAAAAGATGATGCAAATGATGCAAAACATGAGATAATAAGAGCTTAAAGTAACCTGTTGCATTTAGGATTTTTGATAGTCCTAAAACGTCAGTTCGAGTGCTTTTGAGATACGAAAAAGTGTATCGAGAACTGTTTTGGAACCAAGATTCTGATTCTCGATACAATTTTTCTTCATTTCATTCCTAAAAATTACTCGAATTGACAGAATTTTGTTCTAAATACACAACGGGTTAAAGTACTATATTAATACTGTGTTCCAATAAAAAAGTTATTTAGAGCGCATTTGAAAATATTTAAATAAACAACTAACAGTCAACCAAATAATGGAGATTTTAGACGGTAAAAAAGTATCTAATCAAATTAAAGAAGAAATAGCAGTTGAAGTCGCTAAAATGCGAGAGAACGGTGAAAAAGTACCGCATTTAGCAGCTGTAATTGTGGGTAGTGATGGTGCAAGTTTAACTTATGTAGGGAGTAAAGTACGCTCTTGCCAACGCATTGGTTTTGAATCTACTTTAGTGCAAATGCCTAGTACAACCTCTGAAGTAGAATTACTTAAAAAAATTGATGAGCTAAATAAGAATGATGACATCGATGGCTTTATTGTACAGTTACCATTACCACCACAAATAGATACGCAAAAAGTACTTTTAGCAGTTGATCCAGATAAAGATGTGGATGGTTTTCATCCTATGAATTTTGGAAAAATGGCGCTAGATATGAGTACTTTTATCCCAGCAACACCATTTGGTATTTTAGAATTATTAGAACGCTATAATGTTGATACCAAAGGAAAACATACCGTAGTTATCGGGAGAAGTCATATTGTTGGTAGACCTATGAGTATTTTAATGGGGCGTAAAGGTTGGCCGGGAAATTCTACAGTAACCTTAACACACAGTCATACAAAAAACATTACGCAAATTATATCGCAAGCAGATATTGTAATTTCTGCCTTAGGGGTTCCTAAATTCTTAAAAGCAGAAATGGTTAAAGATGATGCTGTAATTATAGATGTAGGGATAACGCGTGTGCCAGACGAAACAAAAGAAAAGGGCTATTATATTACAGGAGATGTAGATTTTGAAAATGTGAGTAAAAAAGCATCTTACATTACTCCAGTTCCCGGAGGCGTAGGACCCATGACTATTGCTATGTTATTAAAAAATACATTATTGGCAAGAGAGCGTCATAGAAATAGAGGATAGTCTCAATGCAAAATAATAAAACGTCCTGTTTAATTCATTAAACAGGGCGTTTTTAGTTGATAATAATAGCGAATTATCTGTTTTTTTTAACTACAAGTATATAATCATTGGTAATTCTGGCCTTAGATCATGTGTTTTTCCTTGAATCTTGTGATCAAAAAATATTTCCATCAAATGTTCATTGCCTTTTTTTACAGTCAGATTTTTAATTCCGTTGATTGTTTTCATCGTATTTGTATTTAAATCAACATGAATAGATGAAATAATAATGTTTGTTACTTTCTCAGCTCCATTTGGATGTTTATAAAACTCTCTCCAAATTGCATATTCATCAGGAATGTTTTGTAAGTCAGACATCGTCTTAAATTGATCAGATTCAATTTTTGGATAAACAACAAAAATGGAGGGTTCAGCTAAATTAATATTAGAATTTTTTGCAGCATAAATATTAGCATTTTTATCCATCCAATCTTGATGATAAGGAATGGTTTGGAATGAAATTTTTGTAGTATCGTAATCTTTTACTTTTAAAGCAATGCTAAACGGAGAAGCATTATTTTTTGTAAAATTTGCTCTTTTAGTAAAATCCAAACTTGGATTTAGAGTATTATTTTTTTTAAATTCAGTTTGGTCATTAACAAATATAAGCTCGAGATATCCATTTAAGAAATTAAAGTATCTTCCTGCTGTTCCTTGTCCTTTATGCACTTGTGAGAGTGAATCTGGGATTGAAGTGAATCCGATTTCCGTAAGTTTTTCTTTCGTTTTTTGTGGATTTTTAACCCATACATTAAAATGATCTATTTGTAAATCAGACGAAATGTGTTCTGTCTTATTAATTTTATCCTCTTTACAAGAAGATATATTAAAAATCAAAACTAAGATTATAAAGTAATGTTGAATATTGATTTTGGATAATGAATATCTAGTTATTGTTTTCATCTTCAGTTGGTGGTTGTAAAACTTGGATGCTATCATCTCCTTCATCATTAGTACAACTATAAATTGCTATTTGGCTTAATAGAATTGCTACAATACATATTATTTTTTTCATAATTAATAGGCTTTTGGGGTTATCATATTAAAACGAAAAAAATATCAAAATCTTATAGTTAACTACATAGAGATATCATCTTTATCTTATTTAGCAAACAGTTGTCCCATATCTTTAAATGCTTTAAACTCTAATGCATTTCCTGCAGGGTCTAAAAAAAACATAGTTGCTTGTTCTCCAACTTCACCTTTAAAACGGATATAAGGTTCAATAATAAAGTTTACTTTTTTAGCAATTAGCTCTTTAGAAAAAGATTGAAATGTATTCCAAGGCAGTACCACTCCATAATGTGGAATAGGGACATCATGCCCATCAACAGGATTGTGATGTAATTTTTCGGTTGCTGATTTTGGCTTATAGTGTATAACCAGTTGATGTCCAAAAAGATTAAAGTCTACCCAATGGTCACTACTTCTGCCTTCTTCGCAATCTAATACTTCGCGATAAAAAGTTCTGCATTCCGCTAAATTATGTACGGGTATAGCAATATGAAAAGGAGAAATGTTTTGCATAATAAATTTTTATTCGGATTGTAAAAAAATAATGATGTTATCGTTTATTTCATCTTGATGTAAAGAATGGCCTAAACCTTCTGTTTTAGTTAAGGTACTCTTATCCCAGTTTTTATGAATGCTTTCTGCAGCTTTAAACGGTGCAATTAGATCAAAAGCATCATGTACAATAAACCCTTTTTTGGTATTGCTTTTAACAAATTTTGCAATAGAAAAGTCAGCTATTTTAAAATGAAATCTATTTTGGAAATATTCATCTAAACCTCTTAAAATAGTATTATTAAATTTCAATATTTTTTGATACCCATCCATAATTTCAGATAGTTCTGAGGGCGCTCCAAGAGAAACAATTTTACTAACAGAAGTATTAGGAAATTTATATTCGTGATACAATGCTGTCATCCCCCCAATGGAATGCCCTATTAGACAGTCTGGAGTATATTTTTCAATGATCTGATGAGTACATTCAGTATATAAAGGAACATTTAAGATTTTTCCGCTAGAATGGCCATGTGCAGGAGCATCAAAAGCGATGATATTAAAGTCTTTTTCTTGGAGTTTATGGATTAAGTTACGCCATCTAAATACATTACTTTCCCATCCATGTAAAAGTAATATTGTTTTTCTTGTGCCTTTCCATTTGTAGCATTGCAGATGATGTTCTTCTATTGTGAGTGTTTCAAACTTAGCTGCATTTAAAAAATCAATTTGATGCGCTAAAGGACGACCTTTTCTTGGGGTGCAAAATAAATAGAATGCTTTTTTTGTAACCTTCTCTATAGAAAAAAGGGATAATACATTAAAATAAAAACCATAAAGTAAAGGAAGTAGTTTTTTCATTAGATTTGGTTACTTTTAGTAACTTGCTATTTATTAGAAACTAAAATTACATATTTATTTTTCAATAAAAAAGTAGTAACCTAATTCGTATTAAGTATGAAAATAGAAACTATTACTGATAATCAGAAAGTTAAAACAGCAAAAAAAATAAAAAAAATGTTTGGACATATAAGTCCTAAAACAGAAAATTATTGTCCTATTAGGGATGTTATGGCATTAGCATCTGATAAGTGGAGCATTATTATTATTTTATATCTTGGATATTACCCAACTTTGCGGTTTAATAAACTAAAACATCATGTATATGGTATCTCTAGTAAAGTTTTAAGTGAACGTTTAAAAGTATTAGAAGCCGATGGGTACCTACTTAGAACGATGTATCCTGAAGTTCCTATCCGTGTAGAATATCAACTTACTGATTTTGGGCATTCTTATTTAAATAAATTAATAGAACTTACAGAATGGATTACTAATCATAGTGACACAATTATGGATAACAGGGAGAAAACAAGAAAACTGCGTAAATAATAGATCAAAAACCTCAGTTTAAAAAATTAAGATTCTCTATTTACTTTATCTATATGAAAAGCAGGTAAGCAAATTGCAATATAATGACAAGGCTTATCAAAAGGATTTGAGTATTGAACTCTAGTATTTTTTTCTATTTTAATAGATTCTCCTTCCTTTAAAATAATAGTTTCTCCATCAATAATAAATTGTTTTTTACCCTTAATGATATAAGTATATTCGTCAAATTCTGGAGTTTGAAAAGGCTCACTCCAACCTGGAGGAGCTAGCATACTTGCAATACTTATATTTTTATCTCCATTACTAGCATATCCAAAATGTTCCTCAATACGTTTGCCGTCATCAGTAGGGACAATAAATGGAGATTTTTGAATGGTATATTTTTTCATTTGAAAATGAGATAAGTTTATAGTGCTATTATTTAAAAATAGAAGTCAAGATTTTTATGAATTCCACGATAGCATCATATATTTAATTTTGGCAGTTTCTGGTATTTGAACAGCCTCTATATTTATGTTAGCCTTGTAGCGTAAATTTTCCGGTAATTCTTTCTTGTCGATTGTAAAATACAGGTCGCTTCCTTTAAGTAAAATCACAAGATTATTTAAGGAATTAATAATTTTTTTAATCTCATAGTTTTCCTGTATATCTTTAAAAGTACTGTTTAAGTGCACTCCTTTTTCTGTAGTATATCTAGCATCGTGTATACGGATATTTTCAACTGTAGGAACACTATCCTTGCTAGGCGTAAGGCTTAATAAATGTGCTCCTCCCTTTTCATAAATTTCTATCTTTAAATATGAAAATTCTGGATCTATAATCTGATTTTTTTTAACGATAGAATCTTTGGATACTTCAGAGATAGTTTTAGTGCTAAATTTCGATTTTTTTATTCCATTAGTGGGTACAATAGAATCCATACTAAATATCGTTTCCAGATCAGATATTGCGGCAGTTTTATTTAAATTTCCCACAGCATCTTTTTTAATTTTAAATTTAATATTTTCACTTTCGCAGCTAAATAAACATAATAGTATAGCAATTAATGTGATTTGAAATAGGTGTTTCATAAGTTAAAACTGAAATATATAAATTAACGCATTACTTTTTTTAATACTCCCAATACACCACGAATAAAAGTAGCGCTTGTTAATACCTTTATAATAGGGTTTTGCCTCGTACTAGTTCTTTTTCTTGAGCTAGAACGTGTTGGTTTTTCTTTTTCTTTACTAGCTTCTTTTTCTGCCTTTTCTATTTTTTCATTTAAAATTTCATAGGCACTCTCACGATCAATAGTTTCATTGTATTTTTTTACTAATTTAGAGTCAGTAATAACTTTTTTTAGTTCACTGTCTGTAAGTACATCCATCCGACTCATTGGTGCTCTAAGCATAGTTGCTGCCAATGGCGTTGGCCGGCCTTTTTCATCTAAAGCAGAGATGAGCGCTTCTCCTATACCTAAAGAGGTTAAAACTTCTTTGGTATCATAAAATTCTGATTCTGGATAATTTTCAGCAGTTAATTTAATTGCTTTTCTATCTCTAGCCGTAAAAGCACGTAAAGCGTGTTGTACTTTTAAACCTAATTGTGCCAGAACTTCGTTGGGCACATCTGTTGGGTTTTGGGTTACAAAATACAAGCCAATGCCTTTAGAACGTATTAATTTAACAATACTTTCTATTTGATCTAAAAGTGCTTTAGAAGCTTCTTTAAAAATCAAGTGTGCTTCATCTATAAATAATACAAGTTCAGGTCTGTCACTATCTCCTTGTTCTGGAAAAGTACTATATATTTCAGCCAAAAGACTTAACATAAAAGTAGAAAACAGTTTAGGTCTATCTTGAATATCTGTTAATCTAAGAATATTAATATATCCATTTCCATTTTCATCTATTCGTGTTAAATCATCTACTTCAAAAGATTTTTCTCCAAAAAACAAATCAGCACCTTGCTGTTCTAATTCAATTATTTTTCTAAGAATGGTTCCTGTAGAACTTGTAGATATTCTTCCGTAGGCTTCGGTAAATTCCTTTTTGCCTTCGCCTGTAGCATATTGCAATACTTTTTTAAAGTCTTTTAAATCTAAGAGTGGTAATTTATGATCATCACAATATTTAAAAACAACGGCAGTAATCCCAGATTGCGTTTCTGTTAAATCTAATATCCTAGAAAGTAGCGTAGGGCCAAATTCAGAGACTGTAGCGCGTAATTTTACCCCATCTTGTTCTGATAATGATAATATTTCAACAGGGAAATTTTTAGCTTCAAATGGGATTCCAATTTTAGTGTGGCGTTCGTCTATTTTTGGATGTCCGGGGCTTGGCTGTGCTAAACCACTTAAATCACCTTTAAGGTCCATTAATAAAACAGGGATTCCTTTATCGGATAAATTTTCTGCAATAACTTGTAATGTTTTTGTTTTTCCAGTTCCCGTTGCACCAGCAATTAGGCCATGACGGTTTAGAGTTTTTAAAGGTATTTTTACAAAAGCATCCGTTATGGTTTCGTCATCTAAAATGGCAGACCCCATGGTGATGTAATCTCCTTTTGTGGTATACCCTTTTTCTATATGTGCAAAGAATGTTTCTTTAGTACTCATTTTTAGCTATAGTTTTCGTAAAAATAGGGTAATTTTATGCAAATAGAAAAATGAAATTAGATTTCAATTTTTCTTTAAATCGATATATTATGATGAAAAACTATTTTATTTTTTTATTGCTGTCGTTTTGTGGTGTATTTAGTAGCGCTCAAGATAAAGCGCCTGTTATATTTCATAAATCTCATGAAATTAAAAAACAAAATGCACCTTTTAGTGATGCTGTAGAAGTAGGAAACCTATTCTTTTTATCTGGGCAAATAGGAATGAATCATACCACAAGAACATTAGTTAAAGGTGGTATTGTTGCAGAAACGGAACAGGCTATACATAATATAAAGGCGGTGTTAGAGCTGCATCATATGGATTTAAGTAATGTAGTAAAATGTACCGTTATTTTAAGTTCAATTGATGATTTTACTGTTTTTAATGAAATCTACACACAATATTTTACAAATAAACCAGCAAGAACAACTTTTGCTGCCAGCGGTTTAGCTAGGAATGCTAAAATTGAAATTGATGTGATAGCTGCTAAAAATTAAAAATAATAAACTATCCATGGATATGTCTGTGAGTTGACAATTTAAACGTAGGTATTTCTGATTACTTTATACCATCTATATGTGATAGTATGTATCATATAAAAGCAACTTTTAAGTTTGTATAATTTTTGTTGTAGATAGATCTTATAAGCAGTCATATAAATTGTTGTTGTATCTTTGCCTGATGAGTAAAAGTGAAGTGTTAGCACTAGTTGATAAAGGAGAAATGTTACCCTTAATGGAGGAGTTTTATACCATACAAGGGGAAGGTTTTTATAAAGGTACTGCTGCATATTTTATACGAGTTGGAGGTTGTGATGTAGGGTGTCATTGGTGTGATGTAAAAGAAAGTTGGAATGCTGAAACCCATCCGCCAACGGCCATTGACAAAATTATAGAAAATGCAGCAACGTACTCTGATACTATTGTAGTAACAGGTGGAGAACCATTAACCTGGGATATGACTCCTTTGACTAAAGGCTTAAAAGCTAAAAACTTAAATACACATATTGAAACCTCTGGGGCGTATCCTTTGTCTGGTATTTGGGATTGGATCTGTTTATCACCCAAAAAAAATAAATTGCCTGAAAAAGATGCAGAAATATATGATAAGGCACATGAATTAAAAATGATAATTTTTAATAAGCATGATTTTATTTTTGCAGAAGAACAAGCAAAATTAACCAATGAAAAATGTGTGCTTTACTTGCAACCTGAATGGAGTGTGAAAGAAAAAATGGTGCCACTTATTGTGGATTATGTAATGCAAAACCCCAAGTGGAAAGTAAGTTTACAAACGCATAAATACCTAAATATCCCTTGAAAAAAGAGTTTATAAGTTTATGCACTACGCGCTAGTTTATGAAAAATTTTAGGAGTTTATTAGTTTAGGGGTTCATAAAAGAATAAATTTCAACTCTCGCCCTGAGCATAGGTGAAGGGAACAACTACCTTCCTCCGTTAGACCTAAGATCTAACATACACTCTGCATCTAAACCTGGTACTTGACTATTTTTAGATATTAACATTTTAGACATAGCAGCTCCAAATTCTAATTCTGCAAGCATTAAGCATCCAGGGACATTACAATGCTGATTACCAACTTCAACACCCGAAATGTCTGTAGTAACTCCTTCATGATCATTAATAGCAGGGGTTCCTAGATTTACGAGACCAAATAAATGTCCAAATTCATGATTTAAGGTTGCTGTTTCTATGGTTCCATTGGATAAAGTGCCTCTTGTTCTAGCAGATAAATCGCGTATAGTAGATTCATAAATTACCATAGATGTATTTCTGTAAACTGCACCAAGCGTAACTAAATTTTCGTCTGGATTATCACCTTCAGATGGGGCATCTGTAAAATAAATATAAATTGCTAGGGTAGAACCATCGTTATATGCAGTTCTGTTTTCCAGTTCTAAATCTGCAATTTCCTGTAATTCAAGCGTTTCTTCGTTAGGAGAATCTAATTCTATAAATTCAACATCAATATTTTCTTTAAAAGTATGTAATCTTAGAAACTCTAGTAGATCATCAATGGCACTTTGCTCTGGTCTAAAACCACTAACATGGCCAATTTGTATCCGGAGCCTATCAAAATTAGCATTAGATAAAATATCGTTAGCAGATGCACCAGTACCTAGTAAGTTTTGACTTCTATCTACGTTTTGAGGAATAGGATCTGGAGTATTATCTGGTGTAGAATCTGAACCGCTTTTAGAGCAACTTAATATGATCCTAAATGCTAAAAGTATAAAAAGAATTTTATGTGTTTTCATAGACAAATTATATTATTGTAAATCAACCTAAATACTTAACGAAACATATAGCAATACTATTGTGATAATAACTTAAGTTCTACTAAATAGTCGTAATGTTTCCCTTCGCTTACAAGTTTACAATCTAAATTATTGGTTAATGCTGCTCTTTGTAAAGTATTATAATCGATATACAACCAATCAAATTTTATGCTTTTTTTTCCTTTATATTCCATTTGAAAGGAAACTTCGCCATAATAAGTTGTGTGGTCTGGAATCCAATAGGAATCATCAGTATCATTTTCAAACATATAAATAATATCGCTAGAATCTAAAATAATTTTTCCATTAGGATTTAAGAGCGACTTTAAATGTGTAAAGAAAGCATCCAAACGATCTAATTGGCCAACAATACCAATGCCGTTCATTAATAATAATAAGGTGTCAAATTTTTGATCTTTCAAGTCATAAATATCAGCGCAAATAGTATTTATTAGCCCTCTTTTTTTACATGCTTTTATGGCCCCTTCAGAATAGTCTAAAGCAGTAACCCGATGCCCTTTTTCTTGTAAATACAGACTATGACTACCAGCACCACAGCCAATATCTAAAACAGAACCAGTACATAATTGTAATGCTTTTTGCTCTAATTCTGGCATTATAGCGTAATTACGAAATAGATAAGATACTGGTATAACATCTTCTTCATCTAAAGATGAAAATGTTTTGATGTCTTCCGTATGTTGACCAGACTGATAATCTAATATTGCTTCGCCTATAATATCTACAGTCATTTAATTTGTATTTTAATTGTAAAAGTGAGACATTTAGAGGAATCTAAAAAACAAAAGGGAGAAACCAATACGAAAATTAATAAAATGAATGATTTTTTACATCAACTCCCTAAGTTAGCCAAAGATAAGCATGCTGAAAACAAGAAATTTTTTGCTAAACTTAAAAAGAAACCACCAAAGAAATTAGACTATGTAATGCAGGAATTGCATACCGAAGAGTTTAAACGTACAGACTGCTTAACCTGTGCTAATTGTTGTAAAACAACAGGTCCTCTTTTTACTAATGCAGATATAGAACGTATTGCAAAGTATTTTAAATTAAAACCACAACAATTTATTGCCAAGTATTTAAAAATAGATGAAGAAAACGATTATGTTTTACAGCAAGTGCCTTGTACTTTTTTAGGAGCAGATAATTACTGCGCTATCTATGAGGTGCGACCAAAAGCCTGTAGGGAGTTTCCGCATACAGATCGCAAAAAATTTCAACAGATCAGCAACCTTACTTTAAAAAACGTTGCAATTTGCCCAGCTGCATTTCATATTGTTGAAGAGATGAAAAAAAAGCTGAAATAGCAATTGTATATCGGCAGTGGTATTACAAACCAAAAAGTTTTTCTTATATTGATATCCTATGGAAACAATTATCACCTATTTTGAAACCATACCCCCTTTACATAGATCTATTATTTTAGTTGGAGGGATCACCTTTTTTTGGTTGTTAGAAGGTGCAGCGCCTTTATTCACATTTAAGTACAAAAAATGGCGTCATGCATGGCCAAATTTATTTTTTACGGTTACTACAATCATTATAAATTTTCTTTTAGCCTTTGTATTATTAAAAACAAGTGATTGGGTTACAGCAAATAACTTTGGAATTATTAATTGGATAGTACTACCCTTATGGGCTTATGTGCTTTTAGGTATTTTTCTATTAGATTTTATTGGCGCTTATTTGGCGCATTATGCAGAACATAAAATTAAACCTTTTTGGATGGTACATCTAGTACATCATACAGATCACAATGTGGATACAACCACAGCAAACAGGCATCATCCTATTGAAAGTGTTATAAGATTTGCGTTTACACTTTTAGGTGTTTTTATTGTTGGCGCACCAATAGCTATTATTATGCTTTACCAATCTATCTCTGTAGTATGTTCACAATTTAACCATGCCAATATAAAACTTCCTAGAAAGCTAGATGTAGCACTTAGTTGGCTTATTGTTACACCAGATATGCATAAAGTGCATCATCATTATGTATTGCCTTATACAGATTCTAATTATGGTAATATTTTTTCTGTTTGGGATCGCATTTTTGGAACATTTATGACTTTAGATAGAGATGCTATCACTTATGGAGTAGATACTTTTTTTGATGAAAAAGCGAATGCTAAAATAGAAGTGCTTTTAAAACAACCCTTTCATAAATATCGCAAACCAACTAAACAATAATCTAATTATACAGATATAATATGTTATAGGTTCTTAAAAGAGTTTATAAGTTTATGCGCTTCGCACTAATTTATAAGTTTATAAAAAAGTTTAAGAGTTTAGAGGTTTAATAGTTTGTAATACGTATTGAGTAAGTTGTTCAAAGTATTAAGTAGAAAAATTAGTTTTAACAACTAACAATTACATCAATACTCCAAGCTTCTGCTTTTGATTTAAACATAGGTTTTGTTTTAGCCCAAACCCCTTTAAATAATTCGCTATTTCGGTAATTTTCCAAATCTTCTTCATTTTCCCATTTGCTATACGTGAAGAATATGGTTGAATCATTTATGTCTTTACATAAATCTAAATGAGAACAACCCGGAAAGTTTCTTATTTGATGTTTTACCTTATCAAAATTAGCTAAGAAAATAGGAATCTTATTTTCTTTAAATTCCATTTTTACAATTCGTGTGAACATATTTATGTGAGTTTAAAAAGTTTAAGAGTTTAGGCGCTACGCGCTAGTTTATAAGTTTATAACAAAAGTTTAAGAGTTTAGGTGTTTAATAGTTTAGCAAAAGTATCTTTAGCCAATAGCCAATAGCCAATAGCCAATAGCCAATAGCCAATAGCCAATAGCCAATAGCCAATAGCCAATAATTAATACATAAGATATTTAGCACGTATTAGCTTAAATTTTTCAATTGCTGGTTGCCACGAGCTGTGAATTTCTTCGGCTGGTACTCCTGTAATTATTTGCTGCTGTAATGTTTTTGTTCCAGCGTGTTTTGTAAAGCCATTAGTATTAAAAAACACTTTTTTATTGGAGCTATTTTCATAGGCATCTATCACAAACTTAATATCAAGTGCGCTCATTTTTTCTAGATTCAGTTTCGTTAAATCTCTGCCGTAACAGATTTTACCATTATGTTTTGGGTATTTAGAGCCAAAATTTGGTTTTGGAGTATAGCTGAAATTATATTGAGTACTGTCTAATTCTGGTGCACCATAACGTTGAAATTGAAATTCAGTACCTCTGCCCGCATTGATAGTAGTCCCTTCAAAAAGCCCTAAACTAGGGTATAATTGAATAGCTAAATCATTAGGTAAGTTTGGGGAAGGTCTTATCGGTAAACTATAAGGCGTTTCACGTGTATAATTGTCCAGTGGAATTACAGTTAAATTGGCTTTTTTAGAACCACCTAGCCATTCTTCATTATTGATCATTTTTGCATATTCTCCAATAGTCATTCCATAAACAAGGGGTATTTCTGTCATCCCTAAAAAACTTGTATGCACTTTTTCCATAGTAGGGCCGTCTACATAATGGATATTAGGGTTTGGTCTATCCAAAACAATAAGAGGAATATCATTTGCGGAACAGGCCTCCATGACCAGCTGCAATGTAGCAATATAAGTGTAAAAACGAACGCCTACATCTTGAATGTCAAAAAGAACTACATCAATATCTTTTAATTGCGCATCGGTAGGTTTTCTATTTTTACCATGTAAAGAAAAAATAGGTAAACCTGTTTTAGTATCTATATCATCTTTTACAGCTTCGCCAGCATCAGCTTTTCCTCTAAAACCATGTTCTGGTGCAAAAACTTTTTTAATATTTACTTGTAATGCTACAAGAGAATCTACCAGATGCGTATGTCCTTTTTGATTAAATATTACAGTAGTTTGATTTGCCACTAAGGCAACCTTTTTATCTTTTAGAAGCGGCAAATAACTCTCCGTTTTTGCGGAAGCAACACGAAGTAATTTTTTTTCTATTTCTTGTTTGCTATTTTGAGCTGTAGCATTTACCTCTATTTCTGCCTTCTTTTGGTTTCCACACGCAGAAAGTAATAAAACCAATAATAAAAATGTATTTTTGAAATAGGATATAAATAGCATAAATTGAATTTAGAATATTTTATTGCAAAACGCCTAACGCTGGCTAAAGCAGATAAAAATAGTGTATCGGCACCAATAATAAAAATTGCAATTGTTGCAATAGCCATTAGTATTATAATGATGCTAATTGCTATTGCAACAGGTTTTGGTTTAAAGAAAAAAATTAGAGAAAAGGTTGCTGCTTTTAATGGCCATATACAAATTACAAATTATGATAATAATACCTCGGAAGTATCTGTTGTTCCCGTTGATATAAAACAAGATTTTTACCCAGAGTTTAAAAATATAGCAGGCATTCAGCATGTACAGGCGGTAGCCACTAAAGGTGGTATTATTAGAACAAATGAAACTGTAGAAGGTATCATAGCCAAAGGAGTTGGTAAAGATTATAATTGGACATTTTTTGAGGAATATTTAGAAGAAGGGCGTTTGCCTGATTATAGTGGAAAACGTAATGATGAAGTATTAATATCTAGTCTTTTAGCAAATAAGTTAAAATTAAGTTTAGGAGACACTTTTTTTTCAGTTTTTTTGAAAGAAAATAACCCTTCTAAAATACCAAATCAGCAAAAATCTAAAATTGTTGGTATTTATGATAGTGGTTTTGAAGAATATGATGCCGTATATGTTTTTATGGATCTAAGGCATATTCAACGGATGAATAAATGGAAACCCAATCAGATTGGTAATTTTGAAGTTTTTTTAGAAGATTTTGATGATTTAGATGAAAAAGGCAAAGAAATTTATGGCAGTACCTTGTCTACCTTAAATTCAAGAACCATAAAGGATAAATACAGGTATATTTTTCAATGGATAGATCTTTTTGATTTTAATATCATATTAATTATTGGAATAATGATCATTGTTGGTGGTATTAATATGATTACGGCTTTATTGGTTTTAATTTTAGAACGCACTCAAATGATTGGTGTTTTAAAGGCATTAGGAACTACAAACTATAGCATACGCAAGCTGTTTTTATATAATGCTATATATCTAATCGGGATAGGTTTATTATTAGGAAATGGTATTGGTTTAGGGCTTATATGGGCGCAAGATGCCTACAAGATATTTAAGTTTCCTAATCCTAAAGAATATTATGTAGAGTATATTCCAGTAAGTATAGATGTATTTACAATTTTATTTTTAAACATAGGTGTTATGGTACTTTGTGTACTTATGTTATTAATACCATCGTATATCATTACTAGAATTACGCCTGTAAAAGCTATAAAATTTGATTAAAATGGAAGCGAGATTTATCTTTTTGTATATCTATTTATGAAGCTTGTATTTTTAACCTATGGAGAATAGTATTTTAACATTAGAATTCGAAAATAAAACAGTAGTATTAGAAAGAGGTGAATTAATTAGCTACCAAGTAGCTGGTTATGAGTATATACATCAAAAAGGAAGTCCAGGTTGGCGAAGTTCTGATACAGAAATGTTTCCAATAATTGGGCCTACTGCAGCAGCTAATTTTAAAGTAAAAACTCCTAAAGGTTCCGCAATTCAAGACCAACACGGCTTGTTAAGGGAGATGAATTATGAGCTGGTTTCCAATACAGAAACAAATGCCATTTTTCAAAAAACGTACAAGGCGAATACAAGAGTAAAGAATTCTAAATACCCTACTAAATCTTCAGAAGAATATTTAAGTTGGCCCTATGATTTTAAGTTTCAAAAAAAAATAAATCTTCATAAAAATGGACTAGAAATTTCTTTTGTGATCAGTGGAGAAAAAGGAATGCCTTTTATGCTAGGCTACCATCCTGCCTTTAAGTTATATGCAAAAACCCCTTTATTACTAGCAAAAGATAAAGAAATTAACTTAGCTGAAATTTTAGCAGTAGGCAGTAGAGCGTATCAAATTAAAGACTGTTCTGAAATAATTTTAAAAGATACTAAATCAATTCAACTGAAAACAGAAGGTTTTGGACATTTTATGGCTTGGACAGAAGTACCTAATATGGTTTGTGTTGAGCCTATTTCTTTTTACCCTTATGAAGTTTCAGAAGAAAATATTGATCATGGCTTCCAGATTATGGGTAATTCTGATGAAGTTTTTAAAATACATTTTATAACCTAATAACGTTTAAAAATGAACTCGGCACTAGAACAAAATTATGGGTATCTTTTTGAGAAAGAACTATTGCATGAAATTAATGCAATATCGGTTTCTAAAAAAGTAAAACAAGGCGATATTCTTATAGACTTAGAAGATAGAATTACCATGGTGCCTTTGTTATTAGATGGAGCGATAAAGATTTTACGAGAAGATAAAAAAGGAGATGAACTAATTCTTTATTTTTTAGAAAAAGGAGATACTTGTGCTATGACGTTCTCCTGTTGTTTAGGTGCTACTAAAAGTAAAATACGCGCTGTAGCTGAATCAGATTCTGAAATTTTAATGATTCCAGTACAACAAATGGAAATTTGGATGGCGCAGTATAAAAGTTGGAGGGCATTTATTTTAGATAGTTATCATACAAGAATGACGGAACTTTTAGAAACAGTTGATACATTAGCTTTTATGAGAATGGATGAACGGCTTTTAAAGCACCTCCAAGATAAAGCAAAAGTGACGCATACAGATGAAATTTATGCTACTCACCAAGAAATTGCTACAGATTTGCATACTTCTAGAGTAGTTGTCTCTCGTTTACTTAAAAAGTTAGCGAATGAAGGGAAAATTAAGATGAACCGAAATCAGGTGAAGGTTTTAGTGTTATAAACTGTTTTTTTGGTTGATAATTAAATTGATGTATCATTTTTTAAATGTATTCACAGTATGTGTTTAACATTTGGAGTGTTTTAATATTATAATAAAAGGAAAAGGGATTTACACAAAGCCCTTTTCCATTTTATTATTATGCACAAAAAGGAGCAGTGCCATCAGGGCAAGTTGAATTACATGCAACTTGGATAACTCCAAATGTTGTGAAACAAGCACCAGTGGTTCCTCCACCACCGCCTCCGCCTCCTAGACAAGGGTGATTTGGTGGTACATGGCATGGGCATCCAGGAGGAGCTATATCACATCCAAATCCTCCATTAATTAATTTTTGTTCATTTTTGTTTAGGGTTTTCCCTAAGTTTTTCAAATTTTTCATAATTACATGATTTAAAATTATATTTAAATCCTTGATCATTTAAAGACACTCAAGGTTTGTGTCTATTCTTCGCGAAAGAATATTTTAATTTTGTGTTATATTTTTAAGTTGATAGAAGAAACGTTCTATCAAGCGGAGATCTTCGGTAATAATTTCTGCACTTCCATTCATTTCATATTTAAAAGCAATTTCTTTTTGATAAGAAGTGATGAGTTTTTTTGGTAACGAAACCGTTAAGAGGTATTGCCCTTCTTTATCAGGGAATAAAGCTATATTTTCTATCTGCCCTTTTAGGATACCATATTCAGTATCAGGATAATTTTGCAGTTTAATATTTACAAGCTGTTCTTTTTTTAGTTTTCCAGAGTTTTGTGCAGGAGATTTTAAATAGGCTACAAAAGCAGAATTTTCTTTGGGGACTATAGTAAACATTAAATCGTTTTGATTTACATTTTGATTTTTTGTCCAAGTGTTGAGGTAAGCTACTCTCCCGTTAATATTAGACTGTAATAGATATTGTAATTCCCAATTTTTGATAGCTCTTTTTAATTGACTAAAGGATTGAATTACATTTTTAAGTAAACTAATATCCTCTCTGGTTTTATTTATCAAAGTTGTTTTAGAGGTATTGTTCGCATTGGTAAAGGCCTCTTTAAGGTTAGAGATGGAGATATCCATATTAGTAAAGTTTCGTTCTGCTTGCGAGTAAGCGATTTCCGCTTGTTCAAATTCTTGTTTCGCAATAACGCCTTTTTCAAGTAATAATTTACTGCGTTTTAATTCGCTTTTTTGGGCTTTTAATTCAGCCTGATTAAGTTTTTTCTGCGCTTGTAAGGTTCTCAGTCGCGATTGTATTTCTTGTTTGGTAATTCTATTGGCATTTGCTTGGTTAGAGAAGGGTTGGTATTGTTTATTTAATTGATATTGGATATAATTGTTTTCAAAGAGTGCAAATTCAGTTTCAATATCCCCTAAGAATAAAATAGGGAGTTCCTCAAAAGGAAAAGAGAATGCCTCATTATTTATCGCAATAGTATCAACAATAGTTTTTAAGAGAAACACATCTTTATAATTAGCGGTATTCTCTAGAATAGCCAAAGGTGTGTTAGCGTTAACCATTTGATTATCCTCAACGAGAAGTGCTGCTATTTTACCATTTCTTTTCGCATACTCCTTTTGTGGTGGTATTTTAGTAGTAATAATAGCAGTTGCATTAATAATGTCAGGATATTTTACAAACCAAGAAATAAAAAGTAACATTAAGATTAGGGCTAGTATAAGGATATTTCCCCAACGGATCATCCAACTAGGAGTTGCTTCTAAAATTTCTTGTACTTCTTCCGATCGAAGTTCGATGTGATTTGTATTTTCTGGCATACTCTAAATTTATAGTATAGTGCCCGAGTTACTCGGGCACTATTAAGGTTCTTAATAGGTTAACATGGTGCTATATGTGGCCATTGACATGGTCCTACCCAAATTTCTATGCCATTACACACATAAAATCCATTACTACATCCTCCAGAAGAAGGCCTAAAAGGATTACCTCCATTAATCTCTTTCTGTTCAGATATGTTTAGGATTTTCCCTAAGTTTTTCAAATTTTTCATGATTAAATGATTTAAAATTATATTTAAATCCTTGATCATTTAAAGACACTCAAGGTTTGTGTCTACAACTTCGCGAGATTGTATTGTTAAGCCCCCAGTTCTAATTGATTCTTCACCAGGTTGTAATAATTTCCTTTTAGTTTAATTAAAGATTCATGATTTCCAATTTCTACAATTTTCCCTTGATCTAAGACCACAATTTGATGCGCGTTTTTTACAGTACTCAAACGGTGTGCAATGACCACTGCTGTTTTATCTTTAAAAAAGTGCTTTAAATTTTTCATAATTACCGATTCATTATTAGCATCTAATGCAGAAGTAGCCTCATCAAAGAATAAAAATTTAGGATTTTTGTAAACCGCCCTGGCAATGAGTAAGCGTTGTTTTTGCCCGGTACTAAGCCCAGAACCTTCACTACCTATTTTAGTATTTATGCCAAGTGGCAGGTTATCAATATAATCAGCAATATTAGCCACATCAATAGCATGGTCTAATTTTTCTTTATCAATATAATCTTGCCCAATAGCAATATTATGGGCTATGGTATTATTAAAGATATAGCCTTCCTGCATCACCACCCCACAATGCGCTCTCCATACCTTTTGAGAGATATTATTAAGATTAAAATTATTAATAGTAATATCTCCTTGTTCCACTTGGTAAAACCGTAATAAGAGTTTCATAAGAGTAGTTTTACCACTACCACTAACCCCAACAATAGCCGTAGTTTTGTTTGGAGGAATTGTTAAGGTTAAGTCTTTAAGGACAGGTTCTAAACCTCCCAGATAACGAAAAGAAATTTTATTAAGTTGAATGGTAGCATCATCAGGAAGGGTTTTTATTTTTTCATCCGTAGGGGATTCTTCATCCTCTTTGTTATGAATTTCCCCTAAACGATCTAAAGATATTTTAGCATCCTGAACATCTCTCATAAAACTAATGAGCTGACTAATAGGGGAATTGAGTTGGCCAACAATACTAGTAATGGCCAGCATAGCCCCAATAGTAATATCCCCATCAACAACAAGCTTAGCCGATAAAATAGTGATAAACATATTTTTAAGTTCATTGATAAAATTAGAACCCACCGATTGTGTTTGTTCTAAGATCAAATTTTTAGTAGAGATTTTAAAGAGCCGCGCTTGTACAAACTCCCAATTCCACCGCATACGTTTTTCTGCATTATGAAGTTTAATTTCCTGCATACCATTAATAAGTTCAATAACTTTAGACTGCTCGTTACTCACCTCATGAAAACGTTTGTAATCGAGTTCTTTACGCCGTTTAAAGAAAAACAACACCCAACCGATATACAAAGCACTGCCCAAGAAAAAAACGCTAAAAATTTGTAAATTATAATAGCCTAATACAAAGCTGAACACAATTAAATTAAAAAAAGAGAACAGCATACTAAGTGAGGAAGTAGTTAATAGCTGCTCAATACGCCTGTGATCATTAATACGTTGCAATAAATCTCCCGTCATCCGAACATCAAAGAAAGAAATAGGGAGTTTCATAAGTTTGATAAAGAAATCCGAGATAAGGGATATATTGATACGGGTACTAAGATGCAATAGAATCCAAGACCTAATAATTTCTAAAGCAGTTCTCCCGATATAGAGAAAGAGTTGTGCTGCAAGAATAAGATAGATAAAATTAAGATCCTGATTGTTAATCCCCACATCAACCACGCTTTGCGTTAAAAAGGGAAGGATAAGCTGTAATAAACTCCCAGCTAATAAACCAATGGCGAGTTGCAGCACAAAGCGCTTATACTTATAAAGATATTTTAAGATAAAGCCAAAGCCAAAGTTTTGTTTGTCATTGTCAAACTCTTCATTGTAAAACAGGGGAGTAGGTTCTAAAAGCAGAGCAATACCTTCTTCGGTAAATTCATCAGCATTGTTACCAATCCAAAATTTAATAAACTCGGCTTTAGAATAAGTAAGAAGCCCATGAGCAGGGTCGGAGACATAGACTTTATCTTTTTTTATTTTGTAGACCACAATATAGTGGTTCTTATTCCAATGTACAATGCAAGGAAAGGGTACTTCTTTAAACTTGGCAAAGGATATTTTAACGCCAATGGAGCGAAAGCCTATGGTTTCTACAGCATCACTAAGTCCTAAAAGGCTAGAACCTTCACGAGTGGTTTCAGAGAGTGTACGTAACTGTTGAGCATTAATAATTTTACCGTAATGTTTGGCAATGATCTTAATACAAGTAGGACCACAATCTTTAGCTTCTGCCTGTTTGTAAAAGGGGAACTTTTTCAAAAATTGAGTTTATATTTAATTTAAACATATATTAAAGACAATATAGAGCTTCATTAAGAAGCCCTATATCTTGATTATTTGTGCATTCTTCTAGAAAAAAGTATTTCCGCCATTGCCACCACCATTTCCGCCGCCGCTATTACCACCACCTGAATTGTTGTTTGCAGCTTCGAGCCTTTTACAGTTATTTTCACAATTTATCAATCCTGAACTACCAAAAGGATTATTATCATAGCATTCAGCAAAACAATGAATTACGCAGAAACCTCCATTAATCTGTACTTGTTCTTTTTTACTTAAAATCTTTCCTAAATTTTTCATACTAAAAATGTTTAATGAATTTTATTAGCTGTGAACAGTTAAAGACACTCACAGTTTGTGCCTATTCTTCGCGAGAGAATATTTTTAAGTTTCTTAATTTTTTTTGATAATTTTTTAGCGTTAATTGTATTACAATGTTCTAAATACAAAATGCTCGTAATTCTTCGCTTTTGTTTATTACTTAAAAGGTAAAAAATGGCATAAAAGAATCCTCAACGCTGTGTAGCGTTGAAGGATTCAATAAATTAAAAACTCTTAGTTAAGTTCATTAAATACAGTGACAGCCTCCTGTACTATTTGGATTTCCATATCCTCCACAAGCACACTGTCCAGGACCTGTTCCGCAACAAATAGCATCTCCAAGGCCATGACAATTTGTTGTTCTTATTCGCATACCTCCTGAAATTTCCTTTTGTTCATCTTTGTTTAGGGCTTTTCCTAAGTTTTTCAAATTTTTCATACTAAATGATTTAAAAAAATATATTAAATCCTTGATCATTTAAAGACACTCAAGGTTTGTGTCTATTCTTCGCGAGAGAATATTGTTTAACAAAGCCCTAATTATGGCTTTACTTTATATGGTTTTTTCTAGTATAGAAGGATTTACAATTGGATGAATTGATTCCTCATATAAATCTTCAATAAAATAGAGAAGTTCAGAACGTTCATATTCTTTAGGAAACGAATGTCCGTTGATTAAAATTTCTGGAGTAAAATTGATGCTATTAGTTAGGCACCATTCATTTTCTAATTTCAAAATGTGTAAATAAGGATCCCTATTATGAGTCTCTTTCCATTTACTTATCCAATCATCTACACTCATATTACTGTAAATGTTATGCATGGCTTCTAAACATTTGCTTGCTCCTTCTTTATGATAAAGTTCTAATAGTCGACTTGTAATTTTAACCAATGGTTTGTTGGCTTCATTTACACTAAAACGAATGATAATTTTAACCATATCAGGATATTTTTTTAACACCTTTTCTATTAAAGTATGCACTGGTTTACAGTGTCCGCAAAAAGGACTTGTAATTAAAGTGATTTCTAAAGGAGCAGTTTTATTACCAAAGATGATTTCTGAAGTATTTTGGATGGTAGTATTTGTATATTCTGATTTATTTAATAGTGTTTTGAATAAACTAAAATTTCTTTTAAATTTAAAATAGCTAATCTTAGTTTCTTTTAAGGTTCTTAATTGCCTTATGTTTGGGGCTACTTTATTCCAAATTATAAAAACTAACATAAATGATAGTACTATTAATAAGAGACTGTATAAGTTTGTAGTGTTTAAAGAAATGGTATAATTAGTAGAAATAATACTAGTAATAGCTTGTATCCACAATACAGCTACTATACTTAAACATAATAAGCACCAGGTTTTAATAATGGCAAATTGATAATATATGGAATATAAAGTAATAGGTAATGAGAGTAGACTGATGGTATAAAGCAAGTTAAAATTACCTTGAGATATGCTAAGTAAAAATGTAGCTAATGTAATACCAGAAAAGTAAATAATACTTAAATCACTTAGTTTATAATTACCTATTTGCGCACCTTTTGAGTTCAGAACGGTACCGCAATTGTTATTCTTTGTAGTTTCAGAACAAAATGCATCTCCTAAAAATGACTGTTCTCCTTGTTCTTGTTTTAAAATTGTAATACTTACGTATACTCCAGTAAGCCCAAATAAAAAATATAAAAAAATAGCCCAATTTGAAGTATATAAACCAACGCCAAGCAATAATGCCATAGTAGTAATTATAGTAAAAATAGAATTTAAAGTTTCATTGCTATTTTTTGTATCGTTTCTATAAGCTACATCAGGTTTTTCAATAGCTACCATAATACCAGTAAACATATCTAAAAAAGTATCAACCTTTACTTTTTTTTGTTTTTTCTTATTAGTAAGTAGTCTACATACATTTTTCTCTTTTTTTACGATAACAAAATCATTCCCATTATCAGTATTAATTTGGGCTAAAAATACATCTGGTAACTGAACAAATGTTTCTTTATTTATAGGAACGTCCAAGGCTAAATTTTCGATATTAAAATGCTCTAAAACTCCTGTTATCGCATGCAAACTTGGATATGAAGGATGACTTTGTATTTGGAACTCAATTTCTTCTTTATCAAACGAAATTTTGTGTAAAGAAAGTAATAATTGTAATTGGTCTGCTAATGAACTTTCCATAGTTACTTTATTAATTTGTTGTAAAATCACTCAAAAAAAGGTTGGAATAAAACATATAAGAATTTATATATTTTATAAGTTATATATTACATTAATTATAAGTAATATATTATTTTAGTAGTATTATCTGGTATAAGATATTTCTTAAATAAATATATAGAAAATACTCGTGCATTAAAAATGTTAAAACTTCTTAATTATTAGCTTTTAATTTTATTTTTCAGTGAAAACGGGGTGTTTGAATAATATTTGATAAATAAAGTTTAACATTACTTAAGAAGTTTTAACATTTTTTTATATAAAATGATGTTTGTTATACAAGATTTATATCATAAAAAATTGAAAAATACACTTGTTAGAATTTCCTGAATACATGATAAATAATAATAGTTTTTTAGTAGTAAAACTCAATTTTTAGATGTCTACATGATATAGCCAAAAGTATAAGTAATAATTCATCCTGCTTTTTAATTGAGCTCTTGGTTTAATATGATTTATTTTAACTTTTAAAATTCTTTTTTTTATAAAAACAGCTTAATTCTATCGTGTAACTAGAGTTACCTATATTCTATTTTTTAGATGTACATTAGCTAAATGCAAAGAATTATTCCATTATTTACATGGCTTTCTAAGTATAAAAAAACCGACTTTTCTAAAGATTTAGTTGCGGGATTAACGGTAGGGATAATTCTTATTCCACAGGGCATGGCCTATGCCATGATTGCTGGTTTACCACCTGTATATGGTCTATACGCAGCTTTAGTTCCTGTTTTTCTATATATGGTTTTTGGAACTTCAAGACAAATTGCAGTAGGGCCAGTTGCTATGGATTCTCTTTTGGTAGCTGCCGGTTTAGGAGCATTGAGTATTTCTGGGATTGAAAATTATATTGCGCTTGCTATTTTTTTAGCATTTTTTGTAGGAGTCATTCAATTTTTTTTGGGGGTATTGAAAATGGGTTTTCTGGTTAACTTTTTATCCAAACCAGTTATTAGTGGTTTTACTTCAGCCGCAGCTTTAATTATTATATTTAGTCAATTAAAACATTTACTAGGTGTATCTATTCCTAAGAGTAATATGTTTCATGAAATGGTACTGAACGCATTTGGTAAAATACTTGAAACAAACTTGTATGATTTATGCATTGGCCTAATAGGGATTCTAATCATTATTTTATTTAAAAAATGGAAGAAAAATTTCCCTTCTATCTTATTTGTTGTAATCCTGGGAATTTTATCTGTTTACAGTTTAAAGTTAGAAGCTTTAGGTGTTAAGATTGTTGGAGAAATCCCAACAGGTTTACCAGCTTTTAAAATTCCAGAGATTCAATTGGATAGTGCTATAGAAATTTGGCCTATTGCACTCACATTAGCCTTAGTAGGGTATTTAGAAACCATTTCTATAGGTAAAGCTTTAGAAGAAAAAGCTGAAGAGGAAACCATAGTAGCGAATCAAGAATTAGTGGCATTAGGAATTTCTAATATGCTAGGTTCTTTTTTTCAATCCTATTCATCTACAGCAAGTTTTTCGCGTTCGGCAATCAATGGAGTTGCTGGGGCAAAAACAAATTTAGCTGCATTATTTAGCGTTATTATGGTTATCGTAACCTTATTATTCTTAACGCCAGTTTTTTACTATTTACCTAATGCAGCATTGGCTAGTATTATAATGGTTTCAGTTTTGGGATTAATAGACATCAATTATGCAAAAAGGCTATTTAAAAATCGTAAGGACGAGTTTGCTATATTATTAATCACTTTTTTTATTACTCTATTTGTAGGGATTCCTCAAGGTATTTTAGTTGGCGTTTTAGCATCACTTTTATTAATGGTTTACAGAACATCTAAGCCACATTTTGCTGTTTTAGGGAAAATAAAAAATTCTGATTATTACAAAAATGTAAATCGGTTTGGTGATGAGATAGAAACAAGAGAAGATTTATTAATTATTCGTTTTGATGCACAATTGTATTTTGGGAATGCTGGATATTTTAAAAAACAATTATTTAAGGAAGTAGATACAAAAGGAAAGCAATTAAAAGCAGTTATTTTAAATGCTGAGGCCATCAATTATATAGACGCAACAGCTGCACAAATGCTTAAAAAAGTGATTTGTGAAATCCACCAAAAAAACATACAATTTTTTGTTGCTGGGGCAATAGGCCCTACTCGAGATATTATTTTTAGAAGTGGTATTATAGATGAATTACATAAAGAGTACTTATTTGTACGTACAAAAGAAGCCGTTTCTTATTATGATGATCCTATTGCGATGTCTATTTTACAGGAAAAAATAGCTTGTCAGAATGAAAATAAACCATAACAATATGATTAATGTAGAATTCTTGAAGATATAATTTTAGTACAAAAAATAAAGAAATATGAAAATAGAGCAAATATATACAGGGTGTTTGGCACAAGGTGCTTATTATATAGAAAGCAAAGGAGAAGTAGCCATTATAGATCCATTAAGAGAAGTACATCCATATCTTAAAAGAGCAATGGCAGCCAATGCAAAAATTAAATATATTTTTGAGACACATTTTCATGCAGACTTTGTAAGTGGTCATGTAACTTTATCTAAAGAGACAGGAGCTCCAATTATTTATGGGCCTAATGCAAACCCAACTTTTGATGCTATTATAGCAAAAGATCAACAAGAGTTTGGTTTGGGAGATGTTACTATAGTAGCCTTACATACTCCTGGCCATACCATGGAAAGTACTACGTATCTTTTAAGAGATGAAAAAGGAAAAGACCATGCTATTTTTTCTGGAGACACTTTGTTTTTAGGAGATGTAGGAAGGCCAGATTTAGCCCAAAAAGCAGCAGATATGACGCAAGAAGATCTAGCAAGTTTACTTTTTGATAGTTTGCGAAATAAAATTATGCCTTTAGCAGATGAGCTAATTGTGTATCCTGCTCATGGAGCTGGTTCTGCATGTGGTAAAAATATGATGAAAGAAACCGTGGATACACTGGGGAATCAGAAAAAAATGAATTATGCCCTAAGGGCAAATATGACAAAAGAAGAATTTGTTAAAGAAGTTACTGATGGTTTGTTACCTCCTCCCAAATATTTTCCTTTAAATGTAAAAATGAATAAAGAAGGTTATGAAGATATTACAACTGTTTTAGAAAGAGGCAATACAACATTATCTCCAGATGAGTTTGAAAAGGCTGCCAACAGTACAAGTGCTATTGTTTTAGATGTAAGGCATCAGAATGATTTTATTGCAGGGCATGTTCCTCGTTCTATATTTATTGGACTCAATGGTGATTTTGCACCATGGGTAGGCGCATTAATAGCCGATACAAAACAAGAATTGTTATTGGTTGCTCCAAAAGGGATGGAAGAAGAAGCTATTACACGTTTGTCTAGAGTTGGTTTTGATGGCACTATAGGGTATTTAAAAGGAGGCTTTGAAGCTTGGAAAACAGCACAAAAAGAAACGGACACCATCACTTCTATTTCAGCTGAAGAGTTAAATAAAGAATTAGAAACAAAAGATATTCCTGTTTTTGATGTGCGCAAAGAAACAGAATATCAATCAACACATTTAACAAATGCTAATAATACGCCATTAAGTGCTATAAATGAGTATTTAAATACTTTTCCAGATTCAACTACTTTTTATGTGCATTGTGCTGGAGGTTATCGTTCTATAATAGCAGCATCGATATTAAAAAGTAGGGGAATACATAATTTTAAAGATATCGTTGGTGGTTTTGGAGCGATAAAAAAAACAGCTGCTAAAGTTACCACGTTTGTATGTCCAAGTACATTGTGAGTGTAACAATAGTTACTTTACACAATGACGAATAGTAGTATTTTTATCAAATGACACGTATTAAATGGATGAAGTTATTGCTTGTATGCATGGTATGCGTATCAATAGTTACTTTAATAGTAGTATTAATTGAATATAAAATACAATAGTTATGAAAAAAAACATGGGAACTACAGACAAAATTATACGTTATATTGTTGCGGCAATAGTGGCGGTTTTAGTTTATTTTAAAGTTGTTGAAGGTACATTATCATATGTTTTAATGGCTTTAGCTGGCATTTTTGTAATAACAAGTCTTGTCAATTTTTGCCCAATTTATAGTCTTTTCGGATTGAATACCTGTAAAGTTAAAACAGATTCATAAGTCAAGAGTTTAGTAATTACAAAAACCTTTAAAATAGATTCTTATTTTAGAGGTTTTTCCTTTTTAAACTCCTTTTTTCTTGAGTGATGTTGCTATAAGTACTGCAATAATCGCTGCAATCATAAGACCTGTAAAACTTAATTTTAGCGTTCCTAAATCAGACAAATACCCTAAAAGAGCCGGACTGATTAAAAAACCAAGATATCCAAAACCAGCAACAAAAGAGATGCCTTCTGCAGCAGAAACACCTTTAGCCTTGCCTGCTAATCTAAAAACTTCTGGTATAATAACAGAAAACCCTAAGCCTACCAGTCCAAAACCAATAATGCTAGGAATTGATGATGCAGTTAAAATACAGCTATAACCAAAAATACTAATCATACAACTACCAAGAATAACCGTACGTGAACCATAATTGGTACTTACTGAATCTCCAAAAAAGCGTCCAAGGGTCATCATAATAGAAAAGAGAATAAATCCTAATCCAGATATTTTGTTAGAATGTATCCCAACAACATCTTGTAAATACAACTTGCTCCAATGCTCAATAGCTCCTTCACTTCCCATTACTATGAAAGCAATGAGTGTTAATACTAAGAGGGGTTTTAAAAAGTTAAGATTTAAAGAAAGTTTAGTGCGAGGTATTTTTTCACCAGGTATTTTAAAGTAGTATTTAGCAAGTATAAGGTTACTAAGAATAATGAGTATCGCTACTGTTAGCATATGATAAATAGGAATGCTAAAAAAAGCTAAAAGTAGTGTGCCAATTCCCGCACCTAGAACACCTCCTAAACTAAAAAAACCATGAGAGGCAGACATAAAATGGATGTTGTCTTTTTCTTCAATTTCTGAAACTAAAGCATTCATGGCTATATCTGTTAAGCTAATTCCTATACCTGTAAAAAATAAAGCAATACAGAGTCCAGTATATGTTTCTACTAGAAGTGGAAAACAAAAAAGGATGGCAAAAGTAACGATGCTATATATAGTTGTTTTTCCTAAACCCAATTTAGAAATAATTTTTGAAGCTAAAGGAATCATCAGTAATGTTCCGAGCGCTAAAAAAAATAGTGCAAGGCCTAATTGACTATTATCTAATTTTATTTTTTCTTTAATATCGGGTATGTATAATACCCAAGTGCCAACAGCGATATTTAATGAAGCAAAAACCCATGCAGGGGCAAAATACTTTAGATTACAAAATATAAGTTTTAATGCTTTCATTATTCTTTTATAATACCCCTCAGGTTTTTAAAACCTAGCAGGTATTAAACCCTGTAGGTATTAGGGATGTGAAATTAACTCACTTTTTTAATTTTGATTATGATAGATTTACTTATTGGGGTATTACTTTTATCTGCAAAATGGTTATATGGTACCAGTACATTTGTTTCTGGAAAATACGCAGCTACATTTCCTTGTGGAATATTATATGGAATCACTAAAAACTTTTCAGCAATCCGTTCCGTATTATCATAATTACTAATTAAATCAACAATATCCATTTTTTGTAAACCTTGTTGCTTTATATCATTTTCGTTCATAAAAATAACTCTACGTTCATTATAAACCCCTCTATATCTATCATTTAATCCATAAATTGTAGTGTTAAACTGATCATGAGATCGCATAGTCATTAATAAAAACTCATTCGCTTTTATATCATGACTGGGAAGTTCGCACCGGCTAAACTGCGCTTTTCCATTAGGTAATTTGCTAAAATCTAAATCTCTCACGTTATTAGGAAGGTAAAATCCAGAACCTTTAGATTTGGTATTTAAGTCTTTAAAACCATTAAAAACTTGTGTTATTTTTTCACGAATCAATTCATAATCTTCACTTAATTTTTTCCAGGCTACAGGATGCTCTCCTTTAAAATAAGCATCAGCAATACCTCCTATAATATCTGGTTCACTTTTTATATGGTCAGATGCAGGGCTTAATAAACCCTTAGATTGATGCACTTTTCCCATACTATTCTCTACCGTAAAAAAACGAGTTTTACCGTCTTTATGATCCATTTCTGATCTTCCTAGAGTGGGCAAAATTAATGCTGTTTTTCCAGTAATTAAGTGAGATCTGTTTAGTTTAGTGCTCACTTGTACCGTTAAAGAGCAGTTTTGTAAAGCTTCAGCGGTATATGCCGTATCAGAAGTAGCAGAAACAAAATTGCCACCCAATGCCATAAAAACTTTTGCTTTGCCATTATGCATTGCTTCAATAGCATGTACCGTATCTAAACCTTCTTCCGTTGGGGGTTTAAAATTAAATGTTTTTTCTAGGGCATTATTAAGCTCTTTAGAAACATGATGTACAATCCCTACAGTTCTATCGCCTTGTACGTTACTATGCCCTCTAACTGGGCAAGTACCTGCGCCAGGTTTTCCTAAACTACCTTTTAGGAGTAAGAGGTTTACACATTCTTTAATATTAGAAACACTATTCTTATGTTGTGTAAGCCCCATCGCCCAGCAAATAATAATTTTATTTTTTTTAGCTAATAAAGCAACCGTTTCATCAATTTGCTTTTCGGATACTCCACAACTCTGTATTAATTCTTTGGAGGAATAATTTTCAAGATCTTTTAAGAGACTTGCATACCCATCTGTGTACGTATTTATAAAATCATGATCAAATATATTTCCATGTTCTTTATCTAAAGCAGCAAGTTTTTTGATGATCACTTTTAGCAAAGCAACATCTTGATTTATTTTTACTTGAAGATGAATATCAGTTATAGCTTCTCCATTAGCGATAACTCCTTTTACCTCCTGCGGATTTTTAAAACGAATCAGTCCCGCTTCTTCCAAAGGGTTTATACTAATTACTTTTCCGCCGTTTTCCTTACATTTTTGCAATGCAGATAACATTCTGGGGTGATTGGTGCCAGGGTTCTGTCCAATGACCATCACTACATCTGCCTTATCAAAATCTTCTAGTTTTACAGAACCTTTTCCTATTCCTAAAGTTTCATTCAATGCAACTCCGCTAGATTCATGGCACATATTAGAACAGTCAGGCATATTATTGGTTCCAAAAGCTCTGATAAATAAGCCATACAAGAAGGCTGCTTCATTACTAGATCGTCCAGAGGTGTAAAAAACAGCTTCATTGGGCGAATTTAGTTGATGGAGTTCTTCTGAAATTAATTCATAAGCGGCTTCCCAAGAAATAGGTTCGTAAAAAATACGATCTGGGCGTAAGACCATAGGAGAGGTTAACCTTCCACTTTTTCCAATTTCATAATCTGTCCATGTGGATAGTTCCTCAACAGAATGGGTTGCAAAAAAACGCTCATCTACTCTTTTATTAGTAGCTTCTTCAGCAATTGCTTTTGCACCATTTTCGCAGTATTCGCCAAGTTTTGATGGTTTTTCAGGGTCTGGCCATGCACAACCAGGGCAATCAAAACCTTCTTTTTGGTTGAGCTGTGATAACGTTCGCAAAGATTTGGCAATTCCCATCTCTTTAAAAGTATGTTGTAAAGCTACTTTAACAGCTTTTACACCAGCAGCATATTTAGCAGGCTCGGTTACTTGTATTCCTGTAAAATCTATAGCACCAGTAATAGAGACTTTTCTTTTTTTAGGTTGGCTCATTTAACATGTATATGGTTGATGATGCAAATTAAAGAAAATGAATGTAAGTTCTAGTTTCTTTAGAAACAATAGTGTAGCACAAATGTGCTAAAAGATAAATGTTTTTTTGAATTTAAAGGAATAGAATGTTTTAAATAATAGTATTTTAAGAAAATTAATATAAAAAAGTAAGAATATTTTCTTTTTTTATAATGTTATTTAAGTATTTTTCCATTTAAAAGCACAAAATACCTATTAATAGGTATTCATTTGCTTGATTAATTATTAGAAGTTTGCTGTATAAACAATAATATAATATTATCGATAACTTTTGAATAGAACTTTAATAAATAAAATATGAAATCACTAATAAAAGTTTTAGCAATTATATTTTTAATTGCTCCAAAATATTTAAATGCTCAAATAGCACAAAAAGTAGTTGATACTACTTATGGAGAATCACCTGAAAAAGGATTTAAGAAGTTTAAACCAAATAAAAAAGACTCAATAAATAACTTTTTTACTGCAAAAGATAAAAAAATCAATTTGTTGATTCCAATTCCTATTAATACTTTAAAAGTAAAAAATGTATATAATATTTCAAGTAAGAAAAAGAACGCAATTTTAGTTGTTTTAGATGGTAACAAGGGTAGAGAAACAGAAGATGATATCATTGGTTTGTTACAATGTAAAATCCCTTTTAATAGGATTAAGGGTAAGCCATTAGATAAAAAAAAACTTAGAAATCATAAAAAGTTGGTCATTTATATTATTCATGATGATAAAATTAATTTTTGCTTACTAAAATCTTTTAAAAATTGTGTAAAATTTAATTCTCAATACAAATATACGTTGTGTGATCTTACAGGTTATTGTGTAAACAAAAATGGAATACATAGTGAACCTAGGGAACAAGATGGGGATGTTATAGGTCTTATTGGTGGTTAATAAGAGAATAATAGTCTTTTTAATCCTGTCACTATGTGTTTATACTATGTTTTCACAAAAGGAGGATAAACTTTTGATAGAGTTGCAATCTCTTAATAAAGAAGGTCGTTATGATGAAGTTATTTCAAAGTATCAACAGTTTGGAAGTATAAAACTCAAGACTAATTCTGCGGATTATTTTGCTCAACTTGGTACCGCATTTGAAGAGTTAAATAAAGAAGACTCTGCTTTTTATTATTATAAACAAGCAAAAGATGAATATCTTATTAAAGATAGATTAAGAGAAGTAGCTCAAATAAATTTTGAGATTAGTAGTCTTTTAGAAAGTCAAAATAATTTAGATTATAACGATCAATATTTTGATGAGTTTTGGGAATATGCTACTAGTCTTCAAGATACTTTTTTACTTGCTAAAGGATATAATTATAAGGGAAGAAGAGCATTTTTAGATAAGGATCCTAATGTGCCTTTGAGCTATTTTAAAACTGCTTACTCTTTGTTTGAAAACGCAGATGAATCAGAAATGGCAATTACTAATTTGATGAATATTGGTGTAGTATATTCTAACAGAATTCAGGATAATGACAAAGCACGAGTAAATTTTTTCAAAGCCTTGAAACTTTTAAAAAAAGATAATGATGAACTAAAAAATTCGAATCTGTATCATGATCTCTTGAACAACATTGGTAATAGTTACCGTAGGTCAAAAGAATATAAAAAAGCCCTTGAATATTATAATCAAGCAGAAACCTTAATGGTTAAGAAATATAGTGCTAAAACAAAAAAGATTCTTTTTGGGAATATGGATCTTACTCATTATTACTTAGGAGATTTTAAAACTGCTTATAGTTACTTATACAAATATGATTCTATAAAGGATGTAATTAACCTCAGTAATCAGAATACTACAATATCAGATATTCAAGAAAAATATAATAACGAAAAGTTAAGGGCAGATAATTTAGAAATAGAAGGCAAACGTATTAAAAACAGGAACTACCTTTTGATCGCAATAGGATTAATTTTTATAGGTATATGTACAGCTTTTCTTCTCCAAAAAAATACTACAAAAAAACGTAAAATTGCCGAACAACAGCAATTACTAGAACAGCAAAAAGTGGCAACCCTGTTAAAAGAGCAAGAGTTAATAGGCATTGATGCCATGATAACAGGTCAGGAAAAGGAGCGTGTTAAAGTTGCTAATGAATTGCATGATGATTTGGGAAGTTTAATGGCAACAGTAAAATTGCACTTTGATAATATAAAGGGTGACCCAGAAGATGTAGCATTGAAAAATGCGCAAAAACTATTAGAAGAAGCCTATCAGAAGATTAGAGGTATAGCGCACTCTAAAAATTCTGGGGTAATGGCAAATCAGGGTTTATTACCCGCTATTCGGAAAATGACGAGTACTATAAACGAAGCTAATGTTTTACAAGTAACAGTAGAAGATTTTGGATTAGGGGAGCGTATGGAAAACTCCTTGGAGCTTAGTATTTTTAGAATTATCCAAGAATTGATGGCAAATGTTATCAAACATTCAGAAGCGAATACAGCTACTATTCAGTTTACGCAACACGATGACAGGCTTAATATCATAGTAGAAGATAATGGTAAGGGTTTTAATATGTCTGCTGTAAAAAGAACAAATAATGGGATGGGTTTAGGCACTATAGAAAAACGAATTGAACATTTAGAAGGCACTTTTACAGTAGATAGTATAGTAGGTAAAGGAACTTCTATTCTAATCGATATTCCTGTATGATTACCGTAGCAATAGCAGAAGATCACCAAGCTTTAATAGATGGTATCCAATCGTATTTAGAGTACGAAGAGGATATTAAAATTGTTGGACATGCCAACGATGGAGAAGCACTACTAGAGATGATTCAAAAAAGGGCTCCTAATCTTGTACTTTGCGATATTCGTATGCCAAAAATAGATGGTATTGCTGCTGCAAAAATCATTCAAAAAGAATACCCTGAAACAAAAATTATTGCATTTACAATGTTTGATCAAGAAGATGCAATTCGGCAAATGTTAGAAGCTGGAGCGATGGGCTATATCCTTAAAAATTCTTCATTACAAATTGTCTTGGAAGCTATTAGAACTGTTGCTATAGGAAAAACGTATTTTGATAAAAAAATTCATTTGCCTTCTGCAGAAAAAAACAAATCTAAAAGTGTACTTTCTTCTAGAGAAAGAGAAATACTAGGTTTAATTAGCAGAGGAAAGACTTCTCATGAAATTGCAGACCAACTTTTTATAGGTAAAAGTACCGTAGACACCCATCGCAAAAATATGATTCGGAAATTAGGTTTAAGTGGCGCAGGTGAGCTATTACGCTATGCTGTAGAAAAGAAATATAATTTTTAAGTTGTTTTAGATCTTCTTTAAAAGTTAAAAATCCCCATCAAAGGGGATTTTTTTGTGCTTTGTAGTAAAGTAGTTTTGATGAAAATTAAAACTAAAAATATGATAACCAGTTTATTAGGATATGCTTTTCTAGGCACTTCCATTCAAGAAATTATGCATTTTGTAGATCTAAAACAAGAATTAGGTGCAAATGTAAAAATTATAAAAGCGCCAGATTATTGGGTAATCACTATCATCAGTGTTGTATTATTTTCTTTAGCTACTAGCGCTATAGGAGCTAACTTTTTTTCAGAATCATCGTATCAAGAGTCTTTGACTATTGCTACAGGTTTTTCTTTTCCATCCGTCATAAAAACCTTAGCTAAAGTTGTTTTAAAGCTTATGAATGCTACGCAATTGTTAGCAAAGGGTATGCCTCAAAAATCATTTAGAATTAAAAATTACCTAAAATTATTTTAAAATGGGAAAAGGATATTCTTTACACATAGGACTAAATTATGTAGATCCTACCCATTATAATGGATGGGATGGAAAACTAAATGCATGCGAATTTGACGCTAATGATATGCAAGTTATTGCTAAGTCAGTTGGTTTTAAAACATCACAGCTGTTAAGGGAAGCTGCAACACTTAAAAATGTTACTGACTTTATTACAATAAAAGCTAAAGAGTTAAAAAAAGGAGATCTTCTTTTAATTACTTATTCTGGTCATGGAGGGCAAGTACCTGATAAAAACGCTGATGAGGAAGATGGTATGGATGAAACATGGTGTCTTTTTGATGGACAATTAATTGATGATCATTTAAAAAATCTGTGGGCTTTATTTGAAAAAGAAGTGAGAGTTCTAGTTTTTTCTGATAGTTGCCATAGTGGAAGTATACTTAGGTCTATAAACCCAACGATTCTTACTAATGAAGAAGGCTATGCAACAAAAAACCTTCCTGATACTATCATAACTTCTACTTATTTAAACAACAAAGATTTTTATGACAAAATTTTAGAAGATCATAAAACGCTGAATGAAATTAAGGCAAGTGTTAAACTTATTTCTGGTTGCCAAGATAATCAGTATTCCTATGACGGTGCTTTTAACGGACAGTTTACCGCTAGAGTTAAAAAGGTCTGGAATGGAGGTAAATTTAAAGGTAATTATAACAAATTTCATAAAAGAATAACGCATTTATTACCTCCCGAACAAACTCCTAATCTATTAAATATTGGAGCAATTAATAGTCAATTTAATAACCAAATACCTTTTGAAATATGAAAACTAATATACTTTTTGTTTTAATAATGCTAAGCTTTTTTCTTGGCTTTACTCAAGAAACAATAATAGATATAAAACCCTTTGAGGAAAATAGTAGTAAACTACCACCAAAATTACAATATGGGCAAACCATAAAATTTAAAATTCATAATGTAAATACGCTTCAGCTAAATGCAGATCTAACTGTTGAAAAATTAAACTTTGAATATGATATCCCTTCTGAGTTTAATAAAAAGTTAGAAGAAGATACAGATCCAGCAAAAGAAGGAGAGCAAAATGAAGAAAATAAAGCAAAAGGTGAAACTCCTGAAAATTATCAAGGATATCAACAAAATGAAAAAGATAGCTTGCAAATTTCTGATACGTTGAAATTTATGAATAAGTATAATAGTGTTATTAAACATTTGCAAATGATTCAAAAAGCAGAAAAATTAGAAGAACGACTAAAAGCACTTTTTAAGGAACCTAATTTAATTAAGGATACAGTGGCCTTCTTAGAAAATATAAGATCATATTATGAAATTACTTATAATGATCTTTTAGTTACAGATGCTAAAGAACAAGTGCTGTCTAACATAAGTAACATGAATTCTGATTTTAATGAATTAGGTGTATTATATGATGTATTAAATGTGTCTGTATTAGATGAAGAAATACAAATTAAAGCAAAGTATTTATCTAAAAATAAAAAGACTTTTAAAGTTATCGAATCTAATCAAAAAACTATTATTAAAAACCCTTTTAAAAAACAATATGATGCACTAAAAAAGAGTGTAGATACCCTAAATGTTACAAAAAATAAAGAAGAATTAATTGCGAAAAGTCATAAAGGAATTGATTTTTATAATTTAATTAAAAATATGGATTTTATTGCCTATACTAATTCAGAACAAATATTAGATGATCAAGTTAAACTAAGCCCTTTTCTAAAAAATATAAAAGGCGATACTATAAAAACATTTGGTACTTATACTTTTAAGACTAAAGGAAAATGGAAAGTAAATTTTAGCTCTGGTTATTTAGTAAGTTTTAAAGGGGATGATAATTATTCATTACTTAAAAATGCCGAAGGTAATTCTACAGGAGTAATAAAATCAAATACAGACGATTTATCGCATACACTTGGAGCATTAGTACATGTTTATAAAACAAAAAATTGTGACATACAACCAGCGTTTTCATCTGGAATAAGTTTAAATGATGACGCAGCGATTGGTTTTTATTTGGGAGGTTCTCTTTTGTTTACAGAAAAAAATAGAGTGATTTTTACTACAGGAATCTCGTATACTAAAGTCAATATTTTAAATAGAGCAAATCTGGATACAGCTAATATGTTTATTACTACTACTGATACAGAAATTAATTATGATAATGTATTTAGACCTTCATTTTTTATTGGTTTAACATATAATTTTTCTAAATAAAATATTGTAATAAAATTGACTCATACCATAAAAACAAGCTTCTATTCCAAACTACATATCAAACAAGTTTAAATTTCTTACTTTAGATGCCTATGTGTAGAATTACATATTTAGATCATATTATTTAAGTTAAAAATGCATCAAAAAGTAGTAGTTGTAACTGGGGCAGGTGGCGTATTGTGCAGTACTTTAGCAAATGCACTAGCCAAAGAAGGGCATAAAATTGCGGTTTTAGACCTAAGATTTGAAGCCGCGCAGCAAGTAGCAGATGAGATCAATAGCTTGGGAAAAACAGCCATTGCAATTGAAGCTAATGTATTAGAAAAAGAATCTTTAGAAAAAGCTAAAGTTGAGGTAAATACGCAATTGGGCACTTGTGATATTTTAATAAATGGAGCAGGAGGTAATCACCCAATGGGAACAACGTCGAAGTCACATTTAAAAGAAGAAGATTTATTAAATACTAATACTAGTTTTAAAACTTTTTTTGATTTAGATCCTGATGGGATAAAATTTGTTTTTGATCTTAATTTTACAGGAACCCTATTGCCAACGCAGGTTTTTGCAAAAGATATGATTGGAAAAGAAGGTTGTAGTATTCTAAATATATCTTCTATGAACGCCTATACTCCTTTAACAAAAATCCCTGCCTATAGTGCAGCAAAAGCAGCTGTGTCTAACTTTACACAGTGGTTAGCAGTACATTTCTCTAAAGTAGGGATTCGAGTAAATGCTTTAGCACCAGGTTTTTTCTTAACCGATCAGAATAGAGCTTTATTAACGGAGAGTGATGGAAGTTTAACAGAAAGAGGGCAACAAATTATAGATCAGACCCCAATGGGGCGATATGGTGAACCAGAAGATTTAATTGGAACTACAGTATGGTTGTGTGGCGAGGGTGCAAAATTTGTAACTGGTATAGTTGTGCCAATAGATGGCGGTTTTGCAGCTTATAGTGGAGTTTAAATAAGTATTATGAATTTAAATTTAGAACAAACTTGGAGATGGTATGGCCCAGAAGATCCTGTATCACTTTTAGATATTAAACAAGCTGGGGCTACAGGAATAGTATCTGCACTGCATCATATCCCCAATGGTGACGTATGGCCAATTGCAGCCATAAAAGAACGAAAAGAAATCATTGAAAATGCTGGCTTAACATGGTCTGTAGTAGAAAGTGTTCCTATCCATGAAACTATAAAAACGCAGACTGGAAATTTTAAAACCTATATAGCTAACTATAAGCAAACCATAACCAATTTAGGAGCTTGCGGCATAGATACCATATGCTATAATTTTATGCCAGTGCTAGATTGGACCAGAACCAGTTTAGATTATAAAGTTGCAGATGGTTCTAAAGCATTACGGTTTGATATCATTGCATTTATTGTTTTTGATGTTTTTTTATTACAAAGACCAAATGCTAAAGCGGACTATACTCCAGCTCAGATGGCAAGTGCTGAAGCGTTAGTTTTAAAAATGACAGAAGACGAAAAAACAGTCTTAATTAAAAATATTATTGCAGGTTTACCGGGAGCAGAAGAAGGCTATACCTTAGAGGAGTTTAATGCTATTCTTAGTACTTATGATGCTATAGATGGAGAAAAATTAAAAAAACACCTTTTTTATTTTTTAAAGCAAATTATTCCTGTAGCAGAAAAAGCAGGCATATTGATGTGTATTCATCCAGATGATCCACCATTTCCAATTTTAGGCTTACCTAGAGTGGTCAGCACAGAGCAAGATATTATAGAGCTGTATAATACTGTAGATAGTCCTAATAACGGATTAACATTTTGTACAGGTTCCTTTGGTGTTCGATCAGATAATGATTTACCTGGAATGGTAAAGCGTTTAGGACATAGAATTCACTTTATTCATCTAAGAAGTACTCAAAGAGATGAAGTAGGGAATTTTTATGAAGCCAATCATCTAGAGGGTGATGTAGATATGTATGCAGTAATGAAAGCATTACTAGAAGAACAACAAAGCAGAAAAGCTAAAGGAAGAAAAGATCTAAGAATGCCTATGCGCCCAGATCACGGACATCAAATGTTAGATGATCTCCATAAAAAAACTAATCCAGGCTATTCCGCTATTGGTAGGTTAAGAGGTCTAGCAGAGCTAAGGGGCTTAGCATATGGAATTTCTAAAAGTTTAAATGAATGAGTAAAATAAATTCAGAAACGTTATTCATAACCGATAATTTTTTATTAAACTCAAAAGAAGCAGAGGTTCTATACCATAAGTATGCCGCAGCTATGCCAATAATTGATTATCATAATCATTTATCACCACAGCAAATAGCAGAAGACAAGCCAATTGCTAATATTACTGATGCTTGGTTAAGTGGAGACCATTATAAATGGCGTGTAATGCGAGCTAATGGTGTTGATGAAAAATATATTACAGGCGAAGCTACAAAAGAAGAGAAATTTCTTAATTGGGCAACAACAGTTCCTTATACCCTTAGAAATCCTTTGTTTCACTGGACACATTTAGAATTGAAACGCTACTTTAATATAGATACCTTATTACAAGCTAGCTCAGCAGACACAATTTATAAAAAAGCTAATAGTATTTTAGCTACTACAACACCTTCTAAGATATTAGAACAAATGAAAGTAGAAGTGCTTTGTACTACTGATGATCCTATAGATAATTTAATGCATCATAAAACGATTGCCAAAAAGAATATTCACACAAAAGTTTTACCCACATTTAGGCCAGATGCTTTACTCCTAATTGAGCGTACTAACTATAATGCTTATCTTAAAAAGTTAGCAGCTTGCGTGTCTTTTCCCATAGAGTGTTTAGAGGATCTATTAAACGCCATACAAAGTAGAATAAATTATTTTGATGCACATGGTTGTTCTTTATCGGATTATGGCATGGAACAAATTTTTGCATATGATTTTACAGATGAAGCTGCTGATGTTATTTTAAAAAAGAAATTAAATGGCGAGACAATTACCACTACAGAAGCAAATTTATATGCTTCATGTATACTATACCATTTATGCAAAATGTATCATGCTAAAGAATGGGTGCAACAATTTCATTTAGGAGCGCTACGCAATAATAACAATCGTTTAAAAGAGCAATTAGGTTTTGATGCAGGTTGTGATTCTATAGGCGATTTTAACCAAGCCAAAGCGATGTCTAAATTATTTAATCGTTTGGATGCCGAAGGCTGTTTAAGTAAAACGATTACCTACAATTTAAATCCATCTCAAAACGAAGTATTTGCTACTATGATGGGGAATTATAGTGAAAAGGGCATTCCAGGTAAAATGCAATTTGGATCTGGATGGTGGTTTTTAGATCAGAAAGATGGTATAGAAAAGCAAATAAATACGCTTTCAAATATGGGATTGCTTAGTCGTTTTATTGGGATGTTAACAGATAGCCGTAGTTTGTTGTCTTTTCCCAGGCATGATTATTTTAGAAGAATTTTATGTGATATAATGGCAGAAGATATGAGAAAAGGTCTCGTACCTAATGATATTTCATTTATAGGTAAAATGATACAAGATATTTGTTATTATAATGCTATGAATTATTTTAATTTTAAATAAAACGCAATCTCTTTAATACTGTACATCATATAATTAAGATGCATCAATATATGGGAGCTCAAATAGTTTGTTTTTTTTAAGGTACACAACACTATTTTTAAAATCTAAAATAGTATTGTATCTTTTTAATAGTTCATTTCCTAATATATGAGTTTTAAAACCAGCTGGATTTTCTCTATTTAAGACTTGAGTAGGAAATTTAGTAATGGTCTGTCCACTAATAGTTAAGGAAGGTATTTCTATTACTTTGGTTACAAATATATCACCTGCACCATTTCTTAATTGATTTGTTTTAATAACATTTAAATTTTTAGGGAATGATTGCTCATATAAAATAACACTATCTAATAAAAGTGCTCTTTGATAGCCTGTATCAAATAAAAAACGACTATTGTAACTTTTTTTGTTGATGGTAATTTTACCATTAAGACAAAATAATGTTTTTACTTTTTCCAGTTTAGATTTTGTATAATCCGTAACATCTGGCAATTCATCATGGACAATAAGTATGTTTTTATTGTAATCTATTGTTATTACTTTGTTCC
The DNA here is from genome assembly GCF_055383085.1 of Allocellulophaga tsushimaensis. Classification (NCBI taxonomy): domain Bacteria; kingdom Pseudomonadati; phylum Bacteroidota; class Flavobacteriia; order Flavobacteriales; family Flavobacteriaceae; genus Allocellulophaga; species Allocellulophaga tsushimaensis. The sequence continues at coordinate 135,619 of NZ_AP039451.1, read as the reverse complement.
TAAATAAATCCCAACCAAATCGCCCATCTGTTCCTTGACCAGAGTTTTGTACAGGATATATTTCTAAGTCATCCCATTTTAACTCTCCAATTTCTAATGTTGCAAGAGTTTTTAGCTTAACATAATTATACGTTACGGTATCTTCTTTTGTATTATTTTTTAATAAGTTAGTCTTTTCTTTTATGGCTTTATGGGTCAATAAAAGTCCAGTAGTGCCAGAATCAAATTTTAGATTTAATGTGTCAACTCCATTAAGTACAGTCTTAATCTTTATATTGTTGTATTCAGTTAACTCAAATGGAATTACGATACCTTTCTTATCTGCTTCTGTTACCTTATGTTTTTCCGCGTTTTTACAACTAATCAAGTTAAGCAGAAAGTATAGAAGCCCTATAATTACCAATATTTTTCTTAGCTGCATATTTTATATTGTGTTTAATTCTTCCCTTCTTTTATAAATTCCAACTCCATAAGAAATTAACAATGGAATTGATAAAAATAGTGATATACCTGTCAGTAGCATTAAGATCATATAAGAACTTTTATGTGATGTTGGGTTTCTAATTCCTCTTGATTGAGTCGATCCCCATTTTATTTTCTCTAAATCCATACTTAAATTTTGTTTTACAAAATCAAAGTCAAATACTATTTTATTGAGAATCTTAGAAATCTTTTCTTTTTCATTTTCAATCGAGTCTGATTTTCTTAAACCTATTATTTGAATCCAAACAACCATTCTGTTTTTTCAACTTGTTATTAACGATTACATGTAGGAATAGTTATAGCTTTACATGTTATGATTTCCCTTAGAAAATCAGACAAAGTACACCTGAAATAACCTTTGGTTAAACCAAAATTAAGCAATTAATTATACAGGCTTAACTTGGTAATTTCTCTATTCCTAATTTAACTTTTTGAGTTATCTCTTCACAATAATAGCAACCACTCTTTAGTCAATCAGGATTGTACCTCTATTTGTTTTAATTGCGTACACAACCTAGGTATAAAGCGAGTTATGTATTCCCATCTATTGTGCTTTATTTTTTTTCTTGTTTTATAAAAGTATTGATATTAGAGTTAAGCAATTTTTTTTGAGGTATAATTCTATTATAATTGCCATGGTGTAGACCTAAGTAACCGATATTATTAGCCCTTTTGAAGATTAAGAATTTTGCTAAAATGGCACTTTATATAAGTTGATTATAAATACAATTCATTTAACAAAGCGGTATTTTAATTTTATAAGTGGAGCCGGGGAGAATCGAACTCCCGTCCAAACAAGCAACTAAAATGCTTTCTACATGCTTAGTTTTCATTTGATTTTAGTGGCACCACCGACTGAAAACGGCCTATGATACCCTTAGCTTTTAAATTTTAGTGATTATAACAAAGCACTATAACCCTTGTGTTGACTTTTATGGTGTCTCAATAGGAATCGCCGTCAACAAGGGCTATTCAGAGACATCTCGCCTCCCTGCCTAGCAGGGACGTGGTATAATCCTACTATAATTCAGATTATGCAGCAAGAGCGTAATTATTCTCGTCGAATAAAAAGTTTGAAAAATGAGATTTACGAGCTGTATCTCAGCGCTCGGCATGCTTACACTCCAATTGGTCTCGCTGTCAAAACCAGTCGGCCCCTTTACTGAGTTGGGTAAGCTGTGCTTACCGCAAACGAATTGAACCCTGAGCGTAGCCGAAGGGCAAACTCAAAAAGTACTATTCTCTCACTAATTTTTTTCAAAGAACTCTATTTATATTATACTCTATAAAGGTAATCTAAGTTGTTTTTTAAATCAATTTCTCAAGGATTTACCTAAAGTTGTTTATTTAAGCAAAGTCATAATTTTTAATGATTTTTTACTAAAATAAGCTGACAAATATACTTCAAAAAGCATTCCAAAAAAAGTTTTGAAGAGGACTAAGTTAATGTTAAATTTGAAACAATAAATTTAAGTAATGTTTTATAATTAGTATATGAGATTCGGAATTATACGAGAACGTAAAAACCCTCCAGACAGAAGAGTTGTATTATCGCCAACAGCTTGTAAACAAGTAGTTAACAATTTTACAGATGCAGCAATTATTGTAGAACCTTCTCCAATACGCGTTTTTAAAGATGCTGAATACAAAGCAGTAGGTTTTGAAGTGGCATCAAAAATGGAGGACTGTGATGTGCTTTTAGGGGTAAAAGAAGTTCCAATTTCTGCATTAATTCCTAATAAAAAATACTTTTTCTTTTCACATACCATAAAAAAACAACCATATAATAGAGATTTATTGCAGGCAGTTTTAGACAATAACATTGAGTTGTATGATCATGAAGTTATTACAAATACCAAGGAACAACGTTTAGTCGCTTTTGGGAGATATGCAGGTATTGTTGGTGCATATAATGGTTTTAGAGCATATGGATTAAAATATAACGCATTTGAATTGCCTAAAGCAGAAACATTAGCAGATCAGCAAGCATTAATTAAAGCACTTCAAAACATAAAACTCCCCAACATAAAAATATTACTTACAGGTAAAGGTAGGGTAGGGAATGGGTCTAAAGAAATGTTAGACGCTATGCCACTTAGAAAAGTTACCGTAAAAGAATATTTAACAGAAACGTTTAAAGAACCGGTGTACTGTCAGATAGATGCTTCTGAATACAATAAGCGTAAAGATGGGGTGCGTGGTAATAAGGCTGATTTTTTTGCACATCCAGAAGAGTATAAGTCTAACTTTTTTCGTTTTGCCAAAGTCACAGATTTTTATATTGCAGGGCATTTTTACGGACAAGGAGCACCTTATTTATATACCCGTGAGGATGCTAAACATCCAGAGTTTAAGATAAAAGTAGTAGCAGATGTGAGCTGTGATATTGATGGTCCAGTTGCGGCAACCATAAAACCTTCTACTATTGCAGAACCTGTATATGGTTATGATCCAGAAACGGAAACTGAAACAGATTTTAAAAACCCTGATGCTATTGCAGTAATGGCAGTAGATAATTTACCTTGTGAGTTGCCACGTGATGCTAGCGTTGGTTTTGGACAAGCTTTTGTGGAAAATGTGATCCCCGCTTTTTTTAATGATGATAAAGATGGGGTGTTAGAACGTGCCAGAATGACGCAAAATGGCAAGCTAACCAAAAGATATGCCTATTTACAAGATTATGTGGATGGTAAAGTTTAGTACGTTTTTAATTTAAAAATTGAATTTTTTTCTATTAAAATGATCACCAAAAAGCCACATGTATAAGCAATTAAATCTTGTATATTAAAAGTATTTCCAAAAAGGAGATTAGCCCACTTACTGTGCTCTAAACCAAGTTCTTTTATGAATCTAGTGAGTTGTAAAAATCCTATTAGGTAGGCAATACCTAAAGTAGTTATAGCAGTGGTTAAATAATTTGTTTTTAAAAAGCTTTTTAAAAAGCAATAGAGTAGTAGTACAACTAAAAAATCTCCAACGGTATGCCTAATAAAGCCAGTTTTTAAAAAGGAGGCAATTAAAACTTCTATTGCAAAAAGAAAGCAAAAAGCTGCAAAATATTTTGTGTTAAAAATAACTTTCATTGCTATTATATTTTTTGCTGATACATGGGTATGGTAGATTTTAAAAATGAAAATAAAATCCATAATAAACCGCCAAATGCAAAGGTTACCATAACTTTAGGGTCGTTAATACTTTCTGTAATTTGATATAGTAAGTTTTTAGGATGGGTTAGGATGTCCCATGAATTAAACCGAAGAAATCGGCCTAAGTAAATTCCATATCCGCTTAAAAAGCAAACCTTAAAAAGGGTGTATTTTGCCACTCTTTTGCTATACTTAAAAGCAATCATATGATACATATCTAGCATGGAGAGTAGTCCAAAAATGAGTCCTGTTATTGCAAAAACAAAAACCAAGAATAAATCATACCAAACCATATTGGAGGCATCATTATGTAAATGGATTAAATCTGTAATAATATAAGGGCTATTAGGTAAAATAAGCAACCAAATACCAAAACTTAAAAAGCTCAAAATTGGAGAAGATTGTAACCTAGGAAACCATGCCATAATTTGAGTAATTAAATAGGGTAACCCTGCTAAAAATAAATTCCAAATAAGGAACATATAAAAGGTGCTTCCTGTAATTTTTACACGCAATATGACTAGTAGAACAGCAAAACTAGTAACGAAAAATAGGTTTATATATGTTTTATTTAATTTTAAAAAAGGAGTATTCATACTTTAAATTTTATAAATTTTGAAGGTATAGATATGCAATAGGAATGTTTATTATTAATAAGAGTATACACATACAATTTTCTTTATAATTTTTATAATGCATACAACTATTTGTTAACAATAGAACTAATACAATACTATTTGCTAAAAAAGCTGCTAATACATAGTATAAACCAATTACAACTAATAAATCTGTTTTGATAAGTTTGTGTAAAACAAATAAAATAGTGCCAATTGCAAAACTTGCTATTGCCATAAAGATGCTAATTTTATTTATTGTGTGTTGAATGGATAGTCTCAGTTTCATAAGTTTAAAAGGCTTATATAAAAAAAAGCAATAGGATAGTTTAATGCTATAAGTAAAAAAGTCACTACAAATTCTTGTACATCTTTAAAGTTAAAGAGCAATTGAATACTGATAATTAAGAGTAGTATAGCTCCAATAATAAAGGCTAGAACAAAAAAAGTTATTGCCATAGTTATTAAAAAATTACTTTCATAAGCTATGAGTAGCAAAAGAAATAATAAGGTTCCAATTCCAAAACAAGAACCAGCAAACCATGCAGCTAATTTGTTTATTCTATATTTAAAAAAGTTTCCATGGCTACTTGTTTTTAGTTAGGTGATAAAAATTATATTCTTGCCATTTTTTTTCTTCTTGTTTTTTTATAAAAAGATTGTAAGTTTCGTTGATACTTTTTTTCTGATCTTCAGTGATAAAAGAAGTATCTTTTTGTGCATATTTTTTTAATTGCGCTAAATTAGTATCGCCCAACTTCATGAGATATATAATATCTGGATCTTTTATATAGTTTAAATTGTAAGCAGTAATAGCATTATCCCATGGCACAGCAGCAGCAATTAGTAAGAAAGTGAATAAAGTGGTTAAATTGGCCCTTAGCATATAATTAAAACTTTTAATTTTAGCTACTTTTATATAAGCAGTTGCCAGCCCAGTTAACGTTAATAGGAGGTATACAAAAACACCAATTCGTTTATAGGTGAAACCAAGTGAGGCTACATACATCCAATTTTTGTAAAAAGTGAAAATTACGAGTGCAGTATTTAATGTAATCCAAGTATAACTTAGTGTTTTTAATTGCCTGTTTTTCGTATAAAAATTTAAATCACCACGAAAAAAATAAAGAATAATAGCAATAGCAACTACAATAGAAAACATAAGCGCATAGATTCCTTTATGTACAGCATCTGAGTATTCTGCATTACTTAGTACCTCTGTGTTATAGATATAAAAAGCATCTGTAGTTAAAAAGAGCGCTAATAAGATATTTAAACCTGCAAATACCATGCTCCCTAAGGCATGTTCTGCTTTTAATTTATGAATGTAGTCTGTGCTGAAAGGAGTACTAGATTTTTTTAATTCATTGCTACTATTCGTATCAAAAGCAATTAGTTCTTTAGGATAATAAGGCTTAAAAATATTTAGAAATACGATATAACCTATTACAGTAAAGAATAGCCAGGGAAGGCTTAAAAAGTCTAAATTTATACTACTAACAATGTTGTTAAAAACGGGGTTTGCATTTTTGTAAAGTAATATAAATAGTGTTGTAAGCAATATAGTTAATACTACTCCTTTGATATAATTTTTTAGTTCTGTAGATATTTCTTTTCGTTGCGCTTTAGGTTGATTTTGATTTTCTACAAAATGGATTATTGCACCTACTAAAAGATTAATCATACCTGTGAAACTAGCGATATAAATTGAGGTTTTTATAGCGATTACTTTGCCCATAAAAACAAATAGCGCTATAAAATGCACAAAAACAGTAAAACCATTTGGATTAAGAAAAGCAATTAAAGCAGTAAAAAGATAACTGATTGCATAAGGCCATGGAAAACTATTTTTTTTATTGAAACTGGCTAACATAAGTACAATTAGTGTAGCAATTAAAAATAAATTTAAGCCTAATGATTTGCTATAAAACAAGAAACTAAATAGAAAGGCTGATAAAACGGATTTGATATGAATACTCATAATTAATTTTTTTATGGAATTAAAAATGTTGTTTTTATTTTTTTTAGCGGTTGCCCTAGCATTTTTTGAAAGTCTAATTGATGAAAACTTAAAGCAGTTTCCCCTTTTTTATATGCCGTAATAAATAGCTTTAAATGATCCAAGTAAAGCAGACTACCCAACATAATTACAACATACAAGTACAGACTTCTTTTACCATTGCCTAATAAATAATATTGCATGCTAATTTCTTCAGGAACACTAACGCCTGTATGAGTAAGAACATGGTAAACATCATGGCTCTCTAGCTTTGGTTGTATTTCAAAACTATGTTTTAATAAAAAACATGCTAAGTGAAAACCTAAACTATTTTTAGGGTGCCTTAACAAATCGTTAATAGAGGTATTCCATTCTTTATTTTTCTTAAAGAATTTTTGATAAGGAACTTTACTCCATTCATATAAAAGTTCTAATATTAAATCTCTCATTTTAAATTTATAAAGTACTTTGAATTTCAAAGTAAATGAATAAAAAAATATAGTTATGTTTTTCTAATTAATTTTTCTAATGCATCTATATGCTTTTGAAATGCTTGCTTACCTAGTTTTGATGCTGAATATCTTGTATTGGGTTTTCTACCTATAAATTGTTTTTCTACTATTATATATGCTTCTTTTTCTAAGGCTTTGGCATGGCTGGCTAAATTGCCATCAGTAACACCAAGCAATTCTTTTAACATTTTAAAATCGGCAAAATCGTTTACCATAAGAATACTCATAATACCCAATCGTATCCGGTGGTCAAAAGCTTTGTTTATATTGTTTATAAGTCCCAAATCTTATTTCCTATCATATTTATAATACATCAAAGCTCCGTAAAATATATGTAATACACCAAAACCTAAAGCCCAAAAATATAAGCCATAGCCTATAAATTGTGTGGCTATTAAACCAAGTATAATATTTGCGATTCCTAAGTATAAAACATCTCCAAAAGTATATTTACTGGCATTAACACAGGCTAAACCATAAAATAATAGCGTTCCTGGTGCTACTAATCCATAAAATCCATTTTGCAATAAAACCAAGCAAAATATTCCTCCAGCTATTAGTGGGATTAAAAAATTAAACAGCAAACGTTTACTAGATACATCCCATATTTTTTCATTACTTTTTTTAGATTTTTTGTACGTTAAAATAAGCCCTGTTAGTAATGCTAGTGTAAGCGTCCCTAGAGCAATAAATAATAAAGAATAGATTAATTCTAATGAGTTGCCATCAATTTGGTATTTATAGTTTGAACTGTCTCTATGAATTAGATATTTATTTAATTGCGTTTTAGCTAAAAAAGCTCCTACTAAAGCGTACACCCCTGCTAAAACACCTGATAGACCGCTTAAAGAGATAAACCGAGATGAACGGCTCATCATATTTTTAATTTCAGAGATATCGTCGAGATACTTTTTTGATTCCATATTATAAAGTACTTTGAAATACAAAGTTAATATAAATATTTTGATTTGCAATATAAGAACTGTAAAAAATAATAAAATGGCATTTACAAGGTATCCAAACCAGTATACGAATTAGAGCCTTAGTGATTGTATTTAAATAAAATAAAAACGATTATATTTATATAGAAACGGTGATAAAACAATCTCTACAAGATGAATCCTGCAGAACAATATATCATAAACCAGCCAGAACCCTACCAAGGTATTTTACTTTATTTGCAAACAGTGATAGAAAAAACAGTACCAGAAGTTGTTTTAAAATACAAGTATAAAATTCCATTTTATTATGTAGCAGATAAGCCTTTTTGTTATCTAAACCATACTAAAAACTATGTAGACCTTGGTTTTTGGAATGCAGCTCATTTATCTATTTACCCAGAGCATTTAGTTGCAGATGGGAGAAAAGTAATCAGATCTTTACGTTATAGGGTTTTGGATGAAGTAAATGAAACAGTATTGCTGGCAGTTTTACAAGATGCTTATCGTGTAAAAAGTAAAAGTTTTTGGAAATAAAAATTACTCAATAATCGAGATTTAAAATGATCTGAAGCTTACTTAAAAATTGTGCAACATTTTCTTTTTAATACTTCATAGGCTTTGCCTAATATTTTTATTTCTTTTCTAATACAACTAAAGAATTTTTTTGAATTCGTATTACCTCATTAAAAATCTTTTTTAAAGCTTTATAATTGTCCACAACTAAATAAGTGCTATTAATTATTAACTCAAAAGATACGGAAACTTGAGAGGCATTTCCATTTGCTGAAAATCGCAATATGACTAGCTTGTCACCTAAATTAATTGCTGTATTTTCTGGCAGCTCCTTTATTTTATATGTATCCGGTAGATTAATGTTTAAGTTATATTTGTAATTTCTACTAAAACCAAAATCTACGGGGTAATTACGTTCTTCTAAAATGAATGGGTTTTTATCAAAAAAAGTAACTAAAAATGGATTAAAGTAAATAACATCTCCATTAAAAACATCATCTAATTCAAACTCAAAACGTTCATTTACTTGTTTTTTAGAAGATCTTTTTTTATTTAATTTATAAGTATTAATAGTAAGTGTCCCTTCAAAAGCATCTTCTAATTGTTCTAAATAGCCTTCCTCAGATATACCACTTAGTTCTTTTCTTTTGGCAACAGCTGCATAACCACTGGTTGTCCTGTCTATTACACCTTTAGCTTTTTTGCTTTCTGCATTAAATTGTACAAAAGCTCTAATATCATATTTATTTTTTGTTTCAGGCTCAATATCATACCAATAACTTTCCTTTTTAAAATCCATTACCCTACCATAATAATTAAGGCATCTAAAAGGTAACATTCCAAAGGGATTATACTTGTCTGTAGCATCTAATAAATAGTCCTTACCTGCTATTTCTACCTTGGCGATGATATAGTTAAAGTCCGATATTACAGGGCGTAATTTACTAGGTAAACCATTTTGCCTTGTAGATAATAGCATTAGGTTTGTTTTAATTCCTGCAGCATTCAATAGGTTTATTAAAGAGATATTTATTTCCCCAATATTTCCTTTTTTGGCTTCAAAAGCATCTTTTACACGTATATCTCTGTAAATACCATATTTTCCATTCCAATTATAATGATTTTGTACAAATTCATAAATATTTTTAGCAACAGTTAGTTGATCTTCACCTAAGAGTAGCTCTGACGGTACGTTTTTTTCGAAAAAGTTTTTCTTTGTTAATTGCCTCCCAATATCTTTATCGGTCTTAAACTCTTTATCTACATCTTTCCAAGATTTTGTATATCGACTTACGGTACCATCAAAACCGTAAAGTTCTGAAAGTTCAAATTTTAATCTAGAAATATAATTCTCAGGAGCTAACATATAGCCTTCTTCGGCTTTAAAAGCTGGAATATCCTTCATAATATATTTTAGAATTTCACAATCTGCATCTTTGGCATATCCGGGAACGTAAAAGCAATCTTTTTTTATTTGAGCATCGTTTTTATCTAATTTAAGGTTCCCAATTAAAGATCTATTATATCGATAGTTTCCAGGGATTTGAGCATTATATTCACTATATAATTTGGGTATATGCGATTGAAATTCCCAACCATTTAAATTATAGATATAGGGAGAAATTATTTTATATTGATATTCTATGATGGAACCAATTTTTATATTAGGAAAGGTAAATTTCTTTTCGGACCATTTTTCATTTACATCGGTCGTAAAAACTGCGTCTTTAGCAAGCCCCATTTTAAGATCTTTATTATGAGTTATGGCTCTAATATCAGTTATCGTTTCGCCATTTCCATTATTAGCATAATAGGGGATAGCAATATTAGCTTCACTAAATCCTTTTTCATTTAAAATTTTAATTTTGGTATGGTATTTTTTAATCAGTTTTATACTGTTTCCAATAACCTCAAAATAATTTTCTCCTCTTTCATAGAGTACAATGGCATTAGCGGTACTATCCTTATCATAAGATTTAAATGTTTTTTCGGCATTAGCCAAGCTTCCAAATGGGTGACCACCCTTTCTTTCTTGGGCATTTGATAACAAAATAAAAAATAATGTAATTCCGAGGTTTAATAGCTTTTTGGTCACGTGAAATGGTGGTAAGGTTTTTTTTAACAATAAATATAACTTTTCTTTTTTATAGTGTGTTTTGAATACTAAAAATATTTTAATGCCGTTACATTCAAAACCCAATTAATAAATTAAAAATGAAGAAATTTTTTATAGTTTGCTTAATTGCAGTAAGTCTTACAAGTTGTTCTAAAAATGAGGAAAGTAGTGGGACTACGATAAGTGATCAAACTTTAACAGGAACCTTACAAGGAGCCTCTTTTACATTTGTAGGGGGTAAAGCTTTTGCAACCACAACTTTTGATAATGAACCAGCGATTAGTCTAAATTTAACCAATGTAGCCGCTAATTGTGATGATTTTGTTTCAGATTTTGATTTAATTATCAGTGCTGTTGTTCCTAATAATGTTGGTGTTTTTACAGATATTAATATTGTTGATCGAATTGGAAATGATGTGCCGTTTAATAATGTTGGGGAAACAGTAGAAATTACAGCAATAAGTGAAACTGAAATTTCTGGAAAATTAATACTGGAAAGGGCTACAAGTGCTATTGCAGAAGGCAGCAGTTTTGAAGGTAGTTTTACAATACCATTTTGCCAGTAAATTAGGTGTTGACTGATTGAAATTGTGTTGACTGAGTGGAGTCGAAGTTAACTGAAAATGTTACCATCGTTAACTGAGCGTAGCCGAAGTTAACGATGGTAATTAGAATAATTTTACCGGAATAGAAGAGTTATAAAGCGTTTACAGTTTTACGAATCGCTACCAGATTAGTTAATAATTTTTCTAAATGAGCTATGTCTAACATATTGGCACCATCACTTTTAGCAATAGAAGGATCAAAATGTGTTTCCATAAAAATGCCATCAACGCCAGTTGCAATTCCTGCACGAGCAATGGTTTCAATCATATCTGGTCTGCCACCAGTTACACCACTAGACTGATTGGGTTGTTGTAATGAGTGCGTAACATCTAAAACAACTGGAGCATAGGTTTTCATAGTAGGGATACCTCTAAAATCTACTACCATATCTTGGTACCCAAACATAGTACCTCTATCGGTTATCATAACCTGTTGGTTGTTAGAATCGGTTACTTTGGTAACGGCATGTTTCATACTTTCTGGACTCATAAATTGTCCTTTTTTAAGATTTACTGTTTTACCAGTTTGTGCTGCAGCAACTACTAAATCAGTCTGGCGTACTAGAAAAGCAGGGATTTGTAATACATCTACATAAGCCGCTGCCATAGCAGCATCCTGTTCTGTATGAATATCTGTGACCGTAGGGACTTTGAATGTTTCAGATACTTTTCGTAATATTTTCAAGGCTTTTTCATCACCAATACCAGTAAAAGAATCTATTCTGCTGCGATTTGCTTTTTTAAAACTTCCTTTAAAAACATAAGGTATTTTTAATTTATCAGTTACAGTAACAATATGCTCAGCAATTCGTAAAGCCATGTCTTCACCTTCTATAGCACATGGACCAGATAATAAGAAAAAGTTATTACTATCTGCATGTTTTATTTGAGGTATTTTGCGTAAATCCATTTTATAAAATCTTTCTACAAAGATATCATTTCTCATGTAGTATATCGATTATTTGTAACTGTCAATACTATTCTAAAAAAAGTAATGTTATCAGATAAAGGCTATTGTTAGAAAAGTTGCTATGAAAGGGAAGATTATTTTATGGTGTTTACTATTATACGGTATGTTTTCTTATGCGCAATTTGGTAAGAATTGTGAGCTAACACAATATAAATTAAACTTTATAAGCCCTAGTTTTGAGTATGAGAAAGGGCTAGGTGTAAATACCACTATAGATATTAAGCTTGGAATTCAACCAGGTATAAACCCAACAACTTCAGAATCTCTGAAAGATTATAGTATACTACCTTCATTGGTTACCCAATATCGCTACTATTATAATTTTGAAAGTCGGGCCAGAAATAGAAAGCAGATTTACGGTAATTCTGCTAATTATATTGCGCCTACAGTTGCGGTATTTGCACCATCGCTTTTAGCATTAGATGCTGTAGAAGATCCATCTGTTTTTGGATATGCAGGAGTAGTAACAGGGTTGCAGCGGAGTTATAATTCAGGATTTAATTTTACTGTAGATATTGGAGCAGCTTATTATGTTGGTAATTTTACAGGTGGGATTTACCCAGTAGCTAACCTTAGTATTGGTTGGATTATAAGTGAAAAACGTTGGTGTGTAGGGAGGTGATTTTTTATTTTTTTAACTAAAATAGTTTTTCGGTATGATGTTTGGTATTTTAGTCAGAAATCATAAAATCAAACAAAATGAAAAACATCACACTAATTTGCCTCTTATTAATTACGTTTTTAGCAACTGCTCAATCTAATAAAAACGTAGAAAAAACTCAATCTAAGATTAATATTATAAATCCAGGTTATGATTATGAAATTGCTATAGGAGATAATCAGACATTAGATTTTAGTGCAGGCTTGGCTTTTGGATATTCTTATTCTGAAGCTTTTGGCTCGGAATATGCTTTTGTACCAGCATTAAAAACGCAATATAGGTATTTTTATAATTTTGATAGAAGAATAAGAAAAGAGAAACGTGTAAGTGGTAATTCTGCTAATTATATTGCCGCTTCAGGAAGGTTTTTTACCGCAGATGTTATTATTGGAAATGTAGATTCTGGCAATGGTTTTGGTGGGGTAATAGGTCCTGTTTATGGTATTCAGCGTACTTACAATAAAGGTTTTAATTTTGGATTAGAATTTGGAGTTGGTTATTACTTTTTTAATGACTCTGATTTTGGAGCTGTAAACACTGGAGTTGGTGCTACAATTAATTTTACAATAGGATGGGTTTTGGGTAAGAAAAAAAGAAAGTAAACTATCTAAAAATCAGACCTCTAAAAATAATATCAGGTTTGTGCTAAACTCAAAAAAATAGCAGTACCTTTGCCGAAAATTTGGAGGAGGGTTTCTCCATAATGTATTACTTATGTCAGCAACAAAAAATATTGCAATTATTGCCCATGTAGATCATGGTAAAACTACTCTGGTTGATAAAATTATGTATCACTGTCAGTTATTTAGAGAAAACCAGAATACGGGTGATTTAATACTTGATAATAACGATTTAGAACGCGAAAGAGGAATTACGATTACCTCTAAAAATGTTTCTGTAGTATATAAAGACACAAAAATTAATATTATAGATACCCCTGGTCACGCCGATTTTGGTGGAGAAGTAGAACGTGTTTTAAACATGGCAGATGGTGTTTTGTTGTTGGTTGATGCTTTTGAAGGCCCAATGCCACAAACCCGTTTTGTACTGCAAAAGGCAATAGATCTAGGTTTAAAACCTTGTGTGGTTATCAATAAAGTGGATAAAGAAAACTGTACGCCAGAAGAGGTACATGAAAAAGTTTTTGACTTAATGTTTGAGTTAGGTGCTGAAGAATGGCAATTAGATTTCCCAACCGTATATGGTTCTGCTAAGAATAATTGGATGAGTGATGATTGGCAAAAGGTAACGGAAAATGTTGAGCCTTTATTAGACATGGTCATTGAGCACATTCCAACCTTTAAACCAGAAGAAGGATCTACGCAAATGTTGATTACCTCTTTAGATTTCTCATCATTTACGGGTCGTATTGCTATTGGTAGATTACAAAGAGGTTCTTTAAAAGATGGGCAACAAATTTCTTTAGTAAAAAGAGATGGGAGTATTGTAAAATCTAAAATAAAAGAGCTTTTTACGTTCGAAGGATTAGGGAAACTTAAAGTACAAGAAGTTAATACAGGGGATATCTGTGCTATAGTTGGTATAGAAGGTTTTGAAATTGGCGACACAGTTGCTGATTTTGAAAACCCAGAAGGACTAAAAACAATAGCGATAGATGAGCCTACCATGAGTATGTTGTTTACCATTAATGATAGTCCATTTTTTGGACAAGATGGTAAATTTGTTACTTCTAGACATATTAATGAACGCTTGCAAAAAGAATTGGAGAAAAACTTGGCACTCCGTGTTAATGAAACCGATAGTGCTGATAAATTCCTAGTGTTTGGTCGTGGTGTATTGCACTTATCCGTTTTAATAGAAACCATGCGTAGAGAAGGTTATGAACTACAAATAGGGCAACCTCAGGTAATTATTAAAGAAATTGATGGTGTTAAATGTGAGCCTGTAGAAAGTTTAACGATAGATCTGCCTGAAGATGTTTCTGGTAGGGCAGTAGAAATGGTTTCTATTCGTAAAGGAGAAATGACGAGTATGGAAGCAAAAGGAGATCGTATGGTCTGCGAATTTTTAATCCCTTCAAGAGGTATTATAGGGCTTAGAAATCAGTTGCTAACAGCAACAGCTGGAGAAGCAATTATGGCACACCGTTTCTTAGAGTATCAGCCTATGAAAGGAGATATTCCACAACGTCAGAACGGTTCTTTAGTTTCTATGGAAAAAGGAAAAGCAATTCCATATTCTATTGATAAATTACAAGATAGAGGTAAGTTTTTTGTTGATCCAGGAGAAGATATTTACGAAGGTCAGGTCATTGGAGAAAACTCTAGAGGTGATGATATGACCATTAACATTACAAAGACTAAAAAATTGTCTAATGTACGTTCTTCTGGAGCAGATGATAAAGCTAAAATTGTTCCAGCAATTAAATTCTCTTTAGAAGAAGCTTTAGAATACATTCAAAAAGATGAGTATGTTGAGGTGACTCCTAAATTTTTACGTCTCAGAAAAATATTCCTAACAGATAATGAACGTAAGCGAAATAAAATAGCATAATATATCTTTTACATTACAAGAAACCCTAAACAAATTTGTTTAGGGTTTTGTTTTTTATAAAATTTTCTTATTTCCTTTAGTAGCAGTAAAAAATATTAAGCACCTCTTTTACCCAATTCAATAATTTCTAACTCTTTAATATCCTTACCATCAATTACAAATTGTAGCATCGTCCGTACTTGATGAAAACCATGAATACCACAAGCACCAGGATTCATATGTAAGAGATTCAATTTTTTGTCCCACATTACTTTTAGAATATGGGAATGCCCAGAAATAAAAAGCTTTGGAGGATTTTTTTTAATTTCTTCTCTAATCCTAACATTATATTTATTGGGGTAACCACCTATATGTGTTATCCAAACAGCAACATCTTCACACATAAACCTATTGTCTAGCGGAAATTCTATTTGGGCCATATGATCGTCTATATTACCATAAACAGCTTGTAAAGGTTTAATTTTTTCTAGTGTATCTGTAACACCAAGTTGCCCAATATCTCCTGCATGCCATATTTCATCTGCTTTTTTTGCATATTTTAAAATCGTATCATCAAGATAACCATGGGTATCAGATAAGAGTAAAATTCGGGTCATTTTTTTATGTATTAAGGGTATTGTTTAGTAAAAATGGTAGCGACATAAATTATTTTAGACTCTTTTTAGAATACGCAGTACTTTTGTATTACAAAAATAGCATATTGCTTTGAGATATTTTGTAGCATTTTCATACTTCGGAGAAAACTATCATGGTTGGCAAAAACAACCAAATGCAATTACAGTACAAGAAGTTTTAGAGAAAGCAATTTCAACACTTTTAGGAGAAACTATTGTTTTAATGGGAGCTGGTAGAACAGATGCTGGAGTACATGCAAAAGAAATGTATGCACATTTTAATTATAGAGAAATAAAGGATAGTAAAGATTTAACATATCGGCTAAATCAATACTTGCCTAAAGACATTGCTATTAAAAATATCCAAGGAGTCCATAGTGAAGCGCATGCACGTTTTGATGCTACAGAACGTACCTACGAATATTGGGTTGTACAAGATAAAAATCCGTTTTATACAAATACTGCCTATTATATAAAATATCCTTTAGATATTGAAAAAATGAATAAAGCTGCAGCATTATTAATGAAATATACAGATTTTGAATGTTTTTCTAAATCTAAAACAGAAGTGCACACTTTTTTATGTGATGTAAAACAGGCTATTTGGACAAAAAAAGATGATGTATTAGTGTTTACCATAACTGCCGATCGGTTTCTTAGAAATATGGTGCGCGCTATTGTTGGAACCTTATTAGATGTAGGCTTAGGAAAGTTAGAAATTATGGATGTTAAAGCAATCATAAAAAGTAAGGATAGGCAACAAGCTGGTATTTCTGTGCCAGCAAAAGGTTTATCTTTGACAAAGATTGTATACCCCAAAAATATACACAACAGTTAAATGGATAAGAAAGAAGGAAAAGCATTTGATATTAAGCTATTTAAGCGCTTAATAGATTATACAAAACCTTATAAAGTTACCTTTTATGGTGTAGCGCTTGCAGCAATCTTATTATCTGGTTTTGCCGTAATGACTGCTGTAATACTTGGTAAAGCTGTAGATATAGCAATTAGCCCAAAAGAGCCTAGTAAATTACTTTATTTAATATTGGCCATGCTTGGTGTATTACTTGGTCAAGTGATAAGTCAGTTACTCTTTAATTATTATGCCAATTGGTTGGGGGAGTCGGTTATAAAAGATGTTAGAATAAATCTTTTTAAACGCATGATGGGCTTTAAAATGCAATATTATAATAACTCATCTATCGGTGTTTTAGTAACCAGAGCCGTGGCAGATATGCAACGGATAGGAGAAGTATTTAGCCAAGGCTTTTTCGTAATTGTAGCAGATTTATTAAAAATGTCTGTAGCAGCCATTGGTATGTTATACATTAATTGGCGGGTTGCACTTATTGTATTTGCTTTAATGCCTATTATAGTTTATGCCACCAGACTTTTTCAAAAAGCAATGAAAGTTGCTTTTATAGAAGTAAGAGCGCAAGTTTCTAATTTAAATTCTTTTGTACAAGAGCGCATTACAGGAATGAAAATTGTACAGTTATTTAACAGAGAAGAAATAGAAAAAGAAAAGTTTAGAGAGATAAATGAGAAACATCAAAATGCTTGGTTAAAAACAGTATGGTATAACTCTATCTTTTTTCCTATTGCCGAAATAGTTTCAGCCATTGCTATTGGATTAATTGTCTGGTATGGAGGTCTATTAAATGTTGCTAATGTCACAGATAAAGAAGGTTTTGGATTTCTTTTTGCCTTTATTCTTCTTTCCGAAATGCTTTTTAGGCCCCTTAGGCAAATTGCAGATAAGTTTAATACCTTACAAATGGGAATGGTAGCTGCAAATAGAGTTTTTAAAATTTTAGATACCGAAAGTAAAATTGCAGATACTGGAACCATAGAAAAAGACGATGTAAAAGGTGAAATTTCATTTGATAAAGTGCACTTTGGTTACCTAAAAGATGAACCTGTTTTACATGGTATTTCTTTTGATGTTAAAGCAGGCGAAACTGTCGCAATTGTAGGAGCAACTGGAGCAGGGAAATCTACTATTATAAACCTTCTAAATAGATTTTATGAAATCAATTCTGGAACCATTGCTATAGATGATATTGCTATTAAAGACTATAAATTACAGTCGTTACGGGCTAAAATAGCAATTGTATTGCAAGACGTATTTTTATTTGCAGATACTATTGCCAATAATATCTCTTTAAAAGATACTACAATTACTGAAAAACAAATTGCTGATGCAGCTAAAGAAATAGGGGTGCACGAATTTATTAGTAGCCTTCCAGAAGGGTATCAGTATAATGTTAAGGAACGTGGTATTATGCTCTCTAGTGGGCAAAGGCAGCTAATAGCCTTTTTACGTGCTTATGTGAGCAACCCGAGTATTTTGGTGTTAGATGAAGCAACTTCATCTGTAGACACCTATTCAGAGCAACTCATACAAAAGGCTACCGATAAAATTACGGAAGGAAGAACCTCTATTATTATTGCCCACCGATTGGCAACCATTAAAAAAGCAGACAAAATTTTAGTAATGGACGCTGGTAAAATTGTAGAATCAGGAACGCATAAAGAACTCCTTAAACAAGAAGGTTATTACAGTACCTTGTATGAAGCGCAGTTTTTAGCTGAGGAAGAAACAGCTTAAAAATAGGAGTGCTTAACCTGCTTTTATTTTTAAATAGACCATATATATTACTATGCATATAATTATAGCTATAAAAAGTACGCCTAAGATTAATAAGAATAGCATTAACTTTAATAAAATTTGAGCAAAGTCTAGTTTAAATGCCTTTTTGTACATAAAAGAGAAATATCCAAAAAGTAAAAGTGCAGAGAAACTAGATTCCCAATAGATTAAGGCAGGACTCCAGATACTTAAAATATACATGATATTTATAAAAATAGAAGTATGGGAATATGCATAAATATTCATTACAAAATGCTCACTTAGGTTAAATTGCTTTTTATTAAAAAAAACGAGTTTAGAGATAAGTGTAATAAGCGGTAACGAAGCGATGTATAATAAATTTTGATATTCTTGTACAAATACTTGGTATTTTATTAGAAATTCTAAAACAACTTTTTGAGACTCATCTTTTTGAGCATCTAAAGCCATTTGTGCATTCTGATAATTCATAGCATCTGGGAAGAAATTTTTATTTAAGAAAAAGAATAAACCACCTAGAAAAACAGCAATGGTGAAATACGAAATTGGATTCATGTATCTCTTTCTAACACCATTAATGAAGCCTACGGTAACATCATATGGAGTTAGAGTTAATGCTTTAAATGTTTTAAAGAAGGTATTATCTAGATTAAAAAAATTTTGAGTAAACTCACCCCATAAACTTTTCAAAGTAAGTCTATTTTTAATCACTTTTGCACCACAATTATGACAAAAAAAAGCATTATTTGCTAAAGGAGTTTCGCAATTTTTACACTGCATAAAGGTTGGTTTTATTGGTTAAATAAGGTCTTCTTTAAGCATTTTATTCAATGCTTCTAAATTTTCATACTTTTGAAATTCTCCATTTTTAATATAGGTGATTGTTCCTGTTTCTTCACTAACTACTAAAGCTAAGGCGTCTGTTTTTTCTGTAATGCCAATAGCAGCTCTATGGCGTAAGCCAAAGCGTAATGGAATAGTACGTTCGTTAGAAACAGGGAGTATTACCCTAGTAGCTGTAATATAATTTCCTTCAATTAAGGCAGCACCATCGTGTAATGGGCTATTCTTATAAAAAATACTTTCTAGAATGGGTTGGTTTACTTCTACTTGCATCTTATCACCACTAGCTTTTAAAAAGTCTAAAGAATTATTTCGTTCTATCACTAATAAGACTCCAGTTCTTGTGTTACCCATTTTATCGCAAGCCGCTAAAATTGCATCAACATTAATTGCAGATGTGGTTACATCTTGCCCTAAAAATTTAAAATGACGAATAAAATTACGTTTATTAGCAAAATTTGTAGAACCTATTAAAAGCAGAAACTTCCTTATTTCTTGTTGAAACACAATAATTAATGCAATTAATCCTACCTGCATAAAACCACCAACCATACTACTAATCATTTTCATTTCTAGTAGTTCTGTAAGTTTCCAAAACCCCCAAACAATCACTATTCCAATAAAAATATTTATGGCAACTGTGCCACGAACCAATTTATAAATATAGTATAGGAGTACAGCAACAAGAATAATGTCGATAACGTCTGTAATCTTAAACTCTAGAAAATTTAAAAAATCCAATCTTTTGAGGGTTTTTGTAAAATTAACAAAAATAGGCAAACAAATGGCTACGCATCTGATGCAGTTAAATACTTATGCAATTTAATACACTCCATAGCTTCTTTTACATCATGTACACGTAAAATAGTGGCACCTTTTTGTAAAGCAACCATATGTAGTGCCGTTGTGCCATTTAAGGCTCCTTTTGCATCAGTTTCTAAAGCCTTATATATCATAGATTTTCTACTGATACCCACTAGAAGTATTTTTTCTAAATTTTTAAATAAGTCTAAATGTTGTAATAAGGTATAGTTTTGGCTTATGGTTTTAGCAAAACCAAAGCCAGGATCTACAATGATATCTTTTACTCCTAAAGCGTGCGCAGCTGTAACTTTTTCAGAAAAATAATAAAGCATCTCCTGTATTAAATCAGTGTAATTTGTTTGTTGTTGCATTGTTTTTGGATCTCCTTTCATATGCATCATAATATAAGGAACATTATATTTTGCAATAAGGGCTAGCATAGTATCATCTAAATTTCCAGCAGAAATATCATTAATCAATGCAGCTCCACTGTCTAAACATTCGTGTGCCACTTTACTTCTAAAAGTATCAATAGAAATTAAAATGTCAGGAAATTCTTTGATGAGAAGTTCAACAATTGGAAGTATTCTTTGCAGCTCTTCTTCAACAGAAACATAGTCTGCTCCAGGTCTAGAACTATAAGCGCCAAGATCTATAAAAGTAGCACCATCAGAAAGCATTGTTTCTACTTGCTTCAAAATATTTTTTTCATCTTTATAAATGCCACCATCAAAAAAAGAATCAGGGGTGAGGTTTAATATTCCCATTACTGCGGGCTGGCTAAGGTCTATGAGGTTTCCTTTACAATTAATCGTCATATACTAAAAATCAAGATTTGCGTATTGCTCATAAGTGGATCATAAGTTTAAACCCCTATTCTTGAACAATTAAAAATTTTGAACGAAATTTACACAAATTACAAAGAATACATGCAGCAAACGTCAGAACAATATAACGCAGTTATTAAAACATGCCGAACATTATACACCAAAAAGATGAAAGATTATGGCAGTGCATGGCGAATTTTACGACTTCCTTCTTTAACAGATCAGATTTTTATTAAAGCCCAACGCATTCGTAGTTTGCAAGAAAATGTAGTGCGTAAGGTAGATGAGGGAGAGCAATCAGAATTTATCGGGATTATTAATTATGCTATAATGGCATTGATACAAATAGAAAAAGGAATTGCTGACCAACCAGACTTATCTGTAGAAGAGGCAACGGATTTGTTTGATAAGCATACCGCAGAAACCAAGGCCTTGATGGAAAATAAAAATCATGATTATGGTGAGGCATGGAGAGATATGCGTGTAAGTTCTTTAACCGATTTAATTTTACAAAAACTATTACGTGTAAAGCAGATAGAAGATAATAAGGGCAAAACCTTAGTAAGTGAGGGTATAGATGCTAATTACCAAGACATGGTAAATTATGCTGTTTTTGCAATGATACACTTAGAAGAACAATCCAAATAAATAAAATATGAAGTTTTTAGTTGGTTTTAGTAGAATTTTTGTTGGCGTATTATTTATTATTAGTGGACTTATTAAATTGAACGACCCAGTAGGTTTTTCGTTTAAACTAGAGGAATATTTTAGCTCAGGCGTTTTAGATATGCCTTTTTTTGAACCACACGCTTTATCAATTGCTATTGTAGTCGTTATTTTTGAAGTTCTTGTTGGGATTCTATTATTAATTGGGTATCGTGTTAAATTCACGGTGTGGAGCTTACTGCTTATGATTGTAGGGTTTACCTTTTTAACATTTTATTCTGCTTATTTTAATAAAGTTACAGATTGTGGTTGTTTTGGTGATGCAGTAAAATTAACCCCATGGGAATCTTTTATTAAAGACATTATATTGTTAGTCTTTATAATTGTATTATTTATTGGTCAGAAATATATAAAGCCACTATTTGCGCCTAAAACAAATAGAATTGTAACGTTTATAGTTTTTATAGCTAGTGTTGCTTTTTGTTATTATGTACTAAGTCATTTACCGGCTAAAGATTTTAGGCCCTATAAAATTGGAGCTAATATAGAAGAAGGGATGAATGTTCCTGAAGATGCTCCGAAGGCAATTTATGATTATGCTTGGAAATTTAAGGTAAACGGAGAAGAAAAAATTATTGTTACGCAAGGCGATTATCCTAATGTAGATGGAGAATATGTTGATGTAGAAACTACAGAAGTACAGGAAGGCTATGAGCCACCCATTCACGATTTTACGATTGAGAAAAATGGAAAAGATATGGCTTCTTCATTATTACAAGAGCCTAAATTGGTAATGGTAATAGCATATGATTTATATAAGAGTAATTATGAAGCTTTTTCTGAAATAAAGACAATTACGGATAAAGCTTTAGCAAAAGGCTATAAAGTTATAGGAATGTCTGCTTCCAGTGATGTTGATGCTGAAAAAATTATAAAAGAATACCAATTAAAGTTTGAGTTTTATTTTACAGACCAAACTACATTAAAAACAATAGTACGTTCTAATCCAGGCGTTTTGGTTTTAGAAAAGGGAACCATACAACAAAAAGTGCACTATAACGATTTAGAAACGTTGAAGTTTAACTAATCCAAGTAAAATAGTTGAATAACAGTAATTAAGAAGGAATTGTAAAAGCTTTTTTTCAGCTTTGCTTTTTAAATAGCGTTTATTAAAACCTTAAGACATAAAAATTAATAAAAATGAGAAGTAAAATTGTAGCAGGAAACTGGAAAATGAATAAAAACCTTTCAGAGACGGAAGAATTATTAACAGCACTTTCTGCTAAATTGCCAGATACTAATGCTGAGGTAATGGTAGCGCCTACCTTTGTAAATCTAAGTGCAGCTGTTCGTCATTTAGAGGCATCAACCATAGAAGTAATAGCACAAAACATGCATTTTGCAGATAGTGGTGCTTATACTGGAGAAATTTCTGCCGATATGTTGTTAAATATAGGAGTAGATACTGCAATTATAGGCCATTCAGAAAGAAGAGCTTATTTTAATGAGACGGATGATATTTTAGCTAAAAAAGTAACCACTGCTTTAGCAAAAAACATCAGAGTAATGTTTTGCTTTGGAGAAGAATTAGAAGACCGTAAATCGGGTAACCATTTTAACATAGTAGAAAGTCAGTTAAAAAATGCATTATTTAATCTAGAAGCTTCAGTTTGGAAAAATATCATATTAGCTTATGAGCCAGTATGGGCTATTGGTACAGGAGAAACTGCTTCTCCAGAACAAGCACAAGAAATGCATGCTTTTATTAGAAAAACAATAACAGATGCATACGATGCCGGAATAGCAAATAAAGTATCTGTGTTATACGGAGGAAGTGTAAAACCAGCTAATGCAGTAGAAATTTTTTCAAAACCAGATGTAGACGGGGGTTTAATAGGAGGGGCGGCTTTAAAAGCAGATGATTTTATAGCGATTATAAAAGCAATTTAATGTGTTAAAGTCTAAAAAGTAATAGGAGTGTTTTGTAAAAAGCACTCCTTTTTTAATAAAAGAAACTTATGAATTATATTGAATATACTTTTATCATAAAACCTTTACAGCCCGCATCAGATATTCTAATTGCAGAATTAGGAGAGGTACTTTTTGAAAGTTTTGTAGAAACAGAGGGAGGTGTACTCGCTTATATAAAAGAAGAAGACTGGTTTGCTTCTATTTTAGAAAATCTTCAAGTTTTTGAGAATGATAATTTCAAGATAAGCCATACGTTTAAAACCATAGCACAACAAAATTGGAATGCAACTTGGGAAGAGAATTTTAATCCAATTCAAGTAGGTGAAAAATGTGTAGTACGTGCCCCTTTTCATGAAAAGCCTAAAGTAGATTTTGATATTGTAATAGAACCTAAAATGAGTTTTGGTACAGGACATCATGAGACTACGCATATGATGTTACAGCATATTTTAAATCATGATTTTAAAGGAAAATCTGTTTTAGATATGGGCAGTGGAACAGGAGTATTAGCAATCCTTGCGGCTATGAAAAATGCAAAGACTATAGATGCTATAGATATCGATAATTGGTGCTATTTAAATGCATTAGAGAATGTAGCGCGTAATAATTGTAGTCATATTACTGTTTTAGAAGGAGATGCAAGCTTATTAAACAATAAAAAATATAATATAATTATAGCTAACATCAATAGGAATATACTGCTTAATGATATTCCAGTTTATGCCAAATGTTTAAAAGAAAATGGTATTTTATTTTTGAGTGGGTTTTATGAAAAAGATATTCCATTAATCTCAGAAAAGTGTAAGTCTGTAGGTTTATCCTTCCAAGAAAATTTAAAAAAGAACGATTGGGTCGCTGTAAAGTATATGATATAGTGATATTTATAAAAAATATTTGATTCAAATTGAGGCTCATTTTACAGAATTTGTATATTAGTAAAAAAAATAGTCCCATGGGCACAAAAGAAAAATATTTAGAGGATTTACTTTTAGAAGAAGATGTTATAAAGCAAAACGAAATTGTTCTTTTTAATGATGATGTAAACACTTTTGATTATGTTATCGATACCCTAATTTCTGTTTGTGAACATACCCCTGTACAAGCCGAGCAATGTTCAATGATTGTACACCATAAAGGAAAATGTACTGTTAAAACTGGAGAGTATTCAGACTTAGAGCCGCGTTGCAGTAAACTTTTACAAGCAGGCCTTAGTGCAGAAATTGTATAAAGTTAAATTACTTTTCAGAATTTAATTGCTGGCTTTATAAACTAAGTTTACTGAATTTTCCTTTCCAAGAGTCAATTATTAGAATTATAAATCATTCAATTTTTTATTTAATTATTAGCTATAACGTTATAGTCGTTCCAGTTGCATCATTAAGGGCAAATTATGCTCAATATGAAGTACTGAAAGACTTTTTTTTCCTTTAAATTTGTTCTTTTACAAATTCAAATAATTATGAGACATTGCATTTTATTACTCTTTAGTTTTTTTATAATGAATATCAATTACGGACAAGTTTCTTCAGATAAAAAAGAAATTTCTAAAAAAGTAGATTCATTATTGAATCTTATGACTTTACAAGAGAAAATAGGTCAGATGAATCAGTATAACGGATTCTGGAATGTTACTGGTCCTGCTCCTAAAGAGGGTAATGGGGCAGATAAATACAAAGATTTAGCATCTGGCTTAGTAGGCTCAATGTTAAATGTTAGAGGAGTAGAGCAAGTACGAGCAGTACAAAAAGTTGTAGTAGAGCAATCTCGTTTAGGGATACCATTAATTATAGGCTTTGATGTTATCCATGGCTACAAAACAATGAGCCCTATTCCCATAGCAGAATCAGCAAGTTGGGATTTAGAAGCAATTCGTAATTCTGCCAAAGTTGGTGCTCGTGAGGCAGCTGCTAGTGGCATAAATTGGACATTTGCACCAATGGTAGATATTTCTAGAGATGCGCGCTGGGGCAGAGTTATGGAAGGTGGAGGAGAAGACCCTTATTTGGGTAGTAAAATAGCATATCAAAGAGTAAAAGGGTTTCAAGGAGAGGATCTCTCAAAAACGAATACTATTGCAGCTTGTGCTAAACATTTTGCTGCATACGGATTAGCAGAAGCAGGAAAAGACTATAACACTGTTGATGTAGGAGATGGAACACTCTATAATACTATCTTCCCTCCGTTTAAAGCAGCAGTAGCAGCAGGGGTAAAAACATTTATGAATTCATTTAATGAAATTAATGGCATCCCAGCTACTGGAAGTACTTTTTTACAAAGAGATATTTTAAAAGAGAAATGGAATTTTGATGGTTTTGTAGTTTCAGATTGGGGGTCTATTGGAGAATTAGTAAACCATGGTTATGCTAAAGATTTAAAACATTCAGCAGAATTAGCTGTAAAAGCTGGTTCAGATATGGATATGGAAGCCTATGCTTATGTAAAAAATTTGGAAAGCTTGGTGAAAGAAGGAAAGGTAGATGTAAAACACATAGACGATGCGGCTAGGAGAATTTTAACAGTAAAATATGAGTTAGGTCTTTTTGATGACCCTTATAAATATTGCGACTTTAAAAGAGAGAAAGCAGTTATTAATAGTAAGGAAAACCATGCTGCTGTTTTAGATATGGCTAAAAAATCTATAGTCTTATTAAAAAATGAAAAGCAATTATTACCCTTAAAAAAGCAAGGTTTAAATATTGCTGTAATTGGTGATTTGGCAGATGATAAAGATAGTCCATTAGGGAGTTGGCGTATTGCTGCAGATGATAATACTGCAATTTCTGTTTTAGAGGGTTTAGCAAAGTACAAAAAAAATAAAGTTACCTACCAAAAAGGGGTTCGTATTGCAGAACATAAACCAACTTTTACAGAAGAAATAGATGTTAATATTACGGATAGAAGCGGTATTAAAGAAGCTGTAGAAGCTGCAAAAGGAAAAGATGTGGTTCTTATGGTATTAGGAGAAATTGGGTATCAATCTGGTGAAGGACGTTCAAGAACAGATTTACAGTTGCCTGGCTTGCAACAAGAACTGTTAGAAGCTGTTTACGCTGTAAATAAAAATATTGTTTTAGTTTTAATGAATGGTAGGCCTTTGGCAATTACTTGGGCAGATGCACATATCCCTGCTATAGTTGAAGCATGGCAGTTAGGGAGTCAAAGCGGAAATGCAATAGCAGAAGTGCTTTACGGCGATTATAACCCAAGTGGAAAATTACCAATGACTTTTCCTAAAAATGTAGGACAAGCACCAATTTATTACAACTACAAGAATACAGGTAGACCAGTTGCTCCAGGAGAAAATATGGTTTTCTGGACGCATATAGATGATGTGGGTAGTGCTCCATTATATGAATTTGGATATGGTTTAAGTTATACTTCTTTTGAGTATAGTGATTTAAAACTTAGTGCAAAGTCTATTCAGAAAAATGGAACTTTAAAAGTTTCATTCAATTTAAAAAATACGGGTGCTTTTGAAGGAAAAGAAGTAGCACAACTTTATATTAGAGATTTGTTTGGTAGTAGAACAAGACCTGTAAAAGAATTAAAAGGTTTTGAAATGGTAACGCTAAAGCCAGGAGAATCTAAAAGAATAACCCTTACATTAGGTAAAGAAGAATTACAATTTTATACAGCAAATAATAAATGGGAAGTAGAAGAAGGAGATTTTAAAGTTTTTGTTGGCGGTAGTTCTAATACAACTTTAGAAGGTGCTTTTTCTGTAGAATAAAAATACAATTTTATAAAAGAGGTGTTTGGATTACAGGCACCTCTTTTGTTTTAAAAAACCATATCTTTATTGATGTTATATTATAACTATTGAGACTTTTTTTATTTATATCATCTTTTTTTTTATTCTGTGCTTTAACAGCACAACAGTTACCACCCATTCAAAATTTTTACCCAAAAGATTATCATGGAGAAAACCAAAACTGGTCTATTTCTCAATCCTCAGATAAATTAATTTACGTTGCTAATAGTAAAGGGCTTTTAGAATTTAATGGAGCCAGATGGAAACTCTATCCATCGCCAAATGAAACGACTATGCGATCTGTAAAAGTGGTTGATGATCGTATTTATACCGGTAATTTTATGGAATTTGGGTATTGGAAAAAAAATACCTTTGGTACTCTAAGTTATACCTCATTATCAAAAAAAGCAAAAGTAGATATCATCCAAGATGAAGAATTTTGGAATATAATAAATATAGAAGATTGGATTGTTTTTCAATCGTTAAAACGAATTTATATTTATAATATAAAAGATGATACCGTAAATAGTATTGATTCAAATAGTACGATTACTAAAATTTTTAAGATAGATAACGATATCTATTTTCAGCGAATAGGAGAAGGAATATTTAAAATTGAATCAGGAAAAGACTTTTTGGTTTTCGATCATCAAATTTTTAAAGACGAAGAAGTTATTCACATTTTTGGAACTAGGAAAAAATTACTTTTCCTTACCCGAGACCATGGTTTTTATAATTTTGAAAATAATATACTAACGCAATCCTCTCTTTTTCCGAATGACTTATTATCGCAATATAGCTTATATGATGGTATTCAGTTAAAAGATAATAGCTATGCTTTAGGTACTATTTCTAATGGTATTATCTATTTAAATGAAAAAGGAGAATTAGGGTATCAAATCAATCAGAATAAAGGTTTAGCAAATAATACAGTTTTGGCTCTGTTTGAAGATATGGATCATAACATATGGCTCGGCTTAGATAATGGTATTAGTTATATAAACACAAGAGCGCCTTATGAAGTTTTTAATGATAATAAAGGAATTTTGGGAAGTATTTATGCCTCAGTAATTTATGACGGTAATTTATATCTGGGTACCAATCAAGGATTGTTTTATAAACCATTAAATAACAGTAGTGATGCATTTACGTTTATAAAGGGAACACAAGGACAAGTCTGGTCTCTAAAAATTATTGATGAAGAATTATTTTGTGGCCATAATTCTGGCACCTATTTGGTTATTAAAAATACAGTGAAAAAAATAGCTGATATTGGTGGAACATGGGGAGTAGCTAAATTAAAGAATAAACCTAATTTAATTCTTCAAGGAAATTATGATGGACTTTATATTCTAGAAAAAAAGCAGAGTACATGGAAGCTTAAAAATAAAATAAAAGGTTTTAACCTCTCCTCTAGATATTTTGAATCTTTTGGGAGTGAAATTTTTGTGAACCATGAGTATAACGGACTTTTTAAATTAAATGTGGATAGTGATTATTCTAAAATCAGTGCAGTAGTTTTAGATACTACAATGAAAGGTGCAAATTCTGGAATTGTAAAATACAATGGCGATTTATTATATGCCTATAAAAAAGGAATATTTGTATATGATACGATACAAAAAAAGTTTGCTAGAGATGAACTTTTAAGTGAGGTATTTAACGAAGAAGAATATGAATCTGGAAAATTAATTGTTGATAAAGATAATGTACTTTGGTTATTTACAAATAATACCATAAGCTATGTTAGTACATCAGGTTTAACCAATAAGCCTAAAATAAAAACAATACCATTAACTAAAGAAGTAAGGCACGGTATTCTTGGATATGAAAATATTATTAAGCTTTTAGATGATAATACCTATTTAATTGGTACTACATCTGGATATATTATTTTTAATATCAACCAATTAAAAGCTAAAGATTTTGAAGTTGGTATCAACACTATAATCAATGGCGATACTCAAAAAAGAGATATTATAGACCTAAAGCTAGGCGATAGAAGTTTTGATAGCGATAAAAATAATATTGAATTTTTATTTCATGCACCAGAATACAATAAATATTTAAAAACCTATTATCAATACCAACTCACTGGTATATATGATTCTTGGAGTACTTGGTCAGAAAACGCTAATGTTTTATTTGAAAATCTTCCAGTAGGAGATTACGTGTTTAATGTAAGGGCAAAAATAGGAAATATTAAGTCTCTTAATACTGCTACGTATTCATTTACAATAGCTAAACCTTGGTATATTTCTACGCCCATGGTTTTAATGTATATTTTAATGGTGCTATTGTTATCTTTTTTTGTACATAATATTTACAAACAATATTATAAAAAACAACAGCAAAAAATAGTAGAAAAAAATAAAAGAACTTTAGAACTTTCAAATGTTCAAAATGAAAAAGAAATTATAAGACTTAAAAATGAACAGCTAGAAATTGAAAATCAGAGTAAAAGTAAAGAGTTGGCTTCTTCTACTATGAATTTGATTAAAAAAAATGAATTGTTAACTACTATAAAGAACGAACTTAATAAACTAGCTGTTAAAGAAGCTGTAAAACCTGTAGTTAAAATTATAGATAACAATTTAGTACAAAATGATGGATGGGAACTTTTTCAAGAAGCATTTAATAATGCAGATAGAGAGTTTTTGAAAAAAATTAAAACAAGTCATCCGTCCTTATCACCTAGTGATCTTAAATTATGTGCTTATTTAAGGCTAAATCTATCCTCTAAAGAAATAGCGCAACTGCTTGCAATTTCTCCAAGAAGTGTTGAAATTAAGCGATACAGATTACGTAAAAAACTAGATTTAGCGCATAAAGATAATTTAGTGAACTATATTTTAGGCTTTTAGCAACCTTAACATAGTTGTTCTTTACTACAACATTGTATTTTAGACCTCAACATTACCTATACATTGCCTTTTTATTATGTTAAATATTATCTTGTTTAATTATAATTTAAAAGTATTAAACACTCTTCAAAACCAAGTATAGCAATAAAAACTGCTGTCAATTTGATAAAAAAAACAACTTTTAAATATCATGTATGCTTTTTGTTGTGGTGTTTTTTGAGGATTTAACAATATTTAACAATAGATTTAGTTCACAAAAAAAACTTTATGAATATGTTTCAGAAAAAACTACTCAAAATTCTTTTTCTATTATACACAACAATTACTTTAAGTCAAGTTGATAAAGTTTCGGTTGTAAATAATGAAAATGGTTCAAAATTAATTGTAAACGGAGAAGATTTTATGATTAATGGTATGAATTGGGATTACATTCCAATTGGTACAAACACAGTAAATGCCAATTTCTGGAAAAAGTCAGATGATGTCATAAAAGCTGGCTTAGATATAGAAATGTCTTTGCTCAAAAATATGAATGTTAATGTAATACGTCAGTATACTGGAGTTCCAGCAAAATGGATTGCATACATATATGAGAACTATGGCATTTATACCATATTAAACCATTCCTTTGGTCGCTATGGTCTTACGTTAGATGGAGCTTGGGTGCCAGTTACCAAATATGCCGAAGAACGTACTCAAAAATTCCTTTTAAAAGAAATGGAAGATTTAGTTAGAGGATACCAAAATACACCTGGCCTTTTGATGTATTTATTAGGAAATGAAAACAACTATGGTCTTTTTTGGGCAGGAGCAGAAACAGAAGATTTCCCTGATGGACAAGAAAAAATAGATGCAGTAGGTGAGATTAGGGGAAGGCCTATGTATAGATTAATGAACGAAGCTGCAAAAATGATGAAGGGTATGGATAATTCGCATCCTGTGGCAATATGTAATGGAGATGTACTCTTTATTGATATTATAGCGGAAGAATGTCCGGATGTAGATATTTATGGTACCAATACTTATAGAGGAGCTTCTTTTGGTGATATGTTTAAAGTGGTAAAAGAAAAACTGAACAAGCCCATCATGTTTACCGAATTTGGTGCAGATGCATTTAACGCAATAGATAACAAAGAAGACCAATTTTCGCAAGCCTACTACATGGTAAATAATTGGAAAGAAATCTATGAAAATGCAGCAGGTTTAGGGAAACAAAATAACTCTATAGGAGGTTGTACATTTCAATTTAGTGATGGTTGGTGGAAATTTGGATTTGATGATAGAAAAAATGCAGACATACATGATAATAATGCATCTTGGTCTGGAGGAGGATATACAAGAGATTTGGGTGGTCCGGGACAAAATAACATGAATGAAGAATGGTTTGGTATTACAGCTAAAGGTCCAACAAATTCAAGAGGTATTTATGAGTTGTACCCACGTGCAGCATATTATGCATTAAAAGAAGCACATCAACTTAACCCCTATGAAAATGGAATGAATTTAGATTTTGTACAAAATCATTTTAAAAATATTCAGCTTACCGATGCGGTATTAAGAGCTCGTGGCGATAAAGCAGCTTTAGTAGCAGAGGGTGGTAGTAAAGTGCGCATCAGCAATTTGCAAGCAAAATTTACTACATTTAATACTGGAGGTAATTTATTAACAACTCCCAGTACGCCAGACCCTGAAGACTTAAACACATTTCCTAATCAGACAGGTTTTGATCATATGCAATCTTATTTTGTGGGGGTACAAGGAGAGCCTGCATCTAACATGAGAGCTGAGGTTAATTTTAATGTTTTGGGTAATGTTGCACTCAATCCAATTAATGAAGTCTTTTATGAAAATGTAGGACGGCCTATACAGGTAAATTCAGATCAAGGACCAGTTATTTTAAATGATATTAATAGAGTACGGGTATACAATGCTTCTTTTGAATGGAATGCTAAAGATTTTGATGTAAGAGGGTTCTTTAGAACAGGACATTACCACTGGGGTTACGAAGGCGACTTTTTTGGCTTATATCCAGAAGCAAATTATGGACCAAACTTAGATATATACAATGGAGAAGTTTCTGGAATAGAAATAGATGGTAAAAGAGGATTTAAAGGCTTTAAAGCAGCATTTGGACCACAATTATGGTGGGGAGCTAACCCAGCAGTATTATTAAAATATAGAAGAAAAATTGGTAAATACGATGTTGCAGGGATCTTTCATGAAGATATTGCTAGTTTTGGTAATATTGTTTCTTCATTAGCTGTACCGCAACCAAGAACCCGAAGAGCAACCATAAGTGTAGAAAGAGAAATTGGAAACTTTGATGTAACTGTAGGAGGTATTTGGGGAGGACAACCTTTAAATGGAAGAGAATTTCAGTTTACAGAGGGTGAGCCTGGTAACTACACTGTTTTTACAGATGAAGTAAATTCAAAAGATAATTGGGGTGGAAAAGCAAAAATAGAATACTCTAATGGTCGTTTCAATTGGTATGCACAAGGTGCTGCAATGGGCTTAGTTGCTAATGGAGGTGCAGATGCTACACGAACTTTTACTGGATGGAAATTAAAAGATAGTGGAAGTGGTAATCAAACAAATTTCCTTTCTGGACTTACATACAGTTTTGGTAATGTACAAATAGCGCCTAACTTTTTATGGCAGAAACCTATAGTAGGTCCTATGCCTAATGATGTTCAAGGCCCAGGTAGATTAAGAAATATTTTAAGTGATCCTTTTGTAGTTCGTGGAAACAGAGAAACTGTGGCAGGGGAATTACTTTTAACTTGGGACCCAACACCAGGTACTTGGATGTACGAATGGGATAATGATAGGGCAGAAGACGCAAAGTTAGCCGTAAGTGCAGGTTTTGTTTTTCGCCATCAACCAACGGCACAAGATGCGGCTATTGGTTTCCTAGCAAATCGTACACTATTTGCTTTTCCAAATTCAGCTCCTGCACAAGACCTATGGGAAACCCATACCCGTATTGTTTCTAAAGTAAATCCTGATTTAGGCTTAATTGCCAATATGTATTTTGGAAATGCACAGGCTAGAGGTAGTGATGATAGACTAATAGAACGTTTTGGAGGCGATATTAGAGTGATATACAAAAAAATTAAAATACAACATGAGTTTAAGGTAAACGATTGGGGACCCTTTGATTATCATAGAGATTTTAACTTAACCTTTCCTGCGCAGTTGATGTTAGATATATCAACAACAATAGGAAAGCCAGATTGGTTTATTCTGCCTAGCACACAAATTGGAATTAGAGGCACATGGAGATCTCTTAATGAGTTTTCTCCAAGATTTGCACCTAATGCAACAGCAGAATTCGCTACAGAACCAATCATTAGCCCAGTAGGCTTTGGTAATGGAAATGAATGGGAAATAAGAACATACATACACATCAATATTGGTAAATAAAAAATAGAAAGATGAAAAATTTTAAAAATACATATTTAAGAATTTCACTCCTTTTAAGTTTCATTTTTATTGTTACTGCCAGTTGTGAAAGAGAAGTATCAGACCAAGTTAAATTTGCTACATTTCCAGCAGATGGAGATGTCTTTATAGATGCATTTTCTGCAGGCTTAGACTTCTTTCCGTTTGTTGATGCTGGAGCAGATCCAATGGCATTTAGCGTAGTTACAGATGAAGTCTTTTCAGGAACTTCTGCAATGCGCTTTGATGTTCCTTCATTTGGAAATGGTTTTTTAGGTGCTACCTTTAATACCACTGCTGCTAGAAACCTTTCTGGTTTTGATGCCCTTACCTTTTATGCTAAAGCAACACAATCAGCAAATATAGATGCTATTGGTTTTGGTATTTCTGGAGAAACAAACAATCAGTTTCAAGTAACCATAAATGGCTTGCAAATAAGCACCAGATGGGAAAAATATATAATACCAATTCCAGATGCATCGAAACTTATTGCCGAAACTGGTCTTTTTTGGTTGGCTGAAGGTGCTTCTTTTGAAGGTGATGAAGGTGGTTATACCTTATTTTTTGACGAAATTAAATTTGAAAAATTAGGTACTATTGCCCAACCACAACCAGCAATTTTTGAAGGCCAAAATGCTGTAGAAAATACTTTTACAGGTTCTACTATTTCGGTAAGCGGGCTTACACAAACTTTTAATTTAGGAAGTGGAATCAATCAAACCGCTACGGTAGCCCCTTCTTATTTTGATTTTACATCTTCAGATACAGATATAGCTATAGTTAATGAAAGAGGGGAAATAGCTATAGTAGGAGAAGGAACAGCGCAAATATCAGCTATTCTAGGGGGTGTTGCCGCTAATGGAAGCTTAGAAATTATTTCTGGAGGTGGTTTACAAGCTGCCCCTACACCAATAGTACCACAAGCAAACGTAAGCTCAATTTTTAGTGATGCTTATGTAAATGCTACAGAAAGTAATTTTACGCCTGGTTTTGGTGGGTCTACTACAGAAACTTCAATGACCTCTGCTAATGGAGATGCTGTGTTATCATATGCAAATAACAACTTTACGGGTATTATTTTTAATGCTCCAATAGATGGTACGGAAAGAACCTTTTTACATGTAGATGTATTTGCACAAGAAGCAAATGTAGAAGTAGGAATTCAAATTAGAGATATTGGAGCAGATCAAATATTAGATACAGACCCAGCTAATGGCCTTCCAAGAGGCGATGATAGAGATTTTAGATTTACCTTAAATAACCTTACAGTAGGCGAATGGAATTCTTTTGACATTCCGCTTTCTGGAGATATCACAAACCAAAAAAATAATTTAGGAGCAATTATTCTTGTAGGTGGACCAAACTTCTTACTCGATAATATCTATTTTTTTAATTAATAAATGAGAATTTAAAAAAAGATAAAATGAAATTAGAAAATGTAATGTATAAAATAATAGGAATTTTTGTTCTGATCATTTGTTTTGCAAGTTGCGCTACAGAAGATGAACAAAGGATAGTAAACTTTACAGAATTGGTCATTGCAGATGAGTTTAATACAGATGGAGCGCCAAATAGTGATCTGTGGGGTTTTGATATAGGAACTGGAGAAAATGGATGGGGAAATAACGAACTCCAATACTATACAGATCGTACTGATAATGTTTCCATACAAAATGGAGTACTACTGATAACGGCACGACGAGAAAATTTTCAAGGCTCTGCTTTTACGTCTGCTAGAATGCTTACAAAAGATAAGTTTGAGCAAAGGTATGGCAGATTTGAAGCTAGAATTAGACTTCCTTTTGGTCAAGGAATGTGGCCGGCATTTTGGATGTTAGGAGCAGATATTGACGAAAACCCTTGGCCTGCAGCTGGTGAAATAGATATTATGGAATATCGTGGGCAAAACCCAACCGTTTTAATAGGGAGCATGCATGGACCAGGATACTCTGGTGGTAATGCAGTTTCAAAAGAATTTGTTTTAGAAAACGATCGTTTTGATACCAGCTTCCACGTTTTCGGTATAGAATGGGGACCAGAAAATGTCAACTTTTATGTAGATGACGTATTATACAATCAAATTACTCGCGAAGATGTAACTGGAGAATGGGTTTTTGATAAACCTTTCTTTATTCTAATGAATCTTGCCGTAGGTGGCAGTTTTGTTGGTTCCCCTAACGAAGAAACAGTTTTTCCACAATCTATGTTGGTAGATTATGTAAGAGTATTTAAAAATACAAATGTAAACTAATTGCAAACTAATATTAAATTATAAAGATTATGAAATATTTAATGAATATAGGCAAGTTCATTTTTCTATTTATTTTAAGCATTTCCTTTTTGGGATGTGAGGAAGATGAGGAAGATTTACCAGAGGTAATTGCTGGATTTACTTTCATTCAAAGTCAAACTACTGGAACCGTTGCTTTTACAAATATCTCTGAAGAAGCACAGCGCTATGAGTGGGATTTTGGGGATGGAACTACTTCAACAGAAATTAATCCAATTAAAACCTTCGCAGAAGGCACTTTTACAGTTTCTTTAATTGCTTCTAATATTAGTGGAGCATCCAATACATTCGAAGATGAGATTACTATTGATATCCCAGATACCATGCCTAACTTTGATGGTGGTTTGTTAACCAATGGTGGTTTTGAAGATGGTGGAGATCCTTGGATTGGTAATGCAGTAAATGTACAAACAGAGGGTGGTAATAGCTTTAATTTTGCTAATGTTGAAGTAGCAGGAAATCCATTTGATGTAAACTTGAGCCAAGTAGTAGAAATAACACAAGGCACTAATTATATCTTAACTTTTGATGCTTCATCTGACCAAGCTAGAACATTACTTGCTGGTATAGGATTAAATGAAGCCCCGTTTACTAACACAACTTCAGAAATAAATTTAACTACAGAAACACAAACGTTTACATTACAGTTAAATGCTGCCGATTTTGGAGGAGCTAATAGCCGTGTTTTATTTGATATGGGTGCTGCAGTTGGTGTAGTTGTTATAGATAATGTGTCTTTAGTAGAAGGTGGTGATGGTAGTGATTCTGTTGTTGACGGAGGAGGCGATTTTGATTCAGGATTGTTAATCAATGGTGACTTTGAAAATGGTGTAGACCCATGGATTGGTAATGCCGCTAATGTACAAACAGAAGCCGGAAATAGCTTTAACTTTGCTAATGTAGAAGCAGCAGGAGATCCATTTGCAGTAAACCTTAGCCAAGTAGTTGCAATAACCCAGGGAACCAATTATATTTTAACATTTGATGCTTCATCAGACCAAGCAAGAACTATATTAGCAGGGATAGGCTTAAATGAAGGTCCTTTCACGAATACAGCTCCGGTAGTTAATTTAACTACAGAAACGCAAACCTTTACCTTAAACTTAGCAGCAAACGATTTTGGAGGCGCTAACAGTCGTGTTTTATTTGATATGGGTGCTGCAGTAGGTACTGTAGTAATAGATAATGTTTCTTTAGTAGAAGGTGGTGATGGTAGTGATACAAATGGTGGTGGAAACCCTTTTGATTCAGGATTGTTAATCAATGGAGATTTTGAGAATGGTGTAGATCCATGGATTGGCAATGCAGCTAATGTACAAACAGAAGCTGGTAATAGCTTTAACTTTGCTAATGTAGAAGCAGCTGGAGATCCTTTTGCAGTAAACCTTAGCCAAGTAGTAGCAATAACCCAGGGAACCAATTATATCTTAACATTTGATGCTTCATCAGACCAAGCAAGAACTATATTAGCAGGGATAGGCTTAAATGAAGGTCCTTTCACGAATACAGCTCCGGTAGTTAATTTAACTACAGAAACGCAAACCTTTACCTTAAACTTAGCAGCAAACGATTTTGGAGGTGCTAACAGTCGTGTTTTATTTGATATGGGTGCTGCAGTTGGTACTGTAGTAATAGATAATGTTTCTTTAGTAGAAGGTGGTGATGGTAGTGATACAAATGGTGGTGGAAACCCTTTTGATTCAGGATTGTTAATCAATGGAGATTTTGAAAATGGTGTAGACCCATGGATTGGCAATGCAGCTAATGTACAAACAGAGGGTGGTAATAGCTTTAATTTTGCAGATGTAATGGCAGCAGGAGAT
The DNA here is from genome assembly GCF_055383085.1 of Allocellulophaga tsushimaensis. Lineage (NCBI taxonomy): Bacteria > Pseudomonadati > Bacteroidota > Flavobacteriia > Flavobacteriales > Flavobacteriaceae > Allocellulophaga > Allocellulophaga tsushimaensis. The sequence goes on along the minus strand of NZ_AP039451.1, from coordinate 98,016 downwards.
CCATTTGCAGTAAACCTTAGCCAAGTAGTAGCAATTACCCAAGGAACTAATTATATCTTAACATTTGATGCATCATCTAACCAAGCAAGAACGATACTGGCAGGGATAGGCTTAAATGAAGGACCTTTTACAAACACTGCCCCGGTAGTTAATTTAACTACAGAAACGCAAACCTTTACCTTAAACTTAGCAGCAAACGATTTTGGAGGCGCTAACAGTCGTGTATTATTTGATATGGGAGCTGATTTAGGTACTGTAGTGATAGATAATGTTTCTTTAGTAGAAGGCGGTGATGGTAGTGATACAAATGGAGGTGGTCCTGGTGGAATTTTTGACTCAGGCTTATTAACCAATGGCGATTTTGAAAACGGTGCAGCACCATGGATACAAGGTGTTGATGATAATAACCCAGCCCCAGTAGTTACTGAAAATGGAAATACTTTTTATTCTATAAATGTTACCAATCCGGATCCGGGAGCTCCTTTTCTTGTTAATCTAAGTCAAAAACTTGCAATAACTCCTGATGCAACATATATGCTAACTTTTGATGCTTGGTCTGATACCAACAGGTCTATTATAGCAGGTATCGGATTAAGTGGAGGAAGTTTTGCAAATACAAATCAAGCCGTTGATATAACCCCTACAAGAGATACGTATTCTATTACTTTAACAGCAACAGGATTTGGTGATGCCACTTCTAGAGTTTTATTTGATTTGAATGGAGCAGCAGGGCTAGTAAATATTGATAATGTTTCTTTAGTACTAGATAGTTCTGGAGGCGGTGGTTCTACTGGTGGAGGTACAAGTTCCAACTTAGCTATTAATGGCGATTTTGAAACTGGTGATATAACTGGGTATGAGTTATTTCAAAATGGTGGTTCTGCTGCATTAGATAATACTTTAAGTAATGGTGGAACTTGGTCTGGTAGAATAGCAACTAATGGTCCTAGTAATCCAGCATTTAAACAAAATTTTCTAGGAGCTGGAGTAGTACAAGCTGGAGATGTAGTTCAAATCCAATTTGATCATGTAGGTACTGTTGTGCAACCTGGAGCAGTATTTAATGTATTACTTTTTGGAGAGAGTGCTGCAGCGGGTGCTTCTTTTACTCACGTATTTAATCCAGCACCTTCTTTAACATCAACTTGGACAACGTTTACAGGTACATTTACTATTCCTGGAGGAACAGATGTTAGTCAAGGTATCTCATTTCTTATAGAGAGTGTTTGTGGAGGTGATGCAGGTTGCAGTGTAATTGCTAATATTGATAATATTTCAGTAATCTTAAATCCTTAAAAAGGAGTAAAGTAATTAAAACCAATAAAAGGTTAGTAAAAAGCAATTTTTGCTAACCTAATTTTTAATCTTTTGCAAATTAAATATCCAACAATAATTCATGTCTGGACAGGATATCTACATCGGTAATTCAAAAATAAATACGCCTCTAAAAGAAGTCATAGGAAAGCAAGTGCAGTTCGAAAATGAATCGTATTACAAAATTTCGAATTATGATACAATGCGACCCTTTTTTATGAGTATCGTAAGCAGTTCCAATCATTGGATGTTTATTTCGAGTAATGGTGGACTTACCGCTGGACGAAAAAATGCAGAATCAGCATTATTCCCATATTATACTGATGATAAAATTACAGAGTCTGCAAAAATAACAGGGAATAAAACCATTTTACAGGTTCATAAAGGAGAACGTATTTCTCTTTGGGAACCATTTTCAGATTCTTTTTCAGGAGCATATCAAATTCAAAGAAATCTTTATAAGAGTGCTCATGGGAATAAGATTGTTTTTGAAGAAATAAATACCGATTTAGGGCTTACTTATAGATATCAATGGAGTTCTAGTAACAAATATGGTTTCATTAAAAAATCTACATTAATAAATACAAGTACCGCTAAAATTCCAATTAGCATTTTAGATGGCATTTTAAATATTATGCCTTATGGAGTGGCTTCTGCTTTGCAAAATGCAAGTAGTAATTTAGTAGATGCTTATAAAAAAAGTGAATTAGAAGAAGACATAGGATTAGGTATATATGCCCTTAGTGCCATTATAGTAGATAAGGCAGAACCAAGCGAGGCTTTAAAAGCTACTACGGTATGGTCCACAGGTCTTGAAAAAAAGATTCACCTTATTTCTACGGTACAATTAGACGCTTTCAGAAAAGGTGAAAAACTAGTACAAGAAACCGATGTAAGAGCAGAAAAAGGGGCATACTTAATCAACGATGAGTTTGTACTGAATGAAAATTCGGAAAAAGAATGGATGATTGTAGCTGAAGTAAATCAATCTAAAGTTGCTATTAGTACTATTCATCAGTTGCTTACATCAAAAAAAGATATAGCTCAAATTATTCAAAAAGACATAGAAGAAGGTTCAAAGACATTAGTAGCCTTAAATGCTGCCTCAGATGGCTTGCAGCTCACCGCAGATAAACTTAGGAATACAAGACATTTTTCAAATACACTTTTCAATATCATGAGAGGTGGAATTTTTGATCATAATTATGAAATTGAAAAAAGCGATTTTCTTAATTATCTTAAAAAAGGAAATAGTACAGTATATAAAACCCATAAAGAATTATTTAAGGAGATAGCTGAGGTATTTACATTAGCAACCTTAAAGCAAATCATAAAAACAGCAACGGATGCTAATTTTAAGCGCTTAGCTTTTGAATATATGCCTTTAAAATTTAGCCGTAGGCATGGAGATCCTAGCCGTCCGTGGAATAAATTTTCCATTAATACAGAAACCGATGATGGTACTAAAGTATTGGATTATGAGGGGAATTGGCGCGATATTTTTCAGAATTGGGAAGCTTTAGCACTTTCATACCCCATGTTTATGGATAGCATGATTCATAAGTTTTTAAATGCAACTACTTTTGATGGCTATAACCCATATCGCGTGACTAAAGATGGGTTTGATTGGGAGATTATAGAACCAGATGATCCTTGGTCTTATATAGGCTATTGGGGAGATCATCAAATTATTTATCTTTTAAAATTTTTAGAGTCTATAGAACAACATTACCCTAAGGCTTTAGAAACGTATTTTGATCAGGATATTTTTGTTTACGCCAATGTTCCTTATAAAATTAAAAGCTATTCAGATATTCTTAAAAACCCTAAAGATACTATTGTTTTTGATGAAGTATTACATGCTAAAATTAATCTAGAAAAGGAGCAAATAGGTGCAGATGGTGCTTTGCTAAAAGATGTAAATAATACTATTTACAAGGTAAATTTAATAGAAAAACTACTTGCAACAGTCCTAGCAAAAGTATCTAATTTTATTCCTGAAGGTGGTATTTGGATGAATACCCAAAGACCAGAATGGAACGATGCTAATAATGCATTGGTAGGGAATGGAGTTTCTATGGTCACCTTATATTATCTAAGGCGATTTTTACATTTTTTTGAAAAAATTATTGAAGCAGCTCCCAAAAATGAATACGAAATATCAACAGAACTCGTTCAGTTTTTCAATGAAGTGCGTGTAACTTTTGTAACGCATATTGCTATACTAAATAAAAGTATTACGAATAACGATAGGAAAAAAATCATGGATGGTTTGGGAAATGCAGGCAGTGACTATCGCGAAAAAATATATACAAATGGCTTTAAAGGAAATATAACATCACTTAGCCAAGAAGATCTTCTACAATTTATACAAATTACTTTAAAGCATATAGACCATAGCATTGATGCAAACCAAAGAGAAGATGCCTTGTACCATGCATATAATCTAATGACCCTTGAAAGTAATTCTGAAGTTTCTATTTCGTATTTATCTGAAATGTTAGAAGGACAGGTAGCGGTATTAAGTTCTGGATATATTTCTAGTAGTGCCTCTCTAAAAGTTTTAGATGCGCTAAAGCATAGTGCGCTATTTCGTAAAGATCAATACAGCTATATTTTATATCCAAATAAGCAATTAGCAAGATTTTCGGAAAAGAATAATATACCTAAAGTAAAGGCAGAGAAATCTAAATTAGTACAAGCACTTTTAAAAGACGAGAATTTTAGTATTGTAGAAAAAACAGGCGATGCAAGCTATCATTTTAATGGAAACTTTAATAATGTAGAGAGCCTAAAACTAGCCTTATCTCAATTGCCTAAAAAATATGATGCACTAGTAGCACAAGAAAAAGAAGTGCTCAGTAATATTTTTGAAGAGGTGTTTAATCATAAAGCCTTTACAGGAAGATCAGGCACCTTTTTTGGTTATGAAGGCTTGGGGTCTATTTATTGGCATATGGTTTCTAAATTACTACTGGCAGTACAAGAAACCTGTATAACAGCTATTGAGAATAAGGAAAGTAAAGAAGTTATAGGGAGATTAATGGAGCACTATTATGAGATAAATGAAGGTATAGGTGTTCATAAGTCTCCAGAATTATATGGTGCCGTTCCAACAGATCCATATTCGCATACTCCAGCAGGTAAAGGTGCGCAACAGCCAGGCATGACAGGGCAGGTGAAAGAAGATATTATCACCAGATTTAGAGAGCTTGGTGTTTTTGTTGCAGATGGTAAGCTACAGTTTAAAACTTGGTTGCTAAGAAAAGATGAATTTTTAAAGGAGGTAAAAACCTTTCATTACATCAGTGTAAATAATAAAAACAAAGAAATAGAATTGCCTAAAGATAGTATCGCTTTTACCTATTGTCAGTTACCGATACAGTATCAAATATCAGAAAACGAGGAGATTGAAGTGGTATTTGCTAATGGAAAAGCAAAAAAAATAAATGGTTTAGAAATTGATAAAGAAACCAGTTATCAAATTTTTGAGCGAACTGGAGTAATTGAACGTATTATAGTTGCTTTTAAAAAATAAAGGCAAAGACGTTAAATAGGCACTTCTATTCAAAATCCAACACGTGTTGGAGTATGAAACGCTCATGATATGAGCAAAACCATAAGCGTATGAGATGCATTAGAAGAAATTGCGAAAGAGTGTTGTTTTTACTGTTAATACTCAGTGTTTTTTCATGTAAAAACGAAGTAAAAAAAGAGAATCAAAAAATTACGGAGAAAGTAGTTATGAATCAAAGTGCAAAAGCTATTTTAGGCAATCCAGAATACCTGGCAATATCTTATGGAGGGTATCGAGAAGTTGATCATGATATAGAGCCCACTATTCCTCAGTTAAAAGATGATATGCGTATACTTTATGCCATGGGTATCCGTATTTTAAGAACCTACAAAGTGCATTTACCCCATGCGTCTAATGTTTTGATGGCTATTAAAGAGTTAAAGGAAGAAGATCCTAACTTTGAGATGTATGTGATGCTAGGGGCTTGGATTGATTGTAAAAATGCATGGACAGATCAAGAACCTAATCATCAACTAGAAAGTGATAGAAATGCTGTAGAAATTACAGAGGCGGTAAGACTAGCTAATGCTTACTCAGATATCGTTAAAGTTATTGCCGTAGGTAATGAAGCCATGGTAAAATGGGCAACCAGTTATTATGTAGAGCCATGGGTGATCTTAAAATGGGTAAATCACCTCCAAGAATTAAAAGATAAAGGAACTTTATCACAAGATTTATGGATTACGAGTTCTGATAATTTTGCTTCATGGGGTGGAGGAGATGCATCATACCATGTAGAAGATTTAAATAAGCTTATTGTAGCTGTAGATTTCCTTTCTATACATACCTATCCAATGCATGATACGCATTATAATCCAGATTTTTGGAAAGTACCAGAAACAGAAAAAGACCTGTCAGATATTGCAAAAATCGATGCAGCGATGCAAAGAGCTACATCATATGCTATGAGACAGTATAACAGTGTAAAAGCTTACATGCAAGGTTTAGGATTAAACAAACCAATACATATTGGAGAAACAGGTTGGGCTAGTGTTTCCACAGACCTATATGGTGCTGGCGGTTCCAAAGCTTGTGATGAATATAAAGAAGGCTTGTATTATAATATGATGCGCGATTGGACTAATAAAGAAGGAATTTCTTGTTTTTATTTTGAAGCTTTTGATGAGCAATGGAAAGATGCGGGAAACCCTGAGGGTTCAGAGAATCATTTTGGACTAATCAATTTAAAAGGCCAAGCCAAGTTTGCAATTTGGAACTTAGTAGATAAAGGAATTTTTAATGGGCTAACAAGAGATGGAAAAACCATCACAAAAACATACGGAGGAAATAAAGACAGTTTATTGGGGGAGGTACTTGTACCGCCAAGTAAATAAACGCTTACAATGATATAAAATAGAATTACTCACTAAAACGAAAAGATATGTCAAATGAAAACACAGTAGTAAATGGCAAAGTGCCATTCGGTCAAAAAGTTGCTTTTGGTGTAGGTATGCTTGCCAATCAAATGTTTCCTGCCGCTTTGGGTATTTTTATGGTAGTTTTAGTACAAGATTTAGGTTTTCCTGGATGGATGTGGGGCGTAATTTATTTTTTTCCAAGACTCTTCGATACCTTCACAGATCCTATTATGGGATATATTTCTGATAATACCAAATCTAAATGGGGACGACGACGACAGTATGTGATTCTAGGTGGTATTATTACAGGTACAGCTTTTATTATGATGTGGCAACTTTATAAAGGAGCTGGAGTCGATTACAACTTTGCCTACTTTATGTTTTGGTCATTTATATTTTACTTAGGGATTACTATTTTTAGTGTTCCTTATGTTGCTATGGGGTATGAGATGAGTAACGATTTTCATGAGCGTACCAGTATTATGGCAACAGCCCAGTGGATTGGTCAGTGGGCCTGGGTAATTGCTCCTTGGTTTTGGATAATTATGTATGATCCAAAGTGGTTTGAATCTGCAGAAGTTGCTACAAGATCACTTGCTATTTGGGTTGGGGTTATTTTTGCACTTTGTGCTATTATACCGGGTATATTTATTAAGAGTCAGTCAACATTAAATGAAGATTATTCCCCACTTAATCTTAAAAGTATAGGAAATAGCCTGAAGGAAATAGGATCAGGTTTTGTGAGTGCGTTTAAAATGAAACCATTTAGACAGTTATGTATTGCTACGTTTTTAGTATATAATGCCTTTATGACGATAGCTTCTTTTTCATTTTTTATTATTGTGTATAAGCTTTTTGATGGTGACGCTGGTGCAGCGGGGATGTGGCCTACTCTTTTTGGATGTTTAGGTGCCCTGGGAACTACTTTTTTTGTGATACCTATTGTGGCTAGATTGTCTAAAACTATGGGAAAAAAGAAAGCCTTCTTAGTATCGCAAGGAATATCAATTGTTGGATACCTTATGTTATGGTTTCTCTTTATACCAGGTAAGCCTTATATGTTCATAATTGCATTACCGTTTTTCTCTTTTGGTATAGGTAGTCTATTTTTATTGATGATGTCTATGACAGCTGATGTTATAGATCTAGATGAACTTAATACAGGGCTTAGAAGAGAAGGTACTTTTGGAGCTATTTATTGGTGGATGGTAAAATTTGGTTTTGCAATAGCAGGAGGTTTAAGTGGAGTTATTATGAGTACGGTAGGTTTTGATTCAGGAGAAACCATTCAACCAGAAGGTGCTGTTGATGGATTACGATTAGCTTTTTCAGGTATTCCTATAATAGGAACTGTTATTGCCATGATTGTAATGCGCAATTATAATGTTACTGAAGAGCGGGCAGGTGAAATTCGTGAGGCATTAGAGAATAGAAAAGCGTTAAATGATTCTGGCTATGCTAAAATGGCTGACTTATCGGTCACTAACTTAAGCGGATTGTCAGAAAAAGAACTAAAAGAAAAACTCCCATATCTTTTTACTACAGATTTTGATTTTAAATCACTTTCTAAAACCGAAATACAAGATAGGTTTAATACAACGCTAAAAACAGGAATGCATGGTATTTGTTTTAGTGCTTACAAACAAGGACAAGAACCAGGAGATGAAATAACAGAAGAACAGATTAGAAAACGTTTAGAAGTGCTAAAACCACATACTAAATGGGTTAGAGTATTTTCTTGTACTAATGGACATGAAAATATACCAAGGATAGCTAAAGAAATGGGCTTTAACACCATGGTTGGAGCATGGATTAACAATAAATTGGAGGAGAACAAAAAAGAGATTGAAAGTTTAATAACATTACTAAAAAACGGTCATGTTGATATAGCTGCTGTAGGTAATGAAGTTTTGTATAGAGATGAGTTAGGCGAAGAAGCTATAATAAATTATATACAGATTGTTAAAAAAGAAGCGGGGCATATTCCTGTGGGTTATGTAGATACCTATTATGAATTTGGAAACAGACCAAAATTAACAGATGCATGCGATATTTTACTTGTAAACTGTTATCCATTTTGGGAAGGGGCAGATATCCAGACAGCAGGCTTTCATCTTCAAGAGATGTATAGAAAAGCTAATGATGCTGCAAATGGAAAAAAAGTTATTATAACAGAAACAGGATGGCCAAGCAAAGGTGAGACAGTTCATTCTGCAGTGCCTTCTAACGAAAATGTAATGAAGTATTATATTAAAACACAGCTATGGGCTAAAAGTAAAAAAGTAGAATTGTTTTATTTTTCTTCATTTGACGAATCTTGGAAAATACATTCAGAAGGTTGGGCTGGAACTTCTTGGGGTTTATGGGATGCTGATGAAAAATTTAAATATAACTAGAACTTTACAATACTGGGAATATGTCATACAGAAAGGAACATCATTTTTCATTAGAAAAAACTAACTTCTCAGAACATGTTGGAGTAGATTTTAGTACCTATTCTGAAGAGGATTTATATGAATTATGGCGAGACACCATAAGGAGTGGGATGCATGGTCTTTGTTTTAGTATATACGAAGACGGTCAAAAACCAGGAGATATTATTACAGAAGAACAGGTGAATAGGCGTATACAAATTATAAAACCATATACCAAATGGGTGCGTTCTTTTTCTTGTATAGAAGGGAATGAACATATTCCTAGAATAGCCTATAAAAATGGACTTAAAACATTAGTAGGGGCCTGGCTAGGAGATGATTTAGATTTAAATGAAAAAGAAATAGATAGTTTAATTTCATTAGCTAAAGAAGGTTGTGTAGATATTGCTGCTGTGGGTAATGAGGTAATGTACCGTGGAGATTTAACAGAAGAACAATTATTAATGTACATCAACCGAGTTAAAGAAGCATTGCCAGGGATAACAGTTGGCTATGTAGATGCCTATTATGAATTTACACAAAGACCAAATATTGCAGAAGCTTGCGATGTTATTTTATCTAATTGTTACCCATATTGGGAAGGGTGCCCTATAGCATATTCTTTAAACCATATGCAACAAATGTATGGGCAAGCTAAAGATGCTGCTCAGGGTAAAAAAGTAATTATTACAGAAACTGGTTGGCCAAGTCAAGGCGGTAGTTTTGAAGGCGCAATTTCTTCTAAAGAAAATGCTATTAAGTATTTTATCAATACTCAGGTTTGGGCAGCAGTAGATAATATTGATGTTTTCTACTTTTCCTCTTTTGATGAATCTTGGAAAATAGGGGATGAAGGTGATGTTGGAGCCTACTGGGGGCTTTGGGATAAAAATGAAAAACTTAAATTTTAATATACCGCATTTAATGCGGCAACTTATTTTTAAGCAACCCATATACAAAAGTCCCTAATGTAGCCGCTACAATAACAATTAAAATGCTAAAGGCTCCTGTTCCTAAAAGAATATACATAGGGCCAGGGCAAGCTCCTGCAAGTGCCCAACCTAAGCCAAAAATAACACCTCCTAAAATATAGCGGGTAATACTTTTCTCTTTTGGAGCAAGATAAATTTCTTTTCCTTCAGTACTTTTTACATTCATTTTTTTAAATACTGCTAAAAAAATGATTCCCAGCAGTACCGCAGAACCAATAATTCCATACATATGAAAAGATTGAAATTTAAACATTTCATAAATGCGATACCATGATACTGCTTCGGACTTTACCAAAACAATACCAAAAATAATTCCGACAAGTAAAAATTTTAAATATTTCATAAGAAATTAAAAAATGAATGGGAGTATAAAATGTGTCATAAGTAAGCCACCAATAAAGAAACCAATAACAGCAATTAAAGAGGGTAATTGTAGGTTGCTAAGTCCGGTAATAGCGTGTCCTGATGTACAACCACCAGCATACCTAGTCCCAAAACCTACTAAAAAACCACCAACAATTAATATAGATAGTCCTTTAACAGTAAATACGTTTTCCCAGCTATAAATTTCATTTGGTAACAAGCTTTCTCCTGCATGTATAAAACCAAATGCTTCTAGGTCTTCTATGGTTTGTGGATTTAAATTTATTGGGCTGCCATCAGATAAAAAATGGGTAGCAATATAACCCCCAATAATAGCCCCTAAAACCACCATTAAATTCCAGCGTTGCGCTTTCCAATCAAACTTAAAAAAAGCTGCATATTTTCCAGCACCAGCAATACTACAGAATGTTCTAAGATTAGAAGACATGCCAAAAGTCTTTCCAAAAAATACTAGAGAAGCCATAATTATAGCGATTAAAGGTCCAGAAACATACCAAGGCCACGGTTGAAGTATAAAATCCATTTTGTTAAAATTTTAATGCTAAAGTATGGATTAGAGAATGGTTATATGTAATAATGGTTACATAAATACAAGTTGTTTTTTAAATTTCAGCATAACACTGAGCGCATAAATATTGATTATTTACCTATAGTGAAAGACTATTTGTGCTAGTTGCCCAAATGTTTTAATAGCATTTTGTATAGAAAATTTAGCTCCATCAACCCGCACCCAATGTTTTAAGGGTTGTTCACATATAAGCTGCTGTACTTTTTCTTTACCATAATATTTGCGCATTCGCATAAAAATTTCAACATCAAATAGCCAACGGGTAATAAACCTTTTTTTAAACATTGTTGTTGCAATTTCTCTATCCATTATTTTGGCACCACATTGAGTATCTTTAAATGGCATTCGTAAGATTTTTTGAATAATAAAATTAATAGCTTTACTCATAATACTTGGTGCAGATTCTTTTGCTATTTTAACTCCCATACGGTTTATTCTGGAGCCACTTACTATTTTAAATTCAGAATTGGCAATGATGCTAACTAAATCTTCAAAGTCCTTAAAACCGGTAGAAAGATTTACATCTAAATATCCTATATAATCTAACTGTTTGTCTTTAGATAAATAATTTATGCCTTGGCGTACGGCTTCAGCTTTACCCACATTTTTCTCGCAATTAAATATGCTTATTTTATCTTGGTTTCCTTTTTGTAATTTTTTTAAAACAGCTAATGTATTATCTGTACTGCCATCATTTACAAAGCATATATGATACCCTAAATTTGTATGGGTAAACTTTTCAAAAATTGTACTAGATAATCGGTTGGCTTCATTATAACAGGGGATTACAATGCCAACACAATATTTTTGAAGCATCTGTGTGTTATGTTTTTTGAGGTAAATTTGATTAAACTTATTTCCTAGAATTCTATTGATTCTAGCAGCCATTTCATCCAAACTTACAGGCTTTTTCATATAATCATTAATTCCTAAATTAAAGCCATTTATAATAGTAGTTTCATTTGTATTGCCAGAGATAACCACAATAGGCGTATGCATTTTTTTAACAATGCGGATATATTGGATAACTTCTAAACCAGACATATCTGGCATATTAATATCTATAATAACAAGATCAGGAAAAAAGGTTTCAAATAGTGCAATACCCATTTCCCCTCTATTAGTAGTTTTTACATCATAGCCCAGTTCTTTTAATTTTTTTTCTACAGATAAAAGGATCAACTGTTGATCATCAATGACTAAAATTTTCATATTAGCGGTTTTGTATAGATTTCCTAATACATTATTAGAGGTAAATATAGTTTGGGCTAAAGGTTACTTTTAAAAACTTTAGATCAGTTGTGTTTAGGTGTAGTTGAATGGCTTTTAGCAGTAGATGAATTATAATACTTTTTTTTGAGTATTATAATTATTTATATATGTGTTTATATCAAAAGCGAACACTATAAAGATGAGATATGGAAGAATTTTAAATAATAAAGGTGTTTTGCATCCTTTGATAAAGAATGCAAAACACACTAAACATAAATAGTTGTTATGGGGCAACTATTTTAGCATGGTATTATATACGATCATTAGATAAAATATAAGAAGTTCTAGTATTCTTCATAGAATCAACAATATTTTCATTTTCTTTACCAATAATCTGGATCACTTTATTACTTTTCATAAAATCTAAATACAATTGCTCTAAGGTATATGCTGCTGTATGATCTATTGCTTTAACATTTTCTAAATTTAAGATAATGGTATCTAGTTCATCTATAAAAAAGTCGAAATGATTTTTTAAACTTATTGCATTTTCAGCAGTAAGATTTCCAGTAATTTCAAATACATCTTTTGTTTTTTTTAATTGTAAAGCCATGTTTCTAAGATTTTGGGTTTTATAAATATGAATTTTATACGCATATTTATACTATTATTTAACAAATAAGTAATAATTATCATTTATAATTATAAGTTATTTCTTACAAAATAAAACGATTAGTACAAATATTATTGTTTTTTGAATAGCCTTTTCGATGAAATACCAAATCAAAATCTAAAGAAAAGTAAAGATAATTAATATGAAAAATGATTAAATATATTTGTAAATTATTATATATCAGAATGTTATGAGTGTGTGGTTTTGTAATTAAAGACTTTTTAAAATTATTTTTTAGATGAAGAGTTTATTTTAGGCTTTATAACACTATTTTTAAGCTAATTGGTATGATATGGATATGTTAAAAGCCATAAACCTCCTCCAAAGTTTATGACTTTTACACACCTAAAAGTAGACTAACACTATTTTTTTTATGTGTAGTGTATTAATTTTTTTAAATAAATCATTATTTGTAGATAACAAGTATAGGGGGAACTAGAGTAGCTTACTATCTTATATAACTAATTGTTGTTTATAAAATTTTGTTGCTATATCATACCCTCCAAACCTAGAATAGCGAACAGATTGTTTTTTTGAATTGCCTTATCATATAATTGCTGAATAGTAACTATAGCATGGGGATCTATTTTTGTTACTTTCTTTAAATTTAAAGTTACTTTTTTTGAAGAATTGATAAAACTACTCATATGCCTTGCTAAAATGGCCGAATTATTTTTATTTAATTCTCCATAAACTAAAAATATTCCACGTGCTTCTGTAATTTGTAATGCCATGATAATAAGGTTAATATGTTTATAATTATTGCTTTTCTAACACTACAAAGATGGTATAAGTAGTTGTTATTTTTTAATTTTTATAGATGGTTGGCATTTTGCTTTAGACGAGTGGTACGTTTTTAACTTTTAGTTAAAAATGAAAGAATAAACTTACTTTAATAAATAACGTTCATAATTTTAAAATAGTATTGTTAACTATTTATAGTAGTAATCTTTCTTTGTACAATTTAAATTATTAGAAATAATGATTCACTTTTTAGCTCTTAAAGAATATATAAATGATACTTAAAATGAAGATATAAGCATTACAATCATTCTAATCATTATCATCAAATTTTAATAAAAAAGTCTTAATAATATGCTAGTTATGTTACATATCAATCAAATTATACAATATTTCTTGCATAATTTGTAGTATTATTTATTTTGTATTAAAATATTTCTTACAATTGCGAAAAACTATATAATATGAGAGCTAAACTATTAATGATGAGCGTAGTATGTATGACGACTACTCTTATTTTTGGACAGGCATGTAATTGTGATGTTACTTTAACGGGGTTAAAAAGTACATCTTTGAACCTTATTTGGGCTTCCCAAGTAAATTATTCCCCAGGAGATACTATTTGTATTCCAGCTGGAAGTTATGCAGGATTTCGATTTTATGATTTTGAAGGGACTAGTAATTCACCAGTAACATTTATAAATTGTGGGGGCAAGGTAGAAATTACGGAACACCAGTACTCTGGTATTGCATTTAAGCGAAGTAAATTTATTAGACTTACTGGGAGTGGAGATTCAGGGTATACCTATGGCATACATGTTTTACAAACTACTAATGGTGGATCTGTAGGAGTGGGTGTTGAAGATTTAAGTACTGATATTGAAATAGATCATCTGGAAATTGAGCATGTAGGTTTTGCTGGAATAATGGCAAAAACAGACCCTAGATGTAGCGATCCCAATACTTGGAGGAGTAATGGTTATGTTCTAAAGAACTTAAATATACACCATAACTACATCCATGATACGGGAGCAGAAGGTATTTATGTTGGATTTACTGGAGGGTATAAAGTAAAATCTAATCGTCAATGTAATGGAGCATATATATACGGGCATTGGTTAGAAAATGTAACTATTAAACATAATATTTTAGATAATATAGGTTGGGACGGAATTCAATTAAATCTAGTAAGATCAAATGGGGTAATTAGTGATAATACCATTACAAACTATGGTTTAGACAATGTTTATGCGCAAGATTTTGCTATGAGTATTGGTGGTGGCGTGTATGAAATTTATAATAATTATTCTAAAAATGATACGATTCAATTAGGGCAAGGTTACCAACTCATAAGTGTAGAAGGCGGAACAAAAGTGTATAATAACGTACTGGTAAGACCAAGCCTGCACGGGATGTTTATTCATAATCGTCATGAGTTTGATAACCCTTTAGAAGGCTACTATATTCTTAATAATACTATTATAGAACCAGAAAAATCGGGGATTTTGTATAATACGGTGATTACCTTAACGGATGATCCATCTAAGATGTTTACTTCTCAGGAAAATGTTCCAAGCTATTTTGTAAATAATTTGATTGTAGACCCGGGCAATGATCATGCAGCTGGGAATACATGGAAAGGGGACCAAGAGAGTTATATAGATTTTAATAAAAGAATAACTCGTGATAGCGCGCTTTCTAGAATATATACTAATGTGATGACCCGCCAAATAGATACATTGGGATTACAGGATATTTGGAATGATGATTATAGCATTGCGAGTTCAACTTCAGCCTTGATTAATGTGGGGACAGATGCTTCTAATTGGGGTGTTAATTTCGATTTTAATAATGATTTTCGAATTTCTGATGGTAATTTTGATGTTGGAGCGTATGAATATCAAAGTGTTAGTGGAAGTTCTTTAAAAGCAGATATCTTTACTAACTTTAATGCCTTGGATTTATTGAATACTGAAGAGAAAACTTTGTTTTACCCAAACCCTGCCCAGACTTCTTTTCAACTTTTTAATACTAAGTTTAAAGGAGCTATTCAGCTTCAGGTTTTAAGCTTAGACGGGCGTTCGTTATATAACGGGCCCTATAAAGCAGGTACTCCTTTTGATATAGAACACTACCAGCCAGGTGTATACTTTTTAAAAGTACACCATGATAAAACTCAAGAAACACATCGGCTTATTGTACGGTAAAATAAAGCATACCTTTCCTGTAATGTACAGGAAAGGTATTTTTTTTATAAATTATTATGTTTTAATCTAGAGCAATTCCAATATAAAGCACATCAATATAGTTTCTATTGGTAAAAGATACTTGTTAGATAGCCTTATAAAATGCTCATGAGAGTTAAGAAAAGACTAGAAATAGTTATAATTGGTATTGCAATACATACTATGACTATAAGAATTTTTAAAATATGGGTTAAAAATAGTACAGCCTTCATTACAATTTAATTTTGAGTGAAACATGGTTTGCATCAAAAGTAAAGGGTAAGAAAGACTATGTTAGGTAGCTTTCGGTAAAGTGATTGTTTTCTGTAGCTCAATACACTTTTAAATTAGGCAAATGAATTGATTAAAATTACTTTATTTACCTATTTAAGAGGATAATCTGTATGTATTATAATAAATTTAATCGCCTCATTAATTCAGGTCGATTAGAGCGACTAATAGGAATTACATTTTTTTCTATTAAAACACTATTATCTTCAATATCAATGATCTTAGCAAAATTAATAATGTAAGAACGGTGTATTTGTAAGAAGGTTTTATCAGGAAGTTTTTCTTTTATTTTTTTTAGGGTATTATGTACCCTATAGTCTTTTGTATTCGTCTTTATATTTATATAATCACCTTTAGCTTCAATAATTAGAATATCATCAAGTTTTAATTTAATTAAACGCCTATCTATATTAATATATAAATCGTTTCCTTCTTCTTCTTTTTCAGAAGTCTCTAGATTTTCTGTTGAAGTTTTTGGTACTTGTATCTGTGTGTTTTTTACTTTTTGAATAGCTTTTTCAAAGCGCTCTAACGTAATTGGTTTTACTAAATAGTCTACAATGGCTTCATATTCATATGCCGCCAAAGCAAAATTTGTATCAGAAGTGATAAGTACTATTTTAGGTGGATTTTTTAGGGTTTGTATAAAATCAAAACCAGTAAAACTGGGCATATGAATATCTAAAAAAATAAAGTCAACGGTATGCTGATTTAGAAACTTAATCGCTTCTATTGCACTAGAGAATTCTTCAATAATATCTACTCCAGAAACTCTAGAGCATAATTGAGTAACAATAGCTCTTGCAGCAGCTTCATCATCTACAATAATACAATTCATAATTAGATGGTTTTTATATACGTTTCTATTTTTTTTAAGATCTGGCGAAATTCACTGTGGAATTCCAAATTTCCAGCAAGTAAGTTTTCTTCATGATTCACCGCAAAAACATATGATTTTTCTAAACTTAAAATATTAAACTTATGCTTTAATTTATGAACCATCTCAGCTGCATCCTTTAAATTATTATTAGAGATATCTACAAGGTAAGCCTGCATTTCTTCAGGAAATTCGGTGGTTAGAATAGTAATAAATTTTTTTTCAAAATCTTTATTATCCCCAGACAATTCTTTAATGTAATTTAAATTTGGTTCCTCTTCCATACTATTTTTTTATTGTAAAGTAGAAAGTTGTTCCTTTTCCAACAGCACTTTCTAACCAGATTTTACCTTTATATAATTCAATTATTTTTTTCACTATAGATAAGCCTATACCTGTAGAGCGTTCTTCGTTTCCAATAGATTGGAAAATTTTAAAAATTTTCTCATGGTATTCTTTAGGAATCCCTACACCATTATCTTTAATGCTAAATTGCCAATACTGGTTTTGTTCAGTTGCACTAATTTCTACAAGTCCTTTTTCCTGCTTTATATGTACCACAGCATTAGAAATTATATTCTGAAAAAGTTGGTGTATTTTGGTTTTATCAGCTTTAATAATGGGTAATGTATTGTTAATTTGAATGCTTACATGTGGAGGTATAAAAATAATATCTCTAATATCATTAATAACCGTATTTACATCTATAGCGGTATGTTCTAAATGATCACTGCTAATACTAGAATATTTAAGAATGCCATCTATCAGCGCATCCATGCCTTCAATTTTTTCTTGTATTTGCTGAAGATTAAAAACACCATTTTCATCTAATACCGTTTCATAATCTTCTATTAGCCAAGTTGCTAGAGCGCTTACACTCCGTAACGGTGACTTTAGATCATGAGATACAATATGAGCGTACTCTTGTAAACTTTTATTACTTGCTTCTAGTTCTAGAAGTAATTTTTCTTTCTGTAATTCTAATTGTTTCTGTTCGGTAATATCTTCAATAAGTGCCAATTGATATTCCAATTTGCCATTATCATCAATCACTGCACTTACATTTGTTTTTGCCAATAGTATGGTGCCGTCTTTTTTTACATATCTTTTTGTTAAAGTAAAATTGTCAAGTTCGCCAGAATTCATTTTTTTTATATTTTCCTCAGATATTTCTACATCTTCTGGAAATGAAATTTCTTGTACGCTTAAATTTTTAAGTTCTTCATCGGAATATCCTGTTAGATTTAAAAAACTTTTATTGGCCTTTATAATCTTATCTTTAATAGTTAAAACAATGCCTAAAGGTGAGTTTTCTACAATAATATTAAGTTGTCTTTTTTGCTCTGCTAACAATTGTTTTACTTCTGTTTCATCTGTAATATCTCTTATAATACCTTGTGCTGCAATTGGTTGTCCAGATTTGTTGTATACAAGGCTACTATTAATTTGCACATATTTTTCAGAAGCATCTTTTGTAACTATTTTAGCTTTATAATTTTTTAAAGTTCCAACTTCTAACAAAGATTTAACAGATTCAACTGTATATTCAATATAATCTTCGTGTACTAAATTAGAGAGGTTTATGGTTTCCTTAGTATGGTCATATCCCAAAAAAGCTACGGCTGAAGCATTCATTTTAATCACATTAAATTGTAAATCCATAATAATATAAGGATCAATAATGTTGATGAAAACGCCATCTAATTCTGAAGTTTTTTCGCTTAAAAGGTTTTCTAACCGATCATTTCTTTTTTTTAAATGATCCGCAGTATCAAAAAGTTCTTTAGATTTCTCTTCAAGAATTTTTTCTGCCTGTATGCGAGCTTTTTTTTGCCGTTCAAGCGCTTTTTTTAGAAGAATTACTTCTTTACTACTCATTCTGGATTACATCAAATTTTACTTCTGTACCATCTTCTTTTAATAATTCATACGAAATAGTAGCACTCCCATTAAAATGCTCAAAGCATTTTTCTATGAGGCCATGTGCTAACCTGTATAAGCCCCTAGAAGAAGAATAAACCATAGATATAGAAGTATCTGTTTTTTCTAAAATTTTAAAAGTTGGTAATTCTGCATCTGGGTATAATTTTTTTACATGTACATGTATATGATCTTCAATAGAGTATAAAAGTCCAAGAGGGGAATTATAACTTTTTATAACCTCTGGATGCGCACTCCCTAAACTTTTAAAGAGGTATAAGCCAAAAGTATAAATTAAGTCATTTATGGGTGTTTTAACTTCTTTACTAAGACTGGTAATTAAACATACCATCTCATTAAAATCATAAGTGCCTACAGCAGTATAAATTCCTTCAGAATTTAAATTAGAATTTTCAATGATAGCATCAACAGTTTCTAATCCAAACGAATCTTCTACCATTTCAAGAAATTCAGTAAAAACAATACCTTTCATTTATGTCATATTTAGACATTAAAAGTAAGAAAAGTAATACGTTTATTGCATTTTTTGTTGTGAAAGTGTAGTTTTTTGTTATCCTTTAACTAATTCATTCATGTTCCAGTAGGCTAATACATTTTTTAATTTAAGTTCATAATCTCCATATTTAAGTGGTTTTATGATATAGCCAGATACTCCAATTTTGTAGCATTTTAATAAATCGGCTCTGTTCTCGGAAGTAGTCAGAATAATTGTGGGTAAGTATTGTAATACGTCATCTTCTTTAAGAATTTCTAAAAACTCAATACCACTCATTCTTGGCATGTTTAAGTCTAGAAGAATAATATCTGGTAAGGCAGCATCAGATTTTAAAAACTTTAATGCTTCTTCACCGTTTTTTGCTTCAATTATAGTATGTTTTAATTGAAGTTTAGAAACGGTTCTTTGCAGTTTCATGGTCTCAATTTTATCATCTTCGATAAGTAAAATATTCATGATTACGGTTTTTTTGCAGGCTACAAGGTACTTATTTTACATTTTATGGAATGGCTAACTGTAGACGAATGGAACTTTACTGTCGTTGGGTGGTAGCTTGGTATAGGTGAAAATTAAAATGACAATGGTAATTTTTTAGTATTTAGTTTTTTAATAGTATTATCTTATGCTGTTCATAGATACAATAGTATTTAAATAATCTTTACGCGTTCTATAATTTCTTTTTTATAAGGTTTAAAAGGCTAATCTCTTTAATTTTTCATTTGTCACTGAGATTTTTAGTTTGCCTGTTTTAAAATGTTAATTTTGTAAAATCAATTAATACTATAATTTTTGTTTCCAGATTTTAATATTTATAGTACACCATTATTATTTCTTTCTTTACAAGGAGTACTATTTACATTTCTTTTGTTTTATAAGTATTATAAGAAAAAAAATACTTCAGATGTACTTCTAGGACTTATTTTACTTATTACGTGCTATCATCAAACGGCTTATACTATTGGTTTCATGGATTGGTATGATACCTTTAAGAACACTAAAATAAACTATTACTTAGTGCCATTATCATTAGCACTTGCACCATTAATTTATTTTTATTTTATATCTATAACTAATCCTAAGAAAGGGTTTCATAAAAAATCGCTATTACATTTTATACCAGTATTCTTACTGATTGCCATAAGAACTTTTATATTCATTTATGATGCAAATCAAAAAGGCTTTGCTGATACTCAAAACGGTTATCTAGTGATCCATTTTCAATGGGAATTTTTAGATCCTATAGTAGGATTATTAGCAATGCTACAAATGTTGATTTATTTAGTGCTTTCATTTCAATTGTTATACAAATACAAAGAAAAAATTAATCAATATTTCTCAAACACCTATAAAGTTGAACTAAAATGGCTCCGTAATTTTTTAATTATGTATTCAATTCTCTATGTCTATTACAATGTACAGCTAGTAGTAGATGAGACTATTGTTGAGCTGAGTTGGATTCAAGAATGGTGGTATTATTTATTATCAGGTCTTGTTATCATCTATGTTGGTATTAAAGGCTTCTTTACAGATTTATCTGAGTTAAAAGGAGTTGAAATAGGTTCTTTTTTAAAGGAAGAAAATAAAGCTGAATTTCAACATCTTAATAAAGCAGAAAACACAACCCAGTTATCTGAAAAGTTGCTTAGTATAAAGGTTTCTATTGAAGAATACTTTGAAAAACATAAACCTTTTTTAGAACCAGATTTAACGCTTGTAGGTCTTGCTAAAAAACTTTCTATCTCTAGAGAAGAACTTTCCGAAACAATTAATAAAGGATTCCATCT
Source organism: Allocellulophaga tsushimaensis (assembly GCF_055383085.1). Taxonomy (NCBI): domain Bacteria; kingdom Pseudomonadati; phylum Bacteroidota; class Flavobacteriia; order Flavobacteriales; family Flavobacteriaceae; genus Allocellulophaga; species Allocellulophaga tsushimaensis. The sequence continues at coordinate 77,169 of NZ_AP039451.1, read as the reverse complement.
AAAGTTTAATGACTTTATAAATGGATATAGAATTGAAGCGTTTAAATCTAAAATAGCAGAAGGGCAACACAAACAATTATCCTTCATAGGAATTGCTTATGAATGTGGTTTTAATAGCAAACCAACTTTTAATAGGGCATTTAAAAAGGCAACAGGAAATTCGCCTTCTGACTACCTTAAAACACTATCCTAAGCTCCTCTTTTTAATGAAATGATACGTATCAATTCGTGGGTGATACTCCATTACCACAAGTTGAAACCCTAATAATGTGCGTTCTGCCGACTTTTGACTTGTCGAATTAAAACAGATACATTATGAAATTTTTATTAGAAAAACTTACAAGAACAAATAGACAATCAAATTTATTACATGACATCGCTATCCTACTCCCGCGACTATTTTGTGGATTGTTATTAACATTTAGTTTTGGAGCATCAAAATTTGGAGTGCCTTGGTCACCAGAATCATCAAATCTTGCCTTATTTCAAGTCTCAGATTGGTTTGTAGAAGATATCTCAAAATTTGGTGGGGTATTTGCAGCTTTTCCATTGTTATTTGCCTGGTTGGCAGCTGCTTCAGAGACTATAGGCGGCCTATGCTTAGTATTAGGATTCCAAACCAGGCTTTCATCTTTTTTTATCATGATTACGATGCTTGTTGCTATTTTCTTTCAGCAGTGGGATAATGGTTTATGGGCAATGTTACCTGCATTAGGATTTTTATGGGTAACGATCCACAGTTTGGTTATAGGTTCTGGGCGTTTAGGTATTGATTATATCACACATAAAAAATTAGAGAATAATAGGTTATTAGGCATACCAATGAATCAAATTAAAATTAAAAAGAATATAAAAACGCTTGCTCAAGTTCTTATTTTATTTGTGCTATTTTCTTGTAATGCACAAGAAAGAAATATAATTCTAAAGCTAGATACTAGTAATTTACAAGATGTAAATACGGTCTCAGTAAGAGGAAATATAAAGCCATTATCTCAAAATAAAGATTATATACTTACTGATGATAATGGTGATGGTATTTACGAAGCTACTATCAATTTCAACACTTCAAAACGCAATGTTAAATTTAAATTTATGGTTAATGGGCAAACTGAGTTGCAAGGTTCCGATGCCAGAGTGCTTTGGTTTAAAGATGAGCTAGTAATGGGTGCGTATATTTATAATGAGTTTAATTATTATAAGCAAGAACAATTAGAAAAATTAGTTTACAGCCCTAAACAGATTGAAGAAGACATTGCTATTTTAAAAGAGATAGTGCAATATGTACATCCAAATGTATATAAGTTTAGGGACTCTTTAACCTTGCAACAAGACTTTGAGGAACTTGAGTTAGCGATGAAAAAGAAACCTAGTTTAATCCATATATATGGTGCAATATCAAAATTTGCAGCAAAAATTAAATGCAGTCACACCTTTACGAATCCTTGGAATCAAGGTGGTTTTATGGAAAAATCAAATTTCTACCAGAAAGATAAAATCCCTTTTACCTTTCATAGAATAGGAAAACGCTTGTTTATTGATAAAAACGCATCTGATCATCCTGAATTAAAAAAAGGCTTAGAAATTATACGTATCAATGGCTTAGCAACCCATGATGTGTTCACTAGATTAGCAGAATATGTTAGTTCAGATGGGAGTAATTATGAAAAAAAGCTAGAGCGTTTGTCCGTTACAGGAGAGGAGAAATTTTCAATGTTCGATATATTTTACCCAATCGAGTTTGGAAGTAAACAAAAATTTAAACTACAATTAAAAGATATAAATACTGATGAAGAATTTGAAGTAGTAGTAAGAGCAACTTCCAAAACAAATAGGACTAAAATACTTATAGAGCGTTACGGAAACCTAGATACATCGTTAAGAGATGGATGGAATTTTGAAATGATTAATAATGAAGTAGCAAAACTTTCCATTAAATCGTTTGCAGTACACCGGAATGAGTTTGATTGGAAAGCCTATTTAGATGATGTATTTGCCCAATTAAACAAAAAAGCTATATCAAATTTTATAATAGATATTAGAGGCAATGAAGGAGGACAAAGTACTGTTGGGCAATATATTCTTGAACGTGTTATTCAAAAACCCTTTAAAGTAAATGCAATGCAGTCATCAGTTCGGTATCTGAAAATCCCATCAGGTTTTAAGAAATATATAAATACTTGGGATAAGTTTCCGTATAATTTTAATGGTAAAATTGCTTCAGAAAAAGAGGGTAGGTATTTTTTAAAACAGAAATATTCTTTAGCTGAAACTGTAATGAAGCCAAAAAAGAACAACTTTAAAGGAAAAGTGTATTTAATTACTGATGCCTCAAACAGCTCTGCAACTCATTTAATGGCGGCATATGCCAAGCAAATTGAAAATATTACACTGGTAGGTCAAGAAACTGGCGGGAATCAACTGGGCACAAATGGGGGTTATATATTCTTTTTACGCCTACCCAATTCCAAAGTTGAATTAGATATTCCTGTAATACACAATTATGTACCTACTGGAAAAGTAGCTGTGGATGGAGGAGTAATGCCTCATGTTATTGTTGAGAAAAGTCCAAAAGACTTCATAAATAATACTGACACTGAGTTAAACGCAGTTATGAAATTAATAAACAAGAAATAATAATAGAATTAAAAAGCGAGAGGATATTTTTCATGATACAAAAAGAGTGCAATGAGTGTAATGCAGAAATTTCAACCGCTAAGAATTAGTTTAGAAACCTATAATTACAATTTGGTCAGTAAAAACGACAATTGGGAGATAACAATTTTAACTTGTAGCAAAATAGGAACATCTTTACACCATCATTAAATTATGAATCAATTATAAAATATAAAATTATGAAAGCATCAATCAGAAAAACAGCAACAGAATCAAGAACAGGACAGTACTTTTCATCTTTTAGCAGTAGCAAAAGAGTACAATGGGCACAGTACAGGAATTTTAACAGATAATCAGTATCAAAAACAACAATTAGCAACTTATTAAATATACAATTATGAAAGCATCAATCAGAAAAACAGCAACAGAATCACGAACAGGACAGTACTTTTCATCTTTTAGCAGTAGTAAAAGAGTGCAATGGGCACAGTACAGGAATTTTAACAGATAATCAGTATCAAAAACAACAATTAGTAACTTATTAAAATATACAATTATGAAAGCATCAATCAGAAAAACAGCAACAGAATCAAGAACAGGGCAGTACTTTTCATCTTTTAGTAGTAGTAAAAGAGCACAATGGGCACAGTACAGAAACTTTAATCGTTAATCTCGATTTGAATATTAGATCAATCAAAAACAACAATCATGGCAACATTTATCAATCAGTCACAAATGGAATCTAAAAGGCCTGCTTTATTCCTTAACCTTAAAGATAGCAAGAGAATTCATTTGGCATTATCCAGACAATACCTTTAAGCACTATTCTTTTTTATAAAAGATTAGAAAAAGGGATAGATTTTCATAAAAGGCTGTTCCTTTTTTTCATGATAAGCTTGTCTCATCCTGAAATATCATTACACAATTCAATAACACAATGGGAGACAGCAATTATCGTAAACAAACCTAGAAAGATTATCCTATGAGTTTTAAACTTTCTGTAGTTCAAGAAGTAGAAAAAGGTGAATTAACTTATAAACAAGCACAGCACAAGTATGGTATTTAAGGAAAGAGTACTGTTTTGGAATGGCTCAGAAAATATGATAATTTTGACTGGCAATATCAAACACTTTGCTCAATGTCTAAATCTCCAGAACAAAAATTATTAGATTTAGAACAAAAGTTTCGTCAGTTAGAAAAGCAAAATAATCGATTAAAAGCTCTGGCAGCACAATCAGAAAAGAAAGCAATACTCTTTGACATGATGATTGATTTAGCAGAAAAAGACTATAATATTCCAATAAGAAAAAACTCCAAAACCAAGTAATTGATATGTTTGTTTTACAACAGAAGGAAAACATCTCTTCTACCTGTAAATTACTTGGGTTTAGTAGACAGGTTTATTATCGCGCTAATTATAGAGTAAAGGCAAATCAATCAATAGTAGAAAAGGTTATTGAATTGGTCAAAGAAGTAAGAATGCAACAACCAAGAATTGGTACAAGGAAACTATATCATATTCTTTCAGAAAAGTCAAATAGATTAGGTGTGGGGCGAGATAAGCTATTTGCTATTTTAAAAGCAAATAGACTTCTGATAAAACCATTAAAGAGTTATCATATTACAACAAATTCACATCATCGTTTCAGAAAACATTCTAATCTTATTGAGTGTTTAGAAATCAATCGCCCGGAACAGGGATGGATAGCTGATATTACATATGTAGGGCATCGTAAAAACCCTAAGTATTTATCTTTAATTACAGATGCTTATCCAAAGAAAATTGTAGGATATCATTTAGATAAGACTTTGGAAGTAGTAGCTACTGTAAAAGTTTTGGATATGGCTATTAAAAACAGAAAATACTCCAAAGAACAATTAATTCATCATTCAGATAGAGGTTTGTAATACTGCAGTAGTTTGTATCAAAAGGTTTTATCAAGACAAAATATTAAATGTAGCATGACTGAGTCCTATGACCCATATCAAAATGCAATAGCTGAACGTGTAAATGGTATTTTAAAGCAAGAATTTCTTATCAATACTGCTGATCTAAATCTTGATATAATGAAAAAGGTAATAGCTGAATCAATAACTATTTACAATTCTATAAGGCCACATTGGTCGTACAATTTAAAAACCCCTAATTAAACTCATCAACAAAAAATAATGAAAATAAAATCGTATATTAAACATCATCTAAAACCATGGTTTTAGATGATGTTTAATATCTTTAATCCATAAATAACTGCAACGCTTATTTAGGACTAGTCAAATATATAATTTTTGAAAAAACTTAATTTTGAAAGAAGGGTTTTATTAGTTATTAGAGTTGCTGTAGATATTTTTATTTTTAATAAAATCATACAAGGTTAACTTTCTAAGTTCATAATATAATTCCCAATATTCTCTTAAGCTTTGAAAGTAATTGAACAAAGCATCATCTTTCTCTTTTTGTGCAATATTTAAATCTGTTAAAGTTACTTTGCCTATAGAAAACCTTCGTTTTGCTGACTCATATCTTTTTACTGCAATTTCTGATGCCCTTTTAGAAATTTGAGAAGAAATTTCTAATTGATTCCATTCTAAATATTTTAAATTTAATTCTCTTTTTGCAGTTAATAATTCTTGCTCATTCTCACTTTTAATAAGTTCTAAATTACTTGTTGCGATTTTTTTATCAGCTTTTCTTTTACCCCAAGTAAATATTGGAGCAGAAACTGTTAAGGAAAAATTTTGTTGAGATAATAAGTTCGAATACACTTCATTTAAAAAGTTATTTTGTTGACTCAATCCAAAATTACCTCTTATACCAACCTTTATATCATCACTCTTTATTTTTGATATTTCTTGTTTTGCCTCAAGTACTTCACGCTCATGTTGTACAAGTAATTTTCTGCCTGATAAAGCCTTTTCGAATAATTGTATGGAGTCAATTTTTATAAAAATTAATTCTTCTGGAGTTACTAGATTAAAATTAACATCATTTTTTATTCTTAGTTGATCTAAGAAAGTCTGTTTTGCTAATTTCAATTCATTTTTAGATTTTATAAGTTCTTCTTTAGAATTCAGTAAACTTAATTCAGATTGTAACAAATCATTTTCATATAGCTTACCGATGTTAAACCTTCCCTTTGAAATATTATAAATTGTGTCTTGACTTACTTTATTGTTTAAAGCATTTTTTGATTTCACTTCAGCTAAAAGATAATCAAAAAATAAAGTTGTTGTTTTTAAAGAAATATCTTCTAGCTTCTCTTGAAATTCTCTTTTAGACTCTTCAAGAATCAAGGGTTCAATTTCTTTTTGCCATTTATAAGGATTATATAATAAGGACTCATGAGAATACTGAATTGATAATGGAGTTGAAGAATAATTAACAAAACCTGGAGAAGAAAAAACATCTATTCGATCTAATGAGGATGAAATAGTAAATTCCCCACCAGTAAATGGAACAATTTGATTTATTTCTAAAGAGAGAGATGAAAATGCTTGATTCTGACTGATAAAAGTATCTGTTCCGTTATCTGCAGTAATTCTATTAATCGATCTTTGATAATTAGGTAGTATTCCACTAATATTAACAGATGGAAAAAAATTGGATATATATGATTTATATCCCCAATAACCTACTTCAGCACCATTTTTAGCAGAGAGATAATCAATAGATTGTTTTTTGGCTAGCATAATAGCATCTTCAAGTGATAAATTAACTCTGGGTAAGTTCTCCTGAGTATAAATTATTGATGTAAAAAAATATATTATAATTAATCTATAGTTCATTATTTTAATTTTTTTGTCAACAACCAATAAATAATAGGAACATAATATATACTCACTATAGTCCCTATTACCATTGAAGTAATTACAACAACTGCCAAAGGTTTTTGTAGATCATATCCTATTCCGGAGGTGAAAAAAATTGGAGTCATTGCAAATATTGTTGTCAAGCTCGTCATAAGAATGGCATTTAATCTTTTTTTACCAGCATTGTGAATTGCTTCCATAATTGGCATTCCTGTTAAATATCTCGATTTGTTTATTGCATCTACTTTTAATATTGAATCATTAATTATGATCCCTAATATTATAATTAATCCAATCATTGACATAATATTTAAAGATATTCCCAAAAATTTCAAAAACATTATTGAAATACTTAATGTAAGTGGTATTTCTGAAAGAATAATTAGTGGTTGTAGAAGAGATTCAAATTGAGCTGCAAGTATAAAATACAAAAGTAATATTGAAACGAACAAAACAATTAATAACTCTTTTATAAAATTTTTATTTTCAAAATACTTCCCTTCAAACTCTATATCTTCGCCTATCTTATTTTTTATTAATGAAATTATTTTTTTTTCATTGTTAGTATCAATATTAACAGGTATATAATTCTTATTTGCATTAGCGTAAAAATTCTCTCTGCCTTCATAAACTCTTAAAGAAATCAAATTTTTAATAGGAATTCTAACAGACTCTTGGTTTAGAATATGAAGCTTATTCAAATTAGATATTTGATTCTCATCATTTTTTATGATAATTGGTAAATATTTATTAGTTGTTTTTAAAACACTTATCTTATTTTGCCCTAAAATAGATTTTAGTTTATTAATTAGCTGATTAATATTCACCTTATATAATGCTAATTTATCAGTGTTAATTTCCAATTTTAAATGTTTAATTTTTTGTTCTATGTCTATATAAGTGTTGGGGAAATCTTTGTTAATGGCATTGATTAAAGTTTGTATTTTATTCTCATAGTTAAGAGGCAATCTAGCAAGAAGATTTGTTTTATTTTCAGGAAATAATTGCTCAAATAAATTTTTTGAATTGGCAATTTTAAAAATCGAGTTTTTGTAATTGGATCTTAAAAATGAATCTATTTTTTTCTTTGCTTTTTGACTTTCCGAATAAGACCCATATTCAACATGTATAGTGGATTCTTCAGAATCCAAATACTCTTTAAATGGAAGTAAAAACTCTTGTTCTCCAATATAATTTGAATTAGACACTACTAATTCTTTGCTTACAGCAAGTGTTCGTCTTAAGTTCTCATTAATATTTATTGCTTCATTCCAATTAATAATTAAATCAAAATCATTATAATTTACTTTAGGTAACTTTTCTTTTCTTATACTAAGAGTAGTATATGTTCCTAGAACTATAAAAACAGCACTTATAATAAATATTATTTTTCTCTTCTTGAAAAAAAAATTAAAAGACCTTATGTATATATACTTAAATCCTTTAGATGTATCTTTATCAATTTTGATATTTAAATTAGCGTATAAAGTTGGGAGCAGAATTATTGAAGTAAAGTAAGAAATTGTAAGACTAATTACAATCGAAACTGCTTGATCAAAAAATAGAATACCCGAAATTCCGCTTAGGTATACTAAAGGGATAAAAACTGCACATGTTGTAAGTAGTGACGATAGCAAAGGTTTTATTATTTCATATACACCTTGAGAGCAAGATTCTATAAATGAATTTCCCCTAGCTCTGTATTGGGTAATATTATCTATAACAATTAACGAATTGTCGATCATCATACCAATACCAACAATCAAACCAGATAATGATATAACATTGATAGATACATCTAATAAATTCAAAAATAGAAAACTAATAATTAAAGAAACAGGAATAACAATACCAATGATGAGGGCTATTTTTTGTTTTTTTATAAATATAAATACTATAAGAATTGCTAGTAATGTCCCAGTAATAATAGTATAAACTAGATTGTTTATGGATAGCTTAATAAGATTTATTTGATCTTCACTGATTGAGAAATTAAGATTTGGATAATCTTTTTTTAATTGCTTCAAATAAGTAATAACTTCCTTTTTAGTTGAATAAATTTCTGTCTGAGTTTTATTAAAAACGGCTAAAGACAAAGCTTCTCTTTGATTACTATAAAAAAAACCTTTTCGATCTTTTACATTCTTAGAAACTTGAGCTAATTGTCTTATTTGATAGCTACCATCTTTAGTGTTTACATAAAGATTTTTAATACTTTCTATATCCCTGAGTGTTGGTTCAAATAAAACATCTAAAACATAATGTCCATCTTTAACCTTAAAGCCACCAAGTTGAGAATTATTCTCTACTATAACTTTTTCAATGTCTGTAATTGAAATTTTTAATCTTTCAAGTTTATCTAAGTTTGGAGAAATGACAATTTCGGGAAATACAGAGCCAGCCACATCTATATAAGAAATAGATTCATTTTGTTCAAGTCTTTTTTTGACAACACTATTAATAAAACTTGAAAAATCAATCTTAGACTCATTTTTTGGATAGAGTATATTAATAAAAAATAAAGGAATGTCTGAAGAGTTTGACTTTATCAATATTGGACGATTTATGTTTTGAGGAATTTCCCCCATAATTTTATCTAAATTATCATTCACCTCGACAAATGCATAATCTATATCTACCCCATAATCAAATTTTAAATCTATTACTCCCTTTCCGTTGGAAGTTTTACTTTTTATATCATTTAAATTAGATACTTGAAGTAACTGACTTCTAATAGGTTTTATTACTAAATTCTCTAATTCATATGATGAATATTTAGATTCTTTAACTAGAATTTTTAGTTGAGGAATATCAATTTCAGGCATTAATGTGATAGGCATTGACCCTAATGAGACTATACCTAATAAGACAAATGCCAAAAACGACATTATAACAGCAATTGGTCTTTTTATTAAAAATTCAATCAAACTTTTTGGTATTAAACTTTAGACAAATTGGTAAAAAAAACATAATTACTACAAAAGAAAATATAAGGCCTCCTATATTTCCACAAGCAAATGATGTCCAAAAAAAATCGTTTCCTTTAACTATAGCAAATGGAATTAAACCGATTATTGTTGAAATGATTGTAAGAGTTATGGGAATAATTTTCATATTAAAAGCTTTTATGTAATCAGATAAGTCTCGATTCATCCCTTTTTTTATGTTTTTATATTGATTTAAAATATAAATTGAAGAGTTAACAACAATACCACTTAACATAACAAAAGAGGCTAAACCACCTTGATCAAACGGAATGTCAAAAAGACTAAAAGTTAAAAATACTCCGATAAAAGAAAATGGTATAGTTAATATTATAGCAATTGGTATGAGTAAAGATTCGAACAAGATTGCACAAACAAAATAAATAATCACCAAAATTATCAAAGTTATTTTTAAAAATGAATAATCACTTCTTAAATCATAGTATTCATTATCAGGGTCTAAAGCTTTATAACCAAAAGGTAATTCATAATTTATCTCTTTTATAAGTTTTTTATAAACTGCTTTATTTAATGTATGGGTTCCTGCAAAACTATAGTCTAGAAACACTTCGTAATCACCATTCTTTTTAACTATCTTATTCATAACATTTCTCTTGTGAATATTTGAAAATTGACTTAGGGAAAAAGATGTGGAATCTATTTGTATCATACTTCTCTCCAAAATATATTTTGGTAAAAAACGGTTGTTTTCTGCTATTGTTACTTGTTTATTATTAAATATTGAAATTAAATTTTCGCTACCAGAATTCCACTTTATTAAATCAATTATTTGGTTATTATTCAATTCTTTTTTGTTTTGTAAGAAACCTTGTTTAATATTTAATTCATATTCATACTTATCTTTTAGAATCCAAGATTTTTCACCACTTATTTTAACATTACTAATTCTTGAATTTTCTAATAAAATGTTATTCTTAATTTTAGAAGCAAGCTTTAGTAGTTGGTCAAGATTATAACCTTTCAATTTTATTGTTGCGTCAGTCACCAAATTTCCACTATTACTAAAAGGGCGTCCTACACCAAATATTGAACAATTAATACCTCCTAACTGTATTGCAACCTCTTCTAGTTTATTTTTTAACACATATGGTATATCAGTATTTTTAAACTTTTCTTTAACAAAAATATTTATTAATCCATTATTTGAGTTACTTACCTCCGTTAAAAAAAACTCCACTTCTTCATAATCTAAAAGTGATTTTTCAAAACTTCTTATTGCTTTATTAAGTTGTTCAATTGTGCCTCCTTCTGAGTTATTTATTCTTATTTTAATTGATAACCTTTTTGGAGAACTTATAAACGAATTATTCTCGATACTTTTTAAAAACGTATATAGCGTTCCTCCAAAATATTTGAAATTTGGAGCTAAATAATCTCTATAAGTATTACTCTTTAAAATTGGGTTGATCACTTTTGATAATTTATTTCTTTCTGAAATATGTTTTGGAATTAAAAAAAGAGGGAAGCCAAAAAGTAAAATAAAAAAAATGAAAACGACTTTCTTTTTTGTTATCAGAAATACTAATATCTTTTTGTAAAAATTAGACCAAATCAATGCTTTCCTTTTTCTATTAATATTAACTGATTTCTTTTTTAATTTAATTTTTTCAAATAAAGAAGGTGCTAAGAAAAATGTAATAAGCAAAGAAGTAATTAAATTAATAATAATAATCCAAGAGAAATCATAAAGGTATAATTGATATTCTTTTCGTATGAAAAAAACCATAACCAAAGCTCCCACCGTTGTCATGGTTGCTGCTAGTATTGAAATAAATACTTTTTTATTATTATGATTAACCAAATGGTCTATCATAATAATGGTGTTGTCAGTAATAATTCCTATAGATATGGTTAAGCCTGCAAGTGAGTATAAGTGAATGTCTACAGAAAACAAATAATAAAATATTACAGCAAAAAGAATGTTTGTAATTAGTGTCATTAATACTAAAAAAACATATTTAATATCATTGTTAAACAAAAAAATAAAGACTAATAAAACAATTAATGAGAAAAGTATTCTGTATATAACCTTGTCTAGCTCATTTTTTAATTTTTTTGTAGAATCATAAAGAATATTAATATGTATATTATCTTTCGATAATTGTTTATTAATAAGATTAATTTCTTTCTCCAAAGTTTTTGATAGAGATAATTGATTCTCCTTCTTCTCAGAGGATAAAAAAAATGTTAACGCTTCATTGCCGTTATATCTTTTATAACCATGTAATTTATCTTGTTTCTCTACTATGGAGATAATATCTTTTAATTTAATTTTTTCATTTTTTTTATTGAGAATAACTATGTTTAAAAGATTAATAATATCATCATTTTTCTCTTTGAAACCAATCTCTATAACCGTATTTATCCCATTATATTTAATCAAACCCAAATGATGTCTATTTAAAAAAGAAATAATAGTTAACTTTATAGTTTCCAAGTCAAGATTATATTTTTCTATAAGTATGTTTTTACATACTATTAAATATTTATATTTAGGAACGCCATATAACTGTAAACTATTTATTCCTTTAATTCTTGCAATTTTAGGTTTAATAATATTTTCAGTGTAATTATAAAGTTCTTTTTTAGATTTATTTCCACTTATAACTAGAGACATAAGAGGTTCTTTATCCTCTTCTTTTTCAATTCCATGTTTTTTAATGAAAGGGTAGGTTACACCATTTGGAAATGACGAGTAAATTTGACGGAGAATAGAAGATATATAAAGCGATGATTTATCTAAATTTGTTCCTTTTAAAAATTTCAGTCGAATATTTCCTTCTCCTTTAGATGTAATAGAGCTTAATTCAACGAGATTTTCAATTTTAGATAAAGAATGTTCTATTTTTGAGGTGACTTCGCTTTCGATTATTCTAGGATTTTGGGCAACCCAAGAATAATTGATAGATATAATTGGGACATTTTGTTGGGGCTCAAGCCTAATGGATAATAATGAAATTAGGGAAAGACCTAAAAATCCAAAAACAGTAAAGATTATTATTTTTGAAAAAGAGGATAAAGACAAGTAATTTTGAATCCATTTATTCATTTTCTTTTATCACACTTGAATTGTGAGCCAAATTTATATTTCCAGAATAAATTATTTCATCACTTTTTTTTATACCTTTCTCGATAACGATATTTTCATAATTTTCAAAAGATGTTTCTACATAATTCCATATTGCTTTACCATCTTTGTATGTAAATACTACTTTTTTATTATCTCTCATTACAATACTTTCTCGAGGAATATATAGTTTATTGGGAATTACTTTTTTTAAGGTAATGTTAACGTTCATTCCATCAATAATAGTATTATTATTAGATTTATTTCTAATAACTCCTTTTACTTTTATCATGTTATTATCATCAACCATTGGATTAATCTCAGTAATAGTTCCTAAATATACTTCTTCATTTAATAAAGTAGATACTTCTATAGATTGATTTTTAGTTAGAAAAATATAATCATCCTCAATAACACAAAATTGAACTTCTAATAAAGAATTATCTATAATAGTACAAAAGGGCTCAGTGTTATCAGGATAACTAAATCTTCTTGTGTCTAAATTAGCGACAACTCCATCAATAGGTGCTTTTAAAATTGTTGAAGCGAATTCTATCTTGGCGTCATTTAAGTTAGAAACAGAAGTATTATAATTACTTCTATTTCTTGCCATATTTAGGGTAGTATTTGGAATATTAGAGGAGTCCTTTAGATTATGATTAAACCCTATTAAAATATCTTCAACATCGATTTTTGCTCTTTCTAATTGCTCTTTAGTCTTTATAATCTTGTTAATATAGGTCTTGTTTTCTTGTTTTGCTAGTACTTGTCCCTTTGATACAAAACTCCCATTTTTCACATATATATTAGAAATTTTCTCGTCTAGTTTGAATTTTAAATCAACCTTTTTTTGTGCAAAAATTTTACCTTTAGTTTTTAATTCCAAATAAAAGTTTCCATAATTAGGGCTTAAAACTTTTACTTTTTTTTTAGTTACACTTTTTGGTATACTAATATTTAATGTTTTATTCTCGTTTTTATTCTTATGACAAGAATAAATAACAAACGTTAAAAGAAAACTTAATAGATATTTATTTATTTTCATTTGTATTATAAGTAAATTAAAAAAGGTAGTCTCAATATACTTTATTGAAGCCACCTTTTATACAATGAGATTAAGCTTGCTATTCAAATGCCATTTGAATTGAACCTCCTCCTCCACCATTGCCACAAGAACCACCATTGGACTTTAAATACCTGTTTCTGTAATTATGGCCATTTAAACCACAAATAGATGTGCGCTCTTTACAACAACTTCCATCTGCAAAAGCCGAATTTAATTCAACGCTATTTCCATTAGAAGTAGATAAACTAAATGTTAAAGCTAATGTGAATACTCCGAGAGCTGATAAAAATATTTTTTTCATAATTCAAAAATTTTAAGGGTTATATAATATTTATTCTAATTTTTATTCAAATGCCATTTGAGTCAAACCTCCTCCATTGCCGCCACAAGAACCAATCTTTTTCACATGATTTCCAATTTGCCAACCATTATCACGATCCGAAGATTTAGGACACATCGACTGAGATTCATAACAACAAGTATGATTTGCAAAGGCAGAATTTAATTCAACACTATTTCCGTTAGGAGTAGATAAACTAAATGTTAAAGCTAATGAGAATACTCCAAGAGCTGATAAAAAGATTTTTTTCATAATTCAAAAATTTTAAGGGTTATATAATATTTATTCTAATTTTTATTCAAATGCCATTTGAGTTAAACTTCCTCCATGGCCACCACAAGAACCACTTGTTTTATAATACCTATCCCAATATTCTTTACTATTTAGAATACAGGTAGAACCACTTTCTCTACAACATGTTCCATCTGCAAAAGCAGAATTAAATTCAACACCATTTGTGTTAGATGTAGATAAGCTAAATGTTAAAGATAAAGCGAATACTCCAAGAGCTGATAAAAAGATTTTCTTCATAATTAAAAAGTTTTAAAGATTTATATTTAATTTATTATTCAAACACAAATTCGAAAGAGTTATTTCCCGTGCATTAAGACTCCTCTACAATAGTATTATTTATTATATATCAACCATTTGCAGATGAACAAATTAAACCTGTTTCGGGGAAACAAGTTTGAGTTGCATGAACTGAATTTATACTAAGACTACCACCATTATGAGTAGATAAACTAAATGTTAGAGTTAATGTAAATACAAGAAAAACTAGTAATTTTTTTTTCACAATTCAAAAATTTTAATGTCAGTACTTCTTTTTTATAATTTCTAATATTTCTTGCTCGAATAATTCATCTTTAATAGGAGAACCTATATAAATTACTTTATCCTTCTTTAATAAAAAAGTCTGATATGATTTTATGTTTGACAAATTGTTTAACTCATAAAAGTCATTTTCTTTATCAAAAAAAATATCATATTCTAATTTTGCTTGATCATAAACCTGATATTTAAATAATTCTTTTCTTGAACTGGTTGCAATAAAAAACATATCTACCTTTTTCAAAAATTCAGAGTTTGTATCTAAAAATTTTGTCCATTTTTCTAACTCACCAACACAATCTGAACAATCTGCATCGATATATGAAACCATTATATACTTTTTTGTGCTTTTTGCTAATTTTGTATTGAGTATTCTTTGAGTTTTTAAATTATAGAGTGAATCAGGAAATATAATTGTTTTATTAAACCATTCTTCTTGGATACTATCGTGTTTAGTTAACAATTTACTTACTAATTCCTTGTCTTTTTTAATTAAATCTGTTTTTTTTATTACAATATATCCAGTTATTATTATTAGTAATAATGTTAAAAAACCATAAACCTTATTCTTCATTTAAATGATATTTTTTTATCATGCCTTCACCTTTTCTATTATATTCTGATGTAAAAAGCGTTTCATTGTCTTTTGCTAAAATAGCTATAGCTAAATTTGGGATACGATAAGAAGTAAGATATCTACCTTCCCAATCATAAACATAAATCTTATTTGCATAATTGGCTAAACCTTCTCCCCTTGTGCGTCCAGAATAAAGGGTGAAAATTTTATCTTTCGTAACTGATATATCAATACAACCAAAACGAGTTGTATCGTCTTGAGCCATGGTTACACCTCCATCAGTATTTACGACTTCATATATAGGAACAAAATCTAAATGAGTTTTAAAATACAACGATTCATCAGTTTTTAAGTTATGTATTTCCAATAAATCAGAATAACGGTTAACAATTGCTATTTTTTCTTTATTGGGGTGTATTTTTGAAGTAGACTGATATGAAGCATTATGGACGCTTCTTGGAGTGTTTTTTCTCTCAGGATTTACCATTTTGAATTTTTCTTTAAAGATATTTCCTAACTTGTTTGTATAAACAAGTCTATTTTCTGATTCAGAAAAAGTAGTACTTATTAAAGTTGAGTCATTTAGCCATAAAGGATTAAAGTTTTGTCTAGCTTTATCTTTGAAAACAATCTCTTCACTGTAAGAATAATTAGTTTTTTTGTCAGTAATAATTGAGTCTAAATTATAAGAAACTAATTTGCTTAAAGTGATGTCATGTAACCATATTTGATTATCAAAAAAATCTATCGAAACAGCGCTCAATGTTTCTCCTGGTCCTTTTCCAATATCGGCTATTGATGATAAATATTTTTCATTCTTAATATCTACTATATGGATATTTTTATCAAAGTCTTCGTCTAAAATGAAGAGAATAGAATCTTTTAAAGACATTTTTCCAGGCATTACAATTCCATCTAGACTTATAGAATCTCCAGATATATTTATTTCAGGAGGTATCGATAAACCTAGTTTTGAGAATTTAAACTCTTTATTTTGTTTATTACACGAAATAATTACAAAAAGAGTTAAAAATAAAGAAATTACTTTCTCAAACATAACTTTAATTAATGAGTTTCTGTAAACTTAATAAAAAAATCATAATTTATATAATTTTCCTAAAATTTTTTTCTCACAAATAAATCCAAAAAATCTAGAATCATTCGAATGATGCCTATTGTCGCCTAAAAGATAATAATAATCGTAAATAAATACATGATTATCTATTTTTTTCTTTCCTAGGAAAATATTATCAGTATTTTTATCGATTTTGATTGTTAAACCAGATTCATATTCGATAATATTTTTGTAAAAAATAATGTTGTTTTTGTTTAGATTAATGCATTTACCTTTATTAGGAATCCAAATTTCACCATAATTATCTCTATTCCAATCAAATATTTTTTCTTTTGGGAAGATGCTCTGAACTTTTGTTTTTGATTTATATATGTTACGTTTCAAACTGTCTTTTAGATGAAAATTGGTATATTCTAAGTTTGATAGCAGATAGTTTTCCTTACCTTGGTTTATAGGAATATATTCAAAACTAAAATTTTTCTTTTCTTCTAACAATTTGTTATCTATATAAACCTTGCTGTCAATTATTTTAAAAGTTTCATTTGGAAGCCCTATAATTCTTTTTATATATGATTTACTATGTCTTTCTTTTTTAAATACAACAATATCATTTCTTTGAATATCAAGAAACCCTTTTAATCTCTTGTAATACCTAGCATCTTCCCTTGGTTTAAAAAGTATATTCAAAAATGGTATTTGTGAAAGATTTTTTGGTATTACAGGTCCATAAGTTAATTTTTCGACCAATATTACATCTCCTTCAGATAATTCTCTCTCCATTGAGGATGAAGGTATAAAATAGATTTCAAAGAAAAATACTCTACAAAATATACCAAAAAAAATTATGGAGAAGAATATGTAGCAATACTTTAAAATTTTATAGAATAAAGTAGTAACTTTATTTTTAATAAAACTTGGAATTAGTTTTGTTGAAAATGAATCAAAAAAAACTAGGAGAATGAGAGTAATACCCCATGAATTTGACCAAATAAAAAATAAAATCCCTAAAAAAGATAAAAAAAAGAATAAAATAACTTTAAATTTTGAATTATTCATTATTATTTTTTTCAATTATTTCTATTATATCGTTTTCTATTTTCTCTGAAAATCCAAAATATTCAGCAAGAATAACCCCTTTTTTATTTATTAACATATATCTAGGAAAGCTATTAATACCATATTTTTCTAAAATCTTTGAGTTGCCGATTAAATTTAAAAAAGTAATATTTTTTTGCTGAATTAATTTTAAAGCGTTATTCGTATCTTGACTTATGATACCAATAATTTGTATATTATTAGAATGTTTTCCTTGTAATTGTTCAATTTTTAGAAGTGATTTTATACACGGTCCACACCAAGTCTCCCAAAAATCTATTAAAGTAACTTTATTTACTCTAAAATCAATTACCTGATTGTCTGTCAAGTTCGGGAGTGAAAAATTTGATATTTTTTTCCCAATCAAACTCTCTTTTTTTTCATGCCTATCATTTGTTTCAGTAAAAATATTTATTTTACTTTTTAGTAAGCTATCTATTATGTTTTCCTGTCCTTTATTTATCTTAATGTCTGAAAAAAATAATTGGGTAGAAGATTTATTCCCCATAATATTGGATTCTTTTATGATTTCGATTGGGAAAAAATCAGTTTTTCGTAAACGAACAGTTTTAGTTATGTTATTTATTTTGTATGCAGTATCATTTTCATATTTGTAATTTAAGACAAAACTATCATCTTTAGTTATTAAACTTAAACTTGAATATATTGTGTCCAATTTGAAAACTTCTCTAGAAACCATCTGACCTCCAGGTTTGCCTAAAAATCCAATTGCGCCTTTCTCATTGTTGAATTCTTTTTTATTCTCAATAAATTCATAGCCTATTGAGTTTTTATAGATGTGTAATTTATCTACATCAAAACGCCTTGAATAAAAAGAAATACCAAAAATAGTATCCTTTAAATCTTTTTCTATATAGGCAAAACCTTTATTATTCCAAACTTCACCATCTTCTGGAAAAGTGTCTATTCTTTGCATATAATATTCAACATTTTTAATTTTTTCAGAATTTTCGTGAAATTTTTTTATTACATAATTTAAGTCTTCATTTTTCTTTTTAACACAACCAATGAGAATAATTGATATTACTAAAACTAATTGTTTCATAAATAATTATTTTTATTGTAAAGATATTTAATATTTACAATAAGATTTAATTTTATATTAATTTGTAATTTCAGTTCAAACTTTAGGCAAGTATGCAACTAATGCTTACAATAAAAAAACGTTGAGTCATTTTTAATTGGAAATCAATATAGTTGCAACCTGATTTGGGAATGTTTAATAATCTCTAGAGTGGATTTTGTTTTTGACTGATATAATTTTTTAGAAGTTGAAGTTCTTGTAATCGGGTCTGTAGTTTTTCCAAACATTGGGTTTTCTCACTGTCAATACCCAAAATAGAAAATCTATATTTGTTATTATTGAAAATAGTATCTCTTAATTTAGAACGATACGTGTAAATTTGAAGTTCTTTATCTTGCTGTATTTTTCGATCACCTCCTCATGGTTTGTTACAGCATCAAAAAGCATATTTACTCTTTCAAAAACCAACTCTTTATAGGTTTTCTTGTTTTTTATCTAAACGTAGTTTTAATTGGTATTCTTTTTCTTAAGGATTATTTTGTTGTGCCTTAGCAATGTTTCGTTTTTCAAATTGTATTTTATTTGTATGAACTATAGAGAAAGTATGGTTGGGATATTTCTGTTTATGACAGTTTTCAAAGTCAATTAGTAACTTTTGGATCTCTTTATGACTGGTGTATATACTCTTAGAGCTTCTTCGATGCACTATTAAATGTAAATGCTGTCCATTATAATGAGATTTTGCCAGTGTTATTACATTTCCTGTTTTCCGCATTTCAATAATAGGTATTCATAAAATCTCGAATTTCTGTATCTGACAATTTACGATCATTTTTGCGAATAGTAATAATCTCATGGTATAAGGCAACACTATTCTTCTTTTCTTTAAGGTGTTTGTGATTTGCTAAGAAATTTTATATGTATTTTGTTTACATCTATGTCCTATGCTTCGTATAAGAACTGGAGTACCAAAAGTATTATCAATCTCCTTTTTATTTATCTCTACAATATGTAAAACTAATTGTTTGGTAGAATAAATATTTTTCTGAGTTTTAAGCTTTATAACTATTTTTTATTTTTTAAGTAACTACTTTTTTCAATCAATAATTTTGGTGTAAATATTTATTTTCGTTTTGTTTGAAACTTTAGCTACTCAGTTAGGTTTGGAGCAGTTTACAATGAAATCTTTGTATTTTTACCATTTTTATACTCCTTCTATGTTTTTAAATATCAGATGTAACATAAATGTTTAAAGTTTTGTGTTTTGTTATGACGCCATTTCAGAAAGTAAATTGATTATCCGTCAAAATAAGTGTTTCCCCCCTTTTTTGTTATATTCTTTTTGATGTTCTAAAGCATATTCTAATTTGTATTGCTTTTTAAAAACATCAGTTTTAGCAGTACCCATTCTTCTATTAGTCACGATATAAAAATTTTGTTTTATAAGTTATTCTTTTTCATTAGATTTAGATGTAAATGAAATAAGTGAAACAAGTTTTATGGTTTTTATTTAAATCGTACAGGAGCTATTTTGCTACGTTTTCGTAACGTATATTGCTTGCAGTATGAAGTTAACTTATTGATTATCATATGATTGTTTTTAAACGTTAAAAAATCTTTCCATATTGGATTGTATAATTTTATTGAGTTCAAGTAAACTTCTATCGGAAAGCGTTACATATTATTTTAATTGAACAGAAGTTTTACTAAAAGACCTATTTAATTTTTTCCGTTTACTGTAATCCTAATACAAAGACTGATTAGATTTTCTTTAGTACGTAAAATATAGGCACAGAAAAGAATTGTAAATATAATATTCTCATAGTTGTTGTCTTTTAAATTAAACATTTAGTAAGACGAAAGTCAAATCAACTATATCGAGTATTAATTTCTTCACAATTCTAATCGACAACAATGTTGTCGATTTAGTTTTTCTGATGTCGATTTGTTGCCATTTAATATCAAATCAAATCATTTTAAATTATGGTCTAAAAACCAAGAAACCCTGCGAATTATATTATTTGCAGGGTTTTGACTCTTTTTGAGAGTTAAACTTGTGACCTCGACAGGATTGACTTTGTCTTTCCTGATAAAGCTCCGCTTTGAAAATCACAAAAAGAATCACTTCTCAATTTTCAAAAAAAGAAGCGAGCTTCATTTTTGAAACTCGCTTTGCAATTCACTTTTTTGTGATTTATCCGTGACCTTAGAAGGACAGAGTTCGAACTTTTTAAAGGAAGATATTGAAATTATTATCAATAAATCTCATGATATTAAAAGAGTTTAAGTCTTATTAATTTTTATAAAATTATTTATGACGACAGATTCTTTTAATATTATCTAATTATCTATTAAATGATGGGTGTCTTAAAGGTGCTATTTCATTTTTAAAGTTACTCGGGTCTACTTTAAGTTTAAAGAAACTTAATTCTAAATCAATATGAACGCTTTCAGAACTAGTAAAAAAAAGTTTTCTGTTATCATAATTAATGACTTCATTTATGTTTTTTGGAGACCTTTGATATTTTTCATAATCATTGCATAAATGAACGATATATTCTTCAGAAACATACTGATTAAAAAATAATTGTGATTGAGAATTGATAAGTTGTAAACCATTTAAATTATGCACATCTTCTATTGACTCTGTGGAACTACAATCTTCATTGTCTTCTCCAAAATCGTATACCTCTGGATCATATAAACATATCATCAATCTAGGGTGAATTGGGTAAAAAATTTGAAGTCCTTTAGTAACTAAGCCTGTTGCTCCAATATAATTATCAGCTTTTTCCAGTAGTTGATTGTAGTATATAACTGGTGAGTCTGATGTGATAAAGGGAAGTAATGATAAATTAACCAAGAATTTACAATTGAGAAAATTTAAAAGTTGTGTGTGTTTGATTGAGTTTAAAAGCCCTAATAATTCTGGATTTTCATGTGACAGTTTACTATCTTTAAAATCCTCCCATAAGTCAGGTTTAAACTCTTTTATTACTTTTTTTAGACTTTTATTAAGAGCTTTCATGATATCACTCCCAGACTTAGGAGTTCTAAAAGATTGATATAAAATAAATTGCTTTAATAATTTGAAACCATTAGTTTCTGGAGGTGGTGGGATAAGTATTTTTTCCTCTGTCCAATAATAAAACATCTTAGCTACTTCACTTTCCATAGAGGCTAATGCATTTTCTACTTCATCATCTTTACCATAAATATAATTTTTATATGCTTGATGTTTCAAGGTGGCTTTTTTAACAAAGACTTTATTTTTAAGATTATACAAGCTCAAGAATTTTCCACCACTATTAACTGAGAACCTCTTTAGATAAAAACGTGGAATATAATGATGCTTTTTCTTTTTACTCATAAAATAGAAGTATTTTAACTTATAAAATTATTTTTTAAAACCGTTTAAAACTTATTTTTTATAAATATTTAATATAAATGATTTCATTAGCTTATTCAGGTACTCCAACTATACAAGCTACAATCTTATGATCTATATTTTCGTGTACGGGCAATTCATTTAAAATAAAATCAAGTGTTTTTAAATCTATACTTATGCGCTTAATTTCTGTTTTTGTTTTTAAACTATTCAAATTGAATACAAGTCTATTAGTTTTATATCTATTTCTTTTTGCATCTAAAAAAGGTTGCAAAATATCTATCCATAATTTTGCATAAGCTTCAAAGTCAACGTCTCGTTTCTTTGGATGGAATAATTTCAATAACTCCCTTATTTTTAATTTGTAATTCAAGTCTATCGTCTTGTCTTTTAGCTTTTCTTTAAGTATATATTCTGACACTTTTAGCGCTCTTCTTTTTTTTGCTGATAATAACTCTATTTCTTTGTCTTGAAGTATCGATAAATATTTTCTTAGGTATTTATCATTCCACTTCACTTGATCGCTTTTTTTGGAAATATGCAACCTCAATTGTTCACAAATCTCAGGAAATTCTGTGTAGATTTCTTTTTCAGAATTTGGCTTTATAAAATACCATTTAGGATTCTTGTTGCCATCTCCACGAGTACAAAAGAAGCACCACTCTGTATTAGTTCTTACAAAGCTAGCTTTAGTTTTTATAGTTTGTACTATTCCTTCATAGACATTATATTCATCTTCTGTTATTAAAGCTTTTTTACCTTCTTTTAAATCCATAATTGGCTTAAAACTATCATGAATTCCTTCCCAAGAACTATCTTCAGAAATATAATCTTCAAATTCTTTAATAACATCTTCTATACTATCTACATTTCCGAAATGTCTGTGCTTTAGTTCATTAGGTGGTTGAAAATTTGAACCCCACATTTCAGAAATTATTTCATTTAATTTTAATAATCTTTTATCTCCATTAAGTGAAAATTCTTTCGAATCTATAGGCCAATAAATATCGATAGATTTATGAGGTGTATCCATTCTATCAACCCGTCCTAAACGTTGTTCTACAATACGAATAACACTTGGTAAATCTAAAAGGGTTACTGCTGAAGCCAACTGTAAATCTACTCCTTCGGACATTTTATCAGAACAAAGTGCAATTATAACATCTTTATTTTTAGAAGTTAAATGAAAGTATTCCAAAACTTGTTCACTGTCTTTTTTATTGGCTCCTGTCGCCGCTAATACTTTTATATTTGGATAGCTTCTCTTAATTAAATGTTTGAAATAGTTAAGGGTAATAACTGAACTATCAAAAGCTATAATCTTAGTATGGCCTTTTAATTGTTGTACTAATGTTTCTATTTTACCCAGTTCTCTACTATTGGATAATTGCTCAGTTAATTTTGCTATCTCCTTATAGATTTCATATTCTTCTTTACAAGATTGAATGTATTCCTTTTTATCTATTAGCCAACTTGGTTTCTCACAGTCTTTGAATATTCTGCTAATTGTAGGTGTTTTATCTGACTGTATTAATTTGTCTATTTCTTCTAATTTGATTTTGTTTTTTTGTTTTTTAGGGCAATCAAATTTCATTATGCTTAATACTTTATTGAGTCCTAAAATATGTTCAAGTAACGCAACTTTAGATGATCTCAATCTAGAACGTATCATATAAATAGATAATTTTTGAGATGCAGTAATTCTATTGTTTATATAATTTTGTTTACCTTCTTCGGGTAAATCAAACTTTGGCTTATTTATTTTTTTGAGATAGGTAACTCCTTTTATTTTCTTACATAATTCATTTATTTTAAGTACTATTTTAATATCTGTTTCTGTTTCCTTTGTCTCATAAGTTTTTGTATTTTGAAAAGGAAATTTACATTCATTATTTAATGCATTTTTATATTTTTCAGGCTCTCTGTCTATTTGTTTGTTAATGACAGATTTTGTGCGTCTCACAGTAAACTTGCTAACAAAACTTTTGAGCATTTCAATATTAGCTTCATTTTCTAAACCTGGCTTTTTTTTCAGTTCTGAATAAGCTTTGAAACTAACGTCATCTAGATTATCAATATCAAGTAATTCGACAATTTTAAGCAAATCATTTATTTTTTTATTAATAGGAGTCGCAGTAATTAGAATTTTAAAATCAGCACTATTTTTACGAATAGCCTCACTACGTTTTGTGGATAAGTTCAAGTAGTTATGGGCTTCATCTATGGCTAAAATATTTGCAAGTTTTAGTTCTTGTAAAGCTTCTTCTAGTTTTTGTTTTTTCGCATTACTTAATATTCCAGATGATGTTTGGTTATTGGTTACAGTTGAGAGATTCAAAAATTCTTTTTTCCATTTTTTGACTACTAAAGGAGGACAAATAATTAAGGAGTTATCTTTATGTCTTCGACCTGTTTCCCATAACCAGTTTTTTAAAGCTAGAATGATTGTTGAACATAGTTTTGTTTTTCCTGCTCCTGTAGGATCTGCAATTAACACATTGGAGTTTTCTTGTAAAATTGAAATGGCTTGAGCTAGTCCTCTCCATTGTGTAGGCCAAAGATTTGTTTTTTCGAGTTTAGACATTAATAAACTATATTCGTCTAACCAATCACCATTTAGAACTTCAGTTATAGCTCTTGCTAACGCATCTTTCCAATCAACTTGTTTTATTAACTTTTCTAATAGTTGAATTATTTGCGGATAATCTTGTGCTCTGTCAAAGTAATTTTCCGCTATTAGTTTTGTCTCATTATATTTTTTTAATTCATATTCTTTAGAAAATCTTGTATTAGCTTCTGTTTGAATGTTAAGTCCATTTTTACTAAAATTGGAAGAACCTAACATAGCCATTCTATTGCTAACATATATCTTAGAGTGTTGTCTTTCAAAAAAACGTATAATAATTTTATTATCTTCTATTTGTTTAATTAAATTCATAACACTACCACCAGAAAGAATTGAAAGTCCTTTTTTTAACCAGTATTCTTTAATTTCTTTCTCAAGTGGCCAAACATGATATCTTTTTCTTCCAATAGCATTAGGTTCAAATCCTAATACAATTTTAACTTTTTTCAACTTTTTGAAATCTCTATTCCCAAAAGTATCGATAAGATGAGAAAGAGAAGTGAAACCTGTGATTACAATTAGTTCTCTACTTGTATCTATATCCTCTTCAAGTATTTTTTGAACAGTTCTATTATACTCTTTCAAGTTAAGAGGGAAATCTTCTTGTTTGGGCCACAGCTCTACCTGATAATGAATATTTTGATCAAAAAGTGAATACTGTGTCATGAGTAATAAAATCTAGAGTTTCTGTACTTTCTAACTTCGTAAAATATAGTTATAACCAATTTGAAAAATTTATTTTTCAAATTGCCTTTCTTTAGCTATTTTATTTAATATTCTGGTCATATAACTATTTCATTAATGTGTTTCAAACTT
Organism: Allocellulophaga tsushimaensis; assembly: GCF_055383085.1. Lineage (NCBI taxonomy): Bacteria > Pseudomonadati > Bacteroidota > Flavobacteriia > Flavobacteriales > Flavobacteriaceae > Allocellulophaga > Allocellulophaga tsushimaensis. The sequence continues at coordinate 51,818 of NZ_AP039451.1, read as the reverse complement.
ATTGTAGTACTGAGTTTCTAATGTAATAGCTACAAAACACTCAAAAAGATAAAGTTCAACAGGACTTTCTATAGGTAAAATAGCTGCCGATGTCTTTTCTTTAAGTAATCTTTTAAAAGGTTCAGAATAGATTTTGAAGTTTAATGCCCCTCTACCTCCTATATGTTTTTTATGATGTTTTTCCTGATACCATTGCGCTCCCATTGTATAGCATAATGATGATGTAAAATGATTTCTTCCCTTTATATGTTGCTGAATTCTTTTTAATACACCTCTTGATAGACCTGTGTAAAATGGTTCTTCTTTGTGGTAGAACACATAAATGCCTTGAAAATCTTCTTGGTTTTCTAATACTCTAAAAGTCTTCTTTAATTTATTTCTTGATGAAGAAAACCCAATACCACCTCCAAAAAAGTCTTTGACTGTAAATCTATTATCAAGATCTGTTAGCTTAATTAAATTCTCTTCAAACTTTTCCGTTATTTCATAATAAGTTCTAATATCGGGAACGACAAAATTTTTACCCCAATCAGATTGTAATTTTATTTTTGGTTCGTTTATTCCCATTATTGAACAATGTTATTATCATCTCGCAAGTCTATCCTTTTTGAATTGATATTAAATTTTTTAAACTTATATCTTACATAAGTCGACATTGCTTGTTCATGTGTGGATAGAAATATTTGAGTATCACTGAAATCGTTTCTTAACACTTCTACAAAACCTGCCGTATTCATATCATCCATAGATTGTACAGGGTCATCTATAAGTAATAATTTATTGGATGAGTATTTTTTATTTAATGCAAGTGTAAAAGATATTATTAAAGCAGATAGTTGTCCATTACTCATAGAAAAAACCGCATCATAAGTTTTATCTGGATTGGTAACAAACTTTATTTTATCGTTTTTGTTTTTAATAAATAACCCTAGACCTCCATAAAAATCTTGTACAATTCTACCAGAATAAATATGAAATAGTAATTCTATGTCTTTTATTAACTGATTATTATACCATTTTAAAGTTTCTTTTAAAGACCCTATTATATTATTAACCTTAGTGTGGGATGCTTCACATTTAGCTTTTAGTGATTCTGTATTAGTAATGATCTCATTTTTGACTTTTAAACTTTCATTTTGATATATAGAATATCTATACCTTATGTAAGTTTTTTTGTTTAAGATTTCATCAATTTTAATTTGCTGTAAGTCGCTAATGCTTTCTTTGAAATATGTATTGAATATATCCTTAAAATAAGATTTTATTAAGGTTTCGTCATACTCTTTTAATTGATCTCTAAGATATATTACTAACTCCTCTATTTCTTCCTCCTCATTATCTCCTAGAAAATTTTCTTTCGAGATATATTCTGAATATTCAATATTTAATTGTTCTAATACATCCTTAAATTCTAAATCTTCTTTTTTTAAATCTTCCTCAAAAAAATCATCTTTAAAATATTCCTTATTGTATATAAAATCGTTAAACGAACGTTCAAAGAATTCTTGTAACTCTTTTACCTGGTTATCAATGAATGATTTTTTTAGATCATCTAAATCAGAATTTATATCATCATTTAAGGCTTTTAATTCTATTTTTTGTTTTTCTATTTCTTGTAGTAAGTTGTCTGATTTCTCCCAATTATTACCACATAAAGGACATATTCCTGTTTTTTCAATAGTACTATGAAAATCGATTAAATGATTTTTCAAAACGTCTCTTGCAGAGAGCACATTATTATATATTTTAGAGGTGCTATCAGAGTTTTTATATATAATTTTTAATTCTTCAAGCTTTTGTTCGTAATCCTCTATGACTTTTATTGAATTAAATTCTCTTTTAATCTTTTCATTAATATCATACTTGTCACTTATTAAATTTTCAAAAGTGAATTGATTCAATTCTATTCTTAATTTAGTAACAACTTCAACAATTTCTTTTTCTTCTAATAATCTCTCACTATTACTAACAAAATGGTCATAATAATATAGTCTGGTGATAGCCTCTTTATTACCTAAAACTGTATTCAACTTTGTGTTATATAGGCTATCGATAAATGGTGTTTTATTGGTTACTATATTTTCTAGCTTAATCAATAATCCTTGCTCAGAATCCAGAAGAAACTTATAGGGTATTTTATTAAAATCTAATTGTTCTGCATCCCAACTGTAATCTTCATTTTCAAAAAGTGCTTGATATGGCACTTCCTTTTCATCAATCACTTCTTCTTTTAATATTTTTATTTCTTCATTTACATCCTCTATTTTTTTGTTGAAGCCATCATTATGGTTTTTTAACACTTTACTTAGATCAATAAATTTTTGAATTTTATTTTCAAAGTCCCCAGTATTAAAAAGGTAGCTAATACTATTCTTTTTTTCTCTCTCATTTGCTTTCAATAAATAGAGACTATCTTCTTGTTCTATGTAATTTAAAAACTCAAAATCGCTCTTATAACTACCGCCTAAAAATTGAATTATATAATCATTTTCTTTTATGTTTTCTTCTATAACATCTTCTTCAAAATTATTGATGGTGTAGAGTTTAAAATCATTGAAATTTAAGATTGTACTTAAACTTTCTTTACCTTTTGTTTGTCTGACTATAAAGTAATCTGTGCCTTCATGTTCAAACTGAACTTTTAAAGTAATTGAAGAACCATCACCATTTATATTATATAAAGGATTCTCATTTCTGGTTTCTCTTTCATCTATTAGCATATTTTTTAAAGAGTCGTACCTTCTTATAGTTCCTGTAAAAACAAGCTCTATTGCATCAAAAATGGTTGTCTTCCCAAAACCATTAGAACCATCAAAAACAGTAAGAGAAACATCACTAAAATCAAATACTTTTTCTGTATATACTTTAAAATTTTTAAGATATAATTTTTTAATTTTTATGCTCATTCTTCATCAGTAATAAGAGAGTGCAACTCATCAAAGTTTAACTCCTTGAGATTAGATATTTGTTCTATTGTCAGTCTTTCGTCGATTAACTCAAAGTCACTCAATAATTCTTTTGAGGATAAGTTTTCCTTAGATTTTTCAAATAGGTTTTCCAATCCTTTTTCAGAAGTGATGCCTAGTTTTATAAAGGGTAACTTCTGAGAAATTGTATACAATAAGTTATGCCAAGTATATTCTGAATAGGTCTCTTTATATTCTTTAAATGTTGTATCATCAACAATTAAATTTTTAATTGCTTCAGGGGTTCCATTCTCTGAATTTGATAATAATTCTTCCAACTTCTCATTTGTATATCCTAAAACATATTTTTTAAATTGAAATGGATCTTCTTCTATACTTAGTACCTCTCTTTTCCAATCCACACTATCTTGCATCTCAGTTAGCAATAATAGTGAAGTGTTTTTATCAAAATCTTTAAGTTGAAGTACTTCTTTACATTCTTCAAACCACTTATCTTGAAATTCCAATACAGAGGAAAGTGTATCTATTTCTACTACTAACCAGTAATAGGAAATGTTTTCTATATTTTTTTGAAAAAAGGTATTTGAATGAATTTTAACACTCTCAAACCCTTCATTTAAAAATAGTTTATTAATTAACTCATTCATTTAATTTTTGCTTTGCTTTTTCAAGAGATACCAAACCTATATCACTCCACTTTGTGATATTATTTTTAACAGGGTTTTCATCTCCTATGTAATTTTGAATATTAAGATTTTCTTTAATGCTCTCTACATCAATATCAGATGTTATTAATTTATCGGACTCGTACGGTATTTCAATATCAGTATCATTTATGTTCTTATAAATATTTTTACATAAATCTTTAGTATTAGAAGAACCTTGATTTATGGCGGTAGCTGTATATTTTAGTTTGTTAGCATCCATCCAAGTTAAGTTTTTGCCTATTTTACCTATTGGCTCTATTAATTGAAATAAGATTTTTAAGAACGCTCCTTTGAATTCATCTTTTTGTATGTTTCCATCTTTAAAATCAATTATGTCATTAAACTGTATTTTTCTATTTGGTAAAAGAGAGGTAATGAATTTTAATATACCAGCTTTATCGAGTGCATTAATTTGCTGTAGATAATTGCTTAATTTTTCTTTTTGTGCGTCTGTCATTATATCTCCATCCTCCTCAATGTCTTCTTGAGTTTCTATGCAAAATTCATAGTGGTATTGATTTAACAACTTTTTGGTCAAAAAAATGTAATATTCATCACTTAGTAGAGTTTGTGGATCTATCCGGATCTGATCTTCAAAATCAGATAAAGGTATTATCAAATGATATGCTCCTTGCCTTATTGGTAAATCCTCTTTATGATTTTTACTGTGTATTGTTATAATTTGACTAGAGATTAAAGCTTCTAAATTATTTTTAAGTAATTCTAAGTTTTCAGGAGTATTATGGTGATCTAATCCATTGTTATTTAAAAATGTAGAAATTTGTTCCTTACATTTTATATCAATTTCATCTAGACCACAGTAACCATTATCACCATATTGATTGTAAATATCAATGCCAGGATGTGTCTCTTTAATTTCCTCAATTGTCTTTTCATTTTTTACTGCTAAATGAAAATAGGCACCATTACAAGGGAAGTCAACTAATCTTTTTTCTAATTTTTCAAAAGCTTCTTTATATGAAGAGTATAAATTACTTTTCATAGCTTTTACTTGATGCAATGTTACTGTTGTTATTTGTCCATCAACTAACTTTGTGATTGCAAAGTCCTCTAATGAATCTAATTGAACACTATATTCTGAAATATTAGAATCTATATTTAGTAAATGTAGTACATGATATAATGCTACTTTACCTTGATATATAAAACCACTCCAAGTTGCGGCTGCTGTGTGGATATCATTAGGGTCTATTAATCGGGTCATTGTTTTTTATAATCACTATATGTGTTCTAAAAATAATATTAGTTGCTTAACATTTTTTACGGAAAATCACATAATCAATATGTGCATTTTTAGGGGATAAGTAAAAATCGTTTTAATTTATTGAAAAACAAACATTTTAATTAAGAAATTACTTGCCAAATTTATAAATTATATTATCAAGTATCTATTTTAGAACTTATTATACTCTAGAAATAAATTCAATATTTAATTTTTAGACCCTTGTACTGAATGTTCTATTTGTGATATATTAATAAGTTTTCAATAGAAAAACTTAAGCACCCTAAGGGGTGCTTTTTGTGGTTAGGGGAAAAGAAGAAAAAGGTGTAAAAACAGTAGTTTTTACGGGCTTTTCGGTAGATATAGCGGTATCTTTAAGTAGTTGGGAATCCAATGATAACAAGCAAAATCGCCGTTAATCCTTTTATTCTTGTAAGCATATGAAAACCATAAAGCGCATCGCCACTTTTAAACATTTTATAGGAGATTTAAAAATCACATATGAAAGAACTACTTTACCCACGTTTAAGATTACAAACTCTCAATCTGCTTATGAGTTTATACGACCATACTATGCGGTAAATATGGATAATAAAGAGGAGGTACGTGTTATTTATTTGAATAATAATAACAATGTAGTGAATGTATCTTTACATGCTATTGGTGGGGATAGTTTTGTTTCTGTTCCTATTAGGGAAATTTTACAACATGCTTTGGTCTTAAAAGTAAGAGCGATTATTATGGTGCATAATCATCCTTCTGGGCAAATAAAACCCTCAGTTCAGGATATTGTTATTTCATGTGAACTAAAGAATGCTTGTACCCAAGTAGGACTAAAATATTTGGATAGTCTTATTGTAACTCGGGAACATTATTATTCTTTAAGTGATAATGGAGATATAGATTAAAACTATTTTCTTTTTAATTTATTTAATCTGGTCTGATAAGCTTGCGCATATTCTCTTTTTGTTTTTTCATCAAGATATGAAGCATCTATTAACGATAAAACCTGTTCTTGCTTAGCAGTAATATCTATAAATAGTTTATCGACTTGCTTTTTAGATAACCCAGTGAGTTCTGCCAAGGTGTAAAATTGTTCTGTTACTTTACCTTTTGTCCTATTCAGGGGTAATAGCCCATCAATTAAGGCAAAGTCTTTATCTTCAATATGTATTCTACTATTCAATAAATCATAAGCAGGGCTTAATTTAAAGTCACCCAAAGGCGTTTCTATCAAAGAAAAATTTTTGAAATGTGCATCTCCGTTAGACATCAAATAATTGAATACTATTAGCTTAAATAGTTTAATAGCTTCTACCTTGTAGGCGGGGACATACTTTTTCAACAATTCGAAAATCTCAAAATAATTCCCGAGATATTTAAAATCACTCCCATGTGTTTGTGGAGTTCGCTGCGCTAATGAAGCAAAATCTTCCTGAGCTAATTTGCTACCATTACCTGTAACGTCAAATCGTTTTGTTAGATAGGCAGGTGTTCCATCCTTAAAAAAAACTAAGGCATTATCGGCAGTTTCAATAGTAAAAACCTGGCTTGCAATTTGCATGGTTAAATGTTCATTAGCAGGCATTTGTGATCTCTTTTTTCCAACATTAGGAATTGGTTTTAAAATGTATTGCCCCTGTTCCGCTTCGGCGATTAAGCGTAATTTGTTTTTATCCAGTACAACAGAAAATTTTTCTTGTACACCAGAGATAGATATTCGTTTTTGGTTCTCTTTAAATAATTCTTCAGCAATACTATTATTAGCAGGAGATTTATAGGGTAACAGGGGGCTTACTTTTCTCCCTCCAAACATTTTTTTTAATGCCAAAGGGCTATAGTTGCTAAAACCCTCTTTTAGTGTGCCAGGACAATATTTTATTGTTACACTCATTATTAATCTATCTTTCTAATGGTTACTGCACCTATCGTATCTTGTTCCGCAGTATTTAGCAATAAGCCAAATACATCATCTTTATCAATACGCATTTCAAAACAAACCACCTCTTTATTAGTTCCCTCTGGAAGCATATTGTAAAAAAAAGGAAATAAGTAAGCTGAACGGTATTCTTGATTAGTCTTAGGTAAAGTGAGGCTTATTGCTGGTTTATTACTGGCTTCAAACCATTGATCCGTATATTTAAAAATAAAGCTTCCATCATCTAACTGGGAAAGTTTACCTGATACTTCTTTCTTATATAAAACCCTTGCCTCTCTCATGATTTATTATCTAGTGATTTAACTTGAAGCGTAAGTTCTAAGCCCAAGGCATCTGCTAACTTTTGTAATGTTTGTATAGTAGGGTTTCCCTTTCCACTTTCAAATTGCTTTAGGGTACGAAGCCCCACACCCGAAAGCTCTGACAACATTTCCTGTGTAACTTGAAGCATTGCTCTACGCTTCTTAATAGCTATAATTAAATCCTTAAAGTGCATTATACGGCTCTTTTTGCGCTAATATATAAAATATTATTTAAGAATAAAACAAATAGTGTATTTTAATGCACTTTTGTGTAGAAATGTTTTTAAATCCTGTAATAGTAACCCAATAGTGTAGTTTATAGCTCTTTTTGATAAGTTTAAATTACCTTCCCTGAAACTATATAAATGATTCTTATTCGAATAAATAACTATATAGTATATATCAATATATACATATTTACGTATCTAGTCTAACAAATGCCTCAGCAAAATCTTTTAATGCCAATATAAAAGTCTTTAGTATTAACTTCAGAGGTGATCAAAAATATAGAATTCTTATTTTTTAGATTATCCAGAATTTTTCTATTGAATATTTATCCATAACCTCGACAGGAGTGGCTTCTCACGTTCTGCAAAGCTCCGCTTTGAAAATAATTCAAATAAAAAAACGCTCAAGCAAGCTTGGCGTTTTTTCTTAATTGAACTATTTATCTGTGACCTCGACAGGATTGACTTTGTCTTTCCTGATAAAGCTCCGCTTTGAAAATCACAAAAAGAATCACTTCTCAATTTTCAAAAAAAGAAGCGAACTTCATTTTTGAAACTCGCTTCGCAATTCACTTTTTTGTGATTTATCCGTGACCTCGACAGGATTCAAACCTGTAACCTTCTGAGCCGTAATCAGATGCGCTATTCAGTTGCGCCACGAGGCCTTATATTTCCAGAATAAGGCATATTATACTCCTTATTTAGGGCTGCAAATATATTTCTTTTTAAATTTAACACAAAATAACTAAGGATAAATAAATGGAATTTAAATCATATATAAGAGACGTTAAAGATTTTCCATCAGAAGGGATTGTTTTTAAGGACATTACACCACTATTGCAAGATGCTACAGCATTTAAAAAAGCTGCAAATGCATTATTTTCTTTACTAGAAGGTCAAAAAATAGACAAGGTAGTCTGCTTAGAGAGTAGAGGTTTCTTTTTTGGATCTTTATTAGCAACGAAGTTAAATGCGGGTTTTATTCCAATCCGAAAGCCAGGAAAATTACCATCAGAAGTGATGCGTACTACCTATCAGTTAGAATATGGTACAGATACTTTAGAAATGCATACCGATAGTATTGCTAAAGGAGATAAGATTTTATTGCATGATGATGTTTTAGCAACTGGGGGTACAGCAAAAGCAGCTTGTGAACTTATAGAACAATTAGGAGGAGAAATTGTACAATGTAATTTTCTAGTAGCATTAGACTTTTTAAATGGAAGAGAAAAAATTAAGCAATACCCTATAAAATCTTTAATCCATTATTAACTAGTTTTAGGAACAGATGGCATTGGTAGTCACATAATACCGCCATCCAATAATAGCCAATTGAAATTTAGAAGCTTTTGCTAAATCTAATCGTTTTTTAGAAAAAGAAGGTAAAAGCACTTTATTTATTTTTGCTAAAAGTTTGAAAAATGATTTTTTCATGATTCGGTTGGTTTTAACAAATATAAAAGAAAAGATTAAAATAAGCTCATCAACAAGCCTGCCTTAAGGCAAGCTTTTGAATCTCTTCTGGTTTTGATGAGCGTTTAAGTTGTAAATAATTTTGAATATATAGGCCTATATGATTCTTCTTACGCTAAAGTCATGATCAGTGACAGCGTTAATAACAATAATAGTTTTGCAAGAATAATCATAGTTGTGTGTTTAAAGGTTAATACTTGTTTTTAGGTTTTGTAATTAGTGTTTTTATTAATTATTTTTCAGTGTTATTTTCCATCATCTTTTTTGCTAAATCTGCACCAATTAAAGATTCCAGAAGATTTCCATTAGTGTTTTTCCCATTATTTCCTTCAATAAATATTTCAGGAAGGTTCAATTCTTTTAGTTGTTTAGCTACACCAACAGATGTTTTGTAATTCCATTCTGCACGTTCTTGTGGTGTAAGACCAGCACTAACTAATTTTGCATTTTGGTATGCCTCAGCATCAGCAGAAACTTTTTTACTTAAAGCTTTAAACTTTTCTACTTCAAACTGTTTCTTTTCTTTAATTAAATTGAATTCAGCAACTTTTGCTTCAGTTTCAGCTGTAATAGTTTGTTGTATTTGCTCTTTTTCTAGTTTAGCCCTTTCTGTTGCTTTATCTGCTTCACCTCTGGCCTTTTCTTTTTGTGCTCTATAGAATTGGCGTTCTGCTTGTTGTTTTTCTAATTGCGTTTGCGCTACTTCTTCTTTTTGCAATTGTAGGCGGTTATCAAAAGTTTCTTCCCAATCAATTTCTGTTACTACAGCTTGTATTACAGTAAGACCATAAGCTTTTAAAGAGTTACCTTTTTCACGAACTGGTTCTCCATTTTTAATTTGTATGCGAAACCTTTTCTTTTTGGTGTCTTTATTAACTATTGTTCTAATAACGCTACTATCTCCAATAATTTCTCTAGTCTGGTTATCTGCATATTCTTCCAAAACATACATTCCATTTTCTAACTGATCTTTAAAATAACGGTCAAAATCAGAAGCTTGTCCCGAAATATAATCTTGAGCATCCATTAATTTACAGGTGTTCTTAATAGACTGGTCTATATTGGGTATAATACGAGAGCGAATCATATTCTGCTCTGTTTTATTTCTACCTGCAACAGAAAGAAATTGGGCATCATCATCGGTATTAATACTGATGACTACAGACGTTGCTATTCTGGCTTTAACGGCATCACTAAAAGCCCAATATTTAGCAGCATCAACATTAGCATATTCACTTTGGTCACCTAAAGCACCATCTTGCTCAGGAATAACATATTTTATAGGCATTTCAAATTGTAATGGAATCAATCGTCCCCACATTTTGGTATGAATCCCTTGATTAAAAACAGCCTTTTGCCCACCCCAAGGGTATTGTACGGCATATGCGGTTCCAGGCTCTGCATAAAAGAAGGCTCCAGAAATAATGCTCATAGCAAAACCAACTAATGCAATTTGAATACTACGTTTTGTAGTAATTGCTTTTAAAAAAGGAATATTTTTTTGAAACGGTTTTACAAATAAAGTTAACAATCCAATAATAATAATTAAAATTCCTAAGTATGTTATCATAATGTATAGTATTAAAGGTTAGTAATTTGTGTGTGATAATCGATTATTCAATCAATATATAGGATTGAGATTATATGTTCCAAATTTTACCATACGATTTATTACATTTGAATACGATTATGTAACTGAAAAAATGAATTGTATTTCAATATTTTTAAGTATATCTTAAATAAAGTTATATTATGTAATATTAAAATGTATATATTGTTTTAATTTGAAACAATTGTAGGGCTATTTTGGTTTGTTTTCTAAAATGCAAGGGAGTTTTCATTTAAAAATAGGGCTATTTTGTTCATTTCATTTTTTTGCCTAAAAATAATTTGCTAAAAAATAAGAATATAATTTATGTGTATATGGTATAAATAAGTATTCATTGTGAATACAAAAACGGAGTTGTTATTTCTACTATATTTGCTCAAAAAATTAAACAATGCAAGATTTATTATATATTGTTTTAGGCTTACTACTTTTAATTTTTGGCGGAAATTGGTTACTAAAGTCAGCAGTAGCTTTATCATTACGTTTAAATATTCCTAAAATAGTAATTGGGATGACAGTGGTTTCTTTTGCAACTTCTGCTCCAGAATTAATTGTGAGTATAAAAGCTGCCTTAGACGGTTTTCCAGATTTAGCTTTAGGAAATGTAGTAGGTTCTAATATTGCAAATATTGGTCTTGTATTGGGTATTACAGTCATATTAGGAACTATTAAGGTTAAGAAAAGTTTTTATACCACAGATTGGCCTGTAATGATGCTTGCTTCTGTATTGTTTTTTTGCTTCATTTATTGGGATCAGGAAATACAGCAGTATGAAGGTATTATAATGGTTGTAGCACTTTGTGCATTTTTAGTATACCTACTCCGTTTTCAAAAAACTGCTGTAGAAGACGAGCTACCAGAAGACGATGAGTTATTACCGAATTATAAAACAGCTTTATATTTAATACTCGGTGGTGTTGCCTTATGGGGAGGTTCAGAATTATTAATAAATGGTGCTGTTGGTATGGCAAACGCTTTTGGTGTTAGCGAGCGTATTATTGCAGTAACTGTTGTTTCTGTAGGGACTAGTATTCCAGAACTTGCCGCATCTATTATCGCTATTATTAAAAAAGAGAAAGCCATCTCGCTTGGTAATCTACTAGGTTCTAATATTTTTAATATTCTTGCTGTTTTAGGCATTACTTCTATTATTACACCAATAAAAGCAAAAGATTTAGGTTTGTTAGAGAATGATATCTTTTGGATGTTAGGCATCTCATTTTTAATACTTCCCTTAGTATTTTTCCCCAAAAAGATGCAATTAGGAAAATGGGAAGGACTATTGCTACTTGCTATTTACATCAGTTTTGTTTATTTGACGATAGCATAGTTTTATTTTTAAGTACTTAAAAATTTCTATAAAAAAAGTGCCAATGAACTAACATTGGCACTCCTAAGTATAAGAAATAATTTGTTGTTAAACTTTTGCAGTTTTAACTGTTTTTACTATTCTAGCAGCAATCTTATATGGATCTCCGTTAGAAGCTGGTCTTCTGTCTTCTAACCAACCTTTCCATCCTTTCTCAACTGTAATAATTGGAATACGAATAGAAGCTCCACGATCAGAAATTCCATAGCTAAAGTCATTAATAGAAGCCGTTTCATGCTCACCTGTTAAACGTTGGTCATTAAACTCTCCATAAACAGCAATATGCTCTTTAGTAACGGGTCTAAATGCTTCACATATTTTTTCATAAACTTCTTGGCTTCCACAAGTTCTTAATGTTGTGTTAGAGAAGTTTGCATGCATACCAGAACCATTCCAATCCATATCTTTTCCAAGTGGTTTTGGATGATACTCAATATAGTAACCATATTTTTCAGTTAATCTGTCTAATAAATATCTGGCAATCCAAATTTCATCTCCTGCTTTTTTAGCACCTTTAGCAAACAATTGAAATTCCCATTGTCCACTTGCAACTTCTTGATTAATACCTTCAAAATTTAAACCAGCATCGATACATAAGTTTGCATGTTCTTCAACTAAAGATCTTCCATGTGTGTTTTTTCCACCAACAGAACAGTAGTACATCCCTTGTGGTGCAGGATATCCACCAACAGGGAAACCTAAAGGTAGTTGTGTTTTAGTATCCATGATAAAATATTCTTGCTCAAAACCGAACCAGAAATCATTATCCTCATCTTCAATAGTAGCTCTTCCATTTGATTCATGTGGCGTTCCATCGGCATTCATTACTTCTGTCATTACCAAATAACCATTAATACGATCTGGATCTGGGTAAATTGCAACAGGAACTAATAAACAGTCAGAAGAACCGCCTTCTGCTTGTCTTGTTGAGGAACCGTCAAAAGACCAATTTCCTAATTCTTCTAATGTTCCTTTAAAATTTTCGTGTTCTTCAACTTTGGTTTTGCTTCGTAAGTTTTGAGTTGGTTTGTAACCATCCAACCAGATATACTCTAATTTAATTTTGGCCATAATATTTTTTGTTATTAAAAACTTTTTCCAAAAATAATTATTTTAGCTTATAGTTCTAATTTTTAAGGGTATAAATGTCTTTTTTTCGGATATAATTTTGCATACCCTTATTTTTTTATGGGTATTTTGAAAAATATTTATTTTTTTAGGATTAAATTAATAATTCGCTAATTTTGCTAACTGTTATATTAAGGTAGAAAATATGTCTAAAATAAGATTTGATGCAATCTCTAAAAGTCATGATAGAGCACGTATTAATATAGAAGAAAAAGGAAGGCGTTCGGAGCTGTTTGGAATAAATGTTTTTAATGAAGAACGCATGCTTCAATACTTAACAAAAGATGCTTTAGAAAGTGTTAAAGCTGCTATTTCTTCGGGTTCTAAAATAGATCGGAAAATTGCGGACCAAGTAGCAGAATCTATGAAAGCTTGGGCTATTTCTATGGGGGCTACTCACTATACGCATTGGTTTCAACCCTTAACTGGAGCAACAGCCGAAAAACATGATGCCTTTTTTGATTTGCTGCCCGAAAATGGCAAAGCCTTAGAGAAATTTGGTGGAGGACAATTAGTACAACAAGAACCAGATGCCTCTAGTTTTCCAAGTGGTGGTATAAGAAATACTTTTGAGGCTAGGGGGTATACCGCTTGGGATCCTACCTCACCTTCTTTTATTTATGGGACAACCTTATGCATCCCTACAATATTTGTTTCGTATACTGGCGAAGCACTAGACAATAAAGCGCCTCTTTTACGAGCATTGAGTGCCGTAGACGAAGCTGCGACTGCCGTTGCTAAATATTTTGATAAAAATGTTTCTAAAGTAAATGCAACTTTAGGTTGGGAGCAAGAATATTTTTTAATAGATAAAGCATTAGCGTATTCAAGGCCTGATATTGTACTAACAGGAAGGACTTTAATTGGTCAAGAAGCTCCAAAAGGACAACAATTAGGCGATCATTATTTTGGTGTAATTCCGGATCGGGTATTAAGCTTTATGAAAGACTTAGAAATAGAATGCACTAAGTTAGGAATTCCAGTAAAAGCAAGGCATAACGAAGTAGCACCAAACCAGTTTGAACTTGCACCAGTTTTTGAGGAGGCTAATTTGGCAGTAGATCATAATTTATTGCTCATGGATGTTATGGACAAGATTGCTAATAAACATCATTTTAAAGTACTTTTTCATGAAAAGCCTTTTGCAGGAATAAACGGTTCTGGGAAACACAACAATTGGTCGTTAATGACAGATACTGGTGTTAACCTGTTGAGTCCAGGTTCTACTCCAATGAAAAATCTACAGTTTTTAACCTTTTTTATCAATACTTTAAAAGCGGTAAATATATACGAAGAATTGTTTAGATCATCTATAGCATCTGCTAGCAACGATCATAGATTGGGTGCTAATGAAGCACCGCCAGCTATAATTTCTATTTTTATTGGTGAGCAATTGAGTAGGGTTTTGGATGAATTAGAAGGAGTATCACAAGGAAAATTATCACCAGAGGAAAAAACAGAATTAAAGTTAAATGTAGTAGGGAAAATTCCAGAAATTCTTTTAGATAATACGGATCGAAACCGAACTTCTCCATTTGCTTTTACAGGAAATAAGTTTGAAATGCGAGGCGTAGGCTCCAAAACCAATTGTGCTAAGCCAATGACGGTTTTAAATGCAATTGTAGCAAAGCAATTAAGAGACTTTAAAAAAGAGGTTGATGCATTAATAGATAAAAAAAGCCTTAAAAAAGATGAAGCTGTTTTTAATGTTTTACGTGAATACATAAAGACTTCTAAAAGAATTCGATTTGATGGAGATGGGTATAGCGATGATTGGGAAAAAGAAGCAAAAAGAAGAAAATTAAGCAATCATAAAACAACTCCTGAAGCATTACAGGTTTTAACTTCTAAAGATAGTTTAGCACTTTTTAAAGCTACAAAGGTGATGAGCGAAGTTGAGGTTGCAGCACGTAAAGAAGTAGAGTTAGAAACCTATATTTTTCAAATACAGATAGAAGGCAGAGTTTTTAATGAGTTGGTTTATAATTTTATTATACCAAGAGCTATAGAATATCAAAACCAACTTATAAAAAATGTGCAAGGTTTAAAGGATATTTATGGAGCTGCACATAAAAAAGTATCGGATGGACAGTTAACCATTATAGAACATATTGCGGAATATCTAGAGGCATTAAAAAAGAAAACGGATATGATGACAGACGCCCGTAAAAGTGCAAATGCGTTAAAAGATATTAATAAAAAAGCCTTTGCATATGCAGATAATGTTAAGCCGTATTTTGATGAGATTAGATCGTATTGTGATAAACTAGAGCGATTGATGGACAACAAATTATGGCCATTAACCAAATATAGAGAGCTTTTATTTCAGAAATAGTATTTATGTTTATGTAAAAGTTTATAAGTTTAGTAGTTTAGAGATTAAGGGTATTGTCCTTTAGGGATGTAAGTATCAAGTCTTATTTATAAGCTTAGACCTTATTATTTATATAATAGTAAATTTATAGAATGAAAGTAAGGTGGATACTTTTAATGATAGTAATTTTTATATCATGTAATAAAATACCTGAGAATAGAGAGAACCATAGAATAGAGTTTTTACATAGAGATGTTTATTTGCCATTAGGGTATAAAAAAGTTTCTTTAGAAAGTCAACTTAAAAAGTTAAGGAATAAAGGTAAGTTTAGTTTAGCAGAAAGGCTCTATTCTGGAAGGCTACAAAATATTCAGAAATCTAATTCAAAGCATGTGTTATTTTATGATGAGAAAAACACATATAATACAATATCATTTATGCTTGGAAAATTAATTCCTCTACAAAAGAAAATGGTAGATATGTATACAAATATGCTTGAAAAAGAAATATTTGCTCCTACGGAAAAAGATGGATATACATTTGAAAAACTTGAAAGTGAATTGTTGTATCAATATAAAGCAAGTTCAATAAAGGTTAAATATGAACAAAAGTTAGGAGATGAAATTAGCTATCTGACTCAATATGTTATCACTTATAAAGGGCAAACCTTTACAATAGTTGTAGCAAATGAACAGAATATAGATTTTGAAGATATATTAGATAATTTTGATTATTAATCTAAAATCTCTTTGTGCTTAATTCTATTATCTTTTTAGTTTTTTATACACCCATTTTTATAGATTCTACTATTTTTGTCCAAAATACAGATTATGAGTTCATCTAATAGTGAAAGATATAATTTACGTGGTGTTTCTGCTTCTAAAGAAGATGTGCATAGTGCTATAAAAAATATAGACAAGGGCCTATTTCCTAAAGCATTTTGTAAAATTGTGCCAGATTACCTTACCAATGATGATGATTATTGCTTAGTAATGCATGCGGATGGTGCTGGGACAAAATCTTCTTTAGCCTATATGTATTGGAAAGAGACTGGAGATATAACGGTATGGAAGGGTATTGCGCAGGATGCCTTAATTATGAATATAGATGATCTTATCTGTGTAGGGGCAACAGATAATATTTTACTTTCTTCTACCATTGGTCGTAATAAAAATAAAATTCCTGCAGAAGTTATTTCTGCAATTATCAATGGAACAGAAGAATTAATTTCGGATCTAAAAAAACATGGAATTACCATTCATTCTACTGGGGGAGAAACTGCTGATGTTGGTGATTTGGTAAGAACTATAATTGTAGACTCTACTGTAACAGCACGTATTAAAAAAGCTAATGTTATAGATAATGCAAATATAAAAGCTGGTGATGTTATTGTAGGATTAGAATCTTTTGGACAAGCAACCTATGAGCAGCAATACAATGGTGGAATGGGTAGTAATGGACTTACTTCTGCTCGCCATGATGTGTTTTCTAAATATTTAGCCAAAAAATACCCAGAGAGTTTTGATGCTGAAGTGCCAGAAGATTTGGTGTACTCTGGGAAAGTAAAATTAACAGATGCAGTTGAGGATTCTCCCATAGATGCTGGTAAATTGGTTTTATCACCTACTAGGACATATGCGCCAATTGTAAAAAAAATATTAGAAAAATATAATGCTGATACACTGCATGGAATGGTACATTGTAGTGGAGGAGCGCAAACAAAAATTCTTCATTTTATAGATAATTTACACATTATAAAAGATAATTTATTTGAAGTGCCTCCATTATTTAAACTGATACAGGAACAGTCTGGTACAGATTGGAAAGAAATGTATCAAGTATTTAATTGTGGCCATCGTTTAGAGTTTTATGTTGATGAAGCTATTGCAAATGATATTATTGCTATTGCTAGTAGTTTTAATGTAAAAGGAAAAATCATAGGAAGAGTAGAAGCACTTGCAACCAAAAGGTTAACAATCAACAGTGTGCATGGAAATTTTGTTTACAAATAATATACGAATCTCAATATTTTTTCGTTAGCTGTTAAAGAACATAATCATGCAAAGAAAAGAATTTTTAAAAAGTATTGGTGCGGCAGCTGCTTTTGCAGTAGCTTTTCCTTGCTTGCATGGCTGCTCAACCGATTCTGAAGTCATTGAGGTAGCTCCCGAAGATATGTTACCAATTCCTACAGGTATAGATTTTACTATAGATTTAAATGCTCCTGAAGCTGAAAATTTAAAAACGAACGGAGGTTTTATTCTTAAAAATTTTGTTGTTATAGTAAAAAACTTAGAAGGTAATTATGTGGCTGCAAGTCAAATATGTAGTCATCAACAAACAGAAGAAGTTCGTTTTATAACAGATGATGGTGGAATTTTTCGTTGTTCCACTCATGGTTCACGTTTTGACCAAACGGGAAAACCGCTAAATACTGTTACAAACAATCCCCTGAAAATTTTTAATACTGAAATACTAGCAAATAATATGCTACGTATTTTTGAATAAGATATACTTATGAAAAAAATATTTTTTTTAATAGTACTATTATCATTCTCATTTGTTTCTGCACAAGAATGGGAAGCAACCTATCAAGACGCAGTTGCAACAGCAAAGGCAGAAGAAAAACCAATAATTTTAGTTTTTACCGGTTCTGATTGGTGTCCACCATGCATACGATTAAAAAAAAGAGTTTTAAATTCAGAAGAGTTTAACGCTTATGCTAAAGATAATTATGTTTTGTACAATGCAGATTTTCCTAAGAAAAAAAAGAATGAACTATCTGAAGAAAAGCAATTAGAGAATAATACACTTGCAAAAAAATACAACCCAAAAGATCGTTTTCCTCATATTGTTATTTTAGATAGTAAGGAAAACATATTAGGAAAAACCAGTTATAAGAAAGAATCTGTTTCTACATATTTATCAATTTTAAATAACTTCTTAGATTGAAAATAGTAGTTTATTTTTTTTGTTTTTTACTTTATATAGGCAGCTATGGTCAAGGAAAAAAATATGTTACTGTAGAACGTTCTGCTAAATTAATGGGCTATGACTTTAAATTTACAATAGTAGCAGAAAACGAAGATATTGCCTATATTAATATCCAAGAAGCTATAGCCGAAATCACTAGAATAGAAAAAATAATTTCTTCATGGGATGCCACTTCAGAAACTTCGAAAGTTAATAAAAATGCTGGTATAGCTGCTGTGGAGGTAAGTAAAGAATTATTTGAGTTGGTAGAAAGAGCACTTAAAATTTCGGAACAAACAAAGGGCGCTTTTGATATTAGTTATGCTTCATTGGACAAAGTGTGGAGGTTTGATGGAAGCATGAAATACCCACCAACAGAGAAAGATATTGAAATGTCTGTTGCAAACATCAACTATAAAAATATTATTTTAAATAAGGAAAAGCGCACCATTTTTTTAAAAACAAAAGGGATGAAAATCGGCTTCGGTGCAATTGGAAAAGGATATGCAGCAGATAAGGCTAAAGAACTTATGCAAAGAAAAAATGTATATGCTGGGATCATAAATGGTTCAGGAGATTTAACTACATGGGGAAAGCAGGTAAGTGGAGAGAAATGGGCAATTGGTGTTACCAACCCTTTAGATAAAGGAAAGGTTTTTTCATGGATCCCTGTTATAGAATCATCCGTTGCAACTTCTGTAAATCATGAAAAGTATGTTGTGTTTAATGGAGAACGCTATTCGCATATTATAAACCCCAAAACGGGTTATCCAAGTACCGGTATTACAAGTGTTTCTGTTTTTGCGCAAAGAGCAGAATTATGTGATGCCTTGGCTACAAGTATTTTTATTATGGGAGTAGAAAAAGGTTTGTCTTTTATAAACAACCTAAAAGGAGTAGATGTTATCATTATTGATGCGAACAATAAAATACATCAAAGTAGTGGAATGTCATTAAAGAAATAATTTTAAACTTTAATTTTATTGATTATAAAATATATAAAGTCCTCCTTTGGCTTTTTCATGATATAAAGTACTAGCAATTTCGCCAAAAAAGTAATAATATTTTTTATTCTTTAAGTTATAACTATTCATTTTTCCTTGTAATGCTTTTTGAAAATCGGTATAAGGTATTTCTATTCCATTATTTAAAACAATAGGTGTTTCTTGTTTTAATGCTGGTACATGTCCAATGCCTCCCATTACAGAAATGTCTGGATATGCTTTTATGATTAAGTTTTTACTTATTTGTTGTCTTGTAATAATACTGTCATAGGGTCTGTATAATCCAAAATTTTCTTTCGAAGCTTTTATTTCATTAAAAGAACTCCTAATTACATTTTTATCCTTTATATATTCAGATGGAATATCAACAGAAAATTTACCATTTTTATCAGTGTACGTTGTAAAAATATATTCCATAGTTATAAATTCAATTTTAGCATTTTCTATGGGTAGATTATTTTTAGTTGAAGTAACCTGTCCTGTAAGTTTTGTGGTTTTGTATTTGTTATCCGCTTTTGTTGCTTGTTCACTAAGTGTGTAATAGTTATTATTTTTATGCTTAATAATTATTTCTTGGGGGTATTGTACTGTTTCTTTTGCATTGCCTATAGCAGTATTTCCTATGGCTGCAATAAATAGCATGCTTGCAGCTAACTTGCTATAAGGGAGCTTATATTGTTTTGGAACTTCAAACTCTAAAATAGGTGTTTCTTGCTGTGTTTTTGTGATTTTTCCACAAACCTCTCCTTTTGTAGATTTTAGCTTATCTAGTATTTCTTGATTAGACAATTTTGTGAAATCAATTACGGTCTTAGCACATAAATTGCAAAACTTACCACCATCATTATTACGCATTGCATCCCAATTCTCGTTACAAGCATTATGTATTTTTAACTTTTTCATTACGGTAAAATTTAATGTTGCTGTCAAAAATATACTGGTGCTAGCAGTTTTAATAGTTATAATGAGTAAACCATTGTTTTTAGTGAGGGAAACGAATTTATATTTGAGTTACTTTATTACAAAAGTTCAGAAAACGGTATATTGTTTATGTTTATATATCCTTCTCTTTCTAAATCTTGTTTCGTTTTAATCAATTTAGTAGCACCATTTTTAATAAAATATATAGTTTCACTCACCTCTAGAATATCTCGATAAGAATGATCAGTAATAATAATGACGCTTTCTTGTTTTATAATTTCAATAAGCTGTTTAAATTTTTTAATATATAAAGGCGCTATAAAAGAAAAGGGTTCGTCTAATAGAATGATTTTTTTGCGGGACATCAAAATTAAATAGGTTTCTATAACTCTTAATTCTCCAGATGAAACTGCATTAACTTTTACAGCTTCATATTTTTCAAATGATTCAAATACGTCTGTGAAATCTTTCCAATTTACTTCAAATAAAGAAAATACTTTTTTTAATTTTATGTTATCAGGTAGTAATTGATGCTGGGGTAAATATGCAACTAGATTGGTTTTGTATAGTTTCTTTTTTTGATACGTATGATTTACTCTAATAGTAGCATATTTAGCGTTTAAAGAACCAAATAAAATCTTCAATAAACTGGTTTTGCCACAGCCATTACGGCCTAAAATTCCGGTGACTTTTCCAGTTTCTGATTGAATATAAACTCCATTTAAAATTTTGGTAATACCATAACTCAATTCAACGTTATCTATTTCAACAATCAAAATAAACCATTTATATAATGCAATACTCCAATGGTAATAACATCTATTAAAAAACAAATTAAAAATAATTGATGTTGAGAAATATTAAAATTTTTATAAAATAATAACTTTTTACGCATGTTAGTTTCAAAATAGGACAAGTAGACTATGATTAATAGGATAAGCTTACTGATTATGGTTTGTATAAATGTTGTTCCAGATAATATAAGAACAGTAGTAATTAAAAGGCTTAGAAAGATGAATTTTTTGTAAAATTGAAAGCTTATTTGCAGGGTTTTTAGCTTAAAAAATGCTTTCATCTAATTATGGAATTTACTTAAATGTACAAATTTATTGTAAATTCGCAATAAATACTGAGGCACGAATATGATAGATAAGTTAAATATAGTAAAACAACGTTTTGATGAGGTTTCGGATCTTATTATACAACCCGATATTATTACCGATCAAAAGCGTTATGTACAATTAAATAAGGAATATAAAGACCTTAAATTATTAGTAGATAAAAGAGATGTCTATATAGAACTTACCAATAATATAGCTGAAGCAGAAGAAATTTTAGCAGACGGGAGTGATGCGGAAATGGTAGAGATGGCTAAAATGCAACTAGAAGAGGCTAAAAGTGGTTTACCCCCTTTAGAAGAAGAAATAAAATTGTTATTAATTCCTAAAGATCCTGAAGATTCTAAAAATGTTGTAGTAGAAGTAAGAGCTGGTACAGGAGGAGATGAAGCTAGTATTTTTGCAGGAGATTTATTTAGAATGTACACTAAGTATTGTGAATCTAAAGGTTGGAAAACTAATGTAATCGATTTAAGCGATGGTACAAGTGGTGGTTATAAAGAAATTCAGTTCGAGGTTACAGGTGAAGATGTTTATGGTACTTTAAAATTTGAAGCTGGAGTACACCGTGTACAACGTGTACCACAAACAGAAACACAAGGTAGGGTACATACAAGTGCGGCTACAGTGATGGTACTTCCAGAAGCTGAAGATTTTGATGTGCAAATAGAGCCAAAAGATGTGCGTATAGATTTTTTCTGTTCATCTGGTCCAGGAGGGCAATCTGTAAATACAACATACTCGGCTGTACGTTTAACACACGTTCCTACAGGTTTGGTCGCACAATGTCAAGATCAAAAATCCCAGCATAAAAACAAAGAAAAAGCCTTTAAAGTATTGCGTTCTAGGTTATACGATTTAGAGCTTGCTAAAAAGCAAGAAGAAGATGCTGCAAAAAGAAATTCTCAGGTGAGTAGTGGTGACCGCTCTGCTAAAATTAGAACATATAATTATCCTCAAGGTAGAGTTACAGATCATAGAATAGGATTAACACTTTACGATTTACCTAATATCATAAATGGCGACATTCAAAAAATTATAGATGAATTGATGTTAGTAGAAAATACAGAGAAATTAAAAGAAGCTTCAGAGATTTTTTAGGATTTTAGCAGCATGACTACAGAAAAATTAATTGAACAAATTCATAAAAAACAGTCTTTTCTTTGTATTGGTTTAGATGTTGATTTAAATAAAATACCTTCTCATTTATTAGAAGAAGAAGAAGACCCTATTTTTGCGTTTAATAAAGAAATTATAGATGCTACACATCAATACTGTGTTGCCTACAAGCCAAATACTGCTTTTTATGAAGCCTATGGAATAAAGGGTTGGCAGGCTTTGGAAAAAACAATACAATACCTTAATAAAAATTACCCAGATCTTTTTACCATTGCTGATGCGAAACGAGGAGATATCGGAAATACATCAACCATGTATGCAAAAGCTTTTTTAGAAGATTTAGGTTTTGATTCGGTTACTATTGCTCCATATATGGGAAAAGATTCTGTAGAGCCTTTTTTAGCATTTAAAAATAAACATACGATTCTTTTAGCTTTAACTTCTAATGAAGGTGCGTTTGATTATCAGACTAAAAAAATAGGGGAGAAGGAGCTATATAAGCAGGTGTTAGAAACTTCTAAAACATATGAGAATTCAGAGAATTTAATGTATGTTGTTGGGGCTACAAAAGCATCTTTCTTAGCACAAATAAGAACTATTATCCCTAATAGTTTTTTGTTGGTGCCAGGTGTAGGGGCACAAGGTGGTAGTCTTAGTGATGTGTGTAAATATGGTATGAGTAAAAATATAGGTTTACTTATAAATTCTTCAAGAGGAATTATATATGCTTCTAAAGGGAAAGATTTTGCTGAAAAAGCAGTAGAAAAGGCATTGGAATTACAAGAACAGATGGCTAAAGAGCTTAGCGTTCTTAAACCTTAATGTTCTTATAGTTCTTTAAGTGCTTTTTCGAATTGTAAGGCTTTAGAGGCAAAGAACTCTCCAAGTTTAGTATTCTTATATTTCATATTAGAAGATTTTTCAATGAAATTATGATAGAAATTTTCTAACATTGCCATAGAATGCTCTCCTTTGGTTATAGGTGTAATTGTTCCAACTCTGCAATTTTGTTTTTCCATGATTATTTTTTTCAATACAAATATACGTTTCAAATAGCCTATGGTGTAGCTATTAATCGTTAAGGCACGAATATACTAGTCGTGTTGTATGCTATAAGCTAACACTAAAGTTAAACGGTAAAAAAATCAGATATGTAACATCTTATTTTATATTTAAAGAGAAGGATACTCTTTTCTTGGCTATTAAAAAAATTAAGGTACATTTACAAAAAATAACTATTGCTTAGTTACACTACATATTTACATGAAAACTCTAAAGAATGGGTGACTTTTGTACATGGGGCAGGAGGTAGCTCCTCCATATGGTTTAAACAGATTAGAGAGTTTAAAAAACATTTTAATATATTGCTGTTAGATTTAAGAGGGCATGGCAATTCTAAAGCAAATTTTAAAGATGCTTTTAAAGATAAATATACTTTTGATGTAGTTACCAACGATATTTTAGAAGTTATTAATCATGAAAAAATAGAAAAGTCTCATTTTATTGGAATTTCTTTAGGAACAATTTTAATACGAAATTTAGCGGAAAAGCATCCAGAAAAAGTAGAAAGCATGATTTTGGGTGGCGCTATAATGAAATTAGATTTTAGATCTCAACTTTTAATGCGCTTAGGGGTTATTTTTAAATCGGTTATACCCTATATATGGCTGTATAAATTCTTTGCTTTTATTATAATGCCCAATAAAAATCATAAAGAGTCTAGATCTTTGTTTGTAAGAGAAGCAAAAAAATTATACCAAAAAGAATTTATAAAGTGGTTTAAGCTTACTTCCGAAATTAACCCTTTATTGCTTTTTTTTAGAACAGTAGATGTTAAAATACCAACGCTTTACGTAATGGGAGAACAAGATTATTTGTTTTTACCAACAATTCGAAAAATAGTCAACCAGCATGTAGTGTCTGAACTTTATGTAGTTGAAAATTGTGGACATGTAGTCAACGTAGAGCAACCGCAACTATTTAATAAAAAGGTAGTTGCGTATTTAAAGGGATTATAATTTTAAATATACATTGACTATTAATTTATTCTTTAAGTAAATAATCATAACAAGTAAAAGAATGATATATCGTCCAGCTAATTAAGCCAAGAAATTTACATCCATCTTCTATAAAGTATTGTAAACCCTCACTTGGTAAAAAAGAGTCTAACAGTATAGAGAGTCCAAAAAAGAAAATTCCAATAAGTAATATCAAATAACGCGTGTTTAAAATAATTTTGTAGTTCTTATAAAGGTAATACGCAAATAAGATAGCATATACAATATAGAAGAAATATTGTGTTTCAAGGTTATTTATTTTATAGAACAGATAATCGTGAAACATAAAAAAATCATCAACTAGCAATAGAAAAGTAAAGATGCCAGAACTGATAAAAAAAAATGCGTTTTTTTTTAACTTTAGTAAAATTAAGCCTGTAAAAAAACTCAATGCAGCAGATGTACACCAAAGTAAAGCACCTATATTAGATATTATTCCTGTAAATGGATGCGCATTGTAATAATTGGCAGGGTCTCCAGTAATTTTTTCAAAAGGGATGTTATAGGTTAATCCAACATATAAAACCAAGGATAAAAGCAAGAGAGAACAGAAATATATAGTTATAATTAAAGGATTAGATTTCATTTTTGTTTTTAATTAAGGAACAAAGTGTATTTTAGAGTATTCTTGAAAAATATTTAAAAGTAAGACTACTTTTAGTAATATAGCATATTTCTTTTATATGAAAAGAGATTTATTGTAAAACTTAATTGAAGCAAAAAGAAATAATTTATGCATATCAATGTTTTAATTCCTGATGCAGAACATGAGTTGCTAACCTTTCAGGTTAGAAATTGCCTGGCTGAAAGTGATAGGTTTGCTATTTTTTTAATGTCTAATGTTAAAAATTCACTTTCTAAATTTTCAAGACAAATAGATGGTTTTAGTTATTACCCTAAAACTGATACACCTAATACTTGGATAACACATATTAATTCTGAAGTTAAAACACATGCTATTGATATTATCTTACCAATATATCAAAAAGGAATAAGGACATTAATTAAGCATAAACAATTGGTAGAGGCACAAGATAAGTTGGTTGCCTTGCCTACTTTAGATTTTTTTAATATTTCATTAGACAAAATACGTTTTGCTTCCTATTTAAAAGAACAGTCTATACAGCACCCTACATGCTATACTTATGATGCTATAGCTAGTAAAAAAATACTGCCCAAGCCTATTATTGTAAAACCTTTAGATAGTGGAGGTGGAGAAGGAATAAAAGTTATAAAAACAATAGAAGCTTTTATGCTTTTTTTTAAAGAAAAAGAAAAGCAAAATCATTTTATTATACAAGAATTTATTACTGGATATGATATTGACTGCAGCGTATTGTGCTTAAATGGTGAAATTAAAGCTTACACCATACAAAAAGGAATACTATTTAGAGCCAATAAATTTGCTCCTGCCATAGGTTTACAGTTTTTATTTGAAGACAAGCTTTATGATACTGTAAAAAAAATGATTCAAAAAATGCAATGGTCAGGTATAGCACATATAGATTTGCGGTATGATGCAATAGAAAAAGAATTTAAAGTTATTGAGATTAATCCAAGATATTGGGAAACATTAGATGCTTCTTTAATTTCAGGAATTAATTTTCCTAAATTACAATGTCTACAACATATAGAGGAAGAATTTGAAACGCCTCAGTATTCTTATATAGAAGTACTCACATTACGAGGTTTGAGAAAAAAGTTAAGCCAAAAACCATTTTATATTTTTCAGTTTAAAAAAATACTAAAACATTCTACATTACAACTAGTCTTAAAAGACTTAGTTCCTTGGTTTTTTAAAATTATAGTTATGCTTAAAAATCGACTAACTTTTAAAAGATAGTAATTTTCTTTTAACACAAAATGAAGAATGCCTATATTTTAGTAGGGTGAAAAACTATTTTTTGCATATTTTTTTCTCCTTTTAAAAGAAAAGAATTTGGTTCATTGTTGTACTTAAAGAGTTCTATAGTATTAATATTTTCTGAAGTAGAATAAAGGTAATCGTAAATAACTTTTCTAATATTTGGAAAAGTGCTGTTTTCAATATTTATTTTTTCTAATTGATCAAAATTAGGTATACTGTCAATTTTAGCGATGGAATGTAAGAGTTCTGCTGTGTTTTTTGACTTTTTACGTAATGATGATTTTTTTATAGAAGAATATAATTTTGTGGCTTTTATCTCTTCTTTTATTTGAATTTTTAGAACGGTAAACTTGCCAATAGTTCTACCAATAAAAGAATTTGTATTGTAGGTGATATGGTGTTTAAAACAATAAATATAATTACTCCACCTTCTTTTATACTCCCAATCACCATAACCTAATTCTAGCATTCTATAATTGGATTTTTGACACCATTCTAACATTTTATAGATTTCTATATGCCCTAATCCAAATTTGGAATAGTCAATATCATATGAGGCTATGGATGAAAAAAAGATATCTTCTACATGAAAATTTAATGAGATGTCAATGGGTTTATCTTTATCATAAACTACAAATAAAGAGGCTTTTTTATGTTGGATTAGGGAATAACATTTAGCTGTTATTTCATTCCACTCTAATAAGTTTTTATTGGTATTTTTTCTTTGCGCAAATCGTTTTTTTAGCATTGTTTTTAATATACCCATAATGTGGAGATAATCTTCATAGATTATATCTCCATAAATCATTTTATATTTTATATCAAAACAAGATTCTAATCGCCTTATATATCTTTTAATGGATTTATGGTTGCTTTTAAATCTTTCTTTAATGTATTTGTCTACAGAAAAATTATGATCTAATAAAATAGCATATCCTTTATTCTTTTGGGGAATTAGTTTTTCTTTGAAATTGTTTTTGGAATGAATATGTAAATTAAAATAATCAGGAACTAAAAACGTGGAATATACTTTGTTGTATTTAGTATTTTGTTCTTCTGTGCTGTAAAATGTTTTGTTGCTTTTATTGCATACAACCTTAGCATAAATGTCTGGAACAACATTATTTTCAAAAAGGTTTACATAAAAATTATTATATAATTTGTACATAATACAGCGATTAATAAATATTACTACAATAGTGTTATACGTTGTTTATAACAATACAGTAATGTGGTGGTTCACAAAATACAATTGATGAAGAAATTTTATTGGTTTAGTTATGACTTCGAAGTAAATATTATTAAAAAAACATCATTTAAAAAATAATTGATGTTAAAATTAGATTATTGTGTGTGGATTGCCTAAAAATGTGTGCCAAGAGCTAAATAATTATTCTGATCTGCCAAATAAAGAATTAAATCTATTAGATTTATATCTGTGTATTTGGTCAATTTTGAAGATGATTATACTCGTTATTAATCAAGTTATCAAAAATTAATGAATACTCATCTCTAATGCTAATATCAAATAGTTTGTGATAAAGTACTAATAATTTAAAATAAAAAAACCGGTGCTCCCACCGGTTTTAGACTAACTAACTCAAAAAATTACTAACTCAAATAATACTTTACAAAAGTAAAGTGTTTTCAATATTATGTAGGTTATAAAAACCTTAAATTATCTTTATTTTAATGTGTTCTTTTTTAAAGAACGTATTTATTTTCAGCTTATTGTGATTATAGAAAAGTTTTTTTATTTAATCTTGTAAAGCAAATACCTTCTTTAAAAGAGTCGTAGTTCTAGCAGAAACATTACTTCTTATTTTCTTTTCTTCTAAAGAAATCATTTTGTAAACACCATTAAGGGCTTGTTGCGTAACATAGTCTGTTAGGTCTGGGTTTACAGAACTTGTAAACGGTAAATTATTGTATTTGGTAATTAGATTTTTCCATATCTGATCCGCTCCTACTTTTTGAAAAGAATTTTTTATAACTGGTTTAAATGCATCATGTAATTTTGTTTGAGTTGCTGCATTTAAATATGTAGTTGCTGCATTTTCACCATTCAAAAGAATTTTTTTTGCATCATTAAACGTAATGTTTTTAACAGCATCTACAAAAATTGGAGTGGCTTCTTTTACAGCATCTTCTGCAGCACGATTTAATACTTTTAAGCCTTCATCTGCAAGTTTATTTAAACCAACTTTACGTAGTGTGTTATCTACTTTTTGTAATTCTTCGGGTAAAAGAATTTTAACCAAATCATTTTTAAAGAATCCGTCTTTTTGAGTGAGTTTAGAAACCTGCTTGGTTATTCCTAAATTTAAAGCTTCTTTAAGACCTAGTCCAATTTGTTCATTTCCTATTCCTACATTTCCTTGTGGTAACTGGTTTACCACTTGTTGTAACTCTCCACAAGCAATTATTTGAAAACAAGCAATTACTAGAATTATTTTTTTATTCATGTTTTTTGTTTTTTGAATTACAAAAATACATAAGAATTAATGGGCTTTATAGTCTATTAAGAGAATACTACAGTTTTATTGTTGTACACCATTGTTTTTCTTTGAACATGCAACTTTACTGCTCTAGATAAAACAATCTTTTCTAAATCTCTTCCTTTCGCTATAAAATCTTTTATGGTATTGGTGTGCGATACTCTGGTTACATCTTGTTCTATAATTGGTCCGGCATCTAATTCTTCCGTAACATAATGTCCGGTAGCCCCAATAATTTTAACCCCTCTTTTAAAGGCAGCATGGTATGGTTTAGCACCTGCAAATGCTGGTAAAAACGAATGGTGGATGTTTATAATTTTATGTGGATACTCATTTATAATCTTACTAGTAATAATTTGCATGTATCTAGCTAAGACAATAAAATCTATTTGATGCTCTTTTAGTAATTCTAATTGTTGCTGTTCTGCATCTGCTTTAGTTTCTTTGGTAACCGGAATATAATAATATGGAATAGTAAACTGTTTTGCTACATATTCTAAATCAGTGTGATTACTTATAATAAATGGGATGTCAACTTCCAATTCACCTGAATGAAACCTGCTTAATAGATCGTATAAACAATGATTGTATTTAGAAACAAATAAACCCATTTTAGGTTTTTTATTTGTGAGGTGAATGCTCCATTTAATTTGATACACTTTAGCTAACTGCAAATCAAACTTTTCTTTAAAAATGGATTGTGTTATGTTATGATCGTTAAATTCACTTTCTAATCGCATAAATAATTCATTAGTATCCTGATCTACATGCTGATCTATATAAATGATATTTCCACCTTGCGAGTGTATAAACCCAGTAACAGCGCATATTATCCCGGATTGGTCTGGGCAATGAATAAGAATGGTTGCTTTCAAAATTGATGTTTTATTAAGTTCGTAAAATTATAGTATAAAGAAATAGACTGCTCTATAAGTGTTAATTTTTGCATTATTCTAATATTTATTAATTATTCTTTGAATTTTCTGTAAATTGCAGTACTATAAATGACTCTTTTTTGCTAATGGAACAAATTAAAGCTTATATACCTAAGAATAAAATACGTATTGTAACAGCTGCATCGCTATTTGATGGTCATGATTCTGCTATAAATATTATGCGAAGAATTATACAATCTACTGGAGTAGAAGTTATTCATTTAGGACATGATAGAAGTGTACAAGAAATTGTAAACTGTGCAATACAAGAAGATGTAAATGCTATAGCAATGACTTCCTATCAAGGGGGGCATAATGAATATTTTAAGTATATGTATGACCTATTGCAAGAAAAAGGAGCTGGTCATATTAAAATATTTGCTGGAGGAGGAGGTGTAATTCTACCGAAAGAAATAAAAGATCTTATGGATTATGGTATCACTAGAATCTATGCTCCTGATGATGGAAGAAAAATGGGTTTACAAGGCATGATCAATGATTTGGTTTCAAAAAGTGACTTTCCTGTTCCAAGTCTTCAATTATCAAAAAACGAAAATATAAATACTTCTTTAAAAGCAAAAAACAATAATACAATAGCAAGGTTAATATCATTAGCCGAAAATAGAGCTGAAGAATTTAAAGGTCATTTTTCTAAAGTAAAAACAGCTAAGGATACTGTTCCGGTTTTGGGAATAACAGGTACTGGTGGCTCAGGTAAATCTAGTTTGGTAGACGAATTAGTGAGGCGCTTTTTAATGGATTTTCCTAATAAACACATAGGGTTAATTTCTGTTGATCCATCAAAACGAAAAACAGGAGGAGCCTTATTAGGTGATAGAATACGAATGAATGCTATTAATAACGAACGTGTTTATATGCGTTCTTTAGCAACTAGACAGTCTAATTTAGCGCTTTCTAAATATGTAAATGAAGCAGTTGAAATATTAAAAGCAGCAGAATTTGATTTAATTATTTTAGAAACCTCTGGAATTGGCCAGTCAGATACAGAAATTATACAGCATTCTAATACTTCTTTATATGTAATGACGCCAGAATTTGGTGCTGCTACACAATTAGAAAAGATAGATATGTTAGATTTTGCAGATCTAGTAGCGATCAATAAATTTGACAAAAGAGGAGCGCTAGATGCGATACGCGATGTTAAAAAACAATACATGCGCAATCATAACCTCTGGGACACTCCGCAAGACGATTTGCCTATTTTTGGAACAATGGCAAGCCAGTTTAACGATTTTGGCACCAATAAATTATATGTAGCTATAATGGAAAAACTTGTAGCTACAGGATATACAAGTTTAACATCTAATTTTAAGTTTACTACAGAAGCATCGGAAAATAGATTTGTAATACCACCTGCACGCACACGTTATTTATCTGAAATTTCAGAAAATAATAGAGCTTATGATAAAAATAGTATTTCGCAAAGTGAAATTGCCCAGCGTTTATATGGAATTTATCAAACGATATTAGCTGTAACTGATGCTGCTAAACAAGGAACACTTTTAACAAAAAACGGATTAGATGAAGTAGCCTTAAATAATGAAGCAATAGCATTAGAAAAGAAAACATTTTTATCTTTTTTAATGCGTGAGTTTGATAAAGTGAAATTAAACTTAGATCCGCATCATTGGGAAATTATTTTAAATTGGGAAACTAAAGTCCAGCAGTATAAAGATCCTATATATAGTTTTAAAGTAAGAAATAAAGAAATTCAGATAGAAACACACACGGAGTCATTATCGCACACACAAATTCCAAAAGTAGCCTTACCAAAATACAAAGCTTGGGGAGATTTATTACTTTGGGTATTGCAAGAAAATGTTCCAGGAGAATTTCCGTATACTGCAGGTTTATACCCGTTTAAAAGAACAGGTGAAGACCCTACCAGAATGTTCGCTGGTGAGGGCGGTCCAGAGCGGACCAATAGACGTTTTCATTATGTAAGTTTAGGCTTGCCTGCTAAAAGGCTATCTACAGCCTTTGATTCGGTTACTTTGTATGGTAGTGACCCAGATTTAAGACCAGATATCTATGGAAAAATAGGAAATGCAGGAGTGTCTATTTGTTGTTTAGATGATGCTAAGAAATTGTATTCTGGTTTTGATTTAAGTCATCAGATGACTTCGGTAAGTATGACTATTAATGGACCTGCACCCATGTTATTAGGTTTTTTCTTAAATGCTGCTATAGATCAGAATTGTGAAAAGTATATTAAAGAAAATGGTTTAAAAGAAGAGGTTGAAGCAAAAATAAAATCTATCTATAAAAATAAAGAACGTCCAAAATATAATGGAGAACTTCCAGAAGGTAATGATGGTCTTGGTCTGTTACTATTAGGTGTTACCGGAGATCAGGTGTTACCTAAAGACGTTTATGAAGAAATTAAACAAAAAACGCTTACTGAAGTTAGAGGTACTGTACAGGCAGATATTTTAAAAGAAGACCAAGCTCAAAATACATGTATTTTTTCTACTGAATTTGCTTTGCGACTTATGGGAGATGTGCAAGAGTATTTTATTCAGCATCAAGTACGTAATTTTTATTCGGTATCTATTTCTGGTTACCATATTGCAGAAGCCGGTGCAAACCCTATAACACAGCTTGCTTTTACCTTATCTAATGGTTTTACGTATGTAGAATATTATTTAAGTAGAGGAATGGATATTAATAAATTTGGACCTAATTTATCTTTCTTTTTCTCTAATGGGATAGATCCAGAATATGCAGTTATAGGGAGAGTAGCTCGGAAAATATGGGCAAAAGCGTTAAAGCATAAGTATAATGCAAACCCCAGAGCTCAAATGCTAAAGTATCATATACAAACATCTGGTAGAAGTTTGCATGCGCAAGAAATAGATTTTAATGATATTAGGACCACATTGCAAGCTTTGTATGCTATTTATGATAATTGTAATTCATTGCATACTAATGCTTATGATGAAGCCATAACCACTCCTACAGAAGAATCTGTGCGTAGAGCTATGGCAATACAGTTAATCATTAATAAAGAATTAGGTTTAACTAAAAATGAAAATCCTTTGCAAGGTTCTTTTATTATTGAAGAATTAACAGATTTGGTAGAAGAAGCTGTTTTATTAGAGTTTGATAGAATAACTGAGCGCGGTGGTGTTTTAGGAGCAATGGAAACCATGTATCAAAGATCAAAAATACAAGAAGAAAGTTTGTATTATGAAACGTTAAAACATAACGGAGATTTCCCTATTATTGGTGTAAATACTTTTTTAAGTTCAAAAGGATCTCCAACAGTTTTGCCAGAAGAAGTTATTAGAGCTACGGAAGAAGAGAAAAAAGCACAAATAAATACGCTAGAAAACCTAAAACTTAGAAACGGAAATAAAAATGATCAAGTATTAGCTGATTTGCAAAAAGCAGCAGTTCAAAATCAAAATTTATTTGAAAAGTTAATGGAAGTGACTAAAGAATGTTCGTTAGGACAAATTACAGATGCACTTTTTAAAGTAGGAGGACAATACAGGAGAAATATGTAGGAGGTATTGCTTTTATAAAGCAATACTCCACTGTTTGTATGCTTTTCTGAAACTCTTAATTTCGTTGCGTAAAAGATTTATATATTCTTTTTCTTTGAGTCCGTCTTTTTCAAGGCCCAAGCAATAAGAAAGTATATTTTTAGTCATTATATTAATGTGTAACGCACTATTTCTTTTAGTAGTATTAGAATCAGAATGTTCTGCCAATGCAATTTTTTTAGAAATTAAGATAGCATCAGTTAAGATAGAGTCTGCAATAATGTCTCTGTGTTTGTTAGATTTATATAAATTGCGCAAATCTCTCCTATAGGTTATATAAGATACAATTTCTCTGCTTAAAAAACATAAATCTAATGCTTTGTTATATACAGGTAATGCTTTTAAATTTTTATAAGGCATTTTTGCAATTTTTTTAATAAAATTACAATAGATTTTTAATAAACTACCTTTTTATAAATAGCAATTTTTTATTTTTGCTTTGTAAACTAAATTAAAAAATAATAAATGCTTTTAAATCCAAAGATTGATAAATTGAATTGGGATATCTTGCAATGTTTGCAAGAAAATGCAAGAGAATCTTTTGTTGCAATTGGTAAAAAAGTTGGTCTTACTGCTCCAGCTGTAGCAGAGCGGATTAAAAAAATGGAAGATTTAGGGATCATCAATGGTTATAAGCCTATCATTGGTCATACTCAAACAGGACATCAGTTAAAAGCAATGATAACATTAGGTGCCTTTATGGGAAAATTAAAACCGTTTTTAGAAGCAGTAAAATCTTTTGATGAAGTGCTTAATTGTTATAGAATTACTGGGAATGAAAATATTATTATGGAGGTTGTGCTTAAAGATCAGTTTCATTTAGAGAAATTTATAGATAAGTTAATACAGTATGGAGAAACAAGAACACATATTATCCTTTCTAATGTGGTTTCTAATGCACCTATATTGAACAAGAGAGCATAGTTTTAAAAATTATAGTAGTAATTAGAATATAGTGTTTAGAAATTTTTATTTTTGAAAGGCTAAGATGCTATAAAGTTATAGTAACTAAGCACTTTACCTATTTTTTAAATGTAAGAATAACCTATGATGTATACAGTGGCAAATTTCATAAGCACTTTTCAAGAAGAACTAGAAGTAAATACTGTATTAAAAGAAGAACAATGGTATTCTAAATATTTAGACTTAACTTGGATTACAGAAAATATAGTGCCAGTACTGATAAAGATTATTATTGCTGGAGTTATTTTTTGGATAGGATTTAAGATTGTAAGGAAACTTATAAGTCTTTTAGATGTTGTATTAAAAAAGGCAGGATTTTCAGATACACTAAGACCGTTTTTATCTTCTATGAGTTCTGTTGTATTAAAAGGAGCTGTACTTTTTGGTATTGCTACATTTATAGGAGCAGATTTAACAGGTCTTGTCGCTATTTTAGCAGCTGCTGGTTTTGCTATTGGAATGGCATTACAAGGAAGTCTTGGTAATTTTGCTTCTGGCTTACTTATTTTAACTCTAAAACCATATAAAGTAGGCGATTGGATTCAATTAGATGATAAATTTGGTAGAGTAAATGAGATAGGTATTTTTAGTACAGATGTATTAACACCAGGAAATAAGATTCTCATTATTCCAAATTCTATGGTTACCGATTCTGTAGTAACAAATTTTTCTGAAAAAGAAATGATTCGTTTAGAATTATTAGTCTCAATGCCTTATGAAGAAAGCTTTCCTAAAGTGCACGATATTATTATGAATGCCTTATTAGAAATCCCTAAGGTTTTAAAAACACCGATTCCAGAAATAGGAATTCAGAATTTTGATTCTCATAGTGTGCAGTTACTTGTTAGACCATACGTAAAACCTGATGATTATTGGGAAGTTACTTTTGAATCTAATAAGGTGATTAAAAAAACATTTAGTGATCACAAAATTAAAGTGGCTTATTCTGAAGGGGTAGAGCTTGGAGCAATTGGGGAATAACTTAAACTGTAAATCAACAAATTAGAATTAAAATTTAATTTGTAATTTTCAATTATAATTAAAATTGGCTAGATTTTTGATGCCTTACATGCTATGAAAAAACTTTTATTTCTCCTATTATTTGTAGTTGGCAGTTTATGTTTAAATGCACAAGAGCTAAAGCTAAAGAAAGGTAAAATCATTGATAATTTAATAGTTAAAGATTCTGTTTCCGAAACATATACTATTTACTTACCTACCAGTTTTGATGTAGCTAAAAAATGGCCCATACTTTTTGTGTTTAATATGAAAGGAAAAGCAAAACAATCCCTTCGGTTTTTTACACAAGCAGCGGAAAAATATGGGTATGTATTAGCATCTTCTAATAGTGTTGCAGATTCTATTTCTATTGCTAAAAATGTATATGTAACAGATAGAATGATGAATAGTGTTTTTGAGATACTTCCTATTGATAAAAACAGAATTTATACAGCAGGTTTTTCTGATGGCGGAAAATTTGCATCGATCATGGCATTATTATCTAAAAGAGTAAAAGGAGTAATCTCTTTTGGAGCAGCAATGACCAATGTTGAAGATTTAGCAGTAAATAAAAGATTTCATTTTATAGGTATTATTTCTGATGAAGATCATGATTTAATAGAAATGCGTGCTTTAAAAAAGGAGTTGAATATTTTAAAATTCCCTAACCAATTGTATATCTATGAAGAAAAAAATAGCACAGGTGCTTTTGATTATTTAAATAAAGCTCTTGAATTTTTTACGCTCTCTGGAATGTCAAAAGGATTTATCCCAAAAGACACTGCTTTTATATCTACTAATTATGATAAAAATATAGTAGATATAAACACTTTAATGGATTCCAAAAAA
Source organism: Allocellulophaga tsushimaensis (assembly GCF_055383085.1). Taxonomy (NCBI): domain Bacteria; kingdom Pseudomonadati; phylum Bacteroidota; class Flavobacteriia; order Flavobacteriales; family Flavobacteriaceae; genus Allocellulophaga; species Allocellulophaga tsushimaensis. The sequence goes on along the minus strand of NZ_AP039451.1, from coordinate 15,708 downwards.
CTTGTGCAAGCACATAATTTAATCACAACTGTTATTGATGTCTATAGGGTATTTAAAGATGTTGTAAATTTAAAAGTAAAGCAAAAAGAGCTCAGAAAAGATAAAGCATTTAGAGCCCTTAGAAGAAATGATACTAATGTGTTTTTTAATGAATCATTGCTCAGAGAAGAATATGACTATGCTATTTATGAAGATTTAAATTCATACAATTTTAACAATCTTGGTTGGTGGAATTATCAAATGCAAAAATTAAGCGAGTATAGCGTAAGCGATAATGTAGCACAAAGTAAAATGGGCATACGCCTAAAAGGTTTTGTAAATTATCTGGTTGATAGCAATTTAAAGGAGTTAAAAGTAGAAAAACTTAAGGACAAAGAAGGAATTTTACTCTTATGGATGCTAAAGACAATTACAGCACCCAAAGATTACGCTTCCTATTTAGAAATTATATCATACAGCACAAAAAATGAAGATTTTGGTACCGCTTTATTTTATTTAGAAGAATTATTAAAGAATGGCTTTACAGATAAATCAATATTATATAATTTAGAGAATACTGCACTTTTAAGAATTACACCAGAGTTTAATGCTTTATTGGTTAAATATCTTAAAGTATCCCGTTATGATAGTGAAATTAGGGAATAACTACATGTGGTACTTTGTTCACATCCCAGTCAATAACTAAACCGGCTGCCAAAGATTTAGTAATTTCCTTGCCATATAAAAATTCGCATAAATATAGGGCTGCTTCAAAACTTTTTGCACCACCTGCAGAGGTGATGTATTTCTTATCATGAACAAATAATACATTTTCTGCTACTTTTAGATTCGGAAACATTTTTTTGTACGCACTAATATCACTAGGAAAAGTAGTAGAGGTAACAGAATCTAAAACACCAGCTTTAGCTAATACAAAAGCACCATCACAATGGCTTGTCATAAACAGAGCTCTTTCATCTACTTTTTTTATAAAACTAAGCATAACTACATCTTCTAAATCTGTATTTAGGTGATGTTCTGCACTGGGCACTACTAGAATATCAATGTCGGGTAAACCAGGTTGTGTATAGTTATAGTCTGGTAATATTCTAACACCTTCAAATGTGGTAATAGGTTCTAATGTATTAGCAACAGTAAATACATTCATTGCTTTAATATTTTTTCGATATTGGGTGTGCTGAAAAATATCAAACGGAGCAGTAAACTCTGTATTATAGGTTCCATCCATAATTAAAAAACCAACATTATATCTATTAGGCTCTAATTTTGGAGTACTATGTTTTCTTTTAGAAGTACAGCTAATAACTAAAAGTAGTATAGAAGTGTAGATAACTATTTTCATTAATTATGGTGTTGCAAATTTTTTATATCTTTTTTGGAGTAGTAAAAATACTAAAATACCAATCAAACAAATAATACTAATACCATACCAAGTAATGGTATAGCCATAAAAAGCAACAGATACCATACCTGAATTGTGGGCAAAGATATGCGCTAGAGAAAAAGCAATGCTATAAAGCGCCATATATTCTCCTTGTTTTCCTTTTTTTGAGCTTTCTACAGCAAATGCATTTGATATTGGAAATGCAATCATTTCTCCAAAAGTCATCAAGAGCATTCCAATAACTAAAATACCAACCCATGAAGATACATTGAATAATAAAAAGCTTAGGAGCACTAAAAATAAGCCAATAGCTATTAAGGTTAATGAATTATATTTTTTGCTTTCAATATATTTTATTAATGGCATTTCTAATGCAAAAATGAGAAACCCGTTCATTGTTAAAAGCAAGCCTATTTGTAGTTCCGTTAACTTATGTACTTCTTTATAAAACAGCGGAACAGTCGAAAAATATTGTACAAAAGCGAATGCAAATAGCGTTAACGCAAAAATAAATATCAAATAACGATAATCTTTGTAGACAGGTTTTGAAGATTTATTTACAATAGTTTCAAAAAGTGTAGCTCTTTTTGGGTTTAAAATAATGATGAGTAGTAAAGCTGCTATAATACAAGTAAAACCATCTATCCAAAACAAACCATTATACCCTATAGTAGCAATTATAAAGCCACCTATAGCAGGCCCGGCTGAAAATCCTAAATTGATAGCAAGTCTTATTAATGTTACAGACCGGGTTCTATTTTTGGGTTTGCTGTAAGCACTTAAAGCTACAAAAGCAGCTGGTCTAAACGCATCTGCTATCATCATTAAAATAAAAAGGCCCATACAAATACTCCAAAAGCCTGTTAAAAATTGTAGTAAAATAAATAAGCATCCACTTAAAAATAAACTAGTAGACATTACTTTGTAATAGCCCAAAGTATCTGTTAATTTACCGCCTAACCATGCTCCAACTAATGACCCTAAACCATAAAATGTCATTATAGTTCCCACATTTTCAAAGCTTAAACCAAGATTTTGAGTAAGGTATAGCGATAAAAAAGGAATCACCATTGTACCAGCCCTATTAATAAGTGTTATTAGCGCTAGCCACCATACTTCAATAGAAAGCCCTTTAAAAGAATCGATATAATTGTAATATATTTTTTTCACATTTAGATTTTTAAGTATATAACCTTGAGGCAATCCCACGAGGCATTAAAAGAAAAAATTCACATTGATTTCATGCAAACGTCGGAGCCTTTAAATCTCGATTATCAAGTAAAAAAAAACCTGACGCTTAGGTCAGGTTTTGTATCATTAAAATTCGTATCAAATTTAAAAATAACTGGGCCTGCTCCTTTTATAAGGAATGACTTTGGTTTTATTAGAAATTGATAAAAATTGCATGTTAATTTCTTATTTGATGTAAAACTAACAAAAATTATGATAAGTTGTATTTTTACTTGATAATCGAGATTTAAATATTTAGAGATTTTCCTCAAATTTAAATTAATTTTTGATAGAATTTCTCTTGGGTTTACCCTGTGAGAGTTTGATTTTTTAAATTTATGCAGATGAAATATTTTATAGTTGTTTTTATAGTATTAAGTTTTAATTGTGCCGATAAGAAGAAATATCACGATACTTCTGAAAATCAACAAGAAATAGAATCAGCTAAATTGACTAATATTCGTAAATTTCAAAAAGAATTAAATGCTAGTTATAAAAACCCAGAAACATCGCCTTTGCCAGATCGGTACCGTAAAAATTTTGAAGGTTTAGATTTTTTTGCGCCAGATACTAATTATGTGGTAAAAGCTAGATTTCTTAGAACGCCAAATTCCAAGCCTTTTTTAATGCCAACTACTACGGATAGAAGTTCTAAAGAAGTAGTTTATGGTATTGTTTCTTTTGTATTAAACGGAAAAAAACACCAATTGGAGGTGTATCAAAACCCTGAGCTCTCTAAAGAAGAAGGTTATGAATCGTATTTGTTTTTGCCTTTTACGGATATAACAAATGGTGAGGAAACCTATGGTGGAGGGCGTTATATAGATACAACTATACCAGATGGAGATACCATGCAAATTGATTTTAATACCGCTTACAATCCGTATTGCGCATACAATAAAAAATATTCTTGCCCTATAGTTCCTCAGGTAAATCATTTAAAAACTGCTGTTTTAGCAGGAGTAAAAACTTTTAAGAAGAAATAATTTTAATATAAAATTAAAAAGGATCAGCTATTTTAAATGCCTGATCCTTTTTTGTGAAATTAAATTTTTAAAGTTATGGAGTAGTGAAGGAGAAGATTTGAGATTCTACTTTATTTCCAAAAGTATCTTCTGTTACTACCTTCCAGTAGTAAGTTGTACTAGCTACTAAATTATTAGGAATATCTATACTAGTAATAGTAGCTATGGTTGAAGTTAATTCAGTACTAGGATTGGGATTAGTATCTAAAAATACAGTGTAGCTTTCTATGTCATCTTCGTTATTTACTACTTCACTCTCTAACCAATCTAGTTTTCCCATAAGATCAGTAAGTACTGCTTTGTCTTCTGGCGCTACTAACTGTGCAGGGAAAGGAGTAAAATTTCTTTCTCCTTGGGCAGAATTATAAAAAGTCCAGCGGTCACTCTCTGTACGTTCAGTTCCATTAATAGAAGTTACTGTCCATGCATAATTAGTGTCTTGCTGCAGTGTAATTTCGCCTTCATTAGTGCTAAAATTTTCACTAGTTGTGCTATTAGGAGAAGCATCTGTATTGGTTAAGGTGACTTCGTAAGAGGTTGTGTTTTCTGCCATTTCCCATCTAAAGATTACATTGCTATCTGTTGAATTTTCTAAAAATATACCTGTAGTGCATACTTCTCCATTTTCTGGAAAAATTAAAGAAGCTTTTCCAGGAATAATAACAGGGGTTTCCTCTTCTTCAGCGACACTGTTGCTTCTGCAAGAAATTAATATGATAGTCAATATGATAGGTATGATATATTTTAAAGTTTTCATAGTTATTTTTTTACGATTTTAATGTTCTCCATAAAATCCCCTTCTTTGACAGTTAAAAAGTAAATCCCAGCTGCTAAGGATGAAATGTCTATTGTAGTCATAAAATTTTCATTACGTTTTTTAACTTGTTTTACCGCTTTTCCTGCAAAATCATAAATCGTTATTAAAATCTCATTATTATGTTGTTCTTCTAGGTGATTTAAAACAATGGTAACATTGTCCTCAACAGGATTTGGGTAAGCCAATACTACATTTTCATTAATAAGGATGTTTTTATTAAAAACGCCTTGGCAATCTTTATCTGTTTTTACTGATAAATTATTATCACCTTCAGCAAGATTTAATATCACTTCATTTGCAGTAGTCGTAAAAGTGTTATCGTTAAATGTAATTTCATAATGAAGTCCTCCTTTGAGTTGAACCAAAACTTTATTAGAAGCTTCTAGTACTTTTGCACTAACGTTTAGTAATTCTGGTTCTTTTACCACTACAGAAAAACGCTGAATAAAGTCACTTAATTCATCTACTGTAATTTCTATGGTATATTCTCCTGCATCTAAATCTTCATAAGAAACTGTATTTGTAAACCTTTTCTCTTCATTAAAATTTGTTCCTGTTACTCTTGCTGTATAATTTAGACTATCATCAACAGCATCAATAGCAATACTACCATCGTTACTATCTGGACAACTCTCTCCTATAACTTCTATAATAAAATTATTTGTAGGGATCTCTTCTATTGGAGCGGTACTGCTAATTAATTCAAAATCAAAATAATTTACATTAAACAGGAAACCAAATCCACCCGTAAATTCGGCTATTATTGTTTGTTCTCCTACGTTTAAAGCAACTTCTGAAATGGTTTCAGTGATAAAATTCTGCCACCCTCCAGTATTACCAAAAGATACCGAACCTAATTCAGTTGCACCTAATTTTAAGGTTACAGTACCTCCTGCTGCTGCACTTGCTACACGGATAGCTATATCATAAATTCCGGGAGTAGTTACATCTACTTCATAAGTAGCACTAGAACCATCTACAATAAAACCAATATTCTGCCCGCCACCTTCATCCATAGTGGGCTCTGCTTGTACTCCTCTTTCCTGAGAAACAAAATCTTCTGCTTCTAATCGCCCTGGTATTGTTGGTAGAGGGTCTGGCATAGGAGCTTCGGGAGCATCTACAACTACAATTGCAGAATCACTGTATCTACCTGCTATTATCGCTGTTATTTTAGCGCTCCCCATAGATACACCTGTTACCACTCCGTTTTCATTTACCGTAGCAATAGTAGGGTTACTGGAAACCCATGTAATATCTGACTGACTAAAACCTCCTCTTAGAATTTCTGCTTGTAAGGTTTCTGTTCCTGTTGCGTTTATTTCTACTTCAAAAGGAGATACTCTTACAACTCTTGATTCAGTTCCCTTGGTATACGTTCCTCGGTTAAATCCATTTCCTAAAGAAACGGCCCATAAAGTTTTTTCATCATGAAGATCAAACTCTACGTTTCTTATAAAGGTATTTAGCCCATCAATATTATTTTTTCTCCAGGTTAATCCACGGTCTTCGCTTAAATATATTCCAGAGTTTAATTGTATTCTGCCTACTGTTGCTATTAGTATATTATTATCAAAAGGGGATACATTAATTTCAAATGTTGCTCCATTATCAAAAATTCTTGTCCAGGAAGTTCCAAAATCATCAGAATACCATATACCACCAGTTACCGTTTCATTAAATGAAGCTCTGTGTCCACTACTAACATACATTCTATTGGTATTATCAAAAACAATTTTATTGATTCCTATAATTTCAGGAGCAACATTAATTTCTGTCCAATTTAATCCTCTATTATTTGTAAAATATAACCCTCCTGATACTATTGGAGAACCAATATTACCTTGACTAAAAGAAAGTCTTTGTGCTGCAGCAAAATATGAAGCATTGGTATGATCTCTTGGGTCTATTTTAATATCACTAATTCTTACATTAGCAGGTAAACCATTATTTCTTGGTGTAAAAGTTTTACCCCCATCTTCGGAAAAGTAGAAGCCTCCTACCTTATCTCGATCTCTAATTTCTTTATCTGTAATTCCAAAAAACATAATATTTGGATTTTTAGGATCTATTCTCAAAGACTGCGTGCGCATTTGGTCTTCTGCAGGAGTTGCTTGTGCCCAATCTTCAAATGTATTACCTCCATCTATGGAACGTTCAATCCTTTCTTTACCGAATTGCCTGAATGATGTAGTAAACATCACATTTTTAAATAATGGGTGTACAGCAATAGAACTAATAGTTGTTTGCGATTCTTTAATCTGTCTTGCAGCTTGTCTTCCATCGGTGCCATCATCGGTTAATAGCCATAATCTATGTTCTCCCGATCCCATCAAAGGTCTATCTGGCCCTAAACGTTTATCTTGAAGCATGGTCTCGCCAGGTAAATTACTATTACCACGCCCCATTAAATTTCCTGCAGCCGTATAATCTTCATCAACTTGGCGGAAAGTTGCTCCATGATCTGTACTTAACAAGGTATTATGGCTTGCTAAGATCATAATATCGCCTCTACTATTTACAGCAAAATTTCTTTGAGACCGTATAGGATAGTTGTTTCCTAATTGTAATAAAAATGGCTCATGCCCAAATTCCATATTATCATTAACCGGGTTTCCACGAGATTCCCAGTATGCTCTATCGTTTTCCCAAGCTGGTGCAAATTCTCTTGCTAAGTTTGTCCAGTTTTGTCCTCCGTTAGAAGTTCCCCATAATCTTCCAGGAGTTATAGATCTATTGATTTGTGGGTCATGGAAACCTACATATAGTGCATCGGGTCTACTAGGATCTACATGAAGTCCACTAAAATATTGTAATACGTTAGTAGGTATAACAGGGTAAGTAGTCCTTGCTTGTGCTGTGCTTATTCCAAACCAATTCGCTATAAAACTGTAATACCTGTCTGGAACACCTCCTGTTAATTGATTTACATCTATATAAAGATCACCTGTAATATCTGTAAATGTAGCACCTTCATCTTCTGTTTTATATATTCCTCCAGTATTAGTAGTTGTATTTCCAGAAGGGGAGTACCTAACTTGATCTATAAAATAGATAATGAATTCTCCACTTGTAGCATTGTAGTAAAAATCCATATCCATAATGGTATTGTTAGGAAGATTTCCTTCGCCAATATTGGTCCATGTATCTCCACCATTGTCAGATCTGTATAATCCATCAATAGAAGCTGCAAATATTTGCTGATTATTGGTAGGATTTACAATAATTCTGCAAAATTGTGCTTTAGGATCAATTCCATTAGTTAGTGTAGTCCAGGAAGCTCCTCCATCTATTGTTTTGTAAATACGTCCTTGTATATCGTTTTCATTACCTCTGGGATTTGCAGCATTTGATTGGTTTTGTGAACTAAATGCAACTTGCCCTCTAACATGATATCCTGCACCTACATACCATATATTATCATTAGTAGCATCTATTGCTAAAGCCGAAACCTTATTTAGAAAGCCCGTCCTATCAGAACCATCAGTATCTGCATCGTACCAGGGAGCGTTTGGAACTATGGTCCAGTTTCTTCCCATATCACTTGTTTCCCAAAGTTGAGATCTTTCTATTGCTAATCCAAAGTTTTCATTATTGGTGGAGTAGTATAAATCTCCCAAGCGTTCAAATTCTCCTTCACCATCCTTATCTTTAATATTAAACCAACTGGTTCCATTATTTTCGGATTGCCATGTTACAAATAAATCTGGACTCGTTGCAACAACATCTGGTTTTGTAGGGTGATACCTCAATAAGTTTACAAAACCTGCGTTACCTGGTCCAAATTGTTTCCATTCTATATCATTTTCGGAAGCGACTCTTTCATTTCTTAACCTATTAAAGTAGGTTTGGTCTAACTGTGCATTTGTAGTAAAAATAAATGCTAAAAATATAAAACTAGTACAAATTTTTCTTAACGAAAAGCTCAGTAATTTTTCTTTTGGTTGCATAGTGAGGACAGGTTTATAACTGTAAATATCAACAAAAATCTAAGGATACTAAAAATATAGTATGATTTTATAGTGTAATGAAATTAAAGAGGGTCAGGTATTTTAAATACCTGACCCTCTTTTTATAAAATTAAATAAAATATTTTTCTTTGATTAGAAAGAGTATATTGCAGCAATTAAGAAAGATGATAAGCTCTTTGTTGCAGCTGCATCATTGTCAAAAAATTCTTCTTCAGATGAGCTATCTAAACGTAGCTCAGGTTTAATCGTTAAATTTTCTATAGTATAACTACCTGTTAACGTAGCAGCAAAAATATTTGGATCATCATTACCATCAATACCATCAAAAGTAGTAAAATATTCACCTCTTAAACCTATAGTGAAGCTATCAGAAGTTGCTATTTGAGGATATAAAGCAGCACCTGCGAAACCAGCACCGTCATTGTCAGCATAAGCAGCATTGATTCCTAAGAAAAAACCATCTGATACATCAAAACCACCAGTATAATCTACTTCAAAACCTAGACTTGTTTTGTTGTCATAATAGAAGTTTAAAAATTGACCAGAATAGCCTAACTGCGCACCTAAAGCATATTCGCCAGTTAAATTGTTATTTACATCAGTAGGGTTCATTATTGCTAACATTAAGCTAAAATCTTCAGATAAAGCAAAGTCAGCTTTTAAACCTACATGAGAAAATGGTCCGTTAGAAAACAAGTAAGAAGTACTATAGTTAAAGTTTCCTGTTGGAGAAATTACTTCATAGCCTAAATAGGTATTGAAACGCCCTAAGGTTAAAGTGGTTCCTTCAGAAACATTCCAATACGCATACAATTGGTTTATGAAAATATCAGTGTCACCACCGACTGCTTGAAAAGCTCTGGTTCCAAAGGCTAAATCAGCAACCGCCCCAGTTTTTTCTCCTTCATAACTTGCAATAATATTGGTAAAACCTAAAGCAAAACCTGTTTGATTAGCAAATGATGATGCAGGTGCTTGAGCTGCTAACGGGCTACCAACGTCACCAAATATTGCTCTGTCAGTAGAACTTAAATTAGTTCTGTAATATGCATCTACACTACCACTAATAGAAACTGCTTTTTTTTCTTCTTCCTCTTCTTGTGCCATTAAAGAAGTTCCTACAAATAATGCAGCTACAAGGAAAATATTTTTTACGTAACTTGTTTTTAAAATCGTTTTCATAAAATTCAGATTAAATAATTTACCCTTAATTCAGGGTGTTGTTTGATTTTTTTTGATTGTATTTTGAAAGGTGATTGTAAAAACGGAATGTTTGTGAAACACTCCGTTTTTATTTTTTAGTGTTGGTTCATTCTAAAATCAGGATAAGCATCCATTCCATGTTCATGGATATCTAATCCTTCTATCTCTTCTTCTTTAGAAACTCTTAATCCAGATGTTTTCTTAATTACAAATAAGATAATAAAAGCCGTAATACAACAGAAAACTCCAGTTGCTGCAATACCTGTTAATTGATATAAAATTTGATCTCCACCAGCTTTAGATCCAAAGAAACCTACTGCTAAAGTTCCCCAGATACCACATATAAGGTGAACTGCAATTGCACCTACTGGATCATCTAATTTAATTCTATCAATTAGTGCTACTGCACCAACTATGATAAGACCAGCAATGATACCTATAATAACAGCTTCATTAGGAGACATTAAATCTGCACCAGCCGTAATCCCTACTAAACCTCCTAAGATACCATTAAGAAACATGGTTAAGTCAAAGTTTTTGTATAGGATATAAGATAATATAAATGCTGCTACACCACCTGCTGCTGCTGCAAGAGAAGTGGTTACTAATACTAAAGAAGTGGTAGCAGGGTCTGCTGATAATACAGAACCTCCGTTAAATCCAAACCATCCTAACCAAAGGATAAGAACTCCAGCTGCTGCTAAAGGAATATTGTGCCCTGGAATTGCTTTTGGTTTACCATTTTCTCCAAATTTACCAATACGTGGACCTAATAAGTAAACAGCAATTAAAGCTGCCCATCCACCTACAGAGTGTACTAAAGTAGAACCTGCAAAATCATGGAACCCTCCATTTTCTCCTCCAAGGGTAGATAAAAATCCACCACCCCATTGCCAAGAACCTACTATAGGGTAAACAAGGCCTACATATATGATGGTGAAAATCATAAATCCACCAAGTTTAATACGTTCTGCTACTGCTCCAGATACTATAGTTGCTGCGGTAGCTGCGAACATTCCTTGAAATAAAAAGTCTGTCCACCAAGTGTATCCACCACTTGCATATTCAGCTGTCATTCCGTTTTCAGGGGCTGCAATTCCAAATCCTGCAAATCCTAAATAGCCATCGCCTATAAGATTAAAATCTCCAGGGTACATTAGGTTAAATCCACCTATATAATAAAGTAATAGACCAACACATATAATAAATACATTTTTAAATAATATGTTGATTGTGTTTTTTTGTCTTGTTAATCCAATCTCAAGAAATGAAAAGCCTAAATGCATAAAAAATACAAGGGCTGTACATATCATCATCCAGACATTGTTTGCTGTAAATAATCCTGCGTCCATAATTATAAATTAATTGTTTAGTTAGTTTAATTAGTTAATTCCTTCGTGTCCATTTTCTTTGGTGCGAATTCTATATGCTTCTAATACTTCAGAAACAAATATTTTACCATCACCAACATTTCCTGTTCCTGCTGCATCAAGAATGGTATTTACAGTACGTTCTAGGAATTCGTCAGATACTACTATAGTTAAATATCTTCTTTGGATATCAGAAGTGCTATAGGTAATACCACGGTACACATGACCTTGTTTTTCATTTCCTACACCAGTTACATCCCAGTAACTAAAGAAATTAACTTCAATTTGGTGCAAAGCTTTTTTTACTTCGTCAAATTTTGACTTTCGAATAATTGCCTCGATTTTTTTCATAATGATTATGTTAGTTATGGAGCAAATATATGTTAATGTTTTTAACATGTCATAATTTAGAAGGGGGTGTTTCTGTATTTTTATATTAATAATAATTTAACCCCTGTTTTTTTAGGGGTATGTATAAAATAAATGTAAAAAAATGAAGATTTAAATATTTTAAACAAAATATTAGCATCAAATTATACAATAATTTGTTTGTAGAATTCTTTTAAAAAGATAACTAAGCACGTGAGAAATTATAAATAAATTTCATCTATACCTTGAAAGTGGAGTTGTTTTACTATTTGTGTATCAATTCTTTATGATACGATTTTAGAACACCATAAGCCTGCAACAATTGCTAGTATGCCCACAGTAATACTGCTAATCGTATAAATTGAAAAATTGATAAGATCACCAGATTTTAATAAAGAGTGGTTTTCGAAAGCAAAAGTAGAAAAGGTTGTAAATCCACCACAAAAGCCTGTAGCCAATAATAATGTTTGATTTTGAGACAGGTAATTGGTTTTAAAAGAAAGTCCTAAAATAAAACCTATAAGTAAACAGCCTACCATGTTTACAAGAAATGTTCCTAAAAAGAAATTGGAAAAAGAATTGTTTAAATATTTACTAATAATAAATCGTAGTACACTACCAACACCTCCACCTAAAAATATAAGTAACACTTGTTTCATACTTTAAAAGTATAAAACTAAACTGCCTTTTTAAACTTATTTGTGATAGAAGTCTCTAATGGGTAAATTTTTGGAGTTTTAAATTTAGTGTAATCCATTGCAGAATTCTGCGCTCTTTTCTTATTTCTATTCACACTGAATAGTAATAAAAATACGTTAACACTAACTAAAACTAATAATACACCGAAGAAAGTTGCCATTTTATCGAGATTTACTATTGATAACGCAAAATTACGTTTTTTCTTACGTCGAAGTAAAGTTTGTTGTGAAATGGGTAATTTTTGTGGTGAATATAATTTTTTAAGTTAATTTTTGAGCATATACTTAATTAAGAAGAGTAGAATTATAAAAATGACGAAAAAAATAGCCACCCATTTAACGCCCTTATAATTTTTAGCATGCAATAATGCATCTTTTTTGTACATCAGAGAGATTGTAATGACAAATCCAATAAAAAAAACACTTGCAAATATCCACTGACCAGTACTAAACATATTTTTATATTTTTATGCAAAATTAATATAAAATAGATGAAAAATAAATTAGAAGCAGTTGCACTTTTTCATAATACATTTGGTATGGGAGTTCCTACCGAAATGAATGCAGATATAGGTGAGGCTAAAAATAAACTCCGTTTTAATTTAATGGATGAAGAGAATAAAGAATATTTAGAAGCTGCACAGAATAATGATATGGTTGAAGTTGCTGATGCGCTTGGTGATATGCTGTATATTTTATGTGGCACTATATTAGAGCATGGTATGCAAGATAAAATTGAAGAAGTCTTTAATGAAATACAACGGAGTAATATGAGTAAATTAGGGGCAGATGGAAAACCAATTTTTAGAGAAGATGGAAAAATTTTAAAAGGGCCAAACTATTTTAAACCTAATATCAAAGCAATTTTAGAGCAATAAAAAGTTTTGTAGTTTTAATTTGTAAGAACGACTGTTAAATCTCATTACAAGCTTTAATTTGTAATGAGTTTTTTTATAGCATTATTTCAATATGGAATTTATGGCAAAAAAAGCTATTTAACTATTTTGATAGTCTTTTTAAGCTTGAATAATAAAAATAGTGGGTCTTTTATGTAAATCAAGACTAACCTTACGCCAATCTAATACAGTTTTGGTGCAAATGTATTCGGTAGGTAATGTAATATCACAGGCTACACAAACTTCAGTAGATGGTGATAGAGTTTTAATTAATTCGGCAAACATTTTATCGTTTCTATAAGGTGTTTCAATAAAAATTTGAGATTGATGATTTTCTCTAGATGTTTTTTCTAATCGTTTAAGCGTGTTTTTTCTATCGCTGTTATCAATAGGGAGGTAGCCGTTAAAAGTAAAGTTTTGACCGTTTAATCCACTAGCCATTAGTGCTAAGAAAATAGATGATGGACCTACTAAGGGGACTACTTGTATGTGTTTTTGATGTGCAATTTTAACTACATCTGCACCTGGGTCTGCAATACCAGGACAACCAGCTTCTGAGATTACGCCTACATCTTTACCTTCTATACATGGTTGTAAAAAGGTGGGGATAACTTCTGGTTCTGTAAATTTATTTAAGGATTCTATTTGTAAGTTAGACTGAGATTTTCCCGAACTTATTTTTTTAATAAATTTCCGTGCTGTTTTTTCGTTCTCAACAATATAATAATCAATATTTTCAATAGCTCTTTTTATAGAAATTGGTAATACTTCTAATGGGGCATTGTCTCCTAATGTGGTTGGTAATAAATATAATTTTCCAAAAGTAGTGTTGTTATCTTCCATCAGCAATTATGTTATGGTTTGGGTAGTTTTTTTGCAATAACTTCACATGCGGAATCAATTAATTTGTATACATTTTCAAAACCATTATCATCATAATACGGATCAGGAACTTCATTATCCTTTAAATTGATCTCATCTAGTAATAAACTTACTTTTTCAATGTCTTTTTTACTTTTAGCTAGTCTTGCAACATTTGTATAATTACTTTTATCCATTACATAAATATGGTCGAATATATTAAAGTCTTCGACTTTAAATTGTCTGCATTGCTGCATGCTTATATCAATGTGGTGTTTTTTTGCTACTGCAATAGAACGATGATCTGGTTTTTTGCCAATATGATAATTTCCAGTGCCAGCCGAATCGACAAAAACAGAATTAGAATTAACTTTGTTTTTTAAAATACCTTCGGCTAATGGGGATCTACAAATATTACCCAGGCAGACCATTAAAACCTTAACTTCCATAAAAGTAAATTTAAGAAAATTTCTTGGTAAGGTCGTCTATGTATTTACGAAATTGTTTATCTGTTTCAGCTAAATTATCTACCGTTTTGCAGGCATGTAACACAGTTGCATGATCTCTTTTTCCTATTTGAGATCCAATACTAGCAAGTGATGCTTTTGTAAATTTCTTTGCAAAAAACATTGCTAATTGACGTGCTTGTACAATATGACGTTTTCTAGTTTTTGATTGCAATGTACTAACATCCATCTCAAAATAGTCCGAAACTACTTTTTGAATGTAATCTATAGATACCTCTCGTTTAGAATTTTTAACAAACTTTTCTACAACTTGTTGTGTTAACTCTATAGTAACTTCTTTTTTATTAAAAGAAGATTGTGCTATTAGAGAGATAATTGCACCTTCTAATTCGCGTATGTTAGTCTTAATATGCTTCGCAACATATTCTATTATGTCATTAGGCATTTCTACACCATCTCGGTATAACTTATTTTTTAAAATAGAAATCCGAGTTTCGTAGTCAGGGTTTTGCAATTCTGCTGATAGGCCCCATTTAAAACGAGATAATAAGCGTTGTTCAATATCCTGCATGTCTACAGGAGCTTTGTCAGAAGTTAAAATAACCTGTTTTCCATTTTGGTGTAAATGGTTAAATATGTGAAAAAATACATCTTGTGTTCCAGATTTACCTGAAAGAAATTGAACATCATCAATAATTAAAACGTCAATGAGCTGATAAAAATGTATAAAATCGTTTCTTGTATTCTTTTTTACAGATTCAATATACTGTTGTGTAAATTTTTCCGCGGAAATATACAATACAGTTCGTTCTGGATATTTATCTTTAATCTCCACACCAATGGCATGTGCTAAATGTGTTTTCCCTAGTCCAACACCTCCAAATACTAATAATGGATTAAAAGAAGTGCCTCCTGGTTTATTAGCAACAGCGATACCTGCAGAGCGTGCTAGTCTGTTTGAATCTCCTTCTAAAAAATTATCAAAATTATAATTAGGGTTTAGCTGAGATTCTATTTTAATATTCCTTATCCCAGGAATAACAAAAGGATTTTTAAGCTGTGGGTTTTTAGATTTTATGGCAACATCTAACTCTTGTGGAGCTACTGTACTTCTATTGGCACTTGGTATTTTTTCTGTAAAAGGCTCTTTATTACCATAAGTATTCTCCATTTTTATGATATAAACCAGCTTTGCACTTTCGCCAAGTTCTTTCGTTAAAGATACTTTTAACAGTTTTACATAGTGCTCTTCTAGCCATTCATAGAAAAATTTGCTTGGTACTTGTATGCTTAAAGCATTGTCGGCTAATTTAATTGGTTTAATGGGTTCAAACCATGTTTTGAATGCCTGCGGTTGGATGTTATCTTTGATAAATTCCAGACAATTGTTCCATACGGAATTAGCAGTTACACTCAT